>DIYJ01000013.1 GCA_002428995.1 Flavobacteriales bacterium UBA6057 | reverse complement strand
CGCGTGATAGAGTACACGCGGCCGTTTCGTTTTTTAGATTCAGAGAGGTTCAGTGCCTCGGCTATTTCTGAGCACCGCTTTGCCGGTCGGCACAGTCACTGCTTACGGCAACCATGTTTTTGATCCCCGGCACTACGCCTTTATCATAAGTTGCGGCCTGCGCGAAATTCTCAGAAGCTTCTGCGTAGCGCTGCAAAAAGAAGTAAGCCAGCCCAAGGTCATAGTAAGCTGCTGCGGTCACTTCCGCGTTCTTCCTGGACTTGCTGTCTGAAGGCGTAGCATCTTGCACAAACGCGGTCCAGAAGTCAATGCACTTGGCGAGCAGCTCTTCCGATTCTGGTGTGCCATCGTTGGTGACATTCAGCACGGCATAGCAACGTTCCAGATCGGCATAAGCCGCATTAAATCCCGGATACTCAAACTTCTTCTCCTTGATGCTTACCGCATGCAGGTGAATCGCCTTTCGAAGGTCCACAAAGTGATTGTTAAAGGCCTTCCCCAATCGCTCCGAACTGCTCTTGAGCACGTTTTGCTTGAACTTGAGCTTATCCTGAACATACATGTCATGGGCATCGGTCATGGATGGAGAGGGTCTACCCTTGGTCGTTTCACTACCTCTCACCAAGTCGCGGAACAGCTCCTCACCCTCCGGGCTCAACACCTTCATGGTGTAGTGATAGGTCATGGAGCCGGTGTAGTAATGCATCGTCCGAGACTTTTCCTGCCCGTCTTCCTTGTACTTCTGAGCATAGGATTTCTTACCGTTCGATTTGAACTGAAACGGTGACTCCACTACCTTGATCGTGAACTGGGGAGTGTTTTCCACACCTGCCACCTTGTACTGCTCAATGGATAGGTATTGCTCGATCTGCTTGCGCCTGTAGACATCCTGATCGCTGATCTCTACCTCCAGGCCGAAGTACTCAAAACCATCCAGCTCAGACGACATTCGGGGCTGGACATAGTTGAAATAGCCCAAGCCGTCTTTTTTAGCTTTTTGGGCAACACTCGCCAGAGGGACCAGCATCCCAAAGGCTAATGCCACCACCATCATCCTCGTGAAGGTCATGGCTGCTTATTTCATGCAAGCATTGTAATCCTTCAGAATTTCCGGAAGGATCATTTCCATATTCTCGGCATTCACCTTGTTGGCGATGGACTTCCCAATGCCCGTAGAAGCATTCTTGTTGAAGGGCTCGATGCCATATCCTCCACTCTCATATTTCTCCAGCACTTCAGGACAATCGCTCAACCAATCAGAGAGGTTGATCTTGCGCATCAAGGTGTATTTGCCACCGTCTTTCTGGAGCACGTAGAGTGGTTCGTTTCTCATGCGCTCGAGGTCAGCTTCGTGAGCAGCGATTTCTTCTTCGCCCACATAAACACCTGCAGGATCCGGAGCTTCGTAGAGCTTGTAAAGATTGATCTTGCCATCGGCTAACCGCTCCACAAACTTCTGGGACGCAATCCCGATGCCGGTAGAAACCTTGCTTGCGGAGATCTTGATGGACTCGAAATAGCGTTCCCCCGCGAGGTAACCCTTGAGTGCCTTGGGCTTAAACTTTTCCTTTTCTTTCCCCTTCACCTTGCCATCGGCCAGGGCTTCTTCAGAGAAGAATTTCACACTTTGCTGGTTGGCCCATGGAGAGCGATCGCTGCCCTTCATATCGATGTATCCCGGACGAGAACCGCCCTTGTTCAGGTAGATTTCCCCTTTGAATTCGTCTGCGTCTAATTCATACTGAGCTGTTGCCGAAAGTGCAAACAAACCGAGTGCTACACATAGGATAGGTGCTTTCATAAGTATTGCTTTTGCGGCAAATATGCGACAGTCCGCCCACTCCCTGTTAAAATCCCTGAAAATTAGGCGCTTGGGGCGTTAAAGAAGGCCAAAAAACCTCCGAAAGGCAGCGAATCTGGATAGATTCATACGATCAAAAATGATGATCCCTGAACCGCAACATGAGGAACTCCATAGCCTTTCTACTCTCCGCACTACTACTCAGCGCTTGCACCGACCAAAGCCCCAAAGACCTATCTGTTAAAACGATTGAGCAGAACGCAGAAGCAAAGGCACATCCTGTCAAAACAAAAGACAGTGTTACCTCAAGGTATAATGTGCAAGTCGGAAACGACAAGGGTTTTGTAGTCATCCAAGGGGGTCGAAACCTGAGCGATGGAATCATTTCCAACAGCACATTCAACATCCAGTTGCAGGAAATAGAGGAGCACTTTGTTGAAGTCAATGTCAACACCTCCAACCTCATCGACAGCAACAAGTTCTGCTACTTCCTCGATTCTGCCAACCAGGATTTCACTTCAGGAGCCGTCATTGAAAGCATTGAATTCGCAAGCATCAGAAGCAACACACTCTACTTCAAGGCCACCCTCATCAACCCAGCAGAAAGCAAGTTGATCCAGGGACGGTTCAATCTCTTTTATCGCACGAAAAAGAAGGGGATGATTTATGGGTGGATTACGGATGAGGTTGAAGAACAAAACATAGCGCCAGCACACGAGTTGTGACCACTTTGGCAGGCACCAAAAAAGCGGCTACCTCCACTTGAGAAACAGCCGCGTCAGGGTTAGCAGTTTGTACTGAACAAACAGAGCAACTTAGAGTATGCATGAACCGCATCTTTGGCCTCACCTGTTTCCAGTTCACTCAAGAGCAGTTGCTCCTCAGCAGCATACCGGCTTGTGTCATACGCAACACCCGCAGAAGTTGCCATCGCATGGAAGGCAACGAAGATGATATGTACAACAAGACCGATTTTACCGAACACCCTTTCCGCCTATTCTGATCGTGATCACCGATTTTACCGAACACCCTTTCCGCCTATTCTGATCGTGATCATGGAAGCCATCAAACGCAAACCCTAGACACATATTTGAAGAAAAGTGTTGCCCGGAAGAGTTAGTCGGTTGTTAGAAATTGTTGGGTAGGGTTTTATTCCTATCGAAGGATTAGCTTTCCTTAGCTGAAGTGAGGAACGTCTTGATCGTTGAGGAGCGGAGTCTGCTTGTTAATGTATTGGAAAGCCTTTAAGTTGGTTTTAAGTAATGGAGAGGTTTGGTCACTTTGTGGAAGGCATTTATATGAAGACTTTCTATATCCTCAAGTCTTCCAAATCAACCAACTCTATCA
The DNA here is from genome assembly GCA_002428995.1 of Flavobacteriales bacterium UBA6057. GTDB lineage: Bacteria > Bacteroidota > Bacteroidia > Flavobacteriales_G > Salibacteraceae > UBA6057. Next base: position 30,703 of record DIYJ01000013.1, on the reverse strand, counting down.
ATCTAGATAGCGCGTTTCGTACTCTATTCGCTTCAAGTATCCTTTGTGAAACTCAAAACGAAAATGGCTGCTATTCTCAAGATCCTTGACTAAGAGTAAACCCAAGGCATCTTTTCCACCTAAATCAAACCTATGCTTCATCAGGCTCTCGACAATTCCAACTCGTATGCTATCGTTCAGGGCAGTTTTATTCGAGCGAAGTGAAAGAGACTGTAGTAACGCTTTTGTTTGAGAAATGTAAATGACGGCTGTATCCTCGCCATCGCTGTAAACTGCCAGAGAGTCTTGCACTGATGAATCGTGTCGGTTTGCTTGCGCTTCGATATTCACTAATTGCATTCGTCTTCTAAGGATCGATGTAGACAGATCATTCGCTAGCACTTCCCGCACAAAACGATCATCTATGACGGTGTCGCTGTTGTTAGCAACAGCGTGCTCAAGGTCGCGGTCAACGACTTGTCCATCCTCCACAGATCCTAAGCTTCTTCCAGTCTTAACCATACCGCAATTGGACAGAAAACAAGTCGTGACCAACGTGAGTATTAATGCATTCCGTTCGCTCATCTCCAAGCCTATTTAATGGGTTAAAGCGGTGTCCACCATATCCGGTCTATACACGACTACCACTGAGGAACGGTTTTTACCTTCATCATTTATAAGCGAAGCCGAAGACAAACAAAACAAGAAGAATCAAGAGCAAAACTGCCGAGGTTATCAAAGCAAGCCAGAAAAAACTCTTTTGCGTTTCTATTTCCTGAGCACGAATTTGCATGGCATGCATGCGCGCCTGCTTTTCTGAGTCGCTTGCATCCGACAGTCTCACAAGAACCTCATCGGTTTCATACCGTTCACTCACCAGTAGGTTTGCGTATCCGAAACTCAATACGAACAACGCGAGAATCACCACCCCGATCATCGTCTTGATGGATTTAGTTTTCAGCATAAAACACCCTGCAAACCTCATAAAGACCACCCCTTGACACTCTAATTAAACCACCGAAAAGTAACCATATTAAACCAACCGCATCAAAAGTTTTTTTCGGTGTGAAAACTTGGCAGCAACACTTTTGACACACGAGGTGAGCCCTTCAGGCACCTAGAGGCGCTAGAATGGGCTTTCGGCTTGGTTCTGAGGGTTGGATTTGGCCTTGAAGAAAATCGAAAACAACCTTTGGTATTTGATTTTCAGCGATTTAGCAAGAGCGGGATCGAATAACAACACTTTTGGGACATTACCTCTGCTACGCGCATCGCATCAACCCACGGAAAGGTAACAACATCGTAAGCAAGAAGGGCCCAACCTGCATATGGCACTAGTCTGCGAAATCAACATTGGTTTTTGATAGCTGATTTCCAACGCTCTAGCAGAAGCGAATTCCAATAACAACACTTTTGGCACATTACCGATCTTATCTGACATCAATTTCCACTAGTTCCTTGCCATCAAGACCAATTGAATAAAGATATGGTCGGCCCTTAATTGAAAACAGGACTCTGTCATTTTGGTTAAAAAACGAAACATACTGGATATGAGCCCTACCTCTATTATCATACAGGAGGTTTGCATGTCTACTTTCTACATCCATGATGTAAAGCTGATAAGGAGCAATAAAGACCATCTTATTAAGCCTGCTACTGTGGACTGGAGTGTCGTACAAGCTAGGATCGTTTCTTGGATCATTCTCAGGAACAATCCGTGTGAGGTCCTGGGGTCTCTTTTTCTCAAACAACATCATTCCTCCATCCTTACCTGCCCCTTTATGAAGTAATAAGCTATTGCTGTCAAGCTCAAAAAGATGATGTAGCCCGTAAGCATTTAACTGCGAAAGCTTCTTAAGCTCTTTACTACCAAGACTAATCGAGTATATATCGTAGCCATGAGGAGCCTTTATGCCTATGGGTGATGATTTAGAATACTCATTTGCGCTCGTAAAGAAAATCTCGTCTCCGAACTCTGAGAAAATAGCCTCACTAATAATCCCTCGACCCTCTACCAGTTGTTCAACACTCGTCCCATCGGAATTTGAAATACACAAGGTGCTGCTTTGCATATCAAGCTTATCATATTCGATAAACAAAATCTTCTTACCGTTAGGAGAGTACCTAGGATTCGAAAGGAATTTATTCTCCCCGGCCGTGATTAGCACCCGCATATTATTGGTTGTAAGGGAAAGCTCATAAATTCTGGTGGTCCCAGCTTGTAGTAGTGAATAGAGAATTCGTTCATCATCTTGAGACAAGTCAAAACCACGAATCGAAGTCTTTTGCTCCTTAACTTGACTCCTGCAGCTAGTAGTTACTAGTAGCAAGAAAAAACAGCAAAAAACAATGCGTAGATGTTGCATTAAAACTTGATATGAGGATTATTCAAAGTAGCAGGACGAACCTTGTGAAAGCTAATAGCTCCAAAAGTGTAGTAAACTGCTGTTGCTAGGTTAAAGGTTCTCTCCGAAACTTGATGCCCCGTGATGGGATCTGTTCCTCCGGACCTGTACGAACTCATTATCTCGGCTGCTTCGATAAACAAGGCTATATCTGCACTAGTTACTTCCAAGTTAAACAAAGCTCCAGTAACGCCTCCGGTTTTAGCTTTCCAGTAGGCATCATCATGGGCTTGAGCAGCTCCATCAATTGCATCAATCGGTCTTAAGTATTCATCAGGGTTGAGAGGATCAGTAAGTCTGTAAGGATCAGCATCCGGTCCAGGACCGATAAAATTCGTACCTCCAATTCCATTACCCGTGTAAGGCACACTTCCCTTCCCCCAGAAATCCCAATCGCCCTGCCCGTCATTGATTTCGCTTGCATCAGATTCTATTAGGCCGTCAGCACTTATCTCTTTAGCAATAGGAAAACTGACCCACTCTCCATCATGAATTACTTTGCCTCCATCATCCAAAACAGATGGGAAATGGACGAGTATTCGCTCAGTTCGAAAGATTCGCCCATTTGTCACGGTAAAATCCTCAAACTTGCCGATCATATTAACAATGGCGCTGCTTACACTGCTAGCGATTCCAGACTTACGTTCTCCAGTCTTGGGATCTGTGCCACGAACCACATGGCCTAGCGATGCACTGCGCTTCTTGTGGACATTATTCCTAAAATGGTGATTTGCATTTCTCGTTGATATGGGCAACCCGTCCACAATAGTTGTAGCAAGCCCATAGGCCTGAGCTTCCTTCCAAGCAGTCTGGTTAAACTCCCAGCGGCCGCCCATGATCATTTCCCATTGCTCGTAGTTGGATTGAACCCAGCCGTTGTAACCATCCCAAATGCCGCCTGTGGGATCAATAAAATTCGCTGGGTTATTGGCCATGCCTTGGTAGGCGTTGTGCATTTGACGATAGGGATCGGGTGCACCGAAACGCCCCAGAAGTGTGTTAAACATCCTGAGCGGATAAGCGGTCCAACCTGTGGAATATGCGGTTTCCTCTCCACCGCTTCCATAGCGGTAGGCGTTGAGGGAATAGCTCCTTCCTGGAAGTGTGGACCCGAACGGATAGTAGTCAGCCCAACTGACGACCTCAAGGGTACTGGAGCCTTCCTTGAATGCTACACGAACGTTGCCAAGGTGATCTTTTAGCTCATAAATGGCGGCTTCTTGTTGGGTATCGAAGGTGCCTTCGCGTTCATGCCCGACAATGGGATATTCGATGAGGCTTAGACTGCTAGCGGCTGTTTCCTTTTCATAAATGGCTACGGTTCGGCCTGCGCTGTTGATGTACCAGGTGGTGTGGGTGGTTCCTGCGCTGAAATCATGAAAGAGGCTGCGACAAACACTGCCGTGGTGATCGTAGAAGTACTCGATGTAATCGCTGGTTGAGGTGTACAGGACTTTTTGAACCTTACCGCTGTGGTGGTAGGTGATGTCTTGTATGTCTTCTGCAAAGCTTTGGCGTAAGCGGCCGGAGGCATCGTAGCTCATACTGAGGGAAGTACCGGAATTGGGGAACCCGAGACTGGCGATGGCAGTGGTACACTGATCTTGAATGGTTCCGAGTCGGTTACTGCCTGTGACGGGGCCGTAAATGAGTTTATCGATAAGGAACTCTCCGCCTTGCTCATAGCCGTTGCGATAGAGGTTCAGGATGTTTCCATTGGCATCATACTCAATATCATTGGTGGTATTGGCTGCTCCATAAACCTTGTAATCTGAATAAGCGGTAGCGGTATTCGAAGAAGCCGTGGCGCTCGTGTGGTGGTAGACATCAAAGTGGGCGTTGGCGAGTCGGAAGTATTCGTCATACGCATAGGTGAAGCGGCATTCGTCCGTGCCGGTGCTGATGAGAGTAGTAGTGCTGCCGCCTTTGTTGATCAGATCGGCATCGGGGGCGTAGGTGTCGTTGATCTTGTAGCGCACGCTGGCCACCAGCCCGCGGTAGTAGTGGGCATCGGTGGAGGTGACGGAGGAAAGGATGCTGTTGTCGTTGCTGGTGTAGTCATCCTTGAAAAAGTCGATGCTGTAGCCAAAGAGGTCCGCATAGAAGGCGCTTCCAGTGCCTCCGTCTCCTCCGGGGTCGTTGGTGGCGCCCAGGCTGGGGTGGTTCACGGCCTTCAGCGCTCCGTTCATTCGATAGATATAATCGATGCCCTGGAGGTCGCCTCCGAGTTCCTTGCGCGCGAGCTGGAAGTGGGTGTTGTAGAAGTAATCGGCTTCTCCGGCCAGGGTACCCGTGCCGTTGCCCCTGCGCGCTTCCACGCGGATGAGCTGGCGGTTGCCGTTGTAGGTATAAAACTGCCGGAAGCGCTCGCTGGCTTCGTGGTCCTGGTAAATCACCGCGGTGATCTGGCCGAGCAACGGTTCGTATTCAAACTCGGTAGCCTTGAAATAGTCGTCCGCATTCGGGAGCGAGCCGAAGGAAGCATCGTTCACCTGCTGAATTTCGAACGCAATGCGTCCGAATTGGTCGTAGCTGTACCAGGCCGTCCGCTCGCCATTGGTGCTCACCTTGGCGAGGCGGCCCAGGGTGTAAGCCTGCGTATACTGGGCCTGCAACCCACTGCTAACAGGTATGGTTTGCCCTTCCAGCTCGGTGTAGTAGGTCATCTCGCTCAGCTCGGTGGTGTGGGCGTTGCTGATGCCATCGTTTTGCTGCAGAATGTTGTGCACGGAAAGGGTGCCCGTGTAGCTGGAGGTGCCCGCCTGGTAAAAATCCTGGAAGAAGTAGCGATCGTTGGCGGTGATGTATTCCCCTTCCTTGATCACGCGGCCGTGCGCATCGTAACTGATGAAGGTGAAGGTTTCATCTTCTTCCTGAGAGGCGTCCTGCTTGAAGCGCAGGCGGCCGCGGTCATCGTAGAGGTAGTTCACCTCGCCTTCATCGGGCAGTTTTTCGGTGACAACCTGGCCAAAGGCGTTGTAGTCATAACTTTCGTAAAAGGCGTGCGCTCCGGAATTGTCGCAGCTGCAGTCCTTGGCGCTGATCGACTGACGCACGAGGCCGGCCAGGTCGGTGCGGTTGAGCGTCCATTGAGCATAGTCCAGCTCATAGTGAAGATTCACATCGTTCAGCGGGGATGCAAGTCCCTCTTCATAGGCGAGGTCTACCTGTAGGTACACCCTTAGCATCATGGATTCGGTAGGTGCCGGTGAAAAGGTCACCAGCCGCGTCACGGGATCGATGGTGTAGTCTGCCGAACTGCCTTCCAGCAGGAGCTGATCGTTACGCAAGTCGTAGATCAGGTAGTTGTAGTTCGCAGCATCGGCATTGGTGGAAGGACTGCCATAAGTAAGTGGAGGAAGTTCAAGTGTTCCCACCTTGCTGGCGGGCAGATGCAGATCCACCGAACGGGTACCTTCCATGCGCAGCACGTTGGTGGCAGTCTGTGTGGAACAACTGCTGCTGCTCAACCCGGAGCGGCAGGAAGCCATGGTCACCCCTTCTGCGTTCACATAGGTGACGGTTTCCTCCCCGGAAGGCAGGTGCTCGATGCGTTTGACAGCCGAAACGCCTCCCGTAATGCTGATAGCGGAAGACTGCAGCTTGTTGCTGCTGCTCACCTCTACTTTGTGGCTCTTGTTGTTGCCCAGCACCAGGTCGAGTTCATCGTACACCGCCATGCTGAACGACCATTGCTCGTGATCAGAACCGGGTTTGAAGCTTTCCCCGGGTTGTGCAGTAGCGATCTGCGGTCCGCCCGGCTGTGGTGCATAGCGCCTGCGGGTGAAGGGATAACCGGTTTCATCAATGTGTTCATCGCCTGCGCTGCTGTAATAATGCCCTACGGTATTGCTGGTAGCAGCACTGAAGGCGGAAGGATTATTGCGGTTGGCAGGAAGGTCAAAGTCTAGGTAGTCGTAGGTGGTATTGGAAGCGTCCCGTGCAAAATCATCCCTGTAACTGAGCGCTCCTCCTGAAACTGCAGGCAAGGTGTACAAGGCCGGACGCCCGAGCGCGTCAAACACCACCTGCGAGGCGAGCACATCGCCCGTTTCGATGTTTTCCATCTGGTACTGGTCCTTGCGACCCAGTCCGTCCATGTAGGTTTTGGTAGAGTAGATGACATTGCCATCGGCATCGTAGTGCGTCTCGGAGATCCAGTTGCGCTTCACAGCCGGCATGCGAACGATGATGTCATCAAAGTAGTCATCCAACTGCCCGATCACGATGTGACCTCCTCCTTTGTCTGTATGGTGCACGGTGTAGGTGAGTCCATTGTTTGGGTCTTGGTAATCCACTCCGGTGAAGCGACCAATGGCATCCACATGAACATCCAGCGGCAGGTCCATGCCGGCATTGGTGATCATCGTGATACGGATGTCCTGACTACCGGCCAGGTTGGGGAGGTCAAGCTTGAGGTTGAGGTCGCTGTTGGCATCAATGTAGAGGTCGTAGGTCTGGGCTTCGCTGCGGTCGGTGCGGAATTGCAGCTCGCGGTATTCGTAGCCGTGAGTGGTGCTGGCAACTCCCTTGTAGGGAACATGGTAGGTTCGCTCTCCTTCAGAATTCAGGCGCACCTCTCCCGTGCTGGCGGGCTTGATGCTTCCCATGCCAGGCACAAAGGCATAGGCTTCGCTGCTGCTGAGCTCCAGGGTGTGGCCGTTCAAATCCAGCTCACCTGCGGTGAACTCAGCGCTTCCGGTCACGTCCAGGTCGGCCAGAAGACGAAGACCGGCTCCATTAGCGATCTCCAGATTGGGCATGGAAGCAGCAGAAGTACCGCTGATGGTTTGCAGTTCGTTGCCGGTGAAAGCAACTCCTCCGGCATCGGTGGACACATGGCCGTTGTTGGTCCAGTCGGCCTTGATGCTCACATAACGTCCATTCAGGTCGAGCGTCTTGCCGGTGCTCACTTCCATATCGCCCCACACCTGCAGGTCATGCACCAGCTTGACGCTTCCGCTGGTGGGATTCATCACCACATCCCTGAAACCATAGCGGGAAGAAGGGATGTCGATTTCCTGGGCCGTTCCATTTCCGAGAAAATGCCAGGTAGTCTCACCGGCTCCCGGATGAAAGTCACCCTTGCGCTGTCGGATGTGCCCGGAAACACTGATCGTTCCTGAGGATGATAACAATCCATCGCTCTTGTAAATGCCGATGTTCGGCAAGATCGATTGCCCGGCCGCCACACTGCTCACCATGCGCTGCGCGCGGTCTCCGGCAAAGATGAGGTTCATGCCACCGCCACCGTTGGCACCCGAGTTATTGAGATAAGCATCGCCTTCGATCACGAGCGTTCCCGACTGAAGGTGCAAGCTGCCAGTACCGAGCAGACTCAGATCACCCAGGATCACCAGCTCCGTGGTATCGAGGTAAAAGTTGTTGAAGGTCTCACTGGCTTCAAAGCTCACATGGTTCAAGGTGCAATTACCGCTGATGTTGTAGCTCACGCCCAGCGAGCGGAAATTGAGTTGGGAGTTGTAGGTCTCCGCATCGATGGTTCCTTGCAGGTATTCCCACCCGCCCCCGAGGTTGACCACATCGCGCAGGTAGAGGGTTCCCAGGCTTTTGTTGATGCGCAGGAAAACAAAGGCCCCAGCTGCCACACCAGAAGCACCGTAAATGGTTTGAGTGCCCGGTCCGTTGATTTCGATGACTGTGTTTCCGCCCTGAAAGTCGGCTGCAGAATTGGTATGATAGAGGTCGCCCTTGGCATTGATCGTACCATCGATGATCGAAACTCCTCCTATTCCCTCAAACACGAGGTCACCAATCACGGAGAAGAAGTTCCCTTCCCCGAGCTTCAGGCTGCCCTTCACAGCTGAAGCATAGTCGTTGACGACCTTGAGATGGTAGAAGGATTGTGTCTTCGCCTTGAGCCAATCGTTTTGATTGGAGGCATCGTTGGAATACATGGTGAAGGTACCAAGGTTGGCGTCAAAGGATCCATCGATGGTGGCATCCATAAAAGCTTTTAGCTCACCTGAGGTGCTGGTGAACGAAGCATCACTTTGCACCTCAAGATTTCCCTTGATCGAGATGTAACCACTTCCACCGCTGAACGTGCCCCCTTTCATGATCCAATCACCATTGCCTACATCGATTGTACTTTGCTGCAGGATGGTTCCCGTATAATCAGAGTTGACGGTGACTCCCTTTACGTTGGCCGCAACATTGATCTGACAATTTCCTTTACCTCCGGAATCAAAATGGACATGATCAGAAGCACCAGGGACACCAAAACCACCTGGCCCGCCAGAGCGATTGCTCCAATGGGAGGCCTTGTCCCAGTTGCCTGCACTCGAAGAGACCCAGTAAAAATCAGCTGCCTGAAGGGAAGAAGCAGTTGATGCTAAGAGCAAAAGAATGAATATGCGTGGTAAAAAAGTCATTGAACTACGTTGTTGTATGGACTTAAGGTGTTGAGGTGCTTTAATCTTGAGTCTTTGATCTCAAAAACTTAGAATGTTCCAAGGCTCAGCCGTCTCCAGCCAGCTGCTGTTTTGATGTAGAAATAATTGGAATCAAAGGCCATGTCACCGGTTGAACCCAGCGGATCAGTAGAAGAAGTAGGTGTGGTTCCCAGAATACGCCCTCCTTCTGTCGCAGAACTCATGAGTCGCTCCCAGTCACTACCGTTGAAGAAGAAATAGCCAAGGCGCGTGGAGTCAAAAGCGGTCAGCGACAACGCAGGATTCGTTCCCATGGCCGTTGTGGTGTCACTGAAAGCGCTGCTAGCTACGCGCGGCAGCAAGGCTCCGCGGCTATCAGACTTCACATCGAGCATGGCAGAAGGATCGGCTGGCATGTTCTGTTCGTCAATGGCCACACCGGGATTCTGAGCGAGGCCAGCAGTGGCAGTGAGAATGAAGGAGAAGAGGAGGAATTTGAGACTATTCATGGTTGTTTTTTAGGGGATTAGGCACAAGGCACTGAGGGACCAGGCATTAGTAGGTTTGCGGTTGAGGTTGTCATTGCAGTTGAGATTGATATTGAGGTTGAGATTTTGAGCCATCAGCTATCAGCGGGATTCAAGGTGTTTTCATGGTATTTTTCTTTCATAGTGATCTCTATATTCTGTGCAAAAAGCTGAAACTGGCACCGCACCAAACGGATAGCTAGTAGCTGATAACCTCTTCATTGCGTTGTTCAGTTATTGAGTCCTCGGTAGTAATAGGAGCTACTCTCAAAGGTTTTCACAACTCCTTTTCCCACCACTTCTTGTTCTTTCTTCACCACATCTCCCCGGGTATCGTGCTCGAAGAAGGTGGCGAAGTTGTTGGCGTCCAGCAGGGCTTTCACCAAGCCGGTTCGTTTGTCATGCACCAGAACCTGCAGCGAACTCTCCACCGGGTGAAAGCGGAAATCGTCAAACACAGAAGCACCTTCCGCTCCCGATTGAAGCTCTACGCTCACCTTTCCGCTGCCTGAGGTGCTGAAGCCGGCCGGAACATCGATCTCGACATTCATTTGCACCCACTGCCCTACCTGCACATTCGAGCTGTTGCTTCGGAGCACGCTCACGGAATTGCTGTAGCCACTCGCAGCCACCATTCCGGTGATGCTGATCCTTAGTTCGGTATCGTCAGCGCTTCCGGCATGCACCCACACCGAAGCTCGGTAGAGCCTTCCCGCTTCCATGTCTGATTTAGATCCGGTGGCGCATTCAGCTTCATAGCTCGCTATGGCGCCTCCGGTCATTTGAAGGCCAGACTTGCCGGAGTGATGGAGGTGGGAAATGGAATAGGTATTCAACGGGGAAACTTCACCTTCAAAATATTCCTTCTCGCAGCTGGCGATGAAAACATTCTGCAGGGACTCCTGGCTGGTTTCAGCAGAATTCGACATGTAGGTAAGGTCTTCGAAACCACTGGCCGTTGCGCCCTGAAAAGTGCAGTCATCAATGCTCATATAGGCCAGACGATCATTGAAAACGTACCTGGTGGAAGTGAAGTCTCCAAAGCGATTCTCGGTCGACAATACGTTCCCTCGGCCGTCATACAACACCACTTCCTCACCGGCCAGCCAATCCTCATCGATGCTGGCTTCTGTGAAATCAAAGGCTGCAAAGGCTGCATGGTCGAAGATGCCGTAGTCGCCAAGGTCACCAGCCCAGGCATAGGACACACCCGTTTTGAAATAGCTGTTACTCTCCGTGGTTTCAGCATAGTTGCAGGCTCCTGACTGGCGTTGGCGAACCAATGCGTTGTTTCTGAACAGAGTGGCCGTTCGGCTGGCAAAGTCGTCCGTGGAGAGTTGCGTGGCATCGACCTGCACCTCGCGCTCCGAAACGTCTACCAATTGGTTGGAGTAGCTGGCATTGAGACTTTTGGGCCCCATGCTGGCAAACTGGCTTTGATCGTAGGCATAGAACGTCTCGATTAGCTGCTCGTGCTCTCCGGTGGTTTGCTTCCGCAGTTTGGGCATTCCATTCACCGAATCCCAAGAGATGAACTCATCTGTAGTAACCAGGCTCTGATCAAAGGTTTCACGCTTTTGAAGGCGGACGTCCAGGTCTCTCCTTAGCAGAATCTTGTTGTAAGGAACAGGTGGCTGAAGCGTTCCTCCACCTCCCCCGGCTGAGGGTTGGACGAGGATCACCACATCCAACAGCTCCGTAAGCGCACCTTCCTGATAGGTGTCATAATGATTCACCTGCTTCGACACCATCAGATTGTTCTTGTCAAACACCTCCACCGAGCGCTCTAGGCCAAAGAGCTTGGGAAAACTCGAACTAAACTCGATCACCGTGTCGATGTGGTTGCTATGCTCCTGCACCCAGGATTGGATGACTTCGTTCTCTTCGGGCTCCGTGATGAAGGAATGCTTGACATAGCCTTCTGCATTGTTGTTCCGCCCATCATTCGAGATGGTAGTGCTGGAGTAGACCACGTTGGGATAAATCCCCACTGCGAAGTTGGCGTAAGGCCTCAGGTAAGTGTATTGCTCCTCAATACCCATTTCCACCTTCCTCGGTCGCGCATAGCGGTCGAAGGCGGGTGGTGTTACTCCTGCTTCGTAAGTGTAGGATTGGGTGTAACCCTCGGAAGCGGTCAGCTCATGCTCGATCGAAGCCACCCGAATGCCGCCTCCGGGATAGCTCTGAGTTGTGCTGAGCTCAATGAGCGCATAAGCTCCGGGAGTTTCCGTCAGCGAGGTACCGCAGTAAAAGAAACTGGTAGCATCGGTGTTGTTGAATTCGTCAAAGATCGAAAGGCCCGTTACGGTGTATTGCCCTGGAGTACCAGAATAGGCGACTGTACCTTGATTGAAGGTATGGTAAGAGTCGTTCCCGCATTTGAAAGGGATGAAGATGTTGACCGTATGCGTGGTGGAAGTCAACAGGCTTGTGAGCTCGGTGGCATCCTCATCAAAGTAGATGGTCCAATCTTTTCCGGCATTGGCTCCTTCCGCTACATCCACGATGTTGTAGATCCTTACGGAGTTGTCCAACCCTCCGGACATATCGTCCTGCAGCACCCCAGCAATCTGATCCGATTCATAAATCACCTTCACTTCTGCCCCCAAGGCGGTGGTGACCTCCTTCAGAGACCACGCATCTGCGCCTCCGGCTGAGGTACTGTTTCGGTAGGTGTTGTAGCCACCAATACCATCGGACTTATAGTAACCCCAGGTGTCTTCCTTGCGCGCATCGTAATCGGGGTTTGACCCACCCATGTCGTATTCAAACAACACGGATGGCTCCGTTTGAACGTATCCCAGCCCAAGGCGCCTGATGCGATTCAGCGTCAGCTTCCCAGAGTTGGCGTGATCTCCGTTGGTGAGCACGGGCATGATGTCGGTCATGTTGTCGAGCTTGGTGGTGTTATCTGCGTTCACGTTGATGTTGTTCACATAGCCCTTGGCGAGTGAATAGTCTTGATCAAACTCCACCGCATAGAGTGTCCTCGACTTGAGCAAGGTGGCATTGGCATTGAACCAGTCGCTGTTATAGATGCCGCGCCCTTGATCGATCAGGTTGTTGAATCGGAAGGATGTGGCAGAAGCAGTGATCGACTCGGGGAAGAGCTGGTCTTCAAAGTCATCCCGGTGCAGCAACAAGATGCTCGAGAGCTTAAATCCGGGATCCACTGGAAAGCGCTCATCCCAGGTAGCCTGCCATTGGAGCTTAAACCCTGCATCGGAACCACTCCCGTCAGACTTAAAGCGAAGGGTTACCGCATTGGTGGTAGTGCATGTATAAGTAGTCGGTGCACTGCCGTGGATCAGGGTGAGTGCAGCTGCTCCGCTGGCACTTGCCCCTTCATATACTTCGATGAAATCACCATTGTCGAGCGCAATGCTTTGAAAGTCGAGGTACACTCCATCGGCTCCTTCGGGTTGGATGGTGTAGAGGTATTCCTTGTTGTTTTGATAGTTCCCGGTGGGGCCACCGTCATCGTAAAGCGTTCCCTTCCAATTTTCCTGGAAGGCGTGGTAATAGCCTGCTGATCTCCACTTGGCGCGGAAGCCAAATTCCTGATCAGAAAGCATGGTGTAACCATTGCCCTGCGGGAAGTTACCGTAGCCATCCACGTGCATTTCGACTGTGATGGCAGCATCACCTGAGCCCGATTCGCTGGAAGTGATAGTACGTGGAACAAGGTCGCCTCCGTTTGTACCGCAGAACCTGCTTACGCCATCTACTTCAATGGCTGGATAGGTATTGTCAGGGCCGTCATAAAATTTGAGCCACTGTTTGGAGCAGTTTGCATTGGGGTCGTAGAAGTAAATGCAGTTTGGAGTCTGGTTGAACATGCAGTGAAGCTGTGACAGCCTTGTCGAGTAGATAGGATTCAGCGGGTTATTCACCGAACTGGAAACCATGAACTCATGCTCATGAAAGGTGAGCGACACCTGCGTTGCTCCCGGAGGATCGATGGTAAAAAAGGTGGAGCCGGTTCCGTAGTAATCGTTGTCCGGGCCTCCGTTGTCGAAAAGCGCCCCGCTGAAGTTATTGGCCAAGGTGGTGGACCCCATAGCCGGCATGTTATGAGCACCTCCGGTTGTGGCAATGTTGGTTTCCACAGTAATCTGCGGATCGTACAGATCATGATCGATGCTGCCGTGTTCATCGTTCCGGATGTCCCAAATGTTCAGGGCTACATAGTCTTTGGTTTCCACACTTTTCAGGAGGTAGACCTCCGCATCCGTGCTTCTGAAGGTGGCCAGATAACCAGTGAGGTCATTGTCCGCTGTTTTGCCGACATAGCTTACTTCATGGCCCAGCAAAGGCTCGCGGTGCGAGAAGCTCTGCTGGATCATTTCGTAGTTGTATTTCACCCAGTAGCCTTCGTCTTCTTCATCAATGACGTGGTTTTGATTCACATCCTTGAAGTCGGGCCCGGTGACTGCAGTCAGGTTCCAGGTAATGGCATACTTGGATTCTTGTCGGTATTCAACTACGGCATTTGTGGTAAGGTCCCGGATGTAGTAATTCCCGTTCTGGTCTTTTCGATTCAGGTTTTGGTTGGAAGTAATGATCGGGTCGTAATTCTCCTCCAACGGATACTGACCGTAGGTGGAATAATTCAGGTAGACCGGGAGTGAATAGTGGTACACAAAGCCGGAAGGGTCTGTGATGCGAAAGGCTCCGATCAGCTGGTCAAAGCTCCCTGCACCCGTAGGAGATTGGCGTTTGATTCCTTCCGATGGTTCTACAAAAAACTCATAGCTGCCGGCATTCCGTTTTGCCAGGATTTCTGCGTTTGTGAAATACTCCACATGGAAGGAAGAAACGGGACGCGAAGTGCCAGCGGCAGTGTAATATTCGGTTCCGGAAAAAGAGGCTGGAGCGCCCGGCAAAACAACCTCAGAACTACCATCGACCGGAGCATTCGACCAGGGATAGTAGTTCGCGCTCTCCATGTCTCCGTGAAAGCTTTCTTCCATCACGAATTCCGGCCGGACAGTAATCTCACTGAAATCAAATTCACCCGAGCCTTCATCAGACTCTATGGACTTGAACTCAAAAATGAAAGGCTCGATCGCTCCGCTCAACACCGGTCCGGAGATGGCATATTGGTCTTTGGAAAGATCGTAGTAGTAAGTATCCTCTTCCCTGGATCGGTGCAGGTCGCGCGTGGTATGAATGGTTCCACAGGCTGCGATGAAACCGGTTTCCTCATCAAAGTCTCCCACCGAAGGAGCGTAGGTCGCCACGCGCTGCCAATCGTCAGGAATGCCGTTTACGGTACGCATGATCCTGGAACCATACTTCAGTTCCCAGCCCAAGCCAATTTCCGAAGCTACCTGGTCTACACGAACACCACTGCGATAGGTGGCGGTCACCTGAACATCAGGCCCGTTTACTGTAGGAATTGTTACCAGGGGTTCTTCCAATAACAGGTCTCCCGTTGCAGGAATTACAGTTTGTGAAAACGAGTAAGAACAGGTCAGGAGGAAGCAACATGCAACGATGGATCGAAGGATCATCTTCATAGTACTTGATTGAACTAACGTAAAGGATCGTGAATAAGAGTACATAAGCGAGGACCAAAACTATATGCACCTCGGAAACATACTGCCATCAATTCAAATGACTTTTCTCAATGGAACATGGTAGAAAACAACGAGTCAGGCCGCAGTAGAACCACATCAGGTATTCATGGAAATAACAGTTTGCGGTACTTAGAGGAAGATTAACTATGCTCAATAACCTGCAACTGCTGGCTGCTCAAAAGAGTATAACCCAAAAGAGGCTTCAATGAATTCTGACGATTCCTTGACCAACCACAAACTGTAAACCCCTGCCTTCGATACTTAAATAGTAAAGGCCTGGACGAAGCTGTATTTGGAGGTGAAGACCAGAGTTTCCAGCCACGGAACCCTGCTGCTTGTGCAACAACACGCCCGAAGGACTATAGACTTGTGCGATCCCAGATTTCGTAAGCCGGACATCTGGAAATCACCATTGCTGGGATCCGGATACAGGGTGATCAGAAGTTGCCGGTCGCGGCTGATGTACTCTACCTAACTTTGGATAAAGCCATCAAAATCAACAGACTGGATACAACGAAAACCGTGCTCAGTCCAATCCTGATCGTAGAGAAAATAGTTTTTAACAGATCGACCACCGGCTGTATCGAGTGTTCCCAACAACTCAAAATGATCTACCGACAGCTACAGACTGACAACCAATAGCCAAACAATTCCATAACAACCCATCGTCCAAAACTCATTCAGCTTGAGGTCGGAAGCAGCACGAATGCCTCTACTTTCACGCTCTGAGTGGAAACCTGCGAAACCAGGTTTCAAAATTGCTCACCTTAAAGACGGCAACATGGAATCCTTTGAGCAACTGAATCTTTCAAAAGCCTTATCAAACGCGATGGGTGATTTGGGGTACGAAAAACCGACCCCGATCCAGGAACAGGCTTTCCCGGTTATTCTGTCTGGGAAGAACGTGGTGGGGATTTCACAAACCGGAACGGGAAAAACGCTGGCCTACATGCTTCCGATTCTGCAAGCCTGGAAGTTTTCGAAAGAGCGGCATCCAACGGTATTAATCATGGTTCCTACGCGAGAATTGGTAATCCAGGTGGTGGAGCAGGTGGAAAGCTTTGCCAAGTACCAATCAACGCGTGTAGCAGGAGTTTATGGCGGAACGAACATCAACACCCAGGCATTGGAAATTGCGGATGGCATGGACATTCTGGTGGGTACACCTGGCCGCTTGTATGACCTTGTACTGGCGCGTGCAGTTTCGTTGCGATCCATCAAAAAACTAGTGATCGATGAAGTGGATGTGATGCTGGATCTGGGTTTTCGTTTTCAGCTGACCAACATCTTCGAACTGCTGCCTGAACGCAGGCAAAACATCATGTTCTCAGCTACGATGACAGAGGATGTGGACGAACTGATCAAAGACTTTTTCTACGATCCCGTACACATCTCGACCGCTGTGAGTGGCACCCGACTGGAAAACATAAGTCAGTCCATGTATGCCGTGCCCAACTTCTACACAAAGGCCAACCTGCTGGCGCACCTTCTCGCCAATAATGTTGACTTCAGCAAGGTGGTCGTTTTTATGCCGAGCAAAAAGGCTGCGGATCGTCTGTTTGAACGCTTCCAGGAAACGTTCGCCAGCGAAATGGGCATCATCCATTCGAACAAAAGCCAGAACAACCGAATTCAGGCCATCGAGCGTTTCAATGATGGCTCCAACAGAATCCTGATCGCCACAGACGTGATAGCGCGCGGGCTGGACCTGGACAAGGTGACCCATGTGATCAATTTTGATACTCCACCATTCCCGGAAAACTACATGCACCGGATCGGCCGCACGGGACGGGCAAAGGAAAAGGGCAACTCCATCCTCTTCTACACGCCAAAGGAAGAACCCGCCAGGCAAGCCATCGAAGCTTTGATGGATTATCAGATTCCTGAACGCCCGATGCCGGAAGAAGTGGAGCAGTCAGAAGAGCTGACTCCGGAAGAACAACCGCGCTTGCCGGATCATTTGGAGCCACACCGCGTTCTTGATGCAGACCTCAGCGGGCCGGCTTTCCATGAGAAGAGCGCCAAAAACCAAAAGGTGAACCTGGGCAGCGCTCACAAGCGCAAGATGAAGCAGAAATTCAAGAAACCGAAGACCCGGGGAGACAAGCGCCAGAATCGAAAAAAGAGGTGATCACCCTGGAAACACACACATGGAACTCGATTACGTAAAAGACATCAACGAATACGGAGAAAGCCTCATTCGGCTCTACGATTTTGACCAGCTGGAGGCCAAGGAGTTTTCAGAAGTTGTGAAGCAATGGCTGCAAGAGAGTCAGGAGCCACTCGACCTGGGAAGTCTGGCCTTTGTAACACCGGTGAACTGCAACCTGCTATTGGTCAGAACAAAGGAGGATTACGGCATTCTGACACAAGATCGCACCACCTTCTATTGCGGTTTGACGCTCGAAGGCTTTGAGGAGCTGCTGGAGCTTATAGAACCCTTCTGCCATAAAGACACGAAAGCCTACCGCATGCTCTACGACCTGGACAACCCGATTGATTTTATGTTTCACCCTAGTGGGAGTCGCATTTAGCTATTAGTCGCAAGCTGATGGCTGAGGTTCAGAACCACAACTTCAATATCAACCTCAACTACCATAGGTACAACCAAGCGATAAGATCCACCCAAGCCGATAGCTTTTCAATCATCGTAGCTCAAGCGTAGCTGATGATAGCCAAAAACCCATTTCGCAGACATTTCTTCCCAACTTGCAGAACGCTTTTGCGCGGCCTGGTCACTCGGGTGACTTTCGATGCATTGTTAAACCACAAAAACTCCGCATCATGAAAAAATCGATCGTACTTGCGTTGCAATCAGGATACTGGTTATGCTACCTGTTTTTCATTTTCTTACTCTACGTGGCCTCGGCCTTTGGCTCCGATAATGCTCCAGATTTGGAGCGGATTCTGAAGATCGTCACCAGCTTATTGATCATACCGGGAATATTCAGTTTTTACGTCTCTTACCTTCTGCTTTTTCCTCGTTACCTCCAACGCAAAAACATCTGGGGACTGGTCGGTTCTTTGACCGGAACAGCTACCGCAGCTGCGCTGATTGGAGCAGTTACGGCTTCCGCGCTGCTCGGTGGGAAGGCGCTCTTGAATGACGGACTGAATTCATTTGCACAACTTAGTATAGTCATGGCTGGGGTGGCCCTGCTCAACAGTATGGTTGCGCTCATCATTCGCGGCTTCATCAGCTGGTTTTCAGACCTGAAGCTCAGAGAACAACTCACCAAAAAGACACACGAAACAGAGCTACAACTGGTGAAGGCACAGCTAGATCCTCACTTTCTATTCAATACCATCAACAACATCGATGTGCTCATTGAGCGAGATGCCGCAACGGCATCGGCCTATCTCAACAGGTTATCGGATATTCTTCGATTCATGCTCTTTGAGGCTAAAACGGACTTCATTCCCCTGGACAAGGAGATGGAGTACGTCAAAAAGTACATCGCGCTGCAAAAGATCCGCACAGAGAATAAGGAATACGTGAGTTTGGAAATAGAAGGTTCCCCCGAAAAGTGGCAAATTGCTCCCATGACGATGATTCCCTTCGTTGAAAATGCTTTCAAACACGCTGTCAACAAAAAGCAGGGCAAGGCCATCTCAATAACGATCAATGCATCTCATGATCAACTGACCTTCGCTTGCGAAAACGCATTCAACCCTGGAAGCAAAGCCCAAAATAAAGGCGGTTTGGGTAATGACCTGATCCATCAGCGTCTGGAGCTTTTGTATCCTCAAAGTCACAAGCTCACTACCTCTTCCAACAGCGGACGCTACAGTGTTCAGCTTGTGATCTACAAACATGACGTGTAGCTGCATCATTATAGAAGATGAGCCACTGGCGATGGAGCGCACCAAGGGCTTTGTTGAAAAGGTGCAATGGCTAAACCTGAAAGGCACGTTCACCAATGCCCTTGATGCACTGACATTCCTGAAAACCAACCCCATTGAGCTGCTTTTCCTTGACATCCAAATGGACGAGCTTTCTGGCATTGAATTGCTGAAGAGCTTACAAAGCAGCCCACAGGTCATCCTCACCACGGCTCATGATCAATACGCGCTTGAAAGCTATGATCTGAACGTGACAGACTATTTGTTGAAGCCGTTTACGTTCGATCGGTTTTTGAAAGCGGTGGACAAAGTGGCTCTGTCTTCCTCCAACTCGCAAGAACAACGTGAGTTCTTGTTTGTGAAGACTGAAAATCGACTGGAACGAATCAACTGGGACGACATTCTTTTTATTGAAGGAATGCGGGACTACAGGCGCATTCACACCATCTCCAAAAAGATCATGACGCTACAGACCTTCTCAGAATTTGAAAAGGTGTTTCCCAGAGAGATTGTGTGCAGGGTGCATAAGTCCTACATGGTCGCCATCAAGCAGATTGATGCATTGGAACGAAACAGGATACGGATTCAAGAGGCTTACATCCCGATTTCAGAATCCTACAAGAAGGACTTTTTTGCGGTGATCCAGGCGGGCTGAAAATTTGCAAATACAAACTCCGTGCTGCAAGAGTTGATTCGATCATCCAGCAAATCACTGGGAGCTGGTTACATAAACTTAACACGGGCAACCCAAAGCTTACATCAATTTTGTTGGATTCAATTCAAACATGGCTGATCACAACCAACCTGCTGAAGAGGTACGCATGCAAGATACTTCTCCCGCGCTTCGAGAATCAGGATTTGAGCAAGACGCGTTTTTTGAGCGAGACCTGTCCTGGCTCAAGTTCAACAAGCGCGTTTTGATGGAGGCGCAGAATGAAGCGGTACCGCTCTATGAGCGCTTGAAATTCACCGCCATCTACTCGTCCAACATGGATGAGTTTTTCAGGGTTCGCTTCGCCACCATGCGCAGAGTAGCCGAGCTGGCCAAAACAGGCAAGAAGAAGATCAAAAAGCTTACAGGATTCCACGCTCC
This sequence comes from Flavobacteriales bacterium UBA6057, assembly GCA_002428995.1. Taxonomy (GTDB): domain Bacteria; phylum Bacteroidota; class Bacteroidia; order Flavobacteriales_G; family Salibacteraceae; genus UBA6057. Next base: position 10,879 of record DIYJ01000013.1, on the reverse strand, counting down.
GGGAAAGCTGGTTCGTCAGGTGTTAGCCATGACACAGGAACAGCAGGAAGCTTACGGCCGGAATTATCGTGAATCCATCATTCCAGCCCTGGCACGAGAGGGAGTAATCCTCTACACCACCAGCGATTTTGCCCCGGAACATCTTGATTTCATTGAGGAGTATTTCTACACCCAAATGCTCTCCTTTTTGCAGCCGCTGATCATTGATGAAAGCTCGCGCAACGAAGAAGTTTTCCTGCAAAACCGGATGCTTTACCACGCGGTGGATCTGGTAGACAGCGAAGGCAAACGTGCGCTAGGCGTGGTGAACATCCCTTCTCCTCCGCTCGGCCGTTTTGTAGAACTGCCATCGCTCAACGGCAAGTTCTACTACGCTTTTCAGGACGACATTGTCCGTTTCTTCATCCACATTCTCTTCCCTGGATACAAAGTGATTGGGGTGCATGCCATCAAGCTGAACCGCGATGCTGAGCTCTACCTGGATCATGAATTTTCGGGAGACCTGATCGAGAAACTGAAGAAGAACCTGGGCAAGCGCGCGGTAGGGAACCCTTCACGCTTTCTCTATGACAGTGTGATGCCGTTTTACCTCGTTCGCGAGTTGCAGGAACAACTTGGATTGGCAGAGAATGACCTGGTGCCTGGCGGTCGCTATCACAACATGTTCGACCATTTTGGGCTGCCTAATCCGATTGGCGACAAGCTGACCTACCCAAAAGCGAAGCCGCTGTCGCATCCTGTGCTTTCGCAGTATCCTTCCGTATTGGAGGCCATTGAAAAGGAAGACATTTTGCTCCACTTCCCCTATCAGCGCTACGATTACATCCTGCGGTATTTCAACGAGGCGATCATTTCACGGAAGGTGAAGGAGATCAAGGTGACGATCTACCGCGTGGCTGAGAATTCACACGTGGTCAATGCGTTGATCAGCGCAGCCCGAAACGGGAAAAAGGTGACCGTATTTGTAGAAGCGAAGGCGCGCTTTGATGAGGAAAACAACCTCAAATGGGCAAACCGTATGCAGGAAGTGGGTATTGATGTTCGCTTCAGCGATGTGAACCTCAAGGTTCACTCAAAGGTGGCTTTGCTGATTGGAGAAAACAGCCAGGGTGAGCCGGTGAAGTATGCCTTTTTTGGCACTGGAAATTTCAACGAGAAAACCGCGGCCATCTATGCCGATCATGCGTTACTCACCAGCAATAAGGAGTTGACGGATGAACTGGACCAAACCTTCGAATTCATTTTCGGCAACCGTGAAAACCTCGAACTGGATCACCTGTTGGTGGCTCAGGTGAACATGGTAGAGCATTTCCTCCAAAAGATCGATCGGGAGATCGAACATGTAAAAGCCGGCAAAGAAGGGCGGATGATCATCAAGCTCAACAACCTTCAGGAACGTGGCATCATTGAGAAGCTCTACGAAGCTGCGGATGCCGGTGTAGACATTACGGTCATTGTTCGCGCCATCTGCTGTGCCAAGCCCAGGAAGAATTTACGCCTGATTCGCATCGTGGACAAATACCTGGAACACGCACGAGTTTATTGGTTCCATAACGCGGGTCAAAAAGAGATCTACATGGGCTCGGCTGACTGGATGGAGCGGAACCTTTATCGCAGAATAGAAGTGGTATTCCCCATCTACAGTGAAACCCTGCGCGAGGAAGTTTGCACCTGTGTAGAAATTCAAATGAAGGACAACACCAAGGCCTGCACCATTGAGACTGACATGAGCAACAAGATGATCACGGGTGGCGACAAACCTGTGAGAGCGCAAAATGACTTCTACGAGTGGCTGAGTGGGCGGGGTGATCAGATAATCAGTTGATCAGAAAATCAGATCATTAGGTGATGAATTTAGGCAGAGCACTAAGTCGGCCTTTTTCTTTTTGTGGGCACCAGATCGAAGAGAAATTGAGCGTTGGCTTTGCACAGCGATTTGGTGTTTGAAGGTCGCGTGAAACGCGATCAAGTTTAAATCGCGGCAAGCTGAAATTTCGATTCGCGTTCTGGTCACAAAAAGATGACAGCCTTGGCTTTTGCTCTACTTTGTGTCAAGACAAAGTAGAAGGAGTAAAAACGATTAACTCCACCTAGTGAATGGCCCCAGGTAAGCATGCGAATACTCATTCTCAGCGATTAGGTAAAAATCCAGAAACCAACTCACCTACATCATCCTCTAATGATCTGATCGTCCGATTATCTGATTATCCAGGCCGTTCAACCCTAATCCAAACCCGTGGGGGGTGTAACCTTTTACCTTCGAAAGCGTCAAGCGGCCAACAACCTATGTAAATGCGCTTTCTTTTCCTTCTTACCATTCTGCTGGCTATGCCTTGCTTCGAGGCGTTGGGTGCCACCGTGCGCGGAAAAGTCACCGACCAGGATGGAAATCCGGTTCCCTACGTGAACATCTACGTAGAGAACACTTCGCAGGGCACGGCCACCAACACGCAGGGAGACTACATTCTGAATCTTGAGAAAGGTGCTTACACCTTGCGATTCAGCGCTTTGGGCTTCGAAACGGAAGTGAAGGATGTGGAGCTTCGATCTGGAGAAACAAAAACGCTGAACGTTTCGATGAACGTGGCTGCCACCAACCTCTACGAGTTTGAGGTATTGGCCAACAAGCGCGACCGGGCAAAGGAGATCATGCAGCTGGTGAGGGACAAGCGCAGGGATTACCTGTACAGCACAAGCGGCTATGAATGCAGTTCTTACCTGAAGACCAGTCTCGAGACTCAGCGAACCACCGAAATATCCGCAGGCGACAGCATAGATCTCTCAAGGATGGAAATCATTTGGGTGGATTCGATGGCGGTAGACACCCTGCACAAGCGCATGTTCTCCAACCTGTTTGAAATATCTTCTACCCTCTTTTACGAGGCTCCAGGCAGGTTCAAGGAAAGCATCCACGCATTTGAAGAGCACAAAAAGCGAGACAAGAACCCAGCGTTTGGAAGGGCGTATTCCGTAGAGGCAGACTTTGACTTCGAGCCACACAACATTGCCCCATCGCGAAGGGAAGCTGACAATGTCTATGTACTATATCCAGACAATACGGCTGCTGACATCAACTTCTACCGAAACACGATAGAGTTTCCGACCGTCACTCAAAAACCCTTGCTATCGCCCATCGCGGCCAGTTCATTTTTGAGTTACCTCTACGACTATGAGGGATATTTCATGCAGGATGATCAAAAGATCCACCGTTTGAAGGTGACACCCATTCTGGCAAGCGAAGCGCTCTTTGAGGGAACCATTTTCATTGAAGACAGCACCTGGGCGCTACGCTCGGTAGAACTTGAAGTCAATAAAGCTGCACTGGTCTACTGTGAGAAGTTCAGTGTTCGGCAGACCTACGAGCAAATCGATTCAGGCATCTACCTACCGACCAATCTCGGGCTGGACTACACCATCATGGATTCACCAGATCGGGTTTTCGGAATGGCCAGCGCGCGCTATTCAAACTACACGGTAGACCGAACCTTCGAGTCCAACTTCTTTTCCAGCGAGATCAAGACCTACGATCCTGAAGCGTTTGATCGGGATTCTACCTTTTGGATGGATGAACGACCGGAATTGCTGAATGCCACAGAGGTGCGATTCATTGATGAAAGCGATAGTTTGGAGTTGTACTATGTCAGCGATGAATACTACTACAAGCTGGACTCAGCTTACAACCGCCTGGATTGGTGGACACCACTGATCGGCTGGGGCCATCGAAACCGGGCTAAGGGCAACGAGATTTACATTGAAGGCCTCTTAGGTCAGGTGAATCCGATTGGCGTGGGCGGATACCGCCATCAGCTTCCGATCCACTACCAGAAGGATTTCAAAAACGACATGATTTTCGAAACCGATCTGAGGCCAGATTTTGGATTCTACAACGAGGACTTCAAATTCAAGGCGGGTATTGGTTTGACCTACGTTCCCAAGCGCTTTGTGAGGACCTACATCGAAGTGGGTGATTTTTACGAACGAATCAACCCCTTCTCTTCCATTGAACAAATCTTTGCCCGATCCAACTTTGTGAATGCCACCACCTTTCGCATCTCGCAACGCATGGAAGTAATCAATGGACTTTTTGCAGAGTTGACTTATCAGTTTTCAGATCAAAAACCGATCACCAACATTCGCATCAGTCCGTGGGAAGAATTACTCTTCAGCGATCTGGCGGAGCGGCAGGATTTTGATCGCTACACCAAGAGTGAATTCAAGTTGGAAGTACAGTACCGCTTCCGTCAGAAATACTTCCTGAAAGGCAACAAGAAGATCATTGTAGGCTCAGACTATCCAGAGTTTTTTGGGGTGTGGCGAAAGGGTATTCCTGACATGTTTAACAGCGAAGTGAACTTCGACTATGTCGAACTCGGAGTCCGCGATGATGCTGAGCTGGCACGCTTTGGCTCTTCATCCTGGCGGGTGTTTGGTGGAACCTTCCTCAACAAGGCTGACCTCAGACCTCTGGAGTACAAGTTCCTGAGAGGTTCAGACGAGCTCTTCTTCTCTGACCCTACACTTTCCCTGCAGCTCCTGGGGCCAACGTTCAACACACCTTTCCCCTTTGTTCAGGCGAACTACATCCACCACTTTGAAGGAACACTGCTGAACAAAGTGCCCTTGATCAATAAGCTAAAACTGGAGTTGGCCGCGGGAGGTGCAGGATTGTTTGTGGAGGAGTCGAACTTCGCGCAGGTGGAGCTTTTTGCCGGCCTGGAGAAGGCCGTGCGCATCAAAAAGCAGCTGTTCAAGTTTGGATTGTATGCGGTTACTGCTGACAACTCCGCGAGTACAGCCGAGTATACGCTCAAGTTCGGGATCAACTTTTTCAACACCTTCACAAACAAGTGGCAATACTAGATTGGGCTACCAGCTTTGCTCAGGCATTGCCAGCTTTCGCCCATGCACGACCACTTTTCTCTCAAACACCCACAGCAAAAACACTTTAGAAGCTTAAACCGCCCTCATAGTTGACTTTTTCTCAGTGGCGATTCCAGGTAGATTCGAGGAACTAATCACTTAAAACTCGAATTTATGAGACGCATTCTTCTACTCTTGGCCTTTGCAGGCATTCTTCAGGCTGCTCAGGCACAAACCATGGATATCTACAACGCCTCGGCTTGCGATATCCAGTATACCGTAACGGCAATGGATCCTACCTGCGCTGCCAGCACTGTTTCGGTTAACATGTTCATTGCTGCAGGAACCTCAGTCACCTTAAACCTGAGTACGGTAGCCTGGACCGGCCCCATTGCAGGAGGTTGGGTTTGGGGATCTTTCATGGGTCGCAACTTCTGCGGACCATGGTTATGGCCCAACAATGACTGCCTCAATCAGAACATGGCCAACACAAACCTTGTGATGGTCGGGGAAGACTGTCTGGGTTTTACTTACAGAAACTGCTCGAAGATGGACAACACTTGCAACAACGGATCATGCAGCTACATCCGTGTAGATTGGATTCATCTTGGCGGTGGAAACATTCAGGTTGACATAGGATAACCTCCTGTTGGGACGGGGCGCTGCAAATAGCGCCCCATTTCAATAACTGCATAACAAAAAGTACTTCTATGCACAAATAGTTGTCTTTTGTCGATGTTTCAATTACTTTGGCTCTAACTAAATCTAACTACCTATGAAACATCTGCTACTGCTATTTAGCGCTATTGCGCTATCGTTTGCTGTTCAAAGTCAAACGATGACCATCCAAAACAGTTCTGCCTGTACCGTTCGATTCTATGTTGCTGCTACGGATCCAGGATGTGGTTCACTCGCTTCTTCCATCACTTATGTGCTTCCTCCGGGAGGCGTCATGAACCTCACGTTTGGCTCTACTACCTGGACAGGCACTACTCCAGGGCTGGGCTGGCAATGGGGATTCATAAAGGGAGGTAACTTCTGTGGTCCATACAACTGGGCTTTCCCTGTTTGCACGGGATTAGGCACCGCCAATGACAACGTGGTGGTGATGGGCATTCCCTGTCTTGGTTTTGGACAAACACAATGTGCCAACATGACCACCACCTGCAACAACCCAGGGTGTTCATGGATTCGCTGCTCCTGGACCCCACTCGGTGGAGGAAACGTGAATGTGAGCATCGGTTAAACGCATTTCAAAGCATAGAAAAACCCGCTTCGAATTCGAAGCGGGTTTTCTTTTGCCCTTACTTTTCAATGCATCCTTTTTCAGGCCAGCTGTTCAAGCTGTAGCTTGATCTCGACCAGTGTTCCAGATTCCTGGCCATTCAAGTTATAGCGCGGACGGATGTCCAAGCTATTGTCCTTGGAAAGAATACGGAGGCGTTCTCGCGTGAGCTCAATGCCTCTGGAGATATGCTTCTTCTGCTCGCGTTTCACTTCTGGCTTTAACCCCACCCCGTTGTCTTCAATGGTAATCCTCAACTCGCGATCCAACTGCTGAAAGGTGAGCCAGATCTTTCCTTTGCCCTTAGCCGGGGCAATGCCGTGCCAGATGGCATTCTCCACAAAAGGTTGAATGAGCATGCTCGGTAGCTCGATCTCATCTGTAGACCGTTCCATGAAAATCCTCACCTCGTAGTCCATTTTACCATCAAACCTCTGAGCCTCCAGTTTCAGATACCGCTCCAGGTTTTCAATTTCCTTTTTCAAGCTGATCACCCTCTTGCGAGCTGATTCCATGTTTTGTCTCACCAACGCAGCAAACTCAGCAACAAAGTCAATGCCCTTGGTATCACGATGGCCGGTCAAAATATGTTGAATTGCATTGAGAGTATTGAAAATGAAATGCGGGTTCATGCTGGCGTGCAACACCTGCTGTTCCAATTGATTGATGGTGGACAAGGTTTTACGTTTCTGCAATTCCTGTCCCCGCACCTGCTTGATCCTTAACCTCACAACCCAGGCGATCAACACTCCTGCAACCAAAACAGTGGATAGCCAGAAATACCAGCGCTGCCAATAGGGAGCAGCAATGCTGAAAACAACTGTGGCCTCGGGGCCCCAATCTGCCCCTGCCATTCGACTCCTCACCAAAAACTCGTAGTTACCCGGAGCCAGCGCAAGGTATTCCGCAAACGTTGAAGAAGTTTCTTCCCATTGAGACTGGATGCCCGACAGCTTGAACTGATAGATCACGGCTCGCGTGTCCGTATAATTCAGCGCTCTGAAGTGAATCCTCAAATGATTTTGATCGACATTCAGTGACAGGTCGCCCGTGACGTTGAAACTGGTATCTCCAATTGCTTCTACGCTGGTCACCACGAGCGGGAATGACTTCTGCGGAATCGTCTTTACATCCCGGATTCTGATCATGGATACTCCCTTCGAAGTGCCCACCCACAGATGATCATTTTCTGGATCGTAAACAAGCTCATTGATATGTGTACTCGGAAGTCCATTTCCTTTTGAGAAGGTTCTAAATCCACCGCCCGGCTCATGGCGTATAAGTCCATGATCACCGCCAATCCAGATGACTCCAGCGGTATCAATAGCAATGGCGCGGCACTGCTCTGGGATCAAACCGTCTTCCTTATCGAGCGTATCGCATCCTGTTGGCGTGAAGTGCAGTAATCCTTTGCTGGTGCCGACCCAAAATGTCCCATCCGCAAGTCGCGCAATGCATCGATAATGAAGCTTCAGGCGGTCATGACTTTGTGTGATGGTGTCAACTTGTGAACCTACCATTTGCAGCAGGCAATCCTCTCTCAACACCCAAAGTGTGTCACGGAACTGGGTAACATCCACAATGAGGTTTCCCTTGTAGGCCCCATAAGGTTTGAGCTGATCCGGTATGTTGTGAAAATCTGCCAGAAAGAATCTATTCCACATCCCCCAGAAATAGAGATTCGAACCCAAGTCAAGAATATGCTTCGCCTTTCCCTGGAAGCGGACCACCGGGTTTCCGTCAATCTTCTTGGGAGGTCTGAAGGACGATGCCGTAGAACCCACAATAATTTCTCCATCCAAAGACTCGGATATGGCGTAGATATAATCTACGGGACCAATGCCTGCCTGCACCTCATAGGAACTGATCTCACCATCCTGCATTTCGTGAGAAATACTATTCAGCCCTGAATTAGTCCCCACCCAAACTCGGTTGGATCGATCTAAATAAAGTGCCGTTACGTAATTGCTCACAAGGCCGTCTTCTGTAGTGTAGTTGATGAAAGGAGTGGATAAAATGCAGTGTAAGCCCTCACCGGCCGTGGCTATCCACATATTCTCTTGCCGGTCTTGGTAGATGTACGTGACCTGCACATTTTCCAGTCCCATAAAAGGATCGACCCTTCTAAATTCACGTTGCTTACGACCATGATCATAGACATAAAGACCCCAATGCCTTCGAGCAAACCAAAGTCTGTTCTTTTGATCCCAGGTCATAAAGTGCCCACCTTCAACATCATGATCCAGAATAGTCTCCCATTTACCTCCCGGGACTTTTTGAAAAAGATGGTTCTCACCCATAGCCCAAACACTGCCATCAGGTGCATGGGTAAACGACCCAACCATTTCATTGGGATATCCAGGCAGGCCCTGTCGCTCCAGCGTATCAACGTTAAAGAGTCCAAACCCCGATCTATACTGACTCAGATAAACCCCTTCCCGTCCTCCCGGATAGGGTGTTGCAAATCCATGACCATCAAACGGGTATTCCCTGACGTTCAATGCACTGTCAAGCAATAGCAGAGATCGAGCCCGCTCGTTATAAACCCATAGTTCGTTCTTTGCAAAACCAGTCGAGGTTCCTTTAAAATAAAATGTATCAAACCCGTCAAGTTTTTCAACTCTATCGTTTCTCACGAGATAGATCGCAGTGGGTTGTTCTCCGATCAGCAACAGGGAGTTATCATCCCGGCAATATATTCTTGAAATGATGCGCGATGCGATACCTTGCTCGCGACCATAGTGATCGAAATAGGTGCCGTCAAAGCGAAACAAACCTGCATTGCTGCCTACCCATATGTAGCCTTCCTTGTCCTGCGTAATGCCATACACATCAGACGCCCTGAGTCCATCATTTTCACCGTATCGAATACTTGAAAAACTCTTGGTAACCTGAGCATAAACAAAGGATGAAACACACAGGAACAAGCCTAGCAAGGCGAGTTTCGCACTCATGACTGCTTCTTGAAGAACGATTCGGCCGCTTCCTTAAAACCCGCCAGTCGCCTGCGGGAGATAGGGACCGTCATCCCGTTTTTGAGCAAAGCCTGTCCACCGTCTTTACTGGTGAAAGTGTCCAGATAGGCCAGATTGATCATGTGCCTGTAGTGCAACCTGTAGAATCCCGATTCCTGCAGCATGTTTTCAAAATCTCCAATGCTGCGTGACACTACCACACGTTCTTTCTCCATGTAAAGCTCACAGTAGGTATTGTCGGAAGAAATTAGGAAAACGCGGTGCAGATCCACGATCTTAAACCCTCCGTCCCATGGAACCATGATGCGTTCGAGTCCTTCTTTCGTCTCCAGGTTGGTAGCCAGGGTTTCAATGGAATCGTCATGATGATGATTCGGCATCCCTCCGGCAACGCGAACCTTTTCCACGGCATCCTGAAGTTCATCAATTTTAGTGGGCTTCAGAAGATAATCCACAGCGCTTGCCTTCAACGCCTGCAAAGCATAGTGATCATAAGCGGTCACAAAAACAATGGGAATCTTTCGGCTCTTCACTTTACCTGCAAGCTCAATCCCGTTCATCCCCGGCATCTGCACATCGAGAAACATCACATCGGGGTTGATAGTAGACAAAAGCTCCAGCGCCTCCTCAGCCGAAGTAGCTTCTTCGCAGTCCGTTACATTGCAGTAGGCCTCCAGCATCATGCGGAGGTTTTCTCGTGAGCGAGATTCATCATCGACAATAAGCGCCTTCATGCCGTTCTCGGTTTAGTTAAAAATTAGACGATACAGACGCACAGAAGCTGTTCGAGACTGCGCACTATCTTGGCAGGGTTCACCAAAGAGGCCAGGAACACTTCCTACTTTTTTCACTTGATGAAAGCTCAATTAGTGTTTCTTTCCGGGAATTTGGCGTTAGTATCGATACAAACAACGGGAAACATCATCTCTTGTCCAAACGCACATTAGAAAACGAGCGAAAGATCATTGAGCAAGCCAAGGCAGACCCAGATCGCTTTGCACCGCTCTATGAAGCCTACTTCTATCAAGTCTTCACATTTTGCCATCGAAGGGTAGGAGATCAGGAACTGGCCTCTGATCTGTGTTCCCAAACCTTTCTGAAAGCCCTGATCAACCTGCGTTCCTACCAGTTTACCGGAGCCCCCTTTGTTGCCTGGCTACTCCGCATTGCCAGCAACGAGATCAATCAATATTTCCGCAAAAGCAAACGCGTCACAGAAGTATCGCTGAATGAGCAACACCTTCAGCGACTGTCTGAGGAAGTAAGTGTGAGAAACACGGAACAGAATAGAGTACGGCTTATTAAGGTACTGAATGAGCTTCCTCTGGAAGAGTCTCAACTCATTGAGCTGCGCTTCTTCGAGCAGTACTCCTTTGCATCCATTGCTTCGCTCTACAATATCACCGAAGCAAACGCCAAGATGAAAGTTTACCGAATTTTGAAGCGCATGAAGCAGTCGATCATCACCGAGGATGCATCATGAAAAAATACGTCTACAGACATAAGGAAACCGGTCGTGAGCTCACCAAAGAGGAAGTGATGAAACTGCGTAGTTTTCAGCGCTTGAAAACGGACTACAAGCGCGCCACACGAGACTTGCATCGCAACCGATTGTACAAAGACCCCAAGTTGTTTCTCGGTCTACTCCTCGTCCTCCTCATTCTCTGGATCCTCTGGGGAATTGTAGAAGAGGAAGAAAAGAATCTGAAAAAGCACAATCCGATTGAGAGGGTGGATTAGATGATTAGATGATTAGATG
>DIYJ01000005.1:523138-523380 GCA_002428995.1 Flavobacteriales bacterium UBA6057 | reverse complement strand
ACTACGCCTGCGAAGTCAAATACATCCAATTCGTTGGTAGAAGAAGTATCCTGCAAGTTTTGGATATCCGTAAGTGGGATGGTGTTGACTGTATCTCCGTTGTAGACGAACTTGACCGAGTCCTGCACTACGCCTGCGAAGTCAAATACATCCAATTCGTTGGTGGAAGAAGTGTCCTGTAGGTTTTGGATATCAGCAAGCGGAATGGTGTTGACCGTGTCTCCGTTGTAGACAAACTTGAC
>DIYJ01000005.1:522886-523021 GCA_002428995.1 Flavobacteriales bacterium UBA6057 | reverse complement strand
GCCTGCGAAGTCAAATACATCCAGTTCGTTGGTTGAAGAAGTATCCTGCAGGTTCTGAATATCCGTAAGTGGGATGGTGTTGACCGTATCTCCGTTGTAGACGAACTTGACCGAGTCCTGTACTACGCCTGCGAA
>DIYJ01000005.1:96473-522789 GCA_002428995.1 Flavobacteriales bacterium UBA6057 | reverse complement strand
TCAAATACATCCAATTCGTTGGTGGATGAAGTATCCTGCAGGTTTTGAATATCTGTAAGCGGGATGGTGTTGACTGTATCTCCGTTGTAGACAAACTTGACAGAGTCTTGCACCACGCCAGCGAAATCAAAAACATCCAGTTCGTTGGTAGCCGAAGTATCCTGAAAGTTCTGAATATCCGTAAGCGGGATGGTGTTGATTGTGTCTCCGTTGTAGACGAACTTGATAGAGTCTTGCACTACGCCTGCAAACTGGAATGAGTCCAGCTCATTGGTGTCATTATTTAAAAACGCGGAAAGATTGATGATGCTCGTGTCATTGGTGTCGCTGGAGAGCACCAACCTGAGATCGCCATTGACGATTTCCGCCTGAGTAAAAGTGTCGCTCAAAGGGGCAAGTGAGATCGAAGCCGTATCCGCTCCTTCAAACAGCTCTAGCAGTTTTGTAGCCCCAAGGTCCAACCGAATAGAATCGATGAGTTCGTTGGTGTCATTGTTGAAGAGCGAAGAAATATCCAGATTGAATGTATCACCGCGCTCAACAATGCGAAGCAGCGTGTCTCCAATGATGGCCACGGTGTCGATGGTGTCTCCGGTTTCCGGAATGAAGGATGCGAAATCTGTGGTATCGTTCTGTCCGTTGCTCTGATAGATGATGTAGTCGTTCCCAACAAGCCTTGAGCTATCAATCGTAACAATGTTTCCAGCGCGCTCCGCATAAAGCGCGAACGGGACGGATACCAGTTCTGTCACTCCCATGTCAACCCCGCCAATGGTCACCCCTAACCACTTTTCGCTGCTCCAATCGATCTCATCAAAGTCTCCCAATGCCGATCCTGAAACCAGGTTACCCTCTCCGATCACAAGGGTAAACAGTCCGAACCTGTTGGTGAGAACGCTATGCGATTCGATGTATTCATTGACGTCCAGCGAAGACGTATCCGCGACTGTAATTTCAACGGTCAATGAAGAATTACCAATGGGTTGTCCAGCGGTATCCCGGGCAACAGCTTGGTAATTGATTCCTTTTGGAATCTGCGCTTGCGCAGATTGGATAAAGGAAAAGCAACACAATAGGGCACAAAGTGTCGCCAGTGAAAAATGACTTTTCAAATGGTACATGAGATCGGATTTCGTAAGAAATTAAAACAACAAACGGCCTGACAGTTGGGCAGGGGGATAGGTTTACACACGAGCGATGGACGGATCGAGTGCACTGTTCTCACATTGCGTTGTGAATAATCTGTCAGAGGTTTAGGTTTAGAGCATTCAAAAGTACGCTTCTAAGCCCATTTAGTTACTCGTGAGTGTTCCAATTTACCCATGCCTTTCCAACATACCGATAGATGCGGGTGACGAAGGCTGCACTGCAAGTCAGATCCATTGCTACATGGGAGGAACAGTGATTATACGAGCTACTTCCAGAAAACAAAAAAGACCGCACAAGGCGGTCTTTTTCATTTCTTGAAATCGGTTAGCTACTGCGCAGGTGCGGTTTGTCCTGCTTGTTTCTTCGCCTGCTCCTGCTGTTGTTGTTGCTGTTGTTGCTGCAACTGTCTCTGCATTTGTTGTTGAAGTTGCTGCTGTTGCTGCTGCTGACGTTGTTGCTCTAGCTGAGCAGGAGTCACTCCAACGGAAGCGCTGAAGATAGTTTCTGCTTGTTCCATCAGTGGCGCGATCATATCGGTCATTTCTGCAGCATTGTATTGCTTGCCGTAGGTCTGTAGCTGCTGAGTCACCGCATAGGCGCGCTGCATATCGTTGTTCACAAGATCACTGAATTGCTTGTCCAAACGCGAGTAGTAATCCAGATGTTCCACATAATTCGTGGCTATCAATTTGGCAAGGTCCGCAGCTTTCTGATTCTCTCCCACCTTCAGGTAAGACTCCACCACCTGGATGAGTGTGAGATCCTTCGGAGTGTTGGAGTTGACCGTCATTGACACGCACTTATCAAGTACTTGCGTAGCGCGTTCGTTGTCACCATCTCTGATCAAGGCGTCTGCCAGGCGAGAGAAGCTGAGGCGCAGATTGGTTACAAAGCGCAGGTTGTTCTCGTCAAGGAATAGATCTGGGTTCTCCATGTTTCCAAATTCAAAATTGTTCATCATGTTGTCGAACATGATGTCTGTTTGAACCTCTCCGAAATAACCAAACTGGTTGTTGTCGCGCTTAGACTTGTAGGGAACCAAACGATAGGCGAAACCTTCTTGCTGCATGTAATTCTCCAATCCGAAATAGCTTTTCTTCGGCATGGTGCTCGCGAAGTAGATAGGGCGTTCCCAATCGTTCTGGGCCAGAATATCCAGCATGAGTAATTCGCTCTTCACAATGTAGCGGCCTTTCACTTCCCATTCCAACGCCTTCAGCACACGGCCGGCATCTTTGGAAGCCACTGTTCCATTTGCAACCACGGTGGAAGAATCGACAGGCAATCTGAATTTACGAGTAGGGAAGTAGTTCATACGCTGGTTGTTCCCGAGTAGCGCCTTCTTGCTATCGTCAAGAACGAAGTCTACAACATCATCCACGTTGATGTAAGCGTTGTTCGTAGCCCGGTCATCGATGGGAAGGAAATCTCGCGTACCCTGACGGTAGTCGTCTTTCACCATCTGCAATTTCACAGGCTTGCCTTCATACGCCTGACGCTTGATCATGTCGATGAACCAGTCCGTACTTCCCAGCGTAAGGTTCACGATTCGTACATCCGTTCGGTAGCCTTCCACTTCCTGAAGGTACCAGAGCGGGAACGTGTCATTATCACCATTGGTGAACAGAATGGCGTCCTTGTCACAAGAATCAAGATAGTTTTTAGCAATGGCCCGAGCAGTATAGCGACCAGAACGATCGTGGTCGTCCCATCCATCTGCTGCCATCAGTATAGGAGCCACAAGACACAGTGCTGTACCCATGATGGCATGGAGTTGCCTGTTTTGTATGGTTTGCCCGACTCCATACATGAGTGCGATCAAACCACTTCCAACGACTCCCATGTACACCATGAGGTAAGCGAAATCATTGCTTCCTCCAAAGAGGTAGCCCAGCAGAACGAGTCCGATGGCACCGCCCAGGGTGATTCCTACAATACGTCCCAGTTCTTTGGAGTCAATGTTCTTGGCAGCGTCATACAATGCGAGCACTCCAAAACCTATCCAAATAGCAAAGGCGTAGAAGGACCCCGCGTAGGCATAGTCCCGTTCCCTCGGTTGATAGGGATATTGATTCAGATAAACCACAATCGCCAATCCGGTAAAGAAGAACAGCAGTGTCACGACCCACGCGAATTTTGGATCACGCCTGAAGTGGAAGATTAGACCAAGCAACCCGATGATCAGCGGAAGCGCAAAGAACTTGTTGTAAGCCTTTTGATCCTTGATATAGGTGGGCAGATTTTCCAATGTCCCGACCTTTTCTTCGTCAATCATAGGAATACCGGTCAGCCAGTTTCCATCCTGAAAGTTTCCGTGACCTTGGGTGTCATTTTGGCGACCACTGAAGTTCCACATAAAGTAGCGCACATACATCCAGCCGATCTGGTAGCGGAAGAAGTAGCGCATGTTTTCTGTGAATGTCGGTTTTCGTATAGTCTGAGCTTTCCCTGATACATCGGTGTATCGGATCGGTTTACCCTTGAAGTCACTCCATTGTTTATAGGCCCTCACATGGTTGCTCTTTGCACTCCACATTCTCGGGAAGAAGGCTTTGAACTCGGAAGCATAATTGGGGATCGAACCTTTGCGATCGTCTGCCAGTTCGTAGCGACCTGTACGCTCATCCGGGTAATAAACCGGTGTTCCATCTTCGTATGGATTGGAGCGGTCGAACGGAGAATTGAAGTACTGTCCGTAAAGCAGCGGGAAGTCTCCATATTGCTCACGATTCAGGTAGGCGAGGAGATTTACAAGGTTTTCAGGGTTGTTTTCATCGATCGGAGTATTCGCGTTAGATCGAATGAGGATGAGCACAAACGAGGAATATCCAATGATCAATACGAGCAGCGACAGCAATGCGGTATTCCACAGTGGCTTGTGCTTGGTCATGGTGTAGTAAATCCCGAACACAATTGCTCCTAGAAGCAGCGCCATGAAGATGATGGACCCTGTGTGGAAAGGGGCACCCAAGCCGTTAACGACCGCATACTCAAACTTCGCAGCGAAGTTGACAATGTTCGGAATGATGAAGTTTTGAATTCCACCCAAAGTGATCACGCCCAACACACCCGTGATGATCATTCCACGAAGGTTTGGCTTGAATTTCTTGAAGTAGATCACATAAGCAATGGCAGGAATCGCGAGGAGGTTCAGAAGGTGGACTCCAATAGAAAGACCAATGAGATAAGCGATCAGAATAAGCCAACGGTCTGCTTTGGGCTCATGGGCAATTTGTTCCCATTTGAGAATGGCCCAGAAGGTAATCGCTGTGAGCATGGATGACATGGCATATACTTCGCCTTCCGTTGCGCTGAACCAGAATGTATCGGAGAAGGTGTAAGCCAGACTGCCAATGACACCCGCACCGAATATGGCCAGGTTGTCGTTATCGGTGAGTTCTTCAATTGTTTTGTTGTGACTCAACACTTTGCGAGCCAGGGCAGTGATGGTCCAGAAGAGGAACAGAATCGTAAAAGCACTACAAAGACCGGAGAGAAGGTTGATCATGTAAGCAACATTCTCCGGAGCTGCGAACATCGAAAACAAACGACCTACAAGAAGGAAAGTAGGCGCACCAGGAGGGTGACCAACTTCAAGGCGATAAGATGTTGCAATGTATTCCCCACAGTCCCAGAAGCTTGCAGTAGGTTCTACAGTGCTTACGTAGGTAAAGGTTGCGATGGCAAAGACCAGCCACCCCAGTATGTTGTTCCACCGATAATAATTCATGGTGCTCGTTTGAGTATTAAGTAGATCGATTCTGAGAAGCGCGAATTTAGAACTCTTGCCATATGTTGTTTCACAAGATTTGTAAGCATTTCTAAGAATACCTTAACAGGATGTAATACTCCATGGGTTGTGGAGGTTGTTTTGTCGAAGCAATTTAACTTTGGCATCCAAGTTGTTAATAGGCCAAGAAAGTATAACCATCTGAGCTATGAGATCTCTCCGAATTAATTTGATGACCCTTTGTGTTTTAAGCCTTGTTGCTTTCAGTTGTCAAAACAGAAAAGTAACCAGAGTTGACCCAAACAAGACCATTGACCTGAGTGGCCGATGGAATGACACAGATTCTAAAATGACTGCCAATGCCATGATCGAGCAGGTGTTGACAGGACCATGGTTGAATAATTTCCGCCAGGCAAATGAAGGAGAGAAGCCTGTTGTGATTGTTGGCATGATGCGCAACAAATCGCACGAGCACATCAATCCTGAAACCTTCTCTAAGGATCTTGAGCGTTCATTCATCACTTCTCAAAAAGTGAGACTCGTTCAGAGTGGAGAGAAGCGCGAAGAAGTAAGAGGTGAGCGTGCGGATCAGCAGGAGTTCAGCAGCAAGAGTACCATGAAGCAGTGGGGCCTGGAAGTTGGCGCTGATTACATGTTGCAGGGCGTAATCAACTCTACTGTTGACCAATATGGACGAGAAAAAGTGGTAGAGTACCAAATCGACTTGGAGCTGACCGATATGGAGACCAACGAAATTGTCTGGATCGGTGACAAGAAGATCAAAAAGTACATTAAAGACTAAAAGCTCGCGTCAAAAGATAAGAAGGGCTGCCAGTGCGCAGCCCTTTGCATATCTCCACTAGCATTATGTCAGTGTTCAAGCGCCTTATTGCCATTGCTTCCCTTTGCTTGCTCGTAAGCTGTGCTTCCTACTATCAGCGAAACATCAAGTTCCAATCGCTGGTGGCGGAAGGCGAGATTGAGAAGGCAGAGAAGTACTTAGACGGTGATAAGAAGATGCAGCGAAATAGAAATCGACTGCTCTACTTGTTCAACATGGGCTTTGTGAACCACCTGGAGCAGCAATTCGAGGAAAGCAACAAGTATTTCAATGAAGCCGATCTTCTGATTGAAGACTACAAGCGTAACTACGGTTCTGAAGCACTCGCGCTGATCAGCAATCCGGAAGTCAAGCCCTATCGCGCAGAAGACTTTGAGGCCGTAATGATTCACTATTACAAGGCACTCAACTATCTCAATCTGAGAAATTTTGATGCGGCCGGAGTAGAGGCCCGAAGAATCAACCTCAAGCTTCAAAAGCTGAACGATAAATACAAGGATCACAAAAACCGCTACCAGGTAGACGCCTTTGCGCACATTGTGATGGGACTCGCTTTTGAAGCGCAAGGTGAGATCAACGATGCCTTCATAGCTTATCGAAACGCTTATGAAGTGTACACCGGAGAACATGGATACTTCGGCATCAGGGTTCCTGAGCAACTCAAGCGTGATCTGCTAAGAACTTCTAAGACCCTTGGCTTTCGCCAGGAGTATGATCAATACGCCAGTGAGTTCAACATGACTCACACCCCTGTGGATAAGCCAGGCGGTGAAGTGGTCTTTTTCTGGAACAATGGAATGGGGCCGGTCAAGGATGAATGGAGCATCAACTTCATTGCCGTGCCCGGGCAGGCAGGCTTTGTGAACTTCACCAACGAAGAATTGGGAGTAACCTTTCCGTTCTACATCGGAGATGACCAACAGAAGCGAAATGATCTTTTGGCCCTGCATGTGGTGCGCGTGGCCTTTCCGAAATACTTGGAGCGGCCTACCTATTATACAGAAGCATGGTTGAACGCGAATGGCAAGCGCCATGACCTGGATAAGGTTGAAAGTGTGAATGACATTGCCTTTAAGACCTTGCGCGACCGCTTTCTCAGAGAAATGAGCGTTGCCTTACTACGCCTGGCCTTGAAGAAACTAGCGGAAGTGCAGCTTTCCCAGGAAAATGAAGCGTTGGGCGCTTTGGCCACCATCACAAATGCCGTCACCGAGAAGGCGGATACCCGAAACTGGCAAACACTGCCACACACGATCTACTACACACGTGTGCCGCTGAAGGCAGGAATGAATGAGTTGACACTCCAGCAGAAGAATAAGAACAGAGGGCTGGATGAATCAAGATTTCAGTTCGAGGGTAAGAAGGGGCAAATGATTTTCTTCCCTTATTCAAGTCTGGAGCATCTGCCAGCTGCGCCATGGGATGTAGCTGCCACCAAACAGGTCCGATAACTAACAAGCGTTATACTCTCCTCTTATTCAGAGCGAAAGAACTCGATCACCGATAGGTTGACCAAGTGAATACCTGCATAGTAGAAGTGCAGGATATCGCTGTAGGAAGTGCCGCGCTTGGCCATGTTCATGGCTCCTTCCTGACACAGACCCACGCCATGTCCATAACCGCGGCCTTCGAGGATGACGGAATCTGCTACCTGTTCGATGTTGAAGTAAGCAGACCGAAGTCCCCAGTCTTTTCGAACGGTCTTGAAGTCAACCCATGCAACACTATCGTTGAGTCTATGGTAGCGCTGATCGGGGCAATAGTTCAGAGCTACCTGACGCGCTTCTTCATCGTGAATGGGGTAATTAAAACGCCTCTTCAGGTAAGCCATCCATTCTCCCGTAGTGGTCGATTTCCTCCAGTAGGAGTGAGGTTCTTCCAGGCAGTTGTCGTCCTCCCGTGCTCGGAGGTAGCTTAGTGCTCCGCTCCAAACATCTTCACTGTTGCAGGTATGGCCTCCGCAATTGGAATGAAAGGCGGCTGTCACCAGATTGATGTCGCTGTCTACGATCACGATTCCAATCGTTTCCTGGGTCGCCTTCAGAATGTCTGGATTGTGTCGACTCTTGTTGTGGTATACCTGACAGTGAACCTGATCACACAGCTGGAAGCCTTCTGCCGCATGTTTCATGCGATTGTTCAGAGCATAGGTCCTGCAGATCACTGCCTGTACTTTGTAATACTCTTTTGGTTCGCGGCTGCCAGCCTCAGATTCCACCACACCAGAGACGTAATGCTCAATGTACACGTGGTTGACAATCTTTAGCTTGCTTCCCTTGGGAGTAATGACAAAGTCGTCATGGTATTCATGAGCCTTGTGTCCCTGATTCACCCGTTCGATCACCATGGTGCTTCCCCAGGTCTTGCGCTCCAGTCTCACTTCGGCATAAGTTCCAATGGCTTTATCCAGTGTGCTAACAGCCACCAGTCCGTTTTCAGACTTGATACGAATTGCTTGTCCTTTTTTGAGTTCGAGTATCTGGAGCCCATTGCCCAAGACGGTATAAGAACCGATTTCGGGCTTTATAAGGATTTCAGACGGTTCTTGCTTTGAGAAGAGCCCTACCTGAAGCACTTTGTTGGATGCGAATCCAAAGCTGCATACCACCGACAATAACAAGCACAGAAAATGCCGCATGGTCAGCAAATTTAACCGAGGTGAAAAGTGAAGAATCAGGTCGAAGCGAGTCTTTTCAACAACGCCTTTGCGACAATCGTGGAAGCACCTTTTGAACCTAACTTCTGATGCAGTTCACGGTACGATGCCAATACCTGTTCTCTTTGATCGGATGGAGGCAGAAGCTTGCCAAGTTCTTCCCGCAAATGCTGATCGTTCACTTTGTCCTGGATCAGTTCTTTCACCACTTCGCGGTCCATGATGAGGTTCACCAAGCTGATGAATTTGACCTTGACGAGCATCCGCGCAATGGCATAGCTGAACCAATTTCCCTTGTAAACGACCACCTGAGGAATGTTCAACAATGCTGTTTCCAAGGTGGCTGTTCCGCTGGTCACGATAGCAGCAGTTGAAACGGAGAGAAGTTCATACGTATCGCCTTCCACGATGTCAATGCCGTTGGCCTTACAGGCTTCGAAGAGCGCTTCCCTTTGCCAGGGAACTTTGGAGCATATAAACTGATAATCGGAAAATGCCTTGGCGGTGTTGATCATTCGAGGCAGCAAAACCGAAATCTCTTGTGTTCTGCTTCCAGGTAGCAATGCGATGATCGGTTTCCCGGTATCCGTCAGTTGCTTTTTCTCCAGGAAGGCTTCGCGGGTAATGGTAATCTCCTTCAGTTCATCGAGCAGGGGGTGGCCCACAAATTCAGCATCTACTTCGTATTTCGTGTAGAAGTCCTTCTCAAAGGGCAGGATCACAAATACCTTTTCAACAAATGCTTTCACCTTATGCACCCTGCTTTCCTTCCAGGCCCATATCTGTGGAGAGATGTAATAGAATTGAGGAATACCCAGTTGATGAATGTGCTTGGCCATTCGAAGGTTGAATCCCGGATAGTCGATCAGCACTACCAGATCCGGTTGAAAGGCTTCAATGTGTGATTTACAGAGCTCGAAGTTCTTGAGGATGGTTCGCAGGTTCATGATGACCTCGATAAATCCCATGAATGCCAACTCGTCAATGTGTTTCAATACCTCAGCCCCGGCAGCGGCCATTTTATCTCCGCCCCAACACTTGATCTCCACATTGTCATTTTCCTCGCGAATGGCTTTCACCAGGTTCGCTCCGTGCAAATCACCGGACGGTTCTCCTGTTAATATGAATATCCGCTTAGGCATACTTGAGGTAGATGACCAGTGGCGCGTAAATGAACATCGCCATTATCACTCCCTGAGCCGTTCGATACCAGTTTTTGCGAAGCGCCAGAAAGAAGAAGATGAGATTGAATACAAGGCAAACTGCCATGAGAGGCGCCTGCGTAGAAGAGTTGTTCATGATCATCTCTTTGAATGCACCCAACGATCGATCGTTGAACATGATGAGGTAGAAGATCAAGAAACCGAAAAAAGGACCAATCAATCCCGCGATGGCTCCGGTGAGCAGTTTGTCGTATCGTTTCAGAGATTCCATGTCTTCAACGTCTCCAGTGTTTTGAAATGAGTGAGGTCATAAGAAACCGGAACCACACTCACATACCCTTGCTTCAGCGCCCAAAGGTCAACTTCTTCGGATTGCTCGAATTGTACAAAATGGCCTGTGAGCCAGTAATAATCGCGACCTGAAGGATCTGTTCTTCGGTCAAACTCTTCCTGCCATTTGGCGTGTGCCTGACGACAGCAGCGAATTCCCTTGATGAGATCAGGCTCCAGTTTGGGGATATTGACATTCAGGCAATAGGTCTGATCCTTTTGATTCAATGCCTCTCGAATGATCTTTTCCGCGTAAATCTTAGCGGTAGTGAAATCCGCATCTACCGTATGATCGAGCAAAGAAAATCCAATGGATGGCACCCCTTCAATGTATCCTTCCATTGCTGCGCTCATCGTGCCTGAGTAAATCACATTGATGCTGGCATTGGAGCCGTGGTTGATGCCGGAGATGACCAGGTCAGGAACTCTATCGAGGATCACATCCAGGGCGATCTTCACACAATCCACAGGTGTGCCGGTGCATTGATAAGCTTCATATCCTTCGGCAGGCATCTTTTCGATGCGCAGCGTGCTATTGATGGTAATGGCATGCCCCATACCGGACTGCGGTTTATCAGGCGCAACCTTCAATACATCTCCGAAGCCCAACGCAACTTCTGTGAGCGCGTTGATGCCCGGGGCGTGAAAACCATCATCATTCGTGACAAGTATTAAAGGTCTCTTCATCGTTTCTTCCTTAGGATGCGAAGAAAAACATGAACTCGGAATTCGCGGAGATGTTGCCACTTATCTTTTGCACATGCAGCGTTCATCGTTTTGGCGCATATGCCTCAGGTTACCCTGTTTGTATGCCGTTCATGCTTCCCGTTACCAGCCTTTGAGGTGCAAAAAGCGTTACCTTCACTTTGAATTTGTAAAAAAGATTGGATGAAAAAGATTTACACAGCTACCACGCTTTTTCTTTTCGCAGTGTGCGCATTGGCGCAGTCACCTCGTACCGTTCTTCTTGAGACGAAGGAAACCACCCAGCTTGAGGCCGTAGGAGAGGGGATTTGCATGAAGGAGCAGGTAAAAGGGCTTTACGGGCCAAACCTTGCCATCATATCCATGCATGATGACAATATTTTTGATGGCGGTGACCCGATGTACCGACCGTTTGTGGGTGATTGGGCGACCTTTTTTGCACCTGCTATCTATCCAGCCGGTTTGGTAGACCGAGTGTCTTACAACGGCAATGACCTCAATCTTGGGCTGAGCCTGTGGGTTGACACGATTGCTGCGAGAATCAACCGCACTACGGATGCGTTGGTCACACTTCCCGAAGTACTTTATGACGACAACGAAAACGAAATATTCGTTCGGATGCAGGTGAACTACACCAAGCTCAACATCGAGAACCGTGAAATGCGTTTCTTCCTCTACCTTGTTCAGGATGGTGTGATTGCCGATCAGAGAATCGACACAACCGGAGGTGCGGCTCCTTGCTCTTTGTTTTCTGATACCATTGACACAGCCTTTAATTTCTCGCACGAGGATGTAGCCATTGCCAACCCTTCAGGTTTTGATGGAATAGACAACATTTTGCCTCTGCAGACAGACGTGGGCATGCAGTACACCACCTCTTTTGCTTTCCCAGTGCCCGATGGCGTGAGCATTGATGACGTAAGAGTGGTTGGGTTTGTGGCAGAGTACACTCCCTCTTCTGTAAGTGACAATAAGGTGGTCAATGCAGCGAAGTCGGAAACATTCACCTTGTATGATTCCAACGACCCTTCCGATCCGAATCATCCGGATAATCCTGACAATCCAAACAGTGCTTCCAACCCAAGTAACTGGCCCTCCAGCATCAATGAGGCTGCAGCTGCTCCGAGCATTGCTGCCAGCGTCTATCCAAACCCCATCACAGACCTTGGTGTGATTGAGTTTCACCTTCCAGCCAGAGAGGTGATTGATGTAAGTGTGTATGATGTAACTGGTAAAATGGTGAGATCCATCTATCAGCAGGAACTCGCTGAAGGACGCCAACTGGCCGCCATCAGCGCCTTCGACTTTGAGCCGGGAACTTACTTCGTACGAATTGCAGGTAAAGGCTTCATCGAGCAAGTGCTTGTGATCATCGCTCGCTAGTCACGAGGATTAAAGATTTTCAAGCCGATGTACCCCGTGCATCGGCTTTTTTGTGTCCGAGCATTTTTTTTCGAAACTGACAGATTTTCTTAACAGTGTCATGATCCAGGCATAGGCACGGAGATTGATCTTTAGGCTGAAAATTAATTAAGCATGTTGTTTATCATCATTATCGTATTCGCGGGATTGAGCTGGTTCGTGGGAAATAGGCTGAGGTCAAGATTTCGTGAGTACGCAGAAATTCCCACAACATCGGGTCTTTCAGGGGCAGAGATTGCTGCCAAAATGCTCCGCGACAACGACATCTATGACGTTGAAATCGTGAGCGTTCCCGGAGAGCTTACGGATCACTACAATCCTAAGAATAAGACCATCAACCTGAGCCGCGAAGTGTATCAGGGACGTAACGTAGCTGCTGCTGCGGTAGCGGCACACGAAACGGGGCACGCTGTTCAGCACGCCCGTTCCTATAGCTTTCTGCAGTTCCGATCTGCCATGGTTCCTTTGGTGAACTTGAGCAGCCGCTTGATGAGTATCATATTCATCGTAGGACTTGTAGGCGGTTTTGCCTTCGGCTTTTTCCAACAAGCAATTTTGCTCGTCATTGCAGCGCAGACGGTCATTACCATGTTCAGTTTGATTACGCTGCCGGTGGAATTCGATGCTTCCAATAGAGCCTTGGTTTGGTTGGAAGGTGCAAGGATCACCACGGGCGTTGAACACGACAAAGCCGCGAATGCCTTGAAATGGGCGGCAAGTACCTATGTAGTCGCTACGCTGGCTGCTATCGCTCAGTTGCTTTACTTCGTCCTGGCTTTTGGCGGTGGCGATGACTAATGCCCAAAGCCTAAAGCTTCTTTTATGAGAACACCACTTTTTATTGGTCTGTTGCTTTTGACTTCGGTTGGAGTGAATGCTCAGAAAACCGTTCAACTGAATTCGAAGATTGACAACGTGACAGTTTATCCTAGAGGGGCAGAGGTGGAAGCGTCTGCTTCGGCTCAGCTCAGTGCGGGACGCCAAACGTTGGTGTTCTCAGGAATCAGCTCTGAGATCGATGCGCAATCCGTAAGTGTTTCAGCAAGCAACGGAGTGAATGTTCTAAGTGTAAGCACTCAGAACAACTTTTTGCGTCAGCCAAAGCTGCCCGTAGCAGTTCAGCGCCTCAAAGATTCGCTGGATGGTTACACCTTCGATCACAAGTTCAACCAGAACATGATTGAGGTGTATGCGCAAGAGCGGCAAATGATTCTGGCGAACCAAAAGGTCGGCTGGGAAGAAAGCCAGTTTGTGATCGAGGATCTTGAGGACCTCAGTGATTTTTACCGCGATCGCCTCGCTGATATCATGCTGAAGCGCATGGAGATTGAGCAAGAGCAGAAGGAGTTGCAGATGAAGATTGACCGGTTGAAGCGCCAGTTGAACGAAACGAGTGGCAGAACCAATCGCGCTACAGGTGAAGTGCTGGTTGAGGTGCAAGTAGCAGGGAACGTGAAGGCCAAAGTGAACATTAAGTACATGGTTCAGACCGCTGGGTGGACACCGAGCTACAAGATCATGGTGGCGGATGTATCGAAGCCTTTGAATGTGGCTTACAACGCCAAGGTCTTTCAGAATACAGGAGTGAGCTGGGAAGGTGTCACGCTTACCCTCACCAACGCGAACCCAAACCTGAGTGGTCAAAAGCCGGAGTTGTTTCCCTGGAGGCTTGATTTCTATGAGCCGGATGCTAAGCCCTACGCCATGAACATGAGCAACAAGCGCATGGCATTGGTAGAGAAGGCCGAGGCCATGTCCGATGACATGGAACTGGAACTGGAAGAAGGCTTTTACAATGAGAGTAGCGTAGAGTATGCGGTGAACAAGGCGATCACTCGCTTCGAGATCAGGACGCGTTACAATGTGCCTTCCAATGGTAAGCCGCAGGTAATAGGTATTGATGCATTTACCATTCCTGCTGCCTATGAATACTTTGCCTCTCCAAAACTTGATCCGGCTGCGTTTCTCATCGCCAAGGTTTCAGGCTTCGAGAAATACGATCTGTTGCCCGGCCAAGCGAATCTGTTTCTCAACAACACTTTTGTTGGTGAGGCCTTCATAGATCCCAATGTGATTGGAGATACACTCGATCTGAGTTTGGGAAGAGATCCCAGTATCACCGTAAAGCGTGAGAAGATCAAGGATTTCGAAGCTAGTCGGAAGATTGGTAGTTCTATCAAAGAAACCATTGCCATTGAGATCAGTGTTCGAAATACTAAGTCGGGCAAGATTCGACTGAGCATTGAAGATCAGATTCCTGTTTCAGGCAACAAAGACATCGAAGTACAACTTACGGAAGATGCGGATGGGAAATTCGATGCGCAATCAGGAAAGTTGACATGGCTCAAGACGATCAATCCTTCCTCCAAAGAGGAGTTCACGTTTAGCTACAGTGTCAAGTATCCGGAGGAAAGAAGAATAAACTTTTAGCACCTGAGTGCAACCTATTTCAAGCGAATGAGTACACTATAATGTTAGTGGTTCTTAACCCAATTCGTTTGATGGTTAAAGGGGTTATAGTAGGCGGCTTAGGCCGCCTTTTTTTATTTATTTGCTCCACATTATGAAGAGCTTTCTGGCGATCCCTTTTCTCCTGATTCTTTTGATTGGTTGCAATGTTGATACGAAGGTGTCGTACTCCGTTGAGCACGCTTCAGACTCTCTGGATACTGCAGACCTTGTGGATCCAGGCCCCATGAACTACTACCTCCTGGACAAATTTGCGGAGGCTCCGTTTGAGGCAGGTGAATTGACTCCTGAGCTATTGCGAAGCTTGTTTCCGAACAGGTTGAATGAGCAAACGCTGCCGATGGTAGATTCCAGAAGCTCTGTAGATGCCGACAGCATGCTCACCATAACGCTGGGGGAAGATCGATTGGTGTTTTACGTGAACGAACGTACGCCTATGCTTTACTATGGAAGGTTGGTGGACAACGCCATTGCTTTCAAGAACGATGTTCGCATAGGAATGGACAAAGCCTCCTTCGCGCAGAAATTTGATCAACTCAAGTTGGAGGATGACTTACCTGCGGTTATACAGATCGCAAATCCCGACAATCGGGAGGTGTACAACTTCATATTTTATGAGGATACGCTCGGAATGGTCATCTACGATTCCTATATTGAGTGACCATCTGCAACCTGATGAAAGACCTAACGTACGCTCCCTATTTTGACAACTATCTCAAGCTGGTAAAGTTTGAAAACGCTTCCAGGGAACTGGAGGATTCTGGCAAAGAAATCGAACAGTTTTTTCGGGATTGCCCTCCCGATCGTTGGAACTATCGATACGCAAAGGGTAAGTGGAATGTGAAGGAGGTGCTGTTGCACATCATTCAAACGGAAATGATCTTCAACTATCGGGCACTGACTATTGCCAGCGAATCCAAAGCACCGAATCTTCATGGCTTTGACCAGGATCAGTATCTGAAAGGATTGCGGCTGGAAGATCGTGTTCCTCACTGGTTGATCGCCTTTTTCAAAGCCACTCGCCAACAGACCATTCTCTTTGGCCAAATGCTTACTGCTGAACAACTGGCGAAAAAGGGAATCGCCAGCGATAGTGAAATTCAGGTGGAGGCACTGTTTTACATTACCTCAGGCCATACGAGACACCACTTGAACGTTCTCCGTGAGAGATACCTAACTTAGCCTGCAAATTGAAGGTTTGTACAATCGCCTCCTACGCCTGCTTTATTTTCTTGCGACTTCCTTATTGCTAATAGCTCCAGCGCTTTACAATCGCTATCCGCTGGTCTATTTTGACAGCGGAGCATACATGGAGATGTCTGTGAACCTTGAGCCTTCGTTTCATCGTTCCATTGGATATCCGCTTTTGATCAAGCTTACAGGGTGGAATGTCAGCAACTGGCCATTGATCTTCCTGCAGGGGCTTCTGTTATCGGTCATCTTATTTCGCTTGATAAGCCATCTTTTTCCGACCAACCGCTACCGATTCCATGTACTTGTGGTAGCGCTTTTGGCTTTCTTTTCATCCACATCCTGGTATGCGGCTCAGCTAATGCCCGATGTGTTTACGTTGATTTTTGGACTGGGGCTGCTTTCGTTCCTGCTGGAGAAACGGCCTGGCATCGGTGTATTGGTGACCTATGGAGTACTCTTTTTTGTGTGTTGCCTTACACATTTGAGTCACATCCCGCTGTTGCTTTTGATGGCGATAAGCGCTCTGATCATCCAACGCTTTTTTCCTGATTTACTGAGCCTTCCGCGCGCTTCATGGGCGGTGTTGGGCACTGTTTTGATCGCTTCATGGCTCTTCATTTCGTCCTTCAATGCCTATCATAACATGGGTTTCGGCATGAGCAAGGCATCCAATGTGTTCTTGACCGCTAACATCGCTGAGATGGGTTTTTTGAAGATGTACCTTGATGAAAACTGCGGTGAACGAACAACATCCCTTTGTGACATTAAGGACAGCCTGCCCCAGGAGACGGGTGGTTTTCTTTGGGATGGAAATGGTCCTGTCCAAAGCCATCCCGGGGGCTGGGAAGGGGCGAATGAGGATTATGCACCCATCGTAAAGGATTTCCTCACCAAGCCCAGGTATTTGAAGTGGTTTCTGTTCGGTGCGGTGAAGGCAACATTTAAGCAGATGTTCCAGATTGAGTTGGGCAGCGGCCTTCAGTATCAGTACGGAGAGGGAACTCCGCCTTATTGGCCAATGCGCGAGCATTATAAGCAAGAGCTGAACGAATACCTCACCAGCGTGCAAAACAAGAAGGATGAGTTACCTCTGACGTTCTTTAGAGGAGTGCATTACCTGGCCTTGTTGATGACCATTCTCATTCTTGGTTGGGTATTGGTAACCCACTCTTTGAGTCGTGAGCTAAGATTGCTTTTGCTTCTGTCCTTTGCCTTTTACTTCTTTCATGCTTCTATCACAGGTGTTCTGGCCAATGTGTATGAGAGATTGCAGTGCCGCACATTACCCCTGATCATGCTTGTAGCCATTTTGAGTGCCATGCATCTTGCTGTCACCAGAAGTTCACAAGAAAAGAATCATCCTACTTCGGTGTAGAGCCTTTTGGGGCGTGAATGGGTGTGTGATTACATCTGCTTTCAACGGTTAGTATTTCAAGCTCATATTTGAGAAGAGTCGGGTAGAGTGACTCCCTCGAAAGAACTTGAGTAACACAACAACGTATGTCTGGAAGCAGGTTCCGCTGTTCAGAGCCATATGGCCTTTCATAGCCGGTATCATTTTAGCGATTTTCCTGCCCAACAGCGAGTGGTTACGTGCTTCGCTTTTGGCTTCAGCGCTGTTCTTTGTATTAGCATTAATCGTTGTGGCGTTGGGACGAAGAGGCTTTACCTCGCTACTTCTTCTCAGCGTATTTCTTCTGGGATATGCAATCACAGTGATCAACACCGATCGCATGTTTCCCGGTCATGTTTCCGATCACGCCTCAAACGATACTAAGACATACGTGGCTCAGGTGGTTTCCAACCCCATTTTGAGAGCACGCTCCGTGAAGATGGAGACCGAGATCTTACGGTCTGTTCATGAGAGTGACACCAACGTTCTGCAAGGGAGAGTGCTGGTTTATGTTCAGCCTACGCCTCAGGCAGAAGAACTTCGCTTTGGAGATGAAATCGTTTTCCACGCCCGACTGAATACAATTCCAGATCCTCAGAATCCGAGTGAGTTTAACTACAAGCGATACATGCATTTTCATCAAGTGTCCAATCAGGTTTACCTGGATAGCAGCGCCTGGAGGCTTACCAGTCGTGGAAGTGGATTTCGCAGGCTTGTATTTGGATGGCAGAGCAGGGTGATCGAGACCATTCGCTCATTCGATATAGAAGGAAGAGAACTCGCGATTCTTTCAGCGCTGCTGGTCGGCTACAAACACCACCTGACTTCTGAGCAGGTCAACGCTTTTGCCAGCGCTGGTGCCATGCACGTACTCGCTGTTTCCGGCCTTCATGTGGGCATTGTATTCATCATCATCCATACGTTGCTTCAGTTCTTGGATAAGCATCGATGGGGCCGAATCTCGAAGGGTGTTTTAATGATTGCCATGCTCTGGCTGTATGCGATGCTCACCGGGCTTTCTCCTTCGGTTACCCGCGCAGCTACCATGTTCACGTTTGTGATTGTTGCGAAGCAATTCAGGAGACGGACTGATATTTTCAATACCCTGGCTTCCAGTGCTTTTGCATTGTTGCTCTACAATCCTTTTTTGATCGTTGAAGTAGGTTTCCAGCTCTCTTATCTTGCCGTTCTTGGCATCGTGTTGCTACAGCCAAGGATCTATGATCTCTGGACTCCAAAGTGGTGGGTGGTCGATAAAATGTGGGCGATTACAGCAGTATCACTTGCCGCACAGGCTGCTACCTTTCCCTTGGCATTGCTCTATTTTCATCAGTTTCCGAACTACTTCCTGCTGAGCAACCTGGTGGTGATTCCTGCCGCTACCCTGATTTTGCCAGCGGGTATCGCACTCGTTTCCCTCCATTGGATTCCCTACGTTTCATCTGGCCTAGCATGGGTGCTTTATCAAATGGTCCATTGGCTGGATTGGTTCATCCAATGGGTGGAGCAGATGCCATACGCCTTGATACTGGGAATTGACATTGGGATTTTCGAAACCTATCTGATCTACATGATCGTTGCTGCGTTCTGCGCCTTTTTGATCACGAAGCGGTTCACGTGGCTTGCTGCCTTCCTGATTGCCTTCATTGTGGTGGAGTCATTGAATATCCGCGAGCTGGCACTTCAAAAGAGTCAAAAGCTTGTGGTGTTCTATCGTCTGAAAAAGCAGGATGCGATCAACTTCATTGACGGACGCGAACAAGTCTTTATGGCTGATTCTTCGCTGGTCAACGATTTTGATAAAATGCGATTCCATGTGCACCATCATTGGTGGAATCGAGACCTTTTGAAGCCACAGCAAGAGCTCAACGGCTTGTACCAATCAGGTCCGTGGATCCAGTTTGAGGATATGAGAATTCTCGTGCTCGATTCAGCCACGCGTATTTATCAGGAAACACCGATTGACGTGGATTTACTGTTTGTAAAACAGCGTACCAACCAGCATCCTAAGGAACTGTTTGAACATGTGAGACCTTCTCAAGTCCTGCTGTCTTCAAAGCTTGACTGGAAGAGCCACCGCTATTGGAAGTCACTATGCGAAGACCAGAAACTCCCGGTGCATTCGCTGAGAAATGAAGGCGCCTTTATTCAAGAGCTTTAAAAGCGAGGAGCTGCCTATTGCTTGACAATTCGGAAGCTCTTGCTCTCTTGATCAGAAGAGACAACAAGTACATAGGGGCCATTGGGAAGAGCTGAAAGATCCTTGTTCTGGTTTCCATCGAGAGAATCGTAAACCTGCTGCCCAAGAAGGTCAAAAACCTGAACGAGTTGATTGTCGCGAAGCCCTTCAATGCTCAACACATCTGTGAATGGATTCGGGAAGATCTGGAGGTCGTTTTGCTCTACACCATTGTTGATTCCTGCGATGACAGGAAAAGGTTCGCCTTTTGCGGAAACAACCTGAAGCACCTCGTTGCTGATTTCATCTTGCAAAACGGCAAGGCTGAAAAGTTCATCCAAATTCCAGTCTGGATGAATCGCAACCGTAGCGGTATTGGTGGTTTCTTCCCCAACTCCAACAGGGAGCGCTATGGACATTCCCGCTTCACCAAATAATGATTCTCTGAATACATTGAAATGCTCGTTTTCTCCATTCGGTGCTGCATACATCAGTTCGGCCTCTGCCAGTGCTACAAACAACAAAGCATTGCTCAAAGCTCCGGTACCTTCACGCTTCACGGTCACAGAAATGTTGACTGAATCTTGTGAGGCATTCAGCGATTGCTCGATGGAGATGCCGAAATTGCTCATCATGCCTTCCTGAGTCTCGAACAAACTGGAATCGCCATAGTTGGTGGCTACTCCAACTACTTCTCCCTGAATGACGAGCCTGGGAGTTCCGCCATAGATTCCGTAGAAGTTTGTGCGGGCGTCATTTTCAGCAGTATTGTGCTGATTGAGCAGGCAACTGCTGTAAGGTGAACTTGGGTGAATCGCGAGGTGAATAACGTCCGGATAGTTGTTCAGATTGGCGAAAAAGCCCGGATTTCGATTCGCGCAGATGCCGCAGCGCGTGTTTGTGAAGTGTTCTACCAACACATTGCGTGGAACTTGTGCCAGTGTAACGACCGAAAGCAAAAGGCTTGAAGCGAAGAGAGTAAGCGTACGCATGTTTTCAAATTGTGCGCCTGATGACGAATGTGCTATGCTTTGCCTTACACCTTCAGAGACACTTCTTTTCCTCCCTGAAAAGCAATCTTGGTTTTCTAAGCTTCTGACTTGGTCAACAGATGTTCCAGAAGCTCAGATGCGGCAACGCTAATCACGGTTCCAGGGCCAAAAACAGCCGTGACTCCTGATTCATAAAGAAAGTCATAGTCCTGTCTCGGAATCACACCGCCAATCACTACCATGGCATCTTCCCGCCCAACTTTCTTGAGCTCTTCCACCAGCTCTGGAATCAAGGTTTTGTGCCCAGCAGCCAGAGAGCTCACACCTACGATGTGCACATCGTTTTCCATGGCCATCCTCGCGACCTCATCAGGAGTAGAGAAGAGCGGTCCTATATCCACATCAAAACCGATATCGGCAAACGAAGTGGCGATCACCTTAGCTCCACGATCGTGACCGTCCTGGCCCATTTTTGCTACCAGTATACGCGGCCTGCGTCCTTCCCGTGCGGCCACTTGATCGGCCAGTTCCTGGGCCCGTTTGAACGAATCGTCTCGTTTCATTTCTTTAGAATAAACACCGCTGATGCTTCTGGTCTGCGCCTGATGCCTTCCAAAGGCATGTTCCATAGCCAGGCTGATCTCACCAAGTGTTGCCCTTTTTCTGGCGGCATCTACTGCCAGTGCGAGCAAGTTTCCGCTATTCTCTTTCGCTGCTTTTGTGATCGACTCAAGCGCTTCTTCTACTTCAGCGCTGTTTCGCTTGGCCTTCAGTTCGTTCAATCGTTTGATCTGATCCTCGCGAACCCTGGCGTTGTCCACATCCAGTATGTCGATGTTGGTATCGTCTTCCACTTCGTAGCGATTCACACCAACAATCACTTCTTGACCACTGTCAATTCGGGCTTGCTTTCTGGCCGCTGATTCTTCGATGCGCATTTTGGGCAAGCCGGCTTCAATGGCCTTGGTCATGCCACCCAGCTCTTCCACTTCCTGGATTAGCTTCCATGCTTTGTCGATGAGTGCGTTGGTGAGCGTTTCCACGTAGTAAGAACCTCCCCAAGGATCAATGGCTCTGCATATGTCGCTTTCCATTTGCCAGAACAGCTGCGTATTTCGTGCGATTCGTGCGGAGAAGTCGGTAGGCAGAGCAATCGCCTCATCCAGGGAATTTGTGTGCAGTGATTGTGTGCCACCCATCGCTGCCGCCAAACCTTCAATGCTCGTGCGCGCAATGTTGTTGAACGGATCCTGCTCTGTTAAGCTCCATCCCGAAGTCTGACAGTGGGTCCTCAACGCCATCGATTTTGGGTTTTCCGGATGAAACGCCTTGATGATCTTAGCCCATAACACACGTCCGGCCCTCATCTTGGCGATCTCCATGAAATGATTCATGCCGATACCCCAGAAGAACGACAGGCGAGGGGCGAAGTCGTCAATACTCAAACCTGCATCCAGGCCAGTGCGAACGTATTCCAGACCGTCTGCCAGCGTGTAGGCCAGCTCGATGTCGGCCGTAGCTCCTGCCTCGTGCATATGATAACCCGAGATGCTGATGGAGTTGAAACGCGGCATGTTCCGTGAAGTGTAGGCGAAAATGTCTCCTACAATCCGCATGGAAGGTTGTGGCGGATAGATGTAAGTGTTCCGCACCATGAACTCCTTGAGGATGTCGTTTTGAATGGTACCGCTCAGTTGTTCCGGTTTTACACCTTGCTCTTCCGCAGCTACTATGTAAAAGGCCATAATGGGAATCACGGCTCCGTTCATGGTCATTGAAACGGACATCTTATCCAGGGGAATCTGATCGAAGAGCACCTTCATGTCTTCGACCGAATCGATCGCCACTCCTGCCTTTCCTACATCGCCTTTCACACGTGCGTGATCGCTATCATAACCTCTGTGGGTGGCCAGGTCGAAAGCCACGGAAAGTCCTTTTTGTCCTGCTTTGAGATTCCTTCGGTAGAATGCGTTGGATTCCTCAGCGGTGCTGAAACCAGCATATTGTCGAATCGTCCAGGGGCGTATGGTGTACATACTTGCATAAGGGCCGCGGAGGTAAGGAGCTGCGCCAGCTCCAAA
Source organism: Flavobacteriales bacterium UBA6057 (assembly GCA_002428995.1). Classification (GTDB taxonomy): domain Bacteria; phylum Bacteroidota; class Bacteroidia; order Flavobacteriales_G; family Salibacteraceae; genus UBA6057. The sequence goes on along the minus strand of DIYJ01000005.1, from coordinate 500,485 downwards.
TTGCATATGCGGAAACTCGTCTTTGGAAACGGGGGACTGTCTTGTATTGACTTCAATACCCTCGGGACTTTTCCATACCTGCTTCTGATCGCTGACGTTCGCTTGCAGACCATCTACCAAGGTGTTGAAATTGACGTTTGCGTATTTCATGATGCCGTGGTCTTTTGAAGTTCTGAGGGAAGCGAAAGAAAGTCAGGCAGCAGCGCATAAGCGTTCGCAGCCACGGATTGTTCCTCTTTCTGTACAGATGGTGGGTACTTGTTCACTCCAAGGAGTGTCTTTTTTTCTGAGCTGTAAGCCTCTAGCAGTTTGTTCCTCGATGCTTCGATGTCTTTTCGAAGTGAGCCGCTTTTTGCATACGCTGAAAACCCGCCTGCCTCTTGTATTTCTTGAACCAATTTCCACGCTGCCGGGGCCAGCGCAGCTGTCAGGCTCTCGATAAAGTAGGATCCATCGGCAGGATTTAGGTTCTTATTCACCCGTCCTTCTTCCTTCAACAATACCTGTACGTTCCTTGAAATCCGCGCACTGAATTTGTGATCCGCTCGCTGGTGACGATCCCATGGCTCTATCAGCACAAATTGGGCACCACCAAGTACTGCGGATATGGCGGACGAAGTAGCGCGTAGCACATTAGAGTGCTCATCGTTGATGGCATAACCGTTGGCAAGATTGACGGCAAAAATGGTTGGATTCTCTACCGTTAAACCTTCGGTCTTGAGGATGCCAGCCCACAGCCAGCGAATAGCTCTCAGCTTCGCAATCTCCGTAAGCAGTGAGGTTCCAACACCTGTTTTAAACAAGAGCGGAGCCTTAAACTCCGTTTGGATGCCGATTTCCAGAGCCTGGGCAATGAGATAGGCGATTTCCTGAATCGGGTTGGCACCCCGTTCGCGGAAACGCAGCCCATTTATTAGGTGTTGCTCTTTTCCCAGGGTAAGCTCTCCAGCACCTGTCTTGAGCAGATCCCGGTAAGGGTCAACGCAATTTCCACCGTTAATGAATACCGGAGCCACCTCCTGATCGATGGACTGTGTGGCTACTTCTGCCGCTGCGCCCAGATAACCTTTATCAAACCAGATGGCTTCTGCACCACTCATCAAGGCCTCCAAGGCATGCTTATTGGCTTCCCTGGCGTCTGTCTGGCAAACGCTCTCGACAATCTTCCATTCCTCTTTCAGGGCATGAAGATGAGGTGTGACCTCAGGAAGTTTGTCTTGCCAGGCTTCTATTTCAAAGCCATCAAGGCTTTTCCAAAAAAGAAAGTCATTGTATGATTTGCCCTTCAACTCCTTTTCAACGCGGGCTTTCCACGCTTCGGTACTGAATGGAGAAAAGGGGAGTTCGATCGTAGAATCCGCCATATGCGCGAAGTTAGAATCTTACCTGTCTTTTGGAAGTCATGGATGATGCTCAAAATCATCCAACTCCAAATCAGCTGTTGTAGTCTACCGTCACTTTTAAGGTCATGGAATGTGAAGCAGCACTTCCCGCATCGCTGAAGAAGGTCAGGTGATATTCCATGTGGTAGGGCTGAACGAGATTTCTCGGGGTGGCGGTAAGAATAAGGAAGCCATATTGACCGGGCCGTATGTAGTTGGTAGGCCCTACGCGGGCTTCATGTCCTTTGCTGTTGACCTGAACATTGGCCAGCATGACACCCACATTCAGATCGTTGTGGAGCACAATGGTATCCCGCATATGCTGCAGGTGATAGCGTTGCAGTGTAAGCTTGGTTTGGTCGGTGCTTACATTCAACGTGTCGTATTGGGCAAGTCCGGTAATCGATGAAAAAAGCAGAACGAATAATAACGCCACCTTCATGGCTGCAAGCTACGGATTAAGCTTGTTTTCCAGCAAAACGAACGGAATTCCCTGCTGCATCCATTGACCCACGAGATCTTCCCTTCCCGGAACTTCAAAGGCCAGGGAGGCAAGCGCTAAATCAACATCCCCATCTTGGTCGATGTCTCCTGCATCCATCACGATCCAGCGTCCTGCGCCAACCTCAGGAAAGGTGGACGCTGAAAAGTTCCAGTCTCCAGTGTTTTCCAGGTAAACGAACCCTTCCTCAGGGTGATTGGTGAAATCAGGGAAAAAGCTAATGGCTGCTACATCCATGTCTCCATCTCCGTCAAAGTCATGGGGAATAGCGCCATAGGCTCCGTTTAAAGGAATGAATTCAGGTTCTCCAAATCGTTGCTCACCATCATTGAAATAAAGGCGAATACCATGGTAGTGCTTCAAGATCGGAGGAAAGTCTGCGTTGTCGCCCGCGCAATGGATGATGTCTTCATCTCCATCCTGATCAAGGTCATGCAATGCGAAATAACTGGAACCCCAGCTCGCAGGGAATCTGAGAACAGCCTCTTCGGTGAAGGTTCCGTCACCATTGTTCAAAAAGGCCCAGATACCTTCATTGCCTTGCGCAAACAGAGCTACGATGTCCATCAGTCCATCGTTGTTCCAATCCTTTGGATAGGCTTTGATTGAACCCGGTTCCTTTTTCAAAAGCCTTCTTTCATACGTCCCGTCTCCCTGATTTTTCCACCAGCTCAAGCTACCCGTCCATTTGGCAAACTCACAAATAATCAGATCTTCCAGACCATCTCCGTCTAAATCGGCCAGGCTGTGATGAACAGGTCGTTGCAACCCCGAGATCATGGGCTGAGGTTGTTCCTCCGCGCTTTTGGGAAGCCTCAAGAGCATACCACTGGGAGCATCGGTAGGAGAGAAGGATCCCATGACGGTAATGAGGAAGTGATCGTCATGCTCCGACATCCAAACCGGACTTTCTGTTGTTCTGGCAGAACCTGCTGGTTGCAAGCGTTCATCAAAAGCGTAAAAACCACCTGTATACGCATCTCCAAGCCACAATCCCTTGTCTTCTTTTGCGAAGCGAAGCATGGTAACGCTGGGCGGCTGCAACTGAAAGGCTGGTCGAATGGCTTTGAATTGCTCCGTGGGCTGAATATCCAGAACAGTGCCTTGAATGGGTTTTTCTGGTGCATTGGATAGGTAGTAGTTCACGATGCTTTGCCACTGGGCTGAATCTAGCTTTGCCGTCTCAGGAAATACTTCATCGGCCAGCAGGCGGGCCTCCGCGGGACCAGCTTCTATCAGCGATTCCCGCGAAACAGAGTCAGGATAAATCCCGAGGAAGTATCCCATGCGGGGCAATACATATTCTTCCCAGCTTTTCTTGTCCAACGCCTTAGGGTCGGGGAGCAGATGACACGAGGCACAGACGGCTTGTGCTATTTTCTCGCCATCCGGGCCAGGACTGCTGGGAGAGGATTCTTTACTGGCACAATAGCTCAGCACGAGTGTCATTGCCGCACAGAAACTGAAAAGTAGAAATGGTTGCCGCATCGGGCGAACATAGTTGGTGCATGTTACCCTTGGGTTAAGCACTACCCCTTTCGCGGTAGATAGAATAAGCAACTGTGGGTATGCCCAGTTGTGTTTTTTCCCCTTCTTTTGCTTGAACCCTCAACAAAAGCCACTGTAAGATGAATATTACGAGAAAAACGATCACACATTCGATCGAAGACCCTGAACAGGATGTGACCATTGATATCACGATGGGAGATGCGCAGGACACAGGAGTGCTCACCCTCATTAGCAAGGGAAGGCGCTACACAGGATCTGAAATCAAGGAGAACCTGGGAAAAGGTGCTGATTTAAAAGGAACAACTTCTCGACTGACCGGCCCCGTGACCAATACAAATCCAGCGACATCCTTTGTGAGCGTGAATGTGGCATTGACCAACGGTCAGCAAAGTGATTCCGCAAGTGGAAAGACTACCAAGGAGGCGAGTACGGTTACGTTCAACATCCAGATTGAGCATCAATGAGAAGTGTCCGAATTGTTGCACTGGCTGCTTGCCTGACGATGGTGATCGGGTGTCTTGATGCCCAGGAAGTGGCCACCACTAATCTGATGGAGCTTTCTACGCCTTCGAATCCTGCTTTGACGCTGATGGGAGTTCAACCAACAGAGGTCACACGACCCAAATCCTGGAACCAGTTGGAAAGCTCGTTGATCAATGAGTTCAGCGGGGAAGGAGGAGGGTTGGCCATTCCGAACGATTTTGGATTAGAGTTCATGCCTTACTGGCTGCGATCCAATCCTCTGGAAAAGTTCCGCGAAAGTGATTTGACCACCAATCGCTCACGACCCTTGCAGAGCCTGAGTGTCTCCCTGGGAAGTGTGAATACGGAGCGCGGAGATACCGTTGACTCCCGCATAGGCTTCGGTCTTCGTACTCAGATTTTGTCGGGTAAAGTAGCTGCTGATGATATCAACGCCATCAAACGCTACAGTCAAATGATTGTCACGCGCAATATGCAAGGTGCGGATCTCTTCAGCATTCTGGCGCAGGTAGAAGACACAAAGGCTCAATCGTATAAGGAGCTGGACACACAGGTTCGTGATTCGATTGCCAGTTTACTCCCTGCTGATCAGGTGAAGGATGCGTTGGCAAACTGGACTTCATTTTATGACCTTATCATCAAGGGACACAAGCTTTCTGATCCACTGACTTCTGCCGAAGCCCAGGCCTTAGTGATCGCTATGGAAGATTCTGTGGCGCAGTCGTTTAACAATACTGAAGTGAATGCCATGGCCGATTCCATTAAAAACCTGAAGACGGCCCGCTATGGATTGATCTGGGAGGTGGCTGCTTCTACCTTTCTTCAGTTTCCTACAGGTGACTTTGAATACTCAGAGATTCCAAAGTTTGGGACTTGGACTACGCTTACCTACCGGACCAAAAACCAGAAGTTTGACTTCATTGGAACCGTTCGCTACATCGAAGATTTCCAGTTGGAGAAGAGAACCTTCAACCTCGATTTTGGTGCCAGTCTAGTCTGCCACGTGGGAAACCTCTCGTTTTCCGGGGAGTACCTCCAGCGCTATCAGCAACGACAGGTGGAAAGAACAGTGACTGAAGATGGATTCGATCTGAAAACTAACCTCTCTGGTTATGATTATCGCGCCACACTGAACGCCACCTACAGAGTGACTAAAAACGTAGTGGTGAACTACAGTTTCGGCAAAAGATTCGACTTCTCCGACCAAGCTCAGAACAACCTGGTGAGTCAGCTTTCTGTCAATTTTGGCTTTGGTAGCGTGCCCTTGAGTTTTTAAATAGGCTATAAATAACTATTGTTCTGATTGGTGTGATCCATCAATTTTGGTGAACCCCAAATTCATTAAATGATCATGGATCCTACCTATCACATGATGAACATGCTTCGTGCAATTGAGGCTTTGCCGAAAGGTTGGTTGGAGAACGACTGGCTAAGCAGAATACGCATCATTTCAGGACTCTTTGGAGTTCTGTTTATTGGCATTGCAATCATTAGCCTCGTGTTTCTTCTGGTCGATTTCCAGGCCATGCAGTTGCATATGTCGTTGAGCATCGGTAATCAGCCTGCCGGTGAATCCGCAGGACTGGCGAAGTCGATGATCATTGGCCTTTGCATGCTCAGCCTTCTGCTGGCCGTAGTCTCCTTTTTTGTCGATTTTCTCTGTAGAACGATCCAGCGCAGAAACCTCTTCATCCACGATTTGAAAACCAATATCAAAGGCTTTTCAAGGTCCTACGAGCCTGAAACGCTTGTAATGGACGCGTAATCCGGTAAAGCTAACCCTCCTCAAGGCCCCTCTCTCACCCAAAGGAGGGGCCTTTTTTATGTGTTAAGTTTCGTTGTGGAGTATCTTTCCGGCCCACCATCTGCAAATTCTGCCGTCCTTTAGTCCAATGATTCACCGCTTTCTTTCTCTGCTTTCAGTTCTTGTGCTTTGCCTTGGTTTGAATTCGAACCTGAATGCCCAGGACGATCAAGAGTTTTGCTATTTCTCCATGATGCTTGATGATAGCAAGCCTTTTCCCACTGACTTTCGCAATTCACCAGCTGCGTTGCTCGTGTCCGTGATTGATTACACCAACATCTATGTTCCGGTAGATTGGGAAAAACCGTTGGCGCAGAACTTTGTAAGAGCCACCCAGAAGATGGGCATCGATTTTAAGGTGGCGGCTTCGGGCATCGTACTCAACAAAAAAGGTGGAGATCCTGAGTTGGCCAAAAAGCTGAGAGCGGAAGGGGTGAAGTATGTAGTGCTCTACACACTGGTGTATCAACGCACTCCGCAGAAAATCAAAACAGGGCACACCGTCACAGTGGTTCCATTCACTGGTGATGCCAGGATTGTGGACATGGGAGGAACCGGCCATTGGTACATTGGTTCTACGATGCGAATGGCATTGGATTACTTTCAGAAGGAGTATCAGCATGCTGGAACAAGTTCGCAACCTGAGTTCATAGGCCTCAGCGAAAAATCAAGGGTGACTAAAGTGGTGGATGGTCTTCCCGACCTGAGCAAGGCCGACCTGTTCATGCATGGCTACTTTGACGCCTGTATTCCGACCCACACTCCGTTGAACACCAAGTGGGCCAGTCACTACGATGGCCTTCCTGAGAACAACAAAAAGATGGCAGAAAGCCGTCAGCAGTTGGATGATCTGGTCGGTAAGTATCGTTTGACATTGAACACACTCTACCTTGTTGAAGACCTGAACAAGGCGACAGATGCTAATGATTATGTGATTGTACCGCTAGACGATAAGGCGGAGGTGATCAGAAACACCTTTGTGCCTATCAAAGACAAGGGGTTTATGAACAACGTGCCTCATGACCTTGAGAATCCCTACTACCTTTTTGCGCTTTTTCACCCCAGCAGCGGAACATTGCACGTCCCAAAGGTTGACTCCAGGGGTTATGGGACTTATTTCGACTCGCTAGAGGACTTGTTGAGGGAAATTAAGAAGGTTCGCTAGTCCTCTTCTTCGCTCACAAAAACGAAGATCTCTTCATCTGGACGCTTCATGAAGTACTTCTCACGTGCAAACTTTTCCAGCTTGGCGTTATCGCTGAGCAGTTCTTCCAGGTTTTCCTCAATCTCAACGATCTGAGATTTGTAATAGTCACTGTCTGATTCCAGTTGGTAGAGTTCCGACCGGAGCTGAATCTGGCTGATCATATTGTAATGATCGAAGAATGCCATCCAAACGGCAAAAGCGGCCAGTGTCAGCGCGTAGCGGTTTTTGAGAAACCAAGGCAATCGATCCCAATACTTCTTGATCATGATTACAAAGATGAACACACGCATAGAGCATTAACGCTTGTGTCTGGTGGTTTATGAAAAGTGGGTGGTTAATTTTCTGTTTTCACTAGCCTTCGCTGCCATGCACCCAGCTCGGTGTTGGCATTGAGAAAATAGATGCCGCTTTGTACGCGCTTGCTGTTCAGAAAGTCCATGACTTCCCTTCGGGTTCCGCTGAACAGCTGCTCACCCGAAATGCTGGATACAGAGTACTTGGCATCTTCTAGGTAGGAGGGAGCCTCAATGTAAAACCCCTTGCGGAATGGATTGGGATAAGCGCGAATGGAGGGCGTGTTTGGAGAGGCGATGTCGCCTTGAAGTTTCGAATTGTAGATGCGAACAATCTGATGGTCGAAGGAAGTACTGTTACCCCAGTTTGATCGGCTGTTGCTAATGTAGATACTCCCGTCAGGAGCGATGCACAGGGCTCGGAGCCGGTTCCACTCGTGATCGAAGTAAATCACCTCACGCTCTACCGTCATTCCGTCTTCAGACAGAAAGAGGGCGCGCATGTCTTTCTCTTTGAGCGTTACCATGAGCAGCGCTCCTTCCAGCTCCGGTATCACATCGGACTGGTAGTATTCAACGTCTGAAACCGCCAGGGTTGGAGTCCAGGCAAGTACCGGTTCGGTCACGTCCAGTTCTTCGCAAGCCGTCTGCTCTGATACCTGATCGCAGTAACCTTCCACTTCCGGCCATCCATAGTTTGCTGCCGGACGAATGATGTTCAACTCATCATCGTTGCTTGGGCCGTGCTCAGAGCTTACGATCCATCCATTCGGTCCTCTACAGAGCCCTTGAGCATTGCGATGTCCCACCGAGTAGACATAGCTGCCGGGATAAGGATTGTCATCTGGAACAGTGCCGTCATCATTGATGCGAAGCACCTTGCCAGTAAGGCTGTTGATGTCCTGCGCTGAGGGGAGGTTTTGCGCGTCTCCTGTGGTCATAAGTAGCGTCTTATCCGTGTCAAACAAAAGGCGCGAGCCGTTGTGGGTTGCATTTCCCGGTATGCTGTCGATGAGCACCTGGCCATTTGTCAATGCGCCATTCTTGTAGCGGTAGACTGCCAATCTTTCCAGAATGACATTCTCACGCAGATAGGTATACACCACATAGACGCGGCTATCTTCTGGGAAATCCGGATGAAGAGCAAGACCCAGCATTCCGCTTTCCCCCGTTTGTTCTACCTCATCGCTGATGTTGAGGATAACATGCTGTTCTCCTGTAAGCGGATCAATGCGACTGATGCGTCCAAAGCGTTCTGTAATCCAAAGGTGATCATCCGGCCCCCACACCATTTCCCAGGGAGTATCGAGCCCAGTGATGATGGTTTGAGTGTCTACCACCGTGTTCTCAATCATCATTTGAGCCCGGCTGGTTTGAAAACCAACACCAGACAAAACGAGGAACAAAAGGATGAGTCGCAGAAATCGATTCATAGTCGGAGGTTAAAGATAGTGGCAAGCGGAAACAAAAAAGGCCGCGTGAGCGGCCTTTTTGTATCTGCGGTATCTATTTAGTAATAGATCAATCTTCGAACCTTGGCTACATACTTAGCGAGGCGAATTACCTGCTTGGTGTATCCGAATTCGTTGTCATACCAAACGTAGAGCACAACGTTGCGCTTGTCTGGGTGAACGATCGTAGCGTTGCTGTCATAAACTGAACAGCAAGTGTTTCCAACGATGTCAGAAGAAACACATTCTTCATTCACATTGTAGTTGATCTGGTTGACGAGATCACCATTCAGGGCAGCGTCCTTCAACAGAGCATCCACTTGCTCGACAGAGGTTTCCTTGTTCACCGTCAGACTCAGGATGGCCAGTGAGCCATTAGGAACGGGCACTCGAACTGCGTTTGCAGTAAGCTTGTCCTTGAGTTCTGGAATCACCTTGGTAACCGCCTTTCCGGCACCGGTTTCTGTGATCACCATGTTGATCGCAGCCGAACGACCTCTTCGTTCCTTCTTGTGATAGTTATCCAACAAGTTCTGGTCGTTGGTGTAGGCATGCACCGTTTCGATGTGACCTTTTTCAACGCCCAAGTGATCGTGGATCACTTTCAGCACGGGAACAATCGCGTTGGTAGTACAAGAAGCAGCTGAATAGATGTTCTCATTTTCGATGTCCAGTCCTTTGCTGTTCACACCGTAAACGATGTTAGGAATCTCCTTACCTGGAGCGGTGAGAATTACCTTGCTAGCTCCCTTGCTTTGCAGGTGACGTCCCAGAGCTTCGCGGTCTTTGAACACCCCCGTGTTGTCGATGATCAGGGCATCGTTGATTCCGTAGGCCGTGTAATCGATGTCCTCGGGATTTGGAGCTGCGATGAACTTTACACGTTGACCGTTGATGATCAACTCGTTGTTTTCATAATCCTCAACTACTGACCCTGGGAATGGACCATGTACTGAATCATTGCGCAGGAGGTAAGCTCTCTTCTTCAACTGAGCAGCATCCAGCTTTCGCACAACGATGGCACGGAGTCGAAGCTGCTGACCCTTACCAGCTTGCTTCACGAGCTCTCTGGCCGCCAGTCGTCCAATTCTACCAAAACCGTAGAGTACTACGTCTTTGGGTTCTTTCGACTCCTGCTTTTCAGGCATGCAGCCCGTCAGTTTTTGACCGAGGAAATCTTCTTTGCTGTTGAACTTGTCTTTTTCTGTAATCCACTCATGGGCAAGCTTTGCGATGTCAATCTTCGCTGGAGCAAGCTCCATTCCGAGAATGGCTTCGGCCAATTCAGCTGAATCGGCTACTCCGATGGTCTTGCCTACAACAGTTGCAGCGTAATCATGCAGTTGCAGGATTTCGGAAATACTGATGTCGGTGAGGTGATTTCTGTAAAACACCAGCTCGATGCCTTTTTCATAGAGCAGTCGGCCGATGCTGTTTTGAAGGCTTACAGCCTCTTTTTCATGCTTGATGTAATCGTTGAAATGACTTTGGTAGTCACTGGTTACAACGTTTTCAGTAGCACTATCTTTCATCTTGAAAACAAGTTTATAGGACGGTTAGGAACATGTAAGTGAATAAAAAAAGGCCGCGAAAACACGGCCTTTGATTCTTTAGAAAGTTCATTACTCTCCGAGGTACATTTTGAGCAAACGACTGCGGGAGTTTTGTCGAAGCCTGCGAATGGCTTTCTCCTTGATCTGGCGAACACGCTCGCGGGTGAGATCAAATTTGTCTCCGATCTCTTCCAGTGTTAAGCCGTGGTTCATGCCAATTCCGAAGAACAACTTTACAACATCACGCTCGCGCTCGGTGAGTGTTTCCAGTGATCGCTCGATTTCTCTCTGGAGAGATTCTCGCATCAGGTCACCATCGGCACTTGGCGATTCGTTGTTGCTGATCAAATCCAGCAAGCTAAAGTCTTCGTCTTCTTTCAAAGGAGCATCTACAGACACGTGGCGTCCGCTAACGCTCATCGTATCTTTTACCTTTTCTTCAGGAATTTCCAGTGCTGAAGCCAATTCATCGGCCGCTGGTGGACGCTCATACTCTTGCTCGAGCTGTGCATATACTTTGTTGATCTTGTTCAATGAACCAACCTGGTTCAATGGTAAACGAACGATCCGGCTTTGTTCAGCAATGGCTTGAAGAATGCTTTGACGGATCCACCAAACAGCATAGGAAATGAATTTAAATCCTCGGGTTTCATCAAAACGCTGTGCGGCCTTGATCAATCCGAGGTTACCCTCGTTGATGAGGTCAGGAAGTGTGAGTCCCTGATTTTGGTACTGCTTTGCAACAGAAACCACGAAGCGGAGGTTGGCGCGAACCAACTTTTCTAAGGCTCTTTGATCTCCTTTTTTGATACGCTTGGCAAGCTCAACCTCTTGCTCAGCCGTGATCATTTCTTCACGGCTTATTTCTGTCAAGTACTTATCAAGCGATTGTGAATCGCGATTAGTAATCGACTTTGTAATCTTTAATTGCCTCATATTGTGTATTTCCCTCCGTAAACGCTACCCAGCTTTAACGGGCCTGCAAAGGTACTGATATTATCAGTCCAAGGCAACGTTTAATTAATGTGCTATTATTAAAGACGCAGACCCTTTCAAGAACGTGAGGAAAACGCGAAATGTTTCATTGACAGCGCCTTACATTCCAAACCCGTAATAGGCGCGTTTTCCACCTGGATATACTCCTTCGATGAGTACACCTCCGGTTTTCTCCTGAAGAATACTGTAGACGTCTTCCGCGCTATTTACTTTCGTTTGATCGATGTGAGTGATGATGAAGCCTGGCATGATACCAGCACTTTTCATCTTACCGCGTTGTACGTCTTCTACTTTTACTCCGTGCTCAATACCGAGCGAGCTGATTTCATCCGCTGACAGGTCTTTAATGGTCGCACCCAGTGTTTCCTGAACCATCATTTCTTCTTTCGGAGTCACTTCTGCTTCTCCAAAACGGTTGCGCAGGGTTACTGGAATGTCCATCATATCACCAGAACGGTTGATGGTTACCAAAACCTGATCGCCAGGTCGGTAGCGGCTTACCTGCTCCTGGAGTTCAGGAACATTCTTCACAGGATTGCTGGCCACCTTGGTAATGATATCGCCTGCTTTGATGCCGGCCTCCTTGGCCGCACCGCGATCAATAGCATCTGCTACATACACTCCGCTGATCATTTTCAGTTCTCTGGCTTCAGCCAGGCGCTGATCTACGTTACGAATGGATACCCCAAGATATCCGCGCTGAACGGCTCCGAATTCCAGAAGGTCTTCCACCACCTTGGAAGCAATGTTTACCGGAATGGCGAAGCTGTAACCGGTATAAGATCCGGTGTTAGACTTGATGGCCGCATTGATTCCGATCAACTGACCGTTAGCATTCACCAAAGCACCACCGCTGTTACCTGGATTCACCGCTGCGTCCGTTTGAATGAAAGATTCCACTGCGGAGGAACCGTCCTTGCCATTTGCCAGAATGTTGATGTCGCGCCCTTTGGCGCTCACGATCCCTGCCGTTACCGTGGACTCTAAGTTGAATGGGTTTCCAACAGCCAATACCCATTCTCCGATCCTCACCTGATCTGAATTTCCCATTTCGATGAAGGGAAGCGATTCTGCATCTACCTTGAGCAGCGCGAGATCGGTGGATGGATCCTGACCGATGATTTCAGCCGTGTACGTCTTGTTATCATTCAGCACAATCTCAACTCCGGAAGCTCCATCGATCACGTGGTTGTTGGTAACGATGTAGCCATCTTCAGATAGAATCACACCAGAGCCCGCTCCAGCACCCATGCGGGGCGGCCGCTGCTGCATTCCATCACCGAAAAAGAATTGCCTGATTGGATCGAATGAGTAGTAACCTCCGTCCAGTTCGTAGGTGGTTTTTACGTGAACTACTGCGTGCACCGTTTTTTCAGCGGCATCCACAAAGTCCACAGGTGCTCCCACCGGAGCGTAGTTCACCAGTTGTTGATTGTTTTCCTGGGTATGCTTGGATCGAAGCTTGAGCACTTCAATCTCTTTTGCAAGTTCTTCATTCGCGAATTGGGAATAAAAGCCAACTGCAATGAGCCCACCTGCAAGGGCGAATGCGATAGAAGAAAGCCAATTTTTCATGGTTAATTGTTTTGCAATTGTTAGATCAAAAAAACAGCCAATCCCGCAGGATAGACATAGAACGGCTGTTAAAGAATGTTTCGTGTGCAGAGGCCTTTTTTCGGTCTCATTCCCGCCAATGAAATATAGTTCGGATTATTGCAACCATCAAAGGATTCTTCAAATACCACGGAGCCGGCAATGATTTCATCCTCATGGATGATCGGCAAGCGACTTTCAATACGCAGGATCAACAACTCATCGCACGCCTTTGTGACCGCCACTTTGGGATTGGTGCAGATGGTTTGATGCTTCTTAGAGAGCATGATGAACTGGACTTTGAAATGGTCTATTTCAATGCTGATGGTCGAACCAGTTCGATGTGTGGAAACGGTGGAAGATGCATTGTGAAGTTTGCTTCCGATCTCGGAATGATCGACTCGAAGGCTAGCTTCATGGCGATTGACGGTTTGCATCGAGCTGAAATAATGGCAGATCAAGTGCGCTTGGAGATGACAAACGTGGCAGCAGTTGAAGATTTGGGCGATCAAACGGTTCTCTTGGATACCGGTTCTCCGCATGTGATCAAACGCGTTGAGACTGTAGACTTAAAAGACTTCAAGGCGCAGGCAAGCGCGATTCGCTATTCAGAAAGGTTCCGCGATCAGGGAGTGAATGTGAATTTCATTACCAATACAGAGCAGGGCATTGCCATTCGCACCTACGAGCGCGGAGTGGAAGACGAAACCCTGGCTTGTGGAACAGGTGTTACCGCTGCCGCTATTGCCATGCATCATTGGGGAGAAGGTCAGCCTGAAATGAAGGTCTCTGCTGTTGGCGGAGAACTGGCGGTAAGTTTTGATTATGAAAATGGGCTCTATTCTAATGTCTGGAAGACAGGGCCGGCAGAATTTGTTTTCAAAGGAGAAGTATCGTTTTGAAGCTGGTCAATCAACATGTCCGTTTGCGAGCTACGGAACCTTCCGATGCTGAGCTGATCTATGCCTGGGAGAACGATCCCGAGAATTGGTTGGTGAGCAATACCATCGCACCTTACAGTATGCACCACATTCTTCAGTTCATCGAAAAGGGCAATGACATCTATGCAGACCACCAATGTCGATTCATGATCGAAGACTTGCAGCAGCATCCCGTTGGTTGCATTGACCTGTATGACTTTGATCCCAAGAACCACCGTGTAGGACTGGGGATTTTGATTGACAAAGGTTTTCGGGAGAAAGGAATTGGAAAAGAGGCCTTAGGATTGGCGATTCGTTACTGCTTCCAGATGCTGGAGGTCCACTCGATTTTCGCCAACATTTTGTCGTCCAACGAGGCGAGCATACGCATGTTTGAGAGTCTTGACTTTGAACACCGTGGCACGCGCAAGGAGTGGCTGTGGAATGGGGAAGAGTATTGCGATGAGCGCTTTTATCAGTTGCTCGCATCAAAGCATCAGGGATGAATATGAAGCGGTTTGTTTTGAGCGCGCTGGCGCTGATGTTGCTTATTGGTGGCTTCCTGGCGTTTCAGTATTACCGATGGATTTTTCAACCGAATGTTGAGCTCGAAAACTCCACGCAGGAGTTTTTCATCGCTTCTGATGACGACTACGATGCGGTGCGACAGGCGCTGTCTTCCTTCCTTGAGGATGAAGACTCTTTTGACTGGGTCGCGGAACGAAAGGGTTATCCCGACTTGGTAAAGCCTGGGCGTTACATTCTATTGGATGGCATGAGCAACAATGCGCTTGTGAACCTGCTTCGCAGCGGAAACCAGGAACCGGTGAATGTGGTGGTGCCATCCGTGAGAACTCGGACGGAGTTAGCGGCACGCGTGGCCAAGGGGCTGGAGTTTGACAGCGCAAGCTTTGTTGCCTTACTCAATGATGAAGGCTTTTGCCGTCAATACGGTTTCAACACAACAACGATTTTCACACTCTTCATTCCGAATACCTACGAGTTTTATTGGAATACTACCGCGGAGGAGTTCGTGGAAAGGATGGCCCGCGAGTACAAGCGGTTTTGGACAGATGAGCGAAAAGAAAAAGCCGGTGCTATTGGTCTTTCACAAAGCGAGGTAAGCATTCTGGCCTCGTTGGTTCAATCAGAGCAAGGCGCACATCCTGACGAGCGTCCGGTGGTCGCGGGTCTGTATTTAAACCGTTTGCGCAAGCGCATGAGGCTGGAGTCAGACCCCACGTTGATTCACGCTTTGGGCGATTTCTCGATCAAGCGCGTATTGAACGTTCACAAAAAGGTGAAATCGCCCTATAATACCTACCTGAATGCAGGCTTACCTCCGGGGCCGATTTTGCTTCCTGAAGTGAGTTCGCTGGACGCAGTGCTCGAAGCTGATAAGCACAACTACTTATACATGTGCGCCAAAGAAGACTTCTCGGGCTATCACAATTTTGCCAGCAACTATCGCCAGCATATCAACAATGCAAAGCGATACCAGCGGGAATTGAATCGAAGGAAAATTTATAGATAAGATGCCAGGCTAGCCCAACGATAAATTGGTTTGGGCATTTACCAGCCCCGTTTGATATTAGCTTCCTTTTTGCGGAGTTTTTTGTGGCCATTCACCACTCTCTTGTGCTTCACCTTTGCACTTCTGCGGTGCATGTCACACTTGATGATCCCACAGCATTTGTTCTTCGCACGATAGCTATTTGATCCTTCTGTCAACTGGCAGGAGCTCAAAGCCAAGATTATTCCCGCGCAAAGAAGTACTAGTTGCTTAGTAGTCTGATGCATTAACATGCTAAAGTAAGGAGGATTTGGTTTGCCTGAACGTATCAGGAACCGAGTAGGTGAATGTGCCGCCAAACGACCTCCAGGTCTTTCCAAACCTGGTAATTGGCAATGTAGCGCCAGTTGTGCTCCAGCGCTCGGGTGCGTTCATTTTCAGGCCAGATCACCTGAATGTTGCTGTGCAACACACCACTTTTAAGCGCAGGAAGGTTCTGAGCTTTTCCGCGAGGATCATAGCTCACCCACGATTTTTTCCCCATAATGACCTTCTGTAGATTTTTAAGAAACCTCGCCTTTGCATCCACCCAAAGGATGATCAGCGGACTTGAAATCAGCAATAGGAGAGAAAGCACAAGGTCAAGTGTTCTTTTCTCGCGATGGACACGTTGCAGGTGTGTAGGCTTCAGCTGCACGGAGAACTCGTGTTGTCCCGCCTTGGCGACAGACTTGTTCCCAATGATCAGTGAGCCACTTTGCGTGGCGATTTTATAGCGATCGCTGGACAAATGCGTTTTGCTGATCTCTGCTATAATGCTTTGAAACGATAAGGCTTCTGCATCAAAAATCACCTCTTCAGCCTGAAAGGAGCTGCGCGCCTGATCCAATGTGTCCAGGGTGCTCACAAAATCGATCGGCAGTTGAAATTTTGACTGATCGGTGCTCACTCCCGCTGTGAAGGTTTTTGGAAGCCCCATGGCCTGCAGCGCCTTGCTGATCCGATGGAGGCCATCGTGCGTAGAAACAATCAACCTGCGCTGAGGGGCTCGCTCGGTAAGTGAATAAGGAAGGAAGGGGAGAAGGTGAAACACAAACCTCCATGCTGCCGCTCCAATAAGCCCAGCCAACGAGCCCATGATAAGTATGGCTCTTGAAAAGCGGTAGTGCTCAGGTAGTAATGCGTAAATCGCCAGGAGCAGCAAGAAGCCCAGTATCCAACTGAAGATAAATCGCTTTAAACGATACGGGCGATCATAACTACCTCCGTACAGAAGTGAGGTGATCAATACCACCACATACGCTGGAAGTGCTAGTCCAATGAACGGTAGGCTGAAGTCCTTGTCGAACTCTTGACCATACCACTGAGTGATACCCACAAAAATGCCGTAGCTCATCAACCCATCCAGCAGCAATTGCCAATAGCGACCAATGACACGAGAGATCAACGCCAGAAAAGCACGTAGGTAAATAGCCAGATTGATGAAGAGCGAGAGGGCAGAGGCCTGCCCCTTGCTGAAATGCTTTTGAGCAAAAATCACCATGGCACGGTAGAACACAAATACGTAGTTCGCACTGCTCTTTTTGGTGCTTTCGCCCTTGTAGTGAATGATTTTGGTTTCCGGGAAGTAGTAGTTCTTGAAACCCGCTTTTACAATTCTGTAAGAAAGGTCGATGTCCTCACCGTACATGAAAAAGTCTTCATCGAGGTAACCGATTTGTTCCAGTACACTCCTTCGGATCATCATGAATGCTCCGCTCAGAATCTGCACTTCGTGAGTCTCTTCTTTAGGCAGATAGCCGAGATGGTAGCTAGAAAACCGCGGAGACTTGGGCCAAAGTGCAGAAAGCCCGGTCATTTTATAGAAAGCTGCTTCTGGGGTAGGAAGACCACGCTTGCTTTCTGGCAGAAACTCTCCCTGACCGTTGATCATGTAGACGCCTAAACCGCCTGCATCATCCTTTGAATCCATGAACTTCACACAGGCCTGAAAAGTGTCTTCTCCAACAACCGTATCCGGGTTGAGCAACAGCACGTATTCCCCCTTGGCGCGCTCAATTCCATAATTGTTGCCTTTTGAAAACCCCAAGTTCTGCTCCAAATAGTAGTAATCGAGGTCGGGATGTTTTTCCGCCATCATTTCGCGGCTGCCATCTGTAGAAGCATTGTCAACAATGATGAGTTCTGCTTCCATGCCTTCCATGGATCGAAGGCAGGATTCGATGCACTGCTCCAAAAAGAAGCGCACGTTGTAGTTGACAATGATGATGCTGAGCTTCAAACGCAGAAGTTAGGAGCCAACGGCAGTTTCATAGGGTAAGCGACCGAGCAGTGAGCGCCCGAGGGTAACCTCATCTGTGTATTGCAGCTCATTGCCTACCGCAACTCCCCGTGCCAGAGACGTTACGTTAACTTCAAATTCGCCCAGCTTTTTGAACAGGTAAAAACAAGTGGTATCGCCTTCCATGGTGGCCGGCAGGGCAAAGATCACTTCCTTGATCTTAATGTCTTCATTTCTCACACGCTCCAGAAGTGTGTCAATATGGAGGTCGCTGGGGGCAATTCCATCCATGGGGCTGATCACTCCACCCAAAATATGGTAACTCCCGAAGTATTGCCCTGTCGATTCCAACGCCAGCAAATCACGCAGGTCTTCCACTACGCAAATGACTCCGTGATCGCGTTTGGGGTGTGTGCAGATTTGGCATAACTCATGGTCAGAAATGTTGTGGCAGCGCTTGCAGAATCGCAGATCTTCCACCATACGCGAGATGTCCGCACCAAAAGCCAGAGAATCGCGCTTGTGCATTTTCAGCAGATGCAGCGTGTATCGCAAGGCGGTTCTGCGGCCAACACCGGGAAGGGATTCGAAATGCTCAACGGTTTTTTCCAGGAGCTTGGAAGGTAGTTCCATGTTGCGAATTTAGCCAGATATCCACGAAAGGGTTGAGCAGGTTTTGCAAGGTTTTGAAGAACCTTTTGAGGCGCATCTTTCTATCGTCCTATCAACCATCGATTTGCGTGGAAAAAACTGGAAAATATCCGGCTGAAACAGGTGTCGTTTTGCACAGGGTAATTCTACTTTTGCCGCCTAATTCAAACAACATGTTGGCGACAGAAAAGAAGAGCAAAACGAGCGAGGAATTGTTTGCGTGGAGAAAAGAAGTTGTAACGAATGGAGTAGGGGTGTTCAATCCCTCAACAGCCGTTTCAGCCAATGGAGCAGTCATCACCAATGCAGATGGCCGGGAGTTGATCGATTTTGGGGGAGGTATTGGAGTGTTGAACTCCGGTCACTGTCCTGAACCGGTGGTGAAGGCCATTCAGGAGCAAGCTGCCAAGCTGATCCACACGTGTTTCAATGTCGCCACCTATGACGTGTACATGGAGTTGGCCGAAGAGCTCATCGAGCTTTTCCCACACGGAGAAAAAACCAAGGTGATGCTCACTTGTACAGGGGCTGAGAGCGTGGAAAACGCGATCAAGATCGCCCGTCAGGCCACAAAGCGTCAAGGCATCATTTGCTTCACCGATGCCTTCCATGGAAGGAGCATGATGGCGATGACCCTCACCGCAAAGCCAGCCTACAAACTGAACTGCGGTCCGTTTGCACCGGAAACCTATCGCTTCCGCTTTCCAAACCACTTCCGCTATGGCCGTGGATTGAGCTATGATGACTTTGTACAGCGCGAAATCAAGCTGCTCAGAGAATCGCTGATGGCAACGGTTGATCCTAACAATTGTGCTGCGATCATCGTGGAGCCTGTACAGGGCGAGGGTGGATTTGTGCCCATGCCACAGGCTTACATGCAAGAATTGCGAAAGATTTGTGATGAGTTCGGTATTCTTCTCATCCTTGATGAGGTACAGAGCGGATTTGGCCGAACCGGCAAATGGGCAGCATACCAACACTATGACGTAACACCCGATATCAGCACCTGGGCCAAGTCGATGGGAGGCGGAATGCCCATCGGTTGTGTCATCGGCAGAGCCGATGTCATGGATGCCGTTTCTCCCGGAACCATCGGAGGAACCTATCCCGGAAACCCTGTTTGTGCAGCTGCGGCCCTTGCGAACATTCGCTACATGAAGGAGATTGACATCAACACGAAGGGCGAGCACGTGGGCAATATCAGCCGTGCGCGTTTCGAGGCTCTCAAGGAGCGTTGCCCCGAAATAGGCGAAGTAAGAGGCCTTGGGGCAATGGTTGCTTTTGCGTTGGTGAAGGATGGTGATCCTTTCCAACCAGATGCCAAGCTTTGCAATGACCTCATGATGGCGTGCGCTGATCGGGGTCTCATCCTGCTCAGTGCCGGGACACACAAAAATGTCATTCGCATTCTCAGTCCTCTCGTCATCGGGGAAGAGTTGCTCGAAAAAGGGCTGGACATCATTGAAGAAGAACTGCTCAGGTTGACAGGCCGAGCCTAATTGGCTGCCGGGAGCGCAGATTCTTTAATCAAACAAGACAATGAATAATTTCTCAATAGCCGGAGTGCAAATGCGCGTGAGCGGTGCTCATAGCAATTTGCCAATGATGAAATATAAGCTGGACGTGCTCATGAGCATCTATCCGTGGGTGCAAATGGTCATGTTCTCAGAGCTGTGTACAAGAGGCCCGTTAACGGCTTTTGCCAGTGAACTCGATGTCTATGATCGCGAGTTTGCTGAAATGGCGAAGAAGCACAAAATCTGGTTGCTGCCCGGAAGTGTGTTTGAGCGAGACAACGGAAAGGTCTACAACACAGCTTCTGTGTACAACCCTGAGGGCCATGTAGTAGGTCGCTACCGAAAAATGTTTCCATTCTACCCTTACGAAGAAGGAGTGACCGGTGGAGACCAGTTCCTCACCTTCGATGTGCCCAACGTGGGCCGCTTTGGAGTGAGTATTTGCTATGACATGTGGTTCCCTGAAACCACCAGGACATTGGCTGCCATGGGAGCGGAGGTGATTCTGCACCCAACATTGACAAACACCATCGATCGTGAGATTGAGCTCAGTATTGTGAGGTCCAGTGCAGCCATTAATCAGTGCTTCATCTTTGATATCAACGGTTTGGAAGCCGGAGGAAACGGACAGTCAATTGTGTGTGGCCCGGACGGCAGAGTGCTGTATCAGGCACACACCAGCGAGGAGATCATTCCGCTGGAGGTGGACATTGAGCGTGTGAAGCGAAGCCGAGAGCGCGGAGTGTTGCGTTTGGGACAGACGCTGAAATCGTTCCGTGACAGGCATGTGGCATTCGATGTTTACCAGCCGGGGAAGCAATCGGAGTACCTCAACAGCCTGGGGCCACTTGAGAAGCCCGACCGGAAAACATCGATGGAGGAAGCTTATGGAAAAGAAATTCCCACTAACTTTCCTGCCAGCTCCGGTTTCCCAAAGACGGCCTAACACCATATGTCAGTAGAACAACCCAAAACCGCTGTCGCGCCTGTACACTCGAAAAAGGTCACTCACAGACAGTACTACAACATCTCTGAATATCGAACCAAGCTGTGGAATAGCTTGAAGGACTCAGCCGAACTGGCAGTCCAGAAGCAGCACAAAGACAAGGTTCAAAGCGAGCGTCACAAGGAGATCCTCGATTGCATTTCAGAGTTGAAGAAGGTTGAGATCTACTGGGCATTTCCCGGGTTGCATCGCTTGGATGCGCTCATCAGCATGCTCGATCGCAGGGAATACTTTGCGATCAGCAATGCGGTCAATAAAATGGTTCGGCTGCTCGAAAGCCGGGCTTACTTCAACGAGTCGCCAGAGTCTTCAGACATTTTTGAAGAAGATGAAGAAGACGTGCGGCAGTTCAAGAAAGAGACGCACTACTTCGAGGTGCTCATCGTGAACGACATTGGCGAAGACGAGCAGAAAGAATTGCGCAATCAGCTCCGTGCCTTGCGCAGCGACAAGGATGAGTTCTACTACGAAGTGGTCATCGTGCGGACCTTTCAGGATGCACTGATCGCCCTGAACTTCAATCCGAATCTGCAGAGTTGCATCATTCGCTACTCCTTCCCGTTCAAGAGCACCAATGACATTACCAAGCTTCGTCAGTTTCTGAATTCATGGCTCATTGAGTCCAATGAAGCTCGGAAGTCTTCGGAGGTGGGCATTGAGCTGGGGCGCAAGATTCGTCAGCTTCGACCTGAACTGGACCTCTTTTGTGTGACCGATGTGACGTTGGACAACATCGCGGATGAGGCAATGGAGAACTTCCGAAACATCTTCTACCGGCAGGAAGACCTTACAGACCTGCATCTCAACGTGCTGAAGGGAATTTACGAGCGCTACGAAACACCGTTCTACAACGCCCTTGTGAGCTACAGTAAGCGCCCTACAGGAGTGTTTCATGCCATGCCCATTTCCCGCGGCAACAGCATTTTTAAGAGTAACTGGATCAAGGAGATGGGTGATTTCTACGGTCGCAACATCTTCCTCGCTGAAACTTCTGCCACCACCGGTGGACTGGATTCACTGCTTCAACCTACCGGTCCGCTTAAGAAGGCGCAGACCATGGCCTCCAGAGCCTTTGGGTCGCAGAAAACCTATTTTGCTACCAACGGAACCAGTACTGCGAACAAGATCGTTGTGCAGGCATTGGTGAAGCCCGGTGACGTGGTCCTTGTAGACCGCGATTGCCACAAGTCCCACCACTACGGTTTGGTATTGTGTGGTGCTAATCCGGTGTACCTCGACTCCTTCCACATCGCGAAGTATTCAATGTATGGAGCTGTGCCGGGAAGTCACATCAAGGAACAATTGCTCGCCTTCAAAGATGCCGGAAGGCTGGATGAGGTGAAAATGCTCCTCCTCACCAATTGCACCTTCGATGGTGTGGTCTACAACGTGGCTCAGGTCATGGAAGAAGTATTGGCTATTAAACCAGACATGATCTTCCTGTGGGACGAGGCGTGGTTTGGTTTTGCACGCTTCTCCACCATTTTCAGAGAGCGAACAGCCATGCATGCCGCTGAAACACTCGCAGCCAAATACCATTCAAAAGAATACCGGGAGCATTACGAAGCTCAGAAGGCACTGGGGCTGGCGGATGAACTTCCTGACCCTGACAAGGTCAAAATCCGTGCGTATGCCACCCAGTCTACGCATAAAACCCTGACGAGCTTAAGACAGGGTTCCATGATTCACATTTATGATGAGCTCTTTGCCAAGAAGGTCGAAGATGCTTTCATGGAAGCCTACATGACCCATACCTCTACATCACCGTCCTATCAGATTCTGGCATCGCTGGACATGGGACGGAGGCAGGCCGAGCTAGAAGGAAACGAGCTGGTGGGGAAGAGCGTGGAGCGGGCCATGACTCTGCGCGTGAAAATCGCAAACAACCCGCTGCTCAGAAAGTACTTCGACATCCTGAGTGTAGATGATCTGATTCCCGAGGACTACCGCAAATCAGGATTGAAGCGATACTATGACAAGGATCTGGGGTGGAGCAATATGGTCGGAGCATGGAAAACAGATCAGTTTGTGCTCGATCCTACCAAGATCAACCTCTACATCGGCCGTACCGGCATTGACGGAGATACCTTCAAGCGTGAGTACCTCATGGATCAGTTTGGGATTCAGGTGAACAAGACTTCGCGGAACACGGTGCTGTTCATGACCAACATTGGTACCACACGAAGCTCGGTAGCCAAGCTCATCGGGGTATTGCTCAAGATCGCCAAGCAGCTGGAAGCTAGAACCACTGCGTTTTCCCTGCAAGAGTCGAAGATCCACGATGAAAAGGTAGTGGACCTTACCGAGCGATTGCCGGCACTGCCCAATTTCAGCTACTTCCATCAGGCTTTTCGTCAGGCCGAAACCAACGAAGGCAACATCCGGTCGGCTTATTTTCTGGCTTATGATGAAGATGCCTGTGAGAGCCTTCGCCTCGATGAATGCGAAAAGCTGATTGCTGACGGTCGTGAGATCGTATCCAGCTCCTTTGTCATTCCCTATCCTCCCGGTTTTCCAGTGTTGGTTCCGGGGCAGGTAATGACACGCGACATCCTCGAATTCATGAAGGCACTGGATGTGAAGGAGATTCACTCATACAATGCTGAGCTGGGTTTCAGAGTCTTTAAAGAATCAACCATTCAAGAACTACTTACTACTAACTAATCCTCCTCTAATGGGTAAAGACAAGAAGAAAAAGGATCGCCCTAAAAAGCTGAAGGGCATTCATGACATACGTAGATTCTTCTACCGAAACGACACCCCGATCTACTTCATTTCGGCTACCAACTTCAACCTCCTCGGTGCTGATGAATGGATCAGAAGTTTCAAGTTCATTTGTTACATCGAGTGTTTTGATGGGCAGCATCCAAACGTGTTTGCCCCAAAGGAAGAACTGCCTCACGAAGAGTTTGAAAGCATTGAAGACATTGTCAACTACCTGCTTGAGCATCGTGAAACTGTAGAGTTCATTCGTGACCGAGGAAAGGGTAAGGCGCTGTTTCTCATGTTTGACGAGAAAACCGAAGCACTGGCCAAAGAGCTTGGACTCGACCTGGCCTTCCCACCAGCGAAGCTTCGCAATTACCTCGATAACAAGGTGGTTACCAACCGCATCGCCATCAAGGCTGATGTACCTACCGTTCCCAACGTGCTTACCAAGGTGGACAGCTACAAAACACTGCGCAGTGTTTCCAGTCATCTGGGCGAAGAGTTGGTGGTTCAAACGCCATACGGTGACAGCGGACACACCACCTTCTTCATCAACACGGAGGAGGATTGGAAGAAGTATGCCGATCAGATCATCAAGGAAGACGAGGTCAAGGTGATGAAGCGCATCAACAATCGTGGCGCTGCCATGGAAGCATGCGTTACGCGCAACGGAACCATTGTGGCTCCGTTGATGACGGAGCTGGTCGGGTTCAAAGAGTTGACACCCTACAAAGGCGGCTGGTGTGGCAATGAAATCTATGCCGATTGCTTCACACCGAGCATTCGCAGAAAGGCACGCAAGTATGCAGAGCAGTTTGGCGATCAGCTTCGCAAAGAAGGCTACAAGGGCTATTTCGAGGTGGACTTCCTCATTGATACCGATACCAACGAGCTCTACCTTGGTGAGCTGAATCCCCGAATCACCGGAGCAAGCTCCATCACCAACCACGCAGTATTTGCATTGGCAGACTGTCCGCTGTTTATGTTCCACATCATGGAGTACATGGACATGGACTACGAGGTAAGTGTGAATGCACTGAACAAGCGTTGGCATTTGCCCGAGAACATCGACAGTTGGGGGCAGATGGTGATCAAGCACACCGAGGACAACATTCGTCAGCTGACCGCTGCTCCAAAGTCAGGCATCTATAAGATGGATGAAAACGGGGCCATCACCTTCGACCGGATGGACACACACAGAAGGGCCGTAGAAAGCGAGAGCGAAGCATTCTTCCTGCGGATTCTAAAAGCCGGTGATTACATCTATGAAGGTGCTGACATGGGAATTCTCGTGACGCGCGGCCGTATGATGACCGATGACTTCGAACTCAACGAGCGCTCCAAGAAATGGATTGACGCGATCCGCAATGAGTTTGTGAGCGAAGAGATGTCGAGCCTTCCTGCCAAGCACGAAACTGCTGAAATAGGCGGATTCAAGATGATGTAAAGGCTGGGCTCAAATCTTACCGATCGAGCCGAAAGGTCAGAGCATAAAAAAAGCCGTTATCATTTGATAACGGCTTTTCTTTTATCTGTGGTTTAAATCCTTAGAAGCCAAGCTTTGGAGTAGGCATGTATTCTACCAGAACTCCAACGCAGAACAAATCTTCTGGATCTGGTTCTTCACGCTTTTTCTTACCGCCTTCAGAAGGAGGTGGGCCTGGAGCTGTGATTCGGATGATCATCTTGCGCGTGACATCGCAGCTGAACTCGAAGTAATCTGGCAACGAACCATCTGTTTCTTCACCTTCCTCGGTAGGAACGTCAAAGTCCATTTGCTCATTGTCAAACAGCACTTCTTTGCTGCGGCCGTCAAGGATCTTGAACTTCAGCGGCTCCTCAACAGATTTCTGCTGACAGAGGGATACCCTGTAGTCCTGTCCGGCATGTGCTACAAATACAAGGTCAGAAGTATGACCCAGCACAAAGAGGCCGCTCTTGGATTGATTGTTATACCGCATGGCAGGATCGTCAGATCCTTCACACCTGCGCTTATGAAAGTTGTTGCATTCTTGCGCTTCCGATGTAAAAACGAACATCGATGCGAACAGGAATACGGACAAAAAGATTGCTTTTTTCATAAGGGTTAGTTAGTTACCGGCACCGGCATTTGAAAATGAATCACGGTAATCTTTAGCAGCCTTTTTCAGGGCGTCAAATTCTTCTTTACTCATCTCGATCTTACCACCACTAAGCACCATTTTACCATCGCGCTCGCTTTTGGTAGCAGCAGCTTCGCCTTCTTTCAGGTTGAGGAATACATCAGCGATCGGCTTCAATTCAGAAACTACCTCAGCTACTTTGGCTTCATCGCTGTGCTGATTTAAATAGTCGAGAATGTTCTCCATCACCAGCTTCTGGTCTGCCAGGCGCTGAATTACTTCGCTTCCTTCTTCATACTCACCAATCAGCTCGCTCAGGATATAAATGCTCTCCACAAAACCACCCGCTGAGATGATCGACAGGTTTACACTCTCACCGCTTTCCTCCATGAGGTTCACGATGTTGATGTAAGAGTTGTTGGAGATCATTTCCAGCGAATCGGCATTGTCCATGTTGTTCTTCACACGGTTTACCATCAGCTCATCAAAAACGTAGCTGATTCCCAACTCACCCGCCAACTTGCGCAAGTTCTCGAAGTTGTCGATCGATTCCTGGAACTTCTCGTAAGAAGCAGAGTAGGCAATGTCTGCCGTAAGGCGACCAAAGTTCAGTGCCTGTGCTTTGCTGGAATTATAGTTCGCAGCACCACTGGTCACAATACCTTCCTTGTATTCCAGTTCACTGTTCTTGATGATCAGGAAAAGCTCATTCGGAGAGGGGACCTGATAGTTATTAGACGACATCACATCCATACCAAACATCTGGTCTTCAACGGCTGTAGAGTCCGCCTCTGGAGTTACATCAGTCTTTTTCTCGGTTCCTTCACCACCACACCCGACAACCGTGGTCGCCAGGATGCTGAGGATAGCTATAGGTTTTAGGATTTTATTCATGAGAAGGCGATAATAGCACATATTCTGAATCGAGGCAAAAATAGAAATAAATCGAAGAGTTGGATTTCTCTGTAAAGCCTGAAAATAAAGGGCTTTAGCCTAGGTTTTTTTTCGCCAACAACCGCTTTTTGAAAGCCCTTTACAGCTGAGGCTGTTCACCAGAGCAAAAGCCTATGCCTCCTGCGCTGTCTTGAACTCTGAGGTCACATGGAACTTCAGGTCGGGATAACCCTCCTCTGCCATTTGCAGCATCCACGCGGAAGGAGCGAGAAACACGGGATTGTCATCCTTATCCAGAGCCACTTCAGCGGCTTTAATGCGCATGAAATCGTCCAGTTGTTCCTTGTTGTCTGTGGTGATCCAGCATGCTTTATGAAAGCTACGGTGTACCAGATCACAGGAAGCTCCGTATTCATGGTTCAGGCGATACTTGATCACTTCAAATTGAAGTTCACCCACCGTACCAATGATCTTTTTACTTCCCGGCTGCTGAATGAAAAGCTGAGCAACGCCTTCATCTGTCAACTGTCGCACCCCTTTCTCCAACTGCTTCGACTTCATAGGATCGGTGTTGATTACCTCCCGGAATATTTCGGGCGAGAAGCTGGGAATGCCCTGGAATTGGAACTCGTCCCCCTCTGAAAGCGTGTCGCCAATTTTAAAGTTACCCGTGTCATAAAGCCCAATCACATCACCGGGATACGCTTCGTCAATCACACTTTTCTCCCTCGCCAGGAAGGAGTAGGGGCTACTGAATCGAAGCTTCTTGTTGAGCCGGGTATGCTGGAAGAACTTGTTGCGCTCAAACTTTCCCGAGCAAATCCTCAGGAAGGCAATCCTGTCTCGGTGATTGGGGTCTAGGTTTGCGTGAATCTTGAAAATGAATCCGCTGAAGTCCTTTTGTTCGGGTGAAACAGGGCCTTTGTTGCTTTCCCTGGGCAATGGAGTAGGCGCAATGTCGATGAACAGATCCAGCAATTCCTTCACTCCAAAATTGTTGACCGCACTTCCGAAGAACACTGGAGCCACCTGACCTTTGGCGTAAGGCTCGCGCTCAAAGCGATCGTAGACGCCATCAATTAACTCGACATCTTCACGCAGCTGATCAGCATCAGCGCCCAGGAGCTTGTCCAGTTCAGGGTCTTCGAGGTTCGAAAAGGAAAGCACGTCGTCTGATACCTTGGTCTTGTTCACCTCGAAGAGGTTCAGGTGCTTCTCATGAAGGTTGTAGACTCCCTTGAATTCCTTGCCCTTATTGATCGGCCACGTGAGCGGTCGAACGCTGATGTTGAGCGAGCTTTCCAGTTCCTCCAACAGGTCGAATGGATCACGTCCCTCAAGGTCGAGCTTGTTCACAAAGATGATGATGGGAGTATCGCGCATGCGGCACACCTCCGTCAACTTTTTCGTTTGCTCCTCCACACCGTTGGCACTGTCCACCACCAAGATCACACTGTCCACCGCAGTGAGCGTTCGGTAGGTGTCTTCCGCAAAATCCTTGTGACCCGGTGTATCCAACAGGTTGATGAGGTGGCCCTTGTATTCAAAACTCATGACCGAAGTGGCCACCGAAATACCACGCTGCCGTTCGATCTCCATGAAGTCGGAGGCAGCAGTCTTTTTGATCTTGTTGGACTTTACAGCACCGGCCGTTTGGATGGCACCACCAAACAGGAGGAACTTTTCCGTCAAGGTTGTTTTACCCGCATCAGGGTGCGAGATGATCGCAAACGTCTTCCTCTTTTCAATCTCTTCTTTCAGTGCCATAATCGTCCTTTTGAAAGGGGGGCAAAACTAATCAAAAACGCCCCCTGCATTTTGCATCAGGAGGCGTTCCACTTGTTTCAATGTTCTGAAGTCTGTCTCAGGGCATCAGCCCGAATTGCGTAAAATGATGCGTCATGTGCCTGGACTGAAATCGCAGCCAATGATCATGATCCATTGGGCCAAAAATGGGATGAACCTCGATCGCATCAGGGTGGACGGAGAAATGCTCGAAAAAAGCGTTGATCTCGTCTTCCAGTTGCACGATGGCTGCTTCTACGGATGGCTTGCGCAAGGGAGGCAACCCTCCGGCAAAGACGGGGTTTTGAACGTTGCGCGGGTAAGGTTCATCAGAATCAAGGAAGGCTCTTCGCCTTTGAACCTCTTGTTCATCCAACAACACCTTCACCCGGGCGCGACCATTCGAGATCCGCCACGAGCCGACCAGATGTTCCACCATGTGCTGGAGGCTCATCTTGCCCCATAAAGGTTTGTGGTCAGCTTCGAGTCCGCGAAGTCTTGTTCCGGCCGATTTAAAATCGGCTTCCGTCCATTGTTGCATGGAGCGGAAGTTACTTAAAACCGCTCGTTTCCTGAGAAGAAGAAGTTGCTTTCGATCTCTGCGTTCTCATCGCTGTCAGAGCCGTGCACTGCATTCTTCGCCTTTGATTCAGCGAACTCCTTGCGGATGGTTCCTTCAGCCGCTTCCGATGGATCAGTAGCACCGATCAATGCGCGGAAATCGAGCACTGCGTTGTCTTTTTCGAGGATGGCTGCGATGATGGGACCGGAAGACATGTATTCTACCAATTCACCATAGAATGGTCGCTCGCTGTGAACAGCGTAGAATGCACCAGCGCGATCCGCATCCAGCTTGGTTTTTTTCATGGCTACAAGGCGAAAACCTGCGGCCTGCATTTTTGCGAGAATTGCTCCTGTGTGTCCTGCTGCTACTGCCTCAGGCTTGATCATTGTGAAAGTTCTATTTCCTGCCATGGTCTTGATTTCTGTTTCGGGCCGCGAAAGTAGAAATACCGTGGGAGGATTAGATGATGAGTTGATTAGAAAATCAGATAATTGGGAAATCGAGCCATTGGATCATACGATGTCGCTGGATGTAGTTGAAAAGCGTCATTCAACCTCAGCGCTATTTGGCAATTATGTCGTCATTAAAAATACCTATCAGCAAGTATATCCTTGAACACTGGGAGTGTAAAGTTCACTGACCTTGCCCTCTTTCTACTTTGTCTTGACACAAAGTAGAGCAAAAGTCAAGGCTGTCATCTTTTTGTGACCAGATGGCGAATCGAACTTTTTGCTTGCCGCGATTTGAAACTCGCTCGTACTTCTTACGATCTTCAAACACCCAAATCGCTGCGCAAGGCCAACGCACAATTTCTCTCCGATCTGGTGCCCACAAAAAGAAAAAGGCCGGATTTATACTGGCACCGATGCTTCATCATCTAATCAACTGATCATCCAATTACCTGATTAACACAACCTGTTGATTAAAATCATAAAAAGGTGTGTCAGGGTACCTTGATGGGAGCCTTTCCAGAAGATACTTTCGCGGCCAAATTCAAATCGCATAAAAAATCGATCATGGGAGTATTAGTTGGAAAGAAGGCACCTCAGTTCAGTGCGGCTGCTGTTCTTAACGGAAGTGAAATTGTGGAAGGCTTTTCGCTGGATCAGTTCATTGGAGAGAAGTATGTGGTTCTGTTTTTCTACCCTAAGGATTTCACATTTGTGTGCCCTACAGAGTTGCATGCGTTTCAGTCCAAGTTGGAAGAATTTAAGTCTCGTGACGTAGAGGTTGTAGCTGTTTCTACGGATACTGAGCAGAGTCACTGGGGATGGCTTCAAATGCCAAAAGAGCAAGGTGGTATCAAGGGAATCACTTACCCAGTGGTTGCAGATACAAACAAGACCATCTCTTACAACTATGATGTGTTGGCAGGGGATTTCTACTACGATGATGAAAACATGCTTCGCAACGAAGGTGAGCTGGTAGCCTACCGTGGTCTGTTCCTTATCGACAAGTCAGGAGTTGTGCGTCACCAGCTGGTGAACGACATGCCACTCGGTCGTAACGTAGATGAAGTAATCCGCATGGTGGATGCGCTTCAGTTCAACGAAGAAAACGGAGAAGTTTGTCCTGCAAACTGGCAGAAAGGCGAGTCAGCAATGACTGCTTCTCACGAGGGTGTAGCTTCTTACCTCTCTGTGAACTAAGAAGAGCAATCGAATATGAAAGGAAAGGCTGTGGTGAAAACCACGGCCTTTTTTATTGGATGATGATTCTATGTTGTGTGGCGAGCGTCTTCGAACCAATGGTAAAAAAGTAGACGCCTGGAGGCAGCGCAGAGACATCCAACTTCGTTCGGTCTTCGCTCAGTACATCACGCATCACAATGGTTCCGAGTGTGTTTGAAAGTGTGATCGGTAAGGGAGCTTTCAGAGGCAATTCGATAGTGACCGTTTCAGAGGCAGGATTAGGATAAAGCCTTACTTCAGGGACTTGCCGATCCTGGATTCCGTTCGGTAAGACCGAAACTTCCACACACTCAAGCGTATCCTCGCAGAACGCATTGCCGATGACCAACGAATAGCTGCCTGAAGAATCTGGAGTAAATACATTGCCGTCCATCGACCCGGAAGCCGAGCTGAGGTCTTCACAGTTAATCCATTGGTAGGAGTTGAATCCGTCAGGAGCGCTGATGGAACCGAGTGAATCCACCGTCAATTCAATCGAGTTGATGGAATCCACCTGAACGACCAGGTTAATCACCGAATCGCATCCCGAACTTGTCGCTAAGGTGTCAACATAGTTTCCAGTGGCCGTTATTAGTGTGCCTGCGAAGGTGATCGGGGCATCATCGCAGACAGTGGTGTCGATGAAGGATTGTGTGTTGAAGGAAGCGGTGAACGGCACATTCACAGTGTTTTGGAAGTCATCTGTGATGGTGCATGCTTCCAGCGAGATCTGATTGTTTGAATAATAAATGGTCTGAGCCGCAGTATCCCCATTGCTCCATGCATATTCGAAACCCTCGGGTGCAGCCACGGTGAAGGTGTCTTCGCAGTAGAGGTTGTCCAATCCGCCATAACACTCCATAGAAACATAGGTATAGCCAAAGTGAGCGCCTAAGCCACAGTCGCGATTCGTCAGCTCTATGATCACATTTTGCCCTACAAATCCAGAAAGATCTGCAATCCCTGAGAGCCAGGGAGTGTAATACCCAAAGAAGAGAAACGAAGACGGAATCGCAGATGGATAGGTACTCAGGAGATTAATGATGACTTCACCACCCGCATTGGCCAGTAACGTAGTGTCACTTGTTGGGTCCACGATTCGAAATCTGAACATAGGAGAGTCCGAAGGAACGTGATTGGGGTCGTGCATGACGGACGCAAACCGGTAGACCAAATAGCGATTCGCGGATGTTACCGGCAGAAGAAACCGCAGTTGTTCGGCCTGTGCACCAACGTTGTCGTTTCCGATTCGAATGGAATAAGGATTCTGTCCGAACGTCTTGGACAACATCATGTCGGCATAGAAGTCTACTTGTCCTGAATCCATGATGGTATGCCTCCCCATTACAAAGCCAGTGTCTTGACCAGAGGTGCCGATAAGGTCAAAATGACTGTAGAAGGCTTCCCAGCCGGAGAAGGAGGTATCCGAAGTATGGAGTTGATCGCATGCGCTGGTTTGTCCAACTGCATTCAGTAGTGTCGCAAAAATGACAAGCACAGTCGAGATCAGAAGTTTGAATCGCATGAGTATGGGGTGAAGGGGTTCGGTTACAGAAGGAAATGTAAACCTATTTCTTAAACTGAACTTGGGAGCAACACTTTGAGAAGCTTGATTGGTTACTGGAGAGGAATGCTGTCGAACCTTCTGGGTGGATCAATCAGCCTGGACTAGGTCTACAGTGTTTCGATTACACTTAGAATCTCCTTGGATGCAACGCTCAGGTCTTCTTGAGAAATGCATAGAGGCGGTGCGAGTCGAAAGGCATTTCGACTGCTCAGGAAGTAGAAGGCAATGATTCCACGATCCTTCAGTGCATCAATGCAAGCCACCACCTGTTCCTCGGTTTCTAGCTCCACGGCCAGCATCAGGCCGATCTGTCTTACTTCTTTGATCTTCGGGTGTTGCAGTCGTGAGTGAAGGAAAGCTCCCTTTGCCTCGGCTTTTACGATCCAGTCTTCTCTTTCCAGCACCTCGATGTTGGCCAGCGCAGCTGCGCAACACACAGGATGGCCGCCAAAAGTGGTGATGTGTCCCAGCATCGGGTCATGTGTGAGGAGTTTCATGCGCGCTTGCGAAGTGATGAAAGCTCCAATTGGCATTCCTCCTCCAAATCCCTTGGCGATGGTGAGGATGTCCGGTACAATGCCAAAGTGCTCAAACGCAAACCAGCTGCCCGTCCTTCCAAACCCGGTTTGAATCTCATCCGCAATAAGCAGGGCGCCCACTTCATCGCAACGCTTCCTAAGCGCCAGCAGGTACTCCCGATCCGGAATGCGAACTCCGGCATCACCTTGCACAATTTCGATGATCACCGCTGCGGTGCGCTCAGTGATTTGACTGAGCTCAGCCAGGTTGTTGAAATCAATGAAGGTCGTTCCTGGAATGAAAGGTCTGAATTGCTGCTTTTTGATCTCGTTGCCCGTCACGCTCAGCGAGCCATGTGTGGCTCCGTGATAGCTGCGCTTCATGGCGACTACCTCATGTCGACCCGTGGCACGCTTGGCCAATTTCAGGGCTGCTTCGTTGGCCTCGGTTCCAGAGTTTACGAAGTAGCTGCAATTGAGCGAATTGGGCAGGAGGGAAGCAAGCTTGTCGGCCAGCTTGTTTTGCGGGGCTTGTGAGAACTCTCCAAAGGGAATCACGTGCTGGTAGCGGTCCAGCTGATCTTTGATGGCCTGGATCACATGCGGGTGACGATGCCCGATGTTGGTGACGGCAATGCCTGAAATCAGGTCTAGGTATTGTTTGCCGTTGGTATCCCAGATGTAGCAGCCCTCGGCTTTGTCCACTTCGATGTTCATCGGGAACGGACTGGTTTGAGCGAGGTTTGGAGAGAAGGCCATGGCGCGAATGTAACCAGTTCGGGGCTCTGGAGGGGTTTGTGGAGTGGTGGTGTCACCCTTCGAGACGTGCCGCATCGCGGCACTCCTCAGGATGACTAATGAGTGTTTTGTAATGAGATAAACTCAGCGGTCATGCTGACTGCGCTTTCGCGTAGCTTCAGCGGAGCAAAGGGAGCGAGGAACGAGCGTCTCGAAGCGTGTAAGCGGGAATACTGAACAAACACTTCCCTTTGTGGTCGTCACCCTTCGAGACATGCTGCTCAGCAGCATTCCTCAGGATGACTTGCGTGTATTGCTTTGAATGCAAGCACAAAAAAAGCCCCTCGATTGCTCGAGAGGCTTCGCTGCTTAGTTAAGCTACCGGATGCGGGCTGGTTAGGCCATTTGTGCATCCAGTTTTGTTTGGTAAGAAGCCTTTGGGCCTGCACCCACTTGGCGATCTACCACTTCACCGTTCTTGATAAAGAGAACGGTAGGAATGTTTCGAATACCGTATTTCTGAGCTACGGCTGGATTGTGATCCACATTCAGTTTCCCGATAACGGCTTTGCCTTCGTATTCATTTGCCAATTCCTCCACGATGGGGCCGACCATTCTACAAGGGCCGCACCACTCCGCCCAGAAATCGACCATTACAGGCTTATCCGAGTTCAAAACTGTTTCTTCAAAATTTGAGTCTGTTAATTCTACTGCCATGATTAAATAAGTGTTGATCTGATGGTTTTTTCTAAACTACAAACGTATTAAACAAAAGATTGACCAATTGTTCAGGAAAAGACATTGTGTCATGCTTTCTCAATGCTCCATTCAATGTGATCCATCGCGTCCAGCTCGTTCGAGATTTCGCGCGTAAGGTCTATTTTCAGGCTCCTTGAGGGCATTTCAATGTTCGTTCCGTTCTCGTAGACGATTATCTTCACCGGAACCTTACCAGGATGGGTGCGACAAAGTGAAGAAAGGTCGGCAATCATCCGCTCGCTCAGCCGTGATACCGGCACTTTCAGCGATAATTTCTTCACACGCTGTTCGCGTAATTCGGATAGCAATTCCATCTTGGTGACCTTCAGTCGGTGGATTTCCTTTTCCTCTCGTTTGTTGTACCAGGTGTCCACTTTGGTCTCTACCAGCACAAACCAGTTTTCTGACAAAAAGGCCTTGAAGCGGAGGTAGTCATCCTTGAAAAGCGCAAATTCAAAGGAGCCATCGTAGTCTTCCAATATAAACTTGCCAAACGGAGAGCCCGTTTTGGTAGTCAGGTGCTTGGCTTCAGTAATGATGCCTGCGACCTTCAGCTCGCGCCCTCTGATGGCTTCCAGGTTTTCCAGCTCTGTGACCGTGGCGCTGGTGAAGTGCTTCATCTCAAAGCGGTAGTCGTCCAGCGGGTGGCCAGAAATGTATACGCCTACCACATCGCGTTCCTGGTTCAGCTGCTTGAGTGTTCCCCAAGGTTCCGCGAAGGGAATGGGAGGCTCGGGAATGTCCGCGTCCGCAGACTCTCCAAAGAGCGAGGCCTGTGCAGAATTGGCGGCATGTTGTATGGCATTGCCATAGCGCATCGCCTTTTCGATGAGTGACTGTCCTTTCTCATCTTCCGCGAAGTATTGCGCGCGGTGCACTCCTTCAAACGAGTCAAAGGCACCGGCAATGGAAAGGCTTTCGAAGTTTTTCTTGTTCACCGTGCGCAGATCTAGCCTGGAAGCAAACTCAAACACGGTTTTGTAGGAACCTTCTTCCTTGCGCTGGGCGATGATGGCTTCTACAGCACCTTCGCCTACGCCTTTGATGGCGCCCATTCCAAAGCGAATCTCTCCCTTGTCGTTTACCGTGAACTTGTAAGCACTTTCGTTCACATCAGGGCCCAATACCAGCATGCCCATGCGCTTGCACTCTTCCATGAAGAAGGTCACCTTCTTGATGTCGCCCATGTTGTGGGTCAACACCGAGGCCATGTATTCCGCAGGATAGTTGGCCTTGAGGTAAGCCGTTTGGAAGGCGACCAGAGAATAGGCAGCCGAGTGTGAACGGTTGAAACCGTACTCGGCAAACTTCATCATGATGTCGAAAATCTCATCGGCCTTTTCTGCCGGGATGTCGTTGTGGGTTTCGCAGCCTTCCTTGAAAATCAGGCGCTGCTGCTCCATCACATCCATCTTCTTCTTACCCATCGCCCTTCGCAGGATATCCGCAGCTCCGAGTGTGTAGTTGGCGAGGATCTGAGCGGTCTGCATGATCTGCTCCTGGTAGACCATGATACCGTAGGTGTCCTTCAGGATCGATTCCAGTTTCTCATGCGGGTAGATCACTTCCTCTTCGCCCTGCTTTCGCTTGATGAAGGTGTCGATGAACTGCAGCGGACCTGGACGGTACAAGGCGTTCATCGCAATGAGGTCCTCAATATCCGTAGGTTTCAGATTCTTGAGGTGCTTCTGCATCCCAACGGATTCAAACTGGAAGGTTCCGTTGGTTTCTCCTCGCTGGTAGAGTTCGAAGGTGGGCCCATCGTCCAGCGGAATGAGATCCGGATCGATCTCCACACCGTGGCGTTCTTTCACCAGACCGATGGCGTCCTTCATGATGGTCAGGGTTTTCAAACCCAGGAAGTCCATCTTCAGCAGACCTGCACTTTCCACCACGCTGTTGTCATACTGGGTGACCAACAGGTCAGAGTCTTTGGCAGTGGCCACCGGAATGTACTCACGGATGTCTGCCGGAGTGATGATCACTCCACAGGCGTGGATTCCCGTGTTTCTTACCGAGCCTTCCAGCTTTCGGGCCTGATTCAGGATCTTGCCTTCTTCCGTGTCCTGCTCGCTGATCTTCACCAGCTGCTGAACATTGGTGAGATCATCCCCATTGAAGGCCTTTTTCAGCTCCTGCTCTGACGGGCCGAAAATGTGCTTGAATTTCTTGAGATCCGGCACGAGCTTGGCAATGCGGTCGGCATCGGAAAGTGGCAGCTCCAGTACGCGGGCAACATCACGGATACTTGACTTAGCCGCCATGGTGCCGTAGGTGATGATTTGCGCCACCTGCGTTTGACCGTATTTCTTTACCACGTAATCGATGATACGATCGCGACCTTCATCGTCAAAGTCGATATCGATATCCGGCATGGTGACCCGCTCCGGGTTGAGGAATCGTTCAAAAAGGAGTTTGTAGCGGATTGGGTCGATGTTGGTGATCCCGATGGCATAAGCGGCCGCTGAACCTGCGGCCGAGCCCCGGCCAGGTCCTACCCAAACTCCGCGTTTCCGTGCTTCTGTGGTGAAATCCTGAACGATGAGGAAGTAGCCAGGGAAACCCATGTCGGCAATGATCTTGAGCTCGTAGTCCAGTCGCTCCTTGATCTCATCGGTGATCTCACCGTATTTCTTTTTCGCTCCTTCAAACACGAGGTGTTTCAGGAAGGCATTCTCATCTCCAAACTCTTCGGGAATGTCAAACTTGGGCAGGAGGATGTCGCGGCCCAGTTTGAATTCTTCCACCTTGTCAACGATCTCCTGCACCGTGATGATGGCCTCAGGCAGATCACGGAACAAGGATTTCATCTCGTCCTGATCCTTGAAGTAGAATTCCTGATTGGGCATTCCAAAGCGGTAGCCACGTCCGCGCCCAATGGGCGTTTGTTGCTGCTCGCCTTCTTTTACGCAAAGGAGGATGTCGTGCGCGTTGGCATCGCTCTTGGCTTCGTAGAATACATCATTGGCAGCGAAGTACTTCACCCCGTATTTTTCACAGAAGCGGAGGAGCACCTGATTCACACGGTCTTCCTCTTCCAGGCCGTGACGCATGAGCTGGGCATAAAAGTCCTCGCCAAACTGTTCGTGCCACCATTTGAAAGCTTCTTCGGCCTGCTGCTCACCCACGTTCAGGATGAGGTAGGGAACTTCGCCTGACAGTCCACCAGTGGTGGCGATCAAGTTCC
Organism: Flavobacteriales bacterium UBA6057; assembly: GCA_002428995.1. Lineage (GTDB taxonomy): Bacteria > Bacteroidota > Bacteroidia > Flavobacteriales_G > Salibacteraceae > UBA6057. Next base: position 463,330 of record DIYJ01000005.1, on the reverse strand, counting down.
CCTTGTTGGCAGTGATGGAGGGCTTGTCCACCCGCGGAAATCCAGCATAATACCCTTCAATGAATCCCACCGAACAGAGCTTACTGAGGTTGTGATATCCATCCTGGTTTTTGGCGATGAGCACCTGGCGGAACCTGCGATCGGGTTTGTCTTTGGTGAACTGGTGAATCGTGCGGTCTTCGGTGACGTAGAGCTCACAACCCACGATCGCCTTCAGGTCGTTCATTTCGCATTCCTTCACGAAGCTGAACACGCCCATCATGTTGCCAAAATCGGTGATGGCGATAGCAGGCATGTTGAGGCTCGCAGCCCGCCTCACAATGTTTTTGACGCTGGATGTGGATTGCAGAATGGAGAACTGCGTGTGGTTGTGCAGGTGAACGAAGGGATAGTCCTGGAGGAGCTTGGCGTTTTCCTCCAGCTGTGTTTTGCTCGGGCCGGAGTCTTCTTCCAGCACTTCGCCTTCATCAATGTCCTCAGGCTTGTAAGGCTCAATGTTCAGCCCGATAAGCTCAAACGGAGTGGGGTTGTGTTCCTTGTAGCGTGCGAGGTAGGCGTTGTCTTCCTCCTCGGACATGTGGGAGCTGTTGATGACTCCAATTCTCACCAGCTCGAGGAAGCAGCGTGCCGTGGCCTCCACGTCAGCCGAGGCGTTGTGCGCATTGTCTACCGCGCTGCCAAAGAGCTTTTCGTTGAGCTCAGAAAGGGTAGGGAACTTGAAGCGACCTCTTCCGCCCGGAAGCTGACAATAATCCGTACTCAGGATCATGGTGTCGAGCGTGGCAAGTTCCATCAACCCGTCATCCCGATCGGCCCGGACGTATTCAGACCCCATCACCTTGAGGTCAAACTCCACGTTATGACCTACAGCATACTTCGTTTTGGCGAGGGCCTGCTTGAACTCGTCCATCACAAAGGAGAGCTCCACCCCGGTTTTCATCGCGCGTTCGGTGCTGATGCCGTGGATCTTCTCCGCGTTGAACGGGATGGTGAATCCATCGGGCCGGATGATGAAATTCTTGACCTCGATGAGCTCGCCCATTTCATCGTGCAACTGCCAGGCAAGCTGAACTACTCGGGGGAAGGCATCAAAATCTGAAAGCGGGGCTTTCCAATTTTCTATCCGCCCGGTGGTTTCGGTATCAAAGATTAAGTACATGCGCGCTTACACTCCCATTTTAGCAACCCCCAATGCCATCGAAAAAGCAATGGGAAGAGTACCGGCTGAATTGCCGGTTCGACCGATAAAATTACATAGCCCATCTGGGAATTTCGGCCATGTGGAAAGAATGTGAAGAAGTCCCGGAGGCAGCTTTTGGGAAACAAAAAAGGCCGCTTCTTTCGAAGCAGCCTTGATGTTATTCTGTTACCATCGTTCTAGCGCATCAGGAAAACCTTTTCTGTAGTAGAAGTGCCATTCTGGTCCTTCACGCTGAGGAAGTAAAACCCGCTTTCCAACGAGCTTTCAAAGCTGAACTCGAAGCGATCTCCATTCATGCTTTTTTCCGTTTGAACCACCCTGCCATGAGCATCGCTCAGTTGAATTTCTGAGATGGTGTTGGCCGTAACCATGATCTGGCCTTGGGTTGGGTTAGGAGCAATGTGGATATGGGATGCTGTGGTCTGTGGATCTCGAACGCCCACGCTCGTGGGAGGAGGTTCTACCGCTAATTCTTCGGATACAAATACACCACCTTCTGTACCCACTCCGTAGATGCGGTTGCCAATGAGTCGTGCCTGGAAGGGAGTTCCTAACGCGTAAATGACGGTGTCTTCTGCCCAGGTGTATCCTGCGTCTTCCGTTTTCCAGATTCTTACACTGTTGGCGTTTATACTGGTGGCTTCAAAAGCATAACCGAGAGAGTCGTTGGCAAAAGCGACACTTTGCAGAGAAACACCGGATGTGACATTTGTACGCGCAGACCATGAACTGCCAGAGTCACTGGTATGATAAATCACTCCTTCATAGCCCAGCAATACACCGTGAGCAGCATCAAAGAACCATGCATCGTTCATGCCTGTGGAACTCACATCTACCGAGTCCCAGGTCTGGCCACCGTCAATGGTTCGATAGAGAAGCCTGTGTCCAAAAAGAAAGGCCCCACCATAGCCGACATTTTCATCGACAAACTGCAGATACTCAAAGGGTTTCTTGGGCAGGTGGCCACTTACGTTGGTCCAGGTTTCTCCCTTATCCGTGGTTTTGTAAACCGATCCGTCATTGAAGAGTGAGCTGTCATACCCAGCGATAAAGCCGGTGGTCGAGTTCAGCATCCAGGCATCGTAAAATCCAGCCGGTTCGCACCAGTCCCAAAACCAGTTGGCTCCGCCATCGGTAGTGCGCATGATGCAACCGCCTCCGAAACCTCCGGATATAAAACCTGCAATGACGCCATTTTGGTTATCAAACATGCCCGCAGATTTCAGAAACCCCTGCGGCCAAGCCTGTATAGTGTCCCAGTTTTGGCCGTAGTCAAAGGAGGTAAGAATTGTTCCGGCCCCAGCATCGAAATCGAAACCTACGGCAATGACGGTATCACCGTGTACCATCACATCCTCCAGCGTGATGTCTTTGTAGGTGAGGTCTGAAATTACGGTCCACTGCGCTTTCAGCAGCGTGGGTAGAGTCAGGAGCGTGAATAAAATAAGAGTCTTAAAGTAGTTCATAGTGTGTGATTAGTGTAGAAGGCTAAGCTAATCGGCACCTATCCTTAAGATTTTCTTAAAACCACCTGAAGCCCCGTTTCGATGACGGGAAGGTCGGTTTTGGGAGGAATCGGCCTCGTTCTCTGAGTAAGCGGTTGGCGGAAGATTTTCAGCCGTAAAAAGAAGAAACTACTCCTTATCCTTCACACGTGCAGGTGACTCATTTGTGCATGCATCCCTTCCAGATCATCCGGGGGTGAAGTTTGCCCTGAAGCCGGGTGGCGATCAGGCATCCATCACTTGCTTTTCCCGCGCCCGAAGTAGTAGTGAAGGCCTACTGAACTGGAAATGTTTCGCCTTGAAGTCACGAGCGATTCCGAAGAAAGCCGATTCCTGGAAACAGTGACCATTGGCTCTATCGCCAGGTTGTCGGTGAGCCAAATGGAGGTTCCCACCGAAAGGGAGCGATCTTGCCGGAACCAGTTGTAAGTGGCATCGTTTCGAGAGTTGAAGCTATTGAGAATGCCAAAGGAACCTTCGGCAAAAAGCGATACCCTTTGACTGACGGGAACGTAGTATCGCATGAACAGGTCCCCACCTAAATCAAGCCGCATGGTTCTCCTCGAGATTCCCATCCGAGTGTGCGTTCGCAAACCAACTGCGGTGTTGCGCAGCACAAAGAAGCCGGAGGATACATCGGCATTTAAATTCAGCTGTCCATTTCTGAATGAAATCGGTGCCTGGCCGTTGGACAGGATGGAGCCTCCCAGGAAATAGGTACCCTTTTCAATTTGGGCAACTGATAAAAGGGGGAGAGCAAGTAGAATCGATAAGGCAAGGGTTCTCATGAAGGTGTTTTGGCGATGTGACGCTCAACCTTCGCGTTTGTTACTGCCTTGCCCGATTTTTTAGAACTGACTCAAAAACTCGCTCACCTGCGACTTCACGTGGTCAAGCATAGGACGCGTCAAACCGTGGTGGCAAGCCAAGAGCATTCCGCCTCGCATCACCTTGTCGGATTCTGCGTATCCATCTGCTGACTTCTGGCAGGCTACATTCTGGAATCCGGGTTGACGCAGGATGTTTCCGGTGAAAACCGTTCGTGTTTGAATGTTGCGCTTCTCCAGGAAGATCTGCATCTCCGTACGCTTGAAAGGAGCGTCATCGCGGATGGTAAGGGCAAATGCGAGCCAGCCCGTGCGGCTGTTGGGCAATTGCTTGGGCAATACAAACCAGTGCTCATACTGCTTGAAGAATTCCATCATCTCAGCGAAGTTTCGCTCGCGTTCGCTGATGTTGTGGTCGAGCTTGTCGAGCTGCACCAATCCAAAGGCTGCTCCCATTTCGGAAGGCTCGAGGTTGTAGCCTGGCTCGGCAAAAATGAACTTGGAATCGTAAGGGATGCCGTCCACTTCCACGTTGAAGCGGTTTTCGATCGATTCAGATTCCACAAACAGCGAGGAGGAACGTCCCCAGGAGCGGAGCAGCTTGCCGCGCTCAAAGTGGGCATCTTCACGCATGGTGAGCATACCACCGTTTCCAGCGCAATTGATAACGTGAGAGCCGTAGAAGCTGGTCACACTCATGTCAGAATAAGAGCCGCTGCTTTTCCCGTGAATAGTACCTCCGAGTGTATCGGCAGAGTCTTCCAGCACCACGAGGTTGTACTTGTCCGCCAATGCGCGCAGCTTGTCCCAGTCCGGAAGGTTTCCGATCAGGTTGGGGATCATCAGCGCCTTGGTCTTAGGCGTGATCATCGCTTCCACCTTGTCCGCATCGATGTTGTAGGTACCTTCTTCCACATCCACAAAGGCAGGAATCAGTTTGTTGCGCACGAGGGGGGCCACAGTCGTGGAAAAGGTGAGGGCAGGAGTGATCACTTCGCTTCCTTCGGGAAGGTTCATGAGTTCCACGGCCAGGTAGTTGGCACTGGAACCGCTGTTCACCATCAGCCCGTGAGGCTTGTCGAAAAGCTGAGCTACGCGGCTTTCCATTTCTCTCACATGCTTGCCCATTTGGGTGCTGGTTCTCAGCACGTTTACCACTGCTGCAATCTCGTCTTCACCGTGCACAGTCATTCCGTAAGGAACTCTGATCATTTCTTGTGTCTCGCTCATTGTTGGATGTTTCTTGGTTGAATAAGGTCAGCCGTTGTGCTTGTGGAGCAGGCTGTCCGCTTTATGATGTCTTTTGAATGTCTGCTTTCAATTTGCTCAGGTAGTCGTCTACGTTGCTCCATGCAAAGTCTGGAAACTCGGCATTGAACTTCTCTAAACTGAACCCTCCGAGTAACGGACGAGCCGCGGCTTGGTTCAGTTGTGAGGTGGTAACAGCCTTTAACGACACTTTGTCGTGGCCGAAGTATTGAATGACGCGTTGAGCCAGCTGCACCCGGTTCAGGTAATCCGTAGAGGCCAGGTGGTAATGACCGTTCTTGCCGTTGTCCAGCAACAAATAGATCGCTCGGGCTACATCCCAGGCGTTCACCGGTGTGGCATACTGATCGGAGGGCAGGTTCAGCTCCATGTCTTCGCCCTTCTGCATGTTCGCGCTGAGCCTTGCAATGAAGTTCTTCCCACGGATTTCATCGCCATACACGTTGGTGATGCGGCAGATCAGAAAGTCCTTGAGCTCGCTTTCAATGTGCTGCTCGGCTTCCAGCTTGTGTTTGCCATAAACGCTCAGCGCGTTCACCTCATCCGCTTCCTTGTAGAAACCCTTGGTTCCATCAAACACATAATCGGTGCTGAGATAGACGAGGCGCGCATTGAACTGCTTCGCCAGCTTCACGGCATTCCATGTGGAAACAACGGTTTTCTGGTGGCTTTCTTCCACATGGTCCTCGCAGTAGTCTACCCAGGTGAGCGCGCCACAGTGCACAATCACGTCAGGGGCAAAGGCCTCAAGGTCTGCGTTTTGAGGATCGGACGGATCCAGCGTGTTGTAGAATTGCGTGTGATCGGTTTCGAAGGAGAAGTGAGTGCCAAGGCATGTCCAGCCCTGCTCTGTGAAGTGGCGAAGGCAGTTTCCCCCCACTAATCCCGATGCGCCTAGAATAAGTGCTTTCATTGGCTTGCAAGATTACAGATGTTCGTTGAGAAACGGAGGGTGAATTGTGGGAACTTCCAGCCCGGGTGAACTTTGATGGTAAGCTCTCCTTGTTTGTAGTTGAGGTTGAAATTGAGTTTGCACTTGAGTTTGAATTTCTTAGGCACAAGGCACAAGCCATCAGCTTGAGTGAACTTTAATGGTATGCTCTTCTTATTTGCAGTTGAGATTGAGATTGAGATTGAGTTTGCACTTGAGTTTGAATTTCTTAGCCACTAGCCGCAGACCTCCAATTCACCCACCCCGGTTCAGATTTGAAGTTGAGGTTGTCATTGAAGTTGAGATTCCTTCTCCTTTCCTTCTGCTAACAATCACCTTGCTAACATTTCAAATTGTTACCTCATAAAGTGTTAGCAGCTCGATATGCTACAGCCCTGGCCTTGAGGGCTGGGAAAATCACGGAGAAACCGAACGCTACTTAGCTCGTGGTCTCTAGTCTTACGTTTACGAAGGCTCGCAACAGCATGGCCAGCATAATCGGAATGGTAGCCAGATGGAGCATTTGCGGGAGGAAGGGGAAACTTACCAGGGCCAGAATCAACACCACTCCGTAGGCCGTCCAGTAGGCTTTGCGCGGCTTGGCAAAAAACAGCAATGGAATAGCGAGAATATGGGTAGGCCACGCCCAGAGCATGTTGAAGTTGTTGGCTCCGGCATCATGGGCACTGATGAACCACAGGAAGAAGATGAGCGCTCCCAAAGCTCCGAGGCTGACGAAGAGGAACACATCCAGGGCTTTGAACAGGCGCTTGTATTTCCACCCCAGTGCACTGATTACGGCTATGATGCCGAAGATGAGCCAGAACAGCGGAGTAGGGTCGAAGAGCGACCATTGGTAGGTGAGGCCTTTGGCTTCGGTGAGTTCGTGCTTGCGCAGCACCAATGGCTTTCCGTTTACAGTCGCCACATCATAGGCTTCGAGCAATTTCTCCGGCAGGAAAACATATTCCCTCGAAGTAGGAACCACATCGCAGGGAAGCCCCAGGCCGAGGTCGATGCCAAAATCTCCCCATGGATGGTAGATCAGGTAGCGATCGATGATGTTGCGAAACGAAGGCTGGGAAGGCTCTGCGAGGTCTTTCCACTCCAGCTTTTCTCCCAGCTTGTCTTCCAGGATGTCCGCCAGCTTGGAAGAGCAGTTGTTGTAGAAGTAGTCGTATTTGTAGACTCGGTTTTCAGGCAGGAAGTTCCAGTTCAGAAAGGTGTAGATCTCGTGCACCTCACCGGGGTCGAGGTTCAGAACTTGCTCAGTCACTCCGCGTTGATCATGGATGTATTCCGCCATGAAATTGGGGAAATCCTGGATTCCGAGCCGGTAGTTGAGCTCGCCCATCGCGAAGTTGACATAGAAGTCATCGCTATAGGAGAACATCCCGTAGTTGTAAACGATGTCCATGCCGATCTGCGGATCGCGAATCCTGAGCGCGCTGTGCCCAAAAAGTGAATAAAGGTCTGCTCCCGGAGTGCAGGTCAGCAGGGAAACTTCAGCATCGGGCGAGAGCGTTTCCGGAAGTTGAGCACTCGCCTGCAGGAAACCCAGCAGGCAAAGGAGGTAGAGGAGCTTTTTCACGAGGGGTTGAAAATGAAGGGTGATTGCAAATCGGCCAGGGCCTGGAATTCCTTGTCGCGGGCAGAGGTGATGGGCTGGTCAAAGGGCCAGTCATATTGAAAGGAATCGATGTTGACGCCCGCATCGGCAGTAGGTGCGTGCATGGTGGAGGTGAGGTACACCATGCAGGTGTTGTCTTCCAGTACGGCAAAACCATGGGCCACGCCCACCGGCATGTACACCGCCTTGTAGTTGCTGCCGCTCAGTTCGATGGCGGCCGTTTGGCCAAACGTAGGGGAGCCTTTTCGAATGTCTAGGATCACATCGATGAGCTTGCCCGAAGTGCAGTACACGATTTTGGCGTGCTCGTGGGGCGGCAACTGGTAGTGCATGCCGCGAATCACTCCGCGTTGGTTGGTAGAGTAGAAGCTCTCCTGAAAATCGCTAATCAGGCCGTGCTTTTCCAGGGTCGCTTTGTGGTAGGGCTTCACAAACATGCCGCGCTCATCGCCTGCGTGGAAGAGGTCGATTTCAAAAACACCCGGGATGTTGGTTTCAGTGAAGTTTTTCATCCCAGCCCAAAGAATTGATGAATCTGCTGTGTGGTGAATTCCAGCTCGTTGCCCGGAGCATCCTTGTACCAGTCCATGGTCCATTTCACGGCCTCGGCTGAATCGAAACGCGGAACCCACTGGAGTTCTTCGCGTGCTTTGTCAATGGCGAGTTTGAGCAGGCCGGCTTCGTGCGGTTTGTTGGCTATTTCCGGAGTTTCAAAGGAACCGGCTCCCCAGTTTTCAATCGCCAGCTCACACATGTCTCTTACCGTGCGCTCATCATCCGGCTTCGGGCCAAAGTTGTAGCCCGTAGCAAAGGTTTTAGGATCCTGAGCGAGGTAGCCGCCCAGGGTGAGGTAGCCGTTCAGCGGATCGAGCACGTGTTGCCAGGGGCGCACCGCTTCCGGATTGCGGATCACCACCGGTTCTTGTGCTGTCAGCGCCCGCGCAATGTCCGGCACCAATCGATTCTCGCTCCAGTCGCCACCGCCAATCACGTTGCCGCTGCGGGCCGCAGCCACCGCCTGCCGATGTGTATCGTAGTGGGCTGGATTCAGGAAGGAATTGCGGTAGGAGGCAATGGCCAGCTCCGCACAAGCCTTGGAATTGCTGTAAGGATCAAACCCACCGAGCCGCGCATCTTCCGGATAGGGATCGCGGGTTTCGAAGTTTTCATACACCTTGTCCGTGGTAATCATCACCGAGGTGCAGGGCTTGTTCAGTGATCGCAGGGCATCCAGCACATGAATGGTGCCCATCACGTTCGTCTCGTAAGTCTCCACCGGGTGTTGGTAAGAATCAAGCACGAGGGCCTGCGCAGCGAAGTGAAACACAAAGTCAGGCTCAAAATCGAGCAGTTCTTTTTTCACACGTTCCCGGTCACAGATGTCTGCGATGACAGAATCGCACAGCGCATCTCCGTTGATCCGATGATAGAGGTCGTTTTCTGATTTAGGCGCCAGTGCATACCCTTTCACTTCCGCACCCAGTGCGCGCAGGATAAGCAGCATCCAGGCTCCCTTAAACCCGGTATGACCGGTGAGGAATACCTTCTTGCCGTTGTATGTTGATTGATGATCCAATTTTTTCTTTTTGGCTGTCAGCTATCAGCTACTAGCTATTAGCTTGGGTGAATCTTGGTGGTAAAGCTGTTCTCGCTGTAGTTAAGTTTGAATTTGAGTTTGCGATTGAATTTGAACTGCGCTTCTTCCGATGGTCAATGTCTGTCTATTTTCTAAGCCTCTTTGGCTGTCAGCTATCAGCTTGGGTGAACTTTGATGGTAGACCTTTATTATTTGTAGTTGAGGTTGTTATTGAAGTTGAGATTCCTTCGCACTCCATCTAAAAGCCTCCAACATCAAAGCTGACAGCTGGTAGCTAGCAGCTGATAGCTCTCTTACTTCCAAACCTTCCACTTCGGTTCCGTTTCCCACATGCGGTTCAGGTCCATGTTGTCGCGCAGGGTGTCCATGCACTTCCAGAATCCTTCGTGGCGATAGGCGACCAGCTGTCCGGCTTCGGTGAGCTTCTCCAGTGGGTAGCGCTCCCACATGATGTAGTCCGCTTCTTCAGGCAGAAAGTTGAACGTTTCCGGCTCGCAGATGAAAAAACCTCCGTTGATCCATGCACCGTCTTCCTTGGGTTTTTCGGCAAAACGCTGCACGATGTTTCCCTCGTCCAGTTCGATCAGGCCAAAGCGGCTACCCGGTTGCACAATGCTCATGGTGCAGGTGCGACCGTGCTTTTCGTGGAAAGCGAGCTGGCGTTCCATGTCGATGTCACACACTCCGTCTCCGTAAGTCAGCATGAAGCGCTCGTTGCCCACGTATTGTTGCACACGCTTCAGGCGACCAGCCGTCATGGTCTCCAGTCCGGTGTCTACCATCGTCACCTTGAAGTTCTCAGAGCTGCTGCTGTGAACTTCCATTTCGTTGTTGCTCAGGTCGATGCTGAGGTCAGAGTTGTGGAGAAAGTAGTTGTAGAAATATTCTTTGATCGCATACCCTTTGTATCCGCAGCAAATGATGAATTCATTGTGCCCATAAGATGCATACATCTTCATGATGTGCCAGAGGATGGGTTTTCCACCCACTTCGATCATGGGTTTGGGTTTGAGGTGCGATTCCTCGCTGATGCGGGTGCCTTTGCCTCCCGCGAAAATGACAACTTTCATGCAGTCGCGTGGTTTAGCGACAAATATAGCAGCAGGGAAAGAGGGAGAAGGGTTAAGGAGTTTTAAAAGAAACTGAATCTTTCAGCAGCCGATCGAACCTCCCCGTCTTCGGTCATCCAGCCGGTTTGTGCCTGGGTGTCCAGCTCGGGGAATACTTCAATCCACATTACACTTTCGTTGAAGTAGATGGAATCGCTGCACCATTTCACGCGCCAGGAGGTACTTCGCTCGTAGAGTTGGAGCATGCTTCTTTTCACGCCATTGGGCACTACGCCCACCAATCTGCGGCCTTCCGGGGAATCTACACAGAGCACAAAACTCTGAATAGGATCACCGATGGGCATGAGCAATAGTTCATTGTGTTGGAGTAATTCACTCGCCTTCGCGGTATTCTCCAGGAATCGGTGAATGGTAAACTTTACGGAGGGGGCTTCCATAGTGGGTTTAATTAGCCCGACTAAAATCGACCTCGCCCACGGGACCGTCAATAGTGACTTTTAGCCTTTTTTGAAATTAAACCACCTTGTTCAGGATGGCCCACTTCACCAATCCGGCAATGTTCTTGGTGCGGGACTTTGTGAGCAGGCTGGCCCGGTGATTGTCCACCGTGTGCTTGCTGATGAAGAGCTTTTCGGCTATTTCCTTGGAGTTGTACTGCTCGCAAATGAGGCCAAGGATCTCGATTTCACGATCTCCCAGTTCCGGGCCTTCGGAATCAGATCCGTTTAAGCTGCCGTTTCCGGTGTTTTCAAACCAGGCCGGATCTTCTTCTGACAGCATGCTTTCAAAGGCTTCGATGAGCTTTTCCTCTGAGGTGGTCTTGAGCAAGTAGCCGTTAGCGCCCTGCTTGAACATTTGCCGCACAAAGCGCTTCTGGTCGTATTGCGTGAGGACGAGCACTTTCAGGTCGTCCCAGCGCTTGCGGATCTCTTTGAGGCATTCGATGCCATCCATGTTGGGCATGTTGATGTCCAGCAACACCGCATCCACCATGGTCTTTTCCAACACCTTCAGGCATTCCACACCATCGGAGGCTTCCAATACCTCATCGATGGAATCGAGTTCCCCGAAGATGCGCTTCAACCCGTTGCGGAAAAGTGCGTGATCGTCAACTAAGAGTATCCTCATCTGCTGCAATATCGAAGTCAATCACCACCTGCATTCCATTACCCGGACTAGAGATGATCTCATGAATACCGTTCAGAAGTTTAACGCGGGTGGCAATGCTTTGGATGCCGAGCGATTTTTGAATGCTTGCGTCTGCGGCATCAAACCCCTTCCCATCGTCCTGGTATTCAACGTGCATGTGGCGGTTGGCAAGTCTGAATATAAGATTTACTTGCTTCGCTCCGCTGTGTTTCAGCGTATTGTTGATGAGCTCCTGCACAATCCGGTAGATCATCACTTCCACCTTTTCGGAGAAGCGTTCGTCCAGATCGGGATACTTCAAATTGATTTTGATGCCATGCTGTTCCTCGATGGATTCCATGAGGTCTTCGATGCCTTCAAACAGTCCCAGCTTGGTCAGCACACCCGGCATCATCTGGTGCGAAACCCGTCTCACCTCCTGGCTGGCGTTTTGTATAATGGATTCAGTTTCAGTCACTACGTCTGTCTCTTCTTGTTTGTCACTCCTTTTGGATAGACGCGAAAGTCTTAAACGCGCAGCACTTAACAAAACGCCAATGCCATCATGAAGGTCCATGGCGATGCGTTTTCGTTCCTCTTCCTGAGCAACGATCATGGTTTGAAGGGCGTTCATTTCTTTTTCACGCTGCAGTTGAGCGATGCGCTCATTCGAACGTGCGCGGGACTGACGCATGCGATTGAAAACCGCATTCACGATGAGGCCGGAAACCAGCAAAGCCAGCCCCACAATGGCAAAAGAGGTGTTTCGGATCAACGAGGTGCGCTCGGTTTCAAAGCGCAATTCCTGGAGTTCCTTCTCCTGCTGTAAGTTTTGGTATTTCTTCTCCAGGCCGGAAATGCGCTCGGCCAGGTCTAGTTGGTGTTGATCCTTTTTGAGATAAATGAGAGAATCCAGTAAAACGAACGCTCGTTTGTATTCACCGGAGAAGTAACTGACATATGCTTGATTGTTGATGGCTTTCCAGTGAGTTCTGTAGGCGCGACTTCGTTCTGCGAGACTACCAGCCAAAATATACAATTGGTAGGCAGTGTCTAACCTACCAACCCTTTCCTGATAGTATCCATAGTTTAGGAGCGCTATTGATTGATCTTCATCGTTAGGTGCGTTTTCAATTTCAGCGCTCAGGTATTTTTCAGCAGAATCCAAGGCTCCGCTTTCTAAATACGACAGACCTAACTCACTTTGATATTCGTGACCAAGGCTGTCAAGCTCGTTTTCAAAAGCATAGCTGATGCATGAGCGTTGGTAGTATTCAGCTGAATCGTATTGTTTGATGTTGTTGTATACCGAGCTTATGTTATGCAAGGCAATTACAACTCCTCGAGCATCAGACCTCGACTTGTTTACTGGAATAGCTTTTCGATAGTAAGCAATTGCTTCAACTGGAGAGTCAAGGTAATGATGGAGGTTACCGAGTTCGACATAAATACTACCAAGTCTATGCTCAGCTATAAACCTTTCTATCGTGAAAAGCTGTTCCCAAGTCAAGAGGGCTTTTTGGAATTCACCTATTTGCCTTTCCTTCCCTGCTTTAACAACTAAAAACTCGGCAAGTAGAAAACTGTCCTGCGAATTTCGAATTTCAGATTCAAAGTCGAGTAACTGATCAATCTCCAAGCTGACGAGTTCTTCATAAGTACTAATCTGAATGGATGCATCAGATTGATCATCTTGTAAGCAAGATGATAATCCGAAGGATAGAAGGCTTAGTAGAAAAAAGTTTGTTAGACTACTGGGTTCCGACTTTTTGAGTAGACTCTGAACCGCCTCTGACATCGCTACTTGCCGCAGAAATGTCCATAACATAGATATAAATGTGTTCACCATCTGCAGACTGCTTGTAGTCCAATTCCTTTTTGAGAATAGTTTCCGTTGAGCTACTGCAGCCACTTCGTTTATCAATTTTAATTAACTGATTGTACTCATCTCCATTGGTACATTTTCCCCCACTTGGATACCCGGGTTCGCTACTCACAATTTCATAGCACTCGCTCGGTACCCTGATTTGGACTTCAAAACACGTACATCCATCGGGGATGACAAAATATGGCTTGAACATGACCATATCGGCTTCTGGTGGAACGGAGTTTACAGTAGGGGTGAGATCGCAATAACTGGGAAGTGTCGACATATGGTATTTAGCTTAGAAATTTAGGATTTAATCATGGCCACCGCAGGGCCGAGAATTTAGATTTACCATGTCGAAAATAGGCGAAAACAATTGATTTTGGAAAGATACCGGTGGTCGAGTGAACAGATACCTGTCGCTGAATCGCATTGCGCTTAGCCCTCCATTTACCTAGGTTTAAGAAGAAGTTCCAGTGGGCTGAGATGATTGAGAATGAAGCTTTTACCTGCCCTCTTCCAATCATGTTTAAAAAGGCTAAAGCATCCATTAAAAGTCGCAGAAAAATTTTCCAAAAAACCTCATTTGAAGGGAGGTTTTTCATCAACATAATAAGGTTGTTTCTATGGTTTCGATACACCTTTTGCGGACTCCCGTATGCAATCACGGCCCCACCTACGTGGTAGACTTCGGCCTGCGGACACACCATGATCTTGTGGCCCTGGTTTTTGAGCCTCCAGCAGAGGTCAATTTCCTCCATGTGGGCATAAAAGTCATCGTCCAGTCCACCGCTGGAATGGTAGAGCTCGGCCCGAATGAAGAAACAGGCCCCTGAAGCCCAAAACACCTCCTGCACGTCATCGTACTGGCCGGTATCTTTTTCAATGGTGTAGAAAATGCGACCGCGGCAAAAGGGATAGCCCTGGTAATCGATGTAACCACCGGAAGCACCAGCATATTCAAACTCATCCTTGCGATGCCACGACTTGATTTTGGGCTGTACCACGGCCACTGCCTGATCGTTGTCAAAGACGTCAATCACGGGTTCCAACCAGCCAGGAGAAACCTCTACATCGGAGCTAATCATGCAGTAGATGTCTGCATCGATCTGTGCCAGGCCCACTTTGTAGCCGTTGGTGAAGCCCTTGTTCACCTTCACGGTCACGATGTGGATGCGGTCCTTGAACTGTTGCAGGTATTCCTGCGTGTTGTCCGTAGACGCGTTGTCGATGACAAAAATGCCGTAGTCACCGTTCTGGGGTGTGGTGTCGATGATCGGTTGGAGGAACTGCTCGAGTAGGTCACGATTGTTGTACGTGAGCAGGGCAATGGCCACTTTGTAATGCGGAAAAGAAGAGGATTGCGGTTCCAACGATCAGTTTTTGCAGCTGCAATGTTACTCAAATGGACTGCGCCCTTTTGGTCAAATGAGCGGAGAGCGTTCGAATTCCGCGTTCGGATCGAATAATTTGCGGTAAGTGGCCATCTGTCGGATTTTTCGGCCACCCAGAGATTCAATGATCGAGATCATTTTCGGATTGAAATCACCGATCCACGTGATGATGATACCATCGTATTTTTTCTTCCGCTGAATGGTTTGCTCCATTTGCTTGAAGATCAAACCTTCCAGCCCTTTGGCCTGGTGATCGGGATCAAAACCAAAGGCCACCCCGAAGGAGTTGCGGCAAACGCCCCGCCACTGGTAGTAAGCGAATTTGGCCTTTCCCCACCAGTTCAGATTATCACCCACGCGGCTGAAAATTTCGTTGATCTCTGGCAGTGAGATGTAGAAGCCCACGGGCTTGTCTTCGTAATACACAAACCAAACGAGCTCCTCGTCCAGGATGGGCTTGAGCGTATTCATGATGCTCATGGCCTGTTCCTTGGCCATGCCCTTGAAGTTGTCATGCGTGGTCCAGGCGCGGTTGTAAACGATTCTGAAATCCTCGGCATACTTCTCGAGGTGGCGCTTGTTGATGTGCACACACCTGTACTTCGGATTTCTCAGCGCGCGTTCCGCACGCTCGCGGTATTTCTCCTGCAGCGCATCGTCCACCTTGCGGAAGAAGATGAGCTGGTTGTAGTAAATCTGGAATCCGAACTTTTCGAAAAAGTCCAGGTAGTATTTCGGATTGTAGTTCTGGCCGTAGTAGGGTGGAGCGTCAAAGTTCTCGGTGATCAAGCCCCAGAATTTGTCCTTTTCTCCGAAGTTAATGGGGCCGTCCATGGCTTCCATGTCGCGTTCGGTGAGCCATTCCTGGCAGGCATTAAACAGCTTCATGGCCGCCTTCTCATCGTTGATGCATTCAAAGAATCCCATGCCTCCCGTAGGCTGCTTGAAAGTCTTCGCCTGCTTGCGGTTGATGAAGGCTGCAACGCGGCCAATGGTTTCTCCGCGATCGTTTTTGAGGATCCAGCGAATGGCCTCCCCGTGGCGAAAAAACTTGTTTTTCTTGCGATCGAATACGGCCTCCACGTCCTGCCTGACGTGAGGGATCCAATTGGGGTCTTTCGCGTAGATACGATAGGGTAGTTTGCGAAATTCCTCTATCGTCCTTTTGTCCTTAACTTCGATGATCTCCATACGGTTTCTCCCGGGGGTCAAAATAAATGGATATTTCACTTTGAATGCACTTTTCGAAGGATTCTAAATCTCAACTCTTTTTCTTGTGGGGTATGCCGGGCGTTGGCAAGTCGACTTTTGGCAAAAAGCTGGCGGCTCAATTGGGACTGTCTTTCCTCGATCTGGATGATGCTATAGAGCAGCGCGCTGGAAGATCCATCCCTCAGATTTTCGAAGCGGACGGTGAATCTGCTTTTCGGGAATACGAACGGGATGCGGTGGAAGAGGCTTGCGCCCTGGAAAATACCGTTGTTTCCTGCGGAGGTGGAGCGCCTTGCTACCATGAGAATGGTACAAACATGTTGACCAGCGGATATGTGATTTACCTGGAAGCGTCTGCCGCTTTCATTGTTTCCAGGCTTATGCAGTCTCCCGGTAAACGGCCTTTGATCGATGGCTCTGAAAATCCAGAGGCGACCATTCATGCACTGTATGAAAGCCGCAAAACGACCTACGAAAAGGCACACCTTTGCTTTCCGGTTCCTTCCGGAAACATGCAGGAATTGATGGAAGAACTGAAGCGAGCGGGTTACTCGAGGTAGATGGTCGGCTGATCAGAAATTTCCAATATCAGGTTTTCCTGAATGGTGGTGGCGAGGCTCAGGCCGGTGAAGTCGCTTTTGATGGGAAACATGCGGTGCTTCCGGTCTACAAGGCAGGCGGTGATCATTCGCTTTGCATCAGCTCCCATGGCCCAGGTGGCGGCCTGCATCATGGTTCTGCCTGTGTTCAGAATGTCATCTACAATCACTACGCACTTGCCTTTGGCTTCGGGGGCCAGTTGTTCCATGGATGAAGGTTCGTCAACGTCCAGCGCGTGCACCTGGTAAGAAACATTGCTCAGCGGGGCCAGCTTCGCATCCAGTTGCTCTGCTACCCACTTGCCGCGCGGCAAAATGCCCACCAACATGATCTCGGTTTCTTCGTGACACTCCTCAATGATCTGATAGGCAATTCGTTGCAAGATCTTTTGAATGCGCTCCGCGTCAATTACGATCGTCTTCATAGATGAATAATCTGCTGGTAAAGGTAGTTATGCAGGGGCGAACACCGCCATCAGCGTTGCTTTCCTACATTTGATTGCGTGATTGGGTTGAATCCACACATACGAGGTTTTGGGGTATTGCTGGTCCTCTTTTTGAGCCTGTCTGGCGCAGCATGGGCGCAGGTGAAGATCTCCGGTGAGGTGACCCATGACGGGGAACCACTGGACCAGGTGACAATACGCTTGTATGAGAATGGCGAATACCTGCATGCCATCGCGGTAAATCGCAAGGGCCGCTATCAGGCCAACCTTCCCTATGGTCACAGGTATGAATTTGTGTTTTCGCGGCCCTACATGGTCAAGGTGAAGATCCTGATCAATACCGAGGTGGATGAAAAGATCAGCAACTCGCAGAACATCTACG
Organism: Flavobacteriales bacterium UBA6057; assembly: GCA_002428995.1. Taxonomy (GTDB): domain Bacteria; phylum Bacteroidota; class Bacteroidia; order Flavobacteriales_G; family Salibacteraceae; genus UBA6057. The sequence continues at coordinate 446,272 of DIYJ01000005.1, read as the reverse complement.
AGGTGCCTTTCAACATGGTGATGCACTATCGCTACAAGGGAATGGACGTGAGCAAGTGCCGCGAACCGATTGGGGTTATTCTCATGACAGGATCCGGAGAGGAGTCCTTTCAGTTCATTCCAGACAACAAGGCCCTGGCAGAGATGAAGCGGGTGAATTCAGAATCGCAGCAACTGGAGAAAAAAGGCGGGCAGCCGATCATGGACGTGGAAGAGGAGCAGGAGGAAGAAGTGCCGGAACGTGTTGTGACTTCCAAATCAGCGGAAGAAGAGACAGCCGAGGCCGATCGTGCTTCGACAGAAGCAGAAGAACGCGCGGAGGAAACCGCGATGGAAGAAGCCGTGCTCGAGGTGAAGAACGAGCGCCAGGAAACACTGAAGCGCGCCACAAAACTTCAGAGCAACAACGAGCGCATCCGGCAGGCCCGGGCCAGCAATGCGGCCGAGCAGCGCGGTGCCCAGGAACTGGAATCGATCTACAGCAACAAGACCATCCGCTCGGAACGTTTGGTGGAACTACAGGAAGAACAGGAGTCGAACATCGATCGGCAGGTGTTGGCGGACTCTGTGTTGGACAGTCGGCTGATGGCAGCGGCTGCCGCCTACAAGCGCCCCGAAGAAGTGGGAAAACCGATACGTACCCTAAGGCATGAACACAAATCCGGCTGGCTCTATGACGAAGAATTGCTCTTCGTGAAAGAGCGAAACCACGAGGTGGTTTACAAGTCGACACATTGGAACTGGTGGGTTTTTGAGACGAGCTATTACTATCGAAACGAGCATGAAATTGAAGCTGAGGAATTTGAGAAGATCCGTGCCCTGTTCCGTTTTTAGGCATTCCATAGTGTTGATGGGCTTGCTGCTGGGAGTCCTTTCCATGAGTCACGCGCAGGTGAGGAGCTTCAAGCATTTCGGCCTTGATAAGAGCACCTTTCCCTCGCGCATTGAGTGCATCGCCCAAGCACCCGGAGGTGAGTTGCTCATTGGGACACTGACCGGTCTGGTCATTTACAATGGATACACCTTCGAGACGCTGACCGATCAGGATGGACTCGCAGAAAGTGCGGTTTCGTCCATCACCGTCACCGGAGATCGCATTTGGATTGGTCACTGGGCGGGAAGTGGTTCTGTGATGAACGCAGAGCTGGGCATCATTGACATCCTGGACGTTCAGGAAGAACTGAGTTACCACAGCGTTACGGCCATCTGGCCCTTGCAGGAAGGCGGTCAGCTGATCGCTACGGATGGTTCGGGACTGAACCTCTATGACGGACAAACCATCGAAAAGATCCTGTTGCCCAATGCGGCCGAGGCGGCCAATGTGAAGCAGGTGTTCGCATTGGATGGAGCTTTGATCGCAGTGACAGGATCGGGGATTTACCGGTGTGATGATCAGTCGGATATCGGGCGATGGCAGCGCGTGTTCAACTCTTCCATGAGGTTGAATGCTGCGCAGTTTATTGATGATCAGTGGTACCTGGGCAGCGATGAGGGAGCTTTCATGGCCTCCGGTGAGTTTGATCGATTGAGAAACCTTGGGCAGGCGGGGCACGATTCACTGGAAAACATACTGGCCATTGCGCAGGACGCCCAGGGAGGCATTTGGTTTGCCAGCGAGCGGCAAGGTATCATGCTCTTTGACCCAGCCACTCAGAAGATCGATTTTCTGAAGCGGGAGCAGGGATTGAGCTACGACCGCGTTTCGGATCTGCTTTCTGACCGGGAAGGAACGATGTGGGTAGCAACAGCTGCCGGTTTGGATCAGCACCTCGGTAGCGCCTTCGAACTGTTTGACTACCGCACCGGCCTGCGCGACAACCTGACCTGGGACTTTGTTCCGATTGCTGCGAATCGCCTGTTGGTGGCCTCCAGTGTCGGCCTGCAGGAATTGGAATTGACAGAGGATTGGTCTGGCGTGGTTGAAAGCTTCAGCATTCCCGCTCCATTTAGTGGAGTGCGAAACATGTTACTGGATCAGCGCGGAAGCCTTTGGCTGATAACCGATCAGGGACAACTCTGGAGAAGAAGCGGTGAAGAGTTTACGCAGGTAGCGCTTGGTGGAAACCTGGCCATGAGCCTGGCAGAATTTGAGGGGAACATTTGGGTTGGAACCGTGAACGGCCTCGTTCGCCTGACCAATGGAGTGGTCTCCGGACGCTACGGGCCATCAGAGGGTTTGGGAGGCGAGGAGATCAATGGCCTGTTTCCAAACCCCGAAGGCACAGAGCTCTGGATTACTTCGCTAGGTGGTGGAGTCACGCTGCTGCGCGAAGAGCGCTTCAAGCAATACGGTGAATCATCCGGGATGAACAGCAAGGTGATCCACGACATTGCCTTTGACAGTGAAGGAAATGCCTGGCTTGCGACTTACGATCGGGGAGTGCTGCGCTTTGCGGACGAAAGCTTTCAGCAGGTTTCAGACAGCATCAACATCAACTGCTTTGCCATCACCATTGATGACCAAAACCGAATATGGGTCGGCCATAACTGGGGCGTTGATACCTATGATCCGGAGCAGGGCAAGGTGACCAATTACACCTCTGATGATGGTTTCATGGGAATCGAAGTGAATCCAGGTGCCATCACCTTCGATCCGGAGGGCCACCTCTGGATGGGAACCATCATGGGGCTATTGCGCTTCACGCCCTCTAAAGCACGGCACAATGCGGTACCTCCTACGTTTCGGGTGAAGCAAATCCGACTGGGAAACAATTTTGTGCCGTTGGGAGCGGAGGTAAGTACCGGACAGGGTTCCTCAGACTTGTACGTGGATTACGATGCCATTTCTCTCGCAAACCCCGCATTGAATACGGTGCGCTACCGGTTGAACGGATTGCACGATCATTGGAAAACGCTCACTGAGAATCGGCCCATAGAGTATTCGTCTCTGCCGGCTGGCGACTTTGTGTTGGAGGTAGTGGCCTGCAATGCGCAGCAGTGTTCCAACGAGGTCGTGACGTTGTCTGTGGAGGTGGTGCCGGCCTTTTACACGCGCTGGTGGTTCTACACCATTCTTTTCCTCATGGCGCTGTCAGCGGTATTCATGCTCGACCGATACCGAAACACAGAGATAGCTGATCAGCGGGCCATTCTGGAAGACCGCCTGGCGAGTCGCTCACAGGAATTGGAGGACATTCGGCACGAGCGCAAGGAGTTGAAATTCAGCCAGACACAGTCTGAGCTCTTTGCCGCGTCCATCATCCGGGACCAAAGTGCGGCCCCGGAGAACATGAGTCGCTTTGTGGACTCCTTCAGCGCTGCATCCAGCAAAAAGCCGGGATTGGGTTCCGACCATGCGGTTTATTTTGAGTTGGGCAGCTACAAGGTCATCGGACTGGTGGACTTTGGTGTGCCGAACCTTATCGGAGCCATGAGTTATCAAAAGTGGAAGCGGTCGTTGGACAAGGAATTGCTGGAACGCCACATCGTTTCGCGAGAGGGGTTCCAGCGGGCCTGGCAGCGCTCTTTGCAGCAGGTAGGCAAAACCCTTAGTGATACCGGAAAGGTGAAGACGATTCAAAGCGCCTTTATCATTTTATCAGATGACGATGCGAGCTTTTACTCGGACGGACTTCCCTTGCTGGTGATTCAGGATGGAGTGAAGGGAGCTGTGGTTCACAGTCCTGATGCGCAGGGGAATTACCGCGATCTGATGAAATCTGGAGAGTTGTTTTATGCACTTCCTAAACAAAGTCAGGTCATCACCTTCAGCGATGGATTGATCAATCAGTTGAACGAAGAGGGAACGAAGAACTATTCGGTGAGTCGATTGACTAGGAAGATACAGCAGGCTGCCAAGGAACATGAGCGCCTGACCGCTGATCAAATCCTGGACGACCTGAATGAGTGGCGCGGGATCATTGAGCTTTTCGATGATGTGTTTATTGTAACTTTCCGCTATGCTTAGGTTGTCGTTCTTCTCTTGCGCTTTGCTGGCTTTGCTGATGATAGGATGTGATCCATCCGCTTCCGAAAGCGCGAGCGGTTCAACAGCTCAACCCACCCAGAGGCAGACCTATTCGGATGAAGGCCATCGCCCAAGAGATTGGTCTGCTGCCATGGCCTTCGAACTATGGCCTGCTGAAAAAGAGGCGGGTGGAAGCATTTATCCGGTTAAATCAGGCTCTTACACCTCCGAAGCTTCCATAGAGCAATTGGTGGAGCAGGTGTTTGACCTTGCATTCAGTGGCGAGGCTTTGGTTTACTTGCCTACGGTGCTGGGCGAGCCAGACCGCGCGCAGAACACCACGCCCGAAGCGCTGGTAACCGCACTCAATCGCTTCGATACCATTCTTACGGAGGACATCAATACCGGTGAGATGGTGGAAACCAGCATCGATCGCAGCTTCTCCCGTTCGCGGGTTTCTGCGTTTGTGGTGCATGCCAATGTCCTGAATCAGAAGAACGGACTTGTGTTCGAACCGCACTTGCTGTCCGTAGGTGAGCAAGTATTTGATGAAGAAACGGGTGATTTCAGAGGGATCACTCCACGCTACTTCGTAGAGCTGAAGGAGGAGAATGCAAATGCCATTCAGCAGAACTTCTATTTCCTGACGGATTCAGTAGGCGTTTTTTACCTCGATCATCTGGGATACCACGGTGCTGCAAGGGCTACATTGCCTCTCGGGCTTGATCAGGCAACTAGTAATGAGGAACCGACAGGGTTCAAGATAGAGCAGGACTGGTTTTTCAATTCCAAAGAACCCGGAATCAAAGTGGACACGAGGTTGATTGGAAGGCCTAAAGAGAGCTGATCAGCGCTTGACCAGATTCATGAAAATTTCGCGACCCATGCGTGGGGGAATGCTGTTGTAGGCAGTGTCGAAATACTTGATTCTAAACCACGGTTCGAAATACTCCAGGTAGTCGTTTTTCTTTCCTCCAAACGGTGGGTGTTCGCGTCCAAAGTCTTCGTCAAACAGCAGTCCCACCAGCTTTCCGCCCTGATCGAGCATATTCCAGACTTTCATCACGTATTGCCTGCGCAGGGAAGGATCGATGGCGCAAAAGAAGGTTTGCTCCACCACCATATCATAGAACTCTTCCAATTGGAAGAAGTCACCCAGGATCACGTGATCCTCAGGGAAATCAGGCACTCTGCGAAGGAAATTCGCAATGGCAGAGGGTGCCAGATCTATGATAAAGACATTCTTGAACCCAAGGTTATGGAGGTATTCGGCCTCCCAGCCGTTTCCACAGCCAGGAATCAGGATTTTTTGCTCCTTATCATGGAGCTGATCGAAATACTCGATGAGCGGAAGCGAAGGTCCACCAATGTCCCAGCCCGTCTGGCCTTCCTGCCAACGACTTTCCCAATACGTTTTGTCGAATTTGGTGTCCATGAGAAAAGAAAAGTGTGCGAATATCGGTTCAATGCATGCGCAGTGCTTTGCCTGAACTTCAACAAAAGCTCACCAGAAGTTTAAGATGTTACTCCTTTTTTGGATCAGTCTTGCTCGTCTCGCAAGTGCAGTGTGTGCCCCATACGCTCCACTTTGGTCTTCAGGTAGTCGTGGTTGTGTGGGTTTTCAGGAGTATCAATCGCGACATTCTCAACGATCTCTAAGCCGTATCCGATCAATCCGGTGCGTTTCTTAGGATTGTTGGTGATGAGCTTCATTTTGCTCACACCCAGGTCATTCAGGATTTGCGCTCCAACACCGTAATCCCGCTCATCCATTTTGAAGCCGAGCTCCAGGTTCGCGTCCACAGTATCGAATCCTTCTTCCTGTAGTTTATAAGCTTTCAACTTGTTGATCAGTCCGATGCCTCGGCCTTCCTGCTGCATGTAGACAATCACGCCTTTCCCTTCGCGCTCGATCATTTGCATGGCTGTGTGCAGCTGTGGACCGCAGTCGCAGCGGTAAGAACCAAAGATGTCTCCGGTGACACAGGAACTGTGAACCCTCACCATGATCGGTTCATCTTTCTCCCATTCACCTTTTACCAGTGCCAGGTGCTCTTCTCCTGTTGTGGTTTGCTTGTAAGCGTGCATTTTGAACTCACCCCACTCCGTGGGAAGCTTTACGCTCACAGCCTTTTCAATGATGCGCTCATGCTTCATGCGGTAAGCCACCATGTCTTCGATGGAGATGAGCTTGAGATCGAAGCGGTCCGCAATTTCGCGGAGTTGTGGCATGCGTGCCATGGTGCCGTCTTCGTTCATCACTTCTACCAATACTCCGGCAGGCTCAAAGCCAGCCATGCGCGCGAGGTCGATGGTAGCTTCCGTGTGTCCGGTTCTTCTGAGTACACCTCCCTTTTTCGCCTTGAGCGGGAAAATGTGTCCCGGGCGGCCGAGGTCTTCAGGCTTGGTATTGGGATCGATCAGTGCTTTGATGGTGGTGGCGCGGTCGCTTGCAGAAATTCCCGTTGTCACGCCCTGACCAATCAGGTCAACCGATACGGTGAACGGAGTCTCGTGCAGGGCTGTGTTTTTCTGAACCATCAGCTCCAGTTCCAGCTCTTCGCATCGCTCTTCGATTAAGGGAACGCAAATGAGTCCACGGCCGTGTGTGGCCATGAAGTTTACCATTTCAGGAGTCACAGATTCTGCAGCAGCAATGAAGTCACCTTCGTTTTCACGGTCTTCGTCATCCACCACAATCACCACCTTACCGGCTTTGATGTCCTCCAATGCTTCTTCCACTGTATTCAGCATGCTCTCAAAATTTTGTGCAAATCTACCAAAGCCGAACGCACTGAGCGACCAGATGTTTGATTCATGAGCTATCAGCCACGAGCCACGAGCCACTAGCTCTGGCCGTCAGCTAGGGGGAATCTGAAATCAGAGCTTCGTAGATAAGGTGAAAGCTCAAAGATCAAGGATCAAGGATCAAAGCAGCCAAGCGGACATGCCGCCCATTGAATTTGCGTTTGAGATTGAGTTTGAGATTTTTTTGATCCATCAACCCACAGGTGACGTGCCCCTCAATCCATCATCTAATCATCTAATCATCTAATCACCTCATCACCTGATCATCCGATCATCCGATCATCCGATCATCCAACCGTCTCACCTGAACTTCTGGCATGTAAAATCTAAACAACTCTTAATCAATCGGTTAAAACGTCATCTAAATTTAGCTTCGACTGAAATTTCGTCAGATTTTTTGTGGCGGTATGCGAATTGACTTTAGGGCGATCATGAAAACAAACACAAAATATTACAGACCGATGAAAGCAGTTGTAAAAAGAAGTCCTTTCTGGAATGAGTTCCCCAGCGTTTTTGATCAAGTATTCAACGATTGGGCAGGAGGCAGCGTTCAGCAGCACACACCCGCTGTGAACGTGAAAGAAAACGATGAAGGATTCCACCTCGAGGTAGCAGTACCTGGCTACGAAAAAGGAGACTTCAACATTGAACTCGACCACGATACTCTGACCATCTCCAGCGAAAGGAAGCAAGAAAAAGAAGAGAACAAGGAGAACTACACCCGAAGAGAATTCAACTTCAAAAGCTTCAAGCGCAGTTTCCACCTTCCTGAGAACATCGTGGATGCAGACAAGATCAACGCACGATATGAGAACGGCATTCTGAACATTGACCTGCCGAAGCGACCAGAACTCCAGGCGAAAGGAGCGCGGACCATCGAGATCGGATAACACCGGTCCACAACATAGATTGATTCATAGTAGTTAGGTTTAGGAAGCCCTGCCTCTCTGGAAATCCGGGGAGGCGGGGCTTTTTATTTCATAGCCCTCGATCGAATCACTTCGTAGCGCGAGCCGCCCGGTTGCAGATGGGAGCGATAGATGTTGATGCCTGAAAACAGCTGCTTGAGTGGAGCAGTATCCACTTCAGGCAGTGAGGTGGAAACAAGCCGTTTTGCATTGCCGCGCATGATGGTCACATGAGGATTGGGCGCATGAGAGGGGCGAAGGTTCAGTTCGCGGTGAAACGCTTCAAACAATCGCTCAAACGAAGGATTGAGCTTCATGCGGAGCCACAGCATGGAAGGGTTTTTCTCAGGCATGAACAGGAAGCGATCGGGTTCCAGAGTATAGGGTTCGAATTCCTGAGCAATGAGTTCCGTGACGTCCATCGCTTCCATCAGCGCTTCTTCTGACACATTTCCTGGGAATGCATAGGTCACGTGCCAGCTACTGGGCTGCACAATGCGCCATACAGGGTTTATGTGTTGCACTTCCTGGCATGTCTGAAGGATCAACTGCTCGTGATCCACCACCGGTGAGCCTATGAAAATTCGAAAAGACATTGCTATACTTGGTCAATGCTAAAGAATTGGTCTGATACAATCATTGATTACTACGAAAACCTCGCGTGTCCTGAACTTCCCGCAGGTTATGAATGCATGAATCCCTATCGATCACCAGAGGTGCAATCGGTAGTAAGCGCCTTTTTCAATCGGTTTTATGCGGACCTGGAGCCGCGAACATTGCTCCTTGGCATTAATCCCGGACGCTTTGGTGCGGGGATCACGGGAATATCCTTTACCGATCCAATCATCCTTACCGATTCCCTCGGTATCGAGCACAATTTCGATCGCAGACCTGAGCTTTCGTCACGCTTTGTGCATGAAATGATCGCAGCGTTTGGAGGCATTGAGCATTTCACTAAAAAGTTCTTCATCACTTCCGTTTATCCGTTGGGTTTTTTGAAGGATGGGAAAAACATCAATTACTACGAAATTGAAGGTTGGAGAAATCACCTTTTACCACTGATAGAAAATGAACTGGCCGAGCATAAAACCTGGAACATCAATCGAAAGGTGGGCATCTGCATTGGAAAGGGTGACAATTTGAAACACTTGAACAAGATCAACGACAAATTGGGGCTGTTCGATCAGATTGTGACCGTTCCTCACCCTCGCTGGGTAATGCAGTATAGGCTCAAACGTAAGTTGGAGTTTATAGATGAATATGTAAAACTCCTGAGCAGTATTTAATTTCTTTCCTTTTTAAGTTCTTGATATTCAGTTTTTAAAAATCACTGTTTCTCCCAATCATCTTTGGTAGGTGAACTACCTTTTTAAGAATAGATGAATGTGTGTAAGAACAATACTTGTATAGAACTGATGAATCGTTATTTTGGCTGAAAACTATCGCGGTGGGCAGTCAGGCCGTTTCTAAGTTTTCTAACTCCAGCGAAAAAAGAGCCTTTACAAAGCATCTTCTCAATGACATTCGAGCACTAGAATGGCTGCTCGAAAATGGCAAAATTGAGAGTGGTGTTCATCGTATTGGTGCCGAGCAGGAATTGGTGTTGGTCGGGGATGATTTCAGACCGGCACACAAAAATCTGGAGATCCTCAACCTGCTGAAGGGAGAGCACTTTACTGAAGAGATTGCCAAGTTCAATGTAGAGATCAATCTCGATCCACAAACCTTCGGAGCCGGTTGCTTTCATAGAATGGAGCAGCAACTGGAAGAATTACTGGCGCAAACACGCCAGGCCGCGGAGCAGGAGAATACCAAGGTCTTGCTTACAGGTATTCTTCCCACCATCAAGAAAGATCATCTTCACTTTCAGCACATGACGCCCAACGTTCGCTACGAGGCGCTTAATGAGGCCATGCGCGGGCAAAAGGGAGAAGATTTTGACCTTTACATCATTGGGCTGGACGAGCTCAAAACCACCCATCCGAACATTCTTTTTGAGGCGTGCAACACTTCGTTTCAGGTGCATTTGCAACTCAGTCCTGAAGAGTTTACTGAGCGCTACAACTGGTCGCAGTTGATTGCGGCTCCGGTGCTGGCGGCATCCTCCAATTCGCCCATCCTCATGGGAAAGCGTTTGTGGAGCGAAACGCGGATTGCCCTCTTTCAGCAGAGCGTGGATACACGGAATGCCGGTATGTTGCCGAGGGAAAAAGAGCCAAGGGTAAGCTTTGGCCGGGAATGGTTGCGAGGCACCGTGGCAGATCTGTACAAGGACAACGTGAGCCGCTTCAACCTGCTCTTTGCTTCAGACATTGAAGAGGACAGCCTCGCAGTGGCCAAGGCAGGAGGAACGCCCAACCTGGAGGCGCTGAAATTGCACAACGGTACCGTATACCGATGGAATCGGGCTTGCTTTGGCACGGCCAATGGGGTGGCGCACCTACGGATCGAAAACCGCTACATACCCTCCGGACCGACTACCAGAGACGAGATGGCCAACGCGGCCTTCTGGCTGGGATTGATGGTGAATAAGTCCAACCCCTACGGAGACATCACAGAGAACATGCGCTTTGAAGATGTGCGCTTCAACTTTTATAATTCGGCCCGTTTCTGCCTGGATTCAAAGCTTGAATGGTTTGGGAAAACGATCTCTGCTACTGATCTGATATTGGAAGAGATGCTACCGCTAAGCATGGAAGGCCTTGCCACGATGCAGCTTCCCAAGGAAGAGTATGAGCCGTATTTAGAGCTCATTGAAGAGCGGGCGAGGCGCATGCAAAATGGCAGCAAGTGGAGCTTGAAAGCCTTTTCAAAGCTGTTGCAGGGAAGCACACCCAACGAGGCCAGCAGGAACCTTTCAGCGGCCATGTTTGCCAGAGAAACCAGCGGCTTGCCAGTACATGAATGGAGTGAGCTGGAGGTGGCAGAGTCGCACGAAGACACGCGCTACGATACGGTCTCTCAGGTGATGACCACCGATGTTTTTACCGTTGATGAAGATGAACTTGTAGACCTGGTCATCAGCATGATGGATTGGAAAAACATCCGTTTCATTCCGGTGGAAAATGCTGCCCACGAGCTGGTGGGAATGGTATCGTATAAAACATTGTTGAACTACTTTGTTAGTTTCTCCAACGAGGATCATGTGTCCGTTCGCGACATCATGGTGACTGACTTTCCTACGTGTTCCTCTTCATGGACCACGGCTCAAGCCATATCTATCATGGCAAACGAACAGGTTTCGTGCCTTCCGGTGGTTGATAAACATAAGCTGGTCGGGATCGTTACGGAGGCTGACATCGTTAGAATTACCAATAAAACTGAGAAGTTTCGCAGATGATCAAAATTCAAAGTAGCACGCTGGGTAGAACTCTAGAAACCCAGCGTCTTGTAGCAGATATCAAAGGAGAAAAGAAGGGGCCTCTACTCATCATTACGGGCGGAATGCATGGCAATGAACCATCCGGAGTGATGGCGGCCCACGATTTTGTCAAAAGCCTGGGTTCAAGCAATGATTTGCAACGGGGCAGGATCGTGGCTTTTGCAGGAAACTTAAAAGCCCTGAGTAAAAACAAACGCTACATCGATGTTGATCTCAATCGAATTTGGAACGGCTACTCGGGTGGAGGTCATGAAGTAAAGGAGAAAGAGGAACTCTGGAATGAAATTACCCGTGTGACGGGTGAAACGGATCATTCGAAACTGGTGCACGTGGATTTGCACAGCACAAGTTCACCTACCACTCCTTTCATGGCAATGAGCAAGACAGAGCCGAATCAGCGTCTCTCCCGGTTGGTTCCTGTGCCGGCTATTCCTGAGCTGGATAAAGTGGTGAAAACGCCTCTGCTGTCCAAGATTGCAGCCATGGGCCACGCTTCCATTGCATTTGAAGGAGGCATCATTGGAGATAACCTCACCTACAGAAACCATGTGGCTTTGCTTTGGGTGGTTGCTGCTGCACTGAATATGCTTCCCGGTGGTTTCACCACCGAGCCGAAGTTTCAACGCAGCTTTCTCGAGCGTCAATCCCCGTATTCAGGGAAGTCGTTCAAGATTACCTACGTGCATCGTGTGCAGCCTGAAGATGGATTTGTAATGAATCCAGGGCATTCAAACTTTGATCTGGTGCAGCAGGGCGATGTACTCGGGAAAGACAACAACGGAAACGTGAGAGCTCCCGAGCGCGGTTTGTTGTTCATGCCTCTGTATCAGGCTTCTGGAAGCGAAGGTTTTTACATTCTCAGATCACCCGGAGGATAGAAACCCTCACATTCAAAATACCCCGTTCGTCACAGGGCACGCAAAAATCCACTGTTTTCTTGGCATTTTTGGATGAATGCTGAAACGCCTGCCCATCCCGTTTATTTACATTCTGCTGTTCGGAGTGCTCCTGGGCCTCGTGCTCGGTTTTAAATCCTTTATTCCGTACCTCTATTGGGGTGAAGCGGCAGACTATGAGTGGCAACGCTATGCTCTGCCACACATCATCAACTACCTGTTTTGGCCACTGCTGGTGCCCTTTGTGTATCATGCTTTTCTCTTGTTTAAGCTCTCCAAGGGAAGCCCCATCAGGGATAAGGTCATGCTCATTGGTGTCAGTCTTTTGATTCCGTTTGTGCATGAAAGCGCCACTACGGTTATTTACTTCTTTGCCCTGGAGCAGCTTCAGTTTTTTGAGTTTACCAACGAAACATGGCAGATGGTGAAAGCTGCATTTCCGTCTGTTTACATCGGCCGGATTGTCGAATTCTGGATCATCTACGGTCTTTTTACCGCCCTCGATTATTACAGAAAGTATAAAGACAAGCAAAGTGAAGTGGCACGGATAGAAGCCCAGTTGAACCGCACCAAGTTATCCGTGCTCAAGATGCAATTGCAACCTCATTTTCTCTTCAACGCCCTGAATTCGATCTCCGGCTTGATGGACATTGATGTGAAAAGGGCGCAGTTGGTCACCGCTCGTTTGGGGGATTTGTTGCGTGGAATTCTGGAACAGGACGAGAGGATCTACACCAGTTTGCAGGAAGAACTGGAGCACGTCACAAATTACCTGGACATTGAAAAAATCCGGTTTGAAGATCGGCTGGCGATCATTCTCGATGTGGAAGAGCAGTTGCTTCAGGCGCGCGTGCCATCCATGCTCATCCAGCCCCTGGCAGAAAATGCCATCAAGCACGGAATTGCAAAAACATCGAACCCGGGGAAGCTCAGCATTTCTGCCAAGCAATTAAATGGTTCGAAGCGTATGATCATTTCTGTGTCCGACAATGGAGTAGGAGGTGCCCAGAGCACCGATCGTCTGTTCAAAAAGGGAATCGGCTTGCGCAACGTCAAGGAACGCCTGGAGGAGCTTTATCCCGGAGATCACAACCTGGTGATCGATACTCAGAAAGGGCGAGGATTTTCACTGTCTATCGAACTCCCAATCACAAACTATCATGAGAAACATCCGAGCAATCATAGTCGATGATGAAGTTTTGGGGCGATCCCGAATCCGGAAACTGCTCAGTGGGTACGATCACGTGTCGCTGGTAGGAGAAGGGAAGAATGGTCAGGAAGCCGTGAAGCTGATTGAAGATTACCGACCCGATCTGGCCTTCATGGATGTTGAAATGCCCGACAAAGATGGATTTCAGGTATTAAAAACCCTCGATGAAAGTGCCTGGCCCTTTGTCATTTTCGTGACCGCCCACGATCGTTTTGCGCTCAAGGCTTTTGACGTGAAAGCGGTAGACTATCTCCTGAAGCCCTTTGATGATGTGCGTTTTGAGCGCGCGTTGAACAGCGCCACCGAGCAGATCAAAATGAAGGACGAAAGCCTGCTGAATGCACAGTTGATTCGCATCATGGATGACTATCGCATGAAGGTGCAGGGCAACCCTTACATCATCTCCATCAAGGACCGCGGCCGCGAGCACAAGATCAACATCTATGACATTGTATACATCGAAGCCGATGGCAACTACCTGAAACTGCAATTGGAGAAGGAGCGGCACCTGCTCAGGGCAACAATGCAGCAAATGCAGGAAGAACTGGATCAAAACTGCTTCCTGCGCATTCACCGCTCTGTTATTGTCAACGTCAACTACCTTAAGGTGAAGACCTACAAGGGCAACAATGAGTATGTGTTCAAGCTACGGAATGGCATGGATTTCATCTCTGGAAGAAGCTTCAAGGAGGACATTGACGAGTTCTTCGCCTTAACAGGAGCCTCCTGATTTCCACCATTCGACACCCCAGACTTCCATTAATCACAAACTGTAAGAACGGCCTGAACGAAATCGACATCTTCGAAGTATAGAGTCGTTCTTTTCAATTTCCGCGTCAGCGGAGTGTTTAGTTAGGTTAAAAGGGGCAGTAAGAATCTTTTTCGATGGAATCTTAGCTGCCCTTTTTCTTGTTCGCTTTACGGGAACAGCGGCCAATCTGCCATCTGGTGAGTAAATGAAGGGCTACCGCCCATCTCAGCTTTGTGGTTGGTAAGCACCCTATCCGGATGCGTCATGTCATCAATAGTTCCAAACGCCTCACCCGGGTTGAATTTAGCGCATACTGACTCCTTTTTCCCACGCTCAGTTTCTACAAATGGAACCGACAGCGTGGTGCATAGATTGCTCACATATTTTCCTTTTACCACAGCTTCAATGGCCACCGGAGGCTTCCTTCTTCGATACTTATTGTTGATCCATTTATAGAAGGTAGTCCGCGCCCATATTTTTCGTGTACCCAGAAACAAATTCCAGTTGGTCCGTTGCCCGTTTTCACATTTGATGGAATAAGATTCACCACCATAAGTAAAGCCTGACCATGTAGGGCTCCGTTCCTGATTGCTGGTGTTGCAATCATCAATGGGCCTCGCGATCACAATATTCCTCGTTCCTGTTTCCGTAGCCTTGCAGGCGGAGCAGTTTGGAGGAGTGAGGGCATTGGATATCCGGTAAGACAGTGTAAAGTTTTTTGTTTCACCCTGATTGAGATTCACATTGTAGGTATGCGGCTTGGTATCCCCGGCACCAAAGCCTTCCGAAAAACCATCTCCCCAGTCCGTGACTTCATGTGAAAACAAGCAGTTGTTTTTAAAGGATTCGCCCTCATAAACGGCAGATATTGCCTGGAGGCTGTAGCGTATTCTTCTGTAATCACCGTCCACATTCCGCTCGCTAATCCCTTCGGTGACCTGGAGCTGACAGGAAAGCCCTCTACCAGTGCCACCGCCTGTGGAACTGCCGCCACCGATGTAATGTCCTCCGACAGCAACATCCCTTCCTGTCATTGAATCTCGGTCCATTCGTCCCAGATTGTTGTGTCGAAAATCCGGGCCTTTTTCCCTCAGCGATTGCAACACCTCCTGATCAAGGTTGTAGACCACAGCGATATCCCCGCCTTTGAGCAGTTTGTAGATGTTTTCACCAATTCTGATTTCTGCAAATTGATTGCTCAACGCCTGAAGATCCGGGTCACCAACATAGAATTCCAGTTCCTTTTCGTAGTCGATGCCAAACTCAAACTCTTGCTTGAGGTAGTAGTATCTGAGGGAATGAAATCCCAGTAGGTCATCAATGGCATTGAGCGCTTGGTCTCCCAGGTGATTCACCTCCTCTTTGGTATCGTAATACTTCTCAGAACCGGTGTAGTCCCAGTGATCGATGATGTAGTCTTTGGCATAAATAAAATTTCGTGCGTCTTCGGAGGTCGGAAAGTGTAGCATGCCTTCGTAGTTCTTTACTTGGAACTCTACAATTTTGGTTTTGCCCTTGTTTTTAATGGTCATTTCCCCTGACAGGAACTCCTTCAATAGCTCAGCATTGGCGGGTAGTTGCTGATTCAGTATTGCATCGTGTTGGTTGTCTTCAGTCGGAGGGGGAACGGTTGGTTTTGTGCAAGAGCCTGCAATGAAAAGCAGGACTAGCAGGTACACTAGTCTGTGCGACATGAGATGATAAGTTTGGGTTCTACAGGTTAGCGCGTTAAATATAACTTTATTTGAATACGCGCAATTTGTTCAGTTGGATCAAAACCCCTTGTTTGACTCCACTGAGGCGCACGAATTCTGAAGTCACAAAAGCATCAAAGCAGCTACAGGTTTCTGTTCAGTTCACGCCATGTACCGTCTCCATCGGAGATGAGGGTGAGCGAGCCGTTGGCTGTAGAGGTATACCCACTCAGCAGAGTAATGTAGGCGCCATTGATTACCGTGGTGCCAGCGTTGTTGAACAGCAACGTGATAACCGTGCCTCTGGGAAACCGGTCCGATGCAGCATGGTTTATTCTGCTGATTGTGTGAGTACCGCTTATCTCGAATGTATTGGCAGATGGTTCCAATACCAGAAAGCCTGTGGATACTGTAGAGTCCGAGAGCAGACCTGTGGTGAGTGTTTGGTTCATGATCCCATGCGTTTCTGAGATGGATCCCGCTCTCAATGTTGGGAGGCTCATGCCGAAACTCAGGGTAGGAGTGGTGATGTAAATGATGGCAGTGTCTATGCCGGATGAATGATCGATGTGGAACCTCGCATCGTAGGATATGCTTTGGTTCACTGCGCTTGTCATTCCAATCAGTTGCCATTCTGAATTTCCCGAATGATAAAAACCCGTTGTCAATCCCGCTGGAGCCCGGCACGTGGTAGTGATCAGGTTGGCTTGATCTGTTTTGACGTACGCTCCAAAATTGACGTAGTCATACGTTGCAACATTGAGCGTCCGGGGCAGGTACTCCGGTGTTGGACGCAGGTAGGTGGTAATGCCTGGCGGAATGGATAGTTTAACGACTTGATGCCCGGTGAGTATTTCGGAAGGCATCGATTCCAGTTGCACCGAACCATGACCGACCTCCCAGTAGGGCAAGCTGTTGCTGCGCAAGCCATTGAAGCGAGCATTCACAAAGGCATTTTCACCCGGCTTTTCAGTTCCGAGCGATTTGCCGCTGAGCAATGTGATCACGTTTGCTCCTTTGTCGATCGTTAATCCTCCCGAGTAGGTACCAGATAGAAAAGACTTACGTGTGTTTTCCTTGAACTCTACCAAAGGGATAGAATCTGGCTGAGCATTCCCTTCAATGCGGATGTCGATGCCCGATATTTCACCTTGTTCTACCACCAAATGCCCGCTATCCGAAGTATAGGGCTCCATGATGGTCCCGACAAAAATGTTGTTGTTGCCACCTTTCACATGCAGGCAGTAGTCAAACCCTCCACCGGAGATTGCTCCGTGATAAAAGGAATTGGAGTTCACAAACGAGGTTGCGTCTTCTTCGATCAAAATGCCCGTTTGCGCATGCCTGATCCGCACATCGTAAAATGAGCAATAAGCGATTCCTCCGCCATTGATGGCTTTCAGGCTCAGGGCCGCACCATCAGTAAAGCCGGAGATGAGCACGCGCTCGATCACAATGCTTTCCACATCGCTGCTATCTGCCAGTATCTCGATGCCTCCAGCAGAGCCTGCATTGTCTGTGTCATACACGATGAGGTCGCGAATTACAGCGTTGTGGCCTGTTACCCGGATAGTCAGCAGGGTAGAGGTATTGCGGATTAAACTGCCGCTGTTTGGAGTGAGTGTGGCAGACTTTCCTCTTCCTGCGCCCGCCAGGGTGACTCCGGATGGCAAAGACAGTGTGTTGCTTACATTATAGGTGCCGGTGGGTAGATAGACCTGACCTCCATTCAACGCGGCACTGTCAATGGCTGCTTGAATGGCTGCATAATCATCATGAACGCCATCGCCATAGGCTCCGGCATTGGTAACGTCAATCTCAATGGGTGACTGAAAGTGGTTACAGCGAGCAGAAGAAGTATGGATGAAAAGCACGCAGCACAAGGCGATCAAGGCTAGCACTCTGTCATTGAGTTGAATGCTCTTTGTATTGGAGTGTTGAAAATGCGATGTTCTGAATGGTTGAAGCATGTGGATTAAGTTTAGTTTTTAGTCAATTTAGAACATACGTCTTTTTTATTTGCAACCCGACTTTAAGTTATTGATATTCAGTGTTTTGTTTGACTTTATCTCGTGCGTGAAGGTCAGTGTGAATGATCTGTCGGATTCATAGGTTTTCAATAACGATTTGAGCAAGAACGCTTTAACTGGAACAGACAAGAGTTTTTACCGATTTGTTGTTCCGACTCACCAGAAAAGGTCCAGGTCATGGATTGATGATCAGTTCGTTCTCACGGTTTTCTTTCGCAACACTTCATGTTCGAATGC
The DNA here is from genome assembly GCA_002428995.1 of Flavobacteriales bacterium UBA6057. Taxonomy (GTDB): domain Bacteria; phylum Bacteroidota; class Bacteroidia; order Flavobacteriales_G; family Salibacteraceae; genus UBA6057. The sequence goes on along the minus strand of DIYJ01000005.1, from coordinate 428,450 downwards.
ATTTGCACATCCATCGTGTTTCATTGCTTGAATAGAAAACTTATGATGCGTAGAATGATTCGCTGTATTTGCCTCCAGTGACGATTTCATGTATTTCATATCCGGTATTATTTCGATGGTAGACAGCTGATCAGTTTTGCGGTATGAGCTGGTGTTCGTACATTTGCACCCGATTTCAGGCTTAGAAACGCTAACCTGCGTGAGCGTTGACTTTAAGCCCATCCGCCCAGGTGCTGAAATTGGTAGACAGGCTAGACTCAGGATCTAGTGTCCTTCGGGACGTGCGAGTTCGACTCTCGCTCTGGGCACCACGATAACTCGAAGCAGCAGTTGACGTAAAAAGTAATCTGACTTGTATCAGAAACACTCCATTCTGGATACTCTTCAAACCAGTGTTCCCGCGCTGTTCCTTTTGTGTTGCTTCATAGTTTCTCTTCACTTTCCCGCTTCTTCCAAGAATCTGATCGGTCGGTCAGATAGCATTAAATCAGCCTTTCCGGATTCCAGTATCCGCATGCTGAGCGGCCTGGAAGATGATATGTCTTTGAAAGACTCTGTGAGATTTGAAGTGCATCGTGTGTTAGGGTATGCTCATTTCTATGACGGAAGTTTTGATAGTGCACTTTATCATTTAACCTCTGCGTCATTGCTTGAAGGTTTATGGGTTCCTGAGCGTTCCATGTTTCAGGTAGAAAATGCGCTGGGTGCAGTGTATCAAAGATTTGGTGATGGAAAGCAAGCCATTGATCACTACCTCAGAGGATTGCGTTTGGCAGAACGCATGAACGATACGTTGGCAAAGGCCAAAATCTTCAATAACCTTTCCATTCTTTACCGGACCTCGGGAGATTATCGCAATGCTGAAGTTCAGGCAAGAAGGGCGCTTCAGATATATGAAGCAGCGCGTGACACCCATTTTTTAGCTGGTTCCATGAATAACCTCGGACTGGTGAAAGTGGCGGAGGAGCAATATGACAGTGCGCTTGTTTATTATAGAAAGTCGCTTAAACTAAAGCAGAAATCCAAGGACCTGCGATCTATGGCCAATACTTGGAACAACATCGGGATTGTTTACGAGGCCATTGACTCGCTCGACAATGCGCTCTACCATTACATGGAGGCGAATTCCTTGCGCAGACAGGCTGGCGATCGCTACGGAATTGCTTCCAGTTGCATCAACATAGCCGGAGCCTACCTGGCTAAGGGAGACGTTGATCAGGCGTGGATTTACATTTTAGAAGGGGAAACCTTTAGCAAGTTTTTAGGCTCGACAGAATTGTTTGAACGCCTGACTATTTTAAGATCGGAGTATTATGAGAAGAAGGGCAGACTCTCTAAAGCCCTGAATGAAATGAGGTTGCTCTATGAAATGAGAGATAGTCTTATTGACAATGAACTCTATTATGATCTTGCGCAGGCTGAATTCATGGCGGCAGCCTCAGACGCACGTTCCAATACGGAGCGATTAAAGCGAGAAGGCGAAGCGGAACGGAAGCAACTTCGCTTGCAGCGTTTTGTGAATTTGTTGATGGCCCTTGCCATCTCTCTGTTCATCGGAATGTTGGCGCTGCTACTTTATCAGCTGTCGCAGCTGAAGCGACTTCGCGAGCGATTGACAAATCAACGCGATGAAGCAGAGCAGCGGGCAACAGCCAGAAAGGAAACACTCCAGCAGGCGGCCCACGAAATTCGCACTCCCATCAACAGTATCATTTCACTGTCTGGCCTTTTGAAGGGGGAACCGGATGAACAGGAGCGACAAAAGATGCTCAGTATACTCGTTGATAGTTCTGAGTTATTGCTCAAGCTGGTGAATAATATATTGAGCATCAGTAGGATAGAGCAGGGGAAGGTGAGCCGCACTTTGCTGCCGGTGGAGCTTTATGCGTGGGTTCAGAAGGAGATCAGAGTGCTGGAGCCGCTGGCTACGGCCAAGGGGTTGAACTTTACGCTGACAGACGCTGAGAACGAAAAGTTTCTGATCGAAACAGATACAGACTTGCTTCGGCAGGTTGTGCTCAATATTGTTGGTAATGCCATCAAGTTTACTGCTGAAGGCAGTGTAACCGTAGCATTGTCGAAGCGTGCCGATCACTGTGTTATTTCTGTGACAGATACTGGCGAGGGAATTCCAAAGCAGCACATCGAGTACATTTTCGATGCCTTCTATCAGGCAGGTTCGAAGACAAACGAAGGTTCAGGCCTTGGGCTTTCAATTGCACGTCAGTATACCGAAGAACTTGGAGGAAAAATCGAACTGACTTCCGAACACGGAAAAGGCAGCGAATTCAGAATTGTGTTGCCCAGTGACCCTAAGACAGAAAACCGCTAATGCGTTTTTCGCGGCAGTCGATCAGATTTCACTCAAGTCCTTAAAGCGCCAATAAACCCTGAGCGTTGTGCCTGTAACCGGATCTACAGTTTCGGAAAATGATTGATCGAAATTGGTAAAGTCTGCGCCTCCTTCGAGGATCGTGGATGAACCACGGTTCACACCGTAAATCGTTCTTCCTTCTCGCAGCCTGAGACGCTCGTCATAAGCGTTCAAAGAGATCGGACTGTCTTCCGTGTAAGTACCAGGCTCAATCAATGTTGTGAACTCATTGTCAAAAACAAAAAAGGTCACCTCCGAGAAGTTGAAGGTTCCAAAGAGCTCGAAACGATCCAGGTATTTGTAGGATGCACAAATCTGCTTTTCTGTTTCATCAGATCGAAACGCACCATCTGCATAGGCTGTCAGCCTAACTGTATAGCAACCTTCAAATTCATAACGATAGGGAGGTGATTCAGCTTCCAAACCAGTGCCATCACCAAATTCCCAGTGCATGAACTCAAAGTCTTCACTGCATGAAACAAACTTCACTTCCTGATCAGCAGCCACGATATCCGGCATGTCAATGCACGCAGTAGGCTTTTTCTCACAGCTGCACAGAGCCACAATCAGAGTACAAAAGAGAATGGATCGCATGGCTTAAAATTTAAAGGTCATTCCGGCCTGAGGCACCTGATGCTGTTGGTTGTACGTAATCTCGAAATAGTCCAGTGTGAATGGATTTTGCTGTCTGTAGGTCGGTTTTTCCAGGGACTTCAGTTTCGGCCTGAGCGCCAGAAACCAAATCGCGCCAACCACTTGAGCAGTGACGCTCGTGATCATCAACGTTGAATTCAACGCAAACCGCCTTCCACCACCGCTGGAAACATCTACGGCACCAAATTCTTGTGAGAAGTTTTCCTTGACCCGTTCCTCGTTGGAATTCCTGAGCGGGGAGTATAGAGCAAGCGTGGTGATTGTGCTCAAACAAAAGAGTGTAGCCGGAGCGCTACCCATCCAAAACCTCTGACGCTTATAGTTTTCCTGTTGGTAGCGATAGGTTCTGAAATCGCCATCGAGCTTCAGCTTCGCTACTACATTGATGGAGTCATTGGAGGGAACGCTGATGGTGGTGTCAAACATCCTATACTTTGGAGACCAAATCTCGATGCGCTGTTCTCCCGGAGGCAGCATTTGAACATTCGAGAGCGGTAGAACCCGGTCGTTGTGGCGGATGTAGTACACATCTCCGGCCCGGACGTAGAACCGAACCTTGGAAGAATCCTGCGCCTTCAAACCGCTTAGGGAAAGGGCGAGGAGCAGAAATAGAAAGAGCTGCTTAGCGTTCATGCGGTCAAAAATAGAGCTTAAAGAAGACGATGGAAACGAGAATAAAGGAACGGTTGTTCAGACAGAGAACAATCATTCAAAAGCCTTTATCATTTCACAGATCAACTCAAATGCTGATCAGGCGCCTTGAACTGATCAGCTTGGCTACTTCGGGAGGTCCCGTAAAGTGCCTGCCCTTGAAGTCATCCAGCGCGTCAACGGTTTTTTGCGACAGCTGATCGCCAATTTCATCCATCACGGTATCTGAAATGGCATAGGGCGAGAATACGGGGTGAAGCTCTGTGCCGATGCACACAGCATGATAGGCAAACTCAAGGCATTCGTTCAGCGATTTTTCGGTCACTGCACAAATTCCAAGGTTGTAGTCGGCCTCTTCTTCTTCCGAATGATTCACGACTGGAAGATCATGGCCCTGCATGAATTGTTCGATTTTTTCCAACGATTCCCTGGACAGTTCCTCGCGCATTGACTCTGCGCAGTTCATGCACATGGCATATTCAAACAGCACTTCCCGGATTTCCAGTTGAGGAACATTTCTTGCGATTTTCTCCAGGAAGTAGGGCTCACCGCTTTCTACCACGTTTTTATGACAAACGAGGCATTGCTCGATCAAGCCGCCAGTTTCTGAATTGTGCAATTCCTGTGGGATATCCATAACGCAAGATTACTCGATTTTAAGTTGTCAGAACGAGCACAAGATCACAACGGTTGATCACTTATTTCATCGATGACTGTAATGAACATCAACGATAAGCAGATTAGGATATTTTCGTGCCAAAGAATTCCGCCAGATGAAAACAAAATGGATTGTTGGGATGCTGCTTCTCGCAGGATGTCAAACTGAAAACAGCAAAGAAACAAGCGAAGAAATGGGACTCACCTATCCTGAAACCCGAAAGGATACAACCGTTGTAGATGAATACTTCGGAACCAAAGTCAATGATGTTTACAGATGGCTGGAAGATGATCGAAGCGAAGAAACCGCTGAATGGGTGAAGGCCCAAAACAAGGTCACTTTCGGTTTCTTAGAGCAGATTCCTTACCGAGGAAAAATCGAAGATCGATTGACAGAACTCTGGGACTACGAAAAGTACTCAGCTCCCTTCAAGCGAGGTGATTACACTTATTTCTACAAGAATGACGGACTCCAGAATCAATCCGTAGTCTATCGTCAAAAAGAAGGCGGTGAACCTGAAGTGTTCCTCGATCCAAATTCCTTCTCCGAAGACGGAACCACTTCTCTGGCCGGGCTAAGCTTTACAAAGGATGGAAGCCTTCTGGCTTTCCAGGTTTCTGAAGGTGGCTCAGATTGGAGAAAAGTGATCATCATGAACCCAGAGACCAAGGAGGTTCTGGAAGATACCCTGGTGGATATCAAGTTTTCTGGAACATCATGGAGAGGCAACGAAGGGTTCTACTACAGCAGTTATGACAAGCCCAAAGAGGGCAGCGAGCTTTCTGGAATGACCCAATTCCACAAGCTTTACTTCCACAAGTTGGGTACTCCCCAATCAGAAGACCAGCTCATTTTTGGCGGACAAGAAACTCCAAGACGCTACATCGGTGGTGGGGTGAGCGAGGATGGCAATTTCCTTGTGATCAGCGCTGCGGAATCCACTACAGGGAATGAGCTTTACATGCAGGATCTCCGCAAGCCTGGAAGTCCGATTGTGACCTTGGTGGACAACTTTGACAGCGACAGCTGGATCATACACACCATTGGTGATAAGCTTTTCATTGAAACCAACATGGATGCGCCCAAGGGTAAGGTGGTGACAGCAGATGCATCCAATCCTACGCCTGAAGCTTGGTCCGATTTCATTCCTGAAACGGAAAACGTTCTCCGAGTGGGAACAGCCGGAGGCAAGTTCTTTGCCAATTACCTGAAAGATGCTACTTCGCTCGTGCAGCAGTTTGACGTAGAAGGAAAGATGGAGCGCGAGATTGAGCTTCCCGGAGTGGGAACTGCAGGAGGCTTTGGTGGCAGATGGGACGATGATGAGATTTACTACATCTACACCTCTTATGTCTACCCATCAACCATCTTTAAGTATTCGATTGAAACCGGAGCCTCAGAGGTTTACAAGGAATCAGGTGTGAAGTTCGATCCCGAGCAGTATGAATCGAAGCAGATTTTCTACACTTCGAAAGATGGAACCAAGATTCCGATGATCATTACTCACAAAAAGGGGATTGAACTCAACGGTCAGAATCCAACCATGCTCTATGGTTACGGAGGATTCAACGTAAGTCTAACACCTTCCTTCAGAACCTCAAACATTGTGTTGATGGAGAACGGTGGAATCTATGCGGTAGCAAACCTCCGAGGTGGAGGCGAATACGGTGAAACCTGGCACATGGCAGGTACCAAGATGCAGAAGCAGAATGTGTTTGATGATTTCATCGCTGCGGCTGAATACTTGATTGACAATAAGTACACAAGCACCGAGAAACTCGCGATTGCCGGTGGTTCCAACGGAGGTCTGCTGGTAGGAGCAACCATTACACAGCGACCTGACCTTGTGAAAGTGGCTTTCCCAGCTGTTGGTGTGCTCGATATGCTGCGCTACAACAAGTTTACAGCCGGAGCCGGATGGGCATCTGATTATGGTACCGCTGAGGAGAGTGCAGAAATGTTCCAATACCTGCTCAACTATTCTCCGGTACACAACACCGAGGCCGGTACGCATTATCCTGCAACAATGGTGACGACAGGCGATCATGACGACCGTGTAGTACCTGCACACTCCTTCAAGTTTGCCGCAGCACTTCAGGATGCGCACGAAGGCGCAAATCCAGTGCTCATTCGCGTAGAAACCAAAGCCGGCCATGGCGCTGGTAAGCCAACAGCAATGATCATTGAAGAAGCTTCAGATCGCTGGGCCTTCATGTTCTGGAACATGGGCATGGAGAACGTGTACGGGGAGACTGAAGTCAATTAGATGATTAGATAATCAGACGATCAGATGATTAGATGATGGATGGGTTGATTGCTGGTGCTGAATGACTCGCGTTTTGTTCCAATGATCTGATTACCTAATTATCTAATCGTCTGGTCAACTGATCTAATTATTCAATCCGTCATCGTCATTCTAACCCTTCCTCTACATTTGCTCGCAAATTGATTGCATGAGCCAAAAGAAGGTACGTGTTGGTGATATAGAATGCGGGGCTGAGGGACTCTTTCTCATCTCAGGTCCATGTGTGATTGAAGATGAAGCCATCATGACGCAAACGGCCGAAAAGCTGAAGCGCGTTTCAGAAGCCTTGAACATCCCGATCATCTATAAGTCCTCCTTTATGAAGGACAACAGGAGCAGTGTGGATTACTATCAGGGCCCTGGTCTGGACGAAGGATTGAAGATGCTTCAGAAGATCAAGGAAGACTATGGGTTTTCCATTCTCTCTGATGTGCATTTTCCTTCGCAGGTAGAGGCAGCAGGTGAAGTATTGGATATCATTCAGATTCCAGCCTACCTGTGCATGCAAACGACCTTGGTGGTAGCTGCCGCCAAAACGGGTAAGGTGGTGAACCTGAAGCACGGTCAATTCCTGGCGCCAGAAAACATGGCAAAGCCCGTTGCCAAGATTGAGAGCACTGGCAATCATCAGGTGATCCTTACCGAACGAGGCTACACGTTTGGCTACAACGATATGGTGGTCGATCCGCGATCGTTCTACCACATGGCAGAAACGGGCTACCCAGTCGTTTTTGATGTGACCCATAGCATTCGCAAATACGGAATACCAAGTGCAGACCCCAAAGGAGGAGCCAAGCAATACCTCAATGTGCTAGCCCGCGCTGGTGTGGCCTCAGGAGTGGATGGACTGTTTGTAGAAACGCATCCCGATCCTTCCAAGGCGCTCTGTGATGCAGCCAGCCAGCTTTGTGTGGATGACTTACAGCACTTCCTTGAACCATTGATTGAACTTCACAACATAGAACGTAAATACAGAAACGAATAACCATGGAATTTTACCTAGACAGCGCCAATATTCAGGAGATTGAGGATGCTATGAACCTCGGTTTCATTACTGGCCTGACCACGACTCCAACCTTCATGCACCGCGATGGCATTACGGACATTGATGGAACGATCATGAAGCTTTCCAACATGGTTCCTGTGCTTCAAATTGAGGCGCTGGGGGAGAAGAGTAGCGAAATTGTAGACGAAGCACATCGCCTGCTCGATCTTGGGTTGGATTCCAGCAAGACCGTGTTCAAGATTCCCATTTCAATGGAAGGCGCTCGTGCGTGCAACCAGTTGCGGTCTGAGGGACACATGGTGAATCTGCACCTTGTCTATTCTGTGCAGCAAGCTTACATGGCTTTCAGTGCAGGTGCTACGTATGTATGCCCGCTTGTAGGTCGCCTTCAGGATCAGGGATACGATGCGCTTGGCCTCGTGCAGCAGTGTATTGATGCAGTGAATTACTACGGTTATGATTCTAAAATCATGTTCTCCTCCGTTCGTCATCCTGAGCATGTTCGCAATGCGCTGAACCTTGGAGTGCACACCTGCACCATTCCATGGAAGGTGATCAAGCAGTTGTTCCAAAACCACTTCACAGATATTGGAACGCAGCAATTCTTTGAGCACACCAGATTGATGACCATTACCGTGAAGGAAGGAATGCGTCCGGTGGATGCGATCATTTCTTCTGACAAGACCATTGCCGATGCTTTGGTAGTGATGAGCAAATCAAAGTTGGGTGCCGTGACCGTGGTGGATGCATCTGGAAGCCTTACTGGAGTCTTCACCGATGGTGATGTGCGCAGGATGGAATCCAGCGGGCAAATGGACGTTCATAAAAAACTGAACGAGCTGAGCTATGGAACTCCTAAGACCATTGAAGCGCAAGCCCTGTTGGCGGATGCTTCCAAGCTTTTCAAGGAGCATCGCGTGGACACGCTCGCTGTGATGGAAGGTGGAAAGCCTATCGGCATGATCGATATCCAGGACCTTCTGAGTCCAAGTCTCTGATCGGGCATGGATGTAGTCAAAGCATTTGAAGCCATAGGCGGTGAATTTGTTACACCGCCTGATGAGCTGCTAAAGAAGCTCGAAAAGGTGCGGGCCGTCATCTTCGATTGGGATGGTGTGTTCAACCTTGGTCTGAAGGGCGAAAATGCTCCGAGCAACTTCGTAGAATCCGATTCGATGGCGATCAACCTCTTCCGCTATTTCCTGTGGAAGAAAGATCATTACAGGTTACCGATATCTGCGATCATCACCGGGGCTGACAACCCAACAGCCAAGTATTTTGCTTCACGCGAGCACTTCCACATGGCCTTTTGCAAATTCCGTAATAAGCGTCATGCGCTCAACGAGCTGTGTGCTACCTACGATTTGGAACCCTCCGAAATCTGTTTCTTCTTCGATGATATTCTGGATTTTTCAGTGGCCGAGATGGTAGGCTTGCGCATCATGGTGCATCGGGATGGTTCGCCTCTCACGCACTATTATGCAAGAGCGCGGGGATTGGTTGACTATTACACAGGAACTCAGGGTGGCAATGGAGCTATCCGTGAGAGCGTGGAGATGATGCTCGGTTTGGCCAATTCATTTGAGATGGTCACAGATGATCGAATGGCTATTTCTGCAGAGTACCAGCAGTATTGGTTGCAGCGGCAGGCCATTGAAACATCGTCCAGAACCTTTGACGCTCAATAGGCTGCGTTCGCTCTGCTAAATTCGCAGGGTGTTCGATCGTTTTCGCTCATACTTCCAACAGCCCTATCCCGGCCGCGATGACTGGCGCAAATCGCTCACGACCGCGGGCATCTTTGGGTTTTTTGTCGCCTTCTTTCTCTTCTTTTTCCAGCCGTTTGGTTTACACGGAGGACAAAGGGCAGCGGTGTTCATCATCAGTCTTTCGTTTGGTGCGGTCACGTTTGGGGTAATCATTGCTGCAGCATCGCTACCTCGAATCTTCCCGGGAGTGTTTTGTGAAACTCGCTGGACCTTGGGGAAGGAGCTCTTGTGGGGAGCGTTTAATTTCTGGCTGGTTGGTAGCGCCAACTATGCCTACCTGATTTACAAGTTTCACATCGATGGTGTGTATGGCTACTGGAGAATGTTGGGCGCAACTGTTTTGGTGGGGTTCTTTCCTTATGCTTTTCTCCTGCTCATCAACCATGCGCGGATGTTGCGCACCAGTCTTGCGGAAGCCAATGCGCTGAATGATCATCTGGATCACTCTCAGGCCAATGCTGAGTTGTTGGCAGGAACGAGCACCTTGAAAGGCGAAAACGAGGGCGAGGAAATCGATTTTCAGACCACCGATTTTGTGTGTGCAAGGGCTGCCGGGAATTATGTGGAAGTCTACATCATGATGGAAGGGCAGGTGCAGAAGAAATTGCTCAGATCAACCCTCAGCAGCATCGAGGCGCAGCTGAGCGATCATGATTTACTCTTTCGTTGCCATCGCACATGCATCGTTAATCTGGAGCGCGTGGAGCATGTGACCGGTAACTCACAAGGCTATCGATTACAACTACAGGCGATCGGTGAGGAGCTGCCAGTAGCTCGCTCTAAGGGAAATGAGTTCAAGCAATTGATCAACGCGTCCAGGACTTAAGAGGTCTGTTCCGTTCATCCCAGAGCTGTTCTGTTCGGCCCTGGGTTATGCATTTCGTCCCTATGGCTTGCTGCTACTCCCTTTCCGGAGTGTTGCGTACGGTCACTCTTATAGGTTTGCTTCCACCAAAATCGAAGACTATGTTGGAATTGCTTTTTGAAACGACTCGCTGGATTCACATTGTTTGTGGCGGTTTTGCACTCACCAGTGGTTTGCTTGCCCTGGTTTTGTCTCGCAAGACGAATCTTCATCGCCCTTTGGGCAAGGTGTTTTTCTACAGTATGATTGTCGTTTTTGTGACTGCGGTTGTATTGGCCCTTCGGGCTGGAATAGAGTTCCTCTTTTGCCTTGCCTTTCTTTCGTTTTACAGCGCGCTGAGAGGCGTTCGCGCACTTAGGTTTCTCAAGGGAGCGCAGGTTCATCGTCTGGACTGGGTGGCGGCAGCATCGGTTTTGATGTGTGGAATCTACCTCGTGGGTCGGGGAAGCATGGCCATTTTTAGTGGTAACATGATTGCCATTCTCTACATCTTCTTCGGAGGGTTGTCCATGTTTCTGGCTTTTGAAGGAGGCAAGGATCTGAGAAAACTGAAGTCTGGGGACCCGAAGTGGTTCAGGGTGCATCAAGGCTCTATGGGTGGTGCGCTCATAGCCACCATCACTGCGTTTTCAGCGACTACGCTTACTTTTCTCCCCGGTCTGGTGCAGTGGCTCTGGCCAACCGTTTTGCTGGCTCCCATGCTTTCCTATCTCATCCGCAGCTTCAACAAGTCAAAAAAGCCGAGCCTCTGAATCTCAGCTTCGCGCGTACCGTTCCTTGTTCGATATTTGTCTGATGGTCTTTTTCCCAGATCAAAGCACAAACTTCAACCACTTCCTCATCTTTTGAGCTCCATCACCTTCAGCAAAAATCGGGCGCTCATTGTTTTGTTTGCCACGCTCTATCTGCTAGAGTGGTGGTTTGCTTCCTATGATTTTGGACTTACCGGACTCGACACGCTCTACGTGAGTCAGGCAACACTCGAAGGAGTAAACATCAACGCGCGGGTAGGATTGTTTTTTAAGGTATTGGCCACTGGCCTGGGATTGTCTGCCGTGCTCTACATTCTTCTGGATCGCGCTGCACACTACTTGCGTTTGAAGAACAACCATCTCACAAGTGTGGCGGTGATCTCAGTGGCTGGTTCGTTGCTGGTTTGTGGTGAGATCTATGGGATTAAGGCACAAAAGGGCTTTGACCTTGCCATGCTCCTGATGCTGTTGTTGTTGGTTCTAGCCGGTTTGGCTGCGAGGTTTCGGCACCTCCGTGTGCTGCGACATGATAGTTTCATTTCAGCGACCATTTTCCTGGCTCTGTCAGCGTTGACCACTTGTTTTTTCCTCTTCAATACAGGCTTTAAGATCACCAACCACGGCATCCGCTTATTCCTGCTGTTTGAAGCCCTTTTTATCGTGGCGCTTTTTTTCATCCAGCGTGCTACCGCGTTTCGTTGGAGCTATGTGCTGGGTTTGGCAAAACCGATCGTTGCAGCGCCTGTCCTGCTGCTTGGAGTTACTGAGCTGGTTTTTATTGTTCGTGAACGTGCCGATCTCGTTTTACCACACCAGTTACTGTATCTGCTCGTTGTTGTCGCTGTGATCGCCATTCCAGTGATCAGGCACTTCGCTTTCCGAGAAAAGCGAACGTTTAAACTCCAGTCGGTGAGTCGGTTTTATGCAGTTGTCGGCATGCTCGCCTTCCTGCTCATGGTGGTCTATGATCCGCTCAAGCACCAGGATACCGAGCTGTTTGAACTCGCCAACCCTGCGAATGCCATCATGCGGATTTTTGCATTTGCTGAGATTCCCTTGTTGGACTTCATGTCTTCTCACGTATTGTCTGAACAAGTCACAGGCATCATTTACAGCTTGTTGAATGGTTACAAAGCCAACCTAGACTTCACGGTTTACGGATTCATTTATACCCTTGGGTTTTACTTTCTGGCTTGGCGCTTTCTGAGGGATGTGATTGGGAGCAGTGCATTGGCGGTGTTGTTCCTTTTGGTGTTCCCGTTCACTCACGTTGTTTTTTCTATCCATCTCTTCTACGGTGTCATTGTGCTCTTTACCATGCGTCACGCCATCCAACACCAGAGTACACTGAGCTACCTTTTTGTGATCCTCGCTATGGCCGGGCTTATGTTTTGGCGCCTGGATACCGGTTCTGCGGCCATCATGGCCTCCATGGCTTTTCTCCCTGTCCTTTTCATTACGCAGCGCAGAGCGCCTAACTGGAAGTCTCTTGGAGTTGCCACGCTCATCAGCGCAGCAGGTTTTGGAGTGGCTGTCATCATCGCGATGATCCTCCGGTCTCCGGAGCAGTTCATCACCAACCTTCAAAGTGCGGTTCATTATGCCAAGGCGCAGCAAGCACACGGATATCCGATCATTGCCGGAGGCACCAATCAGCAGATCTACAACTACCACGTGTTGATGCCCGCAGTCGCAGCCTTGGCGAGTATGCTTATTGCACGCCTGCTGTGGGTACGCCATCAGTTCCTCTCTGAGCGTCAACGCTTCACGCTGTTGTCTTCACTTTTTCTGTTTCTCATCACCTTGATGAACTTCCAGCGTGGGTTGGCAAGGCACAGCTTTGCGGAGGGTTCCGAGATGTTTGTGGCCTCTACCTTCTTTTTAGCGAGCGCGCTGTTGTTGCTCTATTTTGTAGGCTCCGTAACTCCTTCCGGCCGGTTCATGAGCCTCATCTGCCTGTGTTTCTTCCTGTTCATAGGGCTCAAGTATTTCCGCATTCCAACGGGTGATGCTATGACGACTGCATACCTCTCGCGGCCTTCGGTCATCGGCCTGGACATGGGGCTGACAGCTGCAAACTATGAGGGTAGAATCGTACCTGACAAAGATTTTAATGAACGAAATCACAACGCCTTCAGGCAATTTTTAGATCAGAATCTGTCTGAAGAGCAGACCTTTCTAGACTTCTCGAACACTCCCATGCTCTATAATTATTGCCAGCGTAGAGTGCCCGCTTACTTCTGTCAGAATCTGCAAAACACGGTAGACGACTTTCTCCAGCTTGGGCACATCGCCCGAATGAACCCTCAGCAGGTGCCGGTAGCGGTCTATTCCCATTATCCTCCCAATGGAGCGGATGCGCTGGATTACCTGCCCAATGTCATGCGTCATTACCTGATTGCCGAATACATCTTTAAGCACTATCAGCCCTTTTCTGTCATCAATAAGCGCAGCATCTGGACCGCAAAACAGCAGTCGTTTCAATGGAAGGACAGGGTGGAGGACACCATTGCAGGACTTCCCAAAACCTATGACTATAAAAAGGCTGCAGGATACATCTATGACTTTTTGGAGAAGGAGCAGTGGCAGGATATGGAGTTGATCAAAACCGTTGACCTTGTTGGCATTGACTCACCTACTGTGATCAGCCTGGCGGATGTGGCGGATGAATCACACCTGTTCTTGAGCATCGAAATAGAGAACGGGGACGAGGTGCGGCAGGCGGCAGCAGAAATCGTTGGACGAGACACAACCCTGGGTGGTTTTACTTTTGAAGTGGCCAACGGCACGCAGGGATACACCTTGCGATTGACCAACCTCTATCAATGGCACGTAGAGCAAGCCAGGGAGCTAAGTTTGTTCCTGGCTCCGGGAATGCGCGCCAAAAAGATCATGATCTACAAAGACCTGAGACTTTGAAAACACGCTTACAGCTCTTTCTGGACAAGGGGATCGCGAAGCCCGTAGCTTACCTGCTCAACTTTGTTGTGCGCGTTGTGGGGCAAATGGCGCACATCGACCACGACCTTGATCGTGACTTCGATACCGTAGTTGTTTCAAAGCTGAAAGGAATGGGAAGCATCATCCAGGCGACTCCTCTCCTTTATGCACTGCGCGAAAAGTATCCCAACGCCACCATCGTCTTTGTAAGTACTCGTTCAAACAAAGCCTTTCTCGAACAGATCGACCTTATTGACCGTGTGCTTGTATTGGATGATTCGGGATTTATGGCGCTCTTGAAGTCCACACTTCGAGCTCTGTTCACTCTTATCAAAATTCGGCCTGGCGTATACATCGATCTTGAGATTTACTCCGACTTCAGCACGCTGTTCACCTTGTTCAGCCTGTCGATCAATCGCGTTGGGTTTTACCTGCGATCCAGTTCGTTCCGCATGGGAATCTACACGCACATGATGTTTTTCAATCCGCGGTTGCCCATTTCTCAGGTCTACCTGCAAATGGCGTCCTTACTCGGAGCAGATACTTCCAAGCCTCGCCTTTACGGTTTTGAAGCATTGGGAACACACAAGGACTATCAGGACAAAGACTACATCGTGGTGAATGTGAATGCTTCAGACCTGAGACTAGAGCGCAGGTGGGGCATCGAGAAGTTTTCTGAAGTGATTGATCGCTTCCTGAAAGCTTATCCCGGTTATGAGGTCTTTTTGGTAGGAGCACCCAGCGAGCGAGAATACACTGCACGCGTTGAGCAGCGGTTGAGTAACGATCGGGTGAAGAACATGGCTGGACGCACGTCTATTACCGAACTGATCCAATTGGTGAGAGGTGCGAAGCTCATGCTCAGCAATGATACCGGTCCCATGCATGTCGCTTTTTGCACCCGAACGCCCGTTGTTTGCCTTTTTGGGCCGTGTTCTCCCGAGCAGTATGGATTCAGCGATCGAGCTGTTGTCATCTACAAACCAGTATTCTGTAGTCCCTGCGTTCATGACTTTGAAACCCCACCGTGCAACGGCAACAATGTTTGCATGAAGCTGATCACTGTAGAAGAGGTGAGTGCGGTCATGATGAAGCTCATGGACAATGAACCGCAGGATTCGAAATCAGAGAGTGAAGCTCAAAAGGTCGTCTATACACACGATGGAACCGCTTTGGGGTTGGTGCAGCGTCCTGATCCCAGGGACTCTCATCATGCATAGGTTATAGAAACGGGGAAGGGCCACCAGTTGGTGACCCTTCATCATTTTAATCCCAAAAAATGAAAAACTAACCTAAAATCTCCACTTATAAAAACGTGTGTCGTTCTTCGGTGGAAAGCCGTCAATGGATAAATTAACAGTTGTTAACATTTGGCGGCTGGGCATGAAAAAAGCCGCTCGAGGCGGCTTTCTATCATGTTTACTTCTTTCGAGTATAACGCTCTTTGATACGAGCTGCTTTCCCCTTGCGCTCGCGCAAGTAGAAAATACGGGCTCTTCTTACTTTACCACGCTTAGCTACTTCGATCTTTTCGATGAAAGGGCTGTTCAGCGGGAAAATACGCTCAACACCAACGCTGCTTGACATCTTGCGGACGGTGAAAGTCTGCGTATGTCCAGCGCCTCTCCTTTGAAGAACCGTGCCGGTAAATACCTGAACACGCTCCTTGTTTCCTTCGCGGATCTTATAGTGAACAGAAATGGTATCACCACTTCCGAATGCTGGGAAATCTCTTCCTGTCGTTACTTCGCTTATGACTTCGTTCAGCAGATTGCTCATCACACAAAAAATTAGGGGTGCAAAGATAGATTTTTTATTTGCCTTTCTCGCCTGTTTCTTCCGATTTCTTTAGAAGTTCTGGCCTTCGTGCTTTTGTACGCTCCAAAGCTTCATTCATTCGCCATTCTTCAATCACCGGAAAGTTGCCGCTCAGCAGTACGTCCGGCACCTTCCACCCTCTGTATTCAGCAGGCCGTGTATAGACTGGTGGAGCGAGAAGATCATCTTGGAAAGAATCGGACAGGGCAGAGCTTTCATCGTTCAATACGCCAGGAATCAGACGGATCAAAGCATCGCTTACCACCGCAGCGGCCAGCTCGCCTCCAGACAGCACATAGTCCCCAATGGATATTTCACGCGTGATGAAGTGTTCCCGGATGCGTTCATCCACACCCTTGTAGTGACCGCAGAGCAGAATGAAGTTTTCCTTCAGTGACAGTTGGTTGGCCATTCCCTGGTTGAATCGCTCTCCATCTGGTGACATGTATATGATTTCATCATAGTCGCGCTGACCTTTCAAATCTTCGATCAACCTGGCAATTGGATCTATCATGAGCACCATGCCCGCACCACCACCAAATTGATAATCATCTACCTGCCGGTGTTTTCCCAGGCCGTAGCTACGCAGATCGTGAACGTGCACCTCCGCCAGGCCTTTGTCAATAGCCCGCTTGAGAATGGAGTCGTTGAACGGCCCTTCCAATAGTTTGGGAAGCACAGTGATGATGTCGATTCTCATCCCAGTCCAGTTTATTCTTCGTCCGGGGCTAGCGCGTAGAGCTTTTTGTACTGCGCCTTGAGTTTGAGGTTGTCAGGAACAAGCTTTCGGCCCAAAGTGATGATACTCAAGGCATCATCCAGTCGGCCGTTGTTGGAGAGGTAGTCTGTGTAACTCACAAAGGCTTTGATCAACGCATCGTGGGTGACTTTATCCTCAACAAAGCGGTTTTCGTCCTTATACAATCTCAGAGAATCCAGTGCCTGGTTTACCAGTCGTTCTCCTTCCCCCACATTTTTCGCCATGATGGTAGAAACACCGGTAATGAAAATGATGTTGGCGTCATCCGGAACGACCTTCATAATGCGCTTGAACTCGCTGGCCGCTTTGTAATAGTTATTGTCGTTGTAGTAGAACAGTGCCCGTTCCAGCGCTATTTCCCTGATCTTGTCGAGAGAGGTTCTGTTCTCCTCATAGAGGATGCCTTCCTTATCGTACTTCCGAAATTTATAGGCGTACTTCAGAGCATCCTTTACCGGATCACGAAAGTCGTTGATGAACTCCCACTCCTCTGGGTTTTGCTGACCCTGATAAAGGCAGAGTGCCAGGTAGAGATAAGGCTCTGGAGACCTTCTGTATTTGTCCTTGCGGGTGTAGCTTTCAGCTTTGTATGCACACTTATCAAAGCGCTCCATGGCATACCAGTCAAACAGCTTTTGAAAGTCGCCATTCTTAACCTGAGCCTTCGCTGATCCGAAAGGAAGCAAGAGAATAACAATAAGCGCCAGTAACAGTCGATTCATACGATTCAAACATCTTATTTCGCAACAAACGAATCTTTTGAAGGGTTTCATCCTTTCGGACGTTAAAAAACCTGAAGCTCGATTGATTAAAGCGAACGCCAAAGTTATCGTAGACGACACGGAATCAAAGCTTGTCGTTTCCATTTTACCAAATATTTCTCCCCTTCAACGCAGTATGCTGATAGGGTGGCTTGTGCTCTGGGTCATTCTTGGAGTGGCTACGGTACTCTATTATCCAAATGCTCCCGAGCAAGAAAGAACGCTGCTCATTGTCTACCTCGCGTTTTGGCTCTACTTCCTCTACACCTCTGCCAGAGGGCTGATCTGGAACCTTGTGGGAGCTGAATTCCTGAAGGTGGAAAACGGAGAACTCATGTATAAGCGTAGTTGGAAAGACTACGGGCGTGCCATAGTATATGACGGAGGTACGATCAAGCAGCTTGGAGTTTTGAACCTCGATGACAAATCTTTCGGTAAAAGCTACGGTGAGGCTTTTTGGACCATTGGAGGCGAGAAGCTGGGGTTTGAGTACATCGGCAGGAAAGTAGCTTTTGGTATGAAGCTTACCGAACAGGATGCTTCGAAACTTTCCAAGCTCCTGGCTAAGAAGCTTAGGAACGCGGGCAGCTAAATCCATGGACCCTCTTCATTGTGTACAATCTATTGAAACAATCCTTCAGCAGGTTCTTCTGGGCTGAGAGCTCTGGACTTACTTTGCCGGTTCAATTTTGAGGCTATGAACCTTAGTTTATCAAAGCGTGAAAAGTGGATCATACTGGGCCTGGGTTGTCTGACGGTGATCGCTCATTTCCTGAACCTTGGCTTGATGCCGCTTTTTGGGGATGAATCACTGCGCGGAACCGTAGCCTTCGAAATGATGAAGCGCGAAAACTACATCGTGCCTACCATTTGGGGCGAGTTCTACTATCGCAAGCCTCCTTTCTACAACTGGATTTTAATGGGCGTGTTTTCACTCACAGGTTCATTCTCTGAGTTCGTGCTCAGGCTTCCTTCGGTGATACCGCTCATGCTTTTTGGTGCTACCATTTGGTGGATGACCCGCAAGTACATTGGTGAGAGGGCCGCGGTGTTTACAGCATTCGCATTTGTACTCAGCGGTCGCCTGCTGACGCGTGATTCCATGCTCGGGCACATCGATATCTTCTATTCATGGTGCACGTTCATTGGCTTCTATTCCATCCATCACTTTTGGAAGCGCAATCAGCTTTGGGCGCTCTTTCTGATCTCCTACCTGATTTCCGCTGCGGGAGTGCTCATGAAAGGCTTGCCCTCTTTTCTTTTTCAGGGGATTACGCTCTTTGTATGGTTCGTTTACAAACGACAGTTTAAGGTTCTGTTTAGCCTGCCACACTTTGCGGGTATAGGGTTGTTCGTAGCCATCGTTGGTGGCTACTTCTGGGCTTATTCTGAATTCAACAGCCTGGAGGATTACTTCCTCGAGCTCTACGATCAGTCGTCCCAGCGCACCGTCATCGATCGGAAGTGGTATGAAGGCATTCTAAACATCCTCACGTTTCCATTTGAAAACTTCGGACACCTTTTTCCGACTTCTTTGCTGCTCTTGTTTGTGTTCCGCAAGGGAATCGTTCGGCAGTGGTTGTCCAACGACTTTCTGGCCTTCACTTTTCTGACGCTCGCTGTCAATGTACTGCCTTATTGGCTGTCTCCGGGGTACTATCCTCGTTACCTTTTCATGCTCTATCCGCTGGTGTTCGTGTTGGGATGTTATGAGTTGGAGAACCATTCAAAGCATTGGCCCCGCGTCAAGAATGTCCTGGAGTGGATCATGTTTGGCCTGATAGCCCTTCTCGTGCCCGCTTTCCTTGTCACACCTTTTGTTCCTCAGATGGAGACTTTCGCCTATCGCTGGTGGGTGGCCCCGTTGTTGGCGCTGATGATGGCAGGGCTTGTCCTATTATGGTTTCGCATGCGTGACCAGCGCGTCTACTGGTTCTTCTTTGCGCTTGTTGTGTTCAGAATCGGCTTTGATGCTTTTGTTCTTCCCTACAGGGTAACCATTGAAAAGGGGAGATACATCGACCGGAAAAATGAATCCAACAAGGTGCTTTCGCTCACGCAGGGTGGTGAGCTTCGGGTGTTGAAGGACACGCCTCTCTTCATTGAATATGCTTACTACCTGGGCACGGGCAAAGATGCTGTGATCTGGCGTGATGATGAGCCGCAACCAGGGATGTACTACCTCACAAAACAGCGATACATGGACATGTATGAGTGGGAAGAGTATTACCAGTTTCCGGCCGGTTACCGTGAATACCAGATTTCGCTCGTGAAGCTCAAAGAGCAGTAATCAGCTCTTCAGGATTTTACGCTCAAATACCCATCGCTTGCTGAAGTAGTTCAGCACAAACTTGAAACCCATCACAGGAATCTTGGCAATGATGATCTTATCAGGATCTGCGAAGTAGGGGTGAAGCCTCACCTGATCGAGGGTGAGTGCCCCGAGGTACATGATGGCGATTGAAAATGCAATGGACAAGAAGAAGGCTACATAAGCTTTTCGCTGAAGGTCAAATACAAACCTCTTCTGCATGAAGAAATTGACCACCATTCCGCAGGATGCCGAGAGTATCTCTGCATAGAATGCATCCAACAGTCCCAAAACGGTTTGAACCACAAAGAATACACCCAGGTCTACCAGCGAGGCTAAGCCAGAGCTCAATCCAAAGCGGATCATGGATTCTATCCTTTTCCTGAGCGAGGGTGGAAGAAATGCGAACGGCATGTGGCCGCAAAGTTGAAAGGAATTCTGAATGGAGAAGTACGGATGGAGAAATTCTACCAACAGCACATTCTTGGTGGGCGCCTCCTTTTCAGCTTGGAGATGTGTGTTGCGCTTTAATCCAACGCTTAGTGATCTGAGGGTTGACCCAGAACACATAGTCTTGAATTCCTTGATCATGCCCAATGATGCACAGTGAACCTCCGTTGCGCAGCGACATGGTGTGGCTGGATGTATCAAACGTGTTCTGGAGTCGGAAACGGTTCAATATGCTGCTTTGTGGAAGAGATATGCTGCCCTTCTCGGCAGTAAAATTCAGTTCCACCAGCGTTTGTTCGGTGTAGCGCTGTTCGGGGAACAGGAAGGAAACCTGTGTGGTACCCTGATAGATGGTTGGAGGCTGATCCAGGGATGACCAGACTTTCGCAAATGCCATCAAAGCCGCTTTGGGATCTGTTTGTGCTGCCTCTGGTTCAAACCCAGTATAAAAGCAGTTACCGAGATTCACCAGTTGCAACGTTCCAAAAACGATGTCGTTGCGATGTAAGGGAAGAGTACTCACCGTCACCTCTACAAGTTGACCTATCCAATGGCGCAGATTAGCAATGGCCTCTGTGTTTCTGACATTTACCGTGATTTGCTTCCTCGATCCGTGCTCGTATGCCAGCGGTTCGTTGGTGGAGTATTCAATCCTTGCAATCGTCTCGTTCAGCACTTCCTTTAGAACACCTGTCATTCGTTTGGTCGGGGGCTTCATAGAGTCTTTCATCTTGCTGGTTGTTCATTACATGATTTGAAGGAAATGACCGGAGAGAGGGCGGACACATCAAAAAGGATGCATCCGCCATTCAACCCCCAATAAATCTTTCCAGTACCATTTGCGAAGTCAGTGGATCTGGTGCTTTCACTCCGTTTTTAAGGCTGGTACGAAGTGGGTGAAATCTCACTGTCAATGGAGAGGCGAATTTGAGTGATGATTCTCAATTAACCAAATGATCAGTGTGCTCAGAGTGGTTGCAGGCGTTCGATGATCTGTTGCGCTGCTAACGCTGAATGGTTTGTTTTAAAAGGGAAAGACGGATTTGAGACGTTGCGCTCACGGTTGCGAAGGGCTGTTCATAATTTCAAGTGACAGTGGGGGCTATTTTGCGTCTATGCAACGCCTTGGCGATGATGTGAAGCTGCGAGCCGCTGTATTCTCATATTATTTGGAGAGAGTCTTGATAGAATCAAAGGCTCAAGCAATCTCGTCTGCAGTTTCGGATGGTTGTTGAGCAGGAATGTTGGATGTGCTATCTCCAAAACTCCGTGCGTCAGCCGGTACATCTTTCACCTTCAGTATGCGGCTCATTTCTTCCAGCCATCTGTGAATGGTGGCCCGGTCGCGACCAAAGATTTGGGTGAGCTCCGGTCGAGTATACCCTACACTCAACATAAGATAGCTGGTAGCCAATAAGGGATTGGTGTGTTTTCGAAGTGGCTCAATGCGCTGCTTCAGGGTGCCCTTTGGTATGGCGCTTTCCATTTGACGGATGCGCAGCGCTGTGCGTTCCAGTTTTTTGCGTGCCGTTTTGCGCTCCTGAATCAATCTCCACGATAAAATAATGCTCAGCAGCAGACAAAGGCCTACAAATGCGAATAGCCATTTCACCGTGTTTTGAGCGCTTGATAAGTCTTCGCTCAACTCCGTGAGCAGTTCAGAAGTAGCGGATGCCGTTTCTTCCGATAGTTGCATTTCGCTATCTGCAAAAACATCCAACAGCTCTGCCAGCGTGCGCAGAGACTCAACGCCATCACCACGTTCAAACTGCTGATAGATGAGATTCTCATAGCTTTTTCCCAGATGGTATTCATCCCTGAGCCGGATTCTGATCGCGATGGACTTACGAGCGGATGCTGTGGCTTCATCCCAACGTCCCAATGATGCATGTGCCTCACTCAGATTCTGATGGCATCCTGCGACAACAGCTTCGTGGCCATTCCTTTCAGCCAGTTCGAGCGCGCGTTGATAGCTAGCTACGGCTGCTTCGAAGTTTTCTTGATAATGGAAAATCCTGCCGTGATGAAGGTGGCAGAACATGAGAATAGTAGAATCTTTCAGCTCCTCCGCAAGCCGAAGAGCGTGTTCAATCCCAAGTTGGGCGTCCTGCACGTCTCCCACCTTCAGTTTCATGATGCCGAAGGTGGTGAGCGTTTTTGCGAGCAGGTGGCTGTCTCCGACTATGTCTGCAAGTTCAAGTGCTCTGTTGTAATGCACTTCAGCACTTTGATAGTTTTCAGATGCCTGAAATGCATTCGCTAACCTATAGCTTGCTGTAGCCTCTTCCGCGTCTTCACCTCTTTCTTTAGCCAGCTCCAGGGCTTCGAAGCCGTATTGCTTGGCTTCAATGATTTTGCCTGAATCGAGCGCCTTCTTTGAAGCGGTCAACAAGGAGTCAACAGAACCTACAGCTACAGAATGAGCCAGCAGACTATGGATAGCCAGTATATAGAACGTTTTTCCGTTTGCCATCTTTGGTCAACACCAGTTCTACCTGCGTTTCGCTTGCACGTGTGTATGGTACACTTTCTCCTTCCTCGTTGTGCAATGGAGCAATCTCCTCACCAAGCACTGCAAATTCGATGACTCGAACGCCTGCTGCATTCACACTGTTGCTCGTTTCATGGTAAACCTGTTCCTCGTAAATGGAAGCTTTAAAAGAGGCCTTCCATTCACCGCTCGGTTGTTCTTGGAGACTCGCACTTCCGGGAATAAAATGATACGCTGTCATGGAGATTGAATTTATAACGGCAAATATATATGCATAAAATGGGTATTCAATGGTGATTAATGGCTATTTGATGTTTTTTTAGGTGATACTGAGGGATTTTAATTGGGTTGTTGGCGTTTCAAGATGAACGAATGGAGTCTGTGAAATGATTACTTGGTGTCGATAGCATAAGCTCCGTTGCATTTCTAATTTTGCGGCCCCGTGAAAAAGGCCATTCTCATTCTATCTTTCTTAGGATTGTGGTACGCGGCATCAGGCCAGGAAATAGAGGCATTGATGCTGAAGACCAAGTTCAAGGAGCTGAACTATGCCAGGTTCCTGGATCACTCTGCTCCTGAAGGAATTCTCTTATCCTACTGTCTTGAAGACTCTACGAGCACTGCAGACTGGTTGCAGCAACTTTACCCCGTTGCTGACAAGAACGGCTGGTTGGCATTGGTTGTTCCTTACAAACCTGCTGACGACAAGAAGCATTGGCAGGCAGTCTCAGCACTTCTACGATCGGAGCGTGACAGCCTTGAATCATCCGTTCCGGTTTATCTGCTCGTTCATCAAGCGCCCTGGATTGCTGAAATCCCCGAGTTGGAAGTGCCTCTGAACGTTGGTGGATTTGTGTTGACATCGGCTGAGCGACCTGAAGGCCGAAAAGCATACCAGTTCGTTAACAATAAACCGATCGCCTTATTGGGGGCAAACCATGCCGCAGATAGCCTTGTAGATTCCATTCGATGGGGAGGAGCGTGGCTAAGAGATTACCAGACGGATGAAGCCGTAGAAGGTACCCCGTTGATGAGCTTGCTTCCTGCGATTGACGAAGGTCTTTCATGGGTGGATTCTCTCTCAAGCCTTTTGCGAGACAGTAGCGATGCTGGTTCAATGAATGCCAAGGCAGGAATCACCAATCGCCTACCTGAGGTGGTGAAGAAAGGCCGGCCCATATCCATCGATGTTTTTGTGCCCAGCCCAGCCGATTGCCGGTTTGAACTGTTGGACCTCAGCGGAGAAGCAGCATGGAGCACCAGCGCCTTTCTGGGCCGGGGTAATGTTCAGTATTCCATTCCCACCAAGAGTTTGAACTGGGGAGTCTACCAGTTGGAGGTTGAGGTTGGTTCTTACATAAACCGTCATAAGATTATCATTCGTGGTTGAAGTCGTCATCAGAAAAGGTCGGGAGCGTTCGCTTCAGCGTTTTCACCCCTGGGTGTTCTCAGGCTCCATTGCCAGCGTGGCTGACGGGGTTACCGATGGAGATGTCGTAAGAGTTGTCGGGTACAAGCAACAATTTCTGGGTATGGGGCATTACCAATCAGGTTCCATCAGCCTCAAAATGCTCACGTTTGATGATGAAGCCATCGATGAAGCATGGTTCTCAAAGCGAATTGCTTCCGCGGCCGCCATGCGTGCGTCTATGGGACTGCCCTCTGAACACACGAATGGTTTTCGGTTGGTTCATGGCGAGGGTGATGGGCTGCCAGGCCTCATCATCGATGTTTACAATAATGTGGCAGTGGTTCAACCTCATAGCCCCGGCATGGAGGCCTCGTTGCCACACATCGAGCAGGCGCTTCACAAGATCGATCTTGGGCTAGAAGCCATCGTGCATAAACCGACTGGAAGTCGTCACACTGAAGTGCTTTCTGGGAAAACCAGCGATCGAGTGCTGATCAGGGAGAATGGTTTATCGTTTCATGTAGACCCTATTCGCGGCCAAAAAACGGGCTTCTTTCTGGATCAAAGAAACAACCGACACTTGCTGCGATCTCTGTGTCAGGATCAAGGTGTTCTGAATGTCTTTTCTTACACCGGAGGATTTTCCATGGCCGCTTTGGCCGGAGGAGCCCGTTCAGTGATTTCCGTTGACAGCTCAGCGAAGGTCCTGGAGCTGGCTGAAGAAAATGCTGCGCTCAATGAAGGTGCAGATAGACATCGGGTGCTCAAAACTGATGCGGTGCCCTACCTGGAAAACCTCTCTGAAAAATACGGAGTGATTGTGTTGGATCCTCCCGCCTTTGCGAAGCACAAGAGTGCTCGTCACAATGCACTGCAGGCCTACAGTCGGATCAACCAGGCAGCGCTGCAATGCATTGAATCAGGTGGATACCTGCTTACATTCTCGTGCTCACAAGTGGTAGACCGAGGCTTGTTTCAGGATGCGGTTACCGCGGCTGCGATTCGTGCCGGGCGAACAGTGCAGGTGTTGCAGCATTTGAGGCAGCCCGAGGATCACCCGGTAAGCCTTTTTCACCCAGAAGGAGAATACCTCAAGGGCTTGTTGTTGAGGGTGCAATAACCTGGAAATTGGTTATAAATCACTATTGCCTTAGCTAGGCATATCATCTAACATTGGTATCAACGTCCTTGGTAAGCATTCATCATGGATGCCAGCTAGCGATCTGACTAAATCAATGCTGCATGAATCTCAAACACCGGGCTAAACCCAATACTCCAGGTTACTATCTTCCAATGCCTTACACCCTTTCGGTACATCGATCCGTATCTATGCTGGATTGCAGAAGATGGCTTTTTGATGGCATGCTGCTCTATCTCAAAAAGTTTGAAGCTCCTTCAGAAGCCATTGCTGTTATGGCTTTTTACAACAACGATTATCGAATCATAGGTTTCATTCCGGAAGGAGTGATCAGCAGGATGGATCATATCCTGAAATACGAGGATGAGATTGCAGTTTCTATGGAAAGGAAATGCTGCTCGGTGCTGAAAGACTCATTCTGGATCACCATTGAAGAGCTTCCTGAGATTAGTCAACTAGGTGTAAAAATCTAACTCCGAATCCACCACAGCCGTCTGCTTTCAAGGGCGAGAAACAGGAAAGGAGATGATTGACTATAACAGTTTGAGGCATCTGGCCAGGGAATATTACTCAGAGCTAAATATGGAGGAAGTGCTGAATAGCTTGAAGAATACTTGCTATGGAGCATCCACTTTAGAGGATGATAACATCTTCATTGGCCTGTCTGTAACAGAGCTCAAATGACCAAAAAGGCTATAAATCACTATTGTGTGCTCTCAGGTGGGACAGTTACTTTGTTCTATACCAAATAACCCAATACCCGGGCCCCGACATTATCCATTGAACTGCTGCAACCTTCTTGATTTTGTCGGGGCTTTTTTTGTCTTGCTACTTTGACCTTATACCCGGGCCCTTAGTTTTTCTCATTTTCACTAGAAGCAATCGTTCTCCGAATGGTGGGGAGGAGAACCTTGAACAGCTGCGAGCATCTTTTCCAGCGCTGCGCTGTGCATATGCGAAAATCGTCCGCGAAAATATCCAAGTTTTTTAAATGACCATGGAGTTTATAACGCTTTGTTGATGTGTTGAGGGTTTCAGTTGCGTTAATCTGGGACTTTTATCTCTTTTTATTCTAGTGTTTGCCTCTGTTTATTGTATGAAAAATGCATAGACGTACATCTAATGATTTGCTTAACTGGTTTGTTTTGGAGGGTATTGCTAATTGTCTGAGATTTTTGGATTCTTAAACCATGCTTTGAGAGTTATAATTTTTTGGATGTTGGATTCGAAGGGCGCATCTTCGTTTTGTACACGGTGTTTTCCAGTGTCCCTTCTGAGGGGCACCTGTGTGTTTGATTATCCAAAGGCCAGAGCATCGGGAGATATGGATTGTAAGAGGCGTCAAAAGAATCGTACATGATCTTCGGTTTCATAAAAAAGGAAGGCTTGTGAGCGGAAAAGCAGCAGGAGCAGCAGGTATTGCAGGTTTAAGTTTGGTTACGATAGGCATCACCAAGTGTGACGATGTTGCCCGTCTATTTGGAAAAACAGTGCCTGAGGCGCATCCTCCTGTGACTCCATTCAGACCTTCAAGCTCAGCGGATGATGTACTGCCATCAGGTGGCTGGGCGGATGATGTATCTCAATCTTCAGATGATGTCTATCGCTTGGTGCCGGAGGACCTTCCACCTGTTCGAGATCCTCAAGATGGGCCGAACCAGCACCCTGGGGCAATCATCGATGACCTTTCCGATGGTGGTGACAATTCGGTGGAAGAGGGAGTGAATCCCGTTCGTGTTCCTGGACCCTCAAGACCAGATAATCGGCTACCTGTTTCGGTCGAGTCGAGTTTAGATTACTTTCTTCAACCTGGGGCACCTCCTTATGTAAAACGCTCCAGTGTTTCCAGAGTGTTGGATGATTTTGAGGATCTGAAAAGTGGCAGAGTTCAAGTCGATGATTTTTCACTGTGCATTACTCCGAATGGGATCTCCCTCACCATATCTAAAGGAGGAGCCGCTTACGCTGTTGATCCGTTGAGCCTCCATCAAAATATCGCGCTCACTTCAGAAACTCACAGCATTGACCTGCTGTCGCGGGATGGAGGTGATCTTAACTGTGACGTAAGCGGTGAAATTTGTGCAGGCCCATCTGGGGTTACAGGTAGCATAAGTGCCTGCGGGCAAACTATAGGATATGCAAGTGGACATGTGAATCTGACGGTTACAAGCAGCATAACTGGCCAGGCTAGAACAGTTCAACTAGCTTCGGGGCATTAACGCTCTGTTCAAAAGGTGAGAAGTACTTCGCTGAAACGTTGGTTCAACCATTCCATTTCACTCTTTGTGCATGGTGTTTTGTTTGCCAAGGCGTACAACTATCAGCAGAATCCCGTCTCGGCCTTGCAAGCAGCCCTGCTTTCCTTCGCACTCGTTTGGTTGATCATGGTTATGGTCATGCTTGCTTTTAGAATTCAGTGTGGGATTCCCTTCCCTGAGCGCTGGTTCCGTATTCACAAAAGGGAGGCGGCAGAATATTATGAGCTGCTGGGTGTGAAACTGTTCAGGTGGTTATTGCTCAATGGCCCATTCCGTTTCGCAAACCAAGGTGTCTACATCGGTCAGAACAGAAGTGATCAGGCACTGGAACGACTCCTCTCAAAAATCAAAGAGGCCGAATTTGCTCACGTCATCGATGCTGTACTCACCTTACTGGCTTGTGTGATCTATCAACAGCTTATCCTCTGGCTTTTGTTGTGGAACCTTGTGTTCAACATTTATCCGATTTTACTGCAGCGTTACCATCGGATTCGCATCGAAAAGGTGCTCAAGCATAGAACCATGCGAACGCTGATGAGTGATCACTGAAACTTCAGATGACGCACAGAGCGCCCTTCCTCGCGAATTTCTTTCAGCGCTTCAATGCCGATACGGATGTGTGCATCTACAAAGCGGGTTGTCACTTTACGATCGCTGGCTTCCGTCTTCACTCCATCCGGTATCATCGGTTGATCGGAGACCAGCAACAGCGCACCAACAGGTATTTGATTGGCAAATCCAGCTGAAAAGAGCGTAGCTGTTTCCATGTCGATTGCCATGGCGCGAATCCTTCTCAGGTATTCTTTAAACTCTTCATCGTGTTCCCATACCCTTCGGTTGGTCGTATACACCGTTCCCGTCCAATAGTCCATTCCATAATCACGAATGGTACTTGATACAGCACGTTGCAGTGTAAATGCTGGCAGCGCAGGAACTTCAGGCGGGAAATAGTCATTGGATGTCCCTTCTCCGCGTATTCCGGCCAGCGGCAGGATAAAGTCTCCCAACTCGTTTTTCTTCTTGAGCCCGCCACATTTACCCAGGAAAAGAACCGCTGCAGGCTCAATGGCTGATAACAGATCCATGATCGTAGCAGCATTGGGGCTGCCCATTCCAAAATTGATGATGCTGACTCCATGTGACGTAGCGCTGCGCATAGATTTGTCACGGCCCATTACTTCACAATCGTGCAACTCGGCAAAGTGATCCACATAGTTGTCAAAGTTGGTGAGCAAAACGTAACGGCTGAAATCCTCCATGGCCACACCTGTGTAGCGCGGCAGCCAGTTCTTCACGATTTCTTCTTTGGTATTCATGGTACTCACAAAGCTAGTGATAGGCGAGTGGTGAAATCAGTTTCCATCGAATTCGTTCTCGATAGGATTGAGGCGTATCTCTTTCTGGTGTTGGAAGTAGCGCCTCGGTGCGAATAAAAGAGATGGACTGTCATCTTTTCGATAAGTCTTTAACAGAGAATGGCCTACAATGACTGTTTCTTGGCGGTACTGTAGTTTCGGAACCAAGTCGATGGTTGTTTCAGTCTCCAAATTCCCAGTTTCATAAGTTTCCGGCATCTGCCAGCTCAACTCAATCGTTACAACCTCATGGGTGTTTGCCTTTTTGAAATGCATACCATGACTGTAAACCAATACGTAAAAGCTGCTGTCAGCATAAGAGTCGGGTGCCTTTATTTGAAAGTAGCCGCTGGAATCTGTTCTTGTTCTGAGAAGAGTTCCTGTGATTTCAACAAATGCGTTTTTCACAGGTATTCCAGAATGACGGAGTACCACGCGTCCGCGAATCCTGACTGATTCCGATAGAGCTTCTTCGACCTCGCTTAACCATTGTTTTTCTGTCCCTATTTGAGGGCTATCTAAGCGAATGCCAGAAGCTACTGTGTCCGTCCAGGAAAGAATCACCAGCATACAGGAGGCAATCAATGGAGACCATGATCGCCAGCGCGTTCTAGCTGGAATTCCTTCGATCACTCGTTGATCACAATTGCGACCGTATCGGTTTTTGCCCATTGGTTTCATTGCTCCTCAATTTAAAGAAGCTGGAGTTTTGTTTTATGCCTCATCCAGGCTCTTTTACCCAAAAGCAAGCGATTCTGTGCGAGAGTGGAAAACGCAACTGAGAGAACGGCTTGACTCCATGAGGGGAATGTGTTGAAGGCATAAAACGGAATACCTTATTCCAGGCTTGGAGGCATGGAAGTAGGCACCTAAATTCGCTTATCTGTTTTTGCTCTCATGCCTTCTCCGTTACAAGTATTAGAAGAACACTTTGGTTATACCACTTTCCGTGGAAAGCAGGCAGAGGTTATTGACAGTGTTCTTTCCGGAAACGATACGGTTGTGTTGATGCCTACAGGAGGAGGCAAGTCCATCTGTTATCAGGTTCCTGCCATGGTGTTGAATGGTCTTACGCTGGTCATTTCTCCACTCATTGCGCTCATGAAGGATCAGGTAGATGCACTGAGGCTGAATGGCATTGAAGCTGCATTCCTCAATTCCAGCCTGAGCGGAGTAGAGCAGAACCAGGTCTATCAGCAGCTGGAGAACGGGAGTTTGAAGCTTCTGTACGTTTCACCTGAGCGCCTGTTTGCAGGCAATGATTTTTTGGAGTTTCTCAGCCGTTGCAACGTTCAACTCATCGCAGTGGATGAAGCTCATTGCATTTCCCAGTGGGGCCACGATTTCCGCCCGGAATACTTGCAGCTTTCCAAAGCCAGAAAGTGGTTGAAAGACGCTACGATGGTTGCTCTTACGGCTACGGCAGATGAATTGACGCGAAAAGACATTCTGGACAAGCTCGGACTCAGTGAGCCCAACGTATTTGTTTCCAGTTTCAACCGTGCTAACATCGAGTACCATGTTCAGCCCAAGCAGCAGAGCTTTGATCGACTCCTCGATTTTTTGGCGACCAAAAGCAACGACAGCGGCATCATCTATACCCTTTCACGCAAACAAACCGAGCAGTTGAGTGAAAAACTCAATGCACACGGTTTCAAGGCTTTACCGTATCATGCCGGATTGGCGCGTGAGGTCAGAGATCAGCATCAAGAAGCCTTCCTAAAGGATGATGTAAACATCGTAGTTGCCACCATTGCCTTTGGCATGGGGATCGACAAAAGCAATGTGCGTTATGTGGTGCACATGAACATGCCCAAGAACATTGAAGGCTACTACCAGGAAACGGGGCGAGCCGGCCGCGATGGGCTGGACAGTACTGCTTTGCTGTTCTACACAGCCGGAGACCTTTTCCAGCTGAAGCAGTTTGCCATGATCGATGATAACGAGGCGCAATCCAGGGTTATGCTCCGCAAGCTGGATGAAATGGCAGCTTACTGTGAGCTCACCACCTGCAGGCGCAAGTATTTGCTGAACTACTTCGGAGAAGAAGCCCCCAATGAGTGTGGAAGTTGCGATGTCTGCCTCAACGGACCGGGAGAAATGATGGATGCCACGGAAGAAGCCAAGATGGCGCTCTCTGCCGTCATTCGCCTCAAAGAAGGCCGAGGTATTCGCTACACTGTTTTGCTGCTTACGGGCTCTGACTCAAAAGACCTCAGGGATGAGGATACATGGCTTCCCACTTACGGGGTTGGCAAGCATCATTCAGCCAGGGAATGGAACCGCATGATCAGGGAGTTCATCAAACTGGAGGTTCTGAAGGTCAGTGATGGTCTTTATCCTGTCCTGCAATTGACGGGGATGAGCCGGGCCATTTTGCGGGAGGGAATACCTGTGATGATTCCAGTCAAACCTTCCAAGCCTGCTACTAAAAAGACCCGGAAGACTGCTTCAAACAGCGCTGCCGACAGTCAGCTCCAGCATCCTGAATTGTTTGAGCGCCTCAGAACCTTGCGGAAGCTCCTCGCAACAAATGAGAGCGTTCCAGCCTTTGTGGTTTTTAGCGATGCCGCATTGCGCGATATGTGTGAGAAGTTGCCGCGTTCAAGGGATGAGTTTCTGCAAGTCTCCGGTGTAGGGCGAAACAAGCTGGAACGCTACGGTACGGAGTTCTTAAAGGTGATTGATCAATATGTGGTTACTGCATGATTAATCTTCCTTCTATAGGGTAGATTTACGTTTGTGCAAAACTGTTCGGTTTTGTTGTTCTATTTTGGCCGCAAAACCTACAACCATGAAACCCTTTTCCTCTTTCCTGCTGACCTGTCTTTTTTGTGCCTTTTGTTACCATTTGCAAGCTCAGAGCATTGATGCTGCCCATTTGGCCTCTCAGTACCTGGAAGCGGTAGAGAATGCCGCAGTTCCTACCGCAGCCAAGCAATACGATAAACTGGTGGTGATTGATCCATCAAACAAAGCATTACAATGGAAAAAGATCAATGGTGAGGACTATGTTTTGTGCGTTTCCTGGAAGGGAGATGTTTCCTACTTCCCTAAAACCGGGGTTTACAACACGGGCAAATGGTCGAAGATCTGGGTGACGGCATCCCCTCAACTGCTGGATCGTTTTCACTCGTTGAACCCTGCTGATACCAACATGCGTTTGTTGCAGCTCATTGGTTTGCCGCCTACTTCTGTTTACACGCACTTTGTGGAGATGTGGGTTCGACCTCAGGACCTGAAGCGCCCATGTCCTGATCCCGAAATCAATGACAGCGAGTGCAACCTATGCTTCACCAAATACCTAAATGTGAATGGACAGGACAGCCTGGATACAGCATGGGTAAACTGGATCAACGAAACGCGCATTGGTCGCTACTATCCCTGCGATCCGCTGACGAAGTATCCATGGACAGAGTTAGGGTATACCTACGATTGGAACGCGCAGAACAAGCGTCACATAGGCCTAAGCGAATTTGTAATCAGCAAGTTCACTGACGTTTACATTGAACGCATCCTCACCACAAGCGAGTACCTGCAGCAGTCTAAATAGGAAGTCGGTTAGATGGTCAGCCCCAGCGCTATGCCAAACCTGACCAGCAGGGTAGGGGAATTGATGAGCGTGAAGGCGGCATTCGAAGTATTAATTCCCACGGGTGTTCCAAAAGAAATGTAGCCGTCACTGGTGATGAATCGCCAGGAAGACTGATGGCCGAAGGTGACCCCAGTGGTTGCGTAGCCAGCATTCTGTGCGGGAAAATCGCAGTCACCGCGCTCGCAGGCCTGCAGCGTGCCCACACGAAGGAATCCACCCATGTAGGAGCCTTTGGGGATTTGGCGGTATGCCTTGAAGTAGAGCTTGATGGTCATGGTTCCGTTGAGCTCTAAACTTGGATTATTACCCGGGATGCCATAGTGTTCTGCATACCATGCATTGGGGTTGTAGCGGAAATGCTGCCCTTCAAATTGGAGCGCGGCCAGCCTCATCACTCTGTATTCAACGAATATGTTGTAGGAATTATGGATCAATGTCAGCATTCCCAAGCGCACGGCAAAGCGATGTTCCATGGTGTCCGAATGAAGAGTTCGGTAGAGAAATCCTCTAGGAATGGAATCAATATCTGAGGCTACGTAGCCAGTCTCGCTCTCGGTGGACTGTGCCACAGAGGTAGCCTGGAAGCCACAAAGGGCGATCATCACCGCGAAAAGGACTCCAACGAAATGCTTCATGGCGGTAAATTTAGCATCTGTGGCGACTGAGTGACCCTTTCGTTCCATTCGTGTTTCTCATCTCTATTCCTCCAGCTCCCGCTTTCGAATTCGAATCAGTTCGTTCACCTTCAGCACTTTATCCTGTAAAGACTCATCCACAATGAGCAGGAGTTCTTTGTGCCCTCGTTTTTTCTGCCCTTTGGGAAAGAAGTAAATCTCTTGCCCCACCTTAAGGTTGACACCGCTGTTGGACATAGGGGAGAGGTTGGGGTTCATAACGTCAGGAATGATCAGGGGGATGCTTCGCGTGCTTTCATTGCGCAATGTGAAATGAACATAATCTGTTGGGCCTGCTTGCAGGATGGAAACGAGAAGAGCGGTGACTACGGTGAGCATTTTTTGATGTTTTCACGACAAACACGCTTCCCTCAGGCTGGTTTCTGGAATTGGCATTTTTTGGCAAGTCAGTCATTCAGAAGGACGGTTGACCAGCCATCGTTTAAAGGCTCAGCAACGGCCTCATTGTTAATGTTGATCGACTTGATAGCTTTGTTCACATGGAATTTTCAGCTCCGCTTCAGCGATTGGACAGCAAGGTATGGTACTACTTCGTACCCGTTCCCGATGAGGTAGCCGAGCAATTCATCGAGGGGGACGACCGCAGGGTGATTTGCACGGTGGAGGGAAAGTTGAGTTTCCACTGCGGGCTCATGCCCGGAGGCAGCACAAACTACTTTGTGTTGCTCAACGATCAGCGGAGGAAAAAGCTCGGCATTGTACTCGGGCAGGTGGTTCATCTGAGCCTTGAAAAGGATCGCTCCGAATACGGCATGCCCATGAGCGATGAATTGCGCGAGGTGCTCAATCAGGAAGACCAGGCGCGGGAATATTTTCATGCGCTCACACCGGGCAAGCAGCGAACGCTCATCTATTGGACAGACAATGTGAAGAGCTCCGAGATCAAGATCAGAAGGGCGCTGGTCATGACCAATCACTTAGTGGAAGAAAGAGGCGGCATTGACTTCAAGCGTATGAATGAGCAGCTGAAGGCCGCTAACCAAAGGGCAAAAAAAGGAGGCTGACAGTTACCGCACGTTGGCGAACAACCATCAGCCTCTGTTATTTGAAAGACCTTGAAAGGGATTGTTTGTCCCCTAAGACTTGATGAGCTTTTGAAGTGAGGTCATGCCATCTTCCGTCACCTGGATGATGTAGATGCCCTTTTGCAGGTGTGCAACGTCAAACCTTCTTTGAGCAGACAGGTTTCCCTGCCAATCGAAAACGATGGATCCTGAAAGGGTCATCACCGTAACTTTCATTGCTCTGCTACCCTCGCTGTTGGATTTAATGGTGAAGAAGTCCGCAGCGGGATTAGGATAGATGGTAAAGGATTCTGCTCCTCGTTCAAGTATTCCATTGGTGCCTCCTCCGGTGTTGGTGTCGGTTGTGTCTACAGGAGCTTCAACCGTTACACATGCAGAGGTGTCGAGGCAACCGAATTGATTGATGATAACCGCAAAATCGTTTGGCAGGAATTCAGCGGTATATGATTGGTCTGTTTCTCCGTCAATGATGCTGCTGAAAGCGCCATTGTTGCACAATCCCCACTGATACATCAGGGCATTTGCTTCTTCGGCAGTGATGGTCGAGTCTTCCAGTGAAGTATTCGTGTTGAGCGGTGAGCAGAGTTGCATCACCGTGGTTCCTGAATGCG
This sequence comes from Flavobacteriales bacterium UBA6057, assembly GCA_002428995.1. Lineage (GTDB taxonomy): Bacteria > Bacteroidota > Bacteroidia > Flavobacteriales_G > Salibacteraceae > UBA6057. The sequence continues at coordinate 393,797 of DIYJ01000005.1, read as the reverse complement.
CTACAACGGGAATATCGTTGATGAATTCGAGCTGCACATCGTTTGCGTCTCCATTGTTGAACTGATCTTCGCCTACCAACACCCAGTTGGTACCGTCAAACCGCATCAACGAAGCCTTCACTTCCGCCCCCAATTGATTGAACACCACATAAGGGTCGCCTCCAGACACTTCAATGTCCACGCTCGAAATTCCTCCGGCTGTAAACCCTGCCTGGCCAAGGGTAACCCAGTTCGTTCCGTCAAACATCATCACCGTAGCCTTACCGTCATTTGCTTCATCTCTGTAAGCCACATAAGGAGTGGTGCCGTCAAACGTGAATTCAAGGAAGTTGACATCTCCTGCGGAGAAGCTTTGTGTTCCCACTGTATCCCAGGAAGTGCCGTTGAACTTTTGAACGGTTACACCGCCTCCGTTGAAGAAGTCCTTGTAGGCAACATAAGGCTCACCTCCAATGATCTCAATTTTCGATTCCGCGCTTTCACCATCGCTGAAGCCATCCAGGCCTACACTTTGCCATGCGGTTCCATCAAAGGACTTAACTACGAGGTCACCGGGAAACAAACCAACATCCCTGTAAACCACGTATGGAGTAGATCCATCGAATACGATATCAGTGTGTCGCGCGTCAAACGGGCTCAGCGGGCTTCCGACCTGTGTCCATGTACCACCTTCCATCTTCATTACCGTAGCTCGCTCTCCATTTGTTGCATCAGTGTAAACAATGTATGGAGTGTCGTTTTCAAAGCCCAGGCGCATGTAACTGGCCAGTCCCGGGCTTAAATCAGCATTCCCAACAGTGCGCCATCCGTTGTGGAATGTTGGGTCATACCGCTTCACATTAGCGTTGGGGTTTCGCACCGCCACGTACTGGGTGTTGTTGTTCACCTCCAGGCTTAAAAATGGGCCCGTTGAGATGAAATTCTCTTCGCCTACCGTCTGCCAGGATTGAGCCGCGGCACTGATCGTCATGATCAGAAAAGCAATAATGATGATGTTGTTTTTCATAGTTGATTATATTCGTCCGAAGCATTCCGCTCCGATTGTCTGATTGAATTTGCGGCCGCGAAATAAGAGCTATTCCAGGGATGCTTAAACTCTGATTTCTTTACTAGTTGTAAACACAACAGCTGATGGATCACTGACAAGCGTCATGTGTTTCCCTGACGCCCCTCAGTCGTCTGATTTTCAATCTTCTGAATGGCAGAGCTGGTCGACTAAATCCTTTGATTCATACGTTTCGCCTCCCAATGCTCTGGCTAAAATATTGGATCAGTGAGCTTCGATAATGGAAAGGCTAACGACAAGTTTTCATTGTTTCCAATCAATGCTCAGGATCTGATTTGTACTAACAGCTTATGAATGATGGTGTTAGCGAGTGCTGTAGTATCTCATTTACCACCTAGCTTATCGTTCTCCGTGAGTTTCATGTAGGCGTCCCTCGGATTCACCTTGATGGTGGATGATTCCAATTCAAAGGTTTGTACTTCTGAGGATGGAATGACTGCTACGTTTTTCCCACCTACGCCCAGGTAAACGGGCATTTTGAAGTCTTCATTGACATTCGTCCAGCGGCAGATGAATTCACTTTTGTTGGTGACGACATTGTAGCGAAATGCAAATTCTAGTTCCGGGCAGGCTCTGGCATAGAGGTATTGATCAAACAGGTATCCATAGTCAGTTCCTGTTTTGGTATTGACCAGTTTCAAGAAGTCATCAGTGGTGGCGAACCCGCGCTGATACTCCTGGTAAAAGCTCTTGAGAATATCCAGAAACAAAGCGTCATCATTCAGAACCACCCGAAGTGTGTGCAAAAAGGCAGCGCCTTTCATGTAAAGGTCATTGTCGTGGAAATCCCAGAATTTCACATCCCTTGGGCCGATGATGGGACGTTGATTTCGAATGAACATCGAAGTGAGGCCGATGTAACGCTGATAAGCTTCTTTGCCTTTGAACCGCTCTTCCATGAGCGCCTCGCTATAGGTAGCAAATCCCTCATGAATCCAAGCCTCTGAAAAGTCTGTCGCTGTGATGCTGTTTCCCCACCACTCGTGTGCCGTTTCGTGTACAATGATGTAATCGAAACTTCCAAAACCACCATTTCGGAATTTCTCACCGTAGGCAATGGCGCTCTGATGTTCCATGCCAGCATAGGGGCTTTCCACCAGCTTGTAGCCATCTGCCGGCCAGGGATAAGCTCCGAAGTATTCTTCGTAGGCCTGCAGCGATTGAGGCGCCTGCTTGAATTGCTGCTTGGCCTGCTCCAGATGCTCCGGCAATACGTAGAAATCAAGCTGAAAATCGTCTTCCAAGCCTTTGTATGGCATGCTGAAGTGAGTGTAGTCACCTACATAAACCGTCACGTTGTATCCGTTGATGGGATAGCTCACATGCCAATCGAAGTAAGCCTTGCCATTCTCTTTCCGTTGTGAGCGGAGCTGTCCATTGCTCACGCAGAAGAGGTCTTCCGGCACCGAAAAGTGAAGGTCCACGCTGTCCGGCTCATCCATCAAGTGATCCTTCATCGGCCACCACAAGCTGGCGCCTTTCAGCTCACAGGCCACACCCACAAAAGGATTCTTGCTCTCATCCTTTTTCCATACAAAACCACCGTTCCAGGGCGGTCGCTTCGCCTTGATCGGCTTGCCTTCATAATTAATGGTCACCGTGAAATCTGATCCGGCATTTATCTGTGACGCCAGTTCAATGTTGATGGCAATGCCATTGCGCGCATAGCTCAGCTCCCCAGCGCTGCTTGTGATGGAATTGATCTGCATGTTCTCAAACAGATCGATCTGAAGTTTTTGAACTTCTCGCAAGGCCTTCATGCTGATGATCACCTCGCCCTTCAGGTATCTGTTTTCGGGGTCAATGTCCAATGTGAGGTCATAGTGTGTGACATCATTGTTGCTTCTCACGTCATGATAAGCTCCCTGAAGCGAGTCCTGTCTGGTGAATGTGGGATACTTCCCCGGCTTTCTCGGAGTTTTTCGTTTTGGGTTCAAACCCAGAAAACCACATCCGCTGAGTAGCAATGAGCAAGCGAGTAGGCTAAAGATGAATGGGCGCATGGACAAGGAATTGAGAGAACGAAGGTAGTCCTGCCCGGGTGAAGTCTGAGGCGCTTCTTTGAATCCTATGCATACTCAAAAGGCCAATCGTTGCGTTTTAAGATTACTTTCTGAACTAAACCGCCCCCGAAGTTTGGGATGAATTTATTTTCGCGCCAATGACTTATCGGATTCTTGGTTTGATGTTCGTGATCATGCACTGGATGCATACCGCAACTTCACAGGAACGGATAGGAACTGCCATTGACAACTACACTCCGGTGAACGGCATGCTTCTCAATCCCTCTGTGATTGCAGACCAGCGTCCGTGGCTCGATATTCACTTGGCGGGGTTTGGTTTCTATCTCCAGTCCAACACCATGTATTTCGAGAACTCTACCCTGCGTTCTCCGGGGTCTATCGGAGATCGGATGTTCAGGACCGACCGCGACCAAAACTGGATTCAGGTGGATGCATTGGCGATGCTTCCTTCGGCTTCTATTTCGCTGGGTAAGAATGCCTTTGGTTTTCACGTGGCCGGCCGGGCCGTAGCCAATAGCAAGCGGCTTCCTACGGAGGCTTTGAAAAACATTGCCGGAGAAGAGGTCAGTGATCAGTTTACGGGGCAACGAGAGATGACACGTGCTCGCATCAAGGGAGGCGGTTGGGCTGAAGTTGGATTCAGCTATGCCCGCATGATCTACAATTTCGATCGAGACCTGATCACCGTAGGAGGAACATTGAAGCGGTACGTGGGGCTCGGGCATGGAGCATTTACGGCCCGAGACGCAGAGCTGGCAGTAGCAGATACGAGCAGTACGTTCATCACTGCCAATGGCATTGGCGCGTATACTCCGATAGCATTTAATGCCGGTGGAGGTTGGGGATTGAGCATTGGAGTGACTTACAAGAAGATGCTGGGAGATGTGACGCACTACACTCCTCACGGTAGGGCTGAACGCTGCGTCACCATTCCTTATCGCTACAAACTGTCTGTAGCCCTCGCGGATATTGGATACATCCGTTACCGAAAGGATGCACAGATATCGCGCTACAATACGGGGCAAGATGCTACCGATTTGGTTAACAGCTTGCAGTTCAGTGGCTTCTCAAGTACAGATGATTTGTCTTTTGAAAACCGCGCCTACACGACCACGGCTCCCTGGGCCTTAACAGCGCAGTTCGACTACAACTACGGCCAGGGCATCTTTTTCAATGCGCTACTTGTTCAGCGCATTGCCCGTGCTTCAGGATTGTGGGCGGAGCGTGCCAACATGCTAGCCGTAACTCCAAGATTCGAACGCAAGGTTTTCACTCTCGGAGTTCCCATTTCGTTGATCAATTACTCCGTTCCTCAGTTGGGTGTTTTCTTCCGCGTCTCCGGCCTGAGCATTGGAACGGAAAATGTGCTGTCCTACATCATTCGAAGAGACATGTATCCGGCAGACATTTACGTGCATTTCCGCATTCCCTTCAATCGCAGTCGGAAGTGCAAAACCTCCGATAACACACCCGGAGCGGGTTTCCGATTCCGCGATCTCTTCAAATGGCATAATCCAAGCATTGAGGATTGCCCATCCTGGTAAATTGATGATAGCGTTCGTCTAGAATAGCCGGAGTTGACGCTCGGGATTCAGTGCATCTTCATGTTCGAGCAGCCACTGCTTTTTGTCCAGCCCTCCTGCGTAGCCCGTAAGTGAGCCGTTGGTACCGATTACCCGGTGACATGGAATTAAAAGCAATAAAGGATTTGCCCCCACGGCATTGCCGACTGCCTGGCTCAAGTCTCGGTTGCCAAATTCTTTTGCCAGGTCCAGGTACGAATTGGTTTCTCCGTGCGGAATCTCGCGCAGTCGGGTCCAAACTACCTGCTGGAACTCCGTGCCTTGTGGATCTACGGGAAGGTTGAAATCCTGCCGCTGTTTATCGAAGTACTCCTTTAGCTGCGCTTCCAGCTGATCCTGCCATTCCGGCTTTTCCTTGGCGCCACCAATCACCGCCTCTTCTTCATCAATCCAATGGCATTGCCGGATGAAAGAAGAGTCTCCTTCGAATTTCATCCATCCCAACGGAGTGTGGGCTATATGCCAGGCATTCGCTTCCATGAGCACGTAAAAGAACTGACGAAAAGCACAGCTTGAAGAGGAGATGATTGAAGATATTAAGAGTAGGGTGTCAGATTTGTTTTTTGGCTATCAGCTATCAGCTATCAGCTATCAGTAGCAGGGGTACTTGGGGCTGCTCTTTTTGTATTTGCGTTTGTACTTGAGTTTGAACTTTTTGGGCAATAGGCAATAGGCAATAGGCAATAGGCAATAGGCAATAGGCCCAGATCTGGCTTGCTCTTTTTGCATTTGAGGTTGATATTGAAGTTGTGGTTTGGCACTCGCTGGACTGATGGCTTATAGTCCAAAGCTGACAGCTCATAAGCCGTCCATCATCGAAAACATAGCGCCACGGTGATCCAGCCCTTAAATAGCTCTACCTTTGCAGCTTCCAAAAACGAACAACACTCTTCATTGCAAACGTTTGATCAATTAGGGCTGAGTGACGAACTCGTGAAAGCCCTTTCCGAAAAAGGAATCACATCTCCCACACAGATTCAGCAGGAAGCCATTCCTCATCTTTTGGAGTCTCCGAAAGACTTTCTGGGTCTCGCACAAACAGGTACGGGCAAAACAGCCGCCTTCGGTTTGCCATTGCTCGACATCGTAGATCCCACTGTTCCCGTGATCCAGGCTGTGATCATGTCTCCAACACGAGAGCTTGCACAGCAAATTCAGGTCGCCTTGAAAGAATTCGCCAAGCACAAGCCCCGCATCAACGTCAATGTGGTGTACGGTGGTGCTGCGATTACCAACCAAATGCGTGACCTCAAGCGGCAGAAGCCTCAAATCGTGGTTGCCACTCCGGGAAGGCTCCTCGATCTGATCAATCGCAAAGCGATTTCTCTGGAAGAGGCGCGAATCGTGATTTTGGATGAAGCCGATGAGATGTTGAACATGGGATTCAAGGAGGACATCGATAAGATCCTTTCCAAAACCCACGGCAGCAAAAACACTTGGCTGTTTTCAGCTACCATGCCTCCTGACATTCGCGACATCGTTCATCGCTACATGGACAACCCGGTAGAGGTGAGTGTGAAGACTTCGCAGCGGGTCAACCAAAACATTGAGCATTACTACGCCCTGGTAAGGCGTGGAGATCGGGTGGAAGCCCTGCAGCGACTCGTAGATGCTTCGCAGGAAATGTATGCGGTGATTTTCTGCCGAACGAAGATCGATACGCAGCGACTGGCGGCTAGTATGGGCGAAAATGGTTACAACGTAGAAGCCATTCACGGTGACCTGAGTCAGGCCCAGCGCGATGCGGTGATGAAGCGCTTCAAAGCGGGCAGAACGCGATTGTTGGCGGCTACGGACGTGGCTGCGCGCGGCATTGATGTAGATAATCTTACCCACGTCATTCACTATGAGTTGCCCGATGATCTGGCGTTTTATACCCACCGCAGCGGACGTACTGCGCGCGCTGGTAAAAAGGGTGTAGCCATCGCTTTTATTGCCCCTGAAATCAGCGGGAAGCCGCGATGGATCGAGAAGCAGTTGGGCATCACCATGTCTTTGATGAAGATCCCGCAGGCGCAGGAAGTGATCATGAAGAAGGTGCAGAATGAACTGGATGGCTTGCTGGCATCGGATGTGGATCATGAGGTCAGCAACTGGTTGCCAGCCTTCCAGGAGCAGGTGGAGCACCTGACCAAGGATGACCTTCTGGCGCTCTGGCTGGCGCACTCCATGCAAGGATTAAAAACCAGCGGTCGGGACTTGAATGCCGAGCCAAGAAAGGGCAGAGGTGGAGAACGCGATTCCCGGGCTCCAGGTCACAGAGGCCGGAGGACGGAAGATTCAGGAAAGCCTTATGGAGGTAAACCCAGTCGTGGCGGTGGCTCTGTAGAAAAAGGAATGCAGCGCTTTTCGGTGAACTTAGGAAAGGCGGATAAGCTCAGAAAAGGCGATCTGCTCAGAATCTTATGCGATTCGAGCGGAGTGAGAAGCAAGTACATCGGCCGCATCGATATGCAGGGACAGCAGTCTTACATCGATGTGAAAGAGCAGAAGTCTGGTTCTTTTGCCAGATCTCTGGATGGACTTCAGTTCAAGGGACGAAAGATTCGGGTGAGAAAAGCCTAGCTAGCGCTCAGGAACGCTGATACTGAATAGGCACAACGACTTCGTTTCGCCTTCCTACTATTTGGTAAGGGGGATTGTATCCCAGGTACCTGAAGTCTCCAGCGGTGGAGATGCCTCGGTCTTCCAGCATGGTTTTTAGCTCCTCTGTTTTTTCGCGAAGCAATTCATCGTTGGTGAAACCTCCGAAGCGCAGCGTGGCCAGTATCTCAGAATCTGTGGTATGAATGTCAATGTCGCTGCCTTCTGCTGGCTTGGGGAGATCTTCCAGCTTGTATTCGGCCGGCATCACAAAGCTCATGGATGAAATACTGTCCTGAAAGCTCATGTGTACCGGACTTGTCATTGCGATCTTCTCCTGCTCCTGATTTCCGCCAAAGATGTAGCCTGCAAGTGTTCTGAACAGGCTGCCTGAACTCTCCTTGTATCCGGCATTTGGTCTGGAAGAGGTGATCATGATGGCTTCCGGATAGAATCGAATCTCAAATGCGCCTTCAGACTCGAGGACTTCATAGCGCTGCGTTTCTGTCTTTTTGGTACTCATATAAGTCCAGCCTTGGAACACGATAGCGAGTACCAGAATAATGCTTCCGATGATGATGGTGATTTTCATGCAAGCCAAACAATGACGGGCGCTGAAAGGTTTTGCGCATATCACCCGATTCACAGCCCTTAACACTTTCCAACGGCTTTTAACTTTTCCCCGGTAGCCTTCTCCTCTACATTTGAGAAGCAAAACCACTCAACTATGAAAAAAACCTATACCCACTGGATTGCAGAAGCATCCATGCTCATTGTGCTCGTTTTTGGCTTGGCTGTAATTGCCCAGGCGCAGGAATCGGAGCCACCTTCCAATGAAACCAAGAAAACCGTTAAAGTAGAGGTCGAGATCACAGAAGATGGTAAGACCAGCCGTTCCATTCAGGAACTGGAACTCAACAAGGAGAGCATCAACGGTCAGCTGGATGAAATGGTAGAAGAGATTGAGATGATCCTCGAAGAGGCCGTTCGCGACATCGAAGAAACGGACCTGCAAATCACCATTCGTAGGAATGTGAATGAGAGAATGAGACCGCCACAGGAGCAGCTCTATCGTTTCAACTACAATTTTGATTTTGACGGACTGGGTCAGGGATTCGAGTCTGAGTCCAGACCTTATTTAGGGGTGTTTCTCGAACCCATCAATGAAGGTGAGATGGAGGAGTTGGATGTAGATGGAGGAGTGAAAATCACCAGTTTGGTGAGCGGTGGTGCTGCAGAGGCACATGGCCTGCAAAGGGGAGACGTCATTACTTCCATCGGTGGTGAAGAGGTCTCTAATTATTCTGAAACCGTAGAAGTGATTCAATCGCACAAAATCGGAGAAAAGGTAAGAGTGGAATACATCCGCGATGGAAAAGCTCAATCTGAAGATATAGCGTTAGGAGAGCAGAGTACGCCATCCAATAACAATAGCATTTTCGAAACCAGTAGTCGTCCCTTCCTCGGAGTTATCAGTGGTGCACACTACGATGATGAAGGAGAACCAATGGGAGTGAAACTCAACACCATTGTAGATGGCACGGGAGCCGAAGCCGCTGGTTTGCAACAAGGTGACATCGTTACATTGTTTGACGGTGAGCCTGTACGGTCACATGCTGAACTGACGCGAGAAATTGTTGCTCACGAAGCGGGCGATGAAGTGGTCATTGACATCATCCGCGATGGTGAAGCACAAAAGGTGAATGCCACCCTTGGTACTAGAAACTCAGGCAGGTCCAACGACTTTTTTGAAGGAAGAAACAATCACCACCGCCACCACCGCCATCATGATCGAGCCCGCGTTAAGCGCAGTCATAAGGCTCGATCAATGATGCAGTTTGAAGAACTGGCCAGTTCAAAGGCGATGCAGAAAAAGCCGTTCCTCGGAGTGATGATCAGCAATCGCGATAAAAAAGGAGTGGAGATCACCGAAATTTTTGAAGGAGGAACAGCTGAGGCCATTGGTCTGAAAGAAGGAGATGAAATCCTTAAAATCAACGGAGAAAAGATCAGTGACGTAGGCGAATTGGTTCAGGAGGTTGGCAAGATGGAGGTTGGAGAACCCATCAACGTTCAGTACGAGCGTGATGGAAAGAAAAAAAGAGTAGTAGGGGACATAGGAAGCAAGGCCGATCACTACCAGCACAAACTGGAAAAGATTACAGAAGATGGCGGTGGTAAACTCATTCGCATGAGCATGAAGGTGGAAGGCGCTGACATTGAAGAGCTGAGTGCTAAATCCGGTGAGGAGCTCGATTCAGAAAACTCGTTGGAAGTGCAGTCTATGAGCTACTCTCCAAACCCTACGGAAGGCCCTGTAAAGCTCAAGTTTGAATTGCCGAATGAAGGTGATCTCACCATCATGGTGTTTGATGGAAACGGTCGCAAAGTCTATGACGAGGAGATCAATGGTTTCCGGGGCCTCTACTCAGGTGAGCTCGATCTTTCTGCCGAGCCGGCAGGCGTTTACTTTATCTCCATTTCCCAGAAGGGAAAAGGGAACGTAGCGCGATTGATTAAGCAATAATCTTAAGGCTGTCGGGCTCGAACCGAGCCCCACGAAGAAACTCATCCGTATTCAGGCGCTTCTTACCAGGCGCCTGAATTGTTTTTATATCCAGCCATTCATCCTGTGTACTGATCTGGAGTTGATGCTCCCGAATTCTGATCAGGCCTGGACCATCAGCCTTTTCGCCCGATAGGGCAGTGCCCGCGATTTTCCATTTCTGCGTAACTCCCGAAACATCCACGTCTGTGAAAGCACCAGGGAAGGGAGCCATACCTCTTACAAAGTCGTGCACCTCCTGTGCTGTTTGATTCCAGTGGATGCGGCAGTCTTCCTTGAAGATCTTCGGAGCGTGCTTTTCCTGGGCTTGTTCGGGTTGCGGTTTCAGTTCGGTATTGCCCTCGGCTATGAGCTTGACGCTTTTCACCAGGGTTTCAGCTCCTAGCGCCATCAGCTTGTCATGCAATGACCCTGCGGTGTCGTTCGGTTCAATGGCAATAGCCGCCTGTAGCAAGGTGTTCCCGGTATCGATTTCGTGCTTCAGCTTAAAGGTGGTTACTCCGGTTTTCTTTTCTCCGCGGATGATGGCCCAATTGATGGGAGCTGCTCCGCGGTAGTCGGGTAAAAGAGAAGCGTGCACGTTGTAAGTCCCAAGTTCAGGCATGTTCCACACCACTTCGGGAAGCATGCGGAAAGCCACCACAATCTGCAAATCCGCTTTCAAGCGTCTTAGCTCATCAATGAACTCTTCAGCCTTCAACCGAGGTGGTTGCAACACCTTGATGCCGTGCTGTTCAGCAAATACCTTCACCGGAGGCGCCTGAAGTTTATGGCCGCGTCCGGCAGGTTTGTCAGGAGCAGTAACCACACCCACTACATCAAACGATGCATTGACTAAAGCTTCTAACGAGGCCACCGCAAAATCAGGGGTGCCAAAAAACACGATTCGTAGTCTTTTCATCGGTTCAAAAGTATGGGCTTCGCGAAGACGAAGGGATTATATAGCTTTGAGAATATGCCACCCATTTTTAAACCCCAACTCGTTGGGGCCCTTATTGCTGTTGTCCTCTTTGCAGGATGTGAAGAACCCCGGAAAAACCAGTTTCGCGATGAGTTTCGTTGGATATCAGGAAAGTGGAAGGGAGAATTTGACGGACGTACGGTGATTGAAACTTGGTCCTGGGAGAAACATCGTTTTGAAGGAACGGGCATGGAGATCGAGGAAGGGGATACGGTGTTTGCTGAACGCCTCTACCTGGAAGAACACCAGGACAATTACTCTTACATAGCTGTCTTGGAGGGGCGTCCGCCCATTTTGTTTGCAGGTTCATATGATTCAGAAGAGAAGGAATGGACCTTCGAAAACCCAGAACACGACTTTCCCTCTCGCATTCTCTACCAGCGCCAGAGTGATTCTACACTCGTCATATCCATCAAGGGGCCTCGCTCTGCTGACAACAATGGCTTTTCCTACACGCTCAAGCGAACTCGCTAGTTGATCTCATTCCGCCTTCAGGCCTTTTCAGGCTGCTGTGACTCAGGCTTTTCTGCGTAGAACAGAAAGGTGAACATAGCGTGACAGGCAATCGCACCGAAGGTGTGCCATAGGAAGTGTGTTCCTATGGGGAGCAGTTCAGCCTTGTCAAGCGAGCGGCTGGCGATGGCCAGTGCAAAGGCCGCCAAAGCCAGCGCTACCCAGCGCGCATGCTTCCAGTGCGTTTTGATCAGGAAACCAACCAAAGGGATCAGGATCATCAGCCCGTTCATGGCGTAGCCTGTATTGATGGCATAGGAAGGCGGCACAAGGGTGTAATTCAGAAAGATGAGTCCAAAGAATCCCAGGAAGTAGAGGAGGCCCCAATACCATTTGTCCACCAACTTCAAAAGGAAGTAAATGGATGCTGCCACGCAGAGAATGGCGATGGGCAGCCAATCCATCAGCAGGGCAGCGGGGCTCACCCTGAAGGCGTGATACAACGTACCGCCTATACCTCCAATCGCAAGGACGGGCGCAGAGACCGCCAGGAAGAGATAGTGCCGATAGGAGCCACGTAAGCGCCACATCCAAAACAGGGCAATTCCAAGAAAAACCACTGCGGTAATCGCATTGAAAGGCTCAGCAATAAAATTGTCAAGATTGGTCTCTGTGTAGATAGGCCCTCCATCCGGCCCGCGCTCCACTTGGTTCATATTCTCGTTCACGGCAAGAAGTAAGCTGCAAATAAAAATCCTTCCACGCGGGCGTAGTTTGCCTCAAGGTTAACGAAAGGTGAACCGGTGTTTACTCATGAATGTACTACTATGCGGGAGTGAATTCAACTGATTCAGCAGGTGAAAACCCCTGTTTCAGAACCCCGCTTGATGCTGAGCTGATTTGGTTGACTTAATTTGTTCCGCATCTAACTCAAAACCCCTAACACCGTGAATCGAATTTTTGATCCTTCCAACGAGGGAAACATCAACATGAACAGAGCTCGCAGATGGGTGTGGAACTACAACACGTTCATCAACAATCAGGCTCCCGATGCTTGGGCTCAAAACCCTGTTTGCTACACTTTTGCCAAAGATGATATTCAACAGCTGTTGGCCGACCGTATAGACGAGGTGAGTGGCGCATCCATTCCTTCTGCGGGAATCCGTTTCTATTTTGGACTTTACAAGCCTGCTGATCCACCTGCTGAAGGCGCAGCGGATGCTTGCTACCTCCAGCTCTTTGCTGTTCGTTGCGAAGCCAAAGTACTGTACACCGGAAATCATGAAATCACGCATAACGATGTGGTCGCCCTGCAACCCGATACCATTCGCGCCTTCGATCAAACGATGTCTTCCACACCCCGTGCGCTTTCACCACTCAATCCGGCCGGCTATCCGGACAACGACCCGAAGTGGTCACAGCAAGTCTATCCGTGGAATCAGAATCCGGGTTATCCCATCGCGGATGGAAACAAGCTTCACAGGCACCACATTCTGCCTTACATGATAGAATACCACAAGGCCTGTCAGTTGAATCCCGATACGGGGAAGCTGGATGGGCCTATTCGTAAACTGGAAGGTCAAAAGACTGTCAAGGAAATGGAGGAGGGGCAGGAAGTGCAATACGATTTCAATATCCTTCCTGAGCAATGGCCGCGCGCCTACTTTTTCTCTCGGGACGACATCCTCAACGAGTTTGCCAATGCTTCCAGCGAGCTGCTTGACTGCAACATTCGCATGTATTTCGGGATCACCGATCTGTTCGATTCCAACGAAACTGGCCAGCGCCCTGGAATGATCAAGTTGATGATGATCGGAGCACATTTCATTGATTCTGGCGACTCCAATGCCGATTGGCTGAGCCTGGACGGCCTGGAAAACAATCGGATTCTTGACTTCAGCCTGCCATGTCCTGATATGTGTGGAGGGCGTGGTTACCGAATGTTTGATCCCGCGAGCGACCTCTGATTTAAGTGCTAGCGCTTGCCATTTCCAGCGGAGTCTCTGTGCTTCTGCCTACAGCCAGCTTGCTGGCAAACAGAAGGACGGTGAAGGCCGAAAAAACGCATCAGATAATAGCGTGGTTGATTGCGATAGCGGTGATTTCAGAGACCATTAACCTGGCAGTCTATTTTACCGAAGAGCTAATCAACACCTTGCCGCTGCTTCACCTCTATACTGTGCTGGAGTTCAGTTTGTTACTTCTCGTGTTTCACTATTTCCTGGAGTTTTTGACCCGGAGAAGGATGCTGCTCTTTATGGGTGGCTTTGTGGCAGTGGAATTGGTCGTGATCACCTGGTTTCAATCCATCTATGAGTACAACACGGTAGTGCGAACACTTGAATCGCTCGTGTTGCTGGTCATGGCCCTTTTGTATTTCAGACAGGTGCTCGATCAAATGAGGGAACACAATCTCATCCGAAGTTTTGCCTTCTGGTTCAGCGCAGCTGTTTTGCTCTATTTTTCTGGAAACCTCATTGTGTTTGCCTCCAGCAACCTTGTGCGGACTGTTTCGCTTGAAATCAATGTAGCGCTGTGGAGTTTCCACGCCATCCTGAACATACTCTTTAATGCCCTTCTGGCCTTCAGCCTATGGATGAAACCTCAGACTACGCACTGACCCTCTTGTTCATTGTCATTGGCCTGCTGATGACCCTGTTGGCGGGCGCTGTGGTTTTGTTTGTGGTGTATTACCAGCAGCGGATGCTGCGCCTCAAAGCAGAACAGCAAAAGAAGGAAGCCGACTTCCAGAAGGAACTGCTCCGCGCTTCCATCCAGAGCCAGGAATCAGAACGAAGCCGCATTGCCCGCGAACTCCATGATGGAGTAGGAGCGATGCTAAGTACCATCCGACTTCAGGTGTCGGTGAACGCGATGAAGGATGCGCGGCCGCCTGCGGAGTCGGATGCGCTGAAAGGCTTGCTGGACGAGACCATCGATTCTGTGCGGAACATTTCCAGGGATTTGCTGCCGCCTACCTTAAAGGAAATGGGGTTGGTAGCTGCGCTGAGGGAATTGCTCAAGCGTGTCTCCCAGGCAACATCTGTCCAGTGTCATGCAGAGTTTGATACCCTTCCGCGCTTCAAACCCGAGCGAGAGCTGGCTGTGTTCAGGATGGTGCAGGAGTTGATCAACAACACGCTCAAACATGCGGAGGCCAGCAACTTGCAGCTGACTCTGGAGGCATTGGATGGGAAGCTGCTGCTGCACTACAAGGACGATGGCAAAGGCTACCATCACAAAGAGGAATTGGATGCCGGGCTTGGATTGAAGAACCTTCAGAGCCGGTCGGCCTTTGCCGGTGGTGAATTAACCATGACTTCGGAACCCGGAGAGGGCGTAAGTGTGCGCCTGGAACTACCAATCAACGAACAAAATAAGAACCTGTGAACCCCAAAAAGATCAGAATAGCGCTGGTAGACGACCATGTCCTGTTCCGCAGAGGAATGATGGCTATGTTAGGATTGAACGAAGAGCTTGAAGTTGTTTTTGACTGTGGAAACGGAGCGGAGGCCTTGAATATCCTGAAAGAGCAGCCGGTGGACATCGTATTGATGGATTTGGAAATGCCCGGGCTTGACGGCACAGCCGCGACCCAGCAAATCACTTCTGCGTATCCTGATGTCAGTGTCATTGTGCTCAGCATGCATGACGATGAGCAGTTCATCGTGCACTTGATGAAGGCCGGAGCTAAAGGGTATCTGCTGAAAAATGCAGAACCTGAAGAAATCATCGCGGCCATTCAATCTGTCTTTGAAACAGGATTCTACTTCAATGATCGTGTGTCGCGCGTCATGCTCAGCGGTCTGATGGAAGACACGCGCATGAAACCCAAATTCAGCGGCCAGGAAGAGCTCAGCAAACGTGAAATCGAAGTGTTGCGACTCATCTGTGAGGAAAAAACCACCACCGAAATCGGAGAAGCTCTCTTCATAAGCCCCAGAACAGTGGAAGGCCATCGAAACAACATCCTGTTGAAAACAGGAGCACGCAACACGGCTGGAATGGTCGTTTACGCCATCCGAAACAGACTGGTGGATTTTGGTTCCGCTTGAAGTACATCGATGACACTAAACAGAGTAGCGCACCACACCGAAGATGTCACTTCGGTTGAGTTTTGCAACCAATTCCCGACACACGTCACTTCGAGTGAATTTTGCAGCCAACTCCCGACAAATGTCACTTCGAGTGAATTTTGCGAAGCAAAATTTGTATCGAGAAGTGTATTGAAGGAATAATTCGATAACCGCCAAAAGGGAACAGTCTAAATCTTAAACCAGATCTCGATACACGCCTTTCAGGCGCACTCGATCTGACATTGAGTATTGTCGGCAGAGCAATTCAAGTATGTGTCAGGTAATGAAGCCGTCACCCTTCGAGATGATTGTCAGGGACAATCTCCTCAGGATGAATCACTCATTCGTAACGTAAAAGAATCTGTCACCCTGAGGAATGCCGCCAAGCGGCATGTCTCGAAGGGTGACATGCCTATCCATCTACTCAAAGCGAGTACACCGGAATCATTGCAACGCACTAACGAAGCACAACACGCCCCACGTGCTGTTCATGACTCGTACTTACCAAGAGCGTGTAAATACCCGCTGGTATTCCTTCCAAATTCACGCGATTGGTGTGAATGGGAAGCACATTGCTTCGTCCAGCGGCATCCACCAGCATCACCTTTTGAATGGACTGCTCATTGGGCAGTTGAATGGTAATCCAGTCGCGGGCCGGGTTAGGGTAGAAGTGGAACGGAGTTTCTGAAGCCTCCCAATTCCAGTCACCGTGCTTCATGTGAGACGATGAGGCCTCTCGGAGATCGGAATAGCGGTACCAGCAGAAACCCTTCACATCAATGTGATCGAGGTAGTCATAACCCGATTGGCCTTTGTTGTCTTCGTAGCCATCGGTGTGGTGCATCCAGGCCATGGCAGGCTCGGCCGCAATTTCGCTCCAGGAAAGACTTCCCGTATGGTTCTCCATCCAGCCCTTCATGTAGGACGAACGGGAGTTGTAGAGCAGCAGAATTGGAACATTCACATTGCGACTTTCCCCTGCATCACCCAACCCATTCAAACGGGTGGATTTGAAATTGAAAATGTTGCAGCTGCTATGGTCATAGGGGCTGTCGCGGTAGTAGTGCACATAAATGCGGTCCGAGTTGAGGTAGATGCTGGCCAGGCGGCTCGTGTCGTTGTCGTTTCCGATGTAGCTTTCGCAGGTCATGCTGCGGGCGTTGCAGATGGAATCGATCTCAATCAATGAAGGTTCAAACTCCTGGGAGAAGGCTTGCGCCTTTGACCCCCAACCTTCGAAGTTTGTGGTGCTCACCCAATACTCAAATTCATACAGCAAGCCATCAAAACCGCTGTCAGCGGCAAGCCCCATGGTATCGTGCCAGTTCACCACATCGTGAGCCTTCGCGGTACTCGAAACGACCGATGATACCGTAAGCCCCGCCTGATGAGCTTGTGAAATCAGATCGTAGAGGTCATCATCATCGCTCGTGCTGCTGGATGAGATGATCGAGTGCACATTGTAGAGAATGATGTGGTTGATGTCCGTGCTATCGCAAAAATCCAACAGGGTATCAACATCGGCTGCTGAAGCAATGATGTCATCCGTTTTGTCGACAAACATTGTTCGAAGATCAAAGGAGAAGCCTGTTGGAATGGTTACCGAAGGATAGGAAGTGCACTGTGCCATGGTTTCCGCCAAAGGTGCCAGAGCAATCCAAAATGATAGAAGTAGATAGATCGTGTTCTTCATAGGGGTGGGTTTGAATGATTGAAATGAAATTAGCAATTCGTTGAATTGCATCTGTTCTTTGAACGTTAAATAATCGGTAATTCTTTGCTGCGTAGAAACGTCAGCTTATTGCAAGTGCACGAAGTGTGCTGAAGAACTGTACTATGAATGGGTATAGCAATGACAAGAACGGCCCTTGCATAAGACCATCGAGCAACGTGCTTGGGAGAGTTTCCAAATCTAGCGCATTGATGAGCCTACCGAATTGATTCATGCTACGATAAGGCGCCTTCTGCTCAAACTTGATCTTTTAAGCTGATAGCGACCGTCACCCTTCGAGACGATTGTCAGGGACAATCTCCTCAGGATGACTTGTTTTTGAGGAAACGATAATGTCATCCTGAGGAATGCCGCCAAGCGGCATGTCTCGAAGGGTGACGAACTCCAACAACAAAAAAGGCCACCCTTAAACAGGGCAGCCTTTGTATTCAGTTCATCCAATTCCTTAGCCCAGGAATGGATAGCGATAATCGGTCGGTGGCACAAAGGCCTCCTTGATGGTGCGCGGGCTTACCCAACGAATGAGGTTCCACTGTGAACCAGCCTTGTCATTGGTTCCGGAACCTCTGGCTCCACCAAAAGGCTGTTGGTTTACAACCGCTCCCGTTGGCTTGTCGTTGATGTAGAAGTTACCAGCGCAGTTGGCCAGTCGCTTGGTGGCGCGTTCTGCCGCGTAGCGATCCACTGAGAAGATGCTTCCTGTCAATGCATAAGGCGAAGTTGCATCCAGCAAATCCATGGTTTCTTCAAACTGATCATCGGCATACACATAGATGGTGATGACCGGGCCAAAAATCTCCTCTTCCAACGTCTTGAAGTGAGGATTGGTGGTCACAATCACGGTCGGCTCAATGAAATAGCCGGTGCTTCCATCGTAGTTACCGCCTACGATAATCTCTGCATCGCTTTGATCTTTGGCGTAATCGATGTAGCCTGTGATCTTGTCAAAGGCACGCTTGTCGATCACCGCATTAACGAAGTTCGAAGGATCATCTGGAGAACCCATCTTGAAAGAGTTCACATCGTTCAAAACTCCTTCTTTCACAGCTGGCCACAGGCTTTCAGGAATGTAAGCCCTGGAGGCTGCTGAGCACTTCTGACCCTGGAATTCGAACGCACCACGAGAAATGGCTGTAGAAACTTCCTGAGCTACCGAACTTGGGTGTACCATGATGAAGTCTTTTCCTCCGGTTTCGCCAACGATGCGTGGATAAGATCGATACTTATCGATGTTGTTTCCGATCTCTTTCCAGAGGTGCTTAAACACTCCCGTAGACCCGGTGAAGTGCAGACCAGCAAAATCCTTGTGGTTGAAGATCACATCTCCGGCATCCGGTCCGTCAACAGTCACAAGGTTGATCACACCGTCTGGCAATCCAGCAGCTTTGAACAGCTCCATGATCACTTGTGCAGAATACACCTGGCTATCTGCGGGCTTCCAAACTACGGTGTTACCCATCATAGCTGCGGAAGCAGGAAGGTTAGCGGCAATGGAAGTAAAGTTGAACGGAGAGATGGCAAACACAAAACCTTCCAATGGACGGTATTCCATGCGATTCCAGATACCCGGCTGAGAATCTGGCTGATCGCTGTAGATGTTTTGCATGTACCACACATTGTAGCGGAAGAAGTCGATCATTTCGCATGCTGCGTCAATCTCAGCCTGAAAAACGTTCTTGGATTGCGCGAGCATGGTAGCGGCATTCATTTTGTCGCGGAAAGGCCCGGCAAGCAATTCAGCAGCTTTCAGAAAGATGCTGGCGCGGTGCTCCCAGCTAAGGGCGGCCCACTGATCCTTCGCAGCAAGCGCAGCGTTCACTGCGGCTTCCACGTGTGACTTGTCTCCGTAGTTAAAGTGTCCAAGCACTTTCGCGTGCTCGTGTGGAGAGGTCATTGGCTTTTTGTTGTCCGTGCGCACCTCGTCCGATCCAATGTACATCGGCACATCAATCGGTTCCTGATCATACAGTTCCTTGTACTTAGCCATGAGCGATGCAAGCTCAGGGCTTCCGGGAGCGTAGCTCTTTACCGGTTCGTTATCAGGGTAGGGGATTTGATAGATTCCTTTTGGCATTCCTTTTACTTTTTAAATGATTAGTTGATCAGAATATCAGATCATTAGATGATCTCAGACCTTTGATCCTTGATCCTTGATCCTTGATCCTTGATCCTTGATCCTTGACTCTCTCTTACTTCTTAAAATTATCAGCAACTACGAGCTCTTTGGTTCCGTGTGTCCAGCTGTAGAAACCTTCACCGGATTTAATTCCCTTCTTACCAGCGGTAACCATGTTTACCAACAGCGGGCATGGAGCATACTTTGGATTTCCAAAGCCTTCGTGGAGCACATTCAGGATAGAGAGGCATACATCCAGGCCAATGAAGTCAGCCAGTTGAAGTGGTCCCATAGGGTGAGCCATACCGAGCTTCATCACTGTGTCGATTTCTTCCACACCAGCAACTCCTTCGTAAAGTGAATACACCGCTTCGTTGATCATCGGCATCAGGATTCTGTTTGCCACAAAACCTGGGTAGTCGTTTACTTCTACTGGCACTTTCTTCAGGCTGCGGCTCATTTCCATGATGGTGTTGGTCACCTCATCAGAAGTAGCGTATCCGCGGATGATCTCCACGAGCTTCATCACCGGAACCGGGTTCATGAAGTGCATGCCAATCACCTTTTCAGGACGACCTGTAACAGCAGCGATCTTTGTGATGGAGATGGAAGAAGTGTTGGAAGCAAGGATGCAGTTCTCAGGAGCGTTTTCATCCATCTGACGGAAGATCTTCAGCTTGAGGTCTACATTTTCAGTAGCAGCTTCAACCACCAGCTCGCGGTCTTTCACGCCTTCAGCCAAGTCGGTCATTGAATGAATGCGCTCCAGCGTAGCGTTTTTATCATCCTCCGAGATCAGTTCCTTTTTCACCTGTCGATCCAGGTTCTTGCCAATGGTTGCCTTGGCCTTTTCAAGGGCTTCAGGAGAGACGTCAATCAGGTTTACATCATACCCGAACTGAGCGAATACGTGGGCGATTCCGTTTCCCATCGTTCCTGCTCCGACAACTGCGATCTTATTCATGCTTGTGCCTATTTTTTTATTGGGCGGCAAATGTAAAGAACCGATTCTCCTTAACCCAATTTACAGGCGCCTCGAAACGCTTACTCGAATGCGATCTTGAAGTGCCGCGATCCCTTGCTGGTTTCAAGCTCCAGCAAATAAATTCCTGCTGCAACATCAAAAGCTTTCCGCAGCTCTCCGTTTTGTACGGTCCCGCTTTCCACCAGCGTTCCATTCAGTGCGTGCAGCGCATAGGCAGATACGTCTGAAGCATCCGACCCCGCCAGCATAATGCGGTTGTTGAGGCTGTAGGCTTGCAAGGATGCCTGTGCAGATGGTGAATCTTCCATTCCTGTGGGAAGATCACAAGGGCTTGCGGATGACGCATTGTTCAGCGGATGAATGCCCACCGAGAAGCGTGTATGAGTCAGTGTGTCTTTGTTGTCGAACTCGATGAAACCGTCCTGATCCAGCACGTATGTCTCGCCCGTGTGCAGATCATTTAAAACAATGCAATACGCGTTCGTGCTGGCCGTAAGCTCGTATTCCAGTTTCACCTTTCCGCGGTTAGCCAGGTGAGAAAGCACAATCTCTTGTCGGGTGTCGGCAGTTACAGAATTGATGGAGTAAGCTTGTTCCTGATGGACCGTAAAAAGTTTCATCGGGCTATTGGGGCCGGACAGAAAGTGAGCATCGAGGCGCGGATCAAAGCCATTCGTAGCCTCGGGAAGTAAGCGGATAGCGGACTCTACTTTCAGTTCTGACTGAACCAGACGAAAGATCAGCTCCGGCTGCAAGGTCTGAGGGCGAAGAAATCCCGCGCTGCTGCTCGACTTCGCGCCTTGATCGATGGACAATGAAGGATTGGCTGCGTTGGCTTTCACGAAAAATGCCTGCCCGGACGCGATCAGGTTGGAACCGCCATTCATGGCCGAGCCGTTCACAAAAGAGGAAAACAGATCGAGCTGGGCATTCCACACATACACCGCATCGTCAATGTTGGTCTTGCTCCAGGCATTGCTGTTCCAGTCGATCACCGAAGCATAGGGATTGCCCACAAGGCACCATCCGTCTTCAGTGATTCCTGACTGGCTCGTGAAAGAAACGGGCAGCGAAACAGATCCGCTGTTCACGGGGCCGGTCACCCGAATGGTGAAGGCGGCACCGCTGTTGTTGTTATCACTGCACCAAACGTAGTAGCCGCGCCCCATTCCCAAACTGTTGGAAGCATTGGAAGGTGCAGTATAGCCGATGCCCTGGTTGCCTGCTACTGTTTCGTCATAATTGTAGACCGAAACGAAGGGGAAGCTTGGAAATGATGATCCCGGGAACCCACTCGTGATGAAGCTTTGTTGCCAGTCCTGAACCGTGGTACCGTTTACCGGGCTGGTGAGGAAGCGCCAGTCTGCCGGTCCAGGGGCAATGTATCGTTCCACCACAACATTACCGCTGATGGAACCACCAAGGCTCGCGATGGAGCCATCACCAGAGGCGTTGGAGTTGATGATGAGTCGGCCTCCTGTGTTCAGGGTGCCGGCAGTCACAGCCAATGTTCCCTGAATTCGACATGAGTCGCTCGTAATGCTGGTGGTAGAGCTGCTGTTGATGGTCAGGTCGTTCAACGAAAAATCACCGCTGATACTTTGCGAACCCGTTCCATTCATTTCAATGCTGCCTGTTCCTGGATCGAGTGAACCTGACATCATAACAAGGTCACCTCCAATCTGTACGTTGAAAGCCCCATTGAAACGCATTTCAGGACCATTGATGGTGAGGTCGTTCAGCACCTCAAAGTCTGCATTTACGTTGCGCTTGCTGCTTGTGGTGGTTCCTATGAATTGCAGGTTGTAGTATCCATCGATCGCGACCTTGACGTTTTGGTTTCCATTTCCTGTGCGGCTGTAAATGATAGTGTTGCCAACGTCTGAGGCGATCAATGTTCCATTGTTGAGAACGCTGCGACTGGCGAAGAGTGTTCCATTGGAGGCATTCCGAAAGCTGCCGGAGGCGTTGCCAGCGAGGTTTACGTCTTCCAGTCGCAGAGTGCCATTGTTGATGAGCGTGTCGTTGTTTGGACAGCGCAGGTTTCCGTTTTGGCGGGTCAGATTGGAGCCTACCTCTATCATCCGGCCATTATTGACGCGGAACAGCCCTGTGGTGCTGATGATTCCGCTTCCTGAAATGATGTCGCTTCCGTTTTGAAGCCTCACTTGTCCCGTTCCACTGTGCAAACCGTCACAGTTGTAGCTTCCTCTTACGCGCAGCGTAGCGTTTGTCTGCAATTCTCCCGTAAGCGAGATCGACAAATCTGCAATGGTGAAAGCCTCACTTTGTGTCACCACCGTACCAGAAGAGATAACCACATCATCGTTGTTGGATGGATAATCTACTCCAGATGTTCCCGGGGAGTTATTTCCCCATGTCGCACCATCTTCCCATATTCCTGAAGAAACGGACGTGAAGGTTTGACTGGAAGCCTGGAAATACAGGGATAAGGCACATAGCAAGACTAATGCGCTCTTGTAGGGATTGGGGCTCAAGTCAAGATTTTTGTAACGCTAAAAGCGAAAATAGCGTATTACTTGCTAAGCAAGTAAGTTTCAAGTGTTAAGACTTGAGAATCACGATCTCAACCCTTCGGTTGGCTTGCTTGTCAGCCTCACTGTTTTCAGGAAATACCTTGGGTTCAGCACCTCCCTTTCCAATGAATCTCATCCGGCTGGCTTCAATTCCATTGTCGATCAGGTATTCGTAGACAAAGTGCGCGCGGTTGGCCGAAAGGTGATTGTCGCGGGTATCGGGATCGTAACCGTCAGAGCCATCAGGTGTGCAACAAATGTGTCCCTGGATTTCGATTTCCAGGTTGGGGTTCTCCTGCATCGCGGCCAGTAGGCTCAACAATACAGGCCGTGACTCTGGTTGGGGATAGTGCCTGCCCGGAATAAAGGTGAGGCCTTCTAATACGAGGCTTTCGCCTTCGTCTACATCAATGTCAAGCGCCTCAGGCTCCAGGGGATCATCAATGATGAGCACTTCACGCTTGATGATCACATCCACCCTCCGGCTCAATGAATCACCATCTTCTCCCTCTACAGTAGATGCGGGAAGTTCACCGTTTCCTTTGATGCTGGTGACTTGCAGTTTTCCTCCGCTGTTTCTCAGCACATATTTGGCTACTTCCGTTGCTCTCTTTTTTGAGAGTACCGCATTGTATTCACCCGTGCCCACAAAATCGGCATAGCCCAACACAGCAGCGCGCTCTTTATACTTCAGCGATTCGAAGGTGCTGTCCAGTGGTGCGTAGGATAGAGGCGTTTCTGCGTTGAAGGCAAAGTAGATGGATACCGTATCAAAGATCTGTCCCGCTACGTGATTCGTGGTCATCAAGCTCAGGAAGAGCAGTGCAGCTGTTGTTTTGATGAGTTCAGACATGTATGCCTTTATATTCATGTTGTTCCAGTTTGTAGCACCTCGCGGGGTGCGCTTCACAAACAATTTCTTTCCAATAGGTCATCCCTACTTTTTCAAGAACGCGAATAGAAGGCATATTCGCATGCATCACCCTGCCAATAATGCGCGAAAGGCCAAGCGTATGGAATCCATGCTCCAGGCAAATGTGCGCAGCTTCGGTAGCATAACCTCGATTCCAGTGCTTCTGGTGCAATCGATAACCAAGGTCAACTTCCGACATTTCTTCTGTTCGCTTCAATCCACACCAACCGAGAAAGGAGTGATCGCTAAGAAGGCGCATGGCAAATCGACCAAAGCCTGGTTCTTCATAACCCTTGTATTGCTCCAGAAATTGCCTTGCCGCTTCTATGCTTTCAAAGGGTGGGTCGCCTGCATATCGGATCACTTCAGGATCATCGTTCAGGGCAAATACCTCCGCAGCATCCTCAGGAACCATCCTGTTCAGGTAGAGCCTTTCAGTGGCGAGAATAGGGGGATTGGAAACCATGGGCCAAAACTACAATGGATCTTCACACAGCTCTTGTTTGCACATACAATCAAATGCCTTAATTTGGCTGTATGGGTAAGAAAAGATCGCCATACAGTCAGTGTCTCTATTTCACTAGCAATGCCATTGCACGTGCACTCACGAAGATGGCCGAAGAAGAATTCGCGACCACTGGATTGTCTCCATCACATGCCTTCATTCTGATGACGGTGAATCAGAATCCCGGAATTACTGCCGGAGGAATTGCCCGGACGATGGAATTGACTCCAAGCACCGTGACGCGGCTGATCGAAAAGCTCGAACAGCGCGAATACCTTGAACGAAGGTCCGAAGGTAAGTTCAGGCGTGTGTATCCTACTGAAAAGGGAGGCAGGCAGCAGCATTTGCTTGCTTCTTCCTGGAATCGGCTGAATCAACGCTATGGCTACATCATTGGGCAGGAAAAGGGACAGCACCTCAGCGCATACCTCACAGAAGCCCTTGAAGCGATTCAGGAAGAAGCTTAGAACCAACACTTAAATCAACAAAACTCAGCGGACCATGCTCGTCAAAAACATTGTCATCACGGGTGCGACATCAGGAATTGGGCAGGAGACAGCGCAGCAACTGCTCGATCAAGGGCATAGCATTTTCTTCCTGGCCAGAAACAAGGCCAAGGCAGAGCAGACAGCCGCCACGCTGAAGCGCACCTCTGGCAATGAGTCTGTGGACTATGTCATTGCTGATCTCGCCAGCCTGGCAACAGTTCGAGAAGCGGTGAAAGAAATCCTGAAAAAGTGGAACCGCATTGATGTATTGATCAACAATGCCGGAGGTATTATCTCTGAGCGAAAGGAAAGCGCAGATGGATTGGAGCTTCAGTTTTCCATGAATCACCTCGGGCACTTTGCTTTAACGCAGGGCTTGCTTCAAGTTCTGAAGCACTCGAAGGCCAGAATCATCAATGTAAGTTCAGAAGCGCACCGTGCGGGCAACCTGAATCTGGAAGATCTACAACTCACTTCCGGTTACACGGCTTTCAAGGCTTATGCAAACGCCAAGTTGTGCAATATCCTGTTCACCAGAGAATTGGCGCGCAGGTATGGATCTGAAGGAATCACTAGCTATGCATTGCATCCGGGCATTGTCAACTCAAGTTTTGCATCTCCACTGAAGGGTTTCTTCAAAGTGGTATTCCAGGTCATCAAGCCCATCATGATCAGCAGTGCGAAAGGCGCTGAGACTTCCGTTTACCTGGCTACAGAACCCGGAGTGGAGGAGCAAAGTGGTTCATACTTCAAAAAGAAAAAGGCCGCGCAACCAGCTGCCGGGGCTCTGGATGATGCACTTGCTCTTAAGCTTTGGGAGGCGAGTGAGGCCTTGCTGGCAGCTCACAAGTGATGAACTTATGAACAAAGGTCAGTTGCTCGTCTGATGTGTGAGCTTCTCGACTACTTTCAATGCCTTTTTCGAGTGTTCCTCAAAGCGCAACTGGCTGTTGAAGCGGTGGACGAGTTTGCCATCAGCGTCAAACACAAAGGTTTCTCGTCCGGGAATCAGCCCAAACAAATCATCTGACACGCCAAATAGTTTGCGGAGTTTTCCTCCGTTGTCTGCGATCAGGGTAAAGGGAAGGTGATGTTTCTCTTTGAAGGAGCGATGTGATTCGGCCGATCCGGAATTGATGCCGAGCACCGTAGCACCGGCTTCACCAAAAGCTTCATAATCATCACGAAATGCGCATGCTTGTGCGGTGCACCCTGGCGTGTGATCTTTAGGATAAAAGAATACAACAGCTGGTTTGCCTTGGAGGTTTTCAGATTTAAACGCGTTTAAATCCTGATCCAATGCCTCGAAGTTGGGTAGAGCTTCTCCGATTTTCATGGTTTGAACAACGATGTGATGTGAGAGTTGTTTATCACTAACCTTCGAAGGTGCTTCTAATTGTTCACATTCTGGTAGTCTTGAGGCATATTACTTTTCAACTTCATATTTTCGCGACATGCAAGACAACACAAAGAAGATCCTGATTCTTTCGCTCATTATTGTTGGAGCAGCACTTACGCGGCTTATTCCTCACCCTATGAACTTTGCCCCTCTGGGAGCGATGGCCCTGTTTGGCAGCGCCTACCTTGGCAGAAAAGGTTTGGGGCTGTTGGTGACCATGCTCAGTTGGATGCTTTCGGACTTGGTGCTCAATAACCTGGTCTACACTGCCCAAAGCAGTGGCTTTGTGCTGTTCACTGAGGGCTCTGTCTTTATCTATGGAAGTATTGTCTTGATCTACCTGCTGGGAACGGGAGTGCTGAAAAAGGTAACCGCTCCTCGCATGTTGGTAGGGAGTCTTGGTGCATCGATCATTTTTTTCCTGCTCAGCAATTTTGGTGTCTGGGTGCAAGGCTACTACCCGATGGACACTGCCGGACTCATTGCGTGCTACACTGCGGCCATTCCTTTCTTTAAGTTCACGATAGCAGGAGATCTTTTCTACAGCGGAATCCTGTTTCTGCTGTACGAGCGCATCCTGCGAACGAGCCTTATTCCTGTGAAGGTTAAGAAAAAGTAATCCGCTTTCGGTTTGGTCAAATTCGAAGCTTCACAAAGCAGAATTTGCCGTATTCGCTTTTGTTAGCCGACAAGTTCAACCACACTTTTTCAGTGGAACGCAGCTCAGGCCGTTCCACCTCTTTTGAACGTCCAGCGCCTGTTTCAGGCAAGTCTCATGTTTCTTAAAGTAGGGGGCTCACAGCACGATTCTCAAGCCAGTCATTGGATGAATGTTGTCTAAGGGCATCTTTATCAGAGCGTTAAATATTGGGTCACATTTATCGCCCGAGTTGTATTTACCTACATTCGCATCTGTTAGCCATGAAGGCTGACTGTTATTTGTTTTATTTAATCGACCTATTAACGTGAACATTTTTGTTGGCAATCTGAACTACAGATTGCAAAAAGAAGCTCTCGAACAATTGTTCGGAGAGTATGGAGAAGTAGAATCCGTAAAACTTATTACTGATCGTGAAACTGGCCGTGCACGCGGTTTTGGCTTCGTTGTTATGTCTAATGACTCTGACGCTCAAAACGCTATCGATGGCCTGAATGGAACGGAAGTGATGGGCCGTGAGCTCGTTGTGAACGAAGCCCGTCCTCGCGACTAATACTTCGCCTTTTTCCTCTGTTATTATCCTTGTCCACCTCCGGGTAGATCAGGAACTGATTGGTCCAACGGATCGTATTGGTTTGTTGGTCAGAGGATAAATCAAACTGAACTCAGAGCAGCCTCGACATTGTCGGGGCTGCTTTTTTTGTGTACATCTGTAGGGTTGTCAATAGCAAGGTTAGGCGACTGTTGATCGTCTTTAGCTTCTTTAACGCAAAGCTTTAAGTGCAGCCAGCATCCAAAACTTTGATCATTCATCTTTGTTTGAATTTCAACTATGTCAGGTTTTCGTTTTTCGGAGTTTACAGGTGAGGATGGTAAAACTCCCTTTGAAAAGCTCTTTGATATTTTCATGGAGCTGCTCACACATACAAGTGGGGATGTTGACGAGGCGATAGACTGGCTCAAGGAACTAGATGAGGAGTATCGGCTCACAGATGACAGCTACACCATTGATGACTTTCTGGAAGATCTCAAGCGCAAGGGTTTCTTGCGGGAGGAAACGGACGGCCCCGGAGGCTTGGGAATGACATCCAAGACCGAGCAGGTCATTCGCCAGCGTTCGCTGGAGCAAATCTTCGGCAAGCTGAAGAAGACCAAAACAGGAAACCATAAAACCAATGTCTTGGGGCGCGGTGATGAAGTCACACCCGATCGCAGACAGTTTCAGTTTGGAGACCGTGCCGATCGAATTGCGGTTACGGAGAGCATCCGAAATGCGCAGCTGAATCACGGTATAGACAGTTTTCACCTGACAGAGGAAGACCTCGAGATCATGGAGACCGAGCAAAAGTCTCAGACCTCCACCGTGCTGATGATTGACATCAGCCATTCCATGATCTTATACGGAGAAGATCGCATCACTCCTGCTAAAAAAGTAGCCATGGCGCTGGCTGAGTTGATCACGACTCGCTATCCAAAGGATACACTGGATATTGTGGTGTTCGGGAACGATGCCTGGCAGGTGAGTATACAGGACTTGCCCTACTTGCAGGTAGGGCCATATCACACCAATACGGTGGCTGGTTTGGAACTGGCGATGGATCTGCTCAGGCGAAAGAAAAATCCCAATAAGCAGATTTTCATGATCACGGACGGGAAGCCTTCCTGCTTGCGTGAACGCGATGGAAGCTATTACAAAAACAGCTTCGGTCTCGATCCCCGGATTGTGACCCGCACTCTGAATTTGGCCGCAGCGGCACGTAAGGCACGCATTCCAATCACCACTTTTATGATTGCACAGGATCCATACTTGCAGCAATTCATTCAGGATTTTACGGAGGCCAACCAGGGCAAAGCATTTTACACCAGCCTGAAAGGACTGGGAGATTACATTTTTGAAGATTACGAAACGAATAGAAGGAAGCGCACACGATGAGCAGAACAGAGATCAAAACGCTGAAAGAGCTTAAAAAGGCAGGTTACACATCACTATCCATCAAGCAGGAAATGCGCAACAACCTCATTGAGGCCATGCGGCAGAAAAAGCAAGTGTTTGATGGTGTCCTTGGATATGATGATACGGTGATTCCAGAATTGGAACGAGCCATTTTGGCGAAGCACAACATCAATTTGTTGGGGCTGCGAGGGCAGGCCAAGACCAGCATTGCCAGAATGATGGTGAACCTGTTGGATGAATACATCCCAGTCATTGACGGTACAGAGTTGAATGATGATCCGCTCAATCCGATCTCGTTCCAGGGAAAAGCAATGGTGCAAGAGCAAGGAGATGAAACTCCCATCCGTTGGATGCATCGCTCAGAGCGCTACACAGAGAAGCTGGCCACACCTGATGTAACAGTGGCAGATCTTATCGGGGATATCGATCCGATCAAGGCTGCGAATATGAAGTTGAGCTACTCAGATGAACGCGCCATTCACTACGGCTTGGTGCCACACGCCAACCGTGGCATATTCGTGATCAATGAGCTACCGGATTTGCAGCCGCGCATCCAGGTGGCCTTATTCAACATTTTGCAGGAGGGCGATATTCAAATCAGAGGATTCAAGGTGAGGCTTCCGCTGGACATTCAGTTTGTTTTCACCGCCAACCCGGAAGACTACACCAACCGTGGGGCCATCATTACCCCGCTGAAAGACCGCATTCAAAGTCAGATCATCACGCACTATCCACAGGAACTGGACATTGCAAAAACCATCACGAAGCAAGAAGCGAAGCTGACAGAGGAGCAGGAGGAAGGTGTTACGGTGTTGCCATTGCTTCAAAACCTCGTGGAAGAAATCGGATTTGTAGCCCGCGACAGCGAGTTTGTAGATCAGAAAAGCGGGGTTTCTGCTCGCTTGAGCATCTCAGCCTACGAAAGTTTGGTAGCTGCTGCCGAGCGCAGAGCCATCAGAAATGGAGAACAGAAGGTCACCGCACGCATCGGAGATTTGATGGGAGTTATTCCTGCCATCACAGGCAAGGTAGAGTTGGTATACGAAGGAGAGCAGGAGGGAGCCATTCAGGTGGCGCATAGTTTGATCCGCCAGGCCATTCGAAAGGAATTCACCAAGAACTTCCCCAACCCTGAGCGTCTCAAGCGAAAAGAGCAACGTTCTCCTTACCAGGACACCATTGATTGGTTTGGCAGAAATCAATTGGACCTCGAAAGTGATGGCGGTAGCCAGGAATATGAGGTGCAGCTAAGTCAGGTGAAACCCCTGATGAAACTTGTGGGGGATCATGTGGAAGGCCTGGCAAAAGAAGAGAAGCTGCTGTATGCAGAATTCGTGCTTCACGCTCTGGCTGAATTCAGCCTGATCAGTAAGAAAAGCTATTTCGGGAGGTACAACTTCAACGACATGTTGAACGCGGTGCTCGGCTAGAGCACCTCAGGACTGATGGTCTGAGTTGCTGCGTCCTGTGTGGCAGAGTCGAATGATCAGGAAACTGGTCATTTGAGACCGGATGCATTGGTGATCAGCATCCACTTTCCAGACTTCTGGAATGCGCACATCATCAGGATAATTCTTGAGGTAAACTTTTAACCCCTTATCCTCCCATGTACCATTCACATCAATGGGATTGGAAGGGTCTGCTTCGTTCTTGTATCGGAAACTCCGGTCCTCATTCAGTTCCAGGATCACGCTGCCTGAGCCGTGGATTCCATAGATGCCTGGAGTGATGGATGTTTCCTGCTGCTGAGCATTCACCGCGAAGGATACGATCCCGATGAATAGTACGAGTAAAAGGGGATGAATGCTACGTTTCATAACAGGTGGTTTAATTCAAGACGCGCAAACCACCCGAAAGTTACAACGAGTGCAGAAGTTTTTTTAACTCTTTTTGACATTGCCCTTGATCCTCAGCTCGGTGGTGTTTGCAGGATCGTTGGAAGTGATGGTAATCGTCTTCTGGAAAGGGCCAACCTTCTTTGCATCGTATTTCACCTTGATGGTTCCTGAAGCTCCAGGTGCAATCGGTTTACGAGGCCACTCTGGGATCGTGCAGCCACAGGAGGCTTCAGCGTTCGAGATGATGAGCATGCCAGCGCCTGTGTTTTCAAAAGAGAATTCGATCGTTGCTGGATTGTTTTGTTGGACATCTCCGAAGTTGTGACTAGAGGTTTCAAAGGTGATCTCGGGGGCCGGTTGTGAAATTGCAGTCAGACTTGCCGTGATCAGAAGTAGAGTGAAGAGAGCTTTCATATTGTTTTTGTTTTGAGCAAATCTGATCTACTTCTGAGCCAGTCTTTCCGGCATTAACTTGGACTTAACACCCATACCTTAACGAGATGTTAATCCGCTGAAAATCGAGGATTTACTCTGCTGAATCGTCACACAACTGAAGAAAATCGCTTCCATACATGTTGGCAATCAGGCATCCTGATGAGCGATCGATTTTCCAGGTCTTGGGAACAACCTTGTCCTCACCTTCGTGAATCAAGTGGATTTCACCTTCATTGAAGTACCATTGACCTTCCACGTTCACTGGGTAGTAGTTGTTCATGGTGTTGACATAGGAGAAGGTATTATCTGCTCGAAGGGAGAGTGAAAGGTTTCCTTCGCAGCAAGCAGAGAATTCCTTTGAGTTGATTTTTTTGGCGGCTGGGCCATCTGCAAATGAGAAACTAAGAACGAGAGAGAAGACTGCGGTGAGGATGATGTTGGTTTTCATAACTATTGGTTTTGTTGTTTGTTTGAGGGTGTGACGCCTTCGGTTTCAAATAGTTACAGGACAAATTGTTTTATAGTCTCAATGGCGCTTTTTACCGGATGAATGAAGCATAGGGCTGATGAACGAGTTGAATGGACTGTTGCCGCTCACTTCTACTGGATGCGGTTCGTGCTGGATTTCGACCATTGGGTTTTCGCATTATTCATCGTAAAAACGCCAGCAGTCCTGCTACCTTTGCAAGCTTTTAGAAAAGGCATATCGCATGAGCGAACTCAGTAGCAAATACGACCCAAAGCAAGTAGAGGGCAAGTGGTATGATCACTGGACCCGGCAAGGCTTCTTTCACTCAACCCCAGATCCGGAAAAAGAACCTTTTACGGTATTGATTCCTCCACCCAATGTGACCGGTGTGCTGCACATGGGGCACATGCTGAACAATACCATTCAGGATATTCTTACCCGAAAGGCACGTCTGGAGGGAAAGAATGCACTTTGGGTTCCCGGGATGGATCACGCCTCCATTGCTACAGAAGCAAAAGTGGTAAAGCGCCTGCGCGAACGGGGCATCAAGAAGTCTGAGATTGGCCGTGAGGCCTTCCTTGAGCATGCCTGGGAATGGAAGGAAGAGTATGGTGGCGTCATTTTGGAGCAGCTAAAAAAGCTTGGTGCCAGTTGCGACTGGGATCGCACGCGCTTCACCATGGATGAGAAATACTACGAGAGTGTCATCGATACCTTCAACCACCTGTTTGACAAAGGGCTGATCTATCGAGGCAATCGTATGGTGAACTGGGATCCGGATGCGCTGACGGCCGTTTCTGACGAAGAAGTGATTCACACGGAAGAGCAGTCGAAGCTCTATCATGTTCGCTATAAGGTAAGCGGAACAGATGATTATGTGACCATTGCCACCACGCGTCCTGAGACCATTCTCGGAGACTCAGCGATTTGCATCCACCCGGAAGATGAACGCTACAAACATCTACATGGCAAAACCGCGATTGTACCGATCGTAAACCGTGAGATTCCTATCATTCAGGATGAATACGTGACCATGGAGTTTGGTACGGGCTGCCTCAAGGTGACTCCGGCACACGATACCAATGACTACGAACTGGGCGAGAAGCATAACCTGGAAGTCATCGACATCCTGAATCCAAATGGCACCTTGAGTGAAGCTGCTCAAGTGTTGGTGGGTGAAGATCGTTTTGAAGCCAGAAAGAACATTGTTCCTCTGTTGGAGGAAGCAGATGCTTTGGTGAAGGTGGAGGGTTACATGAATAAGGTGGGGCGCAGCGAGCGGACCAATGCCGTGATTGAGCCCCGACTTTCCAAGCAATGGTTTGTGAAAATGAAGCCATTGGCGGAGCCTGCGCTGAAAGCCGTTGAAGAAGGGGAGGTGAAGTTTCACCCAGCCAAGTTCAACAACACCTATCGCCACTGGATGACGAACATTAAAGACTGGTGCATCAGTCGTCAGTTGTGGTGGGGACATCGCATTCCAGCATGGTATTACCGGGATGGCGATGAGCACTATGTGGTCGCCAAAACTGCGGAAGAAGCTTTGCAAAAGGCTCAGGCCATTGACTCCAGCCTCACAGCGGCTGACCTCCGCCAAGACGAGGATGTAATGGATACCTGGTTCAGTTCGTGGCTTTGGCCCATCAGTGTGTTTGATGGATTTTACGATCGCTCTGAATTGGATTATTACTTCCCAACCAGCGATCTGGTTACGGGGCCAGACATCATCTTTTTCTGGGTGGCCCGGATGATCATGGCTAGCTATGAGTTTGAAGGGAAAAAGCCGTTCAGCAATGTCTACTTCACAGGTTTGATCCGCGATAAGCAAGGCCGCAAAATGTCTAAGTCGCTGGGCAATTCGCCTGATCCGATTGAGCTGATTGAAAAGTACAGCGCAGACGGTGTAAGACTGGGCTTGCTCATGAGCGCCCCGGCCGGAAACGACATTCCTTTCGATGATTCCATCTGTGAGCAGGGAAGAAACTTTGCCAATAAGATCTGGAATGCACTGCGCTTGCTCAAGGGATGGGAAGTAGAAGACAAAGACCAGCCCGAAGTAAATGCCCTGGCGGTGGATTGGCTGAATCAGCGAATCTCTCAGGAATTGGAAGAGATTGAAGGGCAGTTTACGCAGTATCGACTTTCAGAAGCTGCCATGCGTCTCTACAAGCTTGTTTGGGATGAGTTCTGCTCTTGGTTCCTCGAGGCGATCAAGCCTGCCTATGGAGATAGCATCGATCGAACAACGTACGAAGCAACACTCGCAGCCTTTGAAAAACTGATGATTCTCTTGCATCCGATCATGCCGTTCATTACGGAAGAGGTTTGGCACAGCATCCGCGAACGCGGTGAAGCCGAATGCGTGATCGTTTCGCAGTGGCCAGAAGTCAGTGAGTTTGATGCATCAGCGCTGGAGCACTTTGAATCAGCAAAAAGTATCA
Organism: Flavobacteriales bacterium UBA6057; assembly: GCA_002428995.1. GTDB lineage: Bacteria > Bacteroidota > Bacteroidia > Flavobacteriales_G > Salibacteraceae > UBA6057. Next base: position 360,015 of record DIYJ01000005.1, on the reverse strand, counting down.
TCACTGAAGTGCGTTCCATCCGCGCTCAGAAAAACCTTTCTCCGAGAGATGGACTGAAACTCGTCCAAAAAGGGGAAAAGGGCGGATACGCTGCTTTTGAAACCATCATCAGCAAATTGGCCAACGTGGAGCTGAGCTATGGTGAAGCTGCTCAAGGTCCTGCAGCCAGCTTCATTATTGGGACTCTCGAATTTTCCGTACCGCTGGAAGGATTGATCGATTCAGATGCGGAAAAGGCCAAGCTGGAGGAAGAACTCAAGTACCAGGAAGGCTTCTTGAAGTCCGTGATGAAGAAGCTCGGCAACGAGCGCTTTGTTGCCGGTGCGCCTGCTCAGGTAGTAGATGCTGAACGCAAGAAGCAGGCGGATGCTGAATCAAGGATTGCCTCCATTCGCGAGCAGCTCTCAAACCTTTAATTGAAAGGGGAGTTTTTACTCCTCTATGGTCACAAAGGGATCGCTGTATTTAGGATCGCTGAGTAGCTCTTGATCCGTAAGCGTTTTCAAAAACGCGACCAACGCCTGTTTGTCGTTTTCGGTCAGGTTCATGCGCAGTGGAGCTCCTGAACCTTGAGTACCGGGGTTGATGAGGTCATCGGTAAAAGTTCCGCTTAAGTCGCGCAATCGATAATCGAGGTTAGGATGAGGCTGAATGCCGCTGTTGTAAAACTCGATGACCTCTTCCAAAGTTTGAAAGCGCCCATCGTGCATGTATGGTGCTGTCAGTGCAATGTTTCGAAGGGTAGGAGTGAGGAAGAGTCCATAGGCCATGGTGCCCAATCCCAGGTCCCATTCGCCTCGTCCTTTGTCCGCATATTCCACATCCAGGCCAATGCTTGTGTGAGCATAGTTTTCGAAGTTGCCATCCAGATGGCAGCTCCCGCAGGGCAGCTCTCGAAAGAAGAGCTCAAATCCTCTGCGCTCCTGTACAGAAAGATTCGAGCGTTCGGTATCCCTGCCTTGATCATACTTGGATCGATAGGATGGAATCGCCTTGACAAAATGAGTAAGAGCTTCTGCAATGCGGGATTCAGTCACTTTGTCTGAACCGTAGGCATTTTCAAAAAGAGGCTGGTAGTAATCCATCGCTTGCAGCTTGACCACGAGCTCATCGGTGCTCCTCATGCCCATTTCCACATGATCACGAATCGGCATGAGTACTTGCTTTTCGAGCGTTTCAGCTCTTCCATCCCAGAAAAAGCCGGAGGCATCGGAACGGGAAAACAGGTTTTGAATGCCGAGGGAGTTTCGCTTGGTTTCACCGTTCACAAACCCTTCACTGAACTGAGCTGGATCTGCAAAAGCACGCGATTGTTTGTGGCAGGAAGCACAAGAGGTTCGATTATTCAGCGATAAGGCAGGATCGTAGAACAACACACGCCCCAGTGTAGCCAGATCATTGTTGATCTCGATGGAATCATGCGAAAAGGGCTGAACTACTGCTTTCGCGTGCTGTACGTCCGAATCGTAATCATAAGCCGAGGCTGGCAGCACCGGTTTTCTGACTGAAGCGTTTTTGAGTTCATTTTTATCGCAACTCTCCAGCAGCAGAGCACTGGCGAGCAAGCATGCACAAGTCAAAAATGCGAAGGGACGAAGGTGTGTGTAAGGCATGGCGGTAGGTTTTAGAATCGAAAGGCAAAAAAGACATTGGTAGGTATCAGCATGTTGAGTCGAAGCTCTCGAAAAGTGTCATCAGAGTTTTCCAATCCAAACACTGCCAACAGTGTGGGGTCCTCGCTGCTGAAGGTCACAGTTTCCTTGTTTTCAGAACGTGTGAAGTAAGCGGTACTCTCAGTAAACAAAGAGATACGGTCGCTAATCTTGAATCGAATGCCCAACACAGGACCAGCCCCGAAACCAGTAACAACGGTCTTCGTTTCAGTCTCTAATTCTCCAAACCCCAGATTGGAAGTGGTTTTCAGCCCCACGATTCGGTAGTTGGCCACGGCATCTATACCATAGAATATATCCCATCGATTGCTGAGGCTACTGCAGCGTTCGTAACCGATTCTGAAGTCCAGCCCCCAGTCGCGGCTTTGTTCGGGTAAGTCCCCTCTGAAGTCTTGGACCTCGTTATAGTTCGCGCCAAAACCTGTGCGCAAGCCATTGGATTTTGCTCCGAGTAACTTGTATTGAATGAGGTAAGGTGAGGCTGTACTTTCTTCCGCATTGTTGTTCAATGCGAACTGTCGAACAAAGGACGTAGCGTTGAGGCTGATTTCTTGAGTGAAGGCTGATTCGGAGTCCTGCGCAAAGCTGCAGACCGAACACAAAATGAACAGTGAGGCAAGTCTCATTCCAGCCATCCAACGGTGATTGGATTTCATAAGGTGGTTTGGTTAGTTACAACAATCAGACGTCAATGCCCTGAAAGAAGGATAGTTGGTGTTTGCTATTGGCGAAAAAGACTAGGGCGTAAGCAGGAATGGCAATGGCTATTTCTTTTTCAATTCAGCCTCTCGTAGAATACTCAAAATCGTCTGCACCTTCTTATCAATGTCCTTGATAGGGTTGATCCTGTAGATCAGGCTGCGCTTCTTGCCATCCGTCAAACCATCAAAAGTGGCTTTCGCCTTTGTGTCCTGCTCCAGCAAAACCTGAAGTACCTCTGGGATCTCAACACCGAGCGGGTTTGGATCTTCAAAGATCTCGAACCTCACCTGGTCTCCAAGCTGCTTCTGGAGGGTTTTCAGATGTTTGGTGGCTACAATGATGTAGAAATTACCATCTCCTAAATGGTTGAGACCACAGGAGAAAGAAACCTGTTCATCGATCACACACTTGAGCCGTGTAGCACGTTTCTTTTCAAACAAATTGACCGTTTCAGCTTCTATCTTGAGGTAATAATATCCTCCTTGTCGTTTTTCTAACTGTTCGATCGATTGTTCAAAGCTCAGACGTGGCATGCTGCTCGATTGTGTGTTTTAACCCTCTTCCTTTTCTCCGGGCACTTCAGGCTCCAGCTTATTGAACAAAAACAGGACACGTTGTTGCATATCCGGACGACCAATGATGTTGTTCAAATAGTCTCGCTGGGCCACCAGTTTGCCGCTTTTTTGAATGTATCCCACGGCATAAGGCATGCATTCATTCCATGAACCGGAATTCTGGCAATGCTCCACATCTGCTATCGTCACAAGTGTATGGTTGTCCACCACCATTGCACAGTATTCGTAAGATTTCGCCTTATAAAGAGCGTTACCAATAGTCGCCTTGCTCACCGCGATCGATTCCTCGGCCTCCCTATTGGCTAACTCCAGAAACACCTCAACAGGATTGTGTTCGCTCCAGTTGTTGATGGAATGGACGTCCTGTAGCACTGATTGTAGTCTCGCAGAATCAGCTTCAGAGTTGCCTCCGGAGCAGCTCATGATGGCGGTAGTTAACAAAAGGAAGGTCAGTATTCTGATCATTGCTGAATCTAGGTTGAGGCGTTGAAGATAGGTGCTCTTGACACGCTGCTTGCTGATGAGGGTTATGATCTGGCTAGGGCAGAGCTTTGATCAGCGAATGGATCGCCTCATAGTATTGAGTCAGCGTGCTCGGATAGGTCGGGATGCTGTAAGCTCGTATTGTGAATTCATGCCGCTTCAGTTCGATCTTGCCAGTCTTTTCAATGGTTTCAAGGATGTGAGAGTTTTTGATACTCTTCAATACATCAGGTGAGGAAGCCATGATCAGGAATCCGCGATGGTGCTGCTTGTTCCGAAGAGGGAGAAGGTAGGAGCGGAGCTTGTTGAACCAGTTGGATCGATAGCAGAGCAATCTGGTGTTCCGGTTTTTCCATGTGAGCGTTGCTTCAACGGTGAGCACGTAGGAATACACCGAAGGGCGCAGACTGTGATCTGAGCCACGCACATTTTCAAGTTGACGGGTAGCAGAGTAGGTAATCGGAACCCGCCTTTCAGACCGATCGGTCAGCTTGACGTGAATTCCATAAGGCGTGACTAATCCTTCTATTTCGCCATCTATTCTCCTCGCGAATTCCTCCCAGGCCAAGCCGGTTTCTACGAATTCATTCACCCACCACGTATCCAGTGGAGTGTCATTTCTTACCGTAATGTGTTGAAGCCCATGTTCCGCCATGCAGTCAGACCCTTGATTTCCTCAAACCTACAGCTTGGCAACTATTCCATGTGCATGGCATCTGCACTCGAATGGCTATTTCCGGTTCCCCTTCATTCCAAACCACGCTTTCACCAAATCGCAGTTCTTACAATGCCAGCATGATGCGCTCCAGCCACTGATGTTGGCATCCCTGTCCTTCACCATGTGCTGAAGAGCACTTAGTTTTTCGCAGTCCAGCATTTCAAACACCAGCGCATCTAATTGTGCTTCTGCTTTCAGGCGTATCAGGTCATTTTCCGGTTGCAGGTGATCAATGACGTTCGTGCCCATCTTGGGATGATGAATTTGGAAGTGGCCTTCTGAGTTTCCGATCCATAACTTTTGGATGGCGGTGCAGCGGAAGAGTACTTCGGGGATTCGCGTCAGTGCATTGTTGCTCAGATCCAGAACTTCAAGATTCGGCATGTTCGCAAGGCTCGCAGGCAATGACTCCAGGCAGTTCATCCGCAATTCCAGCAGCTTTAGTTGTTGAAGCTCATCCAGGTTTTCGGGAAGATGCTGAATGCCGAAGGCAAACAGCGACAGAGATTCGAGTTGCTTCAGCTGAAGAAGTTCTACAGGGAATTCTTCCTGCTTAAACCCCAACAAGCTGAGCCGCTTGAGATGGGGGAACAAGTCTGCAAGTTCTGATCTGAAGTCGAGTTTCAGGTCTTTCGATCTTTTTTTCACCCAGGGATGCCACGGGCCTAAGACCTGCAAACGCTCAAGGTTTTTGAAGCGCACCAGTGCTTCATTGGGGAAAATGCTGTCGGTGTAGTTTGAAATAGATATAGCCGTTACAGACTTGGGATCCAGCTTCACGGCCTCTTCCAGCGTGAGCCATTTTCTGTTGCTGTAGTGATCCTTTTCAACCTGAAGTCTCGATTGGCATCCAGCAATGAGAAGAAAACAGAATCCAATGGTGATCCAGCTTATGGGATTGGAAATAAGCCTTTTACGTTTTTGTAGCATGCTCGAATAAAAAAACTTCATGAGAGTTGCTCCACCTTGAATTTCATTAAGCCTGCAATCTGCTGGGCTCGCTGAATAGCTTCGGAGGCTTTTTCTCCTGAAAAGTGCTCGTTCACTGTTGTGCACCAAAGTTCAAGCCAACGATCAAAATGATCTGGTTTCAATGGAGATTTTCGGTTCAGCTCTATGTGCTTAAGCATGGGGTTGCCTTCATAGGTCATTGCTCCGAGCAACGCTGTTTCCCAGAATTGAAACAAGATGGGAAGGTGCTCTTCCAGATCGATAGCCGCCACTTTCGTGAAAAAGAATCCGATGTGATCATCCGTTAAAGCCTTCTCGTAAAACGAACGAACCAGAAGCTCGATATCTGCGCGTGTGGTGATGTCTTTCAACGCTCTTTTTTCAGATGCAAATGTGAAGGGTAAAACAGGTAGAATCGCTAAAAGGTCTTAAAGAATCTTTACATCTCCTCAACGTTACGTCTCAAGAGGCAAAGCACATCTCAAAACACCATCCTATCATTCTGTTAAATTCGCGCCCTCTGAAGCGCGTAGCATCCACATGAAAGTCTGCATTATCGGAACCACCTGGCCCTATAGAGGAGGGCTTGCCGCCATGAACGAACGCCTGGCGCAGGAGTTTGTGGCCATGGGGCACGAAGTGGAGATCTACACCTTCACCCTGCAATACCCCAACATCGTCTTTCCCGGGAAGAGTCAATACGATGACCGGGAAAAACCTCCCTTTTCCATTAAGCGCGCCATCAGCTCTATCAATCCTTTGACATGGTGGACTGCCGGACGGGAGATTCAGCGAAAGAAACCCGACCTGGTGGTGATCAAGTACTGGATCCCGTTTATGGCGCCTTGCTTCGGTAGCATTCTTCGGTTGATCGGTAGAAACAAGCACACCAGAGTAGTATCCATTTTGGATAACCTCATTCCGCATGAGCGCCACCTGTTTGACACGGTCTTGAACCGGTACTTTGTGAATTCAGTAGACGGCTTTGTGGCACTCTCTCAAAGCGTGCTGGACGATATCAATGCCTTCGACCGCCAGAAGCCCCGGAAGTTCAGCCCTCATCCCGTTTACGACAGCTTTGGCTCGGTAGAGGAGAAGGTGGCAGCGCGCAAGCGCCTGGGCTTAAAGGAAGATGGAAAGTACCTGCTGTTTTTCGGATTCATTCGCGATTACAAGGGCTTAGACCTCTTGCTCGAAGCGATGGCAGAAGAACGCATCAAGGGAACGGACATTCGATTGATGGTGGCCGGAGAATTCTACTCCAACGAAGAGAAATACATGTCGATGATCGATCGATTGGGGATCCGTGAAAAACTCGAGCTCTTCACCCAGTTTATTCCGGATGATGAAATCGCTCACTATTTCAACGCGGCCGATTGCATCGTTCAGCCATACAAAACTGCCACACAGAGTGGGGTTACCCAGATCGCCTATCATTTTGAGAAGCCGATGATCGTTACGAATGTGGGCGGTTTGCCCGAGATCGTACCACATGGCAAGGTGGGGTTTGTGGCAGAAACCAATCCGGCTTCCATTGCCGAGTGCATTGAGGAGCTTTACTCAGGTGATCTTAAACGATTCACACCTTACATCCAGGAGAAGAAAAAGGAGTATTCCTGGGAAACCATGGTTAACAATATCCTAAACCTGCTTCGATAGCGAACGGCTATCTTCGCCCACCATGATTTACCGCAGCAAAGCGCCACTGCGCATAGGTTTTGCAGGAGGAGGAACAGATGTTTCGCCCTACAGTGACGAGTATGGAGGAGCCATTCTCAACGCCACCATCAACCTCTACGCTTATGCCAGCATCCGAGAGTTGGATGAACCCAAAGTCATCATCGAAACCAAGGATCGTGGAGAACTGGTGGAATATGAATGGGCTGAAACACTGCCTATTGACGGCCTTTTAGATCTGCACAAGGGAGTACACAATCGCCTGGTTGCAGAAGGCCGCATGGAAAAGGGAAAAGGCTACAAACTCACAACCTTTGTAGAAGCACCTGCCGGTTCTGGACTTGGAACTTCCAGCACTCTGATGGTTTCCATTTTAGGAGCTTACCAGGAGTGGCTCGGTTTACCCTTTGGTGAGTATGATACGGCACATTTGGCCTACGAAATCGAGCGCTCTGATTTGGGAATGGCTGGAGGTAAGCAGGACCAGTATTCTGCCACGTTTGGTGGATTCAACTTCATGGAGTTCAGCGCCAACGACAAGGTGATCGTGAATCCACTGCGGGTAAAAGAAAAGTATGCCAACGAATTGTGTCACAACCTCGTGTTGTTTTACACAAAAACCAGTCGCAAATCGGCAGACATCATTGAGAAGCAGCGTTCCAATGTCGCGAACAGCAACGAAGGAGCCATTCAGGCCATGGATCAGCTCAAGCGCCAATCCGTATTGATGAAGGAAGCGCTGTTGACCGGTAAGATGGATCAGATCGGTGAGATTCTGCGATTTGGCTGGGAGAACAAGAAGAAAATGGCCGAAGGAATTTCCAATCCCATGATCGATGAGCTGTATGAAACAGCCATCAACAGTGGAGCTTCCGGTGGAAAAATATCCGGTGCCGGAGGTGGCGGTTTCATGGTGTTTTACTGTCCCGGAAACACCCGTCACGCGGTGATCAAAGCCATGAACGAAAAAGGTGCGCAGCATCAATTGTATCAATTCAGCAAGGAAGGATTAAGCACATGGAAGGTGTAGAAAAGGTTAGGTCGATTGTCAAAGACAGCATTGAAACCAAAGAGCGACTATTGGCTTCTGACGCAGTGGTTGCGGCTATGGAGAAAGCTACAGACGCCTGGGTGGAATGCCTGAAAGCGGATGGCAAAATCCTCTTTTGCGGAAACGGTGGCAGCGCAGCAGATGCACAACACATCGCTGCCGAGCTCAGCGGACGTTTTTACAAGGATCGTGACCCACTGTTTGCGGAAGCTTTGCACGTGAATACTTCTTACCTCACGGCCGTGGCTAACGATTATTCTTACGATGAGATTTACGCGCGCCTGATCAAGGCAAAGGGGCGCAAGGGCGATGTGTTGGTAGGGATTTCTACCAGCGGCAACTCAGGCAACGTGGTTCGCGCCATGGAGCAAGGGAAGGAGCAAGGCATGGTGCTCATCGGCATGACCGGTGAAACCGGAGGCAAAATGGCGGAGCTTTCTGACATTCTGCTGAACGTACCTTCCAAAGACACCCCACGCATTCAGGAGTGTCACATCTTGATGGGACACATCATTTGCCAGCTTACTGAAGAACGGCTTTTCTAATGGCCATCACCACAGCAATTGTTTTAGCAGGAGGTTTTGGAACGCGATTGCAAAGCGTAGTCTCGGACGTACCGAAGCCCATGGCACCCGTTGCAGGAAAGCCCTTTCTGGATTATTTGCTTCGTTACCTCAAGTCCTACGACATCAAGGAAGTAGTACTATCTGTGGGACATTTAGCCGAGCGCGTCAGTGAGTATTTCGGGGAAGAGTTTGAGGGAATGAGCATCGCGTATGCGCATGAATTGGAACCGCTCGGAACAGGAGGTGCCATTCGCTTCGCGTTTTCAAAAACAAAGGCCGAAGAAGCCATTGTACTCAACGGAGACACCTTCTTTGATATTGACCTTCAACAGGTTTTTACGCGCCACCAGCAGCATTCAGCTCCAGGGTTGATGGTGTTGCGCGCCATGCCAAAGCCGGATCGCTTTGGAACGGTGATCACAGACAGTGACGGCTACGTTTCTTCGTTTCGTGAAAAGCAGGAAGGACTCGAGTCAGGAATGATCAATGCTGGGGTGTACGTGCTGCACCGGCAAATGCTCAACCGATCTGAACTGTCTGAGAAGTTCTCGATTGAGCAAGACTATTTCCAGCGCTTTGTCCGGGAAGGCATCTTAGCAGGATTGGAGGCTGAGGGCTATTTCATAGACATCGGCATTCCAGAAGAGTATGACCGAGCGCAGAGGGATTTTTTGGAGAAATAGCTATTAGTCGCAAGCTGTCAGCTATCAGCCAGAAAACCTCAATCTCAATAGCAACTACAACCTCAAATAAAACCGCTGCGTTTCCAACCTTTCTCAAGCCGAGGCTGATGGCCGAAAAACCTCAATCTCAATTGTAACTACAACCTCAAATAAAATCGCTGCACTTCCTACCATTCCTGAACCAAGACTGATAGCTTCTCCGTGTTTTTAGTTTTGCCGCCATGATTCGAAGGTTCTCCGTCCTCATTTCCCTGCTTCTTCTCGTTCAGCTCAGCTCAGCGCAGATTGTGAATGTGGAGAGCAAGCGCGGTAACCGGACGCAGGAGGGATTGCACGGGAATGTGCGATTGAACTTCAACCTCACGCGGAATACCACCGACATCATTTCCTACGGAGCCCAGAACAACGTTCAGTACCTGAAAAACCGGCATCGTCTATTGCTGTTGACCGATCTGAGTCGTGTGCGTGCAGCCGATGCGGACTTCATCAACAATGGATACGAACACATCCGCTACAACCTTGAATTTGGTAAAAAGCGACACTTTGCTTTCGAGGCGTTTCAGCAGGCTCAGTTCAACTCTGTTCAGAAGATTCGCTACCGCCAGCTGGCTGGAGCCGGCTTGCGCTGGAATGTGGTGGAAAGGGATTCGCTGAAGCTCTGGCTGGGGTCGCTGCCGATGTATGAGTATGAGGAACTCACTACCGATGTGATTGAGCGGAACTTCCGGCAGAGTAGTTATCTGTTGCTGTTCTTCGTGTTGCCCAGCGGCCTCGAATTTCAGACCATCAACTATTATCAGCCCAAGCTGGATGATTGGAGCGATTACAGGATCAGCCACAGTTCTACGCTTGAGTTTGGGCTGCTGGAGTGGCTACGATTCAACGTGTCGTTCAACCTGCTTTACGATTCGAAACCTCCGGTGGATATTCCTGACCTGATTTTCACGCTGAAGAACGGTTTGACGGTAGAGTTTTAGCAACGCGCTCTCATCAATCCAAGGTTGTCGTTCCGCTTTGCCAGATGAAGAAATCAAGTAAGTTCGTGCACGCCCGATCGATCGCTAACCGATGAACAAACTGCTGACCTTCCTGCAAGGCAATCCTTTCTTAACTCTTGTGCTTTGCATGATGGCAACGCTGTTGCTTTACGGCAATACTCTGAACCATGAGTTTGTTCTGGACGATGCGCTGGTGATTGAGCAAAACCGCTACGTTCAGGAAGGTTTCGGTGGAATCGCTCAAGTCTTTCAACACAGCCACACTGAGGGCGCAACGCGTGTGGAAGACAATGGATACCGTCCGATACCGCTGACATTTTTCGCCATCATCCACCAGTTTACCGGAAACAGTACAGGAGCTTATCACTTGCTGAATGTGTTGCTTTATGGATTGGTGATCGGTTTGTTTTTGCAGTGGCTGTGGTTGTTGCGCGAACGCATTCCGCCCCAGGTCAGTTTTGTGGTCGCGGTGCTATTCTTCGTGCATCCGCTGCATACGGAGGTGGTGGCCAATGTGAAGGGATTGGAAGATATTCTGGTGTTTGGCGGTGCTGTTGGCATGATGCACCTGCTGCATCGCTATGCCATCAAGGGGCGGCCAGGGTATTTGGTGGGCTCAGTCGTTGTGTTTTGTCTGGCGTTGATCACAAAGGAAACAGCAGTCACTTTCCTGGCCCTGGTTCCGGCATATCTCTTCATCGTGACTCGTTCAGAGGTGAAGAAGGTTGCAATGATCTCGCTCGTATTTCTGGCCGCTTTTGCCGTTGTGTGGTGGCTCAGGTCGATCGCGCTCGGAAACATTGAAGAAGTAGAGCTCACTGTGCTCAACAATGCGCTGGTAGCCATTGAAGGGCGGTTTGATCAACTCACCACCGCACTTTGGATGCACGTCCGCTATCTCCAGCTCTTCGCCTTCCCAGTGGAGCTTTCGTCTGACTATTCTTACAACCACGTTCCCGAGGCGGGACTAGCAACTCTGCGTGGAATCGCTGGATTGCTCATGACGCTCGCTTTCGCAGCGTTGACCGTATATGGGCTTTGGAAACGACAGTTGTGGGCTTTTGGCCTGCTGCTCTATGCCGCTACTTTTTCGCTGGTTTCCAACACGGTGTTTCTGATCGGTGCTACCATGGCCGAGCGCTTCCTCTTCATTCCCATCGCGGGACTGTTGCTAGCGATGGCGATTGGTATCAACGATCTTGTTCCAAAAACAAAACGTTCATGGATTCCCTTTGTCGTTGTTCCGATCATGCTCTTGTTTGCCTATCAAACAGTGACCAGAAACAAGGATTGGGAAACCACAAGAACACTCCTGGAAGCCGACCTGGAGACTGCTCCAAACAGTTCTCGCCTTTTGGCCAATAATGCGAAGTTCTTATTTGAAGACGCCAAGGTCACACCCAATCCCGCCCAGCGTCAACAGACCTTCATGGAAGCCCGCAGCCTGTTTTTAAAGAGCGTTGAGATTTTGCCGTCCAACCACGATGGATGGTATAACCTGGGACTTCTTGAATCCACGATTGGCAACAAAGAAGCTGCGCTACAGGCCTACATAGAGTGTGTGAAGCACGCGCCAGAATTCGCTCTGGCTTATAATAACCTGGGAGTGATCTATTTTAACATGCAGAAGCTCGACCTGGCTATTCCAAATCTCATCAGGGCCTATGAGTTGAGCCCCAGCAATCCGGATATAGCATCCAACCGAGGTTTGGTAGAGCACAGTCAACAGAACTACAGCGAAGCCATTCGATACTATGAACAGGCCTTGGAGCTGGATCCCATGCACCTCAATTCAGTCAGCAATTTGATGAAGATTCATGCGCGACTAGGCAATGAGGAACAGGCTCAGTTCTACCAATCCAGACTTGCTGGTATGCAAGGCCGTTAAGAATTTCTCTCATCCAGCACACTTTGCGCGTGACTTGCTCGTCCTTGATTTTGTTGAGTTCGCTCATTCCTTGAAATTCATCCTGTGATCTCCATTACTTTGAACGCATGAACCACAACAGCCTCCGGTATTTCCTTCTACAAATGATGTGCGTTCTCCTTGGGGCAATGGCGATGCCCGGAGCTTTGAGCGCTCAGCAGAAGCTGAACCTTGGCTTTGAAGCTCTGAGCACGGAAGGCATGCAACGACCCTGGGGCTGGAATGTGTCTGCCTATGCTTCAAATGTCACATCGAGCTGCGATGCTACTTTCAAAAAGTCAGGGGAGCATTCGCTTAGAATCGAGAGTGGCCCCAAGCCTGATACATTCTTGTATGAGCTGTCGTTCTTCGTTGAACCCAGCCAGATTTTCAACAGAACGGTAACGGTGCAGGGCTACAGCGCAGGCAATCTGAAAGAAGGGGAAGCGGGAATGCGTATCGAAACCTACGGAGAAAAGAATGGAGCCTACGCCACCCTGCAGCGGAAAACCTCTTCCATTGCTAAGCTTGATGCTACCCATTGGCAACCACTATCTGCTAGCCTCAAGCTTGGAGATCAGTGTCATAGCCTGATGATCACCCTGTTTTTCCGCGGGGATGGCAAGGTGTGGTTCGATGACCTGGAACTGAAACTGGATGGAAGGGTAGTTCCAAGTGTTCCCGTAGCTCCAGCCTTCACACAAGCACAGCAGAAGTGGATTAACACGCAGGCTCAGCCATTCCGTACCGTAGAACCTCACCAAGGCGTGAACGCTTCCGGGAAAGAGTTCAATAAGCTGGAACACTTTAAGGCTGTGGTAGGTGACGCCCGCATCATCGCGCTTGGCGAGTCCACCCATGGCACCAGCGAGTTTTTCAAGCTGAAGCATCGGCTTCTCCAGTATGGAGTGCAGGAACTAGGTGTACGGGTTTTCATATTGGAAGACAATCAGTTAAGGGTGGAGCGCATTAACCGTTTTGTGCTTCACGGACAGGGAACTGCTGAGACTGTGATCAAGGGATTATTTGCCGTTTGGAACCGGGCCGAAATGCTGTCCATGATCCAATGGGTTCGAGATTACAACCTGGAACATCCCGATGATCCGGTGGAGTTTGTGGGGATGGACGTGCAGGATCCCACGCTTGCGTTGGACAGCCTGGATGGTTTTCTAAAAGTGAAGGGGCCAGCCGTGAGGCAGCGAGTTGCAAGGCAACACGAGCACTTTCGTAAGAATTGGCGCAACGCCTTTTCCATGGAAGACAGCGTAAAGGAAAGCTGGAGCAGGAAGGCGCGCAGGGTTTATAAGCTTGTCAAAGGTTTGGAAACGAAGTGGTTGGCCACAGCCAAGAGCAGAAGGGATAGCATGCGCGTTTATTGGGCAACTCAAAATGCACGCCTCGTGCAACAGTGCATCGAATCCATTCGCACCGGAGGATTTGAAGGCAGGGACAAAGCCATGGCTGAGAATGTGGATTGGGTTCTGGAGCATCGGCCTGCCGGTACACGCGCCATGGTCTGGGCGCATGATTTCCACGTGAACAGGGGAGAAGCTGCCGTTGCGAAGCATAATTACTTCGAGGGAAAGTCAATGGGAAGCCATCTGGCGAAGAAATACGGAGAGGACTACCGCGCCTTCGGGCTATTCACGTATCAGGGGCAGGCACGCGGCACCGTCAGCTATTCAGATTTCAGTTCTGTGGAATGCGGCATTTATACCAGCCCGGAGGGAACGCTGGATCAGGCGTTGCACCTTGCTACCAAATCCAACAGAAGCAAAAACCTCATTCTGGACCTGCGCGAAGCGCAGAAAAGCGAATCAGACTTTCAGTGGCTGTTTATTCCCCGGCCCGTTCGCTACATGGGCTATGTATGTGAAGATTATGGTTTTGGCAGCCGACATGCGATACCTCATCAATTCGATGCCATCCTCTTCATTGATGAAACCACAGGATCTCAGCTGATCAAGTAACCTAGAAGCTCGCACGCTTGTCGAATGCTTCTAGTCTCAATGAGTGTAAGCGCTCTAAATTCTTAGGGTTTACTAGTTATAAATACCTCTTATGTGAATAAGTAAATTCATAAATGAAAATATATGAGAAAGTCTCATTTGTTTTGCCTCAAAATCAACAAACAAGGAGATGCAAAAAATTACAGTTGCTAAGGGAGATGGTATCGGTCCTGAGATCATGAATGCCACTCTGGAGATCCTGAAAGCTGCCAATGCACGAGTCGAGTTCGAAGAAATCGCAGTAGGCGAGAAGGTTTATCTGTCCGGTAACACCAGCGGAATCGAAAAGTCTTCCTGGGATAGCATTCGCACCAACAAGGTGTTTTTGAAAGCCCCCATTACCACACCTCAGGGCGGAGGTTATAAAAGCCTGAATGTAACCATGCGTAAAACGTTGGGTCTGTATTCCAACGTACGACCATGCAAGAGCTTTCACCCTTTTGTTAGCACTAAGCATCCCGACATGGATGTTGTCATCATCCGTGAAAACGAAGAAGACCTTTATGCAGGCATCGAGCACCAGCAAACAGACGAAGTTGTCCAGTGCTTGAAGTTGATCACTCGTCCTGGTTGCGAGAAGATCATCCGCTATGCTTTTGAATATGCCAAGCTCTATCACCGTAAGCGTGTAAGCTGCTTCACCAAGGATAACATCATGAAGCACACGGATGGACTCTTCCACCGCGTGTTCAAAGAAATTGCTGCCGAATACCCAGACATCGAATCTGACAACTGGATCGTGGACATTGGTGCGGCTCGTTTGGCTGACACACCCGAAATGTTTGACGTGGTTGTGATGCCGAACCTTTACGGTGATATCGTGTCTGACATCACGGCTCAAATCTCCGGATCTGTAGGCTTGGCGGGAACAGCTAACATTGGTGAAGGATGCGCCATGTTCGAAGCCATCCACGGTTCTGCGCCTGACATTGCAGGACAAAACATTGCCAACCCTTCAGGCTTGTTGAGAGCCGCTGTATTGATGTTGAACCACATTGGTCAGCAGGATGTAGCCGAGTTGATCAACAATGCATGGTCTTGCACCATCGAAGATGGGATCCACACCAAGGATATTTACAAGGAAGGCGTAAGCTCGAAGCTGGTCGGTACAGACGGCTTTACGGCTGCTGTTATCGAAAGACTGGGCCAGAAGCCTAAGACATTGGACACTGCTTCTTTCTCGAAAGATGTTCAGCTGAACATCAAGCCTTACGAGCGTAGAGCTAAGGCTAAGAAGGTATTGAAGGGTGTGGATGTGTTTGTTGACTGGAAAGGTGAAAAGGCTGATGAGCTTGCTGCCCGACTCCAAAAGCTTAACAACGAATTGCGCCTCACCATGATCACCAACAGAGGTGTGAAAGTATGGCCGGAAGGCTTTGAGGAGACCTTCTGTACAGATCACTGGAGATGTCGCTACGAGATTGAAAACGGACATCCTGCTTCAGGAGCGAGCATTCCAGACATCTTGAGCAACGCACTGAAAGAGGAACTGGACGTGATCAAAACAGAAAACCTCTACGAATTTGACGGAGAGAGAGGCTATTCCCTGGGTCAGGGACAATAGCCGGTGGAGCACCCCACTGTGGCTCGTTTTTACAACACTTTTGATGGGGGCCACACTCGGTTTTTGACTCCTTAGAAAGGAGCGGTAGTAATGCCGCTCCTTTTTTCGTTGGCACCTGTCAATGAAGAAGGCCGGTTATTCAGAGTAGTTCTTCGTGATGTCGCTGGAAGCCGGAGGAATGATGATGTAATCGTGTCGGTAAATCATCTCCTTCAAAGGTTTGTAGACGTAGAGCTTTTGTTCTGTAAGGCTGCTTCTGATCGCTTTGAGGTCGATCACCGTCCATTCGCTAACCTTGCCTTGCTCCATAAATGCCCTGCGCTCATTGAGCCATCTCGAATTTCCCTCCGAGTTGTCAAAGTATCCCAGTTCTTCTTCTTCGTCCGTGTAGTAACGAAACATAAAGCTGAGGTTCAGGTCCTGTGATCTGTTGAGTTGGGCCAGCTCATGCACCATGTTTCCAATGTCATAGATTCCCAGGGGAGTCAATCCTCTCATGGTATGCAGGTTTCCCATTTTGATGAGCAGTTTGGGAGTGTCCTCTTCTTCAGCAGATTCATAAACCTCGGAAAAACGAGACTTCATCCATTGGCCACGGTTCACAAAGCTCGCGCGCCTGTTGACTCCGTTTTGTGCGTAGATCTCCCAGCTTCGCTTTAAGTCCTGAATGATGGAGCTTGTGCGTTCATCGTTGGGGTCCAAAACATCAAAGAATTCTGAGACCTCCGAAGACTTCAGCAGATTCTCGCAAACGGGATGATCCTCGTTAGATAGTTCTGCTTTGTATTGGGCCAGAACGAATTCCAATGCTCGGTCATAGTGTTGTTCGATCGCCTCACTCTTCCCGCTCAGCTCAAACAACCGATCGAAGAGCATCGGAAAAGAATAGAAGTATTCCTGATCGATTCCATGAAGCTGATAATTGTGTTCCCTGGACGCCTCCACGAAGGAAGCATCTTCTATTCCAGAGTAAAAGGGGAGTGGAATACTTCCAATGCGCTTGGTTTCTCGCGTGTAGAAATCATGCAAGCCAGTCTCTACATCAGTCGTTGTTTTAAGCTCTTCCTGCAATATCTCGAGTCCATGTCTGCCATTCTCCACCACAAAATGGCGGAAGCCTTGTTGGGCCAGAGCTTTCAGCGTTGCAGCCGTGAAGAAGGCGACTTCAGCATTGTCATGCGTTTCTCCGATCAACACAAACTGTGATTCACTGAATTCTTCCAGCAGGAGCAATCCACCCTCACCGCTCAATTCCTGTTGTTCTATGTTGAACGTGTGCGAAAATTGATGAACCCATTCAGCGGAAATGGTGTCCTGTGCAGAGAGAGTTTGTGTCAGTGTGAGCGAAAGGAGGCATACAAACGAAGAACAGGCGAGAAGGGAAAAATAGCGCATAGCAAGAGTGGTAGGTGTTGTCTTGCTAAGCTAAACCAAGTTTCACGAACGTGACCCGGTAGCTGCGAAAAGAATAGAAGACTGTCCTTTAGAGCCCCGATTGGCCTGATGACGTGCTGTTATCCATTCATCGGGGTGCACAGCTCAATGAGAAATCCATTGAGGTCTCTCACGTAACCCACTTTCTGGCCCCAGGGCTTCTCCGTAACGGGGCTTACGAGTTGAGCGCCTGCTTTCAGAGCTTTCTCAAAATCAGATTCAAGATTGTCAGAGGTGAAAGCCAGCTCCATTCCAAAGGGTTTAGCGCTCGAATCGCTGGTGATGAATCCATCCTTGAAGTTGGAAGCGCCCAATTCCAGCGATGCAAAGGCGATGGTAACAGCTCCTGATTTCAGTTCAGCGTAGTCGCCTTCAGGCGTGGTGATGCCGCGTGCGAATCCAAAGGCAGCGCTGTAAAATGCTGCGCTTTCTTCCACATCAGCGACATAGAGAATAGTGTAAGCGTAGTTCATGCTATTTCATTGTTGGTATTCCGCAGGATAGAGCTGCATGACCTGGTCAAAGATTTCATGGACCTTTTCCACAGGAATGTCCTCCTCCGGGTTAATCAGCAGCAGTCCAAAGTATTTGCGGCCACCTACCACCAGATCCGGGTGCTCAATTTCATTGCCTTTGCCAATGGCGATGTAGGGGTATTGGCTCTTCTTATCGATCCACAAATAGCAGAAGGTGTAACCACTCAGCATGAAGCAGGGCAGGCGGTAACGCCACTGATGATCAAGCTTGGGATTGTAGCTCAGGATCAACTGCTTCAGAGCCAGCAGGCAGCTTTTAATGGGCTCTTCCTTCTCAAGGTAAAAGCGGTCGAGGTCGTTTAGCATTGTCAGTCTTTAGTAGAGATAAGGATATCTACTTCTGCATTTTGAGGGTCACGCGCCTTCTCTCCATACACTTCAAAATCCGTTGTGTAACTCCTGTTCGTTTCTGAATCCCAAATCTGCTTCCAGGTATTGGCAACCGATCCCGCCAGAATGTTTCCTCGAGAGGTGTAACTGTGATAGTTTCCACCTTGGATGGTCACAGAAGTCATGCCTTCGGGAATAGCATCGGTGGATTCCACCTTGCAGCCCAAAACAAGATCATAAGGTTGAGTATAATCACCCTCGTAGTTGGTATACACCGCGTAGATGGTTTCTTCGCTTTTGTTTGGAATGTTCTGCTGAACAGATTCCGTCATAAACCGGTTCCACAGCGCTCCGATATCACGAATGGCCTGGCCGTCTTTCTTCTCTGTCCTCACCGAAATCCCTACCACTTCGAAGGAAGCAATTACTCTTGTTTGCATCGCATCATTGAATTTGATTGCGAGGTTAGTGCATGCTACTGTCAACGGTATGTCAGCAGCATCAAGCTTCTTACTTTTTCTTCGGTTTTGGCTTCAGCGTTTTCACATGCTCGTACGCCATGCGCAAGTACTCCGCAGTCGCTGCCGTATCGTTGAGAAGCGCATCAGGAACCGTTACATACTCCTTGAGCAGCGGCCCTGGTTCCGGTTGATACAGTGTAGAATCATACTTTTCAAGAAAGGCCTCCCGTTCTTCCTTGGGCAGGCGAATGCCTACATATCCGCTTTTCGAGAGCAGTGAAAACATGTGCCCGTTCAGCGAGGTGTATGGAAAACCGAACGAGTTCAGTGTTTCCAATCCTGGAACGCTTTGAACGACTTTCTCATAGAGGGCGATCTTCTCGGGTGGAATGATCTTCTTTTCCTTCTTAGCCATGGTGGTGATGATTGGTTGAAAACTGGAAAGTAGCCAATTCAAGCAGATCAGAAAATGTGAAGAACGATCTCAAGAACCGTTCTTCAGGATGCTAGAAGATCACTCTTCCTTATCTACCGGACCTACCCAGGCAAAAGGACTGAATGCGATCTCCCAAACATTGCCATCAGGATCTTGAAAGAAAGCATGATAGCCACCCCACGAAGCTTGTTGCGGTGCCTTTATTTCTTTCGCACCAGCATCCACAGCCTTCTTCAGCACTTCTGATACTTCCTCCACCGATTTCACCGTATGGTAAAGCGTCAGCGCGTTGTAGCCACTTCCTTCTGCGCTCACACCGGCATCTGCGGCCAGATCTTCACGGCTTCTTAAGTGCAGCCACGTTCCGTCCAGGTCGAAGTAGGCCGTGCCAGGAACTGAATCAAGCTTAGGAAAGCCCAAGCCTTCGTGGTAAAACTTCTTTGATGCTTCTAAGTCTGCCACTCCCAGGCAGATCATGCTTACTCTTGGTTTCATATGAGGGTTTTGGTATAGGCATCAAATGAACGAAGTTCTTTGTTTTTGTCTGTGCTTAACGGCACAAAAAATGTCTGCTCGACTTCGCCTTTAACGCTTCACCTACACGTGCTGATCCACGAGCACAGGATTGCCGTCCGGGTCGATCACGATGAAGCTGGCTGGTCCTGAAGTGTTTTCGTCCGCTTCCGCGACCAGTTGAATTCCCTTGGCTTTCAGGCTTTTTTGAATCTCCCGAACGTCATCGAAGTTTTCGAGGTTCTGAGCATTTTCATCCCATCCAGGATTGAAGGTGAGGGAGTTGCGCTCAAACATGCCCTGGAACAGTCCGACCAACGCGTTGCCGTTTTTCATGATCAGGTAGTTCATGGCCATGTCACCGCCAAATACCTCAAATCCCAGGTTTTCATAGAATTCTTTGGAGACGGCAAGATTTTTAACGTTCAGGCTGATGGAAAAGGCACCTAGTTTCATAGTAGTTGTGTGGTTGAAATTAGGGTGACAAGTTATTGTTATTGTTCAGTCCGCGCGTTGGTAATCATGGAGAACACAAAGAAGGGCTTAGGGAAGCTTTGTATTCAGCGTGTGAGCATCCAGGCGAAATCAAGAAGTGCTGCGAGAGAGGCAGTCCGTTCCTCTAACTCACCAAACCTTGCTGGATGAGCTTCTTAAAGATCACAATCTGGCCGAGGTGATAGTGTGTATGCTCCACAATACCTTGTAAGTTCCTGAAGTAGCTTCCATACTTTGGATCTGCAAAATCTTCGGTTAATCGACTGTCTGGCAGTTGCTTGACCAATGTTGAAAATCGTTCAGCATCGCTCCAGGTTGTGTCGAGGAGCTGTTGCCAATCCGCCTCTGAATGGATTGGAGGGTGATCAAAGCTCAGCTTGTCATTCCCTTCCAAAGGCCCGCCTTCCAGCACTTTCACCGCCACCTTCACGAAGTATCCGATGTGGAATACCAGAGTGGCAATGGTGTTGAATGCATAGACCTCCTGAGTGGCTTGTTCCCAGGTCACATCTTCCAGAACTTCCTTCATGTTTGAGACCGTCCAGTTACCTCCGAAGTTTACGTCATGGGCGTGTTTTCCTAGATGTTCTGATAGACTCATGGTTGTTCGTTTTCATTCGTGTTCACGGGCGATGATTGTCAAAAGCCAACATGCAGAAGATCAGATCCTTGCCTGGTAAGTATACAGGCGGTGGTATCTTCCTTCCCGGGCGATCAGTTCATCGTGCGTTCCGTGTTCTGCAATTTTCCCTTCTTCTATTACCAGGATCTGATCTGCCTGGCGAATGGTGCTTAAACGGTGAGCGATCACAAAGGTGG
Organism: Flavobacteriales bacterium UBA6057; assembly: GCA_002428995.1. Taxonomy (GTDB): domain Bacteria; phylum Bacteroidota; class Bacteroidia; order Flavobacteriales_G; family Salibacteraceae; genus UBA6057. Next base: position 339,435 of record DIYJ01000005.1, on the reverse strand, counting down.
TGCGCCCCTTCATCAGCTCCGCTAAACTCGACTGAATGAAAGCCTCACTTTCGGTATCCAGATTGGAGGTTGCTTCATCCAGGATGAGGATGCGAGGATTGGCTAGCACTGCTCGGGCAATGGCAATGCGCTGACGTTGACCACCGCTCAGTTTCACGCCTCGTTCTCCTATTACGGTGTCCAGCCCGTCTTCAAACCGGTCGGTGAATTCGCTCACATAGGCAGCTTTCACGGCTTCTTCCAACTGTGCAGCGGTGGCATTTGGACGTGGAAACAAAATGTTTTCGCGAATGGTGCCCTCGAACAGGAAATCGTCCTGGAGTACAACGCCCAGTTGGCTTCGATAGCTCCCGAGCGAAACCTGACACAGGTCTTGTCCATCTACTGTGACGGTGCCGCTGTCAGGATTAAGGAAGGAAGCCGCCAGGCTGGCGATGGTTGTTTTTCCTGATCCTGAAGTACCTACGAGAGCGGTAACGGAACCTGCCGGAGCATCGAAGCTCACTTCGTGCAGCACTGGTTTACCTTCTTCATAAGCGAAGGTCACATCCTTGAATTTTACATCCCCGTGAATGGTTCCCAGCTGCTTAGTTCGCTTTTCCGGATCGTCCTCCGGGTTCATGTTCATGATCTCCTCTGTGCGGTCCAATCCTGCGAAAGCTTCCGTCAGCTGGCTGCCGATGTTGCTCATCTGAACGATGGGAGCGATCATGAATCCCAGGTAAAGCGTGAAGGCTAGAAAGTCTCCAACGGTCAGCTCGTTGTCGATCATCATATAGCCGCCAATTCCCATGATTCCGGCAGAGGCGAGGCCCAGCAGGAAGGTAGCGGAGCTGGTTACCAGACTGGTGGAGGTGAGGCTCTTTTTCACGTTCAGAAAAAGCCGTGTGACACCTTCTTCAAAGGTTTTCACTTCCTGAGGTTCGGCATGGAACCCTTTGATCACGCGAACTCCGTTCAGGGTTTCCACAAGGCGACCCGTCACTTCTGCATTGATCTTCCCACGTTCCCTGAAAATGGGCCGGATGTATCCAAATGCCTTTAACGCCACAGCGGCAAAAATGGCCACCGGCACCAGTACATACAGTGTCATCATTGGGCTGATGTTGATGAGCAATGTCAAGGCGATGACGGAGGTAAGGGTGCCACCAATGAGTTGCACCAATCCCGTTCCAACAATATTTCTCACACCCTCAACATCCGTCATGATGCGGGAAACAAGCTCCCCGCTTTTATGATCGTCAAAGAAGTTGATCGGGAGTTGCAGGATCTTTTTCTGTACCTGAGCCCGAAGGATCGAAATCAGTCGCTGTGCTTCGACACTTAGAATGCGTGTGAGCAGAAAGGAAGTAGCCGATTGAACCACAATGGCCGCTACGACCGCTATGAGCAGCAGGCGGAGCATTTCAAAGTCCTTGTTTACGATGACGTCATCCATCAGGTACTTACTGGCACCCGGAAGCACAAGCCCCGCCACGCGGCTGATCACAATAAGGATCAAGCCAATGGAGATCACCCCGCGCCTGGGCCAAACGATGGTTTTAAAAACCGTGAGGATGCTGATGTTTCCTTTTGTCTTGCTCTCCTTTGCCATGATCTCACTTTATCAATTACGAAGGAAGCCGATTCGTTGGATAATCGGATGGTTGGATAATTAGATAATCAGAAGATTAGATGATTAGATGATGGATGAGGCGGATCTTGGGGAAGTGGGTTTCATGATCTGATTTTCTAATCAACTAATAATCTGATCCATAATAAAGCGTTTGCGCTCAAGATGAATAACTAGCTAGCCTGTGATACGAATTGAACCTTTGAGCATGGAAGATGTGAGAGAAACTGCTGCGTTGCCGCCCGGGGAATGGCAGGACATTTCTCCTGTTTTGACCGCCTACATCACCAACCGAAACTGTCGCCCGATGAAGGTTGTGGACAGCGGTCGGATCATTGGAACCGGTACTTGTATCTATCACTCCAACTCTGCTTGGTTGGCCCACATCATCGTTCAAACTGAGGAGCAGGGAAGAGGCGTGGGGCGGAGGCTTACTGAGGCCTTGGTTCGGCAAGTAGATCGGAAGCAGTATCCGCATCTATCGCTGATTGCTACCGATGCCGGAGCTCCGTTGTACACGAAACTTGGGTTTGAAGTAGAGATGGAGTACTTCGCTTGTCAGGTGGATCCCAAGGAAATCGATATGAATTCCCCCAGCGATTTGGAAGACTATGATGGAAGCTGGGAGCATCAGGTCTATGAGTTGGACAAGGCCATATCAGGTGAAGGCCGCAGAGCGATGCTACAGGAGTATCTGGATGGTGGAAAGCTCGTTACCAAGGCAGGAGCTCTTTTAGGCGCCTACTTCCCGAACCTTGGAGATGGACTCATCCTGGCGGACGATGTCGATGCAGGAAAAGCATTGATGCTCTACCGAATGCACGAAAAGGAAAATGCTTCTTTCCCTGTTGCGAATGCCGAAGCTGAGCAGTGGATGCAATCGGTCAACCCAAAACCACTGAAACGCATTCGCAGAATGACACTGGGAAAGCCCGTGGAATGGAAACCCGAAGGCTTGTTCAATCGCATTGGCGGACACTTGGGATAGGGGGGGCTATACCTGATCGCGCAAAAAAAATGCATCCCCAAATTGGTGAGGATGCATTTTCAAGTACCGTATCAACAAGCCTATCTCGTAATCAAAACCCTTTTGTTTACGCTGTTGGAGCCATCGCTGATGGAGATCACATATTCTCCGCTGTAAAGCGTGCGTGTATCCAGGTGCCAGATCGTGCTTCCCTGAACGATGTTGGTCTTGCGCACTTCACGACCCTGAAGGTCATACATCGTTACCTCAAGATCCGTTCGTAGAATGCCTTCTACCTGGATGGCTACAATATCACTGGCTGGATTTGGGAACACGTTGATGCTCATGCCTTCTACGCCTAGCGATTGAATGCCTGATGTGGTGTCTGTAGTGTCGTTCATTCCTGTGTATTCCGTTACGGCTTCATTGACTACAGTTGACTGTCCTCCACCGCTGGTGAAATTGGCTGTAAGAACCACTCCATAGTAGGTGGGGCCAACGAGGTAAGGATAAGCAGAGTTCCAATTGTCATCCACCGTAGCGAAGTAAGCGTAGGTGCCTTCGGGATATTCAGGCGTCACGCAGAATCGGCCATTGTGCTCGTCCAGGTCTCCCGAGTTGGCGATGAACTCATAATCTTCCCGGTACCAACCAAGGGGAAATTGAGCGCTCACGGGTGGTCCATCGATCACATCCGATCCGTCTGCATATTCTTCGCGCACCGTGATGTTTCGTTCCTGGTAGCTTGATTTGATGAGTTGCAAAGGACTGTTCGCGTCATTGGGATCAGAGTATCCATAAGCTCCATAGATGGGGAATCCATCAAAGGCGTAACCGATGAGCGGTGAGTGCTCGTTGGAATTCAGGGTGTAAAGGCCATCGGCTAAATAGGTGTCGCAGATGTCAGACACTTCCACGAGGTCCATGTTGAAGGCGCTCGGATTTTGGTGATGGTGGTAAGAGCCGCCTTCCAGCGAACCACCTCCACCGCCTCCGCCACCAGAAAAGATAGGTGAGGGGTGACCCTTCGCGCAATCAAAACCATCGTTTTCAGCCAGGATCGCATTTCGGTTCCACACTCCGTCACCATTCATCATGTCGTCCATGTTGGTGTTGGAATTATAGGAAGCTGCGTCCTTGTAGTCGTAGGCAGGAACACCGTTGATAAAGACTGCAACAGCACCAAGTGGAGTTACAGTGGGTGCTCCGGTGTTCTCTGTTGGATTCCGGTCGATTTGAAACAACCATGCATTGTTGGTAGCCAGGGAAGGATTTCCATCCAGGTAGGGACCTACAATGTAAGCCGGTATTCCGCTCGCGTTGATGTACACGTAGTCATCGGAATAGCGCACGGTTTGTACGTTGGCCGCAGCAGTATCATTGATTGGAGTAGGATTGCCGCTCACATAGTGACGTCCTGTGATGCCCGTTGTGTTTCGCAGCCAACTGGTGATCTCAGGGTCGGTCTGCGCAAACGCACCAGATGCCAGCAGCAAAACCAGCGAGTAAGTAAAAAGCTTTTTCATAGTGATAGTGTTGTGCGTGCTTTGACGATGCCTATCACCGAATCCTTCGCTGCAATCGAATTAATTGCGAGGATATCCGAAATCAGGATTGAAGAGGAAGGAGCGATCGCTCAGGGTCAGCATAAAAGCAATTAGTTCCGTCTTCTGATCGCCCGTCAGTGCAATGCCGTTTTTCAGCTTCTCTGATACTGTGGCATTTCGATCAATTCCAGAGTGATAGTGATCGAGCACCTCGCGGAGAGTCGCAAAGCGTCCATCATGCATGTAAGGCTTCGAAAACTCAACGTTGCGAAGGGTAGGTGTTTTAAACTTGAGGGAGTCTGCCGGACGATCGGTGATGGCATACCTTCCCAAATCCTGGAGTGTTGAATCCAACGGCAGTCCGTTGTTCTCAAATTTTCCGGTTGTGAACAGCGGCTCCTGATGACAAGAATTGCAGTGAATCTTGAAGAGTCTGTAACCCTTCGCTTCTTGCTCTGTAAAGTCATATTCACCGCGTTGTGCCTTATCGTAGTTCGAATTGTCGGAAACGAGCGTGAGTTGAAACTGGGCCAGCGCGTCCAGCAGCTCGCGGGTTCCAAACGCAGCATTCCCGTAGGCTTCCGCAAACAGCTCAGGGTAAACAGCGGAAGCCTTAAGCTTCTGCAATACATTTTCCAGTGTCTCACCCATTTCCGCAGGGTGGGTGATGGGCGCCAGGGCTTGAGCATCGAGTCGTTCGATGGCGCCATCCCACATAAAGCTGGAGCTCCAGGCCAGATTCATCAACGCCATCGAGTTGCGATTGCCAATGCTGTCGTTGATGCCATGGCTCAGCGAATGATCAACGTGTGTGAAGGCTGTGAATGAAAGGTGACAGTTGGCACAGGTGACGGAGCCGTCCTTCGATAGTATGGGGTCGTAGAACAACTTTCGCCCCAGGTCTATCTTGTGTTTTGTCAACGGGTTTCGGGCAAAGTCATAATGAGGTTCAGGCCAGTGGCTGGGATAGGAGAGGGATTCCTCACTCGTGCTTGGCTGCCGAAAGGAGAAGAGAACAACAACGGTCATAGCACTCAAAACCAGGTATGAGCGCCAGCTATTCATGAACGGGGAACGTCAGTGCAGCGGTTTCGAACCAGTCACGGGCTTTTGCCCCTGGTGACATCACCAAACGCTGTTCGCTTGGCATGACCCGGCTCAAAAAGCCATCCAGGGATAAATGAACGCTTGGAGAAGAGTTTACAGCTTCGGGTAGTTCGATGCCAATGCTCTGACAGGTTGCGTGAGGGCTTCTATACCCGCCCAAATGATAGCTGAACGAATCATCTGCTTTTTCTGAATCTGTAAACTGACCTTCCAGCTTGAAATGGATGTAGCCGCTTTGCCAGGTCCAATACATGCCCTTGGTCGGGTCCAGGTCACCTTCAAACACACCCGAAACATTGGTGACACTGTCCAGGCCCAGCGTAAACTCTATGCGATCATACTTGAGTCCTTCCGATTCTGGTAGCTCCAGGATCATGCTTGAAGGTTCCGAAGCGTCCAGCAGATGAAAGCTGCTGGGCTCGGTGTATACCTCGTTCCCTTTTGCAAACAGCCGAACGTTGGACAGGTAGAATCTCAGTGTTTGAATACTCACTTCCGCTCCTGCACTGGTTTCCATGCGTTGATTCAATACCAGATGAGCGTCCCCGATCATTGGTGTAAAATGAAGCCGGACATTCTCTTCTGTTCCTTGCTGCGAAAAAGCCAGGAATGAAAGTGTCAGAAGCAGAAAGAGAAGCCAAACTTTCATACTACGGTTTTGAGTGCAAATGGGGTGGAAGAAACAGTTCGGCCAGATCTTGTGAGAGTAATTCAAAGCTCGCCAACTGGTCGTCCCGACACAGGCTTCTGATATCCTCAAAATGCGCGTAGTGGATGGATTCAATTTCAGCCTGGACCTTGGAGATGTCTTCCAGCAATGCGTTCTTCCTGGCTTCTTGCTGCGTTCCCAGGATGCTGTACAGCTTGCCCTTCAGAGCCGCGATCTGGCGTTCCTGTTGCCTGATTTGTTCTCGGTGGTCTTCGATTTGTGCTTCATAAGCCGCTACCTGTGACTCATCCAGTTCCAACCGCTCGATGATGATGTTTTTCGGCCCTCCCGGTCGATGCATGTGTGGCGGCCTTGGATGGTCAGCGGAGGCAGATCTCAGCTTCCAGACCAGCAGGATGTTCATCACCAGCAATACGCTAGTAATGATCATTAAAAGGCGGATCTTATTCACCGTAAAGCTGGTTGCTCGGGGTTAACCTGAGTCCATCAGCCACGGTTTCAATTTCTGAATTGCCCTGAGCAGATGAGCCGGATTTGGGAAAAAACACGGTGGCGTTGAGCGCTATCAGCAACGAAATGCTCACAGCAAAAACCAGCACCTGGCGCATAGAGTATTTCTGTGTGGCCAGTTCCTGGATGCGCGTTTGGATCCGCGTGTACAGAAAAGGAGGCACTTCAACCTTCTTTATCCGATCCAGGGTGGTGATCAATTCTTCTTCTTTCATTCGTTTGGGTAGTTGGGTGGTTAGACGTTCTTTTTATCCTTTTCCTTCGCTCAGTTTCTTTTTTAGGTTCGATTTTGCTCTGGACAGCAGGGATTCAACGGCCTTTTCCGATAGCTGCAAAATCGCAGAGATCTCTTTTTGAGACAACTGATCCATGACTTTCATGTGCAGTGCAGCATTCTGTTTTTCCGGAAGCTCATTCATCGCCCTCAGTATCCGTCCAACAGCTTCTTTGTCTTCCAGTTCAATTCCCGGATGACTGAGCGTAGGGATTTCCATGTCCTCCTCATTGGGACCACGCCCCGTGAGGCTCTGGAGAAAGGCAAATCGCTTTTTGCGCTTTTGAGCCTTGATTCTGTCAAGGCATTGATTCACTGCGATTCGATAAATCCAGGTTTTAGGAGAGGCCTGCTTGCGAAAACGATCCTGCTGCTGATACACTTTCAGGAATACATCCTGTGTAGCTTCTTCCGCATCAGCCTCAGAATGCAGGTAGTTCAAGCATAGGTTATAGACCATCTTGGAATGGTCGTCATACATGTCTTTGAAGGTGTATTCCTCTGGCATGTGCGGTTAGGCCTCCGGCAGATTGCAATATATTGTTTCGAAAGGGCTTTTCCGGTGTTTGATAAACAACTTGATAACACTGCACTTTTAACCGACATTGGCACACGACAAAAGCAGAGCAGGATGGAACACAAAGTCGTTCAGAACAAGGATCAGCAGCAATACGAAGTAGAGGTGAATGGAGACCTCGCCACCCTGCAATACCGTTTTCGCAAGCGCACGATGTTTTTCATGCATACCAAGGTTCCTGAGTCAGCCAAAGGCCTCGGTGTGGCTTCCGCTATGGCGAAGGAAGGCTTGGAGTTTGCCAAGCGCAAAGGGTGCAAGATTGCCATTCTCTGTCCTTTTGTGTCATCCTATGTGAAGCGCCACCGAGAGTGGTTGGAGCTGATCGATCGGGAATACCATCAGATGGGTTTTCGATAACTTTTTTGAGAGCCAGCGCTGAATTCCGATTTTCGCTGAAACGACCATTGTGAAACGCCTGGAGCGACTTACGGCCCTGATGTCCCTGCTGCAATCGCAGCACTACACTACGATTGCGCAGATCACCGAACGTTTTGATATCAGCGAGCGAACCGTATTTCGCGACCTGCGCGCCCTAGAAGAATCGGGTGTGCCGGTCACCTTTGAGGAAGGCCGTGGATACCGCGTGCTCGACCGACACTTTCTCGCTCCCATGGCGCTCACACTGGACGAAGCCAAGTCCTTCATTTTCGCTGAACAGCTTGCGCGCAAATACCTCGATGCAGACACCTTGAAATGCTACCTGAGCGGCCTGGAAAAAGTGAGAAACCGATTGGGAGATCATCAGCTCCAGGAAGTAGAATCGCTTGCATCCAGAACGCTGGTATACATCGGGGAAGGGCCGAGTCCGCGATTTCTTACACTCGTTGAGCGCGCCTGTACCGATCGCTTGGTCCTCAAGCTGTCTTACATCGATGCGCATGGGCGCGCCAGCGAGCGCAACATTGAGCCCATTGGGATCACATTCTACAGTCAAAGCTGGCATGTGGTCGCTTATTGCCAGATGAGGAAGGCTTACCGCGATTTTAAGCTTGCCAGGGTCGAAAGCCTCGAGCCTACGGGCTTGGTATTCGATACCGATCACATCACATTGGACCAGTACATTCAAAAAATTCAGGCCGAATCAAGTCACTGACATAAGGCTGTCAGTGAGTGCCTTGACCTTTGCTCCATCAAACATCGATACCCATGAGCAAGAACAAGTACTGTCAAAGCTGCGGCATGCCCATGAGCAAGGATCCCCTGAAGGGAGGCTCAGAAGCCGATGGCACCCGAAGTCAACTCTATTGCAGCTATTGTTATGAAAACGGAGCCTTCAAACAACCTGACATTACCGCCAAACAAATGCAGGATTTCGTGAAGGGAGTGATGAGGGAAAAAGGAGTTCCGGGCTTTCTCACAGGCCTTTTTACCTACCAGATTCCAAGGCTCCAGCGTTGGAAGCAAAACAATGGATAACATTGATCAATGGAGTAGTGATCAGTTGCAAGTTGTCATCGGTCAGTGACCTCGAATAAGGAGTTTCTGACAGCCGACCGTCATTCATCTGAAAACAAGAAAACCACAATGAAGAATTTTGAAGAACGACTAAAAGGTGGGCATCCCAATTCACTTGGCAATACGGTGGAAGTAGTAGAGGAGGTGCTGCAGGAACCTTCGCTGTTTGACGAGCTGTTTAACTGCTACTTCAGCGATGATGAATTGGTGCGTTTGAGGGTGTCTAATGCCATGAAACGCGTTTGCAAAGAGCGAAAGGATCTTTTGGTTCCGTACATCGACCGCTTTTTGACTGACATAGCCGACATTGATCAGGCTTCTACCCAATGGACCATCAGCCAATTGTTTGGCATGCTGGAAAAGGAAATGACCAAAGAGCAGATAGAGCTGGCCAAGCAAATTGCCAAAGAAAACCTTGCTCATCACAACGACTGGATCGTGTTGAACGTGAACATCCAACTGCTCGGAAAGTGGTCGAAAAAAGACCCTGAACTGCAAGAGTGGTTAATCCCACACCTAGAAAGGCTGAGCTCTGAAACCAGAAAATCCATATCCAAAACAGCCACAAAAACCCTGGCTCAAATCGCTATAAAAGGTTAATTTAATTGTTAATACGAAGTAGTTTAAATATCTGGTTAATAGATTTTTGATTGTTTGTATTTTCTTGGTCTTTGACCCAGGATCTTTGATCCTTCCTCTACTCCCCATAAAACCGATCCATCAGCGTCTGAAGGTGTAGGCTGCAGTTCCACGGAAACTTCTCAGATCGCTCTACAATGAATTGACATCGCTGCTCAAAGCTTTCCAGAATCAGATGCTTGTGCATGTATTCCAGTGCCTTCTGAAAGCTGTTTTCGAGGCGTGTGTAGTAAGGCTCCGTGCGAGGTTTTTTTTCGCGAGCATACTGAACGGCAACCTCCGTGAAGTAGAGCAGAAGGTCTGCGTCTGCCTCAGGTGAGATGCCCAGTTTCCTGAATTCATTGATTGCCTTACGAGAACGGGCCAGCTTCAGGCGCCAGCCACGAGACGGGTAGAAGCCTTCATGAACCCGGGCCTTGTAAGTCTCTATCAATTTCTGCTCATCAGGATCTGCAAAGAAGTTGAGGTAAACCTTCACCTCCGGATACTTCTTGTAGAGTTCTGACAAGTGATACACCAGCTGCTGCTTATCCAGCGCTTCCAATTCCTTCTTTACTTCTCTCAATCCCATGCGTGGCTAAAGATAGATTGATAAGATGATTGGATAATTAGATGAAACGACTATCCGCTTATTTACTCTGGAGAGCACGTTGAGATTAGATGATCAGAAAATCAGATGATTAGATGATGAGTTAAGGCAGAGCACGAAGCCGGCCTTTTTCTTTTTGTGGGCACCAGATCGAAGAGAAATTTCGCGTTGGCTTTGCGCAGCGATTTGGTGTTTGAAGGTCGCGTGAAACGCGAACAAGTTTAAATCGCGGCAAGCTGAAATTTCGATTCGTTATCTGGTCACAAAAAGATGACAGCCTTGACTTTTGCTCTACTTTGTGTCAAGACAAAGTAGAAGGAGTAAAAACGATTAACTCCATCTGTTGGATGGGTCATGGTAAATATGCAGACAATTGCTTTGATCATCAGATCATCGATTCATCCAACCCAAGCTTTGATCCTTGATCCTTGATCTCGTGAACTTGAAGCCTCGGTTCGGCTCAGTTCTCCCATTAACACGAGTCATTCTTTCCTCTGACCATCATCATTTTCAGAGTGTTCTCCTGCTTTCAATTTTGAATCCTCAAATACCAATCAGACCATCATGGACCAGAAAAAAGTGATCATCATAGGAGGTGGAGTAGCAGGACTCTCCGCAGGGATTTACGCTCAGTTGAATGGATTCAATGCTACGATTCTCGAAATGCACGACAAACCGGGCGGGCAGCTCACGGCTTGGGAGCGTAACGGTTACCATTTTGACTATTGCCTCCATTGGTTGGTAGGAACGGATCATGGTGTGTTCAACGATATCTGGAAGGAAACCGGAGCAATGGACGACCACGTTCAGGTGATTAACCACCTGACATTCAGTCGGGTAGAGGATGAGGAACACGGAGAGTTCATCATCTACAACAGCATCAATCGCTGGAAGGCTTACCTGCTGGAAGGTGCTCCGGAAGATGAAAAAGCCATCAATGAGCTGTGCGAGATGATTGAAAAAAGCACCAAGATGGAGCAGTTTGAAGATGCCCCTGGAATGCGCTCTGCGGGTGACTACATGAGTTCGCTATGGCACATGGGAAGCTTTCTTCCGATCATACTTCGTTATGGAAAGCGCACGGCTCGCGAGCTGTTTGAAGACCTTGGCTTCAAAAACGAGCGACTGCTTTACTTTTTCAATCAGCTATTCGGTGCGGAAGACTTCTCAGCGCTTGGCTTGTTGATGACGCTAGGCTGGGGAATGACTGGGAATGCCGGCTACCTGAAAGGTGGTTCGCTGCACATGGCTATGCGCATGGCTCGCAGGTTCCGCCAGTTGGGCGGTGAGTTTCAGTTCCAGTCCAGGGTCAATGAGATTATCGTGGAAAACGATACAGCGGTCGGAGTGAAGCTTGCACACGGAGACGTGATGTATGCAGACCACATCATCAGCGCATGTGACGGTCATGCGGTACTCTTTGACATGCTCAAAGGCACATACCTGAATGAAAAATTTGAGGAAGCGTACGCTGAGTGGCCTCTTTTTAAACCGCTGGTTATGATTGGTTTTGGCATCGATAAGGAGATTCAGTCGCCTACACACAACACTTCTTACACCCTTCGGGAACCGATGATTATTGGTCGGACCAGCACGAAGGCCTACAGCATTTTCAATCGATCTATGTACGATGAGGCTTTTGCTCCAAAGGGCAAGACAACACTGTTGATGCAATTTGAAACGCCTTGGGAGGTTTGGGAATCTCTGAAGGGATTGGATTATCATGACGAAAAGGAAGCCATTCGGAAAGTCGCGATAGAGCTGCTGGAGAAACACTACCCAGGTGCTTGCGATCACATTGAAACCATGGACATTGCCACACCGCATACCACCATCCGATATACTGGAGTGTGGAAAGCGGCCTACGAAGGATTCAGGCCTACGACCAACGTGCTCAACGGCTTACCTATGAAACTCGAAGGGTTGGAGAATTTTACCATGATTGGTCAGTGGTTGTTCCCAGGTGGCGGCCTGCCACCTTCTGCACAGTCCGGTAAATGGGCCATTCAAAGACTTGTTGATGCCGAGGGAGGTGAGTTTATGACGCACGAGCCTGAGACAGCGCATGCTTGACTCTGAGCGAGCATTGTTTGTTCTTGCTGATTTCTGTTGACGGAAGGTTCATTCCGGGGATTATTCCCACTACCTTCGCGGCCGCAAAAACAGGCCCGTGCAATCCATTAGAAACATCGCCATCATTGCTCACGTTGATCATGGCAAAACCACCCTCGTTGACAAGATCATTCACTTCGCTCAACTGCTGGACGAGCGAAAGGAGAGTGTAGACCTCCTGCTTGACAACAACGACCTCGAGCGCGAACGCGGGATTACCATCCTGTCGAAGAACGTTTCCGTGAACTACAAGGGAGTGAAGATCAACATCATCGACACCCCGGGTCACGCGGACTTCGGAGGAGAAGTGGAGCGTGTACTGAAGATGGCAGACGGTGTGTTGCTGCTCGTAGATGCCTTCGAAGGGCCGATGCCACAAACGCGCTTCGTGCTTGGAAAAGCCATCGAATTGAACCTGAAGCCGATCGTGGTAGTGAACAAGGTGGACAAGGAGAATTGCCGCCCTGATGAGGTGCACGAGCAAGTGTTCGACCTCATGTTCAACCTTGATGCTTCTGAAGATCAGCTGGACTTTGAAACCCTCTACGGTTCCAGCAAGCAAGGCTGGATGAGCAAGGACTGGCAGCGCAAAACAGACGACATCGTTGAGCTTTTGGACACCATCATCGATGTTATCCCTGAAGCTCCCTACACCGAGGGTGATGCTCAAATGCAAATCACTTCGCTGGACTTCAGCAGCTTCGTAGGGCGAATCGCCATTGGTAAGGTTTATCGCGGTGATATTGAAGAAGGGAAGGACTACTTCCTGATGAAAAAAGACGGTTCCAAGAAGAAGAACCGTGTGAAGGAGCTGTACGTGTTTGAAGGGTTAGGCCGCACCCGAGTGAAGAAAGTAAGAGCTGGTGACCTCTGTGCGCTTGTGGGAATGGAAGACTTTGAGATTGGGGATACTGTGGCATCACTCGATAATCCTGAGGCGCTGAAGCGGATTCAGGTAGACGAGCCTACGATGAGCATGTTGTTTACGATCAACAATTCCCCGTTTTTCGGCAAGGAAGGAAAGTTTGTGACTTCCCGTCACCTGCGCGACCGCTTGTACAAGGAGACCGAGAAAAACCTCGCGCTCCGCGTGGTGGATACAGAAACAGAAGACAAGTTCAATGTTTACGGTCGTGGTGTGCTGCACTTGAGTATCCTGATTGAAACCATGCGCAGAGAAGGCTACGAACTCCAGGTTGGAAAGCCTCAGGTGATTGTGAAGGAGATAGACGGAGTCAAGCACGAGCCTTATGAAACGCTTGTAATCGATGTGCCGGAGGAATACAGTGGTAAGGCCATTGAGCTCGTAACACAGCGAAAAGGTGACTTGTTGATCATGGAAACCAAGGGCGACATTCAGCACTTGGAGTTTGATGTTCCTTCACGTGGTTTGATCGGTCTCCGAAACCGAATCCTCACCGCCACAGCGGGTGAGGGGATTATGACGCATCGCTTCCGCGAATACAAGCCTTACAAGGGAGACATCACAGGCATCGATAAAGGAGCCTTGATCTCCAGCGAAACAGGTCAGGCTCTGGCCTTTTCCATTGACCGATTGCAAGACCGTGGACGCTTCTTCATCGATCCGGGAGAGCAGGTGTACAAAGGTCAAGTGATCGGTGAAAATACGCGAGATAACGACCTGGGCGTGAATGTGATAAAAGGAAAGCAGTTGACGAATGTTCGGGCAGCAGGATCTGATAAATCCGCCAACATTGCGCCCAAGATTAAGTTCTCTCTGGAGGAAGCCATGGAGTATATCCGCGAAGACGAATACCTCGAGGTGACACCCGAGAATGTTCGCATGCGGAAGATCTCCTTTTAAGGGAGGTGATGCATCCTGATTTGGTGTGATTGAGCTGATCTGCACACCGAGCCTCATGACTTGAAATTAGGGCTATCAGCCTTCAGCTATTAGCTATCAGCTTGCGACTGACAGCTTTTAATGTTTTTTCAGTACTGATTGCCGCTCGGTATTCACGCTTAGCTGGAGCACATCTGGGCGGGAGTAATGCCCTGAAGGGTCAAAGTTCTGGCGCTCTTCGTACACACGATCAAAGTCCAGTGTTTGCATGATCAGGCCTTCTTTGTTAGCCACCGGCTCCACAATCCATGAGCCATCGGGTCCTGCAATGCATGAACCTCCATTCGCCAGTATTTCCGGGGCATTTGCCAATAGCTCTTCCAGGTGTGGAGTATGAGGCGGAAAGTCTTCCTTTCTCATGAGGCTGGAAACAGAGATCATGTAGGAACGTGATTCACGTGCCACGAAGCGGGTAATGTCCTCTGTATTGTGAACCGATCCCGGCCACACCGCTACGTGCAGGTTTTCGCCTTGTCCATATAGCGCAGCGCGCGCCATTGGCATCCAGTTTTCCCAGCAGTTCAGGCCTCCCACTGTGAACGGCCCAAGCTTATGCACTTGCAATCCATTGCCATCACCTGGAGACCAGGTCAGGCGCTCGTCATAAGTCGGTCTTAGCTTGCGATGCACCGATTGAACACTCCCTTCCTTGTCGATGTAAACCAGCGAAGCATACAAGCTGTGTCCGCCCCGATCCATCGGCCGTTCGATGACACCAAGGTAGATGGCGATTTGCTTTTCCTGAGCCAGCTTGCACACACCTTTAAGGTCTCCTGCTTCAATGTCAACGCTATTTCGTGCGTAGTGGGCGTGCATTTCCTTTTGAAGCTTCGAGTCGAAGTCCGTGCCTTCCGTTAAGGCCAGCCAAAAGGGATATCCAGGCACCAGGCCTTCGCCAAACACCACTAAATCGCAACCCTCCGCGGCAGCTTCTTCAATGGTGAATTCTACTTTCTTGAGGGTGGAAGCCTTGTCCAGCCAAACCGGTGCGATTTGGGCCAGTCCTACTTTCAATGATTGAGTCATCCGTGTGTCTAAAAGCAATGAGCGCTAAAAGTAAACCACGAAGGCACTTGCCCATTGTCAATTACCCGACTGCTCAGCCCACTTGCAGGCGATAGCCCAGTCCGTGGATGTTGGTGAGCTCCATTTCGGGAAAGTCCTCCAGCAGCTTGCGAATGCGGGTGAGGTGAACATCCAGGCTGTTGGAGGTATGCTCATCGTGCCGCTTCCAAACCTGTAGGAGCAAGTCAGATCGGGCGATCAGTTTGCCGTTTCCTGCGGCCAGAATTCCGAAGATTTCATTCTCTCGCTTACTCAGCCTTACTTCCGTTGTGCTACTGCGTAGCAGGCGTTCAGCCGGGAAGTAGGAATAAGAACCTAGTGACAGTTCCTTCTCTTGTTCGATCTCTTGCTCCACGGGCCTCACAGCTCTTCTCAGCAGTGCCCGGATGCGCCACAGTAGTTCATTGATATTGAATGGCTTAGTGACGTAATCGTCCGCACCAACTTCAAATCCCGCGATCACATCCGTATCCATCACACGAGCCGTCAGGAAAATGATTGGAGTGTTCCGGTCAGAGACGCGGAGCCTTTTAGCAAGGCTGATGCCGTCTAATCTCGGCATCATGATGTCCAATAGATAGAGGTCGTATCGTTCTTTTTCAAGTTTGTCCAGTACTTCTTCGCCATCGGTCGCCACATCAGCGATGAAGCCCGCAGATTCGATGTTTTCCTGGAGCATCCAGCCAAGCTGGCGGTCATCTTCACCGATCAGAATACGCTTTGGCTTCGGTGGATAGGACTGGAAGTTCGATGGTAAATGTTGATCCATAGTTCTTCTTGCTCGTTGCGCTGATTTGGCCTCCATGTTTGTGAATAATGGTCTTGGCATAATAAAGGCCCAGGCCAAAGCCTTTTACGTCATGCTGTTTGTGATTGGCAGCGCGGTAGAATTTGTCAAACGATCGGGCCAGCTCGTCCTCCGTCATGCCCAGTCCGTAATCCCTGATTACGATCGAGCATGTGTTTTTATGCTGCCTGGTCTTGATTTCTATTCGCGGCTTTTCAACACTGTACTTGATGCTGTTGTCAATAATAGTTTGCAGCACTCCTTGCATCAATACGCGATCTATGGAGAGGCGAGCATCTTCATTTTCATGCTGAACATCGATATCCACCCGATCTTGAAGCCTGAGCTGCATATGGTCGAGTACAGAATCGATCAACTCCATTGCATCTGTGGGTTGCCGGTGAAGCTCTAGCTGGTCTTCCAGCCTCGCCACGTTGAGAATACGGTTCAGGCTCTGGTCGATGCGGTCATTTTCCTGAATGATGGCCTCAAAAAGGTCGTTGTGATCGCTGTAGTCATCCATTCTCATTTTCAGCGTATCCACTGCCAGTCGAATGTTGGTAATGGGCGTCTTGAATTCGTGGGTCATGTTGTTCACGAAGTCATTTTTGCGCTCCGCCAGTCGTTTCTGGTTCCAGATCATCTTGATCGACAATAC
Organism: Flavobacteriales bacterium UBA6057; assembly: GCA_002428995.1. Taxonomy (GTDB): domain Bacteria; phylum Bacteroidota; class Bacteroidia; order Flavobacteriales_G; family Salibacteraceae; genus UBA6057. Next base: position 323,002 of record DIYJ01000005.1, on the reverse strand, counting down.
CAGTAACACGCCTGTGAAGAGAGAGACTGCAATCAGGCCAATGGCCAGGTAAAAGATGGAAGCCAAGGATTGATCCAAACCTCCGGCAACGCCCACTTCGAGCAAATAGGGGCGTTCCGTTCCGGCATCTTCATGAAGCTCTGTTTGAAACACTTCTTCGGCTACGGCTTCATCCAGCGCAGCGCGGTTGTGTTCAAAAAGAACCTCGTCCGTTTCCGCATGGCGAACGCGCAGGCCCAACTGCTCAGGCGCAGCGAGCGATGCAAAGGTTTCATTCGCCTGTTCCACCAGGCGAAAAGTATCCACGATTCGCGCCTTGTTTACTGCGTCCCTCAGCGTATTCGAATAGGAAGAATCAACCCATGCCAGGGTTCTGAGATCAGCAGCTGCGGCCCCCTTGGGCGCTCCGTCTTCCGTTCCCAGGAAACTGAACTGAATAGCGATGCGCGCTTCTACCGGGATGTCATAGGTCAGTTGAGGATTGAAATAAGGGAAGCGCTTGCTTGGGTTTTTAGGGTCTGCAATGAAAAATTCCTGGATGGTATCCAGTTGTTCGCTGCCCGTGGTGATCACCAATCGATCCTGTGAAGCGATGGTCGTGTTTGCGTTCAGCAGAAAGCAGTGGTAGCTGTTGGTGGCTCTGTGTTGCAGTTCTTTCAGCGCTTGCTCTGCTCTCAGGGTAAATTGCTCATTTCTCGATTCGATGGTCTTGTTCAGCAGCATCACCTGCATGAAGAGCACCAGCAATAGTCCGCTGATGATGGCAGGGAGGTAGTAGAGCATCCTCGAGCCCTGCGTGTTTCTCCAAAGTCGGTTAATGTTCATTTAAGTCTTGAAAAAGGTGGTTGATGGCAGTCGCAATCTATGGATCGCAGACGGTTCCTCTTACGCTTAGGTAAAAATTAAGGTTTTCTTAGGTCAAGTTTAAGTGCTTGTATACCAACTGGTTATCGGACTTTTTAGTCCATTTGATACAAATCACACACTATGAAAACCAGACTTTTACTTATCACTTTACTGCTCGCAAATGTCGGGCTTGCGCAAAATTGGTGCGTGCCACCACCTTTTATTACTGGGCCATATACGGGCATTGATTATTTCCGTTTCGATGACTGGGTCCACACCAGCAGCGATGCAGATGGATACACCTATTATTCCGAAGAAACCCTTCCCACAGTCACGCCAGGATCTGACCATGAAATGGCTGTTCACTGCATGCACAACATCGTGGGGAGCTTTTTCTCTGGCAACCTGAGCTACAGGGTTTGGATTGACTGGAACATTGATGGTGACTTCACAGATGAAGGAGAGGAAGTATTGATGGAACATGAACAATGGTATGAAGACACCCACTATGTGGCCTTTACCGTTCCTGACAGTGCCGTGGTTGGGATCACCCGCATGCGAGTTTACAATGACATGCCTGTCAACGAAGGGCATGATTGGCCTGTGCCGTGTGGTTACCTCAATTCCACCAACGGAATTGGACACCATGGAGAGGCGCAGGATTATGACCTTGAGATCATCGCCAATGTTGTCATTGACACTACGGATACCGTCCCGCAGGATCCTCCTCTGGGAATCAATCATGCCAACCATAATGGGCTCGACTTCACGCTAAGAACAGAGCCTAACGCGGTTTATCTGAACCTGATGAGTGATGTTTCAGGTACCGCCAACATCGAGGTTTACAACCTGGCCGGGCAAACCGTGGCCACCACAGAATTGGATTTAATCAGCAACCAGTTGCAGTCGGCTTCATTGACAGGTATTGAAACAGGAGTTTATCTCCTGAGACTGCGACAGGGCGACAGGGTGAGGAGCGTGCGGTTCTTGAACCCTTAAACGAGTAGACCATGAATGTAAATCTACTCGCGAAGCCGGAGGGGAGGACCTGGTCCTTCCCTTTGTTGCTGATCATGTGTTTGATGGTAAGTGTATCTTGCCAGAAGGACGAAGATCCCGTTCCTGTTCCGCAGCCTGCCGATCCTGGAGATTCCTTCCATGACCATGTTCACATTCATGGAATGGTCATGCATCATTCCCGAGCGATTCCCATGGCTGATGTTTACTACAAGATGGGAGAAAAGGATTTTCCCGGTTCCAGTCCTGACGATTACGATGCACATGTTCAGGCAGACAGTACAGGCGCCTTTCATTTGGATGACTTGCCTACCGGCAACTACTACTTCTACGGTACTGGTTGGGATGCAGCGATCAACGATTCCGTTTTTGGAGGCATTCCCACGCATATTCTGGGCGATTCAGCTACGACCCATGTTCATGTGCCGGTAACAGAGTAAAATGAGCGTTAAGCTCTTTCAATGGCTTTTCCTCGGGTTGACGCTGGTGCTTAGTGTTTCATGTCAGAATGAGGCTTTTGAGCCTCGATCCGATTCCAGCGTTCTTCCCGAGGATATTGAGCCGCTCATCAGCACAGCATGTGCAGTAACAGGCTGCCATGATGCCATCAGCAATGAAGCAGCCGCAGGTCTCGATCTCACCGACTGGAACACCCTGATGGCCGGTAGCCGCAACAACGCGGTGGTGGTGCCTTACAGTCCAGCGCAGAGCGCCTTGCTCTTTATCCTGAATCGCGATGAGGATGTAGCTCCCGTATTGCAACCTACCATGCCGATTGGTGGACCTTACCTTTCAGAAGAGGAGGTAGCGCTTCTCATCGATTGGATTTCCGCTGGCGCACCCAACGCCCGTGGCGACATTGCGTTTGAGCAAATCCCTCAGGATCAAAAGCTCTACATACTCAACAACCTCTGCAGGGAGGTGGCCGTGATTGATCTGGTTTCAGGGTCGATCATGCGTTACCACCGGCTTCCCGAAGCTCAGGAGTTTGGTTTTGCCGCTGACATTGTGGTTGACCCCGCTACTGGGATGTGGTGTGTCCTCTTTGCCAATGGATGGGTGCAATGCTTTGATGTGAGGACTTCCCTGCCAGCCGTGAATCTTCGGTTGCCCGAGGGAACGTGGCGCAGCCTCGAACGAATGGATGACGGTACGTTGATGGCCGTGAATTGGTCTGGGAATACAGATTTCCAGGGTGGGCAATGTGCTCTGATTGATCTGAGAGCGAGGAATTACCAAAGCTTCGAGTTTCCGGATGATCAGGTCTTTTTTCCGGTGGGGTGGACGGGTAGCGCCACTGCCGGTTATTTCATGTCCGCCTATCTCGGGAATGCGGTTTATCAGGTGAGCCTGAGCAAAGACGGAGAAGTAATCAGGATGCTGAGTTTGGATGGAGAGCCCTTTGATCCTCAGGCTGGGCGGTTGCGGCCTTTCTCAACCATCTTATCTCCTGATGAGCAATTCCTCTACGTGGCTTGCGAGCGAACCGGGGAAGTGCGGAAGGTTGATCTCGCCACCGGCCAGCTGGACAGAGTCATCACCGTGGGGTACTTCCCACAGGAAATGGTGATCGATAGGGAGCGCCACATACTTTTTGTGACCTGTACGGAAGACGAAGAGACCTTCCCCGGGCGCAAAGGGTCGCTCTATGCCATCGATTTGCGAACGGATGAGGTGATGCAAACCTGGCAGCCCGGCTACCAGCCCCGCGCGCTCTGGATGGATGGGAAGCGACAGTTTCTGTACATCGCAAACCGCAACGTAGACCCGCAGGGAGCGGATGAGCCGCATCACTACACCGAATGTGAAGGCAAAAACGGATACGTCACACGCATTGACCTGGCCTCAATGCAGCTGGATGATGACTACCGGGCAGAGGTTTCGGTAGACCCCCTGGCCATGTCCGCCTGGTGAATCTTGCTTTTGTGCTTGATTTCCAGGGCTTTCGAGAGTACGGTAGTACGGTGCCTCCGTTTGCATAAAGCAGGCAACCGAACCCTCACGCGTCATTGAAATCTCCGAATGATTCGATGAGCTTTAAGAGAACAGTTTTCACTCCGTTTAACTAAATCTAAAGCATCATGAAAAGAATCATTTTTACCCTTATTGCACTCTTTGTATGCCTCTCTACCATTGCCCAGGTTGGCCAGGGAGCATTGAAAGGGACTGTGACGGACGAAGCCGGTCAGCCGATACCGTTTGCGAGCGTGGTCGCCAAGTTGAATGGCATTGCTCGCGGAGGTTCGAGTACGGACTTTGACGGACGTTTCGAGATCAAGCCGCTCCAACCAGGCACCTATGAAGTAGAGATTACCAGCCTGGGTTTCTCGCCTGTTCTCATTACCAATGTGAAGGTGTCTTCAGACAAAACTACCTTCCTGGATCAAAAGCAGACCGTGTTGAAGAACAGCGCGGTTCAGCTCAACGAGTTCACCATCGTTGAAAACCGCGTCAAGCTGATTGAAAGGGATGGTGCAGCTATGACCAGCACTACCGTAACGTCTCAAGAGATTCACAAGATGGCGGCTCGCAGTCCGGCTGCGTTGGCAGTTACGGTTGGTGGCACTTACTCTAGAAACGATGGAAGTGCTAACACCAACATACGCGGTAGCCGTTCAGATGCAAACTACTACTACATCGATGGGGTGAAGGTGCGCGGAAGCTCCGCGATTCCTCAATCCTCGATCGAACGAATCGGGCTGGTACAAGGCGGAATTCCGGCTCGCTACTCCGATGAGGAACGGTTTTACAATGATGGATGGGGCGTTCCAACGCTTCAAAACAGAGGCAAGGGGATCTTTGATGGAGGACTGAAGAAGACCGTGTACACCGAAGAAGAAAGCAAGGCTGCCAGACAGCGGAGGTTCGAGCACGAGTATCCCTTGCGCCATCTTTTTGAAGACTATGAATACTACGCAGAGAACAGCTTCAAGCCAGCTCTGGATGAGCCCTTGAGCACCTTGTCTATTGACGTAGACCGCGGAAGCTATACCAACATGCGGAGGTTTATCAACGATGGATACTTACCACCGCTGGCTTCCGTTCGTTTGGAGGAATTCGTGAACTACTTCCCTTATGAGCGCCTCGAACAAGATGACGAGCATCCCTTCATCATTGATACAGAGCTGGGTGAATGTCCGTGGAACAGCAAACACCAGCTGTTGAGGATTACCATGCAAGCCGATGAACTAAAGCAGGATGAAATCGCGCCTTCCAACCTTGTGTTTCTCATTGATGTGAGCGGATCTATGCAAAGTCCGAGAAAGCTGGAGCTGGTGAAGCGTGCCTTTCACTTGTTGACGGATCAATTGCAGGATGAGGATCGGGTTTCCATCGTGGTGTATGCCGGCAGCTCAGGATTGGTGCTGGACGGAGCCAAGGGCTCTGACAAGCGTAAGATCAGGGAAGCCATTGCAGGGCTCACAGCGGGAGGCAGCACAGCCGGTGGTGCAGGAATCAAGCTTGCGTATCGGGTGGCGAAAAAGCACTTCATGGAATCTGGCAACAACCGCGTAATCCTTGCCACGGACGGAGATTTCAATGTTGGGGTGCACAGCGATGATGAGTTGGTCAGGTTGATCGAGGAGAAACGCGAAACCGGTGTGTTCTTTACCACCCTGGGCTTTGGAATGGGCAACTACAAGGACTCCAAGTTGGAGAAACTCGCAGATCATGGCAACGGTTCCTACGCCTACATTGATTCCTATGCTGAGGCGAGAAAGGTGTTTTTGAAAGAACTGCAGGGAACCCTTTTTGTAGTGGCAAAAGATGTGAAGTACCAGATTGAATTCAACCCCAACAAGGTTTCGAGCTATCGATTGCTTGGTTATGAAAACCGCGTGCTGGAGGTGCAGGACTTTGATGACGACACCAAGGATGCCGGTGAGCTGGGAGCAGGGCACATGGTCACCGCGTTCTATGAAATCGTGACTCCCGGTACTTATGCTGACAGCTCCCTCAATACTTCCAAGCGCTATCAGAAGACCAAGCTCAGTAAAGCTTCTAATTCAGACGAATTGCTCTTTCTTAAGATCCGCTACAAGTTGCCTGATCAGAAGAAAAGCATCCTGGTGCAGCATCCCGTGAAGCTTGAAATGCGGGACTCAGCAAGCCTTTCTGAGAACTTTCGGTTTGGGTCTGCAGTGGTTCAGTTTGGGCTCCTGCTTCGGGATAGCAAGTACAAGGCTGAAAGCAGCTTGAGTAGCACACTTGCATATGCAAATGATGCCATTGAGTATGATCCTGACGGTTATCGCAGGGAGTTCATCAACCTCGTTGAAATGGCGGGGGAGATGTATGCTAAGAGTGAATAGTTCTCGATACATCCCGATTTACATCGGGACACTCGAACTGACAAGGCCGTGATTGGTTCTGGGCGAATGTGAGTTTGAGTGTTTTGGTGATGCGCTTAGCGTGTGTCTGGAGCTTCCGGGCGTGCGCAGGGCGTATCCTAAGTGAACCGTTCTCGATGCATTGATTTTCCATTGGGACACTCGAACTGACAAGGTCCGTAATTGGTTCTGGGCAAATGTGAGTTTGTGTTTTGGTCATGCGTTCAGCGTGTGCCTGGAAGCTCCAGGCATGCGCAGGGCGCATAAAAAGTAAACCGCCCTCGATACAATCCCGCTTCACGGGAATCACCAGAATAGACACGCCTTGTCCCTTGGCAGATGTCAGTTCGAGTGTCCTGGCCGTGAAGCCAGGATGTATCGAGAACGGTTTTAACATGCCGCTTCTACACTCGGCATGCTTCGCTGCGTCAGCGTTGAATCGTAATCCGCCTGGTCTGAACTACATCGCCATCCCGCAGCTGGAGTATGTATTGGCCCGCAGCCAGTGTGGAAGTGTTGACGGAATGTCGTTGCTGGCCTTTAGAAGCTACCACCTTTTCAGATTGTACCGGACGCGCCTGCAAATCGTAGATGATGTATTCCACTGCATGCTCCGCATTGGAGTGCCACTCCAGCGTGAGGACGTCTTGAGCCGGATTCGGGAATACCTGAAGTTCTGTGCTTGTAAGGTCTTCCTCGCCCTGCTTACCAAACCATTCTCCGCAGATGCAAATTGTTTCCGTGTGCGACACCCATCCGCAGTTCTCATCATAGATGTGCTGGATGATCGCGTAGCACTTCCCGGGACGAAACTGAGCTTCTTCGAGACTGAACACGGGTTCATTCACGTTGCCAAGCGAGCCGACTGAATAGGACACGCACGTGTTTGGCAGGATGTTTCCATTTCCATCCAACTCGCAGCTGCTCCAGTAGCGAAGGGTTGGATCATCAGGAATTCCCGGTTCATTGGCTTGTATTTCGATTTCACCAAAGGTGGAAGCGCAAGGCTGCAAGTTGGATATGAAGTTGAATGTGGGATCGGTTGAGACGCCTTCGCAGCAAATGCAGATGTCTATGAAGCTGGTGGCCCACACTTGGCAAACTTCATCGTAAATGTGCTGAGTGATGCGATAACACTTACCCTCTTCAAATCCCATATCGTTGACCGAGAAATAAGGGTTGTTTACGTTGCCCAATTGATTGGTGGCATAGGCAATGCACGTGCTGATGATGGGCTCACCGTTTTGATCCAGTTCGCAGCCACTCCAGTAACGAACCGATGGATGATCTGAAATGCCGGGTTCGAAGGCCAGCAATTCAATGAATCCTTCCGTGCTGATGCATCCTTCAAGATCAGAAATCAGCTTAAAGTTTGGATTCACCGACCCTGTGATGCAGATCGTTTGCACGCTGGCTACCCATGGATTGGCGCTGTTGCTAAGTGCCAGTTTCACCTCGTAGCATCGACCAATGATCAAAGGCATGCTGGGCGAAGGATTCCATGTTGGTGCCAGCGACCCCAGTTGTGGATTGGCGCAGAAATCACGCAGATCGAAGGTTCCTGCCATCAGTTGGCTTACCTCCGCAGGGGAAAGCCATTCCATGTGTTCCTGGTTCGTCACCAGGTCGCGCACTCCAATGAAATAGGTTTCCGCGCAAGCAGATGCCGAGCCGTTGAGCATGATCTCCTCGTTGCACTGAATTTGGATGGGCTCGTTCATTACATCATTGTCATTCACATGGAAGCTGCTGACGATGGTGTTGATGTCCAGGGTGTAGTTGTAAGGATCTCCATCGATTTGATCGGGGAGTATAAATCTGCCCGGAAGATTAGGGTCTTTGCCTTGTGGCAACAAACTGTTGAGAGGGTAAGTAGTGACGGTGCTTGTGCTTAAATCATAAGTCCAAACGTTGTTGCCAGAATTGTTGGAGACAGCATACATACGTCCGTCACGCCCAAGTTCCAGATTCACGGCACCAAACTGTGCCATGAGAGGTCCTGCATTACTGAAGGTTCCATTATTGAGATCCAGAATATGCACACCGGAGCTACTTGGACTACCGCCCGCGCTCCATGACATGAACAAATCTGTGCCATTGGGCGCAAATTCTATCCCTTTCAGTTTCGAGGCTCCACCTGGCAAAGCGTAAGCATTTGATGTAGCACTAGATGTGCCACTGGTACTGAGTGTGATGATCTCCACCTTATCACCTGTGCCTTGATCGTCACAGATGGTGGCCAGTTTAGTGCCATCGGGTGAAAGTTCCATCTCATAACATCCACTGCAGTTGCTATTGCTGTAGGCCACATTATGGTGTTGAATTCCGGCTGCAGTAACGTTGTACTCATTGATGTGGTCAAAGACACGCACATACATTTTGCGCTGACCTCCAGACTCTTGACTCACCGCAATACCAACGCAGCCATGATTCGTTAAGGAAGTACCGTCTATGTAGAAGAGTAGTTGAGAGTTTTGAACGATGCTCAATTGATTGTCACATTCAAACTCTACTGTCGTGTAGATCAGTTTAGTCCCAGGCCCGTTGCCAGCGCCAAAGACAATGTAATAGCGGTCGGTATAGGTAGGGACTTTGATGATCGCGATTTCTCCCAAAATGTCCCGGTTACCGTTATCCAGATCATCGAGCACGAGTACATTTCCCCAGCGATCCACGATTTCATGTTCACTGTTTACGTAAAACATCAGTGCGCCACTGGCGTCAAAGGCGGCATTGTAAGAGAACGCGTTGTTGGCTCCAGTGGTCGTACCCACATTGGTGGCAGTGGGGGCCGCACCGGAGTTGGTTTGTACGGCAAAAGGGCTGACAAATAGCCGTGTGTTTTGCGTTTGCGAAAAAGCACTGAACGTGCTGATCAGCATCGCGCACAGAAAGGTTCTGAATAGAACAAATCGATTCATGGTGTATTTGGGTTTTTAAATGGATTCGATACTCCATCGAAACTGCTCAATCGGTGGCAGTCGATGGGGCACTATCTAAGCAGTGGGAATGTTGATTCCAGCAACGTGCCAGCTGATTTCACAAACGCGAAGCGCGTGTAAATCTTCGAAGTCGCCAGGTGTGACTTCAACCTGCTGCGTTCGGCTGAAAGGAAGGTCGCGAATGCCCCATGGCTGGTCGCTTCTGTAGTGCCCAGGAACCTAACGACCTTTTTGGATTTAGTCTGCTCGTAGGTCGCATTTGCTATTTTAGCCTTCAAACCCTCTGCGCACATCCGCTTTTGTGCGCTTCTCTAAACCCTGCCAACGATGCCCGAAGGCTCCATTTTCGTTCGCATTGCGAAACCCTTTACTGCCAACAAACGCTTCTTTGGCCTCATGGTCGTTTCCTTCCTCGTATTGGGAGGCTTCGGGGCACTCTACTATTTCTACATTCAGGGCAATCAGGCAGCCTATAAGGAATACCGCCTTCAGATTCTTGATCAGCACTACAACCGTGTAGATCGGCAGGTTTCCAATTGGCTGTTGAGCGAGCTGGCCCGCGAAAATCTGCGCGAGGCTGGGCAAGAGGAGGTACGCCTCGATTCCTTGTCTCTGGAGCGGCAGAAGTTGGAAGACGAAATCTCCGCTGCTCAAATGACGGTGAAGAGGGCCGTCAATTTAAAGCAACAACTCACGGATGATCTGCAATTGACAGAAACCCTCAGGCAAAGGAAGGAGGCTGTGAATGAAGAGATCGAGCGGCTCAGGCAACAGATCAAGGCCGACAGCGCTGAAAATGCAAAGCGGGCATTGGCCAAAACGCCCGCAGAAATCCTGAAAGACAAAAGCGAGAAGATCTATCGCGCCTTGCCGTGGGGCGATCGCTTCGATGCGTGGATTGTTCTGCATCAGTCTCCTAATCGCTCGAAGCCAGAGCAATTCAGCAGTTTGGTCGGTAACCTGTTGGTGAACGAAGACAGCATTTTCGCAAAGGCTTCCTTCAAATCAGGCGTGATGAAGGAGGTGAGGATCAACGAGGCTGACTACCAGCTCTTTGCCCGCAAGTATTCATATACGGACACGCTCTCGACCAGCGAAAAGACGGAGCTGGCCAAGATTACGCTCATCGGTTTGGTGCGCTCTGATCGCTACATGCGGGAAACGCACCGACTCGATGCCTGGGTTATTTCGCTGATTGCGACCATTCTGCTGCTGGCGTTGTTTGGTCTGCCGCTTTTTAAGGTACTGTTCATCGCAGGAGACGAGCGCTTGTTCGGCTCTGACGTAATGGCTGCCGGAATCACCATTGTGGTGGGAGGGCCGATCATCATCGTTGTTTTCCTTTCCCTGTTCACCTACAGTTACCGCTATTACCTTGACACTCCTGATCAGTTGAAATCCTTTGGAGAGAGCATTTCCAAGGCGTTCACCGAGGAGAATAAACAGATTGTAAGGCAAATGAATAGCCTCGACCTCGCAGAGCTGCGCGAAGAAGTTGAGTTCAGCCTGTTTATGAAGGAGCAAGACGACAGTGGGCGCTACATTCCGGTGAATGCTGGTGATACAAACTTTCAGACCTATTCCGATTTCAAAACGCTGAGCAGAATTGACGGTGAAGGGCGGGTCGATTACCACTTCAGTTTTGTCAAGGCACCCGAGAAGCGAACCAATGATTTGAGCAGACGCAGTTATTTCAAGGACTTTGTTGTTCACCCCGATGACGTGTGGTTTCAGCAAAACGACAGCGATGCCATCGAGTACGTCATGCGCCCGGTGATCGCTATTGAGGATCAAACGGAGGAGGCCGTGTACATCACTGCACAAAAGGCAGCAGGAGCTTATGCGGTGGGTAGTGTTCAATTGAAGTCATTGCATGATCCTATTCTTCCGCTCGGATATCAGTTTGCGGTGCTCAATGATGAGGGTAAGGTGTGGTTTCACTCAGAGCCGAATCGCGCGCTGCTGGAAGATTTCTTTCAGTCGTCCAAGAAAAACAAAGAGCTGAAAGCCGCAGTGGCGGGTAGGGTGCAGGCGCACGGACGCCTCTATTATCAGGGCAAAAACCACTTGTACAGCGTACATCCGATACCCAAGACTTCCATGAGCATTGTGGTGCTTTATGACATTTCGCTGCTCAGGCTCAAGGTTTCTGAAGTGTTGTCCATAGCCGGAGTAGCCATTCTGGTCGCATTCCTCGTGGCGAGCCTCATTGCCTTGATCTCAGCTTTTGTGCAGCTGCGGAGGAGAAGACTCACCAAGTACAAAGAGTTTGTCTTTCATTTCCTGGAACCGCAATCAGTGAATGAGGCTGACTATGTCTACCTGAGAAAGCTTTTCCTCGGCATCATCATCGTAACGCTGGTAGTCGCTTCGCTTTGGCAATTCTCACCTTCACAAGCTTTCATCACCAGTATGCAGTTGATCATCTGGAGCTATGTGTTGGTCTATTACCGCTTGCAACCCCATCGTTTGAAGGGATTTGCCAATGCGCTCAATCGCCATTCCCTGTACCTCTGGAAAGCAAAAACGCGTGAGCTTTGGTCGCTGTCGCTCAGGGATTTTGAACTGCGCGACTGGCTCATCCTGATGGGGTTGGGGTTTTGGAACCTTTGCGTGTATTCCGTCACCAGTGGCTGGGATCATCGCTGGGTGTCCGTATGCGCGGAGCTCATTTTTGTGACGCTCATGGTCACTTCGCTGCGCAATAAGTGGTCCGAGCGACCCAAGGCCAAGCCTTCGGATCCCGGGCGTCATTTTAAGTTTCACTACGCTACGTTTCTCTGCACCTGGCTCACGATTACCTCTGTCATTCCTGCCTTCTTCTATTTCAATCAGGCATGGACGGTGGAGGACCTCATCTGGGGGAAATACGATCAGGTTTACATGGCCAATCAGTACCTGGAGAAACGAACGGCACTGCTGGAGAATCTGAAGCTCCGCGACACTGAGGAGATTACGCCAGAGGATTTCTGGAGTCCATCTCCGCTCGTGCATAACTATCATGACTACCTCTCGCATGGCCTTTACCTCAAGGAAGGGACCAGTCTGGGCTTCAATCTCTACGATCAGGACAGCGACTTGATCCTCGGCAAAAAAGTCCCCGAAGGAGAGTTGCGCAGAGCCATTTGGAAGTACCGTCCTATCTATGATCCGCTGGTGTATGAAACGCTGCCACTTGTTTTTCGCAGCGCTTCCGACCTCTCCTGGGTGAGCAGCGAAGCTTTGACAGAAGCCCGGCCCCGACTGGCACTGGGCAAGCGCACGCTCTCCATGCTGAACGACAAGGGAATGATCATTGCCCGGTCTACCTTGCGATCGAGCTTTACGGACGGTTTTCCCCTGATCGTGTGGATGGTCTTGATTGTTGGCGTAATCATCATTGTAGCGGCCCTCTTTTTCATCATCAATTTCTACATCGATCGCTTTTTTGGCTACAGCTTTCAATACCTGAAACCCAATGATTTCCACACGAGCAGTGATAATGGATATGCTGAAAAGCTCGCCCTCATGCTGGAAGGTCTGGCGTTGAGCCATAAAGAGTTAAAGGAGGTCGATCCAGCCATGGCTGAGAGCATGGTGTCCAGTAATTCCGGCCTCATGTTGATTGGACTTCCGTTTACCGGCAAAAGAGATTTTGCCATGAAGGTGATCGAGCATTCGAAGTTCAAAGACAGCTATGCCTTTATCTCCTGCCTGGAGCTCAGCACCCTGGATGAAGCGAAACTTCCAACGGGAGCCGACAAGCTATCGTGGATCATGAATTCTGTGTCGCGGGGCGCGGATCGCAATCAACTGCCGGCAGACAAGTGGAAGGAGGCTGAGGTGATTGTACTGGAAAACCTGGAACACGATGGCCGTTCCGTGTCTGGCAACCGCAAGAAACTTCAGGTAATTACCTACCTGCTGTCGCTCAGCAAGCGGCTGATCATTCTTTCTGAAGTCTATCCCGGTCAAATTCTGGCGTTTTTCCGGGAGCAGGTGGATGAACAGGGAAGAGTAGTGGAGGAGGTGGCCAGCGATTATGCTTCCTGGCGAAATGTATTGGGTGAGTTTCCACAAGTGCTCATTGGGATGAATCACCGGGCGTCCATCGTGAACCGGGTGTTGGCAAATTTTGAAAAACACCCGGATGAGAAGCGCTTGGATGAAGAGTCGAAAAAAGCTTTTACCAGTGAACTGGGTTACAGTCGCTTTCTCCCGACCCTGGCGGATGCCGTGCTTTTGCGGAACGTATACCAGAACCGCGAAGGACAGCTTTCCATTGATGATGAACGGATGGTGTTGCACACGCAGCATCTGGCTCACGGGTTCTACAACGACATCTGGAACTCACTCGCCCGAAGAGAACGTTACCTGCTCTATGATCTGGCGATGGATGGGTTTATGAACACAAAGAACAGCGATTCGCTCTTCTCCCTGATGAAAAAGGGCATCGTGGTTTGGAAGGATAAGCCTGCTGTGTTCAACAACAGTTTTCGAAACTTCATCATCTCCTCCGCGTCCAAATCTGAAGCATTGGATCTAGAGCGTAAGAACCGACAGACCGGAGCCTGGAGCTTCGCACGCATTGTCATTTACATGGTCATCATTGCTTTGGTAGGGCTGCTGGTGCTAGGCGAGCCTGGATTGATTCAGGACTTCAAAGCCTTTGTGGGTGCGATTGCAAGTATTGGAGCGATTCTGCCGGTGGTGAGCTCGTTGCTTTCTGGGAAATCGGGATAGGATAGCTGGCAGCTTTGGTTTTGGGGTGGAATTTCAAACTCAAACTCAATTACAACCTCAATCTCAATGAAAACCTCAGCCTCAACCTCAAATGATGTCAATGCTCATTCCGTCTTTCCGAAACCAAAGCTGATGGCTTGCTACTGACAGCTGGAAGCTGAATCCTACGTTTCCCTTTTCATTACAGCCTGAACCATCCTGATCTGTCCGTAGCTGTAGGCGCCTTTCAGGTATCGGTGTGCTTCTGAGGTATTGGTGTTTTCCTCTTCTGCGAGCGCCTTGGCTATTTGCTGCGAGGCTTCTTTGGGTAGGAAGTTTTCCAGTTCAAGTTTACGGTCGCCAATGAGCCTGGCGATGTGAGCCTCTACGGTTCCTGTGGTCAGCCCGCGTTTTTCGGCAATGTCATCGATGGACAATCCTTCCTCGGCCAGTGCAAGTGTCTTGAGGTAGGTTTCTCCCTTGGGAGCTTTTGTGCCGCTCTTCTTTGCTTTCTTCTTTCCTGTGATGGATTTGACTTTGGTTTTGGCCTCGATTTCTGCCACCATGCTCTTGCGTTCTTCCAGCAGTGTGGAAAGCGTTTTAGACTCTTTCTCCACCTCCTTGCCATTGATCACAGCCTCCGCCACTTGAGGTGCTTTCACCACCTCCACAACCGTTCTCATCATGAGCTGATCGATTTCTTCAAGGTGCGCGATGTAGGTTTTAACCCGGCTCAACTGATGCACGGCTGCTAAGTGCGTCAGCAACTGTTTCATCAGGTCCTTCAGCATGGACGCGTAGTATTTGCTGCCCCGTTCAATCCGATCGCCAAGTGCTTCCGAGTCGTTTTCACGCAGCAGTCGTAGCAGTTGCTTTCTGAAGTTTTCCGTGTTAGTGGTTTCAGATTCCAGTTTCTCGCGGATCACGTCCAGCGTGGCTTTCATGCTGTCATCCTTGAATTCCATTCCAGCCTCTTTGTCCTGTTTCAGCTGACCGATCCGATCCAGCAGGTCGCGGAAATCGAAAGTGCTGACGAGCAATTGTTCCAAAAAGAGCCGCTGGCCTTTCACCAGCAGCTCGTGCATGGCAGGTTGCGTTTCCTTTCGCTGGCTGAAGGCTACCACATCGCTGGCACTAGAGATTGCTCCCTGATGAATGCGCGTACCAAGTATGAGGCCGTCAATGGATCGCAAACGGGACAGAGCCACGTACACCTGCCCGGCCGCGAAGGCCTTGCCCACATCCACAATGGCCCGTTCGAAGGTCAATCCCTGGCTTTTGTGCACCGTGATGGCCCAGGCCAGCTTGATGGGGTATTGCATGAACGAACCGATGATCTCTTCTTCCAGCTCCTTGGTTTCCTTGTCGATGGTGTACTTCCTGTTTTCCCAGGTTTCCTTCTTCAGCACGTAGCTGCCTTTGTCACCTGACATTTTCACGGTTACCTTCTCGTCCGTGAGATCGGTGACGGTTGCCAGTTTTCCATTGAAGTAGCGCCCTTCCGCAGCATCGTTTTTGATGAACATGATTTGCGCTCCGACTTTCAGTTCCAACACATCCTCCACCGGAAACATGGAATTAGGGAAGTCGTCCTGAACGCTGGCAGCATAGGTGAAAGCAGGCTTTTCAATCGCAGCTAAGGCGTTTCTGTTCATCTCATCTGCGCGGTAGTTGTGTGTAGTAAGTGTGATGACGTCTTCCAGCTTTGCGCGTTCCTCTTCCGGCTGGTAGTGTGCGTTCAGTTCTTCAATGTCTTCCGCGGTCGCTACGTTGTTCCTTAGGTGATTGAGAATGCGGATGAAGCGATCGTCCTGCTGCCGGAAGATCTTCTCAAATTCGATGTACACAAAACCGCCTTGTTCCAGCGCTTTTGCATCAAAAAACCAGGCACTGCGGTAGTATTCCCGCAACAGGTTCCATTCATCGTCTTTAACGATAGGTGGCAGCTGATAGAGATCACCAATCATCAATACCTGGACACCGCCAAAGCTTTGGTTGTAGTTTCTTTTCACCTGCCGCAGCCGGTAATCGATGGCGTCCAGCACATCGGCCCTGAGCATGCTCACCTCGTCAATGATCAGCAGGTCGAGATCGCGGAGCACTTGCTTGCGGGCAGCATTCAACGGATGCTTGCGCACAAGGGTGTTTTGGGTGTAGATGTTGGCCGAATCTGAAATGCTTCCCGAAGGCTCGCGGATGGGCAGGAAAGTACCCAAAGGCAGCAAGAACTGCGAATGGATGGTGACGCCCTTTGCGTTAAGCGCAGCAATGCCGGTTGGAGCGACAATCGCGAATCGCTTGTGCGTCTTCTTCGCCAAATCGCGCAGAAAGGTCGTTTTTCCCGTTCCTGCTTTGCCCGTTAGAAAAATGTGAGCGTTGGTTGTGTTCACAAACCGAGCAGCCGTGCCGATTAGATCCAATTCCATGATGAGTCGGGCAAGGTACGCAGGTTAAGGCTTTTGGATGATCAGACGATCAGTTAATCAGAAAATTAGATGATGAATTTAGGCAGAGCACTTAGCCGGCCTTTTTCTTTTTGTGGGTACCAGATCGAAGAGAAATTGTGCGTTGGCTTTGCGTAGCGATTTGGTGTTTGAAGGTCGCGTAAAACGCGAACAAGTTTAAATCGCGGCAAGCTGAAATTTTGATTCGCGCTCTGGTCACAAAAAGATGGCAGCCTTGACCTTTGCTCTACTTTGTGTCAAGACAAAGTAGAAGGAGGAAAAACCGTTAACTCTGCCTGTTGGATGAGTTAGGGTAAACATGCGGATAGTCATTTCGGATCATGAGACCGTCAGATCATGGTCTACCCTGAGAATGAACGCTTTTAATCCATAAAAGTGAGCTTATTCAGGTCTTGACGGTACTTTTTGGAGACGGAGATTTCCGCCTGATTGGAGAGGATCAGCCAGCCACCGTCCGACCGCACGTATTCCAACACGTGGCGGGGATTCACCAGGTAGGAGTTGTGGGGACGGAAGAAGCCTGAGGATGCCAATTCTTCTTCAAACTCTCTCAGAAGTTTGATGACAACGATGGTACTGCCATCGCTCATCGTGATATCAGAGTAGTTGCCCTGCGCACGGATGAACACGATGTCGCTTACCTCCAGCAGTCGCCATCCTTTTCCGGTTGGTATGCGAATCCGATCGGCCTGCAAGAGCTGGCGCGCGATGGTGACATAGTCAGGACGGTCGTTCAGCTCAATTCGTGCTCTCACCTTATTGACGGTATCCAAAAGCTCTTGCGGATCTATTGGCTTGAGCAGGTAATCCAGCGCCTCTTGTTTCAGGGCTTTCAGCGCATACTTCTCGTGTGCCGTAAAAAACACAAAGTAGCTCTCTGGAAGGTTGAGTCTGTCCATTACTTCCAGGCCGTTCATACCTGGCATCTCAATGTCCAGAAACACGAGCTGAGGAGATAGATCAGGTGTTTTTGCCAGCGCTTCCCGGGCATTGGTAAAGACGCCTATGATCTCAATATCTGGAAAGCTTCGGGCAAGTAATGTGGTGAGCACTTCAATCGCATCGGGCTCATCGTCTATTAAAACAGCTTTGATCATTCGTTTGGCTTCGATTTCAGGATCGGGAGGCTGACAACTACCTCCGTTCCGTCACTGTCACTGTAGACGTTAAAACTGCATGGTTTGCCTAGCCATTGTTCCAATAGTTGCAGCCTTTTTTTCACCAACCCCATGCCCGAAGGCTTTTCAGGGGTTCCTTCGAAGCGCTTGGATTGCTTCGATGATTCAAAGCCTTTTCCATTGTCCAGTACTGATATGCTCAGCAAGCTGGTGGTCATGCTGAAAACGATCTTCACATGCCCAGAGCTGTGTTCTTCATCTTTCATGGCTCCGTGCTTGATGGCGTTTTCTACAATTGGCTGAATGAGAAGAGGAGGAATGAAGCAGGAAGAAAGATCTTCTTCACCCTCGATCACGAGATCATAGCTCATTTTCTCCCGGAAGCGGAGGCTTTCAAACTCGAGGTAGCGCTTTAGCAGATCAATTTCAGTGTCTAGTGGTATCAGTCGGTGAGACATCACTTCGAATACCAGCCGTATGAGCTTGGCAAACCGTGACACAAAGGCGGTCAGCTGATTTGCATCATTGCGCACCGCATAGGCTTGAATAGAGTTGAGGCTATTGAAAATGAAGTGTGGATTGATTTGCGATGCCAGGGCTTGGTTTTGATAGAAACTGATTTTGGTAAGCAGTCTTTGGTGCCTTCGCAAATAGTGGATGCGCAGTTGCGTGGCAACAAGCAGGACTGCGATGCATGCCGCCATCATCAACCCGATGAACCAGTTGCGTTGCCACAGCGGTTCATCAATGACAAAGCGAACTTCTGCGGCACCGGGAGCCCACCATCCGTGGCCATCTCCCGCCTGGATTTCAAGATGGTATTCGCCAGGAGGCAAGGAGTTGAATTCCAGTTCGTTGTTGTGCGTGACTGTCCATCCTGTAAACCTTTTCAATCGGTAACGAAACTCCAGTGATGCCCGATGTTTGAAGCTCACGGCATCAAAATGAAACTGGAGGTTATTCTCGCGATGCTTCAGGTGGCGATCCGGATTAAAAACGCTTGTTTCTCCATTCACTCTGATGTGGCTGATATAAACCGGGATTCGTTCAGGTGCCGGATGCAAATCCTGTTCACGGAAAAGGGAAACTCCACGATTTGTAGTTACCAACACCCATTCTTTTGCACGAGCTATACCGAGAATGAGGTCTGAAACGAGGCCATCGGAAATGTCCAGGTTTTCGATGTGGCGATTCGCTGACAATGGGTTTGAAATCTTGCTCAAACCCGCATTTGTTCCAACCCACAGCACTCCTTCCTCATCATACAGTAATCGATTGCATAGATCATCAGCCAAACCATCTTCAGCATCGATTATGGTTACACTTTTTTCATCCGTTAGCAACGCAATGCCGCCACCCAATGTGGCAACGGCTATGGTTGAATCATTGATCGAAATGAGATCGGAGATTCGACTCCCAAAGATGGAGTGCACCTCTGCCAGGGAGCTTAGTTGCAGGCCATTCGTTTTTACCAATCCGAATCTGCCGCCAAGCCATAGTTCTCCTTGCCGAAGCAGGGTATGCTTGTAGGACTTTACGTTCAATACGCTTTGTGAGATCAATTCCATGCTTTCCCGATGGTAGATAGAGAGTGTGTCTCCAATTCTAAAGAGAACATATGCGTTGTCCAGCGTATGCGTATTGGCCAATTCTCGCTTTCGGGTCAGAATAGTGGTTTCCGGATCATACTCATACTGGTTTGCAAAGCTCACTTTCCCTGTGGCCGTTGACGTAATCTCTTGCACGTGCTCATCGATGTCTGCAAGGCGTTTGATCTCACCCAGATTAGGATCTATGTTGTAAATGCTGCCATCGTAACCACCAATGTAAAACTGGCCATTCAACGCTGTTGCTGCGTCAACTCGTTCATTGCTGAGGCCGTTCGTGGCCGAAAAACACTGGTTTTCGATCACAGGAGCATAAAGCACTCCATTGTTATGCGTGGTGAACCAATATCCGCCTTCCCGATCTGATACGATGGAAGTAATGCTAAAGCCATCGAGGTACTTCTCAGGTGTTTGATCCAGATCTTTCAAACTGTATCGATAGACTCCGTTCTCCGTTCCAAGCCAGAGGCTGCCGTCTTTTACCAACAGAGCATTTTTGAGGTTTTCCGAGAAGTGAATTCGCTGGCAGTCTTCACCCGGCTTGTAGATCAGCAGGTCGTAATTGAAAATGCAGTAATAGGTCTGGTCAAATCGATGAGCGAACACCTTTTTGTAAGACTCAATATTCTGGAAACCAGTCTTCTCCGTCAATATTGAATCTTGTCTGACGTTCCGAAGTCTTATGAATTCAATGGGATCACCCGCATTGAAGTGGATGGAAAACAACGGACTGTTGCTCACATTAAGCTCTAGGTATCCTGGCTGGTCCGGTAATGGAGTGGCCCGCTCAACAACAGAGCAGTCCAGTTTGGATTCGATGATCACACCTTCCTCATCTACAACCGTGATCATAGTGTCAGAGACATGAATGGCGGTAATGACTTCCGCCATTTTTTTCAGAGAGTCGGAGAGGCAATGCCGGTAGATGACTCCGTTCTGATGATAGTAAAGGTCATTGCTGTAGGAGAAAAACCAGATTCGCCCATTCGGGTCTTTTGTCATTCCAAAAATGGTGACATCAATGAATCCCTCGTGAAGAGAAAACCGCTCAAAGCGATGCCCGTTGAAGCGCGCGACTCCCCGGTCGGTGGCGAACCATAAATAACCTTCATCATCTTCAATGGATTGGTAAACCTCAGAACTTGGTAAACCATCCGCAACACCGTATTGCGTGTAGCTGAAGGAGGACTTTGATTGGCCCATGGAGCAGGATGCAATCAAAAGGGTGATGAGCAGGATTTTGGATCTCAGAAACATGAATGACCAAGATAACGGGGATGTTTTCAGCAGCTATTGACCGTGCTACAGTCAAAGCGTTCGTTTATACAATCCTATCAGACGATCGTACAATTTGCGCGTTGAGCCTTGGTTTGGGGTTCGCTCAAAACGAAGTAATTTTCAACCTTTACCCAAAGACGATTTCTTTCTTGTCCTTCCTACGGTTAACCCTCTTCTGCTGCGCATTCTTGCTCGCTTCCCACGTGCTTGCTCAAGAACCCGCCTATATTCATTACGGAGTAGACCAGGGGTTGCCCAGTTCTGAAGTGTATGACGCCATCCAGGACGATGACGGATTCATGTGGTTTGCCACCGATCGTGGGTTGGTGAGGTTTGATGGCTATGAGTTTAAGGTCTTTGGAGAGCGCGATGGACTTTCGAGTGAGGTGGTGTTTGGATTCCATCAAGACCACAAGCGGAGGATTTGGATGTTTTCCTATACTCATGCTGGGCTGAATTACATTGAAGATGGGAAGATTCACGCACCGGCCTGGAATGAGCAATTTAAGAAGGGACGTAAAATCAGAGTGATTGTCTCCATGCATGTTGACCGAGGTGATACTATTTGGTTGGGATCTGCACAATCATATGCTCATTGCAAAATTGACCCCAACGGCAATGTTACCGCGATAGAGGTGGATGGTTCGCAGGCCAGAGGTTTTGCCATGCAGGTAGAACCAGATTATCCTGAAGGACTCATTTTCGGAAGCATGCGCCCCGAAAGGATCGAGGAATTTAGAGATCAGATGAAATATCAATTCCCGGGTGATACGATCCTGATTCCCTTTGATGCAGAAAACACTCATATGACATCTTCTCTCAGCGTTACGGCAAACGGAGCAGAGTATTATGCGGCTCAGAACAGGTCCTTGGTACGTTTCAATACCAAGGGTAGGTTGCAGTCTGCGTTACTTCCTTCAGAGGCTACCATCAGCGCCTACACAGATCGGAGCGGAAATGTTTGGGTTGGAATGTTTCGAAACGGAGCATTTCGTTTTGACAGGGGAGACCTTGATTCGAAACCACATGAGTTCCTATCCGAAAAGACCGTATCCAGGATTTATGAAGATCGAGAAGGTGGAATCTGGTTTACAACAACTGAAGATGGAATCTATTATTCTCCATCGCTCGAAGTCATGTCTGAAGAGTATGGTACTAGTTCACACACAGAAACCATCACCACTATACATGGGACGGACTCTAACTTGTGGATTGGTACCAAGCATGGAAAGGTTTACAAGCGCAGCATAATGTCCGATCGTAGCGGAGATCTGGCCGCCACTGATTTGGGCGAGATATACGAGATTTTGGGCGGAGGAGAAGAAGTCTGGGTTTGTATGAGAGTAGTAGAACCTACCCCGCAGAAATGGTCTTTAAAGACGGTTACAAATCGCGTTGCTTGCGAAATCAGCCGAGGTGACGGCTTATGGCTACAACCTGAGGGAAGTCAATACCTCAAATATTCGAGCAAACTGCGTGGAACACGTTTGTCTCCTGAAATAAGAGGATGGCGAACAGAATCGATGTGTACATGGAATCACCTCGTTTACGCTGGATTTAACTCTGGACTTGCCGTCATGAATCCTCAAAAGGATACCGTTTTGGAGCCTTTAGAGGCGTTTAGAGATACCTGGATTATTGATATAGAGAGTTCGGATGAGCACCTTTTTTTGAGTACAAAAGATCACCGGCTGCTGGTTTATGATGGCTCCAGCATTTGGGATGTTACAGCATTCCAGCAGTTTAACTTCGGGCGTATATCTAAAATCGCTGTTCAGAACGATCAACTGATATGGATTGGGGGTAAAAAAGGAATTGCCCGGCTAAAACTCGATCATCAGGAACGAACAGTGTCCGCAGAGTTTATTTCACGTAATGATGGACTTATTTCCAATGAGGTAAACGATATTGAAATCTACTCGGGCAAGCTTTGGGTGGCCACGCAAGAAGGGATCACTTTTTTCCCAATCGACCACATTTTTGAAGATCGGGTGCCTCCAAGGGTGCATCTCGAAGAAGTCAATGTCAATGGAATGCGTGTTAGCGAGACGGATAGAGTGGAGTTCGATCACCAGTCCAATGTGTTTGACTTCAAATATGTTGGGGTAAGCTTTCGAAATGCACATCAGGTGCGGTATCGCTATCGATTGAAGGGCTATGACCAGCAATGGACAGAGACCTTGGGGCGTCAAGTTCGCTACATGCTTCCACCAGGCACTTATTCCTTCGAGGTGATGGGGCAGAGCGTGCGCGGTTTGTGGAGTGAAACCCCGGCAGTTTATTCCTTTCGGATTAACTCACCGATCTGGCAACGCAGTTGGTTTGTGTTTTCTGTGTTGGTAGGGCTTATTGGTGTTTTCATTGCCTTCTTCTATTGGCGCTTGTCGAGCCTTCGCGAAAAAACAGCCTTGGAGCTCAAAATGGCCCGATCCCAGCAGCAGGCGCTCAATGCGCAGTTAAAGCCACATTTCATCTTCAACGCGCTCAACTCTGTGCACAACTACATCCGCAAAAACGATAAGGTGAATTCAGGAAACTACCTGTTGCTGTTTTCGAGGCTCATTCGACAGATTTTGGAAAATTCGCACGATCCATTGGTCAAGATCAGCGAAGAACTGGCGCTGGTAGAAAAATACCTGGAGCTGGAAAAACTTCGATTCAAGGATCGGATGACCTTCAGTATTGAGGTGGATTCATCCCTCGATGCTGAGAACACCTACATTCCCACACAGCTCGTTCAGCCGTATGTTGAAAACGCCATCTGGCATGGGTTGATGAATAAGGATGACGCTGGACACATTCGGGTGTCAGCGCACCGGGTTGGCGATTCCATTGTGCTGAAGGTGGAAGATGATGGAGTAGGGAGAGAGGCGGCCAGGGAGTTTTCACAGGGTGAATACCAGCACGCTTCTTCTGGAATGGAAATGAACGAGCAACGACTCCGGTTGATCGAAGCCCTGTACGACCGAAAGGTGACGGTTGAAGTTTCAGATGTGACAGACGATCAGGGACTCGTTGCCGGAACCCTAGTAACACTTACGATACCAATCATTCAAAAATGAAAGACACGCAGAAACTGACCGCTCTTATTGTAGATGATGAGGAAGATGCCATTGAAGTACTCATCGATTTGCTTTCTGAATCATGCCCACAGGTAGAGGTGATTGCTACGGCACGTTCTGCTGCTGATGGTTTAAAGGCTTTGGAGGACCTAAGTCCTCAGATCCTTTTCCTCGATATACAAATGCCTCGCAACAGAGGATTTGACCTCTTGAGCAACGCTAGAAGCAAGAACTTCCAGACCATTTTTGTGAGTGCTCATGCCAACCATGCCATTCAAGCTGTTCAGTTTCATGCCATGGCCTACCTGCTGAAGCCAGTAGGTGCGATCGAGCTCATTGAAGCTGTGCAAAAAGCCGAACAGGCCATCCAGGAAAATGAAGTCAAAAGCTATGAGGGGTTATTGCACAATGTGAGTCCTCGAATTGCCAAGCGGATTGCTATTCCCACTGGCAGCGGACAACGCTATTTTGAACTCAGAGAGTTGATTCGCATTACCGGAGAGAATAACTACTCCAACGTCTATACCACGGAATCTGAAAAGCCTATCGTGGTTTCCAAAAACCTCAAGCATTTCGAGCGTATGCTGGAGCATTATGGTTTTCACAGGGTTCACAAAGCTCATGTGGTAAACCGTCAACATATACGGGAGTATTACAAGCAGGACGGTGGAGGTATTGTGCTTTCAGATGGCTTTTCCATTGCCTTTGGGCGTCATTACCGCCAGTCGGTCATCGCATTGCTTCAATCGATGTCCTTTTCCATTTAGCCGGAGATTGTACGGTCGGCCGGTGTTTGTCACTTATGGTGCAAGGGTACATCGGTTCATTGTTTTGGTTTTTGGTTTTAGCCTGTTGTGGGCGTTTTGTGGCTTTTTGAGTTGTAAAATTGCTTTAATTCGGGGTTTTTATTCATTTCTGGCGTTTCTACAGCGTTTTATGTCGTTTCTACAAAACGCCCATTGGGGAATTTTTCTAACGGTATTCTTGATGTCAAATCAATAAATACCCAACATAATGAACACTCCAATTTGTTTATTTCAAAAGATCATGCTTGCAGCATTGATCTTCTCGTTCTCTGTGCTCAGCCATTCAGTGAGCGCTCAAACCTTCGTCAAGAAAATAGGTCAGGACAATGTCGATGAAGGGGCCAATGCCATTATAGCTTCTGGCGATGGAAATCTGCTCATAGCCGGTTATCAAGGCGAACGCGCAGTGATCATCAAAATGTCTCCCAGCGGTTCCATTATCTGGCAGCACGATTTCAAGATCACCGCTACCGGAAAGCGCGATGTGATTCATGATATTGAGCTGGACGGCAATTTTCTCATGGGATGTGGCTACGGTGACGACCTCGGTAGTCCCTTTGACGATGATGCCTTTGTCTTCCGTTTCGACCTCAGCACGCAGTCTCTTGTATGGTCCAGGGTTGATAATTCCACGGTCATCACGCGCTGGTTCGCGATCACCTCTTTTGGAGGCAACTGGGTGCTGAATGGCATTTATGTTCCGACTCCCGCTGCCACAGATGGCTACATACGGGTGATCAATTCAGCCGGCACCTTTGTGAGCGGGGCTGGCTACCGCACAACAAACAACCCAGACGATTTTCGTTTTGCAGCCACAGATGGAACCGACATGTACTATGCAGGCCGCGTATTGGTCAGCAGCGGTGGGCTGTGCAAGTCAAGGGCTATGGCCACCTCTATTCATCCTAGTTCTGGTGTGAATTGGGGGTACAACTATTTTGCGACTACCAGTGACGACATCCGGATGTATGCCTCCGACCTGGATATCGAACCTGAAGCACTGATTCTGGCCGGAATCGGAGGAACAACCGCAAATTGTAATACCAATCTGTATGATGCTTATGTGGCCAGGCTTGACCTGGATGGAATTGTGATGCAGGACAACCTCATTACCATGCCCGGCCGTACCCGCATCGTGACCAGGGAAATAAAGCCTAACAGCGATGGTTATCTGATGATGGGCGAAGTGGACAACGGAAGCTCACGGGATATCTTCCTGATGCAGCTGCGTCCCGATTTGCAGGTGCAGTGGGTACAAACCTACGTTGGCAATGATGATGATGGATTCTACACCAATTCCGACCAGCAGTTGCACATCGATAGTGATGCGAACTATATCGTAGGTCGCAGTCTGAGCTACAGCACATCGGGCGACTGGGACATGATTGTCATTAAAACAGATCCCAATGGAAACGTGGCGGAAGATTGCTCTGTTCTGGAAGAAGCAGAGAGTGAAGTGCTGTCAAAAATCCAAACAGGCATTTCCTGGAATGCGGCTTCTGATGTGATTGCTACTGACATTGCTGCTGCAGATGAAGACACTCCAACCTTGCCCTGTGAGGTGGTATGTGGATGCATTTCTCCTTTGAATGGTCCTGTGACTCCAAGGCCTCAGGGCGAACCAACGGATATGGAAGATGATATAGAAGAAGCGTATGATCTCAGCACTCTTGGACAATTGGATGAGCCCGTTGGCTCTGGGCTTAGCCTGTACCCAAATCCCGCAGAGACTGTATTGGTTATCGATGCAAAAGAATCAGAGCTGACTGGTAGTCAACTTACCATGACCAATGTTTCCGGTCAGGTGCTGAGAACTGAGCAGCTCAATTCCAATCGAGTGGAATGGAACATCGAAGACCTCGAGGCAGGTGCCTATCTCATCACCATTACGGGAGAAGATGGAAGCTCCCAACAGCTTCAGTTTGTGAAGCAATAATCTGAATACAGCTCCTCTCATTTAACAGCGCAAGGGGTGCTGCGAATGGGAGTTGTGGCCCGCATGAAAAGATTTACCTCTTTGAGTGCGGGCTTTTTTGGTTTCAGCCTTGGATTTTCCGCTCACCATTTACCACTCCACGCTTCAAGTTTAGCATTCCAAGAAAAGGTGTTGTGGCTTTACGAAGAGTGAAACGCCCGTAAACAAGGACGGTCAAGCCGCTTTGGTGGCTTTTCTGCCGTTTGCCAAACTCTCATTGTCAGTTCTGAATGCCACTGATAATCTCGTCTTTAGTGTCATCATCGCGAAAGTGGTGATAACCTTAACCTGACCAACGTTCCTTCTGTGAGTGGTTTTCTGCATGTCTAACCTAAACTGAGCACCATGAAAACTACTGTTGTACTCTTACTCTCTATTTTTTCCTGGCAATGCCTGATGGCAGAGCCTCCGGAAAACGAATACAGATCTGCGAAACGCGCAGGATCTCCACCGCAAGTGCTTGCCAATTGCACACCGCCAACCGGTGCTGCTGAATTGGACATCAATAATGTCCGTGCCTTGATTCAAAGTGGGGGAGACATGTGGTGGGATTTCAATAGAGGGCGTTATGAAGTGCCAAAAGGTTCTGGCAAGGTTTCCCTGTTTGCTGGCTCGCTTTGGCTGGCTGGTCAGGATGTTTCCGGTCAGTTCAAGGTAGCTGCGATGCGCTATCGGGGCAATGGAAACGACTATTGGACTGGGCCGTTGAGTTTAGAAGACGCAGAAATTGACCCCACAACTTGTCGGGACTATGATCGCCAATGGATCACTTCCCGATCCATGATTGCTGAATTCAATGCATGGTTTGAGGCTGGCAAGCTGGGAACAGAAATTCAAAGCGAGCTTTTCCCGGGATATACCGTACCCGATGTGATCAAGGAATGGCCGGGAAATGGCCGAAGTCAGGCACCCTACTATGAGGCAGCGCAATTGGCACCTTATTTCGACTACAACGATAACGGGGTTTACGATTGGGAAAACGGAGATTATCCTGGTTATGTGCTTCGCGGAAAGAGCGACTGCTCCATACGGGTAAAGGACCTCTACGGTGATCAGAACATCTGGTGGGTGTTCAACGACAAAGGCAACGTACACAGCGAAACGGGCGGACTCGCCATCGGTATGGAAATCCGCGCACAAGCTTTTGCCTTCACCGCTACCGATGAGGTGAACAACATGACCTTCTACAACTATGAGCTCATCAATCGTTCCACCTTCGAGCTGCGAGATACCTACTTCGGCCAGTGGGCTGATGGGGATGTTGGTAATGGAGCTGATGACTTTGTAGGCTGTGATGTTCAGCGCGGCCTCGGATACTTCTACAACTCAGATGACTTCGATGAAGATGCGTCCGGAAATCTGGGGTATGGAAACCAGCCCCCCGCCATTGGCATCGATTTCTTCCAGGGACCGTTTCAAGCCTCAGATAAAAAGGACAACTGCCTGTGTGAAGGCGATTACAATGCAGCCATCGAAGACGATGGCATTGTGTATCCCGGTCAGGGCGCTGGCTATGGCGATGGCAAGGTAGACAACGAACGCTATGGGATGCGTAAGTTCCTGTATCATAACCGTGTAGGTATCTCAGCGACAGAAGATCCAAGGATCGCTTCAGATTACTACAACATGCTTCGCGGAATATGGAAGGATGGCACACCCATGACCTTTGGAGGTGATGCCTACGATCCACAGAATCCTTCAGCTATCCAGGCCAACTACATGTATCCCGGTACCTCCGATCCTTTAAACTGGGGAACGGAAGGTGTTGACCCGGGAATTGAAAACTGGACTGAGTTCACCGCAGATAATAGCCCGGACGATCGCAGGTTCGTTCAGTCTTCCGGACCGTTCACTTTGGCTCCTGGTGCCATCAACAACATTACCGTGGGCATTGTGTGGGCTCAGGCGCAGTCTGGCGGAGCACAAGCCTCCGTAGAAGCCATGCGCAGGGCGGATGATAAAACACAAGCCCTCTTTGACGCCTGCTTTGAAATTACCGATGGCCCCCACGCTCCCGATGTTGTGGCGCAAGAGTTGGATCAGCGCATCATTCTGATGTTGGATAACCCAACAATTTCTAACAACTACAACGAGTCTTTCGCTCAGGTGGACCCCTTCCTCACTGCTCCCGATGCTGTTGACAGCGATGGAAACGATACCCTTGATCTTCCACTGACGCGCGAAGAAAAAGCCCTCTACGCCACCTTCACCTTCGAAGGCTACAAGATCTACCAACTGGCGGATGCCTCCGTAGGTGTGAGTGACCTGGAAGATCCTGATAAAGCCAGATTGGTAGCACAGGTGGACATTGAGAATGACATCGATCGTTTGATCAATTACGAGTTTGACCCATTGATTGAAAAGGACATTCCTGTCCTCAAGGTAGACGGAGCAAATCAGGGAATTCGCCACTCTTTTGAAGTCACCGAAGACCTCTTCTCCACAGGCGATGCCAGACTTGTGAACCACAAGACCTACTATTTTATGGCAATTGCCTACGCTCAGAACAACTATGGCGGTGGTGTCGGCAACCTGCAATACATCAATTCAGAGTATGATCCCACGGATCCTGAAAAGCTGGATGGGCAGAAGTTGCCTTATGTACAAAGCCGGACAGCCGCTACCGGCCCCATTCGCATTGTGAAGGCCATCCCGCACAAAACCGAAGTCGAGTTTAACGGTGTTTCGCTCAACGCCTCTTATGGTGACGGAGTGAAACTCACTCGAGTGGAGGGATTGGGAAATGGAGGTCGTTTCATTGAACTGGAACAGCTGCCAGCCTTTGTAAACGGCAAGCCTCAGGCTGATGCGCTCAGTGCATTGGAATACGCACCTGGTGAGGGTCCGGTGGAAGTGAAGGTGGTAGACCCGCTGGCCATTCCTCCAGGAGATTTCACCCTCGCCTTTACCGACCCTAATGCCGCAGAGGAATGGGCTGACCTTGAATGGATGATCTATGCTGAGGGTCGGGATACTGTTTTTTCCGACCGAACGGTGGCGATGGATGATGAACAAATCATCTTCGATTTGGGGATTTCCGTAAAGGCTTCTTTTGGCTTTGGCCCTAAAGATGAACGCGTCTCCAGGAGCGGTGCCATTGGAGCGACCATCAGTTTTGATGACGAAACTGATCGCTGGCTTACCGGCATCGTAGATGCTGATCAGGATCAGTTGCTCAACTGGATCAAGAGTGGAGACTTTGTAGCTTCTGGTGGACTTGACAGAGACTATTGTCAAGATGATCACTGGGACAGCTACAGCTTTTTTGGTACAGATACGCTCGGTATTTTCAATCCGCTCGATCCGCGCGGCAATTGGGAAAACATTGGGGATAGAACCTGGGCACCCTTTGCCTACTGTAGTTATGACACTGCGCATCCCATTCCATTGCAACAGTTGAACGGGGTGCCTCAGTACAGGTTATCGGAAAAGCTGGTTGAATTGGCTGGAACTCGTCTCATTCCAAGTGTGAATGTGTATATCACCTCCGATAAATCGCTTTGGACCCGATGTCCGGTGTTTGAAGCTGGAGATGTGCCTTTGGTGAGCGAAGGTGCTGTGACCAGGGGAGAACTTCGCAGAGCGCTCTCTGTGGATAAAAATGGATACAATCAGCTCGACCCCGAGGTGAATCTGGAAGAAGCGACCATGGGCGGAGATCAGGTGCTCGGAGACCTCGCGGATGACCTCCGGCAACAAGACCGCGACTATTTTGCTTCGCTCGGTTTTGAAACTCAGGATGAGCTTCGCAAACTGTCGTTTGGGATGGGCTGGTTCCCTGGCTATGCCATTGATGTAGAAACAGGAGAACGGCTGAACATGGCCTTTGCCGAAGACTCCTGGCTGGGCAAGGATAATGGTAACGACATGCAGTGGAACCCTACCGCCACCATCCAGGAAACACTCTTTGGAGAACTGCGGCTAGGAGGAAAGCATATGATCTATGTATTTGGGAGCAATCGTGAAGATGCTTCGCTGGGAGTAGATCGTATGATGCCTGCATACGATCAGGGACAGTTTACCTTCGAAAAGATGGTCCTGTGGGATCCTTCTGACATTGCTCAGCTCTTTGGTCAACAGGATGGCACCGAGCAGCACAACAACTACCTCGCTGTTTGGGGCAGTGCTTCCTGGGCCGGTTACCCAATCCTGGCTGAGAACAGTCAACTGTTTGGTGACCGTGTCGGAGGCAATTCAGTAGAGATCAAGCTCAGAGCTTCGGTTCCTTTTCAGCCCTTCGCTGCTGCTGATCAGCAGGAAATGCCATCGTCTTTGCAGGTTGGAGCTACTTACTATGTGAACCAGGGAGCACTCAGTACACTGGTAAACAATGATGGAGTAGAAGCAGACCAAGTGAAGCAAAAAGGGGAAACGTTTGTAGCTGCCAGCACTAGCTACAGCGCCTTAACCGAAGACCTTATTCTGACACCCACTGTGAATGATGGCAGACCGCTTTACACGTTCAGCCTGGATGATTTGGCGCCAACCTTCTCAACCAGTATAGCCGAAGAGGCGCTGCAAGAAGTAGAGGTTGTTCCCAATCCTTATTACGCTTACAGCGAATATGAAACACAGCGGCTCGAAAACGTAGTGAAGGTGATCAACCTGCCACAACGTTGCTCTGTCACCATCTATTCAGTAGACGGGCAGTTGGTGCGCTCCTTTGACAAAGATGACCCTACCATCACCAGCGTGTCCTGGGATCTCGATAACGAGGATAACATCCCCATTGCCAGCGGTGTCTACATCGTTCATGTTGATGCGCCCGGTATTGGCGAACGTGTCTTGAAATGGTTCGGAGTGCTGCGTCCCATTGATTTGAATTCATTTTAAGAGCTTTCCGCCTTCAGCTATCAGCTATCAGTGTTTTCCTGCTGATGGCTGATAGCTTGCGACTGAGAACCATTGCTGCTTTCTTTGGTGATCTATCAAGTGAAAGGAAAATGTGTGGTAGAATAGGGCAAACAGCAACCCCAAAAGAGATACAAGAGAGTTATGCTGCCAGTTATGCTGGTGTTTCCCTTGCTGGATTTGATCCCTACGAAGTCTTTCCAGACCTCGATGAGGAAATCAAGGAGGCTGAAAAGGAATTGGATGAAGCGGAGGGCGAAGAAGACAACGCTGAAGCAAAAAAGCGCCTTTTTGAAACCAAGGGAAGGCACAACGTTGGCGCAGGTAATCCTGCAATTCTGGTCCACAACGCTCAATTGGGTCAGGGTCGCCAGGTTGTAGATGCCATGTTTGGGTTTACACCTTCATGGTCGCCAAAGCTTACTTATCAGATCAATGCCAGGGCAGAAGGGGCCATGAACCCAGAAAACAGCGCTAACTATTCCGGTCCGTGGGGAATCTTTGATAAGCCTTACTTCAAGGAGGCCATCCGTTCCAGGCGCTGTGTGTTGCCCGTTTCCTATTTCGTAGAAGGGCCTCAGAAGGAAAGACTTTCCAAGCCTTTTGTTATTGTGAAGGACGATGCTTCGCTGTTTTCTCTGGGAGGCATTTGGAACCTGTGGACCGATCGCGCTACCGGTGAGCAGATCATGACTTTTGCCATTGTTACCACCGCTGCGAATGCCATAACTTCTGCCATAGGTCATCACCGCGCTCCTTTGCTCATTAAAGATGATGACCTTGATGCATGGCTTGACCCAGCCACTCCCATAGAGCGTGTAGAGGCCATGTTTCAGCCTTTTTTGGAAGATCGTTTCATCGCCTATCCCATCGATAAGAAGATCAAGAGACCGAACCGCGCTGGAAACACCAACAGCGAAAGTGAATTAGTGCGGCCTACCGGAAGTCCTATTTCACCCACCGGTTATGCAGGAGTGCGTCTGCACGAGAATCCTGAGTTTTCGTGGATGTTTAATGCAGATGGCACGCTCAAAGAAGAGTTCTTACCGCCAAAACCAACGGATAACAATCCCGAACAGGAGCAAGGAAAGGATGGGCAAATAAGTTTGTTCTGATTATTAGTATGCTAATTTTATTGGCATATTTGTTTCATGGGACTTAAACTAATGATACGACCAAATCTGGTCACAAAAGCAGAAGCAGCGCAGATTGCCTATCGGCATGGAGGTAGGCTACTCAGGCCCCGCGAGGCTGAAGAGTTAGCGAAAAAGCAAGGTGTGGATATTGACATCTGGCTGGAAGGGGAGACGGATGAATCCGGCTACACGCCTTATTTCAGCGCAGCTAAGCAGGTGAGAATGCAAAAACCAGCCAATGAGCAAAGTCTGTTGATCTACTTCATGGATGTAGAAAAGGTGAAGAAGATGCAGGAGGAAGCCATGAAAAGAGCGAAGCAGCAAGCGCATCTCAGGCGTATGAATCGGCTCAATGGCAGAGATAGCAGGTATTGATGAATGTGTGGGATAGCGCAGAGGTTAGCAGTGTGAAGAAGCTCTCCAGTCACATAGGGCTCTTTCTGCTCGCGCTGTCCTTGAATCAGCTGTAAGTGTTTGGTGCTCAATGCGTCATGACGAACAGTTTGAACTTCAAGAGTACCTAACTGGTTTTTAGTGTTTCGTCTGTTGCTTTTTGTGTTGTATTTAGATCTTTTTCGAGCGTGTTGCTACACTGAAAGCCGCTTAAAATCAGTTGCTTCGCGCCAAGCGTGCGAGGTTTAGTGATACTTTTGTTTCTAAATGTTTACAACCAGTCGTTATGACTTTTTGTAGTTGCAGCATCTTCATACCCTACAAATCCCTTATTCTCAGCTTAGGACTGCTTTTGTTTTTGGCGCCCTCCGTGCTGGGACAAACTACCATTTGGTCGGAAGATTTTTCCACGAACAGTAACAACGATATTACCGGTGATGACAACAATCTGCCTGTGGGTGCAGATTGGACCACCAGTTGTTCTTCCTGCAATCTTACGGGTGAATTCCGCGTGGAAGGCGGTGAATTCCAGGTCGAAAACACGGATGAAATAGCCACCTGGACATCTGAAACAATCGACATTTCAGGCTATAGCAATGTGAGCTTATCGGTGCAGCTGGACATGAATGACAACCAGCTGAACAACACAGACTGTATGACCATGTCTTACAACCTGGATGGAGGCGGCAACACGCAATTTGCGACCAACGGAAACCTGTGTGGCGATGGCCTCGACCCGGTGTTTGCCACACAAACGGGACTTTCAGGCTCCACGCTGGTGATCGTGATTGAGGGAATTACGACCAACAACAACGAAGACATTTTCTTCGATAACATCATCGTTACAGGCACACCTTCGCTGGGGCCTGACGGAATTGGTGGAGTGGGTGATACTGATGGCTCTGGATCCATGAGTCTGTGGCTCGATGCAAACCAGGGAGTGACTACTACAGGCACAGCGGTGACAGAATGGGCCGATCAATCCGGATATGGCAATGATGCTACACCGCCAGCAGCTTCGAACAGACCTGCGCTTGACGCCACAGGAACCAATTCCCATCCAGTGATCACGTTTGATGGTTCTACAGATTACCTGACGGCATCTGACGCCAGCAGCCTCGACCTTACTAATTGGTCCATCATCATTGTAGGGATCGTGAATACCGAGAAAAACTACAACGCCTTTGTTGTGAAAGGTGATGATGCGGATGAGAATTATGAGTTTCTCACCAACTTCCCCAGTGCTGGCAACATCCATTACCCGGTCAGGTACACGACTTCTGATCGCACTGCAGATTCTGATGCGGATGATACTTTTTCAACCACAGAGTATGGAGTGTATCAACTGGATTATGATCAGACCAACTTTCAGGTCTACATCAACGGGGACCTTACGGAAACGGATGCCGAGACAAGGGCACCTCAAACGAATTCCAATGAGCTATACATCGGGAATGAAGAGAGCACCAGTGGACGTGAAGTAGCTGCTTCCATTGCAGAAATTGCCATTTTCTCCACTCCTGTGAATGATGCACAGCGCAACATCATTCACAACGCTATGGCTGCCAAATACGGCTTTGACATGGATGCGAACAGCCTCTATGATGAAGATGAGTCTGGCAACGGTGACTTTGATTTTGACGTGGCAGGCATTGGACAAGCAAGTGATGGCAGCAGTCATGAAGATGCGCAGGGAACGGGCATTGTACGCGTGAATACTCCCAGTGGATTGGGGAACGGTGAGTACCTGATATGGGGGCATAACAATGACGCGCTCAGTTCATTTGGCATTTCGGATTTACCCAGCGGTGTGGAATCCAGGCTAGACCGCGAATGGCGGGTAAGCGAAACGGGAGAAGTTGGCACCGTAAGTATCTCTTTCGACCTCTCAGGGGTTTTTGGCTCTAAATCAGCCTCCGATCTGCGGCTGTTGATAGACACGGATGATGATGGGCTGTTCAGCGATGAAACAGGGAGTGGAGTTCTTTCCGGAGCGACCAACACCAGCGGAGACATCTTTGAGTGGAGTGGAGTAGACCTGGAGAATAATCAGCGATTCACCATAGGTTCCGTCAATTTCACCAATACACCCTTACCCATAGAATTGTTGAGCTTTGACGCGCAGCGCAGGTTCGGTGACGAGGTTTTGGTCAGCTGGAGTACAGCATCCGAAATCAACAATGACTTTTTCTCTGTAGAGCGAGCTGACAATGACGGTCAATGGTCGGAGATCAAGAGGGTGGATGGAGCTGGTAATTCCAATCGAGTCCTTGATTATCAGTGGATAGATCGGGAACCGCTTCAGGAAGAAGCGTTTTACCGCCTTAAGCAAGTAGATTGGGATGGAGCTTTTACCTATTCTTCGGTAAGAAGATTAGAGGCGAACCCTCTAATCTTGAGCGAGTTGAAGGTTTTCCCAAACCCTACTGAGCAGCTTTTGACCATCCAGGGAGATGAATTAGCCACCACTGCCCCAAGATTTTTCAGCGCTACTGGTTTTGATGTGAGCAGTAATGTGTCGCTGGTATCCAAGGCTGCGAACAGCAGCACATTCGATGTTTCAAGGCTTGCCTCAGGTGTGTATCTGATTCAGCTGAATCGAACATCTGTGGCGTTTTTCAAGTTATAGTCGAGCGAACCCGAGCGAACCCGAGCGAAAGATGTGGTAATGCTTTTACCCATTCGATCTGATGTTCGTCTGCTTCGTCAGCACTTAACTTCGCAACAGCATCGACACCCCAAAACACAACCCCAACCCATGAATGCCACCTTTCGATCGCTTTTCACCTTTCTGGTGATTTTCCTTGGTGCTCTTTTTCCCCTTTCAATCCTTGCTCAGGCTTGGCAGTGGGGACATGCTGCGGGCAATGGTCAGCAGTTTTCACGGTTCACTGAAGCCCGGGTCGATGGATCAGGTGACTTCATCCTTTCAGGGAATGTCAGGGACACCAGCGTATTTGGCAATGACACCGTGTTTGTACCCGCCAGTTCGAATTCCACCAGCTTCTTCATCGCTAAGTTCGACTCACTGCGCAATCCCCTGTGGGCCGTTGGAACGGATATCTCCTCGAATCCTACCAGCCATACCCTTGGCATCGTGGTCGATGACAACGACAACGTTTATGCGATAGGCTACTTCTGGGGAAGCATCGTATTTGGGAACGATACACTCACTGCATCCAGTGGTTCCACAAATTTTCTCGTCAAAATCAGCCCCTCTGGAGAGGTGCTTTGGCACTACAGCTTGCAATCCGGTAGCCTTGAGGATATTGTTTACCATCAAGGCCGAGTCTATGTGTCAGGCAATGTGGGAGGCATTGAGGTTTGGGATGGTGTAAGCATTGGAGTTGCGGGTAGTGGTTCAGATGTTTTTGTCGCCAGTGTTGACACTTCAGGAACGGTGCATGGCGCTTATACCATTGCTGAAAACACCAATGCCGTTGGGTTTCAGTTGCAGCTGGACTCGTTGGGAAACATCTACATAGCCGGGCGAACTCAAAACCAGTTTGAGCTGGGGAACGACACCATCTTCGCCAATGGTCCAAACGAGTTGTGGCTTGCGAAGCTTGACAGCGCAGGGAATGGTTTGTGGGTGAAGTCTTTGGGTAGCTATACCGTGATCAGAACGGATCAGATAAATCTGACAGTGGATATGCACGGTCGAGCCACTTTCGCCTACGAGTTCCATTTTGGGAACACCATCGTCATAGATGACTCTACCATTGTACCTCCGGGCTCAGGCTATTTCCATATGTCCAACTTCTTGCCGAATGGAGCATTGAGCTGGGTAAAGGTGGTTGGAGGTAGCGTTTCCAACGACCCTCACAGCATTACTGCAGATGCAGCGGGTAACATTTACGTGGGAGGACAGGCAGGTTATCCCATCAACTTCGGGGATACTTCCTTTGATTTTGCCGGAGCATCCTGGGAAGGGTTTGTGGCAAAGATGGATGCCCTGGGAAATACCAAGTGGGCTATTCCCTCCGCAGGCAATCAGACCTTCTTTACCAATATTGATGTTGTTGACTCCAACAACCTTCTGGTTGCCGGTGTTTTCCTCGCGCCAGCGATCTATCTGGGCAACGATACCCTAATTCCAGAAGGCAGCAGAAGCAATTTCTTCGCATACCTTCAGACAGAAGGTTGCGACATCGCAAATCCATCTGCAACGGTTACTGCCATTTGCGGAAGTGATTCAGCACAATTGACCGCCAGTCCTGGATATGCATCTTACGAATGGTCTAATGGATTGACTGGATCAGCGGTGGACATTACCGAGGAAGGTCAGTACTACTTGGTAGCTACAGACACTGCCGGTTGCCGAGCCGCATCGCAGGTAGTTGAAGTCAGCTTCGATAGCCTTAGCCTCGATATATCCAGCACCACCAGTCTGGGTTTCTGTCCGGGTGACAGCGTTTTGCTTTCAGGAACTTCGGGCTTCGACAGCTATTCCTGGTCCAATGGAGATACGGGGCCTTCCACCTCGATTGACCAGCCGGGAACCATAAGCCTTACTGCGTTCAAAGATGGGTGTCCATTCTCTGATTCAGTGATTGTTTCAGCATTTGCAGCTCCGAGCCTCGTGATTGACAGCGTCTCACACATCAGTTGCTTTGGAGTTGATGATGGCTATGCCTCAGCGGCTGTTTCGGGAGGTTCTGGAACCATCAGCTACGCATGGAGCAGTGGGAGTAGCATTTCATCCGCTTCCAGCTTGATGGCCTCTACCTACACAGTGATCGCCACCGATTCCAATGGATGTTCCGCTTCAGATCAAGTTACGATTCTGGAGCCAGCATTGCTCACAGCTACCATTACCGCCCAAACGGCTGTGTCCTGCTTTGGAGCGAACGATGCACAAGCCACAGCTGTTGGAGCAGGAGGCTCGGGAGCCATCAGCTATCAATGGAGCAATGGTGACACCACTGCAACCGCAGGCGCTCTATCGGGAACCAGCTACGTGGTGACTGTAACCGATGCGAGCGGTTGCACGGCTACAGCTCAAACAACGATCAGCGAACCCTCAGAACTGATGGTGAGTCTTTCCGTTCCTGTTCCCATCAGTTGCTTTGGAGCCAATGATGGATCTGTAGCTGCCACAGCCACCGGAGGTAGTGGAACCATTCAATACCTATGGGATGATGGAAGCACGGGCACGGTGATCTCAAGCTTACTGGCAGATATGTATTCCGTCATCGTTACGGATTCCATTGGTTGTGCTGATACGGCACAGGTCATGCTTCAGGAGCCCCCCGAATTACTAGCATCTATTTCAGGCCAGACGGACATCACCTGTTTTGGATTGACGGATGGAACTGCCACAGCTTCTGTAACCGGAGGCACAGGATCGGTTGATTTCTTGTGGAGCAACGGAAGTGTCGTTTCCAGTGCGATTGGACTGCCCGCTGCAACGCATACATTGACGGTAACCGATGCCAATGGCTGTACGGATACGGTGCAGGTGAGCATCGTGGAACCTTCTGCTGTTTCTGTGATCATTTCCAGTCAGACAGATGTAAGTTGTTTTGGTGGAAATGACGGCATGGCCACTGCGAGTGGGAGCGGAGGCACCGGAACGATTCTTTACTCTTGGAGCAGTGGGGGAATGGCATCTACTGCCAGTGCACTTTCAGCCATGACCTACACCGTGACCGCCACGGACGTCAACGGGTGTACAGCTTCAGAACAGGTATTGATCACAGAGCCTTCTGCCATTGATCTGCTGCTCAACGTTCAAAGTCATGTTTCCTGCTTTGGTGCGATGGACGGTGAAGCCGTGGCTGCTGCTTCAGGAGGCACGGGAAGTTTGTCCTATCTGTGGTCTAACAGCGACACTGCAGCAATGGCTTCAGGATTATTGGCAGGCATCTACACTGTCACCGTTACCGATTCCAACAACTGCAGTTCCAGCGATCAGCTGGTGATCGATGAGCCCAGTGAGCTCATTGTGAGCATTGGGCCTGTGGAAAGCGTCTCATGCTTTGGAGGCGCAGATGGATCAGCACAGGTCAGTGCCTCTGGTGGAACGGCTCCGGTGCTATTCCTTTGGAGCAATGGAAGCGCAACCTCTCAAATCACAGCGCTGCCGGCCGGCATTTATGCCGTCACTGCTACAGACTCCAACGGCTGCGTAGCCACAGATACGGTGGATATTGTGCAACCGGAAGCGTTGACATCATCTATTCTTGTGACCAATGCGAACTGTGAGGACGACAGTGATGGGGCTTTGGATGCAACCATCTCAGGCGGTACGCTTCCATACACCTACGAATGGTCAAACGGAGATTCAACGGCTCAATTATCCGGTTTGTCGGTGGGAATGTATACGCTGATTTTGACCGATAGCAATGGATGTTCCTTGCAGGATTCCGCAGAAGTAATGTTTGATTTCGAGTCGCCCGTGATCGATCTGCCAGACACTTCCTTTTTCTGTGAGTGGTTAGGCATTACGCTGGATGCGGGCAATCCGGGAAGTCAATTCTCGTGGTCGAGCGGTGAAACCACTCAGTTGCTGCATGTAACGGCTGCGGGAACCTATACCGTCACGGTTACAAACTCCAACGGCTGCGAAGAAGAGGATGTCGCAGTGGTTATAGAGGACACTTGCTTAGGTGTAGGGCAGTACAGTGATTTACAACTGCTGAAGCTTTTCCCGAACCCCAGCAATGGGCTGTTCTACCTCTCTTCTCCGACACCAGTAGAAGTCGCAGATGTTCAGGTTTTCAGCATCAGTGGCCAGTGGATTCAGACAGAGCAGTGGCTCGGAGGTTATGAATACCAAAGCCTATCATCACTCTCGTCCGGAGTCTACTTTGTTTGGGTTACTTCAGGCGATGAGGAGCTCGCCAGGTTCAGACTGGTTGTGCAATAGGAGATTTACTCCTCAGGATCCGGCTTTACGATGGTCAGCTTCAGCGCAGGCGCTGTTCGAATTTTCCCTCCGCCTTTGATGTCCTTAAACACCACATCCTTGATCACCATCTGGTCGTCAATCGCCAGTTTGTCTTTGAGTGCCATACATCTTGCCGAAAGCTTGTTGGCGCTGCATGTACACTCGATCTTACTCCGACCCAGCTGATAGGCTACCGTAAAGGAGATGATCTCATACGAAGAACCGTCTTCCTTCGACTTGACCTCGATTTCATCCACATTCCCAAGTTCCAACAGCGTGAGCTCACTGTCTGCACATCGGTTGACATAACAGGTTTCAAAGGTGGTTTGCGCTGAAATGCTGAAGCAAGTTGCGAGAGACAGGATTGTAAAGGTCAGGGATCGAAGCATGAAAGGAATGTATTTGTAGTCACAAAGCTAATCGCAGATCAAAGAGCCAGACGGATATTTCCATCCAATCATATCATGGATTGTTGTTCCAGATTACCGAAAATTCGATGTCCGGGCCACCTATGCCTACTCCGGTGTAAACGGCCCGAGCACCGGTTGATTGATTGGTGAGGTTCCACGTCAGCTTATACTGGAAGTTTTGCGGATCGACCTTCACGATATCCAGCGTTCCTGAAAATGTCAGGGTGCCCGAAGGTCGTTCTCCGCTGTAGATCTCCACGGAGTATGTGCCTTCAATGGTACTCGGATGATTTCCACGGGCAATTTCATATCCTGTGATTAAGCCATCGTCCGTGTGTACAAACCAGTCTCCGATTAAAACCCCGGTGGGCTCAGAGGTATATTGCGCATAGCCAACGGAATTGGGTAGTTGAGTGATCATAGTGCCTTAATTGGGTGGAAAAGGTAAACGAAATCGATGTTTAAAGCATAGATGTACGCTTAGGGTGTTTTGCCTTTCCTTCTTTTACCTGGAGCATCAGAAGAGGTTTGAAAACCGCAACAACAGTTCCCCAATCAGATCAGCACAAATCGAAAGGTTTGAACTGCATGATCACCCTCTACCTTCAACAGATAGGAACCTTTAGGTAAATCGTCCAGTCGGAGGGAGGTCTCCTTGGAATTCCCGGGAAGGTCAAAAGATCTCACTAAGCTTCCCTGCATGGTGTGTACTTCACATCGGCTGTTACGGCCAAAAAGCTGGTCACTCTGGAGGGTTAGAAAACCCTTGGCAGGGTTAGGGTAGACGCGCATGCCCGCATTGTTTGTCGACATACTGATGCCAACAGGCGTGGAAACACACTCACTCGTATCCCAGCAGTTTTGGATGCTTCGAATCACCGCATAGGAGCCTGCAGTATGCGGAACAAAGGTGTCGCTCTCAGCTCCGGGAATCTCCCCGTTGGCCGCGCAATCGATCCATTGAAAACTTCCGGTTGTTGGTTCCGCTTTTAAGCTGTGCACGCCTTGGTCAAAGACTAGCTGAACATTGGCCTCTACTTCAACAATGGTAAGATTGAGGGTGATGTTGCTATCACAGCCCGCTTCGTTTGCAATGGTTTCCTGGTAGGTGCCAGAGCTGGTATACACGTTGCCCGCAGGAGAGCTGTATTCGAAACAAGCTGTGTCAAAGAGGGTGGAGGAGGAGCTGTCTAAAATCGTCAGGTCAAGTGTTACCACGGAATCACACCCTGCAGCATTCGTGATCGTATCAGTATAAGCACCGCTTGCCGTGTAGGATATTCCGTTGGCGGCCCACTGGTGCGAATTGCATGTTGTAACGACCTCATTTCCAACGGTACTCTGGAGGATGGTCAGATTGAGGGTAATGACGGAGTCACAACCTTGCGAGGTACTCAACGTGTCCAGGTAACTTCCTGAACTCGTGTAGGTCTGCCCGTTGGACGGCCAGGTGTAAGCATCGCAACTGGTAATCGCGAAAGCGGAAGTAGCAGATGTATGGATAGTCAGGTTCAGGCTCACAATGGAGTCACAACCTGTAGTGCTCATCAGTGTGTCGACAGCAGTGTTGTTGCTGCTGTAATAGGTGATGCCGTTGATCCACGTCAGCGAATCGCAGGCTTCGAGTACAGCTGTTGAAGCAAGGGTAGGGTATATGGTAGCGTTTACAGTCACGAAGGTGTCACATCCATTTCCGTTGATCAGTGTGTCGGTATAGATCCCACTGGTGAGCCAAACCATGTTTCCGCTGGGCGCCAAAAGGCTATCGCAAGCTGTAATGCTCACGGTATCATAGTAGGGTTGGCAAAGGCTGAACTGAGCGATGAAGGCGTCTAGATCTCCTGAACGGGTAGTTTGATAAGCTCCATTCGATGCAATGAGTGTATCGGAGGATGACCATCCCGCTAAATAGATGGTGGTAGAATCAGCCAGGGCACAAGCGATGCCAACGTCTTCACTGGTTCCGCCATAATAGGTGCTGAAGTTGAGCCCTCCCAGGGCATCAAATGAAGCCAGAAAAGCATCTGCGAGACCGCCTTCATAGGTCGGTTGATGGACATCATACGTTCCGAAAACTCCTGCAGAGCCTGGGTTGGGGGAGAATGTGTTACCAGCGATGTAAAGGTTTGCTTCGCTATCAATCTCAAGGCCGTCCGCATCGTTGGTATATAAGTCACCAAAATAAGTACCCCAAAGGCGCTGTCCCTGGCTGTTGAATTTCACCAGCATTACATCATCTCCGCCTCCAAGGGTGGGTTGGTGACTTCCAAGGGTAGAGATTCCAGTGCTTGAGCTTGTTTTCCCAAGCAGGTACACATTCAGCGAATCATCGGTTTTCACATCTTCACCCCAT
Source organism: Flavobacteriales bacterium UBA6057 (assembly GCA_002428995.1). Taxonomy (GTDB): domain Bacteria; phylum Bacteroidota; class Bacteroidia; order Flavobacteriales_G; family Salibacteraceae; genus UBA6057. Next base: position 280,819 of record DIYJ01000005.1, on the reverse strand, counting down.
TCATATCCTGTGCCGCCATAATAAGTGCCCCAGATTCGGGTGCCAGAACTCTGGAACTTGGCTACGTAGGCTTTAGGGTTTGAACCCAAGCCAAAGGCTGGCTGATGTGTGCCTATGGTGGTTATGGTACCGGTCCCTTTAGAAGATGTTTGGCCGGAGATGTACACCTGATACTGATTGTCTAAGGCAATGCCTGCGGCAAAATCGGAGTTGTCACCTCCATAGTAAGTGGCCCATTGCCGCGATCCGCTGCTGTCAAATTTGACCAGGAATGCATCCGAAGGAGATCCTGAAATGCCCGATCCAACTCCACCCCAGCTCGCTTGATGACTTCCCGAAGTAGAAATGCCGGATGAAGAGCTGGTGTTTCCACAGACATACACGTTCAATGAGTCGTCTGCTACACAGGCAGTCATGAAATCAGAAAGATTACCACCGTAATAGGTCGCCCAAAGCAAGGCACCTGTGCTATCAAAGCGAGCTAAAAAGCCGTCATTCAATCCACCGCCATATGTGGGTTGGAACCCACCAGCAGTTCCCATCCCTGAAGGAGACTTGGTGCTGCCTGCAACGTATATGCAAGAGTTTGCATCCACACATAATCCCTCTGTGGATTCGCTACCCGTACCTCCGTAATAGGTAGACCAAATCAGTTGACCGCCTGGAGTGAACTTTGATAGAAACGCATCGCGAAATCCTGCCATCGCCAACGTTGTTTGATAGCTTCCCGAGGTAGCGATCATTGAAGTCGAAGTGGTGATCCCGGTTATGTAAAGGTTGCCACTTGCATCGACACCGCAGTCTGTGGCCCGGTCCAGTGAAGTTCCTCCGAAATAGCTGCCCCAAGTGCGCACAATAGGGTCGATGACCAATACTTCACGTTCGTTGTAGGGATCAAGAAGGACAAAAGAGACACGATTCCCGTCAAGCATCCAACTGGCTCGAAGCTCTACTCCCTGTTGAAAAGCAACAGGAGCTTGTTCCGCGATGGTTCCCAAAGCAGTCGTGATCAGCAGCTCACCGGAAGGCGAGATGCTAAGCTTTTCCGCTCCTTCAATAATCCACTGAATCTGCTTATAGTCAGCGCCCGGAGAAACGTGAAAATCATATTCAGCCTCGCCATTTCGTGCGTACCATTTCAGGTCAATGCCGTTGAACAGATTCCGGTAGGTGATGGACGCATAGGAGCCAACATCAGTGATTCCGGTACCGCATTGTGCGGTGTAATAATTCCTACGCTCAGGCAAGGCTTGACCTTTTTCAATGGCAAAGTCTGCATTGTGTCCTATCCACCGAATATCAGTGCGTTGGATGGTCAGCAAGGGCTCTTCTTCCGAAGTTGCGTCCATCCGATAACCTTGGTAGCTAATGCCATTGTCTTGCAGGTAGTAGGTCAATTGTTCTGTTCTTCCGCTGAATAGCACATCTGGCCGAGGCAAGTTGAATTGGTCCACGACCTGGCCTTTGTTTTCTGTGAAGAAGAGTTCCTGATTTTCCTGTACCTGCTGGGGAAGCATGAATGCTGCCGGGTCCTGCGCTGCAAAGGGAGTCCACCAAAGGAGGAGTCCGAAGAGGAATAGACTGGATGAGTTCATCATGGGGTGCTTGAGAACCGATTGTTATTCAGTGGGTTAAAGTGCTTCTAATCGGATAGGGTAGGGCGAAAATAGCAGGATTACAGCATACAGCTCTGTGCAAGCATTCTCCGCCTACAGTTTTCTGGAATAAAGAAGATTGCCCGATAACGCTATTGAACGATCAGCGATTCATGGACGGTGGTCCGACTGGTTTCACCGATGAAATGGTAGACACCAGCTCCAACCTTTGAGCCCAACTCAAGTTGAGCCGGACAGATGGTTCCTGATAGAATCATGCGTCCTGTGTGATCCACGAGTCTGTAAGCCCTGATCCGTTGATGATTTTCAATCGTAATCCAATCCTGCGTAGGATTCGGGAAAATGCGCACGCCATCATTTAAAACTGCTGAATGGAGGCCCACAACCACAATTTCCTGGCATGCGCTGGTATCGATGCACCCGTTTTGAAGTACTTCCACGGCATAGGACCCGCTGCTGTCCGGACTGAAGGTTTGTGCTGTTGCTCCGGCAATGGCATCATCGGTGGCGCAATCAATCCACTGGTATTGGGCATCATCTGCTTCCGCAGTGAGGGTGTTGGCGCTGTCCGAAACAGCCACGTCCACAGTTTCAATAGTGAGGAAGAGTGTGAACACAGAGTCGCATCCTGAAGCCGTGCTAAAGCTGTCGACATACGTGCCTGAACTGGTATAGACCATCTGATTTACCGGCCAGGTGTAGGTAAAGCAGGAAACCGCAGAGTCCTGAGACAAATGGCTGCTGTTGATGGTGAGGTCAAGCACCAGCACCGAATCACAGCCGTTGACCGTTTGCAGCGAATCTGTATAGACTCCGCTTTGCTCATAGATCTGACCATTTACGGGCCATGTGTACTGATCACAAGCCGTTTCAATCATGGTTGATTCAACACTCTGATGGATGATCAGATCAAGGAATACCGTTGAATCACATCCATTTTGATTGCTGAAGCTCATGGAGTCAACACTTGAAACAGCATACGTGATGCCACTGACGGGCCATGTGTATTGATCACATGCACTCACTTCCTGTGTGTCCCTCTCTGAAACATTGATCGTCAGATCAAGCGTAACCGTAGAATCACAGTTGTTACCATTCGTGAGAACGGTATGGTAAGTCCCGGAAGTGAAATAGGTTTGACTGGTTACAGGCCAGAAGAAGCTGTCACAGGCTATAGCCGGAACAGTTATAGAATCACTGGTATTGATCGTCAGGTTCAGCACGTGTACCGAGTCGCAGCCAAATTGATTCTGGAATGTATCTGCATACATCCCGGTTGTCTGATAGGTTATGTTGTTGACGCTCCAGGTAAATGCATCACACGCTGCGATGGTGTCATGCGTGATTGTACTGTTGTTGATGGTGAGCACCAACGTCAGCATAGAGTCACAGCCCAAGGCATTGACAAAGGTTTCGCTGTAGATTCCTGACGCCATATACGTCACTCCATTCACCGGCCATTGAAAGCTATCGCAGGCCACCACACTGAAGCTGTCACTGCTTGCTGCCAGTGCGCTGATCACAATCGAGTCCATGAACGTGCAGCTATCCAGGATAGCTGTAGCCCAATAGATACCGGCCGAGTCCACCGCGATCGAAGTTCCCGTGTCACCCGTTGACCAAACGATGGTGGCAGCGGTGAGGTTTGCGGACAGGGTGGCACTATCACCCGGACATAGCATTGAATCTGAAGTGGTGATCTGCAAGAGTTGATACGGAGGAATTTGCTCTATCGTAGAAGTGAAGGAACAGCCCGTTGTGTCCGTCATCACCGCAAAATAGAGGCCCGTATCACTGATCTGGATGCTTTGGCCTGTCTGCCCGTCAGACCACGTGTAAGATGCATATCCAGAAGGGGCGTTCAGTGTGCCACCTGTGGAGTCGCAGTCGCTGATGAATGTCAGCGCAGGTGATCGCATGGCACAGCTGTCACCCGGCATTTTTCCTGTGAAGTTGAAAAAACCATAGGGGGGAGAAACCGTGTCTTGGGCAGTCACAAAGTCAAAGGCCTGCATATTGCCAGCGATGGCGTAATGACTGGAATCTATGACATGGAAGTCTGTCGGCCAACAGAACCCTGTTTGTTGGACTTCACGCCTCCACAAAAACCTTCCAAGCGCGTCCAATTTGAGGATACCTCCAAGTGCGATACTTCCGGTTTGCAATAGCGTATCACCCACAGTCAGAACGGGATTGTACCTCGCTGAGAGGTATATGTTTCCAGCAGGGTCAATGTCCATGCCCTGAGCTTTGTCTTCAGAGGAACTTGCAATGTGGCGATTCCAAAGCATGGTTCCATCAGGCTGCAGTGCGAGTAGCAAAATGTCCTCAGGGAAACTCTGGCCAATGATCGTATCTCCTTGAAAAACAATAGTGTCCCTGAAATCGATGGCCAGATAGCTGATGCCGTCTGGGGTCACTTTCAACGTCATTGCATCGGTGAAAAAGTTCTGTCGTTCGCCTATGGATTGCAACCAGATGGGGCTGCCCTGCGGGTCGAGTTTGGCGATCCACATGAGTGGATCATCACCGGGAGTTACAGAGTCATTGTTGAAGGCAATGGTATCATAGGTCTGTCCCGTCAGGTAAATATTCCCGGCAGCATCGAGGTCGAGATCGGCCGGCTTTGCATTGGCGTCATGTCCATAGGTCTCTGCCCAGATGACCTGACCCGCAGTATCAATTTTTGCAAGAAACACCTCGTACTCCGATCCCGTGGTAGAGGCGCCAATCGTGAATGACCCAAGAGGCGCAACCCTGTTTACGTTTCCAGTGATGATCAAGTGTCCATCCCGATAGACCATTTCTCCCGGCTCCGACCATGCGCCTCCCACGATGTTGTGATGCCACAAGAGGTTTCCATTGGGATCGAGCTTCACCAGACATGCGTTTCTTACCGTACCTCCGGTGAGCGTGTCGTTGCCAAATGCAATCTTGAAATCGTACTGGCAAAAAGCGTAAATATTATCATCCGGGTCCGTCAGAATATCATGCACCGAATTCATATCTGCGTTTGGAATGGCCGATCCAATAGTCCATATCGGATTTCCGCTCGAATCCACTTTTGCCAGAAAGTGACTCCATGAAATTGAACTTCCGTTCACAAAAACGGTGTCGTTGCCAATGACAGCTGTATCACGCGAGTTTTCCCCGAAAATGTAATTGCCCTCGCTGTCTACAGCAACGGATGTGGTTTTAGTGAATGGCCACGGACTCCCACCAACCACTCCCCATTCGAGGAATTGGGCGAACGAAGCATTTGCCATCAGCGCAATCATGAAAAAAGCAGGTAGAAGTCTATTCATGATGTGCAGAGTTTGGGTGTTGAGCTTGCTATCAAAGGGACAAAGATGACCGCTCATATCAAATTTATTGCCACACAGAGGGAATTCCAGAGGCTTTTTGATTCTGGCACATTCTACATTGATACTGGTCAGAAAATGGATTGGCGTGGTTGTTTACAGTTGTAGGAAAGTGGGGGTGTGAGGTTCTGGGGAGTGAGTGTTGTGGTACTCAATGCAACTAAAGGAAGTTGAACGGATGGAATACTCTCTACTAAGGATTTCAAAGTGAACCTTTTGCTTTCGTGCCCGGAGGTGGATCAATGTCGAGCCATCTAGCTTGAAAGCACGAGTTGATTGCTATTTATAGAGGTTCCATCTCTCCATCCACTTCAATCCATTCGCGAGTTTTTGATTACAGAATTCAAAATGGGTAATCTGCTTACGTTTTTGATTGATGGCTTTTGTAGGCGCATGCAGGATCAGCGGTTTCATTTTTTGTATTCCATCGACTGCAACCTCGTAAACGGTTATTGACTGTTTTCAGTAATCAGACGGATCGATTCTTAAGTCGAAACCATGAAGTGCCTGGACGATTTCGGCCTGAGTGCGTCTCCAGAAAGATAGGGGTTGCCCCACTGTGGCGAGATTCGAATCCGAAGAGGAGACGCTTTAGCTGAAAAAACAATGAAGTAATCAGTCTTTGTCCTCTATGTCTTCGCCCGGCTGGTTGTAGCGTTCCATGAAGGCATAGATCTGCCGGGCCGGTTCGCGCACTTCAGCCGCCACGCTGTTCATGTAAGCCTCCGGCTTTTGCACCGTCAGCGCTTTGATTGCCACGTAATAGGGGCGCAGGATCGTGTCGTACCCGTGCTCTTCTAGTACTTTCAATACTTCTTCACCATAGCCCAGTTTGGCGGATACGGCTCCGAAACGCCACCAGTCGTCTTTGGTGTCATCGGATAATTCATTATCAATAATCTCCAGTGCATTGACTAGGTACTCAAGGCCATGTCCCAGGTTTTGATCATACATGGCAAACATGGCTTTGTGCAACTCCCAGCTATCCTCATGTAGCTCAGGATTATGGACTTCTTTAAAGAGCTTTTTTGCTTTTTTAATTTGGCTGAGCTTGTCTCGGAAAAGAGCGACTAAACTCAACGCTGATGTCTTGTCCGTTTTAACATGGGGTTTCATTTGTTCTTTGAAGGCTTTCTCTGCTGCTTTTGGCTGATTAAAAAAGTCCATATATATATTCCCGAGCAGTGCCCAATACTTATCATTTTTTGCTCCTCTCCAAGACTCCAATAGATCAAGAGCCTCTTCTTGTTTATTCATTTTGTTCATGTACAATTGAGCAAGAAGCAGGCACGATTCGATTTCAGCTCCCTGCTTTATTGATTCTTTATAAGCGCTTTCCGCTTCCTTAAGGTGATTTGCAAGAAGATCGTGAGCGAGACCCAAACCTTGCCAGATCCACCAGTTTTTAGGGTCTAGCTCAACAGCTTTATTGAACTCGGCTATACCTGTCTCAAAGTCATTATCCTCAAAAGCTAACAACCCTCCTAAACGAGCAATGAATAAAGCCTTGTGGCTTTTATCCGTAGCTTTTTTAATAGCCTCATCGAGAATTTCTTTCGCTAATTTAAACTCATCAATTAACCGTACAAATGAAAGGACAGCCTCGAGATTGGCTGGATTTAGATCAAGTGCTGTCTTTAAGCTTTGCAAAGCCTGTTCAACTTCATTATTCTTTGAATAGGCTTCAGCAAGTGCAGTCCAACCATCTTCATTCTCAGGTCTTGCTTCAGTAAATTCTCGTAAATGTGGAACAGCTTCGTCTACTTTCTCTAAGAAGGCGAGATACAAGATTCCCAAGTACCAATGAATGGACGGTGCTTCAGCTCCAAGTGAAACTGCTTTGAGGAATGATTTTTCGGCTACTTCATATTGATCGTTAAGTGCCTGTGCTTGCCCCAAATAAATGTACCAATCAGCGGCCTCTGGTTGCTGATTTATGGCCTTTTGGTAGAGTGTTGTGGCTTTTTCGAAATCTTCTTGTTGAAAGTATATGTTACCACGTAGCATGATGAGATAAGGGAGTTTTCCGACACTTTTTTCCACGCTATCCAGCTTTAGCGATGCCTCGTCAAAACCTTCTTTATCAATGGCTTCTTTTACCGGGGTTAAGAGTGTTTCTATGTTTTCATCCAAGATTTCCCGGGGGATGTCGTACTGAGAAAGTTGACTTGGATTGGATACGCTCATTGAAATGAGATCTTCATATCCCTTGCTCCTTAAAGCCCTTTTAAGTAAAGGGTCGTGAATCAACTCGGCAAGAGCAAGATTATACACCACGTGATCAAGATGCTGAGCTTTCCGGTTGATCATGTCGATGGCAATCTGTTCGATCTCCTCCCCATACAACGTTTCCAGAAACTTCGACAGGCACAGGAGTTCGCGCTTGTGCCTTCGGGTGCTCCTGCGCATGAGGTACCACACGTTGAAAAAGCGTTCGCTGATCTCATAAGCCGCCCCGCGAGCCTCGTAGGCATCCTGCTTGCTCAGCCAGCCCACTTCCGTCAGGCGTTTGAGCTGGGGCGAGAGCTGTGCATTGCCGAGCTGAGTGGTTTGCCGGAGCTGTTCCAGGGTCATCGGATCCCAGTGGATGGCAATGGCATCCAGGATCACCTGCATTTGGGTGGGCAGTTCTTCGAAACTCGCCTTATAGAGCGGGGTCACCATGTCGGTCAGCGCATCGAGGTCGCTTTGCACATCGTTGGAAAAACCGTGCTGCACCAGCGGAAATAGCATGGCCAGCGTGCGCGGAGTGCCACCTGTCAACTGGTATAGGGCCGCCAGGCGCCCGCGGTGTTCATTCAGGCTTTTCCGCACGGAGTCGTTACCCGTGATCTGACCAAAGTTGATCAGCACTTCGGTGCTTTCCGCCAGCGTTAGCTTTTTGAGGTAGCGCATCTGGAAGGCATCATAGAACGGTGCTCCGTAATCAGACACTTCCTCCATGGATAGAGAACTAGCTCCCACCAGGATGGGGGCGTTGGTACTCATTAGCGTTGCGCGCAACGTGTGCTGTTCCTTTTTGTCGATGCGACTGAAGATCAGGTTGAGGTTATCCACCAGTAACACCGGGCGTTTCCCCAACTTTTTACACCATTGTTCAAAGGCCTGCTCGGGAGCATCCTGTTCAGCTGGTAGCTTTTTTGCCAGTTCATCGATTTGTTTTTCCAAGGCGGTCAATTGGGTGTCACCCTTCTTATCCAGTGCATCGGCAAGGGCATCCAGGCAGTTGAGCCAGAACTTGGACAGCCGATCCACGTTATACTGCTCTTCCGGGAAGGTGAGCGGAAGAAAGGTCTCGTTAAACGAATCCTTGCGAAGTTCCGCAGCGATCCGGTGCAGGAGAGTGGACTTTCCCATGCCCCGCTGCCCGATGACCAAGTGGTGTTGTGGGATCGAACCCGGTTCCTCACCGGTGATGCTGTCGATGAGCAGGCGGAAAGTCTCCATGCGTGCCACAAAAACGCGTTCGATGTCGGCATCGCTCATCCGGCCGGGGTTGAATATGCCGATCTGTGCAGTGTGTAGTTGGTGCTGTTGGTTCATTTAACAAAGCGTTGGTGCCAGAAGTCTCTGAGCAGGGGTGAGCGGAAGCGGTAGAGGTCCTCCTCTTCCATGAGGTAGCCATCGTTGGTGAGCATGTGCAGGAGTTTTGCGAGCACGACATCTGTTTGTTCTTCATCCTGGTAATGGTGGATCAGTGTATTCTTCAAGTTGCTGCGTTTGCTTCCGGTCTTCTCCCGGCAGATATGCTTGAGAACCGTATGTGCGTCCCGGCCTTTTTCCGGATACTGCTTTTCCAGCCGCTCGATCCAGGTGTTTAGGTCCTTTTGGGTCAACAGCTCTTGGTAGGCCTTGTCGAGAAGGTCGCCATTAACGGCTGCGTTTTCCGTTTGATGAAGTCCCTTCATTTGCTTGAACAGTACCTGTAGGAAAAAGGGTAGGCAATAGTCAATTTTGTCCACCATCCTGTGGCGGAGGTCCGGGGTCAATACGAGTTTTTTGTCTTCTTCCAGCGCTTCGATCAAGGCCGTGGATGTTTCGCGGTCAAACGCCCTGAGTTTGTAGGATTCGAAATCATTCACCGTATCACTCATGCCGTGCTGATGGGTGAAGTTTTCTATGCCGATGGAACTGCAATAGATCCACCGGATCCGCGAGTCTTCCGTTTGTCGCAGGTCGCGCAGCCAATGGAGAAGGTGTTCTACTTCTGCGATACTTTTATCAGCGGCCAGGATGTGGTTGAGAAGCACAGCGACTTCATCAAAGAAGATGAGGGTGGGAACATCATGGTTTAGTAAGGCATCAAAGTCTCGGTAGACTTTCTTTTTCTGTTTTTTCCATTCAGCGGAAACCGAAGCCTCGCCCGTTCCCACACTGATCGAAGTTGGCCGGATACGATCCCAGAGGTTTTCCGCCCGTTCTTTTACTTGTTCCCAGGTTTTTAGCTCTTTCAACTTCTGAATAAACGAGCGCACCAATTCCGGTTCTGAATCTATCTTTTCCAGATTGAGTTCAATGATTTCCCAGCCCTCTTCTTTTGCAATGCTTAGGAGTTTTTTTGCGAACGAAGATTTACCGACCCTGCGTGGAGACGGTAGCAGAATGTTATTGCCATCCTTGAGACTTTGCCATACATATTCAATCTCTTTTTGTCGTCCGAAAAAGTTTGATCCACTAACGGGTGGTCCAGTTATATTTCTCATAAAGCAAATATACATTAATGCATATATACAAAAATGAATATTAAGGATGGATTTGTGCTTCGACCGATTCTTGCCTGTAAATGGATAGCAACCACTGGAACCATGGCTCCGATGAAGTTTCAATAACTTGTCGATAATCAAGTGAGCGATGACATATTGAAGCTTGAAATTGAGTGGCTTCTTGATCGTGAAAAATCGGGCGAAGAATTGGATAAACAACCTCCCATTCAAGTCATAAATGACTTCGTTCGAGCGCAAATCGAGTATTTCAATGGAACGTTAAAGGCATGCGGTACTCAGGAGAAGCCCGAAACAGAAAACTGGACAAGCAATTTCGACAAACCTTGGAAAGCGTAGCTGATCAAAAGCCTCGACTGCTTTGTAATAAGACTTCAGCGTCAAGTGACTCTCTTCGATTCACTCCTTCTTCGCGCACTCAAAGTGAACTTCTGTTCCAGTCTTGGGCAAAGGTGGGGCGCAAAACAAAAAGCCCTGCTCAAATTCATGAACAGGGCTTTAATTGTCATCTAGTGCCCAGGACTGGAGTCGAACCAGCACGCGCATAGCGCACCACCCCCTCAAGATGGCGTGTCTACCAATTTCACCACCTGGGCCTGTCGGATCAAAGTTGGAGACTAAAGGATCAAAGTTGAGTAGCTCTTCTTTGATCTTGATTCCTTGAACCTTGATCTTTAAGGGCTGCAAATTTAGAAATATTCAGTTTCGTTCATTTGCATGCGGGCAAAATCATGAACAAGACTCAAATCTTTGACTTTCTCGAGCATCGACTTTCTGCCAAAACGAGGCATGGCGTGCATTCCCCGTTTGTTTATGATTTAATCGAATCGTGCATTTATGGTGCAAATCGGACGGATTTAAGCCCCGTGCTTCGGTATTTTCGGGATCTAAGAGCGTCCAAAGCGCGTGTGTCAGGGATCGACTTCGGGAGGAGCGAGACCTCTGAATCGGATTACAGAGTGGGATATCTGGCACGTACTTCCAGCATTGCCGATTATCAGGTGAAGCTGCTCTGTCGCCTGGCGGAGTACCACAACGCCTCGAAAGTGCTGGAACTGGGAACGAATCTGGGGAAGACTTCAGCGGCTTTGGCTTCTGCCATGCCGTCTATTTCCATTCAAACGGTAGAGGGCAATCAAGGCATCTCCCAATTGGCGCAAGACAACTTCAAGCACTTGGGGCTCGGAGGCATACAGGTGCATAACTCCACGTTTGACGAATTCCTGTCATCTGATTCCAGTCATTACGACCTAATCTTTCTGGATGGTGATCACCGCTATGAGCCGACAATGCGCTATTTCCATATGCTGAAGCAACGCTTGGCGGGAGAAGGTCCATTGATCCTTCACGACATCCATTGGAGCAACGGAATGCTGCTCGCCTGGAAGGAAGTTTGCTCGCTAGACGAGGCTACCGTGACAATCGATCTGCATTGCATGGGGCTGGTCTATTTCAGGCCCAACCAACGCAAGGAGCACTTCAAGATCCGCTTCCCGCGATCAGTTCGCGGCTTTTTCTGACTCCTTTTGCTTTCGCTCCATGTCGTTGTCGATGAAGTCGCCCAGCTGCTCTGGAGTCAGCTTCGTGGCAATGATCGTTTTGTCTTCGTCCAGCAGGAAGAGACGTGGCGTGCTGAAGATGTCGTAAGTCGTTCTGAAGTTCAAACTCTCAAGGGTTGTTTTGCCTTCCATGATGAGTTCCTGTGCGTTTTCATTGGCATCAGGTGTGTCAGAAACGTTGATGAATGGAAGGTCTTTCTTCTTGATGTATTGCTTCCATTCCTCCACTTCAAACTCAGTTCCAACGGCATATACCACCACTCCCTTTTCCTTGTAGGTCTCGTAAAACTCTTTCAGCTTCGGAGTGACCTTCTTGCAATGGCCGCATCCTGAATCCCAGAAGTAGAGTGCTGTGTAGGGAGCGTCAATTTCATGCATGTTCTGCCAAACTCCGTTGGTGTCCAGGAGGATAAGGTTAGGAGCTTTTTTTCCGATCAACAGGGGAGCCATGGCTTCCACACGCTCGCAGAACTCTTCCAGCTTCTTTTCGCTCATCCAGTCTACCTGACCGCTGCAATAGTATTTCTGTCCCATGTGCACCAGCACAGCATCCATACCCATGATCTGTGCACCTTCATACTTGTTGGTGATGGTGTGAACCACGTATTTGAACACTTCCGGATTTGGTCGGGCCAGCTCCACAAGATGATCAGCTGCCTTGTTGATGCTATCAGGAATTTGAGGTGTTAGCTTGGTGATGTAGTGCATCATTTTGTTGTGCAGAACAGGTGTTCTCAGCAAGCGATCGTCTGTAAAGTCTACATCATCGAGGTAGTGATCCCTGAATTCCTTGAATCGTGTTTTCCTGCGTTCCTCTTCGTCTTCAATTTCCTTGAAGTCGCCCACTTCGGGGTCTGCTGTGGCTCGGAACACCTTTGTAGCCAACAGGTCAGGGTATTTACCGATGAACTCTCTCTTAAAGGCAATCACATCCTTTTCGATCTCATTCAGCTTATCCCTGAATTTTTGCTTCATCTCCTCGTCTTCTTCTCCGAGCGCATTCATTTGCTCCTGGATAGGCGCAGCCATAGTGCTCTTTGAATTGATGAAGCGCAGGTACTCGTAGAAATGAGTGTTTTCAACCGACTTCTTCACCTTCATCTTTGGAATCAGGTCGTTGAAATCGGTCTCCATTTCAATAGAGTTCTCATTGACCACAAACTCGAAGTAGGTCTTGCGATCCTGGAAAATGACGGAGTAGATTCCACCATTCACACTACTGCCAGTGAAGTTGAGTACCCCACCTTTTTCAAAGTATGCTGTATCCCTGTAGTACTGCTTGCTTCCGTAGTAATTGGCCATGAAAGCAACACTGTCGATGCTGTCCGGCACATTGGTAATGCGGAATTTGAAATCGTAGTTTTCCAGAGGCTCTTGAGAGTAACCATGGAAGACCGTAAAAATGAAGAGGAGGGTAAACAATCGGCTCATGTGGACCTTATTTAAGTTCAAATCAATTCAAATTCAGAAAGCTCCGAACGGGCTTTTAACATCAGTTTAACAGGCATATTTGTGCACAAAGTTCACTTTTTCAGAGCACCATACGTCTTGATAATTAACCAGATGAATATGAGATACCTACTCGTTGCCTTCGTAACATTTATTTGCATCACTTCCTGTACCAAAGACACTTGTAACAACCCCATAGCTTTCAACTACGATCCCGATGGGGAATCCGAAGAAAACTGCATCTACGGGCCTGTTGAGCTAAGCATGGAAGCAGTGCCTTACTTCGGAGATGAGAAGCTTGAACTTGAAACTACTTACACCACGTCAGACGGAAGAGAGCTTTCGTTCGACTATGTAGGGATTTACCTGAGCGATATTTCCTTCGATCAAGCGAATGGAGGAGGAGCCATTTCACCAGTATTGGATGTGATGCTCGTAACGGCAGACGATTACACCCTGGAATCAGTCATATATCCGCAAGAAAACCTGGAAGGTGTTGATTTCACAATTGGGGTAGACTCTAATGTTTATTACATCGACCCAGCAACGTATGAATCAGGCCACCCGCTGGCTTCCAAAGTTCCTACCATGTATTGGTCGTGGGCTACGGGATATCGCTACATCAGCCTGGAGGGCAGGGTAGACACTTCTCCTGATGGAGATCAGGGCATGGATGGCACATTCCAATATCACATTGGTCTGGACCCGAACCTCGTGAACCAATCATTCTCTGGCAGCGTAGTGAACCTGGCGGATAACAAGGCTTCTGTTTCTTTGAAAATCGACCTTTCGCAAGTATTGGCTAACATTGACTTCACTACGGAACAAGTCACACACACGATGAACGATCCTGCACTCGCATCAAAAATTGCCCAAAATGCTGCCAATGCCATTTCACAACGCTAAGTTCTACGCAACCGCATTGCTAGTGCTCTTTGCGGTGGCGTGCAAGAAAGACGATCCCGGGGAAGACGACCCCGGGATTGAACCAGAACCTAAGAAGGTGGTCATCAGCTTCGATATGATGCTAGGTGGGGAGCCTGTGAATCTGGATCAATCTATGGTAGACAAGAACGGGCAATGGATTCTACCGACCCAGCTTAAATTCTACGTTTCCGACCTGACCCTCAGCAATAACTCTGAGCAGAAAGTCCTTTCCGAGATTGAATTGGTTGACTTTGAGCCCTTCAACGCGCAGATCAACAATCCGCAATGGGAGAATGAGCTGGCCTTCGAATTGGAATCTGGAACATTCAATGAGTTGAAGTTCTCATTGGGAGTGAGGCCTGACTTAAACAACAGCGAGCCTACCGATTATGAAAATGATCATCCCCTGAGTGTGTACACCAACATGTACTGGGCGTGGGCGACCATGTATCGCTTCGTCATTCTGGAGGCAAGAGGCAACCAAGAAGGCAAATCAGATGCGGCTGAAACACTGGTTTATCACATCGGAACAAACGATCTGTACCGACCTGGACAGCGCTTTGATGTGGATGTTGATATGAATGGCGAGGGCAACGACACGGTGCATGTGGAGATAGATTTGGAGGCACTTTTTGATCCAGCCAAAGGGGTGGACTTCAGTACCAACTCCAATACCCATACCGTGGACACCGAAGACGATTACGGCCATGCCGTAAGTTTCATGGATCGCTTTGTTGAGGTCATGAGCATTCGTCCATGAGGAAGCTGGCCGCGCTTCTTATCATTTTTTCCGTGCTTCTCTTCACACATTGCGGAGAGTCACCTAAGCAAAAGGCAGAGCCGGTTGAAATTGCAGATGCAACGGATGCTTCCGGTGATGCGGATGAAGACCTTCAATCCCCATTGAAGATAGCCCTGGGCAAAAAGCTCTTTTTCGATCCCATACTCAGCCGAGACTCTTCTGTGAGCTGCGCCAGCTGCCACATTCCCGCTTATGCCTTCAGTGATACAAGTGCATTAAGCACCGGAGTAGGTGGGCTGAAAACGGAGCGAAACTCTCCATCATTGGTAAACATCGCTTTGCATCCTTATTTCATGCGTGAGGGTGGAAATCCAAGCCTTGAGGTTCAGGTGTTTGTGCCGCTGGAAGGAGAGAATGAAATGCACTTGCCCATGGGGATGGCCATCGATCGGCTGAAACAGGACGAGAGTTACACCAAGCTGTTTAAGGAGGCTTTTGGAAAGGAGCCCAACGCCTTTGGCATCACCAGGTCGTTGGCAGCATATGAGCGGACTATTCTGGGAGGCTCCACCCGCTACGATCAATTCTTAGACGGAGATGCTCAGGCATTGACGGCTTTAGAACGACACGGTTATGAACTCTTCACAAGTGATGAACTCAACTGCAGCAAGTGTCATGAGGGCGGCATGCTGAGCAACTTTGCGTTTGAGAACAACGGAACCAAAAGCAAATACGAAGACCGCGGGCGGGCGCGACTCACACTCCAAACTGAAGATGAAGGAAAGTTTAAAACGCCTTCACTCAGGAACGTAGCGCTCACAGCTCCTTACATGTTTGATGGTTCCTTCAAGACCCTGGGAGAAGTGGTGGACCACTACGCTGCCGGAGGTCAGGGACATCCGAATCAGAGTGAGTTGCTCAATGGCTTCGAATTGGAACAGGAAGACAGAAGGGCGTTGATCGCCTTCATGGAATCACTGACAGAGGAACAGCTCTACTTACCCTGATCGAGCGTCATTTGTACCTCTTCTCTTACGCTGGGGTAGGCGATCAGAAAGCTGTTGTGAACGCTTACAATTTCCTCGATGTCATGATTGTTGCGAGCCATATCCTCAAGACGTTGCAATAGCTCTGTGATTCTGAGCATTCCCAGACTCCTGAAACTTGATTTGACTTTGTGAGCAGCCCGCTTCACTTGCTCATGATCTGCAGACTTAATAGCGTCTTCCAAGGCTACAAGATCGTCCGCGGTACTATCGAGGAATACTTGTAGTAATTGATGAATAAATTCATCATCATCAGAGACATTTTCCCTGAGATAGTCGAGGTTAAGGTGAGCCATGAGTGTAGGGGGTTAGAACAATCAAATATAAATTACCACAAGCCAATGGCAAGATTGAAGCCCAGAGAGACTTTGATGTTGGAGCTGTAGTAAGGACCAAAACCTTCCTCTTCAAGGTCCAGTTGCGTTACGTTTTGGTTTTGGTCTGTTTCGAAGATCGTGTTCTCCTTGTAGCCCAGACCAGCAAAGATGTCCAGGCCAACAGCATCTTTCATCAGTACTTGTATTCCAAACAGTGCATTGACGTTGAAATGGTTGATGGTAAGACGCGGATAGGTGAATGAACGCAACCGAAGTGTTGCCGTGCTGTAGGAAGAATGCAGTGCCATATAAAGTCCTGAAGGACGCATGTGGGCGTCTGGTCCCTTGTTCGAAAACATGAGGTAGAAATACCGCAGCTGACCTTGAAGCCGGTATCCACGAATGAGAAAATCCCGGCTTGTAAAACCAGACAATGCCGAATCCGGAAAGAAGAGGCTGAAAAGGGGAGACTTTCCCAGGAAACTGATCGAAGGTTGGTAACTAAGCCTTGGGGCTGCCATTGCTTCGAATCCGACTCTGTACTCTGCGGTAGCAGGAATGGGGCCTTGAATGATCGGAAACGGATTGGTTTTAAGGTAGATCGACTTCCAATCGTGAAACTCCTGATCGCGCGGGTTCTTCACTTTTGCAAAATCCTGTGAGAGCCCGGTAACAGAAGCCACAAGGGTAAACAAGAAAATGACCTTCAGTCGTTTCATTCAATTCGAAGACGTGCAGAAGGAGCGCTGGACAGGGAACCCCATTGCTTTTCTTGAAACTGATGGTATCCCTGAACCGCGATCATCGCAGCATTATCAGTACAATACTCGAATTTTGGGATGTACACCTCACAACCCTCTTCCTGAAGTTTTCGAACGCTGGTTCTTAATTCCGAGTTGGCGCTGACTCCACCTGCCAATGCTATGCGTGTAATTCCTGTCTGTTTTTGAGCCAGTCTCACTTTCTCCATCAGCATTTCTACCAGGGTTCGCTGAATCGAAGCGCACAGATTATCTCGCTGCTGCTCCAGGAAGTTTGGGTTTTCTTTTACCCGATCGCGAACCGTGTAAAGGACACTCGTTTTAAAACCACTGAAGCTGAATTGGAGATCCGGAACTTTGGGTTTCGCAAATGTGAAGGACTCAGGATCACCAAGTTTCGCGTACTGATCAATCAGCGGACCTCCGGGATAGGGGAGGCCAATGATTTTGGCAGACTTGTCAAAGGCTTCGCCCACCGCATCATCGATGGTTTCACCGATGACTTCGAAATGCTTGTGACTGTGCACAATCACCAATTGAGTGTGACCACCGCTCACGGTGAGACACAGGAATGGAAGTTCGGGGTTGGAGGTTTCCGGTTCTTCTATGAAGTGTGCCATAACATGGGCCTTCATATGATGAACTTCCAGGAGAGGGATGTTCAGGCTGAGTGACAAGCCTTTTGCGAAAGAGCTGCCCACCATGAGCGAGCCTACCAGACCGGGGCCGAGCGTGTAGGCAATGGCATCCAGGTCTTTCATTTCTACATCCGCTTCTTTCAAGGCACGGTCCACAACTGGAACGATGTTTGACTGATGGGCACGCGAGGCGAGTTCAGGAACTACTCCACCGTATTTTTGATGTACTTCCTGGCTTGCCGTAACGTTACTTAATACGGTTTTGTCACTCAGGATGGCTGCGGACGTATCATCGCAGGAAGACTCAATTCCAAGAATGGTAATGGGCATATAGCTTTCCTTAATTTTGCAGCGATTGAAAGCAAATTCACGTGAGCGCAAAGGTATCAAAAAGGCCATCCGGCTACTGGCGGGGACATTGCTCTTCTTACTCTTGCTACCCGTCATTCTGGGCGGTAGCTTATTGATTCCCGCTGTTCAAACCGAAGCCGTTTCCTATGCTGCCACTGAGTTTGGCGACTACCTCGGGGCGGAGGTAGACATCGAATCCATCTACTTAAAGCCTTTCTCGAGCCTTCAACTGAATGGACTGCTGGTGAAAGATCTGCAAGATGATACGCTCGCCTTTGTTTCGTCCCTCGATGTTGGTGTTTTAGCCTTTGATAAATCCTTCAGCTTTTTGAATCTCGGGGAGGTCAACTTAGAGACTGCTTACTTCAACCTCTACCAACTACCGGACAGCTCGCTCAATATGGATTTCATCATTGACGCTTTCAGTTCGGAGGATACGACTAGTTCTGATCAGCAGTTTGAGCTCTCCTGCAGCCGCTTTGAGCTGAGTGATGCACGCTTTCGATATCAGGCGCTGGGCATCGCTGACGCTTATGAAGGCATCAATTTCAGTGATCTGGACATCCGTCAATTGAATGCGGTGTTTGAAGATATCAGCCTTGTTGGAAGTGATGTTCAGGCTCATATCCTTGATCTCACTTTGGCGGATCATTCAGGGCTGGAGGTAAAGCATCTTCAATCCCTTGCATCAGTAAGCGCTGATTCGATTGCAGCACACGCCTTGCAGTTAGAAACGAACCGATCCATAGTGCAAGGTGACTTAGAGATGCACTACGATGGCTGGAGTGATTTCGGAGCTTTCCTAACCGAGGTGAAATTGAAGGCGACTTTGGAAAAGTCGAGGATCGCGGTGGACGACATCGCCTTTTTTGCTCCTATTCTGCAAGGAACGCTGACGGACGTGGACTTCACCGGGAAGGTGAACGGGACCATTGACAATCTAAAGACATCCATTGATACACTGCGCTTCCTGAATTCCGCTTACCTCAGTGGTAACGTTCGCCTTCGAGGCCTGCCTGATCCTGATGCCTTGTTCATTCAAAGCAATGTGCGGCAGCTCTACGTTCCTATTTCTGAACTGAATGGATTGGCCTTGCCGAGTGCGGAACCGCAGATTCTGGAGCTTCCTGAAGTCGCCCAAGTGGTTGGTGCACTCAGTTTTCAAGGTTCTTACACCGGTTTCTTTCAAGACTTTGTGGCATATGGAAACCTGCAATCCGCTGTCGGCAATTTGGAGCTTGATTTGAACCTGAAAACCCAGAAGGAGCAGGTTCGCTATATCGGGAATGTGAAATCGAATGGATTGGACATCGATGCTCTGGTAGGAAGCGGACAGATTGGTCAGGCTGCCTTCGACCTCAACGTGGAAGGTCATGATTTTGACCTCAAAAAGATGAGTGTTGAAGCCAAGGGAACAGTGCATTCCATCGAGCTGATGGGTTATGAGTACAAGGATGTTTCCCTCGATGGCACGCTGGATCAGCGCATTTTCAACGGCAACCTGGATGTGAGAGACACCAACATCGTCCTCGATTTTGCCGGTAGAGTAGATTTGACGGATGAGGTACCCGAAATCCATTGCAAAACCAGCATAGAGCGTTTGAATCTGGCTGCGCTCAACCTGCTTCCCGAGGACTCGCTTTCTACACTCAGCGGAGCGTTTAGCCTGGATATGGCGGGTGACACAAAGGAGAAACTCCACGGTGAGTTTGTGCTGAGCGACTTTGACTATCACTCACAAACCCGATCGCTTCAATTGGACACGGCCCGCCTGATCGATCAATTGACGGATGAGGGCCATTCTATTGAGTTGGTTTCCGACTACTTCGACATTACGATCAACGGGGCGACTACCTTGTTTGACCTTCCATCTGCGTTTCAGCAACTGGCGGCCGCCTATTTGCCGCACTACTTTCCTATGAAGGAGCAGCCTGCGGACACACTTCAGCACTTCGCGTTTCGTGTTGACCTGCAGCAGGAATCGCATCTCCTGGAACTCATTTCCCCGAAGTTGAGCACGCTGGAAGACATCGAGCTGAGCGGAAGGGTAGATACAAGAACAAACTACCTGGATCTGCGATCGAACAGCATTTCGTTGCTCTACGGAGAAGCAAGCTACAATGACATCCGCATCTCCATGGCGCCCAGGGCCGATAGTCTGTTGCTACAGGCTACTTGCGCCCACATCGAGTTGTCGGAAGACTACTTTGTATCCAATGTGATTGGGCTGTTTGATGTGCATGCCGATACACTGGCTGCTTCCGTGCAATGGGCCAATTCTACCCAGCGAGGGGATTGTGGATCCATTGGCTTCAACATGGCAGCGCAGGAAGCTCGTGTGCTGGAAATTGGGTTAACCGATTTTGATGTGGTGACAGGTGGTGTCAACTGGTATTCCACCAACCGGGCGCGCATCCATATCGATTCTGCATCCACTGAAATCCAGAAATTGCTCATCCAGAGCGAAGATGGCAGCATTGCATGCGATGGCAGGCTTTCAGATCTTGAAAACGATACGTTGAAGCTGGAGCTGCGCAGTGTGGACCTTTCCTACATCTCCAAGCTTGGGCTTACGGCCCAGAAAGTTGGGGGAATCCTTAATTCTGAGGTGGATATCCGGCAATCTGGGGATGCTGTGCTCGTCAATGCCAACTTGAATGCCAAGCACCTGTTCTACCAGGACATCGAGTTCGGGGATATCTATGGAAGTAGCAGTTATTCTGCGATCACCAATTCTGTCGGATTGGATGTTGAACTGGATTATCAGGAACAGAAGAACATTCGAGTGAAGGGGAATTACTATCCCTTCGAAGCAGAAGATCAGCTGGATGTGACAGCAGACTTTCAAAGCTTCAGAGTGGTGTTGCTAGAACCTTTTCTGGAGCGTTTTGTCTCTGATCTGGAGGGGGAGATCAATGGATCCGTCAGTGTGAAAGGGAAGCTCGCAGAACCTCAGTTGAATGGTGATCTCAACCTGGATGGGTTCAGTACGAAAGTCAATTATCTGAATACATCTTACACCATTCCAACCGGCACCGTCAACATCCGTGAAGACTACATTGGGTGTGATGTGCTGCCATTGATCGATGAAAAAGGACAACAAGGCTTTGCTACCGCCACCATCTTCCACACCAACTTCCAGAACCTGAACTATGACATCTTCCTGGATGTAGATAATTTCCTGTGTCTGAATACTTCGGCAGCTCAAAATGAACTCTACTACGGTCGCGCAAACATTTCAGGAGATGTGAGCATCAGTGGCAGTGGTGACGAAACAAGCATTGAAGTAATTGCGGCCACGAACAAGAACACACAGCTTTTCATTCCGCTTGACAAGCCCGGAGAAGTGAATGATGTGGAGTACATTCACTTTGTGGGCGATGATGCAGAGGAGCGGCTGGAGCTTTTGCAGGAGCGAGCGAGGGAACAGCTGAAAGGATTGGTCTTGAACTTCCAGCTCGCGGTGGATGAGAAGGCAGAAGTTCAGATCATTTTTGACGAGAAGATCGGTGACATCATCAAGGTGCGCGGTAGGGGAGACATGCTGATGGAGATCGATACCCGTGGGAAATTCAACATGTATGGTGATTATACGATCAACAGCGGAGATTACCTCTTTACACTGCAAAACGTGGTGAATAAGAAGTTTGCCGTAGCGCAGGGCAGCAAGATCGCATGGAACGGCTCGCCCTATGACGCACAGGTAGACTTGGCTGCCATCTATAACCTTCGAACCTCTCCTTATACGCTGGTCGCATCCACTGGCGACACTTCAGATTATTACAAGCAGCGCATGCCGGTAGAGCTCTACCTCAAGATGAAGGGTGCACTGATGGATCCGGTGCTCTCTTTTGATGTGAACCTTCCAAGCTTGCCAGAGTCTGACCTCGCCAACCAATTGCTCGCGCCTGGAACAATGAATGCCCAGGATTTGAACAAGCAAGTATTCTCCTTGCTCCTCGTAGGTGCCTTTGCGCCTCAGCAGGGTTTCAGCACAGAAGGTTTGTCCAGTACCACGGGCTTCGAAGTACTCAGCAATCAATTCTCCAATTGGGCTTCCCAGTACTTCGAGAGCGTTGACATCGCCATCAACTATCGAAGAGGAGATCAGGAGACCACTTCCGATCAGGCGGAACTGACATTATCCAAAGAGCTTTTTGACGACCGTGTTTTGCTGGAAGTAAACGGAACCGTTCGCGGAGATAACCCCGGAAATGAGGACGCCAGCAATGTGGCTGGTGAATTCAACGTGGAATACAAAATCAGCGAAAGCGACAACTCTTCCCTTCGCGCTCGGGTGTTTAACGAGGCGAATAATTACAGTGCAGTAAACCTCAACCAGTCGCCTTACACACAGGGCGCAGGTATCTTCTACCGAAAGGAGTTTGACGGCAACGGCTTTTTCAAAAGGCTTTTTGCCCGCAAAGAAGACAAGGCTGAAATCAATGAGGAAGCACCGGCAGAAGAACCGGAGGTTGAGTCTCCACCGTCAACTTTGCCAAAAGTCGATGCGGAAGAGACCAATCCGGTTGACAAAGAGATGCCAAAGTCTGAGGAACCGGATTAGGCGATTGGATAATTAGATGATCAGATAATCAGAAGATTAGATCATTAGATCATTAGATGATTGGGGCTTGTGGTCTGTCATCTTTCAGATCGCGTTAATCTTTTGTGTTTTACCACAGTCTAGGTCCAGATCAGGAAAGCCTTCAAATATGGGAAGTGCAGGCTAGGCTAGGCTAGGCTAGTAGCTAATAGCTCGCAGCTGATAGCTATTAACCGCCTTCTTCAAGGGAGAGCGAAGAGCGACCGTTATTGGACGATCACTCTTCTTTCCACTTGTTTGTCGTTGCCCATCAATCGAAGTACATACATGCCAGCGGCAATGTTCTCGAGTGATACCTCTTCCCGGTATTCGCGGTTACCATCAATGCTGATGGATCTTGACCAGACGGGTTGTCCCTGGAGGTTGGACACAACCACCTCGTACTTGCCGTTTTCGAAACCGCTCATCTCAATCCAGAATCTGCCCAGCGTTGGGTTTGGATAGAGGTTTAACTCGAAGAGGTTGCCCGCCAACTCATCCGCATTCAGGTTGATGCACGTGTCGAATACTGCAATCATCGCATCGTTTCCTACACATCCCTCGGCCGTAGTAACTGTGACGCTGTAGAAGTTAGTTTGATCAACATCAATGCTCTGTGTGGTTTCGCCCGTAGACCAGGCATAGCTGGCGAATCCGCTTCCTGCATTCAGCGTCAGTATCGGGCTGATGTCAGTGGTAGAGCAAACGAGTGTATCTGAGCCTAGATCAACCACCGGAGTAGGAATGATCTGTACTTCAACACTGTCCAGGTTTCCACAACCGTTGGCGCTTGTCACAGAGACACTGTAGGTTCCGCTGGCAGTCACGTTGATATCCGTAGCTGTTTCGCCTGTATTCCAGGTATAGCTGCTGAAACCTCCGCCAGGAGTGAGGATCACCTCCGCACCTTCGCAAACAGTAACATCCGGTCCAAGGCTAACATTTGGAGCTTCATCGAGGAAGTCGATGTCAATCAAGCCTACCCCGAGACAGTTGGCCGTATCTGTTACAGAAACAGCGTAGCTACCTGGAAGCAGGTTGGAAGCAGTGTCGTTGGTTTGATTGAGAGGATCGTTCCACAGGTAACTGAATGGAGCTCCACCCAGCGCTTCAACCCAAGCTGTTCCATCAGGACTGTTAGAGCATGACGCATCCAATCCGTCCGTCAGGAGCAGAGGAGCACCATTGTCGTTCAGCGCCACATTCTCTGAATTGAAGCATCCTTCAGCATCCGTCACCACAATGACATAGAGTCCCGCTGCGAGATTACTTGCTGTTGGAGTCGTCTGGTTGGCAGGGTCGTTCCATTGATAGGTGAATCCACCAGCACCACCGGATGCGCTTACCGTGGCTTCGCCATCACCAACACCACATGTGCTGGCGATGGTAGTTACATCGAGAATAATCTTAGCAGGTTCTTCGACCGCGATGGAAGCGGTCACAACACAGTTGCTGTCATCCGTCACAGTCACCGTGTATGTTGTTGCCATCACTGCGTTCAGAGAATCGGTTACTGCTCCATTTGACCATAGATAGGTGTAAGGTGCTGCTCCTCCCGTTACCGTTGCCGCAGCACTACCATCGCTCACACCTGCGCAGGAAGCACTGTCCGATGTAAGCGTGATTTGTGGCGCATCTACCAATCCTATCTCGATGCTGTCTGAAGCAGAACAGCCATTGATGTCAGATACAGTGACACCGTAGAATCCAGCACCCACGTTGTCGATCTGATTGTTCGTTCCTCCGGTGCTCCAGTTAAAGGCAAACGGTCCTGTACCGGATGATATCGTCAATGCGATAGCTCCATTCGTTTGGTTGCAGTTCGCATCCGTAACTGCTTCGTTGAACACAACCGGATCGTTCATGGTCAGATCGATGGCATCAGAGGCTTGACATCCGTTGCTATCCGTCACTGTAACGGTGTAGGTGTTGGATGCTGTCACTGTAATGCTGTCTGTGACACCTGAGTTACTCCACTCATAGGCTGAGAATCCAGGGCCAGGGGAGAGGCTGTATGCCAACTCACAGACCGTAGTGTCATTGCCCAGGGAGATCACAGGGTTCTGGAATTCAGTGATGAGCGGAATGGAAGCAAAGCTGCTACAGCCATTCGTGTCAGTCACCGTCACTCCGTAAATGCCTGCGCTCAGGTTATTCGCGGTATCAGTCGTTTGATTGGAAGGATCATCCCAGGTATAGGTCAGCATGCCGTTTCCGACTGCATCTACGTATGCAAATCCGTCTGCTGCTCCGGGACATTGCTCATTAGAGAAACCTGTTGTCAGCACCGGTGCGCCCAGATCGTTCACGGATATGGTTGCGGTTTCAGAGCAGTTGAACTGGTTTGTCACCGTTACGGTGTAGATACCCGCCCCCAGGTTGAATGCCGTAGGTGTTGTTTGCGATCCAGCATCATTCCAGGCGTAGGTGAAGTTGTAGCTTCCCGGTCCCGCAACTACGGTGGCGTTTCCATTGGATGCTCCGCAGGTTGTTTCTACAGAGCTTGTACTCAGAAGGATTTCAAGCGGCTCAGTAACGACCGTGTCTGCGATGGCCTGGCATCCGTTGGCATCAGTGAGTGTAACGGAATACACACCGGGTCCAATGCTGGATTGGGAATCATTCACGCTGCTGTTGCTCCAGTTATAGGAATATGGACTTGTTCCATTCAGCGCAGTGACCGCAACACTTCCGTCCATTGCTCCAAAGCAGGTAACATCCGAAGCACTGATCGTGGCCAGAATGACCGTGTCTTCCAGCATCTGGAAGTCTTCCGTACCGACACATCCGTTGGCATCAGTCACCGTAAGCGTGTAGTTTCCAAATCCGATTCCGGTAATTCCAGGGCCTCCGTTTTGCCCGTTACTCCAGAGGTAGGTGTAAGGAGCGCCTCCACCAGGATTGGTGAATCCAGCGAGCGCAACCCCATTGCTGATGCCACAGTCAGCAGAATCAATGATGGTGACATTAGGATCGGGCAGTGTCAACATGGTGATCACTGTTGTATCAGCGTTCTGACATCCGTTAGCGTCTGTGACGGTTACCGAATAAGTTCCGGAGCTGTTCACCATCAAGGTGCTGTTTGTACTTCCATCATCCCATAGGTAAGAGCTGAATGATCCAGCGGAGAGGGTAAAGTCTTGCTGACAGAAGATGGTATCATTTCCAATGTGTACCGTGGGGAGAGCGTTCAACTCAGTAATGATGACGCAAACAGAGTCCTGACATCCATTGGCATCCGTCACCGTCACGCAGTATTCAGCTGCAGAAAGGTTTGAGTTTACCGGACCAACAGTGCTGTTGTTCCAGGAATAAGTGAAGGAGCCTGCGCCACCGGTTGCATTCACCTGAATTTCTCCATCAGAACCGCCTACGCAAGTCACCATCGTAGTTGAAGTGACAGAAAGTACGATAGGGGTAGGTTCTGTAATAGTCGCTACTTCCGTATCCGTACATCCATTGGCATCCGTCACTGTCACCGTGTAGGTTCCTGCGGGGACATTCAAGGCCGTGTCATTGATCGAAACGATAGGAGTGGGCCAGGAGAAGCTGTAACCGGCTGTTCCGCCAGCTGCGCTTGCTACAATGGTTCCTGTGGAATCTCCATTGCAAAGCACATTGCTTGTGCTGAAGATGGAAGCGGCTAACACACTTGGTTGAGTGATGCTGTAGCTCTCCATCTTGGAGCATCCGTTGGCATCGCTTACAGTTACGGTGTAGGTTCCAACATCAAGCAGAGAGATGGAATCTTGTGTAGATCCCGTGCTCCAGTTATAGTTGTAGGATTGTGTTCCACCTGTCACGGTCAGAGCAATCGTTCCATCCTGGAATCCGAAGCAGCTGATGTCATTCACCGAAGTAGTGATCGTAAGGCTGTCAGGTTCAGTGATTACAACCGTTGCTGTATCTGTACATCCGTTGAAATCGGTCACCGTCACCACGTATGAACCAGCGGCCAGGCCGTCAATGCTTGGGTTGGTGCTCGAGTTTGGCCACATGTAGCTGTAAGGAGTAGTTCCTCCTGTGGAGCTGGCTGTTGCGCCTCCGTCTGCAAGACCGTAGCATGAAACGTTGGAGTCAACCACGGTAGAAACAACGAGCAGCGCTGGCTCTGTGATTACAATCGTTGAAACGTCCTGACATCCGTTGGCATCCGTTACAGTTACCGTGTAGGGACCTGCGCCCAATGCAACCGCAGATTCTGTCACCTGATTGTCAGACCATAGGTAAGTGTATGGACCGGTTGCGCCTGATGCAGAAGCGGTGGCACCGCCATCTGTCAATGCATTGCACGAAACATTTGAATCGAGGGAAGTGGAAGCGACCAGTGGAGTAGGTTCGGTGATGGTCACCGTTGCAACATCCTGACATCCGTTATCATCCGTGATGGTCACCGTGTAGGTTCCCGCTGCTAATCCAACAGCAGATTGAGCTACCTGATTGTCGGACCATAAGTAGGTGTAAGGAGCAGTTCCTCCGGTGGCTTGTGCTGTAGCACCTCCATCAGAGAAGGTGTTACAGGATGCGTTCGAGTCTACCATCGTTGAAGCTACGAGCACCATTGGTTCAGTGATAGTCACTGAAGAAGTGTCTGTACATCCGTTGGCGTCTGTAACAGTGACGGTGTAAGTTCCTGCACCCAGTCCAACCGCAGATTCAGTGACCTGATTGTCAGACCACAAGTAAGTGTAGGGAGAAGTGCCTCCGTTGGCCGATGCTGTGGCACCTCCGTCAGTGAATCCATTGCACGAGGCATTTGAATCAAGCACGGTAGAGGCGACCAGAAGAGCAGGCTCTGTAATCACAACCGAGGCTGTGTCTTCACATCCGTTGGCATCCGTTACGGTCACAATGTAGGTTCCCGCTCCAAGTCCTGTAGCTGACTGCGTGACCTGATTGTCAGACCACAAGTAGGTGTACGGGGCAGTTCCGCCTGATGCAGATGCTGTAGCACCACCATCCGCGAAGCCGTTGCACGAAGCATTGGAATCAACCGCTGCGGCTGCTACCAATAGAGTAGGCTCGGTAATGGTGATGGAAGCAGTGTCCATACATCCGTTGTCATCGGTTACATACACCTCATAAGTGCCTGCAGGAAATCCGGTTGCCGTAGCTCCAATCTGTGTATCAGACCAGAGGTAGGTGTAAGGTGATGTGCCACCAGAAGCAGAAGCAGTAGCTCCTCCATCTGCAAAACCGTTGCAAGAAACATTAGAATCCAAGGCGATGGCAGCTAGAACTGCGCTAGGCTCAGTAATGGTTACGGTAGTCACATCAACACAACCGTTCGCATCCGTAATGGTCACTGTGTGTACACCAGCTGCGAGGTTGGTTGCATTAGAATCGATTTGGCCATTGGACCAGAGGTAAGCGTAAGGTGAAGTTCCTCCTGTAGCCGAAGCAGTTGCTCCACCATCTGCCGAACCGTTGCATGCTGCGTTGGAATCAACAACAGTGCTTGCCACCAGCGGCATAGGCTCTGTGATGTTGATGGAAATAGTGTCTTCACAACCGTTGAAGTCGGTCACGGTCACGATGTATGTTCCTGCTGCAAGGTTTACAGCCGAAGCATCCGTTTGTCCGTCAGACCATAGGTAGGTGTAGGGAGCAGTTCCACCGGATGCAGACGCTGTGGCGCCTCCGTCCGCGAAGCCATTGCACGAAGCATTGGAATCCAGGGCCACTGCAGCCACCAGGAGTGTTGGTTCTGAGATGGTCGCAGAAGTTGTATCCGAACATCCGTTGGCATCGGTTACAATCACTGTATAGGTTCCTGCAGCCAATCCCATGGCGGTCGCATTGGTTTGTCCATCTTGCCACAGGAAGGTGTAAGCTCCTGTTCCGCCTGATCCACCGGCTGTAGCTTCTCCATCTGCCTCTCCAAAGCAGGAAGCATCTACGGTAGAGGTGATCGAAGCTTGAACCGCTGAAGGTTCGGTCACCGTGAATGAATCTACGATCTGGCAGTTCAGACTGTCAGAGATGGTTACGAAATAGGTTCCAGCGCTCAGGTTCATCGCAGTGTCGATGGTCGAGCCATTGCTCCACATAAAGCTGTATCCCTGGCTTGAATAGCCACCTGTAGCGCTCGCCAATAGCGAAGCATCGCTGGCTCCGTTGCAGAGCAAAGTATCCAATGCTGTGATCGTGGATTCGATGGCAGAATCAGGCTGCGTGAGGGAACCAGTCAATGTGTTTTGACAACCCAGTGTGCTGGTGAAGATCACCGAGTAAGCTCCCGCAGGTAGTCCTGTGATCACGCTGTCCGTTGATCCCGTGCTCCATAGATAAGTTCCAGGTGCTGAGTTTCCGCTTCCCCCGATCTCCGTCACCAGGAAGCTGCCCGAGCTATCGCCAAAGCAAAGCTGTCCGGATGCTGGCACAGAGACCAGTTCAACTCCAATGTTCGAAGGTTGCGTGATTGTTGCTGTGTTCGTCTCGGTACATCCGTTGGCGTCCGTGATCGTTACCGTGAATGTTCCCGCTGCGAGGCTATCTGCAATGTCAGAAGTGTCACCGTTGGACCAGAGGTAGGTGTAAGGTGTGGTGCCTCCGTTGGCAGTCACTTGTGCAGTGCCATCAGATCCCATAAAGCACGTGACGTCAGTGAGGGTGAAGGTATTAGAGGTGATGTCGGTAGGTTCTGTGATTGTTCCTGAAGCCGTTGTGAAGCATCCATTGGCATCAGATACGGTCACCGTGTAAGGTCCGGCTGTGAGACCTGTGATGCTTTGTGTCATGTCTCCGTTGCTCCAGCTGTAAGTGTAAGGAGATGTGCCTCCGGTAACTCCGGCAGTCATTCCTCCAGATCCGCCTCCGTTACAAGCTACGTTTGAATCGATGGTTGTAGTTGCAACAAGCAGGTTTGGCTGAGTCACGGTTTCAGTAGCGGTTTCACTACATCCATTGGCATCTGTCACGGTAACGGTATGAGTTCCTGCGGCAAGACCGGCTGCGAAATCCTGAATGCTGCCATTCGACCACAGGTAGGTGTAAGGACTAGTACCTCCGCTGGCAACCACACTCACACCACCGTCCATGTCGCCCTGGCAAGACACGTTGGAATCTACCGCAGTTACCAAGTTCAGGGCGCTGGCAGGTTCCGTAATGATCACTTGGTTGGTGCCCTGACATCCATTTGCATCGGTTGCGGTCACTGTGTAGGTTCCCGCTGCGAGTCCCGAAATGGAGTTGCCGGAACCGCTGTTGCTCCATGCAAACGTGTAGGAACCGTTGCCTCCGGAAGCAGAAGCGAACGCTGATCCCGTTGACGCTCCGAAGCAATCCGCGTTGAAAGAAGAATCAATCACCACTACAACCGGTGTCGGTTCTGTAATGATTTCAGAAGCCGTGGAAGTACATCCGTTGGCGTCTGTAATGGTGACTGTGTAGGTCGTTGCTGAGAGTCCGTTGATGCTGGCTCCAGACGAACCATTAGACCATTGATAAGAGTAGGTGGTTGTGCCTCCCGATCCGCTGGCAGTCAATCCGCCATTGGAGCCACCGTTGCATGAGGCATTCGAGTCAACAGTAATGCTTACTGTAAGTGCTGTAGGCTCTGTAATGGTTTCTGACTGTGTTCCCGTGCATCCGCTGGCGTCTGTGATCGTCACGGTGTAACTGTCGGCTACAAGTCCTGAGATGGAAGCAGAAGTCGCACCCGTAGACCACAGGTATGAGTAGCCTGCCGCACCTCCGGTAGCTGAGGCAGTTAGCGCTCCGTCATTTCCTCCGTTGCATGAAACATTAGAGTCAATGCCAATGCTTGCTACCACAGCTGTAGGCTCAGTGATGGTTACAGAAGCAGAATCTTGGCATCCGTTGGCGTCCGTCACTACCACTGTGTGCGTGCCTGCTGACAAGCCTGCTGCCACCGTTGTATTGCTTCCGCTTGTCCAGTTGTAAGTGTAAGGCGCTGTGCCTCCAGAAGCCGAAACGCTCGCTCCACCATCCGAGAACCCGTTGCACGAAGCATTGGAGTCAACCATGGCAGAAACTGAAAGGGCACTTGCTGGCTGGGAGATGGAGAAGTTGTCGGTATCTGCACATCCATTTACATCTGTCAATGTCACCGAGTGACTTCCTTGAGTGAGATCATTGATGCTGCTTCCGAAGCTTCCGTTGCTCCAGGCAAAAGTGTAGGGCAGTGTTCCTCCGGTACCGGAAGCGTGAGCTTCACCGTCACTTCCTCCAAAACAGTTCACATCGTTGGTAGAATCCAGTGAGAGGATCACAATGGCCGGACTAATCAGGGTGGTACTCGTGTCGTCCACACATCCGTTGGCATCTGTCACCGTTACGGTGAAGGTTCCATCGGTAAGACCCGTGATGCTGTCTGCTGTGGTTCCCGTGCTCCAGAGGAAAGTATAAGGGCCTGTGCCACCAATACCGTCAGCGAATAGACCACCGTCACTTACTCCATTACAGCTGATTGAATCGATGCTGGAGAAAGTAGCCACCAGTGGATCGGGTTCATTCAGGACAATGGAGTCTACTTCGGTACATCCACTGATGTCTGTGACAGTAACGGTGTACGTTGCGGCAGGAACACCCGAAAGGGTAGTGGAGCTTGATCCGGTATTCCAAAGGAAGCTTAACGCACCCGTGCCACCGGTCGCGCCACCTGATACACCACCATCGTTGTCACCTGCGCAGCTTGGCATGGAATCAACGTTTAGTGTGATCACAATAGGAGTGGGTTCTGTGATGGTTACAGTTTCAGTATCCACGCATCCATTGGCGTCAGTAACAGTTACTGTGTGAGTTCCGGCAACCAATCCAGGGGCTGTGTTTGACGTGCTTCCATTGCTCCAGAGGTAATCGTAAGGCATTGTGCCACCTGTAGCAACGACTTCACCTTCTCCATCCATGCCTCCGTTGCACGTCACATTTGCATTCACCTGAGTAGCAAGCGCAAGTACCGCAGGTTGTGTGATTACCACTGAATTACTTGCTGTACAAGCATTGGCATCTGTGACGACTACAGTATAGGTTCCAGCTGCCAGTCCACCGGCTGAGTCATTGGTAGAACCGCTTGTCCATGCAAACGAGTAAGGCGAAGTACCACCCGTGGCAGAAGCAAAGGCTTCTCCATCTGTGAATCCAAAGCAAGACACATCGTTGGATGAATCAATGTTCACGACCAGCATTGCAGGTTCAGTAATCGTTACGGAACCTGTCTTGCCGCAACCGTTGGCATCGGTCACTGTCACGGTGTGTGTGCCGGCTCCCAGGCCTGTGGCGTTGTCCGCAGTTTGACCGTTCGACCAGATGTAAGTGTAAGGACTTGTTCCGCCCGTCACGACAACGGCTGCAGTTCCAGTAGTTTCTCCGTTACACAGCGCATTCGTAGATGACATGGCCAAATCCAGAGAGTCAGGCTGCGTCACAGTAGACGTGAATACGTTGCTACATCCGCTGTTATCAGTGACAGTCAAGGTGTAGCTGTCTGCGACCAATCCCGAAATGCTCGAGCTGGTAGCGCCTGTGCTCCACAGATAAGTGTAAGGTGCTCCGTTACCTCCAGAAGGAGTTGATGCGAGCGCACCGTTGTTTCCATCATAGCAGGAAACATTGGTAATCACAATGCCTGCAGAAACAGTGTCGGGTTCCGTGATGGTCACACAGGCAGTGTCGGTACAGCCATTGGTGTCAGTCACCGTTACACAGTGAAGTCCGGCTGTAAGGCTCACAGCAGTAGCTGTGGTTTCGTTGTTGTCCCACAAATAAGTGTAGCCCGGTGTCCCGCCAGAGCCTGAAGCTGTCGCGCTTCCGTCATTACCTCCAAAACAGGTAACAGGATTGTCAACCGATGCAGAAGCTACAACAGGAGTGGGCTCGGCAACAACAAGTGTTGTGGTTTCAAAACAACCGTTGTTGTCCGTCACATTCAGAGTGTAAGTGCCAGCACTGAGGCCGTTAACGTTTGCCCCGAAGAGGTTTCCAGGGTTCCATGTGTAGTTGTACGGGCTGGTTCCGCCAGAAACAAATGCTTCAGCGGTTCCGTCATTTCCTCCGTTGCACAGCACGTCAACCACGTTGACACTGTCGATGGAAAGGGGATCGGGCTCCACCACTTCAACAGAATCTGTACCGGAACATCCCAACTGGTCAGTAACAGTTACGGTGTAGGTACCGGCTGTTTGTCCACCCACAAAAGAGAAGGTGGTGTTCAATGTACTTTGGCCTGAAGACCAGTTAAAATCGTAGGGCTGTGTTCCGCCTGTTGCATTGGCGAAGAAGCTACCTGAGCTCAAGCCGTTGCACGTAACCGGGTTCGCAAAAGCGAATACATTCACTGGCCCTGGCTCTGTAATTAAGGTAGTGTTTGACGAGGCACAACCCAGTGAATCTGTTACGGTCACGGTGTAGGTACCCGCGCTGAGGCTACCGATCGAAGAGTTTGTTCCACCGTTTGACCACTGGTAACTATAAGGTGCTGTTCCTCCGGTAGTGACTGTTGCGATCTGGCCGTCCATTCCGCTGTTACACGTCACGTTGGTGTTTGTGAAACCAACTGTAGGAGGACTGGTGATCTGAAGGTTGACCAGCGTAGTGTCGGAACATCCGTTGCCGTCTGTTCCTGTGAGCGTGTATGTAATAGGGTTGTTGCTGGTCGTGGTTACTACCGCTCCTGTATCAATGTTCAAACCTGTTCCAGGGCTCCATGAGTAGGAGGAAGCTCCGGAAGCTGTGATGGTGGTAGGCAACTGATTACAGTAAGAAGCAGGGTTCGGATCTGCGGTGACAACGGGTGGTGCGTTTACTGTAATGGTGATCGAGTCACAATCGCCCCAAGCCTGACACTCAGCATTGTAAAAGCGGACATAATAAGTAGTAGTGGTGGTGGGAGCTACTGAGATGAAAAAACCGCTGTCTACAGCGTTTGCGATAACTGTATCGCAGCTATTTTCGAACCAGTAGGGTTGAAGCGTGGAATACTTATAGCTCACCGTGAAGTAACCCTCCTGAGAATAGCGCGTTCCGCCAAAACCGCAGTATCGAGTCATTCCAAACGGGTCTCCTTCCATAAAGATGGTATCATCCTGAGTCCAGGTGTTGATCGTGTCTACCGGAACCTCGAAGCCGACCACTTCATAGAATCCGGCACACTGGGCGCTGTGATTGAGTGCTTGCGCCAAGAGGTTTCCGCTTTCTGAAAAGCAATTGATGTATTCGCCCGGAGCCTCGAGGTCACCGCGTGAATAGAAAGCGAATGTTGCATCCGAAGTCGCTGTGTTGGGCGCTCCTATCAATGAATAAAGCACCGATTCTCCGGCAGTGTTTTGAGGGCCCAAGTCATTGAGGGTATCCGATGAACCGAAGAAGGTGGCATCTCCCGCGAGATAGTCGATGCTAAGCATCGCTGTATCCTGATCGTTGGCGCAGAAGGATGTGATATCGGCTGTAAGTCCGGTTGGTGCTGGTATTTCCAGTGTATCAATGTCTACACTTCTCACCAATGTATTGGTGTTGGCGTCAGTGATGGTTACCGTGTACGTTCCCGCGCCAAGGTTCGAAATGCCCTGTGTGGTGGCATTGGTGTTCCATAGATAAGTGTAAGGCGCAGTGCCGTGTTGAGGGTCAATGAAAATGCTTCCACCCGAGCCTCCATCACAGCTTTCAGATGTTTCAACCGCATCCAGAATGCGGAGGTTATCCAATGCCCGGTCTCCATACTGAGGAATGCCAGTGCCAATTTCACCTGTGAAACGAAGAACGACCTCACTACCTGCGTACATGGACAGGTCCACCGTGTCTGTGATCCAGTTGTTTCCGGCATCTCCAAACTGTGACCAAACCGTATCTCCGGTATTGGTGGTTGTGGGTGTTGTGTCTGCGATCAGGTAGAGCCAGCCCATGTTGGCGGCAGAACCGCCCCCTCCGTCAACCTTCATCTGGTAGTCGAATATGAAATAGGGTAGCGTGTTCGCTCCAAAGTTGAAGCAGGGACTGCTCAGGATTGCCTCGTTTCCTGTGGCTTGCCCGCTTGCCTCTGTATAGATGTAGATCGAACCATCACTGGGGAAATCAGGAACAGTGGGGCCTGTACCTCCGATACCATTCGAGCGGAAGCTCCAGTCAAAATCATCAGTGGTGAGGTTTGTCCAGTCGCCAAGGCTGTCTTCCCAGCTCTCAAAATAGGGGAGTGTGGATATGGAAGGAACTGTACCCGGAAGAATGGTGAAGGGAACAATGGCCGTATCCAATAAGGCGTCAACCACTGTCACTGTGTAGTTTCCTGCTGCGAGGCCTGAGATGCTTTGAGTTGTTGCTCCGGTAGACCACAAATAGGTGTAGGGGATGGTTCCGTACTGTGCATTCACACTGGCAGAGCCGCTTGTTCCTCCAATGCAGTAGTTGTGATTTACGTTCACCCCGAGCGATAGGAACAAACGATCAATGGCTCGGTCTCCCTGCCACGTACTGTCGCCAGTTCCTGAAATAGACCTGAACCTGATCTGGATGGTGTCTCCGGCATAGGTAGAGAGATCCACCGTATCTGGAATCCATACATTTCCCTGATTTCCAGTGTCTGACCATACGGTAGTCCATACCGTACTGTTCAGTGGATCATCGTTTACCTGTAGCGCCAACGAACCCATCGCATTCGCGTTTTGGGTCGTGTTGTACATGTGGTAAACGAAGGAGAAAAAGGGAATCGAGTTATGGGGGAGAGCGAAACAAGGACCGTTCAAATCCATCGTAACGTTGGGGCTTCCAGCTCCCGAAACTTCGGTGTATGCTGCTAAAGAACCATCTACGATTGTAGTAGGTCCAGTGCCAAATGAAGGTGTCCCATTGGCGCCTCCCGCGTCTGTTGTTTGCCATCCAGGATTGGCAATGTCTCCGGTCCAGTTCGTGAAGCCGCCTTCAAAGCTGTCATCCCATGGAAATACCGTAACTGTGGAGTTACATTGTGCCCAGACGTTGAGCGAAAAAAGTGTGGAAAGGCCGATAAATAGTAAGGAACGTAAAGATCTAACCATATTCAGGTGTTAGGTTCGGTTATAAACGGTCGCTTGTTGAAAAGCAACTTCCGAATATACTGACGAGTACACAACTTTGTGTATTCAAAACCCCTGGCGCTTGTAACTCTAGATGAATGCCTTTTTTATGACGATGAATGGTGTGAAACGATCGATATTGTGTCTTGCTTTCTGAAAACCGAAAAAATATAGCTTCATGTCCCAGAATAACAAATAATACTACATTTGCGGCCCCTTAATCGGTCAGTTTTCGCAACGAATAGATTAAACTTTATATAGATGCCAACAAGGATCAGACTTCAGCGCCACGGTAGAAAAAGCAAGCCTTTCTTTCACATTGTGGTTGCAGATGGAAGAGCAAAGAGAGACGGACGTTTCATCGAAAAGCTCGGAACTTACAACCCAAACACCAACCCAGCAACCATCAATCTTGACTTCGAGCGTGCAGCTCATTGGGTAAGTACAGGAGCTCAGCCTTCAGATACTGCCAAGGCTATTCTCTCCTACAAAGGAGTCATGATGTACGATCACCTCATGCGAGGGGTGACCAAAGGAGCGCTCACAGAAGAGCAAGCCAAGGCCAAGTTCGACAAGTGGATGGAAGAGAAGACGGCTAAGGTAGAATCCAAGAAAGATGGATTGACCAAGGCTCGTGAAGCTGCAGAGCGTGAGCGTCTCGAACGCGAACGAGCAGTGAAGGAAGCACGTGCTAAAGCAAACGAACCTGAGGCACCAGTTGTAGAAGAAGCTGCTGAGGAAGCTGAAACTCCTGCCACGGAAGAGGCGGCACCAGCTGAAGAAGCAAAAGCCGAAGCTCCTGCTGAAGAGGCCAAGGTGGAAGAGCCCGCTGAAGCTCCTGCTGAGGAGGCAAAGGCTGAAGAGCCTGCCAAGGAGGAAGCTGCTCCTGAAGCGAAAGAAGAAGAGAAGAAAGAAGGTTAATCCTTCCTCATCCTATACTTTTAAAACCTCTGTCTCTGGCAGGGGTTTTTTTATTCCATTTCATTCATGGCTATGCTCACAGAAGTGGCAGTGATTACCAAGCCCAAGGGCTTGAAGGGAGAATTAAACGTTCACATTTTGGAAGACTTCCAGGCTGAGGTATTGACTCCAGGCCCGGTCTTTCTTTCCATGGAAGGTCAACAGATACCTTATCTGATTGAATCCCTGGAAATAGTGTCATCGAACATGGTTAGGATGAAGCTGAAAAATGTGGATACACCAGAAGTCGCGGAATCGCTTCGCAAGGTGAAGATGTTGTTGCCATCTGAAAGGGCAGAGCCTTTTAAAACTGCAGAGTCAGAGTTGATTTCCTTTGATGTGTTTGACGATGATCACCACATCGGTAAGGTCAAGGAACTTTTGTCGACTAAAGCCCAGGACTTAATATCTGTTATCACAGACGAAGGTGTGGAG
Organism: Flavobacteriales bacterium UBA6057; assembly: GCA_002428995.1. Classification (GTDB taxonomy): domain Bacteria; phylum Bacteroidota; class Bacteroidia; order Flavobacteriales_G; family Salibacteraceae; genus UBA6057. Next base: position 244,343 of record DIYJ01000005.1, on the reverse strand, counting down.
GTTTTGATTCCTTTTGTGGATGCCTTCATCGTGGAACAAGACAATGTCAATCAGAAACTCATACTCAACCTTCCAGAAGGGTTGGTCGATCTTAATCGTTAGCCTCGGCCTTTTGCTTGCATTCCCCGGAGCTTATGCTCAGTTTGGGAAAGTAAATGGTGTGAACCTCGTAGGAGAGCGATCGCTTCCAGAAGCCGATGTGTTTGAGCAATTGGATACACTCGGTTGTAACATGGTGGCCCTCAATCCCTACGCCTTCGGAAGCAAACATGTGCCTCTTCTTGAGTTTGACCTCACCTGGCAGTGGGAGGGAGAAACTCCCAATGGAGCCCGTCACCAGGTGAAGCTGGCGAAAGAACACGGCATGGGAGTGATCATCAAACCCCACATCTGGATTGCCGAGTCGGGTTGGGCCGGAGAGCTTGAATTGGCCAATGCCGATGAATGGAAATTGTGGCACAAGAGCTACGCGGATTATATTCTGCACTACGCAGCTCTGGCGGAGGAGCTGGATGTGGAAGTGATGTGCATTGGCACCGAATTGAAATCCAGCATCCGATACGACCCCGGTTTTTGGAGTTCACTCATCGCACAGGTCCGGGAGGTTTATTCCGGGAAGGTGACCTACGCGGCCAATTGGGACAATTATCAGAATGTTCCATTCTGGGCCGAGCTCGATTTCATGTCAGTAGATGTCTACTTCCCCTGCGATACTTCCAAAGACGTGGATTTAGAGGTGTTGACACAATGCCTTAAAGGAGAGAAGAAAACGCTGCTCGATTTTGCAAAGAGCCAGGGAAAGAAGGTGCTGTTCACGGAGTATGGCTACCGCAGCATTGATCGAGCCTGCGGGCCTCAATGGGAGCTGCCCTCCGTGGAAAGGGATGGAACGGGTAACATCAATCAGCTGAATCAGGTGTTGGCTTACCGTGCTTTCCTGAAAACGTTTTGGCCTTCCAGGCAAGTGCTCGGAGGGTGTTTGTGGAAGTGGTATCCTGATGTAGACAGAAGTGGTGATAACAATGACTACACTCCTCAGGGGAAGCCAGCTTTAAGAGTCGTAAGACAGTGGTACGAAGCTTTTGACGGGGAAATACCGTTGGGGGAATAGACTAAGCTTTTGAGCTCATTTCTTCATCGTTGCCCAAATCTTCAAAACTGATGTCCGTAAACTGACCGTTCAGTTTGCTTTCCAGCTCCTCGCTCTTCTCTCTGTTCAAATCGATGATGTGGCGAAAGGCTTCTCCAAGGGCATTTGAAAACTTCTCGAAGTCTTCTTTGTACAGGAAAATCTTGTGCTTCTGATAGCTCACGGAACCATCATCATTGAAGCGCTTTTTTGATTCTGTGATCGTAAGGTAGTAGTCGTTGTTGCGGGTGGCTCTAACGTCAAAAAAATAGGTTCTCTTACCTGCTCTTACTGCGTTCGCGTAAATCTCCTCCTTTTCAGTAGTTCCGTTTTCTTCCATGCACAAATCATTTTTTCAACTTGCCTCCGGTCCCTTGCAAGACAAATCTAGAAAAATATTGATTCGAGCCGCTTTAGCCAGCGGTGCGCAGCTGCTCCAGTTGTTGCTTCTCGTAAGTGTCAGCATATGAGCCTTTTAGGTTCATAAGCTCTTCATGTGAACCGCGCTCAATGATGGCTCCATCGTCCAGCACAATGATCTCATCCGCATGCTTCACAGAAGAAACACGATGGCTGATGATGATGGTTGTGCGCTCATTCATCAGACGTTTGAGGTTGTTCAGAATCTTCTCTTCGGTTTCTGTGTCGACCGCGGAAAGGCAGTCGTCAAAAATGAGGAGGTGCGGATTCTTGATGATGGCTCGCGCAATGGAGATACGCTGCTTCTGACCACCCGAAAGTGTGATACCCCGTTCGCCAACCCTCGTGTCGAAACCTTCCGGAAAGTCTTTGATGTTGCTGTAAATCACTGCATCCCGCGCGGCTTGCTCAATGGCCGAACGATCGTTGTTGGCAATCGAAGTGCTGAATGCGATGTTTGAACTGATCTTGTCAGAGAACAGGAAAACCTCCTGGGGCACGTATCCGATGGAATTCCGGTAGTCGTCCAGGTTCAGTTGTTGAATATCCTTTCCATCCACCAGAATTTCTCCCGAAGTCACATCAAAAAGGCGGCACATCAGGTTGGCAATGGTCGACTTTCCTGAACCTGTATGGCCAATGATCGCCAGGCTTTTGCCCGGTTCCACCTTGAAGGATACGTCTCGCAATGCCTTCACACCGCTGTCCTTGTAAGTAAAGGATACGTTCTTGAACTCGATCAACCCTTTCAATTGGAAAGGCTCCTTCGATGGGTTCTCAATTTCGTTGGCTTCGTTTAAAAACTCATTGATGCGCTTTTGGGAAGCTGCCGCCCGCTGAACCAAAGAAGTGACCCATCCAAGGGAAGCAACAGGCCAGGTCAGCATGTTCACGTAAATCACAAACTCTGCGATGTTCCCCGGTGAAACTTGCCCGTCAATCGTCAGGCGGCCGCCTACGTAAATGGTCAATGTGGTAGACAATCCAATCATCAGGATCATAACGGGAGCAAAGAGCGCTTCCACCTTCACCAATCCCAGAGAAGTGTCTTTGTAGTCGTTGCACTCTTCCGTAAATTTCACTTCCCGTTCGCCCATCCGGTTGTAAGCCTTAATCACACGAATGCCACTGAAAGCTTCCTGAACAAAGGTCGACATGTCAGAGAGCTTTTTCTGAACGTGCTCGCTGCGCTTGTTGATGCGCTGGCTCACTGCATAGATGATGATCGCCAGCAGGGGAAGGGGAGTGAGCACATAAAGTGTCATCTCTGGATTCACGTTGAACATGGTGGTGATCACCATCACAAAAAGCACTGCCAGGTTGATCGTATACATGATGGCCGGCCCGAGGTACATACGGACGCGGCTCACATCCTCGCTGATGCGATTCATCATGTCTCCCGTGTTGTTCTGCTTGTAAAACGACATGCTCAACTGCTGATACTTGTCAAAGACTTCGTTTTTCAAATCGTATTCAATCAGCCGGCTCATGACGATGATCGTCTGTCGCATGAGGTACATAAAGAAGCCCTTCAGCAAGCTCAGAATGATGACCAGGGCAGTGAAAATGAGCAACGCAGTGGCGAGGTCGTTTTCATAGAAAGTGGTGAAAGCCGATGAACTGAACACTGAGTGCACAGAAAGTGTGTCCTGCACAAAGTCGATGGCGTAGCGAATGATCTGTGGTGGCAGAATCGCCAAAAGGTTGGAAACACCAACAAAGACGATACCTCCAAGCAAATGCAAGCGGTATCGGACGAAGTATTTATTGAGGGAAAAAAGTTCTTTCATGTGGTATTGATCCCGGGCTTGGCTCCTATGCTTATTCGTCTATTTTTGCCGCGCCCGGAGCGGGCAAAAGTAATCGCTCGAATACGTCAGGAAATAACAGGTTCTTTAAATAAAAGTTTGGAAGTGGATACAACTGCTCAACTACCACTGTCGCTCATGCAGGAAATGAAGCATGAGCAAGTCGTTTTCTGTAACGACCCTCACACTGGCCTCATGGCCATGATCGCCATCCACAACACCGTTTTGGGCCCTGCCCTTGGCGGAACACGTATGTGGGTTTACCCGAATGAAAATGATGCTCTGATTGATGTTTTGCGCCTTTCGCGCGGCATGACTTACAAGGCTGCCATCTCTGGTTTGAACCTTGGTGGCGGAAAAGCCGTGATCATTGGTGATTCACGCACACTGAAGTCAGAAGCACTCATGAGAAGGTTTGGTGGCTTTGTCGACAGCCTTGGAGGTAAATACATCACTGCGGAGGATGTGGGAATGACCACACGCGACATGGAATACATCCACATGGAGACGGATCACGTGGTCGGAATTCCTGAATCGCTGGGTGGAGGAGGAGATCCTTCTCCGGTAACAGCCTACGGTGTTTACATGGGTATGAAAGCCGCTGCTAAGAAAGCATACGGTTCAGATAGCCTTAGTGGCAAGAAGGTCGTAGTTCAAGGTGCTGGCAATGTGGGTGGTTACTTGGTAGATCTCTTGATGAAGGAAGATGCCAAGGTGTCGATCGCTGATATTTTCGAGGACAAGCTTAACAACATTACCTCCAAGCATAGCAGCGTAACGGTGATTGATCCGCACTTGGTAGATGATCATGACATGGACATTTATGCACCATGTGCATTGGGAGCTACCTTAAATGATACTTCCATTCCTAAGCTCAAGTGCCAGATCGTAGCCGGAGCAGCGAATAATCAATTGGCTGAAGAAGACCGACATGGCCAGATGTTGCTGGACCGAGGCATCATCTATGCTCCTGACTTCCTCATCAACGCGGGCGGTTTGATCAACTGCTACAGCGAACTGGAAGGCTACAACCAGGAACGCGCGATGAACCACGCTGAGAACATCTATGAAACCACCAGCAATGTGCTGGATAAGTCAGCTTCTGATAAGGTTTCCGCGCAAACCGTAGCCAAGCAAATGGCTGAAGATCGAATCGAACAAATTGCCGGTATTCACCGGAGCCTATAAGAGATATTGTGGCAGTAGTTTTAGTAAATAGAAGGTACCTCAGGATCAAAGTCTTCCAAGGCCTCTATTCTTTCTTTCGAACTCCCAAAGCGGACCCCGTTAAGGTAGAGCGAGAAATCTTTGAAAGCATCAACCGACTCTTCAACCTGTACCTCTACCTGTTGAAGTTGGTGCTCGCACTGCATGATGCAGCGGACGAAATCATTGAGCAAAACCGCCAGAAAAGGCTCCCGACAGAGGAGGATCTGAATCCGAATATGCGCTTCGTCAATAACCGAGTCTTTGCCAAGATTGCCGGCAACGTCATGTTTCAGCGCATCATTGAACGCCAAAAGATCAATTGGGACAATGAGCATGATGACCTGCGAAGGATTTACAAGGCCCTGAGGGAAGATGAGAAGTTTGAAGCCTACCGAAACGCGGAAGAAGATTCGCTTCAGGCTGATAAGGACATCCTGGAGTACATTTTCAAGGAGTACCTGGCCGTCAATGAGGTTTTTCACAACACCCTGGAAGAAGCCGACATCTATTGGCAGGATGACCTTCCCGTAGCTGCGCTCACGGTAATCAAAACCATTCAGGCGCTTCCGGATGCTGATACGACCAACAGCAGCATTCTGGCCGACCTCTACAAAGAGAAGGACGAAGATCAAAAGTTTGTCAAGGAGCTGTTGAGCAAGACCATCCAGTTTTCAGATGAATATGGAGAGCACGTGGCTGACAAGGCTGACAACTGGGAGGTGGATCGCATTGCCTTCCTCGACATGCTGTTGATGAAGATGGCCCTGGCCGAGCTGGAGCATTTCCCAACGATTCCGATCAAGGTGACGCTCAACGAATACATTGAGCTGGCCAAGATGTACAGCACACCTAAGAGCAAGGTGTTCATCAACGGAGTACTGGATAAGCTGGTCGCACATTTCAAGCGACTGGAGCGTATCAACAAGCGCGGCCGCGGCCTGATTGAGTAATTGTTAAGAGTTTCAAAAGAAAGCACGCGACTAGCCTGCTTCGAATTCTATTTTTGAGCCCAAATTTTGGAAGAAAGATGAAGAACTTATTTTGGATGATAGGAATTGCCGCAGTGCTCACAGCGTGCGGAGGAGAAGGAAACCAGAAGATCGATACTTCGGATGTGAAAAATCCAATGTCGGCTTCAGAGGAAGGCGGTGAAGAGACCATGGCTGCCATCGAGTTTGCAGAAGAAGTCTTTGATTTTGGCGCCATCACTCAGGGAGAGAAAGTGACACACACGTTCACATTCAAAAACACGGGTGAAGCTGAGTTGGTGATCGTTTCTGCAAAAGGAAGCTGTGGATGTACCGTTCCCAAGTGGCCAAAGGAGCCCATTCCAGTTGGAGGAGAAGGTGTGATTGATGTTGTATTCAACAGTGACGGTAAGAAGGGCGTTCAAAACAAGAAGGTTTCCATCGTTGCCAATACTAATCCTTCCACATCTGTATTGGTGCTGAAGGGAGAAGTGATTGCTCCTGACACAGAGACTGAGACCGAGGCAGAAGCCAGCTAAAAGCTAAAAAACAAAAGTAAATGTTAGCCATTCTATTACAGGCAGGCGGAGGAGGATTCGACATCACGTCCATCCTTCCATTGGTGCTGATTGTAGTTGTATTCTACTTCTTCATGATCCGTCCTCAGAGCAAGAAAGCCAAGGAGACGAAGAAGTTCAGAGAAGCCCTTTCCAAAGGCGACAAGGTGGTAACCATCGGAGGTATCCAGGGAAAGATCGCTGAGGTGAAGGAGCTCTACGTGGTGTTGACCATCGCCAATGGCGTGGATATCAAGGTTCAGCGCACGGCCATCTCTCCTGAATACAGCACGGGCTCGGGTTCCAGCGAATTGGAGCAGGAAGCTCAAAAGCCTAAGTAGGATCACCTACTTTTGGACGGATGTCCAAACTCCCACTTTTCGGTATTAAAGAACTCATCAAGGATCGAAGACGGTTAACCGTCTTCGTCCTTTTTTTGAGTCTCTCAGCTTCCATCTGGTTGCTGATTTCTCTTGGGCATACCTACAACACCACCATCATGATTCCGGTGAAGTATGACAACCTGCCGGAGAACAAAACCCTCTTAAACGAGGTGCCCGCGCGCATTGCCGTCAATGTGGCCGGGTCTGGATACAACCTCATCAAGTACGACAATGAGTTTGATGACGATACCCTCGCCATCAACATGGACAACCTCAACATGAGCACGTGGGGGGAATACCAGCGCGGCTACCTCGATGCCAACTCCATTGGCAAAGTGCTCCAGGAAAGAGCCGGAGGAGCACTGTCTGTAAACCGCGTGCTCAGCGATACCATCAGTTTTGTGTTTGACCTGAAAGTGGCACGCACCATTGGTGTGATGCCCATTACTGAATTTGAAGTCGAGCCAGGCTATATCGTACTGGATTCAGGCCGTTGCAGTCCTTCCGAGTTAGAGGTTTTTGGAGCGCTCACGCTGCTCGATACGCTTGCTTCCCTGCGCACGGAGCGAATTAAGCTCGGAGAGTTGAACAAGAGTATTTCCAAAAAGGTGCCCGTTGACATGGCCATTCTCGGAGGAGATGCAGAGCTGGAGATTGATTCCGTGGTCATTGACATCGAGATTGATCAATTGACGGAGAAGCGGATGGTGGTAGCTCCCGAGTTGATCAATGTTCCCGATAGCCTTCAAATGCTGCTCTTTCCCAAGTCTGTGGAACTCTCGTTTCAGGTGGCGCTCTCCAGATTCTCGCAGGTCAGAGAGTCTGATTTCCGCGTGCTCATCGATTATTCGAAAGCGGAAGAAGGCTTGCAGATCCTGCCCGTAGATCTCGTGGGCTGGCCCCCGGATGCCCACAAGGTGAGGCTACAGCCGGAGATGGTTGAATTCGTGTTAACCGAGCGAGAATGATCCTTGGATTGACAGGCGGCATTGGAAGTGGGAAGTCTACCGTTGCCAAAGTGCTGCAAACACTTGGCTTTCCTGTTTTTGAAGCTGACCAAGCCGGCCGCGATGTGCTCGATCATGATCCAGAAGTGATCAAAGCCGTGCAGGAACTTTTTGGAGCCTCCATCTACGAAGGAGGAAAGGCCAATCGTCCTGAAATTGCATCCCACGTTTTCTCCGACCCGGGCGCTTTGAATGCCTTGAACCAGATCATACATCCTGCGGTCGCCAGAAGTTGGAAGGCCTGGGCGGCAAGGCATGAGGATGCTGCGGTATTGGTGCGCGAGGCCGCCATTCTCTTTGAAAGCGGAAGCTACAAGGACTGCGATCGTGTGCTCACCATCAGCACGGATGAAGCCGTGCGCATTCAGCGTGTGATGCAACGCGATGGAGTTTCTGAAACCGAGGTGAGGGCCAGAATGAAGCGACAGTGGACGGACGAGCAAAGAAGGGAACGCGCAGACTTTGAGATTGTGAACGATGGTCAGCAAGCCGTGATTCCACAGTTGATGGAACTACTTCCTCAGCTCACGACCGACTGAGGTGTGCGGCATATTGGAAGCCGGTAATGCCTTTCATCCCAAAGGTTGGATAGCCCAGAGACTCGCAGGCTTCGTCACCGTAGAAAAAGTTGAAGATCACATTGTAGTCATCCTGCATTCGATGTTGAGCACAGAAACGCTCGGCTTGCAGCAGTAGCGCATCGCCCATCTTATCTGGTTTTTGTGAGGCGTTTCTGCTCACGAACGTTTCCTGATTCAAATGGTCTTCAAGTGTCCTGAGCTTGCCATGATCAAGCCAGTAAAGCGTCCGAATGGCATATTCAATAGCGCGTGAATGGATCAACTCTTCTGAGTATTCCTCACTGGTCCAGAAATAGGGCGTGCAAAAGTTTCGGGTCACCAGCGCATTGAGTTTGAACTTGCTGTCAAAATCGGTGGTGTAGCGATTGGTCCATCCACCTTTCAGGTCGTCCGCCAGGTTCAATACTACCTTGATGGTACCAGAGTCTTGCTTTTGTCGGGTAAGGTCGAGCTCAGCCAAAGCTTCTCGCATGATTGCTTCTGCATTCAGGGCTTCAAGCGCTGACAGCTTTTCCAGTACATGCTCTTTAGCCATAGGGTTGAATCCTCCGATGGGAAGTTCTAAGTCCCCTCTGGAGCCTCCTTGCAGTTGAGAGATGTATTCGTGAAAGCGCTCTGTAGACCTTGGTTTACCATAGAGGTCAATCATGGAGTGAATGATGGGAACGACTTCAAAAATCATGGAGCAGAGATTGAAGCCGCAAAGGTGCTGTTTGCAAGACAAATCGTTCTCAGAACGATGTACTGTTTGAGCAGCTTTCTTTGGAAGAAAGTTAAAAGGCCAACTACTCCGCAATGGAGATTTTAATGGGGCTGGAGCCAAAGATCACATGGTCCAGGTGTCCCATATGGCTTCGGTCGGCAGTGATCAGATGCATGTGGACATTGCTGTCATGATGCGTGAAAACTCCGTGATGTTGGGTGGAATAGAAACCCACGATATCAACTGAAACATTTTCGAGTAGAAAGCCGGTTTGCCCTTGATGTGCTTCTTTGGGAGAGCTGACCTTCGTTCCCTCAGGCAGGTTTTGCACATGGATTTCCGCCCGCTCAACGGTGCCACTTAATCGAAATACAAAAGGTGTGGAGGGCACCGGTTGTCTCGCAGACAAGTAGACTTCAAGCTCTGCAATATTTGTGACTGTTTCCGGCAGATCCTTAACGCTCCAGTTATGCTCATGTGCAAACACAAAGAATGGAGCTTTCACCTTGAAGCTCTTCTCTACCAGCATTTCACCGTTTGGGCCCACGCGGGAAACGAAGGATTCGCCATTGATGACCAACAATTCTCCACGCAGGTCTTCCAAAGGGCCCAGACCGTAAAGTCCTTCTTTAGGTTGAATCGTATCCAGCTCTATTGTGCCTCCCAAAGCGCCCTTCCACATGACGTTTTTCATGGCACCACAGATGTGAACCTTGCCATCTTCATGCATCGCCCGTGACCTGTCCTGCGCCATCAACGCCAAGTGCGATAGCAGGATGGTCCATATCGTAACCACCTTCACGGATATTTTGACCTCTTTCAAGTACATAACCTTCGCAAAGGTGCACAGCCTTTTAACAACACTAACTCTCTGACATTGTAGAATGGGAAGTTATCAGGAATGTGGGTCACGAGCGCCAGCTTTCTCCCAACTAGGTGCTCAACCTGCTCAGAATCCTGCAAGAGGCTACGCAGAACATGTTGAAGCATTCCAGAGTCAATAGATTCAAGGTAGGAATCGACTATGGAGAACAACTGAAACTGATGATCACGGACGATGGAGCAGGGATGGAGCCAACCTCCAAAACAGGCGAGCACTACGGACTCGGAAACATGGCCAGGCGTGCCGGTGATATCAATGCCAGCTATGATTTGCGAACCGCTGTGGGAGAAGGTGTCGCTATCGCTGTGGAACTCTGAAAACCAAAACCGGCAAGCAACCTTGAGCTTTCGAATGAAATGCTGCAAAGTCACCTGCCGGTTCGCGTCCGTTGTTTCGGGGAGTGGTTATCGAGTAGCTTTCACGATTTGGTTCTGAGCTACCATCTGCCCATCATTGTCCTTCATGATTACGCTGTACAAACCAGGAGTCAGGAAGTCGGTAGACACCTGAATCGCTGGGCCGTTCACGCGTTGTGTATGGAGCAGTGTTCCTTGAATGCTGTATATCTCTACAAGGCCTGATTGAAGGTTATCAAAACGAATGTTCAACACCTCTGTCACAGGATTTGGGTAGACCTGAAGGCGAGGGAGGGTTTTCTCTTCCATACCAACACCGCCTTCTTCAGCGCCAAAGACATAGGCATCAGATGTTGGCAGTACATAGGAGAAACCCAGCCCATCCTGAGTGACACCAATGAAACCGGTGGAAGCTTCCTCACCATCTGGAAAGGTCACGTCCTCCCAGGTTTGTCCCATATCTGTTGATAGGATCGTAACGATGTCCTGTGCGCTTTCTCTGTAGCCTCTTACCATCAGGTTCTGGCCTACACGCTCTACACCTCGGGCCGTAGTCGCAGCGTTTTCACAAGCGATGATGCCGCCATTGTCAGGAGCAGGCAGTGTCCACGCGTTGAAAGTTGCGCCACCGTCCGTAGAGCTTACGTAGCATGGCTCGTTGGATCCGGCCCATCCAACACCCCATATGTTTTGACCGCCATCATCCGTGAACTCTCCAGAGGAAAGTGGATTAGAGCCAACTACAGACCAGGTTGCCCCCTTATCGGTGCTTTCGTGAATCCCATTCGCACTATGGTCATCACCATATACTCTTACGGTTCCGTTGGCATTGTAAACAATGTCGAGAGGTCCATCCAGCTCCAATGGGTCATTCGTGGCCTGCGCCCACGTAGCACCGCCATCAGCAGTTCTGAGCATAATGTCTACTACATCGCCACCACCGGAGATGGTTCTCACGTCTGCCAATCCTTCCATGCTGTTGAAGAAAAAGAGCCTTGGCGCACCCTGAGCGCTGAAATCCACTGGCATGATGCTACTGCTCATCTCGGTAAAGCTTGCACCCGCATCGGTACTGCTGTAAAAAGCTACGCTGCTGGTAGACCGTATGCATACAAAAAGCTCTTCCTTGCTAAGAAAAAACACCTGCCCAACCTGGCTGATGAATCCCGGTGATATACCAAGTTCAGTGGAGGTAGCACCATCATCGTCCGTGTAGTAGTAGGAGAGGCCTTCTTTGTAGCAGTAGACATTTGCATTCCAGATGCCGTAGACATCTGACTTGCTCAACTTGGTCCATGAGTTTTGGGCTTGCGTGAGGCTAGGCATGATGAAAAGGAACAGGAGAAGCGTAGAAAGTAATTTCATAGTCAATGGTTTAGATTCTGTTTTTGATGGTGCAAAGTTCCATCGAGCGGTGCATGGAGTAAATCCGGCATTGGCACCATTTTCAGTGGTTTCTGCATGCGCTTGCTACTTTTCTCTGGTGTTTGTACCAATAGGGAGGAGAAACTACCTTGCACCCTCTGAAAAGCTTCTGTGATTATGCCCCCGATTTCGCTCGGATTAGTTGATGACAACGCGCAGGTAAGAGAAAACTTCCAGCGGATCTTCAGTTTGCTGGATGACGTGGAGGTTCAGTTTTTAGCCCGCGATGGAGAAGAAGCGGTGAATTGGATCGAGCGCGGTGTTCACCAACCCCAAGTGATCTTGATGGACATCGAGATGCGGAAAATGAATGGGATTACGGCTACCGCCAAGATCAAGGCTTTGCAGCCTTCCATCAAGATTCTCATGATGACCGTGATGAACGATGAGCAGAGCCTCACCAAGGCGCTTCATGCTGGGGCAGATGGCTACATCCTGAAGGATGAAAATCCGCTCAAAGTCCTGGAGCTCATCAAAGATGCCGTATCCGGCCGCGTTTCCTTTTCGCCTGAGATGGGGAAGAAGACACTGGATCTGTTCAGACGATCTGTCCCGGATTCGGGGAAGACTCCGGCAGATTACAACCTCACCAAGCGCGAGCAAGAAGTGTTGAAATGGATCGTGGCCGGTAAAACCTACCAGCAAATGGCAGAGCTCATGTTTGTATCACCGCTCACCGTCCGCAGCCACATGGAAAACCTCTACCGAAAGCTGGACGTGCACAACAAGGCCGAGGCCATTGCCATGGCTACGCGAAATGGCTGGGGTTAGCAGCTCTTTTTAAAGGAGAGTAAGGAGCCCTACGCTTGTAGGATTAGATCGAGTACTCCACCTGAGAACTTACTTCGTGTTCTTCTTGTAAAACCGGTGCAGCTTTCGGTTCATGCGCGATACCACCTCTTTAGGGCGTACCGAAATGGGAAGCGAATCAAAGGTTCTGACATAATAAGGGAAGGGTTCACTCATTTGAACGAACTCATCCGTTTTGATGACCAATGCGCCAAAGTCCATTCCCGGGCCACCGCGGTAAGCCTTTCTTTGTTCCAGACCATTCTCCGTGGAGGCGTTGTAATCGTAATCGAATTTCTTCACGGTGTCTTGCTCAATGGTGGTGAATTCAGCCGTGAGGAATTTGTCGCCTTCAAACTTCACATCAGGCGCCACTTCTAAACTGTCGTCAAGGAAGTGAACGTTGTCAAAGTCCCTCTCCGTCACGTTTTTGGAGGAATCGCTGTAGAAGAAATACACCGGGCAAAAGTCAAACTCATCCCGAAAAGCCGCGATGATGGTCTTGTTCAGGTCGTTTTGCTTACGCTCCATCCGATCTGCGATTTTGTCCCGTCCAATGCTCCGCTGCAATTGAATGGATCGCTGCTTAGAATGAAGTCTCACTAGCAGGGCTCCTTCCTTGAGGTTTGTGATGTGCGTGGTGTTGCGCTGCTTCTTCACTTGCCGGGCCGAAGCATCATCCGTTGGCTGAGCGATGAGGAGAACACTTGTTGATAAGGCAAATAGCAGGGTGCAGATGTTTTTCATAACCATGCTAAGATAGGAGTAGACGCTTACAGTGCGAGACCTTTTCGTCATTCAAACCTGCCGAAGTCGAAATCAGAGTGCCTGATCCTTCCCTGATGCCTGGCTTACCCGCTTCGCGCCTTCATAAAAGAAAAAGGCGGCCACAGCCATTAAGGTGTGACTCGCAGAAATGTGGTTGAACCAAGGGTGAATAATCCATTGATTCATGAAGAAAAGGGCTGCTACCGCTGCGATGCCAATCCCAATGAGGATGTTTTTACTCGCGGCATTCTTTGTTTTGAAATACAGGAAGCTTTCCAAGCCGAGCACTACAAACATGAGTCCGTAGCCTGAATGGAATTCCACAAAAAAGAAATCCATGAAGTAGAAGGTAAGGCTCATGAAAGTCAATAGCTCCAGGATGTTTACAATGCTGAGCACCTTGATGATCTGAGGCTTAAAGACAAGTCTTGTATGTTCAATCGCCCCTCGCTCGATCATCATGATGGAGAACATACTGACGATCCAACCCGGCAACTTCCATTCCCAGGAAAGGGCATAGAGAAAGGCATGGCCAAAGACTCCGCCAAAGAGTGTGGCAACTCCCATCAAAAGAAAGTAGAGCTTGAAGTACCAGGTGCCTCTCGATTTATTTCCTGAAGTGTGCAGTCGGTAAGCAAACCAAAAGCAAAGCAGAGAGACCACAAGGTCGGTAATGGTAACGATCGGCTCGTCAATCCGATAGTCCCAAAGAAAGATGGTGTTGATGTCCGTGCGCTCCAAAATTGGACGCAAAGGTCACATTTTTATTGGCCGTTGAACGTGCAACTTTCGAAGGACCCGTTGTCGGAAACAATGGTCACGGTAAACTGAAGTGAGGTGAGTGAAATGACACCTGAACCAGAGATGGTTCCTCGCTCGAAATTGGGATACACAAAGGTCTGATCCTCGATCTCAAAACTTCCGTCCAGCGAAGGGTCCATGGTTACCTCAAAGCTTATTTGGTCGTCCAGAATGAAGAAGAGTTTCCCGTCTTCCTCATCAAGGCTTTCGAGTACTCGGGTGTTCAGAAAAGTGCTTGTGAAATTGCAGAAGTAGGAGCCGTAGTAGAATCGCAGAAACTGGTTGGTGTATTTGGTCTCACATCGCTCTCCGAAATACCAATTGCCACATTGACATTCTCCATTGTCGCAGGTCGTGTTGTTGAGGCATTGAACGTTTCTTGTGATGCAGCGCTCATCTATTTGACAGTTTTCACCCGTGAAGCCTTCCGGGCAAAGGCATTCTCCATCGTTGCAGTCGCCACCGTTGATACAGCCTACTTCCTTGCATTGATCGCATCCGCCTACAAGGACGATGAGGAGAAGGGAAAGAAAAATGTGGATGAGTTTCATGGTGCTTCGGTTTAGTTGGTTTGTCACTCAGGACGGTGCAAGGGCGTACACCGTTTGGTTGGATTTTGCGATTACTTCTTCTTTTTAGTGGTTGGCTTGGGCTCTAGCGAGGCGATGTATTCGTAGCTTTTTTTGAGGTAAGCCGCCAACTCATCAAACCGCGCCAACATGTCCTCCGGAACGGTGACGTAACCGCGCATAACCGAGCCGTATTGAATGCTTGGACCTGCATTGTGCTTTTCCATAAAGGCTTCCTGCTCTTCCTTGGAAAAGCGAATCGCGATTTCACCTTCCTTGGATAGAAAGGAAAACATGTGACCGTTCAGCGAAGTGTAAGGATTTGCCTTGCCCTTGCGCTGCACGTTTTCAAGCGTTGCTACAAGACGCTCGTAGAGTTCCAGTTTTTCTGGAAAAGGATGACCTGCCATTCGTAGGGGATTATTGAATGATGACGGACGAAAAATAAGCGAATTCTCCTGACTCCACTCTCAGAATATAGGAACCGGCCTTTATTTCACTGACATCGAGCTGCAGGGCAGGTGTCAATGGCAAAGTGCGCCCCAGGTGATCTACAAGCTCCACTACTTCCGGAGCGCGCTTGAGGCCTTTCAAATAAAGCATGCCATCCGTGGGATTGGGATAGACAGACATCGATCTCCGTTCGTTCTGCTCAATGCCGGTAGCACAGTTTAAATCGATTAAATGTTCCCATATCTGATCGTGCAAATCAATGGCTGCCAGATCGGGGGAGGAGGAAGCACCCTGGCGAATCATGATCAATCCTTCAGAAGGGGAAATACTAATGAACTGGCCCTCAGATCCCGCAGCTACAAAGACATCTTCAGGAGCATGGGGCGAAAGCTCACCGGTCAACACCTGTGGACTAGCAGGTTCAATGCGTGTGTTTTCACCGTTGATCCACCAGAGGTAGCCATACGACTCATTCAAATCCTGGCTTTTCCGGGTCATTTGGTTGATGTATGCCGTGTCTCCCAAAACCGTTGTTCCGTCCCACTGACCCTGCGCCTGGATCAAAAGCCCGAAGCGTGCCATACTTCTTGCATCGCTCAAATAGAAGTTGTTGTACCCCACGGGAAACCAGAATCCAGACATCCCGATTTTGTTGGCAATGCGCGTGTTGTTGTAGAAATTGATGAAGAAGCCCGTTGCATCTTCCAACACATCGCGAAGCAAACTGTAGGGAGCGTTGTGATACACCCACCTTGAACCAGCAGGTGCCTTGTAGATCAAGCAATTACTGTCCGTACATGTGAAATCGGCTTCATCCAATCCTGTGGTCATGGTCAACTGATGCCAAATGGTGATCGAATCTTCACGCTCAGGGCTTAAACTTGTCCATCCGCTTCCCAGATACTCAGATGTTTTATCGTTGATGGTAAGCAGGCCCTCTTCCTGGGCAATACCTATCAAGGTAGCCATCAAGCATTTTCCTGCGGAAAACCATGGCCCAACGCTGTCTGCATGGTAGGGATCATAGTACTTCTCCAGCACAATCTTTCCATCCTTCAACACCATGAAGGCATTTGTTTCCTCATCATCCAGAAACTGATACATCGAGTCGATGCGCTCAGGACACCAGTTGAGTTCTGCAGGATCCATCGTCTCCCATGTATCACCGGCAGTGGGAGGGAAGTAGAGCGATTGCGCTCCGGCCTGGCAGGCAATAGCGATGATCAGGAATGATAGAATGCAGCGAAGAGGCATATCCCTATGAATGCTTGAAAAGCTTACGATTGGGTTTTGAGGTCCAGGCAGGCACCTTCAGAATCGATGGCCTGCCGAACATGCGCCAGATGGTGATTGGAATGCCAGGCATAGACTCCTATGTTCACCTTTACTGAAAATTCCTCTTGGTGTTCCGGATGAAAGAAGGTTCGTTCCAGTTGGCGATCATCCAGAGAGCGCAGCAGCTGCACGAGGCGATCATGCAGACCATCGAGAATGCTGAGCGAGCTGGAAATGTCATCGTTTTGAGCATCGGGCAGAAGACTCCAGCGATCCTGATCATAAGGCCGAATGGTAGGCACATCTTCCGTCAAGGCTAACTTGAAGCGCATGATGGAGTTGAGGTGACTGTCTGCACAATGATGCACCACTTGCTTGATGGTCCAGCCCTCGGGTCGATATGGCCAGTTCAGTGCCTCGATGTCCAGGTCTTTGGTAGCGCTCCGCAAAGACTTTGGAAAAGCCTCCAGATCATTGATCCATGTTTCGATGTGCTCGCGTGTGATTGCTGCCGGTGGGGTGAACTCACCAATCGGGAACTTCAGTTTTTCAATGTCCATATGCACTTGATTAAGGGATCCATTTAATGTCTTTGAAATCAGGCTTCCGCTTTTCGAGGAAGGCATTTCGTCCTTCCTTGGCCTCATCCGTCATGTAAGCCAGCCGCGTGGCTTCACCGGCAAACACCTGTTGCCCAACCATGCCATCGTCTGTCAGGTTGAAGGCAAACTTCAACATCTTGATAGAGGTTGGAGATTTGGCCATGATTTCGCGTGCCCAGTTGTAGGCTTCATCTTCCAGTTGATCATGAGGGATCACCGCGTTCACCATGCCCATTTCGTAGGCTTCCTGGGCGCTGTAGTTTCTTCCCAGGAAGAAGATTTCACGTGCGCGCTTCTGACCAACCATTTTGGCGAGGTATGCGGAGCCGTAGCCACCGTCAAAGCTTGTGACGTCTGCATCTGTCTGCTTGAAAATGGCGTGTTCCTTACTGGCCAGCGTCAAGTCGCAAACTACATGCAAGCTGTGACCACCGCCCACAGCCCATCCCGGTACCACGGCAATCACCACCTTCGTCATGAAGCGGATCAGTCGCTGCACCTCCAGGATGTTGAGACGCGGCATTCCATCATCGTCCACATAGCCCTGATGACCGCGGACGCGCTGGTCGCCACCGCTGCAAAATGCCCAGCCGCCATCCTTGGAAGAAGGGCCTTCACCAGAAAACAAAACAACACCAATGGAAGTGTCTTCCCGGGCATCTAAAAAGGCTCCGTAGAGCTCAGCCACTGTTTTTGGCCGAAAGGCGTTGCGCACTTCAGGCCTGTTAAAGGCGATGCGCGCTACTCCGTTGCTCTTCTTGTATGTGATGTCTTCATATTCCCTGACCGTCTCCCATTGAGGTTTGCTCATACCATTTCGTTTTGAACGTCAAAAATGAGCAATAGAATTGAACCTCTCAGTTGATGCAAACTACTCTGAGGCTATAAAACAAACAAGGCGATCATCTCGAATGATCGCCTTGCCTCACAACTGAACTTACACCTACACTTATGCCTTATACTGCTTCTTGATTTCCTTGAAATTCTCCTGGGTGACAGCTTCTCCCGTTCGGGCATAATGCTCTATGGCGATGAAGTAGTCTTCGATCAGGTTTTTGAAGTTTCCCTTCATCATGCCACCCATCATGGCGGGTTTCGTGCGAAACTGCATGTCGAAAGAGATTTTAGAGCTTCCATTTCCCAAGTCTTCGACCTTGTATACCGCTCTCGTGAGCTCTGGATCCACGGGGAACTTTCCTGCCTGGGAAACCTGGTTCACAAAGGTCATGTCGGCTGGGTTGTAGTTCATCATTTTCTCCTCCAGAAACTGCGTGTGCTTTTCGTTGAAGTAGCATACCCGTTCGGCTCCTTCTTCGGCTTTCAGGCTGCCATTGATGTAGTTGGAAGCCAGGATCTTAGGGTGGGAGTAAGCAACGGAACCATAGTCATCTATTACAGACCAGATTTTTTCCGCTGGAAGATCAATGACCTTCTCGACCTTGAATGACTTCACTTTCTTTTGAGCAACACCAGAAAGGGAAATAGAAAAGGCTGCAAACAGCATCAAATAATTCATGGACTTTTTCATCTTGGATTGGTTTTATTGATTCGAATCCAAAAGTCCTGCAACCCCCATGGCCACGCTTGGTGCTAAGGCTCAATGATTGGTGTTTTTAGCTCAAATGATTGTCCGGAGATTTACCCTGGGCCATCCAACAGGTGGAGTTAATGGTTTTGCGTCCTCTACTTTGTCTTGCTCGCCCGCGAAAACCTGTTCAGTTCTAGCTCCGTAACATCATCTAATCATCTGATTATCTGATTTTCTGATCACCTAATCCCAACACGTTCTCCGATTAAATAAGCGGATAGGCAGTTTAGCTCAACACCGATTCTCTGTAATCAGATGGGGAAGTTCCAAAATGAGCGGAGAATGCTTTGGAAAAGTGCGTTACATCGTTGAAGCCGCAATCGTAGCAGACATCGCTGATGCGCAGATGGGGAAGTCTCAGCATCTCTGCTGCTTTTTCCAGCCGTTTGGTGCGGATATAGCGTGCAGGGCTTTCTCCAAATACTTCGTTGAATTTCCGTTTGAAGGTAGAAACGCTCATGTCTGTTAACACCGCGAATTCTTCCACGCTCAAGTTTTCCAGCAGGTGGGTGTGAATGACCTCTTTGAATTGATACTCAACAGGATTAAAGAGGCTGCGGAGTATTTCGAGGATGTGTTCTGAGTCATCCGTTTTGATCAGCAATTGTATCAACTCCTTCACCTTGAGCACCAGGAGGTCATCGTCAATCAGCGATTCATTGTCAAAGTAAACCTTGAGACCTTGCATATACTGATCGATCAGCTGATCCATTTTCACGCTGTGAATGGTGGTTGGGGAAGCCTTGGCCGGTCGGGTCAAAAACTCGGGAAGCCCATCGCTGTACACCTGCTTCAGCACCTCAGGATTGAAATGAATGGCGATGGCCTCGCAGGGCTCGTTACCGTCCACTTTTTGCCAGTGATTCACATAGTTTCCGCATTTCATCACTACACCCTGCCCCGTAGATAATGACTGTTTCTCCGTAGCTCCATAAAGTGTTGCTGTTCCGCGAACAGGGTAAAGCAAACAGGCTTCATCGTGCATGTTGGTGACCGCTTGCAGCGGAGGTTTAAAAACGACCCGTTCCAGGATGGTTTTCTTGTCAAGCTCGAAACACTGGTAGTTGAGAATCATGGCGCGTAGAACCCGAAAGTAGAGAAGTAATTGTGATGGAAGAAGGTGGAGTGAGCTTGGATAAGAGAATTTAGCTATTAGCTATCAGTAGCGGTGCGAGTCATTTTTCGATTGCCTTTGAATTTGCTCTTGTGCTTGAGTTTGAACTTTTGGTACGTAATAGGCAATGACGCAGAAGTGATCGGTTGAGGTTGAGATTGTTATTGATGTTCAGGTTCCCGTCCAGGTAATTCCACACACGAACGGCAGGCACACTTGAAGCCAAGGAGATACAAGCTGATAGCTTGCGACTGACAGCTGACAGCTTATTGTAAAGCCTTATCATTGAATCCAACCTCACAGTCCTGGAAAATCAGCCCTCAAATCCGCTTCTTCTTGTCATCGGTCATCAATGGCCAGAGCCATCTTCTTCTGCGGCCGGTAATCGTATGCTCCAATTGATCGCCTGTTTTCAGCGAGCAGGCTGGCGAATTGTTTTTTCAAGCGCAGCGCAGGCCAGCGAGCACGCGGTTGATTTGGAAGCTCTGGGTGTATCCGCGCATTCCATTGAGTTGAATCACTCCAGTTTTGATGAGTTTGCAGTGGAGCTTCAGCCTTCAGCGGTGCTCTACGACCGTTTCATGACTGAAGAGCAATTCGGTTGGCGGGTTTCGAAGCACTGTCCGCAGTCTCTTCAGATCCTTGATACGGAAGATCTGCATTGTTTGAGAAACGCGCGCAAGCAAGCCGTAAAGGCAAACCGGTCTTTTTCGCTTACAGATCTTCACAGCGATGTGGCGAGGCGTGAAGTAGCGAGTATTTGGAGGTGTGACCTCTCGCTGATGATCTCGACCTATGAAATGAAACTTCTACAGGAACACTTTGGAGTCAAGTCTTCCTTGCTTTTGCACCTTCCATTTATGTTGGACCCCATTAGCGGTGAGGTGCTCAGCTCTTGGCGATCTTTTGATGAACGTCAGGACTTCATGACGATTGGAAATTTTCTGCATGCTCCCAATCTGGATGCAGTTCAACAACTTCGAAACATCATCTGGCCCATGATTCGAAAGCAGTTGCCCGAAGCTGAGCTTCATATTTATGGTGCCTACGTTCCTGACCATGTGCTGAGTTGGCACAAGCCGGAAGCAGGCTTTCTCGTCCATGGCAGGACAGAGGAGGCTCTTGAAGTGATCGGAAGAGCCAGGGTAATGCTTGCTCCGCTCAGGTTTGGTGCCGGACTCAAAGGAAAACTGCTTGAAGCAATGCAGACCGGAACGCCAAGCGTTAGCACTTCCATTGGTGCAGAATCCATGCATGATGATCATCCGTGGCCGGGAGCCATTGAAGATGATTTCGAAGCATTTGCAAAGGCCGCTGTGACGCTCTATTCCAATGCAGAAAAGTGGTCTGATGCTCAGAAGAACAGCATAGACATCCTTAATGATATCTACGATCGAAGGCCTTTAGAGGAAAGACTGATGAGCACGGTGGCCGAACTTCTCCAAACATTGGATCATCACCGCACCCAAAACTTCACCGGTTCCATGTTACGTTTCCACACCATGCGGAGTACGGAATTCATGTCAAGGTGGATTGAGGAGAAGAATAGGGGGAAATAGTCGTCAGCTACTAACTATCAGCTATCAGTGGCTGCTTAGGGTATTGTCGGTTGCCTTTGAATTTGATCTTGTGCTTGAGTTTGAACTTTGATAGGCAATAGGCAATAGGCAGTGGCGCAGAATTGATCTGTTATGGTTGCTATTAAAGTTGAGCTTTTTCCACTCTTTCAATCATCGTAGAAATAGCAAAGATGATGATAGCCCTTCCTAGCCTTTTCGCGCCACGCAGTAATCACAAATCCCGCAATTCTGCGCATCTGTATCTCCGAAATACTCCAGAATCATTCTGCTTCGGCACTTGTGATCGGATTCAGCATAGTGGAGCATGCTTTCTACTTTTTCGGTGACAATGCGTTTTCGCCTGTTGTAATGTTCTTTAGAGATCCTCAGGTTTTTCCCGTCCAGGCGTTCACAGATGTAGGTGAGGCGGGGTTGGTCGTTGGCTTTTTCATAAGAGATGAATTCCGACTGAGCCAGAAAATCGAGCCCCTTAGTGACTCGGTCATAACTCCACTTCAGGCGCTTTGCCAGTAAACCTTCCGAAATCTCTGTGCGCTCTTCAAACAGACGACTGTAGGAGCGAAGCATCGTTTCAATCAAGGGCGCCAGTCGCTCATTTGAAACGCGGAATTGGTAGACCGCTTCATTGTCCACCAGGATACGAGCGGCTGAGGCATGCATCTCTCGCTCGGTGACTGAGATGTACCCCTCTTTTTCAAGGAAGCGCAGGCACGTCATCGCCTTGCGCGGATCAATGTTGTATTGCTGCTCCAGCTTCTGGAGGTCTAATTGAAATGTCTCTTCGCGTCCACTGCCCACCGCCAGTTGAAGTAGATTCCCCACTGCGTTATAGACCTGCCGAATCTCCTGCTGTGATGGGAAAGAAGCTTCCAGGCGCTCCCGAAGGCGGTCAAGATCGCTCTTGCTCAGCAGGCTCACCGCGAAAGCCTTCTTGCCATCGCGCCCTGCGCGACCGCATTCCTGGTAGTAGTTCTCCAGTGTGTCGGGTAAATCCATGTGGATCACAAACCGTACATCCGGCTTATCGATGCCCATGCCAAAGGCATTGGTCGCTGCAATGATCTGACAGCGGTTCTTCATCCAATCTTCCTGACGCTTGTTACGGTCTTCAGAGCTCAGGCCAGCATGGTAGAAACTGGCGCTGATGCCGCGTCCCTTCAGTTCTCTGGCGATGCGTTCCGTGCCTTTTCTACTGCGCATATAAACGATGCCGCTGCCTCCCAGCTTTCGGGCAATGCGTTCCACCTTCCCAAACTTATCGTCATCCCAATCCACAAAGTAGGCGAGGTTTTCCCGCTGAAAGCTCTTGGCAAAGACGTTCTCTTTTTTGAAGTTTAGTTTCTCCTGGATATCCTTCACTACGGTAGGTGTGGCACTCGCTGTGAGCGCGATGACCGGGACTTTGGGGTGAAGTTCACGGACCTCTGCAATTTGAAGGTAGGGCGGCCGGAAGTCATAGCCCCATTCACTGATGCAGTGAGCCTCGTCCACAGCGAAGAGGTTCACCTTCATCTGCGCAATCCGTGTGCGCGCCATTTCTGTCAGCAGGCGCTCGGGAGAGAGGTAGAGAAACTTGATGTCTTCATAAATGCATCGATCAAACATCGCATCGATTTCCTGGCGACTGTATTCCGAGGTGATGCAAAGCGCCTTGATGTTGCGCGCCTTCAGGTGCTGAACCTGGTCTTTCATCAATGCGATGAGCGGTGAGACCACAATGCAAATCCCAGGATTCATCAATGCGGGCACCTGAAAGCAGATGGATTTTCCACCACCAGTGGGCAGGAGCGCCAATGTATCCTTACCCGCATTGACACTGTCGATGATGTCTTCCTGCAAGGGACGGAACTGCTCAAAGCCCCAGTACTTTCGAAGTATGTCGATCGAACTACTCAACGCGTAAAACCGGGTAGACCTTGTGGCGATGGTGCTCGTAGTGATCGGTCTTTTGGTAGAGGAAATAGAGCTGCTGCATGGTGCTGCTGCGGAAGGTGCTGTCGCTGGCCTTTCGTGCTTCAAAAGCTGACCTTAGCTCCGCATCGTCTTCGAGCATTCGCGAGGCCTCCTGGTCAAACACATAGCCTGAAAACCACTCCTTTTGCTGGAGTATTTCATCAAAGAAGTTCCAATTGAAGTACGAATCAGGCGCTTCAGGCTCCAGCACTTCCACAATGAAACGCTTGGCGGGCTGGTTTGTGGGAACGAGGTAATATTCGCCATTGCGTAGCGGCATACCCTCAATGGGCTTTTTGGTGACGGAGGTTTTAGAGTGGAGGTAGTGACCCTCGTAGGGATTGTCCACCGTTTGATAATCGCTGATCTGATAAGAAGTAACATCCATCACGGAGTCCTGCTCGATGAGCTCCATCTCAACACCATTCCAGCGCAGCCTGTCGAGAACAGCTTCTCGTGAACTTGGCACCAGGTAGCAAGTCGGAGCAGAAACGGTCAGTGTAGGATTGAATGCCTTGAAGTAGGGAACCGGGCGCTTCCAGGGACGACTTCGGTCGTAGTAAAGTTGAGGAAGTCCCGTCACGCTGCTTGTATCTGTGTAGGCCTCATAGCCGAGGAATTCCAGTGGCTCGGAAACACTTCGATCAAGCTCCCAGTCGAGCGGGAATTCCGTTTGTTTCAGCACCTCTGATCTTGCTTGTGCACGCGCATTTTGGATAACCTCATGATTTTCTGAGATTGTATTCACCAACGCATGCATGAACTTCCGGGTGGCCTCTACGCGCACAGGATAGGGCTTCAGCATGTGCGTCTCTGTCAGCAGGCCAATGGATTGATGAAGTGCAGAGAATCCGGTAGAATAACGAGGACTGTCATAAAAGGCCGCAAAACCGTCATCCGGGGTAGTTCCAAAAACGTTCACATAAGGCGTCATAGGTTCATCGGCTGCTTCCATTTTTTGGAGCATTTCAGGAATCATCGTTTCATCCACCAGCGACTTTAGAGGCGGTGCCAGCTTGGCGGGAAGCGAGAAGAGGTAGGTCATGGCATATTGATAGTCTGCCCCGTTGCTCACATGCGTTTCCAGGTATACATCGGGTGACCAGTCTCGAAACAGTTCTTGGAAAGATTGTGCATTCTTGCTATCCGCCTTGATGAAGTCGCGGTTCAGATCCAGGTTGTTGGAGTTTCCTCTAAAGCCATAGCTTACCGGGCCATTTTGATTGGCGCGGCTGCAGCAGTTTCGATCCAGTGCACCGCCTACATTATAGAAAGGAATGATCAGGATGCAGACGTCCTTCATGTTTTCCTCAAAGTCCTCATCCATGAGTAATTCGCGGGCAAAGAGCATGCTCGCATCGATGCCGTCCGGCTCACCAGGGTGAATGCCATTGTTGATCAGCCAAATGGTTTTGTCAGACTCCAGCACTTTCTCTCGTGAAAAATTGCGGTCGGTGTTGATCACTACCAGATGAAGCGGCAAGCCTGCATCCGTGCTACCAAAGGTTTGCACACATACATAAGGTGAGGCTTTTTCCAGCGATCTCCACCATTCTATGCCTTCTTCATAAGTGGCCGTTTCCAAAGAGTCACTTGCTTCGAAGGCCGTAGTGAGTTCCGAAAGCTGACCTCGATCCCTGCAAGCGGTGAAAATGAACAAAAAGCAGAGGGATATGAGGCAAAAACGTTTCATTGTTTGGGCGAAAAAGACAACCAAATCAACGCAAAACCCCGCTTGCTTGCAAGTAGATAGGCATTGTTCTAACATTGCTTCTTAAACTACACACACTTATGAAAGCAGTTAAAATCATTGTTGGGGTTGTGGTCGTATTGGTAGCGGCCTTCCTGATCATTGCAGCGATCGCCCCGACACACACGCACGTGGAGCGTTCCATGGTGATCGATGCACCCATGGACTTTGTACATCCACAGGTAAGCTCGTTTGAGAACATGAAGGAATGGTCTCCATGGACTGAGCTTGATCCGAATCAAACCTTTGAGCATACAGGTGAGTCAGGAACGGTAGGTTCCAAATACAGCTGGGCTGGAAACGAGGAGGTTGGCAAAGGAGAGCAAGAGATGCTAGTCATTGAAGCCAACCACATCGCAACGAAGCTTCGTTTCATTGAACCCTTCGAATCAGAAGCGGATGCTACCTACGACCTGGAAGAAACAGAAGGTGGAACCAAGGTGACCTGGGGGTTTGATTCCGAGACACCTTTTCCTATGAACGCGATGAATTTTTTCATGGACATGGACGCCATGCTGGGACCTGACTTTGAAAAAGGGCTGAACAACCTTCAGGAGCGAGTCAGCGCTATGAAGGCAGAGCGCAACGAATTTGATGGATACACGGTGAACACAGAAGACATGCCAGCAATGACGGTTGTTGGAGTTCGCGAAACCATCGGTTGGGAAGAGATGAGCAGCTTCTTTGCGACCAATTTCCCTATGGTTTTTGAAAGCATTGGCAAAGCAGGAATGGAGCCTGCAGGAGTTCCATGCAGCGTCACATTTTTGTGGGACGAGGAGAACCAGCAGGCAGATGTTCTGGCAGGTATGCCTTTGGCTGAAGGTAGCTTAGAAGGAATGGAAACCGCGGAACTTGGCGGAAACTGCCTAGTGGTAGATTACTATGGTAACTACGATGAGTCTGTAAAAGCGCACGAAGCCATCGCGGCCTACATGGAGTGGCACGGAATGGAAATGAATGGACCGGTAGTGGAGCAATACATCACCGACCCTGAAACAGAGGAAGATCCAAGCAAATGGCTGACGAAAATCATTTATCACGTCAAGTCCTGATTTAGCATACTGAAACCGTAACTTTTAAAGCCTGTTTCATGCTCCAATGGAACAGGCTTTTTTCATGGAAACACCCTAAGAGTAGGGATTTGGTGAAACCTTTCTGTTCTGTTGTTGTTTCCTTTCGAGCAGCAGTTACGAGGCCTGTCAACACTAAAACCTTGAAACATGAAGCGATCATTAAATTTTGATCAGCAGGCCATTACCTTACCTTTGCGGCTCATTTGACGGGGTAGCCGTTTCTGCTCTGCAATTAAACAATAAGAATGAAGACAATTGAGACGAACGATCAGGTAACCCTGCATTACAAAGGCACACTTTCTGACGGAGAACAATTCGATTCCTCAGAGGGTCGTGAGCCATTGAGCTTTAAAGTAGGAGGGGGACAGGTGATCCCCGGATTTGATGAAGCAGTGATCGGCATGAAGCCAGAGGAGAGCAAAAAATTCACCATTCCCGCAGACAAGGCATACGGCACCGTTCGTGAGGATTTGATTCACAAGGTAGAGCGCTCATCTATTCCCGCAGAGCTCAATCCGCATGAGGGTCAAAGGTTAGTTTCCAATCTGGAAGACGGCCGACAAATCCCCGTAACGGTCACAGAGGTGACTGAGGAAACCATTACATTAGACGCCAACCATCCTCTCGCTGGCAAGGATCTGACCTTCGAAATTCAGATCGTTAGCGTTCAATAAACAACACAGTTCCATAAAATTTTACGCTTTTGATTGCAGCACCGAAGTTTAACAGAAAAGCAAATCAAGAATTTGCCAGGGCGCTAAGACAGCGGGTTAACCAGTATTTCGAGGATAATAACAAGAAACGAACGGGAGATTACCGTATGGCGATCAAGGCGATCGTTATGTTCAGCCTCTATTTTGGGCCTTACGTGTTGATGGCTACCATCCACTTACCTCCAGCGCTCTACCTTCTTTGTTCTACGCTGATGGGTATCGGAGTCGCAGGTATTGGCCTCGCTATCATGCACGATGCCAATCATGGCTCCCTTTCGTCCAAGCGCTGGTTGAACAGTGCCCTTGGGTACTCGCTCAACCTCATTGGAGGGAATGCGCTATCGTGGAAAATTCAGCATAACGTTTTGCACCATAGCTTCACCAACATTCGTGGTTTGGATGAAGACCTTGAAGCTGGTAACATCCTCCGTTTCACCCCGGATGAACCTTGGAAGAAGCGTCACAGAAACCAACACATCTACGCATGGTTCCTCTATTCATTCATGACCTTTTCATGGGTGCTTTTGAAGGACTTCGTGCGATTGAAGAAGTACCAGGACCGAGGACTCATTCAAGGTCAGGGAGTAAGCTACTTTGGCGCATTCATGACCATTCTGGTTTCTAAGGTCTTCTACATCGCATACATGTTGGTGTTGCCCATCGCTGTGTTTGGTTACAGCTGGCCTCTGGTGTTGGGAGGTTTCCTCATCATGCATGCAATTGGCGGTTTGATGTTGGCAGCCATCTTCCAGCCAGCTCACATTCTGGACGAGCATGAGTTTGTAGATTCAGATGAGGTCAAGGAAATTCAAGATTGCTACGAAAGTCATCAGTTGAAGACAACTAGCAATTTCGCTCCGAGAAATAGAATTCTTACCTGGTTTGTTGGAGGTTTGAACTACCAGGTTGAGCACCACATTTTCCCGAGTATTTGTCACGTGCATTATCCAGCCATCTCCAAGATTGTGAGAGAAACGGCTGAAGAGTACAATCTGCCTTACCGAAGTATCGAAACCTTCGGAGGCGCGATCTCGCTGCACCAGCGAATGCTGAAGAAGTTGAGCTATCCCGAAACAACCGGGGTTGCAGCATAACAAGCTTCTAACATAGAATCACACAAAAAAGAGCGCCTTAGAGCGCTCTTTTTTATTGCTTTGAACCCATGAGAACAGACGATTTTTTCCTGCTCAATGTATTTACGGGATCTCAAGCCAAAGGCAATCAGAATTGTGTGTTGTTGTTGGACGACATTACAGATGATGCGAGACTTTTTGAACTCGCGGCTGATTTCAACATGCCAGCTACGAGTTTCGTTCGACAGCGTGAGGATGGAGATTTTGATATCCGCTGGATTGCGCCAAGCGCGGAAATCCACATGTGCGGTCACGGTACTGTAGGTGCCACGGAAATTCTGACCAGAGAATTGGGCCGGGATCAGATTACGTTCCACTTTGCCGGTGGAAGTATCATCGGCAAGCGGTCGGGTGCATTGTGTGAAGTGAGTTTTCAAAGAACCACCTTGAAACCAACAGACACCCCTGAACACGTGCTGAAAGGCTTTGGAGAACAGCCAGAGGCTTACTTCACTTCCAGTGATAAGGAAGTGGCAGTCTTTAAGGATCCCGATACCATTCGGAAGATGTCACCGGACTGGGAGGCGCTCAGAACCTCCAACATTTTTGGATATGTGATCACCGCCCCAGCAGAAGAGGATAGCGAGTATGACTGCGTTTCGAGGGTAATGCTTCCACACATCTCTTTCCTGGAAGATCAGGCGACCGGTTCTGCTCATGTGTTGCTCGCAGAGTATTGGCCGGAACGCTTGTCCAAAACCGAATTGAAGGCATACCAGGCATCAGACCGAGGAGGAGAAATGGTGTTTGGAATAGAGGACAACAGGGTAGTGCTGAAAGCCAGTTGTGAGCAGTTTGCCGTGGGGAGGGTTGGATAATTTGATAATCAGGTAATCAGATAATCAGATGATCAGTTGATGAGATGATTAGTTAATGGTGTTGTTGAGCCGGCCTTCTGATGCATCATCTAATTGTCTAATGATCTAATCATCTGATCGTCCAATAAAGTTTAACATTGATCCATGAACCAGGAGCCGCCATATTTCACGCTTGACCGGATTGTTCGTATTCTCATCACTCTCGGGGTGATTGCCGGACTGTACTTCTTGCTCAGTACGCTGAGCTCCGTGCTTACCCCGTTTTTTCTCGCCTGGCTGGTGGCTTACCTTCTCAATCCTCTGGTATCCTTGTTTGAGCGGTGGACCAAGCGCAGGTCGCTATCCGTTGGGATTACGCTCGTAAGTGTGCTATTGGCCTTCTCCGGACTTGCCATCTTGTTGATTCCAACCTTGGTGGACGAAGTTCTGCAGCTCCAGGAGTTGCTAAGCGTTCAGGCCAGTGATGTGAAGCTTCCACAATGGCTCCCCGCGGATTGGGCCGCTCAGATTGAACGATACATGGATGAAGTAGACTACGCTGCACTGCTCCAGCAAGAAGGCATGAGCGATAAAATCGTTTCCGCTCTTTCTACCGTCTGGGATGCTGTGGCTGGGGTGTTTGGGGTGTTGGGCGCATTGTTCGGCATCGTTACCTTCCTGCTGTATTTGGTTTTCATCATGCTCGACTATGACGGGCTCTCGGGAGGATGGCAGGCATACCTTCCTGAAAAGTACAAGAGCTTTGTGGTGACCCTCGTCAACGATCTGAACCACGGCATGAACGGATATTTCCGGGCGCAATCCAAGATCGTGGTCAGTGTGGCCATTCTGTTTGCCATAGGCTTCAAAGTCATCGGTCTTCCCTTTGGAATTGTGCTGGGGCTTTTCATCGGCTTCCTCAACTATGTGCCTTACCTGCAACTGGTAGGATTGGTACCCGCAACGGCTCTGGCAGGATTGCACGCACTGGAAACGGGCAGTAACTTCTGGTTGATGCTCGTGCTGGTATTGGCTGTATTTGCTGTCGTTCAGCTTATCCAGGATGCCATTCTCACTCCGCGCATTATGGGGAATCTCACAGGAATGAATCCAGCCATTGTCCTGTTATCCCTCAGCATTTGGGGCAGTTTGCTCGGCTTGATTGGACTCATCATTGGCATTCCGCTCACCATGCTGCTGATGGCGTATTACGATCGCTACGTGATAGCCTCTAAAAAGAAGAATCCAGAAACTTCATGAGGATTGCCGTTATTGGTGGTGGGGCGGCAGGCTTTTTTGCCGCCTTGTCTGCAAAGCAGCACAATCCTGATGCTGAGGTCATTATTCTTGAAAAATCCTCCAAGCTGCTAGCCAAAGTGCGTATCAGCGGAGGCGGGCGTTGCAATGTCACACACGACTGCCGCGACATCAAAAAACTCAGCAAGCATTATCCGAGAGGAGAGAAGTTTTTGCGAAAGGCTTTTTCCCAGTTCAGTGTTGACGATACTGTCCGATGGTTTGAGGGCAGAGGAGTGGCACTGAAAACGGAAAGCGACAACCGCATGTTCCCGACCACCAATCGCTCTGAAACCATTATTCAGGCTCTTTTGGATGCAGCAAGAAGGTTGGATGTTACCATCGACTTGTTGAGCGAGGTCCGTTCTCTGACTCCACTCGAAAACGAATGGAAACTAGAACTCAACGAGGGCAGGGAAGAGACCGTTCAGAAGGTGATTGTCACAACAGGCGGACATCCCAAGGCTCACTCGTACCAATGGTTGCAGGATTTGGGAATGGAAGTCATGAGTCCCGTTCCATCGCTCTTCACATTCAACATGCCCGATCATCCCGTGACGCAACTGCAAGGTGTAAGTGTGCAGCAAGCCAGTGTGAGAATTCAGGGACGAAAAGAATCTACGCTCGGACCGGTGTTGTTCACCCACTGGGGGATGAGCGGACCAGCTGTTTTGAAACTCAGCGCTATCGAGGCACGTTATCTTGCGGAAGAGGATTACCAGTTCACCATACAGGTGAATTGGCTGGGCGAGCGGAAAGAACATACGGTAAGGGAATTGCTTGATGAGGAGCTTCCCACCCTTGGAAAGCGGAAGGTGTCCAATCGAAATCCATTTCAGTTACCTCAGCGATTCTGGGAGTACCAACTCGCTCAATCTGAAATAGACCCCAACAAAACCTGGTTTGACCTGCCTGCGAAGTCAAAGAATCGACTGCTGAATCACTTGCTGAATGATACCTACGTGGTGAAGGGTAAAACAACCTTCAAGGAGGAGTTTGTCACCGCTGGTGGAGTGAGCCTTGCAGGCATCGAAGTGCAGTCCATGCAGAGCAAGAAGCTTCCCGGGCTCTTCTTTGCAGGCGAGGTGCTGGACATTGACGGAGTCACCGGAGGTTTCAATTTCCAGGCAGCCTGGACCACCGGCTGGATTGCTGGGAAAAGCGCGGCATCAGGTTAGTGCTTTTTTACTTCTCTATCTCGCATAGTTCATCTCTATGACATGTATTTTTGCATTTGTATGAACTATACCATTCAGCAGCTTCAGTACCTGATTGCCTTGCATCAGCATGGGAGCTTCAGCAAAGCGGCAGAGCATTGCCACGTCACCCAACCTACCTTGAGTATTCAGATCAAAAAGCTTGAGAGCGACCTGGGGATCGAACTACTTGATCGTTCGAAGCACCCGGTTCGATTCACCGAGCTTGGCATGTCTGTCCTTGCCAAAGCACGTGAAGCGGTAGGTGAGCTGCGAGAACTGAATGAATTGATTACCTCCTCACATGACGAGCTTTCCGGTGAGCTTCGGGTAGGGATCATTCCTACGTTGGCACCCTACCTTGTTCCTCATTTCCTGGGGGCTTTCCTCGAAGCATACCCGAGCATTCATCTGCGGATTACAGAGTTCAAAACGGAAGAGATCATCGAGCGATTGAAGAGCGAGCGGTTGGATGTAGGTGTATTGGCGACTCCGTTGCATGAGCCGGGAGTGAGCGAACAGCCTTTGTTCTATGAGCAGCTGCTTTGCTACATGTCTCCGGGATTGGCAAGGGCACACGGAAATACGGTAGACATCAGCGACATCCTCGATGAGCGCCTGTGGGTACTGAGCGAAGGGAATTGCTTCCGAAATCAAACCTTCAATCTCTGTTCGCTGCGTCAAACCGATTTTGCACAGCAAAACTTCAACTACGAAAGCGGCTCATTGGAAGCATTGATGCGTTTGGTTGAGCTGGAGGGCGGTTCTACCATCATCCCCGAGCTTGCGCTGGCATCGATGAGTGAGGCCAAGCTTGATCATGTGAAGTTCATAGGCCAGACACGTCCGGTGAGAGAGGTGAGCACGGTTACCAGGAAAAAAGGCCCCAAAACAAAACTCATAGAAGCGTTGAGGGGACAGATACTCGAGGCATTACCGAAGGAGATCAGGAACAACGATGCTACCCGAAAAGTGGAGATCTACATGAACTGAAAAGTGACGGAAAAACACCCATTTCAGCGCGGC
Organism: Flavobacteriales bacterium UBA6057; assembly: GCA_002428995.1. Taxonomy (GTDB): domain Bacteria; phylum Bacteroidota; class Bacteroidia; order Flavobacteriales_G; family Salibacteraceae; genus UBA6057. The sequence goes on along the minus strand of DIYJ01000005.1, from coordinate 212,435 downwards.
TACACTTCGTACATTCCGAGTCTCTGAATCATGGGCTCTCTCATCTTCAACATCATTTCTGTGCTGCTTGGCTTTGTCTTTATTGGCGGCTGGTTAAGCGAGTTGAAGGAGGCCTATCGTGTGGGCGAGGGGCGTTTTCGTTCGTGGATCGCTACTCCTCAATGGAGAGGTTTTGCATACTTCATTGCTATTCTCACTCTGCCGTGGCTCTTTGTTCAGTACAGCAATCTGGGCGGTTGGATCAGCGAAGTGATGGATTACCGCTATGCCTTGCTCTGGGCCAGCATCTTCGTTGCACTCCTCATTTCTTTTGGTTGGGCTTACTACCTGCGTGCGCTCGACATTTTTGAACGCGAGCGAACCGCTGCCATGCTTGTGACCTTTGCGCTGGGTTGCGCCAGCACCATGTTGCTATGGCCCATTGGCGATCGGCTCTTTGATGAAACCGGCTGGGTGCTGAACGGGAGCCTGTGGAACGATTGGTGGTACTGCGTGATTCGAATCGGCTTGCTGGAGGAAGTGGTGAAGATTGTGCCCTTCCTGCTGGTTTTGCTGGTGACCCGCCAGGTAAACGAGCCGTTTGACTACGTGCTCTATGGTTCGCTTTCCGCGCTCGGTTTTGCCTTCATCGAAAATGTCACTTACCTCCAATCTACGGGCTTGAATGCTGTGTTTGGGCGGGCGCTCTATTCCAGCGTGGCACATATGTTTGATACTTCCGTGGTGTGCTACACCATTGTGTTGGCCAACTACAAAAGGCATCGTTGGCGTTGGTTGGCTCTGCCCGCAGGCTTGGTGCTTGCTTCGTTGGCGCATGGATTCTACGATTTCTGGCTCATCAGCGAACCGGTGAAGGGCCTGAGCATCATCACCTCTATATTCCTCATTGGTACACTGCAACTATGGGTGATCATGAAAAATAACCTGTTGAATATTTCCCCCTTCTTCAATGTCAACGTAAAGCTGAACTCCGGCCGGTTCAAATACCTGGTCATCAACATCATGCTCACCGCACTGGCAGTGGCATACCTGTGGAAATTCCTCTTGTCAGCCCCTGATAAGGCCAACGCGCTCTACCTGAATTCTCTGGTCATCTACGCCTACGTTCTGCTGTTTGTATCGCTCAGTTTTGGCAACATGGAAATCGTTCCGCAATACCTCCAACGTGTCTCCATTCCCTGGAATGTGATGGAGTTTTTCATTCCCCGCATGGAATCGCAATCCAACATCAGTGGTTCGCGCGTGGTACTGGCTGTGCCTGAAAACGCTGTGGAAGAATCGGGTAGGAGGTGGGTGGACTACACGGGAAAGGTCAACGGCACGTTGGTGAGAAGGATTGTGATCCGGGGTTTTACCAATTGGTACCTCTTTGTTCCGGATGATGAAGCCTTCAAGCGCAATTACCAAGCCTATGCTGTAAGAGCAGACGATGCGTCTAACCAGCTGAACGGGAAGAATTACACACTCTCCGTGGTCTATGGAGTAGAAGACACCTCCAAAATCTCAGACGGAGTGCTCAGAAGAAGGCATGCCGTCCCCGAAGGACTCGCCTTGATGAAGGCGGAATGATCAGGCTTGCATCTCCAACGCCTGCGCCTGGATCTTCTCACTATTCACATAGTCATCGTAGCTCATCATCTTGTCGATGCAGCCGTTGGGCGTGAGCTCAACAATGCGATTCGCTACCGTCTGTGTAAAGGTGTGGTCATGAGAAGTGAACAGCACCGTACCAGGGAAGTTGATCAACGCATTGTTGAACGCGGTGATCGATTCCAGGTCCAGGTGGTTGGTAGGCTCGTCCAGGATGAGCACGTTTGCACCCTTAATCATGATCCTGCTGAGCATGCAGCGTACTTTTTCACCCCCAGACAGCACGTTGGCCTTCTTTTGAATGTCGTCTCCGCTGAAGAGCATCTTGCCCAGATAACCTCGGGTATCCGTATCGTCCATGCCTTCCGGTGAAAACTGGCTCAGCCAATCCAGCAAGTCGCGATCGGTTTCGAAGTATTCTTCATTGTTTACCGGCAGGTATCCGCTGGTGATGGTTTGTCCAAACACATGGTTTCCTCGTGTGGCTTCCAACTCTCCGGCCAGAATGCGGAAGAAAGCAGTGGTTGCCAAGCTGTTGCGACTGATCACAGCGACCTTGTCACCCTTGTTGACGGTGATGTTGAGGTCATTGAATAAGGTAGCTTCTTCGGTGTCGTAGCCCATTTGCTCCACACGCAGAATGTCGTTCCCTGCCTCGCGGTTTTGCTGGAAAATGATACCCGGATAGCGTCTGGTGGAAGGCTTGATGTCGTCCACGTTGATCTTATCCAACAATCGCTTACGGCTGGTCGCTTGCTTTGACTTCGAAGCGTTTGCGCTGAAGCGCGCCACAAATTCCTGCAGTTCCTTCTTTCGGGCTTCCGCTTTCTTGTTGGCTGCCGCCTGCTGCCTCAGGGCCAACTGACTGGATTCATACCAGAAGGTATAGTTACCGGTGAAGATCTGAATTCGGCCAAAGTCAATGTCCACAATGTTGGTGCAGACTGTATCGAGGAAGTGACGGTCGTGAGAAACAACAATCACCGTGTTTTTGAAGTCCAGCAGAAAGTCCTCCAACCAAGTGATGGTGTGGATGTCCAGATCGTTGGTAGGTTCGTCCAACACCAAGATGTCTGGATTTCCAAAAATGGCTTGTGCGAGCAACACGCGAACTTTTTCGTTACCGCTAAGCTCCTTCATCTGGAGGTAGTGCTTGTCTTCCTTGATGTTCAAGCCGCTCAGCAACGCAGCAGCATCTGATTCAGCATTCCAGCCTTCCATCTCGGCAAATTCTGCTTCCAGCTCAGAGGCGCGCAGTCCATCTTCATCTGAAAAATCAGGCTTGGCGTAGATCGCGTCTTTCTCCTGCATGATGTCAAACATGCGCTGGTGCCCGCGGATCACTGTTTCCAATACAGTCACTTCGTCAAACTCGTAGTGATTCTGCTTGAGCACAGCCATGCGCTTGCCCGGTTCAATGGCGATGTGTCCTTTATTAGGCTCTACCTCTCCGGTCAGAATTTTCAGGAAGGTTGATTTTCCTGCTCCGTTCGCGCCAATCACCCCATAGCAATTACCATGCGTGAACTTCAGGTTCACATCGTCAAAGAGCTTTTGCTTGCCAAATGCGAGGGAAATATTCTGTACCGTAACCATAGCTGCCGATTTTGCGGGTGCAAAGGTAGAAGAAACCCCGCTGTAAAAAAGCAATAGAGTAGACCAGATCACGGAACCCTCAAACGATATCTGTAGAACCCACTTTGATCTTTGATCCTTGATCTTGGAGGGGCTGAGTTCAAAGATCAAGGATCAAGGATCAAAGGTTGGCTTTCGCTCTCTGGACTCTGGTTTGGCGTTTCTGCGCCTTCAGCCCCTCTTTTTCATCCTTCTTATTTCAAGTTCATCCACCCGGATGTTCGGTTCATCGGGTTTTTGTTGATGAGGCCTTGTGGTGCCCTCACTTTTGGGTCATCAAAACAATCGCAAACCTTCTTATCATGAAGACAGCATTACAAATCCTGATCATCACCACCACGTTTCTTTTTTCACTTACAAGCACTGCTCAGGTTCCCATGAACACGTTTTGGGCTGACACCCTCAACAAATCGCTGGCGCAGTGGCGAACGAATGAAAACATGCAAGCCTTGGCGGCCTCTGTGGTATTTCCCGATGGCACGGTGTGGAGCGAGGCATTAGGCAATCATGGATATGATCCATTGACGGTCAATGATCTCTACGACATGGGAAGCAACACCAAGAGCATGATTGCGGCAGTGATGCTGTTGCTGGAAGAGGAGGGAGCACTCTCTCTGGATGATACGTTGTATTCATACATCAGTCCGGTCCCCAATGTGTTGCCTGGCATCACCCTCGAGCAGTTGTTGAATCACCGCAGCGGTGTGGCAGATTTCACTATACACCCTGATTTCTATTATGAAATCGAACTGGATGAAGACAAGTTCTGGCATCCGGATAGCGTCCTGGCAAACTTTGTTGGAGATCCACTTTTCACACCAGGAAACGGGTTCGAATACTCTAACAGTGGATACCTCTTGCTCGGTAAGGTGATCGAAGTGATCGAAAACGAGCCTCTGAACGTAGTGCTGAGAAAGCGCATCCTCGATCCTCTTGGACTGGACAACATATACATGGATCAGTATGATTCCTACTCTCAGGTAAAGACCGGCTCTTGGTTGAATCCTACGTGGTATTACCTAAACATTCCTGCATTCATGAGCGCGGCCTGGGCTTCAGGCGCAATGGTTGCCACTCCCGAAGATTTTGCTCTTTATGCACACAAGTTCTTACGAGGTGATCTGTTGAGTCAGGCATCCATGGACAAATTGATCGCAAATACAACCTCGATCTCATTGTCGCGAGAATATGGTCTGGGTGTGATGGCCAAACGCTATAAGGGCAGAGACTATCTCGGTCACGGAGGAACAACCCTTCAGAACAGCGAGATGGAATACAGCATCGAGTCAGATTTCAGCATGGTCCTGATGAATCTGGACAACGGCTTCGGGACAGAGACGGGAAGAACAAGGTCAAAGATGTTGGATTTGCTAGAGTACATCGTTGATGTGCACGACAGTGTATCCGCTCCAATAGAAGAAGAAGACAACAGCGTTGGTTTCGAAAACGGCCCTGATGCCGGTGTTGAAATGGAAGTGTATCCTAATCCGAGTGTCGGATACATGACCTTTCGCACCACCCACAGGCAGGCGAATAATCTTCGTCTCGAGGTATATGACCTGATGGGAAGAACAGTGTATCAGGGCCGTTTCGAATCCAATTCCCTCATCCTCTCAAGGGATCAAATCGGAAGCGGTGCGTATGTTGCACGCTTGATGGATGATCAGGGGATGGTTCAAACGAAGCACATAATTTTCCAGTAAATTAAAGCATTTGGGCAAACCTTCGACCTACGCTACACCAACAATCATGAAAGACAATAGCTCTTTTTTCCAGTCTCTCCTCAAGGAAAATAAACCCTATTTCCTGATAACCCTCGGGCTGGTGATTGTTACAGATGGCATTGTGTACATCGTGCAGTATGTGGAAGGTTTGCCCCTTGAACTTGGCCTCTACAATTCATTGATCAGCCTGAGCATGATCGTCATTCCCTTGATTGCCGTGAACTTGATCTTCCTGCTCAAATACAACTACCTGGAGCGTTGCAAGACACCAGCAGAGGTTTTTGGCTTAAAGTCGCTTGGGCTCTATGTAGGAGTGGTGTTGGGAACCATCCTCTTTGAAATGATCTACGCCTACTTCGGGTTCGAAGACAATGACTACATCGTGCTGGGCTCATTTGAGTTTTCGGCCAGCACCTCAGAGGTGATCACGAACATTTTCAATGCGACCATCTTCGGGCTGCCGATCTTCTACCGGCAAGGTGTCCAAGACAAGGCGAAAAAGGAACTGCAACGAAAGAGCGAAGAGCTGAAGTCTGCCAATGAGCTGCACACCAAATCGCAACTGGAAGCGCTTCAGGCACGTGTCAATCCTCATTTTCTCTATAATTCTCTGAATTCCATCGCCAGTCTCATTCACATCAATCCCGACCAGGCCGAGAAGATGGTGCTGTCGCTTTCAGAGCTCTTTCGCTATTCGCTCAATTACAGTGACGGACAACTGTCTACCATCGCCCATGAGGTGAAAATGGTGGAGACTTACTTAGGCATCGAGCTCATTCGTTTTGGCGATCAACTGGAGTGCGAAATTGAAGTTGATCCATCCATCGAGAATGTGATGATCCCTCGCTTTTTGCTGCAACCCATCGTAGAGAACGCGATCAAACACGGAACCTCCAAGGTTTCTCATGGTAAGATCCGCGTGAGCATTAAGCCTGATCAGAATAACATCATCATGGAAGTGGAGGACAACGGGCCTGCGTTTCCTGACGACTTTAACATTGGATACGGAACCAAGTGCATCACTGATCAGTTGGAGTTATTGTACCGGGATCAACACTTTTTTGGCATGCTCAACACGCCCGTGAAGCATGTGAAAATCATCCTTGAAAATGCCCTGAGTCATGAATATACCCCTGAGAACACTCATCATTGAAGACGAGCCGCTGGCCGCTCAAAGACTCGAAAAACTGCTGGAACCCTACAGCGATAAGGTAGAGGTGGTAGGCTTCGCGCGCAACGGCCAGCAAGGCCTGGAGCAAATCGCGGCACTCAATCCTGACTTCATCTTCCTCGACATAGAAATGCCGCTGCTCAACGGGCTTGAGATGCTTATGAAACTGGAGAAGCAGCCTCTGGTTGTCTTCACCACCGCCTACGATGAGTATGCTTTGCAATCCTTTGAGCAAAATTCCATCGACTACCTGCTCAAACCCATCCAACCAGCCCGATTGCAGAAATCGATTGAGAAGGTGCTGAAAATCAGCGGGGTTAACCAATCGAACGGCCTCCAGACGGAGCAGATCGAACGCATCCTCGCGGATCTGCACAAGCCCAAGACGCTGAATGTGATCCGGGCGAACGTAGGAGATCGGATCGTCATCATCAAGACTCCAGACATCCAGTATTTCAAGGCGGAAGACAAAATGACCACGGTGGTCACCACAGAGGGCAAGGAATACTACATCACTCCATCACTTAGTGTGCTGGAGCCCAAGCTGCCCGAGAACTTCGTACAGATCAATCGGTCGCACATTGTGAACGAAGATCATGTGGTGGAGATCCGGAAGAGCTTCAACCGCAAGCTGTTGTTTGAAATGAAAGACAAGGAGCGGATTTCGGTAGGCACCACTTTCGCTAACAGCTTAAAAGAACGTTGGGCGCTCTGAGCCTGCTGAAACAAAAAACCATGAACAAGCTCTTTACTTTTCTCATCCTCTTTCTGAGTTGGACTGTTTTGCACGCAGAACAATGCGCAAACAAGCAGACCGTATTCTTCAGCAGCAAATCACAGTCGGATTCTGTCAAGGCAGAAGTTTGGCCTTTTGTACTTTCTCCTTATAACAACATCATTTTCAAGACGGTCTTGAACGGAAGAGATACGCTTGATCTCAAGTTCGATTCAGGAGCAGCAGGCTTGCTGCTAACCCATGATGCGATTCGTGAGAAAACCGATTTGCTCAACGATGGAACCGAATCAACTCCGACTCGCAATTATGTTCCGTTGAAAGCCCCGGCTTCGCTTCAAATCGGTGAAATGCTATGGGACAGCCTTGAGGTGTGGCCCGTGCGCCTCTCTGGTCAGGGCTCTGATGGTCGCTTTGGCTGGGATTTGTTTAAAGACAAAGTCATGGTTATTGACTACGACAACAACGAAATGTCGATCCTGGATTCGCTGCCCGATACGGCTGGTTACGAAGCGCTGAAGCTTGAAGTAGTGAGCCACGGCCTATGCTTTCATGGAAAGATTCATGGCGAAGGCTTTGAGAGTGAAGGACGCTTTCTGTTTGATACCGGATACCAGAAGGCGTTGCTACTCGACAGTAATATTCAAAAAGAGGAAGCCTTTGTTCAAAGCCTCGAGCTGCTCAGCGAAAGCGAGCTTCGCAATGGAGCAGGCGATGTATTCCTCACACGGATAGTGAAGCTTCCCGGCCTGTCGCTGGGAGATGCCGACATGAGCGATATTCCGACTCAGCTGTTCACTGCTCCCAATCCGGCAGGCTTCGAGACGCACATCTTAGGAAACGAACTCCTCAAACGGTTTAACACCATCGTGGACCTGAGGAATATGATGATTTATCTGAAGAAGAGCAGCCGCTTCGATGTTGCGTATTCAGATACTCCCTAGTTCAAGATTCACCACTTAAAAACCCATTTTTCCATGAGAGTCTATGCTCTATGCCTTCTTTGTTTTGCCCAAATTTCAATGGCTCAGGTCAATGTTCAGCCTAATTTCGGGTTAGAACTGGCCGAACGCGACAGCGTCAAAACCGAACAACTCACCCGGGCACTGAATGGCTTTTTAGCGGAAGCGCTTTCGGGAACATACACTGAGGAATACGTAGACACCAACCACCGCAATCGCTACGATTTCTTTTTCCGGAAGCTCGCCAGAATTGGCAACAACTCAGAAACCACCAAGTACAACCCACCGCTGGTGCTCAAGTCTTTCACCGCGGATGACGAAGTCTATAAAATCGTGGTGGCTTTCACGGGAACAAGGAATGACGAGCCTTTTGTTTTCCAGGTCACTGAGCTGAAAGTGGTTCCTCATGAAGAAAGCTACCGTTTCTATTGTCCGTTTGAGGAAAACACAGAACACTATCAGTCGAAACAAATAGGCACGGTTCGCTATCACTACCAATCCACTTTAGATCCCGAGAAATCCGAGCAGTTTGCAAGCTTCAAGTCTGAGCTGTGCCAGATGGCCAACGTGAAGGACGAAACGATTGAGTATTACTGCTTCGAAAGCCTCGATGATCTTTTGAAAGCCTATGGGTTTTTATACAGCGCGCGTCAGTGCAACTTCCTGTGTTACGACCTCGGCTTTACAGAGAGCGAGGGCGATGTGTACATCACGGGCACCGACAATGCCAACTATGCCTTTGGTTTCATTGGTGAGTTCCTTTACTACAACCTGCCGAACAGCGAAGAGATGTACATCCCCTTTGTGCAAGGCATGGCGACTTATTATGGAGGTTATGGCCTAAGCTATGATTCCATGAACGAACTGAAGGCTCAGTTCAGGGAAGAGCTTCGTTCGAATCCTTCTGTGGATTTTCTGGAGGAGTTCAAAAAGGGGCGAAAGTCTTCGGTTCAGCGTCACTTTTCCTACTACGTGCTGAGCGCCTTTCTGTGTGAGAAGGTGCTGAAAGAAGCTGACTTTGAGACTGCGCTCGGGTTGGCTTATTCCGGCTCTGGCGGTGAGGCGTTTTTTGAAAAACTACAAGAAGCAGTCGGTGTGAATGAAGGCAACTTCCATCAGACCATCGTTGAGATCATTGAGGAAGCGTGATCACTTCCGCTTAAACGACCAACGAATCAGAAATTCACTCACCACTTCGCCTTCTGTGTTGCGTCCGGTGCTGATCATGTCCAGCTCGTAGGAGTCTCCGCTTTGCTTTGCCGTTTCCACGATGGTTCTCACGGAGTCGCCCATTTCGCAGCTGAAGGTGATCACTCCCTTCGCTTTTTTGTAAAACTTCGATTCCATTTTCACCACCAGCATCGACACCTGTGGTGTGCCCAGTTGCGCGTAGCGAAAGCAGAAAAGACCGGTGCTCAGCTCCGCAGCCATGGATTGCGCTGCAAAGTAGATGCTGCGAAACGGGTTCTTCGTGAGGTATTTGTAGGGAATGGTGACCTCACAACGGTTCTCATCAAAGTGTTTCACACGCAAGCCAGCGATCCAGGCCATCGGAAGCCTGCTGATAAGAAAGAAGCGGAATTTGGAGTGGTTCTGTACGAGTTTAGTAAAGGCTTCGGGAGTCATAAAGCAATAATAGCCATCATCATCTTCGTTTTGGCTACGATGATTAAAAAGCTGTCAGTGGCGGTTGGGTTCACATTTACCGCGGTCTTTGAATTTGCTCTTGAGTTTGTGTTTGAGTTTGAACTTTGAATAGGCAATAGGCTAAGTCTGTTCTCATTGAAATTGAGGTTGTCATTGCAGTTGTAGTTTCTACGCTGATAGCTGACGACTTGCCACTGACAGCTATTCCGTTACTTTTATAAGCATGATCCCTTCCAAAATAGAAACTCCGCTCACCGAGATGCTTGGCATTCGCTACCCGGTGATAATGGCCCCCATGTTTTTGGTTAGTAACGAAGCGATGGTGATGGAAGCTGCAAAGGCAGGCATTACCGGAGCCATTCCAGCCTTGAACTGGCGGACGGAGAAGGAACTGCGGGCTGGGCTCCAACTGTTGAAAGACCAATGTGAAGGCCCCTGGGGTATCAACCTGATTGTGAACAAGTCCAACATCAAGCTCGATTTTCAAATCAAGGCCTTGCTGGACATTCCGCCTGATTTTGTGATCACTTCCCTTGGCAGCCCGCGTCAGATCATTGAGCAGGGCAGCAAGGTGGGCATCAAGGTTTTCTGTGACGTGGTGAATGTGGAATACGCGCGGAAGGTCGTGGACCTTGGAGCCGATGGTTTGATTGCCGTGAACTCTGAAGCAGGCGGCCACTGCGGCAAACTCAGCTTTAAGCAGCTCATTCCCGAGTTGGTCTCCACCTTCGATGTTCCTGTGATCTCTGCCGGTGGAGTGGGAGATGCAGCCGGGTTGAAGGATAAACTGGATCTGGGAGCTGTGGGTGTCAGCGTGGGAAGCCCGTTCATTGCCACCAACGAAAGCCCTGTATCACAAGAATATAAGCAGGCCTGTGTAGACTATGGAGCGGACGACATCGTGCTCACAACCAAGATCTCCGGCTCACCGTGCACGGTGATCAATACACCTTATGTCCAGGAAATTGGAACCCAACAAAACTGGCTTGAGTCCATTCTGTCCAAGAACAAAGGGCTCAAGAAATGGGTAAAGATGCTCACGTTTGCCAAGGGTATGAAAGCCGTTGAGAAAGCTGCATTCAGCGCGACCTATAAAACCGTGTGGTGTGCGGGACCGTCCATTGCCTACACCACATCCATTCGTCCGGTGAAGGAAGTGGTGGAAGAACTGCTCGAAGGATATCCTGAAGAAGCTATCGCTTAGGCTAAGAGTTTAGCTTCGTCACAGTTCCATTCGGTGTCAACCAGAAAAACTCCTTTTCTGCTTTTTCAGCCGGTTTTTGCTCCACTTTTTCGGTAAGGTCAAACACCACCTTGATCTCGTACAGCACCTGAACCACTGGCTCCACGATGATCGGATTGAAGGTGAAGTCAAACTCTTTTCCCACCACCGGATCGTAGTAGAGGTTGGTAGGATTTTTTGTGTCTGGGGCGAAACTGTTGCTCTGATAGTAAAGCTTTGTGGCTTGTTGTGAGGTGTGGCTTCCGTAGCGTTCTATGGGGTAGAATACCTGAAATCCATCCAGCGTTCTGCGGTCGATGTCCGCCAGCGATTTCCCCAGCATGGCCTCTTTGTCTTTGATGCGTGTGTCCACCATCAGCGCTCCTTTTTCGATCAGTTCTCGCTTCACAGCTTCCATGTCTTTGAGGTAGTAGTCCACTCTTACCAAATCGTAAACCTCGTTGCGCGCGCAGATGGAGACGATGCGATCCAGGTCTTCGGCATTGCGGTAATGTATGTGCAGGTTCTTCTGCACCTCAAAACCCACAGGAATCTCGTTGTACGTCCGCTTGCTGAAGAGCTTTTTCTCGATGGACCGGTCGTAGAGTGGAGTGAAGGAAATCATGTCTACGTGCGATGACTCAAAGGACTCCAGCGACTTGACTCCACTAATGACGGCCTGCAAACGCTCGTTCATCAAAACATCCACTTCCTCTGCGGTTTCTCCCGCTTGCTTCAGGTTGAAAATCGCCACGAAGGCATCGGGTTGGGCGTTGTATAGACCTGCTACAGAAACTATCAGGCGGTTAGGGTCGGGATGGCCAACCTCTATTTGTTGGTCGGGCAGGTGAATTGTACCCAGTGAGCGTTTGTTGCCCGCTGCCTGGGCATTGAGGTCACAGGCAAGGAAAATGATGGCGGAGGTCAGGATTAAGAACTTCATTGGTTTGATTATTTGATGGTTACACGATGTGCTGCCCGTCAAACAAAATCAAGGCCAGAATGAAGAAAGTCAACTTTCGAGAGAAGCTCGCCAGGCCGATTAGGGCGTTTGTGGCATTGCCACAAGCACTAGCACGAGTTGTTCCTGGTGATAAATGGCGTACCCGACATGGAATGCTGCGATTGTAAGGTTCAGTCGAACGAAGGGGGATTTATCATTATGCCGCACGGTATGGAACATCGGGTCGTGGAGAAAGAGGAGGTTTCGGTGATGCTGTTTGAGCCGGCCAGCACCTTGAAATGATTGTATCCGTAGAGGTAAGAAAACAGAATAGGCCAGCCCTCGAAGGGCCGGCCTATCCTTTGCTTACTACGATTGCTGTGATTCCTTATTGGATGACAATCATCTGGTTGATCTGTGACAAGTTTCCGGTACCCTTCAACAAGTAGTTTCCAGTTGCCAGATCGCTCACATCTACGGTGACGGATCCAACGTTTACCACTGGTAGATGGCGAACTTCCTGACCAAACATGTTGATCAGTATCAGTTCTCCACTTCCTTCAAAAGCCTTGAGGTCAATGGTAAAGGTTTCTTGCGCGGGATTTGGGTAGACATAGACGTTTGGCATTTCGTTAGCCTCTTCGCCCGTTTTCCATCCTCCGATCGGTGGTCCACCGGGGCCTCCACCAGGATTGGCCGAAAGGTCACACTGATAGCACCCATTGATGAGTTGCTGGAGGGTTACGAACATCTCTGCGGTGAAACAGATCTCATCGGTACACTGTCCACCATCTGTAGCCGTACCTGTTATGGTGGCGCATACTTCGAATTCACAATCTGAAGCCGCATTGAACTGATGAGTGGCCGTGCTTGTGCCCGTTGTGGTTGTGGTAGATCCATCGCCCCAATCCCATACAATGGTGAAGTTGGTACTTGAACCCACGAGCAGGCTCAGGTTGAATTCATAGTTATAGCATCCAATGTTCGTTTGGGTGAAACCTTCGATGATGGCTTCGCAGGATGAAAAGTCAGGACAGTCGCTGAACACCTGATGAGGATCGTTGACGAGAGTGCCATTCTGGGAATTGCTCGCAAACCCCGGACTGGCAGTGGCGTGTTGCGACCCAACGGTGGTAGGGTTCCGCTCAAACCTTGGAGCGGTGTAATCCTTCTGGCACGTTTCCACCGATGAGGCGAAATGACCGTTGGAATTGGTGGTCATCAGATTGACCGCATAGGTGGAATTTTGCGTTTCATAACCTACTACACGGTATTCATTCGTGCCACCAATCGCCAGGATGTCTGGGTGCTTCACATAAGGGTTGAAGCCATCAAAAGCCGAGAATTGTATGTGATCGTGGTTTCTGAACATCTCGTTGTCCGACTCCAGGTAGCGATACCAAATCACATCTCCCGTGTAGCGGCCCACCTTGGCAATGAACGTAGGTGAGTTGTCCGTCAATACTCCGTTTCTCTGCATTTGATTGGTCATCCCCGCAACGATCAATTGATGGTCGTTCGGGTCGATCTCGATGGCGAGACCTGAGACCGTGCCAACGTTCAGTACATTCCTGAGCAGGTTGGCGGTGACCGTGGAAAGGGTGGGAGTAGAGGAGGTGGCGTTCTGAATGTAATGAATGGTGAAGGTGTGAACGATGGAGTTGTTGCCCATGACAAACAGTTCATCAGATACCGGATCGTAGGCTGCATCTCCGCCTGTTTCCGCTACGTTGGTGCTTCTGTTGTTTCTGCTCCAGATTTGCCCGCCTGAATAGCTGTAGAAAGAATTGTGGGTGTATACCTGTCCAACATTCATCCGCCCGGTGACGAATATCCCGCCTGGATTCCCCGGATGACCGGTAAGCTCTACCACACGGCTCACCTCACTGTATGCACCAGAGGTCTCTACCTGCGTTTTCCAAACGGCATTGAGGTTTTGATCCAACGCCAGCAGGATTCCCGTTCGCGAGGCAAAGAAGTCGTTAATATCACTGGACTCATAGCCACCTATGTAGTATCGACTCTGTGAACTGGAGTAAATGATGCTGAAACCTGTGGACTGCGTTTGGTTGCTCTGCTCCAGCTTTCTGAGGCTCAGCAGCGTTCCCGCCTGATCAATGATGGCCACAAGAATGTGATCGTCTGCATGGCCGGTAATGGCGATTTTGTTTTGATCCACTACACACACGTCAAAGCAGCGTTCATCGGTTCCGAAATCGAATTCCCGTTCCCAAACCACAGTACCTGAGGGATCGAGCCTCATGACATGGGTTCGCGTGTCAGTGAGCGATTCACCTTCAAAAATGGTCCCCGCCATGGCCGTGTATCCATTCCAGTTTTCGATGCTGTAGTGATTGTGATTCTGATTGGTTTTGTGAAAGGTCTTTTTGTACTGCGCTGAGCCCATCAATGGAAGCATGAAACTCGCCAGGCAACAGATGTACGCTGCCAGGCGGGACATGGAATGCGCCCGCTTTTGGATAAAAGGTTTGATCATGATTGAATGATTAGTTTGAATTAGTAGAAATGAATGGGGCTTGAGTCACCGGTGTTCAGGCCTTAAACGGAGATTAAATTAGCCACTCGTGGGCAGCCTCAGTGCAGCGTTTTTACGAGTGCCTTGTACCGTTTCATGAATGCGGGAATATTTCTCACCAACCGCTTCTGCCTCCACCAGAGCGTGCAATTGCAACCATATGGATGTTCTGGTAATGAAGGTTTGGAAAGTGGTTCTACAGCCCGGGAAAGCCAGTGTTTACGAGGCTCCCAGCCGAAGAGCGAGTTGTACGCGTGTGCCGCATATTTGGCCGTCTTCCGCGGTGATGTCATGGATCGAGACCTCCGCGTGATTGCCTTTCTCCTTATTCAGCAGCTCTATTCGGTTGGCGGAAAGCCGCATCCCGTAGGATGCAGATGTTGGATGTGTCGGGTGCTTTCCGCGTGCAGAAGCCTGCCGGCCAATCCCGTTGTCTTCAATGATGAATCTGAGTAAGCCTTTTTCAGCAATTACCTTAAGACTGATGAAGCCGTCCCGCTCCTTAGGCTGAATTCCATGCCAAATAGCGTTTTCGATGTAAGGCTGCAGCAGTGCCGGAGGAATCAACGTGTCTCCATCCGCATTGGAAGAGTCGATGGTGTAATCAAACGAATGGTTGAGTCTAACCTGTTCGAGCTTGAGGTAGTGTTCGATCTGTTTCAGTTCAGAGCTCAGCGGAACCAGTGATTGGAACGAACTGTCGAGCACGTTTCGGATCAACTGGGCAAAGTGTCCCAGGTAATCGGCAACCTTCTCTGGCTGCGCATGCAGCAGAAGGTTTTGAACCGAGGCTATAACGTTGAAGATAAAGTGTGGGTTGAGCTGCGCTCTCAGTGCTTTTTGCTCAGATTTGAGTTGCTGCAGTTGAAGGAAAGCCTGGCGCTGTTGGTAGCGATAGTAGAGTGCGGCTCCACTCCAGATGATCAGTGCCGCGGCCAGGAACAAAAATCCTCTGAACCACCATGTATTCCAATAGGGAGTTGCGATGGTGAATCGGGCAGTAATAGGTTCGTTCCAGCCTATCAACCCCAGTGAGGACTGAACCTTAAAAGCATATTCGCCTGGGGGAAGGTTGGTGTATTGAACGCGATCATAGTCAGAAACAATCCAACCCGTATCCTGGCCTTCAAGCTGATAGCGGTAGCTGACTTTGGACCCGAAATAGTTGATCCCGTCAAATGCGAAGTTCAGGTTGTTTTGGTCGTGCTCTAACGCATAGTGCGATTGTTGAGGTACCAGCACATCGTTGACCCTGATGTCCGTGAGCACGGTCACCCACTGCAGTTTCCTTTTTTTCAGGGAATTCAGCTTGGTTCGGAAAACCCCTCGGCTGGAGCATACATAAATCGCATCATCCGTGACCGCCATTCCACCGTTCACAAAAATCGCAGAAGGGCCATCGTCCAGGACATAGCGCTCCGATACTACCAGGCCCTCATTCCATCCAAGTCTTCGAACGCCTCTTGCTCTTACCCACAGGTCCCCATCAGGACCAACCTGCATATCCAGGCCTTTGACGATCTGTCCTTGCGCATCCAGGCAGGGATGCAACTCGGTACCATCCCATCGGTACAGGTCAAAGTCTTCGAAGAGAATCCATAAAAAATCGTGCGTGTAGGCTATGGCACAAATACTCTCGCTTGCCAGATTTTTGGGAAAGCCCTCTGGTCGCACGAAAGCCTCGTTCCTGAGCTGCCAAATGCCATCCATGCCGGCTACCCACGTGCTTCCACGTTCGTCCGTGGCAATGCATCTGAGCGTACGTCCGGGTTTATGCTCTGATAACACCTGCATATGCTCATCCCGCACCGTGAAAACCTTTGATTGGGTGCATGCCAGCAGATCACCATTTGGTAAATGCGTCATGTCGGTTACCCGATGATTCTTAAACTCCGCAAGCGGCAATGGAATGTTGTTCCAGCGATTGCTCCTCTGAACGGACACCATTCCTTTATACCCCAGCCAAAGCTCGTTTGTCACCGTGTTGAAGTAAATATCCCAGGGCCATTCACCTCTGCTTCGGGTGATCTCGCTTTCAGAAGTGGGAGTCTGAATGGATGAAACACGGTTTCCATCGATCACCTGCAAGCCGGAGTCACCGGAGAGGCAGAATACACGTTGCCCATCAGAGGCCAGCTTCGATGGGTTTCTAAGTTCTGAAAAGCCGTTCTGTTCAGAAAAGTGTTCGGTGGCAAGAAAGCGTAGGTAACCAAAGCGGAATTGACCAGATTTCAGCCACAAACCTCCCGTGTGGTCTTCCGCAACCACCGCAGCCGCATCATCGGGTAAGAAATTGCTCAAACTGTCCAGATTGCCTCCGTGAGCCTTGAAAAGCCCTTTTTTCACCGTACCTATCCAAAGGTCATCGTGGGAGTCGTAAAACAGTTTTATCACATCATGCGCAAACTGGTGTATGGAGATCAGCGAATCGTTCTCGATGCGGGCAATGGATTTCTGGCCATTGGAAAATAAGAGCGTACCGCCCGGGCCTTCTACCAAACTCGACTCAAAGCCCATCGCTCTCTCCGGAATGTCTCCCATGTGTTTTAGCACACCTTTCTGATCCCAGAAATAGATGGATTCATGGCTAACCGTATCCTTGCTGCTCCGGAAAAAAAAGAACGGGGTTCCATCTTCCATGCGTGTGACTACGACTCCTCTGCGAACAGGCAATCGGTTCGAAACCCAGTCCACACTTCCATCCGTTTTGATGATGACGTAGCCCATGTTTCTGATCGCGAGGTGAATGGCGCCAGCTTCATCTTCGTAAAGCGCCTCAAACTCCGGATAATGAATGTGCTGGAAGGTGTCGGGTAGGGGAAACTTGAGCAAACTATCTCTGGATACGTAGTACAGCAGCCCCCGGTGGGAGCCCACCCATAGCCTGCC
The DNA here is from genome assembly GCA_002428995.1 of Flavobacteriales bacterium UBA6057. Taxonomy (GTDB): domain Bacteria; phylum Bacteroidota; class Bacteroidia; order Flavobacteriales_G; family Salibacteraceae; genus UBA6057. The sequence goes on along the minus strand of DIYJ01000005.1, from coordinate 195,383 downwards.
ATTGCGCCCACGAAATATTTTCGTGTATGCGTCTCTTCCTGTTTTTGTTTCCTTCAAATGAATGATGCTGCGCCCGTTGAAGCGCGCGATCAGCGAGCCACACAGCAGCGCATATCCGTTGGAGTCAATCTCTATGTCGAAAATGTGCTCGTGAATCCCCTCTCCCAATAGGTCAGAGCTTGTCACAACGCGAGGCACAGGCTCCTGGGCCTGTAGGCATTCAGGTATGCACAGGGCAACAAAAGCAACCATCCAGATAGTGATCAACCGATGCATCAAAGAGAGAAGGAGCTTGTAAATGGAAAGTCGCAGAGTTTCATAAATGATGCTCTGCCTGTTCAGGAGACGTTCAAATGCTTGCCCAGGTCGGCCCGGTAGCCTCCGGATACGGGCACCAGATCTCCGTTTTGCAGTGTCAGGTGGCCTCCCTGCGACTTAGAGAAACGCTCAATGAACTGAAGGTTGACGAGGTGTGAACGATGGCAACGCACAAAACCTCTGTTTTGAAGCTCTTGCTCCAGCAACCGTAGTCGTTTACTTACAACCGTTGATGTATTGTTCTTCAGAAAAATCCGCGCATAGCTTCCTTCAGCCTCGATGCGCATGATTTGATCGTGCGGCAGAAATTGATAATCATGTCCGTCAAAGACAGAAAGTACGCGAGGAGCATGCGTGACCTCTGAAGCTGTATCTGGGAATTGGAGGTAGCGAGCTGCTTTCTGCATGGCCTTTAGCAGTGCAGCCACGGTGATGGGCTTTGCGAGGTAGTCGATGGCGTCTACCTGGTATGCATTCCACGCATATTCTGTGTGAGCACTTGTGAAAATGACTCCTGGCCGGCTGTGTGCAGGCAAAGCAGACAAGAGTTCGAATCCATCCATCGAAGGCATCTGGATGTCAAGAAAGACAAGCTCGAAGCTTCCATGATTCAGCTTTTCCAGCGCCTCAGCACCGTTGTGTGCAACGTCTGTGAATTCCGCTTTGCAGTGCGACTCCAAAAGCTGCAGGAGATATTCGGCCGCTTCCGGCTCATCATCAACGATCAAAACCCTCATTTGACTAATCGGTTAGGAGGTGGTGAAGGGGTGAAAGTCAACCTCACAATTGCGTTCAATGAAGGTACAAAGTCTGTGCTTAGCCCGGTGAATCCCTTGTGGCTAAACGCATACAGAAGGCGAATGCTCAAATCTCAGCGCTGGAAGTGCTTCTGATCTTTAAGTCCGTTCGCAGCTGTTGTTCATGAGCCCAGGTAGAAGTTACCTGGGCCTCATCTTTTAGGGATGCCCAGTAAAATGAGGGGCTTTACGATCCGCCCATCATCAGCGGCAGATCGCTGATCAACGTCCAATGTCCCTTCGTGTCCTGAACGAGTAACAGGTACAGGTGCATGCTGGCTTCTTCATTGGATGCAAAGGTGACATCCACCGCAGCCGTATGGCCCGTGACCAGCACCTCATGGAATTCAACCGCATACATTGTCCCGCCAATTTTTCCTTCGCTCATCATCTTCAGGTAGGCTTCTTTCGATAAGAGCAACGTGCCGTCCATGCCCTTGAATTGATTGGCCATTACGCGGAAATCCTTGTTGAGCAGCTGATCAAGGCTTTCTACGTTGCGTTTGGCAATGGCTTCCTGGAAGGATGTGATCACCGCTTTTACCTCTTGTTCCATGTTGTCGCTTTTTGGATTCTGTCCGATAGTGCCCGTAACTGAGAAGAGTCCAAGCAGCAGTAGATAGATGGTTTTCATGATTTACTTTTTATAGAAAGCAAACCAACAGCACTCAGAAGGCGATTCATTTGACGATCGTCACAAACGTGCTTAGCGCGTTCTTTTTCTGATGCGGCTCAGCGTTTCACGTGTGATTCCGAGGAAGGTGGCCAGGTATTGCAAAGGCACGCGCTGGATCAGTTCCGGGTGGTGTTTGAGCACGTATTCATAGCGTTCCCTGGGCTGGAAATCGGTGAAGAGACGGGCATACCTGCGCTCTGTAATCGCCATCAGTTCCAGCAGTTTCCGTCCGATCATTTGAAAGGAAGGAGCGCGCTCGTAAAGCGTGAACATCGCCTCCTTGGAAATGAAGGTAACTTCTGAATCTTCCAGTGCCTGGATGGTCACCTTGGAAGGAGTTCCCTCGCTCAGGCTTTCGATGTCACGGACGAAATCATTTTCGAAGTAAAAAGCCGTGTGGATTTCGTTTCCGTCCTTCAGGTGGAAGGTCCTGAATGCTCCTTTTGTCACGAAGTAGGTGCCTTTGCAGATTTGTCCTTCCCTCAGCAGCGATGATCCCTTGCTGAAGTTTTGGGTGCTGAGGATGGATTCAAACAACTCCCAATCTTCCTCAGTGATCGAGGCAATGCTAGCGAGGGATGTTTTCAGCGCATCGTTCATGGTGTTTGGCTCAGTTTCCAAGGTTTTCCATCATGGTCAGATACCATTTCCCTTCAAAACCCTCGAATCGCATGCGGAAGTAACCACAGGTTCCATCTTGATACCACGCTACCATGCGTTGATTGGAGGAGAACTTCTCAGGTTCGAAAGTGTCGAAAATGGCCTGTGTGGGAAGGCCGTGCATGTCGCGGTTATCAAAGGCGTACTGTCGATGTTTCCAGAGAGCCTCGTCCACCATTTGAGTATCAAATCCACCCGCTCCACCTTCGGCTTCCAGTATTTTGTATACCTCAGTTACCGGAAAGCGAACCCTGCTTCGCTGAAAAACCGTGTCAGCCAGGAAGTTGCCAAAGAAGAAATCGAAATCCTCATTTTCACTGCCATCCGGTTTGAGCTCCTCCAGCCTCTGATGCAGTGTGTCCAAACGCGACATGAGTTGCTCGTTCTTCGATTCTAATAGCTGCTTTTGGGCTTCTAGCTCCGTTTGTTTCTCCGTCAGGCGAGTCACTTTCTTGTGAAGGTCTTCTTCAGGCTCTACTTCTTCAGTGCAACTGACTGGGATGGTAAGAAGCATCAGGGAAAGACATGAAGTGAACAGGCGAGCTCTCAAGGAGTGGACTTTTGCCAAACAAGGTAAGGTTTGCGCGCTAATCACGAGCCTTAAAAGCCTATGGCTCATACGTATAGTGGCCGATGATCCGATAGTCAAACAGGCAGTCCTGCTTCACCTGACCCGCGCCAATGTTGTGCACAATCAGCGGGCGCTGGTTGTCAGTGGAACGCTCGTCAATCACAATGCCGATGTGGGTGATTCCCCGACCCAGATCCCAGCACACAATGTCACCCGGAGCGTAGTCTTCTGCCTTGTTCGAGAGGGGCTTAACCTGACCGTGCCGTTCAAAAAAGGTCATCAGGTTGGGAACCCTTCGGTGATCGATGTTCCTGTCAGTAGTTTTCAGTCCCCAGTTGTTCGGGTAAAGGCTGAAGTTTGCCTTCATATCCTCATGAACCTCCTTTTGCAAATCGGTGCCCACTTTTCGATACGCTCTGATCACCACGTCCGTACACACGCCCCGATCGGCAGGAACATCTCCGTTGGGATAGGGAATCGAGAAGTAGCTGGGATCGTAGGTCACCCGGTCTTGTGTGAGTTCGATGGTGGCGGCTACCAAACCCTGTGAGAATTCCTGCTGCGCTTTTGACCCAAAGGCCAGGAGCAACAGCAGCACAATAAGAGGAGCTTTGATCTTCATATCGGGAAAGGTCCAAACATTCAACGCCCACTAAGCTAGCAAAGTATCGCTCTGGCTTTTACCCAAAGAACCTAATCCTTGGTGAGCAGGAGCCGGGAAGTGGCGGTGCCCCACGAACTGGTGATCGCTACAGAATAGACTCCGGCAGGAAGCTGCTGAAGGTTCATCATGTGCGGTTGATCAGTTGACAAACGCACCTGGGTTGCATACACACTTCGCCCCATCTGATCGTGGATCACAATGTCCGCGAGTTGGTCGCTTTTTCCATTTTCCAGGATCAACTGAAGGGTGCCGTTGGAAGGATTCGGGAACAGCCTGAAGGCTTGATCAGCTTCGGAAAGCGAACCAATGCCCACGGAATTCCCGGGAGGGGCCGTGTTGAAACCCAGTGGCCCCGTCCAGTCACTGTTTACAGAGTCACAGATTTCGCGCACATACACCTCATAAGAGGTGAGGGGAAGAAGCCCAACTATGGTAGCCGAAGTGGTGTTGGCAAAAACAGGGTTCCCGCTTCCGAGTGTAAAACCTACGCTTCCCCATTCCAGTAGCCATGAGGTGCCTCCAGAACCTGTCCATGCAAAGTCAGCCGTTGTGGAGCCCACATTGGTGAGCTGGAGGCTGTCTGGGGCTTGGCAGGGAAACAAGTTAGTGGTGAAGCTGAATGGCCCCGTCCATCCGCTGTTGTCTCCCACACCACAACTGTCTTGCACATAAACATCATAGGTAGTGCCCGGAGCAAGCCCGTTCAACTCTACCGTTGTGAAAGGAAGACCATTGATGGAGGTGCCCGTTCCAAGGGCAAAGCCTTGTGCTCCATATTCTACATTCCAATACAATCCTGTGCCGGCATTCCAGACAACGTCAGCGCTGCTTGATTCCACATTCATCACTCCTAGTGCCGATGGAGGCTGACAGACCTCAGGATTGAGCGATGGCTGTGAAGCGGTTCCCAAAATGGTCTTGGTCGATGCATCCTGCAGGAACACCACAAAATCCATGGTGTCGATGTTCGTGTTTATCGGATCGAGGCTCACGACAAAGCTGGCAGAATCCTGACCGCCAACCGACAGCGGTGGAATGCTGGTTCCATTGGCATTGGGAATCATGTCCCGGGCTACCCAATAGAAATCCGTTTCGCCATTGACAGCGGGTGTCGGAGAGTCTGCGTAGCGCTCCACCAGCACCACATGCAAAACCACATTGTTTCCCAGAGGAGCAAGGGCCGTGATGTTCACCTTCAATTCGACTTGCGTAGAGCTGAGCACTTGCTGCGTTACCACCAGATCAGTAGTGACCACCTGACTTGCCCACTGCGCCCAACTGTCGATCAGCGATTGGTCAACAGCGCTCGGAAACAGCTCTGCGAAGTTGCCACTGGCAATCACCCAGGGAGCAAGACTCACACCGTAGAAATTCCTTCTGCTCTCCACCATGCCAATGTTGTAGCCATAGAAAGTGCTACCCTGACCCGGCCAGCCGACATGGTATTTGATCACTTTGACTGCGCTGTCGTTGCTGAGGCAGAGCTGGTCGAAGGTGGGATTGATGGCCGACTCGGGAATGTTCGAATTAGAAGTGAACTGCTCCAACAACACGAAAGGCTGGGCATGCATCCCCGTTGTAAAAGCAAGGACGATGAGGATGGTCGAGTAGAGATGCTTCATGAGAAATGAGGTGGGAGATCTTTAGATGGAAAGCCCTCCGGTTTGGGGCTGTACTGTTTTGGTGCCCCGCGAAGCTATGAGGTTTGACGCGAACTGCTTCGCGGTGTTTTTGGTGAGGTACTTTCTTAAAACACCACCCTTGATGTTGTTGACATCAAATTCGATGATGAAGGCGTCCGGGTCGAGTTCCTCAATGGTATTGTAGGTCTTGCGGATGTCGATGCGATTGATCACCATGTGAATGATGTCCATTTCTTTTTGTTCGCCCCGGTTTCCGAATCCCCGGGAACCTTGGTACACTGTGAGACCCGTGCCCACCGCATTCATCAGGTGTTTTTCCATTTGCCCCGATTTATGGGAGACAATCATTAAGCCCACATAGTCCTCAAATCCTTCAATCATGAAGTCGATCACCTTCGCGGTCACCAGGTAGGTGAGGACGGAATACATCGCTACCTCAACAGACAGCACCAAGGCTGTGATGGTAAATAAGATCACGTTGAATATCAGAATCACGCGGCCAATGCTCATTCCGTAGCGATCGTGAATGAAGATGCCCAGGATTTCAGACCCATCCAGCACAGCTCCGTTTTTGATCGTCAGACCGATGCCTGCACCGAGAAACAGCCCACCGAATATGGAGATGAGCAGTTTGTCGTCCGTGACCGAAGTGAAGGTCTCAAAGTGCAGGAACAGCGCTAAACCAATGATGGCAAACACAGATTTTACGGCCGTCCGTTTACACACCGCAATCCAACCCATCATCAGAAAGGGAAGGCTGATGAACACCAGCAGCAGCGAGATATTGATGGAGGTTTTTTCGCTGATCAGGATGGCGATACCAGTAGCGCCTCCATCCAGAAAGCCATTGGGAAGGAGAAATGCTTTCAGGCCTACACTGGCAAGGATGATTCCGAGCAGAATCTGGGCGTACTCTGAAATGCTTGCGGTGATGGTTCTCATGTGGGTGGCGTTTGGTGGTTTGTGAGTCAAACGCTCATACTGGGCTTACTGTTCACGATGATAAAAGGTGTTTTTTGTTTGTGTGTGTTGATGCTGAGTGGCTGGGGGTTGTCACCCTTCGAGACGTGTTGCTGTGCAACACTCCTCAGGATGACCAATAGGGTAGGTTTTAGAAGGATTTGCCAGACCTTTCAACCATCACAAGCTGTCATGCTGAGGTCGCGCGTAGCGCGAGTCTCGAAGTGTGGCAGCGTTTTTTTGGATGCAGAAGCTGAGTAGGGTTTGTCACCCTTCGAGACGCGTTGCTCGGCAACACTCCTCAGGATGACCGATAGGGTAGGTTTTAGAGGGTTTGCCAGACCTTTCAACCATTACAGGCTGTCATGCTGAGGTCGCGCGTAGCGTGAGTCTCGAAGTGTGGCAGCGTTTTTTGGATGTCGAAGGTGAGTAGGGTTTGTCACCCTTCGAGACGCGTTGCCATGCAACACTCCTCAGGGTGACCAGTAGGGTAGGTTTTATAGGGATTTGCTACACCATTCAACCATCACAAGCTGTCATGCTGAGGTCGCGCGCAGCGCGAGTCTCGAAGTGTGACAGCGGCCTTTTGAATGAAAAAACTCAAACGACTCCACCCACTTAAAACATCCGCCCTGGAAACACCACCAGCTGAATGAAATTGAACTCAATGTTGTCAAACACAATGGAGTTCCCTCCCGCAACATCCATTTCCAAATCAGGAAACCATCGAAGGTTCGTTCGAAGAATCCAGCTCTGCAAGCGGTTGGGTCGAATGTCCCAGCCAAAGGTGAGGCCGTAGCTCAGGCTGGACTCTTCCAGGTCGAGTAGGGTAATACCGGCATTGTCTTCCCTGAACTTCAGGTTCTCATAAGTGGCCACCGGGCCAATGAAGGGGACAAAGCCGTGGTAGTCCCAGAGAAACTTCGTCACCTCTAAACCGACTGATCGCCTTCTTAGGAACTGCTCTGTGCCATAAGCATCCGTTGTCGTTCGATAGCCGCGGTAGCTCATGGAGATGTTCATGTCTGGTTTATGGAGGTAGTAACCGATCCCCAGTTCAGGCATGATGGAGGTGCTGTACTTCTCGATGTAAGGTCTCAGGCTTTCATTGTAGGAGCTGGAACCAATCCAGAATGCCGAGGACATCCCTGCCGCTACATAGAAGGCGTTCAGGTTTCCGCCCTGCGCAAGCTTTTCAGTCAGCTCTGCTGTTTCGCCTGATTCCCAGCCGTCTTCTGCGCTGAGGGTGGTTTCGATCATGTAACGACCGGAGAGGCTGAAATAGAGTGGAGGAGTGGTCACATGCACCTCGTGCCTGGGAGCCACGAAATAGTTCCGCCTGTTGTCATAATTCCAGAGTGCACTCAGCTCAATGAGCCAATTGTGCCGGTTGAAGGTAAGTCCAGCGAGCAGGGGAATGGAGGTGTGATTGAGTTCAGGACCATTGCCAAAAGTGAAGTGCTGGTTGCTTTGTTCGTAGTTGAAGGGAGCGAGTGCGGCACCGATGAAAGGTCGCACACGGTTGTGTTTGATGCGCAACGGATAATACTTCAAAACCGTTTCCACACCCGTAGAGAAATCTATTTCCTGTCCCTCGCTCTCAAAGCTTGGATACCATATCGGAATGGCGATGTAGAAATCTGCATGCCCCCAAAAGTGAGTGCCGCCAATCAGGATTCGTGGCTTTTGAAGCGCGCCCAGTTCCAGTTCCTCAATCACACCTTGCGTGTTGAGGTAGGAAGTAGAACCTCCGTTACTCACCTGGTAGTCCAGCCCAAGATTGAGCTGTGCAAAGCGATGACGGGTCTGTTTTTCAGTATATACCTGCGCCTCCGAGCAAAGGGCAACAAGCAAAAAAGCAATGAGTCCTGTACAAGCCGATTTCTTGAACACAGCAACGATGCCTTCGGGCAGGTTAAGTTTCATGTGTTTTAATACAAGTGAAACTCACTTGTGTTGAATGTCCGCTTCTTTTATCAGATACAATCCATAATCGCGAATGGTGCGAATGATGGGGATGCATGTTTTTCCCTTCTCTGTCATGGAATATTCCACTTTGGGAGGAACAACGGGGTATACTTTTCGGTGGATAAAACCTTCTTCTTCCAGCTCTCGCAACTGGGTGGTCAACATCTTATCGGTAATGTGTGGGATGTCTTTTCGCAGTTCGCTGTAGCGCATGGTGCGGTCTTGAAGTCTCCATAGGATGGGCATCTTCCATGTTCCGCCAATGTGGTGCATGGCGAATTCCACCGGGTTGTAATAGACTTTGTTCTTATAGATGAAGTCTCCCATAACTCATTGATTATCAATTTACTTTCCTCGAAGTGTGTACCGTACTCTTCGGTGAGTATGTGCTCAAAGCTAGTGTATCTCTTCAGTTTTGTACGCAGAAAGTCTGGCGCAAATGCAGGCTTCTTCTAAACCAGAAAATAAACATCAAACAATCAAAACAATGAACACAGAGATCAGAGAAGAAAAGCGATACGTGCACGCTCACGGAATGCCCACAAAAGGGAAAGTACTCATGGTATTGAGCAGTCCAACGGTTTCCAAACAAACGGGCTGGCCGATTGGCTTCTGGGCTGCGGAGCTGACACACCCGCTACGCGAATTCCAGGAAGCAGGACTCGAAATAGAATTGGCCTCTACCGAAGGAGGAAAAGTAGAAATGGATGGCTATTCCAACCCTACAGATGAGAGTGGCTATTCAGCTGGTGACATTATCTCCCTCGGTTACATGCAACAGGATTGGTTCAGCGAGCTCCTGGAAAACACGGCAAAACTTTCAGACGTGAAGGCCAGCGATTATGATGCGATCTTCTTGGTAGGAGGTCAGGGACCGATGTACACCTTCCGAGGTAATCACGAGCTGGAAAAACTCTTCGCGGAGTTTTACGAGGCTGGTAAACCAACTTCAGCTGTATGCCATTCCACCACTTTGCTGCTCGAAGCCAAGGATTCCAGTGGAGAGCTGTTGGTAAAAGGAAAAACCTGGACTGGTTTTGCAGATGCTGAGGAGGAATTTGCCGATCAAGCCGTGGGGCAGCAGATTCAGCCCTACCGCATCGAAACAGAGGCGCGCAAATTGGAAGGCACCAACTTCAAGGTAGCGGAGCCTTTTGCATCCTACGCCATTACAGACGGAAACCTGGTGACAGGTCAGCAGCAAAACTCAGGAGCTGCAGCCGCGCGCATGGTGATCGATTTGCTCAACAATTAATTCAACACCAGCAAGAGCCGGCCTGAGTTTCCAGGCCGGCTTTTCTGATTCTCCAGCACATGAGAGCTTCTGGTATCTTCTTATTCGTTGCACTTTTCAGCCATGCCTTGCGCGCTCAGTTGAACGAAAGCGACACTGCCACTTATCAATTGAATACTGCGCTGCGTGGATCGCTGCAAACGGGGAATGTAGAATTGCTCCGAGTAGTAGGGGAGTTGGAAGCCACTGTTTCTGCTACAAAGCGCTGGGTTTTTAAAACCCAGAATCAGGTGCTCTACCAGGAAATCTTCGGGAATAAGGCGGACAACAACCTGCTCAGCCAAAACTATCTGTATTACAACCCTCAGGGAAGAGTGTATCCCTATGTCATTGGCTTTGTCTCCAACAACTTTCGGAGGGCCATCGATCAGCGATACTTTGTCGGTCCCGGAGCGACCCTCGCCATCCTTCAGCGTTCGGATCAATCCCTGAAGTTATCGGCCAACCTTGTTTATGAAAGCACGCAGTTTTCACAGGCGGCCTTTAACCTCCGTGAATACGATGGCAGCAACACGATTGAGCTATGGCGTTCTACAGTTTACCTGCGCGGGCAGCATTTTTTCATGGAGCGCACCTGGTCGCTTCACTATGCGCTCTACTGGCAGCAATCCCTTGAAGATCAGGTTAACCATCGCTACTCACTTTCCGGAGGTTTTGATTTCAAGGTGATGAGTGGACTTTACGCTCAAACGCGGGTACGCTATGACTACGAAAACGTGGTAAGCCTTGGAGTCCGGCAGCGCGATCTGCTCTGGCTTTGGGGCATTTCCTATAACATCAAATCCAAATGATTGTAAAACGAAACTTTAACCCGCTGAGGGTTTGGCAATACATCAAGAAACCCATGTGGTTTGTCATCAGTTGGTCGCTGGCCGTTTGGCTACTGCAACTGATCCTCGGGGCAGATACTTTGAGCATCAACTTCACACCCATTGGTGTGATGGGTTCTGCGCTGGCCATTTTTATCGCTTTTCGCAACAACTCCGCCTACGGGCGCTGGTGGGAGGCGAGAAAGATTTGGGGTGGAATTGTGAACTCCAGCAGGGTGCTGGCCCGGCTCATCATCACTTTTGCCGATAGCCATGCCCACCAGGAAAACTATGACCGGGAGCGGAGCGAAGCATTCAAACAAGCAATGATCTACCGGTGCATTGCGTGGGTGCATGCCCTGCGTTTTCACCTCAGAAAGCAGGACAATTGGAAGGAACTCGAGCCCTACCTGAGCCAACAAGAATTTGACGCCCTGGCCTCAGCGCAGAACAAGCCTACGTATCTGCAACTGCTGATCGGGAGGGGAGTATACGAAGCCATGGCTAACGGCACACTCGGTGGTTTTGATAGTTTCCAGATGGAAGGGCAACTGCTGGCGCTTGCCAATCACCAAGGCGCTGCAGAGCGCATCAAAAACACCCCTTTGCCGCGGCAGTACGATTTCTTCACCCGGGTGTTTGTGCTGTTGTTTGTCTTTTTGCTTCCCTTCGGACTGTTGAGCTTTTTCCCGATGGAGGAAGGGCATTCCCTCTCTTGGTTGATCATTCCCTTCTCCATTCTCATTGCCGGGGTGTTCATCATCATGGAGCGCACGGGAGCCGCCATTGAAGATCCCTTTGAAAACCGGGTAACGGACACTCCCATGACAGCCATCTGCAATACCATAGAGCGGGACCTAAAGGAGATGCTGGGAGAACAAGAGCTACCAGAGCGTGTAGTGCCAGAGCGCGGGTATTTGTTCTAATCCAACAACGCCACAATGCCCATAAACAAGCAGCTTTGATCTTCCCCTTTGATCCTTGATCCATAATCCTTGATCTCTCCACCCGTTCATTGACCTAACCCCACGCTCATACAATAAGTCTTCACGCTCACGAAACGAGCACAACCGCCCTTCATGAAAATTGGAGCTTGCTGAAAAACCAATAATCATGAAAACAATCGAACAAAGAACGAGGTGGTTGGCTGTGGTTCTGAGTCTGGGACTCACGCTTCACAGCTTATCGTCTCAAGCGCAGGTGCGCTTCAATCAATTTGTGCCGATGAGCTCTAAACACTCTTCTGTAATGATGAATGCCCGTGAAGGCAAGCCGATAGATGTCGAGCATCGTGTCGTTCGCCTTTCACCTGAGCAGGAGGTAAGTAGATCGGAGCTTTCGGAAGATGTAGTGGCTCTGGCCATTGAGGTCGACTGGGGATTACACAATGCTGGCACTTGGCAAGAGGTCGGCAATCTAGGTCGAGTTTGGCGATTGGAAATCGATGCCAAAGATGCCAGTGGACTCAATTTTATGTTCAGTGAATTTGTAATTCCCGAAGGCGCCAGTCTGGCGATCTACAACGAAGATCAATCACTGATTATGGGGCCTTTCACTTCGGTTCACAACAAGCCATATCATCGCTTCACAACACACCAATTTGGTAGCTCAACAGCCACATTGGAATACTTCGAGCCTACGGATAAAAAGGGGCAAGGGATGCTACATATAGAACGCGTTGGATATGGAGTGCTTGACATGTTTGACTCCATCGACCCAAGTGCTTCGAGTCGCTCTGGAGGTAATTTCCCTCCTCCAAAAACTACTCAGCCGGATTTCGACTGCACAGTGAATGCGAATTGCTCTCAGGGCGATGGGTTGGATCCACTGAAGCGTGCAGTGTGTCATATTCTGGAGTGGAAGCCTTCGCTAAACCAATGGATTGGGTTTACTGGTACCCTTATCAACAACGGGGCGGAGGACTGTGATCCACTCGTGTTGACTGCCGGTCACCAAGTGCCGCCTTCTCCTTCTGTCATGGTGAATGACCATTATGTGTTTCGCTACAATTTTTTGCGAACTGGTTGTTCGGGTACTGGGGTAGACTGGAACGAAGTAGTCGACTATTGTGGCGCAGAATGGGTCTACAATGCAAACACCGGACTTGTAGAGCACGACCTCGGACTCATGCGGATGGAAACACTGCCTGCTTACAAAGAATATTATGCTGGTTGGAGTAATGATGACTTCTGGGAACGGCAATCAATGTATCCAGAAGTCCGCATCCTGAGTCAGCCTGCGGGCAATCCGATGAAGGTGTATTTACCCAAGGACACTTTACCAGCTTACCCTTATGGCAGTGGTTTGACCTGGTCATTCGATCCAGCATCAGGCTACAGGTCTTATGGAGGCTCAAGTGGCTCCCCATTCATCAACCGCTTTCTCCGCATCCAATCTGTTCAGGTAAAGACCATGAGCGAAGGATGCCAAACGGATGTTATTGAAGGGCCATCGCTTCATCATCTATGGGACCGTCCAGACGACAACTCACCCTTGCTTTCCAGCATATTAAACCCTGGTGGCGCGATTCCGGAGGTCAATGGTGTCATTCGCCTGGATGGCCGCGAACGCTATGAAATGTGTGGTATAACTTCCCGCTGCTTGCATGGGCTTGTTGACCCCCAATTCACAGTATTGACCGATAACTGTGAATACACACTGACGGACAATACAGTGATTCCTCCCGGTTATGAGGCTGTTGGTCGTCAGTGGGATTTCAATGACAACCCCTGGCCAATTCAAACTGAACCCAGCATTACCTTGCAAGGCATTGGTGGCTCATTGAATGTTGCTTGCCTAACCGTTTTTCTGCGACATATTGCTTCGGGTGAGATATGTGCCTATCAATCCTGTCAAACACTTGGTTGCAGCGGTAACGAGGTGCCACCTCCACCATGTGTTAATCCTCAATTCCCCGATCCATTGTTCTTCTTCACCGTAGGTGAGGCGTGCAATCTGAACTTCTCTTCCAACCTGGGGAACGATCCCAACATTGTGGCTACGGAATGGACCTTTGACGGGCACAGACTTTGGAACTCTGATGAAATGGCTTATCAGTTCTTTGGCGGCTGGACCTTTCCCTACCATGAGGTTTGCTTGACTGTTTACTGGCGCGATCCCATTTCCTGGAACCTCTGCTCGTTTACGGAGTGTCGCTTTGTGAACTGCAGCGGTGGTGAGCCAGAGTTGCCTCCAGTTGGTTGGAAGCGAGAAGAAGTGGTGTATCCCAATCCGGTTTATCTACCCGATGCACTCATGATTCAGCACCAAGCTGATCATCAGGGAGAAGTTACAGTGGTGTTGATCGATATGCAGGGAAGAACCATCAGTCAGACCCTTCATCCGGTGATAGCGGGCGACAACCAAATCCGCCTCGAAACTTCCCAGTGGCCCGTGGGAATCTATAACCTGCAGATTTTGGAACAGGGCGCTCCATTGCATCAACAGCAAGTGATCATCCTCGAATAATCTCTAATCAGCAGTTCATTGTTCCAAGGGCCTCTCAATCGGGAGGCCCTTTTCTTGTTCGTGACACCTGGGATAGAGCTCTGTAGACGTGGATAATGATAAAATACGGCTGTTCATACCCGTTAATCACATTCAAAAAGATATACTTGTGAGAACAAACTAAAACTATGAAACCATGAAAAAGTATTTGTTTTTAAGCTTATTAGGGTTGATGATCCTTGTTTTCGCATGCTCTAAGATGGATGACCCTCAATTGGAAACGACCAGTGAAGAAATAGAACTCTATGAAGATGATTTCCCGCATGACTGGGATGGCGAAGTGCCCGAGGAGGAAGAGATCATTGATGATCCTTACACCAACCCTGGTAAAAAGAAGTACTGCGTGTGGACAGTAACCAGTGTTGAAGATCCAACCCCGAATGACAACAACCATCCAAAATTCAAGGCTGGAGATAAGATTTGCTATGTGTGCGATGATAATGGTTGCACGGCAGATCGCGGTATTATTACCCTGGTACAGTGGCGCAACTTTGGTGACGGCTGTAAAACCTTTGGCCACACCACAGACGACACTTGCCAGGAACGGGATGACTGCGCTGGTAAGTACAGACGTTAAGACCTGAAACCCAACAAAAACTAAAGCCGGATGATTTCATGATCCGGCTTTTTTCATTCTGTGTTCCAGTAGATTAAAAAAGGCATGAGGGATGAGGTGGTAGGCTCAGCTGATATTTACTGAACAACGGGAACAGACATCAGTCAAACCACCCTCGTTCGGTAGCTACTTTAATCATTCCCGCCATGTTGCGCACATTCATTTTCAGCATGATGTTTTTTCGATGTGTGATGACTGTGCTTTCCGAAATAAAGAGCTTCTCTGCGATTTCCAATGTGGTGTATTCCTGAGCCACCAACCGCAGAATCTCATACTCTCGTTTCGTCAGTTGGGCTTCAGACTCATTGTCATTGGATTCGAAGCTGCGCATGACTGCCTGTGTCACAGCCGGGGCGAAATACTTCTTGCCCTTCACCAGCTCACGAAGTGCTGTGACCAGTTCCCGCTGTCCGTTTTCCTTCAGGATGTAGCCATTCACACCAACCCTGATCAGGCGTTTGATGTAGGAGTCGTGCGTATACATGGTCAGCATGAGAATGGGGATTTGAGGATAGGTCGCTTTGATGGCTTTGGCCGTTTCGATCCCATCCATTTCCTGCATGCCAATGTCCAGTACTACCGCGTCCACTTCACATTCCTGTAGTCGCTCCATGACTTCAAGACCGTTGTTTGCTTCCGCCACTACTGCGAAGTCGTTTGATGCCTCCAGCACCATGCGTATTCCATCTAAAAACAGCTGATGATCATCAGCCGTGAGCACTCGCCATTGTTTTGAAGCCTTTTGTTCAGTCTCTGTTATGCTTGAAGTCATGATGTCTTGTGCATTGTTATGTTTAGGCCGGGCTTTTACCGGGAAGTCCTGCAGTATCTTTCAGTGCGACCTCCAGGATGGCGGTCGTGCCGTGTCCTATTTGACTGTCTATTCGGAAGCTGCCCGATATTTCTTCCATGCGCAGGGCGATGCTCCGAAGTCCAATTCCCGGATTCGCGGCCATGGATGAATCAAACCCGCGTCCGTTATCCGAAACCAATGCGCTCAAATAATCATCGTGCATCACCAATTGGATGTGCGCCTCTGTAGCCTGCGCGTGTCGGATGATGTTGGCGACCAGCTCCTGGATGCTTCGAAACAGCGCTACCTCCATGCGAACCGCGAGGCGCTGATCCATTGCAAACAGGTTGGTTTGGATGGTGAGCTTTGAGGTAGCTGAAACAGATGCGGCCAATTGCTCAATGGCGGCTGGAAGTCCTGCATTTCGTAACACCCCAGTGGCAAGTTCGTGGGCTATTTTGCGAAGCTCTGAGCATGCCTCTCCAAGCAGTTGGTTCGCTGTTTCCATCTGTTCTTGAGCAGCGCCCTTATGCTGTGTGGCCAGATGATCGTAGTGGAGTTTCACGGTAGTGAGTTGGCTTCCCAGCCGGTCGTGTAACTCTTGGGCAATCCGTTCCCGCTCAGTAGCCTCTCCATCCAGGTAGGCATTCAGGGTTTTCACTTCCTGATCTTGTAGCAGTTTCAACCTGCGCTGCTCTTGGAGTTCTGCTTCGCGCAGGTGCAACGCCCGAAGCGCTTTGAAACGCATCTGGTAGCCAATCCCAGCGATGGTCAGCATCAGAAGTCCCAATCCTGTAATGATGAGCCAGAAGTTTCGGGAATCAATTTTCGCCTGTTGAGCAGTTTTAACCTGGTTCAGCTCAGCGATCGACTGGTCCTTTTTCGCACTCTGGTATTTCTTTTCCAGGTTCAGGATCTGTTCCGATTTCTCAACGTTGAAAAGGCTGTCCTTCAGTTTGGAATGCAGATGATAATAGTGCAGCGCGCTATCTGCTTCTCCTAACTCTTCAAGAGTTCCGGCAAGGTTTTGCCATATGATAGAAAGGTCATTCGGCAGCTTGGCCACTCTGGCCAGGCGGGCAGCCCGATGGTAATACTCAAGCGCCTGTGAATCGTCCTCGAGGTGCTGCAGCACGCTCGCGAGGTTGTTGTAAACCATGATGCGTTCGGGCGTGGCCTCAGCAGCATCGTAGTAGGTTTCGGCCTGGCGAAACGATGCCAGAGCCTCAGCATACTGTTCACGTTCAAAATAGAGGGCGCCAAGACTGTTGGCATATTGGGCTCCGGTTCTTCCATCGTTCCTGTGCTTCGCATAGCGCAGCGATTTGAGGTAATAGTCTTCAGCTTGCTCCAAGTCATTCAAGGCGTCATAGGTTACGCCTAGGTTGAACCATGCCCGACTGATGGAGGTTGAGTCTGCGGTGGCCGAAGCCAGTTCCAGCGAACGGGTAAAGTAGTGTAGGGCAAGTTCCTCGTTCTCCGTTTCCGAATAGATGTTGGCGAGATTGTTCATGCTCCGCAGCAGGCGTGCTGTATCCCGTATCTGCTCCAGGTAGCTGATGGATTGGAGGCTTTCATTCACAGCCTTTTCATAATCCCCAAGCATTCGGTGAACCTGGCTCAAATTCGCAAGGGCAGAGGCAGCCGCGCGCAGATCGCTGGAAGCCTTTGCGATGGTCAGGGCTTGCTCCATGCGTTTCATCGCGCCTGACAAGTCTTCCATGTTGCGGAGCAAAATAGCCTGACGCAACAGGGCAAAAGCCTGTCCGGATGAGTCGTCTATGGCTTCGGCCAGCTTTTCGGCCTCCTGGGCATAGAACATGGCTGAATCCGGAGCGCTGTTGCGAAGCGCCCATGCGCTATCAATGTACTTCCAAAGTCTTGTGGAGTCCTCATTCCCAACAACCGAAACGCCCTTCATTGGAATGAGGGTGATGAGCACTAGAAGTGTTCCTATGATTCTGAAACCAGCCACTAATCTGGTACATCAGCATCTTCGTGATGCACGATCACTGTGCGCTTTTTTCCATTGATATCTGTAACCTCAACCAGTACCTCGTCCGATGCTTCAGAAGTCGCAGCTGGAATGGGATATTCAAAGGTTTCAAAGTGAGTGGGAATGACTCCTGAAGGGCCGGAGGACATTTCAATCTGAAATGCAACGTGCTGTAAGAACCCCAGCGCATCGAATACAGGGTCCATCAGCGGTACTGCTTGTTGACCAGCTTCAAGTTGCACGCTTACATAAAGCGTGTAGCTACTGTTGTCAAGGTCTCTCCGGAGATAGGCGGTGGGAAGGTTGTTGAATTCCCTTTTGTCTGCTGCTGCCATGGCAAAGAAGGTTTTTAAGGTCTATAAAGCGAGGACACTGACCGAATGTAGATGAAACATCCCAGTAAAGAATAGATGTACTGTCAAAATCATAGTATATGGGGAGGTGTTGAAATGGGGGTTTAAGTGATTGTTTGACAGGGCCTTAGGTTGGATGTTTGTCTCCTAACCCATAAATTTTTACGTTATGTATGTTTCCATTGAAAGATTGAACATCCCTGTGAATACAGCGGCCGAGAAAATTGCAGAAGAGATCCAGTTTGACTCTACGATCATCTCTGCGGAGGTCTGTGTCGGAGCCATCAATCTCAGCTATAGCAAGAAGCGCGAGATCCGCCAGTTTGTTGTTGAATTCAACTCAACGGTTGATGAGAATCAAGACAATAAGCTGCATGTTGTTGGCGAAATAGCCGTGGGACAAGGCGACAACAATGAGCAGATGAGCGGCACTGTATCCATTGTGATTATCGCTGTGCTGAAGGACTGAGGAATACTAGTCACAAAGGCCAAATAAAAAACTCCCTGTAGCCTCAGCTACAGGGAGTTTTTTATGCGCGTTGTTCAAGTTGAGCCAAGTAGAAGAATGGTGAGAAGTTGCTTCTGTGCAGGTTGCTGAAAGCTCTGTGATCCCTCTCAGGATCTTCAGTCTTGCTTCACCACCTTGAACGTCTTGATTCGCTCTGTTCCGGCAATTACATTCAGGAAATACATACCGGAGGAGAGGTCTGATACATCCAAAGTAGTTGTCAAGTCCAGCGCGGACGTGGAGCGTGCCACCTTTCCATCTGTGGTGTAAAGCACCAGTGATCCGTTTTTCAGGGACTCTGGAATCTGTATGGTCAGATTTTCCACCGTGGGGTTCGGAAATACTTGCACGTTCAAATCATTTCTAAAATCTTCAATGCCAGTCACAAACAGTTGGGTTTGGTGGAAACCCTGTGTCAGGCTGTGGTCATTGCCAGAAGCGGTCTCAGTGATCGGTTCACCAATGGTAAAGCTCACCTGAGCCGCGCCATTTGCATAGGATTCACCGGCAGCAGAGATCACATTTCGTTCAATGCTTTGCGCGCCACACACCAAGGTGAGGAACGTAAAACCGATGGTCATCAGTGCGTTCATTTTACTGACCATTTTCAAGGGATGTTACGCGCTGCTCCAGTGCTTCCACCAGTGTTCTCAATTCCCGCAGGTGGCTTTGCTGATCCATGATAATGTCTTGTTGTTCCTGCATGGCCTTGATCAGGATGGGAACCATTCCGATCTGGTTTACGCTCTTGTATTCTGCTCCTCCACCAACAAGCTCAAACCGACCGTTTTCCTGCATCACTCTTCGATTGGGAACCTTGTTTTCATGCACCAGATCGGGGAAGAGCTGTTCTACATCCTGAGCCAGGAATCCGTACTGCCTTTCCTTCGCTAGGTTCAGGTTTGAGTATTCAGCCGTGGCTTTATAGGAGTATCGGTAAATGCTCAAATCCATCAGGCTGTTCAAGGCTCCATTATAAGGTGTGATGTTTGTTTTCAATCGCTGATCAGAAACGTTGGCCAAAGAACCTGTGTAAGCTACGTTTCCGAGAAAGTAACCCGCATAATTGTTGGAGGTAGAACCATTGGCAGAGGCAAAAACACCATAGTTGGTTCCCGAGCCGGTGCCGTTCGAAACAAATATTCCGCCCACATTAGCGACTGTACTGTTAGTCGCCTGCGCATAAATACCCTGGTTTTCTCCCGTGGTATTGGTGGCAGTCGCAAATCCACCAAAAGCACTGTTTACAGCCGAATTTCCGGTAACCTCCGCCTGGATTGTCGTCCCGGAAGTGCTGGTTGCGTGGAGTGGATACTGGGGAAACATCATTCCGATCCCAATGAGTCCTGAATTTCTGTAGATGTTGCTTCCTGAAACCGTCCAGGGTGACGAGGCAGCCTGAGGTGTCCACTGTGTGCCGTTCCATGTAAGTACCTGCCCTGTGTTCGGGGTAGTAGAGGCGACTGTGTTTCCTTGAATGCGTGAAGCATTCCACAGTGCCGATTGATTGTTCGCGTTGAAAGTTGTGCCTGAAAGACTCAATCCCGTGCCTGCAGAGTAGGTGGTGTTGTTGTCAGTCGTTGTGAGAATGAAGTTGGGGTAAGCACCGCTCACGCTGGTGGCCCCAACGGTTGTTAATGTCACGGTTTGGTCCGGTGCTGCATTGGATATTGTGTTTCCAGTGATGTCGATGCCCGCTCCGGCCGTGTAAGTAGGAGCCGTTGCCGGACTCACAGGAACCCATGCTGTTCCATTCCATGTGAGCACCTCGTCTGCGGCAGCTCCCGAAGCATCTACATCCGTAAGGTCGCCCAATTCCATTCCTGTCACCTTCTTCGCACTTAAGGCATAAGGCACAGATAGCAATTGTGTAATCCCCATGTCCGTAAACGTGTTTCCACCTGTCACGTCTACCTCTGTTCTGATGAAATACACATCGTTGCTCCAATCGATGGTCCCGAAGTCACCGCTGACTAAGGTTCCTGTTCCGATGGTCAAATTCGCCAGGCCGAAATCATTGGTGGTTACCCCGTGCGTTTCAGAGTATACTACGATGCCGGTAACCGCATTTTCATAGATGCTCATTCTGAAATTCACACTTTGATTCGAAACAATGCCACCCGTGGCATCTCTCACCACCGCCTGGTATTTAAAGGCATCCGGTGCCTGGGTAAATGCGCTTTGGAATGAAAGTATTGCGAGCGCTAAAATCAGATAATTCTTCATGTACTTTTTGTGTTGTCTGGGTAAGGTTTTCGCTCAAATCTATGGCTTCGGGCATAACTCAAAGGGGCGATTCAGCGCTTTCGTTCCAGTTTTTTGTTAAGGCACAGCCGTAGATGGGGTTCGGGTCGTTTTCATTGTTTGTAAGGTCTGCTCATCAATAAGCTTCTATGTGCTTTCAATCCCGCGCTCATACCTGCAAGGGCGTGCAAAGATCGTTGACGTGGTTCTGGCAGATTTAATATTAAGCATGTGTTAAACCGTTATTTAATAGCCTTGTGTATACTACATGTTTTGATTTTTGCGTTATCCATGTCAGTCCAATTAGGAATCCGCTGTTGGGGGCAATCTTTTGTAAGATTCCATAAACCACCGGCACTTCATTAACGTATAGAGGATATGCTCGATTTGAAAACCCTACGAAAGAATCATGGAATGACCCGACAGTCGATGGGCGAGTACCTTGGAATGTCTGGTGAAGTGGTCGCCATGTATGAGCGAAAGGAGAGACGATTACCCGTTGAAGCCTTGTTGAAGTTACAGACCCTCGTGATGCACGAAGAACATACATCGAAAGCCATCCAGCGCAACCAGCGCAGGGAACGCAGACAATTGCGTGTGCAGCTGCGACAGCGCCTGCGGCTTCTGAAGATGAAGGTCAATCGTGGACAGCGAAAACTCAAAAACATGCGTCAGCGCTATTCCATCCTCTCAGCCGAAGATGGTCCCTTTGCCCAAAACACAAACTCAGCCCAGGCCAGCCAAATCAGTCTGTTCCGATTCGGTGCAGCCGCGCAAGCCATCCTCGAAGCCAGAATCTTCGCCCTGGAGTGGGAAGTAGAGATGCTCGAGGCCAGGTTAAAGGAGGTATAGATTCCAAAATCCAAGCGGGTCACGCTGAGGTCGCCTCAAGGAGGCGAGTCTCGAAGCGTGGAGAGCGGCTCCCGAATGACGAAGGAATTCTTTGCGCATGACTCGGTTCTATCCCGTGTTTTCGAGCCCGCCCTCAGAACAGCAACATGCAAGCCTTTTTTCTGATAGCTGAAGCTATAGCGTAAGCGATCAGGGCTCGCCTACTGGTTGACCACCGCTAGCTCACCACATATCCGCGCAGGCTGAGCGGAGTCGAAGCCGAAGCCAAGATTCGTTAGTCGTTTAGTTCTTAAGAGTTGCCTTAAGTAGTTTGCTTCATTGTTCATAATTCACTTTTAATCAGCTGTTTGTAAAGTTGTTTTAGCCTCTCAAACCAGAATGTCATCACAACCAAAAACACATTCAAAGCACCGCAGAACTTACGATCTTCGCCCTCTTATGTCAATTCACCACCGCAGGCTCAACGCCCTATGCATCGCCCTTCTTCTGGCGGGTGTGTTTTTATGTTCTCCACTACGCAGCTTCGGTGCTCCAGCATCACAAGCTTCATTCATCGGATCATCGAACCAACACGACACGGTGCAGGCAATCAACATGCTGTCTGCTGTAGATCATGTTCTTGAGAGCAATCCTGACTCGGCCAGGCAACTCGCAGAAGATGCACTGAGAATATCTCAACGCCATTTGAAAGAACCATTGACCGACCGAGAGCGATTGAGCTATCTCCGCATCAAAGGAGATGCGCTGTTTGGACTGGGAACCATAGCACATATGCTCTCCGGTTTCGAAGAAGCGGAGAACTACTACCTCGAATCGATCGAAACGCATCAGCACTCTGGAGACAAGCAGACCATGGCCATGGCATACAATTACCTCGGCCGGATCCACGAGCGATCTGGTGATCAGGATGCATTCCTGGTGTGTCTTCAATCGGGCCTTCAGCTTCACCGCGAAGTGGCTGACTACGTGGGTATTGCGATGGACCTGATCGGCATGGCATCTTACCTCTATCGGGATGGTCAAACCGATTCGGCCCTGGCCAGCTATGAAGAGGCGATAGCCATGATGCGGGGATGCAACGATTCCATGCGGCTTTCATTTGGGCTTTCGGAATATGGACACACCTTGAAGCGAGTAGGGCATACCAAGGAGGCGATCGAGGTGTTTTTTGAAGCCTTGAACATTCAGGGGGGCAAGGGATACAAGGATGGTCAGGCAAAAACATACCTCGCACTGGCACACTTGTATCAACAACAGGGAGAGGAAGAACAAGCCTTGAGCTTTTTGGAGAATGCACATAATCTGGGGCAGGAGCTTGGAAGCCAGGACCTCGTTGCAAAGGCCCTTACCGGAAAAGGGAGGTTTTATGAAAAAGCAAATGACCTGGAAAAGGCCCTTGCCTGCTACGAAGAGGTTTTGCGCATCATGAGGAGGGTAGAGGCCGGTCCTTCGGTCATGGCCATCGCCCTTCATAGAGCAGGCATGGTTCATAAAAAACTCGGCCACTCCATCATCGCTCTTGGATACCTTGAGGAGGCGCTGGCCATGGGACGTCCCAATGGCCTTCCCGATCTCATCTCCGCGCAGCTCTACACGATTGCTCAACTTCAGTTTGAGGAAGGTAAGCTGGACAAAGCCCGAAAACACGCTACGGAGTGTTTTGAGTTGTCAACCGCAACCCATTTGCCATCTATGATTGCGAAAAGTGCAGTACTCCTCGCAGCTATCTACGAGCAGTTGAATGACTTTGCCCAAGCCTTGAATTTCTACAAGGTCTCCACACGCATTCAGGACAGCATTCAAAAGGCTGAAAATGCTGCATTTCTTGCGGAAAAAGAGCGTGGACGTGAAGTCAGGGAGGTAGAGTATGAGCTTTCATTGAAGAATGAGGAAATCCGAAGGATAGAACAAGAGGGAGCGGTGAGAACCCGCACCTGGATTGGTATTGCGGTAGCGCTGGTTTCTCTGTTGATCATTGCGGTGCTGAGCTTTGTGGTGTTCTATCAGAAGCGAAAGAACAGCGAACTGCAATTGCAGGCCACGCTCCTTAAATCTTCGAAGGAGATCAGTTTGTTGAAGCGCACCATCGAAGATCAGCTGGCCGGACGCACCGGCAATGGAAAACCAGCTGCATACCTGGGCGCGGCCTTGTCCAACCGAGAATTGGAAGTGTTGCGAGAACTGTGCAGTGGAAAAACCAATAAGGAGATTTCCTCTGCACTGCACATCTCGGTGAACACCGTGCGTACACACTTGCTCAACATCTACGATAAGCTCGCTGTAAAAAACCGCACGCAAGCGGTCAAGAAAGCGGTGCACTTAGATTTGCACCTGGATCGCACTGCCGAGCCTCATCCAAAGGGATGATTTTTCAGATGGATGAGCGGTTTTTCATCCATCTGGATGAGGGGAAAGCCCCGTATTGCGGAGGAGTTTCGGGGTTTTATTCACCCAAACAAACACACCGCTATGCGATCAAATCTTACCCAAAAGCTGATTTTCATTTCCCTCTTCCTTTGGCTTCCCACGCTACTCCATGCCCAAACATTTCCTGTGGCGCTCATTTCCAATCCAGGGCATACCTACGTCAATTCAACCACCGTGGATGACGATGGATTCATCTACATCACGGGACGTACGTCTTCCTTCCTTCAATTTCAAAATTGCACCAGCACACCTTTTTTAATGGAGGCCTCTACTACCAACAGGATTTTTGCAGCCAAACTCAACCCAGCGGGAACAAGCGTCATTTGGTTTGTAACCAGCGGTCCGCAGCCAGTCGGAGAAATCTATGCTGGAAACGACATTGAGGTGGATGACGATGAAAAGGCCTACATCGTGGGCACCATGAGTGGCAGCACCGACATTGAACTCACCAGTTGGCCGTTCACTTCCATCTCTACTTGTGGCAGCGGAACACGTCACTTTGTGTTGTGCATCAGCCAGGATGGAGAACCTGAATGGGTCGCAGAAACCGAGGCCAGTGCCAATTCTTACGGGCAGGGCATTACCCTCGACTTGCCCAACAACCGGCTCCACACCGGAGGCTACGTTTCCCCTATCACAGGGCCCACACCCATCAGTTTCCCAGATGAAAACTGTACTCCAGGCTGCGACTTTACCGCCATTCCAGAGGTGTCGCTGGAAGTCGGCTTTCTCACTTCCTACACGCTCACAGGCGAGAATGTGGGAGCCTATCAATTCGGGGAGCGTGTCATGGCGCTGGACATGGATCGTTATGAGTCCGCCAACGTTTGGGTAACCGGTTCCCGCTATCCCTTTGGTGCGCCCGATCGCAATGTGCTCTTTGGAAAGCTCCAAATGAATCCAACACCCTGTGGCCCCATTGTGGTTGACCTGGATCTTCCCATTTCAGACCTGGGAACGGCCACCGGAGGAGACATCGGCTGGGACATCGCCACAGCATGGAACAACACCGTGATGATTGTTGGAACCTTCACCAACACCTGCAATTTTCCTACCTGGGGAGCTCTCACTGCAGGAGCAGGTCAGTCCGATCATTTTGTCGCGAGCTGGAACCGCGTCTTTTCGAGTTTTCAGAATGTAATTACCACTACTTCACTCACACCCGTCACCGTCAACAGTGACAATTACATGCAGCGGCACATTTGCATAGATGTTCCTTCTCCTGAGAACCTGCAGCTTCGAGCCATCATCGGCTATGACAAGGATGTGGTGACGGACGGAACCTCAGATGTAGATGGTTTGATCATTTCGCGCGAGTTGACGGGCGTTTCCCTCAATCCGCTCGGTGTTGTTTCGTTCCCGGTAAGCGTGACCTATGGTGGTCCTTATGGGCTGGCACAGCAAGCCCGAGCCATGGAAACCACCTATTCCCCCAATACACAGCGCAGGTACCTGGCAGGTGACTACAGCGCTATTGTCAGCATCGGCACTTGCTCACTCACAGGTTTTGGAAACGACAAATACGGCTACATCGCCAGGGTAAACGCAGCGCATAGTTCGTTCTTCAAATCAGAAGAACTAGCCCTTGATAAGAAGATAAATGATGAGGTCGTTCTGTTCCCCAACCCATCCACCGGTAGGGTGAGTCTGAATCTACCCTCTGGAATGGAGCATGCAATCATCCAGGTCTACAGCACCCAAGGAGCCATGATCAACAGCCAGGAAGCCACCTCTTTCAGTGGGCAGCTTGATTTCACGGGTTTCGCGCCAGGAATCTACTTCATCAAGCTTGACGGGAATGGGGTTCAGAAATCGTATAAACTTATGTTGGAGTAGGGGTTGGGGTGATTTGGTTCCAATGCCCATCGTCTCTACTTAGCCTGTGCGGGTGTGTGGTAACCAGGCGTTCGCTGAGCCCTGATCGCTAACGCTAAAGCTAAAGCTTCAGCGACAGCGTAGCCGAGTCTAAGGGAAGCCAAGGCTGTCATCGGCAGAAATCCCAAGCTAGATCATGCATATTGGCCCATACCGCCATTCCAACCTAACAGTGCTGACAAGTATCACCTCCATCTCACCTGGTACGGGTAGCGCTCATACACCACATTGTCCTCATTGATGGTGTAGCCTACGGCAGCATTTTCTTTGGCCAGATCACGGAGGTTCGTTGCTGCTGCGGTATCCCCCTGTTGGAGCAGGCATCGGGCTTTGAAGTACTGCACGTCTGAGAACTGCGGGTAGCGCTCCAGCGCCAGATCGAAATACTTCACGGCTTCCTCTCGCTTGCCAAGTTCAAACTTGCTGATGCCCAAATAGAACAGATCGAGATGATGGAGCCAGCTGGAATCCTCCATAGCAATGATGGAGTCGAATTCAGCCTGTAAGTATCGCTCCGCTGCTTCAAACTCGTTCAGTTGAAGGTGCGAAAGAGCAATGTAAAAGTTATAGGTATGGTCCATCACATGGAGGTTCCCTCGTTTGGATTTGCAGTCCTGAAAATCAGCAATGGCCTCGCGGTAGGTTTTGGCGAAAATGCACTTGATAAATGCACGGTAGTCCTGCCAACGGTCGGGGTCGTACTTCACGGCACGATCCACAAAGTCCATCCCGATCTCGTATTTGCCCTGTTTGAACAACGGCATGGCCTTCTGCTGCCACAGGTAGGCGATGGTTGAGTCTTTGGCGAGTCCCTTGTCAATCTCCATTTGTCGCTGCTGCGAGTAGAGGGGGTATTGAAGCGCATTGCCCAGGTGTTCTTTGATGATCTCCAGCTGCTCCTCCTCAGAGTTTTGATGCACAATAGAAGGAAGCTGCATGCTCTGTTCGCGCCCGGTTTCGCTCGAGCAGCCAACCAGCAGCAAAATGTATAAAAGAAGGAATGCTCTCATGACTTCGTGGAATGGTGATGATCAAATGAAACGAAACCACCCATGGCATAAAAGGCGAATAACAGTTGGTTAGTAAATTACCAAACCAAGGGATCTCTCACAGGCTACAGGTTGAGCGGAGTCGAAACCAAAAAGCCGGCCAAAAATCACCGGAAGTGGGTAGGTAACGTCATTTGCATAAGCATATGTTTACTCTTTATTTGTTACTCCTACGAACCAACCTCTTTTGACTATGACCACCAAGGCCGTCCCAGCCATTCGTATGTACATCATTGCTTATGCTATCAAATGTTTTTCGTTTTTATTCTCTGTCTCCCCGGTGTATGCACAAACCCTTACAGTGTCGGTTGCTGAAGAGGGTTTGTCCTGGCAACGGAATAGTGGTGAATCCTTTCATAGGATCGCACTGAAACTTGAGGCCGATAAAAAAGTAGCCGAGGGAACTTATGAGTTGGAATTGAAGGGGGCCTTTGTTTCAGCGAATGAGGATTGCCGTGATGCTGCGGGAGCCAAGCTCTCAGGACCTAAAAAGGTGCTTTTCCTTGTTCCAAAAGCCACCGATGATTCTATCCGCAACATAGAGGCTGAGGTCTTGTATTTTCTACCAGAAAAACTCCCCTGTGGTGAGAATGATACCTATCTCAACTTGGGATTGAAGGGAATTACGGGTCAAGTGGTTTGGAAGACAACAGATCAGGTCGTCCTGATTCAGGCTCCAAAGTCTAAACAGGAAGACTCAGCGACAGCATCAGATAATTCTAATGAAGATAAAAGCAAGGAGAAGGAGGAAAAAGAGGCAAAGTCTTACACCCATGAATTCATGACGGATGATGGTGGCCGATACCTGGCAATGCTGAAAGAGGAAAATGAAGGCAATCTGCTGAGCATTGCTTCGCTCTCTGCGATGGGTGATGCGCCTTCAAAAGAAGGTGATTCAACTGCTGTGAATCAGATTGCCGGACCGATCGAGCCCGAGGAAACGAATGCTGTTTTGCAAAATGCCGCGGATGCTCCATTGCTGGCAAGACCAGATGAAGTCAGGTCAGAAGAGCCTGAGGAAGGGCAGGAGGCCGATAGCAGTTCTGCACCAGAAGGAGCAGAGAAAAAAGCAGAATCACCTGAACCTAAAAAGAAGGGTGTAAAGATCTATTCCATCAGTAACAGGGAACTGTTTAAGCAGGCCTTTAAAGAAGCCTATACCGCAGAAATAGGTTTGTATGGCCTTGATGGTTTGGATCAGCTGGATACGCATGCCGAAGCATTTTTTACCCGCATCGAAATTCAAAAAGAGAATGAAAGGAAAGACGTAGCTAAAAACGCCTATGCTAAGGGATTAAAAGCAGCACTAGATTCCATCGAAAACGAAGTTCCAAGACCTGCTGGAATCCTCAAAATCAGGCAGGAGGAAGTGGCGGTATACAGCGACCACGAATGGGGCCCTTCTATTGGAACAATGGCCATCGAGTCTGTGACCATTGATACGCGCAATAGTGTGATTGATCAGGTTTGCGTGACTGGTAAGGTGTCCATCGACCAAGAGGCATATGCCGCAGCCACTGCAGATGATGAAAAGACGGATGAAAAAGAGAAGGGCGAGGAGGACAAGAAAGATGAAAAGGCATTCAACGATAACAAGGAGGCAAAGCGCAAAGTGATGAAGGCTTCTGCCATCGTGATTAATAAACAATACAGTTTATCGCTACACGCCATGGATGCTAACAATCAGTGGATTTCAGGAATTCTAGAGCTCAGCCCTGATAAATCCGTTCAGTTTTGGGTACCTATCAGTAGTGTGCTCGATTATCTGCCCACTGAGGGAAAAGCCCTTAAATTCAAGGTCAGAGACGATGAGTTTACCCTCACTAAAGAAAAGCCAACAAAAGAGCTCAGCCAGCGCAGGCTTACGGATTACCTGTCAGCTTCGCTGCTTAGCGATGTGCTCGGGCTTACTGGAGATGCTCCAAACAGCTTGTTGCAAACCAGGGTAAAGCTGGATTTTCCGATCAATGTTCACAACTACAGATGCTGGACTTTTGTGCCAAGAGTTGAGATTAGTGCACAACTTGCCCGCCTGGAAAACAACGAACAGTTTGTGCACGTAAAGAAATTCACCCGTCCCAATGAACCTACAGGCCGGCAGGAGAACTACCTCAGCATTTTTGATCAATTGGAGTTCTTTAATACGCTGGGTTACGTTGGACTCACCTTTGCCGAACTGGATGTTAAACCCATTGATACCCGTTTTCGACTCATTGGTGGCGGCACTATTTGGCGAACCGGGGTCGAGTTTGATGACAGAGGAGGAAGAGATAGTACGATCAACATATGGACCCCAGCAGTAACCGCAAAAGCTTCTGCTATTATTTCTCCCGCCAAGCACATTGGTCTTGAGCTGAGTTATTCCGTGCACTATGCTGCACCTCAAAAGCTCGATAGCCTTTCCTATACCTCAGAGGTAAGACCTGCTTTTGATGATGGTGTGTTGCAACGTGATCTGCGCACCCGAAGTAGCTTTTTTATCGGACAATTTGGGTTTTACGCTTATTATGAAGCAAACAGTGGCTCGAAACTCTATGCGGACCTTCGAGCCTTTGACACCTACCGAGACAGAAATACCTACATGATGTTCCTGGTAGGTTATGCTGTTCCGTTGAGCACTATTCTGCCTGAGCCAAAAAATGGTAACTGATGTAGAATTGTGTTGAGACCAGCCACAAACCGTGGGTTTCATGATTTTGTGGTTTATTTGAGGTGCAAGGCCTCCCAATGACCAATCAAAACCCCGAAAACAAAGCTCGCGATCGCATCGATGCCATGCTCCACCAGGCAGGCTGGGTAGTGCAGAAGAAGGATCGCATCGACTTTGGTGCCAGTATGGGAGTGGCCGTGCGCGAATACCAAACCGAGACCGGTCCTGCGGATTACGTGCTGTTTGTGGATCGCAAACCGGTGGGCATCATCGAAGCCAAGCGCGAAGAGGAGGGGCAGCACCTGACCATGGTGGAAGAGCAGGCAGGCGAATATGCCCGAAGCAAGCTGAAGCACCTCAATAATGAACCGCTGCCGTTTATTTATGAATCCACCGGGGTGATTACCCGCTTTACGGACATGCATGATCCGGAGCCCCGTTCCCGGGAAGTGTTTTCCTTTTTTACGCCCGATACCCTGGCACGGTGGTCGAAAAAAGACGCATCCCTTCGCACACGGCTCCTGCGCTTCCCGGAGCTGGAAAAAGGCACCCTTCGCGACTGTCAGTTTCGCGCCATCAACAAGTTGGAAGCATCCCTGGGCGAAAACCGGCCGCGTGCCCTCGTGCAGATGGCCACCGGGGCCGGCAAAACCTTCACTGCCATTTCGAGCATCTACCGTGCGCTGAAATATGCCGAAGCGGAGCGCGTGCTCTTTCTGGTGGATACCAAAAACCTGGGCGAGCAGGCGGAGCGGGAGTTCATGGCCTTCAGCCCGCCTGACGACAACCGGAAGTTCACCGAGATATACACCGTGCAGCGGCTCAAATCGAGCTTTGTCAACCCCGATGCCAAGGTCATCATCACCACCATTCAGCGGCTCTACAGCATCCTGAAAGGCGAGGAGATGGACGAAAGCTCGGAAGAAGAAAACCCCAACGAGCGCCTGTGGCAGCCGAAAGAACCATTGCCCGTGGTCTACAATGAAAAAGTGCCGCCCGAATTCTTTGACCTCGTCATCATTGACGAATGCCACCGCAGCATCTACAACCTCTGGAAGCAGGTGCTCGACTATTTTGACGCTTTCCTGATCGGCCTGACGGCCACGCCCGACAAGCGCACCTTTGGCTTTTTTAATGAAAACGTGGTGAGTGAATATCCCCACGAAGAGGCCGTGGCCGATGGGGTGAACGTGACCAGCGAAACCTACCTCATCGAAACGCGCATCACCAAGGTTGGGGCCGTCATTGAGGCAAAGGAATACGTGGACAAGCGCGAAAAGCTCAGCCGCAAAAAGCGCTGGGAGCAGGTGGACGAAGCGGTGACCTATACGGGCAAGCAGCTCGACCGCGACATTGTGAACCCCAGCCAGATCCGCAACGTGATCCGGGCCTTCAGGCAGAAACTGCCTGAGATCTTCCCCGGCAGGCAGGAGGTGCCTAAAACGCTGATTTTCGCCAAGACCGACAGCCATGCCGATGACATCATCCAGGTGGTGCGGGAGGAATTTGCCGAAGGCAATCGCTTTTGCAAAAAGGTGACCTACCAGAGCAAGGAAAACCCTAAAAACGTGCTGACCGAGTTTCGCAACGACTTTTACCCGCGCGTGGCCGTGACGGTGGACATGATTGCCACGGGCACGGATGTGAAACCGCTGGAGTGCCTCATTTTCATGCGGGACGTGAAGTCGCGCGGATACTTTGAGCAGATGAAGGGCCGCGGCACGCGCACCCTGAACCTCGAAGAACTGAAAAAGGTGACGCCTTCGGCCCGTTCGGCCAAAGACCATTTTGTGATTGTGGATGCCGTAGGGGTGATGAAGACGGTGAAGACCGACAGCCGCCCGCTGGAGCGCAAGCGCGATGTGGCCCTTAAAGACCTGCTGCATGCCGCCATGATGGGCAGCACGGACGAGGACATGATCGTGTCCCTTGCCGGCCGCCTGGGTCGCATCGAAAAGCAGATCACGCCCGGGCAGCGCCAGAAATTCTCGCAACTGGCCGGAGGCAAAAGCATCAACGGGATGGTGAAGGACTTGTTGGCCATCCACGATCCGGATGCCATCGAAGCCCGGGCTTCGACTCCGCTCAGCCCTCCGGGTTCCACAGAGGTGAGCCCTGAGCGGAGTCGAAGGGCGGAAGCTCAGGAAGCCCTCGCCCGCGAGGCCACCAGACCGCTCACCGGGGAGCTGATCGACTACATTGACAACGTGCGCAGGGTCAACGAACAGATCATTGACACGGTGAACCTGGACAAGGTGGAGTTTGCCGGCTGGGACGCCCAGCAGGAAGAACAGTCGCAGCAGCTCATGCAGGACTTTGCCAGCTACATTGCCGAACACAAGGATGAGATCACCGCCCTGAGCTGGTTTTATGCGCAACCCCGGCAACGCAGGGAGTTGACCTATGCCCAGGTGAAGGAATTGTTGGAAAAGTTGCGGGCCGACAAACCCGTGCTGGCCCCGCTGCGCGTGTGGCAGGCCTATGCCCGGCTGGATGACGTGGAAGGGGCAGGTGCCGCCCCGCTGAATGAATTAACGGCCCTCGTAAGCCTCGTGCGCAGGGTGGTGGGCCTGGACGCCACGCTCACGCCCTTTCGCCACACCGTAGACAAGCGCTTCCAGGACTGGGTCTTCCGCCAGCAGGCGGGCCCCGTGAAATTTACCGAGGAGCAAATGGACTGGCTACGCGCCATGAAAGACCACATTGCCACCTCCTTCCGCCTCGAGCGGGACGACCTGGACTACCATCCCTTTGATGCCAAAGGCGGCCTCATGAAATGCTGGAACCTCTTTGGGGAGGAAACCGATCGCATCCTTGAAACCATGAATACAGAATTGGTGGCATGAGGCACTGGATAAAACAAAAGAAATGGACACTGGCGTGGATTCCCTTTGGGGCCCTGCTGCTTATCACCCTGTTTTTTGCTGCGGCCTTTGAAGACAAGGCCTGGCTACCAAATGTCTTGCAGACCATGGGCATCACCATTACGGTTTATGCCTCCATAGCGCTATACCTTCACAGTCAAGAGCAAAGCAAAAGGGACACAGAGCGTCAGATGCTGCACATGCAGCAGCTCTTTCAACAACAGATTGATGCATTGGTGGAAAGCACACAGAAACAGATGGACCATTTGCAGGAACTGACAGAAAAGCAAATTGACACCTTAAAAACCACCACTGACGAGCAAATCAATGCCTTTGAAAACCAAACCAATGGCATGATCCGGGAATTAGCAGATAGTTCCATCTTGCTGAGTGAAATTTTGGGAAGGCAGTTGGAGGATGCCATTGCAAATCAGGAAGCCATCTACAACCAGGCGGCTGGAGCCTTTAATCAGGCAAGCAACTTCAAATTGCTGCGTACCAAGCAGGAGCGAGAGCAACAGATGCAACAGCACGAGGCGCGATTGACCAAGCTGAAGCAAGGCTATGACTACCTGATGACCAAATACAACCAGTTAAAAAACTTCAAGAACCGACAATTAGGAAGGTAGCGGAGAGATTTGATGCAAGTAAAGAATATAGAATTAGTGGCGTGATGGGTGTAGAAAATTCTAAAGGCTGGTGTGAGACAACAATCGGAGAGATTTGTCTGACTGCGAGTGGGGGAACACCGAGCAGGAAGAATTCAAGTTATTTCACCGGTCCAATTCCTTGGGTGAAATCAGGTGAGCTGAATCATGGAATAATAAAAGAAACTGAGGAGCAGATCAGCCAGGAAGCACTAGAGAATTCAAGCGCCAAGCTAAAATCCCGTGGTACGCTTCTCATTGCTCTGTATGGTGCAACTGTTGGCAAGCTTGGATTCCTTGGTGTTGATGCCGCTACTAATCAGGCTGTAGCTTCTATCTCCTGTTTTGGAGGGATATCCAATCGGCTCATCTTCTACTACCTATTTCATAAAAAAGAAGACCTGCTCAAGAAACGCATTGGTGGTGCACAACCGAATATAAGTCAGACCATTTTAAACGAAGTTGAAGTTCCCCTACCTCCCCTCAACGAACAGCACCGCATTGTATCAAAAATCGAGGAATTGTTCAGCGAGCTGGATCAGGCGGTGGCGCAGCTGAAAACCGCCCAACAGCAATTGAAGGTCTACCGGCAGGCGCTGCTCAAGCAGGCCTTTGAGGGCAAACTCACCGAAACCTGGCGCGCGAAACACCAGCCCGAACCCGCTTCCAGGCTGCTGGAGCGCATCAAAGCCGAGCGCGAAGCGCGCCATCAACACGCCCTGCGCGACTGGAAGGTAGCCGTAACGCAATGGGAGGCATCCGGCAAGCAGGGCAAAAAGCCGGGCAAGCCCAAAGCCCCGAAGGCGCTGCCGCCTTTGACGAAGGAGGAGTTGGCAAAGCTGCCTAGGGTTCCAGCAAACTGGTCGTATATACAGTTGGGACTAATCGGTCAGTTGGATCGTGGAAAATCAAAACATAGGCCTAGAAATGATCCAAGGTTGTTTGGAGGCGAATACCCGTTTATTCAAACTGGAGAAATTAGAAATTCCAAGGTTGTAGTATCAGAATACTCAAATACTTACAGTGAGTTTGGACTTCAGCAAAGCAGGCTTTGGAAGAAGGGCACATTGTGCATAACGATCGCTGCAAACATTGCTGAAACAGCGTTCTTGGGATTTAATGCATGCTTTCCAGATAGCGTGGTAGGCTTTCAACCTGAGGAGTCTGTTTCAAGTAAGTTCGTTTATTATTTCATTCAAAACTCGAGGGCTCAAATTGAAGAGTATGCGCCAGCAACAGCGCAGAAAAACATCAATTTGAATATCCTGGATAATATAGCCGTACCGCTCTGTAATTCTCAAGAACAACTAAGAATTGTGGAAGAACTTGACCTTAGCTTTTCAGTGATTGATAATGTGGAAGGAAGTGTCTCCCATTCACTTGATGAAGCAGAAACCTTACGCCAATCCATCCTTAAAAAGGCCTTTGAAGGACGGCTGGTGCCGCAAGATCCAACGGATGAGCCTGCGAGCGAATTGCTGAAAAGGATCAGGGAGGAGAAGGAGGTGTACTTGAAGGGGCAGAAGGCGAAGCGGGCGCTCAGAGCCGTATGACCGCGCGCTCAGGGGCATAGAATCACTCTTTCCATTTATGAACATGCTGATTTAGCATAATAAATAACGCTGCTTTTAAATGGTGCATTTGGTTAAAGCGTTATTTTTCGAATTCAATCGGTTGATGTATGAGCAAAACAGATTTGGGTTTTGAAATTGATTATTTACCTGTAGGAAAAGGTTCAAAAGGAGGAGATGCCATTGCGCTTCGTTATGGCAGACTGCTGGCCAACCCCGTTGAACAGGTGTTGGTGGTCATTGATGGCGGATATTCAGAGGATGGTGATAGGCTTTATGACCTGATCACCAATCGCTACGGTACCAAACATGTGAATCTTATCATCAGCACCCATCCTGATAAGGATCATGCCTCCGGTTTAAGTACACTGATTGAGAAGGAAGATATTGACATTGGCGCTGTGCTGATGCACCGTCCCTGGAATAATGACAACCTCGATGCCAGCGTTTTCAAAGATGGACGCAAAACAGATCAGAGTGTCGCCAATGAATTGCGCGAAGTATTTGGGTATGCCTACGCCATTGAACAGGCCATGATTGCGAAATATGGGAACGATGAGCGCATCCGTGAACCAGAGCAGGGGCAGGAGATCAATGAAGGAGTCTTGCGCGTTCTTGGTCCCAGCGATGAGCTTTATGTCAAAAAGATTCTGGAATCCGGTAAAACATCTGATCCAGCTCCTGAAACCGGGCTGACCACGGAATCAACAGGGGGTGGGAGCGATGAAACCGAAACCGAAACCCTTGAAAATCCTAAAGAGTGGCCTGATGACCCGCCTACTGCGGCCATCAATGACACCAGTGTCGTGCTGTTGTTTGAGTACGCGGGCAAGC
Source organism: Flavobacteriales bacterium UBA6057 (assembly GCA_002428995.1). GTDB lineage: Bacteria > Bacteroidota > Bacteroidia > Flavobacteriales_G > Salibacteraceae > UBA6057. The sequence goes on along the minus strand of DIYJ01000005.1, from coordinate 160,237 downwards.
GGATTCTATTCACCGGTGATTCTGGGAAAGAGGGACTCATTGATGCCTTGGACTATGCTCGGTACAATGAAATAAATGCAAGGGATGTTAGTGCGTTGGATATCCCGCATCATGGTAGTCGTAAAAACCTGGAGCCAAGATTCATTACATATATCAAGCCTGAAAGGGCTTTTCTCTCCGCACCGCCTGACGATAGTAAGCATCCATCTCAGCGGCTCATAAACGAGTTTGTTAGACAAAAAATCAAGGTTTTCTCCACACAGGGTTCATCCCTGCACTGGGGTGTTCATGCTCCTGATCGCGGATGGACAAGTGCAACGCCACTGGAGTTTAAATCAACGATTGACAAGTGAAAGACCTGGGCATCAAACTCACAGCCTATGACTTTCTGGGCTACTTCATTCCAGGCATGTTGGCCACCATATTGTTATGGATGGATAAAAACCTGCTGGAAGGCGCCCCGGTGTCGTTAGCCAACCTCTTGTCAGTGATGAACGGGGTAAATCTGATTCAGGCCGTTTTTGCTGTGTTGATGATGTATATCCTGGGACTTGCTGTCAATGGAACGGGTGCATTCATCATAGAAAAGCGACTCTTCAGACTGGGGTTCCTGAAGAAAATGGTTCATCCACAGCAACTTCTAACAGCCAACACATGGCAGAAGTTTCTTGACGCGTTCAAGCAAGCCTACGGCAAAGATTACGAACCAAAAGACCGCCAGGGCACCCTTGGCATCGTGGCCGAAAACCGACCCCAGGTCTATGGCCGCGTATTCTTTTTTCTGGTGATGTATGGCTTCTCACGGTCCATGATGCTCGTGTTGCTTTTGAATGCCGTACTGCTTTGTGCATTGTGCATAGGGTGGTGTGTGAGTCTGTTTTATTTGCTGGCAGATGTGGTGCTGATGTTGCCCTTTGCCTTTAATTATGTCCGGTTTCGTCAATACTATGAGCGAGAAGTAGTGTTTGGAGTCATCTTGAAAAAGCTGTCTTCTGAGTCAACGAGAGGTGGTTCATAATCATGGCTCCAAGGATGCATAGGTTGCGAATGTCCATTGAAGCGGATTTTCAATTTTCACGAGCGGGTCAGGGCTGTTTTTACAATGGCAGAATCAGACGGAGAGACAAGCAAGATTTTTATATGGTTCATGACTGCGGGTCGTTAAGTGGCATAAAGCGCAACCTGCATAAGGACATAGATGAATTGACCTCTTATACCAGACATCTCCATCTTTTGGTGCTTTCTCATTTTGATGAAGACCACGTGAATCAGCTATCACGCCTGCTCAATCGGATCCAAAGGATCGATACCGTTGTTATCCCGTACATAATGCCTGTCCAACGCGTATATCTTGCCATGACAGGCAGCGCAGCGCTGGATGCTGACTACGTGAATTTTCTTACTGACCCTATCAGATACATCACTGGGCAGGAGGCAAATGTTGGGCAGATCGTTGTCATACGAGGAGATGATGATCGTAATGAAAACCAACCCGATATATCACCAATTCTACCCCGAGATGAAGGAACTTTTGAAACCGATACCCCGCAGGCGCCAATTGACAATTCTGATGAAGGGGAGGCTTTAATGATAAACCTTCCAGGCATATCAAACCAAAATGGGCAAATCAGCGAGGCCTTTGGCAGTGGTGCCGCGGCAACTGGTTCACCAACTCCTGTTAGCCTTTGTTCTCATCACGGGTACCTCAATCTTGGAAAAGACTGGAGCTTCAGGTTTTTTAATAAACCAGAAAGCCCAGATCGAATGAGAGACTTTGAAAGTGACCTTCTAAAGATCCTTGGTAAATCGGTCAACGCATCCATTCAAGTTGATGATTTGCGATTCCTTGTGAGGAATAAGTCCAAACGAGATGAGTTGAAGGCAATTTACCGGCATGAGTTTTCTTCCATGAATGCCACTTCTCTCATGACCTGGCATGGACCTGCTGGAGTGCCGTCAGAGATTTGGCTCGGTTCTATTCATGGATATTCAAAAATTACAGGAGATGTGGATGAGGGTGGGACCATGCTGACTGGCGATGCCGAGCTACAGGAAGATGATTTGTATGCTGCCTTCAGCCGTCATTTTCGTAAAGAAGTATCGAAAACGCTTGTGTTTCAGGTGCCGCACCATGGGTCGAATAAAAACTGGCGACCAGAGTTCTGTTCAGACTTTGACTACGCTCAGCTCTTCGTCATAAACTTTGGATATGGTAACCAGCCAAGGCATCCCGGACAGAAAGTGGTCGATGATATCGATAAGTTTGGAGATCGAACGATTTTCCAGATGGATGCTACCCAAATCACAGCAGTGAATTATCGTCTGGAGATCAGGTAAAAAAAACTGACTGACAAAACGCTCATGACCACCAACACCCTCATTGCCCGCATCTGGAGCTTTTGCGACACCCTTCGTGACGATGGTGTCAGCTATTCCGACTACCTGGAGCAGCTCACCTTTTTGCTGTTTTTGAAAATGGCCGATGAGCACGAGAAAGGTCCGGACAAGCGCGACTCGGGCATTCCCTCAACGTATCGCTGGGACACGCTGGCCAGCAAAAGCGGGGTGGCGCTGGAAGACCATTACAACCACCTGTTGCGTGCCCTGGGCACCGAAAAGGGCATGCTGGGCCAGATCTTTACCAAGGCCCAAAACAAGATCCAGGACCCGGCCAAGCTGCACCGCCTGGTGCAGATGATCGCGAAGGAAAGCTGGGTGAGCATGCAGGCGGACGTCAAGGGCGACCTCTACGAAGGCCTGTTGGAGAAAAACGCGTAGGACACCAAGAGTGGAGCTGGGCAGTATTTCACGCCCCGTGAGCTCATCAAGGCCATGGTGGAGTGTGTCCGTCCTGAACCCAAAAAGACCATTGCCGATCCGGCCTGCGGCACGGGCGGCTTCTTTCTCGCGGCCTATGACTTTCTCACCAGCGAGCACCAACTGGACAAGGCTGAAACGCGCTTTCTCAAAAAAGAAACCTTCCATGGGTGGGAGATTGTGGCGTCCACCGCGCGCATGGCGCTCATGAACCTTTTTTTGCACAACATTGGCGACATCGATGCCGATCCGCCCATCCATCGCGAAGACGCCTTGCTCGGCAAACCGAGCGAACTCTATGACTACGTGTTGGCCAATCCGCCCTTTGGCAAAAAGAGCAGCATCACGGTCACCAACGAAGAAGGCAAGGAAGAGAAGGAAGACCTGACCTACAACCGCACCGATTTCTGGGTGACCACCACCAACAAGCAACTCAACTTTTTGCAGCACATCGTGTCCATGCTCAAAACCACGGGTCAGGCCGCAGTGGTGTTGCCAGACAACGTGTTGTTTGAAGGCGGAGTGGGAGAGACGGTCCGCAAGAAACTACTGGAGAAGGTGGACCTACATACCATCCTGCGCCTGCCCACCGGCATTTTCTACGCGCATGGCGTCAAGGCCAATGTGCTCTTCTTTGATGCCAAGCCGGCCGCCAAAACACCTTGGACCAAAGAAGTGTGGTTTTACGACTACCGCACCAACATCAGCCATACGCTCAAGAAAAGCCCGCTGAAGTATGATCACCTGAAGGAGTTTGTGGAATGCTACAATCCGAAGAACCGACACAAGCGCAAGCATACATGGTCAGAGGACACCGCAACGAGCCCTGAGGCACTCGAAGGGCGAAGTGGCCGCTGGCGCAAGTACGCCTATGACGAGATCATGGCGCGTGACAAGTGCAGCCTCGACATTTTCTGGCTGAAGGACGACAGCATGATCGACCTCGATAATCTTCCTGAGCCGGATGTGCTGGCAGCCGAGATTGTGGAGAACATTGAGTCAGCATTGGAGAGCTTTCGGGCGATTTTAGAAAAACTCAACGAATAGAAGAGCGATATGACACCCTTATTTCCTGATTATACGCGTGCCAGGGCCCTGTTGAAATACCTTGAGGGCAAACCAAAAGCTACTTACAACAGCATGATGAAGGCGATTTGGGAACTCATTGGTACCCCCCAGAATCCAGTGGACTGGACTGATCCGGATATGTGGATTGAGGAGCGACTCACGGGCGAAGACAAGCAGTTCGCCATGGAAATGTGGCGCCACTCTGGTGGAGCTGTAAACCCAAGGCACGTGCGAGGCAGCAACTTTCTCTTAAGCAAACACAAGTTGATATCAGATGCTATCGGGATCATGCAACTTACTACGGATGGGAAGGATTTCATTGCCAATGATGAAGGAAGTGCTGTTTCAGCCATGGACGAACAGGAGGGGATCCACAAGATTCTTCGCTTGTTTTATGCCAAAACATCCGCAAAGACGGCCGATGTGCTGGATGATTGGCAGGCTTATTTGATCGCCAGAACAAACTATAAAAAGAAGGGTGCGATATACACGCTTTTGATTGATCGCATTTCAAACCTGTTGGATCGTGGCTACCTGAGCAAGCAAGGCCATACCTACACCATCACGGACCTTGGGATTGCTTACCTGAAACTGCACGAATCAGAAGACGAGCTGGAGCAGGATCGAAGCAATGAAGCCATGGAGGCCGAGGTGCGAAAACAGGTTTCCGGCCTGCAAGCCCACCAAAGGAAGCAATTGCGCGAAGCCTTATCAGTGATGAATCCTTATCACTTTGAGCACCTTGTAAGAGAATTGCTCGAAGCGATGGGTTATAGCGATGTGGAAGTCACGAAAATGTCCAATGATGGGGGAGTGGATGTGATAGGAGAGATTGAGGTAGGCATCACGCACGTGAAGGAAGTGGTGCAGGTAAAGCGCAAGGCTACCAACGTCTCAGTGAGTGTGGTCAACCAGTTGCGTGGAGTTGTTCCGCTGCACAATGCCATGAGAGGGACCATCATCACGACCTCGGATTTTACCAAATCGGCCATCAATTCTGTGAATGATGCACGCGGGGTTCCCATCACTTTGATCGATGGAGATAAACTCATTGATCTCATGATTGATTTTGAGGTCGGAACCATTCAACGTTCATTCGACTATTTCGTGGTGGACGATGAATACTTCAATAACCGGGAAGCAGTGATTTGAAATGGATCAAAGGTTCGCGTAGAATATCCAGCGAAATGTTAGCATCAATCTTTGGGTAATGTCAGATTGATCATCCGGCAAATTGGCAGAACTGCCAAAGAATGTTCTGTACTCTTCCATTTATGGCGACAGATTGGCCGTTAGTTTTATTGCGTTGTTCGTTGGAAAGGTTATTGACATGCCGAATGCGTAACTCTTAAATTCTAAATCATGAATGATCCACGCACACAAGCCGATCTCGACAACCACGCCAACCAGTTGAACCCGAACAATGATGAGTACTGGAACTCTCGGGACGAAGGTCGTCCTGATGATCAGGACTAAATCAATGATATACCAATAAACACTTGTTAAAAGGGTGAAACCAGGAAAACCGGCTCCGCCCAATGGGCCAAGCAAAACCGGAAACAAATCTGGAAAGGGCAGAGGGAATAACCCTCCTTCGCGACCGGCTCTAAAACCCGACAACTAGTGACACAGGCGGCTTCGGTCGCTTTTTTCATGTCTTAGGGACCGATTACCTCGGTAATCATATTAAGTTGTATAGTGACCGCTTTTCATAAAGAGGTGGTCATCGCCAGCACTCACCATGTACTGGGTAAGTAGATGCCTCATGTTTGGATAAGAAAACTAATGCCGGCCAGTGTTCTTCTTTGGCGAGCAAGGTGTACCCTTCAAACTATTCCTAGTTTCACCCGCTGGATATGGCACGAGCACAGGAGATCATCATCAAGGGAGCAAGGACCAACAACCTCAGGGACCTTTCCCTGCGCATTCCGCACCACAAATTCATTGTGGTTACCGGCATTTCTGGTTCGGGGAAGTCCAGCCTGGTGTTTGACATCGTTGCACGAGAAGGTCAGCGCAGGTACGTGGAAACGCTGCCTTCCTTTGCACGGCAGTTTCTCGGTAAACTGAGCCGCCCGGATGTGGATGAAATCGAAGGGCTTTCGCCTGTGATTGCGATTGGACAGCGCACTTCGGGGATGCACGCGCGGTCCACGGTGGGCACCCTTTCGGATACCTACGACCTGCTTCGACTGCTCTTTGCCCGCACCGGCACTACTGAGCGGGACATCCAACCAGCGCGGGCCCTGTTTTCCTTCAATTCAGCCTCGGGCAAGTGTCTCCGCTGCAACGGTATTGGTAAGGAAGAACAGATTGACCTTGATAAGCTCATTGCCTTTCCCGAAAAAAGCATCCGCGAAGGCGTGCTCGCACCCACCTTACCCAACGGCTACATCATGTATTCGCAGGTTACCATTGATGTGCTCAACCAGGTGTGCGAAGCCGAGGGGTTTAGTGTCGACATTCCCTGGAATGAACTAACGGATCGGCAGCGCGAGGTGGTGCTGTGTGGCAGTGAAAAGGTCAAGGTTCCGTTTGGAAAACACAGTCTTGAGTCACGCCTGAAGTGGACGGGTATGAAGGCCAAACCCCGCGAAGAAGGTTTTTACAAGGGCATGATTCCCATCATGTCTGACATCCTGAAGCGCGACCGCAACGCTAACATCCTCAAGTATGTGAAATCCGTTACCTGCAGTGCCTGCCATGGTGCTCGCCTCAACAGCGATGCGCTCAGCGTGAAGGTGCAGGGCTTGTCCATTGCTGAAGTGGGGAAGATGGAGGTGACCGCGTTGAAATCGTGGTTGCAAAGGCAACCCTGGAAGCGCGAAGCCGAAGAGATCGTGGAGAAACTCATCGCGCAGGCCACCGTGTTGGAGGATTTGGGGCTGGGGCACCTCACCATGGATCGGCCGGCATCTACACTGCGTGTGAGTGAGATTCAGCGCATCCGCGTGGCCAATCAGCTCCTGGTGCCGCTCAGCGATGTGCTGTATGTATTTGATGAGCCCAGCATTGGGCTGCACCGCGAGGAGAACAAACGCATGATTGCGCATTTCAAGCGGCTGGTGCAAAGGGGCAACACAGTGATGGTGGTGGAACACGACCTCGATACCATCCGCCATGCCGATCACATCATAGACATCGGCCCCAAGGCAGGCGCAGAGGGTGGAACTTTGCTCTTTAACGGTTCGCTGGAGCGCTTTCTGCGGCAAAAAGACCTAAGTGAAAGCCTGACGTGGAAGGCATTGCAACCCACCACCGCACCTGAAAAGACGAGTGCTCCGTCCTCGCATGCGGATGCGATCACCCTCAAAGGATGTCATGAGCGCAACCTCCAACACATTGGCGTTTCCTTTCAGCTGGGAAAACTGAACGTGGTAAGCGGGCGTTCCGGCACAGGAAAAGCCAGCCTGGTAAAAGGCACCCTGCTTCGAGCGATGCAACAGCGGCTGGGGTTGGAAGTGGAGGGCCCGCTAAAGCTTGAAAGCCACGAACGCCTGGACAAGCTCAACAAGCTCATTTTCATCGATCATAGCCCGATCGGAAAAACCCCGCGCAGCAATCCCGCCACCTACCTTGGCCTTTCGGATCACATCCGGGATATCTACGCTCGACTACCGGAATCCAAAACAGCGGGCTTTTCCAAATCGCGCTTCTCATTCAACAACAAGGGCGGTCGTTGCGAAACCTGCCAGGGTGCGGGTAAAATCCAGATCGGCATGCACTTTCTCGGCAATGTTGACTTGGTGTGCGGCACCTGCAATGGCGATCGCTTTAACCAGGAAACGCTGGCAATCACGTATCGCGGGAAGTCCATCGCGGAGGTGTACCGCTTGTCGGTGCGCGAAGCGCTGACCTTTTTTGAAGGTGAATCCAAGGTGTTGGCCGGCCTGCAACTGCTCAACGACATCGGGCTGGGTTACCTCACCCTTGGGCAGTCATCCACCACACTTTCGGGAGGCGAGGCACAGCGCATCAAAATCGCGAACCAGCTGCAGAAGAAGGACACGGGCGATACGCTTTACATCATTGTAGAACCCAGCATTGGCTTGCATCACAGCGACCTTCAATCGCTCCTGGGCTTGTTTGACCGCATCCGGCAAAAGGGCAACACGATCGTATGCATTGAGCAAAACGAAGAAGTGATCGGCTGGAGCGACTGGCACATTGAACTAGGCCCCGAAACCGGAGCTGCTGGAGGAACTATTCTGCATCAAGGGCCACCGGCAGCGCATGCGAAGTATTTGGAGGTAGCCGTACCTAAGGGGAATAGCTTACCTACCCGGCACGATGAAATCCAGTTGAGAGGTGTGACTACCCATGGTTTGAAAGGCTTTGACGTGACCATCCCCAAGCATCAGCTTACGGTAGTGACCGGAGTTTCTGGAAGTGGCAAGTCTTCGCTGGTGTATGACACGCTGTTTGCGGAATCCAACGCGCGCTTCACAGAATCGCTTTCCACCTACAACCGGAGCTTTCTGCAACAAAACAGTGAGGCGGAAATGACTTCCTTTTCCGGTCTCGGCCCAGCCATTGGTATCAACCGAAAGGGTGGAGCGCCTTCTGCGCGATCCACTGTGGGCACTTTGTCCGGAGTGTATGACGCCTTCCGGCTGTTGTTTTCGCGCGTGGCGCAACACGAAGGCCAATCCTTCACCGCACAGCACTTTTCCTTTAACCATCACCTGGGCGCCTGCCCTGAATGTGAAGGCCTCGGAGTGCAGCAGACCTGCGATCCCGAGGCGGTGATCGCCTATCCTAATCGCTCCGTGTTGGAGGGCGCCATCGTGACCAACAAAACCATGGCTTATTATGCCGATCCCGGTGGTCAGTTTATGTCCACGCTGCGTGAAGTGGCGCGGCAGCAACATTGGGATATTGACCTTCCGTGGGAACAACTGCCCAATGAGGTGCAGGAGGTAATCCTCTACGGAACGGGTGAAACGGTTTGGGAATCAACTTGGGAATTCTCGACAAAATCCCGCTCGGGTACTCAGGAACTGAAAGCTCGATGGCTGGGCTTGTGCAATTACATTAACGATCAGTATCAGCGCACGCTGCACAATAAGAGCACAGGCGACTTGATGGAGTTGATGCATACGGTCGAATGTCCCGTGTGCAACGGCAGCCGTTTGAAACCGGAATTGCTGGAAACGCGCTTCCTCGGCCAAAACATTCATGAATGGATGCAACAAAGCATTGCGTCCAGCTTAGCGCTGCTGAAACAAGCCGGTAAAGAGAACGATACCGTTATCCAGGCCATCAGCAAAGCGGTACTTCCCAGCGTGATCGCCACCTTGCAAACCATGACTGATCTTGGTTTGGGCTACTTGCAGCTCGACCGCAGTGTGACTACACTTTCGGGCGGGGAGCGTCAGCGGGTGACATTGGCCGGGCAATTGTCGACCCACTTGTTTGGGGTGACCTATGTGCTGGACGAACCGACCATTGGGCTGGATGAAGCCCAGGTACTGGTGCTGGCGAAGACGCTGAAGAAGCTTGTCGCCAATGGAAACACAGTGGTGGTGGTAGAACATGATCCGACCTTTATCCAACAGGCAGATTACCTGATTGAGCTCGGGCCGGGAGCTGGAAATCTGGGTGGAGAACTGGTATATCAGGGCAGCGTAGAAGAGCTGGACAAAGCAGCGCATACTGCGACCTGGAAGCTGCTGCAGGCATCTGCAACCCGAATTACGAAACGGGCTGCGAATCAACTCCACCAAGCAGGTGAGTCCTTTGGAGTGAAAGGAGCCGCTGCCAACAACCTCAAGCAGCTGGATGTCGCATTTGGGAGTAAGCAAATCATTGCAGTGACGGGCGTTTCCGGCAGCGGGAAATCAAGCCTGATCAAAGAAGTACTCTATCAATCCTGGCTGAAAGGTCGACCGGTTCACTGTGATGTCGTGTACGGCATGGAACAGTTTGAACGCATGGAGTTCATCGGACAGGAAGCGTTGAGCGCCAGCCGATCGGTGACTCCCGTTTCCTACACGGGCATCCTTGAAACGCTGAAAGCTGTGTTTGCCAAGACACCTGAAGCCAAGGCCGCAGACCTGAAGAAGGCAGACTTCTCCTACCTGAGCAAGAACGGGAAATGCCCGACCTGCAACGGTCATGGCAAACTGAAAACGAGCATGGACTTCATGAGCGACCTCTGGCTCACCTGCGATCGGTGCCAGGGCATGCGCTACAGCGATGCCGTGCTGGCTTGCAAGATGAACGGCCGATCCATGGGCGATGTCCTGCAGATGACCATCCTGGAAGCAATGGAATTCTTCGGAGCGAAGTCTTTGGTGTATCCACAGCTGGAAGTATTGAAGCGGGTAGGCGTAGGGCACCTGAAGTTGGGGCAGTCTGGGCCAACGCTATCCGGTGGTGAAGCCCAGCGACTGAAACTAGCAACTGCCCTCATGGCCACTGAGCGGAATCGAAGTGACCATGAGGGCGGAACTCTCTATTTGTTTGATGAACCCAGCACGGGCCTACACTTGCTGGACATTCAGAAGCTCATTGAAGTCTTTCAATCCCTGGTGCAAGCGGGAGATACGGTGCTGTTTATTGAACACCATCGCGCACTGATCGATGCGGCCAATCAGGTGTTGACGCTTGGGCCGGGGAGTGGAGAGAAGGGCGGAGAGGTGGTGGTGTAGTATCTAGCATCGGAGTATTTGAGCAGTCCACTTTTCTTAGTGGTACTAGCAATTTGCCGAATTGCCCTTCCGCTTACCAGCATGCAGCCATACATTTTAATCTTATTGTCACTATGACATTTAACCTGTGGTATCTTTTTGATGTCCATGATCGCCATTTGAGTTGTCTAGCGCTTTTTAACTATCGTAAATGGCTGTTTAACAGGTGTGAAATAGGGTGACGTTGTTTAGCATCTACCTTTGACAAGGTAAAAATGGCAAGATTGAATTCGACAGTGAGTAAATTTGGTTCATGACTTATTGGGAAGAAATAAATAAAAAGCTAAAACCAAGAATTGATTCTGAATTTGACAAAACGGTGGTTGATCTTTTTGCAGGGTGTGGTGGACTTTCCTTAGGTTTCGAAGCAAATGGATTCAGGACCATTGGCTACGAAATGGATGAAAAAGCTTGTCATACCTATAGAGAAAATCTTCTAGGAGAGTGCTTTCATGAAAAGCTGTCAATAGATTCAGAATATCCAAAGGCTGACATTGTTATTGGCGGACCTCCTTGCCAGCCATTCAGCGTGGGTGGAAAGCAAATGGGACTCAAGGATTCTAGAGATGGATTTCCAATTTTTCTTTCAGCTATTAGAAAACTTGATCCAGAAGTACTATTGTTTGAGAATGTTCGCGGTATGCTGTACAAAAACAAGTGGTATCTAAAGGAAGTCGTTGGCGAACTTGAAAAATTGGGTTACAACATTCAATACTCTTTACTGAATGCGGTTAACTATGAAGTTCCTCAAAACAGAGAGAGAGTAATTGTAATTGGAGCTAAGAACAAAATAAACTTACCGAGAAAAGTAAGCCGAAAAGTAACTGTTGGGCAAGCTCTTGGAGAGCTTGCCTTTGCGTTTGACGATAACTCAAAGTTCTTCACCAAATCGATGGATGCTTATGTCGCCAAGTATGAAAAAGCGTCTAAGTGTATCAATCCTCGAGACCTTTATTTGGATAGGCCTGCAAGAACACTTACATGTAGAAACTTAGCAGGTGCAACCGGTGACATGCACAGAGTAAGACTGAAAGATGGAAGAAGAAGGCGGATTACCGTGAGAGAAGCTGCTAGACTTCAAAGTTTTCCCGATTGGTTTGAATTTGTTGGGACCGAAACACAAAAATTTAATCAGATAGGAAATGCAGTTGCTCCTTATTTTGCTCACCACTTGGCACTAAACATTAAAAAACATTTACAAGGTGAGACTTCAGATATTGAATACTCAATCACAGAAGACAGTCAATTAGCGTTATTCGAGAATGAAACAGTATATCAGTCCTGATAAATCGAAGACTTACAGATCAAAGACCAAAAGTGTTCAGAAACTCATAAACACGACCCTGTATATCCTCGACCTATTCGGCATTCCGATGGACGAAACTCCCAGAAGACTAGAAAGAATGGCGATTTCATTTCTAGCCTGTGGAGATATCAAAAAACTATCTGATTTCAAGTCCGTGAAAAGCCTTGACGATAACTACTCTCATAAGACAAGAGAGGTGATCGAGTATGTGAATGAGCATTTCAACGAGAATATCAGTTCAGGTTCATACGATGATATACGTAGAAAGGACCTGAAGCTACTGACAGTAGCTGGAATCGTTTTGCAGTCAAGCCCAAGTTCTGCCACCAACGACTCGACTCGTGGATATGGAATTAATCCATTTTATGCGAAACTACTTCGTAGTTATGGTGATTCTAGTTGGGAAAAAACAGTTTTTGATGCCCTAAAAGGAGTTGAGTCATTGAACCAAAAGCTTAAGCGGCTAAGAGAGCTAGTGAAAATTGATGTGTCTTTGCCTTCGGGTGTCAAACTCACCTTTTCAGCAGGAGAACATAATAACCTGCAAAAAGCCATCATCGAAGAGTTTCTCCCTAGATATGGCCATGGTTCTGAAGTATTGTATGTCGGTGATACTTCAAACAAGTATTTGCATTTGAATGATGTAAAATTGAAAGAGTTGAATTTCTTCGAATTATCTCACGAAGAACTTCCAGACGTGATTACCTATTCGAAATCAAAGAATTGGCTTTACTTAATTGAAGCTGTTCACTCTTCGGGGCCTATAAGTGAACTTCGACTTATTCAACTTAAAAAACTGACTCAAGAGTGCAATGCCGACATCGTTTATGTTACTGCTTTCTTGAATAGAATCAAATTCAGACAGTTTATGACTGAAATTGCTTGGGAAACTGAAGTCTGGATTGCAGATAATGCTGATCACTTAATCCACTTCAATGGTGATAAGTTTTTAGGGCCGTATAAGGAAGAAGCATAAAACAATAGGCATAACAACTTTACACGATGCCGATCCAACAAGGTGATTAAAATCTTAAAGGAGAACCTGATTGCGATCATCACCCTCTTTGTAGTGAGTCATGCTTCGTTTGGACAAGTGAACATTTGCGAAGACGAGCAATCGCATCACCCCATTGACAAAGAGCTTTTTAGACTACGAGAAAGCCTTCAAAATCAAGCTGTTGACACCATTTTGATTTACCGTCATTGGATCTACACGAACGGGTTTAACGGTTATGGAAAGGTGTTTTGGAAAAAGAACGGTGAGCATTACCAGTTCGGGCTTGATTTCAATAAGGAAACCGGGCAAATTGATATTACCGATACGATTTCCGTTCAAAGCGATTCAACTGTCCAATTCTTCTTTGACCACCGGATTGACACCAGCAAAAGCAACCCGGAAAAGCAAGATATGCGCATGTCGCATGACGGTCAACACTTTGTTTCCATGGGGTTGGGGGCTGCAAATCACTATTGTTTCACGATTTCAAACCTTCTCGTCCAATTCAATCCCAATCATAAAAGGGTTCAGTGGATCAACCTCTTCAAGGAAGACAAAGCAGGTGCAATTCACATAGATGATGTAAGGACTGATGCGGCATCCAAAAAGAAAAGGCTGAGGGAGCAACCAGATGCGGAGGCGCGATGAAATCCAAACGGTATTAAAACGAACTTTCGTTCGAGCGATATTTGACATTCTATATGATTGTAACAAATAGCAGCTCTGACCGTCACATAAAAGTTATTTAAGAATCAATGAAAGGTATAGTAGTTTTTCTGTTCGCGGTATTCCTGATGCTTCCAAGGCTAGGGGACGCTTGCAGTATGTATAAATTGACTAAAAATGGAAAGACAATCGTTGGAAACAACGAGGATTACACGAGTCCAAATAGTCAATTCTGGTTTGAAAAGGGCAGTGCCGATACTTATGGTGTGATGTACATGGGGTTGCTCGACAAGTTTGCTCAAGGCGCGGTTAACGAGCAAGGACTAGTGTTTGACGGATTTTGGGAGCCATATTTAGAAGTGAAAAACACAGAGGGGAAATTGGAGATTCCAATACAGGACGCTTTGAAGAAGGTAATGGAAACGATGTCAAGCGTAGAAGAAGTGCAGTCCTATTTAAGTACAGTCAATCTGAATATATTGGAAAGTGGACAGCTCGTGTTTGTGGATCGATCGGGTACTTATCTGATCATTGAAGGCGATAGCATGTTGAGCGGAGATGAAGCCGAAAAGACCTTTTCCAATTTCTATTATTCCCAAATCGAATCCATAGACGATGTTGATTTACAGTATTACCAAAAGGGAAATGAGTTTATAAGAGATACGAAACAGGCTCAAACCATGGATTACTGCACGGAGGCGATGTCAAATTTTGCCCAATTGGGCATTGCGCCCACTCAGTACACAACGATTTATGATTTGCAAGAGCTCACCATTCGAGTGCACTTATTTCATGATTTTTCAGATTATGTCGAGCTCGATTTGAAGGAAGAGCTGCAAAAAGGAAATCGTCATACGATGATTGCCGACCTGTTTCCTGATGGATCTAAAGGTGTTCGGCATTCTAACAAATACAACAACCCTGAGCACCCAACGCTGCTTTTGGAGGAGTTACTAAGTACGAGTGAACTATCTGAACAGGACTTTCTGGAACAAGGCTTTGACTATATCATTAATGAACTTGGATACGAATGGTTGAACTACATGAAAAATGTAGATGGGGCCATTAAGGTATTTGAATATGGCACACAGTTGATGCCCAATAGCGCGAATTTGCATGACAGTTTGGGTGAAGCTTATTTTGTGAATAACGAATGGGACAACGCCATCACGAGCTATGAAAAGTCTCTGGCGCTGAATCCAAAAAATGAAAATGCAATCGAAATGATTGCAAGGGCGCGTCAGCAAAGCGAACAGAATACAAGCGCAGACCAGTGAAACAACTGTGAGGTCTTTGCTCACAACCATGCGAACGACTCAAGAAATAGTTTGACAGAAAAAGAAGTTATTCAGCTTGTCGGAAATAGAATGTAAAACACGTGATCCAAACAAAATCTGTGCTCAACAACCTTCGGGACGCTGGCCATAGCCAAGCCTTCAGCCACCACTCATGCAAAGAGCACTGAAAGTTTGGATAAGGACTTGCCTGACCGGCAGCTTAACTATGTTTATCTGGATAGTGATCCGGTTTGTTGGGTATATAAATATGGAGGATATAGGAGCTGCAATGACCGCTTGTTTCACAGTAGGACTTCTGAGCTTAATACTCTCTATACACTCCTTGATTTGGTTCAAAATTTCGGATTTTGCCTACGCGCGAACTACCTCAGAATTCAAAGTATTGTTCCCCTTTCTGAGTTGGTTTGTTACCGTGGCAATCACCTATGTTTCTTTAGAGCTTTTCCTGGCTCAAGGAGCCTATTTTTCACGATTTGCCCTCTCAACGCACCGAGATCCACTTCTCATTCCCCCAACGATTGTTTTTGGACTTAATGGACTGTTTTGGACGGCTGCGATTTATAGGGACAGATTAAAGAAGCTGTCGCTGCCCAAACCTAAACTGCATTAAAGTCCAGTTTATCCCGTTTGCCACGCAAATCCTTCGGATGGTTGAGAAAACCCTCTGGCAGCCTACCACCACACCACAAACAGTTCGGAAAACGAGTCGCGGCTATTACACCATAGCATCGGTGATTGCCTTTGCCGGATCTGCTCCGCCACATTAGGAATGATTTCCTCATAAGTTAACCAGGCGGTATGCTTTGAGGGCAATAGTCCCCATTCCAGCTTACTCGGCATGTAGTAGCGGTTTGAGGAATGATCCTGCGCTGCAAATGCCTCCAAGTCCAGGTAATAACCTTTGATGGCGTTGGTTATTTCAGGGCTGAATTCAAGGCTCGATGCAAATGGAACAAACAAGGAAGCCATGAAGCACAGTGCTTGCTGAATGGAATTCGTGTCCACCTCTGGAAGCTGTGCCTGTGTGACAGTTTGATGCAACAATGGGAATTGATGTTCTCGCAACTTCGTCAGCTTTTGGTGCAGTGCATCGTTGCGGTTTGGGCCAATCCAGTTGTGAATGGGGTCAGGTGAAAGGGTAGGATCGTAGAGGTAGAATTTATAAGCCAGCTCGAGGTGAATCACCTGACCACTATCGCAGTGTTGCAACAGGAAGTCCAATTCCCCAAGGGTGGTTTTGCCATCCCTGATCTGAACGTTCTCGCGCATTACATGGTAGTTGGCCGAAGCGCGAATGAGTTCGGCCACCGCCTTTTCCACCAAATGTCCCAACCTCAGGTTGCCGGGTAGCTCAAACTCCGATAGGGTGGTGAGCTGCAGCGCAGATAGGTGAAACGTCTGCACACCTGGAATCCCGAATCCGGGCATTGGGGCGTTGAGAATAGAGGATATGCGGGAATGATTGCTCATCTGAAAGCTAATTGGTCTCTGTCATCCATTGTTTTTCGACCCTAAAAGTAGCAGTCGCAATGAACGCCTTGTCGAGCTCAGAGCGTTCCAGTTATTTACCTCGGTGATCTGGATGCTTCCAATGAAGGATTGCGCGATTGTTTCACTTCGCCCCCAATCATCACATGCGTCTAATGCTTACCGTTATGGTTACCTTGCTGAGCCTAAACGCAGGGTGATGAAGTCATTCTCCCTTTGGTTGAGTCTGTTGCTGCTTCCTCTGGTCGGGTTCAACCAGGATTACGGTTTTGTGAGGATCACGGCTGAAGATGGGCTGCCAAGCAATGAATGCTACGACCTTCTGCAAGATCAGCATGGTTTTATCTGGATTGCCACAGATCGGGGCTTGTCGCGCTATGATGGACAGTCATTCAAAAACTTCAGTGTTAAAGATGGGCTGCTCGATAATCTGATCACCCAATTGCGTCTTGACCCGGATGGCAGGTTGTGGTGCAATAACTTCAGAAGAGGGCTAACCGTATTTGACAGCGGTCGTTTTTCCTCACCCGAATGGATGAGCTTTCTGGGGGAAGAGGTGTCCCTTATCAATGATTTTGTCCTCACCCGGGACGGATCTGTTCATGTCGGGTTCGAGTATTCCTCTGACTCCATCCAGCCTCTGGTCTTTGCTTCCGTGTCTGAGAGCGGGGTGGAAAAGAAGGTGAGATGGCCTGCAGATTCAGGGCATTTTGTATTGCCGGTGATCATTGGCGATCAGCACATTATTGGATACGCTCATGGCGGGCCACACAGTCCGCTGTATGTAAGGGATACTGATCGGTCAACTCCTTTGAATATCTATCCCAACGGTATGAAGAAACATCGAGCAGCGATCCATAGGGAGATGGGGCTCTACTTTGCCTCCGGGCAGACATTGTATCACATAAGGGATGGAACCGTGGTTGACTCGATTCTGCTGGAAGGCGAGATCCTGGATGCCATCGAGACCGATTCCCGAAACCGGCTCTGGGTTGGTACAGCTGGACGCGGTGCGTATGTGTTTCCGAATGGAGATTTGGCGATGCCACCCGAGCGCGCGCTTGATGGGAAATCTGTCACTTCGGTGATGGAGGACAGAAACGGGGATTTGTGGTTCTCAACCCTCGAAGAAGGGGTTTTCTATTTGCCTTACGAGCGGATCAGGGTTTATGAGAAACTGGATCAGCAAAAGGCGGTCACTATCCAGAAGGCAGCGCTGGGGCCAGCGGATTTGTGGCTTGCATTTCGCCATGGTCAGCTTTACAAAATACCGCTCGACACATCGGTGATTGAGTTTCAGCACGCGGGCAACTATGATTACATCTATGACATGGCCGTTGATACACGGGGCCAACTCATTTTGGGCTGTGGCAATCCTGAACGAAAGTCGGGCCATGACCCGGTTGTAAAACCGATGGAAGTCTCCTCTGTGCAGGTACTCAAGGACAGCTCCTTGTTGTTCAGTCTTACAAACGGAGGACTGTTCAAGGAACGAGGCAGTGAATCAGAGGTGAAGGTTCCTGCCGGGCAGGAGTTGCCTCGGATTTACGTCATGGAATCCCATCCCGATGGCTCGATTTGGCTGGGAGGCCTGGGTGGATTGTATCGGTTCGCAGATGAGCAGTTACAGTCGATGCAGGGTGACTATGACTTATTTAGCTCGCGGGTTACCACCATCGCAACAACTCTGGACATGACCCTTGTGGGATTGAGCGGCAATGGCCTGATTGTGGTCATGGCCGAAGACACGCTGCACTTGCACAGCGGGAACGTGCTGTTCAATGATTTTATCAATGCGGTAGAACCCTGGGAAGACTATGCCTTCATCGCTTCCTCCGGTGGAATCGACTTGCTTGACCTGAGTCGATTGCCACAAGATCTTCATGCGCGGCATCTTGGAGCCGAAATGGGACTACCCGGAAACAAGGTGAACGACCTCCTGGTCGCGAGGGATTCTCTGTGGGTTTTCTCTGATGCAGGCATGGTCATTATTCCTCTCAGCGATATTCTGACCCGTCAATCCTGCGCACCTTCGGTCTATTATCCTTCCATTCTCGTCAACGGAAAAGCCGCTCAACCTGAAGCGCTTTCGCAGCTGAAATATGATCAAAACAATGTCCAGATCAGGTTCCAGCCCATCCATCATAAAAACGCCTCCTCTGTTCAGAGCTTCTACCGACTCCTCGGGTCGAACGACAGCAGCTGGCAACCGACCAATGAAAAACTCCTGAACCTGGTCAACCTTAGCCCTGGCGATTATCGACTGGAGATGAAGGTGACTGGTGGTTTTGAGGGCGGTGTTGTTCATGAGGCGCTCAAGATTCATGTTTCCGCACCATATTGGCAGCGTTGGTATTTCATTTCAGGCATTTCTGTCCTTGCGCTGCTGGCCGTTTCACTTCTCGCGCTCTGGCGTATACGCTCAGTGCAGAGGAGTGCAAGGTTGGAAGCTGAGGTGGTAAGGTTGACCCAGAAATCGCTCCGGGCGCAGATGAATCCCCATTTCATCTACAACTCGATGAATGCGATTCAGCAATTCATTGTAACCCACGACATGAATGCTTCGCTGCACTATCTGGGTAAGCTGGGTCAGCTGATGCGAAGTGTTTTTCGAAACTCTTCCGAAGAACTCATTCCGCTGGAAAATGAGGTGACATCGCTTCAATGCTATGTTGAACTGGAACAGGCACGATATCCGGGGCGGATTCAGTTTAGCAGTGTGATCGATCCTGGGTTGAATGAATGTCTGATTCCTCCGCTCATTTTACAGCCCTTCATTGAAAATGCCATCATCCACGGCATTCTGCCTAGAGAGGAGGGAGGAAACATCAAGCTGAGCGCTGTCAGGCATGAGAAATTCATCGAGCTGAAAGTTCAGGATGATGGCATTGGGATGGAAGAAAGCGAACTCATCAGAAAAAGGAAGGAAGCAGCGTTGCGAAATGCAGGGCATGAACGCCCTAGAAATGTGAGCGGATTGAAAGTCACCCGGTTGAGAATAGATGAACATGTGTTGAAATACGGTATGAAACCGCACTTCAAAGCCTTAGATTTGAAACAACAAGGGGAGAGCGGTACCCAGGTATCATTCCGGCTTCCGCTCTTGCAAAAAGATCAATGATCAAGGTCGCCATCATAGACGATGAAGTTCCGGCAATCGCGCTTATTCAGCATGCGTGTTCCCAGGTCTCTGTTCCCGTATCTGTTTCAGGAACCAGCACCACCATTGCAGGCGGCAAGAAGTTGCTTCGCGAAGAGCAGCCCGACCTTGTGTTGTTGGATGTTGAGTTTCCCGAAGGAACCGGCTTTGATGTTCTGGAAGGAAACACGCACTCAGAGGTCATCTTCATTACCGGGCATGAAGACTATGCCATCAAGGCCATTCGACACCGAGCCTTCGATTATCTGCTGAAGCCCATTGACATTGCATCTGTGAAGAACGCGATTGAAGAGGCCGTTCAGAGAATAAACGAACAACGCCCTCGGGAGCCCGAACATGAAGTACTGCAGCATTCGCATGTTTCCATGTCGGGAACGCGCTTTGCTTTACCCATTAAGGATGGATACCGTTACATCCTTCTGGACGACCTGGTCTACATCAAGGCAGACGGCAGCTATGCTCAGCTGCACATGCGCGATGGCGAGCGCATCATTATTTCCAAAAAACTGGCATGGTTTGAACAGCGACTGCCAGGGCATTCCTTTGTTCGTGCACATCGCTCCTTCCTGGTGAACCAGTCACACATTCTGGAGTTTCATCGCAATGACGGAGGTTACATCCTCACAACCACCAACGAGCGCATTCAGGTTTCCCGATCGGTGATCCGTCAAATTCAGTAACACTCCTTACCAGCGAAAAGGACTGCCTGCCAAAGGTGGTTTCATAACGTGTACTCATGGATTCATATGCTTCGCTCATGGGTCTTCTATTGCCGCGCAAAAGCTCTGTTGCCTCCTTTACGCATGGGGGCAGCCGAAAACCCTTTAGAACAGAGTAGGCCATTCTTATTTTCTACTAAAACCAATTTACCATGCAATTGAAGAAACACGTTGTCTTTCTGTTCATTGCTATGACCGTTGGAGTACTCCAATCACCAGCGGCCATTATCTACGTTGATGCCAGTGCCACGGGAGCCAACAGCGGTGCGAACTGGACTGACGCTTACTGGGATTTACAAACTGCACTTAATCCAGCGAATCACAGCCCAGGTGACGAGATCTGGATTGCGCAGGGAACCTACTATCCGGGAGGCATACGAAGCGCCTCTTTTATCCTTCCCGGAGACGATTTAGCGGGTATTTATGGCGGATTTGATGCCAGCGCCATGCCTACCAATAAATGCCAGGCAAACCCTGTACTGTTTCCTACCATCCTCAGCGGCAATTTCAATGGATCAGCCACCAAAACAGACAATACCGAGCGGATGATTGTCATTGGCTTGCTGAATGCTCCGCTGGTGCTGGACGGGTTGACCATTGTGGATTGCTATGCCGATGGAATAGCTCCTGCAAACAGCGGTGCCGCCATTCATTATGCAGGGAATTCGGGGCATATGTTGAGTGTAAGGCGCTGCACCGTTACAGGCCATCACGCGGACGCCAACGGTGGTGGTATCTACATTGGCCCGAATGCACATTTTGAGCTTCAAACGGCTTGCGGAGCGGGTAACTACCTGGCAGACAATGATGCCACACTGGGAGGAGCACTTTTCATTGACATGGCAACCATGGCCGATCTCTTTACAACCACTTTTGAGGGTAACAATGCAACGGATGGAGGAGCTTGCTACTATGAGCAACCCGGCATCGTGAATCACGATGAAATTACGTTCGAGCAGAACAGGGCCATCAATGGCGGAGCGATCTATGATAATGCTTCTCCTGCATTGCACATCAACCTTTCTGTATTCCAAAGCAACATCGCAACGAGCTTTGGTGGGGGCATCTATTCCAACGCAGGCCATTGGGACATACACGAGGCAGAATTCCATGAGAACCGGGCCAGATCTGGTGGCGCCATTTATGCCACTTCGGCTCACATGCACATCGGTGGAGCACCCTCTCTCTTTGCCATCAACAGAGCATCGAGTGATGGAGGAGCGATCTACTTTGATGGGATGATGAGTGCTAACCTCACCATGACAGACTTCAATGAGAATGTGGCAGGTTCAGATGGAGGCGCCATCTACATGAATCAAGGTATGGCTGACATCACCGAATGCAACTTCGGGGAGAACTTTGCACTGAGTCGAGGAGGTGGAATTTGTGCCTATGGTAGCGATCAACACATCGCCAATGTAACGTTCACAGATCACCAGGCTACAGATGGTGCGGCCATCTATGCCTTTGAGGGATTTCTGCACCTCAATGGGCCTGCTACGTTTGAGACTGGTACAGCCGTTGACAACGGGGGCGCCATTTACATGGAAGATGTAAGTGCGATGAATGTGGATGGTGGAACTTTCACAAGTAACTCCGCCACTTCGGGTGGAGCACTCTTTTTGACCAACTCGGCTGGCCCGATAGAGTTCAGTGCATTCTCTGACAACAGCGCCAGCAACCTCGGAGGTGCCATCGCCATTTTCTCTTCCGATCCGGTCGATATCAACTCTTCCAGCTTTGACCTGAACCGCACTCCAAACAGTGCAGGAAAAACAGGCGGAACGATCCATGCTTCCAACAGCACCATTACAGCTACGGGAACGGATTTTGTAACGGGGATATCTCACGATGGTGCGGGTATCTGGATGGACCAGTCCAACTGGCACAGCAATACCTGTTTTTTTGAATCTAATAGTGGAAAGGGATTCGGTGGTGCACTCTATGCAGATGATTCTGATGTGCTCTCGGAAGAAGATGAATTCAACTTCAACAGCAGTGGTGGAGGGGGAGCCATCTACCTGAAGGAAGGATGTACCATGACCCTGCGTCACGGTTTTGCTCAGAGTAATACTTCGGGGCAACACGGAGGTTTCATGCTCAATGCAGCGTCTTCCGATGTCTTTATTGGAAACTTCCAGGCCATTGGAAACCATGCGGCAAATGGGAATGGCGGGCTGTTTTATTCCGGTGCTGCTGATGCGGACTATTTTGTGGCCAACACGGTTGCTACCTGCAACTATGCTGATCAGGGTAACCTTTATTATGGTGCTGGAGTGAACGCAATCTTGCGGGTTTACTTTTCCACCTTTTTCGCCAACACCCACCCGGGATTAGGAGGGTACAGTCTTGCATCAGGAAATACCGCTTTTGAAGGCACCAGCACCTCCAATGCGCTTGTTGCCAATAGCATTCTCTGGCAAAACCAGGAGATCACCTTCTGCGATCCAATCACGGTGGAATACTGTGATGTGGACACCAGCTGGGATTGCAGCAGCACGCAATGGAACACTTATCCAGGCACCGGAAACATCAATGCACGCCCGGCTTTTGTGAATCCGTCTTCGCCATGTGTTGTGGGGGTGGATTTGCGCCTTCCAAGCTTTGGTCCTGTGAGCCCATGTCTGGACACAGCTGACACGAGCATTTATTTACCTCAGGATTTCGCGGATGTAGACTATGATGGAGATGACACAGATCCGCTATCCATCGACTTTCTTGGCGGAGCTCGGATTTATAACACAAAGGCGGATATGGGGGCTTACGAAAACGATGGTACCTATAAGCAGCAGGAAACAGCGATGGTAAAAGAGAACCGTGAAATCCGCGTGTTCCCTAACCCAACTATGGATAGGGTTCAGATCGTTTCGGATGATCCCGTTCAGCAGGTGCAGCTCTTTAACCTCAGCGGTCAGTTGATGGAAGCATACACGACTGTGTTGGGAAACAGGGCTGAGGTAGACTTATCAGACCTTGGAGCTGGGCTTTACATCCTTCGCATATCAGATGCTTCAGGACGATCAGCCATCCCAGTCACAAAACAGTAGTCAGCAGATTCAATCAGTGAATGTTCAGAGGTCGCCTGTTTAGGCGGCCTTTGTTTGTTTATCCAGGGCCTGATAGAAGTAGATATTTCTGATTCGCGCTGAAGAACGTACCACTCAGATCTTCACAATCCTCCTGATCACGCTTTGTTCTTCCATCGTGATGATCAGCACATACACCCCAGCGGGAAGTTTGCCCAGGTTGAGTCTTGCTTCACGCTCAGACAAGGCCATGGGAGCGATGAGCGTTTGCCCGTTTGAATCCAGGAGTCGGAGGTTACCTGCCTTGCTTTTTGGCATGGAAACATGCAGTACATCATCAACGGGGTTTGGATAGACGGTGATACCCGGTTCCAAAACCTTGGGGTTACCTACCTGAATGTCGTCATGAATGACCGCTTCAAAGGCATAGTATTTCCAATTGGTCAGTCGGCTGTGATAAAGGTTGTTGGAAAAAGACAAGACCCCATAGCTCGTGTATTGTTGCTCATTCCGGACTTTGATGATGGAGCTTCCGCTTTCTCCAGCGCGACCGTTGGTATTCGTGATGGCAATGCCATGTCCACCAGCAAGGTCTGCAATGCCGAAGCCATAGTATAGTGTGTCGCCATTGTAGTTGGTGGAGTCGACTGTTAGCAGTGGCAGGGCAGGGTAGGAGAACTTGTAAAATAAGCCGTCAAGCAAGGTGCTGTCCATTGCCTCGAAGCCGATGCCAAGCCATCCGGTCTCTTCCCCGATGGGGTCTTCGAGTTCAAGGACAGCAATATCTGTGGTAGCGATATCCCACTGCTCAAAGAAGTAGGCCTTTTTCACCCAGCTGCAGTCGAAGGTTGAGCTCTCCATTCCGTTGTCGAGGATCGGGCACACAAGCAAAGAATCATAGTTCACCGAATCGGATGCGAATTGGGCAATGCAATGAGTAGCCGTTAGCACGTGCCTTGGACTGATCATGCTTCCTGAACAATGACTGTGGTTGATGCCCTCGTCTATGCGTGAAAGCCTGACGCTGGTGCGAAGTGGGAATTTTTCGAGGTCATAATCCAGCGAGGCTTGTCGCTTGAAGGTGTACTGCGAACCAGGATACGTATTGCTGGTGGGTGCGGTCGAACTCAGATTGTTGTAGAGATCGCTGAAGTTGCCAACCACGTGCGGTGTTTGATCCCTCAATTGCAAGGAGTCAAATGCAGGTGCCTCAAGGGTATCTACCTCCCTTGTTTCGATGTCAAAACTTAGCAGTCGTTGGGCTTTCAGCGCCTGCTCCATACTCAGACTGCTGATGAGAATCAGGCAGCCCTGCAAGAATGCTTTTGTTGTCACACGGTGTAGACGACCAATACATCCACGAGGCTGTTTGATCGGTCAGAAAGTTTGGACGAGTGCATCTCCAGAACGGTATTCTATATGCTAGGCGAGGTGCTCATCGATGAGGATGAGGCCTTCTTGCGTTGTGCATTGGAGACGACTTAGATCAATACACCTTCTTCTTCGATGATCGTCTGATTTCCTTTTAGATCCGTCACAGTGATGATGACCTTGAAACTACCCGGTATTCCCTCGAAGCTTTCAAATGATGTGAGGTTTATATCCCGGTTATAGCCTAGTTCCCGGTAGTCATACTCTTCGGTGCTTTTGGTGCTGTAACTGCTTTCCCCCAAGGGGCGTATCTGCCACTCTACATCTACCTGACCAATGGCTCCAAGATCGGAGGCAGAAAACTCGATAAACCCGCTACCAAAAGCCGGAACGGAGACTTCAAATTCATCAACGGTCACGTCTGGGGCCTGCGTGTCTTTGAATGTGAACTCGCGGCCGTAGTAAGTTTCGAGCCCTTCCACATCTGTTACCTTGATCACAAGGTCATGCAGCTGATCAAAAAGGTTGACTTCCGGTAGCAGGATTTCCCACTCAAGCCTTGGGATGAAGCGCTCGTTAGAGCCTCGTGTGGATTCAAACCACTTTCCGTTGTTGATAGAGGACAGAGAAAGGTCAATACCATAGCCACCGCCAGCTTCATCTTCCACACCAATGTTCACGATCAGCCGTTCTTCCAGCTCCAGCTCAGTGATCACATCAAATTCAAGGACTGGCAGCTCCAGATCCACCACTGCCGGTTGGTTGTATACACATGAATTGTCTGCCTGTTCGGCATCAGGGTTAAAGTTCATCGCCTGAGGATCTGTGCATCCTTCTTCTTTTGTGCAGGCGGTCAGCATCAGGAATGCAAATCCATAGATGCTGATTTTCAGGGCGTTGGGGTACATGGTAAAGGTCATAGGATTAGGGTTATTTGGACAAGGTAGTCCGAAAAATCGACTCTTTGCCTTGTCAGTAAGGAGCATGGTCGATTCTTTCCAGATGTAAGCCGAATCCAATCTATCGATCCATAACCGGCACGGCATCCAGCCAGGTCAGAATTTTCAAGGCATCAGCATCCACACGCGAGACATTGGAGGCACCGGTAATGGCATCGATACCATCAAGGCTGGAAGTTTGCGAATCAGATGTGGTAACCAAAAGCATGGTTTCAGGGTCAAATCCTTTGTCAACAAACGCCTTTACGGCAGGATGTGGATTCCATTTCTCCCAGGCCTGGAGCATTAGGATGGCGTCCCATTCAGCGCGGTTCACTTCGGCCAGCATGCTTACATCGATTACGCGGATGCGGGTTTGCGGGTCTTGCCTTGCCTGCTTTTCTACTTTGGCTACTAAAGCATCTTTATAGTCACTGCCCTGCGTTGCGATCAACAGCTGCATACCAGTGCCGGAGGCATTGATTTCGTGGGGTGTGACGGGTTTCATTTGTACCAGGGAGTTGTACCATACCATGAAAACAATGAGCAACAGACCTACTGCCGCCACACTTCCGATGATTATTTTCCTTTTCATTCAGCTGTTCGTTAGGTCGGCAAGGTTAGCGGTGTGAGCTGCCTGACGCTATGACTACCGTCAGTCCGTGACCTTAGAAAAGGCACCTGACCGTTCCCAGAACCAAAAAAGGGAAGGTCATTCAGTGACCTTCCCCATCTTTTCCGGAACAATACATGAACTCCAATCTATCGTTCAATTGATCAATCGATCAGCAGTCTGAGGTAAGCTTGATGGCCCATGTCATCAGCAACCTGAACCATGTAAAGGCCTGGACTGAGTTGTCGCACTGAAAGTGACTCATTCTCCGTCAATGACTGGCTTAGCACTGTCTTGCCCTGAACATTGATGATGGTGACGGAGGTTAATCCATCGATTCCCGATATGCTCACCGCATCTTTTGCTGGGTTAGGGTAGAGCTGCAAGGTTTCGGACAGTGTTTCCGCTGTTGATGGATCGTTCTCAGGATTGGTTTTCAATGGGTTGGCACATACGGTTCCCTGACCAGCATCCACAATGGTGGTGAGTCCTGCCGCGATGAGGGCATTGCGGTGGGTTGGAGTACCGTAGTTGACGCCAAGCGCGTTGAGCTCAGGAGCGTTGCCGGCATAGGTGGCCAACCAGCCTTCCAGCATAGCATCGTAATGGCATTCATCCATGCCAGCATTGTTGAGCATGTTGAACAGAGAGGTGACGTCTTCGATGTCCCAATCCCCGATGTCCTGGTTAAAGTCATAGGCGTTGGCGAACATGAAGCGCATGTCGGTTACATTGCCAGTAGACCAGTTGCCAATGTCCTGGTTGAACGCATGCGAGTTGGTGAACATGTAGCTCATGTTGGTGACGCTTCCGGTGGACCAGTCGGAAATGTTTCCATTGAAGTTGGTAGCTACGGAGAACATGAGGAACATGTTAGTCACCGTTGATACATCCCAACTATTGAGGGGTTGGTTGAATACCTGAGCTCCGAGAAACATTTTGCTCATATCCAGCACACCGTTCAGCTTCGTTCCCCAGTCATCCAGTGGTTGGTTAAAGGCGTCCGTTAAGCCAAACATGCCGGACATGTTCGTCACGCTGCTCACATCCCAGTTGTCGATGCTTTGGTTGAAGGCGTCAGCATTGTTGAACATCTCGCGCATGTTCTTCACATTGGCCAGTGTGCTAGCGCTGGAGCCTCCGGAAGCTGTTCGTTCCCAGTTGCTGAGGGTGTTAACACCACCGTTGTTGAAGACTGTGGCGCTTTTGAACATCTTCTCCATGTCTTCCACCATGCTCACATCCCACGCAGAGAGGTCTTGATCAAAGAGTGTGGCAAACGAGAACATGGCATTCATATTCGTGACGGTCGAAACATCCCAATCCAACGGTTGATTGAATGCAATGGCCTGTCTGAACACAAGCTTCATATTGGTCACGCCATTCAGATCTGTTCCCCAGTCCAATGGATTGCCTCCGTTGTTGAAGCTGTTGGTGGGGTGAAACATCGACTGCATGTTGGTGACGGAAGACATGTCCCAATCAGAAATGTCCTGATCAAAGGCGTGCGCGGCAGAGAATGTCTCAAACATGCTGGTGACGCTGGAAGTGTTCCAATTCAATGGCCGGTTAAAAACCGTGGCTCCAAGGAAGGTGCGCAGCAGTGACGTGACCTGCCCGGTGTTCCAGTTGCTGATGTTTCCGTTGAATGCGCTGGCGCCTTGAAACATACTTGTGGCTACCACCAAATTACCAAGGCTACTGGTGTTTCCGGCAGTCGTCCGCTCCCAGTTTTCCAGACCGATGCCTTCGTAGCTCGTGGCTCCCTGGAATAGGGAACCCATGTTGTTGATGGTGGTTACGTCCCAATCCCCAATATCTCCATTGAATTGTGAGCAGTTTCGGAACATCGAGCCCATGTTTATGACTCCTGAGAGATCTGGTACATCAGTGGCCTGGTAGGTCATGTTTGAACATCCGTAGAATGCGAACCTCATGGTCGACCATTGGATGGCGCCCCATTGGTCGATTGATATCAGCTGAGTGGCGGCTGTCCCATTGTTGTAGTAGATGGCCGGAAAGGTTCCGCTGATTCTTACCTCATGCGTGGCGATGCCATCCGTGTAGGTGTGTGATGCTGAGTTGGTTTGTCCCAGATCCTGACTTCCATCGCCCCAGTCAACAGTGTAGCTGTAGGTTAGTCCGGGAAAGGTTGGGATGTTCACCGAAGAGCCTAATAAGGTTATTACAAAATCATTGGGACTGCCCGATCTTTCTTGCGAACCGAGGTCAATGGTGGTGTTGGAAAAACGGTGATCGCCATCAATATCAATGGTGAAAGGCGAGGTGTAGAGCGTGTTGTCGCCAGCATCTATCGCAGGCGAGGAAAAATCCAGGTTGAGGTCAGTATCAATCCAGAGCGGATTCTGGTTCAGGATGTTCGTACCGGTAAAACCTCCCTCGATGATGCAGTCTGAAGCATTCGTGGTTCCGGCATTCACAATCTCGTTGAGATGTGTTGTCGCGCCATTGTCCCAGAAAATGGAGTTATAGACGTTGATGGTGCAAAGGCTGTTCAGCCCGAATATACATGTGGAAGAACTGGTGTTGATGCTGTTGGAGGTGTTCTGGCTGAAACTGCAATTCTCAATCGTAGCGGTGCCGTTGCCGAAGTAGCTCATAGCTCCCCAGTCTGCGGCAGCCGTGTTTTCTATGAAGTCCGTATTCCGAATGATGAGGTTTGCACTTCCCACCGCCATCGCGGGCCCCTCACTGGCATTGTTGTTCAGGAATCGGCAGTTATCGATCGTAAGGTCATTTAAGAGGTCGAAGTAGATGCCACCGCCCCGGAAAGATTCGTTGTTGTAAAAGAGGGTGTGCTGAATTTCGAAGCCAACGCCTTGGATGCCTCCGCCAATCATTCCCGCATCGATGGCTTCTTCGATTGTCACACCGTTGATGAGAATATCGCCTGATAAGGCGCTTGTGTTTACAACAACAGCCGTGTTGTCAAGGCGGCCTGGAGCGCCTATGTTGCCTGAGAGTACCGTTCGGCTGGCGTTCAAATCCAGTGCGTCAGATAGGTCACGCTCGCTGATGGATTGCTCCGTTCCATCGAAATGACCATAGACCGAAATACCTTTTGTGATTTCAAAACTGATGGCTGTGTTGGCGGTATTGGTAGGGTAGTAGGTGCCTTTCGCAATCCACACTTCGTCTCCATCCGCGAGACTTCCGTTGGTCAGTGCCGACTGCAAGTCGGTATAGGCATTGGCCCACGAGGTGCCATTGTTGCTGCCAGTAGCTGCCTGGTTTACATAGTAAGTGGTTGCAAATGCTGGATACCCGAGGAACGCCAGCAGTAGCAGGCTCCAAAGTTGGTTCAATCTCATCTTTCTTGTCTTTTGATGCTAAGGATACAGCGTGGACAGAGCTCTTAAAGAAGTCGATTGACAGGCGTGCAGCTTGAATTGATATTTGAAGGAGTTGGTT
The DNA here is from genome assembly GCA_002428995.1 of Flavobacteriales bacterium UBA6057. Classification (GTDB taxonomy): domain Bacteria; phylum Bacteroidota; class Bacteroidia; order Flavobacteriales_G; family Salibacteraceae; genus UBA6057. The sequence goes on along the minus strand of DIYJ01000005.1, from coordinate 130,646 downwards.
TTGAATTCGCGACTGTTTCTCCTGTAAATGCAGCAACCTTGGCTCGGGTCTAGTATCCCGTGAGCCCGGCATCTATCATGCTGTGACTAACAGAGTTGGGGTGACGAATCCATTGCGAACCTTAGCAAACGGGAATCATGATTGCTTCTGGGAGACCAATGGTTCCTGCAAAGAGTTGCGTGCGTTCATTGCACAAAACTCCTGGTCGGTTAAGTAGACTGATGTGGAGCGAATAGGATGGAACTGTCACCAAAGCTCAGAAACCGAAAGTCTTTGTTCAGCGCGTATTCATATACCTTCCTCCAGTCCTCGCCAATGAAGGCTGCCACGAGCAGCAGCAGTGTGCTGTTGGGTTGATGAAAGTTGGTGATGAGCGCGTTCGCCATTCGAATGGTATAGCCCGGAGCGATGAGTAATTGAGTCTGGCCGGTGAGGTAATTTAGTTCTTTTGCTTCCATCCAGCCGAGGACAGCCTGGAGCGCTTCAGAGGCTTTCACTACTCGGTCAGCCAGTTGATAAGGTTCCCATTGGCTGACATTTAGCTCCTTCATTTCGTGACCGGCCAAGAGCTTGATGCCAAACCAGTAGATGCTCTCAATGGTGCGCAGGGAAGTAGTTCCCACCGGTATGATGCGTTGTTTTTGTGCAGCAGCGTGCATTCGCTCCAGGGCATTTCGGGAGACCACAATACGCTCGCTGTGCATGTCGTGATCTTTCATGGTGGCGGACTTCACAGGCTTGAAGGTACCGGCACCCACGTGCAGCGTTACAAAGAGTGACTGGACGTTCAGCTCCTTGAGGCTGTCAAACACCGGCTGGGTGAAATGCAACCCCGCGGTGGGTGCAGCTACGGAGCCATCAGCCTGGGCGTACATGGTTTGGTAGCGCTCTTCGTCTTCAGCTTCCGTTTCGCGGTTCAGGTAGGGCGGAAGGGGCAGGATACCAACATCATCCAGCACTTCGGCAAAGGTGATGTGGGATGTTGAACTGGATGCTTTCTCTGCGGAGGTTGAGACTTCGGAGGATGGCTCCCCGACTCTGTCAGGAAAAACCACGCTACCTTCTTCCTCATCCAAAGGTTCCCCGGAATCCCAGAAAAAACGGACGATGGAACTGTCATGTTCCTTTCCGATCAGCTCCACAAACAATCGGTAATTGCGTTCCTCTGTTTCTATCTCTCGCACAAGAAACTCTCCCGGCTTCCAGCGCTTGCCGTTGCGCACCATCGCCCGCCACGTGGTGAATTCTGTTTGAGCAAAAGCTTCCGTCACTTCGGCTGGCTCTAATGGTTCGAGGCACAAAACCTCGATGTGGGCACCGGTGGGCCGCTGAAAGTGGAGCCTGGCGTGAATCACCCGGGTATCGTTGAACACCAGACAATCATTTGGCTCCAGGAGTTCAGGCAAATCCTTGAATACACTTTCCGCAATGCCGCCATCGCGATAGACCAGCAGTTTACTCGTGTCTCGTTCGCTCAGCGGATACTTTGCGATGCGTTGATCGGGAAGTTCATAAGTGTAGTCGGCAATGGAAATTGCGGATGGATCAGAAGGAGCTTTTCGAGGCATTCAACATTCCGTTTTCGTGGCAAAAGAACGCTTCACTCGGCTTCTGGCAATGAGTTCATACCTGATTCGGCCTCTCAGCTCTTCTTCTTACCGGTGCATTGATGTGGAATCCACGATTTCGAAACGTGCTGCCTTAGGGTGCTAACCTGACCATAACTTACATCGCTTGTGCGAGGTAGGTAAAAAGTGTGGGGAGGTTCGATGAAATATTCAAGCAAGCATTTAACCTTGCTTCTTCTAACATCCGCAAAAAGCAAACGGCCAAGATGGAAGAACAGGAGAACAAGATGATCCAGAAGAAGTGTGGGTTTCGAACACCATATGATTGGAACTACATCATCCAATATTTGCATGGGCGCAGCGCCCATGCCGCAGAACTGGCCATTGATGATGTTTACTACAGAACGGTGCATGTGAAGGGCTACCAGGGTTGGTATTCAGTATCTCACAGTGAAAAAGACCTGCACTTGTCCATACAAATCAGCCAGGGTCTGCATCCGGTTGTTTCTGAGGTGATTGCCAAAATCAAGCGGCAGTTTGATGTGTGTGCCAACCCGCTGAAGATCAATGGAAAACTGAAAGAAGATCCTGTTTTGGCCCAGAGCGTGGCAGATAATCCCGGTATGAGATCTCCCGGATCTTTCGACCCATTCGAGATGCTGGTGAGGGTGATTCTAGGGCAAATGGTGAGTGTGAAAGCTGCCACTACGCTCATGAATCGCTACGTCTCGGCATTTGGCGAAGCCTTCGAAACTCCCATTCCAGGTCTGAATATGATTTCGCCATTGCCAGAAGTCATGGCCAAGGCAGATGTTGCCCAGGTCGCGGCCCTCGGAATGCCACGTAAGCGCGCAGAAACCATCATAGCAGTTGCCCAGGCCTTTGAACAAGGTAAGCTCGATTTCGCGCCTGATGCAGATGTCGAAAAGCTCAAACAGCAGCTGGCTAACATACCGGGAATTGGTCCATGGACGATCGAATACATGCTCATGCGCGGGCTCTCCTGGCCGGATGCGTTTCCAACTACCGATTTGGGCATACAGAAGGCCCTTGGAACCAAGAGCAAACGGGAAATAGATGCCGTGAGTAAGACATGGAAACCTTACCGCTCCTACGCCACGCACCATCTGTGGAAAACGCTGACATAACAAAGTACATGGAACAAATGAAGATTCACACGAAGGTTGATTCTCCTGTCGGTCAGCTACTCTTAGTGGCCGAAGGCGATGCTCTTACCGGACTTTACTTCATCAAAGAACGTGATGATCTTGGTTTTTTGAGAGAAGGTTATGGCATGGAAAAAAATGACGCTGATATCTTCCGCACAACGACCCGGCAGCTCCACCAATACTTTGATGGCGCTTTGAAAGTCTTCGACATTCCGGTTAGGTTTAAAGGCACCGATTTCCAAAAGAGGGTTTGGAGCGAGCTGCTCAAAATTCCATACGGCAAGACGGTTTCCTATCTGGATGTCGCACAGCGTATTGGAAACCCAGGAGCCATGCGCGCAGTAGGACTTACAAACGGTAAAAACCCGATCTCCATCATTTACCCATGCCATCGCGTGATTGGAAGGAACGGGAAGTTGACGGGATATGGCGGAGGTATTGACAAAAAGGAATGGCTGTTGAGGCACGAAGGAGCCTGGCCGGGAAGCCATCATCAAACAAGCTTGTTTGACGGTTGAGTGGAGCCTTTGATGGAGCAGCACCTGCTGTTACTATCCAGACGCAGGACTGACAGGGAACGCAACGATTTCTACGTGGCTATCTTTGACCATGCTTCTGGCGCAGGGTTCTTGGCCTGGGCTTTACTCAAAGAAGAGCAGTACTGATACAAATCATTCAAATAGTCGCTATTCTCCAGGGCTTGTTCCTTGGATTCACGCTTTTTCAAAGGCGAAACCAATACAAGGCACCCTTGCTCTGGTTGTTGCTTGGGTGCATTGCGTCTATCGTTTTATTCGCTCTGGGTGATGATGATTACAACTTGCTGCTGCCTGACACGAATTGGTTTCTGTTTCATGAAACCCTGATTGCCACGTTCTTTTTCCTTTTTGTTCGCTACAGCAATTCTGAGCTGGAAGAATTCAAAAAAGCAGACTTCATTTTTTTCTTGCCTTACCTCCTGAATGTCAGCTTCCAAGCACTGCTCACCCTGGAGGCTCTGGGGCAGAACCAAACGCTTGAATTACTGACAGAACTGACAGAGTTTGGTTTGGTGGGAATGCTGTTCTGGAGCATCTATGATGTGGTTAGCAACAACAAGGAAAGGTGGTTACTCAGCTTCCTGGTTCCATTTACGGTGATTTTCATCATCGATGAAGCCTCGTTTTTGCTCTTTGATACACGCGTTTCGCTGTGGTCACTGGACAGCTACGGTATTTTCCTGGTGGCGGTCTTTCTCTTTTACATCGTTACGTATAAGCTCATCGCTTCTCCCAGGCATATTCTACCGAGGTCAGCGGGCAGCAAATACAAAGAGTCCAATCGCTCGAAATCAGAGGTGGAGTTGGTAAAACAGGAATTGCATCGCCTGATGGTCGAAGAAAAGCTGTTTACGAACCAAAAGCTGAAGGCCGAAGACGTAGCTCAAAGGTTGGGCATCTCAAAGCAGTACCTGTCGGAGGTGCTGAACGTGCATTTGGGCATGCGCTTTCAGGACCTTCTGAATGAGCATCGCGTGGAAGAGTTCATCCAATACCTCCACCGGGACGGTCATCAGAAGTTCAACCTTTATGGAATTGCCACCGAGGTTGGATTCAGCTCAAAGTCCTCGTTCAACGCTGCCTTCAAAAAGGCCAAGGGGATGACACCAAGTCAATACCGAAAAACAGAAATCTGAGCTGAAATAAGTGCGAAAAACGAATTCTGCACCTCTCTAAGCCCCTGTTTGCGGGGAGGCTCATACAAGGATTGAAATTTTGCCGTTGCTGATTCAGGTGCAGCCACAAGGCTCTTGTGCATCGCCTTTTTTATCCATCAGCATTTAATCAATCCATTATGAAGAATCCATTTTCAAACGTTGTGTTGCTTCTGTCAACGATCATCAGCTTCTGCTTTTTGCTTGGTTCCTGCCAGGATGAAGAGATGAATGCCCCGGTTGAAAACCCCGAAGAATTTGTGGACGCCCTGCCTCGAGAGGTCTTGTATCCGGCAAACAATCCTTACACACCTGAAAAAGAAGAACTGGGCCGCCTGCTCTATTGGGACCCCGTTTTATCAGGCAACAAGGATGTGGCGTGTGTGAGCTGCCATCATCCAAGCCTGGGATATGCCGATGGTCTGGTATTGTCTCAGGGAGTGGATGGAGTCGGCCTTGGAATGCAGCGCTCGGGAGGTGTGTTTACAAGGCGAAATGCACCAACAGTCATCAACACAGCCTACAACGGAATTGACAAGGCAGGTCGCTATGATCCGGAAACTGCACCCATGTTCTGGGACAACAGGGCTGCGAGCCTGGAAGAACAAGCCTTGCTTCCCATGTTGTCGATGGAAGAAATGAAGGGGACATCCATCGCTGAGGAAGATATCATCGATACCATCATCCAACGGTTGAATGCTATTCCCGAGTACCAGCAAAGGTTCGGGGAAGCTTTTGGCAGTGAGGGCATTGACCGGGAACGCATGCTGGCAGCGATAGCCACCTTCGAGCGCTCCATCACTGCGAACAACAGCCGCTTCGATCAATACATGCGAGGAAATAACAGTGCTCTGAATTCGAGGGAGATAGGTGGTTTGAATGCATTCATCAATGTAGGTTGTGCAGATTGTCACAGCGGTCCTATGTTTTCGGATTTTGAGTTGCACACCATCGGTGTTCAGGACAATGTGAGCCCGGCCGATCGGGGGGCTTCCAATCGATTTGATTTCAGAACGCCAACCTTGAGAAATCTCAACGTGACAGCACCGTATATGCATAATGGGGCGCAGCGTTCATTGGAAGAGGTTCTGGAGTTTTATGAGGAAGTGGCCGAAGGCGATGACGACCAACGAAACCCCAACGTTTCAGAAGGACAATTGGATCCGGATATCCGGGATCTGGAATTGGACGAGGATCAGATAGGGGAGATCATTGCCTTTTTGAATACGTTGAACGACAATTCCTTCGATCAAACCATTCCTGATCGTGTGCCCAGTGGTTTACCGGTAGGTGGGAATATCCATTGACTAGCCTTCCCAGAATGGGGACATTGTATGGCTCTGCCGTTCACCAAAAAGTCTCAAAATCTGCCGGTTGGAAATAGGCGTGTTTTAATTCTGAGCATATGCGAATTCGTTTGAAAATCCAATAAAATAAGGCGTTTGAGTGCATCGGTGCTGCCGGTCAGCCGTTCACCATATTCTCAATCAAGCTTTCTGACAGAGGTCGTGTTATCGTTACAAAAAGCACAAACTAAAACACACCAGTCTATGAAACGTCTTGACCTTTTGTCGATTCCCTTGCTGCTTATAGGGCTCACCGCAGTGGCACAACCACAAGTTGTCCCCGAAGGTGTTCTGCGTGCTCACACCGCAGGCTCTGAGCCCAAAGCAACCGATGTGGCGAGCCGCTACAGCTCCAACCAACCGATTGTAGAATTTATGATTGCCAGTCAGATCTGGTACAGCGACTTTGAAGATTCTACGCATTGGACCTTCCAAAATCAGGATAACTATGGCTGGGCCATCGTAGATAATAACCAACAAACCGGCTGGTTTCTCAATAACTTGAGTTCTTCCTCCGGTGGCAAGCGTGCAGAAATGGATAACGGAGATCCATCTACCAGCCCTCCCGAGTCTGCTCCACGCGAGCATATCATGGTTACTACCAGTCCGATTGATGTTTCAACCATTACAGGCAATTGCGTGCTGGAATATCAGCAGCGTACCTGGCGTTTTCGGGACGAATACCATGTAGAGGTAAGCAATGACGGTTCTAACTGGTTGGAAATTGGAAACAATGATCATCTCCTGTCCGCCACTGATTTTAACAGTACTACGGGCAGCCTGAGCAATCCCGAATACATGGCGTATTACATTCCAGCCTCGGTGGTTGGTTTTGGCAATAACAACCTCTGGATTCGTTTCCGTTGGAGTGATCTTGATGACAGTGGCTTGAGCTATGGCTGGATCATTGACGATGTGACCGTTTATCAGGGAGGTGCCAGCGACTTCGAACTCACACAGAGCTACTTCATGGGACAGACCGACAGTAGTTCTTACTACAAATACACGCAGGTGCCAACCACTCAGGGTGAGAATGCCAACTTCCGGCCGGCAGGTATCATTCTGAATCAAGGCAATGTCAATCAAACCGATGTTCTGCTCGTTGCGAGCGAGGCTGCATCAGCTTACCTTTCTACTTCGAGTCCTATTGACCTCGATCCAGGGGAGGAGTCGTTTGAAGAGGTTCCCGATCTGTATCAGCCTTCCACACTGGGCAGCCATACACTCAGGTATGATGTTTCCAATGGTTCGCAGCAGTTGATCAATGTGAATCGTTTGAGTACTTGGGATTTCGAAGTGACGGAAAACACCTGGGCATATGATGATGGCGATCCTCAAGGGGCGGCATGGTACGGAACATCTGGATACAGTATGTGTGTGTACTTTGACAACTTTGTCGCGGACACCGTTCGGGCCATTGAAGTGTTTTTCCCACAGCTCACAGGCAATAACGGAGATTTCGGGCTCACCAATGGGACTTCCATCGGTGCATTCATCTATGATGAAGCTGCTACTTCAGTGCTAGGTTCCAATGCTTTCTTCTCAGTGGATCAGGGAGATGCCGGAGCCATCGTGGATGATTGGGTTTCTATTCCCCTGGAGGTGCCGCTCACCGCAGAGCAGGAAGGCTTTTACGCCTGCTTCAGAACTTATGAGGATCAGATACCTGTTGGTGTAGAATGGGATGTGCCACGCGGACTGGCATTGGTAGACCCCACCAGTACGGATGACTGGCTGATTCCTGTGACCGAATCTGCACTTGAGTATACCGTTGTTCCTATGGTACGTGTAAGAACTACAGATCCCTTCGCTTGTGATGATGTTGACATCATCGTAGATGGTGTTGTCTCTGACACCTTTGCCAACGCTGCCTTTACCAATTCCATCGACATTACCATTTCTGGCAATGGCCTGGAGCCGTATACCGTGGAATGGACTGGTCCCGGGTCCTTTGATGTAGTGAATGAGGAGGACATTGAAGGCATCAGCACCGATGGTACTTACGTGGTAGTGGTGACGGATTTGGATGGTTGCAAAGGCTCTGCTTCGTTTGACATTATGGTGAACGGTGTGGATGAACGTTTGGCAAACCGCGATTTTGAATTGTATCCCAATCCAGCGCATGGCAATGCTTCACTCGTGCTGCACCGGGCAGGGGATTATGAAGTAGACCTGTTGAGCGTTGAGGGTGAGGTGATTTCTTCCATGAACATCAATGGCGATGCGGAATCCATCATTGAACTTCCGATTGAAACATTGGCCTCTGGAGTTTACTTCGTTCGCTTGAACGATGGAGCCACGCAGGCTGTACAGCGACTGGTGATTCGCTGATCCAGTACTTTATAAGATGCTGTGTAGAGGAGTCTTCCTTTTGGAGGGCTCCTTTTTCGTTTCTGCCATTCTCCGGCATTTGCAGGTTTTTTTGGTTAATGGATCATAAGGGCGATCGCGATGTGTTAGCGCTTTTCAAACCTTGCGCCATTCACATCACCGGCCCACTCGTTGGATTCATTCGTTCGCATATTTCAAAAAAGGTACACTGTCATTTCGCTGATGCTCTATGTGCTGGCGCTTTGTACACCAGCCTTTTATACATCAGACTACTACGGCATCTTTGTCCTGGCGCTGGGATGGTTGGGGATTCCAGATCCTTGGATGGGACTTCCATGGCTGGCCAATATCATCTACTTCCTCAACCTAATCCTCCGAAAAGCCCGACTGAAGGTGAAGATGATGCTTTCCATCCTCACCCTGATCTGCTCCAGCTTGGTACTCGGGTTGAGTCATATCCCACAACTCGATGGATACGGTGATCCGGTTACGGTAGGCTTTGGCGCGCTTTTTTGGTTTTTGAGTTTTGCGATTCTGCTTGCCGGTCAATGGCTTCAGTGGAAGGGTGCAAGGTCAGCGATCTAACCCTCTAATTTTGACCATACATGTTGTTGTAATCACCGCTTGAAACAGAAAAGATGAACGCTCGGTATTTGTTTGGCAGCCTGATCACCATTCCTCTTCTTCCGTTGATGTATGTTCAGGGAAAACAGATCAGGGCTCGGGTGCCAAAGCTGCCGGAAGCTTCTGGTCTTACAGGATCCGCTGGTTTCTCGCTCGATGGAAAGCGACCGCTTAGACTGGTGGCGCTGGGTGAAAGCACGGTTGCAGGAGTAGGAGTGGAAACGCATGAAGAAGGGTTTACCGGAAGTTTGGCCAGAGCACTTTCGGCTGGACTGAAGGCAAAGGTTGAATGGAAGGTAGTGGCACGGAGTGGTTACACGGCCAAGCGAGTGAGGGAAAAGCTGGTGTCGAAAATAGAGGATGATGCAGTGGACCTGATCGTGATCGGACTTGGAGGGAATGATGCATTTACCCTCAATCGACCCTCTGCATGGCGGAGGGATGTTCGTGCTTTGATCAGAGACCTTCGTGTCAGGTATCCTGAATCCGTCATTGTGTTCTGCAACATGCCTCCAATCAAGATTTTTCCCGCCTTCACACCACTGATTAAGTTCACCATCGGCAACCTTGTTGAAATTCTCGGTGACGAACTCGCCAAAGAAGTGCAAAGTGAGCCTCGAGTCTATTACTTCGGGGAGCGCATCACCCTCGAGGCCTGGATGGATAAGTTTCAGCTAGACACCAGTCCTGCCTCCTTTTTCAGCGATGGTGTGCATCCTTCAAAGCTGACGTATGAAACCTGGGGGCGAGACATAGCCCAGAATATTCTAAGCAGCGAAGCCATTAGAAAGGAACTAGCCTAAGCGGTGTAAATGAAGCTCTGGAGTGCACATTCTCAGCGATCCATCCGAAAGGATTCAGATGCAGGCCTGGTGCTCATGATGGAGGAGATTCCCACGGCTTGACCGCTGAAACAAAATCACGTCCTTTGTCATTGTTGTCTTTCTCTGGTTTCCATATCGTCAAGCCTGCACGCATAGGCCTGTTCCTTTTGCTGTGTTCGATGCTGTCCGTTGCTTCCCACGCTCAGGATACTTTGCTTTTTCGGCATCATAAGCGCCCTCACAAAACGATTGGAATTCCGCTGAACGCCTACGAAGTAAAGGTGAAGCCCAAGGGCGAGAAAAAAATGAGGGTGATCCTCACCAACTACGAGGATTCATCTTTAACCATGAAGGTGTGGACCTTCAAGGGGAAAGCTAAGAAGGCAAAGCGCGAGGAAATCAATGCCGTTTACCGGCAGCATCCGGTAAGTTCATCCATGACGGAAGATAGTCTCCAGGAGAGGTTCGAGGTGGTAGATAGCCTGCGTGAAGACATTCAATACTCAGAAGTGCAAACCATCGCGGTAGTAGACATCGATAAAGTGATCATTGAGAACCGCTACCGACCAGAGATGAGCCGCATTGCCTCCGCAGCCGAATGGGGCACCTTCACCTGGATTGTGTTTGGAATACCCGCCATCGCTGTGATTCGCACACTGGCCTACTTCGCCACCTGGAGCGCTGTGGGTGTGGGGATTGTGACCTTGGTGGTGGTTACGGCCAATAAGTCGTTGAAGATGAGTAGGTGGGAGGTGGATGATCGGATGATTAATTAGATGATCAGTTAATTAGATAATTAGATAATTGGATCGTCAGGTGATGATATCATTTGGTGATAGTCGGAGGTGCTTATTTGAGTGTTTTTTCTTGGTTTTAATTCGGCCCGGTAAGGAGTACCGCATCTGAAAATGAGAATGTGCTGAGATTCAATCTTCTACATTTACCGCGGATGGGAAAGGTGTTTTGGTTTTGGGGTTTGATCGTCTGGATGTGTTTTACAGTTCACCAATCCCAGGCTCAATCCTTTATCACCAGGTACTTCAACCACATTCTTAAAGACAGCTCAGATCAGGCAAAGCCGAAGTTCATTGCCTATCCAACCCTGGCGTATGCTCCCGAAACCAGCGTGGAGTTTGGTGTCAGTTCGGTACTTGTGTTTCGAGCAAAGCAGGACACCAACAATCGTCTTTCCGAGGTTTCTTCCTTTTCCTTTCTCACACTTGAACGCCAATACGGAGGCTTTATCGACCACGCGATCTTTACAGATGACAGCCGCTTCTTCTTCCTGGGGTTGATCAAGTTTCAAAACTTTCCCTTGTCTTACTATGGCATCGGGCCAACTACTACCGAAGACGTAAAAGCCACCATCTCCGCTTCCGAGTTTCGTTTCCGGGAACGCTTTCTCTATCGCCTCTGGAAAAACCTGTACACAGGACCAGAGGTGGATTTCGAATTGATGCGCAACGTCCAGTTCGACCTCGCGGGATCGCAGGATGCCAACACCTTCAACTATCCGCTCGGTCGCAATGGGTTTACCGACCTCAGCCTGGGTTGGGGGCTGGTTTATGACAATCGCCACAACGTGCTCAACGTGCGTGATGGCCTGTTCATGGAACTCGCCTGGCTCAGCAGCCAGGAAGCTTGGGGCAGTTCCTTTTCTTTCAACTCCTACTTCGCTGATTTCCGATACTATCAGCCGGTTGGTAAGAACAATGTGTGGGCCTTCAACCTGTTTGGGCAGTTCTCAGGCGGCCAGGTTCCCTTCAACCAACTGGCGCTGATGGGCGGGGAACGACTCATGCGTGGTTATTACCTCGGACGCTATCGCGACAACCACATGGTAGCCGGTCAAACCGAATTTCGTTTGTTGCCACTGCCGTTTTCAAAACGCTGGGGAGCAGCAGCCTTCGCCAGCGTAGGCGAGGTGGCACCCAACATCGATGCCCTCCGCATGGATCGCATTCGCTGGTCCGCAGGTCTCGGTCCGCGCTTCTACATCTTTCCTGAAAAAGACGTGTTCACCCGCTTTGATGTAGCCTTCACCAACGAGGGCATGGGATTCTACTTTTTCATTGGGGAAGCTTTTTAGGGGATTAGATGATCAGTTCATTAGATGATTACGGGGAGTCAACTCCTGTCACAAGCTCAAGTAATCTACCGTGAAGCAATGTCAGATCGAGTGACGCACAAAGTGCGTTGTATCGAGATCGGGGAGGGGCAACAGATCACGATCTGTCCTTCGACATTGATCCATCGGTGCCGAAACATGGACAACAGGAACAGCTGGGGCTCTGTCTGATAGGTCAGATTATATTCGGTTATCCTTTGCAGCATGTAGAAGCCTCTGCGGCTAGTGATCACATCTCGTCTTAACAAAACCAAATCTGAATGATGGTGCCTAAAAATCAAATCCGCCTTTTGATCCTCAGTAATATGCTTTGTTGGGCGCTGCTCCTGGTGTTTTTGCTATCCGGTTTTGTCAATGGTGATGAAGGAAAAGTGCTGAATGTAGAGCGCATCAACATTGTGAACGAAGATGGAACAACGGTGCTGGCGATCGCCAACAAGCAGCGGATTGCGGCACCACGGATGGATGGCAAGGAATATCCTGTGGGCATGATTGAGCGTGAGCACGTTGCCGGAATGATCCTTTTCAATGAGCAGGGCGATGAGATGGGAGGCCTGGTGTTCAACAGCAACGAGCTGCCCGATGGCCGGAAGTATGGAACCGGGCATTTGTCCTTTGATCGATACCGGGACAATCAAGTCATCAATCTGGAACACACAGAGAACATAAGAGGTGCCGTAAAATCAGGCCTGACGATCTATGACCGGAGCGGAAACGGCAGCTTTGGGAAAAACCTCGATCTCATTCATGAATTCAAGTACGATGATGTCTCAGACGATCGAAAAAAGGAGATCATCCGGGAGATCAATGAACTGAAGAAAAACGGTGACCTCGGCCAGGAACGCTTGTTCCTTGGCAGCGATAATGAGGTTCCTCAGTTGACCCTGAAGGATGAATCCGGAACGGAAAGGCTCAGGCTATTTATTGACTCTGCCAACGAAGCCCGTATCCACTTCTTTGATGAAGACGGTGAGCTAACGCACCAATTTCCTGAAAGTCGATAAACAGCGAATCGCTGCTGTTGCTTCTCTGTCTTCGACTGACGTGGTAGTTTTAATTCCAGACGTTACTCGAATGAAGTAGCCTGTTCAACTCCTACCATCTAAGCTTTTCGCACTGTCATGTGCTCAAAAAACAAATCATCACCTATCATTGAACGATGAATGATTTGAAGTCACAAAAGCATCTGTTTCACCTGCCTGACAATGTGCATTACCTGAACTGCGCATTCAAAGCACCTTTACTCAAGGCCTCTGAGGAAGCTTGTATCCAGGCCCTGAAAAGGGAAAGAACTCCCTACAGCATTAAACCCGATGACTTTTTCAGGGAAATCGAGCAGGTAAAGGCATCTTTTGCTCAAATCGTTCATTCCACCCATGAAAGCATCGCCATCATTCCTTCCGTGTCGTATGGAATGGCCTCGGTACTCAACAACACATCGCCCAAACCGGGAGGAACAGCCATTACCGTAAAGGACGAGTTTCCAAGTGGCTACTTCGCGCTGGAAAAGTGGTGTAAAGATCACGGCAATGAACTGGTGGCTGTGGGACCCAATGAAGCGGAGCTGATCGGAGAAAGCTGGAATCGAAACCTGCTCGAGCAAATCGATGATCAGACTTCCGTGGTGCTTATGTCTTCCGTGCATTGGATGAACGGAATCAAGTTTGACCTGAAGGCCATTGGAGAACGTTGCAGGAGCGTGGGTGCAGCGTTCATTGTGGATGGCACCCAGTCGGTAGGTGCATTGCCCATAGATGTTGAAGGCTGTCACATAGATGCCCTGATTTGTGCAGGCTACAAATGGTTGTTTGGTCCATACTCGCTCGGCCTTATGTATGTTTCCGATCGCTTCGCAGACGGAGTGCCGATCGAGGAAAGCTGGATGAATCGATCCAACGCTATGGAATTCAGCAGCCTCACCAACTATGACGATCAGTATCAGTCAAAGGCCGCGAGGTTTAATGTTGGAGAAACCAGCAATTTCACACTCATGCCCATGCTGAATGCTGCGCTGAAGCAAGTGGTAGAGTGGAATCCCGAACGTATACAGGACTATTGTGGAGAACTCATCCAACCATTGCTGGCTTACCTGGAAACCTTGAATGTAAAACTGGAAGAACCTGCCTTTTTCTGCAATCACCTGTTTGCGCTCAAACTGCCACCTGATCTGGATTTGCAACAGCTTAAGGCCAATCTCGAGGCTAACAATATCTACCTCTCCACCAGAGGAAGCTATTTGAGGTTGGCCGTCCATCTGTTTAACGATGCGGAAGACATTCAGCGCTTGATCTCTGTTATTTCAGCCTCAGTTGAACATTCTAAATCATGACTTCTGAACGGTGAATAGAATTCAGGAATTAGATGCATTGAGGGGAACAGCGCTGTTTGGAGTGCTGCTGGTGAACATCTTCGTGTTTCACGCTCCCATTTCTTACTACGGTATTTTCTACGGAGCCTTCGAAGGGTTGCAGGCCGTCACGGTGAATCTTGTGGTGGACTATGCGGCCGGCAAGTTCCTCTTCATCTTCGCCTTTTTATTCGGCTTTGGGATCATTTTGCAAGCCCATTCACGGGCCGAAGCTGCGGTTCCATACCTCACGCGCAGAATGCTCGTGCTGTTCCTGTTTGGAGCCATGCACATCCTGCTGTTTTGGTTTGGAGATATTTTGGCTAGCTATGGTTTGCTGGGTCTCCTGGTGATACCAACCATTCGTTGGTCGAAGCAAAGCATCCTTGCCCTCGCTAGCTTCTTCATCTTCTTTCGACCACTCTATTATCTGGGAGCCGTGGCTTTCAGCTGGCCCATGCTGAGCCTCGAGCAGCCTGCGGAGTTGGAAGAGTTTATTTCCGTATTCAGCGAAGGAAACTACCTGGAGATATTCGAAATGCGCATGATCGAGTTCGTGGCTTTCCTGCCCGAGAACCTCGTTTGGTATATGCCCAAGACGCTGGGTGTGCTGTTTCTTGGTATGTATGCCGCGCGTCAATCGCTCTTCACCCGCATCCGTGAGCATAAAACCAGTTTCCTGTTCGCTGCTCTGCTCATGATCGGATTGAGTGCCGGCTGGAACTTCGTCAAAATGGACGTCTTCAGCCAGATAGACCTGAAGGCAACGCCCTATTGGCGCCCAGCACTCATGGCCATTAATGTACTGTGCGAAACGGCTCTGAGCTGTGGCTACATTCTAGGGTTTAGCATCTTGTTTCAAACCCTGCCCAACATTGCCCGCATCCTGGCCATTGTCGGCCGCTTTGCACTGAGCAACTACATTCTGCAATCCGTGATTTGTGTGTTGATCTTTTTCGGTTACGGATTTGGATACTATGGGAAGCTGCGCCCTACGGATCTCATGCTCCTTTCCCTGGTGATCTTTGGATTCAACCTTCTGATCAGCTTTGTTTATTCGAAATACAGAAGAATGGGGCCATTGGAACAGCTCTGGAGAAGGCTGATCCGGTAAGAGGCTTGATGGGCAAGCTTTCACAGGTTCACTGAAGCTTGATGCACATACGCTGGGAACGACCTCAAGTCTGTCCATGATTGGCAGTATTTCCAGTTGCCCGGGAAACGATCGCCATCCTTTTGAATCGTTAGAGGTCGCAGAATTTCATGGAAATGTAACCGAATTTCCATTGATCTATACCGGTTTTACTTTTCAGTTCCGAGGGCTTCCATGGTGGATAGCTTTGAACTGCATAAACGCAATCCCTAAGCAGCTAAATCCATGAAAACCGCGGATCATTGGGCTTTTTCGAAGGCCTTAGTCATTCTTTCCTTCTTCCTTTTCAACGCAGCACTGTTGCGCTCACAGCCCGTTTTCGATTGGGTTACCACCGTGGGCGGAGGTGCCAATGAAACAGCTTATATCGTTGAGGTTGGTCCCTTTGGTAGCAGCGTAGTGAGCGGTACGTTTTCAAACACGGTTGATTTTGATACTACTTCTGGCACTCTAAATCTTACTGCCACCGGCAACAATGACTATTTCCTCGTGAAGAACAATCCACAAGGCACCTTGCTTTGGGCGAAGACTTTCGGAGGCAGAACAGAGGTGACAGACGTTACCATTGACAGCATTGGCGGTATATACATTATCGGTCGCTTTGAAAGCACCGTTGATTTTGATCCCGGGTCCGGAACTCAAAACCTCACTTCTTTTGGCTCGGGCCGAGACCTGTTTGTGGTGAAGCTTGACTCGAATGGAGCCTACGAATGGGCGTTTTCCTTTGAAACCAACGGAACGGATGGCAGAGGCGGTCTCCTCATCGATAACGAGAACCGACTGGTAGTGACAGCCGGGTTTGCCAACACCATTGACCTGGACCCTGGACCCGGAACCATGATAGCCGCTGCTTCCAGTTGGAGCAGTGATGGTTTCATCGCCAGGTTTAACATGGCAAACAGCAACTTCATTGACGCCACCACGTTTGGTGCCACCGGAGCTCGCTACGAGTATCCCGAAATCATTGAAACGGACAGTGCAGGGAATTACTACCTCTTTGGAACATATGTTGGAACAAATACAAACCTCGGTTTATCAGGAGGTGCCAGCTACACTTCCTCCAATCAGGATATGTTTCTGGCTAAGTTCGATAAGAACTTCAACTATAAGTGGGTAGGGGCCTTTGGAGGCTCCGGTGGATCGAATCAGGATGTTCCCCGTGACATGGTTGTGGATGATGATGGACATGTATTCATGGTTGGATCCTTTGCCGGTACTGTGGATTTCAACCCGGGAAGCGGAACCGCCAACTTCACCGCAGGTGGATTCATGGATGGCTACGTCATGCAATGGGATACGTTAGGGAACTATCAATGGGCTTATCAACTCGGCAATATCTACAGTGACGAAGTCACCGGAATTGAACTCGATACTGCCGGAAACATCATGATCTGCGGGAACTTCCGAAATGTGGTTGATTTCAGCATTGGAGGTGGAACGGGGATTCATGATGCTTTTGGAACACAGGGATTTGTAGCCGCATACACTCCTGCTGGTTCATACCTCTGGAGTTGGTTGATCGGATTTCTCGGAACTACCCAGTTTTATGACCTCGCTTCAACTTCCAACTATGAGCTCTATCTGGCAGGGAATACCAATGGCACCGTGGTGGATTTCGATCCGGGAACGGGAGTAGGAAACGCTTACACACCGAGCTCGCTGAACTATTATTACGCGCTGGCCAGGTACCGACCTTGCCAACAGCCCGGTTTGCCCAACCTTAGCATCACACAGGACTCCATTTGCGCAGGAGAGAACACCTACATGATTACTTCGGGTGATTTAAACGATGCCCAGTTGTGGGCAATCTACTCGGGTGGCTGCGGTTCGCAACCAGAAGGTGGCAGCAACAGCGTTCTGCAGCCTTTGAATGGATACACGTCTACAACCACATTCTACGTCAGGGGAGAAGGCGGTTGTGTAGTGGCTGACAGTTGTAGCCAAATCACCCTGAATGTCAATCCGCTGCCTAGCATTTCCGTAAATGCCGACCCCGGGTGGAATGTATGTGACGGTGATTCCATGACCTTGACCGCCAGCGGAGGTGTGACGCATCAATGGACCGGTGGTGTTCAAAATGGAGTCACGTTTCTTCCCGTCAACAGTGGCTTTACTTCACTCACCGTTACCGACAGCAACGGATGTTCTGACGACCAGCTCTACTATGTTAGTGTGGTTTCCAATCCCACGGTCACCGCCAGCGTATCTCCATCCGCCAACCTCTGCGAGGGGGATAACGTGACCCTCAATGGCTCCGGGGCCTTAAACTATACATGGTCCGGTGGAGTCACAAACAATTCACCTTTCGCACCAACTACCAGTGGAACGTACAGCGTAACAGGAACTGACAACAATGGATGTACAGGCACCGCTTCTATTTCCTTAACCGTGAATCCGTTACCAACAGTTACCGGTATGGCCAGCAATTCGGAATTGTGCCTGGGAGATCCAACTACATTGACAGGAGCCGGAGCTTCCAGCTATTCCTGGAGTGGTGGCGCCATCAACGGAAATGCTTTTTCGCCAACGGCTACCACAACCTACATCGTAACCGGAACGGATGCCAACAACTGTGAGGATACCGCTCAGGTTACCGTTATCGTGAATCCGCTGCCCGCAGTGGTCGCACAAGTTTCTGACGCAGCGGTTTGCGAAGGTGATTCCACCACGCTACAAGCCTCCGGAGCGAATAGCTACACCTGGAGCAACGGGTTGCCCAATGGAACCACCTACGTTCCTACATCCACTCAAACCCTCAGTGTAACGGGTGTTGACAACAACGGCTGTTCAAACTCGGCATCGATTCAGGTAGTTGTGAATGCCAATCCCATCGTGGTGGCAGGAGCTTCAGATACTAGCATTTGTATTGGAGACAGCGCCACACTCATGGGCTCCGGAGCGAACAACTACACCTGGAGTGGAGGAGTGCAGGACGGAGTCGCGTTTACTCCCATCGGTACCCAAACCTACACGGTGCTTGGGGTAGATGCGAACCAATGTGAAGGCACGGATGATATTACCATCCAGGTGAATCCGCTGCCAGATGTGGTGGCCAATGCTACTCCGGCTGTGGTGTGTGACGGTGATTCACTGGTGCTCTTTGGCACTGGGGCGGAACTCTATGTATGGACCAATGGTGTGCAGGACAGCGTAGGTTTCATTCCGCTTGCCACTGCTTCCTTTCTCGTCACCGGAACGGATGGCAACGGCTGTATAAACGTAGATTCCATTTCAGTAGAGGTGGTTGATTTCCCCGTAGTAGACTTGGGGAACGATACCATTCTTTGTCAAAACGAAAGCTTTGTCATCACTCCCGGCAATTATGCAAGCTACACCTGGAATGACATGTCCACCGGCAGCAGCCTGACCATCGATTCGACCATGGGAGGAACGGGAACTCAGAGCATTTGGGTAGAGGTGCTGGACGAGAACGGGTGTCCCGGTTCCGATTCTATGCTCGTCTCTTTTGATGTATGTGTAGGTATCGTTGACAAGGCGGCTGAGCATGCAATCCAGCTTTTTCCAAATCCTACCAGCGGCTCCGTTCAGCTCATAACCGAAGACATGCTCTTCACTCAGGTGGAGCTCTATGACCTTTCAGGAAAGCGTGTGCTTGCCCAAAACGTCAACAGTCTAACCACTGTCATTGAGCTGAGTAACCTCGCGAGCGGGTCATATATTCTGAGAGCTTCCGGGGCTGAAGAGGCCTTCGTTAGAATGATCGTGAAGCACTAAGAGTTGCTTCCGTGCCACAGATTTCCTGTTGGCAATTAGCCTGCCCACGTTGAATACTCTGTCCTTTTTTAGGGCTTTGGAATTACCGCGCATTTAGATATTTGCCAACCCACTGAGAAGAGGATTATGGAAGACACTGGAATGCGCGATTTTATCCGAGAGGTACTGGAAAATATGCCGTCTGACTGGTTGAGGCTCACCACTCACCGATTGGACATCTATCATGAGGAACGGGCCAAAACGGAGTTCCTGGAGGAGTTTGAAGGTCTTTTTAAAGAAGGTAATACCAGTGCTTCAGCGCTGGCAGCGTTGCACACCGCGTATGACTATATCCGTTTGGGACATCCCTTGTCCTGTGTGTTGGAATGGGTGATCGCTCGTGAGTATGGAGTCGAGGCCGAAAACGTGATCAGTTTTGCCTCCAAAACCATACCTGCGATGGCTGTTCTCAGAACGAATCAACTTGCCGGTAAACACACACGGATCGTGCATTCAGGAGAACTGCCCGAATGTTTTGATGCGGAGGCTTTACGCAGTGTTTACGGATATCAGTTTGAACTGATGGCGGCAGATGGTGTCGATCAACTCTCAGCCTTTGAAGGCACTACAGTTTTCATCACCACAGGAGAGGACCAGGCTTCGGCTAAGCTGGCCGATGCCATGGACGTACATATCCAGTTGATGGGAAGCCTTGGCAGCGTGTTGACGATCAATGGAGACCGCAATAGGCATCTGGTTTCAGAGGTTCAGCACGTAAGAAGGCGAGAGACCATTGCCATGACGCCTGCCAATACACTAGTGGCCATCCGTGAACGAATTGGTCAGTCAGGGGAAGCGCCTGCCAGCGATCGCGCTACCAACAAGGCCGCTGTTTTGAACTGCATCTGCGAAATCACAGGAACAGATGTTCCCGGAGTGGTTGCTTCAAGTGGATTGTCCATGCAGTACGCCATCATGATGGGGCTGGTTCAGGAAGCATTGGAACAGCATCCCGGAAAGGCTATCCGCTTTCTGGTACCTCCCAATTGCTATGGTGGTACGAATGATCAGGCCAGGCGTGTCGCTGCCAGCATTGATGGAGTAGAAGTGCTGGATTTGCCCGTAGATGCCGGAAACGACATGGTACAAAGCATTGATCGCAGGCTCAGCGAGCTGGCAAGTGAAGATGCTATTCCGTACATCATCGTGGAAATCCCCACCAATCCGCGCGTAGAAGTGCCTGATCTGGGGCAACTGCGTGAGGTGCTCAGCAAACCACGTCAGACGGCTGCAGGAAGTGCTGCGATCGATCCGGTATTCATCCTCGATCAGACCTTTTGTCCCAACGTTCACTTTTTGGGAGAAGCAGAGTTGTTGGCCGAGGTGCGCACCATTGCTTACGTCAGCGGTTCCAAGTTCCCCAGCGGTGGATTGTGCACGGCCGGCTATGCGGTTGCCAACCAAAAGGCCGCTGCTTTGATGAGCAATATCGATCGCCATCTGCGCCTTTGTGACAACGAGGCAACAGATCTTCAATTGGAGATCCTCGCCAAACAGCTGCCGTCCATGAATCAGCGCATTGAGGACGCCTATCAAAACACCCGTGCGTTTGTCAACTTCATCCAGGAGAAGTTACCCGAAGCGAAAATCAACTTCGTGTCTGAGGAGCTGGCGTCACAGACGTTTACGCCCTCCGTGTTTTCACTCGATCTTCCCACCAAAGGCGAAACAGAGGAAGAACGGGAAACCTACAAACGTGCGCTCAACCTAAAGCTAATCAACCGCATGATCGAAGAGATTCCCGGTGAAAGCAAGTATTGTGTGAGCTACGGGCAGCTCAAGGGTTGTTACTGGACCATTCCTGCGACTTCTACGCAAGGAACAACCAAGGAAGGTGATAAGGACTACATCGCCCGCGTAGCGCTCTCTCCCGATATGGATCTTGAGCGACACCAACAGGTGTTTGCGGAGTTCGTGGCTGAGATGTGATCCGTTTGCTTCTTGTACTCTAGAAGCAATCACAATTAGAAAGCTCTTAAGCCTATTTAGGGTTTCGAAGACTATGGAATCACCGAGTAAGAGTGTGGTTCCCAGAAGACAACCTCTTGGCAGGAAATTGCTATTCTAGGCGAAGATGCGTTTGAAACCTAACAGTGACAACACATTTCGGTAGGTTATTCCAATTAAATAGATAGTTCTGACTATACAAATCCCCTCATTCTTGGGGCTCTGTGTGTGTTTCAGTGAGGGGATCTTTGTTCAAAAGATTGAATTTATGAGGACTCCTTGGTTAACTTTTGCTTTGCTTACTTTCTTGTGTATAGGCTGTGGAAGGCGAATGTTCTTTTTCGAGCAACCCTCTCCTAAAGTCTTTGTAACTAAAGATTTGAAAGATTTTTTAGCTAGAAAAGCAAAGCCCGCAGTTCTGCTTAGAGCGCCAGTAAATTCACATGGGCCTGCTTTAGATCACTACGCTTATGAGGTTATTGAGAATACTCTGCTTCGGAACGGATTTGAAGTGAGGGACGAAGCTTTGTATTATTCAATTGCTTCTAGTGTTAATTCCTTGAAAAGCTATAGTGAACTGGCATCATTGACTCAAACTGACTTGATAGTGGAGGTTGTCAACTTCTCAGATACCCTAAAGTATGTAACTAATCGAGTAAAGAATAAACGCGGGAGGCTTAAGCTAATGGATGATGAGTACAGTTTCTTTGGATCTGAAATTGAGTTCAAAGTGTTTCTGGCAAGCGATAACAAGTTGGTAGGTAGTTTTCATTTCGATTATGTGCCTTGTAAACACGGTTGTCCTGCTCCTTCTATTGTTATGAATTCGATCGGAGCTAGACTAGTCACGTCAATCTTTTTTCCGTTTCTATTACCGGTTTTTCTCTTGACTAGACCACCTGACGATAGAATCAGAGATTCCTTCCGCTATGAAGCGGTTGCCAGTAAGCCACAGCAGAGTCTTCAGCCTAAATTGAAAGGCTCGGCTACGAAAGAACAATATGCACTTGAGGTTTTTTTGATAAATGCGACAGATCAATTTGTAAAGGAACTCACTAATTGATAGCGGAGATATTTTCAGCACTTCATGAACTTCTAAATGCTGCCTTACACAAGCCAACTGAGGTGCTGCTATCTTGGCTTCTCAAGCTGAATCAGCGAATGCTCCTTATAAGCTCCTTTTTCAGATCTCTTTTGAACCCGTAGCGCGTTGACCCAGGAGCTGTTCTCAAAAGGCTTATCGATGAAAAGAGCTCGAGCTGCGGCATAGTTTTTCCCTAATTCCCGACCAATGGTGAGGTGTGGGTTTTTCGCCTTTGGTTTCCACTTCTTCTTAGCGGGAAACCCGAGTGTAGCCTGTTCGCAAGCGCTCATAAAGTCTCTGACCTCCTGCATAGGGTCGAGCCGGACGAATACCGTGTGAGCTTTGAACGCCCCGAATCCTGAGAAGTGTATCTGAAATGGATGTGTATGGGCGCAAACTCCCGCCAAAAGTTCGAGTAATTGAGCTTCCTTGCGTTCATCAATGAGCATGGTTCCGATGGTGATGTGTGGCCTCGAATGCCTGCTGCTGAACTCTCCAATGTGCTCAAACAGTTCATTCTTCAGATCAACAATGAGCGCTTCGATCGAAGGCTCCAGCAAGATCGTAAAAAGATATTGGCGTATTTCAGTCAAAGCGAGGCGGGAAATTAATCCTTTGGTAGGAGAACCTTTTTTGAGTTACTGGTTCTTAAAAGCCGGAGATTCATAGTACCCGTTCGTTGTGGCAAATTACCGTCCTTCGCACGCAGATGTCAAAGGCTTTTGATCCATACAGCATCGACCTCCCAGTGGTTGAGGTTATTGATGAAGTTAAACTCCATCTTGCTGATTCTAACGCATTGATTGTCAATGCAAATCCGGGCGCTGGAAAGAGCACCTTGTTGCCACTCACCTTGCTGGAAGAGGGATGGACCAAAGGGCAAAAGATCATTGTGCTGGAGCCGCGAAGGTTAGCCGCGCGAACCATTGCCGAGCGCATGGCCTTTTTTCTGGGTGAGAAGGTGGGAGAAACGGTAGGCTACCGCATCCGGTTTGACACCCGGATCTCCGATAAAACCAGGATTGAAGTAGTCACGGAGGGAATCCTCACACGCATGATCCAGAGCGATAATGCGCTGGATGGAGTAGCAGCAGTCATTTTTGATGAATTCCACGAGCGTAGTATCCACGCGGATGTAGCACTTGCGCTGTGTCGTGAGGCGCAGCAGGTTTTGCGGCCTGATCTGCGCATCATGATCATGTCTGCCACGCTCAATATGCCGCAACTGACCAGTCTGTTGAATGCTCCAGCTGTAGTGAGCAAGGGGCGACAGTATCCGGTGGAAGTGCACTATGAAGGAGATACAGACCGCTTTCTGTTGCCGGAGATGGTGTCTAACACGGTGGTGAAAGCTGCAGGTGCACATCAAGGGGACATCCTCGTGTTCCTGCCTGGGCAACGCGAAATCCAAAACACCGCTGATCTGCTGAAACGCAAGCTGCGAGGAACGATGGTTCATCAGTTGTACGGCAGCCTTCCGGGGAACAGGCAACAAGCCGCGATCATGCCGGATCGGGAGGGTAGAAGAAAGGTGGTGTTGGCGACCAACATTGCAGAAACCAGTCTCACCATTGAAGGCATCACCGTGGTGGTGGATAGCGGTTTTGGTCGCATGTCCCGTTTCGATCCCAATTCGGGATTATCGCGCCTGGAAACAGTTCGTATCTCCAAAGATTCGGCTGATCAGCGAGCGGGTCGGGCTGGGCGTTTGAGCGCAGGTCATTGTTACCGGATGTGGAGTACCACTACTCAGCAGCGCTTGGCAGAGAATATCGTTCCTGAAATCCTGGAGGCTGATCTGGCCTCGCTTGTCTTAGACATGGCGCATTGGGGAGTGGCCGACCCGCATCAGATGACATGGTTGACGCCTCCACCCAACGGAGCCATCGCTCAGGCTCGCGATTTACTCCATCAACTCGAAGCGCTTGAAAATGGCAGGATCACCGATCATGGTAAGCGATTGCTTCAACTGCCTTGTCACCCGCGCCTCGCTCATATGCTGCTTGAGGCTAAGGAAGAAGGACAGCTGGGGCTTGCCACTGATATTGCTGCTCTGCTGGAGGAGCGCGACCCGCTGGGCAAAGAAGCAGGCATCGACCTGAACCTACGCATCGAGGCGCTGCGCACGCATCGCAAGGAAGCGCGAAACGGTCGCAAGTTCTCACGGATCGACAAGGTAGCGGAGCAATACCGACAGATGTTCAACGCTGAAGCGGACAACGGCCCTGTGAATCCTTATGAGACGGGCTTTTTGCTGACCTATGCGTATCCCGAGCGCATTGCCTGTGCACGCCCGGGAAACAATGCTCAGTTTCAGCTCAGCAATGGACGCTACGCGATGGCTGGTCATCGTGACGATCTCGCAGCAGAGCCCTGGTTGGCAGTGTGTCATGTAGATGCCCGGGATGGCATGGGGAAAATCCATTTAGCGTCTCCGTTGAACCCAAGGGATTTGGCGCCACTGCTGAAAGAACGGGAAGTGATCACCTGGGACACGGAGGATGGCGGACTTATTGCGACCAGCAACTTGTGCATCGGCAGCATTGTGCTAAAGAGCACCCCCTTGCCTGATCCTGATCCAGAGCACTTGGTGGAGGCCATTGTGTCAGCCATTCAAAAGGATGGTGAGCGTCTCTTAGATTTTAACGATGAAGTCAAGCAATGGCAAAGTCGGGTGTTGTCCTTGCGGAAGTGGAATCCTGGCCAGCGCTGGCCAGAGGTAAGCACGACCGCCCTGCTACAGAGGGCAGGTGATTGGCTAACACCCTATCTCAGTGGAGTTCGTAAACCAGCAGACCTGAAGAAGTTAAACCTCAAGGATATTCTGCAACACAGCCTCGAACACGAGCAGCAGCAATTACTCAACAAGCTGGCTCCCGAGAAACTTGAGGTGCCCAGCGGCTCGAAACTTCCACTGGCATACCGAGATAATGCCGAACCGCCCATTCTGGCCGTGCGCATTCAAGAAGTATTTGGCCTTGAGGAAACTCCAATGGTCAACGATGGGAAGAAGGGTGTTTTGATGCACCTGCTTTCACCGGGTTTTAAACCTGTTCAGATCACCGCAGATCTCAGGAGCTTCTGGTCCAATGCTTACTTCGAAGTGAAAAAAGAGCTGAAAAGAAGGTACCCGAAGCACGTCTGGCCGGATGATCCTGGGAAGGAACCCGCCATTCGGGGTGTGAAGAAGAGGAAGTGAGGTTTTGTGAGCCGCTGTCGCACTTCGAGACGCTCGTTCCGAGCTCCTCAGCGTGACAGCTGTGCTGAGGCATCATGACCATCCACATACACCAAGGTCATCCTGAGGAGCCCTCGAAAGAGGGCGTCTCGAAGGGTGACAAAACAAACATTAGCTACCAAGAAGGCTTAAACCCTCTCCTGGAAAGACGAGGCAGCAATTCAAATTCACCACGAATCAGCGCTTCCTTCTTTTTGCGACTCCAACCCTTGAGCTGTTTCTCCATTCGGATGGCTACTTCGGGATCTGAAACCCGCTCACAGAAGACCAGCTCCACCGGAAGGCGACTTGCCGTGTAGCTTTTGGGGTCGGTAGCATTTTGGTGCTGCTCTAACCGCGCTTCCATGTTGTTGGTGACGCCTGTGTAGTAGCTGTTGTCGTTGCAGCGTAGGATGTATACGTACATCATATCCTGATAAAGCTATGCAGAACTTTTGTTGGTTCCGCTGTCGCACTTCGAGACGGCACGCGAGGCGTGCCTCCTCAGCATGACAGCTATGCTGAGCGAAGGATCATGACCATCCACATCCAACAAGGTCATCCTGAGGAGCCCTCAAAAGAGGGCGTCTCGAAGGGTGACGAACCTCAACGGAATCAACACAAGGGCTCTCCTCGAATAACTCTATTCACAGCTCCTGCCTTAAAACTTCAAACCGTGTGTCGTTTGATTTGCCTTCTTGCTTACGATCTTCCTTTGACCAAAAAATGAATCACATGAACCAGGAAATTCAGCAACAAATCGACACTCTAAAAGCTTCGCTTACAGGTAACTTCATGGACGACATGGAAGTAAGAGATAAGATCCACAACCTGGAGATGAAGCTAAACGGAGTGCGCCCGATGAGCTCTGAGATTGAGTGCGTGGGCTGTGGTAGCTAAGCTGCTGCTGCATCGTGGTTGGTATCTGCCTCTTGTTCTGTCTAAGGCAAGGGGCAGATGTTGACCTTTTTCCAGCTGATTTACAAGACTAACTTCCTGTCGGTGATCGTCTTTCCTGATAAGTATTCTCACCGTTTACACATCCTCTTAAAAAAGGCTTCTTGCCGCCAGCGTTCAAGCCAGAACGATGCCACTGAGTACTAAGCGCCAGCCTTCAGTGGCTCTGGAAGCTTTTCAATTCATCTTCTGTAAAGAGCCGGGAGCGGGTTATGAATCGCTTGCCCATGGGGATTTCAAGCGAGAAGCTTGCTCCACGGCCCGCGACTATGTCAATGGTCAACTGGGTGTGTTTCCAATATTCAAACTGATCGCTGGACATGTAGAAGGGGCAGCCGTGAATGGTTCCCAGTAGAACATCTGAGTTATCCAGGTAAAGGTCATCGGCTTCTAAGCACATCGGAGCGGAGCTGTCACAGCAACCTCCGCTCTGATGGAAAACCAATGAGGCGTGCCGCTGCAGAAGTTCTTCCACAACGGCTACAGCCTCGCTGGTGATTAAAACGCGCTCTACACTCGGCATATCCTAGAAGAATCCCAGAGCTTTCTTGTCGTAAGAAATGAGCATGTTCTTGGTTTGGCGGTAGTGATTCAGCATCATCTTGTGGGTTTCACGTCCGATACCTGATTTCTTGTATCCGCCAAATGGAGCGTGGGCAGGGTAGGCGTGGTAGCAGTTAACCCACACCCGACCTGCCTGGATCTCGCGAGAGATCTGGTACGCCTGATGCGTGTCGCGCGTCCACACTCCGGCTCCGAGTCCGTAAAGGGTGTCGTTGGCTATTTCCAGTGCTTCCGATTCATCCTTGAACGTGGTCACACACAACACAGGGCCAAAGATTTCTTCCTGGAATACACGCATCTTGTTGTTGCCTTTCAAAATGGTTGGTTCAATGTAGTACCCGCCCGTCAGGCCTTCGTTGTAGGCGGCTTTTCCGCCAGCAAGCACTTCGCATCCTTCTTCTTTCCCCAGCTCGATGTAGCTGAGAATCTTCTCATACTGATCGTTTGAAGCCTGCGCGCCCATCATCGTTTCAGGATCCATCGGATGTCCGAGCTTGATGGCTTTGGTACGCTCTACTACGCGCTCCATGAATTTGTCATAGATGCTTTCCTGAACGAGCAGTCGGGAAGGGCATGTGCAAACCTCTCCCTGGTTCAGCGCAAACATCACAGCCCCTTCCAGGCACTTATCGAAGAACTCATCATCGGCTTCCATGATGCTCTCAAAGAAGATGTTGGGCGACTTTCCACCCAGCTCCAGCGTTACGGGGACGATGTTTTTGGAAGCATACTGCATGATCAACTGTCCTGTAGTGGTTTCTCCGGTGAAGGCCACTTTATTGACACGAGGACTTGAAGCGAGTGGCTTTCCGGCTTCTACTCCAAAACCGTTTACAACGTTCAGCACACCTGCTGGCAGGATGTCTTCGATCAGTTCAATCAGGATGAGGATGCCCACCGGAGTCTGCTCAGCAGGCTTCAGAACTACACAATTGCCAGCGGCCAGCGCGGGTGCTACCTTCCAGGCCGCCATCAGAATGGGGAAGTTCCAGGGAATGATTTGTGCGACCACTCCCAACGGCTCAGGCACATTCATAGAAACGGTGTTTGCGTCCAGTTCACTTACAGAGCCTTCTTCAGCACGAATCACTCCGGCAAAGTAGCGGAAGTGGTCTATGGCCAGCGGAAGGTCGGCAGCGCGCGTTTCGCGAAGGGCTTTTCCGTTGTCCCAGGTTTCTGCTCTTGCGAGTAGCTCAAGGTTTTGCTCCATTCGGTCAGCAATCTTCAAAAGCAGGTTGCTACGTTCTGTAGCAGAAGATTTGTTCCAACTTTCAGCAGCCTTCCAGGCCGCATCAATGGCAGCTTCAACATCCTCGCTGCTCGAGCGGGGCACTTTGGTAAAGCTGTTACCATCTACCGGTGAGATGTTTTCAAAGTATTCTCCCTTAGCTGGAGATACCCATTCACCACCGATGTAGTTCTCGTATTGGTTCTTGAAATCAGGTTTTGCCACAGCGTTTTGCGTGGACGTCATTAAATCACTCATAGCGAATAGTATTAAAGGTTTTCACAGTGCAGCGAGGTAGATCAGGCCGTTGGCTTTCACTGTGCGATGCTCAAATCTAGAGGCACCTTTTGCCAGGATCATTGAACGATACTGTCAGATGATTGGACAATCCTCTCAACTGATATTTATCAGGATTTGTGAACCTCTGAAAATGACTAGTTTAGGCTCAACCACCGCGAAGAAAACCACATTCGCATGCAACTTCCAAGGACCTTTTTCCAGGATCGCAAACTGGAGCAACTTGTAGAGAATCGTACTGTTTACACGGCTGAAGGAGCTGAGCTGAACGTGTATGAAACACATCACTTTGCCGAGCAGGTCATGCTGGAGTTCAATCAGCCCGTATTCGCCAGCATGATAGAGGGGAAGAAGATCATGCACCTGGATGAAGCTCCCTTTGCTTTCCTGCCCGGAGAGTCGCTGATCATGCCTTCAGACAAAACCATGACGATTGATTTTCCCGAAGCCAGGATGGACAATCCTACCAAGTGCCTGGCGATGACCATCTGTCCGCAGAAGATTCGATCGGTGGTTTCGGAGTTGAACGATCAATACGGAAAGGCAGACGGTCGGGCCTGGTTGATGCCAGACTTCAATTTCTCGTTTACCAACAGCCAAGCCATCAGCCAGATCATTCAGCGAATCATTTTCCTCTTTGCAGAAGGTCATACCTCTAAGGACTTCTTTGTAAATCTCATGCTGAAAGAACTGCTGGTGAGGGTGCTGCAAGCGGAGAATAAGCAGCAGCTGCTGCACGAGGCAGGCAGTCGGCCTACTGCTCACCGAATGGCTGGCGTGATCGAGTACATTGATCGCCACCTTCACGAGCAAATCAGCATCGCTGACCTTAGCCATGAGGCATGCATGAGTGAATCTACCTTTCACAGGGTTTTCCGTCAGGAGCTCGGGCAGACACCCATTCAGTACATCAAGGAGGCAAGGGTGAAAAGGGCTAAGGAGATGCTTCAAAACCCAGAGCTGCAGATCAAGGAGGTGTACATGGAGTGTGGCTTTAATGATCTCTCTTATTTCATGCGCATCTTTAAGCAGTTGGAGCATCAAACTCCGGGAGAGTATCGTTCCGCATACCGGGCATAAGCATAACAGGCAAGCAAAGCCTCCTGAGCATCGGTCGTCAGGAAAAACCTGTAATTCATCAACTTAAAAGGTCGGCCCATCAAGTTGGGCTTGACGTTGGAAAGAGCTTTCCAGAACTTGCCCTCGCAGTGCAATCCGCCAGGCGCGCACACGGAGAATCGTTAGCCTGCCTGTTGGTCAAGCGATGCATCACCGCGATTGGCTAAGCGTTTTTCTTTTTCTATCATCGAAAGCTGTGAAGCATCTACTCCGCATACACTGCGTTTCAAGGGTCTGGAGACTGTGCGTGACCTTTATGATCCTTTCACCTGTCTGCCTTCGCTCCCAGGAGCCCAAACCTCTCATCATACCTGCCAGCTATTTTACACCGAAAGTCTCGCAGGCGAGTGTGTGGGACATGGAAATAGATTCCAATGGTCATGTCTACATGGTGGGAAACAGCAATGCCAAGGTGTTTGACGGTGCGACCATAACCAAGGTGAAGCCCGAAACACCCGAAACAGACGGAAGTGCATTCCCGGCTATTTTCAAGGATGCACATCAGCGGTTGTGGGGGAAGGGATTGTACGGGGGCTTTAAGGAGTTGACAAAAAACAGGACTCGGTCTCACACTCACAGTGATTCGTTTCGCCACCTCACTACGGTTCCGATAATGGAGTCGGCCTGGGGAGACAGGATGGGGCGATGGCATCTTGCGCCACGGGGAATTGGTTACTACGTGGTGGAACCACATGGTGAGGTCAAAACTGTTCTGGGTCGGGAGCATGGCACCTACCACGGCTTTTTTGTAACCCACCTGGACGATGGAACGCCTTTTCATTTCTCTATCACTCGCAAGGATTCTATCAAAGCCAGAGCAAGGCTTAGCATCTACTACCTGGATTCAGCGGGTAAGGTGCATGTCATTGCCAAGACCCATGCATGGACCCCGCGCTATGAATCAACTCTGCTGGCGCATGAGGACAACACCTACACGCTGTCCATGGGAACTAGGGATTTGTTTCAGTTCTCGAAAGATTCGCTCCTCCGGCATGTTGTCGTTGAACATGAGGTGATCAAGTTGTTCGAAGATTCGCGCAAGGAGGTGTGGATTGGCACGGTGGGCGGGCTTTATAGGTCAGAGAGCAAATTACTCGAGACGATGGAGTGCATTCGATCCGAGGATGTGATAGCCGTGGTTGCGGAGGACCAACAAGGTGGCCTTTGGTTGAAATCGGAGCAGCTTCGTTTTGGGTACATCCCGAATCGGGCAACACCCTACTTCTCAGAGCAAAATGGGTTTGACGATTTTGAAAACATCGTAAGCGTGACCCGGGATTCGAGCAAGGTGTATTGCTTGTTGCCGGAGTACATCAAGGTGCTTGGACCGAATGGACAAACCCGACTGGACCTGCCCATGCTTAAGGATGAGGCAGGTCAGGTTCTCGATCACTATGAACCGTTTCAGGTGCGCTTTGATTTCTTGTCCAATCGCCTCTGGCTGGTCTATTCGGATGGGGTAGCCTCTTATCGAAACGGAAAGTGGGAAACAGCGATGTTGCGTCCTGTGGGAGCGCGAGGGTCTTACATCTATGACGTTGTACCCTTGACTCGAGATACGTTCGTTGTAGTTACCGGACACCAACTTTACACCATCGTTGACGGCCGAATGCATGCGGATTCCGAGTTCCTGTTGCCGGGCGTAAGCAACATTCAGTGCGTGGCGGCCGATGATTCCAAAACCATATGGTTAGGCACCGGGAATGGCATCTTCACTTTCAAAAACGGTGAGACTTCAGTGCCCAATCAAATCCCAGCTGATTGGTCGAAATACTCTTGTATGCACTTAGCGTATGCCTCTGGTAAAATGTGTGCGCAGGTAGAGGATAAAGGCCTTTTTATCGTTGGTGACACGAGCGTCACATTGGTTCTTGACAGCGCAGGTGAGAACGTCCATTTATACGGTCCTGTGATTGACCCTGGTGGAAACCTGTGGGCTCAGGAATCCAGATCGAGGAGGGGCATCTACCGGGTGGAGTTGAAGGGCGATACTCCGGCAGTAAAGCTATTTCCAAGAGTGGTGGAGCCTGAGTATACGATGTATCGGACGGGTTTGGCAGTTACGGACGACCATCTTTACATGGGCACGGATGAAGGTCTCTTGCGAGAGCGTTTGAGCGAACTGAAGCGTCCAGAGTTGTCTACCGAGCCACTCATCATTGATCTAAGAGTCAATCATCAATTGCAGATTCCCCAAAAGAAGTACGAACTGGAGCCCGAGCAAAACAGTCTGCTGGTGAGTTTCGGTCTGGTGGATTTTCAACGCGTGGATCGCAGGTTTCGATCCAGGTTGTTAGGGCTGGATTCAACGTGGGTAGAATCAGAGTATACCAGTGTGCAATACACCAATTTGGATCCTGGTGCTTACACCTTTCAGCTACAGGCGCGGATTGGGATCGGAGATTGGGGAAATACCACGGAGAGGCAATTCTTAATCGCTACTCCATATCATCAAAAATGGTGGTTTAAGTTGTTGATTGTGATGCTTTTAATTGCTCTGGGTTCAATGAGTTATGCGCTTTGGTCCGGGACTCGCGAAAAGCAGCGCATTCTGGAGCTGAATCAGTTGAGGGCAGAGCAACGTGCCTTCAAAGCACAGATGAATCCACACTTCATATTCAACGCGCTCAGCAGCATTCAGGAACTGGTTTACAATCAAAACAGGATTGAGGCACTGAAGAGCATTGCGCACTTCGCAAAGCTGATGCGTCATGTGCTTGATCACTCGGCCAAGGACACCATTTCTCTGGATGAGGAGATCACCGTTTTGTCCAATTACCTGAAGCTGGAGTCATTGCGCTTTGGAGGTAAGATCAGTTTCTCGGTGGATGTAGCAGAAAACGTTGATACGGAGGAGCTTTTCATTCCACCGATGATCATTCAGCCCTTCGTGGAAAACACCATCAAGCATGGGGTGCAGAACAAGCATACAAAGTCAGGAACAGTATCCATTCAATTCAGCATGAAGAACGATTGTTTGGAGTGTGTGATCGAGGATGATGGTGTTGGGCGCACAGAATCGTTGAGAATTAAGGAAGAGCAGGGGATGCTCCACCAATCATTTGGGATGCATTCGATCCGTGAACGGTTGATTATTCTAAATGCTCAGCGGAGCAAGAATCTGGAAATGCAGATCATTGATCTGAAGGATGAACAGGGAAACCCAAGCGGCACGAAGGTGATACTGCGAATCCCACAAAACGATGTACCATGAGGCAACTAGTCATTGTTGACGATGAACCAAAAACACGAGCGCTGCTGCGCGCCTTGGTCACAGAACATGCTGAGGGTGTGGAGATCGTAGGCGAGGCAGACTCTGTGCAAGCCGCTGAGCAGCTTATTTTAAAGTCGAAACCCGATATCGTGTTACTCGATGTACAAATGGGAGATGGCCTCGGTTTTGACCTGTTGCCCAGGGTGAAGCACTTGGAGCTGCAAGTGATATTTGTAACGGCCTACAATCAGTATGTGATCAGGGCCCTTCGTGCAGGTGCGGTAGACTACATCGAAAAACCCATCAATCCGGACGAGCTTACGGAAGCGCTGAAACGCACCGAGGCCGCGATTGCCAAGTCCTCGAAAGAGAAGTATAAAACCTTGATTCAGGCGCTTCGGACTTCGGAACAGGAACCCATTGCGGTGCCCACTCGCTCGGGACTGAAGTATCTGAAGGTTTCCAGTATCGCCTACGTGAAGGCTGAAGGCGCCTACACTTCCTTTCATTTTGACGATGGAACCAAACCGCTCCTGGTTTCCCGAATGATGCTCGACATCCAGGATCCGCTGGAGCAAGTGGGGTTTGTTCGGCCGCACCGATCCTATTTGATCAACACACGGAAAATCTCAGAATTGGTAAGGACGGATGGTGGTGCTGTGATTCTAACAGATGGTTCCCGAATTCCCTTTTCCAAAAGCCACAAAGACAGTGCGCTGGAGGTGATCAGAAAACGGTCGCTGCTGATTTGATCAACCCTCAGGCTCAGTCGACATCAAAATCGAAATAAGTGTCAGGAAAAGGCTCGTTCACCAGCGTGTAGTGCCACCATTCCTGCGGATACTCTTTAAAGCCGTGTTTCTTCATCAGGTTTCGTAGCTTGTTTCTGTTGGCGGTGTGAGTCGCGTTGACCAACGGTGAATCGTGATGAGAAATGGCCCCGAAAAAATCCCAGGGACTTCCCATGTCTAGTTCCTGGCCGGTTTTGAGATCAATGATTGTGAGATCAAGGGTGCTGCCACGGGTGTGGCTTGATCGGGTGGCCACATATTCCAGTTCAAACAGTTGAGCTTTGTCCACCTCCGGGTAATACTTGGCTTTGGTCAATGTATCATTCACGTCCTTGCCCCATCGCACGAAGTGATCCACGGCCTTTTGCGGCCTGTAAGCGTCAAAAACCTTCAGCCCGAGCCCCTCAGCGTTTAACTCCTTTTGAACCTCAGTCAGCGCTTTGGCTGCTTCCCTGGAGAGGTAGGCAGCGGCCTTGTGATAGCCATCAACCTGTTTACCAACGAAGTTGTCGTTCCCGAAGTAGCGGATGTCATAAACGATTCCCGGTATGGCTTGCTTTAGCTCCACAAAGCCCGAACGGTCCCGCGAGGGATCTTCACTGGGAAGGCCAGCGCTCATAAGCAGCGCAGAAAACAGGATCAGGAATGACTCTCTCATCTCCCAAAGGTGGGGATTGCGTAATACATCATCCAATACTGAAATCCCCTAAAACGACTATCCGCTTATTTACCATGGAGAGTGCTTTGGGATTAGATGATTAGATAATCAGATGATTAGATGATGGATTTGGGCAGAGT
>DIYJ01000005.1:96147-96393 GCA_002428995.1 Flavobacteriales bacterium UBA6057 | reverse complement strand
TGAAGCTGGCCTTTTCCTTTTTGTGGGTGCCAGATCGAAGAGAAATTGCGCATTGATCATGAACATTGGTTTTAGTGCCTTTGCTAAGACTACGGTGACACTCGGTTTACTATGCTTTTTGTCCTTCGGTACTTGATCTAATGTCGCCCAAGCTTTAACGAAGGCGATCAAGACAAATCAGAAGGAATAAAAAAATCATTAACTCCACCTAGCGGATAGTTACTTCACCTAATCACCTAATCACCT
>DIYJ01000005.1:0-96073 GCA_002428995.1 Flavobacteriales bacterium UBA6057 | reverse complement strand
CTAATCACCTAATTATCTGATCATCTGATTGTCTGATCACCCAATCGTCCAAAAACAAAACTGTCGCGCTGAGACAACCGGTAGGATTTCTCAAAGCGCGACAGCTCTATCTTGATGGATGCTTTTATCGCAGCACGACTTTCTCCATGAAGTGTGCGTTGGCAGATTCTACATCCAACATATACACTCCGGCATCCAGATCTGATGTGTTCACGAGTTCATTGGCACTTCGAATCACTCCGGTTTTCACGATCTGGCCGCTCATAGATTGCAGCGTGTATGTGGCGTTTACAACATCACTCTGGATCGCGAATTGTCCCTGGCTTGGGTTTGGAAACACACCAATGGAAGACTTCGTTTCGGCTTCTTCCACACTCAAGGCGGGAAGAGGGAAGTAGTCGGTCTGAAACTCACCGCAGGCCGTGACCCCGGAATCGAATACATCTTGCAGATGATCAGAGTATGCCTTCATCTTCTCAACGGCACCCAGTCGATCGTTCATCTTCTGCGCGAAAACATAAACGATGGTAAAGGTTTTGGTGCTGTTTGGATTCGCCTGGTTTTCGTTATGCGCGCTTAGGTTGAAGGGTCCTACACTTCCAATAATACGTCTGTCACCCGGTGGGTTACCGGCTGTCACTTCCGTCCAGGGATTGCTGCTTGGGTTGGGGGTGATTCCTCCAGTGCTGAAGTTCAGAGTATCTGTAGAATCGGGAAACATGAATCTGGAAGGTGTTGCATTCGGGTCACCCGGTGCGTAACCGGTTCCTCCAAAGGTCAACGGAGTCCCATCCAGCCAGGTTGCCCTCATGTAGTTGTAGTGCGCTTGTGCATTGGACGGGTCACCTGTTGGGCCTTGATCGTTGTTATGGTACATGATCGAGTAGAGGCCGGCTTCTTCATTGTCAATGACACCATCGCCCATTCCAAAGCCGTTGTAGTTACCAGTGAAGGAAAGATCGGGTTGGTCATCGATGCCGTTGTCATCCAGTTTTGGACCTTTCAGCAGTCGTATTCCCTGAGCAGGAAGGTTGACTCCAAAACCTTCTTTGCCCTGAAGATCCTCATCTTCCTGATCGCCATTATAAGCAAAGAAAAGGTTGCGCAGAGGGTCACTGCCAACGTAATCATCTTGAGCGTTTCCAAGATCTATGTCGTTCCACAGGCCTACGTACACATCGTGATAGTCATTTGAAGAGCGGTTGATGATGGTGTATTCCATGAAGAGTGCGTTGTCCAGAGCAGTGTCTTCCGGACAATTGAAGCCGTAAGCCATGCCATGGATTTCAACTCCCATTTTCTGGCCGCCTGATTCAGTATTGAGGGTGGCGTCATCATTGAAGATGAAATAAACTGCTTGATCACCTTTAATGATCGGGTGATCAAAGTCTTGCGGGTTGTATTGTCCATCGCCATCAGCGTCTCCAAAAGGAGCCAGTTGCTGGGCCTGTCCTAAGGAAGTATTTCCGTTTCCTGGCCAGTCCATTACAGAATTGGGGATCGGGGTGTTGTAGGGATTGCCCAGCCAGCTATCCAGGTCGCTGCGGTCAATCTTCCATACGTTGTCCCAGCTGCCGTTGGTGGGAGGGTTGTAAGCTGAAGGATCTGATACCGGGCCGGGCGTGTAATCGTAGCCGGTTTGTCTGAAACGCTCCGCTGACAAGTGGAGGTCACCATTGTCATCCAAACCACCAATCCAAATCGTAGATGTGAACAAGGAAGTGGTGTTGGAGTCTTTGGGGATGAAATACTGACTGCTATTGTAGTCCCAGAAATGGTTTGCAACGGGCGAGATCAGTGCCTCAACGTTGTTGCCGTCAAAGTAGTCCCAGCCCGACTGAGCCTGAAGGTTGGAGCATAATAACGAGGCTGCGAGCCCCGAGAGTAGAAGGATTCGATTCATGAGTGCTTAGTTTTGGTTCAGGTCTAAGGAATGAATGAGTATCGGGAAAAACACGGGCGAATGAGAATGCGGTTGGGCTGATTGAGTGACGAGGTATTCTTGCAACCCTATTTCGTGGCTTAAGTGTGCAACTCATTCGTTGTTGGCCTGTTAGGCTCACTTATTCGTTTCATGAACTAATGATCGAGAAATGGCTTTTGTTGGTTGATTTTGGGCTCATGCTGCTCATATGGCTGGTGCAGATCATCATCTATCCCGGTTTTAGGTACTATGCTCATGAAGACCTGCTGCGCTGGCACTCGCGCTACACCGTGTTGATCACCTACTTTGTTCTGCCGCTCATGTTTGCACAACTGGCCGGCCATCTATGGCTGCTATGGCTCAACCCTCAAGTACTTCATGCACTCGTATTGCTGTGCATCGCCTCCAGTTGGGCGGTGACCTTCCTGGTGGAGGTGCCTTATCATTCGAGGGTAGGAGCGGGTGAAGATCTTTCCAACAACATTGATGGACTCATTCGATGGAACTGGCCCCGCACCGCTGCATGGAGTCTGACCTTTGCGCTCTCCATGTGGATGTTCTAACATTCCTCTCGCTAGCCTGTTAATGAGTACATGATTACTGATCAGCAAATGAAGCTGACCCTCCGGTTAGCGGCCATCTACAATATTTTATGGGGAGCATGGGTGGTGCTCTTTCCAAACCACTTCTTTGAACTTGTGGGCATGGAGGCGCTCAATCATCCTATGATATGGCAGGGCATGGGAATGGTTATCGGGGTGTATGGACTAGGATATTGGTGGGCCAGCTACAACCCGCTGGTGCACTGGCCCATCATTACGGTAGGAGCCCTCGGTAAACTCTTTGGTCCGAGTGGCTTTGTGTTCAATTACCTCACTGGTCAGGCTCCGTTCGAGTTTTTCTACACGCTGATTACCAATGATTTCATTTGGTGGGTGCCTTTTGGAATGATCCTTTGGAGGGTTCATAAAGAAAAAAACTGGAGCCTTTCATGAAGCGCCTCAGCTTTTTCGGTTTGGTGGGCTTTATTGTGTTTGCAGGGCTCTATCACTTCATCAATCCGCAGTTCTATCTTCCGTTGATACCTGATTACATTCCGTTCAAAGGCTTTGTCAATGTGCTCAGTGGTATCGCTGAAATCATTCTTGGGGTATTGTTGCTTTCTACTCGGTGGCGCAAGTTGGCCGGAATCGGGTTGATACTCCTGATGTTGGCATTCATTCCTGCGCACATCCACTTCATTCGGTTAGGAAATTGTGTTCCCGGAGGTTTGTGCGTGCCAGCTTGGGTAGGGTGGGCGAGGTTGCTCATTGTTCATCCCTTACTGATCTATTGGATTTTTAGCGGCTCCAGATACACGAGCTAAGCCCTGGAATTGTCAAATGCTTTCCCGAACGGTGATATTTGCGTCTGACAAGCACCTGAATCCTATTTTAGCACAAAGCTATCCCATGAAAAACCTGCATCTCTGTCTCGTTTGCCTCATTGCCACAGTGACTTCATGTACGAAGGTTATAAGCCCGGAAGAAGGATGTCCCGATCCTGAGGCCTCTAATTACAACCCTGAAGTGGAGTTCAATGACGGGAGCTGCGAATACATATTCGAATCTGGCCCCGAAATCTCCATCGTTGAGCCCAAGCAGGTGATAGACTGGAAAAGGGAGCCAATCTCCTTTGAAGTAGATTTTTCGGATGACCGGGGATTGAGAAGCATCAATGCATTTGTGGTTGGTGAGGAAGGGAACCAGTCTGCTTCACAAAACTTTAGTGTCTTTGATGAGTCCATCCTGCTGATGGATTACACAGCCAGTTTTGAGCTTGAAATGAATGCTGTTGATTTTCTGCCAGACAACGAAATCCTAGGAAATTACCGGTTGAGGGTAGAGGCATGGGACACTGACAACAATCTCTCCGTGCAGTTTTTTCCCTTTACTATTGGCGACCTCACAGATCCTGAGCCTCTTGTTGGTTATTACGAGTTTCGAATCAACAATCAACGCACCAGTTTTCAGGTGAATGCTGGCTACACGGATTTATCGGGAATCAGTCTCATGAGCTTCGAGCTCTGGTCAGTAACCTCTACAGGTGATCAATTGCAGCAGCTGGCACGAGAAGACTTCGAGAACCAATACAATGTCTCCACAATTCTGTTCATTCCGGCCGAACCGGGTAAGTTCTACCGACTTTACACCACAGTCACCGATGGTGCTGGTAACACCGTGGTTCACGAATCGGCTATTCTGGAAGGTTAATGTCTGGCCGGTTATTGCTTAACGAATGAGCTTACCACTTTGTCTATGATAATGGTGTAGGTTCCTGGTATAAGCTGGCTTACATCAATAGCCTCATCATTCTTTACAATCAGCTTCGAAACTATAGCGCCCTGGGCGTTCAGGATTTGAGCATCGCAACCCCTACAGTCTGAAAGATGAATGAAGAGGTTGTCTTTCACTGGATTGGGATACAAGGACATTGATTCCTGCTCTACCGGAGCATCCTCCACGGATAAAGGCGGAGTGTCAAAGATTACAAGGTGCGAAGAGGAGCTTGAGGTGGAACTGAAAAGTGCAGCATAGCGATCAGCAGATATCTGCACAAGGTCTGCTGCCGAGCGTGCACCGTTTGCCGGGGTTCCTGAAAAGTCAAACTCGAGTCGTTCGTCCAGGCGAGCCAATGTGTTGGTGTCAAAGGCATAGAGCGAGGGTCTCACAGCGCTTAATTCCAGATCATCCGTGATGAAAAGCGCCCTGCCTGAATATTCGCTCATGAGGTAGCCTTGTGCTTTCTCGCCATGAAATCCCAGATAGAAATTGCCTTTGACCACAGGGGGAGTGACAAAAGCGTCAATGAAGGAGCCCGAACCTGAGAGCACGTACTTTCCTGAAGCTTTGATATCGCGAAAGCCATCCACCAAATCTTCGTAGGTCCCCAATAGGCTAAGGCCATTGGAGCTTACGGAGATTTGGTAGCACTGATGCCCTGTGCTCACCGAGTTGTAGGCAAACACCATGGATCCATCGGGACTTGCACAGAGCTCGGTCTGCGACCCAGAAGTGATGGCTTGCCCCTGTAGTATGCCATTCTCGTACATCACCAGATCGTGGAAGTTTTCACTTTCCCTCATGCGCGCAACAACCAGCCGGTTGTCTGACCCATTCATCACCACAAAGTCCATCGCCCAGGCAGATGGGTTTGTAAATGGAAGCGGTCCCAGTTCGATTTCCTGATCAACCTCCCACGTACTGGGGTTGATACGGCTGATCTGACCCCGATCGCTAAAGGCAACGTAGATGTAGTTACCACTTTCCGTGATTCGCATCATGGAAGGGTCGAACTCCATGCTCAGCGAATCCTCGGCCAGGCCGGTATTGGGATCCACGCGAACGAGCGACCTGCTCAAACGTTCTGCGCTTCTGGAGACAACAACGTAGATCTTGTCCTCCGATTCACTGTACACAAAATCAACCACCGGGAAATCCACAAAAGTGTAGTCCACTTGCTGACTGAACGCTCCAAAGTTGCTGGCAAGAAAGGCCAGGAGCAGGATGAGGTAGATGGGGTGTTTCATAGCAGTGAAGATAACAAGGGATGAAAGATCAAAGTTCAAGGATCAAGGATGAAAGACTTTGAACTCCGCTTTGATCTGTATGCTTTGATCTATTCCCTTTGATACTTTTGATAGATGTCATCTCCTCATTACAAGCAGCTTGACTGTTGCTTCGCCCTGACTTTGATCTTGGTGAGTGGAGTGTTTTCTTCATGTACACGGGTAGAAGGTTGCACAGATCCACAGGCCATGAATTACTCTGTTGACGCCCGTCATGATGATAATTCCTGCGTGTACAACGGCCTGCCTTCCGTTCGTTTCTTTGAGCCTGATTCGGTTTTTTTTGAGCAAGATGTTCCCATAGTATTCTCCTGCAGCGTGAGCGATGATCGAGGATTGAACGGTGTTACCGTGGGACTTTACAAGAGTGGAGAATTCGTGACAGCCAACTCCGGCTCGGTCAGTGGTTTAGAAGATGAATTCACCTTCCAGGTGCTGATCGATCCTAGCGAACCCGATCCAAATCAAAGGCCGCGCGTGGAGCAGCCCGAAGATCCTTATGGTGAATACCAGGTGGAAGTAAACGTGTCAGATGATTACGGGCAATCCAGTCAGGGGTCGCTTACCTTCCACATGATCGATACCGTGGTTCCGCGTGTTGACATTGAAAGTCTCGATTTGGATATCGTTCCTGATCAAAACATCGTTCTGAACCTGAACCTCTATGATCATGGATGGCTGAGTGAGGCCGTGCTAGAGCTCTGGAGTGTCAATGAGCAGGGAGCTTTGCTGAGGGTTCAGGAAGCGCTGATCGTAACCTTTGAGCGAGGAGTGAGGGGGCAATACCTCTCCAGATGGTTCACCAACCACGACCTGCAAAACGGTGACTTTTACCGTGTGGCAGTGACGGCCCGAGATCGTTTTGGTAATAAAAAGGAGGCTTGGACCGACACGGGGCAGTGTTCCTGGTAACTTGACTCTCAACCCGTTGGGGAATTCATTTTCGGCTTCATGTCATAGTTTATCTATGTTTAGCTGTAGGTCAGGTCGTTCCTGCGAATGCCGATGAATCTGAATCACGAGTATGTTTGTAGCAAATCCCCCAATTCGAATAATCATGAAACGACTCCCCATAATCCTCCTGATCGCAGCCTTTGCCATGCCATTTGCTGCCTGTAAAAAAGAAGGTTGTACCGATGCTACAGCGCTGAATTACGATGCAGATGCAGACGATGATGATGGCAGTTGTGAATACGCAGTGGACCTCGATCCTTCAGTAGAGATTACTGCTCCCGTGGGCGATCAAGACTTTGGTGATGTGACCATCAGTTTCACGGCCACTGACGATGTTGAACTCGCCTCGTACACGATGGAAGTGGTGAAAAGCTTTGAAACCTTATACGAAACAAGTGGCTCGCTGAGCGGAACTGAAGAGTCTGTAAGTGGAGCTGTGACCATCGATCCGTTTGATCCGTTCTTTTCAGACATCGATGCCTATGGTTCCTATACCGTCAATGTAGAGGTTACAGATACCGATGGAAAATCTGTTGATGAAAGCAGCAGCTTTAAGATTGAAGATTCGGCTGCTCCTGAGATCAGAGAGTTTACCGTGCCTAACAGCATTGCTGCGGGTGATCTGCTCAAGACAACGGTGGTTTCCTTTGACGCCAGTGGTATTCAACAAGTGAGCATTGAGCTGTGGACGGTAGACAATGCCGGAAGCTTCATCAATATGTTTGATGATGCCACCTACAGCTATGCCGATGGCAAAATGGAGCGAACCACGATTGATAATCTGTTCGGATTCGAGAACCCTCTGGTAGCTGGAGATAAGTATCAAGCCAAGGTAACCGTGACCGATGAAACCGGGCTCACCGTTTCCGGGGAATCCAACGTGGGTGAGGTTCAATAGAGCTTTGAAGAGCAGCCTCTGGTTTGTTTTTCTCCTCTTTGTTGCTGCCTGTGGTTCTGGCAGTGATCAGTCAGCTGTTGACACGTCCAAAGAGGTAACTGGCGGTCCAGATTCCTTAGAATCCACAAACTGGGAACTTCTTGAGAGAGTAACCCGCGCACATCTGAGAGGGCTTAGCGTGGT
Source organism: Flavobacteriales bacterium UBA6057 (assembly GCA_002428995.1). Taxonomy (GTDB): domain Bacteria; phylum Bacteroidota; class Bacteroidia; order Flavobacteriales_G; family Salibacteraceae; genus UBA6057. The sequence goes on along the minus strand of DIYJ01000005.1, from coordinate 88,507 downwards.
TAATGACAATACCGTGTGGGCGAGCGGTACAGGTGGTAGCGTTTTGCGCACCATTGATGGCGGGCAGAATTGGCAACTCGTTGCTGTCCCGGGTGCCGAAAAGCTAGATTTCAGAGACATACACGCTTGGGATTCTCAACGGGCCATTGTCATGAGCTCCGGTGAGGGCGTTTTCTTTTATCGCACCGAAGATGGTGGAGCTACCTGGGCGCTGGTGTATCAAGACAAGCGAACGGAAGTGTTTTTTGATGCGTTGGATTTTGCCAATGCTCAGAACGGGATGGCCTACGGAGACCCAATCAACGGCAGGTTCCAGGTCTTGACAACTCAAGATGGTGGCCTGAACTGGCAACCGATGGAGCAGGGGCGAAGTCCTTTGGCCCAATCCGGTTCCGGAGGTTTTGCGGCCAGTGGCACCGGGCTCTTACTCAACTCTGCTGGTCAGCCATGGATTGCCACAGGCGGAGCTCGCTATGCAAGAGTGATCGACCCCATTTCCTGGCAGGATACAAACCTTGGTATTGTGCCTCTTCGCGCAGGTGGAGGCTCTGGGATATACTCCATGGCCATGTACAGTCCCGATCAAACCACCGTTGCCGGCCAGGAAGTGCTCATTGCCATAGGAGGAAACTACCTCGATTCGACCAATACAGATAGTGTATGCGCCTACAGTCGGGACGCTGGTGCCAGTTGGAATACAGTGGTAGAGCAAGGGCCGCGTGGCTATCGCTCTGGCGTTGCCATCAGCGATGACGGTCAGTGGGCTCTCTGTGTCGGACGCACCGGATCGGATTATTCAACAGATCTTGGTATAACCTGGCATCCGTTGGGAGAACAAGGGTTTTATGCGTGTGCCATCGGCAAAAACACAGCCTGGGCTACAGGAAGATTTGGGATCATGGCGCGATTAACACTAGACTGGATTGCTCCTAAACCATAGGTCGATTTTGACCCTTTTTTCCTGGAAATGGTCTGCTTGTTTTCTTTGATTGGATTATCGGGTAAAGGGTTAAATAATTGATTTTTAATTTTTTAGATCTGTTTCGTTGAATTAACACACGCGGTATAGGCTTGTATCTCCTATACGCATACCTTCGCCCAACCTTTAACAGCCGCTATTGGCCCGGATCATTGAGCTGCTCACGTGCATGTGGCATTGGGCAGCAGATCCCTCACCAAAGGAACCTCGCCAGGTCTTTCATCCAGTAATTCGGTGATTGTAAGCATTTGAACCGTTGCTTGTCTCAGGCAACTGACGGTAGTGTAGAAGGATTGGAGGAGATGGTCAGGAAGCGGACGAATAAAAGAGACCATGGATATAGCAACAAAACTAGAGCACGTTATTACCAACCTTCAAACACTCGAAACCTACCTGAACAGCAAAAAGGAAGAGGAGAGAGCGTTTGCACACGATTTAATCAAGCGCAGCAAGACCATTCTGATGTACAAAGTGAACGGAGAAAATCATTTTGCTCCATCACGCTTCTGCGGCTACCAGGAAAACAGCATCGCCAATTATAAAGCGACTGAAGCCCAGGAAGAAAAGGGAAAGGCACCAAAGTTGGAAAAGGTGTTGAAAGGCTCTGCCCGTTTCCTCCCCAAGCGAGAGACGGAGTTTATAGAATACTGCAAGAAACTCGGCTTTGATGCACTGGATCACGAGCGCAAATACTGGCGTGTAGGCAAAACCAGTGATCCTTACCTGGACATTACGAACTACTGATTCGCGGAGCAATAGCCACGGCTATTGTGCCGATCGCTTCCAGAAAGTGAATCCGTTCTTCTCGTAAAGTAGCTCCACATCAGGAATGGTGTCCAGCTCTTTTGTGCCCGTCACTTTGGCCACGAAAAAGGCATCCTTGTCGATGTCTCCGTGCTTCAGCCATTCCTTTTCCAGGCTCGCGGGATTGTAGCCGGGCTCCATGCGTGCATAAAACATAGGTCCGTAGCTTTTGTAGCGCTCGTTGGCCACATAGCAATCGCATCCCTGCTTTGATTCATAGAATTCAATGGCAGCGCGCTGTGAGTAGCTCTCGATCTTGGCAATGAACAAGACGAGCGTAACAAAGACAAATACGCCCACACCTCCAAACAGGTAGCGGAAGGCATGTTCCATTCGTTCGCGTTTGGCGAACCATATGAAGGTGGCAATGGTGCCGATGAGCAGCAGGCCTGAAATGGCTTCGATACCCGTCCAGTTGACCAACGCATCCAGGTTTTTCAGTGCAAACTTGTCCTTTTCGAAGAGTGGCTTTAATACCTCAATGTTCATTGCGGCAAAGGGCAACACCGCGACCAGAGTCCCAGCCAAACCACCAATGCCCCAGAGCATGCCCTTCATCCAGCCGGCCAGCTGAATCTTTCCGGTGATCAGTTGTTCCGCCACCAACGCGGTGAGGTAGGCGATGGCGAAATAGGTCATGCTTGAGTAGTGGACAATCTTAGAAGCAGTGATGGAAAACAGGATGATCACCACCCAAAAGAGCATGAGCATCCACCGCCTGAAGTCAATCGTGTGAGATTCTGACAGCTCCAGCTTTCCATGTGCCCGAATCAGGAAGATAGAGGCGGGGAAGCAGCCGAAAAGGATGACCACAAAGTGATAGCCCGGAAATCCTGCATGACCAGCATCTGGCCTGCTGAAAAGCTCCCACTGCCGGATGGTAAACTCGACCACGAACTGCGTGCCGTGAACAAAAGTGATCGCTCCATACCAAAGGCTGGTCACAGCCAGTGCGATGAGGGTGTAGAGTGCAAACTCATGGGCCTGAATGTAAAATCGAAAGCGCTTATGAACCCAATAAACCGCCAGCACGCCTCCCGTGATCAGATAAGCCACTGGGCCTTTGGTGAGCATGCCTAAACCGGTGAATATACCCGCCCAAACCAGGTAAGGCCATTTCGATGACCTCAGCTTGATGCCTTCCATGCCTGATTTTTTCCAGTAGAAGAGAATCAGGTGATAAAGGCCAAGGAAGATGAATAGGTTGAACCAGGGATCAATGATGCCTGACTTGAAGTACAGGTTCGAAAGGATGGCTCCGAAGTAGGCTCCGGCCCAAAGCCAGCCAAAACGCTCGCTGTGCAGCTTTTCGCCAATCTTGTAGAGCGCTACCAGGGTAGCAATGCCACAGAGGGCATTGGGAAAGCGAGCAGCGTATTCACCCACTCCAAACACCTCCATCGAAAGCGCTTGCAGCCAGAAAAAGAGTGGTGGCTTTTCGGTAAACGGCACGAACTGCATGTGAGGCTTTAGGTAGTCGCCAAGCACCACCATTTCGCGGGCGATTTCCGCGAAGTTGATCTCGTCCCAGTCAAAGAGATGTACACCTCCCAGAAAGGGAAAGAAGAACAGCGCTGCAATTCCAGCGATCGATAAAGCGTTTCGATTGGATCGGGAAATACTCATTCTTCTCAGCTTTCGGGGTTCTGCGCGACTGCAGTCATTTGCGCGGCCAAAGATAGAATTAAAGCCTCCTGCTGTGAGACGATCGGGGAGTGGGTGAGCAGTAGAAATAGCTCTTCACGATTTAGGTTCCGGGGCAATTGCTTCGCATTTTTGCGCCATGTGTTTCCGGCAGATCATCCCATTGTTGCTATTCGTTATTGCCCTGAGTGCCTGCCAGACGGAGGTAGAAAGCTGGCGATCCGGGGCAGATGCAGACTATGAGCGTACTCCGCTTGAGGTGCCTGTTTCATCCCTGTCCATTCCGATTGAGCTTCCGCTGGCTCAACTTCAAAAAGCCTTGCACGAGCGCCTGGCGCTTGATTTGGTCAAGAACAAGCAGCTGAAGGCGGGATTATCCGTAAGTCTGGTGCGAAACGGAATCATTACGCTATCGGGAGCCGGAGAAGAGTTGCAGTGGTCGGTGCCGTTGGAGATCAGTGTTCGACATAGTTTTTTCAAGGGTGACCTAAGTCGTTTCAAGGTCGTGCCCTCGTTTACCTCGCAAATAGACGTGCAAGAAGACTACACGCTTCAAAGCGCCACCGCACTCACAGACATTGATTGGGTTTCTCCGGCCGAGATTCGGGTGTTGGGCAACACCATCGACCTCACCGAACAGGTGGATGAGCTGATTCGGGAGCAAGAGAGCATCATCACCGAGCTGATTGATCAGGAGCTTTCTAAAGTGAGCCTTAAGAAGCTTCTGGGCAAAACATGGAGCAAGCTGAGCAAACCCATCGCGGTGAACAAGCATGTGTTGCCCGTATTCATCACCGTTGAGCCTAGTGAATTGCATCTAAGAAAGTGGGGCTTCTCAGCTTCAGCCCTTTCTCTGGAGTTGGGTGTCTTTGGGCATTTAAACACGGTTTTTGACACTTCAAATCGCATCCAGGAAGAACCGCAGTTTCCACCCTTGACCGTAGGAAATGACTCTGCACAACGCAACGCCATCTACCTGCCCATGAGGGTTTCCTATGACTTTCTCAACAAGGTAATGCGCGAGCATGTCTACAACACACCATTCGAAGTGGAAGGAAGGGCCTTTACGCTCGATACGGTGAGCATAGCAGGTGTTGATTCTCTGTTGCTCATCACGGCTGTGATCAGTGGTGACATGGCGTTGAAAGTAGAGGTGTTGGGCTTCCCGCATTACATTCCTGAAACACGCACACTGTCCGTCAGCGATTTCAATTATCAGGTGCTCAGAACCGATCAGTCCTTACTTGACCTGGGTGATTATTTCTTTCACGATGAAATCATTGAGGAAGCCGTGACTTATCTCAATGTTCCCATTGGCTCGCTCGTGGATTCCATTCCGCAGTTGATATCGCAAGGCGTGGAACGCGGGAAAAGTGGTCAAAACATCAACCTGAATGCCCAGTTGGACACCATATCCATCGATCAGCTGTCCATCGGCCCCAATGATATGGGCCTGGTGATTTATGCGAGAGGCGAAGCCGCCCTGGAGGTGGAAAAGATCGGAGGAGGCGGAGATGAAAGATCAAGGATCAAAGATCAAAGCGAAGGAAGCTAACTTTGATCTTGAAACTTTGATCCTTGAACTCAACCAAATGAACCGCTGGATTAGCCTTTTTGTGATTCTCTGCATTGCCTGGGCTTGTGCAGATGCGCCTCCTACTGCTTCAGCGCGTGAAGCAGAGGTCAAACCCAAAGTGAAAAAAGTCACGGGCATGGAGCGCAGTGAATTGGCATTGCTTATGCGCGAGATGCATGATCGCCTTCAGCTAGTCAGTGATTCACTCGAGCAAGGGCTGGAGGTGCACCCTGGCTTCCTGGAAGAATTTAAGGCCATCCATACGGCAACAGCAACCCAACCCTCAAAAATTGACGATGTCTACCGAGGCATGGCCGATCATTTCCTCACCAATTACCAACGGTTTGAGTCTTCTCAGGAAGATCAGAAAGCCACGTTCAACTCTGCGATTGATGCCTGCCTCAGCTGTCACCAGCAAAAGTGTACGGGGCCGATGAAGATCATTCGAAGGCTCAAGGTTGCGGGGTAGAGCAATTAGTTGATTAGGTAATTAGATAATCAGACAATTAGATGATCGGGAGATTAGGTGATGTTTGGGTGGGGGTACACTTCAAGCCCATCATCTGATCATCTAATCAACTCATCATCTGATTGAACAAACTCTCACCTAATTTCGCTGGGATGGCGGTGAGTAAGATTGGATTTGGTGGCGGGTGTCATTGGTGTACCGAGGCGGTGTTTGATGCGCTGAAAGGTGTGCACCATGTGGAGCAGGGGTGGATTGCTTCGGAGGGTGAACATGCCGCGTTCTCTGAAGCTGTGGTGGTGCATTTTGATGTTGACAAGATCTCGCAACACACCCTGATCGAAATTCACTTGTTGACACATGCGTCCACCTCCAACCATTCCATGCGAGGGAAGTACCGCTCCGCGATTTATGCATTTGATGATTCCCAGTTAGAACAAGCCAGGGAGTCGCTGAGCATGCTTCAGGCGAATTTTGATGAAGAATTGATCACGCGTGTTCTGACATTTGCGGAGTTCCGCATCAACACCGAAGAGTTTCTGAGCTACTACCGGAAGAATCCTGAAAAAGCCTTCTGCAAGCGCTACATTGAGCCAAAGCTGAAGAAGTTGATGGAAGAGCATGGGGGGAGGATGAAGGATCAAGGATCAAGGATCAAGGATCAAAGTTGATTGAGGAGGGTGTTTAAACTTCAATCTCAATCTCAACCTCAATGGCAATAGTCTGGGTGCCATGCCCGCTAGCCTGGTTAACCGAGTTTAAATTCAAAGAGAACCGCTTAAAATCAAAGCCCACCCAAGCTGATAGCTGACAGCTTGCGACCAATAGCTAGTCACCCGGACAATTCCAATTCGGTAAGTGCTCCATCGTTCCGCCAAGCCTTTGATCTATCCTTACTGGAACACAGCGCTCGAAGACGGTTGAATCTATCAATCCTTGAATCCGGTGCCAACCTTCAATCCTCGTTTTGTCTTTGGGGCTCGCGTTCACAATGCTGTCTACCACGCCACCATGGGTGCTGGCGTACAAAAACCAATCTCCTGTGATTTCACCGTTTCGGTACTGACCGGAGACCTTCGCGAAGCCGTTGCGGTAATACTGAAGCCAGTCTCCGTGCTGGACGGCTCTCTTGTTGTAGTGTCTGCGAGCGGTTGGTCGACCCATGCCGTCATACATCAGATGCTCCCGAATCAGTTCTTCAGACCATGGTTTCATGACCAGCGTGATCTTAGACTGCAATAAACCATCCTGCGTTTAGGAGAAGCTGCTATCTCGGTTTCCTTCTTCGTTGTAGTAAGTGATGCTTTTCAGCTGCCCATCTGGATAGTAGGCTTTTGCTGTGCCGTAGGTTCGGTACTTGTATTTTTTGAATTCCTGGTCAATCTGCTTTCGCGCTGCATCATGGTAGGTCACCACGTAGAGTGTGTCTTCGTGATGAGACAAACCGGTGGCAATGGCGCGACCGGTGGAGCTTATGGCCAGGCCGAACAGCATTAAAAACAAAACGGCATGGATGACAAACAGAGAGCGAACCTGAATAAGGTTCAGCACTACGCTGGCAAATACCCAGCAATGGGTGAGAATCAATCCGGTATAAGCGCGAGCGATCCACTGACTGTCCTCGTTTGGGCTGTCAGCATAAAACCAGTAACCCATGGGCAGCGCTAGTGAACCCATCACAAGCAGCAATAAGGCCGCATAGTTGTATACCATCTCTCGTCCCTTAAAGACCGGTAGCGCAGCGCCAACAATGGAAGGAATAGCAAACAGAACGGTGAGAAAGCGAACCAAGTCCCTTTGTCCTACACCAGTGTAATAGTCCACATTGGCCAGCGTAGCACACTGAAACAACATAACCGAGAATGCAAGTGCCTGAGCAAGGCGATGCCAATCGACATCAGCAATGGAGCGGGGGAGCTTCACATCGCTAAGATATCTTCCTGAGTGAAACCTTTAGGCCGACTTCTGATAGCGCTTTTTCATCCACATCACAGCATCTGTTTTCACATCTGCCCGGAGCTGGTTCAGCAGCTGGTAGAGTCCGAAATATGTGCGGTTGAAGTAGATGAAGTGCCGCGAGCCCTGTGCGGAAAGCCCCTTCATTTCCGAGTTCTTGCTCAGAGCTTCTCCTTTGGTGTAAATCTCCTTGAAGTAGCTGTCGTCCGAAAAGTCGAACCGCTCGCTGAACAAGGGGCGGCCCACCAGTTCAAACATCTCCCGGAAGTGCCCAAGGATGAAGTCGCGTTCCTTTTGGTCAGCCTCAGGATTGTACAAGTCCAATTCCGTCAAAGCCTCCACAAACTCCGTGGAATGCAACTCCTGGCCATGCTCCATCAGCTTGATGTATGACTTATAGAAATCCTTTGGAATTTCCTTGATGCAGCCAAAATCGATGATGCCCAACTTCTCGTCCTCGGTGACAATGAAGTTCCCGGGATGAGGATCTGCATGCATGAACCGCAGCTCGTGAATCTGGAATTGATAGAAATTCCAAAGTGTTTGCCCAATCAGGTCGCGCTGCTCTTGCGTGGGATCAGTCGCAATCCAATCTGCAAGCCCTAAACCATCGATCCATGACATGGTGATCACTCGTTTTCCCGAAAGCTTGGGTTCAAACGTTGGAAAGGTCACGTTTTCCAGTTCCTTGCATCCCTTGATGATGCGAAGAGAGCTCTCTAATTCGTGCTTGTAATCCGTTTCCTCCATCAGCTTTTCTTCCACCTCTTTGAGGTAGGGAGCGACCATCGATTTCTTGAGGCCGAACATGCGAGTTGCCATCGGAGCTACGATGGAGAGGTCACTCATCAGGCTGTCGGCCACTCCGGGATACTGAACCTTAATGGCATACCACTGATCACCAATCTTTCCCTTGTGAACCTGCCCGATGGAGGCTGCGTTTACGGCTTGCTTTGTGAAGCTGTCAAATACTTCATCCGGGCTTTTGCCGACTTCTTTCTTGAACGTTTTTCGGATGAGCGGGTAGGAGAGTGGAGTCACCTTGTTCTGTGCTTGCGCAAACTGCATAGTGTACGCTTTGGGGAGCAACTGCTCTCCCAAACTCAGCATCTGAGCCATTTTCAGAGGGCCGCCCTTCAGTTCGCTGAAGGCCTGATAGGCATCCTTGGCGTTGGCTTCGTCCAGTTCGTTTCGATCGCTTTCACCATTCACCAATTTCTTCGCGTAGTGTTTCATGTAGTTGGCTCCAATCTTGGCGCCTGCATTGGCCAGTTTTCCTGCTCTCCCAAGCTTGGAAACGGCAATTTTATCCTGATCCTTTGCCATCCTCGTTATTCCCAGGTAAAGACAGATTGCTTTCTTGATGCCATGAACTTGCCGAGGTCAAACATGCTCATCAAGGTGCTGGTGTCTGTAAGTCTGAACAACAGATCCGTAGTCTTTTCGATGAATGCATCCGTGTCTTGCTTGTCTTCGCTGTTGTCTTTCAGCAGGAAGTAAATGACCGCGAGCGCATGATTGGTCAGCGCAGTTTTCTTTGGATTGATCTTCACCTTTTCAAAGACTTCTGATAGCTTTCCTTCCGAATGCATGCCTGTGAGCTCCTGCGCATTCAATGCCATCATGAACTTTTGGATGAATGAAGGCTGCTTGCGCTTCTGATGCAGGAATTCACGGAGGAAGATTTCGTCTTCGCCCACGGTTTCTACCAGAATATAGAGGAATGCCAGGTGACGCTCTTTGCTCGTCAGTTCTTCCGCGTCAGAACTTGATTTTAGCACATCATCTGACTTTTTGAAGTAGAGCAGAAGCAAGGCTACTTCCAGTTCTTCGAGGCTGTTGAAATGCTTCTTAAAGCCATCCAGCTTGAGACTTCCGAAGTCCATGAAGGCTTTCAGCGAAGCGGGTAATTCACCATGTGTAAGGAGGTAATCCTTGTAAAGCTTTACAAGTGCCAGTCGTGGGTCTTTCTCTTTTTTCTTAGCCATAGTTGGGATATGATGGAAGAGAAACGCTCAGACAAAGCGGATGTTGATATCAGACTTGATAAAGTAAGTTATTCGATCTGCGACCTCCTCTTTCAGTTGAGCTTCCAAACGTTCGGGTTTAATTGAACGTGCTTCCTAGTGGTGGATATGTCATATTCGCCCAAGTGACAGTTATGGGTATGAGAACATCTGTGTATACCCTTGGCTTCGATTGAACATTACAACCTGTTGACCATGCGCTATTCCTTTGTGTTTGCCCTTTGTACGCTGCTGTTTTATTCTGACTTACCGGCACAAGCTTTTTACAAGCAATCCCACGCTGACAGCTTGAAGCTGGAGCTGGCATCGCTTGAGAATGAGGAGCATGTCAGGGTTCTGCTGTTGCTGGCCGATTGCTACCACGAGATTCAGCTCGATAGTGCGCTGAGTTATACCCGGAAGGCCATTCACTCATCTGATCTGCTGGATTTTGAGTGGGGGCGTATGAAAGGACGTTATGAGCTTGCGAGGTATCAGACTCATAATACCCGCCTTACCGAAGCCATGCAAAGCCTTGAGCCATGCATACCCTGGTTTGAGAAACACGGATTTGACGAAGATGCGCTGTTGTGTCGCATCCTCAACATCTGGTGCCTTAGTTTCTACGCGCCACAAACCGAAAGTCTGAAAAGCGCGGAAGCAGCCATGCAAAAAGCCAAAGCGCTTGGAGATCCGCTCTTGACCGGCATGGTATGGGATCAGTTTTATGGCATTGATGCGGGCCAGCTCGCAGGTGTGGATTACCCGGATCTACTCGATTCTTCTCAGTTCTATTTCAATCAAGCCGGAAATGCGCTTTGGATCATGAGTGGTGAATTCGAAAAGATCAGGACAGGTGCGTTTAATCCAAGAGGTAGTATTCGCTCTTTATCGAAGCTGCTGGACAAGGCGCAGGCTTGGGGAACCCGCAGCATTCAACATCGGCTTTATTCGTTCATGAGTAAAAGCTATGCATCGCTTGATTTGATTGATTCTGCGCTCTACTACAATGCCAGGCACATGGAGCTTTGCAAAGCTTTTGGAAGCAAAGACGAGCTTGCACACGCCTGTCTTCGCAAAGGGTTCTTCCTGATTATAGGAGAAGAGCTGGAGGGGCGTTTGGAAGCTTTGCAACAAGGGTTCGAATTGTATGCCTCACTCGAAAACTTGCATGGCCAATACACTTCGGTGAAATGGGTAGGGGGTGAGCATGAGAGGAGTGGTGACTTTGCGTTGGCAATAGAGAGCTACATCGAAGCGCTGGAGGTGGCCAGACGCCTTGAGGATGTGCATTACGAGCACTACACAAAAGCTTCGCTCGCCAATATCTATCGGCAAACGAACGAGACTGAGAAAGCTGCGTCCATGTTTCTCGAGGTACTTGACTTTGTGGATGAAGAACTTACGGGCCGGCTTCGACTGAAGATGATTGCTAAAACCAGCGAAAGCCTTGGGCTGGTGTATCATCAGAGCGGAGATCACGAGTTAGCGTTGCAGTACCTCGATACAGCAGTAGCACTGTTCAAGAAGGTTCAGATTGCGATTTTGCCTCGCCTGTATGGTGAGCGCATGGCCATACATCTTGAAGTGAATGATTTGCTCAGCGCCAATGAGAACTATGAATTGCTTCAGGCTGAATTGGAGACGCAAAACACCAAAGGCGAACATATGCTGCAACTCTACATAGGCAGGTTGAAATATGAGTTAGGCGCCTACACAGAAGCCATAGCGGCATTGGAAGAGTTCATCGCTCGCTCGGGTGGCGTGGCTTACAATGAAAAAAGCCGACTGGCCCACGAACTGCTCTACCGCTCTCACATCGCTCAGAAGCACTTTGAAAAAGCCCTGGATTATCATGTGGTGCTCAAAGCAATTGACGATAGCCTCCAAAGTTCGCGAGCCTCAGAAAACATCGAGCTGCTGAAGACTGAGTTCGAGCTTTCAGAAGCAGAAGCTGGCATTGTAAAGCTTGAGCAAGAGAAGGAATTGAAGGACCTGCTTATGGAGCGGAAGAACACTGAAATTGCGCTGGGCAGGCTCTACATCACACTTCTCATTGTGTGTTTGCTATTGGCAGCGGGCGTCTTTTACTGGTTTTATCAGCGCCTTCGCTGGAAGAAGCAACAGCGAGAACTGGAGATTCAACGTGAAAAATGGATGGTAGAAAAGAAGAGTGTGAAGGCCGAGCAGCAGGCTGAACTAGCCAGGGCAAAAAATGCCTTGCTGGCCAATGTTTCTCATGAGTTTCGAACTCCGCTTACACTTATACAAGTTCCTCTTCAGCAGCATCTTAAATCTGTTGACGTGAAGCATCAGGGGATGATTCGGTCTGTATTGAACAATACGGATGAACTGCTGGAGATGGTGGATGAAATCTTAGAAATGTCGAAGATCGAGTCTGGCCACACAATCCTCAAAAAGACTGATTTCAGTTTGAGTCTTTTATGCTCACAGGTCAAGGCGTCTTTTGATCCGGTGTTTGCGAGGAAGTCGATTGAGTTCGAGTTGGAACACAGCTTGGGCAACGTCAGCATTCATGCCGATCGCCACCGGCTCATCATGGTGGTTAATAATCTGCTTAAAAATGCTGCTTCCCACACTCCCGCGGGAGGTCGTGTAAGGCTGCTCATCCATTCGGATGAGCACATCGATGATCGTATTCACATTAGAGTATCCAATACCGGAAAGATGATTCCGGAAGAAGAGCAGCAGCGTGTTTTTGATCGGTATTACAGAGCAGATGACATTCGCTACAACGGGCATGGAATTGGCCTGGCGCTTACGCGGCAAATCGTGGAACTGCACGGTGGAGAAATCGAGGTTGCCAGCAGCGAAGGGGATGAGACCGTTTTCCATCTTCATTTCCCGACTACGATCAGTGAAGATTTACCATCTCATTCTATCCAAAGCGCAGCAACGCCCCTGGAAGCATCGGATGTGCTTCAGAGTCAAAAGCAGAACTCAGATCTGGTCACTCAGCCTCATGTGTTGGTGGTAGAAGACAATGCCAAAATGCGAGCATTGTTGGAAGATGTGCTCGCGAACGACTTCCGGCTGAGCTTTGCGGAGGACGGAGCGAGAGGAATAGAGCTGGCAAAAGAGCTTCAACCTGACCTTATCGTAAGTGATGTAATGATGCCAAATGTGAACGGAATGGAACTCCTGAAAGCTCTGAAAACAAACATTGAGACCAGCCACGTTCCCATACTGCTGCTCACCGCTCTGGCCGATGCAGAGAACCGTGTTCAGGGCTTTGAAGAAGATGCGGACGACTACATCAGCAAGCCATTTGATGCCAATGAGCTTCGTGCCCGCATTTGGAATTTGCTCAGGCAAAGGCGCCACCTGCAGAAGCTCTTCTTCCAAAACCCTTTGCTCATCCAGGCAGAATCGAACTACTCGCCACTGGACGCTGATTTTTTGAAGCGTGCCAGCGAGGTGGTGGAAGCAAACTATGAGCGCGGGGAGTTTGGTGTCCCGGAATTTTGCGCTGAGTTGGCACTCAACCGTAACAGCGTGCACAATAAGCTGAAGGCGCTCACGGGGCAGAGTGCGAGCCAGTTCATCAAAAGCTATCGACTGGCAAAGGCTTCTGAAATGCTCATTACAACAGAAGCCAGCATCATATCCATTGGCGAGCGTTCAGGCTTCAACAGTCCACAGGCCTTCAACAAGGCGTTCAGAGCGCTTTTTGGACTTACTCCTTCTGCCTTCAGGAAAAGCAAGCAAACGGGTGTGAAACTCGAAGAATAGCAGGCGAAGAGGTCTCCATTTGCTTTTATTGCGCTTATGCGTGACGTGCTTTTTACGGGTTAACGGCCCGTCACCTGCGAAGAAATGACAGCGGTTTCAATGATCATGACAGCAGTTTCAGTGGTGATGGCGCTTCCATGGCAGTTTTGATGCATCGGTGGACATCACGGGTCGAGGCCTATACGCGTATGCTGGTTCCAGCGGTCTGACCACATCTTGAAACACTGAGTGCGATTGCCGAAAAGCATCAACAGAGTAGGCGCCACTTAATTACCTAAATCATGAGAAAAAGCAGCTTAATGCTTGTTCTGTCGCTGTTGGCCACGAGCCTGCTGTGTGCACAGAACTTTGAAAAGACCCTCACGAGGGCGAATACTGACTTCAATCACTATTCGGTCGAAACCACTGCCGGTGGTGACATGCTCTTTGCGGGAACGCTCTTTGAGCCTGGAAACAACAAGATTCATGTCTTCAAAATGGATCCGAATGGAAACGTGCTTTGCGAGCAAACGCTGGACCTTTCGTCTGACGATCGTGCACTGGACGTGACGGAAGACCCAAACCAACGCATTGTGGTTACTGGATACACGATGGTGAATGGGCTTCCTGAGCTCATTGTAGCCAGGTTCAATTCTGCCTGTGCCTGTGAGCAAAACACCATAGCCTCTGGTTATCCTGTAAGTGCTGGTACCAACATCATCTGGTCTGGAGCCAGTCAGAGCTACATTGTGGGTGGTATGCGAGCGGATCAGTTTACCAATCCGCTTTATGATAACTATGCCATTGTGCTGGAGTTTGATGCAAACCTTACCATGGGCAACGTAAGAGAGCTCCGTGGAGTGGAGCATCATCATGCCTCAGTGAACGACATCATCGAGATGCCCAATGGATACTTCATCACGGGCAGTATCGATGATGAGATAGGCATTCAGGGCGTTTTAGCTGCCTGGCTTGATTTGAACCTGAATGTGACCAACACCCTTAGCTTCGAGTCTACAAACTCGCAGCACGAAGGCGTTTCGTCTGTTTACGATAGTGGAACGGACAAGCTCTACATCATGTCCAACAACAGCGCTTTTCACAATCCGCAGATCACCACGATCTCTTCTGCATCAACGATGAGCGCTGCCATCACCGGGAATTACTACCTCGGTCTTGATCCCAATTTTGGTCCTGCCAATGCTTCCGGGTTTGAATTGAAACAGAGCATCTACAATCCCAACAACCTTGTGGCAGCGGGTTACTTCCGCACGGGCGGAGGCGCGCCCTACACAAACGCTGCGCCTTGGCTGGCGGAGTTTCAGAAGGCAACAGGAACCAATGTTCAAACGGTAGTTAATTCTGCTCCTTCGCCCAATTTTCACGCTCACGGTGGAGGGATGTTCTCAACGTTTGCCGGTGTTCATCCCTATATTTTCAGTCAGGAGATCCTCACCATTCGGCCTGATGGTGCCGGTTATGTTTACGTAGGGCCGCGAACAGTGGGAGGGAACTACGGTCTTGAGGTCATCTCCACGGACTTCAACCATGTGAGCAACGATTGTTTGGACCCTCTGTCGTGGAGTCCTGGTCCGATTTCCGAGCAGCCGATCACCACGTACAACTCGCCTGGTTTCATGACACAGTCCAGCCAAAGTTTTAGCTGTAGCGCTGCTCCCAGTACAACAGCTGAGCTCTGTGCCATCAGTCCTCCACCTGCGCCTTGTGTCTCTCAAAACTTCCAGCACACGGTTTCTCAATTCAGCACCGACCACAATCACTATTCGATCGAAACATCCTCCTTTTGCGGGTATGTAGTGGCGGGCACCGAATTCAGAAATGGTAATAACGACATCCATGTATTCAAAATGGATGACAGCGGGAACATGGTGTGGGAACGCTACATCGACCTTTCAGCGGATGATCGGGCACTGGACATTCTCGAAGACGCCAACGGTGACTTGGTGGTTGTGGGGTATA
Organism: Flavobacteriales bacterium UBA6057; assembly: GCA_002428995.1. GTDB lineage: Bacteria > Bacteroidota > Bacteroidia > Flavobacteriales_G > Salibacteraceae > UBA6057. The sequence goes on along the minus strand of DIYJ01000005.1, from coordinate 73,364 downwards.
CCACCGTTTCGGGGCAAATTCAGATGTACATTGCTAAGCTGAACGGAAATGGAAACTGCATTGATGATCGCGTGGTCAATGGCTTTGGAGGAAGTGCGTTTACCAATGTGATCTATTCCAGTGTCAACAATACCTACGTGGTGGGAGGAATGCGTACCACCAGTTTCAATTATCCCTACACCAACAACAGGGCAGTGGTGATGCAGTTTGACCTCAATTTGAACTACACGGGCATCATGGCTGAGTTTTCTGGCAATGATGAGCAGCAAGCTTCTATCAACGATATCGTAGAATTACCCAATGGCTTCTACGTCACCGGTAGTCATGACTGGGACGATGGTGGAACCATTCGTCAGGGTGTACTCTCTGCTTTCCTGGACTTTAATCTGAACATCACTTCCAATCACTCTTTTCAGTCTACCAACCATCAGCACGTAGGCGTTTCCGCTGTGTACAGTAGTACAAGCGATGAGCTCTACCTGATGTCTAACAATAGCATCATTCACAATCCTCAAATCACGATCTACGGAGACATCTTTGGTGGCAATCCCGTGGTGGTGGGAGGTTACTACCTCGAGTTGGATCCGACCTATGGATCGCACGATGCTGCTGGCTTTGAGTTGCGGGAGAGTGTCTTCAATTCAGGTCGTCTCGCCATGGGCGGATATTTCAAAACTGGATATCCAACGGTTTCGTCCTTCAATGCTACGGCCTGGGTGGTGGAGTTTGATAAGTATACCGGCACGCTGTTCAATGCATTGTTGTACGACCCTGTATCAACCAACTTCCACGCCCATGGAAACAATGTGTTTTCAACGTTTGATGGCGAACATCCACACATTTTCAATCAGGAACTGCTGACCTACAGGTCAGATGGCAATGGCTATGTTTTCCTTGCGCCCCGGCTTCTGAATTCAAACTTCGCGGTCGATGTGGTGTCCACTGATCTCAACTCAGGTACCAGCAATTGCTTTACGAATGTGAAATCTGATCCTATTTCACGCAGCAATATTGGAATTCCTACGTTCAGCAGTACTTCAGCAGTTTCGGCCACGGCTCAGGGGATTCCCTGTTCAAATGCCAACAGCAACCTCAGCATGGAGTGCAATGTGTTTTCGAAGCAGGAGCATCAAGAGCATGTGGCCATCGCGGATATGAACAGCCTGGAAGTGTATCCAAATCCGGTGTCGGATGTGATGAGCGTCCGTTTACCTGCGGAGGTGGCTACAGGTGGAGGTCTCACAGTGCTCAATGCGCTGGGTGAAACGGTAAGCGTTGTAGAAGGGATGAGCGATCAAACCACCACGCTTGACCTCACAGATCAAACAGCAGGTCTCTACTTTGTGATTTACACGACAGGTGATCAGCAGATCATGGGAAAGGTGATGAAGCGCTAGGTAGCACTCTTGTGCAGGTGTAGAAAAAGGCCGACCACTGCTGGTCGGCCTTTTCACGTTTTGATGTTTTGGCGAGAAGGTGAGGGGAGTAGTCTAGCTGAGTGCGGTGTTTTCCAGGTAGTCGTTCAGTCGGTCGAACTGTGATCCCCAGCCATTCTCGAAGCCCATTTTCACCTGTGCATCCTTGTATTCCGGGGTGTCGTGGATGACGCTGAAGGTGAAGAGCGTTTGCGCTCCCTGTGCTTCGAATACCATGTGCAGGATGACATTGTGTGTCATGGGAGGGAAGTTGGCTGAAGTGACAATGCGCTCTTTGGGCACAATCTCAGAGTACACGCCAAAGGCGGAGAAAGGCTTGCCGTCAGGCATGAGCATGGTGTATTTCCAGCTTCCTCCTTCCTTGAAGTCATGCTCTTCTACGTTCGTGTTCATGCCTTTCGGGCCCCACCATTGGGCGATGTGCTCCGGTTGTGTCCACGCTTCCCAAACAAGGTCGATGGGAGCATTGAAAGTGCGTTGCATGGTTACAATGCGGTCTGCGATGGTTGATAGATCCATAGTGATTATTGATTGCGTACGGTTTTTAACTGTTCCAGGTAAGTTTCAAAGGAGTCGAGGCGTTGCTCCCAAAGCTGTTGGAAAGGGGCGATCCAGTCCGCGACTTCCTTCAGGCTTTCGGGCTGGATGCGGCAAAAGCGTTCCCGGCCACGTTGTTCGATGGTCACGATACCGCATTCATTCAGGATTTTTACGTGCTTGGAGATGGCTGGACGGCTGATTTCAAATGCGTCTGCCACTGCGTTGAGGTTGAGTGGTTTATGTGTTAGCATCGATACGATTTGCCTACGTGTTGGATCAGCAATCGCCTGGAATACGTCTCGTCTCATTTAATTGTAACTGATTGGTTACAAATATATGTAACCAATTGATTACAAAACAGATTTATCCGAATTTGTTTCAGGAAATGAAAAAGGCCCACGCTGAGCGTGAGCCTTGAATATTCTCAGTATGGAGAAGTTGTCCGCTACTTCACCACTACCATCTTTTTGGAATCGATGAACTCGCCATCTACAAGCAGTGAATAGAAGTAGCTGCCCGTCATCAGCAGACCATCTTCAATTCTGGTGACTTGTGTGCCTGAACCTACTTCCGCTTCAAACATGCGGTTTCCGAACGAGTCGAAGATGTAGACGGTTCCCTGGCTTTCGCCCATGATCAACGTTTTGATCTCTGCAGCTCCGCTGGTTGGGTTTGGTGTATTCTGGAAGAGCTGGTGTCCTGAGCCATTTGAAGCTGGTGAACCGGGTGCTTCACCGGAGTTTTGATCAGCACCTACAGATGCTTTCAGCGCTTCTATTTCAGCTTGTTGCTCTTTCATGGCCTCCACCAACACCGGGATCACACCTTGATAGTTCACCGCCAGGTAGCCATCTTCCTTGGTGGTGACCAACTCTGGAATCACCTTTTGAAGATCCTGAGCAATGAAACCGTAGCTGCGTCCTTCCATGAAGTTGTAGCCTTCGATGTCTGAACGGTAGTTGTACGTTACACCGCTCAGTCGCTGGATGAGCTCGTTGGCATTCTTCACATCGCGAATGTTCTGCTTGAACCTTCTGTCAGAAGAAGACCAGGAGCCGCCCGTTATGTAGCCCGTACCATTGATGTTTACGTCTCCCACAATGTCAAGTATATAGCTTGTATCTGGGGTGGGTGTTCCGATTCCAACGTTACCGCAGTTTGCAGGAACGATGATCGCGTAGTTGTTCGCGCCTCCACTGGCGCAAAACTGTCCACCAATATTGGTTGCGGCAGTTCCGCCCGTGGCTTCAAACAAGCCGCCAGTATTGAGGAGGTTGCCATTCTGGGCAAGGCCTTGAACACCAAAATTCACGTCTCCTGCATCTGCCAAAGCATATACACCCCAAGAGTTACCAAAGGCAGAGCTACCTCGACCTGTGAAGTGGCCGCCATAATTGTCCTTGACACTTTCAGCCGTGAACCTAACTCCATAATAGAGGCCGCCAGCATTTGCAGTACTCCCCACGCGGCCTTCTATACCGTTCAGAATGTTCCCTTGATTAGAAACTGATTCTGTATTTATAACCCTGATACCGGAAGCTCCAGTCACTCCCGCATTTTGAAGCACATCGAGGGAGTTATTGGTCGAAGGAGTTCCGGTTCCAATACCAACCGTTCCAAGCGTATAAATGTCCTGGCCAATCCCTGTAGCAGTGTTTGTGGTGCTGGGGGTGAGGAACCAATCTGCATCAGCACCACCAGAACCACCTGCACTTGTTGTGAATAGATTCCCATCTGCGTCTACCACCACATATTCGGTTGGATTAGTAGTAGTAGCTCCTGGCAGGTCTCTAAACCTTCCGTTGCCATCTACATCAAGTCTGCGAGTAGGGAGCATAACACCAGAATAGCTAGCGTTGGAGCCAATTCCAACGTTGCCTGTAGCATCGATCAAGACCGTCTGATTCAATCCTGTGCCATTGTTGGTGTAAAACTTCATGTAGCCTGATTCGTTTGTTCCTGTAGACTGCATGTCTGCTGCGATGCGCGCCATGTCAAAGTCCCTGACTCCGGTGTTTTTGTCGCGTGCGAAGTTGGCTAAGTCAATGTGCGCAGCGTCCAGGTTGCCAAGGCTGACCCTCGACCCTCTGATTCGGATACCCACGCTCGATGAGTTGTCTTGTTGGCTCCTAAATTCAGCAGCAGTGGTGTTTGTGTTTCCACCTGTTCCGCCCAGGTTTCCAACGACCAGGAATGGAGGGTTCTGCCTTACCGTGGTTCCGGTTGTTCCGTTCAAATCCCCAAAGCCTGTCATGGTTCCTACGTGAAGAAGCGCTGCGGGGGTAGTGGTCGGAACACCTACATTCCCTCCCGGAGTAATAGCAATTCTGGTCGCCTCGTTAGCCGCTCCGCCACCAGTGCCACAGGTTTGAAGTAGAAGACTTCCTCCGCCTTCTCGATTGGTAAGTGCGAGGTTGTCGCTGCTACCTACATTTCCGGCATTGCCATATTTCAGCCCATAGCGTGCACTGGTAGTGGATTGGAGCATGTAGCCCTTGTTGTTGTTGGTGATTCTGAAGTTTCCATTGACTTGAGGGTCACCCGTAAAAGATGGGTTTCCACCGGGAGAAAGCCATTGCGCACTTGCCGCCAGACCGATGCCCAACATCAGGGTGGTCAGCTTAATGTGTTTGTTGTTCATGATAATAAGGATTGATTTGTTTGAGTTCAAACTTTGTCAACCCCAATGCACATTCGCAATAATGTGGCAGTTCACTTTGCCTCCGTAGCCAGATTCGGGACGGTTGTACATTTGCTGATCGTGTAGTAATTCGCAGCGCCTCTATCTTCGCCTTTGTCGATGAGAACCTCTTGTGCACTTAGGAATTTGAGCGCTTTTTTCCTTTTGCTATCATGCTTGATCAGCATGAATTTGCAAGCGCAGGAACCCGCTTATTGGAACTATGGTGTAGAGGATGGTTTACCAAGTTCAGAGGTTTATAACATTGCTCAAGACCATCAGGGGTACCTCTGGTTTGCAACTGATCATGGAGTGTCTCGCTTTGACGGATACACGTTCAAGGGTTTTACTAAAGAGGATGGACTTCCAGACAATGATGTTTTTAGGTTTTCCCTTGACGCCAAAGGCCGCTTATGGGCTTCATGCTCCTCCAGGCGACTTGCCTACTTCGAGGGGCAACGCTTTATTCAGCCTGCAGTAAATGATAAAATAGAACGATTGCCGACTGATTTCAAGGATGTTTCGAAGTTTGAGGTAATCAGCGAAAAAGAGCTGTACTTCAGTTTCACCAGAGGTGTTCCAACCAAGCTTAGCGACAAGGGTACGGAGCCTTTGTATGACTTAAGGATAGACAGCATTCAGTTGATCATACATCCTCTGGCAAATGGGGCTGTTTCATCAGGCTCATACGGCATCAGGAAGGGAAGAGGAAAGCGGGCCTACAGCAAGATTCGGATCGGTGACAAGGTGATTCGGTTTCCTTTTCCCGGAGTCAATCGCTTCGGCAGCAGCCATGTATCCAGATTAAAGAATGGAGACCTCGTTGCCATTGTGAATGAGTATGCGATGAAGATTCGCGATGGTGAGATTGTCCAAACCTATAAGCTTCCGGCAGTGGCGATTGATGCTCCGTTGGAAGACGATCACGGGCACCTTTGGATCGGTCTTCGAAATGGCGGAGCCCTTTGCTTTGCCGATGCCAATTTTCAACGCCCTCCGAGGCATTATCTGAAAGAGGTTTCCATTACGTGCATCTTCCAGGATAATGAAGGCGGTTTCTGGTTTTCATCATTGGGGAAGGGTGTCTTTTATGCGCCCGGTTTGCACTTCATTCAACATCCGTTAGGATTAAAGCATAAAGGAGTGAGTCGAATGGTTCGCAGTGGCAACCGATTGATTCTGGGGGGAGTGGCAGGTACGATCTCTGAAGTGTCCCTTGATTCTGGTTTGTCGTCCCCGAGAATGCTGTATGAAGGGGATGAAATATTGGGCCTGTCCGTGCTTTCTGATGGTAGGGTGCTTAGCAGAAGGGTTTACGAGAGTTTTTTCCGGTTAAACGGTAAAGTTTTAGACAACCTGCCTGCGAAGGTTTACTCGGTGTTCGAAGAACCGAAGGGCTCGCTTCTATTGGTGGGATATCACGTTGTGTTGGAAGCTGAGGATGTCCAATCAGCCCCAGGAACCAGCTGGTATGAAGAGAGTCGCATTCGATGCTCGCACCTCGATCCGAAGGGCCTGCTTTGGTTGGGAACCTCAACAGGATATAGGACATTCCATCGTAATACGGGTACTGTTTCTCCACCAGACTCGCCACTTTCGGATGTTAGTATTCGCTGTTTCAGCGATGCCCTCGAGCCTGGAGAGGTGTTGATCGGTACAAAAGGTAGTGGCGCATGGTTGGTGAAGGAAGGTGTTCTTAATAGAATAGACCGGAAACTCAACACCACTGAAGGAATAGTGTCTTTCAACGCCCTGATGATGGACGAAGATGGTGTGATCTGGGCGGGTTCGAATAAGGGGCTTTTCAAATTTACACCTGTCAACGAGGCGAAAGCTGAGCCCGTCTACACAACACGACTGTTCAATCATATGAACGGGCTGGGGGCTGATGAGATCTACGCCATTGCTCGCTATGATCAGCGCATTTACCTCGCTACCTCTGGTGGCTTGATCAGTTTTGATCCCAATTCTCTTCCTGAGATGGCTTTACCTGCGCAGCTGTTTGTCACCGATGTGGAGGCTGGTGGTCAAAGGGTGGAGCCCGGAGCTGATCATACCTTCGATCACACTCAAAATTTCTTGAGGTTCACGTATTACTCTCCCAGCTACGCAAACCGCGGGAAGATCGCCTACCGCTACCGGTTGAAAGGAGTGGATGATGATTGGGTCTATACAAAATCGAAAGAGGCGCTTTACCAGAAACTGGCGCCAGGCGACTACGTTTTCGAGGTTCAGGCGATGAACCGGGATGAGGTGTGGAGCGAGGCCGGGCAGTCCATCGCTTTTTCCATTTCAAGCCCTTTTTGGCAGAAGGCCTGGTTTCAGGGGCTTGTGATCTTTGGTTTATTGGGCATGGCTGCTTTGTTTGTGTATGTGCGCATTCAGGTGCTCAAGAAGGAGCGATCGCTAGCCATGGCCACCCTAAAGGCCGAGCAAAAAGCTTTGAAAGCCCAGATGAATCCGCATTTCATCTTCAACGCGCTCAATTCCATTCAGAATTTCATCACGCAATCCGATAACCTGTCCGCACAGCGCTACCTCTCCGTATTTGCAAGCATGATCCGAACTGCGCTGAACCATTCCAACCAAGAAGCGGTCTCGCTCACCGAGGAGGTGGAACTCTTGAAAAAATATGTCGAACTGGAGACGTTGCGCCTGGATTTTGACGTCCGTTTTGAGATTGACATCGATCCAGAATTGAATCCGTACACTGTGAAAATTCCTCCCATGCTGGTGCAGCCTTTCCTGGAAAACGCCATTTGGCATGGTCTTCAGCCCAAAGGCACAGACGGTCATATTCGTTTGTCATTTCAGGGGAAGGATGTCGAGCGACTGCGCTGCGAAATCGAGGACAACGGCATTGGAATCTCTGCAGCAAAATCAAATGCTCCCTTCCGAAGAAACCGGGAGCCTTCGGGAATGGCGATGACAGAGGATCGAATCAAACTCCTGTGGCAAAAGCTGGGGAGTAGCGAAGGTATCGAGGTTATAGAACTTTTGGATGAACAGGGGCGCCCAAGAGGCACAAAGATCAAATTTGAAGTTCCCGTTGAGTTTTGAGCATGCAACAGAAGATAGACGTACTAATCGTAGATGACGAGCGCAGCGCCTGTGAAGCCCTTAAGGGAATGCTGATGAGCTATTGCCCTAACGTAAATATCCTGGGCATGGCTCGGAGCGTAGAGGAAGCTTCTCAGCTTCTCGATGAGCTGGAGCCCGATCTGCTCTTTTTGGATATTCAGCTTGGAAACTCCACCGGCTTCGATCTTCTGGAGGCTGTGGGAACAAAAGGTCGCACGGTGATTTTCACAACCGCTTACGATCAGTTTGCGTTAAGGGCGATCAAGTTTGGTGCCCTGGACTATCTTCTGAAGCCCATTCATCCGGATGAGCTGATTGCCGCGGTGGAAAAAGCAGTGCAGAGGCCTGGATTTGAAGATCGTATCTCCGTTTCTGTAAGTCACTCCAAATCCCCTGATAGTCAGGATCTCAACGTGGTGTTGCCTGTATCTGATGGCTTTCATATTGCCACCATTTCAGACATAGAAATGATCATGGCTGACCGAAACTACTCGGTGGTCCATCTCAAAAGCGGTAAGACCATGATGGTTTCCCGTTCGCTTCGGGAATGGGATGAACTGCTGTGCCAAGTAGACTTTCTTCGCACGCACCAATCCTACCTTGTCAACGCTCATTGCATCCAACAGTTTAAGAGCTCTGGAAGGGGTGGCGTGCTTCACCTGCAGTCTGGGCTAACAGCAGAAGTGGCACGGACGAAGAAGCAATTGGTAGTGGCTTATATCAAGTCGAAGAGTGTTTGGTTTTGATCTGGCTTAAACTCTTGCTTTTTATTTGATTATGGTTTCTTGAGTGAAGTGTTGAATTAGGTTTCTGCGCTGTTTGCTGGTGTCTTTCCGCGCAGGTGAACTCCATAGTTCTGACGGTTGGAAAGTAATACCGTCTTTTGTTTAGAAACCACTTGACCATGTTGCCATCTCACTTGCCTTTGCAGAGGTATTTGATAGAGTGCTGCCGCTGCTTCCTTTTTGCATCCTGCCTTGCACTTTCCAGCTTGTACGCCCAGGAACCATTCTACGAGCAACTGCGTCAGAGCGATGGTCTGCCTAGCAATGGTTTCAATCTCCATCTCCTTCAAGACGCTCGCGGTTATATATGGGGCACCAGCCATGGTGGGCCTTACCAGTATGACGGGGAGCGCTTTTCGAAGTTCGGGCCTGAACAAGGTTTAGCCGAGCGCTTCGCGGTGCGAGTGTCAGAAGATCCCAATGGCAAGATCTGGATTCAGGGGTATTACAAGGACCTGTTCCGCGTGGAAGCAGACACTGTAATTCCCTACGTATACTCCGACAGCGTAAGTCCACTCATCAGGCGTGATGCAACCTGGGGTTTTCAGGTTGATATCCACGGCCATCTGTTCATGGGCCATCGAAACAAAGGGTTACTGAAGATGGATACTACTGGGCAATTGACGCACATCGTTGAGCAAGGACATGGGCGTTCCGGTATTGGTGTTTGGACGCCTGGCCATCTGCCACCCATTGTTTTTGGTTTAGGCGATACAGCTACGAATCGATTGGGACGCATGCTCTACTTGTTTGATAGCCTGGGGATGGAAACAGCGCGCTATCAGCTGAAGGAAGATGACTTCGTCTCCTCATCTCGCTCTTTTATGACCGTTTGTGAGGATGGAAGCATGATCGTGACATTGGACAGGGATATGTATCGGGTCTCCGCTCAGGAAATCATGGGTCATGCAAGAGATTCGGGATTGGTGAACGGAGTGGTGGAAGACGAATTTGGAAACATCTGGGCCGCTACTTCCTCGAGCGGAATGGTGTGCTATCCCGATGGTGATCTGAATGGAACGGGCTCGTATTCGGTGATGAGTGATTACCTGTTTCATTCTGTTCTCCAAGATCATGAGGGCGGTTTGTGGTGCGGTTCCAATGCTAGCGGGGTTTTCTACATGCCAGCGCCTCAAATTCAGGTGTTGAATGCGTCCAACAGCGACCTCAGGTACGATAACCTCTGGGAACTTTCAACATCAACGGATGCATTTTACCTACAGGCCAAGACCAAGAAGGTGCTTAAGATCGTAGAAGGCGATGTGCAGGTGTTTGACCTGACCGAGCTCTTGAAGGACGAGAAGCTGCACGACCTTGGAGGTATCCATTGGAGCGAAGCTGATCAAAAGCTTTACACCTGGTGTGGTGGAGCTCTGGCGCAGATCGATGCAGATGGTTTGCTGTCGAATCGATCGCTGGCGGCAAGGGATGGTTTTCAGATGTCGAGAATAGGGGCAGCGGCAACAGGTGGTGATGGTCGCTATACTTGGTTCACAGGTCATGGCTGTGTTGCCAAACTGGAAAGTGATTCGGTAAACTACATCGTGAAAGCCTTTCCGGAAACATTCATTGGTGCAGCAGAAGGAGAGGATGGAAGGCTTTGGTTGGGAGGCCTTTCAGGCGTCTGGTGCTGGGACGGAGATACCATTCAAAAGGCAGCAGGTGATGAGGATATACTCCATTCGCGCGTGTTTGAATTGTTGCACCACAACTCTAAACTGTGGATTGCCAGTGCGGAGCAAGGCCTGGGAGTGATGGATGAAGATTCGCTGATCATCTTCTCTGAAAAAGTCGGTAAGCTCATCACCCCACATGGTTTTGTACCCGAAGAAGACACGGTATGGGTGCTGAGCAGCGAGCACCTGGTGAAGCTGGTGATGTATGCTAAGGATTCGATCGTGCAGTACAAGAGCCGCATCATTTATGACATGAACTGCACGCCCATGGACATGGAGATTGTAGGGGATGAGTTTCTCGTGACGACTGTTTGTGGTCTCATTCGCTTTCCCCGAAGTGCCAGTCGCTCTAGAACAGTTAGTCTTCCGGTGCATACCACGGGGGTGAGGATCAATGATCGGGATACTGCATTGCTGGCACACTATGAACTGAGGCACGATCAAAACCGCATTGAAATCGACTACACTGGCATTTCCTACCGTTCAGGCCGGGTCAGCTACCGCTACCGTCTCCAGGGGCAGGACGACCGTTGGAGAACAACTGATTTACCTTCTATTCAGTACACCGAGCTTTCTCCGGGTGAATACACCTTCGAAGTGATGGCAGAGGCAGAGGAAGGCTTTGCAAGTGTAGAGTCCGCCAGCTTCTCTTTTCGAATTGCTCCGCCTGTTTGGGCTACCTGGTGGTTCCGGTTGGCCGTGGCCGGTGTTTTCCTTCTGTTGTTATGGTTTGGCATTCAATTCCGTATTCAAAGTGCCACGCGGAAGCTGCAAACAGAGCGGCAGATGATGGGATTGGAACTCAAGGCTTTGCGGTCACAGATGAATCCTCATTTTGCCTTTAACACCATCAACTCAATCCTGCACTACATCTCCAATGAACAGCCTCAGACCGCCCGAAACTACCTGACCCAATTCGCTCGCTTGATGCGCATGATTTTAGATCACTCAGACCGCGAGTATGTCAGGCTGGATCAGGAGTTGCTTTCCCTGGAGCATTACCTGGAGTTGGAGGAGATGCGCTTTGAAGGTCGCTTCACGCATGAGATCATCGTTGCCCCGGAAGTGGATCCACACTACGTGAAGGTTCCTCCGATGCTGATTCAACCCTATGTCGAGAATGCAGTCCTGCACGGGCTCATGCATAAGGAAGGCAAGGGGCGACTCGTGGTGAAAATCGAGCGGTCAGGGCAGGACCTCACCTGCACCGTTGAAGACAATGGAGTAGGGCGCGCTTTCAGCGCCAGGTTACACAGGAGCAGGCTGGGAACTCACGACTCTAAGGGTATGCAGATCACCCGTGACCGACTGACCTTGCTCAATGGAAGGCTGAATCAGGTCGATCATTTTTCGGTGACAGACCTGATGGATGAACAGGGTGAAGCGGCAGGTACGCGTGTCCTATTTTCGCTTCCCTCACTTTAATGGGATGCAGCTCATGATCAATGCGATAGTGGTGGAAGACGAGCGAAAAGCCGCGGAAAACCTTCGGGAATTACTGGGACAGTATTGCCCTTCCGTGCGCTTTCTGGGGCATGCGTCCGATGCGGAGGAGGCGCGCGAGCAAATCCAGAGACTTCAGCCTGACTTGATCTTTCTCGATGTGGAGATGCCCCGTCAGAACGGTTTTGATCTTCTGGAGAGCTTGGGAAACATCAACTTCTCAGTCGTTTTTACAACGGCTTACGATCACTATGCGCTGCGCGCCATCAAGTTTTCAGCGCTGGACTATCTGCTGAAACCGATAGACGGAAAGGAGCTGGCTGCTGTCATAGATAAATACGAGCGATTGGCAGACAGGCAATTTCTTCGTGAAAGCTTCAGAAATCTGGCCGAAAACCTCCGCCATAAAGAGCTTCAGAACCTCGCAGTGCCTGATCAGTCTGGTATTTCGTTCATTTCGCTGGACGAAGTGATCTACCTGCAGGCAGATCGCAATTATTCAACCATTCACCTCAAAGGCGGGGAGCGCATGGTGTCCACCCGAACATTAAAGGAATACGATTTGCTGTTGCAGGACAATGGTTTCTTCAGGGCTCATCATTCCTTCCTGGTCCATTTGAAACACGTCAAGCGCTTCGAGAAGTCAGGGTATCTGTTGATGGAGGATGGGCTTCATGCTGAAGTGGCTCAACGCAGAAAAGCGGAGCTGTTGGAGGTTCTGAAGAACCGTTGATCTGTCAGATTTGCTCAGGCGGGCTATTCCACGAATTCAAATTCCCAGCTTTTGACCTTGATCAGTTCTCCGTTGAGGAATTCTTGCTGACGTTTCAAGAGTCCTTTTGTGTTGTATTCGTACAGCGTTACAGCTTCTTGCTTTAGCTCATCGCCATAGTGATGGATAGACTTGAGTTTTCGGTTTACCGAATCGTATTCCCACGTGTATTGCTCTGTCAGCTTTAGCTCTTCATCCCGTGTTTCGTAAGCGTAGAATGCCGTTTGATTCCCGCGGGTATCATATGCGTTGGAGTCCAGTCGATAAGGCTTTGAAGACGCTTTGAAGTGACGCTTGGAGATCAGTTGGTCAGCTTGGTTGTAGGTCATGGACCAGCGCATCGGCTCGGTGTAGGCCGGTGCGATCGTCAGCAGTAGGTTATTGCGTTCATCGTAGCGATGGGCCAGCTTGGTATAAACGGTGTCAGCGGTTTTCTCCAGCACGCGGATGGTATTACCTCGCTCATCGTATTGAAAGAGCTCACTCATCCTGTACTGTCCATTGGTGAGGTATCTCCGCTCGATCAACTGCTGTCGCTCATTCAATACCTCTTCAGTGGTTTCCTCTTCATAACCTGCATATCCTCCCGGGGCCGGTTCTTCCTCCCTTTCCGGGAAAAATTGTTCCGCTTGATAGTGGCCACTGGAGTCGAAGTAGAGCTGTCTGTACTTTTTCGGTTCAGAGTCCGGAGTTTCTCTCCGGGTGTAAGAGGAGGCAAGCGTCTGTTGCAACTCGATGATGGAGCTGACACGGTACTTGGCCAGAGTATCGGACGGGTAATGGATCGCACCCAGTTGAACCTGAGCTGAAAGACCACCCATGGCCATTAACCATACAAGAACGCAAGCGACTGTTTTCATTTCTTCCTTTCCGGTCGCAAAGATCAAATTCCTGCAACGGAACCTCGCTAGAAGAGGCAGCGAAATGTTGCCATCGGGAAGAAGGCCATCTGGTAGAATGTCTTGTATTCGCCCGTATTGGGGTTGAATTCGCGCTGGAACGTGTTCCGATTATTGGTCAGGTTCTGCAAGTCCAGTGCAAATTCGGTGTACACGTGTTTGTAGTTGATCCGATAGTAAATCTTCAGGTCAGCCCGGAAGTATTCACCAAAGCGTGATTCGTAAGCCTCGTCTTCGAGAAACACCACCTCACCGGCCGCGATCGAAGCCTCTTCATCCACGGGCACATAAGGGCGGCCTCCTGCATACGTGAGCTTAGCGTCAAAGCCAAAGGCCACTTTCTGGCTGATCCAGTACTCATAACCTCCCAGTACATTCAGCATGTAGCGCATGTCGAAAGCCGTGTTCCGCCATGCACCGTTCAGCGTTTGGTATTCCGATCGATAGGCTGTTCCGTTGATCATGTAGTAAAGACCGCCATCCAGAAAGCGCTCCAACGTCACCTCAACTCCGTAGTTGCGGCCTTTCCCTTCGTTCACCAGGCTGTCCATTTGCGGGATAAAGAATTCAGCTCCGGTGTTGATCATTGAAAAAGAGCTTTTAGGGTCTGGCTCCACAGGAATGTCAAATAAGTGTTGGTAGTAAGCTTCAGCCTTCAGGCGCAGGTTGTTTGTGATGGAGAGATTTCCGCCTGTGGTCCAGTGATGCGCGCCCGAGAAATCCAGGTCTTCGTTGGTGAGTTCCACTCCGTTGGCCGTGCGTGTTTCCACAAAGTACACCGTGCGTGGTTGCAGCATGTGGTGATTGCCATAGGCAGCGAACACCGCCAAATGGTCCGTTGCAAGGTAGCGGATAGCCAGTCTGGGTTCTATAGCCAGCGAGCCATTGAGCAGGAAGTATTGTCCGTGGATACCTGCCCGCGCACGCAATCGATCCGTGAAGCGGTATTCATCTTCCGCATATACTCGCGCCAGACTCATGGAACCATCTGTGGCATGGATGGGCTCCAGCGTTCCCAGGTCGTTCGAAGAAGTACTTTGGTAATTGATCGCGTAAGTATCCCAGCGGATTCCCGTTCTGAACAGGTTTCGGTTCTTGCGGTGATCCCGTTCCAGGAAGAAGGAATACTTCGTTTCGCCTGAGTTGTCTGTGAAAATCCGCTTTGTAGCATCTGATTCGACATTGAAGGTGTCGATCACTGTTTTCACCCTGTTGTCAATCACCGATACTCCGCTTTTCACGATGACTTTCTCGCTGAAGCGATGTTCCAGGTTCACGCCCAGCAATGCAAGATCGGAGCCTGTTCTCAGAAACTGCCCTTGCGATCCAAGGTCGGCACTGTCCAGGTCGTGATCGTCCAGTTCGATGTAGCTCGTACCCCAGATGCCGATGATGGAGAGCTTCGTTTTTGGGCCCAGATTGAAGTCAAACTTGCCCGTCAGATCCTGGAATTCAGGAAGAATGCCGAAGTCAATACCAAGCTCATCCACCAGGTCCAGGAAGGAATAGCGATAGGTGAGTGAATAGGTGCCCAGCGAGCTTTGCTTGGAGAACGGGCCTTCCGTTCCCAGCTCAAAACCATTCCAGCCTGTTTGAAAGCGGTACTGGCGTTTTTGCGGATTGGGATCGCGCATGTGTAAGTCAAACACCCCCGCCAGAGCATTGCCATATTCGGAGGGAAAGGCGCCCATCAGGAAGTCTGAATCGTCCAGCAGGTTCATGTTCAGCAGGGTGGTGGTATTGCCCGTCAGGCCGATGCCGCCATAATGGTTTGGATTGGGAACTTCAATGCCGTCCAACCGCCATTGAATGCCTGTGGGCGAGTTGCCGCGAATGATGATATCGTTGCGATCGTCTCGTGCGGGAACCACTCCGGCAAAACTGCGTGTCATGCGCGCTGGATCTCCTAAAGTGCCTGCATACCGGTTTGCTTCCTGGATGGTGAACCCTCTGCCGCTGGCATATGCTAACTCATTTACACTGCGTGCTTTATCCTGTTCCGCTTCAACTACTATTTCATTGAGAAACGCCACTGAAGGTTCCAGTGCAATGGTGAGGTAGGCCTCCTCACCAGTAGTCACCAGCAGGGGAATGACTTCGGTTTGATAGCCTATGTAGGAAACGGCCAGTGTCATCCGTCCGATGGGGACACGCAGCAGGAAGTTGCCTTCCATGTCCGTGGCTCCGCTGTATTCCGGAGCATTGACCATGAATAAGCTTGCAGCGGGAAGTGTCATGCCCGTATTCCGGTCGGTCACTACTCCGCGAACGGATTGGTAGAGCAGCTCTCCCGATGACGATGGAGGAGACTCCGGTTGGAGAACGACAATGCTCTGATCGATGCGCTGGAAACGCAACTCCAGATCCTTGGAGGCAGCATCCAGTAGCTCATTCAGCTCATAGGTTCGCTTTTCGAGCGCCAGGGAAGTGTTCAGATCAATATCGTCCTCTGAGAATACAAAGCGCAGATCTGTTTGACTTTCAACCGCATCGAACAGCTCTTTCAAAGTCCATTCGGTTTGTTGAATGTTGATCTCTTGCGCCTGCGAAAAGATGGAGCAACTGATAAAGCCAGCAACCAGCAACAAGGTGTGCAGAACGGAGCGAGTCTGAGCAGACCAGCGGTAGAGTAGTGAGGTCATCATCAAAAGGCTTATTCAGGCTTGTAGATCAGGATATTGCCGTCAGCAGACTCCTTGTAAGACAGCGACTTCGCAGCGCAAACCACATCCAGCAGGGTTTTCAGTTCAGGGTCAGTGAACTTGCCGCTGATGGTGTAGCCAGCAATCTCTCGCTGCTCGAAGGTGACGGTTACGCCATACCTGCGTGTAAGCAAGCGTTGCAGTTCATCAAAAGGCGTTCGATCCAGCACGATGCCTCCGGTACGCCAGGCGGTGACCGCTGCGGAATCGAAGGGTTGTGTGCTGAAGTCACCTGTTCGAAGGTCATAGTGCGATTGTTGCTTGGGAACAAGGAGCGCTGTTTGTTCTTCGGTTTCCACTTGCACAGAGCCTTCCAGCAGCGAAACAGTGGTGGTGGAATCACCGGTGTACGCCTTCACGTTGAATACAGTACCGAGTACGCGGGTGACGATTCCGTTGGAATTAACTTCAAACGGCCGTTCAGAATCTTTGGCCACAGTGAAGAGTGCCTGGCCGTTGAGGTTCACAAACCGCCCGTCTGACGCAAACTCGTCCGGGTATTCCAATCTACTGCTGAATCCAAGCTCAACGGTAGAGCCATCCATCAGTTGTACGGTTCGTGTTTGACCAGCGCCTGTTTCGATCACCAGCAAATCCGGAGTAGTCCATTGCTGAAATCCGACCCATAAGCCAGATGCCACCACAAGGATGGCTGCCACCGCAGCCGCCACGCGCAGCCAGGGAATGGAGCTTTGTGCAGGCCTGAGCTCAATGCGCTCCCTCAATTCTTGCTGAATTGCCCGTTTCTCCAGATCAGAAGTAAAGGGGGTGTGCTGTTGGCCCTCAAGCAGTCGATCTGCAAAGCCTTCCAGCTTATCGAGTTCTTCGTGGGTGGCCGTTCCAGCTACCTGCTTGTCGAGTAGTTTTTTCCATTCCTGTGGCTCCATAGTATCGGTCTTCTGGGAGTATGTACCGAAATGGAGAGGGCACACGTAAGGGGTGGGGAGAAAAAGGTATAAAGATCAAAGATCACGGATCAAAGTGCCTGGTCCCCAGTGCCTCGTGCCTAGTTCCTCATGCCTGTTTTGCCTCTTAAAGCTGGGCCAGGGTCATGATCAAGGCGAGCGTTCTTCCGCGTCCCAAGTGTTTCCGTAAATGCTTCAGTGCATTCGAGATGTGGGTTTCTACGGTGCGCTGGCTGAGGTTGAGTTGTTCGGCAATCTCCTGGTTAGAGAGCTGTTCTTCACGGCTTAGCAGAAAGACTTGGCGGCAACGCTCTGGCAGGCCGTTTAGGGCATCTGATAGTTCCAGTTGTAAGTCGCTCAGATCCAGTGGAGCGGACTCGCCTGTGCTCTGCTCGACAGCTTCTTCCAAGGATCGTAAACGATCGCTGGGATGATCGCGCAGGTGGTTCAGTGCTTTGAACTTAGCTGCCCTTGAAAGGTAAGCTGCCGCGTTCTGTACCTCTAGTGTTGACCGCCTTTCCCACAGGTTTAGAAATACTTCTTGCACCACATCCTTCGCAGCTTCAGAATCGTTCAGCAGTCGCCAGGCAATGGCATACAGACGTTCCCAGTGCCGGTCAAACAGGTCGTAATAAGCCTGTTCACTGCCCTGAACCATTTGTTCAAACAGCAGCTCATCGATCGTTTGGGTGTGGCGGTTCGGTTTCACGATGGACAAAAGAAAGGAAACGAGCGTTGTTGGAATCCGCTGCCAGATCATCTTTCGGATCTAAGCACCTGCTCTTTCCACGGCCATTCCCGCCTTTTTGGATATTCAGATTGCAGAATTTCATGGAAACCTTTCACAATATACTTTGAGGGTTGCCGGATCTACTTTTCACCAGCAAGCACCTTGCTTTGAGCCTAGCTTCGCGCGCGTTCTCAAACGATAAATCCCTTCCAATTCATAAGAGATACTCTTTCGTCAAGACGCGATCATCGCGAGGAAAACGATGGAGTTTTCTCCTGAAATCCAAGACCATTCCATCATGCAAAAGCACCTTGGCTCTCTGCTCATCCGTCCGTGTAGCTTCCTCGTGATTCTATCTCTCATCGTATTGCAACACTCGATGAGGGCGCAAACGCTGGATTGGGGGTACGCCCTCGAAATCCAGAATGATGATGCATGGGCTTCCGGGATCGATTCAGATCCTGATGGTAATGTTTATGTAGCTGGTTATTTCAGAGGAACCATTGATTTGGATCCTGGGCCCGGTGTGCAATCCGCTACGGTTCAAACACCGGGGCAAAACGATGCTTTCGTAGTGAAACTGGACAGCAATGGCAATTACATCTGGGGGCGAACTTTTGGAGGACCTACGGGCGATGTAGCCTGGACCCTCGCAGTGGACGACAGCGGCAATTCTTATGTGGCCGGTCTGTTCGCAGATAGCATCGACCTCGACCCATCGCAGAATGAGGATTGGCAAAGGGTGGCTGGATCCACTTTCTCGCAGTCATCCTACATTTTGAAGCTCGACACCGATGGTGACTACGTTTGGGGGCATGTGTTCGGGAATGCCTTTGGTAACGATCGCATTTATGGCATTGAGGTGCGCGACACACTCGTTGCTGCTTGTGGCTACCTCAGTGGAGGAGGAGGTGACTTTGATCCCGGCCCAGGAACATTCGCGCTTACCAGCAACGGTAATAGAGATGCTTACTTCACGTTATTCACAACCTCCGGAGACTTTATTCATGCTGGTTCTATGGGATCTTCCGATTTTGAAGAAGCCAATGACATTACCATTGACGATAGCCTGAACGTATATTTCACCGGTTACTTCCAGGGCAGTACAGATTTCGATGCCAGCTCAAGCGGCACCTTCACCATGAATCCGGGTATTTGGGAGGATGGTTTTGTGGCTAAGTATGATGTAAACGGAGATTTTCAATGGGCCAGAAGAACCGGGCCGATAGGCCAATGGTACTACATTGGATTTGCCATTGACTGGTCAGATCAGGGCTTTGTTATGACTGGTGGATTGGGACGAGAACTTCCGTTCAATGGTTCTGACGGGTACATGTACTTGCAGCGCTATGATCGCAACGGCAATGCAGGCTTCTTCAATACGCTGAATATCACCAACAATCAGGGGTTCCCGTATGGCGCAATCCAGGCGATTACGATAGACGATTTTGGCAACACCTATATCTCTGGAGAGCTGCAGGGAACGGCCGACATGGATGCAGGCTCGGGCACCTTTGACGTGAACCTTAGCTCTTCTTATGGCTTCTTCCTGGCAAGCTACGACACGGTCGGTGATTTGAATTGGGCTCTGGGAGTGGAAGACAGTGTGACAGGATTCAGCCTTGCCGAAAGAGTTCGGGACCTGGATCCGGATGAAAGTGGAAACCTGCTTTTGGCGGGAACCATGGACGGCCCATTTGACATCGACCTTTCACCTACATCTTCCTTAATCGTTGATGATGGAAGCGGTGAAAGCAGTGGCTTCATTGCAAAGTACACGCAGTGCTTCAGCGGCAGTATTGATGCCTTAACCGCTGCGGCTGATTCCATCTGCCCCAATAACACGGTGTCGTTCAGCATCACAGGTAACCTACGGTCAAATCAAAACTGGTATTGGTACCTGGACAGTTTAGGCGGAAGTCCGGTCGATAGTGGTCAGAACGTTTCCCTCTCCATTGCAAATACAAGCCAGGTCTATGCACGGGCTGAAGGTGGTTGTGCACCAGACTCTGATTTGGATTCTATTCTGATCACCGTATTCGATACGGTTTCGCCCGTGCCATCAGTCGCCAGCCTGGATACGCTCTTCGCGGCTTGTTCCATTACCGTTTCCTCAACTCCTGAGGCGATGGACAATTGCTCGGGCCTATTGCCTGGAACTACCAACGATATTCTTACTTACAATGCTCAGGGTACCTACACCATCACGTGGCTTTACGAAGATGAATTGGGAAATCAGGTCACTCAGGATCAGGTGATTGTTGTGGATGATATCACGGCTCCTTTGCCTAATCAAAGTGCCTTGGATACCATTGTGGGGCAGTGTTCAGCTTCTATCAATGCAACACCAACAGCGGCTGACAACTGTGCCGGTGCGATCACTGCAACAACGGGTGACGCTTTGAGCTACACTACCCAGGGAACATTCACCGTGACCTGGACATTTGACGATGGCAACGGCAATGTGGCGACTCAACCTCAGGTGGTGATTGTAGATGACATCACCGCACCGGTTCCTGATTTGAATGCACTGGATACGGTTACGGGGATATGCTCAGCAACCATATCATCAACGCCAACCGCCACGGACAACTGCGGTAGCTCCATCAATGGAACCACGGCTGATCCGCTGAGCTATAGCGCTCAGGGAACACATACGGTGACCTGGACCTTTACGGATGCCGAGGGCAACGCCAGCACGCAGACCCAGGTGGTGGTGGTTAGTGATACTGAGTTGCCGGTGCCATCTCTGGTTTCTTTGGATACCATTTTTGCCGCTTGTTCCATTACGGTTTCTACCATTCCTACAGCCAGCGACAATTGCGCGGGAACTGTGAATGCCACAACCAGCAACCCTTTGACTTACAGTGTAGTCGGAGACTATGTCATCAATTGGACATACGATGATGGCAATGGAAACAGTGTGGGGCAGAGCCAGGTGGTTTCCATTTTTGACGTTTCGGCTCCCGTTCCTGATATTTCAGCGCTGGATACTGTTTTCGGGCAGTGTTCCGCATCTGTATCAACCCAGCCAACGGCCACTGATAACTGCGATGGATCTGTTACTGCAACCACCAGCTCACCGCTCAACTATGCAGCTCAGGGAACTTACACTGTCAACTGGGTTTACACAGATAATGAAGGAAACACGGATATGCAGAGCCAGGTAGTGGTGGTAGAGGATACCATCGCTCCAGTGCCTTCAATGTCATCGCTGGACACTGTCTTTGGAGCGTGTGCTGCATCGGTGACTGCTACTCCAACTGCGGTTGACAACTGTTCCGGTACTGTGAATGGTACTACCAGCGATCCGCTGAGTTATTCCACACAGGGCAGTTATACCATCACGTGGACATTCACTGACTCTGAGGGAAATTCAAGAATCCAGCTTCAGCAGGTAGTTGTGGACGACACCGTGGCGCCAGTCGCAACGCTGGGTGCTTTGGATACGATCTTCGGAGTATGTGATGCATCCATATTGACCACGCCAACCGCTACCGACAACTGTGATGGATCCATCATGGGAACCACGAATGATCCGCTCAGCTATTCCACACAAGGCAGTTTCACGGTGGTTTGGACTTATACGGATGTGGAAGGCAACGCTACTACGCAGCTCCAGACGGTGGTTGTGGAAGATATTGTGGCTCCAGTTCCCGATCAGCTTGCCCTGGATACTGTTTTTGGGGTTTGTTCTGCTGCCATTACGGCCACTCCTTCCGCCAACGACAATTGTGACGGTGCGATCATTGGAAGCACCTCCGATCCATTGTTCTACGAAGGAGATGGCACCTATGTCGTTTCCTGGACGTTTACTGATTTCAGCGGCAATGCGCAGCAACAACTGCAAGTGGTGGTGGTGGCGGATACCGTAGCTCCGGAAATACTCTGTCCAAATGGTGCAGACATCTGTGGCTCCGAAGCTTCCGGCATCGCTCCGCTGGATACGTCAGATAATTGCTCTGCCGTCAATCTCAGCTACCTGCTGGATGGAGCCACGCAGGCCCTGGGAAGCGGAAGCGCGGAATCTGAATCGTTCAATCCGGGCGTAACAACAGTTACCTACACGCTGGAAGATGCTAGTGGCAATGAGGCGACCTGTTCCTTAACAGTGACCTCCGTCATTGTAGATGTGTCAGTATCCAGCACCACTACCAGCATTACCGCCACGGCTGATGCAACGCAATACCAGTGGATCAACTGCGAGGACAACACAATCATAGCCGGTGCCAGTGAGCAAACCTTCAGTCCTGCTGCGAATGGCAGCTATGCTGTTTTGGTCACCCAATCTGGCTGTGTAGATACTTCCGCATGTGTAACCATTACGGCAGTGGGCCTTGCGAATATTGAATCCCAATACCCTCGTCTGAGTCTACATCCCAATCCAACGGCTACCGGAGTCTTCACGCTGCGTGCAGATAAGACTGTTGAGCACATGACCGTGGAAGTAAGAACACTCACCGGGCAGTTGGTGAGTCAGCAAGAGTGGACAGGAACGCGCTCATTTGAAGGAGTGACTGGCATGGCAAGTGGGGTTTATCTGATTCAACTGCGCGATTCAGAGAACGCTCACATGGGGCAGTTCCGCATAGTGAAGCAGTAATGAGAGACAGCCTTCCGAATTCAACACGATCAATCTTCCTTCACAAATTGTGAGTAGGATATGGCTCCGTCTGTCTGAGCTACCATCATGTAAACACCACCGGGAAGCGAACCAAGGTTCAATTGCACCAAATCACGATCGGTGAAGTTTTCAGCCCAAACCTGAGCACCCAGCATATTGGTGATGGAAATTCGGATGTCGCTGTAGTTCTTATCCAGCGGAAGGTTTACCACATCGTTCACAGGATTTGGATAAACCCTTCGTGATGTGCCTAGCGCATCTTCACGGATGCCGTTTGGAGTCACAGGAACGATTGGGTTGTCGGTATACTTATAGTCGAAGGTGAAGTCGTTGTCGGTCAGCGTTTGGGTAGCTGTAATGGACAGCACAACGTAGTATTCCAGGTTGCGGATTTTGGCGATGTATACTTCTCCCGCCTGAACCGCGGCCACCCAAGGTGTGGCTGTAGCATCATCATAGGCGTTCACGATCGATTCCTGGGTAGCGTTGGCGTAGTCAAATCCTGAAGCCAGGATATACTTGGTTGTTCCGTTGCCGCCAAATTGGTTGGCCCATACACTGCTCGAATCGGATGTAAAACCAAAAGGTGCTGGTCCAAAGGGATCTCCGTTGTGTTCTACCATGTCCCGATTTTCATCAAAGCTGTTCGGTCCGATGGCGTTGATGTGTTGATGCGTCACAAAGTCGTAGGCAGATGAGTCGCCCAGATCAGAGGGTGCGCAAGAGTCGCAGCCTGAAAAGTGGTGTTCGAAAAGGCTGACGTTGGTGACTTCCGTCAAGTTCTGCGCAAAGCTCAGGGATGTCGAAAGAAGCAAAGCCGATAAAAAGTTGAATTTCTTCATAGTTGTGTTGTTTGCAGGCCTTACCAGCAAAAGCTAAAAACGGTTGCCTGAGTGGTGCTTACGGTAATCAAAGGGTTGTTTTTGCAAGACGCTTAAGCGATTCTGTAATGTCAGGCAACCATCTGGGCAGGTTTAGGGTATGGTGATTAGCATGGCGACCGAGACGGCAGATAGTGTGGATGTAAGCTTATTATCTGCTTGTAAGAAAAACGATAGGGCAGCACAGAAGGCGTTCTATGCGCGGCACTTTTCTTACGGCATGAGCATCAGCTCTCGCTATGCCAGTGATCGCGATGAAGCAGCCTGGATTCTAAACCAAGCCTTTATGAAGTTTTTCGAGAACCTTAAAAAGTTTGATTTCTCAAAGCCCTGTAAGCCGTGGCTGAGGAAGATCATCATCAATACGGCCATCACGCATAACAAGAAGTACTACCAGCATGAATTTGTGCCCGAGGAACAGGTCATGGATGTGCGATCTGAGGATGATGCAGAGAGTGATATGATGTACAAAAGCATCATGGAGCAGATTCGCCAACTCACACCGATGTACAGAATGGTGATCAACCTCTACATCATTGAGGGATACAAGCACCACGAAATCGCGGACATGCTCGGTATTTCGGTCGGCACCTCAAAGTCTAACCTGTTCAAAGCGAAAGCCATGCTGAGGGACAAACTGAAAAACAACTTGGGAGTTGAAGGATGAAAATGAACATATGGATGAGTTTGAACGCCTGATTCAAACTGCTGCAATGGCAGAGCAGCATGCTATGCGTGATGACGACTGGAATCAGCTCCAGTCGATGCTGGATACCCGGGACCGTAGGCGTGTCCTCGGCTGGCTCTGGAAGGGCGCTCTCGGAGTATTGGGGTTTATCGCTATTGGAATAGGTGTGAATCTGCTTGAGTTGAATGATGAGGTTAACAATGGTCCAAGTTCAAAGCAGGTCAAAGCTGCACCTGTTGACGCTTCAGCTGATAAGCATGAAGATGAGAGGTTGCATCTGCGCAATGCAGATGCTGCGGTGACGGAAAAGGATAAGGTCAATGATGCCGCTGAGGCAAAGCCTTTCATTCCATCAAGAAATCAGTTGGAAGACCTTCCTGTTTCACCAGCTGAGGAACAAGTAAAGAATGACCTTCAAGCTACACCAACATCAGCAAAGGATACATCCTGGAGTCACCGAGCCGTTTCGAGCGCAGTTGAGAGCAGGCCTGAGCCATTGATACAAGAGCTTTCACCTCAAGTTTCCAGTGCATTCGATCAACAGAAGAATTCGTCTTCAATACCCGAAGCAGTACCACCTGCATCCACCGGGGAAGTGATAGCCGAGGAACCAAGTGTGGCGTTAATATCAAAGACTGATTCATTAGCCACTCAAGGAGCGGATTCCTTCGCAGCTGCAGAGCCGCTGGGAGCAGACTTGGTGAAGGATAGCACTGAAATACAGCTTGCGGATATTGCACAGTCCGATTCCATTGCGAAAACGCGAGGAATGCGAAGGTTGCATGCTTATGCGGGCGCGGGTGTTGAATGGAGCAGCGCTTCCAGGCTATCTGCGGGGCCAGCGAGGTTGAAACTAAACCTTGGAGCGGAGTACTTGCTTCGGGATCGACTTTCGATGTTGGCTGGGGTGAGCTATACAGCGAAGGCTTATCAAACTACTTCGGATGACTACACCGTGGAGAAAGGCTTCTGGACCAATGGAACCAAACCTGAAAGCATCGAAGCTGAGTGCCGCGTGATCGGCATCCCAGTGAACCTACGCTATTATTTCACCCCACAGGATCAGTTGAGAAGCTCTGTCTTCGTGATGGCCGGAGCATCATCATACCTGATGGCATCCGAGCGGTATCAGTTCTCCTATGAAGTGGAAGACCCCGCGTTGAGGCAGGAGTGGGGTGGCGAATGGGAAAGCATGCATTACTTCAGCATTCTGAGTTTTTCAGCGGGCTACCAAAGAAGGATCCATCCGCGGTGGGCTGTTTTGCTGGAACCCTACGTGCATCTACCGCTTTCAGGTGTGGGTTTTGGAGCAGTGAATCTGATGTCGTTTGGGATGTCAGTGCAATTGAAGCATTGAGTTGAGAAATCAGGTAATCGGATAATTAGGTGATGAGATGATCAGATTATTAGATGATTCGCTTTGAATAGGGGTAAGTCTGTGTGCTTCAGGGTGTGGTTAGGGCTTGGTGTTAACCTGGTTTTCTATCAAAGCACCTCTGGTTTTGTCTTTATGCGGGTAGTTTGAGTTTTTGCGCATGTGAGCAAGAGTGTTATTTTGGTCTCAACCAATTATAACCTATTAACACATTCGTTGACTTCATCGAGTTAGTCGACTCCTGCTTGTGAGCGGATGTTCAATCCTCACTTTATGAATAAAAGACGACTTACCAAGGCCGCTTTCTTTTTGGCAATTGGTGCCATGGGAACGGCCATGATAATCACGCCCGCCTGTGATGGTGGTGGCTCTGATGCCAAGACAGAAGAGCAGCCTGCCGCTGAAGAATCTGAAGCAACAATGGAGAAGCCGCCTGCCTCAGAGCTGGCGTTTCGAAATGCCGTGGGTGATCCACCTCCAGGATGGGCTGGGCCTGTTTTTGAATTGAGTCACAACTATCCGACCTCGCTCCCGGAGGGCAATCCACAGGAGATGTTCCCCTGGTTGCAAATGGACGTAGACTTCGATAGTGATGAGGTGCAGTGGAATGCACAGTGGGAAGAATACATCCAGTCCATCAAAGACTATGTCGGTCAGGGACAAGACCCTAATCTTCCCAACGCACTCGGATTTCAGACTAACATCGGTGGTAACACCATGTGGTATCACATTCCATGGATGGCGTATGATCCAAAAACAGGACGTGAATTCACTCACGGAACCACCAATGAACGAACAGCTCACATCAGCGATTTTGTGGGTTCTGGTCTCATGCATGGAGTAAATAGCATTGCGGGGGCTACCTCGGAGGAAGCCGGTTTCGAAACCTGGGCCGTGGGCTGCTACAATGACTTTGGAGGTTATGCAGTAGGGCAGGCCTGGGGACAATCAGGAACGCCTAACTACACTACCGAAGGTGGACAAGTAGAGGTGAAGGGACTTCCATTCCCGGAAGGTACCGTGGTTGTGAAAGTGCTTTTTACCACTGCCACTCCTGAAGATGTGCCTTACCTGGAAGGATCCGCACAGTGGGAAGTGAACCGACACGTACAGCTGAGTCCTTCGAAGTATTCCTGCGAACGAGCTGTCGCTCCTGTATACCTAGTTCAAATGGACGTAGCGGTCGTGGATCATCGATCTCCAACCAATTGGGTGTTTGGAACCTTTGCCTACAACGGAACGATAGATGCTGGAACGGTCTGGGATCGAATGGTTCCCGTTGGATTACAGTGGGGCATGGATGGGCAAAGCTGGCCTGCCGTACCCAAAGAAAATGAGATGCCCATTCATGAGAGTGTATTGGCACCGATCAACATTTATGAGCACGATGGCTGCTACAAGCGCCTGGCAGGTCCTGTAGACAACAAGCAGTCTTCCTGCATGTCTTGTCACGGTGGAGCCTTTGTGCCGCCCAATGGTCAGATTGGAACCATGGGAACAAACATCCCACCGATCTTCGGTTTCCCAACGCTGTGCAAGGAAGTAGATGAAGCCAACAGTGCGTACTTCACTACCTACAAGTGGCCAGAGAAATACCCAAGCGGTCAGTACAATGATGCCTTGAACCTTGATTTCTCTCTGCAGATGTGGGTTGCCTTCCTGCAATACGCGAACTGGAACGTGAACGGACAACCAGATCCGTGCACCGATTAAGCTTTTTTTGATCAGATAATTAGATGATTAGGTGATCAGAAGATGAAGGTGTCCGCTGCCAATAATCTGATTATCTAATCATCTAATTACCTGATCCTCTAATCACCTAATCATTTTACTATGTCTAGATATTCAAACAAGCGCTCCGACAGTGTTTCTTCTGGTAGTGTTCCGCTGCCAGTGGTGGACTGGTCTGCCATTGGCCGTTCGGCACCCGTTCACCTTGAGGTGGACTATCAGGGACCAAAAGCCCCGCTGCCCGAAGCGGACGTTTTTATTGTCACCTGGACCACGGCTGAGTGGTCGGCTTTCGATCATGTGTTTTATGACAGCCAAACAGAGCGCTATTCAGACAACCGTGAGTTCGAGAAAAAATGGCTGGCTTATCAGCTGAATGCACCTGATGGAGGTGGTTATCCTTTGTGGGGTGAGTACCAGATGGTCGGTATTGATAATGCAAAGGGCGAACAGTTAAAGGTTTTGCTCTTTCATTCAGAAGCGCATTTGGCCTATAGCCCATACTTGCCCGGACTTACCACGATGCTGAATCAGATCATCGCTGAAGTGAATCCACAGCGTTTCATTTCAATAGGAACTGCCGGTGGTTGCAATGACGTCTCCTACCTGGGAGATACGGTGGTGACCAATGCGGGATACGTGGATTTGAGTCTGCCAGAGAACAACGCGCCTTACAATCATGAAACGGTTGTAGGGGAGTGGTTTCCGGAGTCAAACCTTTATGATCAGGTCAAGAGCAGGCTTCTCTTTAAGCTAGATCAGGTCTGTACGTTCCCAGCGCTGGAATCCATGGTGAAGGACATGCATTCCGAATATCCCTTTACGCAACCTTATGGATTGTCCGACCTGTTGAACAAGTTCATTGCACCGGAGGAACTCGGTAATCCGAACATTCAGCTGCGCGCTGAAGTGCCGCTGAAAACCACGGATTCTTATTACA
The DNA here is from genome assembly GCA_002428995.1 of Flavobacteriales bacterium UBA6057. Lineage (GTDB taxonomy): Bacteria > Bacteroidota > Bacteroidia > Flavobacteriales_G > Salibacteraceae > UBA6057. The sequence continues at coordinate 45,476 of DIYJ01000005.1, read as the reverse complement.
TCGCACTGTCTGAAACAAGCGATGATCAGTATGCAGTGCTTGAGATGGATGATGCGATCATCGCTAAACTCTGCAAGGATGCCGGAATTGCCTTTGCGTTTTACCGCAACATCTCAGACCCTGTTGTTCGTGTGTTTGACGAGCAGGGAGGTGCCATTCCGCAGGATGTACGCGATAAATGGTCAAGCGAGATTTATTCAAGCTTTGGTTTCTATACCAGCTACAATGGAGCGCTTGCGTGTTATGCAGGCGTTGCAGCTTTCACGATCACTCCGCGGGCGTAAAGGCCATTGGAATGAAACGAAAAAAGGCGGCATCAAACTGATGCCGCCTTTTCCATTTATTGCTGTTTGTGTTAGCGTTTCATCCAGCGCAGCGTATGCACGTTGCCAGATTCACTTCTGATCTGAGCGACATAGATTCCGGCTGGGAGGCTGTTCACCTCAATCATTCTTACATGACCTTGTCTGTAGAATACCTGCTGACCGGTGATGCTCACAATCTGTATGCTTTCAATCGTAAAGTCAGACTGAACGTGCAGCACATTTTGCGCAGGCACGGGGAAGAGCTTTAGGTTCTCTTGCGTAATGTCTCGGATTCCCGCAGGAGGAATTGTGTCCACTACAGTAGTGTCAGTGCTGGTAGTGTCTTCTGGTGGCGCTGGCAAGGTGTATTTCCAGGCACTGGATTCAATGTTTCCTGTTTGGCGGTTTTCACCTCCCATGAAATACACAGTGTCTTCAATCACGAACGATCCTGGTGCCCAACGGCTGATGCCAGGGTGTGATGTAAGTTGTGTCCATGCATCTGCCACCGCATCGTATTGCCAGAACTCTCCCTGGTTCATGAACCAGTGGTCAGAACCATCTCCGCTCAATACGTATCCGTAGCCACCGTGGTCGAATTGTGTTCCGGCCACGCGTGCTTCTCCTGGGAAGTCAGACATGGTTTGCCAGCTGTTGGCATCTGGATCATAGCTGTACCAGTCATCATAAATGACGGGGCCTCCATGACCAAAGCCAGCATAAATGGTGCTATCAGCAATGAAGTGGAACGGATGGTGACGAGCCAAAGCGGGAAGGCTTTGCAGCTGCGTCCACGTATCTGCATTCATGTCGTATACCCACCAATCGTTGAGATCAGCGGAAACGGCATTATCTCCAAGGCCGATGTAGATTTTGTCATCCTTGATGAGGAAGGCTGGGTGTCTGCGAGGTGAACATGGGCAAAGGGTAACCAATTCCCAAGTCTCGGAAGATGGGTCAAATTCCCAAATATCCCGCTGTGCTCCAAAGTTGTTGAGGCCAAAGCCGAGGTAGCCTTTTCCGTTGTAAGCGTAGCCGATGGCGAAGCTTCGTGGCGCTCCTGGAAACGAGGCAATGGTGCTCCAACTGTCCGAAGCGGGATCGTACTTATAACCATCGCTGGAAAGACCGGTGAGAGCATCAGATCCTGTGAATGAATAACCTTGACCGTCCAATGCGAAAGTCACAGGATGATGTCTGCCGGAAGGCATAGGAGCCATCGGTTCCCATGTCTGGGCCGCAGCGATAAGTGTACAAAGTGAAAAAAGAGTGAGTGAGAAAAAGTGTTTCATATTAACGCGGTTGATTGTTTGAGCAATTAGGCGTTCGAAACACAAAGAACCGGAGAGGGTTCAGGATTCTTATGTGACAGATGGTAGTATATGGAAAAGCTAAAGCCGCCTTTTGGTGTTTTTTGGAGCTGTTTGAACCCTCCAACTGTCCATGTTTTATGGTGTTTGGCTCATTGATTGAAGAATAATTTCTGTGAATGCCATGCTTGTTTTTCGATAGGAATCCTCGAAATATTCGAACAGGCTCCATCACTTTTTCGTGGCTCCTGAACATCTGAATTGCTCGGAAACACTTGTAAAGTGGAGCGTAACCATTGATCGTGTCTCTCACTGCTAGGTTTTATTTCGTCTGTGTCCAGTCTTCATGAAAATCCCATCAATTTCTTTGCGGCCCGCCATATCGAGAGTAAACCATTTTGAGATTCCGCGTCTCTGGAAATAGATTTAACTTCGATCAACCCAAAGATTATTCGGACGAATGTCGGCTAACCACCCCTTGCTGTTCCTTGTGATGATCATGCTCTGCCTGAATGCGGTCGCACAAACACCTACCGCTCAGGACTGCCTGGGTGCGATTCCAATATGCAGCGATGTTATTACCGTAAATGACCCCTATCCCTACAGCGGAAATGGCAATTATTTGAATGAGATTCTCGCGATTGTACCGTGCTACACCGTAGAGAACAACGGCATTTGGTACACCTTCACCGTGCAGACTTCCGGCCTATTGCGCTTCGTGCTCAGCCCTAATGATCCAAATGATGACTACGATTGGATTCTTTATAACATGACCAATGCCACATGCGGTCAGCTCAACACGTTTGGTGCGGCAGCCTTTATGGAAAGCTCCAATAACTGGGGGGTGTTTGGCGTGAATGGAGACATTGGGATATCCACAGCTAATGGAGGTGTGGGGAATTGCAATGGACCGGGCAATCTGAACGGACCAAAGTGGAATGCTGATTTGCCGGTAACAGCAGGAAACACCTACGTCTTATATGTATCCAACTGGTCTAATTCCACGTTCGGCTTTTCTCTGGATTTTTCAGCTTCCACGGCCACGTTGTTTGATAATGTTCCTCCGGCCATGGACACGATCACCTCTGCCATTGCCTGTGACCCTTTTGACAGTCTGGTGGTGGAGTTCTCCGAGAACGTGAAATGCAATACGGTGCAACCCGGAGACTTTACACTGATTGGGCCGGGAGGACCGTATACCATCACCGGCACGAGTAGTTCGGTTTGCAATTCCGGTGCAGACTATGCAAAAGAGTTTACCATTCACTTCACTCCAACGCTTTCCACCACAGGTAGCTACAGCCTGGCGATTCAGCCTGGAGCTGGATTCATTGAAGACCTCTGCGGAAACCTTGATACCCTGGATTCGCTTCACTTTGATTACAATGGCACGGTGGACGTGACGGTAGCCTCGGTTGAACCTGATTGCCATTCAGCATGCACCGGAACGCTTACAGCCAGCCCCGTAGGTGGCACATCGCCTTATCAATATGCGTGGTCTGCCGGTTTGGGAACCGGAGACTTCAAGTCCGGAGTATGTGCCGGAACTTACACCGTGACCATCATTGATGACGTTGGATGCGAAGGCACAGAAACCTTGGTGCTCGGGCAGCCAGATCCCCTCGCCATCACAGTGGATGACATTACCAACATCACCTGCTTTGGTTCTACCAATTGTGAGGGTGGGGCGGACGTCACCGTTTCGGGTGGTACAACTCCTTATTCCTATGCATGGCCGAGCGGAGAAACGACTCCTTCATCCAGCGCGCTGTGTGCGGGGACCAACGAACTGATGGTGACGGATTTCAACGGCTGCCAGGATTCTGTGGATGTGATCGTGACCATTCCTCAGCCCATTGAAACCATCGGCAACGGGGACACACTCATCTGCATCAGTAATCAAACCCCGATCAGCGCTTCCTCTTCGGGAGGCACTCCTCCGTTTTCCTATGTCTGGTACCTCGATTCTCTGAATGGGAATACCTTCTCCATTGATGCGAGCAACTTTGTGTCACCTACCATTTCTACCAGCTACTTTGTTTCTTCTACAGATGCCAACGGCTGCATTGGCGATACGGCCATGGTTCAGGTGAATGTGCGACCGCCCCTCGGAATCACCTTTTCAGAGATCGACACCATCTGTCCGTATGATGATTTAGAACTAACCGCAGAAGGCACAGGTGGGGATAGCATCTACAGCTACGTCTGGCAGGGCTTTGGGTTTGATCCTACCATCACTGTCAGTCCCGACCTTTCTGAGTGGTTTCATGTCACCGTTACCGACCTGTGCGGAACTCCTGCGAAAGTCGATAGTGTGTATGTCCAGGTCGGTGGATACAGTGATATCACCGTGGAGATACGCGCAGATGATGATTCGCTGTGTCAAGGCAAACAGGCCACGCTGATCGCCTCTTCCAAAGGAGGATACAATGGGGCAGAAGAGTATGTGTTTGAGTGGGAGCACGTTCCCGTAGATTATCCTGTTCAGTTTGTGGCGCCCCGATCCACCAGCATGTACAAGGTGACAGTTTCTGACCTTTGCCTCTCTGCTCCGGGAACAGATTCGATCATGGTGTATGTCGATAAACCACATACTCCGCGCATTTCCGTTTCTCCGCGCACGGCCTGCGCTGAGAGTGATGTACTGATTACCATCCCCAGCTATCGGGAGGGCTATCGCTATGACTGGATCCTGGGTGATGGGTTTGCCTTGGTCGAATATGAAAGCGACTCGCTCATCCACAACTACCAAGCTGTGGGATGCTACGACATTGGATTATCCGTTTGGACAGACTTCGGCTGTTACTCCGAGCAAGTGGTTCCCTGTGCGGTCAACATCTTTCAAAAGCCTAAAGCGGCATTTACACAACAGCCCTTGCAGCCAACCAACCTGGATCCAGTACTCGAATTCACGAATGAATCCGAAGATCACGCGGAGCATTTTTGGGTGATCCAACAAGACACGCTGTGGGATACAGAGCAGTTTCAGCGCGAGTTCTATGATGAATGGGCACCCGTTCCCGTCAAACTGATTGCGCGTACTTCGCAGGGCTGCGCTGACACAGCTGTGAAGGAAATGGACTACACCTACGAGACGGTGTTTTATTACCCCAACAGCTTCACGCCAAATGGTGATGGCCGAAACGACCTCTTTATCATAGAAGGTGAGTCGATCAATCCCAACGGCTTCCAAATGGCGATTCATGATCGATGGGGAAATCAGGTGTTCTTGTCCAACAACCCTCATCGCCCCTGGGATGGAACGCTGAATGGAAAACCACTGCCACTGGGAGTTTACACCTTCGAGCTGCGCTACCGCGATACGCAGAACAGGATTCAGGTTGTTCGCGATCAGGTGGTGATTTCGAAGACGAATGAGCAGAAAAGGTGAGGGGTAGAGGATCAAAGACGATAGATCAAAGATCAAAGCAGTACTTAGCGCCTAGTGCCTAGTGCCTAGTGCCTGTTTCCAATGCTCTGATCGCTTCTTCAAAATGCCTGAGAACATCGTCCCACCTGGTATAGGTCAAGGTTTCCTTTCCCAGATACACGAAGTATTGAGATTGCTTCACCCATTGTTGTTGCTCGTTGAGTTTGGTTTCCGTTTTTCGGTGAAAGGCAAGCTGTAGCTCCTTCTTGTAGAGCATCTGTAGACGCCCGCGCTTTTTGACGAAGGCGAAATCTTCGTAGTTCAGTGAAGAGCTTTCGATGAGCGCTTTCACAGGGCCGTATTCAGACGCTAGAAACTTCACGATTCAAAAATACTTTATGATTTATTGTTCGTGATTCATTTGTTTTTTGATCAAAGTGTTGTAACGTTGGATAACTGATAAGAACAGGTGAACTCCTGTTGATATCAGTTGCAAGAACCCTTTATTAACCCCCTTGATTCTGGTCTGCCAGCACCACTAGCGAAGTTGTGTCTAGGTGATTCCAGCCTGTTGAATGAAGAAACCTCTTATTGTTTTTGGTGTATCGGTAGTGCTGATCATTCTCGTGTTTGTGGCTTTTGAGCCACTGGAACATCAAATGCACGAGTTACTGGTATCGCTGACCGATCATCGTTTGACTTATGCCTTGGCGAGTTTTAGCATTCTATCACTGGATGTTGTGCTTCCCGTTCCATCCAGCATTGTGATGTATTTGAATGGTGGAGTGCTGGGTGTAGCCTTAGGAAGTGGCTTGTCATTATTGTCTGCTGTTTTGACTTCAGTCATTGGGTTTTACCTCGGTAGCTTTTTCCAGAAAAGGGGCAAGGCAGTGCCTGGAAATACAGAAACTGGACAGGCAGAAACGCTGCTCCATCGCTACGGTGGATTGGCCATTCTGGTGAGCCGGGGAATCCCGATTCTTTCCGAGAGCATCGCCATCACCGCTGGAGCCTCTGGAGTTTCCTTTCGCTATTATTTCCTGCTCAATGTACTGGGCTATCTGCCTGTGGTGCTGACCTACGGCATTTTCGGCTCGCTAGGCACTTCAGAAAACAGTTTCCTGTGGTCTTTCGCCTGCTCCATATTGGTGTCCGGCCTTTTCTGGATGCTCGGCAGGCGCAAAATCGAACAGTTACTCCCATCATCAGAAGTTCCTCGAAGGCCAGAACCCTCGAAATTTTAACCCGAACCCATTATACCAAAACCAATCAAACCCGCTAACCCATCATGAGTTACTTAGACTATCCAAGACTTCACTTCTCCGGTGGATTCAAAGCCAGTCCATCCACCATTAATAATTCACCTAATAACTACAGTACTACACCCAATGATGTTAGTCCTGTCTTTTATCCCTCACCCAACGAACTTGAAAACGTTGAGCTTTACTGGAATCCGAAGGGTGATGGTGGTTTTGGTCTTGTGAATTGCGTAGTGACCCGGGTGGAATATGCCCAGGGAGAGTTTGCAACAACTCCGGAAGAGGACGCGATCATTGGTCAGCCGGTTACGTCATTACGTCACGGCACCTTCCCTGTAGATTCTGCCATGGTGGATCTCGATCCGATGCAGCAGAATACTTCTGAGATCTACGCCATGCGGCTGCAGATTGGCGATGACAGTGCCAACCTCACAGGAAGCTTTCCGAATACAGCCTTCAACGCCATTTGGTTCCAGGCCAAAGACGGGCCCGGTTCTTCAGCCAGTGGCTCAGCAGTGTTTCAAGCCAATCTCAATGGTTTGACACCCAGTGGAGCTGCCACCGGTAGCCGGTTCCTGCAATATTTCAGCGATAATCCGACCGCCACGCTTTCGGTCAACTTCAATACCTATTGCCACAACAATGCTCCTCACAGCTACGCCTTCACTGAGGCTACTTTTAAAACGCTGGCTAAGAATGGAGTGGCCGCAAGCACCTTGTTGAAGCTGGCGCCTATGAAGGGGATGTTTCAAAACGCTACGGAAAACCCCGATCAAACCCTGACACCTAAGAATCCCGGATACATTCCAACAAAGGAGTTTGCGACCTACATGATGCAGCAATACTTGTCGGTAGAGGAGTATAACGATTGCATTGATACGGTGTTGGAATACACAGCGACTCCGTATACGGGCGCCACCACTGAGGACTTTTTGTTTGGACTGGCAACAGGAACAGCAGGACCTGCAGCGCAGGATTCACCTACCTACTTTGTGCAGTCCCGCATGATGACGCCTTCGAATCCCAACCCGATGGCGGCTGCGGCCTATTTCGCTCCTTTCTACATCGATTCGGATAACTACATCACCATTAATCTTGGAAATTCTCTCCCCACCAGCCAGCCCGGAAGTACACCGGACAGCGGCAGATTGGGAATACTGGAACTGGTGGCTTTCCCGCCCGCAACGGTGGGAGAAGATCAGCCAACTTCCATCCTGCAAATCGACTACAGCGAAAGCCTGATTACCCAGCAGGCGGGTTTTTTCCGCGCGAAGCTCAATGAGGATTATTCCAATGTACCGCTTGGAATTACGAGTACGGTGGCAGGTGGTGCTCCTACCGTTTTACTGGCGGAAAACCCAAGTGGCTACAACATGAGAGCTGACCAGTTTGTATTCCGAATGAATCCAGGGGCGACTACCACACCATCGTATCCACGTGGAGAAACGGCCACCGCTAAAATCTACGTTACCAAGTTTGGCCAGCCTGCGCCAGATGGCACAGAGGTTTTCATGCAGATGATGACTCAGGCAGAAGCACTGAGCTACACAAAGAATACCCTGGGAACCAGCGGAACCAATGGAATCAAGAATATCTCCGTACCACAAGACGCTTTGAAAATGGCCGGTGGAGCACTGGTGGATGGTCATTGGAGGGCTACGGCCACCACGGTGAACGGAGTGGCTTCATTCGATCTGAGTTGTGTTGATCCCAACAATCCGCGCGTTTATGTGGATGGTCAGATTTACTTCCTGCAATACGGCTTTGCAGATGCCACCATCCAGGGCACTTTCAAGCAGGACCCTGATGACATCGTCAGCGTTCAGGTCTACAACCAAAACACTGATCCCGCAGCTCCCGATGTGCTCAAGAAGTTCGGCATGCTCTACAAAATCATGGGCTTTTTGACCAACGAACAGGGAGTGGAACAGATCGATATGCGCAACATGATCAAGTTGCTGTTGCAGCGACCTTTTGATCAGATTCAACACATGCCGCTGACGCGCGACATGTCAGATTCTGAGCGCACCAAGATTGTGGCATGGATCGACAGTTTGAACAACTCTTAAACGCATCATACCAAACTCTATGAGCTACTTAACGCTTCCAAGATTGCATTTCTCCGGATCGTTTCAAACGTATCCAAGTACCATCAACAACTATCCGAGCAACTACAATCCTAAGATTTACCCGAGCCCTACAGAGCTTGAAAAGGTTTCTCTCGGTTGGGGACCGTTGGGCAACGGCATCTTTGCTTTCAAAGACTGTGTTGTCACCAAGGTTGAATATGCCGATGGCACTTCCGCGACCACAGCAGCTGAGGATCCCATCATCGGGCAGCCGGTGATTTCGGTGAGAAAGTCCAACTTCCCATTGGATGGCACCATCGTGGATCTTGACCCGCAGCAGCAGATGGTTTCTGAGCTATGGGCGCTATGCATTCAGGTAGGAGGGAATGACGCTTACCTGAAGGGAGATTTTTCGCCTGCCGCTTTCACCAACTTGTGGGGACAGTGTCAGGTAGACCCGCCTCCCAGCTCAACTGCGCTCACGGCCAATTATCAGTCTACCTTGCACAACATCTCAAGCGAAGGCCTGAGCAACGGAAGCAAGTTTCTTCAATACTTTGAGCAAAATCCAGCGGCAGAGCTGTCCATCAACTTCGCTGTAAGTGCTCACAACAACAATCCGCAGCTCTACGACTTCACACCCTCTGGATTTCAGAAGTTACAGGCGGCTGGTGTTCCGCAGGATGTGTTGACGGCCATAGAGCCCTTGCAAAAGTTCCAGCAGAACCAGGGAGATCCTAATCAACCTAAAGGGCAGTTGCCCACGAAGGATTTTGTGGTGTACATCCTGCAGCAGTTTCTGTCTGTAGAGCAGTACAATGCGAACATTGATACGATCCTCGCAACGTCCATCATGCCATACACGCCCTATAGTGATTTCGATTACACGTTTGGGCAGGTGGTTGGAACGGTGGGCACGAGCGCTGCAACCGCCCCAACCTACATGGTCCCGAGCAGAATGCTTTACCCTCCAAAAGGGGTAGACCTTGCTTATTACACACCTTTTTCGGTGAGTAGCGATGGTTTGACCGTGACCCTGAACTTGAATAACTCCCTCGCAACCTCTGCACCGGGAGCTCCATTCCTGGCCTCGAAGCTCGGCAAGTTGTGGCTGGCTTCTTTTCCCGGAGGAAACATGGATGTGTCGAATGCTCAACTCCTTGCTGAGATCCCTTACACGGACTCCGGGTTTCTCAAAACCGGTGGTGGCTTCTTTTCTTTCACCGCATCGAGCAGTGTGGCATCCACTCCTATGGGCATCGTGAGCGATGTGGGAGGGACCAAGACTGTGTTGCTCCAGGAAAACGCTGAAGGGTACTACATCCGTGCCGATCAATACGTATTCCGCATGAACCCCGGAATAGACAGCACTCCACAGATGCCGCGTGGCAGCACTGCCGAACTGCACGTGTATGCCTTCAAGTTTGGGGTTCCTGTGGCTGATGGTACGGAAATCTCACTGGCTTTCATTCCGCAGAGCGGAAATCATCCTGCGTTGGGAACTCCTGAATCAGCGTTGACTTTTCCTTCTTCCGCTACCACATCCGGAGGTAAGGCGAGTTTTGCGCTGAGCGCCACGGATCCTGGCAATCCAAGGAAATACATCGATGGTCAGCTCTACTTCCTGAGCTATGCGTTTGCTGATCCTTCCATTGGAAACAGCTATGTGAACAACCCGTCAGACTTTGTAAGTATTCAAGTCTATGACGAAGTGACGGAAGCGGATGCTGTGGATGTTCTGGCCAAATTCGGCAGGCTCTACAAGATCATGGGCTTCCTTACGGATGAGCAGAAGGTCGAGCAGATTGATATGCGGAACATGATCAAGCTGCTAATCGAAAAGCCCTTCGAGCAGGTACAACACATGCCTGTTTCCAGAGACATGTCGCTGTCTGCGCAGAACAAAGTCACTGACTGGATCAATTCTCTCAACAACTCATAACCTAAACCCTCATACCAAACCAACATCAATTATGAAACGAATGAAACTACGGATCAAGCTGATCGCATCCATGGCGGTGATTGGAGCTATTTCCGTTCAATGCGCAGGTGGCGGTGGAGACTCCGCCAATAGCGATGCCGATAAGGACAAAGAAGTGATGGCGGAAGCCCCGCTGATTGATCCCAATTCACCGAAGCAAACCTGCGTTGTCTCAGAAACCGAGTTCGCGACCTGGTTTTCTGGAGGGGCAGTCACAAAAGACGGTTGGGTAAATCCGGCCAATAGTCTAACTGTTCTGGACTCTGATTGTGACTTCTATAAGTGGTCTTGGCAAATGTTCCTCTGGAACCTGTCTCCCAAAAATGGAAGTGTCGCCTTTGATCAGCCACCCTTCTATGATCTTGAAGGTTCTGACCTTGTGCAGAACGGAACAGGAACGCGGGTTCGAGGTGGAAAGGTGGAAGCCGTAGGGCAGGCTGGAGTGATCAATGGAGTGCTCATGTCTCAGGACTATGGGATTGCTCCCAACGGTTCGCTGGTCTACTACGCCATTCACGTGAACGATGTGTATGCTTACTTCGCTTCAGGTAAGAACAGCGGTGCACTGACTGACATTGATGAGTTCCCAACTACACAGGATCAACTGGATCAAATCGTCAACTATGCCAAGGAAACCTACAACGCTACGATAGACGATGCCAATGCATTGACACTTGAGCTCAAGAGCTCCTGGGTGAAAGCTGATCCTTCATTGGACCTTTCAAAGTATGTAACCATTGTGGCTGATGTTCCGCAATACGTGAAGGAAAGCGACACGAAGTGGACCTGGGATGGCACCTCACTCGAAGAAGGAGTTACACTGGCGCTGGTGGGTTATCACGTAGTTGGAAGTGTGGCTGATCACCCAGAAATGGTGTGGGCTACGTTTGAGCACGTAAACAATGTGCCTGATGCGAATTACTACTACACCAATGCTGAAGGCAACGTAGTGCAGGCCACAAACTTCAATGCAGATGGTTACCCCGTGGAAAGCGACTGGCTGTTCAACTCAAGCAGCGTGAAGATGAATGCGAACAACCAGATGTTTATGGAAACAGGGTACAACAACCCTAACAACATTGTAGCCACACCTAACAACACGATCAGTGCCAGCAGCACGTTCAGGACACATCCTTTTGGCAATACAGCGGATGAAGCCAGTGCAGAGAACAACACGTTGATTCTTTCGCTCAATGGCAACATCGCTGATATGCTTGCAGACGGAGATGTCAGAGCGAACTACTTCCTCGTAGGAGCCACATGGACCAGCAACGGTGTGATTCCCGGAGTAGGAAACCAGCTTCCCGTAGTTGCAGGGTCGAAGGTATTGGCCAACAGTACCATGGAAACCTACTTCCAGTTCAAGAACTGCTTCGATTGTCATGAAGGGGGCAAGATTGACAGCTTAAGCCACATTTTCGCTGGAATCACTCCACTGACACCCGCCACACCTTAGGGGTAACCGATTCGTTTGAGAGGATCTCCTTCGATGGTGGAGATCATCCAAAGATGTGCGTACCGGAAGACCACATCAACGCTCTGAGTCTTCCGGTACCAGCATCTGACACCAAATCCATCGTACGCTAAGCCGGGAAATCGGCTATCTCTGTGCTGTATTGAATTTTGAGCGCGTTCACTTCACGCAGGCGTTGCTTTACATCTGTGATCATCTCCATGTTGAGGTGCTTGTCCGCTTTTAGAATGACCGTAAACTTCGGAGCCAGACGCTCTGGAAGTTGAGCTCGTTTTTCTTCCACCATTCTCCCTAAATCTGAAGCCTGTATCAATTGCCCGTCCAAGTGAATGCTGGGAATGGGATCTTCACTGCGATACCCAATCCAAAGCACGGCACTCAAATCCTTTTGCTCGATCTCATCCACGTTCATCGCGGTAGGCTTATCGATTTGAATGGCGGGTTCTTCATCGCGCATTACGGTTGTTACCATGAAGAAGAAGAGCAGCATAAAAACGATGTCGGGCAGCGAAGCTGTGCTGAGCTCACCCAGGTTTCTGTTTTTCTTTTTGATGTTCATCGATTCGAGTTTTGGGATTATGAATTGGGCTCAGCTTCGCTGATCCTCATCGGATAGACCGTTCGGATTGCCTTGATTTTGTCCGCATGACCAGCCGTCTCTAGCTCTTCCATGCTCATGTCGAATACCTGAAGCGCATACTCGTCTCGCAACTCAGCATAGGCTTCGGCCAGAATATCCTGGATGGATACATACATGCCGTAGGAGGTTTTCAGGTCGTTTTGAAGGGAGATGACCTGGCGGGAGATGGGAACTTCACCCAACTCAGGCACATACACCATTTTCTTCTCCGGAAGGTCAGATCTACCTTCAGGGTTCTCTATAAAGAGCTTTGCGATGTTTTTCAGCTCGTTCAGGCGAACGTATTCACCAGCAATGAGCAACTTGTCATCACTGTTGACTCTGATTTCAAGCACATTTCTTCGAATGATTTCTCCGGTTGATTCTATCGCTGGAGGTAGCTTTCTGATGAGGCCAATCTCTGAGCCTAGTGTGGTGGTGACAAGGAAAAAGACGAGCAGGAGGAAGGCGATATCCGCCATGGATCCTGCGCTGATTTGTTGAGGGCTTCTTGTGTGTGTGCGCATCATGGTGTTTTTGGAATCAAACACCAGAGCTTTTAAATCATTGCTTTGGCCTTCGCCTGAATGAAGGAATGGCTAGGAACGAAGAGAATTCGGAGAAAAGAAGCAAGTCGTTCGGGCGGAACTGGTTCAGCCTTAATGCACTACGGTGAAAAACCCTCGAACAGGCTCCTGTGAACCCGTATTCACAATCAAGAAATAAGCACCAGCGGGAAGGTCGGAAGTATCAAGCCTGTGAGCGCCATTTCCGAAGAAGTTTACAGGCATTTCTTCACCTCGAACGTTGAAGATCTGAACACTCTCGATGGGCAGCTGATGATTCAGCGTAAGTGATGTTTGAGCGGGCACAGGGTAGAGGCGAAGGTCTTCCATCTCGGAGCCTACAAACACAATGGGAGAGTAGCTAAATGTTCCGTCAAAATCTGTTTGCTTCAGGCGGTAATAGTGATCCTTTGCCGGAGCTTCGTAGTCTACATGATTGTAGCGCTTTAGATCATTGCTGTTGCCAGCGCCAGGTTCAGCGTGGACGGAGTTCCACTCTTCACCCGAGATACTTCGCTCAATGCTGAAGTAGTCGTTGTTTTTCTCCGTTTCAGTCACCCATTCAAATTCAACCCTGTTGTCTACGCGGTGTGCCGTAAAATGTGATAGCTCTATCGGCAGAGGGGAACTGGTAGTGGCACAGTTGGTAGTCGCGGATGTCACTCCGTTTCCCCAGAAATTGAGGTCATAACTTGAGCAACCGATGTCGCTCACACCGATGGTGGTGCAACTCGGGTTTGATCCATAGTTGTAAGCCGGGCCTACGGCATTGTATTGCCTCGAATTGTTGCCTGTGGTTACGGTGCCCGAAGCATCAGCAGTGAAAGTTCCGAGATCTGCGTACGGTGATCCACCACTGCCGCCCGTGCAGGTGAAATACACCTGCCCACTCACGCTTCGGTTGGCGGTTGACCCAGAAAAAGACACAGAATAATTGAACTGGACTTCGTAGTGGTAGAACCACGGACAATTGGTGGTAGAAGGAATTGCGTCAACGGGTGTTACGTTAATCGTGGCGGTCCATCCGTTGCTTGATGTAACTGTGCATTGAGCGTGAGTAAAAAACGCCCAAACGCAGAACAGCACTGACATTGACGCAAATTTCATTGCGCAAATGAACGAATGAAAATGACCCAGGGTTACCCCTTGTCGATAATTTTCCGTGAAGTCTCGACCAATGAGATGTTAAGCTCCTTTGATGACTTACGAGGCGCTAGTGTTCAGCCAAATATTCGTGCACAAATTTGATGGCCATCGAACCTTCACCAACTGCTGAAGCCACTCTATTCATAGCACCTGAACGTACATCTCCAGCGGCAAAAATTCCTGGAATACAGGTTTCCAACATATACGGGTCACGCGTTTGCTTCCAGATGTGTGGGAAGTTCTGATACTTGGTCAGACCAGGGCCCGTTTCCAGGAACCCACGCTTGTCCTTCAGTAAGTCAATCTTGAGCCAGTCTGTCACTGGTTTTGCTCCAATGAAGATGAACAATGCAGCAGCTGGACATTCCTGTTCGGCCTCCGTTTGATTGTTTTTCAAAACAACACTCCTCAATCGTTCATCGCCTTTTGCTTCGATCAGTTCCGTGTGTCCCATCACTTCAATGTTGTCTGTTCCATTGATTTGATCGATGAGGTATTGAGACATGCTGGAGCTGAGGTCTGGTTTGCGAACCATGATGAACACCTTGGATGCGAATTTGCTGAGGTACATGGCCGCCTGTCCGGCAGAGTTTCCACCACCTACCATGTAGACGTGGCCGTCCTTGCAGGCCTGAGCTTCTGTTGTTGCGGCACCGTAATAGACGCCAGCACCGGTGAAATCTTCAACTCCCTTTGCCGGGTGCTTGCGGTAGTCTACACCGGACGAAATGATCACGGATTTGGTGTTCACCTTAGAATCATCCACCAGCGTCAACACCTTGTATTGATCCTTCACTTCAATGCCCTTCACTTCTTGCGGTGAAAGGAATTCGATGCCGAAGCGGGTTGCCTGCGTGATGGCTCTGCGGCTCAGCTCAGCACCGCTCAATCCCTTCGGAAATCCGAGATAATTCTCAATGCGGGAGCTTGTGCCCGCCTGTCCACCGGGAGCACGCTTCTCGATCAGCAAGGTTTTCAATCCTTCAGAACCACCGTATACTCCTGCGGCCAATCCTGCAGGGCCTGCGCCAATAATGGCCACGTCATACATGGTGTCGCTGGCCTGCACGCTGCGCCCCATTTTCTCCGCCATACCAGCGAGTGAAGGATTTTTCAGGAAGTCTCCATCTTCAAAGAACACCACGGGACAGTCTGATTCCTGAAGTTGATGCAGGTCCATTAGTTCCCTGGCTCGTGGATCTTGCTCCACGTCCAGCCACTGATAGGGAATGAGGTTGCCGCTCAGGTAGTCTTTGATGGCATGCGACTTTGGCGACCATTGAAATCCAGCGATTTTGATGCCGTCAAATTCGGGTACAAAGGTGCTTTGCCATTCTTCCAGCTGATCTGTCAAGACAGGGTAGAGGCGCTCCTCCGGTGGATCCCACGGTTTCATGAGGTAGTAGTCGAGTTGCACTTCATTGATGGCTCGGATCGCTGCATCCGTGTCAGAATAGGCGGTGAGCAGAATGCGCTTGGCTGCGGGATAAAGCTCACGGGCCTTTTCCAGGAAGTCAACACCAAGCATTTCAGGCATTCGCTGATCGCTCACGAACAAAGCGACTACTTCGCCTTTCTTTTTGAGGTCAGTCAGCGCCTCCAAACCTTCGTTGGCGCTTTCGGTGCTTAAGATGCGGTATTCTTTTCTGAACTGCGATCGAACGTCCCGAACTACAGATTTCAAGACAGCTGGATCGTCATCTACGAGAAATATGATGGGCTTTTTCATGAATAAAGCTGTTGTGCGTTGAATGGGTTAATCAATCGGCCTTCAATACGAGGCAGATTTTAAATGTCGTTTCTCCGGGTTTGCTCTTCACATCGATGAAACCCTGGTGCTTTTTAGTGATGATTTGATGAACCAACTCAAGTCCGAGTCCGGTTCCCTT
The DNA here is from genome assembly GCA_002428995.1 of Flavobacteriales bacterium UBA6057. GTDB lineage: Bacteria > Bacteroidota > Bacteroidia > Flavobacteriales_G > Salibacteraceae > UBA6057. The sequence goes on along the minus strand of DIYJ01000005.1, from coordinate 29,488 downwards.
GCCAATCTCTTTAGTGGTGAAGAAGGGGTCAAAAATCTTGTCCTTTACCTCATCGGGAATACCTGATCCGCTGTCGCTGATATGGATGATGCCATAGGTGTGGTCAAAGCTGGTCTGAATCGTAAGTTTCCGTTCTTCAGCGTTTTCCATGGCATCGATCGCATTGTCGATGATGTTGGTCCACACCTGGTTCATTTCACTCGGGAAGACAGGGATTTCAGGAAGGTTTGAATCATAATTGCGAACCACTTCAATGTTCGACTTTTTCAGCTTGTGGTTCAGCATCGTGAGTGTATTCTCTAATCCCTTACGGATGTCCACTTTCTGCCGTTCCTGTGCCTGGTCCATGTGTGTGTAGCTCTTCACGCTACCCACCAGATCGCTGATGCGCTGTGAGGCCTCCTCGATTTCGTCTACCAGTCGCTCAGTGGTCAGCACATTGTTGAGCCAGCCAGCCACGGCAGACATGTCTTTGGAGCTAACGAGTTCTTCGAGTTTGTCCAGTTCGTCCTCCGTAAAACCCGAGTCTACAAGTGTTTCAGCGATCTCTTCACTTTCTATGACGTCATGCTCATCCAATCGATCGAGGAAGTCATCTACCAGTGCCGAGCGCTCCATCATTCCCAGTTTGGGTGGTTCTTGTCCGAGCTTGGAAAATACCATGTCGTTCACTTCGTCCACCTGCTCATCCGTCATCCGAATCTTGATCACGCTCTTGAAGGCCTCAGGGATTGCCCGAAGATGTTTGCTGAGCGACTGGGCGCTGCGAACAACGGCTGAAGAGGGGTTGTTGAGCTCGTGAGCCAAACCAGCGCTGAGCTTTCCGAGCGCCATCATTTTATCATTCTGCTGTTGCTCCTTGGTGAAGCTTCGGATGCGATTGCTCATCGTGTGTACCAAGGCAGTAGTCAACTCATGCTGGTTACAGATCATGTCATGAAAGTGGTCCTTGTGAAGAGCGAGAACCACTATGGGCAATGCGGCTTCTCCGTAGCCGTTCGCGACTTGTGCTCGTGAGTAGGGGAGATAACCCGTGATTGCTGTTGGACCAATGCGCGTTAACACGCTGAACTGGCCATTTCTGGCGATTTTCACTACAATCTCACCCTGCAACATGACAAGGAGTCTATCGATTGGTGAACCGGGTGAAAACAGGTTCTCACCCTCATCCAGTTTGATCACTTCCGAATTGTCAATCAGCCATTGGAGTTGTTCCTTGGGAACATCTGCCAGTTCCTCAACCTTTGAGATCGCTTCTAAGTAGTCCATGAAAAGTATTTCCTACCACAGAAGTAAACCACAAAGAGTGATTCTACAAGTGTTAAGGAAAAACTGTGAAGTCGTTTACAATTGTTTAACCCTTGGGGATGGTGAACGCCATATTCTCGTTAGCGCTTTTGAAGGAACTTTTCCGAGAGTATCTTGGGGGAAATCCAAGTCAAATGAGGTGTAAAGGTCTTTTAAGTGTGCTGATCTGTTTGCTCCTGTTTAGTTGCTTTAATGCCGATGCACAGGAAACGAGAAGTATTCAGGGAGTCGTAAGCGATCAGAATGGCGATGGTGTACCATTTGCCAACATTCAAATCAAGAAAGGCAAGCGAGTAATCATGGGAACGGCTTCTGACTTTCATGGTAATTACAAGCTTAAGCTGGATAACCTGCCGTCAGGTAAGTATAGTCTGGTTGCAACCAGCATAGGGTTTACTACAGATGATCTCAGGCTCAAACTGGAAGAAGAGCAAACGGTGACGGTAGATTTTCAGCTGTACTGGTCAGATAACGGTTTTATAGACATCGGATGTTGCCCATCGAGTCCCCCAATGATCAATCGATACTCTTTTCCATCCACAACAGTGTTTAGCGCCCAGGAAATCAGACGCATGCCCCTTCGCTAAGTCGCAATATTCTGCGTTCTCCGGAATCTAGTATTCCAACTTATCGATCGCTTTTTTCAGCTTCACAAGCTTTTTCTGGAGCTTGAGCTTTTTCTGTTCCGCAGCGGTTTCTTCCAGCTTTCCGGCCTGAACATCTGATTCGGCACTCTGGATTTGCAGCTTCACTTTCGCTTCTTTCTTCGATAGCTTGTCAATCTTCTTTTGAGCTTTTTGCTGGGACTTTGCGACCTTTTGAACAGAAGCCAGGTCTTTCTTCTCTGCATCCGACAGGCTGGATTCTTCGATGACCGTTACTCCCTCAGATAATTGATCTGCCGGAATGGTCATTTCCTTCACAGAAACAAACTCACGATTGGAGCCTTGCAGGCCTGTGCCATTCGCATTACCCTTTAACAAGACTATGTTGAACTTGCTCATGCCTTCCGCATGAACGTTGTGAATCATGTGATTCCGATACCCTGGCTTCTGAATGAGCAAGTGATAGAGTTTTCCCTCTTCCAACTTAAGCTTCACCTGACCTTCCTCATTGGCCGTTTGCATCATTACTTCCTGCTCGCGGTGAAAAGCAGTCACCTTGATGCCACCCGACTGATGGTCTACGGTTTCAATGTCGAGTTTCACCTTAAACTCTCCGGCTGAAGCGATAAAAACGGTGAGTAGAAAAGCAATGGAAGGGATCAGTTTGGTCATGTTGTTAGGCTTTGTTCAAATGAATGAAAAACGATTGAGATAGACCTACATTCGCAGGCATGTATAAGTCCCTTCTGAGGCCACTGCTTTACAGGCTCGACCCTGAGCCAGCGCACTACTTTGCAACAGATTGGTTGCAACTTTTCAATGGTTTTGCACCAACCCGCGCCATCATGGAGTCGCTTTACCAGGAAAGCGATCCAAAACTCGAACGCGAATTGTTTGGACTTAAGTTTCCAAACCCCGTGGGCCTGGCGGCAGGTTTTGACAAGGATGCCCGATGGATTGATGCAATGAGCTCTCTGGGTTTCGGTTTTGTGGAAGTGGGAACGCTCACACCGAAAGCTCAGCCCGGAAATGAGAAACCACGACTTTTTCGCCTGGAGCCCGATGAAGCGTTGATCAACAGAATGGGGTTCAACAATGGCGGAGTGGAAGAGGCTGTGGAAAGAATCAAGCAATCAAAACACCGAGTACCCATTGGAGGTAACATTGGCAAAAACAAAGTCACGCCCAACGAGAATGCCCTGGACGATTACCGCATCTGCTTTGAAAAGCTTTATGATCACGTAGACTACTTTGCCGTCAACGTAAGCTCTCCCAATACTCCTGGACTGAGAGAGCTGCAAGGAAAGGATGAGCTCAAGCGGATCTTTGATACGTTGTTTGCGCACCGCAGCAAGCAAAGCAAGAGCAAGTCGGTGTTGCTCAAGATTGCGCCAGATCTCAATGACGAACAGTTGCAGGACATTGTTGACCTCGTTCGCGAGATCGGAATTGATGGATTGATCGCTACCAATACTACACTGAGCAGGGAAGGGCTGTGGTCGTCAAAAGAGCTGACCCAACAGGCTGGTGGCTTGAGTGGGAAGCCTGTGAAGAAGCGAAGCACAGAAGTCATTCGATTCATTCATGAAGCCTCGGGAGGATCCATTCCCATCATTGGCGTAGGTGGTATCCACAGTGCGGATGACGCGCTGGAAAAGCTCGAAGCCGGAGCAAGCTTAGTGCAGTTATACACCGGTTTCATATATGAAGGTCCAGCCTTGATTAAAAAGATTAATCAGCGAATTTTAAATCCATGAGCATCAAGATTATAGAGTGTCCTCGTGATGCTATGCAGGGAATGCATGAATTCATTCCAACCGAGAAGAAAGCGGCTTATATCAATCAGCTATTGAAGGTCGGGTTCGATACCATTGACTTTGGCAGTTTTGTGTCCCCCAAGGCTATTCCTCAGCTTAGAGATACAGCTGAGGTATTGGAGCAGCTGGACTTGTCAACCACTTCATCGAAACTTTTGGCCATCATTGCCAATGCCCGCGGTGCGAATGATGCGCTTCAGTTTGAGCAAATCGACTACCTCGGTTACCCCTTCAGCATCTCCGAGACTTTTCAGAAACGAAATACCAATGCTACGATTGATCAATCGCTCAGTCGGGTAGAAGAGATCCAAAAAGGCTGTCAGGCAAATGGCAAGGCCTTGGTGATCTACATTTCCATGGCTTTTGGCAATCCTTATGGAGACCCATGGAGTGGTGAACTCGCAGCGCAGTGGGTAGAACGCCTGAGCAAGGAGTTGGAGATCGGCATTTTTGCCCTGGCCGATACGGTGGGGGTGAGCGATGAAGCCAACATCAAGGAAATGTTTGGAACATTGATTCCCGAATTCCCGAACCTTGAAATCGGTGCCCATCTCCATACCAAACCCCAGGATGCGAAGGCCAAAGCTCAGGCGGCATTTGAGAACGGATGTGCACGATTTGATGCGGCCATTCTTGGATATGGTGGATGTCCCATGGCTGAGGATGATTTGGTAGGTAATATGGCCACCGAATCGCTGATTGCAGCACTGGAACAAGAGAGTCTTGGGCTTGACATGACCGCTTTTCAGCAAGCCATGAAGCTGGCCTCGGAAACCTTCCCAGTGTAAGCCCGAGGGAGTTTATTGCCACAAAGCTTCCAATAGAAGGGCGATTCAAACGTTTTACTCTTCGGCAACGTCCATCAAACAAGCTCGTCTACCGACCGAAGGGCTATTTCTTTAGATTTGAACTTTCGAATTCCGAATATGAATAGGATTTTAGTAGCACTAGTGATCGGCTTTGCAGCCGCAGGACTCATTCTCAGTTCATGCACGAAAAACAGTACTGTCGGTGCTGTAGGATATCCTATGGAAGGTGATTTCCCTGTGTTTGACACGTTTGTAGCTCCCGAAACTAAGTACTATTTCTACGGTCTTTTTGACGGTTCTTACACCACTTGGTCCGATTCGATGCGTTCAACCTGGGACACAGCCACCAGAAGGTGTGACTTGCCTGATCAGGTCTGGACGACATGTGATCCTTACAACTTGAATATCTATTACAACTTCACAGACGAAGGTTTTACAGGCGATACGTGCGCCTTTGATACCCTCGTAGAGTTGTACTACCACAACAGTCGATTCATTCGCCCGGAATTCCCCGATCAGCGAATTGATATCTTCTTCTACGATTGTGTGGACTTTACGGATGCCACCGATCCAAACTTCCCCGCGAATAACCTCACCTTGCTAAGAGAAGGTGCTTATCCATTCTCCAATCCGGAGTACGGTCGCAACGGAGTAGAAGTGGTTTACACAGACGAATTCCGCGATCAGTGGAAGACAGAACCCGGAAGCGGTAATTCTTTGGATACCTACTTCAGGCTCACGTCTCTCGAAGCCAAACCGTTGACAGATACCAACGATTCTTTTGCCTTGCTCATAGGTGAAGGTGAGTTTGCCGGACGACTCTTCAATGAGGAAAACGGCATGGAGAAAATCGTGAAAGATGCCAAGTTCCGCGTGCGTCTTGTTCCTCGCCCCGACATTCCTTAATTAGTCTATCTTCGCCCCTCGTTCTTGGTTCCCGTTAACTCGGGATTAAAAGGGAATCCGGTGTAAATCCGGGACTGTTCCCGCAGCTGTAATCCTCATTTTGTTTGAGGCTGCACAAAGCCACTTGTCGCGTTTGCGATGGGGAAGGCGCAGTTTCAAGAGGAGAGTCAGAAGACCTGCCAGGAGTGATTAATTAATTTGCGCTTTCGGGATAAAAGCGGATTGGAGGACGCTCCTGTCTACTTATTTATGCGAAAGCTTCATGAACCTTTTTAAACATCAAAAAGTGATGAAGCAGTTTTTTACACTCTTACTTATTTCCTTTTCTGCTGCACCTTGTTTTGCACAAGGGCTCTACCTTGATTTTGAGTCTCTGAACCTTCCGCTGGATTCCTTCTGGGATGGATCGGATCAAAGTCGTGCATACACCGAAGCTGTCGGAACAGCTCCCGGTGACAGCTTTGTTCTCGAAAACGTATATGACACCGCTTTCGGTGGCTTTTGGTCACGTGGTTACGCGGTTAGCACCATGCGGGACGACACCACTGAAGGATTTGGGAATATCTTCAGCAGTATTACTGCCACTGGTTGGAATTCCGATGCTTACGGTGTGGTTTCAGCCTTCAGTACGGCCAACATGACCATTAAAGGAAACTTTGACAATACACCTCGTTTCCTGAGCGCTTACATTTCTAACTCCACCTATGCATATCTGAGCATGCGGGACGGAGACAATGTTGCCAAAAAGTTTGGTGGAGGCTCGGGCGATGATCCCGATTACTTCTTCATTCGTTTTTACTTCTTCCCAACACCTACAACGAATGCCCCCACAGATTCTGTAGATTTTTACCTCGCAGATTTCAGGTCTTCAGACAACTCTGAAGACTACATCCTTGATGACTGGGTTTACCTGGATTTCAATGATTACCCAGCGACAAGCTATCCCGGATACCACATGAAAGCATTGTTATTTTCAAGTGATGACGGTCCGTTTGGCATCAGTACACCAGCCTTCTTCTGCATCGATGATCTCGAAATTGGTTTCCCTGTCGGTGTGAATGAAGTGAAAGAAGACGAAAGCTGGTCAGTAGCCGTACGACCTTATTCACTGGATGTGGTAAGTAATGAGGTGAGTGATTTCAAGCTGTATAGTTTGAGCGGTCAATTACTCGGTCAGCATTCTGGCGATCGACAAGCCAGCTTTCCTACAAGCGAGCTTCCACAAGGAGTTTACATTCTTCAGGTGGAGAATGATGGAGTTTCTGAATCCAAAAAGGTTTGGAGATGGTAAAAGCACTCTGGGGGCTGCTTTTTCTTCCCTTGATTGGCCTTAGCCAGTCAGGATCTTTCCCGCCACAGGCCGGAATCATCGGATCGGACGCGATGCACGCTGATTCTTCTGTGTTCAGAGATTGGGCCGTTACCTGTGAAGTCGAGCGAGGCTTTCGCAGGATCAACTTCCCCGATTCTGGCGTGGCGTTGACGGGAGAGGCAAGCTTCGCCCTTGGAAAAGCAGATGCGAATGGTGTGGTCAGTCTCGGTGATTCGGGGGTGGCCACACTTACATTTACTGAACCCTTTTTTGACGGCCCCGGACCTGACTTTGCAGTCTTTGAAAATGGCTTTAAAAGCAGCGGTCAGGCTTTTCTGGAACTAGCCTTTGTAGAGGTCAGTTCCAATGGAGTCGATTTCATCCGTTTCCCTGCCATTTCTGAGGTGCAGACGGATACGCAAATCGGTTTTGCCAACGTCATGGATGCATCCTACCTCCACAACCTCGCTGGCAAGTACATCTCACGGCATGGCGTTCCCTTTGATTTGGCAGAGCTTCCTGATACTTCTGTACTGAATAAGAATGCTGTGACACACGTACGGGTGGTGGATGTGATCGGGTCCATCGACCCCAACATCGGTAGCTATGACAGTCAGGGAACACTGATCAACGATCCGTGGCCGACTACGTTTGAGCAATGCGGTTTTGATCTGGATGCCATCGGCATCATCAACAGCCCGTTGCCTCCGCTTTCAATACAGGATCCCTGGATTGTGAACGCACATGTTCACTACAATTGGTTCGACCTGATGGGAACACCGATCGATCCCGAAAATGGAAGCCTTCCCTCTGGTATTTACCTGAGGTGTAGCAGTGTGAACGCCTATGATTGCGAGAAGGTGTTCATACCTTAAACTGCTGGCGGCCTGCTTTCCGCTCTTCAGCATTGCTCAAACTCCGATTGACACAGCTGTAAGCCTTGGTATGTTTGAGAAAACAGCCACACAGTCACGGCCGGACGACATTGAATTCTCACAACACTTCGATAGTCTTCAACTGCGCCAGGACATCAACGGGATGGACCTGTCTCAGTTTTTGGCGGATGAATCCGGCCTGTACATCAATGATTATGGCCCTGGATTACTGTCGAGTCCTTCTTTTCGTGGTGGAGCCGCAGAGCAAACCGTACTTGTCTGGAATGGGGCAAAGCTGAATTCTCCTACACTTGGAACGACTGATTTAAGTGTGATTGCGATTGATCAGTTTGAGGAAGTCAGCGTATTTGCTTCCTCTGCATCCGATGTCTACACTTCTGGTGGCATTGGTGGAGGTATTTGGCTCGGTGATAAAGCCGATTATGCGAATTCGGGTATTTCGCTGAGCATCAACACCGGTTCCTTTGGTCTATACGCGCAGTCGCTTAAGTCAAACTGGGCCTTCAAAATTGGAAAGCAGCCAGCAGCTTTGAACGCGCAGGTCAGTCATCGGAATGCTGCCAATGACTACACATACATTGATAACGCCTCCGAACCCTTTGAAGAAGACCGTAGAAGGCATAGTTCTTTCAACAACCTCAATGCTCAGTTGTCCTTTGCTTCCTTCTTCGGTGACAAACTGGAATACAACGTTCATTACTGGCGGAGCCAGGCTTACCGTGAAGTTCCCAACACCATCAAGCTTCGAATTCCCTCAGAGGCCATCCAGACGGACACGGCCGACCGCTTCCAGGTGCTCTTAAAGTATCAGGCCTCTAAGCGATGGTCGCTTCACTACATGGCCTTCTATGAAGTGAACAGCAACTATTACCAGGATGACCGCATAGATCTCAAGAGTCACAACGAATTTCGATCCCTTCAGCAAACACTGGAAGCGAAGCATACCGTCAATTCCTGGCTGTCTTTCAATGCCATTCTAAACCAGAATGCTTTTTCAGCAGTTTCTGGGAACTATGACGGCCGAAAGGGGCAAACGCAGGAAAGCCTGATGCTCGGTGCAGATGCAAATTGGAAAAGCTTGTTGTTTCAGCCGACCCTCAAGGCGCAGCACGCTGAGGGAGAAGTCTACATCCTGCCTAATCTCAGCGCAGGTATGGAGCTTTTGTCGAAGCAGCGTCTGGTGCTCAAAGCCAATTACGCAGAGAATGTGAGGCTCCCTACGCTGAACCAGCTGTATTGGACTCCAGGCGGGAACCCAGACCTCAGACCTGAAAAGGGGAGAACCATGGAGGTGGGCATCAGCAGCTATTGGGAGGCGAAGCAGACCAGGTTCACGGGTAACGTGAGCTATTTCCGTGGACGCTTCGAAGACTGGATTCGCTGGCTTCCTGTCGGAGCTACGTTTCGTCCTCGAAACCTGTTGACCGTAAATCAACAGGGCGTAGATGGTAGACTTGATTGGACCGCAAAAACGGCCTGGGGTTCGGTGCATTCTTCTGTTGGTGCGGTTTGGAGTCAAGTGATCGATGTGTCAAACGCTGACAGCGACCCACAGATGATCTATGTGCCCGAATTGCAGGGCAGGGCTTCCGCTGGGATTACCTGGAAATGGTTGTCAATTCGCTACACACACTCTTACATGGGTGAACGCTACATCACCTCTGACAACTCGCGCTACATGCCCGCTTTTCATGTAGGAAGAGCTGTCCTGAGCACCAAAGTGTTGAGCCGAGACCGCTTAGCGATTACAACCACCGCGGGCGTGGATAATGCCTGGAACGAAAACTATCAGGTCATTGCCTGGAGGCCCATGCCCACGCGCAACTACTTTGTGAACCTCAACTTCCAATTCCTACGCTGATGGGCAGAGGATACTGGGCATATGTTCTTGCAAGCGCCCTGTTGCTGATGGCGTGCGAACCCAACGAGGATTTTGGTCCTCAAACGGTCGATGATGAAAAGGGCAATGGGTTTGAAAGCCTCGCTAACAAAGTGCTGATCGGTTGTGAAGGGAATTTCCAGAATTCCAATGCATCCATCAGTGTGTACGATAAGGTGAGCAACGAAGTCAGTGGCTCCGCATTTTTTGAGGTGAATGGCCGTGAATTGGGAGATGTATTGCAGTCCCTGGTTCAGTATGGTGATACTTTGGTAGCAGTAGCGAATAACTCTGGAGAGGTTGTTTTCTGTGATGCCAATACACTGGAGCTTATTGGTTCTGTGAGTGGTTTGCCGACTCCGCGTTACGCGTTCCGTTCTGGCAAAGAACTTTGGGTCACGGACCTGTTTGGCAAAGCCATTCATATCATCGACTTTCAGAACATGGTCAAGATCGGAGAAATTGAGACCAACGGATGGACCGAACGCATGTCTGACTATCTGGAGACGGTTTTAATCGCTGACCTGGACAACCGGCAGGTGATGAGCATAGATGTGAATGATCGATCCGTATCCACCTTGCTAGATCTGAGTTTTGTGCCTCGTTTTCTGTCCACTTACGACAGCTTGCTGGTGATGGCAGGCGAGAAGGGAACCCTGGAGGAAGGCAATACCGAAACCATCATTCAACTCTACGACCTGAAAAATCAGCGCATCGTTTTGACAGAGGAGGTCGGCAAGGCCTTTGCCAACGCTGACATCGATCGTGTAGATGGTTTTTTCTATGCACTGCTGCAAGATGAACTTCAAGTCTTTGATCTTCAAACGCTTTCCAAACAGGTTTTTTCGCACGCTGCAAGGACTCCTTATGGCTTAGGATTGGACCGGGAAGCGCAAGTTCTGTACGTATGTGATGCCATCGATTTCATACGCTTTGGGAAGATCTTTCGTTATTCTACCCAGGGAATGCTGATCGATTCGGTAGATGCTAAGGGGTACATCCCTCAAAGCGTCCTTCCTTTATTTTAGCGTTTCACCAACGATGCCCCCCGGTTGATCCGTCTATTTTGTAAATTCGTCAGTTAGAACTCTTACAAGCATGCGCATAAGATTTGCTTTTCTTCTACTTGGTTCCTGGTTGATGGTAAGCTGTGATGATGCTCCTCCAAGTGCGGTAATCACCGATCCACTTCCACTTCCTGAACCTTCTGTTCACATCATTGATACCGACTACCACGTGCAGTTTACATGGGGAAAGGGTACCAATAACGACACGGTTACGATGGAGATTCCCGATGATGGGGAAGAGTATACCGAAGATCAGTACATCACGAAAATGATGGAATACCGTAGCGAGCCTGTAAAGCGGTTGAACGAGCTCGATCCCGATAAGGTGGACACCGTAGGATGGCATTATGCTCCAAGCACTATCGTGTATCCTTATTCCTACGCTGAGTTTTTTCAACCAACCAATGGACAGGACGTAGACTTACCACTCTATGAATTCCTTCCGGATCCCTATGCAAAGCCTTTCTCTGGCGCAAACGGTGAGGAAATGGAAATGGCCTACAGGAACATTTTCTGGATCACTTTCCCATGGAGAACGCTCGATACAATCGAGTTCTGGGATATTGCGGATTACCTCAGTAATCCTGCTGCTGACGAAGGACCTGGAATGTGGGGTAGAGTTGGCAACAATGTTGAATCAGACTCTCTCTGGAATGATGACGCCCGAAACGGAGTCGTGTTGCACTACATCGATGAAGACGGAAACCTCTGGGAATCAGACAATCCACCGAACTTCCAGCCCTTTGGATATTTTGAGATCGACAGGGTCACTCAGAACTTCAAGGATGAACGCTCTTACTTCATCATTGAAGGTGTTATGGCCGCTCGTCTCTACAATGACCAGAAGGAGTTCAAAGAGCTCATGGGAGGTAAGTTCAAGCTCATCGCTATGGACGACATTCCATTGAGCGACCAACCAGAATAATCCCCTCCGTTGTACGTTAAGTAGAGCTCAATTCTTAATTGGGCTAAAAGCCTACTTTTAAAAGGCTTCAGAGTTCTGCATTGCATAACTTCGAAGGCTAATCAGGATGTACTCTATGCGGCCCCTTTTTCTGTTTCTTTTTGCAGTGTTCAGCTGCGTGTCTGCTGCGGTTGCGCAAGACAATAACCTGGCCGTGGATGGGTCCGTCAAAGACATTGATGGTGGCAGGATTACAGGGGCATTCATTCAGGTCTATCAGGATGGTTCTCTCATTGATAAAATCACCACGGGAAGAAATGGCCGCTTCGATCTTATTCTCGATTATGACCACGAGTACATTGTAGAGGTCGGCAAGAAAGGTTTTGTCTCTAAGCGGCTTCAATTCAATACAGGCAGTGTACCTGAAGATGGCCAGGCCTGGGGATACGAATACGGAGGTTTTGTTGTGGATCTCTTCAAGGAACTTGATGGAGTGGATTACTCCATGCTGGATGAGCCCGTTACAAAGATCTATTTCGATACCAGGACTCAGGGATTTGATCACGATAAGGCTTATTTGAAAATCATCAAGGAGCAGCTAGCCGCGCTTGAGAGTGAATACAAAGCCAAGGTTCGGGAATTGGAACGCCAGCAAGAGCGATTGGAGGAAGACTTCAAGCTTGCCATGCAGGATGGACAATTGGCATTGGAAGCCAAGGACTTTCTTACTGCGAAGGAGAATTTCCTGGCAGCTGCAAGTCTGAATCCTGACTCACCAGAACCGCAGCGCAAGATTGCAGAGGTGGAGACCGCCATTGAGCAAGAGAGTGGCGCTGAAGAAAAATACCTGGCCGCTCTTGCCACGGCAGATGAGTTGTTCAATTCTGAGAAATACGCAGAAGCCAAGCTTGAATACGATGCGGCACTGAAGCTGAAGCCTGGAGAGAGCTACCCGAAAACACAGAAGGGTAAATGCGATGAAGGCATTGCCCGGTTGGCTGCCGAGCGCGATGCTGAAGAGAAGCAAAAGGCAGTTGAAGAAAAGTATCAGCAAGCGATTGCCACGGCAGACAAGGAATTTCAAAACGAAGCTTATCAGGTCGCTAAGCGCTACTACAACGAGGCAGCATCCATCAAGCCTTCAGACGAATACGCTACTGCGCAGATCGGCAAGATCGATGAGCTGTTAGCAGCGCAAGCGGCAGCAGCAGAAGATCAGAAAGAGCAGGAAGAACTAGAGCGTCAATACAACGAAGCCATGTCGGCTGCAGATGCCAAGTTCAAGAAACAAGACTTTGATGGAGCCATTGAGAATTATGAAAAGGCTGCTGAACTGAAACCGAGCGAAACGCTTCCCGGTGAGCAGATTGCCAAGGTGAGAATGGCGATTGCGGAAATGGAAGAAGAGGATCGCAAGGGGAAATTGGACGAGCAGTACAGGTCATTGATCGCTAAGGCAGATGATTTCTTGAAAGACGAGGAATTGGAATCTTCAAAACAAGCCTACAATGAGGCGTTGGGGTTGAAACCCGATGAGCAGTATCCCAAAGACCAGCTGGCTAAGATTGATGAACTCGAGCGAGAGCGGGCTGCTGCTCAGAATGAACTGGCGAAGCAGGAAGAGCTACAGCGACAGTATGATGCCAAGATTGAAGAAGCTGACAGAGCCTTTAATACCGAGAACTACGATGTGGCGGAGACGGCCTACAATGCTGCGATTGGACTAAAGCCTAATGAGACTTACCCAAAAGAGCAGCTGGAAGCCATCCAGAACAAGCGCACGGAACTTGCCAACCGTGAGGCTGCAGAAAACGAACGTAAGCGACTGCAGCAGGAATACGATGATCTGATTGCTTCAGCGGATAAGTTCTTCAATGAAGAGAATTACACGGAAGCCACCACGGCTTACACGCAGGCTCAGAAGCTGAAGCCTAAAGAGGTGTATCCAAAAACGCAGCTGGATGTTATCTCCATGCGACTCAAAGACCTGGCAGAAGCCGATCGTGAGGCTCAAGAGCAAAAAGAGCTGGACGAAAGCTATGCTGGTATGATCAGCGCAGGAGATCGGGAGTTTGAAGCTGAAAACCTGGATAAGGCCGAGGAAGCTTACCGTGAGGCTGCCAGCCTGAAACCAAACGAAGCGTATCCGGAGCAACAGCTCGAAAAGATTGCTTCCAAGAGAGAGGAGCTCGCAGTGGCCGCTGAAATGGAAGAAGAAAAGAAGCGGATCAGAACTGAATTCGATGAGGCAATTGCTCGTGCAGACAAGCTCTATGAAGCGGAAAAGTTAGCAGACGCCAAGGTGGAATATGAAGAAGCGCTGAAGCTTATTCCGGGAGAGCAATACCCGACTACCCGAATAGAGCAGATCGATCGTGAGCTGCTGAAACTCGAAGAAGACAAGGTGAAGCAAGCCGAGCTTCAAAAGCTCACAGAGCAATACGAGAATTTCGTGGCTCGAGGAGATGAGCTCTTGCAGAGCAATGACCTTTCAGCAGCGAAGAACTCATACCTCGCAGCACAGGAGATCAAGCCAGATGAGGTTTATCCCAAGAACCAAATCGCGAAGATCAATCAGCTCATGAAGCAAATTGCTGACAAGGAAGCTGAGGAGGCAGAGTTGAAAGCCCGCTATGATGAGCTAATGAAGAAAGGCGATGCCGCCACCGCCAACAAGGAGTGGAACGATGCGCGTAAAGCCTATCAGGATGCCCTGAAGATTCTCCCGAATGAAAAGATACCCAGCGAACGACTCCTGGAGATTGACAACCTGGAGGCTCGGGAGGCTGAGATGATTCGCAAGCAATCTTTCGATGACCTGGTGGCAGAAGCCGACAAGGTTTTCTTGCAAAAGGAATTGGAGCAGGCGCGTGATCTCTACAATAAGTCGTTGGAGTATTTCCCCAATGCTCAGCATCCAAAAGAGCGCATTGCGCGCATCGACAAAATCCTGGAAGAGCTCAGCGAGAAGTATACGGAAGAAGAGCGCAAGCTTGAGAAAACCATCGTAGAGGAAACCTACATGGAAGGCAACCGGAAAGTGACGGTTCGCAAGGTGACCATCGGAGACAAGGAAGAGATCTACAAGCGTGTGGTTCACCCTTGGGGAGGTAAATATTACTTCCTGAACGACAGACCCATTTCCGAGCTGGTCTGGACGAGGGAAACTACCGCCAAATAGGGTTAATAAACCCTTGAAAACCTTGAGAATACAAGGCTTCGTGGTCCGGTCTAGAATCTTATCTTTATTTCTTAATCGCTACGTATGAACATTGATGCTTCTGAAATGACCCTTGAATCCGCTTTGAAGGAGTACTTCGGATTTGATAAATTCAAGGGCTTACAGAAACAGGTAATTGAGAGTGTGCTCGATGGCAAGGATACTTTTGTGATCATGCCAACCGGAGGTGGGAAATCCCTGTGTTATCAGCTTCCTGCATTGCTCACTGATGGCACCGCCATCGTGATTTCCCCGCTCATCGCTTTGATGAAGAATCAGGTGGATTCTATCCGCAGCTTCGGAACAGATGACGGAATCGCACACTTCCTTAACAGCTCGCTGAACAAAACGGAAAGCACCCGTGTAAAGCAGGACGTCACAGACGGCCGAACCAAGCTCCTCTTTCTCGCTCCGGAATCTCTCACAAAAGCGGAGAACCTTGAATTTCTAAAGGGAATCCACATCTCCTTCGTGGCAGTGGATGAAGCCCACTGTATTTCTGAATGGGGACACGACTTCCGGCCAGAGTACCGCAGGATCAAGGAAATGATCAAGGGAATAGATCAGGAGATACCTGTGATGGCGCTCACGGCCACTGCAACTCCGAAGGTGCAGCATGATATTCAGAAAAACCTCGGGATGTTGGACGCCCAAGTATTCAAGGCTTCGTTCAACCGCCCGAACCTGTTCTATGAAGTACGGCCGAAGATTGATCCACTCAAGCAGATCATCAAATACATCAAGGAGAACGAAGGCAAATCAGGCATCATTTATTGCCTGAGCAGAAAGAAGGTGGAAGAGATTGCCTCCACGCTTCAGGTGAATGGGATCAAAGCCCTGCCATATCATGCCGGATTTGATGCCAATACCCGCTCCAGAAACCAGGATATGTTCCTGATGGAGGAAATGGACGTGATTGTTGCGACCATCGCCTTCGGAATGGGAATCGATAAACCTGATGTGCGCTTTGTCATGCACTTCGATATGCCAAAGAGCCTCGAAGGTTACTACCAGGAAACAGGTCGTGCCGGCCGCGATGGCGGTGAGGGTAAGTGCATTGCTTTCTATGACTACAAGGACATTGAGAAGCTGGAGAAGTTCATGCACGGCAAACCCGTGGCAGAGCAGGAGGTAGGTCGGCAGCTGTTGGACGAGGTGGTTTCATATGCGGAGACTGCAATCTCCCGCAGAAAGTTCCTGCTCAACTACTTCGGTGAAGATTGGGATGATGTGAATGGCGAAGGCGCCAAGATGGATGACAACGCTGTCAATCCTAAAGAACAGGTAGAGTTCCGCGAGAACATGATCAAGCTGTTCCATGTCATCAAAGTGATCAAGGAGCGGTTTAAGGCCAAACACATTGTAGATGTCCTTTCCGGTAAGAACACCTCTGAGGTCAGCACCTATCGTCACCACCAGCTCGCAGAGTTCGGTTCAGGACAGGATACGCCACCGCGCTTGTGGATGGCGGCCATCCGCCAGGCCATTGTGAACGGATTGCTCTACAAAGACATTGAGAGCTATGGACTGGTCAAGTTCACCGAGAAGGGGAAGGAATTTGTAGCCAACCCACCCGAATCATTCTCCATTTACAAGGATCACGACTACGATTCTGAGATTGATCACAGTGCTGAGGTAAGTGCAAGCCCCAAGGCTGCCGGCAATGCGATGGACGAGAACCTGTTCAAGTTGCTCAAGGATCTTCGCAAGAAGATTGCCCTCCAAAAGGAAGTTCCGCCATTTGTGGTTTTCCAGGACCCATCCCTTCAGGATATGGCCAATCAGTATCCCATCAGCATGGATGAGCTGAAGAACATACAGGGCGTGGGATCAGGAAAAGCCTTGAAGTATGGAAAACCCTTCGTAGAGCTAATTACCAAATATGTAGACGAGAACGAGATTGAGCGTCCTCAGGATATGGTGGTGAAATCTGTGGTCAACAAATCCGGCCGTAAGGTTTACATCATCCAGAGCATCGATCGAAAGATTCCGCTGGATGACATTGCCTCTTCCAAGGGAATGAAGTTTGACGAGCTGCTGGAAGAAATGGAGCACATCATCGACAGTGGCACCAAGCTCAACATTGATTATTACCTCGATGAAGCGTTGGATGAGGATCGGCAGGATGAAGTGGTGGACTACTTCATGGAGGCTGAATCTCCCGACATTCAGCTTGCCTTGGATGAGCTTGGAGAAGACGAATACTCCGCTGAAGAGATTCGCTTGATGCGTATCAAGTTCATGTCAGAACACGCGAACTAAGTTGAGTAGATACTTGACCGGAAGACACAAAAAAAGCCGACTCATTTGAGTCGGCTTTTTTATGCTTGATCAAAGGGTTTTAATCCTCTGTCTTCTTCTTTTTGGAAGGCTTTCGAATCTTGATGACTACTTCGCTCTTGTCCTTGTTGAGGTCTGCGTAGAGTTCATCTCCTTCTTCGATGTTCGCCTTGATGATCTCCTCAGCCATGGAGTCTTCCAGGTATTTCTGGATGGCTCTTTTCAGAGGACGTGCACCGTACTTTTCATCGAATCCCTTTTCAGCGATGAACATCTTAGCATCATCGCTGATCTTGAGTACATATCCAAGATCCTTGATGCGTCCATAGAGGGAATCCAGTTCAATATCGATGATCGACTTAATGTGATCTGGAGTAAGGTTGTTGAACAATACCACATCGTCAATCCTGTTCAGGAATTCAGGTGCAAAAGCGTTCTTCAAGGCCTTCTCGATGACTCCCTTGGCGATGTCTTCAGACTGGTCTGAACGAGCCTTGGTGGCAAAACCAACTCCCATTCCAAAATCCTTGAGCTGTCGCGATCCGATGTTAGACGTCATGATCACAATGGCATTTCGGAAGTCGATTCTTCGTCCCAGGCTGTCTGTGATCTGTCCATCATCCAGAATCTGCAATAGCAGGTTGAACACGTCCGGGTGAGCTTTTTCGATCTCATCCAACAACACAACAGAGTAGGGGCGTCTTCGGATTTTTTCAGTGAGCTGACCACCTTCTTCGTATCCCACGTATCCGGGAGGTGCTCCAATCAATCTTGAAACCGCAAACTTCTCCATGTACTCACTCATGTCGATGCGAATGAGCGCGTCATCCTTATCAAAGAGGTACTGCGCCAGCACTTTGGCCAGCTGAGTTTTACCAACTCCGGTTGGACCAAGGAAAATGAAGGAACCAATGGGCTTATTAGGATCTTTCAGACCCGCTCGGTTTCTGCGGATTGCCTTTACCACTTTGGCAATGGCTGTGTCCTGACCAACAACCGAACCTTTCAGTTCTTCATCCATGTTCACCAGTCGGTTGCTCTCATTCTGAGCTACACGATTGGTAGGGATGCCTGTCATCATCGCTACGACTTCCGCGACATTGTCTTCGGATACCTCTTCGCGATGGTTCTTGGTTTCTTCTTCCCACTTCTTCTTGGCTTCCTCCAGCTGCTCGATCAACTGACGCTCAGTGTCTCGAAGCTTGGCAGCCTCCTCATAGCGTTGGCTACGGACTACGCGGTTCTTTTCATCTTTGATCTCTTCGATCTTCTTTTCGATCTCGATGATCTCTTTAGGAACCTTGATGTTGGTGATGTGAACACGTGATCCGGCTTCATCCAATGCATCAATGGCCTTGTCTGGCAAGTGACGATCGCTCACGTAGCGATCCGTCAATTGAACGCACGCGAGGATGGCATCTTCGGTGTAGTTCACATTGTGATGCTCTTCGTACTTCTCCTTAATGTTCTGTAGAATCTGAACCGTTTCTTCCACCGAAGTAGGTTCGATCACCACCTTTTGGAACCTGCGCTCAAGCGCCCCATCCTTCTCGATGTACTGACGGTATTCATCCAGTGTGGTAGCACCGATACATTGAATTTCGCCACGAGCGAGTGCAGGCTTAAACATGTTGCTCGCGTCCAGCGAACCAGAAGCGCCACCCGCGCCAACCAGCGTGTGAATCTCATCAATGAAGAGAATGACATCCGGAGATTTCTCCAGCTCGTTCATCACAGCCTTCATGCGTTCTTCAAACTGACCTCGGTACTTTGTGCCAGCCACAAGTGAGGCAAGGTCCAGCGTCACCACGCGCTTGTTGAACAGCACGCGGGAAACCTTGCGCTGCACGATACGAAGCGCCAAGCCCTCTGCAATGGCAGACTTTCCAACACCCGGTTCTCCAATCAGGATCGGGTTGTTTTTCTTGCGCCTGCTGAGGATTTGCGAGACACGTTCTATTTCTTTCTCACGACCTACGATGGGGTCGAGCTTGGCATCTTCTGCCAGTTTGGTAAGATCCCTGCCAAAGTTGTCGAGCACAGGAGTTTTAGACTTGGTGTCGGTTGGCTTTCGCGCAGCACCGCCACCGCCTGATCCACTGCCTCCGTATGCGGGGGATTCATCGTCATCGTCATCATCCGGTGGTGTACCCGGATATTCTGACCTTGGACTGTCTTGTGTTAACATACTCTCTAGTTCGTTCTTTACTGTTTCGTAATTCACACTGAACGCTGAAAGCGCTCGTGAAGCAACGTTGTTCTCATCTTTTAGAATAGATAGAAGCAAGTGCTCGGTGCCAATTACATTGCTTTTAAAAAGTTTTGCCTCCAGATAGGTGATCTTGAGGGTTTTTTCTGCCTGCTTCACCAGAGGAATGTTCCCCAAGCTGTTCAGTGGCTTCATTGTTTTTTCAACACTCCTTACAGAGTTTTCGATCAGCTTGCGAAGCTCAACCATGTCCACACCCAGGTTTTTGAGAATCTTGATGGCCACGCCTTCGCCTTCGCGAATCATGCCCAACAGAAAATGCTCTGTCCCGATGTAATCATGCCCAAGCCTCAAAGCCTCTTCTCTACTGAAAGAGATGACGTCTTTAACGCGGGGTGAAAAATTTGTATCCATCTGTGTTATTCCTATTCCGGTCTGCTCAAGTCAACTTACATGCCATGAATTTTACAGACAATTCTACATGTTATCAAATGTAGACGGCATGAATTGTTGAAAACCCTCTACTTATCAATGGTACTAACAAATTTTTGTTTAAAAAAGGGAGGTTTTTCAACCGGTTTCCGGTGAAGGCTATGACTACTTTCGGTCGCTTCACAAGGCGCGTAAACGCGGCCCTTTTTGACAACTGAGACAATATGGCAGAAGGAGAGAAGATCATTAACGTAAACATTGAAGATGAAATGAAATCGGCCTACATCGATTATTCGATGTCGGTCATTGTTTCGCGTGCACTTCCCGATGTAAGGGACGGTTTGAAACCCGTTCACAGGCGGGTGCTGTTTGGGATGCTGGAGTTGGGGGTTCTCTCCAACCGAGCTCACAAGAAGTCTGCACGTATCGTAGGGGAAGTGCTTGGTAAGTACCACCCACATGGCGACTCTTCGGTTTATGACACGATGGTGCGAATGGCGCAGGATTGGTCACTTCGTTATCCGCTGGTAGATGGTCAGGGAAACTTTGGATCGGTGGATGGCGACAGCCCTGCTGCGATGCGATACACAGAAGCACGTCTCCGCAAGATCGCGGAGGAAATGCTGGCCGATATCGATAAAGAGACGGTTGATACCCAACTCAACTTTGACGACACCATCCAGGAACCCACGGTATTGCCATCGGGTATTCCTAACCTGCTGGTGAATGGAAGTAGTGGTATTGCGGTAGGTATGGCCACCAACATGCCTCCACACAACCTCTCCGAGGTGATTGACGGTATCATCGCCTACATTGACTCTAACGACATCAGCATCGAAGAATTGATGCAGCACGTGAAGGCACCAGACTTTCCAACGGGTGGTATCATCTACGGATACGATGGGGTGAAGCAAGCCTTCGAAGAGGGCAGAGGCCGCGTAGTGATGCGTGGTAAAACCACAATGGAGGAAGATGACAACGGGCGCATTAGCCTGATTGTGACGGAGATTCCCTATCAGGTGAACAAGGCCGATATGATCGAGCGGACGGCCGAACTTGTGAACGATAAGAAGATTGAAGGTATTCGGGATATCCGGGATGAGTCTGACCGAAACGGTCTTCGCATTGTCTACGAATTGAAGTCGGATGCCATTCCGAATGTGGTGCTGAACCACCTTTTTAAATATACCTCGCTACAAACCAGCTTCAGTGTCAACAACATTGCACTGGTGAAAGGCCGTCCGATGGCCCTGAACCTGAAGCAGCTGATTGAATACTACGTAGAGCACCGTCATGAGGTAGTGGTGCGCAGAGCACAGTACGAACTTCGCAAGGCAGAAGAACGCGCTCATATCCTTGAAGGGTTGCTCGTGGCGCTGGATAACCTGGATGCAGTCATTGAACTTATCCGAGGTTCCAAGACTCCGGACGAAGCCCGCGAAGGCTTGATGAGCAGTTTCTCGCTTTCAGAGATTCAGGCAAGAGCCATCCTCGACATGCGTCTCCAGCGTTTGACAGGACTCGAGCGCGATAAGATCAAGGAAGAGTACAACGAATTGATGCAAACCATCGCTGGATTGAAGGAGCTTCTGGAGAACGAAGACAAGCGAATGGAGGTCATCAAGACCGAGCTTCTGACCATCAAGGAGAAGTATGGAGATGAGCGCAGAACAGAGATCGTTTACGCGGCCAATGACTTCCGCATTGAAGACATGATCCCGAATGAAGAAGTGGTAGTGACCATTTCTCACCTGGGTTACATGAAGCGTACTTCGCTCAACGAATACAGAAGACAGAGCAGAGGAGGAGTTGGTAGCAAGGCCAGCGCCACAAGGAATGAAGACTTCCTGTCAGAACTGTTTGTAGCAAGCACACACAATTACCTGCTCATCTTTACCAAAAACGGTAAGTGCTACTGGATGCGCGTGTTTGAAATTCCGGAGGGAACCAAAGCTTCCAAGGGACGCGCCATTCAAAACCTCATCAACATTGAACCGGACGATAAGGTATTGGCCTACATTAATGTTCCAAGTTTGAGTGATGAAGAAGTGCTGAACTCACATTACATTGTATTGTGTACGCAAAACGGGATCATCAAGAAGACTACGCTCGAAGCCTACAGCCGTCCGAGAACCAACGGAATCATTGCCGTGAATATTCGCGAGGGCGATGAACTGCTTGAAGCCAAGCTAACCAATGGAGATAACCACATCATCATGGCGCTGCGTTCCGGCAAAGCGATTCACTTCCACGAGGGTGCTGTTCGTCCGATGGGACGAAACGCGAGTGGGGTGCGAGGCATCACCCGCGCTTCCGAAACCGACAAAGTGGTAGGAATGATCTGCATCCATGGAGAAGAAGACACCGTGTTGGTGGTTTCTGAAAATGGATATGGAAAGCGCACCAGTGCTGAAGACTACCGCATCACAAACCGAGGTGGAAAAGGTGTGAAAACCTTGAATATCACAGATAAGACAGGGGATTTGATCGCCATCAAGAATGTGAATGACGATGATGACCTGATGATCATCAACCGGTCGGGAATCCTCATCCGATTGTCCGTAGAAGAACTCAGAGTAATGGGACGAGCCACACAAGGAGTGAAGCTCATCAACCTGCGTTCCGGTGATCAAATTGCGGCTGTGGCGAAGGTCACGGCAGCAGATGAAGACGAAGAAGCCGAAGGTGGAGGAGAAGCTGGAGAAGGCGGTGGAGAGGCCACTGACGCCCCTGCCCAAGACTAATTCTCATTTTAGGTTTGGCCTTTTTATTGATTATCTACTTTTGAGCACCATTAAAATCGATGGATTTATGAGAAGAGTTGCGTTAAGCTTTTCAGCTATGCTATTTGTGATTGGAGCGACCGCACAGGGCTCCAAAGTGTTGAACGCCTGGGGATACATGGATGATCAGGAATTCCTGAAAGCGAAGGAGGAGATCGAGCCTGCAACGCAGCATCCAAAAACGAAGGAGCAGGGGAAGACCTGGTACTACCGGGGACAGATTTATGAAAACATCTACCTGCGCTCTAAGAACCCGGAAGAGTATCCTGCATACGCCAATGCCGGAGACGGAGCCCTTGAGCAAGCTGTGAAGTCTTACAGCAAGGCACTTGAGTTGGGAAGTAACCGCATCAACATGAATGAGGTGAAGGATCGCTACCTGAAGCTTTCTACACCGCTCTTTCAAGAAGGGGTGAACGAATACAACAACAAGGACTTTACGAAGGCTACGAAGTATTTCGAAATGACCTACGATCTGAGACAAAACCTCGGAGCTACGGACTCACTGGCTGCTTACAACGTGGCACTTTCTGCCGAGCGTATTCCTGACACTGATAAGGCCATCAAGTTCTACAACGTATGCAAGGATTTGGGCTATCAGCCTGCCAAGGTGTATCCTGATCTTGCTCGTCTTTACATTGACGCTGGAAATGAGGAAATGGCTCAAAAGACACTGGCTGAAGGGCGCGAAAAAATGCCTGACAATCAACAGCTTATTACAGCTCAGCTGAACATCTACCTGGAACGTAACGAATTTGACAAGGCGCTCGAAAACCTGGATCTCGCCATTCAAAACGATCCCAGCAACAGGATTCTCTACTATGCCCGAGGTACGATCTACAACAATCGTTACGACAAGTTCTACGAAGATGAGTCGACCCGTGAGCAGGCGATCGAAAGCTTTGGAAGCGCTGAGGCTGATTACAAGAAGGCCATCGAGGTAGATGGTGAGTATTTTGATGCACTCTACAACCTTGGTGCACTCTACTTCAACCGCGGAGC
This sequence comes from Flavobacteriales bacterium UBA6057, assembly GCA_002428995.1. GTDB lineage: Bacteria > Bacteroidota > Bacteroidia > Flavobacteriales_G > Salibacteraceae > UBA6057. The sequence continues at coordinate 6,059 of DIYJ01000005.1, read as the reverse complement.
AGAACTTTTGAATGAGGCCAACCTGATCTCCGATGACGGAGAGTATGAGAAAGCCAAGAATGCCGCAACAGCGGAATTGAAGAAAGCACTTCCGTACCTTGAGAAAGCCCATGAAATTGAGCCTACCGATCAGAGTACAATGATCTCTCTTCGCGACATCTACGGACGTACAAACCTGATGGAGAAGTACGAAGAGATGAACGCCAAGCTGAAGAACTAAGAAGCACACCTCGTTTTAGGATACAAGGAAAGGCCAAAGTGTTGATGCACTTTGGCCTTTTATTTTGGTCCTGTTCGCTATATTCGACTCGATGCAGCGGTTCGTTCTCTTTCTTTTCCTCTCTCCATTCCTTTGGTCATGCGACAATGGCTGCAATAGCATTGAATGTGAGAATGCTGTCACTTGCCACGAAGGAGAGTGTGTTTGCGCCAAATGGTACACAGGCGACCGTTGTCAATTGCAATACAATCGAAACTACGAAGGCGAGTATGTCGGGACTTTCTCCAGTGCCGAGCGCTCCCAGGTTGAGAACCTCATTATTGAAGCTGATGAGGAGATTCCCAATCGCATGATCCTGCCGATGGGTGTCTTTTTCGACTTCATAGATGAGGAGAGCCTGGTGATTCCACGTCAGCAGTTGGTGGATCAAGCAGATACGTTTGTGATCGAAGGGGAGGGAACCTATTCTACCGATGCCCTTGATTTCTCCTATTCCAACTCAGCCAACGCCAAGGAAATGGTTTCCTTCAGCGGCAAGCGGGTGGATTGATCCTTCGCTGTTTCTCTGAATTATTCTTCCAGGAAGGTGGAAAGCCACGCCATGGCTTCCGATTCCAGTTCAAACACCCTTGTAGGAACCGCAGAGGTCTTAAATCGGGAAGCTTCCCGTTTGATGATTTCATGCACATCCTTTTGACCGACCAACAGTGCAGCAGCGCTGTATCTATCCGCGTCTTTGGGATTAACACTCGCCACAAGGGCTTCAAACGAAGTGTCTTGCAGTGCTCGAATGTCCATCAAAACAGGGATGGGAGCGCGCAGTGGTAGGGTTTCGCGGACTTCTAAGTTCTGAACAGCATCCTGCAGGTTCAGCACATGCACAGGTTTCAGTCTTGATACCAAAATACCTTGCTCGAGGTAGTAGATGGTGGAGTTGGTTTCAGCAAGTTTCATGCAACTTTCAAAGCTATGGATGCGAAACAACCGATTATCCGAAAAAAAAGCTTTGATTTGGGCGCTACAAAAATCCTTCAACTATGAGCATATACACGGTAGATCACACAAAAGCTAAGATGAATCAAACAGAAGACGGTTGGAGGGTAACGTTTACGATCAATACGCACTCTGGTCAGAGCTTCAAGGAAAGTAATGAAGATTTTTCGGGAAAAACCCGAACGATAGAGCTGGTGATCGATGGGGCAGAGAAGGGGAAGCCCAAGCCTACGGAATATGCAAGCGAGCCGTTCTGGAGACTTCCGGGAGAGGCCGAAGTGAATGTGCATATCATTCGAGACAAAGCGGAGGTGCAAGTGATCAACTTCAAGTACGGAGCCGGCACCAGCGTGAATGCCTCTGAATAAGAAGGTCGTCTTCTTTGATACGTTCTAGGCGCTCGTTCGCTCAGTTCTAAAATACGCGATGAGCAATCCTGCGCCCAATAACAGGGCAAGGTAGGAGAGGAGGTTCAGCGAACTGAACACATAGAATGTGTCCAAAAAATACGTGAAGTCAAATTCCACGATCGATGCCAACAGTCCCAATGGCATTGGTGCTATGATGGGTACAAGCCCTACGATCAAAATCTGTTTTGCAAGTGGAATGAAGTCGCGAACAGATCGAACCATGGCACGTCCTGCCTTTTGTTCACGCACGATGAAGAACCAAAGGATGGCAAAATAGATCAGGAAGTATACGATGGTCAGCCAGGGGAAACCGGCTTTGAAATGAACGGACAAAAGGTTTAGGACCAGGAAGAAGGAACCGGAAACAAGCTTCGGTATGATCAGCATGAGCAAGCCGAAGGTCAGCCATGCGCGTTTTCCAGATCCATGCCGCAGCTCCCGGATGAGCAACGCCAGTGCTGCTAGAAAGTATCCGAGCGTCCATCCGCCTCCGAAATCTGCATACCCATGACCCGTTTGGGCATCTACTGCTATTGGGATGGAACAAATCGATGCGACAATGAACAGGATGACGCTGGTGCGCCAGAGCAACCCGGATGGAAAGAAGATCGATAGGATAGAGGTGAGGCAGCAAGCGATCAGAACCAAGATCGCCAGGCCGATGATCATGAAAATGCTAGTGAAATCAGGATCAGCATGCAGCGTGAATGGCACTGCGACCAGCGCCACGATCAGGGAATGAACTTTCGAGCTGCGCAGGTAGCGGTTTAGAATGGGGGGCATGGGGTCAAATTAAGCATTGTTTCGATCCCAAGTAGAAGCGGTTTGTACATGCTATGGTGGCCATTCAGACAAAACAGACGTCACAATGAAATAGTTGGTGTCTTGGTTCGTTCAAGCTCAACTTAACGCTACTTGAACATGCACCCATACCCAATCATGCTTCGAACACTCAGCACGCTGTTCGCGGTGTCCATCATCGGTTTATCCAGCTGTAACAAGGAAGAAGACGAAAAAATCTGCATCATTCCTAAAACCGTGCTGGTAGATGGAGCCTGCGTTTGCGCAGAAGGTTATCATGGTGAAGACTGCAGTCAAATTGACGCTTGTGCTGCTCAGGAATGGCACTGCGAGAATGGTGGAGAATGTTTGAACGGTGAATGCCGCTGTGAGGGATTCTGGGAAGGCGAGCACTGCGAGTTGTACGGACCCAATGAGCGGTTGCCAGGCTTATACCATGTGATCGAACACAAATTGCTCACTCCAAAACCGTCATCGTGCAGTTACGCCAGGCCTTACCAAGTCAGCGCGGTGAGCATTCCTGAGTTAACCCGAATGGAAAAGGGATCCTTTGGAAGCCACGGCAACTATGCGGTTGAAGGAAATCCCGGATGGTCTTTGAGCGTATGGGGAGAAGACTATGATGATCCGGAGCGCCTTAAATTCAGATTGGGAGGAGAGGATTACTACGAGAAAATGACCTTCCGTTTCGATTGTGAGTTGTCAGGCGACACGATGCGGTGTTCAGGTCAGTACTTCATTAAAATGAGACACACGCGTGATTTCTGCTTCCATGATGCAGAGTTCGTTGCTGTGAGGGAAGAGTAAATGTTGAAAGCTTTTTGGGGCGTTGGATTGTGGTTAACTATTAAGTCTCGGATTTACTATTTAACATAATATAAGTTATATAACAAACGCATGGAAATGCGTGGTTCTAGCCTGTTTACTGCCACGTTGGCTATATAACCATATTATGTTAACCGCGCAGTGGCGCGGACCGCTGCTATTCGTTTTCAATTACAGAGGCTGTTGGTTTGCGGTCATTAGTCAGTTCTCGATAAGCGTTTGATTATATAATTGGTCGCTATGTTAAATTGCCCCTGCGGCCATTGCCCTGCGCGGCAAAAAGCTCTGGATTGTATGCTTCGCATCCAAGAGAATTTTGCTCGCCCCGCCCGCTCAGCCCCGAGTCCAGCGCACAAGGCCTTTTTCTTTTTTTGCCCACGCGCGAGAGAAAAAATTTATTCTACCACGTTCACGTATTTGATACCAAGTTCACGGTGACTACTCTATGCAGTGTTTTGGATTGGTTGAAATTCAGAGCGTGTACGCTCCATTGTACGGGCTGAGAAATTCTACGCGAATCTCAGGGCTTAGAGCGGTTGCCTGTGTAAGTGTGCAGATGTCTTATCCCGGAGCATTTCTTTTTGCTGCTGGCTGTGTTTTGGCTTCTGGTGGCCAGTTGGTTGATCTGTAAGCTGTACAGTTGCTTCTGTTGTCGCTCAAGCCGCTGGGCTTTTACTTTCTGTCTTGAAACAGAAAGTAAACAAAGAATTCAAGAAAATATATCGCTACAGCCCGCGAGGCCAGCGCAAGCCCCGGCCATATTTTCACCCGCCCGCGCCCACGGATCATCGCGCTCAATTATTGAAGGGGTTCCTTAGTCCATCTCCACTCTCCTGCAGTAATAAGGTTTTTTGACTCTCTAAAACCAGTCCAGTTTCCTTCCATTAAACTAGTTGACGTTCTTATTACTAGCTGGAATGCTCCATGGTATCTTGATCTACGATTAGGATGATACCAAACTCCTGTCAAAAACCTATTGTCAATAACACTTGCTCTTATCCTTATAGGCCTTTTGTGAGCAATTGGACTTAATATCTCATGATTTACTTCATGTTCAATATTATAGCCGTAAACCACACCTAATCGCATTTTAAGCACTATCGCTTCCTTATATACTCGAACTTCTCCTTGTTCTTCCATGGAGAATTCGGCTATCCACACTCCTTCAATATCAGCACTACTGGGTAAATCAATCTTTGAAAGAAGCAAGCCCAACCCTCGTTTCAACTGCTCGCTAAAGACAAAGGAGACTAAAGCGGAAATGATTATGCCAAGAATTAGGTCCAAACCAGATAGATTAAGTGTATTCGCAAGCTGATATAAAGATTCAATTTACTAGTTATGATTATTAAGGCAAATTTCTTGGACCTGTACCGCACCAGATGCCACCAAAATTATGGATCGAGGCTCGGGAAATGCAAGGCTATACAAGCCAAAGCCGGTCTCGCATATAAAATGCAAAACCCGCTTTGGGCCTTGCATTTGCCTCACTTCTTCCATGATGAGCTGGTAGCCCTTGGCGCGGTTGCCCGGGGCTTCATTTAAATCGTTTTATCATGTATGATTATCTCGTAGTTCTTCAGTTTCCCGGCTTGCCATTTCCTGAATGTCTCAAGTCTTTTGAGGTCGTTGCTTCAAATCGTTATTGTGCCCGCAAGCTTGCTATGCATAAGTATTGCAAAAATGCGCTGTGGTGGGCTGCAGTTTTAAAGGATTGGGGGCCGTAAAGCCCCTTTTTTGTGCTCAACTCCCCTATTTCAAATTGTCTACTTGATAAGCAAAAGCATACTCCGTGAGCTTTTCAATTCCCTTTGTAAAGACCTTAATCTCGACATTAGAATAATAATCATTCATGCTGCTTATGTCGTGATGGAAAAACACGTGATTGTCCGGATTCTCAAAAACTGTGGTTGGAATGAGGTAATCTATTGGCTCCGTATCAGGTAGGAACATAACCAATGCAATCCAGACATCCGGTCTGAATTTGTGATTGAATTCTCGCGTGTGAATTTTGATACTTTGATCTTTTACACGGTCAAATCCTTGGATGAAGATCGCTTGTTTGACACCTGATGGAGATTTGATCACTAATTTCTGTCCATTATCACGCACCAATTGAAAACCTTCCTTTTGGAGGTTCGTTTTGATAAACTCTTCGGCTGCTTTTTGGACTTTCAGAACTGAGTGATTTTGATCATAAGACTCTCTAAAATAGAACAGAAAAGATTCAAAGCCTTGACTACAAGAGGCTTTTAAACTGACTACCCCTACCCTTGTGAAAAACCAATGCGCTGTGCCTTGAACGCTCAACCGATGAAGAGCTTAGGAGCTTAAGAGACTTAGAAAACCAGAAAGAATTGGTTGGGGTGGGTTTGATGCGCACTAAGGTTAAAGCAAAGGTATGTCCGGGGTTCGGGAAATGACAAGGGCATGTAAATCAAAGCCGCTTCCGCTTGGGCGTAAGCCGCTTCGCCCCTTGCATTTGCCTAACTCCCTCCATGGCTGAAATGCTTTCCCTAGCGCGGTGCTGGGGGTTCATTTTAAATCGTTTCAGCTATGTTTCGTTATTTCTTCAATGTCAAAATAAAAGCCATTGGTGGCTATGTCTATGCCGGTCGGTTGCCGGTCTGCCAGTTTGGTGGTTATGGCTCCTGGCTTGGTGGTGCCTATCTTTATTATGTCCGGTTCCTCTGGTTTGAGGTTGGCATTTCAGCGCTCCCTTTTTAGGGGGCTTTTTTTGCTTTCAAAATATCGGAAAGTCAAAGTGATTATGAGCGCCTCAGCCACTCCGAGTGATCCATGCCAACGCG
>DIYJ01000003.1:206616-331273 GCA_002428995.1 Flavobacteriales bacterium UBA6057 | reverse complement strand
GTTCCGAGTCCTGCGAGGTATTCGAAGATGTTGGTGATTCTATTCTTCTGCGCGGTGAAGCTGACTTCACTAGTCGTAGTATCTAAATGCTTCGAAATACCCAATCGGGAGCTTCCATAAATGTGATGCTCCTTCGCATCCATGTGCTGAGTATACACAGCCGTGCCGTCTGTGCCGCCTGCCATGTCACTCACCGTCAATGAAATGTCATTGTTCGGCCCACCGGTGACGACAAGTCCATTAGCCCAAGTGCCAGTGATTACGGCTGTTAAGAACACAGTGTCGCCTGAAACAGTCGCAGTGTAGTCAGGACTGCTGTTGAACGCATTCACACTGTCCGCAAAAGCAGTGGCGGTTGCTCCAGCCGAGCCTTGCCAAGCACATACGGTTTCGGTAATACTGACACCATCAATCGTCACTTCTAAGTCCGTGTTATCTGGCCCACCAGCAGCCTTCATCACCACATAACCCATGGCAGCGGTTCCATCAACACCGGTGCTGGAGTAACTGCTCTCATACACGGCCATGATGTTCCCCTGCAGGTCGCGCACGTACCAGCTCTCAGTCCAGTCGTCCTGGTCACTGCTGACGCCTCCGGTGCGGGGTTTTACTTGCTTCAGAACTCTGTTTCCTTGTGCATCATACTGGAAGGCGAGTTCATCGCGGGTACTTCCGCTGGTGCGCTTCACATCTCTTATCTTCCCGTACACATTCCAGCTGTATTCGGCTTCTTCACTCACATCACTGGCGAGCTGACCGATGGCAGTGTAACTGTAGTTGTTGGAGCTTTGATCATCAATGTCAGTGCTGTAACTGCTGCTGATGGCATCATCCACATGGGTGAGCTTGTTGGTTCCGGACAGGTAGGTGTACTCCAAACTATCCAGATCAAGGTTGGCTCCGTAACCTCTTCGGGTCAGCTCCAGCAAATTGCCATTCCCATCATAGCTGTAGCGGGTTCTATAGTCTTCCTGCAAACCTCCGCTGCTCCAGGTGTTGGTGCTGGCATTGAGGTTGTTGAACGATCGCGAAGCGACCAATCGGTTGATCTGATCATAGGTGTAAGCGGTGCCTTGGGCGTCCATGTCACTCCAGTTGGTAATCATCTGCCCGATGTTGCCGTTGTGGAGCTGAGAGCTTTGATCCTGCAACCCTGATCCTGCAACGGCTGCAAGCCAGTTGTTGGCTCCTGTGCCTCCAATGGCGTTGTAGTCGCCCTGGAAGTAGCCGAGGCTGTAGGAAACGGCATCCTTGGCGAAGTGGCTGTGCATGGCCTCGTTGTAGCCCCAATAGCCGGTGTGGCCGTCATGGCCTTGGTCGAGGGCGGTGTCGAGGGCGTTGGAGTTGGTGCCTTTGATCCACCCGTTGATGGTGTAGGCGATGTCTTCGGCTTGAACCTGGTATTCTCCGCGCTCTACGCGGGCTAATGGACCGTGATCGTAATAAAAATACTTGGCGTCTTTGTGCCAGATCTCTTGCTGCACGCTGGTTTGTGCTACGGTGAGGCGGTTGTCGGCATCGTAGCAATACTGGTGGTGGAAGGCATCGTTGGCGTCTTCCTGGTAGTGCACGGCATTCACATTTCCGCTGATGAGGTCATATTCATACCCAATGCGCTTGAAGCGCTGGTTGGACATCTCCAGGGGTTTGATGTCCTGGATCATCATCTGCACGTTGCCATGCACATCGTAGCTGAAGTGGGTGGCGTAGAGGTAGGCCGTGTCTGGCGCGAGCGTATCGTAATAAGCAGTGGTCGCTACCCGCAGGCGTAGGTTTTGCTGGCCGTCATTGCCAAAGGCGTTCACCACCTCACTGCTCAGGGGTTCATCGTAGAAGGTGCGGGTGATTTGCGCGCGCTGCGCAGCTTCTATCCAGTCGCGGAACTCAGCCGTATCGTACAACACACTGTCGCGGAAGGCATCGGTGATGCTGAGCGGCCCGGTGTTGGCCTCCCCTACTTCGATGATCCGCCCCCAACGGTCGTAGAAGGTATAGCTCGCCATGCGGTCGATGAACTGCTGGGCGTTCTGGCTGAGGATGAGGCGGCCAATGGCATCGTACCAGTAGTTGGTTTCTCCACCATCAGGGCTCTCCATGCTCACGAGTCCGTTGAGCGAGTTGTAGCGGTAATCGGTCACCATGGTATGGTTCGGCCGCAATACGTCCCCGTTGTTCCGGGCGGTTTTCACGGCTATCAATTGTCCCAGCGGCAGCAACTGCACCCCCGCAGGCGGCACGGTCTTCATCAGCAAGCCGCTCTGGTCGTAGTAATAGAGCGTGTGATGGTAGTTGTGGGTCGGGTGGGTCATGTCAAACCACTCCGTATCCATCGCGTCCACACACTTTGCAATGTAGCTTCTGCGCACGCTGCCCTTCACCGAGTCGAGGTAGGTTTCATAGGCCTGCTGCGCTTCAAAAGCCGCATACTGCATCAACAGCTCGGTACACGCATCCACCGAATCGAGCGGCAGGAAAGGTGTAGCCGGACAGAGCGCAATGGTGTCAGCTGCGGTACCGGATACCGAATCGCAGTGCCAGCGGAAATTCCGCGTTTGCAATGGGCTCCACGTCAAGTCGTAGTTGCGATTGATGTAGTTGGTCAGCATCTGATCGTAGTACGAGGAATCCGTAATGCTGAAGTTGAGGTAATCCTCAAAGGCTGTTTTGTAGGTTGCAAAAAGCGCGCAGTCCACGCAGTTGTCTTCCGGGCAGCGGATGAGGTAAGGCACCATCACGTTCGTAGAATCCAGGTAAGCCACCGCCTCGATGGGCCAGCTCTCCTCGGTCGACCAGGGGCCATTGCCACCTGCTTCAAAGGCGCTGGAGCATTCGCAGGCGATTCCATCGTAATCCGGGAGGTAGGCTCCGGTATTGTCAAAGAAGTAATCCGCCTCATCGGTCACCCCCGGAGGCAGGCTCGAAAGGTTGCCAAAGTCGTAGCGGTTGTGCAGGATCGCATCGCAAGCGCAGGTATCGATGCCGGTATTGAACCCGACTTCGTTGTAACGTCCGGGATCGGCAATGAGGTAGGACGAACACGAATCATCGATGTAGCTCGGATAGAGGTAAGTGAACACATCCTCGAAGGAGCGTACCGTATCGTTGCCTCCGGTCACCAGCAGGAAAGTATCCGGAGCGGTGGACGAACTTCCGTAGGGATTGTCCTGATCGCAACCGAGCACACACAGGTCGATGAGGTGTTGACGCAGGTTCGTGGAATCGATGGTGCTCAGTCCACAAGGGTTCAGGGCCAGCATCCAGGCATCGGCATAGGCTGAACACTGGAAGTAGCAACTGCTGTCTCCCTGTCCGGTCACAGCCGTCCACATACTTCCGCCCATCGCGTTGAGGCTGTCCTTTTCATACGGCAGCGTATAGATGGTCGGGATCTTGTTGGCATACAAGGCAGCCGTGGAGTCAGAGCAAGGCTGGGTGGTGTCGTTCAGAATGTTGTAACCCTCGTTTTTATCCGCATCGCAGGGGAAGGAAACGTTGTAAGCCGAGTGGCAACCGTAGGAGTTGTACCAGTTGGTATGCGTAGCGGCTCCAATGCATCCGTTGTAGCAACCGTTCAGCACCGCATAGTCCGTCTGCAATGAGTCGTAGAGGTAGTATTTGATCGCCTGATAACCGTCCTTGTAGAAGTTCCAGACGCGGTTGTGTTTGCAGCTGTCGCTGCCAAAGGCACCCACGGCAGAAAGGCAGCTGTCCGCAGCGTTGTTGGTATCCACACTGGGGCAGTAGGTCATGATCAGGGCCGCTTCCCACAAGGTGTAGGTGCTGCCGCCCATCGTCCAGAAGTTTTGCATCTGGCTTTGCATGGAGGCAATGTGCGGTTGACCCTGTCCTCCGGTGTCGAAGTAAGGATCAAGGTTCAGCGTATTTGCGGTCACCGTAGCCGGGCGCCCTTGTCCGGTGGTCATGCCAATCGGATCGAGGAAGCCCTCGGCATCCGCATCGTCATAGGTGTAGGTTCCGCGGAAGTCGTAGTCCCATTCCAGGCTCGCCTCGTTGTTCAGGCAGTTTTGATAGTAGCAATACTCAGGATGGTACTGCACCAGCGAAGCCGCCCAGGTTTCCTTCCAGTTCAGGATGAAGGTCCATACATCTACACTGTCGTGTCCCGGTGGATAACGCACTCCGTTCACCGTGATGGAATCGAGGTTTCCATCCGCATCGCGGTAAGGTGCGGTCGGGTTTCTCCAGGAAGCCGCGGCATCGGGCAGCTGGTTCGAAACATTGAGGATGGAAAGTGGATACTGCGAAGGATCCACCGTAAAGGTCGTATCCATGTACAAGGCGTATTGCCCTCCGGGCGAAAGGTCCTTGGTCATCGCGTTGTAAAGCCCCTCGCAGGGATCAGGTCGCGCACAGTCCAGTAGGCACAGCGCATACAGGCTGTCGTAGGTCACCGTGTCTCCTCCCCCGTTGATGTAATCTTCCAGGGTTCCCAGGCTGTCGAGGCAGGGATAGTCGCAAGGCATGAGGGCGCAGCCCGAAAAGTCTGTAGAGTCCAGCGCCTGCTGGTAAAAGTCTTCATAGGTGGAAAGGCAAACCGCTGAATCGATGAAGGCATCCACATAGAAATCCACCACCGCCAGGTTCACTTTCAGCACCTTGCTCACCGTGTATTCACCCACGGGTAGATTGATGCTGAAGGTGTCGTTGTATTGCACGGAGTCGTTGCAGTCCAGGTCCCACGGCACATTGCCGATCTGCTCGGTGATCATACCTCCGGGGATCAGCTCCTGGCCGTATTCATCCTTCACGCTCACCTCCAGGTCATAAACGCATTCGAGGCACATATCCACCGGCAGACAGGTATCGCGAAACACCTGGGTTTCGAAGCCATAGTCGAAGTGGTGCACCCCGGGCGACTTCACCACCATCGTGCGGACCATGTGAATGATCGGCTGGTTGATGTTGTTGGAATCCAGTTCATTCAGGTCGAGCAGCGAGGTCGTATCCTGCCCGGCTCCCGAATTGCTACCCAGCTCCTGCATATCAGGATGGGAACCTCCGCTCACCGAGGTAGCAATCACATTGCCGCTCTGATTGAGATAACTCGTGGTGATCTGCCCGTTGGCATCCATCACCACCACTCCTTTATAGTTCTTGCTGTAGCCCACGTCCGTACCAAACAAGCGGTCAAGGGTTTTCTGCGAAGGATCTTCATAGAAGTAACGTGTTTCGTGGTCGCTGTCCAGCTGATGATCCGGACCAAAACCACCCTGCCGCCTGATGCGGCCCGTCAGGTCGTTGGTGTATTCCACCCGGCTGAAGGGAAACTCCTCCGCATCCGGCACAAAGGCCTGCTGGCCATCCAGATCGGGATTGGCAGGCGAGTAGTAACGCGAAGCTCCGTGGCCGTCACTCATGGAATCGACACTCACCGAAGTGCTGTCGATGAGGCTGAGGTCGAAGTCGGCAGCCGAGTAGGCCGCATTGGACGAATTTCGGTTGAAGGCATCGTAGTATTTCAGCGTGGCATTATCGGCCGGAGCCGGTAGGGTAAACAATCCGGGACGGCCTTGGTAATCGTAAAAGGTCTCCTGCACGATGGCCTCTTCCAGGCTTTGCAGGTAACCTACACTCTGGCGGTTTTTCAGCGTTCCGTCAAAGTAGCTGACCTGCTCCTGGCGCTTGCCCAGCTCTGCGTAGCGCGAAACGTAGCGCCAGTTGAAATCATCGCCTTCATGAGCCGTAGTCACGGCAATGCGATCACCAAAGCTGCTCACCAAACCGCTGTCGGCCGCTCCACTCCACTGGCCTTCCAGCCGGAGGTTGGTGTTCACTGTATGGCGCCCCACGGCCCTGACGCGGTACAAAACATAGCCGTGTTCAAACACATTGGGAAACACATAGGAATTGAAAGGCGTGGAAACACGAACGGCATACTTTTCAAAGTCATAATCCAGTTCGCTTACGGCATAATATGAGGGGCTATTATCCTTGTAATCATCTACATACAGCCACTCCAGTTCATAGTCTTCAGCTCCCTGCACAAAGTTCCATTCCACCTCCAGCTGGGTGTTGGAATTGATCAGCGCGCCCTTCGGAGTGGGAACATCTGTCGGATCCAGCAGATAGTGACGATCCACACGCACCTCCGACTTCAGCCGGATACACTCAGGGAAGGTTGACAGGGAAGTGGTCACAGAGGTGACTTCCACTTCCAGCTTGTGCACGTTCGGAAACTTCAGCAGGTCCTTGTTGGTGAAGGAAGTTCCGGCAGCGGGATCGAAGTCCACGTTGAGGGTATAGGAAAACGAGAAGGGTGTGTTGTCTTCATCGTAGTAGGTCACGTCAATGCCCACGGATGCCGTAAAGGCCGCATAGTCTGTCACACAAGCCGGATCAATGTAGGCGCTGATGTAGCCATCGGCCGAAAGGTTGCGAAACACATTCTCCCACCCCGGATTGTTGAGCATGTAGTCCAGCTTGTCGTCCGTGGCATTCACCTGTGTTCCAACGGTAAGCTGCGACTGCGATCGGTTGATGTAGCCCTCTTTTCCAGCGAAGACGCTGGTGGTGAGGAGGAGTGTGAGTGTGAGCGCGAGGGACGAGAGACTAGGGACGAGGTCGCCTACGCTATAGCTACAGCGACTAAAAGCAATAGGCATTAGGTTCTGTAACAAACCGCGGCTCCCTTCGCACTCGCACTCAAACTCGCGCTGCGTAGGCGATAGGCCATTGACAAGAGATGAGTTTGATGCCAGGCAGTCTTCATTGAAGTTGCGATTGAGATTGAGTTTGCGTTTGAATTTGCATTTGAGTTTGCGCTTGAACTTCTTACAAAGCTTCAATCCGCTCCTCCGGGCCTCCCAGCCCATTTTCAGGTATGGCTTAGAGGTCTTCATTGGTATTCAGAATAATGTAGTTGCGGAGGGCGTCTCCGTGAATGGCTTTGAGGCGTTCGGCACTGAAGTAGGCTTCATCAATGCTGGCGGTGGGATCCATGTTCACCAGTGTGGTTTTAATCCGTGGGTGGGCTGTACTTCCATACACCACATTGGCATAAGGCGTGGCATGAAACAGCACCTGTTGTTCGATCACCAGCTGCCGGGTATTGACCGTCATCTCCAGGCTGGAAATGGGTTTTTCAGCAAAGGTGAAGTGCAGCATGGCCTGATCCCCCGCATGCTTCACGGTCACCGTTTCCGAGCTGTCCAGCATGAAGGAAAAATCAACTCCGAGCATTTCCACCAGCGATGCGCGTGTGGTGTTGCCATAAGTCATGGTTTCCATCTGATGGTCCACGCTCACGTGCAGCTCATCATTCAGTATTTCTTCGGTATGCATGAAGCGCTTATAGCAGTGGCGTCCCTTTTTGTAGAGCACGATCTCCGAAGTTTCCTTCGGTTCTTCCGTGGTGTGATCTAGGAAGTAGTTGATGCTCAGGCGGGCTTCGTAGCTTGGGGTTTGCAAGTAGTGCTGGCTCACCTTTTTGAGCAGGGCACGCGCTTCTTCGCGTTGTCCCTGGGCAGCCAGGTGGAAGCTGAGCAGGCAGCCTCCGATCATAAGGATGGATGTCAGTGCTTTCATTTGGCAGAGGCGTTTCGAACTTCGTTCAGGGTGAATATGCCTCGCTCGGTTTCCTTCTTCACAATCACGAGTTTACCCTCGCGGTCGTATTCATAGAAGGTGGCGAAGTTTCGATCGTCCAACACTGCTAAGAGGCGCATGGTGTTGGGTTCATAAACCATGCTCTGCATGGCAGCTCGGAAGGGATGGATGCGGAGGTCATCAAAGTAGGCGTCCTCCGTGTCGTGGTTGTTTTGCAGCTCTACGCTGATGTATTGAGAAGCGCCAGCAGGCATTTCAATCACGTGTTCCACGCGCTGCCAGCCGTCAATGATGTTGCTGCGCTGGGTAGATTCTGGAGTGAGGTACTCGCAATCGACTTCGATCTGAACCTCGCTGTCATAGGTGGACTCCGTGCCTGGCAGATCGCCCTCCTTCACCCAGTAGCTCACTACGTATTTCTCCGGTACTCCGTTGATGTTGTAGGGCGCAAACACACCCGCCAGTTCCTGCCTTCGCAGTTTGAACGGAATGCCCGGATTGTTGGTCGCATCGATGTGTGGTGTGAGGCTTCGCAACACCGAAACACTGTCGCCCGCACTCAGCGCCATCGAGTAACGGCCCGTATGCGCATGGCGTCCGCTCACCAATCCGCGATGCGGATAGAAACTGAGGTGGCTTCGGTCGCAGGTGTCCTGGTAATAATCGTAGTCTTCAAAGCCGTCAAAGGCGAGTTGGCGGTACTCGGAATTCACAGCCGAAGCAGTGCTCATGGTGTAGTTGTAACCGTAGAGGTTAGCGGCATACAAACCCAGCGCATCTTTTGATTCCAGGGCATTGCCGTGTGGATCGCAGCGGGTAACGTCATTCACCAGAAGCCAGTCCTGTGGAATGCCGGCCGCCTCATTCTGCGGGTGACTCGAAGCATCGATGCGTCTCCACGCACCACCATGGAATCGCCAGAAGCGGGCAAAGTTGTACTGACCATTGGTCCGCGTATTCACCAGGTCACTGGCCGTTCTTGCATTGTCGCTGTAGTAGACATAGCTGCTGGTGGGGCGGTAATTCCCACGTACCCCTTCGATGTAAGGATTCACCTCATCGCCAATCTCAGGCCCGCAGAAGCCTTGGCCGTCAAAGCAAAGTGCCGCAGGATTGAAGTCAGACTCGCTTGTTTGAATCGTAGCCGTATCGCCATTGATGAAATGCACTAACAAATCATACTGACAACTACCCGAACAGCCCGCCTGAGAAGCATTGGAGAAGAACGCGATGGAATCATGTGTTTGTCCTGTCGGGAAGTCCGAATCATCAATATTGGTCGCCAGGACAAAGGAGGTAGCCGTAGAAGTACAGAAGAGCGAGAAGTCTTTGGTGACGTAGCTTCCGCTGTTGAACGTATTCACACGCAATTGAATATCGTTGCAGGTCTGCCAGTTGGCAAATGCTGTACTGAAGATCGGGTAGTAAGCATAACCTGCCAGGCTGATTAAATCACTGGTAGAGCCAGCTCCCACAGGTGTAGTGCCAATGTCCCCATTCAAGTAAACGGCATTCAGGAAATCGGTTAGGTCATTGAAATCAGGTGAAGATCCCGGTGCGGTGGCCTGGGCTGAATCCTTCGCCCCGTACATCTGCCAGCGATCGCTGAATTTTTGAGCAGTGGCGTTCAACACCGAATCCTGCACCCCAACATAGTTGCCGGGCTGCACGCGCGAGGTGAGGCTACCGGCTGAGGCAAATTGCATGTTTCGCCTTCCTGACCGTATGATGCGATAAGAACGCGAACCGGAAGACAGGAAGGATGGAACGGTGCCATCACGTCCTACCAGATAGTAGCCGTTGTTGGTTTCGTTTTGCACAATCCAGTAGCGATCAGGATAAAGCGTCATCGTGCCCAGATCCCTCACCGCTATTTCATCTCCCGGGAAGAAGTATTGCTTGTAGGATTGATCAATCAGGCCACTGGCATCAACAAAGAGGAAGGGATCTTCCGCCAGTTCAAGTCCTTGGTTGATGTAGGCTCCGCTCATGCCCCGATACATCCAATAGGCGGGATAAGAGAAGTTGTAGATCCAGTTGCTATGATCATTCGAAACCCTCACCAGCAAAGGCTGACCCGTGTTTTTATCAAAAGCAACGTTCTCCTGCACAATGGTAGATGAGCCGTCCTTGATCTCCGTTTTCTTCAGGATCCCGTACTGGTGGATCACCTTCAAACCGACCATCGAGGCAAACTCCTTCTTGATGTTTTCGTTCTGGCTGGTGCTTCCGATGCCAAAAGCCAATGCAATCTTCAGGTACTGCGTTTTCAGGCTGGATTTGCTGGTCTCAGTGCTTTTCCGCATATCCACGGTGAGGTCAAAGTCAACCCCCATGAGCATATCCGAGCTTTTGTTGGAGATGGAATCATAGGCCGTCACCGTATTCTTCAGGCGCGCTCCTGAACCATCGTCCCAGCCTTGCTCCTCTTCGAAATAGGAATAGCGCACTTCGTTCTTCAGCGAGGCTGATTCGTTGTAGATGCTTCGCGCTCGGGGCTTTCCATGCATGTTGTTAAGCACCAGCACATAGCCTTGCGAAGCGCCAAAAATGTCAATGGTGAGGTCTTCGTGAGCCTGAAAACCTTCGATGGCCGCCATGCTGCGCATGGATAAATCGGGTTCAGTCGTCAGAATTTTAGCGTCCTTCTCGGTAGCCTCATAGTGGATGGGGTAATCCTTGGCGGTGAAGAATTCATACACCTTAAACCCAGTGGCGGTGCGCGTTACATCCTGCCGCTCCAGGTTCTGCACCAGCACCCTGCGGTACCCCACATTGGGAGCAGGGAACAGGTCCTCGCCCGGAGGCTGGTCCGTATAGTGGTGGTCGTCCGGATAGAGGATGTTGTCTTCCGCATAGAACAGCGGCACCCGGAACGGGCTGTCTTCGGCACCAATCCGTGGTTCGCTCGTGGCGACTCCGCTGGTAATGCGCTCACCGTTTTCATCCGTCATTTCATAGCTGTAAGTCTGGCCGTAAACCTGATCGCTGGAGCCTCCCATGCCCGACCAACCATCCGTGGCCGTGATCTGCTTCACGCGGTAGTTGCCGCCAATCTTTCGGTGATCAGGCACATGCAGCTTGATAAAGGTCTTGGAAAGGTCAGCCTTGTAGGAGTAGCCCTTGTCGTAGAGCGCCATGTTCAACCCGCCTTTGGTGAGGGCAGCCCAATCCAGTCCAAAGCTGCTTTGCAAATACTGCTTCAAACAATTGAAGGTGGCAATGAAGGCAAAGGGGTTTACACTTGCCAGAGGACTGCTGGTTTGAGTACTCGCCACAAAACCAAGGGCACCGGAAGTAAACTGTGGTGTGGTACAATTCAATTGTGGGTAGAGGTGTTCGTTGATGTTCTTTCTCACCAACTGCCAACCGGCTTTACTGATCGGATTGGTCATCGTTCCCGAATTGCCTTGCAGCTGGCCTAACACGAGGTCCAGGAATCCTGAAAGCTCTGGAGCGTCTTCATCATCATCGATCACCGGAACTTCTTTCATCTTGATCCAGCCATGCGTATGAAAGCCTCCGGAGGCTGTGGAGAGTCCGGCATCTTCAATGGCCGCATAACCAGGAACAAATTCGTAATCCCCCTTCGGTGTCACCATCACCTGGCTTTTGAAATACAGGTAATCCATGTCACCCAGGTACTCATCCTTCAGCTTCTGCGCACTGGTTCCGGTTGGATAGGGTTCTTCCAGTTCAAAGTAGATGTAGTTGTTAGGCTTGTACTCCTTTCCATTGAACTGAGACTGCCAATTGTAAAGGGAGGTGGTGGCGTTGGTGTAATCCTCGTCTCGTCCAAAACCACTGACCTGCACCAGTTGAGACGGCACCTTATCCTGCACGTAGGCATAGTCGTCCGCCTCGTATTGAATGTTGATCTGACCACCGGAAGGAAGGGTGACCGTTTCCAGTTTCCATGCACTGGCATACGCATTCGCCAGAGCGGTGTCTTGTTCAGGGTAGGGATACTCCTGGTTCGGCAACACACTGCACTGCTGAGGTTTGTAGTTCCCCCAACGGTCTACTGCTCCCGATTGATAATCATAATTACCACCATAGCTGAAGGAATAGGGACTGAGACGGCCCTTGGCCGAACTGCCGTAGGTGAAGTAGACCTTTTTCAGCGTCAGTTTCCCGCCTTGGTTCAACGTTCCATCAGGATCAGGCAAACCGGTATTGGTGGGAGTGTTGTCACACAGCGAATAGTCATACTCAAAATTCACGGTCTTCAGCGGCACCGACTGGTTACCGTTTTCTTCCAGCTCTTTGCGATCATGCAATTCGATCTTCACCAGCTTTTTGAGTGGCCGGCTTTGGTCTCTTTCCCCGTTCTCGCCTTCCACTCCATGGCCGTCCTCGCGATCCTTGAGGAAAAACAGAGCAATCTTGTTTTTACTTTCAATGGAATGGATGTACCAGATTTCTTTTTCACCATAAGTGTAGCTCGCCCGGTTGTCGTGCTCGATGCTCTGGAAACCTCTTGAGTAGGCCGCCTTTGGAAACCCATCCCCTGTGTTTCCACTGTTGCTCAGCGGATCTCCTTCAGAGTATGGATACCTCCACTTGTAATCGGAATGAACGCGGGTATAGTTGATCTTACTGTAAGTTCCGGCATCATCCAGCGTGGGGCCATCGCCCGTTCGGTCTACATAGTCAGGCGAAAGAACAGCCGTGAGCAAATTCCCCTCCGCATGTGCCGGTGTTTCGATGCTTTTGAAGAAATGGTCTTTTCCACGGTTGTTCGCCTCCCCATTGTCCAGGCCAGGGATGTACTCCACGATCATCGAGCAGCTGTCATAAGGCAGTGCTGGCAATCCGGTTTCGGAGGCTCCTACATTGAAGGTCACTTCCTTGCTGAAGTTGGAGTAATTGGGAATGCCATAGACATAGCGCGAACCATTGGAAAGCACGGTGAACTCTGAAAGGTGATGCGGTTGATAATTCCCTGAAGTCCTTGACCAGCTGGTGGTGGTGTAAGTCTTTGTGTCATCGTTGAGCGAGTAACTTTTGATCTGCTTATCCAGCGCATAATTTGCAGCATGCTCGGCATCCAGGTAAGAGAAATGCGTGTTGCGATTCTCCGGCCCGTTCACCTGGCGGAAAAAGGGGATCTTATCTACTTCAACGGTTGACACAATCGGTGTTGGGTGCTTGTCCACCTTTACCTCACCCGCAAGCGGATCAAAACCTCCCACCCGATTGAAGTCAAGTTCTGAACGATAGTTGGTCTCTCCCATGGCCTTGAAAAAGACCGGTTCGTAGCGTGGATGAAGAACCTTGCTCGCAACGAACTGCGGTGCGGTATTCCCATCGTCTGTGTTCCACAAGCCAAAGCGGTTGTACTTCTCCCCTGTTCCATTGCCATATTCATAGTCTACCGGAGGAAAAAAGCCACCTTCCTTGATAAAGTTGTCCACCAACGGAGGAATGTCGAAGAGCAGATTTCCGGCAGCAGAGATCGCCTTGCCTAAAGGTTTACCAACCGCTTCACCATGCTGAGATCTTGCGATGCGCACGAACTCCGTGTTATTTGATCCAGATATGGTTTTCAGAGGGTCAAAAACATGCCCGACATCGTTCCGAAAGGGGCGGAAGGTGTGCATGAGGCCCGGTCCCGAAGCCATGTAAACATCGTTGGTCTGGTAACCATAGGCCAGCCGTGGCAACGTCTGAGGCACATGAAAGGTCTGAAGGCCACGGTTGAAATCCATGACTTGGTTGATGGCCTCAGCATCATACTGCACATCCTGATGATGGAGGTAACCATAGCCCGCATTCTTCACTTCTCCTGTTTCAGCCAGGTCTTTGAATGCAGTGGCGTTATTTATCCCGTAAAGTCTGACCAGCGTAGAGGGGTCCATTGGTCCCTTTTTGCTGATTGAGTTGACTCCAAAAGAAACCCTGGAAGAAGGTGAAAACGGAGTGTAGGAAGATGTTCCAGGGAACATGTAGCTGGTACCGGCATCTGAAGTAGATACAGATGTAAAAGGTGCCGTAACTGTTCTAGTGGTATTTTGAGTGATCGAGATTTGACTCAACCCTGCGCGTGTAGAATAGGAAGCTCCAGTTGACTTAACTCCGGTTTGACTGTAGCCAGTGCCAGGCGCAACAGACACCCCCACCGTTGCCCCTGTCGTAGAAGATGGATTAAGCCCAATTCCAGTGCGTGAACTTAGAGTCATCCCCAGTCCATTTCCATGGATTAGACCTGGGCTCAAAGGGCCAAATGGAAACAACGTCAAATTGAGGTTGTAACTAGCGTCAAAATTCAAATCAATGTAGGAACCATTGTAGTTATGCTGCCCCATGTTAACAGCACCCTTGGCATTCAGCCCTGCTGAGATCGTCAGGACGTATTCAATCACCGGAGATGGAGAAGAAGTTCCAGCACTCGCTATGTCTATGACCTTATCTATAATAGCGGTTATAGGAAGTGTAGCTTCAATTTGCGCTCCAGCCTCCGAAGCCTGATCTTCCACATCCTTGATGTTCATCACCTCCGTCAACGAATCCCCCTTGAAATCATCAGGCAAGCCTCGTACATGACGGCTGAGGTTACCAGCATTGAGCGACCAGCCGAGGCCTACCCAGCTGGCGTCCTGATCCATCTTCACATCACCGTTGTAGCTGAGTGAAATGGGGTAGCCGTCCACGTCCATGACGGGAATGGAATAGTTGAAATCACCGGTAAAAAGGTCTACCATCTCCGAAGAACCAGTCGGGCTGTAGACGCTATTGTCAGCCTGTCCGGGGCCAATGGATTGCGCGAGAGCGAGTGGATTGAAAATATCCACCAACAGCAGCAGGATGAGTAACACACTCGTGATTCTCATACTTCGCGATCGGGTGTCAAAAAATCTTCTCATGAACGTTGGAGCTTTAGGGAGGGTAGCCGGTCGATGTCCGACTTATTGAAATGGAAGGTTTTGGTTTCCTGCGAACGCAGAAAGTCGTGGTAGTGCAGTGTGATGGATTGCCAATCTGAACCATCACTTGGAGCAGAAAAGGCAAGGTTGACAGACTCGTAAGGACTCATGCCGTAAGTCTGTTCGAGGTGATGGATGACACAGGAAAGCGTATCGCTTCCGTTGGCAACCGCTGTAATGGAATGCGCGATGTTGGTTTCAATGAGCTGCCTCACCGCCTGACGGTTGAGTTCCGGTTCACCGGTGAGCAGGTACTGAACCGGATTTTCACCAGAGTTGGTATAGTAGGAAAAGGTGACATAGATAAGATCACCCAGTTCCTCCTTGATGCGGAGATAGTCGTCACGATTCACTTCCTCAGAGCGAACTTCGTTCAGCACCAGAAAATCGTGCGGCTTATAGAAAGCGCGCACACACAGTTCATTGTCCAGGCATTGCTTCTGAATACAAACACTTTCCGCACTGGAAACAAGTGCCGCATATTCAGAGGGCATTACGCTTTTGCTGCAGCTTGAGAGGAAAACGGTGAGGGTCAATGCGAGTGTGAGGGTGAGTGTGAGAGGGCTTTTATTGAAGTTGAGGTTTTTGAAGATACTAGGCATTAGGCACAAGGCATTGGTTAGTGAACTGCCGTCTTCATTGAGTTTAAATTTGAGCTTGCACTTGCGCTTCAGAAGTTTGAGGTTGTGATTGACGTTGAATCGTGCCTTCGCAGAGCTTCGGCAGACAAGGTTGAGGTTTTTGAAGGCACTGAACACATAGCTTCTAGTATGCCTTGAGCTTAGCCATACGCGGCCTAGATTCATTGCAAGTTTGAGTGCCTGCGCCAACGAACCGAACATCGAGGTAGTGATTGCTTTCATCAGTTGGGCATATCAGCTTCGTACACAAAGCGCAGGTAAACCTTCTCCTGCTTTCGGTTCTCAAATTCTGCGAGGTAAATCTCACCATTGCTCAACCCGAGAGAAGCCAAGGACAGCTCGATGTAGTTTTCACCGCGCTGTACGAGTTGCAGATCACTGCCTGCAGCTGTGACTCCACCTTCGGTTACACTGGCTACCACATCGTTGTTATCATCGTAAATCTTGTAGGTGAGGTACTTGGCATCGTCCAGCTGGTATTCCTCTACAAACTCCACGCGCAGCAACTTTTCGTAGGTTCGATAGAATCCTGCCGATGGCAGCTTAAAGGGCCTTGCGGATGGAATCTGTGGTCCTTCCACATCCGTTTCCAATCCACCGATGCAATCATCATCGTAGAAGGAAGCATCAATGTGCAAGTCAGTGGATGGTGCTGTTTCGGAGTGCACCGAGACTTGATTCACCTTCAGATCGATGTTGCCTCCGCTCACCTTATCAATGGTGTAAACATCATTCGTCCGAGGTGCGGAAAGGGTGGATTTTACCGAGCCGTTGATCCAGACTTTAACGATACTGGGAGTTACTTCAAAACCATAGTCGATCGTCTTGATGTCCTGATCAATGTCCTTGTCAGAAAAACCAAAGGCAATTTCTCCGCTGCCCTGATAGGTCAGTTGCACATATCCATCGGATGCATCTGGCAGCATGTTGAGCGAAAAGGCTCCTGCATGCCCCCAAGCTCCTGCATTAGTATCGCAACAAATCGTGTCTTCTGAAGGAATCGCATAGGTGTGAACCATGTTGCTCCACACAATGTCCAACTGGCTGTAAGCCTTGACACCAACAAGGCAGCAGGCCAGCAATAGCAGTGATAACGTTCTCATAAGTCCAGTGTATTGTAGGTTTCATCCACCAACTGACCATTGGCATACCCCTTTACCCTGACCGCAAGCGATCCGCAGTAAACATGCCGCCCGAAATCCAGCTTTACCTGATTTCCAATCTTGGTAATCTGAATGTTCCCCACGGATCCTTCAAAGCTGTAATCCCAACCTCCGGCAGAAATCACCGTGGAAGGGCTCAGCGCTTCAAACTGGACATGCAGGCTATCTATCGCTCCCGTATCGATGCGCATGTAAGTAGCACATACCAGAAGTGTATCGGAAGTGTCCAAAAGATTGGAGAGGTTATCCGCAGAGTCAGAAGACACATCCAGCGGATCATCAGGTGTCGCAAAAATGGTGATCGCTGTCATGTAGGTGCTATCCAGAAGCAGGGAATCAAATGAAGTTTTCACCTGTTCATCGCTCAGCTCCTGATTTGAGAGCCCAAATCTGGATTCCACAGCTCTGAGAAGGAAACCACTCTGCTCACCTGAGCCATAAACAGCATCTGCATCGCAATGCAGCGCCACATTCTTAACGTTAATTTCATGTGCCGAAGCCCGAGGCGTAAAAACACTCAACGCGACAGAGCAAAGCACAGCTCCTACAAGGGCAGAAGCTAACCTACCGACAATCTCTAGCATACAATAAATCTTTTCGAACAGGGAACTTTAGGGTGGAGCAAGATTAAATCACAGATCTCTGAATCAAAAGCACTTATACTCCCAAACTTATCAACACACAATCATAAAATGGACGGACGTGACATACTCAACGAGAGCTCACAGCAGACGACAAACGCTTTCTGGAAGTCAGGTAAAAAAAGGGGAAGGAAGCATTTCGGAAGTGTTGATAAAACTGAAATATACATGCGAGGTTTATGAACAGACGCAAAACTATTTCCTCGATAAAGAATGTCGGTTTCAACTAATTAGCAATTCACTTTGGCCAAGTGGCAAGAAAGTGATAAAAAAAACTAACGCCAAACAAACGGAAACACCCTAAAAACCTCAGAATAGCCTCACAAGAATCAAAAACACTCTGTGAAAAGTATCTTTGAGGTATCGATCGGCCGAAGTCACCCCAAATCGACCCTGGCTCGTTGATGTTGATCTTTCTTAAAATCGAATGAAGCTTGACGTTTGTACCATGACAAAACTGAGCCCTGTCTTCCCGTTGATGTTGTTTGCCTTCGTGCTGTTGGCGACTTCATGCAACACCATTAAACCTGTGCATGAGGCATCTGCATCGCCTGTGATCATTAATCGTGATACACTGACCATTGAAGCAGGTGTAACCAACAGTTTCAAGGAACTGAGAACCAGGCATACCAAAGATTACCACTGGTACAAGGCCGGAAAAATCATGATCACCAAGGGTGGCGCTGACGGGCGAGCATTGCACGGTTCTTACACTTCCTTTTACCGAGACAAGAACCTGAGCGAAAAGGGGCAATTCAGAAAAGGCGTAAAAGTGGGACAATGGACCCGCTGGTGGGAGGGCGGCATGATTCGTCAGGTTTGTCGCTACCGAGGCGGAAGGCTCAATGGAAAATGCTTCAACTATGATGGAAGCGGCACCCTTGAATCGAAAATGAAGTACAAGAGCGGCCAGCGATCGGGATGGTCTACATTCTACACGAGCGACTCCACCATCACCAAGGTGAAGTACCGAAAAGGTGTGGAAGTAAAAAGCGAAACACCGGCCGACAAGCAAGCTCGGAAAGATGAAAAGGCGGCCGCCAAGGCTCAGAAGAAAAGCTTCAAAGAATGGTGGAAAGGAATTAGAAATCGTGAGCCTGAAAACCTCGAGCCTGCGGAAGAAGAAATGAACACCCCCAAGGAGCCAACGGAAGATGGCACTCAAAGCTGACCTCAAGGGAGGTGCTTTGTACTACGCCATCCTGGTGGCGTTGATCTGTGCCTTCATTTGTGCTTCCCTCCTGCTCTATGCCCATCTCAACACCATGGAGTGGGCGCACCTGGATGAAATGCAACAGGTGACCAACAATTGTCGCTCAGGCATCGAACTGATGCTGAGCGAACTGCCGCCTACAACCTTCAAAGACTCTCTGAACTATGAACTCGGGCCTACCGACCGTGTAGAACTGAAAGAAGAGAAATGGGGCATTCATACGCTCATCTATTCAAAAGCGGAGAAGGGAAAGGCTTCCCTGAAGAAGGCTGCAATTGTCGGCCAGCTGCCTGTTGATGAGCGTCCAGCTCTTTACCTCAAAGACAAAAACCGTCCGTTATCCGTATGCGGAGAAACCCGATTGAGGGGTACATGCTACCTTCCGGAAGCAGGTATCAAACGCGCCTACATCGAGGGTAAAACCTTCACCGGAGATCAACTGGTAGAGGGAGATCGTAAGTTGATCGGCAAGGAGTTTCCCAAACTCAGGAATTCCATTCTTCAGAGCATTGACTCCGTCCGCGGATTGAGTTTTGCTGCGGAGAAAATGCTCAGCGAGATGGGGGAAGAAGAAGCGCATCACTCCTTCTGGAAAAAGGCCGACCTCATTTTCGCGGATGTGGAATTACCCGAAATGAAACTCCAGGGCAAACGCATCCTGTTCAGCAACGATCCATTCACCGTCTCAGGGGATCGGATGCTTGAAGATGTGATTGTAGTCGCCCCCGTCATTTACTTCGAGGAAGGTTCGGTAAGCACAGGACAGTTCATAGCCACTGACTCGATCAGAGTGATGAAAGGAGCTCAGCTTCAGTATCCTTCCGCGCTGATGGTCTATGGAAAACCGGGATCGCTTCCCGGAACGATTTCCATCGAGGAAGAGGCGCGGGTATCAGGTGTAGTGGTGCTCTATAATCGCGAGCAACAGCGGCAACGCAACCGTTCTACGATTGACATTGACAAAGGCGCAGTGGTGGAAGGTGTGGTTTACGCCAACACCACCGTAGGCCTGAAGGGCACGGTCATGGGAACGCTCTATACCCAAAGCTTTTACCTGGAAACGATGTCCAGTAAATATGAAAACCACTTGCTCGATGCGGTGGTGGATGCTACCAACCTCGATGAACACTTCGCGGATCTGATTTGGCTGGATGGCCCTGCGAATAAATGCATTGCCAAATGGGTGGATTGAGGGTTAAAGATCAAGGATCGAGGATCAAGGATCAAAGTCGATTGAAGATTGGGCGTGTTGATGGATTGATGTTGAAGGGTAGCACGATGGTGGAAGCGATGGTGGCCTTGGTGATCATATCGGTGGTCGGGTTGACAATTGGGGTGATCATGAACAATGTTTGGCAGCAGGGAAAGCGCCCCATAGAGGTGCAGGCGCGGCTGGAAGCAGAAAACTGTTTGTCCCGACATCGGGCTTACCTGAACAGCTATGAAAGCGTGGCCGTCATTCCCAAAGAGGGCTATTCCATCACCCTTACCCGAGAACGCACCTCGCGAAGAAACGGCTCCAGCAAGATCACGGCCGTAGCGATGGATGAGCAGCAAAACCAATTGTATCGAAGCTTTAGAGTTTTTCGCGATGAGCAGAAATAAATCCCTTCACGCATTTACGATTGCTGAGCTGTCCATCGCCATGCTCATCACCGGTCTGCTGGTGACCTTTGGATATTTTCTGCTGAGCACCTTTTCGGCTGACAGCAATCAATGGATCAACCTGCAAAACGCTTCTGTCACCAGCTCGCGGGCCATCGCCACCCTGCGATGGGACATTGCCAATGCTCAAACGCTCACCACCAGCGGAAACAGCATCGAATGCAGGAATGGAAACGGTCGGCTCGTATCTTACACGCTGAACGATCAACTCGTGCGTACCGAAAACGGCAACATAGATACGTTTGAACTGAAGGTTCTCAACTTCCGGCTACACAGCGCAAAGGAAGAATTGGTGGATACCATTCAACTGAGCGTGGAGATCGCCAGTCAGCCTGCCTCCGCCATCTTTGTGAAGCATTATTCATCTCATGACTTGATGACCCATGGCAGTGAAGATTGATTTGCAGCAGGTGAAAGCTGAGCGCACGGGCGGAAAGACCAAAAGCTCAAAGACAGAGAAGAGTGCGCTGGATTTCCTGAACCAGGACATTCAACTTTTTGGGATGCAGCTTTCTGACAAAAAGAAAGAAGCCTTCTACAGCGAGCTGAGTTTGATGTTTTCTGCAGGAATTGACCTGCGTTCTGCACTCAACATTTATGCTGCCGAACTTCCCAAGAAAAAGGACCGCGAACTCTTTGAAGGCATCCGAAACGAAGTCGAAAACGGTTTGCTACTCTCGGAAGCACTCTCTGGGACGAAGCGCTTTACGGCCTATGAATTCTACAGTGTCAAGATTGGCGAGGAAACCGGAAACCTGAGCATTGTATTGCAACAACTTGCCAACTTCTATGACCAACGCCTGAAACAACGAAAGCAAATCATAGGTGCCCTCTCCTACCCGATCCTGGTGCTTTGCACTTCGGTAGCTGCGGTGGTTTTTATGCTGCGTGTGGTTGTTCCCATGTTCCAGGATGTGTTCAAGCGGTTCGGCAGTGACCTGCCCACCATTACCCAAATGGTGATAGATATCTCTGACTTCGTGGGAGCGAATTCTGGCTACGGTCTCGCCTTCCTGGTCATTGCAGGAGCACTGCTTTGGATATTTCGAAAAGAACCCAAGGTGAGAGATGTTCGATCACGGATTGCACTGGCCATGCCTATTACGGGTGATATTGTGCGCTATGCGGTACTCGCCCGCTTCTCTACGGCCATGTTCATGCTCATCTCCTCTAAACACCCTTTGGTTGGAGCGGTAGCGCTGGTTCGGGAAATGATTGGCTTCTACCCGATCGAAAAGAGCCTTGAAAAGATTGAAAAGGAGTTGATAGAGGGAAAGACACTGAGCTCCACCATGGCCGAATACTCCATCTATCCAGGTAAAATGATCTCGATGATCAAAATGGCCGAGGAAGTCAACAAGCTGGATGTGATCTTCGAAAAGCTGAACGAGCAATACACGGCAGAAGTAAGCCACCGCTCCTCGCTCTTAAGCTCCGTGCTCGAACCGGTGCTGATCATCTTCATCGGCATTTTGGTGGCGATTGTGCTGATATCCATGTACCTGCCGCTGTTTGAGTTGGGAACCACGATTGGATAAAGAGTTCGCAGCGGATGACTTTTCAATCATCGAAGGTTGGTTGGAGATGATGATGTTCGAAAAAGTTCAATTGCAATTTCAACCTCAACCACAACGAGTTCAAACAAGCCTTACAGTCTACCCAAGCCATAAGCTGATAGCCAAAAGAAAAACTTAACCAGCCTACGTTCCACGCTCACGTGAAGCATTCCCATCTCCCCGTAAATCAATTCCTTTGCATCGCACCAAAAAAAGTACCCCATGAAATCATTTAAGTACCCCATTCTGCCCCTTCTGTTTTCGGTTGTTTTTCTGTCCTTGTCTTCTTGCAAGAAAGAGGGCTGCACCGATGAAACCGCCACGAACTATGACCCCGATGCCAAGAGCGGAGGAGAATGCATCTACCCGCCACAGAATCCAAACCCGGTGGTCTCCATCCTGGAACCTTTAGAGAACATTGAGCTAAGCAGGGAAATTGAGCTTTCCATTGATCTCAGTGATGATGTTGGATTATCCACCGCCACGATTGTGGTGAGCGCTGACGCCCTTTCGGGATCAGGATATTACAGCACTACCAGAGCGCTTTCCGGCACGGAAGAAAGTCTGGAGCTGACCGCAGAACTACCCGAAGTGGACATGATCGGTGACCACTACATCCTTGTGACCTGTGTAGACGTAGAGGGCAACGAGACCACAGAAGGCAAGGACTTCACCGTTTCCGACACGGAAGGACCTGAGGTGGCAGACAGCTCGAACCCTTCCAGTGTACCTTATGAGAGCGGCTATCCTTCCCTTTCATTTTCCGTTGAATTCCAAGATCCCGGAGGAGTTGCAAGCTTTGAGTTCGAATTTTGGGCGCATAGGTTCCTTGGAAACGATCCCATGTTTGATACGGAGCACACAGAAAACCCCGTTCTCATCAGGGAAGGGTCTGAAGAATACACTGTTGCAGCTTACGCTTCTCAATCCTTTGAAGAAGACTTGAATAGCTTGCCTATTTGGTTTGGCGACTACTGGATTGATTACACCATCACCGATGTAAGTGGGAATGTGACTACAGGCAGATTGACAGGTGTTATTGACTAACCTGTAGGGATGAAAGTGCGAGTGCGAGTGCAAGCGCAAATTCAAATTCAATCTCAATTACAACCTCATCCACAAACGAGAAGAGCTTAAAATCAAGGTTCACTCGAGCTGACGGCTGATAGGTTCCTACCTTGAAGTTTCGGCACCAGAAACTGATAGCCGAGGAAGTGCAAGCTCAAATTCAATCTCAATTACAACCTCAAATTCAAACTCAATAAAGACGATTGGTCACTGCCTTGTGCCTAATGCCTGGTGCCTGGTGCCTCAGGAAACCTCAACCGCAAACAAGAAGAGTTTAAATCAAGGTTCGCCCAAGCTGATAGCTTTTAATCATCGTAGCCTTGGCGCAGATGATGATAGCCTATAAATGTTAAAACCGCCCACATGTTTACTCCTGTCCACTTGCTATCGTAATGCACTCTTTTATTTTTGAAGATCACTCCAACACCAAATGACAGACAAAAAACAACTCAAGGCCTTCTCGCTCACGGAACTACTGGTAGTGCTCATCATTATCGGAATTCTCGTGGCGATTGCTCTTCCGAACTTCCTTCCGAAGATTACCGAGGCCAAGGCGCAGGAAGCGAAACTGCAACTCAAGCATCTCTACACACTCCAGAAAACCCACTTCTACATGCATTCGAAGTATTCCGAATCGCTGGAGGAACTGGGGTTTGAACCTGCTCAGCTGGTGAGTGAAGGAGGCAATGCCAACTATAGCATTATCATTAGCGAAGCCAGCAATACGGGTTTCGTGGCTACGGCTACGTCCGTAACGGATTTTGATGGAGACGGCACCTTCAACCAGTGGCAGATAGACCAGGAACAACGCCTGGAGGAAACAGTCAAAGACTAAATTTTGCTGACGCTTGTCTCACAAGTCGCGCTTGCGGCTCTGCTGGCCATGCTCATCTTTTCTGATTGGAAACACCGAACGGTCAATGTGCTTCAATTGATGGCACTTGGCTTCATCAGTGTTATCTTATCAGGCATAGCATTGGAACCGATGGAGCTTCTGAAACGGGTTGGCATCAACCTGGGCTGGATGCTCTCGCAGTTGGTGTTGGTTCAGTTGTATTTTGCCTTCAAGGAACGACAGTTCCGCTCCATCATCGATGATAAAATTGGCCTGGGAGACTTGGTGTTCTTCGCAGCCATCACTCCCCTCTTTGATCCCTACACCTTCATCCTCTTCTACCTATCCAGCCTGCTCTTTGCGCTGCTGGCTTTTGGCGCCATGCGCAAATGGTTATCCGAACATCAATCGGCTACCATTCCGCTGGTCGGAACATGCGCGGTTTGGCTCACCGTCTTCTATGCTTCGGTTTCCTTCTTCGAACTGGAACCCCTTCAACTCCTGAGCTATGCAAACTGAGAGCGCCCAAATACCCACGGAAGTAATCCAAATGGTAAGCTCGCATGTGGCATGGACCTACCGCATCGTTCCCATTGCTGTAGAAGACGGATTGATGAAGTGTATTGCCGCCACCGATGAAATGACCTCCGCCCGAAAGGCCGAATTGGAATTCATCCTTGGGCGCAGCATTAACGTGGAAGAGCGTGACGAAGCAGACCTCGTTAGTCACCTGCACAGTTATTACCGAAGGTCAGAGGCCTCAGGTCCCGAGCAGGTGGCAGTGGACATGAGCAAGGCCGAATCCTTCATTGACGACCTCATCAAGGAATGCAAGGACACGGGCAGCTCCGATATTCATTTTGAACCCCTGGAAAAGGAAAGCCGCATCCGCATTCGGATTGACGGCAGGCTGGTAGAACGCTACAAAGTTCCAAAGCACGAGTATCCTTCGCTGGTTAATAAGATCAAGATACGGGCAAACCTGGACATTGCCGAAAAGCGGCTTCCGCAGGATGGCCGCATCGCCTTCAAGGAACATGGTGACACCTTCGACCTTCGGGTCTCCGTACTTCCCGGACTGAATGGAGAAAAGGTGGTTTTGAGGATCCTAAGTCAGGACGCATCGAGGCTCGACTTGAAGAAAGTCGGCATGGGCGAAGTCCACCTGAAGCAGTACAGCGAAGCAATCCGAAAGCCGCACGGAATCATCCTGATCAGCGGTCCTACAGGATCGGGAAAAACAACCACCCTTTACGCCACCCTCAAGCACTTGAACCGCACCGATGTGAACATCTGCACGGTGGAAGACCCGGTGGAATACACCTTGTCCGGAATCAATCAGGTGCAGGTGAAAAGCGACATTGGATTGACCTTTGCCTCCAGCTTGCGATCCTTCCTTCGACAGGATCCGGACATCATCATGCTCGGTGAGATCCGGGATGCTGAAACAGCCAACATGGCGGTAAGAGCATCGCTGACGGGACACCTTGTTTTGAGCACCATCCACACCAACTCAGCCTGGGACACCATTTCAAGGCTCACAGACATGGGCGTACCGCCTTTTCTCATTGCCACAACGTTAAGCCTGAGCGTTGCCCAGCGATTGGTACGCAAGCTATGCGTACATTGCAAACGAGAAGAGCCCTGGGAAGAGGATCTTCTGCCCCAAACCTTTAAAAAGAAGCACAAACATCCTTCCCACCATTACACGGCACAAGGTTGCTCACGCTGCCATTTCACCGGCTACTCTGGCCGAGAAGCGATTTACGAAATGGTATCGATCAACGAAGAAGTGGCCGATCTGATCAGAAGCGGTAAATTGGATCAGTCTGCGCTTGGGTTCAGCTACGAGCGGCTCAGCGACCAGGCCTTTGCGTTGGTAACGGGAGGAATAACAAGTATTGAAGAAACATATTCATTGCTCATCGACAACTGATCACATGAAAAAGAAATACCCCAAGCTTTTTTTGATGCTCTGTTGCAGTCTGCTGATGGCGCATGTTTGCGTGGCGCAGAACAGTCAACGGTTGAATCAATTAGAACAAAAGCTCAACTCCATGGTAGTGGACTACCCTGGATTGTCTCAGCCAGTAGAAATTTCCATTTCCGATGTCTCCATCCAGGAGTTCCTGCGCGGAGTGGCTTCTACCAATGAATTGAACATCAGTGTAGATTCCGATCTGCAGATTCCGATCACCAACAATTTTTCGAACGCCACAGCCTCAGAGATCTTCCTCTACCTGTGCAAGGAATACGACCTCGAAATTGATTTCACAGGGTCTATTCTTTCGTTTCGCAAATACGTTGCACCACCACTTCCCGTAGAGCCTAAGAAGGCCAGGACGCTTGACATTGCCTACACAGGCAACACTGATTTCCTGTCGTTCAGCCTGAAAAACGATACGCTCTACAACGTAGCCAAAACCATTACTTCGATCAGCTCGAAGAACGTGGTTGTGCCTCGTGAACTGGAAAACCTGTTGGTGAGTGGCTACATCCAGAATCGCCCTTTTGATGATGCCCTTGCGAAGCTGGCCTTTGCCAACGGATTGGAAGTGGACACCACAGACAAGCTGTTCTACGTGATCAAATCGCGGGAACAGGAAGAGCCTGCCGCACCAGCAAACCCGAGAAGGAGAGGCGCTCAGGCAAACACCGCCCTGCCTGCTTCCGGTGGTTTCAATCTCGAAGTGAACAACGGTTTGCTCTCGGTAGATGCGGACGACATTGCCATGTCAGACGTCATCAAGGCTATTTCCGCGGAAATGGGCACCAACTACTTCATGATTGATGTTCCCGATGGCCGCGCAACCCTCATGATCGATAACGTGGACTACGAATCCTTCCTGAGCTATCTGCTGAATGGAACAAACTACACGTATCGAAAGTCAGACGATGTGTACCTGATCGGCCTTCGAAACCAGGAACGACTGAGAACCTCCGAGCTGATCCGACTGGAGAACCGCACGATCGAAACGGTCATGGATTTCATTCCCCAGGAGTTGCAGAAAGACATTGACATCCAAGAGTTTGTGGACTTGAACGGCCTCATCGTGAGCGGATCGTATCTGAAGGTGGAAGAGATCAAGACCTTCCTCCGTGAAATCGATCTTCCGGTGCCTGTGGTATTGATCGACCTGATGATCGTGGAGGTCAACAAAAACTACAACATTGAAACAGGCATTTCGCTTTCGCTGGGAGGCGAAGACGTGCCCACCAACACCACAGGAAGCTTCAACGGAGTGGGAACAGATGGTATCAGCGCCACGCTCTCCAGCAAAACCTTGAACGATCTCCTCAACGGCTTTACTGCGCCCGGCTTCATCAACCTGGGCAATCTTGCTCCCGATTTCTACGCCTCCGTGAGAGCGTTGGAAGAAAACGGAGTGATCCGCCAGAAGTCCACGCCCAAGCTTGCCACACTGAATGGAACAGAAGCCAGCCTCAGCCTGGGAGAAACGCGCTACTATGCGGACCGAAGCAGCAATATCATTGGAGCGCAGGCGCCAACCGTTTCAAACCAGCGAATCTTCAAACCGATCAATGCGGACCTCACGATTGTAATCAAGCCCGTGGTGGCAGGAGATGAGCAAATCACACTCGACATTGAGTTCATTCAATCGAACTTCACCGAAAGCACACTCGAAGAAGCTCCGCCCAACTCGGTGAACCGCAGTTTCAAGTCCACCATTCGCATCCGCAATGGAGAAACCATCCTGCTTGGTGGCCTAGATGAGAAAAACGTGACGCGCAGTGGTAAGGGTCTTCCTTTGATCGCACGCATCCCGGTGATCAAGTGGATTTTTGGCAGCAACTCCAGAAGAGATGCGGAAAGCCAGATCAACATCTTCGTGAGTCCTACTGTAATCTTCTAAGTCGTGGCTGCAGTCAGCGCATTGCTTCATCCACTCATTTTTGGCAAGCAAGCCTATGGTGTGGACCTCGTTTTTCGTGGCGATGGTTCCATCGTTGCCGCATTTGTGCTGATCGAGAAAACCAAGGAGGGCTTTGACGTCATCGAAACCGGCTGGGCTCAGTCTGCTGAAGCGCTCTTTCAGGATTTGAAGAAAGGCATTCCTGTGCACGTTGTTGCTTCAGGAAAAGGTGTGTTGATGCACACCAGAAGTGCCACAAACACGGGCGAATCCAACGACTTTCTTTCCATGGTTTCGAACACCGAGGTGGTGCGTGAAAGCCACCCTGCCGGTGATACCATCTGGGAAGTGATCACGAAAAAAGAGTGGCTGGAGCAAAACATCGAAGAACCTTTTGCTTCTGCTTCTCTCGAACTTGCCAGCATTCGACTCACCGGACTTTTTGCACAGGACTACCGCCCGCTGTTTGAAGAACTGCCCTCCACCATTGGCTTTCATCGCTATGCGTGGGAAGACGATCACATCTTGAAATACAGCCCGGTGGAAGAGCCCGTAGAGGATGCAACACAGTACTTCGAACTGGAATCGATTTACGCGGTGGCCTGGCTGGCATCCCTACGAAATTTTGAGTTCAGCCCGGAAGAGCTACTTGCTGAAGATGGAGATCTGATCAGGCACAACGGAGCTCGAAACAGAAGCATCAAAGTGCTGGGCCTCGGCCTGGGTTCACTGGTATTTTTGGCTGTGGTGATCAACCTGCTGGTATTCATGAACCAGCGCAAGCAAAACGGTCAACTCAGTGAACATCTGGCGCAGCTGGAGCTCACCACCGAGCAAAAATCGCAGACACAGGTGCTGGATTCAAAGCGGCAGAAATTGATGAGCGCCACCTTCTTCGAGGAGCGTTTTTCCAAGCAACGAATCCTGGATGAACTCGGTGGCTCCGTTCACAAGGAAGTTTCGATCACCAACCTGGCCTTTTGCCCGCTTCGTTCTTCCGAAACGAAGGTTGCGAGCTGGGGCTGTGAATCAAACAACATGACGCTGGAAGGTGAAGTGACTACTCCGGCCGAGCTCTATGTATGGATCAAAGAGCTGGACGGTTTTGATTGGCACACCCATACCGAAGTCATCGACCTGGCGAAGGATGAACGAAAGGGACTTTATATTTTTAGGTTAGTCATCGAAGTGGATAATGTTTGATCGCCTTACATACCGCCAGAAGTTGATGGCCATTGGAGGGCTGTTTGTCCTTATGTGCCTGCTCGTGTACTCAGCTGCCATCCAAAACACGCTGGACCTGAGTGCTGCAAACAGTGAGTTGGAAATGCAGATCCAAAACCTGCAACAGACCGCCAGAAGTGGAGGACAGAATCCACGAGGCCAGGAAACAAACTGGACAACCAGCAAAAGCATGGAAGATGCACAGGGTCACTTCTTCGAGACCTTCGATCAGTTCGTGAATCAGGGTGGTAAAATGGACATTGTGGCCATGCCAATGGCTCAAAAAACCGCCAGCGAAAATGGATTGCAGAGCTTCGTCATGTCTGTAGAAGTGGAATCCTCTTTTGGCGAAGCCCTTGAATTTATAGATCACTGCGATGGCAACCTGGAAGTGCTGAAACTGCACTCCATGAACCTTCAACGGATCACTGATCGCAGGACCAAGCGATCCCGATTAATCACAAAACTTACGTTCTCAGGTGTATTATCTACGAATCAAACTTAACGTGCTTCTGCTCGGCCTGCTCGTAATGGCAGGAGCAACGAGCTGCAAAGACATCATAGAAGAAGACATTGGAGACAAGGTGGTCATCACCAATGCTCCACAAAGCGATGCCCGATATGAAGAAGGCCTCATTCAGTTTTGGTGGGAAGAAGTAGACGAAGCCCTGGACTATCGCCTCGAAATTGTGGCCGGCACCTTTGCACAGCCTTCCTTCCTGGAGTTGGATACGACTGTAACTTCCAACACCTATGACCATTTTCTTTTTGCAGGAACCTATGAATGGCGAGTGACAGCCGCCAACGGCTCATCGCAAACCACTTCTGAATCTCACATCTTCTACATCGACTCGATCGAAAACCTAAGCGCGCAGCAAATTGTGCTCACCTTCCCTGCTGATAACGATTGCTTCAATGCAAGCCAGGTCCAGTTCACCTGGATCGATCTGCCTTTTGTGGATCTGAACTACGAATTTGAAGTGCGCGATGCCGACTTCAGTGCCGGCACTACGTTTATCAGTCAATTGGATGTGACCTCTGCGAGCTACACCGCAGATGTAAGTGGGCTCAGCGATGGAAACTATGCCTGGGGAGTGAGAGCGAAAAACGACAACAGCATCTCCTCTTTTGCAGTAAGGAATTTCAGCATCGACCGAACGGCTCCCACTACTCCTATCCTGAGCAGCCCCACAGATGCTGACTCGCTGGAAACCAATGACATCACCCTGAGCTGGAGCAGCGAGATTGGTGAAGAATCCGGCTGTTCAGTGGAGGACAGCATTTACGTTTATACCGATGATCAGCTCACTTCTCTATTGAGTAGCGGTGTATCAAGCAGCGAGACTTTTACGCTGCAAGGGCTCACCACCGGAGACTATTACTGGTACGTGATCAGTCTCGACCAGGCCGGCAACGCGAGCAGTTCTTCTGCTGTTTTTCAGTTCTTTGTTGAATGATCTCGCTGACAAGATCAATCCATTAGTGGTATGAATAAAAAGGTGTTAAACGGAGTATTGATCGCAACCCTGCTCGCTGTGTGGGGATGGATCATGTATACCCTGTTTGCGCCCGAAGAAAGCCCTGAGTTTGATTTCCAGGCCGCTACTCCGGCCATGCGCAAGGCTGAGCTTGACACTGCGAAAGAGCGCTACGTATTGAAACTCGATTATCCTGACCCCTTCCTAAAGGGTTTGAAAGTCAAGCGCAAGGCAGTCGCCAGTTCTGAGCAGCCTGTCAAAGCCAAGCCACAAGTTGCCCGTAAAGCCAGAGTGGTCGTTCCGCCACCCGATGTGGCCTACAAGGGCATGATGAAATCCGCACCACGTGAGGAAGAGCGGCTCATCATTGCCGTTTCCGGAAAAGACAAGATCATCGATCCCAAAGACCATGACCTTGACTTCAGGATTGTGAGCTATGATGCGGACTCTCTCTGGATCGCACGCGAGAAGGAACGCTTTGCCTTTGGCAGAAAGTAAACGAGACCACTTCCGGCACGGAAATGGCACAGTTCAGGTTGTTCACTACACACCCTATGAAACTCAGAGCTGCCTATCTGATCCTTCTATTCCTGATCTCGGGTTATAAAGCGGATGCACAGGACTCATCCCTAGCGGAGCCGCCACCGATTCTTCCGGAAATCTTTGAGTTGCTCTCGTTTTCCTACGGTGAACGCTTCCTGATTTCTGACTACCAAAGTCAGTTTCAGACGCTCCAGCAAACACAATTCGGCCAGCCGATCAACCACGTCAGTGTTTCGTTTGAAGGTGTCTTCGAGGTTGATCGAAAATTGAAGAATGGAGAATACTATTCGTGGCCGGGATACTTCAGGTATTCTCACCTCATCCCCGCCAACATCGTGCTGAACGACACAGTGAACCAAAGGGTTAGAGGATTTGACTTCCGAATGTCCCTAACCGGGCAGCACCTGCTTCGAAGCAAATTCATGGATGTTTATCTGACACAGGGACTCTATGCCGGTCGAATCAAATTGGTGGATGATGCAAAACGTCAACTCAAAAACTCCAATCAAGGGCTCTTTGCAGGATTGATGCTGAAGGTGAAACTAGGTCCGTTGCATCTGTTTGTGAATCCTGAGTTTGACCTGGACGTGACTCCTACCCAGTGGAGAAAAGTGTGGGTCGCCAAAAAGCAAACGCATGACCTCCCGCGGTTTCGCCAATCTGCCGCACGTGTTTCCGCAGGGATCAATTTCAGTCCCTGGAGGTTCTGACTCCGGGCGCCCAACAGGTACTTGCACGGTCCACCAGGGGTTTTCACCTGTTCTCATATTCAGGAGTTTACACGCTCAAACAGCCTTAACCGCTACCGCAGCTTTGTGACATCAAATCAACGGTGTGTCTCGAGACATACCTCCAATTAACCATTTAATCTCTTAATGATGTCTGATAAAAAGACCCTTTATCTCTACGCAACAGCTGCAACTGGACCATCTGTCAAGATCCCGATGCAGGATTACATCAACCAGGCTTACATCGCACAGCAATTGCTGAATGCTGGTGTTCCAATGAAGGACCTCGAAAATGTGTCATACAGCACCCAGAAGCCTTCACCTACGTATCAATTGCGTTCTTCCTTTCCCAGCAAGCTGGAAGCCTTCGCACAAGTGAGCGACAAAAAGTCGACTGATCCATTTCCGGCTTATCCCGTTCCATCCTCTGCCAATTCCTTCCCCGCCATTTGGTCGGATGTGAAAGCGCGGAAATTCACACCGCTTTCTAAGTTAAAATCTGAAGGGCAGCAGTTCTGCATGGAGCGTGAAGGCGGAGCCAAGCAAAACCTGTTTGACTACTGGTCATCCAAAGACTTCGTAGACCAGTCACAATGGAAAGACCTGAAAGACGGAAAGATCGGTCTGCTCTATGGTGTTGCATGGAAGCAGGTAGATGCACAGGTCATTCCCGATGGTTTTGAATACAACCAAAAGCTCATCCTCAGCAGGGGTATGAAGAAGCAAACGGAGTATTCCATTTCTACCACTCTGGGTGTTTCGTACGGTGCAGTATCTGCTGAGCTGACAGCCACCTTCGGCCAGGTATTCACGATCACAGAAAGCAGTATTTACGAAGAGAGCTTCAGCCTTAAAGGCAAGAAAGGTGAGGTGATGGTGCTTGGAATCTGGCAGTTGACCGACATGTTCTTCCTGGTGAAGAAGAAGAGCTCTGGTGATTATGATTACCTGGACAGCTACGCGGTGACCGTACTGGACAAGGAAAATCAAATAGAACTCAATGCCGACCCTCTGTTTTTCGGCAATAACGAGAAGACGGCCAGCGGAACATCCATCCGAACGAACATCTACGACCTGACTTCTGACGTCCGACAGCATGTGACCACGTTCAAGACGTCCTGATCCTCGAAATCAGCGCTGTCAGTACCTGCTCTGACATGTTGCATTGTATGAAAGGTCCCGCCAAGGCGGGACCTTTTCGTTTTGCACTGGCTTTCATTAACACTTTTTAGTCTGAGAATGATCAGATTACAATGAGAATCAATTCCCCGCGAACCGGATTTGATCAACTTTGTTCCTTTCTTTTTCGATCACCGTTGTGTCATTCCTTTTAGTTCAGTTTCTAAGAAGTACCCTCTTCTCTCTTATTCTATTATCAGGTCTCTTGCCGCTGACTGTGCAAGCTCAGCGACCATCACTTCTGTTCACGGGAACAGTGCAGGATGAACAGGGCGGTCAGGTCATTCCCTACGCTACCATTGCGCTGAAGAGTGCAGCAACCAACAATGTATTGGCAGGCGCCACGACAGATGAAAGCGGAAGCTTCAGACTACGCAGCGATTCTTCCAATGTGTACCTGTCCATCAGCTTCATTGGGTTTGAAACCAAGGAAATCAGGGACTTCAGCTCCAGCAACGGTGTAGTAGAGCTTGGAACGATTTCTCTGCCGCAAAGCGGTGTAAACCTCGATGCCTTTGTAGTAGAAGCCGAGCGATCATCCACCGAATTCAAACTGGACAAGCGCGTGTTTAACGTGGGCAAAGACCTGAGCAGCACGGGCGCCAGCGCCACAGAAGTGCTGAACAATGTTCCTTCGGTGAATGTGAACATTGAGGGTGAGATCACCCTTCGCGGAAATAGCGGTGTACAGGTTTTGATTAACGGCAAACCTTCGGTATTGGCCAGCGAACAGGGCAATGCACTGGGAACCATTACCGCTGATATGATCGAAAAAGTGGAAGTGATCACAAATCCTTCTGCGAAGTACGAGGCAGAAGGAACTTCAGGCATCATCAACATTGTGCTGAAAAAAGAAGAGAAAAAAGGCGTGAACGGATCTGTCACCATCAACACAGGCTTTCCTCACAACCACAGCCTGGGATTAAGCGTCAATCGCAGAACGGAGCACCTAAACGTTTTCAGCCAGTTCGGAGCTGGCTACCGGGAGCTTCCACGTTTC
The DNA here is from genome assembly GCA_002428995.1 of Flavobacteriales bacterium UBA6057. Taxonomy (GTDB): domain Bacteria; phylum Bacteroidota; class Bacteroidia; order Flavobacteriales_G; family Salibacteraceae; genus UBA6057. Next base: position 297,972 of record DIYJ01000003.1, on the reverse strand, counting down.
ACCGAAAGCACGAACATTGACAGACTCACAGGCGAAACGATCTACAGTGATGGAGAAGAATACCGGAATGAGCAGTTTTACAACTTCATCCTCGGAGCGGATTACTACATCAACCCCAGAAACATCCTTACCCTCTCGGGCAGGATCGCCTATGAAGTGGAAGATCAACCGTCAGAAACGGATTTTCGACTGGAAGATTCCACCGGGACTACCATCGCAGAATGGAAGCGAACAGAAGTCACTGAAGCCTTGAACCCAAAGTATCAGTACGAACTTCAGTACAAATCGGACTTCAAGGATCACAAAGACCATGTGCTGTTGCTCAGTGCACTGGGAAACTTCTTTGGAAAAGACCAGTCCTCGGAGTTCACCAACGAAGGCTTTTCGGATGCGTTCACGGACAGTCAGCAGCGAACACGCACTAATTTTCAGGAGGCGAAATACACTTTCAACGCAGATTACACAAAGCCGATCAGAGAGAAATTCACGCTGGAAACAGGTGCCCAATACGTGCGACAGGATGTAAGCAACGACTTTGCGGTATCTGACATCATCAATGACGTTTGGACGGATGACCCAAACCTGACCAATGTGTTTGACTACAACCAGAACGTGTTTGGCGCCTATGTGACCGGAGCATACGAAGGCGACACATTTGGACTGAAGCTTGGCTTGCGAGTGGAAAACACAGATTTGACTACCCTGCTGGTGAATACCGGAGAACGAAATGCTACGAACTTCACAAACCTATTCCCGAGCGCTCACGCCTCTTACAAACTGACGGAGCGTTTCTCACTACAGGCGGGTTATTCACGCAGAATCTATAGGCCAAGACTCTGGGATTTGAATCCCTTCTTCAACATTCGGAACAACTTCAACGTCCGCACGGGAAATCCAGATCTCTTACCTGAATTCTCAGACTCATATGAGCTTCAAACGATTTACAATCGCAAAAAGGCCTCGATGAATGCGGGATTCTTCTACCTATACACCACCGAGGTGATTGAGCGGATTTCAACATTCGTGGACGGAGTGAGCACCAACATTCCTGTGAACCTGGGAGTCAAACACTCTTGGGGAATCGAATACAATGCAAAATGGACGATTAAACGCTGGATGATCCTGAACGGTGATGTCAACGCAAATCGCTTCCAGCGCCTTGCGGAATTGGAAGGCGAAGACATTGATTTCACAGCCAACCAATGGACAACGAAATGGACGCTGAGATTCAAGCTTCCGGCAAACATTGATACAGAGGTAACCGGACGCTATCAATCCGGGGTTAAAATCGTGCAGGGAAATACAGCTGCGCAGTTGTATGCCGACCTGGGTGTACGAAAGAAGCTCATGGATGGCAAGGCGGTGATCAACTTCAGCATCCGCGATGTGTTTGCTTCCCGGATTCGCGAAATGGAGACAGATCAGGACAATTTCTACGTACACAGTCGCAACCTGAGAGGGCGCTTCATTACGCTCGGCTTTAGCTACGGCTTTGGGAAGGGTGAGGCGATGGAATTCAGCAGCCGAAAACGCTAAACCATTTCATAAAAAAGCCCCGCAGCCAATTGATTCTGACTACGGGGCCTTGAGGTGCTGCATCAGGCTATGAGTCGCTGACGCTTCTGAAAGACGGGAACAAACTAGTTACCGCTGTGCATGTGCCACACTTCGCGTGCCAGCCAGCCGATCGCCATTCCGGCAAGGATGAGTGGCACCACAGGACAAGCCTGAATACCGCTACCGCCCTGATCGTCACCTGGATACTCATCGCGGATCTTGCTGATCTCTGACTTCAACTGAGGATAGGCTGTGTAGACACGAGATAAGGTTTCATCCACTTCTTTATCGCTTCTGGACTGCACAACTTTCGGAAGCACATCATTTGTCATGTGTTTGTGCAGTTCTTTGGTGGAATAACCAGAGACTTTATCTGGAGCGTCCATGGCTAGTGTCTGACCTTTCAGAAAGATCTCGATCAGGATAGGAATGTATGGAAACCAAGGTCCAAAGGGTGGAATGCAGCCATCAATAACTCCATACTTACCGGATGATTCTCCGTTGTCAATGCAAAGGCTGATGTTGCCGAGTGAAACGTAATTTTTCATGATTCTTCTTTTTTTGATTTAGTAAAGGGTCCCTACTCTGTTTGATGGGCTTTTCAGGTTCCGCCCGGTTCAAATGCGCATTTGCACTATTAGTCCCGGGCTGCGCGACAGACCTAACCATCCATTGAATCTTTTTTTGAAAAAAGAGCCAATTCAATCGTAAAACACTGTGAAACAGAATTTTAAAAAACGAGTCGACTACAGAAAAATGTCGCCCCCTCAGGCTCTACTCCTTCTCCAAAGCCAGAAAAGGAGAATCAGGCCAACGAGCAAGAGCCCCCACCTCCAGTCCATCGATTGAGTATTGCTGATGGCAAAGGAGTCGTTTAAGTATCCCTTACCATAGACACTGAATCCGGCCCAATAAAATGGATGAGCGGCCAGTGCATCCAGCGTTTCGCTGTTGAGGTATTCTAACTGAGCTTTGCGCAGCGCTGCCGGGATTTGCTCCTGCTCGAGGTGATGATAGAAAGAGCTCAGCAAATAGGAAGAGGCTTCTGGATTGGCATCCCACCGCGTTGCTAATACATTGTTGCTCCCCGCATGCAAGAAACCATTCGAAATACTGAAAGCTCCCTCTCCTGCCAGCACTTGCCCACCAGCTGACTGACAGGCCTGAAGCACCACCAGGTCACAACTGAAACTGCGGTGTCGGATCTGGTCGAAGTGCAATCTGGGATGTGTACACGATGCTGACCCTGCGAGCGCAATCCAGGAAGAACCGGAATCATTCAATGCCGCAAAGCCGTGGGTTGAAAGGTGCGCTACCTGCGTTTGCCCAGAATGGCTGAGGAAGGCATCAGCTGTGGCCTGAGCTCCTGAAATGAAATGAATGCTTCCGGGAAGTGAAAGCTCAGGAAGACTCACGAGGCTGTCGTTGCATTCAAACGAAGGTTGAACAACGGTAAGAGCATACGGATACTTCCGGGAAGTGATGCCGCGCTGCAAAAAGGAAAGGGATGGCGCGTAGGAAACAGCAAGCTGGCGAAGCAAATAATGGAGCGATCGAAAGTCGGGCGAGCGAGAAAGATCGGTGACCAACACCTCAAAGGGCAATTGATGAAACCTTCCATCCGGGACAATGACCAGCGCTTTCGAAGCCAACGGCAGCGAATCGAGAAGAAGCTCGTGAAGTGTATGAGCTTCTGACTGAAAGCTGTTCGCATCACATTCAGGGTTGGCAAGGCACTGTCTGAAGCCCCTCATTCTTTCCAGAACAGTGGCATCCATGCTCAAGGTGTGCAGATGAATACGCCCGGATTGAAGCAGGAAAAGGTGAAGCTCAGCGCCAGCATCAAACAGCAGCAAAACACTTCTTTCCTCCGCTTCCAGAACATCAAACAGTGTCTCGAGCGACAGCTGGTCACGGGAAAACCACTGATCATACGTCACTGGATTCCGCTCCTTGAGCTGTTGCATGAGCCCCGCCTTATCCTGACGCAGCGCGCGGATCGTTCCCGGATCAGCGTCTTTGGCGTAGCGCATATCAGCCAGTGCCATTTCAAGTTCAAACAATTTGCTCCATAGTGTATCCTCGGAAGCAGCAGCGAGGGCGTGACGCTCCACCGATTGTGCCAGTAGCACACCCTGTGAATACGCCACAAAACCAACAGCACCTTCCAGCCATCGCATGTCTCCCGTATGATGATACTGCTGGATGGAAAACGCTATTGCTTCACCGGCAAAACGATGGAAGCGCTCCATATGACCATGCTGAGCTCCCGTGCTCAGAAGCTCGCTCCGCACTTCGCGCTCCAACCTGAAGAGTTGCTGATAAGCCTGGAGAATTTGAAAGGCCAGGGAATCATCAGTGGGAGAAACCTCATACAGAGCACGCAGGCAGCGTATGTTTCCCATCACGGTGACGACAAACAACTGATCGGGATAAAACGATCGGTTCTGACCTTTCTCCAGGTTTTTGAGCTGTTCCTCGGCTTCCTGATACAACCGTTGAGCCCGATCAAAATCACCCAGGATGAAATAACCATCGGCTTCAGCGAGTCTCAACTTCACTTCCTTGCGGTGAAGTTCTCCGGCATAAAGGACTTGAGCGATTCGGCTGGCTTCCTGCACCGCATCTTCCATCGATAACCGCTGATTCAACCTTGCCAGCAGTGGGATCCATACGTTATATGTTCCGAGTTGATAACGCAGCGCATCCCGATGCTTATCCCTGAGACTTGTATCATTGCCTACACTGCGCAGCAATCGAAGTGCTTCGCGGGCGCAGCGGTCTGCGCTGTCCAGCTGCTGTAGCTCGGCATAACCTCGAACCATGTTTGAAAGCAGCAAGCCTCTGGCAATCCTGCTCTTTCCGGCATACGCCAATCCACCTTGCAACTGACGAATGCAACGCTTTGCCATTCCCATTTCCAGCCGGGCGATGGACACATCATTGGTGGCATCAAGCACAGTTGCGGAGTCATGCTCAACCATGGCAACCTTGCGTACAGCTTCCAGCTGTTCCACAGCCTGGCCATAGTCGCCCAGTCTTGTATACACGTTGCCGAGCGGCTTCTGAACATACTTGCCAATCAGCAGAGCTTCTTCCCCAGCCTCTTCCAGCAACGGAAGCGCTTTCAGATAGTCAGCTTTCGACTGAAGGATTCTTCCTTGCAGCTGTCCTGTGATGTAGGCCCTGTTGGCCCAAAGCCAACCCAGTTCACGACTCACACTGTGATCGCCCTCACTATCAGATGCGATCAGCAATGTGGAATCGATCGCTTGTAAGGCACGTTCATATTCACCCGCAGAGCGCAAAGCGACAGCTCGTGCCTTCCCCTCTTTTATCTGAGAAATGACCGCAACTGAGCCTCCGCCCGCAAGAGTTTGTGCCTTTCCGCTTTCAAAAAAGCTTACTGAAATGAAAAACAGTACAACTACCCATTGAAATTCTCTGAACACCGGTCAAAACTAGCAGTCGATATTGCTTTCCAAAAAGATGCTCAGCAAAGTTTCACAGACTGCTTTCTGACTAACGTTTGAACAGCCTTCTAAGAATCAAACCAGTCACCGCTCCCGCTGCGATCACCAATGCAATCCAAAACAGGGATGGCTTATCAGGCTTAGGTTCTGGAATGAGGCAAGGTTCTTCATCCTGCAGTTTTTCCGGACAGGTCGTAACGGCTCTGTTGGTCTGGATTTTAGGGTTTTCATCAAAGTATATGTCCGCATAAGAAGCAACCGGGTCGCCCATTTTACACTCGTGGTAGCTCTTCACAGAAAAGGAAACAAAGCCTTTGGTATGCTCAAGGTCGAGGCAATCAGGCTGGGCAGTGCCGAGCAATATCAGCCGGGGAAACTCCCACGTAGCAATGTTGGAATCAGGGTCTAACTTCAATCTGTAACAGGCTCCTGTTGCCGGGCAGGAAGAAAGCGGTGTATGAAACCCTCTGGTGACAAGACTTTGAATGTCTAAACGATGATCGAGGTAGACTTTGACGCATACCGAATCAGTAGGCCCACCGCCTATGTTCTGAAAGTCGACCTTGTAATCAAACCTCTCACGATCGATCACGCAGTCGGCATCTTCTTGTTGTTCCACACTCATCATATTGGGATCATGAGACGGCAGTGCAAGCAGCTCTATAGCGTCATCAGCGATGACCTGTCCGTTGTATACAACCTTCGCCTCAATGGCAATCGGCTGAAAGAGTGCAGACCTGAGAGACTGGTCAACCGCCAGGGGTATCAGCATGCTACGATCCAATCCTTCAGGGTCCATTCCGAGCATCCATTCCATGTGTCCTACAGGGTACTCGTCATTAGGAATGTATCCATCCGGGATGGTGGTCGGAAGGGTGAAGAAATGGGCGAAATCAGGATCTATCTTGATGTTCAGAACGGCAGCGTCCACCGACTGAGCAGGATAGGTAACGATCAAGAAGAGCGTATCGCCCGGTATTGCGTTCCGGTAGTTTTGAAGGCGGAGCATTTCACCGGGATTCAGAATGGCCGACCTGTTGCCCGCTGGATTGGTAGCATTCGTTAAGGGAGGCATGGCTCTGCAGGCTGGCGGTGGCCCGGAGTTGGAATAGTTTTCCGTGGCAATGAGATAGCTGGGGTCAGGCGTGGAACGTCTTCGGTAGAGGTGCTTCACCCTTGGGGCGAAGCTGAAATAATTGTCGCTGAACCACCAGAAGTGATTCACAGTAACTGGCGGAGATGGATAAGGTGTTATCTGTGAACTGTGTTGGACAGAATCTTGCGCGGCAGGCGTTAAGCTCACCTGATAGTGGCTCTGTGCTTCGAGAGACAGCGCCAGGAAGGTAGTTGCGAGAAGGTGAAATAACAGGAATATCAGAGTTCTCATAGGTAAAAAGGTTATTCGTCTTAAAATTCATTTATTCCTTTGTACCCTGCGAAAACGGGAACCTAACCACTCCACCCCAAAATCGCTGATTAGGAAATCATTATAAAGGGGAACTAATGCTAAAAGTGCTTTCACCTTCTGATCATCAGCTCATCGACATGATCAAAAAAGGAGGTGCAGGTGAAGAACGTGCGATCAGACATTTGCTCAAACGCAACGGAGAGATGATCAAGACCTTCATTCGTAAAAACAACGGTTCCGCGGAAGAAGCAGAAGAAGTGCTGTACGATGCCATAACCTCCATGCTCTTCAACATAAGATCAGGGAAGTTTGAGGGCCAGAGCAGTTTAAGCACCTACCTTTTTGCCATTGCCAAGCGCAGGTGGTACAAGGTTTTTGCGAAGCGCACGAACCATGAACAACAGCATCAGGACTGGAGTGAAACGCTGGAACAACACGAGGCCTTCGAAGACCGATCGCTGGTACAAGCAGAGACGGGCTCCATATTGGCTGACTTATTGGCCCGGCTTCATCAGGGTTGCAGAGAAGTCATCACATTCTGGAGTCAACACTACAGCATGGATGAGATCGCCAAGGCCATGGGTTACAAGAATTCCCAGGTGGCGATGAATAAAAAGAGCAATTGCTTCAAGCAGTTGCTGATGATGGTGAATGACAATCCCCAACTCCGAGCCACGCTCGCTGAACTTCGCTACACATGACAGAAGATGTTTACCATCAAATCGAGCGTTATGCCGATGGGCTCATGGACCGCGAAGAAGCCAGCGACTTCGAAGCTCGTCTTGCCCAGGAGCCGGAGTTAATGGAAAGTCTGAAACACTATCGCAACACGCGGGACGCTTTGAGGGCAGGCGCTTTCCAGGCAGAAAAGCACCGAATACGCCAGCTGGATCAACCTCAAACCAGAATGAACAGCCAGATGCTGGTTCGCATTGCTGCAGTGTTGGTCATCGGTTTTCCAATCCTCATGTTTTTGCTCTTGCAACGACCTACAGGTGCCGAGCTGGCCGAAGAATACTTCGAACCTTATCCTGATCGCGTCACAACCATGGCGGCAGAAAGCACAACATGGGAAAAAGCCATGAGCGCCTACAACCGTGAAGCTTACACGCAAGCGCTGGAAGAACTGAACACACTTGAAAAGCAGCGGATTGGAGATGCAGGATTGGTGACGCTTTACAGCAGCATTTGCCTTCTTGCACTGGATTCCTGTGAACAGGCGCTACCGAAATTGCAAAGTCTTTCTGCCCAGAGTTCGAACCTGAGCGAAGCGGCTCAGTGGTATGCGATTCTCGCTGCGCTGGAGTGTGACAAAACCGGGGATGCTATGCAGATGCTGGAGCAATACCTCAATCAGCCCGAGGTAAAATTCAATCGTTCCAAAGCAGAAGAACTGCTCGAAGCCCTGAACTAGCATTAGAAGGTACAGCCGAAGCTCAAAACAAGCCTAGCTGACCGTCTTCGGGTTTCGCTTTCTTCTCAGGTTTGTGAATGCTGCGCCCGCCATAGCTCTTCGAAGCCTTCATCTCTTTATCAATCACTTCGTCAAATCCATCGCGTGGAGTGAAGTCCTTTTCCGCTCGCTGGGCGATTTTGGTAAGTGATTCAATGGCCTTCGACTTATCCGAATTCCCAATTCTGGATTTCTCCACCGCCTGCTGCAGCGTTTGAATGGTTTCGTCATAAATCTTGATTGGAACCGGAAAGGGCTTGCCACTCTTGCTGCCATGTGCGAAAGAAAAGCGCGCGGGATCGCTGAAGCGTGAAGGCGTACCATGAATCACTTCGCTGACAAGGGTCAATGACTGCAGGGTTCGAGGTCCAAGGCCCTTCAGCAAGAGCAGTTCTTCGAAGCTGTTGGTTTCCTGTTCCTGAGCCAGCCACAATACGCTGCCGAGGCGTTTCAGATCCACATCGCTGGCCTTCACCTCACAGTGCATGGGAAGCTTCATGTGTGGTACCTCCTGAAGAATCTTCATGGGATTCTCACGCGTGATATCCAGCATGGCTTGATGGGTCGGCTTCGCTTTGGGATCGGTGAGGTTCAGAAGCGGCCCCTGGTTTTCACCGCAAACTGCAGTGTGTGGTGATTCTACAAATGAGTTTACCGCAGCAGAATGCCAATGATAGCGTCTGGCTTTACCTGTTTTGGGTTCCATGCCTTGCTGAATCACCGTCCAGTCGCCTTCCTTGCTGAGCACAAAGCTGTGGAGGTATAGGTTGAATCCATCCTGGATGGCAGTATTATCCACCTTTGCGCTGAGTTTGCTGCTGTGAGCGAGATCAGCTCCGTTCAACCCGGTGGCTTCACCGATGCGCTTAAGCTCTGCGGGAGTTTTCAGCGATTCTTTTCCTTTTCCACCACAGATGTACAAGCCCAAATCCTTTGAATGAGGGTTGACAGATTCTTTGAGTGCTCGCATGACCGCAGTTGTCACACCCGAAGAGTTCCAATCCATGCCAATGACCGCCCCGAAACTCTGAAACCAAAACGGGTCGGACAAACGACTCAAAAAGTCTTTGTGACCTTTTTCCTGAAGGATGGATTCCACAATCGGCAGGCATAGTTGCTTCATCCGGTTGAACAACCAGGGCGGAATGCCACCGCCATAAAGCGCTAAATCTGCTGTGCCAGATCGCTTCATCGTTTTGAGATCATTCTAGGCTCCAACGGTCAGTGCTTTTTTCAGGTATTCGGCAAAAGGTTCGATGGTGAGGTAAGCCTCCTCCACCAGGTCCAGGAAGCTGTCCGCAAAAAACTCTTCTGGCTCAAAAGAGTGATACGCGATGAAGTTCTTATGCCGCAGCAGCTCAATGTGCGGATGATCACCAGGGTAGTTCTGTGGAGAAGTCTTCAACTTGTCAGGATCCTCGCCAAGTCCACCGTAAAAGTGCTGAAAGGGTTCAGAATCGATGATGCGCTGCAATTCCTCGCCATCATAATCAATGGCCTCGCGAATCTGATCGATGATCTCCTTTTCAGGCTTCCAGAAACCTCCACCAATGAAGCAGTCGTTGGGACCGATGGCCATGAACAGCAACACCCCCTCATCTCGTTTACCGGCAGGCTCACACGCAAAGAACTCTTTGTAGATCGGCTTTTCCGGGTGAAACATCCGGTTGTTGGTAATGCGCGAAATGGTCTTCTTCGGCTCGATGGTCAGATACAGCTCGTCATGCTTTGCCAACCGATGAAGAATATGCTGAATCTGGATAAGCCACAACTTCTTGGCTTGTTCGTAGCGCTTCCGGTTTGCATCCATCCAGTCCTTCGAATTGTTGTTCGAGAGGTCTTCCAAAAACTGGAAAATGTACTTGCGGTCTGCAGGTGTAATAGCATTCATAGGCGAGCAATCTTGATTCAGTCTTCCATGGCGTAATCAAATCCCAGCCGAAGCAGTCGCACCACCTCAGAAGTGACTTGGTTCTCTGATGCAACGCGCAAGTGGTGTGCATGTTTGTTGCCGTAAGAAGTTGTTTTTCTCACCAGTGGGTCATGGATCATCTCTCGCACGTAGAACTTCACATCAAGCTCCTTCTTCATCGGCTTCACAATCAGCCATGCCTTTTTGTTGGTAAACACCACTGAATGCTTGGCGGCCGCCATCTCATTGGGCTGCCACTGCATCACCGCTGTCATGATCGCATCAAAGGCCAATACCAATTCATCTGACCGATCCAGAAAAAGCTCGCCCACATCTTTGATCACACATGAGTGTGACTGATTGGTCACCTTGAATTTCCGTTCGCACCGAGGGCATGTCCACATAAGCGTCTGCAAAGAGTTCAGCTCAGCAAAGCAAAGCTTTGATCCTTGATCTTTGATCTTCGAGCTGAACAGATCAAGGATCAAAGATCAACGTCTGGCTTCTCTTGTTCAACGCCTGTTTGCCTTGGTTGTTCTTGCTTGGCTAGTGGACGCTGGCTAGTTCCCGGTTCAGGGTTTCGGAAGCGGGTTTTGAGGCATTTACGAGGTCTCCGATCATGGCTGAGGCTGTTGGGTTTCCGCCTGCTCCGGGGCCTTGAAGCAACAATTCCCCTGAATACAGGCCGTTGATCACAATGCCGTTGAGTTCATTGTCGATACTGTACAACGGATCCGATGGCTGAACGTGCTTTGGAGCAATTTCAATGGCGGTTCGCGTGCCTTTCGACTCAATACTGACCACGAGTTTCACCTTGGCACCTGCCCTTCGGGCTTTCTTCAATTCTGATAGCTGAATACCGCGAATGCCCTGCATGCTGATCCGCTCGAGGTTTGGATATTCCCGAAAAGCCGTGTGACTCAGCAAAATGGATTTGTAATAGCTGTCCCAGGCATCCACATCCAACGTGGGGTCGCTTTCTGCAAACCCAAGCTCTTGTGCCTGACGAAGCGCCTGATCGAAGGGCAATTCATCTTCCAGCATGCGCGTGAGGATGTAGTTGCACGAACCATTTACAATGCCTCGAATGCTGTGAATCGGCTCGTTGCGCAAGTGCTCGCGAATGGTTCTCAACACAGGTATGGCACCACCAACGGCTGCTTCATATAAAAGCTCACCACCGTAGAGCGTTGCATAATGCAATAACACCCGGAGGTTGTTGGCGACCATCTTCTTGTTGGCACTGATGTAGATTTTCCCGAGCCGAAGCGAAGCCTTGGCGTATTCAAAAGCTGATTCGTCATCGTCAATGGCTTCGAGGATGACTTCAACCTCCGGATTGTGGATGAGTTCGTTGGCGTTCGTGGTGATGAGTTGACGATCTGCATTTCTGGCTTTGCTTGCTGATTTGACGGCAATGCCAGCGACCTTGAAGCCTTCCAGCTCCTGAATTTGATTAAACAAGGCCTGACCGACTGTGCCGAGGCCTATAATTCCAATGTTGCGTTCCATGTGTTTTTGTTGTTGGGTGAAATGAATGAGATGGTTTTGTAGGTGTTGAATCCGTTGAAAAGGAAGTCTGCGATGCGCTCGCTGATGGCCTGCGTCTCGATGAGGAATCCATCATGACCATAAATCGAAGGAATTGTGGCGTGGAAGGCTCTGGGGATCGCTCTTGAAATCTGCACTTGCTCACTGACCGGAAAGAGTAAATCAGAATCAATGCTCAATACCAGTGTTTCGGCCTCAATCCGTTGAAGAGCCTCGAAAAGTGACCCACGTTCGCGGCCCACATCATGGCTGTCCATCGCATGGCTGAGATGCCAGTAGGAATAAGCATTGAAGCGCTGGGCGAGCTTTTCCCCCTGATACTGCTGATAGCTGATGGCAGGATGTGTTTCTGAGAACGACTTCCTCGAGGGAGCCTGCGTGTTTTGGAAGGTTTGATAACTCCGGTATGACAGCAATGCCGTGGCGCGTGCCACCTTCATTCCCGCCAGCCCAGCCTCTGAATCGCCCTTCCGCAACCAGGTAGGGTCTGCTTCAATGGCCATCCGTTGTGTGGCGTTGAAGGCCACACCCCAGGGCGAGTGTTCGGCATTGGTTGCAATCACCACCAACCGGAAAAAGCGATGAGGTTCCAGAATGCTCCATTCAAGCGCTTGCTGCCCTCCCAGCGAACCTCCGATCAACAGTTCGATCCGCTCTATTCCCAGGTAATCACACAAAGCGCGGTGTGCCTGAACCATGTCGCGAATGGTGATGCGCGGGAAGCTGTGATAATAAGGCGTCCCTGTTTCGGGGTCCATGCTCAAGGGTCCCATTGTTCCGTAGCAGGAGCCCAACACATTCGCACAAACAATGCACCAGTCTTTGGGATCAAACAAGCTTCCCGGGCCGAACAATCCCTTCCACCATGAGAGTACATCCGCGTTGGCCGTCAGTGCGTGGCATACCCAAATCACATTGCTGCCGTCCGCGTTCGGAGTTCCCCATTGTTGGTAGAAAACGGAGGGAGACAAAAGCCGCCCTCCATTCTCCAGTTCAAAGCTGCCTTGGTATTGAAAAACAGGCATGATCAGATGCTTGGAACCGGTGACTCCTTGGATGCAGTCAGCGCAAAGGCACTTGCAAAATCGTCCTTGATGTCTTCGATGTTTTCCAGTCCAACCGAAACCCTCAGCAGTCCCGGTTCTACTCCAGAAGCGATTTGCTCTGCCGTGCTCAGCTGCTCATGAGTTGTTGAAGCCGGATGGATGATCAGCGTTTTAGCGTCACCGACATTGGCAAGGTGGCTCACCAACTTCAGGCTGTCCACAAAGCGATCGGCCCGTTCCTTGCCGCCCTTCACCTTGAATGACAGAACCCCACCAAAGCCGTTTCGCAGGTATTTCTTTCCGAGTTCGTGGTAAGTGTTACTCGCCAATCCAGGATAATTCACCGCCTCGACTTCTTCCTGATCAACCAACCATTCGGCCAGTGCCTGCGCATTCTCCACCGTTCGTTGAACGCGTAGCGAAAGTGTTTCCAATCCCTGGATCAAAAGGAAACTGTTGAAAGGCGAAAGCGCTGCTCCAAAGTCACGCAAGCCCTCTACCCTGGCCCGAATCGCAAAGGCAATGTTGGGCAGACCGAGTGGATTTCCTTCACCGAAGGTTTCGTAGAACTTGAGCCCGTGATAGCCCTCCGCTGGTTCTGAGAATTGCGGAAACTTGCCGTTGCCCCAGTTGAAGTTTCCACCGTCTACGATCACTCCTCCGATGCTCGTTCCGTGACCTCCGATCCACTTGGTGGCGGAGGCTACCACCACGTTGGCGCCATACTCAATTGGACGTGCGAGGTATCCACCAGCGCCAAAGGTGTTGTCCACTACCAATGGAATCTGGTAGCGTTCTGCCAGCAAGGCAAAAGCTTCAAAGTCAGGAATGGCGAAGGATGGATTCCCGATGGTTTCGAGGTAAATGGCTTTGGTGTTTTCTCCAATCTGCTTCTCGAAATCCTCCACTGTGAGGCTTTCCGCAAAGCGAACCTCAATGCCTAAACGCTTGAAGTTGACCTTGAATTGGTTGTAGGTTCCTCCGTAGAGAAAAGGCGTTGACACCAGGCTATCACCTGCTTCCAGGATGTTGTTCAACGCCAGGAACTGCGCGGCCTGACCCGATGCGACAGCCACCGCAGCGGTGCCGCCCTCCAGTGCAGCAATGCGCTGCTCAAAGACATCGGTGGTGGGGTTCATGATCCGCGAATAGATATTCCCGAACTCCTTCAGCCCGAAGAGGTTAGCAGCATGCTCGCTATTGTTGAACACATAGGAAGTGGTTTGATAAATGGGCACTGCGCGGGCATTGGTGCTCTTGTCTGCCTCCTGGCCTGCATGAAGCTGGAGGGTTTCGAATCTGTAGTTGTTTGAATTGCTCATGTTGAAATTGGATGTATGGATTAAAAAAATGGATGACGAAGGGTGGGAAAAGACAAAGGCATCCCGGGCCTAGGCTCGTGCCTTAGCGGAATGTTCTCAGAAAACTATGTCAGTGGGAGAATCCTTTTCGCGTTAGCACATACAGCCATGCATACAACAGCAACACATCATTTGATGCATGCTACACATGGTCATGTGCATTTGGGTAGAAGTATGTCGCGAATATTGATTCATGTGTCTCGAAAAGACGATACAAAGCTAGTGGCACAAAAAGCGAAAAAGCAACCAACTGCTGAAAACAGAATCATAAAACACTGATTTTCAAACTAAAAAATTCAATCCAACGACTACAAATGACCGAGAGGATTGTGAAATCACAAGAAACAGTATTGAACTCAGACTTGCCTTCAAAAGATGATGCAAGCCATCCCTTGACAAGTTCACGCGTTAGTATTTAGGGGACTTCACCTTGTCCTACATTCGTCCTTGCTCAGATTAACTCAATGAACCTGCGAAAAACCAATCTCATGCGTTGGCTATCTCGTTTCACACTCGTGCTTTTGCTGTTCTGTTGTGGGGCATGCCCAGCGCTGGCACAGTTGAATGAGCACGAGCCTGCTCATGTGCATTTTCATGAAAACGCTGGGTTGGATGCCAAAATCGTGTTTGACGTGATGTGCGACTCGAAGGGACGCATGTGGCTCGGAACGGGCAAAGGTCCGGCACGGATAAAAGATCGTCAGGTCGAGTTTTTAAGCCCAATCATTCCACCGGCTTACGAGAAGCAGGCCACGGTTTACTATGTCACTGAAGATGAAAAAGGGCGGATTTGGTTTGGTGACGCTCGCAATCAGATTTTCTATTTCGAGGACAACCGTTTCCATCCCTATGAACATCAGGAAGTATTGTTTGAAAACCAACCATCCGGCAAATACTTCAATGGGCTTCGGGTCTCGAATGACACGGTTTACATGGCCTTCAGGGTAAGAACACTCAAAATGATCACACCAGACGGACAGTGGTCAGAGGTATTCGAAGACTCGACCAAAACAGATGCTCTGGTGGTGGATGTATGTATTCTGCCCAACGGAAACATAGCGGGCTTAAGCAGCACAACCAAGCGGCTTTTCAGGGACGGAGCAGACAGCCTCTTGTTCAGGATAAAAAGAAGAAACGGGAAGGTTTCCAGTGTACGCTTTTCACAAAAGATTCGCCAGTTTAAGGGATCGGAGGCATTTGCTCTGGTGAAAGGCGACTCCCTTCTGGTGGCGTTGGACAAACACCTTTTCATCCTGGTGAATGACGAGGTTGTAGAACACCTTGAATTGGATTTTGTCATTCGGGGAATCGGTATCGATCCTCTCCAAAGGCTCCTCGTCAGCTCCGCAGATGGCCTTTGGGTTTATGATCTCAAAACACTCACCCCACTGTTCAAATGGTTCGAAGGAAACTACATCGTACTGAAAGAACCGATCACGGATTATGAAAATGGGACCTGGCTGGCAAGCCTTAACAAGGGCATCTATTACATCCCGGACATGCGCATCACGCATTACTCGGCCGAGTACATTGATATGCGGGAGTGGGGCTCAAGCATCACTTCAGATGACGAGGGAACCATTCACGTGGACATGGTGCTTGATAAACTGCTCTGCATTGATGCTTCGGGAGACACAAGTCATCACAGCTATCCGGTGCCGCCTGAAGAGCCGATCGTACATCCTTTTGTGCATAGCAGCTCGGAACACGACCTGCTTTTCTTCGCCCGGCAAAACATTGTTACGGTCATTGACAACGAAACCAAAAAGGTGGTGGAAGACCTGCCGTTTCCGGTGTGCAGGGTGATCCGGTCTGGTGCGGATGGCTCAGTTTGGGGAGCGAATACGATTCGCATAGCACTTCTTCATCCCGCCTTCGTTGAGGTCGAAAAATTTGAAACTCAACTGAGGATCAATGACCTCGCACCGGAAAGTTCAGACAAAGTGTGGTTGGCAACGATGGAAGGGTTTTTCTGCTACGAATCACAATCTGGCTGGCGGAAGGTTGAACTACCGGAGAGTTCTGAGGGTGAGGCCATCACAAACGTGTCTTTGTTGGCTGACGGTCATCTCTTCGTAGCTACGAGGTACGAAACGTTCATCTATGATCCTTCGGCAACATCGGACGCGTGGCGTCAACCGGAAGAGCTGTCAGGATGCTGCTTTGCCAAAGCACTGAACGACAGTTTGATCACGCTTCATGATCCCTCGGGAATCTCCATTGCCACCATGCAAAACGGGGAGATCAAGGTATCGAAGGTAAGGCCGCCTCTGGCCGTCCCGAATTCGCACAGCTACGAGTGTACATGGGCAAATGATGCACTGTGGGTGACCATTAAAAACGGCTTTGTTCGGTACGATGCCTCCTTGTTTCAGCCCTCTGAAGAACCGGAATCAAGGATTCTGATCGAGGAGATCAAAGTCAACGACAGCACGGTGAGCCTTCTGCCTGAATACGAACTTCATCACAGCGAAGACAGGCTTTGGTTCCGCTTTCAGGGGTTGTCGCAAAAGCAGCGCAACAAAAAGGTCTACCGGTATCGCTTGAAAGGACTGGAAGAAGAGTGGACCGAAACCCAGAATACTGAAATTCAATACACCTCTCTTCCACCCGGGAATTATCAATTTGAGGTGGAAGTAGAAAATGCGGATCGTTCGTGGAGCGCCCATACTCAAGCGGCATCGTTCACCATTCTGCCAGCCTTTTGGGAAACATGGTGGTTCAGAACGTTGATGCTGCTCTCTTTCGGAGGAATCCTCTACCTGCTCATGCGTTGGTGGATTCAGCGCATTCAGACAGCGAATGAACTCCAATCACAAGCACTGCGCTTTCAGCAGAACTCCCTGGCTGCACAAATCAATCCACACTTCATCTACAATGCGATGAACTCCATACAGGGTTTTGTATTGAGAAATGAACAGGAAAGCGCTTACCACTACCTGCAAGGCTTTGGTTCATTGATCCGTCATGTGTTGAATCAATCCGGCCAGGAAATTATCACCCTGGAAGAGGAAATAGACACACTTAAAAAGTACCTGGAACTGGAATCCATGCGACAGCCAGGGCTTTTTACCTTCCATTTTGAAGTTGCCTCTGACCTTGACCCGAACTTTGTAGAGCTCCCGCCAATGCTCATTCAACCCCATGTTGAAAATGCCATTTGGCATGGCTTCAATGGCATTCAATACCCCGGTGAACTGCGCTTGTCTTTCACAGAAACTGACGATGTGTTGAAGTGTAGCATCAAAGACAATGGCATCGGCAGAAAAGCTGCTGCCAGCAGGAAATCGAACGGTTCCCCGAAATCGAAAGGCACTGGAAACGTATCGGAGCGACTGAAGCTTCTCTCCAGTCTTTATCACTCGAAGTTTCAGATCCTCACAGAGGATTTGACCAATGGAGAAAACCTCGCATGCGGCACTTCGGTCACCCTGACCATTCCTCTCATCCGCAAAAAGTAAAAATCCCTGATTCGGAGCAGCCTCAGTTTCCATAATCTGGAATACTGGTTCATTTTCTGGAAAAAAACAAGCACTACAACAAACCCAAAACACTGGTTATCAACATAATAACCAAATGGCACGATCCCAGCTATTAAGCGATCAGAAAGAAACTCAGTAAAAGAAAATTTACAAGCCTGAGGACAGTCGGAGAGATACCTTGATCCTCCAAAGGCTTCAAAAGCGAGCACAGAGTGCAACGCTGACATAAAATAAACGTGGTAGTTTGATTTGGGTGGAAAGGGTGTTGCGACAGTGACACCCTTTTTCTTTTGAAAGCTCTTTCAGGATGAGTTGAGTTCCTTGCTTCCCCCTTTACACCTGATTGGCGAGGAGCTCGTTCTTGACGTCCGTCAATTCTTTGACAAACAGGTCCACCAGTTCGTTGATCCTGTCGATATCCTGCCCTTCTCCGGCAATCTTTTCCAGCTCACGGACTTCTTTCAGCAATGCGCCAATTGCGAGGTTGTCAATGCTTGGTTTCATGCGGTGAGCGATTTTCCTGACCGCGTCATAATCCTCTTCCTGCCTGGCCTTTGTCATACGCTCAATCGATGCATCTACCTGCTCGCAGAAGACGGTGATCATGCGTTGCACAAATTCGGGATTCCCCCGACCGATAGACTCCAGCTTCTCCAGCGAAAAACCAGCTTTTTTAGGGGCTACCTTCATCTCGGTCTCCATCAGCATCTGTGCTCGGGGTTTGCCCAGCCAGCGCATCAAAACTTCGAGGAGATCGGCTTCTTCAAACGGCTTGGGAATGGCATCGTTCATTCCTGAAGCGAGGTAGTGTTCCCGGTCGCCTTGCAGCACGTTCGCGGTCAATGCAATAATCGGAAGGGTGAGTTTCATTTCTTCCCGCAACACTTTGGTGGCCTCTATTCCGTCCATCACGGGCATCTGCACATCCATGAGTACAATGTCTGTTTCTGCTTCTTTCAGCAGGTCTATGGCTTCCTGGCCATTGGTCGCAAAATCAAGCTGCACGTGGTAATGACGCAACGTAGTTTCAATGACGAGCCGATTCAGTTCATTGTCTTCAGCCACCAGAATGCGCTTGCCGCTCAACAGGGCATAGTCACTTTCCTCCAGATGTTGATCAGACTCCTGGCCCCGTGATTCGGCCAGTGGAATCCTCAAAAGGACTTCTGTACCCACTCCCTTTTGGCTGTTGATGGCTATGGATCCATTCATGAGCTCCACCAGCTGCTTTGTAATGCTCATTCCGAGGCCGGTGCCTCCGAATTCACGCGC
This sequence comes from Flavobacteriales bacterium UBA6057, assembly GCA_002428995.1. GTDB lineage: Bacteria > Bacteroidota > Bacteroidia > Flavobacteriales_G > Salibacteraceae > UBA6057. The sequence goes on along the minus strand of DIYJ01000003.1, from coordinate 279,457 downwards.
TGTAGATCGGTCCTGCTGTGAGAAGGGATCAAAGATTTTGTCGAGGTAATCCGCGTCCATCCCTATTCCGGGATCCTTCACCCTGAGAATGACTTCTTGCCATCCGTGCTTGGAAGACTCCATGTGTGCACCCACTTCGATGCAGCCCTTCTCCGTAAACTTGATGGCGTTGCCGAGCAAATTGAGCAATAGTTGGTTCAGACGGTGTGGGTCGCCCCGATGATGAGAAGCCAATTGGTCATCGATGTGAATGGAAAGCTGCAAGCCTTTTTCCTCTGCTCTGGGCTGCATCACCTGACACGCCTGATGAACGGTTTCACTGAGTTGAAAGGGTACATTTTCAATGCTAAGCTTTCCAGCCTCGATCTTCGAGAGGTCGAGAATATCATTGATCACCACCAACAGGTGGTCAGCTGCCGAGCGAATGGTGTCAAGGTAGAATCGCTGTGGTTCGTCCAACTCTGTTCGAAACAGCTCTCGGGTCATCCCTACAATGCCATTCATTGGAGTCCTGATCTCGTGACTCATATTAGCTAAGAAGGCTTCTTTGGCGCGCGAAGACTCCTCAGCCGCTTCGCGTGCTTCCACCAAATCTTTTTCAAGTTCTTTCTGCTGAGTAATGTCCAGGTGAATCCCAATGGAGCCGGTGTATTGATTCTTTTCGTTGCGCAGCGGAGCACCGCTGATCAACCACCACTTGGGCTCTCCGCGCTTGTTTCTCGTGGCCATCTCATAAGCATCGGAAACCCCTTTGCCTCTGAGCTCCTTTTTGTTGTCCATGAGGTTCGTGTAGTCTCCCTGCACAAAAAGCCGGTTGGCATCTTTCCCGATGATCTCCTCCAAATCCCAACCGCTCATTTCGCAGAAGCTTTGGTTGGCATACCTGATCGTCTCATCCATGTCTACCTCCAGCATTCCGAGGTTCATGTTTTCGATGATACCACGGTACTTTTCCTCGCTGCGCTGGATGGCCAACAGCTGGTTGCGCTGACTGGTTACATCGCGGTAGTTCCAAAGGTGACCGCTGTAGTGGTTGTCAATGAAAATGGGAATGTAGTCACGCTCGAAAATGCGCCCATCCTTCAATTCGAGTTCATCATTGAAGACTTGCTCACGCGCTTCCAATATCTCGTTGATCCGATCTACAAAACCAGACTCATGCTTGAAAAGGATTTTGTTCTGCTCCGCAGAATCCGTGCAGTCCTCCCCCTCGAGTTCCTCTGCCGAAACAGGGATTCCGAAGAGCTCGCAGAAGGTTTCATTGGCGAGCGCGATCTTTCGGTTTTCATCCTCGAGCAGCACGCCTGACTGCAAGGTGGAGATGAGGTTGCGCAAGCGCGTTTCAGAGACCTTGTTTTCGGTAATGTCGCGGGCCACAGCATTCACGCGATCCACGGAGCCATCACGATGGAATAGAAAGATCACGTTCTGCCCTATCATAAAAACCCGACCGCTGCGCGTTACCACCGGGAACTCGTAATAGGTTTTTTCAACCTTGTTTTCGAATTGTTCGGCATACAGCGCCTCCACCTTCTCCCTGGCATGTGGGGCCACCAATTCGGTGAAATGCATCTTGCGGAGCTCGGCCATTGAGTAACCCATCTTTTCAATCGCCACCGGGTTGGCATAGGTAAACAGGCCATTTTCATCGATCCTGTAGATGATGTCCATGGCGGTTTCAACGATCAGACGAAACCTTGACTCACTCCGCTTTAAATCTCGTGTTCGCTCATCCACGAGCAACTCCAGATTCGAGTTGATCACCTTGAGCGCTTCGTTGGATTGATACAGCTCGAGGCTCTTCTCCTCCAGGATTTTCTCAGCAGCCTTCCGGGCTTTGCGTTCCCTTTCCAGCTTACGCTTCAGCAAGGCTACTTCATCGTTCATGTGCGGATCTTTTTGACCTTGAATTGAACGATGGAACCATCTTCGCTCAGGCTCAACTGTTCGATCTCGAACTGATAACCATAGTGATCCGCGCAACCATACATGAGTCCTTCGGCAACATCTGCCATGCTGCGATGGGATTCGTAGGTCAGTTCCAGACTGTCATCATCGATGCGCTTTCCGTTGAATTTCGGAGGGTTGGCTTCGGGGTAGAGCTTTCGTACTTCGGTATGGATTAAGGTTTCAATGTTGAGGAGCAGGTCAAATGGATCTTCAACACCTTCCAAAAACGATGGGTAGGTGCCGGCCAACTGCCCAAACAAATGTCGACCATAGGTAATGAGTAGATCGCGGAGTGGAATGCCGGATCGTTGATGCAGGGCAACAACGAGTTTCACAAGTTGCTGGTGGTCATAGGTATTGACCGCTGTGTACGCTCCGTCCTCCGGATCTCCTGACGCCTCAATGATGCCATCCACCACTTCATATCCAAAGCGATCCTCGACCATCTCGAGGAACTCGGTAAATATGATTCCCTTCATATCGCTACAAATTATTGGAGAACGATCTCCTTGTCCTTGATCATTTTATACAGTGTGGACTTTCCCACATTGAGCCGTTGAGCAACTCCCACCACATCATTGTCATACTTCTTCAGGAAGTAGCTCACGATGTCGCAGGTGTATTGCCGAAGTGTTTTTTCCTCCGCCAAAAAGGCCTGATCACCTCTCACAGAGGCGTAGTTGATATCGTTGGCAGTGATGGTTTCATCTTCACACAACACAGCCGCTAAATCCATCATGGCCTTCAGCTCTCTTACGTTTCCAGGGAAGTTGTACTTCATCAATTTCTCCCTGGCGTCTTCGCTGAGTTTGATGCTCTCCATCTTGTTTTCCTTGGTAAACAGATCGAGGAAATGCTGAGCAAGGAGCAGAATATCATTCCCACGTTCACGCAATGGCGCCAACTCAATGGGCAGGCCAATGAGCCGGTAAAAAAGGTCTTCCCTGAAGTTTCCTTCGGCTACTTCTTTTTGCAGGTCACGGTGTGTGGCCACAATCACTCTTACGTTGAGCTTGATCACTTCATTCCCACCTATGCGCGTCACTTCGCGTTCCTGCAAAACACGCAGGAGTTTGCTCTGCAAATTCAAATCGAGCTCAGCAATCTCATCCAGGAAAATGGTACCGCCCTGGGCTTCTTCAAACTTTCCCTTCTTTCTCGACACGGCTCCGGTAAAGGCTCCTTTCTCATGTCCAAACAGCTCGCTTTCTACCAGCTCCTTGGGTATGGCAGCCATGTTTACGGCTACAAATGCTTTTTTCTTGCGCTCAGAATTGTAGTGGATGGCCTTGGCAACCACCTCTTTCCCGGTTCCTGTTTCACCCGTGATGGAGACGTTGATGTTGGTCTTGCAGGCCTTCTCCATCATTTTGAAGGTCTTTTGAATGGCCGGGCTTTTTCCAAGGATCGACTTCTCGAAAGTGAACTTGTCTTCCAGCTGTTCATGCAGCTGAGCCACCTCACGCCTCAATGCATCGGTTTCGCGAGCTCTGTTGACGGAATTCCAAAGCAGGTCCTTGGTATTGTCATCCTTGATGATGTAATCATAAGCTCCCTGCTTCATGAGGCTGAGCGCAACGCCAATCTCTTCCTGACCGCTGATCACAATCACGGGCACTTGCTTGTCCCAGTGATTCAGTCGCTTTAGGAGCTCTTCCCCGGTCATGTCATCCATCGTGTAATCGATAGTGATCAAATCCGGGCGCTGATGCAAACTGGCTAAACAGTCCTTTCCCGTGTCAAAGCGGGTCACATCGTAGTCAGGATTAAGCTCCAGATGGTACTGAAGGATCTCTGAATACCATGGATCATCATCTACAATGAAGATTTTGTAAGCGCTCATGGGTAGGTTCCAATTTCAGGATAATTTCCGAATATCGGAAAAAATCTGAATTCTATGTCCTGTAAACGTTATTTTCTACGTAATCGATTTTAGACTGCCAATCGACCACGGCCTTGTGAAGCCACAAAGCTTTCGCAAAAAGTACCTGGAGCGTAGCAAGCACCAACAGTGTAACGGTCACATTTGCGACCTGAACGAGCAGGCATCCCAGCGCTATAGAGATAAGGTTAAAACCATGAATCACGCGGGAAGCGAGGCCGGGATTCCAGCCTAGCAGTAGTACGAGGTGATGCAGGTGGGTGCGATCTGGAGTGAAAACCGAAGCGCCTCGCGCGTAGCGATGCACAAACACTCTGAGCGCGTCAATGACAGGAAGAAGCATGGAACCCGCAATCAGGATGAAGCTGGTGGGTGTGTCTAACCATTGGAGCGGTGCGCCCTGCAGAAGTTTCAATCCGATGATGGCAATCATGAAGCCCAGAGTCATGGAACCTCCATCACCCATGAAAATGGTGGATGGGTAGGTGTTTTTGCGCAAGAAAGCGATCAGCCCTCCAATCAGTCCCAGGCACACAAGCGTCCAACCAATTTGCCCCTGCACAACAGAGACAACACCAAGCATCAATAAGCTTGAAAAGGCAAGACCACCCGCAAGGCCATCCATCCCGTCCATGAGGTTGAAGGCGTTTGTCACGCCCACAACCAAAATGACGGTGAAGAAGTATTGAAGAACGATGGGTAGCTCGGTGATTCCAAACACCCCATGCAGGGATTCCAAACGCAGTCCTGATGCAGCTACTGAACCAGCGGCCAGAACCTGAACCAACAGCCTCCATCGCGCAGGCAAATCCCAGCGATCGTCACAGATAGCAACGGTGAAGAGCGCTAGAGCAGCCAGAAATGGAATGAGCAAAGAGCCAACGCTCTGTGCTGCAAGTGGGGTAAAAATCAATGCTGATCCAAAACCGAGAAGGATGGCAAGTCCACCCACAAGCGGAGTGGCGGCAGCGTGAAGCTTACGCGCATTTGGCAAGTCTACCATCCCAAAACGATGGCTGTAGCGACTGAGAACAGGGATCAGGAGAGCCGTTACCACAAAGGAGGTCACGGTCATGGTCAATGCTTGGGTGAGGAGTGTGTTCATCTTACTTAGGTTCAATAGGCTTCGTGTGTAACGTAACCTGAGGTGATTAAGATTCAAAAAAGAGTTCCTGATGTTGTAAATGAGCCATTTCAGACTCCAGAAGTTCCGGGCTAGCGATGGTTTTAGCCTTTGGCCTGACGGCCTGCTTTGTTTGAATTTCCTGGGCTTTGCGAATCAGGTAATCGTATTTCTGGCTGACGGTTTTCCAGGTGTATCGTCTTTGAGCGATTTGTTTCATCAGAGCGCCCTGTGCCCGGAGCATTTTCACCGTAGTGTTTTGCACGATCACCTTCAGCTCCTCCTTGTTCTCAAAGTAGTAGGCTTTGTGATCGGTGGTGGTGCGATTGTAAGAGACTCCATAGGCAATAACCGGAAGCCCGAGGTACATGGCTTCAACAAGCGATGGATTGGTTCCACCGGCACTGTGTCCGTGGATGTAGAGTAAAGCGTTAGACCGGAGCAAATCCAGCTCTCGCTGATCGTAGATGGGATCCAACAAGTGGAGGTTTTTACAGTCGGAAAAGCTTTGGCGAAGATCCATCCCATACTGGCTCTTATTCCAGTTGCCAACCATCACAAAGTTGTATCGTGGCATCTCGGCAAAGGCCTCCAGCACAGTTCTCACATTGTTTTCAGGCTCAATTCGACACACTTTGAAGGCATAGCTCTTGCGCATGAAGGGATACTTGCGCAGATCGGCCGGCTTGGGACTTACCTCAATGGTGTGATCTGCTCCGTATTCAATGATGTTGCTGAGCGTTCCGTAGCGCATTGCTGTATAATCCTGAATGCTCTCGTTGTCAGAAATATCGATGTGTGAGTATTTCACTGCAATGCCTTCTGCCCACCACAGGTACCACTTGGCCAGTCGGTTCCACTTATCTCTTTTCCATTCGATACCGTCAATCGATACTACGATGCGGGCATTGGAGAATAGTCGAACAAACGGAAACAACCACGCACCGGCCACGCCTAAAACGAGCAACACATCAGAACGAAACATCGCGTGCAGGATGGACAGGCTGTCATAAATTATACTTTGGATACCGTTGGCGTCAAAAGGCAAGTACTTCAGTCGGGCACCCTTGTAGGATGGCTTTCGCTCTGACTTTGCGTATTTCTTACCCGAGCAATAAACCGTCATGTCATTGGTTTGGGCTGCGTGCTCCACCAAGTGTTCCGCCAGGGTCTCAAATCCTCCGTAGCATGCTGGGATGCCGACTGTGCCGATGATCGCGACTTTGGGTTTACTGTTCATGGTTTTTGTGTTTTGTTTCGGTAGAAACCAACGGTATACCACAAAGCACAAAGCCACACAAAGCCCTAAAAAACAAACAGTTAAACCAAACAACCAATCCTTTCCCGCTCCAATAAGAAGACGCATATTCCAAAATCTGGAAAAGAGGTTTCAGTCCTTAAGTGGCCTCCACTCAAGCGCGGCAGCCATGAATTCGACAATTCGTCTTCCTTGTTGTAGAGTTCCTACCTTCGCACCCTATACTCAGAAATCCCACCGCGGATCCTGTTCAGTCCTCTCTCCATTCACATAGACACTTGCATGCAATTCGAAGACCTCGATCTCATTCCCCCTGTGCTTAAAGCACTCAAAGAAGAAAACTACGAACGCCCCACCTCCATTCAACAACAAGCGATTCCACTCGCACTCAAGCGCCACGATATTCTAGCCAGCGCTCAAACGGGCACCGGTAAAACGGCTGCCTTTGCCATTCCCATCATTCAGCATTTGGCGGCTGATAGAGCCCAACAACAGAAGCGAAAAGTCAAAGCACTGGTAATCACCCCAACACGGGAACTGGCGCTCCAGATTGGTGAAAGCTTCACCACCTATGGCAAGCATACAGACCTTCGAAACACGGTGATCTTTGGTGGTGTAGGCCAAAAGCCACAGACAGATGCCCTGAAAAGAGGGGTTGATGTGTTGGTTGCTACTCCGGGAAGACTCCTGGATCTGATGAACCAGGGTTTCGTACATCTGCGTGACATCAAATACTTTGTGCTTGATGAAGCAGATCGCATGCTGGACATGGGCTTCATCCACGATATCAAAAAGATCATCGCGAGCCTGCCTTCGAAGCGTCAATCACTGTTCTTCTCGGCTACCATGCCAAAAAACATCGTGGCTCTTTCGGCAACGATTCTGACCGATCCTAAAAAGGTGGAAGTAACTCCAGTTTCTTCCGCTGCCGAGACGGTTCAGCAATACATTTACTACACCAACAAAGCAAAGAAGCGCGAGCTGCTGAAGCACATTCTGACGGACGAGGACATGGACCAGGTGCTGCTCTTTGCCCGAACAAAGCACGGAGCAGACAAGATTGTCAGAGACTTGCAAAAGAGCAAGGTGAAGGCTGCCGCTATCCACGGCAATAAATCACAAACGCAACGGCAAAAGGCGCTGAATCTATTTAAGTCTCGTGAGCTGCGCATTCTGGTGGCTACGGACATTGCAGCGCGAGGCATTGACATCGACAAGCTACGCTATGTGATCAACTATGACATCCCGAACGTGGCAGAAACCTATGTGCATCGCATTGGTCGCTCTGGACGGGCAGGCGAAGAAGGTGTGGCCATCTCCATCTGCGAGCCGGAAGAGAATGCTTATGTGAAGGACATTGAGCGACTGATCAAGCAGCGCCTGCAGGTAATGGAGGAGAATCCCTTTCCTCAAACGGACCGCCCGATGACGGCCAAGGAAAAGAAGGAGGACGAGAAGGAAAAGCAGCGCAAGCGTCAGGAGTTTTTCGCGAACCGGAAGAAGCGCCAATCCACTAGTGGCTCCCGGGGTCCGAAGCGCAACGGCCGCAGGTAGGCATTACACAAAGGCCGACTCTGACAGCACGCTGTTCCAGCGCTCAGAGAAATGCTGCATAGTAAAGGCGGAAGTGTAGCGCTTCTTCGCGTTCTGCCCCATGGTTGGAATCTGCTCCCTGTTGCTGAGGATGCGCAAAATAGACTCGGCCAGCTGACGAGGTTTACCTGGATCTACCAGCTCCCCTGCCCCACTTCCGTTGATCGCTTCTACCGCACCACCATGATTGGTGGCAATCACCGGCTTGCCAGCGCTCATGGCTTCGAGCACCGTAGTCGGAAAAGGATCTTTCATCATAGAAGGCACCAGACACACATCCGCTTCGCTCATCGCATCACTGATGTTGTTGGCGAATCCTTTCAACTCAATGATGTCTTCCAACTGAGCATCCTGAATGGCTTGCTTCAACTCCTCCAATCGATATTCCTGCCCGGGAACCGGTCCACCCATCAGCGTAAAACGGCTTCCGGTCAGTTCCTCTCTGGGCAACAGTTTCAGCGCTTCGAGCAAATACCACTGGCCCTTCTTTGGCATGATTCGGCCAAAGAGGTAGAACCGGAGCGTACCATTCAAAGACTTCAAAGGCACCTTCACCGCATCAATACCATTGTGTAGCACGGTCATATTCGCGGCAGCGGAAGGCGCATAGTTCAGCATGTTTTTGCGCACCGCATCGGATACGCAGATGATCTGGCGAGCATACAGTCGACACAGATGCGCGGTGACCAAACCAATCATACGCGGAGACTCAATGATCTCGTGCACATGTACAAAGCTCTGGATGCCAAACATGCGCAAGGCGGGTAAAAGGAAGGTGCAGCTCAGCGTATTGACATAGGCGGAATGGTAGTGGTTTGCGCGATGCTCTTTGCGTAGAAAACGGGCGAAACGCAACCAATTCCATCCAAACCGAACCAAACCTATCGGGTGAAAGATTCCCCGATAGATCACGGGCATGCTCGGCACCACTTTCACTTCAATGTTTGAAACCGAAGATTGAAGCAACTCCGTCAAGGGTCCTTCAGCGCGCAGGTACACCACCTTGCGAACAGCCTCGGGCATGGCCTTGAGCGCATTTACCAAAATGCGATCAGCTCCATACAATTCTGACGATGGATGGAAAACGGCCATGGTCTTGGTCGCACGCATGTTCTCGCGTATCACGTTGCCTTTTGCCTCCCAGGTGAAGTGCTCGGCATAGCGGGCATAGCTGGCATCCGAACACGTCTGCCAAAATCCACGGTCGTTGTGCAACCGGAGCAGGGATTCCGCGAAGCCATCCACCGAGCGATCGTAACTTCCATAGCCTGTCTTCACTCCTGCGCTTCCAGCCAACTCACCGGGTCCGACATTGTCGAAGGTGAGCACCGGCAATCCGTAGCTCATCGCTTCCGGAATCACCATCCCTGCACCTTCGTGTGAAGGAAATAGAAAAGCGCTGGCCGCTCCATACAATTCGGCCATTTCAGACTTGTCTACCCAATCCACAATGCGGACGCGTTCGCCCATGCCTAAAGAGGCAATGAGTGCGGTGAGTCGCTGTCGCTCTTCTCCCTTTCCAACCAGGATCAGCTCGGTGGACGCTTGTTGGTCACTGCTTAGTTGTTCGTAAAATGCTTTAAACGATCGGATGGCGATGTCAAATCCCTTCATGTAATGGAAGCGACCAACTGAAAGCACTTTGAAGTGCTTGTCCGATCTGCTGACTTTTGCAGGTGCCTTGTCAGTAGCAACGGCTGGAACGATGACTACCTTGGAATCCGGGGCACCCATCACGCTCGCCACGCTGCTGTTGATCACAAAGATCTTCTCGACCTTTTTCACTGCAAGGTGAAAGAAGGGATCCAGGTTGCGCAGCGCCCATTTCACGGAGAAATAAAGCTGATCCCGCAAATAGGCGCTGCGACCGTAGATAGGCAGGATAAAGTCTTTGGGCACTGCGGGATGATGTCCAACAGGCCCCCAATAAGTGGGCTTGCCCAGCATCCACAGGAAGGTCGGAACACTATCGCTGTGGAAATTAAGGGCGTGTGCAATGTCAAACTCCAGCTTCATTCGCTTCACAAACAGCGGAAGGAAGAGCTGCCAGAAATAGTAGTAGAGCACATAGCCGCGCTCGCCCAATCGCTTTTTGAGCCAGAGCGTCCACTGCGGAAGGTCATACCCTATGAACTCCATGTTTTGATGGATGGGATCGTCCTGCTCGTTGAGGTAGCGCTCAATGTGCGGTACGTTGTTCTTCCGGGTCACAACAATCACATCATGCTCCTTTGCCATTTCGCGGCTGATATTCCAGCCCGTGCCGTCTTCAGATCCCTTGAAGGGATTCACGGCATACGCGGATATGAGGATGGTCTTTTTCATGTCGGGTTTCTTTGAGTTGTGCTTACGCAACGTCTTGTAATTCAAGCAGGATGGCATTCACGGTAGCTTCGAGCTTCACGTTCTCAATGGCTCGGTAGCGGCTGTGCTTCGACTGGCTGTCCAGGTCGTTGAACAGCGAGCGGTAACCGCTGCTCATGCTGATGATGTCAGCTGTTTCCAGCTCCTGCTTTCTTCTGCGGATGGTTTGTGCATCCGCGTATAGGAAGATGTTCAGTCGAGGCTTCGTCACCCATCGGTACAACGCTTTTGCGATGCCTGGATTCAGGCGGATGTTGCTGCGCTGAGCATCGTTGATGAAGTCGAAGTAGTAGCGATCATAGAGCACAATCTTGCCCCGGGAAACGTAGCGAAGGTTCACGTAAACCTGACCAATCAAGTAGTCTGTGTAGTAGTATCCAAAGCGGAGGATGGAAGAAAGCAGGCTTCGGTTTCCGCCCTTTCGTGGAAGCGTGGTTCCGGCAATCTCTTCTGCCTTGGCGCGGCCGTGACGAATGGCGCTCAGAATAGGCAGCACACCGGGACGGTGACGCAGCAGTACCACTTCTCTGCGATACTTGTCCTCAATCTTGGTTTTCACTTCCTGGATTACGGTAGACTTACCTACGCCATCCACCCCACTGAAGGTGACAATGAAACCTTTGTTTCCAAAGAAGCTTCGGGCAGTGTCGAGCAGGTAATTTGCTGCGCCTTTCAGTTGTGCCATATAGGGCTGTTTGCTCAGGCTTCGCTTCACATGTGGAATGGCTTCCAAGCCCTTGGTAAACACTTCTTCCATGCGCTCGAAGGATGTTCCGAAGCTCTTATTGATAAAGTCTAACGTCTCCGCAGATTCAGCTGCGTCATGCGTCTTGAAATGCCCATAGTAGCGCACGGGAACGCTGGTTCCGTTCAATGCGTAGAAGGCAAGTGCATAAGCAAGGTCGTGCTTCAGGGTTGGCGTATACACCCCTGATTCCAAACGGCTGGCTCCGGCCAACAGCACCTCCATGTTCAACATCATGAGGTGTTTCCTCATCATCTTGTGAATCAGATCAATGCTCAGGAAACTTCCATCGGTGAAGTAGAGCTCGAGCACATTCATGAAGCTCTTTCGGTGTCGCTTCACTCGATTGACAAGAGGATGCTGCTCACAGTATTCCAGGATCTGATTCAATCCCTTGTGGTCAATGGCAATGTCAAGGTCAGAGCTCTCGGGAATGAGATCAATGGACGCAAAATCAAACTTGAGGAAGGCGTGTGGAATATCCGCCAATTGCGCATTAAGCTCAGTGATGAATTGCTTTCTGCAGTCTGTAGCAACAACCTTGTGAGCTGTTAATTCTGCTTCCATGGCTTCTTTCCAGGTGGCGAGCTGCCACTCGTTTTGCACGGTCAGCTCCTGTCCATCATACACGTTGATGAAGTAGGCTGCTGTACTGGCAAGGTAGAAGCGATGATAATCCGCAAGGTCAATGCCGTGAACCTCTACCAGGCGCGCCAGAGCGGTTTGCTGGAAGGCCTCCTGAATTCTGTTTTTGATGGTGGCAAGATCGATGCGATCCACCAGGATTCCCTGCTGGTAATGGAAGTGGAAGACATCGTAGAAAGCAGGCGCCAACGGACGGGAAAGCTCCCAATCGTATACCGCCAACTTGTCTTGATCCACAAACATGTTCCAGGGTGTGAAATCTCCGTGGGCCATGGTATTGCTCACAAATTGCCCCTCGCTCACCTGAGCCATCACTTTTTCGAGTGTAGGCACGAGCGCTCTCAGCGCTGGATTTGTCACTTGCTTGGCCTTCCACAGGTTGTTTTTGGCATGTTCCCAGAAGGGGCTGTTTTCGAGGAGCATCAGGCAGCGGCTCTGCTCAAAGAATTCTGCCGTGGCATGCGCATGAAGCGTGGTGAAGAGACCGCTGCGCTTAGAGCCTTTTGAGTTTACATTCTCCGTAAGCAGCAGGTCAGAGTGCTCAACGGCTTCCACCTTGGGCGTTTTGATCCATTGGAACGACTTTGCCTGAGCGCTTTGCAGGTTCTGCTTTTCCTTTTGAAGCAGTTCTGCAGCCTGCGAAGTGGCAGGAACTTTCAGGAATCGGGCACTACCACCCCGGCTTGGCAGCGCAACCACCATGCTGCGCTGCAAACCGGGTGTACCCATAAACACACTGTAACCTTCAGAATATTTTGAGACCAATTGGTCGAGTTTCAATGTTGTCTTTGCTTGAATGGTGAATTTGCCGTGGGACACCAAACCACCTAAGCCTAATGCACTTGCACCTTTCAGCAGCGCTGCAATGCACTTCGCACGAACACCCGAAGCATTGTAAAAGGGAAGCACGCTGCTCAGCTTTCGTCCCTGAAACAACCATCGCATACTGCCGGACGGGTGATTCAGAAATCGGAAGGATCGCTGTTCGCCATGCGCTTCGCTCTTTGCAGCCCCAAAGTCAATGATGACATCAAACTCATCGAGCGAAATGCCCTTGTACTCTGTCAGCTCATTCCCAAGGTTTACCAAAACGTTGGAGTGTCCATCTACTTCTTCATGCGTTTGCACATCCATGTTCAGCCTTCCCATCGGGTCGAATACAATCGGTTGATGGGTTGATCCCAGGAAGAGCTTCATAAGAAGTTGAAGGTCGCTGTAGTGTATTGGTGCTGTGCTCATGGCGTATGGCTTTTTGTGTTCGATATCCTAATATGGAAAGCCGTGCCACGACCATCAAAAACAACAAAACCCTTTGAAATAAAGGGCTACAGAGAAATCAGCGATTGAAAAAGGGGAGCAATACTTCCAGATGGTGGCAGCTTTTTCCAGATTCTGGAATCCATTGGAAACAGATTTAAGTCTGTGTATTAAAGGTTAGAACAACCTGCAGTTGCAAGTTGACCATATTTACGCTGAAAGCGGGCCAGTTTTATGCGTTCGTCCCGGCTGAGTCGTTCGGCTGGTTTGAAGACAAAGAGCAGCACCAGGAATTGCCAGAAGAGGATGCCATAGTTCGCATCTCCAAAAATTCCGAACTCGGTAATGGAGTTGATAAACACTGGAATGAACAGTGCAATGAAGAAATTGGCATAGGCGTGATTCCGGTGAACGATGAAGTTGCGCACCGTCAGCACTACGTTCCAAAAACCAATGAAGAAACCTACAAAGCCCAGATTCATGAGGATCTGCATGAATGTGTTGTGCGTCATGCGGCCAGCATAAGTGTGCAAGCCCTGAAAATGATCTGTGTAGTTGATGCGCATGAAGCCATAGCCAAAGAAGGGCTCGCGGACGATGCCTTCGTTGAGCAGGGCAGTCCAGAACGGAAGGCGGCCGGTCATGCTCATCACTTCCTCTACCCCCCCGCTGTCTTTAAACACCACGTAGCGCAACAACAGCGGAACAGAAATGAGAATGCCGCCAAACATGGCGAACTTGAGTTTTTTGTTGTTGGACTTAAGAACGAGGATTCCCATGATGAGCAAAAAACCGATGGCGCTGGATCGGGAAGAGGTTTCCACCAACACCCAAATCGCCACCAGCATCGCAATCGCTCCCCAAAACTTCTTGCGCGACTGTTGAAGAAACATGTAAGCCATGGCGGCCCCAATGCTGGCGAGCATGCCTAGCTCATTCGGATTCATGATCCAGCCTCCGAGGCGTTTTTCCTCGCCTCCCCGCATTCCCCTGTAGAAGGTATCGGGCTCTACCCACGACCCAATGATGAAGGTGAGCAGGATGGGAAAGATGGCCCAGGTAAAGAGCTTGATGAAGTTGATGTTTCGATCTTCGAAGTGATTGTTGTAGGTAATAACTACGCGCATGAACATCCATACAAACACAAGGCTCTCGGTGGTCATGAACCATTGCAGGGCGGAATAACGCCAATCGCTGCTCCACATGAAGGATGCAAAACCAAGGAGCAGGTACATCAAATAAAAAGCGAGCGCAGCCACATGGCTCACTCGCATGGAAAACGCCAAGCCGTATTGCTTGAGCTTGTGCGTCACATAAAGCAAAGCCCCTACCATGCCAACCCGACTAAAGGTTTTGAACACCTGGTTCACGGCACGCTCCTCCACAATGCTGAAGTAGCCGGCAATCATCACAAAAAGGATGAGACCGAGGACAAACTCCATGTTGCGGAGCAGGTAGGGAAGTTGCTTAGTTTTCATACACTTCAGAGTGCTGAGCTGCAATCGACCTCCAATCGAAGTGCTTTTTCACCATTTCGCTCGCGTTGATGCTCATCAGCAAGCGGGTGTGATCATACTTCCGGGCGGCTGCCGTCAGCAGAGCTTTCAAGATGTGAGGAACATCATTTCGCTCGGTTACAAAACCCGCGTTGTTGTCTCTCACGTAAGCTCCCATGTTGGTTTCTTCACTCACAATTACAGGAACACCCTGAGCTGCCGCTTCCAACACGACTCCCGGCAAGCCTTCGTTTCGTGAATTCAGGCAGAGGTAGTCCATAGACTGAATCAGGTCCATTTTCTCGTCTCCGTACTTGGCTCCGAGGAACTTCACATGATTGGAAATGGAAAGGCACTCGGCCATGTATTTCAGGTGATCCATGTCTTCCCCATCGCCTACCAACCAGAGTTCTCCAGGAGACCCGAGTCTTACCCTGTATTCAGCAAACGCGTTCAAGAGCAGATCCAGCCCTTTGGTGTGTGCATCGAGCCGACCCACAAAACCAAAAACGGGAGCCTCACCCCTGCTGGGCGCAACAAAAAATTGATCGGTCACCTCATGCCCATTGGGGATTACCCGGTACGGCACATCACCAAAAACGGCTTGAGTACCGGCTACCTCGCTGTCTCCAATCAAATGGATGGCATGTGCGTTTTGCACCAGGAACCACTCAAAAGACCTTACATAGATTCTCTTCTTCAGCCAGCTGCGCTGCATAGCGATCATGTTGTACGCTCCATGTGGAGTGAGCACATAGCGAAAGCCCCGGGCAACAAGTTTCCGGGCCAGCATGTGAAACTGAGGAATAAAACCTCCGTGGAGGTGAAACACTACCTTCTCAGGATCCATGGTTTTCAACGCCTTGGCAAGCGATGAGTCAAGGCGAAATTTGGACACGTCTTTAAAAAGTCGTGTGTTGTAGTCACGCGTAGGATAATCGTGTACCGGATTCTTGGTAATTCCCCACACGCTCACCGTATGACCCAATGACACTTGATGGGCAGCCAGGCTGTTCACGACCTTGTTGACCCCGTTCATTCGATTGGGATTTGCTTTCCCAAGTACTACGTGGATGATTTCAAGTTCCATTTTAATGTGGTTTTAAGATTGTAGAAATAGAGGCTAAGGGTGATCACATGTGTCAGCGCAATGCCAAGCACCACGCCCATTTCGCCCCACTGGACGATCATCGCGTGAGCAGCTGTGACGCTGAAAACAGTGGTGAGCACATAGCCCCAGAAAATGAGTTGATTTCGTTCGATGGTTCGGATGATGAAGCGCGCCATGGTTCCGACAAACACAAGCAGGTAAATCCCGCAGAATGCAGCCAGAACATTGGCGTAAGGCAGGTATTCCGCTCCATACACCCATTGAATCAGCGGCTCACGGAAGAAGGCGATCAAGCCTATCAGCAAACCGGTAGGCCAAACAGCCTGCAACGAAGTGTTGCGGAAGTAAAGCGTCATGGCTTCGAAGCCCTCTTGGTGGAGTCGCTCCGCAGCACGCACGGGCACAATGTTCTCCATGGCCTGGAAAAGCACGTGCAACAGGCCCATGATGTTCTGCGCCATTCTCACCGCACCCACGGCAGCTGGGCCCAACAAGGTGCCCGCAGAGAGCACAAAGAAGTTACCCGAGAACCACTGCAACACCGAGGTTCCCAAGAGGTAGCGACTGTAGCCCCACACCTCACCCACCAGCTCGTTCACCGATGTGAGCGAAGCGCTGATGGGTTGGATCTTCCAGGCTAAAAGCAGCGAGCAAACCTGAGCTGCAAGGATGGAGGCCAATGCGGTGGAAACCGAAAGCTCATCCATGGCAGCAAGTCCCGCAATGAACAGAGGCTGCAAGCCGTAGCCTAAAAGATCAATCTTCACCACGTGTTGTGGCTGGTGTTTCACAAAGCTTACCCTGCGGAAAAAATCGTTGAGCAGGTAAACCGACAGAAGAACAGGAAGCAGAAGGTTGATTCCCGCCAAGTCCCATTCAGGATTCAAATAGATCACCACGCTGGAGAGGATCATGACCACCGCGAAGCCGAGGGCGCAAAAAATGAGCTGAAGTCCCAGTAGGTTGCTTAGCCATTTTCCTGATTCTTTTTGCTTCGCCAGCAACGAATACAACGGAGCGAAAATGACCGCCTGCTGAATGCCGGAGGCAAAAAGCAAAGCCATCCATGCGAGTGCAAAAACTCCGTAGGATTCTACCCCAAGCAGACGAGCGAGCAAGATGCCCACCAGGAAGTTCACTCCGCTCACAATGGCTTGGTCAAACAGCACGGTCAGCTTCTCGCGATTCTCCGTCACCTTATGAAGGATCAATTGCTTCATCGGAGATAAGTGTTGAGGTAGTTGGTCAATCGGAGCTTGAGTCCAGAGCCGCTGCCTGCCTGCTGGAATCGTGTTCCAACAAATGCTCCGCTGTGGTTGGATGCCTTGTGGGCATCGTTGAGAAGCAACATGACATTCACCAGGTTGTACTCATCCTTCACACGATCGGCCTGCGTCACATGATCGAGGCTGGTTTTGTTTGCCCGGATCACATAGAGGCTCACAGTAGCGAGCTTCAATGCTTCGATGCCTTCCATAGAAATGGCCGTTGCCTGCGCGTCAATGATCACTACGTCCACCAACACGCGGAGCGCATCCATCTTATCGCTCCAATCCAACCCGGTAGGTCGGCTTTGCTGGAGCACGATGAGTTCATCACTCTCTACAGGATTGTTGAGGAAGCTTTCCAGAGAATCCGCTGCAGGAGCCAGAGCATCGCTGCCAGCGGTCATTTTCACCAGGGCAACTCTAAGCCCACTTTTCTGCAAGTGAGAAGCAAGGTGTTCTGCGATGTAGCTTTTGCCTTCGCCCCGCGAAGTAGAGCTGATGGCCACGATGGATTGTGGCTCTAAAAATCCTTTGATCTGAAGGTTCTTGGCAATGGAATGAAAGTCACCGGAATCGTTGCCTGACCTTACCAAACCAGCGATGGGCAAATCAGAGTTCTTTTCGAGGTCCTGACGATTGGCCACGCGGGCCAAAGCATATTGTCTGCCCAGGATGAAACCAATCCCAATGAGCAATCCCAGCAAGCCTGACACGAAGGTGATCAGTGTTCCATTGGGAGCCACTGGCTCGCGAGGAACAGTCGCTTCCTGGATGATTCGGTGAAAGGCGAGGTTAGCACTTCCAGCTATGGAAGCTTCAATGCGCTTTTGAGAAAGGAAGTTGTAAACCTGCTCCTGAAGGTGGAAGTTGCGCTCGAGAATGCGCAATTCCTTTTCTCGGGTAGAGAGTCCTTCAAACTGACGAGAAGCATCGGCAACTGTCATCTCAATTTCAGAACGCTTGGTGATGATCTCTGCCTTGTTGCGTGCGATAGCTTCCCGGATGTATCCTTTCAACTCAGCAATCTTTTGATCGACAGCACGCACGCGCTCGCTGTCTTCCGTGTACTTCATTAAGAGGTCGATGCGCTCATCCTGCCATAGCTTGAGCTTCTTCACCAACTCTGTCATGAGCAAGTCACCAAAGCCGAAATTGATGGCCGTTTCATTGAAGTAATCGCCCGAGTCGATGTATGCCTCCAGCTCGATGATGGCCTTTTCATTCATTTCCAGGTTGAAAAGCTGCACCTCCAGGTTAGAGATTTGACGCAGACCGGTTTCTGTTTCCTGGCGTGTGTTTACCACCCCGTGCACGGCCTTGTATTGCTCCAGTTCTATTTCGGCCTTGTTCAGGGCCAGTTGCACCTCTTCGATTTTGCGATCGATGAAACCTTCTGTTTGTCGGGCTGCCTGGCTCTTGATGGACACATAATCATCGATGTAGGTGCGACACAGCGTGTTGGCCAGGTCTGCCACCTTCTGTGGATGCTGATCCTTATAAACCACGCGGATGATGGGCATATCCTTGTCGAGCTCTACCACATCCAGTCGGCTGGAAACATCATCGATCAATCCTTCTCTTGAAAACACATGCAGCACGTACTGACCTGTCAACTGCAGCTCGCGCATGTGGATGAGTGAATCATTACGGGTTACATTGATGCTCCCGCCAGTGATTTCTGTTGGCGTGCCAAACGGGTGTGACTCATAACCTGAATAATCGCCTTCTTCGTTTACCAAGCGGTAAGTGCTGTCGCTCAGCACCTGAATGAAGTAGTCCTTGTCCATGAGGGACTGGTTGGAAAAGAAGGTCTCTACATTGATGGGGCTGTCCTGATAGAGCATGGTGTTTTTCACACGGCCCTTTCGGTAGAGTGAATGAGAAAAATCCAGGCTGTCAAGTGCCATGCCCAACAGCAGCGTTGATTTCAACACAGCAGCTTCCGCCTGGATTTTATTTTCCGTGGTGAACAGGTCAAAGTCTTCGTACAAGTTGGTGTTGCTGAATCCGAACTTCTGATCGTCCAACTTGATGCGCGCAATGGTTTGATAGGTGTTGGGCGTATACAGAATGGTCTTCTGCGCAATGAGCAGGGCCAGTATAAATACGATGGCAATGATCGGAGCACCCTTGAGCAGGGGCAGCACTTGTCGCTTTATGGTTTGTAATCCTGTCATGGCTAGTTGATGAGTGAGAGAACAATGGCAATGGCCGTCAGCGTGCTGGCAAACGGGATGAGGGTTGGAGCTTTCAGATCGATGGCCTTTCCGGGCTTGGATGAAACGATGATGAGGTCATCGGCTCGCACGGTAATGTTGTGGAGCAGCTGATCGCTCATGCGATGCAGATTGAGGTCGTAGCTGTTGCTGTCACGTACCAACCGGATGCATCTTGCATCGGCATAATCGGTGAGGCCCTGCGCCTTTCCGATCACTTCTGCCACGCTGCTGCGCTCTTCGTCCAATACATAGCTTCCGGGGCTTCTTACCTCACCGAGGATGGTCACCTTTCGGTTGAGCACTTTCACTACCACAACAGGATCTACAATCTCTTTGGCAAGAATGGTCTTCAACTTGCCGGCTGCTTCAGCACAGGTAAGCTCAGCCACCTTCACACTTCCAATGCCAGGAAGCTGAGCGTAACCCTGTGCGTCAACCAAAACCCACTTACCAAAACTTTCATTCGAATTGTAGATGCTGAATACTGATCCCATGCTGAGATCATTGTGATTCCACACGCTTAAACTGAGCTTGTCATCGGGCCGGATCTTGTGTTCAAAAGCAGTGTCCACAGGAAGGAGATCCAGCACCGATGACCGCTCGTTCGACAATAACATTTGCTGACGAGAGCAGGAAGCTGAAGCCAACAGCAGGGCTAGTAATGCGATATGGAATAGCGTGAAGCGCACCGTTGATCAGATCAAGAAAGTGAGGATTTTACCCAGTTTGCTGGGGTCTCTTCGGGTGAGGAGTTCACGAACGTGATTGATCTTGCGCAGCACGCTGCTCATGCGATCTGTGTCACCATCTCCTTTGACGATGTAGTCAAAAGCGCCCACCTTCATGGAGCGGATGGCCGTATCCATGTCTTCCTGACCGGAAACGAACACCACGTAGATATTAGGATCGAAGCGCTTGATTTTGCGGAGCACCTCAATACCCGAAAGGTCTTCCATCTGCTGATCGAGGAAAACGATATCTGGCTCATCGGTCAGCGCCTGCTGAACATCAAAACCATTGGTAAAAATGGTGACGTCTGTATAGCCTAGATTTTCCAGATGACGCTGGTAAATCATCGCCATCATTTCATCATCATCTACGATGAAGATTTTATCTGTTTTGGTATTTCTGGTGTCCATTGCGATTTTGTTTGGCTGGCTTAAAACGATCCTCGTGCCACGCCCAAAAACAAAATCAAACCACTGAATATCAAATAGTTAAAAACTAACTCTTATCGATTGAATTCCAATTTTCAGAACCTTTTTCCAAAATATGGAATGAAGCCCAAATACATCCAAAGCCCGGAGCTTGGGGAGCCTGGCCTCGAACAACCTTGTTGATAGAGAAAATCTGCTTGTTTGTAGATTCATGGATCATTGCTTCACAGAAATCGAACAACTTGCCCGCAGGCAAACAAGTAGACTTTGATCCTTGCCCCTTGATCTTTAAACCGATGAAAGAAACCAGAAAACAACAGTTGATCACCACTGCCATCCACATCCTGGCGTGGTCGCTGTTGGGGTTGATTTTGTTCTATTTCACCGTACTCAACGGAGGAAGTATCACACGAGGTTCGCGGCTGATCGCGCTGATTATCTACGTTGCAGCTGTCTATTACCTCAACCACTTTCTTCTGATCCCAAAGCTGTTGTTGAAGCGTAAGTTCTGGGCCTATGGAGCCTCGATTTGCGTCCTCTTTTTCCTGGCGACACTCGTTCCTGCCAGCCCTCCTCCTCCGCCACCTGACATGATCCCGGATTTTCCGCGACCACGCGGACCTTTTGGGCGCACGCTCAACAGAGAAACACTGCCTCGACTGATCCTTTTCATGGCTACTTTGCTGTCCACGCTGCTCAGCATCACTTTTCGGTTGATCGGCCATTGGAACAAGCGTGAAAGGCAACAAACACAGCAGCAAGCCCAGCAACTGCAAACGGAGCTCAACTTCCTCAAAAACCAGGTAAGCCCGCATTTCTTTTTCAATACGCTGAACAGCATTTACGCACTCACCGAATCAGATCCAGAACTGGCGCGCAAGGTCATCCATCGTTTGTCTAAAATGATGCGCTATCTGCTCTACGAAAGCGAAGAAACCAACCGTGTTTCACTGGGAAAGGAAGTGGAGTTTCTGGAGTCATACATCGAACTGATGAAGGTTCGGCTCCCCGATTCGGTAACGGTCAACTATCGATCGAAAGTGATTCAACCCTCGGCCATGCTTCCTCCGCTGTTGATGATCCCGTTGGTGGAGAACGCCTTTAAGCACGGAGTTAGCCTCAAAAAACCCATTGTCGTGAGCATCGAGCTGGAGCAGCTGGAAGGAATGGCTCGCCTGACGACTGAAAATGAAATCCTGGAAGGTTCCGCCTTTAAGGAGGAAGGTGGCATTGGACTTACGAACCTCAGACGTAGGTTGGAGATCATTTATGACAATGATCAATACGAGCTGATGACATTGAAAGAGAACAATACCTTCAAGGCACAACTTAGCATTAATATATGGCCCTCGAGTGCATCATAGTGGATGACGAACCGGCAGCGCTGAACCTGGTGAAGAGCTACGTTGAAAAAACAGGCTTTCTTCAGCTCAAGGGTTGTTTCCACAATCCTGTTGAAGCATTGGAATTTGCCATCAGCAACAGCATTGCGCTGCTGTTTTTGGACATCAACATGCCTGACATCAGCGGTATTGATTTGTCAAAGATGCTTCCGGCAGAATCTCGCGTCATCTTCACCACGGCTTACGAGCAATATGCCATCGAAGGCTACAAGGTGAGTGCCCTTGATTACCTGCTCAAACCGTTCAGTTATGAAGAGTTTCTGGCGGCTGCTTTGAAGGCAAAGCAACATTTTCAGGACAAAAAAACGGAGATCTCCGCAGCGGATCACATCTATGTAAAAGCAGACTACAAACTTCAGAAAGTGGCGTTTGACGAGCTGCTGTTTGTAGAGGGCATGAAGGACTACGTGCGCTTTCATTTCAAAAACGGCCAGAAGCTGATGTCGCTCATGAGCATGAAGAAGTTGGAGGAAGTATTTCCTGAGTCATTCATGCGTGTGCACCGCTCTTACATTGTGAAGCTGGATGCCATCGACCTGGTAGAGCGCAATCGAATCGTGATCGGCAAGGAGTACATTCCGGTAGCCGAAAACTACAGGGAAAGTTTCAAGCAGTACATGGATCAAAAGACCGTTGGCGGAAAACAGTAGCAAAGTGCTGATTGCCGTGAACGTAGATAAAAACTCCCCAAACATCGATTCCAGTTTCCAATCGCGTGTGCATTGATTCTCTTAGGGGTAAGAAAATCACAAGCACATGAAAAAGAGACAGAAATGGGGATTATTGGTAGCAGCGATCATTGGCTTAACCGTTACGATCGTTGCCTGCGACAAGGCTGAAGACTTTGCATCTTCTGCGGCTGCAAGTGAATCAGAGGAAGCAAAAGTGGTAGATGAAGAAATGGGAGCTATGCATGGCCCTGAGCACATCGGCAAAATGCTGTTACCGCTGTTCGATGAATGCGGACTATCAGAGCGCCTGGAAGAAAATGCCACGATTGAGTACTCTGGGGATAGCTATCCTAAAACGATTGTTGTGAACCATCAATGCAAGGAGGGTGAAAAGCGTTCAACCGCCACCATCGAGCTCACCGCTCCGATGAAAGAGGCTGGGGCAAAGCAAACCATCACCATCGACCGGGCGGGTGAAAAATTCAGCGAATCGGGCACCATCATCATCACCAATGTAGGCTCAACCGATCGAACCGCAGCATTGACTGAGCAGCGTTACACGATCGTAGCATCAAGCACCATGAGCGGTCCAAGGGGCAATGGCTCCAGGAGCTTTGAAGGAGAAGCTATTCTTCTGGCAGGAGGCGACACCGAAACATGCGATGACGATGTATTTGAAGTCAATGGGAAAGGCTCAGGTGGCCGTGAAGGTGATGATGGATTCGCCAGTGTGATCGAAGCGGTAATCATCGATCGCTCTTGTGAACACCCTGTTCAAGGTGTGGCTCAGATTTCCGGGGTACGAGGAAGCGCAGAAATCAACTTCGGCAATGGGAGTTGCGACAGCGAAGCAGAAGTGACGCGCAACGGAGAAACCAAAACGGTAGATCTCAATGAAATGAAAAACCGAAGAAAGCATCGAAGAGACAGGAGGAATTAGTTAGGGCGATAGGGTTCGCTTCAGGTAGAAAAGGTCAGCTACGTTTATGTGGTTGGCCTTTTTTTGGTTATCAGCTGATAGCCGGCCGCAAGCGGCCAAAACACTTTCTCATCCAAACCCTACGGATTCTCATTCACCAATTACACGGTCTTATCGGGCGCTTTTGGAGGCTGAAACTGGCTCTAGTTTAGCTCCATCAAACAACAAAAACAGTTTAAAACCCAGTAATTATGAACGCTCTCAACACACTTCAAAAAGGCCTCACCGCCACCCTCATCACTACCGCCTTACTCACTACTTCTTGCAGCACCGAAACTAGCGAAGTCAAGAAGCGCATCACCCGCGACATGGTCTTCAACACCTCTCTCTACGATGTGAGACTGGCGGATGGAGTTCCGCTCAACATCGATGTTTCTGTCCGCTGGAAAATCGAGGACTACGAACAGTTCAGTGATCAATTCCAAAGCCCGGATGATTATGACTCTTTGGTGTTGGCTCCCCGCCAGTTGGAACTCGCCAACATTGTCGCCAACCGCTATGACGATGTAGACTCTGTATTCACCGTTCAGAGAAAGGCGTTCGTGAACGAATTGAAATCGCACTTCATCGGCAACCTTGGGGAAAGCGGTATTTCCATCAAAGAGGTGATCATTTCGGATGTAAAGTTCCCGCACACTTATACCAACGCTATGGAGCAACTGGCGATGCAGGAGCAGGAACTGGAGCGCATCAGAAAGCAGAGTGTGATCGAGTTGGAAAAGAGCCAGGCAGCGAAAGTTCAGGCGGAGGAAAACGGAAAGGTGACCATGGCCCAGGCGGAGATCGATGCGAAAGTTCAGCGCATCAATGCGGAAACGGAGAAAAGCATCCGAGAAAACCGACTGGCGCAGGCCGAAACGCAGAAGCAGGTTTCAAAGCTTGAAACGCAGGCACAGGCAGAGCGCATGGAGCGATTGGCGGAAGTGGAACTGAAGAAGCAGCGAGAAATGAAGAAGTTGGAAATCCAACAGCAAAGTGAGCGCGATCGATTGGCGCTGGAGAAGCAGCAGAAGCAGGATCAATTGGCCATCAACAAGCAAAAAGGATTAGATGAACTGGTGATGAACCAAGACCTGCAAATGGCGAAGATCTGCGCTGAAAACCCTGCATATGCTAACTACATGGTCAATAAAGAGTTGGCATCCAAGGTGCAAATCGCAGTGCTGCCCTCCTCCGGTGACGCATCTGTCTTCAGTGGATTACTCAACAATGGCATGCAACGCTAGGGTGCTGTTCACTGGGGTCAGTAACCCTCGCAGCTCGAAAAGCCGCTCCTTCATAAGGGCGGCTTTTTTGCTTTTGAGAAGAATCCATCAGCCTCCATGAGATGAGGCTTTGACATTCTCTATTTCATTAAAGCTTGAAATCAACAACCACGGGAAGATGATCTGAAAATCCTCCATAGTAGTTATTTCCTCCATAGGTGCGATTGGGCTTTTGGGCACCTGATTTAGGATCGGTATAGAGCATCCATTCTTCCTTCACAATGCGCAGGCTACCAGAAGTGCAGCGCATACCTGAACTTCCTTCTGAAACCAGCGATTGAGATACAATGATCTGATCGAGCATTCCCCAGTTGCCGCGATAGTTGTAGCTACCCTGTTCTCCCTTGATCGAAGCCGCTAGGTTCACCAGCGAAGTCGGCTTGCTGGTCTTTCCTGCTTCCTGTGCGTCCAGCGTTTCCTGGATGCTGACATTGTCAGGATAATCATTGAAATCACCCATGATCACAAGCTTTGCGCGCGGCTGTTTTTCCAACAGCTCATCCACCACTTCCCGCAACACTTCGGCAGCCTGGATGCGTTTCGGACGGCTCTTCTCTTCTCCTCCATAGCGCGAGGGCCAGTGGTTGATGAAAAAGTGAACCGTGTCTTTCTTGGCAACAATGGTTCGCACGTGCAAAATGTCGCGGGTCGGCCGTGCATTCTCTCCGGGAAGATCCACTGTATGTGCTTTGAAGTCAATCACCTTCAGCGCCTTCTTTCGGTAAGCCAAGGCTACATCGATGCCCCGGCCGTCAGGGCTGTCTTGATGCACAATACTGTATTTGCCTTTTTTCAGCTTCCCGGTTTTCATCAGGTCTTCCACCACGCCCCGGTTTTCCACCTCGCACAAGCCGATCACTTCAGGCAATCCATCTTCCACGGAAGCGGAGAGCACACGGGAAAGCTTGTCCAGCTTTATGGTGTAGCGCTCCTCCGTCCACTTTTTGTCTCCTTCAGGGGTAAACTCTTCATCGCGCACCTCGGGGTCATCGGTTGTATCGAAGAGGTTCTCCACATTGTAGAACGTCACATTGAATCCCTGCTGCGCAAAGACTTGTAAGGAAGTGACGAGCATGAGCGTCACTAGGACCATTGAGAAGTGATATTTCATTGGTAGTTTGTTGGAACGAAAAAGCCCCGAAAGTTGGGGCTTTTTCATGATTTAGAGATTGTATTATTTATTGGCGAACTACCCTGCCCGATCCAAGCAGAAGGCCTTCAACACTGAGTTGGTAGAAGTAAACTCCACTCTCCCACTCAGCAGTATTGAGTTCGATGCGTTCTGAATTTCCACGGACAACGGAAGACTCCTTGATCATCACTTTTCCAGTCATGTCAAAAATCACCAGCTCTACTGCTTCAGCTGAACCACTGAGTTGCAAGTTGCTCCAATCAAAGGTCACATTGTCCAACACCGGATTTGGATAAACGCGAAGATTGCCCGATGCGGTAACCACACCGGTGATTCCCACCGTGCTTCGTACATCCGCTGAATCGATGAGTTCACAACCGTTCGCATCCGTGATGGTCAACACGTAGAATCCAGGATCTGAAAGATCTGCAATGTCTTCTGTGGTTTCACCATTGGACCAGTTATAACCGTAGGCCTCTGTTCCTCCGCTCACGGAAGCGTCCACCGCACCTCCATTGGGATCGGCATCTGTAATGTCGGTAACCGTGAAGTCAACACCCAGAGCTGCCGGCTCAGAGATGGAAACAGTTTCCGGAGCAGCCTCACAGCCCGCGTCATCTGTAACAGTAACGGTGTAAGACCCTGCAGCGAGACCGGTCAGGTCTTCGGTCGTCTCAGCATTTGACCACGCGAAGGTGTAAGGCGAAGTTGCACCGCTTACACTCAGGTCGATGGCTCCATCGCTTTCGCCATTGCAACTCACATCCGTAGCCGATGCGCTGATATCAAATGCGTCAGGAGCTGTCACCACAAAGGATGAATCAAGGATACAACCGTTGTTATCGGTAAGAGTCACCGTGTAAGTTCCTGCTCCAACTCCTGTGATCTCGTTGGCCGTGCTTCCGGTGGTCCACGCATATGCGTATGGAGCTGTACCTCCATCGGCCGTGATGTTCACTGCGCCATCCGCACCGCCAGGACAGGTCACATTTGTTACCATAGACATTGCAATCGCTAGTGCGCTTGGTGCAGAAACGCTGTAGGTCGCTGAATCGGAACAGAGGTTAGCATCTGTAACAACTACCGTGTAAGTTCCTGCTGCAAGTGCAGTGATGTCCTCCGTAGTTTCAGCGTTTGACCATGCAAAAAGCAAGGTACCCGTGCCTCCAGAAGCAGTCAGATCAATGGCTCCGTTCGCTTCTCCGTTGCAGGCAACATCCATCACCACAGCAGTCAACGCAATGGAGTCAGGAGCGTTAACGATGAACGAATCCACAACCGTACAGGCATTGTCATCCGTCACTGTGACGGTGTAGGTTGCAGCGGTCAATCCCGTCAAATCCTGCGTGATGGCGCTGTTCGACCAGCTGTAACCGTAAGGTGCTGTTCCACCGGACACACTAATGTCAACGGTTCCATCTGCATCATCAAAGCAGTCAAGGTCAGTCGCTGTACCTGACACCGTCAGTGCCGCTGGTTCGTTGATGGTCTCAGAAGTGGTAACGGTGCAGAGATTCGCATCCGTCACCGTGACTGTGTATGTTCCGGGCGCAAGGTTTGAGACATCCTCCGTGGTGGCTGCGTTTGACCAAAGGAAGGTGAAAGGTGATGTTCCACCACCTACTGCAATGTCAATGAATCCGTCACCCGCTCCATTACAGCTTACGTCAGAGGCTGTTGGAGTCGCGGTCAATACGGTGGGCTCCTGAACGATGAAATTATCCGTTGCAGTACAACCGTTTCCGTCCGTCACCGTGACGGTGTAAGCGCCAGTTACCAGGGAAGAAAGGTCTTCGGACGTAGCTCCTGTTGACCAGAGGAAAGTGTAAGGAGATGTTCCTCCGCTTACACTCAGGTCCACCGCTCCGTCACCGGCTCCGTTGCAGGTGATGTCACTCACCGAACCGCTTACCACCATAGCTGATGGTTCTGTAACTGTGAAGGTTTCCGTAGATGTGCAGGCGTTTCCATCCGTTACCGTTACGCTGTAAGCACCAGCAGAGAGATTGGAAATGTCCTCCGTAACCTCGGCATTGGACCATGCAAAGACGTAAGGCGAAGTACCTCCGTCTACATTCAAGTTGATGGCACCATCGCTTCCGCTGTTGCAATTCACATCCGTGATACTCTCGGTGATGCTGATCGCCATTGGCTCCGTAACAGAGTATGAACCAGTCATCGTACAAGTGTTATTATCAGAAACCGTCACTGAATAGCTTCCAGCCGTAAGGTTGCTGATGCTCTGGGTGGTAGAACCATCAGACCAAACGTAGGTGTAAGGCGAAGTGCCCCCGGAAACAGACAAACTGATGGCTCCGTTATTCCCCATGTTACAATCAACATCTGTGACGACTTCCGTCAATACCAACATGGCCGGCTCGCTGATGGTATAAGATGCCATTTCTGTACATCCGTTACCATCGGTGAGGGTGACAGTGTAGGTGCCTGAAACCAAATTGCTAAGGTCTTCGGTGGTGGCGCCATTGGACCATAGGAAGCTGTAAGGTGCAGTTCCACCAGAAGCAGTTTCATCAATAGAGCCATCTGCACTTCCGTTACAGCTCAAATCCATTGCCGATCCGGAAAGGGCGAGAGCTGCTGGCTCTGTCACGACATAGTTGGCTGTTTTTGTACAAGCGTTGTCATCCGAAACAGTGACAGTGTAGGTCATCGCTGCCAGTCCAGTCAAGTCTTCCGTCATCGAGCCGTTTGACCAGTTGAAGGTGTAGGGTGATGTTCCGCCAGAAACCGTCAAGTCAACCGCCCCGTCTGTCAATCCGTTGCACGAAACGTTGGAAATCATTTCTGACAGGGAAATCGAATCAGGCTCTGCGATGCTGACCGAGTCGACCTCGGTACAGCTGTTGCCATCTGAAATGGTAACCGTGTAAGTTCCTTCCCCGAGAGCACTGAGGTCTTCCGTGTTGCTGCCATCAGACCAGGCGAAGGTGTAGGGTGATGTTCCGCCAGAAACAGACAAGTCGATGTTTCCATCGGTCAATCCGTAGCAGCTGATATCGCTTTCGCTGAAGCTGGCTACAATGGCTAAAGGTTCGGTGATGGTATAGGAATCAATGAACTGGCAGCTCGCGTTGTCGGTAATGGTCAAGGTGTAAACTCCAGCTGCAAGCCCGGTCAGGTCTTCGGTCATCGTGCCGTTGGACCATTGAAAGGTATAAGGCGCAGTTCCTCCTGAGGTGGTCACATCAATGGCTCCGGTAGTGCCTGCATTGCACGTAACGTTGGTTTCTACCGCACTTGCGGTTACGGCTGAAGTACTACTTACGTTGAAGGTTTCTGTGGTCGTACAGCTGATGTTGTCGGTCACCGTCACCGTGTAGGTGCCGCTTGAAAGTGAAGCCAAATCCTCGGTCGTAGCACCGGTTGACCATAAGAACGTGTATGGACTGCTTCCTCCTGAAACAGAGAGATCAATCGATCCATCGTTCACGCCACAGCCTGCGCTGGAAACCATTCCATTAGGCACAATGGCAGTAGGTTCGGTAATGGTATCCATCAATGTGGCGGTGCAGCCGTTATCGTCTGTAACCGTAACGGTGTAGTTATCTGCGATCAACGAAGTCAAATCCTCCGTTGTTGCCGTGTTCGACCATAGAAAGGTGTATGGAGTGGTGCCTCCTGCGACCGTCAGGTCGATGCTTCCATCAGCAACACCATTGCAGCTAGCATCCGTTGAGGATTTGCTCAGCACTAGCGCGGCAGGCTCAGCAATGGTACCCGATTCAGTAGCGGTACATCCATTGGCATCGCTGACCGTCACCGTGTAAACACCTGCTCCCAGCGCGCTCAAATCTTCCGTGGTAAAACCATTGGACCAAATGAATGTAAAAGGAGACGTTCCACCAGACACGGTAAGGTCAAGGCTTCCGTCTCCTGCTCCGTTGCAGGAAATGTCGCTTTCTGCAATGGAAGCAGACAGGCTTGTAGGTTCTGTAATGGTAAAGGTCTCGGTGGCCGTGCAGGCATTGTCATCGCTGACCGTGACGGTGTAAGTCCCTGCACCGAGTCCGCTTACATCTTCTGTTGTAGCTGTAGTGCTCCAGTTGAAGGTATAAGGTGAAGTGCCGCCTGACACGGTAAGATCGATGCTACCGTTCATCTGGCTGTTGCAGAGCACATTCGTTTCAGTACCGCTCACTGCAATGGCCGATGGCTCAGTAACGGTGTTGGTGTCCGCAACGGAACAGCCGTTATCATCAGTAACCGTTACCGTGTAGGTTCCACCGGCAAGGCTCGTCAAATCTTCGGTCGTGGCGGTGCTGTTCCAGAGAAAGGTGTAAGGTGCAGTTCCACCAGAAACAGTCATGTCGATCGATCCATCATTCGCTCCGTTGCACGTAAGGTCTGTCACCGCCCCTGACGCCATTGGGAAGTCTCCAATGACCAGATCTGTGCCGTTGTCAGCTCCTGTAGTTGCAGGATCCGATGCGTTGACCCTAATCCTGTAGCCAGTTCCGGCAGCCGTTCCGGCAGGAATGAAGCAGGCGATGGTTCCAACGGTATCCGTGTCGTTTACAGAACCAATGATGGTTGGTGAAGTAAAATCTCCGCTGGCATCAGATAGCTCAACGGTGAAGGTATTTCCGTTGTTGTAGTCACCTGTTCCTGCATAGTCTACCATCACAGAGTCTCCTACCGTAGAGCTCACACAAAACGAAGAAGGCGTCACCGAACTGGCACCAATGGTATTGGAAGGCACGGAGAGGATTTTCCCGGTCACGCTGATGTTATCGATGTAGAACTCGTCACGCGAGCCACCACCACTCACATCGTCACCGGCCCATCGGATGTAGTAATTGCTTCCGTCAGCCCAGCTCACCGCAAAGGTTTCGCTCATTTGAATGTTCACCAGCGTTGCTCCGCTGCTCGCCTCCGGGGAGGTGTATTGCAGCCCAGGAACAGCAGTGTAAGACATATCGTCTCCAGAGTGCTCCAGGTCAAAAGAGTTGGCACGTCCCTGGTCGTTTCTCACATACAGATCATAGCTCACCGTGATGCTGTCAAAGTTGCTTCCCGAAGAGTTTTCCATTTTCAGGACAATGGCTCCAGGAGTAAAATCGCTACCTCCAGGCTGAACCCCAATCCCGCGATCATTCGTTGCCAGGGTAATGCCATAGAAACCACCAGAGCCTACACCGGCACCAGCCGTGGCCACACCTCTCCACTTGTCTCCGCTGATGGCAGAAGCGTCATCAAAGGCCATGTCGCCATCGCTCCAACCGCGCGTTGACCACGCTTGTGTGTTGGCATATGCGGGAACCGCCCCAAAACTTCCAAAATTCAGGAAGCCGCTTCCCAGTCCACCACTGTTCACGTTGGTCACAGTGTTGTCAAAGTCAATGACAAAAGGTGTGTTCACACTCGACACATTGAGCTGTGCCTTGAGATCACTCGCGCAACACAGGAACACTATCGCCAGTGATAGCATCCACAAGCTGCGGAGAGTAGTTGTTGTCTTCATAGTTTGCTTGATTGGTTATTGGATTGATTGATCTGATTGAAAAGTCATCGGTGAAGGGTCAGCGCCAAAGATTCCGTGTGTCCGTCTTCGAAGCGGCACAACAGTCGGTAAAGGCCGTTCGGTAAATCACCCAGTTGAAGCTCCATGCCGTTAGCGGATCGCGTTCCTTGAACTAGAAATTCCTGCCCCAGGTGATTCACGAGCACCACATTCTGAACGGTCATCCCAATGCCGAAACTGAGTTGAACCGCAGAGGCGGTTGCCGGATTGGGGAACACTTTGATCTGTGTGTTTGAAGCGCGTTGATCCGCCAAACCCACAGGGCCTTCCACCGATTGCTCCACAATGTGTTCACAGCCGTTGTCATCGGTGATGGTTAAGGTGTAGGTTCCGGGGAGCAGTCCGTCTGCGTTTTGTGTAATGGCTCCGTTGGACCATATGAAATCATAAGGCGGTGTAGCTCCGCTTACCACCACCTGAATACTTCCATCCGTGCAGGTAGGACAGGAAGCGTCCGAAGCAGCCACTCCAACTTGCAGGGAATCCGGTTCAGTGAGTACGATGTTCTGCTCTTCCGCTTCACAGTTGTTGTCATCCGTGATGGTCACGCTGTAGGAACCGCTTCCCAAGCCAGTGAGGTTGTCGTTTGACGCACCGGTGGACCATGTATACGTGAGCGGTGAAGTGCCGCCTGTTGGGAACAGGAAAATGGAACCATTCTCGATTCCGTAGCAATTCGGATCCGTGGCAACATGACCAAAGGCCAATTCTTCTGGCTGATTGACCACTATGGACGTATCCGTGGTGCAACCAAGTGAGTCGGTGATCGTAACGGCATAGCTGCCCACAGGCAGGTCATTCAGCGTAGGCGTTGTTCCTCCATTGTCCCAGTTGTATTGATAACCAGAAGAAGAAGGTGTTCCTCCCGCGATCGCGAGTGCAATGGAAGCTTGGTCATCTCCAAAGCACAGGCTTTCTGTAATGGTCACGTCCGTTTGCCATGGTGCCGGTTCCAACACCTCGATCGAATCGAGTGCCACGGAACAACCGTGAACTTCAGTTACCTCAACGCTGT
Organism: Flavobacteriales bacterium UBA6057; assembly: GCA_002428995.1. Taxonomy (GTDB): domain Bacteria; phylum Bacteroidota; class Bacteroidia; order Flavobacteriales_G; family Salibacteraceae; genus UBA6057. The sequence continues at coordinate 247,382 of DIYJ01000003.1, read as the reverse complement.
AGATACCATCCGAGAGGGCATCCAGGTTTTGGGTCGTATCCGTGGTCGACCACAAGTAGGTATAAGGTGTCACACCGAGCTCAGGAAAAAGTTGAATGCTGCCGTCCTGATCACCGAAGCAGGTGATGTTCTGAACATCTACAGCAACAGCCGGAGTTTCGCTGATGACCAACGCAAACGGTGAGATCACGGAGTAACCCAAAGGCTGACTGGCGACTACGCGAATGCGATACTCTGTGCCAATGCTCAAGCCTGCAGGCAAGTGGCTGGCGATGCTTCCGGTAGAAGTGGTATCGGCCAGCGTTCCGATGACCAGCGGATTGGTGAAGTCACCAGCACTGTCAGAAAGCTCTACAGAAAACACATTGCCCAGACCGTAGGTGACGGTCGCATTGTAGTTGACCAATACAGAATCGCCTGCAGTACTGTCCAGACAAATCAGCGAATCATCTACAGACGTTACATGAATCGGAGGTCCGCTAAGGGCCGTGATGCGAATGTTGTCAATACCCAGGATGTCCCCAAGGTTCAAGCCTGTTCCCGTTCCGCTGAGGCTATCGCTGTGCCAGCGCAGGTAGAAGAAGGTTCCATTGAGCCAGGTCACATTTACCGTGGTGTCGCGATGAACGCTGTCCCATGCCGTAGAACCGCTAGCGGCTGGTGTTGCAAAATCAAGGGTGGAGAGGCTCTGAAAGGAGGAATTATCTTCCGAAAAGGAGCTGTTCAGGGAATTCGAAATGTCCTTGTCGTTCCTGGAAAAGATGTCGTATTCAATGCGCACCTGCTCAATGGTGTCCATCGTAGCATTGGTGATGCGCAGGGTAATGGTTCCGTCTGTGAAGTCTTCACTCGATGGCCTGATTCCGAGGACTCGATTGTTCCAAACCCCACCTACTCCAAATGGCCAAAGCCCTCCGATCAAGGGAAAATTGCTCGTAGGGCTGTTGTAGAAATCACCCGGAGCGATGTTGACATCGCCATAATTGGCGACTCCATCGCTGAAACCCACGATTTCCCAGGCGTTGGAATTGAGAAAAGAACCTACGTTCAAGTTGAAGAGCCCTCCATTCCATTGGTTTTGATTCACCCCGGAAACAGAGTTGTCAAAATCGATCAGGTAGGGCGAGTTGATGGCCTGAACACTGAGTTGCGCTGACAGCTGATTCAGCCACAAAAGCCCCATGCACAGAATAGCGATTTTCTTCATTTCAACGATTTGGCTGCAAAGGACTTTTTGCATGAGGGTTCCCTCAAATCGATCTATGGAATGGACTTACACTACCTCACGGTTAAGAAAAGATTAAGGCAGGTTTGCTGGTGTGTATTGAATCAAAGAAAATAACGTTCGAACGACTAATAATCGATTGTAATTCAAGTCTTTAAAAAGTAAGCTTAGCCTTACATTGATAGTTTCAAGAAGCCTATCCCATTCGCAACCATTCGCCTAATTTCCCTGTACAAAAACCGTGATCTGATCACAGCGCAACCACAAAAAACAAGAGGCATGGATCAACTGGCATCAACTGTAAGCAACATGTCGCCCCAGGTAAAGTCGCGACTACTCAAGCGAATAGACAATCAGCCCAAGAAACTGAAACTCCTGGAGCTGATCGAGCATGACAATCATGCGGACAATAAATGGCTGAATAAGCTGCTCAACTACCCGTTAGACAACTATACTAACTTATATACACTGAAGAACCGGCTGTTTGACGACATCATTGAAGTGATGATGGAGCTGTCCAGAAACAACCTGGTTTTGACCAAGGAAAAGGTGCAGGGCCTAAGGGTTCTCGTGTATTCACGTGATAAGTTCTCGCTGATTCGCGAGCTCAAAAGACAGGAGAAGAATGCGCTTCAATACGAGCTGCTCAACGAGCTGAAGGAAATATATTTCTGTTTCTTTCTTACATTCAGAAACGACTCGAAGAAAACGGGAAACTACCTCTCGTTGATGGACAAATATGACGAGATGCAAAGCGCGCTCTACAGGCTTGAACGGCTGTTTTATTCAGAGCTGCTGGAGATGCAAGACCTCTTTTACCATTTCAACAAACCGCTTTACGATCAAGCCAGCGAATACCTCGAAGAGCTTCAAAAACTACACGGGGAACTGAACAGCAAAAGCTCTGACTTCCTCTACCACAGCGCGGCACTCACGCTTCGTCTCTCGCGAGCGGACTCGATCGGTGATCCGGATGAATTGAAGCAAACGCTCGATCGGATGTCGAGGCTTTACCGGGAAACCTTTGTCAATCATAAGTACCCTAACTGCGAGGTGGCCATTCAATGCCTCTACAGCCGCTATTATTTCCTGACGGGCAAGGACATGGAGTTTCACGCTACACAGTCAGAGATTCGGAAGAAACTGGCGCGCGTGAAGGGCTACCAGATGTTTGATTGCAACTTCTTCTATTTCATCTATGTGTCGCTGGTGAAGAACAGAATGGTAGGCGACAGCGGTTCAAGCTTGCTGCTGCTCAACGATGTGATGATTGATAGCGAAGTCACCCTCCGCGACAACAAGATGCGCGCCTATGTGCTCTATTTACAGGCCATCCAACTGCTGTTGCAGCGCAAATACAAGGAATGCTCAAAGTGCCTCTTTGGCTCGCGGAGCTATTTCAGCAGCCTGGAGCCAATTGCGGGCTGGGTGGTGATCGACAACATTCTGCTCAACATCCTGGTGAGAATGGCACTGAAGGACACGGAGCTGTTGGAATTGGAAATCCAACTGCTGAAGCGGAAAGTGCGCAAGTACAACTATGAGCAAAAGTACCTGGACGAGTTTCGTCACTTTGTGCAGGAGATGCGCCATTTCGAGCGCTACGAAGACACCGAGCGCATCAGCGCCTTTTTCACTCAGATTCAAGCTAGCCTTGGCTTTTTGCAGCCGATCAGCATCGATGAAGTTTTTCATCCCGAGGAAGAGGTGGTGGAAGTGTGAGGGGCGATTAGATGATCAGAAAATCAGATGATTAGGTGATTAGGTGATTAGGTGATTAGGTGATTAGGTGATTAGGTGATTAGGTGATTAGGTGAAATGATGGTAGAATGTTTACACTGAGTCTTTGCGGGAGAGAAATTATCTGCTTTGCTGTTCCTTATACTTTGTCCTGCACATTTTCACGCATGCAGCTCCGCGTTTCGTCTTCTTCTTGCCAGCTGCCGCGCTTCGAGACGCCCCGATTCCGGGGCTCCTCAGCATGACAGCTTGTTCAAGTTATTCGCAACGTAAGTCATCCTGACTGTGCTTTCGCGTAGCTTCAGCGAAGCGAAGGGAGGCACGTAAAGCGTGCCGTCTCGAACTGCAACGCACTCATGAACTCCGCTGAACCATTCGTTGACGTGAATAAGGGTGACGGGAAATGAAAACCAACTACCCCAGGGTTTAAGTACTCTCCTTTAAACGCCCTTCGAGCAGCAGAGCGATTCATTCCCTTAGCGAACCTACATTTGAGCTTTCCACTGCTCTTGTTTCTGCATTCCCCATATCGCTTTGTTCAGCATAAGCTTCTGCTGATGCTTGCTCTTGTGATGCCTTCGTTTTTGTTGGCCCAGCAATATCAGTTCCGAAATTTCAGTGTGGGTGATGGCTTAGCTCAGTCGCAGGTGTTCTGCTTGTTGGAAGACAGCCGCGGCTACATCTGGATGGGAACGCGTGGTGGCGGAGTCAGCCGCTTTGATGGAGAGCGCTTTGAGACGTTCACCGTGGAGGATGGCTTGCGGAGCAATTACATCTGGAGTTTGGCAGCGGATACCAACGGAGTGGTCTGGATTGGCACCGAAGCAGGCCTGTGCCGGTTTGTGGATGGAGCCATTGACAGTTTATCGATTGTCGGCAACACTTTGCCAATCACCTCTCTATCCTTTGATGAAAACCTGATCCTTGGGACGAGTGAGGGAATGTTTTTACTGGCACTTGATCTTAACAGGTTAGTGCCTTTCAAGTTTCCGGGTGAAAGCCCCGACCTCATCATGGCGCAAGCAAAGCTGGACCTTAGGCCATACCGTGGACAGGAGTATTGGTTTGCAGGTGATCAAGGAATTCTTCGAAAGGTTAGTTCGTATGAGCACAAAAGATTCAGAGCCGAGCTCAGCAGCCCACTGGTGAGAGCACTGGCTGTGGACTCCAACCAGGGTGTTTGGATCGGAACCTATGGCGGAGGTGTCAATTACTACGATGGAGATTCCATCAGAGACATGAACGAGCTGCTTCAGCTCACAGATGCGCGTGTGCACGACATTCACATTACTGCGGATGGAGAAGTCTGGTTTGCTACGCAGCAAAGGGGCATTTGCCGGTATCAACCCCGGGACAGCCTTGTGGAATTCATCACCTCGCAACACGGGCTGGCCAACAATCACGTGCGCTGCATCATCGAAGACCGGTGGGGAAATACGTGGATCGGAACCTCGGGCGGTGGTGTGAGCAAATACACCGGTCAGCAGTTTCGCTACTTCACAGAACGCAGCGGGTTGAAAGGTTCCTACATCTACTCGATTGCGGAAGATGATCAGGATCGCTTGCTAGTAGCTACTTCCGGGCCGGGAACAAACCTCAATGATCGCAGCCGCTTTGTACCGGCAGAATTCTCCGAAGGGCTACCACAAGCAAACGTGAAGACCATCTTCAAGGATCGGGACTGCAACTTGTGGCTGGGAACGGATGGTGCGGGAATCGCCCGGGTGGATTCGGATACGGTGACCGTCATCAATACGCTGAACGGCTTGGGGGGAAACTACGTTCGTGACATCGTTTCCGATCTGGACGATCGTGTGTGGATAGCACTTGCCGGTGGAGGCATCGATCGCCTGGAACAAGTGGACTCCACCTACTCCATTGTCAACTTTGGTCGGGCGCAGGGCTTGACCTCAAGGCGGGTCAATCAACTCCACCTCGATCAACGGGGAAGAATGTGGTATGCTGCCAGCAGCGGAGGCATTGGCTACCTGGAAAACGATACCGTCAGAGCCACCTGGAATACTGCCAACGGTCTGGCCTCCAACGATGTGAGCTCACTGTGTGAAGATCAAAACGGCAACCTCTGGGTCGGAACAGGTGGCGGTGGTCTTCATCGACTTTCGATCTATTCCGACTCCGTTTCCATTGCCAACTTCACCACGCGGAACGGCTTGAGCTCCAACATCTGCTACTTCGTGTTCTGTGACATCGACAATAATCTTTGGATGGGATCTGAAAAAGGAGTGGATCGCTTGCGGTTGGATGCCTCCGGAGAAGTCATCGAATACGATCATTTTGGCCTGGAAGAGGGATTCAGAGGTGTGGAAACCACGCTTAACTCGGTCTATCAGGATGTGAATGGGAACCTTTGGTTTGGCACCATCAACGGGTTGATCGAATACACAGGCGAAGTAGAAAAGAGTACACCAGCACTACCCACGCTGTTCTTCGAGCAAACCCTTGTCAACACTGAACCTTTTGACTTAGCGGGTGACGCTGTTGACCTGAGTCATGACAGCAACATGCTGGCCTTTTCGTTTCGTGCAATCTCGCAGCGGAAGCCTAGAGACCTGCGCTATCAATGGCGACTGATCGGCTTGGAAGAAGAATGGTCTGTGCCTTCCACGAACAACAGTGTGACCTACAGCAACCTGAAGCCCGGAACTTATCGACTCGAGGTACGCGCATCCACAGGAGCAGAAGTTTGGACCCAACCGCTATCTGCCAGCTTTTCCATTCGCCTGCCTTACTGGGAAGAATGGTGGTTCCTGGTCTCGACCATTGGCGGCATGGTGATTTTGATTTCCGGGCTGGTGTTTTGGCGCATCCGTGCCTTCCAGCGGTACGCACGCGAGCAGCGGCACCAGCTTCAGCTTCAGAATGAAGTTTTGGAACTGGAGCAAAAAGCCCTGCGCCTTCAGATGAATCCACACTTCATCTTCAACGCACTCAACAGCATTCAGGCGATGATCTCCAGCAACGATGCCAAAACGGCTCGTTACTACCTGGCCAAGTTCTCCAAGCTGATGCGCCAGACGCTGGACAACTCCAGGCAATCGCAAATTCCGCTGGAACGCGAAGTGGCAGCGCTGGAGAACTACCTCTCCATCGAGCGCTTTTGCCACAACGAACGCTTCGACTACGAGCTGGAAGTGGAAGATGAGATTGACCCCGAATACGTCATGCTCCCTCCCATCCTGGTGCAGCCTTTCATCGAAAACGCGATCATACATGGGGTATCTCAGCTCGAGCACGGAGGTTTGATTCAAGTTCATTTCAAGCAACGAGATGGCTACCTGATCTGCGAAATCGAAGACAATGGCATCGGCCGGGAAGCCGCAGAAAAGGTCAAGAGTCAGGAAGATCAAAAACACAAGTCCACCGCCCTTTTGATCACACAGGAACGCCTGGACAACCTGAACCAGCGTCAGGAAGGTCAGAGCATTGAGATCATCGACCTGAAAAACGAGCAAGGCAAAGGCACCGGAACCAAGGTGGTGGTTCGGGTGTGGCTTGGGCAGGCATAGAACTTACCTTTACGGACGTGATACCCGCCATCATTGTTGACGACATCAAGGAATCCAGGATCAACCTTCGCGCTGACTTGGCGGACTACTGTCCGGAGATCAAAGTGATTGGCGAAGCAGAAAGCGTGATCTCTGCGCTCAAGCTACTGAAGGATCAGAAACCAAGCATTGTATTTCTGGACATTCACCTCACCGATGGCACCGGCTTCGATATCCTGGAACTGCTACCGCAGATCGATTTCAAGGTCATCTTCACCACCGCTTCAGATGCCTTTGCCATCAAGGCATTCAAGTACTCCGCCATCGACTACCTGCTCAAACCTATCGATCCTGATGAACTGACACAGGCCGTGACGCAGGCCATTGGTCAATACCGCCTAGAGCATCAGCAAGTGGACCTATTGATGGAAAACCTGAAGGAGAAAAAGCCTTCCCAAAAACTGGCGCTAAGCACGGCCGAGAAGATTCACGTGGTGGACATCGCCTCGATTGTCCGTTGCGAATCGAATGACAACTACACGCTGTTTTTCTTCCAGGATGGCTCGAAAATCATGGTGAGCAAAACGCTCAAAACCTATGTGCAGCTGCTGAAAGATGCGCAGTTTTTCCGCGTCCACCAACGACACCTCGTCAACCAAAAGCAAATCCGGGAGTTCGTCAAAACAGACGGAGGCTACATCATCATGAACGATGGCTCCAACGTCCCCGTATCGCACCGAAAGCGAGCAGAAGTACTGGAAATGATCAGTGGACTGCAGTGAAAACTCAAGCGCAAGTGTCAAGCGCAAATTCAACATGAATGATCTAAACCAAAACTCAGCGGTTGCTGATAGCTTGTTAATCATCGCAGCTTCAGCGTAGATGATGATAGCCGAAAAAACAAAAAACCCCGAACCATTACTGATCCGGGGCCTGAGTATCGTGGCCGGGGCAATTACCCTTAGGCGAATTACTTGATCACGCTGATGCGACCTACCTTAGTTTCAGCACCTGCGCTGAATCGGTAGATGTAAGTACCAGCAGGCATGTGGCTCACATCGAGAACTTCTCGGTAAGTCACACCTTCTTCAACCATTCCGTTGAAAGGCTGAGCAACCATAACACCAGTCAAAGTGAATACTTCGATCACAGCGCTTTCAGAAGTAGAAGCAGTGAATTCGAACGTAGCGCTCACCTGAGTTGGGTTAGGATAAACGTTCAAAGACTCAACATCAAACACCTTCACATCTTCGGTTTCGTTCTTTGTGAAACCGCAACCACCAATCAGCTGGCAGAAAGAAACATCCTGAGTTCCGAGACCTGAAGTAGAGTTCAGAGCAGTATCCTGATCCCACTGAGTGCAGATGTCAAAACCAGTTCCGTTTGCAGGATCAACAGTGATACCAGAGCAAACAGTGTTCTTGCGAGTCAGGTTAGTATTGAAGGTGCGAGCAGTGTCACCGCTGGCGCAAACGTCAATCCAAGTGCTGTCTTCTCCAATGTTTCCGAAGATGTCACAGAAAGAACCTTCTCCGTTATTGTAGATAGCCAAGGCATCGTTTCCATTTTGAAGGATGTTCAACCATGTAGTATCAGCAACCAACAGCGTAGTTGAATCAGCATTTGGGTTACAAACAACGATGACTTCACCTGGGATCAAAGCACCAGCAACAGTAGTCTGTCCGCTGAACATGTTGTCCAAGTTGATCTGGTATGTAGGAGTTGTAGCTCCGTTGTGGTAAGCTCTGTACTCGAAGTTAGCGAGGCAAAGAGTGTCACACGTTGGGTTGGTGATCTCGATGCACTTGTTCAAACCTGAACCTTCGAAGTACTGGCTGATGATAGGGCAAGAAGTCTCACCCTTGTCGTAAGGACAAGCAGTTCCAACAGCCTGTGGGCATCCGCTGGTGAAAGAGTAGCTTCCGAAACCGCTCAGATCATTGTTTGCAGCGCTTGTCCAGTTGGCAGTGCTGTTAGAACCTGGGAAGGTGTTAGAAGCAGTAACAGTAGCACTTCTTCTGTAAGTGATGTTCTGAGCAAAGTTGCTTGTGCTGGAAGCGTCACCGAAAATGTCGCTGTAAGCTCCTTCGCTCGTGTTGTAAAGAGCAACTGCATCGTTTCCGTTGAACTGGATGCTGTTTGAGAACAGGTCAACGTTAGCAATGGTCAAAGTAGTGTTGGTAACAGCACCTGGGTTGCAGATAACGAGGATTTCACCAGCGTCAATAGAATCCTGGATCGTGCTCAGGTTGATCACATACTGAGCGTTGATGTTACCGTTCTGGTAAGACTGGTATTGCCAATCAGCCAGAGAGATCTTATCTGTTCCGCAGTGGTAGATTTCAACACACTTGTTGAAACCGCTTCCCTCTGCATACTCAGAGAAAAAAAGTTGTGCCTTAGCTTCATTACCGAAACCAAAAGCAGCAGCTACAGCTGCAACAGCAGCAAACTTGCCAAATCGACTTTTCATAGTTTGAATTTTTGCGTACATGAGTAGTTTTATGAGATTGTGTTTTGCTGCATCCCGGAACAGTACCCCGGCCAAAGGCCATCCCGTTTTGCAGTTCAATAGTACCCACCTTGGCAAGCCTCAATCTTTACGTAAGATCATCGAAAATGGCAGTTCACAACCGTTGTCAAAATGAGAAGACCCCATTCTCAGATTGAAATCATCAAAACCTCCCAAAACAGGGCTACTCTACGGTCTAAATGAGGACACACTGACTTCCATTTTCAGCGTTCAATACATGTAGAATTAAACCAGGATTAACATGTGTTTTGGCTCGTCTTACACACCGAAAAACAAGAACGAATGGAGCACATACGCAAACCAAATCCTAGCAGGCTGTAAACGAGGGATGTTCACTCGAATTTGGCGCGTATAACTCGTCAAAACCCTTACACCAAAACCAGAACCTGGCATTGTAAGGTCTTTCAGCCCAGCGAAAACGGAGTGCGTGCAGCCCTGCCTAACCCATGACGTTTTTAGTAAGCCTTTTGAACTTGAATTTGAGCGTTGAGGAAACAGGCACCAGGGACTAGGCATTAGGGACTGGCTTCGTTTCAGCTCAGCAGGGGCTCTATTCCGGTTGAAGTTGAGATTGAGATTGAAGTTGTGATTGCTCCTCCCTGCATCCATAAAAAAAGAAAGAGCCCACAACCGGGGCTCCTTCTCTCCTATTTGACCGATGCGAAAACCTGGTAATTCGATTTCGCTGCGGTACTCCTAACCTAGTCTTCAAATGCTATTGTATGGTCATCTTCCCGAAGAAGCGTTGACCATTGCTCAGCGCAGTCACCATGTAGATGCCCGAGGCCCATGTTGATGTGTTCACCCTGAACTTGCCATTGCCTGTTTGACTCAGCTGACCATCTACATTTACGGGACGGCCAGACACATCTGTAATCACTACCTGAACATTGGCTTCCAGGCCCGAGTTGGAAACGAGTTCAAGCGTAAACTGCTCGTTGGCAGGGTTTGGATACAGTCGTAATTCACTCCATGCTTTGGCCGTAGCCTGGGTTTCAGAAGCAGCGTGAGCAGCTCTTTTGGAAGAAGTACAAGAAGGGCCGTGAATGTGGCTACCTAAATCCGAGAAATCATCCAGTGATGCTACATCCCATTCTTCCGGGCAATAAGTTGTGTTGGGCACCTCCATGAAGCACTTTCTGCGAAGGGTAACATCCTTGGCGTAAAGGGAATCGAAGCCATACCAGCCCAGCGCATCGATGAGCGTGCCGTCCTTGAACAGGCCGATCACATCATTTCCGGTGTAATACAACTCAGAATTGTAGGTCAGCAGATCTGTTTCTGCCAGTTGCGCGCTATCTGTCGCGTAGGCGAAGGTGATCACATACGTACCCGAGTCAGCCAGCGTTCCGCTCAAAGCTGTTCCGCTGGACCATCCACCCAAGCCGTTGGACTGCTGGCGGATCACATAACCGGAGAGGTTCACTGAGTTTCCGGTGAAGTTGGCAATCTCCAGCGATTGACTGAGGAAAGAGCTCTCCACATATTCTGAGAAGAACAGGTCAACCGTGTTGGTCGTGAGCAAGGTATCGGGCAAGCAGTTGGGAATGGTATCCGGCTCTGGAGCAGGTCCGCCTGGGTCACCGGTCGTAGTATCTATCACCACGGTTACGTCACAGTTGTAAGTATGAGTTCCTAAATCACTGTAGGTTCCTAGAGCAAATTGGCTCCATTCACCTGCATTGTAATTGGTAGTGGATTGCTTGACGCTGTCTTTGCGAACCAGCGTCACATCCTGCGCAAAGTTTGAGCTCTGGTTCAGCACACCCACAATGTCAATCAAGGTTCCCTGACGAAACAGGCCGATTACATCGTTACCCGTGAAGTAAAGTTCTGAAGCAGAGGCGAGTGAGTCAGCACGGTTGGTGAGTGCTGTATCGGTCGCTGTGCTGGCCGCAATCACATAAGCCTCGTTGCTCGCCAACGTTCCTTGCAGCGCTACTCCGCTGGACCAGCTTCCGCTTCCATTGGTTTGCTGGCGAAGGCTATAGTTTGACAAGTCGGCTGCGTAGCCCGTGTAGTTGGCTATTTCAATGGCGCAGTTCAATCCCGAGCCATCCACATACTCTGAAATGATCAGATCAGCCATGGCGCATGAGTCGCTACTGGATCGGATCACAGAGTCCAACCCCCAGGCAATTCCCGCATACCCAGGATAGTCGATGTAAGGGTTTCGGCTTCCCTGGTAAGCATCAATATTGATGTTGCGCTGGTATTCACGTGCATCCACCGGGTCATCAAGGTGCCACTGGTAGAGCGTAGCCAAGCTGCCGGCAATATTGTTGATGCTTCCCGCCTGCGTTGGATACATGGTGTAGAAATAGAAAATCGCTCTCGCCACATTCCCCTTGTGATCTTCCCTCGGCTCGAACTTTGGAAAATCGAACTCGCTGTACAAGTCCTTATTAGAAGTTGGAATCGAGGACTGGTCGTTGTCCAAATACATCCACTTGCTCGTAGCGTTGTCATTGATTTCATGGAAGGGATGATTCGAACGCACACTGTTCCAGCTTCCGTAGGTTGGGAACAGGTGATGAATGTCTGACTTCATCGGCTCCTTATAGTTGAAGTAGCTCTGGGGAACGGTGTGCTCACAGTTGATCGGTTGCGGATTTGACACGCTTCCGCCATAGGTCACCGTTTTCTTATACCCGGAATAGACGCAGGTCACCCGGTTGTTGTGGTTATCGATGTAGTTGTACATCCGAATACGGGCATTCTGATAGCTATGCTGAATGTGTTGCCCGTTGTAATACTGTTGCTTGAACCAGGTTCTGAGCGCCTGGCCTGTGGTACCTCCCGGAGGAGTAGGAGCCTGAGAAAACGCAGGAATCACTGTGGTGACGCCTAGCAAAAAGACGAGTGCACAATTGTAAATCGGTTTCATGGTCTTGGGTTTGTGTTTGATCTGAAATCGGGCCCGAAAGTAGAAGCGACCGTTAGCCGACTTTTGCGTGTAAGCCCAGGAGACAGTTGGAAACAGAGCCTGTTTGAAACTCCAGTCACACCATCTCATCGCACTCCATGAGCGCACTCCCTCTAAAACCGTGGATTTCAGAAATCGGATGCTTCATGCAGGCTTCTAAATCCTGAAAGCTTTGATAACACAGGCTTTACAAGAGAGACCCTGTGTTCTTACACAACGAAACAAGTTCGTGCACAGCCTCAAAAGAATCCAAACCTCTGCACAGCCCGAAATTCAGGGTATCACGACAATGGTGCATTTGAATGGGCTTACATTGATGAATAACAGGAAAAATGTGCGATTGAGGAAAGAAGAGAATCAGCTAGCGACTCAGCGAAGGAGTGTGACACTGCCACGACCGGAGAAGAATCGGCCACTTCCGTTCTTGTAACTGTAGCTGTAGGCATAAATCCCAACGGGGAGAGCCAAGCCATTGAATGTTCCATCCCATCCATCTTCCAGCCCAGTCCACTGGTGAAGCAAGTGTCCCCAGCGATCATAGATCTCCATTTCAAACTCGTACACGCCAATTCCCTTGATTTGGAACAGATCGTTCATCAGATCGCCATCTGGCGAAAAAGCATTGGGAAAGTAAATCCGCGTTGGGTCTTGAATCACCAGCAGCGCTTGTTTTTCCAACGCACAGCCATGACCATCATCGAAAAAGAACTCGACTACATATTCTCCGCCCTCTTCAAAGTAGCGACTGCCCATCGGGTCGTTTGCAGCTCCGTGTTCTGAGCCATCAGCAAAAACCCAGTGAAAGGTTCCGGCAAGGCTGTCAGATTCCCATTCAAACTCGACCGTAGCTGGGGCTACCGCATCGGTAGGATTCTGCACAAATTCTACTCCTTCCAAATCGGTCATCGTTACTTGAATCGAGTCCTCTGCCAATCCACAGGCGTTGGTACTCCAGGCACGAAACACACCAGCTTGAGAAACCATGCGCTTGGACTCCTTCGTGCCATCGTCCCATTGAAAGTCACCAAGGAATTCAGCATTCAACGTGATGATTTCCCCTGGACAAAGTGCCATCGGACCTTCCTCCAAAATATTCACCCGAGGAGCAGGAAGCTCGGCAATCACCAACGTGTCTGAGCGAGTGGCGCAATCATCGCTGAAGGTCACGCTATAAATGCCCGGCTCGGTGATGTAAATGCTATTCGTTGTTGAACCATTCGACCAAAGCACATCAAACGGACCTCCATCCAGGGCTGCGAAAGCCGTTTCACCGGAACAAAGTTCAACGCGGTCAGCCATGAGAGAATAAGGACTAATGGTCTTCGAAACCACTTCAATAGAAGTCGAATCATCTCCGCACTCATTGGAAACAGTGACACTGTAGACTCCGGCAGCCAGCACTTCTACCTGCGAGGCTTGCTCGCCCGTAGACCAGGCATATTGATCTCCCCCTGCTGCGAGCAGTGTGACACTTTCTCCTTCGCAGATGGCGCTTGGTCCGGAAAAACCGATGGATGCAGAAGGCGGCTGCTTGAGTGACACAACCACGGAATCGGCACTTGTGCCACACTGATTGGTCAAAGCCACCCAATAGAGCCCACTCGCCCCTATCGTAATTTCATCCTCGATCTCACCGGTGGACCATGTAGGCGTGTCACCACCCTGAGCAGTCAGTTGAACGGGGATGCCTTCGCAGGGTAAATTGGAAGGAAGATCCTGAATGCTGATCTCGGGAAGAGACAGCACGGAAATACTTTGCTGGGTGGTATCTGAGCAGTTTCCGAGAGTGACCGCATATTCCAACACATGATTTCCCGGACCGGCAACAGCAGGTTGAAAGGAATTCCCGCTCACCCCGTTTCCAAGAAATACACCACCTGCGGGATTTCCCGACAGACTCACGGGAGTTGCATTTTCACAAACATCCGCCAGCGGAGCGAAAGTGGCATTCAAGGATGTCACCTCTACATAGGCCGAGTCCACATAGCTACAGCCGCTACCATTAGAAATGGTGACCACCGCATCATAAGAACCATTGCTTGCATAGGTGTGCGCAACACTGTCTCCCAGCGTAGAATTGCCATCTCCAAAATCCCAGCTAGCGGTCAGGGAATTGTGGAGATGCTCCACCTCCAGCACGCTGGCAAAAGGCGCACAGCCAGTGAGTGAGTCCTGCGCTACAAACGCACGAAGGCTTTGAATCCATACCTCGTTGGCTGGGTTGTTGGCCATACCCGGAGAATCCTGGGTGGAGGCGCTTCCAGATGCCCAGTTCACCGGGTTTGAATAATCGTCACTCGAAGTGTTGCTGAAAGAATAATTGGTAGCCGAGCCGCTCCCGCTGAAATGGATCGGTGCGGGATTGGAAACTCCACCGTAGCTCACCGCATGAAATGGCAGCGTTGTGTTTGCTGGATCAACCGTTTGGGCCGCATCTCCCCCATTTCCCAGTGCAATGCTGTTCCAGCTCGTTCCCATTCCAGAGCTGGAAAATGGACCACTGAAGTTGTTGCAGTTGGACGAACTCGGAGCGGAAGTACTGATGTCAAACATTCCGGTTGCTGAAATCGGGAGCACGTAGAGGTAGTCGTTGTTCGCATCCGTAAAGTCATCAGCCATGGTAATAGCCACATTGGGATCGGAAGGATTGTAGATGAGAATGATGCTGCCGGAGCGAACGCAGGCCCAGTTTGCAATCAATGCAAAGCGCAAATGCCCGGAAGCAATACCATTCCCGGAGGCACAACCGAAGAAACCGCTTTGATCATCGAGTATCCAGCCGCGCAAATCCTGAAAGCCTCCGGGAGGCCCATCTACCACCAACTCGTAAAACTCCTTGGCTCCACCCGTTCCGTTGCTAAACTCGTTGATGTAAATCTGAGCGCTGGCTTTATCCGTTGCACCAAGCATACACAGCAAAAAGCCTATGCAAATCATGCATAACCTCGGTACCGAATGCCAAAGCATAGCCGTTGTCTGTATTACCAAAACCATCAAATGTTCCCCCTCATTTGAGGCTGCAAAGCTTCCCGGGGTGCGTTGCGAATGCAATTGGCTTTGCCCCCCAACCTTACAATAAGGGAAGTTTAAGCTGAGGTTAAATCGATTCGGAACTATCGGATCACCGTAACCGAACCCGTGCTTTCGACCTCTTTTCCCAAGCATTCGTGATAGAAAGATGTCTGGAGGTAATACACGCCCATCTTCACATCCCGGTCGCCATCGTTGCCACCATCCCAGGTGGCAAATGGGTTGGTGGATTCAAACACCTTGTTCCCCCAGCGATTGTAAATGCGCACCTCAAAATCTGAGATGGGAGTTGGATCGATGAGCAACTGGAGTTCATCATTCACCAAGTCTCCATTGGGTGTGATCACGTTTGGATAAACCTGCTTTTCCAAATCTGCCAGATCAGTCGTTACGCTTACGCGAACCTCGCTTCTGAACAAGGAATCGCAAACGCGTACATCCACATGATAAAGTCCGGTATCTGTTACATAGATCAGCGAATCAGTGCTGCCAGTCGACCATCGAATGGAATCGGGTGCCCAAACTCCACTGCTCAATTCTGCCTCAAAGCCGAAGCAGGGAAACTGCTGATCTTCCAGCATCTCTTCGGGCCAATCCTGCACAAACACTTCCGTAGAAGCTTCTCCCACACCGCAGTCAGAAGTTACCGTCACTCCGTACAGCCCGGTACTGCTAGCCTCAAGCAAGCGCTCTGTGGAACCATCGCTCCATTGATAATTGTAGGCATCGCTGGTCGTTGCCAAAGGCACCAACAAGGCGGTGTCCTCCTCGCAAAGACGAACCATCGGCTGGAGAAACGGCTGAGGAAGAGATGACAGCTCCACACGCACCGAATCGCTGACGGTATCGCAATCGTTGTAGGCTTGAACTGCATAAACTCCGGCTTGTGTCACTGTCAAGGTGTTCGCTGTGGATCCATCTTGCCACAGGTATTGAAGTCCCGCAGAAGGATTTGCGTTGGGGATAAGAACTTCACTTACCGCACCAGAATCGCAGATAAGTCGATCACTGCCAAGTGTCATGCTGAAACCACCTCCTATGACATAGCTAACCGTATCAAACGCAATGCAGCCGTCATCTTCAGCCATCAGCGAGTAAACGCCCGTTTCCGTTACTGATATCACGGAGGTTCCCGTGTCGATCAACACCCCGTCCATGTGCCAGAGGTAGGCATCGTAGGTATTGGGAACCGATAGAAAAACCGGTGCTCCACCCGATGAACAAATAGCGCTATCCGGTCCAAGTTCTATGTCCGGCACAGGACGAACCGTAAGCTGGGTCGTATCACGCAAAATGCAGCCGCTACTATCGACAATCTCCAACCAAACGAGCCCGTTGTTGAAGACCTCTGTCGTGTTAGTAGTGTCGCCCGTGCTCCACAAAAAGCTCTGTGCGATGTCCGAAGGCACAGACAGCTCTTCGCCAGCACAGGTTGAAAACTGATCAGGAAGAAATGAAGCCGTTACCGCAGCCTGCGCCACAAAAGCACTGTCCGTAACCGGGCAGTTTGCAGAATCAATCGCTTCTACAATGACCCAGCTACCACCCGGATTTGGCAGAAAAAGAATCGAATCGCAATCCTGGCACAACAGGTTTCCGTTAGAATACCAGTGGTAGTTCGTACCTCCAGTGGCTACCAGCCATGCGCTGTCCTCACCGCAACCGATGGCTGTATCGGGCAATTGAACCAAAGGAGGGTTGTACCCAAAGATTTGAACGTTATCAAAGTAGGTGTTCTCGCTGTTCGCCTTGTTTCCGACCATGATTCTCAGCGCGATCGAGTCTCCCTGAATGCAGAAGCTTTCAGCGGTATTGGTACCACTCAGCGACCCACACACGTAGCCATTCACGTCAAAAAACTGCCACGGCCCATTGTCCACGCGGTACTGAAACTGAATGATGTCATCGCTTTGATTGTCTCCCGGACATTCGAGGTTTCCGGCAAACCAGAAATCAGCCTCTACAGAAACCTGACCATAAGATGAGATATCGAAACTGGAAGTGGTGAAATAGTTCTGACAGGAGAAGAACGGTCCCTCTACATCATTGCAGCGGAAAGCGCCATTGTCGGTTCCCCAGAAGTTGCCGCTGTTCAAGGACGAGTCGTCCATGTCCGTGGCATCGGTTGACCACACACCAGCTACCTGGGTTGTTTGGCTGGCATAGCCGTTGAAGTTCTCCTGCCACACCAAGGTTTGCCCGATTCCCCGCAGAGGATTCAGCATCAATATCAAGCCCAGCAAGCCAAAAGCGTACGCCTCTCGCTGTCCTGGGAAAGCTCTTACCATCTCTCGCAACACTCGTTCAGAATTGGACTGCGAAGTACCCCTGAACCGCTTCTTCAACCAATCGAAAAAGCCAAGCGCTCCTTACATGATGTCAATGTTTTGAAAACGGAATGAGTGGAAATAAAAAAGGAAGCCGCGGTTTATGTTGTCGAACTAACCCTACCCAGTCGACATGCGCGGCTTCCCCAGAATATGCTTACGTCCTGATGGACGATCTATAGCGTAATAAGTTGGTAGACACAAAAGCTAATGGAAATCAAAGACGCTCCTACAACCGTCCAATAAAATGCATCCAGCATGCGATTTGTAGTTTTCTCTTTTTCGTCTTCAAAAACAGTATCCACTGACTTTTTTTCCACTGCACAAACATCTTTTTAATTTGATTTGCATACTGCTTCAGCAGGGGGGACAATATGAGGACAAAAGCTTGAGTCCCGTCTTCGTCCCTGCTTCTAGAAATGTAAACGCTTGAGACTTCACCTCTCCAGAACCTGTCGGATCGCATGGGGCCATGCCATACTGACCAGCCTGTTTCTAGGCCCTTCAGCGTGGTCGCAACAATCTGTTCGTGAGCTTATCATGCTGAAGCTGGACTCAGGAGACCAATGTATGGCTCGCAAAGGTGAAGAAGGCAAGGCTCTGAGTTTTGCGCTTGAAGCTGAACAGTGGGAACCTGAGGTAAGCGATGATTTTGAAGTTCGAACGAGGATTCACCTGAACAAGGCCATTGCGCTGAACCAACTCAATCACCCCCAGGAGGCAAACGAAGAATTCAGAGAGGCCCTTCAATTCATTCTGAAGCAAGAAAAAGGGAAGTACAGCATCATTTACCTTGTCAACCTGGGAAGGATTGCTGGCAACGAAATGGGATTGGGGCAACAGGATCAAGCCCGGCAAACCCTGGAAGAAGCCATTCGTGTATCAGAAGAAATAGGGGATGACCTTTTCATTGCCAGCGCCTACAATAATCTTGGACTCTACTACGAACGGCTCCAAAACCCGGAACTTGCTGATGGTTACTACAAAACTGCCCTCTCCAAGTTCTTCCCGGACAATGAAGACGATAGCCTGTTGAGAGTGAGCATATTGGATAATCAATCCAACCTTTTGCTGGCCAGAGGTCAGATAGACTCGGCCATCAATATCGTGGCTGCGAATTTCGAGCTGCTCCGCACCAAACCAAACCTTACCAAGCGAACGGCAGCCTCAGGCCTTAAACTTCTTCGTTTATATGCAGAAACAGGTCAAACGGATCGAATGCCTCCCCTCTTTGCCTTGGTAGAACCGATGCTCGATCAGGATGTGGATCGGGATTTTTACCGAGATCAGGCCGAGTTCCAGAAACATTGGATTGAATATGCCAGCCTCATCAATAATGACGCCTTGGTTCATCGCCACTATCGAATGCTGGACTCCGTCCGGCAAGAAGAGATCAAATGGGCACAGAGCAATGAGCAGAGCTACGAAAAGGTAATTTCCGAGCATTCCATGTCCATCATTCAGGCAGAACTGACCGAACGATCGGCCAGACTCATGGAAACAGAGCGAGAATCAAGGTTCATCAGAATCATGTCGCTGGCTCTGATCTCTTTCCTTGTATTTGTAGTGATCTCGGGAATTCTATTCTATCGCAGAAAGAGCGCCTTTGAAGCGATTCAACGTAGACTGCGACAGAGCGAGATCGAACGACAGAATCTGCTCAATGAGCAGCTGAAGAAGGATTTAACCCACAAGGACAAAGACTTCTCCGACCTTCTCATGCGCCTCACCTTAAAAGACGGCTGGGTCAATGACATCACCGAGAAGCTATCCAACCTTATCAGGGAGTATGACACTGTGGAAGCCGCCAAGATCAGAACGCTGATCCGTGAACTGAAGCAGCAGGGAAGCCTTCATGAAAAGCTGGACCTCTACCAGTCAGGGATTGAAGATGTAAACGCGCGGTTTTTCTCGACCCTCGAAGAATCATTCCCCACACTCACCAAGTCGGAAAAAGAAATCTGCGGGTTGATACGAATGAACCTGAATGGAAAGGAGATTGCCACAATCCGAAACGTGGACCCGGCATCCGTCCGAAAAATGCGGCAGCGCATTCGCAAGAAGATTGCCTTGACTCCAGATCAAGACCTCTATGCATTCATGCAGAAGGTATAAACGAAAAAGAGCGCCACATGTGTGCGCTCTCTAAACTTAACTCATCCTTTTGAAGGGTTTCAAGGGTGTGCATCACCGGAATGAAGCCGTGAAGCTATTGGGGCCAGATCGGGATGTCTTGCTTTTCACACTCTCAAGCACTTCGTACTGCATAATGTTCGTTACTACACAATGAACTATCAAATGCTGTCGTGAAATAAGGCCGTTGAGAGGTTTCATGCAGCGCACTTTTTGATTCTGGTAGGAATGACTTTGATTCTGGTTAATCATGATTCCTGATCTGGCGAACAGCCCACTTTTTCCTTCACAAATGATCGCCTCAAAACTTCTTACTCCCGCCACTGTTGCGTTTGTGGAGAACCTAATTAGTTTTGTTTCATTCGAAAAAGGAAAACATGAAAACCCTACACATCCTATTACCTGTCCTCTCCGTTTCATTCTTGGCTCTCATTTCATCTTGTGGCGGAGGCGAGGAACAAACCACCGTAAAAACCTACAATTACGAGCGTGCTGATAGCCTGCCAGCTGACTACCTCGAGCAGCTGAGCATGGTCAAAACCAACATTGAAGTTACCGGAAGGCTCTTCCAATACATGAGCGACAAAGGTTACAGCTTCAACGAATCACACATGCTCTCGGCAAGCAAGAGCTTCAGCGGGTCCAATGGCCAGGCAATGGGCATCGGAGCCATGGGAAGTGACTTGGTTTACACCGCCACGTTCGGCCAAAACCAGAGCGCCATGGCTCGCATGAAAAGCCTCATGAGCATTTCCAACTCTTTGGGTATATCAGAAGCATTTGACGAAACACTGCTCGAAAAACTGGCCAGCGATGACTCCACCATCAACAAGCCTGTGCTGCTCACAAAAGCATACCTCAACGCAAAAGATCAGCTCTTTTCAGATGAACGTGCGCAGCTTGCCACCTTCATGGTTGTGGGCGGTTGGCTCGAAGGGCTTCACATTGGTACTCAACTGATCAAGGAAAACATCAAAGACCCTGAAGCTCGTGTTGGATACTGGGAAATCTGCAGCGGATACCGCAACGTGAAGCAAATCCTCAGCGTGTTTGAAGGCAACGCAGATGCGAAAAAAACGATTGATGAGATCGCGCAAATCGAAGGCACCCTTAACAGAGTGGCCAAGAATGCCAAGAAGTACACCATGGAAGATGTTGAAGCGCTGGAAGCCGCAGTATCTCAGGTACGAGGAAAATTGCTCTAGATTCTTTCACGATACCAATGAAATTTTACCTTTGCCGTCCTTTTTAAGGGCGGCTTTTTGTTTCAAAAGGTCTAAACGCACCGTTCGGGGTGTAGCGTAGCCCGGTTATCGCGTCCCGCTTTCAGCGGGAAGGTCGCAAGCCGAGCAAAGCTGAATCCGAAAACACATCGGGGTGTAGCGTAGCCCGGTTATCGCGCCTGCTTTGGGAGCAGGAGGTCGCAGGTTCGAATCCTGCCACCCCGACAAGGGGCCTCTTATTGAGGCCCCTTGTTATTTTCACCCGTGCCTCATATTGTTTACATACTGAAGAGTCAGAAGACTGGACGATTCTATACAGGACAGACAAACAACCTCGAGGATCGAATGCAACGTCACAACGCTGGACGCTCAAAGGCAACCAAACATGGTATTCCATGGATGATCATTCATACAGTAGAAGTAGATAACCGCTCAGAGGCTGTGAAACTTGAAAGCACCATAAAGAAAAGGGGAATAAAGAGGTGGTTGGAAGACCGTAAACCATGACTATCGCGTCCCGCCTCGGGTGGAAAGGTAGCACCGACTAATGAAAGCCATTCCACCTGAAGGCCAGGCTCCTTTGGAAATGGAAACCAACAACACCGAAACGAAGGTTATTAACCTAAATTCGGTTATCCAATGGTTATGCTTAACCTCATGGAATCAAATTGAAGACAGATTCAAAACATACCGCTTCACTCGAATCGGTCAAGAAGTTCAGCCCGGAAGCCAACAAGGTCATCTTCATCAATAAGCCGACCATGTATCATGTCATCGAAGATGGAGGCGGAATAGAAGTAGACTTTAAAAAGTACTTTGACCCAGATGACAAGTTGATTTTCTTAGATAAAGGACAGTACATCAAATTCTTGACAAACGACTTTGTCATTAGACAGATTGTCTTTGAAGATGAAGCGCTATTTCATGATCCTGAGACACGCATCCTTTTCAAACATCTGGTCTCACTAGGCTACATCAACTTCAGTGAATGTGCGGATTGTCAGCGGTACCTTAATGACACGGTATTCACGAATAGCGCGAGTGACATTATCGATATCTCATCCAGGCAATGGTATTGGCAAAATCCCTTTCATGCCTCAAAAGACGAATACCATGTGATCTTTGATGTCAAGCAAATAATCGATAGTCAATTCAGAAATCACTTGACAAATGCAGAGTTGTCTAACATGATGGGACGCTATGGATTTAATGCCCAGGCCCTGTTCAAGAACAAAGTCGGATTAACTGTCAAGTCCCTAATGGGCGGGAAGCGACTGGTCGAAGTCAAAAAAGAGGTGGCCTTCACTGATAAGAGCATCAAAGAGGTGGCCTATGATTTCGGCTATAAGGACCCATCATATTTCGTTCGCTCGTTCAAGTCGGCAACTGGAATGACTCCAGCCGAATTCAGAAAAAGAACAGATTTTGAAATCGAAGAGAATTTTTCTGAAGAACTGCTCGATCTGTTAGAACGATTCCATACCGATCACAGGAAGGTCGATTTCTACGCCCGCAAGATGAATATGTCCGTCAAAACACTTTCGAAAAAAGTGAAGGATGAACTTCAAATTTCCATCGGCCAACTCATACGCAGGCAAATCATCCGAACTGCGAAGTCTGAACTCTCAGAAACCATGAGCATAGCGGAAGTCTCGCATATGCTCGGCTTTGAAGAAGCAAATCACTTCACCTCCTTCTTCAAGCGCTATACGGACATGACACCAAGCGAATTCCTCACTAAAAAGTACCACGGATAGGCCGTTTTCTGTAGGTCCTTGGCCATATCACCAATTCATTTTTGCAGTGTAACAAAGCAAAAGCTGTAATTATGAAATTCGTCACAAAACAAATCCACGCCTATCTCGACTATCCGGTTGCGATAGCTTTGCTCACCCTTCCTTTCCTTCTTGGACTGGGTAATTCACATCCATTGGCCCTTTGGCTTTCAGTACTCGTTGGTATAGCTGCCTTCATTTTGACCCTGCTGACCGACCATCATCTCGGAGTGCTCCGTGTCATACCCTATAAGGCGCATCTGATGGTGGATTTCGCAGTTGCCATCGTCTTCATTGCGGCCCCTTTTGCACTCTCATTTCAAGGAATCGATGCCTTCTATTATTGGATCAATGGTGGTGCGGTACTCACCGTAGTTAGTTTACACAGGGCAGAGACAGTTTCTCTCTAATAGTCGGTCATTCTTCAATGGAGGATCACTTGAGTTAAAGGAAGAAGTCCGTTGCCGACCGGATGAGGAAACAGAAAGTACCATTAAAAGGGAATTTCCTGTAGGCCTTCAGCTTTTGTGTCACCTCAATTTTGTCTCAGAAACAAAAACAAAGCAATTATGGATATCAGAAATCAAGTACAGGAAATAGATACAATGCTCTCACAAGGAGATATTGTAAATGCGGTGAAGAAATTCTTCGCGGACAATGCCACCACTTCAGACTATGGCAACGTAGACACATCAGACAAGGCTCAGATGGTCTCAAAAATGGAAGGCTTTGCAGGAGCAATAGCCAGGGTCAACAAGATTCAGAAAATCAGTTCAATAGTCGATGGTAACACATCAGCTTCCGAATTCGACATCCACTTCGACATGAAAGATGGAAGCGAGATACTCTGGCATGAGGTGATCAAGCGCACATGGAATGACCTTGGACAGGTGGTGAGAGAAGAATACTTCAGCGCAAATTGAAAAACAAAAACAACATATCAACTCCTTAAAACAAATACATCATGAGCAATTTGAAAATCAAGAATATCACCTTGGCCATGGCAATGGTCTTCGGCTCAATGAGCATGTTCGCTCAAGACAAAATGGCCCATAATATCGACAACAGTAACATCGCACTTTCCGGTTACAGTCCCGTTTCATATCTGGATCTTGGACTGGCACAAAAAGGTGTAAAGGACTTCAAGTCGGAGTATGAAAAAGTCTTCTACTACTTCACTTCACCCGAGCAGAAGGCCACGTTCGATAAGGATCCTCAGAAGTACTTGCCTCAATATGGTGGCTTCTGCGCATTCGGATGCTATGCTGGCGCAAAGTTCGATGTGGACCCTAACAAGTTCATTGTCAAAGATGGAAAGTACTATCTCTTCCTCAACAATATCGAACTCGATGCAAAACAACTGTGGCTTGCCGAGAATGATCACAGTCGGCTAAAGAAAAAAGCCGATGAGAACTACAGAACGTTGAAGACAACATACAATTGACAACATCTCGAATCAAAGCAAAGGCGGGTCATGATGGCCCGCCTTTGCTTTGCTACTGGGTTAAAGAAAAGGAGGATTGCCAATATACAGCCATGCCGGAGCTTTAAAATCCTTGCCCTATTCGCTCAAAGCCATCCCACGAGGTTGTCACATCCAAAAGTGCTGACTTTTCATCCTTATCACGGCCTATACCGGCACGATGCCAGGAACTCTCTTTGGCCTTTTTACTAAGCCTTAATCCTCTCTCCAAAAAGTTAGAAATTTTGATGGCCACCCCTGCAATTAAAGTCCGGTGCGAAAGTGTCGGGCTTTGCTCGTGCATCAATAAAGGGGCTTTCAGGATCACGAAGTATTCCAGTGATCCTTGACTGATTGGCAAAGCCCAAAACGTTCTTCATCACCAGTTTCCGTATTTCCAGCTGATTCGTTGCCGAAATTATGAGTGATGTTTGCGAGAATAACCTGCGCCTTTCGTTGACCCCAATTTGGATATCATTCTTAGAGTTCGATGAATTGGCCGGTGGTTCGAAACTTTCGAAGACTGGTAGTTTTGTGTTGCAAACGCTCCGATTTTGGCCGTGACATCAACTTCAATCAACAACAAATTCGTTTACCTGGACACCAGCAATGGCACTCCGTTAGCTGAAGCTTTTGAATATCCTCATGCTTACACGCCAACCGCATTGGCACAAGAGGCAGCTGAACACCTTCAAAAAAGGCTTACACGCGATTTGCCAACATTGACCAAACAACCCAAAGGACGGATGTTCGGGGTGCTGGTAGTAGCGACTCAAACCGGCAGCATAGGTTACCTTTCCGGTTATTCGGGGGAGTTACAAGCGGAGCTGGAATCTCTGGCGTTTGTTCCTCCTGTTTATCAACTGCCTAAAGGGGAGGATTTTCCTGAAATGGCCGCGATTAATGCGATTGGCCAGGAAATTAAATCGCTCGAAAAAAGCGATGAATATGACCTCCTCAAAACACAGTTGGAGCGAATCAGGAAGGAGGTCGAAGAAAATATCCGCGTAGCAAGAGTAGCGGCCAAACAGGCCAAGGCAGAGCGCTACTTAAAGCGGAAAAACGCTACCCAACTTTTGGAACAGGAACGTAAGCAGCTGCTCGAAGAGCTGTCGCGGCAAAGTATCGATTCCGGATATGCGCTCAAGCGTTTTTCCCGCTCAGAACGCCTGCGGCTGGAGAAGGTAACAGAAGCAACAAGGAAATTCGAACAAAGGATTGAACAGCTGAAAGCCTTACGCAAATCCAAGTCCGCTGAGTTACAAGAGGCGATATTTAGAGCCTATGTCTTTCAGAATGGCCTGGGGGAATCTAAAGACGTCAAGACGGTCTTTACTGATTTTGGGGTCGATGTACCGCCTGCCGGAGCAGGAGAGTGCGCTGCTCCTAAGTTATTCCAATATGCGTTTCAAAAGCAGCTGAAACCCATCGCACTTGCTGAGTTTTGGTGGGGCCCCTCTCCGAATTCAGAAATTCGGGAACAAGGCAAATTTTACCCGGCCTGTAAACGGAAATGCCAACCTATTCTTGCTTTCATGTTGAAGGGTATTCCGGTTAAACCGAACCCATTATTGGAAAACTTTGGCAAGGGTAAGGAGTTGGAAGTGCTCTACAAAGACGAGCATTTGGTTGTGGTCAATAAGCCTTCTGGACTGCTATCGGTCCCGGGCAATCACATTACGGATTCGGTTCAGGTTCGCCTTCAAAAGCGATTTCCAGAGGCAACGGGTCCTATGATCGTACACCGGCTTGATCAGGACACGTCCGGAGTGATGATTGTCACACTCACAAAAGCCGCGCACAAACGACTTCAGCAACAGTTTGCAGAACGCACTGTAGACAAAATCTACGTTGCCACCCTGGAAAAAACCATTGTGGAAACAAGCGGTGTAATCGATTTGCCACTGATTCTCGATATCAATAACAGGCCGATGCAAAAAGTCGATTTTGAATGGGGGAAGCCAGCGACAACCAATTATAAAGTGTTGCAAAAAAGCGCAACCCAAACCTTGATTCAATTGAGTCCTGTTACCGGTCGTTCGCATCAATTGCGGGTCCATTGCGCGCACAAGCTCGGGCTTCATGCCCCCATTGCGGGAGACAACTTATACGGTAGCCCATCAGACCGGCTTTGTCTGCATGCTCAACAAATAGCGTTTTCTCATCCCTTCACGAATAAAGTGGTGACGGTGAAAACAGACCTGCCTTTTTCAATTTGACAAGCGGTCTAAAATCGAAGTTGTCAAACTCGTTGTTCCAGCACGATCAGGTTTTTACTGTTCTCGGCAAAGTGCAGCTCTGACCAACAGTAGTGCAGGACGACTCCAAAACAACGAAGGCTATGCCCGTCTCTGCAGGCGATCAGGCAAGAATCGATATCATCAGCAATACCGTCATGCTGTGTGATGAGATGACGGGGATGTTGAGTTAAGGAGAAACGGACTCACATTCAGTCTGCGACACATTTCACCATCTCTTTTCGACCATTCATTCAGTCACCATGGTAGGAGTCTATTTTTCGCAACCAAACTGCGTATGTGCTTCTAAAATTTGTTTTCAACCGATAACAAGACTAAGCTAAAGCCTTAACATCAAGAGGATAGCTCCAAATTCTTTCACAACGCAAAAACCACCGTAAAACTGATGAATCATGGAAAAGAAACTGTTTACGAGACTCTTTTGTACACACATATTTATGCTGTGTATGTTTTCGCTCTGTGCACAAAACAACAACGTGAGTTCTAACAGCGAGTATGAAGCATTCACACCAGCGGGAGGCCCGACCGTATTGCTCCCCCGAACTTCCATCCTCCCAGAACAAATAGCCATCATTGTGAACGATGCAGATCCGATCTCTGCATCTGTGGCGAGCTACTATGCCAGCGCGCGGGGCATTCCCACGCAAAACATCATTACCGTTTCGCTCAACACTTCCAGTACCGCCTCCCTGAGCACCAGTGCCTTCAATGACGCAATGGACGATATTAATGCTGCTCTTCTGGGTAGGGAGAACGAAATCCAGGCCTTTGTTTTGGCCTGGAAGGCTCCCAACTTTTTTGACGGTATTCCTCGCCAGGGATTCCCTGACAAGTCATCTGTGTGTGCAGCGTTTGCGAATGGGGAGCTCCTGTCTAACCCCGGAGGAGAAAGCTACACGCACGACCTCGAGAATGAGTTTTACAATTCAAACTCCGTTCAACCCTACACAGACTATGGCATTCGTCCCACTATGCACCTTATGACAAATGCCAACACCCTGGCTGAGGCAGAAGACCTCATTGACCTTGGAGTCTCAGCCGATGGCACGTTCCCAACAGGTGACGGCTATTTCGTCAGGACCAGGGATCCTCATCGCAATGCAAGATGGAGTCAAATGCTCACCGTACCTTCTCAGTACAGTGGAATAGACCTTTATACGCTTGATTTATCAGGTGTCACCAACGATTACCTGTCCAATACCTCAGACATCTTATTCTATTTCACGGGTAATGAATGGATAGACGATATCGAAACCAACTCGTATGCGCCAGGAGCGATATGCGACCACCTCACCTCCGGTGGAGGACGGATCGGGGGCGGGCAAATGTTTATTGGTGAGTGGTTGGAAGCTGGAGCCACGGCCACCTATGGAACCGTTTCAGAGCCCACGAGCAGCCCTTCCAGGTTTCCTAATGTCTCCCATTTGGTAAGGGAATACTTCCAGGGAGGAAGCGCGATCGATTCTTATTGGAAATCCGTGCTTAATCCATCCCTGGGCATGTTTGCCGGAGAGCCATTGGCCAGGCCTTATAAACCCCAGGTCACCTATGAATCAAACACCCTTGCCATTAAAACATCGCTGTTCGATATCGATGCATACTACCTTCTGGAAGAGGCGGGCAGCGCCCTCGGTCCCTGGATTAGCGTTCAGTCTCCTATGACCTTCCAGGAATACAGTGTTCAGAATCTGATCGTCCAGAATGCGGATCCTAGCAAATTTTACCGAATCATTCCCGATTACATACCACCTTCACCACCCAATAACTTCGTCATCAATTACAAGCCGGATTCCATCATGCTTCCGTGCAGCCTATCTGTACCTCACTGCGAGGTCCGCTTTGATGTTTTTGATAGCACAGGCGAAGTAGCGGGCTATAAGGTGTACATCGATGGTCAGCTCTTCGAAACTATTTATGACAGCGAACCACTCGTGCGCATCGGTTATAATCCAAAACTTGCA
Organism: Flavobacteriales bacterium UBA6057; assembly: GCA_002428995.1. Lineage (GTDB taxonomy): Bacteria > Bacteroidota > Bacteroidia > Flavobacteriales_G > Salibacteraceae > UBA6057. Next base: position 219,283 of record DIYJ01000003.1, on the reverse strand, counting down.
TATAGAAGACAAGCAAGCAGACTGGAAATAAGAGCCATAGACGTCAATGGAAACGAGTCAGCGCTCTCGCAAACACAGTTCATCGATATCCCGGAATATCACGAGTTTGGTCACAAGACAAAATCCGGAAGAATCATTACTTCCTGTTCGTCCATTGGTGATATCGAGGTAAAAAAGGGACAGGCCGACCTCCAAACTGCGCAAGGGAGCGAGCTCTCCTACGGTATGGATCTTCAACAAAACCACCCTAATCCTTTCAAAAATGGAACAATCATCGGGTTTTCCATTCCCGAAGATGGTAGGGTGAGGTTCGAGATCCACGACCTCAGCGGCAGGTATGTCTGGAGTGTGGAAAACTCCTTGGAGGCAGGTGTACATACCCTGGCGTGGAACGGTGAAAATCAAGAAGGGAAGCGCATCACACCGGGCATCTACCTCTGCACCATGCGCTTCGAGGAAGAAGTCAGGCACATCCGAATGATGATTGAGTAAGTTCTATTCAAAAGCGCGAACATGGCCATGCTGTGGAAAACAATTCCAACTCCTGAGCTTGTAGGACCAGACCAGGCAACAAGCTAAAAGGCTAGGAGGCTGATTCATTCTGCTTATTGATGAGCTTTCCGATGATAAATGCAGTGATAAACACCGTGTAGAAATGACCGACCAATGAGGCAAAAACAACCACCTGCCTGGCAATGTCCGTGGCAGGCACGATGTCGCCATAACCAATGGTCATCAAGGTTATGAAGCTGAAATAGATGAAATCCGCGGCAAAGGCGTCTTTTCCAATGCCATTGATGGAGTTCGGGTCCATGGTATGGATAAACTTCAACGCAAAACCAAAAGCAAAGGCCAACAGAATGAACCCGCTGAACACGGCATAGATGGAGGCCATGCTGAGCTGCTTTTCACGATACAGCTCATAAAAGTGGATGATCGAAATGAATGTGAAGTAGAGGCCAAATAAGAACTGACTGGCATGATCTACTGACATGGTCTCACCAAAAAAGGTGAGACCGACATGGATCGAACACAGACCCAGAAAGACAAACAGAATCGCTCTGGCCAGGGCAAAGCGTTTCTGAATCAGCAATAGCCCAAAAACCATGTTTTGCATGACCAATATCGAAATGATGGAATGCTGATAGATTGGCGGAAAAAAGACGCTGCCTATCAACACGAGCAGCAAGCTACCCAGGAAAAATCCCTGTTTGTTCTCTGCGAGGTAGGCCCGAAACGTCAACTCCTCATTCATTTCGTTACAACCACTTTGTAGAAAAGGCGATACAGCACCGGCACCAGCACTAGGGTTATGATCGTAGCGAAGAGCAATCCGAAGATGATGCCGATGGCGAGTGGCTCCCACATTTCACCGCCACCGAGCCATAGCGGAATCAAACCCAACGAAGTCGTGAACGTGGTCAAGAGAATCGGGCGGAAACGCTCCTGCCCTGCCGTGAGGATGGCTTCGTAGGGTTCCCGTCCGTTTTCATCCAATTCCAGCTGAATGCGATCGATGAGCACGATGGCATTGTTGATCACGATTCCGGCCAGCGAAATGATGCCCAGGAAACCGGTGAAGCTCAGGTTGGTTCCGGTGAGCAACAAGCCACCAACAACGCCCACCAAACCAAACGGAACGGCCAGCAATACGATGCTGGATTTGCGGAAGGAGTTGAACTGCATCACCAACAACAAGATGATGATGAACAATGAAATAGGAAGTTTGTCTGCTACCGCGCCCATGGCCTTGCTGCTGGCTTCGGCATCTCCGCCAAACTCAAAAGAGTATTCAGCCCCCCATTCCGCACTCTGTTCTTCGAGCCATTGCGTCATGGGCGTGGTAACCTCACCGGCCGTGACGCCTTCATCCAATCGCGATTCCACGGTGATCATCCGATTGAGGTCACGCCTCAGGATTTTCGCCAATTGCCAATCTACACTGATGTCGGCAAGCTGCGCCATGGGCACTGCACGACCGTTCATCTGACTGTAAATGTTCATGCCTTCCAGGTCTTCATACGCTACTTCCAAACTGCCCTCAGTTTGCATGGTGATGGGAATGTTGTCCTCGCCTTCGCGGTATTCGCCCACATTGAAACCAGACAAGGTGGTGTAAGAAGAAAGGGCGACATCCTGATTGGTCAGTCCGTTGTAACTCAGCTTCGATGGATTGATGTCAACCAATACCTTCTTGATTTTTGGCCCCCACGTGTCATCCACGTTGTTGGTACCGTTGATCGTACGCAAGTGGTCCTTGGTTTGCGAAGCAATCTGGACCAACTTATTGGCATCCGGCCCGCTGATGCGGATCTGTATGGGCACACTGGCACCGCCACCGCTGGTCAGGCGTTTCACCGTCACCTTTGCATCTGGAAGGTTGAGAAAGGCAAAGTCCTGCAGCTTGTCAATCACCATCAGGTTGTCATCGCCTGAGGATGTGTTTACCAGCAAATGCGCATAGTTTGTGCGCTTTTCTCCGGGTTGGTAACCCAGATCATACGATTTGGGGCCTTCACCAATGAAGGACGACCAATCCTGCACACCACGGGTACGCGATTCGTTCAGCAACAGGCTGTCAGCGATGTAGGATTCAAGCAGCGCCACTTGTGAAGAAGTGGTTTCCAGGCTCGTTCCGGTAGGCAGTTCCACATCTACTGTCACAAGGTTTCGCTCGCTGTCAGGCATAAAGACAAAACCCAGCTGAGTCATCCCAACAAAAGACAAGGCCAGACAACTCACAACTGCAACAATCACAATGGCTGGATGAGCGAGTGACCAGCGAATGATGCGCTTGTAATACACACTGAGTCGATCAAATAATCCCGGTTTGGCCGATGCGTCTTTTGGTTTCACTCGGATAAAAATGATGGCCAGCATGGGCACGATCGTCAGGGCCATGAGCCAGGAGGAAATCAACGTAATGGTGATCACAGAGAACAGAGGCCCCATGATTTCACCCATCACTGAATCGGCAATGAAGAAGGAAAGAAAGGCCGCGGAAGTAGTGAGCGAACTGGTCAACAACGGCACCATCAATTCCTTGCTGGACGAGATGGCAGCATCGAGGGCCTTCTCTCCCCGTTCCATCTTCACCATCATGGATTCGGCCATCACGATGGCATTGTCCACCAGCATGCCCAGCGCCATGATGAGTGCCGCCAGCGACACCTGATTGAGGCCAATGGAAAAGGCATTCATCAGGAACAAGCCCATGATGATGGCCGTTGGAATGAGGCTGGCAACCACCACGCCTGTCCGGAAGCCAAGAAACACGAGCATCACCGCCAAAACGATCACAATCGACTGCACGAGGTTGGAGACAAAGTCGTTCACGTTGGTAGACACATCCGTATCCTGTGAAGCGATGCGCTGCGCACGAATACCTACAGGAAGCGTTTCGTTGAAGCTAGTCAGCATCATATCCACCTGTTCGCCAAGCTGCACGATGTTGGCGCCATCCTTCAGCGACATGTGCAAGCCGATGGCCGACTGGCCATTCATGCGCACAATGGTTTCGCGTGGAGAAACATAGTCTTCATACACCTCTGCGATATCTTCGAGGTAGACCGTTTGGCCAAGTTGCCCAACCGGAATAAGCATGTTTCGGATGTCTTCAATGGTTTCGAAGTTTCCGGAAGGCTCCAGAATCACGCGTTCATCACCAATGTTCAATTCACCGGCTGGAATGATGATGTTGGTACTGGAAATGATGTTTTTCAGCTCGTTGGCCGAAAGCTGAAGCTTGGCAAGCTCGGCATCGTTGTAATCAATAAACACCCTACGCTCCGCCACTCCAGTCAGTTCCACCTTGGCGGCATCCTGCAAACGGATCAATGATGAACGCAGCCTGTCTGCCTGTTCTTCGAGTTCCTTGGGCTCGTAGCCATCGTTTTCAAGGCCGATGGCAATGCCATAAGTATCACCCAAACCTTCGTCTTTCAGATCGGGTAATTGGCTCACGCCCGATGGCATGGACAAGCCGTCAATTTTACGCCTCAAGCGATCCCAGATTGGTTGAAGTTCCTTTTGTTTTACACTCTCCTTGAGGGCCACTTTCACGATGGAAATACCGGTCCGCGATTCGCTTTGGATGTAATCTACCTCTGGAATTTCCTGCGCAACCTGCTCAATCGGGTCGGTCACCAATAATTCAATACGCTCAGGACTCGCCCCGGGAAAAACGGTCACAACGCTTGCCGTCCGAATGGTGAACGGAGGCATGCTGTCTCTTGGAAGCGCGAGGTAACCTGAGATTCCAAGTACAATGATGATGGCCAACAGCAGGTAAGTAACCCGGCTGTTCTTGATGGCAATGGAAGTAAGGTTCATCCTTTTAGAGCTTTACGAGTTTCACTTTCATTCCATCGTAGAGCGTTCTCAATCCGGCCGTGGCCACGATTTGGTCCTGCTCAATTCCCGAGCGCACAATGAATCCTCCAGAAGTAAGACTACCGACTTCAATGGCCATCTTCTGCGCTTCATACACCTCATCCTCCTTGGGATTCAAACCAAAGACAAACTGGCCGTTTTCATCCTCGCCCACGGCCTTGGCTGGCACCACTAGTTGCGACTCCTGATCGGCATCGCCAAAGGTGAAGGTGACTTCGACAGGCATGCCCGGACGAACCTCTTCGGTTGGGTTTTCGATGGTCACTGTGACGGGATAGGTTCCGCCAGTGGAAGAATATCCAACCTCGGTAATGACACCACTGAACTCTCCGGATTGTGAGGGAATGCGGACCGTGGTTGAACTTCCTTGCTTCACTTGTGAGATGTACTTCTCTGGCACTCCCGCCATCGCTTCCATATCGCCCGTTTCTTCCTGGCTCATTACCAAAATGGGTTGACCAGCCCCAGCAACTTCATTCAACCCGGCATTGACCATCGAAACGATGCCCGTCATGGGAGCATACATGGATGTGTAAGACACCTGAGACTTCTGAAGATCGTAGCGCTTGAGCGAGATTTCATAGCCACTCTGCGCATTGGAAAGGCCGCTTTTGGCCTGCTCATAATCACTCAGTGAAGCATTGTTGGTTTGATAGAGTTTCTTGGTCCGATCGAAGGCTGACTGGGCCGTTTCGAGCTGCACCTTGGCGTTGTTCACATCCAACTCTGCCTGACCGAGGGCGAGCAAAGCATCCTTTTGATCCAATTGAGCAAGCAGTTGTCCTTTGTTTACCCGCTGTCCGACTGAAACATTGAGTTTGGTGATCATGCCACCGGTTCGGAAGCTCAGGTTGGTTTCGGAGCCCGATTGTGTAATGCCGTTAAACGTCCTGCTGGAGAGTCCACCAACCGATTCGACCATGCCGAATTTGATGGGTTTAATAACCTCTTTCTTTTCTTCTGTTTCAGCGCCCCCACATCCGTGGAGCAGGATGCCGAGAAACAGGGTCAGTCCAATGGTTTTTGCTGTTCGCATGTTGGTTAGTTATTAGAGTATTGGAGCAAGCGGTTTATAAAGTCTTGTAGTTCTTCTTCGGTCATGAGCATGGTGAACGTACCCACGTTGTATTCGAGTTGCAGATGTTGCTGCACATATTGGTAATTGGAAAGGGCTGCGTTGATGTTGGTTTCAAGGGCAGCTTGCTGGGCGTCAATCACCTGGGTGATGTTGACAGTTCCCTGCTTGTAGTTTTCCTGAACCAGCTCAAAGTTTTTCTTGGCACTGACCGAGGCTTCGTTGCTGAACTGAATGTTCGTGCTTGCGCTCAACAACCCAAGCACACTGGCCCGAACACCCAGCTCAAGGTTCTGGTCGAGCAACATTCGGTTGTTATCCAATTGATCAAGGTTGATCCTGGACTGTTGAACGGCTGCGTTTCGAGCAAATCCCTGGAAAATGGGATACGAAACCGAGAAACCAGCCGACCAGGAATTGTCTACCAACTCCGTCATGCCAAAGGCCATGGCTGCAGCATCGATCTCCGAACCTTGGCCACCACGGGCAAGAATTTGTGAGGTCTGCGCTTGAATGGCCACTGTTGGGATGTACCTCAGTCGTCTGTTTTGCTTGAGCTGGCGATCGGTAGCGTTGATGTTTTCAAGAATGAATTTCTTGTTAGGGTTTTCGCGCAAACTCTCCTCCACCAAAAAATCAGATACCATTTGCAGGCTTTGCGGAGTGCTGGTCATTTGCGCCAGCGGTCCGGTAGTGAAACCCTTGATCCATTCATCTTCCAGCGAAACGTCCTCCACTTCGTATTCAAAGCCGAGTGTATTCGCCAGCAAGGTGTTGAGCTGAAGCTTTGCAGTAAGAAGCGTGGTTTGAGCATCGATCACGTTCTGGTTGGCAAAAGCCAGTTCCGACTCCCAGCGATAGAGGTCAGCGTTGTTGGACGAACCGATGTTGACACGAATGCTTGCCAGTTCCCTGTTCTTCTTGGTGTTGTTGAGGTTTTCCCGTTGAATCAGCACATTGGTCTTGGCCGAAAGCACATTGAGATAGGCGGAATAAGTGTCAAAAATCACATCGAGCACTTCTGCCTCGGTGTTGTATTCCTGCGCCTTCTGGAGGTATTTGGTGATCTTGATGGCGGCAACGGCCTGCTCGGAATAGATGACCTGCGAAAGGGTCAGATTCCCTGAAAGTGAGCGCTCCGGACTGTTGAAGGCAGCGTTGGCACGCTCTTCATTGATCTGCGAACCTGTGAGCGATGATTCAAGTTGCGGCAGCATGTTGGACCGTGCTGATTTGATGTCTACACCCGCCCGGTCCAGGTCCTGATAACTAATCTTGACGTTGAGGTTGACCTCCAGTGATTTGGCGATGATTTCCTCGAATGAGTACTTATTGGCGGGCTCTTCTTCGTCTCCAATCAGTGTGGCTGTGAAGAGTACATCAAAAGGTACGGGTAGCTCGATCTTTCTTGCGGTGGCCAGGTTGAGGTAGAACTGCTTTTTAGTTTCGAGCCTGACAGGCATCACCGAAAGGTCTCCACCGGAGAGGATTTCATCGGATTTGATGGCGAGGTTACGAGTGACCTGATCGAGGTCGTTTTCATTGGTGATGGAACCAAGTACACCATAATCCATTAAGCGAGCACTCCCCGTGAAGGTTGGGATTTTCTGTTCGTTGAGCTGATCAATCAATGCACGCAAGTTGCTCTCCGACTGGCTGAACATCACGGTGAAGTATGCTGCATCCGTCCCAGCGGGAAGCTGGGATACCACTTGATTGATGTCTTGCCCAACGGGGATGATGTTGATCTCCGCATCCAACGCATTGGATACCGAATCAACCCGCTTTCGCGTTGCCTCCGGATCGATGGTGGCCCCAGCCTTACCATCCACAAACACCGCGAGGTTTTTGAAGTCGTCCAGCTGAGTAAAGGCTTCCAGCTCTTCTGCCAGGGCTTCGGTTTGCCAGATGTACGTGAAGTTGACCTTTCCGGAAGCGCCATTGGCAAAAGGAATGCCTTGGCTGATAGGATCGATGATCCCAAGACCAACGACTGGAGTCGGCAGCTGCCCGATACCGGAGATGCCCTTGACGCTCACGCTTCCGAGCGCGAGGATGAGGTCATGTTGTCCTTGAATCTGATTGTATGTGCTTTGTGCAGCATCCAGGTCGGAGATTCCCCAAGTGGCAGTACCGAGGCCCACCTTCCGCGATGAACCCGTAGTTTGATCGATCTCTTCAATGAATTGCGCCACGATAGCTTCCACCGGAGGGGATTGCTCAAAATCGGCAATCACGCCTATGGTATAATCCTGTGCCTGCGCATGAACAAGGCAGAGGATGAAGGTCAGGCTGAATAGGTATTTCATGGGTCAGTCAGGTGTGTTTCACTACTTCGTTTTCACCCACTCAAAGTCCTTGCTGATGAATCCTGCGCTCACTTCCACCAGCATCTTGCTGCCTTCGATCTCACTTTCAAAATCGAACCAGTCTTCCCGCTTGATGGAATACACTTCACCTTCCCATTTCTTGTCATCATAGGCCACATCCAGGATCTTTCGCCCCATGTTGGTGGTGCCGTCAGGCTTCACAGGGTAGCCCAGGAATCGATCATTCTTTTTGACGATCTCGATCAGTCCTTCATTGGTCTTCCACTTGCCAACAATGGCGTCTGGTCCACTTTGCGCAAAAGCGCTTGTGGCAATGCTCATGATGGCGATGACGATGAATGTGCTAATGGCTCTCATTTCTACTTTTTTTGATTTGAGAGCGAAACTATTTGAGCGCTTTTCTGAGGCGCGAGAAGATGAACGAAGCTCTAGGATTAATGCACCAAATGCCACTTGGATTAAACCAAGCATTTCGTTTATCAGAATCGCACATTGATGCCATTCATCGCTCTTTTCATGCATTCTCGGATGTTGCCGAATCCTGAGATGGTAGTTTTGAATCATGTCTGAATCTGTCCTATCCAGAACCAAGCGTTTCCTGCAAGTCGGGCCTTATGCACTGTGGGCAGTGATGAACCTCTGCATCATCCTGGTGCTGAGCTATCAACGAGACCCGATGATTGCCTTTCACTACTTCGTGGCGTTCTTCGGATTTGGATCGCTGGCCATCTGGTTTTTCGGATTCAAGCTCTTTCCTCAATACCTCGAGAAGGAGGGAAAAATGGATATTGACCTCACCGGTCGCGCAGTCCTTTGGCTCATTTTCTTTTGTCTTGGCCTGGCTGCCCATCAGTTCCTGCCGCCTCTTCTGGATGTTGACCTTGATCTTGTTGACACCAAGGTGCCAGGTACAGTAAGGGTGGCCATTTGGATCATGATGGTGGTGATGGGAATGATTGTAATCGCCAGCATGCACGTGACGAACATCTATCACCAAAAACAGGTGGAACGCATCGGGCAACAGGCAGACCGGGCTCAAGCCGAACTGACCTTGCTGAAGACACAGATCAGTCCGCACTTTCTGTTCAACACGCTCAATAACATCTACGGCTTGGCCTACCTGGGCGATGAACGGGCAGCCAAGATGATCTCGAAGCTCTCCGTCATCATGCGCTATCTGCTGGACGACTGTGAACGGCCGAAAGTCCCGCTGGTCAAGGAAAAGGAATTGCTGGAAGACTATCTCAGTCTACAGCAGCTCAAGCACGAGGGCACGCGCAACGTAGACTTCTACCATGCAGGCGTAAACCACACCCATTCCATCACCCCAATGGTGCTGATCAATTTTGTGGAGAACTGCTTCAAGCACTCAGACCTGGAAACGAACCCGGAAGGCTGGATCAACATCAGCATGGAGGTGGATAAAGATGAGCTCCGATTCCGAACCGAAAACACGATTCGAAAAGAGGTGAGCAAAGTAGTCGGTGACCGCAGAGGCATCGGATTGACCAATGCCCTGAAGCTGCTTGAAGCAAATTATCCCGACCGGCATGAGGTAGAGATCGAGAAGACCGAGCAGGAATACAAACTTGAAATAACCGTGAAGCTATGAGCATGAAGTGCCTTGTGGTTGACGATGAACACATTGCCCGGCAGCTCCTGTCGGATTATGTGGAAAAGGTGCCAGAGCTGGAGCTTGCAGGAACCTGCAGCTCGGCCATGGAAGCCATGCAGTTTATCAAAACCAATCCGGTGGACATCCTTTTTCTGGACATCCAAATGCCCGACCTCACAGGCATTGATTTATTGAAGATTCTGCCCAACAGACCTGCCACCATTTTAACTACGGCTTATTCAGAATATGCGGTACAGGGATATGAACTGGACGTCAAAGATTACCTACTCAAACCAGTCGACTTTGATCGCTTTTACAAGGCCATCACCAAGGTGACTGCTGCGCGTGCGCCTGAGATAACGCCCGCCCCAACTCCAGCCTCCGAGCAAAAGGCAGACAAGCTCTTCATCAAGGCCGACAACAAGATCATCAAGGTGGCCTTTGATGAAATTGTGGTCATCAAAGGTCAGGGACCGTACGTGCAGATCATGACTACGGATGGTCGCAAGATCATGTCGCTCCAATCCATGAGCAAGCTCGAAGAACTCTTGCCTAGAAACTTCTACCGCACGCATCGTTCCTACATCGTCAACATCGATCACATCGACAGCATCGAAAGCACCAGCATTTCGCTGAAGGAACATCACGCGGTCCTCAGCAAAAACAAGCGGGACGAATTCCTGGAGCTGATTGATGAACTGAATTTGTTGGGGGATTGAGGCTTCAAAGCTTTCCGCACATTTTGCACTTTCAGGTTGTCCTTACGAAAGAGCATTAAGCAATAATTACTAAAGTTTAGTGCATATGCATTAGTTTTCCATCGCAGGAAGAGCAATGGAAAAACCCGCAATCATTTTCAACCGATTATTCTGGAAACTCACCTTCCTATTTCTGGCGTTACTGTTGATTATTGGTTCTTTTCCTTTTCTGTTTACTCAATTCAGCGTCTTTGGGCTCGATTTTAACCAAACCGGTGAAATAGGTGATACACTAGGTGGAATCCTCGGGCCATTCGTAGCGATGGTGGCGGCCTTCTTGACATTTATAGCTTTTTGGATTCAGTATGATGCCAATCAGCAGCAGCGAAATTTGGCTGATCAACAGCGCAAAGACATCAAAGTAGAACGATTCGAGGCTAAGTTTTATGAGATGCTCAGGCTCCACCGCGCAAATGTTGATGAGATGGAAATCACCAATGAGCGGCATCAATTACGCGGACGAAAGCTGCTCATGAGAATGTTTTATGAGTTTAAGTTCATCTATTTCGCCTTCAAGCAACAAAGCGAAGAAGAATTTGAGGATCGTTTCTCGCCAGAACGCATCGTTGAACTCTCCTTCAAATTATTCCTGCATGGGTTGGGAAACAATGCAAAAGAGAGTGTGAATGAAAAGCTTGAAGGGGACGAGTTAAAGCTTTTTGAAAGTGTTGCTTCCTATTTGGAAACATCTGTCCGATTGCCAATGAGGGACCATTTAAGAACTTCTGATCCAACTGGTTACTTCGAGTATCCCATTACCTTGACAAATGGAAAATCCTTTACCGGGAAATTCTTGTACCAACCTTTTGAAGGGCATACAAATCGATTGCCGCACTATTATCGCCAGCTATACCAATTGGCTCAGTTTATCATTCGCGACAACTCGTTGGAGCTAACGCATGAGCAGAAGTATGACTATATCCGACTTATTCGCGCCCAACTATCAAATTTTGAGCAGCTCTTGCTCTATTACAATTCATTCGCTTACGGAAGAGCGTGGATTCGTGATAACATCTTGACGGATTACAAACTGATCAAGAATTTGCCTTTGAACCAAGCTGACTTTGGGGTTCATCCCCATCAAAAGCTGGGAACGAAGAACCGCTTTGATGAATTCATTTTTCAGGACGATGAGTAAAATGGATAAAGTTGATCAGAACGAACTTGACCTCGATGCGATTACTCGCTTTCGACACGAAGCCTTAGAATCAGGTCAGACTTTGCGTGTCAAAGAAGAAATCCTGAGAAATGATGCGCTGGAGCCGCTGCTCAATCATCTGCGTTTTGCAACACCTTCTGGTCAAATCACCGATTATGGCCGCCTGTTTTTTGGAAGGACGATGCCTATTGAATTCTCCGGTGCAACCATCCGCGTTAGCAAAGGACAGGAGATGCGGGTGATTGAAGGTTGCTTGTTTAATCAGGTCAATGAAGCCTATGAGCTGTTGAAAACAGATTTTGACACGCGCAGCACTTTTCAGGAGGGATTGAAAAGATTTGAAAAATCGATTTACCCTCCAAAGGCACTGCGTGAAATGATCATGAACGCGGTATCACACAAGGAATATTTCAAGGTTCAGGTACCCATTCAAATATCGATTCGGTCAAACGAATTAAGCATGATCAATCCAGGTTCACTTCCGCCTGGATGGGACATTGAGTCACTTCTTACCAAACAGCACTCCTTCCCCAGAAATCAACCGATTTTAAATGCCTTCTGGGCATGCTATTATGTGGAGCATAAAGGAGACGGAGTTGGAAACATCATCGAAGATTGCAGAGCAAATTCCATTTTTCCTCCTGTCTTCCGAAACACAGCATCAGATTTTACCGTCAAATTGCTCCTTGACCCCAAAGGTTGGCTCATCGAAAAAGGCTTTACTTCTGAAAATCATCACGCAATCGTAAAGTACGTGATTGAAAATGGAAGCATCGGAAACTCAGAGGTTCAGGAGATTACAGGACTGAAAGAACGACAGTCAACGCATCTTCTGAATGATTTGAAGCCGATACTAAAGCGAATTGGCACTACCGGACGATCCGTTAAATACGTCCTTCTCAATGATTTTTTCGATTCTACTCGATGATTGCCGCACTAATGCCGTAATCGTTGAAGCTCTCAGCATCGAATTAAAGCCGCAGTGCTACCGCAGGCATTGAAGTTCATGCAATGGGGAAAGCCGCACTAATGCCGCAATCGCTGAAGCTCCTAGTACCTAATTAAAGCCGCAGTGTTGCCGCAGGCATTGAAGTTTATGCACTGAGGAAAGCCGCAGTATTGCCGTAATCGTTGAAGCTCCTAGCACCTAATTAAAGCCGCAGTGTTGCCGCAGACATTGAAGTTTATGCAATGGGGAAAGCCGCACTAATGCCGCAATTGTTGAAGCTCCCAGCATCTAATTAAAGCCGCAGTGTTACCGCTGGCATTAAAGTTTATGCACTGAGTAAAGCCGCACTAATGCCGCAATTGTTGGAGCTCCCAGCATCTAATTAAAGC
>DIYJ01000003.1:0-206451 GCA_002428995.1 Flavobacteriales bacterium UBA6057 | reverse complement strand
AATTAAAGCCGCAGTGTTACCGCAGGCATTGAAATCAAAGTGTTGGTGTACGACCATGCGCACCGCTCATAATTAAAAAACACGTCTCGACTTGCTTTCTAAACTCACTGCTCGTCTTGGCATCTACCTATGAACTATTCACTACGAGATATAGCCTGTATCGCTTTGTTGCTCACTTCGTGCTACGCACATGCTCAGTTCAACTATGCTGACGTTGCTTCTACAAATTCCACGGACGCAATAGATGTGCTGATCAGCGATGACAACAAGTTCGCATACGTTGTTACCTTTAACGAAATCCAAGTCCATTCCCGAAACATGGTGAATGGTCAGCTAACGCATATTCAGACGGTTGATACTGTTGACAGTGTCAGCATCATAGTCGGTGGAAACACCCTTTACAGTGTAGGCGCGATCAGCCTCAGTCCTGACGGCATGTACCTCTATGCCGCTACTACGTTTTTTGTCTACACCCTGGCACGCGATACGGTCACGGGGTTACTGTCGCCCTATCAAACCATCATGAGAGATGTGTTTATTGGAGACCATAACAACTTCGTAACCACAAGTGATGGAAGACATGTCTATCTGGCTGGAGGAAACAACATTTTTATGTTTGAGCGGGACGCGCAGACGGATACCCTATCCATCATCGATACCCTGAATAACGTAAACTTCTCACCTGGAATTGGAAGTGACATCTCATTGCTGATGGGTGACGATGACCGACTCTTGTTTATCACTGGAGGCAGCAGTGTCAGTGTATATGAACGGGATGATACTACAGGTTTGTTGACGTTTAAAAGTGTTATAACCGGCTCTAATAATGTGAACCCAGGCCTCACCTTTTCAAAGGAAAGTGAGCGCAGCCATGACAGCCGATTCATTTACACGCTAACAAACGCTCTGGGTTCCGGAGCTTTAGTGGTACTCTCTAGGGACACCGTTACAGACTCATTGACGGTCATTCAAACAGAACAAAACACCATACGCTCGCAATACATGAGCATGACTGATGACAAACAGTGGATATGCATCAGCAATGGTCCGGGGAGTGTTGGAGACGGAGACATGATATTCTATCAGGTAGACAGCCTTACAGGTAACGTCACAGAAGTAGGAGCTTTTTCAGACAAGCAGAGATACTACGGCAAGAAGTGCTTTGATCGCACAGGTGGTTTTATGTATTCTGCTCCGAGATTTGCTGATTCTATTTACATCTACGGTCAGGAGGAAGAGGATGCCATCGGATTAGTCGAATATTTCCTGGACGATCATGTCACCATCTACCCCAATCCAATTGTTTCTCAATTCAACGTCAAGAGTAACCAACCACTGACTAATGCAAGCTTTGAAATGCTCAATAGTCAAGGTCAGGTCGTGTTAACCGCTGAAAATCTATCGGGGAATCTCTTTACTGTTCCTTGTAGGGATTTGCCAGGAGGAATCTATTTCGCGCGACTATACCAGTCTGGTCAGACCATTGCGATTGAAAAAGTCGTGGTTCGTAAGCACAGGTGAGGCGGGCGGTACCCTGAGGTTCATTTCTCATCTTTCCTTCTTTTGCCAGAGTCTCTTGCAAACACTCATGTCTCATCTGTGTTATAGGCTGTCATTAGGCAAACACAACCACCGTGCAACACCACATCCTGATTAACATTTGTGCCCTATTCGGAGTAGCCACCGCAGTCATCATCATCTGCAGGTTACTCAAAATCAGGTACATCATAGGCTACTTGATCACTGGCGTACTGCTGAGCCCAAACACCACCAGCTATTTCGCAGACATGGAAGAAGTGGAGGTTTATGCTGAGATTGGCATCATTCTGCTGCTTTTTACGGTAGGCCTCGAATTCTCATTCTCAAACCTGAAGAAGATCCAGAAATACGTGCTGGGAGGAGGAGCCGCGCAGGTCTTCTTCACCATCATCCTTACCGCTGGACTCATTTGGTTGATGATGCGGCCGAGCGTGGAAGAGAGCATATTCTGGGGCTTTCTGTATGCGCTTAGTAGTACCGCCATTGTTGTGAAAGTGTTGCAGGACAGCAACAAAATCACCTCCCCACACGGCAAATTCATTTTGGCTGTGCTACTCTTCCAGGACATCATGATTGTGCCGCTGATGCTCTTCACCCCCATCCTGGCGGGCCAGGGAGAAGATCCGTTGATCGCACTGGGCTTGCTGCTGGGCAAACTCGTTTTGATGGGTGGCATTGCGTTTTTGCTGGCGCGCTACATCATCCCGTATTTCCTGAAAACGGTGATGAAGGTCCGCAGCCAGGAGGTCTTTTTGATCGCCACCGTATTCCTGGTCACCGGCATTGCCCTGCTCACCGAACAGATGGGCCTTTCACTGGCGCTTGGGGCATTCATTGCTGGGCTGATCATCGCAGAAACGGACTACAACCACATGGCGATTTCCTGCTTTTTGCCGTTCCGCTATGTGTTCATGAGCTTCTTCTTCATCTCCATGGGCATGCTGCTCAACTATGAAATCTTCCTGACCGATTACCACTGGATCATCTTCTGGACCCTGTTTGCCTTTGCGGTGAAAGCCACGGCCGGCATCCTGGCGGTGAAAGTGATGAAGCTCGATTGGAAGACGGCCGTAGCCGTGGGCTTTTCGATCGCCCAGATCGGTGAATTCTCCTTTGTGTTGGCGCAGAGCGGACTGGAATATGAACTCATCAGCGAGGCTAACTATCAGATCTTTCTGGCAGTTTCGATCATCCTGATGTCCCTCACGCCCTTCATCGTTTTAAGCGCTGATAAAGTGCAACCAACCCTTCTGAAACTGTGGAAAAGAAACTAGAGCTATACGGAGCCAGCTGGTGTTTGAAGTCGGCCAAGCTGCGTAACTACCTGCAATCGCAATGGATCGAATTTGACGATCACGATGTGGAGGACGATGCTGCTGCGGCTGAACGCGTGAAGGCCAGGTATGAAGGTGTCCTCAAATTTCCGACCGTGATCGTGGGTGATGAACACTTGAAAAACCCCACCATCCAGGAGCTGGATGCTTTTCTTGAGAAGCACGGGATTGAATGAGACGTGAACAGACTTAAACGTCTGTGTCTATTTCCTTCCTAGAAACAAATCGTAAGTAAGCGCAGAAGCACCCATGTGCTGAACAATGGCGGACAAAGCCAGATGACGAGCCATCCAATGTTGGACATCACTCTGCCTTCTTCTCATTCTCTCTATTGAAGTATCCTTCGTTAAACGGCAGGTCTCATTCATTGCTTTTTTTTCCCTGCTCATGAATTGGAGATTGTTCAAGATGAGCAATCCAAGCATCATTGTCTTGTAGATATGTCAATGATTCTATGAGTTTCGATCATTTCATCCGCACAACAATCGTATCCAGCACCTCGCTGGATTCACAGCCTGTGAGGAAGTTTGATCCCCAACGTTCTGCCATCCCTACCTCCGGTGATCACCTCATAACACCAAGAGCAGAATCAAGAACTCAGGAACAGGTTACCGCCACCAGAATGATGAAGCATTCCGTGGTGTCAGATCCTGCCCTCTAGCTCCGGCTGAAATCATTGACTGTAAAAGGTAACGCGACAAGGAACATTCCATGGAGCGTGTAATCGGGTGCGATGCGCCCGTGATGTGGACAATACCGAAGAGTTCTCAAAAAGTCTGAAACAGGAAAATAGATAGTGCTGACCATCTCCCATCATGGGCGCTGCTCGGCAAACACCGCAACAAAAACAACATGGAGTTATGTTAGACAGAAAGAAGAAACCGATCAGGATCGTTGCCAGCTTCCTGGCGTTGATCATGCTAGCCGATGTAGTCGCTCCAACGGCTGCAATGGCACTAACCTCCGGGCCTTCACAGCCCGAAATGCAAGGATTTGAATCCGCAGGAAATTCACAAATGGTGGATCTGTTCAGCGGAGACTTCACGTACAACATTCCGCTGTTTGAATTGCCCGGGCCCGATGGGGGTTATCCTTTCAACTTGTCCTACCACTCAGGAATCGGCATGGACCAGGAAGCCAGCTGGGTTGGCCTGGGTTGGAGCTTAAATGCGGGCGCCATCAATCGCTCCATGCGAGGACTTCCGGACGAATTCATGGGCGATGAAATCAACACCGAGCAAGACATCAAGGCCAGCCATACAGCAGGCATCAACGGAGGAGTCAACCTGGAAATATTTGGAGGTGATGCTTCGCTCGGGCTTGGCGTGAACCTCTACTGGAACAACTACCGGGGATTTGGCTACGGGGCTTCGGCCACTGTTTCTCCCGGGAAAGACGCGGGTGCCCAATTGGGCGGAGGCCTGGACTTCGACTCCCAAAACGGAGTCGGAGCCAGTCTCTCACTTGGGAACAAAAACGCATCTGCCACGCTCGGTTTTAATTCAGAATCGGGGCTGAGGTATGACTGGGCATTTGCGCACAACCGACTTCTAAAAGGAACCAAGCAAACCTCCGTATCGTGGTTGGGCTCACCAGTGCACGCTTACACTCCCAAAATCAACCTGGAGTACAGCACGGTGCCGCTCAGCGTCAGCTTTAAGCTCGGAGCGACCGGAGGCGTATTTGCCAGTTATAAGGTGGGCGGTTTCTACACGCTGCAGAAACTCCGGGAAACCAACTATGCGCGCAAAGGCTATGGATACTACCACCTGGAAAATTCAAACCGGGATGAAAAAGGGCTCATGGATTTCAACCGCGAAAACGATGGCATGGTCAACGAAACGATGCCGAACCTTCCAGTGCCGGTATTGACTGCGGATCACTACAACATCTCCGGCCAGGGAACGGGCGGTATGTTCCGAGCTTGGCGCTCGGACATTGGTTGTGTATATGATCCCTATGCGGAGTCTATTACCAATGGAGGTTCCATTGGAGTGGATTTATCGGGCTCCGCCACACACTTTGGATTGTCGGCCACTTATACCCATGGAAAAGCCGAGAGCGGACAATGGACCGAGGACAATGACCTCTACACGGCCTACAAATACAAGTACAACCGAGATTGGAACTACGAACCCGCCTACTTCAAGGTATACGGAGAACCAACGGCCAATCGCAGTTTGTCTCCCGGCAGCGGCCTTCAATCGTTCCGCCCGGAACTTCAGGAGGTCAATCATTCCATAGCCGGATCTGTGGGCAACTACAGAACCACCGGAGGTTTTGAGACTTATGACGGCCAAGCCAACAAGGTGACCAACATTCCCGATCGGGAGGAGAATCTTCCGTATCCGGAACTGAGTCGCAAACCGCGTGCAAAAAACATAGAGCCGATCACCAATGATTGGCTGGTGCAAAGTGGAAATGCCCTACTGCCGGAATACGACATTCAATACTACACCAACGCCACGCAGGACTACCTGGCAAACACCACCACGCTCAACCGAGCCTCCGCGAAGGGACACCACTTTGGAGGAATGACCGTGTTGCAGGAAAATGGAAGTCGCTATGTCTACGGCATTCCCGCGATGAACAACGTGCAGGTGGATGCCACCTTTTCTTCTGCTGAAGATGCGACAGACTGCACACCGCGCGCCACGTTTGGGGTTTCCGGTGGAAAGGTCAACTACAAGATTGGCGGTACGGATGAATACTACCAGCGTACTGAAACACCAGAATACGCACACTCTTACCTGCTGACCTCCATTTTGGGGGCAGACTATGTGGACATCAACAACAACGGACCAGACGAGGCCGACCTGGGCTATTGGGTCAAGTTCTCCTACGTGAAGGTGCACGACAACTATCGCTGGAGAACGCCTTATTACGATGCACACTTCCACAAAGGATTGGTGAGCAAAGCCAGCGACAACCGCGGAAGCTACTCTTATGGAGAGAAGGAAATCTGGTATTTGGCAAAGGCCGAGACCAAGAGCCACGTAGCCGTATTTGACCTGGACGAAACCAACAGAGCGGACGGTGTTGGAGCCGTCTCAGAGTTGGCGCAGGGAAACACATTGGGAAGCCAACGACTGAAAAGGCTGGACCAGATTCGTGTCTACACCCGATCGGAATACCAACGAGCTGAGGACCAGGGAGGTTTTACCACCGCTGACGCCATACCGCTGCAGACCATTGAGTTCAACTATGACTACAGCCTGTGCCAGGGCATTGACAACGGTTCAACCGGAAAACTGACCTTGAAGGGCGTTTCGTTCTGGTATCAGAACAATACCCGAGGTCAGCTGACACCTTATCAATTCAGCTACTCCAATTCCAACCCCAACTATTCGCTGACCAACAATGATCGTTGGGGGAATTATGCAGAAGGCACCGATCAATGTCAGAACAAGGACTTCCCGTACGTGCGTCAATTCGATGCCTCTGTAGAGCAAGATCATGCGAGCAAGGCCGCCTACCAGGATATCAAAGACCGGAATGCACAAGCCTGGCACCTGACCAACATTGTGACTCCTACTGGAAGTGAGATCGACATTGAATATGAGTCAGATGACTATGCCTACGTACAGCATAAAAAGGCCACGCAGATGTTCTTCATCGAGGACACGGAGCTTTCGAACGGCAAGGTGTACAACGGGGCCGAAAACGATGGCCAATACAATGCCCAGGATGCGAGGGTATACTTCAAACTGGAACACCCGATTCCGGTATCCATGGGAGCCAGCACGGCCAAGCAACAGGTGTATGATGACTATATCAAAGATGTCGAGGACAATCTCTACTTCAAGATTTACTCTCAACTGAAATCAGGATTGTGGGACTATGTCTCAGGATACACAAGCGTTGTCAACTACGGCATCAAAACCAGCGCTACCCAAAGCCTGGACATTGACGGAGATGGAAGCACTGAAAGCTGCTACACGGAGGCTTACATTCAAGTAGCACCCTACGAGGATGATGACGACTACCATCCCTTTGCAGCGTTTGCCTGGCAAAAAATGCGCGCGGATCATCCTGAGCTGTTGACGAGCACTCCCGCTCCGAGCAACACTCCGGGAACCTCAAACTTTGACAAGGCGATGCGAGTGAAAAGCTTGCTGAACCTGATCGGTCAAATCGAAAAGCTCTTCAAAGGCTACCTGGATTACTGCCAGGACAAGGACTTCGCCCAGCATATGAACCCCTCAAAATCAGTCATCCGACTGATGAGCCCGGACGGGAAGAAATACGGTGGTGGAGTGCGTGTGAAGAAAATCACAACTTCTGATGACTTTGTAGTGAACGGAAGCAAGAGCTCCTATGGCCAGATCTACGATTACACCAAGGAGGAAAACGGGAAAGTCATCAGCTCAGGTGTCGCCTCTTATGAGCCAAAGGCCGGAGGAGAAGAAAATCCGCTGACTTACG
The DNA here is from genome assembly GCA_002428995.1 of Flavobacteriales bacterium UBA6057. Lineage (GTDB taxonomy): Bacteria > Bacteroidota > Bacteroidia > Flavobacteriales_G > Salibacteraceae > UBA6057. Next base: position 199,153 of record DIYJ01000003.1, on the reverse strand, counting down.
CGAAGGCTTACAAGGATGAGATGCGCTTCAAGAAGGACAATCAGCTGTTTGCTGAAATGCCCATCAACGAGAGCTACTTCCCGGCACCATCCGTAGGGTATTCTCAAGTAACTGTGCGCTCATTGGCGACCGAAGGCGTGCTGGAAGGTGATCCGGCTATCAACGCTGCTGCGGGAGTGACTGGACAGGAAGTGCACGAGTTTTATACGGCCCGCGATTTCCCAACGATCACTGAGGAAACCTTCATCAACGATGAGGCTTACCACATGTACATCCCGGTACCCTTTCTCGGTTCCACCAGCATAGATAAGTTCACCGCTACCCAGGGATATTATGCCGAAGTGAACGACATGCATGGCAAGCCCAAAAGCTCAGCCTACTATGGCATTGAGCAGGGCAACATCATTTCAGCTCCGGTGAGCAGTGTTGAGTATCGCTACAAAAGCGAGCCAACCAGTTACCAGGGCATACAAGTGAACCGACTGGTGAATGGCGCTGAAATCACCAACCTCGAGCTCTCCTATCTGGATGAGGTGGCCACACACCATGAAATATTCATGGAGAACAATCACAGCCGAAGCTATTCGCTCACGTGTGGATTGGATTTTAACGCAGAGATCCTCTTCCCGCTGTTCCTGCTCATCCCCTGGCCCAATGTCACCTACAACGAAACGCAGCTGAAAACGGCCACCACCAACCGGATTGTTCACCGATCGGGGATTGTGGACGAGGTGATTGCCACGGACGGGTTGTCGACTACCAGAACGAGCAATCTGATTTTAAACTACATCACAGGCGCTCCCATCGTTACCGAAACCATCGACAACTATGACGACCCGGTCTACAACATCAAGCGATACCATGCGGATGACATCATCGCCAGCCTGCTCTTCACAAACCATGGAGGTTCATCAGGCACTACGTTTGATCCGGAAGACGCCACCTTTGCCGAGAACTGGGTGCAGCGTGCGGCCTTCCATGAGTACGGTGAAACAGGCTTGATGAGCTTGACCAGCTTTATTCCAACAGCGCCTCCTGGCTTCACGGATACTTACAAAAGCACTGTAAATCCTAACCTCGCCCACCTCTACGAAAACAACAAGGGGTTCTCACCGGGAACAGAGCTTCTACTATCCAGAAACGGAGTGAAGCACCGCGCCACGGTCGTGCCTGTCGGATATCGTTCAAGTGGTAGCAGCTCTGGATTTCTCTCTGCCATTTACTGCGAGCAAGAGCTTACTGCGCCTGCGGATTACAGCTACTTCGTCACACGCTCAGGCCAGAGAAACATGCTGAGTGTTGTCACCGATGAGGTGGTAGCGCTGACACGAGAAGACAGCTCCTCAGAAAATGTGATGTATGACGATGGCATCAACCGCAGACTGAGGTTTTTCGAAGACGCCATTTCCATGAGCTCTGTGGAGCACCGCGCCAAGTGGGTGGAAGACGGTGGAGATTTCACCACCATCAATCCCTATGCGGATGGCGAATTGGGGATTCTGCGGGTGAAGGAAAATTATGCGTATACGGCTGACCGATCAGAAGAGAGTCTGCTGAAGGAAAGCGGGCTTCTGATCGGAGAAAGCGGAGCCAAACGCGCCTACATCAAAAGGCATCATGATGCAGTCTACGATTCTAATATTGATCCCTATTGGACCCTCACGCAAGAGATCACGCAGTATGATGAAAACGGACACGCGGTGGAGGACATCAACGCCTTGGGAACCTACTCGGCTGCTGCCTACGGCTACAGCGGATCGCTCATCGATTGGAAGGCCGCCAATGCCCGAAGGAACGAGGTCTTTTTCCAAAGCTTTGAGGACGATGGAAACAAAGTTCAAGACCTTTCTCAGAACGACATCGATCCCGTAGCTACGCAGGCGCATACTGGAAAGCAATCGCTGGAAGTGACCTCATCCACCACCTTCGAGCTCAATATTGATGCTCCGAGCAGCACCCAAGAATTCTGGGTCAGCCTGTGGGTGAAAGCTCCGGGAGAGGAAACCTTTGATTACTCGCAATCAGTGGACGACCAAACCCGAGGTGTGAGGCTGAGTTACCTGCATACCAACGGCAGTCAGCTGGGAAGCTCCACCCTACTGAAGCCAACGGGCGAGATCATCGAAGGATGGCAAAAGGTGGAAGGAGCCATTGAAGTGAATCCTACACCCCTCGGCTCCAACTTTGACCGCATCGCGCTCACTGTGAAATCAGGCCAGATTTCGGGAACCTTTCAGACGCTCTTTGTCGATGACATCCGCGTGATGCCCAAGGCTTCGAGCATGATGTCCTACGTCTACGATCCAGCCAACTACCGCCTTTCGGCCACGCTGGACGAGAACAACTACGCGAGCTTCTATTTCTATGACGAAGAGGGGAATCTGTTTCTGACGAAGCAAGAGACGGAGCGCGGAGTATTTACCATCAACGAAACCAGAGCTTACAAATAAATCAAGTAGGGGATGCAGGCGGGAAGCCTCTTAGACGATGAGTCGGGAGGCTTCCACGAAGCCTGAATAGCACACCCTCGAGACAACATATTTAGCCATGAAAAAGCATTACAACATTTCCATACTCACCTTGTGTTTGCTGCTCATTGCAGGATGCATACAAGCGCAAGACCTGGTGAACGAATACACCGGTTTTTACCAGAAAATCAAATCCATCGACAGCTATCGATTAACGGGGGAATTGGAGATCACTGACCTCGAACATTCCGTCACCCGCCAAAACGTGATGATGGAACAACACAAAAACCACTTCTTCATTCAAACCGGAGAGAATGAGGTGATCTACACCCCGAAGATGGTGATCACCATGAACGAGCCGTTCAAATCCATCATGGTCACCTTCCGCCAGGACGAACAGGCCAAGGTGGACATCACGGAGCAGTTTGAGAAACTCAAGGCTCAGATCGATGAAGGTCACACCTACACCTTTCACGATGGCGAGGAACCTTACTATCAGATTGAGATCAACGACAATGTGTTTGACCACATCCAGCTGTTTTTCGAGGATGAGATGCTGGTGAAGGTGGTGACGGAATACAACTCCGAGCACCTCACCTACCACCAATCAGCGCTCAAACTCTCCTACGACACCGAAGTGAGATTCAAGAAAAGCGATTTCAGCATCGAGCGCTACACCTACGAAAAGGGCGGAGAATTCCGACTCAAGGAAGGCTATGAACACTACGACATCACCATTAACTGATCGGACGAACCAGAAATGCCATTTACAATGCAACATCCAACAGCAAACAGAAACGGAAATGACGCCTCTGCCCTTTCAGCATATGGCGACATCAACGATGGTCTGGAATCCAAAAGCTTCGCAGCTTTCCTGAGCATCTTTACTCGAAATCTTTGGAGCGCCTTCTTCACCGTGGCGCTGGTTCTCTGCACCGTTTCCTGGGCCCATGCCAATGGACAAGGAGAAGAAACCTGCCAGACGCTCCAGAAAAGCGAGATCAGGCCTGAGCGAACAATGAGCGCTTCCGGCCTCATCAGCACCGACCCAAACGATCACCTTTTCTCCACCGCCAAGCTGAAGCTGGAATATACCCGCGATCAGCAGACAGACATCGAAGGCGGAACAATCTGGGAGTACATCCTGGACGTGGTGGTGTATCCTGATGGAACGGCTGCAGGCGCTACGAACCATACGCTCAGAATCAGCTTCGGAGCAGAGGATTACACCTACGTTTCCCAGGAGCTGATCACCAACATCACTACCAATGAGCTGGTGATGGAAGTGCAAAGCATAGAAGCTCAATTCAGTACCAATGGCGGTGCATCTTTCCAAAGCGTGAGCGGAGATGATGTTTCTCAACACCCCATGATCCCGGGCGATATTCAACTATCCTTTTGCACAATTAAGGAGTTTTACACCTACCTCAACCCTGCATTGGCGGGCATCGTTTCCTACAATCATGTATCGGAAACCATCCAGTGGCAAGCTCAGGAGCCTGCGCTGGAATACGATGTGGAATGGGTGTTCATCGATGCTCTGGACGAGGAATACACGAACCTTCAATCCGCAGGTGTGGCGGCTCCCTTTAACTACAAGGAACCTACGCGCATCAGAACTTCGGACCTCTCTTTCTTTCTTCCGCTCATCTATCCTGAAGGCATGCTTTACTGCCGGGTGCGCCCGGTAGGCCGTTTTGTGCAGGATGTGAACGGTGACTATTCACACATCAAAACCGGAAGCTGGGGATATACCAATAGCTCAGGCGCTGTGGCCAGGTATGAGATCGACAATGCCACGGCCTTCGAAGACGATAAAATCTGGCAGTACCAGGTCGCTTATGCTGAGGATGGCAAAAACAAACGAACTGTAGCCTATCATGATGGCTTGCTGCGTCAGCGTCAGGTGGCCACCAACATCAATTCAGAAGATGTATCGCTGGTAGCTGAAACGAAATACGACCATGAAGGCCGGCCGGCAGTCTCCATCTTACCTGCACCGGTGAGCGGTTTTGACCTGTCCTACCGGCCCAATTTCAACCGGGCGAGCAACCACAGTTCTTCGTTTGAGAAAGAGCACTTTGACAAAGCTTCCCCTGAAGCCCTCTCGAATCAACACGGCACCGCCCAATATTATTCCACCAACAATCCATTCACGAGCGACCCATTCAGGGATGTGCTGCCCCAAGCGTATGGATACCCATATGTGCAGACCCAATATGTGAATGACAACACGGGAAGAATACGAGCCGTTTCAGGAGTTGGAGCTACTCACAAACTAGGCTCGGGACGAGACACCAAGACCTTTTACGGAACTCCAACTTCCACAGAATTGCACAGATTGTTTGGCGACAATGTGGGAAAGGCCAGCCATTACAAGAAAACGCTGACGTTGGATCCCAATCGCCAGGGATCGGTCGCCTACCTCGATCAGCAAGGGAGAACCATCGCAACGGCTTTGGTGGGAAACAGTCCCGACAACCTGGTGTCGCTGGGCGCTACAGCCGCTAACATCACAGTTTCGTTGGTAGACAACAACGTGACAGATCTCAGCGAAGGCGAAATCACGTCCGTACATCGAGTGCTGAATCAGGCCAATACTGCCTACAGCTTCAACTACGAACTGGATGGATCCTTTTTCGTGCAAACGGTTTCCAATCCGAACAACCCAACTTCGACCACGAACCTGTGTGTGGATTGCAAATACGAGTTGGAGATCAGCATTACCGATCCCAATGGAGATCCGGTCGACCTGATCAGCGGAAGCACCATCGTTCAGTCCATTTCCAAAACCTACACCTCAGGTACGCTGAGCTGCTCAAGCAACGGTACTTATAGCTTCCCGGCAGAGCGATTCGATGCTGTTTTCTCAGAAGTAGGTGAATATGTGGTACACAAAGTGCTCAGAGCAGTGGTAGATGATGATGCCATGGATGCTCTTACGGACAATGCCATGAACGACCTCGGCATTACGCTCGCTGACTTAACCAATGCGCACATCGCTGCCATTGACTCCAGCGCTTGTGACTTCACCTGCGAGCAGCACTGCCTCACCAAGGTGCTGGATGAAAACCCAACCTGGCAGGTTGGCACGCATGACGGATTGATTGACGCAGCTGTCGAAGCCTGCATCAACACCTGGTGCCTGGATGTATTCAACGCCTTCATCAACGAACCCAACGAGCATGGAGAAACCATCGAATGTGAAGCCATGCGCGAGGTGATGGAAGAAGATGTATCGCCCGGAGGATGGCTGTTCCTGACCAGTCAAGGATCCGATTTCTGGATTTGCATGAACGACAAGATTGACAATGGCGACTTCCTGTTGGCCGATGGCACCACAGCCGAACTATCTCAAGTTCGGGATCCACAGTACTGGAACGAGGCCTGGGAACTCCTGGCCGTAGAGTGTCACCGTGAATATTGCCACCACGAGACTTGTGTCGAGTTACAGGGTAGCAAGCAGTACGACCAAACCATGGCGTTTCAGCCGGATTGGGTGGTGGCCAGCAACAGTGGATACACCAATCCACTTTCCGCGCCCAACAAAGATCCCTTCATGGACTTGAGCATTTCGCAAGCCATGACCCTGTTTGGAACCAACTACAGCTCAGGAACTACCTACCACACCATCATGCAGGGTCAGATGAACAGCTATCACAACGGCCAGAGCCTGGCGAGCTATGTGACCAATTCTAGCAGTGATCTGTACGTAGCGCCCAACGCGACACCCTTTACAGACAAGAACAAGTGGGCCATTTTCATGGGCATCTACTTCTCACTCAAGCAAGATCTGATTGAGCAGGTGAAGCAAGAACTGGGATGCGACTACTACACTGATGAAAACGCCATTGCCGTAGCTCCGAAGGATTTGAGTGATCCCGCGGTGCAAAGCTCTATTGCCAACCTGGGCTCTTCCTTCTTCAGCGGTGGATGTGAAGATCTATGCCAAATGAACGTCATCGCATGGATGCTGGAGCTGGAAGCTGAGTATCCCACAGAGCTTTCTGACCCGACAACCTATGCCGATATTTCCGCTGCCCTTTTGGACTGGTGCCTCAACAATCCGGAAGGATGCGGAGGTGATAATCCCTTTGGGCTGCTCACCAACACCATGGCCAACGAGGGTGATTTGGACGACCTCATCGCACTCTTTGGGGAAAACGGCATGGCGATCGATTCCATCTTGGTGGAAGACCCCAACGATCCCTGTGCGCAACCGGAGCAATACATCCTGATGCCTACGGCTTTTGCCCAGGCGGCATTCTACGTGTTCCAGAACCATTTCTTTCCCCTTCCCGCTTCGGGCTACCACGCAGTAGACCTGTCCACAGTTCCAGACAATCAGCACAATGTGTTGCTCAACTCGCTGGAAATCAACTTGGTGGACGGAACCATCGGAACGGGAGGTAACTTCTTTGGGTTTAATGGTCAGCATTGTGGTATCTACCTCTTTGATGATGAAGGAGATCCGATAGATCTGAATACACTCAGTGGAGTTTCGAACCTGCATGCCATCACTACACAGCCGAGTGGATATCCAACTTCGACCGTTCCGCAGCTGGCTTATCACTTCACGCAGTTGGTGATTACCGTGACCTTAACATCAGGAGGAACGGTCACGGCCTATTTATACTACACCACTTATGGAAGTGTGCCTTCGGGCTTTAACTCAGGAAACTGCTATCCACACCTGGCCAGCTTTACAGAGGTAGACACCATTCCTTGTGTGGCAGCCCTCGATCCGGCTTTGCTTCCAGCTACACCTCTGTTCAATGCTGCCCTCGTTCGCGAAGGCTGCCTGGATATGCTGATGGCTCAGGCCATTCAAAATGCCGAGCAGGAATATGCGATGCTGCGCGACAACGTCCGTAGCCAGATCCTGGAAAACTACTACGCCATGTGCCTGGGTGATCAGCAAGACGAGGTGTTCTCTGCGACCTACATCCTCAATGAGTATCACTACACGCTCTACTACTATGACATGGCTGGAAACCTAAAGCAAACCGTGCCACCAGAAGGGGTTGAAATCCTGGACAATACGGCCTTTGATGCGGATGGAGCATACATCCCTGGGACCTCCCCGGAACACCGAATGCCCACTCGCTATGCTTATAATTCACTCGGGCAGGTGATCAAGCAACGCACGCCTGACGGTGGACAAACTGACTTCCATTACAACGATGCTGGCCAACTGCGCTATTCTCAAAATGCAGAGCAGCGGCCGAATGATGACTTCAGCTACACCAAGTATGATGCGCTTGGGCGGATTGTAGAAGTGGGCGAAAGCAATACTTCCCTGGAAGCTGCAGGTTTGACCGCCAGCATCGATGACATGAACTATCCAGCCACAGCGGCCTGGGAAGTGACCCGAACCTTCTACGATGAGGCTGCATTTGCCTTGCCTGCCGGTTCATTCAACAGCGCACAGCAACACAACACCCGGAATAGGGTAAGCGCTGCAACCTATGCACGCGGAAGTCAGGGAACGGCCTCCTACCCTGTCGCAACCGATATTAGCTCAGCAACGCATTACAGCTACGACATTCATGGAAACGTGGACGAGCTGGTGCAGGAACGAACCTTCTTCGAACGCACGGGAGGAGTGCTCAAGCACATGAGCTATGACTACGATCTGATCAGCGGAAACGTGAACGAAGTGCACTATCAGGAAGGACACGATGATGCCTTTCACCATTGCTATGCCTACGATGGAGACAATCGCATTGTAGCTGTAGCAACCAGCCGTGACGGCCACCTTTGGGATCAGGATGCCGCTTATGAGTACTTCAAGCACGGTCCGCTGGCGCGCACTGAAATCGGTGAAGATGTGGTGCAGGCGCAGGACTTTGCCTACACGCTACACGGTTGGCTGAAATCCGTCAACGCGTCCACCGGGCGTGAAGACCTGGACCCTGGACACGATGGATACACCGAGGATTTGGGCAACGTGCACCGCTACCACAGCCGCGATGCCTATGGATATTCTTTGGGATACTATGACCATCTGGCACTCGGCAACGGGAAGGATTACACGGCCATCAACTCTTCTCACGTCATCGGTGTGAATTCCAATCAAATGAATCCACAGCTTTTTGCTACTGCCAAGCTGTATCAATTGTACAATGGAAACATCGGACACCTGACCTATGCGCTGCCTGACATTGAAGTGGATTCGCGCATGGAAATCATGTTCAAGGGCTTTGAATACGATCAGCTGAACCGGATCTCCCAGATGCGCACGATGCAGAGCAACACGCGTGGGGCCAGCGACTTCAGGGCGACCAACCTGATTGGAACTGGAGATCGTTTGCGCAACAATTACAAAACGACCTATCGCTACGATGCAAACGGGAACATCATCAGCCTGAAGCGAAATGGCTACCTGGCCCACTCCCTCACCATGGATGATCTGACCTATCACTATGCCACCAATAGCAATGGAGAGGTGATCAGCAATAAACTCCGCGGTGTGAACGACATTCCGAGTTACACGAACATCTACAGCGGGATCGACATCGACAATGACGGTACGACCTATCCGGCTGGCGGGGCATTGAGCTCAGACAACTACCAGTATGATAACATCGGGAACCTGATCCATGATGGAGCCGAGGAAATCGAAACCATCAGCTGGAACATCAGCGGAAAGATTGACAAGATTACCCGCACCGCGGGTAGCACAAAGCCCGACCTTGAGTTCCGTTACGATCCTACTGGAAACCGCATTGCCAAAATCGAAAAGCCACGAAACAGCGGATCAGCCAGCGCGGCCGATGATTGGGAAATCACCACCTACGTGCGGGACGCTTCCGGAAATGTGATGGCGACTTACACGGAGACCTTTGTGAGCACCGAATCCACCAATCAGTACAAGGCCCGGGAGCGCCTGAACGATCATCCGCTCTACGGCAGCAAGCGCCTGGGAATCGCCAAGCCTGCGCAAACCATCGAGCAAGAGCGGTCTTTCACCGCCAGCCCAAACACCTCTGGCTTTGGCATCGTGACTACGATGAACCAGACGCAAAGCCTGGGCAGTAACATCGACTTTGAGATTCAACAGGCAGGCTCGGGTGTGACCATGAACATTCCGGCACAAGCACAACTTACGCTGAGCGCTTTGGGAGCCGATCTGGAGATTTCAGGAGTCTTCACCTTGGTAGCAAGCCAGCAACAGATTGAGGGTATCTACGTCCTGAGCAAAGGCAGCACTGCTACCATCTCCCCTACTTTATCAGGCGGATTAAACCTGCTTAGCCAGGGTAGTTTCAGCTTCATCAGCACAGCCAGCGTCAGCCTGACCTCTCAGGGTTCCCTTCAAGTGACGCAGCTTCCAGCGGTGTCCAACATTCATGAAAGCGACCGTGTCCTTGAGCACAAGGCTTATGAGTTGACTGATCACCTCGGCAATGTGCTCGCTACTGTCTCTGACCGACAGCTGGGTATTGAGCGTGATGAGCGCTGGGGATACTATGTGGCACAGGTTTATAGCGCGACTGATTACTATCCATTTGGGATGGTGATGCCTGGGAGGAATTTAGTTTCTGACGACTATCAATATGGATTTAATGGCAAGGAGAATGATGATGAAGTAAAAGGTGACGGAAACCAGCTAGATTATGGCTTCAGAATTTATGATCCGCGAGTGGCAAGGTTCCTGTCTATGGACCCCTTGAGCCCATATTATCCAATGTTAACACCATACCAATTTGCGAGCAACACACCGGTGCAAGCGGTTGATATCGATGGTTTAGAGGGAAAAGACTATCGCATGATTATGAATGTGAATGGCTTTGAAATCGTCACTAAGAGAGTGATAGAATTTGATGTCTACATAGTCTATCGAAAATCATCCGTAAATGACCCGATCAACTACAATGAAATAGATACCAAACGGATTCAACAAAACCTTGACGGTACCTGGAATGTAGGATTGAATGACAATAATGGTGTGCCGGTATTCTTCAAGGTTAACTATATAAACATTGATCTGGACCAGCTTAACGCCATAGTATCCACGCTTTTTGGCAAGAATGCTAATATCACATCAGAAGATTTGGCAAGATCGATGCGCAAGTTGGAGAATCAAGAAGAGTCTGAAGAACTATTCAGAAACACAGATAGCAAGGTGACAAGCATGTTAGGGGTAGTACTTGTAAAAACACCCCCATCCAAAACGACCACCAGAAAGGGTGTAAACAACGGTTTAACCACAGGAGGAAATCACTCTGCGATTAATTACAAACATCAATCGTATGTCGATATAAACTTTATTGAAGGGCATGAAGTCACTCATTATTTGCTCTCTCGCTATTTCGACCGAAAGCACCATGATCTGGGAGGAAATATGAACCTTCCAAGGGCAGAAAAGGACGATATGAACAATGTAAAAACCTATTACGATCAGTTTGATGAAAGAGTGCTGGAAGCAGTCTTAAAGTCTGTTCCGGATTTCCCAGACGTTCACATACCAAATAAGCAGAAGACCATTCTAGGATCGGAGGGACAAAGTGAGTATTAAACATCAGCTAGCGCTGACTGAGAGTCGGTGCTACAAGCGACTACAAGAAAAAGCCAACTCGATTGAGTTGGCTTTTTCTTTGCCCAGAGTTCAGCTGCATCGGTCATAAACAGGCAATTCTCGGTGCGCGGTTACCACTAAGTCCTAGGGCGCGAGCCTCTTTTTTAGGTGCAAAAAAATGCGAACGCGCTGCAAGCGCGCTCGAGGAAACCACACGCAGCCTCCCAGGCACAGCGAGCACAGACCTGTAGTCGATGCGTCAGAACCCAACGTTTCAAATCACAAGTTTAGAGTCATTTATATCGGGCATGAATAGACATTTTATCACAACAATTTGAAACCCAATCGTATATCATACGTTGATATCTTTGCCCCTCCTACCAGTCGATACATATTCTGTTGTGAACTATTCTTTGATTGTGCGTCTGAGATGCTTCGGTGTCTTCATACTTAGTTTATTCCTGCTATCAGAAGCTTCAGGTCAATCCAATCCTGACCAGTTTTATTACGTTGCAGACTCAGATAATACACTTTATACCTGGGATCGGTCTTCCCTGTCCAATAACAACATCGGTGGAACCGGGGTTGGAGCCATTGAGGCCATCGCTTTTTGGCCGCTTCCTGGTGATCGCAGGTTGTTCGCAACCAATGCCGGTGAGTTTGGGGTGATTGATACTACAACCGGAACCTTCACTTCCATCGCAGAAATAGATGGAGGAGGAACCGCCAACGGGGAAGAAGGCCCACAACCTTTGAATGATGTCGATGGTCTTGCCTTTGATGGACAAACCGGCCGGCTTTGGGCCTCAGAGCGTAACAGCGCGAGCGGAGCCTATGACTACATATTTCTCATCGATACCGCCACAGGAAACTTTGTGCAAAACGCCTTCGGTTTAGGCATCGACTACCTCGTAGTAGACGGAGAAGGTTTGTTTGAGGACATCGATGACATTGCCTTCAACCCCATCACAGGTTTGATCTACGCGAACAGCAACATTGGCGGTTCTAACGACCTCTTGATCCAGATCAACAAATTCACCGGAGAGGTGGATGCGGTTACTTCACTTTCCGAAGACGATGTGGAAGGCCTCACCTTCCACAATGACGGGCAGATGTATGGTGCTGAGGGCGATGATTCCCGTGTAAGTACTGTGGATGAAACCACTGGAAACATGGTGGTAGTGAGCTCGCTGGATGGTGGCGACCCTGAAGCGATTGCCGCTTTGGTGGCCGATGCAAGCACCGTCACGGGCCGAGTGTTTGAAGATGCGAACTTCAACCTGATAGATGACACAGAGGCGGGGCTGAGTGATATCACCGTTGAACTCTACCTAGACGTTGATTCCAACGGCCTCTATTCTCAAGACGATCAATTGATCCAGACCATTGAGACAGATGCGAATGGACGCTACAGCTTTTACTTCGCGACCGTTGGTTACCTGGTGGTTCGCTTAAGAGAGTCCTCTATCCCAGCCGGATATGCCAACACCACCGACCTGCTGGAAACAGCTGTGTTCCTCGATACTATCTCCTTTGGGGAAACTGATTCGCTCAACGACTTCGGTCTCGCTACTGGTCCCGATTGTGACGGTGACGGCATTCCAAACTTCTATGAAGGATCGGTGGATACAGACTCTGACGGTGTGCCAGACAGCTGTGACCTCGATTCCGATGATGACGGTATCCTGGACGCACTGAGCCGCATCCAGGATTTTGACAACGATGGCCTTCCGGACTACCTCGACCTGGACTCGGACAATGACGGTATTCCCGATGCTATAGAAGCCAATGGCGGATATGCACCCAGCGGGTATGATGCCTCCACGGGCCGTATTGCCGGAGCAGACGGTGACTCCGATGGACTCAAAACTTCTGTAGACGCTGCTCCGGGAGTAGCCTATGGTAGTGGCTCAACTACCACGCTGCCCATTCCGGATACGGACGGGGACGGCCGGGAAGATCAGATTGACCTTGATGCTGACAACGATGGGATTCTCGACATTGTTGAAGGCGGAGGTGCAGACAGTGACGGAGACGGAGAAATTGATGGATTCACGGACTCCAACAGCGATGGATATCATGATCCCCTTACCTCTGGCCCCTACGTGATTTCAAATGCTGACTCTACCTATGAGGCCGGGAATGCCATGGAGTTGAAGCCCAACTACCGTGACAACGACAGCGACAATGATGGCATTGACGATACACGGGAAGGTCAAAGTACGGCAGGATATGAAACCGCCATCCTCAATCTCGACTCTGACAATGACGGTATCGTTGACTTTTGGGACACCTCCGTTGGAGGAAGTTCTATTGATCCGGTTGATATTGACGGAGATGGCACACCCGACTACTTCGACTTAGACACAGACAATGATGGGGTCATTGATTTCATAGAGGGAAATGATGCCGATATGAATGGAGTTGCTGATGTGGCGCTCTCCAATTTGGACCTCGACAGCAATGGCATTGATGATGCTTTTGATGGAGGATGTACGCTGACCCAGGTAACATCCACATTAACCAGCCATGGAGAACAACAAGGCTCTTCCGTGGATATTTCGAGCAGTGATTTAGAACTGACCCGTGAAAGCAATGAACAAATTGTAGGCATGTATTGGCCTTCGCTTTCGGTGGCGCCAAATCAGAACGTAAATGACGCTTACATACAGTTCGAAACAGACGAAACCGGATTCAGCGGAACCGTTAACCTCACCATCTGGGGCGAGCTGTCTACCAATCCATCCACCTTCTCCACAAGTTCCAATGATGTTTCGAATCGTACACGCACGAACGACAGTGTGAACTGGACGATCACCAACACGTGGAATACGGCAGGAGAAACAGGTGTAGATCAGCGTACACCAGATGTGTCATCTATTCTTGAAGAAATTGTCAGTCAAAACGGATGGACGATTGGAAACCCGGTTGCGTTTATCATCGAGCGTAATGGTTCGGGCAGCACCAGAAGAACTGCAGAAGATGACGTTCAACTCGTTTACACGCCCGGTGACGAAATCTTTGCGGCTCACGGTTGCCAAAGTAATGTAGCGGTTCAGAACTCTGACAATGACTCTGAGCGCGACTGGAGAGACACAGACGATGACGCAGACGGTATCCTCACCATCAATGAGGACATCAATAACAATGACGACTGGAGTGATGACTTTACCCAGGGTGGCTCTCCTACTCCTGACTACCTCACCTTCAGCTCATGCCCGGGAGGCACGCAGCCTCAGCGAGACACCTTCTACCTCAGCGCTGTGACAGCACAGAATGGCATCACAAATTCAGCAAATGCCCTGAATACTCCGGACGATTCATACGCAGAGTTTTACGATGCCAACGACTCCATGACCCTCGAGCTGCCCATCACCATACAGGCAGGAGAGGAATACACCATTTATTACAAGCACCGGAACTACAGCACGGGGCTTCCCGGAGGAGCTACGGTGCGCATCAGAGAATCTTCTGACGGAGCATCGTTTACGAACCAGCCTACAGAGCCTAGCAGCTTTAGCCTGATCAACACAGACTCCGCCACACTTACAGCTCAGGTCAATACAAGATTCATCCGTATCTACAATCCCGGAACCAATCCCGATTTTGATTTTGACGCACTGAGTTACCTGCGCATCCAGTGCCAGGGAGACAATGATGGGGATGGTATTGCAGATAACATTGACATAGATGATGACAATGATGGAATTCCAGATTTAGTCGAGAACACTTCTTCCCTTGATCCTACAGCTGACGATGACAATGATGGCATCTTCAACTTTGAGGACGCAGATTTCTGCACCATCAACAGCAACGGTGTTTGCGACTCCCTGGATCTGGATGGTGACGGAATCATCAACCAGTTTGACCTTGATGCAGACAATGATGGCATCACTGATTTGCAGGAAAGTGGTATTCTACTTGCCACCATTCTGAGCTTGGATAGCGATACGAATGGCGTGATAGACGATTCTGAAACTTTCGGAACCAATGGCCTGGCAGACAACCTGGAAACAGCTGCGGACAACGGAATCATCACTTACACTCCCGCTGAAACCGATGGCGATGGGTTGCTGAATTCACAAGACCTCGACTCCGACAATGATGGTATTGGTGACCTCACCGAAAGTGGCACCGGAACGGATACTGACAACAATGGCATTGTAGATGGAACCGCAGACGGTGATGACGATGGAATCCTGGATGCTACCGACAACGACCCTGCCAGCACAGGATCGGGTGGCGCTTTCCCAACAGATACGGATGGTGACGGAGTGCCCAACTACCTTGATCTGGATAGTGACAACGATGGTATCACTGATTTGACGGAAGGTGGCACGGGGACAGACAGTGACAATAACGGCATCGTGGATGGAAGCACCGATGCTGATGGAGATGGTTTCCTCTCTTCTGCTGACTCTGACGAAGCTTTGAGAGGCTCGGTGCATGTTCCGGAAAACACCGATCAGAATGGACTGACAGACTTCCTGGACCTCGATGCGGATGATGACGGTATTTCTGATCACCTCGAAGGAGGCACCGGAACGGACGCCAATAACGATGGTATTGTTGATGGGGCTACAGATGCAGATGGTGATGGAGTGCTGGATGATGCCGACAGCGATGACAGCACCCGAGGGCACGACCACACTCCGGTAGACAGCGACAGCGATGGGTTTGATGATTACCAGGACATCGATGCCGACAACGATGGTATTGTGGATAATTCCGAAGGCCAAACTACAGCTGGCTATCAGGCTCCTTCGGGAAATGATGCCGATGGCGATGGCCTGGATGATAACTACGATCCGAACAGCGGAGGAACCTACATCTTGCCAACAAACAGTGATGCAGATGGAACAGCCGACTATCTGGACAGTGATTCAGACAATGACGGTATTCCTGACATCATAGAAGGACATGACAGCGATGGCAATTCCATCGCGGATAGCGGGAGCCCTGCTAGCACAGGTTTAGCCGGAGGAACTACAGACGCTGACAGCGATGGCCTTTACGATGGCTGGGATAACAATACTGGTTCTACCGATCCGACCAACACCAGCCTAACTCCGACCTCTCATCCCAATGTTGCTAACGCGGGAACCTCGGAACGCGACTGGAGGGAAGTAAGAGATAGCGATGAAGATGGCATTGCAGACAATGTAGACCTCGATGATGACAATGACGGAATTCCCGATGTGGATGAAGTTGGCAACAACGAGCCGGATGGAGATGAAGACGGAGACGGTATTCCGAATTGGATGGACACCAGTGATGATGGAAATGGAGGCGATGGCAGCACAACCAACTACACCGATTCCAATGGTGACGGCATCCCAGATGCATATGATTTTGACGAGGACGGAGTTCCCAACCACCTGGATAAAGACAGCGACAATGATGGCATTGTAGACATCATTGAAGCAGGTGGAACCGATAGTAACCAAGATGGAGAAGTGGACTACCCCACTCCCGGAGACCCAACCACCATGACCGATGCCGACAACGATGGCCTGGACGATAACCGTGATGATGTGGACAGCGGAAGCGGTGGTGGTGAGGTAACCTCAGGTATACCCTGGACAGAGCCCAACACAGACGGAGCCGGTGGAGTGAACTACCTCGACATTGATGCGGATGATGACGGCATTGTAGACAATTCGGAAGCTCAAACCACGGCAGGATATGTTGCGCCAAGCGGCAGCGACACAGACCGTGATGGCATTGATGATGCCTACGACCCTGACTGCACGCCTTGTGGTGGAGTGACAGGGAGCTACCTCACTCCCGTAAATAGCGAGGGAACCGGTAATCCTGACTACACCGACACAGACACAGATGATGATGGCGAGGCAGACAGCATCGAAGGTCACGACAGCGATGGAAATGGCACGGCCGACTCTGGAAGCCCTGCTAGTACAGGAGTAAACGGAGGAGCAACCGACAGCGATGGCGATGGTTTGCTGGATGGCTGGGACAATGATGCTTCGGACCGGGATCCAACAAACGGAGGCCTGCAAGGAACGTCCCATCCTAATGCGGACGGTGGAGACAGCGAGCGCGATTGGCGCGAAGTGCCTTGTGAAGGCGGTTCGGTGGTGCTTGCCCCAAACAATACCACTACCACAGCCAATGACTTCTGTGAAGAAGGAGACTTCACCTACTACTACAATCCAGCAGACCCCACAGAACTGCTGTTTGCGATAGAACACACTCCTTCTGGTGGCAATACCAATGATTTCACCGTTAGCATTGACATTACGGTGAGTAACAACCCTACATCACAGGCTGGAGTCTTCAGTTCAGAGAACATTGGAGCCGGACAAGCCACATTCGTGATGGGACGGTATTATAACATTACAGTGACCAGCGGAAGCTTGAACGGTGATGTCAACGTGCGGTTCTTCTACGATACCGATGAATCGGATGCGCTGCTTTCGACCGCTGAAGACTGGAACAATGCAAATGCAGGAGGAACCGCCAATGTATCCGGCCTGCGTTGGTTTACGGTAAATTCCGGAACCTTCGATCCTGGGTCAGCCGATCTTCAAACCACAGGTATTCAAGGATCTACGGAACGAATCCCAAGCGCGACAGGCTCGGAAGACGGAGTAAGCTATGCACAGTTTACCCTCAGCAGCCTTACCGGTGGTGGATTAGCCTACACCGTTGGGACCAACTCCGTGGTGTTGCCAGTGAAGTGGCTCTACTTTAACGCCACCAAGGACGGTGACAGAAAGCAGACTTTGCTCAACTGGGCCACGGCAACTGAGCGAAACACTGAAAAATTCATCCTTGAGCACTCTACTCCAGGTCATCCAACATGGACTGCGATTGGAGAAGTGGCCGCTGCAGGACAAAGCCAGGCAACGATTGAATACAAAGATGTTCATGTGAATCCATCATCAGGTGTCAACTACTACCGCCTGCGTCAGGTAGATAAGGATGCATCCTACAATTACTCAGAGGTGCGCATGGTCAACTTCCGATCAGCGCTTAGCAATGCAGTGGCTGTATTCCCGAATCCAAACAGAGGTCAATTCACCATCACATTGAGTCAGCCAGAAGAAGTGGAGTACATGCGCCTGGTAGATGGCTTGGGGGTAGTACACCAAACCTGGAATGCAAGAGACCTTAACAGTGGCTACATTGAAGCCGAGCAGCACACCCCGGGAACATATACACTGCAGGTTTTCAGCGCAGGCGAGACTCAATACATGCGGGTTATTGTGCAGTAGACAAGACCAGACCTAAGAGCGCGTGTGGAAACAAAGCGAAAGGCTGTCCAAAATGTAATAGGCTCTCAATGGAACTTCAGCAACTCTGGCTTCAAGAACCGCAAGCCTCAGGTTTTCCCTACTTTTCACGGAGCTTATGAAAATCCTGAGAATTCTACTTGTTGTTGTTCTGTTGCTTGTGATTGGTTTGGGTGCAGTGTTCCTCTACCTGCGTTCTTCGTTGATGCCCCAATACCAGGGGGAAGTGACGATACCCGGCCTTGAGCAAGAAGTCGAAGTCTATTACACCGAATACGGTATTCCCCATATCTACGCCACAAGCGTGGAAGATGCCTACCAAGCCTTGGGATATGTGCACGCTCAGGATCGTCTGTTTCAGATGGATTTGCTGAGGCACGTAGGGAGCGGCACCTTGTCGGAGCTCTTTGGTAAAGACCTGATCAAAACCGATCAATACCTGCGCACGCTTGGTATTCATGACTATGCCCGACAATCCACTGAGGCCTACCTACAAAGGAATCACCCGAGCTTGAAGGAAACGCAAGCTTATGTGGAGGGCATCAATGATTACCTAAAACACCATCCGAAGACGCTTGAACATCAGATCCTGGGACTGGAAGTGGCGCCATTCACTGTGCAAAATGTATTTGAGATTCTGGCCTACATGTCGTTCAGCTTTCAGAATGCCCAGCGCACCGATCCGGTGTTGACGGAGATTCTGAACAAGCTGGACAGTACCTACCTGGAGGACATGAACCTGTACCACTATCCCGGGCAAACGACCTTGGAGAGCTATGACGCACGCTACAGCGACATGTCTGCCAACCTTACCACGAAGTTGGAGGAACTCAACGTTCCAGAATTCATCGGCAGCAACAGCTGGGTTTTATCCGCAGCCAAAACAGAGACGGGCGCTCCCATTTTTGCCAATGACCCTCACATTCAGTTTGCACAGCCGTGTGTATGGTACGAAGCTCATCTCGTCATGCCCGGGCGGGAATACTACGGCTACCACATTGGTGGTCTACCCTTTCCGCTCTTGCTTCACAATACTGAAATGGCCAATGGATTGACGATGCTCGAAAACGATGACATGGATTTTTACACCGAGCGCCTCAACCCGGAAAACGAGCATCAATACTGGTACCGTGGAGCATGGAATACCATCGAAGAGCAAAAAGAGGTGATCCGGTCCTCAGATAGTGCCGATGTTGAATTCACCATCCGCTCGACCGCCCATGGCCCCATCATGTCTGACATTCTCATTCCCGACCATCCGCTGGATGAGGTCGTGGCGATGTCGTGGACCTATACCCGGGAACAAAACCTCAACCTGGACGTGCTGCAGGAATTGTGCTCATCAAGAAGCATGGCGCAAACGGAGAGTGCGGTCAGCAAGCATCATGCACCGGGGTTGAATTACATGTACGCCAATGCAAACGGTGACATTGCCTGGTGGGCGATGGCCAAGTTTCAGAGGCGCACGAACGAGCGCAACAGCAAGACCTTCTTGCGAGGTGATCTGGACAGCACTGATATTGAATATCACCCCTTTGAGAAAAACCCGAAAACGATCAACCCGCCATGGGGATACGTGTACACGGCCAACAATCAGCCAGACACAGTGGACAGTGTGGTATATGCAGGCTACTATCTTCCGGATGATCGCGCAGAGCGCATTCACGAAATCCTGGAGTCGAAGGAGCGATTCACAGTTGATCAGGCGCGGGAGATTTTCCTCGATGACCACAGCAAACTGCTCCAGGCGGTGCACCCTACGTTGATGGCGGCCATCCAACCGGAGGATAATCCCGCACTTTACGATGCGCTCAAATCCTGGCAGTTCTCGATGAACCAGAATGATTTCGAGCCACTCATTTTTCAACGCTGGATTTACCACATCCTGGAAGGGTGTCAGAAGGATGAGCTTGGTGATGCACTTTGGGAAGCCTATAAAAAGTCGCACCACTATCGCGTTTCCATCGAGCACCTGATCAAGAAAAAGGGTTCAAAGTGGTGGGACAACGTGCACACCTCAGAAATAGAAACCCGTGACGCGATTCTGGCCGAAGCTTTTCAAGTCGCGATGGATCGTCTGGAGGAAGAGTGGGGCAAAGATTACACTCAGTGGAAATGGGGCAACGCTCATTTCCTGGAGCACAAACACGCCATGGGCGAGGCTTTGAGTTTTCTGAATGTTGGAACATTTCCCAGTTCAGGCGGTAGCGAAGTCGTCAACAACATGGGCTACTACTATGCCGATAGCAAGTTGGTTCCAGCCTTCCAGGGACCTTCCACCCGAAGGATTGTGGACTTCTCTGATGTTAGAAACAATAGTTGGAGCATCCTACCCACGGGACAATCAGGCAACATCTTCAGTCCCCATTACGATGACCAGGCTGAAATGTATGCTCGGGGAGAGTTCCGCAAGATGATGATGAACGAGGAGGAAATAAAGGCGGCTGGACAAAAGCTGCTGATCCGCCCAATCGCCCCAAATTGAAAAGCTGACTAAAAGCATCGAATTTCAGCCGGCTTTTGCTTGTATGTGTTCCGGGATGAACATACATTCGCTCTTATTTATATTTAGTCTAAATAAGAGACTCTTCGATGTACACTCGGCTGACCACACTGTTCCTCTTTGCAGCGCTTTTACTGCTTCACTACCCGATACACGGGCAGAAACAAAACACCCTTCTTGACCGAGACTTCTGGAAGCAAAAGCCTTCTCATGAGGAAGTAAAAGCTCAAATAGACGCTGGCAATGATCCCGCGGAACTGAATCGCTTTGCGTTTGATCCAGTGGTTTATGCTATCCTCGAAAAGGCACCCTTAGACGTGATGAAACTCCTGCTTTCGCACGAGGGCAATGATGTGAACAAGATCACGCATGACGGTAGAACCTTCATTTTCTGGGCAGCCTACAAAGACAACCTTCCATTGATGCAACACCTGCTCAATGAGGGCGCTCGCACAGACATCATTGATGATCATGGATACTCGCTCTTAAATTTCTCCGCTGTCACGGGCCAGAAAAACCCTGAACTCTACGATTTTATCCTCGCCAATGGAGCTTCGTTGAAAACAGAGAAAAACAATGATGGCGCCAACGCTCTACTTCTCTTGTTGCCACACCTGGACAGCGAGGATATGGTGAGCTACTTTACAGAAAAGGGCCTGGATCTCAAGAGTGTGGACTCCAAAGGCAACGGAGCTTTTCACTATGCTGCTAAGGGCGGAGACACCAAAATGCTGCAGTGGCTGATCGACCAAGGCATAGACTATCAAACCCCGAATCAAGAAGGTGGAAACGCCATGCTGTTTGCTGCGATGGGAATGCGGAGGCAAAAGAACGACATGGAGGTATTCAGGTTTCTGGATAAGAAAGGCATTGAAGCCAACATCAGAACTAAAACGGGCGACACACCACTGCTATTCTATGCCGCGGATGGAGAAGACCCTGATGTATTTAAGTTCCTGCTTCGCAAAGGCGCTAATCCTGACGATGCCAATGTAAATGGCACTACTTCCCTCATGTTCGCTTCGAGCTACAACACAGTCGAAATTGTAAAGCTGCTCGCTTCTGCCACTGAAAACATGGATGCGACAAACAAGGACGGCCAAACCGCTTTAATGCTTGCAGTGAAAAGAAACTCACCGGAAGTAGTAGAGCTGCTGCTCAGCAAGGGAGCTAATCCAACAGCGACAGACAAGGATGGTAACAACCTGATGTACTACCTCGTCCAATCCTACTCATCCAAGGATTCAGAAGCCTTTGAGCAGAAGCGATCGATGCTGGCTGCACAAGGACTGAGCATGTCTATTTCGCAATCCAACGGCAACAACCTCTACCACCTGGCCGCAGAAATCAATCAGCTTTCGCTGCTGGAAGGAGCTTCTGAAATGGGTTTGAACATCAATGCGAAAAACAAGGAAGGCATGACCCCGCTGCACATTGCGGCCATGAAGGCCGAAAACAGTGAGGTGCTTAAATATTTGATCAGCCAGGGCGCGGACAAGACCGTTCTGACGGCATTTGATGAAAGTGCTCACGACCTCGCCACAGAAAACGAAATCCTCAGCACACAGAAGGCAGACCTCAAATTTCTCGAGATCCAATGAAAATCATTGCTAACATCTTACTGACCGTATCAGCGGCAGCCAGCCTGTCTCTTTTGACCGCCTTTCACCAGCAGGAACCTGCAACAAGCTACAAGTGCATGGTGCAGATGATAAACTACACAGGTGAAGGAGCATATGTGATTGTATCGCTTATCAATCCTGAAGGAGAATACGATCAAACGCTTTACATCATGGGGGATGACTCAGAGTGGTTCCACTTGATTGACGAATGGTGGAGCTACTTTGGCAAAAAGAAGCGAAACATTGACGGAATAACCGGCCCTACCCTGAGTGGAGGTGAACGAAAGGTGATTGCGTTCGACATCGAGAACTCCAAGCTCGACAAGGGATATAAAATCCGTTTCGAGACTTCCGTTGAAGATCAGGCCTATCATCCTGTAGACCTGGAACTGGATGCCTCTGCCAGCATGCCTGCAAAACCCGTAAAGGGTTCGGGATACGTGCGCTATGTGCGCATGATGTCCAACTAAGTCTTTCCGGGTATGATCATTTCCATCTGGAGATACAGCCATCTGGCACTTGCCCTGTCATCGGCTGTGTTTGTGCTCATGCTCACCCTAACAGGTATCGTGTTGGCCTTCGATCCTGTTTCGGACCGGCTGGCGCCCAACGAGCGCGTGAGTGATCATCCTGATGTTACACTGGCAGATGTCATTGAAACCGTTCAATCACGCTACCTGGAAGTATTGAGCATCTCTACCGATGCCAATGGTTTTATTTCGGTATCAGTGATCACAGAAGAGGGGGACCTGAGGGATTTCTACATCCACCCCGTCACGGGTGAGAAAACAGGCGAGCTGCTCGAACAATCGGAATTCACCAAGTTCGCAACCAACCTCCACCGATCACTCTTCCTCAAAGGCCCCGGCCGTTTTTTCATCGGCCTTAGTTCCTTCCTACTCTTCCTCATTGCGGCCTCAGGCCTCATTCTGATCGCAAAGCGCCAGCAGGGAATTCGCAACCTTTTCAAGCGCATCGTCAGAGAAGGATTCATTCAATACTCACACATCTACCTCGGTCGCGTTGCCCTCATTCCGCTGATCGTGATTACCCTCACAGGCGTTTATCTTTCATTGCTGCGCTTCTCTATCATCCCTGACCACATGTTGGAGCACGAAGTGGACTATGAAGCAATCTCCTCGGAACCAGAAATTGCGCTGAAGGATTTTAACTGGTTCAAGAACACCTCACTGTCTGAAGTACGCTCGCTGGACTTTCCCTTCTCCCCCGACCCAATGGATTACTACCAGTTGAGTCTCCGCGACAAGGAAGTGCTGATCAATCAATACACGGGAGAGGTACTTAGCGAAATCCCCTACCCGATCGTCAAGAGCCTGACCTATTGGAGCACCATTTTGCACACCGGAAAGGGAAACATCACCTGGTCTCTGATTCTGGCATTCTCTTGCCTCGCCATCTTGTATTTCATGTATTCGGGTTTCAGCATGACCTTGACAAGAAGGGCCGCCCGGATCAAAAACAGCTTTCGCAAGAACGAATGCACCCACATCATTCTGGTTGGATCTGAAACGGGTTCCACACTCGGGTTTGCCAAGCTCCTCCATAACCAGCTGATGGAAGCAGGCATAAAATCTTTCATAGCTGAGCTGAACACCTTCACCCACTATCCGAAAATGGATCACATGATCGTTTTCACGGCTACTTACGGCCAGGGTGAAGCACCTACGAATGCTACCAAGTTCGAGTCACTGATTCAATCTGCCCAGATCGCCCGCCCCTTCCAGTTTTCTGTGGTTGGTTTTGGTTCGCTGGCTTATCCTGATTTCTGCAAATTCGCGCTGGACGTAGATAGATGGCTGCAAGCCCTGAATACAGGAACGAGGCTGATGCAGCCCTTTACCATTAATAAGCGTTCACTGGAATCATTTGCCCAATGGGCGGAGCGCTGGGGAAACATTACGGATACGGAGATCAACATCTCCAAAGCACATACCCTGCCCAAAGGCAAAAAGAAAACAACTCCTTTTGAAGTTGTTGCCAAGGCTTCTCACGAAGACACTTTTTTGTTGACCCTTGAACCTCAGAAAAAACGCGCATTTGTTCCCGGTGATCTATTGGCCGTTTTTCCAGACGATGGATCGCACGAGCGGCTCTACTCAATGGGTATGAACGCGGAAGGTCAGGCGCTGCTAAGCATTAAGCGCCACGAACATGGCGTATGTTCCAGCTACCTGGATCGTTTGGCAATGCAGGACCGACTCGATGCTCAAATCCTAGGCAACAAGCACTTCCACTTCCCCGGGCGCGCAAAGCGGGTCATCATGATCAGCTCGGGAACGGGCATCGCGCCATTCATTGGTATGCTCCACCGCAACAAACGCAAGGCTGAAACATATCTCTATTGGGGAGGAAGAACCAAGGACGCCTTTGAGCTCTACGAGCAAGAGATTCAGACTCAGCTGAGCAACGGACAGCTTCTGCGATTTGAAGCGGCATACTCGCGGCAAGGCAGCAATAAAACCTACGTTCAACACCTGATAGAGCGCGATAAAGAATTGGTAGCCGAGGTACTCAGCGAAGGCGGAACATTGATGATCTGCGGGTCAGTAGCCATGCAAAACGGGGTAACCCAGGCTCTCTACAAAATCTGCACGGAACTCAACCATCACCCGTTGAGCCACTATCAAAACGCTGGGCAGATTCTGATGGATTGCTACTAGGTGCCATTCTATCAAAAGCCACAGGTACAACGAAAACAAGTCAGAATGGAGACTGGACGGGCACTGAGCCTCATCAATAAAACTTCAGGAAACCTTTCATCACCGGAAGATTTGACAAATGTTGCCGTATGGCTTCAACTTAACATTCTATTGAGTCGTCTTTGAAGCCTCGCAAGTAAATTCGTAATCCTAAATAGACTTACAAGGCAACTCGGACCCTGCCGTTCATAAGAAGTATTAACTGATCATGATCGAATTCAAACGCACCCTTTCACGGTTGGCAGCCGTGCTACCGATGTGCTATGCCCTGACGTTTCTATTGTCAGCCAATATTTCAACCGCTCAAAACCAATCTTTCGCCTGGACCTGGGAAGATGGCTCCAAAGAAACGGGTGCCACCTCCGATTTTGGTCAGGATGGCAAGTACCCAGGTGGAAGAGAACGCGGTTCCATGGTAGAAGACATCAATGGAAACCTCTGGCTCTTCGGTGGTTTTGGCCTGGGAGAATCTTTTAACATCGGCAGCTGGCTCTGCGACTTGTGGCGCTACAATCCTTCGCTCAGGAAATGGGAATGGGTATCAGGATCCAAGTTTGTAGGAAGCCCCGGAATATACCCTCCCCAAGGCGAGCCATCCATTCACGCCTACCCCGGAGCACGAAGAGGACATGCTATTTGGTCAGATTCCGTTGGCAACATATGGATTTTCGGAGGCTTCGGTCGCAGCGCCAGCACATCTTCCGCGACCAACGAGCTGAACGACCTTTGGAAATACAATCCAAACACTGGAGAATGGACCTGGATATCAGGATCTAACACCTTCACAAATCCTGGAGTATACGGCACGCAAGGAGTACCGGCTGCATCCAACACTCCCGGTGGCCGCGAGGGCATGGCTTATTGGAAAGATGCTTCCGGCAACTTCTGGCTCATGGGTGGATTTGGAAACGGATCCCTTGGAAGTGGAGAACTCAACGATTTATGGCGCTTCAATCCCAATACGCTGGAGTGGACCTGGATGAAGGGAAGTACCACTCCGAATGCATTTGGAGTTTACGGAACACAGGGAGTGGCCAACGCTGCCAATAACCCGGGCGGCAGACTCTATGCGATGGCTACCGTTGACGACAATGGTGATGTCTGGCTGTTTGGTGGAGAAGGTGAAGGTGCATCCACCTCCAATGGATACCTGTCAGACCTCTGGAAATACGACCCATCGAACAACCGCTGGACATGGGTGCACGGTAGCAACCAGATCAACGGATTCGCAAACTACGGCACGCAGGGAGTGAGCTCTACGTCCAACAATCCCGGGGCACGATTCAGCGGAAACCTATGGACAGACGATAACGGAAATCTGTGGTTGTTCGGAGGAGAGGGCTACATAGCTTCAGGAACGCCTCGAATACTGAATGATACATGGAGGTACAACTTCTCCAACGGAATCTGGACTTGGATGAAAGGCTCAACTACAGGCAACGGTGGTGACCCCGGTGATTTCAGGATCGATGATCCTGCAACAACACTTTATCGGGCGCGGGGAAGCATCGGATGCTCCGTTTCCAACGGAGATTACTGGATGTTGAGAGGGCGGGAAAGCACCTCCAGTCATTGGTATGGCTCCAGACTTTATCGCTTTGATGTCACCACCGATAACTGGACATGGATGGAAGGCCCCGAAGCCTCCAGCTTCAATGGCATTTATGGCTCTACCGCCTCGTCACCATTTCTGATACCTGGAGCGCGTGAGGGTCATTGCTTGTGGGCCGATTCCCTTGGCAATGTCTGGATGTTTGGAGGACAAGGAATTGACGGTTCCGGAACGGAAGGCTATTTGAACGACCTCTGGCGATATGATGCTTCCTCCGCCAACTGGACCTTTATAACCGGTAATACAAGCGCCAATCAGGACGGAGCAATGGGCACACTGCAAGTGCCATCACCCTATTCCCTTCCTTCATCCAGACAGAACGCGGTAAACTGGATAGACTCGGCCGGTAACCTATGGCTGTTTGGCGGACAGAGAGCCAGCAACGGTCTCTACCTGAACGACCTCTGGCGTTTTTCTCCAGGCTCCGGAAACTGGACCTGGATGGGAGGTTCGGACATTCCTGATGTCAACGGATCCTATGGTCTTCAAGGCATTGGAGATGTGACCAACATTCCAGGGTCCAGAACAAACGCGGTAGCCTGGACCGATTCTTCCGGAGCTTTCTGGCTGCATGGAGGTTTTGGATATGCCGCCTCTGGCGTTGACAATTACCTCAATGATTTGTGGCGCTACGACCCTGGTACAGGCGAATGGGCGTGGATCAACGGATCGACTTCTACCAATCAAACAGGGAACTACGGAACCACGGGAGTGCCTGCCGCTTCCAACATGCCCGGAGCGCGCTATGGTGCTGTATCCTGGGTGGACAACAACAATGATTTCTGGATGTACGGGGGCTACGGCTACTCTTCCAACAATAACGACAATCACCTGGCGGATCTCTGGAAATACGATCTGAGCACCGGAAACTGGACCTATGTCAAGGGAGTAAGCACCGGCCCGGCAGGCGCAGTATTTGGCACCCAGGGCACTCCCAGCACCATCAATCGCCCGGGGAGCATCGAGGACGCTGCAAGCTGGAGCGATGGCAATGGCAACCTCTGGATGTTTGGAGGCGATGGAGCTGCAACATTTGGCTACGGGAAGTTGAACTGCGTGTGGAGGTACAACATCAGCACCAACATCTGGACCTGGATGAAAGGTTCTAATCTTCCGGATCAGACCGGGGATTTTGGAAACCTGTTCGCATTTAATGCCTCCAATAATCCTGGCGGCCGAACCTTGAGCGCAGGCGTTGTTACCAGCGATGGAGAATGGATTACGATAGGTGGTTTTGGTTTTGGCACTGGTGATGAAGGTTACCTCACAGATGTGTGGGAATACGACCCTTCACTCAATCAATGGTCCTGGAGATCCGGTTCTACGCTTCAGGATGGTCAGGGATCTTACAACATCATCGAAGAACAACGACCAGGTTCGCGCGAGGGTGCGGCCACATGGCGCGATGCCAACGGAGACCTCTGGATGTTTGGCGGCTACGGCTATAGCACGCTGGAAAACAACCAAAACCTCAACGATCTCTGGAAATACAGTCCTTCCACACGAGAATGGACCTTCATCAGAGGTTGGACATTTGGAAACCAAAAGACCATTTTCACTCATGCGCAATCTGTGGATGAAGTCACTCCGGGGGCGAGAAGACAGGCACAATCATGGGTTGGTCCCAATGGAAATTTCTGGCTCTTTGGAGGCACGGGGGCTTCGGAAAGCAACGGTGGCCTGTTGAACGACTTGTGGATGTACGATCCTGCAGCGGATCTATGGACTCCTATGAAGGGAGACATCACTTCTGCCGGCAACGTAGGAATTTACGGGACCATTGGTGTGGCTGACTCTGCCAACAATCCAGGAGGAAGAGAAACGGCTGTTACATGGGTAGACTCAGCTGGAAACTTCTGGATGTTTGGAGGCGATGGTTATGGATTAGGAAATGCCGTTGGCCGACTCAACGACCTGTGGAAGTACGATGTCAACACTGGCGACTGGACCTGGATGAGCGGCTCATCAAGCATCAACCAATCAGGTTCCTTTGGAACATTGGGAGTTCCAAGCAGCAGCAACGTGCCTCGATCTCGTGAAGAAGCTGTTGGGTGGGTGGACAACAGCAATGACTTATGGCTCTTTGGCGGACTGACCACCTCCAGTCAACGTCACAACGACTTATGGCGCTATGATATAAGCACCGGACTTTGGACCTGGATGGACGGAGGTACAACTTCCTCCGTGGAACATCCCGACTACGGCACCAAGGGTGTTTTTGCCGCCTCCAACGCTCCGGGCAGAAGGAATGGAGCAGCAGCATGGACGGATGGAACAGGGAAGTTCTGGCTCTTTGGAGGCTTTGGCTCCCGCCTGTCCAACTCTTCCGGCTATCTCAATGACCTGTGGGCTTATGACCCCGGATTGGGCCAATGGGCCTGGATGCAAGGCACAAACGACTTCAACCCGATCGGTGTGTACGGCACCCAGAGGGAAGCTGACACACTCAACACACCCGGAGGACGATTCCGCCAAACCCACTGGGAGCCCGTGGACAACAAACTCTGGATGTACGGAGGCTATGGAAGCGGTGAAAGTCCAGGACTGAATTACCTGAGCGACCTTTGGAGTTTCGTAGCAGATTCGTGTAACCTAAGCGTCTCCGCAACTTCCATCACCGATCTGGCTTGCTTTGGCGACAGCAATGGAAGCATCACCATTTTAGCGACCGGTGGCATTGGAGCATACAGCTATGCCTGGGCTACCGGAGATACCACGACCAGCATCGATTCGCTGATGGCAGGAAATTATGCTGTGACCGTCAGTGATTCTGCCGGTTGTCAGACCGTATTCAGCGCGACTGTATCGGGACCATCCAATCCACTTGATGTTTCCATCAGCACCTCGGACGTTTTATGCGCGGGTGATTCTACAGGCTCGGCCACCGCGATGCCATCCGGAGGTACACTCCCCTACTCTTTTGCCTGGAACACCAGCGCAAGCGGTCCAAACCTCAATGACGTAGCTGCCGGCACCTACGATGTGACTGTTACTGATGGCAATGGCTGCATGGCCACAGAAAGTGTGGTGGTTTCAGAACCAGCACCTCTCAACCTCACGACCCTGGCCACAGGTTCCAGCTGTTCCGGAACGAGTGGCTCCGCCAGTGTGTCTTCTACGGGTGGTACCGGAGTGGTTTCCTATCTCTGGAGCACCACAGCTACCGGAGCAAACATTAGCGGTGTAGCTGCTGGAACTTATTATGTGACCGGTACAGACGTGAACGCTTGCACGAGTACAGACAGTGTTGTAGTCGTAAACTCTCCAGCAGTGAGCGTTACCGCAAACGGAAACAGCACCACGTGTGCCGCAGGCAACGATGGAACGGCAATGGCTGCGGCCAGCGGAGGAACAGGCAGCTTCACTTACAATTGGAGCAACGGAGCAACTGGAAATAATATCTCCACACTTACTGCTGGCACCTATACCGTAACAGTGACAGACGGTTTAAACTGCTCCGCCACTGACACCGTCAATATTACCTCTCCTGCCGGCATCAGCATCACTACCACGGTCACCAATGTGCAATGTCCGGGTGGCAACGATGGATCCATAACAGCTGCGGCTTCCGGAACAACAGGAGCTGCGATTTACATCTGGAGCAACGGAGGTTTTGGAAACAGCATCAACACATTGACAGCCAACACCTACACGGTAACCGTAACCGATGCCAACGCATGTAGCGCTGTAGAATCACTTTCAGTGACCGAGCCGACCGCCATTAGCATCAACGTCACCTCTGCAAACGATCCCAACTGCTTTGGAGGCAGTGATGGCTCAGCATCTGTGAGCGCGAATGGAGGTGCAGGTGGTTTTACCTACCTCTGGTCCAACGGAAGCGACTCGAGCAGCGCAGCATCACTCTCGGCAGGAACTTATACTGTCACCGCTACGGACAACAACGGATGCACCAACAGCACTTCCATTACATTATCACAACCTACAAACCCGGTATCCATCAACATCGATTCGCTCTCTTTTGTGAGTTGCAATGGTGAAGCCGATGGTGTGGCAGTAGCCAGCGCCAGCGGAGGAACTGGGACATTCAACTTCAACTGGAGCAATGGCGCCTCTGGCAATGCAGTGAACACGCTGGAGGCCGGAACCTACACCGTAACCGCTACAGATGGCAACGGATGTGAAGCATCTACTTTGGTATTCATCACGGAGCCTGATCCACTCAACATTGACGCCAGCTCCAATTCGTCCAGTTGCTCAGGAAGTGCTACGGGAAGTGTTTCTGCCGCAGTTTCGGGAGGAACATCGCCCTACACCTACGCCTGGAGCAACAATGGCTCAACACCGACTCTGAACGCCTTAAATGCAGGATTGTACACCGTTACGGTAACCGATGACAGAGGGTGTACATCCACTGATTCTGCCCTCATAGGTGGCATTCAAATCACCCTGAGCGGGAACGATGTGACCTGCAATGGCGGCATGGATGGCAGCGCTGTAGTAAATGCGATTGGTGGCTCAAGCGCCTACAGTTATACCTGGAGCAACGGTGCAACCACGCCTACCAACAATGGATTAGTCGCTGGAACCTACACCGTTACTGTTTCAGACACCGGTGGGTGCAGCATCGTGGACAGCATTCAAATCACACAGCCGGTAGCCATGAACATATTCATCGCCTCCGGAGATATTCTTTGCCATGGTGACTCCAATGGATTGGCTGCAGCCGTGGTGATTGGAGGAGTTGGCACCAAAACCTACGCCTGGAGCAATGGAAGCACTTCTGCCAGCATCAATGGCTTGTTAGCAGGCACCTACAGTGTGACTGTGACAGATCAGGATGCATGCACCGCCACAGCGGGAGTGAGTATTACCGAACCTGGGCCTTTGACCATTTCATTCACCACCTCTGATGCGAGCTGTGATGGAACTTCCGATGGCTCGATCCTCTCCTCCGTTTCAGGTGGTAGCGGTCCGCTTACCTACTCATGGAGCAATAGTTCTGACTCGTCACTTATCGAGAATTTGAGTGCTGGGGTCTACACGCTTACGGTGACGGATTCGACCAACTGTTCTGTAAGCGCAACGGATACAGTCTCAGAACCGGATTCCTTCATTGACTCTTTGCAGGCCACCTCTATTCTCTGCTTTGGAGACAGTACCGGCTCAGCTACCATTTTCACATCTGGAACCGGCATCAGCTACCAATGGAGCAACGGAGATACTACTGGAACTACCACGGGATTGACAGCAGGCGTTTACACCGTCACAGCCACAGACAACGGAGGCTGTTCCCTGATAGATTCCATCAATGTAGAGCAGCCCTCAACCGCCCTTTCAGCCAGCATCAGCTCCAATACTTCCGTGCTGTGCTTTGGTGATTCCACGGGTACTCTGGTCGCTTCCGCTGTCAATGGCGCAGCTCCTTTTAGCTTCCAATGGTCTAATGGTGGGAACTCAGACACCAACTCAAGCCTGAGTGCCGGCATCTACAGTGTCACCATCACCGACATCAACGGATGTTCTGCTTCCGAGCAAGCTACCGTGGGCCAGCCAACCAGCCCACTCTCTGTAGACATCGCTTCAACATCTACGCTGCTCTGCGCTGGAGATTCATCAGGTGCTGCCACAGCCATTGCGCTTGGGGGTACAGGAAGCAATAGTTACAATTGGTCAAACGGAGCTTCAACCGCTTCTATCAACAACCTTACTTCTGGAATCTACTCCGTCACCGTGACCGATGCCAATGGATGTTCCGCCCTCGCTGCGGATACGATCAGCGAGCCTTCATCGGTATTGACACTCAGCCTGAATTCCACCACCGATGCCACGTGCTTCGGAACCAATACAGGTGGTGCCTCAGCGGTTGCCGCAGGCGGAAATGGAAGCATTTCCTACTTATGGTCTAATGGCGCTAATACTCCTTCGGTTTCAGGGCTTTTTGCAGGACCTTATGCGATCACAGCTACTGATAGTGCTGGCTGTCAAGCCTCCTTGAGTCTGAGCATCTCAGAACCTGCAGCACTCAATGTTGTGACATCTCAAACCAACATTCTGTGTACCGGATCCAACACGGGAGCTGCAAGTGCACAGGTCACCAATGGAAGTGGAACGATTAACTACATCTGGAGCAACTTCGTGGCAGGCGACTCTATCGATGCGCTGATCGCTGGGAACTACACCGTAACTGCTACGGATGCCAAC
The DNA here is from genome assembly GCA_002428995.1 of Flavobacteriales bacterium UBA6057. Lineage (GTDB taxonomy): Bacteria > Bacteroidota > Bacteroidia > Flavobacteriales_G > Salibacteraceae > UBA6057. Next base: position 166,289 of record DIYJ01000003.1, on the reverse strand, counting down.
GGCTGCTCGAGCACCGCAACAGTTTCGATCACAGAACCTGCTGGAGGATTGACCGCTTCGGTGTCCACAGTTTCAGACGTTTCATGCTTTGGTGGAAACGATGGAGCGCTTTCAGTATCCGCCTCCGGTGGCAACGGATCGCTGGCCTATGTTTGGTCAACGGGAAGCTTTGGCCCAACGCTGAATAACCAGCCCGTTGGAGGCTACACCGTAACAGTGACCGATGGGAATGGCTGCACAGCTGTTGAAAGTGGATCCATCGCTCAACCCACCAGCGCACTGTCAGTGACGCTAACCACAACGGATGTACTTTGCTTTGGAAACAATACAGGTGTGATAGAAGCGAACACAGGAGGTGGCACCAACCCGATGTCGTTCAACTGGAGCAGCGGAAGCACGGTTGATTCTGCTTCAAGCCTCCTGGCCGGAACCTACACCGTTACCATTACCGATGGAAATGGATGCACGGTGGAATCCTCAGCCACGGTTGACCAACCTGCAAGCGCTGTATCGGTGCTGATCACCAATAGCGTGGATCTACCTTGCTTTGGTGGAAGCACCGGTTCCCTCACTTCTGCCGGTTCTGGTGGAACGGGAGTACTCTCCTATGCCTGGAGCAACAGCGTGAACGGGCTGACCATTTCAAGCCTTACAGGCGGAACCTACACCGTGACAGCCACCGATGCCAACGGATGTACCGCAACCGCAACAGGCACGGTCCAGGAACCTTCATTGCTGACGACCTCCATCAGCACCACCCCACTGAATTGCAGCTACGACTCGAATGCAATTGCCACTGCGGCCATTACCGGAGGCACCGGCCCCTTCTCTTATCAGTGGTCGAACACTGCCAACACGCAGATTGTCAATGGACTTCCACAGGGAACATACACGGTGACCGTTACGGATGCCAATGGGTGTAGTACTCAGGATGCAGATACTCTTGAAGCACTATCCAACCTAACCGTTGTGCTGGACTCCGTTTTGGATGCCAACTGCTTTGGTGAAACCAACGGATTCCTTGCGGTAACCGCTATGAACGGAGTCGGCAGCTACTCTTACACCTGGAGCAATGGCGGAAGCACGGATAGTGCTCAGGTAGTAGCCGCTGGAAACTACACGGTATCGGTCACAGACAATGCAGGATGCATTGGCACCTTTACAGGAACCGTTTCCGAACCTACAGAGCTGATCACCAGCTTGACAAAAGAGGACGAGTCATGCATGGGTTCTCAAGACGGTTTGATTACGGCCGATGTATCGGGAAGTGTACCTCCTTATGAATACGCCTGGAACGACCCTCAAAGCCAAATTGATTCTATGGCATCGAATCTGGCTCCTGGCGCCTACCAGCTGACCGTAACCGATGCGCAAGGCTGCTCAACAACAGCCGCTGAAACCATTGATGCGGGCAACGCACTGCCTCAGCCCGACTTGGGAGCAGACACGACCATCATGGATGGATCGGCATTCACGCTTGACCCGGGCACCTTCGCGAGTTACCTCTGGGGAGATGGTTCCACCAATTCAACCCTGAGCGCGCCAATCACCGGCACCTATTCCGTACAGGTGTTCGATCAAAATGGCTGCGAGGGCAGCGATTCGGTGACCATCACCATCTGGCCGACCGGTATTTCATATGCTACGCAGAAGAGCATTCAGGTGTACCCTAATCCAACGAGAGACATCATTCACATCAAGGGCATCAACGAACGTGATTACAAGGTTTCCGGACAAATTCTGGATAGTAAAGGTCAGGTAGTCTCTGAATTCGAACTCACTGAAGACTCTGAGCTTTCACTCGGAGATCTTGCCAGAGGAACCTACAGCGTGATGCTACTGGATAGAGGGACCGTGAAGACGTTCAGGGTAGTGTTGCTTTAAAACTTGACAGTTTCAAGCCATGCCCAACCCAAAGTTCATGGAGCGGAATACAGACTTTTCAGAATGAAAGGCTCTTTGTTCCTCATATTAGCCCGAAATATTAGCCCGAAATATTACTTTCGCGTCCGATTTAATGGCCCAATAGCTCAACTGGATAGTAGCAGTCCCGAAGTCAATTCGGGACAGGTTTCAATCCTTCGGGCAACGTTCTTTTTCTGGTCCTTAGGCTCAACTGGATAGAGCAGTTCCGAGGTAAACTCGGAACAGGTTTCTAAACCTTGAGTAAAATATCTTTCTGGCCCAATAGCTCAACTGGATAGAGCAGCTGCCTTCTAAGCAGCAGGTTTCAGGTTCGAGTCCTGATTGGGTCACAGACTTAACAGTCTAAAAAACAGCCACTTGAGTTTTCAAGTGGCTGTACTGTGTCGGTTTACTGTGTCGGTTTTGCTTAAATTCTGCTTTTTTCGGGTCAACTCTTCTTGAATAAATCAGGATAATCTTCTCCTCTTTGCTGCTCAAACACTAGCTCCTTATCGGTGTAATGCAAGTTCGAAGTATCAAAATGTCGTCCTGTGATTTCGATTAATTTATCAGGCAAGTTTGCTTTTCGGTAGGACTCGTAGCTCTTTTCTAAGTGCTTCCATTTGATTGTGTTACTACCTCCGGCAAGATTCCAAAAATGGTTGAATGACTTTGATACCAGACCACCAACTGTGGTTTTGCGCTTCTTAGGTTCGGTGACTTCTGGAGCAAGTATATAATCTGAACTGTCTTTATTCTCTTCCCACCCCATTCTGGTTAGAAGCTCCGCGAGTTGTTTAGTCATTGCAACATACGTCCAATGAGCCTGTTTTTTACCCCGTAGAACTTTAAGATTCATGTGCTTGATGTATCTGGGGTGAACATCACTCCATTTGTATGAAAGCAATTCGTCCATGCGTGCGCCCGTGTAAAAACTCAGCTCAAAGGCATCACTCGTCCATGATCTGAATAGATTCTCCCTTTGCACCCCGTTCTTGTGTCGGCCTGAGTTACTTTTCTTTTCCATCCAACCGTTTTCCTGGGTAATGAAAGCCTGCATCTTTTCGAAGTCGTGACGCCAAACTGCTTCAGCATTGGTTATGACTGTTCTTCTTGGAGCTTTAGAGAAGTAGTTCTTGATATCCATTTCAAGGTCTTCGATAAGCCACCGAAAAAACTCAGAAATCGTGTCTATGTGATGGTTGTGATTCTTGGCTGAATAGGGCTGCCCTTTGGATGTTCTGTAGTCATTCAGATAAGCAATGAAGTGCGCAACGTGTCTTTTATTGAATGATGATACTCTGAGGATTAGGGGGTTCACGTCATTAGCATTCAAAGCCTCTTTAAAATGCTTGAGTCGGGTTCTGCGGTCGGCTATGATTTGTTTTGAGGGAAGGGGAAGTTCGTAAGTTTCATATCCTTTCAAGGTCTTTTTACGTTCTTCTTCTGCCTCTTCGTGCCTTCCCTCTTTTAGCAAGCGATCGATTTTCTCTTCCTTTTCTCTTCGAAAACTGAAAAAGTCGATCCACATCCTTATGGCATCATTGAGGAAAACGGGGATAGGCTTATCATTATCTTCTTTGCTTTTATTTGATTGGGTTTCGTCAGCTACAGCTAGGCCCAATTTGAACAATCTGTTTTTCTCTAACTGCTCATCTCTGGCTTGTCGGTGAGCCTTTCGATACTCCCAAAAGTCGCGGGTTTTGTGGTGAACTGGCGTACCTTGTCTTGCAATTTTAGTATCCCAAAACCTTGATCGATAGATATGCCTCTCGGGTACAGGACACGAACCTAAACTGCGTCCTGTCCTGCCGCATGTTTCTTTCTTACCCTTTTTCTTGGCACTTGGGGATAGGGACACGGTACAGTTACAAGCCTCATCATAGCAGAAAATGCCCATACCTGTTTCATAATCACGATTATTAATTGAAATACGCTTAGACTTATCAAAAGTCTCTTGAATACTTTGTTCTTGACTTGTACCTGTAGATTCTTCGTTTCGAATTTTCATCATCCGGTCTGTTTTGGTTCTGTGTTTCTAATTGCTCCTCACTCTCTTGAGGTGCAATGTTTCTTTCTTTAAGTACCTCCTGCCACTTGTCGGGGAACATCTCTTTTGCTCGTCTTATGTATTCCTGAAGGTTTACCCTTTCCCAATCGGAGGCAAGGATTCGTCTGTTTCTGCCTGTTCCAAGAATTACGATTTTGTGCTTGGCACACCATTCAACCACAGACCGACAATCACGGCCTTTATAGCCAAGCATTGCCTTGATCTCATCAATGTGAATGGTGCTGAAGTCCATGAGCAGATTCCATTTACAGCAGCTACTATAGCCGCTGATTCTTCAAAACATTTTGAGCAACGGAAAGCACGCGCGAAATACTCTCCTTGTCGCTCAGATTTTGAAGTGGAATCCCTCTAAAACGATAGTTTAAATATAGTCAATTTCCACATGAAAAACAATTCAAAACCCTTGTTATTACTGGGATGTAAGGATATTATGACAATGTAAATAATGGGTCATGGACCAGGTTTGCTCTAGAAATTTTGGCGGCCCCAAAAGGCCGCCAAAATTTCAGGAACGACCACGCAGCCGCAGAAAAAAGAATATAGTCTGTCCTTAGCGCCAGATCAGACTCCTTGGCTGTTTCAGACTCCCTCGAGTTCGCGGGCAAAAAACACAGGCATAGCCTCAGTTTTCTTTGAAAAAACCGATTGATTTTTGATGCGCAGCCGACAGGATGAAAACGATTATCGGACGGCCATTGAAACTTGATTTTCACACTTGTTGGATTTACGCCAATGATTGCGGGGGTGAATTGCTTCATCCTGAAGTTGCTGAAAACTGGGCAAGGATTGATAACATCACCGAGAGCTTCTGGCTTTCTCGCCAAAACCGGGAAGAGAAGACTGCAATGATTTTCGATCCCAAGAAAAGGCAGTGTGAATGGAGGCCGAAGACTGAATACCATCATGTTGTCTTTTATGGTGATGGTTTTGGAGTCCGTAACAAATGGGATACCTATATCAGGCGAGCTAAACAGGGTTTTGGTGGTTTCAGATTTAAGCATCGTACACATAAGAATTGATTTAGCTGATAAGGGCTAGAGGCGGCCACAAAAGGCCGCCAAAATTTTTCATGCAGCCTCCGGCAATGCTTCGTGGCCGAGCTACTAACCGGCCACGAAGCCGCCCCGAATCAAGTCGGGGCGGTTAAGACAGTATCTACATAACTCCGCTGTCTGCGAACGAATAGTGATTGTCTTCAGTAAGAATGATATGATCCAACACATTTATATCGATCAACTTTGCCCCCGCTTTTAGCCTCTCGGTCAGCCTTTGGTCAGCTTTGGAAGGTTCCATGTTGCCGCTTGGATGATTGTGGGCAAGAATGATATTTGAGCAAAGGGCTTTAAGTGCGCAACAGAGAATCAATTTCGAGTCCGCTACTGTTCCACTCAAACCACCTTGCGATATTTTAACCCAAGCTTTTACCCTGTTCTGTCTTGTAAGTAGAATCACGTAGAAGCACTCATAAAGACTAAGCGAACAAGGTTCCCAAACTGTTCTTAGATAATCCGCTGCATCTGTTGAGCTTGATATAAATGGGCGCTCTGCTGCGGATGTCTTTTTGCGATATGAAAGCTTTACCTCGTGGTCTAATTGGTTGACCTCTACCCGTGCTTTTGTTCTCGCCTTTACGCCCGACATTTGGTGTTCTTTTTCAATCTTATTCATGGCTAGAGGTATTAGAGTTCAACATTTTGATCAGTTAGGTAATTCTCACCGATGCATTCGATTGTTGCACCGCTGTGCTTCATTACTCTTATGCAGTAGTCCTCGTTAATGCAGTTCTCAAGTTTTTCTGCATCCTCTTCAGATAGCCCAAGCCAATGGATTAGGTAATGTTTGGCTAGTTGATACTTTTCAACTTCGTCCACATGGATATTACCGAATATGGATTCGAGGTCGGCTTCCTCATTTGAAAGGTCGTATGAATCCGCGCTTTGCAAAGCGAAATTCATTTGTGCTTCGTTCCATCCTTTGTCGCCTACTATTTCCATGAACTTCCAAAAGTTCGGGCTGATCCGGTCGCTTTCGACAAACACTTTCGGGATGTTCTCCCAGTCCTGAAACATTACTGATTCGCGCTTGTAACCGTAGCCTAGCGGGTGGGTGATGTCGAGCACTTTGAACATTTCCACGATGTCCTCGATGAACTCTTCGATTTCGTAGTAGTCTCGGAGGTCAAACCATTTACCTACTATGCTTCCGTTGTTGTAGCTCGCATAATCGCTAACATAAATCTCTGGTGCGTTTTCCTTAAAGTACATACTGTGTCATTTTAAGTGGAAGGCCCCACCCAAAGAAGGGCGGGGCATGCTCCGTAGTTACTAGCCGATTTTTGCGTTGATTAACTCTTCTTTGAGCTCTTCCAAATGCGCGGAAACTTTAGCAATGAGGTAGACTAATGCTTCCCCTATGATCTCCTGATTAGTAGTGTTGAAAAGACTATCATTATAGCCGCTCGAACCGTCCTTAATGAGAAGCTTTAAATCGCCTTGCACTGGGTCATTCTTGGTTTGTAGCTCCTTGAGCTTAGAGAGTGTATTATTCCACTTCTCGTATTTGCTTTGTAGGCTGAAAAGAGCGTTGATCCGCTCTTTCATTTCTTCAAGTGTCAGGGGCTGTAACTCCTTCTTGTTACCTTGAGGTTGTACACTTGCAGGCTTAGTGCTTTCTCCTGCTTTTTTGGCCGTTGTCCGGCCCCTTTTTGGCGCTTCTGCTTTAGTGTTTTTTACTTCCTGGGCAGGCTTTTTTGCTGCTCCATTTGCTGAAATTGGCTTTACTGTAGTTGCCATAACTTGAATTGATTTTTGACCTCTCGGTCTGGTTTTTAAAATCCCGTTTGGATAGTCCACCCGGGCGACATTTTGTTAGGCAATCCATCGCGCTTGAGGGTCGGGGGAATCAGCAAGAAGCCAGGTCATAATTCTGTTGTCTTCAGCAGAATTTGAATGGCCCCGAAGGGTGTTCGCATTCTTGTGAGGTGCGTTGGAGGCGGGAAATTTGCTCTAACACATTCGACCGCTTTCCTCTTGTTGGAACGAGGCAATAAAGCCCCCATTTAGGCAGCAAAGCGTGATCCTAAATCAAAGGGCTTATTGCCCTAGTGGCTTTTATCGGGTGGCTCTTTGGCGGGCAGGTGGACATGCCGCTACCACAGCCCGGTGGAAATGGAAATCGTTCTTTGATGGGGCCTTAGTCAAGACTTATAACAAAGGAGCGACAGCGAAGCTCCTTTTGCTGCCTAGTCTTGCTTAGGGACTATCTAGGGACATTGGAATTGGAGACGGAAAAGCTGCAAAAAGGCTATTTATCACTATTGTATCTACACAAGCCTTAAACGATTTTCATGGGTTAATTTGGGTATGCTGTATGGTTACTTACCGCACATGGTATGAGAATTGGTTTTTCAGGATTCAACTGCTAACATTGGTGGCTAATCTCAATTCTAAAAAATCATGGAAGCATATCAGTTCGAACCAGGCTCTGGAAGCCTTGAACAACAGGCTGACGGAACTTGGGTCGCCAAGGCATTATTGGCAACATATCCAGGACAAACTTTTCATTACCGGAACGAAGGGATCAACAGTGAAAACCGACTTGTTTGGGACGTTGATGTAGCAGGTGATGAAACAGGAGACCTTGCATATCGCGAAGTGGAAACACCGGCCTATACTCGCGCTGCGGAAGATGCCGTGGAGCTTGTTGCCAAGAAGGACGGTAAGCGCAAAGGCTCTCTTACTGTCTATTACACTTAGCCCTCTAGTCTGCCTCTCGCAAATTAGTCAGAGTTTAAATGAAACTACAAGACTTCTGAATGAAGGAGACTTCAAGGCTGCGAAGGAACTAGCATATGATGCATATTCGAGGGCGGAAGCGGCAAAGAGCCCGGAACTAGCACGGGCTGCCTATGTATATGCGAATACCTTTTGTGTCACGGGAAATTTTGATAACGCCACTGCCTATTATGAGAAGGCAATGGAACTTGCAGACGTAGCCTCAGATACAGCTCTTCTTATCAAAGTTTTCCGTGCATTCGGTACTATGCGATGTCAGCTTGAAGAGTTCGAAACAGGATTTCGAAATTTGAGTCAGTCCATTGACCTAGCCCTCAGCACAAATGATACACTTGAGCTTAGTGCTTCGTATCAGAATATGGCGATAGCCAAGCTCCTCAACAATGAAATAGTTGAGAGCATGGATTGGAATCAAAAATGTGCTGATCTTGCTATTGCCCGAGGTAACAAAACGCTGCTATCAATATGTTATAACAACATCGGCCAAGCTTACACTTACATTGAAAAATTCGACTCAGCAGCTTTCTTTACGAACAATGCTATAGAGCTTCGAATAGAACTAGGACAACCCTATTACGTCAATGAGTATTATGAGAATCTGGCCTATCTGCTCATTGAAGCGGAAGATGAAGAGAGCATTCTGCAATCACAGATCGAGCACTATAAGCTTCTCCAGGATACTAGCTACCCAGTAGACAGTGTATTGTTTGACTCCAAGATGTACATTAACGAGTCTCTGTTAGAGCTTCAGGAAAGCAAAAGACTTGCCTGGGAAAGCGAGAAGGAAGAACTCATAAGCCAGAAAAAACAAGCCAACAGGAGCACTGAAAAATGGCGGCTGTTATCGTTGAGCTTGGCCATATTGATCATTATCATCCTTCCGGTTGGCTTCCTATTTCTGAGACGAAATCGTGATCAGTGGCAAACACGCTATGCTGAGGCATTAAGTTCTCTAGAAGAATTACGAGCAACCAAGGCTAAAGAAGACAGAGCGATACATGAAGCGGTAGAAAGCTTCATGAAGATCATCAAGATTCTAAACGAAAGTCAGAACGATTTACCTCATGCACCTACCTTTCTATTCTTGACACATGGTCTGAATCAGACAGAAATTGGATCAATTATCGCTAAGTCTCCAAGTATGGTGAGTCGTTACGTAACGGCCATTGCAAAGCAAATGGACATGTCCACCCAGGAGTTGAGGAAAGAAGCTAAACGGCTTGGCCTGATCATCTGGCAACTACCTGAAGACGCATTCAGGGAAGATTTCGATTAAAAGCACTCTGAAAACTGGCCCTAAAAGGTTGGTTTTATGGATAATTATTGTGCATCTCCTATTCACCTATTCCTTGAGAAAGAAAATTCTTTGCACAGCTCCATGCACAAGATAATCGCTTTGAAAAGCCCACCATTAAAAGGTTAGGTGCAAGACCGTGCACAGGTTCATTCAAAGATTGCATGTAAGAATTCACATTGTGAACGAGGTTTTGTTCTACCACCCTCCGCACATTAGCAACAGTCAAAAACCAAACACATTTGGGCTACTGAATTTGAGCTGCTACAAGTGCCTAATTACTGGTTTGAGGAATTGAGATTTGAAAATTGGAAAGAAGCAAAATCAGCAGTTCGATCGCTAGTCATGATTCGGGGAAATAGATGTTTCCATTTGGTGCTGCTTAATCTGTTTCCCCGATCAGCTAGTTTGGATTTGGCTCGTGGTTTATTGAGGTGTATTTGAGTTTGAGGGTTGAATGGGTGGGGGAATTCTGACTGTAGGAACCCACCCTCATTCCCTCAACATCTAACCCAGAAAAGCACATGAAACACATTACTATCATGCTCTTGTTGATGTTAATCAATACGCCCACACAGGCGCAAGGTTGGATTAACTTCAGTGAGATCGACATTGAAGGGAAGATTTACGTGCTCTTCGAAGACAGCTCAAATCATGACCTGTACGCATGCGGACATCTCGTTAAAATTGGCAACCAGATCAATACGGGCGTAGCCCGTTGGGATGGTCAAGCATGGAATCAAGTAGGCAATGATTCCACCTATCCGAAACCCACAATGCTCGATATCGAGCGCTTTGATGACACCCTCTATTTCGGAGGAATGAGGGGGTTGTATCGTCTGGTTGAAGGCGAATGGGAACAGATATCTCCTCAGAGTGTCACAAGCCTCTGTGTCCATGATGACACGCTATTCGTAGTTGGTAGGTTCCATGAGTTTCAGGGGCTAAAGGCTACAAGCGTTGCAGGTTACTCAAACGGTGAATGGTTTATTCCGACTTTACTTGACAGTGTTAATACCATAAGAGGCAGTGTGATTTTTCAGAATAAGCTAGTGATAGCTGTATCTAAATCTCCGCAGGTGCTTAGTGGAACCAACACCTGCCTATACACACTTGAGGGAGACCTATGGAAACCGCTTCATGCGTCCGCTGAACTTGATTCGTGCACCGCATGGGCGTTAGCCTTGGACGGAAACGATCTCTACGTTAGTGTTTCAGGCCCGAATGAATTCGGGAACATACAGAATCGCATTGCACGCCTTAGGAATGATGAATGGACTTACCTGGAAGGAACATTTGATCATATCGTTGAATGGCTTTATTTCTGGGACGATAAGATTCATGCTTCTGGTAGGTTTGAATGGATAGACTCGACTCTTTGGGCTAGTGGTTATGCCTTTTGGGATGGTCAAGAATGGTGTACTACTCAGGAGAGAATCACATGGGAGTCAGGACATGCACTTGGTTCGTACCAAGGCAACCTCATTAAGGGAGTTTCTGGAGCGTTCGCGACATATGAGGGTGAAAATCTTGGTTGGGCAAACGGTTTGGTCGTTTTAGATTCTTCCGATACCAAACCTTATGCCTGTGTATCCTCAGTTGAACCTCTTTCCAATGACCAAGAAACGCTAGCGAATAGAGCTTCAGAACTGCGCCTCTTCCCTAACCCAACGACTGGATTGGCAAAACTTGAATGGATCGCTGAAAGCGAAGCCTACTCCATCCAGATTCTAAACAGCTTGGGTAAGGTGATCTTCCAGAAAAACATAGAATGCTACTCTGGAGAGCGTGTAGCAGAGTCGATGGACATTTCATTTATCCCAGATGGGATTTATGTTCTGCATTTGAGCTCGAGCACTGGTTCAGTGACTAAGCGGTTTATAAAAAGAGCTAGTCGTATTTGAATGAAATCAATGAACACACATCCAGATCAGATCAGCACTTTGATAGCTTCTAGTCCTGTATATCGACACAGGAAGCAATCACCTATTGCTCAGTTCATAGAATATCATAGGCTAGGTGAATTTATGGAAACCATAAGAATCACTACTGAGGTTACGTTCTTGAATGAGAATGAAGAAGACCGGAAGGTCTGTAACGTCAGACTTACACCGTTTCCAACATCGATTTTGATTTGGGTAGTCGAGGAAAAGCCCTCGAGTACCACCAATCACTTTGCATTCAACGCCAAAGAGCACAGCATCCACTTTCGGGAAACAGGAACACTGATTCTCCTGAATCATGCGATTCCTTCATTGGATTTGGTAGTTGTGATTCACCCTCCCAAGAATCCATTACTTAAAAGAGACTCATAGCTGAGATAGCTTAATGTCCTCCAGTGAATAGCTGTGGGAAAAAACATAACGAATAAGACACGTCAGGAACAAAAAGAAGCCTCCATTTGCAAAACGTAAATACACGGCAATCATCTATTGAATCTTTGAACTTCAAAACACAAACAAGCTCAACATGAACATGCGTACTACCATCATGGCCCTTAGTGCTTGCCTTGCCTTCAGCATGGCTCTTCAAGCCCAAATGATCCCGCTGCAAAGCGTCAAGATCGAATATGACAGTCGTGGCAACCGGGAAATCAGGAAGCTGTGGAATCCGCAAACACCTGCGAGCAAGAATGATGAGTCATTGCCCTTGATCGATGAGCAAAGTGAAGGTTTAGAAGCATATCCCAATCCTGCGACTGATTGGGTGACTTTGTCCGTTCATCAGCCTCAATCAGAACCTCAGACAATTGAACTGCTTAATTCCACTGGGCAAGTGGTTCACACACAATCCTGGTTGGATCAATACAGCAAAGCACGACTGAATTTAGAAGCGCTGCCGGATGGTCTCTACCACATTGCCGTAACTGATGCACGCGGCAACCGCAAAACCATCTCGATCATTCACCTCCGCTAGTTCCATTCTCAACCAAGTTTACGCTTATGAAAGCCTTTCATACATTTCTTGCATGTGCAGTCACCGTTCTGGTGATTGTCTTTTCTCACTCCATTAAAGCACAAAGTCTGGTTCCCATCGACCGGGGAACACAGGATGAGTCCTATAGCCCACCCTTCAAACTGGAATTTGACCGAAGTATTGATATCTCGCTTCCCGTGGGACGTATAAGCGGCAGCCCAGATGTTTCCAGTAATGGAGGTGCTACCTATCAAGTGCCTATTGACCTGCCACCGGGAACAGCGGGCATGCTTCCCAACCTCAACATTGTTTACAACAGCCAGGGGGGAGATGGTCAGCTCGGCCTTGGTTGGGGAATTACCGGCCTGTCGGAGATTCGCAGAACACCCAAAACCATTTTACAGGATGGTGAACCTGATCCAGTTCGGTGGTTGAATACAGATGCGCTTGCTCTTGATGGCAATCGATTACGATTGATGAGTGGCAGCCCGCTTGCCAACGGAGCCGTGTACGGACAGGAACTTGAAGACTTCAGCAAAATCTATGTCAGCAATGTAGAAGGAGTTCCCTGCTTCCAAGTCTGGACGAAGAGTGGAATGGTTATTTCCTACGGCTGTAGCACCGAATCACGACAAACCGCCTCCGGTGGAGCGCCCTATCGCTGGTTGATCGATCGTGTGGAAGACATGGCAGGGAATTACTATTCCTATCACTATACAACGCTTCTTGGCGAGGTAGTCCTTGACCGGATCAAATACACCGGAAACGGCTCCCTGGTTCCTTACTGGGAGGTAGTATTTCAATACATCCCCCGTCAAGATGCCAATGAGCAGTTTGAACAGGGTTTATCCCTTAAACAACGCGCCCTGCTTCGAAGGATCATTGTTGCCGAAGTTGGCACGGGTACGGTGGCCAAAAAATACTTCCTGCAATATGCGGAAGTAGATGATCACTCTGTGCTTCGACAAATCACCGAAGTTGGAAAGAATGGAGGAACACTTAATTCCACCATCATTAAATACGGAGCTACCACTCCGCTTCACGAAGTTCATTCCTCGATCGATGATGGCCCGGCAAGCTCTATCTGGCTACCAGGGGATTATGACGGAGATGGAATCACCGATATGGCAAACTTCTATGCAGTGCAGCCGGTTCCCAACAGCTTCAACGCCTACCATAGCTGCAATATGTTGTTGTCAGATAACTCAAACGGCAGTTTTTCAAGTCATGTAAATGGGCCGCTTGCAACACCAGCTTTTGTTCCCTTTGAAACTACCCATGCGACCTTTTTGGCAATGGACTACAATGGGGATGGCAGCGATGATATCATGACGTTGAAGGTTCATCCTTCGAATGAATTATCACACCTCTACCTCTATGAGTCCCCTTTTCAGGGTGGAAGTTTGCCGGCACCCACCGTTATCGAGACCCCAGACGGAACCATTCTGCCCATCAGCCCAAACTTTGCGTTGAAAAACCCGGTTATTCCAGGCGACTATAATGGCGATGGCCGCACGGACTTGCTTACGATTCAGCACAGGCCAGGTATTGTGGGTTACGGCCCCTTCTTTACACTGTCCGGCACTAGCACGCAGTTCCAAGAAATTGATGATATCGGAATCAGTGACTGGGTAGACTTCTCAACTATCAAGCCGCTCGACTTCAACGGAGATGGCAAGACAGACCTTATGCTCATTGATGAGAACGGCACGAAAGTGATCACCTATCGGGAAGTCACCGGACAGTGGGTTGCTGAATTGCTATACAGTGCTGGATATCCTACAAGCTATCACAATGTAACAGAGGTAGCTGATTTCAATGGAGACGGAAAGGCTGACCTGCTCACCTTCAATGGCAGCATTTGGCAAGTCGCTTATTCCCGCGGAAATGGCTTGCACACAACTACCATTACCAACCTGCCGCTGATCGCGATAGATGATCTGCGACATATCGTGGTCGGTGACTTCACGGGTGACGGACTCGGGGATATCCTTCAAATCACAAGAACAAGCACAACAGCTCAGAACTCGACCATCGTTCTTTGCAAAAGCACAGGCGAAGACTTTGAGGCAAACCTGCTCAGTAGCAATGGCTTTTTCACAGCAGATGGGTCTATTAGCTACGTAGGAGACTATAATGGTGACGGGAAATCAGACATTTTGCATCGGGCAAACGAGCCTGCGTCTACTCCAATGCAATTGCTGCATGTTCAGCCGGAAGGATTTGATCGCTTAGTCCACGAGGTGTCGGATGGGTACGCGCATTCGGTGGAATACCATTACCAACCGCTCACCAACGATAATGTGTATTCAAAGGGTGCCGACCTGGGCTATCCCTTCCACAAAACGCAACTTCCCGTTCATGTTGTCACGCATATCTCTCGCCCGGATGGAATAAGTGCGGGTTCACCTACAAACCTTAACACTTACTATCGCTACGAGGGCGCTGTTCTGCACAGCCGAGGCAGAGGGCTTTTAGGGTTTGAACATGTTTGGAGTTGGAGCGATTTGAGTTCAACCCTGTTTTCTCACAATTATGCGGAATTGCAGGATGATGTGGCCTTGCTCAAAGGCGTATCATCCAAAACGACCTACGGAGCCAATCCTGGATCTGCGATTTCCAGCACGCACAGTTCGGCTTCTTATCAGTCTATTTCTAACGACCGTTGGTGGTTCAAAACCGATGATGTGAGAGTGACGGATCACCTGAACGGAGGTTCTGGAATCACGGGGTACACGTATGACAGCTATGGGAATGTGACTCACACCCTTTCCTTTACAGGGCAAGACGTTAACGGTGGAGGATTGGCGCAGCAGATGTCTCAAACGGTACATCAGTACGGTTCATACCACAGCAATTGCAACCCAGGAAAAATCACCTCCACCACTGTGCAGGAGGATCGACAAGGGCAACCCACCGTCACCAAAACCACGGACTTTGGTTATCAGAACAATGGCTGGAAGCTGACAAGCAAAACCGACTGGCCAGGCATGCCGCAGCAGGTGCTTACCTACTATCAGCAACACAACGCCTTTGGTCTGGCAGAGCGCACAGCCATCAGCGCCTCTGGTGCTCCAACAAGAATCACAGAACACATCTATGACAGCAAGGGAAGGTTTGTAGAAGAAACGGTCAACGAAATCGGTCAGTCTGCCTACTATACCTATGACCCAATGAGCGGGAATGTACTCACGGAGACTTCCATAGAACAGTTGACACAAAGCCATGCTTACGATGAATTCCATCGACCCATTCTTTATACGGATGTATTGGGCAACAACACAACCTCATCCTACACTTGGGATGTGCTGAACGGTGTTGGTACCAACCCAACGGGTGCCGAGAATGCCCTGTATCATGTCACTGTGAACGCTCCGGGCACTGATCCGGTCATTACCTACTATGATGCGTTCGGCCGAAAGCGCAAAACGTCTTTCAAGGGTTTTTCCGGGCAGGATTTACAGCGCGTGTGGACGTATGATGCGCATGGCGCACTGAAAACCACTACGGAGCCTTTTGAGTTTGCACAGGATGCGCTCATCACTACCAACGACTACACTGCTGTGTTGCACCGTATCGATAAGGTGCACGATAACGGAGCAGCGGGAAATACGCAATACACCTACGCCAATGTTCCTGGAACACTACTTGAACCCAAGCACTACAAGATAACGGTAGCTTCTCCTGCGGGTTCCGCCACCAAAATCTATGACATGACCGGGTCAGTCGTTAAGACTTCTGATCACGGTGGCGACCTTGAATTTGAGTACGATAGTTGGGGCAATATGAAGTCGGTGCACGATGGCAACAATGTGCTGAGTTCGATGGTGTATGATGCTTACGGCAGACAGATCAAGCTCAACGACTTGAGTGCAGGAACGGTTGACTATGTCTACAACGCCTATGGTTGGCTTACCTCTCAAACACATGGGGCGGGGAATACGCAAACCATTACCTATGACGCTTTGGGAAGGACTTTGACCGAAACCGGGCCGGAAGGAACGGAGACCTACACCTATGTGAGCAGTGGCAACGGGTTGAACCAACTCCAAAGCGTACAAGCCTTTAATGGACTCACCAAGTCCTACACTTATGACGGCCATCATCGCTTAGAGACGGAAACCTCAACAATA
Organism: Flavobacteriales bacterium UBA6057; assembly: GCA_002428995.1. Lineage (GTDB taxonomy): Bacteria > Bacteroidota > Bacteroidia > Flavobacteriales_G > Salibacteraceae > UBA6057. Next base: position 150,176 of record DIYJ01000003.1, on the reverse strand, counting down.
GGATATCCGCTCACCAAAACCTACTACTATGACGGAATAGGCCGAATGGTGAAAGAGAGCTATTCGACAGGTTTTGACATTGAGTATGATTTCAACACCCACGGATTTGCAGATGAGGTGCGCTATGTGAACGGGGGCTCTTCGGTAACGCTGGCACAGGCCACCGCCACCAATGTACTAGGGCAATACACTCATATAAGCCTCGGCAGCGGACAAACCGCTGAGATCGAATACAACGCCTATGGTTTACCGGTTCACTATCTCACCAGCGGAATTTTCGATCTGTCGATGAACTGGGATGTATCTACGGGCAACCTGGATCAACGAACGAATGCTCTAGGCTCTGGAGGATGGGGAATCACAGAAGACTTTGTGCACATCGATCAGCAATTGCAGAAGTGGCAAGTGTCTTCTCCCATGAATGTGATGCCCTTTCTTGAAACGGGGGTCAACAGCATCGGAAATGTGGAAGACCGTTTTGATGCAGGTTCTGAATATGCGTATGGTGCATATAAGGTGAGCCGGGTAAAAAATGACAATTGGGTGATTCCTGCGGATGTACAAACGGTCACCTACACGGCCTTCAACGAACCGGATCAAATCGAAGAGGGAGACCAGCGCATCGAGTTTGTGTATGGCCCAGGCAAAACGCGCATACAGAGCAGACGCTATGAAAACAACTCGAACCAGATCAGTGAACTGCGCCACTACCTGCCCGAAATGGGCTATGAGGCGGTGAAAATTGGTGCTACTGAATACGAGCTGCATTATGTGCCGCTGTTCGGCAATGTAATGGCAGTGATCAACAAGAACAACGCACAGGGCGGCAATGCAGTGTTTGACTTGTTCTATGTTCATCAGGATCACTTGGGCAGTTGGCTTACCGTAACGGATGATGCGGGCAATGTGGTGGGCGAGCAAAACTTTGATGCTTGGGGCCGCAGGCGAGATCCTAACCTTTGGAACTATTCGAACAATCAAAGCCCTTTAGAGTGGCTCATTCGCGGCTATACAGGGCATGAGCATCTGGATGAGTTTAGCATCATCCACATGAACGGAAGGCTCTACGATCCGGTGGTGGGGCGCATGTTCAGCCCTGATAATTATGTGCACGATGCGTTCTACTCGCGTAGCTACAATCGCTATGCCTACGCTTACAACAATCCGCTAAGAATCACTGACCCGGATGGGGAACTACCTCATATTCTGATCGGTGCAGGTATTGGTGGATTGCTTAACCTGGGCATGATGGCCTACCAAGGGAAGATCAACTCTTTCCAGGATGGTGCTGTAGCGTTTGGGATTGGAGCGGTAGCTGGAGCCGTTGGTGCTGCTACTGGAGGCGCTGCCTTTCTCGCAGCTGGTGGTGCAGCCGCGGGAGCGGGTGGTTTTGGAGCAGGAGCAGCAGCCGGTGCAATCGGTACTGGCTTTGCAAACCCGATTCAAAACATTGGTAACGCGCTCTATTTCCAAGAGCCGTTCATGTCCTTCCAGGATCATGTGATAGGCATTGCTGTGGGAGCGTTGATAGGTGGCAGTATAAATGGAATCATAGCCGCTCGCAATGGTCTGGATCCCCTGCGTGGGAAAGTGCCTCCTCCAGTAACGGAGGAACCGTTACCTATAAACATTGGAGGGAAGCCTCATATCAGCTTTGATTCTCCAGAGATGATGCATGGCGTGAACGGGAATAAGAACATCGTTTGGGATGTTGATGCTGAGAGATGGATTGCGCAGAAGACTGCAAGTGCTTCTACGCCAAGTACAACAGGGTTACGAAATGGTCATTTAGCGGGCAAAGTACATCCTAAGACAGGCGTTCCTTTCACTAAATCAGGATTCCCGAATTTTAAGAACTATTTGTATGGTGGTGGTAAGAATGATGTGATAATAAGACCAACGGGGTCAAGAACAGGTGATTTTGCAGCTGCTAATAAAGTCGCAGGTTATAAATCTACTCCTAATGGTTATACTTGGCATCACCATGAAAGTTTTGGAAGAATGCAACTCGTTGAAAAAGGTGTTCATCTAAAAACGGGTCATACAGGTGGTTTTTCAATTTGGGGACAATAGATAAAGGATTAGAAAATGGATAGGAATAAAATATTTGAGGATTTCGACTTTAGTGGATTTTGGGAGAATACTGATGAAGCTATTGAGGAGTATCAGGAAACTGATTTGAGTTCGTCATCGATTGCCATTGTTGAACAAAAGCTAGGCTTCAAACTTCCTAAATCATACATAGAGCTATTGAGCACTAGAAATGGTGGAGTTCCCTCTAAGAATTGCTTTCCAACTTCAACCCCTACATCTTGGGCTGACAACCATATTCAGATATCTGGTTTTCTTGGAATAGGCATGGAAAAAGAAAACTCCTTATGCGGAGAAATGGGAAATGAACTGATAATCGAAGAATGGGGCTACCCTAAGTTGGGGGTGTATATCTGTGATTGCCCCTCCGGTGGACATGATATTGTAATGCTTGATTACAGCGAGTGCGGTGCTGATGGTGAGCCAAGGGTAGTCCATGTTGATCAAGAGTTGGATTATAAGATCACGGTATTGTCCAATGATTTTGAATCTTTTGTCCGTGGCCTTGTAAATGAGGAGTCACTTGCGTAAATCGATAATTCCTACAGCACCAAGCTAAGAATGCAAGTACAAGACTTTGACATTATTGCCAAAGAGCAATTTCATTTCCTGGAATCTGAATTCAATTTCAGATTATCAAAATCTGAGAATGAAGAATGGGGGTATCAGCTTCTCTACCTGAATGATTCAACTGGAGTAAAAATCACATATGAATATCGAGAGGCTTATATTTTCATCATGTTGTATAAGCTCAAGGATGGCTGTCTCGTTGAGAATCCGCGAAACATTGAAGAAAATACTTCTCTCAATGGTTTTGCCCTTGACGATGTGATCATTTTACGAAATCCAGAAGATATCATCAAGCCGACCTATGAATATGATGAGGATTCAGAGTTTTTTCAAGAAGATGATGGACTGTCTAGATATACAGCTGCCTTTGCTGAGTACTTAAAAAAGCATGGTGCTGACATGCTAGATGGAGACTTCAATCTATTTCCAGAATTGGACAAGGTAGTCAAGTCGCGAGCGATGAAGTACAAGCAATTGTAGAGCTGCGGAACAAAATCTAAAAAGGTCTATGACACTCACACAATTAGTCAGTTACTTCAGAAAGGGCGGTTCATTTGAAGCTTTCTGCCAGACCAATAAATTGAATCCAGAATCAGAAGTGATTGAAGTCTACATGGTGCAACCTTTTGATCTGAGTAAAGAGGTCGCCTTTTTTGAAATTGAGGAAACGGAAGGCAAAGTTGAGCATGCAGTAAATGAGGTAACGTACCATAACTTATTTGACTTTTATTACTTCCTCGATGCAATAGCCGAGAGTAACGAAGGCGAACACCTGTCAAAAACAGACGATGATGTTGCTAGAGCAGTGCTGTCATATGCAACACATGATGCATAGCGGCTGAACCAAGACCAGTTATTTGAACCTCCGAATCGATGGATTTAATTGAGTTTATCAAGTTTATTAAGGATGAAAATGATGCCATGAGCTACATGGAGAAGCATCATCCTGATATCGACTATTATGATGCGGAAGTTTATGCTGAAGGATCAATTAGTGCGACTTCTTCACTAGCTTTTTTTGATGGTGAGAAAATTGAGGGGCGAATCGAAATGAAGGTTAATGATAAGAAGTACTACAATCTGTTTACTCTTGATCTGTTAGTTGAAGTATGCACCGATTACTACTCACCTGATAGCACCGATGTTGAAATTGCAGAGAAGATAATCAGCTACAGAATCAACGATGCCTAGTGCTCTGGAATACTGAATGATGTGGGGAAGGACTTTAGTCTATTCCCCACTGATTCCATTCTTGTTCTGTATCGAACTCCTCCCCTACTGAAGGGTCGTCCATGATCTCGTCTTCAAGGTCGGAATCTTCCTTAGGGTCAAAAACACCGCGAAGTTTGTAGTACTCAAGAATCTCGCTTCTTGGGGGCTGTATGATGATGTAAAACATCGTGTCTTGATGGCTCATCTTCAAATGAAATCAAGCAAGACCATTGGTCAAAACCGATCAATTTGAATAGCCATCTCTAATCGTGTGGACGAATTTATTTCGTCTATGCGACCCCTCGACTTAGCTTAGATCTCTAGAAGTGCCATAGATCCTACGAACATCACTACAGACCCTCCTATAAATGGGAGCTTCGTCTGATCTTGTTGAAAACTAAACCTGCGAATTGGCGCTTCTGCCCTCACGTTCATTGGCTTCCTTTATAGTATGATACTAGTCAAGAACTACTGGTTCGTAGGAACGAAAATGACGATTGAATGCGAACGATTAAAAGGCGAAAAAGAAGAGGTTGCTGATACTGTGATTTATTCTTTGATAAGAAGATTCGCAGGTGGTGCAGGTCCTTCTACTCCATTCATGAATGATTTAATGCGCAAGTACTTCCCCGGTGATGGTTATGGCCCTGCCACAATAGTCGTTGACATTCAGTCTTTGAGAGAAGTTTCAGTGGCAAATTATGAGACGCAGGAAAGGTCGGCTACTTCGCCAAAACGATCTAAGGAGTCCTCTTGGAGAAGCTAGTCCATCTCTTAGTCTTTTCGTGGAGCACCGAGACAATGGTTATCCCTCGCTGAGCAAACTTCTCATTGATACGGACAGCGACAAAAGGATCATTAGTAATTACTGACCAATCCGCAATTAAGACAAGTGGCTTGTTCTGTTGATGGTGATCTCGAAAAAGCTCATTCTTTAGCTTTCTGAAGCCAGAAAGGTATTTGAGACTGCCTGGCTTTGTGTCACTGAAAGTGCCCACTACATTGAGCTTGAAGAAAGAGGCGAAGTCTTGAAGCTCGGTTTCTTGCTTGCTTATTTCCCTATGAATTTGGGCATCTGTCGGTTCTGTATTCGGAAAATGACGAAACCTAGTGTAGATAACGGCCTGTGGCATGCTGCAAAGCTTAACCGCAAATTTGACCCACACATTGGTAGAACTATGGATTCTTCCTAGGCAGAACTAAGGATATCCTTCATAGAGCGCTTTTCTCGGCTCTGGAGAAGATACTCGATCACCAGTAAGCAATGTGTACCAAGCAATTAGGATTAGCACGACAAGGAGAAACATGATTATGCGTGCAGGTGTGCGGATTGGTTCTTTCTCCTGAGATCTCGAGCTGTGGGGTTGATTGCCATTAACCATGCTCGCTAAATTAATGCCTCAGCACAAACTTTTAATTAAGCCCTGGTGATTGCCCCTTGCCTTGCTCAAGGGAAGCTTTGATAACGACTCGAAGGTCTTCTAGTTCATCATATTCCTTTGGAAGCGGATCATCAGGCGCAAACTTATCCCTGGCAATCATGAGGGGCATTTGTGCAGCAGTAAGGTAAGTGCCAATCATAAGATTGCTAAGAGTCTCTTTGAAAGCCGCTTCCAACATTTTTCCCATAGCAGGTTGGGATTCTTCTACTTGCTTTTTCATGATGTGAGAGAGAGTGTAGAGCATACCGTGCTCTGATCGGAAATTCAGATATTCTTCATTTACCTCTTCGAAGGTTTCTGGACTCAATCCAGTTCGCTCGAAATAACCTTCTACTAACCCTGTGGCAACCTTACCAACTTCACTTACCATTTTGTGCAGATCATCTGATCCATCGAGTTTAATAGGCATGCTACCATCCCAAAGTCTTAAAGAACGAAGCGTCATTTTATCATAGAGTTTTTTGAATGAAAAGAAAAAAGCAAGGCTCTGCACGTTTTGCGTGCTGAACTTGCTTGTTAGTTGATGGAAAAGTAAGCAGTCCGAAAAACAGGTTTGTCATAAAGCCATGACAACATGCCATTGGTTTTAAACAGAAGCCCACCGCGTTTGCGATGGGCCAAACTGTTAGATCAATCAGATGTTTTACTCTCCGAGCCAGTGTTCTTCAAGAACTAGCTTAATGAGTTCTGCGGTGTTGTTCGCACCGTACTTCATTCGAGCACGATCTAGCTGCTTGAAAGGACCACCCACAGATTCAACATCAAGTAGAACTGTGATATCCTTACCGGTATGCCCCATCATGTAGAGCGCTACTACAAGCTTTTGTCCTTTGGAAAGTGGACATTCCTTGTGAAACATTGCAATAATCAACGCCCTCTCTGCATTGGTTAGCGGCCTTACTTTAGTTACTATCATAGCGTTCATGTTTTGTTTAACAGGTTGGTCAGTAATCAGGTGGGGTGTGGGTGCTGCTTCACCCAGATTCAGTTTTCAAAGGTCCGACCGAACAGTTGACACTTGTGAATCTGGCATCAAGACCTGACCCACCTCAGTATGGCACTTCATTGTCCACATGAAAGTCTAGCGGCACGTTGAACCAAGACGCCAGAAAATTGCGTATATTCTGTCTCAGTCCTTTGTAGTATATGTGTTTCATAGAGTTTCTATTTTGACAACTTGGTTGATAATTAGCACTGCTGAGTTGGAAATTTAGTTTGAAAAAAATTGACTTTTGTCATAATCGACTAAGATTTGTTGTCAGAATCGAAACTAAAGCTTCGTTTAAGCGAGGGACGTTGGTGTGAATAGTAGGTTGCCAAATGAGCCTGAGAATCTAATTCGGAGGTTTGTTATCAATTTCGTAACTTTTCCTTAAAATACTCGTCTAACTAAGAAAATCAAAGGAATGCCAGGAACGCTCGTTAACATAGGCAAGAGGTTAAGAAAGCTTCGAGAGGACAAGAAAAGAACACTTGTAGGGGCATCCAGACAGATGAATGGCATTTCCAAATCTGATCTCGAGGCTTTTGAGGAGGGCCGCGTAAAGCCGTCCAAGGAGCAGTTCGAAGAACTGGCTCATTACTATGATGTTCCTGTTGAAATTTTGCGATACGGCACCATCGGTGAAAGACTGAATGCGCTTAGAAAGCAAAAAGGCGAAACTCTTGACACTGCCTCGGATAAGTTGACAGCTCTCTACCAAGAGCAAATCAAAAAAGCAAAGGGGAAATTGCAAGATGAAGACTCATCCAATTTAACAGGCGTTTCTAAGCCGCAACTTCAAAGACTGGAAAATGACAATGCAAAACCGAATTCCAAGACATTAGTGCTACTCTCTGAGTTCTACGAATGCACTATTGAATACATCCTTTTTGGAAAGCTCTCGCTTCGAATGCCTGAAGAGCTGAAGCAAAGGGAAGACAATTTCACAACCATGCAATGGTTCTTAGATCAGTTCGCTCAACTTGATGAGGAGATGAGACTGAAGCTTTGGAAGCAAATTCGTCCTGTCATCGAATACTCTGTAGCTTCTAAGTCAGAGGTCGAACCTTGGTCAATAATTGATACCGCGATGGATGAAGGATGTTCCAAGGGAACCCAGTTTGTATTGCGGGATATGTTTAACAGACCTGAAGGGTTAGAGAAAGAGCCTCGTATGTAATGGTTTAGACCTCTTGGATACATAAAACAAAACAGCCCTTCGTAAAAGGGCTGATAATCTACTACAGAAAAGGACGCAAGAAGCGTCCTTTTTTTGTTGCATGAGTTAGTCACTACTTGCACCACCTAGCAGTGCAAGAATTCCCGCAACGATCATTACTAGTCCAAGAAGTACCATATGATTTTCTTTAAGAATTAGGCGGCATTATTACCGTCCCAAAGGGAAGGAATCAGCTCCGAATCGATGTCATAAAAAACTGACTACCAGTGTCATAATTCCTTGTCAGCTTCTGATTTTGCTCTTCGGATGTTTGCAAAGTTCGCTCGAAACGCGGGCTTACATCAAAGTTAAACATTCAAAATCAAAATGACATGAGAAGACGGAATCACACACTACCAATCTTTGCTTTCACTATCTTTATTAGCACCGTTTGCACAGCCGCAATTATCGCTCTACCAACTCCGCAAGACCGACTCATCGAGGTAACGAATGAGATTGCCGATTGCATCACGGACAAGGCTCTTAGAGACTTGTCTTGGAGTGAAAAAGCAAGTGACGGCACCATCTCCAGACGAGTCGGTGGAGACAGAAAACGAGCAGGCCAAATCATGATCTATCATATCATGAAGTCTGTGACTGCACAATTTGACTGCCTGCGCAGTATTCGTGAGGCTAACCCTGAGATGTTTAAGCATGAGGCAACTGTGGATGACATGAAGAGGCAGATCACAGCAATGGTCTACAAGCGAGTGACAACCAGAAGGCCCGAAACGGTAAAGCCAGGACAGGAAAAGGAGTTCCAAGACTTACTGGGGAGTGAAGTTGAAGCCGCTTTTGAGATGGCACTAACATGTGATCAACGCGATCTGGAAAAACGCATCGAAGAGTGTCGAGTGATAGACCACAAGATGGACTCGCTAAATGTCGCTGTGCGCATCAACTAGAAACACACCCGCATTCCCGAGTAATTGAATTAAGGAAGTGGAATCCCTTTAAGCATCGGGATAGGCGGTTTTGGCTATTTGAGGGCCAACCGCCTACCCTCTGCGGGTGCAGCTACAAATCCATCAAATCCAATACAACATGCAACAAAATAGAATCACAGTTAATAATCTGCTTGGATTGATAAATCACTATCGAGGGTTCATCAAAAAAGGCAGGAGAAATGAATCTGCTCCGGCAGATCCTTTCGACTTGGACACACCGCTTTTGACTTTCGGAAGCAATGCATGGACAGCACGGGACGCAATGGCGGGTACTGCTGTCTTTGGTGCGACTGGAGCCGGGAAATCGTCAGGGCCGGGCAAGAAACTGGCAATGTCATTTCTCAGGCATCAATACGGCTTTCTGGTGCTATGTGCCAAGAATGATGAGGCCGATGAGTGGCACGGATACGCAAAAGCTGCCGGACGTGAAGATGATGTGATCACCATCGAGGAAGATGGCGACTACCGTTTCAATGTATTGCAATATGAGCTGACGCGAAGTGGCAAGGGAGCCGGAAAGACGACCAACATGGTAAAGCTCTGCCGTACCATTTCAGAAATGGGCGAAGCAGGGCAAAGCAATGGCGGTGAGAATTCTGCCTTTTGGAAGAATGCAGAAGATGAGCTTTTGACCAACATCATTGATGCGTTGAAGCTGAGTGGTCAGGAAGTCACCTTTCTGAACATGCAACGCATGATGAATGATGCTCCGAAAAGCCTCGAACAGGTTACGGATGAGAATTGGCAGGAAGGTTTCTGCTTTCAGGTACTTAATCAGATAGCGGACATGGAGCTTGACCCTGAAGAGAGCCACACGGCTGATCTGGTCTTTGATTATTGGACAAACACCTTTGCATCGCTCGATGAAAAGACTCGTTCGATCATCACATCAGGTTTTACGGGTTTAGCAAATTCATTCGTGCGTGGCCCCTTGAAAACTCTGTTTTCATCGGACACCACTATTACGCCTGAAGCAGCATTAGACGGCAAAATTTTGATCGTCAATTTGCCTGTTAAGGAATACGGGCATTTGGGTGTAGTTGCGGCCGGGATATTCAAGTATTGTTTTCAGCAAGCGGTTGAGCGCAGGAACTTGCAGGAGAATGCGCGCCCTGTCGTGCTTTGGGCTGACGAGGCGCAATATTTCCTCAACAGCTATGACCAAATCTTCCAAACTACTGCTCGCAGCAGTAGATGTGCTACTTGCTATTTGTCGCAATCGATTTCCAACTATCTCGCCTGTCTGAAGGGGAAAAACCCAAAGGACGAGGCAGAGAGTTTGCTCGGGAACCTCGCGACCAAAATCTTCTGTGCGAACAACTCAACCACAAATGAATGGGCTGCCAAATTAATTGGTCGCGATTGGGGGCATCGTGCTTCGATGAACTCATCTAACCGCGAGCAAGGTGGTTCCGGTACTTCATTCGGTCTTTCTGAGCAGATGAACTACTTGGTAGACCCTATCAAGTTCAGCACTCTCAAAAACGGTGGCCCCGCTAATGGCTACATCGTTGAAGCCTTTCTGACCACCTCCGGCAAGGTTTGGAACAATGGCATGAATTATCTCAAGGTTCGATTTAATCAATTAACGACATGAACAGAAACAGAAACGACTTCAAGTCGCTGCAAACAGGGCTTGGAATAGGAAATGGTCTTTTCAATATGATCATCATGTGGCTCTCCTGGACGGGCTTCATCTTCACTCGTAGAAAGTTCGGAGCGCGCTTCTGCTCTATGAACTACTTCATCCCTCCCGCCCTCTTCATTCTCTTTGAAGGTGCGTTCCGATTCGTAGACTTGGGTTTCACTACTGTAGTGGTTCCGAAGCTTCCGAGCTTGTTCTACTTACATATGTGGGCATGTATTCTGCTGGGTGGTTATCACCATTTGAGAATGTTCATTCGCGAACGCAAAGGGATAGTAACGCATAGCTACTATGCGGGTAAGCCCTGGCTGCTCAGCATTACGAGTCTACTTCCGTTCCATCTTTCGGAGAACCGCGTCAAGCGGTTTGTGGAACCTGCTTTTGTCCTGTTGATTGGTGCGCTCGTTGGAACTATTGAAAGTGGCTACGGAACCTTTTTAGAGCTCGTTGCCACGGCCATGTTCATGATGGCCAATATTCAGCACCGATTCATGAAAGCAAGGCTTTGGGATTTGCAGGATGCAGAAATCGAAAGTGACATGCTCATGGCCACCAAAGAAACCGATACTCATGAACAGGTTTTTGATGCTTTTGAGGGCAGGACATACAGTTTTAAGGAGCTTGTTGATAGGATCACAAATGATGATCAACAAGTAACCGAAGCATCCGAAACTGAGGACTCATTTAACGCTGTTTAGTGATGAATAGGGAGCAGTTTCGACAGATGACAAATAGGTCAGCTAAACCCGTTGTTGGTGAACACACAAAGCGCCTGAATCAGGAACGGGTTCAATCCATGAATAAGGCATCGCAGATGGTGGAACAGCAAAAAAGACAGCAAGAAAACCACCATTCAAATCCTGCGAAGCAGCAGCCGAGTGTCGGCAGATAAAACAGGTCTTACAGTTTCCTTATCACATGATAAGGGGTGATGTCTGTAAGGTTTTTTCCTCTTGATGAGGTTCGTTCTTTGACGTGTTGTTTAAAGTGAAAACGAAGGCTTATTTAGTGCGTTGGGGTGCGTCTTGCATTAGGGTCTTCGGTCTTGCGAACGAGCAAGGCCGAAGTCTCTAATCGAGCGGTTAAAAGCAGCGGGTAAATTCTTCGAAGGAATGCAAAGCCAAGCTGCAAGCCTGGCTGTATGTATGAGAAGAATTTGTCGGCTGCACCGCAGGCGTGCGGTTGGGAATTGCAGCCCGATGTAGACGGAAATCGTTTGGTGGTGAATGCGCTTACTTAGACTTGGTGAAAAAGAGCGACCGTAGGAAGCTTCTTTTTTTTGCTTAGTCGTGTTAGCATTCAACCCCGAACATTGGAGTCGGAAGCGGAAAAGCTGCCCAAAAACCATTATTGACTATCCCAATCATGGCGGTTATTCTGGATGATAAGCAGATAGGTTTCTGCCCGGAGATTACAAACTCCAAATTGACAGTGGTGAGGGCATCACCATAACAACTGCTCATCTACCCGAGTTGGTCGGGGAGATGGCGTTATACAATAGGCTCTGCTAAAAGCGTCATGCCTTTCCTGTCGATGGGTTTTTGTAACTCCCCGGTCATCATTCAATGTTTTGTGTAGAGTTTCACGAGACAGGTGGCCTATTGTCAATTTTTTGGGAGGATACTGACATGGTTGGTGTTAAGTTGAGTGATGAAGAGAAGGCATTTTATATGCGACTTGGTAGGAGGCTTCGAGATGTGAGGCTTGAGAAGGAAATCACGCAGGGAGAACTTGCTTATGAAATTGGGATAGCGCCTCAGCAATTGCAGAAATATGAATATGGTCAAAACCGCATTTCTATTCCGAAGCTGAAAATTGCCGCTGAGGTTCTAGACACGCCATTCGAATATTTCACTGAGGTAAAACCCCGCCAATTCTGACGGGGTTAGGGCAAAAAGGCATCGCTTGGCTAATCAACAACTTTGAAGCTAGAAGCAGGGATGTTAACCAACGCTTCAATTACTTCACCTGTCTGTTGGTTCTTTATGTCGATAGTGAAAGTGTCATCCTGTTCCATGACTGTGATTTCCATGTTCGCCTCATTCGCGCTAAGGTCATAGAGAGCTTTGCAGCTCGGGGTTATGAAACGATAATCTTTCAACGCCATTACACGCTGGATGACAGAGTAAGCAGCATCGTCCCAACAGATTTCTTCATTGTCGAAATCATACTCGGCATCGAGTATATCGCCTATCAAATCAAGTCGTTGACCGATGGAGAAAGAGTCAATATCTCGTTCAAGCTCTTTCTCGATGTCGTTCAGCATCATTTCAATTTCAATTAGGTACATAGTTCCTCATATTGTTTAGGGTTGATAAGATTCGAGGCAAATGGAGTTCATGGCTTGCGCGCTTTACCCTACTTGCCCTGAATAGCTCATTTTGGTGTTTGCTTTACCACCATGCCGAGTAATAAACAGCTCTACGTCCATCTCTATCAGAGTCAGCCATCCACTTGAGCGCATCAGTGAATATTTCAATGTCGTATGCAATCTGCTCTGGTGTGTCTTGGCTTTCTCCAAAAAAGAAGCCTGTTGTATGTGGCAACTGTTTTTCCTCAATCGCCTTTATGATTCGGTGGATGTCGTCTGCTCCAAGATAGATTGGCTTTTGGTCGTCTATCCCTTCTGCAAAGTTTTCTACTATGAATCCATGTAGATTAGCGTGCTTCCTCCAATAGCCTAAGTCGTAATTACTTGAGATAAGTTCGAAGCGTTCCCATTTGCAACGCTCAACATACTCTCTTCCTTCTAAATACATATCCAGACCCATTTTATACCTCCTTATGGTTCTGATTGATAAAAACTTGAACCTTCGAGGGCTAAGGGGTTTGGGGAAACGCCCGGCAGGGTAGGTTCCCTAAAAAACTGTTGGGGCAAACTCTGACTTCAATGGGTAGGAAGCGGGTTAAATTGTTTCGCGATGGAATGGCTGACCAAGCTGTTAAGCCTGGTCAGTCAGGGGAATTTAATCGGGTTACTACTTGCGCAGCCCTTGAACAAAGGAGGAAACCCAAGCCATCATGCACAGCAATAGGTTCCATGTTTTGATGCGAGATGAGGACGAAGCCCGAAATCTCTCCTTATTTCTAATTCATGATCTGTTTGTAATCCTCTTCTGCAATGCGCCCTTCGAGCATGTCTAATGCGAGATGGGCACGCGATAGTACGTTGCATGAATGCGGGCTGACTTCGGTTTCGAAGTCAGCCAGTCGGATAAGGCTTCTAATAGTGTTTATGGATGTTTGCTTTTGATAATCGTTCACTTGTTGTTCTCCCCTATTAGCTGTTTGATGTGTCGTTCACGAACACGGTTACGCATTCATCGAGTATTGCAGACTCTATCTGTCGCAATTCTTCATTGTCAGGCGACTTGGTAAGAATCAGCTCTATGAGTTTACGAACTCTTAATTGCGCCATACCCATTTGTGGATATGTACCGCAAAGTGGATCGTGTAACCGTTCTGAAATTGATAGCGATAGGGCTATCGCGAGTGTAAGGACGTTTGTCTTATTCATCTTTTCCTCCTGTAGGTTTTGGGGTTAAAGAGGGCAGCGGAAATGCCGCCCTCTGATTGGTGATTACTCAACAAATGCACTTGTTGTAGCTGCTACAATTCCAGATGCAACTTCTGATGCATCAGCCTCAGACATTTCAGTGTCATCGGATTGAACCTGTGCATTGAGCAACTTCACATTATAAGCTCTTATCTTGTGAGAAAGCTTTTTGTTGCCTTCATCATCCTCGTAGCTCCCGATTCTGTCCTCACCTTTGATGTGGATGCGGTCGCCTTTCCTTAGTCTCTTTACAACTTCGAAAGACTTCTCAAGATTGGATGATACTATCACGTTGAAATAGTTTACCAGTTTCTGAATCTCACCATCCTTATCGTAATACTGTTTGTTCACAGCAATAGAGAACGTGGCATATGCTCCATTTGCATCATCAATGATTCTAGGGTCAGCGGTAAGCCTACCTATTTTCTCACTGACGTTTAGGTCAGCGTAAAGCCTTGGTTTATCGTTAGTAGTGTTATCAGTCATGTTAACCTCCTTATGGTCTTTGACTATTAATAAAAAGTTCTTGAACCCATGCGTGCGTGGGGTGCGGGGAAAGCTTTGCGCAAGCGAATCCCCGCAACTGTCAGGCAAACGCTGTCGTCAGGGGCGAAAGGCTAAAAATTTGCTTCGCGAGGAAGGTTCAACCTAGCTGTTAAGCCAGGTTGAACAGGGGAAATTTTTAACCAGCCTTGAGTTAGCGTAGCCCTTGACCAAAAGCGGCAAACTGACCGCATCCTGCTTGTCGGGTTCCATAACCTTTTCTTGTTCCGCTCATGCGCATTCGCAAGAGTGGAACGCTCTATTAACTACTGCTTTCGAAATCACTTCAGAACAGACATGTCGTAATACGATACGGGTCTTATGTGCCCGTATCTGCAAATGATAAAATGAGCTATGCTTAGAATTTATAACAGTACCACGTCTTCTGACTTGAAGAGCTACTTCAAGCAGTCTTTTGCACGCGAAGGCTACTATGACAAGGATGTTGAAGTAGTTGGAAAGTGGGGCGGGAAACTTGCGAAGGATTTCGGGCTAAAGGGTGATGTAGAACAGGCAGACTTTTATAAGCTAGTCGATCACATCAACCCGAAGACCGGGGAGCAATTGACCGCCAGAAAATCGGCCAACAGAAGAGTTGGTTACGATTTGACTTTCAACGCACCAAAAAGTGTTTCCCTGGCATATACTGTGACGCAAGATGAAAAGATCATGGACGCATTCACAAGTGCTGTTCGTGATACGATGGAGGAACTGGAGCAAGAGGCACGAACAAGAGTTCGGAAGAATGGTAAGAATGAGCTTCGAACCACTGGTAAGATGGTATGGAGTGAGTTTATCCATCTAACCTCCCGTCCTGAAAAGGACAAAAAAGGGGTCGTTCAAATCGACCCACATCTTCATGCACATGCCTACGCTTTTAATGTCACCTGGGACAAAAAGGAGAAAGCGTATAAGGCTTTGGAAAACTCCGGCATCAAAATGAACGCTTCGTATTACGAAGCGGCATTTCATTCAAGGCTTGCCATGAATCTAAAAGATGCAGGTTACAGTATCGACCGCAACGGGCGATATATGGAGCTTGCCGGGATCGACAGAGAGATGATCGAGGCATTTTCTAACCGGGGCAATCGGATAAAGGAGATTGCGAAGGAAAAGGGACTGACCGATAAGCAAAAGGATATGCTGGCGGCACGGACGAGGCGCGGCAAAGACGCGCACGTTCCGTTTCAGGACTTGCGAGAAAATGTTATCAGTCGCTTTAGCGATGAGCAGTTAACCAAGATCAAGAATGTAAAGTCAGCAAATCCAGATCACCAACCACATGACGTGAGTACAGCATTAAATCTGTCGTTGGCCCATGAGCTTGAAAGGCGCTCTGTTGTCCGTGAAAAGCGAATACTGGCTGAGGCCCTACAGAAAGGTTTTGGTCGCTTTACTCCCAAGGACATTTTGAAGGAAGCTAAGCGGCACAGCCAGATCATTAGAAGGCTTGTTGATGGTGAAGTGCATGCAACATCCAAGCAAGCCATCAAGGAAGAAATCAAGATGATTGAATTTGCCCGCGAAGGCAAGGGCAAGCTTGATCCGATATGGGGGCAGCCCCATGAATTCAGCCGTGATTTTTTGAATGATGAGCAAAGGCGCGCTGTTGAACATGTGTTGAAGTCGAACGACCGAGTTACCCTGCTTGAGGGTGGGGCCGGTACGGGTAAGACCACCTTAATGAAGGAAGTGGACGAGGGAATGAAAAAGGGAGGAAAAAAACTATTTGCCTTTGCACCTTCTGCTGCTGCGAGTCGCGGTGTGCTGAAGGAAGAAGGCTTTAAAAATGCCGATACGGTTGCAAGCCTCGTTGCATCGAAAAAGATGCAGGAGAAAGTTCGAGGGCAGGTTATATGGATAGATGAGGCGGGACAGGTCGGTACACCAACGCTGAACAAGGTATTTGAGATCGCAGAAAAGCAGAACGCCCGTGTTCTGCTCACTGGCGACACGAAGCAGCATAGCAGTGTTGAACGCGGTGACGCAATGCGTCTGTTGCAGGAAAGAGCTGGATTGAAGGTCGCCACAGTTCGGGAAATCCAACGGCAAAAGGTCGCATCCTACAAGGATGCGGTGAACCATTTGCAACATGGAAGAATTAGCCAGGGCATTGAAACGCTAGACCGAACCGGAAACCTGATTCAGGTTGAGAATAAGGAACAGCGACAAGAAATGATCGCAGATGATTACATCAAGGCTCTGGAGAAAAAGGAAACGGCTTTGGTGGTGTCACCCACCAGGAAGGAAGGCGCGGAGGTAACAAGAGCCATCCGCGAAAAGCTCACAGAAAAAGGCAAGCTCGGAAAGCAAGCGCGCGAATTCACGGTTCAGCGAAACCTAGACTTCACGGAAGCGCAAAAGGCTGACATCAACAGCTACCGCGAAGGGATGGTGATTCAGCTCATGCAAAATGCCAAAGGCTTCAAGGCTGGGCATAAGTTCGAGGTGGTTGGCGTTGAAAAAGGCAAGTTACTTGTTAAAGGAATGAGCCAACGAAAATCCATCCTTGGCGGCTTGCCGTTGGATGGAAGCGCGAAGTTTCAGGTATTTGAAAAAGGCACACTGAATGTTGCTGAGGGTGAACGAATCAGGATCACCAACAACGGCAAGAGCAAAGACGGGAAGCGGCTTTATAATGGTAATGAATATCAGGTTAAGAGGTTTGACCAGGACGGGAACATCGTACTTACGAATGGAACTGTTTTAGACAAGGATCACCGCAACTTCAGCTATGGTTATACATCCACTAGCCACAGTTCGCAGGGGAAGACTGTGGACCGCGTTCTCATTGCGCAAGGGGCACAGTCGATCCCTGCGAGTTCAAGAGAACAATTTTACGTATCAGTGAGTCGTGGGCGCAAGTCGGCCACGATCTACACAGACGATAAGGAGATGCTTAAATCAGCGGTGCAGAAAACGCAAGAGCGTGTTTCGGCTCTTGAGCTGAAGGAACGCAGTCAGCCGATAAAGAACAAGGCAATGGAGGTGTTTTCGAGCGGACGCGAGAAAATGCAGCAGATGATGGAAAAGGCGCGAATGATGGCCATGCGGAACAAGCAAATCGGCATTGCACGTAATCAGGGAATGAGCAGGTAATATGCAACGAGGTATTGAAAACAGATTAGACAGGTTCACACCAGGGCATCAGGGGCGTAAGAGTCGATATTTCGATTACGGAGCCGCTACTGGCAAAACTGTCCACGTTTTGCAGGTTCAGCGCTCAGACGGCTCTTATCTGGCGCTGCCATACGTTTACCTCAGTGAAATTGATTATGAACCTTCATTGGGTATCATTCTGAAAATGGGTGAATACCAAATTACTATCCGGGGTCGTAGGCTTGACTATTTGTTTGAGCAGCTATGCCAATATCACGTAAGCCAGATTAGGGCGGCTATTCATCCAATGGAGGATGAGGTGTACAACAATGAGAACCCACCTCCTACCTCAGGATTTCAGGTGGAAGAGATTCATGGGAATAAGCCTGGAAAGCGCATTGATGCTCAACCTCTTGATTACATAGAGAGGATAGATGTTGTGCGAACACCATAAGGCTACGCAATAATTGATAGTTTGGTCTTTGGAATAGCCTAAGATTAAAACAACCATGAAGAACCATGAGAAGGAACGGTCTCAGACCACCGAGGCCGCATTGGAAAAGAGTGGTACTCCAATAAACACCTTACTTCTAACAGTAGGTCTTGCAGTCATTGTAGTCTGGATTCTAGGGTGGCTCTTTGTTATGAATGTAAGCTCTAATCCCAGTGAACGAGGCGCATATGGAGATATGTTTGGGATGGTGAACTCTCTTTTTTCTGCATTCGCATTTGCAGGAATTATCATCACCGTATACCTGCAAAAAATTGAACTCGGGCTGCAAAGAAAAGAGCTTGAAGAAACTCGCGCAGTCTTTGAGAAACAAAGTGGTACAATGGCCTTGCAGCGATTTGAGATTACCTTTTTTAATCTCATAGAACTACACAGGAAGTTATTGAGTGACACGGAATACTCGTGGACTTCATTTGGCGGCGGGGGATCGCATCATAATAGGTTTGTTTCTCACGCTGCATTCGATCAACTTCTAATTAGCCTGGAGCGGCATCTAAAGAGACAGCAACAAGACAATCCTGATGGCAATTGGAGTGAATCTGTTGCCGATGTGTACTCAGAGAATAATATGAATGTTGAACCGGTATTCAATAACCTCAGAAATATACTTTCCTTAATTGAAAGGCTTGATGTTAATGACAATACGGAAAGCTATCATCAGAACTATGCAGAGATTCTGACGGCACAGCTGTATGAAGAGGAGAAAAAATGTTTGTTCTATTATTTACTCTATGTAATAGAAGACCCAGAGTATTGTCAAATGTGCCGCTCATATTGTATTCTAGACGGAGTATGGGTTGAGGATTTAACACTTCCGAAAGGATTCACGGGATTAGGAAATTATATATCGTCATATGACCAATAATATATACTGGCCTGTATTCAAGAATTTAGAAAGTGAAATGCAGGCGCTTTTTTTCTCCATCCACGTGGATGATGACCAGTTAAATGTCTATTCCTCCAAGATATCAGACATGGTTCTGAGAGCCGCTTCTGATATTGAATCCTTAGCCAAAGAATTATATCGGCACAATGGTGGAAAAAAGACGAATAATATTAAGTATGATGAAGATGCCATAAAACACCTCAACGGGCTTTGGAAGCTTGAATCCAAGGTAGTTATTGTCAGCGCCACAAACTGCTTTCAATCAAGGGCAAAGAAGTTCCTAAAACCTTTTCAGAAGAACGTAAAAAGGACAGGAACCGAGAGAATGACATTTGGTTGGAACAACGCCTATCAGCACCTTAAACATGACCGCGCTAACTCACTTGAATATGGAAGGCTTGAATACCTGTTCGACATTATGGCTGCATTGTACTTACTGAATATCTACTATCGGGGTGAGAACTTCAAGCTCGGTAAGGACATGACAGGATCAACCTTTCGTACAAATATAGGTTCAGACATCTTTTCAGTTATGCTGCACAACAGCCACTCATGGAGACCTGATGGCTTGTATAATACACTGCCAAACTTTGACTTCTGCACTTATCTGCTCACATATGATGCTAAGACTCAAAAAAAATTGGAAGAGATCAGCGTACAAAATACCGAGAGGACATTCCAGCAACTCCTAAAAGATGAAAGGGTAATGTCGCATGTCAAGGAACATGGTCCGAAGTTTTTGGCTGATGATTCCGCTGTTCAGAACATTATCGGACAGAGCGCATTTACGAACCTAATTGGACCTGGTATGCAAAACATGGGTAGAGCGATTATGAACGCTGAACACGAGGCAGTTCTGAATAAACATGACATCCCAACGGCACCAATGGAAGTTAATGAAGAGAAAGACATACAGGAAATCTGAAAACAAGCTGAGACCATTCCGAGCACTGTATGCTGGCTCGTCATTGAGGGTTTAAATGAGTCAACGCAAAGGTCTTTTAAGAAATGGGGCAATTGCCTTCTTTTGATTTGCGTTTAGCACTTGGTCTAGGTTGAAATAATCAAACATTTCTTCCTTGTCCATAACTTTCCCTCCACTCATGTGAAAATCGTCTCTTAGGAGGCCATTCATGAGTCTGAGATATCTCTCATGCGTTTCATACCTAGTGGTAGAAACAAGAAGTCGATCAATTGACACCCCATTAATTTTTTCGTCAATCAATCTTTTGATTACAAGAAAGTCATCAAAAACAACATAATCGAGATCAGCAATTAAGGAACCATCATATTCAATGTGCTCATTGACATAATCTCTGTCGACAAAAAATAGATCTACATATCTATTTAGTTCAAAAAACTCTACAATTTGATTCGGCTTGAGAGTATGTAGCAAGTCGTTCCTCAACCTGTCTTCCTTAAAAATCATCAGACGTGTAGGCTTAATACCATCATTTTTTCTATTTATCACGCTCAGATATTTCTTCTTCTGTGCCGTGGTCATGCCCTCATCATTGAAAAACCAAGAAGGAAGGTATCGATTGGTGAGAGTTGAGAAAAAGTCTTGTCTCGCTTGCTCAAATGCTTCTCGGAGAATAGTTAGGTAATCTGAATCACTCACTCCATCTATCAACAGACCGCCACCATGACGATCCGCAACTCTTTCAAACTGTTTTTCATAAAAGACCTTGAAGTGATTTTGATCGCCAATATCTCTTAATGCAAAAGCAAGCAGACTGGCACGCCTTTCCACTTCCGTATCCAACCGTTCAAGTCCAAGCTTCATACCTTCTTTCAGCTTAATGTCATCACGTGCTTGGAATGTGTAAAAACTGATACCATAAGTGATAAGTGCTCCTAGGCAAGCTTCTGCCCAGACATCAAATACGTTTGTATCTCCCCCCGCGTCTTTCAGACTACCAATGAGCACACCAACACACAACGATAAAAGTAAAGGCCAAAGAATCCTTCGAACAAAGAAATTGGATGAATCAGAAGGTCTTTGCCGCTGGAATAGTTTTTGAAGCATCTTTGTCATTTGGATTTATTATCCTAATAGTTCCTAGGCAATAATAGTTATATGATAGATTTCGAAATTGAGATAGGTCTAGAAGAGCTAAGACAGCAAGTCGATGAGGTTTCAAAAGATTGGCTTTTGGAATCCTATGACACTGTGCTACTAAGTAGCAGAGGCTATCAAGCAATGATTGAATCTATGATTCAAAGGTTGTCTGGCTTAGATTTCAGAACTATATGCGAGATAGGTTTTGGCACTGGTCTTTATTCAAGCCGAATAATTCAGTTCTACCATGATAAGTACTTTGGAATAGACAATGATCCAGACTTCATCTTTCGCGCTCATCGAAAACTATCGAAGCATGCACATCTTCTTACTTCAGGTGATGGGAGGTTTTATAGTCGAACTTCTGAATTAATCACTTTCAGCCTTGTATATCACCACATACCCGATGAGGACAAACTGAGTTTTCTTAAGAACTGTAAAGCCAATCTCGCTCCGCAAGGAACTCTGCTAGTTGGAGATGTTTTTCTACCTACATATTCGAGTGAAGAAAAGAGGGATAGTGCGCTATACGCCTTCCATAATGAAAGGTTAAAGAACGTCAAGTCTGAAACAGAGGAGAAATTCGAAAAAAAGGCGTTTTATGACGGTCTGATGCGAAGCGGTGAATGGAAAGTGTCGTTCGATATTTTGAAATCTCAGCTTACAGATGCCGGATTTACTTCTATCCGAACTGAAGAAATAGACTATTCTAAGAATGCAGGTGGATATTGCCTAATCGAGGCAAAGTAGGATTCTCAATTTGGGCTAGACCTCGGCGAGCTTTCGTGATATGATCTGATACGATAAAGTTTTCATGAGAGGTCGTGTACTGAAGTGTCCAAAGAAACTAAAGAAGAGCTGAGAAGAAGGTTGTTTCCCACGCCTATTGAAGCTCAAGAGGACAGACAGCAAGAAAACTTCGAGCTGGCACTTATTTCCATAACCACGACCGTAGGGCCGATGTTAGTAGGGCTTCTCTCAGGTGCCTTGACTATTGGACTCAATAGCCTAAAAGAAAAATCAGATGCTGAAAATACCAAAGACACTATTAGCGAGGAGTTACATAAAGCCTTAGGCATCGAAGACTCATTGAGAAGAGATGCAGATGTAACAATCCAGATGTCTGAAAAAGATACTGCTGCAATACAAGAAATATTGGAACGCAATTTGAAAGCAGCTGCAGAGCAGCATACAGGCATTGAGACAACTCATTCTGCTAAGCAAACAGAAATAACAGGTGTCTCAGCGGAAAAATCTACCAAACAAGTTGAGATTCAAGATCGACCTATTCCATAAGGGCTCACAACCTTGAGCAGAGAAGAAAGATCTTCACGATTAAAGATGAAGTCTTGCGAATGCCTGAACTTTAGGATGGCCTAACATACACCTGCTTATTCTTAGACCTCTCCAGATAGTCTTACCTTTACCTTGACATGAGCTCAGACCCCAGAGCTATAGTTCAATGAACAGAGTTGCTTTCTATTCGCCAACTGTTACTGCTCGACTTATTGGAGAAGAAATTACAATAAGGGTGCTGAGCACAACGTAGTACGAGGGGATTATAGCACAAAACAGGCTTTAGAGAAATTATTCAAGGGCACTGCCTTTCATCAACATTTTAGCTAGTCCCAAGGCCAGATTGAATATTGAGTAGCAGCAACTGAGAAATCGGTATTGATAGAATTCATTAAGATAACGCTATGATGTTTTATCGTAGTATCTAGATGGATTCTCTGAACCATTATTTCAGTGAGCTTATGAAAAAAGGTCTGCCGCTGAAGGTCGGTGGTTAGTGTTGTATCCCAATATTCCTGAGGCGACATCTCTTCATGCCTATTATTGAGATCGTTATCAATTACCCTTCGTCTGAGATCAAAAGTGTCAATCAGCATTTGAGCATTAACCATATTGACCTCTGAAAAATTCATCAGGATATCATTCTCTATCGTCCCTAAGTCAATTTTGATTTGACGTTTCCTTGAATTCCAGCCCTCTTTAGCTTTTCCAAAACCCTCTTCAGACATGCTTTCGTCCTTCCAGTAGTAGGGTGTTATGCGTTCATCAATCAAAGTTTTGTATTCACCCAGCGTCCTAGATACCTTCCTCAAAACTTTAACCTGCTCTCGATATTTCTCTTCTGCCAGTCTGAACTCCTGTTGATTTCTCCACTCTTTCAATTGGAGAATACTACCAAACACAGTGGTAAGCAGAAACCCAAGAACGATTAGCACGGCTGGATGCTTAAAGAACTTGGCAATACGTGATTCCCTTTTAGAAATCTCGTCCGCCACCGCCTTCGCAATGAGTGTCCTTTCCTCTTCGCTCAGTGACATCGTTAACTAGATTATTGTAATTCAATTTCTCGAAATGAGGCAGTATCGAGTTCAAACTGAGGATTTGAGCCATCCAATAGCGCATCTTTTTTTAGAAGTATAGCAGGCTTCGAGGGGTCTTTCAGGTCTTTTGCATAAAAATCCCAAGTGCCAGATGCAGCAATTGTCTCGAACCTCTTTTTCCCTAATCCTTTCGTTACTGTCCGAGCTGGACTACAGAGGCAGTCGGGCGGGCATTTCTTGCAATCAAATTCTGCAACAAAATATTCGTATTCATAGGCTTCAGGGTCGGATGCCATCGATTCTAGAATTTCTTCGACTTCCCTCATGTTCAAGACCTTGAATTCTTGGGTTTGAGAAATCGCACTAAAAGATAGCAACGTGGTCAACAGAAAGAATAATGCGTTGGCTTTCATAGTTAGTTGGTAGTTATAACTCAAACTTAGAAAATCAAGCTTGTAAATACCATGAATAGTGCAGCGCAAAAAGCCTGCATATTAATGAGCATGTCTATTTTGCTATTCTCTAAGAGCTAACGGCCTTGAGCAAAGAGGTAAGATCCTCACGATTAAAGATGAGGTCTTGCGAATGCCTGAAACGATCGCCTTTAGCGTGGCCAATATGAACCTGCTTATTGTTAGACCGCTCTAGGTAGTATTGTCCATTAGGCACATTCACACCTTCGTACAACTCGATGCCTAGACTAAATTCTGGAGCAAACGGCTTTAGACCTGCCTTTGTTGCAAGTCCACTGAATGTCAATGGCTCAGGGTTTGCATCGAGAGATTCTTCGACAACAAGCCTAATAACCAAATCATTCTTTCGGGTTGGCATCTCTGAATCATCAAACCCTACAATGCTTAGTCTAGCAAACAAGTGACCTTCGGTTGTTGCGTCAATCTGTATTGTATGCACTGAAGTTGTACCGCGCTGCTCAAACTTCCTTTTCTGCAAATCGTGAATAACGCTCGCTAACGCTTGAAAGATTCTTGATTGCAGTATATCGGAAGTATCAGCCATATTTTCCAAACATATGAAAGTGGATGCGCGCAAACGGTTTATAAACGCTTATATCATGTGCAGATACTCAAAAGATCATCCGTTGACCTAAGATGTCCCTATATAGTTCATGCAACAAAATGTATGCAGCCATACATGGCAGTAGCCAGTACTTGAATATTGCTCGTCATATGCTCGTCATAGAGGTTTTTTGAAGATTTAGCATTGAGGCTGTAGCCCTTGCTGAGTATGGTGATCCCGACAGGATTCGAACCTGTGACCCACTGATTAAAAGTTGATCCAAGGAAATTGTAGGAAATCCTAAGCTTTTGTAATCGCTTGTGAAATGTCAATTTGCACCTTCCCGATTTTGTATCATTTTGTAACAATTTGGCTGTGTATTTAGTCCTGTTGCTCGTCATATGCTCGTCAGAATACTAGTCTCTGAGTTACTGATTTTCAATCAGTTTTCTTATGTCTTCACTTACTACACCCTTTCTTTTTCGGTTTTGCAAGATTTCTTGTTCTAGGATATCATCATCGTTTCCTGAATATCTGCTCGCCATTGATTCCGTTTTCCAAGACATTAGTTTTTGAAGCTCTTGGCTGCTGCCATTAAGAGCCAAACGCGCCTTTTTTGCGTGCCATCTTCTAATACCATACGGTTCAGGCAGTGTGCCAATACGCCTCTGCATCCTACCATATTCCTTAGAATAATTCTCTCTGTGGCCACCATGACCGCTTGGGAATAGGAAATTAGATCTACGGGTGTCGATTGATCTCCTGATCCGGTTAACAGTTTCATCCATCAGGTAAATAATCTTGGTGCCTGTTTTAGTGAATTCGTGCTTCACGTAACCTCCTTCGAGGTTAATCCAAGGGTATTGTATTGCAAGTGTTTCTGTTGGTCTGGTTCCATTTTCGATGAAGAAACGCATGAAGTCTATCCAGACCTGGCTAACATCAATATCGAGTTTACCAAGCTCTGCACGTTTCAAATAATCGAGAATCATAAGTATTTCCTCATCTGTATGTCTTGGAAGGGTTTCCGGGGATGGGAGTGTGTACATTTTGGGCTGCAATTCCCACGGGTTATAGAGAATGTCCCATCTACCGGCAATAAGTTGTCCAATTACATCTTCTTTCCAAACGTTGACCAGACGGGCACGAATTGAATCATGTTCACGTCTTTTATCAAGGAATGCTTCAAGAAAACGCGCAGCAAATTCCAAAGTGACCTGTGTAACAAGCAATTCGCCAATTCCGGTATGATGACTTTCTATGATTTTATTCACGCGCTCATAGTCACGTATTGTTCCGGCTGAAAGCGGCTTGCCAAGTGATTTTTTGATTTTGACCTTACGGTTCAAATTCTTTTGGCAAACTTCAATGACTGTGGGGGTAGAGTCACTTTCATCCGGTATCTCGAATGGATTGATATGTTCGGTAAGCTGGACTTTCCATTTCTTAACATCGTTTCGAAATGCCTCAAGCGAATAATCTTTGCAGTAAGGACCGAAGTGCCAATTCTGTTGTAGTGATTGAAAGCGGTATGCAAAGGCATAGCGTTTCTTTCCTGATTTCCGGGCTACCACACAAAGCTGTGTCACCTCCGTATCCCAATATTCGATTTTGTCCTTGTCTGTTGGCAGCGGCAATTCCTTGATCCGCTTTTCAGTAAGTTTTAGGCGCGGCATTCATCCCTCCATAGCACTTGGTTAGTAAGTGTCTATTCTGCCGCTGACAACTGCGGATAAGCGAAGAGAATCATGTTCTCTTAGCGTTCACTCATCACAATTATTTAGAAAGTCTTGTTTGATCCGAACCAGTTCTATTGCTGAAAATGAAACCAGTCTTCCGTCCCTCTTCGCTGCATTGAAAATTTCAGTTTGCAGCGTGGTTTGCGGTCGGCTCAATGCCGAATAGACCCAATCAGTACTCCGGTCAAACATTTCTGCTACCTCATTAACGCCATAGCAGCGATTTCGGTAGCTCAACAAGTCTTGGCTCAATATCGTAATCAACTGCACTAAGTCTTGTTTATCCCTATTTAGTAAACGATCTGGGTCAAGCTGTGCCAGCATCACTATATCGTTTACTTCGGTTTCTTGTACCATATCACACCTCCCATAATATGCTAGTAAAGAATTTGAGCACCGAGCACATTATCCAATTGGACATATAGGCTAGGTGACTTACTCCATACGAGATATTCATCTCCTGTATTGTCTGGCATCATGTACAGATGTGGTGCATTGTAGAATAAGCCTTTCGTGATGTGGCAGTGGTTTTATACTACGAGAACGTGAGTAGTGACCAAGCTGCAAGCCTGGTCACTGCGGAAGAGAGCGCCTAATCATAGATGCTTACAACATTCTCAGCTTTAGGTGGCTGTTTCGTTTTACTTCTGTCTTTGGGGTTGGAATATGGAATCTTGACTACTGTTAGGTTGTGATCATCGCTTGTTTTCTCGTAACGCACAGAACCTTCGAGTAAGTTCACTAGGTCTCGAATCTGTTCCACGCTTACATCGGTCTTGTCTGTTTCTTGCAATGAGTCATAGAAGCCCTTGAATATCTCAGAGCGGATTTTTTCGTCCATTGGGAAGCCTGTGTCTTTGATCTGTATCACCAAATGATCCTCTCCATTGGAATCAGCTTCTTTGGAGACACGTAGCTCGACCTTCTCCCCTTTCGGTGTTACCAGTAAAGCATGTTGCATGATGCCGAGTACAATCATTGTAAGACGTAAGCTATCGGTGTATATAGCGGGCAATTCATCTTGAATTGTCCAAGCTAGATCAAGCTCCTTGCTGTTGACCTTGTCTTTCTTGATCATGATGCACTTTTCGATAAGTGGTTGCACTTCCACCTCTGACAAGTTCAAGAAAGCCGTTACCATTCCAGACAATTGTTGCACTTCACTTTTGATGATCTCGGCTGAATCAATAATGTCTTGGTCTATGTGACCATATTCGTCAGAGAGACTATTGGCAAGTTTGGATATCACATAGAGCGGCTGACGCTGTTCGGTGTGGAACTTGCTTAAAAACTCATCCTTGGCTCTGTTTGACTCTCTGGCTTCATTAAGAGCAATTGCAAGTTTGCGATTCGATTCGCGCATCTTAACCTCGATCAGGAAGAACAACAGGAACATGACTGTTCCAATAACAGTGTACTCAAGCAAAACGGGCACTACTTGCTCGCCAAACCATTTTGCCAATATCACTTGATTGAATCCGGCCAGTACGATGTATGGATAGTCGGAGAATTTATAAAAGTAGGTGTACTCAATATCCTTGAATGCCACCGGGTATTCTAATGTGCCAGATTCTTCATTGAAGAAATTCCGGTCGTCTACATTGTCCCTGAAAAACGTAGATGAGTTCTCAATGTCTGTGTCGGTCGATTTTGATACGATGTTATAGTGCTGATCAAGGATCACAAAGCTGACATCATCGTCAACGATGGTTTCTAGGTAAGAGGTCAACTTCGCAACGTTGAAACCAACTACGATGGCTCCAAGGTAATTGCCTTGATCATCGGTGATTCCGGTTCCGGCAGGTACAACCCATTGTTTACTCGGATTACCAAGAGCGGGTACAGAAACTTGCAATGTCCAAGGATAACGTGGTGATAGCTGTGCATAATCCCTGTGGTTCATATCAGGTGGAGTTTCGTGTATGCCCTTTCTGCTGTTTAAGAGCTGAAAGCCATTGGAATCAACCCAGTCAAATAGTGACCAGGAAAAGAACTCTTGTTCTTTGTATTTGACTTTCGATTTAGATCGATAGTTCTCCAGAATGAATTCTAGATCATCCGCTCCGTGATCAGCAATTTGCTGCCCCATATTGGACAGAATCCGATTTGTGTAGTCAAATGATAAACTGAGCGTCTGTTCAATCTTCTCCGCTTCGATCGCAACCAAATGGTTCGCACGTTCTCTTTGGCTTTGGATAACTACCCAAGCCAGGAACATGCCTACCATCGCAATAGCAAGCGCAACAATGAACAAGTACTTTTTAGTGCTTGAAAGCATTTCCATCCCCTTTTTGACGCGCGGAGTATATCACGGTTTTTTGCAGACAGAAACGTTATTTTGTGCTAAAATGGCACTGTTTTGATAGAACGCCCTTGAACCAACAATGAGGAGAGTAAATCAGTGTCAGGAGATGATAATTCGCTTGAAAGGCAAAATCAAACTAGTTCCCTTCCTAACTTGAGTTTTGACAATTTTAAGGCTGAGGTTGTAAAGCACGAAGCTTGTCAGCATAAGCTCTTCAGCTATGTAGCTGAAGAGGCGAAGGAAACAGGTCTCACTCCTGCACAGTTTGATGTTTTCAGACAAGGGATGTTAAGCCGCATATCTCCAACTATTACTAGCATTACGCAATTGGCTAATGCTGCCGCTTCCGGTCATGATGATCAGGTATTCATAACTGCGGTTCAGAACTTGATTGAAGAGGGTGGTTTTGAAGTCCAAGACGGAAAAATAGTTCCCGGCAAGACTCATAGAAACTTAGGCGAACAGGCTTTCAATTCACTTGCAAAGCATGCCTTCAACCTAGAGCCGGTGACTATGAAGGAAAGCGAAGAACATCCTCGATCAACCAAAGAACGAGTCTACCATATTGTCACTGAACACATGTATGAGGAAAACCCTGTTTTGACCTCATGGTTGCAAGAGAGAGCATCAGGAGGAGACGGGAAAGAGCAAAAGGGAATGATGGGTGATTTGTTTGAGCTATTCAATGCTTATCGCTCGCATTTTCCTGAAGACAGTTTTGAAAAGGAAGTTCTGCCCTGGTTCCAAGCACATATCGAAGTGATACAACATCCTGACTTAGGCTATCAAGTTGTACTCAGTGAGAATAGTGTAGAGTATCAGCACGGACAAAGGGCTGAAGCGGATATTAAGCAATATCTGAACCTTGAGGAAAATGATGTGGATAGTCTCAAAAAAGTATTGATTGATGCTAAGATGTTCCTCGATACTCAAGCTGATTTCTTCAATGATATTCTTGATCGAGTACACGCAAATAGAAGAGTTGGAACTGCGATTCCGGCAGAGGTTTCTTTCAACAGGACAATGATAGACGGGAATAGTCCGGGTGAAATTGGAGGGCGTTAGCCTTCCTTCTTATCAGCTACTAGGAAGTTGGCAAACTCTCTCATTTTATCTTCTCCTTCAAACTCACCGTATCTGTAGACCTGCATCACCATTGCATTGATTTCTTCGGCTGCAAGCACGGAAGGGCTTTGCTTCATGATTTCGAATACTAGCTCAAATGCTTGTTTGTATAGTTCTGGATGTTCAATTGTCACTTTCTTCCTTGGTTCATGTTCAATTGGTTCGTTTAGGAGTTCTTCACGGGTAACATTGAATGCAGAGGCTATGGAATCCACTACTCTACCTGATTTAGTGCGGCCTCGTTCGACATTCTTGATATCGGAAAGGGACAGTTTTGTCTTGTCGGAAAGGTCTTGCTGCCGCATATCATGGCGGTTTCTGAGCCTTTTAATGTTCCTGCCGAGTATGTTCACGATTACACCTGTGTTACACCTTGATTCCTTGAGTATTGCTGACAGTCAATGCTTTGTCAAGTCTCATGTGACACAATTACACCTAAGGTGTAGAAAGGTGTAATTACCGATTGACAGTTACCAAATCCATAACTACAAATTGAAAAGGCATGTGTCGTAATACGAAACTATGCTCTTGATGATGGGCTTAGAATCAGGCTGATTCAAAAAGACTCATCTATCGAATCGCGTGAAGCGGGTAATAATTTGGCCGAGTCTGGCTAACGTTCTTATCCAGGGCAGGCAATGTTGCTGCTCTGGATCAAGGATAGAGGTTTGTTATGAAGCTTGAAAGATGGCTAAAACTAAGAGGAGTAAGTCCGGCACAATTTGCACGGTCGATTGGTAAGACGGGTAGCATGGTTCATAGATACATGGATGGCACACACATGCCCGGTAAAACAACATTGCAAAAGATTTACATCGCTACAGGTGGCATGGTTACACCGAATGATTTTTGTGAGTGTTCACATGATCTATTTGAGCCTGTGGAGCTAATTGCTCCGGGCATTCCTGGTGTCGCTCATGCAAGCGATGTATTCAAGAAACGAAAGTTTGATTTCAAGGGTCAGATAATGACCAGTTTCGAACATCTAGAGCTTGACGGAGGCAATGGCGGGTCAGACTTTGATTTGAAGTGCACCGCTATCCACTGGCTTGTCTCTGGTTCAGATAGTCTAAAGCTTGCCTGTGAAGCTAAAGGCTATGAACCTCATGAGATAAAGGAACAAGCAATTCGGGTACTTGGATCACAGGCAGGAACTTGGAAAGGATCAAAAGACATTTTGAATTGACATGAACGTACAACCTATCAATGAGGAACGCAACGAACAGAACGTTCCTTACTAAGTAGCAGGAAGGTTATTTACAAGTGAGTCATTCTTGATTGTTGGCGACTCTTGTAACATCTCCTTGCCGTTTATTGGATTCTGTTCTTCGAAATTCCTTTCATTTTCACCTTTGGCAAAGCGGTCATAGACCACCATCCCAGTTGAAAATGCACCAAGAACAGTTCCAAGCAACAAGGGATAAAAAGACCTGATTTGAAGTTTAGCCCACCGTGTTTGAACAACTGTCTTTTCATACTCTGCATTTTGTCGCATAAATCGTTCTTGCTCCTCAGCCTTCTCTTTCTCAAGATGTGAATACCAACCGCCTGAATTCTCGATTCTTACAGCTTTATCACTGGCTCTCAATTTCACTCCATTCGGAAGCTCAAC
The DNA here is from genome assembly GCA_002428995.1 of Flavobacteriales bacterium UBA6057. GTDB lineage: Bacteria > Bacteroidota > Bacteroidia > Flavobacteriales_G > Salibacteraceae > UBA6057. Next base: position 119,277 of record DIYJ01000003.1, on the reverse strand, counting down.
AACAAGTTCTTGGCTTAGTAGGCGGTTTTTAATTATCGTATGCTCATTGCGTATATCCTGAGGGTTAGAATAAAGATTGAGGTCAGTCAGAATCTTCCCCAGATTCTGCCCGTGAGCATTTTTTACGATGACTGGCAAAAGTTGGGCAATAACATCGTTGATCTGGTCTTCATCCATGCGCACAAGTTATGTATTCTCATAATTGCTGGATTCTACACTCATGTATCCCTAGACCGCTTAATCACACTGAGCAACTCAAACAGAAGCGAAAGGAATCATTTAATGAGCGCTTCATACTGAGCCTTTGAATATCTCCTCAAGGACAAAGCTTCTTTTACAGCTTTTCAGTTATTTGCGCATGTTCTTAGATCTTACTTTCAAAAACATCACCTGATCATGCCCGAGAAAAAGTTACTTCCTTATGTAAAGTACGCGAGTGGATACTCTCATTCAAATATGCCTAACCACTCAAGGTTTACAGAAAAGATCACGAGGCGCTTCACAGGTGTTCGTTCGTGTAGCAAACAAGACAGAGCTGATGGTGCAGCAAAGGCCGCTCTTGAGTCAATCATAAAGCGTGAGCTGCGTTACAACTCTCATTGGCAGGTCATTCGCAAGGGATGGAAGGAAGGAACACATTATTGGGATAATATTGGAGGAGGGTTTGGCACAACAGGTAGAGAATGTAGTGGATTTGTTGAGACAGAATTCTACTTTGATTATATAGAGGGTGAATTTCGGACGTTACCCAGACGAATTCGTTTCTAGGTAGCTGATCTTGTTGAATCCATATGACTACAAATGCTGTCTTAAAGCAGCCTCGTATAGACTAGCAACTTCTAGTTTGACTCAGCTTTTCCTGTGTCGGAAAACTGTGTAGGTTTTTGCGGGGTTTTGCAGGAAATCCGCACACAACCCAAACGTAAACACCTGTAAATCAAAACTTAAAAATTAACCCCAACAGGTTCGAGTCCTGATTGGGTCACTATGTTCTTCACTTACATTCTGTACAGTGAAACCAAAGACCGATTTTACATCGGATCAACCGAGAATCTTGACAAGAGAATCGACTACCACAATGAAGGTAGAGTGAAATCCACCAAGCACGGAACTCCTTGGAGGATCGTATTCCAGGAAAAGCATTTATCCAGAGCTGACGCTATGCTGCGAGAGAAGCAAATCAAAGCCTGGAAAAGCAGGATTATGATTCAGAAGCTCATTGAGTCACAGATATAGAGCAGTCCCGAAGTGAATTCAGGACAGGTTTCAGATCCGAGTCCTGATTGAGGACTCATTCCAACTCTTCAAATGCCCCTGGAACGATCCTTGATCAGAATTCACAGACCAAACCAGAAAGAATTCAGCTGCCAGTGTACTCCAAAATTCTGAAGAGCAGTTTAGCCTTTGTTGTGCTTGTCCTTTCATTCACTACTGAGAGGATGCAAGCGCAGCTGTACCTGGAGCCTAATGAGATTCTCCTTGCAAAGCAGCTCGGGTTTAATCCTCTTAGTCTGAAAACCGATTTCGACAAGGCTGATGTAAGCAGGTCGGGAATACACACTGCTGTCGTCACTGACAGTACTCTGGAGCCGATGGATAGAAGGGCACCGGAATGGATGGAATCCATCACGAGATTGCACTTTGATGACAGCGGAAAGGAGGTGAGACGCGAGTGGTTCAGAAATGATCGCATGACCCACTATGCTATTTTCCACTACAGCGCATCGTTAAAGATCGATTCCATCATCGGATACGATCACCTGCCGTGGCAGGAGGATTCCTCCGCTCTGAGGTTTAAGCTGATCAACACCTTCCATGAGTCCGGAGAGCTGATGCGAATCAGTCGTTATTCCATCATCATAGATACCATTGGGCTCAGTCAATACGCAGTTCGGACCATTGAATCGGACACGGCCTTTCACTGGAATTATTACAGCTTTCCCCAGCTGAACAAGCTTGCTTTCCTGAACTATACCAATTACACGGAAACCAGCAAAGTCTCAGACGCTGTCCTCTACTCATTTTCTCAATGGAAGAGAGGCGAAACAGAAGTGGTGATTGCCGAATACCAGGTTGCTGAGGAAATTGTAGAATGGGACAGCCTGGAGATCATAGCATCGAGTAGAGTGGTTTGTAAGCACGAAGCGTTTCCCGGGAAAGCCGTGATGGTAAAGAACAGTGTGCCGTCAAGGGTTCCTGCCCATCGTTCAGAATCATCTGTATTTAACAGCGACTCCATTACACGAGCCGTGCTTAGAGTAGATTATGAAAACCATCTCCCGGTAATCGTTGAGTTTTCGGTTTACAAACAAAACCCGACTACTGGTACGACCGAGATTCAACCTATCAGAAAACGGAGTATCTCCTACTACTGAGAAAGCCCTCCGAGTCCGATTTGTTCTCCATACTTATCTTGACCGCGGATGATGGAGCCAACAAAACCTCAGAACAAGAACTACCGATCAGCCTTCATGCTGCTGGTCATGCTCTTCTTTATGTGGGGGTTCATCACTTCGCTGAACGATATTCTGATTCCACATCTGAAAGCCCTGTTTGAGCTGAATTACACGCAGGCGATGCTGGTGCAGTTCTGCTTCTTTGGGTCTTACTTCGTGATGTCGATTCCTGCGAGTCGGATCATCGAACGGGTTGGTTATTCCAAAGGCATTGTGACCGGCCTCGTGGTGATGGGCATCGGTTGCTTCCTGTTCTATCCTGCCTCTATTCTTGTTTCTTATCCGGTTTTTCTGTTTGCGTTGTTTGTGCTTGCTTCTGGCATCACAGTGTTGCAAGTAGCGGCCAATCCGTTTGTAGCCTCCGTTGGAGATCCTGAAACGGCATCCAGTCGACTGAATCTCTCTCAGGGCTTCAATTCACTGGCCCACACCATAGCTCCGGTATTTGGCACATTTCTCATACTCTCGGAAACCTCATCGAATGCAAAAGCAGAAGCTGTTCAGCTGCCTTACATGGGATTGGCCCTGGCCCTATTTCTGCTGGCAGCGCTGTTTGCTTTTGTAAAGCTGCCTGCCATTGAGCACGAGTCCACGGATGGCAGCGAAGGGCGATCGAGCATCTGGCAACACCGACACCTGGTGCTGGGCGTGGTCGCCATCTTCCTTTACGTGGGTATTGAAGTTTCCATTGGAGGCTTTCTGGTCAACTTTTTTGGAGAGGTGGACATTGCAGGAATGCCGGAAGAAGTGGCCGGGAACTACGTTTCCTACTATTGGGGAGGAGCGATGGTGGGGCGGTTCATAGGCTCAGCGCTCTTGCAAAAGATAAAAGCCGAAAAGCTTCTGGCGCTGAGCGCTACCGGAGCATTGACGTTGGTCACGGTCACATTGCTTACCTCAGGGGCATTCGCCATGTGGGCTATTCTGTTGGTGGGTCTGTTTAATTCGGTGATGTTCCCGAACATATTCACGCTCTCGATCAAAGGCCTGGGACATCACACCAGTCGCGGTTCAGGATTATTGGTGATGGCCATCGTAGGTGGCGCCATCGTTCCGCTGCTGCAAGGAGTAATGGCAGATCAGCTGAGCGTGCAGCTCTCCTTCTCCATCGGCATCATCTGCTACGGCTACGTATTGTTCTACGCCCTCAAAGGACACACCATACAAGCCCCCAAAAAGCAGCCTTGATCTTCCATCCTTGAACTTTGATCCTTCATCCTTGATCTTGAATCTAGTACCTCGCCCTGAACCTATACCTTCCTGAACCAATCCTGATTCCGAAGCCATCATCCACTTTCATTGCGTTCAATATTCCTTCCACGGAATCCAGCTTCATACCACCTTCCGTGATGGACTCAGCATCCGTGGTGGGAATGAAGACGAACGCATCCGTATTTGGGGGAATAACCACGTCCAGGTAAAACTGTCCTTCATCGATCTTCCAGGAGGAGGAGATCATTCCCCGAGGCGAATTGTAGGTAGCTTCTGCGGAGCTCAAATCCCCACCAGGTTGCGGACGGATGATGATTGATTTATACCCGCGCTCAGCTTGATCAATTCCTGCTATAGTAGAAAACATCCACTCGCCTACAGCGCCAAAAGCATACTGGTTGAAGGAATTTGTAATGTCTTCATGAAATCCTGAATCAGCAGAATAACCATCCCAGCGCTCCCAAATCGTGGTGGCGCCATTGTCAATATGATATCCCCAAGAGGGAAAATCTCGCTTCATGAGCAGTTGATACGCCAAATCTGAACGCCCAATTTCGGAGAGCACGGGCAGTAGCATTTTGATTCCCTGGATGCCCGTGGTCAATGCGGGTCCTCTTTGCTCAATGTCATCCAACAAATGCTGTATGGCCAATTCCCTACGAGAGTCAGGAAGCATGTCAAAACTCAACGCGAGCAGATAGGCCGTTTGGGTCTGCCCCTTTACTCTGCCGCTATCATCCACAAGGCTGTCGTTGAAGGCTACAAAAATCGAATCGGCAAGGGCTTGATATTTCTGTGCATCCTCGGGTTTCCCAAGCACAGAAGCGATTTGTGCAACGAGCTCAGCATCGTGTTTGTAAAAGCTGGTGGCAAGCACATCAAGCGGTGTTTCGCTGTCCACATTCTGCCAATCCCCAAAGCTCAGCTGCCTGCTGATGTATTCACTGCTGAAGCTATCGAGGTAGTACATCCAGTCTTCCATGGTGGGGTAGAATTTCTCAAGGATGCTTGTGTCGTTGTAGATTTCAAAAAACATCCAGGGACAGAGAACAATAGCATCACCCCATCCGGAAGCCACGCGGTTATAGACCAGAGGTGCAGTGCTCGGAATACTCTTATCCTTCATCTGCGCATCTGCCAAATCCACCAGCCACTTGTGGAAGAACGCTGAAATATCCATGTTGTAGCTACCCGTTCGCATGAAAATGTGTGCATCTCCACCCCATCCCAGTCGCTCATCGCGCTGCGGACAATCCATTGGAACTTCCAGATAGTTCGAACGCTGACTCCAGGTGAGGTTGTGGTAAATCTGATTGATCAAGTCATTGGAACAGCTAAAATGTCCGGTTCGCTCCAGGTTGGAGTGCAGCACTATTCCGGTAATATCATCCTTGGTCAGGGCGCCAGGATATCCGCTGACCTCAATGAATCGGTAACCATGGAAGGTGAACCTTGGCTCCCAGGTTTCAGGCCCATCTCCGCGCAGTACATAGGTATCGGTGCACCTTGCGGCACGCAGATTTCGAGTGTGCAGACTGCTGTCGGCATTCAGCATTTCTGCAAAGCGCATCACTACGCTATCTCCTGCCTCACCTTGCACTTTCAGTTTTGCCCAACCTGTGAAGTTCTGCCCCATGTCCACCAGGTAGACTCCGGAATCTGACTTAAAAACATGCGCAGGTTCGATCCTCTCAATCTGTTGTACTGTCACCATTGGATAGGCCTCTAGAACAGCCGTTTGGGTATCCGATGCAATCACGGATTTCCAGTCTCCATCATCAAAATCATTGCGATCCCAACCATCCATTTCCAAACGCGCATCATACGTTTCACCGGCATGGAAGTCTGCCTCTTGCAATGGCCCGTAAGATGCCTTCCAAGTATCATCTGTTGGAATGAATGCAGTGCTTCCATCGGCAAAGCGGGCATTGAGCTGCGCTTTCAACCTCAACCGATCTCCGTAAAAATGCTGTCCACGCGTAGCCATAGTCCCTGCATACCAGCCGTCAGCAAGAATGACTGCGATCGTGTTCTTCCCTGTCTGAAGAAGCGCCTTAAGGTCGTAGGTGTTGTAGTAAATGCGCTTCTTGTAGTCTGTCCAGCCTGGCGTGAAAAAGTCATTTCCAACCTTGACACCGTTCACATAAAGCTGATAGATACCCAGCGATGTGATGTGAATCAACGCCTGATCTATGGGTTCGTCCAGGGTAAACTCTTTTCTGAAGTAAGGACAGGGAAGTGGAATATATTCCCACCTTTTAGTGATGTTGTTGCCCCAGGGCTTGGCCTTGTAATTGGTATCACCAACGGCCTCATCAAAGCCAATCCATTGTGCCTTCCAATCCTCTTCGTTCAGCAGAGCCATGGTCCAGAGAGACGCCTCGCTCCATTTGGAAGCTACATCATCCTGATCCCAGGTTTTTACTTTCCAGAAGCAGTGTTGGCCTGAGCTTAAAGCACGCCCCTCGTACGGAAGATAAAAGCTCCGATCGGAAGCTGTTTTCTCCGAATCCCAGAGGTCGCCAATATCCTCAGCAAGAAGTTCTTCGCTGCTGGCCACCAGGATTTGGTAAGCACTTTGAGAGCGCGAGCGTCCCTGAGCGCTCAGCTTCCAACTGAGTCGAGGGTTTTGAGCATCGATACCCACTGGATTCTCCAGGTATTCGCAACGAAGCTCGATCGGCTCCAGATCAGATGGCTCCTGGTGACATGCCGAGAGTACCCACAGCATCGGCAAGACATAGAGCGCGTGTATGAATTTCAGCTTCATTTCTCCGCGCTCACAAAAACACCGTCAGCCTGGATGTGGTACCGCTTGCCGGTAAAGTGTCCTTCCAGGTAAACACTCATCTCTACTTCCCAGGTTCCGTCTTTCCTCTTTTTTCCTTCAATCACTCCTTCATCAATGGGATGAACTGCGGCATCCGCACAGCGACAGAGCTGCACATACACAGCTGCGTGTTCAGCGATCTCCTGATCGATCCATTTGAAGGATTTGGCATCAGGCTTCACCTGAAACGCCACTTTCGTTTCTGCCTCTGAGTCATTTCCTTCTTCCGCAGCATTGTTGGAAGTGTATTCAAAAACTAGGTCTTCTCCCTCTTTGATGCCAAACAAGCTCAGGTAATGCGGGTAATCTGCATTGTACTCTACCTTGCTGTTGGGATGGAGCAGAAATGTTTGTTTCTCTCTTGAACTCTGACTCCAGCAGATGTTGAAAGAGAGCAAAAAACCAATCACGGTTAAAACAAACGAGGGGGCTTTCATCATCTAATCCAAAGCTTTAATGTTCGATGAGGTTTTACCAACATCTACGACCTGCAACTCGACTTCTGCTTTCTGAAAAGGGTCATTATCCTTCAGCAAGATATTCTGACTGCGCTCTCCCGTGACCCTCACCAACGTTGATGTGTTGCAATCTGGCGTGCAGGCTGTGATCAACGCATTGCTCACATCGATAAGTTCAATGACGGGATCATCGCCATCGGCCAGTCCCTGACTTCCACTGAACCGATCAATGATCAGTCCATCGACATTTGAGAAGGATAGCGCACTCTTCCACTTCGGTTCCGTTTGTTCTGAAGACCACCTTATGCTCACATCCTGTAAGCGAAGGTCTTTCACATGGCTCACCTCCAGCGCATGGTCAGCTCTCTTATCTGCCTTATCCTCGGCTTGCATGTACAGCTGCACGTTGTTGAGTTGAAGGTTTTCGATGCGAGTCCCTTCCAGGCATTCGATTTTACTGGTCCCCATGCCGTGCGCAATGATGTTGCTGAAAACGACATCCTTGATGTATCCGGCCTTTACATTGGCATTTCTGCGATCGAGGTACACCCAAATAGGATCAGCATTGCCCCACCAATTAAAATGCCTGCGCTTGCATTCTACGGTAATGTCAGAGAACAGAACATTTTCCACCCTCGCGCCACTGCGCACCACAATGCTCAATCCACGGTTCGAATTTCTAACGACACAATTGCTGAATTGAATGTGCTTGAAATCTCCGTTTGACTCGGTGCCCAACTTCAAAGCTGTGGAGGACGAGCTGAGGATGCAATTTGAAACCGTCACATTCTCGCAGGGTTTTGTGTACCAGCTTTTGACTACGATGGCATCGTCACCGGTTGTTACATTACAATCGGTGATCATGACGTCCTTGCAGGAATTGATATCAATTCCATCCGCGTTGACTCCCTTTTCGAGGTCTGAAAAAATGTACACTCCACGAATGAAGATGCGCTCACTGCGGACGAGATGCAAGGTCCAGAAACTGGACTCTACCAGCGATACATTCTCAATGGAGATGCCCTCACACTTCGAAAGCACCACGAGTCCAACATCGGGCGGCACAATGTAGTAGCGCTTCATTTCAATGCCCGCCTGCCGCGCGTTCTCCGTAATGTCCTTGATGAAACGATCTACGGAGCGCAAATCTTCGTACACATGTCTGGCTCGACCGCTTATGGTACCATGCCCCATAATTCGGATGTTCCGGGCGCCATTGGCATAGATAAGAATGGGGCGGGGAGCATCTTCCAGTGGCATGCGGTAATCGTCAATGTTCCGGCTTGCGTAAAGCGTGGCTCCAGTTTCCAGGTACAACGTGACGTTGTCTTTCAAAACGATGGTCCCGGAACAATAATCACCGGGAGGAAAGTGAACCGTTCCCCCACCCTGACGGTAGCAGCTATCGATGGCGGCTTGAATGGCAGCAGTGGAAACGGTTTGCGTGTCGCGCACAGCTCCGTAGGCTGTCACATCGTGAAAAGTACCATCGAGCTGTGATTTTGCACCAGACGATGCCAACAGACACAAGAGCAACAGAACAACCGTCCTTGCCCGCATCATAAAAACCGTTCCTGGATCATTCATCTTCTCTGGCTTTAAATCTCATCGGTTGCCAGGTGGCATCATCATCACCCTTTCCATAGATCAGCAGGTGTCCACCATATTCAGCTCCATCAGGATCGCAGTGCACGATCATCATCCCATAGGTATGATCTTCTGCCTTGCCTTTCCACTGTCGATCACCGCGACCGAAAGTAGCCTGAAGATCCACTCGGGCCTCTAAAATGTAATCTGCCTTGCTGCGTTGCCAGGGATTCATGGCAATGGCATAGGTGACCGCTTCCCTGGGCAGCGGTTCTTCAATGTAAGATTGGCCTTCGTCCCCATGTCGCCACCAGGCTCCGTATGCAGGCATAAGAGTATCGATGACAAAACAAAAGGCATGATCCCCGTTTCCGAAGCTTTCTGATACCGTATCCTTTGGAGCTTCCAGGAACCAGGCGATGGCATCCTTGTAGTACCAGCGCTTAGGTTCGTGCTTCGCGTCCATGGTATCATTGATATTGTCATGTACCTCCGCTCCGAGGTAGAGGTAGCGACCATCCCAAGCCATGTAATACGTAGAGCTGAGATCCAGGGCATTGGAGTCTTCGTGTTCATGAACCACCAGGCGGTTGCGCTTCGGTTCAAACCAGTCACTCCTCTGCACCCGATTCAAGTCCCAAACCCCATCGCTGAAGGCCTGTTGCTTCCACTCTGAAAGGTCTCCATCAATGATGGGTTCGCTCGATAAAAACGGAATTTGTTTTATCTCTGCTTGCTGAGAAATCGAATGAAAGGCAACGAACAGCAAGAACAGAATGACCGGAAAAACGGTACGGGTATGGAAACTACGAATGTTCAGGCTGATAGGGATTTCTTGGGCGATCGAAGTTAGCCATTGCAACGGAATAAGAAGTTTGAAGAAGACCATCATCAGCACATCAGGTACAGGCTTAAGTAGTCGTTTAAACCGGTTGATTCGTTTGCTCATCGTGAGCTGCACAGCTCTGCTTGTGAGTTGCGCTCCAGCTTCTCCGGAGATCGAGACCGGCCTGGAAAGCGAACGGATGGTTTCTGATCATACCGAACGAGACTCAGCACATCCACACGCATACATTCAAGGAGCATTGCTGGGCACCAAATTTCGATCGCTCGAAGATTTGAAAACAGTGCTGAAAGTTGAGTACGAAGCGTCACGGCTGTTCGATCAAAAGCAAGTGACCATCACGCATGCAAGTGCAGGCACAGAAGTCACAACCATTCTGGAAACAGGGATTGATCAAAACGATTTCCGAAGTGCGCGTGACGGTGGTTTTTGGGATCGGGTTTCGCTGGCGGTGCGGTCGCCTTACACACTGATGAATCGTGACGACCTGGTGCGTGTCTACTACCTCTCACGCAGGATTGATCGAATTTTCGGGGAAGATGATGTTGCCTTTTTCGACATCGCGCAAACCATGATGTTCAACATTCCAGCCGAAGATCTGGCTGCCATGCCCACGCGAGATACCACAGAGAAAGGCTACATCAATACCTTCAACCACATCAATGCGCAGGCCTTCATGACCTCAGTGATGTCTGAAGATCTGGCGGACTTCATCGCGGATGTACATGAGCGCTTATTTCCTGAGCTGATAACGGGTCAGTTTTCGGAAGAACAACTGGCAGATCTGGACGAAGGCCCGGTCGACAACTACGTGGACATGATCAACAATGAGTGGGGTCAGGAACTGGGCAAAAAGCTCAAGGATAAATACGGCATAACGAGAAATACTGAATGGACTCCGGAATTGCTGACTCAGTACCTGAATGACCTCCAGGAGTATTATGAATGGGCACTGCAGATCGAAATGAAACCCTACAAGCCGAATGATGCCTTAATGATCAAGTACGCCACGAAGATCAACAAGATCATGGGAGACGTAGATGCATTGGATCCTAACCTTTAAGGGTATTTTCATGGCGCTGTTGATCCTTTTTGAGTCTGCGCGGGCCCTACTTTTGCTCGTGCATGGAAAACAACCAAACTGAAATTGATGAAGCGCTGCACGTGCTGGAGATAGAATTGAACAGGTTGTTTCAATTTTATGAGGGCAGCCTGGACTGGAGCACCATGGTCTATGAATTCTGGGACGCTAAAGACATCCTGGGACACCTTGTCTTCTGGCACGAGAGTTTCGCACGAAATCTGAGCGATGCGGCTGAAGGGCGCAAACCCAATCCGCTTCGGGGCAAGCTCTCAGAAGTGAATCAGCAAAGCGTAGAAACTACCCGAACAGTATCGATTCCTGAACTCATCGAGCGCATGAAAAAAGCGCAGGAAGTGATTCGCCACCATATCTACGATGATTCTGTGACACTCATTCCTTACAAAAGGGGATCTCGTCCCTACTCGCGCCTGGAGCACTTGCAAATCGTGGCAGCACACATAAGGCGCCATTTGAAAGATCTTCACAAAAAGTTTCGATAGTGCACTGCCAGAGAAAGGAAATCATGAAACGGTGCTACAAGCACTTGCAAGAAACGCCTTCAAAAGGTCACCTTTGCAGCTCATGAATGCAGTTCTCTTTTACTTGGTACTCCCACTAATCTACGGCATCTCATTCCTGCCTTTTTGGTTGCTCTACCGCTTTTCTGATTTCATGTTTTTCGTGGTGTACCGCCTGATCGGTTATCGCAAGAAAGTGGTGGCGGAAAACCTCAGAAAATCCTTTCCCAACAAATCAGAAGAAGAGCTCAAGGACATCGAACGCAAGTTTTATGTCTTCTTCTGCGACCTGATCGTGGAAACGATCAAAAGCTTGACGATTTCCCCGAACACGCTGAAGAAGCGGCTCACATTCCAGGATTTAAGCGTCTTCGAAAAGTACTTCAAGGCCAATCAAAGCATCATCATTGTGATGGGACACTGGGGAAACTGGGAATTGGGCGGAGCACGCTTTGCCCTGGAGCCGCTGCATCGATTGTTTGTGATCTACCATCCGCTTCACAACAAGCACTTTGATGGACTGGTCTACAAGATGCGAACGCGACTCGGTAACGGCCTCTACGCCATGAAGGACACGCTTCGAGGCATGATCCGTGATCGAAACGAACTGACGGCCACCGCTTTCATAGCCGATCAAACCCCTTCCAGGCGCGGGGCTCACTGGATGGAATTCCTGCACCAGGACACACCTGTGTTTACAGGAACGGGAAAGATTGCGAACAAGATGAGCTACCCGGTGGTTTATGTGTCCATCAACCGCCCACGAAGGGGACATTATAAGATTGCCCTGGAAGACCTTGTGCCGGAGCCACAGAATGTGGAGCCACACACCATCGTAGAACGATTCATGCATCGACTCGAAAAGGACATTGAAGCGGTACCCGAAATCTGGCTTTGGACACATAGGCGCTGGAAACATAAACGAGAAGCTTAATTCATATTCTTGCACCATGTTGGAGGGGAAGGACTTAATTCTGGCCACCAAGCCATATGCCAAAGAGGATCGCAGAAAGAGCTGGATCTACACGCTCACAACGGTGGTTCTGCTGTTACTGACGATGGCTGGTGCCATCGCTCCACTGCCTTTAGCCATTCGCATCATTTGCAGTCTGCTAGTATCGCTGCTGCTGGTGAGAATGTTCACGATCTACCATGATTACCTGCATCATTCTATTCTGAAAGGCTCCTCATTTGCGAAAGCCTTGTTCACCCTGTTCGGCTTCTATACGCTGAATCCTCCAAGCATTTGGAAACGATCTCACGACTACCATCACAAGCACAATTCCAAGCTGTTCAGCTCCAGCATTGGATCATTCCCTATCCTGACCAAGGAGCGCTTCCTGAAAGCTTCAAGAGCTGAGCGCATCAACTACCTGTTCATTCGTCACCCGCTCACCATTGCTGCTGGCTACATTTTTGCCTTCGCCTGGGGTATGTGCACTCTTTCGCTCGTGCGCAATCCAGACAAGCACTGGGATTCTGCGCTGGCGTTGCTGTTCCACTTTGGAGTTGGTGCAGCAATCTTTTTCACCTTCGGCTGGCTCTCCTTCCTGCTGGGTTTCATGGTACCTGTGGTCACTTCCAGCGCGATGGGTTCCTACCTCTTCTATGCTCAGCATAATTTCCCGACTGCCACCTTCAAGGACAAGGAAGGCTGGTCCTACACAGCAGCTGCTCTGGAGTCTTCCAGTTACATGATCATGCCGCGTGTGATGCACTGGTTCACGGGGAACATTGGATACCACCACATTCACCACACCAACGCACGTATTCCCTTTTACCGACTGCCCGAAGTGTACAAGGCTTTCCCTGAATTTCAGAACGCCAAAACAACCTCGCTCCTACCGCGAGACATCGCCAGTTGCTTCCGGATGAAGGTGTGGGACCCAGAGGTGAATCGCATGTTAACCATGCGCGAAATCTACGCCTGAGACTTTTGCTCCTGCAGCCATTTTGATACCTTCCGGCATCAAAGGATGCCATGGCTTACAGTGAATTTTTAGCAGACCGCGTTCGCTACCGATTGAAAGGAAAGGGCGCAATCATCGAAAAGAAGATGATGGGCGGCCTCATTTTTATGGTCAACGATAAGATGTGCATCGGAATCGATATCGACAAAAAGACCACAAACGATCGGTTGATGGTCCGTGTCGGGAAACTGCCCTACGAAGAGCTGTTGAAGGAAAAAGGAAGTCGCGTCATGGATTTCACGGGCAGTGTGATGCGTGGATTCCTTTTCATCGACCCGGAAGGATTTGACACGGAGGACGATCTCGACTTCTGGGTGAGCAAAGCATTAGAGTTCAATCAACTATTGACAAAATCCTCATAACCACAGCCCATGAAAGCCTGGCAGATAAAGTCGTACGGAAGCATCGGAGTATTTGAATTGAACGAAATTCCTGATCCACAGCCGAGAGAAGGTTGGGTTAAAATCAGGATCAAAGCCTTTGGAATCAATCGAAGTGAATTGTACACGCGCCAGGGGCACTCAGGCGATGCGGTGACCTTGCCTCGTGTGCTGGGGATAGAATGTGTGGGCGAAGTGATGGATGGGGGAGGCACCGACCTTCAACCCAGGCAAAAAGTAGCCGCAGCGATGGGCAACATGGGCCGGCTTTACGATGGTGGATACGCAGAGCAAACCCTGATTCCAAGAAGCAATGTCTACCCTGTGGATACCAACCTCGATTGGGAAACCTTTGGTGCCCTTCCAGAAACTTACTTGACGGCTTGGGGAGTGATTCATGAAGCCATTGGCCTCAAACCCGGCAGCTCATTGCTGGTGAGGGGCGGCACCTCTTCCGTAGGGCTTGCTTGCACTTCCATTGCCCGAGAAATGGGTTGTACCGTTCTGGCCACTACGCGCAAGCAAGACAAAGTCCCCGTGCTGAAAGAAGCTGGTGTGCATCATGTGCTCATGGACAGCGGTCAGGTGGAGGATCAGGTCAAGGAGATTTTCCCGGAAGGAGTGAACGGAGTGGTAGAGTTGGTAGGTAGAGAAAACACCATCATGGATTGCCTGCAAAGCACCGCTCCCAAGGGAACAGTTGGCATGGTCGGTTTTTTAGGCGATAGCTGGGATTACAAGTTTTTCCCTTGGATGCCTTCCACCGTAAACCTCACGATCTACAGTAGCGAGACGCTGACTACCGAGTATGCCACACCTGTATTGCAGACCATCGTTGACCGAGTGGCTTCGGGAGCTTACAAACCAAACATCCACCGCGTCTTCAACTTCAAGGAGCTACCGGCAGCGCAAGACATGATGGAGAAAAACCAGGCAGCCGGGAAATTGGTGGTAAAGGTCGATGACTAGGCGCGGGCAAAATCCAACGATCTAGCTTTGATCCATGATCTTTGATCTCCGCCCCCAAATCTTCGCTGGCCTTCTATTGCTGCTCTCCACTGTACTCGTGGCTCAAACCAAGTGCGGTTATGTATCAGCGCGTGAAGGACTGAACGTTCGATCTGAGCCCAGCACGGAAAGCCGCATCGAGCAAACGCTGAACTTTGGAGCGCGAGTTCAATACAAGCTAGATCCCAAGCTTCCTGACTGGGCGATCATCGAAGAGCTGTGGAGAAACGACTCTGTGTATGTGAGCCTGGACTACATCCCCGGTCATATGGAACAGGTTCCCAAAAGCTCCCTATACTACTATCGGTCTCTAAGGAATAAGCAATGGTTTCTGATCTACAACTCAGAGCGTCAAAAGCATTGTCGCGCCTATTATGAACCGAATACAACGGAGTATAGAATTGATTCTCAAGTTCACTACGGTTTAGAGATTCCACCTGAGGAAAAGGAAAAACTGCTGGACATCAGAAGCAGGATAGCACTGGAAATTGTGGACATTGGCCGCTATGCAGATCAGGGCATCAAACATCCGTTTGAAATTGCGCGAACCTATCAGGGTAAGCCCGTGGTTCCCAACTCTATGAGCGGAGATTTTTACCTGAGCTTTGATGAAGGCGCGGATTCGCTGCACGTGAAAGACTATGAGGGCGAGGGATACATTTCAAAACAATACCTGGGGGAAATCCATGCGTTGAATGCCTATGTTGTGGAGGAACGCTATGAAGAATCCAGTACTTTCTTAGTGGATCGCAGTACCGGAGAAACTCAAGGCTTCTCCGTGGGTATTCCCAATATTTCACCCGATGGAAAACGCATGATCTCTTTCGATCATCCCGCCACCTACAATCGCGATGATGTATGCCGCGTGAGCATTTCAGGTATCAAAGGAGAACAAGACGCCTACCCGAGCTTGATCATTGAATTCAAGAGCTGGCAGGTAGAAGCAAAGGATCGTTCCGGCTTCTGGGTTTCCGATCGTGAGATCATTGTCAGAATCTTCCCCGTGGATCAGCTTTTCGGCACTGCCTCCCAAAGCGGAAAAAGGACCTACGAGTATTTGAAGATCACTTTGCTCTGAGCTTTATCTCTGGCACTCGGCAGCTTCATTCTTCTCCATAATGTTGCGCATCTTTGGTTCGAACTCACTCAACCTGAAACCAACTTGAATACCGAAGATCCCTTCCACCAATCAGAGCTCACAACCATTCTCGTGGTTGCTGACATTGCAAAATCAAAGACCTTCTACCTGGATGTTCTTGGCGCTGAGCTTTTCCGTGAATATGGCGGCAGCTCTGTAGTGCTAAAGTTTTTGGGTCAATGGATCCTTATTGTCACTGCGGGAGAGCCCACGGCCGATAAGCCTGACACCCAATTCACACCTCCCGAAAAACCAGACAGTGTGAGTCATTCATTCACCATTCGGGTATCGGATTGCCAAAAGTCCTACGATATTTTGAAGCAACGCGGAGCTGAATTCATCACTCCGCCCTACGATTGGGGCGCAGAGGTGCGCTGCTTCTTCCGTGACCCAGACGGCCACCTTTTTGAGATCAGCGAATACCGCGGATAACAAACACATACCGTAACTAAAAAAGCTATGAATTCTAACCTGGCCGTACTGATAGATGGTGACAATATTCCATCCGCTTACCTCAAAGAGATGATGGAAGAGATCACTAAATACGGTAACCCCACCATCAAACGGATTTATGGCGATTGGACCAAACCTCATCTATCCAAATGGAAGAGTATTCTCCTCGAGAATGCCATCACTCCTATTCAGCAATACAGCTATACTTCTGGAAAGAACGCTACCGACTCCGCCATGATCATCGATGCAATGGACATCCTGTATTCAGGAAAGGTCAACGGGTTTTGCATTGTTTCAAGCGATAGTGATTTCACTAGGCTGGCAACGAGACTTCGAGAGGCAGGCATGTTGGTCATAGGAATTGGTGAGAAAAAAACTCCGAACCCCTTCATAGTCGCTTGCGACAAATTCGTTTACATCGAAGTCCTCAAAAAGCCCAATGATAAGAAGGGAAGCAAAGCCGATAAGTCTGTGGACAAGGCTCAGGTAGACAAGGTTACAGAGAAGGAAATCAGTCTTATTTCCACCACCATAGCCGACCTGTCAGACGATGATGGTTGGGCTTTTTTAGGAGATGTTGGCAATATGATCCAGAAAAAACAACCCAATTTTGACTCAAGGAATTATGGCTTCTTAAAACTCACTCCACTCATAGAATCCCTGGACAAATTTGAACTTGAAATGAGGGAGAGCCCTAAAAGTCAGGCGAAACTGGTTTACGTGAGGAATAGAGTAAAGAAGTAGCGTAAGATTTGACACCGCGATTTCGCTAGCCGTCACTTTGACTAGAATAAACACTACCAGAGCATTGAACTACTTTGAACTTGAACTTGAATTGGCCAGCGACACCTTCGCGGAGATTCTGGAAGCTGAGCTCACAGAACTACCCTTCGAAAGCTTCGATCGGAACAGCCAATCTCTGAAGGCTTACATACAAAGCGAACAACTCGACCGCGCTGCACTTAACGCAATTTTGGCGGCCTATTCTGAAGAAATCCAGAAGCAAGAACTGCGCTCGATCGAACATCAAAACTGGAACGCCAAATGGGAGTCAGACTATCAGCCGGTGATCATTCCCGGACGACTTTTTGTGGGAGCCGCGTTCCATCAGCCAACGGGAGCGGAGCCACTGGTGATTACCCTCGACCCCAACATGTCATTTGGCACCGGTCATCACCCCACCACGAATATGATCCTGCGCTGGATGCTGGATCAGGACTTGTCTGAACAGCGTGTCTTCGACTTTGGCGCAGGAAGCGGTGTTCTATGTATCCTGGCATCCATGATCGGTGGCCGGGGTAAGGGAATCGAGATTGACACGCATGCAGCAGAAGCGGCAAACCGTAACCTTGAGATAAACAACATTGATAATTTCACCATCTACAGCGGTGACCTGAATCCCGCGAAAGAGCCTAGTTTTGGATTGATCCTGGCGAACATCAATCGAAACATAATCCTGGAGCGGCTCAGCATCTTGAATGCCATGCTCGCTCCTGGGGGAAGAATTGTATGTTCCGGCTTTTTAGAAGAAGACGGCCCCGCTATGAGTGCCCAAATGGAAGCCAGCGGATGGCAAAAAGAGTTGCAAACATCCCATGAAGGTTGGTTGATGATGGTTTATAAAAAGAGTTGATGAGTCAATACACAAAATACCTGGTGTTCCTGCTTTGCATCATTTGTGCAGGCAGCCTGAACGCACAGAGCTTCAAGGAGTTTTCAGGCAAGGACGCCTTTCTTCAGGAACTCAATGATCAGCTGGTGACGCGGGCCGTTGGAGACGCCAAAAAGAAGAACAAGGAGATGGTGGAGAAATTCACCGAAATGTGGACGGAGCTCAACTCCTTCACCCCTGGTCAGAAGGACAGGATTTACAACACCAGCGACAATCTGCTCAAAAAACGCTTACGCACCATCCCGGAAGTGCGGGATTACATCGCCACGGTGATCCGATTTTTTGAAACCAGTCAACCTCCTGCGGCTTTCAACGAATGGCATGCCACCGTTGATGCTGTGTTAGAGCGAAGAGATGCGCGAAAGAAGTTCTCAGACTACATGGAATTCAGCGAAAACCTCTTCGCTGAGACCATCATCTACTCTTCTCCATCCGTTGAATGGAGGTCTGACAGCAAAAACTTCAAGTTTGAGCTGGAGGATGAAAAACCCAAGTTGGTATTTCCTTCCCTGAGGCTTCAATGTCTCGCCAAAGGAGAGGATGCCTACATCTACAACACCAGCGGAGTTTATTATCCCCTGGATGGAGAATGGATCGGAAAAGACGGCACCGTAACCTGGGAACGGGCGGGATTGGATGAAAACAAGGTGTATGCTACTCTGCGCGGTTACGAAATCAAGATGAAGTATTCGAACTACGATGCCGATTCCGTGACCTTCTACAACACCGATTACTTCGATCAGCCTCTGCTCGGAAAACTCGAGGAAAAGGTGCTCGCCAACATTACCCCGGAGAACGCATCATTCCCGGAATTCTCTTCTTACAGCCAGCGACTGAAAATCAAGAACATCGACAAAAACGTAGACTACGAAGGTGGTTTCTCCCAGCGGGGAGGGCGTTTTGTAGCGAGTGGTGGTGTCGACAACCCTGCCGTGCTTGTCTTTTACCTCGATGGTAAGCGCTTCCTGGAAGCCAGCTCGAAAAGCTTCAGTATCCGGGATGAGAAAATCACCTCGACAGATGCTGCGGTGAAATTCCTTCTTCACGAAGATTCCATTACTCACCCAGGACTGGACTTTAAGTTCTTTCGGAAAGAGCGAACCGTAAACCTCTTCCGCTCCAATGAAGGTCTGCAGAAAAGCCCCTACTTCGACAGTTATCACCGTGTGGACATCTACGCTGAGCTTATCACCTGGAACACCGATCAGTCCACCATCAAGATGACCACCATCCCAAACAGCTCTGACAACCGGGCGCTGTTTGAGTCTGATTACTACTTCCGCGAAGGACGTTTTGATCAACTCATGGGCATGAGTTTCAAACATCCATTGATAGAGCTCAAAAACTGCTTTGCAGATGCAGGCCGAGATTTCATGTATGACTATGAGGTGGCCAAGTGCATGGGCATGAGCAAGATAGACGCCATGGTGCTGCTGCTCAACTACACCACGCGGGGATTTGTAGAATATGACACACGCACTGAAAAGGCCTTCCCAAAGGATCGAATGTTTCACTACGTGGCTGCGAAATCGAAGAAGGAAGACTATGATGTGATTCAGATTGCATCTGACATCAATCGGGTTGAAAATGCCAGTTTAAGTCTCGTGGACGAAGTATTCACTCTGAAAATCAATGGAATCAGAAACATTGTACTCTCCGATTCTCATAACGTGGTGCTCTATCCCGAAGATGGAACGGTGACCATGAAAAAGAACCGGGATTTTGATTTCTCCGGGGTGATCAAGGCTGGTAGAATGGAATTCTTTGGAACCAATTATGAGTTCCTCTACGATGCGTTCAAGATCGAGATGCCCAATGTGGATTCCGTGCGTCTGATCGTATCTACCGGAGAAAAAACACGCGCTGGAAAGGATCGCCTGACACGTGTAAAAACGGTCATTGAAAAAGTGAACGGCACACTGGAACTGGACAGTCCCAACAACAAGTCCGGTATCGACACGCTGCGCCAGTACCCCATTTTCACCAGCCACGAAAACACCTTTGTGTACTACGATCGCGGTTCGATCCAAAATCACGCCTACAAGGAGGAAAACTTCTATTTCGAACTCGATCCCTTCGTGTTCGACAGCCTGGACCGCTTCAACAACGATCGCGTTCAGTTCGAGGGTAATTTCACCTCTGCAGGTATCTTTCCTGACTTCCGCGAAACCCTTACCCTGCAAGAGGATTACTCTCTCGGTTTCAAGCGACAAACACCTCCGGGAGGATTTGACCTCTATGGAGGCAAGGGAGATTACGATGGTGAGATCAACATGAGTCATGAAGGTTTACGCGGCAGCGGTAAGCTGAAATACCTTACCAGTAACTCGAAGAGTGATGACTTCCTGTTCTTACCGGAACAAATGGAAGCCGTGGCTCAAAGCTTCATCATTGAAGAACAAATGGGAGGTGTGCAATATCCACCGGTAGTAGGCGAAGATGTGAAACAAGTCTGGAGCCCTTATGAAGATAATCTGGAGGTAAGCTCCACTTCGAAGCCCATCGGTATGTATGATCAAACCTCCGAGTTCACCGGCACCATGAACCTCAACCCAAAGGAACTAAATGGTGGTGGCTTGTTTGCCTTCGAAAAGGCAGAGCTGGAGTCCAACAACTTCAACTTCCTTTTCAGCGACTTTAATGCAGATACTGCGGACTTCAGGTTGAAATCAGATTCTAACCTCGCTGTTGGTGATCTGCAATTTGCGACCAACAATGTGCAAGCGAACGTAGATTTCACCACCCGAAAAGGAGAATTCATCTCCAACGATGGAACATCCAAGATGGAATTCCCTGTGAACCAGTACATCGCTTACATGGATCGCTTCACTTGGTTCATGGATGATGAAGCGATCGAACTCAGCGGTGGAACTACCAGCAAAGAAACTGCAGGTGGTCTCATGCAGTTTGAAGGTTCGCGATTCATCTCTGTGCATCCCGATCAGGATTCACTCGAGTTCTACTCCCCTGCCGCGCGCTACAACCTGAAGAACTACATCATCAGCGCAAAGGATGTAGAGTTCATCCAGGTAGCGGATGCCTTAATCTATCCTGACAGTGGCCTTGTGACGGTAGAGCGTAAGGCGAAAATGAAAACCCTTACCAATTGTAAGATCATTGCCAACGCCATTACCCGCTACCACACCATCGACAGCGCGACCGTGGATGTATTTGCGCGAAGAGATTATGTGGGAACAGGCCTCTACACCTACGAAGCAGCAGATGGCAAAAAGGAGTTGATCCGATTCAACACAGTGGCTGTAGACAGTACTTATCAGACCTACGCCAAGGGTAGCATCAGCGAGGAACGAGGCTTTAAACTCAGTCCATACTTTGACTATCAAGGTCGGGTGTCTCTGGCTGCGAATAGCAAAGACCTCACATTCAAGGGATCAACACGAATCTTGCATTCTTGCGACACGGAGATTCCGCGCACGTGGTTCAACTTCACTGCAGAGATTGATCCGGAGGACATCTTCATCCCGATCGAAAGCAAGATTGAAGGTTTAGAAGGTGATGCGCTCTCCAGCTCGGTGATTTTAGCCTCGGATACAGGGGGCATTTATTCCACCTTCCTATCTCCCAAGCTCAAGAGCAAAGACATTGCCCTCGCACCGGCCTCAGGCTACCTCATGTATGATGAAACCTCTGGCGAGTATCGCATTTCCAACATCAACAAACTGCTTCAGCAAAGTTTGCCGGGCAACTACCTGAGCCTTCACGCCCAGGACTGCATGGTCTACTCAGAAGGGAAAATGGGCTTTGGTTTCAACCCTGGGCAAGTGTCCATCAGCACGGTAGGTAACATGACCAATGATTTGAAAGCCGACAAGCTGGAATTGGATGTCATGATTCTGCTCGACTTCTTCTTTGCGGACAATGCGATGGACGACATGGGCAAGATCATGGCCGAGAATGCCGTAGGCGATCCGGTTGACTTCGAGCGCGACACCTACCAGCGAGGCCTCCGAGAACTGATTGGAACCGAAGAGGCCGACCGACTGATCTCAACGGTTACGCTCACGGGCCAGTTCAAGAAGTTCCCGCAGGAACTGGAGAAACGATTCTTCCTGACTGACGTGAACATGAAATGGAACCCGGAAAGCGAGAGTTACCAGTCCGTAGGTAAGATTGGTATAGGCAACATTGGTAAGCGCCAGGTGAATGTTAAAGTCACCGGTAAGGTGGAGGTTGTTGTTGGTCGGGTCCCTGAGATCAACATCTACCTGGAAGCTGATAACAAAACCTGGTGGTATTTCAAGTACTCCAGAAATGTGCTGCAAGCGTTTTCATCTGATGATGATTTCAACGCGAAGATTTCAGATCTGAAAACAGACAAGCGTAAGCTGAAGGTGGGACGCGGGGAAGCGCCTTACTCCTTCATGCTCTCCAGCAAACGCAGGAAAGACGACTTCCTGCGTAAGTTTTAGGCTTTTTTGAACTTAATATTAATTTTGCGTTTCCGAAATGGTCACACTATCGATGACGTTTTCGCTCTTCCTTGCCTACATCCTTGGGTCCATCCCAACGGCTGTATGGATCGGTCGTATCTTCTATGATACGGATGTCCGCGAGTATGGAAGTGGCAATGCTGGTGCAACAAACACCTTCCGCGTGCTTGGTAAAAGGGCTGGTATCCCAGTGCTTATCATCGATGCTCTGAAAGGATTTCTGGCGGTACAATTGGTGCACTGGTTCGCAGAAGAGCCGATCAGCACCGCGGCTTATGTTAACTATCAGTTAGCTCTCGGCATCTGTGCGGTGATCGGTCACATTTTCCCACTTTTTGCTGGCTTCAGAGGCGGTAAGGGAATCGCCACGCTGCTGGGGATTATGCTCGCCATTCACTTGCCCGGTGCGCTCCTCGCTATGTCTGTGTTCCTGGTTGTATTTCTGCTCACCAAATTCGTTTCTCTCAGCAGCATGACTGCGGCCCTTAGTTTCCCGTTTGTGATCGTATTGATCTTCCACACCTCGGTTCCGAGTCTCATTGTGTTCTCCATGTTCATCGCAGTGTTGGTGCTGATTACGCATCAAAAGAACATCGAGCGTTTGGTGAGGAGAGAAGAGAGCAAGGCCAACATTTCCATCCGAAATCTCATCCGGCAGGTGGGTGAAGACGATTGATTCGTCTCCTTTATTCACACCCATTTGAAGATTAATAGCCCTTCCAAGTGCTATACACCCCGCCATGTTTCGCACATTTACTGTTTATTAAGGACACTTATCCCCTCCACGTTGCCTAGAATACAGCATATCCTATGTGCTGCAATGATCGTTGTATCAAGCCTTGGTGCCCTGGCCCAAAGCAGCGAGCAGGCTCTGAGCGAAAAAGCCATCGCCCTGTTTGAGCAGGAAAACTACGAGGAAGCCCTTCCCCTCTACTCCCAACTTCTCAGCCTCAATCTGCAAAGCGCTGAGTACAATTTCCGCTTTGGAGCCTGCCAGCTTTTTGTGAACAGCAACAAGGAAGAAGCCTTGAAGTACCTGAGCTTTGCCGCCAAAGGTGAAAATGCCCCTGGGCTGGCTTATTATTACTACGGCCTCGGACTTCACTACAACTATCGCTTTGACAGGGCCATAGACCAGTATCAGAAATACCAGGGGCTGGCCGGCAAAAAGGAACGTGAGGCAGGCTTGGTGGCTCACAACATCGAACAGTGCGTAAGCGGCAAAAACCTTGTAAGCCGCTTCACCGACATCAACGTAGTGCAGAAAGAAGTGCTACCCCGAAGTGACTTCTTCAGAAACTATGATCTGCGCGAGTTTGGTGGGAAGATCATTGTGAAGCCAGATGAATTCATGTCAGAGGAAGACAAGAAGCGCGATGCTCGCTTTATCATGTACTTCCAGCAAAACAGTGATGTTATCTACTACGCATCCTATTCTGACAAAAACGCAACCGGCAAAGACCTCTACTCCATCAACCGATTACCTACGGGAGACTGGGGAAAACCCAAGCGATTGAGCGAAATCATCAACACCGAGTTTGACGAGGATTATCCATTCATCCACCCGGAAGGGAAGTCTCTCTACTTCGCATCCAAGGGGCACAACAGCATGGGTGGTTACGATATTTTCAAGAGCGAGCTTACCCCGCAAGGCACCTTCACACAACCCATAAATCAGGAGTTTGCCATCAACACGCCCTGGGATGAATTCATGTTCATCACTGACAAAGCGGAACGATTGGCCTGGTTTGCCAGCAATCGTGAAACAGATAGCAAGAGTGTCACGGTCTACAAAATCTCCATCGATCGCATCCCGCTGGACTTGACCCTTATCAAGGGAACCTTCATCACCGAGACCAACTCGAAAAAGGCCAAGATCACCGTAGAGGACATGGTGCAGAACAAAACGGTGGGAGTCTATGACTCAGAACGCCAGCTTGGTGAATACCTGCTCGACATTCGCGGAAGCGGCCAATACAAGTTCATCATCGAAGCAGAGGAGAGTGATGTAGTGCATACGGGTATCGTGGAGATTCCACGCCAAAAAGGCCTGAAGCAATTCAAGCAAGAGATGAAGTTGGTGAACGTAAACGGCAGCGAACAACTTCAGATCATCAATCACTTTGATCAGCCGCTGGAAGATGGCGAGTCACTATTGACCGCAGAGATCCTCAAGAAGCAAGCCTCGCTCAATGTCAATGCAGACGAGGCTTCGTTTGCAAGAACCACCGAAATACTGGACGATGGCAGTCGGCCGAAAGAGGAGGTGGACGCTATGGATCGCTTCGGCTTTGCTACCGAAGAATTGGAACAAACCCGCGAAGAAATCAATACGCTGGACGATCGCGCAGCCTACCTCTACCAACAAGCCACCGAAAAGGCTAATTCTGATGACGCGGACGAAGTAGCGGAAGCTTCCCTTGCTGCGGAGATTGCCCTCGAATACAAAAAGGCTGCGGATGAGAAGCGCGCCTCGTTGGAACGCATGGAAGCTGCCTTCGAAGATTTAAAGCAAGCTTCCGGAGACCCTGCTGCGGAGACTGCCAAATTCAACCAGTTCCAATCTGTCGCTGAGAACCAGAGTGACCTTGCGGAAATTGAAGCGGCCATCAAAGCCCAGTCTGAAGAACGCTACGCTCCGCTGGAAGAAAGCTACACTCAAAAGCAGGAAGAAGTCGACAACCTGGAAGATGATGTTCAGGGCATTGACGAAGAAATAGCCTACTATGAGCAAGAAATAGAGGGCACAAAAGACGATGCCCTCAAAGAAGAACTAGCCTATCAAATTGAGCAGGCCAGGGAAGCCCGACCAGCCAAGGAAGAAGCCCTGAGGCGCGCACGGGCCGATCTCGATCGATTGCAGAATAATCAGGTACGAGGCGGAGTTTTGCTCTCCACCTGGACCAATCTCCTCACGGATGCTTCCAGAAATGCAGCTGGAGAGGAAGCTGCCGTAAAGGTGAGCTCCATCAGCGTGCTTTCTGAAAGCCTGAGACAAAAAGCACAGTCCAATCCGCCACTACTGGCAATGATCGACCCGGAAACTGCCGCGAAACAAACTGAAGAGCCTGAAGGTGGTTCTGAAGTGGAAGAAGTGGTGGAAGCAGAAGCAACACCTGAGACCACAGACATTAACCAGGAGATTCAGGAAATCAGCACGGAAAGCAGCGTAGAGCGGATAGAAGGTGATTACAACGACTACTTCCTGGAGCAGCTATCTGCAGCTGCAGACTCACCCGATCCATTGAATGCTGAAACCCGAAAGGCGGAACTTTATGACCAATGGGCCGACAACATTTTATTGCGCGTAGATTCCCTTGATCAAGCGATTGAATCCACCACAGATCCAGCCTTTAAGACCAGCCTGATCGATGACCGCGATCGATTGAAAGGCGAAGCTGAGACCAAGCAGGAGCTGGCGCTGGAAAGCTATCAAGCCATCGCACTGATGACGGACCAGGAAGCGGAAATGGCTTCGCAGACTAACCCTGAGCAAGCGATTGAGGAGCAGCCCATCGCCCCGGAATCAAATCCGGTAGTTGCGGCTGAAGAAGAATCAAGCGAAGAGCAACCTGCAGAAGAAGCATCCGCAAATACTTCGATCGCGAACAGCGCGACCCCAGAGATCACCGAAAGATTTACTGCAGCGTTGGAAGAAGCTTCGAGCATTGAAGACGAAACCGAGCGCAAGCAACGGGAAGCGGAGATCAATCGCCAGTGGGCCGGTGAGCTGCAAACAGAGCTGGAGAAAATCGCGCTGGACCTGGAAGAAACAACCGATGAAGAAGAAGAGATAGCACTGAAGAGTCGGGCCAACAAGATTCAAATAGAAAAGCAAGACCGACAAGCTATTGCGGCTCAACTGAGCCGTGAAGTGAACCAGAGTGAAACCTCTGGATTGGCAGAAGCTTCTGATGAAGAGCTGGAACGTCAGCTGTTCCCGCTCATCGAAAACTACGACCGAACCACCTTCGAGCAGATTGAATCACAGATTGCCCAAACCGGTGATCCCGAAACGCGAGATATCAAAACGCTCACGCTTTCGCGCAATTGGCTTTTGGCGATTCAGAATGAAGAGGTGAAAACTCAGGCCAGACTGGCCAACACCTCCGATCCTGCGACCCGCACGAACCTCGAGCAATCCTTGACAACGCTGGCCAGTGACAAACTTGAAGTTCGTCAGAAGATGGCAGCACTGAATGGGGAGAATGCAGGCGGAGGCGATATCGCAGCGCCCTCTGAAGTTCAGATTCAAGGAAGCGAGCGCTTCGAGGGTTACATTCCTGTGGAGGCTTCAGGACTGAAAGAAACCGAAGAAAGGGTCATGACCCTTACAGAGCGGGAAACCACCCTGGAATCAGACATTGCTGCTCTCGAGAAGACAATTGGCGAAACCAAGAAAAAGAAGGATCGGGAATCCGCTGAGCTCAAGCTCGAAATGAAGCAAAACGAGTTGGCGATCGTACAAACCCAAAGCGCCTTTTATCAGGAGGCTGCGGCCAAACTCGAGAACCTGGAAGGTGATCTGATCCAACTCGAAGCTGGGCAACCGCTTCCCTCGGAACGCCAACGTGAGGAAGTTCAACAGCTCGATCAAGAGGCCGGTTTAGCGCTGGAAGAAGCGAATGAGCAGCGCAGCGGAGCGGAAGCCATCAAGAATAAAAAGGAACGTGCTGCTGCACTCCGGGATGTAGAATCCTATGAGCAACGAGCCGCACAGAAATCACTGCAAGCCGAACTGGCCACCGAGCTCGCTACGCAAATGGAAACCATTGAGCAGGAGGCCATCCAGCAGAACTTCCTGGTGCTGCCCGGTCGGGAAACCAAACTTCCGGTAGTAAAAAGAACCCTCAACCCGACAGAGCAGCAGGATGTAGAATCCACTCCAGAGTATCGCGAATATGCTGCTGCCATTGGAGAATCTGAAGACCTCAGCAAGCGTGCCATCGCTATGGAAGAGCAGGAACTAAGGTTACGCAATGAAGCCCAGGCTTCACTGGCCCAAGCCGCTACCAATGCTGATCCTGAACAACGTCAGGCCTTGACAGATCAGGCCTACAAGAGTTTTGAGGAAGCCGATGGTTTGAGCATCGAGAGTGCAAGACTTACCCGAAGATCAGCTTACGTGCGTGACGAAGCCAACCGGGAGTTACTGCAACGTCCCGAAGAGGTTTACCTGAACGTTCTGGCTGCCATCCAGGGTAGAACAAGCCCTGAGGTTAGCATTGATCCACCTGTGGCTGATATCAATGATCCAGGCACACAGGAAGAAACTGATGATTCTGCTCAGGAAGCCACTGTAGAAGAGGTAGCGGAAACCGTGGATCCCATCGAAACCCCGGTAGTGACTGAGGATCAAAACCCATCCACTATCCCAACCGATCCAGTGATTGAGCCTACTCCAGAGGTTATCCCGACAACGGAGGCAGAGGACTTCGCGCTCACACCTCCAGCGGAGCCAAGCGGATCTTCCTCTGCTGTAGAATCGGATGTGCTGACCAACACCATTTTTGAGATTGACCGCAACACTGCGTCTGCTCCCAGTCAAGAGCCCATCCCCATGAATCCCAGACTTCCAAAAGGAGTGGTTTACAAGATTCAGGTAGGAGCTTTCCAAAACGAAATTCCCGCGGAGACCTTTGGCAATATGAAGCCTTTGGTGGGTGAATCTGCTGGTAATGGTTTGACGCGCTACACCGTAGGGCTGTTCAAGGATTTTGGCGATGCCGAAGATGGTTTGGAGCAAGTGAAGTCTTTGGGATACCGGGATGCCTTCATCGTGTCTTATTACAACAGTAGTCGGGTGCCCGTCACCGAAGCCCAGGCTGTGGAAAGAAACGAGGTTTCAACACCACCCTCTTACGTTCCGGGAAGCGGAAATGCTACTGCCGCCAGCAGCGCACCAAGCCGTCCAACCAGCACCAATCTGGTACTTCAGGGACCGCTGGAAATTGAAGATGTAAACAACAACCCCAACCTCTTCTATGCTGTTCAGGTGGGGGTATTTGGCCGCCCGGTATCTTCTGCTGAGGTGAAAAACATTACGCCTCTCAACCAAGAAAACATGCCCAATGGAAACTACAGGTATTCCACCGGCAAGTTCAGCTCCTTTGAAGATGCCGCTCAAGCAAGAGATGAAGTACGCTTCCTTGGCATTACCGATGCGTTTGTCGTGGCGTACAGAAACGGTCAACGACTTACGGGCAGCCAGATTCCAAGATCTGGAGGAACACAAGCTTCGAACACACCTGCTCCTGCTCCAACCACCAATCCAGCTCCTGTCGAACAGCCACCGGTAGCGAGGATTTTGTTAGGTACGTTCCAGGGAGAAATTCCGGTGAGTCAGGCTTCTGTAATCCTGTCGCTGAGCGGTGAGGGCGTAGACAAAGAGAAAAATGATGACGGTTCCAACAGCTACTACTACGGAGCCTTTTCAACCCAGCAGGAAGCACAGACCAAAGCAGCTGAACTTCAGCAAAAAGGTTTAACTCAGGCCGCTGTAGTTCCTGTTCCATAGACTAACTTCGCTACCCATGGGTACAAGCAATTTCAGAACCTTTTGGATGAGCTCTCAAACCGAAACGGAAGAAATCGTTGAGGTAGAAGTCGAAAACGATGCATCCCTGAAGATCATCCTCTACAACGATGATGTCAACACGTTTGACCACGTCATCGAGTGCCTGGTAGATATCTGCAATCACACCATGATTCAAGCCGAGCAGGTGGCACTGATCGTGCATACCAAAGGCAAGTGTGATGTGAAGAGAGGCGACCTGAGTGAATTGAAACCCAAATGTGAAGCTTTACAGGACAGAGGTCTATCAGCGCAAATTGAAGCCTGATGACCATCACCCTCCTCGTTCTACTTCTGCTCACCGCCATTAGTCTGATCTTATTGGAGATTTTTGTCATCCCAGGAGTGGGAATTCCCGGTCTGGCTGGCATCGTTCTGCTGCTCGCCTGCATTTACCTCGCCTACACGATAGACAACTTCACCGGCCATGTAACGCTGGCTGCAACAGGCATTGTGTCTGTGATCCTGGTCTTTGTATCGCTCAATGCAAAAACCTGGGACCGGTTCAGTCAAAAGCGGGAGATCACCAGCAAGGTCACTTCCAATGAGCTGAACGTAGCGGTAGGTGAACAAGGAATTGCGCTCGGCAGAATGAACCCAATGGGCAAAGCCCGGTTTGGAGAAGAGATTTTAGAAGTTCAGTCCAGAGGTGGATACATTGAAGCCAATGGAACGGTGGAGATCATTAAAATTGACGGAAGAAAGATTTACGTAAAACCAATAAAACTCACTTAGCATGTTACCCAGTCTTGGTATTCTCATTCTGATCATTGTCCTCGCGATTGTAGGACTCTGGCTGTTGTTGTACTTCGTTCCGGTCGGGCTCTGGTTTCAGGCTATTCTTACCGGTACGCGCGTAGCTCTTATTCAGCTGATCTTCATGCGCTGGAGAAAAGTTCCGCCAGGAATCATTGTAAATGCCATGATTGCCGCCAAAAAAGCGGGACTTGACCTTGGTTCAGATGACTTGGAAGCACATTACCTGGCGGGTGGGCACATTCAAAACGTGACCAACGCATTGATCTCTGCCGATAAGGCCAACATCCCACTGGACTTTAACATGGCCACGGCCATCGACCTTGCTGGTCGTGACGTATTTGAAGCCGTCACCATGTCCGTAAACCCAAAGGTGATTGATACACCACCGGTGACCGCAGTTGCGAAAGATGGTATTCAGCTCATTGCTAAAGCTCGGGTAACCGTCCGTGCCAACATCAATCAATTGGTGGGTGGTGCCGGAGAGGACACTGTCCTGGCTCGTGTGGGTGAAGGTATTGTTACCTCCATCGGTTCGGCTGAAAGTCACAAGAAGGTGCTAGAGAATCCTGATTCCATTTCCAAAGTTGTACTTGGCCGCGGACTCGACTCGGGTACTGCGTTTGAAATCCTGTCCATCGACATCGCGGATGTAGACATTGGGAAAAACATTGGTGCAGAGCTTCAGATCGATCAGGCGGATGCAGATAAAAACATCGCTCAGGCGAAAGCAGAAGAACGAAGAGCAATGGCTGTAGCCCAGGAGCAGGAAATGAAGGCCAAGGCACAGGAAGCACGAGCCAGGGTAATCGAAGCAGAAGCCGAAATTCCAAAGGCGATATCTGAAGCTTTCAGAAGCGGAAACCTTGGAGTGATGGATTACTACCGTCTCCGAAACATTCAGGCGGATACTGACATGAGGGATTCCATCAGTAAGCCACCAACAAGCGGCTCTTCAGGTGAAAGCCTGACTGAGTAACTTGTTTGATCAGATGATGAGTTGATTAGATCATTAGATGATGCATTATCTGATGATCTGATCATCTAATTGTCTAATTATCTGATCGATTAAAAAGCGCAGCGCACAATCTCTGCGAAGTCGTCAACCTTCAACGAGGCACCTCCAACGAGACCTCCATCAATATCTGGTTGAGCAAAAAGCTCTTTTGCGTTTCCGGGCTTAACACTGCCTCCGTAAAGGATGCGGATGCTCTGAGCTAATGCAGCTCCATAGCGGTCGTTGATCAATTGGCGGATGAAAGCATGTGTTTCTTGAGCCTGCTCGGGTGTGGCAGTTTTTCCTGTGCCGATGGCCCACACAGGCTCATAGGCGATCACCAGCTTCTCAAACTCTGATGAATCCAAATCGAGGACAGACTCCTCCAACTGCTGACGCAGACGCTCTTCCGTGACATTGTTTTCTCGCTCTTCAAGAGACTCTCCGCAGCAAAAAATAGGTTGCAAACCAGCCTCAAGTGCTTTGCGCACTTTTTGGCCAACCACCTTGGCATCTTCCCCATACAAAGACCTGCGCTCTGAATGCCCAAGGATCACACTGGGAACTCCAAGGCTCGCCAACATTTTTGCTGATACTTCGCCCGTGTAGGCACCTGCCTCCTCAGTGGCGCAGTTTTGCGCCCCCACCTTTACCGCGGAGCGGGCATTGGCTGTAAACTCTACAAAATGCCTTAGATAAGGAAATGGCGGAGCGATCAACACATCTACATCACCCCACGCCTCACTCGATTCTTTTGCCACAAATTCGGAGAGGAAGGTCATCGATTCGTTCCAATCCATGTGCATCTTCCAATTCCCGGCAACCAACTTCTTTCGCATGCTGCAATATTACGCTCTTACACTATTCTCCTGAGAGCGTACGGCTGGATCAAGAATCGGATAGATGACTTTGAGAAACCAGTTGGTCAACACGAAGAAGGCAGAAACAACCAATGTAACACCCATGATCACCGGTAAGTCATAGTTCTCGATGGCGGTGACAACAATGTGTCCCAACCCTTTCCAGCCAAACACAAATTCCACAAAGATGGCTCCGGTGAGGAGTGAAACCAGCCATGTGAGAGATGCCGTCACAACGGGAGCAATGGCATTAAGCAAGGCATGTTTGTAAATCACAACGCGCTCACCCAGTCCTTTGGCACGCGCAGTTCGAATGAAGTCTCTTTGCATGATTTCCTTCATGCTATTGCGCACCAGCAGGGCGACCATGCTCATGGGGCGAATGGAAAGTGCCATTGCGGGTAGGATGAGGTTCTTCAGCGAGAGCAGTTCGCGACCTTCATACACATCATAGGTAAACAGACTCCCGGTCATGTTCAGGCCTGTGAACTCCCCGAGCAGATAACCGAAAATCCAGGCAATCAGAATGGCTGAAAGAAAAGAAGGAATGGCCATCCCCGAAGCCGATGCAATGGTCAGGACTTGCTCTCGCCATGAATCAGGTTTGCGCGCAGCCCAAATCCCGAATAACACACCCACAAGCAATGCGAGCAGGATAGCACTGATGGCAAGCACCAACGTTTCCAAAAGTGCATTCCAGATCATCTGAGAAACCAGGCTCCCGTTCACATAGGACCTTCGCATATAAGGCGGCTTTAATACAATGTAGTAGTCACCAATGCTGGCTTTTAAAGTGCTTTGCCAGCGTTCCAGGTGTGCTTCCGTTCCGATGGAAACCGGACTCAGATCGTTGAGGTAACGCATGAACTGCGTGAGGTTGGAATCATCCAGCCCCATTTCATTCTTGAGCATTTCTACCTGCGCTTCACTTGCTCTGTTGCCCGCGAGCAATTGGGCAGGATCTCCCGGCAACACACTAAAAAGAAAGAAAACAACCAAGGCGGTTCCCATCAGCACCAGAAGGCTCTGGGCCAGGGAGGAAACGATCTGCCTTGCCCGAATCACCTATTTCAGGTATTCTGACTTCACCTCGTCATAGGTAGGCATGTCGTTGTAATGCCACTTACCAATTACGGTACCCTTGTTAAGCAACACCAATCCAGGATTTGCACGAATGATGGTCTTCAGCATGGTAGCATCACCCGTGAGGTAGTCAAACTGGCTATTGTGCTTGTGACGAAAATCTTCCAGCTCGTTGTAAACGTTCGCTGCCAGGCCATAGAAATAAGGCCCGCCATCGGGATCGTTGTAAGCTCCGTCCACCAAGGCGTTGATCTCTTCCTGAACATCCTCATCAGCGTTCGTGATGTCATAGCTGATCAGGAGGAAGATGTATTCTTCGGCAAGGATATCTTCGGTGTAGTCATTGCCATCCTGATCTTCGAGGACAAAGTCGTGGATGGGCGGCTCACAGCCTTTGGAGATCAGTTCTGTCTTCCGATCTACAAATTCAGCTCCGGGGATATTCCACGGTTCTTCGTCTGTCGTGAACGTTTTCACCTCTCCATTCACCTTATAGTACCATGTGTCGCTATACACATCCTGCGGAGCATCAGGTGGACATTCTTTCAATTCCGAAATGTTGTTCCCCACCTTATAGGGTCTGAAATCCTTGATGGGAAGATGCTGCACACAGTGAATGCAAAACCAGGTAGTCAGCACTGTGGCTGCTCCAGCCATCACCCAATCGCGCGTGTCGGATTTCATGAACATCTTGATGCCAATCAGCACTACAAAAACCACAATGGAGAACCAAATAGGAAACGCCCAGCTCACCATACCGAGTGAGAAGCCTGCGATCAATGCCAGCGAAATTCCCAGGTTGATGTAATCTGCTTTTAGCTCCTCAGGCTTGATGACCGCTCGCTTCAGGAAGATGATGATCGTAAACACGAGAAGCACTACGTCCTTGGCAAACGACTGCCACGGTGTGAGTTTGATGGCGTCACCAAAGCACCCGCAGTCTTTCATGTAACTGATGTCTTCCCGGGCCACGAACCCTAACATTCCTTCGAAAAAATGGGTAGTTCCTGATTCTGGATTATCAAAAAACCAGTTGGCAATGGCCGTGTATCCCGTTAGGATCGTAAACATGATCATGAGGATGAGCAGCGACCATGAAGCGAGCTTCATACGCGCTCCAAACAGGATCGCAACTCCCAAAACGATCTCTGCTACACACACCAGAATAGAAAGCTCAAGCGCAAAAGGATCAAGCCACGGCATGTTGAATACCCCTGGCGCGAAATAATCGTTGAGCTTGTATGAAAAACCGATAGGGTCATTGGCCTTGATGAGTCCTGAAACGATGAACAAGGAACCGACCAGTATTCGGGAAATGCGTGATAGCATAGATTCAGTTTTTGAGAGAAAGACAAAAATAGGATTGCTCAGAAACGATGAACGGAAGTGTTAACAGCCGCTTAACGATACGGTTGACGATCGGCAGACACGGGCCTTTCTAACTCGCAGTCAAAAAATAACGGTCTTTGAAAAGCACCGCATAACCTCTGCCGAAAAAGTCCCCTTGTAGGACACTTTTTGTCCTTTGCGCATGTTCGCACATGTAGTAACCTTGTAATGTTTTCAACAAACGCTACAACTAGAAGTGATAGGTAGGGTAATCACTTTTAATTCAAAGCCTGACGCTCCAAAACGTCAGGCTTTATTTTTTGTCAGAAACTCTTCCCATGCCATCTTAAAACTCTGGTAAATCAGTAAGTCCGAGACCGGAGACATCAAGAATTCAGCAGATAATCCCCAAACCTTAAATTGCCGAGTCTCGTTTTGATGCGAAGATGATGAAGCACCTCCTGACGATCCTCTTTGTGGGCTTGATGAATGTTGCCTTCTGTGCCCCTGATACACTTTCGGCACCTCCCGATTCGCTGGTAAAAAAACGGCTGTACTCCACCCTCACTACGCAGTTGCTCACCTACACGGCAGGCATGTCATTCCTCAGCTTCATTTGGTACAAAGACCATGAACGTGTTCCCTTTCATTATTACAATGATTCCAAAGGCTACCTGCAAATGGACAAATGCGGCCACGCCTACACAGGCTACATCGAGAGTAGAGCGGCTGGCAGAGCCTTTCGATGGTCGGGCATCAAACCTTCAACCTCCGCCTGGCTAGGTGGTATTGTTGGCTTCCTGTACCAAGCTCCCATTGAAGTCTTCGATGGCCTCTATGAAGGATGGGGCTTCTCCTGGTCTGACATTGGCGCGAACACCATCGGCTCCGCACTCTTTACATCCCAGGAACTGATCTGGCAGGAGCAATGGATGATCATGAAGTTTTCCTATTCGCCCAGCGCCTATCGCACCATCATTCCGCAGCGATTGGGAGAAACGCATTTTGAGAGCTTTTTCAACGACTACAATGGACACACCTATTGGATGTCAGCCAATCTTCAATCCATCACAAACTCTCAACGCCTGCCGAAATGGCTCAACGTTACACTGGGCTACAGCGCTAACGGTATGCTGGGAGAATTTGAAAACCCGGAAGTCTATGCAGGGAGACCTGTACCGGATACACCGAGGTACCGCCAGTGGCTCCTATCGCTGGATGTGGACTTTAGTCGAATTCCCACCCGAAAGAAATGGTTGAAGACGGTCTTTTCTACCATCAATGGAATCAAAGTGCCCTTCACAGCCCTGGAATACAACAGCTTACATGGCCTTCAATTCAGACCGGTTTATTTCTAGTACTTGAAGGCGAGGTTACTCTGCCAGGCGAATCAGCGCGAAGAGCGCATAGTTGATCATATCCTGGTAATTGGCGTCAATGCCCTCTGACATGATGGTTTTACCCTTGTTGTCCTCAATCTGACGGATGCGCAGAATCTTCATCAGAATCAGATCGGTCAAAGAGCTTACGCGCATATCACGCCATGCCTCCCCGTAGTCGTGATTCTTCTTGATCATGAGGTCTCTGGCGAGTTGTTCCTTGGCAGCATAGAGTTCAGTTGCGCGCTCCAGGCTTAGTTCCATTCCATCCGCTTCACTGAGCTCCAATTGCAGAAGAGCCATGATGCAATAGTTCACAATACCCACGTATTCATCTGCCACGCCCTCTCCTACCTTGCTCTCCCCGGTTTCCTCCAGGGTACGAATGCGCTGAGCTTTGATGAAGATCTGATCGGTCAGTGACTTCGGGCGCAGGATTCTCCAGGCCGTTCCGTAGTCTTTGGTCTTCTTGAGAAAGACATCACGGCACTGAGCAAAAGCGGCATCGTATTCTTTGAGCGTTTTTTCCAAGGTCTTTTTATTGTGGCCGCAAATTAAAGGATTCACTGTTGGCAAAGCGCGTTCTACTTTCGCTGATCCTAAAAGCTTGCACAAACAAGAATTCCATGTCCATCCCTTCCCATAAACTGATCAACTGCAAAGGCCGTCTGATCGATCTTTCGAAACCTCGGGTGATGGGCATTTTGAATGTAACTCCAGACTCATTCTTTGATGGCGGACGCTACAACAATGCCTCTCAGCTGCTGGAGCAAGCGGAACAATTGCTGAGTGAGGGCGCCACTTTCCTGGACATCGGTGCTGTATCGTCCCGCCCGAATGCCGCTGAAGTATCGGAGGCAGAGGAAGGTGAGCGACTCATTCCATCTGTGCAACTGTTGCAGAAGCACTTCCCGGAGGCCCTGCTCTCGGTAGACACTTTCCGGGCGTCCATCGCCAGGGAGGCGGTGGAGGCAGGAGCGAGCATGATCAACGACATCAGTGGTGGCAATCTGGACCGCACAATGTTTGAAACCATTGCGGAGTTGCAGGTTCCGTACATCATCATGCACATGCAGGGAACGCCTCAAACCATGCAACAGGCTCCCAGCTATGAAAACGTTGCATTGGAAGTATTTGACCTGCTCATGCAAAAGGTTACCACGCTTCGGAAACTGGGCGTACATGATGTGATTGTAGATCCTGGGTTTGGGTTTGGAAAAACAGTCGCCCACAACTACGAGCTCCTTCAAAAACTGGAACGATTCGAAGACCTTCAATCCCCCTTACTTGTTGGGTTTTCAAGAAAGAGCATGATCAACAGAATACTGGGAATAAAGCCAGAAGAAGCCCTCAACGGTACAACCGTATTGAACACATTGGCCCTGGAGCGCGGAGCCAACATTCTGCGCGTTCACGATGCCAGACCAGCCAGGGAGGCGATTCAACTCGTCCAGGCCATGCAGGGTACCCTGGACTAGCTATTTCATTTAGAACTCAGCCTGCTGTTTCAGGTGTCTCGCGTTTTAGTTCCAAAACCTACCTTTACCGCCCAAAATTGAAGCCTATGGCCGTTTATCTTGATTTTGAAAAGCCCATACAGGAGCTGGCAGAGCAGTTGGAGAAACTAGAGCAGGTAAAGGAATCCAGCCAGATGAAATCCCATGAGGGCATTGATGAATTAAAGGCCAAAATTCAAAACACGCGCAAGGAGATCTACAGTGATCTCACTCCATGGCAGAAGGTGCAGGTAAGCCGCCACCCTGAACGCCCCTATACACTGGCATACATTGAAGCCCTCACAGGAGGCGACTTCATTGAGCTACACGGAGATCGCACCGTTAGGGACGATAAGGCCATGGTGGGTGGCCTGGGAAGCATCGATGGTAAGCCTTACATGTTCATCGGCCAGCAGAAGGGTGTCAACACAAAAATGCGTCAGTATCGCAACTTCGGAATGGCCAATCCTGAAGGCTACCGCAAGGCCCTTCGTTTGATGCGCATGGCGGAGAAGTTCAACATTCCGGTGATCAGCTTTATCGACACTCCGGGAGCATTTCCTGGTTTGGAAGCTGAAGAGCGCGGTCAGGGTGAAGCCATTGCGCGCAACATCTATGAGATGATGATCCTGAAGGTTCCCGTGGTTGCGGTAATCATTGGTGAAGGAGCTTCCGGTGGTGCGTTGGGCATTGGTGTGGCAGACAAGGTGCTGATGATGGAATACACGTGGTATTCGGTGATCTCGCCCGAATCATGTTCCTCCATCCTATGGCGCAGCTGGGACTTTAAAGAGCAGGCAGCAGATGCCTTGAAGCTGACAGCACCACACATGCTGGAAAACAAACTGATTGACGGCATCATCAAAGAACCGCTCGGTGGAGCACATTCTGATCATGAGGAAGCTTTCAAGAATGTGAAAAACGAGGTCGTGAAGCAGATCAGCGCTCAAAAGCGACTGAAGCCTGAGACGCGCATCAAAAACAGGATCGACAAGTACAGCGCAATGGGCGTATTCCAAGAGGAGTAAATGGCGCGCGCTTCCTGGAAAAAACACACACTGAACTTCCGAAGACCAAGTGGTACTTCGAGAGGTGTTTTGCATCAAAAGAATTCTTGGTTCCTCGTATGGAAAGAAGAGGGCTTCCGCTATCCAGCTCTGGGAGAATGTAGCATCATTGAGGGCTTGAGTCCCGATCCGCTGGATCAGATGGAAGGAAAGCTCTCAGAGGTTTGCCGCTGGCTGAACGGTGAACTACCGACCCAGCCGGATCTTACATCCTTCCCTTCCATTGCCTTTGGTCTTGAAATGCTGCTTCTTGACCGCAAGCGGCAAGGAAACAAGGAGATTTACCCCAGCGCTTTTTCAGAAGGAAAACAGAAGATCCACATCAACGGCCTCATCTGGATGGGTGAGCCGGACTTTATGAAAGCTCAGGTCAGAGCAAAGGTGGAGGAAGGTTTTCGGTGCATAAAGCTTAAAATAGGTGCGCTGGATTTTCAGCAGGAGCTGGACATGCTTCGCTGGATTCGAACCGAGTTCGGTGCCGAAAAGCTGGAACTCCGCGTAGATGCCAATGGAGCTTTTTCGACTGACCATGCACTCCAGAAGCTGGAAACGCTGAGCGCTTTTGATCTCCACTCCATCGAGCAACCAATCGCCCCGAAACAATGGGAAGAAATGGCACTCCTCTGCGAACAAAGTCCAATTCCCATCGCGCTGGATGAGGAGCTTATTGGAGTAAAAAGGCAAGATCGCTCTACCCTCCTCGATGCCATTCAACCGCAATACATCATCCTAAAGCCATCCCTGGTTGGAGGACATAAAGCGAGTGAAAGCTGGATCAACTTATCTGAAGAAAAGGGTATTGGTTGGTGGATTACTTCGGCCCTGGAAAGCAATGTTGGCCTTAACGCCATCGCACAATACACTTCAACGAAACACGTTGATCTGCCGCAAGGTCTGGGTACAGGTGGGCTCTACGATAATAATATCGAATCTCCTCTGTATATTCAGGCCGAATTTCTACACTACGATCCCCTACGATCCTGGAACCTTAGCCCACTATTGAATGAGTGATTGGAGAGACTACAAGTCCTTATCGATTGACGGAGACACCAAAAACTTACATGGCTGGAGAGCCTACGCACAAGAACAATTGCAGGAGGGATATGGAATTGCTGCCATTGAAGACATCCTGGAGTTTGTAGTTGAATGGAGCAACCGAAAGGAATGGGTGGAAGCTCGTACCTCAGGAAGCACTGGGCGCCCCAAAAAGATCAAGATCCAAAAGGAACACATTGTGGCAAGTGCGTTGCGCACGTTGGGTTTCCTCGACCTGAAGCCAGGCAACTCCGCTTTGCTGTGCATGCCCAACCGATTCATCGGGGGCAAAATGATGATTGCACGATCCATCATTGGAGAGCTTGATCTGCACATTGCCGAAAGCGCAGCGACTCCCGAAATTCCTGAAGGAAAAACCATCGACTTTGCCGCTGTTGTGCCTTATCAAATGCGCAACATCCTAGCCGATGAGACTGCCACGGAACAATGGAAAGGTGTTCGAAAGATCATTATCGGAGGTGGACAAGTTGATCCGGCATTGGACGAAGAACTGAAGAAGTGGCCCAACGACATCTACGAATCCTTTGGGATGACCGAAACCATCTCACACGTGGCGCTGCGCAAAATCACGGGAGCTTCTGAACGTGAACCATTCCGCCTGTTGGATGGAATCGAGGTGACGCAGGACGATCGTGGTTGCATGATGCTGCACTCGGAGTTGCTTCCCGAAAATCCGCTGATCACCAATGACATCGTTGAGATGGTTGGTGAAGATGCGTTCCATTGGATGGGCAGAGCAGATAATATGATCAACAGCGGAGGTGTGAAGATCATTCCCGAAGTGATTGAGAAACTGGCCAAGCCGCTGATGCACACCAAGTTCTTCTTTGCCGGTCTGCCGGATGAAAAGCTGGGAGAGAAAGTAGCCCTGATTTTGGAGAGCGAGCCTATGAGCCCCGAGGATCAGAAAGAACTGCTCCGCGATCTGAGCCAGGAATTACACAAGTATGAATTACCCAAAGAGATTCACTTCGTAGGTGCTTTTGAAGAGACGGACAACGGCAAGGTGAATCGCAAAAAGACGCTCAAGCTCCTGAACGCGAACTAGGTCCAGCAAAGCTCAATTCATTTTCCAGATTTATTACTGAACTAGCGAGCCGCTTTTCTGCGCTTTTTTTCCTCGTGGATCATGCGAAATTCCTTCCCCATTTGCCCAGCGATAGCGGTGTTTTCCTTCGCTCTGCGGATGAGATAAGGCAGCGTTGAGCGGACAGGACCGTAAGGCAGGTACTTGGACACATTGTACCCTCCAGCCGCAAGGTTGAAGCTCATGTAATCGCTCATACCATAAAGCTGGGAGAAATAGATATGCGGATGTGCATTTTGCAGACCGTGCTCTTGCATCAGTTCTGTGAGGTAGAGACAGCTGTACTCGTTGTGCGTGCCAGCGCATACTTCCACCCAGTCAATGTTTTCCACGGAGAGTTTCAACGCTGCGTTATAGGCATCATCCGTTGCCTGCTTGCTTGGCTGAATGGGTGTTGGATATCCCTTCTCCGCAGCTCTGTTGTTCTCCTTGTCAAGGTAGGCTCCGCGCACCACTTTCACACCAATCTTGAACCCTTGCTGTCTTCCCTGTGCGATCAGTTTTTGGAAATAATCCAATCTATCGTGACGAAACATTTGGATGGTCTGGAAAACAATCGCGCGATCTTTGTTGTAGCGCGCCATCATGCTCTCCACCAATCGGTCGATGGCATCCTGAAGCCAGCTCTCTTCTGCATCGATGTAAATCGGCACATCGTTGTCATAGGCCGCCTTGCAAATCCGTTCAAAGCGCTGGTGTAACGCAGCTACAGCTGGTCTTTCTGAGGCACTCAAATCTCTTTTGGCCGAAAGCGCCTCCAGGAGCCCATTCGAACAGATTCCACTCACCTTCATGCATGAAACGGGGATATCCTTCCGTCCCTTGGCCAGCTCAATCATCCGGATGATCTCGCGCTCGGTTTTGACAAACTCGGCTTCTTTTTCCTGGCCCTCCACAGAATAGTCGAGTATCGCCCCGATGCCATTGGCCCCTAGCTTTTCAATCGCACCTTTTGACTCCTCAATGGATTCGCCTCCACAAAAGACTTTGAAGATCGTTGGCTTTGCAGCCCAGCTTACAGGGAGATTCCAACGAATGGCCCACTCAGCGAGGCCTGTGGCCACACCCGTGAGCTGCTCATTGTTCATCAATCGGAAGATCCAATAGGCGAAGTTGAGCTCTTGATCGCTCAGGTGAGCAAAGGCTGTGGAGCCATCTTCGAAGCTAACAGGAGCCTTGGTTTTTGGTTCGCTTTCCATTAGTTAGACACCTTTAACAGGGCATCTAAAGTATTGGTTGAAACGGAATGATAATTAGGTCGGGCCTGCTCATAAATTTTTCTGGGGCGTTCCAATGTAGGATCAGCCTCTGCCAGCGCTCCATAAATGGGCGAAAGAAACTTTCTGCGTCCCACGGTAACGAGGAAATCTTCGATGGCCTCGTCCGCAGCGCTGTAGCCCTTGTTGATCGATAGCACAAACCACTCGCAGGCTATTTCACTGTTACCGGTATTGGTAAAACCGAAAGCCTTGTCAAGGGTCGCCATTTGATCCGTAGAGATGGATGCGGGAATGCTGCGCAGGAAGTGCAACCAGTGGTGCGTGGTCCAATTCGCAGTATCCAAATCAGAAGCATTGGCACCTTGCATGAAGGTATCCAGCTGGGCTTCTACCTGAGCGAAAAGACCGGATTCAACCACTGCACAGTTTTCAGGAATGCCAGCTTCATACACCCACTCATCAATCTTGAGGCTCTTGTATTTTTCCATGTCTCCATCCAACAAATCGGCCTTTAGGTTCTTGAGGAACTGCTCTGTGTCGATGGTCTTGAAGGCATTGCCGGAAAAGTGTGAATTGAGGAAGGCATCAAAGCGCTCACGGCCAACGTTTTCCTCCAGCGTTCGGAGTAAGAAGTAGCCTTTTTCGTAAGCGATATCGCTCATTCCTTCATCAGGATTGCGACCGTCCAGCGCAAGCTTGAGTTTAGTGTCATCCGGTGTGTCCTTGAACGCTTCAATGGTGTGTCCCAGATCTTGTCGTCCGAGTATGGCGAGCATGTTTGCATACTCCTTACCGTATACATCCTCCATGATCCTTCGTTCGAAGTAAACCGTGAATCCTTCGTTCAGCCAGAAGTCGTTCCAGGTGGCATTGGTCACCAGGTTTCCGCTCCAACTGTGCGCCAATTCATGTGCTACCAACGCTGTAAGTGATCGGTCACCGGCCAGGATTGTTGGCGTGGCAAAGGTCAGCCTCGGATTCTCCATTCCACCAAATGGGAAGCTCGGTGGTAACACAATCACATCATAGCGTTCCCACGCATAAGGCCCGTAGATCTTCTCTGCGGAAACAAGCATCTTCTGCATGTCAGCAAACTCATAGGCTGCGGCAGCCAACACACTTGGTTCAGCGTATACTCCTGTTCTGTCTCCGATCGCTTGAAATTCAAGATTTCCAACAGAAAGCGCCATCAGGTAACTGGGAATCGGCTGATCCATCTTGAATTGATAGACTCCGCTGGAATCAACAGCCACGGGGTTTTCTGCGCTCATCAAAGCCAGCAGTCCGGAAGGTACTTTCACGGTAGCTTCATAAGTGTAGCGAATGCCCGGGCTATCCTGACAAGGCAACCAGGTTCTCGCCAGGATGGCTTGCGATTGCGTAAAGAGGAATGGATGTTCCTTTCCGGCCGTTTGCTGGGGATTCAACCACTGCAATGCCTCGGCTCCATCCGTAGTACTGTATTCAATGCTAACTTGCTTTACCTCAGGTTTGATCGCAATTTCGAGCGATTGCCCCATGAATTCCCTTGGGTCGCCCAGCCACCATTCCGTTGTGAGAGAATCATCCACCTTCACACTTTTGATATCCAGGTCTTTGACGTCAAACACTACTTTTTGAGCATCTGCAGA
Source organism: Flavobacteriales bacterium UBA6057 (assembly GCA_002428995.1). Taxonomy (GTDB): domain Bacteria; phylum Bacteroidota; class Bacteroidia; order Flavobacteriales_G; family Salibacteraceae; genus UBA6057. Next base: position 76,681 of record DIYJ01000003.1, on the reverse strand, counting down.
AGTCTCAATGTCATAGGTCGCCCAACCGCTGATCTTTTGCTCATCAAAACTCACTTCAACATCCAGGTTGAGGTGCTTTACCACGGCCTCGTTGGGCAACGCGTATGAGTGAATGGGTTGAGTGTAAGCCTGTTCTTCCACCTTATTTTCTACTGGAGCTTCTCCTCCACCGACACATCCGGTAAGTATCGCCAGCATCAATCCTACGGCACCTATCTGCTTCATAAACACAAAAATTTGAGGCGCGAAAATAAGTCGACAGCCTCAGACATGGATTCCGATCTGTCGAATAGCTTCACCATTTGTCTGTAAAATTTAACCCTGAGGTCAAATGTTGCGAGCGGTCAAAAAACTGACTATTGCAGCATGAGAAACGTGAACGTCTTTTTAAGCTTTCTACTGCTGTTGACTGCCTGTGAGTCCTCTGTAAAACCTACCCAAACCGAGACCAGCGAAATTCCACCACAGGAGGAAATTCTCGATAGCCGGGCGGGCATCGAAGAAGCGCATCACAAAACAGCATTCAGGGAAAAGGAGGCGATACAGTTTCAACTAGACCTTTTCTTCGGTGGCAAGCAAAGGGTAGACGCGCGACACCGCATGACAACTTCTACAAGCTTCATCCGCATGGACTACAGCGATGGCAAAAGCCTGATCGGTGACGGCAATCTAGTGCTGCTCTATCCTGATACGGCAGACTATGGCGCAGCTCGTTTTGACATTTACACCTGGAGCTACTTCTTCGCCATTCCCTACAAGCTTACCGATCCAGGCACCAACTGGGAAGACCTGGGAAATCAGCCCTTGAATGGAAAAGAATACCGCGTGGGCAAGCTTAGCTTCAACGATGGCATCGGTGATGCTCCTGACGACTGGTATATGATTTATGCCGATCCTGAAACCGGATTGGTACATGCAGCAGCCTACATTGTGACCTACAGCAACAGCGCTGAAAAAGCGGAGGAAGATCCACATGCCATCGTTTACACCAACTATAAAGAAGTGGACGGAATTCCTCTGGCGACTGAATGGTCGTTCCACGGCTGGCGAGCCGACAGCGGTTTGACAGACACTTTGGGTTACGCGAAGGTTTCCCAGCTTGAATTCATCTCAAAAAACGAAGTGTATCCGGATGAAACGGACGGCTGGCGAGAAATCGGACGCTGATCAAAGACCTGCAACACTCGACTGAAAGGAGGATTCACTCACAGGTTGCACATCCAGGTTGACCATGCGGGCTTCTCCTACAGTCACACGCTGCTGATCCCAGTAATACTGCCCATCGATCTTTCCGTAGGCCACCACATTGACCGGCTCACCTCTGGGAATGCCATCAAACATGACAAGGCTATCCGGATTGTAGTAATAACCAGGAAGCACAGAGTTGATGTCCTCAAACACCATTCGCACCGAGATGTCTCGCTTCTGATCTCCCAGCTTCACAGCCAACTCAGTAGGTTGAACGGCATCATAGAATCGATCAACGTTGATCCATCCTATTTGGCCGGCACGCACCAGGTATCCATCCAATGAAGTAAAACCTTCATCCTCGAAAAACCCTTCGTTCTCCCAGTCAAAGTCTTCTTCGCTGAAGTTCGTCACCGAGCCTTGCCGTGCCCGGTTCCAGTTTACAATGCCATGCTGATCGCGGCCGAGAAAAAGATCCATGCCATCGCTCGTGGTCTCCATGCTGTAGGGCATCATCACCTCAATTTCCACCCCTTTCCGAAGGCGCAGTTCTGAACCCAGGCAGGAGGCGGCAATGTGGATCATACCGCCACTTTCAAGCATCCGCTTCCCACTGTTGGTGGTAATGTCGGCTGCCACAAAATCGTTGCCATCGGCATAGTAGCAGGTGTTGATGTTGATGAGCACACATTCAGGATAGTAACCGCTGTAGTACTCAAAGGCGTGAGCAGGAATGTGGAGTTCGGGGCCATCGGGATGGTAGATCACCAAAGGTTTCGAATTGTCCAACGATTCGAGATGACACGTAGCTGTGGAGTGTGGGACGGAAGAAGAGGTGAACATCAGCGGAAGCTGCGGATGCTTGTAAAATGACAATGAATGAATATAGCCTCGATCGTAACTTCCGGCCTGCGCCACTTCGATGGTGCGCGTAAGCAGGTGTTGACGGTATTGGTGAAAAGCCACATTGTAGACATCGATACCACGCGAGCCGAGGTAAGAAACCAAGGTTTGCGCCCGTTGCAGGGAGAGACGGCAGGCCTGAGCATAATCGTTTCTGATTTCGTGCTCGGCCACCAGTTGCAACTCTACCCGGTGTCCTTCCGGCATGGATTCCATCAACGCGTCCATCTGCTCTTCCACAGATCGCTCAAGGTTCCAACTGTCTTTGCTGAATTCGATGATGGCGCGATTGTAAACGATGTGCTTTTCGCTGCTGGACAAAAGCACGGAGCAGGCCGAGAGCAGCCCGATCAGGTGTAACGTTTTCATGGTAAAGAGATTAGGTTGTTCACCATTTGCAACGAGAGGCTGAAAACTTATAGTGTATTGGACAAGCCGCTTTTATACGAATCGATGGATTCACCCTCCCCAATCCTGAAATATCTGGGACGGACTATAAACCATCGAATGGCTCGGGAAGCATGTGTTTTGTCAATAGCAGCCGGTAGCTTTTGCATTGAATCTATCGCGAAACGCACATATTATAAAGCCAAATTGTGCGTTTTGAAACAGGAATTCCTTTCTTCGGATCGATGCGATATGCGGTTGTGTTTTTTTGTTTGCTCTCGTTCTTGAGGCTTCAAGCTCAGGTTGACAGCCTTAACGGCCTTCTAACTACTGCCAAAGGCGATGAACGACTTCCTCTTTTAGTTGAGTTGTTTGAAGTAACCAAATTTGGTAATTCGGATTCAGCCAAGCTCATTGCCGATGAGGGAATTCGAATATCCAGACAACTTGGTAGAGACAGCTCCATTCAGAATTTCCTCTACCTGAAGGCGGTTGCAGTGAGCATTCAAGGCTTGTGGATTGAATCTGACTCGCTGGCTTTGGAATCGATGCAGATATGCAAAGCCACAGGGAATGAAGAAGGAGTGGTCACCGCTTACAGCCTACTAGCCATCAATGCACACGGCAGGCAGGATGAAGACTCCGCCATTGCTTGCAATCAGAGAGTTCTGGAAATACTGGAAGACATGGATCTTCCAAAAAGGAAGGCCCTGACCCACATGAATCTAGGTAACTCTTTTCTGACCGTGGGCAACTATCCCTCATCATTGAAGGAATACCTCTTGGCCGAAGAGGGTTTGAAAGAGTTGAAAGACATCAGGAATGTGACACTCGTCAAAACCAACATAAGCCTGGTATTGAGGAGATTGGAACTCTACCCGCAAGCCTTGGAAGAGGCATTGAAGGCCAAGCAATACATTGTAGAAAACAACCCCCTTGACTCCATTCATCTGCTCTATTGGGTTCACAATAGTTTGGGATCCATCTATCGCAGCATAGGGCGCAGTGAGGATGCCATCAAAAGCAATCAAATTGCCATCAGATTGTCGATCAAGACAAACAGAAAGTTGAAAGAAGCGGGCAATCGCAACAACCTGGCAAACAACTACGCGGATCTAGAAATGTACGACAAGGCGCTGCTAGAGTACCGAAAGGCGCTATCCATTCGAAAGGTCCGCAAGCGGCCTTCCTCCGTACTATACAGGAGCATGGCAGTTGTATTCATTAAAATAGGTCAGCTGGACAGCGCACAGCAGTATGTAGCGCTAAGTCAGGATGTGGCGCTCGATCAAGGCCTCGTATCTTCTCAATTAGCCAATACCAACATTCTGGCTGAAATGGATTTGCTAAGAGGACAGTTCGATCAGTGTATCGCGCGTTTGAAAGAGACAACACGGGACAGCCTGGAATTCACATCCCCACAAATCTTTAGAAAGGGTCTCGAGCTTAAAGCTCAAGCTTATCAAGCACTGGGTAACTACCAAAAGGCCTATGCGGTGAAGACGAAGCTTCATGAATTCACAGAAAACACCGTGGCCGAGTTCAACAAAATATCCGTTTCGCAAATCGAAGCGCTGGAATTGCTCAACAATTGGGAGGAGCGATTGAAGAGGAAAGACTTGGAGGTGGAGCGGCTCCAGTTTGAGCAAATCGAAGACAAAAGAAAGCTCAGATCATACGTTGTTTGGGCGGCCCTTCTCACCATCATTTTGGCTCTACTGATCTACTTCAGGTGGAAGACGATCAAGGGCCGTGCAATACTACTAAGCACGGAGAACGAGCTTCTGCAAACCCAAACATTGTTGACCGAGCAACAACTCATCGCCTCAAAAGAGGCCAAGCAGCGCCTGGAAGAAAAAGTTTCGATGATGGCGGAAACCATCTCTGAAAAAAATGCCTTCACAGAGAAGGTGATGCAGGAACTGGATCGGTTGAAAACGGTAAACACCCGAGACAACGCGGAGACATTGGATCAGCTGCGGGACTTCCTTGCTGCCAACCAAAGCGGAGATCGCGACTGGGAAGCGTTCTTCATTTATTTCGATCAGCTGTATCCGGGATTTCACAATGGTTTGAATCGGACCTATCCGGAGCTGACACCCAGCGAGATCCGCTTTTGCATCCTGTTGCGGATCAACCTGAGCACCAAGGAAATTGCCTACACGCTGGGAATCAGCCCAATGAGCGCTAACTCCGCTCGCTATCGCATTCGAAAGAAGCTCCAGCTACAACCTTCGGAAAAGTTGGAAGATGTTTTACAACAGGTAAATACTGAATCCAGCTTGTAGCAGAAAGTATCTATTCCAACACAAGCGTAGAGACCTGTAAGGGTGTATCATCCGCGGTGATCTGGACAAAGTACACTCCAGACTCCAACGCAGACAAATCCATAGCTGAGCCTGATGGCAGACCTTCTAGCTTTTGAAGCAAACGCCCCTGGCTGTCGAAAACGACAACCCGGGCGTTTGAGGTACTTCTCTTCTTGGATTCAATGGAAACATTGCCCGAACTAGGGTTTGGGAACAGAGTAAAATTCTCTTCGCGTGATGAAACATCCTCAGGATTGGGGATGCCAAGCGTGGTTCCCACGTACTTGAAAATTCCATCGCCTGAAATTCCATCCGATGGCTCGCCCACCCAGCCAGTGTGCACATTCAGAAACGTTGCGGGAAATGGAAAATCCAGCTCCCGGGATAAATCCTTCCAGGTAATTCCACCATCCTGACTGTAAGTGACCAAGGTATCTCCCACTACCACATAAGCTCCGGGTGCAGTTCCAACACCTTTCGCATAATCAATAGAATAGACCCTGTCGTCATTGGGCAGAAAATTGGGATTCACCGTCCATGTTTCCCCGCCATCAATGGTGGTCAGCAATGTGTCCCCGCCTATATAAGGAATGGCTAAACCGTGGTCCTGATCACGGAAACTAAATTGGATCCCTCCAATGTCTGGAACCTCGGAAACTTCCCAGTTCACACCAAAATCATTGGAACGAAACATGCGTTGCTCCGAAGTCATGAACCAGATATTCCCATCTACTGCATCGTATAAGCGTGTAAAACCTACCTCATTCCCGATGGTGTCAGGAATGTTGGCTTGCGGCAGCCTGTTCCAGGTCTGTCCGCCATCTGTGGTCCTGTAGATTTTGAAATAGCCATCGATGGCGTCTCCCATGCAGATGCCTTCCTGGTCGTTGAAAAAATGGACCCAATTGGGAAAATCTGCAGGATCTGAGAAGTCAGCGGTGTTTACACTATCCCAGCTCAATCCGCCATCATTGGTTCTCATTAAAGCACCGCCCCCATCGACAGGATCGAAGGTCATTGCAAAAGCAGTATCACAATTCAGTGCATGAAGGTGGCTCACCCGCCCGCAGGTCACACACGAATCGATCACTCCCTGAATCCAATTGTCACCACCATCGGTGGTTCGTGTGAATTCCAAAACATAATCCCAGGGATTACCTCTTCCGGAAGCCCATGCGCATAGGTCGCTGGTGATGGAAATTTCTCCAATACCTATGTTGGTGAAATCACAATCCTGTTCTACCCATTGAGATTGAGCAAGGAATGAAAGAGGCAAAAAACTAACAATCAGAATACTGAGTTTCATGCCTACAAAGGAAGGAATTGCAGCATAAACAGGGCTTTCAGCCCATATAGAGAAAGTATAGATTTAGATGATCTTTCCCGGATTCATGATCCCTTTTGGGTCAAAAGCTTGCTTGATGGCGCGCATCAATTGAAGGTGTCCTTCACTGAACATAATGTCCATGTATTCACGCTGAACGAGTCCAATTCCGTGCTCGCCTGAGATGGTTCCCCCAAGTGCTTTCACCCGTTCAAAGAGTTCCCGAATTCCAACTTTCACCGTCTTGTTCCAGCTTTCCTCTGTCATCTCCCCGCGCAGAATATTCACGTGAAGGTTCCCATCGCCCGCGTGGCCGTAACAGACGCTTTCAAATCCGTATTTGTGGCCGACCTCCTTCACAGCGGTGAGTAATCTGGGCAGCTCAAAACGCGGTACCACCGTGTCCTCCTCCTTGTAAATGGACTGAGCCTTCACTGCTTCCCCTACTCTTCTGCGCAATTTCCAGAGTTGATCTTTCTGCGCCTGATCCTGCGCAAAGAGAATTTCACCACAGTCATATTCAGTCACTACGGAGGCAATCGTCTCACAATCCGCCATGAGCGCTTCGAGGTCATTTCCATCCACTTCAATCAACAGATGCGCCTGGTCATCTTCCGCAAGCGGCACAGGTTCTTCGTCCATGAATTTCATGGTGTAGAGAATGGCGTGTCGCTCCATGAACTCCATTCCGGAAGGTGTAACACCGGCATGGAAAATGGCACTTACGGCCTCGCAAGCCTTCTCGGCTGAACGAAACGGAACCAACATGAGCAAATCCTGCTGTGGATGGGGAATCAAACGCATCACAATTTTGGTGATCACACCCAGCGTTCCTTCGCTGCCCACCATAAGCTGGGTAAGGTTGTAACCCGTGCTGTTTTTCAATGTGTTGGCTCCGGTCCAGATCACCTCACCGTTTGGCAACACAACCTCCAGATTGAGTACATAGTCTTTTGTCACTCCATATTTCACTGCTTTAGGCCCACCTGAATTCTCAGATACATTCCCTCCAATGAAGCAACTTCCCCGACTCGCAGGGTCTGGCGGATACATCAACCCTTTTGCCTTCACGGCCTCTTGCAACACCTGCGTAATCACACCGGGCTCTACCGTTACCTGGCTGTTCTTCTCGTCAATTTCAATGATCTTATTGAACCGCTCCATGCTAAGCCCAATGCCCTTCCGAACGGAAAGTGCTCCGCCACTCAATCCGGTTCGCGCTCCAATGGGAGTGACGGGGATTTCATGCAATGATGCTATTCGCAGGATCGCTGACACCTCTTCAACACTGCCAGGTTTCAACAAAATGGCCGGAGGAAAGCTGAGGTCTTCCGTGTAGTCGTGACCATATTCTTCGAGGGACGACTGATCTACAAATGCATAGTCGCTTCCCACAACTTCACCAAGTTGGTTCAGCAAGCTTATATCAGGTATGACTGCATCGTTGTTCATAGCATACGAACATAGAAGATTTCACATCGGAAGGCACTGAAAGGTGAAAAGTGAAGTGCAAGCGCGAGCGAACTTCAATGACAACTTCAACCTCAATGAAAAGCAGAATGCCCGATAGCCTATGAATCATGGTAGCCTCAGATCACAAAAGAATCCAATCACCACAAAACACACCTCCTGGCCTTCATCCTACACGCTTAGTGCCCAAATATTTACTTTCGGCAACCTCTCAAATTCGAAATTCATGAAGCTCAGAATTGCGCTAGCCCTTGCCATACTTGTCAGTGGAACCCTTTCGGCACAGAAAGACATCACCCTGGAGGACATATGGAAAAGTGGAACCTTCAGGCAAAAGTCCGTTTATGGCCTTCGATCCATGAAAGATGGTGCACACTACACGGCCATTAATTATGGTGAAGAAGGTGCCTCGATCGACAAGTACAGTTACAAGTCAGGAGAACAGCTTTCCACCGTGCTTTCAACGGCTCAACTGCGTGAATGGAGCGGGATGAAAGAAGCAGACATGGAGAGCTACATGTTTTCTGCGGATGAAAAGAAGCTGTTGATTACCTGGCAGGAAGAGCAGATCTACCGCCACTCAAGCAGAGCGAAGTACTTCGTAACAGATCTTGAAAAGCAATCAGCAAAGCTTCTGGCAGATGGCGCCAAGGTTCGCAACGCAGCCCTCTCACCGGATGGAAAAAAGGTGAGCTACATTTCGGATAACAACCTGTTCATCCTGGATCTCATCAGCAACAAGACCACCCAGGTAACGGAAGATGGAGAATACAACAAGATCATCAACGGTTATGCAGATTGGGTCTACGAGGAAGAGTTTGCTTTTCACCAGGCCTATGCATGGTCTCCAGACAACAACATGATTGCCTTCTACCGATTTGACGAATCGGCAGTAAAGGAGTTTCACATGCCTGTCTTTAACGCGCTCTATCCAGAAGACTATTCCTTTAAATATCCCAAAGCCGGAGAAGACAACTCCAAGGTGAGCATCCATGTGTACGACCTGAAAAAGAACTCTATCAAGAAGCTTGATTTGGGTCAATACGAATACATCCCTCGAATCAAGTGGACTGAAAGCAGCGAGTACCTGGCGGTGATGAAAATGCCACGGCTACAGAACATCCTGGAGATAGACTTGGTGAGCACCAAGGACTACAAGGCGAAGAACATCTACAAAGAGGTGAGCGATACCTACATCGAAATCAGTGACGATCTCACCTTCTACGGTGACAATGCCGGTTTCATCTGGAGGAGTGAAAAGAATGGCTTCTTCCACCTTTACAGCTACAACCTCATGGGCGACAACGAACGCCAAATCACCAAGGGTGACTGGGAAGTTCGCGAGTTCATAGGTTACGATGACGACAAGCAGAAGCTGTTCTTCACCGCAAGCACCAAGAGCCCGGTAAACACTGAAATCTACAGCATCCCACTCACCGGTGGCGAATCCAAACTGCTGAGTCCTGCTGTTGGAAGTTCAAGAGCCTCCTTTAGTGCAAACTTCAGCTACTACATCCTTTACCACAGCACGGCTTCTGAACCTCAAACGGTGAAACTTTACAACCAAAAAGGCAAAGAAGTGCGCGTATTGGAGGACAACGCGTCCATGAAAGAAGCACTGGCCAAAACCAACCGATCTGAGGTGGAGTTCATTCAATTCACTACCGAAGGAGGAGTTGATCTAAACGGATGGATGATCAAGCCTACCAACTTCAACCCAGGCAAAAAGTATCCGGTGTTGATGTATGTATATGGAGGTCCCGGATCGCAAACGGTAACCAACTCATTCTCAACAAACATGCTGTGGTATCAGATGATGGCGAGCAAGGGCTACATCGTGGCGTCTTTTGACAATCGGGGAACAGGTGCACGTGGTAAGGCTTTCCGAACCCAAACCTATGAGCAACTGGGTAAGCTCGAAACGGAAGATCAAACCTCAGCCGCTCTTTGGCTGAGCAATCAAAGCTATGTGGACGCCAGTCGAATCGGAATTTGGGGATGGAGCTACGGTGGTTACATGTCAAGCCTTTGCCTTTTCAAAAGTGGTGATGTGTTCAAAACGGCTATTGCTGTGGCACCAGTCAGCAATTGGCGCTTCTACGATAGCATCTACACGGAGCGCTACATGGGACTTCCCCAGGAAAATGGTGATGGATATGACGACAATTCCCCGATCAACTTTGTGGAGCAGATGAGCGGAAACTACCTTCTGGTACATGGAACGGCCGATGATAATGTGCACTTCCAAAATGCCGTAGAGCTTGTAGAAGCCTTAGTGCAAGCCGATAAGCACTTCGATTTCAACATGTATCCCGATCGGAACCACGGTATCTATGGCGGCAATACACGCTACCATCTCTACACCAAATTGACCGACTTTGTACTGAACAACCTTTGATTAACAACAGGGTATTCGCCTTTTGAAATCCGGGATTCGCTTTTCTGGTTCAATACTTGCTGCTAGCGCTGTCTTTTGAAACCAGCTTGCAAGGTTTTTAAAGGCGTTCTTCTAAACCGTTGAACATCAGAACATCTAAGCATCTCATAAAGCACAGAGGATTGAATTTGATTTCTATATTTACCCCGGTCCTCGATGACGAACGGTGCGGAATGCCAATGCTTTCAACTGTTTGCGACTAACAAACCATGAGCACCAAAGCCTAAGAACTAACACAAACAATCACAACTATGAGCGAAGTAAAACAAGGACACCCGGATGGGTTAATGACCCTGTTCTTCTCGGAAATGTGGGAACGTTTCTGCTACTACGGAATGAGGGTACTGTTGACCCTGTATTTAGTTAAATCTCTAATGAAAGGTGACGCTGAGGCCTCACTGATCTACGGAGCTTACACGGGACTTGTTTATGCTGCTCCCATTTTGGGAGGCCGATTGGCTGACCAGTACTTAGGCTATCGCTACGCTGTTATTCTTGGTGGTATTCTCATGGCCATCGGAGAATTCATCATCCTGGGTGGAAACGAAACCATGCTCATGATTGGTATGGGCGCACTCATTATTGGAAATGGTTACTTCAAGGCCAACATTTCCACCATCGTAGGTAAGCTCTATGATGATGGTGATCCTCGAAGAGATTCTGGTTTTACGATCTTTTACATTGGTATTAATATCGGTGCCCTGCTCGCAACCACTTTAGTGGCGTTTATTGGAGAAACCTACGGATTCAAGTACGGCTTTGGTCTGGCGGGCATCGGTATGCTCCTCGGAATTCTGATCTTCTACAGCGGCCGGGCGAAATACGACCGCGCTCCTGGCGTAGACTTCAGAGAAGCCGGTTTGAAAAAGGCATTTGGACCGCTCAACTACATTCAGGTGATTACGGTGGGTTCACTGTTGCTCATTCCGCTCTGCTACATTCTCATTCTTCAGAACTATCTCCTCGATTACATCCTGCTCGCATTGTTCCTCTATGTTTCCTATTCGCTCATCGCAGCAGGAACCAAAGCAGATACTGAGTCCGGCACTTCCATCTGGAAAGACCGAATGATCGCTTTGATCATCTTCATGCTCATCAACATTACGTTCTGGGCTTGCTTCGAGCAGGCAGGAACTTCACTGACGCTTTTCGCGGACAGAAACGTTGATCGCGCCATTTTCGGCTGGGAGATGCCAGCATCGATGACCCAGTTCTTCAACCCAGCCTTCATCATCATCTTCGGTTCTGTGTTCTCCGTCATGTGGGTGAAGCTTTCTGAAATGGGTAAGAATCCGAGTATTCCGCTCAAGTTTGCCTTCGGGATCATCCAGCTCGCAGTTGGTTTCCTCGTGACGCAGATCGGTCTTCAGTTTGTGAATGAAGCATTTCAAGTGCCATTACTCACGCTTTTCTTCCTCTACATGTTGCACACCACGGGTGAGCTTTTCCTCTCGCCTATTGGCCTTTCAATGGTGACCAAGCTCGCTCCAAAAAACATCGCAGGTACTGCCATGGGAGCATGGTTCCTGAGCTTCGCGATCGCCAACTATGTAGGCGGTAAGATTGCGGCATTAACAGGTGGTCATGGAGGAGATGGTGCAGAGCTTTCAGCCGGAGAAGGCCTTGCGACCTATATCAGTGTATTCACCAATATCGGTCTGGTTTTGCTCGCCATCGCGGCCATCATCATCGTACTGAACAAGCCGCTGAAAAAGCTGATGCACGGTGTAGAATAATCCTCACAGGATTACAATAAAACAAGTGGAAGGCGGTGTTAATTTCTCGTAATTAGCCGCCTTCCTGCATTTAAGGCCGTCTCAACTCTATATTTTTATCCCATGAGAACACTCGTTTTTGTGCTTTGGATCACACTCACCTCTTCGATAGGTCTTGCTCAGCAAGCCCACGTCAACTGGATGAGTTGGGAGGAAGTGCTCGAAGCAATGGCGAAAGAACCGCGCCCCGTTATCGTGGATGTTTACACTGACTGGTGTGGATGGTGCAAGCGAATGGACAAAGCCACCTATGAGGATCCTTCCGTGGTGAAGTACCTCAACGAAAACTACTACGCCATCAAGTTTGATGCAGAACAAAAAGATCCGATTACCATCGGAGACTCTACCTACGTTTTTGTTCCAAGTGGGCGAAGAGGTTATCATCAATGGGCCCGTGTGATCCTTGATGGCCGAATGAGTTACCCCACCACCGTTTTCTACGACAACCAACTTAACCGCCTTCAGCCCGTTGGTGGCTTTCTGGATAAAAAGCAGTTTATGACCATCACCTCTTACTTTGGTGAGGCTCATTACAAAACCACTCCCTGGGAAAAATACCAGGCTTCATACACTGTAAACTGATTCAAATGCGCTCGCTTTCGCTCCTCTTCATCACCCTTCTTTTCATGACAAGCGCTAGTGCTCAGCATGCAGCACCCGCGCCTACCTCCGATCAAAGCGGGAAGGTCAATTGGATGACCTGGAATGAAATGGTGAAGGCCATGGAATCAGAGCCAAAGCCCATTTTCATTGATACGTACACGGCTTGGTGCGGATGGTGCAAAGTGATGGATCGCAATACGTTTTCGCATCCGCAGATTGCTGATTACATGAATCAGAACTATTATGCAGTGAAGATGGACGCGGAGATGAAAGACACCATCACCTTCCGCGGACACACCTTTGTAAATCCCAATCCAACGGGAAAAAGAAGCCCTCATCAACTGGCTTCATCACTGTTGGAGAACCGCATGTCGTACCCCAGCTTCATCTTTTTAAATACTGATTTTGTGCGATTGAACATCTTACCTGGTTACAAGGCTCCTAAAGACTTCGAGCCCTACATCCACTACTACGCTGAGGGAGTGAATCAGGGTGTGACCTTCGAGGAGTTCAAGAAGGAATTTGCCCCAGCCATTACGCAATAGTATTCCCGAACCATTCGAAACCATAGTGGTTTCATAATCCATGGCCATACGCGTTGCATGGGCTGAAAACTATGCTCACCACCTTCCAGAGGGACACCGCTTCCCGATGGAGAAATACAACTTAATCCCCGAGCAACTGCTGTTTGAAGGCACGCTTCAAAAAGAAGACTTCTTCACTCCAGAGCCTATAGAGGAAGACATCATTCTCCTCACCCACTCTCAAGAATACTGGAAGCGGCTTAAGAACCTCGAATTGTCGCATCGGGAGCAACGTGCTTCTGGTTTTCCACACAATGCTGATCTGATCCATCGGGAACAGATGATCAGCAGAGGTACGCTGGACGGTGCACTGATGGCATTGGAAGGCACCATGAGTTTGAATGTAGCCGGTGGAACGCACCACGCCTTTTATGACAGAGGCGAAGGCTTTTGCCTGCTCAATGACATGGCCATGGCCGCCAATTACCTCCTCAAAGTTGGAAAAGTAAGCCGCATCCTCTTTGTAGACCTCGATGTGCATCAAGGCAATGGTTCAGCTCAAATATTCGAGCAGGAGCCAAGGGTTTTCACCTTCAGTATGCACGGCAGGAAAAACTATCCTTTTCATAAGCAGCGTTCTGACCTGGATGTAGAGTTGGAGGATGGAACGGAAGATGAAGAATACCTTGCCCTGCTCAACACCCATCTCCAGGTATGCATCGACCGTCAGAAGCCGGAGATCATTTTTTTCCAGTCTGGCGTGGACGTTTTAGCGACTGACAAACTGGGCAAGCTGGGAGTTTCGAAAGAAGGCTGTAAAGCCAGGGACGAAATGGTTTTTGAACGCTGTAAGAAACTTGGAATCCCAATACAGGTGAGCATGGGAGGTGGATACTCTAAGCGAGTAGCCGACATTGTAGAGGCACATGCCAATACGTTCCGGTTGGCGCATCGGTTTTTCGCGTAATTCAGATCATTGAAAAAGGCCTAGTGATGGCCGTAATCCTTTTCTCCTGCCTCCACTCGAATCTCCAGAGCATTGTCCTTGGGAGGTATGGGGCAAGAAAAACCACCGCCATAAGCGCAGTATGGATTGTAACAACGATTGAAATCGAGCATCACGGTCGTCTGATCTTCTGTTGGAACCCCGATGTCCATGTAGCGGCCTCCTCCATAGCACTCCTCACCGGTGGTGTGATCGGTGAAAGGGAGAAACAAATAGGGAGCGTGATTCGGCTTGTATCCGGCAGGATAGACACGCTTATAAGCAAACAAGTCATGATCTGCGCCTCCTTTGGAAAAGGTCAGTTTCGCGTAGCGAACGAACTTCTTAACGCGTCCTGAAGAAGTCGCAAAGTCAATGGTATCTTTTCCGTCCAGTCTGATGTAGCTGGCTTCCAAATTCCAACTCTCGTCCGCATCAAAATAGTGCAGATGTGAAAACGCCTTGCGATCCTCTTTTTGAAGAGGTGAAGTCTTCTTTTTCTTCAGCTCTCCATCCTTCAGCACACGCTCGGCAATGAGCTCATCAGAATAGGATGATTGAGCATTGAGAGATCCAATGGAAAAAAAGCAGGCAAACAGGAGAAACAAAAACGCAGCAGGTAATTTGATCATAGTGACCAAACTACTGATAAAAATGAGTGTGTGTCCGCGGGCCGGGAAATGCAAATTCCATTGATGCTGGTATTCCAAAAGCTCTTTCATTGACACTTCTCAAAAAACGTCTGTAATGATCAGATAGTTTTAGCAATTACATTACCACAATTGCCGCGCGATCAATCAAATAATAAGAATGAAGAACTTAGTGATCGACCGTTATATCCTACACGTAACACTCAGTAAAAGAAGCAGTTGACGAATGCAAACGACTGTTAAAGGGTGAGTAAAAAGCGTGCGATTTACGTATGACATTAACTCAACGTTAAAATCGCTTTTTTTAACACTTTTCAGGCAAGCTGGTGCCAACAAAAAGGGGGTGATATACGTCTGACGGCCAGCAATCAGCTTTATCACAATACCCAAATTCTACAAACTACGTATGAAATCACTTCTACGCGCGACTCTTTTGAGCTCGCTGCTGGCGGTAGTGTTTATTGGACACTCCCAAGTATACGTCAGCAACTACCATCCCGATGAGGGAAACCCTAATGGTATAAACACGGAAGGCGATGCTCCAGGTTTTGGCTCCTGGAACACTGTCATAGATGGTTCGCTAGCAGCGAACGAATGGTCTTCCTCAGTTGCCATCCCTTTTACATTCGAATTCTTTGGACAAACCGTAACGCACCTCAGAATGAGTGGCAACGGTTTAGTCACATTCGACACGCTGTCAACCGTAAGCGGCACTCCACCGAATGCAAATACGGCACTTCCAACCAATACTCTCCCCGATCAAACCATTGCGTGTTTTTGGGATGAGTTCACTACCAGCCCACCCACAGGATCGAATGATGAAGCGGGATGGCAGGTGTTTGGAACAGCTCCAAACCGCCAACTCTGGCTGAAGTGGTATTCTTATGAATGGGGAGCGCTGAGCTTCAACTATGCGGCTGTGGTGCTGGAAGAATCCAGCAACAGCGTGTATATCGTTGACCAGTATAGCAGCGCGCCTGGTTCCATGGCCTCTACTGTAGGTATTCAGGAATCATCTACCTCTGCGATTTCCGTAGGATCTTCAGTACAGCTTTCCGGAAACGGAACCAGTATCAACGACAATGACTTTTATTCCTTCACGCTTCTGGATAGCCTTGATGCCGGAGTTACCGATGTCATCAACCCTAGCGCAGGTCTTTGTCCTGGAACCATCAACGTGGAAGTGGAAGTGACAAACTTTGGCTTCGCTAACCTTGACTCACTCAACATTGGACTGGTAATAAATGGTGCTCCTCCTGTAACTTTCAACTTCGGAGGACTGGGACTGGATACACTTGAAAAAGACACCCTGTCTTTGGGTAACTTCACCTTTACAGCGGGTGTTGTTTATGACATTGACATTTACACATTTGATCCGAATGGAGCCCCAGATCAAAACAACATCAACGACACGGTTTCCTTCGTAAACGCTCAAACCGGACTTGCCGGTAACTTCACTATTGATGGCGGTACACCAACAGGTGGCACGAACTACCAAACCTTTGCAGACGCTGCCCAGGCCCTCAACACCCTTGGTGTTTGTGGTCCCATCGTCTTTGATGTCTTTGCAGGCACTTTCACTGAATCTGTAACCCTGACCAATGTGGTTGGAGTTTCTTCCACCAACACCGTAACCTTTGATGGTGCCGGAGTTGGAAACACCATCCTTACGCATGACGCTTCAGGTGATGAAGCTACGTTCCGTTTGGACGGTACCAGTTGGGTCACCGTCAAGAACATGACCGTCCAAACGACCAGCACCTCTGCAGATGCGTGGTGTATTCACCTCAGCAATGCTTCAAACAACGTATCGATCGATAGCTGCGCTTTTGAAATGAATGAAACCAGCACCACCGATATCGGAGGTGTGGTTGCAAGTAATTCACTTACAACAGAAACCAGTGAAGGCGATAATGCGAACTTCCTGACAATCACCAACTCCTCTTTTGACGGAGGAGAATTCGGTGTTCACCTGGAAGGTTTGAATGCCACCTACTCTCAAGGAAACACGATTTCCAACTGCTACTTCAAGAACCATGACGACCACGCCATTGAAGTGGACAACATGGAAAACCTGACGATCGTTGGTAACACCATTGACAGTATAACTACAAGTGGAGGTGACGGTATCTACCTCGTAGATGTGGATGGATTTGAAATCTCTGCGAACACAGTTACCGTAGCAGATTACGGAATCTACGTAGAAGACGGTAATGATGCTTTTGTGCCTCCAGGTCCATCCCGGGTGGTCAACAACATGGTCATTTCTACCGGTGACTTTGCCATATACCTGAACGACTTCGAAATCACCCAGGTTTATCACAATACTGTGAACGGTGATGCTGTAGGTATTCGTATCAACGATCATCTGGATGTTGACATTCGAAACAACATCATGTACAGCCTTGGTGGCCAAGCATTTGCTTCTTTGGATGCCCTTGGCACAGCTGCGGTTATCGACAATAACTATTACTACTCTGAAGCTACCAATGAATTCAACATTGGCGGAACCAACTATCCAAGCCTTGCTGCGTGGATCACGGCTGAACCAGCTTTCAATTCAACTTCGGTAAGCGCTGATCCACTCTTTGTGGATGCGGCCAGCGATCTTCACCTTGTTAACGACTTCGCTGCTTACAACCAAGCGGTTGACGTGAGCGTGAACGTTGATGTTGACGGAGAGGTGCGACCACAGGATGGCGGCTTCGACATCGGTGCTGACGAATTCAACCTCGGAAGCCTTCCTGCACTTGACTTGAGTGTATTGCAGGTTACCTCACCATCAGGACTGGTTTGTGCAGGGTCACAGGATATTTTCCTCCGAGTGTTGAACTCAGGAAACACCACCATTGACTCTGTGAATATTCTCTTTTCTGTCAATGGTAGTCCCGCTGCGAACATTCCAGTTGGAGGTCTGAACATCACTTCAGGAACCTTTGACACACTGAACCTCGGAGCGTTCAACTTCCAATTTGGTGTTGTGTATGACTTCGTGCTCTACAGCAACAGTCCAAACGGAGGTGTAGACAATGTATTGACCAATGACACACTGGAGATCAATGGTATTCAGGCCAGCCTTTTTGGAACTTATACCATTGACGGAGCTACTCCAACCGGGGGTACAAACTTCCAGACATTTAGTGATGCAGCCCAGGCGCTCAACACTGTTGGTGTTTGCGGTCCTGTAGTGTTTGATGTACTCGCAGGTACTTACACCGAGTCCATTATCCTGCTGAATGTTCCAGGTGTTTCTTCTGTGAACACTGTCACATTTGACGGTGCCGGAGTAGGAAACAGCATCCTTACACATGATGCTACGGGCGATGAAGCTACCTTCCAGATTGACGGAACGGACTACATCACGATTAAGAACCTGACCATTCAAACCACGAGCACTTCTGCGGATGCATGGTGTCTACACCTCAGCGGAGCCGCAGATCACATCACTGTTGACAGTTGTGCGTTCGAAATGAACGAAACCACTACCACGGACATCGGTGGTATTGTTGCGAGTAACTCTCTGACGTTTGAAACAAGTGAGGCCGATAACGCAAACTTCCTGACTGTATCCAACTCTTCTTTTGATGGAGGAGAATTCGGTATTCACCTGGAAGGAGCCAATGCGACCTACTCCGTTGGTAACACAATCACCAACTGTACTTTCAAGAATCATGATGATCATGCCATTGAGGTAGACAATATGGAGGAACTGACCATTACTGGAAACTTCATCGATAGCATCACTACAACTGCTGGCGATGGTATCTTCCTGACAGATGTAGATGGTTATGATGTCTCTGGGAACACAGTAATTACTGAAGATTGGGGTATCTACATCACCGATGGAAACGACCTCTTCACGCCACAGGTTGTTTCAAAGGTGAATAACAACATCGTGATCTCTACCGGAGACTTTGCGATTTACCTGAACGACTTTGAGTCTACTCAGGTATATCACAACTCGACAAACGGAGATGCAGTGGGTATCAGAATCAACGATCAAACTGATCTTGATCTGAGAAACAACATCATGTACAGCATCACCGGTAAGGCTTTTGAATCGCTCGATGCTCTTACTACCAATGATACTGTAGACTACAACTACTATTACTCAGAAGCTACCAACGCCTTCACCGTAGGTGGAACAAACTATGGAGATCTTGCTGCCTGGGTAGCTGCAGAGCCTGACTACAATGCCAACTCCGTAGAGGGTGAACCTGCATTTGTAGATCCTGCAAGCGACCTCCGCTTGGACAATGACTTCCTTGCTTACAATGCAGGTTTAGACCTCGGTGTAGCAGAAGACATTGATGGCGAAGCGCGGCCACAGGATGGCGGCTTCGACATTGGTGCCGATGAATATCCTTTGACACTTCCTCCACTCGATCTCGAGTTGTCTCAAATCGTTGCCCCTACCGGTGGCATTTGCCCTGGAACGGAAAACGTATTGATTGAGGTTCAGAACAACGGTATTGCAACCATTACATCTGCCAACATCGTGTTGACGGTGAATGGCGGTACACCAACGACCATTCCTTTCACAGGACTGGACATCGTCACAGGAGAGTTTGACACCCTGGATCTTGGAGCGTTCACCTTTGCGGCAGGTGTTGTTTACGACATCGAATTGTACAGCACAATGCCAAACGGTGGTAATGACACCACCACTTCGAACGACACGATCGAGATCATGGGACTGCAAACCGGACTCGTTGGAACTTACACCATTGATGGTGCTACACCAACGGGCGGTACCAACTACCAGACGTTCAGCGATGCAGCACTTGCCTTGAACTCATTCGGAGTTTGTGGAGCGGTTGTATTCAACGTTCAGCCTGGAACTTACAATGAGTCTGTAGCTCTTACGGATGTATTCGGAGTTTCAGGAGTGAACACCATCACCTTTGACGGTGACGATGCTTCTCTTGCTACACTCACTCATGACGGTACCAACAATGCTACTTTCGGCCTTAACGGAACAGGTCATGTAACGCTGAAGAATCTCACCATCGAAACGACCAGCTCTTCTGCTGATGCATGGTGTGTTCACCTGAGAAATGCTTCTGACAGCGTGACTGTTGATAGCTGTAACATCATCATGCCGATTGCTGCCACTGCTGACGTGCAGGGAGTTGTAGCCAGTAACAGTTTGACTGCTGAAACTTCAGAAGGTAACAATGCCAACTTCCTGACTGTAAGCAACAGCTACTTTGAAGGAGGAGAAACTGGAGTTCACCTGGAGGGTGCCGCTTCTCCAAACTACAATGAAGGTAGTAGCATCGTGAACAACGTCTTCCGCTTCCATGACGATGAAGCGATCAACGTTGACAAGCAACTGGGACTGGACATCATGGATAATGATGTTGACAGCCTGGACAGCGGTACGGATGGTTTCTTCCTTACGGACATTGACGACTATCACATTGAGGCCAACAACATCATCGTAGATGACTGGGCACTTTATGTTCTCGATGGAAACGATGGCTTTACGCCTTCCACTCCATCTACGGTCATCAACAACATGATCATCAGTAGCGCGGATTACGGTATCTACCTGAATGATTTCGAAGAGACCGAAGTATTCCACAATTCCGTTGTGGGTGTGCCGGCCATTCGTATCAACGATCAAATCAACCTCGATGCGCGCAACAACATCTTCATCGGTGTGGGTGACTTCGCCTTTGAGTCTGATGACATCCTGACCACAAACGATACCGTGGATTACAACATCTATGATAGTGACAACACCAACATGTTTGACATTTCTGTCACTACCTACGTAGACCTCGCAGCATGGCAAGCGGGCGCTACCGGATACAATGCCAACTCTTTGGAGGGAACACCATTGTTTGTTGCTCCAAATGATCTCCACGTACTCGATCCACTTGCCCTCAACGTAGGTGACAACAGTGTTGGAGTAGGATTCGATATTGACGGTGAAGCCCGTCCAATCGGAGCCGGTGTTGACATCGGTGCGGATGAGTACATTCCACTTGCCAACGATCTGGCCAGTATCAATGTACTTGGCCTGACAGGTCAAATCTGTGCGGAAGACAGCTTCTTCTTTGAAATTGTGGTCTTCAACGGTGGAACCTCAACTCAAACTCAGGTTCCATTGAGCATTGATTTCACAGGAGGCATTACATCGACACTCCTCGATACCGTTCCAAGCATTAACGGTTTTGAATTCGACACACTGCTTGTTGGCCCGCTGAGCACCTTGCCCGGTGGTTTGATCAATGGTCAGTTGGTGACCCTGCTGACAGGTGACGAGAACAATGAAAACGACACGCTGGAATTCAGCTTTGATGTGAGCCCGCTTCCTGCGCTGCCTACGGCCATGGATGACACGGTTTGCTTCAACGATACTGCAAGCCTGATCGCACTGACGGGCGAGTCAACGTTCCTGTGGTATGAAACTGAGTTTAGCGCAAACCCAATTTTCACGGGAGACACGTTCGAAATCGCTAATGTTACTGGCGACACCACTGTTTGGATGTCTACTTCAGGCGGGCAGAGCGCCTCAGGCGGACCAGTTGACAACACCATCGGTGCAGGAGGAAACTTCGCCAATACCACGATTCAGTACATGGAGTTTGATGCTCTCACGACCATCATACTCGACTCTGTACGTATCTACCCGAATGGAGCTGGTAACGTAGAGATTGTGCTTCAGGACAACAACGGCACCCTCCTTCAATCTGTTGTTGTACCAGCTTCTGGTACCGCAGGAGAAATGATCCCTGTAGGCTTTGTCATCAATGCTGGTTCTTACCGACTGCTTGGTGGAGCGGGAACTACAACAGGAGGTCTCTACAGAAACAGCACAGGAGCAAGCTACCCATATGCTGTGGGTGCATTGGCCAACATTACAGGTAACTCCTTCGATCCTGTCTACTACTATTACTACTACGATTGGAGAGTAAGTGCTGCAGGATGTGAGAGTGAGCGCATTGCTGTGAATGTTAGCGTAGACACTGTGACCGTTGACCTCGGCATTGATACTACCATTTGTGCTGAAGACAGCGTTACGCTTGACGCAGGTGCTGGATACGCCAGCTACCTCTGGCCTGACAACTCAACGAACCAAACGTTCGAAACTGGCGCTGGTACCATCATGGTAACCGTGACCAACGACAACAACTGTCCTGCAACGGATGAGGTAGTCATTTCCAACCACGCAGCTCCGGTTGTAAACCTTGGAAACGATACTGCTTTCTGTGATGGCAACACCATCACACTGGATGCAGGAAGCTTCGACACCTATGAATGGCAAGATGCTTCTACCAACCAGACTCTGGATGTATCCATGACCGGTCAGTACATTGTGACTGTAACGGATGCTAACACTTGTGAAGGTTCAGATACCGTTGAAGTTACTGTCAATGCTCTGCCAGTGGTTGACCTTGGAGGAGACCTCTCCTACTGTGCCGATGACACTGACTTTAACAGCACATTGGACGCAGGAGCTGGGTTCACAGCATATGTATGGAACACTGCTGATTCAAGTCAGATCATCAATGTGGACTCTGCCGGTACGTTCGATGTGACCGTAACAGATGCCAACGGATGTCAAGGAAGCGATGAAGTAACCGTTTCCGAATTGGCTCTTCCATCTTTTGATGCTGGTTCTGACACCAGCATTTGCGAAGGTGAGACCATCAACCTGGCAACAACATCAGGAAACCTGACACTGAGCTGGACCGATAGCACTGGAACATCAGTTTCTTCGGTAACTGAACCAGGTGTGTACGTTGCAACCGGTACCGATACAAACGGATGTTCTTCCACTGACACGATCGTGGTTGGCAACTGTGTAGGTATCAATGGAGTGACTGAGACTCGCTTCGCAGTGTATCCTAATCCAGCACAGGATGTGGTGTTTGTACAGTTTGAAGATGTGAGCGGAATTGAAAACGTTCAACTCTTTGACGGACTCGGAAACCTTGTGATTGATACTCAGGTGTCCGGACAAGATCGCATCGAGATCGACCTTCGAGGTATTGCAGCCGGATACTACTTTGTGAAAGTAGTAGGGTCAGATGCCACAGGAACATCACGCATTGTGGTGCAATAATCGATTCTGAATAGTGAATGAAAAGCCGTCCTTCGGGGCGGCTTTTTTGGTTTAGGCATGAAACGAATCTGGAAAGATCTGCTAGCGCATGTAAAAGGAGACGTAAAGAACCGGGGGTTCTTACCTGCTCTGCTCTTCACTGCGATACTCGTTGCTGTAAACTATGGCTTCGACCTGGAGCATCAGCTGCTCGTTAAGTTTGACTCGGTTCAGTACATGCTCTACTTCCTTGTAGTGTATCCCCTGGTCTACTATCCGGTGGTCTGGATGCTCCGAGGAAGGGAAGCGTTCCGCAGTGCAGAATTCTTAAAGCGCAGCGGTCTTTTCATTCTGCTCATCAGTCTGGTAAGCGGCTTTTCATTTCATGAAGATTGGGTCAGGGATTTACCACTGTATGAACGCTTCTTCCTAAAAGGTGTGCTCAGCCAACTGGTCGGACCGGTGATCCTGTTTCTTCCGGTGATGCTCTACTATCACTTCCTTCAAAAAAGGGAGCTCGATGGTTTTTACGGGCTTTCATTGCGCAATCATAATTTCAAGCCTTACCTGTGGTTGATTCTGCTCATGATTCCGCTCATCACCAGCGCTGCCACGCAGCAAGACTTTTTGAGCGCCTACCCCACTTTCAAACCCTGGAAGTATCAGTCTGCATTTGGCTTGCATCCAAACCAGATGACAGCCATTTTCGAAACCGTCTACTTGTTGGACTTCATCCGGGTTGAGTTTGCTTTCCGTGGACTTTTGGTGATTGGACTCGCCAGTCTGCTGGGCAAAGAGACGGTGTTATCGATGAGTGTCTTATACTGTGTGCTCCACTTCAACAAACCGCTGGGCGAAACCATTAGTTCGCTGTTTGGTGGCTACATTCTTGGAACCATTGCGTACCACCAAAAGAACATCGTTGGTGGCTGCATTGTACATGCGGGCATTGCGGGATTGATGGAGCTCATTGCCTTCGCAGCGCACCGTTGGCTGTAGAAGGCCTGAACATCACCTGTTACTTTTCCTTTTTTTGATCACGCTCTGCAAGCAGTTCAGTCAAGCGGAGGTTTTGCTCACGCAGGTAGTGCATTTCTTCGCGCATGATGGAGACCGCAGCCTCCAAACCAGCGTTGATTCTCTGCTGGTGGAATTCATCAAATTCTACCAACTGACCTTCCAACATGGCGATCGGGTCAATTTTCAGATGCTGGCAAAGCACCAGAAACCTCTCGAGGCTCAGGTTAATCTCTCCTGCCTCGATCTTTCGATACGTCCGAGGCGAAACATGAAGAACCTCAGCAAGGTCAGCCTGGGTAAGCTTTTTGCTCAGTCGTTCCTGCCGAAGCAGCTTCAGAGTTGATGAAATGAGATTCTTCACGGGGACAAACGTCCTGAAAAATAATTATCTCAACAACAATGGGCAATGACCTGCTCAGGTAGAAAAGTCCCTTTGAGAGGACTTTATGTCCTTTGCGGAGGGACGCAATACCTCTAACCTTGTATAACGATTTGAGCAGGGTGAACCCAAATTAAATCCTGTGCATACTCGTTCTTACTACACAAGTATTGCTGATTGATCTGCTGTAAGCCCACCAATGTCCCAGGTGGGCTTACTTTTTTTTATGACCTCTTGCACACCTTACAGCGGTTTACGCGATCTGAATTAAACTAACGTGGCATTCCAGCCATTCGTATCCTAGTCTGCGGCCTCTACTCCTAAACCGGCAAAATAGCTTTCGAGCTTCTCGAGTGTATCCTCTGAGGTCCTAATGTCCTCTCGCACCTGCCCTTTCTCCAGCAATACGATCCTTTCACATACCTCAGTGACATGCATTAGATCATGGCTCGATACGAGCATCGTAACACCTCTGTCGGTCTTGAGCTTCTTCAGCAATTCCTTCAATCGAATCTGTGTGGAAGGATCAAGGTTGGCAAAAGGCTCGTCCAGTACCAACACCTTTGGATCAAACAACAAGGCGGCTGCAATTCCAACCTTCTTTTGGTTTCCCTTGCTCAAGTCTCTGACCAGCTTCTTGTTTCCCCGAATCTCACCATTGAACAGTGGTTCGTATTCCGCCAATTTTGAATCCAGATCCGTGCTTGAGATACCATGAATAGAAGCAATAAAATTGAAGTATTCGTCCGGGGTGAGATGCCCCACCAAAAACCCTTCATCCAAATAGCTACCGGTAAAATGCTTCCAGGCGTTGTTGCCGACCACCGTTTCATTGCCAATGTTGATCTCGCCAGTGGTAGGGCGAATAAGGTCTAGCAAACATCGGAACAGAGTGGTTTTACCAGCTCCATTATTGCCGATCAACCCAAAACTCTCGCCTGAAGAAACCTTCAGTGATTCCACAGAAAGCACTTCTACGCTGCCGTAGGTCTTCGATATGTTACTGATTTGAATTTCCATGCCTAGTTGTTTCTAAAGTCGTTTGATATTTCATATTTCCGTTGCTCCATCCACTTGCCGAGAAGCCTTATACTCAGACCAGAACCCAGAATTCCAGCTACTCCGATAATGCCAATCAGAATCATGGCGTGTTGGGTATCCCAGAACATCACTCCCAGTCCGTAGATCACCATCGGCAAACCCAAAACAGGAATCACAAGCAGGAACTGCGCTGCCCCCACTCCTTGCCAGTTCATAACCGTGCCTTTGGAAAGGTCAATTTTCTTTGGGTTCAACGATCCAAAAAACATCACCACCGGAGCTGTGATTCCCACATTAAAGAGGTACACACAAAAGAGGGCCAGCAAGATTTCCCAACCGAAATAGGCATAGGGTATGGAGCACACCATGCAAGCAGTGCTCACCAATGCAAAGAGCAAGAATTTGGATTTGAAAAACTGCATCGGACTCACATTCCTCGATAGGATATGATCGAAATGGGCAGCCTCCCAGCCGAGCAAATACTGCCCATAGTTGAGTGTGAACATCCCCGTGATGATGATCGAAAAGATCATATGCATCAGATCGTTACTCTGAAAGTCCTTTTGCGGAAAGATCAAGAGACCATATCCAAGGAACAGAATGGTAAGCAATAGCACAGAGCGCGTACGCTTGTTCCGCCAGATGAACTTCAGATCCAGATCAATCAGCTGGCCCATCAATCCAAACCGCGAGAAGAAACCCGCCCCTACAAAGGAGACCTTGGTGCTTTCACCCGAAGTAAGATCACCCATGTACATGTGATCATTCAAGTAGCGGAAGTTCAGGAAATAGGCTCCCATAGCCAGCCCCAGCGGAATCAATGCTGTGAGTGGCACCTGAAAGAGGGCATTAAATGCCAGGGCCGAAATCCCGGAAAAGGAAACAAGATCAAAGTACTCCAACCCGATGAGCGTTGCCAGCGTGGCAATCATCCCCGCGTAAACGGGCAAACTGATTTCCGCGGTCCGCTTGATGTACATGAGAATGAAGTTCAGCGCGAAGACCATGCTTACCACACCAACCAGCCAGCCCAAGCCTTCCGCAGTGGTGTAATACTTAAACCCGACCTCAAAAGCGAAGGGAACAAAAATGAGAAGGTGGAAAAAGTTGAACATGTGCACCTTGCTCCTCACCAAAAGCAGATGTGCAAGGCTCTTCTTGGATATGGGCAAGTGCAGGTAAGGCTCCACCGTCATGGCAGGCAGCTTCTGCATGAAGTAGCGCAGGATGAAATCGAAAAAGAAGTAATACAGCAACCAACTGTTCAGTTTCTCCAATGGACTGGTGCGCGGGAATATTTTAAGGAGAATATCATCCAGCACGAGGCCCACAAAGAGGAGATTTCCCAGAAGGTAAACCACCATCAAACCCAGAAAAAGGTTGACCAGGAGGTTTTTATGCCACAGAGCTGACCTCGTTTGCCGAAGCCATTCCAGTCTTAAGATGGTAGTTAGGTTTTTCATTGCAGAGCGAAATAAGGGTGACACCGTTGATCTTCAAAAAGATATCATTACCAACGGAGCATTTTTTACGTGGCAGGCAAAACAGAGCTCAAAAAAGGAAATCGGTTGAGTCTTGCTTATCGTAAGCAGACTCTGGGCGAATAACGTCACCTACACAACCATTGTTCATATCCTCACCTGAGAGTGTTCATGGAATGTTCAAAACCGGGCTTTCAGAGACCTCAGATCATGCCCTCTTTTCGAGGTGCAGAGTTTACCTTCGCCAGCAATTTGTGCAATTGAATTCCCCTATTTATGCCGAAAGACGATAGCATTAAGTCCGTACTTATCATCGGTAGTGGACCGATCATTATTGGCCAAGCCTGTGAGTTTGACTACTCTGGTTCTCAAGCATCAAGATCCTTAAAGGAAGAGGGCATTGAGGTCACTCTGATCAACAGCAACCCTGCTACGATCATGACTGATCCGGTCACTGCAGACAATGTTTACCTGCGTCCGTTAGAGCCTGCATCCATTCGGCAGATTCTGAAAGATCACCCGGAGATAGATGCCGTGCTGCCTACCATGGGAGGGCAAACAGCGCTCAACCTTGCCATCGAATGCGACAAGCAAGGCATTTGGGAAGAGAACAATGTGAGAATGATCGGGGTGGACATCAGCGCGATCGACATCACAGAGAATCGCGAGCAGTTTCGCCAATTGCTCGATAAGATCGACATCGGTTACGCGCCATCTGCGACCGCCCGATCTTTCCTGGAAGGAAAAGAAGCTGCTCAGCGCTTCGGTTTTCCACTGGTGATCAGACCATCCTACACACTCGGGGGAACAGGAGCATCTTTTGTACACCATAAAGAAGATTTTGACAAACTGCTGGAACGCGGCCTGCACGCCTCACCTATTCATGAGGTAATGATCGATAAGGCCGTCCTCGGCTGGAAAGAATACGAGCTCGAGCTGCTGCGCGACAATAACGATAACGTGACCATCATCTGCTCCATCGAAAACATGGACCCGATGGGTATTCACACCGGTGATTCCATCACCGTTGCTCCAGCGATGACACTGAGCGATCGCACCTATCAGAAGATGCGGGACATGGCTATCAAAATGATGCGCGCCATTGGTGACTTTGCCGGAGGTTGTAATGTGCAGTTTGCCGTCAGCCCTGATGAAGAAGAAGAAATCATTGCCATCGAGATCAATCCGCGGGTAAGCCGCTCCTCTGCCCTGGCTTCCAAGGCAACAGGATATCCAATTGCGAAGATTGCTGCCAAGCTGGCTATCGGCTACAATCTCGATGAGCTAAAGAACCAGATCACAGGATCTACCTCAGCCTTCTTTGAGCCTACGCTCGACTACGTGATCGTGAAGATTCCGCGCTGGAACTTTGACAAATTCAAGGGCTCGAATCGTCAGCTCGGTCTTCAGATGAAGTCTGTAGGTGAAGTAATGGGCATCGGTCGATCCTTCCAGGAAGCGCTACAAAAAGCCTGTCAGTCGCTGGAAATCCGCAGAAACGGTCTGGGAGCAGATGGTAAAGAGCTGCGCGATCAGGAAACCATTCTTCAAAGCCTGGAGCATCCGAGCTGGAATCGCTTGTTCCACATCTATGACGCGATCCGCCTCGGAATTCCCTTCCGAACGATTTATGACAAAACCAAGATTGACCCTTGGTTCCTGCACCAGATTGATGAACTCATCAGCCTGGAACGCACCATCGAAAAGCTAACGCTGGATACACTTCCGCGTGAAATCATGTGGGATGCCAAGCAAAGAGGTTATGCAGATCGTCAGATCGCTCACCTGCTCGGCTGCCTCGAGAGTGAAGTTCATGCCAAGCGCATGGAGATGAACATCAAGCGTGTGTACAAGTTGGTAGACACCTGTGCGGCAGAATTCCCGGCTCAAACGCCTTACTACTATTCAAGCTTTGAAGGAGAAAACGAAAGTGTGGTCTCCGACAAGAAAAAGGTGGTAGTACTTGGTTCGGGTCCCAACCGCATTGGCCAGGGAATCGAGTTTGATTACTGCTGCGTGCATGGTGTATTGGCCGCGAAGGAATGTGGCTACGAAACGGTCATGATCAACTGCAATCCTGAAACGGTATCCACCGACTTCGACATTGCAGATAAGCTCTACTTCGAACCTGTTTTCTGGGAGCATATCTACGACATCATCCAGCATGAAAAGCCGGAGGGTGTGATTGTTCAGCTCGGTGGACAAACCGCACTGAAGTTGGCCGAAAAGCTCGAGCGCTACGGCATCAAGATTTTGGGAACCAGCTATCAGGCTTTGGACCTTGCGGAGGACCGGGGACGATTCTCTGACACCCTGAAGAAACTCGAAATCCCGTATCCAAAGTATGGAGCAGTAGAAACTGCCGAGGAGGCCGTTGAGCTTTCACGAGAGTTGGGCTATCCACTCCTTGTTCGCCCAAGCTACGTGCTCGGTGGACAGGGCATGAAAATCGTGATCAACGAGGAAGAACTCGAGACGCATGTCGTGAATATCTTCCGTGATATGCCTGACAATCGTGTGTTGCTCGATCACTTCCTTGAAGGAGCCATCGAAGCAGAAGCCGATGCCATCTGCGATGGTGAAGACGTTTACATCATCGGCATCATGGAGCACATAGAGCCGGCTGGTATTCACTCTGGCGACTCCTCCGCTGTGCTACCTGCATTCGACTTGAGCGAAAATGCCATCGAGCAAATCAGAAACTACACCAGGAAAATCGCCATCGAGCTGGAAACGGTTGGATTGATCAACATTCAGTTTGCTGTCAAAGACGATCAGGTGTACGTGATCGAAGCGAATCCACGCGCCTCCCGAACCGTACCCTTCATTGCAAAGGCCTACCGCGAGCCGTATGTGAACTACGCCACCAAGGTGATGCTCGGTGCGAATAAGTTGAAGGACTTCAACTTCGAACCACACCAGGAAGGTTATGCGATCAAGCTACCCGTATTCTCTTTTGACAAGTTCCCGAACGTTTCCAAGGAACTGGGACCTGAAATGAAATCCACCGGAGAAAGCATCTACTTCATCAAAGACCTCAATGACGAGTTCTTTAAGAAGGTCTACTCCGAGCGAAACCTCTATCTATCTCGCTAATGGGCTTGTTGCGGTTCCTGCTCATCATTCTGGCCGGCTACCTCTTGTTCAGGGTCATCGGTAGGCTTTTACTACCGTGGCTTGGCAAGAAGGCAGTGAACAAGGCAAGGGAGCAGATGGAAGAGCAAATGAAGCGTCAGCAAAGCGGTGAGCGGATCTACAAGGATGGTGAAACGGAGATCCGAAGCAAGAAAAACACTCCCTCTCGTCCCAAATCGGATGATCAAGGTGAGTACGTAGATTACGTGGAGGTAGACTAACCGATTCTCAGACCCAACGGATTGATCCCAAACTGCGTGGCTCAATCAATTAATACGTTGATTTGCAGCTAGAGAATAAGTCATGAGTTTCGATTTTCACAAGGACAAGCAGCGGTACTTCAACATGCAGTATCAAAACTCGCGAGAGTTCGTATTGCCGATGATCGAAAAGCACCTGACCATTGACGGCAATACAAGGGTGTTGGAGATCGGATGTGCCGAGGCCGGTGTATTGAAAGCTTTTACTGAAAGAGGCTGTGAATGCGTGGGCATTGAGCTTGCTGCCCACCGGCTTGAACTTGCGAAAGCGTTCATGAAGGAAGAAGTGGACAAAGGCTTGCTCTCGTTGCTCAACAAGAATATTCATGACGTTGACATTGAAGCCGATGTCAATGGAAAGTTTGACCTGGTGATTCTAAAGGATGTAATCGAACACATCCATGACCAGGAATCCTTCATCAAAAAACTGCGAGAGTTTGTGAAGGACGGTGGATTCATCTTCTACGGTTTCCCTCCCTGGTACATGCCTTTTGGAGGGCACCAGCAAAATGTCAAAAACAAGTTCCTCTCTTTGCTACCGTACTACCACTTGCTGCCCATGCCGCTCTACAAAGCTGTTCTCAAAGGCTTTGGAGAAACCCAGGTGAAGGTTGACAACATGGTGGAGATCAAGGAGACAGGAATTTCCATTGAACGTTTCGAGAGAATCGTCAAGCGCGCAGGCTTCTCAATTCCAGCCAAGCGTCACTTCCTTTTCAATCCGATTTACCGCTACAAGTTTGGCGTAGAGCCACGTGGACAGTTCGCACTGATCTCAGCCATTCCATTCGTGCGAAACTTCTTCACCACAGCTGTTTACTACCTCACGAAAATGGAAGCTTAGGCTCCCAAACTCAGCTTCCTGACAGTGGTTTAGCGAAGTGTGAAAGACCTCTAAACCCGCGCCAGAGCGGCTGAAATAAAAGGTATAAAACAGTAACTTGCAGCTTTAAACGCACCAGCAAATGACCCCGGTCTCTCATGCGATGAGCATGCACTTCGCAACTTCATTTTTAGCGTCTGAGGGCCCGTCAGCCACTTCATTCAACATCCATTCTGAATCAGCATGAGTTCTATTCTGAAAAACAAAACGCTTTTGATCACTCATGGTGCAGCGGTACTGCTCATGATCATTGCCAGTGTATTCTATGCTTTGCCTGCGATGCAGGGCAAGGTATTGGAACAGAGCGACATCATTCAGCACAAATCCCTGTCAAAAGAAACCCTGGATTATCGCGAGGCTAATGGCGAAGAACCGCTGTGGACCACGAGGGTCTTTAGTGGGATGACTACCGCCAACATCGGCACGCTGTTCGATGGCAACATCATGGACTACATGAACCGGGCAATGAGAAGTTCACTGCCTCAGGTGGCAAACATCATGTTCATGACCATGCTGGGCTTCTACCTGATGATGGTGGTGATGGGTGTAAACCCTTGGCTGGCACTCATAGCAGCTGTGGGATATGGATATTCATCCAACCTCGTGGTCTCGCTGATGGCTGGCCACAACACCAAGGTGGCCACCATTGGATACATGGCCATTACGCTGTCGGGTATCTTCCTCGTGTTCAGAGATAAACGCTATGTGGGAGCTGTTCTGACCTCCCTGGGTGTAGGACTGATGGTGACCGGTAATCACCCTCAGATTATATACTACTTCATCATCCTTGGGCTGCTGATTGCAGGTGTTGAATTGTTCCAGGCTTTTAAGGCCAAAGCCTTGCCTCAGTTTGCTAAAATGGCCGGCCTGATCGCCATTGCCGGCATCATCGGAGCCATTGCCCCCGCTGGGAAGCTCTACTTTGTGTACCAGCAGAGCAGCCCCACGATCCGTGGTGGTGAATCCACACTCTCCAGTAAACAAGAAGAAGACAAAGGAGGCCTGGATTGGTCTTATGCCACAAGCTGGTCATACGGTCCGTTGGAATCTCTGACCACCGTGGTTCCTTCACTGATGGGTGGAGCTACTGCCGAGGCGCTACCGAAAGACGGAAACGTAGCCGAAGAACTGAAGCGATACCAGCTCAGCAAGGCCCAGCAAAAACAGATTGTCGCCAATGGCCCGGTTTATATGGGTGAACAGCCCTTCCTTTTGGGTACGGTTTATTTTGGAGCCGCGTTCATCTTCTTCTTCATTCTCGGTCTCTTCCTTGTGAAAGACCACCTGCGCTGGTGGGTCATCAGCGGGGTTGTGCTGTTCTTTATTCTGGCATGGGGTCGACATGCAGAAGCATTCACACGATTGTTTTTCGACTACCTCCCACTTTACAACAAATTCAGAACACCTTCCATGGCTCTGGCCATACCCGGTTTACTTATTCCCGTTCTGGGGATTTTCGGATTGAACAAGGTCTTATCCGGTCAGCTGGAAGAGGGAGAGTTTAAAAAGGCTTTCAAATATGCACTCTATGCAAGCGGAGGTTTGATCGTGTTGCTCCTCTTCTACGGCCTCAGCAACGATTGGATTGGAGCCAAGGATGCTTCCTTCCAAAAAGAAGGTTCTCCATGGGCCATCGATGCCATTTACGAAGCACTGCTTGCTGACCGCAAGAGCCGCTATCTGTCTGACTGGCTCATCACCACCTTAATCATGATCGCAGGCGCGGGAATCGCGTGGTTTGGCTTCAAAAAGAAGTTTTCACCCGCCATTCTTTATGGTGCACTGGCCATCATCGTTGTAGGGGATATGTGGCGTGTAAGCAAGCGCTACCTGGACAATGATGACTTTGTAAGTGCCCGAGATTACGATGCCATCCTGGAGCCGAAACCTGCTGATCTCACCATTCTGGCAGATCCAGATCCGCATTACCGTGTATTGAACCTATCTGTAAACCCCTGGACGGATGGCCCTACCTGCTATCACCACCGAAACGTAGGCGGACACCACGCGGCTAAATTGCAGCGCTATCAGGAGCTGATCGAAAACCAGCTGACACCACAATTGCAAAAGATTCAAAGCGGTCTCACACAAGCAGGTGACGGAGTGTTGTTGAATCCCGCGGTGAGCAACACCATGCCTGTATACAACATGCTGGATACGAAGTATTTCATCTTGCAATCGGGGAACCCGAAGGGTGTGGTTGAGAACAAAACTGCCTGCGGTGCAGCGTGGTTTGTCACCGATATGAAGAAGGTGAGCTCAGCGGATGAGGAAATGGCTGCGCTTTCGAACTTCGATCCAAACAACACCGTGATCGTAGAATCAGAATACCAGTCAGAGCTTTATGACTACCAGTTTGGAAGGTCTGCCAATGCCAAGGTTGAGCTTACATCCATGACTCCTAAACTGCTGACCTATAGCACCAGCAACGAGAAGGAAGGACTGGCCGTTTTCTCAGAGGTCTATTATCCCAAAGGCTGGGAAGTCACCATCGATGGTAGCCCCGCAGATGTGTACCGAGTGAATTACGTGCTGCGCGCCATGAAAATCCCGGCAGGGAACCATGAGATTAAGATGGAATTCAAGCCTGTAAGCTACTCGATCGGCCAGGGAATGTCCATGGCAGGTACGGTGCTCTTCCTGCTCTTTTCGGGCGGAATGCTCTACCTGCGGTTCAGAAAAAACGGTGACTAAGCTGGCGTGAAAAACGTCCTGATACTCACATATTACTGGCCACCCGGTGCAGGACCAGGAGTTCAGCGATGGCTGAAGTTTTCCAAATACCTTCCTGAGTACGGCTGGAACCCCATGGTCATTACCGTCAAAAACGGAAGCTACCCTTCCACTGACCCTTCGCTGCTGAAAGATGTGCCTGACGGATTGAAAGTCATCCGCACGTCCACCATCGAGCCTTTTGCGATCTACAATGCCTTGAGGGGAAAAAAAGGCAAGTCCATTGAAGTGGGTATGGGTAACATCAAGGGAAAGCAATCCAGTTTTGCGAAGCTTGCCAACTACGTGCGAGCCAATGGCTTCATACCCGATGCACGCATGGGTTGGAACCATTTTCTGTACCCAAAGGCCAAACAAGTGATCAAGTCCACGAAGATTGATGCGGTGGTGACCACAGGCCCACCGCACAGCACACACCTGGTAGGCATGCGACTCAAAAAGGAGTTTGGCATTACCTGGATTGCAGACTTCCGCGATCCGTGGACCAACATTTATTACAACGAGTTTCTCATGCGATCCGAGCGAGCTGATCGCAAAGACAAACGGCTCGAAGATGAAGTGGTGCAAACGGCTGACTCTGTTTTGAGCGCATCGCCCGGAATCGAAGAAGAATTCAAAGCACGGGCTGCTCACATTCAGACCATTCCAAATGGTTATGACGAAGAGGATATGCCTGCTGCTCATGAGCAAATCGCCCCAAAGTTCACCCTCTCTTATGTGGGTAATCTGAAGCCAAATCAAAACACGGAAACACTGTGGAAGGCCATCGCAGAGCTGGCTACTGACCCATCATTTGAGGAAGGTTTTGAGCTAAGCATAACAGGCAATATTCACGATAGCATCCTGAAAAGCTGGAGCAAAACCGGCATCGATCACTTGGTCAGCATCAAGCCTTTTGTGCCCCATGCCCAGGCCGTTCAGCGGATGTATGACTCGCATGTGTTGCTGCTACCAATACCGACCGGAGAATCCAGCAGAAACATTCTCACAGGGAAGATTTTTGAATACCTAGCGACCCAAAGACCGATCCTGTCGATCGGGCCTACGGATGGGAATGCGGCCAAGGTGATGAAGAACTGCGACAAGGAGCCAATGCTGGATTATCAGGATCTTGAGGGCATGAAAGCCCTGCTGCGCAAGTATTTTGAGGCCTTCAAGGAAGAAAAACAACCTGCCAGCTCCGGCAATGAAAACTACAAGCAGTTTTCGCGCAAGGGCACCGCAGGACAGCTCTCGG
The DNA here is from genome assembly GCA_002428995.1 of Flavobacteriales bacterium UBA6057. Lineage (GTDB taxonomy): Bacteria > Bacteroidota > Bacteroidia > Flavobacteriales_G > Salibacteraceae > UBA6057. The sequence continues at coordinate 41,901 of DIYJ01000003.1, read as the reverse complement.
AAATGCTCAATACCTTAACCTCATCATGAGAGCGTTTGTCATCGGCAGCAAAAAACTGAGTGTGGATATCCTTCACGCACTGATTGATCAAGGCATCGAAGTAGCCGGGGTCTATAGCCGCGATGATGAACCCGGAATGAAAATCTGGCATGAGCAGCTTGGTCATCCTTCTCTGAAAGCTGAAGCCGAAAAATTGGGCATTCCGGCTCACGAGGGGATGAAAGTGAACAATCCCGAATCGCTCCGGCTGTTGACGTCCCTGAAACTGGACATCATCGTAAGCTGCTTTTGGAGCGAGCTTTTCAAAGAACCACTCCTGAACATTCCGAAGCTGGGATGCTACAATTTTCACACGGCAGCACTGCCCAAAAACCGTGGATCACGGCCGCTTCCCTGGGCGATGATCAATGGTGAAAAACAGGCTGGCATTACTTGCCATCGGATGATGACAGGTGTGGATAATGGCCCGATCGTAGACCAGGAAATCGTTGAAATCGCAGATATCGACACGGGTAAAAGCCTTTACGACAAGGTAATGGACGCGGGGCAGCAGCTGGCCATGCGAGTTTTCAAAGATTTTCATTCAGGTGACTTTTCGCTGATGCTGCAAGACGAGTCGCAAGCCACCTATCAACCACGCGGAGAACCCTACGGCCGCCAGGTAAATGCGTTTTGGGATAAGGAACGTACAGAACGATTCCGCAGAGCTTTTGAGTTCCCACCTTTCAAGGGGGCAGTCGAAGCCCCTGATCCAAGCATGAAGGGTACGGAGCCAGCGGTGCGCATGGTTCTGGGTTTGTTCCATTCCGGATTTGAAACAGCGCAGGCAGCAGAAAGCATATCCACATCTACCCAGACTCTTGAAAAACAACACATTCCGCACACCTGCTTTTTGACTCCTGAGCAGCTGGAACATCTCAAGCACAATCCGCTTCCTCATGAGACTTCAGAGCTCTTGAGCAACAAGGCAATTACTGTGGAAGCGCTCTGCTCAGCTAAGCCTCCTCAGTCATTTTCTGTGCTCAGGAAGAGCCTTCGAACTTCCGCGGAGCAGTTCAACACATTTACCGGTCAAAACGGAAGGGGCATCCGGGTTCGAACGAAACAGCACGAACAGCTTCACGACAAATACAAACTGCTGGATGTACTTCAGCGGCAGGGACTGAACTATGTGAGTTCGGATGTTTTGGTTGCCGAAGATGGTAGCATCACCCAGCCTTTTAGATACAAGAATGGCCTCTTGGAGATTCCATCTACCGACTTTTTCCTACTCGGTGAAACTCTTTCTGGTGGCATCGAGAATTTGGACAAACTTCTCAACGAAGCATCGCAGGCAGCAGAGCAACATGAAAGAGACATCTTTGTAGGCATAACGATAGACCTCAACAAGGTTCAAGATGGTAGAATCAACTCTCTGACAGATGCATTGAGCAAAGCTGTTGAACGCATCAGTGGCGAGTTTGTAACCTACCAGCAGATTTGCGACCACTACAACAAGAACTATGAGTAAAACAGCACTAGAGGCATTTGATCGAATATTGGTTCTGGCACCGCATACCGATGATGGTGAGCTTGGGTGTGGCGCCACGATTCACAAGCTGATTCAACTCGGTAAGGAGGTTCACTACGTAGCCTTTTCTACCTGCGAGGAATCGGTGCCCGAAGGATTTCCCAAAGACATCCTCGCACACGAAGTGAAGGCTGCCACCGCTCGCTTGGGCATTCGACCCGAACACCTTCATATTCTGAACTATCCTGTTCGTCACTTCCCTGCACACCGCCAGGAAATACTGGAGGACATGGTCGCTCTCAACCGCAAGTGGAAGCCTGATTTGGTCTTTTGTCCGTCTGATTTTGACGTACATCAGGATCATCAAACCATTTGCTCGGAAGCCAAGCGCGCGTTTAAGAACACCAGTCTGCTGGGCTATGAGTTCATCTGGAACAACTACAAGTTTGCCACCCAGTGCTTCATTGAATTGAGCGAAGCGAACATCGAAAAAAAGGTGGAAGCCATGGAGTGCTACAAATCCCAATCTAAAAGGCTCTACGCCAAAGACAAGCTGATCCGGGGAGTGGCAAACTATCGCGGCCTTCAGGTTCAGGTGGAATACGCTGAAGCATTTGAAGTGATCCGTTGGATCGTAAGATAAGCGGATGAGAAAGGTCATTTCCATTGCTGGCACAGGAAGATCAGGAACCAATATTCTGACAAGGGTATTTGGTCAACACTCCCAGATCGCAACCTTGCCCTTTGAATACCGCTTCATCATCGATCCCCGAGGAGTGATTGACTTTTTTGAGTCCTATACTTCCAGCTGGTCGCCCTACAAGGCAGACTTTCAAATCAAAGAGCTCCAATCCTTCCTGCTTTCGCTGGCTGAACTCACTCCGGAAAAACAAGCAGAGACCAAACGCATTAAAGCGATTGATCCAGGCGGGCTGGCATTGACCCCTCCACCCTACTCAGGCTGGGAGTTGAATAAGTGGATTGTTGGTTATTCTGATTTCGTGGAGGAGTTGATCTCAGAACTAAAGAGCTTCAGCTACAGCGCAAAATGGCCCGGTGCAGAAGCCAATCAGGTCGACTATCAAATGGATTTTGGCCCTCGGCTTTCGAAAGGCGAGCTGGCTGGTATTCTGTCAAGCTTCCTGGCCAAGTGTTTTAATGCCATTTGCGAGCAGCAGGGCAAAGCGCATTACCTGGAAGACAACACCCACAACATCCTTTTTGCGGCCAATCTTAAGGCGATCATTCCAACATTGAAACTGGTACATGTAGTTCGCGATCCGAGGGATGTGATCAGCAGCTTAACTCAGCAAAAGTGGGCTCCAAATGAATTACAACAGGCCATCCTCTGGTACAAGGAAGTGATGCAGCAATGGGAATCACAAAAGGCCCAATTGAATGCAGAAGACTACCTAGAAGTTCGCTTTGAAGATATTCTGGCAAACCCGGAAGAAGAAGTTCAGAGGATTTGTGCGTTCGGTGAAGTCGAGTTCGAGGCATCCATGATGAGCGTGGCTTTTGATCAACCCAACAAGGGCAGGTACAAGGAAAGCTTCAGCCCGAAGGAAATCGAACGACTCAATTCAGAGTTGAAGACTGTGCTTGAACGCTACGGCTATCCTGAATCTGCTTAGCGCCTCAGTCCTACCCGCTTCTCCAGCAACTTCACCATATCCCTCAAATCTGAGGAAAGTGGCAGGAACATGATTCCGGCATAGAACACCGCCACAACCAACGCTGATCGCAACACCACATTCACAATAGGCAGCCAATCCAGCTCAAGGAATGAGATACCGCCTAACACGGCCAGCAGGAACAACAGAGCAAAGAGATTCTCCCACTTGTAGGGCTGAATTTTGAGCTTCCAGCGCACAAAGAGCAGCAGAATGAAATTATTCAGGAACTGCGCGAGAGCTGAGGCTATGGCAGCACCAGTAATGCCATATTCAGGAATCAGCCAGAGGTTCAAAAGAATAGCGGATACGACCAGCGACATAGAAATCCATAGCGTGTGTCGATAGTACTTGCTCACCTGCAAAATCTCCATGGTGCAGCCCGTGGCAATGGAAAAGAGCTTTGCCAAACCAATGAACAAAAGCACCCATATGCCCGCCACAAACTTGTCTCCATTTGGTATCAGTGCAAACAGATCATAGGCATTGGTCCACATGAGAATGAAGATGAATCCACCCAGCAGAAGTTGATTCAAGCTGGTTTTGTGATACAGATCCTTGATTTGCTTCCAATCGCCCTCTTTGTAAGCCTTTGAGATCACAGGCGTGGTGATCTGCGAAAAAGAACGCTTTGGCAAGTCAATGACAGTTCCCATCTGCATTCCTACGCTATAAATACCGGTGGCTGCAAGTCCGGATAGCGAGGACAGCATCCAGGTGTCTACTCGCAGGATCATTTCTCCGGTCAGCGTATTTCCCACCACAAATACACCAAACACCATGATTTGGCTGACATCACTTTGGCTCAGGCTTTTGTTGAATCGGAGCTTGAAGTCCTTCCTGAAAACAAAGTCCTTCAGCATGAAAAAGAAGATCACCCCGTTGGCGATGATGAACAAATAAACGAGCCAGGAAACACTGAGATCACCGTAGTAATAGAAGAGTACCGAACCTGCGAAGAATATCCTCAGGATGATGGATTCGTAAAAATTGGGGGTAACAATGTTCAGGTCAGAGCGGTAGTAAGCCCTGAGCATGCGATTCGCTCCCATGAGGAAAATGAGGATGGGAATGATGTCCAGGTATTCAACCAACAAGGCAGATTGCGCCTCAAACGTGCGGATGAGCAACTGCTCACACAGCTGATAGAGTATCAAAAACAATCCCGTGCTCAACACAGGTATCAACACCGAGTAAAAGCGAAAAGCGGATAGCTTGGCTTTGTCCTCTGCGTAAAATGGAAAGAAGCGCACATAGGTGTTGGGCACACCGAGCAGTATGTAAGGAGAAAATAGTGCAGCAATGTCAATCACTGCTCTCACCAGACCAATCTCTTCGGGAGAAAGAAATTTGGGATAAATGAAGAGCACCAGGAAAAAACCGAGCAACATCCCCACGTAAAGGACAATGCTTGAAATGAAGCTCTGCTTTCTTACTACTCCCAATTTGGTTGGTTCACTGAATTACCCCAATGATAGCGGAAGCAGACTGAATAGCAACGAGGTGCTAACAAAGATTTCACGTTCAATGTACACAGGGAGTAAGCCATCTTTCCTCACCAGAGCAGCTAGCCAAGGACCTTGAAAAAAGCCTCTGCTCGCCTGGAAATCGGAAACTCATCCTCGATCCTTTGACGGGCTGCCTCCGCCAATGCTTGCTTCTGTTCGCTTGAGCGGGAAGTGGCTTTCTCAAGCACATGGAGCACGTGCTCCACGCTTCGCTTGTCACATAAGAAACCCGTTTCCCCTATGATTTTGGGAATAGCTCCAACGGTGGAGCCAACCGGGATGCACTGAGCCAGCATGCCTTCACAAAGCGCATTAGGAAAGCCTTCCGAAATGGACATTTGGACGTAGAACATGCTTTCATCGAGGTAAGCCCTGAACTCCTCTGCGGGCAGGAAAGGAAAGAGCCGCACGTTTTGAGGAACCTTCAGTTTACTTGCAAACTCTGAGTTGACTCCAACCATGGTAAACTGAAAGTCAGGTCTTTGAACCGCAGCCTTAAACAGAAGATCGAGGCCTTTCAGTTGGAACCGCATTTGATTGTCTACACCGGCAACGCAGATGAAGGTATTCTCCTTCTTTGGAACCTTGGGAGCCTTGAAAAACACTGCATCAAAACCGTTGTAAATGACCGTGGACGGAGTTTTCATCTCCGGGAAAAAGTGTTTCAGACCTTGAAGCCGGGCACCGGCATCATCCACATAGGTATTCTCCGATTCGATCAGGGTATCATCCACCGGAAGAAGCCTGCTGGCGTGCTTCACAGAATACGCAATCGCCTTCTTGATCAAACCTCCTCGCAGGCTGCCGTACCCAAATGCCGGAAACGAAACACAGTCAGTACCTCCAAGAATTATGTAGACCGGAACGTTCAAGAGTTTCCCCAGGAAAACAGGAACTACGGACCAGTGACCAGCAAACATTACCAGGATAGCAGCGTTTTGCCGTCCTCCGCCCAACACCTTGGCCATTTGCTTGAGTGCAGAAAAGAGGATGTCTCCCACTCCACTCCAGGAAGCAACCGAAAAGTCTACCTCAAACCGCTCACGCAAAAAATCCAGATCCTTTTTAACGAAGGCCGAATTTGTGGGCGAGATGTATAGGATCCGTTGAGGCAATGAAAGTGATGTTAGAGCAACAGGCGCATTCTCTGCTTCATCTTCTCCACGCGGATATCGTTGACCGATTTGGGGGTATAGGTGATCTTCAAATCCTTGCGGAACACCACAAACGTGTAGTCTGTTTCCTGAATGTAGAGTCCATAAGAATGGTAGTCTACCAAATTGAGCCCTGCTGATTGTGCAGCCGCGATGAGCTCACCTGCGTTCAAAGATTGATCGATCACCTGCATGCGCTCGGGGAAGTTCTCCCTGATATGATCCAGCGCCTTGGGGTGTGGACTGTTGATCAACACCAGCGAGTTGTCATGCATATGCCGCGCGATGGATTTAAACACACCCGGATGCTCTGAGACTGGAATGTGTTCCATCACATCCGGAAGGATCACAAAATCGAAGGTTCGCTGGATATCGAAATCCTGCATATTGTGAACGTAAAACTCGATATCATTCGCTCCGGCAGTGCTCTTCTTGGCGATTTCAACCGATTCATCACTGATATCAGTAGCAACGATACGTCCATTCTTCAAAACCCTCGCCAACAGGGAGGTAAGTGTCCCCACCCCACAACCGATTTCAAGGACAGAACTATTGGGCTTCAGGCCATAGTCAATGCACTTATTCATAATCGTGTAGTGCCTCAGGTTCAAACCCGTTTTTACCTGGTTCGAAGCGAACTGATTGTACCAAGATCTGGCGTCTACGTTTTCTGACATATTCCTCGTGTGTTCAGAACGGAAGAAGGAACTTCCAATTTATTTACAATGATGCTAAGAAAATCAGTGAAGAGCGGTACTATTTGCAGGAAGAGCTTTCTTCCCGAAGCACGAAACACCTGGCTGCTACCGAATGAGATCATGATCAAAACGTTCTTCCAATGCCAAGCAGCCAGCGGAACTCAAAGAACTCTTCGGATGCCGGAGGGCGATTCAGGAAGAGCGGGAAGTCCGCACGGATGGTGATAGGCTCTACGCCTGAAAACTTACCCCACCTTCTGATCTCCAAGGCACACCCCAAACCAGCGTCTGCCCTGAACTGTGCCAACTCAAGATCTTCGGATACTCTGTTCAAGGTGATCACACCCGCATCAGCAAAGGCGTAGGTATGAAGTTTCACAAAGCGCTCAGATCGCCCAAACCTCAGCGGCAGGTACTCATCAAACTCCAGTTCTGAATTCACTGCTAAACCAGTTTGAGAAGCAAAAGCGTAACGCAGCACTTCGTCTTCATTCACCTCAGGCACAAAGTAGTTGTTGTAGCCTCGCAGTCCAAGGCCACCGCCCATTTGGAAATTGCCCGTTCCGTTGGAAAAGCCATACAGATCACCGGGGATGAAACCATGAGCCCTCGCAATCGGGTTGTCCATCAGTTCCTCCGGAGAGGCGCCTGCGAGGTAAAGCTGTGATTCAGGCGCCCAGTTATTTCCATCACCCCATTGCATCACCGTTCTGATGCGCAAAAGCATGTCCGCCAGGCCCTGATAGTTCTTGGTCTCCAACCTCAACCAACCATAGTTATAGTCGCTGAAGAAGAATGGATTTCGAAGCTCAAGGCGCACAAAGCCTGTATTTCGCCTGCCATAGTAGTAGCGATGCTCGAGGTAAGTCTCCAGGAAGTTGTTGAACTGATCTTCGTTCCACAATTCCGGATAGAGCAAATAGTTCAAATCCGAAGTCTCAGGTCGATACAATGAATGAGCACCGATTCCAAAGCGTGTGACACCGTTGGAAAAGGCTTTCACAGCTTCAAGCTTTTGAGCCGCAAGTCCATCCATCCATCTGGAACCGGCAGAAACATACACGCTCTGATCCCAGTTTCTCAGCCGAGTTGAATAGTTCAACCGGTACGCAAGGCGATTGAAATCATCTTCAAGGTTAGCATCATTGAGCAGATCAGGTTGCTGGCCAACGCCTGTGTTAAACCATAACCCTGCATCCACTTTGTGGTAGGTTCTTGCGTAATCCGATTTCAACCTCAAACCAAGGCGCAATCCATCGTATCCATTGTACCACAAGTCAGGGCGCCAGCGCATTCGATACTTGCGATAGTTGGTGTAAGACCTTTGCAATCGATCAAGCTTGATGTCCACTGGAAAAGGCAGCTGATTGTCCAATTGATACACATCCGCAAAGCGCTCGGTAGTGTCGATTTCAATGCTTGCCAAGCCGCTTTCTGTTTGAACAGTCGCTTCGTAAGTCGGGCGCAGCTTATTAAAGCCCGTCCATTTAGGCAGAATGGTGGCCTTTGTTTCCTTCTCGAACCACGTGTTAGGAACGTGATAGTGCTTCAAAGAACCATCGCGTTCGGTGACGGTGAAGTCCAGCGGCATCTGCATACCACCAACACGTTTAAACGTGACCTTGTATTCGTTGTCATTGCCGGTTCTGCGAACCTTTGAAATTCGATAATCGAGATCCTTGTCCGTTTCCAGCCATTGATCAAAAAACCAGTTCAGGTCGGTTCCGGTGAACTGGATGACGCTGGTTCGAAAATCATGGAAGTAGGGATGCGCAAACTTCCATTGATTGAAGTAATGGGAGATTGCTTCCAGGAAAAGCGAATCGCCTAACACATATTGCAGGTTATAGAGCATGGTAGCGGTCTTCGAATAGACCTGTCCATAACCAGATCCTTCAAAATGAGAAGAATGCGTGTTCAGAGGGGGATCATCGTTTCGCTGAATGGCTGCGTAGTAGTAGTAATTCAGTGCCTCCTGATACCTGAGTTTGATGGGGTCCACCTTTCGCACTGGTGCGTTCTGGTCCTGCTCAATCGTACCGATGCGCTCCATTGCCCACGAGGTCAGAAACTCTGTGAACCCCTCATCAAGCGCTGCACGGTAGGTTTCATTATTCCCTACCATTCCAAAGAACCAGTTGTGCCCCACTTCATGCGCCAGCAGTCCGCGGTATCCTGGGTCGCGCCCTCCGTCCAATGTCAGCATGGGATACTCCATTCCGTCCCGGGCATCTGCCACGATCATTTTATGGTAGCCGTAGGGGCCAAAATCACGGGAATAGGTTTCGATCACCTTGGCGGTGAAAAAGGCGGCATTTTGCCAACCGGAAGCATGCTGTTCCTGCGCCAGTGCAATGCACTTCACCACCGTTCCATCCTCCAAAACCGCGTCCTCTTCTCCGATGCGGTATGAAGGGTCAGCCGTCCAGGCAAAATCGTGAACGTTTTCAGCGTAGAACTTCCACGTCTTGGTTTTGCTCGAAACGGGAATGATTTCTGACGGAGCTTCTCCCCAGGGTTTTGAAGCAAAATTTTGGAGGTCCAGCTTCTTTCTCAATGCCGCTGGCAACACCTCTTCCCGATTGAGCAGAAATCCGGTGGCATCCATCACATAGTGCTCAGGCAGGGTAATCTCTACGTCAAACGTTCCGAAGTCTCCGTAGAACTCTTTCCCCAGATGCTGATCCGTGGTCCAGCCAAACTTTCGATCGTAAACCGAAATGCGCGGATACCAATGCACTACGTTGAAGTGCTTGTTTCCAAAAGCGGAATACAACTTCATGCGGCCGGCATAGCGAGGATTCAACCGCGTGATGAATTTGCAGCTTACCATCAACTGATCGCCACTTTTCAAAGGCTCTTTCAGCACCACCCGCAGAATGGTATTGTCCAGATCAAACGTCATCGCTTCACCGTTGACAGTGAGCTCGGATACATCCGTTCCTTGGTAATCAGATGGAGTCTTACCCTTTAAGAACCTACGATTTTGCAGCTCAGACTGATAGGAGTTTGGTTGGAAGGCGTTTTGATATAAATGGAAAAAAAGCTCCGTGAGGTCATCCGGGCTGTTGTTGTAATAGACCAAGTCCAATTCGCCTTCAATACGGTCGTTCTCGTCATCCAGGCGCGCCTTGATCTTATACTCCACATCCTGCTGCCAATAACCGGGATGAGGAGCTCGGTTTTTCCAGTACAGTGGATTGGATTCGGAGCGAAAGGTGGAAGGTGGAGCAATGGGGTTGTACTGCGCCAACAGGCTGCCAGCAAGGCCAAGCAATAAGATTAGTGGTGTGACTCTTTTCATTCCGAAACAAGTTTCAAGCTCAGGTCCAGACTCTTCACGGAATGCGTGAGTGCACCCACTGAGATGAAGTCAACTCCCGCTTCTGCGTAGCCCTGGATGGTTTCTAATGTAATACCTCCTGAAGACTCCAACTCAAACCGTCCAGCGACTTCCTTCACAGCTTCTTGGGTGAGATCCACAGAAAAATTATCCAGCATGATGCGTTCCAGGCCTCCGTGCTTCATGGCTTCGCGCATCTCTTCGAGAGAACGTACTTCTACTTCGATCGGCAGGTCGAAATTGTGCACCGTGAGGTAGTCATGTGCCCGATCGATGGCAGCAGAAATGCTGCCGGCTGAATCCACATGATTGTCTTTGATGAGCATCATGTCATACAGGCCATGCCGATGATTGGCGCCACCTCCGAGTAGCACAGCTTCTTTTTCAAACCAACGCATTCCGGGCGTGGTTTTCCGCGTGTCCAGCACTTTAGCCTTGGTGTGCTTAATTCTATCGGCATAAGACCTGGTAATGGTTGAAACACCTGACATGCGCTGCATCACATTGAGCATCAAGCGCTCGGCAGTGAGGATGCTTTGTACCGGCCCGGCAATGGTCATCGCAACAGTCCCTGTCTTTACCTCGTCACCGTCTTTCACCGCTGGGTGAATACCGATTTTGGGGTCGAAGCGCTTGAGAATGTGCGCTGCCACCTCCATGCCGGAGATCACTCCATCTTCTTTCACCCACAGCTCTGCCTGGCCATTTTGATCTTTCGACACACAAGCCAACGTTGTGTGGTCTCCTTCGCCAACGTCCTCCCGAATGGCGAGGTCGATCAGCTCTTCAACATTTTTTGGAATCACGTGCTAATTTGCTTCGATTTCGAGGCTTTGAATTCGATACTCTGCCGCGCTTTTTTGAAGGTATGCGCTCACCCTGAAGGTCCCGTCAGAAGAAACAAGGGACCCGATCATATACTGTACATCGGCCTTGGAAACACCGGAGTGTAACACACTGAAAGACCGCGGTGGGTGCGCATCGAAAAAGGTTCGCAGGCGCAACTCCGCATCCGAACGCCCCACTTCCATTTCTTTACCTTCAATAGACAGCTCAACAGTAGAGGCTAGCAGCGGACGAAGCTCGCTCACATTCCCCGTTTCAAAGGCCTTTTTGACGGCATCAAAATCTTGTGAAAAAACCTGCATGGAGCAGAGCAAGCAAAGCGAGAGTAGATACTTTATCATTGCGCGTGGAATTTCATTCTTTCAAATATACCTTCTGTGAACATTAAAGTCCTGAGCATCGGCAGAACAAAAGAAGCCTATATCCTGCAAGGTGCTGAGATCTATTCAAAAAGGATCTCTCGCTACCTGGGTTTTCAATGGATAGAACTACCGGATGTGAAGCACTCCAATCGCTTGGAACCCGCGACATTGAAGGACCGCGAGGCCGAAGCCTTCCTGAAACAAGTGCAGCCAACAGACTGCCTTGTTTTGCTGGACGAACGTGGAAAAGATTTGGATTCAGTAGCATTTGCATCCTTCGTTGAGGGCAAAACGGTCACCAGTGTCAAAAACCTGGTATTTGTAATTGGTGGAGCGTATGGGTTTTCAGAAGCCATGAGAAAGCGGGCCAATCACTCCATCCGCTTATCAAGCATGACCTTCAGTCATCAGATCATTCGACTAATTTTTCTGGAACAGCTTTACCGGGCGTTCACCATCATCAGGGGCGAGCCTTACCATAATCCCTAGAGGCGTTGAGGTGCTCTTGCCAGCGCCACGCAGAGCTCATCGCGTCTTCAATGGTTAGTCGAGGTTCCCAGCCGAGGCGGTTTCTCACCTTAGAATTGTCAGCGTAGATCGCTTCAATGTCACCTGCCCTTCTGGGGCCAATGGTGTAGTCAAGTTTTTTACCTGTGGAGGCCTCAAAGGCTTTGATGACTTCCAGTACAGTTACTCCTTTGCCTACTCCCAAATTGTAGACATCGTAGACTGCTTCCTGCTTTTGAGCGACTATGTATTCCATGGCCAGGACATGTGCATGCGCAATGTCACTTACATGAATGTAATCGCGGATTGCAGTGCCATCTCTTGTTTCATAGTCATCCCCGTGAACGGCTAATGCATCGAGCCAACCGCTTGCGAACTGCGTCACCACAGGCACAAGATTGTTTGGCCTGCCCTTGGGCAATTCCCCATTTTTTCCGCTCATGTGCGCTCCAACAGGGTTGAAGTAACGCAGCGAGATCGCTCGGAAATTATCCTTGGTTTTTGAAAAGTCTTCCAGAATCTTTTCACCCGCCAGTTTCGTGTATCCGTAAGGTGACTCGGTTTTTGAAACCGGGGTTTCTTCCGTTACGGGCAATGTTTCTGCTTCGCCATAAACAGTGCAGGATGAAGAAAAAATGAATGCAGGAATATCGTACTTCTCAATGCACTTGAGCAAGTTGATCTGGCTGTTGAGGTTGTTGTGATAATACATCACTGGTTTCTCAACGGACTCTCCCACGGCTTTGAGCGCTGCGAAGTGAATGATGCCATCAAAGGCAGACTCTACCTCGAAGAGCTCCTCTTTCAATCGCTTATAGTCCGTGAGATCAATATCGTAGTGACGAACCTTCTGCCCGGTGATCTGCTCAATACGATCATAGCTCGCAGGTTCAGAGTTTGAGAAGTTATCCACGGATACCACTTCGTGATCTGTGTTCTCAAGAATATCGATGATCGTATGCGATCCAATGTAACCCGCTCCACCAGTGATCAAAAGCTTCATAATTCTCCTTGCCTAAAGCCGCGAAACTAAGCGCATTTTCAGGAATAATGGTTCTTTTCATGAAATGTGGACTGCCATTAACTGTGAGTAGGGTTCTTTTTACTTTCGATGCCTATGAAGAAGCTCTGCTTTGCTACCGGCAACAAAAACAAACTCGCAGAAATCCAGCAGCTGCTGGAAGGACAGTTTCAGGTGCTGTCGTTTGAAGACATTGGCTTTGATGAGGAGATTGAAGAGACAGGAACCACCCTGCCGGAAAATGCTCAGATCAAGGCTCGCACGATTCACGAACGCTTTGGCCTTGATGTTTTTGCAGACGATACCGGGCTGGAAGTAGATGCGCTGAACGGGGCACCGGGAGTGTATTCAGCGCGCTATGCGGGCGAAAACTGCAGCTATCAGGATAACGTGGACAAATTGCTCCGGGAGATGAGAAATGCGGAAAACCGAAATGCGCGGTTCAAAACAAGCATTTGCCTCATTCTGGAAGACCAGGAATACTTCTTTGATGGCATTGTGGATGGGACTATTACTACATCAGCTTCGGGGAACGAAGGCTTTGGATATGATCCTGTGTTCAAGCCTGTGGGATACGAGCAAACCTTTGCAGAAATGGAGGCATCACAGAAGAATGAAATCAGTCACCGTGGCAGGGCCATCCGAAAACTAGCCGACTTTCTGAGCAACCGCTGATTGTCTCGCAAACATCTCGTTGACAGATTCGGTAAAAAACTCCTCCAAGGTCCACCCGAGGTACTTCACTTGCCTGGGAATGATCGAAGCCTCTGAAATGCCTGGTGTTGTGTTCACCTCGATCACAAACAGTTCTCCCTTCACAATCATGAAATCTATTCTGATCATTCCGCTGCATCGCAGGTAATCATAGATCTCTACTGTTAGCTCCATGACACGATCGTAGATTTCCTGGTCAATCCGAGCGGGAGTAATCTCTTCTGTGCCCTCATCCAGGTATTTGGAGTCGAAATCGAAAAACTCGTTGGCCGGAACAATCTCTGTTACCGCCAGCGGCACGGGCTTCCCATCGCGCATGTAGCAACCACACGAGACCTCCACTCCATCAAGGAAGGTCTCAATGAGCGCATCCACCCCATCACTTTGCGCATGTTGAATGGCTTCGGCCAACTGCTCTGTGTGCTTCACTTTGGTGACTCCAATGCTTGAACCACCGTCATTCGGCTTCACGAAACAAGGCAATCCTACACGGGCCAAAATTTCATCTTCATTGATGGAGGCACCTACACGGGCGATGTAGGACGTAGCTACTTTGATTCCAAAAGTTTCAAGGTATCGGTTGCAGGCAGCCTTGTCGAAACTGAGGCTGGAAGCCAGAACACCACAGTTGTTGTAGGGGATTTGAATGAGGTCGAAATAGCCTTGAATCTTCCCGTCTTCTCCGGGAGTGCCGTGAATGGCATTGAAGACTCCATCAAATTTCACTTTGCCCTCCGTGCCAGCATAGGAAAAGTCTGTGAGATCCAGCGGAAGGCGCTGGTTATCTACCATCGCGTACCATCCCTCTCTGGTAACATCTACCAAGGTGGATTGATAGCGTTTTTGATCCAGATAGCGCACCACAACAGCAGCGCTTTTTTCAGAAATAACCCGCTCACCGGAAAATCCTCCGTAGAGAACCGCCACGTGCTTTTGTTCCATGACTCCTGACTTTTAATCAAAAATACAGGGGGCCATGAGGCTCATGAACTCCAAAAAATGGTTTTATCAACAGGGGTTTATTTGCTCATTTCGAGCAAAGCCGTCAAGCCCTCTTTCAGTTCCGTATCGGGCTTGTAGCCTGTTTGGGCAAAGAGCTTTTCAGAGCTACCATACCTCCGGCCTACTTCATAATCGTAGCGCTTTTTCGGAGCATCAATGAAGGTGATTTCTGAAGAAGAGTTCATCAACTCCTTGATCTCGACAGCCAGCTCTCCAATGGTCTTTTCTCGCTCGTTGGCAATGTTGTAGATCTCAAAACCTTTGACATCTTCCGCAAGGAGAATAGAGGCTTTCACAGCATCGGAAACGTAGGTAAAGTCTCTGGTCTGCTTCCCTGTGCCATATACGGTAAGAGGTCTGCCAGCCGCAGCTTGCTCAATGAATCGAGGAATCACCATTCGGTTGTCCTGACGCACTCCATAGATGTTGAAGAAACGCAAAGCCACAGAGTCTATCCCCTTCTCCTCGTGCAGGGATGCGAGGTAAATCTCATTGTAGCGTTTCGCCATCGCGTAGCTCGTTCTTGGGTCGACAAGAATCTCTTCGTTTACACTGCTCTCCATTGCCACGTGGCCATAGATACCGCTTGTAGAGGCGTAAATGATGCTTTCAATTCCGTTTTCAATGGCAGCATTTGCCACACTCTGCATCCCGTTGACTTCTGTCTCCATCGTTTCGATGGGATTGTCAGCGACAATGTCTACGCCCAGAATCGCGGCAAAGTGATAGATGATGTCCGCACCCTTCGTCAAGCGAAGCATTTCTTCGAAGTTGGTCACATCTGTCTTGTGGAATTCGATCTGCTTCATCACCTCTGATGGAAGCTTATTTCCTCGAAGAAGGGTATCAATCACCACTACTTCATTTCCCAATCTCAACAACTCTTGAACCAGGTGGGAGCCTATGAAGCCAGCACCACCAGTAACCACTACTCTTTTATCCTTCATCCTGGTAATTTCCTTGATCGCGTCAAAAATGGTTATTTATCGCTTATCTGGGCTTCCAATTCGGTATTCGTCCACGAATTTTTGAAGCTATCTTTGGCCGCTCTTATGTTCAAGTTTCTTTTCTCACGCACGCTGCTGATACAAATCGTTCTGGCACTCATCGTAGTGGTAGGAGTGGTGGCGGGTGCATACTTCTACCTGTTGAGCTACACCATGCCTGACAAGGTGGTAGAAGTGCCTGATTTGAATGAGATGGATATTGTAGAAGCAGAAGCTTTTCTATTTCAGCTTCAACTCCGAGACAGCATTATAGACTCTGCTTACACTCCTGGACTACCGGGAGGAATGGTCATCAAGCAAGATCCTTTGCCCGGTGCAAATGCAAAAGAAGGCCGGAAAATATACCTGACCTTATCGCGTTACACTGCCGAAATGGTGAAAGTCCCTAACATCCTGGACCAAACCTTAGCCCTATCGGAAGCCAAGCTCAAATCCTATGGCTACAACATTGGAGAGCTCACTTACATTCCAAGCATGTGTTCTGATTGCGTTGTTGGAATGAGTCATAAGGGCGAGGAATTAAAACCCGGTGACCGAACCCGGGAAGGCATTACCATCGATCTGGAGGTCGGTATGGATGAAGACGGTGAATTGGTCAGCATCCCAGTGCTTTATGGTCTCTCCCCTGAAGAAGCAAAGCAGCTGCTCAACATGAGCGGGCTGAACCTTGGAGCGAGTCCATGTCCTGAATGTGAAACAAAGGAAGATACACTCAGCGCACTGGTCTATCGCACCGATCCGGAACCGGGAAGTAAAGAAGTTCCACAGGGCTCACCTGTCAACGTATTCTTGACGTCTAACAAAGAGGAGGTTCCGGAAGTGAACCTTGATTCGATCAAAGCACTGTTGAAATGAGACCCTATTTGTTCCCCATCATTGTCTGCCTGCTGTTGGCAGCTCAGTTCACCTTCGCCCAGGAATCGCTGGAAAGCTTGCGCCACAACTCTGTGTTGCTGGAGCGCTACCAAGATCAACAGAAGCTTAAATCAGCATCCCGAGACGTGGAAATCGGTGAGTTCAATTACGTGATCGACACCTTGCCACTTCCTTTCTTCGATGACTTCGCGAAAGACCGGATGAAACGCTACAATGCCAGCAAGAGCGATGATAATGTCACGCCTCTGGTGACTTATGCGTTCGAGGTAAGTGAAGACCATCCGGATACATTCAGCGCACGCTACGATACGACCTTCAATTCCTTTAAATACCTGAATGGTACCGTAGAGTTTGAAGCCACTCCTGCGCTGGAATTGGTTCGGTTCGACCTGGTGACGGGTGAGAGCATTGATACAACCATCGTTTGGACGAACATCATTTCTGAATTTGACGAGGCGCTTGGTATCGTTTCCTTCGATACACTTCCGGCTGAATACACACAGCGCAACAGCTCGGATACGCTGTTCAACGTAGCAGACGACAAGACGCTGTGGGTAACACCAGTGCAAGACACCGGTGACCGTGGCGCCTTCATCAACAACAGCTTTGCGAGAAACATGCTCACCCAGGGCGTTGCCACTCTGGATGGAACAGATGCAGCAGGCTATCCCTACGACATCAGCGATCCTGAGACCTACGGTTTTGCTGACGAACTGGAATCTAAGCCCCTCGCGATCGACTCCGAAATGGTGAATGTGTACATCACCTTTTCCTACCAGGCAGGTGGATTTGGGAACATTCCCAACCCGGTGGATTCTCTGATCCTCGAGTTTTATGCGCCAGAGGATGATGAATGGTCGCGCGTGTGGAGCGCAGGTGGTGTGATTTTGGACGACAGCACCTTCTCTGAGCAGATCTATGTTCCCATTGATGGAGGAGAATACCTGCGCGGTGGATTTAAGTTTCGCTTCCGCAACTATGCTACTCTCTCTGGCAGTCTGGACCATTGGCATATTGACTACGTAAGAGTTGACCAGAACAGGGATACACTCACCGGAGACACCATCTTTGATGTGGCCTTCCTTCAGGGCCCGGTGAGCTACCTTGAGTCTTACACTTCGGTGCCTTACAACCATTACCTGGAGGCGTGGGATCAGCTTCAGCGCTCTGAGATTGACTTTTCGATCCGGAACCTTGGGCCTGAGCAGTTGAACGTAAGCCCGATCGTTTCAGAGGTGAGCACGAGCGATGGAGTGATCGTAAGCACGGTTTCAAACAGCTATCCAAACGTGGATGAGCAATCCATTTTCAGCGAGTCGATACCGCTTGCTGAAACGCAGATCTTCCCGGATCTGGGAACGACAAATGCGAACTTCTTCGGAAAGTCATTCATCAATGCCACGGCCAATGGCAACAGCGACATCGAGAACGACACCATCATCAATCGCTATTCGTTCCACGACTATTACGCCTACGATGACGGGACCGCGGAAATGGCATACACGCTAACGGGAGCAGGACTTAAGCTGGCCTACAGATTTGTAACCCCGGTGACGGATACCTTGAAGGCGATTCGCTTCAATTTCCCGCAAGGTGAACACGATGACAATCCGAATCTTCCCATGAAGCTCATTGTGTGGAGCGATGACATCAACACGACTCCAATCTTTGAATCGGAGTTTACCCGGGATGCGACTTACACCAATGCGAACGAGTTCGTTCGCTATGAATTGGAAGAGCCTGTGGTGGTGAATGGAACCTTCTACATTGGCTACCAGCAAATCGAGCCTACGAAGATTTACATCGGCTATGATGTCAATACCAACTCTTCTGAGAATCTGTTCTATCAGGTGAGCGGGGTCTGGTATCCGGCAGAAGTGAAAGGCTCTTTGATGATGCGTCCTGACTTTGGCAACTCCCTCTACCCTGTGGGGACGAAGAAGCTGAAGAACATGGCGAAGAAGTTCAACGTTTATCCAAACCCGGCCGTAGATCAGTTCACCGTTCAGTTTACAGGTGAAAATGATTTTGGAACACTGGAAATCTACAGCATTGAAGGACGATTGGTGGATACACGAACTGTTTCCGCGGCCAATCCTCAGGTGCCTGCCGGCCATATCCCGAACGGTCTCTATATCTTGCGCTTCACCGATTCTTACACAGGGCGCGCAAGCACGGCACGCCTGGTAGTAGGGAAGCCATAAGACATGACAGACGCAGAGGAATCATTTGAAGACGAGGAACAGGAAGATTCCTACGAGCATCACCGGGTTATAGCAGATGAAGGCCAGGCGTTGCTACGCATCGATAAATTCCTGATTGACCGACTTCCAAATACATCCAGAAACAAGATCGCTGAAGCAGCCAAGAATGGCAACGTTCTCGTAAACGGCCAGGCTATTAAGCCGAGCTACAAGGTGAAACCACTGGATGAGATCTCCATCGTTTTCTCACATCCGAAGCGGGAACTGGAGCTTATTCCACAGGACATTCCGCTCAACATCGTACATGAAGATGAGCACCTGATCATTGTGAACAAGCCTGCGGGAATGGTGGTACATCCCGGCTTTGGAAACTATTCGGGCACACTGGTGAATGCACTGCTCTATCACTTTGCCAACCTTCCAGTGAATCCAACTAATCCGAACGCTTATCCAGGATTGGTTCACCGAATCGATAAGGATACCACAGGGTTACTGATGATCGCCAAATCTGAAGTGGCGCTGACGCGCCTGGCGCTCCAGTTCTACAATCGCACTATGAGCAGGCGCTACCTTGCCATCGTTTGGGGCGATCTGGAAGAAGACGAGGGCACCGTCACTGGGCACATTGGCAGATCACACAAAGACCGAAAGCAAATGACGGTCTATCCAGGCGGAGATCACGGGAAAATGGCTGTTACCCACTACAAGGTGTTGGAACGCCTGGGCTATGTGACCCTGGTGGAATGCAAGCTGGACACTGGTCGCACCCATCAGATCAGGGTGCATATGAAATACATTGGCCACACACTTTTTGGCGATGTACGTTACAACGGAGATCGCATCCTGAAGGGCACCACCTTCACCAAGTACAAGCAGTTTGTAGAGAACAACTTTCGCATTTTACCGCGACAGGCTTTGCACGCTAAAACACTCGGTTTTACACATCCCGTGACCGAAGAATGGATGGAGTTTGACAGCGAAATGCCGGAGGATATGAAAACGGTATTGGACCGCTGGAGAAACTATGTGAAGCACAAAGGCGAGTACGAAGTTTAGAACTTGGCGCAGGGAATCAGGAAGCGGCTTCTCCTTCTCCTCCGCTTCGCCCGATCATTCGCAAACTCATAGACCAACGACACTTCGTGAGCTCCACCCGAATCGGTGATCAGCCTTGAAACAGTCAGGTCATAGGAATAGGCAAAGGCAATCTGCATGTATTCAACGCCCAAAAGAGCTATGACCGCGTCATGATTCGGATACCCAAAGCCATTGTTTTTGAAAATCGGCACCCCGCGGTAAAACATCCCGGCCGTCACGATTTTGTACTTGAAATAGGTTCCAAAATCCAGCTGATCCCATCGGCCTTGTGACTTATAGTTCGCCACAAACGTGAGGCTTGAGATTTCCTTTTTCTTGACGTTCTGGGTCAGAATCAGGTTGTAACCACCGTGCATGCTGAAGCGCATGGGCAGGCGCGCTTCCTGGTCGATGAGGGATTGATTCGGCTGGTTCACATGATGGAATGAAACTCCGGCCCACCAGTTTCGCATGTAAAAGAGCCCTCCGGCACCAAGGTCGGGATAGCGAACCGGCTCTGCACTGAATTGAGAAGCAGACAACGAAGCAGGATTGTTGTAGATCAGCTGATCACCAAACACAAGCTCAGCGTAATCAATATCACGAAACGTAAATGAGTAGTAGATCCCTGGTTTAAAAGCCAGTTTTCGACTCACTCTTAAGGTGTAGGCATAATGCAAAGCCACGTTGGTGTAGCGAAGCCCCGCACTGCCTGCGCGATCTTGCTGAAGAGCGAGTGCAACGCCACTGTTCAAGTCTGCGAAATTGTAGTCGAAGGAAGCCGCAAACGACACATACTTCGCGGGCAACGCAGGCCACTGGTTGCGATAGTTCAACACAGTCCGCCCCTGGAGGGTGTTTCCAGCAAACGCTGGGTTGAGGTAAATGGGCGCACTGTAGAATTGGGAAAACTGGGGGTCCTGAGCCTTCAGAGCCAGCGCCACACACACCATCGAAACTATGAGCAACGCACTCCTCATTCCTTTGACTCGGTCAGTTCAATCCTTTTTTTCAATTCCCAGATACCTTCGTGCTCCTCGTAATCGATGGCTTGCTCAAATGGTTCGTAGCCATCAGAAGTCACTTCGAGAATACCTGTTTCACCGGGCAGCAAAACGATGAAAAACCTACCATACCTGCAAGGATAAACGCCTTTGATTTCTGCGAAGTCGTCCGAAAAAAGCGTGAGCTCCGCTTCATCGATCGTCTGGCCGCTCGCTGCGTCCACCAACTCACCACGAATGATGTTTGCCTCCATGTTGAATCCGGGGAGGTTGGCTCGGTAGATATCGTAGTCGCCTGCATTGTCCATATCGCTCCGGGCGAAGTAGCATACTCCGCCTTTGGGGGAAACACTCAAATGAAGATCATCGCGAAACGAGTTCAGCGGATACCCTATGTTTTGTGGCTTCGACCACCTTTTCTCAGACTGAACCCAGTGGCTGCTGAAGATGTCAAAACCACCGATACTCTCTCCTCGGTTACTCGAAAAATATAGTGTCTTGCCATCTGCTAGGAAGTAAGGCGATCGCTCATCTGCAGCGGTATTGATTTCAGGTCCGAGATTGACAGGTTCGCTATAATCACCATTCCCAAACCGAACCACGCGGTAGAGGTCCATACCACCATATCCACCGGGGCGATCACTGGCTAAAATGAACGTTCCATCCGAGGCAAGGGCTGTTCCCGACTGTATAAAATTGCTGTTCAACGGAGGCTCCAGTTTTTTGACCAGCTTCCATCCTTTCTCCTGATCATGTGCTGCCATCCACAGGTCGCTCGATTCAAGATTCCGGGCCGTTTTGAAAATGACCATCGCTTCTTCATCCGGGTAGAGGCCTGCTGCAGCATCGTTCAACCTTCCATTCACATTTCCCGGCAAAGGTTGAGCCTCTCCCCAGCCAGAAGCGCTTCGCCTGGAGATGTAGATGTTCTCATCGTATTCACCATTGTCATCTCTCACCGACTTAGAATTCACTGGCCGCCTGGAGGTAAAGATCAAGAGCGAGTCGTTGAAGCTGATGAAAGGTGTATGATCTATGAATGGGCTGTTGATCGCATCTCCCAACCGAAACAACCCAATGTTCTGCGGCTGATTCTTCGCTTTCACAGCGTTCTCAAACTGCATTTTCCTCCGAGAAAGCAGCGCTTCCTGATCCTCAATTCCTGCCTCGGTTGCTTTCGAATAGAAGCTTTCTGCTGCATCGAGGTTTCCACGCTCGTGGTGCAAAATTGCGAGTGGCAGGTATGATCGTTCATAGCCCTTGTTTGCGCTCAGCTCCAATGCTGGCAATGCCTGGGAGTGACGTGTACGCAACGAGAAACGGGACATGCCTGCGAAATAGTGAAACTCCGCGTTTTCAGGATAGAAGGTCAAAAGGCTGTCGTAGAGCAACGCAGCCGAAACGTAATCCCCTGCTTCAAAAGATGCCCGAGCGTCCTTGATCAGCCTTTGATCCGTTTTTGAGTCATTGAACTGAGCAACAAGTGTGAGCGGGAGCAGTAAAAGGAGTAAGAATGTCCGCCTCATACTACCTCAAAAGGGTTACATCACCAACCTTGGAGAACTTGGTTCCATTGACATACTGCCCTTTCATCTTCCACACGTAAACGTCTTGCTGGCAGATCTTTCCGCGATAATAACCGTCCCATCCTCGAGACAGCTCATCTGTTTCAAAAATCAACTCACCCCAGCGGTTGTAGATAGAAAGCAAGTATTCTTCTTCGGTCACCCCTGCCACTACAGGGAAAAACACATGATTGTCGAAGGACAATGGATCATAGAGACCACCATTGCCTCCTGTAGAGCTGGGCGTAAAAGCGTTGGGTACCTGAACATCTCCTGTCTCACTGGCGAGCAGCGGAATTTCAGATTTGAACGTATCGCTGCATCCAAACGAATTGGAGACCACCAGTTCCGGGAAGTAAGTGCCCGGTTCACGATACAAATGCTGTGGGTTTTCAGCCGTGGAAGTATTCGTGTCGCCAAAGTTCCATAAGTATTGATCACCTAGTAAAGAGTAGTTAATGAAGTTCACCGGTTCTGTCGGAACCGTCACCGTTTCGGGCGTGTACACGAAGTTGGCCACAGGCTGCTCAAACACCTCAACTGCCGCAACTATGAGCTCCACGGAGGTCTGCCCTCCAGGACCAGTCACCGTCAACTGGACTGTGTAGGAACCGGGAAATGAATAGGTATACGTTGGGTTTTCGGAGCTGCTTCTACCTCCATCTCCAAAGTCCCAGAGGAACTCAACACCGTACTGACTGAGGTTCACAAAGTCGATGGTGACAGGCGCGCAACCAGAAGTATCAAGTTCGAAATCTGCAATCGGGAACGGTGGCTCAACAATGACCAATACCGAATGCGTGTCCTCACAAAACTGGGTAGAACCGGTAAGCATCACACGATATTCTCCCCACGTGTCATACGTGTGCGATCCGGGTGACTGCTCATTAGAGGTGGTGCTATCAGCAAAGTCCCAGGCGTAACTCCAGGGTCCTGGATTGGTGAGATTGGTCAGACTGATGGTGGCATCCGGGAATCGCTGCGTCAAGGGAGTTGCTGTGAACAATACATCTGGCTTCGGTCGAACCAACACTGGAATCGTATCTGTGGAGGTACAATTGAATTGAGAAGTAACCGTGAGCACAACCTGATAGGTAACATCTACATCACCTGTATTCTCGAACACATGAACCGGTGCATCATCAAAGGACTGATTGCCATCTCCGAAGTCCCAGGTGAAGAGACTCCCTCCGGAGGAAAGGTTCGTGAATGTCGCCTCAAATGGACTGCACCCCTCATCAGGAACCGTGAATCGTGCCTCCACCTCTGGGAATACCGTAATGGAAGATTCAGAGGTATCCCGACAGCCGAAATTGTTTTCGACCACCAAGGTAAAAGGTATGTCCTGAGGATTGGTGGTAAAATTCAGGAAGAAGGTATCGATCTGCGGATCGTTCTGAATGGCAGGAAACCCATTGTTGCCTACCGTCCAAATGTTGATGTCGTTGAGGGTACTCTGATTTAGGATGCTGACAGGCTCCCCATGGCATGCTGGTGAGCTGACGATTGAAAACTGGGAAACGGGCTTTGGAAAAACATCCACCGTGATCGTGGCAATATCCTGACATCCTTCTGCATTCGTAACTGTTTGAGTCGCAGTGTAGGTTTCCAGCACATTGGAGAAGTTGTTGTACAGATGCCCGGGGTTGGCCTGGGTAGAACCACCCGTCATGTCACCAAAGTCATAATCGTACTGCGCAGCATTCACAGATAGGTCCTGAACCTGAGCATTGAACGGATGGCAGATGGCAGAATCAATGATAAACCCGGCAATGATCTGCGGGTGAACCTCCAGCTGATTGGTGAAGGTATCCATGCAGCCAAACGTGGTGGTGACAATCAGTTCAGGATCGAAGAAAGCGGCAAAATTGGTGGGGTTGGTGTAGGTCGTCTGAACACTATTCCCATTGGACGTAGAGGTCAGTCCGTTGTCAAAATCCCAGTGACTCGAGTCGTTGAGCACAGAAACATTGGTGAACGTCACAATCAGTGGCTCACAACCGAGATTGGTACTCATTTGGAATCCTGCGGATGGCTTGGGATGCACCGTCACGGTTTGGGTAATCTGATCGGTACACCCTTCCGCATTTGTCACCAACATTGTCACATCAAAGGTCTGGACGAGGTTCGTGGTATTGACAAACTGATGAAAAGGTGTGGTCTGGTTGGAGAGGGTACCATCACCGAAGTCCCAATCATATTGCACCGCGTTGGTAGAAAGATCTGTGAAATTCACATTGAACGGATGACATCCCTCCAGGGGTGCGGAAAAGTCCGCATGAATCTGGGAGTGGATTTGAATGTCCTCCGTCAGCGTATCGCGACAACCAAATTGGTTTTCGACCATCAGCTCCACCGTTCGGATGATGGGAGTGTTGGTAGGATTGGGATACGTATGCGAGAAGTTGGTAGCGTTGCTTGTATTCTGAGTTCCATCTCCGAGATCCCAGAAGTTCAGCTGATTCAGAACCGAGTTGTTGGTGAAGTTGACCACCAGTGGCTCGCAGCCCACGTTTTGCGAAAGCGCGAATGCTGCAGTAGGCTTTGGATAAACGGTGATTGTAATGGTAGAATCATCCGTGCAGCCCTCGGCATTGGTCACGGTGAGCGTCACGTCAAAGGTCTGAACGGCCGTGGTCGTGTTGCTGAATGTGTGGGTAGGACCGGACACGGCAGAAGTGGCTCCATCATCAAAATCCCAGTTGTATTGAACAGCATTGATGGAGGAATCGGAAAAGGTCACCGTGAATGGATGACACCCTACCGTAGGTACAGCGAAACTTGCGAAGATTTGAGAGTAGACGTCTACATCCGCGCTGGTAGTATCCCGGCAGCCATATTGATTTTCAACCATCAGCTCGATCGTTCGCACAATCGGTAAATTGCTGGGATTGGGATAGGTCAGATTAATCGTGCCAGCAGCAGTAGTTGAAGTGGTTCCGTCTCCAAAATCCCAGAAATTCTGCTGATTGAGGACGGAGTTGTTCGTTACCACCAGGTCGAATGGTTCACAGCCAGCGGTGTCTGAAGGCGCAAAATCTGCCGTTGGTTTGGGGAATACTTGCGTGGAGATGGTGGTATCATCCGTACAGCCTTCGAGGTTCGCCACCTCCAGATTCACATCAAACACGATGGGCACCAGGGAAGTATTCGCGAAGTTGTGCGTTGGATTCTGCACCGTACTGGTATTGCCATCATCGAAGTCCCAACTCCAGGCAAATGGGTTGGTGGACAGATCTGTCAATGATGGAGTAAAAGGATGACAGGTGTCCGTTGGCACCGAGAAGGAAGCCTCTACCCTCCTGTAAACGCCAATGTCAGCGAACGCAGTATCCCGGCAACCATCATCAGTGATGGCAATGAGGCTGGCATCGAAAAAGAGCGTATCGTTCGTGGCATTCACATACGTATGACTCAGATTGGTGGCTCCGGAAGTCGAGGTGTTTCCATCATCAAAGTCCCATTCGAAAGAGGTGCCTCCGGTGGATCCATTGACAAAATTGACGGTCAGCGGCTCGCATCCTTCTGCGGTAACGGGTGCAAGCGCAGCGGTCGGATTGGGAAACACCAGCACATTACCGGTAACGGTGTCCACACATCCAAACGGGGAAGTAGCGATTAACTGAACGGTGAAGTTCAAATCGTTGGTTGTGTTGTTCACGAAGGTGTGTGAAGGAGAAGGACCATTGGCCGTAGTCCCATCCCCGAAATCCCAGTCGTAAACCACCGCCCCGACAGCAACCGGGAACTGGACATCCAAAGGACTGCAACCAGAATCCGGTACAATGTTGAAATTGAACAGTGGCTCGGGATATACAGTCACAAAATCAGTCGCGGTATCGGTGCAGCCATTGGCCGCGATCACGGCCAACTCAACCGTGTAGTTGGTGATAAACTGCGTAGTGTTCTGAAAGGTGTGCGCGGGATTGTTCAAGGTGCTGCCCGAACCATCACCAAAATCCCACAACACAGAAACACCACCTGTAGAAGAATCGGTGAACTGAACTTCAAGCGGAGCGCAGTCCAGGATAGCGGTAGAGCTGAATTGAGCCACTGGATTCCCCTGCACAGTGATCGTGTCATAAATGCTATCCGCACATCCAAATGCTGAACTGGAAACCAGTTTCACCACGAATGTGGTGTCCGTCAAACCATTGTGTAAAAACGTGTGGGTAGGGTTCTGAAGCATGCTCGTAGTGCCATCGCCAAAATCCCAAAAGAAGTTTACCGCTCCAGTGGAAAAGTCGGTAAACATCACTGGCAAAGGCGAACAACCTACGGAGTCACTTTCCGTGAACGCAGCAATGGGCCGAGGTTCTACCGAGATTGTATCAGAAATCGTATCCGTACAGTTGGCTGTAGTAACGGCCAGTGAAATGACAAACGTTCCTGAATCTACGTAGGTGAATGTGGGGTTCTGGAGCGTAGTAGTAGAATTTCCCGCGTCACCAAAGGACCAAAGCCAGCTCGTAATTCCACCACCAAATCCTGTGGTAGTGTTATCGATAAAAGAGGCCAGCTCATCCTCACAAACGTTTTGAGCAGTGAAGTCCGCAACAGGTGTTTGATACACATTCACATCTTCTGTATCGTCACTCACACAGCCGTTGCTGCTTGTGACAGTGAGGGTCACGGTGTAAGCCCCTGGAGTACCGTAGAACTCAGGTGCCGGATTCTGAAGCGTACTTGTATTGCCGTTGTCGAAATCCCAATCGTATTGAATGCCTCCAGTACTTGTATTTACGAACGAAACCGTAAGTGAGTCGCAGGCCGCGGCAGGCGTCAAACTGAAATCAACATCCGGACTCGGGAGCACCACCACCTGCATGGAAGTAGTATCGGTACAGCTTGCAGAACCACCGTTGATGTTCGCTGCCAACAATACCGTATAGGTTCCTGCTGTGTTGTAACTCTTATTTCTTGAGTTATTGATGTTAAACCAGCCCGTTCCATCACCGAAGTTGATGCGATGCTGATTGCTGCCTCCGAAACTGTTATTGAAAAAGGTGATGTTCTCACCCGTGCACACCGTGTCATCACTGGAAGAAACTGCTGCCGTAGGTTGGTCCACAATCTCCACGGTTACATATGCTGTATCCTGACCGCATTGGTTGCTGTCGATCATCATCACGGTGTAGGTACCGATGCCAGGATAAGCGATATCATAACCGGGTCTGTTGGGTGGTAAGAAGGGCTGCCAGTCAATGATGGAATCGACACCCTGTCCCCAGTAATCACCGAAATTCCAATACTCGTAACGCTGAACCGTGTTACCCTGGGGCACACAGTTTCGATTGGTTGTGTTGTCAAAGTGTACAACCGTATCAGGATAACACAGCAACTCTTCAGAGGCTGTCACCTGAGCATCATCAATGTCAAAAACCTGGATAGGATTAAAGACCGCAGTTGTAGGGTTACCGAAGCTGCAGAAGTTCTCCGCAGTCAACGTGACTGCCGTAACGCAGTTTACCGTATTCTGCTCGTAGGTGTGTTCAATGGTTTGCCCCGCATTGGTATCTCCAAACGTGAGAATGGGCGATCCATCGCCAAAATCCCAGGTAAACACTGTATTGGAAGAGACATCGGTACTGCTGTTGGTGAACTCAATGGTACCAGGTGCACAAACCTGTGTCACTCCACCAATCGGAATTTGAATCGAAGCATTGACAGGTTCTTCCATCACCACCAACCCTGTGACAACACATCCAGTTGCTGTTTCTGTGAACACCACCGTATAATTTGCAGTGGTCGCAGTGTAGGTATGCGAAATGAAGTTGGGTGGAACCAGACCCGTACCTGTCGACAATGGCGAGCCATCACCCCAGTCTACTGTGTAGGCTCCGAAGGTTGTGTTCGACTGAATGAACAAGGTGAAATCACCGCCACTACAACTCACCCAGGTCGGGTTGGCCTCCATCACACCATTCCCATCAAAAAGCTCACACTGAGCAAATGAGTCAAGCGTAAAAAGCCCTACAACCAATGCCCAAAAAAGGCGGAATCTCATACTGTTAGCGAAAGTTAACCGCAAAGGTAACGTAACGCACTTGGAAGACTTTCTCCGGCAATCCATAGGCAGGTCTGTTTAAGGTTAATTTAACGAAGCGAGGTGTTAGTGATTCGGTTTCGTTAAACGGAAAAGAGGAGAAGTCTATAAAATAGACCGATGAACGATGGTTAGCGTTGCGTCAATCTCCCGAATCCATTGATTTTTTAGACGAATCCCCACTTCGAGCGTATTTGTTCCTACTTTAGTTAAAACCCTGCTCACTTGGAACACTACGATTTATGCGTCATCGGGGGAGGTCCCTCTGGATATGCCGCAGCCATGCGCGCCATTGATTTCGGTCAAAAGGTGGTATTGGTAGAAAAAGGAAAAGTAGGAGGCGCGGCCATCTATGACGGTGCATTGACCTCCAAAACGATGTGGGAGTTATCTCAGAAACTTCACGAGATGAATGAGATGCTCAAAAGAACTAATCACCCTCCCGTTGAAATTCCGTGGGATGAATTGAAGCAAACCGTGAATGAGGCGGTGTTTGATCGCAAGCAGCAATACTCTGCACACTTGAAATTGCTCCAGGAAGAAACCTCCACTGTACGGTTTAAACACATGCGCGGAGTGGCTCGTCTGCTCTCCGAACACGAAGTGGAAATCACTTCCAAGAAAGGCACTCAGGTTATCTCTGCTGAGAACATCGTTCTCGCCACCGGCAGCCGCCCCCGAAAGATTCCCAACATCACAGTGGACGAAAAAACCATCATGACAAGTGATGGCATTCACCATCTCAACGACTATCCCAAGAGCCTCGTAATACTTGGAGCAGGGGTGATTGGCTGCGAGTATGCTACCATGTTCTCAAACCTTGGAAAGACCAAGGTGTATTTGATAGACAGAGCCGATCGTATTCTGCCGTTTGAAGATGAAGATGTGGCCCAAATGGTCAGCAAAAACCTATTGGCAAATGGCGTGGTTATCCACAGCGAGTCGAAGCTCCAGCGCATGGAAACCATCGATGGAGAAGTGGAATATGAGATTCTGAGTGAAGATGGAACCACGGAAGTGATTCGTGTGGAGAAAGCGCTGCTATCGATCGGTCGGGTGCCCAACTCTGAAGGTCTTGGACTCGAAGAAATTGGCGTTGAGGTCACCGACCGCAACTACATTGAAGAGGACGACACGCAGTCTACGGTACCTAACATTTATGCAGTCGGTGATGTATCAGGCCACATTGCGCTGGTGAACATGGGAGAAATCGAGGCAAGGCACGCGGTGGAAAGAATGTATGGCGATGTAAAAGAACGCCTCTCCTACGATAACATCTGCACCATCATGTTCCTGACCCCGGAAGTAGCATCGGTAGGATTAAACGAAAGCCAGTGCATGGAAAGAGGCATTCCTATCAAGGTGGTGAAGCTCGACTACAGCTGCATAGCCAGAGCCATTGCCATGCGCAAGACCGAAGGTTTTTTCAAGATCATAGTCACGGATGATGAAGAAATGAGAATCCTGGGAATGCGCGCCATCGGGGAACATGCATCAAGCGCTATTCAAGCCATTGGATTGCTGATCAAGATGAAGCAACCCATTGAGGTATTGGCAGACCTGGTTCATCCGCATCCATCCATCATCGAGGGAATACAGGAATGTGTGAGAATGCTGCTCAATAAATCCATCTTTAAAACCGCTGTATTTAAGGATGCTATGCACTGCTACAGGCGGAGAGCAGAGGTCGTGGAAGACCTTCAGATGTTGTAAGAAGACTATTACTTCAACCCAACAAACGAGCTGTCAGTCATCGTCATCAAATAGGCGATCAGCTGCTTCTTTTGCTCATCTGTCAACTGAGAGCCTCCTTGAGGAGCTTTCTTCATGAGAGGGTCTACACCTTGATAGTTTTGAACTCCTGAAGAATAAAAATCGATCACCTCTTCCAATGTCTCAAAGCGACCATCGTGCATGTAAGGAGCGGTGAAGGCGAGGTTTCTCAGAGTCGGAGTCTTGAACTTACCAAAGTCTTCATCATTGCCCGTTGAACTGTATAGCCCCGGTTGCAAATTGTCCTGACTGTCCAAGCCGTTGTTGTGAAACGAATTGTCAGTGGCCAGGATTCCTCCATGGCAATGCCAGCAGTCACCAACTTCAGACTCAAAAATCAATCTCCCGGCTTGTTCCTCCTCCGTTAGCGGAATCTCATTCCTCCATGCCCGGTCAAACTTTGTATCTGCACTCACCAGGGTCATTTCATACTGAACCATCGCGCGGACCACAAGTGAAGAATCAATCTGATCCGTGCCAAACGCTCCTTCAAATAAGGCTGGATACTCTGGGTGGTCCATGAGACGATCTACTACCTCGGGCCAGGACATGTCCATTTCCAAGGGATTAATGACGGGCTGCAACGCCTGATCTTCCCTTGACTTTGCCCTGCCATCCCAGAAAAATTCGTTCATCCACGCGATGTTGAAAATTGGCATGGAATGAAAACCTGTAAGCTCTCCATTGGTGCCAATGGAGAATTTCCTCGGATCGCTGAACGCGTCTGCCTGAGTATGGCAAGAGGCGCAACTTACATTCTGATTGCGTGAAAGCAGCGGATCAAAAAACAGTGCTCTTCCAAGCTCCACACCTTCGTGCGTCAATCTGTTTTCGTCCGCCAGAAAGTAATCAGGAAAGCCTTCTGGAACTGTTAAGTGGTAAGGTCTAGGGCCATCCTTTGAATCTAAAATCGAGTCCGTAACCGCATCAATATCCTTCTCACAGGAAAGCAAGGCTGCCATTCCCACTAAAAGAGACACTATGAACAGTTTCTTCGAATCAATCATTGGCCAACGATCATGAGCTTTTCATGTACAACTCGGTCAGTTCCCTTAAATACAAGGAAGTAAGTTCCTGAGTTAAACGCTGATACATCAACAGTGTTTTGACTGCCTTGCAAGCTTTGATCATGGACCATTCTGCCAGCCTGATCAAAAATGGAAAGCTGCCAGGACCCAGCGGCTTTTGATTCGATCAGAAGACGGTCTGTGGCTGGATTAGGATAAATTCGAACTGCATCGCTTTCAACCGTTTGAAGCCCTTCAGGATAATCCAAATAAGCCAGTTGATCAGCAGTGCAACCGTTATCATCCGTGATCGTTAATGTGTAATTTCCAAAATCCAGCCCATCGATGCTGGAGGAGGTATCTCCCGTGTTCCAGAGCAAACTGTAAGGTGGTGTTCCTCCCAGAATAGTAGTAGCCGTAATGCTTCCGTTGGCACCACCATTTGGAAAAACCATTTGAAAATCTGCGAACAATGGCAAAGGCTCAGAGATCGTAAAAAGCTCTACAGTAGTGCACTCTCCCTGCTCGTCCGTTCCAGACACCTGATAAGTACCAGCCGAGAGATTACTGACACTCAGTCCCGTAGCACCGGTCGACCAAGTATGATTGAAGCCCCCGCTAACTGTTGCCGTTCCATCGGTTGCTCCTGGGCAAATGTTATGAGTAGTGGCTACCTGAAGCACAGGTCCACCCGCGTCTGTGATACCAAATGAGACAACCTCCGTTTGACCAATGCTATCACTGATCGTTACATGATAGATTCCCGCGCAAAGGCCTGTATCTACTGTATCATTGATGATCCCGGTACTCCAGATGTAAGTGTATGGAGGAAAACCTCCTACTCCAGTCACAACAGCTTCACCTACACAGTTACCACAATTGCTCTCGGTCACCGTTGTGTAGCCATTGAGGCACGAATCGAGCACACTGCGAACAGCCTTGTAAAGGTTCAATCGCCCGCCTGAAGCTACTTGCCCCTGAAGGGCAGAAACCTGATCCACACCTTCATTCAACAGTTTGTCCTTGATGTAGGTAGCCAGTCCATCAGGATCGTACTGATAAGCGTCAAATGTCTTTTGGCACATAGCAGAATACATCAGGGCGATCGCCCCGGCTACATGAGGAGTAGCCATAGAAGTACCAGAAAGGTTTCCGTAGTTGTCGTTCAGGGTGGTGGACCTTACTCCTGTTCCGGGTGCGCCAATGTCGATGGTGGTGGCTCCATATCCGGCTCCGCTGTTTCGCGTGTCGCCAACAGTAGTGTTTGTTACGGAAACAAGGAAGTCGCTTTCACAGGCTGTTGGAATGTCTCCTTCGTTGTCAATGTTCACATTCGAGTTAATGGTCGCTCCGGCACTCAACACGCCTACAGAACCGAGTGAATCATACATGGCACACCACAATGGATAGGAAGACGGTTGACCGAAGTTAACCCCGAAGCTGGAGTTAGTAGCTACCACATAAGCACCTTCCGCTCCAGCCGATTCATTGTAGCGTCTCCGCATATCGTACACGTAGGCGTAAGAGGAAACGACCACTACCTCCTGAACCGAAGATCCGGCCAATGGCATCACCTTTACATTCCAATTCACACCGGCCACGCCTTGTGCGTTGTCGCTCGCTGCTCCAATCGTCCCCGCTACGTGTGTTCCATGATTGTCAAGCGGCATCGTGCCATTATTGGCGTAAAAATTCCATCCAATCCTATCGTCTACATAGCCATTGTTGTCATCATCAATGTTATTACCCGGAATCTCTTGGCGATTCACAAAATATTGTTCCTCCAAATCCTCGTGATCCAAATCGAAACCACCGTCAATCACCGCCACAACAATGGTATCTCCATAGGCCGTAACACCACCCGTTGCAATGTTCCATGCCTTTTCAGCCTCAATGTTTTCAAAAGCCCACTGGTTTGGGAAAAGAGGGTCATCAGGAGTATTTCGCTGCTCGATATTGGTGTGATTCAATTGACAGATCAATACATCCCTCGAACCACGAGCCACTTCGAGATACTTCGCAGCCGCGAGCTGTTCCTCGTCAAAGCTCACGAGCCAGAGGTTTAGGTATTGAGAAAGTCTCCTTTCCGGTGAAACGGGGACTCCTGTTTGCCGCTCCATCATGGACAAAACGCGATCGATGCTCGCATCTGACTCAAGCATGAGCATGAGTTCGCCCGGTTGATGATCAGAAGCATCCTGAGCTTGCGCAAAGGGCAAAGCACTGAATACGAGGAGAATAAAAAAGCTGAATGTTAGGTTCTTCATGGAAAAATAGCTCGGCACGCAAGCGTACCATTTAAATTGTATAGATGTAGACGATTTCTACCTTGCGAAGTTGAACGAAGTGCATCCGAATGTCCAAAAATTTTCTTGTTTACAAAAGCTCTGCAGGTTCCGGTAAGACGTTCATCCTGGCCAAAACTTACCTTCAAATTGCACTCTCAAAACCTCAGCCGGAACACTTTTCCCAAATACTAGCCATCACATTTACGGTAAAAGCCGCAGCAGAAATGAAAGAGCGGATCATCCGCTACCTTTCCCTGCTCGCCCACCCCACCGAACTGGGACCAGATGCTCAGGCACTCAAAGCGAGTTTGATGAAAGAGCTAAAGCTTAGCGATGAGATGTTGCAGAGCAGAAGCCAAGAACTCCTGACCACCATCCTTCACAACTACGGACAATTCTCTGTATTGACCATCGACAAGTTTGTGAACCGCCTCGTCCGGTCCTTTGCTGCCGAGCTTGGATTTACCACTGATTTTGACATTGAACTGGATGTTCAAAGACTTGCGCTGGAAACGGTGGAGAACCTGCTGGAAGAGGCAGGCGCGGAACCCGACATCTCAGAGTTGCTTCTGAGTTTCTTGAGGTACCAGATTGAGAATGACAAGAGCTGGAAGATTGAAACACCTCTCGCTACCCTGGCTCGACACATGGCCTCAGAGGAATTCTATTTCCAGGCTCAAAAGCTGGAAGGCCTTTCTCCCAGTCGCGTTTTTAAGCTCAAAAAGGAAATTGAAAAGCGTACCGCAGCATTCAAACAGAACATAAAAGAACTTGGACAGGCAGCCTTAAAGCTTGTCGGAGAGTCAGGTTTGACCGTGGATGACTTTTACCGGAAAAAAACCGGGATCATCGGCTACTTTCAAAAAGCAGTCGATACCGACCTGACGAAGCTCATGACTCCAAATTCCTATGTGCTTGCCACGGTTGAAGAGGGAAAGTGGTCATCGAAAGGAGAAAATCCGAACATAGAAGCCATCAAGGGAAGACTGCTGGACATTTATGCAAGCCTTCAGGAACAATTGGAAGAAGCTCCTACCATCAAGTTCCTTGAAGCGCTTAGCACTTCGCTCTTCACACTCGGTTTGATCAATGAATTGCGTGTGTGTTTTGAGCAGGTGAAGGAAGATGAAAATGTGCAGTTGCTCAGTGATTTCTATCAAACCATCTCTACAAACATCATCCTTGAAAGAGCGCCCTTTATCCATGAGCGCATTGGTAATCGGTTTAAGCACCTTCTGATCGATGAATTCCAGGACACCTCCATCCTTCAGTGGCAAACCTTTCTTCCGCTGATCGAAAACGGCCTGGGTGAAAATCACACCAGCATGGTGGTTGGAGATGTGAAGCAAAGCATCTACCGATTCAGAGGAGGCGAACCTGAGCTTTTCCAATCTCTCAAAGAAGATGAAGAGGTACTACCCGGCTTCCTTCGGCAGCAGATTAACCAGCAAAAGCTGAATGAGAACTATCGATCCAGTGCTACGATTGTAGACTTCAACAATCGACTCTTCAAGCTGCTCACCGAAGCCATCTTGACGGATAACGCGGCAGAAATCTACAGCGACTTTGCGCAAATCCCTGTGAAGAAAGATGAGGGATGGATAGAGGTAAAATTGATGCACGAGGATATGGAGAACTGGAGCAAGCAGATCCAGGAGTGGATTCAGCACAATGTATCAGAGCGCGGCTATCGTTACAGTGATATCTGTCTTCTTTTCCATCGCAACGACCATGCGAGCCAGTTTGCAACCATGTTGCTGGAAGCAGGCATACCTGTAGTAAGTGATGAGAGCCTTTTGCTCAGCAATGACCCAAAGATTCAAGCGATCATCGCCACGTTGGAAGCAGCCTACAAAGG
The DNA here is from genome assembly GCA_002428995.1 of Flavobacteriales bacterium UBA6057. GTDB lineage: Bacteria > Bacteroidota > Bacteroidia > Flavobacteriales_G > Salibacteraceae > UBA6057. The sequence goes on along the minus strand of DIYJ01000003.1, from coordinate 6,858 downwards.
CTCTGACACTTTTGTACTCGCTCGTTGGCTTGCCAAACTGGAGCAAGTTGAAGCGCTGAAGAGTTCATTGCATCAGACCATCCAATCCGTACAGGCGATGCGCAGAAAGGATTTTTCACGCGCAGCTAAAATTGCTGAGATCAACCTGGACGAACGAAGCTTGCGCTCGGGAACAACCTATGATCAAGTGCTGCTGGTGACGAGGGCACTGAAACTCGATGAAACAGACCCTTTTATTCGGAAGCTGTTTGACCTGACGTTGGAATATGAACAAACCGCCAAGTATCTCCAAATTCCTTTTCTCCAGCATTGGGAAGAGGTTGGCCACAAACTCAGCATTGACCTCACAGAAGGTAACGCAGTGCGAGTCATGAGCATCCACAAATCAAAGGGTCTTCAGTTTCCTATCGTAATCCTACCGCTGCTGGGCAGCAAATTCACAAAGCTCACCAACGATAGACTTTGGGTAAATCTGGAACACACAGAATTAGAGTTGAATACAGCGCTGCTGGACACTAAGTCATTAAGATCCACTCCTTTCGAAGAGCTCCACGACTATGAGCTACAAAAGTCTCAGGTGGATCAGCTGAATGTCTTGTATGTGGCGCTCACTCGAGCTGAGCACAAGATGTATCTAATGGCAAAAAAGCCTGAAGGTGATAAGCATTGGATAGAACCACCTGAACTGGCTTCCATCGCAATGCTTGATGAGTGGAACACTGAAACAGAGAACCTCCAAATCGGCAATGACAGATCCCGCTGATCAGGCAGCCTTCACCGTCTCTTTCACCTTGCCAAACACCTCTTCCAGTTTCTGATACCGAAAATCGAAGATGTGATCCAACTTACGCTTGACGAGGATGGAATTGGCAATGCGTCCAATGAAACCAAAGGGAATCGCGTAGTCCACAATATCTGTGGCCAACACTCCACCAGGAACTTCTTCAAAAAAGTGCTTGTGATGCCAGAACGCGTAGGGACCGAAGCGCTGCTCATCCACAAAGTACTTACCCTCTTCCACGTGCGTGATTTCTGTGGTCCATCGCATCGATACCAACGGAAAAGGCTGAACCTTGTAGTTGATGATTTGACCTGAGTACATCTTCTCTCCTCGAATGTCACTCAGAATATTGAAGTTCATGTCATCAGGAGTGATTTCCTGGAGATTCAGAGGCGTAGAAAAGAAATCCCATGCTTCTTCCATGGTAATCGGCAAGACTTGTGTTTTCTTCAGGCGATAAACTTTCATAATCTTTAAAACCCGAAAACCCGGTAACAGTTCATGGCCCAACTGGAATTCAGCGCTTTAAGCTTCGAAGATTTAACCCCACTGCAGGTTCACCAAATGCTCAACCTTAGATCAGAAGTGTTTGTAATGGAGCAAGTATGTGTTTATCAGGATCCCGATCCTGAAGATTCCACGGCCATTCATTTACTCGGATATGCTGAAAAAGATCTGGCAGCCTATGCCCGCATCTATTGCGATCAACAAAATGTTTGGCACATAGGTAGAATCATTGTCGCTCCCGAGTTCCGAAATCACGGCTTTTCTTCTTCCCTGATGGAAGAGTCTCTAAACCTTGTCCTCTCTCGCAAAGCCAGTCATATCCAGCTCTCAGCACAAGCTTATCTTGAAGGGTTTTACAATCGTTTTGGGTTTGAAGCAGTGGGGAATCTCTACCTCGAAGACGGCATACCTCATCTAAGGATGATTTATCAGCAATCGTTCAAAACCGCTGTGTAAAGAGCGTTGAAAACTATGCATTGGTGCCATGTATGTGGAGCTGAAGGAGAACTGCTCAAAAAAGACCCATTGAAAACTTAGGTGTGTTTAGAAGGATTATGCCTGCGCATGATTTTACTTTTGAAGTATGGAAGATGCGAAGCGTGCAAATGATAAAAAAGCCAGTGGGCTTAGTGTAGTTAGAAACGGAATTCCCAGTCCTGAATATGGCAAGATTCCACCACAAGCAGTAGATCTCGAAGAAGCAGTACTCGGAGCTCTCATGCTCGACAAAGAAGCATTGACCGATGTCATTGATGTGCTGAAGCCAGAGAGTTTCTACAAGGATGATCATCAAGCCATCTATGCATGCATTCTCGATCTGTTCCAGCGCTCCGAACCCATCGATATTCTCACCGTCACCCAAGAACTCAAGAAGCAGGGAAAGCTGGAAGAAGTGGGTGGAGCCTTTTTCATCGCTCAGCTTACCAACAGGGTTGCATCCAGCGCTAATGTTGAATACCACGCCCGCATCATTGCTCAAAAGCACATCCAGCGGGAACTCATCAAGATTTCGAGCCAAACCATTGAGATGGCCTATGATGAAACTGCGGACGTATTCGACCTCCTGGACTCAGCGGAAGCCAAGCTCTTCGAAGTAGCCGAAGGCAACATCCGCAAATCATACGAGGGCATGAATAAACTGCTCCACAAGGCAGTGAAGCAATTGGAAACCATCAGCAAACAAGATGGAACCAGTGGGGTTCCGAGCGGTTTTGCCGCCCTTGACCGGGTGACCGGAGGATTCCAAAAGTCTGACATGATCGTGCTCGCTGCGCGCCCCGGTATGGGTAAGACAGCCTTTGTACTCTCGCTGACCAGAAATTCTTCCGTAGATTTCAAAAAGCCAGTAGCCCTCTTCTCTCTGGAGATGACCTCACTACAGCTCGTGAATCGACTCATCTCCAGCGAGACCGAAATCAGTGGGGACAAACTCAAAAAAGGAAACCTCGAGCCCCACGAATGGGAACAGCTCAATGCTAAGATTGGTAAACTCACCAATGCCCCCATCTTTATCAATGACACTCCAGGGCTCTCTGTTTTCGAACTCCGTGCACAGTGCCGCAGACTAAAAGCTGAAAAGGACATACAGATGGTCATCATCGATTACCTACAGCTGATGACAGCGCCCAGTGAGAAAGGAAATCGCGAACAAGAGATTAGTACTATCTCCCGAGCCATTAAGAGTATTGCAAAAGAAATTGACGTGCCCATCATTGCATTGAGTCAGCTCAGCCGGGCCGTTGAAACCAGAGGTGGTGATAAGCGTCCTCTGCTATCTGACCTTCGTGAATCAGGTGCGATCGAGCAGGATGCGGATATGGTAATGTTCATCTATCGTCCCGAGTACTACCAGATCACAGCAGATGAAGAAGGCAATAGTACAGAAGGAATGGCCGAATTAATCATCGCAAAACACCGGAACGGCTCAACAGACAACGTTAAAATACGTTTCCAAAACCATCTTGCGAAGTTTTCCGATTGGCAAAGCGATAACTTCGGATATTCACCAGGACTATCGATTGAAGACAATTATGCAGATCCGAATCAAGTCATCAAGCCCAGTAAAATGGATGAAATTGATGATGGACAAGAAGAGCCGCCTTTCTAGCCTCCTGCTGATCTTGGCGTTCATTCCCCTCGTTGGAAATGCCCGTCATCTGCTCATCCCCATGGATGAGTCCCAAAAAAACCACCTCAAGGCATACGGAATTGCCTTCTGGACCCTCCAGAAAGATGTGACTGTAGACTGGTTGTTGAATTACCGTGGAGGTAGTTTCATGACTGAACACTACACTGAAATTGAGCAAGAATGCATCATCAGAGGCGTCAGCTATGAAGTCATCCCAGATGCCAGGGCAGCGTCCATTGTTGCCGAGATTGCAAATCCGGAAGTCAACATGGACGCAGTAAAATTGGAGAAAGCTCCGAAGATCGCTGTGTATTCGCCCAAGAGCGCTCAGCCCTGGGATGATGCTGTGACGCTAGTTCTTACATATGCCGAAATCCCATATGAAGTAATCTATGATGATGAGATCATCAAGGGAGATCTACACCTTTTCGATTGGCTGCACCTTCATCATGAAGATTTTACCGGCCAATACGGTAAATTCTATGGTTCTTACAGAAACCATAAGTGGTACCAAGATCAGGTGGCTGAATTTGAAGAAACAGCAGCGCGCCTCGGATTTTCTAAAGTCTCTGAGCTCAAACTTGCCGTTGGGCTTCGAATCAAAGAATATACGGCCGGAGGAGGGTTTCTATTCTCCATGTGCTCCGGCACCGATAGTTACGACATATCAATGGCTGCAGAAGACGTGGACATCTGTGAACAGATGTTTGATGGGGACGCTGCCGATCCGAATGCACAGTCAAAGCTCGACTTCTCAAAATCCTTTGCTTTTGAAGACTACAAGATCAGCATGAATCCGATGGAGTACGAGTTTTCGACCATCGATGGCACGAAAGTGCATGCACGAACTCCCCAAAGTGAGGATTTTTTCACTCTATTCGAATTCTCCGCAAAATGGGATCCAGTCCCAACCATGCTGTGTCAGAATCACCAGCCTATCGTCAAAGGCTTCATGGGGCAAACCACTTCATACGACCTTCGCTACATCAAACCTGAAGTTTTGGTGCTTGCTGACAACAAGGCGTTGGGTGTGGCCAAGTATATCCACGGTGAATTTGGTAAAGGGCAATGGACCTTTTATGGAGGCCATGACCCGGAGGACTATCAGCACTTTGTTGGAGACCCGCCCACCGACCTTAACCTGCATCCAAACTCTCCAGGGTATAGGTTAATCCTCAATAACATTCTGTTCCCCGCTGCTAAGAAGAAGAAGCAAAAGACTTAGTTCTTGAACTTCCAATCGATACCAAGAATGAAATACCTGGGCACACTGGGGAAGTTAGGACCTACAAGCACAGGGCTCATAAACAATTGGTAATTCAGATTCATCAACCTGAAGAAGATCTGGGTATTCTTAATGTCAACAGATGCGTTGAAATCGAGCTGCAGGTATTCCCCAAACTGGCGCTCCGATTGAGCATAGTAAACGTCCAGGTGTCCGATATAGCCTCTTGCAAAATAGCTTGAGAAATACTGCGCATTCAGCCCAAGTTTTACACTAAGTCTCTTTTTGAACAACGGCCACATGGTCGATGCTCCCGCCTGAGTAGTCAACTCTGGGAGGGAATAGATGGAGTCATTTGAAGACTCTTGTAACCATTGATCCAGGAAGACTTCGAAATGTCGCTTTTTCCACCCCGCACTCAGATGCAGATAGGTCTGGTTGATGGCCTCATCAGCGACATGCAAAGTTGCTGTACTATCCCAGTATTGGTAATCGTCAATAGAACGAATCCCAGGCATAACAAAGAAGCTCACTCCATTCAAATCAAAGCCAAGCTTGGCCTCCAGGAGGTTCTCATTCGATCGTGTTCTGATATTGCGGATATCTCCAACATCAGACAAGTAGTTGAAGCATTGCAAGCGAGGAAACGCCCTCATTCGCTTCAATCTTAGACTGGTCTGCCAACCTCTCCGTCCTGAAGAGTCTGAATTCACCGCATGACGCAAGCCGACCGTAAGTGTCTGGGCTTGATCACCATCATTGAATCCACCTAAGTACTGTTCAGCTTGTAGTGAGGCAAAGGCCGACTTGTAGTGTAAACCAGCCCATCCAATCGCGAGTGTATTCCAGGCATTAAATGACCGCCCAGCATTTACAATCCGGTGTTGCATCTGTGTAGCTCTACCTCCCAGTTCAAAGCCAAGCAGTGAGTCTCCTCCTTCAAGATGCAGACCGGCAAACTCCCGAAATGTAGTGACACCACTCGAATCATTGATAGCTGCCTGAACAGTTCCCAAGTAGCGATCATAATAATTCTGAGTCCCGCCATCGGAATCCTCATACTCAAACCTTTCTCTGTCCAGAACTCCTCCCGCGATAGCACTTAACCTAAATCCACTTGCATTGATCAGCTTATAATCACCTGCAGCCGAAATATGCAACAGGCTGTTTCTGTTGAAAGCGTTGGCAAGATGTATATCTGTATAAATTGACTCAAAAGCCCCGCCAATAGTTTCGTCAGCAGAATAAGTTGACTGAACAAGTCCGCCATTCAGCTCTCTGTCTTCATTGATGTACCCCGCTTCAATATCAACTAGTACACGATCGTTGGGCCTAATGATGAGACCAGAATTAACTCGTGTCGATCTGTAAAAGGATCGATCCATCCATCCCATGTAGGAGTGTCTATCAAGCTCAAAATGGAATAAGACTGACTCAGAAATCGGCCTTTCTAAAGTTGCAAGAAATCGTTGATTAGCATTCGATCCATTGCTATACACAATGCGGGATAGCGCATTAGAATCGATAAAATTCCGAAGTGAGTCACCGCCTTTTAGAAGTGTACGTGCGTTTGTAAGACTCGCTTCCCTAAACTCGAGGGAATCTGGCAAAAGCACATCCTGCAGCCAAATTACCGAAGCGTAGTGATTTTGTTGCGCCCGGAGCTCCTTGTGACAAAATCCCAAGCTTCCAATAAGTAGAATGAATAGTAGTCCTCGGTGCATAAAATTCAGAGGCAAAGCAAAAAAAAAGCCACGCACAAAAGTACGTGGCTTTTAAAACCGGCAACGACATACTCTCCCAGGATAACCTAGTACCATCTGCGCTATTGGGCTTAACTTCTCTGTTCGGAATGGGAAGAGGTGATCCCCAATGCAATAGTCACCGTAAAATCTTGAATATTTTAAAAATCTTGAATAATCTATATGAGTAGAAAATCTACGGGTAATTAGTATCGCTCAGCTTTGATATCTCTACCTATACACTTGCGACCTATCAACGTCATAATCTCTAACGACCCTTAAAAGAAGTCTCATCTTGAGGCGAGTTTCGCGCTTAGATGCTTTCAGCGCTTATCTCATCCGAACGTAGCTACCCTGCGATGCAGCTGGCGCCACAACAGGTAAACCAGAGGTTCGTCCCCTTCGGTCCTCTCGTACTAAAAGGAGGTCCTCTCAAACTTCTAACGCCTGCAACAGATAGGGACCGAACTGTCTC
>DIYJ01000002.1 GCA_002428995.1 Flavobacteriales bacterium UBA6057 | reverse complement strand
GGTGGCGGTGGTGGCGGTGGCTACTCTGCCGGTGGTGATTCAGGTCCGGGGTGGAACTGCGGCAGCGGTGATGCTGGTGGAATCGGAGGCATCGCACTTGACACTTACATCGATGCAGGACGCGTCTTTCTTGGAGGCGGTGGCGGTGGCGGAGAAGGCAACAACTCCGTATCTACCGATGGCGGTGATGGCGGTGGCATCATCCTGGTGAGCGCTTCCACCATCCGAACTTCGGGGTCATGTGGAGGAATCTCCATTTCGGCCAACGGAGCTTCCAGTGCGTCTGCAGGAAATGACGGAGCTGGCGGTGGCGGTGCTGGCGGATGCATTGTAATTGACGTCAATGTCTGGGACATTGCCTCTACCTGCCCCATCTCGGTTTCCAGCAATGGCGGCAGCGGTGGTTCGGTGGGCAGTCCCAACGTTCACGGTGGTGGAGGCGGTGGCGGTCAGGGTGCTGTGATCTACTCCATTGCACGTCCAACCTCTAACACAACAACTTCTACTGACAACGGAAACGGAGGCTGCAACAACACTTCCTCGCCCTGCAATTCGGTTGCGAGCTCTGGAGCCAACATCAGCGGCACCGGAATCATTGACAACACACAGGGACCACTGCCCATTGAGCTGCTCAACTTTCAGGCTTACAGAGAGACCCGATCAGTGCAGATCGTTTGGAGCACCGCCTCAGAAACCGACAATGACTTTTTCGAAATTGAACGGTCTTCCAATGGAAAGGACTTTTACCTCTTGACCACCGTTCCCGGTGCCGGAAACAGTCGCGAACAGCTGGACTACTACCTCACTGATTTCGAACCTCTGAGTGGCACCTCTTACTACCGCCTGAAGCAGGTTGACTTTGACGGCACCTATTCTTACTCCCCGATTGCACGTGTGACGTCCGAATTGGAAGAGCGTTCCATCCTCTATCCTAATCCATCAGACGGTACTCTAAAAGTCACCCTGATCAACCGAAAACTAGCGGATCAGCAAGTGAACATAAGGGTGATCTCTGCTGAAGGCGCTACGATCATCCAGCAGAGTATTCTGGCAGATCCGCAAGGGAGACTCACCATTTTACCGGGAACCGGCTCCCTGCCTCGTGGCATGTATTTCGTTTCGATCGAATCCAGGGAAGCGAGCTTGTTTGAACGCCTCGTCATTCAATAACACAAACAAAAAACCCTGAAGCGCCATGCTCCAGGGTTTTCTCTGAAATAGATGCGGGTGTTATTTAATCACCAATCGCTGTGTGGTCACTTCTGCTCCGGCATGGAACTCTACCAGGTAAACCCCGGCTCCAAGACCTTGAACATCCAGCGGAACCTGCTGATTCATCTTCAAAGCTTGCTTCGCCAGCACCACCTGACCTGACATGTTGAAGACCTTCAGGTCAAAGTCCATGACGGTACTTTCTTCCGGAGATCCGTAGTAAACATGAATCTGATCCTGCGCTGGATTTGGGAAGATTCGAATCTGAGACTTGGTAGTCTCTTCAACGGATGCTGTTCCGCGCTTGCCTTCCAAAGGTGAAGAAGAAGGCATCGTGAATTCGATGAGGTTGCTACTCCCAGCCGATCCGTCACCGTAGCTCATGTTGATTTCATAGAGCATGGGCACTTCTTCGCCAGGGAAGGATTGGCCATGGGCATTGACACGAACACCCAATACCTCGCTCGCTCCTGGCTCCAGTGTAATTGAACTCAAACAAGCCCCTTCGCTTGCCTCTAATTCAAACATGGTTTCATCCACCACATCCAGATTTTCGGACGCATAGCCTCCGTTGGCCCACAGCTCCCACAGGCCTTCCGTCATCCCAACTTCGATGCTACCAAACTCAAGGAAGTCCATGCTGTTATCGAGACCTGTGCTCAATTGCTCTACGCAGATGCTGACCGTCTCTTCTTCCTCGGTGGTGTTGTCCACCAACACGGTCACAAATCCATAGTTCCAGCTCTCATCACCCGGGCCGATGATGAACTGTGGATTGTCATATAGAATCGTATTCCTGGTAACCACATTGTTGTTGTTTCTCACATAACCTGCAATGTGATTCTGGTTACCTGTGGGCTCGTGCGTGATCGGATCTTCGGCCGAGTTGCCTTCATTGATCCGTGCCAGGAAGCAAATTTCAGGGCGTTGCAGCGAGCCTGCCATACCTCCATTACTCGCGTTGTAGTAAATCGGGTTTGGCGCATACCAGTCAACTGCATCATTGGCAAAATCCATCGTCCAAGTCTGACCGGGCGCGATCGCAGGGATCAGGAAGGGATCGGAATTGAGGCTGACAGGGTTGGATGGTGTAGGATTCTGAATGGTGATCTCAGAACCAGCCTGATACGTGCCACCTCCGGCAATAGATACTCTGTTCGTTTGGGTGGCACGCCAGTGTGAGTCCCACAATTCACCCACACGCGCACGTGTCCAAAACAAAGTGAGCGGCACATCTTCAGGGCTTGTTTCGCAACCGATGTTTGTAATGCTCACCATCATTTTATTGGTGTTGTTGGGATTGGTTGAGTAATCTGGCTCCTCGTTGGATCCGTTATTCGGATTGGAACTGGTAGAAAGCTTATTCCAGAGATCGGGGCTCTTGAAGAGGTCGCCACTCCATTGATCCCAAGGCTCGTATCCATCATCGTCAAAAAAGTTGTCGCGCATGGCCAAGTCCCAGCCACCAGCTTTCATCTGTACCCAGCGACCAGTACTCTTCCACCCTCCGTAAGCAGTATTGGTAATCACCACCTGATAGGTTTTTCCAGCAGTCATGGTGATGGTCGTATTGTTTCCTGACCAAGTCTTGATGTTCAAGCCATTTCCACCTAGCGCATTGACTTCGCTAGCGGTAAGATTTCTGAAGGCATCCGTGGTGCTGACGATCGCCCCCGTAACGGGATCAATCTCTCTGACCATCAGTGAATAGTTGCTGCCGCACAGGTTAGACTCCAACAAAACCTCTGCAGCGCAGTCTTCATAGAGAATGACCTTTTTGCTAAAGTCGTTGTTGATCTGAACACTACTCGGCCAGGCGCCTCGCCAGTATCCCAATGGCACAGGAGCTGTCCATGTTTGCACTGTATTTCCTCCCTGCTTGACGCGCGCTTCGAACTCATAGTACCCTTCTTGAAGGTAGCCAAGGTTCACGCTGCTTCCATTGGAAGTAGTGTTCGGGGAGTTGCTCACAAAGCTCACCGTGTTTTCTGTGAATGTCACATCCAGGTATATGTTGTTCACCGGCCATTGGTTTGTAGAAGCAACGGTCAGCACCTGCTGGATGGGGGTTCGGCTGTAAGGAGACAGGTCAACCTTCACCAGCCAGATCTCTGCGGACTGATTGGTCTGGATGGCTCCACCCGTAAACGAATACTGATAGATGTAAGTGTCATTAGGGCCGCAGATCGAAGCGAGACTAGCACCATTCCAGGAGCCATACTGCTGCGCCTGCGAAACGACACCGATGCCCAGGATCAAGGCTAATAAGAATAAGGTCCGTTGAAGGGCGCTCACCGGACTCTGTCTTTGAAATTTCATGTGTAAATGGTTTTTGATTTGTCCCTGAAGATGCTCGCTCATGAGCCATTCTGGAAGCAAAAGCTCACGAACGCAACCTATCAGTTTATGAACGTGACCATAATTCACAGGAGTGAGATATGTAAGATTTCAATGACGATAGAAATCAAGCTCACGGTTTTTATTAGCAGAAAACGATTTAATCAATTTATTATGAATAAATTATAATATCATAAACTCAAAAATATGTTGAATCAACAATCATATTTTGAACAGACGTTTTCCAATAAAAAGGACATTTCATTGAACCGACACAAAAACCATCGGAATTGTGCTTTCCCCTTGAGGCACACTTGATCGGAAACGGCTTTCATCGACTTCGCAAGCTTCACTTGCCGGACGGAGGGTTGTCCTGTAATCCGGCCTAGCTCACTTCCTTGCGATGTACCGTATCCTTGAAGCGAATGCTGAAGCAGGAGCCGTTGTCAAAAACGTATGTGGCGCTCCCGTAGAGCTGTCGGCTCAGGCGCCTGACCAGTTTGAGGCCGAGGCTTTTTGCTTTTTTCAACTCGAAATCTTCCGGAAGTCCTGACCCGCTGTCGCGAACCGTCATGAGGTATTGACCCGAAGCTTCTTCCTGCAATTGAACTGTCAGCGAACCTTCCCCGGACGGAAAGGCATACTTAAACGCATTGGTCAGCAACTCACTGAGAATAAGCCCGAGCGGCACAGCGGTGTCGATGTCGAGTTGCACGTCTGGAGCCTGCACCGACTGCTTCACCTTGCTCATTCCCGGAAAAACAGCTGCCGTCTGTTTGATCAACTGGGATACGTAATCCGCAAAATCGAGGCTCGCAATGTCCTGTGTTTGATACAACTTCTCATGAATGAGCGCCATGGCCTTCACACGGTTTTGTCCATCCGTGACAGCCGCCAATGCTTCTTCATTGTCCAGATCCATGCTCTGCAAATCCAGCAAGCTGGACACCACCTGTAGGTTGTTTTTCACGCGGTGATGAATCTCTTTGAGCAGCAATTCCTTCTCGTCATTCTGCTGTGTGATGATGTCGTTCTTAGCCTCCAGCTCGGTGTTCGCTTTTTTCTTCTGAATGTAGATTCTGTAAATCCAGAGCAGGAGCAGCGCAGTAGCCACCACTCCCAACGCCAACACCAGGATGGTCAGCTGTTGGTTTTTCTGGAGCTGCTCTGCTTGCGCCAGGTTTTCGGCCTTCACCGTGTTTTCCATATCCAAAAAGGCAATCTCCGCCTCTTTCTTCTCCGTCTCATACTTCGTTTGGATCTCTTCCACGGCCTTCTGCTTTTGCTCATTGTAGAGCGAATCGTTCAGAAGCATGTATTGCTTGGCATATTCCATAGCCTGCTCATGCTTACCCAATGCATCATAAGCGCGGTAGAGAAAATTAGAGGCTTTGCGCATCTGATCGGTAAAGGCCGTTTGAGAAGCCAGCTCATAGGTCTGCCTGGAGAATTCCATGCTCTTTCGCAGGGATGAAATGTCTCTTCCATCACTCCGCTCGCCCAATTTCAGCAAGACCTCGGCATTGTTGGAAAGCACAAATACACGCATCCTCGGGCTACCGTTTTCAGGGAACAGCTCAAGGGATGTTTGAAAACTCGACTGAGCCGCTTCGAGATCCTTTCGTTCCTGGAGTATCAACCCGGAATACACGTGGTAGAGCGCAATGGCCTGCTGGTTACCCAACGCCTGAAAAATATCCAGCGATCGATCGTAATAGACCTGGGCTGAATCCAATAATTCCATCTCAAACAGAATGCCTCCCAGCATGTAGCCACTCTGGGCAAACTTTGCGCTATCCGTGCCGGTCGCGTATTGTTCATACGCCTGCAACTCATATTCGAGTGCCTCTTCAAACTTCCCCAGCTCCTGGTAGCTCAGCGCGATGTTGTTGTAGCTATCAGCAATGGACATGGGGCTTGCCCCAGCCTTCTTTTTCAGCTCAAGGGCCTTGAAGTTGTATTCATTCGCTTTTTCAAACTGCCCCTTGTATTGATACATCACTCCAAGGTTAGAGCAGAACATCCCTTGCCTGACAACATCTTCCATGGCTTCGGCCGCTGCAACTGTGAGTTTCAGGTAATGAATCATCGAGTCGAGCTGCATTTCACGGCCGAAGGACTGGGCGAGTAAACTATTGACAAGCATGATCCCTGCTTGATCATTTTCTGATCCAGCGATGCGAGCACCTTCGCGCAAGGCGATGCGCGAGGAATCTATTTGTCCTGACCTCATCCATGCCTCACCCATCTTCGCCAGGATTCGAACCAACCCTTTAGGCAAACCATCACCTGACTGTGCCAGGGTTCTGGCATTCCGAAGGTATCTCCATCCTGAATCCGGCTCCTGAGGCAAATAAGCTCCTCCAAGCTCACCGTACAATCGAACGCGCACAGAATCTTCAGCGGTTTGCTCAAGCAGCGTTTTTAGCGAGTCCACATCCTCATGGTTTTGTGCACGAGCACTGAGGAAGATGGAGCACAGAAAGAGTAGAAAGGAGAGTAGTCGGGACACTGGATGAAGTTTGCGGCAAAAGTGTAAAAGCTGAAGCACGCAGGCAGCGATTAAGCTTGAATTCGGAAGTATCGGTTAGCTCGTTGCCTTGCGTAACGAAGTATCCAGGAAGGTGATGTCAAAACAAGAACCTCCATCGTTTTTATAAACTGCCTGACCATAGAGCTGTCGGCTCAGTCGTCTTACCAGTTTCAACCCGAGGCTTTTGGCCTTTCGGAAATCAAAATCCGGTGGCAAACCGGGACCGTTGTCACGTACGATCATGCTGTATTTGCCGGGCTCCGTCTCTGTAAGCGAGACCTCCAGTTCACCCGAACCGTCCGGGAAGGCATATTTGTAGGCATTGGTCAACAACTCGCTGAGGATCAAGCCCAGCGGAACCGCAGTATCAATGTCCAGCTCAATGTTTCGGGCATTCACCACCTGCGTCACACCTCCCTTACCGGGGAAAATGGCAGCTGTTTGCTTCATGAGCTGGCCTACATAGTCCTCGAAATCGAGCCGAACGATGTCTTCGTTCTGATAGAGCTTCTCATGGATCAGTGCCATGGCCTTCACCCGGTTTTGCCCATCGGTGACTGCCGCCAATGCCTCCTGATTGTCCAGATCCATGCTTTGCAAATCCAGCAGGCTCGACACCACTTGTAGGTTGTTTTTCACCCGATGGTGAATCTCTTTCAGCAGCAATGCCTTTTCTTCTTCGCGCTGGGAGAGCTCATCCAATGCCTTCTCCACCTGTGCCTTCTGCATTTCGATCGTTTGGCGTTGTGCCTGCACTTTGCGGTAACGCTGAAACAACCCGTATCCGAGGAGCAGCGTGACTACCAGCCCAAGGGAAAGCACCCACGCCAATAGCGTTCGCTGTTTGTTTTCTGATTCCTGAAGCGCCAGTTCTGCCTTGATGGCCTTCTGCGCTTCCGCGTTCTGGATGCTATCTGCCATCAGTTCTGCCTCGTATTTGTAGGTATATTCTGCCTGTGTAATGGCGCGGATGTTCTCCTCGTTCAGCATGCTGTCTCGAGCTACAATGAATTGCTTGTAGGCGGCCAACGCAGCAGATGTATTTCCCTCTTGTTCATACACCTTCGACAGAAGCTCGTTGGCATCTCTTAAACCTCTGGGATATCCTTTTTCCTGCGCTAATTCGAGGCTTTTCAAGGCATGGAATCGTGCCTTATCCAGCTGACGCAGCTCCAGGTAAGTATCGCCCAGGCGGGCATGGGAATAGATCAATCCCTGACGGTCGTTGATCGCTTCACGGATTTGCAGAGACTGCTTGAAATACTCCAGCGCCTCCTCAGGCTTTTTGGCCATGCTTTTTACCCGGCCGAGGTTGAGGTAGGCCACGCCCTGGCCACGTTCCTGGTTTAAAGTTTTGTAGAGCTCGAGTGTAGCCTGAAACGCCTGCTCAGATTGACGGAGGCTGTCCTGATCAAAATATACTGTGCCGATGTTGTTCAGCGCCAGGGCCAGGGTAGCGGTGTTATTGGTTTCTTCGCTCAGTCGCCTCGCCTGCTGATGGTAGTCCATGGCGGCTTCGAGGTCGCCTTCCTCCTTCATGATCGCCCCGAGAATGACATAGCAGCGAGCCATGGGAAAGCGCTCGTCCAATGCTTCATAGTCCTTCAAAGCCGCGAGTTCCTGCTCCTGCGCCTCGATGTGCTTTGCCACCATGTAGTAGGTGACTCCAAGCGCTCCGTGGGTCCTGGCGCGACTGCTTAGAAAGAACTCCTTGTCCGGGCCATTCTGTTGAATAGCGGAATCGCAGATAGCCAACACCTGTAACTGAAGCAGCTCGGTAGCTTCTGTATCAAATGGTGCGAGAAGGGCAAATTGCTCCATCAGTGCTTTTACCTTCAGTGTGTCGGTGTCAGCCTGAAGCACCACCTGTTCGAGCGAATCCACCTTCGCCTGGCGATCAGCGGGCACCTGCGCCTGAGCATGAAGGCTCAGCCACAAAACCATGATCCAGCTTAGGCGCGAAACCGAGAAGCAACTCCGAAATAACATGAGAAGCGAATATCCAATTTGTTGAAGCTCAAACAACACTAACCGATACGTTCGGAAGCGAATCTAACGTCTTCGCTTTTGCTCCGTCAAAGCATCTACTTTTACAGATCATGATCTCATCCATGCTCAGGGTATTCCTTCTTCAAAGCTGTTTTCTTCTTGTTGTCATTGCATCGGCTCAATCTCAACACAGCCTGGGAGTAAGGCTTAACGGAGGTTTTAGCCGCATCAACATTGAGGAGAGTTCCACCTGGGAGAGTCAGTCAGATGAATGGGACCCCGCGTTCGCAGGCGGAGTGTTCTACACCTTCAAGCCCATGGATTACCTGCGCTTATCCGCTGGAGTGGGTGCCCATCTGATCAGTGGAACACGAGTAAATACCGGAATCATAGACTACAATGGTGTGGACACGGTCGCCAGCGACCTGAACCTCGAGCGGAGAATCACCTTTGCCAACTTCTTCATCGCAGCCGGATTCGAACACGGGCCACTGGCCGTAGACATCGGACTGCAATTTGGCAGCAACATACAGGCGAAAGAGAACAGAGAGCAGGAGCTGACCTTCATAAGCCTTGACTCGACCTCCACGCTCAGCGTAAGCGGAAGAGACCTCGATCTGGAGCAGATGGACTTCGGCCCGATGATCACCATCATCTACGACATCAATGAGCTTTTCTCCATAGAAGGCAGCTATTACCAAGGCTTGAGGGACATCAATCCCGCCACAAACCGCGGAGACATTATTTGGAACACCCAACGCGTAGGCATCGGACTGAGGTATCACTTCTGGCGAAAAGAAGCAGAACCAACCCTTTGATTGGGATTAGATCATCGGATGATTAGATCATTAGATGATGAGTTTAGGCTGATCAAGAAAGCAGCTAATCTCTATTGCCAGTACCGGATCGGATTTGTGCGTGGGCATTTAAGGGAGCGTAGTTCGTCACCCTTCGAGACATGCCGCTTGGCGGCATTCCTCAGGATGACTAGCTTGGGTGAATGCTCTGAAGATGACGAAACGAGGAGGAGCTTGTGCAAAAGCCCCTAAACGAAGTAGAGGGAAGAACATGCGGACAATCATTTTCAACTCATGATCTGATTATCTCATGATCTAATCATCTCATCAACCACAACCCTCTAACTTTGCTACACGTAAAGCTGTTGCAGCAGTTATCCTTATGAGTAAGATGAAAATATTGATCGTGGAGGACGAGATTGTCATCGCTGACAACATTGCCCGCATCCTGGAAAACCTGGGATACGAGGTGCTCGAGCCTGCGATCAACTACTCAGAAGCGCTGGAAACAGTGGAGGAAGAACTTCCAGATCTCTGCATTCTCGACATACAACTAGCGGGCAGCAAAGACGGAGTAGATCTGGCCTGGAAGCTGAAGGAAGACTATGATCTCCCGTTCATCTTTCTCACTTCCAATGCGGATCCTCGCACCGTGGAAAGAGCCAAGAAGCTCAAGCCACCGGCCTACCTGGTGAAGCCTTTCAACCGGGATGACCTGTACACATCCATCGAAATGGCGCTGTACAATCATCAATCTGCAGAGCCCACCACCGAAAAGCCAGATGCGGAGCAGATTCGCATCAAGGATGCAGTTTTTGTAAAGGATAAGGACCTCTTTCACAAAGTCCGGTTTGCCGACATCCTCTTTGTGAAAAGCGATCATGTTTATGTAGAGCTCTACACCAAGGATCAAAAGAAGTTCCTGGTGCGAAGCAGCATGAACGACTTCGTGGACGGACTGCCCGGCAGCTTTTTCCGAACACATCGCTCCTATGCAGTCAACCTGGATCACCTGGATGCCATCAACTCGCTGAACGTACACATCGGAGAGCAGCGAATTCCCATCGGCAAGACCTATCGCGAGGAGCTGTTGAAGGCAGTGCAGCTGAAATAAGCTCTGATTTCAGGCCATCCCGGGAGGATCAATACCCATTTCTACGTAGTACAATACCCTGCATCCCTTAAAACCGGCAGGTGATGGTGGAGGAATTTTGGCCAAAACTCACAAGTAATGAAACCTACTTACCTCCTGTATGCCTTGATGGGCCTGATGCTTCTGCCCATGAGCTGCAAAAAAGACGATGATGACGATGACACCACACCACCCACCACTCAGGAACCGGATCCGGGAGACCCCGATGACCCAGGTGGGGTGGACGTGGATGTGGCTGACAACAGCGCTGAAATTGGCGATCAAACGGTGGAATTGCTGGGCTTTTGGGACAAACCATCAGAACCCACCGGCAACGGAACGACTACCCTTTTGCGCATCAGCGGGCAAGAGAGTTTCGCAGTAGACCTCGTCTTTGAAGGGGACGAGATCGAGCCGGGCACCTACAAAATCGCGGACAACGCTAACACCCTGGTTCCTGCGAGCGATGAAGTTCTGCTTCTGGCAGGCATCGGAAATTCAGGGGTTCTCGTTCCTACAACACCCGGTTCGAGTAGCCTCTCGATAGTCGAAAAAACAGACGGCACGGTGGAGGTGAAACTGAGTTCCATTGAACTTGAAAACTTCCAAAGCTGGCAAGAGCCTTTTTCAGGTGAGTTGAGCTTTTCCTATGCTTATGACCCTGACGGGAATGCGATCAACAGCAATACCGCGCGCTCGGCAAGCTGGGGAACGACTGAGTTCACCTTCCCTTCCGAATTCTGGGTATCCTCGGTCACCCTGCAACGTGTGATTGAAGGAGAAACAGTCACGTTGAATTTCGTGGGCATCGACTTCATGACAGAAACAGCCAACGAAAACACCACCATCTCTGACGGAACCCTGACCGATGCTTTTTCCGGTGTTGAAGGGGTGTATGTAGAATACCTGTTTGACGGTGGACAGTTTGGGCCCAAGACAGCCGATCACCCCATCACGTATGAGGTCACCGATGGAGAGATTTCGGGAACTGTAACGGATCTGGTGGTGGTCAACCGACTGGACCCGGCAGACGAACGAACGATCAGTTTCAGTTTCAAACTCTTTAAGTAAGCGCATTTACTTGGAGTCTCGCTCGCCCGGAATGGAACGCTAACCCTGAGCCATTCCGGGCATTTTTATGGAACTCCTTTCTTTGTTAGAACCGAAGCCTACCCATGTCCAACCAACGCATATACCTGGTAGAAGACCATGATTTGGTAAGAGACGGCCTGTCCAGGATCATCCAAACGAGCGATGGCTTTGAAGTCATTGGAGAATGCAGCACGGGCACCACAGCCCTACGGGAGGTTCCCGCACTTGATCCCGACATTGTCTTGCTCGACATCGACCTGCCCGACATCAAGGGTTTTGAAGTCCTCAAAGAGCTTCTCGCCCAGGACGCGCAACGAAAGGTGGGCATGGTGACGATGCACAGCGATAAAACTTCGGTGGAGCGAGCATTTAAAACCGGGGCTGTCGGCTACTTCGTAAAGACAGCCGATGAAGAAGAGTTCCTGCAGGGACTCCGACTGATCGCGCAGGGCAAGCAATACGTGCATGCCGATGCACTTCCCGATCTTTTTGTGGATCGAGGTTCGAGCTTGCATTCAGGCGATGAACGGAACCGACTGTCACTCCTCAGCAGCCGCGAGCAGGAAGTGCTGGAATTGATCGGACTTGGAGCTACCACACGAGAAATCTCTGAACGGCTGTTCCTCTCTGAGCGAACGATCGAGACGCATCGCAAAAACATTCATTCCAAGCTGGGAGTCAAAAACCTGGCTGGACTCATCCGTTTTGCCATCAAGAGTGGGTTGGTACACTAGACATAGCAGAATCCGGGCAGGTCAACTGTTTTTGGCAGTGCTCCTGTGCGCTTATTCCTGGACGGGATACGGACAACTTCCCAAACAGCAGGACAGCTTGCTCCAAGTGCTGAACACCGGCTCACTCAACCCTTCCGAACGGGTGGGGGTGATGAATCAACTTTCGCTCACCTTTCACGGTGTTGACGACTTGCAGGCATTGGAATGGGCGCTATCAGCTGACTCAGCAGCCCAGAAAATCAACGATGAAGCAGGACAGGCCAGAGCATTGAATCTGCAATCTGCGGCCTACAGCCGCACAGGCAAGATCGACCTTGCCATTGAAGCCGGATTGCGCTCTCAAACCATCGCGGCTTCTATCACAGATACCGCACTGTGGGTGGGAGCGGGAATTGCCCTTGCCAAGGCCTACCGACAGAAGGGCTTTTTTGACGAGGCCGTACAACAAGCCAAAGAAGCACGAGAAGCAGCCATCAAAGCTCAACTCACAGAATACATCATGCAGGCAAGCCTCAACCTGGGTGTGATTTATGACGTGCAAGTACAGGACAGTTTCGCCCTGTTCTTTTACCGGGATGCGATCGAAAAAGCACAAGAACTCCAGCACCTCCGAACGATCGCCAACTGCCACAACAACATTGGAAATGTGCTGGCCCGGCAGTTGAATCCAGAGGCCAAGAAGAGTTTTGAATTGGCACTTGAAACCTACAGAGGCATGGGACTTCCATGCTTAGCTTCCTACCCCTACTCCGGCATCTGCTCCTACTTTTTCAAAACGCGGGAACTCGATTCTGCACTCTTCTACACACAGAAAATGGTACGGCTGGGAGAGGAGTGCGAAGACGCGCAGATTCAAGTGGATGGTCATTTGAATTCAGGAACCATCCTCATGAGCCTGGGGCGACCTGAAGAATCGGAGGCAAGCTACCGTGAGAGTCTGCGGCTGGCAGAATTGTTTGACATGCGCTACGATCAGAAGGAGGCCTGTGAAGGTCTCTACCTGCTGTTCAAGGATGAAGGGGAAGCGGATTCTGCCCTCGCCTACCACGAACGATTCATCACACTGAGAGACTCGATCTACGATCAGGACATGACGAAGCGCATCGCGCGCATGGAAGCGGATTTCGATGCCGAGATGGAGCTGAAAGAACTGGAGGCAGAGCAGCAGATCCAGACCGCTCAGCTCAACAATGAGCTTAGCCGGCAAAAGCTGTTTACACTCTTGCTGGGGATTATTGCACTGGCGTTGGTGTTCATTGGCTGGGGAGCATATCGCCTGTTTAAAACACGCCAGAAAAATGCGTTGCAGGCAGCACTGATCGCAGAAAAGGAACGGGGAATGGAAGCTGTTTTTCAGGCTACGGAGAAAGAACGCAGCCGCATTGCCAAAGACATTCACGATGGCATTGGTCAACAGCTCTCCGCATTGAAGATGCAGTTTCAGCAGCTGCAAAAGGATTCGCAAAGTGATCGACCGGAGAAACTGCAGGGCATGGCCAGCCTGATTGACGACACAGCCCGGGAAGCCCGGGATATTTCGCATGAAATGATGCCAGTCGCCCTGGGTGAACTGGGACTTGTATCCGCCATCGAAGAGGCTCTGGCCAAGAGCTTCCGGGCTTCGGGCATGCAGTACCATTTTGAGCATTTCAACCTCAAGCCCCGCTACAGTGCTGAAGTGGAGTTGGTGATCTATCGTGTATTTCAGGAACTCGTCAACAATGTGCTGAAGCATTCCCAGGCCAGCGAAGTCAATGTTCAGCTCTATCAGAATCAGGGTCGTCTGCTGCTCCATGTAGAAGACAACGGAGTGGGATTTGACCCGGAGCTGCAGAAAGGCTTCGGATTGCTGACCATGCAAAACCGCATCGATGCATACAGGGGCAAGCTGAACGTGGTTTCGTCCCGTGGCAGCGGCACTTCAGCGACTGCGTCACTGGAAGCTTAGCCAAATTTTGTCGTTCAGAACAACATCGCAGACGTTCAGCACATAAAGTTTTAGAGATCTGGTCCGGCATTCAATTTCGTAGCTGCAAAGAATCTGCTAAGCTTATGAATGCGTCATTTAGAGTCCTACTGACCAGCCTTTTCCTCGGAACCCTACTCAGCCTTTGCGGCTGGAATACTCTGCAAGCACAAGGCATTCTCAACCCTGTGGTGGTCAACAGTTTCCCCACCACCATCTCCAACGTAAACACCGGCAGTGGCGAAACAGCTGTCGGTATGCAAGGAGCCTGCTTCACGCTGCCATGTTGCTCCGTACAGGTGTACAAGGTGACTCTTCCTTCTGACGGAGTGTTGCGTGTGGAAATGAACGGCTTCACCCCGCTGGCCGGGTCCATCATTGCTTATTACGCCAACACAAGTCCCGTCACTGGCTACGGTGACATTACCTTTATCTCCGGGTCACCGGGAAACTTTTGTGGATTTAGAGACACATTGCTTCTTGGAAGGCATTATAATGGTTGGGACAATACGCCCTTCGGTCAGGTTCCCTCCAGCACCAATCCGAACTTAACCTCCGTCTACGATTTCAATTCACCCAGTCAGTCTGGCTTCTTTCCGGCTGGAGATTATTACCTCTTGGTATTCAACGAAAACCAACAGGCTGGAATTGGCTTGAGCACCAATGTGGACTTGACCTTTGAATTTGCGGAAGCCTGCGCCCCGCTCACTGTGCCGTCAGCAATAACTTATGATACGCTTGAGGTTGGCGGCTTATCGCAGACACTTGGTTTTTACATCAAAAACGATCGCCAAGAGGATGTGGTCATTGACATAGACAGCGGTATCACCATTGCCGGAACAAACGCTTCGGATTTCACGGTAGTCACTTTGCCTGATTCCAATCTTGCTGTTGGAGATTCTACCCTCATTGAAATTGCCTTCTCGCCCTCTGCCGGAGGTGTGCGAACTGCGGATATTGACATCACTTTCTCTGACACCACCTGCACAGCAACTTCCACGGTCTCACTTACAGGAACCGGAGGAGAGGCAGGCATCTCACTCTTCGGAAACGGAGTATCCATCAATCAAAACGATACGTTCCCGTCCAGCACGGACAACACCGACTTTGGCTCCACCGTTTTTAATGGAGGTTCCATCACAAAGACCTTCTACATCGTCAATGAAGGCTCGGACACGCTTGACCTGACTGGAAGCCCAACCATTGATTTGGTCAGTGGCAGCCAGTTTGCGCTGGTCAGCAGCGTAAGTGCAACAAGCTTGCTCCCAGGAGACTCCACTTCCTTCACGATCAGTTTTACGCCTACGGCACCTGGCTTTGATACGGCCGATGTATTCATCAACAACAACTCCGAAGACAGCATTTTTCAATTCCGCATCCAGGGCCTCGGCTCCGGGCTCAACGGCCTGGACTTCGATGGCAGCGGTGATTACGTGAACATCGATGCAGTAGCCAATGATATGGTGGGTGTGACTGCATTCACCGTTGAATCCTGGGTGAAGGTTGATCCCGCCCAATCTGGAAATGACTTTCTCTTCGCAGTAAACACCTCTTCGGATGGTGCGCGCATGTTTATCAAGCTCGATGACGGTGTTTGGGAATTTGACGTGGGATCGTCTTCCGACCAAATGAACGGTCCTGACATCCGAGATGACCAATGGCACCACGTGGCTTTCACCTTCGACAACGGCACCATCAACTATTACCTCGATGGTCAGTTCATGGATTCGGAAAGCAACAGCACACCTTCCTTTGCTTCCAGCGATCAATGGTCCCTTGGCCAGGAATGGGACAACAGTGGCGCCAGCGACTTTTTCAACGGTGCTGTGGATGATCTGCGCCTTTGGAAAAGCGCACGCACCGCAAGTGAAATTTCTGGCGATCGCTTCTGCGAAATCAACGGAGGCGATCCCAATCTGGTCGCTTATTACACCTTTAATCAAGGCCTTCCCGGAATTGACAACTCGGTATTCAGCCAGCTTTTTGACAATTCAGGAAACGGCCACGATGGCGACCTGAACGGATTTGCTCTTTCGGGCACTTCTTCCAATTTCATCAGCGGCAGCGATGATGTGAACATGGGCTGTACTTCATTCAGTGTGAAGGTCTGTGACGACTCTGTGTACACAGCCCCCAGCGGAGCAACCTTCGATTCTACTGGAGTCTACATGGACACGGTGATGACCGGAAGTGGAGACAGCGCACTGGTGATTGATCTGACCATCGACTTCAACCAGCTGAACCAAGACACCTTGATGGATACTCTTGTGTGTGATACCCTCATGGCAGTGGCCTCCACGAATTTGACACCTTTTGCCACCTTCGAAAACTCGGATGGCGATTGGATCGAAGTCAATGGTGCTGTAGACAGCCTCATCAACACCAATCGCTCTGTGTTCCTGTGGATGCGTGAACCCGATCAGGTGAACAGCAGCCAGGACATCATGGTAGGCATCAACTCGAGTGGTACTGCTACCATTACCAACTTCGGCATCAACACCAACGAACAGCTCTACATCTTCGATGGTGGAAACACCCGAAACTCGGGAGTAGTGGTCACCGATGGCTTGTGGCACTTTGTAGGCTACACCTATGACGAAGCCTCCAACTTCACCCAGTTTTGGGTAGACGGTGTGGCCGCCAATTCCTTTACCAATGGGCAGTCCATCAGCTCAGGAAACCGCATCTCGCTCGGCCAGGAATTTGACGGATCCAGCACCGGTAACTTCTATGATGGCGACATGGCCGAAGTCAGCATTTGGAACGAAGTGCTTGACTCTGCGGACATCGCCATGATCATGGCCGCTTCCATTGACAACTCACACCCGAAGTATGCCAATCTCAAGGCCTACTATCCCATGAAAAGTGAATGCGATGGAGGTTTGTTTACACTCAAAGATTTTGGACCGCATGGTTATGACGGAACCGCTTCCGCGCAGGATATCGTCCATACAGATACGCTGGTGGAGTTGCCAGGATTTAATGCAGCGCCACTCTACGATAAGGTATGGTCTGTAGGAGGAAGTACCGTTTCTACCAGCGACACTTTAATGCTCACTGGAGCAATCACAGGGGGAGCCTATAGCCTGGACCTCTCTTTGGATTACTTCAACGTATCAGATGACTGGACCGTGACGGTAGATCCTGCATGCCAAGGCCTCTTCGCTTCGATTACCATCGACTCGACTGTTTCCTGTAATGGCGATGCAGATGGTGGTGTCACCGCCAGCGCGGTGAACGGTGTAGCGCCTTTCACATACGCCTGGAGCAACGGATCGACAGATTCTTCCATCACCGGACTGGCAGCAGGAGTTTACACGGTAACCGTGACAGATGACCTGGGAGACACCAACTCTAACTCCGTGATCGTCACCGAGCCTACTATTCTGGACGCAAACCCTGTCATCACTACCCAAATCAGCACAGCAGGTGCCTCTGACGGGGAGGCCACTGCTTCACCTATGGGTGGTACGGCTCCCTTCACTTACCTCTGGAGCACCGGGGCCACGACCAACAGCATCTCCAGCCTTGGAGGTGGAACATACACCGTGTCGGTAACCGATATCAACGGATGTTTCGATAGTGGTTCGGTCACCTTTATCGCACCCATTGCGCCAGCTCCCGGAGTGATTGTCATCACAGAAATCAACTATAATCCACCAGAGTCCGGAAGCGACACAACAGAATTTATTGAACTCTATAACACCAGTTCATCCCCTGTAAACATGAACGGATGTTCATTCACCAGTGGTATCAACTACACCTTTCCCAATATTTCCATTGGACCAGGAGAATATCTTGCTGTAGCATCAGACTCTCAATCGATCGTAAATCGCTTCGGAAACGTGAATGTTGTCCAGTGGACTTCCGATGGTTTGAGCAATGGAGGTGAACCTATTGCAATTAAGGATGCATCAAACAACCTCATTGACTCTCTTCGATACGATGACGTGGCACCATGGCCACTCGGACCTCCCAATCCCGATGGAGACGGCCCGACCATTGTGCTTTGCGATCCGACAAGCGACAACTCGGACGGAGCAAACTGGACGATTTCGACAACACCAGACGTGGAAGGTCCAATCAATGGATTTGATGTCTATGGTTCACCGGGCTCAGCTGACTCAGCTTGTGTTCCTCAAGGAGTTGTCGCCAGCATCACAACAGATTCGAATGTCAGTTGCAATGGCTTCCTCGATGGTGGAGTAACAGCCATTGCCACGGGAGGAACAACGCCTTACACTTACGCCTGGAACAACAGTGCTACTACAGCATCGATTACGGGTGTGGCAGCCGGAACCTACTCTGTGACGATCACAGACGGGAACGGAGCTACAGATTCTGCCTCTGTGACGATCACCGAGCCGGTTGCTTTGATCGCTGCAACTGTGATTGATTCAAACGTCTCCTGCAACACCTTCTTTGATGGAGGAGCAACCGCTTCCGCAACAGGCGGCACCGCAGCTTACACCTACCAATGGAGCAACAGCGCCACAACGGCATCCATTACTGGAGTACCTGCTGGAACCTACAGCGTGACCATTACAGACGCAAACGGTTGTACTGATTCTTCGCTAGCCGTGATTACGGAACCTACAGTGCTTGTTGCTTCCGCAATGCTTGACTCCAACGACATTGGAAACGGAGGCGGTGCCACAGCGATGGCAACTGGAGGAACGGCAGCGTACACCTATACCTGGAGTAATGCCGCGACCACAGCTTCCATCACCGGAGTATCAGCTGGGACCTATAGCGTCACCATCACCGATAACAACGGCTGCACGGATAGCGCTTCTCTTACCATCACCTCAGGTCCAAGCCTTACGGTGATCCTTGACTCCAACATCAGCTGCAACAGCTTTATGGACGGAGGAGCAACGGCTTCTCTTGTTGGTGGCACCATGCCTTACACCTATGCATGGAGCAACGGAGCCACAACGGCATCCATCACCGGAGTTGGTCCCGGAACCTATGTGGTAACCGTAACAGATGACAACAGCCTGATGGCCGTTGATTCGGTAACCATTACCGAGCCTGCGGTACTCGTTGCCAGCGCAACGCAGACCAATGACATCGATTGTTATGGAGATGGTGATGGCGCTATTTCAGCCAATGCAACAGGCGGCACCGCAGCCTACTCATTTGCCTGGAATACGGGTGCGACAACAGCAGCTTTGACCAACCTGGATGGAGGAACTTATTCAGTAACCATCACCGATGCCAATGGATGTACAGATTCTACTTCCATCGTGGTAAATGAACCTGATTCGCTGGCCCTTTCTGCCATCACCGGCCCTGATAGCATCGACATCACCGTAACAGGTGGAACCAGTCCATACTCTTACGTGTGGAGCAACGGTTTTACCCAGGAGGACCTCAACAACGTCCCCACCGGAATCTACACCGTGACTGCGACCGATGCCAATGGATGTGTGCTCATTAGCACCCAGGAAGTCATTGATCCGGCCGACTTCTTCGTGACCACCTGGAAAACAGATAACTCAGGGGTTTCTAATAGCACCTCCATCACCATTCCTACGAGCAACGGCTTTACCTACAACTATGATGTTGACTGGGACGGTGACGGAACATTTGACGAATTCGGATTCACAGGAGACGCTACGCATGACTATGGAACGGCCGGCACATACACCGTTCAGATCAAAGGCGACTATCCTTACCTCGCATTTTTCGCCCCACAGGTAACCCCACAGAAGGACAACGAGAAACTCCTGAGCGTGGAGCAATGGGGATCCCAGCAATGGGAGAGCATGGAAGGATCGTTTAAGCTCTGTGTCAACATGCAGATCAATGCAACTGATGCTCCTGACCTGAGTTCGGTGACAAACTTCTCTCACCTGTTTGAAAGCTGCACCAACTTCAACGACACGCTGAACCATTGGGATGTAAGCTCAGCCACTGACATGCACAACATGTTCTATCAGGCATCTTCCTTTAATCAAGACCTCAGCAGCTGGGATGTAAGTTCTGTGACGAGCATGCAACAAATGTTTACCAGTGCTTCAGCGTTCAACCAAAACATTGGATCCTGGAATGTGGGCAACGTGTCCAACTTCTCTTACATGTTCCAACTCGCATCTGCATTCAACCAAAACATCGGTTCGTGGAACACCAGCAGCGCGACCACGATGCAACAGATGTTCCGCGATGCTGCTGTATTTAATCAGGACATCAGCACATGGGATGTGGATTCTGTCACCAACATGAACGGGATCTTTCAGGACGCAGTAGTGTTCAATCAGCCCATCGGAAGCTGGGATGTGGGCAACGTGGAGATATTCTCCTTGGCCTTCTTCGATGCAGCTGCCTTTGATGCAGACATCAGCGGTTGGGACATGAGCTCGGCCACCACCATGGCGTCCATGTTTGCCGGAGCCACCAACTTTAACCAGGACATTGGTTCCTGGGATGTGGACAGCGTAACCAACATGAGCTTTCTGTTCAACAAAGCGACTTCTTTTGATCAGGACATCAGCGCATGGGATGTAGGTGCGGTGACCAACTTCCAGGGAACCTTCCAGGAAATTGACTGGAGCCCGAATGTTGGGAGCTGGGATGTGAGTTCTGCTACCAACATGCGGCAAATGTTTGCTCTGAACGATTCCGTAAACCTCGATTTAAGCAACTGGGATGTGAGTTCTGTAACGAACATGATCCAGATGTTCCGAACGGCTATTTCTTTTGATCAAAGCCTCGCGGCTTGGGATGTAAGCAGCGTCACAACCATGGACGTCATGTTCTTCCAGGCTGGGATTTCAAAGGATAATTATGACAGTACACTCATTGGTTGGGCGGCCCAAACCGTTCAAAATGGAGTGGATTTCGATGCGGGAAGCTCACAATACTGTGCAGGAGAAGCTGCACGAATGATTTTAACCGATACGTTTAACTGGAACATCACCGATGGAGGCAAATCATGTGCCCCAAGTGTGACGCTTTCAGCAACCGACATTTCATGCAATGGGCTCACGGACGGAAACATTGCAGCCACAGTCGTTGATGGTGAATCACCCTACACCTACCTCTGGTCTACGGGAGCCACCACTGACAGCATCAGCGGCCTTGCAGCCGGAACCTTCTCCGTGATTGTGACAGACAATGTTGGAGCTGCGGACACGGCCTTTGCCACGATTTCAGAACCGACCCTGCTCGTCTCCAGTGCTGTGGTGGATTCAAACGCCACCTGCAACGGATTCCTCAATGGCGGAGCCACAGCTTCAGCCGCGGGTGGTACCATGCCCTACAGCTACTTGTGGAGTAACAGTGCCGTGACCGCTTCCATCACCGGAGTGGCAGCAGGAACCTACAGCGTGACCATCACCGATGCCAACGGTTGTACCGACTCATCTTCTGTAGTCATTACCGAGCCATCTGCTCTGGTAGCCGCTACGGTTGTAGACTCAAACATCAGTTGCAACGGATTGCTCGATGGCGGTGGAACCGCGAGCGCCACAGGCGGCACCATGCCCTATACCTACAACTGGAGCAATGCCGCAACCACAGCATCCATCACCGGAGTCGCAGGCGGCACCTACAGCGTCACCATCACCGATGCGAATGGCTGCACCGACTCAGCTTCCATGAACATAGCAGAACCAGCAGTGCTTCAGCTTACTGTAAATGTGGATAGCAACGAAAGCTGCACAGGCTTGGCCAATGGAGGACTTACTGCTCAGCCGACTGGTGGCACCATGCCTTACACCTACAACTGGAGCAACGCGGCCACAACAGGCTCGATCACGTCACTGGCTGCGGGAACCTATTCAGTGACTGTGACGGATGCCAACGGCTGTACTGACTCTGGCTCCGAAAGCATCATCATCAGCGATGTTGTTGCGCCAACGGTGATCACCCGAAACCTCACGGTTTACCTTGACGCCAGTGGGCAGGCCAGCATCACTGCTGCTCAAATCGACAGCGCTTCGTTTGACGCCTGTGGCATCAACTCCCTGTCACTGGATGCCTCAAGCTTCAACTGTGCAGATGTAGGCACCAACACGGTAACGCTGACGGTGGAAGACGTCAACAGCAACAGCAATACAGGCACTGCTACGGTAACAGTGATGGACACCATCGCCCCAACGGTCCACACGCAAAACGTAACACTCTACCTTGATGCCAACGGACAAGCCACACTTACGGCAGCAGCCGTGGACAGCGCGAGCTTCGACAATTGCCTCATTGCCAGCATTGCATTGGATTCCACCAGCTTCGATTGCAGCGAAGTAGGCACGAACACAGTGACGCTTACCGTTTCCGATGTCAACGGTAACGTGGCCACTGGAACGGCCATAGTCAACGTGATGGACACGCTCAATCCGACTGTGGCCGTTCAAGATCTTACCGTCTATCTGGATGCTAACGGAGAAGTGACCATCACACCCGCCATGGTGGACAACGGAAGCACCGACAACTGCGGGATTGCCTCACTTTCCTTGGATTCCACGCACTTTGTATGTGGAGAGATTGGCGCCAATCCTGTGGTGTTGACCGCAACGGATGCCAACGGAAACAGTGCCTCCGGAACAGCCATTATCACCGTACTGGACACCCTGGCACCCAGCGTTGTAACACAGGACATCATCGTTTACCTGGACGCCAACGGAGAAGTGACCATCACACCGGCAATGGTAGACAACGGAAGTGTCGACAACTGCGGCATCGACTTCCAGTTCCTGGACTCTACCCACTTCGATTGTGGAGAGATTGGGCCAAACACAGTGATACTAACCAGCACAGACCTCTTTGGAAACTCTGATACAGCTTCAGCCATCGTGACGGTAATGGATACGCTGGATCCAACGGTCATCACCCAGGACATCACCATCTACCTCGATGCCAATGGTGAAGCCAGCACCACAGCTGCGGCCATCAACAACGGAAGCTTCGACAACTGCGGGATCAACACCGTGACACTCGACTCTACGGACTTCGATTGCAGTGAAGTAGGCGCCAACACGGTGGTGCTGACCATTACAGATGTGAATGGAAATTCAGATACCGCCTCGGCCATCGTGACGGTACTGGATACACTCGATCCAACGGTCATCACTCAGGACATCACCATCTACCTCGATGCCAACGGAGAAGCCAGCACCACAGCTGCGGCCATCAACAATGGAAGCTTCGACAACTGTGGAATCAACACGGTGGTCCTGGATTCTACCAACTTTAACTGTAACGAAACGGGTGCGAATACCGTAACGCTGACTGTCACAGATGACAATGGAAACATCGCCACCGCCACGGCAGTAGTGACCGTGCTCGACACGATCGCACCCGATTTAACCGTAGCCAGTAATACTGCTGTCTGTGCTACGGATGCTGCCGGAACGGTGGTGAGTTTCACCAATCTCGCAAGCGACAACTGCGACACCCTCGGCATTGTACAGACAGCTGGTCTCCCTTCAGGAAGTGTCTTCCCCATCGGCATCACCACCAACGTGTTTGAAGTAAGTGATCCGAGCGGAAACGTGACGACTGACAGCTTCAGCGTAGAAGTTTACGCCTTCCCTGTTTTGAGCATCGATGCCATCGGCACCTTGTGCGAAACGGCTGATGAGGTAAGCCTGAACGGATTGCCAGCGGGCGGTGTGTTCAGCGGAGACGGTGTTACCGGCAATTCCTTCGATCCAACGGCAGTAGATGCCGGAAACCAGGAGATCGTTTACACCTACACCACTCCGGAAAACTGTGTGTACAACACCAACATCTTTGTGACCGTACGCGAGAATCCGGTAGTGGAACTCGGCAGTTTCCCGGACAGCATTTGCCTGGAACTGGAAGTGGTGGCCTGCCCGGTAGCAACGCCCGCAGGCGGTGTATACTCCGGACCTGGTGTGGATAGCATTCTCTTCTTCACGGAGACCGCAGGCATTGGAGAACACTGGATCACCTACACCTTCGAGGACCAATACGGTTGTGTAGGTTTTGATTCCACCCTAGCCACGGTGTATCAGTGCATCGATCCGCTGAGCGTGGACGCCCTTCCGGTCAGCAGCTTTGAGTCGAAGGTGTATCCAAACCCGAACCGCGGAACGTTCACCGTAGAACACAACCACAGCGAGCCGCTGGAACTGCGCATTTTCAGTGCAGACGGAGCACTCGTGCGCTACATCCCGGCCTTGCAAAACCAGGAGGAAGTAACACTCGATCAATGGTCTCAAGGCATGTTCTTCCTGCAACTGACCGGAAACAACATTCGTGAAACCAAGCGCATTGTGGTTCAATAAGCTGCCCCTCTTACACATCAAATCCCTTTGAGATGAAAAAGACATTTCTGACCCTATCCCTCATCGCAACCGCTGTAGTAGCCCTGGCACAAGATCCTTGTGCGGGCCTGCCGGTGGTGAGCATTGCCGTGACGGACGACACTCCGTGCCTCGGTGATGAAATCACGCTGACAGCCAGCGGAGCGGAAACCTATCAGTGGAACAACAACGTGGAAAACGGAGTCGGTTTTGCCCCCAGCGCCTCCGAAACCTACGAGGTAATTTCCACCGACAGCAACGGTTGCATGGACACGAGCGATGTGTTCATTGAAGTGCTGGAACTGCCCAACATTGTGGCCAACGCCAGCAGCCTCAGCATCTGCCTGGACGATTCCATTCAGCTCACCGCCACCGGAGCGGAGAGCTACAACTGGATCGAGCCCAGCATCAGCAACGGAGACTTCTACGTACCCGATGCTACAGGCGCCAATACCTTCACGGTGGAAGGCCCGGGCGCGAACGGTTGTGTGAATACCTCGCAGGTGATCGTAGTGGTGAAGGCGCTACCCGAAGCGCCATCGGTTTCCACCAACAGCATCAATACCTGCGTGGATGTCGCCTTTGACGTCAACATCGAAGCCAGCAGCGTAGATGGGCGTGTGTTGTGGTTCCGCGATGAAGCGCTGACGAATCAGTATTCCACTGAACCGGTGCTCACCGTGCCCAACAATGAAGTGGGAACCTGGACTTACTACGTGAGCACCTTCGATGGTGGTTGCTTCAGCGAGGCTGTTGCAGCTGCGGTGGAAGTGTTTGCCCGCCCCGAAGTGGACGCAGGAACAGACATCAGCATTGTGGCTGGCGAGCAGGGAAGCCTGGACGGAGTCGCGGCTACGGCTGTAGGGGTGGAATGGAGCCCGATGAACGACCTGAGCGATGTTGGAGTGCTGGACCCATCCTTCACGGCTACCAACTCTGCAGAATACACCCTGTGGGTGATCGATGGAAACGGTTGCGAAAACTCAGACCTCGTAATGGTGAACGTCAAGCAAGAACTGATCATCAGCACGGCCATGACCCCCAATGGCGATGGCGACAACGATGTGTGGAAGATCTACCCCACCTCTGCCCTGTCGACTTGCAACGTGCGCATGTTTGATGGCTTTGGCCGCCTGCTGTGGGAAACCGATGCCTATGGCAACGACTGGGACGGCACCTATGAAGGCGATGCGCTGCCGGATGGCGACTATTACTACCACATCGACTGCGCAGATTTCAGCGAAAAAGGAACCCTGATCATCATTAACTAAGCCTTCGAAGGCCAGAAGATTTATATAAAATGAAAACGCATTTATTTCTCCTTCTCGCACTCGCTGTCACTGCAGTTTCTGCCGTGGGTCAGCAGCGCGATCAAAGCACCTTCGATCACTTCAACCGCTTCAACCTGAACAACGCGCGAGCGGGCCTCGATTCGTGCATTCACGCCTTTGCGCAGCACAAACAGCAATGGGTGGGTGTGAAAGGCGCACCGGACAACACGCAGTTGCAAGCTCACATGCCGATCGGAGCAGACATGGGCGTAGGCCTGGAAGTCGCCAACTGGCGAGCGGGACTGCTCAGCGCCACCAACATCGCAGGAACCTTTGCCAAGCATTTCGACATCGGTTCGAAGTACCGCATCAGCGGAGCGCTGAGCCTGGGTTACTACCAATACAGCTTTGGCGCAGACGATGCCGTTGTGTTTGACCGCGACAACTACCTTGATCAAAGCCGCGCCACGAGTGGTGGGGTGTATGGCGACCTTGGCGTGCTCTTCACTGGAGAGCAGTTTGAAGTCGGCCTCTCCGTCCCCAGCCTTTTTAGCACCGCCCCGAGCTTCGACATTGGCAGCGAGGTGAATGAATACAACGTAGAGCCTTACCTCAATGCGCATGCGTCTTATGCATACGACCTGAACAGCGATTTTCAGTTGTCTCCGATGGTCATCTACCGTTCCATTCCGGGCAATGGTTCGGTCATGGACTTCAAAGCAGGAATGCGCTACCGCAACATGTTGGGTGTGAACCTTGGCTACCGTACGCGCAATGGACTGATCGCAGCAGTGGACTACACCTTCATGGATCGCTACAAGATTGGCTATGCCTACGATGCGGGTCTTACCCAACTCAACGGCATCAGCAACGGCTCACACGAGTTCTTGCTCGGATTCCAGCTCTGCAAGGCGAAGCGCCAGAAGCAGCCGAAGGAACCGGAAGTGGTGGATTACTACCTGAGCGGAACGGTGCGCGATGACAAAACCCAGCAGCCGATGCCGGACTTCAACGTGGTGCTCAAAAACACAACCACGGGAACGTCCAAAACGATCCAAACGGATTCTACGGGAACCTACCTGGTGAAGGTGGACAGCAGCGCAAGCTATGAAGTGAGTGCGGCCAGCCCAGACTACGAGCGCACTGCAAAAACGCTGAACGTCAACCCGGCCAGTACCTCCACCACCCAAAACCTGGACATCACCCACAAGCAGGTGAGCGCTCAGGGACAGGTGCGCGATGCCAAAACCGGCCAGCCGCTGGAAGGTGTGGTAGTGACGCTGTCGCGCGGAGAAGAAGTGAACACGGCCATGACAGACGAAACAGGCCGCTTCACCCTGCCGCTCAAAGACAAGAAACGCGGGGATCAACTGAACTACAGCCTGCAGCTTCGAAGGGATGGCTATGAGCCATCATCCTCTTCCGTTCAGCACACGATGAACAACTACGACCCCATTCAGCTGAACAAAGCCGTGGAAGGTGGCCTCACGCTCGCTCCCAAACCGGAACCGAAGCCTGAGCAGATCTCTGAGATCATCGACCTGGAGCCGATCCGCTTTGAGGTAAACAGCGCGAAGCTAACCCCGGCCTCTACCGTAGAGCTGGACAAGGTGGTGAAGGTGTTGACAGACAACCCGGACATGCAAATTGAAGTAGGTGCCCACACGGACTGCACGGGCAACGCAGACGGCAACCAGCGCCTCTCCGAAAAGCGCGCCCAATCAAGCATGGAATACATCCAGTCGCGCATCGAAAACCCGGAGCGCGTCACCGGACAGGGCTATGGCGAAAGCAGGCCACTCACCACCTGCGAATGCGGAGACTGCACCAAAGCCGATCATGAGCTGAACCGCAGGACTGAGTTTAGGATTGTGGAGTAGGTAACGTGAATTGAGGCAAAGAAGTATTCCGAAAGCCGTCAGTCGCAAGCTATCAGCTGTTAGTAAAAGCCTGAGGGTTTTTACCTCGAGCTCGCTTTAAGCAGAGAGGCTGGAAGATTGATTTTGTTAGATGTTATTTTTAGATCCCTCAAGCCGCAGGCTTGGGGGATTTTTCATTTGGTATGCCATTACATATACCCGTCCTGGCTGGCGCGCGCGTGCAGCGCGTGCGCCAGCCTGAGTCTAACTTCCAGTATTCGGCCAAAATCCTCAATCGATATAATCTCAAAGACCTAACTCCTTATTGGATTAACCAACTTAAAAACAGATGATTAAATCAATTTTTATTTGACATATTTGATATCACATAGTTGTGCTTAACTAATATGGAAATGCAAATAATACAACCAGGTCAACATCCAATGATTATAGGATTACTTGTTTTATTCCTAGTTGCAATTGGAATTATGGGTCTTGTGTTGATTATATATGGACTAGAATTATTTTTTAAAAATCCAAAAAGAATATAATTAAATATGGGATGATTGTAGTGGGAGTCATCATACTCTTATTCCCACTCTACAATTGGGTGAACTACAACTTGATATACCAATCCCAACAAGACCAATTTGTAGGAAAATACAGAAATAAAGAATCTGGTTACTACATCAACTTATATGATGATGGGAGGTGGCAATCAAATCATAATGAATTTGAATCCAACTCAGGTACTTGGGAGTTCATAATGACTGAAGACATGAATTACATAGAGTTGGCCTATAAAGGAAGAGAATACGGCTTCCTTCAAATTTACTCATATGATGAGAGCTACATTGAATTCAGCTCGGATGAAAACAGAGGTGGCAACAAAATGCAATTGCGATTTGAAAAGAGAAAAAACCAAACACAGCAAAATCTAAACTGCACTGAAACGCAGTTTAACCAAAGCGTTGCGCCTCATTTGAAGAACAGAACAAGCCAATGAACCTATTTCCTATAAAAGTCTTTTCAGTGGAATTGAAAGAAGACGCCCAAAGTGCCTTAGCAGAACTAAGACGGAATACAGAAATTACGAACAACCTTGTCTCCACTTGGACCGATAAAGCATTTCGAGGACAGGTGGGCGACAAGAAATTCAAAGTGATTTCTTCCGAAGTTGGGCGAGGAGCAATATGTGTCTTCAACGGTGTATTTGAGGGAAATAAAGGAATTATTGATGTCCAAGTCCATAATGCCTTCAAGGTGATATTTTCAATCTTGATGTTCCTCCCTGCAATTGGGTTCATTATTGGGGTACTGTCAACTGGGATTAAGAACTCTCTTGGGCTATTGATTCCAGTAATCATGGAATTCGTTTTTGTCAGGTTCATCTTTATCGGCCTGAGCTTTCGCTTTATATCAAACACAGGATTGAGCAAACTGAAAGGAATAATTGGGATTACAGATATGAAAACGAGGTACTACGAAAGCTGAATGTGAATGAAAAGAACTGAAGTCCATATTTTGATACTCATCTCAATGATTACGACTTCCTGTATTTTCACTATCGGTTGGGACGAATTTAAATCTGAGAATATTGTTTCAGACTTCTATCTGACGAGCATGAATGACGACTATCACGTGTTAGTTCTAAAAGATGACGAAAACGACAACAGTGGTATTGTCATAGTTCCAAGTAACGTTGTAAAAATTGGTAGCAGCGAACGTTTTATTGCCGCTGTAAGTTGTTGTGATTGGATTAGGGAGAACCAAGACACGACATATTACATAGTAGATTTAAGAAAATACAATGATGTAAGTTGGTTTCAAAAACTGTTCTCGACTCATTCAGAAAAACTTGAAGAATATCAATTCGAAAATGAAGTAGAGTTTCACAACACCTTGGACAGCTTGACACAGAATCAAAGGATCAATTTGAAAGAAATAAAATAAAACACTACTGCCAACAATCGATAAGAAAACATGGGGCGACACGAACTGAAAGCTAGCAATGATCTTCGTAGTTTAGCCCTACACGGGCGGACACTGTTGTTCTCCAGAAACCCCACGATTCTTAGCGGAGCCGTTGCAGCACTTTTGAAAAAGAAATATCGATCAATAATATTAAACATTACGACAGCAATCTTCCTCTTTGTAATCTTGACATACACAATTGGAGACTATAAATCTCTGTCAGCAGAGTAAGGCTGGGGATTTGTTGCAATGTTCGGACTCGCGATGATCGGGATCATTGCAAGACTTGCTGATTTAGTCCTTCAACAGTTCATTAAAAACCGAAAGGTTCTAAATGCAATTGGGCTGATAATTGTAATCGAACTTACAATCGCAATTGTGTCCGACCTTTAAGCCACAAAAAACACGCTACAACAAAAGTTGTATACAATCAAAAATGAAAACACGAAAAATGAAAAACTCAACGACAATCTTAATTCTCTCAATTTTACTATTAACCAGTTGTAAAGCATGGGACCCCGCTTTACTTGATGTTCAAAAAGACCCCATCAATCCGAAGCTATTAACCCTTGAACGGAGAATACAAGATCTTGCTAACACCACAGTCACTACCAATGACGATGAGCTCAAACTATTTACTAAAGAAGTCGAAGAGAACCTTATCGACCCTTATGGAGATAAGTATGGCTATTTGGTAATGAAGAGAAATATTATTGAGATGAAAATGGGGCTTATGCCATGGATACTCATTAATGGGATTCTACTACAGACACCATTATTATTCGGAGTGCCTTATGGGAAACCAAGTTATGTCATCGAAGTTGAATTTAGAGTAATGGATTCTAACAATAAGTTAATCGGTAAATACTCAGCGATTGGACGAGGTAAAAATACCATAGCGGCATATCACGGTTACTCTGCTGGAGCTGCATATAGAAAGACTTATGCTGACGCACTTACAGACGCGTTTAACAAAATTCGACCTGAAATTAGAAATGATGTAGAAAGATTGAACCGAAGTCTAAAAGAAGCTGGAAAATTATAAACCCGGCACTCCTCTAGCACACGCTGCAAACGCGCTTGCAGCGCGTTCGGATCGTACTAAACCACTGAGCTTTAAAAGTCTATTGTTATGCGTTAGTTCAATTCCATTGATATAACTTGCACGGTATCCATGCGTGCGACCGCTGCACGCTGGTTTAACTGAGTACAACTAGCAAGCGTTTGCCTGCTGGAGCACTCTCAATGCATCAATGGAACTAGACCCCAACATAATAGCCGCCTGGATTGGGTTTTGGAGCGTACTAGCTGCTACACTCATCTCTTTTGTTGTATCCATGATACAGACCAGAGTAACCTTGCGCTCAAAGGTCAAAGAGCTTCTGTTTGGAATTGAACAGAAATTGATTGAGAAGCGATTAGAGTACTACCCTAAGATTTACACCCTGCTAAGTGAACTAGCCAAAAACATAACCAAATCAGAATTTGGCATTCGAAAAGGAATAAGCACTAAAGAACTGCAAATTTTCAAGGAAGAGTATGATAAACTCAATTCTGAATATGCAGTCATTTTCAGTAGGATTTCCGCCAAAATATCCGCGGGCCTTAGACGTAAGATTTACGAAACTTTACAACGAAGAGAAGGGAACTCCGAAGACGAACTGGACTCCTATGAGATGATCGAAATCAAGAAGTTTGTTCAGAGTCTAGAACTCTCTCTGAAAAAGGATCTTGGAATATTTGACGTTGAGTCTAAAGAAGATTTCAAAAAACTGGATTTGGACAAGATTGAAGATGTTCGTGCTTACATCGCTGAGAATTAGCGTTAATCAAGGTAGGCATTCATCCAGTGCTTGTTTTAGAAAAGGCCATGGGCGATAGCTAGAAGCGAAAAACAGTCTCAGGAAGCTTCTATTTATTCACAATAAAACCCAGCATACTAAAGATGTGCATAATTTTGTTTTCACAAAAACCAAGTTATGAAATTAGAGATATATCATACACTGAAGGATCAAAAACTTAAGTGGGGCTATGTAACACTCAAAGGCAAACATGTTGTGCGCTTCACAGAATATGGAGACTCTGGACTCCACGACTTCCTGGCAGAGTTCAACAGCAGCTTACGACTTGATACCAGACAGGAGTATGTATACCACATATTTGACGCCTACGATAAACACAAAAGAAATACCGCCATTAGCTTCGATAAGAATACTTTCCTGTGTTCTCCCAACATTTTTCAAAAGGAGTACTTGAGATACTACAACTCAGACAGGTTGATCTATTCCCAAAAGTTCAAAATGGCATTTATATGCAGCTTATGCGGTCTCATGCCGATGTTACTATCAGAAGTAATAGAACTAGTCATACATATGCTCCCGGCCTAGCCCGTCCATAGCATGCACTTGCAGTGCGTGCGGATCGTAAACAGTGAGTAAAATAGAATGGGCACGCGCTGCAAGCGCGCCAGCCTAGGTCCTATTTGGTGTTTAAGTCGCCAAAATTTTACAATGTATTTTTCGAGAAAGGAAAATGGAAGCCAATAGAATGAAAAAATAAAAGCCAGCTGCACAACATTGTGTGCAGTGCATAACTTCACAACGTCAGCTACGAAACCGTTGGCACACAAATCAAAAGACGAGCGTGAAGAAAGCAGAAATAATTCTTGGGGCAATTTCCCTGATAGCTCTTGTGCTTAACTTATTATTAGTTCCAGGTGGTGGTGTCTTGACCGTATTATCTCTATCGACACTTTCTGTACTTTATATGTACTTGAGTTTTGCCCTTTTTAATGGAATAAGACTTCGACACATTTTCAAAAAGGAATCTTACAAAGGAATCAGTACAATGAGAATTGTCGGGGCAATCTTGACGGGACTAGCTCTTTCAATGACGACAGCTGGGCTCCTTTTCAAATTTCAATCTTGGCCAGGAGCAATCATGAATTTGGCAATTGGACTGCTCGGACTTGCAATAGCCCTAATTATTGGGACTATTAAGTACTCCAAGACAAAGTCTAACTATTACACAAGGATTTTCAAACGTATTGCTGTTTATGGTGGGCTTGGTCTAATACTCTTGATACTACCAAAAAGAACCTGGTTAGAATTAAAGTACCGAAATCAACCCGACTACGTTGACGCAGTTAAAAAAGCAATGGCTGACCCAGACAATCAAGAATTATGGGATAAGGTAAATGAAGAACATGAGAAAATGAATAAAGAAAATTAAAAAACACATGCAACAACAGCTATAATCAATAGCACCCTGCGGGACGCTAGTGCTCGTAGCCAAATCATTGCTGGCTGTAATTCAGAAATGGAGAAAGATCAAATCATAGAATGGTTGCTTAAAGGGGATGTTTCAATACAATACCAGGTTTACCGCGATTTGTTAGGAACTGACAGAAAAGATTTACAAGACAGAATTTTGGATGAAGGTTGGGGGAAGCAATTTTTATCTAAAAGAAAACCAAATGGACATTGGGGCGACCGATTCTATCAACCCAAATGGATTTCAACGCATTATACGCTTCTCGACCTTCGCAACCTAAATCCGAATCAGAACAACAAACTTGTCAAAGAATCTATAGAGCTGGTATCGAACACTTTGAAAGCGGAAGATGGCGGAATTCAACTAGGACCATCAACGTCTGTACATAGTGATGTTTGCGTAAATGGAATGTTTATAAACTATGCATCTTATTTCAAGACACCTGAAAATGAATTGCACTCGATTGTAGATAGTCTCCTCACAGAAATAATGCCTGATGGAGGATTCAATTGCAGGACAACGAGAAGCGGGGCAAGTCATAGTTCTTTACATTCGACAATCTCAGTCCTAGAAGGACTGTTCGAATTTCAAAAAGCAGGTTTTAGTTACAGAAAAGATGACATCTCAAAAGCCATTAAAAGTGCAGAAGAGTTCGTGCTGATTCATAGACTGTTCCTTTCCGACCGAACGGGTAGTATCATTCATAAGGACTTTTTGAAATTATCATATCCTGGCAGGTGGAAGTATGACATTCTGAGAGCGCTGGATTATTTCCAAAACGCTAAAAGAAAATGGGATGATAGAATGAATGAATCGACTTCAGCTCTTCTAAAGAAAAGGAATAAAGACAATACTTGGAATGTGCAAGCAGCTCATCCCGGACAAGTACACTTTGTTATGGAACGAGCTGGTAAACCCAGTAGGTGGAATACACTGAGAGCTATGCGAGCATTGAAACACTTTGCAATTGAATAAAAAACTACAGCCAACAAAAGCTATAGCGCACTAAAACGCACCATAGCCAAACCGTTGGGGCGGCAGCTAAAAAATGACCCCTGAGAATTAAAAATGGGATTTAGTTTATTCTCTCCATCGAGCGCACTTGAAGTGCATGGAGATCGTAAAAGCTTGCTCCATACAATGAGTCCGCGCTACAAACTCGCGTCAGCCTGAGTGAAGAAAACACTGCACGCCCAGCAATCTTCTATGCTCGGCACCACTCGAAAAGGCTAGCTCCGCTCAACTTCCAGTATCCGGACAAGATCCTCCATTGACATAACTTCAAAGACTCGATGTCTGGTTGGGCTAACCATCGCAAAAGAGGCCATTGGGCCAACTTTTGTTCGATACATTTGATACCATAGGGTTATGAGAAAACACCTAAAGTAAATGACAGAAATTGAAACCTATATAGTTGATTCATTCACCGATGAACCTTTCAAGGGGAATCCTGCGGGTGTGTGTCTGATAGAAACCGAATTGGAGAGTAATTTGATGCTTCTGGTCGCCAAAGAGCTTGGCCTTTCCGAAACGGCTTTTATCACTCAAAAAGAAGTTGATCGTTTTAGCATCAGGTTCTTCTCTCCTGTCATGGAAATCCCTTTATGTGGGCATGCGACTTTAGCTTCCTCAAAAGTGGTATTCGAACGAAACCCCGGGCTGAAGCAAGTATCCTTTACGAACATTCAGGGCATAGATTTAGAGATTAAAAAGACCGAGCGGGAAATCGTAATGAAATTCCCCCTCTATTCAACACAA
Organism: Flavobacteriales bacterium UBA6057; assembly: GCA_002428995.1. Classification (GTDB taxonomy): domain Bacteria; phylum Bacteroidota; class Bacteroidia; order Flavobacteriales_G; family Salibacteraceae; genus UBA6057. Next base: position 57,780 of record DIYJ01000002.1, on the reverse strand, counting down.
AAATCTGAAGCCCCTCAACCCCTTCTGAATGCTCTAGGAATAACCACAGTCGAGAACGTGGAATACAACACCGAAACAAATATCCTGTTAATAGAAATTGATGACAGCGGAAAACTCAGATCGCTACAACCAGATTTTGAGTCTTTGAAAAAATCCCATGACTCCATCAATGGCGTTCTTGTCACAAGCAAATCGAGCGAAGACAACATTGATTTTGAGTCCCGTTATTTCTGGCCTTGGAGCGGTACAAACGAAGATCCTGTGACTGGAGGAACGCACACTTTCTTAGCGCCATATTGGTCGAAACGTCTGCACATGGAAAAAATGACCTCCTTTCAATGTTCAGAGCGCACGGGTCAAATGAGGGTTGAAATTCTCGATGAAAATTGGTTTTACATAAAAAGCACCGCTCGAATTGTGTTTGAAGGAAATCTGAGGTTGTAAAACGGTGATAACTGTTGTGATGAACAACTGGGATTTCAAAGTCCCTCTCGCGCACTTATAGAGCGTGCGGATCGTAAAAGCTCACTCCATAATCGGCAAGCGCTGCAAACTGGCGCCAGCCTGAGGGAGAAAGGAACTGCAAGCCGAACATTCTTCTATGTTCAGGACTGCTCGAAAGCATGAGCTCCACTTAACTTCCGGTCCTCGGACAAAATCCTCCATTGACTGGATTTTACAGCTTCGCTTCCTTTTTGACTGAACCATCTATAATGCGACCGTTAAACCAACTTTTGTCGGATATATTTGATATCACATCGTTGCAAGGAAGAAGAAACCGAAATGAAACATCTAAAGCGTATACTGACATTGATGTGTTTTGCGTTCATGTCACTCTTTTCACAAGCTCAAGATTATCCAGGTGTCTCATATGGTCCAGAGTCAAGGCAGTTTTTAGACATTTACATTGCTCCATCAACCTGCCCAACCCCCGTTTATTTTGATGCTCACTTCAATGGTGGAACAACAGCGATGCCTTCAAACATCACGGATTCATTAACTAAGAATGGAATATCAGTTGTTTCATGGGAGTCTTTAACAACGATCAGTACTGCTGCAGACATTCAAACTGGCTGGAATGACGCAGAGTTAATGCTTGCTTGGGTAAAGGCCAATGCAGGCACCTACAACTTTGATACGACCAACTTTATTATCGGTGGTTCTTCGAGAGGTACTATTCTGAGCTGGAAAGAAGCCCATAGAGCTGATCCTGATATAAAAGGCTTGTATATGTACAATGCACTGCCATCCAATGCTTGGGGAGATTCCACGCTTTGGTATCCGCCCAATGATGTAAGCACTGACTCGCCACCTATTTTCTTCGTCTATAATCGTGAACCAGGATCTGCCACAGATCCCATTGATCCTGATATTCATGATCCTAATAATGGTATTGCCATTCAAAATAGATACGATGAATTGGGAATAGGTGATAGAGATACTCTCATTCACTCAATCGGTGATAGCTCAAACACGGATAGGTATCAGTATTTACAAGAGTTTGTTCTTTCAGTTATCGATCCATGTTCTACCGTTGGTATTGCCACAGAACAAACGGATTCTAAGCAAATGGATGTATTTCCTAACCCTTTTAGCGATCAACTCCATTTTGCAGGTATGCATGGAAATGAACAAGTCACACTGCAAAATGGAGTTGGACAAGTTTTAGCTTACCGGGTTAGACCTGATCAGATAGAAATTCATCATTTAAATTCTGGAGTCTATTTCCTCTCCATTGAATCAGATGCTTACAAAAAGACCATCAGATTGATTAAGAAGTAACGCTCTTTACAACAACTCCTAAACTGCATTCAAAGGTGGCTTAGCCAAACCGGTAGAGTAAAAATATGGTACGAGAGGAGTTTATTGAACAAGCATGAAAAGACGGCATGCACAGGTTCTCGCATTGTCGCAAATGCTTTATGGCCTTTGTCTGCAAAGTGTCTGCAGCTCCTTTTAAACCATGGCCGCTGCTGTTCCCGAAATGATCATATTTTTCACACTAGTAGACTAAAAATCAATAACCTTTTTGATTAAAAACCACCGAACATGCCGTTATCGTGCGCCAAACCTTCCGAAGGTATTTCTTGAATCACATCCCAATGTTCTACGATTTTACCGGCTTTCATTCTGAACAAGTCGTAGAATGCGTAGGCTTTACCTCCATTCCATTCACCCTCACTTACCGTAAGAACGAAATTTCCTTCACCTAATACTTTATGAATTTTGGTGTACTTGAACATATTGTTTTGAGAAGTGAGATACTCTACTGCTTCCGATATACCCGTCAATCCATCTTTGATCTGTGGGTTATGTTGATGGTACTCTTCGGAACTGATATAGTCACCAATCTTACTTGGATTTTTACCCATTAGCACGTCTTCGATAAGGGAAACTGCCAGGGCTTTGTTCGTTTCGGTTTGGTCTAAGTCTTCAACAGTTGTTGGTCCATCGGTTTGTGTTCTTCCACTAGCAGTTTCCTCAGCTACAACCGTCATTGCGTCCCAATGCTCAGCTACTTTTCCGTTTTCATCGACACGAATAATATCAAACGCCACCATTTCATCCGCCCCAAAAGGTTTGGCGTTTTTCCAGTTGTTGTGCATAAACACATAGTCACCATCTTGAAACATTCTCACGTTTTCAGCATGAGTTCCATATTGTTTCAACGTAGGTAACAGCCCAATAAAAGGTTCTAAACCAGTTGGTACAAATGGATTATGCTGAATGTAATCGGCATTGGCCAATTCCCGAATTGTGATGGTATCTCCCTGTGCCACAGCACCTAAAAATTTGCCTACAATTTCTTTGTTGTTCATTGCTGAAGTTTTTGACTTATTCATCTCGTTTGTTGATTTCGTTTCATTTATACCACAGGAAGCTAGAACACCTGATAGCGTTAAAACCGTTAATGCTTTTCTCACCGATTTGACCATTTGGCAATAATTATTACTTTTATTTCGCAAGTAAAATTATGGAATGACTTTCGATCTGCAAGTAATTTTGAATTTAAATTTCATTTTGCAAGCAATATTTAATGTTCGCTAAACAGATGCCACAAGAATTCAGATGTGACTGCCCCTTTACTTCGGCATTGGATGTTCTGGGAGATAAATGGATCTTGGTTATCGTCAAGCAAATGCTGATCGAAGGCAAGGAAACCTTTAAAGACTTCATAGAAAGTGATGAGGCAATTGCTACCAATATCCTTTCCTCCAAACTCAAACTGTTGGAGGAAGTGGGAATCATCATTAAAACAAAGCAACCAGGTAATAAAAAGACTAACCTCTATCTTCTAACCGACAAGGGATTGGCTTTAACTCCTTTAATCGTAGAGCTCGCAACGTGGAGCGATAGCCACCTACGGGACCTGCATCCAACTATTGCTAATGGAGAATCGATGGAATTACTGCGGAATGACAAATCCGCTTTTGCAAGTGCATTAGAGAGAAAATACAGAGAAAAACTGGCTGCAACAGTGTACATGCGATAATGCTCCCTAAACGGTCGCGCTGCACCCAAATTTTACCCTTCTAGAGCAAAACACATGACACGAGAAGAACTGATCAACATAGGGCGAAGAATTGTGGAATGCGATGGAACCGAAGAGGAAATCAATGACTTGTCGGAATTGTTTGATAGGAACGTTCCCCATCCAAGTGGTTCCAATCTATTCTTTTATCCCGAGAGCTATGATGCAAGAAAAGATGATGTGTCGAATTACAATCCTTCTGTTGAAGAAGTAGTTGATACATGCTTGTCTTATAAAGCCATCCGGTTATGAACCTGAGTTTATTGTCCGCAAGAACTGAACCTTCCCCTCACGTGCATTTTTAATAGCTGATCTTCTGAATCAGCGTTCTCATTCGGATCGGTTTTGTTTCTGATGCAAGTAAACACCAAGTCTGTTGACTTTTCAAGATCCATTGAGCTTTTGAAAAGAAAAACCTCTCTTTATTGCTTGAAGCAAAGTTCTGCGCAACCCCAGAGTCCATGCAAAACACCATGAAGCGAGAATGGATTGACAAAATGGAACAGACAAAGCGATTGAAGCTCAATCGCTGGCAAACCTTCAGCCATTATTTGGTTGTGTGGTTCATTCTGGCCATTCCTGGACTGACGCTTTTCAGCTTGTTTGAAATCTACGTGACGGACACTTATGATGGTGTAAGAAGTGCCGAAGAACTTGTTTCAACCGCCTGGCCATGGATCATTCCGGCCGTTGCTTTCTACTTCATTCAGAAAAGGCGGCTGAGGTTCAGGGAAGTAATTGTTGAATGCTCGGACGAAGAGTTTCAAGACGCCATCGAACGAACTGCAAAGGAGTACCAATGGCAAATTGACTTGAATGACAAGAGGGCTTTTCGAGCATACCGATCGTGGAACTGGACAGGCAGTTGGGGAGAAATGATCACGATCATCAGAGATAAGGACCGGCTGCTCTTAAACAGCATTTGCAATCCGAACAAGCGGATTTCTGTGGTCTCCTTTGGCTGGAATAAGCGAAACATCGACACTTTTCTCAAAAATCTCGCTGATGTTCAGCGAGGCATTCCGATTCGGGAGGAAATCGAGATACCTAGAAGAGAGTGGACTTTTAAACGGGTAGTCATCCGCCTGCTTGCCTATCCATTCTGCTTGTTTCTTATTGGCATGGGTGTTTATATGGTTGTCAAACCCATAAATTGGAAATCGCAAGGAGCAGGAATTGGAGCAATAACCATCGCTGCCATCTATCTGTACTCCGACCTGAGAATAATCCTGGACAACAAAAAGCCCCCTCGCACGCACTTGTAATACATGCGGATCATACGAAGCCCTTATTCAGTATGATGGGCACGCGTTACAAGCGCGCCAGGCTAGTGGTAATTAAACGAACTTTTGGTTCGATACATTTGATATCACATGGTTGGCGTGCATTGGAATGGCAAAGCTTGAACACGACATATGGAAAGACAAGGAAGGCTTTACGATGCTTTGCCTTGCTGGTGAATTGGGAGCTGAAGCGAGAACTCTTCTTGAACCAGATTCTGAAATCATACATTCATTCGAAGCGAGCTCGCATTTCGATGCGATGACTAAGTATTACGAGTTTATGGATTTCGGGAAATATGAATCGGAGTTTGAATTCGACAAAACTCCATACGACCTAAGTGGACTTATGGACAGAGAAAAAATACGGGTGGAAATTGACAGAATTCTCTGGGAGGATTGGGACCCGATCGGTGTGAATGGCATCGCTCCAAGAGATGAATATCAAAGATACGTTCCGCAAATCTTGAATATGGTTCTACAAGACAAGCCATTGGACGAAATCGCTGACAGTTTGTACAACATTGAAACCGAAACTATTGGAGTATTTGGAGACAGGGCAAAGTGTAAGGTAATCGCGGAAAAAATAAAACAACGACATGCCAACAAAGCCTAAAGCAAACTGAAGTTTGGCTTTAGGCAGATCGTTAGGTAGAATGATAGATGCAATCAGACTAAACTCATACTAGTAATCGCAATTGCACTCTCGTTTACAGGTTGCGTGAGCAGTCGGATTGCGAAACTCAAAAAAAGCTCCCCTAAGGCTCGCGCCAGCTGGATAGCTCAAGAAATTAGTCTGTGGCAAGTAATAACTTTGCTTCGTGTATCAGAACTATGCGCTCCTCTCAATCAGCGGGCAAACCTCCTCACTTTGGTTTGACGCTTCGGGCATTCAACTACTCACACATCACCACAACCGAACAACATCAACCGATCACCAACCCTACCATTGCTACACCTCAAAACCATGACGCGGTAGTTGCGTAAAATGTGCTATATGAAGTATACAATCATCATGGCGTTCACGCTATTGAATTGTTTGTCAGTGCTTTGCCAAACCGGCCCTGGCGGGGTTGGCTCTACAGATGGGACTTCGACTTTAGATATTTGGTTAAGAGATATCGATCATTTTTCAGATGCAGGCAGCACTCCCTCCACCAATGGAACTTCTTTGCAGCAGTGGAATGACGCCTCTGGGAATAGCAATCATGCCTCACAAACGGTCAGCAGCCGACAGCCATTGTTCAACACAAATTCCAAAAATTCATACCCTACGTTGGAGTTTTCCGGGGATGACGAATTAAGGGTCTCCTATGATATCAGCCCAAGTGTTCGCCCAGACATCACCGTAATTGCAGTAGCAGATCACAACACCGCAGCCAGTAGTCCACTTTCAAAATTATTTGGGCATGATAATGCCGGATTTGATCGATCGATTGGATTTGACAACAGGTGTGGCTCAAACACATTCCACTACTTTGGAGGTGGTGTCAATTGCTTTGTTTCACCCAGCGCAAACTCAGACTTTATTGTAACCGCAGAATATACAAGTTCAACCTTTTCAGGACGGTTTAACGGTAGCTTGCTAATAAACAGTGTGGCAAATTCAAATGGAGATGGAGAGAGTTTCTTGACCATTGGAAATATTACAGATCGAAACCTTGGTCAAACCTACAGTGAGTTTTGGGATGGTTCAATCACCGAATTCATGGTCTTTGGAGCCACCATAAACTCTTCACAACATATTATCATTTCTAACTACTTAGCAGCCAAATACAACATCAGCCTTGCCAGCAATGATCTCTACACTCAAGACAACCCGGGAAATGGAGATTATGATCATGATGTTGCTGGAATAGGAAGAGTTGATGCCTCCAACATCCATGATGACAGTCAGGGAACAGGGATCGTTAGAATGCTCAATCCCTCTGGACTGGGAAACGATGAATTCTTAATCTGGGGTCATGACAATGGTACGCAACAAGCTACGGAAACCTCTGATGTACCTTCTGGAGTGCAAGCCAGATTTGATCGAGTTTGGAGAGTGAGTGAAGTAAACACTTCAGGTTCGGCCGTTGATGTCGGCAGTATTGATATTCGGTTCGACTTGACGGGATTGGGATCAGTAACCGTGTCTGATTTAAGGTTAATAATTGACACGGATGACGATGGTTTGTTCGATGATGAAACTCCGATCAGCGGTGCTACCAACGTCAGTGGAAGCGTTTATCAGTTTGCAAGTGTCACTGCCATTACCAATAATTCGCGATTCACCATAGGAACCAGCAATTTCCCTCAAACCCCACTTCCTATAGAATTGGTAAAGTTTACCGCTAAGGGCGTTGACGATAGAATGGTTCAACTAGACTGGCAAACAGCGTCAGAAATCAATAACGATTACTTTACCCTTGAACGATCAAAAAATGGCAATGAATGGGAAGAAGTGGTCACAATTGACGGTGCGGGCAATTCAACCACTTTATTGAGCTATTCCTGGATTGATAAGACCCCCTACCCCGGGACCTCCTACTATCGTCTCAAGCAGACTGATTTTAGTGGCCAGTTTGACTATTCTCCAGCTAGGAGGGTAAGCACAAATGAATGGGTGCCCGCTCAGGTTCAAGTCTACCCAAATCCCGCTGAAAATGAAATAAACATTGTTGGCAGTGCATCAGAATTGGATCAGTGCAGGATTTATAACGCAGTGGGGCAGGACGTATCAGACTTGACAGTCGTTGTTCGTAAAAATGATGGACAAGCGACTGTTGATCTATCAACACTGAAACAAGGGATGTACTGCATTAAAACGAGAACTACCATCCACAAGGTGTATAAGCAATAGCTTCATTCAAACTGCTTTTGGCACCGAAGTATCAATCGATTCTTCACGGCTATCACTACACCATAGCCCCCAACATCTCGGTCATCTTCGACATCTCCGTCTGGAAATAACGAAATAGGCTAACACACTCGTTTGCAATTGAAGTGCAATGGAACTGTTGCGGAAAGACAAAGCTGCTTTTGCAAATGTGCTGGAGAAGAACTACCGCGAAAAGCTGGCGAATACTCCCTATACAAAAGCATAGCTCGCTTTCAGCAGCTGCGCTTCTCATTGATTCATCAGCCGAAGGGCTGAAACGAAAAATGATTGATGCGCAGGGAGCGCTCTTCATACAAAAATCAAAAAGCGGCTAAGCATAATGCTTAGCCGCTTTTTTGCTGATCCGGGTTCGACTAGCATGTCAAGCCTGGATGAATTCCCGCCAAATGATCCCTCTCACAGCGAATAGGACGAAGAAGGGCAGGAATTCGTGCTATTGGTGATGCTCATCTATGCCTAGCGCTTCACCACTTTCATGACTTCAACACGACCAGACTGAGTTGTAAACCTTAGGAAGTACAATCCTGCAGACTGATGGACTAAATCAAGTCTGACGGTCTGGTTTTCAGCACTGATGTTTTCCTGGGCCACAACAGCACCGCTCACATTCAAGAGCTCCAGTCTTCCCATTTCGGTGGTTGTACTGATGTTGAGCACATCGTTGGTAGGGTTAGGATACACAGATACGAGACTCATTTCCTCTACGCCTTCCAGTGTCTGGTTTTCAGACTCTTCGCTGACCTTGTACAACACGGTGTTGCCCTGATCCCTGATGGTGGAGATGAAAACATCTCTGTCTCCGGCAAGAGGTAACATATCTGTGGAGTTAAACACGAGGTCTTGAGTCCAGAATGAGCCTGTGATGAAAATCTTCTCAGAGGTTGGATCAGCAAATACGCTGGAAGCAGAACCTTGAGCATCGAAACAACCTCCAACCTCGTAGAACCAATCCATGGATGTTCCAGTGAACTTCTGCACACGAATGGCATTGCAGTCACCGCTACCCCAGGTCAAGAGGTAGTTTCCAACCTGATCGTAATGCAGGCGTGGGGACTGTCTGGGTGATGAAACGCTGGACAGGAGATTTCCGAGTGTATTGAACAAGTACAAGCGATCATTAATGGCAGAGGTACCGGGGTCATCGCTGGTCATCAAATACAATTGCTGATCGATGTTGCTAAACTCAAGACCAAAGGCTTCCAACGGATTGTAGATGTTATGCAAATTGGCATACAACAAACTTCCGCTACCTGTGTACGAAGTGATGAACAATCGATTCGTTTGGGTTGGAGCGATGGTGATGGAGTTATTACTGTTGAAGGTCATATCACCAACGGGGTGAGGATGATCTCCAGCGGATCCGGCTAAGTAAACCCTGTCTGAGCTTTCGTCCACAACAACATCCTGGAAGTAGGCGAAACCTTGGATCGAGACAATGTGATCTTGCCAGATTTGGTTTCCGGATGCATCAAATTTGATCAGATAGCTGGTGTGCTTCGGTCCTGAGTTGGAACCAACAGGGCTCACATAATTCACAATGACCGTCCCGTTTGCCTGTGTTATTCTTAGGTAGCGACTTACGCTCGCCACCAGGTACACCTGGTTCGTAGCCATGTCGATGTCAAACGATGGACTGGGCAGAATCTTCCACATCTCAATGGTGTTTGACCACATCATTGCACCATTGCTATTGCTAAACTTGGTGAGTTTGTATTCAATATCGTCTTCCGCTGTAGAAGTAGCGAGCGCTGAGAGCAACACCGGATTGCCTTGATTATCAATTTTCAACTGGGTAGATCGTTCACCGATTCCGTAAGCGGCAACATCAATAACCCAAAGCAATAAGCCGCAATTGTCATACTTAGCCAAAAACGCACCACCGGCCACAGAGGCACCACCCTCAAACTGGGCGCTGGAATGGAGCAAGCCGTGAACAAACACGTTGCCAGACGCATCTACCACAACGCCATCTCCTTTTTCATTTAGAGGAACGCTGCTTCCATAACCCTTAGGCCAACCGCAATCTGTGGTGGTAGTGTCGCAAGCTACCTCAAGCTCAAGCGTGATGATTATTTCTCCACACTCATTGGTGATGCGCATGCCTACCTCATACGTTCCGTCTGCAGGGAAAGTAATGGTGGTGCTCGATCCGAACACACCGTCATTGTTCAGGTCCCATTCTATTATTTCCCCGGGCAGACCGGGTGCGCCAGGATGAAAATCATAGGTGTAGCAATTGCTCATTGATTGTGTGAATTCGATATCCCTTGGATCTGGAAGCTCACAACAGTCTACTTCCAATTCATAGGTGAATCTGACTACGCCACATTCATTGCTAACATACAGTGTCACGAGGTAAGTGCCATTTACAGGGTAATCAGCCGTAATTGAGGCTCCTGAACCATCAATCACACCGTCACCGTCAATGTCCCATTCGTAAGACTCACCGGGTTGTAGCCCAGGGTCGGTGGAAAAGCTAAATCGGCCGCAACTATTGGTAGATTGATTGGCTAGAATCTCCCTCTCTTCAGGATCGGGACAACAGTCAATTTCTATCAGCTCAGTAATGGTCGTACTGCCACATTCATTCCATATGACCAGGATCACTTCATAAATTCCATCTGCGGGATAAGTGAACGTAGAAGATTGTCCTGCCCCATCAAATAAGCCATCTCCATTGAGATCCCAGCCGTAAGTCTCCCCAGGCTGCGGTCCGGGCGACATGGAAAAATCATGGGTGTAGCAATTGCTATTCGATTGTTCATGCTCTATATCTCTTACTGCCGGCAATGGGCACTCACATTCCACTTCAATGCATGTCCTTTCAGCGCAAACATTGCCACCATTTCCGTCAGGCACATAAATCGAAAGACAGATGGTATGAGGTTGATCCGTTGGGAGGGTGTAACCACTCAAATTTGGACCAATCTGTGTGTGGATTGGAATTGGATTGTTACCGCTGAATACGGTCCACTCAAAAATCTGGCTGGGGCAATTCGTTCCAGTATTCAGCCCTCGGAAGTCAAACGTGCATTCAAAGTTTCCTGCCTCAACGATTTCAGGTGATATATCACAGGAATCACAAGCATCACACTCTACGATGACTTCTTCGCAGCTTCGGTCCTGACAAATCTGGACTCCATTTTCGTCAAAGACACGTATGCTCAAGCATACCCAGTATTCACCGCTTGCCGGAAAGGTGTAATTATTGAAATTCTGCCCGCTAGCCGTCTGAATGGGATTGTAGTTTGCATCTAATATGGTCCAATCAAAAATCTGATCGGGACAGATCTGACCCCCATGGGAGCCCTGAAAATCGTAGCTACAACCTTCCGTTTGAGTGATTCCGATGATCGGCTCCTCAATGTCACAGGAATTGCAGTTTTCACATTCGACCGTAATTTCTTCGCATCTCCTGTCCTGACAGATCTGGACTCCATCCTCGTCCTCAACATATATGTTCAGACACACCCAATAATCGCCACTCGCAGGGAAAGTATAGTTATTGAAATTCTGCCCAGTGGCCGTTTGAATTGGATTGTAGTTTGCATCTAATATGGCCCACTCAAAAATCTGATCAGGGCAAATTTCACCCCCATGGGAGCCCTGAAAATCGTATTGACAGCCTTGTGTCTGATTCATGGTAATAATGGGTTCTTCAATGTCACAAGCATTGCAAAGAATCCCGCAATTGATTTCGACCTTTAAACACAAGGTCTCTGTGCATACCACATTGTACTGAGCGTCTAGTCCCTCAACAATGTGACATATTTCGTAAGCACCACTTTGGCTAAACGTATAGTTCACCGTATTGCCAAGCAAAGACACATTCGCTCCCTGAACCAGCCAAATTTCTCGGACATTACATTCAGAGGGATGAGAAGCACCTTGAAATTGAGCATCACAGCCATTCGTAGTTGCGGTAAAGTGAGCATCCAGTGCACACGGATACAGAGGATCGCACTCCATTAAAGTACTTTCCCTGTTCAGATCGAGTTCCTGCGCGCTGGCAGTACCAAGGGATAACGTGAAAATCAGAAGCCAAAACATGTTGGCCAAAGGCATTTTTGGAATCATAGTCTTGTTAAATGCGGGTTTGAGTTATTCGCTTTATTTCAGGCTGTTCTAAGGCGTGAATAAAGCAGGGCAAACATTGCCCTTAACCTCTATTCTGCATTGAGTATAAGTCCTCGAATGCGATTGCGTATTAACCCTCAATATTTTGTCACTAAACAAGCGTTGAGACTTACTCCTTGCGTGCACACCCATAGTGCACATGAATTTTACGAGCCTCACATGATTCAATGGGCGTAGCCAACGAGCACGTCAGCATGGAATGTCAATCCAAGTGAAAAAGATGTTGAACAAATAGCATTCACCAATGCTTCGCCCCCGGCATTTATTCCTGATGAAAGCGAACGAATCGCCTACTCCACCGCCACCTTCAAGCTTTCCATTCCACGACCTTGACGATCAAGGATATGAACGAAGTACACCCCGCGCTCCACGCTAGCGATATCCAGCGACAGAGCTTTTCCGCGCGCTTGAGCACTGTAAACCCGCGCACCAAGCATATTGTACACTTCCACGATTTCATCTCCGCTTAATCCGCTAATGGTAAGCTGCGAACGTGCAGGATTTGGATAGATGGAGAAAGTGTTAGACTCACTTTTGATGTGCTCGACCCCTACCACCAAGTCTTCCGTGTATTTGTAGAGGATGATCTCACTGTTGCTCGAAGAGCCTTTTACACCCAAAGTCACGCGCTTGCCGCCTCCCGCATCCACCGTGCGGTAAACCCTGCCTTCGGACTGGTCCCACTCGTTGGGCAATGTTTCGAGGTCTTGTTTTCCAACAATTCCTGCACTTTGGGTGTAGACGCCAATGCCCATGCGTGTGCCGGAGCTGTTCGTCAGCGACACGCAGTCTACCACCACGTTGCCATCAATGATGGACGCGTTTTTGGGAAACGAAGTAGCGAGGTCGTTGGTGATGCCGAGGCTGTCACCATTCAGGTTGGTTTTCAAAATCATGGTGCGTTCACCGGAGAGTCCGGAATTGATTTGAGTCGTCATCATTCCTACCAGCAATGCTTCATCATTGTCTGTGATGATGAGGTCTTCGGCACGAATGCCCTGGGAATTCACACCGTATTGCGAAACACTCAAAAAGGATCCACTGATGCCGGAGCTGATGAAGTAGCTTTTATTGTCTGCGCCACTGGCTTTTCGTGCTGCATAGTAGAGCACGGTATCGATCATCTCCACGCCTACAAACTGGGCGTTGACATCCACGGAAGGCCAGCCTCCGGTTTGGCTCCCATACTTTTTCCAGCGCAGACTCCAGTCGGAATCAAAGGAATGCACGCTTCCCGAGGTGACACCTTCCTGCACACATACAATGAACCCGTCATCATCGGTAACGAGCGCATCAGGAATGAGGAATTCGATGCTGTTGTTGCCCGTGGCGAAGGTTCTGGTTTGAATCGTGTCGCCATTCAGGTCCAGTTCCCAGAGGCTGATATGCACACCTGGACCATTGGTAATGCCGATTACGCAAAGGTTTCCAGCGTTGTTGTAGAGCAATACATCCCCGCGTTGGCTGATGAAGTTCGCATTGTGGTAGTACTTCGTCCAAAGCGAGTCCAGGTTATCATCCACCTTCATCACAAACATGGCATCGTTGCCATTGGCGTCTTCCGCTACACCCGTGATGTAATATCCGCCTCCAGTGGCGGCAATCATATCACGCGCATCGTTTACGCTGCTGTAGCTGGGTTTGTAGGTTTTTTCAACTTCAATCTGGGCTGAAAGGCCAGAGCCAATAAGCATGGCCAACAAGAGTGGTAAAAGTGATTTCATGGCAGTAGGATTTGATGTAAAAGTGGCTGGTTGATCGTGGCCGATCAATACGTCAACCAACGTATTGAACTACACAGCAGTGCCCTGCCTAAGCTTCGTTGTTCCCCATGCGCGAACGGGCGCATCAACTTCTATTCTATGTTTGGCCAACACAATCCAAAGCGACAGAGAAGCAACGATCAGGATGACACCAAAAACCCGAAGGAATATTTCAAGGATCATCCCCTTTGCGGTGATCTGGGTGCTGTGTGGATGGGTCATCATCATCACGGAGTTTTCCATCATTGGCAATCAGGCCATCCGCCCGGAAACGGACATTTCGTTCACCATCCCCGTGCTGATCTTTGCCAACATCGCCAATGTAATTGTCGGGCTGATGGTGGGTGCCCTGGAAGTGATTTACCTTGAAAAGTGGTTTGCCGTGCGCTCCCTTCGAGCAAAGATTTTCTACAAGTTCCTCATCTATCTCTTCCTGTTCCTGGTGGTCATCATCGTCTTCTACCCAATCGCCTTTTCGTTTGAAACGGGTAAAACCCTGTTTGGGATTGAGTCATGGAACAAACTGGGGCGCTTCCTGGTCAGCATTTCGTTCGCCACTACCCTTTTTCAATTGGCCGTATCGCTGTTTGCCTGCCTGGTGTATTCGGCTGTGAGCGAAAACCTGGGGCACCATGTTTTCCTCAATTTTTTCACCGGCAAATACCACAAGCCCAAGGTGGAAAACCGGGTGTTCATGTTCCTGGACATGAAGTCGTCCACGACCATTGCTGAGTCTTTGGGCCATGTGCGCTACTTCAACCTCCTGCAGGACTATTACAACATCATGTCTGACCCCATCATCGATTCACTGGGAGAAGTATACCAGTACATTGGAGATGAAATTGTGGTGTCATGGAAACTTGAGCGGGGGATTCAAAAAGCCAACTGCATTCGATGCTTTTTCGACATCCGCGACAGTCTGGCTGCCCAACAAGGCAAATTGCAAGCAGCATATGGCGTGGAAGTGGATTTCAAGGCGGGAATCCACGTGGGGGAAGTGACCATCGGTGAAGTGGGCGCTTTGAAAAAGGAGATTGTTTTTACGGGTGATGTGCTGAATACGACCGCCCGGGTTCAGAGCTTGTGCAGCGACTACGAGGCCGACTTGCTCATTACAGGAAAGCTGAAGGACATGTTGCCTCCATCAGCATATACCTTCACAACCAAAGGGAGCATAGCCCTGAAAGGAAGGAACAAGAAAGAAGAGTTGTACCTAGTTGGCAGAAGTTAAAGTCTTGATCAAGGGTAAATCCGAATAGCAGCATGGCAATGCATGCGGTTAAAAACAGGCCACTCACCCCTTCCTTAAACCCACATCTGTAGTATCCATTAGCATTCGATGGAAATCCTTTAGTCCGCGCTTTTCCGACACCATTCATTTGTGATCAACAAATCATCAACAGGTTACAAATGATCGTAAACAAGGAAATGTACAACCAGGAGCTTCAAGCTCAATACAGCCAATTCCGTTCCCTCATCGCCATGAATTCAAAGCCATGGGGATTGCGAATCATGAACAGCATGGTTCGACTGACTAAAGGTCAAAAGCTCAAAGAAGCCGCGAACGAAACGCATGCTGTCGCAAGCACAATGACCAAGGGTCATCGCATTCGAACCAGGGTTTTTCGCCCTGAAGGCATCCACAAGCCACTGCCCGTGATGCTCTACTTCCATGGAGGTGGCTACATGATGGGAATCCCTGAAATGGCGATGACTTTTTATGCTGATATCATCAAAAAGCGGAAGGTTGTGATTGTCTCCCCGGACTACAGAGTGTCTCAGAAAGATCCCTTTCCGGCTGGATTTAATGACTGCTATGATGTGTTGCTTTGGATACGTGACAATGCCAAAGAGCTCAACATCGATCCCAACAACATCATCATTGCGGGCCACAGCGCAGGAGGCGGAATGGCCGCGGCTATTACCTTAAAAGCTCGTG
Organism: Flavobacteriales bacterium UBA6057; assembly: GCA_002428995.1. GTDB lineage: Bacteria > Bacteroidota > Bacteroidia > Flavobacteriales_G > Salibacteraceae > UBA6057. Next base: position 42,248 of record DIYJ01000002.1, on the reverse strand, counting down.
ACACCCAAGATGTGAAACCGATATTCCAGATGCCCATCTACCCAATGCTTGATCATCGATGCATCACCGCGTCTTCCAAAATGCAGGGTTCTACCATGTGGGATGCGAACATCAACGCCAGAGCATGGAAACTTTACCTTAGAAACATCAAAGGAAAAGTGCCGGCTTATGCCTCTCCCATGTTGAATGAGGATTACAGCGGATTCCCACCAACAATCAGCTTCGTGGGCGATCTGGAACCATTTTATGATGAAAATGTCGCATACGTGAAAGCCTTAGAAAACGCCTCCGTACCTGTTCGGTTTAAGATCTTCAAGGGCGGATATCATGGATTTGAGGTCGGTTCTCCAAAGGCGGCCATTTCTCAGGAAGCCAATCAATTTCAAATCGATGCTTTCGCAGATTTTTACGATAAATACGTGCACTGATTCATCATGCAACAGACGATAGAAATACATACGGTTTCTGAAATGCATCACATGGGGGCGCTGCCTAAGCCGAAGCACCAGTTGGTAAGTGTGATCCGAAATCAAGACATCAAAACCGTATCCGGTCTGCAGGGAGTTAAGGTCATCAATCACCTGTACGTGATCATCTTTAAGTCTTCCAATGTCTGTAGTTCCTTCTCTTACGGCCGAAGCTCCTACGATCATGAGGAAGGCACCCTGGTGTTTACTGCACCTGGCCAGGTGATGGAGTTCAACAATGATTCAGGTGAGGAGCAGCCCATTGACCCCGAGGGATGGTCGTTGGTGTTTCACCCTGATGTTTTCAAGAAGTCGGATCTGGCGGATAAAATGAGCAAGTATTCTTTCTTTCATTACGACTCCAACGAGGCCTTGCATATTTCGGACGATGAACGAACGGCCATTGAGGATTTGCTACACAAGATCGTTCAGGAATACAACCAGACCCTGGACCGACACAGTCAGCACCTCATCGTATCCAACCTGGGGCTGTTTCTCGATTATTGCGTACGGTTTTATGATCGCCAGTTCTTTGCGAGGACCAATCTGAACAGCGACATCATGTCAAAATTCGAGCGCTTGCTGATCCATCATTACGACACGGATCAAGCCCTGCAAAAAGGAGTTCCGAGTGTAGATTTTTGCGCAAAAGAGCTGAATGTCTCTTCTAACTACCTGAGCGACCTGTTGAAGAAAGAGACAGGAAAAACAGCCTTGGAACACATTCACCTGTTTCTCATTGACAAGGCAAAAACCAGCTTACTCAATTCTTCCGACACCATCAGCCAGATTGGCTATTCGCTGGGATTCGAGTATCCACAACACTTCAGCAACCTCTTCAAGCAGAAAACGGGATACAGCCCCAGTGAGTTCAGGAATCTGAATTAGGCACGATCCTTCACTTCGTAAGTGACTACGGCTTGCTCACAGGCCACCTCATTTCTTACCGATGCGGTCAGGAAGCACCTAAACCGCTTTACTTCTCGTGGTAGCTTTGGAGAACCAAAACGACAGTCCTGACGATGGTAACCTCTAAACAAGCCACCCAAATGACAAAAAAGATTGCCTTAATCACAGGAGCGAGCAAAGGCATCGGGCTTGCCTTGGCCAGAAAAATGGTGAGCGAAAATTTCATCGTGATCGGAACAAGCAGAAGTGGGAGCATTCCAGGCGTTGCCAATGCAGATTTTCACCCCCTGGCATTGGACTTGTCCAAACCTTCAAGCCTTGAAAGCGCCTGCACCCAGCTTTTAGATCAATTCCCTCGCATTGATGTTCTGATCAACAACGCAGGAATAGGTCCGGATTTAGGCGCCAAGAAACCAGACTGGCAGTCCTTTCATTCAACATTTGAAGTGAATGTTTCCGGAACCGTTTTCTTCACGGAAAAACTGATTAGCGCCATCCATGACAACGGGATCATTTTGAATGTCTCTTCAAAAATGGGCGCCATTGATCTGTGTGAGTTGACAGACTCTGTAGCCTACAGAATGTCAAAAAGTGCGCTGAACATGTACACCAAACTATTGGCGAACAGGCTTCAGGGCAACATCCGTGTCGCCTCTGTTCATCCGGGTTGGGTGAAGACATCGATCACCAAGGGCAACCTCATCCACGGGCGCTTGACACCCGAGCAATCTGCGGAACGCATCTTTGAGTTTTTGATCTCCGACTTTGACACCGGGGCTTTCTGGAATGCTGAAACAGAATCTGATCTACCCTGGTAAAGGAGCCCTTCAAGCCCAGTTTAGGTGGCTGCCGCTGGCGAAAGCTGCACTCTCTACAAATCGCAACAGCTCATGGGAAGGCTGACACATGCCAACCTTGTGTTGATATATTTGAGAGCATATAGTCGTCAACAATAGAACTGAGACCGTGCGGAACAATTTAGAACAGACACAAAGTGTTTTGTATTTAGGATATGTATTACTCGTAATACTTGGAATTATCAATGAAACTTTATTCTACAGCCAGTTTGGAGTCAATATCCTAGAGTATTCTGACATTCTCGATGTTCTGTTAAGTCCCGTTTCCAAACTCACTTCCAACAAGGTATTGCTGATACTCTCTGTATTGATCATCCTGCTTGTGATCGTGATACCCAAAAAAGCCAACACGCTGAAAAACAAGAAATGGTTCGCCTCTTTCTTTCGAATAAAACCATCAGAGGAAGATGCGGAAAGAAGGGTGCTGAATGGCCTGACGGTGTTTGCATTGATCTTCTTTATTGGAGTCTTCGTTGGCGCAGGCCTTGGGAAAGGATCAAAACTTAAGACCCGAATGGAATCAGGGGAAGTTGAATACAACGACCAAATCAACTTCATTGATGGCCAATCCTTGAATGTTGAAGTCATTGGGAAAAACAGCTCTTATATCTTCTATCTCAATGAAGACCATGGTGAGATCAAAATATCACCGATCAACGGCACCGTGAAGAGTCTGTCGATCAACGAATAGATACACGTGAGCAGTATCCGGGGTAAATGAGCGTCATTCATGCAATCAGAGGGGATTTGGGTCTGGCACAGGATATATCACCTGCCGATCATCTCCAAACCAAGACCCTCCGCTAAACAACCGGCATCACTCGTGAAAAGTGCGCCATCTCGGGATTACCTTGTAGCATATCAACCGTAAATACCACTACACTCATGAAAACCAACAACAGCTCAGAGGGACTTGCCCCGCAGCGCATTCCAAAACAGCATCTTTCACACATCATTGGCGGAACTCCTGATGCCATTGAAATCTGGAACGAGATGGATTTAGACGCTGAGTGGCCGGAGTCTACTCAGCAAGCAGACGGATAATTGCTCCGCTCGCACAGGAGCAGCTGGCGCGCTTGTAGCGCGTCAGCTTTTTTATTTTCGATTTACCCCTTTCCCTCAACCGTTTGCCTGGAACATTTGCCCTGAAGTGTGTAAGCACTATTTTCCGAGCGTGAATTCGCAGGTCAAATACTCAGGTCTCTTGTTGCTATTGCTAGTCGTGCTGCTGGGCTTCCGGGAAACGGATCAGGAAGATAGCATTGTGGGAGAGTGGATATACAGTGGCACAAGCCCGTCAGAGTATGTCGAATGCCCTGACCTGCTGGTCATAGAAAGAAGTGGCCATTATACCGTCTTCAATGACTGCTATGGCCATAAGCCTACTCATCCGATCGTTGAAACTGGTCGGTGGGTGATCACCGAAGAGCATGTACTCAAGCTATTCGATCGCGACACTGGCAAGGGAGGAGGTTATCGCATCTGGAGTAATCAGAACACGCAAGAATTCACAGTCGATTGGGACGGAACCAATGTGATGCATCTGACTTACCCATCAGAAGCTGAAGGCTCCGATATCTGTGAGATCTGGACAAAAAGCAAAAACTAAACTACACCTGACAGCCGGGGTTTTTCATCCGCCTCTCACTGGCTATTCCAGTGGATGAGGTCAATACTCGGATGATATATTTGGCGTCTTGTGGTGAAGCGTTTAACAGATAACACATGATTGCAAACACACCAAAACCGCCCTACTACGCTGTGATTTTCAGCTCAGTGAACACAGAAAATCTTGCCGAATACTCTGAAACGGCCGATCGAATGGTGGAGCTGGCATTGGAGCAAGAAGGGTTTCTAGGCATCGAAAGTGCCAGAAATGAACTTGGAATTACAGTTTCCTACTGGAAGGATTTAGATTCCATCAGAAAGTGGAAGAAACACGCAGAGCATGCCATTGCGCAAGAAAGAGGGCGTAAAGAATGGTATGAATTATATAAAACAAGAATAGCAAAAGTAGAACGGGATTACGGGTATGAAAAGACTTAGTCGGTCATTCAAAATGAGAAGCGCACTATCGCTTCTCATTGCACTCTCACTCATAGGGTGCCAGCAGGAAAAAAAGGATCAAAAGCCAAAAGAAGCAGTCTACACTCGTCTGAACGATTCGCTCACGAATGAGGTCAATGAAGCCTACACCATGGGCTTGTTGAAGGGATTTTCCGTGGCTGTCGTAAATCAAGACTCTGTCTTGTACAAGCAAGGTTTTGGATACAAGGACATTGACACAACCCACTTGTATACCTCATCCACCGTGCAGCCCATTGGCTCCATATCCAAAACACTCATTGGAATCTCTTTGCTGAAGGCGGTGGAACTCAATCTGCTGAAGCTGAATGACCCGATCAACAAGTTCCTCTCATTTAAGGTTACCAACCCCAATCATCCGGACAAAGAGATTCTGATTGACCACCTGGTCTATCATACCTCCTCGATTATCGACAGCAAAGAAGTGTACCTCAGCGCTTACTTTTTAGAAAACAATGAATCAGGGCCTGATGAAGGAGCCTATGACTTCTTCAGAAAGTCAGAAGAGCGAGAAACGCTGAAAGAGTACCTCACGAATTTTCTAGACCCCAACAGCAGTACGTATTCCACTGAACTGTTTTCCACGAACGAACCTGGCGCAGTTCGGGAATACTCGAATATCGCGGCTGACCTGTGCGCCCTGATCATTCAGAATGCTTCCGGACAGAACTTCAGAGATTTTGCAACCGAGCACATCTTGATTCCCCTGGGCATGAAATCATCGGGATGGAGATTCGAGGATATCGAAGCGGACAAGCATTCGAGGCTCTTTGCCTATTCGGATATGATGATCAGCAGGTACTCGGAAAGCAGCTACCCCAGCGGCCAGTTCATGACTTCCAGCGATGACCTCGCTCTGTTTTTGATGGAGTTCATACGCGGATACAATGGTCATGGAAGCCTGCTAAGCCAGGAGAGCTACAAAACACTATTCTCGAAAAGGGTATTTGACGGTAAAGGCTACGGCTGCTTCATGGAATATACGAGCGATTGGCTGGAGATCGAGGACAATATCATCGGTCACAATGGTGCCGATTATGGCGTATTTGCAGGAATGTATTTCAACCCTGAAAGAAACACGGGGAAGATTATGATTTCCAACACGGACACGGATTTTTACGATGACCTGGATGTGTGGCCCGAGACGAAGAGGGTTTGGAAAGCCTTGATTGAATATGAAAAGAAAGCACATCAGATCAGCACTGGTGCTGACGTTGCGCATGAGTAATCGCTGTGTATTTACTCACAACCACGTAACGTTGCAGTGCTGAAGCAAAACAACCATCTAACCACAAAGAACCATGCAATACGATGTTAAGACACCGGTCGAATACCTGGAGCAATTAGAGAGTGACTGGAGAAAGCATAAGCTGGAAGAGATCCGCGAAATCATTCAAAAGCACGCACCTGACCTGAAAGAGAGTATTGAGTACAAAATGCTGTCATATGGGAAAAGTGGAACGAGCGTTTTTCATCTCAACGCGCAGAGTGCTTACGTAAGTCTTTATGTTGGAAACATTGATAATGTTGAAAATGCGCAGGAAATACTGAAAGACTTTGACAGAGGCAAAGGATGCATCAGGGTGAAGAAGAGCGTGAGTATTCCCGAGACCGGCCTTGAAGAGTTCATCAAGCAAACGGTTGAACTGTGGAAAAAAGGCGGAAATACTGACTGTTAAAACGCAGAAATCACGGCCGACCAACAATGGATGACACGGAAATCAGGCGCACCTGGAGAAAATTGATCGTTCCGTTTATCATGGGACTGATCATACTGATCGTGGCCATCATCTTCCATCGGTTTGGCAGTAAAAGACCCGGGCCACAGGCTCTTTGGTTTTTTGTGGCGGTACTCGGAGCGGTATTCACGGCCTTCCCCGGTTTTCAGATGCTCAGGTTTCGCCAGCACTTAAAGAACCGGAACAAAGGTGATGGGATGGATAGTTAATGGAACATCGGGACGGTTTTAAGTCGATATTTGAGTGCACTCGGCAACATGAACCTGATAAAACATCACTATCCATGAAGATCAAGGCCATTAACGCCAGAGCATTCACCTTCTTAAATCTTACACTCATCACGCTCATCCTGAGCAGCTGCACTCCTCAGAGCCCTCAGGAGCAATCCCTACATACCAGTTCAGAAAGTGTCACCATCAGGGTGAATGGAGAGCTGCGAGTATCCACATGGACCCTGGCACCGGAGCTCAAGCCTGATGTATTTGAATTGGAGTGCAGAGAAGCAGAAAATCTTGTCTCTTTCTCCGATGGAACAGATTCCATCGGCTTCACGGTAGGTCTTCATGACACCATCGATTTCAACATCACCATGCACAGGGGAGACACCGCCCAAACCCGCATCATTGGAATCAAGCCCAACGTCAACTTCACTCCAGCCTACATTGATGCCAACCGAGGCAAAGTCAACATTGAAATCCCGGAAGTAAGCGAGCTCGTAAATATTCTGGTGGCACTCCACAAGGATGCCGAAAAGGATAAGAACATGACCAACTCCGATACGGAGTATTTCAAAAGGGTGAAGGCCCATTTCAGTCCTTACCTCACGCACCCCATCATGGATACCGTGCAGAAGTATATACACGGACTCCGGTACGATGATTCCTTTCAGGACTCGCTGTTTTCACGAGATAGCTACAACTATTACTTCGCGCTCAAAATGAATGCCTGTGCCTATTCCATAGGCCAGAGCGATCGCATCGTGAACGATGGCATTATTCAGCAGATGGCCAAAGGATGGCATTCCTTCGACCCGATGAAAGATGCAGCGCTGATGGCTGACTTTGCCAAAGCATCCAACTTTAGGGCATTCTATGAAGCGAACAAGCCGCATTACGACAGCTTGATCGTTACCTACAAGCAATTGAACCCGATCGACCAGATGCAAACCTGGCTCGAAGAGGAGTTTGGGGTCAGTTACGGAAGCTACTCCGTCTATTTCTCTCCCTTGGTTTTTGGCGCACACTCTACGCAGAATTTCGGCAGCGGGGACTTTAACCAGACATTCATGTTCATCTGTCCCGCGGATTACAACGACTCCTACTCTCCGGTAATGAATGAGCTACAGGAAAGCAGGGTGGTCTTTACGGAGATTGACCACAACTATGTGAATCCGTTATCCTACGAATACCTAGAAACCATCAATGAGGTATTTGGTGACCGGGCAACGTGGGCCAAGGGAGAAATCACCAACAGCTATGATTCACCCTACATGGTCTTCAATGAATACATGACGTTTGGTGTTTACAGCCTCTATTTGATCGACAACTACAAGGAGGAAGTAGTGATGGAATTCCTACCCTACATGGAGCGTCAGATGGAAGCACGAAGGGGGTTCATTCGGTTCGGTGAGTTTAACCGGGAACTGCTGGCCACCTATATGGAAAACAGGGATCAGCCCATCAAGCAGCTCTATGAGCACATGTTTGACTGGGCGAGAGCAAAGCAGAGTACAGAAGCAGGTTGAGGATTTTCAGCCCTCGCTTGCGAACAACTCACATCGCTTACAAATCGCCACTGACCGACACTACGATGCGGCAGGCCCGAGTGCGGACTTTACTGTCACTGGCGAGCCTGTCAAAGCCTTCAAAATATTACATGATGAATACCCATTCTGTCACAGAGTTGGCCAATTCTAAAAACAATCGCTCGATGAAATATGCACTGACCTTTTTACTCCTCTTCGTATTACGTACTGCGATTTGCCAGGAGGTTATTCCGTTTGAGCTAAAGGAGGACCATCGGATGTATCTGAAAGTATCGGTGAACCAATCCGACACCTTGAATTTTGTGTTCGACCTGGGCGCCAACATTACCGTGATCAATAAAACGAGGCTCCAACAGAATCAACTAAAAATGGAGTTCAGTGGCACCGTTGAGAACGGAGGAACCAATGGAGTTTCCAACGAGCAAATCAGTCATGACAATTCAGTACAGATGGGTGGCGAAGTCTACGATGACGTTGATATTCTCGGGATTTCATATGCAGAGAACCGCACCCTGGATGGAATCATCGGATGGAACCTGTTCAAGAACAAAGTAGTTCGAATTGATTACGAGAGCCGTGAACTGGTCGTGTATGACAATCTCCCCAAACTGTCAGACACGTACACCAAAACCAAGCTGAAATTCATCCGTGATTTGCCCTACGCACAAACCACCATCTACAGAAATGGCAAGAAAGTGAAGATTTGGGCCATGCTGGATAGCGGCTACAATGGAGAGTTCCATGTCTATTCCCAGGAAGTCGCCAAACACAACTTACTCGTTCAATATCAAGTCATCGGAGAAGCGACAACTTCCGGAACAGACGGGAATGTTTCAAAAGCCGATGTGGTGTTGCTCCCAAGGTTCAGCATCAGTGGCTTCGAGATCTATAATATGCCTGCGAACCTGACAAAGACGCCAACGGAGTCCACAAAACCAGCACTGCTGGGAGGAAATTTGCTCAAGAGGTTTCACATTGTTTTAGATTTCAAAAACCAGGAAGCTTACCTGAAACCTAATATTCTGATCAACAGCCCATTCTAGAGGTGAAGGAAGACTCAAACGCTGCAAAAACAAACTTGCATGTAATGAAGCCAACGCTGTGTTGCGTCTCTTCTTCCAGCCAGTTCCCATACCTTAGAGCACAGGCCGATCGGTTGATCAAAGAGACTCCGAACTTCGAGGAGTATGAGACTTTTTTCAATTACAGCGCTGAGATCAAGAAATACATCTTGAGTAACACAAAGGATCCAATCAAAAGGGACAAATTGAGCAGCAGAACCGAACAAATGAAGACATCCATTTTTCTAGCTCTTTCTTCTATACTCTTCTGCGGCTTGATCTACGGATCGGATGTTTGCAAGCAGAATAAGACCTCCTTCTACTTTGCAACTGGGTCGCATGAATTGAATGAAAGCGACAAAGCCAGGTTAGATTCTTTGGCATCTGTTTTAAAGGAGCGCTACTACGTTGAACTACACGGCTATACGGACACTACCGGAAGTATGAGCCTGAACATGCAATTGAGCGAATTGCGAGTGAATAGTGTTCATGGCCGACTCAAAATCAACGACATCAAACGCTTTTGGCGTGGTGAGGAAGAGGCAACCGATGATGAAAATCCTGCCATGAGCCGAAGAGTTGATTTGATCTATGTTCCGATTGCTAACAACAGGCTCAAATTGGTGGGTGAACAAAGAAGTTCCATAGAAATCCCGCTCGAAAGTTTCGGAGAAAGAAGCATCTGTAGTTGCGAACTCGACCTCGATGAAATACGGAATGATGACGAAGCCCTCAATGCGGACGTGCCCTTAATGAGCACGGATAGTGTTCAATTGACCACCGGTGGAATGGTGCAGTTACATTCAAGTGCTGATTGCCTGGAACAATGCGATGATAGCGTGAAAGTGACCATCCCCTGGGGAATTGTAGACAGGGAGATGACTACGTGGATTGCAGTCCAGACAGAGGCTGGTTTAAGGTGGAGCAGCAGTGAATTTGCACTGAAGTTTGATACAGTAAACAACATTTATACGATCACTATTCCTTGTGAGCCCTGGCCTTTCCCGCTCTGGCTCAATTTAGATAAGCCACTGCCGCTCATTACAAACCCACGGTTGCTTGTACCCGAATTGACCAGATGGTCGGAGTTCATGGCTTCAACACCTGAAATGCGCATTTACAGAGGAGATGACACCACCTATTTCTTTGACTATTCTGAGCTGTCGGATACTACTATCATTTATGATATAGGGATCAATCAGAACTGTGAACTTTACTATTTCAAAGACACGTTAGCGGAGTATACTTGGAAAGGAAGCAAGTTCAAAGTTTTTCCCGAAGACTACAAAGTCTTGGAATGCTCTGACACAACATTGATCGTGAAGACTAAAAGCGATTTCAAGTTTGAAACTTTCGTTGATCATTTCGAAGTAGGAATCGACAATGAGATATACCGCATTAAGGGTAATTTCTTCGAACGATTGCTGCGCTTGAGAAAGTACATCATTCCACTGCCGACTTCCCACTACTCTTTCAAAATAAATGACCAGGAAATAGGCAAAGAGCTGTTGCTGGAGAGATACAACAAGAAACGCAAACGCTACAAGAAACGACTCAAACAAGATCTACTCAAAACCTGACAAACGAGAAAAATGCTGGTAGTCAGTTGATACATTTCCAATCACATAGCGAAGTATGATGAAACAGAAACCTGAAGACAAAGAAGTCCTGAAGTTCATGAACGAACTTGAGATGATCGATCATGACAAATCGAGCATCCTTTCGGAGCTGCGCGAGATCGTTTTTCAGCACTTCCCGGAAACCACAGAAAGAATCATGTACGGTGGCATCGTGTTCTTCCTTGAAGATGAAATGTACAGTGGACTGTTTGCCGCCAAAAACCACGTTACACTAGAGTTTTCCAGAGGCTTCCTCATGAAAGACCCCAAGAGTCACCTGGAAGGCAAAGGCAAATTCAGAAGGCATTTAAAGTTCTTCCAAGCTGAAGACATTTCGGGGAAAGAGGCATCCTTTTTCATTGAGCAAGCCGTCTAGGTGTGCGAAGTCATACCACAACCCTAAAACGAATATCATAGCCTCAATGAAGCCATTGATCTTAGCACTTAGTTTTCTTCTGAGCTTTTGTTCCGCTTATCCTCAGAACACCCAGGCAGACCCAATCAAAATCGAGCAGGACTTAGACGAAATCCTGACGGACCTATCGCAGAATTATGTTTACCTCGAAGACAAAAACGTTGATTTGGACTGCATCCGCGACTATTACCGGCAGCAGATTCCGAGCATCAAAACAGAAGAGGAAACAGTGCTCTTTTTCGAATATCTGTTGAATGAGTTCTACGACAGTCACCTCATCCTAAACACGAACAGAAGTTCTTCCTACAGGCTCTACTCGCCCATCTATGCCTCCATCAGCGATGGCAAGCCAATCATCTCAAGCGTTTGGTTATCTCAAATCAAGGCTCTGAAGCAAGAGATCATTGGAGTGGAATTGCTGAAAATCAACGGTACCGATATTGACAAAGCCGTTGAACAGTTTCCAACGCATTGCAATGACAAAAGCTCGCAACCGGTAAGGGAATGGATCATCAATAAAATCCTGGCCGGGCGTTACAATGAACCCAGGATTCTCACCTTAAGGCTGACCAACAACGAAGTGATCGAATTCGACCTGGACAAGGTGGAACTCAAAAAGGAAAACAGCCCTTTAAGTGTCAGCAAGGTTGGCAACATCGGAATCATCCGCATCAACAATTCACTTGGGCAGGATCAACTCGTGAGTGCCTTCGACAAGGCTTTGGATGGATTGGCCAATACCCAGGGACTGATCATTGATTTAAGAAATACGGTAGACGGTGGTGATTCCTACGAAGCCCGCGGCATCATGGGAAGGTTCATCAATGAACCGAAACCTTATCAAATGCATCAGTACCCCGAAACATCTTTTGACGACCCTGCAAACAATCCCACCATTGAAAGACGATGGGTTGAATATGTCACTCCCAGAGGAACTCAGTATGACAAATCGGTGCTCGTTTTAGTTGGGCGATGGACCGGAAGCATGGGAGAAGGATTGGCGATCGGCTTTGAAGGCATGGAACGCGCAGGCATCGTGGGAACTGAAATGGAGCGCCTGGCAGGAGAAATGAGTGGGTTTTCATTCAGGAATCAGCGCTTCGGCTATCGCCTTTCGACAGCAAAGCTCTTCCACGTAGACGGCACACCCAGGGAGCAATACGTACCAAGGCATTACGTGCAGCAAACCACAGTCACAAAAGACGAAGTGCTTGAAAGCGCCATCGCACTGATCAAAGAAAGTGGAGGGTAAAAAACGGCCTAAAACCATCGCTATACTCAGCAGTCACTGATCAAGTGGTGCAAATATCACTGCACTGAGTTCCATTCTTCTTCCGGATGAAAATGATGTCATCCACCCTCTACTTTCAGGGCCGGAACATGAGCATAACCTGAAGGGAAATGGAGAGGAGAGTCAAAGCATTAGAAAGAACAACAAGAGTTCAAACCGCGGTAATATTGGTATTAGCGGTGGCTTTGGTTTGGGTGTTTTTGCAATCTGAACGCGGTGACATCCTTCACACAAAAGGTCTTGTGATACACGATGATGAGGGAAATCCTCGCATGGCCATGGGCTTCCCGATCAGCAACGAGCACAGGAAAAGGACGGACACTCTAAACGGACTCGTACTGATGGATGAAGATGGCATGGACAGGATCCACCTTGGGCCACATGGAAAACTATTCCTGAGTGGAAAATATCATGACCGGATGAATGAAGGATGGTCCCTGTTTTTCAACGATCGAAAAGGAGAAGAACGTTCAGGTTACGGTTTCAGCGATGAAGACAACAGCGTTGGTCTGGGAATGGACTACGGTGGCGAATACGGAGGCGAAGCCATCTACCTCTATGCCGCACCGAAGCTTGCCTTCATGGCTGTCAATGCTGACCTTCAAAAAGAAGAGGGCATCAGGGATAGAATCGTGTTGTGGCACGATACAGACAAAGACTTGAGCCTCGTAAAGTTGAGCGACTCGCACAAGGATGGCAGCATCATTCTGAGGGCAGAACAGGGCCGAAACTCCGTGACGGAATCAGCCGATAGTCTTTCCTCCGGACAATGATCGCTGAGCGTCTGCTTTGGCAGCGAGCACTGCTTGCTACTAAGCCTGACCTTCCAACTCCTTCTGCTTTCTGGCCGATGGTTTACCGGTTTCAATGAAGGTTACCAGATCATTCATCAATCCCGGATAAAGCTTTCTAAAGGCAATTTTCATGGGTATTTGCATGATGGTTCCGATCACAGGCATCACCTCGATTTTCGGTCCAAGAATAATCTGCGTTTCCGTGGCAGAAAGCTCGTTCAATCTCCACCTGCTCACCACCGAAGTGACAAAAAACGGCAAGCCTTCCACCGAGAACTCGAGCACATGATCCTTATGATCAACCTTTGTGATGGTGTCCTTTAGCGTTCCTGTCTCTGTCTCGCATATTCTATCAAAATCCTCGGAAGCATCACCCTTCCTGCAGACGGCTGTTCCTGTTGCCCACTCGTGGGAGTTGTGGAATTCCTCCACAATGTACTTCCAGACTTCATCGATGGGCTTGTTGATCTTTCGTTCAAATTTTAGGTCAATCATGTTAGTAGGTGTGTTATTTTCACTTCCGTTTCGAAAGCAATAAAAGATGAAAAAAGAATTCAGATCAGACTGTCCAATCAGTTCAGCGTTGGACCTATTTGGTGACAAATGGTCGCTGTTGATTATCCGCGATTTGGTGTATTTCGGAGAACGGACATTTAAGGACTTTACCAATGCAGCAGAACGAATTTCAACTGCGAGGCTAACGGATCGCCTCTGCAAACTGGAAAAGCTGGAACTCATCACGAAATCCAATCATCCCACCAACAGGAAAGTATTCGTGTATGACCTCACTGCGAAAGGGATGGATCTGTTTCCCGTAATCGCAGAGTACATTAAATGGAGTAACAAGTACCTGAACGATCACATCGCGGAGGAAGCCAAGGCATATGCTGCGATGCTCGAAACAGACCGACAAGGTGCCTTGAATCACTTTATGCAAAGGCGATGAGCTGAGGGCAATCCAGCTTTGAGTTGATAAATTTGATGACACTCCAGCCGATCATCAACAAGTCAGAAGCAAACTACCTGGTGGAATACCTAACGATGCGAATACACAACAAGTAACCCTGCCACATGCAACGAAGCACGAGACAATTCACTACAACGCTGGCGCTGTTGGTTTCTCTGACCGGCATCGCACAGGAGGTAAAGGAAATGCATCCTGAGCTCGGCTATCTGGTAAATCGATCTGCGCAGGGTGAGGTTGAATTCCTGCAAGAACAGAAGAAATGCGAAGAAATGTTGCGCAATTTTTCTTTCGAAAGCGACTACGAGCACTTGTCTCCAGAAGAAAAAAAGGCCTTTGATGATTGCCTCCTGGAGCACGAAGGTTACTGGGATGTGATGGGCATCGGTTGCAGTTGGTATTGCGGTGGCGGGCAGGACACGCTTTCTGCTTCTTCCGAACTGCAAGCACAAAAGGGAATCTCCTATGCTCCGCGAAACATTCACGACCTAAACTACCAAACCGCCTGGGTTGAAGGTGTTCCAGGTGATGGCATCGGTGAGTTTGTGACCTATCATGTTCCGCCCTACAATCCCAGAATAACCGAGATCATCGTTGCGAACGGATACTTGAAATCCGAAAAAGCATGGAGGGAAAACTCGCGCGTCAAAAAGCTCAAGATGTACATTGACGACACGGCTGTTGCCATCCTAAATCTCGAAGATACGAGGCAAGAGCAGCACTTCACGTTTGAACCACTTGGGTATGCTGACAGAGAAAACTGGGATCAACTCAACGAAAAACCCTGGTGGACGCTCAAGTTTGAAATATTAGCCGTGTATCCCGGTGATAAGTATGACGACACCGCGATCACCGAAATCTACTTTGATGGAATTGATGTGCACTGATGAATGAAACGGAACTTCACAACGCTTTCCAGTGCCAAGAAAAGATGGACCATTTTTGCGAGTGAATGGAGCTGCTGAACTTTCTCGAACAGAAGAAACTATTCACCGAAGAAGAGTGTAAAATCATTGATCGCGCCTTCAAGCCAGAAGAGATTTCCAAAGGTGCGGTGATTCTCAAAGAAAATCAGTTCTCCAGCAAAATGCTCTTTATAGAGTCTGGCCTGGTGAGAACCCACTATGTGAAAGACGGGAAGGACATCACACATTTCTTCTTTGATGAGAACTACTTCATTGCCGCAGTGGGCAGCATTTTTTACGGACAGTCCGCTCGCTATCAATGGGAAGTCATGGAGCAGAGTAAGCTAAAAACCATTTCGTACGAAGACTTTCTAATGCTTGAGGAACGTTTTCCAAGGCTCGCACGTGTCCTGCTGGATTTTTCCATCCACATGAACCACCTCTTTTCTCAGAAGCTCAATCTGCTCCAATTTCAATCGGCTCAGGATCGCTACAACCTATTCCTGGAGATGTATCCCAACCTTCAGAATCGAGTGTCGCTCGGAGACACGGCCTCCTTCCTCGGAGTCACACAGCAAACCCTGAGTGTTATCCGAGGCAAGAAAAGCTAGTACGGGCTGCATTTTTTAAGATAGATGAAATCTTTTCCGGAATGGCTCCGGGACATTCGCAGTTGGCAGCAGAAGTTGCCTTACGTGCAAAGCGAATGAATACCTTCCAAATCATCATCCTTGCCCTGTCAGGCTGCGCTCTGTTCTACGCCAGCTCCATGAGACTGATCAAGCCAGACATGGCCAATTTCATTCAAACCTACAGCGAGAATCCAACCAACAATCTGGAGAAAGACACCGATCTGCTCAACGAAATACGAGGAGTGGGAGCCGTGATGTTGTTGGGTGGTATCATGGTCTTGCTTGGGATTTCGATCCCCGGTTTCAGACAGACCTCCTTTGCCATTGCCGCAGTGATTTTTGTTGGAGTGGTCGTGGGCCGGTTGATAAGCAACGGCTTGGATGGGATGCCCAATCCACAGATTATGAGGGCGACCATCATAGAAGCAGTACTGGGCGCGCTGAACACTTTTTGCCTGATCAGCGCTTTACGGGCAGATACCTGAGGTCCTTCCAGCCTTTGAAATCAATCGACAAGGAGAACAGGACGCCATCGAATCCCACACACCTTTGATGCATTGACCTTGGCAATGCCTTTGCGCTATAGTTTTGGGCGCTGTTTCCACCGAAACGACAGTGCAAAGAATGAAGAAGGAAGCCGAAGTGGGTCCGCGTCAAAAGAGCGAAGCAGAGAGCAAAGAAGCATTTGACCCCCAAAACGAACGTGCATCGACACTGAAACGCATTGATGGAAGGTACATCCTGGATGAAATCATCAGTGTTTTATACTTCGATAAGGGCATCCTGTACACAATCAAGGGCCTACTGCTAAGGCCGGGAAATACCGTCAGAGAATTTCTGCTGAAGGATCGGAGCAGGGTCGTTAAGCCGGTCATTTTTCTCATCATCACCTCACTGATCTACAGCTTTCTGAGGCAATTCGTGTCCTTCCAGGATGGCTACATCTACCACGACAGTTCGGTCCAATCCACACCCATGAACATCTTTCAATGGGTTCAGAATAATTACGGCTACGGAAACCTCATCATCGGGGTTTTCATTGCGCTGTGGACCAAGGCACTGTTCCGAAAACACGACTACAACTACTATGAAATACTAATCCTGCAGTGTTTTGTAGTCGGCTTCGGAATGCTCATTCTCGCCACGTTTGGCACCCTCGAGGGATTGACAGGAATCAAGTTTCTCCAATATGGCGGAATGTCATTTATCATTTATTCGGCCTGGGCCATCGGACAATTCTTTGACCGCACAAAGATTTCCAGCTACTGGAAAGCCTTCCTCGCCTACCTGCTGGGCATGATCACCTTTACAATAGGGGTGTATGTTGTAGGTGGATTCATTGATCTGATCATGTAGACCAGAGCAACTAAAAACGCATCAGAAGCATCTGTCATCCCAGCCCTATCAGACCTCAAGCACTCTAAAAGGCATTAAACTACATGAAGAATTTACAACCAGCTATGCTCATCATCGCTCTGATGATGTCGAGTACCGCAATCTCACAGAATTTAGAGTCGAAGGTAGATCGTCTCTATGAGGCCGGAGCAGGCGAGCCCGGGTTTTCAATCGCAGTGTTTAAGGGAGATGAAATTGTTCTGGAAAAGCAGTACGGAACCGCCAACCTTGACTATGGTGTTCCCATCAACAGCGAAACCGCGTTTGACATTGGTTCTATCGGCAAGCAATTCACAGCAGCAGCCATTCTGCTGCTCGAAAAGGACGGTAAACTATCTATCGATGAACCAGCCTACAAGTATGTCGACAAGCTGCCGCGCTACAAGGAAGGTGACCCCACCATAAAGCAGCTCCTGAACCAAACAAGCGGCATCAAAGAGGTGGATCCCTACCTCAATGTGGTGGATTTGTCGTGGTACGATCTGCTCACCCAGTCGCGAATGATGAACATCATCCTCCATGTGAATGAGCTTAATTTCAAGCCGGGCGAATACTTCCAGTACACCAATGCCAACTACATCCTGCTTGCTCACATCGTTGAAGAGGTTTCTGGAGAACCGTTTGCTGACTACCTGGAAGGTCACATATTCTCGCCTCTTGGAATGGATCATACGGTGAAGAAAACAACGACCTATTTGACCGTGAAGAACCGGGCGATGGGATATTTAGAACAAGACGGGGAATACTACCGCACCCACCAACATTCCGCCATCTTCAATGGAGACGGGCAAATCCTTACTACTCCAAGAGACATCTTCAAATGGCATCAAGGGATTCGGAATGCCACCATTGGCACACCTGACTTGTGGGAAAAGATGCACACAAAGGGCACGCTCAACGATGGCACAACCATCAACTTTGGGCTGGGCGTTGAATTCGAAGTCCACAACGGATACGAAGCCATGGGATTTGATGGTATGATCATCGGTGGATTTGTGTCCAAGTACCTCTACTTCCCTGAATTGGACATCGCCTTCTTCACCACGCAAAACACCTTTGAAGGAGACTTCAGAGAGCGATTTTTCAAGCTTGTGGATCTTTATGTCCCGAAGAAACAAGGATCGGGCGATGGCGATGAGAAGGCCGCGTATGAAGAGGTTCCCTTGTCGAAGGAAGAGCTACAGAAATATGAAGGGAACTACGTGTTTTTCGGAAACGAGCAAGTAGACCTTAAAACCAATGTCCTGAAAGTAAAGGGGCGTAAGCTGGTAGCATTCACCACCGATGGTGACGAAATCGCCACACTAAAATCGATCGGCAATGATCAGTTTCTATGGGACAATAACACGCTCGTATCATTTGCATTGGAAGCGGATGGAAACCAATTCGGCTACCATGACGAAGAAAACGAAGCTCCGTGGCTGTTCAGGCAATACCAACCGTATACACACTCAGAAAGCGAATTGAAAGAGCTCGAAGGATCGTACTTCAATCAGGAGTTTCAGAACATCAAGCGGCTCAAGCTGGAAGAGGGCGTGTTGGTCTACTACTGCGGAAACGGAGCCTGGAAATACGAGGCCTCATCGATCTCCAGGGATTTATTGGAAATTTATCCCTGTCCCCTGGAAATAGTCAGAAGCAGTGAAAATGAAGTCACAGGCTTCAAAATGATGGGCATTTTATTCGAGAAGATGTGACGGCCTTCATTCCGCGTTTCTTTGGATATTAGAGATCACAAGCTGACAAAAGCACTGGGAGCCTTGGGGCATCTGGTGGCCACTGAACAGTGACTCATGGCAGAACTGAAACTGTACAAGACTGCGTGGAAAGGACTGAAAATCATCGTCATGTGCAGTCCTTTCATCGTTGCCGGAACGTGGATGATTCTTTCCGAAGCTTCCGGCAGCTTCCCCAACATCATGGGTTGGCTTTCTGTGTGCTTTTTCGGACTTGGAGTCCCTGTTGGACTCTTGAGCATTTTGGACAGGCGACCGCAAATCATCGTCAGCGAAAAGGGCGTCTGGGATAGAACCACCAAGCAGAATCGGATAAACTGGGAACAAATTGTGGATGCCTACATCCTGAACATTTCCGGACAAGCGTTTATCTGCATTGCTTCTGATGACACGTTTGTGCCTAAGAAAAGGTCCTTCGGTTGGGCCCGGAACATGAACAAGAAACTCGGTGCCCAAAACCTGAACCTGAACATTGGGCCGGTGAACATTGGCGCTGAGCAGCTGCTCCAGCTCATGCACGAGCTTAGAAAAGCCGATGAAAAAGACCGGGCTAAGATCATTCGATCCTTTCGCGTGGAACGCCCCGGGCTGGTCTTTTCACGCTTGGCCCGGGTGCTGCTCTACATTGCCATTTCCATCGCTCTGCTGCTCTTTTCGTTTACAGGACTCGCAGCATTCATGGCCTTTATGCTCGTCATGGGCCTGGCAGCTGTAGCGCTCAGATTCCTGAACCTGGACAACAAACCTCAGCTGAAAAAAGCCGCTGAATTGATGGTTTGGTTTGGCCTGTTCAACATGGTCTTATTCCTGGCAACCGCAAAGGCTCACGACTACCTGTTGCAAAGCGCTGCTCAAAAAATCACGCTACAGATCGAAGACTTCCAGCCCCAACATGGGGCTAATCAACCCGACTTCGACTCTGTCAAAGAAAGTGCTGACCTGAACCTATTAGAAGCAATCGTTGCAGATCGCATCCAATATCGCGCAACCGAAGAGAGCTACGAGCTGAAAACGGTCAACCTGTTCAACAAACCCAGAACCTTCAATCCGGTTGCCAATAGCTGGGAGAAGGAATAGATCGGGAGAATTCCACTTTCTGAGCTCACGCTTTTTCAGCGATCTTTGCTGGAAATGACGGGATGTGAAAACAGCATCCGTCACAAGGAAATAAACGCTATGATCTGGTGGTCAATTCTAGGAGTGGCAATCGTATTTGTCACGCTTTACCTCGCTGGAGCCTTCCGTAAAAAGAAATGAAGCTTACCGCCTGATTTGAATTGCGGGTAGCCAGATCACCATTCTCCGATTTTGCTCAATTCTCTGTAAAGGTCCCAGCATTTCTATCGATCAATGGTGACTCAAAGATGGAGTAAAATCAAATTGCGCTTGTTCTCATATGTTACTTATGATATTTGAAGTTTTATCACATATAACGTTTGGTGTAAATGCGCAATTTGTTTGTTGGAAGAGGGCATTCTATTCTATAGAAACTACCTACCTATGGTGAACAGTAAATGAAGCTAATCTCCCAATTCACAGGTGTTTGGCGAAATAATTTGCGGCCGGATGAACAAAAAATGCTAACTAAATCTTTTACCTTCACGTATGAGTCATCGCGCACTGCGGCAATTCATGGTTTACTGGTAAAACAAGGGGTATTTTGGGTATTGTAAAGCTTTGGAAGCACTGCATCTGGCTTTCCTTCTTATTGGCATTTTCTTCGGCCTTCTCCCAGGTTACGTGGGATGGAGATGCCGGCACCAATCTCTGGTCTGATGGTGCCAACTGGAATCCGGATGGTGTGCCAGGAGATGGGGACGATGTGGTCATTTCAGGTACGTACACCGTATCCGTTACCTCTTCCGATTCCTGCAACAGCCTTACCATTACCCCAACGGATGCCAATAACAACACTGTAAGCCTGACCATCACCAATGGCGCACGATTGGGCGTTGCCAATGACATTACGCTCAATGACGAGAATCGCGCCAATAATCGCAATCTCCTGAACGTGTTTGATGGAGCAACGCTCTACGTTGGCGGAAACCTGAACATGACCAAGGATGAAGGCGCAAGCAACAACAACGATATGTTGCTGCGTGTCTATGACGACAACAGCCGCGTGGTTGTAACCGGAGACATCATTGCAGACTTTTCCCAAAACAACAATAACAGCAATGATATGGGCATCCGGATGCGGCAGGATGCCACCGTGCAAGCGACCAACTTCACCGTAACGCTCGGAGGAGCTCAGCAGTCAGACACGCTGCTCGCCATGAATTCAGGCGGCACTTCTGGGGATGGGGCCACCTTCCACGTTACCAATGACTTCAGCATTACCAGCAATAGCGGCACTATGGACTGCATCATATCCCAGGATTACGATGCATCCCTTGATATAGACAACAATTTCAGTTATTCAGCCACAGCCGGAAACGCCTTTTTCTGGTACATGGACCGGGATGCTGTCACAGACGTAGCCAACGATCTCACCATTACCAAAGACGGAGATGAAGACCTTTTCCTCTACCTGAATCAAAACAACCAGGGAACAGGAAACGATGCCCAGCTCATCGTTGGCGGTAATCTCCAGATAGACAAAACAGATGGCGACTTCTGCTACATACGGCTTAGCGGAGATGCGGACATCACGACCACGGGATCGTTTACGGTGAACACTTCCAATGAAGATGGAAACGAGGACAATGTGAACCTGATCCTGAATGATGACGCAGGTGTTTCCGCAGGCGATGACCTGGAGTTCTCATTGAATGACGACAGCGCGGTGGACCTCCTCATTCAATTGAACGACAACAGCACAGTAACCACTGTAGACAGCTTCATCACCACGTTTACCAACGCCACCTTTTTCGAGCTGGAAATGAACTCCGCTTCCAGCATGACAGTGGGGACCGACTTCTTTTTCACCAACAGCAGCTCCAGTGACTTTCCGATCATAGACATGCAGGGCACCTCTACCCTGACCATAAACCAGGATCTGATATGGATTGACAACACATCAGATGACGCTGATGATTCTGGATTCTTTTTGGATGAAGACGCCTCCATTTCTGTGGCTGATACCTTCAGGGTGGACAAGACAGATGACGGAGATTTGTTTTTCTACTTGAACCAAAGCGCTGACGGCAGCGCAAATGACGCCCGCATCACAGCCGCCTCGCTAGTTGTGAACCGGTCCGGTACCGCTACAGATGATTTGTTCTTTTTCCTGAGCAACGATGCAGACATCATCACTTCCGGTTACTTTGTGATCAACAGCACGGCATCCGGAGGAGATGGAGATGACATCAACATCGACCTCACCGATGACGCTGGAATTTCCTGTGCCAACTTCTCAGCAAGCTACACGGATGCGAATCAGCACGACCTCTTCATTCAACTGAATGACAACTCCACGTTCACCACAACGGCCGCATTCACCGTTACCCAAACGGACGCGACATTTTTCGAAATCGAAATGAACGGAGCCAGTGGACTGGCGGTAGGGACTGACTTCATTTTCACCAACAGCACGTCCAGCGACATCCCGATCATTGACATGCAGGGAACCTCCACCTTCACGGTGGGAGAAGATCTGCTTTGGACGGATAACAGCACGGATGATGCTGATGACACCGGTTTTTACCTTGATGAAGATGCTTCCATTACTGTATCCGACTCGTTTAGAATAGACAAAACCGATGATGGTGACTTATTCCTGTTCCTGAACCAAACCACAGATGGAAGCGCAAATGATGCGCAGATCAGCACCGGGTCAATGGTGATCAATTGGTCAGGCGCTGCCATTGATGACCTGTTCATTCGCTTGAGCAACGATGCAGACATTATCGCATCGGGTGACTTCGTCATCAATGGAACCAACTCAGGTGGAGACGGAGACGACATCGCCTTCACCATGAACGATAACGCGGGCATCGCCTGCGACAATTTCATTGCCAGCTACTCTGACGGGGACGACCACGACATGTACATCCAGTTGAATGACAACAGCACTTTCAACACCACCAACGCTTTCACCGTAACGCAAACGGATGCACACTTCTTCGAAATAGAGCTGAACAGCGGGAGCATGCTCACAGTCGGCACTGATTTCACGTTTACCAACTCTTCCACCAGCAACCTGCCTGTTCTTGACCTTGACGGAACCTCCACGCTGAGCATCGGTCAGGATTTTTATTGGAACGACAACAGTGACGTTGACGATGGAAACTCAGGTTTCTTCATGGACAGCGATGCACAATGGGCCGTGGCAGACTCCATCGTGATCACCAAGCCCGTGGACGGAGACCTGTTCTTCGACATGAACGTCACCACAGATGGCGCAGGCTCTGATGCTCAGATTTCCTGTTCATATCTGGTCATCGACATGGACAATTGCGACTTCCTGTTCTTAAGGATGTTCGACCACTCCGACATTTCCGTGACAAACAACCTCTTGATCACAGCCGATCAGACTGCGCCAAATGATGAAATAAACATCGCCCTGAATGACGACTCGGGTGTCGATGTTGATGGGAATGCATCCATTTCCATGAACTCCACCAACACGGAGGCAGACATCGATTTCAACATCCTGTCCACTGGAGCCTTCGATGTAGCCGGAGATCTGACCACGAGCATTACCGGAGACGACTTTGATGCCGATTTGACGAGCGGTCAGCTGAACGTTGGCGGCAACTGGGACCACTCCATGAACACAGCTGGCTTCTTTGGCCTCACAACCACCAACGCATCCCAGGTAAACGTTGCCGGCAACTGGACCAGCACACTCACAGATGCAGCCACCTTTGACATTTTCCAGTTCAATACTGCCAGTATTACGATCGGAGGTGACTTCACCTTTACCAACGATGCCAACAGCCAGCGCTTTATCCTCGACCACGAGGATTCAGCCTCCTTCACCGTTGGAGAGGACCTGATCATCAACAACAACTCAACGGATGGTAACGATGGCGAAACGCGCATTACCCTCGACCAGGATGCTACACTGACGGTTGGCGACAGCCTGTTCATCAACGACACGGATGATGATCAGACTCAGATTCAAATGAACACCGGCATTGATGGCGCTGGCGATGATGCCCAGATGTCAGTAGGCTACCTCGTGATTCAGAAAGACCAGGGAGATGAAGTTCAGATTCTCATCTATCGGGATGCTGACCTCACAGTGACCAACGACATGTATGTTGAAGTCGATGACATTGACCTGAACAACAACATCAACTTCACCATACTGAACGATGCTGGGGTGAACATCGGTGGCGACCTGACCTTCGATGTCGACAACCAGCCTGTTGACCTCGACCTGGACATGAACTTCAGCTCGAGCGATTCCCTGAATGTGACCGGTAATGTGGTATTGAATCTTACCGGTGACAACATCGACATTGACATGACCGACACCTATTGGGGTGTGGGTGGCAACTACACCGCTACCGTCAGCAGCGGAGACTTCTACGATGTCGATGTATTCGGAGCAGGCGTGTTGGCCGTTGCCGGTGACTACACCGTTTCTACAGATGCCACCAGCGAGCGCATTCGTCACGACCTCAATGGAACCTCTTCCATGACCATCGGCCAAGACATGATCCTGACCAACGCATCTGAAGACGGAGAAAGTGGTGAGACACAGTTTCAACTGGATGATGATGCCTCACTTACCGTAGCAGACAGCATTTTAATCACCGACTCCGGTGACGATCAGGTCATCATTTTTCTGAATCAGGCAGCAGATGGTTCTGCTGCGGACGCCCAGATTTCTGCCGGCTACCTGGTTATAGACAAGGACTCAGAAAATGGCTTGTACATCAGGCTTTCCAACGATGCGGACATCACCATCACCAACAACCTGATCGTGGACATGGACAATCCATTGACCGAGAACTTCGAGCTTACTATGAATGGCGCTTCAGGCATTGATGTGAATGGGTTTGTGGACATCGACTTCACGACAGACAGCATCCGAACCATCGATTTCAACCTGAACTCCTCCGGCAACTTTGATGTCGCGCAGAACATGGACATCACCACAAACGGAGAGAACCTGGACATTGACATGACCGGATCGGGCGGCTGGATCATCGGCACAGACCTGACCGTAACGGGAACAGATGCCAATGACTACGCAACCGACATCAATGGTGGAGGAACGCTTTCAGTGGGTGACGACTGGATCACCTCATGGACAAGCAGCGATTACTTCGACCTGAACGTGTCGAGCACGTCATCTGTAGCTGTTACCGATCGTTTTGTACTCGGCAACTCCGTGGGTGGAGGTTTCATGCAAATTGACCTGGACAACTCCGCCACCTTTACAGCCGTGGATGTGATGGTGACTCAAAATGGGTCTTCCACAGATCAGGATAATGGTATTTACATCGACAGTGATGCCTCCATGACCATTACCGATAGCGTATACTGGGTGCAACCCAATGATGGCTTAACCCGACTCTTTCTCAACCAAACCGTGGACGGGTCAGGTGCAGACGCGCAGTTTACCGCGGCATCCTACACCGTTGACAAGGACGGAGGCAACAACTTCCAGGCACGCCTTTCACAAGGCAGCGACATCACCATCACCAATAATTTCACCGTAGATGCCGAGAACCTGGTTTCAGCTGATCATGTTGAATTCAGACTTTCCAATGACGCGGGCGCAGATATCAATGGAAACCTGATTCTTTCCAACTCCTCCAGCGGTGACAATGACGTTTACCTCTACCATTTTGGAACCGGCAATTTGGACGTGGCAGGAGACATTGACCTGGATGTATCCGGTGATGATTTCGATGTGGACATTACCGGAGGCGGAAGCGTCTTGATCGGTGGTGACCTGCTCATGGATATGAGCAATGCCGATGATGCATTGCTGACCGTCACCAATTCGACACTCACCGTTGGTGATGATTGGCTCACCAATCTGCGCTCCAGCGATGACTTCAACATGGACGCCACCGGAACGGCCGACATCAACATCACAGATCGCGCTGAAGTAAGGCTGGGAGAAGATCAGGGATTTGTGCAATTTGACCTGGACGACCAAGCGACCTTTGACGCAGTAGATTTGATCGTGCGGGACAGCACGGCAGATTCAGACAGCGAAAATGGTATTTGGCTGGACGACCTGTCGACCTTTACACTCACCGATAGTCTGGACTGGATCCAACCGAGTGGAGGTCGCTTTCGAATGCACCTTAATCAGTCAGTGGACGGCACCGGAAACATTGATGCTCAATTTGCCGCGAACTCCGTAACCATCTCACACGACAACGGACAGGCTGTAAGTGTCCGCGTAGGAGATCACGGAGACATTACCGTCACGAACAATTTCAGCCACACAGGTGGCACCTACGCGACCAACAACAATGTGGAGTTCTCCCTGACGGACAACGGTGCCATAGACATCAATGGGAACCTCATTGTGGATGTGAATTCGACCAACAACACGACCATTGACATGAACAACACCGGTGCGGGAAACCTGGACATTGCCGGTGACATGGACCTGGATCTCACGGGGAACAACATCGATATTGACTACACCAGTTCGGGCGATCTGATCGTTGGCGGGGATGCGCTCATGGACATGAGTTCAGCCAACGCCCTCAGCTCACTTTTCACAAATTCAGCTGCTTTTACCATCGGTGACGATTGGATCACCAACATGACCAATTCCACCTTCTTTGACCTTGACGTCAGGAACAGCGCGGCCATTTCGGTGAACGATCGCTTCGTCTTCACCAACGATGCAAATTCCACCTACTTCCAAATGGACATGGAGGATGCGAGCACCTTCAGTGCTGAAGACTACATCGTGACTCAAAACAGCAACAGCGAAGCAACAGCAAGTGCAATTCTCCTTGACAGCAACGCTGCGATGACCATTGCAGACAGCCTCTACTGGGTGCAAACCACTGAGGGTCAGTTTCTCATGACTCTGAATGCCAGTGAAGATGGCTCTACCGATGCACAGGTAAGCGCCAATTCCATGACGGTAGACATGGATAATGCCAACGATCTATCCATCAACACCAATCAGAATTCGGACATCACCATCGCTGCTAACATGACACTGGATGCGGATAACCTGGACGATGGCGAACACATCACCATCGACATGGATGACGATTCAGGCATTGACATCAATGGGAACCTGATTATCTCCGGCAATTCCAGTGGCAACAATGACCTGCTCATCAACAGCTCCTCTACAGCTGACCTGGACGTAGCGGGATTCATTGACCTTGACCTGACGGGTGACGACATGGACATTGACATCACCGGTGGAGGAGCAATGATCGCTGGTCAGGACCTGTTGATGGATATGCTGAATGCGGATGACATTCTGCTCAACCTCAATTCAGGAGACATCACCGTTGGAGACGACTGGTTGACCAACATGTCTGGCTCAGATCTCTTTGACGCGAACATTGTTGGGACTTCCACCGTCACCATCAACGATCGCATTGAGTTCGACAACGATGCCGGTTCGGGTTACGTGCAGTACGATATGGACGGCACCGCTTCCATGTCTGCGGTGGATATGATCGTGGTACAGAACGACAATACGGCTGCAACAGAAAACGGTATCTGGCTGGATACGGATGCTTCACTCACGCTTACCGACAGCTTGTTTTGGACGCAGCCCAATGCAGGACGTCTGCGACTCCACCTCAACGAAGCAACCGATGGTTCCGGTGCAGACGCCCAGGTAGCCGCCAGCTCCATCACGCTGGTTCAAGGCAATGGCGAACAACTCAGCACGCGGGTATACGATGATGGTGACATCACGGTAACCAACAATTTCACCATCACCGCTACGGATATGCTGGTGAACAACAATGTGGAAATAGGGCAGCAGGATCAGGGAAGCATTGACATCAATGGAAACCTGATCATCAGCCTGAATACTGCGAATTCAAGCGATGTACAGCTTCGGAATTCAGGTTCAGGAAACCTGGATGTAGCCGGTTTCATGGATGTGGATCTCACGGGTGACGACATCGACATGGACTACACCGGCACCGGAGACTTGATCGTTGGCACTGACGTTCTCTGGGACCTCAACACCGCGGATGATGTGGAGATGACCATAAACAATGGTGCCGGCATTACCATCGGTGACGACTGGATCAACACCCTCACGGATGCTGATCTCTTTGACCTCAACGTTCTCAGCTCTTCGGCCATTGCGGTGACCGATCGTTTCATTGTCACGAATGATGGCAGCGCAACCACCATTCAGGTGGACATGGATGGTACTTCCACCTTCACAGCTACCGACTTCATTGTTAACCAAAACACCAACACCAGCGGGTCAAACAGCGGCATTTTCATCGACAGCGATGCTGCCATGGCCATCACAGACAGCATTTACTGGGTTCAGCCCACGGAAGGAAATGTGTTGATCTACCTGAATCAGACCGTCAACGGTTCCTCAGCAGACGCGCAATTGGCTGTAGGTTCTCTGACCATAGACCTCGACAATGCCGATGACCTCATCATTGAATTGGATGAAGATGCAGACATCACCATCACAAACAACATGACCCTGGATGCCGACAATCTGGACAACGGGGAACATGTGGAGATCGACATGCAAGATCAGTCTGGCATTGACATCAACGGCAGCCTGCTCATGTCAAACTCCTCATCAGGAGCCAACAACGACCTCTACATCGTCCACAACTCAAGCGGTAACATGGACATCGCAGGAATCATGGACCTGGACCTGGGCGGGGATGACATGGACATTGACATCATCGGAGGTGGAGATATCATTGTCGGTGGAGATGTGTTCATGGATGTGCTCAACGGGGACGACATCCTCATGACGATGACCGGCAGTGATTACACCATGGGTGATGATTGGTTTGTGACCTTCAACAATGGAGGAACCTTCAATGCAGACCTTACCACCACAGCCGGAATTGCCGTTACCGATCGCATCGAAATCATCAAAGACGAGGCCGATGGCATCGTGCAGTTCGACCTGGACAACAACGCTACGATGACGGCCGTGGATATGATTGTGAATGACAGCACCACGACTTCGGAAGGCGACAATGGATTCTTCCTTGACAACGATGCTGCTGTCACCTTCACCGACAGCTTGCTGTGGACACAAACCGAAGCGGGCGAGCTGTTTCTGCATCTGAATCAGGCGGCTGCCGGTTCCGTAAACCACGCTCAGTTCGCGGCTAACTCCATCACCTTTGACAAGACCGAAGGGCACGACATCTTCATTCGGGTGGATGAAGATGGAGACATCACAGTCACCAACAACTTCACGATCACCGCCACAAACTTCATCAACGAAAACCATGTGGAGATTGAGCTGGAAGATCAGGGCGGCATCGACATCAATCAGGATTTACTGGTCAGTGTGAACTCCACCAACTCCAACGACATCGACCTGGAGAACTTTGGTTCCGGTAACCTGGATGTAGCGCGTGACATGGATCTGGTTGTTACGGGTGATGACATTGACCTGGACTACACAAGTTCAGGTGGTCTCATCGTAGGTCGAGACTTACTGATGGACCTGAGCACCGCGGACAATATCGAAATGGATTTCACTGGCAGTGGCACAGCTACCATTGGTGATGACTGGGAGAGCACGCTTACCACAGCCGATAATTTCGACCTGAACATCACCGGGAGCTATTCCATCGCTGTGACCGATCGCTTCATCGTTACGCTTGATTCAGATGGAGATCAGGCCCAGGTAGACCTCGATGGCACTGCCTCGCTGACCGCACAAGATGCCATCATTACCAATAACAGCAGCACCAACGGCATCAACAATGGATTCTTCATTGACCAGGACGCCACGGTGACCATCAACGACAGCTTGCTGTGGACTCAAAGCACGGAATCGACCGTGCTGTTTTACCTGAATCAAAATGTGGACGGATCATCGGCTGATGCTCAACTGAGTGTCAACTCACTGACCATCGACATCGACAACGCAGATGATGTGCTGATTCGAGGTGGAGACAATTCTGACATCACCGTTACCACCAATTTCATCATTGATGCCGATAACCTGGATACGGGCGGAGACATTGAATTCACCATGTCAGACAACGGGGCCATTGATGTAAACGGTAACATGATCCTGTCCAACGTTTCATCCGGTGACAGCGATGTAGACCTCTTCCACGCCAGTGCGGGAAACATCGACATTGCCGGTATTCTGGATGTGGACTTAGACGGTGGTGACGATATCAACTTTGACCTGACCGGAACAGGTGATCTCATTGTTGCCGGAGATGTGACCATGGATCTGAACAATGGTGACAATGTGGAGCTATTCGCTAACAGCAGCTCCAACATGACCTTTGGTGACGATTGGTTCACCACCATCACCGGTTCTGACAACTATGACTTCGACATCAGCGGAAGCGCGCAAATCGCAGTGACCGATCGCTTCATTGTCACGCTCGACTCGGACGGCAACCAAGCCCAGATTGACATGGCGGGCACAGCTACATTGGCCGCGCAGGACGCGATCATCACCAACAACAGCAACACAAACAACATCGACAACGGCATCTTCATCGATCAAGATGCGGCCATCACCATTACCGATAGTCTGCGTTGGAACCAGACCACTGAATCTGACCTTTTCCTCTACCTCAATCAAGCGACAGATGGTTCTGCGGCTCACGCCCAGTTGACTGCGAACTCTTTGACCTTCGACATTGACAACGCAGACGACATGTTTGTACGTGGCGGAGGCGATTCAGACATCAACATTGCCACAGACTTCAACATCGATGCGGACAATCTGGACAATGGTGGCGACATCACCTTCATCATGACCGATGCTTCCGGTATTGATGTGAATGGGAACATGATCCTGTCGAATGTCTCTCCCAACGACAACAATGTGGACATCTTCCACAGCAGCTCAGGCAACATCGATATTGCCGGCATTTTGGATGCAGATGTAGATGGGGGTGATGACATGGACTGGGATTTCACTGGCACGGGAGATCTGATTGTGGCGGGTGACGTAACCATCGATATGAACGATGGCGACAACGTTCTTCTGCTGGCAAACAACAGTGCCAATATGACCCTGGGTGACGATTTCACCATCACCATGTCCAACTCTGATAATTTCGATTTCGATATCAGCGGAAGCGCTCAGATTGCTACCACAGATCGCTTCACGGTCAATATGGACGCCACTTCAGATCAGATTCAGTTTGACATGGCGGGTACCGGAGCCTTCTCAGCTGTGGACCTGGACATCAATCAAAATAGTGACAACAACGTGACCAGCGGAATCTTCATGGATGGTGATGCCACCTTCACCATTACCGATAGCATCGACTGGTTCAACAGCCGCAACGGCTCGATCTATTTCGACTTGAATCAAAGCGCAGCAGGTTCTGGAGCCGATGCACAGCTTACCGCAGATTACTTCATCGTTCGCAAGGATACAGGCAACCTGATGCGCTTCCAGCTGGATGAAGACGCTGACATCATTGTAGCCAATGACTTTACCGTTACATGCAATCAGAACAACAACAATCAAAACCTGCAGATCGACCTTCAGGATGAGTCTGGAATGGATGTAAACGGGGATGTTTCCATCGACATCAATACTACCAACAATACCACCTTCGACTTCAATCATGGTGGCAACGGAGCCTTTGACGTAGCGGGTGACTTCAACGCCATTTTCACCAATGCCAACGATTTTGATGCAGACTTCACGGGCAATGGCGACTTCAATGTGGGCGGAGATCTGAACGTGACCCAATCATCAGGTGACAACATTGATTTTGACCTCACGAATGATTTCACGGTATCCGTCACCGGTGATGTAAACATTACCATGCCTGCCACAAGTGATGGTCGCATTCGACTGGATCTGGACAACACTTCTGAGTGGAATACAAGCCAAGATCTGATCATTGACAATCAGGGAACAGATGCCAACAATGGTGAGACACGAATCGGCATTGACAGAGATGCGGTGATGACCATTTCCGACAGCCTCTTCATCAGCCATGACGGACGTGACAACATCGAGATAGACATCAACCAGGAGAACCCCGGCTCGGCAGATGACGCACAATTGAACACCTCATACCTGGTATTGGATATGATCAATGGTGATGAATGCGAAATTCTGGTAAGCGACAATGGTGACATCAACGTTTCCAACGACTTCGATCTCCATTACGAGGATTCCAACGATAACAATGATGACCTGGTGGTTCGGGCCAGTAACCAATCGAGCATTACAATTCAAGGTAGCGCAACCATCAACTACGACAACTCCATTTCAACGAACGTCAATGACTTCACGTTTGATCTGAATGACTCAGCCCAGTTCAATGTAGGTCCGAGCGCAGGTCCTTACAATACTGAATCGCTGAACATGATCATGACCATTGGCGATGACATCACAGGCACCCTGGATGGCATTGCCCAGCTCAACGTTTATGGCGATTGGAACCTGACAAAAACTGCTGGAGACGACATCAATTTCAGCCTGAACGCTGCGGCAGGCACAGGTGCACAGATCAACGTGTTTGGAGACTTCGACATCGACAACACGGAAAACGCAGACGTTGTAAACTTCGATTTCAATCAAACTTCGTTGCTCAATGTGGATGGAGACATCGACATGCTGGGCATCCTCAGTGAAGGCATCTTCGAGCTGAATTTTGACGGTAATGCCGAATTGGAGCTGGCAGGAAACTTTGTGCAGGGCACGGCTCCAAACAACTTTGGAACGCTGGACATGAACGATGATGCCCTGCTGGAGATGAACGGTTCTGCTGTTCAGCAGATCATCCCCGCCAACGATGCAGGCGGTGCAGACTTCTTTGAATATCAGCGCGTGTGGGTCAACAACTCCTTTGGCACTGTGCCTCAACTGATCACCGGTGGAGAGGTAACCGTAACAGATTCCATTCGCTACATTGACGGCATTCTGGCCTCTGTCTCTGACAGTCTGCTCATTCTTTCAGACAACGGTGGCGTGAGTGATGCTTCTGACGAAAGCCACACCACCGGACCTTTCCGGAAAGTGGGTAACGAAGCCTTCATCTTCCCGGTGGGCAACGGTGAACAATACCGACTGTGCGCCATCTCAGCGCCTTCTGCCGCCTCTGATATTTTCACGGCCACCTACTTTGATGATAACCCCTGGCCGATCTACGATGGTGGCCTTCGTGAGAACCCAATCGCCAACATCAGCTCCCGTGAATACTGGATCATGGATCGCGACAACGGAAGCTCATCCGTATTTGTGACCCTAAGCTGGGACACCAACAGCGGTGGCGTTGGAGACCCTGACAGCCTTTTGGTCGCGCGATGGGACGATGTGGATATGGAATGGAAAAATGAAGGCAACTTCACCACCACAGGAACTACGATTGAGGGAACCGTCCAGAGCAGCGCAGCCATTCAGAACTTCAGTCCCTTCACCCTCGCGTCCACCAATGCCACATTGAATCCGCTTCCAATTGAGCTACTCAGTTTTGATGCTCAGAAGCAGGACGAGCAGTCTGTTCTTGTCTCATGGACTACGGTCACAGAAACCGACAACGATTATTTTGAAGTTCAGCGCTCGACCAACGGTGAGGATTTTGAAGTCATCGCTATCGTTGACGGAGCCGGAACCAGTACTGAAATATTGAACTATGAGCAAGTGGATGACGGGCCTTCCGCTGGCTGGAACTACTATCGCCTGAAGCAGGTCGATTTTGATGGCGCCAGCAGCCTATCTGAAACCCGACAGGTTTGGTTCGATGCAGCAGAAGTGGCCGATGCCTCCATTGATGTATGGCCAAACCCTGTAGGACAGGACTTCTTCAACATCGCACTCAAAGGATTTGACTTTGAATCTGAACGCTCTGTAATAGAGCTCCGTGACCTCACCGGCCGGCCGGTCGCCATTTCTGTGACTCCATCGGTCTCAGGCTTTCATGTGGAGATCAACGAATCTGTTTCTTCCGGATACTACTTCGTGAAGCTCAGCACCGAAGGGCAGGTCTTTACGAAGCAGCTGTTTGTGCACTAGCAGGTAAAGAACCGGCCGTTCATTCATACAATTCAAGCTTTCGGAACGCACCTCGCACCTTCTGCATTTCGAGCAGCGTACGCCATCTGATCAAATCAAACGTGCTCTCCGAGATATCGATGAATTCATCCCTCGGCAGATAAATCGTCAAATAACTTTTTCCTTCTTCTCCACCTTCCTTGTACTCTGACCCAAACTCATGCCTCAGCATCTGAGCAATGGTATCACGAAGCGCCCGGTCCTGATCTCCATTCTCAAAGATGAGTTGCATTACATAGGTCTGGTTCATTGGAATGTTCCCAAAGACGTTGAGACCGTTCAGTCGATCGGACAGGTGAATGCAAAACCTCGAACGGTTGTGATTATGAAGCTCCGTGAAATCGAGATTGGACGTATTGAGCGCCCTTCTGATGATTTCCCGACTTTGAGGTGACATGGCAATTTCTCTAGGCATAAACGTGGTTTTGGATTTAGACAGGTGACCCAAAATTAAATCGGTTGGTGGTCAAACCATAGACACAACAAAATTTTTACCCTGCGCATACATCGTTAATCCCTTTCGCTGATCTATTTTTCGCCAAACCAAGAAATCTCGAACATCAAAACCATCACCATGAGTCCAGAAAACATCGGCCTCGTTCGCCCCATCCTGCAGGCACTTGCCAACTTCGAAACCACCATGCGCTCGCTGCTTCCTGATCCGGATGCACAGCTCGTCTCCTCTACGGGAGACCTCACCGCACAGGTGTCTTTCAACGACCTCTGTCAGATTTTCAATCGCAGATTCCAGGAAAAGCCCTGGTTCATCGTACTCTGCCGCTCGAAGGACGACATCAAAAACACTTACGATACGGCCATTGCCAACGGCTTTGAAATCCGCATTCGGGCCGGTGGCCATGATCACGAGGGCGAGTGTACCGGAACGAACACCATCCTGATCGATGTCTCTGAGATGAACACCGTAGAAGTGGATCACCGTACCAAGGTTGCCACCATTGGTCCCGGCAATCGCTTCATCCGACTTACCTCTGCCCTGGCCAAGGACGATGTGATGATCGCTCATGGAACCTGCGCCACCGTGGGCATCTCCGGCTTCATCATGGGAGGCGGCTGGGGACCGTGGACCCGCAAGCACGGCATGTGTTGCGAGTGGCTGCGAGGAGCCGACCTTGTGCTGGGTGATGGTTCTACCATTTCGGTGGACGCTACCGATCCTTCCGTGCCATTCACCAGCGTCCCCGAGCTGCTGTGGGCGCTGCGCGGTGGAGGCGGCATGAGTTATGGACTGGTGTCTGAACTCCGCATCCAAACCTTCGACCTGCCCAAAACACTCATTCGCTTTGACCTTGTATGGAATCCTTACGAGCCGCTGACCAGCGATGTGCCAAGACCTGACTATCCCACCATTGAGGTGCTGCAAGCCTGGGAAGACACCATTTGCTCACCCGAGACAGGCCGCCTGATCGGAACCAACCTCATGATCAATGCGCGACCCTGGCCAGCCAACGAGCCCATCAACATGAACCGGATTTCCCACAACTGTAAGATGTACGGTTACTGGGAAGGCGAGCAAGAAGAACTTGAAGCATTTCTCAAAGAATGGTTTGCGAGCGTACCCGGCTACGTGGCCACTTACGACCCTCACCACGGAGGTTCAGGAGAAGACTATGGCAGCCGCCTGATGAGCAACTGGGCCCGGGAATCGTTCAACGATATTCTGGAGGCACGCTATCAGGAAGGCAACACCACCCTGCTCACCGGCCAACAAGAGCAGTTGCTGAAAGAAGGAAAGCCTTTACCACCTGATTATGACCTGCCTGCTCCACACAAGCTGACCTCACGACTAGTCAACCAGGATGCGACCGAAAATCCAGAGTATTACCAGGCGCTGCTTGAAAGCCTCAGTTCCCCGCTACTCTTCAACGGCAACCGCGAGTTGGGTCTTTTCACCTATGTCACGCTGGGCGCCATTGTGGGTGATTTCTACATCAACAATCCCGGTGGCGGAGATTGTGCTTTTCCTTACCCGGACAAGCTTTACACCATCCAATACCAATGTTGGTGGAACACCGAATACGAGAACATGGCAGACGGACAGAACAGCGATGTGTGGAACCGCACCAACCGAGGCATGGACTGGATCGAAACCGCGCGTGAGTTTGACATTCCAAACACCACCGGAAGCTTCATCAGCTTTAAGGATTCATCCATCCCCACCGAGGTCTACTTCGCTCAGAACTACCAGCGCCTGATTGAGGTAAAGGAACGCCACTCGAAGGACCCGAAGAATCACTTCAGAATCCGGAAGAGCATTATTTGATCACATCCGGTATAGCCGTTTTTCAGGATTTCTTAGGTAGATAGACAAGCCTGCGACAGCTCAGTTTATCTTTAGACTCGTATGGACTGTTCTCTGGTACTCTATTAAATCTGAGAGGGTTCCGGGCAGCAGTCATTGCAGATCAATGAGTTGATGCGGCCCGTCTTAAAAGCCATTTAGAAAAATGACAGAAGTTGAAAATCACATTTATCAACTTGAAGAACAGAAGCGGGACATCATGCTGTTCTTCCATAAGATGTTCACCACTGATTTTCTGCTTACCGATAAGATCACCTTTCAAAACCCTTGCTACTATAAACACAGCTGGATTTGCTACTTAAAGCCGTTGAAAAACGAAGCCGTTGAGCTGGCATTTATGCGCGGCAACGAGTTATCGAATGACCAGGGCCTGCTAAAAAGCAAAGGGCGAAAACAGCTCAGAAGCATCGAGATTGTCGATTTGAAAAGTATTCCGCTGAATACCATTAAAGAAATCCTGAACGAGGCCATATGCCTCGATGAAACCACACCATACGAATCGAAGCGGAAACAAAAGACTGGAAAATGACATTCGCAAAGCCCAAGCGCTGGGTCGATCACACTTGGGTTTAATATTATTGAAGTCACTGGCCATTCCATACTTCATGAAAAAAGCGCGCGCATACACTTTGCATTTTCTGGGACTCGTGATCCTGTTGTGTTCACTGCATTCAAACGCGCAACACCCCATTACTGATTCAGGTGAGGTCGAAAGGATGCTTGACAAATCCAAGTACTTTCTATTCGAAGCTCATCAACCGGATTCAGCAAGAGAAATCCTTGAAGAGCTGATTGCGCGCAAAAAAGAAGTAGTTCACCTGGAACCGTATACCACCATCCTTTATTTCCACTACCTCTCATGGCGCGATGCAGGCCAGATGGACAGTGCGATTGTAGCGGGTGAAAAAGCCAAAGAAGCGTGCGAGGAAAAGGGCGACACACTCTGGACGGGTATTCTTCTGCGCATGCTATCGCAGGACTATACCGATCGCGGAAGGTATTCTGATGCGCTCCAGTCACTGCATGAGGCCATTGATCTCTTCAAACAACTTGGAGATACCGCCTGGCTGATCAAAACACGCGGTGGCATATCCGTAATACACCATGAAATGCGTGAGTACGCGGAAGGCATTGCCTACGGAGAGCAAACGCTTGAATTGGCGAGGAGCTATGCCCAAAACGCGGATGATCCGCAGGCATGGGTCTACTACATGGACATTCTCACCTTCATTGCCATCAACTACGATGACGGTGGCGACCCCAGCGTGGCCATGAAATACTACCGCAAAGCGGAAGAGATCAAAGACCTCCTGCCCGATTCCACCTACCTGGGACAGACCTACAGCAACATGGGGAACTCGCTCATGAAAATGGAGCAATTTGAAGAAGCGGAAAGGTATGCCCTGAAGGCGCTGACCGTCAACCTTATGCGCGGAAGGAATTACAACATCACCTCAGACTACATGAATCTGGGGCTGATTGCCATGAAGCTGAACAAAGACGCAGATGCACAATCATACCTGGCAAAGGCAGAAGAATACGCCCAGAGACTCAACAACGTTGAAAAGCTGAGGGATGTGTACTCCTCTCAGTTTGAATATCACAATAAGGTAAAGCAGTACGATACCGCCATTGCTTATCTGCAAAAGCACCACGCACTGAAAGACTCGGTGTTGAACCTCGAAAAAATACAGGTGGTGAGCGAGTTGCAAACGCGCTACGATACCCGCCAAAAGGAAGCCGCCATCCTGGAGCAACAGAACACGATAGAGAAGCAGCAACTGACATTGGAGCGGAACACCGCCATCATTGTGGGATTGGTGGGACTGGCCTTGCTCCTGATCGGGTCGGGAGTGACTTGGCGCGTTCGAGTGCGCAAGCAACAGCAGCAAGCGTTGCAGCAGCAAGCACTGGAACATCGCGCGCAGCAACTGAGCGCCATGATCGATTCGCAGGAGCAGGAAAGGAAGCGCTTTGCCTCTGACCTGCACGATGGCTTTGGTCAAATGATCTCTGTTCTGAAGCTCAACGTTGATGGTTTGCAAAAGGGTCCCGAAACCAAACGCCCCCATCTGTTTGAACAATCCGCTTCCATCCTTAACACCATGTACGATGAGCTGAAAGCCATCTGCTTCAACATGATGCCGCATGCGCTGACCAGCCATGGTCTGATTCCCGCGCTGAAAGAGTTTGCCAACCGCATCAACGCCTCAGAGAAGGTTTCCCTTCAGGTCAACGCCTTCAATGTCAGCGAGACACTTGATGAACGGATCGTGGTTTCGCTCTTTCGAATTACGCAGGAATGGGTCAACAACATCCTCAAACATGGAAACGCTACCAGCATTGAGGTTCAGATCACCGGGGACAATCACGAAGTCACCCTCACCATCGAGGACAATGGACAGGGCTTTGATAAAGCCATCCTCACCCATGCCTCTGGCAACGGTTGGAAAAACATTCTTCAACGCGCCAGCCTCATCGGTGCGCAGATCGATGTAGACACCCGACCAGGAGCTCAAGGGTCTACCTTCATCCTGAACACGCCCACTTCCTAACACCCCAATGGCATCCGGGCTACCACGTAGAGCAGAATACGTTTCCAAGGGGATATCGCAGTGACTTTGGAGGGTCTAATTTCCCGGAATGGAAATACCGGCTTACATTGGGAAGGAAAATCAGAAGGTCTATCGAATGAACATCTTGCTTGTTGACGACCATGCCATTTTGCTCGATGGGCTTGAAACACTCGTTCAATCCAGCGGAGACTACAGCGTGATTGGAAAGGCTACTTCTATGGCCGGAGCCATGAAGGAATTGGAGAACTGCGAGCCCGATCTGCTCATCACCGACTACAACCTCCCGGATGGAGATGGACTTACACTTTTTCGCAAGGCCAAGCGGATTTATCCCCATCTCAAGGTGTTGGTGCTGAGCATGCACGATGAAGCACACCTGGTGAAAGAAATCCTGAAAGAAGGGGTGAACGGGTACATGCTCAAGAGAGACCCTCACAAGGAACTCATCACGGCCCTCGATGCCATCGCAGAAGGGAAAGTCTACCTCAGCAATGAGATCAACAGTATGCTCATCCGTTCCATCGATCGAAAAGATGAACGCTCACTACTGACAGAAAGAGAGCGGGAAGTGCTGAACCTGATTGCCCAGGAAAACACCAATAAACAGATCGCAGAAACGCTCTTTATCAGCGAGCGCACGGTAGAAACACACCGCAAAAACATCTTCCGAAAAACCCAGACCAGCTCGTTGGTGGGGTTGATCAAGTTTGCCTACGCCAACAATCTGATCTAAGGCACGGGCGAGCGTCTTCTATAAGACCCTCTTTCTCGAACTCGGATGCATGCTCTATCCGTGCTGGCACGGATACAAAAACCCGCATCGCAGGGGATTTCCTGACGCTGGAGGCTCCGGTAGCTTCACCGAAAATTAAAAGCCTCATCATGAAGTATGCTTTACCAACACTTCTGCTCTTGGTTTTCGGGCATCTGTCACACGCGCAGAAGAAGAGTTTCCAATGGGTGGAAGAGACCTCGTTCCAAACAACTGTAGGCAAACTGGCAGGCTACAGCATTGCCGTGGATGCAGAGGAACACACCTATGTATTTGGACGGAACTGGGTTTCATTCGCTGAGAACCCGGCAGGCTACATGGTGCTGGCGAGGTACGATCAAAATGGTGCGCCAGATTGGTACAAGACCTTCGAAGCCATCAGCACCACATCGGCCCAAATGCTGATGGGTGGGGACGGAAACCTCGTGGTCGTGACCTACCAGGCAGGGGGAGTCATAGACGGAGACACGTTGGGGGGATGGCTCAACGGGGCCGCCACCATATCACCAGCCTTGGCTTGCATCAAGTTTGACACGTTGGGCAATGTGATTTGGAAAACGCGCTTCCAAATCGATCAGAACCTATCGGACGATTACCAGCTGATTCTGACTCCTGATGATGACCTGGTGATCAGAGGAGAAGGCTTTGTGAAATGGTCGGCCGATTCATTGTTGACGAATGACGACAAGGATTTCCTGGTTTGGATGAATGGCCAGAACGGGGATGTGATATCAGCGAAAAGCGCACCTTACTCTCCGGCCAGCTTCATCTTGGGCAAGCGAAAGATTTTCCCACTATCCAACGGAAACATCCTCACCGTACACAGAAGAAAAGAATCCTTTCAGCCTAATTGGGTCATTGCAGATGAGGTGGACCTAACGACCAACACTATTGTTTCCTCTGATACCATTCGTCTGTTTCCGCAGATGGTGTTGGGAATGAATCGGGACTTTCTGGACTATCAGTATGACGAAGACCAGCACATCCTTTACGTATTTGGAGAGGCCAACGACAGCGGTTTTGAAATCGAAAACGATACTGTCTTCGGAACCTCCGGAGGCTCCTGGACAAGTCCGTTTGTCGCAAAGTATGACCTGACGGCAAAGAAGGTGTTGGCATCAAGAGTGTTTACCGGATACGACTCCAATCCAACCCCGTTTCAAACAACAAGCTACGATGGGCAAGACCAAATCACCTTCGTGCTTCAGTATCGGGATTCGCTTACCAATAATCAGCTGGATTCCACTTACTATCCGGTACCCAACAGCAATGGCGATTCCTACAATCTGCTGATCAATAATGTTGACCTTGATCTGAACCTGAACTACTGGAACTACTCCGTTCACAACTTCGCCATTCAGTCGTGCCTTGATCACTACTACAGCAGCGCGGGCAACCTGTTTCTGCTCTACACGGGCGGCACGGATCTGTTTTTTGATGGCATGCCCTTCAATGCGGATGAGCGACACGTGATCGCCAAAATTGGCGAAGCCGCAGGCACGATCGGAATCCAATCATCGGAAGCATCGGATTACGGCTTACAGGTTTATCCAAACCCAGCGAGCGAAAGGGTCTCGCTCCGCGCTGACTTGCCGATAGAGCAAGTGCTCATCAGAGATCTTCAGGGACGCGTGGTAAACGTTCAGCCCGGAGGAATGGGTAACGAATTGAACCTCTCCTCCTTACCCACTGGAATGTATGTGATCGAGGTTCTGTTCGAGGATGGACAAAGCAGCACCCGGAAACTTCTGAAACAATAATTCAACACATACCAGCTATGAAAAAGTATCACCTCCTATGCCTGGCCCTGATTCTGGGTTTGAGCCCGATGGCCCAGGATAAAAAGGAACTCAAGCAAATCGCCAAAGAATACAATGTCTACGAACAGGGCAAGATCTGGTCAAAGGCAGATCAAGTGATCATCCTCGGGGCCAACCTTCGGTTTAAGATCGCTGCGAAGCAAACAGAGGCAACATCCTGGAAGCAGGAAGCCAATGTAAAGTTCTCAGATTATGCTGTTTTGGAAGGCATTGATGATGCGCTCTTGCAGGAAATCAGCGATGAATACGGAACCATGCTGGAGACTAGGTTCAAGGCATTAGGTCTGGAGGTGGTTCCCTACGAAAAGATCAAGGGCACCAAGCGTTACGCCTCCCTTGTGGAGAAAGAAGAAATGAAAAGGGAAACGGTCAAAAAAGAATGGGGCGTGGCTCAGGTCTATTCAGCCGGGCAGCATCCCTATGTCTCCTACAACAACGCAGATCCTTTTGGTCCTCAGTACAACATCCCCAAGGAGCTGAAGGCCATCATGGTGAATTCCATGATCACCGTTGATTTTGCCCACATCGGCATCGACATCAAGCAGTCGGGCAGCTCCTACCATGGTTCCGTGAACAGCAGAATTGTGTACACAGAAGGTTCGTCATCGGTGGTTCCAAGTATCCACATCGATGGACACACCTACAATGACCGAGGGCTGTTCATGCTCGAAGACAACTCTTACATCTTCGCCATCAAAGAGCAGAATAAGGTGTTCAACGCCTTTGGAAACGGCATTGAATCGAATGTGGAGTTTGCCACATCGGCCGAGCGCTGCGACAGCTGCGAACCCGAGTTTGCGAAGCGAAGCGGCTTTTCCTTAAAACAAATGGAGTCAGGCCTCGGAACCGTGGTGATCAAGGCCGATCCTGATTTGTACAAAAAGGCGGTGATCGATGCCCTCAACCAATACCTCGACAAGGTTTTTGCCCTCTACACCGCTCAACGAAACAACTAACCCGCCTATTCCCCAGAATGGAATGGCTGCGAACCGGCCGCGAAGGCGCTTCCAATTGGAA
>DIYJ01000017.1 GCA_002428995.1 Flavobacteriales bacterium UBA6057 | reverse complement strand
CCATCCGGGCGCCCAAGCCGATGAGGTAGTTGAAAAAGTGTTCCAAGACGTTTAGTCGAATACTGCGCGTCAGGTTCGACAAACCCTGGCCACCGTTGCGCATCGGAGTTTTTAAATGATGCAAATACGCCACGACATCCCGAGAGGAACATCCCTCTACATCCATGTTCTGGCCATCCAGCCAAGCCAAAAAGTCCAGGATGTAGGTCTGGTAGTGCTTTCGAGTGCTGGCCGCCAGCCCCAGTCGTTCCATGTATTTCAAGAAGGAGTCAGTCATGGTGTTTTACTAAATGCGTGTATATCTGAGTGCTTTCGAGGGATCGATGGCCCAGGAATCGGCTGATTTTTTGTACGTCCATACCGGCACTGAGTAGGTGTGTAGCAATGGAATGACGGAGCGTGTGAAGCCCAATGTCTTTGGCCAGTAAATCCGTATCCTCTGTGCGTTGTTGGAGTATTTTTAAGCGCTGGTACAACGCCTGCCCCGTGAGTGGTTTACCATCATTAGCCGAGACAAACAGCACCCCCTCCGAGCGCGTTTTGAGCAAGAGCGGACGGTAGTCATAGACATAGCTTTCCAGTGTCTTTGCACTGGCTCGGTTGAACGGCACAAAGCGTTCGCGGTAGTTCTTTCCTTTGCGCACATGGAGGACTCGTGTATCAAAGTTGATGTCTTCGATCCGCAGGGCTGACCCTTCGGAACGCCTAAGTCCGCAGCCGTAGAAAATTGTCAGCAGTGTTTGATCCCGTGATACGATGGATGCGTTTAAATGATGATGGTTGTGTTCTTCTGTGGCTCGATACAGCAACCGAATCTCATCTATGGTGAGTACGGTGATCTCAGGTCGTACGACCCGTTCATGGCTGATGGTTAAGGCGGGTAAGTCGTGCATGCCGCGATGGTGCAGGTACTCCATGAATTTTTCCAAGCCGAAGAGGTGACTGTTGAGATAACTGTTGGAAAGACCGGAACCCCGTTTGCCGGGTCGTTGGTTAGCGCGGTGGGACACATACTGATAGTACTGTTCAAAATGGGCTTGTTCCAAGGCCCGGATGGAGCGCACTTCGTTTTGTTCGAGGAAGTGCAGGAACTCGCGTACCACGCTTGGCACGTTGTATACGGTGGTCTGAGC
The DNA here is from genome assembly GCA_002428995.1 of Flavobacteriales bacterium UBA6057. GTDB lineage: Bacteria > Bacteroidota > Bacteroidia > Flavobacteriales_G > Salibacteraceae > UBA6057. The sequence continues at coordinate 252,044 of DIYJ01000017.1, read as the reverse complement.
ATACCCCAAGACCGACAACCATTCCGCAAACCCCTTTTCCAGGGCAATGAAGCCCGGATTATCTAGTACAAGGTGCTTCATGGCTTGGGGGATTGAGGCAAGCGGTAGAGATAGGCGCGATCCTGCCAGAGGCGTTCAATGATGCCTTGATCGGCCAGGGTTTTGAGGCAGCGGGTTTCGGTGCGCTTGGTGCGGTGGGTGTGTTCGGCTACGATCCGGCCTTTGTGCCATGCTTCGGTACCGTGTTCGGAGGCAAGCACTGTTAAGGCCTGAAGCGTTGTTTTCAGGGAGTCGAGAAGGGCTGGTTTCGTAGAACTTTGCGGATGTAAATAATCGGCCGATTTTTTTACCGCTTGCCCGTCCTGGGTTTTGGTGAACCGCTTGCCGGACTGCCCGACTGGTGCGGCCGGAAGTGGTTCACCTGGGGCGTGAACTGCTTCTGAACCACTACCGACTTCCTGAATAATCGGCTGATTTTTTTCAGCGGTTGCAAGGTCTGTATAAATCTGATCGAGGACGTTTTCGATGTCGGATTGGAGGTGCTGGTATTCGTCCATGCTGACAACCTCGTAGTAGAAGCCGTTTTTGCGATCACCGAGGGCTTCGCCATCGGGCAGGGTGCTCCTACGGATGAATCCGGCTTGTTGGAGTTGGAGGGAAAAACGCTTTTGGTTGTTGGCATTTGGGGTGGGGCGCAGGGCTTGCCGCACTTGGGTATTAGTGAAGACGGTTTGCCCGGACTCCCGGAGCCAGGATTTGAGGGATTCAAAGTAGTTCCGACAAGCACCGCTGAGTTGATCCGACTTGCGGAGCAATACGTCCTTCATCAAGCGGTTGGCGGCTTGGATGTCTTCAAGGGTCGTCTCGATGTACGCCTCTCCGGTAGCCTCATCACAGCAAATGGGTCTTTGGCCCTGGTGGTAGAAGGTGATCGCTTCAATGAAAGCGAGGTAGTGTGCATTGGTGCGCCTCGGCTTAAAGACTTCCTGCGGGATTTTTAAGTGCTCGGCATAGGGGTTGACCACGCGGATCGGTTCGAGCAGTCGCTGGCAGTTTTGCAGCAACAGCGCAGCTGCCTTTTCTTGGTGAACATCAATCTTTCCCGCACTGAGCGCGCGTTGATACGCCATGATGCGCTCGTCCTGTTCCGGGCTTTCATCCAGATAAAGCAGAAAGGATCGGTTGGCGTTGTCCTCATAAAGCTGTTCACGGGTGGTGCATCCGGCAATACTTACCGGGCCTTCCACGCAGAGGTGGCGGGCGCGGGTATCGCCTTGGTGATCCTTGCTGGCGATGGTCTTGGTGATCCTGCGCTTGGATTGAAGTTCGCGGATCGGATAGAGGGTGCTTTCGGCTCCGTCCAGGTCTTCGATGAGGATGAGCTTGTGCCGGAGTTCTTGCTGTCCGAAGTAGTAGAGGGCGTTTTCAGTGAGAGTGGTAATCTCTAAGCGGTCTTCTTCGGGGATGAGCTGGCCTACGGTTGACTGCAGGTGGGTTTTGCCGGTGCCGGAGCTACCGAGGCTGACAGCATGGAGCGGGTGCTGCCGCTTGCGGCTGGTAAAAATGAGGTACATCAACAGGCGGTTGATGTCTTCGCCAATGACTCCGCTTTGGCCGATGAGATTGTTGGTGCGTTCCAGCAATCCTTTGCCTTTTAAAAAGGCTTGGGCTTCTGCGTGTTCTTCGGCTGATAGTGAAATGGCTTCCGGGATAGCAGCAGTAGAAGTGTCCTGGTGTTCGAGTCGGTAGGCTTCGAGATGTTCGGTGAGTTCTGCGAAGGCTTGAGCGCAGAGGCTCCCTCCTACTTCAAGGCGTTGAGCGCACTTGCGGATGAGTTTTTCGCTTTGAGAATCGTTGTAGAGGTCGAGGTTATGCCGGAGCGCGGGGAGCTGGTTTTGGGAAGAGGTGATCTTGAGGGTGACGCGCATACGATCAAGGCTATCTAGGTTGATGCCGCCTAACACGGAGATTTCCAAGGGCGGACGATGGTAGCTGATCAGGGACGGGTTCGAGGCATCGAGGGTGCTTTGAACGGGAGGAAGTTCGGAAGGATTCATGTCGTTAAATGGCGTTGGTTGGTTCATCTGTGTGCTTCTGGTTTGAAGCCTTATCAAAGCCCGTTTGCAGTTTCCGTACGGTTACCCTGGCGGCCCTGCGGAGAGGCAAACGATCTTTTCCAGGCTTTAAAAAAGTTCAGCGTTTAGGGATTTCCGGCCCGATGCGTTTTTGATGGTCATGCATCATTTCTCGCTTCCAGCGTTGTTGTGCTTCGTTTCCTCTTCTAGTATCCAGATCGTTCATCATCAACTTTTGATGGGTGTTTGGAAGCATAGTGTTAGCGTGTTATCTGTTGCTCTTTTGCCAACTGTCTTGCTTTGGATAACTGTTTTTCTTTCTCCAAGCGAGCTTTGCGCTCGGCATTCAAGACCTGTACTCTCCATTCTTTCAGTCCTTCATGGTGTCCATCGAGCAGTGAGCTGAATAGGTAGTCGAGGTCGTTGATCTTGCAGTAAACCAGCAGTTGCACGACCCGGTCTTTGGGAATGGGTTGATTGTTTCGTCCGAGTTCTTTTCCGAACTCTTTGAGGTGATAGCTCATGGCGTGGGAGTGCGAATATTTCCGCACGAGATCGTTCAGCTTTTTCCAGTAGGAATTGGTCATAATTAGCGGGAGTATGCGTGGATTTGGTGGTCGGATGACTGTCGGATTTGATCGAGGTCTTGCATGCGTTGGTGCGTGCCAGGAGAGGAATGAAAGGCTGCGTTGAACTTTCCTGTTCCTCGACAGTAGCTACAGTCGCCCATTTTGTAGCCGGGGCTAGTGCAATGCGTGCATTCGCGCTGGCTTTCCAGAATGGCGTTGCCTTCGGCATCGTAGTCGTAGACGCTGCCGCTGCCTTCACACATATCGCAGGTGCCGGTGCCCTGGCAGATGTTACAGTCGGAGTTATTGGAAAGGTCTGTTTCGGTTTCTTCCATCATTGGTCTGTTTAGCGTTCGATTTCGTGTTCGGGGTGAAATGCCTTTCTAACATTGTCTTTGAGGTCGATTAGCCGTTCGTAGACTTTTGTAGCAAGGCTGGGCTCGGGATAATGCCGACCAAAGCCTCGGCATTGTTTGCAGCGTCCGTTCTCAAATCCTTCGCAGCCTGGGCAGTTTTTGAGTTCGTAATTGTCTTCTATCAATCCTGACCCTCCACATCCACAGTCGCCCGTTCCAAGACAGGAAGAACAGATTTCAGAACCATCATTTTCCATTTGCGCGTCTATTTATCGTTTTAAAACGATTATCATATTCCAAATATATGTTTTGAATGATTAAATAGCATTAAAAAACGATATTTATTTGTGATGAACTATTTTTGAACGCTTATCTATGGCAGACAAAACGGAAAAAGAGCGGTACTTGGTGATCCTCCAAGAGAACTTGCGGAGGATTCGGAAGCAGCGTGGATTGACCCAAACAGAGGCAGGAGAGCGTGCTGGAATGCCGCAAAACCAGTTTTCGCATTTGGAGGTGGCGGACTTTGATCCTCGTATCAACGCGATCTACCGCGTGAGCCAGGCATTGGAAGTTCCACTGTACGAGTTGTTTCGTGATCCCGGCCTGGATGATGCTTCAACGCGGGAGGTACTAAACCGAGTGCTAGAAATGGAGGCCAGCGAACGTGAGCCGTTGATGAAGATTATCGAGGCGTACTTGCAGCAGTATCAAGCAAAACATGGCTATGATACTCCCACGCGGGAGCGGATGCGAGAGCTGGAAGAAGCCAGAAAGAAGTCATCCTAGTTCACGTTTTCGCGGATGTTCCTACTGCGGGTAGTGGAGCGTCCAGACACATCCAGTAGATTTTATCGGTTCATCATCGGTGGTTCTGTAAACCGGCCGAATGAAAGCATGCAAAGGTGTACCCGGAGCATTCAAACCGCAAGGAATGCTCCTGCGGATTCCTCCTTGCGTTATTGACTTCGTGCTCCGGGTTTTGAGAGCGGCATGTTTCATTCTTAACCCGCTTTCACATGAACACCGATGCTGCCGAACTTCGATCACAACTACTGGAAATTGCCTCTGACCCTGACACTGCGATCCGCAAGGATGTAGCCGAAGAAGCCCTGGAATACGGCACCGAAGACTTGGTTTCTTTTTTCACTGATCTCCTTACACATGGCTGTGCCTCCGGGATGGTAGGATCACTGATCTACTACTGTGATACGCACGCGTTTTTTGACTTGCACTATCTGGAGATCGAACAACTCAGGGATGAGTACGAAGACATGCTGGGTGAACCGTTGCAAATCAAAGGCGACTTGAAGAATTGGCTGGCGTGGTTTGCGTTTGAGGAGACCGCCCGACAGTTGGCTGATGAGTTGGGATTGGAGGTGTGAGCCTCCTTTCTCCTTTCAGAAACACGGGTTTTGTTACTCATTCAGGGGAATGAACTCAACTCCATATTTTGATCGGATAGGCCGTGCCTCCATGACCTTTAATTCTTGAGATTCACTGATTTTCAATATAGTCTTTCGTTTGTCAGCTTCGATGTTAACCCCCAGATAAACAGCACTTTGACAATTCATACTGTAATTCTGCTCAGGGAATGAATCTCCAAGGTTCATCACCATTCGCCATTCTTTTTCGTATTTCCACGCTTCGCTTTTACGCAAGCCAATAACCAAAGCGTAGAGAGGATTGAAACTGCCATTGTTGGTCATTGATTGAATCAAATGTTCCGTAGAATCAAAGACTTCATCAGTGTACAACACCGGGAACAGTAATCGCCTTCTCAAATCTCCTCGTTCTAGTCTCGACATGTCATATTCAACGCAGAACCCCTTGTAGGAGCCAGCATAATGACTCCACATAAGATGTATGTCCGGTGACTCTGAGAAGGAACAGACTTTCATCTTCTCCTGAGTGTCTTTGATTTTTGAATCGATGATTTTATTCATGTGGTCGAAATAGATGTCTCGCAGCACTTTTTGGGCTTTGATAATCCTGTCTTCTGACCATCCCTCTTGTTCTCGCAACAAATAGGCAGAGATTTCTTGTATTGGATCTGATGAAGCTTCCGCCTTTGAAAGGATCTCAGCCGGAACTTCCTGTCCTTGCGTGAGGTAGTCAGTTAATTCTTTGATGTTTTTACTAACGAGCAGTTGAGTTAGTCTTTCAAAGTCGAGTTGCTCCGCGAATTCATGTTCGTCATTCAGCGCAGATGCCTTCCCGAACCATACAGTCTCATTTGCCAGATTCTGGATTGCCCATTCTGATGCAGGGCGATAGCGATACAGGAACCTTGGTAGGTGCCGTTCTTTTAATCTAAAGCTATTGTCAATGTCCTGACTCGAAGCGTTAGGCGAGCCAAGAAGGGTCTCAAATTGCTTTTTCCAACTCATACCGGACAAGGTATTACCCTTTACTGATGAAGTGAAACTCTCTCTCTAGGAACAGGATAAAATCTTTCAACAACCACAGAAAATCCACGGATTCTTTACCTAGTCGAACCCCTCGCTGAAAAATTCTTCCAGGGTCATGTCGAATGCCTGTACCAGTTTGACCAAGCTGGTAAATCGCAAATCTTGACCTTGCTCATAGCGCCCAAACTGAGCACGAGGGATGCCCTTGTCAAAGGCGAAATTCTCATAGTTTGAATAGCCTTTGGCAATGCGAATTGTTTTGATGCGCTCTCCGAGTCGCATACGCATTTCCTCAGGGGATAAGTTCTTGGCCATGCACAAATGACCTTGTACGATAACTTATTCGTTACTACTTATAAGTAACTATTAATGAGTAGTATATTTGATTTCCAAATCAATAACTAACTCTTATGACTCGACCTCTTCTCTTTTCTTCTCAGCTTAGTCTCTGGTTCAACGCTTTTGCGCATAGTGGACAATTCTGGCGATTGGCCATGATCCTAGTCCATCTTTTTGGAATGCCGCAGAAGCACAATGCCCAGGAAATCCTTTCCCTCGTGGCCGATACGACCAACAGCCAAGCGCATATTGAATATGTCATTGGCTTACCAGCCGGAATGGGGCTGAATGATTCACCAATGCATACCGTACCATCCTCATATGATAGCCTGCTGATCATATTGACGGTTATTACTGACACCAGCACGAGTCCAAGAACTGATTCCACTACCACCATTATTCCGATCATTCCCTTCCTGGAAAACAGTTCCATCTTGAATGGTCAGCTAGAGGTGAGCGTCTTACTCAAAGACACTGCTGATCACATCTTTGAGAATATTGACACCCTCTTGAACCTCGGCACTCGACTCGATCTTGATGCCGATACTGTACCAACAGGTATTGCCAAGAATGATCAACGAACGCACCTGAAGATGTACCCCAATCCTGCTGAGGAATTTATCATTGTCAATGGCCCTGTTGAGCAACCATCCGCCCTGAGGGTGTACAGTCTCAGCGGCCAGCCATTGGATGTACCTCTACAGCGACTTTCTGACCGAGAAATGCGTTTCGATGTATCAGACCTTGAAGCCGGTTTATACATGATCAAAACCAGCAGTGGTCAGTCTTCGATCATTGTGAAGCAATAAGAAATATTTTGCAGCAGTTCCGTAAGCCTGGACAGAGTGTCCAGGCTTTTTTTATGTCTATCCAAAACAACTAGCTTTTCATGCTGTGCTTGCGGTCGCAATACAGCGAGAGGCTATCCCTCATGCTCTCACAGTTATTGTGATCGACCCCCATGCTACTGAAGTACTCAAAGTAGCCCTCAAACTGCGTGACCACCTTATGACAGTCACATATTTTGTCCAAGGCTAATTTGTAGGATTGTAATGCCTCTGGATAGTTACGGTCGATCATGTAGGAATTCCCGATGTACAGCCTGCTCACAGGATGACATCCCTCGTGTAGTTCGAGAACCTTCTCATAACTAAGTCGTGCAGCTTCCGATCTGCCTAGAATCAGGTAAAAGTCCGCGAGTTTTTCATGGACTTCAGAACTCTCAGGGTTTAATTCAGCGGCACGTTCCAATGTTTTCAACGCCTCTGACGAGTTATTCAAATCAAGATGAACCTCATATTCTTCAAGCCATGCTACGGTATAATTGGAGTCTATTTCCGTGGCGCGTTCATAGCTGGTAATCGCTTTCTCCCAAGCTTCCATTCCTTTGTATGCCCTAGCTCTAAAAAGCCACAACTTTTTGTAATCATTGTTCAGTTCGATTGATCTATCATAGCAGGAAACGGCCGTTTCATATTCGCCAATGGCAACATGAAAACTCCCTTTGTCATCCCAAATGCTCCAATTTTCAGACTCTACCTCAACGGCCCTTTGAAAGAGTTGTCTGGCTGAATTGGTATCACCTGTTCTTGCGAATAGCTGACCAAAAGACACCATAGCGAACGCATTATCAGGATTGTTTTGCAGCGCCTTCACATAGTGCTCTGCCGCCTTTTTTACATTTCCCTTCCGCTGGTATAAGTCACCAATATGCTCATCTCCCAAAATCTCCAATTCGGGATTGACCTCTACTAGTTTTTCGAAATACCCAATGGCTGAATCGAGATCGCTTCGTTCATGCATCATCCCTAATCGCATCAAAGCAATGTCATTGTCCGGGATGACTTGAAGCGACTTTTGGTATGCCTTCATCGATAGACTATCAGAAGTTTTTTCCTTGAAGGACAGAGCATTCCCCAAATCACCCCAAGCCCAGGCCACACTCGAATCAATGATTGAAGTATCGGATGTATTCAGCGCAAAAAGCTCCTGATACGCAATATTTGGTTGGGCTTTGCCCAGAATGCGGCAGGTGAGTTCCGCTCTTGTTAACTCCAAGGCTCGATCAAGTTCCTGTGCTCGAAATGCCCAAAACGCAGTTTTGGAAAGCACTTCGCTGTTGCATTCATTCGGTCGAATGATGAGTTCCGCGGATTGCCACGCCTTCTTGTTTTTCCCGCGCTTGGAGTAGTAGTTGGCGAGAGTCCAGAAAACGATGTTGTCAATGGACTCTTGGAGGTACCCGTCCGATAAGGTGCTTGAAAATTGGAGTGCCTGGAATTGGGAAGACCCTTCCTGTTTTGAGGGCTGTTCCCCCTCAAATCCAAACACCCTGCCGGAGGTGGTATAGTTGATGCAAATGCGATTTCCAGCGTGGCAGTTGGATTCAAATTGCCCCCAAAGGATCATATCAATATCCGTAGTATCGGTAATGGATCGTGCTTGTGAAGGCTGGTCAATCACTTGATCGGGGATCACAAATCGGACTTCTAAATCCAGGCTGTCTTCTTCCTTAATGCTGAGAAAGCGATTCAGCAATTGCTTCTCATTGAAATAGCCGTAGTCAGCAATGTCTATCGGTTTCTTGAAAAACGGGACGATCAGCAGTTTGAACGTCCGAGAGTCTTTTGATATAAACTGAGTGGAAAGTTCGTTGATCTTGATCCGCTTTGGTTCAGTTGTGTCGGGTTCAATTCTCCAAACCTGCCAATAAACTACCACTAACAACACCACTGTCAAAGGAGCCGAATACCTTATGAATCGTGAGCTGGGTAACAGCGTGTTCTTCGAACCACGTTTCGTAGCGCCCTGATGAACAGTTGTATGCGGGTGCGATTCTGCTTCCTTCTGACGGTTCTCTTTCCAGTCTGTTCTGATCGCTTCAATCTCCTGCTCGTTTTGTTTTTGGAAGTCTTGATACCCATAGTAACCCAAGAAAACCGAGTATGAATCATAATTGTCAACATCAATCGACTTCGTCTGCCTTCGGAATCCAGCCACGCCCTTTTCAAGGAGATTACGGAAAGCGCGGATGTCCGCTATACATTCTCCTTTCTTAGGTATCGTCTTTCTTCTTCCCGGAGAGTGTTTAATATAGGCTTGCCATTTCTTCCCGAATGTCTCCAAATGTTCTTTTGTGAACCGTCCATTGCCGGTATTGTAATCCTCCTTATGGCCTCCCATTCTTTCCTCGACATACTCTGAAAACTTTTGGTAGGTATTGTCCCAGGTGTCCTGCCTTTGGTCGAGGTCAGACAAGCTGGTATTAAGAGCTGTAAATAGTTTTTGTTGGAGCAGGTAGAGATCGGGTTTCATAAGGATTTGACATTTTCTAACATATGCGCACAATAGTAGTGAATGCCCAAAATAGAGTCTGGCTTTGTTCTCCCTCATTACTACAACAGCGAGAAGCGAGGTAAGTACCTCTATGACGGTGTGCCTTGTCCGACCCAGGAGGCATATGAGTTTCTTGGACAAAAGGGTATTGACCATTTCCACCACATTCTGCAAAGCATCATGCAGTACCGGCAGGCAATTTTTGGGAAGGATGGAGCCCTCGACTATGGATTCCCCGATCGAATATGCGGATTGACGCACTACCCTTCACGCAGAAGGTTTTTTGCTTGGGATAGCCTCCGACCGGTCTTAAACATCAAGGGAAGCATCCGACAAAAAGCGGATTTCGCCCTGGAAGGCAAAGATTTTACGATGCAGGACTTACAATTTCCGGGAACCATCAAGGAACCGAACTACTATTTTATTGACGCCTCCGATGGATCAACTTCTCGCTCTGGAATGCGGTATTTGAAGAAACGAGCGTTGGAAGCGCAGGAATTATTCCCGTACCCGGATTTCAAGTAGCACAAGGGTTTCCGCACATAAATCAGCTAAACACACCCTAATCAGCACCCTAATTGGTCGGGCTTCTGCGGCATGCCCGTTCAACCTTGCGGCATGACAGAGAATCTGCACGCTGACAAACAAAATCAAAGGTTATGAAGTCGTCATTATTTACAGAACGTGTATTCGGGCAACCTCTCAAAGACACGGTTCACGATCCAGTGGTGGATCGTAAAATTCAGCACCTAGAAGTCGAACTCCCGGCACAAGCGGAGAAGGAAGGAGAGTTACTTGCTCGCATCAAGAAACCGTCCACCTCGGAAACCAAACTGACTCCGGCAGAACAAGGCTATGTCGATACGATTCAGGGAGTCGTGGAGCAAAACCGATCCAGAGTTGGAGGGAAACTGCAAACCCTGTATCAGCAGGGGATGAGAATAAAACAGGAGATCGAACGCCAGGGTCTTTCCTTCGATAACCGCCAGCAACAGGAGATCGACCAAGTGGAGATCCAGCAGGAAAAGGCCCTGCTGCAAACCGATACGCACTTCCAAGGAAAAATAGAACGGGCCAATGAGCAGATGGAACGGTGCCATGAGCAGCATTCCCAGGCTCAACACCAACTGGCGCTGATCAGCCCGGAGGCGCAATATGGCTTCCATAAAGCGGTGTACATCCTTGTGCTGATCGCGGTGTTTTTAGGGGAAATTCCGCAACTGTTCGCTTCCTTCCTGGCCTTTGGCTGGAATATCGCAGTGGTGGTCCTGTTGGTCATGGGTGTTTCGGCTTCGCAGTGCCTAATCGCACATTTTCTCGGCATGTATGCCAAGCAATCAAACGCACCGCAGAAAAAGCAGACGATCCGGTTGGTGGCAATCGGCATGTTGGTGTTCTTTTTGGCGACTGGACTGATGCGCATTGGAGAGCTGGGATCATTCCTGTCGCTCATCTTCTTCACCATCCTCAACACCATCTTGTTCTTCGCAGCGACTTGGGCTTCGATGATGTTTCACCCAAAGAACAAAGAGGCGTTTCAGAAGAAGCAACGGCTTACCCAGGAAGTGGCGGAGAAAGCCAACGCCTTGTTTCAGGCGGAGGCACGAGCAGAGGATGTTCAACGTGCTTATGAAGCGGAGTACGAGCGCATCCGGGAGACGCACACCGCTCAGATTGAAGCACTGCAAGCCCATGTTCATCCCCTCATTCGTGAAGACGAGTCCATTCAGTCCAGGTTCTTTGATACCTGGCAGTATGGCCAAGCCATCGAGCAACAGGCAGTCGCTATCAAGAACCTGACCATCCAGCGATTCCGTCAAGCGAACTACGCGACCCGGATGGAATCAGAACGCCCGCCATACTGGAATGATCCGTTGCCTGAATTACATCTCTACTTCGAAAACTTCAATGAGTTTTTTGACGAATCCAATCAGTCTCATCCCTCGGCTGAACCTGCGATGATACCGCGAGCCGGTGGATTTGCTTCTGCTGCTGTGAGTCTGCTGATGCTGGTCAGCGCGACCTTAGGGGGCTGTCAGTTGGTCGATTCAGCCCCGGTTACGAGCAAAGTAGTTGCGGCTATTGATGTCACGGATTCCTTGCAAATACCGGTTCATCAAACCGCTGAACATCTCCTTGCACTACTGGAAGAGACGCCCGGCTCAAAACCACCGAATCACTATGAGGCTTCGTTTTTCCTGTTGGAAGACGTAAGCCTGAACCATCGCTACCAAACCGAGTGGGACTACGGCAGTGTGTTGGAGAACCCTCAGAAGCGGGAGCAGCGCAAACAGGCATTTGTGGATCACCTGGACGACTTGATGAGCCAAGCCCTGGATGCGCCATACGGACGGCAATACAGTCGCCTCTACCTGCCGCTGTGTCGTTGTTTGAACGAACTGGCTCAGGATGACGCGCGCTATAAACGGCTGGTGATATTCAGCAATCTCTTGGAAAACAGCGAGGTGTTTTCTGCCTACGAAACAGGCGGGGTTGAAGCGTTGCTGAACGCCCCCGACTCGGTGATGCTGGCATTCCAGAACGAATGCCAGCTTGAACCGCTCACGGGCATAGAGATCATCATTGTCCATCGGCCGGATCGTTCTACGGATCGACTCGTGCTGCACATGCAGCGACTGTATCAATCCCTGCTGGAAACCAAGGGAGCGCGTGTCAACATCAAACCAAACCTCTAAGCCATGAGCAAGACCACGGCACAGATCGTCCGGGAAGCCAAGCAAAAACAAAGCATCATGTATGATGCTGAGCGGCTGATCCGCTGTTGGAACAAGCGCGACCGACATCCACCGTACAGCAACCGGTGGATTCGGTGGGACAAACGCGCCTCGCGCAAGATTGAGCGCCTGAGCCGCAAGCTAGAACGCTGCGGGCTGTATCAGGCGGATTGGTTTGTGCGACTCTACAAACAGCAGATGTCCCAGCGACAATAGTTCTGAGAGCGATAGCGAAAAAAAATGGCCGAAAAATTTCGTCCGCGCTTCGACCTCTGCTATACCGCTCAGTCCCGAATAAAAACTACCCCACGCCCTGCGTGGGGCGGGGCTTTGTACCTCCTTTTCCTTGTTCATGCTCACTTTTTTAATCCTCACCCTTATCACCTGGTTACTAATGGAAAATTTCTTGTTTCAAAAAGACCCGCTGTGGAGCGGGCGATGGATGCGCTTGTGGGAACAGCGGCAACTCCTGCGCAAAAAGCGCTGGTGGTTTCGCGTGTCTGTTTTCGAACGATGCTTTGGATTCTTCTTTTCCAATAGCAAAGGGTTTTGCGTGGATGGCAAACGCCACCTGAGCCTGCACCTGTCGCATCAACATTTTTTGATCGTAGGAAAGACTGGCAGCGGGAAAACCGCGTGCTCGATCCTTCCGACTTTGCTCAACCTGGAAGGTCAGAGCATGGTCGTCACCGACCCCGGAGAACTCTATGAAAAGACGAGTGGCTATTTGGCCAAACAAGGAGTTCAGGTGCATCTGATTAGTCTGGGGGATCCGCGGAACTCGGACACTTTTAACATGATGGATTTTGTGCAGACGCGCACCGCCATTCGGAAGGTGGTGGCATTGCTCATCCGTAGCGCCTTACCAAACACCAACGGTAATGATGCCTTTTGGAACAACCTGGCCGAACAAATCCTGGTGCCGCTGTGGGTGGCCTTGGTCAACCAACCCGATCCGAAGTATCGGAACCTGGCTAACCTACGTACCCTGCTGCTGGAATTTGGCACGGACGGCAAGAAGATCGACCTGTTGATCGCGCAGTATGCCGATGAAGAGAGCCATCGCGAGTACCTGGCATTTATTTCCCAGGATCAGAAGGTAATCCAAAATGCGCTTTCGACTGCGAAAGCGGCTCTGAACCTGTTCGGTGATCCGGCCATTGCTCGGCTGACAGCTACGACTTCTCTGGATTTGCGGAGCCTTCGCAAAACGCCCACAGTGCTTTACATCAAAACCCCAGAAGCGGAGCTGGAATACTACAAGTTCCTCATCATGGTATTGTATTCAGAGTTGTTCAACATGGCGATGGTAGAGCCGGAGAAGAAGGACTTGCCGATCACGTTTTTGCTCGAAGAATTTGCCAACTGCGGGGTAGCCTTGTTGCCAGAGTTCGTGAACGTGATCACGACCATCCGCAAGAAGCGGTGCTCGATCGGGATGGTGGTGCAAGACATCCAGCAGATGGTGAACCTGTTAGGCGCAGCTAAAACCACTTCGATCGTAGAAGGCGGTACGGCCAGCACTTTGTACTTACCCAAGCAGTCTTTCGAAACCGCACAGCGGCTCGAACGGATCATCGGACTGACCGCCCGCACTCATGTCGATCATACCGGGAAAGTACAGGAGTCTTCCCGCGCGGTGATCACAGCCGATGAAATCATGGCCTTGCCGCACAATGCGGCCATCTTTCACCATGCCGGGTACCGTCCAGCCTTGTTGCAACTCTTTCCCTACTACTACAGCCGGAAAATGAGGCGCAGAACCAGGCATGAGCCTGTCCGCATCGTGAACGAGCGGTACGAGGAGCTACTGGCATTTATCCCTTTAGAGTCGTATGAAAAACCACCCGTTGACACCTCCGAATCCGAGTACTGATCCGGGCGGTTTTTCCACTCCGCGAAGCGAGTGGCAAGATTGCGTTGTTACCGGTATCTCAGGGAGTTACCGGAAACGCTTCTTGCCAAAGGAAGGCTCCTTTGGAAACCACTAAAACCATAGAACCCCAAAACCCATGAGTACATCATCTGAACGGCAACGTGAACTGAGAAAGCGCTACAAGCGCATTGAGTTGTTGGTGTCACCGGAAGAAAACCGACTGATCGAGCAAGCTGCTAAACGACACAAACGCCCTAAGACACGTTTCGCCAAAGATGCGGTCATAGCCTACCTCAAAGGCATGTACATCGTGCCTGATGAACAACGCCTGCAAGACCTGGAACTGGCCTTAAAGCGTATTGGCACAAACGTCAATCAAGTGGCCTTTGTCTGCAACCGCAATGCCTCGGTGTTGGAGCGGGACGTGGTGGAACTCAAGTACCACCTGCAGCCCCTTGAATCTCTGATCCGCGAAGCCTTTGCACGCCCCGTGAATCTGAACGACCTCGTGCGCGCAGCCCTCAAGGAGCATCCCCGCTACCGCGAGGTGCTGGAACAGATCATTGACCAGGAATCGTCTGCATGATCATCAAGTCCAAAACACATCGGCATTCACCGGGACTGTTTCAGCGCTTGATCGACTATATCTACTCGGACAAGGGACGTTCACAGGAACGATGCGCATGGTCGTTCTTTCACAACCTGGATGCCTACACCCCCGAAGGTGTCTTGGCCGCTTTCCGCGAAAACGATGCTTTTCGGAAAAGCCGCCAAAACGGGGTCGCTCTACGCCACCATATCCTCAGCTTTGCCCCGGAAGACTCCCAGCTTCTTAGCCCGGAGATCATCCAGGATTTGGTGGCGAAATACTTAGAACTGCGAAATGAAAAGGGGATGGTGTTTGGCCGGCTCCATGAGCATGACGGACACCTGCACGTTCACTTACTGATCTCCGGCAACGAATACCGCTCCGGGAAATCAACCCGCAAGAGCAAGGCGGAGTTCCAGCGGATTCACCGGGAACTGGAAGCCTATCAGCGGGAGAAATATCCGGAGTTGGAACATAGTCTGGTGAAGGTTCCTGCATCCAGGGAACGACAAAAAAATCCGCGGATTTTTTCACCGTCCGGAAAAGCATTTTCGGAGGCGGAGTTGCGCATGAAGGAACGCCTGGGACGGAAGCTAACGAAGAAGGAAGCGTTACAAGCCAGGCTTACAGCTTGGCTTGACCGCGCCACCAGTTTGGCCGCGTATTATAATACCCTGGAAGCTGAGGGCTTCCAGTTGTATGAATACCGCGGCAAAACCAGGGGAATCCTCTCCAAAGACGGTGTGAAGTTTCGGTTTGCGACCCTGGGCATTACCCCTGATATGATCCGGGCGCTGGAAAGTGAGCGGGAGAGCCGAATGAGAGACTTAAGAAATCGCAGATATTCTGACCCTTATGGAATAGAGATACCATTTCAAGGCTAAGATTCCTCTCGCTTTGAGTCTTTCTTCGAACGGAAAACAAATTGGCCAAGTACAAATCCCACTAAGCCACCAGTGATTGCTCCATATATGACATATACCTTCATTTGATCCCAAACGTCCATGTATAGCATCGGATCGGGATCCTTTGTTGCAAAAGCATACAGTGCTCCAATCACTGCAATGCCTATTGTCATTCCAAAGACTGAAACTCTCTTGTTTTTCACTTCTAGCATAGTCGAAAATAAAAAAACATCTGTTCAAATGAGTTATGTAATCAATCTCTGACATTCCCGTCATGAGATCAGTTGGCAGCCTCATCGATTCTCGCTAGAGTACACACCAAACATTTCCAAACCCCAGTCCAATAATGCTGTGGTTTGTAACTTAAAGCTGAATTCTCGGATCGGTTTTCGCCTTTTCCACGCGCTGACGCTGAAACTCCAAGACAGATTCCTGTTCAAAGACATAGCCACTGGAAGTCCGCTGACAGGGAAGCTTATTTTGACGGATCAACTGGTAGATGTAATCCCTGGAAAGTCCGAGTATACCGGCTACATCGCGGATGCCGAGTAAAATCAGTCCTTTGAAATGGTCGTGGTACCTGTTCATACTGAAAATTGTATGAAGTCATCCCTTGAAAAATAGTCCTAGGACTGTATAGTGTTTGGTGAATGGCTGATTCTAAACCGACACTGGACATCATCGACCCGAAGCGCTGGCCAACTAATAACTGGCCAATGGAAGGATATGGGACACTGATCAATCTCTATGAATGTAGCCGGGACAAGATCATTGAGGCGTTGATCCGTGAGCGACAGGCGCGTATTGAATTGGAGCGATTGACTGGCCATGAACAGCGGATTTGGTAATCCATGAATGAAATTCTCCTGAAAAGAATCTGCTGATTGTCTGAATATGTAACTGGGTACTAATAGGGCGACTTTTCATTGAGCGTTATATTTTTGATGAATGCCGTCTAATGCCTACCAAGCCTTACGCAGGAATATCATTGATGTTGATAAGCTTATTGAAGCACATAACCTACTCAGTGGCGGCAGACAAGGCAGAAAAGGGCTAGGGCATATTACTCGCAGTGGAATTGTAATGCTCTGCGCAACCTGGGAATTGTATATCGAGAGTCTCTTATTGGAGTGTCTGAGGTATCTATTGGATCGAATTGAGTTTGCCTCAGATTTGCCACTACCTACTAGGAAGTTTCTTTCCCTTCAGGTAAAGGAATCTAAGCACCACCTCAAAGCCATGGAATTGGCCGACAGTGGGTGGAGAGTACTACTCTCAAATTATGCTGAACAGAATATTGAGTCTTTACATACGCCAAATCCAGAGAATTTAGACACACTATACAAACGGTATCTGGGAATCGAGAACTTCTCAGACCAGTGGCCAGGAGATCACAAGAGTGACTTGGCGGCATTCGTCAGGAAACGAGGCGCAATAGCACATACCGGGCGACAAGCGAGTTATACAAGAATATTTGAGTTGAGAAATGATAGAGCCAATATTGCTGAACTCTCAACAGAAACGGACAAACTAATGCTCCAGTATTTCTGCGATAACTACACAGTTCATAATCAGCCTTGGAGACGGACTTATTAGTGATATGGGGAGCCTCTGAGGTTGCAGGTCGAAAAACACACGGTCCCGGTGCATTAATAAAGTTCATTTATGAATCCATAGGCAAGTTGCTGGCAGCCATGTCCGAGTACTTTAAAATTCAAGGCACTTTCCTAGAAGAATATGAATGGATGCGGTTCGCTCTATCAATCACTACGCTGGCGCTTAGCATCGGAATCGTTGTGTATTCAATTCGGAAATTTCTCAAGCATCATCGACTTGAATGAATAATGAATTCTCCCTGAAAAAATCCGTGGATTTTTTTGGACAGATCATCAAAGTCTGTTAAACACACATTCGCTCTTTTTTCAAGGCAAAAAGCCCTCCGTTCCAGCGGGGGGCTTTTTAGATCGCTCCCCTTAAAACATGTCCACGTTTCTCAGAAAGCACCCGATTATTGTGCCATTCCCTGTCACTTGTCAAGGAGAGTTTTCATCTGAGGAAAGAGCGCCTCTTTTTAACCCTCCTTTTCATGGAATACTATGCCAAGCTCCTCGAAGCCATCGAAGACAAATCCAACCATGTGTTTCTCGGTCAAGGCGCGGAAATCCCGCTACATGATGCCACTGAGCCGGTCATCATGGCGTTACGTAAAAAGTACCGCCAGAACCCAGAATCCATGCTGATCACACAGCGCGGCCTCAAATTCTTGTTTGCCTTCCGGGGACGCAAGTTCCGGGACGAGTCCTACTGGCGACCCTAACGTATTTTCTCACCCTAACATGAATGAAAGCCATCAATGAATGCGAGGAACACCTCGCAGAACCGCGATCAACTGAATGCCCAAGCCTGTTTCAGCAGCTTACCCAGCGCATCCGCTGTGGCGTAGCTAAAGTGCTGGATTGCCTGATCTGCCGTTTGGAACACTGGAAAGACCATTTGAATGAAAGATGTAAAACTGTCCGAAGGCGTGTGCAAGAGCAAAGCCAGGAGATGATCAACGAGCACTCAGAACACTCTGACTACTTTCTCAAGTACCACCATCCCTAACAGCATGAACGGCATCGTCCGGCTTCCACCAGAAGCTGTGGACGAGTTCCGCCAGCTCTATCAAAAGATCACCGGGGAGGAACTGCCAGCGGACAAAGCCCATGAGGAAGCCACCATTTGCATGACGCTGTTCCTGATCCACTGCAAAATCCCGGTTTTCGATTGATTTCATCCTCAGCACCTGTCATACTGAGGTTCTTCTTTATCCCTAACGCCCATAAACCATAATAGCCAGCCGGTTCCATATGCCATCTATGCACGGAAGTCCACTGAACAGGACGATCGGCAAGTACTCTCCATTGAGTCGCAACTAAGCGAACTCCAACGCTTTGCTGAAAAAGAAGGCATTCAGGTTGCCCAAGTGTTTACCGATTATGCCTCGGCTCACAAAGTCCACAATCGCCCTGGGTTCCGGCAACTTTCCAAAGCCATCGAGCGGAAAAAAATCCGCGGAATTTTAACCTGGAAGCCAGATCGTATAGCGCGAAACATGGTCGAGGGGGGACAACTGATCTATCTGTTACAATCGGGGGTATTGGAGGCGATTCGCACACCGACCAGCCAGTTTCTACCGACTGACAACACCTTGCCGCTGACTATCGAATTTGGCATGGCGAACCAGTACAGTCGGGACTTATCGCAGAACGTCAAACGGGGCATTCGGTTGAAGGTAGAGAAGGGTGGGTTTTCCGGGTTAGCCCCGATGGGGTATCGCAACAACCGCCTGGAAAAAACCATCGAAATAGACCCGGTCTACTTTCCGTTGGTCAGGCAGTTTTGGGACTGGTATCTGTCCGGGCAATACTCGCTCAAAGACATCTGCGATAAAGCCAACACCCAGGGGTTCCGAACACCACGCAAAAAGAAGATCGGGGGCGGGAAACTTCGCCCCACGACTCTGCACCAAATCTTCACCAATCCCTTTTATGCTGGAATCATTGTCTACCAGGGCGAGGAGTTCCCGGCACAGCATCCGGCAATGGTGAGCCGCGAAGAGTTTGACCGGGTGCAAGCCTTATTAAAGGGCAAAACCTACCCAAAGCGGCCCCAACTGAAATTTCCGCTGCGCGGGTGGATGCGTTGCGGCCAGTGCGGATGCAACATTACCGCAGAACACAAACTGAAATACTTCTGCCTGGAATGTCGCTACCCACGTACCATGAAACGCGCCCACGACTGCCCAGGTTGTGGGGCGTACATCTCCCAAGAAGTCATCCGGGAGGCACACCAATACACCTACTATCGCTGTACCAAAGGGCGCGGACACTGTGACCAGGGATGCACCCGACAAGAAATACTTTACAGCCAGGTCGAAGATGCATTGCGCAGGCTACAAATGGACAAAGAGTTAATCGCCTGGGCGGAGTCCTGGATCAATCATGTCATGGATCACACGAATCAGGAGCGTAAGCAACAGCGCGTCATCCACCAACAGGAGGCGCAGGGCTTGTCCAAGCGTTTGCAATCCCTTCTTGACTTGCGCTTGGACGGAGAACTGACCCCGGAGGAATACCGAGCGGAGAAGGAGCGTGTGGAGTCTCGATTGGAGGGTGTTCGGGAAGCAGCTGAAAACACGCTGTCAGAACCCCAATGGCGGGAACGTGCCCACGGGACGATCCGCGATTTCACCAGCCTCCACATCGACTATCAAAACACCCCGGAAGCTGACCTGAGTTATTTCTTAGGGCAGGTGTTTTCGAACCCGAAGCTGCAAGCGGGGAAACTGGACTTGCAACCCGTCAGAAAGTACCTGAAACTCCAGGAAATTATAGAGTCCTCAAAGCCGGGTTTCGAACCGCCAGATGTATTGATCCAAAAGGGCAAAACCCAAGACTTCAAGGTGCTATTTGATTTGTGGTACTCCTGGTTGGAGGGGTTTAGAACCTAAAATTGATTACAACTATCTTATCTGCATTATTCGTCCCAATAGCTAGATGAAAAGAGTATTACAGTCTCTATTTCATCGGTTTCAGAGTTCTTAGATGCACCAAATCCCAAATCGTAGAATGTTGCTCCAAAATCATCTTGATCGAAGTTCGTAGATATTCCGATGAAAAAATCGACCAAACCGCTGTAAGAGAATTCAAATAGTCTCTTGTCGAGGTATTCCACTTTGGCACCTCTGCTAAATTCAAGCGCATCACAAACATTGGAGGCATCATATTCAACGAATACGTTCTTTTCCGAGTAGAAATCGCTAGAGTTTTCAGCAAATTCATTTCTAATGAACTCCTTGAAATCATTGCCAAGAATACCTCTAACAACTTGTCTTGTACTCCCGAACTTGATCTCTTCGGTACCCTGAAGTCTAATGTATTTGTAAACTTTTTGGGAGAATATTTCTATGCTTTCTTTTTCCAAAGGTGAGAGCATTGCAGGATTATAGTTATGCAAATTCTAGCTGGGTGCAGCGAATCTACCTCGTATACTAATGATTGGTTAGAGTTCCCTATGAGCTTATATTGTTCGAACTTTGGCTTCTCATCTAAAGGTAGACTTTGAATATACTCGTCATCAAAGTCTACGAATTCTGACTGTTTTAGTGTGAAAGTTTGCCCACCGAAAAGAGAATAAATATTATCGGTTGTAATCAATAGTTGATTTTCATTCGTCTGACTGAAGAATATTGGAAGTTCATCTTGGGTAAGTTGAAACGGTCTGAATTCAGGAAGACCTTCTTGGAGAGGCTTATCCATCAATTTTGACTTTGGGTTTGGATTAAAGCTTTTCCATTCATCAATGTCAGAATGAAACTTCAATACCTTACCAATTACAGTTCTATGCAGTTCTTGTCTATCCATTATTCAGTGGTATCATCAGCGGCAGCTGCCGACTTCTTGAAGAAGACTGTTGATGTTCCATCTTCAGCTGCCTCTGTAGCAAAGTCATAGCCATACTTCTCCGCTTGTTTTTTATACATGCCTACTGTTTCCTTATCTAAAACGTACTTGAATACTACTTCGATTGATTGTAGGTTCTCTTCTCCTGCGATTTCTGTTAGTTTGCTATCCAAGTTCCCAAGAACTTTCCCCTCATACTCAGGGGTCTTATAGATTAAAGATATTTCAGCTTTAAGCACATCCGAAGACTGACTTAAAGTACCTTTAAGAGGCCTTGCTCCATCAATAAACCCCTTGGTTATATCGTACATCTTGGTGAAAGTGTTCGACTTTGTCAAACTCCTCAATCCTTGCCCGATCATATTTCCAACAATCTCATCTCCTGGCAAGCCTGGGGTGTAATCAGCTGCTGGGTTGGGATCTAACGCACTTGCCAAGGTTCCTCCTGTAGCAACTGTTTGAATCGGGTGAGTCGATGCCCAGATCAATGCTGCAGGTGCTGATACTGCAGCAACTCCAGCAGCAGCTAGTCCGACTCCTGCCACAACCTCGTCTGAGGTTGTGGGTCTACCTTGTGACTGCTGAAATAATCTGAACTTTTCCATCGAGGTTGCAGTTCGTTCCTCTAGGCCTTCAAGTTCATAATGGGAGATCACTTTGTTCCCACTGAAGCTGTACGGTGTATAGTGTGGATAGAATGGAGAGAGAGGATCAATTGACAAGAACCTTCCGATACGTGGATCGTGCATTCTATAGGTGAAGGCGTACATGTTTCCAGAGCCCCTAACCTCATCATCCCGTTCTTGCCCCTGGAAGGCGAAGCGATAAAGCGGACGCTCCTCAAAATCAGTCGTCACCGTCTCCTGCATGATGCTATCATTCTTCACGTGAACTTCAATCCTCGGATCAATCAATCCCAACCAACGGTGTGACACTGAACTCAATGGATAATCACACCGAATCTTCAAAGTTAAGCCAGTTCCTGATCCTGAGCTAGTCCCACTAACGGTGATGCTAAAGTCAGTATCCATGTAATCACCTAGCAGTTGCTGAGTATATGAACCCAACACTTGCCCATTATCGTCCACCACACTGATGTCAACGAAGTTTTGCAGAACACCCCGGCCATAAATCTGCCCCGAGAACTTGACCTCTAGTTGATCGGTCACCTGACTGATCAGGTTACCATCATCGTCCAGAATAGCACCCGCTTCGCTTAAGTCGAACTCCCTGGTAATCTGAGCCGAGTTCGTGAAGTTGTTTGACTGGTTATTGCAATGCAGGAAAAGCTCGTTGGCTCCGCCTGTCACATTAAACTGATCTACACCGCTGGTAGCATCGTCATAAGCACGATTCGCCAGCCCAGCCCAGTACTCAATCGTCTGGCCTGCATAATCCCAACTACCATAACCAGTAGCATACGCATGCCACTTGCCGTTGCTGGCATCCAACTCTAAGTCTCCTACAATGCCATTGTCAATATCGGAGTAGACATAGGTGGTATACTCCACATGATGGTCTATCACTTTCGTCACGTTCCCGGTCTCCAGAAGCTCGTAACTCTCAAAACGATCCTGAACGGGAGCTCCAAATGGATAATAATCCATCGAAGCCATCAGATCGGTTTTGTAGGTCGGACTTCCGTCTTTTTGCTCCACGAGCTTTCTGTCGGTCATCGTAGCTCTTACATTCCCTAAATGATCGGCCAGCTCATACCTGCGCTTGCCGGCTTCATCGGTATTTAAGGTTCCATTGCTGTGAGCTGTTGTAGGATCGTAATGCCGGATGCTTCCGAGCCTGCTGCTTCCATAGGTGTAATACTCGGCTGGCTTCATGGTAAACACAAGCTCGGTGTAGGGTGTAGCGGAAAGGTTTTCCCAGAGCACTTCTCCGGCATAGATGGACTCAATGCCTAACCCTGAACTGCCGGGGCTTTTCTGTGGGTCTCTGAGCATCCAGATGGGAACCCAGGGGCCCCATTCGTTGCTCATGTCTTGCATGAGCTCGCTGGCGCCATAGCTTCCGCTGCGGTTCATGATGCTGGCCATACTGTCAATCGAGTTCGTATCACCGGCTGTAGCCAAATGATGCCAGTCGTCTGCTACATAATCCATAAAAGTGGCGTCTACGGCTTTGCGCTTATCCACTACACTGAAAATCTCATCGGTGTAGGGAATCACATCGTAATAGCTGTCGAAATAGCTGGCGAGTTCGCTGCGCTCATACACATGTGCTTCGGTGACTGCAAGGCTGGACATGGCGTTCAACACGCTGTCTGAAGTCACGTAGTGGCTGTCGGCATTGCTGGCGGTGCTGTTCATAAAGCTGTCTACATGGGCGAGCACATAGGCTTCGTAGCGATGGCGGAGGGTGACGAGTTGAGCGAGTGAATCGTAAACGGCCCAATCGCCTTGGCAGGGCACACATACGCTGCAGGTGTCGGCTACAAGGCAGGAGTCGTATCCGGCCAGGTCTTCTGGGTGGTCCAATCGGTATTGCTCGCAGGCGAGGCAGCTGTCCTGGCTTTCGCAGGCGGCTAGCTGACCTACTTCGTAGGCTCCGAGGTCGATCACTGCGTGGCGCACGCGGGGATGACGGTTGAGGTCGGTGGTGGCGCTGGTGTAGCTGTTCACTCCGGCATTGTAGGCGGGAGAGGTGGTGTCGATGTGGAGGAGGCTGTCGGTAAAGAGGGGATCCTGATCGAGGATGTTGGTGCCGCCTCCTTGGTAGCCGCCTTCGATGATGCAATCGCTCACGGTGATGGTGGTGGCTCCTGTTTGCCAGATTTCCCAGTTGTTGCTGGCGGTGTTGCCCCACATCACACAGTTGTGGATGGACAAATCGGTGCCTTCTGCATACACACAGGAGGCGGGCTTGATCTGACTGACGTTCCCTTTGAAACTGCTGCTGACTAACTGGTGGTTGGATCCGAGGAAGTAATACACAGCACCTGTTTGGGTTTGGGTATTGTCTACAAACAGGCAGTTGCTGACGAGCGTGCTGGTGGCATCGCGGAATGATACGGCTGAGCCGTGCACATGGCCATCGTTGCCTTTGAAAGTACTGCGCTCAATCCTCGCAGTACTCATTCGGGCATGAACACCCGCCCCGTGACTGTGCGAAGAGGTATAGGCATTGCCTTCGAACCAGCAGTCTTCTACTATCAGCGGTAATGCTCGGCAATAAATACCACTACCTCCGTACGCACTGCTGTTGTTAAAGAAACGACAGTTTCTGACCGTCAGGGTGCTGGTATTAGTTGCGCTGCTTTCCCACATGATCACACCAGCGCCAGCACCACCCGAGTAAATCGCATCGCGGATTGTCAATCCATCCAACACGAGATCTACCCCCTGGTTGATGCATCGGATGATACGATTGGCATTGCCGGTGAAGGTTCCATCCTGGTCAATGTCTCCGGAAAGGATCACCTCATTGGCCGCAGCATCGCGCTGGTCGCGGTGGGTTTCAGTTCCGTCAAAGCCTCCGTAGATACTGACAGCCGAGCGGATGTTGTAGCCCAGAGAAGCGTTACTGGGGTAGTAGGTTCCGCCTGCGATCCAGATTTCCGAAACTCCGGAACTAAAGGCCAGGTTGATAGCAGCATCCAGGTTGGTAAAGGCATCTGTCCAGCAAAAGCCGGATCCTGTGCCCGTGGCAGAGGCATCCACAAAAATGACCGACCCAAGCGCCCCGCAAGAAGCGGCCGTGCCACTCGGTGGTGTGGTCACCGGAAGCCCGGTTACGCAGGTCTTGTAAAGGTCCAGTTCGCGCTGTGCATCCGCTGCAAGCACACCGTCATAGTTGTTGAAGACAGCCAGCTGATCGGCAAAGTGTACATCGGCATCGGCATTGGCCAGCTCCATGGCATAGGCGCGGAAGGCATTGGTTTGCTTCACCGCAGCTTTGAAGGTATCAGGGTGCGCGCTGAAGAATCCACCTCCGTGCACCTCGGGGTAAACCACCAGCAGGTCGCCACGCAGGGCGCTGTCAATGTTAAAGAGGTGGTTGTGGTTGATGACCGTAAACAGGTCATCCATGTCCTTGCGGGCGGCACTGGCCAGGTTTTCCTTCAGGTTGTAGCTGCGCCTGAGCAGTGGCTGAAACACAAGCTGATAGGTCTGCGTGTGGGGCACGCCTTCGTAGTCGGTAATGTTGTCCAACATTCCGCTGTAGAAAGCTTCCGGATTGTTCAGTGTAGTATCCAGTCGGTAAAGTGCAATCAGGTTTCCAGTGGCATCACGCACATAGAACTCCGTCTTCTCCACAGGTTGCTCCGTAATGCGGGCGCTGGACCCTGTTTCATAGGTCCCGTGGTCCATCACATAATCGTAGCCCTCGCTGCGCACGTGGAAGGTCGATTTCATAGCCCGTTCGCCCATCGGATCGTAGTCAAACTCGAGCTGACTGTTCTCATCCTTGGCATAGGACAGGTGGGTATACCCGGTACCCGAATAAATGGCAGCAGGATTCGGAACGTTCGGAGGCAGGCAAAGCTCGTGCAGGTCGAAGGCCGAAACCATCTCCGTGCGGTCGCTGTGTTCGCTGGCCGTAGAAGCTACCTTGCCAATCGGGTTCCACTGCACATCCAGTTCCTGGACGTTGTCGCGGAGCAGGTTACCAGACGGATCATATACAAACTGATCCGGACCGGCCACCTCATAGAGGTGTTCCACCAGGGCATACTTCGTGTCCCCGATGTTTCCGTTGCAGTTGCCGGTGGTTACCCATTGCACAATCAGCTGCTCTCGCCTGCAGTAGTCATTGGCATCGTAGTCTTCAGCCGGTAAAAATCCTCCCATGTCCATGAGCACATTGGTTTCAAACGCATCTCCCAACGGGTTCCACGGAGCAGCATCTTCCACACAGTCCGTAGTGAGTTGCACCGTCAGGTCGGCCCCTGTCAACTCAGGAGGCAGGTTCGCTCCAAAGTCCTCTACAATGTGCCAGTGCTCAATGAGCAGGCGCGGATCAATGTCGTCAATGAATTCCGTTTCTGCGACAATGTCACAGACATTCAGCAGGCGGTTCGTGCCTTCCACATACTGGTAGCCCATGTCGTCCATCAGGCCCGAAGTGCTGCAATTGATGGCCGTGCGGTCCAGCTCGGTGATGTTGCCGTTGCCGTCATACTTGTAGGTACTCAGCAGGTCGGTTGAAGTGAGTCCACCGTTGTCCCAAGCCATGCCCGCGAGGTCGGTGCTGTATTCGTTGAACGACTTGATGCGGTGCAACTGATCGTAGGCATACCTGCGTCCGGTCGGCAACACATCGTTTGCAATGGAACGGTCGAAGCGCTGCGACATGCTGATGGCCGCTATGTTGCCGTTGTAAAGGTTGCGCAGTCCGCCACCGGAGGTGTTCATCAAACTGGCTGACACAGTTCCCACAGGTTTGTAATCGCTGTAGGTAGCGGCTGAAATACCATCGGCCGTGTAGTAGTCAAGCTGCTGTGCAAACACATCGGCCGCATAGCCGGAGTTGTCGTAACCCGACCCAGACTCATCCAGCGGGTTCATCAGCTTCAGCCAACCGTTGATCGTGTAGGCATATTCGATGCTCTGCAGCGTGTGGTGACCCAGGCTCATCGACTCCAACGGCCCGTGCAGGTAGTAATCATAACTCGCATCGCGGTGCCAGTTCACGCCATCGCGGCTTGTTTCCACCATCGTCAGGCGGTTGTTGCCATCGTACTCGTAGCGGTGCAGCAACTGATCTTCCTCGCCTTCCTGGTAACGCATTTCATGCACGTTCCCACTGATCTGATCATAGACATAATCCATCTGCTTGGTGATGGAGAATCCGGCATACTGGAACTCCCGGAAGAGGGTTTTCACGTTGCCCGAAATGTCATAGTGATACACCATGCCGTTGTCGAAGTCGGCCTCTCCCCCATTTTGCAGGGTTTCGTATTTGTAGATGGCCGAAACGCGGTTGCGCAGGTTCGTTTCTACTCCGGTGTGATAGGCACCCAGTGTGTAAGCCGGAGGTGCATCGTAGTGGGTTTGCACCACGTGCTCACGAGCGTGATTACGCACAAAGGCGGCCCATATCTCCGGGTTGAACTCCAGCATTTGATTCATCAACCAGGTCAATCCCTCCATCTGCGGAAGCACGGTGGTATTCACAGGCGCGCCTACCAATCCCAATGCATCCATCACCTGTTGCCACGAAAGGCTTGCCTCAGGCGCAATGGGCGCAAAGTCTCCAGATCCCGTATCCACGTAGATGATGCGCTTGATGCCCTGGTATTCCAATGCTTCGTCCGGTGCACCGGCACTCAGGTTGTCGCTGAAAATCGCCACCGGCTTAAACTCTCCCGTTTCTACAATGCGGGAAAGGTCATCGTACAACGTGTAGGAAAAGCGCTGAATGTCACTGCCAAAGTCGAGGAATTGCCGTGCGTTCTGGCTCAGCCCGATGCGTCCCAAACGATCGTAGCCAAAGCGGGTGATGCCACCGTCTGGTGTCTCCTGCTTCACCACTTCGTTCAGCACATTGTATTCATAGGTCGTAGCCATGGTATGCTGATCGGCATACACAAAGCTGCCGATGTGTTCATCGCGGTACTTCTTCGAAGCCGAAAGCTTGGCAGGGTCGCTTTGCAACCCACCGTTGCCGTCATCCACCACAAAGGGATGCACTCCGGAGGGAGGAATGGTTTGGGTGAGGTTTCCTGCGCGGTCGTAGAAGTAGAGCGTGTTGTTGTAAGAATCGGTGGTTTGCCCATAGATCATGGACTCCTGCGCACCACTCATGCAGTTTTGCTTGTAGGTGAGCGCGAAGTCGTTCTTCAGGTTCTTCACATATTCCTGGTAGAGGAATCGGCCCTCGTCCATCGCAGCATTGTAGCGTTCTTCCTCGCAGTTTTCCTGGCGGGCAGGCTCGGCAGAAACTTCCGGCCGGTGGCTCAGGCTGATGGCCGGGATTTCGCATACCAACCCAATCGGGAAGGATGTCTGTCCCTTCAGCTCGATGGTGTCGTTACCACTACTGTTCACATAGGTGGCAATGAACTCATAGGCCTCTCCGTTTTTCAGCACGGGTTCGATGCTGATGCACTGCGTAAAGTCGTCCAGCGCAACGTCATAATCCTCGTAGCTGTAGTCCACCCAAATGTCGTGGAACACATCACTGCCGAGGAAGGCCATGTGAATCCAGATACGCCCGTCCGAGCAATTGCGGATCCACATCTTGTCGAAGTCGTTGTCCTGCCCCAGCGCACGGATGAGCGCCCCCGAAGCATTGTTGGGATCATAGAAACTTCCACTCTGCGCTTCCAGCGTCACCAGGTCAAAGTCAGAGAAGGCAGCTGTGAACGCATCCACTTCGGTGGGCATCGGGTTGGCGGCAGACCAGGGCGCGTGTTTCACCGGGAAGCGCCAATCACCATCGTAGAGCAAGGTAGTTCCGGCCGGAATGCTGAGCGCATTCGCATGGATGTCGTGCAGCGGAGTCGTGATCAGGCCATTGAGCAAGTCCTTGAGCTGATCCTCTGCCGCATACTCCTTGTAACCATAGAGATCGTTCCAGTTCGCATCGGTTTCCGTGTAAGCATAGCGCATGTCCCAGTCTGAAGGGCTGCTACCGGGCCAGATGCTGAAGTTGGGCAGGGCACTGTAGCTGCTGCTGTTGTGCAGGTAAGCCTCCATGTTGCTGATGTCCATGAGACTATCGTAATGCGCCTGATACGCGGCATCGTAGGCAACGCAACCGTTACAGGTATCGGTGTATTGGTAGTTGATCAGGGCTTCGTGCAGGGCATCACATTCATCGCAATCGGCAACGCTCGGAAACTCTTCGTCAATGCAGTTCGGTTCACGGATCCAGACGGCATCATCGGCCAGATGCTGACCCATGTCGAGCTGTGAGGTGATGCCCGCAGGAAGGGTAATGTGTGAAATACTTGTATCCAGCGTGCGGCAGGTAGCCATAGCCTCCAGCGCATTGGTCAGCGGCAGGAATTCGCGGAAGTGCTCATCGAGGAAACCCTCCAACGTGGGCAGATAACCGGCCTGATACACCAGCGGATCGGTGAGGGTGTCGTTGCCGCAATTGGCGAGGTAGTTCTCTACCAGCGGCACCTCCAGGTAGGCCTGATAGGCATCTTTCAGCTGCGGGCAGTAGAGCCGCTCGCCCTTGTCGCGCTTGTACACGTTCATCTCGATCATGTCCGGGTTGATCTGCCAGATCGGTCCATCGAGGTAGATTCCGCGCAGCGTATCTACGGTGGAACCGCCATCGGTAACGTCAATCAGGAAGGCACTGTGCGCCAGGGTCAAACCATCGCGGAAAATGTTGTGGTTGATGATGTCCTGATCGCAGCGCAGGGAGCCGAGCACAAAAGAGGTGGTAGAACCGCTCGGCAGCGCTACCATCGTCCCGTTCTGATCGTAGAGTCGAATGTTGGGGTTGTTGGCGAGTAAGACACTGATGGCATCGTTGTTCGAACTGTTGTTGGCCGCAGTTAGGGAATCCTCCAGGGCTCCGTGTGTCAGCGGCACTTCATCGGGGCAGGCAGTGATTTGCAGGTCCTGCATGTGATTGCGCACCTCGTTCATCACGTAGTAGGGCTGCGAAACATTCAGCAGGTAAGGATTCAGGGTCAGCGACCAGGTCGCTTCAGGAATGTATTCGTTGAACTGCTGGCGAATGGTCATCAGGCTGTCCTGTGTGCCGGGTTGGTCTCCCGGGACGAGGTAGCTGCCGGAAGGCACCCAAACGCCATAACCCATCTCATCAATGCATTCATGCGTGGCATCCACCACGTCCATCAGGGCTCCGGTGGCGCATTCATCTACCAAAGCCGCTACCAACACTTCCACATCGATGGGTTGGCTGGTGTTCGGGTCGGTAGTGCTGTCAACCTCCCACGCGGTGGGCACTCCGTTGGTATCAAAAGCCGTGGCGGTCACAGCAAAGCTGGTCATAATCTGTGAACGGATCCAGGTTTCACACTGCGATTCCATCTGCACACAGAGGGAATCCATGCCCTGGTTAAAGACGTTGGTTCCGGCTGTGGATGGAATGGATGTTGAAGGCGGAATGGTCAGCGTACCGCCACTGGTCCAGCCGCTCGGCAGCCAGTCTTCAAAAAACTGCTGCGACTCGGCAATCTGCTGTTGTTGGGTGGCATAGTTGCTTCCGGGCATCGGTTGCCCGTTGCTGTTGATATGCACCAGATCGCTAATGCTGCTGCACATGCAATCCTGGAAGTAGAAGCCGGTGATCTCCTGCCGCAGCTGGAGGTACATGGCCGAATAACGTTCCCAGAAGGCTTCGGCCAGTTTTACGTCTTCCCAGGTGGTGCCGAGCACTTCAGTCAGCAAGGTGTTGATAAGCGCAGTATCGGGTTCTGGTCCGGCCGTATCGAGTGGATAGACATCTACCAGGGTGATGAACATCGCCATCTGCTCCAGGCTGAGGTGAAGGCTGTCTGTATAGTTCCAATAGTTTGTCAGGCGGTTGACCATCGCTGAATTCATCACCTGCAAGGCCGAGCTGCTGCCGGAGGACACGTTTTGAAAGAGCGGGTCTTGTTCATACATGCCCGTGTTGGGCAGGCTTTGATCAAAATCCCAGGCGGTGGAGCTGCCATAGGCACCAAACATGTAGTCCCAGCTTTCAGCCGCAGCGCGCTCGGCAAAGAGCACGGAAGCATCGGAATAGAGTTCTTCACAGGAAAGCCAGCTGCAGTATTCCGGGTGAATCTGGATCAACAGGTCCATCCACTCGGGGTTAGCTTCCACGGCATCAATGAAATTGGGAATGGTAAGCAGGGCCGGGTTTACCGATCCTTCGGTAATGCTTTGTCCCTGAAACACACTGTACAAACACTGATAGGGATAATAGGCGATCATCCCAGGAGGATTGGGCAGCCCAAAACTGTTTTCGCAGTCGCAGATCGCCTCCGTTTTTCGGAAGTCGATGTCGTCAATACCAAAGCCGAAGTTGGTGAAGGGTACCGTGGATCCGTAGCCATATTCCAAATCGATGGTGATGGTCAAATATGCGCTGAGGGCAGAACCATTGTAGGCATAGCTAAAGTTGCGCACTTCATCCAGGTTCACATCATCGATGTAGGTGGTTGCCATCAGCACACCACCCAGGTAAAAGTTCAGCTTGGTTTCCTCGTAGTGGGCAGCCTTTAGCAACTGGATAAGACGGAGCTTGAGCAGGTAATTGCTTCCCGGGTCAAGGTTGACCTGTTGCGTCCAAACAATGACTTCATCATTGTCCTGTGCAAATGAGGTAGATGCAATCGGGCTGTTTCCATAACCCTGCCCGGTGCTGTAGGTAAGCGGATTGCTATTGTTGAGCCAGGGTGATCCATTAAAATCCATTGTCTCATACCAACCTTGTGGAGCAGAGGCATTGTTAATTCCGGATTCACCAATCACGGCTAAGAAATGTGTGCCTGTATCGTTGGTACAAGACAGCTGGCCTGAGTAAAAAGGCTTAATCCAATCTCCACTTCCTCCATTAGGCGTATTCCGCGGGTTGCTGTAGCGCTGATACCTTATCTTCTTGTTTCCAGAGGTGTGAGAACAATCTCCACAGTGATTGCAGAGTGGGCTAATGTCGGAAAGGATCGTGGCTGTGGTATCGCTGAAGCGTCCATTTGAAACCAGGTTGGGATAAGCTGGCTGCTGATTCAACACCATCGCGAATATGCTGAAGGTATCCGCATCGTTGAGCGGCACCCCGCAGTTCGGATCGTTCGGGTCGTTGGTGGTGCAATCGGTCAGCCAATTGGCATAGCTGTCAAAAGCGGCATACTTACCCTGATTGGGGATCATGTCCTGCACCATTTCCGCATACTGATCGTCACAGGGCGTAGCTCCCACGACAGAAAGCTCGCTCACACACTCATAGTCCATGTTGCTGGTGGTGGAGTCGGTAAAATGAAACTCATCCTTGTAGCATCCGTTTGCAAGGCCGGTTTCAAAGAAGTCATCGGCAATGAGCTCGATTTGAGCATCGCTGATGAGGCGCAATTCCTTCCTGAGGATGTACTTTCCCTTGTTCACCTGGAATTGCATCCCCAGCTGAGGACTTTCACCTACCTCGGCTGCATAGCTCGCCAGACCATAGACAGGATTCGGGCTTAACTCGGTGACCCTACCCGTCAAAACACCCTGCAAGGGATTGGCAGGGTCTGAATAATAATCCTGAACATCCTCTGCAAACTCATCACCACCGGCCGTAAAATCCGGGCAATCCTGCCCTTGCTCCGCCATGATGGAGGCTGGATCAAAGGCGGGGGAAACGTATCGAACTTCAGGCTCGGAAGGATCGTTCGCCTTGTAGAGACTGATCTCGTATTCGTATTCACACTCGTAGCAAAGGGGACCGGCATTGAAGCACCCACTGATGAAAGGCTTGATCAGATCATAGCCAATGAAAATGCTACAGTTGTCAGCCAGCACGATCTCCTTTTCGAAAAGCATCGAGTTCGGATCGTCTCCGGGCAAAGCCTGATTCTCGACAGAGGTGCCGAGCAGCTCTTCGATGACAAAAATGTCTTCGGGCTTGGTGTCGATGTTCAGCAGGTTCTCCGGTGCGAGACCAATTCCCGAGAACACGGGTCGCTGAGCCTTGTCTACGATGGATACGGAGCTTTGGCCATTGGCGTCTTCCGTCACCACCTTCACGTAGTTGGAGGCCACGGCAGCATTGTTGCCAAAATACAGATCCAGCTCACCCTGGGTAGGCTGACCATAGATCATTTTGGTGTAGCGCCTGATGTTATCTTCATCCTTATCGTAAATCAGGTGATGCTCAGGGCCCATGATGTTTTGAAAGCGCACCCGGCCAGAGCCGTCCACTTCCGAATAGGTGTAAGGGAAACCAAAAGCTGTAGGGGTGAAATCACCAAGGTTGTCGGTGAGGGCTCCCCCGTTCTTGGCAGCCCTTGAGTAGTAGTGAGAAGCTCCATCATCCCAGTTGGCACTGTCCAGGGGTCCTGCATACATGCCCGTGCTGTCGTAAGTGTTTCGCGGGTGCACGCTGGGGGGAATATTGTCAAGCGTGATACCCTCGTAACGATGGACAAACTCATTCACTCCGGAACGGTATTTCAATCGCGCCTCCGGGGTGATGTTTTGCTGATTGTCCTCAATGCTGAGCGGCAGGGGGGCTGGAGCCACCTCAATGACCGGATTCCCTGAATAGTCGTACTTGGTTTCCTGCAGGATCAGGTTTTGATCCGATTCCCCTTCCGAAGCCAGCGTCAGGTTTTGGCGGGCACGCCCGGTTCCGTCCGCATAGGTGATGGTTTCTACCTTCTTGCCTTCTTCGGCATAGGAAGCGGAATACACCCAGTTCAAGTCATCTGAAACGACAATGTCTGCCAGATCAACTTCGTGAGGCACTACCACCCCGGAAACAAGGGTGTATGCCCAAGGTGAATAACTGAGGATCTTTGCATCTACTTCCTGAGCGGAACCATCGTAGTAGGGTCGCACATAACGGCTCCTGGCGTACACAATTCCATGTCGCGGAAAGTTGTTCGTGATGCGATAGCTGTTGTTATCTGTAGAAATCCTTGTGGCATTTTGGTCCAATGCTTCTTTAGCAGAAGGCATGGGATTGGTTTGGAAATCAACAAAAGCCCACTCTACTTCAAACCAGCCCGGATCGGGACAACCGTTGTCACAGCCCAGTGTCAGCTCTAAATCCTTGGTGTCCGGATCAGCTTCCGTGATCGAAATGGTGGCTACGCCTGCATCGCTGTCATCATACACTTCCTCCTCGATCCGCATGACGATGCGGAAATTGGTCTCTGCCACTCCGTTGGGCGGAGGTGTCTGCGAAGCATGGTCGTCCCAAATGGCGAAGCTGAGAAGCTGCATGGCCTTGTAAGACTGATTCAACTCCAGGGCCACACGGTTTTGATGCGTTTGCCCGGAAGCCATCTGACTGAGACTGGCATTGCTATAGCTGTAAGGGATCACCACCGTTTGGTTGATGGCTGGGCCACTGAGTGGGGTCAACTGAAGTTGCACTTCGATCTCGTAGTCGTAATCAGGAATGATCCGGTCTTCGTTGATCTGCTCAATGATAATGTAGTTTTTCATCGACACGAACTCCTCCACTTGTGGAGTCGATTCAGAGTAGGCCTCCACCAGGAGTGTGCAGGAAGGGGCCAGTGTTCTGTCGTAAAAGCCGGCATTCTCCCATGCATTGTACAGCGGGATTCCGCTGGTGCAAATGTTGTTGGGTTGATTGTTGGCTTCATACAACTCAACGACTGCCTCTCTAGCTTCCGTTTTATGTGCATACTTATAAACCTGAGCCTTGATCGCAGGCAGGGACCACAAGCCAAACATCAGGGTGAGTAAAGCGATCTTAGAACAGCGTGCTGATGATCTCATAATCGTTGAATTTTTCAGTAGGTTGAATGTCTTTTCCGTTGATTTCGATGTAGTTCTTTTCGAGGGCAGCTTTGAGTTCAGCTGCGTTGGTCAGGGCCTTGAAGCTCGTGGCAAAAGCGACCGTTTCTTCCTGGCCGTTTCCCAGCATGTCACCCTTCATTTCGAGGTAAAAAGCGACCACTTCATTGGTGGTTTTGGAAAACGTGAGCCGTCCCTTTTGCTGAACACCTTCCTCGGTAAGCTGGTAGCTGACCGTTGTCAAGCTTCCCTCCTGCTCGATGGCAGTGTGTTCGCTTTTGCGCAAAAGCTCCAGGGTGGCTTTCCACTGGTCTTGCGCATCATCAGCCGTCACCGGCCCCACGATGAGCAGCTTGGCAGCAGGGTTGATTTGCACCTTGTAGTCTTTGGTCACCAGGTTTTCAGAGCCGTTGGCAAAGCGCAGCAGCATCTTCCCGGCATTGTCACCCATGATGGTGTAGCGTGTAGTTTGAACCACCGCTCCGGCACCGTCTTGCTGCTCCACCTTCAGGTCATAGCCATAGGCTCCTTTGGCCTCGTGGGCTCGGTTAAAGGCTTCCAGCTCCTGCAGGGCATCCTGCCCGGCTGCGGATAGGCTGAAGGTGACCACCCAGGCCACCCACAAGCATTGAATTGACTTTCTCATCAGGGTTGTACTCGGGTGTTTCGAAGCTGTTCCTTGATGGTCAGTCGACCGTTCTCCGTTTCGCGTTCGGTCTTCATCAGGCTGCCGTCCTGGTCATACTTGAAGAAGCTTCCCAGGTTATTCTCATCCATGGTGCCGATGAGTCTGCGGTAGGTCTTGTCATACACGTAGGTGAGCGCCTTTCCATCGCTTGGATGCACTCGCAAATCGTCCACCATGCAACCGAATTCAGCTCCGTTGAGGACAAGTTCGAGGTTCGTGGCGCCCATCGGAATGTTAAACTCCACCTGCATGCGCTGCCAGCCATCGATCATCTGTCCTGTGGAGTTGATGGCTTGATTGGTGAGCACCGCGCCTCCGTTTTTCACAATCACATTGGCAGTAACCACTGTTGCAGAAGGATCGAAATCGGTGCTGTAGGAAACCAGATCGCTATAGAGGTAGCGCGCACTCTTTGCCCAGAAGGAAACTAAAAAGGTTCTTCCGCCAAAGTCGCCACCGGGAGCAAACCCCTTAATGCGGTAGAAGTCATCGCTGTAGCAATCCGATTCAGGGTCGATGTCCCACGCCCAGGTGATCTGCTGTGGGTAAGCAACGAGGTTTCCAGTGCTTGAACTCACGGTGCCGTTCAAAGCGATGCACCCACTGCCGGAGTGCCCTGTCCAGGGAACATGCAGACTATCGGTAGTGGGCACTATGGATTGGGTGGCTCCACTCAATCCATGAGCAGTCACCAATCCGTTGGCTTCATTGTAGCCTTCAAAGTCCTCGACCAGGATGTCGCGGTGGCGGGCATTCACCCCCTCCGCGATCATGTGGTTGTTGCGCGCCTGCACAAGGGCAGAATAAATGTCGAGCGCATTCACCGATTCCAAAGCCGCTCCTGTGCCGGAGTAGTTGGTATAGGTTTCGGTGTTTACCCAGTTCTGGTTTTCTGCATTCGCATTGGCCAGTAGCTGGTCGTAAATGGAATTACCTCCATCCTCATCGTAACTCCAGAAGGGTGTGTAGTTGTCAATCAAGCCATCTTCTGCTGAGTTCACATTAGCATCATAGGCCCGGTCACCGTTCGGCTGATACATCTTTTCTGCTCGGAAAATCCCGCGATGCCCTGTGAGGAAGGCGTTGAAGGTATTGGTAGGATCGAGATCAAAGTCGGTGGCCCACTCATCCTTGTATTGCGTGGCAGCAGCCGAGAGCATCTGACGGTCATCGGGGGCGCTGTTGAACGGTGCCTCGATGTACGACTCTGTGCCGGCTTGAGTAGTGAGCATGTTGCGCCTTCCCGAGCGAATGATTTTCACGCGCTTGTTTTTCAGGTTAGCAATGGCTCCGTTCTCATCGATGAACACTACCAATTCTCCAATGCCCGGAGTGTTGTAAGTAGGTGGCTCAGGATCATCGTTCGGATCTTCGGGATCGTCACCGGGATCGTTAATGTCTCCTGCGTCTGAGAGGATATCGACCTGGCAGGAATAAACAGAAAGATCGTAGCTGTAGAGGTAATCAACATATTGACAGTTCTCATCAAAGTGACCAAAGCAAGGAACCAGTGGTCCTTGGGCACTTGCTCCGGTATAACTGTAGACTGTCGGCTGATAATTCTGTGCTGCAGTATTGTTGATTGTGGGTGATGTAGCTATCGGACTACCGCTGTAAGGAGCATTCGGGTTATTGACATCGTTGAGGTAGGCATGAGTCGATTCGAACAAATCCTTGTAGGTGGTAAGATCATAACTGAAATCCTGCAATATGAGCAGGTTCGAACCAACATCACAGAGGTCTGAACCAACGTTCGAGGTTTCTGAATCGGTGATGATCCGGTTGGTTTCCCAGTTTGCCGCCATCATAGAGGCCAGCAATCCGTGCACGGGGTAATTTCCTGTTGTAACCTGAAACAACCCTTCTAGCACCTGCACGATACTCGAATTATCGCACGCTTCTACAAGGCAGGAGCGCATTTCATTGCAATGCAGAATGTACATTAAGGCATGGATCCCTATCGCTTCATTGAGTGATGAGTTACCATCCTGATCCAGAAATGCATCCTGTCCGGGGGTATGCAGGTAAGCCAAAAGGTCTCTCGCCTCATCATCAAGAAGCAACTGGCTGACCAGATGATAATAGTCCTCTTTGTAGGCCTGGTTAGAACCAAGGTTTGGATCCCATACGGCATAAAAGCCGAGAGCATCCGTATGTTCCAGGGCATCAGCAATGGTGAGCCAATGATCACCTGGATATTGCCAGTAAAGCGGAAGCATACTGTAGTCAAACACGGTATCGGAGGCCGCCACTACGCGTGCAAACACCTGCTCAATGATGGGATTGGTGATCTGCTGTCCATCACAAAGTGCAAGCGGTGTCGTTTGTGTGCCAATGGTAGTTGTGGTGTTTCCGCCCGAAGATCCCGGTGGTGTCCAATTGGTCAAATCGTTGCTGGTTGGGTTATTGGGTGTGAGGCCCAATAGCTGGTCCAACTCATCGGCTGTCAGCACCTCAGCTGCGTGGTAGCGATCGCCATACTCGGCATCCGGCCTCACCACCATCACCTCGTCTCCTTCTACAAAAACTCCTTCGGGTACGAAGTTTCCGAACATGCTCTCATAGAGTGGATTGGGCGATGGAAAGCAGTCATAGTCCATACCATCCATGAAACCGCGGTAGATCATGGAAGCCATCAAAGCTTTGTTGTCCAGATCACCCTTCACATTGCTGTTGTAGGAATCAGCCGTCATGAAATCCTGTCGCGGGCCGATGTCGCCCACAAAACCATCGTTGCGGTAAGCATGCCCCATGCGTCCTGTAGCGTAATAAGCCGGGTGGATGTGCTCGATGCGCTGGTCTGAACTGTTGACTCCGTTGAACTCAGTGGTTTGGGAGGTTTTCAGCACCTGGGCGGTTTCCGCATCGTACAGATCGTTGGTGAGCGTAGTTTGCAGGTTTCCATCAGTGTAGTTGATCGATTTTAGAATCCCTTTCTGCAACACTTGCTTGGTGATTACCGCAGTGCGGTATTCGAGGGCCGTAGTGCTCACTTTCGGGAACACTGGAGGAAGGAACACAGGAAACGGTCCGGCCTGGAAATACTTGAGGTTGACTTGGAGTGTTTTGGACTCCGTCTTCTGCTCAATGTAGCGCGAGTCTACATTCAGGTCTACATCCAGGCCGAGGGTAACATCTGTAATCTCCCCATTTCGGTCTACCGCCTGAACCACATTGTCGAGGCTGCCATCTTCATGGGTCTGATAGATGTATTCCGTGCGTTTGAGGGTTTCTTCTGCATAGTTGGTTTCGCTGTAGATGGTGGTCTCACTGCGCGGCTTGCCATGCATGTCGTTGAGCAAAAAGAGATAGCCCTGTGAGGTAGTCGCAAAGCTTTCAGACTTTCCATATCCCAGGGCGGCAAACTGACCGATGCTCTGCTTGTCGAGCTTCTGGATGTCGCTCACCTCGAGCTTGAAAGGAAAATCATTGGCGGTGTAGAATTCATGAACGGTGTATTGACCCGCGCTCTTCGACTCTTTGAAATTCAAGGGTTCTACAATCACCTTAGAGTAGCCCACCACGGCATTCGGAAGCAGGATCTCTCCAAAGGGTTCTTCCTGGTAGCTGAGCGGCTTGGGGCGCTTGGCGTTGGAATCGTCCGTGGAATAGTAATGCGGCTTCTTGAACGGATTTTCATCGTTGCCGTTCATGGGCTCGTAGGAAGCCACACCGTAGGTTTCATGCGTCACCGGATCTTCGTAGGTGTAGGTCTGGCCGTAGGAAGTAGAGGCGGCTCCACTCACCGTCCAGTTGTCGTTCATTTCGATCTTCACCACACGGTGCCCACCACCATAGCGCTTCTGTTTGGGATGGTTTAGGCGCACGTAGGAGGTATACGGTTCAAAGGTTCTGGCCATGCCTTTGGTGAGCATGTGATTGTAAGCTCCATTGATCATGCTGGCCAGGTCGTCCTTGATGGCCACAATGTTTTTGATCGTGTTTTGCAGGTTGCTCGAGTTTGGGTTGATACCCCCGTAGAGCAAACTTTGATAGGCCGTGTAGGACAAATCCATGGCCGCTTTCAATACCGGATGCACCAAAGAGCCATCGTCATCAAAGGCCACAGGCTTGAGCCTGATCTTTAACCAATCATTATTGGGGCCATGGAAATCGATGGAAGCGACCTTGGCATAGCCGCGCACATCTTCCAGCTCGTTGTCTGAATCCCAGCTTCCACCGTCAAAGCCTGGAAGCTTCACCTTACAGCGGAAGTAGAGCCACGAATCCGGGTCTTGGATGTCAAAGAAGGCCTCCGGGTCATCCACATCAACATCATCCTTGAAAGGATTTTCGACATACATGTACATCCGATCCAGCGAAGTCGCCCGTGATCCCGTGTGTAGCTTATCGGAGTATGTGCCGTTTTCATCTCCAAAGCCCACCACCTGGAACATCATCTGCGCCTTTTTGTCCTGGACCTTGGCATAGGTATCGGACTCATAGGTCACATCAATGGTGGCACCTGAAGGCAGGGTGACGGTTTTGAGACACCAGGCTGAAGCCCATAGATCGCGCTGTTCCTTACTGGCGGTGATCTCGTTGACATAGGTATAGTCCTCCTCCCGAAGCTCGGCAGTGCTTGCATCCTCTGGGTTTTGACCCTTATACAATCCCCAGCGATCCGTCTTCATGCGATGGTAACCCGGGTTCACATCTGCATCGAGAGTATGAGACTGGTAATCAAACTTATAGGGACTCAGAACACCTTTTTTGCTGTTACCATCCTTAATGATCACCTCGCGCAGGGTGAGTTTACCACCGAGGTTGGGATTCTCCTTCAGGTTGTCATCGCTGCCAGGAATGTTAGTAGAATAATTTACAACGCCAGGGCACTGTGAGTAGTCGTAGATGAACTCGATGGTCTTGACTGCCACAGGTTCTGTGCTCGGATGATCCTGATAACGCTGCCATTCATCGCGGGTGTAAATGCGAATCTCCTCGAGCTTTTTCAGCGGCTTGCTGTCGTCAAATCCACCGCTCTCGCTCAAGGCTCCCAAGCCATCCTTGCGGTTCCCGAGGACGAAAAACGCAATGTGGTTTTTCGATTCAATGGAATGTGCGTACCAGATGTCCTTCGTGCCAAAGGTGTAGGAGCCTTTATCATCGGTATCGTCCAGCAACAGGCCTTGTGAATAGTCGGCCATGTTGTTTGGAGTCATCGGAAGGCGCCACTTGAAATCATGGTAGAGCCTCGACCAGTTGAACTTCACAGCTGTGCCCAAATCGTCTTCGGTGATGCCATCGCGTGTAACGTCTACGTAATCAGCTCCCAGGTAAGCCGTCAACAGGTAAGAATGTGCATAAGGCGCATCATAAGTTTTGGAGTGAAAGAACTCATCTCCGGAGGTAGTTCCAATGCTGTTTTCCTGTCCTGTGAAGGTCACAAGCCCCTGATCATTCGCGTTGCTGGGATTTACGCTGAACGTGTGCTGCGCAAAGGAACGGTTGAGTGCCGGGATGCCAAATACATAGCGTGAGCCGTCTGTTCCATAGCTTTCTATCTCAGCGATGGCATGCTCTTCCATATTGAGGCCTGAGCTGGCAGTGTAGCTCTGCGAAGTAGCGGTGAGCGCGGAGGCCGCAATTTTGTTTGCGGACGACAGTATTTCATAGCTATTCACCATCGCATACTCTTCCACCTGTTGCAGAAAGCCTACTTCCTCGGCCTCTTTTGCAGTTTTCACTTGCATGTGTTCACTGCGGGT
The DNA here is from genome assembly GCA_002428995.1 of Flavobacteriales bacterium UBA6057. Taxonomy (GTDB): domain Bacteria; phylum Bacteroidota; class Bacteroidia; order Flavobacteriales_G; family Salibacteraceae; genus UBA6057. Next base: position 211,619 of record DIYJ01000017.1, on the reverse strand, counting down.
CAGACGCTGGTGCGGATCGCTTGCAGGAAAGCTGTGCCGCTCGGGAAGCAGGTTTGTGTAGCTACTCTGCAAACTGTTGTGAGACGCGAGGGCAAACTGCTTGAGGTCAAATTCACCGTAGTCAGCCCCTGAATTCCCGGTGCCACGGAAGTAAAAGTCGTTCACCGGCCGCAGCTCCCCGATCTTGTAAAAGAGCAGGTTTTGCTCCAGCGAATTCACCGGCTGGCCCATGTAGTTGCTGTCCTGCTCGTAAGAACGGTAGGTTGCATGGATCTCATCCCAAGGTCGCTTGTAGAGGTCGGAGGTGAAATCATTCAGGTCTGCCCCACCGTCAAACACAGAACCGGGGTTCACCTCGCCACCAACAGATTGACTACTGGATGTTCGGTATTCTTCCGCGGGATCTGAAAACGCTCCGGTCTCCATGCGGTAGGGACGAATAGCGCCACTGATGCCTTGTCCGGTCACCGAATACACATCGGGCATGAGGGCAGCAGCAGGCAGGAAATCCATTTCGGAGGTAAAGTGCCCGTTATCACCCTCGCGGTTAAAGTCAGTCATCCCCTCTTCCGGGGCATTCTCATGATAGATGTAGCCATAGGCAGGAACGACCAGTGGACCAGTATCTGACTTTGTGGTCTGGCATGAAGACTTGATGACTTGCGAACCATCTGCAGCGTAAAATCCTCCACCTAGCTTAGCATCAAGGCTGAAGGAATTGGATTTGGTTCGAGGCGCCTGGCTAGGGAAGTAGGTCGTCTGGTTGATGGGAAAGCTTGCAGACATAGGCCCTCCTATATTTTCACCTAGTTTTTCGCTGCGAACAGAAGCCGAAGCCGATACTGATATGTTTTGAAGTCCACTTCGAGAATTATAAGATGCTGATAATCCAACCGAACTGATCGCAAGTCGGTCAATTTGAAGCGCACCTGAAGAGGATATGTATGGTGTAAAGGTGATCCCGCTGGATGCACTGCTGGAAGCACTGATACCAGTATTGACAGGACCAAAACCGACACCAACGCTCGCATCTAATCCAACAGAAAAACCAGATTCACTATGGAAATTCAAAGCCTGACCAGCGCCTAACTCCAACCCGGCAATTTCTCCGGCAGCGCCCTGTCCAATCGAAAACGCATACTGGTCTTTCGCATGAAACACCTCAGTGATTGTTTCTCCATTGAAGTCATCCGGAATGCCGCGCACCGAACGCGACACCATGCCCGGGTTGAGGGTCCATCCGAGACCGACCCAACTAGCCTCTTCTTCCATTCCCTGGCCTGAGCGGTAGGAAAGGTTGACCGGATAGCCGTCAATGTCGAAGAGCGGCAGATTGTACTGAAAGTCTCCGGTGAACAGGTCCACCATGTCGGTGGCAGACGCCTGTGTGAAGCCGCTGAATTCGGGTTGTGAAGGACCTCCGGAGAGGGCCAGGGCGACAGACGGTGAGATGATTTCGGCCAGGAAAAGCGCGACTAGGCTCAGAGCTATGCGTCTGGCTCTTCGTTGGCTGATTTTTTTCTTGAATCCAATGATCATGGTTCGTCAGTTTTTTATCGCGTGAGTTGGGATATTGAGGTCTTTAGTTTTCGTAAAATGCAGGGTTGACATAGGTGATCTCAAAGCGCTTTTTCAAGCCACTGGTGAGTTTGAGCTCTACCGTGTATTTCTTCAGGTGTTTCAGTCCGGCCAGGTTCTCCAGGTCATACACCATGTAAGGGTTGTTGGCAGCAAACACCATTTCATCCTGCTTCAGTTTGCGTTTTTTGCCGTTTTCATCCACGATGGTTACCTGGGCTGTTTCGTTGCTGCGCTGGGGTTGATAGCGCAGCTTCAGCGTACCAAGGATGTAGTAATGCGGCAAGTCATTGATGCGGCTGATGTCGATGTAGCTCTGGGATATCGGAAGCTCGTTCAGTTCTACCGGTTCGCGGAGCGAAAAGCTCCAGACATCACTTTGGGCAAGCAGCAAACCATCGGCATAGGCTTCCACACCCCACACGTATTCTACTCCTGCCTTAAGCGGTGGCGCTTCTACGGGATAGGTCAGATTGGTTTCTGAAATTCCGTCCACATCCAGGAGGTTGGTGGCTGCGCGGGTTCGGAACAGATTGGAACGCTTCAGCCCTGCTCGTTCGCTCATTACCAATCGAAAGGTGACACCTTCGGTGAGCGTCTGGAATGTGCTCACCCAGGAAAGCAGCGGAAAGGGATAATCAATCACGGAACCTTTGGCAGGTGCAATCAGATTTAGGTGTGCGGCATTGCTTCGGGCGCTCACCACAAAAGACTGGCACTGCGAAGGCGAACCGGCAGGAGAAACGCACAGCGAATAGCTTCCCACAGGCATCATCCCCATTCGGGTCATCGAGCGAAAGGGTTCCGGCCAGTCACCGCTTAGGACTTGGACGCTGTTGGAGCCTGGTTCTGTCACTCCTCTTTGGCGCGCCACAACTTTCCCGTTGAGCGATAATTGCGCTTCCATGGCAACAGGTTCGTTGGGGTTGGCGTTGGGAAAAAACTGGATGGCAAACAGGTTTCCCTCGGCAAAATGCAGGGCATTCAAACCGGGTTGAACCATGAATTGCTGCGCCTGAGCTGGGCTCAAAACCGCGATAAACATCCACAGCAGCGCCACAAAGGGCAGCGCTGACAAGCGATGTGTGGAAGGAAGGAATCGTTTCATAATCATTTCTTTTTCCAGAGTCTTTTGGTCAACTGGATGTTGAGGGTTGGATAAAAGCGAGGGGCATCGGCAAACTGAAGCAGGCCGGGCTCCAGGTTGGCCTGAAAGCCTTCTGTGCCGTACTTAAGGATGGCGGAAAACTGATACACCATCTGCTGCCTTGAACGCCCGACACCGGCTTGCACACCTGCACCAAAGGGTTTGAATGTGTATTCATATCGAGCACTCAGGTTCTGATTTTGCAGGGTATCGAGCTCCTGAACGGAAGCACTGATGGAAGCCATGTGACTGGCGTTATAGACCGAAACCTGGGCCGAAACAACATCGACCTGAGAATTGATCTCGCGCTCAGTGGTTTCAATATCGTAGACCACGGCATTGGCGATACGCTGGGCCTGAAGTGCAGTATGCATCTTGAAACGGCCTCCGGTGTGTGCATAGCTAAGCGTGGCTTGGGAAAGAGCAGATCGGGAGGAAAAGCTGACGATGTTTCCACCACCGGTAAGCTGCGAACGCCCGCTGGTGTAAAAAGGATGGTAGGACACACTCACATTGGGAGCTTTGCTGAAAGCAGTGGAGAGCGAATACTTGAAACCGGTATTAGCCAGACGGGAGCTACCAGCGCCTTCCGGGTTGCTGGACTGCAACAACACTTCGTAGCCAAACGATGCATTCATATAGCCCTTGAACAGGCGAAGAGTAGATTCCAACCCGGTTTTTACCGATCCCGGGATGGGCGCCAGGTAAAGATTTCGGATAAAGCTTTGGTCTACATATTCACCATAAAGCCGGAGACCTAAGATTCGGTAGGAGGCGTCTGCATAGGCATAGTAGCGACCGTTAAAATCAAGGGAATCGAAATTGGTAAGGGTCGATGTTCTCTGCTCGGCTGAGAGCCCTACGGAGAATGTCTCGTTCAGCTGGTGCTCATATCCCAGAATAAGAAAGGTCCGCTGAAAGGAGGCCAGGTTTTGAGTGATTTCCGGGGTGTTGTTTCGCCTGCGCAGGAATGGTGCCGTGCTTTCGCGGGAAGCAATGATTGATAACCGTGCATCTCCCAAAGACTTGACCAAGCCGGCCTCTGCCAGCGCACTGCGCTCAAAATTCCCGAATACCGAAAACCGACTGCGGCCGGACATGATGTACAAATCAAGGTCCTTCATCAGGTTCAGCTCAGAAGTCACCCCGGTGTATTCGTTGGTAGGCTCTACTGCTTCGTTCACATAGCGCCTGGGATATATATTACCTACTTCCAGCGATTGAAGGCGCGCCATTTGCTGATTGATCAATCCAGCCTTTGCAAACTCCTTGCGAACACTGGGAGAAAGATCCGTAACCCGCAACCCGCCACCGGCTGATTGAGCAGAATCGATTTGGTGAAGAAGCCGATCATACTCTGCTCGTTTTTCCCGTTGCTCCTGTCGTTTCTTCAGTAGATGATCCCGCTGAGCTTCAAGGTCCTTTCCATTCCCTTCTGGCAGCGAATCTTGGCGCGAAGCATTCCTCCTTTTGAGCCAATCAAACTGGAGCCACCTCGGTTTTGACCTTCCAGTCTTCGGGTTTTGTACCAACCCGGAGGTGTCCATTCCAGCGCTGCCATTCTGTTCAATGGAATCCAGTCTCAAAAGCTCCTGATCAATCGCGATTTCATTCCGAAGGCTCAACCGTCTCTTCTTATCTACAGCATCGCGCACTTGCCCGTCAGACAGATCCAGCGCATACTGCTGATCAAAGCGTTCCTTGTCAAACTCGAGCACTCCATAGTTCAGCGGACTGTCGAGCCAATCGGGCCATTGGGAATGGCGCAACCATATTCCGTAAGCCGTTCCCGTGAAGGGCAGGCCTAAAATATTCAGGTTCGCCTTTAAGCTGCTGTGATAACTGGGAGTTTGGATCGCTGCACCACTGAACTGTCGCTCTGCAAAGGCTGCCCCAGAGGTGAGGGTGACGAGGTCGATGCTAAATGACCTCACGGGAACGGTGGGAAGCTTCGGATTCGAGCGCACATCTGCCGACTTCAAACGGGGCTTCAATTGCGGCTCGGGACTTAGTTCGAGGGACTGAAGCCTCAGATTGTTGTAGGTAACCTCGACCCTCGAAACGGATGGCTCCAACAGGATTGTATCATTCAAATCCTCAAATACAACCGTTTTGGCTCCGGGCATAATTTCTACCTCCAAAAAGGAAGAATCAACCCACTGCGGACCAGGAAACAAAAGCACTCCGGAATCTGAACGAATAGCCTGAACAAGAGAGCGGGGAGGCATGTATTCAAACTTGTCCTTAGCCACGGTATCACCGAGGACATCCACAAGACTGACCTCCACCTGGTAAGATGATTCAGGAAACCTTTGTCCGGACCATGCAGCAAGAGCCTTCTGATCTTCGCTGAGTAAAGAATCTACTTCACTCCAACCTACGAATCCCAAATTGTGCCCACCTGGGCGGGCAGCAAACGAATGAGTCTTGAATCGATAGAAACCCTGCGAATCAGTTCGCAAAAAAAGACGCAGTGAAAGAGAGTCTGTTCTCTCAAGTACATGCACTCTGTAAGTGGATAGAGATAGTGGATTTTGATCATCCACAGTTAACTCCACCTGAGCATTCACTTCAGGCGCTATCGACCAAAACAGAATGAAAAGAATGACACCGGCAGCGTGTTCAGGCCGAATAAAATAGAACAGACGAAAAAACCACAGGAGACGGCACCAAGTGTCAGGAAACACTTTCTCCCTGCTGTATACCCAAACAGGGAAACAAGCCCGGAAAAACATTAGATACTGCGCAAAACAAAAGCTTCGACAATAGCCAAAATGCCCACAGAGCAACTGATACACGCCACTCAGAAAAGAGGAGGGATTAATCAACAACAGCTAGTTAACAACAAATAGGGGCCGCAAATCTAATCGCTGAAACGAGATAAAAAGCCCTAATTATTGAAAAGCTGAGATCAACAAAATCACCAAGATAACGGTAGTTATCCCAAACAATCACACTCCACACTATCCCCATGGCACTCCGAACTACTACGTCTGTCAGCGACCTCTAATTGAATACCTTCAACTGATAACCTTTTCTTAAACTAAGAGGCTTTTTTTGACGAGTACTTCTATTCGATAACGTAGAAGAGTACCAACAATGCGATCTGCACAGAATGCCGGACTCAAACTGCGCCATGATCGCAGATGGAAAGCAGATCTACAGCAAGTGGATGGATTCCGACAAACCAAAAGCCTCAGCCCAGCTTCTTATGAGATCCCTTGATCTCAGGATGGATGAAGCAGTTTTGTTGTTTCCACCGAACGGATCCTTCTACTCAAGAAACATTGCCAAGAAGTCTGATGCATAATCGCTGGTTAAATCTTTCACCTTCCGATGAGAACACCTTTATGGACTAGCTCTTCCTCAGCACCGAGATCATAGTAATTACCCTCGGATTTACTGTCCTGCCCTTGATCCCGGAAAGCCTACAAGGAATACCACCAGATCAGATGACATTGACTTCGCGATGTAGCTTAATGCTAAAGCGCTGATCAATTTTCTTGATGATCGTTTCGGAAAGCTGGAATACGTCTTCTCCTTTGGCTCCGCCATAGTTCACCAGCACGAGTGCCTGGCGTTCATGGACTCCGTAGTTTCCGAAGCGCTGGCCTTTGAAACCGGCATTCTCGATCAGCCAACCGGCCGCCACCTTCATGTGTTCCTTTCCCGCAGGATAGCCCACCACTTCTGGAAATTCTGCTTTCAGCTTCTGAAAGTGTTCCTTGTCAATCACCGGGTTTTTGAAGAAACTCCCTGAATTGCCGATCTCTTTTGGGTCGGGGAGTTTACTCTGTCGGATGTGAATCACCGCATCGCTGATGGCTTTGATGGAAAGCTCGCGCACTCCCATTTTTTCCAATTCAGCTTCGATGGCACCGTAGCTGGTGTTGAACGCAGGCCGTTTATTCAACCTGAAGGTGACTGAGGTAATGATTGCCTTGTTTTTCAAGGCATGCTTAAAGACACTTTCGCGGTAGCCGAAACTGCAATCGTCTAGGCCAAATGTTTGAAAGGATCGATCGTGAGTCAAATAAGCTTCCAATTCGTGGAACACTTGCTTGATCTCCACACCGTAAGCTCCAATATTTTGCATGGGCGCAGCTCCAACGCTTCCGGGAATGAGGCTGAGGTTTTCAATTCCGGCCCAGCCTTGTTGAATGGCGTGCATCACAAAGGAGTGCCACACCTCCCCTGCTCCGACCTTTACATAAACATGATCCTGATCCTCGTTCACGACTTTAATCCCGGCCAACTCCATTTTGAGCACCGTTCCGGAAATATCCTTGGTGAGCAAAAGATTGCTTCCGCCCCCCAGCACCAATGAAGGTTGCGGTTCGTCCGCTTCAAAATACTCCCGAATGTGCTCACGACTCTCCAAACGAACGAGTCGTTCTGCTACAGATGACAATCCAAAAGTGTTGTAGGTCTGAAGGTTGACGTTGTGACTGATGTTCACGGCTGCGGATTTTAAATCGGAGCTGTAAAGGAATGGAGGTGATCCTTTGAAAAGAGCTCAAGCTCGGGAGTTTAGCAACAGCGGTTTGTTATCATTAGTTGTTCCCCTTCAGCTATTAGCTACTAGCTGTCAGCCATCCGAATAAGCAAGGTTGCTGGCAGCTGATAGCTTGCGACTGATAGCCGTATATGAATCTTGAAAAGGTAAAATAGGCTTGAATGTCAAGGAAGGCCTCTCAAGAAACCGACCTACTGCCCTATTCTCTTCCGCGCAGCGATCATGGTATTGTTGAGCAGGTAGGCAATAGTCATGGGACCTACTCCTCCGGGTACGGGCGTGATGTAAGAGCTTTTCTCTGCAACGGGATCAAAGGCTACGTCACCAACCAGGCGATAACCGCGCTCGCGACTTGCATCGTCAATCCTGTTGATCCCTACATCAATTACTACGGCTCCTTCTTTCACCATATCCGCTGTCACAAACTCCGGCTTTCCAATGGCTGCCACCAGAATGTCCGCGGATCGGCATACTTCGGCAAGGTTTTGTGTGCGCGAGTGAGCAATGGTGACGGTGCAGTTGCCCGGATACGTGTTTCTGCGCATCAGGATACTCATGGGACCACCCACAATGTTGCTACGGCCGAGCACCACACAGTGCTTTCCTTCGGTCTCAATTCCGTAGCGTTTGATCATTTCCACGATACCTCCGGGCGTGGCCGAAACAAATGAGTCCAGACCAAGCGACATTCTACCCACATTGATCGGGTGAAAGCCATCCACATCCTTCCCGGGCAATACACGTTCAATGACTGTCCGGTCTTCGATGTGCGCAGGCAGGGGCAGCTGAACGATGAAGCCATCTATGTCCTCATTCTCATTCAACTCATCGATGGCACTTAATAAAAGCTCCTGAGAAATGTCAGCCGGGAAGTGCATGAGCGAAGTCTCGTAACCGATGTTCTTGCATGCCTTCACCTTAGCATTTACATAGGTTTCGCTGGCTGGATTGTTTCCGACCAATACGATCGCAAGATGTGGAGGGCGTTCACCCTTGCCCACCATCTCTTTGACTTCAGCCGCGAGTTCTTCCCGCAGTTCCTTTGAAATTGCCTTTCCGTCCAGGAGTTTCATGCGCATTTATCTTCTTGGGCCTCCGGGAGCTCCCTTCATGGCTCGCATCATCTGATTCATCTTCGACTTGTCATTCATCATGCGCATCATCTTGCGCATGTCTTCGAATTGCTTGAGCAACTTGTTCACCTCATTCACGGAGGTTCCGCTACCTGTGGCGATACGCTGCCTGCGACTTCCATTGATCAATCCGGGATTTTCGCGCTCCTGATTGGTCATCGAACGGATGATCGCTTCAATTCCCTTGAAGGCATCATCATCGATCTCGGTGTCTTTGAGCGCCTTGCCCATACCCGGGATCATACCCATGAGGTCTTTCACATTCCCCATCTTCTTGATCTGCTGGATCTGTCCGAGAAAATCGTTGAAGTCAAACTTGTTCTTGGCAAGCTTCTTCTGGAGTCGCTTGGCCTCTTCTTCGTCAAATTGTTCCTGAGCACGTTCTACCAGCGATACAATGTCACCCATACCAAGGATCCGGTCTGACATTCTGCTGGGATGGAACACATCCAGCGCATCCATCTTCTCACCGAGACCAACAAACTTGATCGGCTTCTGAACCACAGATCGAATGGAAAGCGCAGCACCACCGCGGGTATCACCGTCCATCTTCGTGAGGATCACACCATTGAAGTTGATGCGCTCGTTGAAGGCCTTGGCGGTGTTTACCGCATCCTGACCGGTCATTGCATCCACCACAAACAGCGTCTCGCTTGGATTTACCGCTTTCTTGATCGCTTCGATCTCCTGCATCATCTCCTCATCGATGGCCAATCGACCAGCGGTATCGATGATCACTGTATTCAGTCCTTTATTGCGCGCATAGTTGATCGCGTTTTTGGAGATCTCAACCGGATTTTGATTTTCGCGTTCAGTGTAAACCTCTACACCTACCTGCTTTCCTACAACTTCGAGCTGGTCGATCGCAGCAGGACGATACACATCACACGCCACCAACAGGATCTGACGCGAGCGCTTGGTTTTAAGGAATCGGGCCAATTTCCCGGAATGAGTGGTCTTTCCCGAACCCTGAAGACCCGCCATCAACACCACAGAAGGCTTGCCGCTCAAATCTATATCTACCTTATCGCCCCCCATCAGGTTGGTCAACTCTTCATGCGTGATCTTCACCAGCAGCTGACCCGGAGATACGGCCGTGAGCACATTTCTACCCAGTGCTTTCTGTTTCACAGAATCGGTAAACTCCTTGGCAATCTTGTAGTTAACGTCAGCATCGAGCAGCGAGCGTCTGATCTCCTTCATCGTCTCTGCAACGTTGATCTCTGAGATCTGCCCCTGGCCCTTCAACACCTTAAACGAGCGCTCTAACTTTTCACTTAAGCTTTCAAACATGTCTTGATTTCGATTTTTCGAAAGGGATGCAAATGTAGCGATACGATGGTGTTTCAGAAGCCTTAGAATGCATAGACCCGGAGCGAATCCGTGGGGCAATTGCAGTTGTCTCTGAGCAATGCACAAACAACTAATGGCTGTGCGTGCGTATAGTCTTCCAAAGAAGATATATTTGCAGCTTCAATTTTCACGACCCAATGGCAAAAGACAATCAAGAAGAGGTAATCGTTGACGTAGAACAGGCCTACTCGAAATCGGAACAGTGGATCATCGAGAACCAGAAGAGTCTGAGCATCATTGCCGGTGTTGTACTGTTATTGATACTGTCATACTTCGCATACAACAATTTCTACCTGATGCCTCAGGAAGAAGAAGCGCGTGAAATGATGTGGCCTGCTGAGAAGGCTTTTGGTGAGGATAGTTTGCAGCTTGCTCTCAATGGAAATGCCGGAGCCTATGGCTTCCTCGATATCATCGATGAATACGGCATGACTCAAAGCGCGAATCTGGCTCACTACTATGCCGGTGTTTGCTATCTAAGATCCGGAGATTACGAAAGCGCGATTGAGTATCTGGAAGATTTCGATTGCAATGATGTCATGATCTGCGCGGTGGCATTGGGTGCTACAGGAGATGCCTACATGGAGTTGGGTCAGGTGGACCGAGCCATCGGATATTACAACAATGCAGTTGAGCACAACGACAATAATTTGACTGCTCCTATTTACCTGATGAAGGTAGGAAGGGCTTACGAAGAAGTCGGTGACCTTGAAGACGCGCTCAATGCTTACAAGGAAATCAAGGCTCAGTACCCAACCAGCTCCGAAGGTTCGGGTATTGACAAGTTCATCGCTCGGGTAGAAGGAAAAATCGCTGGATAACGATGGCTACGGCCAATCAAAACCTATCCGAATACGGGAGCCTTCCCGAAATCAACTCTTACTGGAAGATTGCCATTGTAAAAGCGCAATGGAATGCAGAGATCACGGACAACCTTTACAAGGGTGCGAAGAAACTGCTACTGGAAGCCGGTGTGGAAGAAAAGCAGATTGAATACCTGGAGGTTCCGGGAAGTTTCGAACTGCCTTTGGGAGCACAATGGGCCATCGAATTAGGTCAGGCGGATGCAGTGATTTGTTTGGGTTCCGTCATTCGCGGGGAGACCAGCCACTTCGATTACGTGTGTGAAGCCGTTTCACAGGGTGTAAAAGATGTGGCTCTCAAATTCAGCAAACCGGTAATATTTGGAGTGCTTACGGACAACAATATTGAACAGAGTCGGGCACGCAGCGGTGGAGTACATGGAAACAAAGGCACAGAAGCTGCCGTCACCGCACTCAACATGCTGGGATTGAGAGGCAGCGGTTTCCCACGATAATTCTGCGATTCCTTTTAGTTCTCCAGAATCTTTTGGATGTCGGGTTTGAAGTAAAGTTCACTCTTCATCACCTTGCCGTCTTCCCTGTAAATCGGCTTTCCATCCTTGTCCAGCTTACTCATGTTGCTGCGCTGAATTTCCTCGAACACTTCTGCGATCTTGTGCTGCACCCCATGACTCAAAATCGTGCCGCACAGAATGTAGAGCATATCCCCTAAAGCATCTGCCACTTCCACCAGATCACCGTTTTGTGCCGCTTCCAGATATTCTTCGTTTTCTTCGCGCATCAGTTTGTAACGGAGAAGCATGGTCTTGTCGTCAATTTCACCCTTTGGGCTTTCCTCATTTTTGATCCCAAAGGCATTGTGAAAATCGCGTACGTGATTGATGACCTGTTCAAGGGTCATTTTGGAAGCAGTTTGATCACTCATCTGAACTGTTAAGATTTGAAATTTCGAGCAGACAAAGATGCTCTGAAAGCCAGTGTTTACAAGGCTTTCAGAAGAAATAGTTATTAACATTGTTTAACAGCGGAAGGCTTCCCAAGGGGTCTTCTTTTAAGATTTTTGCGCGTTACTGAAGTACCTCAAATTGTTGATAAGACTTGCTTATGGATACAGCGACTGACATCCGTCAAATGAATGAGTTGATTGAGCGCGAGAGTGCGTTCATTGAATTGATCAATCGCGAAATGGAAAAAGTGATCATCGGTCAGCACTACATGATCGACCGGATGATGATCGCGCTCCTGGCCAACGGCCATTTGCTGTTGGAAGGTGTTCCCGGTCTGGCAAAAACACTCGCCATCAAGTCATTGGCTTCCACGATTGAAGCAGACTTCAGCCGCATTCAGTTCACACCTGACCTGCTTCCCGCGGATGTGGTGGGCACTCAGATTTACCAAATCAAAACAGATAGCTTCAGCGTTCGCAAAGGGCCTGTGTTTGCCAATTTTGTGCTGGCAGATGAGATCAACCGTGCTCCGGCCAAGGTGCAAAGTGCGCTGCTCGAAGCCATGCAGGAGAAGCAAGTCACCATTGGCGATCAAACCTTCGATCTCCCCAAACCATTCCTTGTGCTGGCGACTCAAAATCCCGTGGAACAAGAAGGAACCTATCCCCTACCGGAAGCTCAGGTAGACCGCTTCATGCTCAAGGTCGTTTTGGATTATCCCAAGCGGGAAGAGGAAATGCGCATCATTCGTCAAAACACGAGCGCCAGCAGCTTCCCTGCCGTAAGCAAAATCCTAAAGCCTGCTGACATTATGAAAGCCCGGGATATTGTCCGCAAGGTGTACATGGATGAGAAGATCGAGCAGTACATCGTAGACATCGTATTTGCTTCCCGTGAGCCTTCCGCTTATGGCTTGAAAAACTACGAAGACCTCATCTCCTTTGGTGGTTCACCACGCGCCAGCATCAACCTGGCTCTGGCTGCTAAAGCCTATGCCTTCATCAAGCGCAGAGGTTACGTCATCCCCGAAGATGTGAGAGCGATCAGCCACGATGTGCTTCGTCACAGAATAGGCTTGACCTATGAGGCTGAAGCCGAAAACATCACCTCTGAACACATTGTAGACGAAATCCTGAATAAGGTCGAAGTACCCTAGAGTCTGCGTTTAAACCCGGTTGAACAAAACGCATTCTTTCTCACATGGAAACCTCGGAATTACTCAAGAAAGTCAGGAAAATAGAAATCAAGACCAAAGGCCTCAGTAGCCAGATCTTTTCTGGTGAATACCACTCGGCTTTTAAGGGTCGTGGTATGGCTTTCAGCGAGGTTCGGGAATATCTTCCCGGTGATCCGATCCGAAGTATTGACTGGAATGTGACGGCTCGCTTCAATCATCCCTACGTGAAGGTTTTTGAAGAAGAGCGGGAAATGACCGTCATGCTGCTCATTGATGTGAGTGGTTCTGAGAATTTCGGAACGCGCAGCATGTTGAAGCGTCAACTCACCACGGAGGTAGCCGCGGTAATGGCGTTCTCAGCCGCTCAGAACAACGATAAAATCGGAGTGATCCTATTTTCAGAAACGGTAGAAAAGTTCATCCCTCCCAAGAAGGGTAAGTCACACATTTTGCGCATCATTCGGGAATTGATCGATTTCGAGCCTCAGCACACGGGAACCAACATTTCTGAGGCACTGCGCTTTTTCAACAATGTGACCAAAAAGCGCAGCATTGCCTTCCTTCTTTCTGATTTCTACGATGAAGGATATGAGCTTCCCCTTTCCGTAGCTAAACGAAAGCACGACATGGTGGCTTTGGTGACCCGCGACCCTGCGGAAGAAAGGCTTCCCAACCTTGGATTAGCCCCCATGGTCGACCCCGAAACGGGAAAGCGTTTCTGGCTGGATACCTCCTCTAAGAAAAACCAGCGCGTATATGCCGCACGTGTCAAGCAACACGAGCATAAAACCACCGAAACACTGCGAAGAACCGGGGTTGATTTCACCACGCTTTACACCGATCGACCGTACGTCACTCCATTGATGAACCTGTTCAAACAAAGAGAATCGAGACGATGAAAGCTTGGTGTTTGACATACATGAGTTTGGTGCTCGCCTTGTGTTCGATGGCGCAGGAGCGAAGCTTGTCCATCAGCACGGATCGTGAACTGTTCATGATCGGAGAAAAGGCAGTGTTGGAAGTGGTACTTCGAAGTCATGCCAGCGATACGGTGGCATTTCCAGTCATTGGCGATACCATCATCAGCGAGCTGGAAGTGTTGGAGCGGTCGAAGCTGGACACGAACTATGAGGGAGACGATCTCAGTCAGCGTGTTTTCACCCAAAGAATCACCTTCACTTCATTTGATACGGGATACTTCCCTATCACTCCGCGCATTGCCACAATCAACGGCAAGGAAGTTTTATCGAACCCTTTGCTGGTGAGCATTGCGACCGTGGAAGTGGATACATCCAAGGGCATCTACGATATCAAAGGAGTGGCTGAAGCTCCGTTCTCGCTGAAGGAGTGGCTCATCGAAAACCAGCAGTACTTCTACATTGGCATTCCACTACTCATTCTGATTGTTTTGCTTTCTCTTTGGCTCGCAAGGCGTAAGCCAGAGGAAGTGGTTGAGCCGGTAGTACCGCCTGTTATAGCACACGTACGAGCCTTGGAGCGCCTCGATCAACTGAAGCAACAGGAGCTCTGGCAAAAGGGCGAGATCAAACACTACTATTCTGAGTTGACGGAGATCCTCCGGGAATACATTGAGTATCGATTCCTGGTGCCTGCATTGGAACAAACTACAGATGAGATTCACGCGAGTCTGAGGCGCAACCCAGACATTGGAAGCCCATCGCTGTCTCAGCTGAAGCAATTGCTGTTTTTGGCCGATCTGGTAAAGTTTGCGAAGGAAAAGCCTGAGAGCAGAGAGAACGAAATGAACCTGCAAATGGCTTACGACTTTGTACAGGAAACCAAGCGTGAAGAAGTAGAGCATTCAGCAGAAAACCTGCCACCCAAGACAGAATCTTCAAACGGTGATCGCAATGGCTGATTGGGAATTCATGCATATTGAATTTCTGTGGGGTCTTATGATCATTCCCTTGCTGCTCGCGTGGCACATCATAAGGCAATGGCAGGCTGTGCCGGTGATGGACTTTTCTACCCGCGAATTTGCCAGCGGCTTCGATCAGTGGAAGGTTTTCCTTCCTCATTTCGTGTTCGGTTTGAGGTTGCTGGCCATTGCAGCCATCATTGTGGCACTGGCAAGACCACAGTCGAGTATTAGCTGGCAAGACATTAAAACAGAAGGAATTGACATCGTGCTGGCCTTTGACATTTCAGGGAGTATGCTCGCACGGGACTTTGAGCCCAATCGGCTGGAAGCAGCGAAGGACGTGGCTACAGAGTTCGTGAAGGCCCGTCCCAACGATCGAATTGGGCTTGTGGTTTACAGTGGCGAAAGCTTTACCCAGTGTCCCTTGACGACCGATCATGAAAAGCTGGTCAACCTGCTTCGCGACATCGAAAATGGGATGATCCAGGATGGAACAGCAATCGGCATGGGGCTCGCCAATGCCGTGAATCGCCTGAAAGAAAGCGATGCCAAAAGCAAGGTTGTAATTCTCCTTACGGATGGCGTGAATCGCTCTGGGTCCATTCCACCGTTGACAGCAGCTGAAATTGCTTCCACCTTCGGGGTGAAGGTTTACACCATTGGTGTTGGTACCAAGGGGGAGGCTCCGATGCCTGTGCAATACTTTGGCCAGGTTCGCTACCAAATGATGCCGGTGGACATTGATGAAGAAACGCTGAAGGAGATCTCGAAGCTGACGGGCGGGCGATACTTCCGCGCCACTGACAACGCCTCTCTGGGGTCCATTTACGAAGAGATCGATCAGTTGGAGAAGACTGTGATCGAGGAACAACAGTTTGAAAAGAAAAGCGAAGAGTTCTTGCCTCTGGCTCTGCTGGCACTGGCACTGATAGGCCTGGAATTCTTGCTCCGCAAAACGATCATGAAAAGTGCTTTCATCTGATGGTACGTTTTGAGCATCCATATTACCTCTACTTGCTGGCGCTGATCCCGTTGATCTGGCTCATCCAGTTGATCTACGTGGCGTGGCAGAGGCGACAGTTGAAGAAAGTCATGGATCCCGCGTTGATGGACACCATGGTTCCGATGCGCACGCGTGCCAAGGCATGGTTGAAATTGATCATTTACAGCCTCGGAATCGCAGCGCTGATCCTGGCCATTGCCAACCCGCAGTTTGGATCAAAACTAGAGGAAGTGAAGCGTAAGGGCGTGGATGTGATGATTGCGCTTGACATCAGCAATAGCATGCAAGCGGAGGACCTTTATCCCAATCGACTGGAACGAGCGAAGCGTGCCATTCAGGAATTGCTGACTCGTCTCAAAGGCGATCGCATCGGAATCGTAGTCTTTGCGGGTAAGGCCTTTGTGCAACTGCCCATTACTACTGATTATTCAGCCGCCAAGCTCTTTTTGAACAGCATAGACACGCGACTAATTACCACGCAGGGAACAGATATTGGCAATGCCATCGATCTCTGTGTCAGTTCCTTTGAGGAAGACTCACCTGCTTCCAAAGTCATCGTGCTCATCTCTGATGGGGAGAATCATGAAGAGAGCTTTACGGAAGCCGCTTCTTCAGCCGCGGACATGGATGTGGTGATTCACAGCATAGGCATGGGATCGGCACAAGGTGCTCCGATTCCTGTGTATAAGCGAGGCGAGCGCGTTGGATTCCTCCAGGCAAAAGATGGCAGCACGGTAGTGACCAAGCTGGATGAAGGAATGCTGAAAGACCTTGCGGCCGAAACAGGTGGACTCTTCATCCGAGCGAACAACAGTCAGAGCGGCATCGATTTCATTTTTGACGAAGTAGAGAAAATGGAGAAGGTGGAATATGGATCAAAGGTTTACAGCGATTATGAAGACCGCTTTCAATACCTGCTCGTTTTCGCGTTAATATTTCTAGTGATCGAGTTAATAATTCCCAACACTAAATCATTGTGGTGGGAAAAGTTGTTTGCTTCGTAAGTCGTGTTTATGGCAAAAAACATCTGCATATCACTCCTGTTTATCGTTTCCGGTCTGGGATCTTTTGCCCAAGGCGATCTAGATGTTTACAGAGGCAACAAGTCCTTTGAGGCGGGTGATTATGACGAAGCGAAAAAGCACTACACCGCTGCGCTGGAAAAGAACCCTGAATCATTCAAAGGCACTTACAATCTGGGAAATGCGGATTACAGACAGGGCAACTATGAAGAGGCCCTCAGTCGCTATGAACAGGCCATTAGCAACGGACAAGATGATGTACAAAAAGCTCAGGCTTATCACAACCTGGGAAACACGCATTTGCAATCCGGTGAATTTGAAAAGAGCATTGACGCTTACAAGCAATCGCTAAGACTGGATCCCACCGCTCAGGATACGCGCTACAACCTCGCCTACGCCCAGAAGATGTTGAAAGAGCAACAACAGCAAGAGCAAGAGAACAAGGATCAGCAGGATCAGGAAAACAAAGACAACGAGGACAAGCAAGACAAGAACGAGCAGAAAGATCAGGACAAAAAGGATCAGGAAAAGCAGGATAAAGAAGACAAGCAGGACAAGGGCGACAATCAGGATAAGAAAGATCAGGAGAAGGAAGAGTCCAAAGATTCCAAGCCCGAGGACAAAGAGCAGAAGGGTAAGGAGGAACAGCAACAGGCACAGCCGATGAAGCTTTCTCCGCGCGAAGCGGAGCAAATGCTGGAAGCCGCCCGCAATGAAGATCAGCGCATCCAGATGATGATGCTGAACAAGGAAGACAAGAAAAAAGGAAAGCAGAAAACAATCGAGAAGAATTGGTAAGGCTCCTCATCATAGCACTGACACTTTCAGCTGGTTTGCCCATGGCTTGGGCGGAAAAGTTTGAAGCGCGCTTGAGCAAGAGTACTGTGAAGGCAGGGGAAACATTTCAGCTTTCTTTCACACTTACGGGAAAAGGAAAGAGTTTTGCTCCTCCAAGCCTTCGGAACTTCAACGTGTTAATGGGACCAAATGAATCCTACCAGCGGGAATGGATCAATGGTAACTTTTCCAGTAAGATGTCTTATTCATACTTCCTTCAGGCCTCTAAAGAAGGATCGTATGAAATAGGCCCGGCAAGCATCAAGGTGAACGGCAAAACCCTCACTACCGACCCCATCGTGGTGAAAGTTGTAAAGGGAAACAAAAGGAACCCTGCTACTGCCTCAAATCCACAGAACAAAAAGTCAGGAGCTCCTCAAAACAAACAATCACAAGACCAGTCTCTTCAGGATCAGATCAATGCCAACTTGTTCATCAAACTGTTTGTGGACAAGAAGAATGCATTTGTTGGTGAGCAGATTGTCGCTACTTACAAGCTCTACATCAATGCCCAGGTGGTGGACAATCGTTACAAGGATCTGCCGGTGTTCAATGGCTTCTATGCAAAAGATGTAGAAATCCCTAAGGGTTCAGAGATCACTACGGAAAACATCAATGGAAAGCGTTTTCAGGTAGCCACACTGAAGCGGGTGGTGCTTTTCCCGCAACACGCAGGCGAGCTTGAGATTCCTGAGCTCAGCATGGACATGGTGGTTCGTGTCAACGAGCGTAGGCGGGCCCGAACCATGTTTGAACAATTCATGGGGACGCACAGGAACGTGAACGCCTCCATTCGAAGCAATACGGAAAAAATCACCGTGGAAGCTTTGCCACGGCAAGGTCAACCTGCTGATTTTGGAGGTGCTGTGGGCAAGTACAACATCTCGCTGGAGGTTGATAAGGAAAGCCTCAGTGTGAATGATGCGCTCAACCTGAGCGTTACCATTTCAGGAAAAGGCAACTTAGATCTGATCACCGACCCCGGAATTGAATTTCCTGGAGATTTCGAAGCCTATGACCCCGAGCTGAAATCCAACATTGATGTTTCGCCCGGAGGTGTATCAGGCAAGAAGACGTTTGAATACGTCCTCATTCCCCGCTATGCCGGCAACTATTCGCTGGAGCCAATCAGCCTCTCTTACTTCAATCCTGAAACAGGCAAGTATGAGCGAACATCCACCATGCCCATCAACCTCAATGTAGAGAAGGCTGCTGGGGGCACACCTGAGGCTCAGGCATTTGCTGCTCCTCGCAAAGAAGATGTTCAAGTATTGGGCAAAGACATTCGATTCATCCAAACAGGTGATCCAGGGTTGAAAGACTCTGCCGATTCTTTCTTCGGAAGCCCAGCATTCATTGCGCTTTCGGTTACTCCATTTGCAGGCATGGGACTTGCAGTTTTCTTGCTGTCCTTTTTCAGAGTGCGCCAAGCCGATGTGAAGGGAACCCGCAAGCGAAACGCCAAGGGCACTGCGAAGCGCAGGTTAGCCAAAGCGCGTAAACTTTTGGATGCAGATAACGAGGTCTTTTTCGATGAAATCTACAGGGCATTGAATGGTTACCTGGCAGATCGCTTTTCCCTGCCTCAGGCTGAATTGAGTCGCGAGCGCATCACGGAAGTGCTGACAGAGAACAATGCTTCTGAAACAATCATCACAGAATTGAAGCGTTGTCTTGAAGACTGCGAAATGGTGCGATTTGCTCCGGGCGCGGTCCGTGGAAAATCAGAAGCACTCGAATCTGCTGAACGAGTGATTAGTGAATTAGAGAATGAACTGGCTTAAGACTCTTTTGCTTGTGTTGATGGTTTCTCTTGCTGGTCAGGTTCTGGCCAACACGGAGCGGCTCGAAATGATGTTTGCAGAAGCCAACGAAGCCTACAAAAACGGAGACGTAGCTCAGGCAAAGGAACTGTATACCGGTATTCTGGAAGAGGGATTTGAGTCGTCCAAGCTTTATTTCAACCTTGCGAATTGCTATTACAAGGAGCGGAGTTATCCCTCTGCTCTGCTCTATTACGAGCGTGCCAAGCGACTGGCTCCCAATGACGAAGATGTGCTTCACAATCTTCACATAGCTCAGCTGCAAATCACAGATAAAGTGGAAGCGCTCCCCACCTTCTTTTTGACAGACTACTGGAATGGTTTCAGCCTGATGCAAAGTCCTGATCGATGGGCAGCATGGTTCATCGGTCTATTGCTGATGGCATGTGCAGCATTCACCACCTTCCTTGTGGCTCGCAAGAAGAGCTTTAAGCAGTTTGGCTTCAGTCTTTCCATCGCAGTGTTCTTATTGGCAGGTATTTGCCTTGCAGCTGCCATTAGTGCACAGGGTATTTTGGAAAAACCTGAAGCGATTGTTTTCGATAGCAGCGTGAACGTTAAGAGCGAACCAGCGTTGACTGCTACAGACCAGTTTGTTGTTCATGCTGGCCTGAAAGTTGAGGTAATGCAAGCCGAAGAGGATTGGGCACGCATTCGCCTTGAAAACGGCAACAGCGGTTGGGTAAGGATTCAGTCGATAGAGCAGATCTAGTCATCGAAAATCCTGAGGCCAATCCAAGCCTTAACCTTATATTAAGAGAGCGGTGAAGTATCTTCGCGCCCCGTTCTTGGAAAACAAGATTTGAATACTATGATTGATACCCGGCAGATAGAAGTTAAGCACGTATCAGAATCCAGACTCCCCAAGGTTGATTTCGACAACCTTCCCTTTGGCAGAGTCTTCTCAGATCACATGCTGATCGCACGATACGATGAGGGAGAATGGAAGAGTGTCAGTATTGAACCCTACGGTAATTTAAGCCTCAGTCCAGCCACTTCGATGATCCATTATGGCCAGTCGATCTTTGAAGGCCTCAAGGCATTTCGCAACGACAATGATGAAATCCTGGTTTTTCGCCCTGAATCGAACTGGGAACGCATGAATAAATCAGCAGAGCGCCTTTGTATGCCTGCTGTGCCAAGAGAATATTTCGTAGAAGGCATTCGCCAATTGGTAGAGCTTGACCGAGCTTGGGTGCCCAATCGCCCTGAAAGCAGCCTCTACATTCGCCCCTTCCTTTTTGCTACGGACGAAATGCTGGGTGTAAAACCCTCTGAGTCCTACATCTTTATGATCATCACCTCACCTGTGGGACCGTATTACGCAAATCCGCTCCACCTCAAGATTGAGACGGAATACACGCGTGCTGCTCCCGGAGGCGTGGGCGCGGCAAAAGCTGCTGGCAACTACGCAAGCGCTCTGTATCCCGCCAAACTGGCACAGGAACAAGGCATCGATCAGTTGATCTGGACGGACGCCAAGGAACACCGATTCCTCGAAGAAGCAGGGACAATGAATATGATGGTGGTGATCGATGGTACATTGATTACTCCTAAGCTCAGCTCAACGATTCTTCCAGGCGTGACGCGCAACAGCGTACTGAAACTCGCGGAAGACCGAGGAATTACAACGGAAGAGCGAGACATCTCTGTTGATGAATTATTGGACGCTCATAGAAATGGAACGCTTCAAGAGGTTTTTGGAGTGGGTACAGCCGCCACTATTGCTCATGTAGTGAAGCTCACCCACAATGATGAGATCATTGACCTCCCTCCTATTCAGTCGAGAAAAGTGTCCACATTAGTTGGAACAGACTTGCTGGACATCAAAATGGGAAATGCTCCAGATCCCTATGGCTGGAACATGCGTATCTAAAATCAGGCAGAAAGGGCGAGCTGAATAAGTCGGCTCTTTTGATACACCACTTTGTGTATGTCCCTTAAGATTTGAATTTCAAGCAAGTCGTTTTTACGATCGCGGCTGATTTCCAATCCCAGGTTCCTGACCTCAACTTCTATTCTCTGTTTTCCCGTGCCACCGCTTGATACATAGACATGTACTTCTTTTCGAAAACCGCCTTGCCGGTCGCTTTGAGCACTTATGGTGTGCGATTCAGATCCGTCATCCAGAATACTGAAGCGCATCGCTCTCAGAACGGAACATGTCAACCTGACCACATAGTCTGCGCTATTAGTAGGGATAATAGTACTTCTCATGGGCGGTAAAGGTCAGGCTCTTTCCCTTACCTCAAGTAAAGAGAATGTGAAATTCAATGCTCTACGATCTTACATTTGGAGTGAATGCCCTTAAAACACCATTTTACAGATCGTGGTGAAGGCCCCGTACTCGTTTTGATTCACGGTGCCTACATCGACTCGAAAATCTGGAAGTATCAGCTTCCACATTTCGAAAAAAACTGGAGGGTAATCAACTATGACCTCCGCGGTCATGGACTCACTTCGCGGGACGAATCCGTTCCCGAGTATTCAGTATCCCTTTTTGCTGAAGATCTGTACATATTCCTGAAAGAGCGTGGTGTTGAAGAAGCCTATTTGTGTGGTCTCTCGCTCGGTTCAATGATTGCTCAAGCCTTTGCTGCGCGTCATCCGGAGATGTGTGCGGGATTGGCATTGGTGGGTACTTCTGCCTCATTCCGAAATACGGTGCTGGAGAAACTGGTGTTGACTTTTGTGTTTCCCAAGTGGCTGGCCTTTCAGCTTTTTGGAAGATTAACCACGCGACAGTTCATGAAGCTCGCCTTCTTTATGACGTGGTTTGCGTACGGAAGAAAATGGCTGGGCACCAAACAAACACGCCTCCTCATCAAGGAATGCATGCAGCGGATGCATCGCTCTGAAATCAAAAAGGCGTTTGCCGCGCTTCACGGATTCAGACGGCAGGATTTAGATACAGGCAACTACCCTATTCTGATTCTGATTGGGGAGTATGATTCACGTTTGCTTCAATATCACTCCCGCACACTCCACAAGCGCCTGGGCCAAAGAAGCGGTTTGATCGAAATAAACAATGCAGGACATGCATGCAATGTGGATCAACCGGAAAAATTCAATCGATTGCTGGAGCAGTGGATGCTTCAGCACGTGCGCTTACCCGAAGAGGTTGTACTTTAAAATGCAGTAGATGGCTCGAAATCCATCGCGCCAATTGATCTTCTTTCCCTCCGCAAACGTTCGTCCGTAGTAAGAGATACCGACTTCGTAAATCCTCACGTTCGGGATGCGCGCAAACTTGGCAGTGATCTCAGGCTCGATGCCAAAACGTTTCTCCTTGAGTTGGATGTGAGTAAGCAAATCTCTTCTGAACATCTTGTAACACGTTTCCATATCCGTCAGATTGAGATCGGTAAACATGTTGGAAAGGAAGGTGAGGAACTTGTTTCCGATGCTATGCCAGAAAAACAGAATGCGATGAGGGTTTCCTCCGGCAAAACGGCTTCCGTAAACCACATCCGCAAAGCCGGCCAATACTGGCTTTAGAAGGATGTTGTACTCCTCAGGGTCGTATTCCAAATCTGCATCCTGGATAACGATAAAATCCCCTGTAGCTTCATTGAATCCACGCTGAAGCGCAGCACCTTTTCCCTGATTGCGTTCCTGGCGGAATGTTCGAATGATGGAGGCGTTGTGGGCTTCCGCAAACTTGTGAATCGCCTCGGTTGTACCGTCTGAAGAGCAGTCATCTACAATGATGATTTCCTTCTCCATATCACCATCCAGTTTTACGTTCAATACCTTCTCCAGGATCAGGTGGATGGTAGCAGCCTCATTGTAGGCAGGTATGACGATACTCAGTTTCACGGAGCGCGAATATAAGTGCAGTTTCTTCGTTATGGTCTGTCAACTAACTTTGAAGCGATGAAAGAGAGGCTTTTTGTGCTTGCCGTGTCCGCACTTTTCTTTTCCACCCCTGCGTGCAGAAAGTGCTACGACTGTACTGTGGATACACTCGAGGGGGATGTAACCCGGACGATTTGCGGCAGAAAAAAAGAGGTCCAACCGCTCTTGGATCACCTGGAATCAGACACCACGGGCTATGGTCCATGGACTTGTCAGTAGTTTACTGCTCGCCTTCTTCTTGCTGAGCGCCTGAATCTTGCTGCTCTGCTTCTTTCTGGGCTTCTTGCCGAATAGCCTTAGCAGCTAGCTCAATCTTCTTCTTTTTCTGCCTCAGAGCATCTACATCCGCTTCCTTCGCAGCAATCTTATCGAGCAGATCTTTCTTTAGTGGATTAGAATCATCCGAGAATCGGAAAAAGTCAAGTTTGTTCTCGAGTTGGAGCTTTTCGAGTTCAGCTTCCTTGATCCGCATACGGATGCTGTCTCGCTCGCGCATCAGACCATCTTCGGCATTATCACCGCTGGAGAGCATTTCAAGCTTATTCTCAAATTGCTTCTGCGCCAACTGCTTTTTGGAGATTCCCAGGAAACCGTAGGCCTTGGCCACTGTATCCTCGAACTCTTTCTCCTTCTGTCGCGCCATCTTTTGTGCCACCTCTCCCAGTGTCACCCATTCCTTTTTCCATCCCTCAATGAGTGCTTCTCCGGCCGCTTTTACTTCTTCCTCCGTTTTCGAAGCGATCTCCTTGAGGTAAGCTTCTTTCTTCTTCAGGTTTTCCTCCAGCTGTTTGGAGGCTTCTTCCTCTTGCTTCTTCTTTCGGTTGAAGAAGTCATCGCAATACTTTCGGAATTCCCTGAACAGCTTGTATTCTTCCTGGGGCAGCAGCTTTCCTGCGCGCTTCCATTGACGCTGTAGGCCTTTCAATTCATTAGCGATCTTATCTCTGTCTTCGCCCTGATAGATTTCCTTGGCACGATCTACAAGCGCTCGCTTCTCCTCGCGAACTTTCGCAAATTCCTTATTGCTCTCTTCTAAAAAGGCATTGCGCTTAGCGAAATACGCATCGCAAGCTTCCCGAAATTCCTTCCAAACGCTGTCATTGTGTTTACGCCCGGCAAAACCGATGTGCTTCCATTCTTTTTGAATGTCTATCACTTGCTTGGTCATGTTCTGAATGGTTCGGACATCACTGAACTCCTTGTCCAGTAATTCCTTCACCCTTTCAATCAGCGCCTTCTTCTTATCGTGATTCTGTTGGTGCCCTTCTTTTACCGTCTTGCGGTGTTCCTTAATGCGATCAAAAGCAGCGGAGATCGATGCTTTGTATTCATCGCGTATTTTCTCCCATTCCTCCTTGAACGTAGGACCGATCTGATCCCATTCTTCGAGGTATTGATGCAGCAGGAAATCTACCTGATTGATCGAGCTTTCCTCGCTGAGCAACTTGATTTTCTCAATCACCTGAAGCTTCAGCTCCAGGTTCTTCTTCAAATCATTGATCTGAAGCTCACGGTAAATGTTGATGTTATAGTAAAACTGCTCAATGAGTCGGCTATACTCAGCTTGCAGGTCTCGTCTTTCAGCTTGTGGTACTACACCCAGCTCGCCCCACTTTTGCTTGATGGCATTGAAGCGCTTGTAAGCCTTGGCGATGTTCTCCTCATCCATGATGAGTGAGCGCAATTCCTCTACAAGGTCTTTTTTCTCCTTGAGACTCTGTTGCTCAGCGTCCTTTTTGGCTTTTTCAATTTCCCTGCGCTTCTCTGAGTATTGATCAAGCAATTCAGAGAATAGCTTGTCATGCTCATCAGCCTCGTAGGCAAACTCAGCTTCTTCTTCATGTTCCTCCTGATCAAAGGCCTCACGGGCCTTTTTCTCATCCTCCTCGCGGAGTGCACTAAAGCGTGACCTGAGTGTGTTGATCCGATCCCTGTTGGGGGCAAAATCTTCTGCGACTATCCAGTCTTGAAGTTCTTTATTGATATCTGTCTTGGACATCATTCCTATTGGTTGAGGTCAAATGTAAAGCATTCGAAATCTTGTTGGTCTTATCTAAATGTCATGTTTCAGACACAGCATACTTTTGCGCGCTCATGCTTTTCATCCCTATTCACTCCATAGACGCGTCAAAAGACGATGCGAAGTGGCTGTACTTGTTCGAAAAGACTTGGCCCGCTTACAAAAAGTGGTTTACCCAGGAAGGACTCACCCAACGTGCGGGCTATCTCACAAGCCTGTCTGCACTCGAAAAAACCTTCCCGGAACTGGTGGATACTTTTCACAGGCTAACCAAATTGACAGGAAACGGAGACGTGGCTTCACGGTTTCTGAGCATGTATTGTCCCCCACCGTACATGAGCGGATGTTCGCAGGTCGCCTGGACGAGAACCAATCCGTTTCTCATTCGCAACTACGACTACAGTCCAAGCTATTTTGAAGGTGTGCTTCTTAAAACCAATTGGTTGAAACAAGTGGTGGGCATGAGTGATTGCAACTGGGGACTGCTGGATGGCATCAATGAAGATGGGTTGTGTGCCTCACTCACTTTTGGCGGACGAAAAATCATCAGCCCGGGTTTTGGAATCCCCCTGATTGTGAGGTATTGCCTGGAGACCTGTTCTACAACAGCGGAGGCCGTTGAGAAGCTGCGCTACATCCCCGTTCACATGGCTTACAACATCACCCTGCTGGATGTGCATGGAAGCTATGCGACCATCTACTTTGTTCCAGGACAGGAGAATCAGGTCACTTACCAGCCTGTTGGCACCAATCATCAGGAAGAAATCACCTGGGCTGACTATGCCACCATGACACAGACGGTCGAGCGCAGAAACATTCTTGAGTTTGCGGTCATGAATCCCTATGAAACGCAGGATAGCCTGATCCAGCGATTTCTTCATCCACCGCTTTTTAATACCGCCTACGAGAAGGCCTTTGGCACCCTTTTCACTGCCATCTACCATCCAGAGGACAGAGCAATCCAGTTGCTTTGGCACGGTAAGTCGCTTTATCAGGAAATTGATCAGTTCACGGAACAAAAAGTACACGTGCAACTGAAAACGAACGTAAACAGGAAGTTCACCTACTAGCCATGCACTCGCTCGGTGCGCCCATACTTGGCGATCACCTTGGCCTCGTATTCCAGGAAGTCATTCCACAGCGCATCTACGTCCAGTTCTCCTTCACCATACTGGCGGGCAAACTTCAGGAACATGGTGTAGTGACCTGCCTCGCTGATCATGAGCTCGTGGTAGAATTCACTCAGCTCTTTTTCGGAAATGTTCTCACTGAGCACTCGAAAGCGCTCACAACTCCTCGCCTCGATCATCGCTGCGGTGAGTAGCTTATTCACCAAGTGAACGGTACGCCCTACTCCGCCTCTTTCCTTGAAAAACCGCTGTAGATCCAGAACGTAGTCATCCTTGCGCTCCCGACCGAGAATAAATCCACGCTTTTTGAGTTGATCATGAACACGCTGAAAATGCTCCATTTCCTCACGCGCCAGATCCGTCATAGCGTCTACCAACTCGGTCAGTTCAGGATACTGAACAATGAAGGAGATGGCAGCACTGGCGGCCTTTTGCTCGCAGAAAGCATGATCTGTCAGGATCTCTTCGATGTTCTTTTCAGCAATGTTTGCCCATCGTGGGTCAGTTGGAAGTTTGAGCCTCAGCATTTGCGGATTCCGGATTTGCCACGAATGTAAAGAGCTTGTTATTGAATATAGTGGCACGGGGATTGGAAAGCGATATTTGCAAAATGAAAGGATCGAACCTTTACATGCTTGTTTTTTTGTGCGTTCTGCTCGTCAGCTGTCGGGAAGAGGGCTGCGAAAAAGGAGAAGGCGCCAGCCATAAGCGTGTATTTACGTTCGGTCACCTGTCTGCGATCAACCTGAACATGGTATCAGACATGGTGGTAACGGAAGATTCTTTTCGAACCGGAGTAACGGTAGAAGCCGTGGCTCAAAATGAAATGCACAAGATTCTGCTATTCGACAGCGCCAATCGGGAGCTTACCGTTCGACTGACCGATTGCATCCGAGAGCATAATCCGGTTCTGATCGATGCCCGATTCAGTGAACTACCTAAAGAAATGGTGGTGAACTCTGCTGGAAGCATCGAGTCTGGAGAATTGCTGGAGATTGATTCCCTGACCCTTAAAAACCAAGGGTTGGGAGACATCGACCTGCTGGTGAAATCAAAGAACGTGGATGTGAGGGTGGAAGAATCAGGGAATGTCCTGCTTGGTGGAGAAGCCGATCGATTATCGGTTTGGTGTGTGAGTTCCGGTGATATACGTGCTTACAATCTTGTGGCAGACACTGTGGAGGTAGAATACATAGGCACCAATTTCATTGAAGTACATGCTAAAGATGTACTCATCGTTGACTTTCGAATTCCAGGAACCGTCCATTACCGTGGAAATCCGACAATCATCGTAGAGGGAAATGGCGATCTGATTGATCGTAACCTTTAACTTCGAACGCTCACGAGTTTGTAAATGAGACCAACCCCACTCCTCACCATTATCTTGCTTTGCCTACTGTCTCTCAGTGTGTTGGGTCAGTCGCGCAAGGACCTGGACAAGCTCGTGAAGCAAACAGAAGTCACTGAACTTCCCTACAGCGTAGAGGAAATCACAGTACGCGGTTTCGATGGCGCGAATCCACCACCCCGAAAGGAAAAACCGACAGGCTTGATTCTCTATGGCTATGGCATCACCTCCTACATCATCGGTTTTGATTCCATCACCTATTTCGATGTGATCACATTGGATGCTGTGCACCGCAATGACAAAGGCAAAGAGATCAAGCGCTTTGAAATCAAAGGTGATCGCTATCCGCAAGCCTTCAAGGACTACTTCATTGAAAAATGCGAAGAATCAGATCGGGCTCGGATTTTCTTCGAGAACATCTATTTACGCGATAAATCCGGGAATTACCTTAAAATTGAAACCGAACAGCGCTTTTGCCCTCATTGCGTGCCATAATTCGGTTTTACATGCACTCGGTCTTCAGGATTTCTCCACTCCTCTTTTTACTTCTCCTCTGTTCTTCGCTCCAAGCTCAAAAGGCATTAAGCCTGGAAGAAGCAATATTGGCGTCTGCCAACAACTTGGTTCCCGAGCGACTGAACCAGCTTCAATGGATGCCCGATGGCAGCCATTATGCCTACGTTATTGACAAAGACGGTGAGCCCACCTTCGTGAGCGCAGATGTGGAAACGGGAAGTGTTTCCATGCTCTTCACCCTTTCAGATCTTAAAACAGCGCTGCCGGACATTACGGTGAAGAGAATGCCTCGCATTCAATTCGCAAAGGGCGGATCTGTTCTTTTCCGCTCAGGAAAGGTGTTCTACCAGTTCAATACGGTTTCCAAATCTGGCAAGAGACTCTTCGAATTCCCAGAGGGAGCAGAACACATAGCTTACAGCAATAACCATGATCGCTGTGCCTATGTAAAAGACCATAATCTCTACGTTCAGTTAGCTGGCGGTCAGGAAGTGCAGGTAACCTCTGATGGTGGTGAAGGGATTGTATACGGAAGTGCGGTTCATCGCTATGAATTTGGAATTACCGAAGGACTCTTCTGGTCTCCGGATGGCGAACGGCTGGCTTTCTACCGAAAGGATGAAACCATGGTGGAAAACTACCCTTTGGTGAATACAGCTGCCGTTCCTGCTGAAGTGAACAACATCAAATATCCCATGTCGGGGCGCAAAAGCCACCACGTCACACTTGGGGTTTACCACGTTGGAAAGGCAGGGTTGAACTATCTCAAAATTGACGGCCCCAAGGATCAGTACCTCACCTGCGTAACATGGGCTCCGGACTCAAAAGACATCTATGTGGCGGTATTAAACCGCGATCAGAACAACCTGAAGCTGAATCGCTACAATGCCACCAGCGGAACCTTTGAGAAGACCGTGCTGGCCGAAGGTCATGAGAAGTATGTGGAGCCCGAGCATTCCCTATGGTTCCTGCCTGACAATCCGGATGAGTTTCTCTGGTTCAGCGAGCGAACAGGATATCAGCATCTGTATCGCTACAGCACGGATGGGCGGATGTTAGCGGCTGTCACCAGCGGAGATTGGGAAGCGCAGCAAATCCTTGGCTTTGATTACACCGGAAATTACCTCTTTGTAAGAGGCACCGGGCAGACATTCAATCGTGTGAAGTTTCAGGACCGAAAGCGGAATGGCTTGCACCGATTCATCTACATGGTGGACTTTGAATTGGGCGGAAACATGATGCTCGACTCTACGCTGGGAACTCACTCCGCTCAATTGGCTGCGGATGGGCGTCACATTCTGAGGCACTTCTCTTCCATCGATGTTCCGCATACAACCACTTTACACGCGGCTACTGGCAAGCAATTGCGGGAAGTTCACACGTCAGAAAACCCATTGAAAGAGCATACCATCGGAAGTGTAGAGTTGTTTGAAACGATGAGTGGAAATGACGATGTGCTGTATGGGCGTATCATCAAGCCGAGCGATTTCGATCCTTCCAAAAAGTATCCCATGCTCTGGTATGTATATGGAGGACCTCACGCTCAATTGGTCACCAACAGTTGGCTCTCCGGTGCTCCGCTCTGGATGTATTGGATGGCAGAACAAGGTTACATTGTTGCGACCATCGACAACCGAGGTTCAGGCAATCGGGGATTGGAATTTGAACAAAAGACGTTTCGTCAACTCGGCCAGCTGGAAATGATCGATCAGAAAACGGGAATCGATTACATGACCAGTAAACCCTGGATTGACAAAGATCGAATGGCTATCCATGGCTGGAGCTACGGAGGATTCATGACCATCAACATGATGCAGTCATGGCCTGAACTCTTCCAGGCAGGAGTGGCTGGCGGCCCGGTATGCGACTGGAGCATGTATGAAGTCATGTACACCGAGCGCTACATGGATACTCCAGAAGCGAATCCGGAAGGTTATGCACAATCGAACCTGGTGGATAAAGCATCAAAACTGAAGAAGCCATTGCTGGTCATCCACGGTACCGTAGATGATGTGGTACTTTGGCAACACAGTCAGGCATTGGTAAAGGCTTGTGTAGATGAAGGTGTTCAGTTGGATTACTTCATTTATCCCGGACATCCCCACAACGTCCGCGGAAAGGATCGCATTCACCTGATCCAAAAAGTCTTTGACTACGTGGACATGCGGATAGGCGACTGATCGCACCCAGTTGCTCCGCCAACCGTAAACGGTATCATTCTACGCTAAGGAAGCTCTAACAGGCGCTTAATCTCTGCTACTGTTTCCTCAGAGGACCACTTCGCAGCACCAAACTTGCTGTATACAACTTCTCCATCCGCATTGAGAAGGAAGGTGGCAGGAATAGCTTGATGCTCAAAAGGAGCCGGCATGCGCGTCAGCTGCCTGTAAAAACTGGAGCGCTCAGGCCGGTCAGCCAAAAACTGATCGAAGGCTTCCTGGTTTTCGTTTGTGACATAAAGGAAAGCCACCTGATCACCCAGCTCCGTTTCCAGCTCTTCGAGCGAGGGAAACTCCGCCAGACAAGGAACACACCAGGAGGCCCAGAAATTAACCAGCATCGGCTGTCCCTTGTAGGCGCTCAGGCGAACACTTTCTCCCTGAGCATTCAGTAATTCGGCATCACTTACAAACACTTGCTTTCGCTCGTTAGCGGGTGTGATGTCAGGTTGTGACAGCGTAACAGACCTCACCTGCACGTTGATCCATTTTGGGAAGTCGGTGAAATAAGCCACCGCCAAAAAAGCCAGAAAAACGAGATTTTTCACAGCGGGCTTACGCCAGTATTCTTTGAGTTTATCCATCATCCTATTTCGCTTCCATTTACGACCTCTACATCTGGCTTCAGCAGCACAACTCCTTTGTCAGTGTAAGTACCCAAGACCAAACACTGACTCATGAAATCGGCAATCTGCTTTTCGCCAAAGTTCAGCACCGCGACCACTTGCTTTCCCACCAATGCTTCAACCTCATAAACCTCGGTGATCTGAGCGCTGCTCTTTCTCATGCCTACCTCGGGACCAAAATCTATCCAGAGTTTATAGGCAGGTTTTCGGGCTTTGTCAAAAACTTCGGCTTTGGTGATTGTACCAATGCGAACATCGAGCGATGCAAAATGATCAAATGGAGCTTGTTCTTTCATGATCCGGGTGTGATGTGCAAAGTTAGGTCGCACAATTCTGCGCTTTGCAGGATTGGGGTTTCATGTAGAATGAGATGCACAATCTGCTGCACTCCGCAGCGTTTTTAAAAGTATTCCACATTGTTCATTTAAGATTTAACGATAGAGAAACCTACGCCTATCGCGTCAGGCTACACCTTTGTCGAAAAACCAAGGGGTTCTGATGCAATCCCTTTACGTTTGATTTAAAGATCAAGGAACCATGAGCGAGTACAGACAGATCGGAACACGGGAGAAAGCTTTGAGGATCAACCTCGACCCCCGGATTTATGGATCGTTTGCAGAGATCGGTGCAGGGCAGGAAGTATCGGCCAATTTCTTCGCAGCCGGTGGAGCCTCAGGAACAATCGCGTTGACTACGTCAGCGTATGACATGAAGATCTCAGACTCTGTTTACGGAGAGAGCAAGAAGTATGTGGCCGAGCCTCGTCTGATGACAATGCTGGACAAGGAGTTTTCCAACCTTTCCTCCAAGCTCGCCCACCGCAAGAAGGAAACGATGTTTTTCTCCTTCGCCAACACGGTGGAGGTTCTGAACTATTATAAGACCAACCGAGGTCATGGCTGGCTGGGAGTTCGCTTTCAGCTCACTCCCGAAACTCCGCCTAACGATTGTGTGATCCATGTGATCATGAAAGACAACGATGGGCTCATGCAGCAGAAAGCACTCGGTCGTGTGGGAATCAACCTGATTTATGGGCTTTATTACTACAATCAGGATCCTGAACTCTTCATCAACAGCTTGGTTGATGGGCTCGGTCAGGGTCGTGTAGACATCGACATGGTGCGCATCACGGGACCAGATTTTGAACACATCGACAACCGATTGATGAGCATGTTGCTGGTGAAGAATGGCTTGACGGACTCGGCCATGTTCGGTCCTGATGGCAATGTATTGCAGGCCTCACAAGCACTATACAAAAAGAACATCCTGGTTCTGCGCGGTCGTTTCCGTCCGCTCACGCATGTGAACCTTGACATGCTGAAAATGGGCCTTCAAGAGTTTCGAAAAGACGAGGATGTAGACATTGACCGCATCCAGGTGTTGTTTGAACTTACGCTGAAAGACTTGAGTGCCGAAGGAAAGATCGATGAGAAGGACTTCCTCGATCGGGTAGACATCATCGGAAGCCTGGGCTATTCGGTGATCATCTCCAACTACCAGAAGTACTACACGCTTGTTTCATACTTATCTGATTCTGTACGAAACCGTAAGCTGGGTGTCATTCTCGGAATCGACAACCTGAAGCAGATTTTCGAAGACAAGTACTACGATCGTCTGAAAGGTCGCTTACTTGAAGCCTACGGCATCCTGTTTGGCCGCAATGTGAAGCTCTATGTTTATCCGGCTTTGGGCGAGAACGGAGCTCCCATGCGCACCCTTGAAAACATCGAATTGGAGTCACCGGAACTGATGCACTTGCTCAACTACCTGAAAGACTCCGGAAAAATCGAGCAGATTCAATGCTCCAATGAAGACATCCTTCACATCTTCTCGGATAACGTATTGAAGATGATCAAGGATCAGGAAGAGGGTTGGGAATCGATGGTTCCAACGATTGTTGGTAAGATGATCAAGGACAATGAACTCTTCGTGAAAGAGGGAAAGTCGCAACCCGCGGAGAAGGCAGAGGCGTAATTCACCGTAACACGTTGATAATGAATCTTCTTTGAGTTTTTCAGAGAGGATAGCGCGGTATTTTTGGGCTAGCGTTCAAAAATCCAATCATGAAAGCACTGAAGGCCATCGGTTCCGTGATCATTGTTCTTCTGCTCGTTGTCATCGTTTTGGGAATCGCACTTCCCAAGAATGTTACCATCAATCGTTCGGTGACCATTGACGCTCCTGCCTCCACCATTTTTGAACATGTGAACGATTTACGTGCGTGGGCTTCCTGGTCGCCCTGGCTTGATCTTGACCCCAATCTTTTCCAGGCGGACAATTTCAAAGGAGAGAGTGGCTTAGGCCAGCGGTATTGCTGGGACAGTAATCATCAGCGAATTGGCTCTGGCTGCATGGAAATCGTGAACAGCGAACCTCACCGAAGAGTAACTACCCAATTGGAATTTGGCGATATGGGCAGTGGCACGGGTGAATGGCTGTTTACCGAAAAGAGAGACGGCTTGACAGAGGTGCAATGGACCATGCATGCAGACATCGGAGAACCCGTAATCGTTGGCCCGTTGATGGGCGTGGTCATGGATGGTTTTGTCGGTGAGATGTTTGAGTCCGGATTAGCGAATCTCAAAGAAGTTTCCGAAAATCCTGGTCAAGGACTTCTTTCAGGTTCTGAGAATCGTCCCTGAATCAGAGTTTTCCAACCCAATGCTGCTGAGACTTCCACTTCTCTGGGATATCAGGTTCTTCACGAAAAATCCCATAGACCGTTGAACCACTTCCCGTCATGGACGCATATTCCGCTCCCTGATCGTACATCTCTGTTTTAAGTGCTTCAATCTCAGCATGACTTTCGAAGATTCCGGGTTCAAAGGCATTGTAAACATGCTCTTTCCATTGCTCGATCGGGAGGCTTGACAGCGTACGCAAATCAATGCCCGGAGCTGGGTCAATGTGAACTCCGGCATAGGCTTCTTTGGTGGAAATGTGAATTCCCGGATTCACCAGGACTACATGATAACCCCCAAGATTGAAATCCGTTTCTTCCATCACCTCTCCCCTGCCCGAAACGAACATGGGGCGATTCCTCCAGAAAAAGGGACAATCGCTACCAACAGACGCCAGGACCGACTCTGCTTCCGAATCTGAGAGCGGATCATCGAGAAAATTGTTCATGGCGCGCAATGCAAAAGCTGCATCCGCACTTCCACCACCTAAGCCAGCACCCATGGGTAAGCGCTTGAGAAGATGTACTTCGAGCGGAGGGACACTTCGAATAGTCTTCAGTTTCCTGAACACTTTGGTAATAATGTTGTCTTCCAGATCACCATCAATCTCCGCTCCATGACAGATCAATCTGAATTCTTCTCCGGAATCCCCACTCATAGGAACAACCTCCAAGGCTTCCTTCCAGGGGACGGGAATGAAGAGGCTTTCGATGCTGTGATAGCCATCGCTGCGCTTTCCGGTTACAAAGAGTCCCAGGTTTATCTTAACGTTCGGAAAAAGGATCATGTCGGTCGCGAAGATTCAATTTTCTTTGTTCAAAATTTGACCCATGCGCATCTGGTTTGATGAAAACATCACGGTGGAACAAGCCGATAAAATGCAGAAAGGAACCCTGTTGGAGGCTCTAGACATCTGCGTCACAGAGTTGGGTGATGATTACCTCAGGGGTGATATGCCGGTGGACCATCGCACGGTCCAACCTTATGGGATTTTGCACGGAGGGGCCTCCGTGAGCCTTGCGGAGAGTCTTGGAAGCATCGCAGCTCATCTCTCTGTGGATAGCTCAAAATTCTATTGCGTTGGTATGGAAGTGAATGCCAATCATCTAAGACCTGCAACCAAAGGTCGAGTCACAGGAACAGCGCGTCCCATCCATCGCGGAAGAAGTTCGCAGGTGTGGTCCATCGAGATTCATGATGAAAATGAAAAGCTGGTATGCATCAGCCGACTAACAATGGCCGTGGTCAAGAAAGAGCAACTGAATAAATAAGCCTTTGAGGCACTGAATGATCAAGTTATGTGGAACGAGCATACAGCAGACGGCAAAACGTACCTGGAGCGGGTTTTCGAATTCTCAAACTTCGTGGAAGCATGGGGATTCATGTCCAAAGTGGCTATTCTCGCTGAGAAGCAGAATCATCACCCGGAATGGAGCAATGTGTACAACAAGGTGACCATTCGCCTCTCCACACACGATGCAGGAGATGTGGTTACAGACTATGACAGAGCTCTGGCAGCTGCGATTGACGAACTGTGAGCCTGCCAACGGTCAAAAAACACGCAGAGCTTACCGCTCATAGTGCCGCATTGTATGCGCTGGCGCCTGGACGAGAACGCGACACACTTTTCAGTGCAGGGGCTGATAAAGTAGTGGCCGAATGGAACCTGAATAACCTGGAAACCAATGCTTTTGCAATTCGAACGGAGCATACAGTCTATTCATTGCTGCGTCATGAAAGGACGCTATTCATAGGAACCATCAGCGGTGGTATTCATCAGATAGACTTGGACGAACGCACCGAGTTGCGTCACCTCAAGCTACACGAGGCTGGTATTTTTTTCCTTCACAAATCCGATACTCACCTGTATGCCGCTGGAGGAGATGGAAGACTCTCTGTTTGGAGTCTGGACAGCCTGGACCTGTTATGGAACCTCCAACTTACAGAATCCAAGATCAGGCGTGTTGCGTTGGATCAAAGTGCTGATTTATTGGCAGTCGCTTGTGGAGATGGTTTTATGAGTGTATTGGAAACATCAGGCCATCGGGAAATCAGTAGATGGAAGGCACATGACGAAAGTGCGAATACCGCTTGTTTCCTACCGGATGGGAATTTGATAACCGGAGGCAAAGACGCCTACCTCAGGATTTGGAACCGGCAGGATGGATGGTCGTTGATTCGAGAGATTCCTGCACACAATTTCGCGCTGTATGAAACCTTGCTAAGCCCGAACGGAAAGTGGCTGGTAACTGTGAGCAGAGATAAAACGGTCAAGGTCTGGGACGCGAATGACATTAACCAACCTGTGCGCATCGATCGCAAAACCTACGGAGGCCACTTGAACTCAGTGAATGCAGCCTGTTGGCTGGAAGATGAAAACCTGCTGGCAACATGTGGAGATGACAGAGCAGTGATGCTTTGGAAGATTCAATGAGCCTAATTATCTGAAAGGTCATAGGCTTATTTACCTTGACCCTTAGTTGGAGAGGAATTATCGGTTCTGGCGCTCCTTCTACTTTGTCTTGACACAAAGTAGAGCAAAAGTCAAGGCTGTCATCTTTTTGTGACCAGATGGCGAATCGAAATTTATGCTTGCTGCGATTTAAACTCGATCGCGCGCTGCGCGACCTTCAAACACTAAATCGCTGCGCAAAGCCAACACACAATTTCTCTTCGATCTGGTGCCCATAAAAAGAAGAAGGCCATCTCAAGTCCACCTTATATTTCATCATCTGATCTTCTAATTGTCTGATTATCTGATCATCCAATCCTATTGACTTGATCGCAGTTTCGCTTCCAAAACTGCCGACTCTTACTGATCGTGTTCCCTACCCTTAATCGCTTCTG
Organism: Flavobacteriales bacterium UBA6057; assembly: GCA_002428995.1. Classification (GTDB taxonomy): domain Bacteria; phylum Bacteroidota; class Bacteroidia; order Flavobacteriales_G; family Salibacteraceae; genus UBA6057. Next base: position 175,132 of record DIYJ01000017.1, on the reverse strand, counting down.
AGCGAAACTTCGCTTCGAGTTCTTTCTGCTCCTCTTCAAGCGTCTGCAAATCCTTTGGAGGTATGTTCTCTTCGAGTTTGGGTTTACCTGCTTCTACCCAGGCTGAGTACCAAAAGCTACCCACGGTGATGATAGCCGCCCGCATTCTGCGCTCCACCATTCCACTCATCATTTCATGGTATTCAGCGGAAAAATCACGGGAATAGGTTTTCACCGTAGAAGCTCCTCGCTCTTCGTAACCGTACTTGCGATCCGAAGGATAGTGGTCGGTAAGTATACGTTCAAAGTCAAGCACAGAATCAACAGCCGCGTGGCTGTCTTCCACAGCATCCCAGATATGATCCAACGGGGAACGAATGAAAGTGGCCTTTCCAACAAAGTAGTCATAGTCTTCTGCGAAGAGCTCCGGCAGCCTGGATTCCCAGAAGCCGTGGATGCCCTTTTGATTGGTCAGCTGACCGTTGTAATTCTCGGTAGTATGCAAAGGCACGTGAGCATCGCCAATGTAATGCCCAATATCCGCAGAGACCTTCAGGATGTATGCTTTGTCCTTTTGCTCAAAGGCTTTGACCAGTCGAAAGTACATGCGCTGAACATGCCACGGAACAATGCCATAAGCCTGCAACGTATCCTCGGTAAACTTATCAATGGCCTCCAGCCACTTCCGGGGCACCTTTTCAAAGGGCTCTTCCCCGTAGTGATCAATATCGATGTAGTGCCTTGGAGCTTCTTCCACAATGGCATATCTACGCTTGTCAGGATCAACCGCATGCTCTGTGATGTATTCCAGATGCTCCTTGTAGAAACTCATGAGCTCGGTGGGCAGCGTAAATACTGCTACACGATTGACTCGCTTGTGCGCAAAAAAGCCCCAGGGCTTCGAGAAAAGCGGAACCAGAAGAATGAGAAATACAAGAAGAAAGCGCTTCAACGCGATGAGCATTTCCTTCGAAAATAGCGGAATCTAAACTTCCAGCGGAACGAGCCGATCACCATTTAATATGGGGATAATCTTGCTCTGGTCGGGAGTAAGACTATAGCGAATGTCCTCCTTCATATTCAGGCGCTTCATGCGCTTCCGATGAGAGGAGTTTCGCAAGAACTTGAAGGTATCGTCCTTGGCTCCCTGATAGAGGTATTTAGATGCCAGGGCAGAATCGCTGTAGTCATTAAACTGCTCGTGTTGACTGAGCATATCAATGATGGCACCGGCACACATAGAGTCTTCCAGGTTGTAACGTCCCTTCCATCCTGAACAGATGATAATCACATCGCGATCCTGATCGGCCAGCCACTCTGAAACCGCTGTTACGTTCACAAAGGAGGCACTTACCACTTTGTAACCTTCGCGGGCCGCGAGGTTGAATGCACGGGTGCCATTGGTCGTGGTGAGCACGATCTCTTTTCCCTTGAGCGCAGGATCCATGTAGTCGTAGGGTGAATTCCCGAAGTCAAACTCTTCGATCTTCTCACCGTTTCGTTCCGCACCCACCAAAAAGCCTTTCGCCTTCCACTCACGTGCGAGTTCGATGCTCTCAACCGGAATAATGGCTTTCACCCCTGTTTCAAAGGCTGAGCTGATGGCGCTCGTAGCCCTTAACACGTCAATGACCACCACGATGGCATCAGGATCCTCGTAGTTGGGATAGAGCAAAGGAGTAAGCGCTACAGAAGCTTTAGACATTCTGAATCTATTTGGAGATGAATGGGAAAGCCGTCACTTCAGCAGCCAAACGCCTGCCGCGAATCACAATGTTGACGCGCGTTCCCTTTTCTTTATGTGCTTTATCTACGTATCCCATGGCAATGGCCTTGCTCAGGCTGGGCGACATGGTTCCGCTGGTGACCTTTCCGATCACTTCACCTGCTTCGTTCTCAATCTCGTAACCCTGGCGTGGAATCGGCCCTTTGTCCAGGATGTTGAATCCAACGAGTCTGCGCTGAATGCCTTCTTCTTTTTGCTTCTTCAGGTTTTCTGAATTGACAAAATCCTTGGAGAATTTAGTGATCCAGCCCAAGCCTGCTTCCAGCGGGGATGTTTGATCATCAATGTCGTTTCCATACAAACAGAAGCCCATCTCCATGCGCAATGTATCTCTCGCTCCCAGTCCGGTAGGTAGGATCGATTGACCCTTTCCAGCCTCCATGATCGCGTCCCAGATTTTCTCAGCATCGGCATTCTCGCAGTAGATTTCGAAACCTCCTGCTCCTGTGTATCCGGTCGCAGAAACAATCACGTTTTCTGAGCCTGCAAAAGTGCCCCGCTCAAACGTGTAGTATTTCATTCCCGCAAGGTCGATGGACGTGAGCGACTGAATGGCTTCGGTTGCCTTAGGGCCCTGAACGGCCATCAACGACATCTCATCTGAGCGGTTGGTAAGCTTCACTCCCTGCTCGTTGTGGTCTTCCAACCATTTCCAATCCTTATCCATATTGGAAGCATTCACCACCAACATGTAGTGCTCTTCGCCCAGACAGTAGACCAGCAAATCATCCACGATGCCGCCATCATGATTTGGGAAGCAGCTGTATTGAACTTTTCCTGGGGAGAGCTTGGACACATCGTTGGACGTGACCTTTTGAAGGAAATCCAAACTTCCTGGCCCTTCCACAAAAAACTCTCCCATGTGGGAAACATCAAACATTCCTACATTCTCACGAACGTTGAGATGCTCAGCGATGAGTCCTGAGTATTGAACAGGCATGTCATAGCCCGCAAAGGGAACCATTTTGGCTCCGAGGGCGGCATGTTTTGCATGAAGAGCAGTCTGCTTCATAGGTTTACGAATTGGGCGGCAAAAATAGTATTATTTGAAGGTGGACAAGGCCCTTCAATCTTCGATCAGGAAAGGAATAACTGTCTGTAAAGAGGCTTGTTGGCTTCTACCGAATAGCGGTCGATCACCGTTTGCCTTCCAGCCTTGCCGAGTTGTTTGCGAAGGGCTTCATCATCCACCAATCGGCAGATTTTCTCAAACCATTCATCTTCAGCATCAGCGAGGAAGCCGTTTTTACCATCATCAATGATCTCGGAGTTGACCCCTACCGGAGACATAATGGTTGGGATTTCCAGGGCCATGTATTGCAAACCCTTCAGGCCACACTTCCCATTGGCCCAAAGGTCATTGGGCAATGGCATGATGCCAATGTCGAACTCTGACAACTCGTGGACTTCGGTGGCTTCCTTCCATCCAATGCCTTGCACTCCGAGTTCCGTGTTGGAGTAATTCGCATCTCCGATCACTTTGATTTTAACGCGATCTCCATACTTGTCCTTCACGCGCTTAAGCACATCCAGCGCGTAGCGGAAATGCTGGATGGTAGTCACGCTACCACTCCAACCGATCGTTACATAATCCCTTTCGGGGAGGTTTTCCCGTTGGTATCCTTCCGTATCAATGGTGGTGGGAATGATGCGCACATTCTGGTTGTACTGAAGCGCGTAATCTGCCAGATATTGATTTCCAGCGACAACTTCATCTGCGAGTGAGATGATCTTAGCCGTCTTCTCCGGGTTCTTCAGGAAGTTGAGGTATTTGTTGGCGTCTGAGACGTTTTGCAGCCAAATGGAATCATCGAAGTCAAAAATGAGCTTCGCCTTGCTTTTCGCTACTCCTTCTTCGAAAAAGGTATTCCCCGTCATGAAGGCTTCACGCTGAACATACACTGCATCAAACTCATGGATGCGTCTCAGGTCTGCCTTTCGCTTCTGATAGCTTTTGAAGAAGATGCGCGCCTTGCTGAGGAGCTTGCCGGGTGTGTAGAAAACTTTATCGTCTTCGGCACTGATGAGGAAGGAGAGCTCCACGTTCAGCCCCTGAGATTTCAGATCATCAAGGTATTGCTCAAAGCGAAAGCGCTGAGAAGGGGAACGTCCGGGCCGGTGAGGCGCCACAAAAAGAACTCGCATTGAAGCCATCAATGATCTAGCTTACCACTTTCCAGCTGGGTGGCAGATTCTCTTTAATCTCAATATTCTCAAACTTGGAGCTTTCGCGAGCTCCGGCATTTTTAGCCCAGGCAGCCATCTTGCCAATACCTTCTTCCAGGCTAACGGGATCATTCCCGCTGAATATGCTTTTCACCTTGCTGTGGTCAGCATAAGCATGCATGACCTCATTGCGCGGTGGCAAGTGGAGCAACTTGCCCTCGGTTTGCATGGCGGCAATCACTGCCTCGGCCAATTCATTGACGGTGTATTCTTTATCGGCTCCTACATTGAAAATCTGGTTGTAGGCTTCAGGCACTTGGACAGACTGCGCAATGATGGGTGCTACGTCATCGATGTAACTGAATGCACGTGTTTGTTCACCATCACCAAACACGGTAAGGTCATAACCCTGCATCAGCTGATTCATGAAAATCCCAACCACGTTCCGGTAGCGATCTCCAATGTTTTGGTACTCTCCGTACACATTGTGGGGCCTGAAAATGATGTAGTCAAGTCCGAACATCTCATGGGCACATTTCAAGTCCATCTCAACCGCATACTTGGCTACACCGTAGGGATCTTCCGGCTGCGGGGTCATATCTTCCGTCATGGGTGGATGCTGTTCACCATATACCGCAATGGAAGAAGTGAATACAAAGCACTTCACTTTGTGCTTCACGGCTTCATTGATCAGGTTGACACTTCCTATGAGGTTGTTTGAATAATTAAACCTGCGAATGAAGTGACTCAATCCTTCAGCTGCATAAGCCGCGAGGTGAAAGATGTAATCAATGGAATGCTCATTGAAAAGGTCCTCCAACAATTTGTGGTCTTCCACTGAGCCTTTGATAAACGTGGCTCGTTCATCCACATGATCCTGAAAACCACCGGAAAGATCATCGAGTACGATGACGTTGTATCCGCTATTCAACAAATGCTTTGTGACATGGGCTCCAATGAAGCCCGCACCACCCGTTACCAATGCGTTCATCCTTCTTGATTATGGCGCAAAAATAGCTTTCTATCGAAGCTGACCTTGAAGTGTACGGAAGAGGTTGTTAACCATGCTTTGGGATTATCAGAAGCGAGTACCTGAGGTTCATAAACGGACTCTGATCAGACGCAACAATGCTCTGAGAATCAACCAGCGCAATTAATATTGTCGCCTTCTCAGCTGCGCACCGATGCTCTGGGTTGCCAACAAAAGATGAGTAAAGTCTCCATCATAATGCCGGTAAAAAATGCTGCTGCCTGGCTGGAAGAATGCCTGCACAGCATTCAGAACCAGAGCTTTCGGGATTGGGAATTATGGGCAGCAGACGATGGATCGGAAGACCGCAGCTTTGAAGTGTTGCAGCAATTCGCCAGCGAAGACCAACGAATCCACACACTTCAGTCCAAGGGTAAAGGCATCTCTGATGCTTTGCAATGTGCGTATGAACGAGCTACTGCATCCTTCATCACACGTATGGATGCTGATGATAAAATGCCTCCTGATAAGCTTCAGGTGATGTACAATTCTGCCCTGGAACGTCCACAGGCAGTCGTCACAGGCAAAGTGCAATACTTTGGAGTGAAACCAGTGTCTGAGGGATATCGTTCTTACGAGACCTGGATCAACCAACGTGTGGATGCCTGCGATCACACGCGGTGGATGTATCGCGAGTGTGTTGTGGCCGGAGCGAACTGGTTTTGCCACCGATCGCTGCTACCCGAGCGCTTCGATTCGCTGAGCTACCCGGAAGACTACGATCTTGTTTTTTACTGGCTTGAAAAGGGAATTCCGATTCGCGGCATTGACGCCATTACGCACTGGTGGAGGGAACACCCTCAGCGCACCTCTCGCAACCACGAGCATTATTCGCAAAACGCCTTCTTTGAGCTGAAGCTGAGTCGCTTTCTAAAGATTGACAGGGATAAGGATCGAGCGCTGGTGATACTAGGCAGCGGTCCGAAATCAAAACTGGCAGCACGCATTCTGGAAGACCAGGGACAACATCCTGTGTTGATCGATCAGTCAAACCTTAAAACGCTTGATTTGATGAACCGACCACAGGTATTGGTGGCCGTTTACCCCAACGCTGGGCAGCGCCTGGCAATTGAAGGGCTCTTGAGTGGAATGAAGCTGGAAATGGGCATCGACTGGTGGTGGCTATAATCCCTGTCCACTCCATCTGTCAGACCACAAATAGCAGAGATCTAGACGCAATTACTGGAGGCTCGCAAGGACACTTGAACATTGTTTTTCATCGAAGGGTCACTTTGTTCAAATCTCTGATTGCCATGCGGAAAGAGTTTCTTTACTTTGGCAATTCACCCCAAGCTTCGTACAAAGACATTAAAGAGAATGGTTACGGTTCGTTGTTAGAAACCATTATCGAAAAGGCGCGAGACTCCAACATCGCGCCTTTGTTTTTTCAGCTCATCAGCAACTCGAAGTTGCGCTCCGCTTTCACCACTCCATTCACCTGTATTTCAAGCTTTTGCACTCCTGGATAATACGCTCTTGTGCTGATGGGTTTGATGGGGTGTTTTCGCTCAATGGTGATGGAATCTCCTGCACTCAGGCGCTTGTCCGTTAGCTTGAAGACCTTGGGCGCTGTTTTGCCGTTTGCTTTCATGAAATGGATCACGAAATCCACGACCACGTTCTCCGCTTTCTTACCAGTGTTTTGGAGGTTCAATGAAAACTTCAGTTCTGTTCCAAACTGTACTTGACTGGAGCACATGAGATCGCTCACTTCCACCTTGGCCTTTGGGTCATAACCCAGCAGCAGAAGCGCTTCGGTATGGCCTGCTTTCACCAGCGTTCTGGAGGCATGTTTGATGATCCATTGCGTTCCGGGATTTTTGAGCTTGTTCCAGCGCGTCAATCGTTCCACCACCAACCCTGGATGGTCTTTTGCGATGTCATTCAAATTGTTGGCCACGGAGCGCTGAACGTAGCGTTCATCATCCTCTTTCAAAAGCTCGAGGAGCGAAAAGACAGGTTCAGGGTCTTTCTGAAAATCAGGTAAGCGTGAAGCCCACGGAAGCCTGGGTCGGGTTCCTTCTGAAACAAGTCTGCGAACATGCTGATCCTCATCCTTGGTCCACTGCGTGAGCAACTTCATGGACTGCTCAGGGTAGCGTTCAATAAACGGGCGGATCGGAAACTCAGAAGTGAATCGCTTCGTGAGTTGATACAGAACTTGAGTGGCTTCCTCAAAATGATCGATACCGTGCTCAGTTACAAAAATTCCAAACGGGAGGTAGCGAAACTCTTCGTACTTCACGATACCGGGATGATAACCCTGCTCTTCAAAAGCAGCCATTACCATGGGTGCAGCCTTGGGAAACTCAGAAGGATATTGAGCCGCCAGCGCCTTCGCCACTACAGCCGCCCGTTCCGTCAATGACAGGGGCTCTAATTGTGGCAGGACATGATCTCTGAAAGCGACTTCATCAAAGTCAGGATGTCCTTGCTTCACCATCGTGCCGATGTGGTCAATGAGTGGTGGGCAAAAAATATTCTTGAGTAGGAATGTCTCGCTCATAGGGTCGGATTGATGCGGCAATATTAGGGTACAGAGCCTCCTCGACCGGGGAGTTAGATATTTTAAAATGTTATAATCGTAAGCTCTATTGCTTCTAACATTCCTTACCGCCAACTATGGATCGATTGTTATCTAACCTGAAACATGACCTCCCGGCAGGCTTGGTTGTGTTCCTCGTGGCTGTGCCATTATGCCTCGGAATTGCCCTTGCCTCGGGTGCTCCGCTATTCTCCGGTATCATCGCTGGAATGATCGGAGGTGTGGTAGTCGGCTTGCTTAGCGGATCAAACATTGGTGTGAGCGGGCCAGCAGCCGGTTTGGCTGTTATTGTTGCTGACGCCATTGAAAGCCTGGGCACCAATGCCGAAGGAGAATTCAGCATGGACGTTGGTTTTCCCATTTTCCTTTCAGCCGTTGTGCTGGGCGGTGTCATTCAAATTGTGCTCGGCCTGGCAAGAGCCGGCATCATTGGCTACTTCTTTCCCAATTCGGTGATCAAGGGCATGCTAAGCGGCATCGGCATCATCATCATTCTGAAACAAATTCCACACGCGCTGGGTCATGATGTAATTGCGGAGGGTTTTGATGGGTTCTGGCAGCAGGATGGAGAAAACACATTTACAGAAGTGTGGGTAGCGCTTGGGGATATCAATCCTGCAGCGGTGATCGTGACCTTAATCTCGATGGCCATTCTCATTCTTTGGGAGCAGAAATTCATGAAGAAGATAAAAATCTTTGAAGTGATTCAGGGACCGCTCGTGGTGGTGGCTGTGGGGATCTTGCTCAGCAGGATCTTTCTTCAGATGGAAGGCTTCAACCTCGACCCAGATGAAATGGTCGGAATACCTCTGGCGTCTGAGCAAGGCGGTATTCTTCAGCTATTCACTACTCCTGATTGGAGCCGCTTTTTTTCCAGTGAAGTACTTGTGCTCGGTTTCACCATTGCCATTGTGGCTAGCCTGGAAACACTTCTCTGCGTTGAAGCAACCGATAAACTCGACCCGGATAAGAACGTAACCCCAACAAACCGCGAGCTGATCGCGCAAGGCACCGGAAACGTCCTCTCCGGCCTGATTGGAGGCTTACCCGTTACCCAGGTAATTGTGAGAAGCTCGGCCAATATTCAGTCGAATGGTAAAACAAAAATGTCGACCATAATCCACGGAATGCTGATTGCCATCAGTGTTTTGGCGCTGCCGGACATCATGAACATGATTCCTCTGTCCAGCCTTGCCGCCATTCTGTTCCTGGTGGGTTACAAGCTCGCGAAGCCGAAGCTTTTCAAGAGCATGTATGGATTGGGTCTTGCTCAATTTTTCCCCTTCATCATTACCGTACTCGGAATTGTATTTACCGATTTGTTGCTCGGGATTGGCATTGGCCTTTCTGCTGGCATCCTGTCTATCCTCTATCGCAACTATAGCATTCCATTCAACTACACACAGCACAAAGACGAGGACGACATCATCAGCATCAAGCTTTCAGAAAACGTGACATTCCTGAACAAGGGAGGAATCATGAAGGCACTCAATGTGATCCCTGATGGAAGCAAGGTGGTGATCGATGCAACACAATCGCATTACATACACCCGGATGTGGTGGAAATCATCGAAGACTTCCAGGTGAAAGCCAGTCATCACAACATCGATCTGAAAATCGAGGGTAATTTCAAGGAGGTGAATTTCAACCACCTTACCGCCTTTGTAGAAAAGGTTTCCGAAAACGGGCTGGAGAAAACTCCCTACCTGAAGCAGGTTTGGAAGCAGTGAGTTGATCAGATGATTAGACGATTAGATGATCAGTTGATTAGATAATTAGTTGATTCATAGTGCACGGGAAAGCCAACCCGTCTGCGGGAAACCAATGATCTGATGATCTAATTATCTGATTAACTAATCATCCCCTCTATTCCACCATCAGAGATCGCACGATGGAGGTTTCGTTTCCACTCATCAGAAGCAGCTGATACATTCCAGCTGGCAGGTCGCTGAGGTTCATGGAATGCGCTGAGCCACTGAATGCCAGTTGACGCACTTGACGGCCCTGGGCATCCCGAAGAATCACTTCTACCTGATCCAATGCCTGATCAAATTCTATTTGGACATACTCAGAGGCGGGATTGGGATAAATGGAAAGTTCAGCATCCTTCACAGAGGCAATTCCCACTGCCTTAATGTCTACGACCAAACTATCCGAAGCCTTGCAACCATTGGTATTCGTTTCCTGAACCCTGATCAGCCCCTGGCCTACTCCGTTCCAGTCTACCACCACTGTATTTGCAGAGCTGGACGCAATGGTTCCTCCAGTCACGTCCCAATCAAAGACTGAGCCTGTAGTAGGCAGAACATCGTACGTGAACTGCGACCATGACTGAACCTGGTTTGCTCCGGCAATCGGACCGATGACCGGGTCAAAATAGAGGGGATCAAAATCTACGATCGCTTCATCAACGGAGACCTCCAAATTGGCATCTGTGACCGTCACCGTGTAGGTTCCTGCCAACACCTCGCTGAGGTCTTCGGTAGTACTTCCGTTGCTCCAGCTGTAGGTATATGGAGGCGTTCCCCCAAGAACGCTCAGGTTGATGCTTCCGTTTCCGGTGTTGATGCACGTTTGTCCCGAGGTGGCAAAAGCCAGGTCGAAAGGGTTGTTGTTATTGTTCGTATCACCTGGAATCGGGCTCACCAAACTGTCCAGCGGATAAGTCATGATGGACTTCCCAACCGTTCCCGCAATCAAACGATGATTGACAGTATCAAAATCGAGGTCAAAGACTTCGATCATAGGCATGTTCGTTCCTACTCTTTCCCAATCCGTACCGCCATCGATGGTTCCATAAACACCCGCATCAGTGGCCACAAACAACACAGAATCTGCATGGCCGGGGAAGATGACGATGTCGTTTACCGCCACGGGCGGCAAATCACCCGAGATGTTAACCCAGCTGCTCCCGTTGTTGGTTGACTTGTGAACGTGAGGGAAGAAATCGTTGTACTTGTAGCCCGAATGTGTCACAAACACATGTCCAAGGCTATCGGGTGAAGCCTTCACAGAAGTGACGTATCGGTTCGGCAAGGTTGCATGCACAGAATCCCACCAAGTTCCAGCATTTGTGGTCGTCCAAACATTACCATCGGTAGTACAGGCATAGAGGTAATCATCGTCCAAAGGACTTTGATCAACCCCTGAAATGGTGTGGAACTGGCTTCCGAAAATGTTCCCATCGGTGAGGTCTTCAGATATCTCCGACCAGGCTCCATAAGGGGCGAATTCCATTTTCCACACTTTGTGGCTTGCGGCAAAAAGATCACCCGGATCGTGTGGGCTCAACATGTAAGGGGTATCCCAGTTGGTGCGATTGGCCTCATCGGGGAAACCCAGGCTATTGAAAAACACACCTCCGTTATCCGTGTATACAATGTTCCCGTTCTGTGTCTCTGCATAGAAAATGCTGGAAGCAAAAGGATGAAAACGCACCTGGAAGCCATCACCACCATAGATGCGCGGCCAGTCGGCCAATGATGCATTTCCACCGGAAGTCCCGTTGTCTTGCATTCCTCCGTAGTAATTCTCTTCATCGAAATGGGTGTGCGCAATCCTGTAAAACTCGTTGGTCATGTTGTTTTCGATCTTGACCCAATTCAAGCCAGAATCCATGGTTCGATACAATCCTCCATCCGTTGCCAACAGGAAATGTTGCGGCCCGAGGAATACCATGTCATGCTTGTCAGCATGCACTTCATAGGTCCACCAGGGCGGGTCTGCCATATCCCAGGATCCACCGTTGTTTTCTGTTCGCCACAGCTGAACTCCGTGAAAAAAAACGTCCTGATAATCGAAAGGGTTAATGTCCACGCCACTGAAATACCAACCAAAACCACCCAAGGCATTGGTGGTAATACCATTGGATTGCATGGCAGTCCATGAAGCTCCACCGTCAAATGTTTGGTAGATGTTTTCGAGCTGCGAATCTGTTCCTACAAAGAGCGCACAAAGCGTATCGGGATTTGCCTCAAACATGGAAAGCCCTACCCTGCCCTGTGGACCGGTCGGCAGTCCATTGGTGAGCATGGTCCAATTGGCTGCGCCATCGGTTGTTTTCCAGATGCGTCCCTGGTTTCCCGAAATGACAGAGGCCTGATTGGTGCGCACGCGATTCCAACCGCTTACGTAGAGTATATCAGGATTGGTCGGGTGCATGGCAATGTCGTTGATGCCTGCGCTGTCGCCCACAAAAAGTACCTGTGTCCAGGAATTCCCGCCATCGAGGCTTTTGTACAATCCACGATCTGCACTGGGAAGGCTGGGCAGTCCGAGGCAAGCTGCGTAAAGAATGGCTGTGTCTGTAGGGTGAATGACGATCTCAGAAATGATGTATTGATCTTGCAGGCCTTTGAGCTCCCAGGTATCTCCCCCATCGTTGCTTCGATAGATCCCCGTGCCCGTAGAAAAGCTACCACCGATGTTCCGATCTCCGGTACCCGCATAAATCACCTGATCGTTCAGCGGATTAATGGCGATGTCACCAATGCTCAGCCTCGGTTGATCATCAAAAATGGAAGTCCAGTTGCTACCGCCATCATAAGTTCTGTAGATACCTCCTTTTGCATATCCTGCGTAAATGGTGTCATGATTGGAGCCAGGCACTGCCAGCGAGTTAATCCGAGCACCGATGTTTCCCGGGCCTTCCGTGCGCCATTCCTGATCGAAACCTGCACTTCGATTTGCCTGAAAGCTCATTTGATGAGCCGTTTGCATGGCCTGATCCATGGCAGCCTGGTCGGGCACCATGTCAGGATAGCTGCGCATGACGTCAAAGTGATCGCGTGGAGCGAGCATCCGGTCGAGATGGTGCTGAGCGTTGATCTGTTCCGGAATTTGCACATCAGAGTGGATGGTCAAAAAAGCAAGTACAAAGACGGGAACAAGAGAAGTCGAAAGGCGCTTCATGTTACTGAATTAGCTAGGTTGCAATTAAGACGTGGAAAGTAACCGAAAGTTTATGGTCTGAAAGTCAAAATAATCGCGGGCAGGATTAGACCCTGCTTACGGTAGCGTTCAGTGAATAAGCGGCTGAAGAGGCTCTAAGCCTTCAGTTCAAAGCGTCTGTAGGCTTCGTGCATTTTGTCTGTAGCGCGAAATCCAAAGCTGCGAAGGAGTTCGATCGAAGGAAGATTATCATCGCGTGTGTAGGCGGTCACCTCCACTAACTCCATCTGGGTAAACCCAAAGGACACAACAGCTTCTACCGCCTCTTTCATGAACCCCTTTCTTCTGTATGCGGCTCTCATGACGTAGCCGATCTCACCAGAATCGTTCGCAAAGCCACGATAATATCCACAGGTTCCGATCAGTATTCCATGGTGGTAGAGTCCCCAGGTGATGCCGCGCTGAGCAGCGTATTCCGTCTCGGTTTTCTCAAGCAAATTCCTGACATCCGCTGCTGTAGCGTCAGGCACTTTGAACGAGGCTATTTCCTTGAGGGCTTCCAGCTGCTTTTCGTCCAGCGATCGCAAGGTGAGTCGCTCGGTTTGCAACTCGGTAAATGCCTCAAAAACCTTGGTGTTCATACCACGAAGATCAAGAGAAAAACCAGAAATCCTCCACGGGTTTCTTACCCCATACTCTGAGCTGATCCGCTATTTCTTCTTTTCCCTGCGGAGAAGCCACAGCAATGATGACCTGCGGCCGTTCCAAATCAGGAATGCGCTGAAAGTGCTCCATCCGAATGCCGTATACGTCTAACCCTACCTTGCGTTCATTGTCACACACCCAGTGAAATTCCTTTTCTCGCTTCAGCACTTCCCTGGCCAAATCCTTCCCGTTTCGACCTGCTCCCCAAAGCACCAAGGGCCTTGAAAGGTCACGGTCCAGCTCATAGAAGTATTTCAACTTGAGGCCGTAATAACGGTTGTCCTTATACACATCCCAAGTACGGGAAATACGATTGGATCGGTCGCGCCAGTGATGAAGAACCTTATCCAGGCCCTTGACCTTAAGTCCATGCTTGTAATAGCGGAAACAGAGGTCGTAATCCTCTGGGTAGACCTCCGGTTCGAAGCCGCCAACCATTTCAAAGTCTTCGCGGTGAATGATCCAGCAATGGGATGGAATCACACATTCCCGGTAAATCTCTTCAAAGTGCCGTTCGTTTCGGGCGACCTCATTGAGCCAGCACTCGTATCGCCTGAACCCATCCCCGACCTCTCCCTCGTCTACAAAATGCTCCGTTCCACCCGCCACCACATGACCTCGCCCCAGCTTCAGCCACTCATCGACCAACACCTCCAGCTTATCCTGCGGCATCTTGTCATCCGAATCCATCCGATTGATTAAGGTTCCTTTCACATGCCGGTAGCCCTCCTTGAGTGTGGGAATGAGGAGTGAACGCTCGCTGTGAAATACGCGAACCCTGGAGTCGCGCTGGGCATACTCCTGCAGGATTTCAGGAGAGCGATCTTCCGAGTGATCGTTGATAGCAATCAACTCCCAACGAGGATAGGTCTGCGCCAAAATGGAGTCAAGACAAGCCGGCAGGTATGGCTCGGTGTCTCGAACAGCCATGAGGATGGAAACCAACGGTGTTGTTTCGGGCATCCGGCAAAGCTAGGATTTGGGGCATGCTGAAAGCGACCGCAACGAAATGCAGATTTCCTTGTTATGTTCGCCCAAAAGCTTTGGTATGCGAAACACGGTGATCATTGTGCTGCTTCTGCTTCCGGCTCTGCTCAGCGCTCAAGGATGGAAGTTGAGAAAGGATGAAGATGGCATCAAGGTATTTACCAAGCCGAGCAACAGCGGTTTTGATGCTTTCAAGGCCCAGATGAGTGTGAAAACCACGGTGGATGAAGTGGAGAAACTAATTCGAAATGTGGAAGGCTACGATCGTATTTTTCCAGATATGATGGAAGCGCGCGTGTTGAAGCGCATTGGTGATTCTACACAGATTCAGTATTCACGCAACGATGCGCCCTGGCCCGTTTCTGACCGTGATGGAATTTATCAAATGACCTTCCGAAAGAACGCCAAAACGGGTGCAGTGACCACTCATGCCCATGCCGTCCCCGATTATCTTCCCGAAGTGGACGGTGTAGTAAGAATGAAAAGTACGGAGAGCTATTGGCGCATCATTCCAAAAGAAAACGGCCTGGTCAACATCGAATACGAGGTGTATGCAGATCCTGGTGGCAGCATTCCAGAATGGCTGGCCAACAGCACTGTGGTCACTTTCCCGATGGAGAGTTTCGAGAACCTGCGAGAGCTTCTGCTGGATGATTAATAGCCCACTGCCAAGCAAGCAGGATCACCCGTATGTTTGTGGCCTGTGAATTCCCTTGATTTTGACATTGCGATTGTAGGTGCCGGACCAGCCGGTACAGCCGCCTGCCTGGCCCTGGAAGGTAGTGGACTAAGTATCGCGTTGATTGATAAGGACGGGTTCCCGCGGGATAAAATCTGTGGTGATGCACTGAGTCCTGATGTGGTCAGTCAATTGAACAAGCTCCCTTTGGACACAGGCCCTCTTTTCGATCAAATGCAGGAAAAGATCTGGTGCCGGGCTGTGCGCTTTGTAGCACCGAACTTCAAGCACGTAGATCTCCAACTAACGAAGAATAGCATCACGGGATACGTCAGCAAGCGCTGGGATTTTGATCACTACATGTTTGAGCAGGCAGTGAAGAGTTCCAATGTGAAGGCAATCACCGGTCAGAAGGTGAACGATGTGAGCGTCCACGCCTCTCATGCGGAAGTTCAATTGGAAGACGGCACCAAAATCAAGGCGGCCATGGTATTGGGTGGAGACGGTGCCAATTCTGTTGTGAAACGCAAGCTGCAGGGCGAAGAGATTGACCGAAACCATCATTGCGCAGGCCTGCGGGTTTATTATGAAAACGTCCACGGCTTCTCTGATGACAACGCGGTGGAACTGCACTTTTACAAGGACCTGCTTCCAGGATATTTTTGGGTATTTCCGTTGCCCGGGAACCACGCCAACGTTGGCCTGGGTATGCACAGCGCGCATATCGCGAAGCGAAAGCCAAACCTGAAAAAGATGCTGGCCGAAATCATTGAACAGCACCCGAATGTGGCACCCCGTTTCAAGGATGCCAAGCCCCTCGAAACCGTTAAAGGCTTCGGACTTCCCTTGGGAAGCAAGAAAAGAAAGATCTCGGGTGAGCGCTATTTGCTCCTTGGTGATGCAGCTTCACTGATCAACCCATTGTCAGGAGAAGGCATCGGAAATGCTATTCGCAGTGGTCGGGTGGCAGCTGAATACCTGGTGGAGGCATTCAAGGCGAATTCGTTCACAGCTTCTGCTAACCGTGCTTACGACCGCGAGATCTACCACAGAATGTGGAAGGAACTTCAACTCAACTACTGGCTCCAACGCGTGATGAGGAATCCAACACTTTGCAATTTCGTGGTAGAGCGAGCCATCGCCAGTCCTTCGGTTCAGAAGATGGTGTTAAGCGGATTTGACGTAGACAACATCAAGAGTCAACTGCGAAAACCTTCGTTTTACTGGCACCTGCTCCGGCAAAACAACGGACATAAAAAAAGCCAGGCACTTTGACCTGGCTCGCGTTGAACCGCTGCTGATAAAGTATTGTCATGAAACTTCAGAGCCTATTGTGCTCCAACGCGTTCACACTTGCTTGAACCTCGGCAAGTTAATATTTTGAATCTGTGCGCAAGAGTGGGTTCAATGTGGGTAATCAACCGGTTTTCAACAGTAAAGTGATCGGAGGTATTCAAAGCTTTAAACCATACCTCGACCGATCAGCCTGCTTATTTTCCTGCAAGCCATTTCCCGGTGTTACCAGCTCATGACTGCATAGATTTGTCCACATGAAAATCTTGAAGCGCATCGCCATTGCAGTGGTATCTGTCATTGTGCTATTGGTCATCACCACGTTTTTTGTCATCGGTCAGCCACAGTTTGGCAAGGCTCCAAAGGGAGAACATCTCGAAACACTGAAGAACTCTGAGCAGCACAACGGTAAAACGTTCGAGAACGAAGGAGGGATTGACGTTGACATGAGCATCGGTAAGATGATCAAGTTGCTTCCTCGGTTTTTAATTGCGCAGGAAGGTGAATCACCCAGCCGGCCTGTTCCTGTGGTGCAGCGTAAACCAGCAGATTTCCAAACCAATGATCCTCAACTTCTGAGTGCTACCTGGTTCGGACATTCAGCCTTTCTACTGGAAATAGATGGCAAGAAGCTCTTTCTGGATCCCATGCTGGGGCCAGCTGCCGGTCCTTTTTCGTTCATGACGAAGCGATTCAATGATACTCTTCCCGTAGCCATTGAGGACTTGCCCGCCATCGATGCTGTTTTGTTTTCGCATGATCATTACGATCACCTCGATTATCCTACCATCCTGGCAATGAAGGAAAAGGTCGGCCACTTTTTTGTGCCCTTGGGGCTAGGTTCCCACCTTCAGCACTGGGGCGTTGCTTCAGAAAAAATCACCGAGCTGGATTGGTGGCAGGAAGTTGAATTTCAAGGCATGACCTTGGTATCCACCCCTGCTCAGCACTTCTCGGGGCGCAGTCTTTCCGATCGAAACGCCACACTGTGGACGTCATGGGTCATTCTTGGGAAGCAACATCGCGTTTTCTTCAACGGAGACTCAGGATATTTTGGTGGCTACAAAAAGATCGGAGAGAAATATGGCCCCTTTGACCTGTGCATGGTAGAATGCGGCCAATACAATGAGCAATGGTCGGAGATCCACATGATGCCGGAGCAGACCCATCAAGCCTTCCTGGATCTGCAGGGTGAAGTATTGATGCCCATTCACTGGGGCATGTTTGATTTGGCGCTCCATCATTGGACTGATCCTATAGAGCGGGTGATGGCTGCGGCTGAAAAGGCCGGAAGCGTAGTGGCTACTCCACGCGTTGGAGAGAGCATCATCATTGGTCGTCCCATCCCCTCGGATCCATGGTGGAAAGCCGTGGATCAGGTGCTGAAATGAAACTAATCCTCTTATCAAAGAGGGTCGATTTGTATCATTGTTGCATCATCTTTTGAAAGAGATCATGAATAAGACCTTCCTCCTTCTGGCTATCGCTTCGCTTGTATCCATTCAATCTCTCAAAGCTCAGGACACAACTGAGGCGGAACAAACGGAGTATGACACCACGTGTACTACTCAGCTCACTGACATGGAAGCGGCCTCGCTGCAGGAGCTTAGCGATGAAATGCTGCGATTGAAGTACATGCGGGTAGTGGCCTGCAAGCGTGTGGACAGCGATCTGCATAAAGTGATGAAAACAATGGGGCGAAAGCTCACCGCTCAAAAGGCCACGCGTGAGGAAATTGAGCAATACATGAAGAAGCCCTACTTCGCGGGTACACTGTCAGAGTATGAGAATCAAAAGGTGACAGTGGGTCGTGGAGGAAAAGTCATTGGAACGTTTTTGCCTCCGATGTTCGAGGTGCCAGCCGGAGATTCTTATGTGGTTTACCTCTGGTATACCAAGAAGGATTACCTGGTTTTTGCTCTGAAAGAAGGCAAGGTGGTTGATTCTACCTGGTGGCATAAAAAGTACTGATCCCACTTCCTGAAACACAGCAATCGCTGCGGCCTTTGCACTCATTCCCTGACCCTCATATCGACACTTGGATCAAAGTTCCCGGTGGGGCATGGAAATTAATCAGACCTTCAAAGCGTGAAATTTGACGAATTAGGACTCAACGAATCGTTGATCGAGGCGATCGACTACATGGGATTTCAGAAGGCTACGCCTATTCAGCAACAGGCCATTCCCAAAATCTTAAACGATAAAGACCTCATTGCGTGTGCGCAAACAGGCACGGGCAAAACAGCAGCCTTCATCCTTCCGATTATCCATCGACTGATGAAAGACGGCAATGCCGGAATCAATACAGTGGTGATTGTGCCTACGCGGGAGTTGGCCATTCAAATTGATCAGCAAATTCAGGGATTTACCTATTTCTCCAACCTTGAATCGATTGCCGTATATGGCGGTGGTGATGGAGACGACTGGGACGAACAGCGTAAAGCGCTGGATCGGGGAGCAGACATCGTGGTCGCTACTCCGGGGAAGTTCATCGCACACCTTAACATGGGCTACATGAAGCTGGAAGCGGTGCGACATGTGATCCTGGATGAGGCGGATCGCATGCTCGACATTGGCTTCTATGACGACATTCTAAGGATTTTCAGCTACCTACCCAAAAAGCGACAAACCTTGCTCTTCAGCGCTACGATGCCCAAGAAGATCCGGGATCTGTCCAACGAAATCCTGACCGACCCGGATGAGATCACGATTGCAATCTCCAAACCTGCTGAAGGTGTCTTGCAAGCTGTGTACCTGAGCTACGATCCCCTAAAGGTGAAGCTGATCAAGCGATTGATCGATGACAAGCCCAACTATAAAAGCATCCTGGTTTTTAGCTCTACAAAGCGTGAAGTCAATGACATTGTACGCGCGCTGAAAAACAAGGAATTCAAGGTAGAGGGCATCAGTTCAGACCTCGAGCAACGCGAGCGTGAAGAAGTCTTGATGCGCTTCAAATCCCGGGAAACGCGCGTCTTGGTGGCCACAGATGTTTTGAGTCGTGGAATTGATATCAAGGACATCAATCTGGTGATCAACTACAATGTTCCCGGTGATGCCGAAGACTACGTGCACCGCATTGGACGAACGGCCCGGGCTGAGACCACAGGAGTAGCCATCACCCTGGTGAATGAAGAAGACATGTACAAGCTTCTTCGGATTGAACGCCTGATGGAGCGGGAAGTGATGAAGCTGCCTGTTCCACCTGAGATTGGTGAAAGTCCCGAATGGAACCCTAACGCAGGAAGCAAGAAAAACTTCCGTGGCAAAGGCGGCCGTGGCGGAAAAGGCGGAGGACGAAGTGGCGGAAAGTCGCGGGGTGGAAAGCCCAAGCGCTAGTCGCTGCAACCACAGTCATCGTGAACGCAATCAGCATCGACCAATTCGTTCCGTTTATTCAACTCCACCTTGCAACAGTTCTGAATGGCTTCTTTCAGCATGACTCTGCCACGCTGAATTCTTGATTTAGCGCCACTGAGCGTAATCTGATATTGCTCCGCAATCTGCTGTTGCTTAACGCCCTCCAAATCACCCATGGCCAGTGGGCCTGCATATTTTTCAGGCAATGTCTTGATCATGTTTTGAATGCACACGTCTGCCATTCGATGCAGCGAACCATCTTCATGCTCCTTGGGCAATAGAACTGACGAACGCTCTCGACCCTTCTGCTTCCAGTGATCGACCAAAACATTTCTGGAAATCGCAGAAAGCCAGTGCGCAGTTTTCTGGTGTTCTCTCAGCGAACCCAAACGCTGATGAACCCTGAGAAAAACCTCTTGGCGTAGATCTGATGCTAGTTCCGGATCATTTGTTTTCCTGGAAAAGTACCCCAGTACATCTTCCCCGTATTGATTCCAAACCTCTTCTGTACTCATCGTATTGAAGCATTCAAAGGTAGAATGACATAAGCCATTCTACCTTTCAACATCGCTAGCAGCAACAGCAGTTGCAACATGAACAGCACTGAGCCGAAGAGCTGCCTGAGCAGCAGGAATTAGACGGTCGGCTTTGAGATTGTTGAACGGTTTCGCAGCAATGCTGCTCTTTCATATCACCCATGGTTTAAGAGTATTGATTTACCCTATTGACTGTTCGCGGTGAAAAAAGACGCAAGAAAACCAGCTAACGATACAAGTAGCGCTCCGCTCGCGTCATAAACCCTCAGTCGGCAACAATCACCAGAATCCATTCTCATTGATGATTGACAGACCACAGCTGTATCTGGAATAGGTAATCAGCGCGGATAAGTAAGCGATGTATAAGAACATGAAAAGAGGTATTTGCCAATAAATATTGGTCACGTTTACTTTCTCGGCTCTGCTATTGACCTCTGAAAGTGCCTTTTTCAGACGGCTCGACCACAGAAACAAAGAAGCCGTAATCACGGTACTGAGCAAAACGCTTGAACCAAAGGCTACAATGAAGTAGCCGGTTAATTCATTTCCACCTTCTGTTATCCAATCACACGGAGTAAAAACGATCCCGGTCATCCACAGAAGCAGCGACACCATTAAAAGCAAAGCCCAGATAAGTATGGAGGTATTTATGTTATCCACTGGATGTTCCTTGCTACCCCTTGGTTTCTCCCGTTCGAGATTCCATCTGTAAATGGATTGAAAATACACGGCCAACCTGATCAGAATACTCAGCATGATGATGCAATACGGTACAGAGTTAGTGCTTTTTGGATAGGCAACAAATCTGCTTTCAAAAAATTAAGTGTTGATACATATAATGTTTATACATTTGTATTCAGAAACAAACACAAAAACAATGGAGCAAGCAACAAAATGGGCGATTGACCCTACACACAGCGAAATTCAATTCAAGGTAAAGCACCTGGTTATTTCCACCGTAACAGGATTCTTCAAGAGCTTTGAAGGCACCCTGGAAAGTGATTCTGAAGACTTCAATGGAGCCAACGTGAACTTCAGCCTGGATGTAGACAGCATCGAGACCAATCAAAACGACCGAAACAACCACCTCAAGTCAGATGATTTCTTTGCAACAAGCAAGTTTCCCCGTATCAATTTCAAGAATGGCAAACTGCACAAGCAGGGAGAAAGCACCTATGAATTGAAGGGGGATCTGACCATCAAGGAAGTCACACAACCCATCAGCCTGGAAGCGGAACTCGGTGGAGTGGCTGGCGATCCTTACGGAAACACCAAAGCCGGTTTTGAAGTAAGCGGTAAGCTGAACAGAAAGGAATTTGGTCTCACCTGGGACGCGGTTACTGAAGCAGGCAGCGTAGTAGTTGGTGAAGACATCAAGTTGCACATGAACGTTCAGCTGGTGAAGTCATAAAATCAAGAGCAAACACCCAAAAAAGCATGGCCCCTTCTGTTCACTTAGAAGGGGCTTTTTCTTGACTAGCTGTCTGGGTTGTCTTGAACCTTCCTTCCAACAGACTTGAATTCCATCTGGCCAACAACGGCCCGTATTGACCTAGAGAATTCTCACCCAGCGGTGAGGGTCAGCGTTAGCAACCACCCTGAGGGCGATCATCACCACCCCATGCTGGGTGCTGAAGCCTATATTACCTCCGTGATAGTTACCATTAGGTCGAGCCCAGTAGACATCCGAGTAGTCAATCCCTAACCAGGCTTTCGAAGAATAGAAATCATAGTTGTGAGCGCCCTCCGCACTCAAGGGAGGAGTCGTTTGAATGCGCGCCTCCACCCCTGCCGTGATGCTTTCGGCAATCAACAGAAAATCTTCCCCGTTCAGCTCGTAGGCCAGTTTAACAGCATCATCTTTTGATTGAAGGAGCATGACCATCGATTCGGTTCTGGTGGTGTGAAAACTGGGACACTGAAGCGTAAGATCCTCGATGCTGCTCTCGAACCATGAATGTATGGTATCTGTCACGATCAAGGTAAGCGTGTCGCCCAGGGAATCCACAAAGGTCAATTCATCGTTGATCTCGTGCACCAACAAATCCTGATTTGATGGGGGGATAGCATGCACACTTTCCGTATTCAGAGGCGACTCACAATCAGAGCCATCTGCGGCAGTCTCAGTGTCTTTTTTACAAGTACTGATAACGAAGAATAAAAGCACGAGGGCCAGGAATGAAAAATACCGCATGTCTTCGGTGGATATCGATAAAAAGACGCTGAACAAATGAAAAGGATAGCTGAATGCGAGAAAATAAGTTCACACCTCCATGCAACCTTTTGCCAAAGTTTTGCCCCTTTGTAATGATCCATGCAACCTGAACGCGATGAACATGAACTTGTAGTGCGCTGCATTCGCGGTGAGCGCACCGCGCAGAAGGCTTTGTATGATCGCTACAAAAACGCCATGTATACCCGAGCTCTTCGAATTACAGGAACGGAAGCTGCTGCCAGCGATGCCTTGCAGGATGCATTTGTTGAAGTCTTTCGCGATCTGGAGGGTTTCCAGGGAACATCCACGCTGGGCGCCTGGATCAAGACCATTGTGGTAAGAAAAGCGCTTCGGCAGTTATCACGGCCTATCTCGTTTGAACCCCTGGATACCGTGGAGGCTGACTCAGCCGAATCGGATGCCCTGGCCATGGAAGATTTACATCGCGCCATCCTCTCCCTTCCGGAAGGATACCGGACCATTTTTCAGTTGGTAGAGATTGATGGATTCAAGCATCGGGAAGTGGCAGAAATGCTGAACATCTCTGAGGCAACGAGCAAATCGCAACTGAGCCGTAGCAAATCACTGCTGCGCAAACGCTTAAAACCGGTGTATGGCTGACCTGAATAAACACATACGCGCGTTGCAAGACCTTCCGGCTCCTGATTCAATCTGGGACGCGATTGAGTCAACGTTGACCGATCGCGAACGATCGCTGGCATTGATTCGAACGTTCTACGCCTCGTTGGAAGAAGAACCAGCACTTCATCAATTGAGTGAAGACTTTCAATACCAGACTCCACTGGGCACCTACGATTTGAAAGCCTTCGGCCATTACCACGCCCCTCTTTTCCGAGGGAAAGAACTTCGAATTGAGCAGATCCTATTAGATGGCCATCAGGCTGTGGTTCGCTACAGCATACCAGGCACAGCCCTTACGGATACTAATCTGGCCACGGACTGGCTGACCTTAAACCACGGCAAGATCCAGCACATCAGAAGCTACTTCGATGCTGCGGCCTTATCCAATAAAATGATCGGATGAAAACTCCCGAACAAACCGTACGCTACTATCTGTCGCTGATTCCGGCACAGGATTTTGAAAACATGCCGTTGCACGAAATGGTACGCCACGAAAGCCCATACGGAGAGGTTCTGGGCAGGCGTGTATTCACTGAAGCGTGCCGCTCCTTAGTAGCGGGAACACGGGAAATTGTGATCAAATCCTGCATTGCTCAGGGCGACACGGTAGCGGTTGAATACGAAGCAATTAAAGATACGGGCAGTCGCTTCGAACTCAGCGAGTGGTTTCGGATCGTGGATGGAAAAATCGTGGAAATCAAGGCCTTTTTTGACGGAAGTCGCTTCAATGCATAAACCTCTTTGTGATGAAAACAGCCAAAACGATCTTACTCATTCTGCTCCTCCTCCTCAGCCTAGCAACCGGCATCACAAAACTGATCCAGATGCCAGAAGAAATGGAGCTCTTCCGGGGTGCAGGTTTTCCCGACTGGTTGACGCTGGCCTTTGGTGCGATGCAAGCCCTGGCCGGAGGGATGCTGTTGATCCAATGCTTCCAACACTGGGCCGCCCGTCTGTTGATGCTCAGCTATGGCATTGCCACCGGGGTGGTCTTTGCCAACGGAATGATGGTGTTTGGAGTTGTGTCCATTCTCTTCATCGCCATGTGCATCCCATTTCTCAAACCACAAAACACCTAACCCTCAATCATGAATTACCAGGCATCTGAAAACGATCGTGTGAACGACTACATCGAAAATGAAGTTCCTCCCGCGTTGAAACCTCTGTTTTTGGAAATAAGAGCCGCTGTGCTCGCTGCGCATGACGGCTTTAGCGAAGACATCAAATGGAAAAACTGCCTCACCTACGCTGCTCGCAAGAATGCCATCCAAACGGTGGTCGGTAAAGACAAAATCACATTGATCTTTTTTGAAGGCGCTCAGATGAAGGATCCCGATGGGATGTTGCAAGGGGACGGCAAGAAAAGCCGAAGTGTACGATTCAGCTCAACGGGAATCAATGAAGAAGGCCTGAAAGTGCTGGTGAAGCAAGCTGCCCGGCTCGCCTCGTAAAGGGAATAGGTATCAGACGCGCAGCCCCATCACACACACATCATCCACTTGCTCAAGGTCTCCGCGCCAGGTTTCAAACTGCTGATCCAGAAGGGTGTGTTGTTCGTCCATCGTCTTATCCTGCATCGAAAGCAATAGCTCTTTAAAAGGCTTAGACTTGAGCTTTTTACCCCTCGGGCCTCCGAACTGATCTGCATAACCATCGCTGAATACATAGATGGTATCTCCTGTTTCGAGTTGAATGGAATGGTTGGTAAAGGGCTTGGATTCCGTGTATCTGCCAATGGGCTGTTTGTCAGCCTTGATCTCATAAAGCCTGAAACTGCTTCCATCAGCCGGTTGATCGGGATGTATGTTGAAGCCTTCCGAGCCTAAATCGCGCTTGGTAACGATCCAGAGTGGATTTTGAGCACCCGCGTATTCCAGCTTTTTGGTAGCAGGAGTGTAAGCACAAAGTGCTACGTCCATTCCATCCTTTACCTCGGCAGACTTTGTAAACCGGGCCACCACAAGCTCCAAGACCTTATCAAGAACATCAGCAGGTCTGCACAAGCCAAACTCGCGGGCCGCACGATTCAGCGCATTGCTGCACACCACGCTGACCATCGCTCCGGGCACTCCATGCCCTGTGCAGTCAGCTGCCGCAAAATGGATGAGATCGTAATCACTGTTTTCCTCCTTCGACTGGTTCATCCAATAGAAGTCACCTGCTACAATGTCTTTGGGTTTGTAAAGGACAAAGCTGTTAGGCAGCGACTCCTTCACAAGCTTCATCGGAGGTAGAATGGCCTCCTGGATCCTTCGGGCATAATTGATGCTCGAGAGTATTTCTTCACTCTTAGCCTCGATGATATCTTTTTGCTCCCGTATCTCAACGGTGCGCTTTTCAACCTCGTCTTCCAGCCTCTGCTTTTCCAGGATCAGTCGCTGGGTTCTCCAGCGAATGAACAAAGTGATACCAGCGCCCAAAAGCAGCACCAGCAGCGCATAAAACCACCACTGCATCCAAAAAGGGCGAAGAATAACAAAGCTGTATGATGAAGCCGTCTCCTCGCTCCAACTGCCATTTCCGTTGCTCGCCACCACCTTGAAGGTATATTCTCCGGGAGGAAGACTGGAATAGGTAGCTACCTGAGTTTGAGTCGGGAATGACCATTGCATGTCGAAGCCCTCCAACTTGTATTTGTAGATGACACGTTCAGGAGCTTTCATCCAGATTCCTTTGTAGTCAAATACGAAGTGGTTTTCGCTGTAATCAAAGCTCTGACCGGATTCCAGTGATTGCTTTTCATAAAGCACGCGGAGACCGGTGAGCGCCACTTTCGGTGTAATGGTATCACCACCTGAATGATCGCATTCAAACTTCACGGCACCTGACTCTGTACCGATCCAGATATGTCCTCTGCAATAGTGAACGGCATTGAGGTTCGGCTCGAAGTTGAACCCTTTCATCTCGCTGCTGTGTCCCTTGAACATATCCATTCCTTTCTCCAGCACATCCACTCCGTAGGAATGAATGGCGTAGACCTCACCGTCACCACCGGTTTTCAAGCCTGAAATGAAGTCACTTCTGACACCTCTCTTCTCGTCCCATTTTGTAAATGCGCCCTGTGCATATCTGAACAGCCCTGATTCTGCGGTCGCAAACCACATTCCTCCATCCTCATCTTCCGTAATGGCATAGATGGAAGCGCTCGCCAGTGGTCCCTCAGGAGCGGGTTTGAAGTATTCTCCCTTCGTGTCATACACCGCCAGGCCCGCACCGTCTGTGCCGATCCAAAGCGTGCCTTTGCTGTCCAGGAAAACGGTGTAGATGTAGTTGCTGCCAACCTCTGCATAGATATCGAGCTCATCCACCATGGAGCCGCCATATTCCCATTCAAAGTGAACCACACCACCACCAAGGGTCGCCAGCCAAACTCCACCTTCAGGATCACTGGCAATATCCAGAACGTTGGAGTTTGTTAGACCATCGTCAGCGCCAATCGATCGAATTTCGCTGGAACCTGGAGACAGGTAGTAAAGTCCACTCCCGTAGGTTCCCATCCAAATGATGCCGGCATCATCTTCAAACAACGAAACCACCTGAGCCTGTCCTCCATCCTCAGTGGAAAGGAAGGTGCTGATCAATCCCTGACCTGAGGGACCGTAGGAAAACCTGATGACACCTTCTTCACTGGCAAACCAATAGTTGCCGTCACGATCTTCCAGCACATCATAGATATTGGCCCCAGGCAGGCCATCGCTTTGTGTGAGGTATTCAAAAGAGCCACCACGGTAGAGTGTTACACCATTTGAATTACCGATCCAAATACTCTCCTCGGCATCCTTGAATAGCGTGTTGATTCTATTCGACCCCAGTCCGTTGATCTCACTGAAAGCGCGCGTTTGAATACCATCCCCGGCATATTGGAGATGCAGCAAACCACTGGACTTCGTACCAATCCAAAGAGAGTTGCCCTCGCCCAAAACCATCGATTCAATCGTCCCATGTTCCCAGGGGTTTTCGCTGGTGTACAGGATCAGAAACTCCTGTGTGACCGTATTAAAGCGACACACTCCTAAATCATGCGTTCCAAGAGCTAACCATTCCTCATCCAGCGGTTGAATCGACTTCACAATGTTGTCAGGCAATCCGTTTTTCATGCTGACCAAACCGCGGACGCTTCCATCGGCATTCAAGGCTGTGATTCCGGCATCCGTCCCCACCCAGATCACATCTCCGTGTACCGCAAGATCATAGGTATAATCGTCTCCTAAACCATTGGTGGTATTGATATGGGTCAACGCACTATCGTGGAACAGGTAGACTCCATCTCCATACGTTCCGATGAACACGCGATCCTCAAAAGCAAGGATGTCAGAAATACGAGCACTGGTCAGGGAAGAATCCTTGTGGAGCGTAATGCTGGAACCGTTCTCACCCAAACGAAAGAGTTGCCCCTTTGCTCCTCCAATCCATAATTCTTTGTCATGCCAGAGAAGTGCGGTGACCGAATGCTTCGGAATTGAGTCACAAATCTCAATGGGTTCGTAATTCAGACCATCATAGCGGACCAATCCATCGTTGGTTCCAAAGTAGAGTCGGTGACGCTCATCCTGGGCAACAGCTTGAACCCGTAAGGTTTTTTTTCCCTCACCGAGGTTGAAAGCATCAAACAGCGGGGTTTGTGAACGGAGGGCTGGAAGGAAAAAAAGCAGGGCGAACAGCAGTCCGGCCGATGCACGACCTATGGATGGATAAGGACGCACGGATTGAAGCTTAATTCTTGGGTTTGAGTTCGGCCTTCACTTCTACGATGATGACCTCGGCAATCTTTTGGTTGACGATTTTCGGGATGGTGATATCATGATCCTCGAGTGGAACCTCAAAGTTGGAGCGGATAGAAAGCTTACCGCTACCCACAGTAATGGCTCCAGGAATGATACGCTCCTTCTCTACTCCGTGAATATTGAGCATTCCCTTTGCCCTGATCTTATAAGTTCCAGGTTTCGAGAGGTCCACATCTTCTATGATCTTCCCGGTAAAGGTTCCCTTGGGGTACATTTCCGATTCCATGTAGTTTTCATAGAAATGCTCTTTCTGAAGCTCGCTGTTGAAGCCGTCAAATCCAATGACCGGCACTTTCATGGCCACCGTGCGTTTCTCCGTATCTACCACCACACCTACCCGGCTGTTCTCGGCTTCTATGAGTTCAAGGGGAGCATCAGAGGTGAAATGAACCCAACCGGAATTAGTGAGGTAAATACTTGCGACCGGTCTTAGCCCAAGGCTCAGAATGCAGGCCGCCAAAACGATGATAACGGAGCTCGCAGATTTCATGGTAGTTGAGTGATCTACAAAAATAGCTTTTGATCTTTTCCTTGTAAATCGTCTGTACACTGACGCATCATTCTCCGATCCCTGACAATTATTCTCCGATCCTTCAAAAGGCACTACACACCAAAAAACTCCCCAACCTCTTGTAAAACCAGGGCGTTCATGATAGATCCGGGTAAATGCCGTTGGCAAATTGTGTAAAGAAGGCGACCAATGGATAAACGACTCGGACCATGACCGGTAAATCTTCGTAAGAGTTCGATCTTTCATTCGGGTCTTCCCACTTTGCAACGTAAACGCAGTGATTTATGAAAACACTCTATGCCTTCGGGCTCTTTCTGGCTCTGTACCTATCGGCTTGTCAGTCACCAGCACCTTCACCGGAAACTCCAAAAGAGATCGGACCAGTAAACAAAGCCTTTCAGCATTTTCCAGCGATTGAGGTTACACCTACACACGAGGTGCTTACCCTTGGTGTATTCCATTTTGATCGGTCACGGGACGGCAGCGATGTTGTGGCGAAAAATCACATTGACATCAACACAGAATCGAATCAGCAGCAACTCCGGGAAATTCTGTCGAAACTGGAAGCCTTTCGCCCTTCGCGGATTGCAGTAGAATGGCGCCCGGACGTTCAACCCGTGCTGGATTCGCTTTACCAGGCTTATCTCGAAGGAAGCTACGAACTCGGGAAAAACGAGGCCTTCCAGATAGGTTTTCCATTGGCCAAGGCGCTGGGACATGAGCGAGTCTATTGCATTGACAACAATCCACCCTTTCCTGATAACATAAACGCCATTGATGACTGGTATGCCTATGCAGATAGCATTGGACACATCGGCCTTTGGGAAGCCTACGATGCTGAAAACAATCGCTACAACACCTTCATGGACACCATCCAGCGTCACTTGAGCTTGCTGGAGTATCTGCATATTCTGAACAGCAAACAGAACCTGGTAAGATCAAAACAGCTCTGGACCACCGGCATCGTTAATGTGGGCCATGGTGATGCTTACCTGGGAGCGGACTTGCTCGGGCGTTGGTATCGCAGAAACTCCAGACTCTTTGCGAATGCAAAAAACCTGATGGAAGATGGAGATCAAAACCTCCTCATCATTTACGGTGGCGCTCACAAGTGGATTCTTGATGAACTGTTCGAATCAGCCCCGGAATTTGAAGTGGTGCAATTCAATGACCTGATGCGCTTTGATGAGGCTCCGTAGCGCTGTCAAAGCTTCCGCAATCGCTCCTGCATGGCGGCAATGAGATCGTCCTTCCGGTCGCGCGAGACCCTGAGCAGCGCACCATCGCTCATCTTCACCTTTCCGCCCCGGCCACGCTGGTACTCTACCACGTGATTCAGGTTGATCACATGAGACTGGAAGCATCGAAGGAATACACCTTCTGGCATCATGGCATCAAAGAACTTGAGCGTTTTTGTCTCTGTAACCCGCTCTCCAGAAGCAAAGTGAAAGGTGGTGTACCCACCATCGCCTTCTAACCGCACAATGTCATTCAATTCAACAATTCTGAAACCGGAGGTGGTCTGAAGAATGAATCGTTCGTACCCGGTGTATTCATTTGGTTGGTCACTGCCCACCAAGTTAGCTTCGGTTCCTGGCTTCAATAGCTTATCCAAACCGTCCACCGCATCGATCAACTCTTCAATGTCTACTGGTTTCAGAAGATAGTCATGCGCTCCTGCACGAATCGCCTGGATGGCGTAGTTCTCATGAGCCGTCACAAAAATCACACGCATGTCTCTCTTGGAAAGCGCCTCCAACAGCTGGAACCCGTTACCGCCCGGCATCTGGATATCGAGAAAGAGTAGATCCGGACGCAGTTCCTCTACCAAAAATTGGGCGCGATAGATGTCTTCGGCCTCTCCGATCACCTTCACAGTAGGCAAATGGTATTTGATCAATGATTGCAGATTCTGGCGTGCGCGCTGTTCATCATCAATGATCAAAGTCCTTATTTCCTGACTTGTTTGGATGTTATGCATTGAGCGGAATATGAAGGATTGCGGTGGTTCCGGAGGCTTCCTTGGCACTGTGAAAAACACCATCCCGAATGGTGAGCTTCAGTTTACCGGATCTTCCACGGTTTAAAAGTTCGATTTTGGATTTCACCAGATCGAGCCCACGCGACTGATGATCTGGACGCTCCTGCGCCTTGAGTCTTTCTGAGGCGACCATCCCAATGCCGTTATCGGCTACGATGAGTCGGAGCAATGAACCGGAGCGCTGACTGAGAATCCAAAGCTTGCCCTTGTCCTTTTTGGGTGCCAGTCCATGCCAAAGGGCATTCTCTACAAGGATTTGGAGAACCATAGCCGGGATGTTCACTTCCGCTGGGTTGATGTCTTCATCCACATGAACCTCCAAATCCACAGGTTGGCTGGCACGAAGCAATTCAAGCGTTATATAACTCCTCACATTGTCCAACTCTGATTCAAGGGTGGCATAGTCATCTGAATGATGACGGAGCGAATAGCGGACGAGTTTGCTGAATTTGGAGATGTAGGAGTAACTGTCCATTTTATCTCCGTGCAGCACAAAGTTTTGGATGGAATTCAAGGCATTGAACACAAAATGAGGATTCAACTCAGACATCAGCATTTTGTACCGGAGGTTGGAAACCGACCGTGCCTTTTGCAGCAAACGGTTTTGCAGGATGAAATAGATGAGTGCTGCCAGCGACAGCAAAAAAATGATGACGGCTACCAGCGCCAATCGTTCCGTTCGTTGCGCCACGGCCCGAAGCTTCAGCATTTGTTCCATGCCCTGAGCCTTGGTATCTGCCCTTTCGAGCAGGAATTCGGTGTTGGTCCTTTCCATGGTCACGTCCAGCGCATTAAGCCCCAGACTATCCCGTAAAGAAGAGGCTTGCAATAGCTTTTCATAAGCCCGATCATAGCGATTTAAGTTCGCTTGCAGTTCACTTTGCTCCGTCAAGATCCTCGCCAATAGAGCGGGATCCCTTCCCACCCGGGCAAAGTGCTCCGCGCTATCCATCATGACCAGGGCTTCTTCTTTTTGACCGAGATCTCTTATCGAAATGGCCTGGTTGGTCATGGTAAAGGCTAATCCCGCAGGATTGGGTACGGCACGCATCAACTCACAGGACTGGGCATACAATGCCATTGCAGTGTCCACCTGTCCCCCATCCATGTAATGAATGGCAATATTGCAGAGCACGATTCCGAGGCCATATTTATTCTTGCTTTCCTTGTAATACTGCACCGCTTCCCGGTAGTGCTCCATGGATTTCGCCTCATAGAACTGAGCAGAGTCAGGTTCGGTGTAGCGACTGTAAGCTGCACCTATGTTGTTATGTGCCCGGGCTATCAAATCAGTTTCCATGAAGGGTCTGTGATCGCGAAGACAGTCTGTCAAAATCTGAGCAGCCCTGTTGTAATCTCCGGTATAATGCGCAGCCAGGCCCATCACGTAGAAGTAGTGAGGCTTCAGGTAGGTATCATCCACCCTGCTCATTCCTTCAACGGCTTCATTGAGCAGCTCAGTGGCCTCTTCTATTTCGCGTTCTTTCAGAGCACTTCTCGCTCCAGACAGCGTTAGCAGAACATTGAGACTGTCTCGCTCATCGCTCGCGGATACTTCCTTTAGCGTTTGCCGTGCCTGAGCGATGGCCAGCTTTGATTGCCGGGATTTCGAACATTGATGATAGGCCCGAGCCAGCAAAAGCAGTGTCTGACTTTGCCTCAGGTATTCTCCGGCCTCACCTTCCGCCCGCTGAATCTCCTCCAGCATCGAAATGGCGTGAACAGGTTCTGAAAGCACCATTTCTGCCATGGCGGATGAGTCGTACCCATCCTTACCAGGGCTCACTGTACGCAGACTGTCTGAGGAAAGCAATGACTTCCACGACAGAAAAACGCCCAGTAAAAGAAAGGCCACCGAAGTGAGCGCAGTGTTGGGTGTGTAGTTCACGGGGTGTGGTGTAGGGACTACAAATTGACGCAAGGTCCCTTACGATGTTGAGGTTATCTATCAAAGTGGCAAATTCTTTACATAACCTGTCAAATTGTTTACTCAACAAGCCACTTTACCAGATGGTATCCCAAACGAGGACGCGCCCTGAGGAAGCCCCCGTCTAATCCGCATCAATCCACATTACTATGAATTATTTTGACAAAAAATGGATGAAACGGTGGCTAATGCTGGGTATCGGATTATCCGTCTACTCCCTGCCATCTGCCCAAACCTGGGAAAACATTTCACCTGCCGGAGCTAGTGAGGTTCTCTTCTTCGATGTTGAGTTCATCGATGATGATCACGGCTTTGCTGTTGGCCAAAACACGAACAACGATGAAGGCTTCATCTACAAGACCACGGATGGTGGGCAGACATGGACTTTCGAGTCCTGGGCAAACCGACAATTCACTACCGTTGACTATATGGCTCCATCCAAAGCCTATGTTTCTGGCTTCGATGGCCCTCCCGGAACGGCTGCTTATCACTACTTCACGCCTAACAATGGTTCGAGTTGGACCACGGCTAACTCTTCAGGCATTTCAACCGGGTTCAAAGGCATGGAGTTCTTTGACCAGACACATGGACTGGCCTATGGTTATGGTTCCATATTCGCAGTAAGCGCAGGAATCTTCGAAACTAATGATGGTGGTACCACCTGGTCTCCCCTGTTCAGCGATCAGGGACTCTTGGAGGATGGTCAGTTTGTGAATGAAGACACTGTTTACCTCTCTTTCGTAACCTCTTCCTGGCCTGCTGCCGGGCTGATTTTGAGAAGCACGGACGGAGGAAGCAACTTCCTTTCCCTCTACACAGGAGAATGGATTTCGTCTACCTACTTCATCAACTCGGATCGCGGATTCGCCATTGAAGGCCTCTCTTCCAAGCGTCTCAAAGTGACCGATGATGGAGGTAACACATGGACGGACGTCACGCTGGATGACAACATCGATAAGATTCGGTTCATCACAGATAGCATCGGCTACATTTCAGGAGATGCAGGAACGATCTACAAAACGGAAGACGCTGGAGATACCTGGCAACTTGAAACCACACCTACGGCACAAGAGCTGGAAGGCGTAAGCCACGGACCAAATTATGCTTACAGCTTTGGCTACAACGGCACCATCATTCGCTCAGCGCACGGGGCTGATCTGGGCAGTGGCCCTGTGAACCCAACACCTACGTTTGATCCTCCCACACTATCTGCGCCACTTGACAATGCTGCAAACACGAACATGGAGCTCAACCTGGTTTGGGGAAGCGTTCAGGATGCCGTGAACTATCATGTTCAGCTGGCCGAAGACACTGCTTTCACTCAATTGATCGTGGACGGCCCGAGCACTGCAACAACCAAGCTCGTAACCGCCCTGGGATCAGAGCAGACCTACTATTGGCGTGTCAGAGCCAATTTCAGTGGAGGACAATCAGAATGGTCACCCGTCTGGAGCTTTACCACGAAGGAAAACACCCCGGACTCATGGCCTGTAGGTATCATAGAATCAGGTCTCCAAGGTTTTCAGGTATACCCCAACCCTACCTTAGACAAGGTTACCATTCAGCAGAAAGAGTATCGGAAATCAGGAGTGTCTGTCAGAATCTATGATTTGGGAGGAAGGTTGCAAAAGCAGCACATGATGAACTCCTCTTCCCTTTCAATGGATTTGAGCGATCTCGATCAAGGTATTTACATCATTGAGCTCTCCTCGCAGGGCCAGCACTACACGCAACGACTAATGAAATTGTAGACTTTCTGGTTAGTTTAGTTAAGTGAAATCCGAGGCCAATCTTTTTTGGTCTCGGATTTTTTTGTGCTGATAATCCGTTATGCTGTAGGCGAGCTGTCTGTGCTGATGCTGAGTATTAAAAACGCACTACCTAGAACCAATAAACTCAAGTTTATAAGCTCCTTCAGGTCCATTGTAAGTGAGTTTAAAATGCCTCAACACATCACGCCCAATCAGTGCATAGACTCCGATTTCATCTAAATCAAGAGCTGCAACTTCAAAAGGAAAAACAACGAAATCATCCTTGCCTCCATATTCCAGTTCCAATGTGATATCAAAGGCCGGACTCACTCTCTTCTCTCCCGAAGAGGCAATCATGTTGCGTACGTTTCTTGAGATTAATCCAATGGCATCAAGCTCCTTCTGAGAGATGGAAGTGGACTCAGCACCTGTATCAATCAGTGCACGGATTCTTCGTGACGGCACATCTTTTCCTTCACGCTTTAATTGATCTATTACCGGTTGAGGAGGAAGCAAAACCACTGGAACCCATGCTCCCTCTTTCTCTAACAGTGCTGCCTTCTTATCAGACAAGAATCAGAATCTGGAATTGAACGAGAAATTGATATGATGATCTTTTTCATCCTCAATGCTTCGGACAAGAAAAACTACGTTGCCGAAAGCTTTTAAACCTTCTTCTAAGGCATCATTCCTTGTACCAAACACCCCAAGTACCTTATGATCCTTAATCACAACATGTCCTCCCTGCGGGTTTTCACGCTTGAGATCATCCTGAACAGAGTTGAAATAGGAAACTTCTCGTTCAAGTGCCTGTAGTTGAAGCTTTGTCACAATGGAGGAGTTTTGAGATACACTAACTTACGGATGAGTCCAGCGGCAAGAAAGGAAAGTTTTCAAATTCCCTCTACAGGCTAAAGTTGATAACAGCTTCAATCCAAAGCCAGCAATGACTCTAACTGATTCAACCTCCTTTAATAATTGTTCAGAACTCTAACAAGAACCCAATCCAACGGGTCACATATTCCTTCGATACTGGCCACCAACCTCAAACAGGGCACTGGTAACCTGACCTAACGAACACACCTTGCACACTTCCATCAGTTCCTCAAACATGTTGCGGTTGTTGATGGCTGCTACTTGAAGCAGGCGCAGTGAATCTTCCTGACGCTCGCTGAACGACTTGTGGAGATTGTTGAGCATTTCGATCTGGTATTCCTTCTCTTCCTTGGTCGCTCGGATCACCTCCTTTGGAGTTACGGTAGGGCTTCCCTTAGAACTGAGGAAGGTATTCACCCCGATGATCGGGAATTCACCCGTGTGCTTCAGCGTTTCGTAGTACAGACTTTCTTCCTGAATCTTACTGCGCTGGTACATGGTTTCCATCGCTCCCAGCACACCACCACGCTCCGTGATACGATCAAACTCTGCCAACACGGCTTCTTCTACCAGGTCGGTCATCTCTTCTATGATGAATGAACCCTGTAATGGGTTCTCGTTCTTGGCCTGGCCAAGCTCTTTGTTGATGATCAGCTGGATGGCCATGGCCCTGCGCACGGATTCCTCTGTGGGCGTGGTGATGGCTTCATCGTAAGCATTGGTGTGCAGCGAATTGCAGTTGTCGTAAATCGCGTAGAGCGCCTGCAGTGTGGTGCGGATGTCATTGAAATCGATCTCCTGTGCGTGGAGGCTGCGACCACTCGTTTGAATGTGATACTTCAACATCTGTGCGCGTGGATTTGCTCCGTATTTCTGCTTGAGCGCCTTGGCCCACAATCTGCGCGCCACACGACCGATCACCGCGTATTCCGGATCGATGCCGTTGCTGAAGAAGAAGCTGAGGTTTGGACCGAACTTGTTGATGTCCATGCCACGACTCAGATAGTATTCCACGTACGTGAATCCATTCGCCAGCGTGAAGGCCAATTGCGTGATCGGATTGGCGCCTGCCTCAGCAATATGGTAGCCACTGATGGAAACCGAGTAGAAGTTGCGCACGTTGTGCGTAATGAAGCTTTCCTGAACGTCACCCATCAGACGGAGGGCAAATTCGGTACTGAATATGCAGGTGTTTTGCGCCTGATCTTCCTTCAGGATGTCGGCCTGCACCGTACCTCTTACCTGGGCGATGGTTTCGGCCTTGATCTTATCGTAAACCTCTTTATCAAGCACCTGATCACCGGTAATCCCCAAAAGCATTAATCCCAGGCCATCATTTCCTTCCGGAATATCGCCCTGGTATTTTGGACGTTTCAATCCCTTGTCATCCCACAGTTCCTTAAGCTTTGCCTCCACCTTGGCTTCGAGGCCATTGGCTTTGATGTACTTCTCACAAGCCTGATCGATGGCGGCATTCATAAAGAAGCCGAGCAGCATCGGAGCCGGCCCGTTGATCGTCATGGAAACGGATGTTTTGGGATCTGCCAAATCAAAGCCTGAGTAGAGCTTCTTAGCGTCATCGAGGCAGCAGATGCTTACGCCTGAGTTACCGATCTTTCCATAGATATCGGGACGGTAATCAGGATCGTTTCCATACAGCGTGACAGAGTCAAATGCCGTACTAAGTCGCTTCGCAGGCATACCAAGACTCACATAGTGGAAACGCTTATTGGTACGCTCCGGCCCGCCTTCTCCGGCAAACATCCTGGTAGGGTCTTCACCCTCTCGTTTGAATGGATAAATACCAGCCGTGTAGGGGAATTCACCCGGTACATTTTCCTGCAGACTCCAGCGAAGAATGTCGCCCCAGCTGCGGTATTTCGGAGTCGCCACTTTTGGAATCTGAGAATGGCTCAAACTCTCTGAATGGGTCTTGATCTTGATTTCCTTGTCGCGCACCTTGAAGGTGTAAAACTCATCGCGGTAGCGTTGCATGTGGGCTTCAAACTCCTGCAGGGTATCCCAGTTGTGGGGATCCAGGTCTTTCTTAACCTGATCGAACCTGGCCTGAAGTGCATCCTTCAGCTCACCTGCTTCTATTTCATCAATGGACTTGCTAAGGCCGTAGAGCCGATCGGCAATCTCTGCCTGCGCATTGGCCCATTGATCAAAGCTTCGATTGTTCTCTGCGATCTCGCTGAGGTAGCGCGTACGAGCAGGAGGAATGATGAAGATTTTCTCACTCATCTCGTCCGTGATCTCGAAGGTCGATTTGAGTTCTGAAGCTCCCGCCTTTTCCACGAGCAAATCCATGATCTGCTTGTAGAGCGTGTTCATTCCCGGGTCGTTAAACTGACTGGCAATGGTTCCGTATACCGGTATCTCTTCGTCCGGGGTATCCCAAAGCTGATGGTTGCGCTTGTACTGCTTCTTCACATCACGAACAGCATCCAAAGCACCGCGCTTATCAAACTTGTTGAGCGCTACAATGTCTGCGAAATCGAGCATGTCAATCTTTTCAAGCTGGGTAGCAGCACCAAATTCAGGCGTCATCACATACAGACTTGCATCGCTGTGATCCAGAATCTCCGTATCACTCTGACCAATACCAGAGGTCTCTAAAATGATCAGATCATAATTGGCAGCTTTCAGAATGGCCAGCGCTTCTTTTACATGCTTGCTCAGCGCGAGGTTGCTCTGCCGTGTGGCCAGTGAACGCATGTAAACGCGATCGTTTCGGATGGCGTTCATGCGAATGCGATCTCCCAGCAAGGCGCCACCGGTCTTTCGCTTCGAAGGGTCAACCGAAACAATGGCGAGTGTCTTGTCTTCAAAATCCATGAGGAACCTGCGAACCAGCTCATCCACGAGCGAACTCTTCCCTGCTCCACCCGTGCCGGTAATACCCAGAATAGGAGCATCACTCTTATCTGCCAGATCATGAATCTTAGCCAGCTCATCCTTGAAACCATCAGGGTTGTTTTCAGCCGCTGAGATCAGTCGTGCAATGGAACCTTTGTCCTTGGCATTCAGGTGAGAAACCTCTCCGTTCAGGTTGATGCCTGTGGCGAAATCAGACTTCTCCAGCATATCGTTGATCATGCCCTGCAATCCCATGGAACGCCCATCATCCGGATGATAAAGGCGAGTAATTCCATACTCGTGAAGTTCTTCAATCTCTTCCGGCAAAATGGTTCCACCGCCACCACCAAAAATCCTGATGTGTCCAGCACCCTTTTCCTTCAGCAGGTCGTGCATGTATTTGAAATACTCCACGTGACCTCCCTGATAACTCGTCATCGCTATACCCTGAGCATCTTCCTGAATGGCCGTGTTTACGACTTCTTCTACACTTCGATCATGCCCCAGGTGGATCACCTCTGCTCCAGTGCTCTGAATGATCCTTCGCATGATGTTAATGGCCGCATCGTGCCCATCAAAAAGGGAAGCCGCGGTAACAATGCGAATCTTGTGCTTAGGGGTATATGGTTTTGCTTGTTGCATGGATGTGTCAATTCGAGCTGCAAAAATAAGGAATGTGGAAGGTTGATTCAGCGTATTGTGAGGTTGTACGCACCTCGTTGCCGCAATAAATCGCTTTATCTTTATTTCGATAAAAAGACTGAAGCGATGAATAAGCATACCCCGTGGAGCTTTTTTCTGTTCCTGTTGATCATCACCGCAAGCTGCAGCAAGCAAGAGGAAGAGTATTGCGGAGGGGCAAATCCGATGAACTGCCACTCGCACGTTTCAGGCATGATTGGTTCCATTCCCTTCATTCTCTATCCGCGCGATCGAGGTCTTCTGAGCGATTTTGACATGTCTCCGGAAATATTCACATCGGGTGTGGTCTTTTACCCTCCCGATTCTTCCCAGAGCAGCGCTTTAGACTCAACCATGCTTGCCTTTCGTGTGAGCGGTCAGTATGAAATCGTGAATGGAAGTGCCCCGGTCAACATTCCCTACGCTCAATTCTTCATGGAGTTCTACAAGCGAGTACCGGTGCAGCTGCAGAACAAAGAATTCGTTTTTGACATTCTTGCTTCGGATGATTATCCCGTCCTGTTTCCGGTGTTTAACATGTACATTATCGAAAACACAGAACAGAGCTTCGAAGCATTGTTTCCCCGCTATGATCTGGCGGAACCGGTTGACCATTCTGATCATGAACGCCATGGAGGAATGACCAGCATTCGACTGGAGCGCGTAGATGAAGCTCGGGCGGTGTTGGTATGCGAGTACCGGTCGATGGCCGTGGATCGATCATCATTGATCACCCCGGAGCCAGTTCCGGTGGCGATGAGAGCTCGTATTCCTATCGCCTTGGGAGATAGTCCATACTCCGGTCAACCTTTCAATGGCTTTACAGTGAATTGGTCTCGTTTTTAGACCCAATCCGTTTTTGTGCTTGCATGCACACCCCTTTATATTCGTTTCATGAAGTTTGGGAAAACGGACAGCCTTGCACTGGATCAGGTTGATTTCACTCTGCCGGCCGATCATTTTGACAACGCTGGAGTGCTCGCATCAGCACAAACAACCACCCCGGAGATCTACCTGGGAAGTACCCGATGGGGTCAACCTGGCTGGGTGGGCAAGCTCTATCCGCGCGGAACCAAATCCACAGATTTCCTGCGTCATTATGCCAAACAGCTGAATGCGATTGAACTCAACATGACACACTATCGCATTCCAACACCCGACCTGATCGAGCGATGGATAGCGATGGTTCCGGATGACTTTGCCTTCTGCCCAAAGGTTTACCAAGGCATTTCGCACTATGGAAGGCTTCAAAATCAGGAGAAGGAAACGGAGGTGTTTTGCGATGCGATTCGCCATTTTGGGGAGCGACTCGGCCCTGTGTTTTTGCAACTCCACACTTCGTTTGCGCCTGCGCAGTATGAAGTGCTGGAAGCTTATCTCAGGCAGTGGCCTACTGATATCCGCCTGGCACTGGAGCTCAGAGACGAGGATTGGTTTCAGAACGCACAGATCGCTGACAGACTGTTTGAGCAAATGCGCTCCCTGAGGGTGACCTCCATCATCACCGACACGAGCAAATTCCGATCACTCGTTCACATGCGGCTTTCCATGCCTCAGGCTTTTGTGCGGTTTGTTGGCAACAGCCTCCATGCTTCAGACTACCAGCGCATTGACGATTGGATTGAACGCATTGGTGAATGGTCCTCTCAAGGATTGCAGCGCCTTTACTTTTTTGTGCATCAACCCGAAGAGTTGTGCTCTCCCGAATTGATTCGTTACATGGCGCTGGAACTGGAAAAGCGACTCGGTTTTTCCGTACGTGCTCCGCACATCTACACTGCTCCTGAGCAGACAAAGCTCTTCTAGCTCCAAGTGCGGCAGGTTGTGCCTGTTGGCATCAAAGAATACTTTTGAACGATGATGAAGTACACTTTTATTCTGCTGGCTGGCATCATGGTCTTTGCATCATGTTGGATAGCGGCACACTTCAACGCCCCTGCAGTTCCCTTCAAAGCAGCCATGTCAAGCCCGGAGCAACGGGCCCAATGGGAACACTTTATAACCCAGGATCCAGCAACGGGCGAGGTACCCGTGACGCGTTCAGCAGAACTTGCATTTGCCTCTCACCTGCCACAAGTATCCATCCAGGGAAGTCGATCGGGAGATTATGAATGGACGGCACGCGGCCCCTTCAACTATGGAGGTCGTACCCGGGGTGCAGCTTTTGATGTTCGGGATGAAAGCATCATGATCGCTGGTTCCGTCTCGGGTGGTATTTACAGATCTGAAAATGGAGGAGCCGATTGGACGCGCACAAGCGATGCAGAAAGCCAATGGGGTATTTCCTGCCTTACGCAAGACACCAGAACCGGAAAGGAAGACACCTGGTATGCCGGTTCGGGAGAATCATTCAACAGCGCTTCTCAAACAACGGCTGCCCGGTATGTCGGCAATGGAATTCTGAAATCGACCGACAACGGGGAAACATGGTTTGCGCTGGAAAGCACCCAAACGGCCAGCCCCGAAACTCAGCAGGACTGGGATTTGATTTGGAGGGTAGTCGTGGACCCTACAGCTTCTGAAGACGTGGTTTTAGCCGCGATCAGAGGAGGGATCATGCGCAGTGAAGATGGGGGCGAGACCTGGCAGGAAGTGCTTACTACCAGTGGTATCAACGAGATATATTCTGACCTGGCAGTGACCTCTACCGGAGTGTTTTATGCGAGCATTGGCGGTTTCAGTGGAACAGGAGCCGTTTTCCGTTCTACGGATGGAATCAACTGGGCCAACATCAGCTCAGGTAACCTGACCAGCAACCTGGAACGCACCGTTTTCGGCATCAACCCAAGCAATGAAAACGAAGTCTACTTCATGGCCAGCACTCCGGGGGTTGGCAAGCTGACCTTCAACTTCCTTGGTTCTCCAGAGTGGACGAGTTTTTGGAAGTACACCTACCTCAGCGGAGACGGATCAGGTGGCGGAGGCTCGTGGGAAGATCGAAGCATCAATCTACCCAAGGGACCCTTCCCCTTCGATGACATTAACCTACAGGGAGGCTACAATATGTTGGTCACCGTTTCTCCGGACGATCCAAACATGGTGATCATCGGTGGCACAAACCTTTACAGGTCTACCTCCGCATTTGCTGATTCCACCTCCACCACGTTCATCGGTGGCTACGGAGAAGAAACCTTTCTTCCTGACTTCCAGATTTATGACACGCACCACCCTGATCAGCACTTGGTTTTCTTCTCGCAGAGCGAACCAGATGTGATGATTTCGTGCAACGATGGCGGTGTTTTTCGCACCGATGACATTACCGCAACACCCGTTGTTTGGGAATCACTGAACAATGCTTACAACACCACACAGTTCTACAGCGTGGCGATTGATCACGGTACGCCTAATAGCCCGGAAGTCATGGGTGGTTTGCAGGAC
The DNA here is from genome assembly GCA_002428995.1 of Flavobacteriales bacterium UBA6057. Taxonomy (GTDB): domain Bacteria; phylum Bacteroidota; class Bacteroidia; order Flavobacteriales_G; family Salibacteraceae; genus UBA6057. The sequence goes on along the minus strand of DIYJ01000017.1, from coordinate 133,508 downwards.
AACGGAACGTTCTACAACAACAGCGATGATCCCTTTGATTGGAAGTTCCCATGGTCCTATGACGGTGCTTACACAGCGATTGCCGATGGCGGAAACATGCACCTGACCTCTATTCAGCGCGGTCGGATGTTCAAGATAGAGCTTGACGCCAATGGCAACCGAACGGGCTGGAAACGCTTTGACCCTATTGGCCCTTCTGAGTACTTTTTCATTCATCCATGGTCCATGGACCCTAATGACAATGGCATTGTATACCTGCCGGTGGGGAATCGCGTTTGGCGGAATGACATTGTAGACGAACTGCCCATTGATAATGGGGCTGATTCGATTTCCGATGGATGGACTCAGTTTCCCTTTGCCTTGTCCGGCAGTGGTTCTTGCGCTGGAGTCTCCACTAACAACCCTCCACATCGAGTGTATGTGGGTACCTCAACGGGAAGGGCTTACCGAATTGACGATGCCAATGGAAGCAGCGAAACCTTCACGGATGTTTCCAACTTCCAAAGTGGCCAGGGCTACGTCAACTGCATCGCGGTGGATCCTGAAGACGGTGATCACGCGATGGCAATCTTCAGCAACTACAATGTGCATAGCATTTACTTCACAGAAGATGCCGGAGAAACATGGTACCGAGGCGGTGGTAATCTGGAAGCAGAAGCAGGACCTGACGGAGCTCCAGCAGACCTTTACAACATCAGCACAGCCCCTTCCATCCGCTGGGCCAAAATCATGAACGTGGATGGAGAAAAGCTTTATGTGCTTGGCACCTCAGTGGGACTGTTTGCCACCAACGCGCTGGCCAAAGGAGTGGATCGGACATCTGACTCAACGGTTTGGTATCAGCTGGCCAAGGAACAAATCGGTAACACCGTGGTCTTCATGATCGATGGCCGGGAATCAGATGGATACATGGCGGTGGCCACGCACGGGGCTGGAATATTCTCTGCCGTTGCTAATAACAACTGGGTATTCACGGGAGCCGAGGAGGTAGAATCCCGCGCTACCATCAGCTTCTACCCGAATCCTGCAACAGATCACATCAACATTCGCTGGGACGCCAATCAGGAAGAGTATCACTCGCTGACCATCCTGGATGCGATGGGAAGAGCTGTGCCGATTCAGCTGCCATTGAGTACGATGAATGGCGCTTTGAGTGCAGACATTTCAGCCCTCAGCCCCGGAGTCTACTATGCTCAATTACAGGGTGAAAAGACAGAAGTGATCAAATTTCTGGTGCACTAGGGTCCGATTCGTTTTGAGATTCAACGGTTCAGCCGACAGATTTGACGATTCACCGGAAAGCGCTTCGCTGCGCGTTGGAGTAGCTTCAGTTTTGACTTGAAAATGAAAATCAAAACATGAAACCTCTAATCAGTCTTTTCGCCCTGCTTGCTCTGACCGGATCAGTGCTGGCACAGGAACTGACCTCCACCATAAAGGGTGAGGTATCAGACAAACAATCACAATTTACCATCCCGGGAGCTAACATCATTCTGATGGGCAGCGACCCAATCATTGGCACCACCACCGACATGAACGGACGGTTCAGATTGGAAAACGTGCCTGTTGGACGTCACACCATCCAAGTGAGTTTCTTAGGATATGAGAGCGTGACTTTGGGAAACCTCCTGGTGAATTCCGGGAAGGAACTCGACCTGAACATTCAAATGATGGAGAGCATTACCTCGCTGAATGAAGTGGTCATCACGGCACAGGTCGACAAGCGCGAAAGCTTGAATAAAATGTCCAGTGTTTCGGCTCGTCAGTTTTCCGTGGAAGAGGCGCAACGCTATAGCGGAGCTTTGCAGGATCCTGCCCGAATGGCTCAAAACTTTGCGGGTGTGAGCGGTGCTTCGGATGATCGCAACGATATCATTATTCGAGGAAATTCACCTACAGGAGTGCTGTGGCGCATGGAGGGCATCGATATTCCCAGCCCCAATCACTTTGCGGCCGTTGGCACCACTGGTGGTCCAGTGAGCATGCTGAACATCAACAACCTTTCGAATTCCGATTTCATGACATCGGCCTGGAGTGCAGACTACGGAAACGCGCTTTCGGGTGTATTTGATTTACAGCTCCGCAACGGAAACAGTGACAAACGCGAATACCTTGGACAAGTAGGGTTCAACGGTTTTGAATTAGGAGCAGAAGGTCCGTTCAAAAGCGGAGGCTTAGGCTCATACATGATCAACTACCGCTACTCTACGCTGGGAGTCTTTTCGGCCATGGGCGTAGATCTTGGAACGGGAACAGCCATTCCGGAATACCAGGATTTGACCTTCAAACTGAACCTTCCGACTCAAAAGGCGGGGCATTTCAGTTTCTGGGGAATCGGAGGCATGAGCTCCATCGAATTTGAACCCGATGGAAACGACTCTACGAATCTCTACTCAGACGGCACGAGCAGAACAGAATTTGGTTCGCAGACTGCAGTAGTAGGAGCATCTCACAAGTACTATTTCAACGAAAAGACTTATTACAAGCTTGTGCTGGCGGCAAGCGGCACACGCACCATCGGTCGAGGCGACTCTGTAGGCAACGAACCGGAAGAACTCTTTGGACTGTTTGGTTTTGACCGCGCCCAAACCAAGTACAGCGCAAACCTGAAGTTCAATCGAAAGTTCAATGCTAAAAACACTGTCAACGCTGGTGTGATTGCCGATTACTACCGCTTCAACTTTTTGGATAGCGCCCGACTGGACAATGGCGTGTTTGAAACCATTTCAGAATACGAAGATGGAGCAGCACTGATCCAGGCCTACGCACAATGGCAGCACCGTTTCAATGAAAAGTGGACGATGAACTCTGGTCTACACTCGCAAACGTTTCTGCTGAACAACTCTACCATGGTAGAACCTCGGGTAGGTCTTAAGTATGCGATGAATAGCCGCCATACGTTCAGCCTCGGAGCGGGTCACCATAGCCAACTGCAACCCATCACGGTCTACTTCATTGAGGAGTTGGACGCCAACGGAAGGCCATACCTGCCCAACGAAGAACTGGATTTCACAAAGGCGATCCACAGTGTATTGGGACACGACTTCTTGCTGACAGAAAACATGCGATTGAAAACAGAGGTCTACTACCAATACCTGTACAACGTGCCGATAGACTCTGCGGCTTCCTCCTTCTCCATGCTGAATGCCGGTGCTGACTTTGTACTCCCTGATCAAACAGGTCTTATAAATGAAGGAACAGGCTACAACTATGGTTTGGAGATCACACTGGAGCGCTTCTTCAATAAAGGTTTCTACTTCCTGTTGACGAACTCCTTTTTCCAATCCCGCTACGAGGGAAGTGATGGTGTAGAGCGCAATACCCAGTTCAACGGCAACTTCGTGAGCAATGCACTGGCTGGTAAGGAATTCCAGATCAGTAAGAAGTCGACTCTTTCTTTCGACACCAAGGTGACATTAGCTGGCGGAAGGCGCTACACTCCTATCGATCTGGAAGCTTCTCGCCTGGCCAATGAAGAGGTGCTGTTTGAGAATCGTGCTTTTGAGAGCCAGTTTCAGGATTATTTCAGAACAGATTTCAAGATCACCTACCGCTTTAACGGTAAAAAGATCGCGCAGCAATTCAGCGTAGACCTGCAAAACATCACTGGAAACCAGAACGTGTTCCAACGAGGATATAACCAGAACACAGGTGAAATCGGCACCGTTTACCAACGCGGCTTCTTCCCAGACGTTCAGTACAAGATTTATTTCTAGACCACCCATGAAGCGCAGGCTGCAACCCAAACGCATCCTGCGCTTCTCTTTGCACTTCTACTACATTTGATAAGGATGAAACTATTTGGCAAGTCAGTACGGGAACTGATCGGGTTTAACGACCTGAAGTTCATGGCAATCGGATTGCCATTTGTGGCTGCCTTCATGCCCATCGTCTTTTTTCAAGTTCATCCATGGGATGATTTCAACCTTTACTTAAGGAATTTGGTGGGTTCTTTCGGCTTCACCTTCTTCTACTGGATGGGCGATCGACTGATCATCGCCTATTTCAGAGGTAAAATGCCGAAACTGTCGCAATACCGCGCACGGTTGATCCAGCAGTCCTTCTGGATTCTGGCCTACACGTTGCTCTTCTGCAACGTTACCGATGCCATTGAGTTTCTCATTGGCGTGGATTTCAGTACTCCAAACAAGCCTTCGACCTTCAAGCTGAATGCAGCAAGTATCACTGTTACGATTGCCATTTCTGCGATCTATGAAGCCTACTACGCCAGCGCCATGTGGAGAAGAACCGCCATTGAATCGGAACGACTCAAAAAGGAGAGCATGCAGGCGCAGCTGGAAACGCTGAAGAATCAGGTGAATCCACATTTTTTGTTCAACAGCCTGAACGCTCTTACCAGCATGGTTCACGATCAGCCGGACCTGGCGGTGGAATTCGTTCAGAAACTGTCCAAGGTCTACCGCTACATCCTGGAAATCAAGGACAAGGAAATGATCCAGCTCCGGGAAGAAATGGAGTGCATTCATGCCTATCAGTTTCTGCTCAAGATGCGTTTTGGAGACAACGTTCGTTTTGAGATCGACATTCCGGACGATCAACTGGACTGCCACATTGTGCCCCTTTCTCTTCAGATTCTGCTCGAGAATGCGATCAAGCACAACATCATTAGCAATGGGAAACCGTTGACCATCTCCATGAGCATTGCCAAGAATGGCAATCTGCTTGTTTCGAACAATTTGCAGAAAAAGAAAATGGTGAACGGCTCTACCAAAACCGGAATCGAGAACATCCGCAGCAGGTACCGATTGCTTTCAGGAAAAGAAGTAGATGTGATTATTACGCAAAACCATTTCAGCGTTTCTGTTCCACTCATCCAAGTCGAGAATTATGAGGTTGCTCATCATTGAGGACGAAATACTGGCATCCAATCGACTGAAAAAACTGGTCGCAGAGCTCGACCCCGGCATTGAGGTGATCGATGTGATCGACAGTGTGGAAGATGGTGTGAGATGGTTCAACACCTACGAATCACCAGACCTCATCCTGACCGATATACAGCTAGCGGATGGACTCAGCTTTGAAATCTTTGAACAGCAGCCGCCAAGCGTTCCACTGATTTTCACCACCGCATATGACAACTTTGCCATCAAGGCCTTCAAAGTGAACGGGATTGACTATTTGCTGAAGCCCATTGACAAAGTAGAGTTGGGAAAAGCACTTGAAAAAGCGCGTCAGCATCGCCAATCTCAGACCCTCGATCTGGGAGCTCTTGCATCAATGCTCCAGCAAGGAGAACGCAAGCAATACAAAGAACGCTTCATGGTGAAGGTAGGCGAGCAACTGAAGTTTGTGAAAACGGAAGACATCGCCTATTTCCAATCGGAGGACGGATATGCACATCTGATGACATGGTCGGGAGAAAAGCAGATCATTGACTTCAGTCTCGATCAGCTTCGCGACATGTTGAATCCCAAGGATTTCAAGCGGATCAACAGGCAGGTGGTAGTGAACATTGATTGCATTGACAAGGTGACGAATTACTTCAACTCAAGGCTGAAGCTCATCCTCAAGCCGGATGGCAATGACGTAGTTGTTAGCCGCGACCGTGTCAACGACTTCAAGGCCTGGCTGGATCGGTAGCATCAAACAATTTGTACTTCAGTGGATTCGAAGGAAACGAGCGAACTTCCAGGTACTGCAATCGGGCTGGGACATCGTTTTCCAGCCACACAAAAGCACGCCACTCATCCAGAGGGTTAGCCTCAGTCTCTGCTGCATAAATGACATGATAGGTAGCCTGATTGCCTGGATGATCAGACAGAAAGCCATCCGTACTGACCGCTCGCCATTGCGCACTTTCAGTGCCAGGAGCCAGTTCAAATACGAGGGAGATTCTGGCTTCGGGAGTTCCGATCCACTTGGCCCGGAAGCAGATGTTTTCACCCGATCTGCTCAGGGAGCTCCAGTTGCCAGACAATCGATGTGAATAGGGATTGTCGCTGGTGAGAAGCTCATTTTCCACCACATCCAGCTCTGGAAGCTTCGAGAGAGAGCTGCAATCGCGGCTGAGCAAGTAGGACGCTCCGGAAGAGAAGTAGACAGCCTCCTCCATGCACGGGAATCGATCCAGTGCAGCAGCAAGATACTCAGGCTTGCTTCCAGCATTGATCGTCACAAAAAGCTGATCTCCGGGAATAGAATCCAGGTAATGACTGAACCGCTGTTGATCCCACAATGGCCAGGCAAACTGGATCTCAGATTCGGGTACAATGTTGTTCTCAAATACAAACTCCACCATGTCTGCCCTGAGGTCAATCAATGCAGGAAGCGACTCTGATTGCCCCTCATTGAGAACGGATAACCACTCGAGCGAAGTTTGATACTCGGTGCGATAGTTCATATGGTAGTGTTCCCTTTCAAGGGCAAGGGTCAAGATGGAAACCAATAGAGTGAGCGGTACGACTGCTTGAAGCATCCAACGATTCCAGCGAAACCAGGAAGTAACCAGCAAAAGCAAAAAAGGAAACATGAAAAAGGTAGTTCCCTTGTGAAGCAATGCGCTCACTTCGTGGGAATACCAATATCCGATCGCAAAAGGTCCGACCACGGAAAGTGCAAGAAGAATGCGTTCCAACCACTTCTCCTTCCAGACATCCAACGCTATGGCTGTTGTAGCCATCAACGCCAGCAGTAAAAAACCTTTCAACCACCATGAATAGTGGAAACTGAAATCGAGGAGTTCGATCCAAAAATCGGAGGATGGTTTCTGGAGCCAATCACCAATGCCACCAATGGCCAATTGATCGAGCGTGATTCCGAGATGCGGTAACCAGAGTAGAAACGCACCACCGGCCGACAAACCGAGGGCTATGAGGGATTTCCGCTTTAAAAAAGGTAGCACCAGTATGGTAATCCACACCACCTGGAGCAGCGCAAAATAGTGTGTGTAGCCAGCAGCTGCAGCTCCTACAATCAGCATCAACGCAGAACGCGCGTCAACCTTCGTTCTTATGCGCACCACCCCGTAAGCGAAGAGCAACACGAAAAACAGCCCGAAAGCATAAGGTCTGGCCCACTGCGAGTAGAGAATCCCATACTGCAACGAGGCAAGCAATGCCGCTGCACAAAGACCTTCCGACTCTCCAAAGAGTTGTTTACCAATCTTGAAAATGAGGAATACCGAAGCCGTGCCTGCGAGGATAAAGGGCAACTTAACCCAGAAGCTGCCATAACCACCCAAGGCTGTCCAGCCCCAGAGGAATAACTGCACTCCTGCGGGATGCCCATCAATGCGAATCCCTGACTCGATCAACTCCTGAAAACTGGTGAACCGGGTTCTGAGCAGTGCACTGAGCTCATCGTGATGATAGCCCATATGAGGCCAATCGAAGATTCTCAACACGGCAGCCGCAACCAGTATAAGCAGCAACAGTAAATTGGAATCTTTGCGAAGCCAGTGGATCATAGAGCAGCTAATCTACTACTTAACGGCCCGTATGTAGTTGCCACCTTCTTGCGCTTCCATTAAAGGAAATCCTGGAAACCTTCGCGACCAGTCACGCCTCGACACGGGATCGAAGATGGTAAAGCCGCTTTCCCTTGCCAGTTGCTCCAACTCAGAATACTCAAGGTCTTCTCTTTTCACTGCGTTCTCTTTCTCGAAATCACTGCGAGTCGCGCTGGAAAGCCATAGTTCTCCACCCAACTCCAAACACCTGAAACACTCTGAGAGCAGTGGAATAAGACTTTCCTGGCGGTGCAAATCCGTCACCAGGTTTTCAGACACAATCGCTCTGAAATGATCGGACTCAAAAGGCAACCGACCTTGATGGAGGTCCAGGTTATAATCGCTGTTTTCAGCATCCACATTGAGCCAATCTTTGGCCAGCCGGTCACCACATGCGAGGTGAAGATGGGTAAGATCAGTTTGAAATGTTGAAGAGCCCGTGAGCTTGCGAAGCCAACGCTTCCAGGCATCTAAGAGACCAGTAAACCAGCCTGATTTGGATGAAGTGCGTTGAGGCCTTTGAGCGGGCTGCATTTAGTCGTCCAATCCCAGCTCTCGGGAAACCTGGTATGAATTGCGGTCCGGAGAATTCCTCGAAACCAATTCTCCCAAAAACCCAGCCACAAAAAGCTGAACGCCCATCACCATGGTCGTTAAGGCGATGTAGAAAAATGGTCGATCGGTGATCAATGGAGCTCTTACTTTGACACTCAGAAAATAGAGCTTCTCCGCACCGAGGTACAACGTGAGCAAAAAGCCAATCACAAACATGATCGTACCAATAGCACCAAACAGGTGCATTGGCTTTTTGCCAAACTGGCTCACGAAAATAATGGAGATCAAATCCAGAGGCCCTTTGATGAACCTTCCCAGGCCAAACTTGGTCGTACCGTATTTTCTCTCCTGGTGCTGCACCACCTTTTCGCCAATCTTCTTGTATCCTGCCCACTTGGCAATGACAGGAATGTAGCGGTGCATCTCTCCATAGACATCGATGGACTTTACCACATCGTGACGATAGGACTTCAAACCGCAGTTGAAGTCGTGGAGGTTAATTCCACTCATCTTCCGGGTGGCCCAGTTGTAGAGCTTGGTAGGAATGGTTTTGGAGAGCGGATCGTAACGCTTTTTCTTCCATCCAGACACCAAATCGTAACCGTCATCTACAATCATGCTGTAGAGCTCAGGAACCTCATCGGGACTGTCCTGGAGGTCGGCATCCATGGTGATCACCACATCACCCTCAGCCGCCTCAAATCCAACGCTGAGCGCAGCAGACTTGCCATAATTCCTGCGAAACTTGATGGCCTTAACTTCCTTGTGCTTTTCGCGCAGGTCCTGGATACACTTCCATGAACCGTCTGTACTGCCATCATCAATGAACACGACTTCATAAGTGAAGTTATTCGCGTCCATCACTCTCTTGATCCAGGCAAACAATTCTGGAAGGGATTCCTCCTCATTCAGCAAGGGAACGACAATGGATATTTGAAGCTGACTCATTTATTCTTGGTTCATGACCGGAGGTCGTTTGAGGAGGATTCCGGCAACAGCCAAAGCCACAATGGCGCTGCCTATGAGTTTAGACTGAAAGTCACTGAACGCAAGTTGTCCCACCGTAGTATTCTCTACCTCAGCGATCAATTGCTCGTAAAATTCTCTTCCCAATAATTCGATGGTGACGTCCTTGGATTCACCCAATGCGCGAAGGTTTTCTTCTTTCGCAAGGTCCAAAAACCCGGAATCAATGATGGAACCATAAAGCAGGATGAGCATCCCGCTCAATGAAGCGTATACAAAGCTGAATACGATTCCAGCCGTAAAGCCTTGACCGTAAGTGAGAAAACCCTCTCCCTCTTCTTCTTTGTACTTCTTTATTCCGAGATACATGAAGATGGGAGGCAACACAACGGTTATCCAGCTGGCTATTCCGAAGGGATTCAGGGAAAAACCCAGGTAGAGCATCAGGAAGGTGGCAAAGGCCAGCGATCCGGCCATTGTTCCTGCATTCAAAAGGTGTTTAAACTTCCTCATAGAAGACGGCAAATGTAGCCAATGCTAAACCGAAGTAACAAAGCTATTGATGGTGATCGCTGTAGTTTTACCTTTGCGCCTTTCGGGCAAGTCTTACACGACCAGCTCCCAGTGAACTCCCCCAGGTCCGGAAGGAAGCAAGGGTAGCAGGTTGTAGCGGTGCGATGTAAGTAGCTTGCCCGTTTTTTTATGCCTTTAAGCTTGGGATTTCCGCCACCACGGAAGTGTATATCCCTTTCTCAGACTCCACTTTCATAACGCCATTCAAGCGATCCATGGCCTGCTTTACGATGTAGAGTCCTATTCCGCTCCCTAGCTGACCGGTTGACTCCCTGAAGAAAATATCGAAGATCCTTGGAAGGTTTTCTTCGCTGATCCCAACACCATTATCTCTGAACTCGGCCTTCATGAGTTCTTCCGTAGCGTCTACCCGAATAATGAGTTCACGATGCTGCTTCTCTTTGTCCTGATACTTGATCGCATTCAGAATGATGTTCGAAAAAATGAGCGTTAGCCTCGAAGAATCCCCCGTAAAGGAACCGCTCTGGTTGATCTTGAGATCCACATTGAGATCGGCATAACCCGGAATCCTGGATACTTCCAGGAGCAATCCCGAGAGCAATGCTTCGAAATCTATCTCCTTCGGACTCATCTCATCAATCTTGTTCTTGTTAAAGGATATGATGTTGGTGAGATGCACATTAAGGGCATCCAGCGTTTGGTCCAGGTATTCTAAGTATTCCTCCGTCTGCTCTGGTTCTGTTTTGATGAGGTTCAGAAGTCCTCTGAGTGTAGCGACCGGGCCGGTGAGATTATGAGCCGCACTGTAAGTGAAATAAGCGAGCTCTTCATACGCAAGCCTCAGTTCCTTGTTCCTGCCGTGAAGACTTTGACGGGTATCATAAAGTTCAAAGGCGTTCTTGATCTCGTTGATCAACAGCTCATCGATCCAGGGCTTTTTGATGAATCGAAATACTTCGCCCTTGTTCACACTTTCTATGACCGCCTCAATATCTGCATGTCCGCTCAGGAGGATGCGCACCGTGTCAGGATAGAGCTCCCTCACCTTGGAGAGGAAAACCACTCCGTTCATCAGCGGCATCTTGAAGTCTGTGATCACGACAGGAACTTGCTCCTTCCCGATCATCTCCAGGGCTTCTTGAGGTTGAGTGGAAATAAGCACGTGAAAGTCTCGTCTAAGCAGCGCCTTGAAGGCATTCAAATTGCCTTGCTTGTCGTCTACATAAATGATCTTTCGGTTTTTCATGCTAATTCAGCGCCTTGGGAACCGTAATGATGAAAGAAGTGCCTCTGCCCACCTCACTCTCCAGTTCAATCGTTCCGTGGTGCTGTTCAATAATAGAATATACGATTGATAAACCAAGCCCGGTTCCTTCACCAACTTCCTTGGTTGTGAAAAAGGGCTCGAATATTTTGGTCTTGATGTGCTCTGGAATTCCTGGACCATTATCCGCCAGAACAACCCTGACCATCTCCCCGAGATCTTTTGTGGTGATGGTGATTTTGGCATCCGCCTGAGGCTCGGATTGATCATGAATGGCTTGAATGGCATTCATGAGAATATTGGAAAACACCTGATTCAACTTTCCAGGAAAGCACTCAATATCAGGAATAGACTCATCATAATCCTTCTCAATCTCAATGCTGTCTTTCAGAAGGTTTTTCATGATGACCATCGTAGAATCCAACCCCTGGTGAATGTTGGCAAACTTGGAGTCAGATTCATCCAACCGTGAGAAGTTTTTCAATCCCTGTACAATCTCTGCGGTACGATGAGCACCCTCCTCCACTCCTTTCAGCAATTCATCAATTTCCTGAAGTGTGAACGGAAGGTCGATTTCGTCTTTAAACCTCTCGACAGATTTAATGGAGTCTTCCGAAGCACCGCCATCAAATTCGCTGTACTTATCCAGCACCTCCTTAACGTCTTCGAAGTCCTTACGCAAAGGATTTACGGAGGCAGCCACAAAGTTGATCGGGTTGTTGATTTCATGGGCAATACCCGCAGTCAGCTGACCGAGTGAAGCCATTTTTTCAGCATTGACCAACTGAACTTGCGCCTGCTTAAGCTCCCTCAGCGCATCCTGAAGTTGATCGTTGGTGAGCTGCAATTCTTCGGTTCTTTCTCTCACTCGTTGCTCTAACACAACGTTTTGCTCTCTCACCAACTTTTCCTTCTCCTGAAGGGCAACCAGTTCGCGAACCTGTGCTTCTTCGCTTTCTCTCTTCAGAACATTGATTCGATCAGCCAAAGCAAACGAGAGTAACACAACTTCAACACCGGAGCCTGCCATCAAAACACCATCAGTGAACTCGTTGTAAATGAACAGACCAACATCCTTCAACACGTAAACGATGACGCTAACCAGGAAAACACTCCATGCGGCCAGGAAAAACCGAGCTGCTCGCTGTCCCTTCAGGGTAAGATGCAGAGCTATTCCCATCAATGTCAACGATCCAATGCCTGCCACGAGATTGATCAGGTTGTAGCTCGCATGAATGGCTCCTGCGAAAACCATGATCAAGGCCACAACATCGAGCGCTACAAAGAGAAGAATCACTGTATCCAACACCTTGCTCTGGTCGCGGATGTGCAGGAACTCTCTTGCAAACAGAAGAACGGTAATACCAGAAAGTGCCCCGAATATGTGGGTAGCCTTTGTGGCGAGAAAAGGAAGTTGTGGCCACAAAAACTCAAAGGCATAACCCTGAAGCACTGCTTGGGTGAGGCCAATGGTCATGATGTAAATGACATAGAAGAGGTAAGCTCTATCTCGAGTAGAGAGATAGATAAACGTGTTGTAGAAGAACATGACCAGAATTACCCCGAAATAGACTCCAAAGAGAATGTCCTGAAAGAGGTAATCGCTGATACTCTCATTGTAGCTCCTCACCTTCAGCGGTAGCATGATCTGATCACCAGACTTGACTCTCAGGAGCACGTGGCATTCTTCCAATTCAGAAGCATCAAGGTCGAATATGAAATCTTTGAATTGATAAGGTCTAGTGTTGAACGGTCTGCTTTCTCCGGTCTGTAATTGTGAAAGCAGTTGATTATCCCGGTTGAACAGATAGAAGTCTAATTCATCAATGACCGGGAATGAAAGCTCAAGTATGGGATCGGAGATGGAGGGATCCTTCTTAACCTTGAAATACACCCAATGGCTTTTATCGCTGACTCCGAGGTTAGGAACCTCAACAACTCCGGGTTCAAATTCTTCGAGCCGTGCCAGTGCCTCTTTGTAGTTGAGGTCTTCGTCTGTAGAAAAAATGGAAATGTACTTTCCTATGTAGCTATCCTCACCGAACTGGTAGTCTGATGTATAGGTGCTTTGCGCTTGACAAAGCAATATGCTGAAGAGGCTAAACGCCCAAATCGTACACCGACTTATCCACGGATGCAATCTCAAGATCATATTGAATGTCAGCTGTCTTCCCGCGACTTTCTTCAAGGACTTGCAAATTAGTGTTTTCTCTGAGTTCCATGATCTTTTCTCGCTCTCCTTCAGGAGTAAATGACAGCTGACTCGCATCGTCAAGACAGACCATTGTTGCCAGGAGGTCATGCTTCGGATAGTAGAAGGTTCCATTGTTTCCAATGTCCCTTCTGATTTGAAAGCCAAACCTCATGGAAATTCTTGCACCTTGAGGTGAACACAAGGCGAAACAGGAATTGATACCGAGTTGAGAAATGATTGCAACGGTAGCTCTCACCACATAGATGGCTCCAATGCCCATTCCGGCAACTTCCATGGAATTCCACAAACCGCACAACTCACCGGTGCCTCCGTGTTTCTTTTCATCCACTTTGGCAGGAACAGAGTCATCCATTTCGATCACACCCTTAATAAAAGGTAGCTCCTGATTTCCGCCACACACGTGAACACGTGCTCCTCCGAACACCCTTTCTCCGTCTTTCGACATACAGATCACAACATATGATGCAGGGTTTTGCGTCCAGGAATAATCCGAAGATGTAATCTTCTCAATACCAATACTGGTAAGCACACGCTCGTGGCCCTCGATGAATTTTCGGCAAAGCTCGAAATCGTCAATAGCACGAAACGCCTTGATGGTTACTTCAGCATGGTCTATTCTCTTCACCCCTCTTCTTCTTTCATATGTACCGCAGTAGTCTCCTGGACATCAATGTAATACCTTCCAGAATCTACCCTCTCTCCTAACAGAATCCTCCTGACCGTGTCCGTAACGGTTCCTCCTCCTAAAACAACCGATGAAGCCAGTTGAGGCCAAGTGCTCAACGTCTTGCCAATCTCTGGCAAAGATATTCTCGCTTTTTCAGAAAGGTTGTTGAAATCTACCAGAGTCATTAACATCTTCCACTTCTGCTCAGGATCTTTCAGAGCCTGCCGAATGTCAAAACCTTCCAAAAGTCCATGAAACAAGGGGCGCTCATGGTCTAAATCGAAACGTTCTATATCCAGCATACCTCGATCACTGGTTTCCATCACAACAGGAATTCTGTTTTGCCTGGCGTATTCTCTGCACAAAATCTTGATCTCCAGACTGTCACACTCATCTACTATGACATCGAGTTTTCCATCTTCGGCACCAAATGCGTCTATGTTATCTCCGGTGATACCGTCATGAAACAATTTGAGTTTCAAATAGGGATCCGTTTCGAAAATATCGCGGGCTACTGAAACAGTTTTGCGCAGGCCCAGATCCCAAAGTGGAGCTTTAAGGCGATTAAGATTCGAGAGGTCCAACACATCAAAGTCGGCCAGGCGCAATTCACCGAAGATGCGCTCAAGGGCCATGGTAGTAGCCACAGAGCGTCCTACAGACATTCCAATCACTCCAACTTTCTTTGAATAAAGGTACACTTGCTCTTTTGCGGTAATCTTGTTCCTATTGCGATCTGTACGCACAGATGCAAACAGGGTTTCAGGAAGTACATGCACGAGTTTTGAACACCATGGATAGAAGGCCCAATTCCCCAACCTGTCCACAGACGCAATTTTCTGTTCCTGAAGTAAATGATCAATTTTCTCAGCAACGTCCGCTGCCGTTGGAGGGGCGCTGGGTTGTTGAAGTTTGAAATACTCGAAGAGCTGAGTATTTATGTTGTCATATACATCGATGTCTGGAGCTTTTTTGAGTTCACTCACTCGGTTCCAGCCAACTTCACTTGAAGCATCGATGATCTCGGGATACCATATTTCGCCCCCTTTATCCCCGTATTTACCCCGACTTGCCATTCTTACAAAGGAAGAATTATACTTATACTTGGACTGTCGAATTTAGCATAAACCAAATGGATTTCTCAGTATCGGCATCTGCCATGAGTGGTGAAACAACCAAAGAGGACATCACAGTCCTTTACGTGGATGACGAGCAAACAAACTTGTTCAGCTTCAAAGCTTCGTTTCGGAGGGACTTCAATGTTATCACAGCCACCTCGGGTCAGGAGGCATTGAAGATTATGGAAGAAAACAAAGTTCATGTTGCCGTGAGTGATCAGCGTATGCCAGGGATGACGGGAATTGAGTTTTTCCAGGAACTAAAAAAGACCCAACCTGACCCCATTCGGGTGTTGCTCACTGGTTATGCTGACATCAACGCAGTGATTGATGCGATCAACAAGGGAGAAGTCTATCGCTATGTGACCAAGCCCTGGAACAGCGATGAACTGCGAAACCTGATCAACAGTGCATTTGAGTTGTTTCGACTGCGTGAAGAGAATCGGGTTCTTACCGAGAAACTGATCAGAGCAAATGAGCAGCTGGAATTCTTGCTCCGCCAAAACCTGATCTCATAGTCTACGCGGGACTGTTGATAATCGGCCGGTAGCGCTTCTCAGGACTTTCCTTACTCGGGTAACTTCGATTCATGAGGTTATCGTCCCTTATATTATTTGTTTTCCTTCTCCCCAGCGTTGCCGCAACAGCGCAGACGGGTATTATATTCAGTAAGGCGCAACATGACTTTGGCCTGGTAGCCAAAAGCTCTCTAGCGCTGGAACAGGATTTCCTGTTTCGCAATACGAGCGCAAATACAGCATCCGTATCATCTGCAATCTCGTCTTCGCGCTTTTTGGAAGCTATTCACACGCGATCGCAGATCGAACCGGGAGAATATGGCTTTGTGAAGCTCAAACTCACAACCGACTCCATCGATGGTCTCTTTAATGAATACATAGAAGTCGAGATCGCTTCGCAGGCTGGAATTCACAAGGAAAGAATCTATGTACGGGCTGAAGTAGATCCCAAGGGAGCTCAAGGCCAGCAACGCTCCTTCACAGACAGTGAAATAGCGCTAACCGTAGAAGTAAGTCCGGATGACATTGCCGATATGGAAGGTTTTATGGGCGAAGACAAACTCGCGCAGGCTGAAACAGAGATTGCCTACCTGAGGCGGCAAATCAAACTACAATCAGAGCTGCTCTTCCGTTTCAATGAGGATTTAAAGGAAAAGCAACATGCTGAACGAGAAAACCTGGAGCAACTGGCCAATCTGGAAAAAGGAATTCGAGAGAATCGTGCAGATGAGGCCATCCTTGCACAAATTGATGCCCTTTCTGAACGCCTCATCGCCATTCAACAATCGGATCAGGACCTAAGAGCTGAGTTTTCTAATCAAGCGATTGAATATGAACGTTTGAAACACGAGGCAGACAGTGCGCGTGCCTATGCTGAACAACTCAGCATTGACCTTAGCGAGCGTTTCAAGGCGGAAGCAGCGGCCATAGAAAGAGCGCAAAAGCTGGAAGCAGATCTTGAGCATCAGCAAAACACAGAACAACTGCAACTCCAAAGAATCGATTCTCTGGAGGCTCTGGTCAATCAAGGAGGAGTGATGGATCAGCAACGGCAATCAGAACTACACGCGCTGCGCAGTGCTCTTGAGGCCAAAGAAAGAGAACATGAGTTGCAACAACAGCATGCACTCCAACAGCAGCAGCGCATGGATAGACTTCAAGACGAAAAACAACTGCTGGAACAAAGAGAAGATAGCCTGGCAGCTTCAGTGACCGCACAAAACCAAACCAACGAAACGCTGCAGCGCCAGCTACGGAACACTGAGTCTCGTATTTCTGGATACGAATCTCGAATTGACAGTCTCACGACCATAGCGAGTGAAGCCAACGAGGCCACCGATGAAATCGCACTTCTGCAGGGACAACTGGAGCAATTGGAGACCGAAGACAAGCAGCTGAAAGCACGAATAGCTCACCAACAGGATGAGCTGAGTACACTGGAAGAAGAACGGGAAAAGGCTGCTCATGACCTTGAGGCGATGGAGAGAGCAACTTCCAGACAGTTGGAAGAAGCGCACAAGCTACTCTATCGAATCAATCAACTGAGCTCCAGAGAAGGTCAGGCACGACTTGAAGTGATGGAACTGAAGGACGAACTGGAGGATGCTCGTATCCGGGAAACAGAAGCGAATGAAGAATTGGAGTCGCTTCGTGCCTCTCTCGAAACGCGAGAGAAGAGCATCGAGGCCATGAAGAGTAATCTCTCAGGGAAGGCTAATATACTGGAAGACCTGACCGCTGAGCAGCAAGACTTGAGCGATAAACTCACCAATTCATCGGCACAACTAAATCGGTTGACTCTGGAAAAAGATTCCATGAGCAGTGAAATACAGGAACGAGAGGCCCGCATGGATCACCTTCAGGGAGAAGTTAGCATCCTGAAGAACGAACTGGCTGCAACCAAAGAAAAAGAAGCACAGTCCGAAGAGCTGAGGGATCAACTGAGCAACGAATTGAGCTCCGTCAGAATGAACAACGAACTGACCTTTGACGAAATGCGCAGTGAGCTGCAGGCACTTTCAACGGAGCGAGACGAATTCAGACAGGCCCTCCAGGACTCTAACAACGAACTGGCACAACTCCGAAAAGAACTGAAAGAGTCGAGGCAACGGGAAAAGGCCGCTGTTACATTCGCTCAAGAGCTGGGAGCTGCAGCGCCATCTGCGAGCTCTTCGAACGGGATAGAGTCTGTTTTCAGAGTCTTTGTGATGGCATCCTCATCTCGCGTGGTTGGCAACAAGCTCTTTGAAGGCCACAATCATGTACATGAATTCAGAGAGAACGGAAGGTATATGTACGCCTTGGGAGAATTCTCTGAACTGTCAGACGCTGAGGAACATCGTAAGAAACTAGCTTCTGAGGGATTCGGACTGGCCCGAGTAATCGCCTTCCGGGGTGACCGAAAAATATCAGTGAGCGAGGCCATGGAGACCGCGCTCGACTGAAATATCATTTTACTGTTTATCGGATAACAATCGCCTGCTCGGTAAGAGACACATCACCGTTGGTGTAACGGATCAGGTACTGCCCTGACGGTAGATCATCTAAATGGATCAGTCGGGTTTGAACCGGTGATCTGGAAACAATGCGACCTGTCAAATCCACCACTGAGAGCTCACCACCAAGATCTTCGACATTCAACTCAATGCTGATGCGCTCGTTCGAAGGATTGGGATAAACTCGCATCGACTGGTCGCGCTGACTCGGTTGCGATTCACCTAAAGCCTTGTCTACGGAGAAGCTAAACTGTGTTTCACATCCAAAGCCTGACTCAAACTGGTGCAACCAAGGAAAGATCTGCTCCTCATCAGGGTGAATGCGGAGTCCACCATTTCCATCGTTATTCGCAAAGAAGCTCAAGCCATCACATCCAAAGTCTTCCACGTACATGGTGTAGCAGCCAGGCTCCAATGCCAATGTATCGTTCACGATGGCGTTGGCCCCTAGATTTGAACGATCCAATACAATCTGCCCTGCTTCATCCACAATTCTGTACTGCAACTCGCTGCCTGCACTGTTGTTGTTGCAAATCACGATGATCTCACCTGGCAGCTCAGCTGGTAAATCAAAGCGCGTCTGATAGTAATCGTTGTCAGCATGCTGATCGCTTCCCGAGTTCACAGAAGCGAGCTCTACGTGGAAAATGTTGTCTGTCATGCCTCCGTAGAGCTTAAAGTCCTCCATGGGAAGCGATACAGATTCTGATTCTCCTGAAGCCAGGGAACCGAACCAGTTGATTGACTTTTTCTCAATTCCGCCTTCCACCCAATATTCAATTCGAGCGCTGGTAATCGGATTCGCACCGACATTCTTCACCTCTACCAAAGCATCCCCACAATAGGGGTTGATGTTTGACAGACGATCATTGTTTGAAGGCTGAAGAATGCGTTCAATGCTCAAATCAGTTTCAAAGTTCCAGGCTCCATATTGAATCACCTGCGTGGCAACACCGTAGTTGATAGGAAAAGAAGATCCGCCCGTGTAGGTGTATGGTTCCCAATCCACATTTACGCTCTGTACTTGCCCTGGCTGGAGGAATGAAGAAACATCCGTGTCGTAACGGGTAGCCACATCTCCCGGACACCATCCAGCGCGATTGTAGATCCAGGTACCGGTTTGATCCTGCAAAATGTTGCTACCACAGTCATCTCTCCAAACAGTGGTTTGCCCGGCAGAGTTGTTGTCCATGAAAACCTGGAACCACTTATCGCAAAACTCCGCGCAGTTATCTGGGTTTCCAGAACTGGGACCGTTACCGTTAAAGCCATGGCCGCTCGCCACCATTCTCACCAGAGCGGCTTCTGCATCTCCTGATACACTTACATCGGTTGGGACCAGATGGTCTTCAATCGGGTCGTTGGCATCCCCGTAGAGGAAACTACCGTGATAGATCTGGTCAAAGCCCACTACATCTCTGGGAGGAGTTCCTTCTATCATTTCAAAATCAACCGTAATAGTAAATCCATCCTGCCAACCGGAATACTGAGCCTTAATGCTGCGCTCTCCTGTAAATAACTCAGCGTAGTCTGTTACATCAATGTCCCACGTGTGTTTCCATTCGGAGTTCTTGTCACCCGCATACGGTGTAATGATCCTTACAAGTTCCACCCATTGAGTGAGTGTATCATTGATAGGATTACTGACCTCAATGCGTGTGGTATAATCCCACTCACTGCAACCAATATCCGGACAGCCGAGCGTGTAATGCATGATGATCTTGCGGTAGTTACCGCTTTCGGGAAACTGCACGGTATCGTAATAGCTCCCGTTCCAATCCCAATGTGTTTCGTCATGCGACTGAATCTTAAGGGTATCACCGTCCGCAGAAAATGCTGCCAGACTCACAAAACAAGAGAGAACAAATAGTAAAGGAAACTTCATATTAATGAAAGGTTAGATAACAAATTTGCAGATTAATGACCAAAGAAGGCCTCACTGGTGCTTTACATTTGAGGCGCAAATACAAATGCTATGGAATACCGGAAACTCGGAAAATCGGGGTTACAGGTCAGCGAACTCTCGTTTGGCTCCTGGATTACGTTCGGAAATCAGGTGGAAGAAAAAACAGCTGCCGAGTGCCTCAGCTACGCTTATGAAAATGGCGTGAACTTCTTTGACAACGCTGAAGTGTACGCAAGCGGCAAGTCTGAGGAAGTGATGGGAAAGCTCATTCAAGATATGGGCTGGAAACGGGATACTTACATCGTTTCATCCAAAGTATTCTGGGGTGGAGAACTACCCACCCAGCGAGGGCTTCATCGCAAGCACCTGGTGGAAGCCTGTCATGCTGCGCTCAAGAGACTCCGGGTTGATTATCTGGACCTGTATTTCTGCCACCGTCCCGACAAAAACACTCCGATGGAAGAAACGGTCTGGACGATGCACAACCTCATCCAGCAGGGAAAAATCCTTTACTGGGGTACGAGTGAATGGAGCGCACAGGAAATCCAGGAAGCTTTTATGGTGGCCCGTCAACACAACCTCATTCCGCCTACCATGGAACAACCACAATACAACATGTTCGTTCGGAAAAAGGTAGAGGCCGAGTTCAAAAAACTACTGGAAGAATATGGATACGGAACCACGATTTGGTCACCGCTTGCCAGTGGAGTTCTGACAGGCAAGTACAATGACGGTATCCCTGAAGGAAGTCGCCTTACCAGAAGTGAACTCTCATGGGTGAAGGACAAAATGCTCACTGAGTCGAACATTGAAAAAGTAAGATCATTGACAACGTTGACCAATGAACTGGGCATGTCTTTGGCTCATATGGCACTCGCCTGGTGCCTGAAAAACAAAAATGTAAGCACCGTCATTACCGGGGCCACGAAGCTTTCTCAGCTGAAAGAGAACCTGAAGGCCGCGGAGATGCAGGAGCTTTTAAATGAAGAAGTCATGGACAAGATCGAAGCCATACTTCAGAATAAACCCAAGCTTCCAACTTACTGACAGCGCGGTTTATGCCGGTTTACAAACTGAGTTCAGCACTTGCCTTTCCTCATCCTGAGCTGGCGGATGAGCAGGGTATTCTGGCCGTTGGTGGAGACCTTACTCCCGAGCGTCTCCTCTTGGCTTACGAGCATGGAATCTTTCCTTGGTTCAACCCGAATGATCCTGTAGTCTGGTGGTCGCCTCCGCAGCGAATGGTACTTGATCCCTCGAGTTTGAAGGTGTCAAAATCCATGAAGAAGGCGCTGAAAGATGATCGTTTTCGGGTTACTATGGATAGCGCTTTTGAATCGGTCATTCTCGCCTGCGCAGAAACTCCAAGGCCGGGGCAGGAAGGAACGTGGATCACCGATGACATGATGAAAGCCTATACAGATCTCCATAAACTTGGGTTTGCCCACAGCGTAGAATCCTGGGATGGTGAAAAACTGGTGGGTGGTCTTTACGGTATTTCGCTTGGACGCGCATTTTTTGGAGAATCGATGTTCAGCCACACCACTGAGGCTTCAAAAATTGCACTCTATCATCTCAATCAATTCGCCAAAAGCAAGGATTTTCACTTTATAGATTGTCAGGTTCACACCGCTCACCTCGAATCTCTGGGTGCCTCTGAAATTCCGAGAACAACCTTCCTGGCAATGCTTGAAAAGGCCCTCGCCTATCCAGATCTGCGAGGAAAATGGACCTACCATGAATGAGCTTCCCGCAGCTTTTATTGAATCGTTGACTAAACACTTCGGGCAAGAGGTGGCGACTTCAATTCAGGATGCGCTCATCTTGGAACCTTCCATCAGCATCAGACTTCACCCGGACAAGCCTGCTACACTTGAATGGGAGTCAAACTCAATTCCCTGGTGTGACGAAGGGCACCTCCTTCATCAGCGTCCAAATTTTGCTCAGGATCCTCATTTCCATGCTGGCGGCTACTATGTCCAAGAGTCATCTTCCATGTTTCTCAAGAAAGTTTGGAAGGCTCTCGGCTTTGAAAACAAGGCCATGGTCGCGCTGGATATGTGTGCCGCTCCCGGAGGTAAATCCACACTGCTGCTGGACACTCTTTCAAAGGAGAGTACGGTCGTTTGCAACGAAATAGATGGCAAGCGCAATGCCGTGCTCCGCGAGAACCTCCTGAAATGGGGAAGTAGCAACAGCATCGTTACGAAGTCCAGCGCAGACAAACTGGCCAGCGTGGGCAGCATTTTTGACTTAATTCTACTGGACGCACCTTGTTCCGGGGAAGGAATGTTTCGCAAAGACAAGTTTGCGATCAAGCAATGGAACCCAGGGCTCGTGGATCATTGCAGCGTTATACAAGCCGATCTCATCGAACAAGCGTCCAGACTCCTTCGCAATGAAGGTTATCTTGTGTATTCCACTTGCACACTCAATCCCAATGAGAACGAACAGAACGTCTTGCGCGCTCTTGAGTCAGGCTTCGAACTCAGTTTGCCTGAGTCGGGTTCATTGGCGCATGAAAGCTTTCTCCATCCGGCAATGCTGAACGGAAAGTTGCTTGGCTACTACCTTCTCCCTGGAAAGTCAACGGGTGAAGGTCTCTTCTTCAGTATCCTCCGAAAGGGCGCTGAAAACCAAGCATCGGCAGAATTCAAAGCATCAAAACTCAAAACAATCGATGCAGATCAACTGAACCCAGAGTGTTCCTTCCAATCCAGCAATTATCAGTCATACCTCGAGCATCAAGACAAGATCATGGGTTTCAACGGCAGCCTGGATGTGCTAAACACTCTGTCAGCTCATGCGTTCATCACCCAAGTTGGGCTTCCTGTGTTAGAGAGAAAGGGAAAAGGAATGATTCCCCATCACGGACTCGCAATGGACGCGAGCTCAGAAGTGGATATCGCCCTTAGCAAGGAAGAAGCTCTGGATTATTTAAGAAAATCAAAATCACCGCCTGCGACCGAAGCCAAAGGATGGAAAACAGTAGGATATAAGGGAATAACACTGGGATGGGCAAAAGTCCTCGATCAGAGAACCAACAACTACTATCCATCATCGCTACGTTTGCGGCATTGAAAGACTACAACTAGACAACATGGCCAAAGTAAAGATCACACTAGACGGGAAGCAGCACGAGATTGAAGTAGAAAAGGATCAGAAAATACTAGATGCCGCGTTGGCTGCCGGAGTAGACGCCCCCTACTCCTGCCGAAGTGCCATTTGCTCTACGTGTATGGCGAAGTTGGTTTCCGGAAAAGTAGACATGGAGATGAACTATGTACTCACCGATGAGGAAATTGAAGAAGGGTACATCGTTACGTGTCAATCCAAACCCGTAACAGATGAGGTGGAGATTGATTACGATGCCTAGTTGGTTTTAAGCGGACCTCGGAGTCCGGAATAATCAACCAACTCAGATCGTATGGAGCCTACCCGAATCTCAGATTCTATGTAAACGGGAATGAGGTTTTCGTCCTTGCTGACCCAGACCTTCATGCCTTCTCCAGAACGGAAAATAGTACCTTCTACCAGCAATGGACTGAACACATAACAGTCGATTTCGCCATATTCAGAATGATCATAGGTATCTGTTCCCTGAAACCTCAGAAACAGATCGTGAGACTCCCTGTCAATGAACATCCTGATAGGGATCTTATCACCTTCCGCGTAGCTTGCAAAATCAAGCTGCCGTGTGTAGTACAGCATAGAGAGCACGTCAAAGATGTCGGGCTCAAGCTTGTGTGTATCTACCTCCACCGGCCTTTCCTTCACTTTTAAGACACTGTAAACCTTGTCTTTGGGATGATCAAAGAGATTCTCTTCCCGGAAGTAAAAATTGCCCTCTGAAACATCCCGGAAGAAGCGGTAGGGCTTCAGGTCGGATTTATCGGCAAACGCCATGTACGTGTCCTTGACTTCAAAAAACCAGTTGTATCGCGGGTAGGTCGTGCCAACACCTTTGAACTTATAGCAGTCGTGTCCCAGAAAAGAAGTCTCACTCACACTAAAAGTCACCTCTCCAGCTCCAACCCACATGCCCATCAAATGATACGACACATCGTAGGTCAAGCGTTCCCCGACCTGAAAACGATGCTGAGCCCGGACTGAAAAAATACCGGCAACGGCAAAGAATACTATGCAAAGGAAAATTTGGTGCATAAAAAAAGCGGCCGAAGCCGCTTGTTATTAAATCTCTTCAACCACCGCGCTGATTTGTAGCATTGTGGTGGACGGTTCCGTATTTGCTGTTACTGTTACGGTCTTGGATTGGTTACCCACCTGCTTGCCAGGACTGTAAACAACTTTGATCTCACCTGAACCACCTGGAGGAATAGGTTCCTTCGGATAGTCTGGAACTGTACAGCCGCAAGATCCCTTTGCATTGCTAATGATCAATGGTTCTCCACCTGTATTGGTGAATGAGAACACATGCTCATTCTGAGTTTCTTGCTTAATGGTTCCAAAGCTGTGAGCGCTTTCGGCAAACTGAACGGACGTAGTAGGTCCTGCAGGAGCTGGCTCCGGTTGACTGTACTTAGCCGGATCGTTCAAAATATCCTGGGCCTTGTCCATGTTGTTTCTATCGAGCGTTGTACTCACCGTTTGATCAGCACTTGTGGGATTCAAACCTGCTGCTCCAGCCGGCTGGATCATTCGACCGCCATCGTCATCTGTGAGAATCAGAACTGTGTTAACAACAGTCATCAGTGCCACGAATCCTAGCAAGTACGTCTGTAGTTGATCTTTCATTTTTCCTTTTGGTTTAGTGCGAAATTAAGCCTTCATCATTTTAGGCCCAACTCCTCGAATGTATTATTCTCAAACTCGCTTAGTGCAGTTCGAATATACGGATCGTAGTTCCCATAGCTCAGGTAAAACGCATCCATGTCAAAAGTGAATCGAGCGATGTATGATTTCAAATACTGCTCTAGTCTGGTCTTGGAGATGTCGAATTGCTCCTGATCCAAAGGTTCACCTCTCTGTTCTGCATAAGCGGTGAAAGCATCCATCATTTCGTCCTCTACTTCGAAGCGGTCCGCAAATTTTTTCTGCGATGTGTATTCCTTGTGCAGCTTTGAGTGATGAGCCTCAACATAACGGATGGCGAAACCTTCAATCAATCCTTTAGAGGCGACTCCGTTGAAATAATCAGAGCCTCCGTTAGTATCCAAGGGAATAAAGATGTCTGGAATGATACCTCCTCCTCCGTAGACAGCGCGATGGGCTGGAGTGTAGAAAACGCGTTCATCGTCCACCAACATTGAGTCTTTAGAGTACAACTCACCATGTTCCAATCGATCCTGTAGGTCGTCTCGATAGGCATCTACTCCGTCTTCGTAGGGCTTCTGTATGCTTCGACCTGTGGGAGTATAATACCTTGAAACGGTCAACCTCATGGCCGACCCGTCCTTGAACTCTACGGTGCGCTGAACCAGCCCTTTACCGTATGACCTACGCCCAATGATCAGTCCCCGATCCCAATCCTGAATGGCGCCTGCCAAGATTTCGCTAGCGGAGGCTGAATTCTCATCCATCAGCACGATGAGCTTACCATTTAGAAACCGTCCGCCACTCGTGGCAAACAATTCCTTTTTGGATTGGTGCAAACCCTCGGTGTAAACAATGACCTTTCGGTTATCCAGAAACTCATCTGCGATTTTGATGGCAATGTTTAGGTATCCGCCACTGTTTCCTCTCAAGTCAAGCACAAGGTCATCCATGCCTTCAGAAGACAAATGAGCCAGCGCTTTCTTGAACTCATTGTAACTCGTGGAGCTAAAGCGATCCAACTTGATGTAGCCTACCTCATCGGTCATCATATGTGCGACTTCGATGCTCTTCATTCGAACCTGGCCGCGCTGCATGGTAATGACCAAATGTTGATTTTCGACCGGTCTGAAAACAGCTAAGCGCAAGTCTGTATTGGCTTCTCCTTTGATGCGATCTGTAATTTTTGACTCATGCATCTCAACTCCAGCTACCGTATCACCTTCAATTCTCACCAACTGATCCCCAACCATCAGCGAAGCCCTCTGCGCTGGGCTATCGTCAAAAACCTCAACAATGGTTAGCGTATCATCGACCATTCGGTAGCGAATTCCAATGCCCACAAATGAACCTTTTAGAGGCTCGTTGGCCTTTCGATAACCCTCAGGGGTGAGGTACACGGAATGTGGATCCAATTCCTCCAGCATTCGTTTCATGGCCTTTTCAACCAAATCATCCGTTTCCACGCTGTCTACATAGCGTTCATCGAGTGCTTTAAGAAAGAGTTGAATCTTATCCACGTCCTCACTGACGTTGTTCTGTGCAAATGCCACAGGACTGAAGAACAGGAAGAGGGCCGAAATGCTGAGGATGATTTCCTTCATAGTTTTCTAATATATCGAGCTTTCAACAATGAATACAACAAGAGTCATTCCTTTCTCAACGCTCGAAGCATCTTCCAAAGTATAGACGCCATGATCCATTACCCTGGAATGCGGATAAAACGTTCACTGCCCTGAAATGGTTGCATTTAGTTCTCTTGGCCTCTTGATAGGCCTTGAACACAC
Organism: Flavobacteriales bacterium UBA6057; assembly: GCA_002428995.1. Classification (GTDB taxonomy): domain Bacteria; phylum Bacteroidota; class Bacteroidia; order Flavobacteriales_G; family Salibacteraceae; genus UBA6057. Next base: position 107,242 of record DIYJ01000017.1, on the reverse strand, counting down.
ACGATAAGCTTACTGAAGAAGCTGGATCGCTTCGTTGGCGCTGATAATGTTGCCGTTGTACTCGCCAGCCACAAAAGCTCCATCAAATCCTCTACCGGCCAATTCCTGCTTGAAGGCATTGGCCTCCTCGTAGGTATTGAATTCACCGACAAAGTACTTAGTCGCTCCATCTGATCCCTGGCGCTGATCGACCTTACCCAGATCCATCATTCTGTCCAGAACATCAGTAGGTATATCACTTGCGTAAGAACCGATCTGAACTTTGAATTTCACCTTGCCATAGTTTGGAGAATCAGTGGGTGAAGAACTACTGTTTCGTGGGACAACATTCTGAGCAGGCGTAGCTTGTCCGGTAGACTGAAGACTCACACGCTGACCGTTCTTGAATGGTACCACATAGGCATCTGGGAATCCAGATCCGATGATGTCGATCTTACGAGAAGCGGCTTGCTGATAGCTGGTAAATGATCCTGTGTAATAGCGCGTCAAACCATCCTGGGTGGTTACTACCAGAAGATCCTGAATATCACCAAATACATCTCTCTTCAGCTTATTAGCGAAGGCACCGATTTGCACTCTGTAGACTGTTTGATTGCCATACTGGCTGTCATCAGCTTTCGAAACACTTCTCTCATCGATAGGTCGATCCAGTGTGTATTCCGATTGACTCGTAATGAGACGCTTGGGTGGAGGCAAACTCTTATTCTTCTGGATCACTTGGTTCACCGGCATTCCAAATGTCTCCTGAGAAACCATATCCTGTTCAATGTTGGTCACCCTTGATTCTTCACCGCTTGTGTTGGTCTCGATCAAGTCTTGCGTGGCAATACCGGAGGATTCCAATTCAACCTTACGCTTCAACGCGTCCGGCAGGCTTTCGAAGTTTCCAACCTCTATAATGGTTTTACCATCTTCAGTCTGACGCGTGGTAACGTCAGGCATGCTAAGAAGAATGTTCGCCAGGCTATCATTCACTCCTTCTTCAAACTCGCCAATCTTAACCGTGTAGGAAGTCTTCTTCCGTTTGGTCTTTCTCTCCTGCGAATCCAGAGCATAAGAAGTAGCTGTATACTCGGTGTATTCGCCAGTCTCGTCTGTATACTCAAGGTAGAGTTGTTCGAAGTCCTGATCAGACAGAGCGACACCACTGGAATCAACAATGGCTCCCTCAGGTGAATTAAGCTCGAGGTCTTTGTAGTCTACCACACCATCGTTATCGCTGTCCAGCGGACATCCTTTCGAATCAACCTGAACGCCCAATGGCGTTGCCGGACAATCGTCAAGAAAATCGGGGATGCTATCCTGGTCGCTATCTCCCCGGTCATCTCCGGAGAAATCAGGATCAATGTTTTTCGGTATTTGAGTCAGGTTGTAGCTCAAACCTATGAACGTGTGATAGAAGCGGTCAGAACGCTCATTTCCGGCTCTTAAACCTCTGGATTCATCCGTGATACCATCAATGTAGTCCGTGAAGGTCCAGTGGTATTCAATTCCCATCTTGAAATTGACCTTGTCGTTCAACAAGAGCTTATATCCAATAGAAATGGGGATCGCAAATGATCGCTCAGAGTAGTTTCCGAAACCATCCGCATTCAACTCACGAATGTCTGTCTCGTACTCGTAATCGCGGGTAATCTCAATAGCCGTAGTAAGGTTTTCAGTGGTCTCCGGCTGATTGCGGATCGTACCATCTGACCAGTAATGGTAACGGTTTCCAAAACCATCAATCAAGTCTGTTTTGGACACAAACTGGAAAGCCTCAAAACCAACAGAAACAAAAGGTTCAAGCCTGTGACCAGGCTTTAGAACATGAAAAAAGTTGTAGCTGAGAGCAAAGCCTGCAGAAGTAATGGTGCTTTCAAAATTCAGGTTGCGCTCTGGCAATAGCGTTCGTTCGTTTGCTCCCAACGAGCCATAGAGCATGAAAAAGTTAACGTCAAGAAAATCTGTAACTGGCTGGGAGGCTCCAATATGAAATGCCAACTTGTTTTGGAAGAGATTCAAAGACTTTCGACCCTCAAACAGGTCGCCCCTGTACACTAGCATTCCAACGCCAGCAGTGATTTCCGGTCTGATGGTCCATTCCTTCTCCTCAACTGCTTCCGATGCTTCTGATACTTCCTCCTGGGCAAAAAGCGGCTGGCCAAGAGTTGCAAAACACAAAACCAGCAGGCCAAAAAATCTCACAGAATTTGCCCGAATTATCATAAAAGCTACTTAGGGTTCTAAGACGCTAATGTAGTGAAAGCCTCAACACGAGACACTCAGCATGATTTTTTACAGGATTACTGGACCCACTTTTGGTTTGTGATCATCAGTGCTTCCTGTACAGTAATACGCTCACCACTGTTGTAGGCTGTCACAAATGGACCAGGGAAATTGTGCTGCGCAGCGACCAATGCCTCACGCTGATCACGCGCCTGACGGTAGGCAGAATGACTTCCTGTCGTGTATTTGATCCAACCTTCGTGGTTCTCCGTGGCGTAGTCATCTGAATAATTGTACGTCTTCTGAATGTAGGCTTTGTTCACCATCTTATGCCCTGCGATGATCTGCACGCGATAGCGAACACCTGTTTCCGGGTCTGGCACTGAGGTAACCGGAGCTGGAGCTGCCTTCTTAGGTGTGACTGATTGAGCCACCACAGGCTCTTTCTTTGGAGCGGGCTCCTCAACTGCGGGCTCCTCTTCCTCAACTTCTTCTTCTACTACAACGGGCTCTGAATCCTCCATAGCCACCTCTTCCTCAACAGGAGCTTCATCCTCAGTTGCTGCGGCCATCTCTTCCTCTTCTCCTTTGGAGTCGTCAGAGGTAACTTCCTCTTCCACAGCTTCATCTTCCATTGCCACATCCATTGGTTCTCCTCCAATTACGGGCACTGACTTGGTCTCATCTTGATCGAGGTATGAGAAATTTCCTTCCATGCTTTTCAGACTTTCCATGATGTCATCCTCGCTCGTCACATTGTAAGTAACCGAAAACGACTCATCTGCCGGGACACTCATCCAAACGAATTTGGTCTTTTCGTCCACCTGACTGAAAACACCCAACTTGGTATCACCGCCTGTGGCTTCTGCGTTGCCGGGAAGGTATTCCTCCACCTTGGCAAAACCACTGATGCCTTGTTTCTCAATATTCAGTGTAACAGTGTAAGAATTATCACCGTTGTCCACCACTGACCTTGAAACAGAGGCCATAGGCTCAACTTCTTCAGGAATATCCTCCGTTCCCAGAACCTTGAAGGGTATGTTGGGGAGATCGTAGCTCTTTCGCTTGTTATCCTCGATGTAAGAAAACTTGCCTTCAATCAATCCATCAGAAGGAGCATCAGCAGTAGGTGTGATTTCATAGGAAATGATGATCTCGTCCACCTCTGGTAGAGCCATCCAAATGAACTTCACTTTGTCATCTGCAAACGTGAAGGAAGCATCTGCCGTTTCCAGAGGCTTGGCAAGAAATCCTGCAGGCAAGTCCTGCTGAAACTTGGCAAACCCAAAAATCTTGGCTTTTTGGATCTTGACCTCAACTACGTAGGAGGAGTCTCGCATCATCTCTTCTTCTATCGATGTGTCTACCTTGACATCTGCAGGCAGTAGCGCGGTCACTACAATGAGCGAAGCGAAGTTGAATAGAAGGAAGAGTGACTTCAGCATGATTCCAAGATTTTGCTTGGAATACAAAGCTATCGCAGTGCTGGCCGGAGGTCCGGCCACATATCTGCAATTACAAACATGATTCTGTTAATTGACTAGAAGTTAGTCTTGAGCAGGTGATGATCGTAAAAACCCCGAATGATCTCCACAGCCTCTTCCGCTGTATCCACAACCTGGAACAGAAATACGTCTTCGCTACTGATGTTACCATACTGTGTCACAGTGTTCTGAAGCCATTCGACCATGCCTTTCCAGTAGTCAGAATTGACAAGTACAATGGGGAACTTTCCGATTTTATGGGTTTGGATAAGGGTGAGTGATTCAAACAGTTCATCGAGCGTACCAAAACCTCCTGGCAATACCACAAAACCTTGTGCATACTTCATGAACATGACCTTACGAACGAAGAAATAGTCGAAATTCAAGAGCTTGTCCTTGTCGATGTAGGGATTGGACTCTTGCTCAAAGGGCAGGTCAATGTTGAGTCCTACCGATTTTCCATTTCCGCGTTGTGCGCCCTTGTTGGCTGCTTCCATGATACCGGGGCCTCCTCCACTAATAACTCCATATCCCTCCTGTGTGATCAGGTAGGCAATCTCTTCTGCCAGCTGATATTCTTGCTGATCTGGTTTGGTTCTGGCTGAACCAAAAATGCTGACGCAGGGCCCGATGCGCGACAAACTCTCAAACCCTTGTACAAATTCGGCCATTATCTTAAAAATGGCCCAGGAATCATTGCTCTTGATCTCGTTCCAATCCTTCGCTTTAAATTTTTCTTCTGCTTTTTTATCTCTGTTCATCTTTTCATTTTTTTCTAAAAACCCAGGCTAAGGCTGTGTTTATGAGAACCCCAAGGAAGAGCAGGTTGAAGAACTCAACAAAACCCATTGCTAAAAAGTCCTTGGTTATACTCAATTCTTCAAGCTCGTTGCTTTTAACAAGTAAGACGAGCACAGCGCTCACCAAAGCCATCACAAACAGCGTGTTAAACCCTGAAAACCAAGCATATCTATACGGGAAGTAAGCGCTATTGGCTTTCTTGGTTTCGTAAAACATAGCCCAGAGGCCGATAGATAGAACGAAGATTTGACGACCAAAGTGTAGTACAGGCATCTCTACCGATGCTGAGAGGAAGAAAATCAGCCCGGACAGCATCCCGAAAGGCACTCCAAAAGTCAATGATTCTTTCACGAGGCAAATTAACTTCCCAAAGTGATTGGAATTTCATTTAAATGTTCCGCCAACAAACTGAGCATCGATTTGTAATTTCACACGTCATACTAACCCTCCAACTACTCAGACCGTCTTGGGGGATACGTAAAAATGAATGGAATGCAGCGTTTGATTTTTGGTTTTGCAGTGTTGATGTCGCTGTCCATTGGATGCACAGAAGATGCGCCTTTGGAACCAAATACTGATGATGTGGATGAGAACCCGGAGATCAGCAGTACCACGGAAGAAATCGTGTACGCAAGTGATCAGGGAGGGAAATTCGATATCTGGCGGAGACATGAAGAAACTGAATCGAGAATCACCATTCTTGACGGTGAAAGCTGGTGGCCGCGTATTTCGGAAGACAAAACAAAATTGCTCTACTATCACTCTGAGATTCAGGTGGTAGATGTGAATGACTATAGTTCTGCCGGATTGTGGGTGATGGATACGGACGGTGAGAACCGAAAAGAAATCATTCCCGCAAATGCCAACGGCTGGGAGCAGCATGGTTTTGCTAACTGGTCACCCGATGGAAACCGCATTGTGATGTGTGCCATCGATCCAGAGATTGGGAACTGGCAGCTCTACACAACGGATGCTGCAGGGAATGACATTGTCAGAGTTTCCAGAGATTCTGAAGCAAGCTATTTTGATCCTGTGTTTTCGCCAGACGGGTTGTCCATCGCTTGTATCCGACAACCTGCGGGATTCGAGGATACAGATGTTACGCGATACGAAGTTTACCTCATCGATATTGAAACCGGGGTAGAAACCAGAATTACCACCAATAATCATCGGGATCATCATCCGGACTTTTCTTCCGATGGTTCGAAAATCGTTTTCGAATCGCTCACAGAGGCTGACTATCTGGGCATTGGAAAATGGTCGTTGATGGAAGTGGATGTCGCTTCCAAAGAACAATCTGTGCTCCTGCAGGACGAAAACATCAACATCTTTCCTCGCTACACCAAGGACGATCAGGCCATTTACTACAATCAAGTAGATCTTACCTCCTTCAACCTGCGCATTGCACGGCTGAGCCTTGAAACGGGAACGTTCTCCTACCTCACGGAGCCTGATTTCAACGCAATGAATGTCGATCCATTTTAAGCGAACATTGTCAGGTCTCAAGCCTTACATTTGGCTGAGTAATTAATTAGAATTTTCATGCAGGTAGTACTGGAAGATGATGATAAGAAGAAGGATGACGTACTCGATAAACTGAGCGATCAGCGCCTTTTCAGCAAGAAGTTTTTAGAACAACGCAGGGTATTCCTCTGGGGCCCTGTCACTGACGATTCAGCAAAACATGTGTTGGACAGACTCATGTATTTGGACGCAGAGAAGCCCGGAGAAGAGATTAAGTTTTTCATCAATTCACCAGGTGGATATGTGACCTCAGGTATGGTGATTTACGATGCCATGCAAATGATTGAATCTCCTGTTTCCACTATTTGTATGGGATTGGCTGCTTCCATGGGATCCATTCTCCTGTCAGGAGGTGAAAAAGGAAGACGTAAAATTTTCACTCACGGTCGTGTGATGATCCATCAGCCAAGTCTGGGAGGATTTCAGGGAACTGCGAGTGATATTGAAATCCAAACACGAGAGATTAAAAAGACCAAGGAGCTTAGCGCGCAAATCCTCGCTGACAACTGCGGTCAGTCTTTTGAACAAGTGATGAAAGACTTCAACCGTGACTACTGGATGAATGCTGACGAGGCCAAGGCTTACGGTATCGTTGACGAAATTCAGACGGGCTTCTAAGCAGCAGCCTCGTTTTTTTCAGGAATCAACTTGACAAGCGCCCGTTCGAACAGTGGTACAGCGGGCGCAAACACAATCACTCCCAGTGCATTGAAAAGCATGTGGGCATTGGCAACCATGCCAGAAAGGGATTGCTCTGCTGAAATCCACTCTACCAGCGAAGTGAAAGGACTGATCAGAAGAACGCCAACGGATATGGTCATGATGTTAAAGACCAAGTGAAATATTCCGGTTCTCACTGCCTCTCGGCTCCTTCCAATGGTCGCTATCAAGGTATCGCTACACGTTCCCAGCTCTGCCCCTAGCATAATCGCAATGGCGGCAGAAAGACTGATCAGATCTTGTTTTGCCAAGGTAATTACCATGCCCATCATGGCCGATGAGGATTGTACGATGAACGTGACCAAGGCGCCCGTAAGTACTCCCTTCAGAGGATGTTCCAGCCCTACGATCATCTCTTGAAATGAAGCATGATCCTTAAGCGGTTCCACGGCAAACTCCATGGTGAAGAGCCCAAAAAAGAGCAATCCAAGTGAAAAGAGTACGCCCCCAATGTGTCTTTGAGAAGAACTCTTGCCGACATGCAGCATCACAAAACCGATGAGCAGCGGTATAGCTGTGTATTGGCTGATGTCAATAGAGATCAATTGGCTGGATACTGTTGTTCCAATATTAGCGCCCATCACCACCCCTAGCGCCTGCCGAAAAGTGAGAACCTCAGCACTAACCAAGGCAATCACCATGATGATCACAGCCGATGAAGAGCCCAGCAGTGCAGTCACGACAATTCCAGATAGAATTCCGGTAACCACGTTGCGAGTGAACTTACCCAGGAACTCTTTCAAACGATCTCCCGCGATCTCCTTCAAATGATGAGAAAGCTGGCTGATGGCATAGAGGAATACCAGCACACCGCTGATGACGGTAAAAAGGATTTCTGAATACTCCACAGAAAGGTTTTGGTCAAAGCTGCTTCACAATGATCAATCAGAGTTTACGCAGGTATTAAGATTTAACCAGAAACCATTTTGTTTCTGCATTGTAAGGAGGAAAAAGCAGTTGCCATTTTAGCAATAACCAGTTCTTTTGGAGAGTATGCAGTGAACTGGGGCTTTGAGCTCTTTCGCAATCAAAACGACACAATCAGGTGTTTATTCAAAAAACGTCATTAAAGGACTAAGACATGGCTCAATCACGCAAACGCGTCACTTTCAAAGGATTTAACGGAGAAGAATTAAGGGGTGTTATCGAATTTCCCCTCGATAAAAAGCCTCATGCCTATGCCATTTTCGCGCATTGCTTCACCTGCGGCAAAAATGTCTCAGCCGCCCGGAAAATTGCACAATCAGTAGCCCAGGCCGGCATCGCAACGTTGCGGTTTGACTTTACGGGCATTGGAGACAGCGAAGGAGAATTTGCCGCCACTAACTTCAGCAGTAATCTAAAAGACATTCAAGCGGCACATGCCTTCATGGCCGAGCACTATGAAGCGCCTCGTTTATTGATTGGCCATTCACTTGGAGGTGCAGCCGTTCTGGCATCGGGCATGCAGATCGAAGAAATAGAAGCGATTGTAACTGTAGCTGCTCCTTCTGACCCGGCTCACGTAAAACACTTGCTGAAAGGTGCGCTCGAAAAGATTGAAACGGAGGGTAGCGGAGAAGTTACCATCGGGTACAAAACGTTCACGATTGAGCGACAATTCGTGGCAGATATCCTGAGCGCCAAATTCCTGGATCAGCTAAAACACATGCGAAAGCCATTGCTGATTATGCACTCCCCGCAAGACACCATCGTAGGCATTGAAAACGCGGCTGAAATCTACACGTCAGCCTTCCACCCTAAGAGCTTCATCACCCTGGATGGGGCAGATCACATGCTCTCTGCCGGGAAGGATGCCAACTATGCAGGCGAGGTCATCGGAACGTGGGTAAGAAAGTACATTCCTGCTCCTGAACCCAAGCCCATTGATACGGATCATCAAGTTGTTGCCAGCCTGAGTGGGCCGAATTTCACGACCCTCGTCAAAGCCGGGCAGCATAACTTAACAGCCGATGAACCTGCAGAGGTGGGAGGTGATGATTTTGGACCTAATCCATATGAACTTTTGGCCGCCTCGCTGGCAACTTGCACTGCAATGACTCTGAAAATGTATGCGAATCACAAAAAGATCGATTTGCAGGAGGTGAATGTGCACGTGAGTCATGCGAAAAAGCATGCAACCGACTCAGAGGATACCCGGGCATCGAGCAAAATAGACGAGTTCGTACGAGACCTTGAAATCTATGGAAACATGACCGAGGAACAGCGGCAGCGGTTGGTGGAAATCGCGGATAAATGCCCGGTACATCGCACCTTGGAAAACCCAAATACCGCCATCAAAACAACCCTACGGGACACGGAGGCTTAGCGACCTCCCCCGCCCTGTTTGATCCGGTCGTATTTTGAAATATTGGCCGGGTCAATTTCCTGCAACAGCTGAACAGCCAGCGTTTTTTCGTTTGGCTCCCCACCCTTGAAAACATTGATGAGCTCCTCGTGCTTAGCCGTGAAAAACAGTCGTTGAATAAAGGAGTTAGGCTCATTTTGGTGGCTTTGTTGAACCTGCTCAAGTGCATCCAACATACCTTCTCTTCCCTTCATCACGTTATCAGCCATTTGGTCGAAGCCTTTGCGGTGATAGGTATAAATCGCTTTCCTGATCCCTTCATAGCGAGGATCAAGGTTGTACTGCACAAACCAGTAACGGTTTTGTCGGCTTGAACCTGATTGCCACCCGGCATCACCTGAACTCTGTGCGTTATTGACTACCTGAAGCGCCTTCTGCCAATACTCCGTGCCTCCCATAGGAGAATAGCTATCGTAGTCGTAAGCAAGAATAACGTAGACGTAGTAAGCGATGACGGAAGTAAGGTTTGATAAATAGGCGTTATCCGAATAGTTCAACACATCAAACTGAAGATACTGGAAGTTCACATTCGCATCCTGGTAGCGAAACAGGGTCGATTTGTAAGTACTCCCATAAACGGGTCGGTTAGAAGAGATCTGAAACGTAGTATTAAACTGATCCACCGCAGGCTGAGCATCAATCGTGATCAGCATGCTGCACTCAATGCGCTCGTGTGGTGCATACTTATCGTTGGTCCATCTGCGAGTATTGATGAATTCATAGACCGAACGCTGCATCGCATCATAAATGGTTCGCTCACTACCCTGGATTTGTTGACTGTTGATCTGCACGGAACAGTTCAACTCCTGCGCTTTGGAAAACCCCATCGACAGGACAAGGCCAAGTGCGAGCATCTTAGCTTTCAGCATGTAACTTGAGAATTTGGCGGAAGATATCAACGGCAACTTCGTCTTTGGATTTAAGTGGTATTTCCACCACATCTTTTGAGGTTATGAAAGTAACCTTGTTTGTATCGAATTCAAAACCCGCACCGGCATCGTTCAAAGAGTTCAGAACGATCATATCGAGGTTTTTATTATCCAGTTTCTTGCGTGCATTTTGCACTTCCTGATCCGTCTCCAGCGCAAACCCAACAAGGAATTGGTCAGGCTTCTTGTGTTGTCCTACAAACTTCAGGATGTCAGGATTTTGAACGAGTTCAATCACAGGAGCATCACCGGGAGTTTTCTTGATCTTTTGATTCGAAACGTCTTTCGGTCGATAATCAGCCACTGCAGCTGCGAATACGAGAATGTCCTGCTCGCCATAGCAATGAGCCACCGCAGCCATCATTTCTTCAGCCGTCTTCACATCCATCCTATTCAATCTGGGATGATCCAATTCAGCATTTACGGGCCCAGCGACCAATGTCACCTCTGCTCCAAGCCTCAAGGCTTGTTTGGCAATGGCAAACCCCATCTTACCCGAAGAACGATTACCAATGAACCGAACCGGATCGAGAGGCTCGTGCGTAGGCCCGGCAGTGATGAGCACGCGCTTATCTTTCAGCTGCTCTGTTGGAGCAAGGTGATGACGAATCGCTTCAATGATCTCTTCCGGTTCCTGCATCCTCCCTTTTCCAGAGAGTCCGCTGGCGAGTGATCCTTCCGCGGCCTCTAAGACTTCAACCCCGTGATGCCGCAGCTTGTCCAGGTTTTCGTGGGTGGTAGGATGGGCGTACATGTCAAGATCCATGGCCGGGGCAACCATCACAGGACAGGTAGCGCTGAGATAGGTGGCTACCAATAAGTTGTTGCTTTGACCCGAGGCTAATTTACTGAGCGTGTTGGCCGTCAGTGGTGCAATGACCATCAGGTCAGCCCACTTGCCAAGCTCAACATGATTGTTCCAGAGTCCTCCGGCTCCTTCAGGAACGAAGGAACTCAAGACCGGATTGCCCGAAAGCGTTGCAAGGGTAACAGGAGTCACAAACTGCTCGGCATCGGGGGTAATAATGACTTTGACGTCAGCCCCAAGCTTGGCAAGTTCGCGGGTAAGAAAAATGGATTTATAGGCAGCAATACCACCGGTGATTCCCAGCAGTATGTTCTTACCATCCAACATGAAACAGGAGTCTATTCATTTCCAGACTCGGGAGCCTTTTCGACCTCCGGTCTGCGGAAATAAACTTTATCAGCGAGGAATTCCTCCATTGCCAGAATACTTGGCTTTGGCATGCGCTCATACATTTTTGAGATCTCGATCTGCTCACGGTTTTCGAAAATCTCCTCCAAGCTGTCCGTCACAGAAGCGAACTCCTGCAACTTAGAATCGAGCTCTTGCTTCAGGTTTGTGCTGATTTGGTTTGAGCGCTTTCCAATGATAGAAATGGCTTCGTAGATGTTTCCACTCTTCTCCTCAATCTTGTCAAGATCACGTGTTACTGTGGTATTGGGAGATTCCATTTTCTGATATTCCTTCAATAAGTCCATCTCGATCCTTTCTAAATGTTCCTTTGTTCGAGGCCCAATTCAAGCAGGTCCTCATACTTTGATTCCGCTTCCCGAAGCCACTCGCTTTTTGGAAAACGGTCTGCAAAGGTAATATAAGCTTTCTTAGCCGCCTCTACCCTCTCGAGCTTTTTAGAGTCGATGCTGTTTTTCGCCAATTCATAGCCTGCATCAAAGGCCATAAACAGGCTTTCCTCCTTGTAGCGACTGTTGGGATATACTTCCAAAAACTCCTTAAGAGCTACGGTAGCAGCCTTGTAGTTCTCCATCCTGTAGTAGAGCCTGGCTTTCTCGTAATCCTTTTTCTCGATCTTGTATCGAAGCTCATCCAGCAACGTGTTGCAACTATCGATCAGAGAACTTTCAGGATAGTCGATCGCAAAAAGCTGAAAAGCCCGAATCGCTCTAAACGTTTCTGCCTGATCCAAACTATAAACTGGTGAGACTCTATAGTCACAGTAAGCGGACATGAATTGACACTCTTCGGCATACTCGCTGTTCGGGTAACTTTTGAAAAACTGACCAAAGCGGTGCCCGGCTAACAGATAATCTTTCAGGTTGTAATCGCAGTAAGCCTGATAATATGCAATCCTCTCCCCCTTGTTTGTACCACGGTAAACAATGTAGAGCTCCTCAAAAAGTGGATAGGCCTTGGCGAATTTTTCCGCCTTGTATAGTTCAAGGGCCTTATCGTACTTATATTGCATGTCATCGCTTCGAAGCACCTTGCGGTATTCACCACAAGAAGCGAGTGTAACGAGAACGGTTACAAACAAAAAGACGATTTGGTGTTTCATATAAGCGTGCAAAAATAAATCTTCCTGGAATCTCGTGTGTTAATAAGTGCAACAGTAAGTAAGTGGCTGAAACGAAGGAAAAAAAGTCATATTGCTAGTTTTGCAACTTGAATGTGCGAGCAAATTCGAAACAATGAAAGATATCTTCGATAAAATTCGAGAGAATAAAGGGCCTCTAGGTCAGTATAGCAATGTCGGTCATGGTTACTTTTTCTTCCCAAAGCTGGAAGGAGAATTATCCAACCGGATGCAGTTTAGAGGAAAAGACGTGCTGGTTTGGAGTTTGAACAACTATTTAGGCCTTGCCAATCATCCTGAAATACGAGAGGTAGATGCGAAAGCTGCTGCTGAATACGGCATGGGATATCCAATGGGTGCCCGCATGATGTCTGGTAACTCCAACTATCATGAGCAGTTGGAAGCCGATCTCTCCGCATATGTAAAGAAAGAAGACACCATTCTCCTGAACTACGGTTACCAGGGCATGGCATCTGCTGTAGATGCTTTAACGGATCGCAGCGATGTGATCGTTTACGACAGCGAAGCTCACGCTTGTATCATGGATGGCATGCGCATGCATGTAGGTAAGCGCTTTGTCTATCAGCACAACGATATTGAAAGCCTGAAGGTGCAGTTGGAAAGAGCTACCAAGCTGGTAGAAGGAACCAACGGAGGCATCCTCGTGATCACTGAAGGCGTTTTTGGAATGGCTGGCGATCAGGGTAAGCTCAAAGAAATCGTAGACCTCAAGGGCCAGTATGATTTCCGTCTGTTTGTAGATGATGCTCACGGTATTGGAACCATGGGCGCTACCGGAGCAGGAACGGGTGAACACCAGGGTTGCATGGACGGTATTGATGTTTACTTCGGCACCTTCGCAAAGTCTTTCGCCTCTATCGGTGCTTTCATCTCTTCCGAAGAGAAGATCATAGAGTACATGCGATACAACACACGTTCGCAGATTTTTGCCAAGTCATTACCAATGCCACTCGTGCTGGGTGCCATCAAGCGCTTGGAAATGATGCGCACGCAGCCTGAGCATAAAGAGAATCTTTGGAAGATCGTAAACCTGCTACAAAGCAAACTACGTGAGAACGGGTTTAACCTCGGTCGAACCAATTCGCCCGTAACACCTGTATTCTTCAACGGAGGCCCATTCGAAGCAGCAAACGTCATCCTTGATCTGCGCGAAAACCACGGTATCTTCTGTTCTATGGTGATCTACCCGGTTGTTCCTAAAGACACCATCATGCTCCGTCTCATACCAACGGCCGTTCACACAGAAGAAGATGTGAATTATACGATTGAAATCTTTAATAAGGTGCAACAGAAATTGAAGGATGGACACTATGCCAAGGATCGCATTGTGTATGCCTGATATAACTCATAAATGAATCGAAAGGCCGTCAATAATTGACGGCCTTTTTTGTTGGGTACCATTTGAGAATCGTAAGAGATGTTGCCGGAAACGCCAAACTTCAAGCTATTGTTTTTGTTTTGCATCAAATCAAAACTGAGAACAGCATGAAAACAATCGCTACCCTGGCATCATTTTTAACCCTCGCGTTGGCCGTTGTTGCACAAGAGCTTCCTAAGCCAAGTCCGGCAGCCTGTGTGACACAGCGTGTAGGACTTACTGACATCACCATCGACTATTCTCGCCCTGGAGTGAAAAATCGAGAAATATGGGGAAAGCTCGTGCCCTATGATGAAATGTGGAGAACAGGAGCTAACAAGGCTACCAGCATTACCCTCACGGGAACGGCCATTATCAATGATCAAATGTTGGAAGCCGGAAGCTATTCTCTCTTCACTATCCCGCAAGAAAGCGGCAGTTGGGAAGTCATCCTCAATCGGAACACTGAACTGTGGGGCACAGGAAACTACAGTGAAGATGAAGATGCTGCAAGATTTGATGCGGAAGTGAGAGAATTGGATGAAATGACTGAACGCCTGGAATTCAGATTTATAGATGTGGACATGAACACTGCAGAGCTAGTGCTGGAATGGGCTGGCAAGCAAGTAGTGATGCGCATTGAGTCTGATCCTATGGAGCAGGTGGTGAAGAACATCGAAAAGGCCCTCGCTGAATCTAAGGAAGGAGAGCAATGGAAGGTTTACCGCACATCTGCATCTTTTGCCAAAGACGCCAACCTTACAGCCAAGGGAATTGAGTGGATCGAGAAGTCAATTGAGATGCACGAAAACTGGTACTCTCATTGGATCTATGCCGATCTGTTGGCGCAGAAGAAAGACTATGATGGCGCCATCAAGCAGGCTGAAAAAGCGAACAAGCTTGGAGAAAAGGAATATGCTGAAAAGGAAAAAGAGTTCATCTACGGAGATGACCTGATGGAGGAAGTATCCAATTGGAAAAACAAGAAGAACAAGTAAGAGTACATCCTACTTGAAAAGTAAAAAGGCGCTGTAGAAATCTACAGCGCCTTTTTTTGTTTGTGATCTATTCTTGCTCTAGTCGATCGAAATCAGCTCAACATCGAAGATCAATACTTCGTTTGGACCAATCTTTCCACCTCCAGCACCGCGAGGACCATATCCAAGGTCTCCAGGAATGTAGAACGTATACTTTGATCCAGTGGCCATAAGTTGCAGCCCTTCAGTCCAACCTTTGATGACCTGATTCAACCCGAAAGAAGCTGGTTGACCTCTATCTACTGAGCTGTCAAACACTGTTCCATCGGTGAGGGTACCGTGATAGTGAACTGTTACTTTGCTCGTGGCATTTGGCTTCAATCCGGTTCCTTCTTTTAGCACTTTGTATTGGAGTCCGGATTCCGTTGTCATCACTCCTTCTTTCTTGGCATTCTCAGCAAGGAATGCTTCTCCTGCCGCCTTGGCTCTGGCTGATTTTTCTTCCATAAGTTTTTGAATGTAGCTATTGAGTATTTGTTGAGATTCAACATCGGTCATTCTCAGTTCATGATTTCTGAGAACGTCAATGATACCCAGGTTTAAAGCGGCCAAATCCAGCTCAGAGAAACCTTGCAGCACAAGATTGGTGGCCAAACCCTGACCATAAGCATAGCTCACCAGATCGACCGTATCATTCGTATCGTAAGCTTGTGTGTAAATCTCTCGCAGATCAGCTAGAGCTCCCTTTTCACTGGGCGATTCGCCATCCGGCAGGTCCGTTAACCGATAAACTCCGGGTTCAGATTTCACAATTTTCTTTTCCTGCTTTTGAGCCATTCCAGCTGAGCTAAGCAAAATTGCTCCTGCAGCCAGGGCTACCTTCATTGATGTGTTCATAGTCCTCTTGTTTTTTTTATGTTTTCGTAAGCCGTTTGAACCTGATGAAATTTTTCTTCTGCGGCCTTGTGCACCTCTTCTCCCACATCTCCTAAGCGATCAGGATGGTATTTCATAGCCATTTTTCGATATGCGCGTTTCACTTCTTCGTCCGAAGCATTTTTATCTATCTCCAAAATGCGATAATACCTTTCCTCATCTTGTTGGTACATCGCCTTTAACGAGTCAAGATCCTTAGGGTTGACTCTGAGGTAATGAGCAATGGTATTGATCACCCTCCACTCAGAAGGATCCATATGTCCGTCTGCCTGGGCAATTCCTATTAGAAAGTGGACCAACTGGAGGCGTTGCGCATGAGGCATGTGTCGATTGATCTGTTGACAGACAGGCCCTAATGCGATATCTCTATCGAGTAAGTCCTTCAAAACTCTCAGTAAGTCCATAGCCTTTTGCTCCCCAAACTGCTCCAGAAGGAACCTTTTTACATAGGCCAACTCCGATTTCAAAATACGCTGATCCGCCTTCATCACGGCAGCAGCTAAAACCAATAAACTCACTGCAAAGTCCCCTTCACGGGAAGTTCCAGCGGCTTGCTCTTGCTTCCCAGAGAATTCGAAATCCGTTTTCAGGCTCGCATTGTCCCACAAAAAACCGAGCGAAAAACCCACAAGTCCACCTATCGGTCCACCAAACGCCCACCCGAGCGCTCCACCTATCCATTTGCCGAACTTTTCTGCCATGCTGAAACCGCCAAATATAAATGATTAAACTTGCCTTGTTCGTTTGGTTTTGCCCAAGGTTTACGAGTTCATAGCACCAGCGATTCCGTCCTCAGGAATTTACTATTTCAACACCGACTCAGGCATGAAATATGAGGTTCGCTTTGGGCGAAAGCAGAACGATATTCTCTCTACCAACATCGTCTTTGGAGTCCTTAACGAAGAGTTTGGAGGAGAAGAATATGTGCTCACCAATAAAGGTGAGTTTTACGCTGTGATGAAAACCATCGAAGCGATCATTCACCATTTCTTCTCCAACAACGCTAACATTCGCTCTTTCGAGTTTGCCGGAGAACCAGAGAGTGCGGAAAGCAGCAGTATGGGTCCCACCAAGCGCACCAAGGTCTACCTGCGGTATGCAAAGCGCATCTTCTCTTCGGAAGATTGGGACATTGAACTCAATGGAAACAAAGTCTTCATTAGAAAGAAGAAATAGGTACCAATATTTGTCTGATTTTTTACTTTTGCCGCCCGTTCTGAATGAAATCAGACAATCCATCGGAGAGGTGGGTGAGTGGCTGAAACCACATGTTTGCTAAACATGCGTACTTGGAAACGGGTACCGGGGGTTCGAATCCCCCTCTCTCCGCAAGACAAATGATCCTCGTTGCAACAGCAACGGGGATTTTTTATTTGTGCTCGAATCAAACGCTGTTTGAATGAAGAGCGCAAATGAAAAAACCCAATGAGCGAAGCGAATGGATCATTTGGCTTGCAGCCTCCCTCACTCCGGGATCACGCAGTAATCCAGCACTCTACAACATTCATCGATGTCGTTTTCGATACATCCCGACCAAGGCCGGAACACTCGAACTGACATCAAAACCTATCGTTGAAGCAAAGTCAGAAATCAGACGGTCTCCCCCTATTCCACTTTTTCCTCAGCATTCAGATCCAACATCGCCCTCCCCCATCGCGCCATCTCACGCAGCGCGATCACTTCCCCCGGAGACTGAACGCCTTCCGCTCGTGATCGAAACACTTCCGCCCATCCATTTTCCTCCGCATGGCAGGTATTTAAGATGACCCGTTGTGGCCATTTATGTGCGTGCTTGGGGAGGGAATGCAAGGCCGATTCAGCTGAAAGGTATTCCCCTGATTCCAAGGCAACGCCTTGAGTCCTGGTGCTGTGTGCAAACAGGTAAACAACCCCGTTGAAACCATGCATAAACACGGCCTGCGCTTCTTTATGGTTTCGCACCGTATGCGTTGAAATTGCGCCCTGCCAGGTTGCAGCGATCTCCTGGAAATGATCCCCGGCCTGCGCTTTTTGTTCCAGACCGGGGAAAGGGAAATAGAGGATGTGGAGGTTTTGAGTACTGCCCGCCACGTTTATCACTTTCATGTATTGGAATCAGGAATAAAGCTCCACTTAATGGCTACATCCGTAAAGTAGGCATCGCAATCCCAGTTGTTATTAAGCTTCCCTTCAAGGGTCACCTTTACCTCATAGTCTGCGGGTACAAACGATTTTGGATCGTTTTCAAGGATGGTGTTGTCCAAAATCACCGAAGTGCGCAAGCATTCCCAGAAATTATGCTTGTCGTGGCTAAATACCTGGTTGTTGTCTATCGCTTGCTTTCGCTTCAGGGCGAGGTCTCTATAGTTCTTTGGTTGTGGCCACCAAGAAGGATCATTCGCACCTTCCGGCTTTGTTTTGTCCTTCTTGAATACTTCCACACGAACCCGCCCCTGATCGGGCACAGACATTTCCGCCTTTTCGTTAAACAGGAATCGCTGGCGCGCACGTACAGTGATCATTAACTTATAATCTCCTGCTTCGAAGCCAGAAATGGCATTGCTGTGTGCGACCGGATCAATGCTTCCCATATTGACCTTTTGATACATCTTGGTTTCCAACCCTTGCGTTTCGGACGCAGTATTGGCCAAGGTGTATCCGAATAGGTTTTCGGAAGCCCCAGGGTGCCCTTTTCGGCCCGCAATCCAAGGCTGGGTGTGCATGGCTGCGAAAAAGAACTCCTTTCCGCAGGTTGCGGGACCCTCTGAATATTTGCCTCCTTCGTAAAACGGAAAGGTATTCCGCTCTCGTTTGCGTCCTTCAACTGCAACAAAACCAATGGTTTTGCCAGGAGCTGGCAATGAAACCCAGCCAAATTCCTCCGGTTTTTCCGAGTTATCGTCTTCTGGTCGGGAGGTCTTATCCTGACCAATGATGTAGTGACGGTATTTTCCCTTCAGAATGGGATCATAGCCCTCTACAGCATACCCATTGGCATCACCATTGACCAGCGGTAACCATCCGTCCACCCGCTTCTCATCTGGTTTTTTGTGGGTTCCCTTTTTGACGACCCATTTCAACCCCTCGTTCTCATAATCAAGGTTGTGAAGCCGATTGATGACATCGTTGTCGAGGATACCCGTAACAGGCAATTCATTGGCGCTTTGGAAAGTGCGAATGGTGTTTCGGTTTGTTTGATTATTTGTGCCTAGCTGCGTGTAACCGAGCGCCTTGAACATTTCACCAATCTCCGTAAAGTCATCGGAAAAATCTGCTTCATATTCATAAATCAGCACCTCCTCATAGGATACCTGTTTGGCATCCGCAGCCTTGACGGAAGAAGGCACACGCTTTCCAGCATGGAAAGCATCCTTTGAGGCACCGTCCTGATAGTTGATTTCCCACTTGTTGCCAAACGTCCACTGCAACAGGTGGACCTTGCCTGTTTCTGCAAGTACCGGCTGTCCTTCGCCATCACCGGTGTGGAACAGGTCAGCATTTGAATACGTGATACGCGACATCATAAAGAGTTCGTACTCAATGCGCCTCAAATCGCCAGGATCGGGAATGAAATCCATGAACGCCTCCACCTGATTGACGAAGTTCGATACAGCGCTATTCTGTGTGATCTTATTTATGTCTTCCCGAAGATCGTCACCACCACCCCCGGTTTCATTAAATAATACCCCTATAGAGGCCGTAAATTCAGGATTGCTCACTGCCTTGACCATCGCTCCAGCCACTTCTATCAGGGCCTTCATCGATCGGAGATCGGAAAACAGGTCCTTGGCAGTCAGGGTAAGATGAATCAGTTTGGTGACTGTGAGTGTTAACCCGGTTACCCCTCCTTTGGCCAGAGTATCAAAAATCTCAATTTCTGTTTTCCTTATCTGTGCAATGCGCGCATAGCGGGGGATATCATCTCCTTCTGATGGTTCTTCCAGTTTCATGCGAACCACCATCAGAACATTGGCGACATAATCGAAGGGGTTGAACGGTTTTGTTGTAGCAGAGACTGTTCCTGCCACCGCTTCAGTTGTTTCAGACATAATTTCCAGGGTTTAAATCGGTATTCATTGAGTTTGAGAAAGAGGTATTCATGGTATGATGGGTTATTGGTTACGTGATTGTGATGCCTGATCCTGTTGGTCAAGCAGGGTTTGAATTTCTGTTTGAATGGCGCGGGCATTTTCCTGAATTTCCTGGAGCAGTGCTGGATCGGGCAGGATGGTGCTGAGGTATTCGAGTTCGGCCTGACCGCTGAATCTGCGCAGCCCCGAAAGCCCGTTGAGTACCGAGGTCAGCGGGTTATCTGTCAGGCCAGTTTCTGCATGGGCAGCCCGCTCCGCTTGATCTGCCATGCCTTCTATCATACCTCCGATGACTTCCGTGAGTGCCATCAGTCCGTCAGCGCCTGCCAGTGCATCCCGGATGTCATCGATGCGCTGGTCGAGCCAGCCTTGGAAATCAGCTATAGGCGTAAGCACCGTAGTGACCTGTGATGCGCTCATCAGCTGCTGGTCGATGAGGTAGTTCACCAACGCGGTCGCCTCGCTTCGGAAAAACAGCAGGTAGCGTTCTTCCAGCTCATTCAGCCGTATGAAGGTGTTATGGCTCATACCAGCTGTTTCAGTTTATCCAGGTTATCTTCCAGGTTGCGCAGGTTCTGCTGGAACTCGTCCAGTTCTTCGGGGGCTGGCAGGCTGTTTTTTAGGCGTAGCAAGTGCGCCCGACTGGCCTCGATGGCGTCCTCCGGATTGCCGGAATGATCCTGGGCAATACCGGTCAGGTTAGCCACTCCGGCCATTGCTTCGGAAGTCAGTGCTGCGGTGTCACCTGCCAAATCAAGCAGGGTAAAAAAGGCATGGAGCGCAGTCAGTGGCTCTTTCCACGTTTCCACCTTGTCTGCAATGAAGCGCAGGGTGTCCTTGCCTTCTTCCAAATATGCCTCAAGATCGAAGTCACCTGGAAAATCAACCTCCAACTTGAGTATTCCCAGACCTTGCAAACGGGTAATTTGATCTAGCGCGTTGCTTTCGAGCAAGGCCGTAAGCTGTTCTGAACTACGATTGGTATATGTGACCAAGGTTCCGATCATGATGTACCTGAATTTGGAGGGGTGAACTGGCCCTGCAACAAGGCCATGATGTCTACTTCTTCCACAACGGATTTCAGCACTGCCCAGAGGTTTGGGGCATTGGTAATACTGTCAAGGCCTTGCGAGAGCAGGTCAGTAACCTTGTTCACTTTTTCCATGTCGTCAATGCTGAGTTTCGACCAGTCCTTGGGCAACGCATCCATTACTGCACTGATGGAATGAAAAACCACCAGCACACGGAGCTGATTATCCAGGGGCATCAAACGGTCTTTCACCGTTGGACTCAAATCATCGGGATCGAGCTGCAACACTCCAGCAATCAGCTCACGCCCTTCCGAACTCAGCGCGGCAAGCAGAATTCCTTCGGCCTTTTGCGCCTCTACGGCTTCCATCAGAAGCAGTGTACTCAATCCTTTTTCGTGAAAAGCGTTAAACACCGAGCACACAGCCCGGCCGGATAATCCTGCAAGGGAATCCACAAACTGGTAGGTAAAAAGCGCAGGCTCGTAGTGGTCAAAAAAATCGGGATATCGTTTCAGCAAACTCCCGAGGGAAGCCGGGCGCTGCTTCAGCCATTCTATTTCGGGGTGCGGCTCCAACACATCCGTTGGCAGGCGCACGGAGGATAGCATGATGTTAAATCGTCCTTCCAAAACTGAGCTTTCATTGGCTCGCAGGCGATAACCCGGGGCGGCTTCTGCTAAGGCCTCCGCAGCCGTGCTGGCCAGATCGCCAGACGGAAGTGAAATGGCCGCACTCATTCCAATCTGGCTTATGTCCTGCCGACCCGCCACCGGACCGCCAAAACGCCTGCCGGTGTAATGCACACGAATGGGCTCCGCGTCAGTACCTGCCTGCAATTGGTATTGTGCACCCCATGCTTTCAACACCGACATGAGTTCCAGTGTGCCCCAGAGGTACTCCTCTGCCAACAGCGGTTCAGGAACATCAATCGCAATTCCTTCTCCTCCATCAAAGCATCCCCAGGTGTGATGAATTGCAGTCCATTCCCATGCGTTCAGCGGAAGTTTTCCGTGCACGCTCTCCGGATAAATCAGTGTGGACTTATCAATGGCCAGCGGCTCGTTGCTTCGGATAAAGCGATGCGTTCCAGCCGCCAATGCGCGCACCAACAGGGCTGCGCGTTTCACACGTTCCAGGGAGCTTCCGCCCGTTTCAATGCCCACCGAGGCCAGTGCTCCTGCTGCTTGTTCAAGCAGTTGCGGGCTGATGTTTTCAACATCCAACGTTGGGAATGGAGCCTTGTGCCCTTGCCGCACCTTGCCAGGAATCATATGTTCCTGAGCACTCATGGCGTATCGGTTTCAGGCATGATTTGTTCTCCGTAAGGTGTGATGGGAAAGACCTCGTATTCGACCACTTCCGAGCCGGTGGAAATGAAGGTGTCAGTGTAGCGAAAAGTGCCTTGCCAGCTTCCCGGATCGAAGCGATTGCCCCGTTTCACTACCAATG
The DNA here is from genome assembly GCA_002428995.1 of Flavobacteriales bacterium UBA6057. Lineage (GTDB taxonomy): Bacteria > Bacteroidota > Bacteroidia > Flavobacteriales_G > Salibacteraceae > UBA6057. The sequence goes on along the minus strand of DIYJ01000017.1, from coordinate 85,052 downwards.
GTTTCGGGGTCCAGCCAAAGGCTGCCACATCTTTCTCAACCTGGGAAGATCTGAGAATGGCATAGGCATTTTGAGGCTGCGGCCAGGCAGTCACATCTGTCCGAATGGCGGCTTCCAGGTGAACGCGCTGCGTTGCCCGGCCGTCAACATCCAGCAGTTGTGCCTCTATCACCAGCCGATCCTGATCCATCAATTCGAGCACCAGCAGCGGATCGGCTGCTTCCGGATGGTTCAAGCCCAATTCGAACACCCAGTTATGCTTGGGGTGCTGGCTCGTGGTTGTCATCCTATGACTGCGCTGGGTCAATGAGGCTTCATCAACAGGTTCTGTAATGCAGGCAGCAGTTGTCTCGGTCATGCTGAATTCCAGCTTACCCATCACCAGGGTGCGACCCCGAACTTCCCGGTGGATGGTGGCTTTGAGCTGAATGCGCCACCCTTCTTCGATGTCATTATTTGGTTGAAAAATGACCTCTGGGTAGAAAATGTCTTTGGCGCCATATTGCCCGCGATCGAGCCGCAGTGTCAGTGAAGTGGTGGAAGCTTCCTGCCCCACGGCCAGCAGGCGCCTGTTAAACATCGGGTCTTGCCATTCAATGCGCCTTTGCGCAAACGGAGGCTTCGAATCCACCGGTGTGGAAACTTCCAGCGCGATGGGTTGCAGGGCATTTGGAATGGGCACCGGACGCGGATGCCGCAGGGAAAGTGACACGGTAGATTGCCGCCTGAACATACCATCCGCTTCCCGGAGCAACAAGGCATTACGTATATCGAACCACTGGCCCGCTCGTCCACTTGTTTGCACCTGAACCACCCGCGCGGGCATAAGTGGAGAAAGGGTTGACAGGTCAATGTCTGAGGCTTCCCACGAAGCTTCTCTCGAAGGAGGTAACACGTTTTGACGGCCCTCAGTGTCATCGTACGTACGATCGTCAAACACTGGGTCGCGGTTCATTTCCACCCAGCGCTGCCAGCCATGACTGTTGGATTGCCGGGAAGTATGATCCGGCCCGGGCACCGTAGCGCTCAGCTTCCATGAAAGCCCGTAACCACTACCCGCAGCAGGAACCTGCACGCGTACCGCAACTTCTTTTTGGTCGAGGATCGTTCCCTGAGCATCCCGCGCGATCAATTCATAGATTTCCGTGGCTTGCGGCTGAAAATCATAGGTATTGCTTGTGACCTGCCATGCTGCTTCATCGCCTTTTTTTCGCAGCCAGAGCGTGTAGGGCTCAGGTTGTTCCAGGGCCTCCCAGTTCAGTTGAACAACCTCGCCCCGCTTCACTGGCTGTGGATGCGCTTCCAGATGCAGCAGCACACTCCCGTTTCCGGGTTCCTCAATGGCCATTTCGGGCGGATCAGACCAGGCCATGGGTTCGTAATAGACAGAGCCAGCCATGTATTCCAGTCCGGGAAGTGAAGTCAGTCCTTCCGGCCATACGGATAAGTCTTCCAGGCGCACATCAGGCAGGGCCGGAGTGGCGATGGAAAGTTTGCGCAGGCTGCCACTGACGTTGCCCAATTGCCGCATGCCACGGAGAAGGTGATAGTAACGTTCCGGGATTTCACTGTGCGGTTCCAGGCGCATGGCGCGGATGAGTAACGGCCCGCGGTGTTGATGGAGGGCAACCTGTTGTTCCATCCAGTCCCAGAGGCTGGCGCGCACCTTTTGCTCCTCGGCATTTTCGTCCTGTGCTCGAAAGAGGAGGTCTGGCCAGGTTGTTCCGGCCTTAACTGTTCCCAGTCGGGCCACTTTCCGGCTCAGCAACGCAGGTTCAACATCAGCGCTCCACGGATTTTGTGTTCCAGGTAACCAGATTTCGACCACCACGCGCAACGGCTTGGGAGCGGCCATCCAAAGCAGGTCATTCAGCTTATCGATGCCCAGGCCATCGACTTTAAGCAAGGCGCCCAACGATTTGTAACCGGTATCAGGGCGTTGGTCTACAATACGTTGTGCGACAAGCAAACCAATGCCAACTCCAACGGGTGCGTCTCCGGCTGGCCCATCCAACACTTCTCGATCAATCGTGTACTTATCAGCAGCATTGATCCATTCCAGCGCGGCCTCTTTTAATGTGCTTTCCACGGAAGGCAAACCAGTCTTGTTACGAAGTGGCTTCCAATCGCGCACAATGGCTGTGTTACCGGTCGCGGACCAATCCAATAGTGGACTTGCGATCAGATAAGGCACAGGATCGTTTTCGGGGGATTTCACACGTTGTCCAAGAGCTTCAGCTTCACGGGTCTGAGGAACCACTTCCAGCGCTGCAGTCAAGGGCCTGGAACCATCGTGATGCATGTTGACCAAATGGTCGATCATGGCCTTGGTCATGCCAAACGCCATGTCGGGATAAGGATCGGAATCGTGGTCGAGGTGCCAGGGAGCGAACACCAGCCAGCCGGGTTCAAAACCGCGTATCGGCTGGGTGAATGGAAAGACACGTTCGTGCGACTCCCTGGCCGGAATCATCTGGTCGAAGACACGCCCGGAACCGGGATGTAGCGGGACGTTATCTAGAGCATAGCGCGGCAGGTTGTCCTGACGCAATAAGTCGGGCAATGATACCCGCGTGTTGGGGTCGAGAAACTTGAAATCATGGGTCTTACCTGGCTTGGTGATTTGCCGGTTTCCCATACGCTTTTGCAGAGATGCCGGCATGTTTCGCTTCAAGTCTCTGCCGATAGCGCCCACAAATGGAATGGCCATGCGATACCAACCCTGGCCGGCTTCCCGGGCTTCGGCTGTGAAATCTTTGAGGTTGGTGGGATTGCCTTGCACCAGGTGTTTTCCGAGGCGCCACAACTCCACCGGTGGACGGTCATCCGATGGCGGATTGGGCCACAGCCAGAATGCTTCAGAGGCTTCAGCGATGATGAGGTTTTCGGGCTGTTTAAGGAGGAATGTCTCCAGGGCACTCGCCAGCGGGCCGGTAAATCCACGTTCCAGGTTATCCCAGCGCGTGGGTTGCAACCGATACTTGTGCTGCACGGTAAACATCGAACCACTGCGCTTTTTGCCATACTGCAGATCGAGTCCCTTGATGGCCTCCCCGCCAGTGATCAGTACTTCATTTGTGTAGGTGGCAGGATTAAACAAGCGTAGACGCTGCGGAGCTGTCCATGTAAGCAAGGGTTCGCGCTTATCAGTGTCGGAATAAATGACATGTCGGGCAATGCATGGCCACTCCACGAAAGGATGTGCTTCATCCAGGCGCAATTCAAAAAATGATGCAGCACCAGGTTTGAGTTGATCCTGCGGAATTCGCGCCTGACGCAACAGGAAGTTTACCTCATGTGTGGCTGTCTCATCGGCTGCGCCAGGCCAGGAAATGGCGTTTCGAAGCGAATATTCCCCGGAAAAATCAAGCTCAACGGACATGGTGCCTGCATCGGCAAGGCTTGATAACAATCGGAATGAAAGACGCTCTTTGGTGTGTATAACAGACTCAATCAGCACCTGGAAAGCCTCGACTGCGACACTGGACAACGCACCGGCCTCGGGGGATTCCAATTGAAGGGTGATAAAGGCCTGCACTTCCGCTCGCTGCGAAACGGCCATGCCGGGCAAGAGCTCAAAGTAGCCGTGGGACCGGGCTGTGTTAAACGGGCGGTTCAGAACAAAGGCCAGCTGTCCGTTGGCGAAGGAATAGGTGACCGGCTCATTGCGTGTGCCGGGCGCGTAGTCCAGCAGCGAATGCTCTCCAACGTGCATCAATCGAATGTGGGTGAGTGTTTCCAGCACCTCTTCAGCATGAATGGCAACGCTGAGTTCCGCATCGAGCAATTCATTGGATGCATATCCAAGGTTTGCGGTCAGGGTGAATGTCACGCTCGAATCGCCCGACATGTCACGCGCAAGCGTTACTTCAAGATCGAAGGGAATCAAGGCATGGCTATTTGCTTCTCCGGGAATCTCCTTTCCGCTGAACCGGAGCACATCCGAAATCCCTGCATCTGCTTCAAAACGATGGTCTTCGAGTGGTCTGGCCCATGTGCGTTCCAGGTACTGAAAGTGCAGCTCCGGTGAAACCAGTTTCAGGTGCCCATTGTCCAGTGCAACCTCAGCGCTGATCCAGGGATAAGGCTCACGAAGATCTTTTTTGACCGCATCGGCCATGTCGGGAACTTCTGCAAAAAGTGGCCACAGGATATGTCCGGAAAGTGCGGTTGGTTTCCAGCTTCCCCCGGAATCGCAGGATAACTCGATCCGAACCAATTGCGTGTCGGGATCGGCTGCGCGAACCTGCTGCTGGCGGTAATGCAAGACCCCGGAAAGGGTCACCGACTCTACGGAGGACAGGCCGCCTGTGGCATTGGATGCAAAGCGCACCTGATTCAGGGAAAACAACTGAAAATCAAATCCCCACAAGGAAACCGTTTCGATAGCTCCCCAGCGGAACTCGTGGAAGACATTATCCCACGGTAAGTTGTCCATTCGAAACTGCCATGAACCGTCCTGCTGAGTGACTGGCAGACCAATACAGCGCACCTTACACACAACAGCGCTGGATTCCAGGTTCAATTCCCCGGTCCATTGGAGCACAGTGCCGTAGGTATCTTCCGAAGTATGGGTGCGTACTTCCCTAGGTGCGCTGGAAGATGCCGTTTGAAAAACCCGTCCACGCTGATCTACCCAGTCTTCATCATTTGCCTTTGGCACCAACGAGCCCGCGCGGAGTTGCCAACTGTCCTCCCCAGCGTGGTCAAGCGGAGTGAGGACTGGCACGTCATCGCCCGATCGGGTTTGCGCAAAACTGGCTCCGGGTCCCTCCAGCAGGCGATCAGACGGGATCAGTGGGATGTTTGTATGGCTTCCCTTCAACCAAAGACTCGCAGTCGAAGTCTGGACATCAATGGAGGCCAGTGCCTCAAAGCTTTGCCGGGCAAACAGCCCCGAAACTGACAGTGGTAGTTCATCAACACAAAAGGTGTGCGCTGGGTCAAAGGCGGTGGATTGCCGAAATAAAAAAGGATCGGAAGCTTTGGCGAGGACGTCTCGCAGGGCGAGCTGTTCCGTCCACGAGATGGCTGTTGTTCCATCCTCCAAACGGGTGGACGCATTGGGCTGTTCCCCGAGACGCAGCGCAAAAAGTTCGTCCAGCGATGGCAGGTCATGCCGCCAGTTCCATTGAAAGTGACCAATGGCGGGCAGTCCATGCTGAAGCTCAATGGTCTCTCCATGCAACAATTCCAGTTCCAGCCCAGGCAATTCCAGGATGATCCAGCGGTACAGGCTGTGGTTGTTATCAGCGGTTGGGGCCGGAGGAAGTTCATAAGTGCCGGATTGAACTGCCAGGGCATGCCATGTCTGCCCGAAAGCCAACTGAATGCTTGCTTCCAGCGCTGCTGGCACCAGGGGCATCAGGGTGCGATGTTCATTGATGCGCTGCTCGGGCTGCAGGGCAGGATCACCCGAAAGTGGTAAGGCCGGCACCCATCGCAGGTTACGAGGTTTGTACCAGTAGCGACTTAGTCCGGCTAGTTTTTCCGACAAGGAAATCTCTATGCTGCTTTCACCCCAGTCGCCCTCTGTAAAGCGATGCGTATTAGCTTGCACCTGCTCCGATGCCGGATAAAATTGCAGCTTGAAGCGCCAGCTCGGTTGATCGACAGCTGTTTTTGAGCTTAAGCCCTTCAGGAAGGTCAGACCGTAGAAGCGGTCCGCTTCATCCTGAGATGTAGCCGGGAGAGCGGGCGGACCATCCACGGCTTCCTGATATACCGGTGGAATATAAACGGGCAAAAAGTCTTCCAGCCGCAGTTGTGGATCGGCCAGATGAAGCGCAGCGGAACCTAAGGTCAGGATGCGATGATCTCCATGTGATTGGGACGCCTTCAGGTGGATGCTGCACTTAAACCCCTTCGCACTCAGGAGCAGCAGACTGCCCATTTTCACCCATCCGATGCGAGGCGTATGTGGCACGCCCGCGCCTTCCGACTCCCAGGGGATTTCTCCCAGTCGTAGCATGCCTTTCAGGAACGGGCGACTTTCCGGCAATATCATTTCTTCATCCTCTTCTATGCCTTGCAGGAGTGGAAGCCCCATCGGGCCTGTTTCCGTGAGCACCCAGGCCGTGCCTTGAGATTGTTTTTTTAAGGGTCTGAATCCGGAAGCTCGCGCGATCTGTCTGAGGCTTTCTGGCTCAGCTACGGCTTCCAGATCAGCCTGCCAGCGATTGATATCAGTAACATCCGAGGCGTGATGGTATTCGTATTGCACGATATCCTCCGCTTCGTATTCACCTGCTGAAAAGATCAGATTCAGTCCATCATCACTCATCGAGATGTGGTCAGCCACGAGTCGGGCAACTCCACCAGCCGATCCACGCATTTCAAGCTCAAACAGTCCGGCAGGCGGGATGAATTGCCAGCTGTCAGGACCTTCATTAAACCAGGTAATTGTTTCCGGGAAATGGGCGGACACGACCCCCACGGCAGGTGAGTCGGAATGCGGCAGGCGAATCGTGTCGTCTTCCAACTGATTGTCATTCAGGTCGTGCGAAATGAATCGTGTCGCATGAATGACGGCCAGTTGATAATCTTTCAAACTCTCTTGCCAGGGCTTGTCATGGTGGATGCTGAGTTGGTAGGCGTGCGAAGAATCAATACGCTCATCCCATTGGTATCGGAAGCGACCATTGAGTTGTTTTCCGGGATGCCAGGGTGCGGACCTGGCGGCCTCGATCACCAAGCTGTCCGGTTGCCATTCCAGGGCGGTGGTCTCCGTGCCCGGTTGCAAGCCAAACACCTGCTGAATGATGTCCAGTGGAGCAATCACATGTTCTGCATCGCCCTCAAGGATCTTTGCATACTCCACCCAATCGGGCCATTCGTATTCCTGCGTTTCAGGATTGAGCAACAGCTCAACACAGAACTTCGATTTGGTGATCAGAAACTGCCAATGCCGCTGATCATCCATAGTTGGTCTTGGGAATGGATGATCCAGAATGACTTCGGTGGGAGGCGCGTTTTCGAGTTCGAGAAACAGCCACCTTTCGGCAGTGCCATTGGGAGGCAGGCGGAGTTTCAGGTGAAAAAACTGAATGCTGGCAGCGGCCGAACGCACCATGACTTCCTGTTGATTTCCCCGCTGATAGGTACGGCCTCTGCGCAAGGGCAGCCATGCCAGCCAATCTTCCACGCGCAGTTCGAATTGCTTCTCGTGTACATCCGGGAAATCGCGGTGTTCAACCTTCAGGAAGACATTGGGAATGAAGCGCGCGCTCCAAAGTCCACCGAGGCTGCTCAGTTCAAAGGCCTTGATATTTCCCTTTGCCCGCTTCATGGGTTTGGTTCAGTATTGAGTTCAGGAATGGGTGGAAGTTTGCGGATCAGCGCTATGGGATCAGTTTGGCGCACGGTTCCGTAACTCCGGCTGCATACGATGTCCAAAAAGTTATCCTCGCTGTTCAGAAAAGGCTTGAATTTCTCCGTCACCTTAAATGTGATGCTTAGTTCCGGCCAAAAGGGTGAGGTTGGATACAGGAAACCCTGTTCCGGTCTGGGCTGCTCGAGGTAGAGGTACTTTCCTGGGGTGTGAAGCCGGTAAAGCGGCACGTTTTCAGGCAGCCCTTTATCATCAGCGGTGCAGGGTTTGATCACCGCCAGGGGAATCAACGTGCTTTGCATGGCGATCTGCAGGGTATAAGCAATGTCTCCATCCCACAGCCGGTCGGCAAAGGGGCGCTCGTTCACCCAAAGCTCTTGTTGTGCTTCGCTCAGACTTTCCCAGGCCGAAGGAATACGCCACCATACGCGAATGGCACCTTCGCCCACTTGTTCCCAACCGCTGCGATCGAGGTCGACTTGAGGCAACACTGATGGAAAGGCCGGTGAAGCATCGGTCAATCGGATGGCCGAATCCACATCATCACTCCGGCTGAAGGCTGCCAGACGATAGTCATAGTAATACGGCAGCACGGGCACGCGAATGACGGTGCCTTTTGGTTTCAAAAGCTCGGTAAACGGATGTCCAGCCAACCCCGCATCGGGAGGCAGCATGGATTCACCTTCCCAGGCAGCATCGGTATTCAGCTGCTGGCGCTCTGCTTCGCTGAGTCCGGGCAGAAATGTGTCATCAGGTGTGGAAGAACGCTGATCCCAGGTTTCCGATCCATCCCAGCCGCTGCGCTGCCGCCAGCCTTCTTTCACAGCGCAGAACAGGCTCCAGGCCAGGCCGCGGTAACCCAGGCGATTGCGATAGGTTTCGTTGGATTGCACCAATGCTTCTTCCTCATGCTCGCGCATCAACCACTCAGAACACAGGATGTCACCACGATCGAAGTTCCCCAGAAACTGCACCGTTGGAATACGAGGCGGTTTCACCCGTGGCAGGCGGACGCGCAAGTAGTCGCTGTCCAGCAGATCACTTCCGGCAGGTTGAGCCAGCCCCAACTCAACATACAGCGGTTGGTAACGGCTCACGCGCAACACGCGGTAGGCCAGTCGTTTGGCGTAGGGTTCCATGAATGTCATTTGCACACTGAGTGTGGCATCGGGCTGTAGCGGACGTACCATTTCACCGGCATCCAGCAGCCATGAAAGGCCGCAGCCAATGCCCCGGCCGGCATGATGCCGATGACGCTGCACCAGGGATTGTATCAGGAATTGATACAGGTCAACGGTTTCTTCATTGACTTCTATCTCTGCGGGCAAGGCATTTACTGGAAAGAATTTTCTCAGTTGATCGGCAAAGGCGGTGAGTTCATTGTTTCGATGGGCTAGCAGTTGGGCGGCTTCGTCCTCCTGCTCGTTGAATTCAATCGCTTCCATTCGGGGCAGTAGACTGAGTCTGAAATAGCCCATATCCGTCTCGCGGTCGCTGTTGAGTAGGCGCTCAATGAGGATGGTGTGGTGGGCCATATTGGCAGAATAATGATCCGTTTGGCCGTCTTCGCCAGCCTCTTCATGCACAAGGACATCTGCGTCTGGCATCCCTAACCAGCCGGTGATCCATTGATGCACCTCTGCTGCGGTTCCCAAGTGCTTTTCAGCGCCAAGCAAGTACAGGTCAACGCTGCGCCCCATCCATTTCAACAGGGCACTGCCACCCGGGTCTGCCTCCGGGCCAAAGCGTTCGATCAGCGCTTCCAGGTCGGTATCTCCAAGTCTGGAAGCCTGACATAATCCACCGGTATAATGGAGCTCCAAGCCGTGTTCTTCTGCGGTGGCCAGCATTTTTCTCAGCAATACACCCAGGTCTGGATGCACCAGCATGCCTTCGGGTGCACTGGCCAGGAAATCTGCAGATGAGAGCAGACCGGGAGTACTCCATCCCCAGTTCAGTTGGTAATATTCTCCTTCCGCAACAGTTGCTGATGGTGGAAAGGCCCATTGTTGTGGGTTGGTAGAATTGGGTGGTGAAAAGGCGTAGCGGAACGGAGAAACGACCTCGATCCTTGCCTGAGCCTTGAAATGCTTTACATGATCTTCAAGGGTGGTGTCCAAATCGCGGACAAATACCTTGTAACCTCCCGTGGGGTGCTTAGGGTGCTTGGGGTGCTTGGGGTGCCTGGCACCCGCATCCAGCCAGGGTTTGTGCAGCAATCGAAGGGTCAACTCACGGGCGGTGACATCAGGACTGGCTTCGCGATCAATGTCTGGTTGAGATGGATCAATCAGAGCGGGAATGGAAAGTGGTCGGACCTCTTGCCTTAACTCTTCGAGGCTGAGCCATTGCCAAGCCAGAGCGGCTTCATCGGGAGGCGGAATGCGTTCCAGGTAACCGCAGAGTTTAGGAAGTTGCGATTCCTTTCCGGCTTTTCCTACCCATCGATAATGTTCACAGCGCATCAGTCTTGAGGCATTGCCTTCGCGGGAAACGGAGCGCACAAAAAAGGCATGCACCCGACCATAATCGAGTTGCGCGAACAAAGTCGCTGTGTCCTCTGCCTTCCAGATTGTTTCGCCTTCGGGCAGGCGGATGGCGAGGGTCATGCCATCGGTGGAATTGCTGCTCTGATCGGCATCGGTGGCTTCTTCGCCTGCATCGTTTCCGGCACCATAATATCCACTGGAAGTGAGCGGAAACGAACGCGTCCAGACCTCATAGGTCAGAGGGCCACCATTCCACTTACTGAGGTTTCGGTTCTCCGTGATCTGAAGTTCGAAGCGTTCATCGGCTTCCCCCTGCGCCAGCCAAGCAAGGTGTTCTACCCGGCCTTTTTCCGGGGGCGGTGGCGGAGTCAATTCCTTGCGTGTGGTATACCATTCGGTGGTTTGCGAAGTATTGCCAAAAAGGTCTACGGCTGTGATGCGGTAAATGAGCGGATCGCCCACCTGCGTGGGTGATTCAAAAAGGTCGCTGAAATCAAAGCGGGGCGCCACCACAAACAGTTTCCGGTTGGGAAGGCTTCCATCTTCGTTGACATCGGTTTGCAGGTAGGCCGGAACATAGGCGGGTTTGACCGTCCAGCTGTTCACCTGGTTGTTCTCGCGGTTGTCACCAGCCAGGTTTTCGCGCTCAATGCGGTAGTGGTCAAAGTGTTCAAACCAGTCGTGTTGTGCATAAAGTCCGCTGGCCTCGCGATGGGACATGGCAATGTGCTCCTGGCGCGGGGTGATGAGTTCAAACACCCATGAAAAATGGATGCCGTTCTCGTCCTGGAATTCCAGCAGATCAACAATGCGATAGGTGTGACCATCACGGGAAAACCCGAGCTCAGGAGTAGTTGGGGTCAGAGTAGAATTGTGGAAGGCATTCACCGTTTGTGGTGCACTGCCGTTGATAACGCCCTTTTGGAAGCGAATGCGAAAATCATCTTGACGGTTTTGCTGCAAACGGAAGCGAAAAGCAAGGCCAGTCTGCTGAAGGAATTCCCCGGGTGCTTTGGGCGTATCGCCCGTGTTTTTTCGGTTGGCTTCCACCCACGTGCTGAATTCCCTGACGAGGTTACTTAGCGCTCCGCTGCGCTTGCCTTCAAAATTTCCGATGCTCTGAAGCACGTTCAGTCGCTTGGCCTTGTTGCTCATACCATCACTCAGCGGTACGCCATCTAAGAGGAATTCGATCCTGCGTCCGCTGGTTCCGGCATGGCCTTGCTGACTTCCCTCTTGGTCTATGGAGGAGATGACATCATCCGCCCAGTTGGTGTATGCAAGGCTCATGGCTTGCCAGCTAAGTGCCTCGCTTCGGGGATAGCGAAAGGCTTCGGCCAGGGCAAGGTCATAATAGCCGGTGTCCTTCGCGAAATGCGGTGAACGCACATCGGGGCGCAGCCCTGCGCTGTATTCAGGATCAGTGGCAGTCTCTTCAGAACGCACGCGTTCATCCTCGATCAGCTCGGGCTTCCAGTGACGATCCTTCAAGACGGTATTCAGGCCGTGTTGAAGGATTTGGTATTCCTCCTTCATCGCGGTGGATTCGAAGAATAGATCACCCAGGGTGAAGGGAGATTCGTTCTCATCAACCGCAGGGTCTGGGTTTTTGGGAAAAGGGACTTCGGCATTCCAGTTCACGGTGTGTTCCAGCACCACCAGATTGCCCTGCCGAGATTGCGCTTCTTCGGGATGACTTTCAAGGGTAGCCCCGTCCAGTTCAATGTACCAGGTGTAGTCCGGGATGTTTTCATCCACCCGATACACTGCTGAGACTTCATCATCCTCCGCTTCCGGCACATTGGCTTCGTCAGGAATGTTCATTGCAGGTGTGGCCAGCCAGCTACCTTCTTCGGCTTCAGGTAATAGGAGCACGAAAACATCCTCACCGATGATGCAATGCAGCACAGACCAGCGCTGCTTTTGGTCAGCACCTTCATCCAGTGAAGCCAGGTTAAAGACCGGTTCGGGCAGGTAGCGTTCCGGTTCGGTAAGTTCATCCCCGGCCATGCTTGTTCCTTCAAAGACGCGCCTTCGGGCTTCGTCCAGGGCGGCAGCACCCATGCTGAACGATACGGCTGCTGAGAAGCTGAATTTCCAGATGCGCAGGGAAGCCTGTGCCTCTCCGCGCATGCCAAACCCGGCATTGGATACACCAAAGGCGACCATGGCGGTGATGGACAATTGAATGCTGTATCCGATGGAGAATCGAATGGTGATCTTCACCCAGCCGATCTTGATCCTGAAGTTGACGTTGAGGCGAAGGCTGATATTCACCAGTGCAAACACGCCCACCTCACCATAGAGTGCAGGAAGGCTGCCGATGCGCATGGCGAGCAGCCCCCAGATGCCTACATACACGCTGATGTGAATAGACAGCGAAGCGATGCCGAAGCTGATGCCGTAACTAAATTGACGATCAATCGCGATCTCAAAACTCACCCCGATGGTGAGCGATCCAGGGGCTTTGCGGAAGAAGAATCCAGCCCGACCCGTGTAGGCCCCCAGTGGAAAAGAGAGCTGTCGCGGGTTGCCCAGTTCCAGGCGAAACAATCCGGGCTTGGTTTCAAGAATGAAGGTGAAAGGATCACCGATCAGGGCCTTAACCATGGCGGGCGAAACACCTTTGGGTGGTGTGCCCGGCTGCACAATGAGAGCCGCAATGAGGTGGCGCATGGGCGGTGAATAATATACCATGCCAATCACGGGTGGGTTCTTCGCAGCAGGACCATTCTTGATATCATCCAGGGCATTAAAAATCCAGGCGCGCACAAGCAAGAGCACGGTGAGGTCGCTGCGCAGTGCGAGCAGAATGTTGCCTACCAGTTCGCTGACCTTTTTGCGGTCATTATTTCCTAGTGTGAGCCAGGCAGACATCACCACGGTCCATCGGGCGGGGTCGCTTTCAAGGTCATCTTCCCATGCCTCGGCTTTGTGTGGAAAGGTTTCTGCAGGGTCGAAGGAGTGGCTAAGTAACTTAAGCGGGTCGTTCAGGACTTTAAGGGTCTTGCGCCAACCAAAACCCATCCCGATATCCCGTAAGTAAAAGTCCCCCAGGAGCTGCATGTCGAAGTTGAGCCATTCGGCATAAACCATCCACACACGCAGCATGGTGCCATCGCTTTGGCGCCTTTTATTGGAAAACTCAAATACGCAGGTGATGCTGATGTTTCCGTTGATGGTGAGGGTGCCACTTCCGATGAAGCCTTTCCAGTCAGCATTGTCGCGGAACTGCACCTTGCCGCTGGCGTGCAGTGTAGGTTTGAGGCTAACATCAAAGGGCAGATTTTCCAGCGCAAACCGCGGCATAAAGGAGTCGAGACTGGGGCTGCCGATCTTGAATTTATGGTATTCGGGATCCGTGTTTGCGAGGTCATTGCTGCTAAAGAAAATCTGGCCTCCCAGGGAAAGGGCCGCCCCTCCGGGATCAAAGCCAGAGCCAATTCCAAGGCTACGGATCTCAAAATCAAAGATGTCGAGGAAGGAAATGTTGAAGGGCTTATCCAGGACGACATTGAGGCTGAGGCCAGCCGGTAAACGATCAAAGGATTTGGTCAGCACCAAGTCTTTGAACTCCAGTTCGATCTCCTTGAAGTACTTGAAAATCCCCCCGGCACCTTCAGGCGGTTTGAGGCCCAGTTTCCCGGTGATCATGAGGATGAGGCTGTTTTTTCCTCTGCTGAAATCGAGCTCGATGCCCACGGCTTTCAGGTCAATCTCAACCCACCAATCCGTTTTATGATGGACACCCAACTGAAATTCACCCTGCACGCCTTGCAGCTTAAAGCCGCGCCCAAAGGTCAGCGTGATGCTTCCGGTGGCATTGTCGAGCCAGGGCAATGGACCTTCAGCAGTGATGTAGCCAAATTCAAACACGCTTCTCCTGAAGGAGATGGCTCCGGCCGCGCCCTTGAACGCTTCTCCGATGCCGGCCACCTTCGGAGTGCCGCCTACCAGCTCTAGGTCAATATCAATGCCTCCGGAATCAATGAGCAGGTTGGTGATGAGGAATTCAAAGCCGCGAGCGTCATCGCCTTCCTCTGAAATCCCACTGTAATAAGCCCTCAGCGAGGAAGCTTTCAGGCTCAATTGTCCGGCTCCCCACTCTACCGATAGGGTGTTTAATCCTTCGATGTGGAGGTCACCAATGCTAAACTTTTTGCTTTCAGGGCTCAGTTGCAATCCAGCAGCCGGATCAAAGGCAAGGGTTTCCCAGTTGAACTCCATGCGCCATTCACCAAAGAGCTTGATTTCCTCGCCAAGCAGCGCGATGGTAAGCTGCATGTTGAGATTCAGGTTCAGCGCCCGGGCTGTTGGTGTCTCTTCCTGGGTCACTGATTGAATAAGCAACTCCACGCCCGGACTTTCCCCGCTGGCATCACCCAGCTTGATTTTTTGAAACTTGTCAAGCACGCCTTTGGGAATGCTTAGAGGCAGTCCTTCGAGGAAGCTAAGCCCTGAATTCAAGGGAGTGGGTTGGGCATCCCAGCGAGCGGGCAGTTTAAAGCGGCCCATGTTGAAGGTGTGCGGAAGGGAAAAACCATCCGCGACCTCGTGAAAGCGGTATTCCAGTTTGATCTCGGGGAGCTCAGGGAGGTCCAGTGAAGTGGGAAGCATACCTGTGACGGTTCTGGCGGCAGAAAGCGCTCCCTGGAATTGCCGCACCAGCGGACCTTCGAGGCGCAGGCCGGGAGCCACACCGTTGGTTTCGCCCTGCAAGCGAAATTCAAAAGCATTGTCGAGGTATTCGCCTTCCAACGTGCCTTTGAGAGCCAGGGCTACCTGGCCGAGCAGTATGAGCCGCATGCTGCCAAACTCGGCCAGTTCGGTTTCGGCAGGTGTTTCGAGCTGTAGTTCAAATTCGGGGAAGCCGCTGTTGGTCTCGCGGGTAGTGAAATACAGGAAGTCTTCGAGTACTCCAAGGCTGCTGTCGGCATCCAGTGCTGCTACTAGTTTTTCTGCCAGCGTTTTGACATCGATCAGGCCCATGGTAGTGGATCGCAATACCGGCCCCGTGGCCTCGAGCACGGAATTCAGACCTTCCGGGTCCATACCGCTTTGCCACTCGCCATTCATGTTCCGGGGATTAACCAATCGAAGCACACCGGCATAGGTGAACGGCCAGGGAATGGAAACGGAAATTCCCTGCGCCTCACCTTTAGCATCCACTCGCGAGGCGATGATCAATTCTCCGGCCTGCGGTCCGGGAAAATTCTGCGGTGGTGCGTCCAACGGCCATTGTGCGCGCGCAGTAAATTGAAAGTGGATGGCGGCACCTATGCCTTCCTGAGTAAGGTCTAATTTCCAGCCGCTGACACCCAGCAAGTGGAGAAAAGGAAATTCACAGCCTTCAGGTCCACTCAGGGTAAGCGAAGAGCGCCCCCAGCCGGTGATGGTCCCATCCGAGCTGACTTCGAGTGCATGCGGCACCTGTTGTTCAGATATTGGAATGTGAAGAAGGAAAGCATGCTCGTTGCTGTTACGCACATCATAGCGGATGCGCAAGGCATGCAGGGTGTGAAAAGACGATCGCGTAGCGCCCGACTGCGGCTCCCCGGACAGCAGCATTTCCAGACGATACGTTACAGCTTCTTCCCCTGCCAAATGGGCGATATAGCACCAAGTAGGCACGTGTAGTGGCGTTGGGAGGAAATGAGGTGCTAACCATTTACACGGCAGCCTTCGAAAAGTAGTACATCTGTGCTGAATGCCAAATGCGTTCTGTAGATAAGTTGCAGAATGTCCTAAATACTATATAAGCTGCACGAAGGAGGAATTTCTGTGTTTCACGGATGCGCTGTAAATCTTCTTCAATCGAGAATAGAAATTCCGATCATCCTCTCCGCAAGCAGAAAAGCTTTCGCGAAGCGAGGGATTATTTGTTTTGTGACGAGTCAAACGATGAACAAGTCAACGGAAGATCAAATGCCGGACTTCACAGCTTAAGCTTATCACCACCCCAATAGGAAAAAAAGAAGGAAAACTACGCCTGGCATTCCTGACACTGCCCTACTAAGAGCAAAGAGGCTGATTCAACCTTATGCCCAGGAAGGGAAGGGATCGATATGTCGAGCGTCAGACATTCCGTCTTTCCGCAGTCCTTGCACTGAAAATGAGGGTGAGTATCCTGATGTTCATGGGAAGAGCACCCTTTACATTTTGCGTACCATCGATTTCCGTCACCGCCCATGAATGAATGCAAACTGCCTTCATCTTCGAGACGCTCGAGGATTCGATAAACGGTGGTTTTGTTCATATCCTGACCAACACGATCCACCATGTCGACCACAGAAATTGCAGTATCAGCCTTCTTGAACTGATCAAGGATCGCCCTCACCGATTTTGTCTTGCGAATGATTCCCACACCGCAAATCTAATGCAACCAAGTTGCATTTAGAAATTCAATTGATCTATGTTTGCAACTCAGTTGCATTAAGAATCATTCTAGTCAACCAAGATGACAAATTCACAACCACTGCTTAGCGGAGGTAAATCTGACCTATTGGGTGCTCTGGCCAGCGGGCTCTGCCTGATTCACTGTGTGGCAACACCATTTCTATTCGCAGCTCATGCTGGACTGCATGCACATCACGCAGAAAGTCCAATGTGGTGGGGACTGATTGATTCGGTCATGCTGATCGTCTCGCTGGTGGCTGTGCTTTGGGCATTTCGCAATTCATCCATAGCATGGGTGAAGATTGCTCTCTCTGTGAGCTGGCTTTTCCTCGCAGCCATCATTTTGAACGAGAAGCTGGAAGCCGTGCACCTTGCCGAAGCATGGATCTATGTTCCTGCTTTAAGCCTGATTATTCTCCACCTGTACAACCGCAGGTATTGCCAATGTGATTAAAAAATAAGACCGCAGATGAAAGATGTAATGACAATTGAGGACATAGGAGATCAGCATATTTCCACATCCATCGACACCCCGATGCACGCCCATGCTTTTGACAAGTCAGATGCTGAAAAGATGACCAACATCGAGCATCACTTTGCCAGGATCATGGAAGAGTTGGGGCTTGACTTGAACGATGAAAGCCTTTCAGGCACACCGCATCGTGTGGCAAAAATGTACGTGAAGGAGCTGTTTTACGGCCTCAATCCTTCAAACAAGCCACGACTTTCAACCTTTCCCAACAAATACGGATACAGGAAAATGCTGATCGAACAGGACATCACGCTGGATTCTTCCTGTGAGCATCACTTCTTACCGATAACGGGCACTGCTCACATTGGCTACATCCCCAAGAATCGAGTGATTGGACTGTCAAAAATCAACCGGTTGGTAGACTACTATTCTCACCGCCCACAGGTTCAGGAGCGCTTATGCCTGCAAATCCTGAATGACCTGCAGGAAACACTTGAAACGCAGGATGTGATTGTAGTGATCAATGCAAAGCACATGTGTGTTTCGGCTCGAGGCATAAAAGACAAGGAAAGTTCCACCACCACCATCGAGTATGGAGGATCCTTCGAAGATGGAACTGTCCGAAACGAGTTCTTTCAAAGCATCGAACGATAAGTTCAACACTTGAGATTGAATCATTTAGCAACCATCATTGAAATCTATGCAGACTACCGAGGTGACTAAAAACTGGGCCATCGATACTGATCCAGCCATTTTACAAAGCATTCACACTGAAGACGTTGACATCGCTATATGTCAAAGGGACATCAGCGATTTATCCAGTGAAATTGCTCACCTGCTTGCGCAGAAAATGACCTTGAAATCCAGCGGGAGTATAAGCTCCATCATGGATGAACTTAGCGTTAAACTGGACGCTCTTCACTGCAGAAATCTTCTCGAAGACATCGAGTACCTACTCCAACGCTTTCAGGAGGTCACGCATGTAAACAGCTTCCGCTTGCTTTTGAGCGCCATAGACAACAACATGTGCAGAAGGTTTCATACGGATATGAACGATGTGCGCTTGCTCTGTACTTACAGCGGCCCTGGAACGCTCTGGCTCAAAGAGGATAACATCAATCGGGAAGCCTTGTATTCATTTGAAGACAATGCCCGTATTGTGCTCAACGAAAGCGATATCCAACAAGCAGAAACAGGAGCGATTGTGCTGTTAAAAGGGGCGAGATATCCTCAACCTATGGCAAGAGCAGCAGTGCATCGAAGTCCAACCATCGAGGAAAGCAATGAAGAGCGATTGTTGCTCCGCATCGACACGAGCGAGCCTGTCATACCTCACCATCACCGGGAATGAACGAGGTGAAATTGCGGCCGCAGCAATTCGATCAATGCATAGCAGAAGTTGAGGTCAGAAAATTTTTCCAATCGGGCATCGATGCTGTCGCCTGAGAAACTTCTATTATTAGTCCCGAAGACTAACACAAGGAAAAACCATTGCTATGCTACAGAGAAAATTTGACAACGTTGTAAAGGGCTTCTTCCCGAATGCCAAAGACGCAAAGGATACTTCCATCCACTACCTGGGTAAGATGCAGATTGAGCACAAGCTCGACATCTCGAAAGTGTTGATGGCTACATCCGTATGTTCTGATGATATCAACGTCCCTTCAACTACGTTCTTCAACGTGTTGTTTGGCCCCTTCATCATGGGCGGACTCGGTGGATTGCCATTTGCCGGACAAACGGGCATGACAGCCTTTGCACACCACATTCCTGACGAGGGTAGTGCCTTTATTTTCTACGGGCCCCACATCGGTGTTACACTGGATGGTGATCTGGGTAAAATGTATCGACCACGCCAGGAAGAAACGGGGAATTCCTGCGGAGCACTTATGCTGGCTCTGAACCGCATCCAGGACGCTGGTTATGCCCCCGTGATGAACGATGACGACTACCAGCAAATGAAACTCGAAGAAAGCCTGCTCCCTTACCGGGATGAGATTCTGGCAAGCGATAACCAGGCAAAGGCGATCACAGAGGCAACGTATGAGATCATCAACAAAAAAATCCACGAGCATCTAAAGTCCTGCAAGGATGAGTTCCATGTGGATCGAGTGACGCTATTGGGAGGTATCATCATCAACACAGACTATGGCCTGGACGACTACTTTGATGCAAGAAACTTCGAAGTAGTAGACATGAAGAGCTTGTAGCGCTCCTAACATCATCGCTCTCAGGCATCAAAAACACTGAAATGGATAGCTTCAACAAAACGTACAATCGGAAGGAGTTTATCTCCTTTTTAGGTAAAGTCGGCCTGGGAGCGATGATTCTACCTCCTTTTTTAGTGGGCTGCGGAAGCACAACCACTCCCGCCTCTCAAGAAGGCTTTTCCAGTGATGACCTCGAAAAGTTGAGAAAACTTGTGTTGGAAGGCATTGGAGCCTCAGACAAAGATGATCTACTCTTAGCAAAAGGCTTGGACTACCATACCGTTGTGAAGTGGGGAGACAGGCTGAGTGATAAGGACACGTTTGGATTCAACAACGATTTTACCTGCTTCATTCCTCTCGATGAATCCAACCCTACGGACGGCCTTCTGTGGGTGAATCATGAATACATCAACCCGCTGTTTGTTTCTGGTTTTAACTACCGGGATCTTGAGAATCCCAAAGAACACAGAACCGTGGAGCAGGTGGACAAAGAGATGTACAACGTGGGCGGGAGCATCGTGAGAATTCGCATGAACAACGGTGCATGGAGCGTGGTGCAAAATGATCCGCTCAACAGGCGCATCACCGCCCGAACTCCCATCGCATTAAACTGGGATTCGCCCATCGCAGGAGCATCGGAAGTCTTTGGCACCAACAGTAACTGCTCCGGTGGCATCACCCCGTGGAACACTTTCATCACGTGTGAAGAAAACTACGACAGCTACTTCGGTGAAACCGAATACGATGAAAACAACGTAGCCACCAAAAGATCAAGCATCTATGGCTGGGAACGGTTTTACGATTACCCGCCTGAGCACTATGGATGGGTGGTAGAAGTTGATCCCAAAACAGGTAGTGCTCAAAAGCATATTGCGCTTGGTCGCTTTGCCCACGAATGCTGCACGCTCTATGAGTTGGAGGACAAACGCGTAGTGGCATACACCGGTGATGATGCCAATGATGAGCACCTCTACAAGTTTGTGTCATCGAAACCCGGTTCGCTCAAGGAAGGAACACTCTACGTAGCGGATACAGAAAACGGCATCTGGCTTCCGCTTGATTGGGAGACTCAGGAAGTATTAAAAACAAGGTTCAAAAACCAAACAGAAGTGCTGATCCGTGCGCGGGAAGCGGCAAAGCTGTTGGGCGCCACTCCTTTGAATCGTCCGGAGGACATCGAGATAGACCCGGTTAGTGGAAACATTTTCGTTTCGCTTACCAACAACAAGGGTAAAAACGACTTTCACGGATCGATCATGAAAATCGAGGAAGCAAACGGAGCTTTTGATGCACTGAGCTTCAAGGCTTCCGTTTATAAAGCCGGAGGAGAAGAAAACGGATTTTCCTGTCCTGACAACCTCGCATTTGACATGGCAGGAAACCTCTGGATGACCTCAGACATGTCGGGCAGCGCGATGAACAAAGAAGATGGTCCCTACATGCCCTTTAAGAACAACAGCCTCTTTGTAATTCCTCGCTATGGGAAAGATGCCGGAAAAGTCATTCGTGTGGCTTCTGCACCCAGAGATGCTGAACTCACAGGTCCCTGGTTCTCCCCAGACGGAAAAACACTCTTCTTAAGCGTGCAACATCCAGGCGAGCAGACCCGCGATCTGAAAAACCCGACCAGCAGATGGCCTTTTGATAAGGACAACATTCCCAAACCATCGGTAGTGGCCATTACCGGTGGTTTAATTGAGAAAATGAACAAGCTCAATCAGCTCGAAGCCTGATTCAAACACGGGGTGAATCGTACCGTCAAGGCTTATACCTCTCCGCTTCCTCGAAGATGTAGTTGCACTGGTAAATGTCCTCACTGTTCAACCTGAACTTTCCCTTGATCGTGACAACCTGGTCCATTCGAAACCTCCGTTGATCCGGTTGTAGCTTGAGTTCTACAATGCTTTCAGGGCCGCCTGTGCCACAAAAGAAACAGGACGCCATAGGATTTCGCGACAAGAGGTAATAGTCTTCCTCGGGATCAAGCGCCAGGATGTAACCTTTGAGGTATACCTCTTTACCTTCCAAAGCTTTTACCGTAGAACCAAAATGAGGGTAGTAATAGTAGGAGGCTTCTTCTACGCTATACTTCTCGCTGAAACGAACATCTTCCAATGTTTCCCATGTTATCCGCGTTTGCGAGCTCCCTGAGAATGTGATCGCCACAAAAGAGAGCAAAAGGAAAATGAGTCTATGCATCGATGAGGGTTTGAGAAATATTCACGCGAAATGCACGCACAGCGGGAATGAGTGAAGCAAGCAGTCCGATGCCCAGGCTGGCTACCAAAAGCCATCCCTCTTCCACCAGCCATGCCCATGCTGAGAAGGTATAATGATAGGTATCTTCCAATAGCCCCGAAACCAGAAACAGCCCGAGGCGACTGAAGAGTATGCCAAGGATAAAACCAATGACGATCAAGAGAAGACCTTCCTGGAGCACCAAGCCTACCAATTGCCAGCGACTGGCACCATAGGTGCGCATCAATGCCATTTCATACTCGCGAGCCTTCAACGCACTAAAGAGACTGATAAACACACTGAAGCCAGACACGGCCATGACCACCCATGCGATGGCGCTAAGTGCATCCACTCCTACTCCCATCAAACCGAACAAACGATCAATCTCAAGCACCGGTACAGCAGCTTGCATGTTTGTTTTCTCATTCACCATGCGCGGCAGTTGAACCATAGCCAAAGGACTTCTGAACTTCACCAGCATGGCAGTAATCTCACGTTCCCCCTTGTGCTCTGCATGCGGGGCTTCATCATGATCATGCTCGTGGATATGATCTTCGTGCTTACTGTGGCCCTCCTCCTCTGCTCCATGGTCGTGAACATTCCAGACGCTCTCCGTGGCTGTGAGAATCAGCTGATCCATCACAGAGTTTGTTCGATTCAGTACGCCAACCACACGATAGGAATGCTCTCCGTGAATTTCACCTCCTTCAGAAAGGCCGTGAGCACCCTCGAAAACATCACCGATGTTCAAATTGAGTTTATGGGCTACCGTTGCTCCAAGAGTGACTTCGAATGGAGCCTCCCAGAGCCTGCCGTTCGCCATTGTTGCCTGATACAGTTCTGGATACTGATGGTCTGTCCCAACAATCCTGAAGCCTTCATGGCTGTCTCCATAGGAAAGCGGTATGGTTGCCGCTACTAGCCTGTTTCGCTTCAGTTTCCGGGCTTCACTCAAGGCGATATTTCCGGTCGGAGCATCTACGTGATACACCGCGGAGAGAATAAGCTGCAACGGACTTCCCTTGGCTCCCACCACCATGTCGATGTCACGGATGTTGCGGGTCATCTGCTGCTGCACGTGACGGTCCAGATGCAAAAGCAACGCAATCATGCCCACACCCAGCGTAAGCAAGAGCAAGCTGAGGGAAGTGCCGAGCGGGCGACTGGTCATGTTTCGGATGCTCAATCGAAAAGTGTTCACAGCTGCATGGTGTTTTGAAACTGATCCTTCAGTCGTTGATCGTGAGTGATGATCACCAGTTGAGCACCTGTTGAAGCCGCCTGTTCCTTAAGCAAAGAAGCCGCTTTAGCACAGTTTTTATCATCCAGGCTGGATGTGGGCTCATCCGCCAGTATCAATTGCGGCCTGTTGATGACCGCAAGCGCAATGGCAGCACGCTGTTGTTCACCCTGACTCAGCCTGCGCGGCTTTACACTGAGCTTTTGACCGATTCCCAAACTTTCCGTCACCTCCCTGATGCGCTCTCTGTCTCGAGGTTTCCCTGCAAGGTATTGCACCAGCTCCAGGTTCTCTCGTAAAGACAAAGCCTGGATGAAATGCGGCCGTTGAAACACCAAACCAATGTGCCTGCCGCGAAATCGATCCAACTGCGCGTGTGAAAGGTCATGGAGTACCGACCCCATCAATTCCACACTTCCTGAAGAAGGTTCCAACAAACCGGCAATCAGATGGAGCAAGGTGGTTTTCCCGATTCCGGATTCACCTAATATCAAAAGACTGTTACCCACTCCCAACTGAATATCAGGAAACTGAAACTCTATCTTCTGGTCATATGTGAACCGTAATGATCGGGTGGTAAGCATGGCGTTCTTCCTTGAACTGGCGACAAAAATATCAGGCAAAACCCTAAGTGCAACTCAGTTGCATTTAATTCTATGAACAGCTAGTTTTGCATCTCGGTTGCAATAAAACCAACGCGTTTATTCCATTTGATTTCACAAGGATTTAAGATGATTGATAAGAAACTTCCCGTTACCGTACTCAGCGGCTTTCTAGGTGCTGGTAAAACAACCCTGCTGAACCATGTATTGCATAATAAAGAAGGTCTGAAAGTGGCTGTTATTGTGAATGACATGAGCGAGGTGAATGTGGATGCTGACCTCGTTAAAAGTGAAAACACATTATCCCGGACGGAGGAAAAACTGGTGGAGATGAGCAATGGCTGCATCTGCTGTACACTTCGGGAAGATCTGATGGTAGAAGTCGAGCGCCTGGCCAAAGAGAATCGCTTCGACTACCTGCTGATTGAAAGCACGGGAATCAGCGAACCGGTTCCGGTAGCACAAACCTTCTCCTTTGTGAATGAGGAAGATAACATCGACCTCTCCCGATTCAGCTATGTGGATACCATGGTGACCGTAGTGGATGCCTTCAACTTCTTCAAGGACTTTGGAAGTCCGGAGACGCTGATGGATAGACAGCTGACGGACATGGATGGGGACTACCGAACGATTGTAAACCTCTTAACTGATCAGATTGAGTTCGCCAACGTCATCATCCTGAATAAAACAGATCTGGTTACGGAGGAGCATCTGGGTGTGCTGAAGGCTGCTATTCACAAACTCAACCCGGGTGCGAAAATCATTGAATCGAGCTACGGCAAGGTTGCTCCTCAGGAAATCATCAACACTGGACTTTTTGACTTTGATGAGGCAGAAGAGAGTGCCGGTTGGATCGAAGAATTGAAGAAAGACGGACACACACCCGAGACCGAGGAATACGGGATCGGTTCTTTTGTATACCGATCGAAGAAGCCGTTTGATCCCGATCGCTTCTGGAGCTACATCCAAGAGAAATTCCCCAGCACCATCATTCGAAGCAAGGGTTTGTTTTGGGTGGCTTCAAGGCCAGACCAAGCACTTGTTTGGGGTCAGGCAGGAGGCTCGCTCAGAGCTGACAGCGCAGGTGTTTGGTGGAGCAGCATGCCGATGGCAAAGCGTACACAATACATGGCCTTTGTGGAAAACCAAAAAGTGATAGAATCGAATTGGCACAAAGAATTTGGAGATCGAAAGAATGAGATCGTCTTCATAGGCCAGGATATGGATGAAGCCCTCATCAGGTCCCAACTTGATTCTTGCCTGTCTACTGATCCTGAGCTGGCTACAGAAAAATGGAAGCACGGCTATACGGATGAATGGCCTGTGGAGCGAGCTTATCCTATGGATTGAGGCACAGCGCTGAAGGCGCTCCTAAATCCTTCTGATCGATCAGATTCAATCCCTCGAGGCCTGCGAAAAGAGCGTTTAACCGCCTGAGAGATTAAAATAGATTCCACCGCGGAAATAGATTTCGCGCATAGTGACATCAGGGAAGGTATATTGAGTGGTAGGCGAAATGGAAGTGAGATCATAAGCCCAATCATCACTAGGCAATCCTGACAGACCGGACGAAAAGGTTCGCTTGAACCGAAGGCCAGCCCAGAGGCCACTGCTATTCCGGTCGTTAAAGGCGAGATACGCCTCAATATCGAAGCTTTGAGCATTTCCCTTCGAAGCTCGCTTTGAATGCCGAACCCAATCGTATTGAAATTGTCCCTTGAGCATCACCTGCCCCAAGCTATAAAACGCAACGCCATGAAAACCTCTTTGATTTCCTCCTACCTGGTTGTGATCAGGTCCACGGAAACGATGAAAGGTATAGGCGTACTGTGCTCCAGCATAAATCCCGAGGTTCTCTCCAGTCCAAAAACCAAATGCCAGCTGCGTTGGCATAAGTTCGAAACGCATCACCCGATGTCCGTTTGCACCGACTGAATTGAATCCGGTGAAGGCGTCAAAAATCAAATCGAAAATCATCACTCCATCGTGCTTGAAATAAAAATTGGGCGTGATGTATTCCACCTCTATAGGTATGCGAGTGTAGCTGACCGTGTTGCCACTAGACTCTAACAACGGTCCGCTATTATTGGGCACGTTGTCAACCTGGGTGTACAAAAAGTTGTTGTAAGACGGGGTGAAAGCGAGCCTTTGAACGCCCACCCCGAATTTCAAGGGAGCAAAACCAGTCCATCGATCGTCTTGCGCAAAAGATGAAACGACAAAAAACAAAGTACACAGCAAGATCAACTTCTTCATGTTCCGTACGATTAGCGGTTGATGGAGCCCGAAGAAGAATCACTCCTTCGGACGCTCCTTACAAGCGCCAAATCTGACCCGATCCAGCAGTTGACTCAATAAGGCGTTCTACGTATTCGAAGTCTACAGTTTGACTGAAAATTGATGTGCTCCCTGCTATTCTCTCACTCTCCGAAATCAAGAAAACATGACCAAAAGCATCCTGCACAAGTGACGAAAGTCATTCCCTGACAGATAGCGCCATCGACCTTTGCAAACGGTATGAATGGCAGCCGGTTCAGGTGTTCAACCACCGGCTGTTTCAACCACTCTTAAACCATCATTATGTCACAATATTTAAGACTGGGGAAGATTCCTGCAAAGCGTCACACGGTATACCCAAAACCAGATGGCGGCCTCTATCAGGAAGAAGTGTTTGGCACCGAAGGCTTTTCAAGCAAAGCTTCACTGGTATACCATCTCCACCCACCCACCATGGTGAAAGAGGCTCGCGAGCCCTACTCCATCAAACCCAAAATCGCCATCGAAGAAGGCCTTAAGGCCATGAGCTTCAAGAGTTTTAACCTTCCTCCTACAGAAGACTACCTCAAAAGCCGGAAGGTGCTTTTTGTGAACAACGACATGACCGTTGGCCTGGCAGCACCTACTCAATCGATGCATGACTACTTCTTTAAGAATGCAGATGCCGATGAAATGGTGTTTGTACATCGCGGCAGCGGAACCCTTCATACACCCTATGGCAAAGTCGATTTTGAGGGTGGTGACTACCTCATTATTCCACGCGGAACCATCTATCAGATGGAGTTTGAGAATTCCGATAACCGTTTGCTGATCGTAGAATCCTTCAGCCCGATTCGTACCCCAAAGCGCTACCGCAATGAGTTTGGACAATACCTTGAACACAGTCCATTTTGCGAGCGGGATTTTAAGCTTCCCTATGGTCTCGAAACCATCGATGCAGAGGGTGACTTCCTGATCAACATCAAAAAGAAGAACAAGATCTACCCCTATGTTTACGGCACTCATCCCTTCGATGTAGTTGGCTGGGACGGTTGCAACTATCCATATGCCTTCCCGATCCATCAGTTTGAACCGTTGACGGGACGCATTCACATGCCTCCTCCCATCCACCAAACATTCGAAGGTCACAACTTCGTGATCTGCTCCTTTGTGCCGCGTCTCTACGATTATCATCCAGAGGCGATTCCTGCACCCTACCACCACAGCAACATTGATGCAGATGAACTGCTCTACTACGTGGATGGAGACTTCATGAGCCGCAACGATATTCAGCCAGGTCAAATCACCTTGCATCCGGGTGGAATTCCACATGGGCCACATCCCGGAGCCATCGAACGAAGCATTGGCCAAAAAGAAACAAACGAAACCGCTGTGATGATTGATCCTTTCAACCCGGTGATGATCACCGAAGAGGCGCTCGGCCTTGAAGTGAGGGACTACTACAAATCATGGCTCTTTGAACCAGCAACTGTCTAGGAATGGAAACAACAGATTTAACTGAAGTCAAGAACTACAGCTACTCAGGAGAAAAGATCTTTCCTGAAGCGCAGGACTTTTTGCCGATCAACGGCACCGACTATGTAGAACTCTACGTGGGCAACGCAAAACAGGCCGCTCACTTTTACAAAACAGCCTTTGGTTTTCAATCGCTGGCCTATGCAGGGCTGGAAACCGGAGTAAAGGATCGCACATCCTATGTGTTGCAACAGGGAAAAGTGCGCCTTGTATTGACTACTCCGATGAACGCGGATAGCGCGCTCAACGAGCACATCGCTAAGCATGGCGATGCAGTAAAAACCATCGCATTGTGGGTGGATGACGCCACCGCTGCCTTTGAAGAAACCACGCGCAGAGGGGCCAGGCCTTACTTCGAGCCGGTGGTTGAAAAAAGTGAGGATGGCCAGGTGGTCAAGTCAGGGATTCACACCTATGGCGACACGGTTCATGTTTTTGTGGAGCGTAAGGACTACAACGGAGTTTTCCTGCCGGGCTTCGAAGCATGGGAAAGTGACTACAAGCCTGAACCAGTTGGCTTTCGCTACATCGATCACATGGTAGGGAATGTCGGCTGGGACGAAATGAATCAATGGGCGACCTTCTATTCAGATGTGATGGGTTTTGCCAACCTGATCACCTTCGATGACAAGGATATCAGCACCAAGTACACCGCCCTGATGAGCAAAGTGATGACCAATGGCAATGGTCGCATCAAGTTTCCGATCAACGAACCTGCTGAAGGATTGAAGAAATCTCAGATTGAGGAATACATTGATTTCAACCAGGGCCCCGGATGCCAACACCTGGCACTGGCAACCAACGACATTGTGTTTGCCGTTAGCGAAATGCGCAGACGTGGGGTAGAATTCCTGCACGTTCCCGGTGAATACTACGATTCAGTGGTGGAGCGCGTTGGCATCATCGAAGAAGACCTTCGCATTCTCAAGGAATTGGGCATCATGGTAGATCGCGATGAGGACGGCTACCTCCTTCAGATTTTCACCAAGCCTTTGCAAGACCGTCCTACGCTCTTCTTTGAGATCATTCAGCGAAAGGGAGCCAATTCCTTCGGCAAAGGAAACTTCCAGGCGTTGTTCGAATCCATCGAAGCTGAGCAGGCCCGCAGGGGAACGCTTTGAGGATAAGAGGATAAGAGGATCAGATGATGAGTTGATTAGGTCATTAGGTGATGATGGGCTTTGGCGTTTCAAACGAGTGCCACTGACAGCTGATAGCCAGTGGCTAGTAGCTAATGGCCAAAAAGAACAAGGAAATGAGTGATTTAGATCCGATCGCAATGTTCAGCGCCTGGAAGCAGGAGGCTATTCTCGGTGGAGAGCCGGATTCGGATGCCATGTCTGTTGCCACCGTTGATGCGGACGGCATGCCTCATGTGAGGATCGTCTATCTGAGAACGCTTCTGGAAGAAGGCTTTGTGTTCTACACCAATTATGAGAGCAACAAGGGTCAGCAGCTACTGTCACACCCCAAGGTGGCCCTCAATTTTCACTGGGGAAGCATTGATCGCCAGGTACGGATCTGCGGACATGCCGAAAAGGCACCCGAGGAACTATCAGATGCATACTATGCGGATCGTGCCCGCCAAAGTCAACTGGGCGCATGGGCCTCACCTCAAAGTCGGGAAATCCCAAACCGGGAATGGCTGCTGAAAGAAGTAGAACGCGTGGAGCAAACGTTTGAGGGAAAAGAAGTCCAGCGACCGCCTTTTTGGGGTGGCTTTTTGGTGCGCCCCGAGTCCATGGAATTTTGGATGGGGCGCACGGCAAGACTGCATGAAAGAACCTACTACAAAAGAGAAAGCGGAACCTGGAAGCAAACCCTGCTGGCGCCCTGATAGGCGCTCTACCCAACGCAACACATTCAATGATCAGTATTACGAGAAGATTCACCTTTGAATCGGCCCATGCCATCAGCGAACATGAAGGCAAATGCAGGTTTGTACATGGCCATAGCTACACCCTCGAAGTCTGCGTCACCTCCAGCGAGCTCAATGAGCTTGGAATGGTGATGGATTTCAAAGAGCTCAAAGGCATCGTAACAGAAATCTTCGTGGACCCCATGGATCATGCGCTGGTCTTGAAACGGGATAGACGATCACGTTTTGTTCCTGAAGGTTATGATGGCAAGCTCTTCCTAATGGACCATGAGCCGACTGCCGAACACATGCTTTTGATCGCTAAAGAGCGTATTCAATCCAAACTTCCTGAAGGAATACAATTGCTCCGCATGAAGCTGTTTGAAACAGCTAATTCTTTTGCTGAATGGAGCGCGTGATCGATGTGCGCGCACTGAACTAACACATCATTGCACCACCAACTTGCCCGAGTGCAGTATTGCTCCCTCTGTATATGCCCGGTAGTGATAAAGCCCAGGAGGTAATTCTATCGGAACGGCCACCGGTTCCTGAGCGGAAGTCAGAGGGCGATCCATCCACAGCCTTCCTGCCCCATCTATAATCCTGAGCGAGAACGGCTGTTGGCAAGGTTTACAGTGTACAAAGAATTGACCGTTCGTGGGATTGGGATACACTTTAAAATCATCCCTGAGTAGTGTACTGATGCCCTTGATGGAATCATTGACAGTCGTGTCATTGATCACTGTGTCGTTGATCGTGGTATCATTGATTGTGGTGTCGTTGATGGTAGTGTCATTACTGGCCGTATCTCCGGCATATTCAAGCACAAGTTGAAGATCACTGATCGCGCAGCCGTTGTTAATGGCTAAATCCACGTTTACTGTGACAACGGTGTCTCCGGTAACGGGAAACCAACTGTACGTAACAGATTCTATCACGTTAGTGGACGTAGCTGGCGTTGCTCCATCACCGAAGTCCCAGAAATAGGCCGTGTTAGAATCCGTTTGCTGAGAGCTTGAAGCATCAAACGTGAAAACACCGCCAGACTCCGTGTAATTACCGGAGGCTAAAGGATTCGTGAGAACCGTCAGCGTAAAATCCTCTGAAAATGTACAGCCGCTGGAGTCAGTGATGGTTACTGTGTAAGTACCAGCCGCGCTGAATACGTTGATCGGAACATTGGAAAACTGCCCTCCGCTCCATGCATAAGAGACTCCGGATGGAACCGTAGCATCCACAGCCACAGGAAGGTCAACGGAACAAGCGGTTACGTCATCCAACGTGAGTACATCATTGGACAGAGTCACAATTGTGCTGTCAAACGAAGTACAGCCAAACTCTGTTTTTTGAAGTTCATAAACTCCGGAAGTGTTCACCGTGATGGACTGCGTGGTGGCCCCGGTGGACCATAAGTATGAAGCCGAATTGCCACCACAGGGCGTCAGTGTTGTGTTTTGCCCGCCACAAATTTGAATCGCGCTGTCCAATTGTGGTGTTGGAACCAGGGTGATTTGCACGGCATCTGAAGTTGGACCGCAGGAACTGATAATGCTCACCGCAACACTGTAGGTCAACGCCTGCGAACAAAGGCTCTGCAATTCCATGTACTTGGAACTGAAAATCTGACCATTCACCGACCAGGTGGTTTGACCGCCTTCTCCACCCTCTAGCACCAATGAATCGGCACAATGAGTGCTGTCCGGGCCCAGGGTGAAAGCCTGCGCGGCAAACAGTTCCACGGCTCCGATGCTGGGATGGTAGAAACTCCGCTCTACTCCTCTCAGGTCTTCATCAATTCCACTGATCACAATGCCTTCATCATCCAGGTTTTCATTGCATGTTCGACATTCTAACGAATCGAGGTACGATGGATCGACAGATACAGAGTGGTCATCGTAAGAGGAAGCATTCTGCCAGGCAGCAAGGGTAGCATGCGTGCTCCCCAGGTGAAAGATCGTGTTGCCATTGGCAGAGTAGAAGTTGTTGTAGTCGCACTGTGCCAGAGGTGCAGAACCTGTCACATACAACGAGTAGTTGGTGTGACTAAACACGTTGTTGTTCAGGAGCCTGGCAAGTGGAGTATTATTCAGATAAACCGTTTGATAACTGGTACTGCCTCCCCTTCGGTTGAAGGTGTTGTAATAAACATTGGTGCTCGAGCACGTAGACATGAAGAGTGCATAGAAACCACCGCTAAACGCATTGGGAACTCCCACGTTCACACAGTTGTTGGCAATCAATTGCGGGTTACTGGTGTTACCGCTGCAAGAAGTGAGGTGAATGCCGTAACAGTATCCCGAGCTCTGGTTGGAACCGATGTAGTTATCGGTCACTTGCAGGAAGGTTGAATTCACTGCCTGTATGCCGTAGGCGTTGAACGCTAAAACATCCGTTGAAGTGATGCGATTTCCAATAACCGTGGGTGCAGTCGTAAAGCGCAAGTTCAACCCCTGGTAGTATTGATTCATGAAGGTGTTGTTCACGATCGTCACACTGTCCACATTCTGAGAGTTGTTTCCGGAAACATATACACCGATGGAGCCGCCCTCGAACGAGCAAGCCTCGATGTGCAAATCATTCGGAAAGCTGAAGGCATAGAACACCGAGTTGAACGTACTGGTTGTTTGATCATCAGAAGCAGTGAGTGTACATCGCTGCAGCGTGAGGTGCTCGGAAGTAGACGTCACATCAAAAACACGGCTGCAAGTCGTATTCAGATTCTCAAATTCAAGACTGTCAAAGGTGATCCAATCCGCACCGTTGATCTGCACGAGGTAGTTGTTGGTGCAGTCCCCGGTAAACTGAACAAGGACAGGCTGAGTATTGGCCTGTTGATGCTCAAACCGAATGTTGTTGACGGCAGAAACTCCGCTGATGGCATTGAAAACCACCTGCTCGGTATACGTTCCCTGCTTCACTTGAAACACTACTGCCCCGCTCACCCCACTGGATGAAAGGGCCTGAGCAGCGGCAGTGAAAGAAGTGTAGTTGGAAGATCCTGATCCGTTAGGATCGATGGTGTAAGTTCCGCTTAGCTGGGCCTGCGACAAAAGCGCGCAGCATGCCAGCACAAGGCTGAAGAGTAGTTTAGTCATGATTTGGGGCGTGGGTTTGGGGTTGGAGAACGCCTGACAAAGTTAGTTATTGTGAGTCTCTGGTGTTTTAGTGAATAAAGCTTGGAACTACAGAAATAAGTGAATAACATAAATGGCTGAACGACCCATCGAGGCCATGGACAGGATGTCATAAAAATGAAATCCCAGAGGTTATTGGCCAAACAAGTCCATTCGGTTCCAAACCGCCCCCAATAGATAAAAACTCCTGTTCTGTAGCAGCAACTACTTAAAAAGTATATGATACGTTGCTCTCCGTGCAGATAATCAGAGATGTTTGACTTCCAGAAAAAATCTATCTCATTGTGCTTCAAGGTCACGGCCAGCAAGTCTTTCGAAATGATCACTAACGCTGGCATAGGACCTACATCGAAAGATTCTGAATTAGTCTGGAAAGACTAAACGAGTAACGTACAACGGTGTTGAACTTTTCCCGAAATGCTTTGGCTGAAAACGTTCATCCGTCTAGTCGCAATTGGCGTGAGTGTTATCTAGACACACTAAATTGTGGATCATCCCATTCTTTCTTTCCAAGTTTTCTTCGATCGCTATCTAGTACACTCTGATTCAAGCTGCTGGAAGTACGAAACGCATAGCAGCAACTCTTCCGCGATCGCAGAAAACATCACCACCTGAACGCATACGAAAAGTCGGAACATTGATGAAAACCCAAAAAGAGAACTTCGCTAGGATCGTTGGGGCTACAGAGGCGAATTCTGTATTTAAGTGGGAGATTGTCTTGAAACAAAAACAGACTCACTATTCTGGGTAGTCTATGATTACTCTCTGCGTGCCCTCAAAACCAGGCCGCTGAATAAAATCTATTCGATCAAGATCCAAGTCAATCTGATATTCATCAACGTAGTCCTGAAAAATACTTCGAATTTTCGCTGTTCTCCTCAACAACCCTGCTCGAGTTGTCATCCCTGATAAATCCCCAAGAGGACTGTAGAGAAACGTCTGCTCTTCCCTTGGAAAAACGTCTGTAGGCTTGTACCTCGGACGTGGAGTCGTTACGGTAACTCTTATCATGCTACCAGGGTTATTCACTAAGTAATTTACTGCTGCCGCTACTTCCATTTGGAAACCTTGAGTAGGATGCTTCATGTTCGAGGAGTTATCCTGGAACAGATTTTCAAAAACTTGTGGTGGAGATTGGATGACCTTTTCCGGGGAGGAGACCACCTTTTCAGTAATTGGAGTTTCGACCTCTTGACTTCTTACAGTCGGTCCTGAAATCATTGTTCTCCAACCTGGGTTGTGGTATTTCCAGACCTCACTTCCATGAGGTTTGTAGTACACTGGGTGTAACCTCTTTTGCCAGACCGATCCATCCTTATCAGTTTCTATGACGTAGTGAACACCTTCGATCCATTGGCCGTTTGGAACGTATTCATAAAATGCTGGCCCGGTTTCTCGTTCCGGGTGATCTATCCACATACCAGTTAGATTTGGGCTCTGCGAAAAAATTGGTTCTGGCACATCCAGCAGACCACTTTGCATTGCATGGTACAATGCCCACGCATAGTTACCATCGGGATCGATGCGATTCACCGGGTCATTCACAACAAAATTGTATGGTGTGATTGGGAAAAATGATTCCGAGTATGCGTCCGGAGAGTTCCAACGTGCCAATTGCAGATCATAATTGCGAGCGCCATAGTCATACCATTCCAAACCTTTTAAGTCATGGCTCTTCTCCTTGCCGTTATACAGGTAATCGTTAGCATTAGAGGCCTCAAACACAGAATCGATGCTTCCGATGCCCAAACCAAATGGGTAATAGTTTCGCTTTTGTACAACTTGAGCCTTTCCATTTTCTCCTTGCTTGAAATTCACTCTTGTGTGGCCAAGAGCATCCGCAAGCCGATATACGCGGTCGAAGGAAGAATTTGATGGATCCTCAGGAATTAGCACCGCGCCAGTTGCAGTTACGAACTGCAGAGAGGAATCGCGGTATTGTGCACCTTGTACGTAATCAACTTGCGTTGTGGCAGATCCACTCCAAACCTGCTTTCGCAGCTTTTGCCCGGAGGCACTATAAATGTAAGTGGCAGAATCTCCACGTTCTGGAAATACGATCCTAACCGGTAGATTCAGGTGGTTGTATTTCACCTTCAAGCCTTTTTGCCTGTCTTCTACCAAATTCCCATTGGCATCGTAGCGATAGTCCTCTTGTCCTGTGGTGCTAACCCGGCTCTCATACCCTTTTCGACTAGCATCACCTTGTCGGTGAACAAAATCCAATCCGGAACTGTCTACGGATCCATCATATACCCCGATCAGTTGATTCCCTTGATAAACATAGTGTAAGCTATCAATGACCCCGAAACCAGCCCAGTCATTGTTGACCCACCTAGATCCTTGACGTTCCACACCCAGTATGTTGCCATGCAGATCATATTCCAGACCGGATACGGTAAAGTCTTCAGCTGAAGCCGGGCCTTCGCCAGTAGTGTAATCGGCACGCGTTAATTGCTCCAGCAGGTCATAATTATAGGTGTATGCGCGTGAGTAGGGTTCATTCTCATAACGCCAAACCAAACCGCTGACCAACCCATCGTATCGACCTTGATAATGGCTGCTCATCAGCCCGGTGACATCACTTTCGTAAGCATATTCAATACCGTATAGATCTGAACTACCGTACTCACTGCCGTCTGCGGAAAGCGTGCGATTGTTAATACGGCTCGAATGTCCGTGCAGATGGTAGCGATAGTCTATCGATTGAAGGAAGCTTATTCCCTCATCCAAGCTGTGCAGATTACGTTCAATCGTTTGCTGTAGCTCGTTGTAATTCAAATCCATGACCAACAACCAACCATTCTCGTCATTGACTTTGCTATATGCACGATTTGACTTTCCGTTCGCATAGTAAGTCACACTATCCTGGAAAATCAACGTATCATCGAGTATCAGAAGCTTTTCCCAAAATTTACGGAGCCGTCCTTCGAAGTCGAGCCTTAAGTAGCTGCTGTCAGTGCCGTACATGTGATTGTCGGAGTATGATCCGATAGGCCGATGATAATCATCATAGAAAACGGTGTTATACAACCATATCGGACCATTTCCACCTAAACAATCTGCACCAATGCAAACCTCATCTGCCAAATCACTTCCCAGACTAGTTTCAAACCCGTCAGCTCCATCTGGTGCAATGAGGCAGATGTTCGTGCCTTTATAGTACTGAAACTTAGGTGTAGAAGGACAACTATCATAGGATTTATTCCCAGAAAAGATTTGATAATCAACGACTTGACCATTGCCGTCTTTTGGTAAGCTAGCATCCAGGTCATACAATACGCGTTCCTTGGTTGCAACCGCCATGGCGCGCGTGCGATTCGTAGCAACAAGGTCATGAAGTGCAACAGGGGCGTTGAAGGTGACATCTGGTGTTCCATCACGATCAAAATCATAGTCATCATAGTAATGGACAAAGTGCACCTCGCATCCATCCCCAGTGACATCCGGAAAAGCACTGTTCGTATAGCCATGCAGCAGGTCAAATGCGTTAGCACTCTGTGTTTCAAACAAGTCAGCTGTGCTGGCTTCAAGGTACGCTTGCATCGCTGCACGTCCAAGATGAAGATCGTCAAAATAGAGTCCGGAAAGGATTTCGCGCCCATGCTTATCATACTTAGTAAAAGTCCACATATTACTATTCCGAAGGTTTTCGTCCTGACGCAGCACTGGCGTGCCCAGCCGATCGTATACTATGACTTCCAACCCTCTTTCAGGAGATCTTGCTTCTTGAAGGCGATGATAGCTGGAGTCGTAGCTGTATTGGGGTATCCACTTGTCCAACATGTTTTGGTCAATGGTCCAATTGTTGGCCGTCTCCATTTCCAGCACCGCCATAGGCGGTACACGGTAGATCAGACGCCCCAAGTCATCAAATACATTATAGGTGTATAGTGTGTCTCGATCTGTGGACGGGCCATTGATATCTACATTCACTGGTACACTACCATCCTTTGCGTTATATGATATTGCCCTTCGTCCTTCGAAGATCGTTTCGCTGACCACAATTGTACCTGGTTCATAGAACGAGTTGTCCGCAGACCAGGCTGTACCATTCCAAACAAACTTCCGTACCTCTTCGGACGTATTGAGCCGAGATGGTTGAACCAAGGCAGTATGAACACCCCCGATTTGCCAATCTTCACCTGTACCTCCAGTCTCCAAGACTTGCTGCAAAGGAGAGAGTCCAAGTCGTGTTTCAGAGTATGGAAAAGTCGTATGGGCGACCAACGGCTCGTTGGCATAAAAGTCTCGATTGTCTTTACAACGCATCAAATCCTCCTGACCAGCATAATCATAAGTAAAGGGTAGATTTATCCTTGTCTGCGCCCCGGTGGAATCATACTCGTAATTCACGATCACATCCAAGCCGCTGGGTGAATTCTCCACACCTACGGATTGCTTCAACCGCCCAAGGTTATCGATGAACTGATAGCTCTCGGCAAATTCAGAACGCGCCAGCAAATCCATTTCGGCTTCTGTTTGCACTGCTTTTTTGGGGACACCCATGTAGGCATAATGTGCTGGGCGGCACGGCTCTGCAATGGATTCAAGGACATCGGTGGTGAAGACAACTGCATCAGAAAACTCAGCCGTGTTGTAGGTACATTCATTCTGGACTTGAAACTCGTATTGTGTTTCTGGCGCCAGTCCATCCAACTGGACGATGTGACTACTGCTCAATGTGTGTTGCCACACATCGCTGCCCACAGGCCGGTAGCGCACCGTAAAACTTTCGTTGCCTGGAACAGATGACCAGCTGAGATCCACACCTGAGCCAGAAGGATTGGAGGCGCTGACGGTCCCGGAGACATCGCACCCGGGAGCTTCTGTAGTGAAGAAGTTAGAGGTTAGAATTTCGGAAGTATCGGTGGCAAAAAAGGCGGCCACCTGCCACTCATAAGTGCTGGCCGCCAACAGGCCGGTCAATGTTGTCGTGGTTCCGGATGTAATTTGGGTGTTCCAGGCAGCGGTGTCCACCTCTCGATAGCTCACTTGATAGTTGATGGCTCCGGGAAGGGGTTCCCACTCAAGTGCCGCGCTTGTCAATCCCAGCTCCGTAGCAGTGATTTCTCTGGGACCAATGATGGAATCAAACAGCGTGGTAAACACCTGGCGCTCCGTCACGATGGATGTATCCACCGCACAGCGAGCCGTCACATCCCACTCATATTCAGACCACCATTCAAGGCTGTCGATCGACAATGAGTCTGCGGAGGTGATCACGCTATGCCAGCCGGCTGCACCGGTGCCGTACCGCACTTCATAGGAATGTGCGCCCGGCACAGTGTCCCATTGAAGCATGGCGGAATCCAGGCCCACATAGGAAGCCTCCAGATTGAGTGGTCGAGGGCAGGGAATGCTGCTAGTATTCACCAGCAGACTTGCCGAAAAAGGCGAAGAAATACCAGAGCAGATCGATTGAGCCTTGAGTTCATAAGCGCGACCAGGAATCAATCCCAACACGATCAGCGAGTCTTCAAAAACGGTGTCGACCGCCCACAACGTATCCAGCGTATCGCGGTAGTGAACAGCATAACCACCATCATACGTGCTGTCCCACTGTAGCACAAGACCATAAGCTCCAGTATCAGATACAGTGAGGTTGAGCGGAGTTGGGCAGCTGGTAGAATGGGTTGTAAACAGGGCTGTATCGCTGGTATCCGAATGAGTGCTGCCGCATACTGCATATACAAACCAATCGTAAGAGGTTTCTGCAGACAGGCCGGAGAGTGCGAATGAATTGCCGAAAGTGGAATGCTGCATCCATGAAGAGGCATTGAAACTTTTGGTGTTCACGTAGTACAACGACACTCCTGGAACCGGGTCCCAGCCCAAGGTGGAGGAAGAAGTGCTCAAAGCACTGGCACTCAGATTCACCGGTTGCTCACAAACAGAGGGCAAGGTGGTGAAGATGGCGATCGAGGTGTAATCTGAACTTGAGGTGCTGCAATTCGTGCGCACTTGCCATTCATACTCAGAGCCTTCATCCAAACCAGCAACGCTCCAACTTGTGGTCAGCACATTCTGAGTGGTC
Source organism: Flavobacteriales bacterium UBA6057 (assembly GCA_002428995.1). Classification (GTDB taxonomy): domain Bacteria; phylum Bacteroidota; class Bacteroidia; order Flavobacteriales_G; family Salibacteraceae; genus UBA6057. The sequence goes on along the minus strand of DIYJ01000017.1, from coordinate 47,254 downwards.
CAGTGAATGGAATCCTTCTTTCTGATCCTGACATCGAAGTGCTGCGCTCCGGAAATTGTTCCCCAATTCAAAGTGGCGCTGGAGGTAGTGATGTTGCTGACAGCATAAACAACCGCAGTATCGCAAGGATCGTTCAACGTTAAGAAGGACTCAATCGCAGAAAAGGAAGAAGACAATCCCGTGCAATGGGTTTGCACCTGCCATTCATACGTTGTTGTGGCAAGCAGATCACTCACATTTAAACTCGTGCTGGCTACCGTAGTATCGTTCCACGAAGTGGAATCTGAATGCCGAAAGCGAACGGTGTAGTTGTTACCGCCCATGTCATCCCATTGCAGGCTGGCAGAGCTGTTGGTCAGGCTGTTCTCTAAGAGGTTTGTGGGAACGGAACAATGGGGAAGCGTGGTAAAACTCGCTGCGGACGAATAGCTGGAAGTCGATGAGGCACAATTTGTCCTCACGGCCCAGTCATACATCTCATCGGCTTGTAGTCCCGTAATGTTGAGAGAAGTAGCTGAAGTGTTCAAGGCTGTCCAGGTGGATGTTCCGTTCAGGCGATAACGCACATCATAACTCACTGCCCCTGAAACGGCATCCCAGGAGGCCGTGGCAGCGTTCGAACTCTGGTTGCTTGCAGTCAGATTTCCTGGAATGTCACAAATCGCAAGTGTTGTAAACTGAAACGTATCCGACCATACCGACCAATCTCCTTCCCCGCACTTCACCTTAGCGGAGTATTGATAAACACTACCAGGCGTCAAGCTCGACAAGGTCACAGAGGTGGCTGATGTGTTGGTCTTCGTCCAGGTGGTTTCTGAAACTTCTTTGTATTGATAGCGATAGAGCAACGCTCCTGCAACGGTGTTCCAAGCAAGGTCGGCCGAGGTGGTGGCAATGTTTGAGACGGCTATCCCAGATTGAACAACACACCCAGCGGTTAGCGTAGTGAAAAGTGTGGAAGCGGAATACGGAGATGAAGTGTCCGAGCAATTGGTTCTTACCTGCCACTCATATTCTGTATCGGCAGTGAGTGAGCTTAAGGTCGTGGATGTGGAGCTCGCGGTGATGCTCGTCCATGATGAACTGCTGGTGGGCTTGTAGCGAAGGAAATAATCGCTTGCCCCTGTTTGAGCCGCCCACGAAACGTTCGCCTGTGAACTTGTGATGCCTGAACTGGAAAGACTTCCCGGTTCATCGCAGGTAGCAGCTGTAGTAGTGAATGTGGCGATGGACGAATAAGCAGAAGAAGTACCCGAGCAATTGGTTCTTGCACGCCAGTCATAGGCTGTTCCCTGGGTAAGCCCGGTTAAGCTCACGGATGCGGATGAACTGTTGACTGTAGTCCAGGTAGAAGTTCCTCCCTGACGGTATTGCAAATCATAGCTGAGAGCAGCGCCCACAGCGCCCCATGAAAGAGTCGCGGAAGTCGTTGCAATATTGCTCGATGCAAGACTCGCAGGAACACTGCAAACAACGGGTGTATTGAACTGGAACGTATCCGACCAGTCGGACCAAAGGCCTTGATCGCATTTCACCTTCACGGAATAATCATACTGGCTTCCGGAAGAAAGACCGGACAGTGTCACTGAGTTGGCGGAGGTGTTGACCTTGGTCCAGGTGACGTCTGTATCCTTCTTGTACTGGTAGCGATAGAGTTGAGCTCCAGAATAGGTATTCCAGCTAATATCCGCGGAATTGGCGGTGACGTTGCTGCTCGAGATGCCGCTCAGTCCGGGGCAAGAATCTGAAAGCGTAGTGAAATAAAGGTCGGCTGTAAAAGCTCCCCAACCTCCTGAACACATCGCTCGAACTTTAACCAAATACTGCGTATTGGGTTGGAGAGAGGATAACGAAACGCTTGCTGTAGAGGAACCATAGGAGAAGCTGCTTCCACCAACAGGTTGGCGAAAAACACTATAGCTTGTCGCTCCTGTCACTCCATTAAAATTGACCACCGCTGACGTGGAGGTAATGTTATTGATATTCACTCCTGTAGGCGTGCCGCAGGGATAAGGCAGTGTAGAAACCTGAAACGTTGGTGACCAACTTGATGTTGTTCCTCCACAAACCGACTGCACCTGAAAATCATGCTGCGTGTCATCCGGGCGATTGAAGTAAGGCACTGTGGTACCTGAGGTTGAACCTGTTTGCCAAATAGATTCGCTTGATAGCTTCCAACGATAGTTGTAACCTGTTGCTCCACTCACCGCTGTCCAATTAACAGTGAAGGAAGTTTGATAGACATTGTAGGCGTTTAATCCACCAGGTGTTATGCACTGCCCGTGTGCCTCCGATCCCCACCAAAGAAGGCAGAGCATGAGCATGACGGTTGCGTTCAAGCTTCGCGAAAAGTTGATCCTTTTATCCATCGTTCAAAAGGTTTGATGAAGTCTATTACCAATCCATCAGGGCGTGGGCCGGTGGTAGTACTTCTTGTGTTTTATTCGAATGTTTCCGTTGTGATCCCGTACCAGTTTCAGATTGCCGAGGGCATCATATTCATAGAAAGTGGTGATGCTGTTGGCGTCCGTGCTTGCGGTCAATTGGTGCGTCAGCGGGTCGTAGGCATAGGTGCTCATCAAAGCATTATCCGGGTAGATTCGCACATCATCTATGTGTCCGCTTCCCTGCACGATGTCTACAGCACCATTGTTTGCCAATCCAGAGACTTCGAAATACTGCCATTCGCCAGGCGCATAATCTTCCCCATCAATGGTGGTCAACACTGAGGGCAGCACCCAGCCAGAAAGCGTGTAGGTATTGCCGGCCGGCATGCTTAGGGTGTAATCATCGCTGCTGCTATATCCCCTGGAGCGGACACCGGTGCGAGCCTCCTGGGTGACGTTCACTCCATCGTCTGCTTCATAATTGTAGTACCGTACTTCATGGAGCCTGGCGTGAGATACGGATGCTAAAGCCAAACCAGATGTGGTATCGTACACCGAGCAGGTGAAGAAGAGATCGGGCAACCTCGATTCCTGCACTGCACTGTAGCGGGAATAGCTGGTGATGTTCCCCATCATCCGCCAGGGATTGTCCTTGTCATATGCAGGATAATCTTCTCCGCTGTAGGTCCAATCAGTGAATGGAGAATAGGGACTTCCGCCTTCGTGATCCAGACCAAGCAGGTAGGCATAAGAGTCATTTTTACGCCAGACTCCATCCGCCTGTCCATCGGCATCTGTATCCCAATGGTCAGACCAGGTGGTGACCGAAGCCGCCAGCATGCTGTCGAATTTCAACACCAATGGATCTGTATCAGGATCATAATCCTCAGACATCAGGAAGGTGTAGCTCTGTGCTGATTGGCTCAACATGTTCTTGTCGGCCATTCCCGGGTAGCGCCAATAGGCGGGAACGCTAAGTGTAGTCAAAGGTCCACTCAGATTGTTGAGGTCGGTACTTCCAATGGTCTGACCTGTGAAGCCATCCCAGATGTTTTGTCGGGATGCAAGAATCAGGCTATCTGGATTTGAGGAGTTTTGAGGATCTGGGTAGTAGTAATTGATGGTGCGATTACCTGTGACAAAGGGAGTGTCGAAAACGCGTTCAATAGGAAGGATTAAGTAATCACCACGAGAGTAGCTGATCTCATCTGCTGAGACTGTAGAACGATACTTATCCACAATGAAACCACAATGATCAGCCTCAATTCCAGAAAACTCGGTTTCGCTTTCTCCCTGATCAAGCAATATGCGTCCGGATTGTCCCAGCTTAGAGCCAAATGTGAAATTGGTCACCTCTTTTCTCACAACTCGAAACGAATCCAGTGCCGGGCCATACTGCTCGAAATACTTAACCGCAAGTGGCATTCCATGAGCTGAGGATTGATCATGCATAGACCAGGTTTCAACATCATAATAGCTGTTTGGGCCGCTTGCCAAAACGGGATACTTGCCATTCTGAATCAGCGGGTATTCACGACTGGTTGCAAAGTGGTATTCTGTCTTTCCATTCATCGGAGTTCTGGTTTCAGGATGAACATTGGTAACAGTCACTTTTGAATAAATAACGCCTGGGGCTGCCGTACCATAATACCGGGCATCCCGGATGTAGGAACCGAAAATCTTGGTACGCAGTGACCATGGATCATCTGGATAGGAATCGTAGGCGTATTTTATTATTTCATCGCGAAGATTTGCCGAAGTTGTACCATAAGCGCCACCATTTGTGGCATATACGGGAGGCAGCGCGGCAGTGACTCCGCTCGAGTGAGTTCTTGAAATCCCTTCATAAGAAGACTCCGTTTCATAAGAATACTCACTGCGATATTCTTGTTCACCGCTAGAGGTAGTAAGACTCTTAACCCGGATGCCTCCTCCATACACCTTTCGTGGGTATATGGTGCAGTCATAGACATTTACGTCATCGCCATGCGTATAATCAAAGCTCATCACACTTGATGGTCGCTCAGGGTCGATGAAACTCACAATGGCGGTCTGCCCGGTAGTATCAATATCTGTAATCACGCGGAGATGAAGTGTTTGAGTTGCTACCGATTTTCCATCTTCCCAATGCCCCAAATTACGGTGGTAGTGCCCTATATCCAGGTAGTCCCCCACATTGATCCACCCCTCCTTCATCCCTGTCTTTACAGTACTAAGGTTTACTTCAATGTAGTTGCGCTGCAACTGAGCTCCCCAATTGCGTCCAGACGCCAACCTATAATTCCACGGGAATAACTGACTGAACTGGCCATAGTCAATGAACTGGCTGACATAGTAATAGTCATCGCTCTCATATTCCACCTCTATGGTCCCTCCAAGTGGAGAGGTTATTTTATGCAAGCTCCATGCTGCTGCCAAGTCAGCATCATCTCCGTTGTTCCATTGATCTGTGTTGTGCCAGCCCAGATCGAGATACGGTTTACGGTAGCTTCCCCATCGATCCCAGGCATCGCGATGATACGATGGATTGAGGTCGCCTCTTCCATATTCAAAAACATAGGCCGGAATGGACTGCTGACTATTGCGACCAAACTGCTGCACCTCCAGAAGGGTCAACTTGGCCTTATTTCTCCCATCTCCATCTGAAACGGAAGAGTAAGAGTTTGGTGAGTCTGGACACAGCAAGTAGTCATATCGAAAGACAGTTTTTTGCAAATGCTCCGCTCCGCTACCAATGATCCAATTTCCGTCTTCATTCTGCACCAAAGCCGGATCCGACTTGCTATAGAGAAGTATTGAATCAAGTTTTTTAGCTACAGAATAAGTGGGAATGTAGGTACGTGATTCCTCGTTCCGACTTCTGGTCGGTTTGCGAAAGAGCCTCATTTGATAGCTCCCTGAGGGACCAGGGTCGTTTCCCAAGGGGAATTTATCATATGATATAATGAACTCGGTTTCCTTCTTTGATTGGTTGTAGCTGTAGGATTCCACATCATCAACCGACAACCGATGGCTTGTTGTTCGAATTACCTTCTCATCATTCCCATTCTCGCGCTCTCGGGTGTGTTCCAGCGAAAAGAGAATGTCGCTTCTTGAACCTTCCCAATTTTGCATGAAGCCTGTCCAGTTTCCAGGGATGGCGATCAAGGCGTTTCCGTTCTGAAGGTCCACCGGCTCCACTACCGGAAACCAGTCTCGAGGCAGCAATGATATGTCAGAAGTGGTGAACCGATCCTTTCTCAAGGAGGTCTCAAATACTGCGAGATGAGTTGCAGTCTCAACAGACTCCAATACACGAATTTCTTTGACTCCGGCACTGAATTGAGTATGACCAGGCTCAAAGCTTCTGACGATCCCCTCGTAGGGAGCTCTCCATATCTCCTGATCAGCCAACTGCTGATAGTTGAACTTCACCCAATATCCCCAATCTGAATCGTCACATTCACCATTGCCATTTCTATCTAAATAGTCAGGTCCTTTGATTGCGGTTAGCAGCCAACTATTTACATAGCTTTCATCCATTCGATGTTTGCTGGTGATTTCACCATTGTTCGACCACGAATACTGCATAGAGTTTGTTTGACCAAGCTCAAAAGAGTAAAGCGTACCATCACTCTTCCTGACATGAAAGGCAATGATCTTTCCACTTGGATCCAACTCATAGTCAATTTCCTGACTCGCTTGCACATTGCTTATCTCTGATGCGTCTAATGGATTCCAATTACTTCCAATGTTGTAGTTGTCACCATATAGAACAGAATCCAGGGTGATATGAGGCAGCCCTTTTTCCTGCAAAAACCGAAATGTCATCTCATAACTTTCTGCAGGAAAAATACCATGGGCCTGCCCTGAAAGCGCACTTTGATCCCTATCATAGAGATGATATGCCATGTTGGAAAAAGGCATGAATGTTCCAGTCAACCCCTGAGCAGTGACGTTATAGTGATCTTGAGCCGGGAAGAGATAGGCTCTTCCATCTGAATATGGCCTCCCCAACACCCTGCTCCTGTCTATCTTTTTACTCTTCATACCTGATTGCAGATATTCAGGAAAATGGAGAAATCCATAGGCTTCACTTTCCAGGTAATCATCAAGAAGCCATTGCCAAGCGTGAGAATAATAGGAGACAGAGAAGCCAATCAAGCTTCCAATTGGGATGTAGGGTATTCCCATCGACCGAAAAGACTCCGAATAGGTACCATTACCTGCACCAACAATGTTACCTGTTCCACTGCTGAATCCAAGCGATGACAGGGACCCAGAGGAGCTTAAAGACATGCCAATTGAAGTTCCCTGTTCATTAAGGGATTGAGAAATTGAAAGTCGTGCTCCGCTGCTTCCTGAGGATATACCCACCGGCCCAACTCTTGCAGAAACATCAATACCTGAATTGCTCACCGTAGCCTGAACACCTGACATTCCTACACTAATGCTATTGATACCTCCAAAGCCTTTGTCTGAGTCCCAACTCATCCCAAGGCCAACGGGTCCAAAATGCAAGTTCAGGCCAACCCCTGAAGACGCGCCACTCTTTCGTCCATAGTGTTCAGATACCACTGGTTGATTCTTATAATCATCCGGATAACCATTCACAGAACGATTGACCGCTCCCGGGTTCAGCGACCAGCCTAGTCCCACCCAGGAGGCCTCCTGGTTCAAACCGATGCCGGCATGATAACTCAGAGCCATGGCGTAGTCGCCTTCCGGGCCAGGCAAATTCAGAACGGGGATGCTATACACAAAGTCTCCCGTTGCCAGGTTCACTACATCCGAAACATCCACCGGTTCAAACTGAAGAAACTCCTCTTGGATGGGGCCTCCAGCCTTCAAGGAAGGGCTGATGCCGACTGTCAACAACAGCGCCATCGTCCATCTGAAGACGAGCCGGCACTTCTTGTTTGTATGAAGGGGAAAATAGATCATAATCAAAGTCTTTTCATGAACGAGAACTGCGTAAGCCTGAAGGCAGCGAAGCCACCTCCCAATCAGAAAACGGAAGCTCAAAGCGGAATTCCAACGGACCGGTCTCCAGTCCAAACTCCTCTATTCGGAGCTCCAAAAACCTTTGAGCATGTGAAGTGAGTTGCTCTTCCTCTACCCTTTTGGGAAATACCAGCAGAAAGGATCGACTGGGAGCAACACCAAAGTTTCGATCCATATGGTAGGTCACGAGCTCAACCTCACTGTGCTGGGCGGTGGAGAGCTCTACATGCTCGTGAAGCCCGAACATGAGCTTCTGAAGCCAGCCCTGGTATCCCAGCTTTTGAGCGCTTACCGGTGGATCAAACACAAGGTCGCGGCCATTCTCCGGGGCAATCGTCAGGCGGAAATAGAGGGCATCGGTGTAGCGCTTCAGCTTTTCAGTCGCTTCGTTTTTGCGATCCGGCATAGCTGAATCGTTTGCTTCCAGTGCCTCCAGCTCCTCAAGCGCAAAAAACTCCGGAGGTAAGTATCGAAGCGTAAACCGATACGCTCCGGAGGTTTGGGATGACATCACCGAAGGGTCGTTGCCTTTGAGGTATTGCTTCAGGTCCGCTACCTGTTCGAACGAATGGCTCTGCTCGGATTGCCAGCCGGCAAACAGCACAATAAGCAGAATCATGGCGGCCAGACCACCTGTCAACTTCGAGGCCATAGCGTGCTTTTGGGCAAGGGTGTATAGAAGATTCATGGGATGCTTTTACCGGATTCTCATGAGCGACTGTTCGCGTAATTCAAAACATCCGTAGTGATGTCTGCAGCATCTTGCCCATAGAGGATATTACCACCGCTGAGCGTGCCAAGGATGACCCGGTAGCCCTTCTCGGTTCCGTACTCTGCGATGTAGCGATTGAGCTCTTCGAGCACCGGTTGTGTGAGTTCCACTTCCAGCTCCTCTGCCTTCTGCTGCACCGAATGCTTGTACTTCATGTATTCCTGATGCTTGGAGCGAAGCGCGTCCTCTTTCTCCGCCAACTGCTCGGCCTTCAATTCCTGACGCTCTGCTTTGTAGGCATCGTTCATAGCTTTCAGCTCATCCTCTAGTGTTTGAATGTTCTTGTTCCACTCCGTGGTTCTGGCTTCCACCTTTTCGCGGGCCTCTTTCGCTCCAGCGTACTCGAGCAGTAAGGTGTTTGAATTGACGTAGGCGATCTTGTCCTGTTTCACTTCCCGCCAGGTGGATATTCCCGCAGCATAGAGAGCTGCGATGAAAGAGGTGAGCAGGATTACGTTCTTGAATGTTGAATGATGCATGGTATGGGTATTAATGATGAGTGGATTGTTCTTCCAGTTCAGCAATGCGCTTTTCCTGGGCGATGATGTAGAGGGTAAGTTCTTCGACCTTTTGCAGCAGCCTGGCCTGCATAGATCCCATGTCGAGGCCTTCGTTGAGCACTTCTTTCTCGGATGGAATGCCGGGAAGGTGACTGTGCTCATCGATGTAGCGCTCTACCTCTGAAAGCGAACGGAGGCTGTAGTCATCCTCGAAGACATAATCCGGCCAATTGAGCTGGGTCACCAACACCTTCTTGGTCTTGATGTGACCATCTACGGTGAGCATGTAACCCTCGGCTACGGAGTCAGTACCGATGGCTACGCGTCCCGCAGAATCAATGAGCATTCCCACGCTTCCGATGCTTCCGCTGGAGTCTGAATCCGTGTAAAACTTGATGTGCTTCCCGCCCAAAGCCAACTGCCCCCTGGAACTTTCGGTTTGTTCTTTCAAGCCGTACAATTCGATCCAGGAAGAGCTGTTGGCCGCAGATGAATTCGTGTAGATATTCAGGCGCTTATCATCCCCTGTGAAGATTCTCCGCCCCCAGGCCGGTGGAGCGCTCAGGGCCAGATCGCCTTTGGCATCCAGTCTTGCAATGGGATCCTTCGTACCAATTCCAATGCTGTCACGCACGTAGTTGTTGCCATCAAAGTAGCCCGCATAGGATGAGGCATTTCCGGTTGCTTCACTAGAACCATATACACCCGCTATGATGGCCTGAACGGAAGCATCAGCAACATCAACGCTGCCGGAAACCAAGCCTGACACCCCTGTAATGATGTGGTCTCCGCTACCCGAAAGGGTCAATGGTGAGGCCAGTGAAGCAACCCGAAAATCCCCACCCAAAACCCTGGATTCTTCGCCTGATCCGGTGGTGAGCTTTGTGACCTCTGAACGCCCATAGACCCCGGTGATCTCTGCATGATCGCTTTGCGATTCGGAGTGGGAGAGTTCAATGGTTGAGAACCCTTCCTGGTTGTTGGTATTGACACTCGACCAGGTCTTTTGACCGATCAGAATTCCGTTATCCTCCAAGGGGTCAGCATTTAAGCGTAATCCATACGCTACATTGCCGCTGAGCCTGCCGTATTCGATCAGGGCGGCTCGCTCCTGTTGCCCCAGCGCAGTGTCTTTCACATGAAGGCGGGCTTCGGGGGAATTAGAGCCATACCCTACGCCAAAATTCCCCGTGGAGTCAAGCCCCATACCCACCATTCCTATTCCGCTGGTATCAGAATCATAGAAAAACATGATGCGCTTTCCCGCCAGATTCAACTGCCCGCGGGACGATCCTCCCAAGCGATGCATCTCAATCCAGGACGCGCTCTTGACCGCATTTTCATAAGGAAACAGATTCAGCCGCCCATCGCGATCCATGCTGATGACCCGCGAGTCGGCACCGGAAAGCGTAACATGTCCATCCACATCGAGGGCGGAAACCGGGGTGGTTGTATTGATCCCTACTCTGCCGCTCGGATCCAGCGTCATGATATTTACTGCATTCCCCGTCTCACCATCAGCCGTTGGAATGTGCTGGAATCGCATCTGGCTCTGCGCCAGGTGTCCCCATTGAATCAATCCATGGCGAATAGTGGAGGTTTCCAATGTATCGAGCAGAAAGTGCGCGAAATCTGTCCGCCAGCGCAACTGCATGCCGTAGGTATTCCGGTTTTGATCGAGCGAACGTCCCACCCCGATCCATTGGTCGTTGACGGATGTACCGGCAAACACTCCTGATTCCAGCTGCGCAATGCGCTTCTGGGATTGATTGAAGTGTGTAGGCAGCGTCAAATCACCCACGAGGAACAGGGCATTGTTGCCTGGATCACCGCTGGAAGGCACCACGCCAACCGCTGTTCGACCCAGACGATACAAATCACCGGTAACACCCGGTGAGCCAGTCCAGCTTTGGGCAAAACCACTGTGAGACAAGAAGAGAGTAACAACTGCCAGAAGCAGTAATTGCCATGCCTGAAACCTAAGAACTCGAGTCATAATGCTAATGATTGGTGATCGAAAACTCAGGCTATTTGAAGCTCACTTTCTGCCTCTTGTATAAGCGTCAGAGGTTATCATATGAGCGGTAGCCGCTCTTTCATAAGCGGGTTGGACCATGAGAGCAGATAGTTCCAAAGCCTGGAAAGGTCTTTATGAAGCGCTTTCCAGTTCAACAATGCGGCTCGGTGCTGCGTTGTCATGAATGCTTAGTCAAACCAACATGAAGACACCAAGGCCAGCATTCGAAGACATCAAAACCGGAGACGAGTTTAAACGCTGGTATTGGTTGAAGGAAGAACTGGAGGAAATCTGTAAGTGCTCTGGTTTGCCCTGTATGGGGCGGAAATTCGACCTACAAGACCGCATCGCTTTTGCGTTGGACAATAGGGGAGCGCTGCCATCAGCTCCACGAAAAAAGAAAGCAGCTTCTGGCTTCAACTGGGCAAAATCGAAATTGACACCGGAAACCAGAATTACGGACAATGTTTCTTTTGGTCCAAACTTCAGGCGCTTCATGAAGGCAGAAATCGGAAAGGGCTTTTCCTGCCACAGCGATTTCATGGACTGGGTGAAGGCAAATCCAGGGAAAACCCTCGCAGACGCAGTGGAGCAATGGCAGATTTTGGAGGCGCGGAAAAAGGACCCGGAGTTCAGACGCAAGATCGCCAGCAACAACATGTACAACCAATACACGCGCGACTTCTTTGACGACAATCCCGAGATGACGAAGGAAGATGCCCGGGCCTTCTGGTTGTTGAAGAAACAATTGCCAACGAAGGACGGATTTGTACGCTACGAGCGCTCAGACCTTGAGCTGAGTTGACAGATGCTACCCACTACCCTACCGAACCATTCACAGCAGCGGTTTCCTGAACTTGCTCTTTCAGCATCTTGTTGCGATGGTAGTTATCATTTCCCCGAATCATCATGCATCCCCAATTCGAAAGGTCCCACGAAGTGTTGAGGTGCAGCGCATAGTGCTTCTTCTGGTTCTGGTAAACCGTGGTTTCGGGACTCACCACGCGAAAATTGATTCCCATTCTTCGCTTGTCTGAGTTGTTGCCGGGTGACCCATGAATGACGCGTTCTGAAAAGATCACAAACTCACCGGGTTTCAAGGGCATGTGCACGATGGCCTTGGGATTGATGTCATAGTTGAGCGTGAACTTCGACTGGTAAAACTGGCTGTCGCCCCCGCGAATGATCGTGCGAATCTTATCATGGGTGCCGGGGAGGAAGTACATGCAACCATTCTCCACCGTTGCTTCATCAATCGCAATCCAGATCGTCAGTTGAAACAAGTCGTTTTTATCTCTGGGAATGAGGATGGGCACCCGGAAGTTTTCAGCCATATAGGTAGAAGCCTGGTGCCACTCAATGGAAGATGCTCCAGGCTTCTGGTTAAACACTTGTGATCGCCAAACCATCAAGTCTGGTCCGAGTAATTGTGCGACCCGCTCAGTAATCTCAGGGCGCCTGAAGAGGTCGCGAATAAACGGTTCATCCAAGTGGCGATCTCGCACCGTCTTTTTACCAAATGCGTCTGACCTCTGATTGAGAATTGGCTCAATGCGCTTTCGAAACACTCCCATCTCTTCTTCGGACATGGCACGCAAAGGACCAATGAATCCATTCTTATGAAACTGAAGAAGTTGTTCGGGGGTAAATCGATAAGGCTCATCCACCCGTGCTTTTGGCCGATCTGTAATCCTGGTATAAAAGCAGGGTTGATCAATATAAACTTCATCTCCACGGGACTTCACAAACATCCAAAGCATAGGAATTGACCAGTGTTCCATGATGTTCCGCATCTTCTGCGAGAAAAACCGCTTTGGCAAACCAGACATCTTCGCGAGCATGACGCGCATGAAAAAACGCGCCTGTTTTTGTCGTTGTTCCCGTTTATTTTCCATGTTCTATCACCGTTAACTTCAAAGGTTAATATTTTCACAACGGTATGGAACAAACTTTTTTTTCTAAAAAGTCTTTTGAGCTAAAACCTTTTAGCATACTTTTCTCGCCAATTTAACTCACTATCGTAACACATACGTACCAATGAAAAAGACCTTTTTAAAACTAACCGATGAAGCGATCAACGAAGCTTTACCAACCCTTCCATCTTCTCTCATCTCTTGGTGGCGAGACGCTGATGATGATGATGACGATGATGATGACGATGATGACGATGACGATGATGATGTAGCAGATGCCGATGCAGGCCCCGATGGAGAACCAACTCCAGGTGGCGGAACTCCGGCTGCTATCCAAAAAGCCATCCTCGCTGTGATGACAGCTCAATTGCTCAACTCTATTCAAGAGCAGATCACTAAGTGGGTGGAAGCCAACAAGAAGGCGCATGACAGCGGCCAGAAAATGCAACCATGGAAGACACTGGTGGATGAGATGAACAACACACCTCAGGCCAACCAAACTCCAGCTTACTTCCAGGCCATGATTGTTTCTGCACAGCAAAAGGCTCAGCAGAACTCTCAGTTGGTTTCTGCTTCAGACGCGTTCAACAAAACGTGGAGCGCTTCCAGCAAAGCATCGTTGAAGCAGGATCTGATGAAGTTGACGACTGTGCCCGACATGTGTACTTACATGGAGACCTACACCGTGAACGGACAAACTCCTCCATTCATCTGCGCTTCAGCCGTTGTACTTCAGGTAACGCAGTTTGTGTTTGGATAATCCAAACTGAAATCGATGACCTTATCCTTCAAGCCGAAATTGATTTCGGCTTGAAGGTTTTTTATTCACTCCGCCCTTCCGATTCCGTTTGCTACCTATTCACAAAAGGACGGAAGAGCACCTGTTCCGTTTAATCTTCAAGGGGTTTATTGCATGCACCTACACCATCGACTCATTACCATTGCCCGACAGACTCTAAATGACTTTTTAGACCCTTCCATTCCCCTTTTCACAAATCAGTATCGCCAGCATTTCAGCGATAAGCAAACCGATGCGCGAGCACTGGCTGTTTTTGTACAAATCCGCTCCAACGGCCAGATCAAGGCCCAGGGATGTTCCTACCATCACTCTACAGAACGAGCAGTACAGGAAGCTACCGTACACGCCCTCGAAGTCCCAATGAATGGTCGCCCGCTTCTTCTAAAGGAAGCAACTACCGCCACCATAGAGTTGTGGATCAAGGTTGAACAGCAAGCCATCGAACCTCCTTTTACAAACCTTTCGGGAAGCCTCGAATACTTCGCCCACGGCCTCACCCTCAGTGTTTATGGCGATCAACATGAATTACTTCCCTCCACCATCATTACGGAGGGTTTAAAAACCACGGAGGATCAACTCGATCATCTCTTTCACACCGCTCAGATAGAAACGGATCAACGACAATCACCAGGCATCCACCTCTACGTATCCAAGTGGAACAACATCGTGGAAGCTCCTGAGTCTAAGGATGGGCATTATAGTTTCAAGCGCCTTCGCTTCAATCGAACGCCTGCGGTATCCCTCCAAAGCATGCAAAAGGCCGCGCTGGCCAGTACCAGGCGATTGATAAGCCAACAACTGCTTACCGGTTCGTATACCTACGAGTACAACGCCTTGCATGACAAAACAGGCGATGCCGAAAAATTCAACATGGTACGCATGGCGGGCACTGCCTTTAGCGTGGCAATGATTTCCGGGCTCTTGTCAACCGGGCACGATCAACAAGCAGCGGAGGCAAGCGCCACGCAGGCTTTCAAATTTCTCTTCAGCCATGCCAAGCCCTATGATCAGGTTCCGGAAAGCCTGTTTATTGCGCAAGATCATGATTACACCTACGGTAAGCTGGGAAGCACAGCACTGACCTTGCTGGGCCTTCAATTCGGTTCGTTTTACGCCAACTATGTCGATCAGCGAAAAGCGCTGATCCAAACCATTCTCGGCATGCAGGAGGAAGACGGTTCATTCCGCTGCCACATCGGATACCGAAAGAGCAGTAAAAGCTCTCAGAACTACTTCCCCGGAGAAGCACTTCTAGCGCTATGCTATGAACTGAAACACGCGCCTGATCAGGAGATCATGGAAAGCATCATTCGATCCTTCCCTTACTATCAAAACCACTTCGCAACCGAACCACACACAGCGTTTGTACTCTGGCAGGTCAGCGCCTGGGCCTTGTTCTATGAGCTGATGGAATCCAGCATGGAGGTGCAGAGCGCATGCAATACACACGGTCTTACCAAAGAGCGCGTAGCCCAATTCATTTACGATCAAACAGACTGGATCTTAAAGCTTCAGCACACGGAAGAAACCACTAACATCTCAGCCTACGTGGGCGGCTTCCCCAATACCGGAAATCCGCATAGTGTATCGTCCTGCTACCTCGAGGCAGTCATTCGAGCCACGGGCATCGCCCATCTGGACGGAAATCAAATGCGCTTTGAGCAATACCGCCACGCCTCCATCATCGGATTGGAGTTTCTGATGCGACTGCAGTTGCAACCGGAAGAGCAACACCTCTTCCCGAATTCTGAGCAGTCCATTGGAGGAATATCAGGAACTCTGACTTCCTTCCAACTGCGCAGCGACCGCGATCAGCACGCCATCACCGCTTTTATCGCGGCCATAGAAACACCTTCACTTTTCTCTACCAAACTCACTTCTGAACCCGAATCAATCCCTGCAACCGTATGAGCCTTCACATCCTAATCTTCAGTGCTTACAAGGAAGAGAACTTTCAAATCAGGGTGGATAACAGAACCTTGCTTTGGGGACTGGACAAAGCCAACATTGAGTGGACGATCCATCACCCATGGCGTCCTCTCCCCGATCTATCCAAATTTGACGCAGTCTTCAGCTCGCTCTACGCCCCGCTTTACAAGAACTTTGTGTTTTACTGCAAGCGAGCCGAGGCCGAATGCCGGAAAGCTGGACTTCCGATCATCCAAAGCATCGAAAACCACCATCCTGAGCACTCCTTCTACCTCGAAAAGTGGAAAGCAGCAGGCGTTCCCTGTGCCAATTCCCAACACTTTGCGCGCTTCGAGCAAATCAAGCTCAACTATCCGATGATCCTGCGGAAGGACGGCAAGCACATGGGGCAAGACATGTATTACGTCACCACACCGGAAGAAGCCAAAGCTGCCATCGAGAAGCAGACGGCATTGGTGGCAGAAGCCGATCCTACACAACGTGGCCCGGAGATGCTGGATTTTGCCATTGAATTCGTGGACACCAAAAACGAAGATGATTTTTATGAAAAATGGCGCTGCTACGTGGTAAACGACACCATCATTCCAGCCCACTACCTGCGGTCGCGCACCAAGTTTGTGAACTACAAGGACGCAGTGCTTGATGCCGGAACTTGCGCGGCTGACAGTCAATACAGCATTGAACACACCCAGGAAGTAGACCGGGACATGATTCTCAAGGCGGCCAGAGCTACGGGATTTGACATCATCACCCTTGATTATTCCGTGCAGCGGGACGGCACTTACATCTTCTGGGAGGGCAACCGCCTGCGCGGAACAGCGGGCGATCAGCGCATCAAGTGGCTGGGCATTCGTCCGCCTGACGTGCAGTATGGAGATGCTGCCGCTCACTACATCCAGCAGCGGATTGAGGAACACAAAGCACAGTCCAGCAGCACAGCGCAAAAAGCCAGCAAGGAACCGGAGCTGATCCACAATGCACAGTGAGCATGCGGGTTCTCATCATAGCGGTTCATAAAGAGCGGGCGCTAGTGGAGCGAAAGATGGCCGGTGAATCCATGCTGAAAGCACTGGAAGCCAACGGAATTGACTGGACATTGCATGTTCCATGGGAGCCTTTTAAAGGTCGGTTTGAAGATTACGATGCCGCACTCTGCTGGTCGTATTACGGTGGCAAGCACAACATCGCTTTCTGGGCCAGGAAGTTTGAGCAGCAATGCCGGGAAGCGGGCTTACCGATCGTGAATAGCATTGACGGCTATTTCCGCGATCATTCCTATTGCCTCGCGAAGTGGGCAGAAGCTGGAATTCCCTGCGCCAAACACCAGTTGTTTCAACATCCCGAAGACATCACACTACCCTATCCGCTCATTCTTCGGAAGGATGGACAGCATCGCGGGCGGAACATCTTCCTCGTGCACAGCGCGGTTGAAGCCAGGGAAGTGATCGAGCGCCAACTGGAGCTGTGTGCGGAGCAGCCGCTAAGTGATAAACACCTGCGTCCGCTGGACCTGGCCATTGAATTCATAGACGTGAAAGCCCCGGATGGCTACTATCACAAGCGCAGAACGATTGTGGTCGGTGATACGCTGATCTGGCGGGAAGCAGCCATTGCCAACCACTGGATCGTGAATGAAGCGCACCTCATCCAGGATGAATATACCCTCAAGCTCAACCGTCAGTTCATTGAAGAAGGAGACCCCAATCCCGAGCTGATTCTAGCCGCAGCCAAAGCGCTCGGAAGCGACATGGTGGCATTGGACTACACCGTGATGCCGGATGGAAGCTACTTCTTCTGGGAAGGAAACCGTCATTTCCAGATGTACGGAAACCGAGATCTGGAAAAGCACGAAATCCACCCTGCTACCGGTCGCACCTATGAAGAGCGCGTGGAGGTGGATATGGCCGTGGGACGTGCGCTTGTGAACATCCTTGAAAGCAAAGTATCAGAGCATGTCAGTGTTGATTAAGGATACAGTCGCGGCTCAGATCGAAGCCAAAATGCAGCATTACCAAATGCCCGGCATCAGCATTCGCTTGATGAAGAAGCATGAAGTGGTTTATGCGCTTGACCTTGGCGTAGAAGATATCAAGACTCAAACTCCGGTCACGAGCAACTCGGTCTTTGGCATTGGGTGCAGCACAAAACCACTGGCCGCATTGGCCTTGCACATCTTGTTTGAAAAAGAAAACCTGAGTCTTTCTACTCCGGTGCATCGCTTCATTCCAACTCTGAAATCATCCTACCCAGATTTGGAGGTCGGACACCTGATCGAACACACGGGCGGGCTATGGCGCGGAAACAAGTCGCACTTTGAGCAAACCGATGAGGAAACACTTCGAAAGATCGAACAAGCGGAGCTGCTCTTTCCTTCGGGCAGCCGTTTCAAGTATTCGAATTGGGGGTATTTCCTGATAGGCAGTGTGATCGAGGCCATCACGGGAGTATCAAGGGCTGAGTATGTGAGACAGGCAATTTTTGAGCCGTTGAACATGCGGAACAGCATGTTTCGAAGCATGGATGCAGAAGCCTTGCCTGCCAATCTGATCAAGGGATACTGGAACGGATGGTATTTCGGAGGGCCGGATTTTGGCCGTCCGATTGAAGAAAGCCCCGTGTTCCCGCTGGATTCCTTTTCAGGCGGATTACTTACGACTACGGACGACTACACACAATTCCTGCTTGCCATCACCAATCCCGAAAGCTCCATTGTATCTCAGCAGGTACGGGATGTCATGTTCCAGCCCTCAGCCATGATTTCCTCCTCGAAGTACAGTTCCAAAGGTTTTTTGGTGGAGAAACGGGAGGACAGGAATGTCATCTACTTCCCGGGCTCCAACTCGGGATTTGCTTCTTTCTCCGTCATTTTCCCTGAAGCAGGAATCACCGGGCTGATCTTTGGAAACCGCTCGGCCAGCAACACAGAGCTGCGCAAGTACCTCGACATTGCCCTGGCAGAAGTCTTCCCGGAACACAACACCCAAATCATGGAACCGCCTGTCACTGACCTCGAAGGTGTGTACCATGGCTTGAATGACCGAAAGGTCAAAATCCTGGACCTTTTCAACGAGTTTCCGGTGCTGTCTACAGACGGGCAGAACATCGAGCTCTACCATCAAAACCCGAGACGCTACTTCGTCAAAAGTGAACCTTCGTCCCTGTCTATGATGCGGGTGTATCGGAGAAAAGAACGCATCAAGCGCATCTCGATTGGTGCGGATTACTTCTACCCCAAACTGCCTAAGCGACTGGCCGATCGCCCCACCTTTCCTGATCTGAAAAGATTCACGGGAATGTTTACTTGCGAGTTCTTCGACCGAGCGCAAATCCTCCAGCGCGAAGGCGACCTCTACATCAACTGGGGAGCGATTTACGAAACACGTCTGGAGCATCTCGATCAAGGATCCTTTGTGCAACACAAGGGTCCGTTTCACCTGGAGAAACTGGAGTTCAACACCGCTGAAAACGAAGCGGATGACTCTTTCACCATTGCCGAATTAGTCTTTAAACGCGTCCCGCAGGACCCAAAGAAATAACACATGGAAGCTGTAGCAGAAGCCATCAAATTCAATCCTTACGAACCTGGATACTTCGAAAACCCATACCCGTTTTACCAGCGCCTGCGCGAGAATGACCCGGTGCACAAAAGCTTCATGGGCACGTGGATTCTGACCCGAAACAAGGACGTCAGCGAACTGCTGAGCGATCCGGTACTCAGTTCAGATTTGCGCAACTGGAATGGATTTGAAAAGCGCTACAAAAACAAGGAGCTGGTCGCCTGGATGCTCAACCGATCTGTGCTGAACATTGATCCGCCAGAGCATACGTCCTTGCGTTCCTATCTCAAAAAGTCGTTCATGCCGAAGGCTTTGAACGATTTAAGCGAAGCCATTGAGGGCATTGTAGAGGATCAGATTCAAAAGCTCAAGGGTAAAAAGGAAGCGGAATTGATCAGTGAATTTGCACTCCCGGTTCCATTGGGCACAATCAACTACATTTTTGACATCCCTGAGCCGGATCAAAAGCAGGTGAAGGCCTGGTCTTCGAATATTTCAGGCCTCATCGAGCCGCTGCCTAATATTCAGGCACTCAAAACCGCGAATCAAAGCATCATTGACTTTACCGCCTACCTGAAAGCACGGATCAAGGAGCGCAAGGGCAAGCCGAGTAACGACTTCATCAGCAACATCCTGAATACCCCGATCGATCAACTGATTGCTGAGGACGACTATGTGATCCCAAACCTCATTGTGATGTTTGCCGCAGCACATGAAACCATCGTGAATTTGATCGGCAACGGCATGTATGCGCTGCTCAATCATCCCGATCAGATGGAACTGCTCAGGGAACAACCGGAGCTGATCGGCTCTGCCATTGAAGAAATGCTCCGATATGATTCCCCGCAACAACTGGTTTGGCGTGCCGTGTTGGAAGACACCACCCTTGCCGGACAGGATTTCAAAAAGGGAGAACAGTTGATGCTACTTCTGGGTGCGGCCAACTTCGATCCTGAGGCATTCCCCGACCCTTACCGCTTTGACATTCAGCGCACTCCAAACAAGCACCTTTCCTTTGGCAAAGGGCGCCATACCTGCATGGGTTCATGGATGGCGCGTATGGAAGGCAAACTAGCCATCCCGGCATTGATCAAGCACTTCCCGAATATGAAGCTGGAAGAAACCGAGTGGTTGACCAACCTAAGCTTCCGGGGGCTGAAGACCATGAAGGTCTCCCTGTAGTTCAACCTAAGGATTCGAATGAAGGTGATATACGGTACAGTGTGGGAAACCGGGCACTGATTCTCGCTTGCGATAGTTGGACTGCTCCCAGAAACGGCCAAACCAAGCCTGGAAACGCTCAGCATCGCGGATGATAACTTCACCGGCATTGGGATCAAAGAAAATGTGGGCTCCATCAGAGCCGGAGCGATAGGCCATGCGATGGCTGAAACGAATCATTGTCCCATCCCTTTCCCTCAAATAGCGCAGGATAACAATGGCTAATTCGGAGCCTGCCAGCGCACGTGATAAACCAACCGCGTCAGAACTGAAGGTCCGTGTGTTCACCACCTTGGCTTGAAAGCGCTCGCACAAATCCAGCTCGAGGAAATCAATCACGTCATGTTCTTCCAGCAGTTCCTTCAAACCACCGGGATCATTCGTTCCGTATTTGTGGTAAAACATGGCCTGATCCTGCTTCGACAGTGAGGCCAGCGCATCAGACGATGCCAGGGTAGGATAATGGCTTTTAAGCTGCAGCAATCGCAGCGCCTGGATCAGCGTTTCTTTAGGCTGCGCCAGTTCACGGATCAAATCTCCACCCAAGCACTGCCGGACATACCAGAGCTCCACCAACGCTGAGCACAAACTGAGGTCGGCTAAGTCCTGATGCCGGGATCTGAAATCCCTTTGCCGGAAATATTGGTATTGGTCGGCCGGGGCATTGGGAGCAATGCGATCAAAATCAACTCGCTTCATATGTCATGTATCGAATTAACGAAGCTGAGCTTCAGGTTCCAGAACTTCGAGCAAATAGTCGGTCAGAGCATTGAGGTTGGGATAATCCCAGAGAAGGGTCTCATCCAGTTCCACATCCGGGAACACCTGCTCGAACTTCACCAGCACCTGCACAGCACTGATGGAATCGAGGCCGTAAAGCCCGAAGTGCATATCCGGGTCGATCTCAGATGGTTCAAGGCTGACTTCTTTGGCAATGGCCGCAGCCATCCATGAAAGGATGTTTTGCCGCAAAACTTCAGGATCACTTACATCGAGATTCAGCGGTTCCGCTTCCTGAGTTTCAGCATCTGTCATTTCCAGAGCTGGCGCTGAATCATTTTCGGTACTAAGATTCCTGGAGGTAAAGCTTGCATCGGAATTCTCCTGCCAGCGGGAAACCTCCCTGAATTCGCCATCGAGGAACATTTGAAGTGCTTGATTGCGCTGAAGCTTGCCGTTTTTGGTGCGCGGGATTTGCCCTGGCTTCACCAACACAATGACCGCAGCAGAAATGTGGTGTTTTTCAAAGAGTGCTTTCCGCACCAGCTCAATGGTGGAAGCCTCATCAAATCCACCCTGAGCTTCTTTGGTGATTTCGTTGATCACACCCAACACTTCACCACCTGTAGTAGGTATGGCTAATGCCGCGCCTTTTCCGATGGCAAGTACCGCGCTGGCCTGCTGGGCTGTGCGCTCAATGTCTTGTGGAATGTGGTTCGCTCCCCGAATGATGATAAGATCTTTCAAGCGGCCGGTCACAAAGAGTTCGCTGCGATGGAGAAAACCGAGATCACCCGTGCGCAGGTAAACCTTTCCATCTGAAGGGGTGAGCTGAGCATGGAAGGTCGCTTGACTCTCCTCCAAACGCTTCCAATATCCCAGGGCTCTGCTGGGTGAAGCCACCCAAATCTCTCCAATGGAATTGGTGCGAACCACGGTGCCGTCTTCGGGGTTGACGATTTTGATGGTTTCGTTGTAATAAGGCAATCCGCAACTGACCAGATCAACACTGTCTGAAGAGTCAGATGCTCCAAGTTCGAAGCGGTTTTTCGATAGCGCCTTGCGCTTGGCGGGGAGAATGGTAGGTGGATCGGTTTTCAGGTTACCCGTTACGTAGAGGGTAGACTCGGCCAATCCGTAGCAAGGCATAAAAGATTGTTTCGAAAAGCCATAGGGTTTGAAGGCTTTGGAAAACGCATCGAGCACAGAAGCCTGGATGGGTTCAGCTCCGTTGAAAGCCACTTTCCAGGAACTGAGATCCAATCCTTCGAGTTCAGAATCGCTGATCACCTTGGTGCACAAATCGTAAGCAAAGTTAGGTCCACCGCTTGAAGTGGCCTTCTTCGCGGAAATGAGCCGCAGCCAGCGAACGGGCTTTTGCAGAAAAGTGCGCGGTGACATGAGCGTGGTGATAAATCCACCATAGAGCGGTTGAAGAATACCTCCAATCAAACCCATATCGTGGTAAGGCGGCAGCCAAATCACTCCATGACTCTTGGAAGTATTAAAAAAGCTCTGAAGGATGATTTGCGAATTGTGCATCAGGTTGGCATGGCTGAGCACCACGCCTTTGGGGTCGCCAGAGGAACCGGAAGTGTACTGAATCAAACAGGGAGCATTTTGAATGGCTCCGGGCGATGTCCACTGAGTATCGTTTGACTGCAGCAGCTCTTCTACCGTGAGGACGGGCACATCTTCAAAGAAGTGCTCGCTCGTGAACTCCGTCAAATTGGTTTTGTAATGCTCAGAAGTGATAATCGCACTGGCAGAAAGATCCTGCAACACAGCACGGAGGTAGGAGCGATCCCGATCTGAAACCGGGGGAGCAGTCATTGTGGCAACCGCTCCACGATAAAACACTCCTAACAGCGCGCTGATCAGTTCCAACCCCGGAGGCATGACAATAACCACACGTTCACCGCGTGGAACATGTTTTTCCAACCCAACGCTAATACTTCGTGCATTAGCGGCTAGGCGTCCATAAGTTATAGTGTCTCCATTGAGTTCATCTCCCGAAACAAATTCATAGGCTACCCTATCCGCCTGATGCTGAAGTCGCCACTCGAGGATGTCGACCATTGTCTTGTGCTCTGTCATGTTTTTGATACGCTTTGAAGGTTCACCTTAATGCCTAAAACTAGCAATAAACGTTTAGGCTCAAGTGTTAGTGAAATAATTTATATTGATCACAATTAAAGATGGAATACGCTCCTTCAAAACAAAGGTTTCGTCTATCACTAAGCTTTAGTAATTTCTTTTTGAACTTGAATGGAATTTGAAATAACCATTGTCCTTAAAGAAGTAGTTGTTTCCGCGTTCATTTTGATCATGCTATCGTGGATACTCTTTTGGGATTCAGAACCGAAAAACCTGATCAAAAAGTGGTGGATTCCATGGATCGAAAAGCCTTTTGACTGGCTTGGACTTACACATGAGTGGCGAATGTTTGCCCCTAATCCACCAAGAAACGTTACCTGGCCACACGTAAAAATTCATTTAAAGAATGGCGAAGTGATTGAGAAGGACCTTCACCCACCGCATGAAATGAACATTTTGCAGAAAATCCGCTACAAGAAATTCACGAAGTTTTTCCACCGGGTTTCTTCCAAAAAAGCGGGTGAATTCATCCAAACGGATTATGCAGAATTCCTGGTAGAGCACTACAACATTCGGGACACTTGCGACCGCATTGAGATTTACCGCATGTGGCAACGCGTTCCGGCTCCCGAGAAGCTTCCCGTGAATCGGATTCGAACGCGGGAAGACCTGGTGTTTGTGCACATTCCCTTCAATTAGTCGTAGCATGATCGAACTGGCAGAGCTATACGAGGCATGGTGGAACTTCTTTTTTGCACCAAAACCAGTGCACACCGTGGCCGTCTTTCGTATTCTCCTGAGCCTGATTTTGTTGATCGACACTATCTTTTTATGGTTGGATGCCAAAGTGTTGCTGGGTCCTAAAGGACTGTTGCAGTATGAGCAGTTCTATAAGCGCAATCGCCTGGTCGCCTTCTCCCTGTTTCTTTACCTGCCTCCAACAATGCGCTCGGTTTACCTGGTATTGACCCTGCACGTCATCTTTCTTTTGATGATGCTGGTAGGCTTCCTGGCTCCGCTCTGCATTGTGCTGGTATTCATTACGCTCACCTCCATCATCAACCGGAATCCAGGATTGGGAAATGGTGGAGATGTGGTTGCCCGCCTTATGCTCTTTCTGCTCATGTTCACTCCATGCAGCCATGCTTTATCCATGGATGAGTGGTTGTTTTACCAGCCCTCAACTCCAGATGGACAACACCTCTTTCAAGCCCCATGGGCGCTGCGGCTCATGCAGATACAGTTGAGTGCCATCTACCTGAAATCCGTCTATTGGAAGCTGAAGGGAAAAACCTACCTGCGAGGCACGGCATTCTACTATTCCATGCGCAACAACAAATACTCGCGCTGGCAAGTACCAGAATTCTTTGTGCTGGGCTGGCCAGGAAAAATCATGACCTGGAGCATCCTGGCGTCAGAAGTATTCCTCGGAACAGGATTGTGGATTCAAGAGCTGCGCTATCCAGCGATCATCAGTGGCTTTGCGCTTCACCTCTTCATCGAACTAACGCTCAATGTTCACCTCTTTGGTTGGTACATGATGGCATCCCTTCTCCTGTTTGTAGATCCATATGCTATGATGAGTTTTCTGGAAAGGTTCATCATCTGATTGTCTGATCGTCTAATTAACTAACGATCTGAAATGGTCACCTTCACATTTACCCTTGCACATTAGGAGTACCGAGCAAATTGAACCGTTATTCGTTCTACTTTGTCTTGACACAAAGTAGAGCAAAAGTCAAGGCTGTCATCTTTTTTGTGACCAGATAGCGAATCGAAATTTCAGCTTGCTGCGATTTAAACTTGTTCGCGTTTCACGCGACCTTCAAACACCAAATCGCTGCGCAGAGCCAACGCACAATTTCTCTTCGATCTGGTGCCCACAAAAAGAAAAAGGCCGATCTCCTATTCACAACCAGTCCGCATCATCTTATTGTCTGATCATCTAATTGTCTGATGATCTAATCAACCAATCATCCCCCGTTTCCAGAAAGAAGCCATGCGCATCACGCTTCGCCACCAACCGCGAATCTGAAAGCCCATGCTCCTGATTCCGGTCATGAAGCATTTCCTGAATGCTTTTAAACTCTTCCGCATTCACGAGCCTTGGCTGAAAAGCAGTGAGGCGATTGTCGCTGACCATCGGATAGAAGCGAACGTGATGCTGAATGCGATCGCCTTCCAGCTCAAAAACTACCTGAGCCACAAAGCTGTAGGGCGGAAAGGATTTCAATTCGTAGCGACCTGGTGTGTTGAAAATGAAGTTCCCCAAACTGTAGGCAATCCACACACCTTCATGGCATTCGATTTCCTGCATGGCATGTGCACCATGGCCAAGGATGAGGTTTGCTCCTGCATCCACCATGGCGTGCGCAATGCCCGTTTGCCGGTTCGATCGCCACTTGTAGTTGCGGCCCCAATGCGGATAGGCGATGATGAAAGCCTCAGGATGCTCTGTCCGAAGTTGTGCGATTTGCTCACTGATATCTTCTGCTGTGATCATGTGAACCCCGGCATAACCCTTCCGGGCATAAAAGTCATAGGCGTGTGCATAGGTCCCGTTGTATTCATAGCCAGCCACGATGATCACCTTAAGCGATTGACCGCCAACATCTACGTGAGTCATAAATGGCTGAGCAGCCGCCCGACCGTCTACACCTGCGCCCATCATCTCAATGCCTGAATCCCGCAGAAAGTCCTGCGTATCCTCCAAACCCTCTGCCCCGAAGTCACGCGTGTGATTATTGGCCAGCGAAACGGCAGCAATGCCTAAATCCTTCAACGCGGCCATGGTTTTGGAACCATTTCCACGGATCACATACTGCTTCACTCCCCGAAAGGGAGAATCTTCCATGGGGGTCAATGTAGCTTCCAGATTGGCGATGGAGATAGCTGACTCCCGAAACAGTCTAGCAAAGTGTTGATAGAAATAGCGGTAGTTCTCAACCGTTTTCAAATCAACCCCCGAATGAAGCTTCACCGCATACACATAGTTTTCACCAAAGTAGGTATCTCCAACAAAGAGCATACGCGTTTCCCGATCGGTGTCCGTCATTTCTGAGTGGTTTTCATCGCTGAACGAATCATCATGAACAAGAATACGATTTTGACTATCTATAAACGCACATGCGTCAAATACAAAAAGCTATTTTAGGCTCCTGAATCAAAGGAGCTCTCAGCCAGACATGCATGGAAACTTTTAGCGAAGAAATTGCTCACCCAACAAGTGTATCTATTCAGAAACTTAGCCCCTTCATTGGCGCAGAAATCAACGGAATTGACCTGTCTCTGCCACTGACTCCCGCGGTCATTGCGGAGCTGAAAAGTCTGTTGGTCCAGCACAAGGTGTTGTTTTTCAGGAATCAGCAATTGAAATCAAAGGGGTTCATTCGATTTGCACAATCGCTGGGCACCACCCTGGAACATCCCTTTAAACTCGAACCGGAGAAAGGCAGGCCAGAATCGATCAAGGTCTTCCACACGCGTGAAAATCCTTCCAAGATCAACAGCTGGCACTCGGACGCTACCTACTTGCAATCCCCACCGGATGCGACCATGCTACGCGTGTTGAAACTCCCAAGTCTTGGCGGGGACACCTTGTTTTCAAACATGGAAACGGCTTACGATCGGCTGGACGAAACCACCAAGGCTCAAATCGAAGATCTCGTAGGGATTCACGACATGTGGTATTTCAGGGAAAGCCTTCGTAAAAAGGGCGTGCCGGAAGCAAAGCTGAAGGCGCTTTCGGAAAAGTATCCCCTGGCCTATCATCCGGTGGTGAAACAACATCCTGTGAGTGGGCGCAAGTGCATCTTTGTGAATAAGGGCTTCACGATCGGCATTCAGGGAATGGAGGAAGCCGAGAGCCAACCATTGCTGCAAAAGCTCTTCTGGACCGCCTGGGAGCCGGAAGTTCAATGCCGTTTCCGCTGGTCGCCCGGAGCGGTGGCGGTGTGGGACAACCGTTCGAGTCAGCACTACCCCGTGGCCGACTATTGGCCCGAAACACGCGGCATGGAGCGCATTACGATTGCCATGCAAGATTCCTGAACATCCTAAACCTTCTACGCCTTGAACACATCCAACCCAACCGTCACTCCAAAGACTTCGGCTCTGGAAGTCGAGCGTTTCTCGCCCAACATCGGAGCCATTGTGAAAGGCGTTGACATGTGCCAACCCGCCAGTGCACCTGTGGCTGAGGAATTGCGCAGACTTTTGGTCGAGCACAAGGTTCTTTTCCTCCGGGATCAGCACATCGATCGTGCTCAGTTTGTCGCTTTTGGTCATAGCCTGGGCACACCACAGCGCTTTCCCTTTGTGCCTGCCACCAAAGACCAACCGGAGGTGATCCGGGTACACTTTCACGACCAGCGACCACCACGACTGAATGCCTGGCACGCGGATGATTCCTGGCGACCGGCCCCTGCCCTGGCGACCATGTTGATTGCCAAGAAGTTGCCGAGCTGCGGTGGAGACACCCTGTTTGCCAACATGGAAAAGGCCTACGATGGACTGAACAACGGACTGCGCAACATCGTGGATGCGCACAACGGCATTCACTGCATTCGCTACTTCTCGCACATCATGCGGAAGCGCCAACTTCCCGAAAGCAGCATTACCGAGACGGAGAAGCGATTTCCGCCCACGATGCATCCGCTGGCAAAGCCACATCCGGTGAGCGGCAACAAAGCGCTGTTTGCCAACAAGGCATTCACCACCGGCATTGAAGGCATGTCCGAATCTGAAAGTCAATTGGTGCTGGAAGAGCTGTTCCGCCAAGCCTGGATTCCGGAGTATCAATGCCGCTTCCAGTGGGAAGTGGGGTCTGTGGCGATTTGGGACAACTACAGTTCTCAGCACTACCCCGTGGCCGACTACTTCCCCGAAGAACGGTTGATGGAGCGTATGTCCATCATCCTTTAAGCTGAATCCGCCATAAAAAAAGGGCACTGCCTGATGGCAGCGCCCTTTTGCAAAACGATGGACCGAATGGTCCTCAACTCATCGACTGGGTTACCTCACCTGGAGTGGTTCGCTGATCACATTGGATCGGGTGATCACACGAACGATGTAGTTGGTTGGAGCGCCTGATCTGGGCGTCAACTGACCAATGAAAGGCTCCTGGTTGGAAATCACACCTTCCAGCACCTTGACTCCGGTCATGGCTTCAACAACCTCCACTTGCGCTACTCCATCGTATTCAAAGTCCAGCTCCACTGTGAAGCGATCGCTTCGATCCACAGGATTTGGAGAAATACGGAGCCCTTGCGGAACGTGAATTTGGATGCTGATAAATACCTCGCGCAGGCAACTGGAGTAAACGTGATACCTCACCTTGTAGGTACAATCAGGATCAAGACCTGAGAAGACCACCGGTGTGGAGAAACCTGAGGTTCTGGAAACAATTGCTACAAACTCATCTCCGTTGCCGCAATCCTTGTACAGTATAAAGTTGTCCGAGGTGTAGAAGGAAGGGTCGAGCGGCCATACGGTGATTTCATCATTGGCATAGGTGAATCCGAACGTTGGATCAGGCTCACAGCACTCTTCCACCTGGAAGCAAGCCTCTGACTTACAACCATTCTCCCAGTATACAGTCACACAATATTCACCATCTCCTTCGTAGGGAATCTGAGTACCAGTGCCAGGCAGGGGAGTCCCTTCGTAAGTCCAGGAAATCGATGAAACACCTTCCTCTTCTCCGGTGTACCGAATGACGTCAGGCACCTCACCGCAGTAGTAAACATCTTCCAGTTCCAGTACGGGCGGAAGCATCTCGTAGATGTTAATGGAATGGGAAGAGGTGCACCCCGTATTGTTGTCCGTCACGGTGAGCAGGTACGAACCGTAATCAGACGGAAAGAAACACACGTTCGTGCTCAACAAAACAGACTGCTGCAACACATAATCCGGTCCCCACCATTCGTAGCTATAGCTTGTACCCAAGGGTGGGAATGGCGCGCACATCGGCAGAAAGTTATTTTGACAGACACCGATACTGCTGGGCAGGTCAATGATGGGGCCTGGGTTCACAATCACATCCACACTCGCCTCGTAAACGCATTCGCTGCCTTTAATAGTGGCGGTGACAGTGTACGTTCCAGCGGTGCTCACGTTGATGGACTGCCCGGTGGCGCCTGTTGACCATGTGTAACTGTTGAAACCCGGACTGGCCGTTAGCGTTGTCGATTGCCCGCTGCAAATGGTGGTTTGCCCGGCAATGTCGATCAATACATTCTGAGCGGAAATGTCAATATCATCAATGTAGATGGATTGAACATTCGCGTTGTAGCCGTTGGGGACATCCTTTATTTGGACCAGGATCTTGTCATACATCCCCGAACTTGCCTGATCGATGTTGAACGTAGCGCAGTACTCATACCACTCCTGATCTCCAGGGATACTCTGGGTTTCAAGAATGAGTTGACCGGCACAGTTGTTCACGGAACTCTGCACCAGATAGACTTGCAGTATTTGAATGTCTGGATCGGAGGGAGAAACCAGCAAGATATCATCTACAGCCGCCCATAGGCATACTCTGTAGCAACCTTGAGTCAAAGGTTCCACAAGGGTTCCATTCACCTTTTCTCTGCGGATGAAATCCACACCATTGATGGTTACTTCATTTTGATAGAGGTGTGCGTAGCGATCCTGCCCGGTTCGTTCCTGAACCGATCCAAACTGGTTATTGGGGATGCCCACGTTGGTCACGGTTGCGTTGGCATCAAAAACATCCGCACCCTGAGGCACGCTATTGTCCGTACACGGCTGGCTCCAGCCTGGAGTTGAGGTACTGTTGAGCTGGCCTGGAGCAGTAGGCACCAAACCCAGATCCTCAAAACCTGGATTCTGGACATACTGTGCTTGAACACCACCCAGAAACAGCAGCATAGAAAGCGTCAAGAAGCATTTAAATAGTCTGTTCATAATATTTGATTTTTAGGTAATCCGAAAATCAAAATGACCAGCCTGAATCTGGGAGCACTATGTTAAATCCTAAGCACAGCCTGTTACTTGCATGCAACACCATGTTAGCTGATGGAACAGCATGTTAAAATCGCCCAACTCATCAGGCAAAAACCGCGTTATCACTTGTACTTTTCCGTTATTCGAAAACCTAACTATGACGAAACGAGAACAGGTGAACAACCGTGCCCTTTTCTGGCGGGCACTTTGTAAGATTTCCAACCTCCTTTTACTTCTTGCACTCCCCTATCTCAGCCACGCAGGCAAGCAAAGCAAAATCGAAGAGCTCCGGCATCTTATTTCAACAGCATCCGCGGATGAAAAGGGAGAACTCTACCTGTCACTTTCCAAAGCTTATGGTCTCGATCAGCCTGCGAAAGCACTGGACGCAGCCAAAAGAGCCATTGAACAAGGCACAGACCTTGACGACTGGAAAATTGTGTGCGAGGGAGATCTGCTGGCAGGCACCTGGAGCCTCTACACGGCTGGGGAAGTGGAAAACAGCCGACTATACCTCAACGCAGCTTTAAAGGCCACAGAGCAGCACAAGGATCGGAGGCTGGAGGTTCTCACACTCCTGCAACTGTCAGCATGGGCCTGGCGGGCATTCGACATCCCTGAGCACGATTCATTGATTGCCGTTCTGAGCAACATTGAAGACAGCATTCGCGACCCAGCACTCCGGGGACGGCTCGCCATTGCGAGGGCCGGCATCGCTTATGAAGAGTTCCGAACCGAGGAAGCCCAGGAGCAATACCAACAGGCAATTGAATACCTCCGTGGAACGGACCAGATCAATGGACTGTTGCAGGCAAAACTGGGTCTGGCTACACTTCACCTGCGTATACGGGATAACGAAACGGCTGCCGAACTGTACAGCGAAGCCTTGGCAGAGGCCGAAGAACGAGAACTGGAATACTGGCAATTGAGGTTACTCATGAGACAATCCATGTTCCTGAGCTTCGCCAGGGACTTTACCACCGAAACGGAGTTAGAGGAGAAACTGCAACGCATCGATGAGCTGGCACGCAACACGGAGAATGAATATGCCCTGGTGCAGTACAACTACTTCGTGTGCAGACGTTTGCGAGACATCGGAAATGGAGATACCGTTCTGAGCTATGCTAAAGAGTCTTATCGTCTCTCTCAGGTATTTCAGATGCCTGCCGGCACTGTACAAGCGGGCATCTTCCTTTCTGGCGAATACAAACGGCAGGGACGCCTGGAACAGGCGCTCGACATTTTACTCGAAATCAAAGACTTATCACTCCAGATTGACTATCGGGTAGAGCAGCTACTGGGACGCATCGCCAATTGCTACATGGTATCGGGTGAACCTGAAAAGGCCCTTCGGTTTCGGAAGCAGGGCATTGCCTATGAAAAGCAGCGCGTAGAAAACCCTCCACCCTACTTCTTCTTTTATTACTACAGCGACCTGGGCAACATATACCTCGAAATGGACAGCCTTGAAAAAGCGGGCATCTACCAGGATTCAGCTCTGGCAGTAGGCCGTGCTGAGGACAACGCATCGTTTGTAGCCCGAGCCATGACGGGCAAGGCACATGTTTACATCAGCGCAGGAGACTATGCAAAGGCTGAGCAAGAACTCGTACGAATACTCGCAGTCACCGATTCTGTCGCAGACAAGGACTGGATTTACAGAACAGCCGAAGCCCATAGCCTTGGCGCCCGGCTTTACTTCAATCTGAAAGATTATCAGGCCTGCATCTACCACGCAGAGAAAGCCATCGAAACGGGGCAGGAAATCGGCCATAAGGTCAACGAGACGGACAACTATGAGTGGCTTTGGAAGGCGCACGAAGCGCTGGGTCAGTATGAACAGGCTTTCCTGCATCTCACCACCTACAACACCCTGCAAGACAGTATCTCCAGCGAGAAGGCAAAATCCAAACTACAGGCTTTGAAAGAGCAGTACAAGGCCGACCAAAAACAACTGGAGATCGATCTGCTCACGCAGGACAAGGTGGTGAGCGAACTCCGGCTAGCTTCGAAGGAGCAGGCGCTTCAGCGAAGAAACTTGCTGCTCTGGATTCTCAGTGGACTGGTGCTGACCGTCTTCATTTTCGGCTGGCTCATTTTCAACCGCTACAAACTCCGCAAAACAACCCGCGAACTTCAGCTCCAAAACAAACAGTACGAACTGGAGCAAGAGAACATGAATGCACTGCGGATTGCAGAAATGGCAGAGCTGCGTTCGTCCATTTTAGCGAATGTATCCCACGAAATAAGAACCCCGCTCACACTCATCAAAGGTCCTCTGGAGGAATGGAAACAAGACCCGTCCAAAATTCAAACGGACGCCATCCATCGCATGGACAACAACGCCAATCGCCTGCTGGCGCTCATCGATGAGGGACTGAATGCTGCCAAAACGGTATCTGAAGCCCCGCGCTTGCAGCGGAAGGTGATCGATGTTGTTCAGTTTTTCCGCGAGCAGGTCAGCATCTTTAAACCTCAGGCCTTGCAGCAAGAGGTGAGCATACGCCTGATAGACGAAATCGATGACGGTTTGTTTTCGCTGGACATCAGCCGCATGGAACGACTGATCGCCAACCTGATGAGCAATGCCCTTCGCTACACCCCACGCGGTGGAAGCATTAGCATCACCCTACAGCAAACCGATCGCGGACTTACCATCGTGTTCACCGACACGGGCATTGGAATTGCCGAGGACAATTTGCCGCATGTTTTTGAGCGACACTACCGCGCAGATGATGATCCCACCACCGGGCACGGTCTCGGGCTCTCGATCGTAAAAGAGATTGTGGAGCAACACCAGGGAGACATTGACATCGAAAGTGTGCTGGGTCAGGGAACCACCTTTACCATTCACCTGCCTTCCCATGCCAGCATCAAAGAGCCCGAAGCCCCATTGACGGGCGACCCCATGACCACTCCAATGGCACCTGCCAACGATGGTGACGAACCCATGGTGCTGATCATTGAGGACAATCCGGATGTGAAGAACTACCTCAGCAGCACATTGGGAGAAGAATATCAAATCATCACTGCTGACGATGGAGCGGAGGGAGAACTGATGGCTCAAAAGCACTTGCCAGACGTGATCATCAGCGACATTGCCATGCCCCGAATGGATGGATTAGAACTCACGGAAAAGCTAAAGGCGGAGTTTCTGACCAGTCACATTCCGATTGTGTTGTTAACCGCCAAAACAACGCATGACGACAAACTTCGGGGCCTCAAGGTGGGAGCTGACCAGTACCTCGCTAAACCCTTCAGCCCACTCGAGCTCAAGCTGTGTTTGAAAAACCTGCTCTCGCAGCAAGAGCAGATGCGCAAGCATTTTGAAAGCACGCATTCAGCCAAGCCAAACCCGGCTGCTGTTCGCACAGCCATCGACCAGGCCTTTCTGGACAAGGCGCTCAAAACAGCCGAGAAGCACCTGGACAATCCTGAGCTGAGCATTGAAGAGTTTTGCAGCGACCTCGCACTCAACCGCACCAGCGTTCACCTGAAGCTCAAGGCACTGACGGGAAAAAACACCACTGGTTTTATCAAAAGTGTACGGATTCGAAAGGCCGCAGAATTGATTCAAACAAGCACCTATTCGCTTTCGGAAATCGGAGACCGAACGGGCTTCAACAATCGCCAAACCTTCCAGCGCGCCTTCAAGGAACACATGAAAATGACTCCTTCTGAATACCGCAACAAGGCGTTGTTGGCCGGCAGCGAGAACTCGCATTCCTGATGGAGAAACACAAAAAAAGCGGCTCAAATGAGCCGCTTTTCAAATTCAGATATTCAACGTTCGCTTAGGCGAGGTCAAAACGATCAAGGTTCATCACCTTGTTCCAGGCCGCTACGAAGTCGTTCACAAACTTCTCTTCTGAATCAGAGCAGGCATAGACTTCTGCAAGGGCTCTCAGTTCAGAATTGGAACCGAAGATGAGGTCTGCGCGCGTTCCCGTCCAGCGCACTTCTCCGGTCTTTCTTACGCTTCCCATAAACACGGCATCCGCATCTGAAGTAGATCTCCAGGTGATGCTCATGTCCAGCAGGTTCACGAAGAAGTCATTCGTCAGAGCTCCGGGGCGATCTGTGAATACTCCGTGCTTCGAGTGATCGTAGTTGGTTTCCAACACACGCAGTCCTCCGACCAACACGGTCATTTCAGGAGCCGTCAATGTGAGCAGTTGCGCGCGGTCTACCAACATTTCCTCAGCCGAGGTCTGGTGCTTCGCCTTGAAGTAGTTTCGGAAGCCATCTGCTACAGGCTCGAGCGCAGCAAAAGATTCAGCATCTGTTTGCTCTGCCGAAGCATCCGCACGTCCCGGTGTGAAGGGAACGGTGATGTTGTGTCCTGCATTCTGCGCAGCCTTCTCTACTCCGGCACATCCGGCCAAAACAATGAGATCAGCCATGGATACCTGCTTGCCCGATTGAGCAGCATTGAAAGAAGACTGAATGCCTTCCAGTGCTCCCAATACTTCAGCCAGCTGAGCCGGATCATTCACTTCCCAGTCTTTCTGAGGCGCCAGTCTGATGCGTCCTCCGTTGGCACCACCGCGCTTGTCTGAACCACGGAAGGTGGAAGCCGATGCCCATGCCGCAGAAACCAGCTTGGAAACAGAAAGTCCGGAATCCAGGATCTTAGCCTTCAGATCAGCGATGTCTGCATCGTTGACCAGCTCATGCGTCACTGCAGGAATTGGATCTTGCCAGATCAGCTCTTCAGAAGGAACTTCCTCGCCCAGGTAAAGCGCAACCGGTCCCATGTCGCGGTGTGTCAGCTTAAACCATGCACGTGCAAAGGCGTCCTCAAACTCTGATGGATTATCCAGGAATCGCTTGGAGATTTCGAGGTAAGCCGGGTCCATCTTCAAAGCCATGTCAGCCGTGGTCATCATCAGCGCCTGAGTCTTGTTAGCGTCTCCTGCTGCCGGAGCCATGTCTGCGTTGGATGCAGCGGTAGGCGTCCATTGATGTGCTCCTGCCGGGCTCTTGGTCAGTTCCCAGTCATAGTCGAGCAATACGCGGAAGTAGTCGTGATCCCAGCGTGTTGGATTCGGAGTCCATGCCCCTTCAATTCCGCTGGTGATGGTATCGTCACCATGACCAGAACCAAAGCTGTTTTTCCAGCCCAGTCCCTGCTCTTCGATGCTCGCGCCTTCCGGCTCACGACCTACGTACTGATCAGGGTCGGCAGCTCCGTGCGCTTTTCCAAAGGTGTGTCCTCCGGCAACCAGGGCCACCGTTTCTTCATCGTTCATTGCCATTCGGCCGAAGGTTTCGCGGATGTCTGTTCCTGAAGCTACAGGATCGGGATTGCCGTTCGGGCCCTCCGGATTCACATAGATCAACCCCATGTGAACCGCGCCCAGCATGGCTTCCAGGTTGCCATCCTTGTAGCGTTCCTTGTTGCCAAGCCACTCACCTTCTGATCCCCAATAAATGTCTTCTTCCGGCTGCCACACGTCTGCGCGGCCACCGCCAAAACCAAAGGTCTTCAGGCCCATGGATTCAATAGCGCAGTTTCCCGCCAGGATCATCAGGTCAGCCCAGGAGAGTTTCTTACCATACTTCTGCTTGACAGGCCAAAGCAGCAGGCGTGCCTTGTCCAGGTTTCCATTGTCAGGCCAGCTGTTGAGCGGAGCAAAACGCTGGGTACCAGCACCACCGCCACCACGACCGTCAGCGATACGGTACGTACCGGCACTGTGCCAGGCCATGCGAATGAAAAAAGGGCCGTAATGACCATAATCTGCCGGCCACCAGTCCTGTGAATCCGTCATCAAATCGTAAAGGTCCTGCTTGACCGCCTTCAGGTCCAGCTTCTTGAATTCTTCAGCATAGTTGAAATCAGGATCCATCGGATCGGTCAGCTCAGAATGCTGACGCAGGATGCTGAGGTTCAACTGATTCGGCCACCAGTCGCGGTTTCTTGTACCTCGACCAGCACCGTGGTGCATGGTTCCGCCCAAAAACGGGCACTTGCCTTCACCGCCCCCATGATGAGCAGCGTGGTGTGAGTGATTGTGATCTTCCATCTTCTTATTGGTTTGATGGTAAAAGTGCATAGAATCAAACTATGACACTCATTTATATCATCAATCACACTATTGACAGAGGCTATAGACCAAGGATCAAAGTTCAAAGCCAAGCCAGCCTTGATCTTTCATCCTTGATCCTTGAACTTTGATCCTTGCTCTCACTCGCTCAGCGCTTCGCGCATGCACGCGAACTGCCCGGCAAACTTTTCCTTTTCCTTGGACGATGGGGTGAAATCGTGATTCGCTCCATCAAAGGAGATGCGGAAGGCCTCGAGGCCACCTGCCAGCGTCTCCAGCTGCCCTTTCGACAGCACAAACTGAAAATCTACCTCTGTAGCTCCAATAAAGAGCTGTGTAGGGAAAGACTCATCCGATTGAATCGTAATCACCTCGCCCTTGGACGGCTGAAGGCTGAGGGTCGGCTTTGCGATGCGATCCACCCCAAGCGCTGGTCCCCCGATGTGATGCTTGGCGTTGAACAGGATTTGGTTCTCCTTATACTCCAGCACAACGGTGGCATAGCTCTGCGCCTGCCCGGCCTTGTGCTTGTCTTCATTCACCAGCTCCTTTTTAGCCACCAGATGCATACTTCCGGTGAAGCGGTCTTTTTCTTCAACGTCCCACTTACACTTTTGGGCCTGGAGTGCGGTAAAGGCGGAAATCATGAATGCCGCCAACAAGATGGATTTCATCATCAGGTACTTAAATTTTGGCGGGAATGTATGCTTTCAAGCCCCTGCTGTAAAGAGTGAATTTGATTCTGGTTCTTCGCCCAGAGCACAAGGGCTACAGGTCTATCTGGCAACTGGATTCAGTCAGGCTCGCGAGCCTTTTGGGAGTCATTTCTTCTTGCAGCAGCCATCCAGTTTGGCCACGGCATCTGCAGGTGCGGGTTGATCATCCGCGTCAAAGCCAGCCGCATTGATCGCAGTACGTACCCCAGCCGCATCGAGCTTTTCCGAGTTGTAAGTCACTTCAATGGAGGCAGTTTCTTCATCGATCTTCACCTTGCGCACACCCGGGGTGTCCATCAACTGAGCGTAAATACGAGGGCCGCAGCTCTCGCACTTTTTGCAATGATCACAGTAGATGTTGGTTTTAACAGTAATGGTTTCCTTACCGCCAGACTGGGCCAAAAGCGTGGAGCCTGTGAGGATAAATACGAATACGAGAAGGTGCTTCATTGCTTTCATTCTTCAAAGCTGAGAAATATTGAGAATTCAGCTATCGGCTACTCGTCACTAGCTACTAGCTGTCAGTGAAAAGAAGCACTGAAAGCTGATGGCTGGTAGCTGATAGCTTGCCACTGCCTCTATATTCGCCTCATGAATGCTGCACAAATCATTGCCACTGAACTTCAACTCTCAGAACGCCACGTTGAAAGCACTTTAAAGTTGCTGGACGAGGGAGCTACGATCCCTTTCATTGCTCGCTATCGCAAGGAGCGAACGGGTGGTCTGGATGAAGTACAGCTTGCTTCCATTCAGGAATCGCACAAAGCGCTGGTAGCTTTGGAAAAAAGGAGAGCATTCATCCTCCAAGCCATCGAGGAACAGGGGAAGCTGACCGATGAGCTGCGGTCGAAACTGATGAGCTGCCAAACGCTCTCCCTCCTCGAAGACCTTTACCTTCCTTACAAACCCAAGCGCAAGACAAAGGCCGAAGCCGCGCGGAAACTGGGTCTGGAACCGTTGGCTGCCATGCTGATGAAGCAGCAATCGCAGGACGTGGAAGGACTGGCGCAGCGCTTTGTGAAGGGAGAAGTGGAAGACAGCTCGGCTGCGCTGGCCGGAGCGAGAGACATCATGGCGGAATGGATCAGCGAGCGGACGGCCGCGCGAGACATTGTGCGGAAGCACTTTCAGCGGTCTGCGGTAGCCAAAAGCAAGGTGGTAAAAGGCAAGGACGATCCCGAATCCAAGTTCAGGGATTACTTCGATTTCCAGGAGCCGCTGCATCGCTGCCCCGGACATCGCATCCTCGCCATGCGCAGGGCAGAGGAAGAAGGGGTAGTGCGCCTATCCTTCAGCCCGGATCGCGAACAGGGCATCGAACGAGTGGAGCGCTACTTTGTAAAGCACCCCAGCGCAGCTGGTGACCAGGTGAAGCTAGCGGCCGCTGATGCTTACAAACGACTGCTGGAGCCTTCCATCGAAACAGAATTCAAAAATGCCGCGAAGGAAAAGGCAGACCAGGAAGCCGTTCACGTTTTTGCGGAAAACCTGCGGCAGCTGCTGCTGGCTCCTCCGCTGGGCTCCAAGCGCATCCTGGCGATTGACCCGGGATTCAGAACCGGTTGTAAAGTCGTGTGCATCGATGCGCAGGGGGCCCTGCTCCACAATGAAACCATCTACCCTCACCCACCCCAAAACGAAAGCAAGCGAGCCGCTTCGAAAATCAGTACACTGGTGCAGACCTATCAAATCGAGGCCATCGCCATCGGCAATGGAACCGCAGGCCGGGAAACGGAACGCTTCATCCAGCGCGTAAGGCTGCCGGCAGGAACGGAAGCTTATGTAGTGAGCGAAAACGGAGCCTCTGTGTATTCCGCTTCTCCCGTGGCCCGAGCCGAATTCCCGGATTATGACGTTACCGTAAGAGGTGCTGTATCCATCGGGCGCAGGCTCATGGATCCGCTGAGCGAATTGGTGAAGATCGAGCCAAAATCCATTGGCGTGGGTCAATACCAGCACGATGTGGACCAGAAGAAACTGAAGGAACGCCTGGATGCTACGGTGGAGAGCGTGGTAAACCATGTTGGGGTAAATCTGAACACAAGCAGCGAACACCTGCTGCAATACGTTAGCGGCATCGGCCCCAAGCTGAGCAAGGAGATTGTGAGTCATCGAAAAGCCAACGGGCCTTTTGCTTCGCGGAAGGAGCTTTTGAAGGTGAGCGGGCTGGGCGCCAAGGCCTACGAGCAATGCGCAGGCTTCCTGCGCATCCCCAACGGAAGCACCCCGCTCGATAACAGCGCAGTACACCCGGAGAGCTACCACATTGTCCAGGCGATGGCCAAAGACCAGGGCTGCACCATAGCAGAACTGGTGCAAAGCAAGGAACACATCGAAGCGCTGAACCTGGAGCGCTACGTAAACGAAGACGTAGGTTTACCCACGCTCCAGGACATCGTGAAAGAACTGCGCAAACCGGGACGCGACCCACGTGGCAAGGCCCGGTTGTTTGAATTCTCCAAAGAGGTGAGCAAGCCGGAAGATCTGAGCGAGGGCATGGTGCTGCCAGGTATCGTCACCAACATCACACGCTTTGGAGCCTTTGTGGATGTGGGTGTGAAGCAGGACGGACTGGTGCACATTTCCCAGCTGGCCGACCGGTTTGTGAGTGACCCCACGGAAGTAGTGAAGCTGAACCAGGAAGTAAAGGTGAGAGTGATCGAGGTGGATTTGGCCCGGAAGCGGATTGCTTTTAGTATGAAGCTTGGAAGCGATTGAGATCAAAGTTCCAGGATCAAGGATCAAAGCTGGGTTGGTTCTGATATTCTAGCAGACCGAAGGCCATCCTCGAACTTGTCACTTCGAGTGAATTTTGCTTCGGAGCCTTTGCGGACATGGATATAAGTTCAAAGTTGAAGGATCAAGGATCAAGGATCAAAGCTGGGTAGGCTCTGATATTCTAGCAGGCCGAAGGCCATCCCTGAACTTGTCACTTCAAGTGAATTTTGCTTCGGAGACTTTGCGGACATGGATGTAAGTTCAAGGTTGAAGGATCAAGGATCAAAGCTGGGTAGGCTCTGATATTCTAGCAGGCCGAAGGCCATCCCTGAACTTATCACTTCGAGTGAATTTTGCTTCGGAGACTTTGCGGACATGGATGTAAGTTCAAAGTTGAAGGATCAAGGATCAAAGCTGGATAGGCTCTGATATTCTAGCAGGCCGAAGGCCATCCCTGAACTTGTCACTTCGAGTGAATTTTGCTGCGCAAAATTTGTATCGAGAAGTGGTTGAAGGAAGCACATGCCACGAAACCCGATCTCGATACACGCCTTTCAGGCGCACTCGATCTGACGTCTTTCCGTGTTGTTGGTGGATTCTTTTTCCTTGATACTGCTGGACAGACCAAAAAAAGCCCCGGCAGAAATCTGCCGGGGCTTTTTGTTTTTTTTATCGTTTGGGCTGGTTTATTTCCAGAGGACAAATAGCTTCGAACTAGGGAGATACACCATACTCCTCTTTGCAGCCTTCTACCCTGCTGGCGTAATCGTATTGAGCGGCCATCAGGCATAGACTCATGGGAATGAAATCTGCCGGACCGCCCTTGAAGATGAGGCAGGCCCAGAATTCAGCGCCTCGGATCAACTCTGCTCCGTGGATGCAATCCACATAACCTGCGGGGTACTGCACCGGAGGATTGAAGCCGGGAGGCAACACATCAAAACCATCGGCCACACCGTCCTGAATGGCCTGATCGCTCATCCCGGTAAAGTAGGGATCGTTCATCAGGTCGTTGTGCTTGCTGGCAACGTCAGCCACCCAGGCGTTGAAATCCGCCTGATCGCTAAAACCCATGGATTGGATAAAGGCCAGCGCCTCGGCCTGTGTCGGGTTTGCAATGTTCCCATAAGCCGCCACTTCTGACAGGTACAAGGCAGCCTGCTCATTGCTGAGTGAAGCCATGTGACTGTGCAGGTAGGCGCGCGGAATATCCTGGGCTGCATGGTAGGCCTGGAAGGTGGCCAAAGCTGCCACCTGCTGCCCCACAGAAAGCGTGTTCAACTCTACAGACTCCACCGGATCATTGGCTTGAGATTCCAGTGTGGGTTCAGACTTTTGGCACATGGTGAAAACCAGAACTGCACCGGCCACTGCAGCTACGGAAAGAAAATTCTTCATTTTAAAACGTTTGGATTGATTGGACCTACTCTGTTCAAGGCTTTTCGGCACCCGCCTTCGGACCGGAAGCTACGGACGAGCGCGGACGAAAAGCCTGAGGAATTCATGAGCGTGTCGTTTCAGTTTATCAGCGTGTTCAGTTCGATAGGGCCTTGGTGAATCATCACAGGATGACGCACTGAGAATGAGGCTGGCGGCTCCGTGTTCATGACCCGATCAATGTTCTTAGTAAACTTAGTATTTATGGAAATTGATGATTTTGGGTTCGGAGGAGGCGTCTGCTCTGCTCAAACCCTAACTCCTCTAACATCTGCAAGGTCCTTCCCAAGTGCAAGCTTCCCCCAGAAATAGATTTTCAGGCATGCATTGAGCATGCTCCAGCTTTTGGAGAAGCAGATGGTTCTTCTATTCAGACGCTTGATATGAGTTCTCAACGTAAGGTTCATGCGCTCAATGCGATTGGTACCAAAGCGCTTCACGGAGTGAATTTCAGAATCGATGAGCTGTTGGTAATTCCTGAGGCCATCTGTGAAGATCTTCTTAGCCCCGGAAAGAACCAAGGTCTGGACAACCGGTTGCAGGGTTGTGTTACTCCGCGCTCCCACACGAAAATCAACGACCTGCCTGTTCTCTCGGCACAGCGCATAAGCAATCCAACGTTTGCGTGCCTTTTGACCAATGAAGGTGCATAGCTCATCCACCTCATAGGTTTTACCAAAAGAAATGGCAGGCTTCCTGATCCGCGAAGCAATGCTCAGAATCCGCTGCTGCACCGTATTCACCGAAATCTCCAGAACACGCGAAATGCTGCGCATACCCAAACCTTCTGTGAGCAGTTTGACAATCATCCAATTCGTACTATGCTGACAAGCAAGGTTGGAATACTCCAACAAGAAGGTCCTACCACAGGCTTTACAGCGATAACGCTGTGTGCCCTTAGAGGTGGTTCCGTGACGAACAATGCTTTGGTTTTCAGTAACACTTTTGGAACACGAGGAACAGGATTCAGGCATTAGAAGAGCATTTATGGTCTTCTAAAAAGAAGGATAGTGCTTTTCCTGAATGTTAATCAGGCAGAAATAGTCTATAAAAAATTGATTGTCAGAAACTTAAACTATGACAATACATAAATCAACACTTTTGGGACATTACCACCCTTCCATGATGAACTGATTTTCAGCCATTTAGACCTAACAACTTAAAAAAAACACTTTTGATACACTCCCCCTTTATTCTTGCTCGTCTAGGGCTTGAACAGCAGCTGAATCTAGAATCCTATCTTCAATCGTGTCTCCAGCTGCGTATAGAATTTCACGAATCTGATTACCATTCTCATCCCACCAAATCCATGTACCATGCTCTAGTCCTCCGGACATACTACCCTCCCACTTTTTTTGAGAGCTCTTGTACCAGCCTTTTGCTAGTCCGTCAAAGAAATAGGACTCCTCGACAACACCATTATCATACCATGATTTGAAGCTCTTTTCATTTCCATCTTCAATCATGATCTCATAGGACTTAGCCCCATTGTTATAGAAATGTGTAACTCTCTTCGGGACATCGTTATCGTACTCCTTCTCAGCAGTCACGATATCGTTCGAAAAAGACCTAACGACACCATCTAACTTACCGGCAGAGAATGTGGCAGAAGCAACTATCTGCCCTGTAGCATCGCGCTGCCAAGATTGTCCATGATATAGACTATCCTTCATTTCAGTCACCTTCATCGTATCTCCACTTTCAAAGAAGACAACCTCCATGACCGGTTCACTCTGTCCATTCAAGATGTACACCTGCTTGCTAGTTCCATTTGCATGATTCGACATGACTGCAAATTCTCTGGACTCTTGTTCCTGGGAACAAGAGAAATATGCCAAACAAAGAAGGAGTAACAACAGTCTATTTCGCATAATAATTGGATTTATCCTTTTCCATCCTTTGATAACTTCTTTTACTAAGTCGGGTGGTATCCGCCTGACCTTTGAAATTCTTATCCTTCATGTAGTAGTTACCTCCGCTCTCAAACAAGGTATCAGGATCATTCATACCCTCTTGTTGTTGTTCCTGAGTGCTAAAGTCCACCATCGGAGCATCCCCGGTCGAAAGTACAGGTTGTGAACCATTTGTCCCAGGGCCTGAGTTATTTGCCCGCAACATATGATCGATCATATCAGAGTTCTCGGTCAAAATCTTGGTCAACTCTTTTGCTGCATCCATTTTACCATCGACTGTGCCGGTATTCTTGATGACTTTGAGAAGTCGTTCGGCTTCCTTCATGGCATCAAGAAATTCATCTGCCTCTTCGGGAGTAAGAAAGCCCTTCCATTGTTCCATCTTGTCCAGAGATTCTTTGTGTTTTTTAGCTGCATCACGCCAGTTCAACTCACTTTTCTTCATTTTGCTGGCTGCTGCCATCATATCCTCGACCCATCCCATATCAGTCGTATGAACATCGGGATCGCTTGCCTCAGGGAATACCCCCGGGTCTTGATCAGCATTTCCATAAACATGAACCTCAGTGCTGAAATCCAATGTAGATAGTACACTCACAATCCCCGCAATAGCACTCTGATGACTTGAGCTGACAGCTTCAGATTTCTGATCAACAAATTCGAAGGTTTCAAGGCTAACTGGACTGCCTTTGGCACCACAACCGTCACAAATCTGTTCGAACCCGCCAAATTCGGTTCCACCTCCACTTCCACTCTCACTTCCAAACAGTTGGCTTATGAAACCTTTGATCTGAGATACCACGTTGGATAACCAACCCTCTGCTCCGCTTGGATCAGCAAATAA
The DNA here is from genome assembly GCA_002428995.1 of Flavobacteriales bacterium UBA6057. Lineage (GTDB taxonomy): Bacteria > Bacteroidota > Bacteroidia > Flavobacteriales_G > Salibacteraceae > UBA6057. The sequence continues at coordinate 3,715 of DIYJ01000017.1, read as the reverse complement.
AATTGGATTGGCATCAAAAGCATTGTAGGGACTCTGCCACGGATGTGTCACAGGGTCTTTACTCAACCACCGTCCTAACCTAGGATCATACTGCCGGAAGAAACTGGTGTAAGACGCCCCATCACCCTTGTGAGCGTTGTCCATTTCCATCCCGTTCATCCCGAATCTGTAATCGGCTGGATTCGTATTCCTTCCAACCATCGCCCATCCATAAGGATAGTAATCACTGTAACTCCGCACATCGGCAACACGCTGCGGTGGCCCAGTCATGAGCGTCAATCCCGTTATCAAATGTCCCGTTCTATTGATGGTCATATCGGCATAGAGTGGTCCAGAACTGATTTCCGTAGTGTCAAACACACTTACTCCGTTCACCTTGAAATGAATCGTATTACCCACACGCTCAATACGACCTACATCGCCCGCAGCAAAGCTGCCGGGAACGGTATAAACGGCTGCTCCACCTACGTATACAATGAACTTCTGACCACTCCAGGCTTGCCAGAGGAAGTAATCGATGCTCAGCAAAACAAAAAAAGAGGAACACGCAGATTCCTCTTTTTCATCTTCTAATCGGTTGTTTAGATTATTGATGGTGGTGGTTGATCAACACTTTTGGGACATTACCTAAACTACCCTCCTAACTACTTGAATGAAAGAAGGGATTGTTCAAACTCTCTTTCATATGTGCTGTAGTTCTCTTCCTCTGCGAGATAGTTGAGACTAAACACCGTATTGTCTTTAATTAGATGAACAGACTTTCCGATAAAATCGCGATCTCCTTCCCTGATTGTTATGTAATAAATTATGGCCTTGTAATTTGGAAAGTCTGCAACACTATCAGATTTAATAGCACAATTACAAGTTCTGAGGTAGTTTTCCTTGAATACTGGAGAATCAATTATTTCGAAAGAAATATCTTCCTCTTCATCCAGTCTTGTCACCATCAAGAGATACTCAAACTCTTCACCATCAATGGTAGAAGGGACGGTGTAGACATCCGTGTAACCTCCTTCTAGTTCCACTCTCCTGTAAAGAGAAGTTTCGTTGACGTCAATGGAATAGTGCCCATCTGGTGGAGTGTATCCAACCATTGAATAAACAACAATTACAGCTGCTTTTTTCAGAGAAAAGAACAAGTTCAGAGTCATAGTTGACAGCAAAAATATTTCAGACTGTATTCTTTGGGAGCACGCTAATTAATGGATATGATGATTAACTAACACTTAGTCATTGTAGAAATAAAGACTAAACATGACGCCTATTTTTCCGAGCATCAAAGTGAATTCATCCCCAAAATATAGTGACGGATAATTGAGATCTAGCACTATAATTTCATAATCTAAGCTTAGGGCAAAACCATGTTCTTGCCTGAGACGCAATAAAACTTCTGCATACTCTTTCCACTCCTCCATCCAATTGTGGTTACAGATAGAAATATCTGACACTTCCGATATTATAGATTTATACGTGAATGCGTTATCCTTATGTACTCGAGAGGTAACAGTTCCGTCAGACAAGATCACCGGTTCTCCTTTGATTGAAACCTCAGTCGGAGTGATTCTCAATGATTCTTTCAGGTGATGAACCATGTTCTCTTCCTCTGAGAATATGCTAAATCGAATGACTACGTTGGCCATAGCAAAGTTTTAGTCAACGATATCAATTAAACAATAGGCGTCTGGCGGAATATATCCAACCAAATTGACATTGCTGCACAACATCAAGTCTTTAGAGAGAGGAAAGCGTGAACTAAGCATCATAAAAGGTTAAGCTTAATTCGGCAGATAATTGCGATAAGAAATAGAGATACTTCGGGTCGAAAGTCATTCCCGGATGTTCACAGTTGGATATAGTAATCTCATAATTGACCTTCAATCGAAATCCATGCGATTCACTTAGTCCTTTGATTACCGATTCATGTCCAATCCAGATGTTAAAAATGGTGCCATTCGGTTCATTAAGGTCGAATACTTCAAAGCGGAACTCATAGTTGTAACGCGTGTTCCTACTAGGAAGAGACGATTCTCGGCCATCAATCATCTTCCAGGTTTGCCCCTTAACTCTTTCATAACTAGCTACAGGTAGCTTCGATAGAAGGTAAAGGGCTTCTTCATTTGGTTCAGAGTCAGCCACAAGATCAAATCTTACTACCAATTTCGCTTTTGTCATGACATCGTTTTCCATATCAATAAATCGGTATTTCAACCGTTTGACTTTTGTTTCTTAAAACACCCTCTTTTGTCTTCTGATCTACAAAAATATCAAACTCAGAACCTACGTCATGAGACTCTTTAAGGTCGTGCGCGTCTTTGTAACCTTTTGATCGAGCATATGCATCTGCATCCGAATTCTTACTCAGCTTTTTATAGTTACCACCTCCACTACTCTTCCCTCCCATATTGTCCTTGGCACGGGACTTAGTAAGTGATTCGATTAAGTTGTCAGTTGCTGTCTTAATAACGGTAACACCAACACCGGACACCCCAACCCCAGCAGCAGTTGCAGGTACTGATACCGGAGCCGCTGCTCCACCAGTTCCAACCGTGACAACTCCACCTCCAGCCGCTAGAGCTGCTCCACCAAGGAACTCCATTGCTCCTGCGAGCAACGACAGTCCATCCCCAACAGTTTGACCTACTCGGGCTGAACGCGAGTATTTACCAAAATCTTCAGGATTGCCTCGACCTGCACCCAGCAAATGATTGGAACCGACCGAATTGGCAACTCCAACGGTAAATACTGTACTGTGAGCAACAACTTCACCGGCCCCTTCTATCAAGCCACCGACAGCACTCTTGAGTCCTGCCATTAAACCTCCACTAGAAGAAGTTGCTGCTTCTGCAGAAACATCAGCCATTCCAAGCTCAATAGCTCCGCTGGCATTTCCCCAATTCGAATCTTTATATCCTGATCCAGCTAAAGAATAAGTTAGTCCATCGCTTGCCACAAAGGATCGACCTCCTCCTTGGTCTTGTATATAGTTCCCTGAGGTTGAATTATTGACTACAGTCCCCCCTTTTCCATCAGCGCCACTAGGATCAGCATAATACAGAGGATTGGCATCAAAGGCATTGTACGGGCTTTGCCATGGGTGCGTAACCGGATCAATACTCATCCATCGACCAACACGAGGGTCGTACTGCCGGAAAAAGCTAGTGTAAGACGCTCCATCACCCTTGTGTGCATTGTCCATCTCCATCCCATTCATGCCGAAGCGATAATCAGTAAGATTAGCGTTCCGTCCAACCATCGCCCATCCATAAGGATAGTAGTCACTGTAACTCCTGACATCCGCAACACGCTGCGGTGGCCCGGTCATCAAGGTCAGTCCAGTAATGAGATGCCCGGTACGATTAATCGTCATATCCGCATGCAAAGCACCAGAACTAAACTCAGTCGTATCAAACACACTCACACCGTTCACCTTGAAGTGAATGGTGCTACCAACACGTTCAACTCTGGCAACGTCTCCGGCAGCAAAGCTGCCGGGCACAGTATACACCGCAGCTCCATTCACATACACAATGAATTTCTGCCCACTCCATGCTTGCCACAAGCAATAGTCTATGGAGAGCAATGGATGACCGGCTACATCTGCATAGGAAAGCCCCACACCGACATTTCTGCTGAGCACGGGATTACTGTTGATGGTAGACTCCACATATCCGTCACCGGGAATGGATTCAGACGAGAACGCCTCACTCACATTCCC
>DIYJ01000007.1:208793-332504 GCA_002428995.1 Flavobacteriales bacterium UBA6057 | reverse complement strand
GCTTGAGGAGTATAAAGTGGAGTGGTCTCGTAAGGAATGATGTTCCCGAAAGAAGAATATGCGGTGTCGATGGAATAAACAAGACTGTCACCATTCTGCTCCGCTACTCCGAAAGAGTAGTTTACCTGCTGACCAGCACATACATAAGGGATCGGTTGCGCTGTGAAATATGGAGAGTCGTTACAGTCTCTGACGCCACCATTGTTGAGAAGTGTCTCTACGTAATACTGTGGCTGACCAACTCCGTTGATGCTTGTGTTCCGAGCCTGGATGTCATAGGAAAACACCCAATCTGAGCAGTGAATAGGCGCATACTGACTAAGGTCAACAATGATCTGCCCCTGGTACCACTGCATGGACTCTAAACCAACATTTCCGGGAAAGTTGCACGAGCTTTGAGCCTGAAACGTGGGATCATCACAGATCTGTCCAATCTCATTCTGAAAAACAATGGGAACCTCCAAAGTGTACACAGTTCCATTAGGATCTTCAGTACAACGAAACTCCAGGTCAAGATCTGGCGGTGGAGTTGTCCCATCACAATCTCGATAGAAATTCAGGGAGAAGAGAAACGAATCTTGTCCAACACATTGGTAGCGGATATCGCCACCGGCAACGTGTGTTGCACTCGCAGTGAAAGAAAATGCGAGACAGAAAGCAGAGAGGGTAAGTAGTAGCTTGTTCATGGCAGTTTGCTTGAATGACCATCATAGACTTCGGCTTGATTTTTAAAGTTGCCCAGCTACTAATTTTGCACCGGCCTTAAGCCGGAAAATGGAATGGCAGAAAAGAAGAGAATTCTCATCGTTGGCGGTGGTTTGGCAGGAATTTGCCTGACTCAAACATTACTCGAAAAAAATGTCGATGTAGAAATCCTACACTCTTCAAAAAAGCATTCAAGTACAGAGGTCGCGACCGGCATGTACAACCCCATCGTGTTCAGAAGATTGAATCAGAGCTGGATGATTCAAAGCCTGGAAAAAGTCTTTCATCCTTTCTACACCAAGTTGTCCGAAGAGCTGGAAACTCCGCTCCTAAAGCCTATTCATTTTTTCAAGCGCATTCCAAGCGAGGATTACGCTCATTTATGGAACACGAGAGCCTTGGAACCCGAGTATACGCGCTATCTGGAGCAAATCAAAAACGGACTCGGGGAAGTGAAGCAAGCAGGCATTCTGGACACCAAAATGCTCATGGAAACTTTTCTGAATAAAATGCAGGCCTCAGGGCGCTTAACCGAGGACGATTTCAATGAGAACCAATTGCGCTTTGGAACAGAAACTGTGAGCTACCAAACCAAAGAGTATTATGCTGTCATACTTACCCGGGGAGCCTTTGAAGCTGAAAGCAGGCTCTTTGGCTGGCTGCCCTTCAACATCTGCAAGGGTGAATGGATCAAGATAAAGTCAGAACCAGGGTTGACGGAGGGCCGAGTCATCAACAACATCCTCAACATCATACCTGAAGCTGACGGCATTTACAAGCTGAGTTCCACCTATTCATGGAAAGAGCTTCATTGGGAAAGCACAGATCAGGCTGCTGCAGAACTGTGCGGCAAGTTTGAAGAGTTGTTTGACGCTCCGTACGAGGTCATCGAGGCGAAGGCAGGCCTTCGTCCCACGGTAGCAGACCGAAGGCCTTACCTTGGGTCGCATCCCGACCATAAAAACTTATTCATATTCAATGGTTTAGGCTCGAAAGGCGTGATGCTCGCCCCCTATTTTGCACAACATCTCACAGAACATATCCTTGATGGGAAGCCCTTGATGCCGGAGGTAGACATTCAACGTCACGCAAAACGCTATCGAGCTCTGAGCACCACATCCTGAGAACCGCAGAAAGTCAATAGTTTTGCACCGTGAACTTGTACAACAAAATCAACAGCAAGGAGCTGAAAGAGCGTGTTGCTCATGACGGCATCCAGCGCACCACACTTTCATTTTATCGATACGTCCAAATCGCTGATCCTCAAGCTTACCGCGATGAGTTGTTCGCACGCTGGGATGCACTGGGATGCATGGGCAGAATCTACGTTGCCCAGGAAGGGATCAACGCGCAAATGAACGTCCCCAGCGAGAACTGGGAGGCCTTTCAAAAAGACATGGACGGGGATCAGAAGCTCCATGGCGTGCCTCTCAAGATTGCCGTTGAGGATGACAACACTTCCTTCTACAAACTCAAGATCAAGGTCCGGGACAAAATCGTAGCGGATGGACTGGATGACTCCACCTTCAACCCCGGCAACACAGGACAGCACCTGAGCGCTGAAGAGTTCAACGAAGCGATGGATAAGGGCGCGTTGGTGGTAGATATGCGTAACCACTACGAGAGTGAAGTGGGTCACTTCAAAGGCGCTATCCTTCCTGATTCTGACACCTTCCGGGAAGAGCTGAAAATGGTGGAGAACATCTTGGAGGGCAAGGAAGATCAGAAGATTCTGATGTATTGCACCGGGGGTATTCGATGTGAGAAGGCAAGTGCTTATTTCAAGCATCTGGGCTTCAAGGATGTGAACCAACTCCAGGGTGGTATCATCGAATATGCCCATCAAGTGAAGGAACAGGGACTCGAAAACAAGTTTGTGGGCAAAAACTTTGTGTTTGATGAGCGCCTGGGAGAACGGGTATCAGAAGATGTCATCGCTGAATGCCACACCTGCGGTGCGCCTTGCGACAGTCATACCAATTGCAAGAACGAAGAATGCCACGTGCTTTTCATTCAATGTGATGATTGCAAAGAGCAATATGAAAGCTGCTGCTCAAAGGAATGCCAGGAGGTGACACACCTTCCCATTGAGGTTCAAAAAGAGCGCAGAAAAACGAAATCAAAAGAGCGGGTTCGCAACGTGTTCCGCAAGGGACGCGTTCGTGAACGAGAACGTTCATAAATGGTCAATAAAAACCGTTGACCTCATCCATTTATGGCCCTGTGAATCAATAATATTGCAGGCAAATTCCCATTTTCTTCCTGCTCATGAAAAAGCAAATCAAGTCTGCCCTCGTTTCCGTTTACCATAAAGACGGTTTAGAGACCATCGCGCAGTTACTGAGCAAACACAACATTCACGTTTATTCCACAGGTGGCACCGCCACTTTTTTGAAAGATCAGGGCCTGGAAGTGACCGAGGTGGAGTCCATCACCGACTATCCCTCTATTTTGGGTGGACGAGTGAAAACGCTCCATCCTAAAGTATTTGGTGGAATTCTGGCAAGAGGCTCTGAAGCCAGTGACCAGGAAGAGCTTAGCAAGTTTGAAATTCCAACGCTCGACTTGGTCGTTGTCGATCTTTATCCCTTTCAGGAAACCGTTGCAGGTGGAGGCACCAATGAAGAAATCATTGAGAAAATTGACATTGGTGGTATCTCGTTGATCAGGGCAGCAGCCAAGAACCATAAGGACGTGGTGATCATTCCTTCACAGCGCGAGTATGGAACCCTGGAGCGCATTCTCTCCGAAGGTGACGCAACTACAGAATTGGAACAGCGCAAGGATCTCGCCCTGCGTGCGTTTGAAGTGAGCAGCGTTTATGACACCGCTATTCACGGCTACTTCGCAGAAAAATCTGCCAGCAAGGTGCTTCGCTACGGTGAAAACCCTCACCAGAAAGGATATTTCAGAGGGAACCTCGATGCTTTCATTCACCAATTGCACGGCAAGGAACTTTCTTACAACAACCTGCTGGACATCGATGCAGCGATGCGCCTGATCCGAGACTTCCAGAATGGACGTCCAACCTTCGCAGTGATCAAGCACAACAACGCATGCGGACTGGCAACGAGAGACACGGTGAAGGAAGCTTACCTGGATGCCCTGGCCGGTGATCCCGTTTCTGCCTTTGGAGGCATTTTGGTATCCAATACCGCCATCGATCTTGCTTGTGCTGAAGAGATCAACAAGCTATTCTGTGAAGTGGTGATCGCACCCGGTTTTGCAGATGAAGCTCTGGAGCTACTCAAGTCCAAGAAAAACCGAATCCTCCTGGAAGATCAGGGAGGCCAGTTCCCCGGAAATCAGTTGCGCTCCGCGTTGAATGGATTCCTTGAGCAGGAATCGGACGTGAAAATGGTGAAGCCGGGAGATGTGCAGAAAGTGAGCAAGCGAGCCGCCAGCAGCGATGAATTGCGCGACTTGGTGTTTGCCAACAAGATTGCCAAGCATACGAAGTCAAACACCATCGTGCTCGCCAAAAACGAGCAGTTGCTCGCCTCGGGCGTTGGCCAGACTTCACGTGTAGACGCATTGAAGCAAGCCATCGAGAAGGCCCGCAACTTCGGATTTGATTTAGCAGGTGGGGTGATGGCAAGTGATGCTTTCTTTCCCTTTCCCGATTGCGTAGAAATTGCAGACAAGGCAGGCATCAAAGCCGTGATTCACCCGGGAGGCTCGATCCGAGATCGGGATTCCATCGATTATTGTGACGACCATCAAATGGCCATGGTACTTACAGGCACCCGTCATTTCAAGCACTGATCACATCAACAAGCATTTTAACCATACTTTTATCAAGGTTTCAAAGAAGGGCAGAGTTTAGATGAGCATATTCAACTTATTCACAGAAGAGATCGCCATCGATCTTGGAACTGCGAATACCATTATCATTCACAATGACAAGGTGGTCGTGGATGAGCCATCCATTGTTGCGGAAGACAGAACCACAAAAAAGATCATCGCGGTGGGGCGACAGGCCATGCAGATGCATGGAAAAACCCACGAAAACATTCGCACCATTCGTCCTCTGAAGGACGGTGTTATTGCCGACTTCAACGCTGCCGAGCAAATGATCCGGGGCATGATCAAAATGATCAGCTACGGAAACCGCTTGTTCTCCCCCAGCCTGCGAATGGTGATCTGCATTCCCTCTGGAATTACGGAGGTAGAAAAGCGAGCTGTAAAAGACAGCGCGGAGCATGCGGGCGCCAAAGAAGTATACCTGATTCATGAACCCATGGCCGCAGCAATCGGTATCGGTATCGATGTGGAAGAACCGATGGGTAACATGATCATTGACATCGGAGGAGGTACCAGCGAGATTGCGGTCATTGCCCTCGGTGGAATCGTGTGTGACAAATCCATTCGTGTTGCCGGTGATGAATTCACCAACGACATCGAAGATTACATGCGCAGACAGCACAACATTCTTGTAGGTGAGCGCACGGCTGAACGCATCAAGATTGATGTTGGAGCCGCCATCACCGAACTGGATGAAGCTCCGGATGATATTGCGGTGCACGGTCGCGACCTCATGACCGGTATTCCAAAGGAGATCAAGGTCTCTTATGTGGAGATTGCTCACGCACTCGATAAATCCATTTCCAAGATTGAAGAAGCGATTCTCAGCGCATTGGAAATGACTCCACCAGAACTTTCGGCCGACATCTACAAGACCGGCATTTATCTGGCGGGTGGAGGTTCCATGCTCCGCGGACTGGACAAGCGAATCAGCCTGAAGACCAAGCTTCCCGTTCACGTGGCCGATGATCCGCTCAGAGCGGTAGCCCGAGGAACTGGTATTGCGCTGAAGAATGCGCACCGCTTCCCGTTCCTGATGAAATAGTTGCTCTTTGCTTCAGTAGCTTTGAACCTGAAGCTGCCAAAACGCTCGCATGCGCAACCTGATCCTTTTTATCTGGAAGTACCACTTCACCTTTCTGTTCATTGGACTGGAAGTGCTTGCATTGACATTGCTGAGCACCAACAACACGTATCAGCGTACACGCATGCACCGGTTCTCCCTGGCCATATCAGGCTCGGTATTCAACTTCCAGGATGGCTTTGCGCGGTATGTGAACCTAGACTATGAAAACGAGGTGCTGCGGCAACAAAATGCGCTGCTCGAAAATGAACTCTTCGAACGTTCAAAGGGAAAGACAGCCAAAAGGACTTCAGGAGATTTCGAAGTTCTGCCTGCGGTAGTCATCAGCAGTTCTTATCATCAATCCAACAACTACATCATCATCAATGCAGGCAGCGAGGATGGCATCGTTCCCGAGATGGGCGTTCAAGGCACGTCTGGCATTGTCGGAGTAGTAACGCATGTGAGCGATCACTATGCTGCGGTCATGCCCATCATCCACAGTCAAACACGCGTGAGTTGCCGCCTGGCCAAAAACGACTACTTCGGACTGCTGAAGTGGGATGGCACCGATCATGAGGTGGCAACGTTGGAAGACATCCCCAACCACGTGGAGATTGATTCGGGTGATGCCATTGTCACAAGAGGTTCATCGGGCATTTTCCCACGCGGATTAGCAGTAGGGCACGCCATTGAAACCGAAAAGAACCCGAGTACGGGGTTTCAGTCTGTTTCCGTTCGGCTGGCAACCAATTTCCAAAAGCTGAACACGGCTTTTGTAATTCAAAATCAACTCAAGCCTGAGCTCGACTCATTGCAAACTGTAATCGAAAGCGATGAACAGTAACCTACTCTCATACCTGGTGAGTTTGGTGCTGCTGCTTGCGTTACAGATCCTTGTGTTGAACAACATTCAGATCTCCGGTTTTCTGAATCCCTTTCTGTACATCTATCTGATCATTGTACTGCCCGTTTCCTTTCCTCGTATTGGGGTGCTTTTCATGGGTTTTGGCCTGGGACTGGCCTTGGATGTTTTTCACCAAACACTGGGGATGCACGCAGTCGCAACCACCTTCCTCGCCTATTGCCGCCCGTTCATCTTGCAGTACATGGCACCGCGTGACGGATATGAGTTTTCACGGGTTCCGGGTATTCGCGACATGGGCTATCTATGGTTTGGCACCTACGCGGCTATCATGGTTTTCCTACACCATTTCATGCTCTTTTTCATTGAGGCCTTCCGCCTCAGTGGATTCTGGTTTACACTCGGCAAGGTGATCGGAAGTACACTGCTTACCTTCTTGCTCGTCCTGGTCGTTCAGCTGCTTTTCTCGGGAAGAGCTTCCAATAAGTCCGGGTATGACTAAACTCGAAAACCGCAGAATGGTCATCATTGCGGCCGTTCTGGTCGTTGGGCTCATCTTCATAGGTCGATTGTTCTATATCCAGGTTGTGGATGAAACCTACGTGACCTCAGCTGACAACCAGGCCCTTCGTTTTGTCACCAAGTACCCGGCAAGGGGAATCGTTTACGATCGCAACGGCCACATCATGGTGGATAACCAGGTGGCCTTCGACATCATGGTAGTTCCTCGCCTCATCCGCGATCTTGACACGCTGCAATTCTGCAACCTGCTCAGCATCGACACGGTTCTTTTCCGCGAACGGATCGAAAAAGCCAGGAACTACTCGCGTTACAAACCAAGCATTTTCCAGAAGCAGTTAACAGCAGACGAGTATGCTCGAATCGCGGAACGACTTTTTCAGTTTCCCGGTTTTTACGGCCAGAAAAGAAGCCTGCGCATCTACCCCGATAGCGCGGCAGCTCACGTTTTGGGCTACATCGGAGAAGTGAATCGCAAAAACATCGAAGCCGATTCTTTCTATCGATCTGGAGACTTCATCGGTATCAGCGGTCTGGAACGGCAATACGAACTAGACCTGCGCGGCCGCAGGGGCCAGGAGGTGTTGATGGTAGATGTGCACAACACTGTTCAGGGGAAATACGATGATGGAGACCTCGATCGCCCAGCGGTAGCCGGGAAAAACCTGATCAGCACCCTCGATGCAGAACTACAGCGCTATGGCGAATTGCTGATGCAGAACAAAAAGGGAAGTATTGTGGCCATTGAACCGTCTACGGGCGAAGTCTTGTGCCTGGTTTCCGCCCCCAGCTATGACCCGAACCTTTTGGTGGGAGTGAAACGTGCTTCGAATTACAAACTGCTCGTCCAAAACGATTCTCTGGACCCTCTGTTTAACCGCGCCCTGATGGCCAAGTATCCCCCCGGATCGATCTTCAAACTCATTCAGGCTCTGGTGGGAATGGACATGGGAGTGATCAACGAAAACACAGGCTTTGTTTGTAATAAGGCGTTGGTAGGCTGCCACAATCACCCCTCGTGCAGAAACTTGCGACAGGGCATTCAGATGTCGTGTAACCCCTACTTCCATCAAACTTTCAAACGCATCATCAATCGCGGAACGAGTAAAAACTACTTCGAAGACAGTGCCCTTGGTCTTGCAGAATGGCACAAGCGGGTTAGCAAGTTTGGTTTGGGGCAGCGTTTGAAGCTGGATCTGCCAAGTCTCAAGTCTGGAAGTGTACCAGATGTAGCACTCTATGATCGCATTTATGGCGCGAGGCGGTGGGCATTCAGCACGATTTATAGTGTGAGCATTGGTCAGGGTGAACTGGAAGTGGTGCCCTTGCAAATGGCAAACCTGGCAGCGACCATTGCCAATCGCGGATTCTACATCGACCCGCATCTGATTCGCTCTGTGCGCGCTGAAGACAATGATAGCTTGCTGAACTTTCAACGCTACGAGACTGACATAGACACTTCGTTCTTTAGCCCTGTGATCGAAGCGATGCAGTGGGTGGTAGAAAAACCTGGTGGAACCGCGCGCAGGGCTCGAACAGAGGGAATCACCGTTTGCGGCAAAACAGGAACAGCAGAGAATCCTCACGGAGAGGACCACTCGGTGTTCATCGCTTTTGCTCCGAAAAACGACCCTCAAATTGCCATCGCAGTATATGTAGAGAATGCAGGTTTTGGCGGCACCTGGGCAGCACCGATCTCAAGTTTGATGATCGAGCAATACCTGAATGGCACCGTTCAGGACACGTTGAAACAAACAAGAATTTTAGAAGCAGACCTGATTGCAGCTGAACGCGAGTATGAGGACGAAACGTAACATATTCGAGGACATAGACTGGATCCTGGTGGTGCTCTTCCTCCTGCTGTGTGCGTTTGGATGGTCTAGCATCTACGCGGCCACCTATGATGAAATGCATCAATCGATCTTCGACATGAGTCGAAACCATGGGAAGCAGCTGCTCTGGATTGGCCTCGCCCTGATCATCAGCCTTACCATTCTGCTGCTCGATAACCGCTTCTTTGAAACATTTGCTTATCCGCTTTACGGCATCGCCATGACCTTGCTGTTGGGTGTATTGATTGTGGGAACAGAGATCAAGGGCGCCAAATCATGGTTTGTGTTTGGAGGGTTCAGTTTGCAACCTTCCGAGTTTGCCAAGTTTGCTACGGCTCTGGCGCTGTCTAAATTGCTAAGCAGTTCAGAGAATGCATTCGCCAAACTGTCGAGCAAGGTGAAAGCCATTGGCATTATCCTCCTTCCGGCTTTGCTCATCACCCTGCAGCCGGATGTGGGATCTACGCTGGTCTACCTTTCCTTCCTCATTGTTTTATACCGTGTTGGCCTTAATCAATGGATCTTCATTTTGGGCTTCATCGCCATCATCGTGTTTGTCACTGCGCTGGTGCTAAAGCAATATGAATGGGAGATCGGCAGTTGGCTGCTCTCGGGAAAGATTGCGTTCATGATATCCTTCACCTTGTTGGCTGCAGGGGTCTATTACCTGCTCCGTAAAGTGCGAGGAGCGTTGCTGGTAACGGCCATCAGCTACGTGGGAATAATTGGGTATTTCCTTTCCGTAGACTATGTATTCGACCATGTGCTCAAACCTCACCACCAAAACCGGATCAATGAATTATTGGGAATTGTATCGGACCCAACGGGAGCAGGCTACAATGTGCATCAGTCGATGATTGCCATTGGCTCGGGTGGCTTTTCGGGAAAGGGCTTTCTTCAAGGCACGCAAACCAAATTCAACTTCGTTCCCGAACAAAGCACGGATTTCATTTTCTGCACCGTAGGCGAAGAGTGGGGATTCCTGGGCACCTTTGTTGTGATCTGCCTGTTCATGGCGTTGATCATTCGCATCGCGTGGCTGGCTGATCAACAGCGCAGCACTTTCACCCAGCTCTATGGATACTCAGTAGCTGGAATCTTCTTCCTTCACTTCATCATCAATATTGGGATGACAATCGGCTTAGCTCCCGTGATTGGTATTCCTCTGCCCTTCTTCAGCTACGGAGGTTCTTCGCTGTGGGCCTTCACCCTCTTGCTCTTCACCTTTATCAAGCTGGACTCAGAGCGGAAATACGTCCTGCGTTAGCGGAGGTGCACCACCTTAAAAGATTGGCGCTGTTGAGGTTGCTCAACGCTCAGGATGTAAACCCCGGAAGGGTACTCTGACATAGGCACGGATACCGTGCGGCCAGCGATGTTTTGCTCTTGCAGCAGCGTCCCCTGAAGGTTAAACAAACGCACCTGCCCACCTCTGTCGAGGTTCGTGATTTGCAAATGATCAGGCACTTGAAAAATCCTTGCCTCGGGCAATGAACGATCAGCGACTCCATCTATCACAGGCTCAGCCAGTGGAATTCGAATGTCAGCCACCACAGGCAAGTGATCACTCATGTTGTACAAGGCGGATAGCACCGAAGCAGGTACTGAATTGTTGCTGCCATCATTGATTTCCTGATTAAAATGCAAACCGTCCTGCCCCAGAGCTGTGTATGAATCCTGCACGTAGGAAACCTTGCCCGTGTCGTTGATCACCTGTCCGCTCATGAGCAAAAAGTCGAAACGATCATCCATGCCTCCACCACTGAAACAGCCTCCATTGGTATTGGAAAGGCGCGTAGACTGTGTATGGACAGGTGCAAAAACACTGGCATTGTTCCAGGTACCGGGTGAAGAAATGGGATCGTAAAAGCGATGATCTCCGTAGTTATCGGACAATAATTCCTCGTAGGCGTCTTCGTTGGAAGACTTCAGGTTCAGATCACCACCCATAATGACGTATCCTGCTGCTCCTGAGCTTAAGTCATCCATCAGGGCCTCGGTGGCCAACGCTCTGTCCGCTTCATCGCTGTTCGTAGATCCCGCCTTTAGGTGAGCTGCCACCACAGTAAAGAAGGTAGTGTCATCCGTTGGAAGCAGATTTGTGTCCTTGTGATAGAGTCGGTAAACATCGATCACTCGTACGAGGTTATTGCTATTCAAATCCTCGGACACGGCATACTGACCGGCCAAACCTAGCTTTTCGCTGTTGTAGAACAGTTGATTCACAATGCTCGAAAAACCGTTATTCTGAACCTGAGCCCGCTCGTAACGATCTTCACCATCCGTATTCAATACACTGATCAGGATGCGGTCCGAATAAATGCCTGAGGCTCCCAGTTCGTTGACCAAAAGGATGTCCGGTTCTACATGATCCGTAATGGTTTTCAAATAACCATCCTTGTCGTTGAGGCCATTGGTATTGTTGTCGCAATTTCCAAAGTTGGCTCCATAAAACAAGAGATTGTAGGCCATCACGGAAAGTGTGTCATAAGACTGGGCTCGCATGCTCAAAGTGCCAAAGAGCAATGCGATGAAAAGGAGAGATCGAATCATGCTGCAAAAGTACCGGCATCTCCCGGTAAATAGGATTACCTATCCATTAATAATGACGGGAGGAAGGTCCTTCACCAGTGCATTCCCATCGGAATCCCTCATGCTTTTTCGGATTCCATCAAGGTGTGCGATGTAAGGTGAGGCTTTGGAATGCTGAAGCAGCGGAAGTTCACGAGTGGTTCCAACACCATCCAGCGCATTCAACACATCGCTGATGGTCATGTGCTCTACACTGCGGGCGGGCTGCACTTTAGATTCTTCTTTGTCGTCATGTTCCAGCTCCACGATGATGTTGGCATGGATCAGCTGATCCAGTATCCTTGATGTGAGTCCAAAGGGAATATCCAGCGACTGAGAAAGTTCAAGCGCTGAAAACGCAGATTCTCCTTTGTCAAAAGCCGCAAAAACGCGTTGAGAGATCATGATGGCCAACGTTTTTCGATCGGCCGGGCTGAGCTCGTCCTCCCGCATCTCCAGCTCTATGTTTTCCACGTACTGGTTGGCATAAGCAATCTCAGTACCTACCAGTGTAATCAACCAGGAGAAATTGGTCCAGACCATGAACAGCGGTAATGCGGCAAAGCTTCCGTAGATGGCATTGTAACGACTCACCCCCACCTGAAAGTTGATGTAACCCCATTCCAGCAACTGAAAGGCCGTGCCGGCAATGACACCCGCGATCAGCGCAGATTTGAAATCCACTTTTGTATTCGGCATCACCATGTAGAGCATGGTGAACACCAACCAGATGAGCGTGTAAGGAATCAGTCGAACAAAAAAGAAGATAACCGGACCAATGGTTTGTAGCAAATCAACCCCGGAAACCAGATTTTCAATCTCTGTTGCGATCACCACGGTAAGAGAGCCTGCCAACACCAGAAAGATGGGTGCCATCAACATGATGGAAAAATAATCCGTGAACTTTCGAATCCATGATCGGCCTTTAGCTACCTGCCAGATATCGTTGAACGCCTGCTCCACATTGGAAAGCAACCGGATCACGGTCCACAGCAGAATCACAACCCCCACAGCTGCGATCAAGCCACCTTGTGTATCATCCAGCATTCGGTTTGCATAGAGCATGATGTACTCCACTACTTCCTGATGGCCACTCAGGAATTCTGAAAGCTCCCTGTTCAATGCTTTCTCCAGCCCAAAACCCTTCGCAATGGCAAATGCCAGAGCCACAATAGGAACAACGGAAAGAATCGTGTAAAACGTCAACCCGGCAGACTGAACGGGCAACTTGTCTCGGGCAAAGCCTTTTGATACGATCAAAATGATGCGCAACTGCTTGATGAAGAAGGCAGAGTACGGATTCATTTCCGACAACTTGGCACTCCAGATCTTGTCAAGCAATGATTGAATCAGTTCGCGAATGGCTTTCATTTCGAATCAAAACAACAAAGTTCATAAAAACTGACAGCCGAAGATCATGTCGCCTGTGAAGTACATAGGTTTGGCCGAACTTTATTACCCATGCGCTCACTTTCCATCTTACTGCTCGCCTTTGTTATAAGTGTGAGCTGCACCTCGCAGCAACCTACCAAAGACAAGACCTTCACATTGGCTGATTTTCAGGAAAACTCGGAAGACCTGAATGCAACTGCCCTAAAAATCTACGAATCACTAAGCACGAGACAGCGGGTTGCTCAAATGATCATCACCTCCACAGGAAGGCTGGGCAAGCCCTACGATGTGGTAGTAGACAAGGTCAAAAAAGGGTCAGTAGGTGGTGTAATCTTTCTGAGTGGAGATCCCGAGGTTTTCAAGGGACAAATCGAACAGCTGAATGGCCTTTCGGGTAATACGCCCTTGCTCTTCAGCATTGATGCAGAGCCAAGTTTGTTTAATTCAAGGTTGAGTAATGTCCCTAAGGTTCCAAAAACGGCCGAATTGGAAAGTAAATCCGCTGTAAGACAAGCGACCAGAACCATTGACAGCACCATTTGTGGCATCGGCTTTCATCAGAATTATGCCCCGGTGATTGACCTTTCCAAGCAAAACCAAGCCATCGGCAACAGGTCCTTCGGCAGTGACTCCGCTGAGGTGGTTTCCATGGCGCTGGAGTTTGTAAAGCAATCCTCTGAAGATGGAGTTGTTTCCACTGTGAAGCACTTCCCAGGTCATGGTCGTATAGCGGGTGACACGCATGAAAAACTCGTTTACATTGATGGAGAGCTTACTGAACTGAGCATCTACGAGCCTTTCATTGAAGCAGGAGTTCCATCCATTATGGTAGGACATATCGCCATCGAAAACAACGATCGCTACAACACGGATGGAATGCCTGCCACATGCAGCCGAACTGTGGTGACCGATCTGCTTCGCAAAGAGATGGGCTTTGAAGGCATCATCATTACAGATGCCATGAACATGGGAGCGTTGACGAGCATCGATAACTCAGGATTGCTCGCTGCTAAAGCAGGATGCGACCTCTTATTGATGCCTCCCAACGAGGAGGCGGTGCTCGAGGTGATCATGAAAGAGAGCCAGATGGACAAGGATTTTGGGAAGCAGATAGAAGAATCAGTGCTTCGCATCATCAAGCTGAAACTCTGCCTTGGCCTTCAGTTTAAAGGTTAAGAGGAATCTCGGTTTCCAGCTTTACGGGAACAGTCTTGGAAATGAGGAAGCTTCGGGCTTTCATTTCACCATCCAAGGTCACTTTGGGCCTTTTTCCGGCCAACATGCTTACGATTCCACCGATGCCTCCTGTGATTAGGTTCTCGACATTGGCTTCGATGCGCACATCGTAGCTTTTCTCGCTGTTCGCGCTGATCTTGAAGTTCTTTCCCAAGTGCGCATCTCCAACACGAACCTCAGAAGCAAACACATCAAAGTCTGCTTTCGTCACTGTAATGGGAAAACTGTTGGGATTGTAGATCCGCACCTTCATGATGCCCTCTACTTTTCCCTTTTCGGTTTTTTCAACCTCGAAGCCTTCCACGCCTCTTAACTCCAGATCCTGGAAACTACAGGAAGAAAAAAACGTCATGATAGAAACCATGGACAAGGCGAAGAGCGAAAAGCGGATACGAATCATTTTTGTCTATTTGTGAAAGCAACCGCAAAGTTGAAGTTTAAAACCACACATAGTCTGCTCATCTCGGGCATTTTGGCCATTCTTCTGTGCCTTGATGTTGCTGCACAATCGCAGCGCGCGAGAAACTGGGCTTTCCCTATGGGCAATGGACTGGAGTTCACCTCTACGGGTGTAGACACCTTCGATGTGTCAGTCGCAGTGGGAAACCCTTTTCTGAACCGTGGAACCTCAGCCATTTCCGATGAAGATGGCAACTTGCTTTTTTACTCCAATGGCATCATTGCATGGGACTCTACTCACAACGTGATGCTCGGAGGAGACAACCTCGTGGGTAGCAAGGCCTGCACACAATCGTCTATCATTATTCCCTGGCCTCTGAGCCCTGACCGCTATTTTCTCTTTGTACAGGACAGCCTTGCTGCTCCCAACGGACTGCATCATTACATGGTAGACATGTCCCTCAATGGAGGCTTAGGTCAAGTATTTCCGGGACCCACTCAAATCCTGGATACGGCCACTGAGAAACTATGTGCCACTCAACACGCAAACGACAGAGATTTCTGGGTAGTTGCGCACAAATGGAACAGCAACGAGTTTCACGCCTTCCTGGTAGACCAAAATGGTGTGAACAATACTCCGGTGATCAGCGCTGTAGGATCGATGCACGATGGCACCGTGAATGGCACGCAAAGCCAAATGAAGATTTCTCCAGATGGAAGAAAGCTCGCACTGTCAAGCTTTGCCATAGGCTTTGTTGAGCTGTTTGATTTCGACCCTGCCACAGGAGTTGTTAGCAATCCAATCGTGCTCGAAACCGGAGCCATCAACTTACCTCATGGCGTTGAATTCAGTGCTGATAGCAAGAAGCTGTACTACGGTCAAAAATTCTCCGCCAGTCCCGCAGCTGAACTCTTTCAATACGACCTTGAGCACACAAGCGTTGACTGCCTGATCGCTTCTAAAACCAGCGTTGGTGTCCCCAATCCTATTAAGATCATGGGTGACCTACAATTGGGATTGGATAAGAAGATCTACCTGACCTACGAACTACCACTCTCCACGAACGATACGCTGGGTGTGATCAACGAACCGAGTCTGAAAGGACTGGATTGCGATTTCGAAGAGTCTACAGGGCCTGTGATTTCCGGCAGCAGGGTCACGGTCGGTCTCACCAACTTTGTAAGCACCTTCCTTTCTGATGGCATCTACTATGAATTCGGCACCAACTGTAGTGGAGATTCAACGGTATTCTGGCCAGAGGACACCTTGGGAGTAGATTCTGTCGCGTGGGATTTTGGCGATCCTGCCAGTGGAAACAACACGGCTACCGGAATACCGGCCCGACACTTGTTTTCTTCGGCCGATACCTTCCTGGTCACCCTCTATCGCTATGAAAACGGAGTGGTGGACACCTTTCAACGAGATGTGGTAGTGTGGGACGTGGATCTACAGCTCCTCGGAAATGACACCACCGTATGCGCAGGCCAAACCATTGATTTAGATGCCACCTGGAACGATGCATGCATCGAATGGTCCACCGGCTCTACCAATGAGATGATCACGGTTAACACCGAAGGCACTTACTGGGTGGATGTATTCTACCAAAGCTGCGCCTTTCGAGATTCAGTGGAAGTAGTCACGGTCGCAGGACCACCCATTGTTGATCTGGGATCGGATACTGCTGTTTGTTCTGGCGTCAACTTCACCATTGATCCGGATTTGCAGAATGCGTTTTACACCTGGCAGGATGGGTCGAACGACACCACATTTGCCGTGACCGCTACCGGAACCTACTGGCTGGAAGCCTCCAATGCATGCGGTACCGCATCCGATACACTGGAAGTAGAACTGGATCTGGCAGCACAACCATCGCTGACCTTCCCGGATGACACAACGGTGTGCGACAGTGTTCCATTCGTGGTAGATGTCACCTTCGATTTAGCTGTCTATGAATGGTCAGATGGTGACAACAATCCGATCAAGACCATCACCACACCAGGAGAATATTGGGTACGCGTCAGCAACTCTTGCGATACCGTGTCTGACACCATGGATGTCGTCATTCAAAGTCCTTATTTATCTGCCCTCGAGGAAAGCTACTTGCTGTGCAGTGAAACGGAAGTCATCGATTTGCCTGGTGTTAGTAATGGAGAACCGGTTTCATGGTCCACCGGAGCCACAGTCGACACGCTTCAAACCTCCAATGCCGGTGAGGTATGGTTTACTACCAACAACATTTGTGGCACCCTCAGCGACACCACATCACTGATCGACTGGGATTTAAACTATGCGTTCACCATCGGTGCTGACACCACACTCTGCCAGGAAGGTGAAACGTTCACCATCGATTATGTGGACAGTGTTTTCAGCTTTGATTATGTGTGGTCCACTGGGGCGACCACCTCAGAAATCCTCGTCAACAATGAGGGTGTTTACACGCTCAGCATCACCAATCGCTGCGAAACACTTACATCCAGCAGATCAGTTTCACTGGCCACGCCATTGGCGCTCGATGAGCTGAGGGAAAACAATGTGTGTGAAGGTGAATCCATACTGATAGAAGGTCCTGTGGATGCCGAACGCTTTGCTTGGTCAACAGGCGTCAGCGATACCGAAATCGAGGTGAATAGCGCTGGTCTCTACCTGGTTACAATTACGGATTCAGCAGGTTGCTCATTCGAGGATTCTGTTAGGATTGTATCCATTTGTGAGGTGCAGGTCTTCGTTCCAAACGTGTTCTCAGCAAATGGTGACGGAATCAACGATCAATTCTGCGCTGAATACAAGAATGTAAGAACTGCACAGGTTCAAATCTTCAACAGATGGGGACAGTTGGTCTATGAGTCTGATGACCTCCTCAAATGCTGGGACGGCACCAACGTCTCCGAAGCCGTTCCCGAGGGCACCTACTACTACGTTATTGAAGGAGAAGGCACCGATGGTGAAAGCTTCTCCCAGCGCAGTTTTATTACGCTCTTGCGTTAAGAGTTTGCAGCGAAATTCTTGAAGAAGTGAGGGATGGTCTCAATTCCCTTGAAGAAGTTGAAGAGGCCATAGCTCTCATTTGGTGAGTGAATCGCATCGCTGTCCAAACCAAAACCAAGCAGGATCGATTTCAATCCAAGCTCTGATTCAAACAAGGCTACGATTGGAATACTTCCTCCGCTTCTCAAAGGAATTGGAGTCTTTCCATAAGTTGTTTCTATGGCCTTGCTCGCAGCTTGGTAAGCTACAGAGTCAGTAGGTGTCACTGCCGGCTGGCCACCGTGATGTGGAGTCACCTTCACACTCATCGTGCTGGGAGTGATCTTTTGAACGTATTCGGTAAAGAGTTCTGTGATCTTCTCAGGATCCTGATTAGGAACCAGACGCATGGAAATCTTAGCATAAGCCTTGGAGGGAAGCACTGTCTTTGCACCTTCACCTGTGTAACCACCCCACATGCCGTTCACGTCAAGGGTAGGACGAATGGAGGCTCCTTCCATTTCGCTGAAGCCATTTTCAACCTTAGTAGCGTTGATTCCGAGGTGTTCCTTGTAAGACTGAATGTCAAAGGGTGCACGCGCCATGGCTTCGCGATCTGCTTTACTAACTTCTTCAACATCATCATAGAATCCATCGACTGTGATGTGACCGTGCTCATCCTTCATTTTGGCGATCATCTCGCTCAGCGCGTTGATGGGGTTGTCAACCGCACCACCATATACACCGGAGTGGAGATCTCGGTTGGGTCCGGTGAGCTCAATCTCAACGTAGCTCAACCCTCTCAAACCGACAGTGATGGAGGGATTCTCATTGCTCAACATGGAAGTGTCAGAGATCAGGATCACATCGGCCTTAAGTTTTTCCTTGTTTTCAGCCACGAAGATTCCAAGGTTCTCTGAGCCTACTTCCTCTTCGCCTTCAATCATGAACTTCACGTTACAAGGAAGTGCTGATGTCGCGATCATCGCCTCCACGGCTTTCACATGCATGAACATCTGCCCTTTATCATCAGCAGCACCTCGGGCGTAGATCTTTTCGTTCTTGATTACCGGATCAAAGGGAGGACTATCCCACAATTCCAGTGGATCAGCAGGCTGAACATCATAGTGGCCATATACCAACACCGTAGGCAGGTTCTCATCCACGATCTTCTCTCCGTAAACAATAGGATGCCCGGCAGTCGGACAGATTTCCACGTGATCCACACCGGCTTCTTCCATAGCGTCCTTCACTACTTCGGCACAAGCGGCCACTTCCTGATCATAGGCCGGATCGGCACTCACAGAAGGTATTTTGAGCAATTCGATCAATTCTTCGAGGAAGCGGTCTTTGTTTGCTTGGATGTATTGATTTGTGGAATCCATAAAATTGAGCTGGTTAGGCAACCATCAAGGTAACCTGCGTTTGATAATTACCGCAAAGATAGATGCGGTTAAGGATCGACAAAGATCAAAATGAATAGTGCTTTATAATCGATGAATCCCATCCACAGGCATACAAGTCGGACCAAAATGGTTAAAATTGTATATAGAACCATAATCCGTTCGATCATGAATAGAGCCTCATTCCGAGGTTTCGCTGCTTCGGCTTTGCTCGTTGTGGCGAATCTCACGTTTGCCCAAGACCATGAGCGCGACATGCGCCTTGTCAGAATTGAGCCAAATCATTCCATCAACTGCACCTCTGCGCCTGTAGCCATTGGTGTTGACATCATCAACTGGGCTCCCGGCACCAGTTACCTGTGGTCAGATGGACAAACAGACTCTGTCATCTATGTAAGCCCCAGCGCTACACAACTCTTTCACCTCTCGGTACAGAACTCCACCATCGGCTTTGCCGAGGAGCTGACCTTCGAAGTGGAAGTGCGCAATCGAGCTGTTGAACCATTGTCGAGTGAAGTTTCATTTCCGAAAAACCTCTGCCTGGGGACGGAAATGACCGTAACCGCTTCGCATGGTGGTGGGCACTCCCCTTTCACCTATGTGTGGTCAGACGGGCAAACGGGCAAGAATGCAGTGATCAAACCTATGGGCGAGGATCGTCACTACATCACCATTACCGATGCTTGTGGAACTGAGGCTGTTTCCGAGATCAGAGTATCGATTGAACCGCGAGATCCGATTACGGCACCCGAACAACAGATTGAGTATTTCTCTTGTGAGGGCGATGAATTATCGTTGGAAGGCTCTTTAAACGGAGTAGCAGGAGGTGTGGGTTATGGTTATCAATACACCTTCAGCGATTGGAACAATGGCAATGGAGCTTTGAAAGTCTCCGCTGTTCAAGACATGAGAGTGCCTGTAAAGGTCTCAGATGCCTGTAAGACAGATATGGCTTCGGTAGAAATCATCTTAAAGAAATCACCCATCAAAATTCCTGCTGTAGGCGATTTGATCGTATGTGCAAACGATACTACTGATGTGGTCCAGAATGTGCCAGCGCAAGTGTATTACTGGAATGGCAGCGGATACCGAACAAGTGAAGAAGAGGTCATTACGAAGGATAAAAACGTAATGCTCACTTACATTGATCGGTGCAGCAAAGAGCACCAGATCGAGCGAAAGATTGAAGCGCGTGACCCACTAGCAGACTTTGACTACGTGCTGGAAAACAGTACCGGAAAAATGGAAGTGTCCGACCTGTCTGATGGTCAGGACCTGAAATACCGCTGGTCAGTGAATGGCATGGTGGTAAGCGAAGAAACATCTCCCGAATTGCAGCTACAATCCGGAACAGTTAATGAAGTAACCCTCGAGGTTGAAGATGACAAGCGCTGCAAGAGCAGTGTTACAAGACGCGTAGCTTCCATTAGCAGAATATCTGCACCTACAGCGTTCTCTCCGAATGGAGACGGAAGAAACGACTACTATTCAGTAAGCATTGAAGAAGATTTGGTCTCGTTCAAATTCGAAGTTTTTGATCGTTGGGGGCAACTAATCTATTCCACCAACGACCAATACTTTACATGGGACGGCCGCCAAGGTTCATCCGAACTGCCGATGTCGACATATGTCTACAGATTGCAGGGCAAAACGAACGCTGGTGAGGCCATCGACAAGTTTGGTACGATTACCACAATAAACGAAAACTAATGACTCCTACTAAGTCTCTCTTATCTCTCACCCTGGCGGCTGCAATGTCGTTCGCTGGCTCTGAAGCTTTGGCCCAAATCACCACGGCCGTTTCCAACGCTCCCAACCTCATCCAGAATGTTTTCATTGGTGGCGGTGTTCCAGTTTTGAATGTTACTTCTGCTTTGAGTAACAATCAACAGATTGGAACTTTTGCTGGTGCTCTGCCCATTTTTGGAATTGACAGTGGTGTGGTAATGTCCACTGGTAACATTGCCAGTGTGCCCCTCAATGGTTTTGCCTCCACCGGTTATTTCGGTCTGGGAGATGCTGATGTACTTAGTGTTGCACAATCTGTACCCTGGGGTAACCCTCCAAGCACCATGCGCGACCGAGCAATCATCGAATTTGATTTTGTTGCTGCCCAAGATGATTCCATCTCGTTCGAGTATGTGTTCGCTTCTGAGGAGTGGCCAAGCTATCCTTGCTCCGTATTCAACGATGCATTTGGATTCTTTATCAGCGGCCCTGGTATCAGCGGTACATACTCTAACAGTTCGGTGAACGTTTCTATTGTTCCCGGCACTACAAATCTGCCGGTAGCGATCACTTCGATCCACAACGGAACAGGTTCTTTCCCCTGTAATGGAAACCCATCTTTCCCGCAGTTCTACAACGATGGCCCGGTTCCTAACCCATTTACGTTCGCTGGCTCAAACCCAGGACAATTCTCTGGAGCTTACACAGACATTTTCGAAACAGCCCGCATCGCTGTAAACGCATGTGACACGTACCACGTAAAGCTTGCCATCTGCGATGGTGTAGACTGGATTTTTGACTCCGCAGTATTCCTCAAAGCTAAGAGCTTCCAGTTCACCGGTATTACTGCTTCTCCTCAGCCTTCTTACAATCCATTCGGATTTGACACGGCTCTTTACGAGGGCTGCGGAACACTTGATTTGGCTTTCTCTCGTGTGGACACAAGCTTGGTTCCTGCTCCTCTCACCATTGAGTACTCTCTCGCTGGAACTGCGGTTGGAAACATTGACTACTCGCTGCCAAACACATGTACTCCTAATGGTAGCGGAGGATATGATTGTACCATTGAGTTCGCTGCAGGTGTTGACACCGCTACTGTGAGCTTCGACATTTACAATGACGGTATTACAGAAGGTATCGAAACCTTCTCCATCATCATTACCGACTCAAACGTCACGAACTGTTTGGGCGGTGACACCCTCGACCTTACCATTCTGGATCAACCAGACTTGCAGATCCAGACTTTTGGAAATACCACACTTGATTGCTCTGATGACTCTGCGGCCATTGGTGTGAACATCCTCGGAGGTCTCCCACCATTTACCTACAACTGGAGTAATGGTAGTGTAGACTCAGCATTCAACGTGCTCCCTCCGACCAGCACGGGCTATGATGTAACCGTAACGGATGGATGCGGTCAACAACAGGAACTCGGATTTGTGACCGTGGGTATATTCAACGTGCCTTGGAGCTCCGTGAAATTTGGAGACAAGCAAGTGATCAGCTGTATTGACGACCCTGTTACCATGGGAGTAAGTGTAGCATTCAACGATCAGGTCTGGCATGGTGAGATTGAGTATCTGTGGGACAATGGTTCTACAGACAGTACCATCACTGTATTCTCAACGGTTGACACTACCTACAGCCTGACAATCACAAGGGTTTGTACCGGAGAAACCGTTGTTCATAATTTTGATCTCAACGTTTACAACGATCCAATCGTAACTAAAACAGAAGACATCGAAGAAGGCATCATTGAATGTCCTCGGGACTCAGTGCTGCTGCTTGTAGAGGCTTCAGGTGGATATCCTCCTTACAACTACCAGTGGAACAATGCCGCTTTTGATTCGACTACCATTGTAGCCCCTGGCTTTACTACTGAGTATATCGTAACCGTAACAGACGTCTGCGGCCTGGAGCAATATGTTGACTCCGTACTGGTGAACGTTCCCGTTCCTGATCCGATTGAGATTGCCGGTGTTCTGAACGATACTGTGCCATGTCTGGAATCAAGAGCACACTTTGGCCCGGTAGTACCTTCCGGAGGTTTCGGATGGGGTTACCAAGTTTCCTGGAATGATTTCGTAGACACGAATCTCACCACACAGGGAATCATCTATGGAGAGACTCCATTCACAGTAAAGGTTACGGATGGGTGTAGATTCGACACGGCCGAATTCACCTTCTATGGAGTTATCGCCAAGAAGAACGATCTGAAGCTTCACATGATGAATGACACACTCATCTGCTTCGGTGACTCCATTGAATTGGTTGCCAAAGCAGAAAACGGTGGTGGCGTCTACTCCTATGTTTGGGGTGATGGCAGCACAGGCAGTACGAATTGGGTGAAGCCTGAGGAAACTACCGGTTACAAAGTGAATCTGACGGATATCTGTGATACAGTCATCCGCGATGAAGTGATCATCACTGTAGATCGTGTAGATCCAGAGTTTGAGTATGTCTACCTCAATGATTATGATGTTCAGTTGACAAACAAGTCTGCCGCCTCTTCTCCGCTCGTGGATTACTTATGGCAGCTGGATGGCAATGGTGGCTTGTTCACTTCTAATGAAGAGAACCCAATCATTTCACTTCCTGACGGCAAGCCCTACACTGTGAGCCTTCTCGCTACGGATTCAGTAGGATGTCAGGCCGAGAAGGTTGCGATCATTGAAACGACTTATCAGCTCTTCATTCCAACAGGCTTCACACCGAACAACGACAACCTGAACGACTCCTGGGAGATCGGCATGATCGGAGTTGCGGAGTTCTCGCTGGAGATTTTCGATCGCTGGGGAACCAAGGTTTACAGCACCAACGATAAAGACTTCAGCTGGGATGGAACCTACAAAGGCATCCGATTGCCACAAGGTGGATATGCCTGGAAGATCATCCTTACTACAGATGCTGAAGATTACATCGAACGAGAAGGTGTGATCAACATCCTGAACGACTTCCAGAAGAGGTAAACTCTTCTCAGAATACGCTTACAAAGCCTCGGTGAAAACCGGGGCTTTTTTTGTGGCTTTACTTAAACAGGATAACAGGAGTTTACTTCCTCAGTTGCTTCATGAACTCAGAAGCATACACAAAGTCCAGCACTTCCTGATTCTTGGTCGTCAGGATGTCTTCTTTGGTACCATCCCACCACTTGTCGCCCTTGTGAATGAAAAGGATGTGCTCACCAATTTCAATGACTGAGTTCATGTCGTGAGTGATCACCAACGTAGTGATGTTATACTCCTTGGTAATATCCATGATCAGATTATCGATCACGATGGAGGTTTGTGGGTCCAAGCCAGAATTCGGCTCATCACAGAACAAGTAGCGTGGATTGGAAGAAATGGCCCGGGCGATACCAACGCGCTTCTTCATCCCACCGCTCAACTCTGAAGGGTAGAGTTTGGTGGCACCGGGAAGTTCCACCCTTTCCAGGCATTCACTCACACGCTGATCCTTTTCCTTCTTGGTCATCTTGGTAAGCAAATCCAAGGGGAAGCGCACATTCTCCTCCACCGTCATGTAGTCAAACAAAGCGCTTTGCTGGAAGAGGAAGCCAAATTCCTTGCGCATCTCTTTCATTTCAGAAACAGTCATCGCAAAAAAGTCGCGATCGTTGTAAAGCACCTCACCTACCTCAGGTCTCAGCAAACCAACCAGACAGCGCGCAAGGGTGGATTTACCGCTCCCACTCGCTCCAATGATGAGGTTTGTTCGCCCTGCCTCGAAACGTGCTGAAATGTCCTTCAACACCGTCTTCTCACCGAACGACTTGCTCAGATTGCGCACCTCTATCATATGAGAAACAGTTGGGTCACCACATAATTGGCGACCAGGATGAGAATAGAACTTTGCACTACACCTCTGGTGCTTGCCCGGCCTACTTCAAGCGCACTTCCTTTGGCGTAGTATCCCTGATATGCAGGAATGGAAGTGATCAAAAACGCAAAAATCGCAGACTTGAAGAGTGCATAGGCCACGTGGAACGGCTTGAAGTCCAATTGAATACCGTACACGAAGTCAGCCGTTGGAACAATGTCAGTGAGCATGGCAATGGCATATCCGCCACCAATCGAGACAAACATGCTGATCACCACCAAAAATGGATTGATGAGTACAGCAGCAACGATCTTAGGAAGAATGAGGTAGGCGCTGGAATTTACCCCCATGATCTCTAGGGCATCTATTTGTTCGGTCACCCGCATCAATCCAATCTCAGAAGCAATGTTTGAGCCTACTTTCCCTGCGAGAATCAAAGCGATAATGGTCGGGCTGAACTCGAGGATGGTGGATTGGCGTGTCGTAAATCCGATGGTGTATGCTGGAATGAAAACACTATCGATGTTGGCAGCTGTTTGAATAGTAATAACGGCCCCCATGAACACTGAGATCACAAAAATGATCCCAAGCGAATCTATCCCCAAAGAGACCATTTCATCAAAGAGTCTCTTGCGATAGATTGAGAGCTTTTCAGGCTTACTGAAAACCCTCCACATTAAAATCATATAGCGCCCCAGCTCAAACAGGAACCTGCCCATGGAGCAAATGTAAACCTTATTTCAAGCCTGCTTGAAGAGGGATTTGCGTAGCTTTGATTGCGAATGAAATTACGTTTTACACTCATCGTTGCTATGGCCTTTGCGCTCAGTTCATGTGCGTTGTTCAAAGGAAAAAAAAACTGTGACTGTCCAAGCTGGGGGCAGCACCAACTGATGGATCAGAGCAAAGGTGAGTTGGAGAGAGCCTAGCTCACTATGGATCAGCAGTCTTTTGTTACCCATTTTTCGAAGTACGTTCCCGAAGAAGCAGCAGCACTGTTTCATGAATGGACGCACCACGAACCTGTAAGCTATAGAATCACAAAACCACGCAATACCAAGCTGGGAGATTTTAGAGCACCAGTCCAGGGATTTCCGGCAAGGATATCTGTGAATGGCAACCTGAATCCATATGCGTTCATGGTAACCTTTACGCATGAGTTCGCACATTACCTTGACTTCAAGCAGCGAAAAACACTTAAAAACCCTCACGGACCTGAATGGAAGCAGGTTTACGGAATGCTCTTGTCACAAGTATTGGAGAGAGAGCTCTTCCCAAAGGCGCTGGAGCCGGTTATTCATCGACACATCCAAAATCCGAAAGCAGCTTCCTGCTCTGACCCTGCGCTGAACGCTGCACTGAAGCAATTCGATGATTCTCCCCAGCCCTTTCTGAAGGAGCTGCCCGAAAACAGTTACTTCAGAGTTTCAAATGGAAGAGTATTCCGAAAAGGCCCTTTGAGAAGGACCCGTTACCGATGTCAAGAGGTTGATTCAGGACGTTGGTACCTCGTTCACGGCCAGTCAGAAGTAGAACCAATGGACCATATGGCAACGATATCCTAACCTTGGAATCGGAGTCCGAGCCTTCAGGGATGTTACATTCGTGGTCATTTCAAGATAGAGAGGATGGATAATGTGTATAGTGTGATCATGGCCGGAGGAATCGGTAGCAGGTTCTGGCCGATGAGTCGACAATCAAAACCGAAGCAATTTCTTGACAT
The DNA here is from genome assembly GCA_002428995.1 of Flavobacteriales bacterium UBA6057. GTDB lineage: Bacteria > Bacteroidota > Bacteroidia > Flavobacteriales_G > Salibacteraceae > UBA6057. The sequence continues at coordinate 306,480 of DIYJ01000007.1, read as the reverse complement.
CCTGGGTACTGGAAAATCGTTGATCCAGATGACCCACGAGCGACTCAGCCCATTGTGTGGAAACGATAATTTCCTCGTGGTCACTTCAGATGAATACCTCGACCTATGTTCTGAACAACTACCAGCCATTGGATCGGAAAAGATCCTGGCTGAGCCGATGAGAAAGAATACTGCTCCGTGCATCGCCTATGCGGCTTATAAGCTTCGTCATACCGATCCGGATGCAGTAATGGTGGTTTCCCCCGCTGATCATATCATTCTAAAAGAGGATCAGTTTCTGCGCACCTTGAAACAATCCGTAGAGCATGCCCGAAATACAGGACACCTTGTAACGATCGGCATTAAACCCACCCGCCCTGATTCAGGATACGGATACATTCAGTTTTACCGCGACCGCCAATATGGTGTTGAGGATATTCAGCGCGTAAAGACGTTTACTGAGAAGCCTTCTGTTGAGCTCGCCATCCAGTTTCTGCAAAGCGGAGATTTTTACTGGAACAGCGGAATGTTTGTTTGGAAGGTCTCCTCCATCATCGAAGCCTTCGAGCAACTCATGCCAGACATGGCCAGGCTTTTTGAAGAAAACGCACAGTCCCTGAACAGTGAGCAGGAAGAAACAACCATCGAGAGCATCTACAGCCAGTGCCCCAATATTTCCATCGACTATGGAATCATGGAGAAGGCCAAAAACGTAGATGTGGTGCTTGGTGATTTTGGCTGGTCTGATCTGGGTACATGGGGTTCACTCCATGAACAACTTCTGGAAGAAAGCGATTCCAACGTTGAGATCAGCGGCAAGCTAAGAACCTACGATACCAGCAATTCCATCATCAAAGCTCCGGATGACAAGCTGGTGGTGGTTCAGGGATTGAACAACTACATCGTCATCGATGAAGGTGATGTTCTTTTGATTTGCCAGAAAGGTGAAGAGCAGAAGATCAAGCAGTTTGTCAACGACCTGAAAACAGACAAGGAAGTCGAGTTCATTTAGTCGAACTAGTACCTGGCAAGGGTCGTAGACTTTCCGCCAAACACCTGGACTGCATAGATTTTTCCTGAGCGATGATTGAGCGCCAAGGCAATACCAGTCGTGTGGTAGCTTGAGCGTAGCATATTCTCGTGATGTCCAGGCGATTTCAGCCAAAGGTCCAACAGATCATCCGCCACTTCTTCATAGGTAGACTGCCCATCGGGTCCATAATGGTTGCCGTGAAAGTCAACGTAGGACTGGGCAATGTTCTCCCCTACATAACGACTCTGAAACCCGAAGGCTTCGGCCCGCAGTGCAGGCGTTCGCATCCTCATGTTGAGTTCATTGTGAGACATCATGTTCTTCGCCTCAAGGTATTCCGCATGATGCAAAGCAGCCGCCTCCAACGAAAGGTGCGATTCTAAAGAGTGTAATCCCTTCCGCATTCTCACACTATCGATTTTTTCCTTCAATAGCTGAGACAGAAACAGAGGGTCAAGCGTTTGCGGGCTAACCCGATCACCTCGAGACTGGGCGTGAAGGGTAGATGCAATCGAAACAAGTATAGCGCTGAGAAAAATCCACTTCATGCTAAATGCAACGGTGGATATTCCCTTCACATTTCAAGGCATGGTCTCATTTTAGACCAATACACCAAAACTGACGCTTAAGAAAGGCTTCCAATCATCTTACTTGGATCGACCCACTCATCAAATTCTTCGGATGTGAGGTAACCAAGGTTGACAGCTTCCTCTTTCAAAGTGGTTCCATTTTCATGGGCTGTCTTGGCAATTTTGGCGGCCTTTTCATATCCGATCTTAGTATTCAGCGCAGTGACGAGCATGAGAGAATTGAACAAGTTATCCTTGATGCGGGCGTGGTTAGGCTCAATACCAACGGCACAGTTGTCGTTGAACGACACACAGGCATCACCGATCAATCGGGCGCTCATCAGCACATTGTAGGCCATCATTGGCTTGAATACGTTCAACTCAAAATGACCTGTGGCGCCACCTGTTGTTACCGCCACATCATTTCCAATCACTTGCGCGCATACCATGGTCATGGCCTCAGCCTGAGTCGGGTTCACCTTGCCGGGCATGATGCTCGATCCGGGCTCGTTCGCGGGAATAATCAACTCACCAATTCCGGAGCGTGGTCCACTGGCCAACAGGCGGATGTCATTCGCGATCTTCATGAGACTCACCGCCAATTGCTTGAGCGCACCATGGGTTTCTACCAGGGCATCGTGTGCCGCGAGGGCTTCAAACTTGTTGTCGGCAGAGCGAAACGGTAATTCTGTAAACTCTGCGATTTTCTCAGCCACGAGCTTCGCATAACCTTCAGGTGTGTTGATTCCTGTACCAACGGCAGTACCACCCAACGCCAATTCTGAGAGGTGGTCCATGGTATTTCTCAATGCCTTTAGCCCATGATTGAGCTGTGACACATAGCCTGACAATTCCTGGCCTACGGTAAGTGGAGTAGCATCCATCAGGTGGGTCCTTCCAATCTTCACCACGTCCATGAAGGCATCAGACTTGCTTTGCAATGTATCTCGCAGCTTCTCCACACCTACGATCGTGTTTTCCAACACCATTTTATAGCAGGCGATGTGCATCCCGGTAGGGAAGGTATCGTTGGAAGACTGGGACTTATTGACGTCATCGTTGGGGTGAATCTTTCGCGTTCCTTCACCCAAAACACCACCGTCCAATACGTGGGCGCGATTGGCAATCACTTCGTTCACATTCATGTTGCTCTGAGTTCCTGAACCGGTTTGCCAAACTACCAGCGGAAACTGGTCATCATGCTTGCCCTCCAGAATCTCATCACATACCGCAGAAATCAAATCACGCTTCTCCTCGTTCATCACTCCCAAGGCAGTATTGGCATGAGCGGCAGCCTTTTTCAGGTAAGCAAATCCGTAGACTACCTCCAGCGGCATACTCGCCTCCGCACCGATCTTGAAGTTATTTCGTGATCGCTCCGTTTGCGCTCCCCAATACTTGTCAGCGGGTACTTTCACCTCGCCCATCGTGTCCTTCTCTATTCGGTATTCCATTTATGCTTTATTCAGTGTATTTGTTGGCTTTTCCTTGAATCTATTGGTCTCCTTGCGTGGAATCATTCAAAACTTTGAACATTGAACCTGCTACTTTGAACTCGAAACCACAGCATCATTTATATTCGCAGCAAAAGTAATCTGCCATGGGCGAATATTTAGGACTCTTCATCTTTCTTGGGATTTTCTTGATGGCTTTCTGGATTCTCATCTTTCTGGTCACCTTCCTTGGTTTTTGGTCAGTGATGGGTGCGCTCAACAGCCTCTTCCCAGCGATGTTTGAGAAAGCTGAAGATGATGCTCATGAGGCTCCGGCAGAAGAAGTTTCAACCGAAGCTTAATTCCTTCTACCTACTCTTCTTTCGTCTGAAGTTTTCCCGCGCTGTACATCAGGAATGATGTCAGAAAATCATCAATGTTTCCATTGAGCACACCTTCTGTGTCTGTGGTTTCAGCTCCTGTTCTTACATCTTTCACCATGCGGTAAGGATGAAGCACGTAGTTTCTGATCTGGCTACCCCACTCAATCTTCTTCTTGTTCGCTTCAATCTCGGCCTGCTTGGCTCGCTTTTCTTCCAGCTCAGCTTCGTAGAGTCTTGATTTCAACAACTGAATGGCCTTCTCTCTGTTTTGCAGCTGAGATCGTGTTTCGGTATTCTCAATGATAATCCCCGAAGGCTTGTGACGCAGGCGTACTCCCGTTTCCACCTTGTTCACATTCTGCCCACCGGCACCACTCGATCGGAACGTGTCCCACTCAATATCTGCAGGATTCACATTGATTTCAATGGTATCATCTACCAAAGGATAGACATACACGGAAACAAAAGACGTGTGGCGCTTCGCATTTGAATCAAAGGGTGAAATACGCACCAGGCGATGCACTCCGTTTTCTCCCTTGAGATACCCAAAGGCAAAGTCTCCCGAGAATTCAAGCGTGACCGTTTTCACACCGGCTACGTCACCAGCCTGATAGTTGAGCTCAGTGATCTTGTAACCGCTTTTTTCGCCCCACATCATATACATACGCATGAGCATAGAAGCCCAGTCACAGCTCTCTGTTCCACCTGCTCCGGCCGTAATCTGTAGCACCGCATCCAAGCCGTCTTCCTCTGCACTGAGCATGTTCTTCAGCTCGAGGTCGTCCAGCAGCGTGAGCAGCTTTTCGTGCTGAGAGGTTACATCGCCTTCTTCTGCTTCTCCTTCCCGGAAAAACTCATGCAACACCTTCAGGTCATCCAACGCTGTGGAGATCTCATCAAAGGCCTTGGTCCATACTTTTTTGCGGTTGATTTGCTTGAGCACGACCTCAGCTTTTTTAGGGTCGTCCCAAAAATTCGGATCGTGGGTTTGCTGCTCTTCGTCAGCTATCTGGGCTTTCTTGTGATCAATGTCAAAGATACCCCCTCAGCGCGTCCAGGCGCCCCACAAGCAGCTTGATGTCTTCTGTTGTGATCATTGGGCGAATGTATCTATTTTGATGGCACGATTTTGTCTCTTAGCCTCACATGATCAAGCTCTTTTTGACTGCTCTTCTCACCTGCCTGACACTCTGCATGTTTGGACAGGACGCTTTCCACGAATTCAATCCAGATCAACGGATATATGCTAAGAACCGGATTCAAAAAGTGATCATCAGCCTTGGAGAAAACCACCAACTGATCCAGCAGATCAATGAACAAGGTTTGATTGTAAAAACAGTGAGAGTTATGGCCGGAGACACCGTATCTGTTCGTTACATCAGTTATGACGATCAACGAAGGGTAAGTCATCTGAGGATCGATTCCCTGACTCTGGTCGAAAAACGCTTTTACTATGACAACAACGGTAAGCTATCGAGCATCTATGTGACCGAAGACGGAAAGGAAGACTACATCAGCTATCAGTTTGAAACCACAAACAACAGCCTGCGGGAGTTTCGCAATGATGTCGAAACGTGCTTCGCCACCTTCGATGAACATGGAAGGTTTTCAAGCCTCACGATGCTCGATGAAGAAAGGAGAGAAACTTTCAAGCAAGTGTATGAGCGAAACAAAACCGGCTTTGTGACCTCAATCGTTGAAGTAGCAATGAAACCGCAAGCAAAAGGCCACGAGGTGCATCAGCGCCTGTTCAGCCTGAATGAACGTGGTCAACCTGTTTCTTCCACATTAGAACCCGGTGGAATGAAGGAAACGTATCGTTACAACGAGCGGAACCTGCTGGTAGAAAGAATGACTGTAGGTCGTCAAATCACCTATCGCTACGATCACTTCGGAGAGTGATAACTCTTCAGCACCGAATTGATCAACGAAGACTCAAACCCTCTGCCGATCAGAAAGCGATAAACCTTGGCTTTGCGGATCATGTACTGATCCTTTGAGTGTTCAGCCCACTTCTTGTTAGCCATGGATTGGAGCATGTCCATGTATTCCTGCTCATCGATCTCGGACTTGGCCATTTTCAGGAGATTTTGATGAATCCCCTGCTGTCGCAATCCTTGCTCGATTTTCACCCAACCCCACTTTTTCAATCGAAAACGCCCTCGGGCGTAGCTGCGGGCATAGCGTTCCTCATTGAGCAGGTTCTCATCCATCATCTGGACCAGCAACTGATCCACTTCTTTGGAGTAAAGCCCCATGCTGTAGAGCTTCTCCTTCACCTCGCGATGAGAGCGCTCACGGTAGTTGCAGAAGGTCCGAATCTTCGCTCTCGCCTCCTCAGGCGAAGGTTTTTTCTTCTCGAAAGCCACGAGAAACGAAGTTACTAGAAGAGGATTTCCTTGCCTTCCTTATCCAGGAATTCGTAATCGAGAAGGGTCAAAGCCGTTTTAGGCTCAACGCGGATCCACTTTCTGTAAGCCTTGAACCACTTGCGCTGATGACCGAAAAATTTCTTCTGAAGGAAGGAAGCTACAAAGGGATGTACCGCGAGGGTGACTTTGTCGCCCTTCTTTTCCTCCATGAGGTTTTCAAGGTTACTCTCGATCTCGTCAATCACGGTAATGCTGGCCTGTATCTCACCTGTTCCGTTACAAGTTGGACAGACTTCAGCCGTCTTGATTTCCATCTCAGGCCTCACGCGCTGACGGGTGATTTCTACCAATCCAAAGCGACTCACTGGCAATACCTGGTGCTTCGCCCGATCGACTGACATGAACTTCTTGAGCTTCTCGTGCAACGCTTTGCGATTATCCGCCTGGCGCATATCGATGAAGTCAATCACCACCAATCCACCCATGTCACGCAAGCGAAGCTGCCGTGCAACTTCCTCTGCTGCTTCGATGTTCACACGAAGAGCATTCGATTCCTGGCTATTCTCAGACTTTGCAGTGTTACCACTGTTGACGTCAATCACGTGCATCGCCTCCGTGTGTTCGATCACGAGGTAAGCACCGCTTTTCATGGTCACATGCTTGCCAAAAAGCGACTTAATCTGCTTCTCGATGCCATAGTGTTCCATCACATCGGTCTTGCCTTTGTGATGGCGAACAATCTTCTCGCTCTCGGGAGAAATGGTTCGCAGGTATTGACACACATCCTGGTAGAGTGCATCATTATCAACCACAATCTGGTTGAACGAAGCATTCAGCAGGTCCCTGAGCAGGGCATTGGTGCGGTCGAGCTCTCCCAACACCTTCTTTGGTGGCTTGGTAGAGGTAAAATTCTCGAACGCAGTATTCCACTTCTCAACCAAACTCCGAAGATCACTGTCAAGCTCGGCCACCTTTTTGCTCTCGGCTACCGTTCTTACAATTACTCCGAAGTTCTTCGGCTTGATGCTGGAAATGAGTCTGCGCAAGCGCTCTCTCTCTTCCCGCGACTTGATTTTCTGAGACACAGAAATTCGGTCGCTGAAGGGCACCAATACCAAGAACCTGCCTGCCAAACTGATCTCGCAGGTAAGTCTTGGGCCTTTGGTTGAAATTGGTTCTTTGGCTATCTGCACGAGCAGATAGCGATTCGCCTTGAGTACTTGATCTATCTTGCCGTTTTTATCTATATCCGGCTGGATCTCGAAGTCCTGAAGACTGGCTCCGTTGCGTTTTCCAGTAATTCCATCTGAGATGAACTTCTGAAGGGAATTCGCCTTGGGGCCTAAATCATGATAATGAAGAAAAGCATCCTTCTCGTAGCCTACATCAACAAATGCAGCGTTGAGTCCAGGGACGAGTCGCTTAATTCTACCAAGGAAAATATCGCCCACGTTGAAGCCTTTATCAAGCTTCTCGTGATGATATTCAACTAAGCCCTTCTTTTCTAATAGGGCAATATCGACTTCACCATCCCCGGAGCGAATGATCAGTTCTGTACTAGCATCACTCACTTTTCTAAAGTTTTATACCCGGGGCTTATGTTGAAGGAGACTACTTCTTCTTCTTGTGTCTGTTCTTTCTCAAACGCTTCTTACGCTTGTGAGTCGACATCTTGTGTCTTTTTCTCTTCTTACCGCTAGGCATTTCGGTTATTTTAATTGATTCAACATTGTTTGAGCTTCTTGTAGAAGCTCGTCACTATTTTCTGCTCTGGAGATAAAACTCTCCAACGAGACAACTGCTTTTTCTGCATCTCCCATCTGAAAGTGCGCAAGTCCGATCCAATAGTCTGCCTCGGCAAACTCGGGGTCAATTTTCTTGACCATTTCGAAACGCTCCATCACTTTTTCCCACTGAGCTGTTTGAGCGGAAAACCGCCCCAAATGGTACTGCGCACGGAAATTACCGGGATTTTCTTCTGCTACTTCACGAAGCAACAGAATACCCTGCATGGGTGCTGGACCACTGATAATGCTCAGTGCAGAATCGATGCGATACTCTACATCAGGTACGGGTGGGAGTTGAGCACTGGCTGTACTCTCTTTTACATTTCCCGAATGATGGGGAGCAAATAATAAAAGAACGATCAACGCAAGCGTCAGTCCAACTGCGATCCAGTGAGTAGACTTCAAGCCTGCCATTCACTTACTTCTTTACATTCTTCTTCACCTTGTCCACAAATGTTTTTGCGGGCTTGAATGAAGGAATGTTGTGAGCAGGAATTATGATGGTGGTGTTCTTGGAGATGTTTCGCCCTGTTTTCTCAGCGCGTTCCTTCACTACGAAACTCCCGAAACCTCTCAGGTAAACATTTTCTCCGCGAGCTAGCGCATTCTTCACGCTGTTCATAAAGGCCTCCACAGTCGTCAATACCTCTACCTTGTCAACGCCAGTCTTTTCAGCAATCTCAGAAACAATCTCTGCTTTGGTCATTTCGAATCTTTATATAAGTTTTTGATATTCAGTGTATTTACCGATTTCAAAAAACGGGGTGCAAAGATAGAATCATTTTGATTCGAAAGAAGGCCACTCACTATTTTCGTTGCTCTAAGTCATGAACAGCATTCAAACAATTCAACAGAACCTTTCTGAGTGGTATCAAAAAAACAAGCGAGACCTCCCGTGGAGACTGGGCAAAAACCCTTATAGCATTTGGATCTCAGAGGTCATTTTGCAACAAACCAGGGTCGATCAGGGAACCGCCTACTATCATCGATTTCTAGAACGATTTCCAGATGTGATTTCCCTGGCCACCGCTGACGAAGACGATGTCCTCAAACTATGGCAGGGACTGGGATACTACAGTCGCGCCCGAAACCTTCACAAAGCCGCTCAACAGGTGATGAATGATCACGATGGCATCTTCCCATCTGATTATGACGCCATCCGAAACCTGAAAGGCATTGGGCCTTACACTGCAGCAGCTATTTCATCCATCGCTTTTGGTTTGCCCGTAGCCACCGTTGATGGTAATGTGGCACGTGTCATCGCACGTCTGTTTGCGGTGGAAGAACCCGTCAACAAAGGTCCGGGCATCCGAATCATCAACGAATTGGCGGATGCATTGATGAATCCTGCGGATCCTTCAGAACACAACCAGGCAATGATGGAATTTGGAGCGCTTCAGTGCACTCCCGTCTCTCCAAGTTGTGATCGCTGTCCCTTGGCAGATGTTTGCGAGGCCAGAGAAAAAGGAATGGTGAAGGAACTTCCTCGAAAGGTAAAAACGATCAAGAGGCGTTCGCGTTACTTCCACTATCTGATCGTGTTAAGTCAAGGAAAAATTGCGATTCAGCAACGTGGTGAAAAGGACATCTGGCAAGGGCTTTATGAGTTTCCTTTGATTGAAACTTCTTCTTCCGAACTACTCAGCAGCGCGGAGTTGGAGCGTTTTGGGCTTACCCAGGAAGCACTCATGACAAGCAATGAGGCAAAAAAACACGTCCTGAGCCACCAGGATATTTTTGCCCGGTTCTACCACACCGAAATCCATGAACCAGCAGCCGGGCTTCATTTTATAGATCACAGCGAACTGGCCAATTTTGCTTTACCCCGACTCATTGACCGTTATCTTGAACAATACGACCTCAAAACAGGCCTGAAAACCTGACAATGTTTAAGTTTGTGGGTTAGATAAATGATATGGCAGGAAGCGTCAACAAAGCAATATTGGTAGGAAATCTGGGCATGGATCCCGAGATCAAAGTGATGTCGAACGGAGCTAAATTGGCTCGTTTGAGAATTGCAACTTCTGAATCGTACACCGATAAAAATGGTGATCGAGTGACCAATACTGAATGGCACACCGTAGTCGTTTGGCGCGGTTTGGCTGATGTTGCTGAAAAGTACTTGCGTAAGGGAAGCCAGATCTTTGTAGAAGGTAAAATCCGAACGCGCAGCTGGGACGATCAGGAAGGTAACACCAAGTATGCGACAGAGATTGTTGCCGATAACTTTACCATGTTGGGCTCCCGCGATGGAAATCAGGGTGGCTCCGAAGCTCCCAGACAAGAAGCGCCTCGTCAGGCTCCTAAGTCTGCCGCCCAGGGAACAGCTGACGTTTCACCTGACTCGGGCAATGACGAGTCTTTTGACGACCTCCCCTTTTAACCCTACCACCAGTGGAACCTCCGGGAGACCCGTATCATAGTTTGTTTCTTTCCATTCTGAATCCGTTCGACCTGAATGTGTTGATCGGCATTCTGCTCATGTTGCTGTTGCTGATCTGTTCAGCACTCATCAGTGGTTCTGAAGTTGCCTTCTTTTCACTGACTCCGCAAGACAGGGAACGACTCAACGATCTGAATTCGAAGTCCTCACTCAAGGTTCTCGACCTGTTAAAGGCACCCAAGACGCTGCTCGCTACCATTCTCATTGGGAACAACCTTGTGAATGTGGCGATCATTATTCTCTCGAGCTTCATCATGGAAATGGCGTTCAATTTCGAAGGTCAGGAGCTACTAGCCTTCTTCATTCAAGTGATTGCGGTGACTCTGATCTTGCTGATTGCAGGCGAGATCGTCCCGAAGGTATACGCTACAAAAAACAGTCTGAAGCTAGCCCTATTCATGTCGTTGCCGATGGCTGGGCTTTACCGCGCCTTTGCACCGCTCTCAAAACTGCTGGTGAGCTCTACAAGAAAGATTGACCAACGCGCTAAGGATTCTGAAAACAGCTCTCAAATCACGGCTCATGAGCTTTCTCAGGCACTGGAACTGACGACCGACAGCAACACAAAAGAGGATGAGAAGCGCATCCTAAGCGGCATCGTGAAGTTTGGTTCAACTGAGGTGCGCCAGGTGATGACCCCGCGCGTGGATGTCATTTCTATGCCCGTAGACATCAGCTTTAAAGAGCTATGTGAACAAATTCGGGAGCATGGTTACTCCAGGATTCCTGTTTATGAGGAAAGCTTCGACCAGGTGAAAGGCATCCTCTATGTGAAAGACCTGCTGAAGAACCTCGATCAGGATGATGATTTTGATTGGAGTGAGCTTCCAAGACCAGCAACGTTTGTCACAGAAAACAAAAAGCTGGACGACCTTTTAAGGGAATTTCAGGAAGACAAAAACCACATGGCGGTCGTGGTAGATGAATACGGTGGAAGCTCAGGGGTGATCACCCTGGAAGACATCATCGAAGAAATTGTAGGCGAGATCAACGATGAGTTTGACGATGAAGAACTGGTCTACTCCAAGCTGGATGATCACAACTATGTGTTCGAAGGCAAAACGGCATTGATGGACGTGTATCGCGTCATTGGTGTGGAAGGAGAAGAGTTTGAAGAACACAAGGGTGACAGCGACTCCCTCGCAGGCCTTGTATTGGAAATTGCAGGCCGCATTCCTCAGAAAAATGAGAAGATCAAACTGGGTAATTATCAGTTCACGATCGAAGCCGCAGACAAGCGAAGGGTCAAGCGCATCAAGGTCACCATCCTCAACCCGGAAGCATGAAAAGATTCATTGCGCTGTTCATTCCATTGCTTGTGATGCTGGCCTCATGTGAGAAAGAATACTCACCGAAGCCGAGAGCCTATCCGCGGATTGCTTTGCCAGTGGCTGAATACAGTACGCCAGATACCAACTATTGGAACTGCCCCTACATTTTTGAGCTGTCCGATCAGAGTGCGCTCACGGTAGACCCTCGATATCAAGACAGCACTTGCTGGTATAACCTTTATTATCCAGAACTACGCGCCACGGTGCACTTAACCTACACGGCACTGAACAACAACCTCTCGAAACACATCGAGCAGAATCGAAAGCTGGCGATGAAGCACATTGTGAAGGCAGTAGGCATTCCCGAGTTCATCGTAGAGCACGAAGAGCGAAGGGTATATGGGATCATTTATGATTTCAAGGGAGAGACCGCCAGCGACATGCAGTTTTTTCTCACAGACAGCACCGATCACTTCCTGCGCGGAGCGCTCTATTTCTCTACCAATCCGAACAAGGACTCACTAGCGCCCGCCATCGATTATGTGAAGCAGGACATCAGGCACCTGATCGACTCGTTTCACTGGCAGGAGTGAACTCAAAGCGCTGGAAATAGTAGTAGGCAACCACCGCCAACAGGAGCAACAAGGCGACCACTTGGTGCAGCACTCCAAGAACAATAGGCACAGCCATTAGCAAGGTGAAAACACCAAGCAAAAACTGCACTACTACCATCCCGATCAACCATTTCCCACTGAGTTTCTGATGTGTATTGCCTGTGCTTACAGCCTTCCAACCAGCATAAATGGCCAGGATGGCAACGATTAATCCAAGCGTTCGGTGCACAAATTGGACGCCTGAACGGTTTTCAAGGAAGTTCTGATACAGCGGATCCATGGCTGTAACCATATCGCCTACCAACGCACCATCCATCAAAGGCCAGGTGTTGTGAATAAGACCTGCGCGCATGCCTGCGACAAAGGCACCATAAACAATCTGTATCAGAAGCAAAACGATCAACACAACGGGTAAAGGCTTCATCGCCAACCTTCGCGGCACCACTCCATGATCAAAGACCTTAAACACCACCCAGAAGATCACCGTGCACGTAATGAATGCTGTGGTGAGGTGCGCTGCCAATCGATAATGGCTTACCCTCGGCACGTCCACCAACCCACTCTTCACCATAAACCAGCCCAGCAGTGCCTGGACTGTACCTAAAGCCAATATGAGCAAGAGACTGGGAAGAATTCCTTTGGGGACCCTTTTGAGCACCAGGAACAAAAGGAAGGGGATCATGAACACCACTCCAATGAAGCGGCCTAACATGCGGTGGATGTATTCCCACCAATAAATGCCTTTAAACTCTGAAAGCGTGAAGTGACTGTGAAGCTCGATGTACTCCGGAGATTGCTTGTATTTGCCAAACTCGGCATTCCATCCCTCTTCATTCACGGGCGGGAACGAACCGGCAAAACTCCATTCCGTCATGGAAAGTCCGGAGTGTGTAAGCCTTGTAAGACCTCCAACCACAACCATCGAGAGAACTAAAAAAATCCCGAGGCAGAGCCAAAGGATCATGAAACGGTGGGGGTGATCTTTCAAACGCTGCATACCAACTTCTTTGTGTTCAGAAAATCAACAAAGAAAAGGGCAGAATGCTTAAAAAAGGAAGCGAAAAAGATCGAAAACGTTAGGGAATTGCTGCACAGGTGCGCTCGGCTTCTCAATCGCTTTGCGCACGCCCGTTGCCTCGCTGCCATCGCTTTGAGCCAACTCTGGAATGTGAACTTTTTGACTGGAAACAGACACCAAAACGGGAGCATGATCACTCAGCACTTCCTTGCTGCGCTTCTTCAAATACTCGTCTGAAGCGATTTCAGCAAAATGAGCAATGAGTCGATCCTCTTTCTTTAAAGTAGCAAAGAGAAAACCCTGCACATGCTTCAATTCTTTAGAAGCAACTTTCATGTCTATCGGATGGTCCAAGTCAAACACCAAGACCTTGACAGAGTGAGCCTCAGACAGGATGATTTGCTCTTCATCAGATTGACAACCAGTCATGATGATTGCCCCGAGGGAACAAAGCAAAAGGAGTCTGAAGAAATCTGAGCGCATAAAGCAAAGATAATCAAGCTGTTGAAAGAACATGCGCTTTGCGAAAATTCACAGCGGCTCAATGGTATCTTTGACGCCTCTTAGCACATGGAGAATCAGCAGCGCAAGGAAATAGGAGAAGGCGATGAGATGTCGTTTCTCGACCATCTCGAGGAGTTGAGATGGCATTTGATCAGGTCCCTTCTGGCAGTAACGCTAGGCGCTATCGCAGCCTTCATTTTTAAGGGCTTTGTATTTGACACGATCATCTTCGGCCCAAAAAGTCCCGACTTTCCTACCTACCGCCTATTATGCCGTCTTTCCGGCAAAATGAGTGAACTGCTTCCGGCCTTTTTCCCGGATGGAGCAATATGCATCGGTCAGGATTTACCTGATCTGGTGAATCTGACCATGGCAGGCCAGTTTACATCCCACATCATGACGGCCCTCATCGCAGGATTGATCATCGGTGCGCCCTATGTATTCTGGGAGATATGGAGATTTATTGCCCCAGGCTTGCATGCAGGCGAACGTAAAATGGCACGTGGTTTTGTAGCGGCTGCTAGTCTATTGTTCTTTTCTGGCGTACTCTTTGGCTATTTCGTCATCAGCCCGTTGTCCATTAACTTCTTTCTGAATTATCAGGTGAGCGAGACCGTGCTGAACAATCCAACTTTGTCCACCTATGTTTCTCTGGTCACAACTGTTGCCCTCGCCTGTGGAGCTGTTTTTGAGCTGCCCTTAGTCGTCTTTTTCCTCACCCGGGCAGGCATTCTTACACCCAAGGTGCTGAAGGCCTTCCGCAGACATGCCTTGGTTGGGGCGCTGGTGCTTTCTGCTGTGATTACACCACCTGACGTTTTCAGCCAAATACTCGTCTCCATACCTATCATGATTCTCTACGAAGTGAGCATCAGAATTTCTGCGGCTGTAAAACGCAAAGAAGAAAACCTGACATCATAATAGTGTGTAGATTTCTGGCTTGAATCTGACCCGACTCATACCTGTTTTTCTGTTTCTCCTCATTTGTGTTGGCGCCAACGCTCAAAAAACGATTGTGACCGGTCGTGTTTTTGACTCGGAAACCAACGAGGCAGTGCCTTTTGCCAACATCTATTTCAAAGACAGCAAGATTGGGACGATCAGCGATGAGAAGGGGAACTACCGCATCGAAACTTACTACGGAACCGATTCACTCATTGCTTCGACTGTTGGATACAAACGCATCGCCCAAAAGGTGAAACTGGATCGCTCCCAGGTGATCGACTTTGAGATGCAGGTCTCAGGCATAGCGCTGCAAATGATCACCGTAAAGGCTGACAAGAAGAAAAAAGACCCGGCCGTAGAGATCATGAAGAAGGTGGTGCGCAATAAGGCCGCCAACAACCGGGAAAAGCTCAATTTCTACGAATACGATGTCTACAACAAGATTGAGTTTGACATCAACAATATTGACGAAAGCTTCACAGGAAGGCGTGTGATGAAGCCCTTCCAGTTTGTGTTTGACAACATCGACTCCACCAGCGAGGACAAGCCCTTTCTGCCAATGTTCCTCACAGAGTCTTACTCCCGCTATTTCTACCGCAAAAACCCCAAAGCGACCAAGGAGCTCATCGAAGCAACCAAGGTGGCGGGTGTGAAAAACGAGAGTATTTCCCAGTTTTTGGGAGATATGTATCAGGGTACAAACATCTACGACAACTACATCGACATTTTCGGGAAGAGCTTTGTGAGCCCGCTCTCTGATCTGGGACAGGTCTCCTACAAGTATTACCTGCTGGACAGCGCTGTGCTGGACAACCGCTATAAATGCTACCAAATTGCCTTCATTCCCCGCAGAAAGGGCGAACTGGTGTTTGAAGGCGAGATGTGGATCAACGACACGACCTATGCCGTGAAGCAGATCGAAGCCACGGTGAAGGAAGACGCGAACATCAATTGGGTGAATGGCTTCAAGGTGATTCATGAATATGATCAGGTCGAGGATGAAGTATGGATGCTCACCAAGGAGAATGTGGTAATCGACTTCAACGTTGCCGAAAAGTCAGTGGGTTTCTACGGCAGGAAGACCACGATCTACAATAACTTCAGAATCAACGAGGAGCAGGATGATGAATTCTACAGTGTCTTCAACAACATACAGGTAGCCGATGGCGCCAATGAAAAGAGTGATGAGTTCTGGAACGAGAAACGACCGGAACACCTGAGCGAAAAGGAGCAGAGCATCTACGCGATGGTAGACACGATCAAAGACATTCCAGCCTTCCGGACCTATGTAGATGTCATTACCCTGATTGTGACGGGCTACTATGAAATGAAGTACATCGATTTTGGTCCCTACTTCACTACGTTCAGCTTCAACCAGATTGAAGGACCTCGCTTCCGCATTGGAGGAAAAACAAACAGCGACTTCAGCACCAAGGTAGAATTCAGTGGCTACCTCGCCTACGGCATCCGCGATGAGCTCTTCAAATACCAGATAGAAAGCAGGTACTTCCTATCCAAACGACCGCGGCAAATCCTGCACGCCTCCTACCGAAAAGACTTGGAGCAGCTGGGCCAGAGCGCAAATGCCTGGCGGACCGACAACATTCTCTCCTCTGTGTTCAGGCGCTCGCCCAACAATCAGTTGAACGCCTTTGAAGAATACAAGGTGGATTACGAGCTGGAGTATTTCCCCGGCTTCTCTTCACTATTGACTTACAACCGAAGAGACATCTGGTCTCCCGGTCAATTCCAGCTTACCCAAACCGATCCTGAAGGTAACACGCAGAACATTCAGCGCCTGAGTACTTCCGAGGTGAGCCTTACTCTTCGCCTGGCCTACCGGGAAAAATTCATCACCGGAGAGTTGGACAGGATCAGTCTGGGAACAAAGTATCCAATCATTCAGGCGAATTTGGCGTTGGGCATCAAGGGATTCATGGGAGGTGAATACGAATACCAGCGGGCGGCCATCGACATTCAAGATCAGTTTTCGATCAATCCAATC
Source organism: Flavobacteriales bacterium UBA6057 (assembly GCA_002428995.1). Classification (GTDB taxonomy): domain Bacteria; phylum Bacteroidota; class Bacteroidia; order Flavobacteriales_G; family Salibacteraceae; genus UBA6057. The sequence goes on along the minus strand of DIYJ01000007.1, from coordinate 290,124 downwards.
GGTCAGAGTGATCTGCATGTTGAGGTGGGTAAGATCTGGGGAACGCTGCCTTTTCCATTGCTGCAGTTATTCAACGGAAACGAGACCTATTTCTACGATGCTTATTCCTTCAACCTGATGAACTTCTACGAGTTTGTCGCTGATCGCTGGGTAACGGTAGCCTGGGTGCATCACTACAACGGCCTTTTCTTCAACAAGGTGCCTCTGTTCCGCAAATTGAAATGGCGAGAGGTAACAGCCTTCAGATGCGCCATCGGAGAACTGAGAAACAATCACACAGAGGAACTGGACTTTGTGCCGGGCCTTTCCACCCTTGGCAAACCCTATTTCGAGGCAAGTGCCGGTATAGAAAACATCTTCAAAATCCTGAGAGTGGATGCCCTTTGGAGGCTTTCGTATTTGGACAAACCTGATGCAGTTCCCTTTGGTATAAGAGTTGCTTTCCAAATCGATTTTTAGCATTGCAGTATGATCTTACGCGCAGAACAACTCGTCAAGAAATACCGAAGCCGAACGGTCGTCAATAATGTAAGCGTAGAAGTTTCGCAAGGCGAAATTGTAGGTCTGCTGGGGCCCAACGGAGCTGGAAAGACCACCACCTTCTACATGATTGTGGGGCTCATCAAACCTAATGAGGGTAAGATTTTCCTTGAAGACCAGGACATTACAGGCCTTCCCATGTATAAGCGCGCTCAATTAGGAGTGGGCTATCTACCCCAGGAAGCCTCGGTCTTCCGAAAGCTTAGCGTTGAAGACAACATCAAGGCGGTGCTAGAGATGAGGCGCGATTTGTCCCGAAAGGAGAAAACCGACAAACTCGAAGCCCTTTTGGATGAGTTTGGACTCCAACATGTTCGCACCAACCGGGGAGACCTTCTTTCCGGAGGAGAGAGAAGAAGGACAGAAATTGCCCGCGCGCTGGCCTCTGACCCCAACTTCATTCTTTTGGATGAGCCTTTTGCTGGAGTTGATCCTATCGCGGTAGAGGATATTCAGTTTATCGTTTCTACGCTCAAGGACAAGAACATTGGAATTCTCATCACCGATCACAACGTTCAGGAAACACTATCCATCACTGAACGAGCTTACCTGATGTTTGAAGGCCAGCTGCTGAAGGCTGGTACAGCCGAAGAACTTGCGGCCGATCCTCAAGTGCGTAAAGTATACCTGGGTCAGAACTTTGAGCTCAAAACCAGTGGGCACGGTGACAACACCCGCCAATTCATAGGATCCCTCAACCCGGCAGAATTGGCCTATTTCTTCCACTTCAAGTATCCCGACCTGGCGGAGCAAACCCAGGAAATGGTGCAGGAGCATTTGGCCTCTATTTTCATGACTGAGGAAGCCTTGGAAGATATTTTCCAAAAGGCCGAGCGGGAACAAAGACCGGAGCAAGAAGGTAGATGCCCTCGCTGCGGTTCTGCAAAACTGAATGTCGTTTCGCTGTTGAGGGACGGAACAGTAGCCCCTCAGAAAAAAGTAGAGCGAGGCGATGCAGAAGTCAAGGAGCGCACTTCATGCAGGGTATGCGGCTACCTCGTTTCAGAAACAGATTTTGCTTAACCCTTAAGCCGTTACCGCTTCAGACAGCTCAAATGAGAAGCTTTCCATGATCTCATTAGCCAGCAGCTGCTTGCAGGCCTTCGTCACCATTTCAGAAGCATCATCCTTAGAAGCCGCTTCGACCTCCAGAGTGATATGCTTTCCAATCCGCACATTGGTGATCTCAGAGAGACCGAGGTTTTTCATGGAACCAGTCACTGCTTTTCCCTGTGGATCAAGCAGACTTTTGAGAGGCATGATGTCTATTTCAGCGATGAATTTCATTCAACTTCTATTATGCGTTTGTTCGGATGGCCAAAGGTGGCATAAACTACGGAGAGAACCACATACCCAAGCCATGCAATGGGAATGGATATGAAGTCAATGTTGGTGTAATTGATCGGAATCCAGAACACGTAGGGGATCACAAACAATACCCACACCAGCACCAGCCATATGGCAAAAATGTAGATCCACTTGTTTTTACCCCAGCTCAATCCCTTGAATTTCAAGGCAATCATGGGAAGCTCCACGAGCATCAAAGCGGCAAGCACAGGAGAAAGCACCAGGAAGAAGGTGTCGCTGAAAAGCAATCGGGCCGCCAGGAACTGCAACCACTCCCAACGTTGACTCTCTGCCACAACGGTAAAAATGAGGTTGAGCTGTGGATCGTAAATATTCAGCCTGAATTGCGACTCCAAAATCAAAGGAAACGAAGACACCAGAATGGCTACAGCCGGAGTAGGCATTCCTTGAAAGTATGGACGGGGAACCTCGTCATTATTAAACCTCGCTAATCTGAGCGCTGCGGCAGCAGGAATCAACAGTGCGACCGAGCAGAAAAGAACGTCTGTTAGAGTCCAACGCTCAATGAACTCGAAGTAAAGTCCACGGTTTATGGCTATGAATTGGAACACAATGACACCCGGAAGCGCACCGAAAGAAACCATATCGGCCAGGGAATCCAGTTCTTTCCCTATGTCGCTGTGCGCATTCAGCAAGCGTGCCACCAAGCCATCGAGAAAGTCGAGGATGGCTGCAGCGAAAATGCAGTATGCCGCCCAGCTCATCGCCTCGCGGCATGCAAAAATGATCCCCAGCACTCCCAGGCAGAGGTTCAATGCAGTCAGCGTATTAGGGATGAATTTCACAGAGAGCGAATTAGCCGTCAAATATATCCAGTTCACTTCAGGTGACTCGGAGCAATTTTTCTGGGCAAACTATGTTAATGAGGCTGAAAACCCTAGAAGATTTCCTTCGTATTTTTGCAAATTCTCATGAATAGAGCCCTCCATTCTTTCCTCGCGCTTTCCTTTTCCCTGCTCGCTACACTCGGCTGGTCTCAAACGGCTAAGTACAGTAATGAATTCCTCAACATTGGTGTTGGGGCGAGAGCATTGGCTATGAGTCGCGCTCAGGTGGCAACGGTCAATGATGTGACTTCTGCCTACTGGAACCCGGCCGGCCTTGCCGCTATCGAAAGCAACTTGCAGGTATCTGCTCAGCACGCAGAATACTTTGCGGGAATTGCAAACTATGACTACGTAGGTGTTGGTGCCAGAGTGAATGACGAGAGTGCTCTTGGATTCAGCTTTATCCGCTTTGGAGTGGACGACATTCCAAATACCACGGACCTGATTGACCAAAACGGGATCGTGAATTACGACCGCATCACTTCCTTCTCTACAGCAGATTACGCCTTTCTCACTTCCTACAGCAAGTCATTCAAAGACAATCGATTGCGTATTGGTGGAAACGCCAAGGTGATCTATCGCAGTGTGGGAGACATGGCTCAGGCCTGGGGCTTTGGACTGGACCTGGGAGCTCAATACAATGTTGGGAAGTGGCGTTTTGGAGCCGTGGGAAGAGACATTACTTCTACCTACAACAGCTGGAGCTTTTCGCTGGACGAGCGGACCATCGAAGTATTTGAAGCGACCGACAATGAGATTCCTGAAAACGGTTTGGAAATCACACTGCCTCGATTGGTGGTCGGTGTTGGACGCCAGTTTTCAATCAAAGACAAGGTGTTTATTCTCACAGAACTGAACGCTGACATCACTACAGACGGAAGGCGAAACGTTCTCATCAGTGGAGAGCCGTTCAGCGTTGACCCGAACCTGGGTCTTGAAATCTCGTACCTTAACATCTTTCACGTCAGAGGCGGACTGGGGAATTTCCAACGGATCAAAGCCGAGATTGGAGATTACTTTGAATACACCTTCCAACCTAACGTAGGTGTGGGTGTTACGATCAAAGACGTGTTATCCATCGACTACGCGCTTACAGACATTGGCGATCAGAGCGTTGCCCTCTACTCCAATGTATTCAGCTTGCGCGTGGCCATAAACAAACAGAAAAAGTGAACCGACTTCTATTCGTTGCCTTTCTCTTTTTATCGTTTGGGGTTGCTGCACAACCCTATGGCAACGAATGGATCGACTACAGCTCAAACAGAACTTACCTGAAGTTCTACGCGGGTGAAGATGGTGTGTATCGCATCGATTACGCGACCCTTAATTTTGAGCTACAAGCCGCTGGAACGAGCATCGCAGCCGTTGACCCACGCAGCATACAGATCTTCGCGAAGGGTGAAGAGCAATACCTCTACATCAATGGCGAGGGTGATGGAAGCTTTGATCCCGGAGACTACATTGAATTCTATGCCGAAGCCAATGACGGTTGGCTTGATGAGCAGCTTTATCCTTCACCAGAACAACACACCAATCCTTACTACAGCCTCTACAGCGACTCTTTGGCCTATTTCCTAACCTGGAATCCTGACAACAGCCAGAGCAGCTTTCGCATGGAGGAAGTACCCTACAACAACCCAACTTCCAGCAACATCAGTTTCCTCTGGTATGAGGAGCTTTATGTCTTCACCAACACTTATCAGCAAGGCGAAGAGTTGGGAGCAGGAAAAGCCTATGCGCGCTACACAGGCGGCAAAGGCTGGATGAGCAGTCAGGTAGGATACAATGGTTCATCCACCAGTCACAACCTTCAACGCGCCCGACAATTTCCCCAGGCCTATACATCAGGCGGAGCGCCCGATGCGAGATTGGAAGTAGCCGTTGCGGGGGTGAACCGTGGAGCATTCAATAGCCAAGGTCCGGATCATCATCTCCAGGTTCGTATCACACCGGGAGGAGGAAGCGCACAGGTACTGAGTGATCTGGAATATGAAAGCTATGACTACGTGCGAGAGGAAGTCAGTTTTTCCACTTCCGAAATGACGGGCAACTTCTCCTTCGGAGTGCATGTAAGTTCGGCTGTTTCCACTCTCAGTACGACCAGTGATTACAGTGCCGCTGCCTATTTCAAGCTGAACTATCCGCACACGCTCAACATGGAAGCCGCCACGAGCAGGCGCTTCAGAGTCCCCACCACTTCCATCACACGCCATTTCAACGCCAGCAACTTCAGCACCTCGAACACTACTTTTCTCTACGACCTTGAAGACCATAAGCGCTATGAAGTTGATCACAGCTCGGTGAACGGTTCGGTGCGAACCAACATTCAGGCAGGCGCTGAACGCTGGATGTATCTGTGCACCGAGCAGGAAGTGAATGACATCTCTACCAACGATATCAGCCCCGTAAATGGAAGTGGTTCGTTTACCGATCCCATGACCTGGTATGCAGATAGTGCATACTTGATGATCAGTCATCCGAACCTGTGGAGCCAGGCACAGAGCTACCGCAATCACCGCGCGGCAACGCACAATGTGAGTCTGATCAATGTTCAGGAACTCTACGATCAGTTCGCTTACGGAATTCTGAGACATCCCCTCTCCATCCGTGGATTCTGTGACTACGCCATCGATCAATGGAATACTCCACCACAGTTTCTATTCTTGCTTGGAAAGGCCATAGGTGAGAGTGAATTCAGAAGAGACCAAAATGCCTACTCCCAGGTATTGGTGCCAACGATGGGGTATCCTCCAACGGACAACAATTTCACGGAAGCATTACTCGGCAACCCCGGAGAGCCAGCGCTGGCCACGGGAAGACTGGCCGCCAGCACCACCCAACAAGTGTCAGACTACCTTGCCAAGGTGAAGGAAATGGAGCTGGCACAGGCGCCAACGCCCGCTTCTTACAGCATCCCCAACCGAGCGTGGCAGAAGCGCATTCTCCACTTTGCAGGTGGAAATGATGCGAACGAAAACCGAAGCTTTTCTGACTATCTCTACAGCTACCAGCTGGCCGTGGAAAACCCCAACTACGGTGGAAGGGTGGCGCTGTTTTCCAAAACCAACTCGGATGTGATCCAACAGCTGAATACCGATACGCTAAGGGAACTATTAAAAGATGGCGCTGCCGTGATGACCTTCTTCGGTCACGCTTCGAACAACAGCTTCGATTTAAGTGTGGACGACCCCAGCCTCTGGGAAAACCGTGGGCGCTATCCTTTTGTGATCGCCAATTCGTGCTACACCGGAAACATTCACAGGGTTGTTTCCTCTGTGGGAAGTGTTTCAGAAGAATATGTGCTTACTCCACGGGAAGGCGCCATTGCCTTCATTGCCACGCCTGACCTTAGTTTTGAAGGCGACCTTGATCGCTATACCCGCGAGCTCTACTTCCAGTTTTCAGAAGCGCTCTATGGCAGAAGCATTGGTGAGCAAATGAAACAGACCGCGCGAAACGTTTACAGCTCTACAGACAAAGAGCTGGAGACCGTAGCGCTTGAAATGACCTTGCATGGTGACCCAGCCATGAAGATCTACCCTCATGCCCTGTCTGAACTTGTGGCGAACGACTACACCCTTGGGCCACAAATCACATTTGAACCAGAAGTCATCACCACCGAGCTCGATTCTTTCAGCCTGCTGGTGAACCTCACAAACCTGGGAAGAGCCACTCCGGACAGTTTCTCGGTGGCCATCGAGCGCACCTTGCCCAATGGTGAGGTACTCAGAACAGGCGCAGTTGTAGAAGGAATTGCTTTTGAGAAAACAGTTCTGTTCCGCTTCCCTGTAGATGCTGAAAACGGCATAGGAACCAATCAATTCAGAGTAGAGGTCGATTTCCCGAATGGTGTCATTGACGAGTTTGACCCCGTCAACAACAACATCATCAACAACGTAGAAACAGAGATCTTCAGCTCAGAGGTATTCCCTGTTTATCCCTATGATTTCAGTGTGGTTCCATCCCTGGATGTCACCTTAAAAGCGAATACGGGTTCGCCCTTTTTACCCGCTGTAGACTACACCTTTCAGATAGACACCAACGACCGCTATGACAGTCCTTTCATGCAGTCGCACGACATGAATCAGCAAGGTGCTATTCTGGAATGGGACCCTTCATTGGGTGACTTTGGCTTCAGTGACAGCACAGTATTCTTCTGGCGGGTTTCCCGCAAGGATTCCAATGAGTGGAGGGAGTTTTCCTTTCAGTACATCCCGGATCAGCGCGGATGGGGTCAGGATCATTTTTTCCAGTTCAAGGACAACGCCTTTGACTTCCTGGAAGCCGATAGCCTGAAACGTCAATTGAAACTGGGAGAAGGAGCACGCGAACTGACCGTAAGTGTGATTGGTAATTCGAGCGTAACCAACGTGTTGGAGCGAGACCGAAATGAGTACAGGTTAGATGGAAAGCTCGCCCCCTTTGGAGAATACAGCATCGCCTATGCCGGTCCCGGAATGGCCATTGCCGTGATCGATTCACTGGATCTGATGCCGTGGGGAACGTATGGCTACAACAGCAGGACAGGGTTGCTCGAAAACGAAGACCATCAGTTTGGCAACAACAACAGCGGTGTATCCAACCACCGGAGCCGTGTAGAGTATTTCTTCACCTATGCCACAGATCGAGAGGGACAAATGAACTCCATGATCAACCTCATTACCAACGAGGTGGAAGACGGACATTACATCCTAGCTTACACGCAGATTCATGCAGCCTTCGAAGACTCTCCCTATTGGACGAATGATCGCTTTGCGGCTTTTGAAGCGCTGGGTGCAGATTCTATTCGCTTTGTCGAGAACAACCACCCGTACATATTCTTAGTAAAGAAAGGCTCTCCTGAGACAGCGGTAGAGGTGGTAGGTCACGATCCGCGTGAGGTGCTTTTCCTGCGCGAAACACTCACAACCACCATCTTTTCCGGTGAAATGGAGTCGCAGTCCATCGGCCCGGCCCGTGAGTGGGAAAAGCTGATTTGGACGCATCAGTCCATCGAACAGCCTTCAACGGATATTGACAGCGTGGGAGTATTTGGCATTGCCAATGATGGCATCGAAAGCCATCTGATGACCGTTCAGACCACCGGTGAAACAGACCTTTCAGGCGTAAACGCTCAGCAATATCCCATGCTAAAGCTGAAATACGTGACTACTGATGAAGCCAACCGCACCTCCGGGCAACTGAGAAACTGGCACGTGCTCTTCCAACCTGTACCCGAAGCTGCGCTCAATCCATTGATGGGATACGTAGAACCCGAAACGGAAGTGAATTCAGGCACGGAGCTATCCTTTGGCATCAGCCTGGACAACATCAGCGACTTCGATTTTGACACGATGGCGGTGGACTACTGGATTCAGGATTCGAGAGGCGAAATTGTTGAATCGCGTACCGAATGGCTCTCAGGGCCGAGGGCGCGAACCACCAATCTGGATACCATCAATTTCTCTTCGCGAGGACTTTCCGGAAACTACAGCTTCTGGATGCGCGCCAACCCAATGGACGGAAGATGGCAGCGCGAGCAGTACGACTTCAACAACACAGCTTTCCGAAGTTTTTCCGTGACAGCTGATAATACCAATCCGCTGCTGGACGTGACCTTCGATGGCATTCACATCCTTGATGGAGACATTGTGGCACCACAGCCGGAAGTCGTCATCGAACTGAATGACGAAAACGAGCTGCTGCTGATCAACGATACGAGCTACCTTGAAGTATTCCTGACCCTTCCTTCAGGAGAGGAAAGGCGCATTCCCTTCTTCGGGGCGGGCAGAGAAGTGATGTTCTTTGAACCGGCTACTGATTCCAAGAACCGCGCTCGTATTACCTACCAGCCGGATGCAAAGCTGGCAGATGGCACCTACAAACTCCGCGTTTCAGGTACAGATGTCACAGGAAATGCTGCCGGAAAAACCGACTACAGCATTCGCTTCGAAGTGATCAACCAAAGCATGATCACACAGGTGATGAACTACCCAAATCCGTTCACCACCTCCACCCGCTTTGTATTCACCCTCACCGGAGCGCAGGTTCCAGATGTCTTCACTATTCAGATTCTTACGGTAACGGGGAAAGTGGTGCGTGAAATCACCCGCGATGAGCTCGGTCCGATTCGCATTGGCCGAAACATGACCGAATATGCCTGGGATGGCCGTGATGAGTATGGTGACCGTCTTGGAAATGGTGTTTACCTCTACCGGGTGATCACGAAGATCAATGGTGAAAGCATCGAGAACATGCAAACCAATGCCGACAATTACTTCAAGGAAGGCTTTGGAAAGATGTACTTGTTCAGATAGCTCCAACGCGCTTGGGCACTGAGCTGAGCAATTCCTTGGTGTAGTTGTGTTTCGGATTGAAAAACAAATCATCCGCCTCCCCCTCTTCTACAAACCTCCCCTCTTTCATCACCATGATGCGATCGCTCATGAAGCGAACAACCGATAGGTCATGAGAAATGAAGATGTAGCTCAGGTCAAACTCATACTTGAGTTCATTGAGCAGGTTCAACACCTGAGCCTGAACACTCCGGTCAAGAGCTGAAACGGATTCATCGCAAATGATCACTTCGGGCTCCATGAGCAAGGCGCGGGCGATGCAAATGCGCTGGCGCTGCCCACCAGAGAATTCACTCGGTAATTTATTGAAATGGTAGGTCTTCAACCCTACCTGATGGAGCATCTCGTTCACCCTTGATCTGCGCTCTTCATCCGAATCAAAGATGCCGTGCACGATCAGAGGTTCCATCAACTGTATGCCGATGGTAAGGCGAGGGTTGAGTGAACTGTAGGGATCCTGAAATATGTATTGGATCTGCCTGGCCCGCTGAAAGCGGTTGGCGCGCTGCTCGGGATCAGAGCGCAACGCGACCTTTCCCTTATCAGCGATCTCAAGGCCTACCAGGCACTTTGCAAGCGTGGTTTTTCCAGAACCCGATTCTCCCACAATGCCCAGCGTTTCACCTTTGTAGAGCTTAATTCCAACATCGTTGACAGCTGCCACTGCTCCTCTTTTCGAACGATAGGCTTTGGACAATGCATGAGTTGTGAGGATCGGAGATTCTCGATAGATGCGCTTTTTGCGCATTTGATAATCAATGCTGTCAATCTCCAATTCGCGGTACACCTCTGCAATGTCATCCGTCAGCTCTTCATGACTTCCATCCATAGAGATACGCATGAAGTCGTTGATGGTCGGCAAGAAGTAATAGCGCTTTTTATCGGGAGGTCGACAGGCAATCAAACCCTTGGTGTAAGGATGCCGGGGATTGTTAAAGATCTCCTCTATCGTGCCGCTTTCAATGATCTTACCTGCATACATCACCATGATGCGATCAGCAAAAGAAGCCACCAAGTCAAGGTCATGAGAGATGAACAGAATGGACATGTCTCGCTCCTTCTGAATGCGCAGCAACAGATCAACAATTCGCTTTTGAACCGATACATCCAGGGCTGTGGTTGGCTCATCTGCTATCAGCAATCTGGGATTCGAAGCAATAGCGGCTGCTATGAGAATTCGCTGTCGCTGGCCTCCTGAAAGCTGATGGGGAAACTTGCGGTAAGCCATTTCGGCATCAGCAATGCCTACTTGCTCAATCAGCTCTTTGGCCTTCTCCCAGGCAGCCCTGCGAACCAGACCCGTATGCTTACGAACGGCCTCTTCAATTTGCTCGCCCACTGGCAAGGCCGGATTCAACGAAGTCATTGGCTCCTGGAAGATCATGGAGATCTCGCGACCGCGCACTTCCTGAAGGTTACGCTCGTTGTACTTCATCAGGTCGAAGCTCATGCCGTCTGCATGCAACCTCACCTCGCCCGTCTGCAAGTGACCGGGCACAAACCGCGTAAGTTGCATGAGCGAGAGTGCCGTCACAGATTTGCCACTGCCCGACTCCCCCACCAAGCCCACAATCTCCCGCTGCCCAATGTCAAATGAGATGTTGTTGACCGCAGAAAGCATTCCATCCTCAGAAGGAAATTCTACGTTCAAATCTCTGACAGAGAGTAGCGGTTTTAGCTCAGCCAATCGTTGGTTCGTTGATCTCTTTTTCCTGTAAAGTCGCTTGCTGGGTAAGCGCCAGATACACCTGCACCAGCGTCACCACATCCTTTTGACAGTAGCGTGTGATCCGGTTTACATCCTTGTCTTCCCAGTACACTCCGTACACTTGGCTGCCGTCAATATCCTCTTTCGGGGTTGGCAGGTTGAATACATGTGCCAACACTTTCAGCGAGGTGAAATTCTTGAAGTCGCCAAACTTCCAGAGCAGCATGGTATCCAGGTGACGAACTTCCCAGGGCTTACTGCCCGCCACGTTCAACAGTCGCGGAAGCGGAATCCGGTGGATGAGCATGCGCCTGGCGATGTAGGGAAAGTCGAATTCCTTTCCATTGTGGCCGCAGAGGTAGTGTTGATCTGTATTAAAGTGCTGATTCAGCAGGTTTGCAAAATCTTCGAGCAGCTCTTCCTCATCGTGCCCGTAGTAGGATTTGATGCGCAACTCACGCTGTCCGTTCCGCTCGTTCAGATGACCTACGGAAATGCAGACAATGCGGCCAAATTCAGCATAGATACCCGCGCGTTCAAAAAGAGATTCCGGGGTATCTTCTTCGTCACGGGCAAGGTTTGCAGCCTTCTCTGACCACAGTGTTCTGTACGTTTCCGGGGCATCATCCAGGGTCGCGTATTGCGGTACCGTTTCAATGTCGAGGAACAAAATGTTTTGTAGATCGGTCATAGGATCAGAATACCTTTTTTATCCATTCCCGGGATGGCCGTCAAGTTTTGGTCCAGCAACGTATCGGGTAGAAACAAGAACTTCTTATCGTAGATCGAACGATCGATGTAAAAGCTTACCCAAAACTCATTGGTGATGCCGCGCAAATCGTGGGGAATAAGCTCGACCATCACATGCGACCTGGCCGGAACTTCTTCGAAGTAATGCCGAAGCAGCGAAGTCTCCACATCTCGGTCGCCTTGCTTACCGTAACCCTTGGTCGCGATTAACACATTGGTAATCGCATGCTCTTTCCGGTTGAGGATGTAAACCTCCCAAAAAACACCTTCTTCTTTTTCCAGCCTCACTGCGGCAAGCCCAACATCGCTTACCTCGGGGAACTCAATGTCCTTCTTCATTCATCAATCATTCTAAACGCCATGTCCAGATAGCGGTATACGTCTTCAGGGTGTGGTTTTGTTCGGTTGTTTTCTCGGATTCTTCCAAGGCGGGTCACAATCAGTTCCAAATCAGGCACTACTAAAACGTATTGACCTTTGATTCCTCGCATGAAGAAAAAGTCATGGTCCTTGTGTTTGCCCATCCACCATGAGAATCCATAGGTCTCGCAGGGACTTCCGTCCCGGTTCAATGTTCCCGGAGGCGAGACCGAAGCTGCCACGTAAGCTGAATCAATGATCTGCTCATTACCCCAACGGCCGTTTTGCAAGTAAAGCTTACCAATCCGTGCAAAATCGCGGGCTGAGGCATTGAAACAACAGAAGGTCTTGGCGATTCCATCCTCGTGGTCCTTAGACCAGAAGGCCGGATGTTCAGCTCCAACCTTGTTCCATAAGTGTTGGGTGGCGTAGTCCGACATTTTATGCCGCGTGGCTGCCTCCAGTGCAAACCCCAACACCTGCGTTGTTCCGCTCTGGTAATCGAAATAGACACCGGGCTCCGAAGTCACTTCATACTCGGCCACCAATAGCTCAAGGTTATCGCCATAATTGGCTTTTGCCGGGAAAGCGAAGGGATTGAGGTAGTGCTCGTCAAACTCAATTCCAGAGCTCATCGTGAGCAGGTCGCGGATCGTAACCTTTTTGCCCATGGGAGTGTCGTAGCGCGGCAAAATGCGGTAGAGCGGTTGATCCAAACCTTCGATGGCGCCCTGCCGGATGGCGATGCCTGTAAGCGCGCCCACAATCGACTTCGCCATCGAAAATGAGTTGGACGGAACACCATCACCAAAATGCTCCCAATACTTTTCGAAGAGCAACTGATCTTGATGAATCACCACAAATGCAATGGAACCAAATCGTTGGTGGTAAGCCTCTTCTTCCTCTGAGAAGCTGCTCTGATTAAAGGATGGACTCACGGCCCACGGCTGAGGCTCATAGCTCATTACCGTATCGTTGACCATTTCCTTGTACTCTTCAATCTCCGGCCCAAGTTTTCCCTTGAAAACCGTCATCCGGAGCGTAGTGTAGAGGTAGTGATGTCCCGAAATCTCCACCAAAATGTGGAGTAGGATCAGCACCAGGGAAAAGCGCAGAAGCCTGCGTTTCCAGCGTTTATCGGTAAATGTATTTTGCGTCAAATGCTCAGATCTTCGCGAGCGAACCCTTGAGCCAATCAATCACTTCTACCTCCATGTCATCCATTCCGCGAAGCTCAGCCAGGTGAACGGAAAGCCAGTCTCCGAGATGGATCAAATGCAGTGCATCCTGAATGCGTGAATCGCCCTGGGTTTTACACTCGTGTATGTGAGGAGTAAATTTACGATAAACTGTCTCCGTCAACTCCATTCGGGTGAGTGTGCGTGGGTGATCCAATGGTGATTTGAGGAAGATGACCACGAGGTCGTGATTTTCATCCCTCCAGCCTACCAGTTCGTTGTGTGTCATTTCAGGGTACACATTCTGCCAAGCCAGTTTTTTACTGTTTTCGTTGATCTGCTGCTGCCAGCGAATGCCCACACCTTCGAGCCATGTTCCGGTGTAGATAAGGTGAAGCTTATGCTCAGTGCCTTCCGCCAGTTTACGGGCTTCTTCAGAAATGCGATCACCGTTGGCATTCAAAAAGCCAATGGAAGCTTCTACCTGAGCTTTCCAGCCTTCGGAAATGAAATTGTAGCGCGAAGCAATGTTGAGCAACTGAACAACGGGATAGGCGAATGCTCCCCGAGGAGGCAAACCTCCCGGAATGGTCACCAGGGGCCAATTGTTTTTCCTGGCCAATTCGCTCAGCTTACCGCCAGAACTGACAGCGGTAATACTCGCACCACGAGAGGCTGCTTCTTCCACTGCTTCCAGGGTTTCTTCCGTGTTTCCAGAATAGGAACAGGCGATCACCAACGTGCGATCATTCACAAAAGCCGGGAGATCATAGTCCTTTACAGCGGTGATTGGCTTAGTGCACTCATCCGCAGTCAATTGAGTCATGATGGTACCTCCAATACCGGAACCACCGAGTCCGCAGATTACAATGTTATCTACGTCAGGGGTGGTTTCAGGCTGAAAGTTTTCAGCTATTTCAAGCGCTTCTTCGAGTTGGTTGGTGAAGGAAGCTACAATCTCTTTCATCGTCATTTCCATGTCGCAAATATAAGTCTGCGGCAAACCGAGGCATTTCAGGTGTGTAAAACCTATGTTAATTAGAAGATTAGGTGATCAGACAATTAGTTGATGATCGGATGTGGAGAGAAAACGATGACGGTTGAAGAAAGCATCATCTAATCATCTAATCAACTAATTATCCGATCATCTGACACCAGATGAAACACGCTCCCACACTTGCTACAGACAGTGGATAGCCGATCGCTTCTTCATCTATCTTTGCCGCCAATTTTTTGAGCATGTCACAAGAGATCAACGACCAGGAGCGCGAACGAAGAGAAGGGCTGTCGCAACTCAGAGAGTTGGGCATTGACCCTTACCCTGCCGCTCTATTTCCGGTAAACAACACGGCCGAAAGCATCAAGGCTGAGTTTAAGGATGAGGAAAACAACCTGCAGGACATCTGCATAGCGGGTCGCTTGATGAGTAAACGGATCATGGGTAAGGCAAGTTTTGCAGAACTCATGGACAGCACGGGACGCATTCAGGTTTATTTCAACCGCGATGAGATTTGCCCGGGTGAAGACAAGACGCTCTACAATACCGTCTTCAAGAAAATCCTCGACATCGGTGACTTCATTGGTCTGAAAGGCTTTGTGTTTCGCACCAAAGTGGGTGAGATTTCCATTCACGTGAAGGAGCTCACCGTACTATCGAAGTCGCTCAAGCCACTTCCCGTTGTGAAGACAGATGCCGATGGCAACGTGCACGATGCGTTCTCTGATCAGGAGCAGCGCTACCGCATGCGCTACCTCGATCTGATCGTGAATCCTGGAGTGAGGGATCTGTTTGCCAAGCGCACAAAGATCATTCAGTCCATGCGCGACTTCTTCAATAGCCATGATTACCTGGAAGTTGAAACGCCCATTCTGCAGCCGATTCCGGGAGGTGCAGCCGCTCGTCCTTTCGAGACACATCACAACTCATTGGACGTAGAGATGTACCTGCGAATTGCGAACGAGCTCTACCTGAAGCGACTGATTGTTGGTGGTTTCGAGGGTGTGTATGAGTTCTCCAAGAACTTCCGAAACGAGGGAATGGACCGAACGCATAATCCTGAGTTCACGGTAATGGAGATTTACGTGGCCTACAAGGATTATAACTGGATGATGGAGTTCACCGAGCAGATGATCCAGCGCGTAGCTATGGATCTGCACGGCACCACGAAAGTTACGGTGGGTGATAACGAAATCGACTTTGGAGGCTCCTTTAGAAGGCTGAAGTTTCTCGATGGCATCAAGGAACACACAGGCATTGATGTGAGCGGAATGGATGTGGCAGAACTTCGCGAAGTATGTAAGAAGCTGCACATCGAAACGGACGACAGCATGGGTCGTGGAAAGTTGCTGGACGAAATCTTTGGAGAGACCTGTGAGCCTCACCTCATTCAGCCAACGTTCGTGATGGACTATCCGATCGAGATGTCACCGCTGTGCAAGAAGCATCGCGAGAACCCAGAGCTCACCGAGCGCTTTGAGCTGATGGTGAATGGAAAGGAACTCTGTAATGCCTACAGCGAGCTGAACGATCCTATCGATCAGCGAGAGCGTTTTGAAGAACAATTGAAGCTGAGCGAAAAAGGAGATGACGAAGCCATGTTCATCGATCAGGATTTCTTGCGGGCGCTGGAATATGGCATGCCTCCTACTTCGGGAATGGGCATTGGATTGGATCGACTGGTAATGCTGATGTTGAATCAGCCTTCCATCCAGGATGTGTTGTTCTTCCCCCAGATGAAACCTGAGCGCAGCTGAAAAACAAAACCTGTTGGAAACTAGCTTGCCAGCAGGTTTTCTTCCAAACCTTTAATCCGGCTGATCAGCGCGGGAAAATCAATGGGCTTGCTGAAATAGTCATCAAAGCCAATGCGCCTGAATTTTTCTTCGTCATCGGGCAAGGCATAGGCTGTGGTCGCAAAAAAAGGGGTGTGTAAATAACCCTCCAGCTCGCGCATCTGCTTCATGGTTTCGCAACCGTCTATCTTCCCAGGACCGAGATTGATGTCCATAAGGATGAGATCGAAGCGCTGCTCTTTGGCAAGCTCCAGGGCACTCTCTCCATCGGCAACGGTTTGAATGTCGAATTGCTTCAGCGAAACGCGCATCACAAAGGCATTGGCATCATTATCCTCTACGTAGAGAATTTTCATTGCGTAGTTGGTATTTTAATCGTGAACCTCGATCCCTTATCGATCTGGCTTGCAACACTGATGGTGCCGCCCATTTGTTCCACAAATCTCTTGGTCAAACTTAGTCCTATTCCGGTGCCTTCAAACCTACGGTCAAGGCCTGAACTCTCCTGCACAAAATCTTCGAAAATCTTTCCAAGGTTTACCTCATTGATTCCCACACCGGTGTCCGTAACGGATATCTCAGCCATGCCTTCCTTTTTCTTCGCTTTGGCATCCACGGTCACACTACCGGTTTTTGTGTATTTCAGCGCATTGTTGATCAGGTGATCAAGCGCCACATTGAACATTTCCTGATTGACCAGAATCATGGCCTTCTTTTTTGGAGGGTCAAGCGTGAACTCGAGCTTTTTCTTGGCTGCAAAATGCTGGTGACGATTAAACGAAGCAGTGACAAGATCAGTCAACGAATGCTGGCTGATGGGCAACGTACTCATATCTGATCTGGCCTTGCCAAGATTCACCAGACTGGTAAGCGTTCCCAACAATCGCTCTCCACAGTCACTCAGCATTTTCAAAACCTCGCGCTGATGCTCATCCAACTCACTCTGATCAAGGATGCTCACACCACCCATGATCCCATTGAGCGGTGTTCGGATTTCATGGCTCAGGTTTGACAGAATACTATCCTTCAAGGCATTCAACTGCTCAGCCTTCATACGCGCTTCTCTCACCGCCACCTCGGCCACCTTCCGATCGGTGATATCCGAAAACATCAGGAGCACCGTAGTGGGTTCTCCATTGTCATCCTTGATGGGAGAATACATGATATCAAGCCATCTGCTGACACCGCTTTCTAACACACGCTCCAATTCCTTTCGAATGGTAAAGCCATTCAGCGCACGCTCAAACTCTTTGAGGAATGAGGCTTCGAAGCTCTTGGGAATCACCTCCGTAAAATGGGTTTTGCGGCTCAGCGGATGCAGACTAAACTCATTGATGATAAACTCAATGGAGCCTTCATCAGCAATCAAAATGCTGCCTTCGGGATCGAGGAGAAAGGTGTAGGTAAAGCCATTGTTGACAATCGCCTCTAGCTGATGCAGGTATTTTTTGAGCTGTTTCTGAGCCTCAACACGTTCGTTTACATTGATGAGGTTTCCCACCATTCGCGTGGCGGCACCGCTATCGTCAAACTCCTTCCATGCATAGACCTCATAGTGCTGCACACTGCCATCAGCATGCATCAGTCGATAGAAGTTGAAGTAATAAGGACTCTCACTTTTCAGCTCAGCAAGATGTCTTTGAAAAGCTGCCTCGCGGTCTTCTTCAGGAATAAGCGCTCGAAACTGCTCTTCAGGCAAGCGCTGTGTTTCTGCCGGAATCCCCAGCATACGCATGAACTCGATGCCGTAGGTAACCAGGTCGTGCTTGAGATCGTGATAAAACAACCCGGAGCGAATGCCTCGCAACGCAAGGTCACGGAGGTGAACATACTCTTGCAGTTCCTCAATAAGCTCTTGTCGTTCCGTGACGTCCGAAGTGATGCCGTTGATGTAAATCACGCGCTCATTATCGATAATGGGCTTAGCAACTGTCTTTATCCAACGGGATTTACCGGAATCATCACGGATCTTTCCAAGGTGCTCATAAGATTCAAAGTCCTGGTAAAGGCGATCAATACACGCCTTCAGTTCTTGTCGGTAAGGTTCCTCAAAAAGGCTAAGAACAAGCTCTTCCGTGATTTCAGTATCTGCCTCAAGGCCGAGCACCTGAAAGCATTCTTCTGACCAATGTGTTTCTCCTGATATCGGATTGTGGAACCAAGCCCCGGTATGCGCCATTTTTGAGATCTGAGCCAATGCCCTGTGCTCCTTGTCCTGGCGGCTTACATCCATCGCTCGGATGAAGATCCTTTGATCCACTTTTTTGAGATCCGTCTCCAGAATGTGAATCTTGGAATCGCGGCCCACAAAACGAAAGTTGTAGCGGGAAACTTCTGAATCCTCAGATAAACCTTTTAGCGTGTTTTGAAACGATTCATGCTCACGATCAGGAATAAGATGGAACACCGAGTGGCTCTGGATTTCCTTCATGGGAAGCCCAAACTCCTCCGACCATCGGTCGTTGAGCTTTAAAAAAGCACCCTTCTCATCGATGATGGCCAACAACGCCTTCGTGGTGTTTGCAAAAACACCGAGTTCTTGTGTGTTGAATTCCATGTGGGGAGGTTCTCACTCAAAAATAGGGGATGTGTTTGCGAACTTCAAAGGTTAAGGGTCGGGTTTATAAAATGCCTGCTCCTAAGCATGGAATAACTGCGAAAAAGCACCCCTTTCATCCTTGCCACAAAGACCCAACGCAAATCTTCCATGTTGCGTAGTTTTAGAGGCTACTGAACCTGGTTACCTGTTGTTACGTCCACAAGTCATACTCACTGCCGTTGTTGCATTGCTGTGCGCACTATCCGCACACAGCCAGTACTGGATGCAGAAAGGAGGCAGCGTTACCATTGACGAAGCGTATGACATTGCCGTAGATTCTGCGGGCAATACCTACTCGATCGGCTACTTCACCGGCTCCGCCACATTTGGCGCAACTACCGAAACATCAAATGGCTCAACTGACATATTTGTGGTCAAAACGGACGCCTCGGGTAACATTGAATGGTTTGCTAGGGCGGGCGGAAGTCAGGGAGATCGCGGACTCGCTATAGAAGTAGATACCGGAGGCAACAGCTTTGTGACGGGCTACTTCAGCGGAACGGCAAGCTTTGGATCCACATCGCTCACATCTGCTGGCTCGCAAGACATCTTCATCGCGAAACTGGACAACCTGGGTAACTGGGTTTGGGCGCACCGCGCGGGCGGCACAGCCGCTGATCAGGGGAATGGAATTTCAGTAGACCCTTTCGGGAGCGTGGTAGTCACAGGCGAATTCAGGGGAAACGCAGACTTTGGAGCCACCACACTGACAAGTCTTGGAGGCTCCGCAGATGTGTTCATCGTAAAGCTGGGCACAGGTGGCAACTACCATTGGACACAGCAAGGTGCGGGGCAGAACACCGATCGCGGGTTGGCGGTGTCTACAGATGCTGCCGGGAATGTTTATGCTACCGGCCAATTCAGTGAGAACATCACCTTCGATGTGCTACACAACAACCTGATGTTCAACGTTTCCTATGTGATTCAGCTGGACTCATCAGGAGCGGAGCAGTGGTTCAGGATCATCGGTGGTGGCACCTCCCACATTTGCAACGCCATCACGACTTCACCACAGGGCTTCAGCTACCTCACCGGGAACTTTGTAGGCAATCTCACCTTTTTTGGCGCTGGGACGGCCACCATCAATACAACTTATGCCAACGGCATATTCCTGTGCCGCTACAGCCCGGGCGGCACATTGAGTTGGGCTACGGCTCATGGATCTGACAGTGAGATCAGCTCGCAAGACATTGAAATAGACAGCATGGGTGATCCTGCCATCGCAGGCTACTTTGAATGCACGCTTGACGAATACGCTGCCGTCTATGGCAGCGGCACCTTCAATTCTGTGGGACACAGCGATGTGTTTGTGAGCGTATTTGACTCCGCTGGCACCTGGGACTACAGTCGGAATACAGGTGGTGTGAGGCCAGACTATGCTTACGGCCTCGACCGCGATGCTGCTGGAAGATTGCACATCGCGGGAAGTTTTATGGACAAAATGAACTTCCCGGTTTCAGGTGACTTCATCGCATCCAATCTTGCCCTCTGGACCGGAGATTCCTGCGCAGTGAACAACGGATACTGCGGTGACCCGTTCTATGGAACCTTCTACTCCTACAACAGCGCGGGAAATGCGGATGCACTGATTGCCAACTGCTTCGACCCAAACCGCGAGCCGTATGACTTTTACCTGAGACTGACCAGCGGCTGTAATCGCGAGAAGCTGACTCCATGCATTGGAACGAACTGCCCGGATACGATGTTTTTTTGCCAACCGGGTGTACCAACTGCGAACCCGATGCAGTGCACCACGGCAGGGCAGCTCTTCTCTTACGAATGGAACTCCTCGCCTCTGGATTCTAACGATGCAGTGAACATGGTGTTGGACGGATTGAATGTGTTGGAAATAGAGACCAACGATCAGTGTTTAAGCATGCTGGATTCCGTCATCTACATCCCCGAAGTGAAGCCGCGCATCTCTGACAACAAGGGAGTCAATAACATGGCGTTGAACGCTTTTGACATCAACCTGTGTAATCCAGACAGCGTTCAGCTTACCGGCTTCCCGATGGGCCTCAGTGTTTACTCGTGGAGCGGCCCGGGCATTTCAGGCACACTCCCTGACTCTGTGGTTCAAGTCACTGTTGGAGGCTTGTACACCTTCAGATACACGGATTCGCTGGGATGCGAGAATGAAAATAATATCAGCATTGGCTTCCAGGATTCGCTGCCCGACTTTGACCTTGAGCTTTCTTATCAAGACACGGTAGTGCTTTGTGAAGGAGAAGACTTCCTGATATGGCTGTACGATAGCGTGGCCAACCCCGCAGGGAACGAGCTCTGCTTCAACATCCTGAGCTATACGGTCATTACCACCATGTCCATTACACCTTCGGCTTTCATGTTTGAAGCGTGCCAATCGAAAGCCGTCATTACACCCCAGGACTCAACTACCTACACCTTTAGTGCAGAGGTGGTGAGAACCAATGCCTGCGAATCAGACACGCTCACCATCAGCCGGGAAATATTTGTTTCCCTCAGCTTAGCGCCTCCTACTCCCGCTCTCACACTTGATCTCACAGGAAATAACTACTACTGTCCGGGTGATTCTATTGTGCTGAACTCAAGTGGGAACGGGAGCAAAGAATGGAGTGGTCCCGGTGTTACCGGACTCACTACGGATAGTGTCTATGTATCAAACGAAGGGATGTTCATTGTCTACAGTGAAATCAGCGACACGTCCGCCAATGGTTGCATTTCCGATACTTCCATGTCGCTTGACATTTGTGTGCGCGAAAAGCCTCAGCCGTCTGTTACCGCGGCCAGCACCGTTCTCTGTCCCAACGACTCGATCCTGCTGACGGCCAACCAGCAGCTACCGGGTCCCAATCCCTGTCCGCTGTTTGCCACCAGCGGTCCGTTTTTTCAATGGTTTGGCCCCAACGGCCAGATCTCAGGAGTAAGCACCACAGCCTATGCGTCAGAACCGGGCAATTACTATGCGATTTACAATGATGGAGACAGTTGTGCGCTGGTGAGCAACACAGTCACCATCAATCAATACACCACCCCATCACTGGCGATCAATGGAACTCCGGTGCTTTGCGAAGGCGATTCTCTGGTATTGAGCGTGGTGGCAGATACTGGCAGTGTCATTGAATGGCAGCCACCGTTAAGTGGCTCAGAAACGAGCAAAACCATCTATACTTCAGGCGTATACACCTGCAAGATTTTGTCATGCAACATCGAAGCATCCGTATCGATCGAGGTCTTCGATTCTGAGGTTGAAGCCATAATCACCAGCACAGGACCGCTGTGCCTGGACTCAAACACCACGCTGATCGGTTCGCAAGGTCAGAACACTTATTCCTGGAACCCCAATGGCGAGACCAATGATAGCCTGACCATCACCAGTCCCGGAACTTACACACTCACTACAACTGACACCAATGGCTGCCAGGCGATATCTGACCCTTTTGTTGTCACCATGGATCAAGTGCCTACCATCCTCAATGTCCTGGGAGATCTGAATTTCTGTTCGGGAGATACGGTGGAGCTTACAAGCAACGATAGCATGGCATCGTATATATGGTCCCCAAATGGTGAAACCGGGCAAAGCATCCAAGTCTTTGAACCAGGCACCTTTTCTGTTAGAACGGTAGACAGTCTGGGATGTATCGGGCTTTCAGACACCGTATCGCTGGATACACTGACAAGCTGGGCCGGTATTCTGATCGATGGCCCGCTCACCTTTTGCGAGGGTGACTTCGTTACGCTGAGTTCCGCCCGAACAGCGGGCATATCGAGCTATTTATGGTCTCCCATAAATGACACCAACACTTCCATCACGGTACTTTCCTCCGGTTCTTTTACCCTGACCACGGAAGACACAGCGAGTTGCCGGGCTACCTCAGCGCCTATTGATGTGATTGTTCAACCGAAGGACGTGCCCGCTCCTGAAGTCAGGGACACAAGCTTTTGCAATGGCACATCGGGCTTGCTGAAACCATTGAATGAAATGAGCGGAGATGTTCGCTGGATCCGCGAGGATGACACCACCAACATTTTCACGGGGACGAGCTTCGAAACGGAGGTATTGACCTCAACTACCGTTTATTATGTGTGGCATGATCTGGGGTTATGCCAGAGCGAGCCCGTTCCGCTAGTGGTAGATGTTCTGGATTGCAAGTCTGTTTCCGTGCCCAACGTGTTCACTCCCAACGGTGATGGAATCAACGACATTTTTCGAACCGAACTGGAAGAACACGAATGCTTCAGATGTACCATCTTCAATCGCTGGGGGCAATCCGTTTTCGAAACACGAGGCTTTGATCCAGGCTGGGATGGTACGGTGAGTGCTACCGGGAATCAAGCTCCAACAGGCACCTATTTTTATGTGGTGGAGTATTGCCGTTATGACGGTGAAGTGGTAGAGTACAGGGGCAATGTATCGCTGATCAGAGACTAGGGCTTTGGATCAAAACGGATCGGATCAGGCAAGGCAAACAATCGAAGCTAAATATTCGTCTATCGACTAAATAAGACGAACCACCTTAAAAACAACTAAATTCGTCCAAAACGCGTCTAGCAGAATACCTGATTATATTGTAACACCTCTACTCTCAATTCACCATGTTTAATGTCCCCCCAAGACAAATACCTCTCCTGCTACTTTGGGTACTGGCTCCTTTTTTGGGCTTCGGTCAATATTGGATGCAGCAAGCTGGAGGACTTACCGTAGACGAAGGCTACGACATTGCCATTGATGGCAGTGGCAACACCTATACAACCGGCTACTTTTCCGGCAGCGCCACCTTTGGAGGAACTACGCTCGCTTCGAACGGTTCTACTGACATTTTCATTGTCAAAACCAACAATCAAGGTATCATTCAATGGGCAAAAAAGGCAGGCGGCAGTGCGGCAGATCGCGGACTCTCCATCGAAGTGGACGGCTCCGGGAACTGTTATGTCACCGGCTTTTTCAATGGCACAGCAAGCTTCGATGGCACAAACGTGACCTCCAGTGGTCAGCAGGATGTTTTCATCGCTAAGTACACCACGGCCGGTGCGCTGGACTGGGTTTCGAGTGCAGGAGGTTCAGGAGCCGATATTGGCAACGGAATCGCAGTTGACAATTCAGGAAACGTGTTGGTTACGGGTGAGTTCAGGGGTACGGCAACCTTTGGCGCAACCAACATCACCAGCCTGAACAACTCGACTGATGTTTTCACCACCAAGCTTACTTCAGCCGGTGCCTTCACGTGGGTAGAGCAAGGATCGGGAAACAATACGGACAGAGGCATCGATGTAGCCACGGATGGTTCTGGAAACGTCTACATCACAGGCCAGTTCAGCGATACCATCACCTTCGATCAGACACACAACAACACCATGTTGAATGTGATCTACGTGGTGAAGTACAACAGTTCCGGAGACGAACAGTGGTTCAGAATCATCGGTGGAGGAGCATCAAACATCACCAAAGCCCTGGTTACCGACAACGCAGGAAACACGGTAGTGGTAGGAGATTTCACCGGTAATGTGACGGTGTTCACCGGATCGAATCCAACCATCACAGGAACCTATACCAATCGCATCTTCCTTGCGCGCTTCAGCACTGCGGGAGCGGTATCGTGGACGCAGTCTGCCAGCTCTGAAAGTGCCGTTGCCGTAGAATGCGTCAACCTGGACGGATCAGGGGCGGTGTACATTGGAGGAACCTTCGAATGCCGCTTTGATGAATATGCAGATCCCTTTGGTGACGGCATCTTCAATTCGGTAGGCTACAAAGACATTTTTGTATCCAAATACAACAGCGGTGGCAACTTTCAATACAGCCGCAGCATGGGAAGCAGCGAAGACGATTTCTGCTTTGGTGTTGCAGCAAATGCTGCTGGAAACGCCCACTTCACTGGAAGTTTTAGAGGAGCATTTAACGTCCCCACTACACCCAACTTCGTGGATCTTGCCAACTGGCCGAACGTAGATTGCGGAACAAATGCGTCCCATTGCGGAGATGCCAATTACGGTTCTTTCCGAAACCTGGATGCTGCTGGGAACCTTGACATTGTAATTGCAAATGCCATCGATCCGACTAGAGAGCCTTATGACTACTACGAGCGCTCGGGCACAGGATGTGTGAGAGATATTGGAACACCATGCATCGACCCGGGGTGTCCGGATACAGCATCGGCCTGTTCGGGAGTGATGGTGACTGCCATTCCTCGCATTTGCCCCGGCATAGGCCCCGACCTTACTTATCAGTGGTCCAACTCGGCTACTCAGGTCAGCACCACCTTCACAAGTAGCGGTGAAGCGTGGGTGATCCGCAGGTCTGCCGATGGCTGCTTTGAAGCGGCTGATTCTATCTATATCAACATTCTTCCTAATCCTGATCCTCCCAGGCTCAGCGATGATGTGATCGTGAATACGGACGCCTTGCCTTTTGACATTGAGAACATCGAACTCTGCCTTCCTGATTCTGTGCTGCTCACAGCCAGCGATTTTGGCAACGATGATATTCTTTGGAACGGTCCCGGAGTTTCTGGTCTTACTACGCCATCCGTCATGGTCTATGATGATGGTTTCTACACCGTCACACGGTTTGACGATGATAGCTGTTCCAATACCAACGGAGTACAAATTGACTTTTACGACCCACTTCCTCCCTTTGACCCCAGACTCACGAACATGGACACTACCGTGCAGATATGCATGGGAGAGCAGTTCCAGTTTTGGCTTTACGACACAATAGGCAATCCGAGCGGGCAGTTTGAGTGCATCAATCAGGACAATGACTACAGCTTGCAGGAAGTGGAATGGAGCTTTTCGCCCAGCTACCCTTTTGCCATCATAGAAAGCTGCGAAACCGGATTATTTCTGAACGTAGATGATTCTTCTGCTGCCGGAACTTATGACGTAACCGCAACGCTGATCCGCGCCATTCCGTGCGATACAGATACCATCGTGATCACTGGCACATTCACCATTGAAGTGCTCCCGGTTCCAACGCTCAACCAACTCAGTTTGCTGATCGTGGGAAGTCCTTACTACTGCCCTGGAGGAACTACGGAACTGATTGCAACTGGCGGCCCCAGCTACACATGGGCAGGCACCGGAGTGAATGGACAAACAAACGACACAGTAGAGGTAAACAACGAGGGCATCTATTCCGTGACCTCTTTTCTCACGGACACAAATTCCTTTGGCTGTGTGACGAGCGGGAATTTTGAAGACACCATATGCGTCAGGGAGAAACCGCAGCCAACAGTGACGGCCTCCAGTGAAATTTTATGTCCCAACGACTCGGTGCTGTTAACAGCCACACACCCGATGGGTCCCGATCCGTGTTTCAAGTCCTTTAACCCCACGCAAGGCTTCATCTGGGAAGGCCCAAGTGGTGTACTCACCTCCACTACGAATCAGGTTTATGTGAGCGAGCCCGGCCAATACTTTGCCACGCTCATAGATGGAGACAGTTGTGACCTCATCAGCAATACCGTTACCATCAACCAATACACCACACCTTCACTGCTGGTGAATGGCGATCCGGTCATCTGCGATGGTGATTCCCTGGTATTGTCTGTTGTCACCAACGACAACAGCGTGATCGAATGGCAGCCGCCTTTGAGTGGAAACGAAACCGAAAAGACCATCTTCGGCCCAGGCACCTATGTGTGTAAGATCACTTCCTGCGACATCGAAACCTTTGCTGAGATCACCGTTGTGCCTTCAGGTGTGGAATCTGAAATCACCATAGGAGGTTTGCTGTGCATCGATTCGACCATCACACTTTATGGTTCTGAAGGCATGGCGAGTTACAGTTGGTGGCCAACGGCTGAAACTTCGGACTCTATCATTGTGGGTGACTCGGGAGCCTTTGTGCTTACCACCACTGACTCCAATGGTTGTTCGAAGACCTCGGACACTGCCTATGTCCCTATTGATCAGGAAGTAACCACCATCAGCATCAATGGATATCCCGTTTTCTGCGAAGGAGATACAAAGCTTTTGATGGGCAACAGCAGCATGGACACCTACCTCTGGCTGCCCAACGGAGAGACCACTCAAAACATTGTGGTGGATTCTGCCGGAACTTATACGCTCAACACACTGGATTCGAACGGTTGTAGAGGAGTTTCGCAACCCATTGAGTTAAGCATTCCTCCCACCTTTGCTCCCATTACCATTGTTGGGCCGACCTCGTTTTGCGAGGGGGAATTTGTTACACTGATCTCAGACCGAACAGCAGGTTTGGCAAGTTACACCTGGACACCTACGCTGGATAGCTTGCGTAGCATCACGATTTTCGACTCAGGAACTTACGTGCTGACCACCGTTGACACCTTCGGTTGTCCTGCGATTTCTGATGCGGTGCAAGTGAGCGTTCAACCAAACATTGTGCTGACCCCTGAGATTTCAGACACTACAATTTGTGCCGGAGAGTCTGTGGAGCTGACCGCTACCACGAATGTTGGAGACATTCAATGGTACCTGCCGAATGACACCGTACTGCTTGCCACGGGAGAGACCTTTGAGACTCCGATTCTCACCAAAAACACGTCTTACTACGTTTGGGCGAGGCACTTTGTCTGTAACAGTGCCGTGACGAGTGTAACCATTGATGTGGAAGACTGCGAGTCAATTTACATCCCCAATGTTTTCACCCCGAATGGCGATGGTCAAAACGACATCTGGAAAACGAATCTGGAGGAAGCCACATGTTTCTCTTGCTCGATTTACAATCGCTGGGGAACGTTGATCCACACTTACGAATTCCAGGACATGGGTTGGGACGGTACAGTGGCCGTCTCAGGAGAACAGGCTTCAGATGGTGTTTACTTCTACCTGGTAGAATACTGCCGGGCGAATGAAGAAGAGATCATCGAACACCGCGGAGTGGTGCATCTCATCCGCGACTGATCCGCTTCATCTTAATGGAATACTCTGCTCCTGGCCTTCTTACGCACAAGAAAGTCGAATGCCTACTTTTGACCGAGCATGGACACGCAATATGGAGTGATCGGAGGAGGAAGTTGGGCGACTGCGCTGGCCAAGTTGCTTTGTAACAACTCCAGTAACGTAAACTGGTGGCTGAGAGACGAGGAGTCGGTAGAAGCCATTCGAAAATACAAGCACAATCCCCGCTACCTTCAGTCTGTTGCCTTTGACCTCGAACGAGTTCATCCCAATAGCAACCTGGAAGCTGTGGTACATAACAGTGACGTCCTGATCATGGCCATTCCTTCTGCGTTTGTATTCCAGGCGTTTGACGGATTCAAGACCGATGGGCTGGAGGACAAAATCCTGTTCAGTGCCATTAAAGGAATCGTTCCTGAATACCATTCCATTCCTGCCCGCTTTTTTCACAAGGAGTTCAACATTCCGTATGAGCGAATCGGAATCATCAGCGGCCCTTGCCACGCAGAAGAAATTGCGCTGGAACGGCTGAGCTACCTTACGCTGGCCTGCCCAGACTTGGCGATTGCCACCCAAATGGCCGAGGCGTTGGAATGTCGCTATGTAAAAACCTCTACTTCAGAAGACATATTTGGAACGGAGATTAGCGCGGTCATGAAAAACATCATGGCGATTGCTTCGGGAATATGCCACGGATTGCGCTACGGAGACAATTTTCAGGCAGTATTAGTGAGCAATGCAATCCAGGAAATTGAACGATTTGTAGATGCTGTGAATCCAGTGCACCGTCATGTAAACTCCTCTGCCTACCTGGGCGATTTGCTTGTTACAGCCTATTCTCAGTTCAGCCGAAACCGAACCTTCGGAATGATGATCGGTAAGGGATATAGTGTAAAGGCCGCGCAGCTGGAAATGAACATGATTGCTGAGGGCTACTATGCGGTGCGCTCTATCATGGAGATGAACAAGAAATTCGAGGTGGAGCTTCCAATCACGGAGGCTGTGTATCGGATTCTCTACGAAAAGATCACTCCGGTGATTGAGATGAACCTGCTGACGGATCGGCTGACGTAGAGGTCTTGTTCGGAACTGTCATGCGGAAGGCACTTCCCTTCCCTTCTTCAGAAGCAAGTGTGATGGTGCCGCCCAGTTTTTCGATCGTTTCCTTGAGAATGTAAAGCCCCAGACCACTGCCACCACTTTTAGTCGTGCCACGGAAAAACATGTCCCACACTTTATCCTGATACTCTTTGCGGATGCCAATTCCGTTGTCTTCCACTACGATGGACACCCCACCCTCCAGAGCTTTCGCCTCGAGGTGAACAAAGGGTTTTTCTTTGCTCAAATCGCTGTAGCGGATCGCATTGGACAGGAGGTTGTTCAACGCAACTTTCATTCGTACCGCATCCGTCAAAACTGTCAAGCCATCGGGGACTTCCGTAGTGATTTTCACCTTCTCCATGGAAGGAAGAAAGCGAAGCCCATCTATGATGTCTTCCACCATTTCATGAATGTCGACATGTTCGGAATTGACCACCAGTCGCTTATTTCGGGAATGATCAATCACATCGCGGATGTAGGTATCCAGTCTTTCCAATGCATCACGCTGCATGTGGAATACTTCCTTTGCTTCTTCCGTTGTGCCGACTTCTTCTCCGATGTTGATAAGCCCCAGAACGGAAGCAATGGGAGCCCGGAGGTCATGTGAAACACTGTACACAAATCGATCGAGTTCCTCATTAAGCTTCTGAAGCTCTTCGTTCCTAAACTCCAGTATTTCCTGAGCCTCACGCATGCTTGTAACTGCAAAGCCAAAACTGATGAGATGAGTCGGCCCTTCCTTATCGCGCATCAATGGGAAGACATTGCGAACGATATACTCGTTCTTGCCCTGTCGGTTTTTCATCACCTCTTCCCAGGAGATCAAAGACTCTTCATCCAACGCCTTCTGGTATTGCTCCATCCGGTGAAGCCCAAATGCTGGGTCGAGGTTGCGATGCTCACAGAAATCAAGGTCGGTTTTGCCCAGGAGCCAAACTCGCAATTCAGGATCCGTGAGTGACTTCTTGTTGAAGAAAATAAAGCGCTTCTCCCGATCCAGGATAACAATTTCGATGGGAGCATAGTCTAAGACCCGCTCGTAGAAGTTTTTGGTTTCCGTCAGCTTATCCTCCATGAGACGGTGCTCCGTCATGTCCTGCACAGTTCCTCTCAATGAGGCTATCCCATCCGCATCTGATTCGAAGTAAAACTTACTCTTGATAAACTTGGCCTCACCATTCTTGGTCTTCACCCATGCATCATATGTGTGAGGCCCTGAGGATCGCTTGGCCATTGTTTCCAAACTGGGAATCACTTCGTCCATTTGATCCACAGCTAGTAGCTTCAGGAACGCCCGCAAGTCTGGAACTGGTTCCTCTGGATCGTATTCGAAAATGGAAAACATCTGCCGCGACCACTTGACCTTTTCTTCGCGGTAGTCAATTTGCCAACTGCCGATAAGCGCAAGCCGCTGAGCCTCTTCTAATTGTTCATCACGATCAATCAAGGCCCTCTCCTTTTGCATTTGCTCAGAAATGTCCATCACCGTTCCATCGATGTGCATTTTCCCATCCTCCAGCGTTAACCTGGCGGTGAGGCTTCCCCAAAAGGTGGTACCATCTGCCCGTTTGAACAGAACTCTTTCCTGCTCAATCCTTCCCTGGCTTTCCAGTATACTGATCACGCGTTCGCGTTCTTCTGGATGCGCATACACCGCTACGGGGCTCATCTTCAGAGCCTGCTCCATAGAGTCGAGCGCAAAAAGCCGCAAAAAGTCTTTGTTGGCGTACACGACTCCATCATTTGGCGTGCTTCGGAACATCCCTCCAATGATGTTATCACTTACAGCACGAAACATCGAAGCCTGGGCGCCCAATTGCCTAAGCGTGCTGCTCAGCACCATTTCCCTTGAGCTGTGAAAAGCATAGTTGATCAAGGCTATGGCGATCAAGCCCGCTGTGGCCATAGCAAAGCTCAGAAACTGAAACATGCGAACCTCCTCTTCATCAAGCTCGATGTAAGAGGTATCGCTGATGTAGAGAAACAACAGCGAAGAAGAGCTCATCAGCACGTTGATGAACAACAACATCAGGTTTTCCCGACTATTGGTTTTGTTGACTACAATGAGCGCGGTGAAAACCACCAGGAGCAGGTGATGCAAATCGCTGTCCAGGCCAAAATAGGCTGCACAAAAAATCAACATCGAAGTGAGGCCAAAAGAAAAAACGGCCTTTGCCGTTACGTGCAAACCTCCGCGATTGAGGAGAAGGGAAATGAAAAGAGGAACAATACCTACTACTCCTACCATCAGGCAGATCATCCAATGCTTGCTAAGCAGAAAGGCATTCAAACAGGCAAATGTGATCCCGGCAAAAATGCCGTGCACACAAAATGAATTCAGGACTATCAGCTCATCAATCTGCGGGGAAGGTAAATGAGCTGATACCCCGAGCCTAGTGATCTGTTTGAACCAGCCTGTCATCTGTTTAGGGTCGGAAATAGGCGATGATCTTCTCTGCCTGCGCAGCGGTAACCACCTTTTGTAGGTCTTCTTTTGCTAGTGTCTTGATACGGTCAACAGAATAATATGTTCTAAGAAGCTTTTTTGCAGAATTTTCTCCTATTCCTGGCACGTTAAGGAGTTCACTGTTAAAGGCCTCCTTACTTCTTCGGCTTCTGTGGTGGGTAATTCCGAACCTATGCGCTTCATTCCGGAGCCGCTGAATCAGCTTAAGCGACTCTGAACGCTTGTCAATATAAACGGGCACCGAATCTTCAGGAAAATAGATCTCTTCCAGGCGTTTCGCAATTCCAATGATCGCAATCTTGCCTCGCAAATCCAGGAGCTCCAAGCTCTTCAGTGCAGAGCTCAACTGACCCTTACCACCATCAATGACGATGAGCTGAGGCAGCGACTGACCTTCATCGAGCAGACGTTTATACCTGCGATAAATCACTTCTTCCATCGAAGCGAAGTCATTGGGCCCCTCAACCGTCTTGATATTGTAGTGTCGGTAGTCCTTTTTCGAAGGCTTGGCATTCTTGAACACCACACAGGCAGCAACCGGGTATGACCCTTGAAAATTGGAGTTGTCGAAACACTCAATGTGCATAGGGAGTTCGCCCATGCGCAAGTCTTCCTGAAGAGTCTTTAATATGCGCTTGCTGTGACGCTCCGGATCTACCTTTTCCTGCGATTTCTGTCGTTCCAGCATGAAGAAGCGAGCGTTTCGCAATGAAAAGTCCAGCAAGGCCTTTTTATCTCCGCGCTGAGGCTTATGCAGAGTAAGGCCTTCCAGCTCGGTGTCCAGCTCGTGACTTAGGATTACCTCCTTTGCCTCGCTATCAAACACGTTGCGCATTTCTGCCAACCCCATCAGAAGCAGCTCCTCGTCTTGCTCCGCCAACTTCTTTTTGAACTCGACAGAGTGACTTTGAATGACCGCTCCGTTGACTACGCGCATGTAATTGAGGTAAGAGAAGGAATCATCAGAAATGATACTGGCTACATCAACGTTGCGAATAGATGGCGTCACTACTACCGACTTACTCTGATAACTCTCCATGGCCTCAGCCTTCTGCTTCCAATCCTCCGCCTTTTCAAAATCCAGCCTGGTGACTGCTTCGCTCATTTTTTGCTTGAACGACTTGATCACGGGATCTACATCCCCTTTGATGATCTTGCGAATCTCATCGATGCCCTGATCATAATCCCGCTGCGACTGCTTTCCAACGCAAGGCCCCAGGCAATTGCCGATGTGGTATTCCAGGCAAACCTTAAACTTTCCGGCCTCAATGTTTTCCTGGCTTAGGTTGTAGTTGCAGTTTCTGATCTTGTGGATCTTGCTGATGATGTCCAATACAGACTTCATTTTCTTCACCGAAGCATACGGCCCGTAGTACTCAGATCCATCTTTGACAATGTTTCGTGTTGGGAAAACCCTCGGAAACCGCTCCTTCTTGATGCATATCCATGGATAGGTTTTATCATCCCTGAGCTGGATGTTGAATTTCGGTTGATGTTCTTTGATGAGGTTATTCTCCAAAAGCAACGCATCATACTCGCTCTTGACAACGATGTGCCGCAGATCCACAATCCTGCGCACCAGCAAGGCGGTTTTACCATTATCATAACGATCGCGATTGAAGTAAGAAGAAACCCTCTTCCTGAGGTGTTTGGCCTTGCCAACATATATGATGACACCTTCCTTATCAAAGAACTGATAGACTCCCGGCTTTCCGGGAAGTGCTGACACCTTTTCGGATAGTGTCATTTCAGATTTTTCCGAGCTACTCACTTTATTGTTGAACGATTGACTACTTTCACTAAACAAATTAGCGAAGTTTCAGAAAGCATTTGTTCATTTGAAGTTTGAAAGGTCGCGAATCTCAACTTTTTGATGCCACCACTGTTTAAGAAGGCATAGAGTTATGGGTGTTTATTCAATAAAGGATCTT
Organism: Flavobacteriales bacterium UBA6057; assembly: GCA_002428995.1. Classification (GTDB taxonomy): domain Bacteria; phylum Bacteroidota; class Bacteroidia; order Flavobacteriales_G; family Salibacteraceae; genus UBA6057. The sequence goes on along the minus strand of DIYJ01000007.1, from coordinate 257,305 downwards.
GAGCAATTATCTGGGATTAAAGCTCATACGATACGCATCTGGGAACAGCGCTACCAGCTGATAGAACCCAAGCGTACGGACACCAATATCCGCTATTACGATGATCAGCAGTTGAAATTCTTGTTGAACGTAGCCTTGCTGATTAAGAATGGACACAAGATCAGTCACATCAGCAAGTTGTCTGAAGACAAGTTCAACAGTGAAGTAGAGCGGGTGTATGAACAGACCCTCCTGCACGATTCTGACATCCATCTGGATCTTGACGCAAATGACCTGGTAGTGGCCATGATCGACATGGATGCGGACAAATTTGGCCGCATCTACGAGAACTCTGTGCGCCACAATGGCTTCGAAAAGACGATTACTCAAGTCATCTATCCATTTCTGGAGAAGGTGGGTATACTATGGTCTCTGGATCAGATCAATCCGGCACACGAGCACTTCATCAGTTCCCTCATACGGCAAAAAGTGATCGCTGCAATCGATCGTTTACCCATGCCTAAGGATGGCAAGAAGGTAATCTTATTCCTACCTGCGGGCGAGCACCACGAGATTGGCCTGTTGATGGCACACTATGTCACCAAAAAGCGAGGGCACCGCACCTACTATCTGGGTCAGAATTTGCCCGATAAAGATGTAGATGCAGCCGTTCTTACCATTGAGCCTGACTTTGTTCTGACCTTTCTGGTAGAACCGTCCATCGTCAACAATGCCAAGAGCACGATTGAGAATTTAAAGAGCGTGTGTAACGATTGCGACTTGCTGATCGCTACACGTCTGCACCCTGATCTCGAGGGCTTCTCTATGGATCGTGTTCATCTTCTGCACGGCATTGACGACATCTACAAGTACCTCTAAGCCAGTAAAATCAACGGTTTCAGAATAATCCTCTCTCAGGATTCCAATTCTTGTTTAGGCTTTTCCTAAAAAAGTTAAACATTTCTTGTTTCGCAATGAATCGCGAATTACATTTGTTTAAGTTTTAAATCAAAAGGTTAAACAGAATGTCAACAATCGAATTCAATCAACAAATACTCACCTACCGAAAGGCGCTAGAGTATTTCGCATTTAGCCTCACGATGAATGATGAGGATGCTAAGGACCTTGTTCAAGATACTTACATGAAAGCCATAGCTTACAAGGATAAGTTCCGGGAAGCAACCAATCTGAAGGCCTGGCTCTACACGATTATGAAGAACACGTTCATCAACAATTACAGGAGGAACGTGAAATCAAAAACCATCATTGATCAGTCAGAAGATCTCTATTACTTAAACAATGCGAAGGAATCGAAGGACCGGAATCCGAGTTCCATCTTCAACAACAAGGAGATCACATCCAGCGTGAATGACCTTCAGGATGAGTATCGCATTCCCTTCAAAATGCACAATGAAGGATACAAGTACAAAGAGATTGCCGATTACCTGCAATTACCTATCGGCACTGTAAAAAGTCGCATCTTTTTGGCGCGTAGAAAGCTCATGGACGTCCTGAGCGACTACAATCCGAACTAAAAACCATCATCCGTTGACCACCGCCACCATCATAGGATCTGGTTTCGCATCGTTGGCTGCTGCCACTTCGCTCGCAGATAAAGGAGCGAAAGTGACCGTTGTCGAAAAAAACGCCTCCACGGGAGGACGTGCGCGAAAATTCACCGAACAAGGTTTCACGTTTGATATGGGACCAAGTTGGTATTGGATGCCAGATGTGTTTGAAAAATACTTCAATCGCTTCGGCAAATCCGTCTCCGACTATTACGACCTCAAGCGGCTAGATCCATCTTACAGAGTATTCTTTAAGGATGAACAAGTTGACATTCCGTCATCCTTTCAATCACTGATCGAACTATTCGAAGCAAGGGAAAAAGGAGCTGGGCAAAAGCTCCGAAAATTCCTGGAAGATGCGGCCTATAAGTACGATGCGGGCGTCAATGACTTGGTCTATAAGCCAGGGCTCTCGGTGCTCGAATTCGCACAATGGAAGGTCATGAAAGGCCTGTTCCAGCTCGATTTACTCAAGAATTTCAAAGATTTTGCACGTGGCTATTTCTCAGACCCAAAACTTTTGAGTCTGATCGAATTTCCAGTGCTCTTTCTCGGAGCCATGCCTCAAGACACGCCAGCGCTTTACAGTCTAATGAATTATGCTGACATGAAGCTGGGTACATGGTATCCGATGGGTGGCATGCACAAGATCGTTGAAGGTATGGAAACGCTTGCCCGAGAAAAGGGTGTGAATTTCCGGTTAGGAGAACCTGTGCAGCGGATTTACCAGAACGGATCGATGAGGGTAGTCACAGATCGTGAGTCCATCAGCTCAGATGTTGTTGTTGGCGGTGCAGACTACCACCACATCGACACTCAATTGCTGGATGAATCTGACCGTCAATACAAGTCTAAATACTGGGGCACAAGAACCATGGCCCCATCCTGCCTCCTGTATTATGTGGGCGTGAAGAAGAAGGTAGACGGCCTCTTACATCACAACTTATTTTTTGACACGGATTTTCAGCAGCACGCGAAAGAGATTTACAAGACGAATGTTTGGCCTGAAAGCCCACTTTTTTATGTGTGCTGTCCCTCCAAAACGGATGACAGCGTGGCTCCACAGGGCATGGAAAACATTTTCATGCTGATTCCCATTGCACCCGGACTGGAAGGAGATAGTGAAGCGATTCGAGAGCGTTACTTCGACACACTGGTCAACAGGATAGAAAAGCATACAGGCACTTCGTTCAAAAACGATATCATTTACAAGAAGAGCTATTCGGTTTCTGAATTCCAGAAAGACTACAATGCGTTTAAAGGAAATGCATACGGACTAGCCAACACACTGCTCCAGACCGCCTTCCTGAAACCACGCATACAGCATAAAAACCTCAACAATCTTTACTTCACCGGACAACTGACTGTTCCCGGTCCAGGAGTACCTCCCTCATTGATCAGCGGCCAGGTAGTAGCCGACCTGATTGCGAAACATCATAAACTCAACTGAGATGAAAGCATTGTACGATAAGGTGTGCTTGCGAAACAGCAAGATGATCACCCATGCCTACAGCACCTCTTTTTCCCTGGGCACGCGCTTCCTTGGAACAAAGTTTCAGAACCCAATCTATGCCATCTACGGGTTTGTAAGGTTTGCTGACGAGATCGTAGACACATTCCATGATTTTGACAAGGCACATCTACTTCAAAAATTCACGCAGGACACTTACGAAGCCATCGATCAGGGAATCTCATTGAATCCGGTGCTGAACAGCTTCCAGCAAGTGGTAAAAGAGTACGACATCGATCGAGAACTCATTGATACGTTTCTCGAGAGCATGCGCATGGACCTGGAAAAGACGGCCTATTCTAAGGACGGCTATGAGAAATACATCCTCGGATCGGCTGAAGTCGTTGGTCTGATGTGCCTAAAAGTCTTCACTGAAGGAGACAGAGACATGTACCGTAAGCTTGAGTATCCTGCTATGCGCCTGGGTGCCGCTTTCCAAAAGATCAACTTCCTGCGCGACTTGAAAGATGATTTCGAGGGTTTAGGGCGAACGTATTTCCCCGGTGTTGACATGGACACCTTCGATGACAACACCAAAAAGGCAATCGAAGATGAAATTGGTCGTGATTTTGCGGAAGGATATGCAGGCATCCTGCAACTTCCGAAAGCTGCGCGCTTTGGTGTTTACATGGCCTATGTCTACTTCTATCGCCTTTTCTTGAAGATTCAGAACACACCAGCCAAGGAGATCATGCAAAGTCGCATCCGGATTCCGGACAATAAGAAGTATGCCTTGTTCATTGAATCCTATGTCAAGCACAGTTTCAACATGATCTGATAATGAGAACCGTATCAACTACCATCGCGACTTTCTTACTCCCTATTTTCTTAATGGCGAGCAGCATAGAAACAGAGAAAATTCGAAGAGAATTTAAGGCTTGTGTCTCCAAGGAAGCTGACCTGGAAGGCTTTCTATCGAGGCTATCCAGAGCTGATGTGCAGAGTTCAACGGTCAAAGCCTATCAAGGTGCAGCTAAAGCCATGATGGCCGATCGCGTGAGCAGTCCCTTTGCCAAGTACTCCTATTTCACAGAAGGAACAGAGCTGTTGGAAGAGGCGATTCAAGCCGATCCATCCAACGCTGAGTTAAGATACCTGCGCCTGCTCATTCAAACCAACTGTCCGTCTTTTCTGGGATATTCCGAGAATATAGAGACGGACTTTGAAAGGATCATGCGCTCCATTGCTTCAACAAACAATCGCCAGTCGTGGATGGACGATTTTGAGTCTTATGTGAAAAGCTCAGAAGGTCTTTCCGCAAGAATGGCAAAATTTGAAACCTCATTGTGATGAACGTAAAAGAACAAGTCATACTTGTAGATGAACACGATCGCGCACAAGGCGTGATGGAAAAAATGGAGGCGCACGAAAAGGCCTTGCTTCATCGTGCTTTTTCTGTGTTCATTTTCAATTCCCAAAACGAACTTTTGCTCCATCAACGCGCCTTCTCCAAGTATCACTCAGGAGGCCTTTGGACCAACACCTGCTGTTCTCACCCGAGACCAACAGAGTCGCTGGAAGAAGCTACAAAGCGAAGATTGCTGGAAGAGATGGGAATGGAATGCTCGATGGAACATCTGTTTAGCTTCATTTACAAGGCGGAGCTTGACCAAGGGCTGACAGAACATGAATTTGACCATGTCTTCATAGGCTACTCCGATACGCTTCCCTACCCTAATCCGGAAGAAGTAGCCGATACCCGTTATGCCTCCCTCGAGCAAATACGCACTGAAATGGAGGCGTACCCTGAGCAGTTCACCGAATGGTTCAAAATCGCTTTCGACCGTATCGAATCACACTTTCAAAGCCGCAGGGTTTCTAACCTCAATTAAGAAATTATGAGCTACAATAAAAACTTATCTGCCTCAGAGCAGACAGACTCTCTATTGGATGATCTCGACTACGAGCACCACTGGAACGGGCTCTCAACACCGATGAAAAAAGGTGGCGAAACGCTGAGTCCCGTTGAGAAAATCAAGAAGATAGAAGTTCATTTTAAGGAGATCATGGACATTCTTGGATTGGATCTTGAGGACGACAGTCTGAAGGACACACCAAGGCGAGTAGCCAAGATGTATGTGAATGAAGTTTTTAAGGGCCTCGACCCTAAAAACAAGCCTGCGATCAAGCTATTTCACAACCAATACAAATACAAGGAAATGCTTGTAGAAAGAGACATCACGCTCTATTCCTACTGCGAGCATCACTTTGTACCGATCATTGGTAAAGTACATGTCGCATACATCTCAAACGGCCACGTCATCGGTTTGTCCAAAATCAACCGGCTTGTAGAGTATTATGCAAAGCGGCCTCAGGTCCAGGAACGCCTTACAGAACAGGTCGCGCGAGCATTGCGCGAAACGCTTCAGACGGAAGACGTGGCAGTGGTGGTTGACGCAGAGCATCTCTGTGTAAAGTCCAGGGGAATCCAGGACACAGAGAGCAGCACTGTAACAGCCAGCTACAGCGGTAAATTCAAGGAAGCCGATACACGCAGAGAGTTTCTGACCTACCTCAAGCTCAAGGAATGAGTATTCTGATCATTGGTGGAAGCAAGGGCATCGGTAAAGCATGCACGGAAGAGCTGCTCGCGAGCGGAAAAGAAGTCTTAGTGGCTTCTCGAACCAATGATGAAATCTCCCACCTTCCTGTTGAGCACATTGAGCTTGACGTACTGGAAAACCCTGGAGCGTTGGAGGGCATGTTTGATGAACTGGAAGGGCTGATCTATTGCCCCGGAAGCATTAATTTAAAGCCCTTTCATCGGCTGAAGACTCAGGATTTTCAGGATGATTTTCAGATCAACGTGCTGAGTGCTATTAATTGTATTCAAGCAGTGCTGCCGGCACTGAAAGCAGGAAAGGGATCGATCGTTCTTTTCAGCACCGTGGCTGTTCAGCAGGGCATGGCATTCCATGCTTCCGTTGCCGCGAGCAAGGGTGCCATCGAAGGTCTTGCCCGATCGCTGGCTGCAGAATACGCACCAGACATTCGATGCAACGTCATCGCCCCAAGTCTCACCGATACTCCTCTGGCTGCGAGCCTGCTGAGCAATGAAAAGAAACAGGAAGCCAACGCAGAACGTCACCCGCTCAAAAGCATCGGTCAACCAGAAGATGTTGCAGCGCTGGCAGCTCACCTTGTTTCTGAAACAGGTCGATGGATTTCAGGGCAAGTGTTTGGAGTAGATGGCGGAATGAGCAGACTGCGATAACATGGCCCTCCAAACATTTTCTACGGAAGATTGGACGGTGCATGAAGGACGCTTCTGGGTCAACTTCTTCAACACCTTAAGTGGCGCCAGAACACCTGTCCTCATTGGAACTGAAGATGCACAGGGAACATCAAACCTGGGGCTATTCAACTCGCTTGTGCACCTTGGAGCTACGCCTCCGCTTCTCGGTTTCATCCTGCGGCCAACCACCGTCCCCCGACACACTTACAATAACCTCAAGGCATCAGGTAGCTACACCATAAACCACGTGTCGAAGAGCATTCTAGATCAGGCACACCAGACTTCTGCGAAATACGAAGAGAGCGAATCAGAATTCAAAGCAACTGGGCTCGATGAAGAATGGATAGAGGGCTCCTCAGCACCTTTTGTAAAGCAAAGTCCGATCAAATTGGGAATGCAGTTTCGCGAAGAGCACCTCGTATTGAATGGCACGAGACTGATCGTAGGCGAAGTGACTTCCGTAATGCTGGACGAAGCAACGATCAAAGATGATGGCTCCATTGATTTAGTGGCGAATCAGGCAGTCTCCGTTTCAGGTCTTTATCGCTATCACGACCTGAAGTTTCTTGAGCAGAAGGACTATGCCCGCCCCACAAGCGACAGCAGATCGTAAAAGGCCCGAACTCCTCCGGGTCTTTGTTGTTTAAACACGTCAGCAGAATGAGCGCATCTTCTGCACTACCTAAAGACTTCTGACCTTGGAAAACATCACACTTTTTTGGTTCCGCAGAGATCTCCGACTCTCTGACAACGCAGGACTGTTTCAAGCTCTGAACAACGAAACAAACGTTCAGCCGATGTTCATTTTCGATGAGGACATTCTCAGCGACCTGGAAGACAGGGACGATCGCAGGGTATCCTTCATCTATGCTTATGTGGAGCAGATCAAGTCGCAACTGGAAAAGCTGGGCTCCACACTCTGGGTATTCTATGGAAAACCGCTGGACGTATTCAAACAGCTAGCAGAAAAACACAGCATCCACGCGCTGTATGCCAATCGAGACTACGAGCCTTATGCCCGTAAGCGCGACAAGGAAGTGTATGAATTCCTGGCCGACAGGAACATCAACTTCAGAGCGTTTAAGGACCAGGTAATCTTTGAAAAAAGCGAAATCCTGAAGGATAATGGAGATCCTTACGTTGTTTATACTCCATATTCAAAGCGCTGGAAAGAACGCCTGAAGCCAGAGAACCTGGAGCCATTTCAGACAGAACGACACTTTGAGAAACTCCACAAAACAGAGCCGGCCGAGCTGATTTCGTTGGAATCGATGGGGTTCTCTGCGCATGAAAAAGATTGGCCTGCTCCGGAGGCAGACGTGGAAGTGGTGAAAAACTACCACAACACGCGCGACATACCAGCACAGCGTGGCACTACCAGAATCTCCGTGCACCTGCGGTTTGGCACCATCAGCATCCGCGAAATGGCAAGACTGGGAAAGGAACAAAACGGCAAGTGGTACAACGAGCTGATCTGGCGAGAGTTTTACCAGATGATTCTGTGGCACTTTCCACACGTGGTCAACGAAAGTTTCCGCAGAGAATACGACCAAATTGAATGGAGAAACAACAAAGAAGAGTTTGAAGCATGGTGTGAAGGAAAAACCGGCTATCCGATCGTGGACGCTGGCATGCGAGAGCTCAACGCCACCGGCTTCATGCATAATCGTGTGCGAATGATCGTAGCGAGCTTTCTCACCAAACACTTGCTGATCGACTGGCGATGGGGTGAAGCTTACTTTGCTCGCAAGCTCATCGACTTTGAGCTAGCCTCGAACAACGGTGGGTGGCAATGGGCTGCCGGCTCCGGTGTAGATGCCGCACCCTATTTCCGGGTATTTAATCCTTACCTGCAAACAGATAAATTCGATCCAGGCAAGCGCTACATTCAGCAATGGGTTCCGGAATTCGAAGGAAGCAGCTATCCCCGACCAATTGTTGAACATAAGACTGCGAGAGAACGTGCGCTGTCGGTCTACAAAGCAGGTTTAGCCAGAAGCTAAGGCGGTTAGTTCTTAACCACCCTTCGCACAAACTGACCTGAGTCCGTTCCTATTCTGAGCAGGTAATTCCCACTTGCCAGAGAAGAAAGGTCGATTGTAGAAGAGTTTCCACCTTGTATGCTGACCTTGCCCAAGGCATCCATCAACTCCCAATGTTGGAGACCATCCACTTCCAGATTGAGCAAGCTTTGCGTTGGATTAGGATAAACACGCAATGAAACATCTTCTGTGAGCTCATTGACACTCACATTTGTCCAATACGGATTTCGGGTTTTCAGAACGATGTAGCCCGTGTCACTTGCAAAGCCGGTTCCAACCAGAAACAGCTGTCCTCGCGGGCCTTCCTGGATGTCATAGCCAATGTTGGGCGCACCCACCGAGAAAAACCATTCGCCCAGGATGTTTCGATTCGAATCCACATGCCACACCTTCATCGCTGAACCAAGATTCTGCGGATCATAGCCATAACCGGTCAGCAAAAACTCATCTGCACTAAGCTGGTATGCCGAAAACACCGCTTCTCCATTTTGGGAGTCCTCAATAAATTCCCTGCTACGGGGAGTTCCATCTTGATTCGCCAGAATGAAAACAGGGTCAAAAGAAACGGAAGTAGGGGTCGGTGATTCTCCTACAATGAGTACTGCATCGTTTTCCGTAATAATCACGTTTTTGCAGCCTCCAGCCAGAGAGTCGACATAGGTAAAAGAATGCAGCTGAGCCCCGCTGGTATCCAAATGATAGTAGCGAATGTTGATGTCTCCACCTCCATTGTCAATATCAGCCACTACAGCTAATGAGCCATCACTGAAAGTTGCAATGCCTTGCGGAGAAGCAGCTCCTAATCCTGAAAAAGCTTCTGACCAGATCAGGTTCCCGTCCAGATCGTATTTCGCAACCAGGGTAGATGATCCATTTTGAGACTGAATACCCGTGAGGTAGATGTATTCATCATTCACAGTGCAAGCATCAAACTGATCGTTACCACTGAAAGAACCCAGAAGCCGCTCCCAAACCAAATCCAAATTGGCATCGAAGCACATCAGCAACCCATCGTTAAGCAATCCGTTTTCACGGAAACCTGCTACATAGAGGTAATCACCGGCCGTTGTGATGGCAGCACCAAAATCCAGACCGTCTGTTCCAAAGATTTTAGTCTCCAGAAGATTCAGGTTCGTATCAAGGCGATGCAGAAGAATATCAAAGTCTGAAGAGTCTGTTTTAGAACTTCCAAGTACGATCAGTTCATCGTTGAAAACGGTTCCACCCAAACCGTATTGAGTGGCACGACCATCGGAAAAGAAGCGGGAGTCAAACTCTTGCGCTGCAGCAGAAAACGAAAGGCACACCAGCGCTGCCAGCCAGAAAAAGGCAAAACGCATGATCACATGTGTTTCACCTCATCAGGCAGCTCATAGAAAGTTGGATGCCTGTAAATTTTGTCTTCGGCCGGTTCAAACAATGCCTCCTTATCAGTAGGATCTGAAGCTGTGATGTCTGTGGAAGCCACCACCCAAATACTCACACCTTCCATTCTTCGGGTGTAAACATCTCTTGCCATTTCAATGGCCATTTCTTCATCTGCCGCATGAAGACTTCCTACATGACGATGGTTCAATCCAGCCTTGCTTCTGATGAAGATTTCATACAGAGGCCAGTTTTTCTTTTCAGCTTTGCTCATAGTGGTTGGTTTGGTTAAGCCGCCTTCGCGTCTTCTTTTCTCTTTCTGCGCTTCTCAGCGTGGGCCAATGCAGCCTCTCTCACCCAGCTACCTTCTTCATAAGCAGCATTTCTTGCACGGAGACGCTCATGATTGCAACGGCCGTTACCCTTCACCACGTTCCAAAACTCTTTCCAATCAATCGGACCCATTTCCCAGTGTCCGGTTTCTTCGTTGAATTTCAAATCTGGGTCTGGAACTTCAAGTCCGAGGAGGTGAGCTTGTGGAACCGTCATGTCCACAAATCGCTGACGCAACTCATCGTTAGAAAAGCGCTTGATTTTCCAATTCATCGACTGCTCAGAATGTGACGAATCAGCATCGTGAGGGCCAAACATCATCAGAGATGGCCACCACCAACGATTCAATGCGTCCTGCGCCATGCGCTTTTGTTCGGGTGTTCCATTGGCCATGGCAAGCATAATGCTGTAGCCCTGACGCTGGTGAAAGCTTTCTTCTTTGCACACACGAATCATTGCCCGGCTGTATGGACCATAAGAACAGCGACAAAGCGGAATTTGATTCATGATAGCCGCACCATCTACCAACCATCCAACGGCTCCTATATCGGCCCATGTTAATGTGGGATAATTGAAAATCGAAGAATACTTGGCCTTGCCGGAGTGAAGGTCCTCGATGGTATCGTCTCGTTCTACGCCCAGCGTCTCGCAGGCACTGTAGAGGTATAATCCATGACCTGCTTCGTCCTGAACTTTTGCCAGAAGGGCCACTTTGCGTTTCAGGCTCGGGGCTCGTGTTATCCAGTTGGCTTCAGGAAGCATTCCCACAATCTCACTGTGGGCGTGTTGAGAAATCTGCCGGATAAGTGTTTTTCGATACTCATCGGGCATCCAATCTTTTGGTTCGATCTTAACCTCGTTATCAATCGTTTCCTGAAATCGTGCTTGTAAATCTTTCTCAGCCATGGCTAGGTGTGTCTTTTGCAAATATAAAGTACACGGTCTATTGGTGGCTGAAATCCGTGATGGGTGATAAAACGCAATAAACCGCTGTTTTGTTCGCCTATTTCAATTGCCGCTATGTTCTATTTTTGACGGCCCTGAAAAAAGAAACTATGCCAAGATTTCATTCCCTGAAGGTTCAAGAAGTGAGAAGAGAAACTCCCGATTGCGTATCTGTTTCTCTAGAGGTGCCGGAAGACCTGAAGGAAGATTTTTCATTCACGCAGGGACAATACCTCACCTTCAAAACCAAGATCGGAGATCAGGATGTCAGACGGAGTTATTCCATTTGCAGGAGCCCGTTGGATGAAGACTTGAGGGTAGCTGTCAAAAAGGTTGAAGGTGGACTCTTCTCGACCTATGCCAACGAAGTATTGAAGACCGGAGATGTGCTGGAAGTAATGAAGCCGATGGGACGGTTTTTCACTCAGCTCAATCCTGAAAATGAGAAAAGCTATCTCGCCATCGCAGCAGGCAGTGGCATCACCCCGATCATGAGCATCATGAAAACCGTGCTGCTCACAGAACCCAATAGTGAGTTCACCCTGATCTACGGTAATAAGGCCACGAACAGCATTATTTTCAGAGAGGAAATCGAGGACTTGAAGAATCAATACCTCAATCGTCTTCGGGTATTCTACGTGTTATCGCGTGAGCAAACAGAAATTCCCTTTCTCTACGGACGCATTGATGAAGACAAATGCAACTCCCTGTTTGAAACAATCATAGATCCGAGCAATGTTGACGAGGCCTTCCTTTGCGGCCCAGCACCCATGATTGACGCATCGCGTCAGGCTTTGGAACAAGCCGGAATGGATGCCAAGAATGTTCATTTCGAGCTGTTTGCCTCACCACAACAACTGGCAGAGCAAAAGCAAGCCACATCTGACAAGAAGAAGGGCGAAGGCATGCAAGCCGATGTCACCATCATTCTCGATGGTTTATCCACGGAGCTCACAATGGATGCGGAAGCAGAAAACATCCTGGATGCTGCCCTTGCCAATGGCGCAGACCTTCCGTTTGCCTGCAAAGGCGGAGTTTGTGCGACTTGTCGGGCAAAGATTGAGGAAGGTGAAGTGGAGATGGACATCAACTATGCGTTGGAGCCTGACGAGCTTGAAAGAGGGTTTGTGCTGACCTGCCAGGCACACCCCAAGACAAGCAAAGTGGTAGTAAACTTCGATGAGGCTTAATTGCTTCCTCTGAATAAAGAATTGATCCGATCATTTTCTTCTCCTTTAATCAAGGATGGATTGCTGATCGCCCACATATTTGTGCAAATTCAAAAGAGACATGAGTGACACGCGCATTTTGGTCATTGGAGCCTGCGGACAGGTAGGCACTGAATTGGTCGAAAACCTCGCCCTTCGTTTTGGGAATCAAAACGTTATCGCTTCCGACATTCGGGACGAAGCGAGCTTCGATGTTGAATACATCAAGCTGGATGTGCTCGATCGCGAAAAAGTGAGAGATGTGGTGGTGTCTAACCAGATCACAGAAGTCTATCACCTGGCCGCACTTCTTTCTGCCACTGCCGAAAAGCACCCAGAGTTTGGCTGGAAACTGAACATGGACGGGCTGTTCTCTGTCTTGGATTTGGCAAAAGAAGGCCTTCTCAAAAAGGTGTTTTGGCCCAGCTCTATTGCTGTGTTTGGTCCGACTACGCCTCGCGAAAACACACCTCAACGAACCGTCATAGAACCTACCACTGTCTACGGCATCTCAAAGTTTGCAGGCGAGCGCTGGTGTGAATACTATCACAACCGCTATGGAGTAGATGTGAGGAGTATTCGATATCCAGGATTGATCGGATACAAGTCACTCCCTGGTGGAGGTACCACAGACTATGCAGTGGATATTTTTCACCAAGCCTTGAAAAGCGGGACTTACGAATGCTTTCTAAATGCGGACACTTCACTTCCGATGATGTATATGAGCGATGCTGTTAAAGCGACCATTGACATCATGCAAGTACCTACTGAGCAGATAAAAAACCGCTCGAGCTACAACATCAGCGCCATGAGCTTCAATCCAGCGGAGGTCACAGAGGAGATTCGCAAGCATCACCCCAACTTCACCATTTCCTATGCACCGGACGAGCGACAAAAAATCGCTGAAAGCTGGCCCGCCTCTATTGATGATGAAGAAGCTCGGCAAGACTGGGGCTGGAATCATGAATACGATTTACCCAAGATGGTCAACGATATGTTGCACAATTTGGAGAAGCTCCATTTCTCGAATTCCAACTAGTCGAAAAGGCCACAAGAAGCCCCCTGAAGCTTTTAGAAATAAGTATATCTTTTGCGCCCCAAATGAGACTGTCTTCCATGATTAAACCTTGCCTTCTGGTCTTGCTTTGTTGCTTCAGCATTCAGCTTTGGTCGCAAAACCAAGTCAATGCCGAGGGCAGAAGAGACGGACACTGGGTAGTGAAGGGAACCGATTCCAAGAAGCCTGGTTACGCTCCTACAGCTACCGTGGAAGAAGGCGATTACGCCAATGGTCGAAAAGTGGGTGTTTGGAAGACGTTCTATCCAGGCGGAAAATTGAAGAATGAGATCACGTTTGTAAGCGGTCGTCCTAAAGGCCCTTACACCACTTACTACGAGAACGGACAGATCGAAGAACAAGGAAGTTGGGCTACCACCAAAAACACCGGAGCTTTTAAGCGCTTCTATCCGAACGGACAAGTGCAACAGGACTTCACCTTCAACGCTTCCGGCAAGCGCGAAGGCCCGCAGAAATACTACTACGAAAACGGTCAGCTGATGATCGAAGGTAACTGGAACGGTGGTAAGGAAACCGGAGAAGTCAAGGAATACTTCGAGAACGGAAAAGTGAAATCTGTCAAGGTTTACAACGATGGCAAGATGGACGCCTCGAAATCAACCTTCAACGAAAGTGCGCCCGAAGCAAAAGCCGTGGCTGTTGAGCCCGAGCCGGTGAAGGACGAAAACAACGAAGTGAAGCGTACTGTGGTAGTGACCAAAACAGAAGACAAGCCGAACATTGGATTCTTTGATGGTAACGGTCAGCACACCCTCTACAACAAGAACCGCCAAATCTCTCAAAAGGGAATGTTCAAGAACGGACGTTTGATCGATGGTAAGATCTATCGATACGACCAGAACGGAATCCTTTTGAAAATCGAGGTTTACGCAGGTGGCAAGTATGTCGGTGACGGAGTCATCGATAAAAGCATGCAGTAGGTCCCGGAAACCCTTTTTCTTCTTATTCATGATTCCTCAGTGACAGGCTCATTATCTTTGGCCGCCACGAATCAGAGCATGGAATCACAGCTTCACATTTACAACACCCTAACGGGTCAAAAGGAACCTTTCGAACCTTTAAATCCGCCCTTTGTGGGACTCTACGTTTGTGGACCAACGGTGTACAGCAATGTCCACCTCGGCAACTGCCGGACCTTCATGTCTTTCGATCTCGTGAATCGATACCTCCGTTTCCTCGGCTACAAGGTGCGCTACGTCCGAAACATTACCGATGCAGGACACCTTGAAAACGATGCGGATGAAGGAGAAGATAAGATCAGCAAGAAGGCACGTCTGGAGCAACTGGAGCCGATGGAAATCGTTCAGCGCTACACGCTCGATTTTCGGGCCAAGATGGCCGATTTCAACACACTTCCGCCCGACATTGAGCCCACAGCTACCGGACACATTGTAGAGCAGATTGAGATCATTCAGAAGATCATTGACGCAGGCCTGGCTTACGAGATCAACGGGTCGGTCTACTTTGATGTGCTTCGCTACAGCGAGGGCGATGAATACGGTATACTATCCGGTCGAAAGGTGGATGAGCTTATCTCTGGAACGCGTGATCTGGATGGGCAGGACGAAAAGCGAAACCCCATTGACTTCGCGCTATGGAAGAAGGCTTCCCCATCGCACATCATGCGCTGGAGCTCACCCTGGGGTGAAGGTTTTCCGGGATGGCACCTTGAGTGCTCGGTCATGAGCACCAAATACCTGGGCGAGACCTTTGACATACATGGAGGTGGAATGGACCTTAAATTCCCTCACCACGAATGTGAGATTGCACAAAACAAGGCGGCCCACGGCTCTCATGCGGTGCGTTACTGGATGCATGCAAACATGCTGACCTTTGAAGGCAAGAAGATGTCCAAATCGTTGGGCAATTCCATCCTGCCGGATGAGCTATTCACTGGCGATCATAAACTTCTGAGAAAGGGCTTCCACCCCATGGTAGTTCGGTTCTTCTCCATGCAAGCGCACTATGGCAGCACGCTCGACTTCTCCAACGAAGCGCTGGAAGCTGCCGAAGCAGGATTCAAGCGCCTGATGAATGGCCTGGACAAGATGAAGTCCATTGAAGTTGGAAGCGCTTCTAATCTCTCCGTGAAAGACTACAGCGACCGCTTCTATGCGGCCATGAACGATGACTTCAACAGCCCCATCCTGATCAGTCATCTGTTTGATCTGGTGAAGACAGTGAAGGTGGACGGCAAGGAGAAAACAGTATTGACTCAGGAAGACAAGGATGCGCTGATCCAACTGGTTCACGGCTTTGTGTTTGACGTACTCGGCCTGAAGCAACCCGAAGGAAAAGCCGAAGCAGGTGACGAAAAAATTGGTGGCTTGATGGATTTGATTCTTGAGTTCCGCCAGCGCGCCAGAACGGACAAAGACTGGGGAACTTCCGACCTGATCCGTGACCGATTGAAGGAATTGGAAATTGAAGTGAAAGACGGAAAAGACGGAGCCGCATGGGAAATAAAGTAACCTCCTTTATTACGCTTCTATGCCTGGCACTCTGCTTCTCTTCCTGTGACGAAGAGCCTAAAAAGAGGCCAACACCTCAGCCAAAAACCCCAAAACCTGTTGTGCAGGAAATCAACCTGGTAGAAACCCCTGAGTTCTCGGGGGAGAATGCCTACGCTATGATTGAAAAGCAGGTAGATTTTGGGCCAAGAGTTCCAAACACCGAGGCGCACAAGGCCTGCGCACGTTGGCTGGAGTCGCAGCTTGAAGATTATGGACTGGAGGTCGTGACTCAGTCGGCTACCGTCAAGAGCTACAACAACCTCGACCTGGAGATCTACAACATCATGGGGCGTTACAAGCCTGAGGCAGCGGATCGAGTGCTCCTCTGTGCGCATTGGGATACGCGCCCGTATGCAGACCGCGGAAATGAGCGAAAATCACAGCCGATTGATGGAGCCAATGATGGCGCCAGTGGTGTGGGTGTACTGCTGGAACTAGCGCGGATCATTGCCGAAGACAGCCTCGGCCCTGAGATCGGAATCGACATTATCTTCTTCGATGCAGAAGACTATGGCAAGCCAGAAGGCAGCATGGTAGGCACGTCCAATGACAGTTGGTGCCTGGGTTCACAACACTGGTCGCGCAACATTCCTTTTCCCAACTACCAACCGCGCTACGGCATCCTGCTTGATATGGTCGGTGCAGGAAATGCAGTTTTTCCGAAGGATGGAGTGTCCATGTATTATGCCCAACCAGTCGTGAACAAGGTTTGGAACTTTGCGCATAAGATGGGTTACAACACTTATTTCCAGAATGCGATTGGACCGCAAATCACGGATGATCACGTATACCTGAACACCATCGCGAAGATCCCAACGATCGACATCATTCATTACGAGCTGGGACGTATGGATTTCGGAGCCTTCCACCACACCCATGATGACACCATGGAAGGCATAGACCCCACGACCCTGAAAGTGGTGGGCGAAGTGTTACTACAAACGCTTTATCAGGAAAAGACCGGCAACGGAGCTTAATCCAGTTTGAGCACTGCCAGGAAGGCCTGCTGAGGAACTTCCACACTACCGATCTGACGCATACGCTTCTTCCCTTTCTTCTGCTTTTCGAGAAGCTTTCGCTTTCGTGTGATGTCACCACCATAACACTTGGCAGTTACATCCTTACGCAACGCCTTCACCGTTTCCCGAGCGATGATCTTCGCTCCGATGGACGCCTGAATGGCAATCTCAAACTGCTGGCGAGGGATGAGCTCCTTGAGTTTGATGCAGATTTTCTTACCCAACTCAAACGCATGGTCTTTATGTATCAACGCTGAAAGCGCGTCCACCTGATCACCATTGAGCAGGATGTCCATCTTCACCAGGTTCGAAGCGTGGTAACCAATGGGATGGTAATCGAAAGAGGCATATCCTTTTGAGATTGTCTTCAATCGGTCGTAGAAGTCAAATACGATCTCTGCCAGAGGCATATCGAAGGTCAGCTCTACCCGCTCACTGGTCAGGTATACTTGGTTTTTGAGCAATCCGCGCTTGCTGATGCAGAGGCTCATCACAGCTCCCACGTAATCATTCTTGGTGATGATCTGAGCGCTGATGTAGGGTTCTTCCACCTTATCGAGCTTGGAAGGATCGGGCAAATCAGAAGGGTTGTTCACCACTTCCATGTTTCCATCCATCGCGTAGGCTTTGTAAGACACGTTAGGCACGGTGGTAATCACCGTCATGCCAAACTCGCGCTCCAATCGTTCCTGAATGATCTCCATGTGAAGCATCCCGAGGAAGCCACAACGGAAACCAAACCCGAGGGCCGCACTTGATTCCGGTTCGAAGGTCAGTGAAGCATCGTTGAGCTGCAGTTTCTCCATGCAGTCGCGCAATTCTTCATAATCATCCGTATCCACGGGGTAAATCCCCGCGAAAACCATCGGCTTCACATTCTCAAAACCTTCGATGGCTTTGTCTGAAGGACGCTCAACGGAGGTAATGGTATCTCCCACCTTGATCTCCGTAGCTCGCTTAACACCGCTGATGATGTAACCTACATCACCCGTCTTTATTTCCTTCCGCTTTTCCTGCTTCAGCTCCAGGACCCCAATTTCTTCCGCGATGTATTTCTTGCCCGTGTAGTAGAACTTCACTTCTTCTCCACTCTTCATCGAACCGTTCATGATTCGGAAGTAGGCAATCACTCCTCGGTAAGAATTGTAGACGCTGTCGAAAATAAGTGCCTGCAGTGGTGCCTGCGGATCACCAGAAGGTGCTGGAATCCGATCAATGATCGCTTCCAAAAGCTCAGGAACTCCGGCCCCGGTTTTTCCGCTGGCCGCCAGAATCTCTTCACGGTCACAACCGATCAGGTCTACCATCTGATCCTTCACTTCCTCGGGCATGGCAGAAGGCAAGTCCATTTTGTTGAGCACTGGAATGATTTCCAGATCGTGCTCAAGCGCCAGGTAGAGGTTCGAAATGGTTTGGGCCTGAATACCCTGGGAAGCGTCCACCAGGAGCAATGCCCCTTCACAGGCTGCAATGGCCCTTGAAACTTCGTAAGAGAAATCAACGTGACCCGGAGTGTCAATCAGATTGAGCGTGTACTCCTCTCCACCCTGAGTGTAGTGCATTTGGATCGCGTGGCTCTTGATCGTAATCCCGCGCTCCCGCTCCAAGTCCATATCGTCAAGGGTCTGCTCCTTCAGTTCGCGATCACTTACCGCGCCAGTAGCCTGAAGCAGGCGGTCGGCCAACGTACTTTTTCCGTGATCGATATGAGCAATGATGCAAAAGTTCCTGATGTGCTTCATGCACTGCAAATTAGCCTGCAAAAGTAGTCATGCGATCCATGCCAAAAGCGCTCTTTGTAACCGTTTCCAGTGAAATCATTCCAGCGTCCGACCACACCGAGTTCTGTTTAGAATGCATCCCCCGGCTACCGCACCAAGGGTCCGCAAGCCTCAATCGAAAATATTCCCGAAAAAGCGTCCTTCCCGGATCTTGTTAATCCACTCACCGCTACTTTTGTCGCTCTTATGAAGGTGATTGACGCAATTAAGGAAAGCGACAAAACGCTGTTTTCCTTTGAAATTCTTCCTCCACTTAAAGGCAAAGGCATAGACACGCTCTACGCTGGCATTGATCCTTTGATGGAATTCAAGCCTCGCTTTATCAATGTGACCTACCATCGTGAAGAGTTCATCTACAAAAAGCGGGAGAAAGGATACCTTGAAAAAGTGAGCATTCGGAAGCGTCCCGGAACCGTAGGAATATGCGCGGCCATCATGAACCGCTACGACATTGAAGCGGTGCCTCACCTGATTTGTGGAGGCTTCTCAAGAGAGGAAACCGAAAACGCCTTGATCGACCTCAATTTCCTTGGCATTGACAATGTGTTGGCACTTCGAGGCGATGCCCGAAAAGCCGAAACGAACTTCGTCCCTGATGACAGCGGACACACCTATGCCTCAGAGTTGGTGGAGCAGATCATTCACATGAATCAAGGCCAGTTTCTGGAGCAGGAAATGAAGGACGCCACCCCGACCAATTTTTGTGTTGGAGTGGCAGGATATCCTGAAAAACACTTCGAGGCCATGAACCTTAAATCTGACCTCAAAAACCTTAAGCGAAAGATTGATCTGGGAGCCGAGTACATTGTGACACAGATGTTTTTCGACAACAACAAGTTCTTCGAGTTTGTAGACCGTTGCAGAGACATGGGAATTGAAGCACCCATCATTCCTGGCTTGAAGCCCATCACAACTCTGAAACACATCGACTTCCTGCCAAAAACCTTCCACATCAACCTTCCTGAAGATCTCTCAGACGCGCTTGAGAAGTGCAAAAGCAATGAGGATGTTTTACAAGTAGGTGTGGAATGGGGCATTCAACAAACGAAGGAGTTGATCGCCAAAGGAGCTCCCTCCGTGCATTTCTACACCATGGGAAAATCAAATGCTGTCAAGCAGATTGCCAGCGCAGTATTCTAAGCCACTACACCTCGCTGCTTTAGCATGGCAGCCACGTATTTTCCAAGGACGTCAAACTCGATGTTGACCAGATCGCCCGGCTTCAGTTGCTTGAAATTCGTGTGCTCGTAGGTATAAGGAATGATGGCTACACTGAAGCTGCTATCACTGTTTGAAGCCACAGTGAGGCTCACTCCATTCACACAAATACTTCCTTTTTCAACGATCAGTCCTTCATGAGCCTGCTCGAGCTCAAAGTGATAAACCCAGCTTCCGTCTACTTCTTCCACGCTTTTTACCGTGGCCCGCTGATCCACATGTCCCTGAACGATGTGACCATCGTAGCGTCCGTTGGCCGCCATGCACCGCTCCAGATTTACGGTCGTACCTGAAGCAAGTGATCCAAGGTTGCTTCGATCCAGGGTTTCCTGGATGGCCGTGACTACGTAGGAGTCGCCATCGATATCCACCACCGTGAGGCACACACCATTGTGCGAAACACTTTGATCGATTTTCAACTCTGGAGTAACAGAAGCGGAAATGGTAATGTGAAGGTTCGTTCCCTCAGCCGTGACATTCTTCACGGTTCCAAGAGATTCAATAATTCCTGTAAACATGTAAAAGGTTATGGTGCTGGTGAAGCAGGACTGCTGTCCTTGATCAGGTGTACGTAGCCTCGAATGGTCCTCGGGACAATTCCCGTGAGGCGAATTTCATTGACCGTGCAATCATAATAATAGACCCCATTCGGCATTTCTTCTCCGTTGGATTGGCGTACACCTTCCCAGTTGATGTCTGGATCTGTGGTTTCGAACACCAATTCACCCCAGCGATTGAAGATCTGAATGGAGATACTCTCGACAAACTTGTAAGGGAAGGGACCAAAGAAGTCGTTGGTGCCATCACCTCCGGGTGTAAATACGTTCGGCAATGTGTATTCCGGACAATTGTCCACGCAAAGCGAAGCACTGAACTCGCTCTCGTTGTCAAAGCTATCAATGGCTGTGATGGCATAGCAACCTGCAATAGAGCCTTCTCTCAAATCGCGGAAACTCGTTGTTGCCGGATCGTCAATGGATTCGATCAATTGCAGTGGCTTACCGAGTTGATCTGCGAAATAGATGTTGTAGGAAACCACGTCATCTACGGAATCACAAACCTGCATCGGGTTTTCCCAGCTCAGGCTGTTTTCCTCCACTTCGCAATCTCCATCGATGAAGGGAGACGCAGGCGGACAAGGTGCTTCCAAGTCTATAGGAATGCCGGTATGAATCTGCGAGTTGTTCAGCAGTATCTCGGGCAGGTCATCCGAAGAATAGCTTCCAATGGAAGTCACGAAGTAGCTGTACTCTCTGAGGTTTGCAAGGTTGCGATCTACGTAGCTCGTTCCCTGCACCGTATCCAGCGTATCAAACAATACGGTGGAATTCGGACGGAATCGATGAATGACAAATCGATCGTTTGTCCAGGGCACATTCGCATCCCAGACCAGCCTCAGTTGGTTGTCAGATGGAATGGAGGACAAGAATACCGATGAAGCTCTCCTGGACTCGCCTGTTTCCTCTCCATTGCTGAGAAGCACGATTTTGTAAAAGTATTGCTCTCGCAGGGTGTTAAGCCCTGAATCAACATAAACAGTATCCAGGGTGAGGAAGTCATTCGCTTGCGGCCCCGTGTAGATCACTTCAAATGTTCCATTGAGCTCTGAAGATCGGCTGAGCTGATAGCGATAAGGCGGACCGAAGATGTCTGTCTTCAGATCAATCGGCTTGTACCATGAAATGCTATCGCCACCGTTGACGGAATCCGTCTCAATCACGCTGACCTTATTCAAAATCGGCACATCCCGAATCAGCTCCGCGCAACTTTCTTCGGAAGGATAACTCTCCGAACCATCAGGATAGCGCGTCACAATCATGTAGCAATAGCGCTGGCCATGTACCAGCCCGAGGCCATCGTTGTCATCCACGAAGGAGGTGGCACCTAATCCATCGGTTGAGCCGATCATCACATATCCCCTGTCATCCGGAACACCTGTGACGCATTCGGCAGCTACATATCCGATGCTGTCGTTGAAGCGATAAACATCATACCCGACAGCCTGGGTGCAAGTGGCCTGGGTCCATTGAAGCTGAAAGGTTTTACCCTGTGGAACAATGGAGGTGATTTGCACGGCAGGAGCCACCACCCTTATCTCGTACGTTTCGAAATCTGCCAGTTCTACCCCACCAATTTGCTTCGCTTTGAAGTACACCCAGTAAGGCTGAAGTTGAATGTTGTTGCAAGCCGTTTGCCAGCGGAAGTCAGCAGTGATCGGAGGCACACCGGTTACCTCCAGCGGATCGTTACCGGTTTGGAACAATCCATTCAGTGTCGCTCGATTGTCCGCCTCGAACGGAAATCCCGTAGCCGTCAAGCTTAGCTGAGTCGCTTCTTCATCCTCGGCAACGATTGTTCTATCCAGCACCTGGCCAGCAGTCACACAAGAACGTCCCGGAGGAAAGAGGTTTGGTGGATCCTGATCACAAGTGGTAATCGTGATCTGCATATCCCGAATGATCGATCCTACACGAATGATATTCCCATTGTTGGGATTTCTTCGGTATTCATCGATTTGGATGCAAATGTTGTATTCGCCCTGCACCTTTGGTGAGTTCCACACCAGATCACCTGTTCTAGGATCGATCGTCAATCTGTTTCCGGCTGGTGCACCCACCTGATTGGGCAAGAGATAGTCGTTAATGATCACACCATCTGCGCCACGGCAGCTGACAATGGAGTAAACCAAACTGTCACCGTCAGGATCAACAGCACCTGGATTGTGCTCAAAAACCGCATTTACGCAGCCATCATCAATGGGTGGATTGGCCAGATTCGGAGCATTGTTACCTCCTGAAAACTGGTCTACCGTGATGCTACTCTGAATGTAAAACGGCACCTCAACACTGTTCGGGATGTTATTGATGCCCCGCGTTCTGTTGGGGTCTTCCATCGACACGGTGTAAGTCCCCGGTCCGGGAAACTCGTGAATGACCGTGTATTCATTCTTCTTAAGATCCTTTCCATTCACGATTTGAATGCCAGATCCGATCGGTTCATCACAATCACTGTTTGGATCTCCGACTCCGTTGGTGCGGTTTACAATCGCAGAGGTTCCATCTCCAAAATTGATATCGAGCTGACACCTGTCTGCATCATTACTACCATCGCTGGATGCACTGGACCCGGGATATACATAGCGGGTGTAGGTAACAATTGTAATGCTGTAGAGGAAAGGGTTGGTGTCATTGACCCTACTGAATATGATCTCTCCAGCTCGGTTGTGGGTGGCAAACGATGGGATGGCCAGGGCCATCAAAACCAAGATGCTGAGTAGTCTTTTCATGCAGTCATAAACGCCTCCAATGAAGACGTGCAAAGCGTAAGCAACGTTTGACTAGGCAATGTCTACATTTGACGCTGCTTTCTTGTTCAAATTAAGACATTTAAACACATAGGTGTTCATACTAAACGAGTAAGCGGCAGAAATAATCGACCAATGAGTAGAGGGAAGAAGATCAGAGTGGGCATCAGTTGCGGTGATTTTAACGGTATTGGGATGGAAATCGTGCTCAAAACCTTCTCTGACGCGCGAATAATGGATCATTGTGTTCCGGTGATTTACGCTTCCAAGCAGGTGTTTGAATACTACAACGAACACTCGGGTCTCGACAAAGGTTCAGTGCGCTTCATTCAAGACACCAACCGGCTGGACATGAAGAAGATCAATGTGATGAGCTGCTGGAAGGAGAAGGTGAAAATCACACCCGGTGAATCAACTTCAGAAGCGGGTGCATGCGCGTTCAAATCATTGAAGATGGCAGCAGAAGACATTGCATCAACCAAGGTAGATGTGATGGTGACCGCCCCGATCAACAAGCACAATATGCAGTCCGAGGAATTCAATTTCCCAGGACATACCGAGTTTCTGGCAGACTATGCCAATGAGGAAAACCCTTTGATGATCCTCGTGAATGATGCTCTGCGCGTAGCGCTTGTTACCGGCCACATTCCTGTAAGCAAGGTAACAGAGGCACTATCGGTGAAAAAGATCGCCCAGAAACTGCAGGTGCTCAACAAGTCGCTGCAGCAGGATTTCGGAATCTCGCGACCACGGATTGCGGTATTGGGCTTAAATCCGCACAATGGCGACAAGGGTTTGATGGGCGATGAGGAAGCGCAAATCATCGGGCCTGCCATCGCTTCAGCGCAAAAAGAAGGCATCCTCGCTTTTGGTCCCTTCCCGGCAGATGGATTCTTTGGATCAAGCAGCGTTCAGAAATTCGATGCTGTGCTGGCAATGTATCACGATCAGGGGCTGGCTCCGTTCAAAGCGCTTGCCTTTGAAAATGGTGTCAACTTTACTGCCGGTTTACCCATTGTGCGCACAAGCCCCGATCATGGTGTAGCTTACGATATTGCAGGGACAGGACAAGCTTCGGAAGCATCGTTTCGCCAGGCTGTGTTTGCCGCGTGCGACATCTACCGAAGCAGAGCAGAAAGTCGTGAACTCAATGCAAACAGTTTAAAGCAAGCAACTGCATCCGCAGCAGCGAGTTAAGTGCTTGACTTAGCGCTTATATGATTACATTTGCAACCCTTTTTCAGCATGCTCTTTGAAACAGACAGGGAAATATGATTTTCAGTTTTCCGGACTTAAGCTCGGAAACCATCAGCTCAACTGGCCCGTAGCCCCAGACTTCTTCGATAATTTCGAAGGAACAGGAGTGACGGAAGCCAAGCTTAAGCTCGACTTGGAAGTCGAGAAAAAGGAGCGGTTGATGACACTGAATTTTCATATTGTCGGAGAGGTAAAAGTGCATTGTGACCGATGCAATGATCCTCTTTGGCTGGATGTTAACAGCTCAGAAGAACTGGTAGCCAGGTTTTCGAATGAGACAGATCTTTCCGATGATAAGATCTTGTTTCTCGATGCTTCGGAATACAAGCTGGACCTCACTCAGTTCATATACGAGTTCACCATTCTCGACCTGCCGTTGAAAAGAGTTCATGAAGAAGGACAATGCAATCCAGAAGTGGTGAGCATGTTGTCAGAACCAGAAGAAGAAGAAAAGCAAACAGACCCGCGCTGGGAAGCGCTGAAAAACATACAAAAAGAGTAAAGCCATGGCACATCCTAAACGGAAGATTTCGAAGACGAGAAGGGATAAAAGGCGAACCCACTACAAAGCTGAGCTACCTACCGTAGCTGTATGCCCAACAACCGGTCAGCCTCACCTCTATCACCGTGCACACTGGTACGAAGGCAAGCTCTATTACAAGGGCAAGGTTGTGATGGAGAAAGAATCCATGCTTTAACCAACACCTCGGCCTATGACCGTTGGCCTTGACGTATCAGGTGGAGACTTTGCACCGGAAGCAAACATTGACGGTGCCATCCTTGCAGCAAAGGAGCTGGGGGAACGCGCCCGTGTTTGCCTAATTGGAGATGAAGCTGTCATCAACGCTGCTCTGAAAGAGCGCGGAGTAGATGCTTCGATGTTTGAAATAGAGCATGCTCCAGAGGTGATTTCCATGTCGGAGCATCCGACTAAGGCATTTCTGAAGAAGCCAAATTCTACGATAGCAGTTGGCTTTAAACTACTTCAGGAAGGTCGTATTCAAGCTTTTTCAAGTACAGGGAACAGTGGAGCGATGCTCGTTGGTTCCATGTACACCATCAGAACTATTCCGGGTGTTATTCGCCCATCCATTACTACCGCTCTTCCCATCTTGGGCGGAGGTGTGAGTGTCATTTTGGATGTTGGCATCAATGCAGACTGCAAACCAGATGTCCTCTATCAGTTTGGAGTACTCGGCAGCATCATGGCCGAACAAATCTTTGGCATTGAAAGTCCCAAAGTAGGCCTGCTCAACATCGGAGAAGAAGAAGAAAAGGGCAATCTATTGACCCAGGCTACCTACCAGTTGCTGAAAGATTCCAGTGTCAATTTCATTGGAAACGTTGAAGGTCGTGACCTTTTCAGCGGCAAAGCCGATGTCATTGTTTGTGAAGGTTTCACTGGAAACGTTGTATTGAAGCAGGCAGAGGCATTCTATCAACTTATTCAAGAGCGAAGTATCAAAGACGAATACTTCGACCGGTTCAACTATGAAATCTACGGAGGCACCCCAGTGCTTGGTGTAAACGGAAATGTTATTATTGGACATGGAATTTCAAACGCCATGGCTGTGAAGAACATGATCAAACTCTCAGTAGATACTGCCGAGGCCGATCTTCCAGGTCGGATCCGCAAAGCATTCAATTAATATATGACGAACATACGCGCGGCAATTACAGCGGTCGGTGGCTATGTGCCCGACTATGTCCTGACCAATAAGGAGTTAGAGACGATGGTCGACACCACCGATGATTGGATAACTTCAAGAACCGGCATCAAGGAACGCAGAATACTGAAGGGCGAGCGAGGTTCTACGGAAATGGCCAAAGAAGCCGTTGAGCAATTGCTCAATAAGAGAGGTATCGGTCCGGAGGAAATTGACTTGGTGATTTACTGCAGTGTTACCCCTGACCTCATCTTCCCAGCTTCCGCAAACATTTTGAGTGATAAGGTAGGGATGGTCAATGCCTTTGGCTACGACCTCAATGCCGCCTGCTCGGGCTTCATCTACGGCCTTACCACGGGCTCCAAGTTCATCGAAACAGGAGTCTACAAGAAGGTGCTTGTAGTGGGTGCTGATAAAATGTCTTCCATCATCGATTATACGGATCGTGCTACCTGCATCATTTTTGGTGACGGAGCAGGAGCTGTATTGCTTGAACCAGATGATTCCGGGAATGGCGTAATGGATGCCATCCTGAGAAGCGATGGTGCAGGGCGCGAGTTTTTGTACCAGAAGTCTGGTGGCTCCCAGCGTCCCCCAACCGAAGAGACGGTAAAGAACCGCGAACACTACGTTTACCAGGAAGGTAAAACAGTGTTCAAGTTTGCGGTATCCAAGATGGCCGATGTGAGCTACGAAGTAATGGAACGGAACAAGCTCACCGGAGAAGACATTGCCTGGCTTGTTCCACACCAGGCCAACCTCAGAATCATTGACGCCACGGCCAATCGTATGGGATTGAGCACGGAGAAAGTCATGATCAACATTCAGAAATACGGTAACACGACCAATGGAACCATTCCATTGTGTCTACACGAATGGGAAAATCAATTGAAGAAGGGCGACAACCTCATCCTCTCCGCCTTTGGTGGTGGATTTACATGGGGAGCTGTTTACCTGCGCTGGGCCTATGACGGTGCCTAAATCCTTCTGATTGTAACCCGAATCATATACATTAGTCATCCAAATCTCCAACCATGGATTTAAGTCAGATTCAGTCGCTCATCAAGTTCGTTTCAAAGTCAGGAGTGAACGAGGTAGAGCTGGAAACGAAAGATTTTAAGATCAATATCAAAACCAAATCAAGTGACGGTGGAGGTGTAAGTACCACCATGCAGATGCCTGGTTACCCGATGATGCCCGCTATGGCTCCTCAGCCAGCAGCGCCAGCTCCGGCTCCTGCTGCTCAGCCTGCGGCACCTGCCCCGGCTAAAGAAGCCGCTCCTGCAGCAAGCGAGGAATCCAAGTACATCGAAATCAAATCCCCGATGATCGGAACCTTCTACCGATCTTCTTCTCCTGAAACTCCTCCTTTTGTGAATGTTGGAGACGACATCAAGGCCGGAGGCGTGATCTGCATCATCGAAGCGATGAAGCTCTTCAACGAGATCGAGGCCGAGATTTCCGGTAAGATCGTGAAAGTATTGGTGGACGATGCTACTCCGGTAGAATACGATCAACCTCTCTTTCTGGTGGATCCTTCGTGATCCAGTGTTTTCATCTTAAATCACTCTTATGTTTAAGAAAGTACTGATTGCCAATCGTGGAGAGATCGCCCTGCGCGTTATTCGCACGTGTCGAGAAATGGGCATTAGCACTGTAGCTGTCTACTCCAAGGCAGATGCAGACAGCCTTCATGTTCGATTTGCAGACGAAGCCGTTTGCATCGGCCCTAATTCCAGCGCTGAATCTTACCTGAAGATTCCAAACATCATTGCAGCTGCGGAAATCACCAATGCTGACGCCATTCATCCGGGATATGGCTTCCTTTCTGAGAACGCCAAGTTCTCGAAGATTTGCCAGGAGAACAACATCAAGTTCATCGGAGCACTTCCCGAGCAGATTGAAGGCATGGGCGACAAGGCCAGCGCCAAGCGCACCATGATTGACGCTGGAGTTCCAACCATTCCAGGTTCTGATGGCCTTCTGAAAGATTTTGGTCACGCTAAAAAGACAGCCATAGAAGTTGGCTACCCTGTCATCATGAAGGCTACAGCCGGTGGTGGTGGAAAGGGAATGCGTATCTGTCGTGACGAAGAAGAGCTTGAGAAAGCTTGGGCCAGCGCGCGCCAAGAAGCATTAGCAGCATTTGGCAACGATGGCATGTACCTCGAAAAATTCATCGAGGAGCCTCGCCACATCGAGATTCAGATTGCCGGAGATCAGTTCGGCAAGGTATGTCACCTGTCAGAGCGCGATTGCTCCGTGCAGAGAAGGCATCAGAAGCTGGTTGAGGAGACACCCTCTCCCTTTATGACCAAAGACCTTCGCAAGAAGATGGGAGCAGCCGCCATCAAAGCCGCTGAAGCCGTTAAATACGAAGGTGTTGGGACGGTAGAATTCCTGGTCGACAAGCACAAGAACTTCTACTTCATGGAAATGAACACCCGAATCCAGGTGGAACATACCATCACGGAAGAGGTGATCAATTTCGACCTGATCAAAGAACAAATCAAGATCGCTGCGGGCATTGCGATCAGCGGAAAGAACTACGAACCTGTAGGTCACGCGATTCAGTGCCGTATCAATGCAGAAGATCCTTTGAATGACTTCCGTCCAAGTCCAGGACGCATGACGGAATATCACGAACCCGGAGGACACGGTATCCGCATCGACACGCATGTGTATGCTGGCTACACCATTCCGCCTTTCTACGACTCGATGATCGCCAAACTCATCACCGTAGCTCAAACGCGGGAAGAAGCCATCACCAAGATGGAGCGTGCCCTCAGCGAATACATCATTGAAGGAATTAAAACGACCATTCCTTTCCACATTCGCTTGCTGAAGCACGAAACCTTCCGGAAAGGAGATATCACAACGAAATTCCTCGAAGGCTGGGATTACAAAACCGAAATGGAAGAAAACCAGTAACACGGAATTCGAACCAAATAGAAAAGCCCTGAGGTACCAGTATCTCAGGGCTTTTTTGTGTTTTACACTTTTGGTGCTACTTCGAGCTGGTGCCCTTTTTTGCAGCCAAAATGCCCCTCTCGAAAGTGGAACAACCTTCACAGAGTTTTCTATTTGAAATCATCCAACCCTAAACACCTCAGCATGTAGATCTTGCGATAGAAATGATCCTCATTACATCTAAAGGTCACTCCTATGCCCAATACAATTCTCTGCTCTTAGAACGAGTGATTATGGATGTTGTTGGTTAATTTCACCTTGTATCATTACCCGAAACCTAACCCACAGCTCGCTGGGTCGAAGCCTTCAGCACGAGTGCGACCGCAGCGATCCGGATTCCTCATTTTGTCCATTTGATTGGTTGAATCGATGAAACTGATGTTGAAAGAAATAGCGAATTGCGCATTCATAGTTTTTGTCTTCCTCGCAGCACCAGACTTAAGCTATTCACAAGTCAATAGCTTATTATCAGAAATTGAGCTTGAAGATGCTCCGCCAAGTCAATTGGATCGCATGGATCAATTATGTGAACGACTGCCGGTTGACTCATTGAACATTGGAATTGCCTGGTGCCACAAAGCCCTTGCCGGCCATCAAGGTGATGCTGACCACGAGAAGCAGGCTCTTTTACACCTCATCAAGGGTCGTTTTCACGAGACCTTGTCAGAACCGGACATGGCAAGGAATCACTACGATTCGGCTTTGTTCTCTGCTACGCAGGGCAATGTGAAGCGGTATGTTGCACGTTCGTATCACTGGCTTTCTATTCTCGAATTCAGCCAGGGAGCATGGGATTCGGCAGCGTCTCATATAGACCTTGCACGCGCCTTTGCAGACTCTGTGCAGCTTCCCGACATCCTTCAATTCATGGCAAACATTGAATTGGAGCAAGGCGATTTAGATACTGCTCTGGCACTATTGGAAACGGCTCAGAAGATGAGTGTTCGGGCGGCCAACAACTTGGTCCAAAGCAGGATCTACATGCATCTTGCAGCTGTTGCAGAAGAGCGTTCAGACTATGCCGCTTCCATAGAGTACTACTTAAAGGCTATAGAGCTCTGCAAGACGGAACGATATCCCAGACTCGAGTCAGGCCTTGCGAACGACATGGGCATTGTCTATTTAAAAATGAAGCAATGGGATCAGGCGTTGACCCTCTTCGAACAGGCAGCCCATCTCAAACTGGCATTGGGAGATTCGCTGAGCCTGGCCACCACTTTTGCAAACACGGGTATAGCCCAAACCAGGCTTCAGAACTATACCGATGCGCTGACAGCTTTTCAAGCGGCCGAGTCTTTGAAGAGAAAGCTCGGCACCACCAAAGGTCTTTATCAGCTTTACCTGAACCTGGGCTTTTTGTACCAGAAAAAGGGAGAGGTTTCGCTGGCTGAGCGGCAATACTTTTTGGCCCTTGAGCAGGCGAAAATTGCAGGAAGTGCTCTCAACCAACTGTCTTCGAGCATCTATTTATCGAATTTCTACATCGAACAAGAAGAGCTTCAAAAGGCCCTTCAGTGGGTTGAGGAGTCCTACCAACGGGCGCAAGACCTGAAAGACGATGCTCATTTACGGTCTGTATATGTGAATCTGGTTCGGGTGCATGAGAAACTTGGCAATTACCAAACAGCCTTAGAGTATTCAATTCTTTTCAAAGAACATGATGACAGTTTGAAAGAAGCAGGTCATGCGCTGGCTGTGGTTCAACTGGAGAATGAGTACAAACTGAAGAGTCAGGCCAATGAACTGACTTCCCGCAACAAGGAACTCGCGCTTTTAAAATCGCAGAAAGAGCTCAGCGACTCGAGAAACGGGATCCTGCTGGCTAGCTTAATCATTCTGTTTTTGCTCTCTCTATTCCTGATCTACAGCATTCGCAGAAGAAAGAGCCTGCAAATCCTGAATCTGGATATGAAAAACCAATTGCTGGAAAGCAATCATGCGCTGGTACAGGAACGACTTAAAAACGAGCAAATATCCAAGGCGAAGGTTGAATCTGAACTGAATACGGCACAACAGAGTATCCGAAGAAAGTCAAAGGAATACTCAGAACTGGAACAAAATCTTGAACGCTTACAAGATGAAAAGGCCATTGAACTGTTCAAAGAAAGCAACGGAGTAACCAATACCATCTTCAACTTCAGTCAGTCTGAAACCAACTGGGATTCGTTCATGGAATACTTCAGGAAAAACTACCATGATTTTCTGGATCGACTGAAAATGAACTATCCTGAACTCACTCCGAGCGATCTGAGGCTCTGCGCTTTGCTGAAAATGAATTTGACGACTAAAGAGATCGCTTCTATTCTGAACATCACCCCGGACAGTTTGAGGAAGTCGAAATACCGACTGCGCAAAAAGATCAATCCAAGGGAGAAGGTCAGCCTTGAAACCTTCTTACTGGGTTTTTGAATCTGTCACTCCATTCAGAAGAAGGCCACCATGTTCTTCGTATCCATCTGAGTGTTGTCTCCATCACCTCGCTCGCATTCCCACAAATCCTCGGTCGGGTCTATGATCTCTTTATGACCCTTTCTTCGCACAGATCATGACTCCATGTCTGTGAATATCGCTCTCTACCAAAGCCACTTATGACATCCCACCGCTCATTGTCCATGGTTTTTGACTCAGTCTGTCCATGATTAGTCTACGGTGAAAACTTAGAGCCTCAGCGGCTTATGCGGATCATTGAACTGCCCTTTGATTGTCGTGCAAACGCTTGCGTTTTTCATAAAACGGTCCCAAGCCGGTGCAGCGGATTCAAAGAGCGCCAAACGCTACCTGAGCTTTTCAGATTTCATCTCTTGACCACTGCAATGACCCTTCTTCAACATGTTCACACTGATCGTCAACGAACTATGAGCGCTGCAAAACTTTTTAGACTTCGAATAAGGACAGTAGCTCTGCTTCTTGTCTCCTTGCTGTTCACTGCTCCACATATCAATGCCCAGGTTGCTACCGGAGGATTGATGATCGTAGGCCAGAATTCAGAAGCCACTATGTTCAACTCATTCAAGGATGAATTGGCGGTGGTAGCCTTGGTAGACCTGGATGTTGGCACCACTTTCTTTCTTACGGATGGAGCTATTCAATCAGCAGGCGGCACTACTCTGGCACTGCCCTCTACGCTGGATGGATATGTTCAGATCACGATTACTGGTGCAGTCACTGCAGGCACCATTTTCACGTTTGATTTCCCTTCTGGGGGCGGCACCGTCACAGTAACAGGGATCAGCGCTACCCTGTCCAATCAATCAGGTTGGAATACCAATATCGCCATTGGAGGCGGAGGTGACACATGGCATCTTTACAACGCCACCACAGCTTCCACCCCCACCAGCTTTATCAGTGCTTTTACAAACTCCCGATTTGCCACGGGCAATTTTGTACCAAGCTCTTCCCCTCCGAACTCAGCGGATAGTTATTTAGGTGCAGGCTTAACAATCGGTGTGAATGCCACAGCTATCGGACTTTCCGCGGATCATCTGGACAATCAACACTACAACGGCACCTTAACAGGAGATGCGGCAACACTTGCCGGCCTCATTGCCACCGGCACGAATTGGACCGGAAATGACCTCACCAATAATGACATTACCGTGGACGGTGCTAGTGTATTTGGGACATCAAATCCCGCGTTCACGATCACCGAAGCACTGCCTGTTGGTTCCCTGGCCATTGTGGGCATCAATGTGGATGGAAGTTCAGGTGACGACCAAATTGCCGTAGTAGCACTTACCGACATTGGCGCCTCCTCCACCTTCTTTATTACCGATGGAGGAATTCAATCAGACCTCTCAACACTGGATGTTTCCAGCTCTACCAACGGTTATGTGCAGATTACAACCACTGCAACAATCAACGCAGGAACGGTTTTCACATTTACAATACCGGGAAACAGCGGAGCAGTGACAGTTTCGGGCATTAGTGCTACACTTTCAAACCAGAGCGGCTGGGGCGGTGGAACTCCTCAAGGCGGTGGTGGCGATTCATGGCACATTTACAACGCGAGTAGCAGCTCACCTGGCACGCCTACCAGCTTCATCTACGCTTTTTCCAATTCAAGCCAGATGGATGCGGACACCTTCGACCCTAAGGAATCGACCACCTCGTTTAACTCTACAGAGTCCTACCTCGGGTCAGGTTTGGCGATCGGCAGCGAAGCGGTGGCCATTACGGGCGTTGATCATGAGGACAACCTGTACTACAACGGCAGTCTAACGGGCGATTCCGCGACCGTGCTTGGCAATATCTCCAACAAAAACAACTGGACAGGAAATAGCAGTACCAACAACGATATCACAGTGAATGGTGCGAGCGTGTTTGGAGCATCAAACCCTGCATTTACGATTGGTTCAACCGCGGTTGCAGCCTCATTCACCGCGCAAACAAATGTGCTTTGCCATGGAGAAAGCACGGGTTCTCTGACGGTAACGGCTACAGGTGGCACCACTCCCTATTCCTATGTCTGGACAGGTGGAGGAAGCTCCACCCAAACCAACTCAGGTCTCACCGCTGGCACGTACACGGTTACGGTAACAGATGCTAATGGAACCTCACAGACTGCCTCAGAAACCATAACGCAACCTACCGCAGCTTTGGTCGCCTCCGCATCGGTCTCAAACGCCCTGGACTGCTTTGGAGACAGCGATGGTGAGGTGACGGCATCACAAACCGGAGGAACATCGGGATACTCATACAGCTGGAACACGGGGCCAACCAGTGCCTCCATTAATGGCTTAACAGCCACCACCTACTCAGTGACCATTACCGATGCCAATAGCTGCACTGATTCCACTTCCGTGCAGCTTACCCAACCTGTTGCTTTGGTTGCTTCCGCATCGGTCTCAAACACCCTGAACTGCTTTGGAGATAGCGATGGTGAGGTGACGGCATCACAAACCGGGGGAACATCGGGATACTCATACAGCTGGAACACGGGGCCAACCAGTGCCTCCATTACCGGCTTAACAGCCACCACCTACTCGGTGACCATTACGGATGCCAATAGCTGTACTGATTCCGCTTCCGTGGAGCTCACCCAACCTGTTGCTTTGGTTGCTTCCGCATCGGTGTCAAACACCCTGAACTGCTTTGGAGATAGCGATGGTGAGGTGACGGCATCACAAACCGGAGGAACATCGGGATACTCATACAGCTGGAACACGGGGCCAACCAGTGCCTCCATTAATGGCTTAACAGCCACCACCTACTCGGTGACCATTACGGATGCCAATAGTTGCACCGATTCCGCTTCCGTGGAGCTCACCCAACCTACTGCACTGGTCGTCTCCGTTACGGTAGATTCTAATGAATCGTGCACGGGCCTGTCAAATGGCGGTGTCACCGCGAATGCGAGTGGGGGTACATCCTCCTATTCCTATTCATGGAGCAACTCCCAAACCTCCACTGTACTGACCAACCTGACCGGAGCTACCTACACAGTAGTGGTAACGGATGCCAACGGTTGCACCGAAAGCGCTCAAAATACGGTGAGTACGGGAGCATCGCCTTCGGTGTCTATTTCCTCCACAACCCATCCTACATGCAATGGAGATTCGGATGGAAGCCTGACCGCACTGGCCAGCAGTGGCTCCTCACCCTATGAATATGCGTGGAGCAGCGGAGGAAATTCAGCGACTGAAACGAGCCTGGCCAACGGAACATACACCATTGTCATCACGGATGTAAATGGCTGCACCGCAACTACTTCAGGGTCGGTAACTGATCCTTCCACCATCTCGCTTTCGACCAGTGCCACCAATGTCACCTGCACCGGAGATGGTAATGGCAGCATTGACCTCACTGCCAGTGGCGGAACCGGGACTCTCTCCTACCTCTGGTCTCCGGGCAGCGCGTCCAGCGAAGATATTTCCGGGTTATCAGGAGGCTCCTACTCAGTGGTGGTGACAGATGCCAATGGTTGCACGGAAACTACTTCAGAAACGGTGAACGAGGCCAGCACGCTTCTGGCCGTAAGCGCTGCGCATATGGATGCTACCTGTAATGGTGATTCAGATGGTTCCATTGATCTAACTGTGACCGGAGGTCAAACGAGCTTCACTTACAGTTGGTCGGACGGCAGCAGCACAATCGCCACCACGGAAGACATCAGCAGCCTTGCTGCCGGCACTTACAGTGTGACTGTGACGGATGCTTACGGCTGTGAAAAAACCACTTCTTCTACCATCAACGAACCCGCAGTGTTGGATGCCGGCACCGTACTCACTAATTAGTCAACGACTCAACTTAACATTTAAACGCATGAACTCCTCTCGCTTCTTTCATAAGCTTCTTGGTCTCATCACCCTCATGTTTGCTTTTGTGCCCTTGCTTCAAAGCCAAACCATGGACACGGTATGCTACAACACCGCTCCGGATGCGTTCATCAGCAGCGCCCCGGCAACCGGTGGCGACAACATCTACACCTACCTCTGGCAAGACTCTACAGCGGCTGGAAGCTGGCAGGCAGCTCCAGGGACTAACAGTAACCTAAGCTACCAGCCAGGTAACCTTACCGAAACAACTTATTTCAGGCGCCAGGTGAGTTCTGCCTCCTGTGGCACCAGCAACTCGAACGTGCTGACAGTGATCGTACTGGATGAGTTTGACAGTACTTCTAGCAGCGTCAGCGATGTGCTTTGCAATGCTGGTACCGATGGTTCTGTTACGATCAATGTCTCCGGTGGACTACCCCCATACAGCTACACATGGTCTTCCGGAGGCTCCACGAGCAATACCAATACAGGACTGAATGCTGGAACATACACTGTAAGTGTAACTGACAGTCGACTCTGCGATACTCTGGTCTATAGCTTCACCGTCAACGAACCGGCTATGCTGGTCGCCTCTACCGTAGTCGATTCCAACGTGAGTTGCAATAGTTTCCTCGATGGTGGTTCCACGGCTTCGGCCACAGGAGGTACCATGCCCTACACCTATCTGTGGAGCAACAACGCAACCACGGCTTCTATCACGGGTGTGGGTGCAGGAACATATTCGGTCACCATCACCGATGCCAATGGGTGTACAGACTCTGCTTCCATCGCGATCACCGAGCCTGCCACATTGGTCGCTGCCAGTATAGCAGACTCCAACGTATCGTGCAACAGCTTTTTGGACGGGGGAGCAACTGCTTCTGCCACTGGAGGCACCATGCCTTACAACTATCTGTGGAGCAACAGTGCAATCACTGCTTCCATCACAGGTGTAGGCGCAGGAACGTATTCGGTCACCATCACCGATGCCAATGGATGCACAGACTCTGCTTCCATCGCTATCACCGAACCAGCCGCATTGGTCGCTGCCAGCATAGTCGACTCCAACGTATCGTGCAACAGCTTTTTGGACGGGGGAGCAACTGCTTCTGCCACTGGAGGCACAGCGTCTTATAACTTTCTGTGGAGCAACAGTGCAATCACTGCTTCCATCACAGGTGTGGGTGCTGGAACGTATTCGGTCACCATCACCGATGCCAACGGATGTACAGATTCAGCCTCGGTATCCATCACCGAACCAACACAGCTTTTAGCCAGTATCAACCTCGACAGTGCCATCAAGTGCTTCGCGCAGATGGACGGTGGAATTACCGCGCAGGGAAGCGGTGGAACAACCACCTACTCTTACCTGTGGAACACGGGCGCTGTAACGTCAACACTCACCGATCTGGACACAGGAACTTACACAGTGACCATAACGGATGCAAATGGTTGTACTGATACCGAATCCATTCCACTGGCACAACCTGATTCAATCACCATCACCCTCACCACCATCGATGTTACCTGCAACACCGGTATGGATGGTGAAATCTCCTCGGTGGTAAGTGGCGGGACACCAAACTACAGCTACAACTGGAGTTCGGGACCTACAAGCTCGGGCATATCAAACTTAGCCGCGGGCAGTTACACCGTAACGGTGACTGACAATAACAGTTGTGTGAAGTCTGCCTCTTCCACCGTGACGGAACCACTGCCGCTGGATGGCGGATCGATATTGACCGGAAATTAACCCTGAATGCGCATTTCATGATGTTTTACACCTCATTCAAACCTCTGTTCGTGGGCCTTTTAATGCTCGTTGGAGTACCGCTCATTACCTCGGCTCAGTCAGTAGACACCGTCTGCTATGGAACAGCTCCAGCTGCCTTTCAATCCACGAATGCTGCCTCCGGTTCGCTGGGTATAGGAAGCTACCTCTATGAGTGGCAGGACTCCACTGCCGGAGGAGCCTGGGCTGCAGCACCGGGTATGAATAATGATACCAGCTATCAGGCGTCCTCCCTTACCCAAACCACTTGGTTCAGAAGACAGGTCAGGGTGTTGACCTGCGCTGAGATCGCGTATTCCAATGTCTTAGAAGTGGTGGTGCTCGATTCATTGTCGGTCACCGCTGCGAACGTGACCAATGCCAGTTGTGACAATACCGCAGATGGATCCATTGAAGTAAATACCACAGGCGGCTTGCCCGATTACAGCTATGCCTGGAGCAATGATTCAACAACCAGCGCCATCAACGAACTGGCCCCAGGGAGCTATGAGGTTACCGTCACGGATGCTTTTGGTTGCAGCGCTATGGAAACTGTAGATGTTGGGTTTGAAAATGCGGCTCCAATCATGCAATTCGATGCTGACACACTGTTCATGGCTCAAGGTTTTGAGGAACTGATCGGTGCTCCGGGCAGTTTTGAGGCTTACGAATGGTCTACCGGTTCTACAGACTCTACCACCGAGGTGACCGGCTCGGGAAACATCTATCTCACTGTGACCAGCATTGAGGGATGCTCCGCATCCGACAGCATCTGGATTGAGATCACCACAGGTTTGGCGAACGCCACCATCAACAGGAAAGTAAAGCTCTTCCCAAATCCAGCGCGAAATTCGGTGCAGGTTCAGGTAGGAGAAGGCGAAATGCCTGAATTGATCGAAATCAGAAACCTTGATGGACGCCTGCTCCGGACTGAAAGAAGAAGCAGCACTATAGACATCTCCACCCTTGCCTCAGGCGTTTATTTGGTAAACGTTCAGCATGGAAGTTTAAGCTATTCGGGTAGGTTGGTAGTGCAGTAGGACGCATGTGTTTATGACCACTATCAAAGTCTCACCCAGACGAGTGCGTTGTTGGTCAATGAGTCATGCATCATCATTGCAGCGGTTTTTTGAGGGTGAAGGGCGTTCCAGCCATGTGGAGCGCCTTTCTTGTTACATCCAACTCTTCCTCACCATCTTCAGGAAACCTGAAATGGTGCACAAGATTCCGGCATACGACTCTTCAATTATTGCGGCATAGAGCGCGGTGGCAACAACACCTTTGGGAGGTTGCCCTCCAAAAGCTATCAGCGGATTAAGGTCACCATGCCTTCGGTCTCACGCTTTCGACTGGCGTCTGTTCTGTAGACCAACTTCCAGTAGTAAACGCCTGACGGAGCTTCTCCCCCACCCCTGCGGTAACTACCATCCCAGCCAATGCTGAGGTCGCGCGTTTC
This sequence comes from Flavobacteriales bacterium UBA6057, assembly GCA_002428995.1. Classification (GTDB taxonomy): domain Bacteria; phylum Bacteroidota; class Bacteroidia; order Flavobacteriales_G; family Salibacteraceae; genus UBA6057. The sequence goes on along the minus strand of DIYJ01000007.1, from coordinate 218,832 downwards.
GAAGATGAGCTGACCGTTGCGATCGAAAATCTCCAACCGGGTGTCCATGATTCTGTAGTTCGAAATCAGGAACTCATCGTTCAGATCATTATCACCGGGAGTGAATGCAGTAGGTGCATAGATTCTCTCGTAGCAATCGGCATTCACCAATACAGAGTCTTGTGAGCGGCAACCATTCGCGTCCTGAACCTCCACTGTGAATGTGGTGCGATCGGCATCCAAAACCCTTGGATTGGGGTCCTGAGCATCGCTCAATCCAGCAGCTGGTGTCCAAACATAAGTGGCGTCTTCAGGGCCTGTGGGGTCTCCACCAATGGACACTACATTGATATCACAGTTTTCAATATCAGGTCCTGCATCTACAAAAGGTCTTGGATGAACGATGATCTCTACCGAGTCTACGTTCGCGCAATTGTTTGTATCAATCCCTGTCACAGAGTAGAACCTCGTGGCCGCGGGAAAGGCCCAGGGATTCTGAAGTCTGGTATTGTTGATGGTGAGGCTGTCTGTCCAGAAGAAGAGCACACCACCTTCCACCTCAAGCATGACGGAATCATTTTCGCAAATCTCTTCAGGGAAGACATCAGCTTCAATGATGGGCAGTGGCAGTACATCAATGATAAAGGACACCGAGGAGCTACAGCCGTTGGCATCCGTTCCGGTAGCCGTAAACTGAGTTCGTTCCGTAGGGAAGAGACTGGCTTCATTAGAGGCTTCAGAACGCGACACGAGATCGTCAGGCGTCCATGTGTAGGAACTCAGTCCTGCAGTAACCGCAGCGAAGAAGGTGTCACCCAAACAGATCGGAGCGGCCGAATCCAGCAGATTCACCTGCGGCAATGGATTCACAGTCACAAACATGGAGCTGGAATCCTGACAGCCTTCATCTGTAGTGACAGTTACACGATAGGTAGTGTTCACCGTTGGAGAAGCCAGCGGATTGGCGGCTGCACTGTTGTTCAGTTCCACAGCAGGCGACCACTGAAAAGTAAAGTTGGTATCACCAGTAGGTGATCCTCCTATTTCCACGGAACTTCCGAGGCAGAGTTCTTTGTCGAATCCGGCATTCACAACCGGCAAGTCATAGACATCGATCGATACTTGATCCGTCTCCGAACAGCCGTTGGCATCCGTAACAGTCACGGTATATGTTCTCGGAATAAGGGTCGTACAAACGGGGCTGCCACTGGTGGAAGAGAGTCCATTGGCGGGGCTCCACTCATAACTCACTCCTCCTGAAGGAGTCAGTGTGATAGAACCTTGCTGACAAATACCAGCATCTGGCCCAGCATCCGCTGGAGTGAGCTGGAATACATCCACTTGAACAGATTCTGTATCCGTACACCCGTTGTTGTCCGTAACCGTCACTGTGTAGGTTTCTGTAGAAGGCGGAAACACAATGGGAGAAGAAGTATTGACGTCAATGCTATTCAACATGGGCCATTGGTAGCTCACGCCTCCGCTGGCCTGAAGTTCCACACTATCTCCCACACAAAGGGTTGTTCCAACAGGATCAATGACGGCTGTCGGCAAGCCCAGCACTTCCACAGACAGTGCATCCGTAGACTCGCAACCATTGGTATCTGTGAGTTCCACCTCAATGGTGAACGTTCCAACCGCTGTTCCAATGTAGTTTGGATTGGCGAGGGTATTATCATCATAGGTGCCTGGGCTCCATACAAAAGTGGCTCCCGGAGGGCCCGTTGGAGTTCCCCCGACTACCACAGAGTCGTTGAGGCAAACCGTAACATCAGGACCGGCATCGACCTGCGGAAGGAAGTTCACGAACAGGTTGATCGAGTCGCTGGCCTCACAGCCATTTCCATCCGTACCGGTAACCTCGTAAGAGAAATCGAAGGGTGGAGCCGCTTGCGTATTGGCTGAGTTTGGATTCGTCAGGAAGGCTGTAGGAGACCACTGATAGGTCAGTGCTCCGGTAGCCTGTAACATTCCAATGTCTCCATCACACAGCGCTTGATCAAGTCCTGCGCTTACCACGGGGAGTGTATCTACTACCAAGGTGATTTGTGCAGTATCGCTGCAACCATTTCCGTCAATCACGTTAACGCTATAGAGCGTAGTAGTGGGTGGAGAAGCTTTAGGGTTGCTGATCGCAGGATCATCCAAACCTGTCACCGGACTCCAGAAGTAGTTTGTCCCACCAGAGGCATTGAGCTGTGCCGAATCACCAAAACAGATAGGCGCTGGATTCGACAACACAGGCACCGGAATGGTATCTACGGTGAGGGTCATTGAATCAAGTGCCTGACAGCCGTTGGAGTCAGTCACGAGAATTTGATACGTAGTGGTAACAGAAGGAAATGCCGATGGATTCGCGATGGTCGCAGTGTCCAACCCAGTAGCCGGGGTCCAGAGGAAAGCAACCGCTGTTGGAGACGTAGGACTCGTTCCGAGTGCTGTTGAATCACCGTCACAAATAGACTGATCAGGGCCGGCATCCACTGTTGGAAGCGGATTCACTGTCACAAACACAGAATCTTGATTGCTACACCCGTTGATGGAGTCAATCACGGTCAAAAACACCCATGCTGAATCCAATGCTATGAACTGAGGATTGGCAAGCGAGCTGTCGTTGAGCAGAGCTGAAGGCGTCCAGAAATAGGATGCACCCACAGGTCCTGTCGGAGCTCCTCCGAGCGCGACACTATCGTTAAGGCAGATTTCCTGGTCCGCGCCTGCATCTGCAAGCGGGATCGGATGAATGCTGATCATCACGGTGTCGAATGTCGAGCAACCTGCAGTGCCATCAATCACCTCAACGATGAGCATGGTATCCTGCGTGACAGCCAGACTTGGGTTGGCCAAGGTGGAATCATTGAACAACGTTCCGGGAGACCAGTTGAAGGACATACCACTCGCTCCTGTTGGACTTCCGCCAACGGTGAAAGTATCAAAGGCACATACCGTGGTGTCTATCCCAGCATCAGCCACCGGAGCTTGAATGGTGGTGATCTCGAGAGAGTCGATGAAGGTGCAACCAAACGTGTCAACCAAGGTTACGGTGTACAAGGTTGTATCCAGAGGAGTGGCGGTTGGATTCAGCACGGAACCGCTGGAGAGTGTTGCCACCGGGGTCCAGCTGATCGTTTGGAAGTTGGTGGCTGTTGGTGAGCCTCCCAAAACAAAGGTATCACCGAGACATATCGCTGTAGACAGCCCAGGATTGAGTAATGGGTTGGTGAAGGTGGAAATCGACACCGTATCGTAGAAGAAGCATCCCAGAGTATCTTCTCCCTGAAGGATGAATGAAGTAGCTGAGGGGATTCCTGCTGTCGGATTGAAGAGCGTATCGTCATTCACAAACTGCGCAGGGCTCCAAAGCGCTGAGAAGCTGCTGTCCATGGCTGGACTTCCGCCCAACACAACCGAGTCTCCGATACATACCGTAGTATCTGGCCCGGCATCCACCGTGGAAATGGGAGTAACTGTAACGTGCAATGAATCCGTATTGACACAGCCATTGGAGTCCACAACTTCGAGTTCATAGGAATAAGTTCCCTGTGAGATGTAATAGGCTGTAGGATTGGCAATGATGAAGTTGTTGACAAACAGAATAGGCGACCATGTGTAGCTGGATCCGGGAGGACCACTTGGATTTCCACCCAAGACTACACTGTCCAGACCGCATACCGTGGTATCAACTCCGGCATCTACAACGGGCAACGGATTGATAGAAACGGTGAAGGTGGCGGTATCGTTGCTTTGTGTAGTGTCCAGGGTATTGTCGTTCACATTCGACACAAAGGCCTCAAGCACATCACCAGCGGCCAGGAGTGTATCTCCAAAGCAGATCGTTGTATCCTCACCAGCCTGCAGCGGCCCATAGTAGGTGAATGGACTGTTGAACGGATTTCCATTGATGGTGACGGTGATGGTAGCAGAGTCAATGGGAATTTGACCGTAGTTGTGAAGCACCATGCACAACTCGTTGGTGTCTCCAAGGCAATACCCATTTGATGAATAAATGGAATCAACACCGGCATCCTGATCTTGCACGGCATTGAAGTGGAAATCATCCAGCGCAAAATCGTGGAACGAATTTCCCGTTCGCCATGCAATCCGGATCTTCAACATGGTTCCCACAAAGGCATTCAGATCAACGAACTGAAATTGCCACTGATCCAAGCTTGTGTTACTGGCGCTATCTCCGTGCTGCAGGAAATTCCAGGTAGCACCAGAGTCAATGGACGTTTCGATGTAAAACGAATCGATCAGGCTGATCCCGAATTGATGGTACCAAAACGAGAACGTTGGAGCGACCACGTTTGTGAGGTCTATGAAGGGAGTTTCAATAATGGCTGTATCCACGCATCCGGATGATTCTACGTAAACGTACCGGCCAAGTGCGGTACCTGGAGCGTGATCCACAGATGGGCCGGTCAAACCCGTAGGAGTGCCTCCGGCATCTGTGAGGAACGGAATGTTTCCCTGATTTGACCATCCTCCAGGGAACGCACACACTGAGGCACACGTAGTTCCGCAGAGTGGCCAAGTCTCCAAACTATCCGAAGTAGGGAAGGTATTGATCACCTGCGAAAACCCGAACGTGGAGAATAGAGAAATGATCAGGGCAAGTAAACTTGCTCTCATTGACATGCTTTTTTCAACATAGAAGACGTGCAATAATACGAAGTGCTGTCCCCTAACTTGCTGAAATATTTGACTTTGATCGATGAGAAGCGGAGGTTAAGCGAATAGCTTCGGCTTTAATCGCCTCCTTGTCATAACCACATTCTGCATACAACTGTGGTTGACTTCCGTGCTCAACAACGCGATCAGGGATGCCCAATCGAACTACTTGAGAGGCATATCCGTGGTCGCTCATGAACTCGAGAACAGCGCTTCCAAAGCCTCCTTGAATGCAGCCGTCTTCTACTGTAATGACATGATTGAACTTGCCAAATACCTCGTGCAGCAACACCTCGTCCAGCGGCTTCACAAAGCGGAGATCGTAGTGAGCGGCTGAAACACCGTCCTTGTCAAGTTCTTCAGCGGCCGCAAGGGCTTCATTGCCAATGTGTCCAATGCTGAGGATGGCTAAATCATCACCAGACTTCACACGCCTACCGGTGCCGATCTTCACTTTCCTGAAGGGTGTTTTCCATTCTGGCATCACACCCTGGCCTCGTGGATAGCGAATTACAAAGGGTTCTGAGGTTTCCTCCAGCTGAGAGGTGTACATGAGGTTTCTGAGCTCTTCTTCGTTCATAGGAGCAGACACCACAAGGTTTGGCACACAGCGCATGTAAGCAATATCGTAAGCACCGTGGTGTGTAGGTCCGTCAGCTCCAGCCACTCCGGCTCTGTCGAGGCAGAAAATTACGGGTAGCTCCTGGATAGCGACATCATGCACCACCTGATCATAGGCGCGTTGCATGAAAGAAGAGTAAATGTTGCAGAAAGGGCGCATGCCCTGAGTGGCAAGACCTGCGGAGAAGGTGACCGCATGCTGCTCTGCAATTCCAACGTCAAAAGCACGATCTGGCATCGCCTCCATCATGATGTTGAGGGAACTGCCGGAAGGCATGGCAGGAGTGACTCCTACAATCTTTTCATTTTTCTCGGCAAGCTCAACGATGGTGTGACCAAATACATCTTGGTACTTAGGCGGCTGCGGACTCTTGGGAGTGACTTTGATGATCTCCCCTGTATCCTTGTTGAAGATGCCGGGGGCATGCCACTTGGTAGCTGAGCCTTCCTCTGCGGGTTTGTATCCTTTACCTTTCTTGGTAATGCAGTGAAGGATTTTCGGACCTGGAATGTCTCTCAGATCTTCCATCACTTTCGCCATGTGAACTACATCATGCCCGTCAATGGGCCCGAAGTAGCGGAAATTAAGGCTTTCGAAGAGGTTGGAATGTTGCAGCAAGGATGACTTAATGCTGTTCTCAACCTTCTGAACGATTTCGCGGGCGTTGGGCCCGAAGCGGCTCATCTTTCCGAGCAGATGCCAAACCTCATCCTTCACACGGTTGTAGGTGTGAGAGGTGGTAATGTCCGTCAGGTATTCTTTGAGTGCACCTACGTTCGGGTCAATGCTCATGCAATTGTCGTTGAGCACAACCAAGAGGTTTGAATTCTCAACACCTGCGTGATTCAGTCCTTCGAATGCGAGACCTGCGGTCATGGCTCCATCGCCAATCACAGCAACGTGGTGACGATCCAGCTGTCCTCTACTTCTATTCGCTACGGCCATTCCGAGCGCTGCGGAAATCGAAGTTGAAGAGTGTCCCACCCCGAAGGTGTCGTATTCGCTCTCCTTGATTTTCGGGAACCCGCTGAGCCCCTTGTATTTTCTGTTGGTGTGGAAGACTTCTCTTCTTCCCGTCAATATTTTGTGCCCATAAGCCTGGTGGCCTACATCCCACACCAGCTGATCGTAAGGTGTATCAAACACATAATGCAGCGCTACGGTCATTTCCACCACTCCAAGGCTGGCTCCAAAGTGCCCTCCTTTTTGAGAGACCACATCGATGATGAAGTCGCGGAGTTCGTCACAAACCTGTGGTAACTGCTCTGTCGAAAATTTCTCCCGCAGATCTTTCGGGTAGGTGATCTGTGAAAGGTATTCTCCAGCTTTGAATGTTGGATCGGGCATAACTTATAGATTCTCTCTCAGTCGGAACTGAAGGCGGTTGGTTAGGTCAGTTAACGTGCAATTAAGCATTTTGCTCAATACAAATCGTTAATTATTTCATACCAACACCCCGTCAAGGATGGATTCAAAGAGGATTTTACCGTCTTCGTTCCTCAATTCGGCATCCGCAGCACGCTCCGGGTGAGGCATCATTCCGATCACATTGCGCATCGAATTGGTGACTCCAGCAATGTTGTTTTTAGAACCATTGGGGTTCATGCTCTCAGAGACATTCCCCTGGGCATCGCAGTATCTAAACAACACCTGATCAGCGTCTTCCAGCTTCTTGAGCTCATCCTCGCTGTTGTGATAGCGTCCCTCGGCATGTGCGATGGGGATTTGCAACACTTGCCCTTTCTGAGCCTTATTGGTCATGAACGAATCAGTGCTTGATACCTCCAGATGAATGTTCTTGCAGATAAACTGCTGGTTGCTGTTATGCAGCAATGCTCCAGGCAGGAGACCGGATTCACACAGGATCTGAAATCCATTGCAGACTCCAAAAACACGACCGCCTTTGTTGGCAAATCCAATGACTTCATTCATGATAGGTGAAAAGCGAGCGATGGCCCCTGATCGCAGGTAGTCTCCATAAGAGAAGCCACCCGGCAATACCACTACATCCACATTCTTCAGGTCAGTATCCTTGTGCCAAAGCCTTTCCACCTGTTGTCCCATGATGGTTTCCAATACATAAATCATGTCTTGATCGCAGTTGGAACCAGGGAAAGTGATTACTCCAAATTTCATAGGGAAGTGTAAAGCACAAAGGTAGAAATATGAGCCATCACAGCACCTGCGCTCCGATGATGCACAGCAACAAAAGCACAGCTACCGAGTCATGTACCCTGGGACGAAGCGGAGCCTGAAAAAACTGGCCGAGCAACAATGCCCCAGGCACCAGCCCAAACATGGCGAACAGCTGAGAACCAACCAAAAGGCTGCTCAAAACAGCTACCACCAATGCCAGAAAAAGGATGTTCCACTTTCTCTTGACTTTCAGCGTGGCGGAAGAGAGCATGGACTGCTCGCTGAACACTACAAATAAGATCAGCGCAAGCAAAACGATCCACACGAATTGCCTCGGTTCGGCCAAACTGATATCAAACAGCTTCCATTCAACAGCCCCCAAAACCTCGGGAATAGGAATGTCAAGCAGGTAAAAGACAGATCCGGAAAAATAAAAAGGCGTGATCCAGCCAATCAACATCGCAAGCAACGTGCGCAGTTTCGGCAATCCCTGATAAACAACTGCGAGCAGAAACAGCGACCCGAACATGGACAAAACGGGATGTGTGATGGTCATTAGCCCCAACAAAAGCCCTGAGTTGAAAGCATTAGCGGTCGTTACCCCGCCATTGATCACCTGAAAGCAGTTGCGCAGAAAGCGGATGAAAACATAGAGGGTAATCCAAACCAAAATGTGCTGCTGAAACGAAGAAATCAGGAAGTAGGCCATGCTGGCCAGGAACAGCGGAAGGTTGGACAAGCGAGGGAGAAAACCATCGGTTTGAATGAAGCGATTCAACGCCAAAAAGATCGCAAAAGCGAGTAATGGTGACAGGCTCAGGTTCACCCAATAAGAGCGAAGCCAATGCCCCTCAGCCACCAATTGATCAAAAACCGGGAGTGCCTCAAGAGCATGCATATCCTTCACTACCAAGAGCTCTACAATCCCTCCAAGGATGAGAACAATGGGCGAAAGCAGCAGCAGCAGGTTATCGAAACGTTGTAGAAAGCGGATCACAGATTGAAAAACTCAGCACAAACTTAAGTGGAGGCTTCGGCCAAATGATGTGGATCATTAGTTTTGCGCAAAATTCATTCGGATGAACGCGGAATTTATTGAAGGTCTTGGTGAACTGATTGCAATGTCTTTTGGAATTCTTGAATTGCTCGGGAACGGGTTTAACTGGTTGATCATTGCAATTATTACCATCATGGTAATCATCTGGATACGAATGATGGGGCGCTACAATCGCGAGGCGCAGCAGAACGGCACCCTCAAGTAAGCGCTACAGATCAAATCCGATATCCGAGCGATAGTTCATTCGCTCGAAGTCCACTTTCTTCACTACTGAATAAGCTTTATTCAAGGCCTCCTCACGATTTGAGGCATTGGCACTTATTGCGAGCACTCTTCCTCCAGAGGTTTTCAAACCTTCTTCATCTCTCTTGGTGCCCGCGTGGAACATCACAACCTGCTCGTCTTCCACCGATTCGATGGTCATGAGCTTGCCTTTTTCATAACCCTCAGGATAGCCGCCTGAAACCAGCATCACACAAGCAGAGTGATCATCGGAGACACCGAGGGATACTTCCGCTGTTTTATTGTCAGCGGTGAGCCATAGGGCTTCCAGCAAATCACCGTCTATCCTGCGCATCACCGTCTCTGTTTCCGGATCGCCCATGCGGACATTGTATTCGATCACGTAAGGATCACCATCAACATTCATTAAACCGATGAACACAAAGCCGTTGTAGGGAATGGCTTCGTTTTTCAGCCCCTGGATGGTTGGTTTCACAATTCTGTCTTCCACGCGCTGCATGAAGGTCGCGTCTGCAAAAGGCACGGGTGAGATAGACCCCATTCCTCCTGTGTTTAAACCCGTATCTCCCTCACCTATTCTCTTGTAGTCTTTCGCCTCTGGAAGAATGACATAGTTGTTGCCATCGGTCAGTACAAACACACTCAGCTCAATGCCGTGCAGGTACTCTTCTATCACTACGCGTTCACTGGCCTCACCAAACTTTCCTTTGATCAAAAAATCTTCGAGGCTGCTTTCTGCCTCCGCGCGATCCTCCAGGATCAGCACTCCTTTTCCTGCCGCGAGTCCATCCGCCTTGAGTACATACGGTGGTTTCATTTCATCCAGAAAGGCCTTCGCCTGATCCAGCTCTTCGGCTCCAAACTCTGCGTAGCGCGCTGTTGGGATGTCCACCTTTTCCATGAATCGCTTGGCGAAAGCCTTGCTACCTTCCAGTTCAGCTCCTGCTTTTCCCGAGCCGAGCACTTTCACATCTTTCAAGCTCTCGTCAGCCTCCATAAAATCACGGATACCAGCCACCAAAGGCGCTTCAGGCCCTACCACTACCAGGTGAATTCCCTCGCGCAGGATGAGCTCTTTGATCGCTTCGAAGTCGGTTTCTTTGATCGGCACATTGGTTCCCAGCTCCGAAGTACCTCCGTTGCCCGGGGCAATGAAAAGTTGATCAAGCTTGGGACTCTGGCTCATTTTCCAAGCCAGGGCATGTTCTCGTCCTCCACCTCCTAATAGCAATACACGCATCCGATCCATGTTGAGTTTTTTGCAAATAAACTACTCTGGAATGGGATGAATGAGAGGGAAGGGAAATTCAAGTGCAAGTGCAAGTGCAAGT
>DIYJ01000007.1:0-208689 GCA_002428995.1 Flavobacteriales bacterium UBA6057 | reverse complement strand
GCAAGTGCAAGTGCAAGTGCAAAGGAACCGCAACTTCAATGGCAACCTCAAATTCAATAAAATCTGGCTGACAGCTCGATCTTAGCTCTTCACACGCTTGATGCTGCAGCCGATAGACTTGGTAACCTCAGGTTCTGGAGATTCACCCTTCACCATTTTACCGATCGCGTCTGCGAGGTAGCGATTCTTCACTGCGTTTTTGTCTTCACCATTGTCGTCAATGGCTCCACGGTAGCTCAGCTTCGCGCTTTCATTGAAAAGGAAGATATGAGGTGTGGTGCGCGCTCCGAAGGCATCTGCGAGTTGATGGCGTTCATCGATCAGGTAAGGCATCTTGTACCCTTCCTTCTTGGCCTTGGCCTTCATGCGTTCCGCAGAATCATCTCCGCTGCGCTTGGCTTCGTTGCTGTTGATCAGCACCATTCCGATCTCATTTTTCTGGCACAGATCGTACAACTCATTGTATCGATCTTCCCACTGAAGCACAAACGGGCAAGTATTGCAGGAGAATACAACCAGTAATCCGTGCTTTTGATTCAGTTCACGCAGGGTCATTTCTTCACCGCTTTGCACGTCCATCATAGACTGCGTAAGCATAGGAGCTGCGTCACCGATGCTCAATTCGGCAGCGGCAGGTCGAAACCAGGAAGCGAGGGCAACAACGGCAATCAGTGCAAAAGCGGAGAGGGAAAGAGTTTTGATGTATTTCATGGCATTCAATTCTTTGAGTGGTTAAATATATTCTTTGATGAAAGGAAATGAAGGTGCGATAACGATTGATGGCATTTGAGTGTTCAAAGCTGATGCTTTGAAAACGTTTCCGGTATTGGAAGGCTGCCAAAGAAGCACCGATGGATCACATCCCGTGAAGAAGAATAAGTGCCGTGATGAGCAAGGCAAGTAAGAGTGCTGTTTTGTAATACTTCATAGCAATGGCGGTGACAAATGTGTCGATCAAAAGATGGAGTGCAAATAGGTGGTTTGCCGGATTTTGGGGTCCAGGTTGTGCTTTGAATGCTCAACAATAAAGACTCCTTGTCGTGGAAAGAGGTTGGTGAAACGCGCAGAACTCCTCCATGCAAGGAGGTGCAATTGTCTTAGATTCGCCCATCGATTGAGAAGCTCTTGAAATCAGCACTACAGAGCACTGCCGTTCTGGGTTCCGCCCTCTTGGTCATTTTGCTGGCCTATGCTCCGCTATGGACAGAATGCGACAACGCATTGCCAATGGCTGGAGAAGACGCCTTCAAGAACTACTACACACTCGCCTACTATCTGCAGCACAACCCGGCAGGACTTCACTTTGAAGGAATGAATTATCCCTTTGGAGAACACGTGATTTACACCGACAACCAGCCTGCCGTGGCCATGATGCTCAAGGCTGCGAACGCTATTGTTCCGCTTCAAACATCGTTACCGTTATTGATGATGTTGCTGGTGTTCATCTCTTGTGCACTTGGGGCATGGGCAATGTCGAATACGGTGAAGGAAGGAGGTTTACCGCTTTGGTTGAATGGACTACTCTGCATCGCGCTGGTGTTGCTTTCTCCGCAGTTGCAGCGCATCAATGGTCATTATTCTTTGGCCTATGCAGGTCTCATTCCTGTAGCCTTCTGGCTGGATCATCGCGTGGCGCTGAAAGCTGGAGCAGGGCGATGGCTGGCGCTCCTGAGCTTTCTCTTTATTCTGGCGTTTGTGCATCCCTACTTTTTGGTCATGGTCACTGGGGTGCTGATTCTGGGGCACTTTGCGCAACATTTTCTACAGCGCCAGAAATGGACTCACTATTTAAAATCATTGCTGTTGCTGATCGTTCCCATGCTGGCCTTTCAGATTTTAATGGCGCTGACAGACGGCATCGCAGATCGTCCTGCAAACCCTTATGGCTTCCTTGTTTACAAAGCGGCCATTGAATCGGTATTCCTTCCCATTGGGCTCCCCTATTTCTCGTTTGTCACAGGCACTTTGTCAGAATACCTGCAACCTTCGGAAGAAGGTTTTTTCTACTTGGGAGTTTCATCCATTTTGGCCGCAGGACTCATGATTTTCATCCGCATTCGGAAGCGAACACTCCTGATGCAGGAGGCAGATGCCTTAAACACACAAACCTTCATCTATGCTCGTACTCTGGGGGCGCTGCCGGTGCTCTTGCTTGCCATGGGCATTCCCTTTGTGATTCATCCGCTGGAGGAATTTCTACCTGCATTGGGACCGTTGCGACAGTTCAGAGGAATTGGCCGATTTGTGTTTGTCGTCTACTTCGCTCTCGGGCTGAATCTGTTATGGTATGTATCGCTGCAATTCAAGCAGTGGAGAGCCTCAGGTCAGGCCAAAGCACTGATCATTCCGGGTATCCTTACCGCTTTGCTGGTATTTGAGGCATGGAGCTACCGTCAGCAACTGCTCGATACAAACCTCAACCAGATGGCAGAGCTTCAGGTGCCAGACCTTGAGTTGAATGCTGCATCGTATCAATGCATCTACCCGCTTCCCTACTTCCACATTGGTTCTGAGACCTTCCGAACAAAGGCCAATCAGAGCATCCTTCGCAAGTCTCTTGAATTGAGCATGGCTTCCGGCTTACCGCTGAACGCGGTGCAGATGAGCCGAACTTCACTCTCACAAACGATCGCCCAATTCGATTTAAGCACCATGGTAGACGGGCAGCCCGGTGTTCTGGATCATTATGACATGGAGCGGCCTGTATTGGTGGTGCATGTGGAGGGCGAGCCACTTTCGGAAAACGATCAAAGGATTGTGGATCACGCCCAAGCGGTTGGTGAATGGAACGGACTCCAGCTCTACGCCTTCTCGCCAGAGCAACTGATGATCATCGCTTCTGAAAACCGGCTGGCGGCCTTGCCGAAGATCATCCCTGCTACCCAGGATTCCGTGCTCATTGACACTGTTGATTCGATCGGTAAAGAAGCTCCTCAGGATGAATTTTTCTTCATCGGTTTTGGTGGTGCAAATGCCCCAAGGGATCGGGCAAACGTGCACACACTGAGACGATCCGCGCAAAACAATTTGTTCAAAATCCTCCCCACCGGTTACCTCGATGCGCAGGAGTCGTATGTGATCAGCTTCTGGATCGATGCCTCGCAACCTCAATCCATGAACACACAACTCCTCATTAGCGAGTCAAAAGATGATGAAAGTCTTCAATACAACCTTTTTGAAGTGACCGATCGCATCATTTCCATCCAGGAGGAATGGGCACTGATCGAAATCCCTTTTGAGCGGCAACGCGTTGGCAGCGATCTGAAGCTGATCCTGTACAGGGACGGGGAAGACATTGACGTGTTTCTGGACGATTTGATGGTGAGAAGACCCGGAAGCGAAGTGCGATTGGAACACGATTGGGTGAACATCAATAACCGCTTTTTCGAACCTAGTGGAGGGGAAAATGTTCCTTTGCCTGGCAATTGATATTTATGGCTAAAACTGGTGTGCTTTTGATCAATTTGGGAACGCCTGACAGTCCCAGTGTCAGCGATGTTCGCAAGTACCTGACTCAATTTCTAAACGATCCTCGAGTGATCGACATTCCCTGGCTTCTGAGGAAGATCCTGGTGAACGGCATCATTGTACCCTTCCGTGCTCCCAAGTCAGCGAAGATTTACAAGGAGCTATGGACGCCTGACGGATCACCTATTCTGATTTATGCGGAGAGCGTAAAGGAGAAGGTGCAGGCGGCTTTGGGTGATGACTACATCGTGGAGATTGGAATGCGTTACCGAAAACCCTCCATCAAGGAAGGGCTGGAAAAATTGCAGAAACACAATCCGAAGAAGATCATTCTGCTCACGCTGTTTCCACATTACGCTTCTGCCAGCACTGGCTCAGCATTGGAGGAAGCGCTGGATGTGATCAAAAAATGGTGGGTCATTCCAGAACTGGCGGTGAACAGTCAATACTGGGATAACGAAGGATACATCAACGCCTTTGTAGAACGCGGCAAGCAATACGACCACAACGAATACGATCACGTGATCTTCAGCTATCACGGTCTGCCTGAGCGGCACGTGGATAAGGTCTACGACAACGGGCTTTGCAACGATCGCGACTGCGAGCATGAGGTAAATGACGAAAACGCTTACTGCTACAAAGCCACATGCTATGGAACCACGCGAATGCTGGCCGAGCGCCTTGGCATTCCTGAAGACCGCTACACGGTGAGCTTCCAGTCCCGATTGGATAAAAAGTGGCTTCGACCTTTCAGTGATGAGGTAGTGGAAAACTTAGCCAAAGAGGGCGCAAAGAAACTCTTAGTGTTCTCCCCGGCTTTCACGGCCGACTGCCTGGAAACGATCATCGAAATTGGAGACGAGTACCAGGAAATATTTGAAGAACACGGAGGCGAAAAAGTGCAGCTGGTAGAGAGTTTGAACGATCACCCGCTGTGGATCGAAACCTTAAAAGACATGATCGTTTCATACGGTCACTGAGATGAAGCCGCAGTGGTCCGCACCGGTTGAAGAAAGCGTGCTGATTGCTTTTGCCTTTTCGCAGGAGCGGGCACAATGGCTGAGAGGGTCGGGATGGAAGGAAAACCAGCTGGACGAAGACTACTTACTAGCTTTTGGTACCAGCGAGATTTTAGACACGAGTCAGGGTTTGGAAGCATTTCTATCTGGCTACAAACCTCGTGAACATTGGTTTGGGCACTTCGACTACGACCTGAAAAACCAGCTGGAAGCGCTAAAGTCCAACAATGAAGATCGTGTTGACTTCCCTGCCACATCATTCTTCTCTCCTCGTTACCTGATTCAGAAAAGGGAAGGGCATTTTTACTGGCTCCAGGGCGATCAGCAAGCTTTGGAAACTGAGTTGAAGTCTTTTCAACCTGCGGATGCTGCCGGCAAGAGTAACGTAGCATCTCTTCAACCAAGGATTTCGCAGACCGAATACCTGGCGGCACTCGATCAGGTGGCAACGCATATTCAACGGGGCGACATTTACCAGGTTAATTTCTGTCAGGAGTTTTTTGCTGAAGATGCAGACATCGATCCGGTCAGCCTTTTTCAAGCGCTCTTTAAGCGGATGCCCAACCCCTACAGTGCGCTCTACCGATGCCATGGACACTACGCGTTGAGCCTGAGCCCTGAAGGATTTCTCTCGAAGACCGGAACACAGCTTGTTTCGCAGCCAATGAAGGGCACAGCGCCTCGTTCCGGGGTTCCAGAACAGGATAATGCCTTCCGGGAAATGCTCCAGAATTCGGAAAAAGACAGGCGCGAAAACGTCATGATCACGGATCTGGTGAGAAACGATCTGTCTCACTTTGCAGCGAAGGGCTCCGTGAAGGTTGATGAGCTTTGCGTAGTCAAAAGCTACCCCAAAGTGCATCAGATGATCTCTAAGGTGCGCTGCGAACTGAAGTCAGATTCGAATGCCATGGAAGTGCTCCTGAAAGCCTTCCCAATGGGCAGCATGACCGGAGCACCAAAGGTGAGGGCAATGCAAATCATCGAAGAACTGGAAAGCTCCAAGCGAGGTTTGTATTCCGGCACCATCGGCTACTTTGATCCGGCAGGTGACTTCGATTTCAATGTGGTCATCAGAACACTGCTTTACAATTCGGAGGCTAAGTATCTGTCCTGCCATGTGGGTGGCGGCATCACAGCCCTTTCCCAGCCCCTGGCCGAATATGAAGAGTGCATGGTGAAACTGGGACCGTTGCAGTCGATGCTCGAACAAACGGATCATCGTTTGGCCACCCTACCTTTGGAAGGTGTTTGATCGATTCCAGGACTACATCCAATCCAATCAATTGTGTGAAAAGAGCGATCGAATCCTCGTAGGATTCAGCTCAGGGCGCGACAGCGTTTGTCTGACGCACCTACTCCATCGTGCTGGATACCAAATTGCATTGGCGCATGTGAACTACAGTCTTCGCGGTGCAGATTCAGAGAAAGACGAGGCCTTTGCGCGGCAAATGGCCAAAGAACTGGGAATTGAAATCTACGTGCTTAACCAACCCCTGGAGAAGGGTTCCAATCTCCAGGAACGGGCCCGCCAGGTTCGGTATGACTTCTTTCGTTCGATGGCCAAAAGGGAGCGTTTTTCATACATCGCCACAGCACATCACCGTGATGACAACCTCGAGACCTTTCTTGTTCAGCTATTGCGCGGAGCCTCGCTGAATGCACTCGGTGGTATCCCGGTTCGAAACAATGAGGTCATTCGCCCGCTGCTTTGGGCCGACCGCACGGAGATCGATGCCTACATCGCAGAAAACGATCTTACCTTCCGGGAAGATCAGAGCAACACCTCTACAGACTATTTGAGGAACAAGGTCCGTCATCAGCTCATTCCACTGATGAGCGAGATGGAACCCAGGACCAACGCCAAACTGGAAAGTGTTTCAAATCGTATTCAGGAGCACACAGAAACAGTCGATGAACTGGCAAAAAGCTTTGTGACAGCGGGCCAACCGACCAGGATCGAATTGCATCGACTACCTGCTACCAATCCTGATTTCTGGTTGTACCGAGCCACGCTTGACTTTGGCTTTACCCAGACTCAATGCCAAAACATTCTTGAAGCCACGGAAGCAGGAAAGGAAGTTCAATCCACCAGTTTCAGAATGGTTCTCCAGGGTGATCACCTTGAAATTGGCCCTGCTAACACGACACCGCCCAAAAGCCTTATGATGCCATCAGAGGGCTTTTTTCAATGCGAGGACTACACCGTAGAAGTCAAGCCCGTGGAGGAAGCCCTGTTCCCAAAAGACAACCTCCACATTTGCATCGATGCTGATCAACTATCGTTTCCACTGGAGTTAAGGGTGTGGAAGGCAGGCGAAACGTTTCAGCCTTTGGGCGCTGATTATCGGGTTAAAATCAAGCACTACCTCAAGGATCGCAAACTGGGAAAGCTTCAGCAAGAAAGAACTGTGGTAGCGTACAGTGATGGAGTCGCGTTTTGGATTCCCGGAATCGCCATCGCAGATCATGTGAAGGTCTCGAATGAAACGAAAGCTTATCTATCGCTCAATTTCAATTACATTCGGGAATGACTTCACCCCGAAGCTACGAGGAGTTCCAATTTCTAGGCTACAATCGCTTTGCCACCTCCAGGCGAATGATCGTAGCGCTTTTCTGCTTTCTGTTCTACTTCGTCTCCGAGGAGACCACCGATGAATCGAGCAATCTGTTCTTCTATCTGGGAGTAATCGTGCTCGTCATCACCGTTGTAGCCATGTTCATTCCGCACTGCACTACGCGGATCAGTGATGGTGAACTTCAACTCATTGGCCCGGTCAGCTTTCGCAGCGTCACCATTGACCTCAAAGGAGCTGACTCCTTTCGCATTTGCAATTACTCGAAGTTTCTGCTGAACAGACCTGTATTCAACCTGCATCGCAAAAACGTGATTCGCTTCTACACCTTCGGAAAAGAAGCCATTGAATTCACCACCGCGAAAGGAGAGCGCATTCGCCTGGGGACTCAGCGGCCTGAAGCCTTAAAAATGGCCTTGGAGGAAAACGCGAGGATGAAAGAATCAGATGATTAGGTAATCAGAATATTAGATCATTGGTTTAGGCAGAGCTTGAAGGAGCTGGCACATTTCCTTTTCGATTCCGGAGAACAAAGCAAACCGACTCAAACAGCCCTTTTCAACACCATCATCTGATCATCTAATCTTCTGATTATCTGATCTCCTAGTTATCTGATCAACAAAAAAAGCCCTGTAGCGAAATGCTACAGGGCTTTCTCCACAAGGTTATGGTCGGTCGATTAGTTCTTCACGAAAGAGTGAGCAGCACCTGCTTCGTCAGTGATGAAGTAGAGTCCTGAGTTCAGGTCAGATACATCTACAAATCGCTCGTTGCTGATGGTCATCACCGTGCGACCTGAAAGGTCCATGATGCGGTAGTCACCAGTTACAGAAATATTCAGCGTGTTGTTTACTGGGTTTGGATATACGCTCCACTCTGGAGCGCTTTCCAGCTCGTTCAAACCAACAGCACCTTCG
The DNA here is from genome assembly GCA_002428995.1 of Flavobacteriales bacterium UBA6057. Taxonomy (GTDB): domain Bacteria; phylum Bacteroidota; class Bacteroidia; order Flavobacteriales_G; family Salibacteraceae; genus UBA6057. The sequence continues at coordinate 200,709 of DIYJ01000007.1, read as the reverse complement.
ATTTCGAATACAGAAACGGTACCGCTTACTTCAGCAGAAGTAACGAGGTAGTACTTTCCGTCAGGGCTGGCATCTCCGCTGATGAACTTGATGTCCTCAGGACCGAGGTCACCGGCTGCAGCAGCGTCAGCAGCAGCTGAGAAATCGCGGTTCAATACATACTCGATGAAGATTGGTGCGTTTGGATCGGTGATGTCATACACCATGATACCACCCATTCGCTCCAGGCCGATGAAGGCAAACCACTTGGTTCCGATTTGTCCAACTGTGATGGCTTCTGGCTCTGGTCCTTTGTCATCTGAACGGTTGTCGAATGAATCGTTGTCATCGTTTGTACTGTTGAAGTGATCAGGGTATTCAGAAGCAACTGTTTGCTCGAAATCGTCACCTGAATCCCAAACCAAAGATCCGCTCGAAGACCAGATGCTGAAAGAACGTGCACCGAAAGTGTAGATCTCTTCAAACTCACCATCGTCATCGGTATCACCCATAGAAAGCGTCACCTTGATGCGTCCAGCTACATCGTCAGGCTGGAAGGTGCTGGCGTTAGGGAATACAGTAGCATCCAGATCGATATCGTTCAGGCGATCTTCTTCTTCGTAAGCATCGTATTCACGTGCATCACCTTCATTAGCAGAAAGCACATAGGTCTGTCCACCTACTTCGTAAGAAGTAATCGCATCTGGAAGGTAGAGACCGCGGAAAGGGTAAGTGTTGATGTTGATGCCTCCATCTTCGTTGGATGGATCCAAACCGTTACCGGCTACAGAGTGATCTTTCCAACCTAAACCAGTAAGAGCGCTGATCGAAGTGTTGTTCAAGTCAACGATGGCAAGGCCGTTATTCTCCTGAAGAGCTACAAAAGCCTGGCTCGAGTTAGGGCTTACAGCTACGTATTCAGGCTCGAGGTTGTGCTCAGGAGCGTACTCACCGATCACTTCGAGGCTGTCGAACTGCCATGTAGAGCAGCTGTCTGTATTGGCAGTGTAAGCAAAGGCGATAGCAACATCGCTTCCTACATAAGCGCTAAGATCGATCTCGCCTGAGTGTGTCCATGTGAACCCATCTGTTGAAGGCCAGTTCACAGAGGAAGAGATATCATCCCAGGTAGCGTCAAAAACATCATCTCCTTCTTCGTAGTCTTCAGAGATCCAAAGTTCCAGTTGGTCACCGCTGAAGTTGTAAGCAGAAGAGAAGTGCATGTAAGCAGAAGAGTAATTGTTCAGGTCGATCAAATCAGAAACGATGTAGTCTTCCTGAAACTGGCATCCGCCATCAAAACCGCTGATTCGTGCGTAAAGCTCTGCTGAGCCTGAAGGGAATTCGTACTCACCCCAGGTGCGGGTGCTACCTTCAAGGTTGAAAACAGTCCAGTTGACGAAGTTGGTATCAAACTGGATCGTGTCTTCTTCCTGGAAATCATCAGCGAAGGCTTCGATACCTTCAGGGCCAAAGATGCGCACATCGTTAGGGATGGTCACACCGTCAAAACCAAGGGTAGTAACGTCACCTTGCGTTACGTTCGCGATGCCACCAGAAATGTCGATCACGCTGATAGATCCTACAGGATCATTGGTCCAGTCATCGTTAGGCTCACCTTCGTTGGCGCAGATCACCTTCATTCCATCAGGTGAGAATGTTACCATGTCAGGAAGTGCTCCAACCTCAACATCGGCTACATAAGTACCGTTCGCTTCGAAGAATACGATGCGACCGTTGTCCTGCTTTACGTCCGCTTCCACCGCAACAGCGATGTAACCGTTGTGAGCAGCAACAGAATTCACACCTCCACCGTAAGCGTCAAGACTGATGTCTGTGCCAGGGGTAAGGCTTGTAGGATCGCTGAAGTCCAAAACTCCAACTGAATTTGCATCTGCGTTGCTGTAGAAGATGAGGGAAGAAGTGCTGTCATAAGCCACGATCTCCGCAGCTCCTTCATCAAAGATGCCCGTATTGTGGGTAGCGACATGTTGCAGGGAAATGTCTTGAGCGACACCTGCAAAACTCGCTAACAATGTGATTACCAGAATGTAAACTTGTTTCATGCTTGCTATAGATTTGGCTGCAAAGTTCATCCAGCCTCACCCCATGAAACTTATCTGAAAATTACCCTTCCTTAAAGGCCTTGTTAAGTGGTTTAAGGAAGTGTTAAGCCTAAAATGGCATGATGGAAATGCCCAGCGAGAACTGGTTTATAGTTTGAGTACTCGTACCGTCTTCAAACAGCGGAGACAGGGAATAAAAGCCTGAAAGCATCACCTTACCGTAGCCAATTCGACCTGTTACTCCATAGCGCCACTGGGTCACATTTGGATAGTCGTAGACCTTCACCTTGATCTTGTCCTTGTCAATGATCTTCTCATGAGCATTCACCAGGTAGCCAAGCTTGGCACCGATGGCCAGTTTCCATTGGTAGCCCTTTTTGTTAGGGTTGGTTCGAAAACGCAACTCGAGAGGTAGGTCCACATAATTCAAGGAGAGCTTACCTCGATCTTTAATTGTGTCTCCCACTACAGAGAACTGAGAATAATTGACCCCTGCGCTATCGAATCTCGTTACCACGGCATTCGTGTAGTAATTGTGCGAGGCAAAACCCACTCCAATTCCAAAACTGAAGTTACCCCCCTTATTAAAGGGCACCTCATACATACCACCAAATGCCAGTCCTCGCCCAAACCACCTTTGGTCGATGGATTGATCCAAGCCGAGCAAACGATCCCAGTTGAGGTCGAAGTAGAACAGATCCTGTCTTTTCTGGTTCCCTTTGGGTGTCTCAGCATCCGAATTCTCTACCGGAGTCGCAGCTGCGGTGGAGTCCTGGGCAACACCTAAATTCATGGTACACGTAAATCCTATGCATAAAAGCATTCCCGCGATGGTGATCCTATTCATGCGTGCAAATGTAATGGTAGAAGCATACCGTCTTGGCAGCGATCAAGGTCAACTGTATCTTCGTTTGCTCCGTCTAAAAGCCATGAACACATTCCTACGGATCACCGCGCTCTGTCTGCTTCTGCCCTGTTTCACACAGGCTCAATTCAACTTTGGCTATGAGCTGAGAACAGACATTCCGGTCATTTTCGATTCAGACACACTGGAAATGCCTTGGGCCGGTGGGATGAACAATCCCCAGTTCACCAGCTTCGACCTTGACTTTGACGGTTCAGAAGACATGTTGGTGCATGAGTTGGACGGTGGTTTCCTCAAGTGCTTCCTCTTTGATCATGAGACCGGAGAGTATTCCTGGACACACGATTGCGCGAAGGGCTTTCCCAGTCTGAATGCACACTTTGTATTCATGAGAGATTACAACGGTGACGGCAAAAAGGACATCATCACCTCCAATGGCTCCCAGGGCTGGATGTGGATTTATAAAAACACTTCGACCAATTCTGAATTCTCCTTCGAGTTGCTGACCCCCGGTTTTGGGCTGGGTTACAAAGACAAGACCGACATTTTTGTTGCACTCCTGGAAGGGAACCTGCCTTCCATCAACGATGTAGACGGTGACGGTGACCTTGACATCTTCATCATGAAACCAGATCCAAGCACCGATTTGCTGATCGTTCCCACCACGATCATCCTCATCAAAAACATGTCGATGGAAACCTATGGGGTTCCGGACAGCCTGGTGTTTGAAGAAGCGAATGCCTGTTGGGGAAAGATTTCGGAGGACTTTCAGTTTTTCGGCTATCAGGCTTTTGATTGCACAACAGGTCGGAAGCAGGAAAACCCAGGAGGAGGTGGAGCCGCTGAGCGTCACCCGGGATCGAGTGCGGTTACGATTCTTGACCTGAACGGAGATGATCGATTGGATGCTTTGATGAGCGACACCGATGGAACAAAAATTACAGCCGGACTGAACACATCGGATAATGAAGATGCGATCATCGATGCCACAGCTTTTGATACCACTTTTCCCTCCACGGATGTGCCGATCGATGTTTCGTTCCTGCCTGCTGCCTATCATGTGGACATTGACTTCGATGGAAAGAGAGACTTGATGGTGGCACCCATACAGCGATCCAACTCCATGAAAAAGGATGTGGATTACTTCTACAAGAACTACGGATCAGACGGAAACCCTGACTTTGAACTTGAAAAGATTGGTTACTTCTCCAGCGAAATGATCGAGGTTGGAGCTCGCTCTTTGCCGGCCTTTGGTGATGTAAATGGTGACGGACTGATCGACATGGCCATTGGCACCGAAGTGTATGAGACAAACGGAAATCCAGACTTTGCCAAGGTGGAGCTCTACCTCAATGTAGGAACCGCCACTGACCCTGTGTTTGAACATGCGGAATCGGATTTGGGTGCTGCACACCAATATGAATGGAACCTCTGTCACCCGGCCCTTGCAGATTTAAATGGTGACGGAAAAGCAGAAATGCTGATCGGAGACGATCAGGGCCGGCTGCACTATTTCTCCAACCTTTCTACAGGAAACACTTACAATTTCCAGCTCGCTTTTGCGAACTACCAAAACATTGACGTTGGCATCAACGCACACCCCTCTTTCTTCGATTTCAACTCGGATGGGCTGCCTGATCTGATGGTAGGGAATGCACGGGGAGAAATACTCTACTACGAAAACAACGGATCAGCCTCTGAGGCTAGCTTCCCCGCCTCACCCACCATCGATCAATTGGGAGACATTGATCTTTTTCAGGAATACGGAGGGGAAAGCACACCGCTCTTTACACGATCTATTGACAGTGTTTTCAGCCTGTATGCTTTTGTGAGCACAAAGTCTGGCTCCGTTCTGTTCTACGGTCCAATCACCGAAATCGGAGGGACTTACTCTGTTGTTGATTCCATCAGCGTGACGGCCACAGAAACCGCCATTGCAGGTGCCGACCTGCGCAATGATGGTCGATTGGAGCTGACCATCGGCCAGAGAACGGGTGGCCTTTACTTCCTGAGCCGAGAAAGCGATATTGCTCCGGGCATGGGCGAGCTGATCAACAACAGCTCATTGCTCAAACTCTATCCAAATCCTGCTACGGATCGCCTCGCGCTTGAATTGCCTGAGAACGAGGGACGTATCCAACGCCTGGAATTCATTGACCTGGCAGGACGAAGCTTTGAGACAAACGTGGAAGCCGCGAGCCACGTCAAAACTTCGATCGAACACTTGCCGGTCGGAAACTACTCGGTGATCGCCACCCTGGAAGACGGACGTAAGCTGGTGTCCAAATTCACGAAGTATTGAGAAGCATACTATTCGCTTTTTTGCTTTTTCCTGCGCTGCTGAGCGCCCAATTCAGCATGGGCTATCGGTTCACCACACTGCCGGTGTTTCAGGATGGGTCGCTGCTGACACAATCGATGATTGGTGGATTGAACACTCCACAATTCAGCTCCATCGACCTGGATGGAGACGGGACACAAGACCTGGCCGTATTTGACCGAAGCGGAAACGTGATCAAGACCTTTTTGTGGGATGAAAGCTCGGGTGACTATGACTACGCCCCGGTATTTGAAAAGGAATTCCCAGGAGATGTAATCGAATTCATGTTCCTCAAGGACTACAACTGTGATGGAAAGGCAGATCTCTTTACCTACAAACAGGGTGGATTTAAGATCTACAGAAACCTGGGAACCTATCCTCTTTCATGGCAGCTGGAAACCGAAACACTCTTCTCTGACTTTGGAAGCTTCGAGACCAACGTGCTTATCCTGACGGGAGACATTCCGGGGATAGAAGACATTGACGGAGATGGAGATCTGGACATCCTTGTGTTTGGAAGCTCCAGCTTCGAAAACTCCATCGAGTACCATCGCAACCGAAGCATGGAGGACTTTGGAACCTGCGACAGCCTCAAGTATGAACTGGTAACCCGCTGCTGGGGAAACATAGAAGAGCCTGAAAACAGCAGTGAGTTGGTGCAGATCTTTTGCAAAGGTCCCGGAGGAAATCCTGAAGCCTTTGGCGGCTCTTCCCGCGATGAAGTGCATCCTGGATCTACCATATTATTGATTGACACCGACAATGACGGAGACCAGGATTTGGTCCTGGGAGACATCCAGACTGATCGCTTTGTGTTTGGTCCGAACACGGGTGATGCAACAACGGCCAACATTGAGGTGGCGCAACAGATCCCTGACTTTCCTACTTCGGATCCTACACGAATGGAATACCTCACTGCGGGCTATACGCTGGATGTTGACCATGACGGTATTGAAGACCTGATCACTTCCGTCAACAACACCATCGACAGTTCTGCGAACAATGGAAATGTGTGGTATTACCGCAACACTTCTGCTGGTGCGGTGAACTATCAGCTGCAAACCAAGGAGTTCCTGTTGGAGGATATGTTGGATCTGGGTGATGGCACATGCCCAGGCTTCTTCGATGTAGATGGCGATGGATTGCAAGACCTCATCGTTGCAAGCAGCTACGAAAAGACTCCGACCAGCAGTCGGGGTGCGCGACTGGCCTATTTCCGAAACATTGGCTCCGCCTTCAATCCCATATATGAACTGGTGGATAATGACTTCGCTGATCTTTCGCAACTTTCCCTCAATGGCATTTGCCCGGCATTTGGCAACCTGGACGGAGACAACGACCTGGACATGATCATCGGGGATGCGGACGGACACCTTCACTACTTTGAGAACAACCCTTCCGGTGGTGTGGCAAACTTCACACTGACACAACCGATTTATCAAGGCATCACCAGCATTGGATTCAATGCAGCACCGGAGATTGTGGACGTAAACGGTGACGGCCTGCTCGACTTGCTGGTGGGCGAAAGAACCGGAGAGATCGCCTACTTCGAAAACGAGGGAAACCAGGGTTCGGCTTCCTTTCCCAGTGACCCGACTATTGAAGAGTTTGGCAAAATTGACATCAGCTTCTTCTGCTGCGGAGGGCGTGCCGTTCCTCGTGTGGTCAACAATCCATCCTTTGGCTCGGGCCGCTACCTCATGGTAGGATCTGACGAGAAGCGCGTGCTGGTTTATGAGATGCCGAGCAACCTCAACGATAGCCTGGCCATCCTGGACAGCATCCTCGTCAATGAGGGCCGCATTGCTCCATCATTCGCAGACATCACCAATGATGGTAACCCTGAAATGATTGTGGGAACACGGACAGGTGGACTTAAGCTTTTCCAGCGGGAAGGCGATTATCCGGTGGGCACCGCTCCCATTGTTCCTGTCAAAAGTGAGGTGAGTGTTTTCCCCAATCCCGCCACGGATCAGGTATCGATTGAGGCGAACATTGATTTCCATCAAGTGGAGCTGTTCTCTATTACCGGAAAGCGGATCGCGAGCTTTGAGCAGCCTTCCGGGAACCGTATGTCCATCGATGTGTCAGGTATTCCTACGGGAATGTACTTGCTGCGGGTGATGGGTCATGAGGAGGCTACTACACTTCGCTTGTTGCTTACGGAGTAGCGCCTTGACACCTATTTAACCACAGAGGACACAGAGCTTTGCACAGAGGACTCAGAACCCAAATCTAACGCACGTTCCTTAGATTTGATTCATGAGGCGTTTTGTCACCGTGTTGATTACCATTCTGGTGGTGCTGTTTGCAGTATTCATCATCCAAAACGCGCAGGCGGTTCCTCTACGATTCACTTTTTGGTCTACGGAAATACCGTTGGCCTTGCTGATGATTCTTTGCGCTGCCGTAGGTTTTCTGGTTGGGATATTTGCTTTCAGCATCAAGCGGAAGAACACCACAAAACCGTCTTCTTCCACCACTCAGACACCACCTCCCAAAAGCGAGGAAACAGAATCGACCGCTACTTGACGTAGACGGTTTTCACATTCACAAACTCGCGAATGCCATCCAGCGAGAGCTCTCTACCAAAACCTGAACGCTTGATCCCTCCAAAAGGCAGGCGTGGATCACTCTTCACCAGTTCGTTAATGAACACGGCACCTTCATCGAATTCATGAGCACGCGCAGCTACTGCTTCTGCGTTTCCGGTGCAGATCGTCACGCCTAAACCAAAGGAAGATCGGTTGCTGAGCTCAATGGCTTCATCGAAGCTGGAGATTTTCACAAAAGGCGCTACCGGTCCAAACAGCTCTTCATCAAAGGCTGGCATTCCGGGAGTAACATTGGTCAATACTGTTGCTTCATATTTAGCACCATCGCGCTTTCCACCAGTTACCAGCTTTGCTCCTTTTTCAAGGGATGTGTCCACTTGTCGTTCAATTCCTTCCGCCAGGTCCACGCGCGCCAGAGGTCCGATGGTGGCATCTCCCGAAAGCGGATCGGCAAACTTCAGAGCATTGACCTTCTCGGTGAAGCGTTCCACGTAGGCATCGAAGTGTTTTTCATGCACCAGGAAGCGCTTACCAGCGATGCAGCTCTGCCCAGTGTTCAGCATGCGTGATTTAAATCCTGTATCCACGGCCTGTTCAAGATCAGCGTCTTCCAGAACGATCACCGCATTGCTTCCGCCTAGCTCCAAAACGCTTGGCTTCAACACACCACCCGCAGTGCTTGCCACCGCTTCTCCGGCCCGCTCACTTCCGGTCAACGACACCGCCCGGATCAGCGAGTGCTCGATCACCTTGCTGGCATTTTCATTGTCAAGGATCAACACACGGAAGGCATTCTCTGGAAAGCCAGCTTCTGCAAATACTTCTTCGATGTCAATGGCGCATCTCGTGACATTGGGGGCGTGCTTCAAGATTGCTGTGTTTCCGGCCATCATGGTGGGCGCAGCAAAGCGGAACACCTGCCAGAGCGGGAAATTCCAAGGCATGATGGCATAGATCACGCCCAGAGGATCATAACGAACAAGGCTTTTGGCAGCATCGGTTTCAATGACCTTTGGGCTCAGAAAGTCAGCCGCGTTATCCGCATAGTAGCGGCAACACCAGGCACACTTCTCCACCTCGGCAATGGCTTCGGCAATCGGCTTACCCATTTCAAGGCTGATGTGCTCACCATACTTCTGCTTGTTCTTTAGAAGAACATCCGAGGCTTTGTTCATCAAGGCAGCCCGGTGCTCAAAGCTGGTTTTCTTCCAGTCGTGGAACTCTTCGTCCACAGCATTTATGATGGTGTCAACTTGCTCAGCGGTGTGTGTTTCGAATGCTTCGATCACCTCTAAATTCCATGGGTTGACAGACTGAACTTTCATGCGTCAAAATTTACCGCAAGGTTAGAAAGGATCGCGGGAAGAACGATGCAGGAAAACACAGAATTTATGAGTCAATCATGAGTTTTTTGAGCCTGTCATGAAAAGATCGAACAGACGGAAGAGACACATCACGCTCTGGGTCCGGAACCTTACCTTCGCGGGTTCATGTTTTATCTGTTTTTGCGTTTTTGGATTGGACTGGCAATGCGGGCCTGGTTCCGCAGGGTGTATCGCCACTTTGAGGAAGAATTGCCCAGTGGAATGCCCATCATTTTCGCCTGTAACCATCCAAACTCTGCCATCGATTTTTTGCATGTTGGTTTAACGGTGAATAAGCCGGTGCATGTCCTGGTAAGGGGCGATGTATTCGAAAAGCCGATGCTCAATAAGATCTTCCGAGGGTTGTGGATGATCCCGATCTATCGCATCCGGGACGGTTTTTCCAGTCTGTCACGGAACGAGGATAGCTTTAGCGATTGCTACGATCTGTTTGATCAGAAGGGAATGGTGCACATTTTCTCAGAGGGCATCTGCTTTCAGGAGAAGAAGCTGCAACCGCTGAAGAAGGGCACAGCCCGGTTGGCGTTGGACTACTATGCCTCCCGAGGTCAGGATATTGCAGTGGTCCCGGTGGGTGTAAACTACACCGTCTTCAGGCTTTGGAGAAATTCCGTCATGTTGCGCTACGGCAAAATCTTCAAGGCGAGTGAATATGCTGAAGCTTATGCAACAAACCCTGCTACGGCCTACATCAAAATGACCACCGATCTGGAAGTGGAATTGAAGAAGTGTGTGATCGAATTCCCGGATTATGAAGACAACAGCCTGGCCGAAAAGGCCCTGATGGCCCTGCGCATGGATCGCCCGCTGAACGATGAACGCTGGACGGTGAAAGCACAAGGTTACTTTCAGCAGGAGCAGGCACTTGCCCACAAAGTCCGAAGCTGGAAGGCAGATGAGTTTCCAGAGTTGCTGCGAATCGAATCTTCGCAAATCACCGGAGACATGGAAGGACTGCTGAGTGCTCCAAGAGCGCCATGGAAAGAGCAGCTTACGTTAGCGGTAACCGCTCCTCTCATGATTTTGTGCGCCATTCCACTCCTATTGCCGGTGTGGCTCAGCAAGCGCATTGTTCAAACATCCATCACAGACAAGATTTTTCACACCACCGTCATGATTCTTGGAACGCTGGTGTTTTACCTTCTTCAACTCATCATCATCAGCGCGATTGCCGTGGGAATCTCAGGTTTCAGTGGATGGTTTTTTCCAGTGGCGATCATCGCCTCTTCCGCGATTGGAATCAGCATATCAGATGCCTTCCTGGTAAGCTGGAGCAACCGGAAATGGTGGAATAAGCAGGAAAAAGCGAGGAAACTGCTCGCTGAAGTGAAGCAGTTGATTGCTACTAGTCCTTCACACGATTCAATGCCATCAGCGCCAGCATCCAGCGCGGCAGCGGTTTAGACTTCCGCTTCTCTTTCAAGGTAAGGTACCACCCGAGTTTCTTGGCCACCGGAATCTTATCCGTCTCTACCATCTCGATGAGTGTACCGTCCGGGTCTTCGATGTAGGCAAAGCGGCCCGCAGCTTCTCCCATGGAAAAACTCTCACCGCTGTCAACGGTGAACGGCTGACCGTGCTTGGCTGCGCGATCGCGGATTCCATTCATTTGATTCACATCAAAACAGAGGTGAATGAATCCAGGGTCACCCCAGAAACGATCCTTGTAGCGGTGTTCGCTGGTATCGGTCTCGGTTACCTCGATGAGGTCGATGTAGAAATTGCCAAAAATCTCGGAGAAGGCTCCGGTGTGTCGGGCAGCGGGAGAAAGTCTAGCGCGATTGAAAGCGCAATCTCCGTCAGGCAGATCCTGCAAATCATCCTGCTGACCTTGTGCCCGAAACTCTTCTTTGGAAACTTCAAGAATATCGGAATAGAACTGACTGGACTTATCGAGGTTCTTCACTCCCACCAGCACTCCTTCAATGCCGCCAAACAGGTGATGATTGGCGCGGTACCACTCATTGGATTCACCTACGATGAAGGCATTTCCATGAGGGTCAAACACGGTGAAGCAACGCTTGCCGCTGGGATCTTTTCTGATTTCACTGGCTTTTACACCCTTCTGCACCAGTGAGGCGCGTCCCATTTCAACATCGCGGCACTTGACCTTGGCGGCCAGGATACCGGTTTGCTTCAACGAGAGCGGATCAGCCGCATGGGTTGGCTTACGGTTTCGAAACTGCCAGATTTCCATTCCACCACCTCCATTGAGGTTCATGGCGAGGATGGCACGTCTCATTTCACTCTTGCCGCCCGTGTAGCGAACCATCAGCGGAGCTTCGGCTTCGTCATCAAAGACAGGCACGTCAAATCCAAAGTGCTTGCGATACCAATCCCAGGACGCTTGCACGTCTTCTACTCCAATTCCTATCTGCTGAATTCCGTTGATCATGTCAGTTGGGCTTTATCCGGGTCACAATCCTGCGAAAGGCCCCGGGCCAAAAGCGCTTCAAATAAATCAAAATTTGCTCTTTCCCGATGTATATTTCCGCTCGATCGCGCTGGACCGCACTGATAATGCGGCTTGCACACTTTTCTGCCGGAATACCACCTGCCTGCCCAGGATCCATCTTCCCGTGCTGCGTTCCATCGCTGGTCAGCGCATTGAACGAAATATTGGTCTTGATTCGCCCGGGGCAAACCATGGTGACGCCAATGCGATAGTCTTTCAAATCCACCCGCATGGAATCGAAATACCCGTGTAGCGCATGCTTTGAAGCGGCATAGCTGGTACGAAGCGAAAACTCCATCTTCCCAACCACCGAGCTGATGACCACAATGTGACCTTCATTACGCTTCATCATTCCGGGCACCACAAGCTTCGCCAGCGCTACGGCTCCGAAAAAATTCGTTTCCATCACCTTGCGCTCACTTTCCTCAGTGGCTTCCCAGGCGAGGGCGCGTTGGCTGATGCCGGCATTGTTGATTAAAACCTGAGTTTGGCCGATCAGTTCCTTGTATTGCTCAGCTTTTTGCTGAATGTCATTGCGATCAGAAACATCCAGTGGCAGGACATGATGCCGATCTGCATTGGGCAGGCTGTCGCGCAATTGCTCCAGCTTCTCGACTGACCGACTGCTCAGAATGAGCTTAGCCCCCATTTGAGCCAACTGAAGGCTCAGGGCTTCACCAATACCACTGCTGGCACCGGTAATCCACACCAGTTTATTGTTCAAGTCTGTCATTCTGCCTTTGGATGATGAATGAGGCGGGTGTAAAGCTTCCAGAGCTTTTTGGGTTCCACATTCACGGTGTAAAGAAAGAAAACGATCGCGTTTGCAAAGGTGACTCGAACAAAGGAGTTATGATCATACTTCCGCGCAGAAATTGAAGCATCGCGCGGCACAATCCTAAACCGGGTTTGCCTGCGCAGCGCTTTGATGATTTCATAATCCTCCATCACGCAGTAATACTCATCAAAACCTCCCACGCGCTCAAAGAGCTCTCGGGTCACAAAGAGTGTTTGATCTCCACCCCGAAAAAACAGCGGAGAGAAACGGGTACACCACGCATTGAACCTCAATCTGCCCTGATCACCGCGATAGGATGAACGGTAACATCCGGCCAGAGAGCCGTCTTGCAGCGCCTGCTCCATGTCTCGGGGGAAGTTTTTCGGAGGATGCGTATCCGCATGCACAAAGAAGAAAACATCACCTTGAGCCTTCGCAGCTCCGGCATTCATTTGAACAGCACGTCCCTTTTCACGGGATTGCACCACCTTGGCTCCGAAGGATTCAGCAACTTCGCAGGTGCGATCACTACTGCCACCATCAGCTATGATGATCTCAAAAGGTTTACTTTCTCTCAACCTCTGAAGTAAGGACGGCAAACTACTTTCTTCATTGAGAGTTGGTATGATGACACTAACGTTCAACTTCTACAGGATCTTCAATAGAATGCACGATATTAATCCAAGAAACAAAAGCGCTCGGAGAGTTTTTCGAAAAGCTTTCCCCGTTACGTTGCCAATAGCGATGTTTTTGTCCATGAACTCCTGTGCGATCGCGCAGGTGAAATCAGAATCCAAGCCGGTAAGTCACGAGATATGGGATGGTATTCTGAAGCAACATGTGACCGCTGACGGGCAGGTAAACTACGCTGCCATTCAGAAGGATAGCAATCGATTGAACAGCTATTTGAGCCTTTTGAAGAAGGGGCATCCAAACGATAAGCACTGGACCAAGGATGAGCAGTTGGCTTATTGGATCAATGCCTACAATGCCTTTACTGTGCAGCTGATCATTCGCCATTATCCCTTGTCCAGCATCAAGGACATTGGATCAAAAATCAAAATCCCATTTGTGAATACTCCCTGGGATGTGAAGTTCATCCACATTGAAGGTGAGACTTACGACTTGAACAACATTGAGCACGGCATCATCCGCAAGCAATTTGAGGAGCCAAGGATTCACTTTGCACTGGTATGCGCTGCCGTTTCGTGCCCAAGGCTTCGGAACGAAGCATTTACTCCTTCACTGTTGAATCGCCAGCTAGAGGAAGAGGCGCGCTACTTTGTCAATAATCCCAAGAAAAACGTGATCAACGCCAACGGTGCAAAGCTTTCCAAGCTCTTCAGCTGGTATAAGGGAGACTTCACGAAAAAAATGGGATTGGTGGATTACATCAATCAATACAGCAAAGTAAAACTGTCAAAGGGTGCTGATATCGACCACCTTGACTATCATTGGGAGCTGAATAAACAGTAAGTCAGTCTCCATTTGAAGCGACTCACCCCTTTTCTCCTTGTTTCACTTCTTCTGTTTTGCAGCTTTTCGAGCCGCAGTCAGGATTCTACCGAAGCCCCGAAGAAGGTAAGCTTGATTGCTTTGCCGCTGCTGTTTTTTACCCCGGAAACATCCTTGGGTTATGGAGCAGCGGGAGCACTGAATCTCCGACTTGGGGATAATCCTGAAAGCCAATCCTCGCAAATCTTGTTCGGGGCAGCGCGCACCTTGTTCAATCAAACACTGCTGTACACAAACTACAATGTGTACCTGAACGAGGACAAATACTGGCTCAAGGGAGAATTCGGCTACTACGACTTTTTCTTTTTCTATTACGGCATTGGCCCTGAGACCCGGCTGGAAGATGAAGAAACCTATGAGGTGCAATTTCCGCGGATCAAGCTGGATGCGATGCACAGGTTGGGAACCAAAGCCTATTGGGGAGTTCGCTATTGGATGGATTCATACAACCATTTGGATGCGGACGCAGGAGGCTTGATCGACAATGTACGTCCCGCTGGCTTCAATGGTGGAACCATCAGCGGTTTGGGTCCCGTGTTCATTCTCGACACCCGCGACAACGTATACAGTTCCGCCAAAGGCTATAAGCTGGAAATGGCCACCGTGCTGTATCACGAAGCACTTGGAAGCCAGTTCCGCTACGCGCAAGCTTTTCTGGATGCTGCCGTGTTTACACGCCCGTGGAAAAAGTACAAGCACGTGATCGGAGCTCAGCTGCTGTCAGAAAACACGTGGGGCGATGTTCCCTTTTTTGCGCTACCTAAGCTGGGTGGTTCCAAAGTGATGCGCGGTTACTATCAAGGTCGGTTTGTAGATCAGAAGCAAATGGCTGCACAAGTGGAATACCGATTTCCCCTGTTTTGGCGGTTGGAACAAACGCTATTCACCTCTGCAAGCTTCATAGGCAAGCACCACGAAGACTGGCGCTTTGATCAAATGATCACAGCTGCTGGCTCAGGCCTGCGTTTTGTAGTGAACCAGAACGATCGCATCAAGATCCGTTTTGATGTGGCCTATGGTGAAGAAGTAAACTTCTATTTCACCTTCAACGAGGCTTTCTAGAATACTTTTGACCCCGTGAAATTTTTGGTGAAGGTTCGGCCGCTGCTGGTGGTGTTGCTGCTGGCGATCAGCTTTCTGGCATTCAACCACGTGATAGATCTTCGATCTGAAGAGGGAAGGCGCGCGCTGGTGTCGATTGAAATGCTGGAATCGGGAAACTGGATGGTTCCTCACCTCAATGGTGAGCCTTACTACAACAAGCCTCCGGCCTACAACTGGGTCATCGCTTTCTTCTTTGCACTGTTTGGAAACTTTTCGGAGTGGGTACTTCGGCTTCCGGGTGCGCTGTCATTGCTCGCTTCCGGAGGATTGGTGTTTCTTTTTGCCCGGAAATACGTGCATCGCGATCGTGCCTTGCTGTTGGCAACGGCTTACCTGTGCTCGTCTGATTTGCTGTTTTATGGCAGTGTGAATGCCGGAGAGATCGACCTGTTTTACGCCTTCGTGGTGCTGCTTCAGGTGTTCAGTATTTTCCATTTCCATCAACGAAAGCAGTGGTGGCTGCTCTTTTTCTCGTCCTATTTTTTCATGGCCATTGGTGTGCTTACCAAGGGGCTTCCGTCCATCGCCTTTCAGGCGCTTACCCTGGTTCCATACCTGATCATCCAAGGCGACTGGAAACGACTCGTAGGACTGCCACACATTGCGGGAGGCCTATTCTCAGCGGGGCTCATGGGAGGCTACTTCTACCTCTACAGCCTGGAAAACGATGTTCTGGCATTTACACTCAACATTTTTCAGCAAGCTTCTCAGCGCACCGCGAGTGAGCATACGCTGGTGGAAACACTCTTAGGTCTGCTGGATTTCCCGGGCTACTTGCTGGGCAAAATGATGCCCTGGGGATTGCTGATCATCTTCCTGCTTTGGCGGCCGGTGCGCCAACAGATTGCATCTTCTGAGAGCCTGCGATTTCTCAGCCTGTTTGTGCTCTGCAACATTTGGATTTACTGGATATCTCCAGAAATGCGCAGCCGATACCTGTTTATGTTCTTCCCCATCCTCACGGTGCTTTTTGTAGAAGCTGCTCTGGTGCCATCAGAGGCAACTTCCAGGGTGTGGAGTATTTTCAGGCATGTGCTTTTTGGGGCATTGCTCATCGGCAGCGCAGCTTGCATTGTGGCGCCTTTTGTTCCGGTAGATCTGCCTGTTGAGGTATCCATGACGATGAGGGTCATCATAGTGTTGCTCGGCTTGATGGTGTTGCCGCTGGCCTTCCTGTTTCACCGAAGCCCGGATCGTGCAAGCGCGTTGTGGACTGTGGTGCTTGTGCTCGCTTTAGCGCGCTTTGCCTTTGGGTTTGTGGCCCTTCCACTCACCCAGCAAGGTCTGAAACACCATGACTATACACACGAATTGATTGCAGAGGCTGACGGTCGTGAGATCAACATCTTCGGGCAATACCGTCTTACTCCCAAGCTATCGCTGTTTGGGACTGAGTTTGCCAAAACGCAGGTCGATATTCCGATCGAGCTTCCTTATCAGGTGCCTTATTACTACTACCTGGAAACAGGAAATGTCATGCGCCTTGAGTCAACCCGAAAAGAGGGTCAACTCTACCTGTCCTATCACAACCAGCTGATTGATGGCGATGTGGTCTTAAACCGCAACAAAACGATCTATCCGGCAGTGGAAATGGTGCTTTTTACACCAAATCTTCCATAGGCTTTCTAAGCTTAAAGCTCGTCAAGAGGTGTGCACCACCGCGATCGGCTGGCCACATAGGCTTCCCGTATTTTCTGAAAGGCTGCTTCGTTTTGGATGCCTGGAATCTTTCGACCATCCAGCTCAACGATGGGTGTGAGTTCCCCCATAGTGCCGGTGGCAAACATGCCCTCACTGGTGTAGCAATCTACTGCTGTGATCCGGGCTTCTTCACACGGAACTCCCAGCTCAGCTGCAAGCGATATCACCTTGGAACGGGTAATTCCAGGTAAACAGGCATCTGGCGGTGGCGTCATCAGTTTTCCCTGCTTCAGGATAAACACGTTGGTATCGTTCAGCTCAGCCACAAAACCTTGCTCATCAAGCATAAGGGCAGCATCCGCTCCGGCAACATTGGCCTGAATCTTTGCGAGGATGTTATTCAGCAGGTTGTTGTGGTGAATCCTTGAATCGAGGAAGGACGGTCCGTTTCTGCGCATGGAGCTGGTGATGATGCGAATGCCGTTGTTGTTGTCAAATACAGGCGGCTTCCATTCAGCAAGCACAATGAGGCAGCTCCCGTTCTGATTCAATCGGGGATCCATACCCGAAGTCACTTTCTCTCCACGGCTTAGCGTCAGGCGAATGTGCGCATCAGCTTGCATGCCGTTGGCCACCAGGGTTTGACGGATGGCGGAACGCACAAAGCTCAGATCAGGGATGTGATCAAACAGCAGGGCATGTGCTGAGTCCTGGAGGCGCTTTAAATGCTCGTCCAGACAAAACAAGCCCTCGTTGTACACCCTGAGTCCTTCCCACACCGCGTCTCCACCTTGTACGGTGCTGTCAAACACACTCATCTTGGCTTCCTCTCGGGGATAGAGCCGGTCTCCTACAAAGACTTGGATGTCGGCATTTCTAGGGTCGTATTTCTGAAGCATAGTGTCTGGTTTTAGAGTTGAATAGCCCTGGAATTGAGCTGCTGGTAAAAGGGAAGTAAAGTTTCATAGAGCGATCGATATTCTGGAGCTACCTCAGCAGCATCCAGTCGGGGCTTTCCAAAGCCGCTGCTTTGATGCACATTGGCATACCAATAGGGCGCCCATGGGCCATCTTCTTCTTTGGGACCTTCGGGCCAGCTCAACATCGCTTCCTCAAAGGGCAACCCGAGTGCTTCGCAGAGTCTTTGCAAGGCTGTTTTTGGATCCGTCAGAATAGTGTGCGCGTTCACAACCAAAGGTGCCCGGCCTTCCGCTTCCAGCTTCGAAAACCACTTCCACTGATCTTCCAGCGCAAAATCACTGGCGGCAGGATGCTGAATCACCTTGGTGAACGAAGTGATCATTCGGGCCGGATCACGGATGAGAAACAGATGTCTGTAATCGTTCATCGCTGACAGGTCGGCACCTACCACATGATGTGGCATATTCTTCAAAAACAGATGATCAGTCTGGGCAGCTTTTTCCTCGATCCATTGATAAACCTCTTCCGCTTCGTTGGGCCAAACCTGAAGGGTTTCCTCCTTACCGGGATGATCAATGTTGTGATGCTTCAGGTGGTAGGCATAAAAAGGCTCATCGATCACTTCCATGTCTGACCGCTGGGCAAAGGAATACATGAGGGTTGTGGAAATATTGCGAGGGCCGCTGAAGAGGTTGATGATCATAGCTTCCGTATTCTGGCTGAAGATCGATTTTTTAAATCGAGCCGCGCAAACTGCGTTTGTGCAAAATCAAACGACTCTTGTGAAGTCAAGGCACCTGAGAGTGAATGGGGTAAGGCCGTGACCCTGGATATGAATTAAACCTCAGCTTGGCAATGCAAGGGAGCAACTGCAAAAAGCATCTACCGTTCAATAGAAATGAAGGCTGTTCGTTATGAATTATTCAGCTTAATGTTACTTTCAAGGACCTGACTAGATTTCCGACTTTCATGCGACTTGTTCTCCTACTGCTCGCTTTGGCATGCATGAAACTTCATGCTCAAAATGCGACTGTTCAACGACCTGTGCCTAACATTCTCTACGGTTCCGACTTCTTAGGGGCAGCCATGGGAAGTTTCCCGATGTACGATGTGGTGTTTGACTCTCTGGGTTACGCCATTTGTTGCGGTCCTGTAGGATTCACACGCTTCGATGGCTTTAAGGGTCACCTGATAGATAGAGACACCTCTCTCATTGGAAAAGCCGCTGTAGCGCTGCACAAGGGTAGAAACAACCGCATATGGGCCATCGGCAAGCTGTTCATTGCATATTATGATGGAGAGCGCTTCACTGAGCTACCTATCCCGGATAGCATCAAACAGCACTTCTATCACGGAGTCGAATTTTTCCATGAAGCGGAGGACGGAACAGTCCATTTATCCTCTCGTTTCAGAGGGCGATTCAGGATCACACCTGATGGGCAGTTTCATCATGATGTAAAGCGTGAGGATCGTTCGCACAGGTATGTCATCTCACATTTAGATGACGGCACTCCGTTTTTTTACTCGATCAAAACCGATGCTGGATTTGATTCCCTCGAAATCTTCTATGAACGCCCTTGGGGAGAGCTTCACCTGATTACAAAAACAGCTTATGCCAACGTTCAGCACCTCACATCCCTGGTGGAACGGGAAGACGGGGTGATGCTCTTTGCCTATGGTGACAGAGCCATCATTCAGTTCAGCCGGGACAGTCTGATTCAGATCCGGGAAATGGACGACAGCATCATCGGCCTTTTCGAGGACAGCAAGAAGCGCTTGTGGATCGGAACGAACACCAGCGGACTGCGACTCGCTCTTGATGATGACCTGAGAGCGTTTGACCGGATGGGAGAGATGTCGTGCAGAATGATAGGCGAAGACGAGTTAGGTGGATTGTGGTGCAGCATGTCAAAGCAGGGCTTTGGTCACATTGCGCCACCCAACATTCCTCATATATCAGACAAAAGCGGTTTTGCCCCCTTCAAGGAAATTGAACACGTCACGGGCAATGATAGTGTCATGTATTGCTTGAATGCTCAACAGAGAATCTACGAGCGCATTGGTGACACCATTCGCGAACTGGCACCCATCGAAGAAGCACTTGCACGTGTGAATCAACGCGGGATCAGCAGCTTCGAATCTTTGGAGTACGATGAGGGGAGAGACATTCTGTGGGCTGGATTCCCCGAATTGATGGCGTATTGGAAGGATGGCAAGTGGACAAAAATCCCTCACTCCAGTGCACAAAAGAAAATGGTGGGAAAAGGCGTCAGGGATCTTTTCATCACCGAGGAAGGTCAGGTGTATGGTTGCACCAGCTTGGAGGTGTTCACCATTGTGGATGATCAAATAGTGGTGATCTCGAAGCCCCACAGAATCCTAAGAGATCTGGTGGTTCATGATGACGGATCCATTTGGATTGGTGCATCCGATGGGTTGTGGGTATTGGAAGACTCCAACTTTGTAAGACCGGATTTTGATATGCCTTCCTCCCTGCTTGAAAATGTTCTGTGCATTGAGAGTAGCCTGGGAAGCATTTGGGCTCAGGGCGCCCCGTGGAAAGGTTTTTTCAGGATCACCGGAAAGCACTGCGAGCGGCTGCTCGACTCTCATGGGGACGAGATTATGCCCAGGAGCATGAGCACAGCAAGTGATGGTTCTCTTTGGGCCAGCAGTTATAATAACCGAGGAACGCTTCTGAAATTCACCACTTCAGGACTGGAGACTCAGATAGAGGAATTTCAATTTGATGACCGGGCATCATGGGACATTCCATCCAACGGATTGTTGGCGACACGGGAAAAAATCTTTTGGGGTTGTCCCTTTGGACTTTTCATAGCGAACCGCTCTGAGTTGCTGATCGAAGACCGAAGAGAACGAGCCGTCATTGATGAGGTCAGGATCAATCATGAGCTACGACCGAACAGAAGTTCCTATGATCTGGAATATGACCAGAACACCTTGAGCTTTGAGTTTGGAAGCCTGAGTTTCAGAAGGGAACCTTTGAAGTATCGCTATCGGCTGGTCGGCTTAGACTCCACATGGTTTACCACCAGCTATCGGCAAATCCAGTTTACCAACCTCGATCCGGGAGATTACACCTTTATGCTGCAAAGCCGCATCATGCAGGTGCCATGGAGTGAAGCCAAAACGGTGAGTTTTCACGTGGCTGCTCCCTATTGGGAAACCTTGTGGTTCCGAATCACCATGGGGCTTCTGCTCATCTTATCCGTTCTGGCCTTTGTGCAATTCAGAAGTCGGCAAATTCGCGCGCTGGAAGCTCAAAAATCGAAGACTGCCCTGGAAATGTCACGACTGGAAATGCGTGCCATCAAGGCTCAGCTAAACCCCCATTTCATCTTTAATTCCATCACCTCAGTGATGTATTTCTTATCCAAGAACCGGGCGGAGGATGCTGAACTCTACCTGCATCGATTTTCCCGGATTATACGCACGGTGTTGGACAATTCTGAGAAGAGCACCATACCACTGAGCGAAGAATTAGAGCTGATGCGACACTATGTTTCCCTGGAGTCTGAGCGGTTCAAAGGCTCCGGGATTGATTTTCAGGTGGAGCTGCGTGGAGTGAATGAAGAGGACATCCTGATTCCTCCGGCACTCTTTCAGCCCTACATCGAAAACGCCATATGGCACGGCCTTCAGCACAAGGAAGGCGATCGCAAAATCACCCTCATCATCATCCGGGAAGGATCGCTGTTGGATGTCCGCATTGAGGACAATGGAATCGGACGAAAAGCCTCCGCCCAAATGGGAACCTCCAGAGACAAAGAACGTTCATATGGTATGATGATCGCTTCCAGAAGGATCGAGGCCTTTAACCTGGGAAGCACAGCAGGGGCAATAGTGACGGACCTGGAGGATGAACACGGAAACCCAACAGGAACGAGAGTTTCGTTTAAAATCCCGCTGCATCTCAACAAGGCGGAGTTAAATCCGCTTCTCAAGGCAACAGATCGTGACACACTAAATACTCGTTAATCAGGATATGAAGGCATTGGTAATAGATGATGACTACATGTCAGCAGAGCACCTGGGCACACAAATCAACCGGCACTGTCCTGAGATAGGTCCGGTTGAAGTCTTCGACAAGGCTTCAGAGGCGCTGCTCTACTTAAAGAACAACCCCGTTGATGTGCTCTTCCTGGATATTGAAATGCCTCAGATGAGTGGGTTCGAACTCATCGAAATAGCTGGCCGCAAGCACTTGCCTCCCATCATCTTCACCACCGCTCACAGCCAATACGCCATTGATGCCATCAAAGTGCAGGCTGTCGACTACCTGCTAAAACCGGTGGACCCGGCAGAACTGAAAGAAGCTGTGAACCGACTGGCGACACTTCCGGAAAGGGAAAGGTCTGGGAATAAGGACAGCGCAATACAGCCCCCACAAGACCGGCTCGTTCTCGCTTCCGGTCAGTTCTATCACCTGGCTCACTTCCAGGACATCATCAGGGTAGAAGCAAACGGCAGCTACTCGGAGTTCTTCCTCACGGATGGACAAAAAATTGTGACAAGCAAAAACCTAAAGAATTACGAGGATCAATTGATTTCCAAGGGGTTCTTGCGCACGCATCAATCTCATCTGGTAAACCGCTTCCACATCAAGGGTTACAACAAAGCCGATGGTGGTGAGCTCATCTTGGAGGGTGGAGCTAAAGTTCCAATCAGCACGCGCCTGCGCAAGAGCATTCTCGATAAGCTTCAACTGACTTCATAGCATTCGGTTCTACCCTCAGGTGCATTCCGAGATCTGAAAACCATGCTGGAAGCGACTAACAACGTCTATTCAATGCCATGGTTAATGGCATACCTCATAAGTTTCGTTTCCTTATGGATATTGAGCTTGTCCATGATGCTCTGCTTTTGTCGACTGACTGTTTTCGCAGACGTATGCCGGATCTTGCTGATTTCTTCCACTGACATGCCTTCACCAATCAGCGCGAGTATTTGCCACTCGGCCTTGGTAAGCCGATCTACATCTACGGGCCTTCCAGCGTTGGAAGGCTTCACCGTTCGGCTTGCTCTGCCTGCTAAAACCTTGGCAACGGAAGAAGAAAAGTATGGTTCCCCCTGCGCCACCATCTGAATACCAAAAGCGAGCTCGCTGGGACTGTCCTGTTTGAGCATACATCCTTGAATACCCACATCCATATATGCCTTGAGAAGATTCTGCTCGTTGAAAAGTGTGAGTAGTACAACCTTCACATTGCTGCCCAGCTCATTGATTTTCTGAAGGGTTTCCAAGCCGCTCATCTCCGGCATCTGATGATCGAGCAAAACCACATCCACCGAATGCTTCTGGATGAAGTCAATGCATTCGAGACCACTCAGCACATTCCCGATGACCTCGATTCCATCTTTGTCTGATAACAGGGAATTAATACCCTCGTTCACCAGTCGCGTATCATCCACGATCAATACCTGAATGTTCTTTTTCATAGTGGGATTCTGATTTTTGTGACCTGGCCCTGATCGGAGGGACGCTCTACTACCAATTTACCTCCCAACGCCTCGATCCTGCTCTTCATGTTTCGCAAACCGGAGCCTTTGGCCTGGCATTCATCATAATCGAAACCAATACCATTATCCTCTACGGTCAATAAGATCTGTTCTTTGGTATGAATCAGTTGAACCCAGAGGGCGGTGGCATTGGCATGCTTGATGGTGTTGCTTACCAACTCCTGACACACACGATAAAGGCTCCGCTCCACCACTTCCGGCAATCTTGAAGTATCGCCAACGGTAGATAGCTCGTACTTCAACTGCTCCTGGTCGATGCTCGCTGCGAGCATCTCTTCCAGCGCGGCAACCAAGCCGCGCTCTTTCAACAACGGAGGAATCATGAGGTAGGCAATCGTGCGTACCTCCTCAATCGCATTTTCGATGAGCCTGTCGAGCATTCCCATTTCCTTGATCACCTCAGGATCGTTGACCTTGAATCTTTTGGAAAGACCATGCATTCTCAGCTTGAGGCCTGCCAATACTTGTCCCAAACCATCATGCAAATCGCGGGAAACCTTTTCGCGCACCTGATGATCCGCATCGATCATAGCCAGCACTCCAATCTCGCGCTCTTTGATCAGCGATTCACGCGCCAAAACCCGACTTCTCATTCTGCGCCAGAGAAGAACCATGACCAACAGCCCGAGTAGAAGCGCAAGGATCAGAATGATCATTTTCTGAACGTTGCTCTCGCTCTGCTCAATCTCTAATAGCTGCTTCCGCGCCTCAGCCTCCTGCTCCAGCAGCTGAACTCTGTTGGCATTGTAATCTGCCCTCAGCTGCTCCAGTGATGCAAAGCTGGATGCCCCCATCATGGAGTCGGTTACCTTGCTGTAGATTTCCTCCTGCTTTAAAGCACCTTCAAAGTCGCCTATGGATTGCAGATGCAGAGACCTTTCCCTGGCAGCTCCTCGCAATACCTTTTTGTAGTCTCCAGCCTTGCCTATGTCTACAGCTCGATCGATGTAGAAGCTCGCGCTATCCTCCATCGAAAGCTTGCGAAAGACGCTCCCAATGGCGAGGAGCGAGGTTGCAAGGCTTTGCTGGTTAGGCTGCTGGCGTTTCAGCTGAATTGCATCGCGATAAAACGACAGTGCCTTTTCGTATTCGCCTTGCGCAGCATAAACCTGGGCAAAGCTGTGCAATGACTTTGCCTGCCCCTGCTGATCACCAAGCTCAGAAAAGAAAGCCAACGACTTGTTGAAATGCATGACTGCTGTATCCCACAGCTCTTGGCGATAGGCGTTCTGACCAATGTACTGATGAACCATAGCAATATCCTTTTGCCTCTCAAGCTTTTGGTGAACTTCCAAAGCTTCCTGAAAGCACTTTCCGGCCTGCGCATATTTACCGAGGTCCTGAAAAGCGAGTCCCAGATTGGCAAGAGTGGTAGCGCGGTCACTCTCACGACCTACTTTGAAGTAGAGTTCAAGACTCTCACGGTAGTAGCGTATCGAGCTATCCTGCAAGCCCAGACTCTTGTATACTGCACCCAGAGTCCCGGAAGAAATAGCCACTCCCACAGAGTCTTGAAAGCTCAGGCTTATACTTCTTGACTGTTTAGCATAGTCCAAGGCTTTGCCCCATTCCGCGATGCGCTGATGCAGACTGGCGAGGTTACCATAACACATCGCAATCCCGACACTGTCCTTATTCGCTTTGAACGCATCCAATGCGAGTTCATAATGTTCGATCGCCTCTGAATACCTTTCCTGATGCGTGTAGATAGTAGCGGAATTCATCAAAGAACCTGCGATGGCCCGGGTGTAACCAATGCTCCGGGCGAGCATAAGTGCACTCTGAGAATAAGCCAGTGCCTGAGAATAATCGGAGTGGTAGGTGAGTGCCACCAACTCGAGGTAGAGGTTCACCTTGATCGAATCATTGGCTTTTGGTATCGCCAGAAGGACACTGTCAATGGCTTGCTGATTTGATTGACCTTTTACCAGGTTAAACCCAACAAGAGCGAACAGCAGCACAAGGAGGAATGGTCTTGTAAAAGCCTTCAGCACATTCGAATGATTCAAGTGCAAACAGCAAAGAACCTCATTCTTTCACCTTCGATCAAGGGTAGATTGACGCAAGGCATACATGAATTTAAGTATGTGCATGCGGCCTGCCCTACCTCAAAAACGCATGATCATTCAGTGAAAACGCAAGTAATCCACCTCGATATCAAAATCGCCTTCTTTTTGATCAGCGATGCTGAAACCAATGCGCTCAACGCTGGCCAACGCCTCGGCCGTGATGCTTCCACCCGAGAGTCTTCCTTGGCTGTATTTCTTGAATTGGGTAATAAAATACCTGGCTGTCTTCCACTTTCCACCGGTCTGCTCCAGGAATAGCTTGTGGCTGGAATCACTGTTAGACTCCAGGCTAATGGACAGCCGTTGACCTTTGGTTCTGTAGCGAATGACCAATTGCTCCATCCCTACCAGATCGAATGCCTTCAATGGGCTTTGCAGCGAAGCAAAGCCAACGCAATCTTGTGAGTGCAAAGTTCCGTAGAGCCTGACAGCCTGACGATTGAGTTCTACTTCACCAAAAGAGTTTTTCCCAAGCATACAACCGTGATGGAGGTTCCAGTTTGCTCCGGTTTTACCGAAGCCAAAGTCGAGATTAATTCCTTCAAATACTGGAAAGGACATGAAGGGCAACGAGGCAAGCATGGTGGTTTTCATGGCAAGAAACGTTTGTCATTTCCCCCTAGAAACGTCTCGAGGCCATTTCGCTTGACGGCCTTTCTAAAAAAATGTTAATTGCTGAACAATGCTGAAGCCAGAGGAGCGAAAAAAGGCATCATAAAAAAGCCTCTGAAAGGCTTCTTCAGAGGCTTTTTTCAAAAGTGGTCCCACTTGGGCTCGAACCAAGGACCACCTGATTATGAGTCAGGTGCTCTAACCAACTGAGCTATAGGACCAGCAACCAATCTGCATTCACCGATGCGCAAAAAAGAGTGCAGGAGAAATAAGATCAGCCCTTCTGAAACTGCTCTCATCGAGTGGCGTAACCAACACTGAGTGGCTGATTTCAAAAGGGCAGCAAAAGTAATCATTCGTACTTTCCGGCATTCAAATGAGTAAGCTCGAGATTCGTGCGATCATCTTCGATTTGGGAGGTGTGGTACTGGACATAGATTACAACCTCACTGTTCAGGCTTTTCAGGCGCTGGGCTACGAAAACTTTGATGAGCAGTATAGTCAGATGAGGCAGTCGGGACTCTTTGACAAGCTTGAGTGCGGACAGATCAGCCCTGACGATTTCCGTGCGGAACTGAAAAGGAGCTTGCCCTCCGCTTCGGAGGATCAATTGACCGATGCCTGGAACGCCATCATCTTAGATTTTCCGGAAGGAAGACTGGACTACATCCAACAGGTGAAAGCAAAACTTCCGGTATTTCTGTTGAGCAACACCAATCAGATTCACTTGGAGTGCTACAACGAAGTGCTTCGCAAAAGCACGGGATCTACCAGCATGGATGCTTATTTCAACAAGGTGTACTTGTCCCATGAAATCGGCCTGCGAAAGCCTGACCCTGAGGCGTTTCAATTGATCCTGGAGGAACAGGGCTTAAAAGCGTCTTCCACGCTGTTCATTGATGACAGCCCACAGCACATTGCCTCAGCCAATAAGCTTGGCCTGCAAACCATTCACCTGCAATCAATCCACGATCTGGAACAGGAGTTAGGGGCGCTCCTGGCATAGCTCGGTGAGCACTCCATTCGTGCTCTTGGGATGGAAGAAGCAGATCAGTTTATTGTCTGCTCCCTCCTTAATATCACCGATTGGCTGGAAACCTTCGTCAATGAGCCGCTGACGTTCTGCTTGAATGTCCTCTACATCTATGGCAATGTGATGAATGCCCTCTCCTCTTTTTTCGATGTATTTGGCGATGGCACTGTCAGCGTTGGTCGCTTCGAGCAATTCAATCTTTGATTCACCGAGCATGAAGAAGGAAGTCTTCACTCCTTCACTTTCTACTGCTTCTTGCTTGTAGGGCTTAACTCCAAGGAGTTTCGAGTAGGTTTCATTGGCTTGCTCAATGTCCTTTACCGCAATGCCGAGGTGTTCAATCTTTCTCATGGTTGTAAAACAAAAAACCCCTCGAGTGGAGGGGTTTAAAATCTTAATGTCTTGTATGCTATCTCTTTTTCATGAACTCACTGGTCTGATTGTCAAAGTTCAGATAGTAAAGTCCTTTGCTGAGATTGGTAGCATCAATCTTATTGGAATAGCCTTTCTTCACGATGTTACCATGAATGTCATAGACTTCAAACATGGTTTCGGAAGTGAAGTCGATGTAGTCTTCCACCTTCTTAGGATTGAAGGCAATGGCATTTCCGCCTGAGTTATAGGTTACGGGCTTGGAGTAGTTTGGAACTCCTGTGTAGTCTACTTGCTTCACCCGAAACTTGTTCTCACCAGAATGAGGAGTCACTTTGAAAGAGTAGCTGTTAGGGCTTTTGGAAATTCCCTTTCCTTCTACTTCACCTACATACACCCATTTGTTCCAGCGATACTGCTCAATGACGTAAGTCAGAACTCCGGTTTCTCCGGTAGTGGACCAGTTGAGCACACCGTCATTTGATATTCCGATGCTTTGAACTTCGAAGGTGCTGCGTGGATTGAGAACTTCTGGATTCAGCACCTTGGGACCAACACCACAGTCGTCTTTGTGCTTCACAACAACTACCACACGATCTCCAATGTCCAGGTTGTGTACCGAGAGGTCTACTTCAAAAGCGCTGGAGTTCCACTCGTCTGTCGTGACACTTCCGTTGACCGTCACTTCAAACGTGCAAAATCCAACTCCGGAGCCTGCAAATGGATTTCTTACGTAAAGGTTCTTGCCTTGATAGTTGCCTTCCAGTACAATGTTTCCAGCGATGGAAACGGAACTAAGGAGGCAAAACAAGATCACTGAAAGATAATTCATCCTCAGAGGTGTTATGTTTTTTTGCAACGATTCCATCTTCATGCCCGCACAAATTTAGCATTCCGACCCAATGTCAGGATGATTGCTGAGTTTCTTTTGATTGCAGGTGATTAACAGACTGAAGCATGAAGCCGGCAACTGTCTCTGCGTAACCGCCTTCGTCATCAAAATCGTGGAATTCATAAGTCGTTCCTCCAACTGCCTTCACAGCATAAAAGTGGAATTCAGGATCGAGGTAGGAGTCTTTGATCGAGGACTTGTAAAGAATGTAATCTGCACCTTCTTCTACGATCTCGTGATCATAGAGCAGGTCACCGGCCAGATCTTCCTTTTTCACTGCCAGATCTCCACCTTCTGCGATGATCACGTGAAATGTTTTCCCTACATGCACACTTACCTCACCATAAGAGGTCTCTTCGATTTCAGGATAGCCGCGAGTGGTGTCAGGGATGTACAACTCAAACGGCAGGTAGTAATCTGAAAGGTCGATGGTGGTGGTAGATCTTGTCAGAATCTCTGGCAACTCGGATGCAGGTTCCCCCGCTTCACTGGCTGTATCAGCCGAGCCCTCTGAACCACCTCCGCCACACGAGGCCAGCGAAAACAGAAGGACAAAAGCAAGGAAATAGGGTAAGCGCATAGGTGTAGGTTTTTAGAGGCGGGAAAATAAATGTTTTTCAGTTATCTACCCGGCCACAAGATCTAGTGAAACAAGGACTAACTGAACGAGTCCCAGCACCATTAGAAGCTTCAGTGATCTGCTCACAAGGCGCAACCTTCGCTGATCAGAGCTTCTCAGCACGTTCCAGATAATGAGAAGCGTGGTCAGCCCCACAATGCCAAACGAGAGCTGGGCTTCCCAATCCTGCAATGCGTTTTGAAATCGTCTGAACATCAGTCCCTCCAATACGAGGATTAAAAACAGCGCGACCGCTGCCGCGCGCTGTGTAAAAACCAGGCTGGTAAGAATGGGCAAAGAGCGAACACCAAAGGCCTGATCACCTTCTATATCCTCGCAGTCTTTCACCCACTCGCGGGCGAGGTTGGCCAGGAAGGCAATGAATGCAAAAAAGAGGAGCGCTCCCAAAACATCCAGCGCTTCCACAATGTAAAGCACCTGAAAGAGCGCAGGCTCTGCAATGAGCACAATGAAGACAATGGCTGCAATGAAAAACGAAACAAGCGCATTGCCAATCAATCCCTGTTTCTTGAGGAATCTGGCATAGAGCCAGAAACTGAATACAGAAAATGGATAGAGCCAGGTCCAGCCCAATTCATCGTATTTCCAGGCAAGGTGAGCGGTAATGATCGCGCCTATCACTACAGCTATGGAATACAGCATCCAGAAGCTTGACCCGGTTAATTTTCCGCTTGCCATGATACGTTCCGGCCGATTGATGGCATCGATGGATCGATCCGCCTGATCGTTGATCCAATATCCGGTCACTGCTACAATGCACAGATCTAGAACGAGCAGTGCAAAATCGAACAGTTGCATCCGAAAACCTGTTTCTAGCTGCTCATAAAGAGGCGCCAGCGCACCTTGCCGAATCACAAACATGAGCAGCGCGATCATGATGATATTCTCGATCCGCATGAATCGCAGCCAGGGCAGCATCTTTTGAAAGTCAAGCATATCAACCGCAAAGAATTTGATTTCATACGACATACTGAGCAAACATTCGTATCGTTAACCCATGATCCTGGCATTTACAGCAGTGACGCATCCAAAACGCGTTTTATTGAGTCTCCACTAATTCAGTTCAAAGAATTTATGATCAAGATTCCGATCGCATCTGCGCTAGCCCTACTGTTTTCCATCTCCATTTCAGCGCAGAGCTACACCGTCAGCGGTTTCCTCGAGGATGCCAGTTCAGGCGAGCGGCTCATTGGAGCCAACGTCTATGACTCCGCCACTTTCAACGGCACAAGTGCCAACCTATACGGATTCTACAGCTTGACCCTTCCTCCCGGAGAAGTGACCATCATCGCATCGTATGTCGGCTTCCAAAAAGGGGTGCTGAAACTCAATTTGCAATCCGACACTTCCATCAACTTCAAGCTCAAGAGTTCGCTGGAGTTGTCAGAATTTGAGGTGACCGCGGAGAAGGTCGAAAAGATTCAGGAGCGAAGCCAGATGAGTTCCATTGACCTGCCGATGAAGGCCATCGAAAAGATTCCTCCGCTGTTGGGCGAACGGGATGTACTCAAGGCTATACAGCTGTTGCCCGGTGTGCAAAGTGGGAGCGAAGGCTCCAGCGGGCTGTACGTTCGAGGTGGTGGGCCCGATCAAAACCTGATCTTGCTGGACGGTGTTCCGGTTTACAATGCTTCTCACTTGTTTGGTTTCTTCTCGGTGTTCAATTCTGACGCCATCAACAGTGTGGAGCTGATCAAGGGAGGGTTTCCCGCTCACTATGGCGGTCGCCTTTCATCGGTGATCGACATTCGAATGAAAGAAGGCCACGCGACCGAGTTTCATGGTTCCGGATCAATCGGCCTGGTCAGTTCCAAGCTTACACTTGAAGGCCCCATTGTCAAAGACAAGGTGTCTTTTGTGGTTTCCGGGAGACGCACCTACATCGACTTTCTGGCACGTCCGCTCATTCGTCAGTCATTTCGCTCCCAGGGCGATGACGGTGTGGCCGGATACTATTTCTACGACCTGAATGGAAAGGTCAACTGGAAGATTTCAGACAAAGACCGACTTTATCTGAGTACATACACCGGAGATGACCGGTTCTACTTTCAGTTGAATCAAAACAGTCCGGGGATAACAGACGAAACAGAGGCCGAGCTTCAATGGGGAAACATTACAACGGCTCTCCGCTACAACCGCGTGATCAGCAAGAAGCTGTTCATGAACGTGACAGGTACCTACAGTCGATACGACTTTTTGGTAGGTCAAAGCTTTCTGTCTGTCAGCAACCCTCCGAACCCGGATTTTGACGAGGATCTTTCATCTGAATACCAGTCGGGCATTTATGATTGGGCCGGGCGCGTGGACTTCGACTACATCCCCAGTCCAAACCACTACATCAAGTTTGGAGTGAGTGAAACCTACCACACCTTCATCCCTGGAGTGAATGTATTTGATGCCAGCCTTGGCGGTAACGAAAACATAGACACCACGTTTGGAGCAAAGCCGGTGTATGCGCATGAATTCTATGCTTACATCGAAGACGACATCAAGATTGGCAGCCGATTGAAAATGAATTTGGGCCTGCACTATTCTGGTTTCATTCCCTCGGGAGTGGAGTATTTCTCCTTGCAGCCGAGGGTATCAGGCCGTTTCCTACTCACGGATAATCTGGCACTGAAGGCCTCTTATGCGGAAATGCAGCAATTCATCCACCTGCTTACCAACGCTACGATCGGGCTTCCCACAGACCTTTGGGTTCCCTCCACCGAAAAGGTGAAGCCGCAGAACTCTAAACAAGTGGCTCTGGGTCTGGCGCAGACCTTCCGCGATGAATATGAGATCAGCATTGAGGGTTATTACAAAGACATGCGGAATCTGATCGAATACAGTGAAGGCGCAAGCTTCTTCACCTCTCAGGGAGATTGGGAAGATCAGATTGAGGTAGGTCGCGGCTGGTCATATGGTGCAGAACTCTTCATTCAGAAAAAGGTGGGCAAAATGACCGGATGGCTGGGCTACACCCTGAGCTGGACGCAGCGTCAGTTCGATGAACTGAATTTTGGAAACACCTTTCCTTACCGCTACGACAGAAGGCATGATATCTCCATCGTATGGGCCTATGACGTCAGCGACCGATTCGATATTGCAGCCACTTGGGTCTATGGAACGGGGAATGCGGTGAGCATCCCCACCGAGCGCTACCGCTCAAACTCCTTCCTCTTCACCAATGAGGTGGAACACATTGATGAGCGAAACGGCTATCGCCTCGCCTCATACCATCGCCTTGATTTTGGCGCCAACTTCCACAAGCAGAAGAAGCACTGGAAGCGCACCTGGAGCATTGGTGCTTACAACGTCTACAGTCGCAAGAATCCGTTTTTCCTCTTCTTCGATGAGGAGGCAGACGGTGGAAGAGTCGTGAAACAGGTCAGCCTCTTTCCCATCATTCCTTACGTATCCTACAGTTTTGAATTCTGATGAAGTACGCACATTACATTACCGCCTTTTTCTGCTTTGCACTGGTTTCCTGCGAAACGGTCATCGATATTGAACTGCCGGAAGAGCCAAGCAAACTGGTTTTGAACTGCTATTTCACTCCAGACTCGGTATGGGTCGCAGATCTGAGTGCCAGCAAGCCCATTCTCAGTTCCGATGAACTACCACAGATAGATGGAGCCGACATCTTCGTGAGCAACGAGGATGGTGAGATCTTCAATATGGAACCCCTTCCCGGTCAGCCGGGTTTGTATTCCTTCAACCAGGAAACGCTACCAAATCAGGCCTACACCATCAATGTTTCTGCCCAGGGGTTTGCGAACATCGTTGCCAGTAGCAAGGTTCCGGAAGCAACGATGATTACCTCGGTCGATACAGGCTCTGTGACCTTCACACGTGGATTTGGGGAACAGGAAGTAAGCGTGACCATCCAGGATCCGCCCGGAGTCAGGAATTATTATGAACTCCAACTCTTTCTACAGGCAGACAACGGAGCCGGTGGATTAACCTCGTTTGGCTTGCCGTTCTCATTTGCCAACGAAGACATCTTTTCCTTTGAGGATGGACAGGGCCTGATTGACGACACGAGGTTTGACGGACGTGAATTCAGGATTGACGTGCTGATCAACCCCTTGGGGTTTGAAACTCAGGTACTCGACTCCATTGCCACAGAACTATTTCTCACCGCAGAACTCAGGACCGTTTCTGAAGACTACTTCTTGTATGAATCTACGCTGTCACGCTATCAATTCTCCTCCAACGATCCGTTTTCACAACCAGCCCAGGTGTACAACAATGTGACGGGAGGTTTTGGGATTTTTGCAGGATTCAACAGCAGCTCTATGAGTCTGCCATTGAACTGATTGAGTTGATGATCAGAAAATGAGATGATTAGATCATTAGGGGAGGATGAGGCCGTGAAAGTCCTCCTCATCATCTGATGATCTAATCAACTAATCATCTAATTAGCAAAAGCCTTCTCAAGGTCATCGATGAGGTCGCTGATATGTTCAATGCCTACACTGAGGCGAATGAGCGAATCCGTGACACCTGTTTTTTCGCGTTCTTCCTTTGGGATAGAAGCGTGTGTCATGGATGCCGGGTGCCCCACCAAAGACTCTACTCCTCCCAATGATTCTGCGATGGTAAACACCTCCAACCGGGAAACGATGTCGAACGCTTCTTCCAGGCTGTCACTCGCGAGTGTAAACGAGATCATACCTCCAAAACCGCTCATC
This sequence comes from Flavobacteriales bacterium UBA6057, assembly GCA_002428995.1. Taxonomy (GTDB): domain Bacteria; phylum Bacteroidota; class Bacteroidia; order Flavobacteriales_G; family Salibacteraceae; genus UBA6057. The sequence goes on along the minus strand of DIYJ01000007.1, from coordinate 167,290 downwards.
TGATTCTTTGCCACCTCATGATTCGGATGATCTTCGAAGCCTGGCCAGTAGACCTTACCGACCTTGGGATGCTTGCGCAGCCAATGGGCTACTTCAGCTCCGTTTTCGCAGTGACGCTCCATGCGCAAGTGAAGTGTTTTCACTCCGCGCAACGCCAGGAAACAGTCCTGTGGACCAGGAACAGCACCCGAGCTCTTTTGAATGAATTTCAAGCGTTCCCCCACATCCTTATCATTGGTTGCCAGAAAGCCCATCACCACATCGCTGTGACCGGCAATGTACTTGGTAATGGAATGCATAACGATGGTCGCGCCAAGGTCCAGGGGGGTTTGCAGGTAAGGAGATGCAAATGTGTTGTCGACCACCAGCATCAAATCATGTTTTCTGGCCAGGTCGGCATAGGCCAGAATGTCGATCACACTCATCAGTGGATTGGTGGGCGTCTCCAGCCAGATCATTTTCGTTTGATCGTTGATCAATGCTTCCACAGATTTGGGCGAATCCATGTTGGCGAAGTGGAACTTCAACCCAAAATCAGCATAGGTAGTGGTGAAAAGCCGGTAAGACCCACCGTAGAGATCATTGGTACTGATCACTTCATTGCCCGGCTTCAGCAACTTCAGACAGGCATCCACGGCAGCCATTCCGCTGGAAAACGCAAACCCTTGCTCCGCATTTTCGAGGGATGTGAGGTTCTTTTCCAAAGCGTGACGGGTAGGATTTTGGGTACGGCTGTATTCGTAGCCCTTATGAACTCCCGGCCTGGGCTGAGCATAAGTGGTGGTCTGGTAAACGGGCGTCATGATCGCTCCAGTAGCGGGATCTGGCTCTACCCCTGCGTGGATCGCCTTCGTGGCAAACTTGGCGTCTTTCTTCATGCTGTAAAATTAGCAGGATGAGGTCGGCTGGTGTCATAGAATATGATCGCTTTACCGGTGGCTGGCAGTGGACTGATGCTACAGACGTTAGTGACGTTTATGCCCAATCCTGCACCGCTCATGAACGAAATAGCAGCGCATACTAGATAGACCAGTTCTCATGCTGAACATCTCGGCTCTGATCCTTTTCTTTATGTGCACTGAACAGCACCAGCCTTTCTCATGTTTCTTGCCCAAGAGCAATATTTCGGTTCGGCCCACGCTTAGCCGATGCAAAAAGCTGGAAATGAAACGCCTATGATCTTTTACAAAGCACTCCAAAGAACTTCCCAAACACTCCTCCTGTGCCTCCTTGTACTGCAATCGGTCGCTCAGATGAGTGGCACTTACACCATAGACGCTAATGGCTCCGGACCGAACAACTTCACCTCCTTTAACGATGTAGCCACTGCACTAGAATCACAGGGTGTGAGCGGCCCCGTCACCATCAATGTTGCCAGTGGCAACTACCTTGAGCAGGTATCGTTCGACTTCATTTTTACCACTTCGGAACAATCGCCCATTGTCCTCCAGGCTGATCCTCAAAATACGGCACCGGTGGTGTTGGAATTCGGCATTAATTGTCCGTTTAACTACATCTTGCGCGTTCGGCATGTAGACTGGTTTACTCTGAGAGGAATCCACATCAGAAATCTTCAGACAAGCGGCAATTGCGGCTCCGTTCTAAGCGTTGCCGACTGCAAAAACGCGATTTTAGAAAACAACATTTTCGAGTCTACCTTCACCAACGGGCTTCAGCAAAACGCCTACGTGGCACAGGTCTACGGGGAGATCCAGAACGTGCGATTCCGATCAAACACATTCAGCTTCGGCTCCGGTGGAATCTACATCGAACACCAATGGTTTCCCGTTCAGGATCAATCGGTATTTCTGGAGGACAACCTCTTTCTAAACAATTTCTACATCGGGATCGACTGCAATGAGATAGACTCAGCAATCATCACCGGAAACACAATCACTGCAGACACAACCATTAGCCCAACGGCCTTTGGCCTGAGGATGCAGGGCTGCAAAACACCAACGATTGCGAGGAACTACATCGGCACCAACGCTTCCAGCGGTTACAACCTGGGCATCTTTCTCCACAATTGTGTTGGCTCATTTCTCAGCCCCTCAAGGATTGCCAATAACTGTGTTTATGCGGGCCGCACGGGAAGCCAGCAGAATGGTCAATCAGCGCTACGGATGACCAACTCAACGCTGTTGAACATCGACCACAATACCTTTGTGCGCCAAGGTGGATCGACCTTTGGTTTTGCCTCTGCTGTTTACATTGCTGATGGCTCGTTTAACAACTTCAGAAATAACATCATCTCTGCGTTTGATGGGGTGATGATGAACTTCAATGGCAATGCTCCCGTCATGGAAGGTGACTACAACCTCTTTCACGGCCTGTCAAGCAACTCGCTCTTCTTCAACGGCACGCCACTGGCCGACCTTGCTGAATGGCAAGATGTAATGGGGCTCGACTCCAACTCCTTTGAAGGAAACCCGGGACTGGACAACACGCTGACATGTACCACCTGTAACGAAATCGTTGATGCGGCAGGAACTGCCACCACCGGAGTGATCGATGACATCGAAGGCAGACAGCGGAGCACCACTGCTCCTGACATCGGTGCTACTGAAATCGTCATTCCATCTGCATTCACCCTCGGCACGGCCAACCTTGTTTGTAGCGATTCTATTATGCTTCAGGGAAATCCTGAAGGCCCGGCAGACTGGGTGGTGGATGGAGCCATCATAACGAGCCAGAACCTGGAGCTGACAACGCCAGGATGTGAATCTGAAAGCTTTGAAGTTTCACTCAGCTTCAATTCCACCTGTGGAGCAGTAAGCACCAGCGAAACCATTGTATTAGTGCCGCCAGCAGATCTGCCTGACACCAGTGTGCATCTCTGCTTTGGGCAATGGACAGAGCTGGATGCCTGCGGAGGTCAGTCGGCCGTCTACAACTGGTCTACCAATGAAACCACGCAGACGATCATGGTTTTTGACAGCGGGAGCTATGTCGTCACCAAAACAGAGCTAGGTTGCACCAGCATGGACTCTGTCTACATCACCGAATCAGCTCCTGTTCTGTTATCTGATCTTACGGTGTGCGAGGAAGATTTACCCGTAAGCGCCAACGCGACCATCGCCAATGGAACTGTTTATGAATGGAGCGGAGGCATGTCAGCCAACGAGGCCATCAACAGCTTTTCGCAAGGTGGAACCTATACCGTGACCGTCACCGATAGCTACGGTTGCTCTTCCTCCAGCACCATGCAATTGGCAGCTTATACCGAGCCAATGGCGGGCATCGTCTATTCGCAAGCGGGGTTTCTCTTCTCGCTGGACGGACTTACCGCAAGCCAGCAAGCAGATTCCAATTCTTCCTTTGATTGGACGATCATCACAAACGGAGGGAACTACGGTCCCACATCACTCAGCGGGCCAACGCCTGATGTGCTGTTTTTACCGGATACTGCCATTGACAGTTGGCTTGTGATACTGGACCTGGACAATGGCTGCGGCTTTGGAAGCGACTCCATTGTAATTGAAAACACGATTTCCGGAAGCAACGAGCTCAGCGGTGTGAGCCTGCGCGTATTCCCCAATCCTGCAGCGGACCATTTGAATGTCGAATTAAACACGTCCACGAGAATCAGAGATGTACTCATTACAAACATGATCGGTCAGTCTTTCGACACGAGGGTTAGTCAGACGGCCAAAGGTTTGAGGCTGCAAGTAGATCAGCTTCCTGTGGGCACCTACCAGCTCATCCTGCAAACCGATGATCAGGTGTTTACCACCACGTTCGTGCACCAGTAATCGCCAGGAAAGGCGGGTTATTCGAACATATTCAAAGCTCATGGTGTCCTGAAAAGGTTACTTTAGACGTTCACCGCTGATAGAAATCAACCACCATGAACCGCGCCTTAAGACTCTCGCTTTGGGTCATTCAACCCGTGCTGCTCAAATCCTGGGCAGCCGATCTCGTCTCAGCCATTCCACGCATCTTTTGTGGATACGTCCTTGCTGCTGACTTTGGAGCTTCCAAATTCGGTATGCCCTGGTCTCCACCGGAAAACAACCTTGGATTGTTTGAGGTGGCTTATTGGTTTCCAGGTGATGTTGCTGAATACGGAGGGCTCTTTGCCCTGTTTCCGGCATTCTTTGCGTGGATGGGTGCCTTCAGCGAAGCCGTGGGTGGCATCATGCTGGCACTCGGATTCAAGACCAGAGTGGCCGCCTTCCTCATCATCTGCACAATGTTGGTGGCAATCTTCTTCCAGAAGTGGGGCTACCTGTGGTCTGTGCTCCCCGCGCTGAGCTTCCTCTGGGTATCGCTCTACCAGCTTTTGCTGGGCTCCGGCCGGTTTGGGCTGGATTACCTGATGGCCAAAGCACTTCAAAACCGATTGAACACTTCCAGATAATGCAATCCATGCTTCGAATTATTGCCCTCTTCGCGCTGCTCTCAACGGTCATGATCACCAGTTGTGTGCAGCCAACCTATCAACGCACCGTGCAGTTTGATGTAGACATGCGAGATGAACAGGACTTCGGGTTTGTAGCCATGGTAGGCGAACATGAACCCTTAAGCTGGAAGGAATCAACCAAGCTATCAGACCCAGATGGAGACGGGATTTACAGTGTCACGCTCACCTTCGATCTGCCGTATGATTTCACAGAGTGCAAGTTCATCATTGACGATGAGCGCTACGAACTGAAAGATCAGGATAACCGTAGGGTGGAATTCAATAAAGAAGGCACCACGCAGTATCAAGTAAAGTTTGATGTCCCTTAATCAGGATCAGCGCTTTCGTTCCGAAGGAGCTCTGAATCGGATGAGCTTTCGACCGAGGTATACGCGCTGAATCCAACGTGGCAACACCACCGCCCCCATGATGAGGTAGGGGTAGTAACTGATAATTCTCCAGAGAATCCCAATGGAAATCGCCAGCCCAACAGGTTCAATGAAGTCTTTCAGAAAGCCGGAGAAAGCGATCTCTGCAACACCGCTGCCTCCAGGTGTAGGAGAAATGAGCAGAATGACCCACATCACCAGTTGGCGGGCGTAGATCAGAAAGTGATCGGCCAGGGAAATATCGGCCAGTGTAAAAGACAGGATGAGAAAGTTGACAACCCAAAAACGGGCCGTCCACGAAAAGAAGGTAGCTGCAAAAGCCTTGAGCCAGAATGAAAAGGGCTTGTTCTTCATCTCACCGCTGGTGGTGATGAGGTCGTTACCAGTGGAAATAGCCCCTCTCCTCCATCGCTTCAATGCGCGCATGGAAAAAACAACTCCCAGCATTCGCTTGGCCTGAGCGGGAAACTGAAATACCGCTAGATAGATCAGGGTAATGAGGATCAGGATGAAGACATACCCCACCACAAAGATCTCCCGCGCTCCAAGAGTCAATCCGAAGATTTCGCGCTGAAGCTCGAGTGGGAAAAGCACGGTCCATCCCACAATGGCCAACAAAACGGGGACTGTCAATACGTAGAACAGCTCATCGAGGAAGGCAGTGATCATGACCACGGCTGTACTTCTTCCAAGGCTTATCTTCTCACGGTTTACTATGAAAATGGCAATGCTCGAACCTCCCACAATGGAAGGAGTTACCGAAGAAGCAAACTCCCAAAGCATGATCACATCAAAGGCTCTTCGAAAACTCAAATGATTATCCGTGAGGATGCGAATACGAATGATGTAACCAAGGTCGCGCGCCACTACCATCAACAAAGCCACAACGAACCACATGGTACTTTTCCAGGTCCATGAGATGGACATCAGGCTTTCTTTCTGCTCGTTGAAGTCCCGGAAAAGCAACCATGCAACAATGAGCAACCCTATACCAATCGGGATGAAAATCCGGCTCGGTTTCAGGAGCTGTCTGATGGGGTTATTTCGCCTCGCCATTCCTTGTTGAATTCTACTTTTGAAAAAATCTAATCGTGAAAAAGGTCTATCATCTTTCTACCTGCAACACCTGCCAGCGAATCATCAAAGAGACTGGCATTTCTGAACGAAGCGACATTGATTTGCAGGACATCAAAACTAAAAAAATAAGCCCCGAACAACTGGAACAGATGCGGGGAATGGTAGACGATTATGAGGCGCTTTTCAGTAAGCGTTCCAGAAGCTACAGAGCCCGCGGATTGCACGAGCAAACGCTCTCGGAGGAGGACATGAAAAACCTCATCCTGGAAGACTACACCTTCCTGAAGCGACCGGTTGCCATCATCGGTGACCAGATCTTTGTTGGCAATGCCAAGAAGACCGTAGAAGCGCTTAAAGAGGCCATCGCTTGAAAAACGCTCGCATCCTCGCCCACCTTGCATTGCTGACGGTGGGCATTTTTTATGCCCTCAACTACATTGTGGCAAAGGGCGTGATGCCCGATTACGTGGGACCTTCGGGATTCATTCTATTCCGGGTAATGGGCGCCACGGCCTTGTTTTGGCTGGTTCACCGCTTTACTTCCAACGAGAAGATCGACCGGAAAGACTACCCTAAATTCATCCAGTGCGCGCTGTTTGGGGTGGCGATGAATCAGCTCTTCTTTTTCAACGGGCTGAACCTCACTTCTCCCCTCAATGCGGCTGTAATCATGACCACCAACCCTGTGTTGGTACTGTTAGCATCGGCAGTGATTCTGGGGGAGCGAATCACGCGACAAAAGGTTGTGGGGGTAAGCCTTGGGCTTGGCGGAGCCCTTGTGTTGATTATTCTACCGGTAGTTCTGGGACATCAGGACGTGGAGTGGAAGGGCGGAAATCCCATTGGTGATGGCATGATCTTCATCAACGCGGTGAGCTACGGTGTTTACCTCGTCACTGTAAAGCCACTCATGGCAAAGTACGAACCCATGACCGTCATCAAATGGGTCTTCACCTTTGGACTGGTGATGGTATTTCCCTTTGGATACGGGCAGGCGCTGGAAGTAAACTGGAGCGAAATACCCACGGATATCCTTTGGGGCATTGTATATGTGATCGTATGTGTCACCTTTCTGGCATACTACCTGAACGTGTATGCCATGAAGACGGTAAGCCCGAGCATCGTGAGTGTTTACATCTACCTGCAACCTGTATTCACAGGAGCACTAAGCCTTAGCCTGGGCATGGAAGACCTGAACTGGATCAAAGTGACCGCAGCACTCCTGATTTTCACAGGAGTGTACTTAGCGAGTAAGCCCGGGAAGGTTACTGGATGATCAGCTGCTTGGTATGGCGAGCTTCTGCAGTTGTCACAATCAGGCTGTAGACACCGGCTTCAATTCCCGAAGCGTCCAGGCTTCTGGCCGAAGTATTCCACGTGCGTACCACACGTCCTGAAACATCGATCAATGCCACCTGCGTGATGCGTTCTTCTGTCACTACGTTGATCTGATCCTGAACAGGATTCGGATACACCTTCAACGGCTCCTGACTCACATTGGCAACACCTACACCTGTTTCACTGATGGTGAAAGACCAGGTTTCGCTCCAGGCACTGGTAGCACCACCGCTGGTAGTTCTCACTCTCCAGTAATAGGTCGTGCTCAAATCGAGCGGTGGAGTTTCGAATTCAGTGTCTTCATTGATCGGAAGATCATTGATGTATGGATTAGATCCTTGCAGCAATGAAGGGCCATTAAAGTCGGGCGTTTTGTCCAACTGATACTCATAAGCATCTACGCCTCTTACAGCCTTCCAATCGAGGGTCACTACATCTGCCAATCCTTGCTTGCCATCTTCAGGAGCGCGGAGCAATACCTCATCGATGAAGGTTCCGTCAACACCGAAGTCATCCATGTAGAGGTTGTTTCCTCCACGGCTGTTGAACTGGAATCTGAAGATGACTCCTTCAATCATCAATTCATCTTGTCCAAGATTGATGGTGAATTCTGACCAATCGTCCTCTGAATCAGGGACAAATGGAGCAGCTTGTGGCTCATTGTCACCTGCCAAAGCATTTCCACCCTGGACCCAAAGGAGCTGCCAAGTAGCACCACAATCGGGGCTGGCGTAAAAACGCAGGAAGTCGTTATTGGTAGCTTCACGCTGCGCAAAGGCAACCTTAAAGGATACTTCCGCCTCTGTGAACGTTGAGAAATCAAACGATTGCGTAATCAGGTCGTCCTTCGAACCGCCACAGTTTCCGTAGTTCTCCATCATCAGCGAATTACTTCCGCTCAGCGCTACTTCGGTATTCAGAACCCACTCAAACTCGTCTTCGTCCAAGTTCACAGGATACCACTGGCCCGTAGGAAGGAAACTTTCATCTTCCATATCGTCCACAAAAGGACCAAACTGTCCTTCTCGATCTACAATCAGGAATTTGGCATCCTCATTTGTATTCACTGTTTCTATGCCCAGCTGAGCTTCTAATTCAATGCTCTTGAGTCCCGGGTCTGCAAAAATTGCCACCGGGTTTTCAATGGTGGATGTTCCAGGAGTAGCGTCTCCAGGGAAGGTCCAGTTCAAGGATGTTGGATCGTAAAACGTCTGATCCTGAAACTGAACCGGATTGTCTGTACAATAGACATAACGATCGGTAGAGAAATCTGCCTTCACCAATCCGCTTACTCCTGTAGCCGCCAGATTCTCAGGACTGGTGAGGTTCTCCAAACGAGGAACATTGTCGAGTGTAGCCTTCATCACCGCTTTCTGGCCTTCGGTGAAAAGGTTTTGACAAGCGTCATAGCTCATGTAGTTCTCGATCATGTCTGGAACATTCGTGTCGAATGCTGCGCTTCCAACGGCATCGTTTCCGCATGAGTTGTTTCCAAAATTGCAGTTGTAGGTTGGTTCTGCACTGGGTGGAGTATCACAAATGAAATCTCCGGAACCAGAGCAGCTTCCACCACAACCACCCTGAAACGTGTGGTAAAGGTTGAATGTGTGTCCAAGCTCATGGGTCAATGTTCGTCCGTCAGCGGTGGAAGTACCAATGGTACCTACAGCATCATGACGAATCACTACACCGTATGTGTTCCATGAGCCACTACCCGGAAACTGAGCATACCCAAGAATAATTCCGCCTCCGCCTCCAAAGTTTTGGATGTTCTGAACTACCCAAATATTGAAGTATTGATCCGTAGGCCATCGACTCAGGTTCTTCACCGAGTTGTTCGCATTTGCTGTTAGCGGTGATTCCACGCGAACCACACCATCCGTAGGGTTTCCATCGGGATCGATGCGCGCCAGTCTCATCTCGATCTCTGAGTTGGCAGCAACACCTTTGAATTCATCTCTGGTGGATGAACTGTCAGCATTGAGTCGGTTTAAATCTTCGTTCACCACACGAAGGCCGTCCTTGATCTGAGCCAATGAAATGTTGTCCTCGCATTCATCCCAAATCACGTGAAATACAACAGGGATGATGTGCTTGTCTCCTTCACGCTTTGCGCTCAATGCAGAACTTTGATGAATAGCCTCCACCATTTGCTGACGATCAATCGCCACCTGTGGGTCTTCAGCTACCTGCTGGGAAAAATATTGATCAGATGCGCACCAATGGTCCTGTGCCATTCCGGACATGGCGATAAGGCACACGAAGGGTGTTAAAAGGAACTTTCTCATAGTTTATGTTGATTGACTTAGTGGGAAACAGCGAACTGCTTAAACACTGTTTCTCCCTCAAGCGTAATTCTTAGAACGTACCAGCCATTAGGAAGTTCACTCGTAGAAAAGCTTACAAGATTTCCAGAACCGGAAACTCTTGGAACGGAAACAGGACGTCCCGTCAAGTCCATGACTTCCAGAGACATGCCTTCATCGATGACACCATCGAATTGTACATTCAAGAGATTCTGAGTGGGATTTGGGAAAAGCAATAACTGATCAGCGAGCGGTGTTTGCTCAATTCCAACGCCTTCCTGCGATACGGTGAAGCTCCATACTTCGCTCCAGTCAGACGCGGTGCCGCTGGTCACTGTGCGAACCCTCCAGAAATATTGCTGACCTATCTGGAGGCCTTCAGGGCTGAATCGGGTATCGTCACCATCAGATTCAGGGCCCACATAGTTCTTGCTGAAGCTTTGACGTTCGTCACTATTGAATTCGTTTGTCACGTCTACCTCAAACTCATAGCTGTTCACATCCTTAACGGATCGCCAGTCGAGGGTTACGTTATCCGGAGCGTCTGTTGTTCCATCTGCCGGGAACACCAACTGAGGAACATCAATGTAGGTTCCATCAATGTTGATGTCATCCAGGTACAAGTGATTTCCACCACCGTTGGTAAACACAAACTTGATGAACGTAGATTCTCCAATCCAGAACTCGGGAATGTTAGCAATGTCAAACTCTTCCCAATCGCTTGGGCTGGCAGAGAATGCACCGCTGCTCATTGGAGTACTTCCAGCAAGCTGAGATCCGGATCGGCTCCAAACCTGTTGCCATGTAACACCACAGCTGTTGCTGACAAAAACAGTGAGTTCATCCTCGCTTTGAGCATTCACCTGAGCGTAGGCCACCTTGAAAGACATGTTCATGGTGGTGATTCCGCGCGTATCAACAGATCCAAGAATAAGCTCGTCTGTAGCGCCTGGATCGTTGCCAAAGTTTTGCATTCGGAAACTGGTAGTCCCCAGCGTTCCATCACCCGTGTAAGGCTTCCAGGTGTAGTCGTTGTTCAAAATGTTGTTTACCGCCCACACGGAAGTATGACGATCGTAATCTTCGAAATCTTCAGAGAACGGCAGTCCTTCACCAAACTGGCGCTCCACCACCAGGAAGGCTTCCTTCATTACGCTTTGGGTAACTCCATCCTGCGTCACCTCTAGCGAAACATCATACACACCTGGTTCCAAATCGAAGGTTGGATCCTCGTTGGTAGAAGTGAGCGCCTCATCATCACCTTCCACAAGCCATGACCACTCGGTGGCATCATACTGTGAGGCGTCAAAAAGAACAGAATTATCTCCAAAGCAAACTCCTTGAGATACCGCAGTGAAGTCTGCGAACGTGAGGGAACTTACACCGGTTGCGGCAAGGTTGCCATCCTGACCCAACTGGTTTCGCTGAGCGGTTCCCGAGTTGAGCGTGTTGCGCATCACATTGATCTGACCTTCTGTAAACATGGCATCACAGGCGGCATAGTCCATGAAGTTCTGAACGTTGTCGAGGCTTCCGCAGCTTTGTTGCGTAAGTGGACATCCACCGGAAGTTCCAACTGTGTTGGGAGTGTCAAAAACTCCGTCATCAATGTTGCAGTTGCTGGATAGCTCTGGTTCATTGGTTCCTCCCCAGGGATGCGGAAGACCGAGGTAGTGCCCAATCTCGTGACTCATGGTGTGAGGTGAGTTGGTACTGGCAGCGGTTCCGATGCTGCCTACATAGCGATGGTTCGCCATGATGCCATCAATACCAGCATTTCCTGAATTGTTTACCGCAGGAGGACGATATGCGTAAGCCGCAGCATTGGAGATGCCGATTACGTCCGCAGTCCAAATGTTGAGGTACATGTTTCGCGGCCATTGATTCAGCTTGGAGCCGTCATCTCCTACACTGGTTTCAAAGGATTGAATGCGGTCGATGCCAGTGGTAGGATTGCCATTGGGATCGATGCGAGCGAGGCGAAATTCAATCTCTGCGTTGCCAATGATGTCTTCAAAACCGGGAACGATCTCCGAAAGCTCAGGATTTCTCGCATTGAAGTCTTCATTCACAATGCGCATGCAATCGCGAATCTGCTCGTCAGAAATGTTTTCTGCGCCATTTTGGTGCAACACGTGAAAAACAACGGGAACTACCAGAACTTCGGCTCTGGCTCCTGAGTTCATGCTCACATTTATCATGTTCGCGTCATACTCCTCAAAGGCCTCATTAAGGGCAGCATCGTGGTCTCTCAGGTGCTGTTCCTGAATGTGCTGAGCGCAGCGCTGCTGGGCCATACAGGGAACACTGACAATCACTGCCAGAAGGGCAAACCAATAAATTTTCATTCTACTCGCTGTTTAGAAGGATCGCAAATTTAACGAATTGCTAACCTACTTTTCGTCAATTGTTTAGAACCCTGCGAGTGCTAAGACGGTCAGTCGTTGATATCGGTAAAGCGCTGAATGTCTTTTACCTGACCAAATACCATGAGCGTATCGTTCTCCGTGATGAGCGTTTTGGAACTTGGAACCCCCAGTACGTGCTGTTCACACACACTTTTACCATTCTTCATTTCCATGAATTCGCGCTTGATGGTGATGACGGTAAGTTTGTATTTATCTCGTAATCCCACGTCTTCCAGCGAACGGTTGATGATTCCTTTCGGAGCAACAATCTCAACGATTTCATAGCCATCAGGCAGCTCCAAATAGCTCAAAATGCTTGGATTCAAAAGTCGCTCTGCCACAATCTTACCAACCTCATCTTCGGGCGAAAGAATTTCCTGCACACCGAGGCGTTCCAGGATCATTCGCTGATGCTTTCCATGTGCCCGGGCAATGATGCGCGTGATGTTCATCTCCAGCAAGTGAGCAGCACAGAGCAACAAGGCCTCGAAGTCTTTTCCAATAGCCAGCACCACCGCATCCATATCCTCCACACCCTGAGAACGAAGCGCCTTGTAGTCTGTGGCATCCAGCATCACCGCATGTGCTACATCATCTTTGATGTTCTCTATATGTGCCTGGTTGTTGTCCATGGCTACAACTTCCGCCCCCTTCTTGGCCAGGGTGGTGGCTATCGCACTCCCAAACTGACCCAATCCAATCACTGCATATCGCTTCGACATAATTCCCTGCCTTTTTAAGAATAAACAAAGCTATGCAGGACAGGAATACGCAACACCAGCTAGGCAAAAGGCTGATCTTCCCTGCACTTTCGTCATAGAAGAGGCTGTAAAAACTTTTTTTTCATCCGGCTGTAACTTTGCTGATACACAGACGTCTCACCCTCGCAATCTGACCTTACAACCAATGAACGTACGGGAGTACAACCGAGTAGTAGACCAGCAAGCCAATGCGCTTTTTCGCTTTGCGTTTTCATTGATGAAAGACCGCGAAGAGGCTCAGGACCTGGTGCAAGACGCTTTCACCAAACTATGGGAAAAGCGCGATAACGTAGCCTCAGAAAAGGCCAAGTCTTACCTGTTTACTTCGGTACACCATTCAGCGGTTGACCAGTTCAGAAAGACAAAACGCATGAGGGAACACGAACCAGAATTGAACATTAGCACTACCACGCATCAAACAACACCAGACCTTCAGGCGGTGCTGCATGAAGCGCTGAACACCCTTCCTGAAATTCAGAAGAGTGTGGTGTTGATGCGCGATTATGAGGGTTATTCCTACGAAGAGATCGCGGAAATGACGGAGCTGACCCTATCGCAGGTGAAGGTCTACATCTTCCGTGCCCGAAAGAAATTGAAGTCGTACATAGGAAGCATGGAGGCGGTGATATGAAGTATTTGATCAACAAAGAGAACTACGAGCAATACGCATTGGATTACATCGAGGGAAACCTGGAAGGCGATCTGCTGGCGGCTTTTGAACGATTCCTTACGGAGCATCCTGAAATTGAAGAGGAGCTCGAAGGAATGACGGAAGCCATGCTGGAAGCAGAAAACGTGATGGTTCCTGAATTCGATATCGAAAGCCTCAAGATGCCCGTCCATGCGGAGGGAAAGATTGACAAAGAGAATTACGAGGATTTTGTAATCGAAGAGGTGGAAGGCACCCTCGCAGCAGACAAGCAAGAGGAACTGAATGCATTCATGGCAGCCAATCCTGCACTTGAAGCCGATCGCGAGCTTTTCCATAAAACAAAGCTCAAGGCCGATACGTCCATTCGCTATGAGTCTTCTGACCTCCGGAAGCCCATTCCACTGTTTGAATACACTCAAACGGTGGCATTCCGAGTCGCGGCCGGTGTAGCACTGCTGATTGGCATTGCTTCCATCGTATCTCAGTTTGAGTCGCAGATGTATCAGCGCAGAGGCGGAAGCGAAGGATTTGCCACCATGGAAGCTCTTCCAATACCAACGGAAGCGAAGAGCATTGAAAGTGTCCCGGTGAGTCAGCCGCAGTTCGCTCAGGTGAACACAGCCGAGATGAAACAAATAGCAGAGCGTGAAGAGCGCACGGCCCTGATGCCGATGCAAAGACGTGAGGCTTCTGTTTCCATGACCTCTGAAGGCACCCTTGCCACGGCTTCATTCGAAGCTTTTGAAACATCTGTTCGTGAGTGGGTAGATCCGGTGGTCGAAGAAGCATCAAGTCCTGAAGAATTAACCATCGCCCAATACCTGGGTCGTGAATTTCTTGGCAAGGATCCTTCGTTGAGTGCCAAGGAATTTATGGTGGACGAAGTGAAGAAGGCAGCGGATAATTCCGGCCTTGTAAAATCCTCTGAAGACCCCTCAAAGCGCACGTTCCAGCTGCTTGCAGGCGCCTTTGAATTCAAGCGCGTGAACTATAAAAATTAATTTTTTTGATCGGGCTGTAACTTATCAAAGAGTCAACCGTCCCACCATCAAACAAAGCAAATAAGTCATGAAAAGAATAATAACACTCGCCACCATCTTCTCCATCATGTTGTGGAATGGTGCCTTCGCTCAAGAAGAAGTAGAAACAGTAGTTGAAGAAACTACCACCGAAGAGACTGCAGAGCCAATGGCTGAAAGCAATGACTCCGTAGAAGTATTCATCTCTCCCAAAAAAGGCCAGGACACGACCATCGTTCGTGTAGGGGGAATGAAAATCATTGTTCTGGACGACAGCGAGAATCAGGACAATAAAGATGACGATGAGTTTGTGATCGACATCGTTGAAGAAGATTCCACATCATCCAAGAAGAAAAGAAAGAGTGAACCCGTTCACCACTGGGCAGGATTCAGAATGGGAGTAGACGGATATTTGTCTGACAACAGCTTGCCCTTGCCTGCATCAGCTGACTTCCTTGAGCTGGACTACGCAAGAAGCATCGGATACAGTCTCAACTTCTTTGAGAAGGACTTTCGACTGGTAGGAAGCTACGTAGAACTGGTGACCGGTCTCGGATTCAACATGACCAACTACACCTTCCAAAGCGATTACGCAACGCTGCAAACAACCAATCCGGTTACAGCCATCATCGATTCATCGAGAGTGCTGGAGCGAAACCGCCTGAAGGTTTACTACCTCACTGCTCCACTGATGTTGGGTTTTTCCACAAGCGAGGATCAGTCTAAGGCCTTCAGATTGGCTGCGGGTGGACAAATAGGATGGCGCATCGGTTCTCGTCTCAAGCAGAAGTATGTGCAGAACGGAGAGACTGTAAAGCCTAAAGTGCGAAGCGATTACAACTTGAACCCCTTCACCTTCAGCGCGATCGCAAGCGTGGGTTACGGCCCGGTGAATTTATACGCCACTTACGGTTTGAACACCCTGTTCGAAGACGGGAAAGGCCCGGAGGTTTATCCCTTCAATGCAGGCGTTCAGCTGATGTTCTAAAGATTTACAAAGACGCTGTTTAGTTAGGTTGCGAAGATCCCGGGGCTCCATGAGCTTCGGGATTTTCTTTTTTGGGTTTGGGCTAGGGTTTGGAAGTGCTGGCTGAGTTTTAGGGGTGTGGTGAGCGTCTTTGATATATCCGTCACCCTTCGAGACGACCGTCTCCTGACGGTCTCCCTTTGCTTCGCTGAAGCTACGCGAAAGCATAGTCAGGGTGACTCGGGCTTTCCTGTTGAAAGGGGAACTGTCATCCTGAGGAATGCCGCTGGGCGGCATGTCTCGAAGGGTGACACTCCCAACCCAAAAAACCATCCTCCATCACTCCAACTTCCCGAAGTCTCATCCCATCCATCGGGATTTTCTGTTTCAAAGCTCTGTCAGCAACTGACTGATGACCATCAAGCACTTCCTCCCTCCCTGCGCCACTCCATTTTTTTCTTCTGGCGGTCCCGTAGCACCAACATATCCGCCACTCGTCTATTCCGTTGGCGCAGCCCCATGAAGCACTGGCGGAGGGGTCAGAAGGGTATCCGCCACATCCTTCGAAACATTGGCGGAGGGGGTACAGCACTCTCCGCCACCAAGTGAAGTTCCCTGGCGGAGGAGCCGCTAAGGGGTCCGCCAATGGTTTTGAGATAGTGGCGGAGCTTTTTTTCATGGCAGCCGCCACCCTTCGAGATGACCGTCTCTTGACGGTCTCCCTTTGCTTCGCTGAAGCTACGCGAAAGCATAGTCAGGATGACTTGGGCTTTCCTGTTGAAAAGGGAACTGTAATCCTGAGGAATGCCGCTGAGCGGCATGTCTCGAAGGGTGACTCTCTCAACCCAAAAACCATCCTCCATCACCCCAACTTCCCGATGTCTCTTGACGGTCTCCCTTTGCTTCGCTGAAGCTACGCGAAAGCATAGTCAGGGTGACTCGGGCTTTCCTGTTGAAAGGGGAACTGTCATCCTGAGGAATGCCGCTCAGCGGCATGTCTCGAAGGGTGACACTCCCAAACCAAAAACCATCCTCCATCACTCTAACTTCCTGAAGTCTCATTCCATGCCTCGGGATTTTCTTTTTTAGTTCAGGCGCGCGGTTAAATTTGCAGGCCTTCGCTTGAGACTCATCTCGAAGAGATGTTTTGAAAGGCGAGCAAGAGATTCCAAAATGATCGTTTGCAGGTGAGATCCTGTGAAGCCATAGAACAAACAAGCGATGAAAGAAAAGCTAGAAGACCTTGAGAAAAGAAAAGCGGAAGCACGCCTCGGTGGTGGAGCCAAGCGAATAGAAGCGCAGCACGCAAAAGGCAAACTGACTGCTCGTGAGCGGCTGGACATTCTGTTTGACAAAGGAACCTTCGAAGAGATTGGAATGCTTGTCACACACCGTTCTACCAACTTCGGCCTGGACAAGCAAAAATTCCTGGGTGATGGAGTGGTAACCGGTTACGGTAAGGTCAACGGACGCCTTGTGTATGCCTTCTCTCAGGATTTCACCGTTTTGGGTGGTTCGCTGGCGGAAGCTCACGCTGAAAAGATTTGCAAGGTGATGGACCTGGCTACGAAAAACGGAGCTCCGATCATCGGCCTGAACGATAGTGGTGGTGCCCGCATCCAAGAGGGAGTGGTTTCACTGGGTGGATATGCAGACATCTTCTACAGAAACACCCTCAGCAGCGGAGTGATTCCTCAGATCAGCGCGATCATGGGGCCATGTGCCGGAGGAGCAGTTTACTCTCCGGCCCTCACGGATTTCATCCTGATGGTGGAAAACTCAAGCTACATGTTTGTGACGGGCCCGAACGTGGTAAAAACAGTCACCAACGAAGAAGTCACTGCGGAGGAATTGGGTGGAGCAGATACACACGCCATCAAGTCGGGAGTTACCCATTTCGCCTGCGAAAACGAACTTGCTGCACTGGAACATGTCAAGCAACTGCTGAGCTACATGCCATCCAACTGCGAGGAAGAAACTCCAAGACTGGCCTACGAGCCCGGAAATGAGTCTCGCCCTGCTCTCAACGATCTTATTCCGGATAACCCGAACCAGCCCTATGACATCCGTGAGGTGATTGCGGGGGTGTGCGATGCAGATTCATTCCTGGAAGTGCATAAAGATTACGCAGAAAACATCGTAGTTGGTTTTGCGCGGCTCGCGGGAAGAAGCATCGGAATTGTAGCGAATCAGCCAGCCGTGTTGGCGGGTGTGCTCGATGTGAATTCCTCCAAAAAGGGCGCGCGCTTTGTCCGCTTCTGCGACAGCTTCAACATTCCACTCCTTGTGTTGGAAGATGTGCCAGGGTTCTTGCCCGGAACGGATCAGGAATGGAACGCTATCATCACCAACGGAGCCAAGCTGCTCTATGCTTTCAGTGAAGCCACCGTTCCTCGCGTGACAGTGATTACAAGAAAGGCATACGGTGGAGCATATGATGTGATGAACTCCAAGCACATTGGGGCAGACATGAACTATGCATGGCCTTCTGCGGAGATCGCGGTAATGGGTGCTAAAGGAGCAGCAGAGATCATTTTCCGAAAGGAAATTGCCGAAGCGGATGATCCCGCAGAGAAGCTGAAAGAGAAGGAAGCTGAATACGCAGAACTGTTTGCCAACCCATACAATGCAGCAGCTCGAGGATATGTGGATGAAGTGATTGCCCCTGAAAACACCCGTTCAAAGCTGATCAAGGCGTTTGAAATGTTGGAAAACAAGGTGGCAAACCTTCCGCGCAAGAAACACGGAAACATTCCTCTCTAAGGAGGATTCAGTTCAGAAATAAGAAGAAAGTGAAAGGCCTTTTCCCAGTTGGGAGGAGGCTTTTTTAATTACTTGAGGTAGCGATCGAAATGGAATTCACCGTCACGGGTGTAGATGAGCTTAGGGCCTCCAAGGCATCCTGTAATCATGCGCTCGAAGCCATCTTTTGAATTGCCATCGATGTAGTAGGTAACTCCTGAATTAGGATACCTCACAATGAACATGATTTCATAATCCTCGCCAGCAAAAAGGTTTCTCGCGCTCAAAGCTTCTTTCCTGAAATCCCAGGACACGCCCGGATTCAACAGAATCAAATCTGTGAGTACGTACTCCCCGGTGCCTTCAGACTCCGAAATGGCAAACGCCACCTCGATATCACATCCGGAAGAAAGCTCGTTGTGAAACACTTGAGCCTGAGAACACAAACCAATAAATACACATAGTAGGGTGGTGCTTAGAAGGCGCATGGTAGATAGGTTTCGTCAAATGTGGTCATTTTGAATTGCTTTTCAAAGACGTGTTTCACGCTATCGAAGTAGAATTCGGAAGAAGTTGACCAATTCGGGCAAGAGGACCGAAATTCCCATGAAGCTGAATTCGATGTTTTCCCGCAGCTGTACTACAACTGGCCTGACTTCCAGGCCTTCCTGACGCGTGGCCAGTTTGATGAATTCCATGTCGACCAAAAAACGGTTGATCCTTGTATTCATAAATACTTCCCGGCCTTTGGTACTCATTCCCTTTAGACCACACTGCGTGTCTGTAATCGGAAACCGCAGCACATCCTTCAGCACCCAGCGAAAGGCTTCTGACAGCCCTTTTCGAAACCAGGGCACGCTGGCATAGTAGTCTTGTTGCCGATATCCCAGTGCCACGTCTGCTCCACCTTTGATGGCTTCAACAACAGCTTTCACACTGTCATTGGAATAAGGAAAGTCGGCATCCGTGAACAAGGCGATTTCAGTATTGGAAGCTGCGAAACCAGCCCTCAATGCGGCACCCTTGCCCCTGTTCTTGTCAAGGCAGATGAGCTCTACATGATCTTTGATCAAGCGGAATTCGCCCGAGCTTTTTGATCCATCGTCCACTACAATGAGGTGAATCTTTTCTCCCAGATGCTCTTCAAGTACAGATTTGTGTGCAAGGCATTGCTCGGCCCAACCTTTCGGTGGGTTCAAAACGGGAAGTACAATGCTAATGGTTGCTGGTTCGACCACTGTTTGAAATGGGTGTCAAAAGTAAGATTCAAGGCATGCGCACGAGTGCCTATCCAAAGAGTTGGCGAAACACTTCGTCCACACGCTTTACAGGACGTACCTCGATGTTGAAACTACCAGTGGAAATTCCTTTTAAACCATAACCTGAGATGTAGATCTCCTCGAAACCAAGCTTCTCCGCTTCTCTGATGCGTTGCTCCAACCGGGTAACGGGCCGGATTTCTCCGCTCAATCCCACTTCTCCGGCAAAGCAATAGTGCGCGGGAATGGGATAATCTTCAGAGCTGGAAAGAACCGAACAAACGGCTGCCAGGTCAATGGCTGGATCATCTACACGGATGCCTCCGGCCATGTTCAGAAACACATCAAACCGGCCTACGTGGAATCCACAACGCTTTTCCAAAACAGCGAGCAACATGTGGAGCCTGCGCACATCGAAGCCAGTAGTCGTGCGCTGAGGAGTACCGTAAGCAGCCGTGCTCACCAGCGATTGCACCTCAATCATCATCGGCCGCGCACCTTCCATGCTGGCCGCAATGGCCGAACCGCTCAAGCCTTCATCACGCTGCGAAAGCAACACCTGCGAGGGATCGTTCACCTCCTTCAGTCCTGCTCCCTGCATTTCATAGATGCCGAGCTCATTGGTAGAGCCGAAGCGGTTCTTGGAGGAACGCAGGAGTCGATAAAGGTGCTGCCGGTCGCCTTCGAATTGCAACACCACATCTACCATGTGCTCCATCACCTTCGGGCCGGCAATGTTGCCTTCCTTGGTAATGTGCCCAATCAAGATGACGGGGGTGTTGGTCTCTTTCGCGTATTGGATAAGCTCACCCGTGCATTCCCTGATCTGCGCCACCGAGCCGGGCACCGAATCAATCTCAGGACTTTGAAGCGTTTGGATCGAGTCAATGATCACGAGTTCGGGCTCGGCTTCTTCGATGCGCTCCATCACGCGCTCCAGCGAAGTATCAATGAGCAAGAGCAACTGCTCATGCAGTGTTCCGATGCGCTCTGCCCGCAGCTTGATCTGATTGGCGCTTTCCTCACCAGATACATAGAGTGTTTTTCGATCCTTGGAGTTTAAACCCAGCTGCAACAGCAAGGTCGATTTTCCAATGCCGGGATCACCGCCTATTAACGTGACACTGCCTGGCACCAATCCCCCACCCAACACACGATTCAACTCTTCATCCACCACAGGAATTCGTTCCGCATCCTCCGCACTCACCTTGGTAATGGGCACCGGCTTCTTCGAGAGCTTTTCAGAAAACGTCCTTCTTAATCCACTCTTCGAATCCTTGTAGATCACCTCTTCGATCAGTGTATTCCACTCACCGCAGGATGAACACTTGCCCGTCCATTTGGGAAAGTTCGCACCACAGTTTTGGCAAACAAATGCCGTCTTGGTTTTTGCCATGGGCGAAAAGTAAGGCTTCACACCATCCTGTGAAATGTCATTTGAAATCAGGGGTGAATTTATCCTTCTTGAGTTTATTTTAATTAACGTTAAATAAAACTTACTTTCGCGGCATGCCAAAGCGCAAAGTAGATCGCGAAGAACTCATTCTGAACGCCCTGAAAGTGTTTCGAAACAAGGGTTACTACCACACCTCTGTGGCTGACCTGGCTAAGGCATGCAACATTGAGAAGCCTCACTTCTACTACTATTTCAAGGACAAGGAAAACCTGATGCTGGAGGTGTTGAAATTCAGTCACGAGGAGACACGAAAGCACATCACCAGCAAAGCCTACAACGAGGAATACACGGTGCGGCAGCGCATTCGAAAAATGATGGAAAACAGCCGTAAGCTACAAGCCGAGGACTTTGGCGGCTGCATCATGGGCAACACGATCCAGGAAACCTCGGGCTATGAAGAAAACTTCAAGGAAGTGCTCAAGGCCTACATAGAGGATTGGAAGACCGCACTGAAGTATTTGCTGGAGAAGAAATACGAAGAAGACGAAGCAGATCGCATCGCCACTGAGCTGGTGAGCGAACTACAGGGAAGCTTGATGATGATGAAACTCTATCGGGATTCCTTCCTGTATTACAAGCTCACCGAGAAGATTGAAAAGATTGTATGCTAAAAAAATTTGACTCAAAACTTTAACCATCGTTAAACAAACTGACATGACGACCAAACCAGAATCACTCGTTCGCATTCGCTTCACAGATTGTGACCCTCTGGGCCACCTGAACAATGCCCGCTACCTGGACTACTTTCTGAACACCCGCGAAGACCAAATCAGAGAGCACTACGGTCTGGACTTTTTCACCATCGCCACCACGGAAGGGCGCAGCTGGGTTGTGGCACAGAATCAAGTGGCATATTTCCGCCCGGCCAAGTATGGCGACAAGGTATGGATCGACTCACAGCTGTTTCATTTTGATGAGCGCATGCTGCGGGTTGAAATGAAAATGTGGAGCGAGGATAGAACTCAACTCAAGTCGTTGATCTGGATCACCTTAATGCACGTAGATGTGAAGAGTGAAAAGGCAGCCGCCCACGCCCCTAAGTACATGGAGCTTTTTGGCAACGTGCTTACCCCCATGGAGCAGGCAAACTTTGACCAACGGGTGAAGCACATTTTGCATCTGAAGAAGAACAATGGAGTATTGGCCGAGTAGCAGCGCTCTCAAAGGACGAATCATTATTTCACCATTTACTTCTTTCACAACACCTTAATCTAATACACAGGCGTAGAGCGGAATATTGTTTTGTAATTCTAGGGTAACCCTAAAACTACATCACATGAGAAACGCTGTTCTCCTACTGCTTTGCATCCAGTTCTCAAGCGCACTCATGGGCCAGACCTTTGAGTGGGTGCAATCTACTTCCAACTCCTCGCTCTGGAGCATTGGACGGTCCATCACACACGATCTGTATGGCAATGTATATGTAGCCGGAGCCTTTCAGGGTGAGTTCAGCATGCCGGGCAGAGGTGGCGTGCTGTCTGTGACATCCAATGGTGGATACGATATTTTCATCCTCAAGCTCTCCCCGGCTGGTCAGCCTCTTTGGCTCAAGTCGGTCGGCTCGGCTGATCACGAACTCAAAGAAACGCTCACCTGGAAACCTCACATCGCCACGGATCAGCAAGGCTCGCTCTACCTGAGCTGCACATTCTCGGACACAGTAGATCTAGACCCCGGCATTGGCGTAGAGGAACGCGCACCAGTGTCAGGGAAGGACCTCTTCATCCTCAAACTTGATTCCGATGGAAACTTCCTGTACGCTCATGCCATTGGAGGCAAGGGCGATGACGAGGTGAAAGGGCTTGAAATAAGCCCTGCGAATCAGCTGTTGGTGTTTGGAAACTTTGAGTCAACGGTAGACTTTGATCCCGGTCACACTCGGAAATCTGTCGCTGGTAGCAATGATATTTTCATCCTGTGCCTGGACTCCATCGGAGGTTTTGAATGGGTCGAAACCTACGGGGAAGCCAATCTGGAAGAACGAATCAAAGATGTAGACCTCACACCCACCGGATTGATGGTAGTAAGCGGAGTCTTTCACAGTCATGTCTCTTTTGATCCGCAAAACCCCAAACTCAGGCTGTTCAGCGATGGAATCAAAGATGACTTTCTGCTTTGTTTGAATCAGGAAGCCAAGGCTATCTGGGTGAAACAAATCGTCAGCGGGGACGATCTCTACTGGAATTCCAGAGTCTCGACCAATGAAAACAGCATTTACTACCTGACGACCTTTCAGGACACGTTACTGATCGGAGAGGATCAAGAAGCCATTACTTCTCCCTATGATTTCAGTGCAGTGATCGCTAAAATCAACATACGCGGATCGCTCGATTGGACAAACGTGATCAGCAGTCCAGAGGGTGTGGAAATGGATGGGCTGGCCGCTGATGGATGCGGAAATGTCACAGCCGTTGGAAAGTCCTTGCATCACAATCTGTCACTGACTCATTCCACCTACTCAGAATACACCTACACGGTCAACCCAAATGATTACTTACTGCTAAGGCTCGGGGCATACGGAACGAGAACCATGATTCGAACCTTCGGTGATTCAACGCTACCCTTTCATCAGGACGCTGGTTATGCCATAGCCATTGAGCCGAGAGGGTCTCTCCTAATCACCGGGCAATTCAGTGGAACAGTTGATTTCAACCACGGCCCTGATACCGTTTTGGCTCATTCCTACATCAAGCATCGGCCGGGCACGAGCGCGTTCATCCACAAAGTGACGGTTTGCGGAAGAAACGACACGCACACGTTGCAAAGCATGGTATGCAGAGGTAACTCCTTCACCTTTCCTGATGGTCATTTGGAAGACAACATTCAGGGAACACGCGAACATGGCTATCTCGACACGTTGTGCTCAGGATGCACACAATACATACAGCACACCTTGAAGCTACGGCCCGAGCGTGTATTCAATGAGCGCAGGATTTGCCAGGGCGATAGTATTCCCGGGGGCGAAATCATGGATCGCACAGCGATTGAGGTCGACTCCAAAGAAGTGCACTACGGATGCCCTGTTTCGGTGCGAACACTCTACAAACCTGTGCTGGCCGATGCCTCCATTACTGCGGTTGGCAGAACATTCATTGCCGAACAATACGATGGCTTTCACGCATGGAAAGACTGTAGTACAGATCAATGGATAAGTTGGGGGTATGATCGCAGCGATTTCGCTCCGGACTCAGAATCGACCACCTATCTGCACTACATCTACAACGATGGTTGTGAGGACACCTCGGAATGTGTGAGCATCGAACCCATCATTGAAGAGGAAGTACTTTTGGAAGATCCGCTGACCATCTACCCTAACCCGAGTCAGGGACAGGTGCGCATCAGCAACGCGGATGGGAACTTCTCACAGATCGACATCCTCGATGCCAGAGGAAGCATTGTGAAACACCAAAGTGGTCAGAACGAAGCTCAGCTGGACATTGACCTGCGAGACCTCAGCAATGGCGTGTATTTTCTGCACGCTTATAGCTCAGCCACGGACGATTCCATGATACGCAAGATTGTGCTGGATCAGTGAGGTCAGCTTAGCATGCTGGCAGCCTTACGGATTCCATTCACCAATACATCTACCTCATTCTTGGTGTTGTAAACCGCAAAGGAGGCGCGCACTGTTCCTGGAATGCCGTAGCGATCCATCAATGGCATGGTGCAGTGGTGGCCCGTGCGAACCGCGATGCCCTGCTGATCGAGAATGGTTCCCATGTCGTAAGGATGAATATCACCCACAAGGAAGGAAATCACGGCAGCCTTTTCAGGGGCGGTTCCGATGAACCGCATGCCTTCGATTCCCGCCATTTGATCTACGGCATAGTTGTGCAGTTCTGTCTCGTACTCAGCTATGTTCTGGATGCCGATCTTTTGCATGAAGCGGATGGCTTCACCAAAGGCAATGGTGTCGGCAATGTTGGGCGTTCCTGCTTCAAACTTGAAGGGCAGCCTGTTGAAAGTCGTCTCTTCGAAAGAAACGGTTTCGATCATTTCCCCACCACCGTGGTAAGGCGGCATTTGCTCCAACCACTCCTCCTTGCCGTAGAGCACACCAATGCCGGTTGGCCCGTACATCTTGTGAGACGAAAAGCAATAGAAGTCCGCATCCAGATCTTGTACATCGATCTTCAAGTGAGGACAGGCTTGCGCCCCGTCAATCAGCACCGCAGCGCCCACTTTATGAGCCTTGGTAATGATCTCCTCAATCGGGTTGATGGTACCCAGCGTATTGGAAACATGATTCACGGCCACAAGGCGCGTTTGGGACGAAAGCAGTTCATCAAACTCGTTCATCACAAGCTGGCCGGTGTCATCCACCGGGATCACTTTCAACTCAGCACCCCATTCGTTGCACATCAGCTGCCAGGGAACAATGTTGCTGTGGTGTTCCATGGCTGAAATGAGCACTTCGTCTCCTTCTTCAATGAACACCTTGCCGAATGAACTGGCCACGAGGTTGATGGCTTCCGTAGTTCCACGTGTGAAGATCACTTCATGCTCGTGCGGAGCATTGATAAGCTCCTGCGTAAGCGTGCGCACAGCTTCAAATTCCTCCGTGGCCTTCTGGCTGAGGTAGTGAACCCCTCGGTGCACATTGGCGTGTTTGTGATTGTAGTAATCTTCCAGCACCTTGACTACGCTCAACGGCTTCTGGGATGAAGCACCGTTATCGAGGTAAATCAAGGGTTTTCCATAAACCGTCTCCTTCAGGATGGGAAACTGCTCACGAATGGGTTGTACGTCAAGCATCTACCTTATCAAATTTGCGCTCTACAAATCGCTCAATATCACTGCGCAACTCAGGAACTTCGATCAACTCAAGCACTTCTGAAGCGAAGGCACGTACCAAAAGGTGCGATGCTTCCTGCTTGCCAAGGCCTCGCGATTGCAGGTAAAACAAAGCTTCTTCATCCAACTGACCGATGGTGCAGCCGTGTGAGCATTTCACATCGTCTGCATAGATCTCCAACTCAGGCTTTGTATTTACCGATGCCCGGTCACTCAACAGAATGTTCTGATTGCTCTGGAAGGCATTGGTTTGCTGTGCATCACGATGCACCATGATTTTACCGTTGAATACTCCGGTGGAACGATCGGCCATCACGCCCTTATAGAGCTCATTGCTATTGCAATTTGGCATCTGGTGATCGGCATAGGTATGGTTGTCGATGTGCTGCTGATCACTGGTGAAATAGATTCCATAGAGGTTACTCTCACACCCCTGATCGGTGATGCTGAAGTTGAGGTTGTTGCGAACCAGTTTCCCGGTCTTGGTAACCGTCACTACGGAGCAGGTGCTGCTTCGCTTCTGCACTACCTGCGTGGTATTGATGTGCGAGGTTTGTTCGCCTTCATTCTCAATCAAATAGTAGCTGGCGTTGGCTTCTTCTTCCACCACCAACTCCATGAGTGCGTTGGTGAAAGCTCCATCATTTTCCTTGCCTTCAAACTGGTGAATGAAGCTTACCTGAGCGTGCTTCCCTACCAGAATGAGGTTTCTGGAATTGGTGGCCTGCTTCTCTCCATGGCTCACGTGAAGAATGCGGATGGGGTCACTCACCTCTGTTTGCTCCTTCACCTTGATGAAGGCACCATCTACAAAATAGCTGGTGTTCAAGGCATTGAAAGCATGGTTCTTATCGCTCACATAAGCCCCCAGGTGCTCGAGCATTTCATTCTTCGCTTCACCCGAAGCATGGGCGATGGAATGAACTTCCACACCTTCAGGCATGGTGTCGCTGAGCTTTGAGTTGTATACCCCGTTCACAAAAACGAGCGTTTTGAATTCTCCGTCCTGGATTTCAAAATCGGCCACGGAATTCAGATCAGGAGCGTGTTGCTTGTAGTCCGTGCTAACAATTGGAGCTACGCGGGTGTATTTCCAGTATTCGTCTCTGGTAGTCGGGAAATCCAATCCATTGTGGATGGCCGCCCGTGCCTTTCCCTGGATGGGAAACAGCGCAGCAATGCTGTCGAACTGCTTTAGAAAATCTGCTTTTGACATGCTCTTGCGTTAAACAGTTTCTACTTCTTCCTTGATCCAGTCGTAGCCTTTTTCTTCCAGCTCCAGCGCCAGGCTCTTATCACCTGAACGCACGATGCGCCCGTTGTAGAGCACGTGCACAAAGTCAGGAACGATGTATTCCAGCAATCGCT
The DNA here is from genome assembly GCA_002428995.1 of Flavobacteriales bacterium UBA6057. Classification (GTDB taxonomy): domain Bacteria; phylum Bacteroidota; class Bacteroidia; order Flavobacteriales_G; family Salibacteraceae; genus UBA6057. The sequence continues at coordinate 140,352 of DIYJ01000007.1, read as the reverse complement.
GGTAGTGCGTAATCACAATGAAAGAGCGATCCTCACCTCGAAGTTTGTTCACTCCGTTGGCTACAATCTTGAGCGCATCAATATCGAGGCCCGAGTCCGTTTCATCGAGGATACCCAACTTGGGTTCGAGCATGGCCATTTGGAAAATCTCATTGCGCTTTTTCTCTCCCCCGGAAAAACCTTCGTTCACTGAGCGATTGGCCAGCGATTGCTTGAGCTCTACCAAGGCTTGCTTTTCCTTCACCATGGTCATGAAATCCTTCGCAGAGATGTCCTCCATCCCATGGTGCTGACGCTTGGCGTTGATGGCAGCCTTCAGGAAGTTGATGTTGCTCACACCTGGAATCTCAACAGGATATTGAAAGGCCAGAAACACACCTTCGCGAGCGCGCTCTTCCGGCTCTAGCTCCAAGAGATCCTGACCGAGGAAATTGACTTCACCGCCTTCTACTTCGTATTCTTCACGACCTGCAAGCACAGAAGAAAGCGTGCTTTTACCGCTTCCGTTCGGTCCCATAATGGCGTGTACTTCTCCTGGCTTCACTTCGAGGTTGATGCCCTTGAGTATTTGATTGCCTTCAATGGAGGCCTTCAATCCTTTGATCGTCAACATTGTATCACTCATTTTGTGTCTGATATTTTGAACACCCAGGCTTCTCTGAATTGCTCCAGCGTGTCCAGGTGGTAGTTGGTTTGTAGCTTGTTGATGAGTTCTTCTTCTGAAACTAGAACACGCGCACCATCCGCGAGTTCAATGCTTTTTTGAGGAAAGATGTTTACATCCTTTTCCAGGAGCGCATACTTATAAAAGAGCATGCCTGCGTAATCGTATTGCGCCAGCACAATAAGGCCCTCCAACTCTTCAGGATGGTTTAACCGATCGTGCAGATACAATTCCTTGATTTCATGAGCCCGGGCACCAGCACCGGGATAATTAGATTGTCCTTTGAGAAACATCTCCCACACTGGTAACGAAAACAATGCCACCAGCATCAGCGTCCTGGCATAACTGATGTTAACGTGCTCCACGGCATATTGAATAAACTGCTGGAGCGGAATGGCCACCAGAATCGCCAGAACGGGAAACACAGGTGCATCATACCATGGCGTCTTTGTTTGTGAAAAGCTGAGGAAAAAGATGAAGCCCAAAGCTGTGACAGCCGCCAATCGGATGGGAGTCTCACTGTTTCGGCCCATGAACGCCAGCGCAGCACTAAGCATAGCCAATGCAATCCACCAGCTGAACTGCCAGCGCACCAATTCCTGGAAATAGTAATCAAACCCATGGTTGTGGCTGTCAACGGGGGTAAAGAATCTTCCTCCGTGCCATCCAAAGGCATAATCAAGGTAACCCGGTTGAAAAGCCTCACGCAGGAAGAAGTAGCCTCCTACCAGCGCAGCAAAAACCAGGAAACCTGCGTAGGATTGCCATCGGGTGAATAAGCTGAAAAAGGTCTGGCGTTCGAAGATCAGTCCATAAATCAGGAAAGCTGGCAGGAAGAAGAATGCCGCAAACGCCTTTGCAAAAAATGCGAGGATGAGGCTAGCCATGAAGGCCCATATCCACTTGGCGGATCCCTTGGTTTGAAACACGTAGTACAGCGAGATGAACTGTGTCAAAAGGAACAGCGCTACCAGGGTATCGGCCTCTCCGGTGCGGGCAGTGTGGTAACCGATGAATCCGGGTGAGCAAAGAAGCACCAGCGCACCGATCCATGCTGCGAGGTGAGAAACGTTTTTTCGGAGGAGCCAGAAAACCAAGCCCACGCAAGCCGCAGCAGCCAATGCGCTTGGAAGTCGCACTGCTACCACATCATATCCGAGGCCACCAATGAACAGCATTTGCAGCCAGTTCATGAGAAAAGGCTTGGAGCCAAAAAAGTCGGGCACGCCATCGTAGAGCGACACAAACCAAGACTGACTGTGCCACATTTCATAGGCATGAACCGCAAAGAAGGATTCATCCCACAAGCGGATGGGGTAAGCTCCTAACTTCTGGAAAATGACAAAGTAGATGAGCGACAGCATCACAAGAACCTGCAACCACGTATGGGTGATCTTGTTATTCAATGAGTTATCCAACTGATCCCTCGAGCGAAATGCTCAAGAGCTTCTGAGCTTCAATGGCGAACTCCATCGGAAGTTTGTTGAGCACTTCCTTAGCATATCCGTTCACGATGAGGCTGACCGCCTTTTCTTCATCGATCCCACGTTGCAAACAGTAGAAAATCTGGTCTTCTCCGATCTTGGAAGTGGTAGCCTCGTGCTCGATCTTGGAAGTCGAATTCTGTGCTTCAATGTAGGGGAAGGTGTGAGCGCCACAGCTGCTTCCCAACAAGAGTGAATCACACTGGCTAAAGTTTCGTGCGTTGGCCGCCTTGGGCAGAACCTTCACCAAACCTCGGTAACTATTGTTGCTCCTACCGGCAGATATTCCTTTGGAGATAATGGTGCTTCGTGTGTTTCGCCCGATGTGGACCATTTTGGTTCCTGTATCGGCTTGCTGATAGTTGTTGGTGACTGCTACAGAGTAGAATTCCCCAACCGAGTTATCTCCCTTCAGCACACAGCTTGGATACTTCCACGTGATGGCTGAACCGGTTTCTACCTGAGTCCAGCTGATCTTGGAGTTGCGTCCTTCACAAAGACCGCGCTTAGTCACGAAATTGTAAATCCCGCCCTTGCCGTCTTCATCGCCAGGATACCAGTTTTGTACTGTGCTGTATTTGATCTCCGCATCGTCCATGGCAATGAGTTCCACCACCGCTGCGTGCAGCTGGTTTTCATCACGCATGGGTGCCGTGCATCCTTCCAGATAGCTCACGTAGCTTCCTTTTTCAGCTACCACCAGCGTCCGCTCGAATTGCCCGGTTTGAGCCTCGTTGATGCGGAAGTAGGTGCTCAATTCCATCGGGCATCGAACACCTTCGGGGATGTAGCAGAAAGAACCATCCGTGAATACGGCAGCGTTCAGCGCAGCGTAGAAATTATCGTTGCTCGGGATCACCGAACCCAAGTACTTCCGTACCAGCTCGGGATGCTCCTGAACGGCTTCTGAAAAGGAACTGAAGATGATTCCAAGCTCTGCGAGTTTGTCTTTGAACGAAGTCTCAACACTCACGCTGTCGATCACCACATCAACTGCAACACCAGCCAGACGCTTCTGCTCTTCAGTGCTGATCCCAAGCTTATCGTACATGGATTTCAACTCGGGATCGAGTTCATCCAGACTGTTAAGACGCTTTTTGGTCTTGGGAGCGGAGTAATAATAAATGTCCTGAAAGTCAACCGGTGGATAATCTACATGAGCCCACTCAGGCTCTTGCATCGACTTCCATTGCTTGAACGCATTCAATCTATATTCCAACAACCATTCTGGCTCATTCTTCTTGGAAGAAATGAGACGAATAATGTCTTCGTTGATGCCCTTTGGCGCTTTGTCCGACTCGAAGTTGGAGACAAATCCAAACTCGTACTTTTTCCCTTTTAGCTCTTCGGCTAGTTCTGCTTCAGTATATGGCATTTGAGTAGTTCAAAGTTTTTGAGATCAAGGTTCAAAGTGACTCGAACCATAAGCGATTTCTGGTTCGTGAAACTTTTGACCTTTATGTTCACTGTTCTTCAAGTAGTGAATGAATTCTTGATCGTTGATCTATCGTCTTAAATCGAAAAGCTCTCTCCGCAACCGCAAGTTCTGCTGGCGTTGGGATTGATGAACGAAAATCCTTTTCCGTTGAGTCCACCGGTGTAGTCAAGCTCTGTACCTACGAGGTAGAGGAAGCTCTTCTTGTCTACAACAACCTTTACTCCGTTGTCTTCAAACACTTTATCGTCATCGTTCAGTTTGGTGTCAAAGTCCATCATGTAGCTCAATCCTGAGCAGCCTCCACCTTTCACCCCAACGCGGATGAAGGATTCTTCAGCGGCATTCTGGTCGGACATGAGCTTTGCGACTTGATCCTTCGCTCTTTCTGATACTTTAATCATAGGGCAGAAACACTTTGTTTATCAATTGGTTCGAAACCTATTTAGATTCGATCTAAATAAATTGAATTCCAGCTGCGAAAATACCTCAAAAAGGGTATTGTAGCAAGCATCTGAAACTTATATCACATTCAGCATGTTTTCTCATCGTGAATTCAGGCATTTCCATCGTTTGGTTTAAGCAGGATCTGCGATTGCAAGACAACGCTGCGCTGCAAGCAGCCTCAGAAAGCAATGGCCAACTCCTGCTCCTGCGCTTCATAGAGCCTTCGCTCATCAATGATCCTCATTATGACGAGCGGCACTGGAGATTCATACAGCAATCTGTGCAAGATTTGAATGTCCGGCTCGCTCCCCAACATCTTAAGGTTCTTCTGATTCACGATGAAGTCATACCGTTCTTCTCAAAGTTGCATAAACGACTTGGAATTGGAGCCATCTATTCTCACGAGGAAACAGGTCTGCGAATTACCTGCAAACGCGATCAGGCAGTAACCAGATTCTGCGAGGAACATGGCATAAAATGGAAGGAGTTTCAAACGAATGGCATCACCAGGGGATTGCAGGACCGCAAGCAATGGGCGAAACTCTGGCACGAACACATGCTGGCACCGCAGATCAAAACCTCCCTTGAATCGGTCACACCTGTAGACCCCACCGAAATCAGCGATCTCATTCCTCCGGAGGAAACCGTCCGGGACAACGACTCTTTTCAAAGAGGTGGAGAATCAGAAGCGCACGGATTGTTGCAGAGCTTTCTACAGCAGCGACACCATCGCTACATGACGCATATCTCGAAACCGGAAGCAAGTCGTGCATCCTGTAGTCGCCTCTCCGCGCATTTGGCATGGGGCAACCTCAGCATTCGTCAAGTATATCAAGCCACATTAGTCGCGCGTGAAAAAGGTGGCTCCGCCTTTCAGCTCAGGAATTTCGAGAGTCGCCTGCATTGGCACTGCCACTTCATCCAGAAGTTCGAGATGGAGGATCGCATCGAATTGGAAAACTTCAATCGCGGGTTTGATGAGTTCCCCGTGAAATTCAATCCTGCCTATTTCGAAGCGTGGTCAGAGGGAAAAACAGGGTTTCCGCTGGTGGATGCTTGCATGCGATGTTTGAAATCCACGGGGTACGTCAATTTCAGGATGCGGTCTATGCTCATCTCGTTCTGGTGCCACCACCTGCTTCAACCCTGGAAACCGGCTGCTCTTCATCTGGCCAAACTGTTCCTCGATTTCGAACCGGGCATTCACTACGGACAAATCCAGATGCAATCCGCACGAACGGGCATCAACACCATACGGATATACAATCCTGTAAAGCAATCTCAGGAGCACGATCCCAAGGGTGCATTTTCGAAACGTTGGATTCCGGAACTCGAGGGTTTTCCGGAAAACTTCATACACGAGCCGTGGAGGCTTACTGACATGGAACGCACGCTCTATGGTTTGGAAGATTTGAAGTATCCTGCTCCGATCATTGATATTGAAGCGTCAGGAAAGCGTGCCAGAGAAGTGTTGTGGAGTTGGATGGAGCGGCCAGAAGTGAAAAAAGAGGCCACACGGATTCTCAAAAAACACACCCTACCGGGAAGGAAGCGGATGGAATGACCTACACTTCCTGCGCAAATTTCAACTTGAGTATTCTCCTGACGTACCATGTAGCCGCATAGAGCAGCGGTGTATCTGCCAAAGCCACTAACGCCTTGAACATCCAGCCATCGCGGATGTAGCTCCCAATGGTGGACCAACTTTCCTGACCAATGAACAATACTCCTACCACAAGCGTGGTGTCTACCAACTGAGAAAGCACGGTGGAAGCATTGTTTCTGAGCCAGAGGTGCTTGCCTTTGGTGAGTCCCTTCCAGAAGTGAAACAGCCGAACGTCTACAAACTGAGCCACGAGGTAAGCGATCATAGATGCACAGATCACTCGCCAGGAGTTGCCGTAGGCAGTTTGGTACAGCTCATCCGAAACGGGAGAACCTAAAATACTCGGAAACTGGCTGCCAAGCCACAAAATGAACAAGGTGAATATCAATGCTGCAAATCCCATGAACACGACACGGTTGGTCTTCTTTCGTCCATAGATTTCAGACAAGACATCGGTAATCAAAAAGGTGATGGGATAAGGCAACACACCGGCCGATATGATGAATGTTTTAAACCCCAGATCAACGCTCACGAACTTGTTGGCGATGAGGTTACAAACGATCAGCGCAGTCGTAAAAAGAGTGGCTAAAAACAGGTAAAGGTGATCGGCCTTTTGGCGTGTGGCTCGGTTCATGGATGGTGTGACTGGCGTCTAAGTTGGGCAAAAAAGCCGGTAGGTCAGCGCTTGGAGATTTTGTTGCCGGTGATTTGCCGTTGCTGATTACTCTTAAATGGGCCTTCGTCAAAGCTCCTTTTCTTGCGGTGCTTTGTACTCCTGCCTTGCACCCTCTTGCGCCACATTCGAAAACTAGAGGGTTTCATTTCCCTGCGCATCAGCTCAATGGTTTCCTGCTCTGAAAGGCCAAACTGAAAAGTAATGGCATCAAAGGGCGTTCGGTCTTCCCAGGCCATTTCAATGATGCGATCTATTTCTTCTTCGCTTAGTTGCTTGCCAGACATGCAGTGAAAACAGCTGGTTGCGGTCAATGTTCTGCTCAGCCGTGGTGCGAACAGGTCTTGCCTGATCTTGTTATTCTGACTGTGAAACAGCTTCCTGAAAAAATCTGTGTGATCTGCCAGCGCCCCTTCTCCTGGCGCAAAAAGTGGGCGCGCGACTGGGAAGAAGTGAAATACTGCAGCGAGCGTTGTCGCAGAAATTCCAAAAAACGAAATGAATAAGGCTATTCTCTGGTTCCGTAACGATCTGCGGCTCCATGATCTCGAAACTCTGGAAGCTCTCTTGAACGATGGACACGAGTGTATTCCGGTATACGTTTTTGACGAACGGCATTTTGGCACCACGGCCTTTGGCTTCCCGAAGACCGGGGCTTTCCGGGCACAGTTTCTTCTGGACAGTGTGGAAGCGTTGCGGCTTCAGCTTCAGTCTCAGGGTTCTGACCTTGTCGTTCGCATGGGCAAGCCAGAACAGATTCTTCCTGAATTGGCGGAGGCTACAGAAGCAAGGGCAGTGTATGCTTCACATGAATATGGCAGCGAGGAGATGGAAGCAGAGCAAGAACTGAGCATTATGCTCAAAGACATCGAACTCAAGCTGTTTCACACGTCCACGCTCATCCACCCGGGGGACATTCCCTTCGAGCTGGAAGCCTTGCCAGACGTTTTCACCTCCTTTCGGAAAAAGGTGGAGAAGTATGCAGAAGTAAGGTCTGCCTTCCCAGCACCCGATAAGCTTACTTCACTGCCTCAAGAACTCGACCCGGGAACCTTGCCTTCCTTCGAAAAGCTCGGGCTCACTTCCATAGCAACAGATTCAAGAGGTGTATTGAAGTTCAAAGGAGGCGAGCAAGAGGGCATGGAAAGACTCAACCACTACCTCTGGCAAAGCGAGGCAATCGCTAGCTACAAGGAAACGCGCAATGGATTGATCGGGCCTGACTACAGCTCTAAGTTCTCGCCCTGGTTAGCCAACGGATCTCTTTCTCCAAAAAAGATCTACCACGAAGTCATTCGCTTCGAAAAGGAAGTGAAGAAGAATCAAAGCACCTATTGGATGATCTTTGAACTGCTGTGGCGGGACTACTTCCGATTCATCATGATGAAGTTTCGCAATCAGCTCTTTTACAAAGGAGGTATCAAGGGTTTGCAAAGCGATCACCAAACCGACACCAGCAGAAGCAGACAAGCCTTTGATCGCTGGCAAAATGCTGAAACGGGCGAACCCTTTGTAGACGCGAACATGCGAGAATTGAATGCCACAGGCTTCATGAGCAACCGCGGCCGGCAGAACGTAGCAAGCTACCTTGTGAAAGACTTGCGTGTCGATTGGAGAAAAGGAGCGGAATATTTTGAATCCCTGCTCATCGACTATGATGTGTGCAGCAACTATGGCAACTGGCAATACGTGGCTGGAGTGGGAAACGATCCGAGGGAAGACCGCTATTTCAACGTTCAGAAACAAGCCGAGCGCTACGATCCTCACGGGAAGTATGTGAGCCTATGGGAGCGCTAGGAAAGAGCAAGCTCAAGCTTCGCTGCACGGTCCTTCGAAACTCGATCCGTAAAACCTGCTTTGCTTTTAATCCAATTCTGGTTGCTGACTGAAAGTACAGTCCGAGCCATTAACATCCAGCCTCACAATTCTTGAAATCCTATTCTGGAAGGGAATAAGAATTAAGAAACCCTGCCTGACTGCTCATCGTACAAAGGCCAAACCACTAGCTCAAGAAGGGCTGTTCGCAGGTTATCCGATCTGAAAGGGACACATGGGGGTCCGCATTTCAAATTCAGAGGTCTAACGGGACATTAGATCGTTTTCGGAGTGCTTGCCAGCAGCTTAGAGCAGATTAATACAGCAATCATTCTGAAGAGATTCAGAAACATATTCCTCTGCGCTTTTGCGGCCTTGTGCTCGAGCGCGATGTTCTCCTACCGAGCCAATGCCAGCGAACATGGTACAGTCGATTCGGAAGCCTCTCGCATTCATGCCTTGTGTCAGCAATGCGTCAACTACACAGATCTGGGTATGCTCGACTCTGCTTCAGCATGCATCCAGCGGGCCCGTGCGCTCAACCTGTATCCATCGTTGAAAGTCCTCCTCGAACTACAATCGCTCCGCTTAGACGACTTTGTAAACGAGAGTGATTCCGCTTATCTCCACCTCGAAAACGCGCTGGAGCTGATGGAACATCACAAGATCGACTTTTGCATTTCCACCCAAGTCTATGAGAGTGCCTTCAGTCTCTTAGCCTACATGGTAAGGTGTAAGGAAGGGCTTCCGCTGGCCGAGCGGTACCTGCGGCTTTCTCGAGAAACCAAAGAAACAGAACACGAGCTGCGCGCACTTGCCATGCTAACGCAGTTGAAGATGTATGTGGAGGATCGTGAACCAGATGCTGTTCTTGAGGCTGAGATGGCAGAAATAAGCGCACAATACCCTGAGCTAAAGGCTTTGCATCAGGAGTTGCTCGGCAATCGCTTTTATTACTTCGCTGATTACCCAAAAGCCGCTGAAAAGTACCTCCGCGCGATGGCACTCTACAATGAGCTGGGACAAACATCAGAATGGGTGCGAATGAATCTGGAGGTGGGCAGCCTCTTCGCGGAGCTGATGAATTTCAGCAAGAGCATTGAATACTACGAACGTTGTATCCCATACTATGCTGGTGAAGGCCAAACGCAATCAGGCGAATTCTACAACACCATTGGCTGGAGTTTTTTCCGCTTAAATGAATTGGAGAAAGCCCTCAGTTATTTTCAAAAGGCCCGCACGTCTTATGCTACTCATGCGCCATCCAACCCGGACATCGCATACCCCATTGGAAATCTTGGACTTGTCTACCGCAAGCAGGGGGAGCTGGACAGTGCCCTTCAGTATTCCGAAGCAGCCAGTGAGCTGTTCAGAAGGATCAACAACTATGGTGGGATGGCGGAATCCTGCAACAACATTGGACATGTTTACCTGGAACTTGGCAACGTGGACATGGCCAGGATTGGCTTCGAAAAAGCGCTGGAAAAAGCGGAACAGGCACATGACTCTTTTGAACAAATGAATGCTTATGAAGGCCTTTACACAGTCTTCAAGGAAAACGATCCCGCTACTGCACTTTACCATTTAGAGCGGCACCTGGAATTGAAATCTCAATTTCAGCTCGAGGAGGAAGCGGCCGCAATGCAGCAGGTGGAAACGGAGCAACTTCTTCACATGAACGAGGATATCATTCACGAACTTGAAGTGGAAGCGAAGTTTAACTCGCTTGAAATCGAGCGCTCCAATCTGCGGATCAACCTCATTTCCATCGCCTTTCTATTGTCTTCTGCGCTGGCATTGATGCTAGCCGCCTTTTGGATGAACCGTCAGAGGCTACTGAAAAAGCTGGAGGCTTCCAACGCAAACAACCAGAAGGTGATTCGCATGATCAGCCATGACTTTCGTGGCCCGGTAAACAACATTCAATCGATGCTTGAACTGCTGCACAACAGGGAAATCGATACGTCTGAATTCCAAGAACTCACCAAGATTCTCTACCAACAAAGCTCGAGTGTTGCGCTGCTGTTTGACTCTTTTGTGGGCTGGGCAGCGGAGCAGTCAGGAGGTTACAAGCCAACCTACACTTCTTTTGATTGGGCTTCGCTGGTGGATGAGGTCGTAGACCTGCACACACCGATGGCAAAAATGAAAGGGATAGAATTGGTTGTTAGATCCAAAGAGTCCATCGAGGTAACAAGCGACCACAGGGCTGCGTCACTCATCTTGCGAAACCTCATTGCCAATGCCCTTAAGTTCTCGCCTGACGGCTCCAAAGTGTGCATTGAGTATACATGCTGTTCGGAGAACAACAAGTTGAACTGTGTGGTAAAAGACAAGGGCATAGGAATAGACGACAAATACCTGAGCCGTCTTTTTGATGATCAATACGCCCAAACAGATGAATCGGGCGAAAGGCTGAGCACCGGCATGGGCTTAAAAATGTCGTATCAATATGCCCGAGCCCTCAAAGGAAATATGAGCGTGATAAGCTCACCGGGATCCGGCTCCAAGTTCACAGTCACGCTGCCCCTTAGCGAAGCGCGCCAATCAGTTTGAAATAATCCTTCAGCAAGCGCTTGATGCTGTTTCTTCGCTCCGTTTCGTTCCAAATCTCTTCCTGACCTTCACCGGCTCTTAGAGTGAAAATGGATGCATCGCTTGCCATGGCCTTGTAAATCTGAACAGCAATGTTCAAGTGGCTTTGCATTCCTTCATTTCCCAGCGAAAGCGTGGTATCTGATTCATCATGCTGAATCATCAAGTAAATGGAATCACCCTCCATGGCGAGGTCTGTAGCTTCCAGTTTAATGTAGGCCTGATCGTGCAGCCAATTGTTGATGATGGCGAAGCCAATCTCCGCTTCCCCAGAGTCAAGTTCTAGTCCTTTCAAACGAAAAATGTCAAACTGAGCATCGTCCCTCACTTCCTTGCTGTAGTAGATCTGGCGCAGGTTTCGGAAGTAGAGCGCTTCACTTTCCTGCACATGAAAATCTACATCTTCCAACCGGGGCTTTGGTTCAGAATCATAGAAAACAGCCGACAAAATGATCAGCCCTAATAAGGTGAAAGCAAAAATTCGTCTGAGCACAACTTCACGTTAAAACACTATGATTTTAACAGTGGCACTCCTTTTCAGTTCAAAATCACCCGCGATCTGAAAAAAGCAAGCGAAAGACTCGGACAACTGGTTCAAAAATCGAGACGAACAGGCGAAAATCAGGGTTCGACACTCACTCGTGCATTTAGCTTTTCTCTTTTTCGACAAAAAGTTTTCAACTGACTATCAACCATTTACACAAGAATGGAAGACAAAAACCCGGACTAACGAAACCGTTCGAAATATGCTGCCGTAAAATGGCCCCTATTGCAGAGTTCAAATTTCAAATCACACAATCCTATCATGAAAATCTCGAGCCTTATCTTATTCCTCATTGGATTCGTTTCTCTAAGCTTTGCCAGCGAAGAGGTGCTGCTTAGTCGAGTTCTGGAAGAGTCAAAAGGTCAGTCAGGTGCTGGAGTAGCAGTATCGCCCTCTCACATGCACTTCACGGTCACTCCCGGTGAAACAGAGACCGCCAAGGTGACCATCAACAACGATACCGATCGCCCGGGCAAATTCAAGGTCTCATTCAACGACTTCAACATGGACGGCTATGGCAAAAGCGCCTTCCTTCCTGCTGGTGAAGGAGATCACAGCCTTTCACAGTGGATCAACGTATCGCCTTCATTCCTGGAGATGAAGCCAGGTGAAAAAAGAGAAATCACGGTGACTCTCGCCATCCCCGAAGATGCTCCTGGAGCCAACAAGGCAGCATGGTCTGTTATGTTGATTGAACAAGCCGAAGAACGAGAAACGATCGACCCGGGAAGGGGAGAACAGCGCATCGCCTTTGGTATCATTCCAACGTTCGCTTTTGGAATTTTCCTTTACCAAAACCCACCCACCGTAGAGCTTAATCGCGTGGAGATCGTGGATTTCCACATGGAAAAGGAAGAAGAGAAAAGCTTCCTCCGCATTGATGTGGAAAACATTGGTGATGGCATTACTTACTGTGCCGCTTATGTGGAACTAACTAACCTCAATACTGGCGACAGCCAAAAGCTTCTCGTGAAGAAGTTCACCATCGTTCCCGGGCTTACCCGCGAATTTCACTTCGCTCTGCCCGATGAACTGGCTGAAGGAAACTATTCAGCTGTGAGTGTGCTGGACTTCGGAAGTAGCGAAGAGCTTCAGGCCGCTGAACTCGAATTTACCCTCTAACTCTTGAAAGCAAACAAATCCAAATAATTCAAATCTTATCTCCAATTTAATTATGAAAAAAGTCGTCTTATCTTTTGCAGCAGTTCTAGCCTTGACGACCGCTGCCAACGCCCAACTCATTGACGAGAAGGATGTTACCGTAACCATGGATCTTCAACCAGTGCTTCAGCTGGACATGACAACCTCTAACCAGATTGAGTTCGTTTTTGATGAAATCAACGAGTACTATGCTGGTATTACACAGTATGCAGCAACCATTCTGAAGGTGAGTTCTACTGTGAGCTGGGACCTTTACGCTGTAGGCCGCTCCAACGGAACCAACGGCCCGGAATTCTGGGATCAGCAGATCGATTATGGAAACAACAACCCCAATGCCATTCCTGATCTTCCATTGAGCCTTTTAGAGCTTCGTCAGTCACAGCCCAACGGTGGTGCTGCTGCGGCATCCGGAACATTCCGAGATTACAACCAGGCATTTTCACCTTCTGCCACGCCAAGTGCAGGAAACAGCCTTTACGTAAACGGTGGAGCGCTTACTCCTCCATCAACGGATGACAAGTATATCGCAGGACACGCTGGAACTTCTGGTACTGCTGGTGATGACTTCATCGCAGGTGGAAGCTACTTGACTCAAAACACCAACTTCAGCGATTACTACTACGCGATCGACTATCGAATTCTGCCAGGTTTGCCTGCTATTTTCCCAATGGCAGCAGATGCTGATGGTGCCACATTCGAAGATATTGTAACCGTAAACGGTGCAGGTGCGTATGCAGAACCCGGAGTGTACACAATGTACGTTCAGTATGTTTTGCTTGAAGATCAATAAGAACTAACCCTTATTAGTTGGAAGCCGACCCTGACAAGGGGTCGGCTTTTTTCGCTTTATACAACCCTACAATAACTAACCTACTGCATCAGATGAATTTCTGGATTGCTGTCACCTTCATTCTGTTATCCGGAGCCGCCTTAGGGCAAATACATTGCGGCAATGTCAGCATTGAGCCCAACTCAGCGGAAGTGGCGAGCCTCACCTTCGATTCCTTTACCGATTATCAGGGCGGTGTGACCATCAACAGTGTCGCAACCATACGCGTGCGCGTGGAGGATCAGGCGATACCCGATCCTGATTGCCGTTGGTTTTTATACATGGAGGTCTACAACAATCCGGGAAGTGGAACTCCTGCCAATGAATGGGAAACGCTCTTCCAATACGGAGCAGGTACCGCTCCGGCTCCGGACATCGACATTCTTCAGATCAGGGTTCGCAACGCTTGCCAAACATCCCCGCTGGATGGTGTATTCCAAACCTTCACCAACGATGGTGACATTCTGGAAATCATTGCAGACCTGCTGCCACTGACTCCTGCGGGCAGCTGTGCCACCAATGTAAACGGACCGGGTGACTACCTGACCAACTATGACGAATTCACCTTCAACATCGATATCAGAGTAGCTCCGGGCTACCTCTTCTCGCCCGGCATTTATGAGCTGGGCGTAAAATTCCACCTGGAGGAACAGATGTAACAGACACTTCATGTTTGCCCGCTTCCACTATATCCTGATTCTCACTGTGCTACTTTTTGGCAGCAGTACGGGAAATCTGTGGGCACAACTCGGCAATGTAAACGCCTCCCAGTTTCAGGTGCAATTCAAGGAGCAGGAGGTGGAATTCAAGAAAAACGAAATCGTTTCAAATCCCGCTAAGGTTCAGAACAACTCAGACCAGACTCTTGCCTTCTATCTGGAAGCGAGCATTCCTCCGGGATGGAGCAGCCTCGGCTCTACCAATCGCGTATACCAGGTAGCTCCCGGTGATTCCATTTTTGTTCCCTTTCGGGTGATCCCAAAGGGCGACCTGATCGGCAACACCAAGTATTCGATCAATGTGATGGTGAGGTCCGAAGAAAGCGGCCTCCCGCTCGGTACCTCCTCCTTTTTCTGCTTCACCAAGAAAATCGTGCAGTGGGAAATGAGCGTACTGCCAGAGGATAAAATCTACTTCCGCAATGGAGAAGAGCAGAGTGAATTTGCCCTATCACTGCTGAACATCGGAAACTATGAACAGGATTTTCAGGTAACGCTGAACGGTGGCCAGCGCAAAGACCTGTTGCTGCTGGACAGCGCGGAAAACATCATTCGCACACCGAGCTACACGATAGGCTTGGACCCCAGCCAGGACACCACCTTGAAGTTCAAGGTTAGGCCTGCGGGTTTCGAGAGAAATCGCAGGACGGTGAGTGTCATCAACCACCGCCCGATGAGCGAGCTGGAGGAACAGCGCTTCCGGTTCTATGCCCTCTCGGAGGAAGCCAAGCAAGTCAACGACAACGGAACCAAAAAGGGCACGAAGGTGGATTTCATCAAGCTTGCCAACGAGAAGCAGGTTTCACCCTACAGCACGGATAATGTTCCACTCATTGCTGAGGCGCAAATTCAAAATATCCTCAGCGACTTCAGCTTCATGTCGCTGAACCTCATGGGCATCAAAGAATTGGATGAGGATCGCAGGCTGATGTACTTCACACAGCTGTTCTATTCCCAGAGCTTTTTCAACGATCGCTTCTTGAGGAATGTGCCTTGGTATGTTGGTTACTTCGATCGGGACTGGGATGTTCAGGTGGGATTGGTGAACGGCCGTTCGCTGGGTGTGCTTGCCTCTGGAAAGGGAGTGACCGGAAGCTACCGGTTTCATCCATTCCACCGGGTTGGAGCTCACTTCACACAAACGCCTGGATTCCAAAACGCGCGCAGCACTTCCTTTGGGCTTTATCACGACTACACAGGCACCGGAAGATTTCGTGTATCCTCTACGCTTGCTCGCAGCCAGGACATTCGTCAGAACCTGAACAGCAATGTGGCCAGCACCCGATTGAACACTCGCATTTCAAAGAGTCACAACGTCAGCGTTCTCTTTGCCGGAAGCATTCGCAACCACACAGATACCAATGTATCTCAGTTAGGTTACCTCACCAGCTTAACCTACTCCGGGGCGATGGTAGATCGAAAGCTTCGAGTGGTCATGAACGGACGTTACAACACACCCAGTTTTGGAATCACGACATCAGAGCGTTTAGGAGCTTCCAACCGCACGACCTACGACATTCAGCCCAAGCTTCAACTGCAGCTTCTGAACAACGTGAACATCATGAACCGCTATGCCACCCGCTTCAGCGATTCAATCCAGTTTACCTTCCGAAACTTCTTCAACCGACTGAACCTCGCGAAGCGAACAGACATCGGAATTTTCCAGCCGGGTGTTTTCTTCGACATCACACAGCAAACGCTTTTCACGGTCAACTATCGTGGGTTTTCCTTCACCTACAGCAATTTCAACTTCAAGCGCAATTCGCTGATCACCACCACACTCCGCATGGGCTACAACAGCACCCCGGATTTTGAAGAAATTGACGAATACTTCTCTGCGCAATTCTCGGTGCTCGCAAGGATCAGAACACTGACTGCCAATGTGCGCTACTTATACGGGCCGTCTAATCCAGTGTTGTTGGCCAACTCTCTGAGTCAAAACACTTACCCGCAGCAGTTCAGAGGTTCGCTTCAGCATCAATACATGTTCCGCAACACACGGTTCATTCTTCAATCAGGCGCCAACTACGCTTACAACAATCAGCTGAACAGTCATACCGTAACACTCTTCCCAGAAATGTTCTATTTCTCCAGCACGGGATGGAGATTCAGCGTGAACATTAACTACAACTTCGGATCGACAAACTTCCAGGCTGCTACGCAGGAATTGAACGCTGCCAGAGGTATTGATCCGGGCGATCAGTCCGCCACCATCTCCAACACGGTGCGAGTGGGAGCCACGATTCGAAAAGAGTTTGGAGTTCCGATCCCCTTCTCGAAGGCAAGAAACTACAACCTGGCGTTTGTGGCCTTCTATGACCTGAACGGAAATGGAGAACACGACCGGGATGAACCCACGCTTGAAAACGTAGTGCTGAGGTTGGGAGACGAAGAAGTCATCACCAACCAACAAGGCCGCGCCACGCTGAAAAACATGCCCAAGGGCAATCATCCTTTTGCCGTCATTCCGTTGGATTCTCCCGAGGGTTGGTTTGCGGAAGTACCGGACAGCTTGTTTGTGAATATGAGCAAGCCTGTGAGCGTTCCCTTCGTTCGTGGGGTGAAGTTGTTTGGAACCGTGGTGATGGATCGGGACGAACTGGTGACCGAAGAAGGAGAGCGATTTGACCTTTCCAACATCCGCATTACCGCTACCTCTGATGAGAAATCTTTCAGCACGCTCACCGGTTTTAACGGAAACTTCGAGCTCTACCTGCCCAACGGAACCTACGTGATCTCCTTTGATGAAAATGTATTGACGCAGCGTTTCCGCATCATGCAGAACAACATTCCTGTTACCCTTGACAAGGACCTGGAAAACATCCAGGTGACCTTCTTCATCGTGGAGAAGCGAAGGAAGGTGAACATCAAGCGATTTGGCACCGATCGCTAGCGCTGAATAACTTCCCGATCATTCGTAATGCAAGCAGGCGAAAGGCATAAGTTTGGCCTGACCTAAGCGTTCACCCGAGCCTATAGCCAGGGAGAAGGCTGCTATCATTCACACCATCCACCACAAACGATGAACGATTTTACCATTGGTCTGCCCGATCATTTCTTGCATCAGTTTGATCAGATTCCTCAACTTTTTGTGCTTCTTCCAGTTGATGTATGCCACGAATGAAAGCTGTTGTTGTTGGTTCGGGAGTTGGAGGATTGGCTACTGCCATACGGCTGGCGTGTGAAGGCTGGTCTGTAGAGGTGTTTGAAGCCAACGCTTATGCCGGTGGCAAGCTCCATGCCTTCGAATTGGATGGTTTTCGTTTCGATGGCGGTCCCTCGCTTTTCACCATGCCTCACTACATCGAGGAGTTGTTCCGCTTAGCGGGAAAAAATCCAGAGGACTATTTCCAATACGAGGAGCAGGATGAAGCCTGCCGCTATTTCTGGGAAGATGGAATGGACCTCAAGGGTTATTCTTCGCCTCAACGCTTTTCGGAGGAAGTGGAGCGAAGGCTTCGGGTTCCCAAGGAGGAGGTGATGGAATACTTCGATCATGCCAAAAACATCTACGACCACAGCGCAAAGATTTTCCTGGAAAAATCGCTGCACAAAGCGAGTACATGGCTTTCGAAAGAGACCGTAAAGTCGCTGATCAAAATCCGGCAGTACGACATTTTCAAAACCATGAACCGGGCCAATAAGATTCGGCTGGGTGAGCCTCATTTGGTGCAGTTGTTCAACCGATTCGCGACTTACAACGGCTCCGATCCCTATCGCGCTCCAGGAATTTTGAATGTCATTCCCTGGCTTGAACATGGTTTCGGGACTTTCTTTCCCAAAGGCGGTATGAAACAGATTCCGGCATCGTTGGAAAAACTGGCCAGAGACCTTGGAGTCGTGTTTCACTTCAATACAGAAGTGGAGCAAATCACTGTTTCCAGAGGCAAAGCCAACGGCATCATTGCAAAGGGTCAAACACACAAGGCGGACCTGATAGTGAGCAATGCAGATGTCTGGTTTACCTACCGCAGGCTTCTTCAGGATCAGAAAGCACCGGAGCGCACGCTTCAGCAAGAACGATCCTCCTCGGCCATGGTCTTCTATTGGGGCATTGATCGGGAATTCAACAACCTGGGACTGCACAACATTTTCTTTGGCAGGGACTACAAGGGCGAATTCGACACGATGTTTCAAAAGGGAAGTGTTTCTGACGATCCGACCATTTACGTGAACATCTCAAGCAAATGTGAGCCGGGCGATGCACCCGATGGTCAGGAAAACTGGTTTGTGATGGTGAACGTGCCCAGCAACCAGGGACAGGATTGGGATGGGATGGAATCGGAGATCAAAGCGCGGGTGGTGGAGAAGCTCAGTCGCATGCTAAAAACAGACCTGGCTCCGCACATTGCAACGGAGCGCGTTTGGAATCCCAAAGGCATTGAGGCCGATACCCGCAGCTATCAGGGTTCGCTCTACGGCACCAGCTCCAACGATCAGTTTGCGGCCTTCCTTCGTCACCCGAATTTTTCGTCCCGCATCAAGAACCTTTATTTCTGCGGTGGCAGTGTTCACCCCGGTGGAGGCATTCCGCTGGCATTGCTTTCCGCCAAAATCACCACAGAACTCATTTCCAAGCCTCGCGCATGAGCCCAAAGATCAACCGCTTCAATATTTCCCTTTTCGTCCTGGTGCTTTTCCATGCGATCGGCATTGGAGGAACCCTGCTGGGCGATCCTTCCAGCTTCCTCAGATTAACACCGATGAACCTGTTGCTCACCCTTGTGCTGGTGTTCATCAATCATAAAGAATGGAAATATTGGTGGGTATTTGTTGTCACCTTCATCCTCGGTTTCCTGGCGGAAGTGTTGGGAGTAAACACAGGGTTTCCCTTCGGAGAATACAGCTATGGCCCGGTACTCGGCCTGAAGCTTTGGAACACACCGTTGATGATCGGTGTGAATTGGCTGATCCTATTGTACGGAGCCAACTCCATCGGTTCGAGAGTGGGATTGACTCCGATAGTGCGTGCCCTGACATCCGCCACACTCATGGTTTTGCTGGATTATTTCATTGAGCCCGTAGCCATTCGCTACGATTTCTGGACCTGGGCAGAGGTGCATCCTCCGCTGGCCAACTACCTCGGCTGGTTTGGCATTGCCTTCCTGCTTTCTCTCGTATGGCAGTTTTCGCGCATTCCGCTCAACCGCTCCTTTGGAATCGCAGTATTCATTACCGAATGGGGCTTCTTCGCTACTTTATCAATTGCAGGATAACGGAGAATTGGAATTGTCGCCAATGCGGATAAACTTACTTTGCGCAACCTTGTTCAAGAGCTTACAACACCACGAATGTTGCTGAATGTTCTCATTACGATCGCCACCTTTCTGGTCATGGAATTCATGGCGTGGGCTACGCATAAGTACGTGATGCATGGACTTGGATGGTACTTCCACCGTGACCATCATCGCCACGAACCGGGATTTTTCGAAAAAAACGATGTCTTCTTCCTCGTGTTTGCCATTCCAAGCTGGTTATTCACCATGTTTGGCATGATGCACGGAAACGACTGGAAGCTCTTTGTTGGATTAGGAATCGCTCTCTACGGCATTGCCTATTTCCTGGTTCATGATGTGTTCATCCACCAGCGCCTGCCTTGGTTCAAACGAACCGACAATGTCTACTTCCGGGCGATCCGCAAAGCACATAAGGTGCATCACAAGCACCTCGATCCGCAAGACGGTGAGTGCTTCGGGATGCTTTTGGTCCCATTGAAATACTTCCGCGAGGCCGCCAACAGAAGGAAATAATTCCCTTGGACTTCATCCCTGATCAATACCACTATCTGGCCATCAACATCTTGTCGATTGCCTACGCCCTGGCCCAGAGCTATGAAAGGCGTCTGCGCTTTTTGGGAAACTGGCGGGGCATCTTCACCGCGCTGGCCATTGCCGGAGGAGTGTTCCTGGCCTGGGATGAGTTGTTTACCAAACTGGGCGTCTGGCGCTTCAACGAACGCTACCTCACGGGGCTTTACATCGGCTCGCTTCCGATCGAAGAGTATGGATTTTTCATCACGGTGCCTTTTGCCTGCCTCTTTGTGTACGAGGTGCTCAACTATTTCATCAAGAAGGACATACTCGGCCCCTACCGATGGGGATTGAACTGGTTTTTCCTTTTGGTGACCATGTTCCTTGGAGTCTATTTCTATCCCAGACTCTACACCAGTGTGTGTTTCTTCTTCACTGCCACCCTCATCTCACTGCAAATGTTTGTGTGGAAATCTCCATGGCTGGGCCGAATGTACCTCGCCTATTTCGTTTGCCTCATTCCCTTCCTCACCATGAACGGCTGGCTGACGGGGAGCTTCACTGAAGAACCCATCGTGATCTACAACAACCTGGAAAACATGGGACTAAGGATCTTCACCATTCCCTTCGAAGACTCCATTTATCTGCTGGGATACATGCTGTTGGCAGTCTTCATTTTTGAACGAAACCGGAATCATTCGGTGATCAGGCAATCAGATGATTAGATGATGGGAGCGGATTTGATCTTTCATCCTTGATCCTTGATCTTTCACCTCCTACACCCAAATCAAGCCTTCTCCTGCTTCTCCGTACGATTTTGCCTTGCCTTGATCGTAGCGCCAGCCTGCTGTCCACGCTAGTAGGGCGTCAAACTGATGCCAGTTTCCCGGTACTGCTGCCAGGCTCATTCCTGAGACTTTGGATACGCGTAGCGACAGCTTCGCGATGAGGTCCGCTTCCTTCTTATAACCAGCTTCCATCATTCCCAACTCGGTCAGCACGGCTTTTGGGTAGGTTTCGAAAAAGGTGCGGGATGAACATGTATGCACAAGGCGCATGGCCCGTGCGGTGAGGCCGCCTAGAAACATAGGCGACATCGCACCCAATTGCCGATCCGCAGCGCGATAGAAGTAGTCGCTACTTTCTGAAGGATGAGTGAACACCTTGGGCAATGACAGTGGGGCATCGATGAACACCCGATCCGGGTTCAGCTTTTGGATGAGCGCCTCCAACCACTGATCGGCATCCTGTTTCTTGGCGCTTTGCGTCAAGTGCAGTGCTTGGTGATCCTGCCAGCAAGCCGCAGTGGTTCCGGCCAGCTTCGAACCGTAATCGATCCCAAGAATCAAGGCCTGGAAGAGGTTAAGACATACACAAACCACCCCATGCTTAAGAGTGCTACAGCACTTCCAGCTATGAACATCCACAGGGGTGCAATGCCCAGAACACTCATCAGGTATAACCCTGCCGGAAGACTCGCCAACCGCACAAACTCCAGTGCTTTCACCCAGCGGCTTCTTCGCTCAAACAGAAAACCAAAGAGGAGCGTTGAAAAGATAATCCAGCACGCAAAAGCCACCTTCACCTCCATGGGATAGTTCACCTGCGTGAAGAAGTAAAACGCGTTGAGCCCGAGGAAAATCAGAAACTGAGCAAAGAGGTAGGCCGTAACTCCGGTGCTACCCTGATTGTACTTCACATAATCGTCACCAACTTCTGAAGGAGTTTGAAAGCCTCCCAGGTATTCTGGTTGCCAACCCGGAGGTTTGAACAGGACGTTCCAACCGTCTTTAACGGTTCTCACCTCTTTGACGATCTTAAACAAGTCCACGTAGTGCGCAACATTGGCATACACCGGATTCCAGCTTTTCAGCGGTTTTGTGGTTCCATAATGAGGCGTTTCTTCTTCCCGCTTGAAAGTGCCGAACAGCCGATCCCAGATGATGAGGATGCCCGCATAGTTTTTATCAAGGTATTTGGGGTCACGTCCATGATGCACGCGATGATGTGAAGGCGTGTTGAACACCGCTTCGAACCACTTCGGCAATCGGCCAATGTGCTCCGTATGAATCCAGAACTGGTAGAGCAAGTTGAACCCTCCGGCCAGTGCATAATAGACCGGATCGACTCCCAGAATAGCCATGGGAACGTAAAACGGAAATCCCCAAAAGAAACCTGTGGATGTTTGGCGTAGAGCAACACTCAGGTTGTACTCTTCGCTTTGATGGTGCACTACATGTCCGCCCCAGAAGAGGCTGACTTCATGCGCCATGCGATGGCTCCAGTAGTAACAGAAGTCCCAGAGGATCATCGCCACTGTGAAGGCCAGCCAACCTTCCTGCCAGTGAAAAAGAGCTGCATGTTCGTAGATCAGCGTGTAAAGCGCAATCTTGAATAACGCGGTAAAGGTGTTGATGAGCTGTTGCAAGACCCCGGTGTTGATGTTCGTGATGGAATCATTTAACCGATAGGTTTTGCGCTTGGTGATGGCTTCGTAAACCAACTCCACTGCCATCAGAGTGAAGTACATGGGTATCGCTAGAATGACTGGGTTAAAATCCATGTGTCTCAAATATAAGCGCTGACAGAGTGGTTTACACACTTGGAATTCACCGAATGAGACTAGCAGCGAACTCCGAGCAGCTTCAAACAGTAATTTGAACCGCTATCTTAAGTTTTCGGGATTCTTCTTGTTCGGCCAGATGAGCAGAACATTCAAGCGCTTGTCATCAAAGCTGTAGAAAAGTGTGGCTTGTGGAGCCAGTTGATACTCATACGCACCTGGCTTCCTGGCTGATCTCTTGTAGCGACTCGGTGAGTTCCGCAGTTCTTCGATTGCTTTTTCCAGCCTCTGAAAAAAGGCGCTTATCTCACGATCAGTCCAATGATTCTGAAGATAGTCTATGATTTCATCGAGCAAATCGAGCGCTTCCTGAGTCCAATAGACCTCTAGAGCCATCGCTCATACTTCTGGCGCACCTGATCATGAGAAATCACTTCGCCATCTTCCACCTGTTGAGCAGCATTATCAAGACGCTGGCTCAAGTCCCGATCAGAATCAACATTGGACTTTGTCTCAGACTGATGGAGCAACTGTGCAATTCTATCGAGCGTGATTTCTTCGCGGACCTGCATCAACTGAGCAATAAGGCTAAGCTTTTTTGTTTCAAGGCTCATTCCATCAAAGATAGGCAATTGCCAAGCGGTGTTGATCTGAAACCAAAGGGGCAAACAATCCCTGAACCCAAGCTGTTTGAAACCCATGCCGAAAACCTTGCGACTGATCCTTGGTGATCAACTAAACGTTCAACACTCGTGGTTCCGAAAAAAAGATGAAGCCGTCACCTATGTCATGATGGAAACACGATCGGAAACCGACTACGTGAGGCATCACATCCAGAAGATCCTCGGCTTTTTCCAATCGATGCGCAATTTCAACGAGGCGCTCACAGCGGTAGGCCATCAAACGGTTTACCTGAAAATCTCAGATCCCCAAAACGAACAATCGATCACTCAAAACCTCGAGAGGTTGATCGATGAGAGCGGTTTCGAGCGCTTTGAATATCAGCTTCCAGATGAATGGCGGTTAGACAGGCAACTTCAGGAGCTTTGCGAAAAGCTGAGCATCGAAACGCAGGCAGCGGATACAGAGCACTTCTTTACACACCGGGATGAGCTGAAGGAGCAATTTGAGGGAAAGAAGATGATTCTGATGGAGAGCTTCTATCGGAAAATGCGCAAGAAACACGGCATTCTCATGACCGGTAGTGAACCGGAAACGGGCCGCTGGAACTACGATGCAGAGAACCGAAAGAAACTACCCAAAGGCCACACCGTGGTTGCACCCAAACTCTTTCAACATGACCTATCGGCTTTGCTCACCGAGATCGAGGCGGCAGGAGTGCAAAGCATTGGAAACGTTGATGCGCAGAACTTTACCTGGCCGCTGACCAGGAAAGAAGGTCAGGGGATGTTGCAGTTTTTCGTGGAGCACTGCTTGGCTCAATTTGGAGACTACCAGGATGCCATGGATCAGGAAGAATGGAGCCTCTACCATTCGAGACTTTCCTTCTCCATGAACAGCAAAATGCTTTCACCAAGGGAAGTAATTGATGCAGTTATTGAGCATTGGAGAGCCCATGATTCTGAGATCAGTATTTCACAAGTAGAAGGCTTTGTTCGCCAGATTCTGGGTTGGCGCGAATACATGCGTGGTATCTATTGGTGGAAGATGCCAGAGTTTGGAGAAATGAACTTCTTCGAACATGACCGCAAACTTCCTTCCTGGTTTTGGACGGGAGAAACGAAGATGAACTGCATGAAGCGGTCTATCAACAACTCGCTGGACAATGCCTACGCACACCACATCCAGCGGCTGATGGTTACCGGGAACTTCGCACTGCTGGCAGGGATCGACCCGGATGAGGTCGATGCGTGGTACCTGGGGATTTACATTGATGCCATAGAATGGGTAGAGATCACGAACACACGCGGCATGAGCCAGTTTGCGGATGGCGGCATCGTAGGTACCAAGCCTTACACGTCCAGCGCCAATTACATCCACAAGATGGGCAACTACTGCGGCCACTGTCACTACTCGAGAACCGAGAAAACAGGCGAGAAGGCCTGCCCCTTCAATTCGCTCTACTGGCATTTCTACAACCGCAACAGAGCAAAACTGGAGCGGAACCCACACATTGGGATGATGTATCGCACGTGGGACAAGATGGACGTCCAAAAGCGCGAAGACTACCTCAACCAAGCCGAAAAGTATCTTTCTGACATTGAGTACATTTGAGGCTTAGAAACGAGTTGCAGATTATGAAAACAATCCTCGCTGTAGTAGCGCTTGTTGTGGCGCTTGGAGCAACTGCTCAGGACAAAGGGATGGTGATGGGCTTCGAGGGAAGCAAGGTGATGCTGAACGCCTGGGGCGAGAGCAAACAGCTCAACATGACCGAGCCACTGGTAATCATCGTGAACTACGAGGAAATGACGATCACCATTCAGTCGGATGACAAGGACATCAAAAAGCAATTCAAGAACAAGCTGGTGCGCGAAATGAAAAGCGAGATGGGCGAGTTTGGCACCAAGTACAGCTTAGAAATGGAGGACAGCATGTTTATGCATGTTCATCAGGATACGCGTCAGATCTTATTCACGCGCAGTGACATTCACCCAAAGAAATGGGGAATGCAGGTTCAGGGTTACAAAGACGTGGAATAGGCCTTAGCCCCAGCCGTTGATCAACACGATATAGACCGAGGCGAAACCGGTGATCCAGCCGAGATAGATTTGCCTTGGAGTGTGCGAATCGAGGATGTAGCGCGCACTTCCTACCAATCCGCTCGCGATCATGGCGAGCATCACCAGACCAATAATCGGCAGCTCAAACAACTGAGCTACTCCATACATTGAAGCGACAATTCCACCCATGCCGATCATGTGAATACTGATCTTGGTAAAGAGCGTAAAGAACAGCGCCAGCGCTACGGCCAGCGTGCTACCAAGAAAGAGCGAATACATGACATCTGGCAACGGCACATCACGCATCAGCCAGTAATTCGTGAGGTAGAAAAACGTGGCAAAGGTGAACGGAATGATGCGATCCTTGCGGCTGTGGAGCTGAATGGAAGACACCACATTTTTCCAACGGAGGAACATGGTGAACAGCAGTGGAATGATAGCGGTATTGATGAAAATCCAGGCAAGAATGAAGAGCTGCTTGGAAATCGGGGTGGTATGCGCGATGTAGGTATTCAGGCTGAACACCACCAGCAATCCCGCAGTTGGCAGGAAAATGGGATGAAAAACAAAGGATAAAACCTGTGCTGCGGCTCTCATAGTTGTTTTCTCAGTCTGGCAACCGGAATACCCAGTTGTTCGCGGTACTTCGCAACAGTCCGTCTGGCAATATTATAGCCTTTTCCCTTTAATTCCTTCGCCAAATTCTCATCCGTCCAGGGCTTGCGCTTGTCCTCTCCTTCAATCAAATCCTGAAGGATCTTTTTCACCTCGCGCGTGCTTACCTCTTCTCCTTCGTCATTCGTCAAAGACTCCGAAAAGAAATACTTCAGCTGAAAGGTTCCGTAGGCAGTCTGCACATACTTGCTGTTGGACACGCGACTGACGGTGCTGATGTCCATGTTGATGCGCTCGGCAATATCCTTGAGAATCATGGGCTTCAGCTTCGTTTCATCTCCCGAGAGGAAGTAGTCTCGCTGATAATCCACAATCGCCTGCATGGTGATCATGAGGGTGTTCTGCCGCTGGCGAATGGCATCGATGAACCACCGCGCTGAATCCAGCTTTTGCTTCACAAACATCATCGCTTCGCGCTGTGCCTTGTTGGGCTTCCCCTTAATGCGCGCAAACTCTTCGAGCATCTCCGAGTATTTTCTGCTCATCCGAAGTTCTGGTGCGTTCCTGGCATTCAGCAACACTTGCAATTCATCACCCTCAGTTTTCACGGTGAAATCAGGAATCACCTGTTCCACCGGACGACTGGTTTCGTTCATCGAATTGCCCGGCTTCGGGTTCAGATGAATGATCTCCTCGATAGCCTCACGGAGATCTTCCTCATCGATCTCCAAACGTGAAGTGATCTTCTCGTAATGCTTCTTTACAAATTCGTTATAGAAATGCTCAAGGATTTCCCGGGCGGTGCGCACGGTAATGCTCTGCTCCTTTCGCCTGATCTGAATCAACAAACACTCTTGAAGATCGCGGCAACCAATCCCAGCCGGATCCATGTCCTGTACTACGGTGGTAAGCAGGTGCTCCACCTCTTCCTCGCTGGTCATGATGCTGCGCGTAAAGGCTAAGTCATCCACAACGGAAGTGACCTCTCTTCGCAAATACCCACTGTCATCAAGGCTTCCGATCAAGTGCTCGCAGATGGCATGCTGCTTTTCGCTCAGTCGCTTGAGGTTGAGCTGATTCAGCAGGCGTTCATGAAAGGTGCTGGCAGAACCGATGGGAAGTGTTTTCTCGTCATCGTCCTTGCTGTAGTTGTTTGCCTGATACTTATAGTCCGGAGTATCATCATCGTCCATGTAGTCGCTGAAGTCGAATTCCTTTTCAGCATCACTCAGTTCGCTTTCCTGACTGTCGTTGTCAGAAACATCATACTCATCCGTCTGCGTTTCTTCGCGGCCTTCTTCCAGCGCAGGGTTACCCTCAATCTCGTCCTTGATCCTCGCTTCCAGCGCAATGGTAGGAAGCTGCAACATCTTCATGAGCTGAATCTGTTGAGGACTCAGCTTTTGAAGCATTTTTTGTTGCAAGGACTGTTTCAGGGCCATGGGCGCAAATTAGCAAATGAGAACCTTAAAACTCAGCGTTCTTTGGAAAGCGAGGGAATGGAATCACATCTCGGATGTTACCCAATCCAGTGATAAAGTTCATGAACCTTTCAAATCCGAGGCCAAAACCGCTGTGCACGCAAGTGCCGAACTTACGGGTGTCGAGATACCATGAAAGCTCCTCTTCGTCAATGCCAAAGTCATTGATTTTCTGCTTCAAAATATCATAGCGCTCTTCCCGCTGAGAACCACCTACCATCTCTCCGATTCCAGGGAAGAGAATGTCCATGGCACGCACGGTTTTTCCATCATCGTTGAGGCGCATGTAAAAGGCCTTGATGGATGCAGGGTAATCGTACAAGATCACAGGCTTGCCAAAGTGCTTCTCTACCAGGTAGCGCTCGTGCTCACTTTGCAGGTCTGCACCCCACTCCTCAATAATGTAGTTGAATTTCTTCTTCTTGTTGGGTTTTGAGTTCTTCAGAATATCAATCGCCTCTGTGTAGCTGCAACGCTGGAACTCGTTGTTCACCACAAATTCGAGCTTTTCCATCAGCGGCATCGAACGCTTGTCCTGTGGAAGTTGCTTCTCTTCCTGCGCCTGACGATCCGCCAATAGCTTGAGGTCATCTGCGCAGTGTTCCATCACGTAACGAATGCAATATTTGAGCAGGTCTTCGGCCAGCTCCATGTTGTCGAACAAGTCGTTGAAAGCTACCTCCGGCTCAATCATCCAGAACTCTGCCAAGTGGCGCGTAGTGTTGGAATTCTCCGCACGGAAGGTCGGCCCGAAGGTGTAGACCTTACCTAAACCAAGCGCAAACAACTCAGCCTCCAATTGGCCGCTTACCGTCAGGTTCGTCTCCTTACCAAAGAAATCTTCCTTCCAGTTGACATTCCCTTCATCCGTCATCGGTGGATTCTTTGGGTCGAGGGTGCTCACGCGAAACATTTCACCCGCGCCTTCAGCATCGGAGCCTGTGATGATGGGTGTATGCACCTGATAAAAGCCGTTGTCGTTGAAATACTTGTGGATGGAAAACTGCAATGCGTGACGCAGTCGGAACACGGCCCCAAATGTTTGCGTCCGCGGACGCAAGTGGGCGATCTCGCGCAAGAACTCCAGCGAGTGCTTTTTAGGTTGCAAAGGGTATTCCTCCGCGTTGGCATCTCCCAGCACCTCGATTTCTTCTGCGATCAACTCTACTTTCTGGCCTGCGCCCTGCGATTCCACCAGCTTACCCGTAAAGCGTATGCACGCTCCGGTGGTAATGCGCTTCAGCAGTGCTTCCTCTTCTTTCTCGAAATCGATGACCACCTGAAGGTTCTTAGCCGTAGAACCATCATTCAAGGCCACGAAGCGATTGCTTCTAAAGGTGCGTACCCAGCCTTTTACTTCCAATTGCTCGCCCGAAGGCTCTTTGTCGATGATCTCTTTAATGTCCATGACGCTGTTCTTTGAGGGTTGCAAAGGAACACAGTTGCCCGGTTTTTTGGGATGAAAATGTGCCCGCTTTCCTTGCCTCAGGCCAATGGAGCTCTCAGGCGTTGGTTGCAAGGCATTCTGATTTCTAAATCCAACCTGGGGATTCGAGGCAATAACTTCACTAAAAGCGCGCTAGACCGACCTAACTTCCAAACCGTTTAGTCCATGAAGCGCCTCATTTTATTGTCGTGTATTCTGCTCTTATTACTTCCTCTATCCACGAAAAGTCAGCAGTTTAAAACCGCAAAAGACTCCATGCTCGCCAGGTATGACACAGCAAGCCTCATTCTTGTTGGATCCGAGCATATCAGAGACGGTCAGTCATACCGTAACGGCTTTAACCTCAGAAGACTGTTGAAGGCTGTGAAAGGATGTGAGCCTGCCGAACAAGAACTGAGACTATTCAGAAAGAAAATGGCTGTTGGGCTTGTCTTGTACTCCGCAGGTTTTGCCGTGGTGATGACGGGCTTGATCGTCACCTCTCCAGCGGTTCTATTGGTTGGTTCCGGATTAGCCGTGGCCAGCATGGTTCCCATGATCAATGCCTCAAAACACCCGCCAAAAGCCATCTGGCTCTACAATCGACATGTGATTGCGGGATCATAAATGAGGATGGCAGTGTGAGTTAGCGGATTCGATCGCATCACGGGCAGTACGGACGAAATGGCGTATACCCTAACGGCCGAAGTTCATTTGCCGTCTGTGAGCAAAACCACAACCATGAAACACTGCTACTTAACGCTTTTCATCTTCCTTTTTTCTGCCCTTTACTGTTCTACATCTGCCCAGGAATACCTTCCCTGGGAAAACGGCTTTGCAACCCAGGAAGAGCAAGATGCCTGGACAGAATACAGACTCGGAGCTACTGAATTTTTCAATTGGGGAATAGCCACGATTGGAAGCGGATATGCAACGCATGACTATCCTGTTGGAGCATCTGCAACGGACACAACGTCTGATTGGCTCGTATCTCCAGAGATCTACTTTCATTCCTCAGCTGAGCTGGACTTAAGTGTGCGAATCTTCACAATGATTGGAGTGACTGCTGAAGATCATTTCGAGATCTGGATGAGCACGGGAAGCAAGGATCCGGCCGATGGCGACTCCAACTTGTGACGGACATGTCAAACTTTGGAGTAAATGGAGCCTGGTCTGACACTTCTGGAATTGTCTTGTCTGACACTGGACTTGGATACCTAGCTTTAAGGTACACAGCCACCAACAACTGGTTTACCGTAGCTGTAGATA
This sequence comes from Flavobacteriales bacterium UBA6057, assembly GCA_002428995.1. Classification (GTDB taxonomy): domain Bacteria; phylum Bacteroidota; class Bacteroidia; order Flavobacteriales_G; family Salibacteraceae; genus UBA6057. Next base: position 110,592 of record DIYJ01000007.1, on the reverse strand, counting down.
GCATCGTGATCACTCCTGATGTTGCCCTGGACACGACCAACCAAAAGGATACTACAGATACGGCTTCGGGCATCTTCTCCTATGATCTGGTTGCTCCAACTTTTCAACTGTGGCCCAATCCTGCAGCGGATCTTGTAACCGTTTCGCTTGAAGGCGCGGCAGAGGGAACGATGATAGAGCTATTGGATGCCACAGGAAAGTTGCACCTACGAAGGGCAGCTACGCATTCCAGCGAACAGTTTGATCTCTCCGATTATGCACCTGGGCTGTACTTCCTTTCCGTATCAAATGAAGAAACGCATCAAACCAAAAGGCTGATGCTAAGGCATTAACCTTTGAGGCAGTCGAAGTCGGCAAAGCACTCCTTAAGCTGTGCTTTACTGACAGGCTTTTCAAGGAAGTATTTCACGTTAGGGTCGCTCATCGCCTGTTCGCGATCCAGCGGACTGATGGATGATGTGAGCACAATGAGGTTGCGCTCAATATCCCTTTCGTTCAGTGTTTTCAGGATATCCCAGCCGCTGAGGTCAGGCATGTTGAGGTCGGTAAAAACCAGGCAAGGCTCGTTGTCAACGATATATTCCAGCCCTTTTCTGGCTGAAGAAAACGATGAAACCTTGATGTTCTCCCCTGTTCCTTCAATCATCTTTTGAATGATCAGGAGAGAAATGGGCTCATCATCAATGACAACTACTTCAATTATATCCTGCTGTCCAGCTTCCATCGAACTGCTTCTGCGCGGGCTAATGTAAACGGAATGAAGCACATGAGCCAAACATTGCTTCATAATTAGAATGTAAGGCATTGCGCAAAAACACCAGAGTTCAGGCGCAATTCGTGAGAATAGCACCACGAACCAAACAGAACACTGGAAACATTTTTTATTTTTTTTGTTTCCTACATACAAAATGTGTCATACATTCGCCCTTGCAATTATGGGAGAACAGGCGATAGACGATCGGGGAAAAGAGCTGTTGGAGAAGACATCGCATTTGTTCATGCGCTTTGGAATCAAGAGCATGACGATGGACGACATCTCCCGTCAGCTAGGCGTTTCGAAGAAAACGCTCTACTTGTATGTGAGCGATAAGAACGACCTCGTATACAAGGTGATGCGATCCATCATTGAAGGAGAGAAGGCACTTGTCAACCACTTAGCCGAACAACACGAAAATGCCATTGACATGTTGTTCGAGATGAGCAGAGAGATGTCTCAGAAGTTTGCACAGATCCATCCTTCCATCAATTATGACATGCAGAAGTACCATCCGGAGGCATGGTCGATGTTTGAAAAATTCAAGAATGAGTTCATCGCTGGATCCATTGCGGAGAACTTGGTGAAAGGCATTGAGCAAGGCTTGTTCAGGGGCAACCTAAACCCTTACATTATCTCTCGCTTGTATGCCGCCAAAATGGACATGTGCACAGACAGTGAACTGTTTCCTGCAGATAAGTATACCTTTCCCCAGATACACCTCGAGCTGATGCGCTACCACATCCGTGGAGTGGCCAGCGAAGCGGGACTGAAGTACCTCGCTGAAAAAGTTAAAAAAGAAAACTACCAACTCTGAATATGACCTCTTCAACTAAACTGCTCACCGCACTGCTTTTGATGTGCACGTGGAGCATGCATGCTCAGGAAGCGCGAAGCTTTTCGCTGGACGAAGCGATCAGTCACGCCTTGGCGAACAACTATGAGCTAAAGCAAAAACAACTGGATGTGGACATCGCCAATGCTCAGGTGAAAGAAACAACCGCTGCAGGTTTACCGCAGGTTACGGGGGAAGCCGCTCTCAACTATTACATTGACGTTCCCACGCAGCTGGCTGAACCTTTTGATTTTGATCTCGGGGATGGCTTTAACCAATGGATCGGAGAAGTAGGTGGTACCACAGGTGTGGGCCTTCCACAGCAAGATGCCGTGGACCCAGACGCACTACAATCCTTTCAATTTGGACTGCCTTGGGGTGCCAACGCAGGAATTACCATCAGCCAGCTGGTTTTTGACGGTTCCTACTTTGTCGGTTTGAAAGCCGCCCGTGCCTACAAGGAAAACTCAGAGCTTGGAGTTCGCAAGTCAGAAATTGAAATCAAGAACGGGGTTACTCAAACCTACTTCAGCGTGGTGGCCATGGACCAAACGCTCACTTCGCTGAAGGATGACTTGGTAACCATCTCGAAAAACGCAGAGGACACGAAGGCACTCTACGAAGCAGGACTCGCAGAAAAACAAGATGCTGATCAGGTTCGACTGATCCGTTCAAATCTGGAATATCAAATTCAGGCCACAGAGCGGCAGCGGACTCAAATGATGCGTTTGCTCAAGTTCCAGATGGGAGTTCCGGTAGGTGATGAAGTTTCTCTCACAAGCTCGATGGAAGAGCTGGTTTCTGCTACTGAAGAAGCTTCCGGAGTATTGGAACAAAATGTCAACTTCCAGAATCATATCGACTACCAAATGATTGAGAAGGGCATGGAGTTGCAAGAGCTTTCACTGTCCAGTGAACGCACGAAGAACTATCCTTCGCTCAACGCCTTCTTCACCCACAGTCAGAACGGATTTGCTCGTGATTTTGGTGAACTGCTCGATGCGCCATACAAGGCTTACTGGCCTACGACACTCGCAGGCCTTCAGCTCAACGTGCCCATCTTCAGCTCGGGGATGCGCTACCAGCGCACCAAGATTGCAAAGCTTGAACTTCAGAAGCTGGAAAGCCAGAAGACACAAGTCGAGCAGAATCTGACACTGCAGGCTGAATCATCAAGAGACAGCTACCGCAGTGCTCTGGAAAGCTACCAACTGCGAAAGGAAGATCTGGAACTCGCTGAGAGCATTCGAGAAAACACACGTGAAAAATTCAATGCCGGCCTCGCCTCAAGCCAGGATCTGAGCAGCGTAGAATCACAATACCTCCAAACACTAAGAAACTACATCAATACAACCTTAGAGCTTTTGAACGCCAAGCTGGCCTTGGATAAAGCCCTCGGAAACATCTAATCATGAAGGCAACCAACACTCAATACGTGAAACCTATGCGATCCATTGCAACCATCTCTCTTCTAGCGATCATTGCTGCGGCCTGCGGTGGCGGCCAGGCAACAGGCGAACTTGCTCAGCTGCAACAACAGCGCGACTCTCTCAAGGCCGTCAGTGCCGAGGTACACGACCGGCTCATCGAAGTGAAGGAACAAATTGCTTCGCTTGACACGTCCGTCACACAGCGTTTGATGACGGTGACAGCACTGCAACTTCAACCCACGCTTTTTGAGCACTTCTTCAAAGTGCAAGGCGTGGTAGAAGCCAGCGAAAACGCACAGATTTTCCCAGAAGCTGCCGGACGCATCACTTCCATCCGGGTGAAAGAAGGACAGAAGGTGAACAAGGGCCAATTGCTGCTGACGATCGACAGCAAGGTTGTAGCCAACCAAATTGACGAAGTAGAAGCCCGATTGAGCCTGGCCGAAACGGTATTTAAGCGTCAGGAAGACCTCTGGAGCAAGAAGATTGGATCTGAAATTCAATACCTCGAAGCCAAAAACAACTACGAGTCGCTGCAGCAAAACCTCGAAACGCTTCAGGCGCAACTCGCTATGTACAACGTGTCTGCTCCTTTCTCTGGTGTGATTGATGAGATTCTGCCAAAAACAGGAGAAATGGCGAACCCTGCCATGCCACTGCTCAGGCTTATCAGCATGGACGGTGCTTACATGAAGGCTGACGTTACAGAAGGACACCTGGCGCAGATCAGCGAAGGAGATGAGGTGGAAGTTCGCTTCCCAAGCCTGAATGCGGCTTCCATGGAGAAGATTTCACGCATCGGATCCTACATCAACCCAAACAACAGATCGTTTAAAATCCGCCTGGATCTTGAAAACTCTGAACTCAACCTGAAGCCGAACCTGATGGGTGAGTTGAAGATCAGGGATTACTACAACGATAGCATCGCAGTGGTGCCTTCAAGCCTTATTCAGATGACCCAATCCGGTGAAGAGTTTGTTTACACCATCGAAATGAAGTCTGGTGAAGCCATGGCTCAGAAAACCATGATCAAAACCGGTATGAGCTACGAGGGAATGACAGAAGTTCTCAGCGGACTGGTAGGAAACGAGAAGCTTGTGAACAAAGGCGCCCGCTCCATCAAGCAAGGCGATCAAATCGCGGTTAGCGAATAATCAACCGATCATCCAATCCGAATCCTCTAAACGATGGAAACGAACGAACAACAAAACGGTAAAAAGCGCCAGTTTGGCCTGAGTACCGCAAGTATCAACAACCGCATGACGGTGTTGGTAGTACTGGTGATCCTGATCATTGGCGGTATCACGGCTTACAACAGCATGCCGCGGGAAAGCTTCCCAGAGATTGTGATCCCGCAGATTTACGTGGGCACACCCTACCCAGGAAACTCACCGCTTGACATTGAGAAACTGGTCACGCGACCTCTGGAAAAGGAAATCGGCTCCATTTCAGGTATTGATGAAATGACCTCGACTTCTGTGGAAGGTTACTCTACCATCTTCATCGAATTTGACTTCAGCATTACCCCGGAAGAGGCGCTGAGAAAGGTGAAAGACAAGGTAGACATTGCCATGGGCGACCCAGAATTTCCGCAGGATCTTCCGGCCGACCCAAACGTATTTGAGATGAACATCTCGGAGCTCACTCCGATTATGAACATCAACCTCAGTGGGGACTTCAGCTCTGATCAGTTGAATGATTATGCCGAGTACCTCGAAGACAAGATTGAAAAACTGCCACAGATCACGGAAGTAGACATCCGTGGGGTGGCCGACAAGGAAATGAAGGTCAACCTTGACCTGTATAAGCTGGAATTGAATGAGCTGAGCTTCAACGATGTAGCGAATGCCATTAATTCCGAAAACGTAACGATATCCGCGGGCAGTATGCTGGACGGTTCGGTAAGAAGAACGGTACGTGTAGTTGGAGAGATAGAGAGTGCAGAGGATTTGGGCAATGTGATTGTGAAGAATGAGAAGCAGAACGTAGTCTATCTCAAGGATGTAGCTGAAGTTGTGTTTGAAGGCGAAGAGCCTGAAAGCTACGCCCGCGAATATCAAAATCCGGTAGTGATGATCGATGTGAAGAAGCGAGCCGGTGAAAACCTCATCGAAGCCGCTGATCAGATTCGTGAAATCCTGGCGGAAGCAAGGGAAACAACCTTCCCTGACAACCTGGAAATTTCCATCACCGCTGATCAGTCGAAGTTTACCAGAACGCAGGTAGACGAGCTTGTGAACAGCATCATCTTTGGTATGCTGCTTGTGATCTCCGTGCTACTGTTCTTCCTGGGCTTGCGCAACGCCATCTTCGTTGGTGTGGCCATCCCACTATCCATGTTCCTGGCATTCTTCATCCTGAACACGGCCGGAGTTACGCTGAATATGATGGTGCTCTTCGGCTTGGTGCTCGCACTGGGGATGCTTGTGGACAACGGTATTGTGGTGGTCGAAAACATCTATCGATTGATGGATGAAGGCATGGGGCCCATTGAAGCGGCTAAATACGGTGTGGGCGAAGTGGCCTGGCCAATCATTGCTTCTACAGCAACCACGCTCGCGGCCTTTACACCGCTCCTCATCTGGCCTGGTATCATTGGAGAATTCATGCAATACCTGCCGATGACACTGATCATCGTGCTGGGTTCATCGCTCTTTGTGGCCTTGGTGATTAACCCGGTGCTGACATCGATGTATATGAAGCTGGAAGAAACACCGATGTCCAACGGCAAGACCTTCCGCATCGCGGGTATTCTGATTGTGGCAGGTATCGTGTTCACCTTCGCCAGCACCACGCTTGGAAACCTCTTGTTGATTGCGGGAATCCTCGTCTTGACCACGAAGTACATCCTGAATCCATCCACCAAGTATTTCCAGACACGTGTGTTGCCAGCTCTGGAACGCGTTTATGAGCGCACACTGGCATTTGCCCTTCGCAGGAAAAACCCACTGTGGTTCTTCTTCGGAACGATCGGCATGCTGTTCTTTTCTTTCTTCCTCTTTGGCGCATTCCTGCCAAGGGTGGTGCAGTTCCCATCCAACATGCCGAACTACGTCAACATCTTCGTAGAGGCTCCGATTGGAACAGACATCAACGAGGTGAACACCACGGTGAAAGACCTGGAACAACGCCTGGAAGATTACGTCAAGAAGTTTGAAGTAACGGAAGAAGAAAACGGTATTTCCGAAACGTACAACTACCTCGTAGAGTCCATCATTGCCCAAGTGGGAGAAGGAACCAGCGATCCAAACGAAGGACCGTCTATGGCTGCCACTCCTCACAAAGCAAGAATTACGGTGTCTTTTGTTCAATTCCAGTTCAGAAGAGGAACATCCACGGTAGAGGTGATGGAAGAAATTCGTGAGCTTGTTGCCGGAACAGCCGGAGTGCGCGTTACGGTTGACAAGGAACCAGCCGGACCGCCAGAAGAGAAACCAGTGGTCATTGAAGTGACAGGTGACGATTACGAACTTCTGATTGAAGAAGCAGAGAATATCCGCCAGTTTGTGAACAACGAATACATCTACGGCATCGAGGAACTGAAACTTGATGTAGAGGTTGGGAAGCCTGAAATGCCGATTGAGATCGACCGTTCTAAGGCAAGGCGATTTAACCTCAGCACAGCACAAATCGGTACAACACTTCGAAATGCACTGTTCGGACTTGAGGTGAGTAGCTACAAGGCAGGTGAAGATGATTATCCGATCATGATCCGCCTTCAGGACAAGTATCGCTACGATCAGGAAGCGCTGCTCAATCAGAAAATCACCTTCCGCGATCAGACCAACGGTCAGATTCAGCAAGTGCCGATCTCTGCGGTGGCCGAGATTGACAACTCATCCACTTTCAGTGCAGTGAAGCGCAAAGACCAAAACCGTCTCATCAAGATCTCCTCCAACATCCTTGCAGATGGAAATGCGGCAGAGATCATGGCGCAGATTGAAACCGCCATGGAAGAATATGATCTTCCTGAAGGAGTCAACGTTCGCTACACCGGAGCAGTCTTGGAGCAGCAGAAAGAAATGGCATTCCTGGGCACCGCCCTTATGATTGCCGTCTTCCTCATCTTCCTGATCCTTGTGGCGCAGTTCAACTCAGCATTGACTCCGTTCATCATTGTGGGATCGGTAGTGTTCAGCTTCACAGGTGTATTCCTCGGGCTGGTCATCTTCCGCATGGACTTCGTAGTGATCATGACCATGATCGGTATCATATCGCTGGCGGGAATTGTGGTAAACAACGCCATTGTATTGATTGACTACACCAAGTTGGTGATGGATCGAAAACGCCTTGAAATGAACTTGTCCAGCAATGCCAAGCTTCCAATTCCAGCGCTGATCGATGCTATCGTTCAATCAGGAAAAACACGTTTGCGTCCGGTATTGCTCACCGCCATCACCACCGTTCTCGGATTGGTTCCGCTGGCGGTTGGTTTGAACATCGACTTCTTCTCGCTGCTGAGCGACTACGATGCGAAGTTCTACCTCGGTGGTGACAACGTAGTGTTCTGGGGACCAATGAGCTGGACCATCATCTTCGGATTGACGCTGGCCACGTTCCTCACCCTGGTGATCGTTCCGGTGATGTATTATTTGAAAACCCGACTGGCTTATAGAATGGCCGGTGACAGGGAAGTAGTTCTTTAGGAGCCATCAGCTACTGGCTGTCAGCTATCAGCAACGAACCACTGATAGCTGACAGCGTGCTACGAATGGCTTAAGGATTAGGTAGGTTTAGTTGGAGGCCCTCGGTTGACTTCGTGTTGATCGGGGGTTTTTTGTGCGGTATGCAGGAGCAAAAAGGATGTGATTCCATGCCTGGATTCCGCGCTTACCCAGTTGCTTCACCAGGACCTCACTCCATTTTTTTAGATCCGAGATCAAACAATTTGCAGCGTTGAGACTTCTAATTGAGTTAAGAGTAAGGCTGAGTCCTGCTAATGTGCATGCAAGTGGATGCTTCCGTAGGATTCGAAGCATGCGAGAATGAAAGTTGCATTGCTACTTTAGCTTATACTGACTCTAACTTGCTAAAGAATTACATCATGACACCATCACACCGCTTCAAACTTCCTGGTTTGCTTTTGGCTGCACTCATTGGCATTTTCTTGCTGCAGTCCTGTGCTTCTACACAATCAGAAGAAACGAGCATTGAAGTTTCCCTGACATCCGATGGCCCCTATTTTGCAGGTGCCAACAGTTTTATGAACGATTTCAGCGTGGACCTTTCTGCTCTTGTATCCAGCAAAGCCTTGCAGGTGGAAGACATTGCTTCCGTAAAGCTGTCCAAGGCGTCCATCGAACTCCCGGATGGAGAAGAGTTGAGCTTTGATCAATTCAACAGTGCTTCATTGCAGCTCGTCAGTGATGATGCACCCATGACAAGCTTCGCCATCGTCAATCCCATCCCTGAAGGTGCATCCGGAGCGATCGATATGGTTGTAAGTGAATCAGCCGAGGCTACAGACTTTTTCAAGCAACAAAGCTTTACCATTCTGCTCGACCTGGATTTCAAGGAAGACGATTACAGAGATCAGATGAGCGTAACCACGCGCTTAACCTTCAACGTTGAACACAAATAAATTGCACTATGAAGACTTACATCACAGTATTGCTTGCAGCCCTTTTTTCGATGACATCCCTTCTCAGCCTGGCTCAAAAAGATGGAGACCAACTGGTGGGCATTTGGGAACCGAGCAATGGAAAAGCGAAAGTGAAAATTGAGAAGATCGGAAGTAAGTACTACGGCAAAATAGTATGGCTGAAAGAGCCCAACGATCCAGAAACAGACAAGCCCAAGGTAGACAAGAACAACCCGGATGAAAACATGCGCAGCACTCCACTGCGTGGCTATCGAATTCTGAAAGACTTTGAATACACCGATAAAAAGGAGTGGTCAGAAGGCACCATTTACGATCCTGAAAATGGCAGCACCTACAGCTGCACCATCAAGCTCACCGATCCCAATACCATCGAGATCAGAGGTTACATTGGAATCTCTGCCCTTGGTCGTACAGATGTTTGGAAGCGATTGAAAATGCCGAAGAAAAAATAGTCTGGCCATGGCGACTTGTCTCCACCACCTTCGCAACAGCCTGGCATGCGCTGTACTCCTCTGCATGGTCTCGCCTTTTCTTTCCCATGCCCAGGAGGATTCTACGTATGTGGAGGAAGAAGAAGATTACAGCATCTATGATGACCTCGACTTTGTAGATGGCAATGCGAAACGCTATGCCAATGCCAAGATCAAGGGTATTAGCCCTGCCAAGCTGATTTCATTAGGCTATGATTATCAGATGGGGCATGACTTAACGGCTGGAGCCTATGGTGCATTCAGCGAGCAAACCGCCAACGTGGAGGCTGTTCACGGGATGCGGATTGGTGCCAACGTGCCCGTGATCTCCAAGAACAGCCTGATCATTCAGTTGGGGGGCAACTACTGGGACATGAACTATGAGTTTGCGAATGCAGAAGCTCTGAACCATCCACTGCATAGAACTCTGTCTAGCTACAACCTGCGAACATTTGGCCTGAACTCCACCATCTATAAACCTCTCAATGAAACGTCCTTCCTTCTGTTTCAGGTGGCAGTCAGCATGAGTGGGGATTACGAGATTCCAGAGTTCCAAGACTTGAAATACAATCGATACTCCGCAGCGGCTCTGTGGGGTAAGCGCCCTAACGACAATAAGCAATGGGCTATTGGGTTGTCCAGAACATACCGGGCAGGTGAACTGAACTACATTCCCATTCTTCTCTACAACTGGACCTCCATCCGAAATACCTGGGGAGCGGAAGTATTGTTCCCGGCCAGAGCTCACATGCGCTACACTTTGAATCCGCGTAACATGCTCTTCGTAGGCTACGAGCTGGAAGGAAACAGTTATCGTATCGGTAATCGAGACCTTGCCTTTGCAGATACATTAACAGGCGCGGTGGATGAATTAGAGATCAGAAGAAGTGAGCTCAGATTCAGATTTGTCTACGAGCGGAAACTGATCGGATTCTTTTGGTTCTCAGCTCAGGCAGGTTACCGGGTCAACTACTCTTACAATGTAGATCGCGTTCCAGATGGCACCGACTTCTTCCGCGGCTTTTTTGGCGATCAGCCCTTTGCCATGGAAAACAGCCTCACAAACCCGCTGTACTTTAATGTGAGCATAAACCTGGTCAGCCCTTAGCAGCAGTTCAGGCTCCAGACTGCATTAAAAGCCCTGACGGGAAATTCCGCCAGGGCCTTTTATTATCGATGCGCTATCTCTGGTCTAGTAGCAGGTAGCTTTTACTATTTCAATGGTTGCTCCGCTTTCGTAAAGCTTGGCTTCAAACTCGCCCAATGCCTCGCACTCGATCAACTTTGATGTATCGTAAGCTTCGTAGCTCAACGACACTTCGTCACCTCTTTCCAATCTTGGGTGTTCGCGATCCAATGGATAGTCATATACCTCGAGGTAGGTTCCGTCAGAGCGCAGGAACCATGCACCGCCACATAAGCCAGCATCCATAAAGGTTACGCTTTCATCGCAGTCGCCATTGTGTATGTCCTTGACCTTACCATTTTCACATGTCAGAACCACAGTTGAGTAAGGCGTTCCTGCATCCCAAAGCTGCGCTTCAAATTCCGAGATCGCCTGGCACATGAATCCATCCACGCAAGCAAACACATTGTAACCAGCCGTGATCGTTTCACCTACCTTAAGGTCTAGTTCCGCCCGGGTTTGACTGTAGCCATACACTTCAAGAATCTCTCCTGAAGCCGTTTGAAACCACATACCACTGCATATTCCCGGATCGAGAAAGGTGAGCACCTGGTTGCATTCGCCATCGTTCGGAGTTTGATCACCCACCTGACCACTGTTGTCAACAACAGCAGGCAGAGGCTCCACTAAGTCTTTCTTACAGGATGCCATCACCAATCCAACAAGCATCAACATCATCGTCCACGCTTTCATTTGCTTTTGCATTTCCATATTGTCCATGTTTAAAATTAGACTGAGCTTTGAATAGAGGATGCATAAACTGTCCCGAGCCTTGCATGCAGAATCTTTTTTTTCTTTTGGCCCGGCAAAGCATAAGAGCCAAAAAAGGCGAATCACTGTTAAAATATGGCAAGCAAAACTCTATTAGCAATCCAAACATATCTTTTCCTTCCTCCCATGAGCAAAGGGCTTTATGTATTTTTGCATGGTTGTAATTTCAAGCAAATGAGGCGCATCATTCTTCTACCACTTTTTTTCCTCCTTGTCGGGTTTCATTCAAACGCGCAAGTATTTGATCCGGTAAAATGGTCTTACGACTATGTGCTGGACGGAGATGAACACGCCATCCTGAAATTCTCGGCAACGATAGAGCCGGGTTGGCATGTCTATGCTACTAAGCTGGAAGGCGAAGGACCGATCCCCACCGCTTTTGACTTCATGAAGCTGGAAGGCGCTACGTTGGAGGGCGGCATCATAGAACCTCCTGCCCACAAGGAATACGATCCAAACTTCGACATGGAGCTGAGCTGGTACGAAACAGCCGTGACCTTTCAGCAACGTGTGAAGCTCACAGAAAGCATGGCCAAAGTAGGTGGCGAACTCACCTACATGACTTGTGATGACACCAAATGCCTGCCACCAGAATACCTGGAATTTGAGTTTGACATCGAAGCAGCTGTAAAGCCTCAGGGAAAGCCAGCACCAAAGCAGGAAGAAGAAACTGAGCCAGAAACATCAGCCGCTGTAGATACTGAGTCAGCCTCTGCAGAAGAAACGGAAATCGCAGGCGATGCACCGGAGATCTACAACCCTGTCACCTGGAGGTTTGAGGCTACCAAGAAATCTGAAGACACTTACACCATTAAAGCGATTGCCACGATTGACGATGAATGGCATGTTTATTCTAAAGATCTTCCAAACGAAGACGGGCCGCTACCGACAGAGTTTAACCTGTTGAGCGGTTCTTACGAAACCGTTGGCGAGCTGCGCGAAATTGGTGAACTGCACACCGAATACGACCCCAATTTCATGATGGAGCTCAGCTTCTACGAAGGCACCATGACTTATGAGCAAGACATCAAGGTGACGGGATCGGAGCTTGTAAAGGGCGAGGTTTATTTCATGTGTTGCGATGCTGAAAAGTGCCTGCCACCCGAAGCTGTTGAATTCACCTTCGACCCTGCCACTGGAAGCATCGTTGACGGTGCGACAGCGGAGGATTCTGAAAGCACAGAATCAGCTGAAGCAGAAGAAGTAACCCCCGATGCTGAGGAAAGCGAAGAAGAGGAAGGCAAATCACTGGTGGCTATTTTCCTGTTGAGCTTCCTTGGAGGTTTTGCCGCATTGCTCACTCCTTGTGTGTTTCCTATGATTCCAATGACCGTGAGCTTCTTTACCAAGCAAAGCAAGACACGCGCAAAAGGCATCAGCAATGCAATTACCTACGGACTCTTCATCATCGCCATCTACACCATTCTCGGATTTTTGGTGACGATTACTTTTGGTGCTGACGCCCTGAACGCGCTTTCTACCAACATTGCGTTCAACATCATCTTCTTTGTACTCCTCGTCATTTTCGGAATCTCCTTCCTTGGAGCTTTTGAGATCACGCTGCCTTCCTCCTTTGTCAACAAAGTGGACAGCGCTTCCGATCGCGGAGGTTTGATCGGCATCTTCTTTATGGCCTTCACACTGTCGCTCGTTTCCTTCAGCTGTACAGGTCCCATCATTGGAACGCTGCTGGTTGAGGCTGCGGTGAATGGTGGTGTTGCCGGCCCATTAGTCGGCATGGGTGGCTTCTCACTGGCATTGGCACTGCCCTTCGGCCTCTTTGCAGCCTTCCCGGGATGGATGAATACACTGCCAAAGTCAGGTGGATGGCTCAATTCGGTGAAAGTGGTACTTGGCTTCCTGGAAATCGGGCTGGCGTTTAAATTCCTCTCAAATGCAGACCTCGTAGCCCAAAGCGGATGGATACAGCGAGAAGTGTTCATCGCCATTTGGATCGCGGTTTCCGCCATGATCACTCTGTATTTGCTCGGCTTCATCACGATGCCGCATGACTCTCCGCTGGAACGCCTTTCTGTCACTCGGGCACTGTTGGGCACTACCTTTCTGATGTTCACCATTTACCTGATTCCAGGGCTTTGGGGAGCACCACTGAAGCTCATCAGCGGCTTCCCTCCACCCATGTTCTACAGCGAAGCACCGACTGGTTTTGGCGGTGGTGGTGGAAGCGCAGCTCATGCCGGACCTTCTGACAACAGCGGAATCCCCGATGGCGCTGATCCAGCGCACTGCCCGCATGGACTCAACTGCTTCCACGATTATGAGAAAGGCCTCGCCTACGCCAAGCAGGTGGACAAGCCTATCCTTCTCGATTTCACCGGCTGGGCCTGCGTGAACTGCAGAAAAATGGAAGAGCAAGTGTGGAGCGATCCTCGTGTATTGAAGCTTCTCAACGATGAGGTTGTATTGATCTCGCTCTACGTTGATGAAAAGACGGAGCTTCCAGAGGATGAGAAGTACGTTTCAGAAGAAACGGGCAAGAAGGTGAAAACCGTGGGTAACAAGTGGGCAGATTTCCAGATCAAGCACTTCAAATCCAATGCTCAACCTCAATACGTGATCATCAATCACGAAGAGATCAAGGCATTGAATGGAACAACGGCTTACGACCCTGACATTCCGCTTTATGTGAACTGGCTGGAAGAAGGAATCGAAACCTTCGAGAAGCAGAAGTAAAGCCTTGAGACAAAAGCCGGTACACTAAATACCGTTTTTGTCGTTTAGCATGAAGGCTCTAACTTCGGTGTAAGTACCATTTTATGCTTGGCTTTTTCCCTCATTTATCACGACTGCTTCTTGGTTTATCTGTTTCACTCTTGCTTGGAGGATGCGACAAGGAAGAAATCAATGACGTGGAAACTTACGTGAACGAGCCTTCGGAAGAGCGGATGCTGCTCGTGTTATCTGCCCCCTCAATCTACGATGATTATTATGCCGAAGCCCTGCCATTGATCGTGGACTTTCACATCAACTACTGCAAGGCCATCATGGACAACGACAATGTAGTGCTGATCGTTGATGAAGACACCAAAGGTTACTACGAGGGTAAACTGCCGGAAGATGTTCTGATCACCGCGGAGGTATTCGACATCTGGATGAGAGACTTCACAACCGTGAATCCGGAAAATCCTGTTCGGTTTACTTACACCTGGGCCTCGATGACACAGGCAGAAAGCAGGGAAGTACAACAAAGCTTCGAGGCTTTTGCAAACAGCTTTCAATTGGACTACACCTCCACCCCACTGCTGGTAGATGGAGGCAACATCGTAGATGATTATGCGGGGCGCGCCATCACCACAACGCGCTTCCTGGAAGACAACAACCTCTCCTATGATGAAGGAAAGCAGGAACTGATGCGCCTGCTCAATGCGAGCGAGGTGGCGATCATCGAACCGGACGAGGAAGTGCTCGCACACTCAGATGGCATGGTGAGCTGGGTGGATGAAAATGTTCTCTTGGTGAACGATTACAGTGAAGACCCCGAATTCAAAGCACTGGTGATGGATGAGCTAAAGGCATCATTTCCAAGCGCAAGCATTGTGGAGGTTCCGGTAGCTTATACTACCAATCCACCTGGAGTTTGGGAAGGTTTCGAGTCCGCATGTGGAGTCAACCTGAATGCAACTGCTACCTACAACAACCTCTATGTTCCTGTCTTCAACATGCCACATGAAGAGGAGGCGCTGCACATCATCCGGGCCAACACCAGCAAAGAGGTGATCGAAGTGAACGCAGAAGGAGTATGCCCGATGGGCGGCAGTGTCAGATGCCTGACATGGCAACTTACCGGGCAAAATGCGCAACGCCTCATCATGGCGGCCCGGTTAAACTGATTCCTGCGCCTCTTGATCAATTCAATGGTAAAGGAGCAATCGATCCAACCGTCATCTTTGTATTCATGCCCTTGAAAGGTTCTTTCTCCCGCTTTTTGGTTCTCCTCCTCAGCTGCTTTTTGTGCTGCTTCACACATCAGCTTCCGGCACAACCGGAAAAGATGGACAGCCTGCTGGCCCTGGTGGAATATGCAGAAACCGATTCCGCACGGCTGGAAGTGTATTGGGACATGTACCAGGAGATCAGAGAAACCGACATCCAGGGGTCTATTCACCTGATCGAGCAGGTCATTCACTATGCCGAGGCTATCAACGACAACCGTGCATGGCAAGCGGCCCAGTTTGAACATGCTATTCAGAAATACTACGCTGGCGACCAGAAGTCAGCAGCTCAAACGCTGCGTAACCTCTTCAACAGTGGCAAACTCGAGCGGCAGAACGTAAAAAACAGTGCCTATTCTCTCATGGCGAGCATATTCCTGGAACTCAACAAGGCCGACAGTGCCTTTCTGTTTCATGAGTTAGCCATGAAGGAAATTGACTCGAACAGTGTGGGGTTTTCAATGAGCCTTTATAACCTCAGCATAGCCAAAGCCCACTTCGGTTCGATGGAAGAGGCGCTGCAGCTTGCCAATGAAGCGTTGGAAATTGCTGAGGCAGCCGGTGCTCACGATCAATTACCATCGCTCCTACTGGGTGTTTTTACGTATGAAAATGCCATCAATGGCAGGCTGCCGGATCACGCAGAAGAACGCTTGCGCGAGGCACTCGAAGACATCGAGAACCAGGCAATTATTGCAGGCGCTTACTACAACATTGCCACCTTCTACATGGAAGCCGAGCACTATGAAGAAGCACGAAAGCTGCTGGCGCTGGCCGAAGCCGCCTCCAACGGGGATGAGAATTACTTCACCGAGTCGATCGATATGGCATACGCTGACCTTGATCTTCAAGAAGGTAACCCCGCAAGAGCGATTGCCCAATTGAGGCAAATAGATGCACAAACCCAAACACGGGAAACATGGCTTTTGCAAATGATGGAAGCCTTTGCTGCCCTGGACCGACCCGACAGCACCGTTCGCTATGCACGCTTGTACAGCCAATACGTGGAATCAAAAAACGCAGCTGCGTCCGCCAAGGCCATCGAAGCTGCCGAGAGTAGCTTGAAGGTGGTGAGAGCTGAGATTGCCATGAAAAAGCTCGAATCGGATCGTCAGTTGCTGGAGGAGCGCAATGGCCGCCAAGCCCTTGCAATCATTGCTTTAGGCACTTCTCTTCTGCTACTCGCTTCGCTCGCCTACCTCATCATCAATCGCATTCAACGAAAGCGAAGAGCAAAAGAAGCCGAGCTCCGGGAACGCAAAAACAAAATGACTGAGCTCTCCCTGACCATCGCTCGAAAAAATGAGTGGATCGCATCCATTGATCACAAGCTGAAAGAGCACAAAACCAACGACTCAAACATCATCGATCAACTGACGCGCGACCTCAAGAGCCAGACTGCGCTGGAAAAAGATTGGGATCGTTTCATGCGCTACTTCAACGATCAAAACGAAGGTTTCTACGAGCGACTGAAAGCGCTGTACCCTGCTATTAGCGACAAGGATCTGAGACTCTGTACACTCATCCGATTGAGGATGTCGACCAAAGAAATCGCGACCCTGCTGAACCTCTCTACGGAGTCGGTGAAGAGTAGCCGGCATCGCTTGCGCAAAAAAATGTCGCTCCCCCCTGAAACACGCTTAAGCGACCACCTGGCGGGGGTTTAACCTGAAGAGTGAACCCAGCGCACCAGAGGGGTGCCACCTAATGCACCCCCACCCAGTGCAAACCAATCCGAATTCCTTCCAGTCCTTCGTTTCAAACTTTTGACGCTAAGATTATGATGAATCGTTTATCCGCAATACTCCTTCTTTTCTGGTGCTTTCAAGGCTTCGCTCAGGATGAGTGGAAGCAGTTGAGTACCTACCCAGGTCTTGAAGTGTTTACAGATCTTTCTATTTCCTCCTCAGGAACCGTAGTTGGAATGACTGCAGATCGAAGCTTCTACTACAGTACCGATGATGGGCTGAATTGGCAGCCTTTTGCGTCCTCACCCCTCTATTACAATGCAACGGGAATCAGGATTTCAGGATCCAGCAACAGAGTCTTTGTCGAGACGGGATGCTGTGGCCTGGCCATGACAGATAACTTCGGTGGCTCCTGGGCAGAAACCCCCTTTAGCACGAGCTCGGTTTCAGGATTTGGAGAAACGGTCATGGGTATAGGTAAAATTGATGGCAGCTCCAACTTAGTTGTGACAACATTCCGGGTAACCCCGAGCGCTGCCCGCAAAGTATATTTCAGCACCAACAATGGAAACTCATTTCAGGAGCTGCCAGACTCTCCTCTGTCAAAATATGTTCGTGAGGTGTTTTTTTTCGGAACTGACCTGATGTTCGTTTCCTTCGATAATGGCGGACTCGCAATCACCGGGGATATTCAACAGCCGCTTCAGGAAATCAGCGTTTTTCAGGGTCTCTCCGTGAAGGCCGTGGTGAAATCCGACAATGCTCTGTTTGCAGCATACAATCAAAACGGGCAAGGCAGCGTGGTCACTTCCGTAGATAGTGGCCAGGCATGGACCAATCTTCCACCGCTTCCTCAAGGTGAGGAAGTAACCGATGCCTACTGGAACACCACAACCGATGAACTAATCGTATCAACCACAGAGAAGACTTATAAGCTCACCAATGGATGGGTAGAAGCAGATCCTACGAGTGCAGACGCACTGTTGACCAATGGAACAGGCACCATCTTACTCGGTGGCCAGCGTGTCGCTGGAATTCGCTTGAGCGATGGAATCCTTGGTAACCCGACTGAACTCGCAAACATTGCATCGAGCAACAGGCCGTTCGATTATAAAACCATAACCGCCAACAACGACATCCTATTGGCAAACTTCAACTCCAAATTCGTTGTTCAGCGACCCATTGCCAGCTTGGCGGACTCAGTCCATGACCTCTACCCTCATTTCGTTGAATCGGGAAACATCAGAAGTTTGCAGACCGACCATCTCGGAAACGCGTGGGCCGCAGGCCTTCATCACGTTAGTTACATGGAATCGCAAAGCCCAGGATTCACCCTGATTGCTGACAGTACAAACGCACCGCTCTCTCCTACTAGCCAAACACTTTATCCACAGCGACTCTTCAATGGAAACGATGGTAGCATTGCCATGATGCAACTTCCGGAGCATCGAGTTGACTACAGCTCGGATCAAGGCCAGAGTTGGAGCGTATTATTCGACACCTCCCTATCTGTGACAAATGGTGATGTGATTCAAATCAACGATGTCGAACTCGGTGAGAACATCTACTACGCTGGTGTATTCCTGTTCAACGGAGGAGCTTTCTTCCAAGCGCTGCTCACCAGCACTGACCAGGGAGACAACTGGACTTCTTCGATCGTAACAGCGCCTGTGAGCATGTCTCAACTTTGGATCGACCACCACGACCAGCTCTATGCAAGTGGACTGGACAATGTCTACCGATGGGATACGACCAGCCAACAATGGACTTCTCTGGCGCTTCCGGTATCCGGCCTCATGACAAAGCAATTCACCGTGCACTTTGATTATCAGAATCAACTTTACGTAAATGTTCTGCCGGCTAATGATCAAACGGATTCGGCTGGTATTTACCGGGTTCACAACCAGGGGTATGACTACCTCGGCTGGCCTGAGGTGGATGGTGAGCCTTTTCGCATGGATTGGGTGTCGTTCACTTCAGACAATGTCCCCATCGCCTTTAGCTCTTTAGGAGTGACTGGGGACACCAACGCAGGAATCTACTACTACTCAGACTCATTGCTGGGACCACCTCCGATGCCCGTAGATACCACTGACACAATTATCGTCAATGATACTACCACCGCCATTGGAACGCCCGGTATGCATAGCATTGAGGTATATCCAAACCCAAGTTCAGGGAGCTTCCATATCCTGAATTTTGAGGGGTCTGTGCTTGTATATGATCTGGCGCAACGGCTCATTCTGGAGCAGAAGCTTGAACCTGGCCAAGAGGTACAACTACCGGAAACATTGAAGCCGCAGGCCCTGGTGCTGAGGCTCAAGGACCTCGATGGCCGGACTACGCAGCGCATTCTTATCCACAAATAAGCACTCCAGTCATGCCTCGCTACCTGTTTATCATTACCGGGGGAGAGCCGTCAGACCCCACGGCTCACAGGAAGTATATAAATGCCTACGGGAGGTTCATGGAAATCCTTCATCATGGAAACCATTTCCTTTCAGCGATTCCATCTATGTCCGACCGGGTCTACATGGTGGATAGTCAAGGCATGCATAAGAAGGGTGACTTCTCGAGGCCTGAAAATGCCATCAGCGGAGTCATGGAAGTGAGCGCTGAGAACATTCATGAGGCATGCAGGTTAGCCGCCTGGAATCCAGCGGTGACAAACAACGGCAGAGTAATCATTCATCAGATCTGGGAGGTAGAGCAGCAGCAGTGATCTTCATGAAAACCTATCTGCCTGCGGGCAGATAGGTTTTCTTTTTTGGCATCTTCGCCAGCATATGCTGGTCAAAACATACGGTAGCGCGGTTCATGGAGTGGATGCCACTACCATCACGGTAGAGGTTAACATCGACAAAGGGATCAACTTCTCGCTGGTTGGCTTGCCTGATAGTGCAGTGAAGGAAAGCCAGCAGCGGATTGACGCAGCACTGGTCAACACGGGCTACAAAATCCCCGGCAAGAAGATCACGATCAACATGGCGCCAGCCGATATCCGCAAGGAGGGATCTTCGTATGACCTTACCCTTGCAACGGGAATATTGGCGGCATCGGGCCAAATGAAGAGTGATGGAGTTGGGAACTACATCATCATGGGAGAGCTCGCTCTGGATGGCGCCCTGCGGCCCATCAAGGGAGTATTGCCCATCGCTATTCAGGCACGAAAAGAAGGCTTCAAAGGCATCATTCTTCCGGAACAGAATGCGATGGAGGCCGCCATCGTCAGTGATCTGGAAGTGTACGGAGTTCAGCACATCAAAGAAGTGATCGACTTTTTTGATGAGAACACAGCGCTGGCAAAAACAGAGCTGGATACCCGTGAAGAGTTTTACAACCGGCTGAGTCAGTTTGAGGTTGACTTTGCGGATGTAAAAGGTCAGGAGAACATCAAACGCGCGTTGGAAATCGCAGCAGCAGGTGGTCATAATGTGGTACTGATAGGCCCACCCGGAGCCGGAAAAACCATGTTGGCGAAACGTCTGCCTACCATTCTGCCGCCTCTGAATCTTCATGAGGCGCTGGAAACGACAAAGATTCATTCCGTGGCAGGCAAAACAACCGATCAGGGTGGATTGGTGACCATCAGACCGTTTCGGTCTCCACATCACACAATCAGCGATGTAGCCCTTGTGGGTGGTGGCAGCTTTCCACAACCTGGTGAAATCTCCCTCGCACACAACGGAGTGCTATTCCTGGATGAGCTTCCCGAGTTCAAGCGAACCGTTCTTGAAGTGATGCGACAACCGATGGAAGAGCGAAGAGTCACCATTTCCCGCGCCAAATTTTCCGTGGACTATCCCGCATCCTTCATGCTTGTCGCAAGCATGAATCCCTGCCCCTGCGGCTACTACAATCACCCGGAGAAAGACTGTGTATGCGCTCCGGGAGTTGTTCAGAAATACCTAAGCAAGATCAGTGGTCCGCTGCTCGACCGCATCGACATCCACATCGAGGTCACTCCCGTGAAGTTTGACGAACTGAGTAACCGAGCTCCGGCAGAGGCCAGTGAAAACGTGCGAGAACGTGTGATGAAGGCGCGTGAAGTACAGACCACTCGCTTTGAATCTGACAAAGGCATTTATGCCAATGCTCAAATGACGAAGCGCATGATCAACGAGCACTGCGAGATCAGCCAGGCCGGAAATACGCTGTTGAAAAGGGCCATGGAGAAACTAGGATTGAGCGCTCGAGCCTATGACCGCATTTTGAAGGTTTCCCGCACCATTGCTGACCTGTCCTCTTCGGAGCAAATCAAACCCGAACACCTGGCAGAAGCGATCCAATACAGAAGCCTCGATCGCGAAAACTGGGCTGGTTAAAGAGGGTTGCCAGCCAAAAAAGCCATTCTTCAGGTATTTAGAAGCACAACTGAGCATGCTAGGGATTCAATCGGAAGATTGAAAAACTCCTAAATCAAGAGCTATCGGCCACTGACTTTTCGTCCGTTAAATCCCGATTTTAATGGGCGATAAACAATCACTCATCAAATAAATCCATACTTTCATCGACCAAACCCGATTTGAGCCACGCTCAAAACACTAAACTAATTTACCCCATGAGATCACTTTTACTATTTCTCATTGCTGTCTTTTCGATTCCTCTAATGCACGGAAATTTGCGTGCCCAATGTATTTCCTCGTCACCTTACGGCTCCCTGGTTGCCAGCGGAAGTGTACTCACTCCGCAGACCATTGAAACCTGCAACTATGCTGGCGAATACGCCACAATTGACATTCCCAGCGCAGGCGATTGGACCTTCGAAAGCTCTGTTGGAACAGACTATTTCGAAATCACTGATGCTTCGAACGTGAGCTTGACGTCAGGTACTTCTCCAGTGACCTACACATCAACAGGAGCAATTACTATCAGACTGCACATTTTCGCAGATAACAGTTGCGCAACACAGAATTCTTGCCGTGTTACGACCGTAACGAAAGAGCCTTGCCTGTCTACCTCACCTTATGGCTCATTGACCGCCAGCGGCTCTAGTTTCCTTCCTCAAACCATCGAAACCTGCAACTACGCTGAAGAGTACGCAACAGTGACACTTCCAAGTGGAGGCATCTGGACGTTTGGAAGTTCTGTTTCGACAGATTTTCTTGTGGTTACGACTACAGCTAACGCTGTTCTCGCTTCTGGTACACAGCCGGTGAGCTACACTGCTACCGGACCAGAGGTTGTGCGCCTGCACATCTTCACCGATGCAAACTGCGGCACTCAGAGCTCCTGTAGAGTAACTACAGTGACAAAGTCTCCTTGCCTCGCCAGTACTATGTACCCATCCAGTGCAGTTACTGCTGATTCAACGATCGGAATGACAACCAACATCACCACTTGTAACTATGCCGGTGAGTATTCAGAAGTCATTCTTCCTCTGGAAGGAAACTGGGAATTTGCCAGTAGCGACTCCTCAGATTTCATTGTGGTGACAGACCTCAACGACCAGGTACTTGCATCCGGAGTGATGCCGGTACAGTACAGCATCACAAGTGCAGACACCGTACGTGTACACATCTTTACGGATGCCAACTGCGGAACTGAAAACTCCTGCCGAACTACTACTGTGACAAGAGTTCCCTGCTTCGCGAGCACGATGTATCCTTCAAGTGTTGATACCGTCAACACCGATCCATCATTGATGACGATCACTACGTGTAACTACGCGGGTGAGTACTTTGAAATCGTTCTGATCACGGGTCAGGCTTATGAGATCACCAGTAGCGATACTGATGACATCTTCTTCTTTACCGACACCGCAAACACTTTCTTCTTTGCAGAGCAAACTCCGGTGATCGCAAACGCGACCGGAACAGGACTTCTGACCCTTCGCGCTCACATCTTCACCAATACAGGTTGCGGAACTGAAAACACTTGTAGAACGACCACCATACGCTGCATTACCTGTGCTCCAGAAATGACTCCGGATTCAGCGAGTGTTTGTGATGGTCAGGGCATGGTAACCATATCAACTCCTGATACTCTGGGAACGACTTACTGGTTTGAAGGATCATGTGGAGGCGTTCCAATTGATTCAGGATTCTCCACAGACGTGACTCCTAATACAAGCACTTGGTATTACGTGGCGAATGTCTACAATGGATTTGCATCATTCTGCGATTCCATGGAAGTTACGGTGAACGATAATCCTACAGTTTCATACTCTAACGTAACAGACGCTGCCTGCTTCGGAGATATGAACGGAGAAGCAACCGCAGACCCAACAGGAGGCGAGTCTCCTTACAGCTATGCATGGTCCAACAGTGGCACAATGGCCACAGCTACTGGCCTGGCGGCTGGTGAGTACTACACCACTGTTACCGATGCTAACGGCTGCTCCTCTATTGATACCGTGAACATCGGTGAGCCAGACCTGCTGGAGGCGATGATCTCGAATGTGATCGATCCTCTTTGTAATGGTGATGACAACGGTGAAGCGACTGCTGCCGGAATGGGAGGAACATCTCCTTACACCTACGCTTGGTCTTCAGGTGGCAGCTCAGCCACAGAAACAGGACTCGCAGCTGGAACCTATACCGTAACCATTACGGATGATAATGGCTGTACAGAAGAAGCCAACGAAATAGTGGACGAGCCAGACATGCTCACCAATGCATTCACCAGCAACGATGCTACCTGTGAAAGCGGTGCTGATGGATCCATCGAAAGTGATGTAGCCGGTGGTACCGGACCTTACACCTACATGTGGACGGATGGAAGCACAACTGAAGATGCTTCAGATCTTGCCGCTGGCGACTACGGATTGGTTGTGACAGATGACAACGGTTGTACGTTCGCTGACAGTACCACTGTTGGTTTCATGTTCGCAGATCCAACGGTTCCACTCGGAGATACTGCAATGCTGTGTACTGGATTTGACATTACACTCGATGCAGGAAACGCAGGTGCTACGTTCAGCTGGAGCAACAGCGAGACTACTCAGTCCATTGTTGTAAACACAGGCGGTCAGTACACTGTAGATGTTACAGATGGTAATGGATGTTCCACTACTCATACTGTCAGTGTTATGGAAGATGCATGTGTAGGTATTGATGATGTAGCCTCAGTAGCAGTTATCGAAACTTATCCAAACCCTGTGAACGAAGTATTGAACGTTCGCATCAAGGGTTCAGGTTCTGCTGACATCATGGTTGAGTTGATCAGCCTCTCAGGACAGCGCATCGAAGCCAGAAACATTAATGGCGGACAGCAGGAAGTATTGGAGCAATTCGATGTTTCCAACCTCAGCCAGGGAGTTTACATGATGAACTTCCAGATTGGTAGCGAGGTGAGCACACACCGCATCATTGTACACTAATTCATTTGTTTGAGATCGGAAAGCCCTGGAGTTGAAACACTTCAGGGCTTTTTTATTTCAGCCCATCAGGTATTGATAACTCCAATTATGCTTGATTTAACTGCATCGGGCAACGCAACGCACGATGTGCGTCCTAATGCACATGTTTAGATTACTACTTTTCATCTCTTGCCTCTTCTCCCTGACGGCTCACGCGCAGAGTGATGTGAAGAGAGTGCTGTTCATCGGAAACAGCTACACTGGAAGCAACAATCTTCCTTCCGTTTTTCAAAACTTCAGCAATGCCGCTGGAGATTCGGTGCAGGTATTGGCCAATACTCCTGGTGGTTACACTTTCCAGGGACACACCACCAATGCCACCACACTCGCTTACATCAACCAGGGAAATTGGGATTTTGTAGCTCTCCAGGAACAGAGTCAGATACCTTCCTTTCCTATCTCGCAGGTTCAAACCGAGTGTTTTCCCTATGCGGAAACGCTGAATGACGCCATAGAAGCGGCTAACCCTTGTGGTGAAACGGTATTCTACATGACCTGGGGGCGTGAAAATGGAGATGCAGGGAACTGCCCTGTTTGGCCACCCGTATGCACCTATGAAGGCATGGACAGCTTGCTCTTTGAGCGCTACATGCAGATGGCTGAGGACAACGATGCCATTGTATCGCCAGTAGGAGCAGTATGGAGATTCATCCGCAACAACTTCACGAACATTGACCTCTACACCAACGATGGTTCACACCCGACCCAGGAAGGCACGTATGCAGCAGCTTGCGCGTTTTATACCGTGATCCACCGCAAAGACCCTTCCCAGGTTGCATGGGATTATTCCATCAGCGCTACAGATGCCTTTCTGATCAGAACGGCTGCTAAGGAAGTGGTATTCGACAGCCTTGAGCGTTGGTTTGTAGGAGCCTACGACACCAATACCGTGGCTGGTTTCGATGCAGACACCACTGGCCTGACTGCGACCTTCACCAACAACAGCACCAATGCTACAGGCTATCTGTGGATGTTTGGAGATGGTGACACCAGCACACAAGTCAATCCGGTGCACACGTATGATACTTCCGGCACTTTTGACGTAACGCTGATCTCGTATTACTGCAACCTCTCAGACACGAGCAGCCAACAGGTGATCGTATCCACTTCGGTCCCACAAGACACCACGGATACTTCGGTGACCGATACTACTGGAAACTCGGTAGGAATCAGTCGCTTGAATTCAGAATCGCCCCTGATTTTCTTTCCCAACCCGGCTGATGATTTCCTTCAGTTGAAAATCAACCCAAGTCTTAGCGATGGATCGGCACGTCAAATCGCACTTCATGACCTCCAGGGCAGACCAGTGTTGATTCAACGAATGGCGAGCGGGACAGACGAGTTGACCCTGAATCTTTCCGGAGTTCCTCAGGGCACCTACATTCTATCCGTGAGGTCCGCGCGCTATACGCATAGAAAGCCTGTGGTGATCAGGCACTGAAACGGCAACTTGTTGACCCCATAGCGTGAGGTCTCTGGGAATGCAACTATTTTAGCGGCCCTCTTATGAGCTCTCGCCCTGAAACTCCGTGTACTTTTTGCACGGCCGTTGATAGCAAGTTGCTATTCACAGCGCCCGATGTTTTTGGCGATCACTATGATCTGTGCGAATGCAAAAACTGCGGTTCTGTCTTCCTGGCTCCATTCCCAAGCGAGGAGAAACTGGCCCGTGCATATGCGGACGACTACTATGGTGAAGGTGACAAGAAGTTCACACCGCTGATCGAGAACATTCTCGATTGGTTTAGAAAAGGCCGGGCACGCAGACTAAAGCGGCTGTTAGGAGGATCGGGAGCCATCCTTGACGTGGGTTGCGGAAACGGCATCTTTCTCGACATGATGCGCTCCATGGGCGACTTTGAGATCCACGGTCTTGAAATGCCTGGGAAGTCCGCAAACCGAGCCGCAGAAGTGGAAGGCATTCAATTGAAGATCGGCAGTCTCAAGCAAGGCGATTACAGCGACCAGAGTTTTGATGCCATAACGCTCTACCACGTATTTGAGCACCTACCCAATCCCGTGGAATACCTTGACATCATTCACAAACTGCTGAAGCCAAACGGAACACTGGTGATGTCTTTCCCGAACATCACCAGTTGGCAATGGCGAAAATTCGGCCCGGATTGGTTTCACCTTGATCCACCGCGTCACCTTTTCTTCATGCCCCGTGATGCATTCAAGCGCGAGATGCAAAAACACGGCTTTGAGGTCATCAGAGAACGTCACTTCTCGATCGAATACAATCCTTATGGATATCAGCAAAGCCTGCTCAACCAGTGGCTGGGCAAGCGAGAAGTGCTTTATGAGCACCTCAAGGGAAACAAGGAATACACTACCGAGTATTCACAACTGCACCTTCGAATTCAGGAGCTCTTCCTGAAGGTGACTTTCCCGCTGTTCATTGCTACAGACCTGTTGGCCTCGCTATTCAAGCGATCAGCTACAGTCGAGTTTGTGCTCAAGAAACGCTAGCATCTGCTTTGCCAACCCCAGGAAGTGGACTCATCAGTGCTCATCCAAAGAACACGCATCAGCGAACATTAACCCCCTGATGCACATGGGGATGCAAAGTCTTACTTTCGCGCCATGATTAAGGGTAAGAAAGTGGTAGTGGTCATGCCTGCATACAATGCAGAACGAACACTGGAAGCGACCTACAACGAAATACCGTTCGACATTGTGGACGAAGTGGTATTGGTGGACGATAAGAGCTCAGACCGCACTTCTGATCTCGCTCGGAAGATCGGCATTCAACACGTCATCACGCACGAAGAAAACCTTGGGTATGGAGGAAACCAGAAGTCGTGCTACCGCAAAGCACTCGAAATAGGTGCTGACATTACCATCATGGTGCACCCTGACTATCAGTATACTCCCATGCTGATTCCTTCCATCGCACACATCATCGCCAACGAGCTGTACGATTGTGTTTTGGCAAGCCGCATTCTTGGAAAAGGAGCCCTGAAAGGAGGCATGCCGATGTATAAGTACATCGCCAACCGTTTCCTCACCTTCACTCAAAACGAGATGATCGGCCAAAAGCTGAGTGAATACCACACGGGTTATCGGGCCTTTTCAAGAGACATCCTGGAAACGATCGACTTTGAAGCCAACTCCGATGATTTTGTCTTTGACAACCAGATGCTCTGTCAGATCTTCCACGCAGGTTTTGAAATCGCAGAAGTCACGTGCCCAACCAAATACTTTGAAGAGGCTTCCTCCATCAATTTCTCCCGGAGCATGACTTACGGGCTGGGTGTTCTCAAAACCTCCGCGCAATACTGGGCCAGTAAAAAAGGATTGGCCAAGCCTCGCATTTTCCAGGCTAAGAAATGAAGGAGGTTGTCAACGAGACAAAAGCCTTCCTGAGCTTCACATTGGTGTGGCTCGCTGTGGGTGCTGTGGTCATGTTGCTTACAGAGCAAAGGGACCTTCACTTGTGGTTCAATGCTCAGAACCACCCCATCGCAGATGAATTCTTCAAGTATGCCACTTACATGGCCGAAGGAGTTTTCGCTGGAGCCATTGTTCTGATGATGTTCATCTACAAGATCAGGTATGGAGTAGCGGCAACGGTGAGCTTTGCAGGAGCCGGTTTGCTGGCACAGCTGTTCAAGCGAGGTCTGTTCTCTGACATTAAGCGCCCTTCGAAAGTGTTTGAGAACATTGCCGATCTCCACTTTGTACAGGGTGTGAAACTGCACTCCAACTTCTCATTCCCTTCGGGACATGCAACAGAAGCCTTCAGCATCTTTTTCTTTTTGGGGTTTGTATCCGGGAATCGTGGTGTTCAGGTCTTTTGCTTCCTGTGCGCCATGCTGGTCGCTTTCAGCCGGGTTTATCTCAGTCAGCACTTCTTTGAAGACATCTATGCGGGCAGCATTCTTGGCACGCTCTACACAACCATCATCATCGCCCTGTTTCATAAGCGCTCATGGGGAAACCAGGGTCTGCTTTCCGCCTTCGATCGCAAGGTTTGAGCCTGCCTGCTCATCGATCATTTTATTTCCAGTCGTTTTCCTGTGTTGACGCCTTTGATTGTTGGCACTAATTTGCCATGGCCTGAGCATTCCCGCCAAAGTCAGTTTGAAAACCTAAGCTGAAAAACAGGTAGTCAATTTGACAACTTTTAATGAATAGACGCAATAAAGGTACGCCTTCTATTCTTTTGGATTCCATTCGCATCATTGCTGTCTGAAAGGGCGTAACGACAAAGGTCAAACAGCCATTCTGTAACCTACAAGCCCAGATCATTTCTTTTCGCATAGCCAACCAATCGTGAATCATAATCTACAGAAGTTAAACTCGCGATGAGCAAATTATATTCTGAGATTATATCCCTAAAACCACTTTATCAGTCGTGAAATGGCGTTTTTGAACCAGTTGAGGTGCGAATAATCAATTCACCCATTCTTCTCTAGGGATTCAACTTTCACCCCCAATCCGCTCAATTACAAGTAGAAGCATCCCTGCTTTTAACTTTTTATTCCTACCAAATCCCCGACCTTATAGATGAACAGGGTTCGTTAAGGCTCTCGAAAAGAATTCTCAGAAGCTCAAATTATTGGATTCCTATCATACCAGAGTTACAAACGACCCATTTAAACTAATCCAAATCACAAATACCCACTGTATGAAATCACAACGTTTACGATTAATTCTACTCCTCGCTGTGGTGTTGGGCTGCCTTCCGGGCTACGCTCAGCTCAACTACACCTTCACCAATGCCACAGCTGAAGGAAACACAGGCCCCACGCAGGCCATGGTCAATACTGAATATACGGGCACAAGCCTTGACGGTCAGGTAACCGTAATTGGAGGTATTCAATACTGGATTGTACCCACCTCCGGCAGTTATCAGATCGAAGCTTTTGGAGGCCAGGGCTACGGACCTTTTGGAGGCCGGGGCGCTCACATTAGCGGAGAGTTCAACCTGGTGGCCGGTGACACACTGAAGATTCTGGTTGGTCAGGAAGCAGGCCATTACCTGAACTATCCCGCCACGACTTACAACCATCAATATGGTGGCGGTGGCGGATCCTTTGTAACCACTCCTGACAACACACCTCTTGTTGTTGCCGGTGGCGGTGGAGGAAACCACGGCACCTCTTTCTCTACATCTTGCGATGGACAAACCACAACTGCCGGAGCAAACGGCACCAATGCCAACACCACAGGAAACGGTGGAACTAACGGCATGGGCGGTGCTCAGGCTACCAGCGCGGACGGAGGCGGTGGCCTCTTGGGCGATGGAGCCGGAACTGCCGGTGGTGATGCTTTTGTGAATGGCGGTCTGGGAGGTATTGATGAAGGCACCGGAGGCTTTGGCTGCGGTGGTGGAACCAGCAGCT
Source organism: Flavobacteriales bacterium UBA6057 (assembly GCA_002428995.1). GTDB lineage: Bacteria > Bacteroidota > Bacteroidia > Flavobacteriales_G > Salibacteraceae > UBA6057. The sequence goes on along the minus strand of DIYJ01000007.1, from coordinate 81,192 downwards.
GGAATAACTATCGCGGTGGCGGTGGTGGTGGCTACAGCGGTGGCGGAGCCGCGAACAATGGAGGTACTTGCTGCCCTACTGGCGGTGGTGGTGGATCCTTTAACGCGGGCATCAACCAAGCGAATCTTGCTGGTGTTCAACTCGGACACGGGCAGGTCATCATCACTCCGTTGGAGACTTTTCCCAATGATGCTGGCGTTGCAGTTGTTAGTGGTTTGAACGCTCCTCTGTGTGCAGGCACTTATCCTGTGAGCGTTGATGTCACCAACTTCGGAAACAACCAGATTAATCCCGTTACAGTACAATGGACTGTGAATGGAGTAGCTCAGACCGACACCGTCATTAACACGCTGCTGGACACTGCTGCAGGAAGTGGAATCAGCACGATCACCGTGTTGCTCGGTAACGTAACCGTGAATGGCCCAACTACGATTGAAGCCTGGACCACAAATCCTAACAACGTGAATGACACGGTGAACGGAAACGACACTGCCGATGTATCCATTACACCTTCACTGGAAGGCATCTACACCATCGGACCATCAGGAGGAAATGACTATCCCGATTTCACATCGGCTGTCAACGACCTCGGCACATTCGGAGTGTGCGACTCGGTCATCTTCCAAGTCGAGTCTGCTACCTATAACGAGCAAATCGTGATTGATGAGATCATGGGTGCTAGCAGCAACAATACGATCACCTTCCGCTCCGCAGCCCTGAACTACACGCAGGTCGAACTGACCTACACGAGCACGGGCACGGCAGATAACTATGTGGTGCGACTGAATAGCGCTGATCACATTCGATTTGAGCACATCACGGTGAACAACCAGAGCTCTGGAACCAGCAGTAAAGTATTCGACTTCCTCTCTGGTTCTAATGAGAACATGGTGAGCGACTGCCACATTCTGAACACTGCGTCAACGAGCACCAGCAACAATCGATCTCTGATCTTTTCACCAAATGGCGCGCTCAGTCACGACAATGTGTTTAGAAACAACCTGCTCGAAAACGGCAGCTATGGTGTTTATTGGTACGGAGCCAGCACCACCAGCCTGTCAGAGCGCACAGTGTTTGAAGGCAACATGTTCCTGAATCAATACCACTACGGATGCAGGATTCAAAATACAGATGAGACCGTGTTCCGAGATAATGAGATGACATCCACGTCAACTCATGCAACCGGTTACGGAATGTACCTCAGTTACTCAGATCACGCGATTATTGATGGCAACCACCTCTACTCTACTCCCGGTTCTGATTGGCCGCAATACGGTCTCTACCTGAACTACAACGATGGTAACCTCAACGATTTCAGTAAGGTGACCAACAACCTCGTTGTGCTTGGATTGGACAATTCAGGGACAGAGCAGCACTACGCGTTCTATCCGCGCTACTGTGACTTCCAGGAGTATTCAAACAACACCTTCGTGGTGAAAAGCGCTGGCTCCGGCTCACGTGCGGGATACATATTCTACTGTGACTACTACTACGGGTACAACAACTTGTTCGTGAACTACAGCGATGGGTATGCAGTAGACTACCACTACGGAGCTGGCCCTATTGATCTGGATCACAATGCCTACTGGTCTCCAACAGGAAGCTTTGCCGAATTTGGAGTCAATGTTCAGGCCGCAAGCCTTGAAGCATTACAATTGGCCTCTGACATGGATTTCAACAGCTTCGAAGTGGACCCGATGTTCATCGACACCCTTGCCGGGGTTCACTGTAACGACAGCATCAATGGCGGAGGTATGCCGCTCGCGCATGTTGTAGAGGATTTCTACGATGAGGTTCGCGATCCTGCAACACCAGACATTGGCGCGGTGGAGATCGTTCTTCCGGGTGACATCAGCTTAACGAATGACACGATCTGCGGAAACGAGACCACACTGGAAGTGTTTGGACCGGTGCAAAACATTGTCTGGTCAGTAAATGGAACCCCAACCAGCGGAAGCTCTGTTTTGGTGGAGAATCCAACCAACTCTGCTCAAGTCATGGCTGTGAGCGTAAACTATCAGACCGCTTCCTGCGGTGCTGGAACAGACAACGCTCAGTTGGTATTGGTGCCAGCTGCGCACCTGGATAGCAACATTCACATCTGCGCGGATGAAACAGCAGATTTGGAACCCGGTGGAGGCGCTGGAACAACTTATTTATGGACTCCTGGTGGTGAAACCACACCAACCATCACAGTGGATGCCATTGGCACCTATACCGTGACAAAGGATGAATTGGGTTGTCAGTCTTCTACCAGCACGGTGGTTACCAAGTCAACTGCGGTTGCTATTGATGACGTGGAATTCTGTCAGGATGCCCTGCCACTTACACTGAACGCAACCATTCCTGATGGAATTACTTACGCGTGGAGTGGTGGCAATGAGCCAACTGAAGCAGTCAACACATTCAACGATGCCGGACCATATACGGTGACCGTAACAGATGCTTTTGCCTGTGTTACCACTGATGATTTCACGGTGACCATCATTGATGAGCCTGTGGCAGTGATCACGGAAACACACTCTGCACTGACCTATGTGTTCAGCAGCGCCAACTCGCTCAACACGGGTAACAACGCTACATATGAGTGGAACTTTGGTGATGGCAACACTTCTACATTGCCAAATCCAACACACATCTATGCGTGGACCAACCCGTCCAGCCCAGCAAGCTACACAGTGACACTGGAGATCACCAACGCCTGTGGCTTTGCCAGCGAAACGTTCGAGATTCAGCCTTCGCTGAGCGTGGATGAAATTGATGGCAATCAACTCAGCATCTTCCCTAATCCTGCTGAAAATGTGTTGAACATACAGTTCGCACAAGCGGTGCAAGATGTCGATGTGCGCATCATGGACATGAGCGGAAGGGTCGTTGCCAGCGAAACCAACGTTTCGGGGACGCAGATGACCATGGACGTTTCAGTACTGTCTAGCGGCAGCTACATGGTAGAGATTCGCAGCGAATCCTCCGTAGCGCAGTCACGATTGATCGTGAAGTAAGCTTAGACAAGACCTAAAGAAAAGGGGCACCAAATTGGTGCCCCTTTTTTATTTCTCCTTTAAATCAGACTGTGGTTTATCAGATAGATCCAGCAGTCGTCTTGCCTTTTCTACCTCAGAAAGATCAACTCTCCACGAGCTGTAAGATCTCCCATTCGCCTTGCTCAATCTTGGCTTCAGCTACCTTGTACTTGACCACCTTGGTTTCACCTGTCTTAATCACGCGTACTTCCACCTTGTCATTTCGACCTGGCTTCTTGTTCACACGCACAGGTTCTTTTTTGACATCGCTCGGAGCCTGCGTATTGGTGTTGGCTTGCTCATTGGGTGATGGTGCTGATGTTCCCGGCATTGCCTGACGAGAAGCTGTCACACGTGAAAGATCGCTGTCTTGCTGGCGGCCCTGGGTTGCCTGAGCCTGCTGTTGCTGAGGAAGTCCGGCACGGAACAGGAAGCTTACGATATCGCGGTTCACACGATCAAGCATTTGTTCAAAGAGCTTGAACGATTCGAACTTGTAGATCAACAGAGGATCCTTCTGCTCGTAAACAGCGTTTTGTACCGATTGACGCAAATCGTCCATCTCTCGCAAATGTTCCTTCCAATGCTGATCAATCATCGCCAGGGTAGAACCCTTCTCCACTTCCAGTCGAATGCCCTTGCCTTCATTCTCCAGCGCTTCCTCCATGTTGATCACGATCGGAAGACCCTTCTTACCGTCTGTAAATGGAATCTCAATGTTCTTGAACTGCTCACCTTGATTGGTGTGTACGCGTTGGATGACTGGCAGCGTGAGCTGAGAAATCATGCGATGCTTCTTCTCGTAGTGCTCATAGGCCTTCTCGAAGATCTTCTCCGTGAGATCGTCCTCGCTGATCTGCATGAACTCGTCCTCGCTCACAGGACTCTCAATCGTCAGCGTGCGGATCAGTTCAAGCTCTAAACCTTCATAATCGCGCGCTTCCTGGTACTCAGCTGAAATGGAAGCGCAAACATCGTGGATGGCGTTGGCAGTTTCTACCCCCATACGCTCACCAAACAGCGCATACCTGCGCTTTTTGTAGATCACCTCTCGCTGAGCGTTCATGACGTCATCGTATTCAAGCAATCGCTTTCGGGTGCCGAAGTTGTTTTCCTCCACTTTCTTCTGAGCGCGCTCGATGCTCTTGCTCACCATGCTGTGCTGAATCACCTCACCTTCTTCCAAGCCCATGCGGTCCATCAGCTTGGCAATACGCTCAGAGCCAAACAAACGCATCAGGTTGTCTTCCAGAGACACGAAGAATTGAGAAGAACCTGGGTCTCCCTGACGTCCTGAACGACCTCGCAACTGACGGTCAACGCGTCTGGACTCGTGGCGTTCCGTACCAATAATGGCCAATCCACCGGCATCTTTTACTCCTTCTCCAAGCTTAATGTCGGTACCACGACCTGCCATGTTTGTAGCGATGGTCACAGTTCCAGCCTTACCAGCTTCTGCAACGATATCGGCTTCTTTCTGGTGGAGCTTCGCGTTCAATACCTGATGTGGAATCTTGCGCATCTTCAACATACGGCTCAGCAACTCGGAGATTTCTACCGAAGTAGTACCCACGAGAATCGGGCGACCGGCATTGCGCTGCTTCTCCACCTCATCAATGACTGCGTTGTATTTCTCACGGCTGGTTTTGTAAACCAGGTCCTCATCGTCACTTCGCTGAATGGGGCGATTGGTAGGAATTACAACAACATCCAGTTTGTAGATCTCCCAGAATTCACCCGCTTCCGTCTCAGCCGTACCGGTCATACCAGCAAGCTTGTGATACATTCGGAAGTAGTTCTGGAGCGTCACCGTAGCATAGGTTTGTGTGGCGGCTTCCACCTTCACACTTTCCTTGGTTTCAATTGCCTGGTGCAGACCATCGGAGTAGCGTCTGCCCTCCATGATACGGCCGGTTTGCTCATCCACGATCTTCACCTTGCCCTCCATTACCACGTACTCGACATCCTTCTCGAACAGTGTATAGGCTTTCAACAACTGATTCACCGCATGCACACGCTCGGCCTTCTCGCCATACTCGCTAATCACCTTATCCTTCTCAGCGGCTCGCTGCTCAGCATCCTTCACAGCACCTTCGATTTCTGAAAGTTGCGCGGCAATATCTGGAAGGATGAAGAAGTTTTCATCCTCTCCCTCCACCGAAATCAGGTCGATACCTTTTTCGGTCAATTCAATGCTGTTCTGCTTTTCGTCAATCACGAAATAGAGTTCGTCATCGATCTTATGCATTTCCTTGCTCTGGTCCTGCATGTAGAAGTTCTCTGTCTTCTGAAGTGTGGTTCGAATACCTGATTCACTCAGGTATTTGATCAATGCCTTGTTTCTGGGCAGACCTCTGTATACACGGAGAAGCTGCTCTCCACCCTTTTTAAGGTTTGCATCCAGCTGCTTCTTATCAGGAGTATTTTCCGCTGTAGAAGAGAGCAATTTCTTGGCCTCAGCCAACAACTCGTTCGCAAGCTTTCGCTGGGCGTTCACCAGTTTCTCAACACGTGGTTTCAGCGTGATGAATTCCTGCTGATCACCTTTTGGAGTAGGTCCGGAAATGATCAGCGGTGTACGGGCATCATCGATCAATACGGAATCCACCTCATCCACAATGGCAAAGTGGTGAGGGCGCTGCACCAAATCCTTGGGACGGCCAGCCATATTGTCACGCAGGTAATCGAAACCGAACTCATTGTTGGTTCCGTAGGTAATGTCTGCGCGATAAGCTTCTCTGCGCTCTTCGCTATTAGGGCGATGCTTGTCGATGCAATCGATGGTCATGCCGTGGAACTCGAAGATCGGTCCCATCCATTCAGCATCCCTTCGTGCGAGGTAATCGTTTACTGTTACCAGGTGCACCCCTCGGCCGGTAAGGGCGTTGAGGAAAACCGGCAGGGTCGCTACCAAGGTTTTTCCTTCACCTGTCGCCATCTCGGAGATTTTTCCCTGGTGCAACACCATTCCACCGATGAGCTGAACGTCATAGTGAACCATGTCCCACGAAATCTCCACTCCGGCAGCACTCCATCGCTTCTTCCAATAAGCCTTGTTGTCTGCAACGCGTATACTGTTGCGCGTTTCGGCCAACTTTCGGTCCATGTCAGTAGCTAACACCTCTACCTCTTCGTTTTCCTTGAATCTACGCGCTGTTTCCTTCACCAAAGCGAAGGCTTCGTGCAGGATATCATCGAGTGCTTTCTCCAGCGTTTCGAGAACTTTTTTCTCCAGTTTATCGATCTCATTGTAGATCGTTTCCTTCTGGTGAAAATCCAGATTCTCTTCGTTTTCAATGCGCGCCTTGCGCTCGTCAATTCCTTTCTGATCTTCAGCAGTCGCCTCTTGCAGGCGGTTTCTCAGCTCCTGGCTCTTCGCCCGGAGGTCGTCATTGCTCAGGCTTGAATAGCTCGCAAACACCTCGTTGATTTTCGCCACTCGGGGCGTCAACTCCTTGATATCCTTATCGGACTTGTTTCCGAAAACCTGATTGAGGACTTTATTAAATACGTCAAACATGATTGCTCGTTAATGGTGACGGTTGAATCAATCGTCTTGCCACGCTTGTTTTTATGTCAAATTGCCATTTGGGCAAGGCCGGCAAAGTTACAGTTTGGATTCGGGCGATGATTCGTTCATTTGGTTTGTGTGAAAGTCCGCTTAGTAGCTTTGACGGAAAGAACAACCTACACCCCTGCATCCTATGAACCGATTCGCCCTATTGCTGCTGTTTACGTTTCTGTGCTCCGGAATTCAAGCCCAGCTGGACGACATCGACATTCCACTGCCAGAGGAAGAAGTCAACGATGAATTCTCGGAAGAGAACCTGCAAAAGCGTATTCGCTATAGCCTTGACACCCTGGAAGAATCGTGGTTGCAATCCATCATGTCACCGAGTCTGATGACACGAAGGATTCGGGAGTTTTCTGAACAGCAGTCAGCAGCGGTTCATGAACTTCACAAATCAGAGTTGGTGTATGGAGATTTGAGCGAAGTCACCACCTACCTCGATAGCCTCATCGCAGTAATTGTTCCCAAAGAGCTCCAGGAGCGGTATGACTTTCGAGCGTTTCTGCTGGAAGATGCTTCTATGAATGCGTTGGTGTTGGGAGTCAACCATGTGTATGTGAACCCAGGCCTGATTGCAGAATGCGACAATGAAGATCAGATTGCAATGATCATCGCACACGAGATTGCCCACGAGCTGAACCTGGATCCTTATAAAGGTTACGAAAGGGCAATGAAGCGGAGGAACCGCGCCTTTCTTGCCGCCATGATGGGCATGCCTTACCTTGCATGGGCTGATGATGCTTTTGGGCTCAAATACAGTCGGAAGCAGGAATCTGGGGCGGACGCGCACGGAGCCCAGATGATATGCGAAGCAGGATTCTCGGCCTCCGAAGGGGCGAAAATCTTTCAGCGCTTTGAGTTCAACAGAGCACAGCAATCGCTGGTAAGCAGCGATCGAAGGTATAAGTACAACATGTGGTCGACCCACCCGGCTCCCGAGGATCGCTTCGAAGACATTCGATCCAAGTGTAGCAATGGAGGCGGAAGTATTACGCAACGCTTCCTGGACGTGCGCCAGATCTGTAGGAAAGAGGTGGTAGAAATCAACATTGGCGCTTACGATTTTCGCTCTGCCATCAGCCACGGCTGGCGCTACATCGGCCAACAAACAGACATCGAACTCGAGCAACTCACCTTCGCGGGATTAAGGCGCCTGGAGCTGTTCGAAAACCAACATTTTGACGAACCCATTCTGTCTGTGATGTATGAGTTACCGAGTGAACTAACACCCATTGTGACAGAGCCTCAGAGTCAATGGAAAAGCAGTCATCACGAGGCCATGACACAACTGATGTTGGGTGATGATTGGAACGCATACCGAGATGGGCTTGCCAATCCTCAGCTCACTTTTCGCGCTTTTTCGGATGTATTGAGACAGAGGCTTTATGAGGCGGAAGACTGCCCGACTTGTCAGATTCAGTATGCCTTGTCCGCGAAGGAAGAAGAGCAGATGAAGCTGTTTAGCACACTGGACTCAAGTGAGTTTTTACCGGAAGGATTTGTTCCATTCCTCGAAAGTGGCACAACTCCGTGGAAGGGACAGGGAAAGGCATGGGTCGTGTATCACAACATGGAGATCTATTACCTGGATTATACTCCGGGAGTGTATGGAAGTGTCATTGAGTACATTCCGAATACGGGCCATGAAGTTGCTACTGAATTCCCCGTGATCGGAGACACGGCCATGTTCAACGGACAATTTGATCACCCTTATACCATCAAAGGTTTGGAGGAAGAAGAGATGCCAATGGAACAGCAGGTAGCCTTGTGGCGATTGAGGCGGATTGCAGATCAGATGGAACGCTTCGAAACCGAATCGCTGGAACTCTTTGAACTGGAACCAGAGCTCTACAGCTTTTTCGAAGAACATGAGCTTGAACATGTGGAGTTCATCAAACTCAGGGGCATTTATACCAAGACACGAAAGGCGCTTCCATCCATTCTTACCTACAACTTTAGCCATCCTTACCTGCGCGCGCAGGTCTTAAGCCTGAAGCTGGACAATGGAACGCTTCGGATTACTCGGAATGAGAAATCGATCAAAAACGTGGCGAGCGATGAAACACTTCGCGAGCTCTATCAGATGGTCTATCCAAAGTAAAAGGCAAAAAAAAGCCGCTCCATTAGAGAGCGGCTATTCGTTTTCAAAGTCTTTGCAAGGGTGCTGGGGCGCTGGGCGCTAATACTCGTCTTCATTGAAGAAGAAGTCCTCTTTGGTCGGATAGTCCGGCCAGATCTCCTCAATGGTCTCGTAGCTTTCCCCTTCATCTTCGAGGGCTTGTAGGTTTTCAACTACTTCCAACGGAGCCCCTGTTCTCATCGCAAAATCGATCAACTCATCCTTAGTCGCTGGCCATGGGGCGTCTTCGAGGTAGGATGCTAATTCTAATGTCCAGTACATATCTTCTTCTGTTTTAAGGACCTTCGCTTTTCAATCGCGCAAAAATAAATTTTTAGCAATACGAGTCAAGGCCTTCAATGTTTTTATATAGCAGTCTGTATTTCAATAACTTACGCTCAATTTCTAGGTTTCCACGGTGTTTCAACAGCTCCAAGATCCTGCGTAAGTTGTCGAGACAGCACAAAAAAGTAATCTGACAATCGGTTCAGGTAGCGCAGGATGAGCGGATCAACCGATTCATTTTCTGCCAGTGCCACACAAAGCCGTTCAGCCCTTCTGCATACACATCGACAAACGTGAGCCGCACTCACTGCGGGATGACCGCCTGGCAAAACGAAGGATCTCATTTCTGGCAGCGCTGCGTCCATCTGATCCATCTTTTCTTCCAGACGCGCAACATCCTCTTCACGTAAGTCGGGCAATTTCATTCGGTTCTTTTCAGGATCTGAAGCCAGGTGAGAACCGATGGTGAACAATTCTTCCTGGATGATCACCAAATCGTTGACCATGTCATCGTTGGACAGTTGATCCCTCAACACCCCAACAAAAGAGTTTAGCTCATCAACCGTGCCATACGAATCGATTCGCAGGTGGTGCTTGGGCAACCTTACCCCACCAAGGATTCCCGTGGTTCCATCATCTCCTTTTTTCGTGTAAATCTTCATAGTGTCAGTCTGTGGCCATTTCAGCGGCATTGCAAAGGTTACTTTCGCGGCCGCAAGGATGAAACTGGATTTTAGCAATAAGGTTGTGCAATGGGTGACATTGATTTTGTTAGCCCTCACCTGGGGAAGTTCCTTTATTCTCATGAAAAAGGGACTGATCTACTTCACAAGCACCGAGGTGGCAGCTTATCGAATGACGATTGCAATGGCTGTTTTGTTGCCGATTTCTTTGAGAAATCTGTCTGCAATCAAAGGAAATTTCTGGCCGCTGTTTCTCACAGGGCTCTTTGGGAATGCTATTCCCGCCTTTCTGTTTGCGATCGCTCAAACCGAAATTCCAAGTGCCTTGAGCGGCATCCTGAACTCGCTTACCTCTTTGTTTACACTGATCATTGGTGTTTTGGTTTTCCGCATGCAGGTTTACAGGCTGCAAGTGCTGGGAGTGTTCATCGCGCTGGTGGGAGCGCTGGGACTGATCGGCTTTAGCAACCTTCTTGAATTTGGCCCTTACGGCCGCTATGCCCTTTTGGTGGTGGTCGCCTCCGGTTGCTACGGAGTTGGTGTCAACATCATCAAATCCAAACTGCATGAGGTCAGACCAACACACATCACATCACTTTCTTTTCTTCTGGTAGCACCTGTTCTGGCCGTGTACCTGTTCACCATGACAGACTTTACGCAGAAGCTCGCCACACAGCCCGGAAGCTGGTTGGGTCTCTTCTACATTTCCATTCTGGGTATTGTAGGCACCGCACTGGCCGTGGTCATCTTCAACCGACTGATCAAGGAAACGACTGCTGTATTTGCCAGCTCGGTAACCTACCTCATCCCGATCGTAGCACTGGGCTGGGGACTGATCGATGGTGAGCACATGGCCTGGTCGCAGTTGGTATACATGATTGCGATACTTCTGGGTGTTTTCCTAATTAATAAGAAGCGATAGGTCCGGTCACATCTTCTTGTGAGTCCTTTGATTGTCACCCTTCGAGACGACACGCCTTGCGTGCCTCCTCAGGATGACAGTACTTCTTTTCGCTTTCAGTCATCCTGAGGAATGCCGCTGAGCGACATGTCTCGAAGGGTGACTCCACCTCACGTTAAAGAACATAAGGGTAATGGGCACAGTTTGCCAAAACAAAAAAGCCGCCTCCATAAAGAAGGCGGCTTTTTCAGTCAGAAGTAAAAGCTTATTCAATCACCATTCGCTGCTGGAAGGTCTGGCTTCCAACGCTCAGGTTGCAGATGTAGCTACCAGCCGGTAAATCGGCATCGATCATGAATGTCTGGAATCCTTCACCTACAGACCCGAGGCTTTGACGATGAACCACACGACCACCAAGGTCGATGATGTTCACAGATCCGTTGCCAGAAGCCATAGATTCAAAAGCCAGGTTGAACGTTCCGCTGTTCGGGTTAGGGAACAGCTGAAGGTCTTGATTCATAGAAGTATTCACTCCAGCGTCTCGCTTGCCCTGACCGCCTTTGCAAGGGTCACATTCTTCTACAACGATGGTTGTGCAAACCTTGGTCCAGCAGCATTCTGTTTCTTGACCTTCTCCAAGCTCGGCAAATATGAAGAGACACACTTCATACTCACCAGGGCAGCAGTAGTGGTGAGAAGCAGTAGAGCCATTAGCCGTGTGACCATCACCAAAGTTCCAGAGCCAGCTCGTAATCGGAGCCCCGGCATAGTTCACGATGGTAGAGAAGTCATAGACACATGGATCCTTGCGATCCTGCTCTGCCACGATTTTGATATCAAACTCGCAGTTACCATCACAAGGCTCCTTGATCACCACTTTCTCGCAGTACTCAACGGTACAGCACTTTTCACCATTCCAATAAGTAATGGACAAGCAAACATTGTAGGATCCGGGAGTTCCGTAGAAGTGTGTTGGGTTCAGCTCGTTTGAGCTACAGCCATCACCGAATTTCCAAGTGGAAGAAACAATGGCCCAACCGCTTGGCAATGTTGGGTAAAGGGCTTCAAACTGCACTCCGCAGTTGACCACGTTGGCCTTGAAGCGGATTTCCTCTTCACATGGATTTCCTCCGCCACCGCCTTGCTGGCAGTTTCCGAAGTCAGCCAATACAGCATCGTTAGGAGCAAGAGTGATGGTATGAGTACCCGGAGAAGCTGGGAAGGTTTGAGTCCAGCCAGCCTGGTTTTGCTCACACACGGTGTAAGTACCTGCAACGAGGCTATCGAAGCAGTAGCTACCTGTTCCATCGGTTACGTCTGTAGCGATGACAGTTCCGCTGTTGTCTTTCAGCTCGATGGTCCAGCCCGCCAGGCCTGGATCGCTGGAAGTAACAACCCCATCGCAGTTTACATCATTGAACTTGGTACCACAGATGCTGCTCAATGGGTTGCAGCACTGAGCAGAAAGCAGGGAAGCCCCTGTCACAAAACCGTCCACAGCAAAGCCCATAGCCACGCTGTTGGTATTGTAAAGGCCAACTCCGAGGCAGTGAGTTCCCGCTGGCAACGTCACGGTAGTGTCCACCTGGATTCGGTTGGCATACTGGAAGTGATAGCCCGTGAGACCTGCAGCGATCTGCGTTCCATTGAGGTAAACGCGAGCTACATCATCGGCCATCACGTCAAACTTGATGTAAACCGTTGTTTGCTGACAAAGGCAGAAACAGTTCTCAAACAAGAACGGATCGTAAGACGATGGAGGGTTATTGATGTTGTAGGCATTGGTCTGGAAGGGAGAAACCCATGCACCATTAGGAAAAGTGCTCCACGCACCGTTGGGATTGATCACCCAGGTTGGACTTGGAGGAGTCACAGGAGAGTTACTGGGCACGCCCACCAAATTCCAGTTATCATCCTGGGAAATAGGGGACTGGATAGAACCGGAGCTGTGGTCATAACCGGTGCTTATGATGAGTGTATCGGAAATACATCCGGGATTGGAACACCCGGTTTGTGAATAAGTCGAGTGTACAGTAGTGGCAAATACGGCCACTAAGAGCAACTTGATTGCTGTTGCAAATTTCATAGTCATGTGAATTAGTTTGTGTTTGTGTGGTTAGGCATAGGATCCCCTTGCCCGCAGGGGGTTCGTTCAAGGCATAGGCAAGTTGTTTTTAGGGGCTAGCGCTGACCTGTCAAGGGATACGAAACTCGGCCAACGACTAACTGGTTGTGAGCAAACTTATTTTTATTATTCAAACGCACAATGAACAGACTCAGTTTTTTTGACCCAAGCCATAGGAAAGCCTGATTAGCACACAGTTTTGTGCCTAAAAAGGTGATCAAATCAGTTTTCGGAAAGAGGGTGGTAAACTTTTCAACAATGAACGTAAATGCTTAAGGGCAAAAACATTACCTTCGCGTCCCTTTTTAAGAAAGAATAAGCTATGTACGCAATTGTAGATATAGCAGGGCAGCAATTCAAAGTTGCGAAAGACCAGAAGGTTTACGTACACCGTTTGGATGCAGAAGAAGGTAAGAAGGTCAACTTCGATCGCGTTCTTCTCATCGACAATAATGGTAAAGTAAACGTGGGCGCCCCAGCTATCGATGGAGCACAGGTTAGTGCTACCGTCTTGGAACACCTTAAAGGTGATAAAGTAATCGTCTTCAAGAAGAAAAGACGAAAGGGTTACCGTAAGAAGAACGGGCACCGCCAGTATCTGACAGAGATTCAGATCAACGACATCAAGGCATCAGGAGCAAAGAAGGCCGCTGCACCAAAAGCTGCCGCGAAGCCAGCTGCTGAGGCAAAGGCAACTGAAACTGCTGCCAAGGCCGCGCCTAAAAAAGCTGCTGCTCCAAAGGCAAAGGCTGCAGAGGCAAAAGCTGAAGCTCCTAAGAAGGCTGCACCAAAGGCAGCTGCCAAGCCAGCCGCTGAGAAGAAGCCTGCTACTGAAAAGAAAGAAGCCGCTCCTAAGAAAGCTGCTCCAAAAGCTGAAGCAAAGCCAGCCGAACCAAAATCTGAAACCAAAGGCGAAGACAAAGCCGAAAAGTAAAAGACCATGGCACACAAAAAAGGTGTAGGTAGTTCGAAAAACGGACGCGAATCGGAAAGTAAACGCCTCGGAGTGAAAATCTTCGGAGGACAACACGCCAAAGCAGGTAACATCATCGTTCGCCAGCGAGGCACTAAGCACAACCCAGGCAATAATGTCGGGATTGGAAATGATCACACACTGTTTGCGCTCGTAGACGGTACAGTTGAGTTCCGTAAGAAGGCTAATGACCGATCTTACGTATCCATCGTGCCCAACACAGCTGAATAAGCAGGTTAGAATAATCGATGTAAAAATCCCGGTTGCTCTGCAGCTGGGATTTTTTTGTTTCAGGAGGTTCAAAAACCTCCATGATCTCAGGCATAAATCGCAAATCGTGCCTCCAAAAAATGAACCTTTGCCCCTAAATTTTACTTGATTCTCTAATGCTCCAAATCGCATACATCCGAGACCAACGAAGTGAAGTCATTGAACGACTCAAAAAGCGCGGTGTAGACCTTACTGAGTCTATTGATCAAGCCATTGAGGTAGACGAAAAGCGCAGACATGCGCAATACACACTTGACATGAACCTCGCTGAAGCTAAAAAGCTTGCAGCTGAAGTTGGCAAGCATTTCAAAGATGGCAACCCAGAAGCCGGCAATGCCGCCAAAGCAAAGTCATCAGAGCTGAAGAAATACACGCAAGATCTGGAGCAAGAACTCAAGCAGCTGGAGCGAGATCTGAACGAACTGCTTGCCAGCATCCCCAATGCACCCCACGAAAGTGTTCCGACAGGAAAGCACGCTGAAGACAATGAAGAAGTAAGAGCATGGGGAGAACCTTCAGCCAATCACGAAGTCACACCGCATTGGGATTTATGCAAGCGTTTTGGCCTCATCGATTTTGAACTTGGGGTGAAGATCACAGGGGCAGGTTTTCCGGTTTACACCGGAAAAGGCGCAAAGCTGCAGCGAGCGCTTATCCAGTTTTTCCTGGACGAAGCGGAAGAAGCAGGCTACGCAGAAGTGATACCACCTCACCTCGTAAATGCTGATTCAGGATTTGGCACCGGCCAGCTTCCCGACAAGGAAGGGCAGATGTATGAGATGCCTGCCGATGAACTCTACCTGATTCCAACGGCTGAAGTACCGATCACCAATATCTACCGAGACGAGATCGTGGATGCCAAACGTCTTCCGATCAAGAACGCGGGCTACACACCTTGCTTCAGAAGAGAGGCCGGTTCTTATGGTAAGGACGTAAGAGGACTGAACCGATTGCACCAGTTCGACAAGGTGGAAATCGTACAGGTTGCTCATCCTGAAACCTCTTATGGGCTGCTAGAAGAGATGGTCAATCACGTTGAAGGACTGTTAAAAAAACTTGAATTGCCTTACCGTGTTTTAAGGCTATGTGGTGGCGATATGGGCTTCACCGCTGCGCTGACCTACGATTTGGAGGTTTATTCCGGTGGTCAGGACCGTTGGTTGGAAGTGAGTTCAGTATCTAATTTTGAAAGTTACCAAGCCCAACGGCTAAAACTCCGTATTAAGCAAGAAGATAAAAAGAAGGTAATGGCTCACACGTTGAATGGAAGCGCCTTAGCTCTGCCCAGAATCATGGCAGCACTGATGGAGAATCATTTTGACGGTGAAAGAATCCATATACCAGAAGCCTTGCGGCCATACACCAAATTTGAAAGCATAGAATCGTGAAGTACATCCTCCTATTGAGCTTCTGCGCTGGTATCGTTTTGAGCTCCTGCAATCAGCAGGTGAAAAACGAGCGCTTGAAGCGCATCGACAGCCTTGAGACCTACATTCCAGCGGTGGAAGCTATTTTGGATCAAATAGATTCTGCCCAAATTGAGCTCCAACTGAACCAAATCAGCCAAACGGAAGATTGGCTGTTGGACAACGTAGATGACACCATTCCGAAAAAACCAGGCATGATTGTGGCGGACTATTTCCGAGTCGCAAAATACCTTGGACAGTCGCTCGGACGCTACAAATCTGTGCAGATAGAGGTGGCTTACACAAAAAAGCAGATTCAGTCGTTAAGAGAAGATGTGATTAATTCCTTCTACTCGGATGAAGAATTTGAAGGATATTTCAGCACCGAAGCAGATGCAGTGGCAAAACTGAATGATGCAGCCGGTGAATTGGCAACGAAGCATGAAAGCATTTCTGAAGAGCACAAAAAATTACAAATGGCCTCTACGCAGGTCATGGACTCCATCAAAGCGGTCATTTACAGCGATCAGCCGTTATAGCCTGCTTTCGCTCGCCTTCTTGCTGCTTTTAGCCGCCCCCAAGGCAGAAGCACAAGGCACCACAGACGAGCAACTTGCAGCATACTATTACCGTGAAGGGCAGTTCGATAAGGCTTCGCTCTACTATGAGCGTCTTTATTCCAAGCGCCCGAGCCCTGAATATTATTCCTACTGGCTAGAATGCCTGATTGCTCTGCAGCAATTCAATGAGGCCGAAAAGCTCGCACAGAAACAAGCGAAGAAAAACCCCGGCACCATCAGCTATCAGGTGGACGTGGGCAAGGTGCTGAAAAAGGCCGGAGCACCGGACAAAGCCAAGAAACAGTTTGACAAAACACTGAAGGGGTTTGAATCCAGAAATGTGAATCAATACCTCGAACTCGGAAATGCCTTTCTGGAGATCAGCGAACCTGATTATGCACTGGAAGTCTACTACTTGGGCCGCAAGCGCATCCCTAGCTATCCGTTCAACTTTCAGATTGCAACAGTCCTGGGTCAGCAAGGGGACATCCAGGGCATGGTGAAAGAATACCTGGATGTGTTGGATACGAAGCCAAGCTACCTTCAAAGCGTACAAAACACGCTCAACCGGGTGATAGGTTTTGAAGAAGAAAACAAGTACACAACCGTACTACGCGAAGAGTTGGTAAAGCGCAGTCAGCGAAATTCCTCCTCTGACATCTACGCCCAGATGTTGATTTGGATGTACATGCGGCAAAATCAGTTCGACCTTGCCCTCGTGCAGGTCAAGGCTCTTGACAAGCGCAACAAGGAAGACGGCAACCGCGTGCTGAATCTCGCCAAGGTGGCGCTGAGCAACTACAAGTATGACATTGCCATCGAAGGGTTTGAATACGTTCAGGACAAAGGCCGTGATGGGTATTTCTTCCTGGATGCGACTGCAGGACTCTTGGAGTCGCACAAGCAGAAGATCACACACTCCACCTACGACAACAATGATATCACGAAGCTGCTCACTGAATATGAGGAGACGTTGGACCTGCTGGGAAGAAAAGCCCTGACGGCTTCCATCATCCGCGACTACGCTCATGTGAAGGCTTACTACGAAAGTGCATTTAATCCCCAGGCAACTGCGGAGGCCGCTGCTGTGTTGGAAGAAGCCCTTCTAATCCGGGGATTGGAGCCACGCATCAAGGCTGATTTAAAACTGGAACTGGCTGATGTTTACGTGATCTCGGGAAGTGTCTGGGAAGCGTCCCTTCTTTATGGACAAGTAGAGAAGGCCTTCAAATACGATGAAATCGGACAGATCGCCAAGTTCAAGAACGCTCGGGTCTTCTACTACACAGGTGATTTTGATTGGTCAAGTGCACAGCTGAATGTACTCAAAGGGTCTACTTCAAAACTGATCGCCAACGATGCCATGGAGCTCTCCATCTTCATCTCAGAAAACACAGGCCTGGATTCCACAACGACAGCCCTCCAGAACTTTTCACAGATTGAACTTAAGGTGGTTCAGCATCAGTATGACTCTGCCCTGCTCGCGCTCGATCAAATGGAAAAAGATTTTCCCGGGCACCCTATCATTGACAACGTTCACTACCTCAGAGGAGAGATTTATCGCGAGACCAGAGAGTATGAAAAAGCGCTGGAGGAATACGAATACGTAGTTCTCAATCATGGCTTCGACCTCCTGGCGGACAATTCTCTCATGGCCATCGGTCAAATTCAGGAAGACTTCCTCCAAAACAAGGAAGAGGCCATGAAGACCTACCAAAGAATCCTTAGCGATTACCCAGGTAGTCTCTTTGTTGTAGAAGCACGCAAGCGATTCCGGAATCTGCGGGGAGATCAGATCAACTGAAGTTGAGGTCAAAGGGAATTTAACCTCAACTTCAATCGCAATCTCAACTTCAATGAGCGGCATGTCCGGCTGAGTGCTAACTTCTGCCTATTGCGGATAAGATAGCTAACCTTCCTTTGTTCGTTTCTCCTAAATGACCTTCTAACCGCCCCTTGCCTTTTTGATAATTTCGCTCATCTATGGCAAAGGCAGAAGAAAAAACTTTCCAGAAGCGAAGGCTGCGCGGCAGCTACCTGTCCGTGATCATCAGTGTCTCGCTGGTTCTCTTTACCCTTGGATTGTTGGGACTGATTCTGCTTTATGCCCAAAAACTCAGCAACCAAGTCAAGGAGAACATCGGCTTCACGGTGTATCTGCAGGATGACATCAAGGAAGTGGACGTTTTGCGCCTCCAAAAGGCCATAGAAGTCTCGCCCTACTCGTCCAGCGTTGAGTACGTTTCAAAAGATCAGGCTGCGGAAATCCTGAAGGCAGATTTAGGCGAGGACTTTCTGGATTACCTGGATTACAATCCGCTGCTGGCCAGCCTGGAAGTGAAGTTGAACGCAGACTATGCAGATCCCGACAGCCTGGCCTCCATCAAATCCAGCCTGTCCCGAAGCTCACGCATCAAAGAGATTGTTTACCAGGAGTCGCTTGTGGCCATGGTTCAGGCGAACGTGCGAACCCTGAGCATCGTGCTTGGCTCGTTTAGTCTGCTCTTGTTGGTGGTCGCCATTGCATTAATTAACAACAGCATACGCCTCTCTATCTACAGCAAGCGTTTCCTTATCAAAAGCATGCAATTGGTAGGAGCCACACAGTCATTCATTCGCAGGCCATTTGTTCAAAAAGGTATTCTCCATGGGATCTACAGCGCCCTGATCGCCATTTTGCTGATCATGGGTGTGATGTATTACACACAACAGTTTTTACCTGATCTCATACAGATTCAGGACATCGAAATCCTCGCATATCTTTTTGTGATTGTTCTCGGCTTGGGAATTGTAATTTCGTGGGTCTCTACCAGTCTCGCAGTGAGAAAATTCCTGCGAATGCGTAGCAACAAAATATACTAGGATGAGCAATAACGACTCACAGGATTTCCCACTCGGGAAACGTAACTTCATGTTTATTGGCGCTGGAATGGCCGTTGTGATCATCGGTTTTTTCCTCATGAGCGGTGGAGGCAGCGAAGACCCTTCCGTATTCAACCCTGACGTTTTCAGCTTCCGCAGAATCAGCCTTGCTCCGGTGAGCATTCTCGCTGGCTACGGATTGGTGATGTACGGTATCATCAAGAAATAAACCTCACTTTTTGGGCATTCTAGAAGCGCTTGTTCTTGGCTTGATCCAGGGACTCACAGAATTTCTTCCTGTCAGTAGCTCCGGCCATCTGGAATTGGCGAAAGCCTTGTTTGGAGACGAAAGCCTCCCGGAAGAGAGCCTTCTTTTTACGGTTGTTCTTCATTTTGCCACCGCGCTCAGCACGGTCGTGGTGTTTCGCAAGGAAGTAGCAGAAATCTTGAGAGGGCTTCTGCAATTCAAGCGCAACGAGGAAACCGAGTTTTCCATTAAGATCGTGTTGTCCATGATCCCGGCAGCGGTCATTGGAGTGGCGTTCAACGATGAAATAGAAGCGTTGTTTGCGCAGCAGATATTGCTCGTGGGAGCCATGCTCATCATCACCGGATTGCTGCTTTTTCTTGCAGACAGAGCCAAGCGTACCGACAAAAGCGTAAGCTATCCCAATGCACTCATCATTGGTCTGGCACAGGCCATCGCTATCTTACCTGGCATCAGCCGAAGCGGAGCGACTATTTCTACCAGTGTGTTACTCGGCATCGATCGCCAAAAGGCCGCGCGGTTTTCCTTCCTGATGGTTGTTCCATTGATCTTTGGAAAGATGGCAAAAGATGTATTGGATGGCCAGCTTATGGAATCTCAGATTGAAATCATGCCCCTCGCCCTGGGTGCCATTGCCGCGTTTGTGGCTGGAGTTGTGGCCTGCAACTGGATGATCGCACTGGTGAAAAAAAGCCAGCTACGCTACTTCAGCTTCTACTGCTTTGCAGTTGGCATTCTCGCCATCATCTTTTCATAATCCATGCAGGAAGACGCCCCTTTTGCACTGACGCTTACGGTGGACAAGCCGCTCACGTGGACTTCTTTTGACGTTGTCAACAAGCTTCGATACGCTGCTCGGGCTGCCTTAAAGCGGAAAAAGCTGAAGGTGGGCCATGCAGGAACGCTGGACCCCTTGGCTACCGGATTGCTCATCCTTTGCTTTGGCAAAGACACCAAGCGTATCAACGAGTTGACCGGAATGGACAAAACCTACACAGGAACACTCAGACTGGGAGCCACCACTCCATCTTACGATCTGGAGACAGAAATCGATCAACGCTTTGAAAAGAGCACCTTCAGTCTGGAAGAGCTCAAGTCAGCGGCCGCAACTTTTGTGGGAGAGATTGAGCAACAGCCTCCCGCCTATTCTGCAAAAAAGGTGGACGGGCGAAAAGCCTATGAACTGGCCAGAAAAGGAAAAGCTCCTGAAATGAAGGTTCACAAAGTCACCATCCATCGCTTCGAAATCACTGGCTGCGAAGGCTCTGATGTCCATTTCGAGGTAGAATGCAGCAAGGGTACCTACATTCGAAGTCTTGCCCATGACTTCGGGCAGCGCCTCAGCTCAGGGGCTCATCTCACAGCCCTGCGCAGAACTGCCATTGGAGCATTTAAGATCGAGCAAGCCCACAGCATTGAAAGTGCCATTGAGGCAATCGATAAGGCTGCTGATTTTCACTAGCATAGGTGCGATAGAATATTAAATTTGCAGCCCTTTTGCAGGGGAGCACCCTCCGTTCATAAAAAACTCAATATGAAGCTTTCACAATTTCGTTTTGACCTTCCAAGCAGCCTTGTAGCACAATATCCAAGCGAGCAACGTGACGAATCACGCCTCATGGTGCTAGATGTCAAGAAAAACACCATCGAACACCACGTTTTCAAGGACGTGATCAACTACTTCGATGAAGGCGATGTGATGGTTCTGAACAACACGAAGGTTTTTCCAGCCCGTCTCTATGGAAACAAGGAGAAGACTGGTGCTAAGATTGAGGTGTTCCTGTTGAGAGAATTGAACCGCGAAAGCAGACTATGGGACGTGCTCGTTGATCCTGCAAGAAAAATCCGCATCGGAAATAAGCTCTACTTCGGAGATGATGATTCACTCGTAGCCGAAGTAATCGACAATACTACCAGCCGTGGCCGTACCCTTCGTTTCCTGTTTGATGGAAGCTACGAGGAGTTCCGCCACACGCTGATGCAACTCGGAAACACTCCGCTGCCCAAGTACATTGAGCGCGAAGCTGAACCTAACGACACTGAGCGTTACCAGACGATTTACGCAGAAAACGAAGGTGCCGTTGCCGCACCAACTGCTGGACTCCACTTCAGCCGGGAATTGCTGAAGCGATTGGAGCTTAAAGGTGTTGATTATGCCAAGCTCACTCTGCACGTTGGACTGGGAACATTCCGCACCGTGGAGGTGGAAGACCTCACCAAGCACAAGATGGATTCCGAGCAGATCGAAATCAATCAAGAGTGCTGTGACATTGTAAACAACGCCAAGGACACCAAGAAGCGTGTCTGCGCAGTTGGAACCACTTCGATGCGTGCCATGGAGACTTCTTTCTCCACTGAAAAGCACCTGAAGCCTTACGATGGCTGGACCAACAAGTTCATCTTCCCACCTTACGACTTCAGCGTGGCCGACAGCATGATCACGAACTTCCACTTGCCTGAGTCTACCTTGTTGATGATGGTTTCAGCGTTTGGTGGTTACGACCTGGTTATGGAAGCTTACAAGCAGGCCATCAAGGAGAAGTATCGCTTCTACTCTTATGGTGATGCGATGTTGATCCTTCGCTAAGCCGTTGGAAAAGACCGCAGTCATTGTGGCCGGTGGATCCGGCCAAAGAATGCAGTCAGCGCTGCCCAAGCAGTTTCTGCTGCTCGGAGACCAACCCATTCTCATGCATACGCTCAGGCGCTTCGCCCGGGCCATCGAAGGCATCCGCTTGGTTGTGGTGCTGCCCGAGAGTCAGATCGGATTCTGGAAAGAGCTCTGCGAACAGCACAACTTCAGCATTCCTCATGACGTTGTGAGCGGTGGTGACACACGTTTTCAATCTGTGAAGAACGGCCTGGAACGATGTTCTGACCAGGGTGTTGTTGCTATCCATGACGGGGTAAGGCCGCTCGTATCAGAAGAGCTCATCCAGCGATGCATTTCGGAGACAGAACAGCATGGTTCTGCACTGCCCGTGGTTCCCATCACCCAGAGCCTTCGCAAAAAGGATGGTGAGGATAGTGCCGTTGTTTCAAGAGACGGCATGCTTTCCGTACAGACTCCTCAGTGCTTCGACCTCGCACAACTCAAACCCGCTTTTGATGTAGAGTTCAGCAGCAGCTTCACGGACGATGCCACGGTATTCGAGCAAGCAGGACACAAGATTCACCTGGTGGATGGGGAAGAAACAAACCTCAAGGTGACTACACCTGCCGATCTGAAAATTGCGGAAGCAATCCTCGGGCTTCATTAGGCCGCTCCATTCTCTCAGAACACCCAGCACAAGAAACGCGAACAACGCAAGTCGAAACCGAGATCTCATTCCCACTCGAGCGACCTCGTCATCAGGCTTCTGCAATCGCTACCTTTAGCACCTTCATGGTGAAGTCCACAAATCCTCCCAACATACGCTCTCTGAGCACCCAGGAAATACAGGATTATTTTCTGGCCAACAATCAGCCTAAGTTCAGAGCAAAGCAGGTAGAGCAATGGGTATGGCAAAAGCACGTCAAGCAGTTTGACGAAATGACCAACCTTCCGCTGGAAGTTCGCACTCTGCTGGAAGAGAATTTCACGATCAATGAGCTGACCATTGAGGAGAAGCAGGTGAGTAACGATGGCACCATCAAGTGTGCAATCAAGCTTCATGATGGAATGGTGGTGGAAGCCGTGTTGATTCCTGCAAAAGACCGCATGACCGCCTGCATCAGTTCACAAGTGGGATGCAGCCTGAGCTGCAAGTTTTGCGCTACAGGCAAACTAAAACGCATGCGCAACCTGGAGCCAGATGAAATCTTCGATCAGGTGGTAGCCGTCAAAAACGTAGCCCAGGAGCACTATGACAAACCGCTGACGAACATCGTCTACATGGGCATGGGTGAGCCACTGCTGAATTACAAGAATGTTGTGACCTCTGCCGAGCGCATAAGCAACGACATGGGTTTGGGAATGGCGGCCCGAAGGATAACGGTATCTACTGCGGGTATCTCAAAAATGATCGATCGACTGGCGGATGACGAGGTTCGCTTCCGGTTGGCCCTTTCGCTGCATGCTGCCAACGATGAGAAGCGCAGCCACATCATGCCGATCAACGATCAAAACTCACTGGAGAGCCTGGAAAAGTCTCTGAAGTACTTCATGCAGAAGAGCAGGAACAGGATCACCTATGAATACATTGTTTTCAAAGACTTCAATGACACACTTGAGGATGCGCGTGAATTGTATGAGTTTTGGGACAAGGTTCCGGGCAGAATCAACATCATTGAATACAACCCGATCGATGGCGGTGAATTCCAGCAGGCCGACCCTGAAAAGGTAGACGCATTTGCTGATTTCCTGGAGTCAAGGGGTGTGACCGTCAATGTGAGACGCAGCAGGGGCAAAGACATTGATGCCGCTTGTGGTCAGCTGGCGAACAAAAACAAACTGGCGAATGAAGCACTGGGCTAATATTCTCGTCCTGGCTTTTTCGATCCTCTTGGGATTGGAAGGCCTGGCACAAGAGCCTGACTATCGGGACCTCATCAAATGGGGGCCTGAATTCAGTGTGGATCGATCTTTCAGATTGCGTGAAGTCATCACCCTGAGAGATGGAAGTGCCGCCATCATTGGAGCCAACGAGGATGGGCTTTTTCATTTCAAATTCAGCTCAGATGGAAGCTACCTCGGTGCCGAGAAACTGCTTGAAAGCGAACTAAGCCTCTACGGCTATATTTCCATTGGCGACAGTCTTTTTGTGTTGGATGCTGAGCAGGAGCGCAACCTCAGAAAGATCTCTATCCGGCTGTATAACCTGGCTGCTTCCAACTCCTCGGAGGTACTGCAGACTTTTGTGACACGGTTCGAATTCAGTCGAAAGGCACGCAACAGACTGGTTTGGAGTGTTTCCAACAATGCGGAACATTGGATGGTCTCGCAGCAAGGAAAGTTTAGCAAGGGCACCGATACCCAGTTAGAGGTGAGAACCTTTCAACTCTCCACGGGCGACACGGGCAGGCTCAACCTGAAACTTCCCTACGCCAGCGATGACTTCGAATACCTCGATGGCCTCGTGAGCGATAGTGGTACGGTGTTCATGAGCGGAAAGACGGGGGTACAACTCAACAGCCCGTTTCGAAGGAAATTCCTGTTGTTCTCCTACGGACCAGAAAGCAAGGAACTGCGCGAATTCAATATCAATCCACAAGACCTTTTCCTACAGGAGGTAAAGCTCCATGCCTCAGACTCTGGTGTCACAGCGGTGGGCCTTTATTCGCAAGACCCTTTTGCGGATAATCAAACCAGCGGATACCTGCTGGCTGAATTAGACTCCAAGGGAATTCAGGTGAGAGACAAGTACATTCAAGCCTATTCCTCTTCGGACATTAGCAGAAATGAAGTAACCGGAAGTGTTGGCAGACAGGGCAGCATTGAGGATTTCTTTTTACAGGAAATGGTACCTGCCAACGGTTGGTACGGGGTGTTTGAAAAGCGCTTCCTCGATCAGGTCTGTACCACAGATCCAAGAACGGGAATCATGGATTGCACCGATCAATTCAACTATCTGGGGCTGACTGTGGTGAACCTCGAAAACCCAGGACAGTCTGCATTCATTGACAGGCGTCAACTGGATTTCAATACCCCAGGGATGTACGTGACCAATGTGAACCTTCCGGTGGGTGACAATCTGGTAGTTCTGTACAACGATCACTTTAAAAACGGGCCTACCAGTACAGACCGGGTAATGAACAACGCAACTCGATCGGCCATTCGTGCCATCATCGTTGGTCCTGATCTGGGACTCTCTACCGTGAGACTGACTTCGGAACGGCAAAGCGATTTTGTGTTTGTCTCTAAAATCTCTTGCAGTGGCATTGACAGCGGAGCCTACGTTCTGAGTAGCAACGGGAAACAATACCGCCTCGGATTCCTTACATATGCAGACCTTCTCAAATGATTTTTGGGTTGTGAAATGCGCTAAGTTTGGCGCCCAGCATTGAGCCGTGAAAGCCATTGACCAGATCAAGACTCCGATTGCCACGGAGATGGACCACTTCGAAGAGAAGTTCCGTAAATCCATGCAAAGCTCTGTGCCGCTGCTGGATAAGATCACCCATTACATTATCAAGCGGAAGGGCAAGCAAATCCGCCCGATGTTCGTTTTTCTCACAGCTAAAATGCTGGGAGAGATCAATGAATCGACCCACCGCGGAGCTGCACTTATCGAGCTGCTGCATACCGCCACGCTGGTGCATGATGATGTGGTAGACGATGCTTACGAGCGAAGAGGATTCTTCTCGATCAATGCTCTTTGGAAAAACAAGATTGCCGTACTCGTAGGAGATTATCTGCTCTCCAGAGGATTGCTGCTGGCCATCCAAAACAAAGACTTCAAGCAGTTGGAGCTTGTTTCCCGCGCGGTGGAAGAAATGAGCGAAGGCGAACTGCTTCAAATCGAGAAGAGCCGTGGACTGAACCTGGACGAAACGGTCTACTTCGACATCATCCGTCAGAAAACTGCTACACTCATTGCAGCATGCTGTGCCTGCGGTGCTGCATCTGTAGGTTCAGATGAAGAGCTGGTGGAGAAGATGAGGCGTATGGGAGAAAAAATCGGGATCGCCTTCCAGATCAAGGATGATCTGTTTGACTATGGCCTGGGAGAAAAAATCGGCAAGCCCACAGGCATCGATATTAAGGAGAAGAAAAACACCCTGCCGCTCATCTACGCTCTGAACAATGCATCCAGCAGCGACCGTAAGGAAATGATCCGCATCATCAAGCGTGACAAGAAAAGCGCCCGTGATGTCAAGAAGGTGATCTCCTTTGTTTTGAACAGCGATGGAATTCGCTATGCGAAAGAGAAAATGGAAAAGCTCACCGAAGATGCACTCGCAGATCTCAAATCACTTCCAGATTCGGCAGCACGCCAGTCACTGATCGACCTCGTTCGGTTTACGATTGATCGGGAGAAGTAGACAAGCCGGGGATTCAAGCAGGCTCTGAAGCCAATCAGATCATCAGAAAATCAGGAGATTAGATGATTCATATTAGAGCAAAATCAAACCGTTGCTTCTAACGTTGCGTCTGCTTATCAAACCCACTCACTATGCGCCCAACTATCCTATTCCTAAGCCTGTTGCTGGTTTCTGTTGCCCTGAACGCCCAGGACTGGCGCCCCTTTCAATATTCCAAATCTGTCCATTATCAGCTCGGTGAAGACTACGAAAAGACCGACAGCCTTGGAACCAACCTTGTCGTCTCGGCAAATGAACTACTCAAGCTGCAACTCGAAGACTCAATGTCTACGTCATCGGGGATGCGCTACATGACTTACGATATCTTCAATGGCTCCACAAACTCAGGGATTGATGTGTGCATCAAAATGGAACCCTGGCCTGGTGAGATCGAAGTATCAAATGGAGCGTGGATGAGCAATCTAGGCACCGGCCATGTCCTCCGATGGCCCCATCCCGCTGTGGCACTCGACACATTCATGGCCATCTCTCAAGACACAGTGCTGATGATATCGCTCGACACGTTAACCGAGGACACAGTGCTTGGAGTTATGGACAGCATAGGTCTGTTTACAACAGAGTTGGTGGTTAATAATCAACCCGTAAGCAGCCACCCTTTTTCCGACCTTCAAATCGTTCTGAGTAAAAACCACGGAATGGTATTCGGACTCCTTCCCATTGCATTTCCTGGAAGCATCGTTCTGATCGAACTTGTGGCTTTTGAAGATCGTGGACTCGCCAGCGGAGTGACGCTTGCAGGTATCTATGACCTTTATCCTGACGACAAACTGCACTACAAGCGTATTGTCAATAATGGCTACTGGAATGGCGATTATGAGCATCCTAGCGCGATCATTGAAACACGCGATCTGCTGACCGTATTAACCAGAACTGTAGATCCCAATAGCCACGAACCAACTTACACCGTGAGACGAGAGCGATCACAGTCTTACACGACTTATGTGGTCAACAGCTATTCCAATGGAGTAGTGGTGGATAGCGTGGGCATCGAATCTCAAACAGACACCATTACCTGGGATGGGGCAAATGACCTTGAGAGCTTTTTCCTGCAACGACCTCCAAGGAGGGCTGACCTCAATTCTGCGGTTTACAACCCTTCCACGGCAAGGACTCTGAACAACGGTCACCTTCAGCTCAAGTACGATGAAATTGGAGGTTTATACGGCCAGTTGGAAGAATGTGGAATGCACTTCTATACGGGAGAAGGTTACGGCTATTACACCGACATTCAGGTCCAGCAGCCTTATGGTCTGATGTATAAATACACGGGAGGAATCAACGACTACATTGGCAATTACCAGAGCGATGTGCTGAACCTTGTTTACTACAAAGGAGTGCATGAAGACTACGGACAACCGCTTTGGCCACTGATGGTCCCTGACATTGAAGCGAAGTCAGCAGATGTATCTGTTTTCCCGAATCCTTCCCGAGACCAGGTTTTTATTCAATCGGATAACCGGGTAAAGAAGGCAACCATCCACGATCAGCGCGGGAGAATAGTGCTGTCTCAAGAGCTGGCCTCCGCCCAGAGACTCAATATTGCTGATCTGGAAGCAGGAATCTACCTACTTACCATCGAGCTCGAAAACGAAGTAGTAAGCAAGAAGCTGGTAAAGACTCCATAGACAGAGCCTTTACCGCTCCAGCATTTTTTATTTGAAGGCGTTGAGCCCGGTCACATCGAATCCGGTGATGAGCAAGTGAATGTCGTGGGTACCCTCGTAGGTCACCACGCTCTCCAGGTTCATCATGTGACGCATGATGGGGTATTCATTGGTAATCCCCATTCCACCATGAATTTGACGGGACTCACGCGCGATCTCGAGCGCAATCTCCACGCTGTTTCTCTTCGCCATTGAGATCTGCGCTGAAGTAGCCTTATCGGCATTCTTGAGCTGACCCAATCGATAGACCAGCAACTGCGCCTTAGTGATCTCGGTAACCATCTCGGCCAATTTCTTTTGCTGAAGCTGGAAACCACCAATCGGACGATCAAACTGAACTCTCTCCTGAGAGTATCGTAATGCGCTGTCGTAGCAATCCATCGCTGCTCCAATGGCACCCCATGAAATACCGTAACGCGCTGAGTCGAGACAGCCCAGTGGACCACCTAGTCCTGACTTATTCGGAAGAATGTTCTCCTTCGGAACACGAACGTTGTCAAATACCAACTCGCCTGTAGCAGAAGCTCGCAGCGACCACTTGCCATGCATTTCTGGTGTTGTGAATCCGTCCATACCGCGCTCCACGACTAAACCGTGAATGCGGCCTTCCTCACTCTTAGCCCATACCACAGCAATGTCAGCAAATGGAGCATTGGAGATCCACATCTTCGCTCCGTTGAGGATTACGTGATCTCCATCATCTTTGAAGTTGGTGATCATCCCGCCCGGGTTGCTCCCATAGTCAGGCTCGGTCAATCCGAAACAGCCGATCATATCACCAGAAGCAAGCTTCGGCAGGTATTTCTTGCGTTGTTCCTCTGATCCGTATTTCCAGATAGGATACATCACCAATGAGCTTTGTACAGAAGCCGTGGAACGCAATCCACTGTCTCCTCTTTCAAGCTCTTGCATGATCAGCCCATAAGAGATCTGATCCAGGCCTGCGCCACCGTATTCCTGTGGAATGTACGGGCCAAACGCTCCTATTTCTGCCAGTCCTTTAATCAGGTGGCGTGGAAATTCTGCCTTCTCGTAAGCCTCCTCAATGATTGGAGAAACTTCTTTCTTCACCCATTCGCGCGCAGTGTCGCGAATCAACTTATGCTCATCAGTGAGCAGGTCATCAATGTTGTAATAGTCTACCCCTTGAAAGCGGTCATCCTTGTTTGCCATGTGCTCATTTTTGCGGTCGCGAAGGTAAGAACAATGTTCAGGCATAAATGATCGGTGAAGGCCGTAGATTTGGCCCATGCTTCCACGCTTTGTAGCCTCAGAAAGTCACGAAATAGAGTTCTTCCTCTATGTATTCATTCTTCTGATGCTCGGTGGCGTAAGACTGTTGGAAGGACCGCGATTGAGCAATTTCATTCGGTCATTCATGAATCCGTTGCTCATCGATCAGCAGCTGCGGGAAGAGCGATCGTTCAACAGGATCAGTCTGGTGCTCATTCTCATCATGATGATGGTTCATGCGATGTTCTTCTATCTGTGCCTACGCCACTTTCAGATGTTTGAAAACTGGAGCACCTGGCTCTTAATCCCCACGCTGATGCTGCTCTACTTTGTGTTGTCAGCTATCCGAATGGCGGCTTATTCCGGTTTTGCTTGGGTGTTTGAAATGGGGAACTTCCTCAATGAGTACTCATACCACTGGCTACTCAACAATTTCCTGCTCTCAATGGCACTGCTTCCAGTGTCTATACTGGAATCGTTTGGACCAACCGGTTGGAGCGATGTACTTGTAAAAGGAGGCTTGATTTTGATGGGGCTGACGTTCCTGATCAGAAACGCCCGAATGTCGTGGATCGCAGGAACAACATATCGGGTCCCCTTGATTTACAATATTTTCTACCTTTGCGGACTCGAATTTTTGCCCCTTCTGCTGTTCATTACAGTAGCTGCAAGGCAAGGATAAGAAAAAAAATAAAAGGCAAGGAAATCTGGTATGAGCGCGACATCCACGCAACTGAAAAAGGTCAAGAGTATTCTGATCAGTCAGCCGAAGCCGGAAGGCGATAAATCACCTTACTTCGACCTCGCTTCCAAGTACAAAGTGAAGATTGATTTTCGACCATTCATTCATGTGGAAGGTATGACCGCACATGAGTGGAGGCAGCAGCGCATCCAGGTATTGGATCATTCCGCAGTGATCTTCACAAGCCGCAACGCAGTGGATCACTTTTTCCGCATTTGTCAGGAGACTCGCGTGACCGTTCCTGAAACCATGAAGTATTTCTGTATGTCAGAGGCGATTGCCTACTACCTGCAGAAGTATGTAGTGTACAGAAAGCGGAAGATCTTTTTTGGCAAGCGTAAGTTCTCTGATTTGATGGAGCTGATCAAGAAGCACAACGGTGAGCGCTATCTTCTTCCTTCTTCTGACAAACTCAAAGAAGAGATCTCGAACCTTCTCGATGGAGCCAAGATCAAATACAGCAGAGGTATTTTCTACAGAACAGTGATCAGCGACCTGAGCGACCTTGAAGATGTGAAATACGACATGCTTGTATTCTTCTCGCCCAGCGGAATCAAGTCTCTTTTCCACAATTTCCCCGATTTCGAGCAAGGTCCTACGCGCATTGCGGCCTATGGCCCAACCACTCACATCGCGGTGGAGGAAAACAACCTCAGACTGGACGTGAAGGCTCCGACACCGGAAAACCCATCCATGTCAGCCGCGATTGAAACCTACATCAAGGCTGCTAATAAGTAAGTCGCAGGGCTGCTTTTCACATCTTTGACTCCCGGATCAACCGGGCAGTCATGACCGTGCAATACTCTTTTCCAAAGTCAGAACACCTCAAGCGTAAAAAGCTCATGGACGAGCTGTTTCGCAGCGGCAACAAGGAGTTTGAATATCCTGTGCTTGCAGTCTGGAAGGTGTGTGATTTACCGGAAGAAGTGCCCTGTCAGGCAGGATTCAGTGTTTCTAAAAAATTCCTCAAAAAAGCCGTTGACCGAAACCGGGTAAAACGGAGGATGAGGGAAGCCTACAGACTCCAAAAAACGCCTTTGCATGAAGCGCTCCGAAACGCAGATAAACAGGTGGCTGTGCTGTTCATCACAGTGAAAACGGATAACACTTCTTATGACCGGCTTCACGGCAAAATCCTCTTAACTTTACAATCCATTGCTCGGAAAATTGAGGATAGTAAGTAAGTTATTCATTGGCCTTATCAGGTTCTACCAGTATGCCATCTCGCCTTACTTTCCTGCAACATGTCGTTACACCCCTACGTGTTCCGAATATGGTGTTCAAGCCATTCGCAAGCACGGCCCCTTTAAAGGTGGTTGGTTAACACTCAAGCGCATTGGCTCGTGTCATCCTTTGGGTGGCAGTGGTTATGATCCGGTTCCTTAAAAACTCATTAAGATCGATGAAAACGCTTAAAAGAAAATCCCTCATTCTCAGCCTCGTTGTCCTTATTGCGGGCGGCCTGGGTTCTATAAGCTTCGTTGAAAGCTACTTCGAGATCTCCAAAAACCTTGACATCTTTTCGAGTCTTTATCGAGATGTGAACACCTACTACGTGGACGAAACCAATCCCGGTGAGCTCGTAAAGACAGGGATTGACGCGATGCTGAAGTCTTTGGATCCTTACACCAACTATATTCCAGAAGCAGACATCGAAGACTTTCGCTTTATGACCACAGGAGCTTATGGTGGCATTGGAGCATTGATCCGCAAAAAGGGAGATTACGTCATGATCGCGGAGCCTTATGAAGACTCTCCTGTACTCAATGCAGGGCTCAAAGCCGGTGATCTCATTCTTGAAGTGGATGGAGTTTCGGCCAAGGGTAAAAACAGCGCAGACATGAGTCAAATACTGCGTGGTCAGTCAGACAGCGATGTGGAAATCATCGTTGAGCGACCTACTACCGGAGAAAAGCTTAATGTGAAACTGAAGCGAAAAGAGATTAAGGTAAAGGATGTGCCTTATTACGGCATGCTGGACGACAAGGCGGGATACATCACCCTCACCGGATTTACGGAAACCGCCAGTCGGGAAGTAAAAGATGCCTTCAATGACCTCAAGGGTCAAGGCATGCAGCAGCTGGTTTTTGACTTGCGCGGCAATGGTGGAGGGCTCCTGCGCGAAGCAGTGAATATCACCAACTTCTTCATCGATCGTGGAGAAACTGTGGTGGAGACCAAGGGCAGAACAAAAGAATGGGACCGCACACACAAAGCCATCAACTCACCGCTGGACAAGGAAATTCCTTTGGTGGTGTTGATCGATGGTCGGTCTGCCTCAGCTTCAGAAATTGTTTCAGGTACTCTTCAGGATTTGGACCGGGCGGTGATCGTGGGTCAGACTTCCTTTGGAAAAGGCCTGGTTCAGCAAACATTTCCTCTTTCATACAACGCTCAGCTGAAGGCAACGGTGGCGAAGTATTACACCCCCAGCGGACGCTGCATCCAGCGCATCGACTACAGCCATCGTGATGAGAGAGGCAAAGCCAACGCCATTGCAGATTCCCTCACTACAGACTTTGAAACCCGCAACGGCCGCATTGTGAAAGACGGAACGGGTATTTCACCCGATCTCTTTGTTGAAGACGATGATTACAGCGACCTGCTCGCCATCATCGTAAGTGAAGGCTTCATTTTCGATTTTGCCACTGACTTTGAGCATAACCACGCTGAAATTGCTGATGCCGGTTCGTTTCATCTCGATGATGCGCAGTATCAATCGTTCATCGATTACTGCCTGGGTCAGGAGTTTGAGTACAAAAACTCAAGCAAGGAGATGCTGAAGGAGCTCAAAGAGACCATCAAGGAAGATGAGTTCTGGGAAGAAGTTGAAAGCGAGTACACAGCACTTGCTGAGAAGCTCGCTCGCGACAAGAAGGAAGACATGATGAAATTCAGAAAGGAAATTTCACTTGTTCTGGAAAATGAGATCGTAAGCCGCTACTACTATCGCAAGGGACGAATCGAGGCGAGTCTGGCTTCAGACAAGGACGTGAAAAAAGCTTTGGACGTTCTTGGTGATAAGGACCGATTTTCTTCCGTTCTTAGCGGCACCTGTGACGATTGCCTCGTGAAGAAAGGCTAAGTCACCAACCTCGCCTATGAGCCTGAACCCAATCTGGCACCGTTGGATTTACCTCGCAGGTCTGGCCCTCGTGGCCATTGGCTTGCCGTTTTCTAAAGCCTTCATGAGCATAGGCGAGATGGTTCTTGCCGTAAATTTTCTGTTGGAAGGTAGGTTGGGGCAGCGTTTTCGAGAGCTTCTTTCCAAACCCACCGCTCTTCTGTTTCTCGGGGTATTTGTGCTCCATGCTGTGGGCCTTCTCTGGACGACCGATTTTGAATATGCCCTCGAAGATCTGCGGGTGAAGCTGCCGCTGCTGATCTTCCCCATCATCATCCCGCTATCGTACAAGCTGAGGCGGACCGAATTTCTCTGGATTGCTGCGCTGTTCTGCGCATCCGTTGTGATCAACTCCTTCCTCTCCACCTACAATTACTACACACACCTCCACGACCCCGGCTTTGACTTCCGAAAGATTTCCATGTTTACGAGTCATATCCGGTTCTCTCTCATGGTGTGCATGGCCTACCTCATTTTGTTGAACTGCGCCTGGAATGAAGAAAAGACTCTGTCCTACAAGATTTTCTACATCGCGTTGGCTGCGTGGCTCAGTGTATTTGTATTCCTGCTTCAATCGATGACGGGTGTTGTGCTGTGGTTGGTTTCCAGCTATTGCCTGTTGCTCTATTCCACACTCTACATGCGCAAGGCCATGAGCCGGACCATTGGTCTGGCTGCGTTGGTGATAGCCCCAATGCTGGTGGGCGTTTATCTCTGGAAGCAGATCGATGACTTTTACCCCGATCAGCTACCCGACATGTCCACCTTCGATACTCAAACAGAAAACGGAGTGTTTTATGGGCACGACAGCACCAACCTGATGCTCGAAAACGGTAACCTTATCTACTCGTACGTAGCATTGGAGGAACTCCGACAGGAGTGGGCCAAAAAGAGTGACCTTGCCTTCGCAGACGGAAAGGACGACAAAGGGCAATTTGTAAGTTCTACGCTCATCCGCTACCTGAGCAGCAAGGGCTTGCGCAAAGACTCTGCAGGCATCGCGCAGCTTTCGGAGAAAGACATCGAAGCCATTGAGAGTGGCATTGCCAACGTTCGCTACCTCGAACCAGATCCCATTGGCAACAGGGTTTACACCATTATTTGGGAGTACGAGAAGATGAAATACGAGCGCAATGCGGAAGGTCACTCGGTAGCCCAACGCCTTGTTTATTGGACAGCCGGCTGGGAGATCTTCAAATCAAACCCTGTGATCGGTGTGGGTACAGGAGATGTGAGCAATGCCTTCAATCAAGAGTATGAAGAGATGAACACCCCGATGAAGGAGCGCTTCCGACTGCGGGCCCACAATCAATTCCTGACCATCGCGCTCACGTTCGGAATGCTCGGATTCTTGCTGTTTTTCGCCAGTGTAGTCATGCCTTTCTTTACACTCAAAAGCGCCAACAGCTTTCTCTACCTGGGCTTTTTCATCATCGCGATGGGAAGTATGCTGAATGAAGACACGCTCGAAACACAGGCGGGAGTCACCTTCTACGCCTTCTTCAACGCCTTTCTTCTCTATTCCTTGCGGTCTTCCACATCATCGGAAGAAGAGAGTACCTCTGCGTAGATCTCTCTGGTTCGTTTTGCCATCTGCTCCTTAGAGAAGGCCTCTACGGTTTTTGTTCCCTCCGCAACACACTTCGCTCTTAGCGCTTCGTCATCGAGCAAGCGTTTGACCTGCGCAGCCACGGCTTGTGGATCTTCCGTTGGAGCGAGCAGTCCGTTTTCACCGGATCGAATGATCTCCACTATTCCTCCTGCTTCGGTGGCAACAACAGGAGTGCCGCTGGCCAAAGCATCCAGAATAGACGTCCCTAAGCCTTCCGTTTTTGAGGTGATCAAAAAGAGGTCGAGAGAAGACAGCAAATCCACCACATTATCGCGGAAGCCTGTCAGTGTGATGTGCTCCTCCATGCCCTCTTCCTCAATACAGCGCTCCACCTCTTTCCTGGAAGGACCTTCTCCAATGCCGAAGAAATGTGCTTTCACCCCATCGTTGATAAGGGCTTTGGCCGTGCGTATAAAGGTTGGATAGTCCTTATGTGGTGCCAGAGCCGCAACGTTTCCGATGATCTTGGTATCGGCATCCAGATTAAACTCTTCGCGGAGCAAATCCTGTTTCCTCACATTCTTGAAGCGATCAAGGTCAATTCCGCTGTGGACCACGCAAAGCTTTGATTCATCTTCAATCGAAGGTCGCATCACTTCCAGGATGGCCTGCGAAACACAAATGATGCGAGCGATGTGTGCGTGGTTGTATTTGTAGGAGGAGAGGGTCGAGTCGGTCACCGGAAAATCAACCCTGCGAGAGACCACAATCGGCACATCATTGTTCGTCAAAACAGCTGCCAGGATGGCGAAGTTGTGAGCGTGAGAGTCATGCACATGAATCAGATCGATTCGCTCGCGCTTACACAAGTGATATACCCGAAACGCCACCATCGGATTGGCCGAGAAGCCCTTGAAATAGGTGACATGATTGAAGTGTTTTTTGAGGCAATAGCGGTGCACAGCACTGTTGAACGGGCACATCACCACCTGATCCAGTCCCTGGCTTTTCAGCTCCTCAACCAGATAGGTCAACTGCTGCTCTCCACCCCGCCAGGTTTTTGGTGAAGTAATGTGGAGAACCTTCATTTGTTTTCTTGTTGCAACCGCAAAAGCAGTCTGTATTTCAGAAAAGTAGCATAGGCTGAATAGCGACTGATCATCCAGCCGGAATAGCCATCAAGAATACCCAATTTCACAAAATAGCTTTTGAAGAATTTCGCTGCCGGGCTGATCCAAACTTTCAGCAAACTCGATCGCTGTCCTTCATCAAACCGGGCCTTGGCGCTGATCTCCGTGAACCTCTTGATTTGAGCCTTGTGTTCTTCCACGCTGTAAAAGGAGTAGTGCAGAATATCCCCAGGAAGATGGACTACATTGGAACCTTTGTGCATCTCCAACCGATCATGCGGGTTGCGGCCCTTCCAACGGGCTTTTCTGCGGTCAAACAGTCTGATCTTCACATCAGGATACCAACCAGAGTGGCGAATCCATTTGCCGCAGTAGTTGGTTAACCGGTTCATGGAATAACCATCTGCCGAAAAAGACTGCTTTGCCTTCTTCACGGCCTCCAGCAGTTTTTCATCCAGCGCCTCATCGGCATCGAGCGAAAGCACGTGGTCATACTTCGCGTGATCCAGACCGAAGTTCTTCTGTTCTTTATAGCCCAGGAAGGCTTGATCGATAATCCTTGCACCCAGAGACAGCGCAATTTCCCTGGTGCGATCGGTGGAAAGCGAATCGACCACCAGCAGATCGTCTGCCAAATCCTCCACGCTTCGGATGCAGCGCTCAATGTTTCGCTCTTCGTTGTAGGTTAATATGACCACCGAAAGTTTAACCATTCGCTATTCCTGCAAATAAAGTCTTCTCACCCGCTGGGAGATCTTGGTTAACACTTCATAAGGTATGGTGTCAAGTTGGCGAGCCATCTCCCGAATTTCATTCGCATTGCTAAAAATCACCACCTCATCTCCTTCTCGCGCTTGTGTATGCGTCACATCGATCATGCACATATCCATGCAAATGGTGCCTACGATCGGGCAGGCAGTTCCCTGCCAACTCACTGACCAATGGCCATCACCCAATCTGCGGTCCAGGCCATCGGCATACCCCACAGCAATCGTAGCGATCGTTCGATCTTGATCCGAAATACCACCACGGTTGTATCCTACACTCTCTCCAGCCTTCACCTTCTGTAGCTGAGCGATGTAGGTCTTGAAGCTGCCCAGGGCTGAGAGGTATTTGTCATCGCTATTGCCCGAGAAGCCGTAGAGTCCGATGCCTAACCTCACCATGTCGTAGTGAGCTTCGGGAAACCGCAGAATCCCTGTGGAATTCAACGCGTGTTTCAAGGCCTTGTATCCAAGCAGTGCTTCCAGCTTTTCCGCAGCTTGTTCGAAAGCATGAAACTGAGATCGCGTAAACGCGTCATGCTCAGCATTGTCTGAAGCAGAAAGGTGGGTAAAAATGCTCTGCACCCTCAGGTGCGAATGCTCATGAAGAAACTCAGACAGTTGCGATAAGTCCTCTTCCCGAAAGCCGAGACGATGCATGCCCGTGTCGATCTTAATGTGAATAGGAAAGGTCTCAGCAAAGTGTCGATAACCCTTGGCGGCCGTCACAAAATGCTCCAAGCTTCGGAAGGAATAGATTTCAGGCTCCAATTGCTGTTGCAGCATAACCTCGTGTGACGCCTGAGACGGGCTCATCACCATGATCGGTAATCGAACCCCTTTTTGACGCAACGCCACACCTTCATCAGCATAAGCTACCGCGAGGTAGTCAACGTTGTGATTCTGCAGGAAGGAGGCCACCTCATGCCCTCCGGACCCGTAGGAAAAAGCCTTGACCATCACCATCACCTTGGTGCTTTCCTGAAGTTGCGAGCGGAAATAGCGAAGGTTCTCCAGCATTTTGTGCAAGTCGATCTCTAGGACCGTTTCGTGCTTCTGGGCCTGCAAACGCCTGCTCAGGTTCTCCAACTTGTATTTCCTGGAGCCTTTGATGAGGATCGCCTTTTGGCGAAAGCCTTCAGGTTTGGTTTGGCTCCAAAACTCATTGACATCCGAAAAGAAGCGCTTCGAAGGAACCGGCAACTGGCTGGCGTGAGCACTCACCTCATCACCAATACCGACCAGTTCTGTCACTTCATGATCAGCCAACATCTGGCCGATGCGAGGATAAACCTCATGTGCCTCCAGGCTATCGTTCAGCCCGGAAAGGATCACCATCTTTTCCTTATTGGGCAGGCTTTTCAGCTGCTCAAGGGCAGCTTGCAGCGACTCCAGATCGGCATTGTATGAATCATCAATGATCACCGACTGTTCAATGCCGGGTTTCACTTCCATCCGCATGGCGACAGCCTGTAGATTACCGAAGCGTGTGATCACTTCTTCATCCAGTTTACCAAGCAAGGCAATCAGGGCGAAACAATTCATGGCGTTTTCCAAGGAGGCCTTGTCGGCATATGGCAGCTGAAGTTCCCAGGTTCTGTTCGCATGGCGCACCTGAAGTGTACAGCCATCCGCTTCCACCTTCATTGACTCAACAAAAACGTCAGCCGAGGCATCCTTGAACGACCAAGCAAACAAGCGTTTCTTGTCAACTTCAGAAAGCCAGTTCATCCAAGCTTGATCTGCGCTGCAAACGATCTTCTCCGCGTGACTAAACAACTGCCACTTTTCCCTGAACTTCTGTTCGTTGGACTCAAAATGAGCGGCATGTGCGTCTCCGAGGTTTGTGAACAGGCCATAGGTGCAGTTGAGAATTCTGGCCAGGTGTTGCATCTCTCCGGGCTTAGAAATCCCCGCTTCAAAAAGCCCGAGGGTGTGTGTCGCATCGAGATTAAACACGGAAAGAGAGACTCCTAATTGAGAATTGAAGCTCTTGGGGCTTCTGCAGATTCTGTATTTCCCCTGTAGCAGATCGTTGAGCCATTCTTTCACAATGGTCTTACCGTTGCTGCCAGTGATGGCAATGAGCGGTAGCTGAAAGTGCTTGCGGTGATGGGCAGCGAGCAATTGCAGGGCTCGGAGCATGTCATCCACTAAGATGAAATTCGCGTGTCCCTTGAATCGCTGAACGATGCTCTCATCCGTCACCAGAAAGTGTCGGACGCCCTGTTCCAGCAGAGCCGGGATGAATTCGTGCCCATCATGCCGTGACCCTTTGATGGCGGCAAAAACGGCACTCTTCCAACGCACATCACGGTGGTCAATGATCACCGATTGCACCATCGATCCGGGCGTAGCGATCTCTGGGCGTCCATGGCAAACTTCCGCGATGTTCTCGATCGGGTAGTTCAAGAGCTCTGCTTTTTGGATTCGTCCTTCTCCTCCTCCATCGCCTTGGAAAAGCATGCACGGCAAAGTGATTCATACTCTTCCTTCTCCCCAAGCTCAATCAGCCTTTCAGAGGACACGACCCGGTGGCTGTGATTGGCCAGCGACCCACAGCGAATGCAGATGGCGTGAACCTTCGTTACATATTCGGCAATGGCCAACAAATCGGGCATCGGCCCAAAAGGACGGCCGAGGTAATCCATGTCGAGCCCCGCAACAATCACGCGCTTGCCCTGGCTGGCGAGCTGAGTGCAAACGTTCGCCAGTTCTGCATCAAAAAACTGGGCCTCGTCAATGCCCACTACTTTGGCATCTGTGGAAAGGATCAAAATGTTTCCGGAGCTTTCTACGGGTGTGGAGCGGATGCTGTTTGCATCGTGGGAAACCACTTCCTCATCGTCATAGCGCTTATCGATCTCAGGCTTGAAGATGTCCACTTTCTGGCCCGCAATCTGTGCCCGCTTCAATCGCCTAATCAATTCTTCGGTTTTGCCGGAAAACATGGAACCGCAGATCACTTCTATCCAGCCGAAGCGGTGCTTTGTAGAGCCTGTATATTCGAGAAACATTGTTGAGCAGGAGGATCGAAAAGAAAACTTAAGTCAAAGCTATGCAACCTATAGCAATTGCCATCTTTGACACGTTCTACTCAAAACCGATTCGGATGGAGAATTTCAAAGAAAAGCTGACCGAGCTGACCACGTCAATAGAGCAAAAAGAGCGGGAAATCAGGAACTTGAAAAAGAGCCTGGATGCGCTTTGGGAAGAATTCGAGGAAATGATCCACGAAC
Organism: Flavobacteriales bacterium UBA6057; assembly: GCA_002428995.1. Lineage (GTDB taxonomy): Bacteria > Bacteroidota > Bacteroidia > Flavobacteriales_G > Salibacteraceae > UBA6057. Next base: position 41,675 of record DIYJ01000007.1, on the reverse strand, counting down.
AGGAAACAACTCCGGCTCAGCAGCCTGAAACCATAGTGAGCGAAGAAGTTCGATCTGAAGAAGTAGCCGTGGAACCAGAGCCCGAAGCACCAGCAGAGCCTCTAGCCATCGATGAAACTCCATCAGAAGAGATCATTGCTGAAGAGTCTCAAGAAATCCCGGATGTACCTACTGAAACGGTGGCAAAAACACCTGAAACATTTGCTCAACCAGCCGAAGAGTCATTACCGGAAGAACCCATGGAAGCTTCTTCGCCTGAGCCCAAGCCTGTGGAAGAGCCCGTTGAATCGACTCTGGCCAGAGAGGAAATCGCAGAAGTTCCAGCGACCAACGAAGAAATTCCTTCTGAAGAGGCTCTTATGGACAGCCTTGAGGAGGAAAGCCAGAACATGATGATCGATGAGCGCCCGACTGTGCAAGAGCAGGCCGAGCCGGGTACCACCGTAGCGGACAGAGTTGGATTGCAACGTGTGAAGGACCTGAAAAAAGCCATGGGCATCAACGAACGTTTCCTGTTTGCCAACGAGCTGTTTGGTGGTGACATGAACGCCTTCACGCAAGCCGTGCAGGAACTGAATCACATCAGCTCGCGCACCGATGCGGATCGAATGATGAATGAACAACTGGCATCAAAATACCGCTGGGACGAAGACAGTGAAGTAACGGAGAGCTTTCGCAACCTTGTGGCCCGTAGATTTGTCTGATGCGATCTCTCCTTCTTTCCTCCATCACGGCACTTCTGGCACTGTCAGGTTACACTCAAGACATCAAGTATGTACGCCAGACCATCGAAACCCTTTGCTCACCTGAATACCACGGCAGAGGTTATGTAAATGGCGGAGATGCCATTGCCGCTGAATTCCTCGTAGAAGAGCTGAAGAAGGCAGGTGCTTTAGCTGTAGGCAAATCCTATCTGCAGCCTCTGGAGCTGGCAGTGAACACCTTCCCGGGAGCCATTCTGGCAACAGTGAATGGTCAACAACTAGAAAATGGAGTCGATTTCATTGTTGGGCCCAATTCCAAAGCGGCCAAAGGCAGTTTCAAAACCCTGGCGCTCACACCCGATATGCTTATCGGAAAGACCGAAGTAAAAGGTCTGTCAGCCGAAGAAAAGAAAAACACTTTCGTGGTACTGGACGATCAATATGCCGATCATGAAGCTTATGGAAAACTGCTGAAGACAGCCGAGCGAGATCCGCTGAACTGTCGGGGATACGTGGTGCTCACCGAAAAGAAACTGACGTGGGGAGTGGGACGACATGAAGGATACTGCACCGTGCTCACCATTGATAAATCAAGGGTTAAGGCTCCGATCAAGACGCTGGAACTGAACATTGAAACAAAGTTCATAGAGGCGTATACAACGCAGAATGTCATCGCAATGGTGGGTGGGAAGCATGCTGATTCTTCGATTGTCTTTACTGCTCACTACGATCATTTGGGACGCATGGGCGCTAATCACTACATCCCAGGTGCCAGTGACAATGCAAGCGGGACGGCCATGTTGCTCGACCTCGTGCGCAGCTATCAGGTGATCCCGCCAAAGTTCAACACCTACTTCATCTTCTTTGCTGCGGAAGAAGCTGGATTGGTAGGTTCCCAGCATTTTGTAGAACATCCAACATTTGATCTGGAGCGGATTAAATTCCTGATCAACCTTGATCTCACGGGTGATGCCAAAACAGGTTTGACAGCAGTCAACGGAACCATCTTTACCGAGGAGTTTGAGTTGCTGAAAAGCCTGAATACTTCCATGAAGCTGCCCATGGAGGTAAAGCCGCGTAAATCATCCAACAACAGCGATCACTATCCCTTTTACGAGAAAGGGGTTCCATGCTTTTTCATCTATACGCGTGGTGATTACAAGTACTACCACGATGTGATGGACAAGGCAGAAAATCTTCCGCTGACGAATTATGAAGAGTTTTTCAGGCTGATCAAAGCCTTTGCCGGAGAACTTTAGTAAACGCTCAGCGCTCCTTTTGCATTCCTTTCCCGGTAAGGAATGCCATCTGTTCCTATGGCGATGATCTCGTAGTAATAAGTTCCTGCAGGAACAAGATTCCCCATCTTATCCCGACCATCCCAGCGGAAATCAGGATCATCTGACTCAAAGACAATTTCTGCCCCTCGGGTAAAGATTCGGATGCTGAACTTATCTACATTCTGGGCATCTACCTCGAAGTAGTCGTTGTGACCATCACCGTTGGGTGTCAATGGCTGCATGGCCTCGTGAGGGAAATAAGCAACAGATTTTCGCTCTGCCTGCTCTTCTGTTCGCTCTGGTTCAGGAGCACTGTACTGTGGTTCGGTTTGTTCCGGAGCCTTCACAGCCGCTTCATCCTTCGCAGGTTGAGGAGCAGCGTTGACCTGCTGGCTTGGCTGACTTGCAGGTTGCTGAGCCGATGATTCAGCGGGACGTTGTGCAGAGGTTTGGCTGTTGTGAGCCACTTCAGTGTCTTGTGGCAGTGGCTGATCAGAAGGAACGTTTTCTTCATCTGATGATGCTGCCGTGTTTGAAACCTCCGGTTCCATCGCAGAGCCTTCATCAGAAGTTGCAAGCTCAACTGCTTCAGTTTGCGCAACTTCTTCGATGACCTCTTCAAAAGCTACCGTGGCCTCGCTTGTCGCCTCTGTGACTGGTTCTTCAACGGCATCAATCACGCGCGGTGCCGGTGATGAAACCGTTTCTTCCACTGCAGGAACAACAGATTCAGAAGCGGAGGATTGAATCCTAACTTCAGAAATCGTAGCCACCGTCATCAATCCGGCAATGCCTACAACCGTAGCCGCGTTACCAAAGATTGCTGAGGCTGAGGCCGAGGAAGCCGCAGCGCTACTCGCTGCTGCATTAGCCGCTACCTGCGCTTGAATACCCGACCAAAGCTCTGGCCTTACGGGAGCTTCATGCGCCTCGAAAGCCTGCTTCAGCGATTCTTCTAAAAAACCTTTGCCTTCCATTTCAAATATTCTGTCGCTCTACAATGATGTTCATCAAGTAGGTACGAGCCTTTTTATATTGTGTTTTTGACGTGCTTTCAGTGACTCCCAGCTCTTCTGCGATTTCCTGGTGTGAATACCCTTCCACCGCAAAGAGGTTAAACACCGCCCGATATCCCGGAGGCATTTGCTGGATCAGTTTCATAACCTCTTCCGTGCGCATTTGACTCAACACCTTTTCGTCTTCACCGGTGAGGTATTCCGCCTCACTCAGGTCGAGGTCGACAGGTTTATTCTTTGATCGCCTGATGTGATCGAGCGCTGTATTAATCATCGTGCGCCTGATCCAGCCTTCAAAGCTACCGTCACCCTTGTATGAGCCGAGCTTGGAGAAGATTTTCACAAATCCATCCTGGAGAATGTCCTCTGCTTCCTCCTGGCTTGAACCATAGCGCAAACAGACAGACATCATCTTTCCCGAAAACCTGTCAAACAACATTTTTTGAGCCCGATGATCCTGCTTCAAACACTTCTCAATCAGTACTTCATCCGTCATCAGGTGCAAAACTGCCTCTAAAGATGCTCATTGCGCCAGAAAAGTTGTCTGAGGTCAATTGATTTTCGCACCTCATCTTTGTGAACCATGACAGAGGCAGCTGGAAAACTCACCTTGGTTCCCACACCGATCGGCAATTTAGACGACATTACTCTTCGTGCATTAAAGGTGCTGGAGGCAGCAAATACAGTGCTTTGCGAGGATACCAGACACAGCGGAAAGCTCCTCGCCCACCATGGAATCAGCGCACCAACAAGAGCCTTTCATCAACACAACGAACACAAGGTCACCGAAGCATTAATCACCCGGCTCCAGCAAGGTGAACACATGGCACTCATCAGCGATGCGGGAACTCCCGGCATCAGCGATCCGGGATATCTTTTAGTGCGGGCCTGCATTGAACACGACATTGAAGTGGAGTGCCTGCCGGGCCCTACGGCCATGATCCCCGCTGTAGTTGTCTCAGGGCTTCCGAGCGAGCGCTTTGTTTACCTGGGTTTTCCACCTCAGAAAAAAGGTAGGCAAACCTTCTGGCAGGAACTGACCGAAGAAAAACGCACCATGGTGATGTATGAATCGCCCCATCGCATCGAAAAAGCATTGAAGGAAGCGTGCGAAGTATTTGGCGAAGAACGCCAGGCCGTTGTAGTGCGTGAACTCACCAAACTGCACGAGTCCTTTCATCGCGCTACACTGGCAGAGCTCGCAGATCAGGCGCAGCAGGGATTCAAAGGAGAGATTGTATTGATCATCGAAGGCAAAGCGCACTTCGAAAAACGCCACAAGAAATGAAGCAAATGGTCTTGGTAAAGGAAGGCATCGCGGAAAATGCCTTCGAAATGCAGGAAGCTGCAACACCAACTCCCGGATCAAACGAGGTATTGGTAAAGGTCTCCCATTTTGGGCTGAACTATGCGGATGTGATGGCGCGGAAGGGACTGTACAACGATCGTCCACCGTTGCCTTGTGTGCTGGGCTATGAAGTTGTTGGGGAAGTGGAAGCCCTGGGCAGCGATGTGTTGCATGTAGCCAAGGGAGACTTGGTGCTGGCCTTCACGAAGTTTGGTGGATACGCTTCCCATTGCCTTGTTCCATCAGCGGGTGTGGTGCGATTGGCGACCGGCACCAACCCGTCCGAAGCTACCGCACTGGCTACCCAGTATTGTACGGCATGGTATGGAGCGAAACACCTGGTGCATTTGATGGAAGGTGATAAAGTGCTGATCCATGCGGCTGCCGGTGGAGTGGGGACTGCACTGGTTCAAATTGCGAAGAACGCAGGATGCACTGTTTTCGGAACCGCTGGAAGTGAGGCAAAGCTCGACTACCTCCGTTCCATAGGTGTGGACCACCCGATCAACTACCGTGAAAAGGATTTTGTTGCGAGCATCCGGAGTATTCTTGGCAAGGATAGATTAGACGTGGCCTTTGACCCCGTAGGTGGAAAGAATTTCCGCAAATCGTTCAGTTTACTCGGTTCTGGAGGTCGCGTGGTGAGCTTTGGCGCCAGTGCCTGGAGCGATACCAAGGGCAACTTGCTGGACAAACTGAAGCTAGCTTATGGATTTGGCATCTACCACCCCGTGGTGCTGCTGATGAAGTCGAAGTCTATCATTGGGCTCAATATGCTGCGCATCGCAGAGGACAAGCCGCAACTGCTGCAACGCATCATGCAGGAAGTGTATGAAGAATACCAAAGCGGTCGCTTGAAGCCACATGTTGGAGCTACCTACCCATTGAATCAAACGGCAGAAGCTCACTCCTTCCTCGAAAAGCGCCAGTCGATTGGGAAGGTTGTGGTCTCCTGGGAAGAATGAGAGGCTTGGTTGATTAACCACAGAGCGCACAAAGAAGACACAGAGTCTCCCTCTTTGTGTTCTTTGTGCAAAACTCAGTGGCCTCTGTGGTTATATCTTCAAATCAGAAGGCCAGCTTTTCCTGAAAGAGCTGTAAGCGCTTCTTAAGCAATGCTTTCTGGTCTTCATCGGTAAGTGCTTCGCCTATTCTCAGCTCCCGAAGCTTCATGTTGTGATTGATGAAGATCATTTCCATGTCGGGCACCAACTGCTGAAGAATCTCTGCAATGTCAATCACACGGAGGTTATGTTCCACTACATTTCGCACAGAAGGCGGCTCAGCCGAACTCAACTCCCTAAGCAATTCATCAACCACCGTATCGATGTAAACAAAAGCCCGATGCTGCTGACCATCACCATGAATATTGATCTTCCTTTTGAAATTGGCCTCAAACATGAACTTGTTGATCACTGCATCGAAACGCATGCTTGGATGATAGCCATAGACATTGCCACAGCGAAGGATTCTCACATCCTTCTTGTCCTCCAGCCGGAGTACGTGTTCTTCACCCCGCATTTTTGAGATGCCATAGAAGGTTCGAGGATTCAAAGGAGCACTCACGTCTTTCACATCACCTCCGGAACCGTACACGGATACACTGCTTAAAAAGATAAGTTTCTCCACTTCGGACTCTTCCACCGCATAGCACACCTCGGCTGTACCCCAGTGGTTGACTTGCTCAAACAAATGAGCATTTTGATCGGCAAAAGGCGTGGTCACTTTCGCTGCAAGATGGTATACGATATCAGCTTCCCGCACGGCTTTGCGCAAGTTCCGGCTATCCAATACGTCTCCTTCAATGAATCTGAGTTTCTCACGGTTTTGCAGTCCACCCATGAACAGGTTGTAATTGCCACGACTCAGATTATCGTAGATAACGATCTCAGAGACTTCTTCCTGCCCGCTCAATCTTTCGCTCAGTGCTGCTCCAATGTAGCCAGCACCTCCAGTCACCAATACTCTCATTTCTTCACCAGTTCTGTATGTAATCCACACTCTGTTTTTTGCTGGCCCAGCCATCGGCCGTCCCGGTCGTCCAGCGAAGGTTTCACCGTGCATGGTTCGCAACCGATGCTGATGTAGCCCTGACTATCGAGCGGATGCCTCGGCAAATCCATCTTTCCGATGTACTCCCAGATTTCTTGCTTCGTCCAATCCAGCATGGGATGATAGCGGAAAGACCGTTGAGGCGTTTCCTCTATCGGGCGCAGGTTCTTGCGATTCGCATTCTGATCGGCCCGTACTCCGTTGATCCACACATCGTATTGATCAAGCAGGGGTTGCATCGGCTGCGTTTTGTTCAGAAAGCAGCAATAGTCAGGATCGGAGGTGAAATAGAAGTTCCCAATGGCGTTGCGCTGCTGGATCTTTGGCACATGGCTTTCTACATTCTGTAGGTTCAGCCCAAATTCGCGCGCCACTTGATCTCTGAATGCCAGTGTCTCCGGGAAATGAAATCCCGTTTGCAGAAAATAGACCGGCACATTAGGCTGAATCCGGCTGATCACATGCAGCATGGGCAGGCTGTGGGTCTGAAATGAGGAGGTAATGAATGGCCTTTGGCAAGCCTCCTGAAATGCTCCCAACTGCTCCGTAATGGCAGCGATCTTAGCCTGAATGCTCTCTTTTAATTCCATCCAGCTTCCTCGAACACGGAGATCGCTTCTGTCTGTAGTCTTCCGATTTCCTCCAGGTTGATTTCGTCTTCCTTGAAATCGCCCCATGAACGAAGCAACTCTGAAGCCTGAACATTGGGATTGACAGGGAATTCGTAGTTGGCTTCAGCGTACATGGTTTGCGCTTCCTCCGAGGTGAGAAACTCGATCAGGCGCATTGCATTCTCAGCATTTTTAGCATGCTTGGTTACTGCGGCTCCGCTGATGTTTACGTGAGCTCCACGGCCATCCTGATTTGGAAAAAAGGGCTTGATCTTTTCTGCCGCTGCACGTTCAGCCTCATTTTCTGAGTTTTTCATCAGGCCGAGGTAATACGTATTGGCCAGTGCCACCTTCCCTGTACCGCTTACGATGTTCTTCAACTGATCGCGGTCGTTGCCCTTCGGCTCCGTAGCCATGTTTGCAACTACTGCCTGGGCCCATTCAAGTGCTGCATCGCGACCATTATTGGCGATAAGGGAGGCCATCAACGATTTGTTGTAAACGTTGGTAGAAGACCTTACGCTGATCTGTCCTTTCCACTCGTCAGAGGCAAGGTTTTCATAGGTACTCAGTTCTTCCGGCTTCACAAGCTCTTCATTGTACATGATCACTCGGGCACGCTTGGTAATTCCGAACCACTGTCCTTCTGCATCTCTCAGGTGCGATGGAATCTGCTCGTTCAACACATCTGACTGCATGGAGCGAAGCAGTCCCAGCTCTTTGGCATAATAAACCCGGCCGATGTCAGTCGTCACTAACAAGTCAGCAGGCGTATTCTCACCTTCTGTTTGCAGCAACTGGATGAGGCGATCGGCCTTATCCATTTTTACATTCACCTTGATCCCGGTGAGTTCTTCAAAGCGCTCAAACAGTGCCTTATCCGTGTCGTAGAAACGATGGGAATAGATATTTACTTCCTGAGATTCAGCTTTGGCCTCTTCTGAGGAATCGGTTGTATTCTTGGTATCGCTGGTTGGTCCGCAACTGGTCATCAAGCCAATCACAGCCGCAAAAAGGAATAAAAAAGTAGACTTCATTCTTCGAAAAATTCCGGCAAAGGTGGACAAGGGAAGCAATTAATGGAGGAGAAGGTTGTCAATTAGTCTTATTTCTCCCGCATAGGCAGAGATGAGTCCACGTGCCTTCGCTCCATCACCCGGCTCGTAATCGTCCACCGTTCCGTCTTTCACCAGACCGATGTATTCCAATTCCATGACCTCATCTTCCTCGAACATCCTCTGAACAGCCTGAAGGACTTCTTCGCGGCCTGCCTGATCGATATTCTGACGGGCATATTCCAGGCTTTTGTGAAGCAGGGTTGCGTGCTTTCGCTGCAAGGGAGTGAGCCTCAGGTTCCGGGAGCTCATCGCCAAACCATCCGCTTCCCTAACGGTGGGCATGCCCACAATCTGTGTGTTGCTACCAATTAATTCGACCAACTTCCGAATCACGAGTAACTGTTGGTAATCTTTTTCGCCAAAAAAGGCCACAGTGGGGTTGACCAGCTCAAACAGAATGTGCACCACTTCTCCCACTCCCTTGAAATGACCCGGACGGTGGGCACCCTCATACACCGTTTCCAGCGCCCCAAACTGGTGATGATACCTGGATTTTTCGCCCGTGCTCTTCAGATAGACCTCATCATGATGTGGCATAAACACAGCATCACAACCCGCAGCCTCCAGTTTTTGAATATCTCCGGACTCATCCTTTGGATAGGCACGCAGGTCTGATGCGTTGTTGAACTGCGTGGGATTGACAAAAACGCTGCTAATGGTGGTGAGGCCTCTGCGTTTGCTCTCTTCAACCAAGGATACGTGGCCCTGATGCAATGCTCCCATGGTGGGGACAAAGCCTACCGCTGGCTCATTGGCCCTCCACGCGTTCAACTCTTCTCTCGTCCGTAATATTAACACTCTGCGCTGAGGTTTGTATTGATGAAAGGGCCTATATTGACTACCTTTGCGAATCGTTAGGCAAAAAAAGAGTTCTTTCGTTAAACAGGAGATATTTATGAGTAATTACGATCGCGTTCTGTACGTATCACACGAAATCAACCCCTACCTTCCCGAAAACTATATGTCCTTTATGGGTCGCCAACTTCCTCAGGAGGCCCAAGATTTTGGCAAAGAAATAAGAGTATTCATGCCCCGGTTTGGCTGCGTAAATGAGCGCAGACACCAGCTTCACGAAGTGATTCGCCTTTCAGGAATGAACCTGATTGTTGATGACACTGATCATCCATTGATCATCAAGGTGGCTTCCATTCAGCCAACCAGAATGCAGGTATACTTCATCGATAATGAGGAGTACTTCCAGCGCAAATCAACCTTTTGGGATGCGGATGACAATTTCCACCCTGACAATGATGAGCGTTCCATCTTCTTCAACCGTGGCGTTTTCGAAACGGTTAAAAAACTGGGCTGGATGCCAGAGATCATCCACTGCCAGGGCTGGTTCACTGCTCTGATGGCTGTGTTCCAAAAGACGTTCTATGCTGACGATCCGTTGTTTGGAGATGCCAAGGTGGTATTCTCAATCTACGGTGAGGAATTTGACGAGAAGCTCGACCCACGTTTCTGGGAGAAAGCGATTTACGATGGCATGACAGAAGAAGATCTCGCCTTGATCAAGGAAGATCCTTCTTACACCAACCTCTGCAAGCTCGGAGCGAAGTACGCAGATGCTGTAGTGATTGCCAGTGAATACGTCAACGATGAAATAAGAGCCTACCTCTCCACGTTAGACAAGCCGGTTTTGGATGCGCAGCCTGAGGAAAACCTCATGAGCGTCTTCGATAGCTTCTACGCAGAAGTGATGGAAGCCAACTCCGTGATGGCAGAATAAGTGAAGTCCACGAAATATTTTGATTTACAACGGTTTGCCTCTTGGCAAGCCGTTGTCTGTTTAGGTACACTGCTGGTGCTGGCATCCGCATGCCGTGACGATGAGCGTCTCCTCGGCCTGGAAGCTCAGCCCGATGGCGAATTGGTGCCCATCGAAACCATTGACACGTTCACGGTAAGAGCCTTCACGGTGAAACCGGGTGAGCTCCGTACAGATGAGGTGACCAATTTTGTGGGGCAGACCTACAGCGATGTGTTTGGAGTTTCCCGCTCGTCCATCAACCTCAACTTTCAGTTGCAGGAAGGGCAAGCTGTTTATCCGGGAGATTTCATTTACAACATTGATTCTGTGGTGCTCCACATGAGGCCCGATACAGGATACGGAAGCTTTCCACTCGCAGTGCCTTTGAATGTCTACCGATTGCGCAATCCCATTGAGCGGGACGACAGCTACTTCAATAACTCTGTGGCATTCATTGATCCGTCACCTGTTGCCAAAACAGTCGTGGATCTTGCGGACAACTTCAGAAGAGATTCCACCTTGCTGGATGTAGGAGACACCTCTTTCTATCAGTCATTCAGGCATCGCATCTACCTGGACAATGATATCGGAGAGAACCTGATCTACGGATTCGGTCGCGAGTATCAGAACGATGACGACTTTGCCACCTATTTTCCCGGACTTCAAGTCACGGTGGATTCTTCTTCCAGCAGTGCTAATCTGGGGATGTTGAGCTACGCGCTCGCTACCGGTGAGTCAGGTATCTGGGTGTACGCCAACATTGGCGATACGGCTCGCAGAACCTTCTTCTTTCCAGCTACCGGGAACTCTACCCGCTTCAACACCTTCCAGCACAACTATGCTGGGACACCTGCTGAAGTTGCGCTGAATGATCCCACCAATGACGATTCGCTGCTTTACGTTCAAGGTCTCGCAGGGCTGCGAACGGAGATTCAGATTCCATCGCTCAACGGATTTGTGGAGACCACAGATGCCGTGATGAGCAAGGCAACGCTGAACTTTAAAGTGGCGGACGAGCAGCCCTCAAATTACGATCCGGCAGTACGACTGTTCTTGGTGGCTATTGACACGGTGTCTGAGGGCGCTGCGGAAGGCACCGAAGGTGACGATCTGTTCACCTTCGATTACATCTATAGCACCGAGCGCTACGGAGGGATTTACAATGCCAGCAACAACGAATATGAATTTGATGTGACGCGTCAGATACAAGCTATCATGGAGCAGTCACAAGACAACAATATGGACATTAACCAGGGCTTCCGATTGATTCGGGAGATCTATGGTATTACCAACTCTTCAAACGTAGCCGAGCACACCGTGCTCAAAGGCGGAAGTAACATTGTTCTGAAACTTCACATGACCAACCTTAACCCTTAGCGATATGTGCGGAATTGTAGGATATACAGGCTCTGGAGAAGCCTACCCTATCTTGATCAAAGGACTGAAAAGACTAGAATACAGAGGCTACGACAGCTCCGGTGTGGCTTTGATGAACGGTAAGCTGGGAGTGCATAAATGCAAGGGCAAGGTAGCTGACCTCGAGGCCCATGTTGGTGCCAACGATACTTCAGGCTCTGCGGGTATTGGCCACACGCGATGGGCCACGCATGGCGAGCCAAACGACATCAATGCCCATCCGCATTGCTCCATGTCAGGCGAGCTGGTATTGATCCACAATGGGATCATCGAAAACTATGACTCGATCAAGCGCGAGCTGGTGAAGCGTGGCTATGTATTCGAGAGCGATACAGACACAGAAGTGCTGGTGAACCTGATCGAAGAGGTCAAGAAAAACGAAAAGTGCAGCCTGAGCGAAGCAGTTCGTAAATCGCTGAATGAGGTGATCGGAGCCTACGCCATTGTGGTGATGTCTAAAAGTGAGCCCGGTGTGTTGGTAGCCGCTCGAAAAAGCAGCCCTCTGGTCATTGGACTCGGCAAGGGTGAGTTTTACATCGCTTCAGATGCTACTCCCATTGTGGAGTACACTAAAAACGTGGTTTACCTGGAAGACGGTCAGATCGCAGAGCTGAAGCCGGGTGAAGAAATGAGGCTGTTCAACATCAAGAACCAGTCTGTAACGCCATACATTCAGGAGCTGGAGCTTCAGCTGGAGCAGCTGGAAAAAGGAGGCTATGAGCACTTCATGCTCAAAGAGATTTATGAGCAGCCACGTTCTGTGCTGGACAGCATGCGAGGACGAATCCTCATCGACAAGGGCATTGTTCAATTGGGAGGAATGGCTGAGTACGAGCAAAAGCTCATCAATGCAGACCGCATCATTTTTGTGGCCTGTGGAACTTCCTGGCATGCGGGTCTTGTAGGTGAATACCTGATTGAAGATTTAGCCCGGATTTCTGTGGAGGTAGAATACGCTTCCGAATTCCGCTATCGAAATCCGATCATCACCGAGAAAGACGTTGTGATCGCGATCTCTCAGTCAGGAGAAACAGCGGATACTCTGGCAGCACTCGAATTGGCGAAATCAAAAGGCGCTACCATCCTCGGGATTTGCAACGTAGTGGGTTCTTCTATTGCCCGTGTGACCCATGGCGGTTCTTACACACATGCCGGACCTGAAATTGGTGTGGCAAGTACCAAGGCATTTACCTCGCAGGTGACCGTACTTTCACTGCTCGCCCTGATGCTCGCGCAGAAAAAAGGAACCATCCAGCGCAGAAGATACCAGGAGCTGTTGGTGGAGCTTTCCTCCATTCCGGACAAAATCGAAACCGCGCTGGAGGCAAATACACTCATCGAGATCATCTCTGCCAAGTTCCAGAATGCACGCAACTTCCTCTACCTGGGCCGTGGCTATTGCTTCCCGGTAGCGCTGGAAGGAGCTCTGAAGCTCAAAGAGATCAGCTACATCCATGCGGAAGGCTATCCCGCTGCAGAAATGAAGCACGGACCGATTGCGTTGATCGATGAGGAAATGCCAGTGGTTGTGATTGCAACCCAGGGACCTTCTTACGAAAAAGTGGTGAGCAACATTCAGGAGGTGAAAGCCAGAAAAGGTGTGATCATCGCCATTGTAACCGAAGGCGACAAGATGGTGAAGGAAATGGCAGACTACACAATCGAGATTCCGAAGATCGCAGAATGCTTCTCTCCGCTGTTGGCGAGCATTCCACTTCAGCTATTGGCTTATCACATTGCTGTGATGCGCGAATGCAACGTAGACCAGCCTAGAAACCTTGCAAAATCAGTAACGGTCGAATAAAAACTCGAACCGTCAAGACAAAAAAAGGGCCGTCATCATTGCGATGCGGCCCTTTGTATTTCTGTTCAATCGACTATTTGCCTGCTGCGTATCGAGCGGCAGCTTCGTCCCAGTTTACAACGCTCCAGAAAGCATTGATGTAGTCAGGACGTCTGTTCTGATAGTTCAAATAGTAAGCGTGCTCCCAAACGTCCAATCCGAGGATAGGAGTTCCACCGCACGACACACCCGGCATCAAAGGATTGTCCTGGTTTGGCGTAGAGCAAACTTCCAATGCACCGCCCGGCTGAACACACAACCAAGCCCAGCCAGAACCAAAACGGGTAGCGGCTGCCGCATTGAACTTCTCTTTCATTACATCCAATGAACCGAAGCTTGAGTTGATCGCATCAGCAAGCTCTCCAGTAGGTTCGCCACCGCCATTTGGAGACATTACCTTCCAAAACAGATTGTGGTTGTAATATCCACCGCCATTGTTGCGCACAGCCCCATTGTTCATATCGAGTCCCTTGAGAATATCCTCAATAGACTTCCCTTCAAGGTCTGTTCCTTCTACCGCTGCGTTGAGTTTAGAAGTGTATCCTCCGTGGTGTTTACCGTGGTGGATCTCCATTGTGCGTGCGTCAATGTGAGGTTCCAGCGCATCGTATGCATAGTCGAGTGATGGTAATTCGAATGCCATAATCAGTTGTAATTTAAGTTAGATGTTCAACGTAACAGGGTTAGCTGGCGAATGTTTGTCCATTGAACATTGCCTGCTCCCGTTAACTTTGCTTCAAATATTCAATTCTTAAGTCAGACAAAACCCAAACAAGAAATGAAAAAACTGTTACCTGTTTTTGCCCTTCTCTGCGTGGTTGCAGTGGCTTGTGGCGCATCAGAAGAAGAGAAAGCCAAAGCACAGGATGAAGCGGAACAAAAAGTAAATGAGATTATCCAGGAACTGGAAGCATCAGCAGAAGAGACTCCCGAGCCTGTAGCTCCAGATACCATGATGGTAGATTCTACTGCTATGGATACGAATCAAGCTGCCGCTGCGGATTCCGCACAATGATCAGGAACCGGAGCTCAGTTCAGCTGACTTCTCAATTTCAGCCATCACCGTAGAAACGTAGGGGTCGAAGGTATTGATGACCCTGAAGTAAATCCCATCCCCAAACAGCGAGCGCCCCATGATGGCTTTGGCCCGTGTGGTCATGTGCTCGGCCGATTTTGTCCAATCATCAGGATTGATCACCACGTTTTGTGACTCGAGGTAAGTGCGCATCTCCTTGCGGAGCGTGTCATTAGAAACCTGGCTCAAAAAGCTCTGCTCGTCCATGGCCAGCAGGCTTCTGAGGTGGTGATCGCGGTAATGGTAGGCAAAGTCGCTGAGCAATCCGCGGTGCACAGCCTCGGCATAGAGCCAGGAAACGGAAGCAGTATCGCGCTGCACGGCAATGTCTGGTTCGATGCCTCCTTTTTCTGCACTATCGAGTGTCGGATTGGTGGAGAAGCCGTGGAAATTGTCTTCCTCGGGCATGGTTTCATAAGGCTTTTGAATGCTCCTGCCGTTGGGCGTGTAGTAGCGCGCAACGGTGAGCCTTGTAGCACTTCCGTCTGGCCATTCGTTTTGTTCCTGCACCAGTCCTTTACCAAAGCTTCGCTTGCCAATGATTGCACCGCGGCCATGGTCCTGAATAGCTCCGGCCAAAATCTCGGATGCACTCGCGCTGTATCCGTCCATGAGCACATAGAGCTGCGCTCGCTCAAAATGACCTTTGCTGGTTGCTCTGTAATCCTGACGTGGCCTTGAACGCCCTTCTGTGTAGGTGATCAGCATGCCATCGGCCAGGAACTCATCCGCGAGGAAAGTGGCTGCATCGAGGAAACCTCCACCATTTCCCCTCAGGTCGAGGATGAGGTTCTCAACACCTTGATCGGCAAAGGGCACCACTCGATCTGTAAACTCCTCAGCAGTAGTCTTCGCAAAGCGCGCGATTCTCACATACAACGTAGAGGGATCAACCATGTACGCAGCATCAATGCTAGTGATGGGGATTTCACCGCGCTGGATTTCCAACTCCACAAACTCGGCTTCTCCACTTCGCTGAACAGCTACATTCACCTTGCTCCCCGAGGCACCTTTGAGCAGCCTCATCACCTTATCGTTGGTAATGCCTGTTCCCGCGATCAGCTCTCCTTCCACCTTTACAATGCGATCGCTGGGCTGCATTCCTGCTTCCTGAGCCGGTCCTCCGTTGATGGTATTGATGACGTATACACTGTCATCGCGAATGCTGAACTGCACGCCAATGCCTTCGAATCCTCCGTCCAGCGGCTCGTTGAAGGCCTGTAAGTTGGTCTGCTCGATGTAGTAGGAGTGAGGATCAAGGCGCTGAAGCAGGTAAGCGATCACTTCCTCCTCCAGGTCATTTCTGGAGATGGTGTCCACATAATCGTCCTCCACGTAGCGCAGAATTTCATCGATCTTTTGCCACCCGCCTGCATTACTGTCCACCACAAGCGGATCCTTCAGGCCACTGCCGAGCCAGAAGCCAAAGGCCATGGACACAGCGAGCATTAAAGGAAGGAGCATTTTGGCTTTCATGGGTAGGAGAACAAATGAGAAAACGCTAAGGTTTGAAATTAGTTACACATCTTCAATCTGAACCACCTCAACTCCGGCTTTCTCCAAAAAAACCAACCCGCTTGGATCTTTGTAGCGCTCCATGTAAACCAGGCGCTTGATGCCGGATTGCAAAATGAGCTTGCTACAGTCCTTGCACGGTGAATTGGTGAGGTATAACGTGGCGTCCTGGGCATTATTGGTGGAACGAGCGACTTTCAGAATGGCGTTGGCTTCTGCATGGAGCACGTACCATTTGGTCAGGCCTTCCTCATCTTCACAGTCGTTTTCGAATCCCGTTGGGGTTCCGTTGAAGCCATCCGAAATGATGATGCCATCGCGTACAATGATGGCCCCTACCTGTCTGCGTTTGCAGTGAGAAAGCTTGGCCCACTCCCGCGCCAGGCGGAGGTAAGCCTTATCGTATCGTTCCTGCTTGGCCGGGTTCAAAGAAATAGCCGAATCCATGAGAGCAAAGGTAAAAGGTCGCGCCATGTAGATTCAACCATCGATCAACGTTTAAGACCTTTTGCCACATAGCTGAAGCTCACCTTTTTATGATTCTTTTCTTTGCCGCTCACTAACCGATGAACATGAAACGTATAAACCGCCTTTTACTATTGGCTGCTTTTGGAGGAAGCCTCCTTACGGGCTGCCAGGAAACCCAAAAACAAACGGAAGAAGCGACTATGGCAGAAATGACCGCTCCAATGATTCCATTGGAGAATTTTTTCAAAAACCCGGATAAGACAAGCTACCAGATCAGTCCTGACGGTAAGTACTATTCATACCTCGCTCCCTGGAGCGATCGAATGAACGTTCACATTGAGAACATCGAAACAGGAGAAACCAAGCGCATCACCTCGCAGGAAGACCGCGACATTGCTGGATACTTCTGGGCGAACAACAACGATGTTGTGTTTATGCGCGATGAAGGCGGAAACGAGGACTGGTTCCTGGTAAAGTCGAACGTGGAGTCGGGTGAAGAGATGAACCTCACCAAGAAGGAAGGCGTGCGCACGCAGATTATTGATGCACTGCGCGACATTCCGGAAGAGATGATCATCGGTTTGAATCAGCGCAATCCACAAATCTTCGATCCATACCGCCTCAACCTGGAAACGGGTGAGATGACGATGATCGCTGAAAACCCAGGGAACATCACAGGATGGATGACTGATCACGATGGCAAACTTCGTGTGGCGATCACCACGGATGGTGTGTCTACCTCCCTACTTTATAGAGACACTGAAGAAGGTGAGTTTGAGCCAGTAATCACCACCAACTTCAAAGAGAGCATCGAGCCGGAGTTCTTCACCTTCGACAACAAGATGGTGTATGCTACCTCAAACATCGGCAGAGACAAGAGTGCAGCGATCGTTTTTGACATCGCCAGTGGAAAGGAAACCGAAGTACTCTACGAAAACAATGACTATGACGTAGGTGGTATGTCCTACTCACGCAAGCACAAGAAGCTGGTCAGTGCATACTATACGAGTTGGAAATCAGATCGACACTTCTTTGACGAGGAGTATAAAGCCATGAACGAGCGCCTTGAGAAGGAACTCGAAGGTTATGAAGTTGCTATTACCAGCGCTACCAAAGAGGAAGACAAGTACATGATCAGAACGTACAGCGATCGCTCTTTGGGTGCTTACTACATCTACAACAAGGAAACAGATGAGTTGAAGCACATCACAGACGTGAGTCCCTGGATCAACGAAGATGAGATGGCGGCAATGAAGCCCATCCAATACACTGCAGAAGATGGTTTGACCATCAATGGCTACCTCACGCTGCCAAAGGGTATGGAAGAAGCTAAAAATTTACCCGTGGTGGTGAATGTTCACGGTGGCCCCTGGGCACGTGATGTGTGGGGTTTTGACGCTGAAGCTCAATTCCTCGCCAACCGAGGTTATGCCGTACTTCAGATGAACTTCCGTGGATCCACCGGTTACGGTCGCGCTTTCTGGGAAGCTTCGTTCAAGGAGTGGGGCTTGAAAATGCAGCAGGATGTGAAAGATGGAGCCGAGTGGCTCATCGAGCAAGGTATTGCTGACCCAGAGCGAATTGCCATCTATGGTGGTAGCTACGGAGGATATGCCACGCTTCAGGGCTTGGTGAAAGATCCCGATTTCTACGCCTGTGGTGTTGACTATGTAGGTGTTTCCAACTTGTTCACCTTCATGAAGAGCATCCCTCCTTACTGGAAGCCTTACCTCGAAATGATGTACGAAATGGTGGGAGACGAAAACAACCCAGAGGATTCAGCTCGCATGGCCCTGACTTCACCTGCACTGAATGCAGACAAGATCACGGCTCCACTTTTTGTTGCTCAGGGAGCCAACGACCCAAGGGTGGTAAAGTCAGAGTCTGATCAAATGGTAGAAGCAATGAAAGCCAGAGGTGTTGATGTTCAATACCTGGTGAAGGACAATGAAGGACACGGTTTCCGCAACGAGGAAAACCGTTTTGAGTTCTACGGCTCCATGGAGAGCTTCCTGGCATCTCACATTGGCGGAAGAACAGCTGACATGCAGGAAGACCTGAAAGAGGCGGAAAACATGTAAGCGTAGTTGAAAACTGAACGTTCAAAAGGGCCTCTTTTTAAGGGGCCTTTTTTTGTGATTAGATGATTAGACGCGAAACTTGCAACCTCCTGAAAAACAACATGTTGAGATTCATAATTTGGACACAAATCATCAACAGACCAACTGCCTTCCATGATCTGATCATCTCATCTTCTGATTGTCTG
Source organism: Flavobacteriales bacterium UBA6057 (assembly GCA_002428995.1). GTDB lineage: Bacteria > Bacteroidota > Bacteroidia > Flavobacteriales_G > Salibacteraceae > UBA6057. The sequence goes on along the minus strand of DIYJ01000007.1, from coordinate 23,213 downwards.
ATTACTCTTCCACAACAAACTCCACCCGCCTATTCTTCTTGCGGCCTTCTTCGCTGTCGTTCGAGGATCTTGGCTTCTGGCTGCCGTAGCCTTCTGATCGGAGTCGGGTGCTTTCAACTCCCTTCGACTCTAGGTACTGCCGAACGGCTTTTGCCCGATTCTGAGAGAGGATGAGGTTGGTGTTTTCATTCCCCGTATTATCCGTGTGTCCTGAGATGGTAATCTTCAGGTTCGCTTGCTTTTTGAGAGCTTCGGCCAGTTCGTCCAGCTCCTTGAAAGACGCAGGAAGTAACTCGTAAGAGCCGCTTGCAAAGAGGATGTTGTTGAGCACAATTTCATCTCCCTTGGCCATGCCGCTAAAGTCCGTCTTCATATTGAGCTTAGTATCTGCTACCTCCATGCGCTTCAGCTCTACCAACTCACGAGGGAGCTCTTCGAATTGGAAATACCCATCTCCATCCTGAAACAAGCTGGTGGAAAACACGAAGGGAACATCCTTATCATCCACCATTACGATTTCCGAATAGCTGTCAGCAGGTTTATCATCGTATTTGATCAGGTAGTCAGCCTTGTCGCGGTTCAGAAACTCGAAGCGACCTGCTTCGTCCGTCATGGCAGTTCCGATGCGTTTCTTGCTCTTATTGTAAAGCCCAACACGCACATTTTGGAACCCAATTGTCAATGTCTTTCGATCCACCACACGACCGATGATGCCCACCATCCCGGGATTTGTTCCCAAAACCCAATCGGCATCCGTCAAGAGTATGAGCTGCCGGAAGCCGTTTTCGGGAGCTGGAAAACCATACAGACGGTCACCGACCTTTACCGCCCGCTTCTCTGGTTCTCCATCTTCATTGAACAGGAACATGTCTACCCTGAAATCCGGATCTTCCTCTTCAATCCTGGTGAGGTAGACCTCTTCCACGGGCAACTTTTCAAAACGAAATCCTCCACGATCATCCGTGAATACTGACTTGATCAAGCGCATCTCATCATCCAGCAGCTCTACCTTTTTGGACGCAATACCTAAGCCGGTGGACCGACTCGAAACACGACCCGCAATAGATCGGGTCTTTATTTTGGCTATTTGAGGTTTGACCTGCACGGGCTCCGGGTCGGGAGTGTATTCTCCTGTGACCTGAATGGCAAATGAAGCCTTCGATTTTGCCGAAGTGACCAATACAAAGTACTCACCCTTAGGGGTCAGCCCTTTCACACTCAATGCGTAGCGATTATCCTCTGCTTTTTCAAAGCTGCGGCACTTCACCTCCTCTATGCGCTGCCCCTGTTGATCCGCAATCACTTTACCGATGTAAACCGTGGGCGCCTCAAGATCTCCGTTGGGCATGCCACTGACAATCGTAAACGTCACCTGGTCCGACTTGGGGGTCAACTGCAGCCATTTCCCGTACTTGACGCTTCCACTCAGGCATTTGGATTGAAGCGCTCCCCAGGAAAGCTCCTCTGTGAAGAAGTTCCTCGGAAAAACCTTGTGTCCTGTTTTCACTTTATCAGCTCCGCTCACCACGTAGTCGTACTGGGCAATCGCTGAAACTGACATGCAGAACATGGCGATAGAGAGAAGAAATCGAGTCATCTGGGTACGGGTCTACGCAAATGTATAATAGTGGTTCAGCGAGGCACGACAAGGATCAAAATCAGTGTAGAATTCTATATTTCGCCCTCACCAAATTGATGCACATGCTTAAGATCGATATGCACAGCCACATCCTGCCGGCCAAACTCCCACGGTTTGCAGAGAAATTCGGTTATGGAGACTTCATTTACCTGGAACAGCGCGAAGACGGCAAGGCTGATATGATCAAGGGCAAGGAGTATTTCCGGACGATCAAGTCGAACTGCTGGGATGCGGAAGAGCGCATCGCGGAGTATGAAACGCACCAGACACAGGTGCAGGTAGTTTGCACCATTCCGGTGATGTTCAGCTATTGGGCGAAGCCAGCCGACTGCCTGGAGCTTTCGCGCTTTTTGAACGATCACATTGCTGAAGTAGTCGCCCATCACCCGAAGCACTACATCGGCCTTGGCACCGTGCCCATGCAGGACGCAGATACCGCCATACAAGAGCTTGAGCGCCTCAAGGAAATGGGAATCCCCGGCATACAGATTGGCAGCAACATCAACGATCTGAACCTGAATGAGGAACAGTTCTTCCCCATTTTCAAGGCTTGCCAAGACTTGGATCTCGCCATTATGATTCACCCGTGGAACATGATGGGAATGGAAAGCATGCGCAGGTATTGGCTGCCGTGGTTGGTGGGCATGCCAGCAGAAACTTCTCGCGCAGCTTGTTCGCTGATCTTTGGTGGTGTGTTGGAGCGCTTGCCAGATCTGCGGGTTTGCTTTTCCCACGCGGGCGGCTCCTTTTTCGGGACCATCGGCAGGATTGAGCACGGCTACAACTGCAGACCCGATCTTGTGGCCATCGATAACCCCATCAATCCTCGCGAGTACATCGGTAAATTCTGGGTCGACTGCATCACCCATGACGCCAAGGCGCTACAATTCATCCTTGATCATCAGGGTTCCAAACGCGTCTGCCTCGGCTCAGATTACCCCTTCCCGCTAGGCGATCTGGATATCGGTAAGTTCATTGAAGAAGGCGATTTCTCCAAAGAAACGGTTGAGGACATTTTTTGCCATTCGACACTTGAGTGGCTAAAGCTAGATGCACGCCAGTTTCTTTGAAGTGCAAGTGCAAGTGCAAGTGCAAGTGCAAGTGCAAGTGCAAGTGCAAACCTGAAAAACTCCATTGATTTGAAGAAGTATGACCTAGAAGATCGCTTGGTGATGTTTGCAGCTGATAATGCACGTTTTGCAGAAGGCATTTTTGGGCCAGCCATCGGCAACTACTATGGAAACCAGCTGTTGAGATCTGCTGGAAGTGCAGCACTTAACTTCGGGGAGACTCAAGGAACGCGAACCAAGAAAGACTTTGTAAACAAGGCTAGCATTTCACTGAAGGAACTGAAAGAATCCAGAGTATCTCTTAAGATCTTGCGGGAACTTGCGATAGGAGACAGGCAGCAACTAGAAGGATTAATATCCGAATGTGAAGAGCTCATCGCGATCTTAGCGACCATCATTCGAAATAAAACCGAAGCCCATTGAACTTGAATTTGCGTTTGAATTTGAACTTCAAAAGCCCGATCATGAAAAACCCCGTAATGACCGCCCTGCTCGTGGCCGCGTGCTCTATCGCCTTGGCACAGCCTTCCAAATCTTATTGGCAACAAAAAGTAAACTACACCATGGACATCGACTTCGATGTCGAGACCCATCGCTTTGAGGGTAAGCAAACGATTGTTTACACCAACAACTCTCCCGATCGGTTGGAGCAGGTGTTTTTCCATCTCTACTTCAACGCCTTTCAACCCGGAAGTGCTATGGATGTGCGTTCGCGCACGATTGCTGACCCCGATCACAGGATCAAAAGCCGCATCGCAGGACTGAGTGAGGATGAGATCGGTTACCATCGCATTGAGACTTTCCAGCAAGACGGAAAGAAGCTGGACTACGAGATTGTAGGTACGGTGATGGAAGTAAAGCTGGCCACACCGCTGGAACCAGGAGCATCCACCACTTTCGAAATGGAGTTCAACAGCCAGGTGCCCAAACAGATCAGAAGAAGTGGGCGCATGAACGCAGAAGGAGTCGACTACACACTAACGCAGTGGTATCCAAGACTGGCCGAATACGATAAAGATGGCTGGCACTCAAGTCCATACATTGGTCGTGAGTTTCATGGAGTATTTGGAGACTTTGATGTGACCATCCACATCGATTCCTCTTTTGTAGTTGGAGGAACCGGTATACTTCAGAATCCAGAGGAGATTGGCCATGGCTATGCAAATAAAGGAATGGCTGTAAGTCGCCCCGGTGATGGCAAGCTTCACTGGCACTTCAAGGCGTCCAACGTGCATGATTTCGCATGGGCGGCAGACCCAGACTACCGACACACAAAAACAGCTGGACCGGATGGCGTTGAGCTGCATTTTTTCAACCGCGACACTGCCGGATTGAATGATAATTGGGACAAGCTTGTTCCCTTCACCGTACGGCTGTTTGAGATCATGAACGAGCGCTTTGGTGTCTATCCTTATCCTCAATTCTCCGTGATTCAAGGTGGAGATGGAGGCATGGAATACCCCATGTGTACTATGATTGCCGGAACAGGCCGAATGGGTGGCTTGGTCAGTGTGACCGTACACGAAGCCATTCACAACTGGTACTATGGAGTGTTGGCCACAAACGAGTCCAAGTATCCATGGATGGATGAAGGTTTCACGAGCTACGCGCAGGATCAGGTGTTGGACTCATTGTTCAGCAAGCAAAGCATCAATCCTTCCCTGTCCGACTACAGAGGCTATCGCAGCCTCGCGCTTACGGGAAAGGATGAACCCATGACCACCCACGCGGATCACTACGACCGCAATCGTCACTATGCCACGAACGCCTACTCCAAGGGAAACATTTTCCTTCATCAATTGAGCTACATCATGGGGCAGGAGACCTTTGACCGCGGCATGTTGCGCTATTGGGACGAGTGGCAATTCAAACACCCAGCTCCTGATGACTTCAAGCGCGTTATGGAAAAGACTTCAGGCCTGGAACTAGAATGGTATTTCGAAAACTGGGTCGGAACCACCAAAAAGATCGATTACAGCATTCGACACCTGGTGGCCGATGGCAAGCAAACAAAACTCATCCTCGAGCGCAAAGGGAACCTTCCAATGCCGGTGGAAGTAGCGGTAGAAACAGCCAAGGGAACCACCGTTTACTACATCCCGCTGGAGGTGATGCGCGGTGCCAAGGAATCAGACTATCCTGACGGAGTGCGATGGAAGCAGCAGACCGATTGGCCCTGGGTTTATGAGTTCTACGAATTGGAACTTGATGAAAAGCCGAAGGACATTCTCTCCATCACGCTCGACCCTATGCAGAAACTGGCTGATATGGAGCCAGGCGACAATGTTTATCCCAATCCCGATGCGATCATTTTTAACCGTACTGATCCTTAGCACTGCTGCACTCTCCCAGGCGCAATCGATCTACCCCAACGTCAAGATTTTCGATCAGCAGCCGGGAGCCTACGCGCCTTGCGAACCGAGCATCGCAGTTGATCCGAGTGACCCTTCCAGGCTGGTGGCCGGAGCCGTGTTGGATTATGTGTTCACCTCTTCCGATTCTGGTAAAACATGGACCAATGATCGGCTGACCTCACGCTATGGAGTTTATGGTGACCCTTGCGTGATTGCCGATGAGGACGGCAATTTCTACTACTTCCACCTCAGCAGTCCATCCGGAGAAGGCTGGAGCAACCCTGACATTCTGGACCGCATTGTAGGTCAGCGCTCCAGAGACGGAGGGAACACCTGGAGCAAGGGTTCGAGCATTGGCTTTAACGGGGCCAAGGATCAGGACAAGGAATGGGCGGTCTATGATCCAATCCGTAAGATGTTCTGGATCACCTGGACCCAATTCGACACCTATGGCAGCAAAGACGACTCTTGCGAGTCTAACATCCTCGCTTCCTATTCTATGAATGGCAAGCGCTGGTCAGAACCAGAGCAACTCAATCAAACTCCGGGAAACTGCATTGACATGAGCGAAACAGCCGAAGGAGCCGTGCCAGCCGCAGGATTGGATGGCGTTTATTCAGCCTGGAGCTTGAATGGCGACATCCTGGTGCAGCGCTTTGGGTCAAGTCGCAAGCATATTGCCCGATATGGCGAGCCTGTTGTGGCTGTGACTGGCGGAGCCAACTGGGCCTTCGACATTCCGGGCATCGGTCGCGCCAATGGCATGCCGATCACCGCTTGTGACATCTCCGAAGGCCCACACCGTGGTACGATCTACATCAATTGGGCTGATCAGCGCAATGGAGAAGACGACACGGATATCTGGATTACCAAGTCCACTGACAAAGGCCAAACCTGGAGCGATCCTGTGCGGGTGAATGACGATCCTCCCGGCAAACAGCAATTCTTCACCTGGATGGACATCGACCAAACCACCGGTCACATCTACATCGTGTTCTACGACCGCAGGAACCATGAAGACACAGCCACAGATGTCTACCTCGCCATCAGCCGTGATGGAGGGCAAACCTTTGAAAACCAACGAATCAGCGACAGCCCATTCATTCCTAGCGATGGCGTTTTCTTCGGAGATTACAACAACATATCCGCAGCAGATGGAGTGATCCGCCCCATCTGGACACGCAACGATCGGGGTACGCTCAGCATTTGGACCGCCCTCATCAACGAGAAACGAAAGAATAACTAGATTCGCAGCCGCAAAAGCGGATCGAAGGTCAAGGATAAAAGCTCAAAGAAATTCAGCTTTGATCTTTGAACTACCAACTTTGATCTCATCAATGCACAGGTGGCCCCTTCACTTCGGTGGGGATAAACTCCACCACTGGCATTGAGAATGCAAAAGAAAATGCCCAGGTGGCGGAATTGGTAGACGCGCTGGTCTCAAACACCAGTTCCTTCGGGAGTACCGGTTCGACCCCGGTCCTGGGTACGAGTGCAACAAGTGCACAGCAGGGCGGCCATTTGGTCGCCCTTTTTTTGTGCAACAAAAAATGACCGTTGGAGAAGTTTATCCCGCTGAAAGCGGGGACCCTGGTCTTGGGTACTATTCTGACAAAATCCTCACGAGCAGAGTCTCGTGAGGATTTTTTGTTTTTGGATTGTCATGAAGACTTGCCAGCGCTGTGCTGCTTCTATACATCTTCTTCTTCTCTGGCTCCGGTGGAACCCTGTTCAACAAAAGAATCGTCCAAGGTGTGGGGCTTCTTTTTGCCAGACAGGTGCCTGGGGATCAACTTGTAAGTAGCATACTCATCCCCTTTTTTGTAGATCATGTATCCTGAATTCAGATCGCTATGAACGAAGTCAACAACGCTTCCCCCGGTCAAATGAACAGGCTCAAATCCGCCCTCGTAATCTGCGTTGGGCACGCCAACAATGATTTTCTTGTAAACTGTACCATGGCCGTCACCATGAAAGTCCCAGATATTGTCATCCTCATCTACACAATAAACGCTGTTGGCCTGAGCAACAGAGACAATCTTAAACTTCGTTCCCAGGAAGTTGCCAGCAGTCCCAATGGTGATAATTTGTCGCCCCGGACGCGGCCACCACATCAGGTATACTGATCCAGAATTTCCATCTACCCACGCGGCTGTTCCATCTGTTCCCATGCTCACTTGCATGCTGGAAAACTTCGAACCAACCTTGAATGCTCGTGATGTTGCCCAACAATTTGGAATGCCCTGATAAAGGGCTATGAACGGGTTATGTCTATCCTGTCCGATCAAGCACATAACATTCGCCTCATTGGCCACAGCGATTGAGCGCAAGTTGCCACCAATACTATCTGACCAATGACCATTTCTATGGAGGTGATAGCCGTGGCCGTTTGAATCGAGTGCATATACCGCTCCGTCAAATCCAACACTCACATCGGCTGCTGTGGCCTGGTTAGGCAAGTCCCTTGCATAGACCCACTGACCAGTATGGTGTTTTCTGTCGAAATAGCGTAAGTTATTGTTGGGGTCAATAGCCCAGATATTGTAAGAAGTTCCAGTGGTAATTCGTTTTAAAGGTTGGTCAATTGAAGTCCAAAACATGGTTTAAAAGTTTGGTTGAGTATGGGGCTGACAGCAGGATGGCATGATTCCCTTGCCAGTCACTATTAATTGACCAAGGCTAATACTATACACTCGAAACTCCAGAAATTTGTCCCGAATGCCGTGCATAGAGGAACGACTGTGCTTCATAGTGGCATGAGAACAAACCTATTCCTACACTTTTTTGCTTCGATGGTGTCATGCAGGCGTCTTATATCCATGCCTGAAGCAAGGCCTGACTCGCTTCATAAATCAGATGACTAGAGCGTAACAAGTGTGTTTGAATGTTCTGCTGAAACGGGTCGTCTTATGATCTTTCTATCCTGATCGAGCATGAAGATGGCCGGAGATGCAAAAACATTGTAGTCCTATGCCGCAGCACCGTCCCATTCCTGAAAATCTGAGGTCGAAACCGGCAGAGCCCGTTCAACGTGTTGATCCAAAACTGATTGTGGTCGCACACGAGGATTCCGAAGATGTAATCGCTCAGCAAGCCTTCGAGGGCAGAATAACGGGCGTAGCTTTCTGCCTCGTTAGAATATGCGCGATAGGTAGTACATTCATTGGCCTCGGCATCAAATCGCTTTAGTCCTCCGCCAAACGTTCCGAGCCAGAACATTCCGTCTTTTTCCCGGGCCATGAACCAAACCGAGTTGTGATTGAAGAAATGAGGGAAATCAGAACTGTCAGCATAGTGCGTGAACTGCTCGCTTGCTTTGTCAAAGCAGCTGATACTATTCTGACAAGATCCCCAAGAGTAGTGTCTCGTGAGGATTTTTTTAAAGGATCGGAGGGACCACTTGCGAATGCTGTTCGGCTCTGATCCTCCATTCAACGAAACCTCTTCATTTAATAACACTTTCGGACTGACACTAAAACCACTTTAACCTACGTTTGATTTGTTTTCGTCACAACAGGTGTGACCACAGAACTAAAACCGGGGTTAACGATGAATTTTTCGAATGAAAGGCATTATCGCAAACACTTTTCCGCAAGTGATATTGATGAAGGCGTTCATCTACTCTTAGAGCCTGGAGAAGTAATTCATGGACAGCACAAATTACTAGCTCGGAGCCAGCACAAGACGTTTGGTAATCGCTACACTGATTATATAGTCGTCACGAATTGTAAAGTGATGGTCGTATATCTGGTTCAAGCATACCTTGGTAAAAATGACTCCTTCAATGTCGATTACATCCCATATAGTGTGATCCGTTCCCTGGAACATGAAACCCGCCTTTTGAAGCCTGACATTGTAAAAATAGAGTACCTGTGGAGTGGCTCCGAGGATGAGTTAGCTTACTACACTTTTAACCTTGGCACAAAGGCGGAGGCTTTCCTTAAGATCGCTAGTGGACACATTCAAATCCGATAGACTCCAGGTTCAAAGTGTGTGAGCCCTTGGGTGCACTCAACAAGCAACCGATGAACCTACTGACCAGACCTCAATCCGATTTCGGGGTGTTTGCGAAAACAAGGGTGACAGAGGTGCCTTTCGCTTCATTGGTTTTGTGGTCCTTCAAGTCTGTAGTCGTAAAGGTGATGTTGGTATCGTACTGACGATTGATGGTTTCGATGCGCTGACGAATGATGCGTATACCACTTGAAGAACCTCCACCGATGCGCAAATCCTTGATGCTTGCTGCCTTCTCCCTGCCTACGCCATCATCCGTAATGGTGCAGGTCAAGTCTCGGCCTTCCTCTTCGAAACGAAGGCTCACCGTGCCTTCTTGAGGTGATTTTTTCATGATGCCATGCCAGATGGCATTTTCCACAAACGGCTGAAGGAGCATCGGGGGAATCTTCCACGATTCGGGCGATGTGAGGGAAGTGGTGTCAATGTCAAAGGAGAACTTTCCATCAAAGCGGAGACTTTCCAGTTCGAGGTAAAGGCTGAGGGATTCCAGTTCTTCAGAAAGTGGGATGAAGGCCGATTCCGAACTGTGGAGCACCCTTCGCATGAGCCGGGCAAACTTCGAGATGTTGGTCATGGCGAAGATCCGATCATTGTCAGAGACCAGCAGCTGAATGGAGTTGAGCGCATTGAACATGAAGTGTGGTGTCATTTGCGCTCGCAGTGCTTTTTGCTGCGCTTCCAGGGATTGCTCTCGCAGGCTTAGCTGTACCTGGAGGTTTCTGAAACGGTATGAGACTGCTCCCCAAATCAAACCCACAAGTAGTAGAAAACCTGCAATGCGAAACCACCAGGTCTGCCAGTAAGGCGGAGTGATGGTGAAAGAGATGGTAGCCGGTCGCTCACTCCAAACCCCATCACTGTTGGCCGCAAAGACTTCGAAGGTGTAGTCGCCCGGTGGAAGGGTGGTGTACTGAACGGTCGATGACTTGCTGATGACCCATTCCTTGTCAACCCCAGACATTTTGTACTTGAAATCCAGGTTTCCTGGGTTTTTGTAGGAAGTCCCCTCGAAGGAAAAAGAGATGAGGTTCTGCGTGTAGCTCAACTCATACGATGATTGAATAGCCGTATCACGCGTGTTAATCTTTATCTGGCTGAGGTGAACTTTGGGAGCAATCTGGTTTGGCTTCAAGGCATCATAGGGGATCACAAAGAGCCCCTGGTTATTGAGGGTGACGAGACCTGAATCTCCTGCGAATAGGCCCTTGTATCCTTTTCCAAGGATACCCTCTGCCAAACCATAATCCTTTGAGCCAATGCAGTTCAAGCCGGTACTGTCGAGGTCAAGCCTGCTCAATCCTGTGTTCGTAGCGATCCAAATCACGTTATCGCGCTGCGTAATATACCAGGGTTGCTCTTTCTTGAGCAGCGCGGTTCTGTATTCGCCAATGTTTATGAGCTGGCCACCACGGTATAACTGCCAGGGAGGCTCGGAGGTGATAAAAAATGGAACTCCGTCCTCCTCGCCCCGAATAGAGTGGATAGGCAGTTCTTGAGAGTCATAGCGCTCGAAAGGAACTATGGTGTCGTGGGCATAGCTGAACAAACCTGCACTCCGCGTGCTTAGCCAGATGGTGTCACCACGTCCTGCATACAGATGTGGCACCTTATAATTAAACCCTTGGTCGACAGAGTTATAGATTGCGCCCGTTTCATCGATTTCGATCAGCCCTTTACCTCTTCCAGACCAGATCCTATCCTGGTTATCCGCGATGATCGTGCTGTAGCCTGGGTACCTCATCACAGCCTCACCGTTTACGACTTCATAGGTTCCTCCGGTGGTGGAGAACCAGAGCGTTCCATCGGAGGTGGTCGCCAAAGACTTCACAAATCGCTCATCCCTGGAGATTTCGAATGGCAACAATTGAAGTCTCCCATTTTCCAGCACCTGAACGCTGGGGCATGCTGTTCCAATGTATACTTTGTCCTGGTCTGCACTGAAGGAAACAATGGTGCAGTCATCGAAATCAGTGTCGGTAAACTGCACGATCTCCGGATTTGGAGCATACTGCAAAAACGCTCCCCCGGTGGCTACCCATATACCTCCTTCGCGATCTTCCAGCACCTTATAAATGAACATTCTATCAAAGAGGCCCATGGCATGTTCTGAATCCAGAATTCCATTTTCAAATCGATACAGTCGACCAGCCAATCCAACCCACAGATGACCCTTACTATCCTCCATCAGGGCGTTGTTGATTTTGGCTGGGAGGGTTGTATGAGCCAGAATAGTGTCTTCGTTGAATCGTATCAATTCCTTGCCTGTAGCGAGAATGTAATTTCCCTTCCTGGTTTTAATGACCCTGTAGCCACTGCCAGAGAGACCTTTACCCTCTGAGATGGGGACGCTCAGTCTCTTTTTGTTAACCTCGATGATGAGAGAGTCTGATGGGTTGGAGGCAAGACGCTTGTAGTAATTGAGGGTTTCATTGACTTCTTCGACAACAAACGTGACGTGCCCATCACTTTTTGCTGGATTGTACCGAATCTCGCCATCCGGAGACAAAATGATTTGAGAGGATGCGTGTACCAACGACAGGCGAACTGTGTCCAAACGATCAATGGAGATGTTGTTGATGTACTTGTCCTTGTAATCAGGGATTTTAGACGAGAGTTCGGACATATCAACCCTTTGGAATGTAGTGTCTGTCTGATGAAACAGTTCGTTCACGGAGGAATATCCCCAAAGTCTGCCGCGATGATCCAATTCCATTCCATACACCGTTGGTGCATAACCACCTTCAGGGAAAGTGGCATTTGACAATCGGTAACCTGAATATCTGGAAAGCCCTTGGGCACCGCCAAACCACATGTATCCATTGGTGTCCTGAACCATGTCGAAAATCCTCTCCTCCAACTTCCCATCCTTGCCCTCTACTTGCGTGAATAGTATGCTTTGTGAATAAAGAATAGATGGGGTTAAAAGCAGTATGAAAAGGCTTTTAAAGCAGAACTTAATGGTCATCTGGAAGAGGTTAGTAAGGCTGTTTGGGCTCGCAACTTGCGGAGATAAAGATGCAATGAATGTTCGTCACGTGTAAACATAAAGAACACACCCTTTTCCCAAATCAGTGGATGAGTTTGGCCAGAAAAGCGTTTAAAGCTCAACCTTTTGTGTCGTGAAAGAATGTCAGCTGGAACGCACCCAAGGCGGGTGAATTGATGAGCCTGGTAGCTTCATGCTCCGTGGATGTGCTTTCCTTGCCAGACACCATATCAGCTCTAACCTGAAAACCAGAATCAAACTGAATCATACCAGTATCAGGAAATCAGGGCCTCAGATTCCCGGATTTATTCTTTTAGCTGTGCACAAGTAGTTACCTATCATATCAATACCTTTCGAACATGGCATTTAAGCACAACATTTCAACATTCTGGTCAAGAGTTGGAGCTCTGATTCTTGACTGTCTAATACTCGGAATAGTTGGGTACGGCCTTGGCATGGCAGCTGAAGATTTCCTGGTATCCCTGGGAGTTCAAGGTCTTTTACTAGGGTTCGCTATAGCCTTTCTCTATTTCGCTGTCAGCAACTCTGAACTGACTAATGGGCAAACCATCGGAAAAAGGATCCTAAAGATCAAAGCGGTAGATGGTTCTGGTCATCCGCTGTCGATGCAAAAATCAGTGCTCAGGGCTTTGATCATGCTCATTCCATATTTCCTGCTGGGCTACCCGATCCCTGGTTTCGAGTCATTAAGTGCACCAAATCTCTTCAAAGCAGCAATCCTTGGCTCAGCGCTACTTTCCATCATCGTATTGTACATCGCAAATACATCATCAAGACAGTCTCTTCATGATCTTCTCTTAGGTACGTATGTCGTACAGACCCAAGAAAATGAGGAAATCTCAGAGGCGCCAAAAAGCGGAAGGACTGGTGTTTATGTCTCCTTAGGGTTAACGGCTATTGCGCTGGCAGTCAATACTAATTTCATGCTCGATGACAAGTCTATATTGAATGAATACAGTGATTTAATCTCTGAAGTGGAAGAGATTCCAGGAGTGGTTAGGGTCGGCTCAAATCGCAACACTACCACATTCGTGGGTGGTTTAGGAGCTGAAGGAACCACAACTGAAAGCTTCACCCTCCATTTGCACGTCTCAGAGCTGCAAAAACAACTAGAGCCAGAAGAGTCTGAAATCATCAAAGAAGCAGCCAGAATCCTGCTGGAAGCCAAACCAGAGTTTGAAAAACTAAATGTGATCAGCATCACAGTAAGCAGAGGGTATGACATCGGAATAGCATCCCGGAACTACACGCTCGGTTTCACCAAACAACCCGAGGAATGGCTGGAAATGATCAATAGCCAAACACCGATGGAGGGCTCGCGCTAAGCTCAAAGATCAAGGATCAAGGATCAAGGATCAAAGCTGTATGAAACCTGCTATTTGCGGCATTTGATGAAGTGTTGCCAGCTCGAGAACTCACGTTGAGTCACTTACCTCAATGAGACGACCCCCGTCTTTACTTTAACATGATCTAAACGAGCCCTTTTAGATTGTGCCTTAATCCATCCGACCACTAAACCATGAACAGACTTCTCACCCTTCTTTTGGTGCTGTCGGTAACGGCAGCTCATTCCCAAAACAGCGAACATCGCTTTGGCTTTGCTGCCGGAGCTTCAATCAATCACTACAACGGAAACCTCGGAACCAGCTTCTTCCAATTTGGGACCACCTGCTTTGGGGGATTTCAAACAAGCCTTGGCATGTACCTGAGCCGGTCGTTTGATCTCAACTTCAACAACTCCATTGGACGCTATGGATATTGCTCCACCGAAGCAGATGAACTTCGAACGGCTGCATACGGCCTGAGTTGTCCCGGTGAATCCTGCGCCAACATTGCCGGCATGGGCAACCTGCGCTCACAAATCATTACCAGCGCAGTCGCTGCAAAGTATAAGTTCAACAATGGCTATCTCCTGCCGGAGGAGAGTAAGCTCGCACCTTATGTTTCTCTGGGAGCAGGTTTCAACTGGCTTTCAGATGTGATGCAGCGGGATTGCGTGAACGTTGGCGCCCACTTTACTGTGAATGGCAATGCAGGCCTGACCTACAACTTCCTCCCACGCCTCCACCTCAGCTACAACCTTGGCTTGGCTTGTTTCCCATTTGACGATGTGTATGCTACGGAGCCTGTGTCGGCATCGACAGCCGCAGATGATCACACGCATGACCACGATCATGCGCACGATCACGACCACGCCTCCATTGGCACCGATGAGAAACTGGCAAGGCAGTTGCGCCTGCGCAAAGACCTGCTCCTACAGAACAGCCTCATGCTGGGCATCAACTTTTAGCCAGCAGGCCCATGGAATTCTTGATCTGGCGATTACTCCAGAACACGAATTTGCTGTTGATTCAGGCTGAACAACCGCTCACAAAAAAGCCGCTACCCAAATGGGCAGCGGCTTTCTAAAACAATATTGATGGTTGTTTTTACTCCTTCACCACTTTCTGCTGGTACACCACTTCGTTTCCTGCGCGGAGCACAACGAAGTTGATGCCTGGAGAGAACAACTCTGTACTGATGGAAATCTGATCGCCACCAGCGTTGAGCATTTCAAGGTTGGTGAATACACGCTGACCCAGAGCATTGTATACTTCAAGGATGGCCTCGCTAGACTGCTCCATGTTGTAGCTAATGATGAATTCACGATCCATTTCGTTCACAGGGTTAGGATAAGCTGAGAACGTTGAAGCACTAGAAACTTCTGCATCCTCGCTGGCTTCATACTTGAAGGAATCGCCATCGCTGCCATCGCAGAGAATCCACTTTCCGTGGACCTCCTTGATCTCCATATCGCGCTTCTTGTCTTCGCCAAACTGCTCTGCCTTGTATTCCCTGGCGTCAAACTTGGCTTCGCGCTCTTTGAGATCCATTTCAGACAGCTCAGCACACTCTGTTCTGCCAAATTCATCGAGTCCGGCCAGCTTGTAGCCATTGCCGTTATTGTGCAATGCCTTGGCCGTGTAGCCATATCGGGTTCTGACCATAGCCGTAGGATCGAGATCATTGAATTCAATGTCCTGATCATAAGTAATGAAGTAGTTGATCGGACCGTCTAAATCGACATTCAGGAAACCAGGGCTCTGGATGTTTCTGGTGTTGCTGGTGTACACATCAAAAGTTTTGATCTCTTGTGTGTTCTGGTAAATGGAAAGTCCTTCGTTGTTAGGGTGTCCATTTTCAGCGTAGTAGTGAGTGTTGATCACACTACGGTCATCTTTCAACCAAAGCACGGTAATCGCCTCGTTCAGGCTCCCACCTGGATTTCTTGTGGTTCCAGCCAGCCCGTATCCATTGAAATTGTCCACGACAACTGTGCAAAGCGCGCCTTCATACTGGTTCTTCTCATCTACGTCATACCAGATGTATTTATCCGTGATGGCACCATTGAATGGGCTGATGCCGAATGTGAAGAGGTCAGAAGGCTTGTTGTCCTCATAGCGCGTACCAGACATGATGAAGTTCTCACCATCGTTGGAGCGCACCATCTGGAAGGTCAGGTCAAAGACCTTGGGAAAGAGCTCTGCATCAATATAGAAGTTGGCCCATTGCTCAGAACCGTCAAAATCAAAGATGCCGGAAGCGTAAATAGCTGCCTTTACTTCATCTCCGAGGGTAGTGCGGCCAATGAAGCAGTACGTTGGGTTTGATGGGAAGAAAGGACCTGGATACGTTTGCTCTACCATTCTAAACTCCTCGTAAGAGTCGGTCTTGCCATGCTGCGTAGACCAAACTACATTACCTGTAGTGATTTCCACTTTCATAGCCAGCGCGTTCCAGTCTCCGGGATTGTCCTTGTCCTCAGCGGTTCCTGCCACGATCACGTGCTTCTTATCATAAGACAGGGTGAGGCCAAAGCCCTTTTCATCAAATCCAGGCAAACCGTAGCGATTCATCCAGATCACCTGCCCATTGTCAGCAGCAGTTTTGGTCAGAATCAGGTCGTTCTTGGAGTTGGAGTTCGGCTCCAGCGCGAAGCCTACGGTGATGATTTCTTTCTCGTTGACCAACTCAGTAGCCTTCATCGTAGAGCGATCCTGATAATCAGGAACGGATGAAGAAGGAAAGACATAGTTGGTGTTGAAAATCTGCGCAGATCCAAGTATAGAACTTAGAACAAACGCAAACAGCAGTAAACTTGGTTTCATGTTCATTTTAGGTTGGAAATAGGTTTGTTTGATTGCTCCCACACAGGCGCTTTTTATTTTTACGCATGTACGTTTGCTGTTAATTGTTGCTCAAACATATCAAATTAACCCTTCTGCACAACCTCAATTTTATTCTTTCAGCATGACATTCATGCTTCGCACCTGGGTTCGTCATCTGCTGGCGTTATTCAATTCCATACCTGCAGACCCCAAACCCCAATGAATACGGTGCATTGAGATGAAATAAAAAATGGCTGGAAGACAAATACTTCCAACCATTCACTCAAGCCAAACCCGACTAAAACCTAACTATGAAGGACTCACTCCATGATGAGTTTCTGCGTAAGACTACCTCGTTCGGTATGAATGCTCAGGAAATACAATCCTCGTTCAAACCCGTGTGTGGTGATTTCATGCCTCTGTCCAACAATTTGCTCGTGAAGCATCTGTCGGCCGGCTGCATCATGAATTTCGATGACCATGGCATTGGAACCTTCCACAAATGACTCTATGGTCACCTGTCCTTTTGACGGATTGGGAAAAATCCTGATGTCGTCCTCACTCACCCGCTCATCAACACTTAAGGTACTGACTACTAAGCAAGAAGACGTATCTGTACATCCATTTTCTGCGACAGCTACGGCATAGTTCCCATTCTCTGTTGCGGTATACGTTTGATTTGTTGCTCCACTTATTGGCGCATTGTTATCGTCACAATCCAACCACTGATAAGCGGCCCCGGATAAACTTGCAGTAAGCTCCGCCCCGATCTGATTCACGGTAGCATCTACCGTGTTTATGGTCAAATCAAGGCTCACCGTGCTGTCGCATCCCGCAGCATTGGTCAACACTACGGTAGCGGTATTGTTAGACTCGACATAGGTCATACCATCGATCCAGGTAAAACTCTCGCAGGCTGTCTGAACATCAACCCCCGAGGAGGGATCATTGATGGTAAGATTGAGTGTGACGATGCTATCGCAACCCGCTGCATTGGTTAGGGTAAACATGGCTGTATTATTAGAACTGGTGTAAGTATTGCTGTCTATCCATGTAAAGCTCTGGCAGGCCTCCTGAATATCAGTGCCCGTTGTAGTTGAGCAGAGTTCAATATCAAATACCCTTACATGGCCCGCGCTGCCTCCGTTGCCATCGTTGCGAAAGGCTCCTACAGCAACAGTGTTGGCACTGGGCATACTCACAGATGTTCCCGAATCATCACCCACAGCTTCTCCATCAATATCCACTCCTTTTTGCACCCATGCATTGCCGTTCCATTCGTAGATGCGCACATGGCCTGAATTGCCTCCACCTCCATCATTGCCTCCGGCACCAATGGCTATCGTGTTTTCGTCAAACATGCTCACTGAACTCCCGGAAAGATCACCTACAGCCTCTCCATCAATGTCAGCGCCTTTCTGAATCCACACACTTCCGTTCCATTCAAACACACGCACATGGCCAGAACTCGAACCATTCCCGTCATTGCTGATAGCTCCAATGGCTACAACATCCGCATCTGGCATGCTTACTGAAATCCCGGACTCATCTCCTCCGGCCTCTCCATCGAGATCCACGCCTTTCTGAACCCACGTGCTGCCATTCCATTCATAGACACGCACATGACCGGAGAAATTTGCGCTGCCGGAATTGTATGGAGCTCCGATGGCAACGGTGTTTGCATCAGGCATGCTTACTGAGCTCCCTGACTCATCTCCCCCGGCTTCTCCATCGATGTCAGCGCCTTTTTGAATCCACGCGTTGCCGTTCCATTCATAGACACGCACATGGCCTGCATTGACACCGCTCCCGCTGTTGCCATTCGCTCCGATGGCTACCGTGTTAGTGTCAGGCATACTCACGGATGTACCTGAAAAATTAAACTGTGATTCACCGTTGATATCGGCACCTCTCTGAACCCAGGCGCTGCCGTTCCAGCGGTAAATGCGGACGTGACCCGAACTTGTCCCGCTGCCATCATTTCCCAGGGCTCCAATGGCCACCATGTTTGAATCAGGCATGCTTACAGATATTCCGGACTGATCACCATTGGCTTCCCCATCAATGTCCAGTCCTTTTTGAGTCCATGCCGCTCCATTCCAGCGAAACACCCGAACATGGCCCGAGTTGGCTCCGTTACCATCATTTCCAAAAGCTCCAATCGCCAGGGTGTTGGGATCCGGCATGCTCACCGATCTGCCTGAACGATCATCAGCATTCTCGCCATCGATATCTACTCCGCGCTGAGTCTGAGCCTGTGTGTGAGAAGAAAATGCCGCTCCAACCCAAATGAGCAGCAACCACGTGCTTGATTTCACCAAGTGTAAAGTGTTTGATTTCATGTAATTCTTGATTGATCCTTAGTTCCCCCTTGCTGCATCGCCATGCACAGGCCTGGTTTCACGATTGCGATCTCTGAATAGGGCGGGCCGTGACGATCGCAGAAGAGCTGTGTTTTCGGGCTCGAAACTATTTTGACGCCTGTTTTCTGGAGTGCCAGGCGCCTTTCATTTGTCCCAAATATGCCAGCCGGACCTTCGAATCATCCCAAAAGCTTCGAATTGTCTCAATACCTCGCAGATTGAGGGTGTTGACATCTAAAGCAGCAACCAGAAGGTAGTTTTGAATCTGGAATTCAGGACGCTTCACATATGCATCAGATTCAAAGAATACTAAAGGTTGGCACGCATCCATCAGACTCAGATAAGGAAACCAAGCGGATCAAAATCCTGAATCTGGCGATCTACGTGTCCCTCATTCATTCCGTGTTTTTTCTTGCTTTTGATTACCTCACAGCAACGTTAGACCTGGAAAAGTCTGTAGCCCTGTCCATCGAGACGCTGCTCTATAGTTCCATGCTCCTCATGCAACATTTGAGGCAGGCAAAAGCCGCACGGTTGCTCTTCACGTTCACTGTTTTTACGACCCTCTTTTATCACTCCAACTACGCCTTTCAAGGCTACTATGGTGAATATCAGTACATCGTTGTACCGATGTTTTCCCTTTTCTTCTTCGACAAGAAGTACATCCACTATGGCCTCCTTATTCTGGCCTTAGCAGCCTTCTACATTCCGAACCTTTACCTGAATGTCTATCCGGAGGAATACTTCGGATACCTCAATGTGCTCTTCCTGTTTTTGGGTGCATTTCTCATTGTCAACTATTTCAAAAATGTGAATGACAAGAACGAGCGATTGCTCAAGAAGGAAAAGGATAAGGTGCTCGCTGATAAGCGATTGCTTGAAAAACAGCAGAAGGAATTGGAAGAACTCAACGCTTTCAAGTCCCGATTCTTCATAAACCTTTCCCATGAGATTCGAACGCCTATCACCCTGATCAAAGGCTATTCATCAAAGCTTATTCAACAGCAGGAAAACGAGGAGAACCTTGAAAGCCTGAGCATCATTCAGGATCAGGCCGGGCATGTGGAGGATATCATGAGTGATTTGCTGGATCTCGGAAAGCTGGAGTCTGATAAGCTAATCCTGAACCGGGAAACAGTGAACGTTTTGACTTGCACCACCAAGCTGTTTACTGATTTTGAGAGCCTCTTCAGGGAAAAACAAATTGAGTTTGAGCACAAGGCCGAAATCCCGAATCTATCCATCGATATTGACGCGGGGCTTTTCAACCGGGCACTGCACAACATTCTGAACAATGCATGGAAATTCACCCCAAGGCATGGGAAAGTAACGCTGGGAGTCTCCTTCACAGATCGCCTCAGAATTACCATCACCGACAATGGTATCGGGATTCCCGCGAGCGATCATGACAAAGTGTTTGAGCGTTTCTACCAATCCAAAAATCACATCACGGAGAGCCAGGGAACAGGCATAGGTCTTTCCTTTTCCAAAAACATCATTGAAGCACATGGATTTGAGTTGAGCCTGCGCAGTGTGCCGGATAGTGAAACGGTCTTTTCTATTACCATTCCTGAGAAGTACATCAGCCTGGCCGAACATGGAAGCGAGCCTGCAACACGAATAAAGCAAGCAGAGACAAGCCAGGTAGCGGAAGCTGAGCTGAAACCGAGTCTTGAGTCGAAGCGAATTCTGATCGTAGAGGATAACAAGGATATGCGCAAGTACCTGCGGCTGCTCCTGAAGGACTACAGCATCGTTGAAGCCAACAACGGTGAGGAAGGACTTCAGCAGATAGACCAAGGTCTATTCCATGCCGTCATCACAGACTACATGATGCCGGTTATGAATGGAGTAGAATTCGTTGCCGACCTGAAAAAACAAGGTTTGAAAGTTCCAATCATCGTCATCACCGCGCGCGATGACGACAAAGGCAAGTTGAATATGCTGCGTTTGGGTATTGATGCCTACCTCACAAAGCCTTTCCTGGAAGATGAACTGTTAGCTTGTCTGGAACATTCGATGGCGCTGTACGAAGCAGTAGAGGCTCACGAAGGTGGGGCATCAAAAGACGAAATCCCCATACTTGAGCTTGGAGCCGAACGATTTAACACCGAGATCAAAGCCCATATCGAACAGAGCATTCAGGATAGAAACTTTGGAGTGGACCAACTGGCAGAGCTCCTGCACATGTCTCGAAGCAGCCTGTTTCGGAAGACACAGTTCCTCTTTGGGCAAACACCCAATGAACTCATCGGTGAAGCGAGACTGCAAAAGGCAAGACTCATACTAGAGGCAAACCCTGATATCCGGAAAAAAGAACTTGCCGAAGCTGTTGGTGTTCATAATTCCACCTATTTCTACAACAAGCTTGTGAAGCGATTTGCCATCAGAACCTGATCGAGGGTTTTCTCGGGGAAATGTCTGGATTAAGAACCAAAAGAAGCAATCCGAGAAGTTAAAACAAGCTGGAATGTACTTATTGTGTTTGTTCATATAAGTTATGATTATTGAGCCCTGAAGGTGGACGATGGAAGGGATCTGTTTCCTAACAAGGAAATTGTTCTAATCACTTATTATCAGGGCAATGGAAACAACCGGGCCAGATGTATGAATAAATAGAGAAGGAGGCAATCAGGTTCCATTTTTGCATCTCTTTTATCCAGATATAAAAAAACAAAGAGTGCCGAAACTCAAATAAGCGTCTGTTCGTAACATTTATCAAAAATCACAAACTGATACTCACTTGAAGTAACCACTTCGACCAAAGAAATTGAACCATGTCCGACAACACCATGCTCATCAACACGGAAGTAAGTAAGCGTTGCGCCAGAGTGGCTCTCATGGCCTACAACGATGGTGAAGACTACACCATGGAAGGAAGCAAAAAGCTATTCACTTCTGACCCCATACATTTCAATTCATTGCCCAGTCTCGAAAACATGGCTGTGGTCATAGAGAACGGCAGTGACCTCTACATTGGTTTTGCCGGCACCATGGCGCAGGTGTTTGATCTTGAACTGTGGAAAGAAGCCTGGACGGAGTTATGGTCTGGCAACATGGAGGGGGTCGAAAAATTCCTGCTGCTTGCCCGCAGCGTTGACGACTGGATCACCAATTTTAAGTTCGATCTTGTGCCTTACGGGCAATTGGAATGGGACTACGGAACAAAAGCGATCAAAGAGCTGATCGTTGGGCTGAGCGAGTTTCTTCACAATCACCTGAGCCTGCCTCTGGGGTGGGTGAAGTGGCTAACGGACACCCTGGAATCAACCATTCAGCATGCTTTGGACTTCTTCATGACAGTGTATCCCGAAAGCTGGAGGGTGCATCAGGGATTCATGGGAGCGACCTTAGAAAGCATCCTGCTTGGATTCAATCAAAAGTTCCTGGATGCCGAAACCCGTGACCTGACGGACTGGAGCATGGATTCTTACATGCTGACCTGCATCATCAGTCGCTCGTTTGGCAAGAAAAACATCTACATCACCGGCCACAGCCAGGGCGGTGCAAAAGCCAGCCTCTCTGTGCCAATCGTGCGATGGCTCTCCATCGGCACCATTTTTTCCCCACGAAAAGCAGGTTTGATGAACAGCATGGTTCCTCCTGCGGAATTGATGCCGGAGCGGGAGCACCTGCTCAACCGGGTGCAGGCTCTTCAGGCACCTGCTGACAACCATCCGCCCAACCTGAAGGGAATACTGCCCAAGCCAACAGGAATCCAGCTGTGTACATTTGCTTCCCCCAATCCTGGGAATATGGCCATGGCGACTTCCATGAATTGGCTGTGCCCGGCAGCCGTGGCCTTTCAGAATGTCGGCTCTAACCTCTGGAACTTTGATCCGGTGCCATTTTTACTCATGCCCCTGAATGAATCGAACCTTGTGGGCTACTGGATTGCCTATATCTATGAAAAAATCACCTCTCCAGACCTCGCACAACCGCTCACCGCATCCAATGAAACACTGAACGCCAGAGAGCTGGCCGACATCTTAAGCGAACTAGCCGCCAACAAGGACGCTAAGCTTAATGCGGAATCGACCCAAACATTGCGCACGGCCATCCAGAAGTTTAAATCCAGTCCTGAGGCGCGCATCACGGAAGCCATAGAATTGTTGCTTGAGGATCGCAATGGAGGAGATGCAATGAGGGTATTTGCGACAGTGAACCTGGCGATTGCCATCTTCTACGACATTGACCTGAAAATGGGCGCCAACGCTTTTTTGACCATGATGACCGTAGCCGCAAGGTTTGGCGAACGTCTCGGCACTTCAGAAGGAAACCAGTTCTTCACGCAATGGATGCGCCCTCCGATCGACAGTGATCCCGAAAAGGTGGACCACATGACCCAACAGCTCTGGGAGGCTGGCTTTGATCCAGACAAATTGGGGCTAACCATCGACTTTCCAATTCCAGCAGTCAACCGGTGGTTCGGGTTGTTCAAACAATACGCGCAAGTTGGCTCTCAACTCCGATTTGCGGCTGAGGGCTCACACACCATGAAAACGGGCTACCTGAAAGCTGCCGAGGGAGAATTCCGGGTGTTCTGATTTAAGTCTGGACCAAGGCCCGCACGATAGGGTTTTGGAGCAACAAAAAAGGCCAGCCGCCTGGCTGA
>DIYJ01000004.1 GCA_002428995.1 Flavobacteriales bacterium UBA6057 | reverse complement strand
GATCATCTGAAATGACTATCCGCTTATTTACCCTGAAGAGTGCTTTGAGATCAGAAAATCAGATGATTAGGTGATGAATTTAGGCAGAGCAGGAATCCGGCCTTTTTCTTTTTGTGGGCACCAGATCGAAGAGAAATTGCGCGTTGGTTTTGTGCAGCGATTTAGTGTTTGAAGGTCGCGTGAAACGCGAACAAGTTTAAATCGCGGCACGCTGAAAGTTCGATTCGTACTCTGGTCACAAAAAGATGGCAGCCTTGACCTTTGCTCTACTTTGTGTCAAGACAAAGTAGAAGGAATGAAACCGTTAACCCTACCCGTTGGATGAGCCAGGGTAAACATGCGGATAGTCATTTCATCTGATTGTCTAATCATCCGATCATCTAACTCTTTTCCTCCCAGATCTTCACCAGGTTCACGAGGGTTTCGACCGCCTTCTCCATGTCTTGTACGCTGGCCCACTCCATTTTGCTGTGGAAGGCATATTCCCCAGCGAAGATGTTGGGACATGGAAGCCCCATAAACGAAAGCCTTGATCCGTCCGTTCCTCCGCGGATACTGCCTTTGCGCGGTGAAAGCCCTGCTCGCTCAATGGCTTCGATTGCATATTCTGAAACCTGGGGATGCTCGCGCACCACGTTTTTCATGTTGCGATACTGTTCGAACACGGTGAACTGCGCCTCAGAATTGGGAAAATCCAACATGGCTTCTGCCAACTTGCGTTGCAGGAAGTCCTCGTATTCCTTCAGCTTTTCATCTTCAAAAGAGCGAATGATGAAAGTGATTTCCGTCTGCTCCACACCTCCTTTGATTTCGTACGGATGTACAAATCCGGCTCGGTCTTCCGTGGTTTCGGGTGAAAGACTGTCATGCGGCAGCGAGTCAAGGAAGCGAGCAGCCGCTTTCATGGAATTCTCCATCTGATCCTTGGCAAAACCGGGATGGGTATTGACCCCATCAATCACGATGCGCACCATGTCAGCAGAGAAGGTTTCATCTTCAAAGGAGCCGAGGGCCTCACCATCCACGGTATACCCAAAGTCCGCATCCAGCTTTTCGATGTCCACGTGATCCACTCCCCGGCCGATTTCTTCATCAGTTGTGAAGAGGATTCGGATCCGACCGTGTTTCTCCTCCAGATGTGTGAGGAAGTAGTGCACTGTATCCATGATCTCTGCTACTCCGGCCTTGTTATCAGCTCCGAGCAGTGTGGTTCCATCTGCAGTCACAATGTCGTTGCCGACCTTCAGCTTCAGTTCCGGATGCTGTTCCGGATTGATCTTAATGGAAGCATCTGCCGGAAGTGTGATGACACTACCATCGTAATCATGATGAATGACAGGCTTCACATCCTTTCCCGATGTTTCGGGAGAAGTATCTACGTGCGAACACAAACAGATGGTAGGAACCTGCTTGTCGGTATTGGCGGGCAGTGTGGCGTAAACGTAACCTGCAGGATCTAGCTCAGCATCTGTAATGCCCATCGCCTCTAGCTCCTGGATGAGCAATCGACTGAGGTCCTTTTGCTTTTGCGTAGAAGGTGCAGTATCCGAATTGGGGTCTGACTGAGTATCAATTTTAACGTAGCGCAGGAAGCGATCGAGAACGGTGTGAGCGTAGTTATTCATGGATGAAAAATGGGTTGTAAAGATGCTCATACTTCCCCATCCATCCCAACGAAGCCATGTCACTTTTCAGAACAGTGAAATCATAGAATAGCTATCATTGGGGTAAATCTGGGAACTGTTTTATTCTGGATCATCAGGAAACTGAAACACCCAACATCAAAGGAGAATGCTTCATGAAAGAGGCTGGGAAACAACACTTTCAATCTTTGTATTCTAAGGCGACTCTCTTCGTCTGCAGTACTATGTTCACCCTTGCTTTTTTGGGATGTTCGGAAAACTCACAAAGCGGGAGCACTTCATCAAACCCAACGACCGTGACTGGAAACTACCAAGACCTTGATCAGTTCAAAGGTGAACTGATTTCGTGCCACAAAATGCGCATCGAAAACACCGCTTTCTATCAGAAAATGTCACGAGGTGGAAAGCTGAAGGACGAGGTAAAGCACCTGGATGACATTGAACTCTTTGACGTGCAGTACCAAAGCGATGGATTGACGATCAACGGTTTCATCGTACGTCCAAAAGCCGCTGGAAACTATCCATTGGTAGTGTTTAACCACGCCTTTAAACCCAAGCGCAGCGAGCTCAATGAAGCCAGTGCTTTGCAGGCCATGGGACGTTTCGCTGCGAATGGATACACCATGTTTGCCTCCAACTATCGAGGTTGGGCAGGCAGCGATGGGAGCTATGAATATGGCGGTGCGGATTTGCAGGATGTGCTCAACATCATTCCTGCAGCGGCAGAACTACCGGGTGTAGATACTTCCAGAATTGGATTGTTTGGATTGCAGCGTGGAGCCTTGATCAACCTGATGACCCTGAGAAACTCCAAACGATTTGACTGCGCCATCAATTTCAACGCGATGGTGAATATGGAGGGTACAATTGACAGCATTCCACTGCTGGAAGAACACCTTCAAAAGCATGTTCCCAACTACGATGAGCATAAGGAACAAGCACTCATCAACCGAACACCACTGCGCTGGGCGAATGAACTGCACAAAGCTCCCCTGCTCTTTGTGCAGCGTCATGACGATGGAGGAAAATCCTACACCGATTTGGAAAAATTCTCCGAATTATTGACCGATTCTCAGCATCCTCATCACCTGGTCACAGTGAAAGGAAAGCGTGGCATGGCGAAGCACAGAAACGAGATTTTCAAGTTTTGCAACCAATGGCTGGACACGCACCTGAAGGGCTTGAACAACTTCGAACCGGAAGGAGATGCAACCACCCTGGAATCTGATCCCGCTGCTTCCTAAGTTCAAAAGTGCATCTTAGCGTCCTTCAAACCCTAACCTGATCATGGCCTTTTGGAATAAGTTTAAGGAGCAATTCAGTGGTGTGCTTGGACAAACGCTGCTCCTCATTTTCGGCATCATCATGATGCTTTTCATTGTCTATCTGCTCACCTGGGTACGTTCAGGCGCGACCTATGAATCACTGGCAGTAAAGGAACCTCAGTTTCACATTGACACCGTTGGTGTGGATACCAACCAGCGATTGGTGTTTGTGGACGAGTTCAGGGCGGGCTCCATGCAGATCCATCCTGAATTGGCAAAGCATCCTTCCATAGATCGACTGATTCAGCAATTGGGCCTGGTGCGCATGCGTGCGTATCACCACCAGAACTACTACGTTTTCTTTTACCGCATGCGCTACGGTTTGAGCATTATACAGGCATTCGCAAGTCTGTTTGCCGTGGTGCTGGCCCTGCTCGTCACCCGGGAAGGCTGGTCGAACGCGAGTCGGTTCCATCTCGTTGCCTTCTTTGTGTTCAGCTCCTTTGCTGCACTGCTACAGTTGATTCCGGAAAGCCTGAGCCTGGACAGCAACATCACAACGAACACCACACAGTATGAGCGGCACAACACTCTCGAGGGAGAAATTCTGACCTATCTGAGTACAGGATTGACCAAAGACGAACATGAAATGGACGTGCCAGGATTTGTTGTTTACACAGACTCGCGCATCCGTAGTGTTCAACGAATCTCTTTGACACTGAACGATTTTCCGGCACACCGTATCCAGGAGAAGTTGACGGAAATTGACCAGCGTCTGCAACAACAAGATCAGGAAGAAGAGACGTCAGAATAATGACCGCAGCGTAAAGCATGGAGTTCACCATCTTTTCCATCCTTGACCTTCTGGGAACTTTTGCCTTTGCCGTATCTGGTGCCTCACAAGCCATGAAGAAGCAATTCGATGTCTTTGGAGTTTTTGTGCTGGCATTTGTGACCGCCATCGGTGGTGGCACCCTCCGGGACATCATGCTGGGCGACACTCCGGTTGGCTGGATGCACGATAGCATTTTGATCAGCGTCATCATCGTGGCGGCTGGGCTTACCATTCTGTTCAGTCCCGTGATCAACAAACTGAATTTCTATGTCTACATCTTCGATGCCTTGGGTCTTGGTTTATTCACCATGGCGGGCATTCAATCAGGCATTGATCATGATTTGAGCATCTTCATCTGCATCGCACTGGGAATGATAAGCGCCACTTTCGGAGGTTTGATTCGAGACATCATCACGGGTGAAAAACCAATGCTATTAACAAGAAAGGAGATATACGCGCTTGCCTGTGCGCTGGGCGGCATCGTGTATTTCGCTTTAAGAGCTCTGAGCGTTCCTGAAGAAATCAGTGTACCGGCTACGATTGTGGTGGTGTTTCTGGTGAGGCACCTTACGTTTCGATTTGGGATTCGGCTTCCGACTTTTGGAGGGTGAGACTGGCTACTAGCTGATAGCCTTTAACTAACACATTCATAACCTTGAGGCAAGTCCCCATTTTCATAGGAAATCAATATTTGATCCGTAAGTCATTTACAACCCTCCCACCCTCGAAGGAAGCCTGTTCTCTACCAAGGAATGGGCTTCATTTTTTTTAGCCTCAGTTTAGTTGGTCCGCCAGTTTTCGGTCGTTGGCCAGTCGCGGGAGTTTGTTTTGGCCTCCTAACTTCCCAATGGAATCCATGTAGCGATTGAAGGCTCCTCGCTTTAGTTCCTTGATGACCAAGGGCCTGAGCACAGCGCCTGACACCAGGTCTTTGTAGTAGCTATTCTTGGCCTGCATACGTTGATCGAGCTGCTCCGAAAAGTCCTTGGGAAGCGTAGCATCCAGCTCAATGAACCACTCATGATAAGGCAAGCCTTCAGCAGGATTCACCTCGGGTGCCACATGAAATTCAAGCACTTCGATGCCCATTTCCTGGCACACCTCGCCCAAGGCTGATTCCACTTCTTCTGCAATCACATGTTCACCAAACGCTGAGATGAAATGCTTGATGCGACCCGTAACAATCAATCGGTGTGGGTGCACACTCACGAACTTCACGGTGTCTCCAATGAGATAACCCCACAGGCCGCTTGAGGTATTCAAAACCAGGGCATAGTTCACCCCGACCTTTACTTCTTCCACGGTCAGTCTTTTGGGAGAATCGCTGTGCACCTCAGAGAGGGGAATAAACTCGTAGAAAATGCCCGCATCCAGGTTGAGGAGCATGCCTTCGTTCTGTTGCGAGTCCTGATAAGCTATGAATCCCTCAGAGGCAGGATAGGTTTCAATGCTGTCCATCTTGCCGCCCATCAGTTTTTCCATGACTGGACGATAAGGTTCGTAATTCACACCACCGTAGACAAACAGCGAAAGGTTTGGAAAAACCTCTCTCACGGATGCTTTGCCTGTTTTTGCCAGCAATCGCTCAAAATACATTTGTACCCAGGGTGGAATGCCACTGATAAGGCGCATGTCGGCAACAGCAGTTTCATCGACCACCGCATCCACTTTGCGCTCCCAGTCTTCCATGCAGTTTGTTTCCCAGGATGGCATCCGGTTACGCTGCAAGTAAGAAGGAACATGGTGTGCTACAATTCCGGACAATCGCCCCACTTTCAAACCTGCATGTTCTTCCAGCACCGGGCTTCCCTGCAGAAAGATCATCTGACCTTCAGTGAAATGGCTATTCCCCGATTCCTGAACATAGTGCAGAAGTGCACTCCTGGCAGCGCGAACCTGAGCCTTGATGCCCTCTTCACTCATGGGAATGTACTTGGTGCCAGAAGTGGTTCCAGAGGTCTTGCAGAGATAGGCAGGACGTCCTGGCCACAGCACATTAGGCTCACCTTCCTTCACACGGTCAAACCACGTTCTCAGTCCCTCGTAATCCTTTACCGGAATCGCCTGCTGCCAGGCTGCCCAGCTATTGATATCTGACGTGTGATGTGCACTTCCAAAGTCGGTCTTTCCAACTCCATCCAGCAAGTGCCGGAAAGATTGCTTCTGAGCCTTAACAGGATCAGCGATCAGCTTTTGATTGCGTTTCACTTCCCACCATGCCAGCGCCTTGGCTGCTTGTGACTTTACTCCCATGCTTCCTGCGAAGCAACGAAATATTACATCACACCGATGTTCGTGCGGAAGAGCTTCACAGCAATCGCGAGAAGGATAATCCCAAATGCCTTACGGATCACGGCAATACCTGTTGGTCCCAGGAGCTTTTCAATCCTTCGGGTAGTCTTGAGCACTGCATATACCAGCGCCACATTGAGGAAAATGGCGATGATGATATTCTGCACCTCGTATTCCGCGCGCAGAGAAAGCAACGAAGTCATGGTCCCGGCACCGGCCACGAGCGGGAAGGCTAGCGGAACGATGGAAGCGCTTGTGGGCATTTCATCCTTGTAGATCCGAATTCCAAGGATCAATTCGAGCGAGAGAAAGAAGAGCACAAACGATCCCGCAATCGCAAAGGAGTTGATGTCAACACCGATCAAATTCAGGATTTCCTCTCCCAGATAGAGGAAGGCGATCATGATGAGCAGAGACACGATACTGGCCTTTTCAGATTGGATGTGTCCTACCTGCTGGCGAAGTTGGATGATGATGGGAATCGATCCAATAATATCGATCACGGCAAACAGCACCATAGTGGCTGTTGTGATCTCTTTTATGTCAAAACTTAAGTAGCTCATAAGCGGCTGCAAAAGTAGAACTACTATTTGACCTGTACACCCCGCCTCATGGTCTTTACAGAAGTTTTTCAACAGGCGTATTTCAGCGTCTTCAAAAGCCCTCTTTCCCGTAAAAACCTTTTCTTTAAACCCTGTTGAAATTTGGCTGTTCCGACTATATGAAGCAATCCCTCGCTGCACTGTTCTTTACATGCTGTTCTGCGCTTTTAGTGGCTCAAAAAAATCCGGTGCTGTACAACTCGGCCGAACTCCTGGCATCGGGCATCGCCCATTTTAATGCTGGACAGTTTGAAGATGCGCTGGAAGACTTTGAATTGGTGCATCCTTATGACACCAACTACCAGGAAGCCTTAGATCGCCTTGCCCTCACTTACATTGAGCAAAAGCGCTTTGAGGATGCGGAAAAAACCAGTCGGAAAGCACTGGCACTGGATCCAGACAATGTAAAGGCTTACATCAACCTGGGCAATGCACTGGAATTCCAGGAGCGATACGAAGATGCGTTGGCTACCTATGAAAAGGCCAGAGATCTCTTTCCCAACAACGAGTACATTCTTCTCAATCAGGCGCAGGCTTATGAAAGCATGGAGAAACCTGCCAAGGCGTTCGAAACCTATCAAGAGCTGCTGGACTATAACCCGGTGTTCCCGTCAGCCCACCTTCGGCTTGGAATGATGGCGCTGAAAGAAGAGCGATTGACCCAAGGGTTGCTGTCGTTGACCACCTTCCTGGTGCTGGAACCGAGCAGCGGCAGAAGCCTGGCCGTGCTGGCGCTGTTAGACCAGGCCGCAAGCCTCAGTCTGGACATCATAGGCGAAGCGAGTCAACAGGCTATTCCTCAAGAATTTGAGCAGGAAGATCTGTTGGTCAACAATCGAATCGCTCTCAACAAGAAATACGAGGTGGATGCCAAGTTTGACTATGCCAGCGTGAAGCAATTGCACCTTGTGCTCGAACAACTGAAAGATGCTCCCACACGCAAGGGATTCTGGTCCACTTTCTACCTGCCTTTTTACCAGGATGTATTCAAGAAGGATGATTACTCCGTGTTTTCGCTCTACCTGCTTGCTTCCAGTACCAACGAGGATGTGGCTAAGGAAGTCAGCAAGAAAATGGGCCGCATCCGCGAATACATGACCACCTGCCAGGATCGCTGGCGGGAGTATCACAAAGAGGGCGAAGTGATGTATCAGGGCGAGGTGAAAAAGCTTTGGCGCTGGTTTTACGACAACGGACAAATTCAGGCTTACGGCAACCAAAATGCTGCGGGAGAAAACGATGGATTGTTCATCTTCAAGCACTACAACGGCCGCCTGATGAGCAGCGGAACTTACGTGAACGGCCAGCAAGACGGAACGTGGACTTCGTGGCACCAGAATGGAGATACTTCTAAAGTGATCCGTTTCAAAAATGGCGTCTCAGAAGGAGATTACATCCGGTATTCAGAGGAGGGAGTTATTGCGGAGGTTGGCACCTACCGCAACGGAGAACTGGATGGAGCTGTCAATATCTACTACCCCACCGGTCAGCGCCAATTCGAACTGAACTTTTCCAATGGCAAGAACCAGGGGCTCACCAGGCGTTTCTACAAAGCAGACGAGGCCATTGAACTTGAATACAACTACGAAAGCAATGCCCTCAATGGGAATTTCAAGGAATACCATACCAATGGCAATCTGAGGCTCGAGAAGAACATGGTCGATAACCTGAATCAGGGCATCATGAAGGAGTACTATCCTGATGGTACACTGGCATCAGAGCAGACCTGGAAGGATGGGCTGCTGGAAGGTCCGTACAAGACGTATCACAACAACGGACAGCTGATGAGTTCAGGCATGGCAGTCCGGGGCAGTGTATCGGGAAAGTGGATGTATTATCGGTCGGATGGGCGCGTGGACCAACAGACTGAATTTGATGCCAACGGAAAAATCACCGGTGAAGAGCTGACTTATGATTTCAACGGCAATCTGCTCACACGCAATCGCTACAACAAAGGCGCGCTGGTCTTCACAGAGTCCTATGACGAAGACGGGACATCGGTGCTTTATACGACCGAGGCTTCCAAGGGAAAGATCTACGCTAAATTCTACAGTCCCTACCGTCAGGTGGCGTCCGAGGGTGTTTTTGAAGGCACGCTCCAGGATGGTGAATGGAAGTATTACAACTCAGCCGGGCAACTGATTGAGGTGGAGAACTACAAAGATGGCGTGATCACAGGCCTCAACCAGTCCTTTTATACCAATGGTGACCTCTATTGGGAAATGAACCACGAAGGAGGGTTCCCTCAAGGCCCTTACCGCGAATACTACAGCACAGGGCAGTTGAGAAAAGAAGGGAATTACAACCTGGGGCAGGCTGAGGGCATGTGGTATAGCTATTATCCTGACGGCACACTTGAGCAAGAAAGCTGGTGGACCGCTGATGTTCCTACGGCAACGACCATTGAGTATTCCGCAACTGGATCGAGGTTCCAGAAATCGCTTTACAACCAAGAGGGAACCTTTGTTGGCTATTGCAGCTATGATACCAGCGGAGCGCTGATCGACAGCATCTCCCTGCCGCTTGGCACTGGCACCTTAAAAGCCAAGGGAATATCCGGGAAACTCCAATTCCAGGGTGAATACATCGCGGGACAGGCACATGGGGTGTTTAAGTGGTTTTATCCCAACGGAGACTTGCTCACCTCTGGCGAGCATAAACACCAAAAGAAGGAAGGACACTGGTTGTGGTACCATCCAAACGGAAAACTGTCAGAAGAAGGCGAGTATTTCTATGATAAACGGGAAGGCGAATGGATCCACTATTCCTACTTCGGCACTCCTGCGAGATCCATGAATTATCTGCGAGGTAAACTGGAAGGTCAATATCGTTGGTTTGATCACTCCGGCAAACTCAGCAATGAAATCAACTACGTGAACGGAGATCGTCATGGCCCCACAAGATTCTTTGATCCTTCGGGGCAGTTAAAGGTGGAGCGATACTATGATCACGGGAAGCTCGTTGGATATTCTTACGAAACTGAAGGCGGAAGCCTCATCGATACCATTTCCATCCAGCAAGGAACAGCACATATTGTCGCTTATTATGCCAACGGTCAGCAGTCCGTAGACTACCGTCTGGACAAGGGTTGGTTTGAAGGTGAAATGAAGCACTTCTACCCTTCTGGCCAGCTCCAGCTTCGGTGCTTTTATGCAGAAGATGACAAAGAGGGCGAGGAAATCTTGTACTACGAAAACGGAGAAGTAAGTGAGCGACTGTGGCATCAGCATGGAACAAGGCACGGTGCCTTTGAACAGTTTTATCCCAACGGACAGCCAAAAGTTAAAGGAAGCTATCGGCTGGGTAAAAAACACGGAACATTTCAGTACTTCGATGCAGAGGGGCAAAAGCTGGGTGAGTACCTCTACTTTAATGATCATGTATTTAGCATGATGCGCTAATTGACGAATGTGAAGCATACCAGAATACCTCTCTTTCTTTTCCTGCTCCTTGGTTCTCCAGGAATTCAGGCTCAGTCTGGTGTTCGTGAGCTGGAGCGATTGCAGCAGAAGTACCCCGATGAGGAGTACATTCAGTTGGATGTCAGGAAAACAGTGCGCATTTCGGTGGAAGACGACACACTTTCGGTGACCAGAGAAACGTACGAAGAAGGTTTGTGCATCGGTGATCGGGCACTTGGCTATTCCAATCGTTCCGCACATTCATCCCGGTTTTCTGAGCTCACCAAGCTGGAGGCCTATTCAGTCGTTCCAAAGGGAAAATCCTACAGCAAGCGAAAGGTCAAAGACTTCACCACCAGCGACTTTGTAAACAGCGGAATCTTCCATGACGACAGTAAGGAAACCAGCTTTCGCTTCAGTGGATTGACGGAGGGCGCCAAAACAGCTTTTACTACAGAGCATCGCATCCATGATCCGCACCTGATGCCGCTGCTTGTACTCTCCATGTATGCTCCATTGGAGGAGGCAACATTCACCATCATACATAACAAGGATGTGGAGATCGGAACGCAGCTTTTCAATTGTGATACCCTCGACCTTGAATACTCGAAAAAGGAAAAGGGACGTGATGTGATTCACACATGGAAGTTTCGCAATGTGGCCAAGCTAGACCTGGACAGGCGGGCGCAGGCAGCATTGTATTATGCTCCTCAGCTGACCCTGCAGGTGAAAAAATACAAGACCGAAAACGGTGAAGTAAGAGTGCTGGAAAACCTGGACGATTTGCACGCCTGGTACTGCAACTTCCTCGGATCCATGGACAACGATGAAACCTACATCGCCCATTTAGCTGATTCCATTGCCGGAGATCTTACCGACACGTTGGAGATCGTCTCCAACATCTATCAGTGGGTGCAGAAAAACATCAAGTACGTGGCCTTTGAAGAAGGCTACAAGGGCTACATACCGGAGGATGCTGAAGCTGTATGCAGCAATCGATATGGCGACTGCAAAGGGATGTCCAATCTTTTGAACTCCATGCTGCAATCCCACGGTATTCGCTCTAATCTTGCGTGGGTTGGAACCCGAGACCTCCCCTACCGCTACAACGAGCTCCCGACTCCAAACGTGGACAATCATATGATCGCTGTGCTGGAACACCAAAACGAGGTGTACTTCATGGACCCTACCCATTCAAACCTGCCGTTTGGAATGCCTTCTCCCTTCATTCAGGAGAAAGAAGTGCTGATGAATCGGAATTGCGAGGGTTACAAGGTTTTGGAAGCTCCGTTGGCCGAAGCGCACGTCAATCTCCTGAAAGATTCATCCTACCTGACGCTGGAAGACCGTGATTTGGTCGGCATAGGAACCGCTGAGCTACACGGCTACGTCCGCATGACCTTCTTTGACTACCGTGCAGAGCAGGGTTACGACTTCCTGAAGAAGTACTGCAGAAGCTACCTCCAGAAAGGGAACAACAAGTTTGTGCTGGATACGGTGTGGCTTGAGAATGAACAAGATCCAAACCTGCCATTGCTCATTCGCTATCGCTATCACATTCGCGACTACCTCGCGAGCAGTCAGGATGAAAAGTACCTCAACCTGAATCTGGAGATGACCGATCCACTTCAGAAAGTGGACAAGGAACGAAAGCTGCCCCTTGAGTTGCGCTATCGAACGCGCAAGGAGTACACCTATGTTCTTGATCTGGGCAATAACCTGAGCGTGAATTACCTTCCGGAAAACCAGAAGCATGATGGAGATAAATTCAACTTCTCGCAGCATTATGCAGCAAGCGAAGGCAACATCGAACGCAGCGCCCACTACGAGACCGACTACATCTTGCTCAAAACAGAAGACTTCACTCCATGGAACGAATACGTAGAAGCTGTAAATCGCAGCTTCAAACATCGCATCGTTCTCGACACAAATACTCCCTAGTCTATGAGGTTCATCCCCTTTCTGGCTCTAAGCTTCTTCATTTCAGTACTTCAGGCACAACCGCTTCCCATTCTCGAGGATGAATACACCTGGTCAGACACAGAGGACTATCATGCTATGGTTCCTGACAAGGTGACGGGAGATGCGCACATCCTGCTGGACGACCGGACGTTGGAATACAACTACGCAGCCGATGGCAATCTCTACTCCTACTACTTTATCCATAAAGTGGTATACCTCAACAGTGAGCAGGGTGTGGAAGAGCAAAACAAGATTTACGTGAGTCTGGAAAACGCACTGGAGCTGCTGGACTATAATGCACGGGTGATCAGTGCTGATGGGCAGGTGACACTGTTGGGAAAAGATGCCCTTCAATCAGGTGTCACCGAAGACGAGCGCACGTTTAACTACTTCGCCATTGCGGGTGCTGAAGTTGGAAGTATCGTGGAGTACTACTACCTACTGAAGCGGCAGCCAAACTTCAGCGGAAGTTACATGGTGTTGCAGGGAAGCTATCCGATTCAGAAGAGTCAATTCAGAATCGTGTCTCCTACCAATCTGGTGTTTGAAGCCTTTGCGGTCAATGGGTATAACGAAGTTGAAAAGGACACGACCTATGAAGATCGGCTGGTGCTGAAGGCACACATGGAAAACGTTCCCAAAGCGCCCAATGATCCATCGGCCAACAATCTGGGAAGCACCATGAAGGTGATTTACCAACTGGACGATAACCTGTTCACGGGAAACACCAATATCTACAATTACGGCACCCTTAGTCAGAGTATTTTCGAGATACTGAGAGGTAAAGCATCTAAAAAGACCAAGAAGAAAATCGCGAAGTTTCTGAAGTCAGCAGATTTTGATTTCGCTGGTGATCAACGTGACAAGATCTTTCAGATTGAAAACTTCCTCAAGGAGAACATCCGGGTGGTAGAAGGTCCGGAAGAACTCCTCACGAACCTGGAATTCATTCTCGAAAACAAGGTGGCCAACGAATATGGCATGAACACCCTTTTCTTCCATGCCCTGCGTCACTACGAGATCCCCTTCGAAGTGGTGCTCACGAGCAACCGTTTCAACCTGCGCTTCGAAGAAGACATCGAGAGTTATGCCTTCCTCTCTGACTATCTCTTCTACTTCCCGGAAATTGATGACTACACCATGGCCGGAGCCACAGCCTACAGACTGGGCGTCATCCCTTTTGGATACATCCACAACCACGGCCTTTTCATCAAGGAGCTGGACATCGCAGGCATTGTAACGGGAGTTGGAAAAGTGAAGTTCATTGAAGCGTATGACGATGCCCACAGCCACCACGATATGTGGTTGGATGTGACGTTCAACGATGACCTTTCCAACATCAACGTTGACCTTAAAGAAGAAAGAACGGGCTACAATGCCACTCCCTTTCAACCATTCTTTGATTACGTTCCGGAGGAGCGCTTGGGTGAGTTCAGGGAATCGATCGTAAAAATGATCCATGAGGACATTGAGGTGGAAGAAGTGACCACGGAAAACAGTGGGGATGAAAACCTGATGAAACATCCCTTCATCGTGAACAGCACCTTCTCGAGTGACCAGTTCATCGAGCTCGCAGGTAACAAAGTACTCTTCAAGGTTGGGGAACTGATCGGCCCACAGCTGGAAATGTATCAGGAAGAAAAGCGAACGCTGCCAGTAGAAACCAACTACAACCACCGCTACTACCGCGAGATCAACTTTTTGATTCCCGATGGCTATGCCTGTAAAAACCTCTCAGACATCAATCTGGATGTGCGCCCCTTTGAAGAACAGGACAAAGCTGCCGGATTTGTTTCGAGCTTTGAGCAAGAGGGAAATGAGGTGAAAGTGATGGTTGAAGAATACTACAAGCGCATCGATTTTTCCCTGCAAGAGTTTGAAGACTATCGTTCAGTCATCAACGCTGCGGCCGATTTCAACAAAATCGTTCTGGTCCTGGAAGAGATCTGAGTGTTTACTCAAGCACATTGGAGCGTCAAGTTCGGTGATCCGGTGCCCACAAAAAGAAAAGACAGGCTCCGTGCTCTGCCTAAACTCATCATCTAATCACCTAATTTTCTGATCATCTGATCATCTTTATTCATTGCTGGCGCGCTCACCTTGCATCAAGGCTTCGATCTCGGAAATCTCTGATGGAATGCAATCCGATAGAATCTCCGCCTCTCCTTCCGTGATGAGAATGTCATCCTCAATTCGGATGTGAATGTTCCACCATTTTGGATCGCAGGGAGAGCCTTCGGGAATGTAAACTCCGGGTTCTACCGTAATAACCTCTCCGGGCTTTAAGGATGCATACAGCCCGGCATCATGCACATCCAGGCCGAGGTAATGAGACGTTCCATGAATGAAGTAATCTCCGATCTCACGCCACTCCTTGATGATTCCCAGCTTGATCAAGCCCTTTCCGATGGTGCGGTAAGCTTCTTCATGCGGAATCCAGAACTTGTATCCAGGCTTGGCGTAGCGCGTAGCTACCTTCTTGGCGTCTAACACCAACTGATACACCTGCTTCTGCTCTTCGCTGTACTTCCCTGACACAGGCAGCGTACGTGTGATGTCAGCAGCATAACCCTGATATTGAGCTCCGATGTCAATCACCAC
This sequence comes from Flavobacteriales bacterium UBA6057, assembly GCA_002428995.1. GTDB lineage: Bacteria > Bacteroidota > Bacteroidia > Flavobacteriales_G > Salibacteraceae > UBA6057. Next base: position 357,651 of record DIYJ01000004.1, on the reverse strand, counting down.
CATGTCTCCGGGAATGAGAAGGTCCTCGTTAGCCGTGTAGTGCATAATTCCGCCATTCTTTCCAGAGGCTACGATGGATGGAAAGGCTTCCCCTTCGGCTCCGCTGGCTCTGAAGACATATTCGATCATGGCTTCAACCTGATACTCAGTCATTTTTGGAGTAAGGTTGTCGATCACGGTGTGAAAGGCTTCGCACGTAATGTCGATCGACTGACGCATCATCAGCAGTTCTTTCGGCTGCTTGGCTTGTCGCAACCAGGCAAACAGGTCTTCTCCCTTGTAGTGGATCAATTCAAGGTTTGCTCGCTCCAGCTTTGTCCGGCAGTGATTGATCAAACTGCTCAGGTCACCTCCATCTTCAGGATCATCACTTTCCACCTGCTGATATTCGTTCGCATACACGTGCTTGATCTTATCCAGCGGAAGCTTCATCAACTTAAACTCATGGTTAGGAAATACAGATAACATCCCGCTCTGCTCTTTTGCTCCTTCTATTCCGAGCATGCGGCCTGTCCATGTTTCCTTTTTGGGGTCTTTGTCTTCTACAAAAAGCGCCTCGCGCATCCACCTACCGTCCACCTGAACCGGCTCGCTGAACATCATGAGCATGCAATTCGGCTCACGAATTCCGGTGAAATAGAAAAAATCGGGGTCTTGGTGAAATCCGTATTCAATGTCGTTGGATCGCCTCTTCTGAGGAGCTGAAAAAACGATGACAACGGAGCTGTCAGGCAGCGTGTCTCTGAGGCGTTCCCGATTGTTGGCGAAGAAGGTGGCGTCCAGTTCTTCGGTCAGCTCAGGAACTTCCCTGAAGCGAAACAAACGTTCCTGTACATCGATTCGGGATTGAGCCCAGGATGCAGCAGCATAGAGAACAAATACAATGAAAAGCGTGTGAGATCGGAGCATATATGCAAAGCAACGGCCTTGCGATTTTCATAATCCTCAACGGCTTTGGAATTATGAACACCAATGTCCTGAAACAAAAAAGGCTCGCACGAATGCGAGCCTTTTCATACCAATAAACCTCAATTAACCCTCGAAGTAGCCTTTTTCCCTTGCCTCCTTTAGACAAGCGGAAATACCGTTTTTATTTATGTTTCGAATTCCTGAAGCACTTACGCGCAGTGTGATCCAACGATCTTCTTCTGGAATGTAAAATCTCTTTTTCTGAAGATTGACTTCAAAAGTGCGCTTTGACTTTCTATTGGAGTGTGAAACGTTGTTTCCACTCATTGCAGTTTTACCTGTGATTTGACAAACCTTCATGACTTTCTCTTTATCCTCTTCAAATCGGGGTGCAAATATAAAATCATTCCTCAATAAAAAGCGCTTCTATGGAAGAAATTTCGAGTGCTTTCACAATTTCTTTGCGCAACATCTGCATCGCCTGCAAAGCTGTCCTGCGAATATTACGCTCCCGATGACTTCCCATCAGGAACTTTCGGGCAAAGCTACCTTGCGGAGTGGCAATGCCAATCCATACCGTTCCCACAGGCTTTTCCGGTGATCCTCCACCCGGCCCTGCTACACCGGTGGTAGCGATCGAGAAATCTGTTCCGTAGAGCTTTTGAACGCCCTCAGCCATTTGAAGCGCCACTGCTTCGCTTACAGCTCCATATTGCTTCAGAAAATCTCCCGAAACACCCAGTATACTTTGCTTGGAAACATTGGTGTAAGTGATGGCTGAGCCGTGATAATAATCGCTGCTACCTGATATGGAGGTAATAAGATGTGAGATATACCCACCCGTGCAGCTCTCAGCCGTGCTCATGGAGAAACCGCCATGCCGAAGCAGCTTGCCTACATTTTGCTCGAGCTTTTCATCGTCAAAAGCAAAGGCATAGTCCTGAATCATGGGAAGTACCTGACGCACACGGTCTTGTAAAAGAATCCGTCCATCGAGCATGTTGCCTCCAAACAGGGAAAGCCTGAGGCGCACAATACCGGGTGAAGGCAAATACGCGAGCTTGATGTTGTCCTTGGCCAAATCCTCTTCCCAGTCGGAAATCAACGACATCAGCGAGCTTTCGCCAATGCCCTGAGTCATGATGGTTTTATGGAGAATCTCGGACTGCTCAAAGTGCTCCTTGATCTTCGGCACGGCCTGATGCTCGAAAATGTATTTCATCTCAAAAGGCACTCCGGGCATGGAAATGAAAACGGTGTTGTTCTTTTCGAACCACATTCCGGGAGCTGTACCGTAGGCATTGTGCAATGCATCTGCCTTTTCTGGCAAGCGCGCCTGATCTGCATTCACAGCGGGCATCTCAATTCCACGACTGGAAAAATGCTCCTTCACACGCTCGAGCACCAATTCGTCCGTTTTCCAGCCACTGGAAAACCATTCGGCCAGTGCGCCTTTTGTTATGTCATCTTTTGTAGGCCCCAAACCTCCGGTCATCACCACTACATCCACATCTCCGGGAACATCGTCCAGCGCACCGTGAATGGCTTCACGCGTATCTGCAATGCTCCAGATCCGGCTAACCTTAATCCCTAATGCGTTAAACTGAGTGGCGAGCCAGGCAGAATTGGTGTCGATCACCTGACCGATGAGGATCTCATCGCCAATGGTTATGATCTGAGCCTGTAACATCAAGCGATAAAGCTATCATTATTGTTATAGGTTTGAATCACCATTTTTTCAACGATGAATCAACAGGAAAGCGAGCTGGTGCTCAATGCAGACGGAAGTGTTTATCACCTTAAACTGAAGGCAGAAAACATCGCAGATAATGTTTTACTGGTAGGCGATCCGGGACGCGTGGAGCTCGTAAGTGAATACTTTGATGAAGTGACGTTTGAGCAGCAGAACCGGGAATTCTGCACCCGTACTGGTTCTGTTAATGGAGTGGGTGTTACCGTGCTTTCTACCGGCATCGGTACGGATAACATAGACATCGTAGCAACTGAACTGGATGCTGCGGTGAACATCGATCCTGTGACCCGAAAGCCATTTGAGCAACAACGCCAATTGAACCTGATCAGGCTTGGAACCTGTGGAGCGCTGCAATCAGATCTTGAAGTAGATAGCATTGTGGTTTCAGAGGCTTCTCTCGGACTCGATGGTGTCGCCCATTTCTACGACATGAGCATCAGTGAGCGAGAAGCCAGAACAGCTTCTGAATTCATGGCTCATTGCCAATGGCCTGAACAGTGGAATCGGGCCTACGCCCGCTGGGCTTCGCCTGAATTAGTAGAGCATTTCAGCCATCTTGGAACGCGTGGCATTACCATGACGAGCAATGGTTTTTTTGGTCCGCAAGGGCGCGCCATCCGCATACCACTGGCCAAGATGGACATGAACGATGCCTTCAGATCGTATGAAGGTGAAGGGCTCAGGGTGTGCAACTATGAGATGGAATGTTCAGCGCTGTATGCGCTTGGTGGAGCACTGGGTCACAGATGCTTAACGATGTGTGTGATCGTTACCAATCGCTACGCTGGGAAGTTCAGCAAGGACTATCAACCGGCCATCCATCGCATGGTAAAGGGAACCATTGCCGGGCTCCAAAGTCTGGCTTGACAAAGACAGGTAGTTAACAACTGTGATGTTGATAGCCTCAGATTCGGCAAATCTTTCGACCTTTCTTAGCCAGTACTTTTGTGGCATTCATGGAAGAATCGAACGAGATAACAGCACTCATTCAGCTTCTGGACGATCCTGACGATCAGATTTTCGAGCAGGTGCGTTCTCGTTTGCTGTCGTTGGGAGAGGATGTGATCCCCACCCTGGAAGACGCCTGGGAATCTCAGGTTCTTGGAGTTTTGTTTCAAAACAGGATCGAGCAACTGATCCATGAGATTCAGTTTGATGTCATTTGCGAGAGCCTCAGAGATTGGGGCCGCGATGGAGGAACCAGCCTCCTGGAAGGAGCTTTAATCATCAGCCGTTATCAGTATCCGGATCTGGATGAAGATCGCGTTCTGAAGACCCTTGAGCAGATTCAGCAGGACGTGTGGTTGGAACTCAACACCAACCTTACCGCCTTTGAGCAGGTAAAGGTGATCAACCACATTCTTTTTGAGATTCACGGCTTCAGCGGAAACACGAAGAACTACCATGCTCCGCAGAATTCTTTCTTAAATGTGGTGTTGGAAAGCAAGAAAGGGAATCCACTTTCGCTGAGCTTAATCTATTCCATCATCGCCCAGAACCTTGATCTTCCAATTTACGGTGTGAACCTTCCAAGGCACTTCATTCTGGCCTACCTGGATCGCTTCAGCCTCTACAAGACCAATGACATCTACAGTTCAGATGTGTTGTTCTACGTGAATCCATTTAGCCGCGGTACGGTGTTCAGCAAGAAGGAAATTGACTACTTCCTGAAGCAGCTCAAACTGGAACCGAATGACCGGTTTTACAGCCCTTGCACCAACGTGGACATTATCATCCGTGCGCTAAACAACCTGGAACACAGCTACAAGAAGTTAGGAGACGAGGAAAAAGAGCAGGAGATTTCTAAGCTCAGCAAAGTACTCAGCGGAACGATCGATAAGTAGATCGAATCAATCCAACACAACCATTTGCCGTAGCGCGCCACCATTCACGTCCAATACGTAGGTTCCGCGCTGGAGATCACTTACTGGGATGGTAAGTGTATTAGAATAAGTGTCTGCAAAACGTCTCACCACACGTCCGCTCAGGTCAAACATGGTGGCATTAGCAATCTGCGCATGCGATTGAATTGACAAAACATCCTGAGCCGGAACCGGGGAAACAACAATCCCGTCCACCAACTCCTGATCGCTCACAGAGGTCGGCCAATCGTTGAGCTCCACATCCAATTTCTTCACAAAACCGTTCTGCAAGTTCACTTCCACCGTTTTTGGGAAGAAGCCAACTTTAGATACCCTTACGGTGTACCTTCCATCTTCCACAATGCCGGTTTTGTATTCTCCAAGAATGTTGCCGGTGGTTTCCACATCTGTTCCTAGAATCTCAATCGTTGGATAGAAAATGGGAACTCCCGTTCGTTCATGCGTCACAGTTCCCTCCAGGTAGCAAGCTCGTGTGTACTCAGGATCGAACACGTACAATCCTTCTTCAATATCGGTTGCAATGATCAAACCGGACGGCAGCCAGGGATAAGCGCCCCAACAACCGTGAAAGCCTTCGTAGCGATAGCTTGGTGAAGAATCGAAACGGCCGATTTCGATCATGTTGGCCGGCCGGCTCACATCAAGGATACTCAGGCCGATCGTGTAGTGAGAAGTGACCAGGTAGTCGTTGATGAAATGCGTGTTGTGAGGAATAATTCCCGTGTCGTTTGGATACCAAACATCCAGTTCTTCGGGATTGTAGATGTTCTCCACATCATAGGACCCAATCCCGGCATTCCTTACTTCATCGGTGGTGAACAGGTGTTTGCCATCATCTGATATCCAGGCATTGTGCGTAAACGCTGATGGTGTCTTCCACACGGAAAGCAGTTCAGGGTTGGCTTTGTCTTTGACATCAATCACATGGATGTTCCCTTCGTAAACTGCCGATCCCCAGAGTGTGTCGTTGCGCACTACTCCATCATGCAAGTATTCCACATCATAGATTCCCACCGGTGTGGGATCCATCGGATCTTGGGTAAGATCCAACATGATGGCTCCGCTGTTGCCATAGTTCGCACCAAAGATGTAGGCGATGCCATTGTCGATGTAGAGGTTATGTGCCGTGGAGAAGGTCATCGTATCTGTTGACTCCCAATAGATATAGGGCAGACTATTGCTCTCGGGCAAAGGACTCATATTGACAATGAGCAATCGGGTTGGAGATTCGCAAGTAACATAGGCATAATCACCGTGTGTCTTGATGTCTCGCCAGGTGCTACCAAATCCAGGAACACGGAAAACTTCAACCGGTTGATTCGGATTTGCAAGGCTCACAATAGAAAAACCTTGTTGCATGCCCACAAGCGCATATTCAGTGCCGTTCTCGTCTACATAACCCCAAACATCATTCAGCTCCTGATCATACTTGAGGTTAGAAACCAACTGAAGGTTAAAATCGGCCACCTGGGCCTGAAGGGACAGCGCAACAAACAGAAATAGAAAAGAGAAAAACTTCATCATACAGTAAGACGAAGATAAACTCGACAAGGCATTACAGCTCAAGTGTTATTTGGCTACCGGCTCCGAAGGAATCCTGGTCATCATCGTTGGACTTTTTCTCTTCCGGCTTAGGCTCCTCCTTTTCAGGCGGTTTTGGCTTCGCAGCTTTTACTTCTTCCTTCTTCTCGACTTTCGGCTTAGGTTCTGCTTTTGCCTCTGGTGCCTTTTTCACTTCGGGGGCAGGCTTCGCTGGTTCCGGCTTCTTCGGTTCTTCAGCCTTAGATTCCGCCTTTTTCGGTTCAGGCTTTGGTTTGGCTTCAGGCTCAGGCTCAGGTTTCGGAACTTCCAATGCCTTCTCAGGCACTGTCTCCACTTTTTCCTGAGCTACAGGCACCTGTGTCACTTCCTTTTCGGGTTCGGAGTTTTCATCTACTGAATCCTCTGCCTCTGCCTCTTTCTCTTCCAATTCATCATTCGGGTGTGGCAGCGGCTCAAGACCCACGATACTCTTGACCTTGTGACGGCTCAGCTTATTGCCCTGCGCTTTCAGCCCCTTGACCGCTATGAACTCTTCCAGATTGAGGATTTCATCCTCATGACTTCCGGACCGCTGATCAAACTTGATCTGCACCTGAGGAATCCAGGCGGTGCTGACAAAGGAAAGTTCAACACCCTCGTGCTCTGAAATGAACAGCACGGGTTTCTCACTGTCTTCCACCAAAAAGCGCTTCACATAGTGTGATTCCTTCTCAGGATCATAGTAGATCGCACTGATGGGTTTTTCTCTGTTCCATCTTTCGATCATGGTCATGTCCTCATCAAACCGGGTGGTGAGGTCTATTCCCGTTAATCGGTAGTGCCCAGAGGCATTGATGGTCAATATTTTGTCGGCTCCCTCAAAAGATCCGAGCAGATTCCCACGCCCTTCGTAGTTGATCCGCTTCACACTTGGATCAAACCAGACCTTTCGGGCTCCCAGTGTAGAAGCTCCCTTTTCCTTCAGCTCGATGCGGTTCACCGTGTGCTTGGAAAGAATGTTCCCTTTCGCACCACGTCCTTTGATATCCTGATCTGCAAAGTCGAATTCAAACTTGAGCTTCTTCAACTTTGGTTTCGCACGCAAGGTCACACTCACCAACTCTGCCTCACCGTTTGGATTGGCGCTGAAGTGAAGAACCTTGGATTTGGCTGTACCCTTCGTCAGATCGTATTCGCGGTCGCGAATGATGGATGTGACATTGAAGCGCTTAACCATCACGTAACCACCAGGACCATCCTGGTAGATCAAGTTGTAGGTTGTTCTTGGATCGTCTTTCTGCCAGGTCGACACGTGAATGATGTCCTTGCCAACAAAGGTCTTGTCCGCCATTTTGGTAACCATCATTTTTCCGTCTCCACGGAAAACGATCACGTCATCAATGTCTGAGGCTTCGGATACAAACTCAGATTCGGTTCGCTTCAAGCCGTGGCCCACAAAACCCTCCGCACGATCCACGTAGAGCTTCACATTGTTGGCGGCCACCATCGTGCGGGCAATGGTTTCAAACGACCTGATTTCTGTCCTGCGCTCCCTACCCTCTGCGTACTTCTTCTTTAAATTCTTGAAGTAGGCGATGGCGAAATCGGTGAGGTTATCAAGGTCATGCTTCACCTGAGCAATTTCATCATCCAGTTTCTTAATGTGCTCGTCCGCCTTGAAGCTGTCAAACTTGGAAATACGCTTGATACGGATCTCTGTCAAGCGGGCAACATCATCATCCGTCACTTCGCGCAACAAGTGCTTCACATGTGGCTTCAGGCCTTTGTGGATGGTCTCAATGATCTCTTCCCACGTTTCGCATTCCTCAATGTCCCGGTAAATACGGTTCTCAATGAAGATCTTTTCAAGGGAAGCAAAATGCCATTGTTCCTCTAGTTCGGACTTCTTGAGTTCAAGCTCTTTTTTAAGCTGATTGCGGGTACGGTTGGTGCTGTTCTCCAACATCTGACTGACGCCCAGGAAGTGGGGTTTGTCGTCATGAATCACACAAGAGTTGGGTGAAATAGAGACACCGCAATCGGTGAAGGCATAGAGCGCATCTATGGTTTGATCGGGCGAGACGTTTGGAGCGAGGTGAACGAGAATTTCAACCTGCTCAGCCGTGTTATCCTCCACCTTTTTGATCTTAATCTTCCCGCGATCATTCGCCTTGAGAATAGAATCAATCAGCGAAGAAGTAGTTGTACCGTAAGGAACCTCCGAGATTCGCAAATACTTCTTGTCGTCAGCGTGAATTCTCGCCCTCACCTTGATCTTACCACCACGAAGGCCATCATTGTATTCGGAGAAGTCGGCCAGTCCTCCGGAAGGGAAGTCTGGATAAATCTTCACCTTCTTACCCTTGAGGATGTTGATGGAACCGTCAATGAGCTCCACGAAATTGTGAGGCAGAATCTTGCAGGCGAGTCCCACAGCAATACCTTCAGCTCCGGAATTCAGGAGCAGCGGAAACTTAACGGGAAGCGTGATAGGTTCCTTGTTTCGCCCATCGTAGCTACTCTGCCAATCTGTGGTCTTGGGGTTGAAAAGTACTTCCAGTGCAAACTTGGTCAGCCTGGCTTCGATGTATCGAGGTGCCGCAGCACTATCACCGGTGAGGATATTCCCCCAGTTTCCCTGACAATCAATCAAAAGGTCTTTTTGACCTACCTGAACCATGGCATCACCAATCGAAGCATCACCATGCGGGTGATACTTCATGGTGTTTCCAATGACGTTGGCCACCTTATGGTAGCGCCCGTCATCCATTTCCTTCATCGAATGGAGAATCCTGCGCTGAACAGGTTTGAGACCGTCATATAAATGTGGTACGGCTCGCTCCAGAATCACATAAGAAGCATAATCAAGGAACCACTCCTTGTACATGCCGCTGACATGAACTACGGATTCTAAACCGGAGCCTTCCTGTTCACCTTCAGGGGCAGAAAATTCCTCGTCCCACTCTTCGTGTGGTGTATTGTTGTCTTCACTCATTGATCAAGGAGCCGTAATTCTAATGTTGGGTTCAAAATAGGATTGTTTGGGAGCTTTGTCATGCGGCTTCCTCCATCACATCTTTCTCCACCTTAAGGTTATCGATGATGAATAGCTGGCGATCCGGAGTATTCTTACCCATGTAGAAGGCCAGGAGTTCCTTCAGTGCCGCATCCTTTCCAATCATCACGGGATCGAGGCGCATGTCATCACCGATGAAGTTTTTGAATTCTTCGGGAGATATTTCACCAAGTCCCTTGAAGCGCGTGATCTCTGCCGCTTTCCCAAGCTTGTCCATGGCAGCTCTGCGTTCAGCTTCGTTGTAGCAATAGATGGTTTCCTTCTTGTTTCGAACTCGGAAGAGTGGCGTTTGCAACACATATACATGGCCCTGTTTCACCAGCTCAGGGAAAAACTGAAGGAAGAAGGTGATGAGCAGCAAGCGAATGTGCATGCCATCCACATCGGCATCCGTTGCGAGCACAATGTTGTTGTAGCGCAGGTCATCGATTCCGTCTTCGATGTTCAGCGCGGCCTGCAACAGGTTGAATTCTTCGTTCTCGTAAACCACCTTCTTCGTCAATCCGAAGCTATTCAGCGGTTTTCCTTTGAGCGAAAAGACGGCCTGTGTACTCACGTCTCTCACTTTGGTGATGGAACCGGAAGCGGAATCTCCCTCGCAAATGAAGAGGGTGGTTTGCAGGTTCTTCTCGTTCTTATCGCCCAGATGAACACGGCAGTCCCGCAATTTCTTGTTGTGAAGGTTGGCTTTCTTGGCGCGATCCCTTGCCAGCTTTTTGATGCCTGCCATTTCCTTTCGCTCTCGCTCGTTCTGCGTGATTCGCTTGAGCATGGCTTCCGCAACATCCGGATGCTTGTGCAGGTAGTTGTCCAGCTCGCGGGCCAGAAAATCGTAAACGAAGGACCTTACAGACTGACCTCCGGGCTCCATCTCCTGGGAGCCAAGTTTGGTTTTGGTTTGAGATTCAAACACAGGCTCGATCACCTTGATGCTCACCGCTGCGGTCATGGCCGAGCGAATGTCCACCGCCTCAAAGCCCTTGTTGTAGTGATCTCGGATTACTTTGGCCAGCGCTTCTCTGAAAGCAGACTGATGCGTTCCACCCTGCGGAGTGTATTGTCCATTTACAAAGGAGTAGTAATCCTCCCCGTATTTGTTGGAGTGTGTAAGCGCCACTTCAATATCATCACCAGTCAAATGGACGATAGGATAAAGCGGCTCATCGTCCATGTTGCGATCAAGAAGATCCTTCAGTCCGTTTTTAGATTCGTAGCGCTGCCCGTTGAAATTGATAACCAGCCCTCGATTGAGGTAGGCATAGTTCCAAAGCATTTTCTCAATGTGCTCGCTTTTGTAGGAGTAGCCTTTGAAGATTTCTTCATCCGGAATGAAGGTAGTTCGGGTTCCCTTGCGTGCAGTTGATTCCTCGATGGGTGCATCCATTTCCAAACCTCCACGGCAGAACTCTGCAGCTTTGATTTTGCCCTCCCGAACGGATTCCACTTTGAAATAGGAAGAAAGTGCATTCACTGCTTTTGTTCCCACACCGTTCAATCCTACAGACTTCTTAAAGGCCTTTGAATCGTATTTACCTCCGGTATTGATCTTGGAAACACAATCAATCACCTTCCCCAGCGGAATACCACGTCCATAGTCTCTCACCTTTACTTCGTTGCCCCGAATGGTGATGTCGATCGTTCGGCCATTCCCCATCACAAACTCGTCAATAGAGTTATCGAGGATTTCTTTGAGAAGGATGTAGATGCCGTCATCAGCTGATGAGCCATCCCCCAATTTACCGATGTACATCCCGGGACGAAGTCGAATATGCTCCGACCATTCGAGCGTACGTATATTGTCTTCTGTGTATTCAGCCATAATGGAAAGGGATTGTTGCGAATTTATAGCCTGTAAAGCGCGATTATCAGTGAACCCCCAGCCATTTTTCACCGGTTTTTTAACAGCCCTTGGTTAATACAAAACCTCCATGATAATCTTCACTTAATGAATTGAAAACGTGTCAGAACATAATTTTGATCTTCATCCATGAGGTTGAACACACCCAGATGTAGCTCCTGCCTCGGGCACCTGTTTTCAGGTTTCGCTCAGGAGCGTATCATCCCTAACCCGCAACAGCAATGAAAACCCTCTACATCGTACGACACGCCAAAAGCAGCTGGAACGACATCAGCCTTAGCGACATGGATCGACCTTTGAAAAAGCGGGGAAAATCAGATGCTAAAACCATCGCTGATATTCTGAGAAAAGAGGGAGTGAAGCCTGACATGTTTCTGACCAGTCCTGCACTACGAGCTTATGACACTGCTCAGATTTTTGCCGAGCAAATGCACATTCCCTCCTCGCAAGTTCAGGTCAAGGACAAGCTCTATTTACCGGACTTCCCGACCATCCTGAAGTTGGCTCTCTACCTCGACAACGCATGGGATACTGTTTTCCTTTTTGGGCATGAACCGTCTCTCTCTGCTTTCATCAATTACTTCATTCAGAATCCATTGGATAAAGTGGTGACTTCATCGGTCACCAAAATGGCGTTTGACACTGATACATGGAAGGACCTCGCTTCTTCTACCCTTCATTCGGCCTTCCATCGCAACCGTCACGACTGGGATGGTTTTGACATGAAGTAGGAGAGCCGCTTGCTATCTTTGCCGCATGTTGGATTTAGCGGGAAGAATTGAAGTCCTCGAGACCTTTGGAAATGAACTGAGTCGGGACATCGAGGCCATAGAAAATGGAGAAAGCAACAGCCTTTCAGAAGTCATTCAAGCAGCAAAAGTCAACAACGGCTGGTTCTCGGAGGAGTTTACGCTCCATGCATTGAAAGAATGGTCAACGGCTCTGCAAAAGGATGGTCTGGAGGATTGGATGAGCAACTACGATGGTCTGAATCACTCTTCTCCCAAAGCCATCGGTCTGGTATTAGCGGGTAACATTCCGCTGGTTGGTATGCACGACATCATTTCCACCTTCATCACAGGTCATAGAGCCATCATTAAACCATCGTCCCAGGATTTGCCGCTGACAATGGAAGTGCTCAGACGCTTCAAAGGCCTGGACAGCATACCGGCTGATGCTTTTACCATTCAACCCGCAAAACTTCAAGGTTTTGACGCGGTGATCGCCACAGGAAGCGGAAACACGGCACGCTATTTCAATCACTACTTCGGTTCTTATCCCTCCATCATTCGGAAAAACAGAACCAGCGTTGCTGTCCTTTCAGGAGAAGAAACCAGGGAAGAGTTAAGCCTCTTGATGGATGACGTTTTCACCTATTTCGGTTTGGGTTGCAGAAACGTTACGAAGGTTTTTCTGCCGACTGATTTTGAGCCTGACCGGCTGTTTCAAGCCAGCTTGAAGTATGAAAGGCTCCTGGACAACAACAAGTACGTGAACAACTTTCTCTATCACAAGACGTTATTGGCAATGCAGCAGAGCAGTATCTTGGAAAACGGCCTTTTCACCTTGTGCGAAAGCAGAGAGTTATTCTCAGCAGTTAGCGTACTGAACTACAGTCGATACGAGAAGCAAGAGGTTTTGGACCAGGAAATCTCAGCAAAACTGGACGATATACAATGCGTAGTTGGTAGAGGGAATACAGAGTTTGGAAAAGCCCAAAAACCGCGACTTATGGACTATTCTGACGGGAAAGACACGGTCGATTTTTTGTTATCTTTAGCGGTCTGAAGGCTTCCAAATTATTTTTTGATCGTATTGTATATTAAAGTTTATTTGCCGGTTAATTCGGCTCAGAAATAGATGAATAGGGGAATAACGCCTATGAGTGCAGCGAGAGTAATACTGATCACCATATTGAGCATCTTTTTAGGGATGCACGTTCAGGCACAGTTCTGGACCGAAGACTTTAGCACCGTGACCACCGGCTGTGGTTCAATCTTAAATGCCGACAATGCTGTCTTGGCTTCCGGGGTGCAGCTGGACGTAGATACAGCAACAGGAAACGTTGGTTTTCAGAATGCTTGGTTTGTGGGTCCCCGTTTGGCATTTACCGCTGTAGGTAACTGTGCCGAGGGATGTGTCGGACTTCCTGCACTCACAAATAGCACTTTGCACATTTCAACCCGATACGGTGCTCCTGATCCTTTTGCGACTTACGATTCTGACAGTGCTACCAATCTATTGGTGTACACTGACGACATTAGCCTGGTAGGAGTAAGTGATGTACTCCTTGAGTTCGACTACCTTCTCTCCGGTGACGGTGCGGGCGACAATGCCGTACTCGGTTTTACCATCGGAAACGGAGCATTCTTCGAATTGGATACGCTGGACAAAACGGATGCATTGGCCTGCGGTTTACAAACTCAGTGGGTTCGCTATTCTACGTTTCTTCCACCGGCTGTTGGTAATGTGAACCTGCCGAACTTCAGAATTGGTTTCCGCTGGTTCAATAACAATGACAGCGTTGAAACTCCTGTATCCTTTGGAGTTGACAACCTTTCGCTGGATCAATCAGCTCCCTTTGCGGACTTCAGTATCAGCAGAGATACCATCTGTGTAAACGACTGTGTAAACTTCACGGACCTATCCATCGGAAACCCAACGGCTTGGTTGTGGGACTTTGGACCGAACGCGTCTCAAGCTACATCAACGGCTCAAAACCCAAGCAATATTTGCTTTACCACGGTAGGCCAGCATGTGGTCACGATGACCGCCACGAATTCGGTTGGAACCAGTGCCCAAGTGTTGAAGGCTATCGAAGTAGTTAATTGTGATCCTCCCACTCCTCAATACAGGATCGTCTACGGACCTGGTGATACTTCAGCCGTCAACGCAGCTTCTAAAAGACTTTGTGAAACCAATTGTATCTCCTTCCAAAACGCATCACTGGATGGAACATTAGGACAAGGTGATTGGACGTGGCAGTTCCAAGGGGGAACTCCATCGGTCGTGAATGGAGAGAATCCTCAGAACATCTGCTACAGCGCTAATGGACTGTATGACATCACGGTAACAGTGGTGGATACAGCATCAGGCCTCGACAGCACCATCATATTTGCCGATGTCATTGAAATTGACACCTGCTCCCCCCCTACTGCTGATTTCACGATTGATACAAACCTGATTTGTAACAATGATGGCATCTTCTTCCAGGGCCTTGTTACTGGAGATCCAGACTCTGTAACTTGGATTTTCGAAGGAGGCAATCCTGGAGTCCTCACACTTGAAGCTACAGATTCAGCTCTGGCCCCTAACATCTTCTACAACGTACCGGGCACCTGGGCTGTGACGATGATTGTTTGGAACCTCGCTGGAGCCGATACGGTGTTCTACAACAACATCATTGAGGTTGTCAATTGTCCGAAGCCGATTCCGCGTTGGACCGTCAACAGGCGTGTCATTTGTCCGGGTATTGCTGTGGTCTATGAAGATTTATCTCTGTATGCGACCTCTTGGTTCTGGGAGTTCCCCGGCGGTGTTCCTTCTACATCAACGGACCAGAATCCTCAGAACATTCGCTACGACACGGCTGGTTTCTACCCAGTGAGACTCACTGTCACAAACGTGAATGGAGACAGTACAAGAGTCATTGAAGAGTACATTACTGTTGATTCCTGCTTAGGTCCGGAAGCACGGTTTGAAGTTGAAAGTGATAGCATTTGCCGAGGAAGTTGTGTTCAGTTCTTCAATACGAGTCTGAGAGCCGATTCCATCTTCTGGGTCTTCAATAAGGTGATCCCGGGCTTAGATGATACCATCGTCAATAACTTTGGTGTAGACACGTTCAACATCCCGATCACGTATTCCCCGGAGCAGATACAAGCTCGATTGGACAGTGCGGATTCGATTGCAGCCTTACTGATGTTCGTAACTGATACGATTTTTGATCTTCAGGACCCTATCCTGTGCTTCGATGACAGTCTGGTCATCGGCTTAAGGCTCTTCACGTTTAACCAGTATGACGTGGACGTGGCGAATTTCATCGATTTCCCTGTGCTAAACATCGGTGGTGAATATCCTACCACATCTGCGGGACCGGATAAGATTGTGAAGATTGACAACATCAATAGCCGATTCTTCCTCGAGGATACTGTTCAGTTGGAAGGAGAAGGAACCGGAGAATTCTTCAGTTGGTTCCCTGAGGATGGATTGTCATGTTACGATTGTGCGACACCGGTCATTTATCCGACTGAGACAAGGAAGTACTATCTGACCAACTCCGATGTCTATGGCTGTGAAGTATATGATTCAGTCACCGTATTTGTAGAGCAAGCCTTCTTTGCAGGAATTCCAAACATATTCTCACCCAACGGAGACAATAACAATGATGTACTCTGGGTTAGAGGTAATGGTATCTCTGAGACTGGCTTCGTGATGAGGGTTTGGGACCGTTACGGTAAGATGGTGTTTGAGTCCTACAACCAGAACGATGGTTGGGATGGTACATTCAAAGGAAACGAAGCTCCACAGGGAGGTTACATGTATGAGGTAAGGATGCAGTTTCTGGACGGAACTGTCGAGCAGTTAACAGGAAGTGTAACTTTGGTGAGGTTTTAATGAAGAGACTACTCTATTTACTGACTGGCCTTTTGATTAGTCAAGCGGCCATTTCTCAATCGCTGGACCCTACGCTTTCTGCCTGGGATCAGCAGCCTCTTGCGCTCAATCCTGCGCTTACCGGTCAACAAACTTACAAGTGGCGAATGGCGCTGACTTACCGTGAAGTTTACTACACGGTTACCCGTCCATACCGAACCACAGCTTTCAATTTTGATGTCAATCTTCCTCTTAACACCTGGAATGGTAGCATCTGGGGAGTTGGGTTTTCAGTATTGAATGATGATATAGGCGATTCACAGATCATGAATCGCAGGTATAATGCTTCTGTATCTGTTGGCCAGTATCTGGATGCAACACAACGCCATAGCCTTTCCGTTGGCTTCCAGGGCGGCCTTGGTCAGCGTGGAATCGTTTACGACAATGTTTATTGGGATAACCAATGGGTGGGCGAAGGTTTCCAGCTTTCCATCGATCCAGGAGAGCCGTTGAATCAAGACGTACAGAATTATTTTGATCTCAGCTCGGGTGTTCAATATCAGTACCATGACAGTAAGCTGATGGACATCACTGCGGGTATTGCAGTGTTTCACTTCAATCGACCTGATAACTCTCTTCTAAACGAGCTGGAAGTACAGAACCTTGAGAGACGTTGGAATGTGCACTTCCAGATGCAGCACCGCGTGCAGGAGAATGGATCTGTAGCGTTTCGTCCTTCTTTCCTTTTCACACGCCAGGGAGACTTTGACGTGTTGATTTTTGGAAATGACTTCCGCTTCATTTTTAGTGATGGTACGCGTACCACCGGAAAGCGCAAAGCGACTTCTATTGATTTGGGTGTTCATCATCGATGGGGTACGGACATTATCGCAAAAGCAGCTTTCAATCTTGCAGGCTTCCAGTTTGGCGCTACCTACGATGTAGCCATTGGCAATGTATCCAATGTTGCCGGTAACCTTATCGGACCAGAATTCTTCATCGGTTACCGCGCTGGCTTCCAAAGAGGATTGTTTAACAATTACAACCGCTGGAATAAAGGAAAACTTTGATTACTTCGACTCCAACGAAGTTCATGTTTAGACTTATTCCCTTCCTTCTACTTCTCGTAGCTCTCATTCCCGATCAGGGAAAGGCGCAGTCCATTACCGTGCGCGGAAAGGTCTATCACGCCCAGGACCCTTTGTTCAACCTCTTGATCGTCAATAAGCGCACCTCGCAGGGAACCTTCGGAGATGCGAACGGAAACTTCGAGGTAAGGCTGGACAAAAAGGACACTCTTCTGGTTGGAGCTATTGGCTACGAGACGCAGCAGATCACTATGGCTGACAGTGCATTGAAAGAGGAATACGTCATTGACCTCTACCTGAGCAGGTTGGCTGTAAACCTTAGACAGGTAAGAGTTTTTGCTCCGCGGGAACTGGACAGCATTCAGTCTGACATTCGAAAACTGGGGTATGATGAGCGCGATTTCATGCTCAGCGGTATTGATGCAGTGCAGAGCCCGATTACCTTCCTCTATCAGCAGTTCAGCAAGAAGGAACGCCTAAGGAGAAGAGCTTATGAAATCATCAACGAAGACAATAAGCGGAACCTGCTGAAAGAGCTGTTTGCCTACTACGTTGACTACGACATCATCGACCTGGACGAATCGGAGTTTGACGATTTTGTGGATTTCATGAATGTGCCCGATGGTACGCTGCGGGCCCTCTCTCAGTATGACTTCATCATGTATACAAAAGCGAAGTTTGAGGAATTCAGAAACGCTCCTCCCCGCCTCCGTCAAGAGCTGAACACCCACGATTAGAGCTCGCTTGTCAACAATGGATCGTGTTCAAATGATCGCGATTGTGGTCCCATAACACATTCTATTCCGCTTCATTCGTGATTGAAACAACTCACAATGAAGTATTTGCTCCTCTCCTCCATGCTTATGATATCGATGATTTCGGTGTCTCAGCACAGTGTAGTCCTGAAAACCGGTGAACGCCTTGAAGGCATTGTAATGGAACTGCAGGATGATGTGCTCACTGTTTTCATAAACAGGGTACCCAAAGAAATCCCTCTTCGCGATGTTCAGTCCGTGTTCTTCAATGAATACGTGCCCTATGACGGTTCCCTGGTGGACGATACACCCAAGAAACGGATCAAAAGTGCCGATGGGAACTACATGCTGGAATACCAGGTGAAGGATCGTGAAATGATCAAGGCACCAAGAGTTTCAAACGCAACTCAGAAAAAAGGATTGGTTGTAGTCGAGATCATCGTCAACCGAGCGGGAACAGTTCTCAAAACCAAAGCTGGAGTCGTAGGCAGCACCACCAGCGATGAATACCTTCTCACGAAGGCAGAATATGCCTGTATGGGCGCAAAGTTTAAAGAGCATCCGACAGGACCGCTGGAAACAAAAGGCACCATTACTATCAATTATTAATCTCCTAGGATGTTGTTCATACTGAAGAGCAACAAACACAACGGAGATTACATCTGAATCCTTTCTCTCACCAGGATAACAACAAAAAAGGCGGCCAATGGCCGCCTTTTCATTTTTATACTTCTAGCTTCTTTGTCTTAGTTCATGAGGAAGCCATATTCCTTGCCGTATTCGAGCATTTGGCTCTTGAAGTCATCTGGATATTCCACCTTCACATCGGTGATCTCTCCGTTTTCTTCCACTGCCACCAAACGCGGGTTGATGAATCCGCCATAAGGGGCGCTGTTTAGAGCCTCTGCACGTGCAAGTACTTCTTTGTGGATCGCTTCGTCTACTTGTACTCCATAGTCTTCCACCAATGCACGACCGGCATCGTAATCACCTTCGCTCTTGATGCGCTGGATCTCGCGAAGCAACTGACCAAATAGTTCTCTTAGCTTCTCGTAATCGTTTACAACGAAATACGTCTTGCCTTCGATTACCTTCTTTTCGATCACATTGTCAGCCATGCCTTTTTCATAAGCCCATCCTGCCACTAACTGACGGTTTCTCATGTGAGCTTCTTCAATAACTTCTCCTGGCTCAATTCTGCGCAGCTGAAGCATCAGACCATTGCGGATGTAAGAGTCGTACTCGGCCTTGCCTACTTCCAGGGACGGCATCAAACCGAGCTCAACCAACTTAGGATCTAACAGGAAGTAAAGCGCTACCAAATCCGCACGACCTTCTTCGAGGGTTGAAGCATAGTTCTTCAATGTCTCTTTGGGAGTACCGATACCATCGTTCAGCTTTCCGGATGCGTGTCCTACTACTTCGTGGAGAGCAGTGTGAAGTTTACCTGCAAGTGTTCCGTGTTCTTTCGAACGCTCACGCAACTCATCGCTATGCACAAATTCCTCGAGGAATCCGCTACCACCTGACTTGTCGTAGGCCTGAACGATGTTTCCAAGGCTTACAGACTTCGAACCGTGGTTAGCACGGATCCAGTTTGCATTGGGAAGGTTTACTCCAATCGGAGTAGAAGGTGAAGCGTCACCAGATTCTCCGGCAACGTTGACCACTTTGTAGGTGACTCCTACTACACTCTCCTTCTTGTGTTCATCCATGATGGAAGAGTTATCCTCAAACCACTGAACGTTATCCATCAACACCTTCATGCGCTCGCTGGCGTCAAAGTCCTTGATCTGGACAATGCTCTCATACGAACCTCTGAAACCCTTAGGGTCGTTGTATACTTCCACGAATCCCTGTATGTAATCAATGTCTCCTTCGGTAGCCTTGGTCCAGGCAATGTTGTAGTCATCCCAGATTTTGAGGTCTCCTGTCTTGTAATAATCTACGAGCAGCATGAGTGCATCACCTTGTGCCTGGTTTTCAGCTACACCGGCTGCTTTTTCGAGCCAGTAAGCAACCTTGTCGATCGCGGCACCATACATGCCACCACTCTTCCAAACAACTTCTTTTACTTCACCGTTCTCCTTGATCAATTGGCTATTCAAACCGTAGGAAATCGGCTCCTTGTCTGTTTTGTCGATCTTCTGTTCGTAATAAGCATCTACCTCTGCCTCTGTAACATCAGGGCCGTAGAAGTTTACAGCAGAAGCCAGGATCAAGTCCTTCTCAGGGTCGAGGTTCACCTTCTTCGCATCGAAGTTGGGGTCAAAAACCGCCTTCATCGCTTCCTCGCTTAGTGTCGCGCCTACAGCTTCCATCAATCCGCCCATGTACTCCTGAGAGCATTCCGGAAGAATTTTGCTCATGCTGTAATGATGGTGGATTCCATTGGCGAAGAAGACGCGCTTTGCATAGGTTTCGAAGGCTTCCCACTCGTCACCGGAACGCTCACCCTCGTAGTTATTCAGGATGTTTTCCAATACTCCCCTGATCTCCAGATTGTGACGATAGTTCTGATCCCAGATCATGTCACGGCCGCTCAGACCTGCCTGATAGAGGTAATACACCAGTGTTTTTTGTTGAAGGCTCAGTTTATCCCAACCGGGGATCTTGTATCGGATGACCTTCAAATCGGCAAATTGCTCAGCCAGGTATTCAAAATCGTCAGCTTCTTCGCTCATCGCAGCTGCAGAATCAGCCTCGTTTGATGCTTCCGGTGCGGTTCCTCCTCCACCTCCACAGGAATAGAGAAATGCTCCAGAAACGAGCATGGAAATAATAATCAGGTTTAGTCTTTTCATGATTGGTCTATGATTGTCGCTTAAGAGAGCCTAAATGTATAAAGATGAAGGCATTCTCATTTCTGATCACGTGCATTTGCCGGATCACTAGTGAGCTATAAAGTATGGTCTTGGTAGAAGCCCCATCATTTGGAAAGCCCTTCGATACAAAGCGTCATAGCTAAAAAGCCGCTCTGCGCTTCAGTCGAGCTACAAACTCTTCTTTTCTTCGGTAGGATAAAGCGACTTCGTGTCCATTCTTGAGCGTGACAACTCCATGTTTGCCGCGCTGGAAACCTTTGATGTAGGAAAGGTTCACCAGGTGCTTTTTGTGCACTCTGAAAAAGTCATGATCCTCCAGTAGTTTCTCGTACGCTCCAATGGCTTTGCAAACCAATACTTCCTTACCTCCATCGAGAATGAACTTGCTGTAGCTATCTTCCCCTTCAATGCGAATGATATCCTCTATCTCTATGAACTCATATCCCTGCTTTTGAGGCAACGCAATCTGTTCCAACTTCGCTTCTAATCCTTCTCTCAAAAGCTGGGTCTGCATCCCGTACACGCTCTTTTTCACATCTCTCTTCTCGTAGCGTTCTACAGTTTGCTTCAATTGCTCAATGTCAATGGGCTTTAGCAGGTAGTGAAGTGCTGAGAATTCAAATGCGCGCAGGGCAAACTGGTTGTGGGCTGTGGTAAAAACAACTTCAAAGTCATTGCCAGCAGAACTATTGATGACCTCAAATCCATCACCATCTGGCATGGCAATGTCCAGAAACACAATGTCGGGTTGCTGCTCACGAATCAGATCGATACCTGAAGAAACATTGTTGGCTCTACCCACCACTTCCACCTGAGGACAATAATCCTCCAGCAGTGTTTCCAATAACTCAACACTTCGGCTCTCATCATCTATAATGACACTTTGAATCGCCCCCATATTCGGCATACTCAATTACCTGGTTTAACCTTTTACGCTTGACACAGTGCTTACAAGGTAAGCGCAAGAAATGTTAAGATCAACGCCCGAGCAAACTATTTAAGGGCAAACGTAGGCGTACCCGAGTCCCCATCGGGGCTTGGCCGTTCACAAGATCCTCAATTTGCAGAAGATCATCTACTTCGTCAGACTCAAACATAAGCTGCAAACGTTCGCGGATGTTTTCCAGCCCTGTGGACTTGTGGGAACTCAGTCTTTTGCTCTGAACCTTTTCAGCGTGAGCACGCCCTACACCATTGTCTTCAACGGTAAACTCCAAATAGTTTTCCAGCAACACCACTGAGAGTATTAGAACCCCCATGCCCTCTTTTGGGGTAAGCCCATGCCAAATAGCGTTCTCCAGCAGTGGCTGAAGCAGCATGGGAGGTATGCTCATTTCGTCAACCTCTATTTCCCCGTCTTTTTTGATCTCATATTCGATCCGGCCTTCAAAACGCAATTGCTCCAACCGGAGGTAAAGCTCAATGGTTTCCAACTCTTCACGGAGGGTCACCCAACGCCTTTGAGAGTGGTCAAGTACTTGGCGCATCAACTTTGAAAACTTTGATAGGTAAAGGTTCGCTTCACTCTTTTGATTCCGCGCTACAAACAGTTGAATCGCATTGAGTGAATTAAACATGAAGTGGGGATTCATCTGGGCAAGCAAAGCTCTTTGTTCAGCAATCATGCGATTGCGCTTGTTGAATTCATGCGTTCGCTGCGTTTGAATGATGGAGTAACAAATGGCCACCAGTAAGGCAAGCCCACCAATGGCGCACAATACACGGAACCAAATCTCATCGGTGTAGTGAGCGTTGATCGTGATTCCATCCAGTAGCTTGGTTTCGCTCCAAACCTCACTGTTGTTACTCGCTGCCACCATGAACGTGTAGCTCCCTGGTTCGAGATTGGTGTAGCGAACGGATTGATCATGGGTATAGATCCAGTCCTCATCCTGTCCCAATAACTTATACCTGTAGAGCAGGTTTCCTCTATGCCTGAAACTGAGCCCAACAAAGTGGAAGGCCAACTCATTTTGATCATTAGAAAGCATTTCACGCTTTTCAAAAGGGAGTACTTTCTGGTTGACAGAAAAGGTTTGAAGATGAACCTTCGGAGGTATGGCATTCGTTGAAATCGATTCCAGAGGTATCCAGGACATGCCTAAACCAGTTGCTACAATCAGCGTATCCTTCCACAAGTCGATATCGTTGACTTGATTAGAAGGTAATCCATCTGCTGTGGTATAGGTTTCCACGCTACACCTAAAAGGCTCAAGCGTTTCTATTTTAAGCCTGTTCAACCCGAGATTAGTGCCGATCCAAACATTGCCAAAAGGATCCACAAACGCTCGATTGCAGATTCCGCTGGTCAGTCGATCGTTGTCGGGCAAACTGAAAATCTCACCATTCCGGATTACATAGACTCCATTTCCGTTCGTGAGAACCCACAGTGTTTTTTCAGGACCTGCGATGATGTCGGTCACTTGCTGATTAAACTCTGGAAATGCCTTTTGCATGGCCCCATCAATCACCTTGTTCAGCCCATTTCGCGTGCTGAGCCAAACTTGTTGTTCATGATCTTCACAAACAGAGGTCAAGCGCTCTTCACATCGGAAGCCGTAGATGATCGAATCGTTTCTCAACCGGGAGAAACGGTGATAGGTAGCGCACAGAAGATCTCCGTTTTCAGCCTTCTTTATCCTGATAATGCGACCCAGACTCTCAAAGAGATTGGGTCGCACAAGTTCTCCGTTGAACCGATATTTGTAACTGAACTTTCCGGTCAACACGAATGATCGATCAATATGCACCTCAGGCATATAATCGTTCGTTGGTACCGTTATTTGAGTTCGTGCTCCTCTGCCACTCAAACTGGTTCTCAGTTCTGCAAATCCGTTGGAATATCCAGAGGCCAGGTAGCCGTTGCCCACATCAAGCGCATAAACGGATTGCCTGTCCAGCTCAGATAACTCATCCGTTAGAGAGAACCAGGCCAGCGGAGGAAAGTAAATGAGCCCCGCCACCAGGGATGCTACCCAATAGGCTCCTTCCCTGTCTTTGAGTATGTGGCAAGGCCTCTTTCCTTGCAACCACTGCTCAGAATTCGAAAAGTCCTCTCTACGAAAAACGTACACCTGAGAGCCTGTAGTGATCCATAAAACACCCTCATGATCCTGATACATGCTGGTCACCGGTTTGTCTGTCTCAACAGAGTCTACCACCGCGTGTCCTCGCAGCTTATACACCCTATTCGCATGAGCCACCAACAAGTCGCCATTCTTGAGCAAAACCGTTTCAGCCTTCCTGAGCTGGAGTTTGCTAACCTGATCAGAAAGATCATACTGTCCCTGAGGAGTCTCTAAAAGAAAATGGAAAGCCGTAGCATTCCGTATTCCACAGTATCCTGACAGCATGGCTCCACCTTCAAAAACTTTGGTGAATACAGTATTGCATTGAGCCTGATTGTAGAACCATGTTACGTTGCCGGCAGAATCAAGCTTCATTAATCCAGCTTCCCCAAGCGGCACAAGCCAGAGCGTACCATCTTCTTCGATGTGAATACGATCGGTGTAACCCCTCGGAAGGTGCTTCAGCAGGGAATCATTGTGCTCGTAGCTTCTTATAGAATCCTGATCCCAATGACACAGTCCACCGGATGAAGATAGGAACCAGACGCGTCCAAGATGATCCTCATAAAGCCCCAGGACTGAATTGTCCATCAAGCCATCCTGGGTTGAAAAGCGCTGGAATTGATAGCCGTCATAGCGAGCTAAACCCTTGTTGGTGGCAACCCATAAATAGCCAGACCGGTCCTGCAGAACCTCGTAGATCTCAAGGCTGGGAAGCCCCTCTTCTACCCCGTATTGTTTGTAGAGTCTGTGTTGCGCAAATGCAGATTCACTGAGGAGAGCAAACGTGACCAGCGCAAAACCAATCGCCAGCAATCCCGCTGCATGCCTTCTGACCATCGCCTTCGGCCTTGAAACGCGAATATTCAGACTCATTCCTTGTCTACTGGTAGCCATACCTCTACGTGAGTTCCTCGTTTGCCATGGTTGTTGCTATGAATTTTGACGGGCTCATCAATGCCAAATCGAGCCGTCATAAGTTTCAGCCGATTCTCTGAAATACTGACTCCGCGCGATGGATAAGCCCGGGGAGTCTTCGCAGACGCCATACCAACTCCGTTGTCCAGAATCTCAGCCTTCAACAAGTGGTTACCCGAGTTTTCAGTAAAGCGAATTTCGATCCGTTTATCCCGGTCCTTCAAGGGCATTATTCCATGTATGATGGCGTTTTCCACAAAGGGTTGAATGATCATGGATGGAATAAAGGCTTGTGCAGGGTCAAGCGCATCTGGCAGTTGGATGGAATAGGAAAACGAACCGGGAACCCTTTCCTGCTCTAGTTCCATGTACAAGCGCAGCCGATCCAGTTCCTCCTGGAGCAATACAAATTCTGAACCGGCATTCTCCATGTTCAGACGAACGAGGCGCGCAAATTTGCTGATGAAGGCAGAGACATCCGTTGGTGTATTCTGTTCGATCAACGCGCGAATGGAATTCATGGCATTGAAGACAAAATGCGGATTCATCATCGCCTGAAGTGCTTGTTGCTCCAGTTTCTTCTCGCGCATGAGAATGGTGACACGAGCTTGCTGCATGGCAAGTCTGCGCTGAAAGAACAGGTAAAACCCAAAGGCTCCAAGGGCGACCAAAACAAGGAGCAGACTGGCACGAAACCAAGTCGTTTCCCACAGGTAAGGCTGAATGCTAAAGGAGAGCATCGCGGGAGAAGACCAGGGACCAAGATCATTTCTAGAAGCAACCTGAAGCTGGTATTCTCCTGGTTCGAGATGAACAAACTCTAAACTGGAGAGATCTGTTCGATTCCAATGGGAAGACTCTCCTTCCCTTTCCAGTTTAAAGCGGTGTTCAAGTTTTCGGTCCACGCTGAAGAAAACAGTCGAAATCTCAAGTCTCAGATTGTTCTCTTCCCTTTCGAAGTCCTGATCATCGTAGCTCAACGAATGCCCAAGAACACTCAAACCAAGTTTAGGACTGGGAGGTAACAAGGGTGAAAAAGACCATACGGAATCATAAGGCATTCGAGTGACACCGTTGAATGAACTGATCAGAACATCACCGTGAGGGAGGGGATTCACATGAAGAAGCGAACCGTCTAACAAACTATTGCCTGGCTTTAAAAGCTCTAAAGAGTCTCCCCGAATGGCAAAGAGTGCACCTACACCGTTTCCCAAGTACTCTCCGGATCTGGTTTCCATCATTCCCTGACAGCCCTGAATCCATTCCGCCTCCGTTTCATCAAATAGCAAGTGCGCAGGGCGAAGACGTCTCAATCGATGATCGAAACCGTGGACTCCACGCTCGGTAAGGACGAGCATTCCAGAGTCCTGAGAAGGAAAGATCGCAAGAATCTTCAGCGAATCCATAGAAGCAGACCCGGATACACCTCCCAGTTTACTTACCTCTTGTTGCGACAGATCTATCAACCATAATCTCTGCCTTCGGAGCGCAACAATCAGAGAGTCTTCCAGGTAAACCATAGCTTCCGGTTTCATGAATTGATCCACGGTAAAGTTCATTGACTCAAGGGTTCCTTCACACACGTTGAGGATGTCAAGTCTTCGGTATCGAAAGGAATACACAACCAGCCTACACGTGTCCATTACACAGCCTACCGGGTAGTTCACGTAGTAAAGCCCAGGCAAATCAGGCGCAGCGATGAAACCAGGCGGAGATAGAATAAACTGGCGGTCCCAGTAAAAGCAGAACGTACGATTACCAAGCGCCAAAGAACTGTACAGGAAGAGTTCCGAAGAATCTGAACGCATGGGCTGATCCAGTTTCTCCAGTCGATGGTCCTGCCATCTGTAGAGATGAGCATTGTCACTCAAAAAGGTCTGTTCACGATGAGATAAGGTCATTAACGAACGCGCAGTTCGTTTGTCCTTATCATCCAACAGGTCATGGAAACTGGTGTATTCAGATTGCCTCGGAGGGATAAGCAGAATTCCTTCAGAAGCCAAACCCGCCCAAACATTGAAATGGTCATCCAGATGGATGGCGGAAAAGAATGCTTCTTCCATGTTAAGCGCTTTGCGCAAGTTCAGCGTTTCATCAGCGGTTAAACAGTAACACTGGCCGTCCTCTGTCAGTACCCACAGCTGCCCTTGCCCGACACGGAAATCTTTGATGTTGGCCTCAAAGCTTGCCCTATGGCTCAGGGTGGAATCAACTAGACTGAAGGTGTAAAGACTGCGAACGGTGGAGAGATAAACAACGTCATCAGCCACACGCACATCGCGAAACGGGGAGTGTTCAAGGGAACTCAGAATTCTCGTCAGCTGCTGGTTGAGAATATCAGCCAGATACAATTCTCCGTTGTTATTCAACAGTAACAGCGTGCTGTCGGATAAAACTTCCATGTTCTTGAGCACTCCTTCAAAGCCATCGAACGAATTCATGGAAAAGCGCGTCATTTCTTTACCACGATCAAAACGAAAGAGATCCTTTGTGCCGTTGTTCCATACAGTGCTATCGTTCGGCACCCGATGACGAAAGCTCAGTGCTTTCCAGCCATCTTCCTCTACAAAACTTACCTCCTTCTCATCCAACAACAAAAACCCGGCACCATCTATCCCCATCCAGATAGCTTCGGAATCTGAGAGCTGAAATCCGGCATAGGGTGGAGAAGTGAGGTGTGACTCGTACCGATCGGATTCATCGTAGAATTCGGCTCCGTCAAACGAATAGAGTTTAGAAGTGGTATTGATGAAGAGCCTGTGGTCAGCTCCTCCAAAAATGCTCAACACACCACCGTGTTGAAAGACCTCTTCATCATGAAATACCTTGTATCTGAAGGAAGGCACCTGCGCCTGAACAGCAAAGGTGATCAAGCCGGATAACATGAAGAAAGTCCTTGAGACTTGCTTAAACTGTTCTGACATTCTGCCTCAACGAGGTTTCAAAGGATTCAATGCGAGCCTGCGAAACGGGCACCTCTTTACCATCGCTCATGTAAAGCACCCGGCCGTGTTCCTTCACAATCTTACCGATGTGATGAATGTTCACCAAAAAAGAATTGTGTACCCGGCAAAATCCAGAGGTCTGGAGCATATCCTCGAAGTGCTTGATCGACTTGGAGACCACGATTCGGCCGTGCCTGTTCGTGGCCAATTCGCAGTAGGAGTTATCCGATTTTATCCAGATCAGGTCCTCTGTATCGATCAGCAACGTCTCTCGCCTTGACGCTACCGCGATGCGCCTGACTGGATCATTGGAGTCCAAAGCCGCTGACATTGCCTCTACTTGCCGATTGACGCCCTGTTGCACAGGTTGGTGAAGCACCCTGTCCATGCAAGCATCAAAGTCACTTTGATCTACCGGTTTGACCAAAAAGTCGAATGCACCGGCCCGAATAGCCCGGATGGCATAATGGTCATAGCTGGTCACAAAAATGGTGATGGGAGAACGTTTCATGTAATCCTCATCCATGAGGTCAAAGCCTGTCTCTCCCGGCATTTCAACATCCAGAAAGACAAGATCGATCTCATTGTTTTTCAGCAAGAGTCGCGCCTGCCGAGTGTCGGTGGCTGTGAATAGAGCATTGGTTTTGAAGGCCTTCCCTTTCAATAGCATGAAGAGGTTATCAATCTCTTCCGGACGATCATCCACTATTAAAACGTTCATGTTTTGATGTTTGAACCTATCCTGAACTTCCTTGCAATCTTAAAGACGTAGCGCTGAGCTATCGGTCTAACATACACGAACATCGTTTTTTCCACAAGATTATCCATGGTGTAAAAATCGCGGATAGATGTAACACCTTTCATGAAGCATTGGCAACCGGGACAACCCGGACGGGTATCGCTCGTTTAAGAAGCCGTCCTAAGCTACCAGGTATCAACTGCTATCCCTACTTTCTAATGCCCTCTGCGCATTTTCCCAGATTCAAATTTCTGAGGCTGATCAGCACTTTTATGCTGTGTTTTCACATCTGTCTCAACACCTCGCTGGCCCAGGTTGCAGAAGCGAAACTGGACATTCAGAAACAAAACGAACTGACCGAACTCTGCAACAGCGATCCTCACCTAGCCATTGCAAGGATTGATCGAGATCTAAACGCACGAGAACAGTTCAGCCAGGATGCCCTCGCCAGACTACATTACCTCAAGGCAAAGGCATTGTACCGCATCTCAAAGTTTGGCGAGTCGGCCATCAACTACAAGGAGTCCGCTGCTCACTTTATGCAAGAAGGAGACACCACAAACAATGTAAAAGCCAGATTGGGGTATTCGCTGTGCAACTATCAACTCTCTCTTTACGCGCAATCAGCGGAAGAAGCCTACGAGTGCCTGAGAGCCGCAAAACAGCTCCGAGACACTGCCATCATTACCATTGCGTTGAACCAACTGGGAAACATTGAATACAAGCGCAAAGCCTTCAAACGGGCGTTGGCGCATTTCGAGCAGGCCCTGGCACTGAAACAGAACAGCGGAGCCGCGAATAACATCTCCGACCTCCTTGTAAATATTGGCAATGTTCATTTCGAGATGGAGGCCTACAAATTAGCTGAAGAGAAATACCACGAAGCACTGGTTTTAGACTCTGTGCTTGGCGACCCTTTGTTCCTGGCCGCAGACTACAATAACCTGGGAACAACCAAAAAGAGACTGGGTGAATTTGACCACGCCATTCAACTCCAAAAGGCATCACTTCAGTTGAACAAGCAAGTAAACAATGCGTCTGGAATCGCCAGTAATTACAACAATCTGGCGTCTACATACGTGAAGCTGAAAGAATGGCGAATGGCGGAACGATACAGCGACTCTGCGCTTGCTCTGGCAGACTCTTTTGACCTGCAGCGTATCAGAATGGACGTAACCGAGAATCTGGTGGAAATCTACCAGCAAACAGATCGCTCCAAAGAATCCTTCGAGGCACTCAATCAACTGCTGGATTTAAAAGATGAGGAATTCGATCGCCTTACTACTTCTTCCATCGCTCAATTGGGAGCACTCTATGATCTGCGAACCAAGGAGGAAGAGATTGATCGTTTGCAACAAAAGGAGGAATTGAATGAAGCCCAACTCCAGAATACACGTTTGTTGCTAGCATCTTCCACACTCGGATTGATCGCCTTCAGCATCATACTCATATCAATTCTTCGTTCGAGGCAAATCAAGAAACAGCACCGACTGGAGCTCCAGCTGCAGGAACACCAGATTAAGGCCTTGCAACTGCAAATGAATCCGCACTTTCTGTTCAACACGCTTGGAGGTATAGGACACTTCATATCCAGTCATAACCCGCGTGAAGCGCTCAAATACCTGTCGAAGTTCTCAACGGTGGTCAGAGGTTTTTTGGATTCATCCAACATACCATCCACTTCGGTGGAAACAGAATCCCAGCGCTTGAAACACTACCTGGAACTGGAGCGATTGCGTTCCGAAGGGGCATTTGATTTCGAGATCCGTATCGCAGAAGGTTGTGAAATGAAGGAAATGCCCACCATGGTGATTCAGCCTTTTGTTGAAAATGCAGTAATACACGGAGTGCATGCCTCGAATCAAAAAGACGCAATGATCACAGTCAGGTTTAAGCAGGAAAATCAAAACCTGGTATGCGAGGTTCAGGATAACGGAAAGGGGTTTGAACCCTGGACTATTTCGCAGGAAAAAGGCAAGCACCAATCCCTTGGAATCCAGCTTATACAAAAACGGCTCAAGCTTCTGCATCAAAAGACTGGTAAAACACACAGCGTTTCCATCATAAACCTAAAAGCTGAAGGAAAGTCAGGAACCCTCGTTCAACTCAAACTCGGAACGGGCAAGGCCTGAATCCATTACAAACCGCCATTTATGAAACGAACCTGCATCATTGTGGAGGATGAACCCCTCTTGAGAAAAGCGCTTCAGAGTCTACTGGCCATGAATTGCCCCGAACTGGAAGTACTTAGCCTAGCTGCTTCGCTGGAAGAAGCTAGAAAAGCAATCAATCGACACAAGCCGGATGCAATCTTCCTCGACCTTAAGCTTCCCGATGGCTTTGGCCTGGAATTGGTGCAGGAATTGAAACTTAGCCAACAGGAATACTGCCCGGCCATTGTGGTCACCACCGCCTTCGAAGAATATGCTGTACAAGCCTTTGCACTGAACGTTGTTGCATACCTGTTAAAGCCCGTCAATCCCGAGGATCTTTCAGCCTCGGTAGAGGAGATTCAGAGATACTATCACCATGTAGCCTCGGAACCGGCTCTTCCGGATGAGAATCAAAAGGTGGCGTTGTTCACAGCAGAACGTGTTGAGCTGGTCAGCATTTCGGAAATCATTCGATGCCAGTCTCACAACAATTACACAGAGATTTTCCTGAACGGTGGCAAGCGTGTGATCATCTCTAAATCATTGAGCGAAGTAGAATCAGGGCTTCAGGGCCACAACTTCATGCGCATACACCAGTCCCACCTTTTGAACCTGACCTACCTCCAAAGTTTTGAGAAGCTGGCTGGCGGACACATCCTGCTCAGTGATGGCACTGAACTAGCGGTGTCTCAGAAGAACAAAACCAAGCTTCTGGACTATCTGAGGAAGCGCTCCTTCTGACAATTCTCAGCGAACAGCATTCGATTCTCAGCGGACGACCTTGAATCCTCATTGTCGCTTACGCATCCTTCGCCCTGCGGTCTTTATAAGTGAACCGAAATCACAATCACATGAACCGCAACCACTCACTTATATTCTTATTCTCAGCACTTCTATCGGGCATTGTAGCCCAAGCTCAGAACTACGACTACAGCTACGATCTGGATACCTACACCGAACTGACCGGAGCAACAGTGCTTTCCGATATCTGGGACAATGGAGCAGATACCATCGACCTTCAGGGAGAACACTTTTTGTCCTTCGGGACGGAGTATGAAGCGGATGGTAGCAATGGAGCTATTGTCTTCGCAGATGGAGGCATTCAATTCCGAGATTCCGAAACGATGGCAAACTTCACTTTCACCGGTGCTCACAACAAACGCGATAACTCCGAGATATCTTACAAAGTAGAGGGAGCGGCAGGCTCCCTCGGTCGCGTTCTCAAGGTGCAATACAAGAATGTTGGCTTTCAATTCGGAGAACCGGCAGAATATTCCAACTTCCAGATTTGGGTCTACCCCAACACCGGGGACATGGAAGCGCACATCGGTCCTCACCTCGTGAATACAAACGGAGGTTCCTCCTACTCCACCGGACTTACTCACTGGGGCCCAGGATTTATCATTTCCAGATCTGATTTTTCGTACAACCCGCTTCAGGTTGTATCCATTAATCCCGGGCCGGAGAATCCGCAGGTATACATCAATGAGTTTAAGGCGCTGGAGGAAACTCCTACTGAGGGCTCCATCCTGAAGTTCACCAACCAGAATCCACCCATTGACGGATCAGGAAACGCGGGTGGCGGCAATGGAAACGGAAACGGAAACGGAAACGGAGACGGAAACGGAGACGGCAATGGCAATGGTGGAGATAACGGAGGAGATCCGGTAGACCCAATCGACTGGCCCGTTGGTATCCAGGACGGATCGATAGAAGTTGTAAAACTCAACGTTTACCCCAATCCAGCATCAGAACTGATGAATGTGCAGGTGAACCACGCTTCTGATAACATCAAAAACTTTGTGCTCTTCAACCTCCTGGGAGAGCAAGTGCAGCGCGTAAGCGTGAACGTAAGAAATGGAGAAGGCACAGCCGTCATGGATGTGTCTCAACTTCCACCCGGAATGTACATACTGAGGGGTGAGAAGGATTCCAACGTCACTGTCTCGCTTGTTGTGGATTAGGCGAGTCAGTTTAAGTGTTCGTTACTTAAGTCAGGTTTCAGCGCGAGGTTATCTTTCAGGTGCCTCGCGCTTTTTTTTGTGCTCGCCCACAGCATCATTCTGTCCTCCAGCTAACTATCTTCTTTTTTCCTGACTGAAGAAAAAAACTCGATCGAGCATACGGTCTTTGCACAGATATTCGTGACCCTATGGAGCTCCGTTTCACTCCGCGTTGGTCATCCCTCTTTTGTGCGCTATTAAGCACATGGTTCCTTGTTTCCAGCTCAAAGGCGCAGGAGCTTCACTTGAAGCACATAGCTCCTGAAAATGGACTGCTCTCTACACTGCTGTTCGATGTTATTCAGGATACGAATGGATACCTATGGTTTGGAGGACTGGGAAGTGTTGTAAAGAGTTCTGGTTATTCCTTCACCCCAGAACCGTTCGAAAACGAAAGCACTCCGGTCTCTTTCGGATTTTACTCTGATCAACATAAACGTCTATGGAGTTATGGCGAGTTGGGAAACCTGCATGTACGGGAACGCGGAAAGTTTCGCAGCATTGATTTTGAAGGACTCGGAGAGCTTATTCCAAATTACAGGAAGTATTACGTCAACAACCTGTGCATTGACGCTGAGGATACAATCCGACTGTCTCTAACCAATCCTTCCAATCAAATTCTGGTGGCCCCGGATAGCACCGTCCTGTTTCGCGAGACAGAGACAAACGGCCAGGCTACCTTTTCAATATCTGATTTTGGTGATGGTCTCAGCTACTTCAAGAAAGCATGCGACACCTATGTAGATAGCATTATCATCGAGCTCGATGGGAAAAGAATAGTCGTCAGGTGCAGTGCCCCGGAAAGGATGCAGAACACAGGCTATCGGGTGATAAAAACGAGCAATCACAACTACTTACTGTCTACCGGAAGGCATCTCATTCATTTCAACCATCAGGGTGTGGTGAATCACCTCACTTTCGATGACAACCTCAACAATGCCCTGCTCGAGGACAGCAGAGGAAACATTTGGGTGGGGACAAATAAGGGAGCTTGGTTTTTTCAGGACGGAATACTGGATCAACGGAAAGCAAAGAGATTTCTCGAGAAGCAGGTGGTTTACAAGGTGTTTGAAGACCACGAGGGTGGAATCTGGATCAGCTGTGCCGCGATTGGTATTCAATATGCTGCCAATCCCTCTGTCATGTATTATCCGGATAAAACCTTTGAAGGCAACAGAATATCTGCACTGCACGGATCTGAGGGAAAGGTGTACCTAGGAACGAACCAGCCTGAGATTTATATACTGGAAGGTGACAGCATCAGACCTTTGCAGATCGGGATCAGCGGCAAGGACAGAACCATTCGATCCATTGCAAGAAAATCAACCGGAGAGCTCTGGTTTTCAACCCAGCGGGGCACCTATGAGCTAGTGGGTGGCAAAGCCATTTTGCGGAACTCAGGCTATGCAGTGATCACCATTGACAAGGACGATAACGTGTGGGCAGGGAAACTCAAGGGGTTGGTCAGGATCGATTCTACGGGCACATCTTTTGACTCCAAAGAGATTGGATTTTCTGAGCGCGTTGCTTCGCTGCGCGCAGGAAGAGGTGACACGATCTGGCTGAAAACCAATACAAGGGGATTGATGATCTGCACTCAGGACACCATCCTACCTTATCCACAGAACACGCAAGATTCTTCCGCCTATCCCTCACCCACCAAGCTTCATGGTATTCACAATCGAATGCCCATCCTGTCATCCAATAACACAGAGGCTTTCTACAAGGGAAGCAACAGAATCGACCTCACGGAATGCCAAAGCTCGCTCTCGAATAAGGAAGCATGGCGTATTGCTCAGCATCAATCCACATGGTGGGTGACTTCGCAGGCAGGCATCACCCGATTTGATTTGGACACCACTAACTACGAATGTCTGAACAGCAAGGAATACGGCAGTGCCGATGGCTTCTCCGGTCGTAATTTCTCCGGCATCTTTATCGACAATGACCGGCTCGTAGCTTCAAGTGACATGGGCCTCAACATCGCTCCATTGAGCGCACTTCGGGGAAACCCTCATCCTCCAAAGGTTCAGTTCTCGGGTTTAAACATTGGCAGAAGGGATACCTTCATTCAGCCTCATTATGATCTTGACTACTCCCAGAACTTCCTGACCTTCCGCTTCGAAGGCATGTCTTATAAAAGGGCTGGAAAGCTTGATTTTAAGTACAGGATGGAAGGAGTGGATGATGATTGGATCATTTCGAAAGAGCCCACCACTCAATACACCACACTTCCTCCGGGAGATTACACGTTCAAGGTATACGCGGCAAACAATGACGGAGTATGGAGCACGGAACCCGCTACCATGCATTTCTCCATTGCTCCACCCTACTGGCAGACCTGGTGGTTCAGAACACTGATGCTGGCCGTTCTTGTTGGCCTCATCTGGCTGGGATTCACAATTCGCTTCCGGAACCTCCGTGTACAGATGCAACTCAAAGAGCAATCACTGGAAGCGCAACAGAAAGCGCTGCGTGCCCAAATGACACCTCACTTCATGTTCAATGCCCTCAACTCCATTCAGCTGTTGATCTCAGACAACGAGCGCGTTTTCGCCATCAAAAACGTCTCGAAGTTTGCCCGGCTGATGCGCAAAGTCCTGCACAGCTCTGACAAAGCCTTTGTTCCGCTCACCGAAGAAATCGAAGCCCTTGACCTATACCTGGAGCTGGAAAGCCTCCGATTCGATGGAAAATTCAGCTACCAACTGAAGCAGGAAAACGTGGACGATCCCGCCCATTGGAAGGTTCCATCGATGATCATTCAGCCCTTTGTTGAAAATGCGATTTGGCATGGGATTATGAAAAAAATACCGCAGGAAGGTCATGTAGAGGTTAGTTTTAGCACCTCGAATCAAGAACTGCATTGCCGCATCACCGACAATGGGGTTGGAAGGTCTCGCGCTGCACGCATTGAGGACCTCCGGCTCGAAGGAGGAAGCTCCAAAGGCATGCAGTTGATTGAAGATCGAATCAAAGCACTCAATGGTCAATTCAAAATAAACATCAGATTCAACGTTGAAGATCTCGTGAACGACTCAAATGAAGCATCCGGAACCCAAGTTCACATCATCTTCCCCTACTTCAAATACGAGTAGTTTCAATGGAAAAAGAATCCTATAGCGCGGTTATTGTAGAGGACGAAAGCTCTGGAAGGCGGATGCTGTTGCAGCTTCTGGAAGAATTTTGTCCTGAGATTAAAGTCGTTGCCAGTTCCGGTGACATAGATGAAAGCAAACACCTGCTTTTGAAGCACAAACCCGAACTGGTGTTTCTGGATATCAGGATGCCCAGCGGTAACACCTTCGAGTTGATCGATTCCCTCAAGAGCATCGACTTCGATATCATCTTCACCACCGCCTACGATGAGTATGCTCTGAAAGCATTTCGCATAGCCGCAATTGATTACTTGATGAAACCCATCGAACCGGATGAATTGATTAAGGCGGTGAACCGATTCAAGCTGAAGAATCGGAACAAAAACACAGCAGAGCGCATTCGAACATTGCTCCATGAGGTAGCCAAAGAACCAAGTGCTTCTGACACGATTGGATTCCCGGTGATTGATGGTATTGTCTTCTATCACCCGGAAGAGATCATGTGCTGCGATGGAGACGGGAGCTACACAAGACTGCGCCTAGATGGAGGGAAAGAAGTCATGCTTTCCAAAAACATCGGACAGGTGGAGCTGCTTCTGGATGGAAAGGGATTCTTTCGGGTTCACAACTCACACATCATCAACATGCGATTTGTCCAGAAATACGTCAAAAATGGATCTGGTTACATCATCTTGAAAGATGGTACACATGTGGATATTTCCAGAAGAAAGAAAGACGCGTTCATGAATGCCATGAACGGATTCTCACCCCAGAAGAAATAGAAATTCAGGCCTGCGCTGCTTTCCATTACCGGTGAACCATTCATCTACTTACCTTGCATAGGTGAGTAAGGTTGTTCAACGCATTCTTCATCAGCTTTCCAGCCATCATCGGGCAGCAGCCCTTCACCTCAACAACAAGGTGACTTCCTATGCCGACCTAAAAACTCAGGTCGATCGAATCCGTCACTACCTGGAACCAGCGTGTGCGGAGCAGCCACTGATAGGAATCGAATCCACGCATCACGAGGACATCTTTGCCGGCATTCTGGCCTGCTGGAGCCTGGGAAAAGGCTTTGTCCCAATCTCTCCGGGAAATCCAGCGGCACGAAACAGAAGGATTGCAGAACAAGCGAATATCAAAACCGTGCTCACCGTTTCTGAACGCAGCATTGGCACGTTGCAAGGTTCACCCATTTCAGAGCTACCAAATAAGGTTGAAGCGTCTTCAGACACGCCCATCGTCAACTCAGGTCAAATCGCCTACGTGCTGTTCACCTCAGGGAGTTCCGGGTTTCCCAAGGGAGTTCCAATCAGCTTTGGAAACCTGGACGCCTTCACAAGAAGCTTTGAGCAAACTGGAATAACGCTGAGCGCGGCTGACCGTGTCCTGCTCATCTCAGATCTGGGCTTCGATATGTCGCTCCTATCCTACCTCACCGCGTGGATGGCAGGTGCCTGTGTCTACGGTATCGATACTTCCGGCCCCAAGTATTTGATGACTGCTCATGCTCTTGATGTTCACAAGATTTCCGTCCTTGTCACCGTTCCATCCCTGCTGCAGCTCCTATCTTCTCATTTTCATGAACTCCACTACCCACACCTGCATACCACACTTTTGTGTGGAGAAGCCCTGCGAGAACGCCTAGCCTTGGCCTGGTCTCAATGTGCTCCAAGCGCCCGTTTGTTCAATATCTATGGTCCCACGGAATGCACCGTATTCACACATGCGTATGAGCTTCCGACAACCAAATCGATCACTTCATTCCAAGGAGTTGTTTCCATTGGGAAGCCACACCCAGAGCTCACCGCCAAAGTCATAGGATCTGACGGACGAGCGATGACATGCGGAGAAGTAGGAGAACTCGTGATTCACGGCCCGCAAGTAATGGAACAAGGTTACCTGGATCCTGTGCATAACGAGGGCTCCTTCCTATCAATTCGCGATGGAGAAGCTTCGAAAAGCTACTATCGGACCGGAGACCTGGTCAGGCAGGATGCTGAAGGAAACTTTCTGTACTGTGGACGTGCCGACAACCAGGTTCAGCTTCAAGGCCATCGCGTGGAGCTCAACGAGATCATCTACCAAGCGCAACAAATCAAACCGACAGGAGCTTTCCATGCAACAACAGCAGTGAGTGCTAGCGGCCTGTTACACCTCGTTTTGTTCTGTGCTGCACAGAGAACGGAAGACTTCGAACAGCACCTTCGGCAAAGCCTTCCAGAATACATGCACCCTCACTCGTTTATCTATCTGGATGAACTTCCGAGTATCAGCAATGGAAAGTTAGATCTGGTCGAACTTGAACGAATGGCCCGGAAAAGAATCGAAACATCTCATGCCTGATCCAGTCTTCCACAATCTGCTGGAATTCTTGCGGTTGCTGGCTGAAAAGAGTCCGCTTGTCAACATGCAGGAGTTCGAAGGTTATCGAACCATCCAATGTGCTTCCTCCTCATGGCCTAACTACGCTTATGACCTTAGCTCGCCCCTTGACTCCGAAACACTGGATAGAATCGCACAGGCTCACCGAGATGTCCACCCCAACATACACCTGCTTGTGGATGATTTAAACCCCACTGAAGAAGAATTGCTACTGAGTAAGGGGTTCCTGCATGCAGCGCGCGCATTCAAAGTGAACCTGGCCCCAATTCCTTTCCCTGCGGGTAAGATCAAGGATCAAAGTGTGGAGATCAAAGTGGTTCGCACTTTGGATGATCTGAACATCTGGGTTGCGTTGGCCAGTGAAGGATTTGGAGCGTTAGATGCTCATATCCTCGAGCCTTTGCTGCGGCATCCGAGTAGCATTTTGCTCCTTGCTCTTGAGGGCGATGAACCGGTTGGAAGCGTGATGAGCTTCACCAGGAATAAAACAGCAGGACAGTATTTCGTGTACGTCAGAAAGCAGTTTCGAAAGCGAGGCATTGCCTCCCTGTTGATGCATGAACTGCTCATGAGAACCAAAGCCATGGGTGCTGAGCAGGCTGTATTCCAAGCTTATGATACTTCAGTCGGAATGCTTGATCAACTGAATGCCACGCGCTCAGGTTACATGGACTTATTTTGGCTGCCCCAACAAAGCACCTCATGAGCGACCGAGAAGAGATCTTACAGCAGATCAATGTCATCTTCAGGAAAGGCCTGAACAAGCCTGAGCTGGAAATGAACGAAGCCACCAGTGCAGATCACGTTCCCGAATGGGACTCTCTGAATCATGCACTGTTGATGGTACGCGTACAAGGACACTTCCAGGTCAAGTTCAGCATTGCTGAACTCGTCCAACTCAAAACCATTGGTGATCTCTGTGATTTGGTTGAAGCCAAAATGAAGCGTTCGTGAATTTCGATTCCATCCCCTACCTACTCTTCCTTGGGGTATCGGTTGTTGTTTACTGGTTGATTCCTGAAAAGTGGCGCAAGCAATTTCTAATGCTATGCAGCGTCCTGTTTGTAGCCTACCACCACTGGTGGTTTTCATTGCTGCTAATAGCCGTCTCACTACTGACCTTCGAAGCGGGAATGCGCATCTCTCCTGGACAGCGCGCTTCGCGTTGGTGGTATGTAGGAAGTGTCGCCATCCTGATCCTGCTGCTGGCGGGCTTTAAATGGAGCGTTCAATGGGCAGGAGCCGATACCGACTTCGATCAAATCTCCTGGGTGTTGCCCTTAGGGATTTCTTATTACACCTTCCAGGCCGTCAGTTACCTCACCGAGCGCTCGTGGAATACATTGCCCGCTGAACAGAGCAGAACTCGCTTTTTGCTTTACATGAGCTTCTTTCCGAAGATTACAGCAGGCCCTATCGAGCGAGCCGGAGACTTCCTTCCGCAAACGCAGACGTTACAGGCTTTCAACATTCAGAACATCTATTCAGCGAGTTTGCAGATTCTTTGGGGACTTTTCAAAAAGATGGTGATCGCTGACAGGCTCGCTCCGTGGATTGAACACGTATTCACAGCGCCCGGAGAAGTTCCAGGGTCTTTGCTTACGCTCTCCATATTGTTGCAAGCAATTCAGGTTTACGCGAATTTTTCAGGCTACACCGACATTGCCCTTGGAAGTGCTCGGCTGTTTGGCTTTGAACTCACCGATAATTTCAATCGTCCCTTCCTCGCCCAAAACATCAGCGATTTCTGGAGACGATGGCACATTACACTCTCCAAATGGGTGCTCGATTACATCTACACTCCCCTGTCATTTCGCGCGGCCCGATTCGGCAAAACAGGCATCTATCTATCTCTGTTCCTGAGCTTCATCGTGATTGGAATCTGGCACGGCATTGAAATGCGCTACCTTTACTTTGGCCTGATGCATGGGACACTGCTTGTATTGGAAATGAATACACGAAAATGGAGGATGTGGCTTGAAACTTCACTTGGAAGGGCCTGGAGCGTGGCTGGATTGGTCTTCACCTTCCTCTTCTTTTCAATGACCACACTCTGGTTTTTCACATTCAGCCTCGAAGAATTTGGGAACGTGTTGATGCAATGCATGCGGTGGGATCAGAACACCTCCATCTCTGGGAGCCTTTCCAACGAGGACTACCTCACACTGTTTTTCGCAGGCACATTCATTCCAATCGATCATGGTCTGTTCAAGGGGAGCTTCCACCGTTGGGTTCAGTCCAGCAACAGACTTACGGCTGGAATCGCCATCATTTGTTTGTTGATTTGCATCTTGCTCTTTTCCGGTGTGGAAGACATTCCCTTCATCTACGAGAGGTTCTGAAAACATGCAAAGACGAATCATTAAGAGTACACTCTATGCGCTTGCCATCGCTTGCGGTTTGATCGCTCTGAATTTCATTTACACACGCTACCTATGGCCATCAGACCTTGAGAAGTATGCGCCAACCCTTCTGGAATTGCACGCAGAAATGGAAGACATGACCGTGCTCTACCTCGGTGATTGCTCT
This sequence comes from Flavobacteriales bacterium UBA6057, assembly GCA_002428995.1. Taxonomy (GTDB): domain Bacteria; phylum Bacteroidota; class Bacteroidia; order Flavobacteriales_G; family Salibacteraceae; genus UBA6057. The sequence continues at coordinate 317,549 of DIYJ01000004.1, read as the reverse complement.
GATCAAACCATAAGCGGAAATGATAGCTCAGATTTAGCCATCAGCGACCTCATCCAACAGCAATTCCCGAAATGGGAAGTTGCCGGCATCAGTCACAACGGATACCACGCGGGCATGTATCGCCTGCTTGTTGAGAACCTGGATGAACGCGCTCGCGGTTTGCAAACGCTGGTGGTGACGCTCAACCTTCGCACCTTCAGCCCCTACTCCATCTGGAACGATTATCAGAACGCGTTCAATCAAAGCCAGGTGTTGATGAACCCCAGACCTCCACTGCTCAATCGGGCCCTCCTGAACATGGGTTGGTATGACCGCTCAACGAAAGCCGAATCCCAGGAACGGTTGCAAGAAGCACTGGAATCAGAGGAATTACACTTTCCCTATCCATTTGAATATGCCACTACCGCAGCCTGGAACGAAGGTGTTTCGAAGGGGAGTTACCGAACAGCCGATGGTCAATGGGATCAACAGCGCATTGAAGCAGCTTGCTACAGCATCAAGGATTTCGGGCTACACGTCACAGACCAACATGCACTCATTGCCGAATTAGATCAAATTGCTGCCATCGCACAACAGCGAGGGATTCGGTTGGTCTTCGCTTTAATGCCCGAGAACATGGAACTGATTGATGCATTGGTCGGCCCTGATTTGGTGTTCCTGGTCGACTCCAACAGGAACTACCTGACCCATCGCTACAGAGAAATGGGAGTGACTGTGCTCGACCAACTCGAGCTTCTAACATCTGATGAATTCATCGAGGATAACCCCAACGAACACTACACCATTGAAGGGCGCAGAAAGATCGCACACCGCATAGCCCGGGACCTGGCCACGGAATATCCATGGGAATCAAGCTTTGATGTCACCCCCGAACAAAAGCCCGCAGTTTCTTCCGGCTTTAGCGGAGAAGGCCCCTTCTGGACTAACCTGAACGCGCTGAGCGAAGAACGAGCGCACAGTGGAAAGCGCTCTGCAAAGCTCAACAAGGTCAATCCATTTAGCCCAACATTTACCAGCGAGCTACCTGCAAATCTCGCAGATCAACCACTGCAGGTGGAGGCTCAGTTCTTTTCCTACGCTGAACAAAGTCATGAAAGCTTCAAGCTGGTAATCGAACTTGAGTATGCAGATGGCAACACCTCATGGCACGGGTTTCCGTTGGAGCAGCAAGGCGAGATTATGCTCAACACATGGCAACGTCAATACATCAGCTTTCCCGTCAACGCTGAAACGGGCGTAAGCGTCATCAAGGTATACGCATTCAACGATGCTCCCACATCCCTCTTTGTGGATGATCTTGAAGTAGATATTAAGGTGGTTTCAACCGGCTTGTAAGCAGCAGCAGTAAAGTCAAAAGTGGCTATCCGCACAGAATCACACAGAACAGACGGAATCAGCGATAACTCACGACCGTAAATCCCATTCCACGGAATCCAGATGTGACTGAATCAGCTATAAAATAGGCATATAAGTCACCTATCATTCGAAGAGCTCAACGTTTCAAAAACTACCCAAATAGGCCACAAAACACTGAACAACAAACCATTAATCAACACACCTCAAAACAAACGACTTACTCTTACCGTGCAGTGGCACTCCAAAACCCGCTGAAACACGCGATTCGAAGAATTATCCACCCATACCTGTTTAAACAGAACTAACCGGTAGTATTCCACCACCTCCAACGTTACCATTTTTCAAACGAGACCTACCAGTTTTTGACGAAACAGGTCAGGAATCAAACCGTGCTTTAAAATCCCTGCATCTCAGGGTATGTTCATCCCAGAAAAAGACCAATAACGAGGATGAAAACACACCCCAAACCTGCACCTGCAAGTACGCCATCGAGACCTTCACGTCAAGCGTACATACTACCAACTCATACTCTTTGGGCACTGATCGCTGCCTTGATCTTATCCACCGGATTTGCCAAGGTTTCCAATGCTCAGGCTTACGCTGAGCTGAATCGCAAACCTGGAAATGGAATCTATCGATTAGAAAGCAATCAGCTTTACTTCACCTTTTTCGAACCCTACCATTACGACCAAGACCTCGAGTACCAGATAAAGGACGAAAACGGCAACATGATTCTGGAGGTGAATCCAAACACCTCTCCTGCTGCCAATTTCCTTGTACGGCACAGACGTGGAAAGAACTTGATCCAGCTCGATCTCAGTTCGCTGGCGTTAACCTCAGGCACTCATTACCAGTTAAGCGTATTCGCTGGCAAGGACGACACTTATTACCTCACAATTCTTAAACCCTGATTATCATGAGACAATCACTTGTTGTCGCCATACTGGCACTCGCGTGCCTTAGTATCTCCTGTCAGCGAGCCACCAAAACCGGCTACGTGGACAACGTAAAGCTCTACAACGAATTTGAGCTGAAAAAAGAACTGGAAACCACCTTCCAGGAGATGAGGATGGAGAACCAAAATTCCCTGGACAGTTTGAAGCGTGAACTGCGCGTGCTGGCCGAATACCTGGATACTCAAAAAGAACAAGACCCGGAAAAGGTCATTCGCTTCAACAATGTGAGGCAGGAGTTTCTGGAAACACAGGAATCTCTTGAGATGCGAGAACAGGAGCTTTCTGAAGAATATACCAATCAGGTTTGGCTCCATATCAACGATTATGTTCAGGCCTACGCGAAAGAAGAAGGCTACGATTATGTTCTGGGCGGCACCGGCCAGGGCAATGTGATGTACGCAGAAGAAGACCTCGACATTACGGAAGACCTGATCGCATTCATCAATAAAAAGTACCGTGATGAATCTTAATGCCATTTCCACCTGTCTGGCTTTGGCGTTGGTCGCAAGCAGCTGCGGTACTCGGAGTTTTTCTCCTGACGAGTTCACCACATGGTGCAGTGACTCTGAGAATGGCCTGGTAAAAGAACGATCACTTGGAGGAGTCAAGTTCCGCATGGAGTATTGGCCTACTGCCATGATCCAACTGCAAAACCAGGACAGCAGCTCGAAAGCCTATGAAAACATGGAGTACTTCCGCTTCCACATTGAAAGTGAAGACCCCATTGAATCAGACCTGGTCAGTGAGTGGACGAGCACTAATGAAGAATACCAATCCCTCACCCAACACCTCGCCTTTGAGTATGATGATGGTATTCAATTAAAGATTGGTGACAAAGCCTTGCCTTGCGCGCACTATCACTTTGAGCGCAACTATGGCTTAAGACCCGGCATAGACCTGGTCTTCGCCTTCGAGAATCAAGACCAAGAATATGAGCACGACCGAAAACTGGTGATCAACGACCAGGTGTTCGGCACCGGAAGGCTTCATTTTTCATTCGACAGAGATCACATCCAAAAAGCACAGCAATCCCAAATCCTATAGGCCATGATGCGAAAAATCCTTGACAACCCCGCTTCAAAGGGCGTGGCTGTTTTCCTGGCACTTAACCTCATTACAGACTCTCTTTTCCCGACTGCGGCATTAGCACTCAGTGGCGGTCCGAGTCAACCCGAAGTACAAAGCTTTGAACCCATTGGCACCACCCAGATGGTAGATCCATTCAGTGGCGACTTCACCTACAACGTCCCGCTGATGGATGTAGGTGGATATCCCATCAACCTGAGCTATCACTCTGGCATTTCGATGGACCAGGAAGCAAGCTGGGTAGGTCTCGGCTGGAATCTGAATCCCGGTGTTATCAACCGAAACATGCGAAGTGTACCGGATGATTTCAACGGTGAGAAAGTGGTCCGCGAATTCAACATTAAAGATGATGAGACCTGGGGCGGTGGCATCAGCGCCTCTTTTGAGATCCTGAGCTTCGACAAGGAACTGGCCGGCAAGGTCATTAAAGACGGGCCAAGCGTAGAGCTTACCGTGGGCATGGGGCTGAACTTCAACAATTACAGAGGTTGGGGATTCAGTTTCAATGTTGACCCATCAGCGTCTGCCGGAGAAGACAATAAGCTGAAGGGCTTAAACGGAGGTTTAGGCATCAATGCTTCTTCTGAAAGTGGTGTATCCATCTCGCCTTCTGTGAGCTACAGTCTGACTACCGGTAAAAACGATCGAAATGTATGGTCTGGTAAAACTGGTTTACCCTTTAATACACGTGAGGGCTTGAAAGCGATGACCATTGGAGCCTCCTACGCCAGAGCCATGGACCGAAGCAAGCAAAAAGGCTACAAGGCCAAAAAGGGAAAAAGCAAAATGAAAAACGTGAAGCTGGCCAATGGTGGAGGAACCATCAGTTTTGGCAAGCCCAGCTATACCCCTCAACTCGGTCTTCCCATGGTGAACAGCAACTTCACCTTCAACCTGGGAGCGGGCTCAGAAGCCTGGGGCGCCTTTGCTTCCGGACGTTTGAGCGGCTACCGCTCTATGCGAAGCCTGTACAAAACAGAAATTGCCTCACCTGCCTACGGCTACCTGTATGCAGAGAATGGGCAAAACAACGACAAAGCGATGGTTGATTTCTCCCGTGAAAACGATGGATCATTCAACACCAATACGCTCTTTCTGCCCCTGGCAAATTCTTCCTTCGACATCTACAGTGTTTCCGCACAAGGAGCCGGAGGCACTTACCGAGCTTACCGTGGAAATGTGGGCTATGTATTCGACAGTGAACAGAGCAACAAATCCAGCGGAATGGATGAAGTGGCTGCCGATGTAGGTTTTGGAGCCTACTTCAAGGTTGGAGCAAACTTCGAGACTGTAACCAGTAATTCCACCTCCGGTCGCTGGACGGTGGACAACCCAATGGCCAGTGCGCTCCAGCACCAGGCTCCTGCCTATGGTTTGAACTACGAAAACGTGTACTTCAAACAGTCCGGTGAAATGACTGTGGAAACCGATCCTACTTATTTCGAGCAAGGGCTTGGTGGAACGGATCCGATTCGCATGAAACTGAGAGACGATCGAGCGGATGTAAAAGGAACCAAGGAATGGGAACGCTATGAGAACCGCTACCAGAAAAGCACCGACCCCATCAGTGCTGTTGGCTCATCCCTCAAGCGCAGCACACGTGAACGCAGAAATGAAACCATAGAGGTGTTGAATGCCTGGGAAGCCAGCAATACCGGTGTAATCAAAGAGATCGAAAACTATGGAACTGCATTCAACATGGGCATCAACGGCACCTACACCCCCACCAGTACCTGGAGTCGAACAGCCAATAATCCAGCACATCACATCAGCGAAATCAGCGCTCTTCGAAACGATGGTGCACGCTATGTATACGGTATTCCCGCCTACAACCTCACACAGGAGGAAGTATCCTTTGCTGTGAACGGAACAGGTGTAAACTGTAGCAAGGGGCTGGTGAGCTACAGCGGTAGCGACAACACCAAAAACAATAGCCGTGGTTTGGATCACTATTACGACAAAACCACCATGCCGGCTTATGCACACAGCTACCTGCTCACTGCAGTACTGAGCCCTGACTATAAAGACATGACAAATGATGGCCCGAGTCCAGACGACTATGGGGGCTACACCAGATTCAACTACGCCCGAAGAAGTGCTTCTTACCGGTGGAGAACCCCAATTGGTGATGCCCCCAACCAGGCCAACTACAACGAAGGCAAGAAATCAACCACCGGCCCGAACGGAGACGATCGTGCGAACTACATCTATGGAACAAAAGATGTATGGTATGTGCACAGCATCGAGACCAAAACCCACGTGGCCGAGTTCGTCCTTTCTGAGCGTCTTGATGCAAAGGGAGTGCAGGGACCAAATGGTGGCGTAGATGGCAGCCAAAGCTTCTATCGCCTGGACGAGATTCGATTGTATTCCAGGGCTGACAGAGCCGCCAATGGAGGAAGTGCTGTCCCCATCAAAACCGTTCACTTCGAGTATGACTACTCGCTCTGCGCTGGATCCACGAACAGCACCGCAAGCGGACAAGGAAAGCTGACCCTCAAGAGCGTGTACTTCACCTTTGGAACTACCAACAAGGGAGATTCACGGAAATACACCTTCGACTATGGCCAGATATGGAACCCATCTAACGTAGAGAATAATACGGTTGATGTGATCAACCCGGATTATCATATGAAGGGCTACGATCGGTGGGGCAACTACAAGGAAGTCCCCTTCAATGACTGCAAACTCAGTAACCCACTCACAAATGGTGAATTCCCTTACACAGAGCAATGGGCGTCTAATACATTGACAGGTGTACATGAAGCGGATGAATCTGCCACAGCCTGGAACCTGACCAAGATCGGGTTACCTTCCGGAGGAGACATCTTCATTCAGTATGAAAGTGATGACTATGCCTACGTTCAGGACAAGCGAGCCATGTCTATGCTCAAGCTTGCAGGTGTTTCGAATGATCCGACAACAAATCAGAGCACTGACTTCAAGGAAGAGCTATGGGATGACAGCGATCCGCAGAAAAGCCCCTACCTCTACCTCAAGTTTGCCCTTCCCAATACCTCGGAATACACAAGCCTATCGCCTGCTCAACGAAGCACTCGCTTCCGTCAACAGTATCTGACGACAGCGGACGGTAAGCCATTGGAGTACCTGTATTTCAAGTTCCTGGTGGACATCGAGAAGAAAGGTGGAGGTTCCTATGAATTTGTTCCCGGGTACGCGGAAATCGACTTCATTCATTGCGAAGTCAGCGATGATGGAAGTGGAGGACTCTACGGAGTTGTAAAGGTGAAATCTGCAGACATCCACGACAGCGGATCGAGTGACCAGGTAAGTCCGATTTCCCAATCGGCCTGGAACTACGCACTCATGCATTTGCCTCATCTGGCTTATGACAAACCAACACCTAACGCTACAGGCTTTGAAGAAGTGCTCAAGGCCATCGCCACTGCTTTTTCCTCCTTCGAGGAATTGCTGAAAGGCCCCAATAAAATCATGCGCAGAAGGAAGCAGGGATATCAGTTCATCGCGGATAAGTCGTTCATCCGGCTCTTCCACCCCTCGGGGTTTAAGAAAGGCGGTGGAAGCCGGGTGAAGCGGCTGCTGATGTCTGATGCCTGGAAGTCGAAAATGGATCTGAACTATTCGCACGGTAACGCCTACTACGGTCAGGAATACGACTACACCATCACTGAAAATGGACGCACCATCAGCAGCGGTGTAGCTTCTTACGAACCCATGATGGGCGGAGACGAAAACCCCTTCAAGGTTCCACTCTACAACGAAAAGAAGAGCTTCCTGAAGCCAGATCAACGCTACATGATCGAGAAGCCCATCGGTGAATCTCTGTTCCCCAGTGCATCTGTAGGATACAGCCAGGTCACCATCCGGCAGATCAGCGGCAAAGAATCGAATGTACTGTCATTAGGATACACCAAGAAGACGTTCTACACCGCGAAGGACTTCCCGGTGATCACGAAGCAAACACCGATCAAGTCCATCCGAAAGCGACCGAGTCCAATCCTGAGTTTCCTCAACCTCAAATCACAGGATTACATGACTGCATCTCAAGGATTTGTAGTGGAACTGAACGACATGCACGGGAAGCCAAAAGGTGAAGAGGTGCATGGTGAAGGATACCTCATTTCCAAAACCCAGCACATCTACAAAACCGAAGGAGCCAAGCAGTTAAGCAACGAGTTCCCGGCCATCGCAGCTGACGGAACGGTATCGAACCAATTGATCGGAGTAGACTATGACATCACAGTTGATTTTCGTGAGCAGTCCTCTTCTACTACCTCCGGTGGATTGAATGTGAACACGGATGGAATTCCTGTGGGCTGGTTCCCGATTCCTATCCCGATCATTCTGCCGAAGTACAGTTCGGATCAAACGCGGTTCCGCTCTGCTACTGTTACCAAGGTGATCCAGCGTCACGGTCTGCTCGAACGTACCATAGCTGAAAACAATGGTGGACGTGTATTCACCTCTAACCTGGCTGTAGATGCAGAAACGGGCGAGGTGATGTTGACCGAAGTGACAAACCAGTACTTCGATAACACTGATCCCTGGGCCTCCGCAGCAGCGGGAATCAACAACAAGGTTTACAAATTCAACTATCCGGCACACTGGGCATACGACCGCATGGGGCCGGCCTATAAAAACCAGGGAGCTTTGTTCGAAGCGACCACTGTAAACGCAAATCTTAACGCCTATTTCGTGGAGGGTGACCGAGTCCTTTGGGGTGCTAACCTGGGCAACGAAGCCGTCATCCTCCGCGATAACTTTGGAAACCTGAACGCCTACAACATGTCGGGTACCAATGTCGCCTTCACCGGATTTGTGAAGGTGATCCGTTCAGGACGTAAAAACCAACAAAGCTCTTCGATCGGAACAGTAGTCTCTTTCGAGAATCCAATCGCTGGAGGAAGCCTGGACTTCAGTTCTATTCCCATTCTGGAAGCCTCAGCGATAGAATACGATGACGACTGGTTGGCTTTCTGCGAGTGTGGGCTCAAAGGCACCATCAATCAGTGGAGGATCAGCTACCTGGCGAACGGAATTTGGCGCTCGAATCGCAGCTGGGCTTACCTGGCAGATCGCCAGCAGACGCTCACCGCCAACAATCATGGTGCAGCTTACAATCCAGTGATCAACCTCAGAAACGATGGCCAGTACACCAACTTCAGTCCTTTCTGGAACTACAGTGGTGGCACATGGACAGCCAACAACACCGGCTGGCAAAGCCCTGAGGAGCTCACCATCTACAGTGCCGATGGAAAAGAGCTGGAGAGCAAGAACGCCATCGATGTGTACAACGCAGCCACCTATGGCTATGCCAAGCTGGTTCAAAAGGCAATGGGAAGCAATGCCCAGCATCGTGAAATCGGCTACGATGGCTTCGAAGACTATGACTACGATGACTGCAACATCGATCACTTCAGCTTCCGTCACGAAGCCGCTAATGTGGTAGAAGAAGCTTCACACACCGGGCGCAGAAGCATTAAAGTGAGCCCTGGAAGTTCGCTCGAATTAACCAAGAAGATCAAACCCTAAAAACACACTGACATGTCAATCAAGAAATCCTTTTTGCTGCTGGGGCTGAGCCTTCTGCCAACCATGTTGCTCGCCAACCTTGTTCAGAACGGAAGCTTTGAACTTGCCCCTACTTCAGGTAGTGAAGTAGCAAAGCACTGGGGTAAGATCAATGGAGTAACACGCGAGAATTGTTCCCCAAACTGCGCTGACAATTTCGACTATTTGTCCAGGCTCATTGTAGATGGCACTTCTCCCGATATACGCCCGGTCATATACACTCCCATTAACCTGACATCAGCGGGTCCTTTGGATCTCACATTTTCTTATGCTGCCTTGCCTGCAGCGGGCCAGCATGCACAAATCCGAATCTTTCTGGTAGAAGATCCTAATGGGGGATTGCCATTGCCCAGTTCCAACATTAGCAACTACAATCATCAGGCGGTTTATACCTCTCCAGTGGTTACGAATACTAGCTGGCAACAGACTACGATCACCATCAATCCTGCCGGCAACTATGACTACCTGTGGATCGAGCTGAATTATACCAGTGGCATATCGTTCGATAACATGGTTGACTTCGATGCTTTTGTGCTGAGCGACCCTAACTATCAGCAGAACCTTTGCCTGCAATCCTTTGCACCCTTCGAGGAATCATCTTACGTGGTGAGCGGCTGGGCCAGAGAAGACAATCCGATCGGCAAAACCACCTTCACTGATCCTGCCATTGAGCTGGTATTTGAAGATGCCGGAAATGCAGTCATCGGCACGGCCGGTCCTTTTACTCCATCTGGAGCGGTGATCGATGAATGGCAGCGGATTGAAGCGGTATTCACTATACCCACAAACACAACCTTCTTATCACTGCGCCTCAAAAGCACAAACAGCCAGGGAGACGTAGTATTCTTTGATGACATCCGGGTCTTTCCTGTAGATGGTAACATGGTCAGTTATGTCTACGATCCCATCAGTCAGCGACTGGTGGCTGAGCTCGATGCCAACAACTATGCGACCCTCTATGAATACGATGAGGAAGGCAAGCTGATCCGAACGAAGAAGGAAACGGAACGTGGCAAAATGACGGTGACCGAAACCCGTGAAAACCAATACAACCCGAACTAATCAGCCATGAACAAGATCATCATTGGATTGACCGTACTCGTGCTGGGTTGGCAGGTTGCCTATGCCCAGGAGCGCGCTGAAGAGTTCTCGAAAATCAGTCAGAACTATCAGGTAGCTAAACATCTGGCCTTTGACGTAGAGTACCAATACTTCGAGAATTCGAAAGCTACTGAACCTTATGAGCAGCTAATGGGGAGTGTGACCAAGGCGGGAAACCTCATCGCTCATAAACTAGGGCAAATGGAAACCGTGGAGACGGAAGAATACTTCTTCAAGGTGGATCATGAGTTGAACGAAATGGTTCTGTTGGGCCGCAAGGTGGGTGATCCCATGACAGGGGCGCTGCCGATGGAAAAGCTCGACAGCATCCTCACTCTGTTTCGAGAAGTAAAGCGAGAAATGATAGGTGCAGAAGAAGCCCGGTACACCCTTTCAGGCTACCTGCTCAAAAGCCCTATCGACAGCTATGAACTGTACTTCGATGTGAACACCCACTGGGTAACACGCCTGGTCATGCACATCAAAACAGGAAGCGAATCTTCGGAACAACCGCGCATTGAAGTAGCCTACAGCAACTACGACACGAGCTCTAAGCGCTCAGCCAAAGAGCTCGACTACAAAAACTACCTGGCCAGGGAAGATGGTGAATGGAAACCACTTCCTGAATACAAGACCTACGACTTCGTCAATCAACTCTTTTAGGACGAGACCATGTACAAGACACCTCACCCCTCTCAATCCTCCTTCGCTTCTCTGCATAGAAGCACCTGCCGACTATGGATCACACTTGCAATGGTTTGCTGTGCGATGATGGTCTCAGCGGCCAATGAGAAGTTCTCCAACCACGTGAACCGGCCTGATTTTGCAGCAGGCGACCAGGTGAGTGTGTCTGATTCCTGGTACCAGCACATGGTTTCGAGTGCACCTCTCCCCTACACGGTTAAAAGCCTGTCCAATAAAGTGATTCTGTCCGTCAACTATGAAGACACTGATCAAAGTGATGCGGCCTTTAACGCTTCGGTGAATGTGGTGGTCACGGTTTACAACTGGAACGGATCAACGGTCACCACAACCAATTACAACCGTACGCTCTCGGTCAACAAGACAGCAAGTGGGGTTTACCAAGATAAATACGTGGTTGAGATTCCGAATCCTGGACACAGAATGGACGTTGCGATCAGTCAAAAAACGTCCCTGGAAGCAGCAACTTATGCAGACTACAACCTTCAGGTGGAGGGCATCATTGAGGTGGAACGCTATTTCGACTTTTCCACTACTTCCATCCCAACGGGACTATCCTACCAGGTGGTAGCCGCCAGTGGTGACCTCCGGGTGGAATGGCCTTTGATCGATGGAGCGGAAGGATACGAACTGGAATGGACGCACGTCTACTCCAACGGCTCTGTCAACTACCCGAGCTTCCACCCGCATGACATGCGCATCAACAGCACACGCATTTCTACCACAGACCTTTCCTATGATATTCCACTGCTCTATGACGAAGGCTTTATCATCTACCGGGTAAGAGGACTAGGCCGTGTTGCGGCCAACAATCATACAACTGACATTCCAGGACGCTGGTCCAGCGATGCTTACTTGGGAGCGTGCAATTCAGCGAGCACGGTCAACTGCGTTCCTGCAACCCATCGTTATTACTTCGGTGGTCATGAAACGAAGCTGAACTGGCAATCTTCCGTAGCCTTTATTGAAGGTGGAAGGCGTAAAGAAGGCATTGGTTACTACGATGGTAGCCTACGCGGACGGCAGAACCTGAACAAGATTGAGTCAGATAAGAACGTCACCATCGATGAGTCTATCTACGATTATGCTGGTCGCCCTGCCATTCAAATCATACCTATTCCTATTCTCTCCGAAAAAATAGAGCATCGCAGTAATTTTAATCAATCCACTTCCCTTGACGCATACCATGCCAGTGACTTTGATGCTGCGCCAGGAAGCGGAACCTGCGTTCCTTCTCCCATAGCAATGAGCACTCAAAGCGGAGCCGCTCGCTACTATTCGCCCGTTGGATTTAGCGATTTTGGGATAGCCGAGGTTCCAGACGCGGATGGATACCCATTCACTCAGACGGTATTCACACCAGACCAAACGGGTCGCTCAAAGAGTGCCAGTGCTCCTGGCGAATCCCATCGAATTGGCAGCGGTCATGAAACCAAGAGCTTTTATGGTAAACCCTTCCAGGAAGAGCTGGACATGCTCTTTGGCTCTGAGGCAGGTTACAGTGAATTCTACCAGAAAACAATGGATGTAGATGCCAATGGTCAAGTTACTGTGGCCTACACCGACCTCGCGGGAAAAACCATCGCCACAGGCATTGAAGGAGCCATTCCGAGCAACTTGACCGCATTGGATGACCAAGTGAGCTTCACATTGCTGGTCGATTTGCTAAACAAGAAAGATCCACTGGACTTGACTGGTTCAGCCAACAACCTTTCTGTGGACGGGAAGACACTTTCGATGAACACAAGCTTTGCGCTCTCCTCTGCTCAGCAAGTGGACTTCGACTATGAAATGACCGGCACAACCTACTCCAGTACATGCAGCCTCACAGAATTGCCGGACGGAACTCCTGTCAACATAAACGATGCATTCTGCTATGAATGTGTTTACGATTTAACCCTTTCGCTGAAAGATGAATGTGGAGAGGAATACCTCTGGAGAAAGGAAAACGCAGCGGATGCGCTGCATGTGACATCTACGGTTGGACAATCGGTTATTAATCTTTTGGAAAACGGGACCTATCCGGATGCTACTTGTCCAAACTCCAATCCACCAGCTTTCGATACCGATACAGACCTCTATTTCCCTTCCGGAGGTTTAGCAAGCAATGACGGGACCTCTAACCTGGATCTGCCGGTCGGTTCTTACACCGTAAATAAACGATTGACGCTGAACGAGGATGCGCTGAACTACTATACCGAGCACTACCTGGAAAACAACGATTGCCTGCTGAGTTATCAGGATTTCGAAGATCAGGCCATGACCGAAATGGACTTCACCGGTTGTGGTCAGACCTGCGAAGAATGCCGCGATGCGGTGAATGGGTTGTTGAGCGAAGGTTATTTACAGGAGGAAGTAGACGAGCTGCTGCTGAAATGCGATGAGATGTGTGATGACTACAGCACCTCTTGTAAGGCAGCGCTGAACAGCCTGCTCAACGATGTCAGCCCCAATGGGCAATACGGTCGTTTGACTCCGGGCATGGGCACCAATGGAGGGAATGCGGTAAGCGGTGGGCTTTTGAGCAACGGAAATCTGGACCCTGCTCAGTATCCACTTTCTGTCTTCAGTCTGGTGAATTTCTTACCACGTAAAAACCTGTACGTCACGGAATCGGTGCACCCAAACTGGAGAAACCCTTTGATCCGCGAAAACAATGGTGGTATCACCTATGCACACGAATACCGCGATCAGTTTGGGAACCCTTCTTATGTGGCGCTGGACGAAATCAGCACGGGCGTCTATGAGCCAAACATAACAGGCGCACCAACTATCATCAACGGACAACCTCATGCCCGACCGGAACAGCTGACTGATCTCAATGATTTCATTGCTGAATGGCAACCCTCATGGGCAAACTCGCTGGTGATCTACCACCCTGAACACCCTTACTATATCGAGTGCATTGATCGTGAAATGAGCAATGATTTTGATCACTTCATCATGACCTCGAGCTACACGGATTTGGCAGCTGAAGGCTATCACTCAGTACCAAATTTGGGAAGCACACCGTTCATCCTCTCCGAGGATCCTTATTACATGATTGAACCACTGGAGTTCCAAGCCATGAAATACTTCATGCAAAACTTCTCGCTCAAGGATCCCGGAGCTGGACCTTCTTATTACAGCATTTTCGATGTGGCGAAGATCATCGCCAACAATCCATCACAGGGTAGCTTTTCGAATTGCTCAAGCCTTTCCACTCCAAACACGGCACTCATGACTGAGAAGGAGTGGGAAATCTTCCGTGGGCTATACATCAGCCTGAAACAGAAATTCCTGGCCTATCGCGATCGCGTGCGAGCCATTAATCAAGGTTACTACAATGGATGCATTGGATCTGAAAACTTCGATCCATTCCGCTTCAACTTCTTTGGAAATCAGAACAACATCAATAACAGCCCGATCATTGCTCAGTACAGCATCAGCGGCTGGCCAGGTTCTCCCGTTTCTCAATACTTCAACATAGAGCAGCCGTGCAACTTCGCTACGGCCGGGCTCTACAAAAACAAGATGGCGCGATTTGCCACTACCGCCCAATACTTAGGAACCGAGGACCTTGACGAAGGCGGTTGCGCACACAATACGGGTGGGCTGGGAGCTTACGCTAATATTCACCAGGTATGTGAAGACTACGTCACCGGATACACGGATCACTTAGCGGATAAAACCTCTGCCTCCTTCCTCAAGGAATGTGGCCTTTGCCCTGTGGCGAAGGATCTGGAAGTGGTGTTGAACACGTTTGCAAATCCTGATAATGACGTTTTGCTCTCAGGCACCGGAAGCCAACAAGTAAGTTGCCTCACCGCTGGCAACCCATATCTATCCTTCACCCCAGCGTTGGATGAAGCGATGTTTGGAAGCAACGACCCGAACAATTTCTCCTTCTGGACGGGTTCATCCAATAGTAGCGGCACAGAGGTAACCGGAACCTTCACGAAAGGAGGCTCCTCTTGCTCTGTCAATCTGCAGATGGTTGGAACCAATATGAGTTCCTACACGGTAAATGACATCATCGGCTTCTGTTGTATGAGCTATGCGGAAAGCAGTGCATCCTACACGTACACTGCTGGACGCAACTTTACCATCAATGCGATTGTAGATGATGGAAACGGAGGCACTGAAGAAGTACTCATGGAAGGCGTGACTTCCTGCCTCGATCTCTTGGGCTGCGAACCAGACATCAGAGTATGCGAGCCTACGGAAACGGCTAAGCAGCTGCAACGCCTGCTCAACGGCTTGCTCTACAACACACCACCTGTTACTCAGCAGCTGTTTAACGGCTTTGCTGACCTCTCCACCGGACTCTATCGCCATTTGCTGAACAATGGACTTTACCACCAACTGCACCAGGTACTCGGCTCCACTGCAACGGACCTCGATCAAGAGAGTCTTTTCTGGGATGCTTCAACTACTGGAGGCATTCTAACCGCGTGGATTGCGAACTACAGCCTGAGCAATTGCCAACTAACGATGGACTTTGGTTCGGTGAACCTGGCGAACGTCAAGAGGATTTTCCAGATCGAACCTAATCCACTCCTTGGCCCCAATCACTTCACAGCGCAGATTGAAGTTCACAACGGAACGAGCATCACCTATGAGAAAATCAGCGGTTCATCACCTTGCCTGAACTTTGGAACCTGTCAGCCCAGTGCCATCGAAGCTATTGAGGACACCGAGCCGGTTGACATCTATGACTGCACCCTCACTACCTATGCTTCCGGCCTTAACCCGAGCAGCATAGTGCCCAATGGCCCACTCGGTGGAAACTATTACGCAGCGGGAACACAAAGTGAATGTTACTACCACGTGGAAGTTCCTGGGTACACTGGAAAACTGAAAAGTGAGGTGGTAAACACCACCGCACTCAAGGCGGACCACGCCTATGTGCAACCTGATGGTACGACCAAGCATGCGTACTTTTTCTATGAGTTTGCAGACGGCTCAAAGCTTCGTGTAAATGTTTGGAGTGAATGTGATGTACTGGCCAACTGTGAAGGCTGTTTCTACCAGAACCTGGTGAACAACGGAAGCTTTGAAGCGGATGACTCTCTCTCGGGATACACCATCGATCCCATGTTCAAGTATGCATGGCTTCAGAACAACCCTAACGGCTACAATTTTTGGGGCTATCACCATTTCAGTGTGATGCAGGATCAGAACCTACCCAGCGCTTATCCTGTGTACGACCACACACATCCGAGCACAAGCATAGGCAACTATTTGGCGTTCACGATCCTCGGAAACATTAACCGTGATATGTGGAATCATACGGTTTCGGTTACTCCAAATACGGACTACGTTTTCTCAGCTTGGTTCAGCCGCTTTACCATAGAGTCTGAAGAACCTTATGTGGAATTGATGATGGACGGAAACGTGGTTGAAACCATGATTCTTGACAATCCTGTGGGCGAATGGCAAGAGATTCGATACACTTGGAACTCTGGAAGTAGCACCTCGGTATTGCTGGAGTTAGAGGCCCAGACAGCGACACCTTCGGTGATTCAGAAGTTGGCCTTAGATGACATCAGCTTCGGGCCCGATTGTCCCAAATTGTGCAGGTCAGGTGAGCTCATGACGAATGGCGATTTTGAATTGGGAACCTCTTACGGCTTCAGTCCCGCTCCTTATCTTTTTACACACCAAAGTCTGGGTAGCTTCTATGATCACACCTTCCCTGGCACAGGTCAGCACGGCCATTTCCTGAATGCCTGGATCAGTCCGGGGCTTCCTTCTGTGACCGTCCTGGAGCAATCGTCAATCAACGTCACACCGAACACTGATTATGAACTGGAGCTCTGGTATAACTACCTCAACTACCCTCATCCTTTAACCGATGAAATGAGGATCATGATCAATGGTGTGGTTCAGGAATACTTACCAACTCACACGCCAAGTCCCAACTGGCATCGCAAAAAGTTCCTTTGGAATTCGGGTAGCACCACCACGGCCACGATCACAGTTCAATACAAGGATCCTATGCAATATGTGGTAGGTGGACACATCTATTTCGATGACATTTCCTTCCAGAGATACTGTCCTCCTTCGGCATTGATCTGCGACCTCCAGCCCACCCCATCCATCACAGAGCCTGAGCCGTGTGTCACAAGCTTGCTCAACATCGCCAAGCAAAATGCGCAGGGCGCTTACGAAGATTACATCGCAGACATAGAGGCGGATTTCCAGAAAAACCTGATCGAGAAATGTATGACCGTGTACGAGAAAATGAACATGGACTATGCTGTTTCAACCTCTCGTCAGTACACCCTTTACTACTATGATCAATCTGGTAACCTCGTACGCACCGTACCACCAGCGGGCGTAAACCTCACCACTGCTACAGCTGCGCTGGCTCAGGTGAAAAGCGATCGCGCCAATGGCACCAAGGTGTGGCACGATAAGCACAGCAAAGCCACTACATATCACTACAACTCTCTGAATCAGCTCATCGAGCAGACCGGCCCGGATGTGGACAACTTCGCGGGGGAACGCTATGCAAGCCGTATGTGGTATGATGAGCTTGGGCGCATGATTGTGTCTCAGACCAGCCGTCAACGGCCGCTCAATCGCTATGGCTATACGCGATACGATGACCTGGGACGTGTGATAGAATCAGGAGAAATCGAAACACAATCAGGTTCAGGTTATGATGTAAACAGCATCATCAATGGGCAGGACCAGGTGGTCTACGCAAGCTTCATCGCCTGGCTCAACGCGAATTCAAAGTTTGAGGTGTCCACCACAAATTATGACGCACCTGTCACGGCCATCCCTTACGCTCAGGAAAACCTCAGAACGCGTATCGCTTCAGAATACCATGAGCTTGAAGATGATGGCAATCCTTCGACTTACGATCATGCCACGCACTACAGCTATGACATTCATGGACACGTAAACAGAGTAATTCAGGACTTTCCAGAACTGGATCACCTTCCCGATCAACGCTACAAAGTCACCGAATATACCTACGACCTGATCAGCGGAAACGTATTGGATGTGACGTATCAACGAGGACTTCCCGATCAGCTACATCATCGCTACGAATATGATGCTGACAACAGGATTGAACATGTATGGGTCTCTTCAGATGGCGTCATATGGGACGAAGATGCTCACTATCAGTATTATCCTCATGCGCCTATGCAGCGCATGGAGCTTGGACAACTCAAAGTACAAGGAATTGACCTGGCATACACCCTGCAAGGCTGGTTGAAGGGTGCTAACTCCAACATTCTGGAAGCCAGCAAGGACATCAGCAGAGATGGAGACTACGAACCCACAAACGTTCATCGCCATCTGCCTAAAGATCAACACGGCTTCAGCCTGAGCTATTTCAACGATGGTACTTACGAGGACTACAAACCGGTAGGGTCTACAGAGTTTCTGGCGGATCTGAGCGGAAGCGCACTGCTCACCAACACCACGGGCAGAAGCCTTTACAACGGGAACATCAATCACATGATTACCTCCATTGGTTACTTCATGCAAAATGGTGAATCCCCGATGGCCATGCGCTATGAATACGATCAACTGGATCGCTTGAAGCAAGCGCGTTTAGAAAACGATTTTGACAGAGTCAATAACCAGTGGGGAGCCACTGCCACGGCAGCCATGGATTACTACGTAGCTGTGGACTATGACAAAGACGGGAACATTCAAGCCTTAACCCGCAATGGCACCACCGCAGGAAGCGGCAATCTCAACATGGATCACTTCACCTACAATTACATCAACGGACGAAACCAGCTAAGCTCGGTGGATGATGCCATAGCTTCTGGCAACTACACAAATGACCTTGACGATCAAAATCCTGGCAACTATGACTATGATGCTGAAGGCTACATGGTCATGGACGCCAAAGAAGAGATCCAGCAGATTGTTTGGACCGTTACCGGAAAGGTCAATGAGGTGATCAGAATCGGTGGTTCGACCAAACCAGACCTGGAGTTTCGATACGATGCATCCGGCAACCGGGTGGTCAAAATTGTGAAGCCAAAGCATCAAGGTACTGGGGCCTTGCTTGACCAAAGCGAGTGGAGATATACCTACTACGTGAAGGATGCGAGCGGTCAAACCATGGCCACGTATCAGCGCACCTGGGAGGCTCAGGGTGGAGGAACCTATCAGGAACGTTTGCAGGCATCAGAGCAGCACCTGTATGGAAGCTCGAGGCTGGGACTTCGAAATGCAAACACGGCCGTAGCGCTGGTCGAATTCCAGGCACAAGTGAATGGAACAACGTTGAAACTAGAGCCTGTGAGTGCATACACGGACGTTCTGCCTTATAGTCTCAATAGCGATATCAGGCACAAGCGAGGGACTAAATCCTTTGAGCTGACCAACCACCTGGGCAACGTGCTTACGGTAGTGAGTGACAGAACGGTCAGTAATGGTGGAACTACGCTCATCGACATGGACTTCGAAACCATGCCTCCAGGATGGGGTAACAACTCGAGCATCGACAACGAAAGATTGAAAGTGACTACGGCTTCTCAATTTGCGGCTACGGTCTATGACCTTCCGGCAGCTCCGAACAAGGTATACACAATTCGCCTCGATGGCGATAAAGGGTCCACGGACACTCCCTACTTGCGTGTACAGGAAATGCCAAGCGGAAATACGCTCTATGGTTTGCTCATCCAGAATGGTGTGAATGAAATCTCTTTCATGACTCAGCCTACTACCAATGAGATACGCCTGCGCTTTCAGCGCAACGATGCGCCTGCAGGAACGCGGGAGTTCTTCATAGATAACTTGCTGCTAACAGAAAGCAACGCGGTGTATGGAGAAGAATTCGGAACAGTGGGCAGTAACTGGGACTTCACTGTAGGTGGGACGTCAACTTACACGGTGGATGGAGTAAAACGCATCTGGGTTAGCACAACAGCAGATGGTCAAGGTGCTCAGCTGACCTTAAACGGTCTAGACCCAAATAAGGTGTACCACGTCCGTGGACAATTCCAACCGCTGGATGGTTTGAGTAACCTGCGCTTCAAGGTGCAGAACAATGGATCCTGGATCATGGATCAGCAAGTGCCTCTGGTGTATGGTGCATTCTGGGATATTCCTTTTCAGATTGAACCAGGCACCAGCACTGCCATCTTGAGATTTGAAAGGGGAGGCTCTTTCTCGGGGCTCAAGCGATTTATCCTTGGTGACTTTTGCGTGGTGGAAGGTGAACCTAGCCAACCGGAGTTACCGGAAGCGGAAGTCCTTGCAGCAAATGACTATTACCCCTTTGGAATGCTCATGCCGGGAAGAAGCTACAACAGCCCTGAATATCGCTATGGGTTTAATGGTGCCGAACAGGACAGCGAGATAAAAGGTAATGGAAACAGTCTGGATTTTGGAGCCAGGATTTACGACTCCAGGTCAGGAAAAATGTTGAGCATCGATCCTAAGACAAAAGATTATGCTTGGCAAACACCTTATGCCTACCACCGTAACAGTCCTGTACGCCACGTAGACTTTATGGGTGAAGGAGATCCGCCAAGCCTGGCGATTGGGGCGAGTTTCACCTTCCAATTTGCGAACTACAAAGGCAGGATGCAAGGACATTTGCGGGTTGGAGGATATGCTGGAATCGGCTTTGATAAATTCCAGGCCGCGGTCAACTATTCAACGAGTTCGGCTTTGTTTGACACTCAATTGAGCTTCAGCGCTGCAACACCTTACAACTATAGCTATTCAGTAGGCGAGATCGCCTCTGGAACAGGTAGCATCGCACAACAAAAACCTTTCGGTGTAGAATTCGACAACCCTCTCTACTCCACCATGAGTAAATATGGCATTGAAGACCAAACCGGTGATGAGTCAAGTTTCATAGGGTTGTCTTATCAGATGAATCTATCCTCCGGAGAGTCGAAACTCTCTCTGGTGAACGCGACTCTTTTGATCGACACCCCCAAGCCAAACAGCTTTACCAAACTGTCTTACAAAGGGCCGTCCAGTTCAGACCTCATGAAATTCAACAAGGGTAAATCTCAGAACAGGCTGAGTTTAGAGCGGAATGCCAAACTCGCGCTGACTCGCAAAAAGACGAGCATGGAGGTCTACAAGTATTCTGTCAGTAAGCAGACTTTTAAGTACAGCCAGGACCTCACGAACTATCAGTTCATCAAGCTCGGAAAAGATGCACCCTATCAAATGGTTTATAAAGGAGGCTACAAGACGTTCAAGCCAGAAGGAAATGTCAAAAAGGGTTTGAAGGAAGGTGTTGACCTATTGAAGGGATTGAACAAGAAAAAAGACGATGAGAGCAAGTAAGCTTGTCCAGAGTACAAAACACACGAACTCATTGAGTTGAATCTTGAAAATCCTCAAACTCCAAAGTGGCATTGCACTAAGGGTGTTAGAGCGATTCATTGACCAGAAAGACAAGTTCACGACATAGGGAATCCCTATGCCTGATATAAACCAACATACGGAGGGCAGCAAATGGACACTGCCTCCGGAACACAAGAATTATGTTTTTGTCCAACCACTGTTTTAGCTCGGAACCATGAAAAAGACACCCCAACCCTTTCTAGCTTCTGTTGCCTTGCATAGGCAAGTGCGGCATACATGGATCTTGCTTGCATTTGTTTGTTCAGCACTCATAGCGCCTGCAGCAAATGAGAAGTTCTCCAACCATGTTAACAGACCGGACTTTAACGCTGGAGATCAAGTGAGTGTGTCCGACTCCTGGTACCAGCATATGGTTTCGAGTGCTCCCCTGCCCTACACCGTTAAGAGCCTGTCCAACAAGGTTATCCTGTCCGTCAATTACGAAGACAAGAGCCCAAGCGATGCAGCCTTCAATGCCTCTGTAGGTGTGTCAATCACAGTTTACAACTGGAACGGGTCAACAGTCTCCACCACCAACTACAACCGCACGCTGTCGGTCACCAAAACAGCCAGTGGAGTTTATCAAGACAAGTATGTAGTCGAGGTTCCGAATCCGGGACACCGAATGGATGTGAACATAAACATTAAGAGCGCTCAGGATGCCGCGACTTATTCAAAGTATAACCTGCAGGTGGAAGGAGTCATCGAAGTCGAACGCTACTTCGACTTTACACCTTCGAGTATTCCTACCGGACTTTCACATCAGGCGGTGCCTGCTAGCGGAGACCTCCGGGTGGAGTGGCCATTGATAGACGGAGCTGAAGGTTATGAATTGGAATGGACGCATGTGTATTCCAGCAGTTCAGGCACCTATCCAAGCTTCCATCCTTATGACATGCGTGTCAACAGCACGCGCATCTCTACCACCGATCTCTCCTACGATATCCCGATGCTCTACGATGAAGGGTTTATCATCTATCGTGTTCGCGGAATCGGTAGGATTGGAGCCAACAATCATTCAAGCAACATCCCAGGGCGGTGGTCAAGCGATGCTTACCTCGGTGCGTGCAACTCTTCGAGCACGGTTGCTTGTGTTCCAGTTGCCAACCGTTACTACTTCACTGGTCACGAGAAAAAGCTGAACTGGCAGTCTTCCGTAGCTTTCATTGAAGATGGCAAGCGCAAGGAAGGCATCGGATACTACGATGGCAGCCTGCGCAGAAGGCAAAACCTGAGCAAGATTGAGTCGGACAAGAATGTCATCATTGGTGAATCCATCTACGATCATGCCGGTCGGGCTGCCGTTCAGGTGATGCCAGTTCCCGTGCTTTCCGAAAAGATTGAGCACCGCAGCAACTTCAGCCAGTCCCATTCCCTGGATGGCTACCACGCTACGGACTTTGATGCGGCACCCGGCAGCGGAAACTGCGTCCCCTCACCTACCGCAATGAGCAACCAGAGTGGCGCTGCTCGCTACTACTCACCGGTTGGATTCGGGGATTTTGGAATAGCTGAAATTCCAGATGCGGATGGCTATCCGTTTAGACAAACCATTTTCACCCCCGATCAAACAGGGCGTGTGAAGAGCGCCAGTGCTCCAGGGGAGGCTCACCGCATTGGAAGCGGCCATGAAACCAAAAGCTTCTATGGCAAACCCTTCCAAGAGGAATTGGATATGCTTTTTGGCTCGGAAGCTGGCTACAGCGAGTTCTACCAGAAAACGATGAATCTGGACGCCAACGGCCAGGTAAGTGTACACTACAGCGACCTCAAAGGAAACACCATCGCCAAAGGTATCGAAGGGGCCGCGCCCAGCAACTTAACACCCCTGGATGATCAAGTGAGCTTCACATTGCTGGTAGATCTGCTCAACAAGAAAGATCCGCTCGATCTCACCGGTTCGGCCAACAACCTCTCTGATGACGGAAAGACTCTGGGCATGAACTCGAGTTTTGTCATGTCTACAGCGCAGCAAGTGGACTTCGAGTATGCAATGACCGGAACAACCTATTCCAGCAGCTGCAGCCTGACAGAGTTGCCAGACGGAACTCCCGTCAACATCAACGATGCATTTTGCTACGAGTGTGTGTATGACCTGACGCTTTCGCTCAAGGATGAATGTGGCGAGGAGTATTTATGGAGAAAGGAAAACGCAGCGGATGCGCTGCACGTGACTTCCACCGTTGGGCAATCGGTGCTCGACCTTCTGGAAAATGGAACCTACCCAGACGCCACATGTCCCAACACTAATCCTCCAGCATTCAACAGCGACACGGACCTCTACTTCCCATCGGGTGGCTTAGCAAGTAACGATGGGACCTCCAACCTGGACCTTCCGGTTGGTTCTTACACGGTTAATAAGCGATTGACGCTGAACGAGGATGCTCTGAACTATTACACCGAACACTACCTGGAAAACAACGACTGCCTGCTGAGCTATCAGGACTTCGAAGATCAGGCGATGACCGAAATGGATTTCACCGGGTGCGGACAAACCTGTGAAGAATGCCGGGACGCAGTGAACGGCTTGCTGAGCGAAGGGTATTCACAAGAGGAGGTAGACGAGCTGCTCCTGAAGTGTGATGAAATGTGTGACGATTACAGCACTTCCTGTACCGCTGCACTGAACAGTCTCTTGAACGATGTAAGCCCCAATGGGCAGTACGGACGCCTTACACCAGGTATGGGAACCAATGGAGGCAATGCCGTGAGCGGTGGGCTTCTGAGTAACGGAAACCTCGACCCTGCCCAATATCCACTCTCCATCTTCAGCCTGGTGAACTTCCTGCCGCGCAAGAACCTTTACGTGACCGAATCGGTGCACCCCAATTGGAGGAATCCAATGATCCGCGAAAACAACGGTAGCATCACCTACGCGCACGAATACCGCGATCAACTTGGCAACCCATCTTACGTGGCGCTGGACGAAATAAGCCCAGGAGTCTACGAACCGAACATTACCGGTTCACCGGTGATGATCAGCGGTCTACCTCATGCAAGGCCTGAGCAGCTGACGAACCTGAACGATTTCATCGCAGAATGGCAACCGTCCTGGGCGAACTCTCTGGTCATCTATCACCCTGAATACCCTTATTACATCGAGTGTATAGATCGTGAAATGAGCAACGACTTTGACCACTTCATCATGACCTCGAGCTACACAGACATTGCAGCCGAAGGTTATCACTCAGTACCCACCTTGGGAAGCAACCCGTTCATCCTCACGGAAGATCCTTACTACATGATCGATCCGCTGGAGTTCCAGGCCATGAAATACTTCATGCAAAACTTCTCGCTCAAAGACCCCGGAGCCGGTCCTTCCTACTACTCCATGTTCGATGTGGCGAAAATCATCGCCAACAATCCATCACAGGGTAGCTTTTCGAATTGCTCAAGCCTTTCCACTCCAAACACGGCACTCATGACTGAGAAGGAGTGGGAAATCTTCCGGGGGCTCTACATCAGCCTGAAGCAGAAGTTCCTGGCCTACCGCGATCGTATGCGGGGCATCAACCAGGGATACTACAACGGATGCATCGGGTCCGAAAATTTTGATCCATTCCGGTTCAACTTTTTCGGGAATCAAAACAACATCAACAACGGGCCGATCATTTCGCAGTACAGCATCAGCGGTTGGCCAAGTTCTCCCGTTTCTCAGTACTTCAACATTGAACAGCCTTGCAACTTCGCTACAGCCGGACTCTACAAAAACAAGACAGCTCGATTTGCCACTACCGCCCAATACTTAGGAACCGAGGACCTTGACGAAGGCGGCTGCGCGCACAACACGAGCGGGCTTGGAGCTTATGCCAACATCCACCAGGTATGCGAAGACTACGTAACGAACTATACTGATCACCTGGCGGATAAGACTTCTGCCTCCTTCCTCAAGGAATGTGGTCTTTGCCCTGTGGCGAAGGATCTGGAAGTGGTGTTGAACACATTCGCAAATCCTGACAATGACGTGTTGCTATCAGGTACTGGAAGCCAACAAGTAAGTTGCCTCACTGCGGGTAGCCCTTACCTATCCTACACTCCAGCCCTGGATGAAGCGATGTTTGGAAGCAATGATCCCAACAACTTCACCTTCTGGACAGGTTCGTCCAATGGACTTGGAACAGAAGTAACAGGCACCTTCAATAAGGGTGGTTCTTCCTGTTCTGTCAATCTGCAAATGGTGGGAACGAATATGGGTTCCTATACCGTGAATGACATCATCGGTTTTTGCTGCATGAGCTATGCCGAAAGCAGCTCATCTTACACCTACACAGCCGGGCAAAATTTCACCATCAACGCCATTGTGGATGACGGAAACGGAGGCACGGAGGAAATCCTGATGGAAGGTGTGACTTCCTGTCTCGACCTGGTGGGCTGCGAACCAGACATCAGAGTATGTGAACCTTCGGAGACAGCTAAGCAGCTGCAACGCCTGCTCAACGGGCTGCTCTACAATACTCCTCCTGTTACTCAGCAACTGTTTAACGGCTTTGCTGACCTCTCCACCGGACTCTATCGCCATCTGCTGAACAATGGACTTTACCACCAATTGCACCAGGTACTTGGCTCCACGGCAACAGACCTTGATCAAGAGAGCCTCTTTTGGGATGCCTCGACTTCCGGAGGTATTCTAACTGCATGGATCGCAAACTACAGCCTCAACAATTGCCAACTGACCATGGACTTTGGTTCGGTGAACCTGGCAAACGTCAAAAGGATTTTCCAGATCGAACCCAATCCACTCCTTGGCCCTAATCATTTCACGGCACAAATCGAAGTTCACAACGGGACGAGCATCACTTACGAAAGAATCAACGGTTCATCACCTTGCCTGAACTTTGGAACCTGTCAGCCCAGTGCCATCGAAGCTATTGAGGACACCGAGCCGGTTGACATCTATGACTGTACCCTCACCCCTTATGCTTCCGGCCTTAACCCCAGCAGCCTGGTACCTAATGGACCGCTGGGTGGAAACTACTATGCTGCTGGAACACAAAACGAATGCTACTACCACGTGGAAGTTCCTGGGTACACCGGGAAGCTGAAAAGTGAAGTGGTAAACACTACTGCACTAAAAGCAGATCAAGCCTATGTTCAACCGGATGGTACTACCAAGCATGCGTACTTTTTCTATGAGTTCGCGGATGGCTCAAAGCTTAGAGTAAATGTTTGGAGTGAATGTGATGTACTGGCCAACTGTGAAGGCTGTTTCTACCAGAACCTGGTGAACAACGGAAGCTTTGAAGCGGATGACACTCTTTCAGGATATTCCATCGATCCCATGTTCAAATATGCATGGCTTCGAGACAATGCCGTTAACTACAATCTGTGGGGACATCACCATTTCGATGTGATGCTCGATCAATTGTTACCAAACTCCTACCCAGTATTTGATCACACGCATCCCAGCACGAGCATAGGAAACTATCTGGCCTTCACAATCCTTGGAAACATCAATCAGGATATGTGGAACCATACGGTTTCGGTTACCCCAAATACGGACTATGTATTCTCAGCCTGGTTCAGCCGATTTACCATAGAGTCAGAAGAACCCTACGTGGAATTGATGATTGACGGAACCGTGGTAGAAACCATGATTCTGGACAATCCTGTCGGAGAATGGCAAGAGATCCGGTACACCTGGAACTCTGGAACGAGCACCTCAGTATCACTGGAGCTTGAAGCCCAAACAGCATCACCTTCAGTAATCCAGAAGCTGGCACTGGACGATGTGAGCTTCGGCACTGACTGTCCAAAGCTGTGCAGGTCAGGCGAACTCATGACCAATGGTGACTTTGAACTGGGACCCTACGGCTTCAGTCCCACTATGTTTCTCTGGACATACCAAAGTCTAGGGAGCTTCTATGATCACACCTACCCGAGCACAGGTCAGCATGGCCATTTCATCAATGCTTGGATAAGCCCAGGTCTTCCATCCGTAACTCTCCTGGAGCAGTCATTGATCAACGTAACACCGAACACTGATTATGAACTAGAATTCTGGTATGACTACCTCATTGTCAACTATCCATTGACGGAGGAAGTGAGAGTACTGATCAATGGTGTGGTTCAGGACTACCTACCAAGCAACGACCCGGGCCTTGCCTGGCATCACAAAAAGCTTCTTTGGAATTCAGGTAACAGTACCACGGCAACCATTACCATTGAATACAAGGACCCTATGCAATACATGGTCGGAGGAGACGTCCTTTTCGATGACTTCTCTTTCCAGAAGTACTGTCCACCCTCTGCACTGATCTGCGACCTCCAACCCACCCCAACCATCACGGAGCCAGAACCTTGCGTCACCAGCTTGCTCAACATCGCGAAGCAAAATGCCGAAGGCGCTTACGAAGATTACATCGCAGACATCGAGGCGGATTTCCAGAAAAACCTGATTGAGAAGTGCATGACGGTTTACGAGAAAATGAACATGAACTATGATGTGTCGACCGCCCGTCAGTATACACTGTTTTACTACGACCAATCTGGAAATCTCGTTCGCACTGTGCCACCAGCAGGCGTAAACCTCACCACTGCTCCGGCTGCGCTGGCTCAGGTGAAAAGCGATCGCGCCAACGGCACCAAAGTCTGGCACGACAAGCACAGCAAAGCCACCACGTATCATTACAACTCGCTGAACCAGCTCATAGAGCAGACGAGCCCTGACGTGGACAACTTTACGGGGGAACGTTATGCCAACCGCATGTGGTACGATGAGCTGGGACGCATGGTGGTGTCTCAATCCAGTCGCCAGCGACCCTTGAACCGCTACAGCTACCTGCGCTATGACGACCTGGGAAGAATTGTGGAATCTGGTGAAGTAGCAACACAACCAGGCTCAAGCAATGACATCAACAGCATCATCAACGGACAGGATCAGGTGATCTACACGAGCTTCATCGCCTGGCTTAGCGCTAATTCGAAATATGAGGTTTCAACCTCCTACTATGATGCTCCGGTGGCAGCCGTGCCTTATGCACAAGAAAACCTGAGGACGCGCATCGCCTCTGTTTACTACGAACGAAAGGATGATGGAACACTCACAACTTATGATCACGCAACCCACTACAGCTATGACATCCATGGGGGTGTAAACCGAATGGTGCAGGACTTTCCGGAGCTGGATCACCTTCCTGATCAGCGCTACAAAGTCACAGAGTATGAATACGACCTGCTCAGCGGCAACGTGCTGCAGGTTTCATATCAGCGAGGCCTATCGGATCAACTCTATCACCGCTATGACTACGATGCTGATAACCGGATTCAAAATGTCTGGGTCTCATCTGATGGTGTGGTGTGGGATGAGGATGCTCGCTATCAATACTATCCGCATACTGCGCTGCAACGCACTGAACTGGGACAACTCAAAGTACAAGGACTGGATCATGCCTATACCATCCACGGCTGGATTAAGGGTATGAATTCCAACATGCTGGAGGCGGACAAGGACATTGGTGAGGATGGAAATTACATCCCGACCAACATCAACCGCCACATGGCGAGCGACCAACATGGCTTCAGCCTGGGTTATTTCAACGATGGAACCTACCAGGACTACAAGTCCGTTGGCTCTAGTGAGTTCCTGGCCGACCTGAGCAGCAGCGCGCTGCTGACCAATACAACCAATCGCAGCCTTTTCAACAGTCATGTGAATCACATGGTCACCTCCATCGGCTACTTCATGCAGAACGGTGAAGCTCCGATGGCCATGCGCTATGAATACGATCAACTCAACCGACTGAAGCAAGGAAGAGTGGAAGCAGACTTTGACCGGGTGAACAACCAATGGGGTTCAACGGCCACTACAGCGCTAGACTACTATGTGGATCTGGACTATGACAAGGATGCGAACATCACGTCATTGACGCGCAACGGCACAACGGCTGGAAGCGGCAGTCTGGACATGGATCGCTTCACCTACAATTATGAGAACGGCAGGAATCGATTGAACTCAGTAGACGATGCTGTTTCCTCTGGAAACTACACCAATGACCTGGACGATCAGGCACCTGGGAATTACAGTTATGACCAAGAGGGCAAGCTCATTGCTGATGTACAAGAAGAAATCCAACAAATCACCTGGACAGCTACTGGAAAGGTTGAAGAAGTCATTCGATTTGTTGGCTCCATCAAGCCAGATCTTGAATTCCAGTATGATGCCAGTGGAAACCGTGTGGTCAAGATCGTAAAGCCCAAGAACCAGGGCACCGGAACGCTGCTGGACCAGAGCCAATGGAGGTACACCTACTATGTGAAGGACGCAGATGGGAACAACATGGCCACCTATGAACGCACCTGGGAAGCTCAGGGTGGAAACCTCTATCAGGAGCATTTACAGGCTACTGAGCAGAACCTTTATGGAAACTCAAGGCTCGGAATGCTGAATGCAAACACCGCAGTAGCACGTGTAGAATTCCAGGCGCAAGTAAATGGTACGACTCTAAAACTGGATCCCACCAGCGGATATGCAGACGTTCTACCCTATGGTATGAACAACGACATCAAGCACAGGCGGGGCGCTAAGTCCTTTGAGTTAACCAATCATTTGGAGAACGTGCTTACCGTAGTGAGTGACAGGACGGTGAGCAATGGAGGAACCACCCTGATTGACATGGATTTCGAAACCATGCCTCCAGGATGGGGCAACAACTCAAGCATAGATGACGAACGCTTGAAGGTGACTACCAGCGCCATCTACCAGGCTACGGTGTATGATTTCCCTGCCGATCCGAGCCGGGTTTACACAGTGCGATTTGATGGAGATAAGGGAACTACTGTGGGTCCTTATCTACAGATTCAGGAAATGCCAAGCGGCAACGTGTTGATCGGGTTTAACATCCAGGACGGTGTGAACGAAACCTCGTTCATGACACACCCGAGCACCAACGAGGTGAGGTTGCGCTTCCAGCGAAACGATGCCACCGTTGCAGGCACTAAGGATTTCTTCATCGACAACCTGTTGCTCACAGAGAGCATTGCTGTGTATGGGGAAGAATTTGGAGCCATTGGCAGCAACTGGGATTTCAACCAAGGCGGTACGGCAACCTTTGTAGAAGATGGCAGCAAGCGCATGTGGGTGACTACCGATGCACAGGGCGAGGGCATGGAAATGACACTGAACGGACTTGTGCCGGGGAAACTGTACAGAATGCGGGCGAAGCTTCAGCCTCTCAACGGAATGAGTAACCTCCGATTCAAGATCCATAACAATGGGGCTTGGATGATGGATCAGCATATTCCGTTGGTCTCGGGAGCTGCATGGGACATTCCCTTCCAGATTGCACCGGGCACGAACTCGGCTACTTTCAGACTGGAGCGTCAGGATGCGGGAACGGTCACACGCCAGTTCATCGTAGGAGAATTCTCCATCCTGGAAGGTGATGCGATGCAGCCAGAGCTGCCAGACGCTGAGGTACTGGCCGCCAACGACTACTATCCTTTTGGAATGTTGATGCCACAGCGCAGCTACAACGGCCCTACCTATCGATTTGGATTCAACGGAATGGAAGAAGACAATGAACTGAAAGGGGATGGAAACAGCCTCGACTTTGGTGCTAGAGTCTATGATCCAAGGATGGGAAGGTGGCTGAGTATTGACCCTCAAACCTCACGAGGTCCAGGTTTCACGCCCTACAATTTCGCCCAAAACGCTCCCTTGCTCTACAATGATCCCGATGGTGAATGGATTGAGGTGACGACCACAAGGTACTTCAGAAACAAAAATGGTGAGCGACAAAAAAAGACATGGAGAAGCATCTTCAAGAAAACCATCTATGTGCACAAGGAAATTGTAGTTCACAACCTTAAGATATACAACTATGACCGTGAAGGTGTCGATATGGAGGCTGAGGCTAAACGGATTGAACAGAAGCTGATCGATGACTACGGTGGCGAGTTCAAAATGTACGGGAAGAGTAAGGGAAAGCACTATGACGAAGCCTTTGGAGAGATGGTAAAAAACGATGCTCCAGAAATCGGAACGTATGAAGTGGACATCAGCTTTGTAAATGATGACAACGATGGTCGCGATGAAAAGATTGCCCCAGATATCGAAGTGGTTACCAGTCTGGATCAGGTCCAAATGAATCCCACATCAAAATCCAAACCCGACCATTTGATCATGCTCGTGTCTCCAGAAACGGTGGACGACATGTCTCCACTAACAGATGATGCCGCAGCGTTCTCAGGTGATGGATGGATGATTAACTCTGAGAACAACGAAACGCATGAATTTGCGCACTGGCTTGGGCTTGAGCATGATTCAATGACTAAAACCTTCTTGAATCAGCGTGCTGAAGGTGAAGAAGTTGAACTATTCAGTGAGCCAAAAAATGCAGGATACAAGAGCACCATGGAGGGTAATATAAAGCGAGGTGAAATGAATAAAAAAGCCAGAGAGAAAAAACAAAGCACCGAATAGGTCTGCCAGAGGCCTACATGTAAACGAAACAAAGTACAACACAGGAACTCCCTGAATACAATATGAAGCCATTCCAGAGGTAGCAATGGACACCACCTCTGGAATGCACAACCCACAACTTAGTCCAATCACTTTTAGTTAGGAACCATGAAGAAGACACCCCAATCCTTTCTCACTTTCCTTGCCTTGTTGCGGAAAAACGTCCGACATGCGGGGATTATGCTAGTAGTCGTTTGCTCAGCGCTTACCGCATCGGCAGCCAATGAGAAGTTCTCAAATCACGCAAACCGACCGGACTTTGCCAGTGGGGATCAAGTGAGCGTGTCCGATTCTTGGTATTCGTATCTGGTTTCAGGTTCTACCCTACCCTACACCGTAAAAGCACTGTCGAATAAGGTGATTCTATCGGTCAACTACGAAGACAAAAATCAAAGCGATGCTGCCTTCAATGCCTCTGTGAATGTGGTTGTCACGGTGTACAACTGGAACGGATCAGCCATCACCACAACCAATTACAACCGCACATTATCGGTCACCAAAACGGCCAGTGGTGTTTACCAGGATAAATACGTGGTAGAGGTGCCCAATCCTGGTCACAGGATGGATGTGAACATCAGCACCAAGAGCGCGCAGGATGCAGCCACCTATGCCAACTACAATCTGCAGGTGGAAGGTGTGATAGAGGTAGAACGCTACTTCAACTTTTCTCCTACCTCCATTCCGACCGGTCTTGCCTCTCAGATTGTATCTACCAGCGGAGACTTACGGGTAGAGTGGCCTTTAATAGATGGAGCAGAAAGCTATGAACTGGAGTGGACACATGTCTATTCCAATAGCTCAACTACCTACCCTAGCTTTCATCCACATGACATGCGCATCAACAGCACACGTATCTCTACTGCTGATCTCTCATATGACATTCCGCTGCTCTATGACGAAGGATTTATCATCTACCGCGTTCGCGGAATAGGCCGGGTTTCGGCAAACAATCATGCCAGCGACATACCGGGCCGTTGGTCCAGTGACGCCTATGTTGGCAGCTGCAATTCCTCCAGCACAGTGGCTTGCGTTCCTGCCGCCAACCGCTACTATTTTGGCGGACACGAGAAAAAGCTGAACTGGCAATCGTCCGTTGCTTTTATAGAAGATGGAAAGCGTAAGGAAGGTATTGGGTACTATGATGGAAGCCTGCGAAGTCGTCAGAGCTTAAGCAAGATAGAGTCAGACAAAAACGTGATCATCGGTGAATCGATCTACGATTATGCCGGTCGTGCAGCTGTTCAGGTGATGCCCGTGCCCGTGATCTCCGAAAAGATCGAACACCGCTCCAACTTCAGTCAGTCTTCTTCTCTGGACGGATATCACGCCAGTGACTTTGACGCAGCACCCGGTAGTGGAAACTGCGTCCCCTCTCCTACTGCGATGAGCAACCAGAGCGGTGCGGCTCGTTATTACTCTCCTGTTGGATTTGGTGATTTTGGGATCGCTGAAATTCCTGATGCAGAGGGCTATCCTTTTACGCAAACCATTTTCACACCAGACCAAACCGGACGCGCGAAAAGCGCGAGTGGACCGGGTGAATCCCACCGTATTGGTAGCGGACATGAAACCAGAAGCTTCTACGGCAAACCCTTCCAGGAAGAGCTTGACATGCTCTTCGGCTCAGAGGCCGGATACAGCGAGTTCTACCAGAAAAACATGACCGTGGATGCCAACGGTCAGGTAAGCGTGGCATACACCGACCTCGCAGGTAAAACCATTGCCACAGGCATTGAAGGTTCGGTTCCTACCAACCTGACGGCACTGGATGATCAAGTCAGCTTCTCACTACTTGTAGACCTGCTGAATAAAAAAGATCCGCTTGATCTGACCGGCTCAGCTAACAACCTTTCCAGTGATGGGAAGACGCTTTCCATGAATACAAGCTTCGTCCTTTCCTCTACCCAGCAGGTCGATTTTGGCTACGAAATGACAGGGACCTCTTACTCCTCAAGTTGCAGCCTGACAGAACTTCCTGACGGAACCCCGGTGAATATCAATGATGATTTCTGTTACGAATGTGTTTACGACCTGACCCTCTCCCTGAAGGACGAATGCGGTGAGGAATACCTATGGAGAAAAGAAAACGCAGCCGATGCACTGCACGTTACTTCCACCGTAGGTCAATCGGTGCTGACGATGCTCGGGGGTGGAACCTACCCGGACGCCACCTGCCCCAATGCCAACCCTCCAGCCTTTGATACGGATACGGACCTCTATTTCCCAAGCGGTGGTTTAGCTAGCAATGACGGTACTGCCAAGGTTGACCTGCCAGTAGGTTCTTACACCGTCAACAAACGCTTGACACTCAACGAGGACGCCCTGAACTACTATACCGAGCATTACCTGGAAAACAACGACTGCCTGCTGAGTTACCAGGATTTTGAAGATCAGGCCATGGACGAAATGGACTTCACCGGTTGTGGGCAAACCTGTGACGAATGCCGCACTGCTGTCAATGGATTGCTTAGCGAAGGCTATACACAACAGGAAGTAGATGAACTGCTCTTGAAGTGTGACGAGATGTGCGACAACTACAGCACGTCCTGCACGGCCGCGCTGAACAGCCTATTGAACGATGTAAGTCCAAACGGTCAATACGGTCGCATGACTCCAGGAATGGGCACCAATGGGGGAAGCGCAGTAAGTGGAGGGCTCTTGAGCAATGGCAACCTCAATCCTGCTCAATATCCACTCTCTGTGTTCAGTCTTGTGAACTTCCTTCCGCGAAAGAATCTGTATGTGACGGAAGCAGTTCATCCTAACTGGAGAAACCCCTTGATCAGAATAGACAATGGCGGATCAGTTTCCTATGTCAAGGAATACCGCGATCAGTGGGGTAATCAATCTTACGTGGCACTCGAAGAGGTAAGTGCTGGAGTCTATGAGCCCAACATTAACGGTTCTCCTGTAATGATCAGCGGGAGTCCCTATGCCAAGCCAGAACAGTTGACCGATCTCAATGACTTTGTCGCAGCCTGGCAGCCCTCATGGGCAAAATCACTGGTGATTTACCACCCAGAGTATCTCTACTACGTAGAATGCATCAAGCGGGAAACGAGCAACGACTTCGACCACGTAATCATGACCTCAAGCTACACCGACATTGTAGCGGAAGGATACCACGCGGTTCCGAGTGGAAGCAACAATCCATTCATTCTCAGCGAAGACCCGTATTACGATTTGGAGCCACTGGAATTTCAGGCGATGAAATATTTCATGCAGAATTTCTCCTTGAAAGATCCCGCGGCCGGCCCTTCTTATTACTCCATTTTCGATGTAGCCAAGATCATCGCCAACAATCCTACGCAGGGAAGCTTCTCCAACTGCTTAACCCCTCCAAGTGCCAATACGGCTGCAATGACGGAACCTGAATGGGAAATATTCCGAGGGCTGTACATCAGCCTGAAGCAGAAGTTCCTCGCCTACCGCGATCGCATGCGTGCCATCAACAGCGGCTACTACAACGGATGCATCGGGAATGAGGACTTTGACCCCTTCCGCCATAACTTCTTTGGGAATCAAAACAACATCAACAACAACCCGATCATTACCTACTATGGCATCAACGGTTGGTTGAGCTCACCTACTTCACAGTTTCTGAATATCGAGCAGCCGTGCAACTATGCCACACAGCAACTCTATAAGCACAAAACAGCTCGCTTTGCTTCTGCTGCTCAATACCTGGGCATGGAAGAGCAAGAAGAGGGAGGCTGTAATGCTGTGAGCGCATTGGGCGAGTTTGGAAGTATCCACCAAGTGTGTGAAGACTACCTAAACAACTACTCCGATCATCTCGCAAATCAGACTGCAGCATCCTTTCTGAAGGAATGCGGACTGTGCCCGGTAGCCAAAGACCTCGAATTGATCCTCAACACCTTTGCCGATCCTGCGAATGATAAGCTGCTTTCTAGCACTGGTTCGCATCAGGTAAGCTGCCTTCCTGCTGGTAGCCCTTACCTTTCCTTCACTCCTGCCCTGGACGAAGCCATGTTTGACGATGTCAACGACCTTAACAACTTCACATTCTGGGAGGGGACTTCATTAAGCACAGGTACCGAAGTCACTGGCACCTTCACCAAAGGCAGTTCCTCTTGCGATGTCAGTCTGCAAATGGTAGGAGCAAATATGGGATCCTATGATGTCGATGACATTGTAGGTTTTTGCTGCATGAAATATGCGGAGAGTAGCACTTCCTATTCTTACTTGCCTGGGCGCAACTTCACGATCAAAGCCATTGTAAATGATGTCAACGGAGGATCGGAGGAAATCCTCATGGAAGGTAAAACAACTTGCCTTGACCTATTGGGCTGCGAACCGAACATCCGAGTATGCGAGCCGACCGAAACAGCAAAGCAACTACAGCGTCTGTTGAATGGTTTGCTCTATAGCACTTCGCCTGTAAGTCAAAAGCTAATCGATGAAAGCGTTGACCTTTCTCAAGGCTTGTACAGGGTGCTCGTAAACAATGGACTCTACCATCAAATGCACCAGTTGCTTGGATCTAATGCCACCGACCTGGCAGAAGAAGAACTCATTTGGAACTCTACACTAAATGGAACAAAACTGGAAGCTTCCGTAAGCAACTACAATGGCAACCAATGTGAGCTGGAAATCGAATTTGGGTCGGTAAATGCGCACAATGTCACTCGAATCTTTCAAATCGAGCCCGATCCGTCCCAGGGACCAAATTATTTCACCGCACAGGTTGAAATTGACAACGGTTCAAGCATCACCTACGATCAGGTCACCGGATACTCCCCTTGCCTGAATTTCGGGACATGTGAACCAAGTCCAATTGAAACCATCGAGGATACTGAACCTGTAGACGTGTATGACTGTACGCTGAGCTCGTACGCTCAATCAGTCGAGATTGAATCGCTGATACCAGATGGTCCCTTAGGAGGAAGCTATTTTGAAGCTGGCTCACAAGCAGGCTGTTTCTATCATATCGAAGTTCCCGGGTATACAGGGCGTTCGAAAGGAGAAGTGGTCAGCGTATCTGCGATAAAAGCAGACCAAGCATATGTTCAAGCAGATGGCTCAACCAAATACGGCTACTTCTACCTGGAATTTGATGATGGGTCGAAACTGCGTGTCAACATCTGGAGCGAATGTGATGTATTGGCATATTGCGAAGGTTGTTTTGCAGGTAGTGCGATTGCGAATGGAAGCTTCGAAGCAAGCTACTTCTCTTTGTCTGGCTACACGATGGATGGTTCGTTTACGGAGAATACAAATCTGTTTGGATCAGCCCCAAGTAGCTGGAGCGCTAGCACTTTCGGAGTCATATCAGACCCTGCGTTGCCCATTGATTTTCCTCAATTTGACCATACACACCCAAGCACGGATATCGGGACCTACTTGGGTTTCGCCATCGCTGGTAACTCAAACAATGACATCTGGAATCATACCGCCAGTGTTGCACCACAAACAGACTATGTATTCTCCGCATGGTTCAGTCGAATCACTCTTGAGTCTGAAGAGCCCTATGTAGAATTGGTCATTGACGGGATCACAGTGGAAACCATGATCCTGGATAATCCAGTTGGTGAATGGCAGGAACTCCGATTTGAGTGGAATTCAGGCACAAACACTTCCATTCCGCTTGAACTGGCAGTGCAAACAACCTCGGGTTCTGTTATTCAAAAGCTGGCTCTAGACGATGTAGATTTCAGTCCAGAATGTCCGAAGATCTGTCAACCAAGAGAGCTCTTGTTCAACGGAGACTTTGAGTTGGGACTTTCTGGCTTTACTACCGACTTAAATTACCTAAGCCCAAATCCATTTTATACATTCTTAACCTATGTAGATGGTAATACCGCGGATCATACATATCCGTCAACAACAAACTACGGAAACCTATTCTCCACAGCGGAAATACAACCTCAAGGAGATGTATCCAACTTGAACAACACACTCTTGCTCGAACAGTCGGTATCCGTACAACCTAACACAGACTACCTACTC
This sequence comes from Flavobacteriales bacterium UBA6057, assembly GCA_002428995.1. Taxonomy (GTDB): domain Bacteria; phylum Bacteroidota; class Bacteroidia; order Flavobacteriales_G; family Salibacteraceae; genus UBA6057. Next base: position 280,040 of record DIYJ01000004.1, on the reverse strand, counting down.
GAGTTTTGGTGGATCATGCGTCAGAGCATTGATGGAAGCGAATTCAGTGCATTGATCAATGGAGTGACTCAAATCATCATCTCAGAGCCAAGTCCCATAATATCTCCTTGTGATTGCTACCGCTGGGCCCCCGCCAGAGTAATCTGGAACTCCGGGAACAGCACCTCGTTAAATCTACAGTTCAGAGGAACTACGATCAGTGAAGCTTCTCCTATTTATCTCGATGATGTTTCAATTCAGAAGTACTGCACTCCTTCAGATCTCATCTGCGATCTGCAACCCACGCCATCCATAACGGAGCCTGAGCCCTGCGTAACCAGCCTGCTCAACATCGCTAAGCAAAATGCACAAGGCGCTTATGAGGATTACATCGCTGACATCGAGGCAGATTTCCAGAAAAACCTGATTGAGAAGTGCATGACGGTGTATGAAAACATGAGCATGAATTATGATGTGTCTACGGCTCGTCAGTACACACTTTACTACTATGACCATTCCGGAAACTTGGTGCGTACGGTGCCTCCGGCCGGTGTAAACCTCACAACTGCTCCTGCTGCATTGGCTCAAGTAAAGGCAGATCGTGCCAACGGAACAAAAGTCTGGCATGATAAGCACAGCAAGGCTACCACCTATCACTACAACTCGCTCAATCAATTGATTGAGCAAACAAGCCCTGATGTGGACAACTTCACGGGCGAGCGCTATGCTAATCGCATGTGGTATGATGAATTGGGTCGCATGGTTGTTTCTCAAACCAGCCGACAGCGACCGTTGAACCGTTATAGCTATAGCCGTTATGACAATCTGGGGCGCATTGTTGAATCAGGTGAAGTCGAGACTGCTCCGGGTGCCAGCAATGATGTGAACAGCATCATCAACGGACAAGACCAGGTGATTTACTCAAGCTTCATAGCTTGGATTGCGGCTAACTCAAAATATGAGGTCTCCAAGACTTACTATGATGCTCCTGCATCAGCGATCCCCTTTGCGCAGGAAAACCTACGTACTCGAATTGCTTCGGTATATCACGAATTGGAAGACGATGGCTTGTTGGCGACTTATGACCATGCAACCCACTACAGCTATGACATTCATGGGAACGTGAAGCGTACGGTGCAGGACTTCCCGGAATTGACACACCTACCTGAGCAACGCTATAAGGTGATCGAATACGATTATGATCTGATCAGTGGGAATGTCCTCCTAGTATCCTACCAGCCTGGGGCTACCGACCAACTCTACCATCGCTACGACTATGATGGTGACAATCGCATTCAGAAGGTGTGGGTCTCATCCGATGGCGTGCTTTGGGACGAAGATGCGCGTTATCAATACTATCCGCATACACCATTAAGACGAACGGAACTGGGGCAACTCAAGGTGCAGGGACTGGATAATGCCTACACACTCCAAGGCTGGTTGAAAGGTGTGAACTCCAACACACTGGAAGCTGACAAGGACATGGGTGAGGATGGCAACTACATCCCTACTAACATCAACCGTGACGTAGCCAGAGATCAACACGGCTTTAGCCTGGGCTATTTCAATGACGGCACCTATCAAGACTACAAAACCGCAGGACCTTCGGAATTCCTGGCGGACTTAACGGGAAGCGCCTTGTTGACCAACACCACCGGGCGCAGCCTCTACAACGGAAACATCAATCACATGATTACTTCGATCAGGCATTTCATGCAAAACGGTGAAGCACCCTTTGCAATGCGCTACGAATACGACCAGCTAAACCGCCTGAAGCAGGCGCGAGTGGAAGCTGACTTCGACCATGCGAACAATCAATGGGGCGCCAATGCTACTACCGCGCTCGATTATCAAGTGAGTCTGGACTACGACAAAGACGGAAACATCACTTTCCTAACGCGCAATGGAACCACGGCCGGAGGCAATCCGCTGGAAATGGACAATTTATCCTACGACTACACGGCCGGGCGCAACAGACTCAACTACGTAGATGATGCTGTAGCAGATGTCAACTACACCAATGACCTTGATGATCAAGACCCCGGAAACTACAGCTACGATGCCGAGGGGAATCTGATCACCGATGCCAAGGAAGAAATTCAGCAGATCACATGGACGGCTGCAGGCAAGGTGAAAGAAGTAATTCGCACAGGTGCTTCCGTAAAGCCCGATCTGGAGTTCAAATACGATGCAAATGGTAACCGGATCGCGAAGGTTGTGAAGCAGAAAGACCCTGGTACCGGAAACCTTCGGGATCAAAGCGAATGGCGCTATACCTACTACGTTCGCGATGCAAATGGCCAGGTGATGGCTACTTATCAGCGTACATGGGAACACCAAGGAACAAACCTATACCATGAATACCTGCAGGCTTCTGAACAACACCTGTACGGAAGTTCGAGACTTGGGCTCAGAAACGCGAATGCTTCCATAGCCATGGTGGAGTTCCAGGCAGCCATCAATGGCACCACATTGGAACTTAATCCTACGAGTAGCTACACGGATATCCTTCCGACCAGTCTCAACAATGACATCAAACATCAGCGTGGTAAGAAATCCTTTGAACTTTCAAACCACTTGGGTAATGTATTGACTGTGGTTAGTGATCGAAGGCTGTTTTCCGAAGGTGGGATCATCCTGGATGAAGACTTCACCACCCTCTCTTCTGCATGGTCAGCTTCCGTTGCAACGTTCGGAACAGTGGCCAGCATCGAAAATGGTAAGCTCAAGTTGACTACGAACGGTATTTTCCAAGGTGCAATCATCGATCTGGATGTTGATCCCAATTCGGTGTACACCATTCGTTTCGATGGAGAGATCGGTACTACGGGGCAAGCTTATGTGGACATTCGAGACATGACCAACAACGTGGGTCTGATGGGCTACCCATTCGGGAATGATGGAACCTACGAGCTCTCCTTCACCACCATAGCAAACACCCAAACCATACGGGTACGCATACAGCAGAATGACCCGACAGATTTATCAAGTACTCGGTACTTCTACATGGACAACCTTCTGATATCTAAGAGTGAGCTCGTTTACGCAGAGGAGTTAAGTGGCTTACCTGTTGGAACCAACTGGACCTTCAACCAGACCCCGGTGATCATCAACAATGACCTTATCAAGATGCAAACCAGTGCCGCAGGAGAAGGTGGCGAGATCACACTGAATGGCCTTAGCCCTGACAAAGTGTATACAGTGCGCACCTACATCCATCCACACACTGCACCCTACACGCGATTCAAAGTTCAAAACAATGGGGTTTGGATCATGGACGAGCCTGTGAACTATATCTATGGTGGGCGCAGAAGCTACTCCTTCCAAATTGCACCAGGAACGAGCAGCGCGACTATCCGCATTCAACGGGATCACACTGGTATCAACAACCAGGAAATCCACCTCAGGGACTTCATTGTGGTAGAGGGAGATCCTATTCAACCCAACGAAGAGGGAGCTGAAGTGCTGGCGGCCAATGATTACTACCCGTTTGGGATGTTGATGCCGGGGAGGAGTTATAGCGGATCTGGCTATCGATTTGGGTTTAATGGAATGGAACGGGATGATGAAATGAAAGGAAATGGAAATAGTTATGATTTCGGGGCCAGAATCTATGCCTCACGAATTGGTAGGTTTAGTAGTCTTGACCCCCTGGCCTCACAGTACCCCCATTTAGCAGATTACGCATTTGTTGGCAACATGCCTACAATAGCTATTGACCCTGATGGTAAAAAGATTGTGATTACCGCTGGAGACGGTACACGATACGAGTACACACCAGATATGGATGTACCTGATGATCCTTTCGTGAAAGCGACCGTTCTGGCATTAAACGAACTCAATCACAGTGAATCTTTCTCACCAAAGCTTCAATTAGTTCATGAACATGAGACGACTGTTAATATTATCAAAGACAACACAACTTTACTCCATGGAGGGGTGCAATACAACGAAAACTTCGACTTCTATGTGCTTCAGGATGAGGTTGACTTGTCTTTTAACCCAAAGTTTGGGCTTATTGGAGCAGAAGGCACTGATCAAGAAGGCAAAGTCCTGTATCCGTTCCAAGCCCTGGGTCATGAAATAGGTCATAGATATGATGCTATCACACCCAACGATGATGGCGAAACGTTCTTTAAAGAAACCTTTGAAACTGAATACGCTGAAGATAGTCCTGATTACATGTGGACTAATCCGGAAGAGAAGAAAAACATTACCAAAAATGAGCACCCTCTAGCGAAGGAAAGAGAGGATGGTCTTGTCCGAAACTCTCATAAAGTTCAGCAAGAATACCCAGACGCGAATTTCGTCCCGAAGTCAGATTTTGAATCGCCCGTACCTGTAGAAGAAGCAGAACCAACTGAAGAAGAATAGTAGAGATACCCCCCTCGCGCGCACTTGAAGTGCGTGCGGATCGTCAAACAACGGCACTCAAAAAATGGGCACGCGCCTCAAGCGCGCGCCAGCCAATAAGAAGCCAGCTCGGACATGCTGTCCGAGCTTACTCAACCAAACACCTCAAATGAATCCATTAAAAGCAATCAATTCAAATCCAATAAACCCAAACACAACACCATGAAACACAAGCACCTCACTCCCCTTCTTTACTTGGCAATGCTATTGCTGGGAACCATGAGCATTCAGGCTCAAACCTTCAATTCGGCCTATCGGCTGACCAGTACACCACCCAACGGTTCGGGTACCATTGCACATGAGCTGCAAGGACGCAAAGTAGTATCGGACGGCACTCATCTCTATGCCTATGAAATCCAGGATAAAAACGCCTCGGGTACGGTAGACGGAGCTATTCTCTTTAAAATGGACCTCTCCGGAAACGTCATTCAATCCGGTTTTATACAGTTTCCTGCACTACAGTCCGTCACCGTCACCAGCATGACCATCAATGCAGCTCATACACACCTGTTCATGGCCGGTCACTATTACGACCCAACGGATAACCGCTGGGAAGCCTTAGTGCTTCGAATGACGGTGAACGGCACGGGGCTCTATGCCAAAACATTTGAATCCACATCTACTACGGGAGGCGACCTGCTATGGAACAAAATCACTGCATACACTGGCCCCAGTGGTGTCAGCAGATTGGCATTGGTAGGTACGGTTCGTGATTTCACTCCTACCAGCGGGCAGCAAATCTGGCTGGCGGAGCTCTCTGAAACGCTCAACCTGAAGGATCACTACCGCTTTGCACCAGCGCATCCCGCTTTTGAGGTAGACGATGTGTACTTGCGAGATATTGAAGCCATGGGTGGTTCTACCCTCGCGATCATGGGTGTGAAACAGCAGAAAAAAGCGCTGTTATTCCGATGGGATCCGAATACCAACACCTTCATGGATACTTATTCCCTGGGCGCGAATATCAAGAGTCAAGACCATCCTGTTATTTATGAAGCTCCTCCTGTCATCGAGTACGATGCCACTACAAACACAACCTACCTTGGATCGTATGTTCTGGCGGGGTCTTCTATCGGTTCTTCCGTAGGTGAAGTGATGATGGTAGCAAGATTGGATAACAACTTCAACCCGATGTGGGCTCAGGAATATGCGGTGATGAGCGGAGGAGTTGCAAGTCCGTCACTTTTTATCGGACGTTTTGCCTTTAACCAGGGAAGCACCTTGTTTGGTTATCATGTTTTCAACTTAAATCATAACGGTTCCCTCAGCATTGATCCCTCCAGTGGTGTTCCCCAGCTTTGCCTCGACCACCCAGATCTTTCTCTCAGCGGATACAATACCAGCTTTGTATTTCAGGAAGGCAGCCAGAACTTCTACTTCGGCTGGGACGACAACTTTGGAAGCCCTTTCTATCGAGTATTTGATACCGATGCCATGGGAATACCTGTGGCCACAACCTGCCCTCCCGTCAGCATGAATGTGCTCTCCGCAGACCTGAGCCTCGGAAGCACTCTATTTACCTACATGTTCACTTTGGACGACCTTCCCAATGCAGTCACACCGGCTACCATGACCCAACAGACGGGGGAAAACTGGCCTTGCAACCTCGCGGGCCCGCTCAGCTCATTCAAGCATGAGGCAATTGCCAGCAGCGAACGGGCAACACAATCTTCAGAAACACTGGAGGTCTATCCAAACCCAGCAACCACAGAATTGACGGTGAAGCTAGAGAGTGATCTACCTGCTACGATCTCCATTCTGGATTTGAGCGGCCGGGTCGTATTGAACACTTCCGCCTCCGTGAATGGAACCGTAGATGTCTCTGGATTGAATTCAGGGCTGTACCTCCTCCAGGCAAAGCAAGGTGGAGAAATGCATACCGTGCGTTTTACGAAGGAATAGTCACGACATGTTCTAAGCTTAAAATCTAAACCCGATTTCTCTTTGGGGGAAATCGGGCTTTGGATTTACTACTACGACCAGTGGGACGTACGCTCCAAGCTCGCCAAAACTCAACACTGCAAAACCAATAACCCAAACTCAAGAACCCCAAACACAACAACATGAAGCACAAACACCTCAACCCCCTTCTTTACCTGGCAATACTATTGCTGGGAGTTATGAGCATCCAGGCTCAAACCTTCAACTCAGCCTATCGTCTTACCACAACCCCACCGAACGGTTCGGGTACATTAAGTAGTGACCTGCAAGGCCGGAAAGTCGTATCCGATGGGACACACCTCTACGCCTTTGAGATTAAAGACAGAAACGCATCGGGCACCGTAGATGGAGCTGTTCTTTTTAAAATGGACCTCTCGGGCAACGTCATTCAATCCGGTTTCATCCAGTTCCCAGCGCTACCGGATGTAACCATCACCAGCATGACGCTCAATACAGCAAACACGCACCTCTTCCTGGCCGGTCACTACTTCAATACAACCGCCAGTCGTAATGAAGCTGTAGTGCTCCGAATGACCGTGAACGGCACAGGGCTTTATGCGAAAACCTTCGCCTCCACTTCCACCATCGGAGGTAGCATGCGTTGGAATAAGATCACCGCTTACACCGGCCCCAACGGAGTGGGGCGCCTGGCGCTCGCAGGTCAGATCCACGACTATGATTCCACCAGCGGAAGACAGATCTGGCTGGCGGAACTCTCGGAAACCTTAAACCTGCAAGAGCATTACCGCTTTGTTACGAATACAATCCCAGGCCTTCAGGGGGACGATATACTGTTTCGTGACATCGAACACATGGGAGGTTCTACCCTTGCCATCATGGGTGTGAAGCAACAGAAAAATGCGTTGCTCTTCCGATGGGATCCTAATACCAATCAGTTCCTCGATTCCTACGGAGGCGGAAGCAATGTGAAAAGCCAGAATCACCCGGTTATTTACGAAGCTCCACCCGTCATTGAGTACCATGCCGCGACTGGCACTACCTACCTCGGGTCCTATGTGTTGGCCGGATCATCGATCAGTGGCTCGATCGCTGAAGCGATGATGGTGGCACGACTCGACAACAACTTCAACCCCATGTGGTCGGAGGAATATGCTGTTATGAGCGGAGGAGTACCTCGCACCTCCCTTTTCATTGGCCGTTTTGCGTTCAACCAGGGAAGCACACTGATTGGATACCATGTATTCAACCTCAATCACAATGGATCTTTAAGCATCGACCCTTCCAGCGGAGCTCCCCTACTCTGCCTCGATCACCCTAACCTAGTCCTTGATATGTACAACACCAGCCTGGTATTCCAGGAGGGAAGCCAAAACTTCTACTTCGGCTGGGATGCCAATCCAGGTAGTCCCTTCTACCGAGTCTTCGATACGGATGCCTCGGGAATCCCCGTCACAACGCCTTGTTCTCCCGTAAGTATGAATGTGATGTCCGCAAGCGTAACCCTCGGACAAACGCTCTACACGTATTGGATCGATCCAGACACACTCTTAAACCCGGTAACTCCAGCTGTCTTAGACCCGCAGACGGGGGAAAACTGGCCTTGCAACCTGACTGGCCCAGTCAGTTCATTCAAGCAGGAGTCAATCACAAGCGGGGACCGGGTGGAACAGCCTTCAGAAACCCTTGAAATCTATCCAAACCCGGCAACCACAGAATTGACGGTTAAGCTGGCCAATGACCTTCCTGCTAACATTTCCGTGCTGGACCTGAGCGGAAGAGTCGTATTCAGCACCTCTGCTCCAGCAAATGGGACCATAGATGTCTCTGGTCTGAATTCAGGGCTGTACTTCCTGCAGACACAACAAGGAGAACAGGTGCATACTGCTCGCTTCATGAAGGAATAAGTCGGATAGCGAAAAGCTTGAACACTTTTGAATCAGAGCCCAATTTCTCTTCGTGGAAATTGGGCTTTTTGATTCTATGCTCGCGAGTTGTTCTCCACCTTCAAACGCTCTCTACTTCGCACATCGTCCATTAAACCTTCTTTTCGTCTACTCACATAATCAAACTCCTTTAACAAACCCTACCACTAAATAAATTGAACCCCAGCTTCATTTAAAAACCTGAAAACCAGAAAGAAGAGCACATAGTTTCAGGGAAATCAAAAAACCTATAAACTATGAATGCATTCATTTTCAAGCAACCTGCCATTGCCCTCAACATCGGACATACACGGCATAGAAAATACCTGGGGGCACTGTTCCTCAGTTTCTTCCTATCCTTCAGCATGTCCGCACAATACAGCACCGTTGGCAACGGTAGCGCAGCAGGAGCAGTATGTGACGGAGACTGCTTCGAACTAACTCCAGACCAAACCTATCAGGCAGGAGCTGTCTGGAGCAACACCCAACTCGACCTCAGCGAAGGCTTCACCATTTGCTTCAATACCAACTTCGGTGGCAGTGATAATGGCGCTGACGGGATCTCATTTGTTTTGCAAAACGACTCCCGGGGTACTTCTGCCATTGGCGGCAAAGGTGGATACATGGGCTACGGACAGGAGCATCCTACCTCTTCAGGGGGTTCCACCATCAGTCCATCACTCGCTGTGGAGTTCGATACTTACTACAACGGATCAGGCGGGATTAGCGATATCACCGATGATCACATCGCCATTGTGCGAAATGGCAACATGGGATCACCAGAAGACATGGTTTCCGCAGATCCCGGAGGAGCCGATATCGAAGATGGTGGCTGCCACAACATTTGTATCAACTGGGATCCATCTTCATCTACGCTGAGTGTATCCTTTGATGGAGTGAATCGCATCACCAAAACCATCGACATTTCGCAGGAAATCTTTAGCGGTGGCACCAATGTGAACTGGGGATTCACAGCGGCTACTGGAGCGCAACGCAACCGTCAGGTAGTATGCATCGAAAGTGTAGACACCTATGGAAACTGCTGTGACAGCGATTGCCCTGACCTCATTACCAACGGTGGCTTCGAAGCGGGTTGCACCGGCTTCACGGGTGATCTCATGGTTCCCGCCTGCGGTTCTATCAGTAGCTCAGAGGAATCAATGATCGGTGACGATGCCAGCGATTGGAACACCGCCTGGGAGCGAAAGGCACCAGATGGTACGGGAGATTTCATGATCATTGATGGCCCGCGCAATACGGATGAAGTGGTTTGGAGAACAACCATTGATGTGAAGGCGGGCCAGGTCTACTGCTTCGAGGCACTGGTTTCCAACATCTGCGTTCAGTGCGGTTTTGAGCCGAGCTTCGAACTTCGAACGGGCGGACTTACCGGTAACCTCATTGCTTCGGTAAACAATGTAGCCCACTCCGATGGCTGGGTTTCGCTGTGTGGAAACATTGTGGCCACTGACTGTGATGAGTCCTTAGAAGTGAACATTGTGATGCTCGCAGGAAGCGGAACGAGCGCTGGTAATGATGGAGCGATCGATAACATATCCATCAAATCACTGCAGTGCAGCGAAGAAGATTGCTGTGATAACTTCAGCTTCTTTGTGGAACACGGTTGCAACGGAACGGGTTACGCATTCTTCACCGGAGACCCTGCCTTGTGCAACTTTCCAAGAGTAGAAATCACCGGCTTCGATTGCAAGACCCCAATTGGCAACGGATGGCAGGGAACTTATTACCTGAACCCAGGAGAGATCAGGAAGCTGAACGCCTACCTGATCGATACGTGTGGTGATACGATTTGTGTCAAGGAAGCTTTTGCTTCTTGTCCTGTTGTACCTGTTTGCTGTGACGGCATCCTTGTAGATGCAGCTGCTTCTGTTACCAGTCCAGGTCAATACGACCTCTTCGCATGGCAGAATCCGTTCATTCCGTGCCCGATCTACAGCATTCGTCTGAATGGAGTGGTAACCGTTTCTGGTGGGGGCTTCCCAATTTCATTTTCACCCCCATGTGTCGGTGGTGGGCTTTACATAGGCACGGTGAGTCCGGCAAGTCCAAGTTACACGATCGACTACCTGGACGCGTTTGGAGCTGTCATCTGTTCAAACACTTCTCCCAGCAGTGGCTTGATGAAGAGCGGTGTTAGCGCGGATCCATTTGCGGCTAGCGTGGCTCCGCAGGATTTGAACATGGAAGTGGCTCCTAATCCGGCCAACGAACAAGTCATCGTTACGTTTGAGCTTCCCCGCTCCAGCAATGTCACCATTGAGGTACTTGAAATGAACGGACGTCAAGTGATGATGGAACAAACCAGTGCGTTTGAATCGGGAGCGCAAAGAACTGTGTTGTCGACAACATCGTTGCCTGCTGGCTTCTATTTCCTGAGGTTATCCGATGGATTCACACAATCCACCAGACCGCTGGCCATCCAGCATTAAGCATCCATTGCAGTTCAAAAAAGCCTTGATGATTCCGATCATCAGGGCTTTTTACGTTGATTCTGGCCCTCCAAGGGCTGGAAACTCATCTGCTCAAACAATCACCCCATAAAAAGCGCTCAGCCAGACTGGAGATTTTGAGCAGCCAACGAATAACGGCATTGAATAGTAGTAAATTGACCGCGGTAAGCGAGAGACAATCGCTCACCGACTTGATGAGAATAATCAAAACACTATTCGCCACTGTGCTTCTATGCACAGGCATTGTGCGCGCACAGGTTTTTCTGCACGGTCAGCTCACAGCTAAAGATGGCCTTAGTCATAATGTCGTTTATCGGATCGCACAACACCCCGAGACGGGTTACATGTGGTTTGGAACGAACAACGGACTGAACCGATACAACGGGAACGATTTCGAGGTATACGGCAAAAACATCTCTGCCCAGCAGGGAGTGTTGGCCATGGCCCCGGTGGATTCTCAGTCCATGCTGGTAAGTTTCTTTGGTGGAGGGATTTACCGTTTCAAGATTCCTGAAAGCTCGACAGCAATCTCAGCCACTACGGACATCAAGCTGGCGATTAAAATCTTGCCGCTAAGTGATGGTAGCACCCTGTTGATCACCTCTAAGGGAGAACATCTGCTCAAGCTTCATCCAACGAACCAGATAGACACGCTCTACACCTCTGAGCCCGCCATCATCGATTTTGCGATGAGTCCTGAGGGAGTAGTATGCCTGGCTACCAAACAAGGACTCATCATTCTTGAAAACCAGCAAAGCCCTCCCGTTGAGTTAATGACTGATCAGCACATTCACTGGGTGGAGTTTGTGAATGGTGAACTATGGTTTGCAAAAGGGAACGAGATCTGGAAACTGGTCGATTCGGTTCCAGTCCAGATAGTTCGTATTTCCACCATTGAGTCGATTCATTTGTTCTCCGTGGATTCAAAGGGTGCCGTTTGGGTCGTACCGAGTTCCGGAGGATTGTTGTTTTATGCCAACGAGCGAGTGATTGACCTCGCTGCGCAGATCGACATGCCCGATGTGGTGATACAGGATATCACAGAAGATTCAAACGGTACAGTCTGGATCGCGACAAGGGGCGATGGAGTTCTGTCTTTCCAGTTATTGAGATCAGCTTCGGGATATTCAGGGCTTCCTCACAAGAGCCTCTATCTGTGGACGGGAACACAGCTTCCTAGTGGAGAATTGATCCTGGGTGGAGACAACTCTCTCTTTGTTTGTAAGGACGGAAAGTGCCGGACGCCAGAGCTTCCCGGAATAGATGCATGGGTATTCGTGTATGGCATGATCTCATCAGGAAATCAGGCCATCATAAATACGAACCGTGGAGTGCTCAGCTATGAAGGCGGGACGGGCTCATTCGAACTGTTATCAGAGGATGTCCTGATCTCCATGGTGGAATCTCCGGAAGGAATTCGTTACGCGTCATTTATAGATGGCGCTACGTATAGCATAGATTCAGATGATACTCACACGTTCCTGTTTCACTGCCATTCCAGAGTCCAGTCGTCCATTTTTCACAACGGCCATCTGACGATCTTTTCAGACAGTTCACTCTACAATTATTACCCTGGCTCTGAAACGCTGATCAAAGAATCTCTTCCGAATACGTTCGTGGTGAATGATGTGATAGAAGATCACACCGGAAAGTTATGGTGCGCCACAAGTCGAGGATTGTATAGCTACGATGGCTTTCAATGGAAGAGCTTTTCTAAGGGTTCATCAGCTCCCAATTGTAAGTCACTGAGCATGGACAGCATGAACCGCATATGGATTGGCACATCGAATGGTCTGCTTCTGTCGGATACACTGGGAAACTTCGAAACTATTCTGTCGGCAGAAGTGCTGAACAACGAAGAAGTGGGACTATTGCTGGAGGGACAAAATGGTGACCTTCACGTTGGTACCGATCATCACTTTTTCACACTCAAACACATCGAATCCATTGAATCAGTCAGCAGTCCAAGGCTACTGGTCGGAGCGCTGAATGCAGGCGGAAACTCCTATCACCCTCACCATCGAAGTATTCCGATCCGACTTCCTCACGAGAACGGCAACGTCTCTCTAAGTTTTGATGCGGTGAATCTGCAAAGCTGGAAGAATTCACGTGTTGAATACCGATTGCTTCCGCGACAAGAGCAATGGTCAGAAACCAAGAACAAAACTTTGGTTTTCAACGCATTGCCCAGCAATGACTATGTACTGGAAATGCGAGCTGTCAATGCTTATGAAGCAAACAAGGCAGCAGAATACTCGCTCTCCTTCGCGGTCAATCATCCATGGTGGAATCATTGGTTGGCTCGTTTGTCCGGAATACTGATTCTGATGGCAGTGATGGTACTTCTCGTCAAAACCCTGAACGACTATCAGCGGAAGAAATATGAACAGCGGATGAATACAGAGATGCTGAAGATGCGTGCGCTGAACAACTATCTCAACCCACACTTTTTATCCAACGCCCTTAACTCTATTCGACACCTTCTGAGGCAACACAAGGTTTCCGAAGCGATGGAATACATCAAACAGTTTGCCTACCTGCTACGCAAAAACCTAGAACACCTCAACACCAACTCCATTTCCATCCAGGAAGAGGAATCCTTGCTGAATGCCTACCTGGCCATCGAGCAACTGAGGTTCGACAACCACTTTCAACACGAGTTCACCGTTTCCGAGGATTTGGACAAGAGCCTTCAAATCCCATTCATGGTTATTCAGCCTTTTGTAGAAAATGCGATTTGGCACGGCATCCTTCCACTTGAGAGCAAAGAAGCAGGTATGGTCAGCGTCCATCTGGATCAAACCAAGGATAAAAAGCACTTGAAAATTAGGATCCGTGATAATGGCGTGGGGTTCGAATACAAAACAGGCTCAGAAGAATCTGAAGAGGGACGCGCTTCTGGTATCGCCATGGTTTCCAGCAGACTCTCGTTGATGGATAAAGATTCAAAGCTCCTCATAACCTCCCATTCGAAAGAAATGCCTTCGGCAGCAAGGGGCACTTGTGTAGAAGTCCTGCTCTCCATGGCTAAACTGGCTGAAAATTAACTACGTTTGTTCACAACCGATATGAGCAACCATATCACATCTATCGTAGTGGATGATGAGCGAGCAGCTCGGGATGAGCTGGAGGAAATGCTCATGGAATACTGCCCAGAAGTCAAGGTAGTCGCAAAAGCCTCCTCTGCTGAAACAGCACGAGAAGCCATTGCTCAATTCCATCCCAAGGTGATGTTTCTCGATGTAAAAATGCCTCGGGAAAATGGTTTCCAATTGCTCAAAACCCTTGACCAGAAGTCTATTTCCGTTGTGTTTGTAACTGCTTTCAACAAGTACGCTGTTGAAGCCTTCAAGGCTTCTGCCCTACACTACCTGATCAAACCTTGCTTACCTGAGGAGCTGAAGGCTGCTGTTGAGCGTGTGAGAGGCACACTCAAAGCTTCTTCATATCAGCAAACGGGAGGAGGCGAAAGCATGGTTTCCTCATCCATCAATTCCAGTGAAAAGAGGCCGTCAAGCCCAAACAGGAGCAACCGAATTGTAGTCACCCACAAGACCGGCTTCAACGTCTTGAAAACCTCTGAACTGCTGTACCTGGAAAGCTCGGGCAACTACACCGTCTTCCACACTACCTCTGGTGAGAGGCTCACAGCCAGTCGGCATTTGGGTTTTTTCGAAACGCAGCTTCCCCAGGATCAGTTTCTGCGCATCCACCGTTCCTTCATCATAAACCTGGATCGTATTCAAGGCTATGAGTCTTCTCAATGCTCTTACGTGATTATGGAAGATGGAACTCAGCTGGAGATTTCCAGGCGCAAGTTGAAGGACTTACTGAACAGCCTGGCTAAAAGCCATTAGTTCCGATTTTCGATCTAAATGAATTATGCTGTTAAAACCGCACCCCAAAGTTCAGGTACCCCTGGAAGGAATAGGGTCGCTGATCCAGCCCCACCTCGTTCTTATAGACTGAGTTCTGGAAGCGATCGGCTTCAATGGTCATTCCCAGGAACAGGCGTTGACCTATGAAGTAATAACCTGTCATGTCTGCCGACCATACCAAATTGTATTCTCTGAATGGAGAGCCGTCCCCTTCGTTGTCGTGAGCAGTGGCTTCAAAAGAATTGGGGTCGAGCCAGGAGGATTGAGCATTGTTCAACAGGTTTAACTTGGTTCCTGCAGCAAGGTCAAGTCTCCATTTGGAGCGACATAGCAGCGTTTGATTAAACTTCAAATCCAGGTTGAAGTAATCGTAAGTATTCGTGGTTTGATGCTCCGCATGATCATTGGCGAAATGATAGCGCTCCCCTACTCTCAGATAAGTCAGGCCTGTTTTGATACCTGAATTTCCAAGGAAGGTGTAGACCATATTTACGCCCGCTGAGGTGCTCACAGTGCCATGCTCACTGCTATTCTTATGATCTACCAATTGATGATGAACATCACTCTTCAGCGTTCGATAGCTAAATCCTGCACCTCCCGTAAAACCTACGATAAGCTTTGGACAAGTGACTTCGAAATTCTCAGGGATTGGATTCGATTGTACAACGTCAACGGGTTCTCGGACAACCAGGGTGCGTGTTGGTTCTGCTTCATCAATAGCCAAGCTTACCATTCGATTCAAAGACTTCTGGGAGGTACGAGTCACGATAGGCTCTGTTACCACAGGAGGTAACTCAGTTTGGAAATCACTGTCTGGCTCGTCTCCATTTGCGCTGGACAATGTTGGCTTCTCTGGTGATCCGGCAGTCGCCACTGAACCAATGGTCGGAGGTGTATTTTGTGGAGGAATCACCTCTGTGATACCTCTCACCGGATCTTCGCCCTGGTTGGTGGCTTCCTCTGCGCGAGTACTCTCAGTCAATTCGTTCTGCTCAATTGCATCGGGCTTCGCGGGCGCGTCAGATTCAGAAGCTGCAACATCCCCCACTGCGTTCAACTCTCCTGAACTCAGTGTTTCTTCAAGCTTATTGTTGGATGGAGCTTCTTCTGGAATCACGGGATTCTCAGTGGCCTCGAATGTCTCTGTGGAAGCCGGAGCCTCCTTCACAACTGCATCTTGAACTTCCGCAGGTGCATCAGCATTGGCTGAGGACTCAGATGATGTTGCAAATGGATTCAGGAATATGAACAGAGCTGCCAAAGCCAAAACGGCAGCGATGCCTCCTGACCACCAAATCGCTGCTTTTCTGCGGCCGTGAACTCGATTGTAATCCGCCTCAACCTTCGCGAACAGATCGTTCGAAGGTGCAAGCTTCACACCATCTACCTTACTCCTGAGAAGGTCGTCAAAGCTATTTTGATCCTTCTCACTCATAATACCAACGTGTTCAAAGCCTCGATGGCGGTTTTCAACTTCATTCTTGCCTTGGTGAGCTGGCTCCTGGAAGCACTCTCTGTAATATTCAATTCAGCAGCCACCTCTTTGTGGCTGTAACCTTCTATGACCACAAGATTAAACACCGTACGAAAACCAATGGGCAACTGCTCAATGCATTTCATGACCTGATCAGCTCCCATGCTTTCTAATGCCTCTGCCTCCTGCTTGTAAGCAGATTCGTGCACCTCTACCTCCAACTCCTGCGTTTCGTTAAATACATTTTGACCTCTGATTCCATTTAGACACGTATTTACTACAATACGCTTCATCCAACCTTCAAAAGATCCATTTCCCTTAAAGTCTCTTACGTTAGAAAAGATTTTCAGGAAGGCTTCCTGGGTGAAATCCTCTGCCTCCTGACTCGAGCGCGCATAGCGAGACGCTATAGTGAAGAATAAACCGGAATACTCCTGATAAAGAAAATTCAGAGCATTCCGCTTTCCCCGTTTTAATCCTTTGATGAGTTGTTCGGTGGTCAACTGTGGTGGTGTTGCATAGAGGAACCTGCGTTGAACAAAAAAGTTCATTCAACAGCTTCGAGCGCAGTGTTCCAAAGAACGCTGTTTAATCTTTTCGAAAAAAAATTAAACAAGAAGAAGCGTTTGGTGAAGCAGCCGTGTCTGGGGGGCAAATCAAAACAAATGACAACCATGAAAAGGACACTTTTACTTTTCGGGATGGCCCTGGCCACCCTCACAAGTGCTGCGCAAACTGCCAGACTCCAGGTAATTCACAATGCAGCTGACACCAGCGCATCCACAGTAGACATCTATGTGAACGGTGTAATGTTCGAGGATGACTTTGACTTCCGAACAGCTACTGAGTTTAGAACTGTACCAGCAACAGTAGATCTGAACATCGGCATCGCACCTGGGAACAGCACATCTGTAGACGATACACTTGCTAACTTCATCTACAACCTCGTAAGCGGGGAAACCTATGTTGTTGCCGCGCAAGGCATCGTAAGCACTTCAGGATATTCTCCAGCTACTCCGTTTGGACTTACTGCCTATGCCGGGGCAAGAGAAATTGCAAACATGATGAGCAACACGGATGTGTTGGTACTGCATGGTGCTACCGATGCTCCCATGGTAGATGTGAACGAATCCGAGGTAGCAAATACGCAGTTGGTAAATAACCTTGTATACAATCAATTTGCAGGATACCTCGAGCTTGGAACTAATGATTACGTTCTTGATGTCGCTGACCAAAACGGAAACGTGGTTGCATCCTATGAAGCTCCACTCGCTGGCCTTAATCTGGACGGAGAAGCCATTACAGTAGTAGCCTCAGGATTTCTTGATCCCTCTGTAAACAGCAATGGTGAGGCTTTTGGCCTCTTCGCAGCATTGCCAACAGGTGGCGCCCTTGTTCCTCTTCCAATGGCCGTTGCACGCCTGCAGGTAATTCACAATTCAGCGGATGACGCTGCATCTACAGTTGACGTGTATGCCAACGGAGGCTTGCTGATCGATGATTTCGACTTCCGCACCGCGACTGAATTTATTGATGTCCCAGCAAATGTGGATATAGAAATAGCTGTTGCGCCAGGAAATAGCACCGGTGCTAATCAAGCTTTCGCAACGGTGCCAGTTGTGCTGGATGCACGCGATACTTACGTGGCGATTGCCAATGGTATTGAGAGCATGACAGGATACTCTCCTGCACCAGCTTTCAGCCTTGATGTATTCGACATGGGCCGCGAAGAAGCGAGCATGATGTCTAACACCGATGTTCTTGTTTTCCACGGATCTACAGATGCACCCACCGTAGATGTTGTTGAATCTGGAGTAGGTGCCGGAGTCATTGTAGACGATGCTTCGTACGGTGATTTTGCCGGATATCTTGAATTGGGAACTGATGACTACATCCTCGATGTGGAAGATCAGGCAGGCAATATCGTTGCCTCTTTCAAAGCTCCTCTCGCCTCTCTGAACCTGGATGGTGTAGCACTCACCGTTGTGGCCTCTGGATTCCTTGATCCTTCTGTGAACAGCGATGGACCAGGCTTCGGGCTCTACGCTGCGCTTCCTACCGGAGGAGCGCTGGTAGAACTTCCATTGGCAACAGCACGCCTTCAGGTAATCCACAACTCTGCGGATGCCGCTGCTTCAACGGTAGATATCTATGTAAACGATGGTCTCTTGATTGATGATTTTGCTTTCCGCACCGCCAGCGCGTTCATCGATGCACCTGCCAGAGTAGATCTGGAAATCGCAGTTGCTCCCGGCAACAGTTCTAGTTCTGCGGAAGCCGTGGCAACTGTGCCTGTTACACTTGCTATAGATGAGACCTACGTGGCCATCGCAAATGGTATTGTGAGCATGACAGGATATTCTCCAGCTACTCCTTTCAGCCTTGACGTATTTGACATGGGTCGAGAAGAAGCTACCATGATGTCAAACACTGATGTACTGGTTTTCCACGGATCAACAGATGCGCCAACCGTAGATGTGATTGAGACAGGCGTGGGTGCCGGAACCATCGTTGACGATGCTTCTTATGGAGACTTCGCAGGATATCTTGAACTAGGAACCGCAGATTATGTGCTGGACATTGCAGACGAAACCGGAGAAACTACTGTGGCCAGATTCAGCGCCCCATTGGCTGATCTCAGCCTTGACGGAGCGGCCCTCGTAGTGGTAGCTTCAGGATTCCTCGATCCATCAGTAAACTCTGACGGACCTGCCTTCGGACTTTGGGCGGCAACTGCAGCAGGCGGACCACTGGTTGAATTACCAAGCCAGACATTGAGCGTATCTGAATTGGATGCCGGAAACACTCGCATCTATCCTAATCCAGTAACAGATGGTTTGCTGACCATTGAGATGGAAAGTGCTACCGGAATTGTGGAA
Source organism: Flavobacteriales bacterium UBA6057 (assembly GCA_002428995.1). GTDB lineage: Bacteria > Bacteroidota > Bacteroidia > Flavobacteriales_G > Salibacteraceae > UBA6057. The sequence goes on along the minus strand of DIYJ01000004.1, from coordinate 261,122 downwards.
TTGATTTCCATGGACGGCCGCATGGTTATGACAGATCGCATTGAGTCTACCAATACACAATTGGACCTCAGAGATCTCGCTCCAGGAACTTACATGCTTCAATTCACAGCAAACAATGGTGCCGTATCACACCAGAAGGTGCAGTTGGTGAAGTAATAAAGACTTAGATAGTAGTAGTCTGATTTGAGTGGAGCCCCGTTTCATTGTTGAAACGGGGCTTCCTTTTTGCTACGGTTCGCAAAAAAAAATGCTCGGTTGCTGTCGGGCTTTGTTCTAGCCTTTCCAGCGCTGGAGTGCCTCCAAGTAGGGCTGCAGGTTATGGTGTAAAATGGTATCGAGGATCATCCCGTATAAAAAGGTAGCGACCAATCCGATCGACAAGCCCTTGAAGTAGTCTTTCGAAACAAAGTAGAACATCAATGCTGCCAGCGCGATCAGCACAGGCCATACCTTCTTGATGGTGGTGTAAGCTTTGGCATCTCGCTGAGCTTTTTCCAATTCAGCCGCAACAGCTTGTTGAGGATTCGATTCATAGAGCTCAGCTACCTTTTTTGCATGCCCCGGTCTGCTAAATGATAAAAAGCCACCATAGCCAATCCCGAGAAGCGTAATAAGCGAAAGTGGTATGACCGTTCCCTTCAGGATTGCATGGTCGTTGCGAAGAATAAAGACAATCGCGATCAGGGTAAGAATACCAACACCTAGCATGATCTTGCCATGCAGTGCATCTCCCTGAGCCCACTGAGCTGTTTGCTTTAAGAGTTCCATCGCTGTTCGGTTTATTTAGCTGGCAATACTCCCTTATCGATCAGTGCCTGGAATGAGTCGGTCATGGTCTCTTCCAACTTGCGATAAGTGACTCCCAATTTTTGAATGCTCTTCGAGTTGTCGGCCTTCCATTCGTGATTCACATTATTGCGGATAAATGCGCGTGAAAACGCCTTATTCGCCATCGGCCCCACGAGCATGAGCAGCCATTTGGCGATGGGCTTATTGGGCAGCGGATAACGATCTCCAAACTTGCCGTGAAGCAGCTGGGCCATTTCCAGGAAACTGCTGTTGTGCCCGCTGATGATGTGTCTACCTTCCGCTTCTGGCTTGAAGCCAGCATTGAAATGAGCGATGGCTAAATCCCGAACATCTACCACACCAACACCAAGGTTCGGTGCTCCCATCTTCATGGTTCCATCTCCGAGCTGCTTTAAGATGTTGATGCTCTCAGACGTAGCTACATTGGCATTGAGGGCTGGCCCCATGACGAAACTTGGATTCACCACTACCAGATCCCACTGCTTTTGAGTTTCTGCAATCTTCCAACCTTCCTTTTCAGCCAATGTCTTTGAATACGAATAAGGTTGATAGCTAAGTGAAGCGGTCGTGTTCCAGATGTCTTCTGTCAAAATCTTTTTAGGAGTTTGAGCGACCTCTGAGGCATCGGTATAGATGGCCGCACAACTGCTGGTCAACACCACACGCTTTACCGAGGCCGTTTTATTGGCCTGCTCCAAAACATTCCGCGTTCCCTGAACCGCAGGTTCGATTAATTCCTTCTGAGGATCTTTGATCTCTGAAGTAAAGGGAGATGCGGTATGAAACACAAGCTCACATCCTTCCATGGCCTCTGCATAAGAGCCTGGCTTCAAAAGATCAGCCTTGAAGTATCGAATAGAGCCTTTGGACTCCGCAGCTAGTTTGTTCAGGTGTTCAAGCTTCTCGGTCTTGTCAGGATTGCGCACAGCGGCATGCACCGTCAAACCTTCATCCAATAACTTTTTGACAAGCCATCCTGCCACGTATCCTGTAGCTCCGGTCACCATTACGGGTTTTGTTCGATCTATTGTTTTCATGTGTATTTCAGTTTATGAGTATGTAATTAATCACTTACTATTTCAGTCAAATTTTAGAGCTTATACTTTTCTTTCAGTGCAGACAAGATTTCCATTTTACGATCAGGTTCATGAAGCAGCAATGCGGTTGCTGCTCCATCCATGAACATCAAGACCAATTCTGTTTCGGCATCTGGATCGGCATATCCCAGCTTCTGAAAGGCATTGATCAATGCTACTTTCAGAGGCTCTTGTGTGGACGTATCGTATTGATCGGTCTGCCACTTAAGCGCATACACCAGACGCCACATCTCATAGTGCTCTTTTCCAATGTTAAAGGGCATTTCCAGGAGCTTGCGAAGCAATTCCTTAGGCTCTGGAGTAAGGATAATCTCTGCTACCATTTGCCGTGCCGCCTCCTTGCTTTGATCCATGATTGCATTCAACAAACCTTCCTTGTTCCCAAAATGGCGAAAGATCAATCCTTCAGAAACTCCTGCTGTCTTGGCTACTTTGCTGGTGGAAGTAGAAGCGTATCCTTCCGTTGCGAACAGGCGAAGTGCCGAGTGTAATATTCGTTCTTGTTTTTCTGTCAACTGTAGTGAGTAATCACTTACAAATGTAGATGCATTTTCGAAAGAGCCAAATGCACCTTAAAAATTAAGAGGCAGGTATCGCCAGTAATCAGTTCCTTCCAATGAACGCTTCGATAGCGCTCACGTAGGCATCCGGCTCATTGTCCATCGGGGAATGACCGCTGCGCTCGAAGATGATGAGCTCCTTATCCTGAGCTTGAACCTGTTCGAATGCATCAATCCCGAGTCGTGGTGGGACAACAAAGTCATACTGCCCCCAGAGGAAGAGGCATGGAACAGTGATGACTGAAAGCTCGGCTGTGAGCGAAGTGCTCTCCACTTCAGCTTCAATGGTTTGAGACGTGTAATTCCCGGATAGAAATGAAGTGAGCGGATTGGTAGGCCCCAACAAAGAGAAGGCACCGCCCTCCCCTTCCAGGATTACTCCATCATCGGTCAAGAGCTTTTCTGCTTCGAAGCCCTTTTCGTTGATTTCTCCTCCTTCTTCCGTAGAGATGTTGTTGGTGTCAATGGCTTCCGCCCAGGTCAAAATCGCCTGCCAATCAGCAACGCTGTTGCCCGCATCCACCTGCGACTGACCTACTTCAAGAAAGAGCTTGATCGCAGCACGATTGAGTTTGGGAATGTCGTGCGCGCCATTGGACTCAATCCAACCATCGATCAGGTTTTGATTGTTTCCCGTTACCATGAACTTGGCGGTCAGCATACCGCCCCAGCTATGCCCCAACACAAAGATTCGAATGTCTTCCCCATAGTGTGCCTTCACCACTCCGATCAGGGCTCGCAAATCATCCGCCATCTGAGCTACGGTGACCTCCGTGTCTGCGTATTTACCCTGCGACATTCCTTGTCCGCGCTGGTCCCAATATACCATGGCATATTGCTCCTCCAGCTGTTCAGCATAGGTTCCCGCCCTGTATTCCAAACCATTTCCACCCGGTCCTCCGTGCACCATCAGAATGAAGGTATTGGAACTTCCATTACCCCTCACATAAGCAGGCATGTCAGCACCGTTGTTGCGGACGTACAAGGTCTCTTCCAGATTTCCGAGGTCCGTGCGTTGGCAGCTGAACATCAACAGCCCAATCACCGCTGTAAGTACAATATGCTTCATCATTCGATTGGCTTTTTGTGGAACCCGAGACGAAGCTCCAGCACCGGATAAGGAAGAATAGAATTGTTGTAGTCAAATAGGGTGTTTTCGACCAGGCGAACATGCCACCACTGAAGGCTGCGCGCTCCCTTACGGTATCGTCCAAAGCCAATGAACACCTGATGAGCAAAGTATCCCCGGCCAGCCAGAAAACGCTTTTCAGCCGTTCCATCTTCAGCTACTTCGTAGACGTTGGGCAAAAAGCTTCGCATGTAAGCAGGACCTGTCCCCAATTGAAACTGCATCCTGCGCTTGGTAGTCTTCCGGTATTCGATGGTGTAGGCATTGATGAGGGTGGTGCTCGTTCGCGGATGCCATACCAAACCAAGGTTAGCAGCCGCAACCAGCTGGTGCACTTTGGTGAATTGGCGAGAGGTTCCTTTGCGACTTCTGGTCACCAGGTTGATCTTGTCAAAAAGGCCGTATTCAATGCCTCCGTTGATTCCCGGATAGAGCGCGTTGTTGGCGATGTAGGAAACATGCCAGCTCAACTGCCTGGACGGTGGCGTTTGGGCCATTGTTCCCAGGCTCCACAGACAGAGCACAAGGAATAGGGTTAGTTTTTTCATAGGACGAATTCGAGGCAAAACTAGTGTATCCCGGAGCGGTGGAATGCAATTTAAGAGTGCAGAACACAAAAGATCAACTTCTGCTTCCTGCAGCTGATTTAAGCTGTTCGGGCAAACTGGCTCAGGATATGGACCTACGAACTTGTCATTGAAGGTTCGCTGTTACTACCGAATCAAATTCACCTGCCCGGTAAACAGACCGTTTCTGCCTACAGCATCTACGTAGTGGAGCTCGTAGAAGTAAGTTCCTGCAGGTGCATCCTCGCCATTAGTCCTACCATCCCAGGCAGAATCCTTGTTACGTCCATCAAACATCATCTGTCCCCAGCGATTGTAAATCTGCAGGTAAAGCACCTGCTTGATATCGTTGTACTTCGGAGTAAAGAAGTCATTGATACCATTTCCATCAGGAGTGAAGGAATTAGGTGCAAAGATCTTCGGCTGCGGCTTGATGAATAAGTCCACAGACGCGCTGTCTACACACTCATACTCGTTCAGCACTGTCAGGGTCACCGTTCGGCTTCCGGTGTAATTCAGATAGTCAAAGGATTCGTTGGTCAGGAAACCCACATTGTCATCAGCATCGAAATCCCAGATCCACTCGACCGCATCGGTAGAAGTATCTGAAAAGCTAACGAGGCTTTGGTAAGTCGTGGTCTCCACCGGATCGGCCACAAAGCCTGCAACGGGCAGCGGGAACACTTGCAGGGTGTCTTCCAATTGGAACACCGAGGCACATCCCTCGTCCGTGACTGCGGCAAGCTGATAGACATAGGTATTTGGAACCCGTCCCTCGTTGGTAAGTGTCTGTGAAATGGAAGGATCTGTAGAAATGCTATCCCCTTTCAGGAACCAGGCAAATCGAATGATGTTATCAGGAACCGCCTGGGTCATGTTCTCCAGCTCGAAGGTGGCGGGTGAACACGATTCAAGCATATTCACCTCATAAATGGCCTGAGGCACGTACATCACATCCACGGCCTGCACCAGACTATCGACACACCCAAAGCTGCTGCGAACGCTGAGCTTTACGTCCTGGAGGCCACCGGTGTCGAATTCTACCGTTGGATGCCGTTCGTTCACAATGCTGTCTCCGAAATTCCATTCCCAAGCTACGAGGGCAGCTGCTGCAATCGTAGACTCATCCTCAAATTCGAAGGGCTTTCCTGCACAGGTGTCGATCCAGGAGAAAGCGGGAATAGGCAAGGGATGAATCTGGACGGTTTGAGTAAGTGAATCAACGCAACCACGATTGGACACCACACTGAGGGTGACGTCATAGAAGCCTGCAGTATCGTATACATGACTCGGATTGGGAGAAGCGTTTACGGCATTCCCATCGCCAAAGTCCCAAAACCATTCCACCGAACTGTAGAGGCCAGTGGAATCATATGCAGTAGCGTCCATGAAAGACACGCTATCCTGGTCACAAACATCCATGAAGCTGAAAGCCACGTTGGGCTGCTCAAAAATCTCCACATCCTTGATTACCCGACTTTCACAACCGTAGAGATCGGTAATGATCAGCTGAACCTCATTGATTGCATTCGCGCCATAGAGGTGCTGTGCAGGATTACCCGTCTGGCTCGGAGTACCATCTCCAAAGGTCCATTCATAGTGTGAAATGGTGGTGTCTCCTTCCAGCGATGCTGAGCTCACCAGCAGGCTGTCATACTCGCAAGTATCCTGGTGCATGAAATCTGCTGTGGGAAGCTGATACACACGTACGGAAGACGAAACAGTATCGCGGCACTGATCATCTGAGGTAGCGATCAGCGTCATCGGGTGATAACCTGCGCTGGAATAGAAATAGAAGTTGTTCTGGTCATTGAGCGTATCACCGGTTCCCATATCCCAAATCCACTGAACAAAGCTTCCCGTATCCACCGTAGAGCTATCCCGAACTTCCACCGCATCCAAGAGGCAGGCGTTCACCGTGCTGATCTGTGCATTGGGATGAGGGTGCACCTTGGTGACCAACATCAATGAATCGGTACAACCGTAGGTATCCTCTACTCTCAGCTCTACCGAATGGAAACCCGTTCCAGGGAATGGGAAGTAATGCTTGGTATCTTCCAGGGTGTGATCCACCGTTCCGGTCGTGTCCACATCCCAATACCACTGATTGATGGTGAAAGGGTTCTGCGAAACAGAGGCGTCTGTCAGGCTCAGCGAATCACCGGGGCAAACATTGTCAAGCGTGAACTGAACATCCGGAAGTTGATGCACGATGTGGGCATAGCTGACCGTATCGAAGCAACCGGAATCTGATTCCACAACGAGGGTCGGTTGATAGTTTCCTGCCGCTGAATAGAGCACTGAAGGCGAGCCCAGGGAAGAGTTTTGCCCATCCCCAAAACCCCAGAACCAGCTGATCAGATTTCCATTGCCAATGGTAGAGAGATCGTTGAACTGGCTGGAGTCGTTCAAACAGCGATCGCTGACGGAGAAGTCCGCGACAGGTTTTTCGTGAATGACAATAGGCTGCGTAATTGAATCTGTACAACCGCTATCCGTAGTCACCAGAAGCTTCACCGAGTAGCTTCCAAAACTCTGGTAAACGTTCAAAGGACTGGGTACGCCATTAGAGCTCTGCCCGTCTCCGAACGTGTAAGCGTGGCTGACAATGGCTCCGTAATCTACAGTAGACTGATCTACGAAGCTGGCCTCCTGCAGTTCACACGTGTTGGAAAGATCAAACTGCGCCAGAGGCTCGGGATGAATGAAAACCTGCTGCTGAGTGGAATCAGTACATCCGAAGGCATCCACCACGCGCAGCTCAACAAACACAGAATCATGCATCAGGTAGTGATGCTCGGCATCCAATGAGGTGTAATCCACGGTGCCGTCATTGTCAATATCCCATAGGTTTTGGGCGATCGAGAAGGTATTGACGCTGGAGGATAGATTTTGCAGTTGGAGCGTGTCTTCCTGGCAAATGTTCTGCGTAATAAATGCTGGAATTGGAAGCGGCAGTATGGTATCTGCTACAGAAACAGAATCGATGCAGCCCTGTGAACTGGTCACCGTGAGGCTCACGATGAACGTATCTGCCAATGCGTATTGATGGGATGGATGCTGCGCAGTGTAGGTATTTCCATCGCCCATTTCCCAGAGCCAGTTACCGATCACATCCGTTGCCATCATAGTGCTGTCACTGAACTGGGATAGGTCATTGAAACACGTCTTCTGATGATCGATCATGGCCACCGGCATTTCGTACATCTGAACACTTTGCGTGTCTTGCACCGCGCAGCCACTGTCACTGATGGCAGCCAGAATCACATCGTAGTTACCATAGTTGGCATACAGATGATGAGTGCTACCATCTGGTGCAGGAGCATCGATGGTATCCGACAAACCGTCACCGAAATACCAGATCCACTGCACGATGTCTCCCGAAGAAATGGTGGAATTTTCCATGAGGTTCAGCGAGTCTGCCAGGCAGGTATTGTTCAGCGAAAAGCTGGTTACAGGCAAAGGATTCACCACCACAGAAACCGATTCGTTGATCGTGTCCACACAACCGCTGTCAGAAACCACACGCAGGAAGATGTCATAAGCGCCTGGGCTTGCGTATTGATACGCTGGATTTTGCAACAAGGAAGTATCGTTTCCTTGTCCAAAGGCCCAGGTCCATCCAACAACGTTGCCGAGCTGAATGGTCGTGAAGTCGAAGAAATTCACCGGAGCATCCAGGCATACATTGGTACTGGCTAGTGCCGCTTGAGGATTCGGGTTCACCAAAATCTGACGTGTAATGGAATCTGTACATCCGAGGCTGTCGGTCACCCGAAGCTCTACGATGTGAGAATCCACCACCGTTCCGAAGTAGTAAGCTGCCTCTGCGCCCGTGTCCTCCGCCTGACCATCGTTGTCTAAGTCCCAGAAGTAGCTAAACACAGGCTGTCCCGTGACTCCCGGCACCGCAGCCTCCTGGAAGAAGATGGAGTCGCCCTGGCAAATCGTGTTGTAGGTGAAATAAGGATCAGGCAGATCATAGATGATCACATCCTTCGAAATGCTGTCAGAACATCCGAGATCAGTAGTGACTTTCAACTCTACGCTGAAGGTATCTCTTGCAGGAAATGTGTAACCGGGGTTTTGCAGGATAGAAGAATCGTTGCCTCCAAAGCGCCAGCTCCAGGTATCGACCGTTCCATCCAGGCTCGTGCTTTGATCGCTGAACATGCTCACATCACCAATGCACTCGTCAACCACTGCAAAATCGGGCTGAGGCCATTCATAGGAGGTCACTGCCTGAACATTGGTCGCAGTGTCTGAACATCCCTCGTTGCTCCAAACCGTGAGCGTTACTACGTAATCACCAGGAGCAGGGAAGCTGTGATTGGGATTTTGGGACATGGATGAATCTCCGTTTCCAAACTCCCAAAGCCACTGTGTGGTGGTGAAAGTCAAACCTGAAACACTGGGAATAGTTGTCTGATCCGCGAAGCTCACCGAATCTTCGAAGCAGGCATTCACATGACTGAAGGAAACATTGGGCAACGGATAGCTGACCACCGGCAATGTACTGGACGCTGTATCTCTACATCCTTTATCCGTCCACGCCATCAGGATCACATTCTGAGTACCCGTTGAATTGAAGGCATGCCCGGGGTTTTGCAAGGTAGAACTGTCACCATCTCCAAAGCTCCATAGCCATTGGGTGATGGTAGAACCAACTCCGGAAACTGTGTCTACCGTTGACTGATCTGCGAAAGTGACCGAATCAAAAATGCACGCGTTCGCATGGCTGAAGGATACATCAGGAAGCGGATAACTGAGCACCGAACGGGTTACGGTATCCACGCAACCGGTGGAATCCTGGATGGCAAGGGTTACAGGGAAAGATCCGGTGTCCTGGAAGGGAAAGGCCACTGAAGCCCCCATGTCATCGATCACACCATCGTTGTTGAAATCCCACTGCCAGTCGACAACGGGAACCCCGAATTCTGAACTGGACGAATCCTGCACTGCCAGGCTGTCAAACACACAGCTGTTGATCCAGGTGAAATCTGCCGTGGGTCGCTTCCGCTCGATGTATACCGAATCGATCAATGAATCGATGATATCACCCCCGCACAGGTCAATGATCGTATAGCCCACGTAGCCATCATCGTAAGGAGGAGTGAGCTTCAGCGTAGTATCAAACACTGCGGGCGTGACATGCCAACGCACCATGAATTCATGGTTTGCGGTGTCTACGGAAACATTCAACGGCAGGGTATCCTGGTTGCAATGCACCTGGAAGGTATCCGCGATGGTGTGCGTAAAGATGGACTGGTAAAGCGAGGTGTAAATGCGGATGCTGTCAATGATGGTATCGCTGGAACAGCCGTTCTCTACCGTCACAAACAAGAGCGTGTCATTCACCGGTGTATTCACCATGAAGGAATCGGTCATGGCCCCCGTGCTCCATTGATAGTTGTAGGGCAACTGGCCCGAAGTAATCTCAGCTCCAATGAAGATGCTGTCCGCCTGCTTGCAAACCAATTGTGTGTCGATGGTGAGGCTCACCAGCGGATCAGGTTCCCGGATCACGAGGTTGAACACGGTGCTGTCGGTGATCAAACAGCTACCCGTGTCTGGGAAAATGGTGAGGATCAGCGACTCATCCGGATCGGAAACAAAGTCCTGAATAGCATGCACATTGAAGGTGACGGAAGTATCATTCACCGCGAAGGTGATGGTGTCGGGCACCCCCGAAATATCATTGGTATCAGCGTCACCACTCAACTGCAAAAACAAGCTCTCTGAGGCGTTGAAGCCATGCAGGCGATCAATCGAAAAGGTATTGGAATCACAGCCCTCAAACAGCACTGTATCTCCATAAAAAGGAGCATAATCGTTCAGGATGCTCAGCCCCACACCGGAGCTGCTGAAGCTGTTTGCCTCCAGAAACACGGCAGAATTCCGGGTCCGGTCCTGCACGTCCGCTACGGCCAGTTTGATATGATACGTATCACAGGGAACTACAATGGCCGATACCTCTATGGGTATCGTAAACGCATCGAACTGGACGTCCGGGTTATTAATCGTATCCCCGGCCCCTTGATTCCCACTACCATTCGAAATGTAATAGGCGCTGTTGACATTGGCATTCAGCGTGTTGATGGTGATCTCGGTGTTTGTTCCCGGTATCTTGGCAATGTTGATGGCTGAGTTGGAATACGTTCCACTGATTCCCGGGCCTGAGATGAAAAACCCAAAGGGGTCATTGTATGCGCTTCCTGCATATTCAGGGTATTCTTCAGAAGCCCACACAAAGCGAAAGGAAACCGAGTCAGCATTGGGGATGAAGTCAAATTCCAACACGGAAGCATCCCGCACCAATCCACCTGTGAGCACGACAAGATCCGTGTCCGAAAGATTGCCCGTCAGCCCTGAAGAGCGGTTTCCCACCAGATTCGGCCCAGGCGCTTGATTGATGTTACCCGAAGAAATAATGATACCCTCGTCAATGCCAATGCCCAAGGTTGTGGAGCCTGTGTTATCGAAGTAGCCGATGCCGTTGGCTGCAAAACCCAGGTTTCCCGCTACTCCGTTGTATTCGATATTAAACGCTCGCACTCCGGAACCGAGCAGAACGTTTCTGACCAGTGAGTCAGGAGTGTCGTAAGGCGCTGCGTTTGAAGTAACTAGTTGTGCCAGACCATGACCGGAGAGTAGACAAACGAAGAGAAGAGAAAGGGCAATCCGGTAGAAGGTCAGCACGCATGTATTCAATGTTTCGAGAAGTTAAGTTGTAAGGGTGACGCACGAAGAATGCAGAACGTTGATCTTTTTCCAAACCGGGGCAGGAAGCAGTTATTGAACTCTTAAAAACAGAGAATGGGCCGTTCAGCAAGAACATCATTTCAATTGTCCCCTCGAACAGGGGGCATAAACGCCAAATTCCCTCCATTTTAACATTGGACTCCTGCCCTACCCAAACCCATGAGCATCCATCGAAAAGATCAATGGATTGAGGGTAATTCAAGCTGGATTTGACCCAATCGGGATTTACTCGGTCGAAAAAAGGGCAAGATCACGGAAGCGTGGATTGCTTTCGAGGGCATTCGTCCCGCAACTCACAGATTCATAAGGATTAACAATGCGCATTCATTGGATAGATGCTCGTGTTCGCGGAGCGATATACCATGCTCACACATCGTTGCCTCTCTCTACGGTCAGTGGATATGAGCTCTGAACATAACAAGCACTTGATCTACAGATTGCCCGGCCGCGGAGAGGACAAATCGATGCTAAAAACAACAAAACTCAATTCAAAATGAAAGCCATCAAACCTGCGAGGGGTGAGCGGTGAATCTTTTGAATCACTGCCAATTTTCGATCCTAACATTTATGGACAGAGTGATTTTATCTGAACATTTAGATTTACCATCGTAAAACGATACTTCGATTGGCTTTGAAGCGTCATTCCTAACCTTAAGCACTGAACATCATCAACGAATCGTCCGGCCGGAAAAACCTATGCTCAACGGTGTCTGAATGGGCTCCAAAAGACAAGTGGGGCAACCTTCTTGCAACTTTTCTATTCACGCTTACAGTCATAGCCAGCTCCGGGCAAACCATCCATTTTGAAGAGGTGATGCGCGGTGATGCGATGTTCTCTGGTCTGGTGTTCGACATCAATCAGGATCATGAAGGACACATATGGTTTACCGGTTCCGGTGGAACCAGGCGCTATTCCGGTTACAGCCATAAGCAGTACACCAACAGAAACAATCCTGAAGTTCGGACCGATGTGCTCTACGGCAGCCATGTAGACCATCATGGAAAAATGTGGACCTATGCCGTGACGGGTGTGATCAATCGTTTGGAGGGGGATACCTTCCGATGGCTAAAACCCAAGGAACTGGATAAGGTGCCACGCCACAAGAGACGCATCATCAATCACATTCAGCTGGACTCTACGGACACCTTGCGCGTGTCTTTGACCTCCGCTGTACCTCAAATAAGGATAGGCCCTGACAGCGTTGTCCAAACGGGTGAAATACCCGAAAAGGGCAACATGACCTTTTTCATCGAGTCCGAAGGGGACTATTTGAACTACTACAAGAAGATTTCCGGTTCAAATTCAGACAGCATCATTCTGGAAGTGAATGGCGGGCGGCTCGCTGTAGATTGCCAAGAGTTTCCACCGGGCTCAAGCTCTGGATACCGCGCCATCAAAACCCGGCAAAACAATTACGTGCTGGTGACGGGTCGACACCTAATCCATTTCAATGATGCTGGAGTCCTCGATCATCTTGTATTGCCTTACGACATCAACAATGCCCTGCTGGAAGATTCCTATGGAGATATCTGGGTAGGTAGTTACGGTCTTTGGCGATTTCAGAACAGTGTCTTCGACCTCGAAAAGGCGGCACACTTCTTTGAAAAGGAGATTGTGTATTGTGTTTTTGAAGACCATGAAAAAGGTCTCTGGGTCAGCTGTGCCTACGAAGGCGTTTTTTATGCTCCCAATACCCGTGTGTCACACTACACGGTCAAAATGTTTGAGGATGGAGCCATGCACTCGATGCTTGCAGATGACGAAGACATATTGATTGGCACGCATCAGGCCGAGCTTTTTCGGGTGAATCCGAAAAAAGGTATCGAGAAACTTGCAGAGCTTACGATAGAGGATGCGCTGATCAGATCCATTGCCAAAGCACCGGATGGATCCATCTGGTTCAGTACCGCAAAAGGTGTTTATGAACTCGAAGACGGTGAGGCAGTCCTGCGTGTGGAGGGACGTTACCGGATGAGCATTGATGACCACGGAGACCTTTGGTTAGGTACAAACACTGGCTTCCGGAAGCGTAGCACAGACGCGGAGCTTTTGATAGACTCACGTGACCTCGACTTTGACCATTCGGTTTGGCAAATCTTTCACGGAAGAGACGATACCACCTGGGTGACCTGTTCTGGACGAGGAGTTTATGCCTTCAAGGAAGACAGCATTGAGCTGTTGGATCTGGGACCCCGGCAGGAAAATGGCATGCCCTATCTGCCCTGGATCATTGAAGAAAAAAAGGGAAGCATGCTCTTTGTCACTAACTACGGTGGCCTGCGTTTGTATCAGGAAAGGACGGAAATAGATCTGTCTGGATGTTACTTCAAAGCCAAGGATGCCAATCAGGTGCTGTGGGGATCGAGACATCAAAACAAACTATGGCTTTCTTCTGACGACCAGATCAGCTGCGTTGAACTGAATGAATCAGGCACCGGTTGCGTCAGCGCCAGAGACTATGATGCCTCCGATGGTTTTGCCGGAAAACGCTTCACACACATGCATGCCAACGATGAGCGATTGGTGGTGCTCAACAACAGCGGCCTGTTCATTGCTCCCTACGATGCGCTGGAGGGAAACAAGCACCCCGCGCCCGTGAAGCTGGTGAGCTTGCAGATCGGAACCGAAGACACGCTGTTGCAACAACACTATGACCTCAACTACGACCAGAACTTCCTGACCATCGGCTTCGAAGGCATGTCTTACAAAACAGCCGGAAACCTTGATTTCAAGTACAAGCTGGAGGGCATCGACCAAGATTGGGTGGTTCGGAAAACGCCCAATGTTCAATACACCACGCTCCCACCGGGAGACTACACCTTCTCGGTTTACGCTGCCAACAATGATGGCATATGGAGCTCCGAACCTGCTACCATGAGTTTTTCCATCGCTCCACCCTACTGGCAAACATGGTGGTTCAGAGGTGGAGTTGGCGCATTGTTCATCGCACTCATCTGGGGAGGTTTTGCCTATCGCTACCGAAACCTTCGCATGCAGCTGTCACTGCGCGAGCAATCCCTTGAAGCAGAACAAAAAGCATTGCGGGCGCAAATGACGCCTCACTTCATGTTCAATGCACTGAACTCCATCCAGTTGCTGATCTCTGACAACGAGCGGGTGTTTGCCTTGAAAAACGTTTCCAAGTTTGCCCGGCTGATGCGAAAAGTGCTCCAAAGCTCAGACAGGGCATTCATACCCGTATCCGAGGAAATAGAATCTCTCAGCCTCTACCTTGACCTGGAAAGCCTTCGTTTCGAGGGACGCTTCACCTTTCATATTGACACCTCTGAACTCAAGGACTCCGAACAATGGAGGATTCCCCCGATGTTGATTCAACCCTTTGTCGAAAACTCCATCTGGCACGGAATCATGAAGAAAAAACCGCAGGAAGGCCATGTATCAATTCAATTCAGAGAAGTCAATGGTTTGCTTCGGTGCTCCATTACGGACGATGGCATTGGCAGAGCGGGAGCCGCCAAGATCAAGGATGTGCGATTAGAAGGTCAATCCTCCAAGGGCATGAGCATCACGCGTCAGCGGGTTGAGACCATCAACAAGCAATACAAGACTGACATACGGCTTCGCATCGTTGACCTTTATTCTGATAGCGGAGAAGCAAATGGAACCAGGGTTGAACTGGACTTTCCGATGATCTGAGAAGCTGTGAATCCAACGCAGCGCCAAGAGCTAATCTCCGTTCGATCAGGGAACGGGAACTAAGCAGTAAAAAGCGCCTGCAGTCCTCCTTAAATTAGTCACAGAACCTCGCTACTCAATGCTCATATTCGTATACCGGTAACCGTCAACATCATCCATGATACCACGGCTTAGATTCTTGAGTTTTTGGATTTGGCTTGCAGGAGCACTTCTATTTCTACCCTCTGGATTGATAGCCCAGACCATCCCCTACCAAAAGGTAGAACTGGATGCTCTGAGGGACATTGGACGTGTATACGCCATCCATCAGGATGAAGCTGGCTACCTATGGTTTGGCGGAGAGCTTGGCCTTCTTAAATACTCAGGCTATCGAAGCATAGGACATGCAGAAGTGTGTAATACCAGCGCCTTCACTGTTCGAGGCTTTCACAAAGATCAAAACGATCGGCTCTGGGCGTTTGGCGCTGGAGGCTTTGTGTACCGTATGAAGGAAAGCCGCTTTGAGCTCATCACTCCGATGAGCATTCACCAGTACCTCCCAAAAGCAGCAAAAACATTGTCAAATAACATGTGGGTCGATACCGATGGTAGTGCTCAGCTGGCGCTCACCATTGCATCGCCTCCTATTGCAGTAACGGAAGACACGGTAACCTGGCAACAAACGGATGGAAGCGGCATTGAAACGTTTAGCGTTTCTGAGGTGGATGGTATTCTACGCTACCACAAAATCAAGGCTCAAGACAACTCAGACAGCATCGCCATTGAATATGGTGGCCAACGAATGGTAGTGAGCTGCCAAGGCCAAAATTCACTTACGAGTTTCAATTACCGCGCGCTCAAAACCCGCTCAGGCAGCATTCTGTTGCTCTCAGGAAATCACCTCATCCGCTTTGACTCGAGCGGTGTATTGGATCATGTTGTGTTTGAACAACGGCTGCACAACGTACTGCATGAGGATAAAGATGGAAACATCTGGACCGGAGGAATGGGCCTGTGGTGTTTTCCTGAAGGAAAGCTGGAAATGAGTCGTGCGCTTTGGTATAACCGGGACATGTACATTTTCACCATGCTGGAAGACCGTGAAGGAGGTTTTTGGTTGAGCACGGCTTACAATGGATTGCTGTACGCCCCCAACCCAAGAATCACTCTCTTGAAAAAAGATCTATTCAACGATCGAAACGTAACGGCCACTGCTTTCCATGACGGAATGCTATGGGTAGGAACGGATAAGGGAGCTGTTTTCACCGT
The DNA here is from genome assembly GCA_002428995.1 of Flavobacteriales bacterium UBA6057. Lineage (GTDB taxonomy): Bacteria > Bacteroidota > Bacteroidia > Flavobacteriales_G > Salibacteraceae > UBA6057. Next base: position 245,292 of record DIYJ01000004.1, on the reverse strand, counting down.
GGAGAATGCTCAGGTGAATCAGTTGGACATGCCAGGCCATACGGACGAAACGCTGATCTATCAACTCAACTTCGATCGTGACGGAGAGCTGTGGTTTGCCACCAAGAAGGGCATCTACAGAAAACAGAAGGACCGGTACACACCCTACCAACCCGGTATTGGAACCATCACCTTCCTGAACAATGACTCCTTGTTTTCCGGCCGATACAGGGGTTTCAAGATCTTTTCCGACACGGGGGTCAATTACAGTTCACTGGACGATGGATTTGATGTACGTGTATACAACAGCTACAAGGGAGCAGGAGACACGGTTTGGATGAACTGCCCGAATAGTCAGGCAGGAACCTACTTCTTCGAAGGTGATTCCATCTATCCTCTGATTACCCAGAGAGAGACGGACAGCAACCACGTAAAGATCAAGCGTATTCTCGACCTTGCCGGAACCAAACCGATCACTATTCAGAATCATACTCCGTACATGATTCATCTGGGCAAAAACACCCTCGATTTGGACCAATGCAGAGCTCAGAATCCCATCAACACCTTACCTATCTGCATTCGCTATCAAAACGGCAGTTTGTGGATCACGACACGGTCAGGTCTTTCGCGCATTGATCTGGATGCAACAGAATCATCTTGCATCAATTCAAGGATGTATGGAGCCAGTGATGGTTTCATGGGAAATCTGTTCAACTACCTCGAGACCACTGAAGATCGCTTGGTGGTAAAATCGAGCGAAGGCTTGTATGTGGCTCATTATGAGGACTTGTCCATCAACCAGGTTCCTCCTAATGTGCGTATTCATCAGCTACAGATCAGTGGAAAGGATACGACCCTGGCCGATGAATACGAGCTGAACTATGACCAAAATTTCCTGACCATCAGCTTTGAAGGGCTCTCCTACAAATCAGCTGGAAACCTTGATTTCAAATACAAGTTGGAGGGCATCGATCGCGAGTGGGTCATTCGGAAGACGCCCAACGTGCAGTACACCACGCTGCCACCGGGAGACTATACCTTTTCGGTGTATGCCGCCAACAACGATGGTATATGGAGCTCCGAACCAGCTACCATGCGTTTTTCCATTGCTCCACCCTACTGGCAAACGTGGTGGTTCCGTATCAGCGTTGGAGCGCTTGTACTTGCTATGATGTGGGGAGGCTTCTCTTATCGCTACCGGAACCTGCGTACACAGCTGGTGCTGCGCGAACAGTCGCTGGAAGCCGAGCAAAAGGCGCTAAGGGCACAAATGACACCTCACTTCATGTTCAATGCACTGAACTCCATCCAGTTGCTGATCTCTGACAATGAGCGGGTGTTTGCCTTGAAAAACGTTTCCAAGTTTGCGCGACTGATGCGCAAGGTGCTCCACAGTTCCGATCAGTCTTTTGTTCCCCTTTCGGAGGAAATTGAATCACTGCAACTCTACCTCGAACTGGAAAGCCTGCGCTTTGAAGGGCGCTTCACGTTCAACATTGATGCTTCAAAGCTTGCGAGCCCGGAAAACTGGACAATACCTCCAATGTTGATTCAGCCTTTTGTAGAAAACTCGATCTGGCATGGAATCATGAAGAAGAAACCTCCACATGGAAGTGTAAACATCACGTTCAGCATGGATGGGACAACACTGCGTTGCACCATAGTGGATGATGGAGTGGGTCGTCAACGAGCCCGTGAAATCAACGACCTGCGTTTGGGTGGTTCCTCTTCGAAAGGAATGAGCATCATTCAGCAAAGGGTCGAAACCATCAACAAGCAGTATAAAACCAATATTGAGGTAAAGATCGAAGACCTGGTTTCCGAAACCAATGAACCGCTCGGAACCAAGGTCGAATTAAGTTTCCCCGGGTGATTCGCTCTTAAACAATGACTAAGTCGTTGGGGTGCCTTCTTTTTCCAACAACCAAAGTGGCTAATACATCTCTCGTTGCCTAAAAAGCAAACAGCCCGACCTTGTGATGCGATCGGGCTGTCCACCATGAAAAACCTCTTGCTTGGAATCTAGCTTCCGTAACAGTAAGATGCATCGCAACAGGCAGGGTCGAAGGCAGAGTCATCACTGTTCTGATTGTTCTCGTAGATGACGCCACCCAGGGTAAGGTTAGGATTCATTCCGTTTTCAACGCTTTTTGGAGCATCAAAGAAGGCACAGGTGCGGCTATTGCTGATGGTGACATTGTTGACACTTACAAAGGGATCCGCCCACATTTTGATCGCTCCACCCATATCACCTCCTCCGGCATTGTCAATCGCAGCATGGCTGATCTCGTTTAATGGGGATTCGGTTTGCACAAAGTATAAACCAGACCATGCGCCCGGCACATCATCCACTCCGCGGAAGGTAATCGGCTCCACCGAGGTCCCCTTCGCAATGAGCTTGGCGCTTCCGGTTGTTTCAATGCCACTTCCCGTCTCAAACTCCATGATCACTCCCGCCATGATCTCAATGGTGCGGTCCTCATTGTCAATCCACCCTGCTTGAATGCGGTAGGGAATTCCAAGGTTGTGAAAGGTGGTGGTGTTGCCTGAAGTGCCATACAGCCAAACGGCTTCCACGTACACATATGGATTCGTGCTACCATTGAAGGAAAGTCCTTCCAACTCGCTTACATAGTCGATTTTGGTACGCACCGGTATGAAGCATTCTTCAATGGAGGTGTTTTCTATGCTCACAGTTGCCCCCTCGTATGGGAACTGGAGTCCGTGGGAGGATGAAGACAAAATGATAGAATTTGAGATGGCCATGCGTCCCGAGACTACCAATGCTCCGGTTTCTCCATTGCTTGAATAGGTTCCTTCACCTGCGTGCTCGATGCGCACATGTTCCATGCTGTTTCGGCTGCTGGTAGATTCCACATATATCCCTTTCCAGGACCCTGGCAACGGATCGTCACCCTCGAAGGTAATCTCAGCATCCGCAGTGCCGTTGGCCACGATGGATCCTCCATCCATGACTCTAAGTCCGGACTCAGACTCGAAGGCAATGACCGTTCCCGGATCAATGGTGACATCGATCGTTACCTCGTCATAGCATGAAACGATGTAGTCGATGGATTTTTCCTCGTAGTTCTGAAGCGTTGCACTCGATCCCGTGCTGAAATAACCACACTCCAGGCGGATGGGCTGAGAGTCGACTTCTTCTGGTTGTTCTTCCTCATCCTCTTCACATCCGGTGAAGAAAACAGCTCCTGATATCAGGGCGTAGCAGGCATAGCGTACGTATCTATTCATAGCTCACTTTTTAGGGCTTTTGGTGAGCACAAATGTGACCTCGGCTGGAAGTCTGATCAAGGTAAAACCAGTGGTTTGGCACCATGGGTGAGCCGTTGGACTGAATCGGATGGTGGTTGATCACTCGGTCATTCCGAGGGCCAGGAGCAGCTGATCCCGCTTTGCCTTCGATACGTTGATGTGATCGCCATTGCTGAGCCGCAACACACCTCCTCTACCCTTCTGATAGTGAACGATGTGACGCACGTTGACGAGGTAGGAATGGTGTACGCGCAGAAAACCGGCATGTCTCGTACGCTGCTCAATTTCTTTGAGTGTTTTGCTTACCAGCACTTTTTCGCTCTTGCAGATCAGCTGTGTGTAGTTGTTCTCGGCCTCTGCATAAAGAATGTCGTCCATGTCAATGAAAGCGATGCCTTCCGCGCTAGGCACCGGTAGCTTATTGAAGCCTTGGGGAGCTTCTTCGGTTGGCGCAGTTCTCTGCTTTAACACATGGTGCTCGTAAGCCTTCCTCATGGCGTTTTTAAGATCGTCACCCAAAACAGGCTTCAGGAGGTAATCGATCGCGGAGGCCTTAAATGCTTCGATGGCAAACTGATCAAAGGCCGTACAGAAGATGAGTTGAAAATCATTTCGCGGTAAGCGGTTGATCAGCTCAAAGCCATTAATGCGAGGCATCTGAACGTCCAGAATGAGCACATCGGTGCCATGAGCGATCAAATGCGTCAATGCTTCCTCAGGATCGTTGAAGGTATGCAACGTCTTAATCCAGCTTTGACAATGCTCCTGCAACAGAAACAGCACAGTATCACTGCTCACCTTCTCATCATCCACGATCACCACGTCCAGCATAACGGTATAATTTTAAGTGAATTCTCGTTCCCAGCGCCTTCCCGCTTTCATCCTTCAAGTCCTCAATCCAAACACCGGATTCGTTTTCGAGAAGCTCTATCCTTCGCTGGGTCACATCCATGCCTTGTGAACGCTTGCGCGAACCAGCAGGACGTTGCGCCCGAAGCTCAGCCGCAGCTTCCCTTCCGATCCCGTCATCTTCCACAATGATCAAAAGGTAATCCCCTTCAACCCGAATTCTGACCTCGATACTTCCAGTCTCCTTTTTTGGAGAGATCCCATGCCAGATGGCATTTTCTACAAAAGGCTGAAGCAGCATGGGAGGAATGCGCTCCTGACTTTGATCAACATCAGGAGAAACATGGATCGAAAACGCAAATGGAGGATCGAAACGCGATTGCTCCAGTTCAAAGTAGAGCTTCAATGCCGCGAGGTCATCTGCCAGGGGAATCCACTTTTCGCTGGCTTTGACCAGCACAAAGCGAAGCATAGAGGAAAACTTCTCCGTGTACGACTGTCCGATTTTCCTTTCACCGGAAATGAAATGGAAACGAATGGCGTTCAGCGCATTGAAAATGAAGTGTGGATTGATCTGGCTGCGCAAGGCTTCCATTTCCAGCTCCATCAGCTGCTCTTTATGCGCCTGTTCCTTCACAATGCGCTTTCGCCAACGATTCTGACGCCATGTGAATGCTCCGGCAGTGAAGACGACCAGCAACAACGCAAGCAGCACGCGAAACCACAAGCGCTGCCACCAAGGCACCGGAATGGTCCAGCGCAACAGCTCGATCGGATTGCTCCATGCAAGATCTGGTTGCCTCACCCTGACTCGAACACAGTAGGCATCCGGTCCGAGGAAGTTCAGCGAAATACGCTGATCATCAGCCAGAGCATACCAATGCGTATCAGGAAGCAATTGATACCGGGCGTCAATCTCAGCCACCGGCATTTCTGAGCGAAAACCGAGCGCCAACTCAATGAAATGCTCGCGCGAAGACAAATCGTGCAATTGATGATCCTGTGCCCAGGAACTAAGATCGAGTTCCTGACCAAAAGAGGAAACAGAACGGAGGTAAGGCTCCGTAGAGCTGGTAAAGCTCATCAGTCTATCCGTGGCGATGGCGTGCACTCCATCAGGCTTCACGGCATACAATCGGTCGTCACTCACTACAAATTCTGAAACCGGAGCAACTCCCATAGAGGAAGGGAATAACCGAAGGGAATCTCCACGGTGTGTGATGGCGGCCAAACCTTCTTTACCTCCGAGCCACGTTATACCACCCAAACATGCGAGAGCGGTCATCTTTTTGATCCCAAGCTGAGCGGCCGTCCATTGACCACTCACCTTCCAATCCTCCGCGTCTTTCACAAGCCTCACCAAGCCGTTCTCCGCACAAGCGGCCCACAATTCTCCAGGCTTCGAGCTAGCCAAAGCCCTCACGAAGCGCAGACGGAAATCCAACTCCTCAAAATGCTCTGGTCTGAAAATCTGTTCTACCGCACCTTTGGCATCCAGCAGTACCAGCCCCTCCTCTGTTCCCATCCAGGTTCCACCATCATCAGTTGGCAGAAAGGCGGTGATCCAACTGAACACCAAATCATTTTCACCAATCACCTCAAAGCTTCCCGTTCGAGGATCAATCTTGTAGAGTTCCTGTAGTTTTTTGTCTGCGAGAAGCATGGAATCACTCGCTGCATGAAAGCCAAGAAATTCACCCTCCCTGGCCAACTCAGAACCAGGTCCTTCTTGCCACTCCACTACACCAACAGCAGGATCAAAAAGTCCCAGGCGGGAAAAATCGAGCACGTACAACAATCCATCATCTCTTGCTTCGATACCCGCAATGAGGTTTCCTTGTCGTGTTTCAAAAAGCGCTGTGGTATCCTTTGAATGAAACAAGCGAGAGCGGCCTTCTACAATGTTGCAGCCATACCACATAGAATCCATGCGAAGGACTTCATAGAGGTTCGACTGTTCCCAGCTTCGCTTCATGAAGTTGGTGCTTCGATCATACTTTCTCAGCCCCGTATCAAACCCCATCCAGACTTGATCAGCCGACACTTCATAAAACTTCAGCTCACCTGGCTTCCACGGTTGACCGTTCAGGTACCGGGGAAAATGAAAGGTCTCATTCGGCTTATGGAAGTATCCAAAGCCATAGCCCGAGGAATTCAGGTATACCGTATCTCCTCTCAGGAGCAAGTCGATGATGTTGTTGTTCCAGCCCGAAGCATTATTGGTCGGCTGGAATTTGAAGGTCTTGAAACGACCATCGGAAGGATTTACCCTTAATAAACCTCCACCCCAGCTGGCACACCACAGGTGGCTGCCATCATAAGCGAAGGATCGAACGCCTCCCTCCGATCCCACATACTCGGCCGGGTTGTCGCAGAACGACTGAGTGAGCGGAATGCAACGCTCGAAGGACAGAGTCTTCAGGTTCAGTTCCAGCAAACCTCGGAGTGTACTCACCCAATACATTTCTTCACGCCCGGGAATGGGCAGCACACCCTTGATGATGTTGAACATCACTTCATCGTATTCCGGGAAAAACGCCTGAGGTGACAGCAGAATGAGAGAATCGACCGACCGATCGTAAACGGTGAGTCCAGTGGTATGTGTTCCGAGCAGCAGAACATCGTTCGAGACGGGTTGCAGAAATGAGATTCTTTCGTCTGAAAGTCTGTTGTTCAGGTTCTCTGGAGTTGAAAACTGATGAGACTCCGGGTCAAAAAAGCGTACACCACCCCTGAAGTAACCAAGTACAAGTTGCTCTCCCCAACGGCATATCGCCTCGATACGCTCCTCTGAAAATCGGGGATCTTCTTCATCCGGTTGAATGGCAAAGTAGCGTGTCCCATCAAACTCTACCAATCCGCGATCGAAGGTCGCCACCCACCAGTGCCCCTGTTGTTCCGGAACCATGTCTGTCACATAGCTCTTCCCCCAGGGAAAAGGATAATCGACCCCATGTCCCTCAGGTCCGAGCAGCAATTGAGCATAGAGACCATGGCCGGCCATCAGGCTTAATATCAGAAGGAATATGTTGCGCCATCCCACCATGTGCTGACGAATATAAGGTGGTGAAATGTTGAACAAGCGTTGCGTTGGCCTCAGCCGATAAGATCATCCTCTACCGCAGAAAAAGCGGACTGCAAACTAGCGCATCAGGCTCACAGAACCGGTAAGTGTCTCCCGGCCCAACACATCGCTGAAAAAGCTAAGGGAGTAGACATAAACCCCGGAAGGAACCAAAATGCCCTGATCTGTTCCATCCCACCCTACGTTGGGATTGATCGTGGTGAAGATCTGATGCCCCCATCGATCAAACACCTTCAGCTCGTAATCAGTCACATAGCTCAAATGGGGTAAGAACACATCATTGATGCCATCGCGATTGGGCGAGAAGGTATTGGGAATCCAGATGGCTACAGGGCAATCACCTACAAACACAACGTCCCGATTGAAACAGCCTGTGATCGGATCAGTAATGGTCAACTCATACGTGCCGGGAGCTTCTACTTCGAGCGTAGAACCCTGCGCACCTGTACTCCAGCTGTAAAGCAGCTCATGGTCACTTTTTACAGATGGATCTAGGAACAATTCGGCCACACTGGGACAGTAGACCGTATCCACACCCAAAGAGACTTCTGGAATGTCATTCTGGATCACTTCCATGGAATCCGTGCGCTTTCCACAGGCATTCGAAATGGTGAGCAGATAGAGTCCGGGATCAGAAACGGTGTAGCGCCTGGAAACAGAACCATCCTGCCAAAGGAAGTTAGCCGTCTGATCGCTGAGTTTAATCGTCCATTCCTCGTCACCGCAGATCGCAGTGTCACCGGGAAGCTCTGGCTTTGGCTTGGGTTGCATGTAAACGGCCACTTCATCGCTGTAAGAGCCACAACTGTTGGTAACAGTGACCCGGTAATACCCCTGACCGGACACCACAGCGGTAGGTTCCTGGCTCGAGTTATTCCACTCATAAACAGGATCATTAGGAGCGGTAGCATCCAAGGTAATGGTCTGCCCTTCACACAATTCAAAGACGCTGCCGATGTCCACTTCCAGCGGAAAATCGACAATGGCGAGTACTGAATCTTCATCTACACCACACAGATTGGTAACCGTTACATGATAGAGTCCGGCTCCGTAAATCGTGATCTCGGGCTGCATACTTCCATTACTCCATAGGTAGTCAGCTCTGGAAAAAGGAACAGAAGCGAGGTAGGATTCCCCATCACAGAATTGCACACGATCGGGCAATGAAATGGCTGGTGGAACTTCGTAGTCTACCTCAATCGTATCGCTGTAGCTATCGCAGGTGTTGGTGGCCCGAAGCCAGTAGGTTCCTGGAGCGTCAACAAGCATAGATTCATTGGTACTGCTGTCTTGCCAGAGGTACTGATTGTTGCCGGGAAGGTTCGCGAAGAGGTTGTAACTCGTTCCAACGCAAAGCACGGTGTCTGCCCCCAGGTTTGTGTTCAACGGAAAATCGATGGTAACGATGGTCGTGTCTTCGAAGGTGCCGCATGCATTGGTGGTGGATACCAGAAACGTATCGGTTACCCCTACGGTGATGGTAGAGTCTAATGATCCTGTATTCCACAGATATGTCGCGCTGTCGGCTGAAACGAGCAAGTCAAGCGTTTGCCCGTTGCAGAAAGTCGTGTCGAAGGGCGATTGGTATTCGGGAGGTTCAACAAAATACACGTTGATCGTGTCAATGCTGGTATTGCAGAGCCCTGTGGCCGTCACCGCATACTGCCCAGAGGTGGTCACATCATACACATTGCTGGTGTCGTTGTCCTGCCAGAGGTAGCTGCCATATGCCACTTCTACCTCGAAGGTCAATGTATCGCCCACGCAGAGAATAGTGTCAGGACCAAAATCAACAAATGCAGGCAACACACTGTCAATCGTAATGGTGTCGTAAGCCGTACCGCACAGCGTACTCGTTTCCACCCAATAGGTGCCCGCTGTATCGATGGGCAGGAACTCGCTGGTGGATGAATCAATCCATAAATAGTTCATTCCCAACACCGTATTGGAATTGAGAATGCTTAGCGAATCTCCTTCACACAGCACCGTGTCGTTTCCTAAATCAATTTGGGGCAGCGGATGGATCGTCACTGTAATCGTATCCAAGGTGGAATCGACAAATCCAATGAAGCCAGTATTGTTCGTGAAATAGCTCAATGCCGTCACCTGATATGTTCCCGGAGCGGAGAACACATGAAAGACAGAATCCCCGGAAGCATCATTGAAACTGCCACTGGCTGTATCGTCAAAATTCCAGAAGACCGAGTCGAGGGATGGATTGGAAGCAGTGAAGAGTGTGGTGTCCAATTCACAGGTGTCTTCCACCGTGATACTCACCTGCTGGAAGAAAGATTGAATAAAGGTGGGGAGCCCCAATCGATTCGAAGTTCCAAAGGCCAGGGTAACGGCATTGGTTTGAAAATTACTCGCAGGACCAGCGGAGTCGGGCTCATTGAGCGCAAACAGGCTACCGGTAAAAAAACCCACCCCATAGATTTTCCCATCCGGAGCCAACTGAATCGCATAGCGAAAGTCTTGCGGAGGGGATCCCACAGATGTAGCAGAAGAAGCAATAGCCGTTAAAGAAGTGAGGCTGAGATCGTACTGAATCAGAGAGCCGGGGCCGAGAAACCCAATAGGACCATGATTGAGGTAGAGGTAATTACTTGATTTTGAGAAATCGAGACCGTAAACGTAAGTGCTCACCACCGGAATGGGGACTGAGTTGCCGATTTGCCCGGTAAGGTTATCAAACTCCATGAGTCGGGCAGGAATACTGTTGGTTCCTCCACGGGCAATCCACTGGCCGTCAGGAGAGGCCTTCATGTAACAAAACAGGTAGGGCGCTGCACCGCTGTTGCTAATTACGGGTGTGGTATTCACTCCTGCTGCGGTCACTTCAAAGGCATTCACATCTGCGGTAGCAGACTGGCAAACAACCCAATAGCTGTTTCCGGTGCCATGAACCACCGCTGTAATTTTCTCGCAGGTGGAAAGCGTAAGGAAGACATTCTTAGTACCTGTAACAGCTCCCAAGCCGCCTGCCAGTGACATGTCTACTTCGGAATAGCGCAAGCCGTTGCCGAAGCTCCCACAACCTGATGGAACGGTGAAAATGTAGTAGACGGCCGGGTTGTTGGGTTTTGGAACAATCACCGCAGATTGAGCCGCAGAAGGATTCCCCATGAGCCCGGTCCCATTCACCATGATCACGTGGTTTGCATTCCAAACGCTAAGACCGTCCGTATAAAAGAGCAAGGACCCGTTTGCATCGCTGATTGTAGCACAACCTTCAAGCTGATTAATGGCGCCATTACCCAGTGCTACGGGAGATCCGCCATTGAAGTCAAGCCCCGCATTCTGACCGAAATGCCAAATATTGGCCTCTCCCTGCGCCAACACTTTGCCCGACAGCGCTGCCATCAGGAAGATAGCGATCAAAAAGCATGTACGACAGGTGTTAGAATTCATAGGATAGGCAGCTTCTCGAAGTTAAACACCGGGGAGAAACAACAGACTATAATTTTGGTTTTCAAGTGTTTACTACTAGTGAAAATAAACCTAAACAGCCGGTTGAGCCAAAGCTGAATTCCGTCCCCCTGCACACCAAAACACCTGATTCCACATAGGATCTAAGAGCCCCACGACTGAAAGGTTGCACGTAGGCTTTTCGAGTTACCCATCACTAACTTTGCCATCCAAATCATGGATCACAAGACCATCATCATCCTGGCAAAACTCCTTCTTACCTTTTCAGTGCTGGGCCAACCAAGACAGGATTCAACACCCATTGAAATTGAAGAAATCTACCTTCAGAAAGAAGTCCCTGGAACTCAGGAAAGCCCCACCGTAACTTACCTAAGGCTCCATCTTGAAATCGCTCCAAATGCGCCTATCATTCCCGAATCCATCGTTTATGAAGGAATGCGCTACACACTACAGGCTGAAAAAACCATTTACTCTATTGACCTGGCTAAGGGCACGCCCTTCAAGGACGTTGAAGTCGGAGAAAAGACGGCCGTCATCTTCTACCGTCTGGACCATCAAAGCCACTCCCTGCGATACCGAGAGGTTCCTGAAAAAGCCCCCATCTACCTGCCTTAGAACATCGGCAGGAGTTTTCATCATCCTTCGATGACGGTTGCCTGTCTTTAGGGCTCCCTTTGTTTTCATGGAGCTTCGCGAAAGCACAGTCACCCTTCGAGACGGCACGTAAAGCGTGCCTCCTCAGGATGACATCCCCCACACAAAAGAGGATCCGTCATCCTGAGGAATGCCGCTGCGCGGCATGTCTCGAAGGGTGAAAGTATTGTCCCAAAGTCATATTCAAGCACCACAACACAATACACCCACTTCCCAACCCAAAGCACAAAAAAAGGCCACCCAAAGGGCAGCCTTTTCTATTCCATCATTGACGATCAGATCAATGAATGATCTCAATCTTTCTGAATTCATTGGTTTCACCCATGCGAATGTTCAGGAAGTAGATTCCAACAGGAAGATCCGGAACGTGCATTTTCAGCAGGTTAATGCCTTGCTGTGTTTGATGCAGGTTCTGCTGCTGTAGCTGACCATTCATGTTGAACAAGACGATCTGCGCCTCCTCTCCTACTCCAACAAACTGGATGTTGAGCCAATCGCGGGCTGGATTCGGGAACACCAGAATTTGCTGCTCTTCTACCACCGGGCGCTCTTCAGCAACGGCTTCAGACTCTTCAGCAACATCACTGATCACGGGAGCGTCCTCCTCAATCACAGGTTCATTGAATTCCGCCAACGGTGCATTTTCTTCCACGTTCAGCAGATCAATGCAGATGTCGCTCGTGTAGCTGGTGCCTGTGGTTCCGAAATAGCGAAACTTCACCGTTCGGTTGGCATAGGCCGAAAGATCAATACTCGCAGTTTGCCAACTGTTGCCCTGATCGCCTGATAAAGTCCACAGCGTGGTCCATGCTGCTCCGTCATCAGAAGCCTGGAAGCGGAGTGTGCCCATGGCGGCTCCATACATGTGATAGCGGAAGGAGGCCTCTGGACTGCTGCTAAGGCTCACACAACCGGATTCGAGGTATGCGTTCTTGGAGGGGTAGTTGGGTGACGAAGCCTCCAAGTACATGTAATAGCTTCCGTCATCCGCACCACTCGGTCCGGTGTTCACAGAAGAAGTTGTGCCTGTTTTGCGAGTCCAATCCATGTCATCACCACCGGCTTGACTCCAGATTCCCAATCCGGTTTCAAAACTCTCTGCGTAAGGCATTGCTTCAGCACTGCTACAGTTGATACCCGCCTCAAGCGCCATTTTATCGATGCACATGTCTCCCTGATAGCTGCTTCCTGTGGTGCCATCAAACCTTAACTGAATGGTAGAGCCTGCATAGGCAGAGAGGTCTGCGCTAGCAGAATTCCAATTGCTTCCCTGGTCACCCGTGGCGCTCCAAAGATCTGTCCATGAACCTCCACCATCAGAGCTTACCTGCAACTTTAAGGTTCCCACTGCACTTCCGAGCATGTGGTAACGAAAGGAGAACTCGGGGTTGTAGATTCCCGAAAGATCAAAGCAAGGTGAGATCAGCTTTGTGTTCTTTGTAGGATAGTTCGGAGAAGAAGCTTCTACATACATGTAATAGGTACCGTCATCCGCACCGGAAGGACCGGTTCCCGAAGAAGTGGTGGTACCGCTCTTGCGAATCCAGTCAAAATCATCGGAGTCGCTGTGCGTCCAATCGCCCAGTCCTGACTCAAAACTCTCCGCGTAGGGGAAACTCGTGACGGTAGTCACACAGGACGGACCTCCTTCAATCCTCACATCGTCAATGCTGATGTCACTGGTCCAGTCTGTACTGGTGGTGCCGCTGAAGCGCAGCTGCACCGTCTGCGAGCCATAAGCCGAAAGGTCTACGTTGGCTGTTTCCCAGCTGTTGCCCTGATCACCTGACAAGGTCCACACAGAAGTCCAGGTGCTTCCATTATCGGTGGAAACATCCAGAGATGCCGTGCCCATGTTAGCTCCATACATGTGGTATTGGAAGCTCAGCTGTGGTGAGGAAATGCCCGAAAAGTCAAAGCACGGAGATACAAGCAGGGCATTTTTGCTCGGGTAGTTGGGAGAGGATGATTCCGTGTACATGTAGTAGCTACCCACCGCTGCACCGGATGGTCCGGTGTTGGTAGAAACCGTAGAACCCGTTTGTCTTGTCCAATCAAAATCATCGGTCGTCACCTGCTCCCATCCATGGCCGGTGGTTTCAAACCCTTCGCTGTAAGGAAAGCTGGAGACGGTGCTGGCGCAAGTCCCACCGGTTCCTCCACCCATCAGGGGAGCTTCCCAAAGACCTCGGCCGTAGGTAGCCAGGCGCACTTTGCTGTTGCTTCCAGAGCCAAAGAAAATCTCAATCTCATCGATGTCCACCTTCGGCAAATCAGAGGAATAGAGCGTCCAGGCTGTGCTATTGTCCATGTAATAGACTGCACCGTCAATGGCGGCATAAATGCCTTCGCTGGCTGCGTCATCCAGAACCACGGAGATCACCGAAACTCCAGGGAGTCCAGAAGTGATATCCGTCCAGGAAGAACCGCTGTTGGTGCTCTCGTACACGTTTCCAAACGAAGTGCAAACCACCACACGCGTGTCATCATCCGGATCAGCAGCGATGTCGTTGATGGTGCCGCTGATACCTGTGCTGATTTCCGTCCATGCAGGAGCACCGGTGGTAATGTCGCTGGACGTCCAAATGCGATTGCTGCGGGCCACATAAATTCTGTCAGAATTGGAGGGACACAGCTCAATGTGGCTCAGCTTGCCGCCAAAGCTCATGCTGGAGGTCGTATTTACCCACGAGCCACTGGCAGCGGCATTGTCGTGACGGTAGAGATCGTTGTATCCGGCATACAGACGGTTTCCGTTGTTCGGGTCAATCGCGAAGGGTGTCACCCAGTTGCCACTGCCGGCTTCAGGTGGCTGAACAGGGCTAAACCGGCTGTCACCTCCATTGGTAGACTTGTAAAGCGAACCGCGCTGAATCATACCATAGATGATGTTGGAATTGGTCGGATCAATGCCGCAATCCATGCCATCGGCACCCATCATGTGCTTCCAACTGTGGGCGGCTGTGCTTTTCACATTGGTTCCATTGTCCTGCGATCCACCTACTACCCGGTATTGATCGGTAAGGGAACTGTTGATGCGATAAAACTGGGTAATGCCCAAACCGGTGGACAAATCCGTGAAATTGTCGCCTGCATCAGTGCTTTTGAAAATGCCACCATCCGTTCCGGCAAACATGTTCCCATCGATGTATTGAAGCACTTCAATGTCAGCGTGGATGTAAGCATGACCGCTGCTGCTGCCACCCGGTGTGGTGGATGGATAATACCAATCGGCTTCCTGCACAAAGCTGGTTCCACCATTGGTGGTAACATACATGTCGAAGCCTCCAATGTGAACCTCGTTCGCGTTGGTGGTACTCACCGCGATGGCCATGTCACGACTTGCCTGGTTTCCAATGTAATTGGTGGAAGTAGTGTGCTCCTGCAATGCGGTAAAACTCGCTCCGCTGTTGGTGGACTGGTAGAACCAACCGAATTGACCACCGTTTTTCTGGACGACATACACGTAGTCGCTGTTCGCTGGAGTCACGGCAATTTTCATGCGCTGTGTGGATTGAAAGCCCGTGGTCACCTGACTGTAAGAATCTCCGGAATCGCTGGATTTGTAGAAGTTATCGCCTGCCGCATACAGCACAGAGGTGCTACCGGGTTTGTAAACAATGTCTTCAATGGTTACCGTCAATACCCTCGTCCAGTTGGTACCGCCATCAGTGGTCTTGTAGATACCGCGTGCGGAAGAACTGGAGGTTTTCACCGCCACGTGCATGATGTTGGAATTGCTGGGATGAATGAGGATGGTCTGGATTTTCCCGGAGCCAGCATCTAAAATCTTGGTGAACGAGGAACCGGCATTTGTGCTTTTGTACAATTCTCCCGTGCTGTTCCCATAGTAGATCGTGTTGGTGTTGGACGGATCGATGGCAATGCCCCAGACCTCCATGTTGTCAAAGTTGTCACCCAACGGTTGCCAGGAGCTTCCTCCGTTCACCGTCTTCCAGAGCCCTCCACCGGGGGAGCCGATGTAGATGATTTGCTGGCTCACAGGCTCCACGGCAATAGCGGTAACACGTCCTACTCCCGGATTGTAACCGCCCCCGTTGGTCCAGGCCAGGGGGCCGAGTGCGTTCCATACGGAAGAACGCGATTGCGAGGTATTCCGGTTTCCATTGGCGAGCACCTCTGCCAAAACCTTGCTGCTCAAGACACGACCATCCGGCATCACACGCGCAGCTGCCCGGGATTTCCAGCGCTCGTAGAGCTTGTGACCGGTGCCTTTGCCTCGCCCTACCTGGTCAAAATAGATTTCAGCGTCATCTACCGTTTGTTGAAAGTGAACATTATCCACAGAGATTTTCTCCAGGATCTCCTGCGATTGAGTCACCGAAGCGCCCCAAAAAACCAAGGCGCCCGATAGCAGGATCCGCCTAAAAGATTTCCAATGAGTGTACATAGGTTGAAAGTTTAAGTTAGTTTCATAGCGATGCCAGTGTGGCTATGCGCAGTGAAAAGTAGACGAATACTTTTACTAAACAAGTATGAACAGTCGCAAACTTCTATTCGATTTCCGAATCAGGACAAACCCACAAACAAAAATCAACTCAATCAGCTGAAAAGATCTTGCATCAGAAAGCACCCAACAAAAAACGTCTACTCTTAAAACGTTTCCAGCAAAACATTCCGAATCCAAGCTACAGGTAGCCGACATCGGGACACCTCAGCAGGAAACTCCCGTGTATGCTTTTCCTCACTATTTCTGATGAATCGATGCTTAGTATCCAGCACATGTGGAGGTAGTTCATCACCGTCATTCCTGTTGTCACTTCAAAAGGAAGGTCTTTCACCCTGAAAGGACCGTGATTCACCATTTGAATGCAGACACACATCTATGCACATACGTTTGACCCCTTGATGTACATCTCGTGAAGCTTTGTCTTCTTTCAACCAAAACCCAGAAGATAAATGCAATGCTCCGCTCGCAGTCACAAAGCCGATGCATAGGCTTTCAACCGCGCGCACTCTCCAGGGAAAACTCCGAACCCTACTCAAACAGAGGAGACTATGAAAACCATAAAATCAACGTATGAAAAGAGTTAGTTTAATCGTAGGATTGGCCATTGCCATTGCATTTACCGCCTGCGAAAAAGCAGAAGTCACGCCTGCTAATGTGAAGAGCACAAATCAGGACAAAGTCGTTTTTGAAAACGCTACTGAGGAAGAATCTGAGATGCTCAACGCGATGCTCAACGGAACGGACAATTCACAAACTGCGCCTGCACCCAGCAAATCGTCAGCCGAAGCAGTTGGCTGTTGCGGAGTGAGCGTGCTGGCCTACAACCCGACACCATCCGGGTATCCAAACCTCAACGTACAGTTTAAGGTAGAATCTTCAACTCAGGAGCTGTACATGAAGCACTGGCGACAAGTGGGCAACACCTACATTGACCTTGGAGAGACCACATCCTCAGGTTTTACCGGTATCTGTCAATTAAAAAACATCAACGTAGGTGATCCAGCATTTGCGCCCTCGGGTGTATACATCTCTCTAGCCAGAATAAGAGAAGGTTCGAGTTTCTGCGGACCTGCAGGATTCATCCAGTGGTCACACTAAGCATCTTGCGACCGTGAGAGCTGTTCATAGCATCAGCTGCACCACTAAAACGGAAAAGGGGCTATCTGATCAGATAGCCCCTTCCTTTCGAGCTGAAAGCTAACCCCACTCATCAGCTCGCTGCTCCAAATCTTTATCCTTTTAATGCTATGGCTTGATCAGTGTCTCATGATAGATCAGCTGATCTCCTTGATACAACATGACCTGATAGGTTCCCGAAGGGTAATCTGAAACATCGAAGTCTGTGTAGAAAGTGTTCCCGGGAATAGTGGATTGAAGTAACTGCTGACCGCTGCTGTTCATTACGGATAATTCTACTTCTTCCGCTGCCCAATCGGTTTGTTCAAAGCGCAGCATGACCAGATCGCTGGCAGGGTTTGGATACAAACGCGTAACCTCGGCATCAGCGATACTAAATGCATGCCTAAGCGTTGAGGTCAATATGAGCGTTACCATGTTGTTGCTTTCATTTTCCTCCTCTACTTCGTTCAAAACATCTGCCCTGCATCTGACTCCAACAATCTCATGATTTGCCGGAGGAGTGTAGAAGAAGGAATGCGAAAACTCGTGGAATCCTTGTGCACCAATCCCAGGGACGGCATAATTGCCGATGACTACCTCAAATGGGAAACTGTTACCCGCAGGCTTGATCATCACCGAAACACCTAGAGAACTAGTACCTGCCGGCAGGTCATTCTGGTTCCGAACCTTGCCGGATACATGACAATTGGGAGTCTGGGAACCTGGCAACTCAAAAAGCACATCATCCATGATGAGGTCTGGCGCTGAGAGTTGAATGGGTGCCGTCCCGTGATTGTTGAACTCATTTCTCTCATTGACCTGATCCCACACATCTACCTGGGCGATCAACTGATAGGCTCCATAAGATACACTGGATGGAATTTGAGTGGTCATGGAAATGAGCTGCGTAGCCTGAGGCTGCATGCTGCTTATCGCCAGGGAACCTAGCTCAATGCTGCCTGACCCGATGGTTTCCTCGTGGGAAAGAAACAGCTTCACTCCGTAAGAGGTGAGGTTTTGAAGAGAAGCCTGATACACTCCACTCAGGCTAACTACCATAGAGGTTTGAAAAACACTCCCCGGTTCGATGACGGTTGGAAGCGACTGTTGATCGATTGACACCTGAAGGTCGTGAGGGTTGGTCGGGTCTGTCAGAATCACCGGAATAGCAAGCACATTGTTATTCTCTTCGGTGCGCTCATCTACCAAATCCGTAGCATCTGCCACGTATATAATGTATTTCAGCTGGGACTGGCCACCCGCAGGAATCTGGATGGTCAATGATTGGTTCACCACCACATCTCTGTTCATGGATGGAAAGCTGCTTTGACCAAGGAACTGATCGTTCTGATCCCATTGGGCATCATCTGACCAATAGCAGCGCAAGAGACTGGCTCCTGCGGTTAACACACCGATGTTCTGCACGGAGGCCGTCAGCGTGTACTGTGATCCCCAATCCACCGTCAGTTCCTCATCATTGGTTGAGAGCAACGGTATGAGGTCAGGAGCAATGCATTTCAGGCAGTCATTGTTGGAAATGTAATCGTTAATGACTTGCTGACTTTCCGCAGAGAACTCGGTTACGTCCATAAAGGTTCCGCTTTCCCTCATGATATAAGGAGCCCCCACCGGGTCGTGGCCGTAGGATAAATTATGTCCAATCTCGTGAGACCATAATTGCGGCAGGATCAAGTCCGAGACATAGCTTCCAACCTTCATCACATTGCGGGATTTTTCTTCAAGGCAAGGCCGCCCGCTCGCTATGCCTCCCAGCAGTGTACCATCACTTTTTTGGATGCCCCGATAGGTCCAAAGACTAGCCACGTCATAGTAGGTGAAGTAGGAATTCGCCCAGACCCCAAAATCATCGAGTAAGACATCACCATCGGTACTGGTTGTCCAGGGGTCATCTTCAAAGGATTCGGAAATAAAGAAATCATTAATGATGAAGTCGATGTCGAATACATCGTAGTATCCATCCGCTATGTTGAGTACACCTGTGTAGCGATTGATCACATTGCTTGTGCTTTCCTGATCCAAATTGAAGGCACTGTAATCCACTGCAACCACGACCTCCACACCGAAACAGTCTGTAGAGCCGCTGAGTCGCCCGCTCGCTCCAGGTTCAATCACGGTTTGTCGGGTGTGCTGTACATGATCGTGCATGCAACTGGTCGTTGCAGTTCCCAAAACATCCTCAGGGTCATAGACCACATACTGATGGGCTGGTGCGCTTTCATCGAAATTCCGAAGCGGCTCGATGTAGATAGCCTCACCGGGGGCATCAGAGTTTGGAAGCATTCCCCAGAAGCCGTCTTCAGACAAGTTGAGTCGAACACTGTTCGTGGTGCCACTGGCTGGTGATCCCATGTAGGTGTTGCATTCTGGCTTCTCCAATCGTCTGTAGATGCCATTGCTAGCCGTCTGAATGCGCGCATCACTGGCGAAGAGATGGTTCTGCACAAGCTCCAGGTCCCAGTGTAAAGCTTCCGACAGGTTCAGGGTCACGTGCATGGGACTTCCGTCCTGGAGAGCACTCGCTGAGGAAAGGTCCTGATCCAGTTCATAGACCTCATAATGTTTGAATTGCCTATCCAGCGAGGGATTTGCATCCTCAATACGCTGACCTTGAAGATTCACCTCTGCCAACGCGGTGTGTTGGGACCAGGCTGAAGTCTGACCTCCAAAAAGGCAACTGATTAGAAATAGTGAAGGCGTGCACCTCCGTAAATGTTGTTTTAGTCTCATAGGTATTGAATTTGAATGTGTTTGAGCTGCATGGCTTCGTTGCAGCTTATTGACACAGTAAACGGCTCTGCCAATGCCCGTGCTTGTGAGTACGTCTGCGGATATGCGCACATTTATCCCACGGTTCGAAAATCAGGACCGACTCCCTTCACTGGAACAGATGGAGTAATCCAAAAGAGAGATTTAAGTGTTGCGGACTCCTGTGTTATGCCTCAACACGATCTCAAATACGATCACCAAGCGGGAAGATGGCGACAGACACAAAAAAGACGATCCACCGAGAGGTAGATCGTCTCGCTCAGCTGGAGTGTTCATTCCGTGTACACTCCATCACAAAATATCATAGAGCCTCCTTTAATAAGAGTTACAGCTTCAGAAGCATTTCTCGGTAGATCAATCGATCGTGTTGCCGGATCACAATTTGGTAGGTCCCGGCAGGGAAGTCAGATACGTCCAGGTCTACAGAGAACGTGTTGCCAGGAATGTTCAATACCTGCATCTGCTGGCCGCTGTTGTTAAGGATCATCAGCTCTGCTTCTTCTGAGGCCCAATCCGCTTGTTCAAAGCGCAGCATGACCTGGTCGCTGGCGGGATTAGGATACAATCGCACGCCTGCAGTTTCAGCAACGGTAAAGCTCCGTCTTCTGATTTCATCCACCAGGTACTTGCCGACATTGTTGCCTTCGTTCTCCTCAGTGACCACATCCAGAATATCAGCTGTGAACTTGACTCCGATGATCTCATAATTGGCGGGAGGCGTGTAGGGAAAGGAATGCGAAAACGCGTGAAAGTTTTCTGCTGGAATGGCAGGAACAGGATAATTTCCGACATGCACTTCCATGGCCGAAGTTCCACCAATGACTTTGATCATCATGGTAATGCCAAGGGAACTCGCTCCCGCGGGAAGGGTATTCTGATTCGCGACCTTACCCGAAACGTGACATTGAGAAGACTTGGGCCCCGGTAGAATCGCATCCACATCCTCCATCACAAGATCAGGAGCCGTAACCAGAATGGGAACAACGAACTCGTTGTTGTACTCGTTGTTCTCCGTAACATCGTCTTGCACATCTACCTGCGCAATGAGGTAATATTGACCGTACGGTACGTTGCCCTGGATGAAGGTGTTCATGGAAATGATTTGCATGGATATGGGCTGCAAATTGTTGATGGACATGGAGCCTAATTCCAGGCTACCGGGTCCAATGGTTTCTTTCCGGGACAGGAACAGCTTCACTTGATAAAAAGTAAGGTTCTGAAGGGTCTGTACGTGCAATCCACTCAAGCTGACCACCACAGGCGTTTGAAAGGCAGCGCTGCCTGGTTTGATCGAAGCCGGGATCGATTGCTGATCAATCGAAACCTGAAAGTCATAAGGGTTGGTGGGATCGGTGAGAATCACAGGAATGGCCAGTACATTGTTATCCTCTTCACTGCGCTCATCCACTAAACCGGTGGCATCCGCTACATAAATGATGTATTTAAGGTCAGAATGCCCACCTGTAGGAATCTGAATCGTTAGTTTCTGGCCCACTTGGGTATCTCGATCCAGCGAGGGAAAACTGCTTTGACCGAGGTATGCATCGCCTGAATCCCACTGATCATCATCGGACCAATAGCAACGCATCACGCTGCCTCCGGCTGTCAACACACCGATGTTCCGTGTGGTAGGCGTTAGTGTGTATTGAGAACCCCAAGCCACTGTCAGTCCTTCATCCTCGGAGGCAAGAACTGGAATAAGGTCAGGAGCAATGCAGCTGACACAATCGTGATTGTGTATGTAGTCATTGATATCCTGCTGACTTTGAGCAGAAAAATCGGTGATATCCACCAGGGTCCCACTCTCCTTCATGATGTAAGGTGCGCCTACCGGATCGTGAATGGCATCCAGGTTATGTCCTGTTTCATGTGACCATAAGGGCGCTAATTCCAAGTCCGAGATGTAGCTTCCAACCTTCATCACATTGCGGCCTCTCTTTTCATCACACGGATTGCCCTGCGCCAGTCCACCGAGCGTGTTGCCATTGTTATTGCGCAGCGACCGGTAGGTCCAAAGGCTGGCCACATCGTAGTAACCAAAGTGGTTGTTCGCCCAAATTTGGAATTCTTCAAGCAAGATGTAGGCATTCCCACTCGTTGTCCAGGGATTCTCCTCAGGAGATTCAACAATGAAAAAATCGTTGATGATGAAGTCGATGTCAAACACATCGTAGTAGCCATCGGCAACATTTAGCACACCGGTGTAGCGGTTGATCACATCAGGCGAGCTTTCGTCATCGTAATAGTAGGCGCTGTAATCTACCGCGACCGCCATTTCAACTCCGAAACAATCTGTTGAGCCACCGCTGCGTCCCGTCACTCCGTGATCCACAACAGTCTGCCTCGTGTGCTCTACATGCTTATGCACGCACACCATGTTTGCAGTTTCCAGAACATCTTCGGGAGCATAAACTATATACTGATGTGCTGGTGCCTGTTCATCGAAGTTCCGAAGCGGTTCGATGTAGAATGATTCACCAGGAGCATCAGGTTTTGGCAAGATTCCCCAAAAGCCATGTTCAGACACATTAAGTCTGACGCTGCTCTTGGCTCCGCTGGCCGGTGATCCCATGAAGGTGGTACACTCCGGCTTCTCAAGCCGCTTGTTACCATCCTTGGTAGCAGCTTGAATAAGAGCATCACTCGCGAACAAGTAATTCGGAACGAGTTCCAAGTCCCAGTGCATGCTTTCCGACAGGTTCAGATGGACATGCATGGCGGTTCCATCCGGAAGATTGTCAGGAGTAGAAAGGTCCCGATCCAGTTCATAGACCTCGTAGTGTCTGAACTGCTGCTCCAGCAAAGGTTTTACCTCTTCGATGCGCTGCCCCTTTAAGTTCACCTCCGTGGGCGAAGTGTCTTGTGACTGGGATGTGGCATGAACGCCAACAAGGCACCCCATTAAAAGTAGCGAAGGTATCAACCTCCGTAATCGTAGTTTAAGTCTCATAGGTATTGAATTTGAATGTGGTTTAAGCTGCACGGCTTCTTTGCAGCTTTTCATTGAATGTTCAGAGACCATAAACGGGACTGCCGACCTGTACGCTTGTGAATACGCCCGTGGATACACGCACATTTACCCAGCGGATCAAAAATCAGGACCGACTCACTTTACTGGAACGAATACAGCAGTCTGGAAGGAATATTTCCTTAGCGAGATGCTACGCAATCATGTCTGGAAATACCGCAACGCTAATCACGGGAGAGAAACAAAAAAGACGACCCACCAAAGGCAGGTCGTCTTTTTCCATTGAAGTGATGATTTTTCCGCGCTCCATCACCTCATCCTGTTGATGATGACGTGTGTGAGGGTTACTGCTTTAGCAACATTTCGCGGTAGATCCATCGATCGTGTTGACGAATCACAATTTGGTAAGCGCCTGCCGGAAAATCAGACACATCCAGATCCGCATAGAAAGTATTGCCCGGAACGTTTAGCACCAGCATTTGCTGACCACTGCTATTCAGGATCGACACTTCCACTTCCTCGGACGCCCACTCACTCTGTTCAAAGCGCAAGCTAACTTGGTCAGCGGCAGGATTAGGGTACAACCGCACGCCCTCCGTCTCGCTACCGTCAATGCTAAAGCCCTGTCCAACAGACCTTGGAGTCACAATGAACTTACCGATGTTGTTGTCCTCAAACTCCTCGTCTACCGCATTCAGTACATCCGCGGTGTATTTGACTCCTGTAATCTGATGATTCGCTGGAGGTGCATAGTAGAACGTGTGTAGAAACGGATGAAAGTCCTGCGCTGCAATGGATGGAACCGGATAGTTGTTGATCGGAACTTCAATGAGTTCCTTGCTTCCATCGGCTTGGATGATCAGCGAAATACCCAGTGAGCTTGCTCCGGCAGCAAGGTCGTTCTGGTTCCGCACCTTACCGGAAACATGGCAGAACGAAGTTTTGGATCCTGGCAAAACTGCATGCAGGTCAGCCATGATAAGGTCAGGCGCAGCGAGCTGAATACGCGCGATGGTCTCGTTGTTAAACTCATTGCTTTCGTTGACATCATCGTTGACATCCACCTGCGCAATGAGGTTGTATTTACCAAAGGGCATTGTAGACGGAATGGAGGTTGACACCGGGATCACTTGCGTAGCAATTGGCTGCGTGTTGTTCACCGCCACGGAACCGAGTTCAATGCTGCCAGATACGACCGTCTCTTCGGTAGAAAGGAAGAGTTTCACCCCGTAAGAAGTCAGGTTTTGGCTGGAAGGTATGCTCGCGCCACTCAAGTTCACCTCAATGGGAGTTTGAAAAGCGGGACTCCCCGGTCTGATCGAACCTGGAATGGCCTGCTGGTCGATCGATACCTCTAAGTCATGTGGGTTATTCGGATCCGTGAGAATAACCGGAATGGCCATCGCATTGTTATCCTCCCCGCTGGTTTCATCCACCAGGTTAGTCGCGTCTGCCACGCAAATGATGTATTTGATCTGGGATTGGCTGCCTGCAGGGATTTGCACCGTCACTTGCCGGCTCACCTCTGTGTCTCTGTTGATGGATGGAAAACTGCTTTGACCAATGAACGCATCGCCCTGATCCCATTGTGCATCGTCAGACCAATAACAACGCAAAACACTGCCTCCGGCCGTCAGTACCCCAATGTTCCGCACCGTAGCATCGAGGGTGTATTGCGAACCCCAATCCAATGTCAGCCCCTCATCGTTGGGAGAGAGCAGAGGAACAAGGTCAGGAGCAATGCAGCTCACACAGTCATGCGTATGAATGTAATCGCTGATGTCATTCAGGCTTTTGGTTGAAAACTCGGTGATCTGGTAGAGGTTTCCACTCTGCCTCATGATGTAGGGTGCGGTGGCCGGGTCATGGGTAGCTTCCAGGTTATGGCCAATCTCATGCGACCAAAGCGGTGCAAGAATCACACTCGAGATGTAACTTCCAACCTTCATCACGTTATGCCCCTTCTCTATATAACACGGCTTGCCTTGCGCAATACCCCCCAGCACATTACCATCGAGGTTGATGAGCTGTCGGTAAGTCCACAAACTGGCGATGTCATACTCACCGAAGTAGGAATTCGCCCAGACTTCAAATTCGTCCAGCAAGAGGTTCGCATCTGTACTGGGTGTCCAGGGATCCTGTTGGGGTGATTCAGAAATGAAAAAACCGCTGATCATGAAGTCGATGTCAAATACATCGTAGTATCCATCAACCACGTTCAGCACTCCTGTGTAGCGATTCATCACATTGGTGGTGCTCTCATTGTCAAAATCGTAGGCACTGTAGTCTACTGCCACCGCTATTTCAATCCCGAAACAATCCCCTGAGCCACCACTGCGGCCACTCATTCCGTGATCAACAACGGTTTGCCGGGCGTCCTTCACATGATCGTGCAGGCATTTAGTATTCGCCTCTTCCACAACATCTTCGGGAGCATACACAACATACTGATGAGCGGCTGATTGTGCATCAAAGTTCCGCATGGGTTCGATGTAAAGCACCTCTCCCGGAACATCTGACTTGGGTAAGATGCCCCAGAATCCCTGATCCGACAGGTTGATACGCACAGATTTGTCAGTGCCACTGGCCGGAGACCCCATGAAGGTGTTGCACTCCGGTTTCTCCAATCGCTCATAGCCATCGTCCGTTGCTGCCTCAATGCGTACATCACTGGCAAACAAATGATTCGGAACCAGTTCCAGATCCCAGTGCATGGTTTCGGAAAGCTTCAGCTCCAGGGTCATCACCTGACCATCCTCAAGCTGGGTGGCCGTAGAGAGGTCCTGATTCACTTCATAGACCTCGTAGTGTTTAAATCGCTCCTCCAGCGAAGGGTGGACACCGTGAACACGTTTGCCCGATATGTTCACCTCAGTATGAACAGCACGTTGTGACCAAGCCGTGGCAGAAACGCCAAACAGGCAAAAGATGAAAAGGCATGAAGACCTTAACGTAAGTAATCGTGGATTTAACCTCATAGTTGTTCGATTTCAATAGTGTTTAGGCGACACTGTATGTGTCAGGTTTACCGATGAATGATCGAGAAATTACACGTGACTGCTTGCGGAGATGCTGGAGGATTTGCAAGCGTTTATCCCAGGGGCATAAAACCAGGATCGACTAACCTCTAAAGCACAGATTAAGCATCCTTTAAGGAATATTTCAGCTTGGCTTAACTTTTGGAAACAGGCGAGCGTTAACCCGAATGGAGAGCACTCATCGTTGAGATTACCAGCAGCAATCCACCCTAACTTCGGCTCTTCATGATGAAGCCCCTTTTTACCTGCATAGTGGTATCGATCCTCTGTGTCCCCTGCCTTCTGGCGCAGGAGAAACTCAATGTGAGGGAAGCCTATCGAAAGGAGGCTAAAAAGTTCACCTTCATCACGCTATGGAAACAAAAGGATCCTGATCTGCTCACCCAACGCTTGTGCGCGGGAGCCTCCAGCGATGAGGAAAAAGTGGCCATCATAGCCGGATGGCTGACCCGGAAGGTGGCCTTTGACAAACGCGGACTTCGCATCAACAGATGGTGGAGCTATTCGCCCCAGGCCACACTAAAGAGGCGCAAAGCCCTGGCCGGTGAATACTCCGAACTCTTTGTCCTCATGTGTGATGCGGTAGACATCGAAGCCCTGGCAGTAGCAGGTTACGTAAGAGCCTTCGATTTCCTGCCGGGTGACACCATCTACCACTCCAACCATGGCTGGGCTGTGGTGAACCTGAACGGACAGTGGTGGCCACTGGACCTCAGCCTCGCCAAAGGAATGATCGTCCCCAAAAGGCAATACATCAGACGATTCCTTTACTGGGCCTTTAAGGTGCCTTACGTTCCGCGTACCAAGTTCAAGAACCGACTCAATCCCGAGTGGATCATGGTCGATCCCAGGCGACTGATCTTTTCCCATCATCCCAACCTGTCCCTTTTCCAACTCACCTACCCTCCCCTGCCGGTCGAAGCCTTCGCCCTCGGCATGGAGGCCGTAGATAGCACCCTCATCGAATTGGGTTCCACCACCAACCATCAGCTGGGCAATACACGCTATCCAAACCTTCGGACGTATGATCGTTGGGAATTTGAAGCCGAAGCCACACTCGAACACAATCCGTCCAACGCCTACTTCGCAGGAGTCAGCTGCCTTTCCATGCTGGACAGCCTGCACCGCAAACACTACAATGTCAAAGGGGATTCGTTGGTGGCCTCAGCCAGCACCCTGATGGAGATGAAGAACCTGAGCGAGCGCACCGACTCGCTGCTGAAACAGGGCTACCAAAACGTAGATCGGGCATACCACCACAAAAACGCGCGCAACAAGGCCTGGAAGGATACCGTTCGCAAGTATGACAAGGCCTCCGTTCGTGAAGCCCTTCTCCAAATCCGCACCGCCCAAAAGCAATTGCGCAACCTGAAGCGCCTGCGCCTAAAAAACAGGAACCTGACCCGCAAACTGAGTGCACTCCAACGCAAGGTGCCATCGAGTGCCTACTCCCGAACCCAACGGCCGGACGTCAACAAGGCCGAACGTCCAGACTCAACGGCCTTTCGAACCCGACATGCTGAATACATGGTCGAGGTTCAAACGCAAAAAAGCGCAGTCGATTCCGTTTGGACCTCCCTCTCAGCCGCTGAGCAGGACAGCCTGGCAAGCGAGGCGTTGCAAGCCACCGCCATCCATCAATCGAACTACCATCAACTGATCCAATGGATGATGACCCGGGGTCAGTTTTTCAACATTTACCCTCCCGACACCGATCTTAAAAAGCAATGGCTAAGTACCAGGCTTGATTCCGCAGCAGCGCTCAACCAATCCACCACCGATACCCTCATCGCCCTCCTGCTTACCAACCAACTGGACGTTTACACCCACGCCAAAGCGGGACTGGCAACCGTGAAAGAGGCACAAAAACAGCTCGCCAACTGCAAGCGCACCAACGCTAAAAACTTCCAGGAAGACAGCCTCTACCAGACCATCACCCAGGATTACGATCAATTCCTACAAAGCTCCATCGACATTTCCACGAGCTATCTCCAAAACAGCAACGCCCTCGATCAATCCCTTCGCCAACAGGTGCGCCTCCTCAAAAGAATCCTCAGACGCCTCCGCGAAGACATGGTCCTCGAAGGCTCACGCCACAACGTCTACCGCTTCACCATCAAAAACCAGCGCGAAGCCGGCCGCAGGAACATGAAGTATTTTCAGAAACGGCTGAAGGAGTTGAGGGATGATGTGGAGAGGGCAATTTGAGGTGTACTTTACCTATTAAAAGGCCAGCAACTCTTCGATACTGGGGGGTACTGAAAAAGTAGTTCTAATCCCAACTCTTTAGACAACTCTTAATGTTGGAAAGAAATTACCTTAATTCGATGGAAAACCACCATAATTTGAGCCAGATCCAACATATTTGAAAATCTCAGTATCAGAACAGATGAAAAGAAAACAGGAAAAAATTCCTGTCATAGACATTTTTGCGGGCCCTGGCGGTCTTGGCGAAGGTTTTTCGGCTAATGCCAATGGCTCCGCTTTTGACATACGCCTTTCAATAGAGAAGGACATAAACGCCCACAGCACGCTTGAACTTCGAAGCTTCATCCGACAGTTTGAACCGAATAAGATTCCAGAAGAATACTATGCTGTAATCAGAGAATCGAAACTAGATGAGCGCGGGAGATTAAAGCGGCAGTTGTTCGAACGATTCCCAGAGGCCTATGCACATGCAAGGAAGGAGGCATGGCAATGCACCCTTGGGCAGGAAGATCCCTTAGAAGTGAATAGGCGCATCAAAGGTGCTTTGAATGGAGCAAAAGACTGGGTACTTATTGGTGGGCCACCCTGTCAGGCCTATTCGGTAGTAGGACGATCCCGAAGGCAGGAAGGCGAAGGCCTCAATCCTGATGATCATCGTGTGCATCTCTACAAGGAATATCTGCGAATCATCGCTGCTCATCATCCATCAGTCTTTGTGATGGAAAATGTCAAGGGCCTGCTTTCCGCACGAGTTGACGGAATAAAAATCTTTGATCTTATCAGAAAGGATTTGGCCAATCCGAATCGTGTATTCCCAAAATCAAGCTCACCGTCATACAAGATTTACTCGCTTGTCGTAAAACCTGAATCGGGCTCAAACGAAAAACAACCTGTTTATAAAAAGGATTCTGACTTCCTCATCAAGGCAGAAGACTATGGAATCCCGCAAAAGAGGCATCGAGTTATTCTTCTTGGCATTCGTGCTGACATTGATGCTAAGCCTGATGTCCTGAAACCTTCTGATCGAATCAGTCTGAAAAATGTTATTAGTGACTTGCCTGCCTTGCGCAGCGGGATCAACCGCTCATTTGTCCGAAGCGAGATGGTGGAAACCGAGGACGGTCGAACCAAAACCAAACGTATTTATAAGAACGAATCCGATAGTCAGGAGCTTTGGCAGGAATTGGTCCGGAGATTCCGTTCAGAAATTGTGCAGTTGAATGGGTTTGCCGGCAACACAGGTGAGAAGGAGCTTGAAGCACTCACCACTGGCAATGAGTTTGTGCCATGTAGCACACCTGCAACCGACAACCCTCTGTTTGACTGGTACAAAGACGATCGTCTGGATGGCATCGCAAATCATGAATCTCGGAGCCACCTCAAACAGGATTTAAAACGCTACCTGTTTGCCGCCATGTACACGGAGAAGTATGAGAAGTTCCCGCGTATGAAGGACTACGCCCTGCATAGTCGTGAATTATTGCCAGATCATGAAAATGCAGAATCCGGCAAGTTCGCAGATCGCTTTCGGGTGCAGCTGCCGGATGAGCCCGCTACTACGGTGACAAGTCATATTTCAAAGGATGGTCACTATTTCATCCACTACGATCCAGTGCAGTGCCGAAGCTTTACCGTACGTGAAGCAGCCCGTGTCCAGACCTTTCCGGACAATTACCTGTTTTGTGGAAGTCGCACGGCTCAGTATCATCAGGTGGGGAATGCGGTTCCTCCATATTTGGCCAGGCAGATTGGTGAGGTGGTCTCTAAAATATTCGATCAGTTGAAAGACTAGTTTATCAACAACCCACCTTGCCACTACCTACCAAACAACATATCTCCGAAGAAACACCGCCCCGCCCAAAGGCGATGATCAACACATTCCGGGCGTTTGGTTACAACCTGCAAACGGCCATTGCAGACATCATCGACAACAGCATTTCCGCCAAGGCCGGCAATGTGTGGGTGCAATACCAATGGGAAGGTGCAGAAAGCTGGGTAACCATCACCGATGATGGCGAGGGCATGGATAAAGACACCCTTGTTCAGGCCATGACTCCCGGCAGCAAAGACCCCCAGGATGATCGCGATGAACACGACCTCGGACGCTTCGGGCTAGGCCTGAAAACCGCCTCCTTCTCCCAGTGCAAAACGCTTACTGTGCTGACACAGGAGCAAAACAAGGCCATGATCAAGCGCTGCTGGGACCTCGACTTTGTGAATGAAAGTGGCAAATGGTTTCTGCTGGACTACCTCTCTTCGGAACATTTTTCAGAACCGCTGAAGGAATTGGAAAGCGGCACCACGGTGGTCTGGGAAAAGCTTGACCGGCTGGTTGGCAATGCGCTCAAAACCAACGAAGCTGCCCGGTCAGTGTTCCTCGAAGAGTTTGAACGGGTGGAGCAACACCTTGGACTGGTCTTTCACCGTTACCTGGAAAAGAAGAAGCTCAACCTGTGGATCAATGGTCAGCCCATTGCTGCCTGGGACCCTTTTATGAAGGAATCAGAAGGCAGTCGCATCGTGGCACGTGAATCGCTGGATAATGATCAGGTGCAGGTGAAGTGCTATGTGTTGTCACACATCTCAAAGCTGTCGCCAGATGATCGACAGCAGGCACGCACGGATCAGTGGCACGATTTACAGGGATTCTACATCTACCGAAACAGCCGATTGCTGCTGTATGGCGACTGGCTGGACCTCTTTAAAAAAAACGAGCATTTCAAAAACGCACGTATCCTCATTGATATTCCAAACCGGCTGGATCATGACTGGCAGATCGACATCAAAAAAGCTACGGCCACGCCTTCGGTTGCGGTGCGTAAAGACTTGGTGCGTCTGGCAAAGGCCACCCGAAAAGAAGCTGGAAAGATTCACCGTTTTCGCGGGAATCAGATCATGCTCGATGATTCCGTGAAAAGCTTCTCGTTTCAATCCGTTTGGAAAGCGCGAAAAACGCGCGATGATGCAAGGCACTACTATGTCAATCAGGAGCATCCACTGATCCAGCGCCTGCTGGAAAAGGATCATATCCCCAAGGCCGAATTCCGGCAAGCCCTGAAATTGATTGGCGATGCTACTCCGGTGGAATCCATCATTCAATACCACAGTGAAGAACCCGAGAGCCATGAGCTGCGGGATGTCGCAGCCGAGCCGGACAAGGCTACGATTGAGCTTGCTGTGATGATGTATAAATCACTCAGGGCACAAGGAACGGCCCACGACTTGGCCGCAAAACAGGTATTTAACATTCAGCCCTTTGATCAGTTCCCGCAACTGATCGAATACTTTAAGTAATGGAAGGAAATCAGCTCGAAAGCGCACGGAATGTGTGTCACATCTTTTTGGGAGATATAAAGCGGCAGCGCAGGGTTACTTCTGAGGACATCCGTCAGGTAGTCGCCAATCCGCTGCTAAAGCAGCAATATCCTGACATTGACACCGATGAGCTTATTGCCCAGCTGGAAGCTGATCTGGAAGTCTGGTCTGGCAAGGCAACCGAATTGGTTGAACAGGATGTGCGCCCTTGGTTAGTCGACAAAAAGGCCAGCATCGACTGGGAACTTTGGAATCGCTACCGCACCTGGATGAAGGTGAAGGATGGCTCATTTCCTATAGACAACCTAGATGACCTGACGGACAAAATCCTCGACAAATGCATCAATCCGAAAACAGAAGGAAGTTGGGACCGCAGAGGAATGGTGGTAGGCAACGTGCAATCAGGAAAAACCGCCAACTACACCGGACTCATCAACAAAGCTACCGATGCAGGTTACAAGCTGGTGATTGTGATTGCTGGAATCCACAATACGCTTCGCTCGCAAACCCAGGGGCGAATTGATGAAGGCTACATAGGCAGAAACAGTGTAGACATCCTGAACAGGCGCACCGCGAAACGTATTGGCGTTGGCGCATACAAAGTTGAAACAGAGATATTCTCATACACTTCGTCAGCACCCGGAGGGGACTTTAAGCAAACTCAGGCAACCAACCTCAATGTTCCGATCGGTGGCAAAAGTCCGACCGTACTCGTTATCAAGAAGAACAAAAGCATCCTTGAAAACCTCATTGTTTGGTTGCATCGTGAGGCTGTAGACACGGACAATGGACCAAAGATTGTCAACGTACCGTTGCTGGTGATTGATGATGAGGCCGATAATGCCTCTGTAAATTCCGGTACCGAACTGGATGTGCGTACCATCAACCGACTCATCAGAACGCTGCTTAACCTGTTCAGTCAGAACACTTTTATCGGATATACAGCTACTCCGTATGCCAATCTGTTCATTCCTTCTACCTGGAGCGAAAATCTGCAAACCTCCGTGAGGGATTTACAGTTGAACGTTGGTGAAGACCTGTTTCCACGCGATTTCATCGTCAACATTCCTCCGCCATCCAATTACATCGGAGCCGCCAAGGTATTTGGCTTTGAAAACGATCAAACCGGGGAAAGTCATGAGGGACTCGACATCATTCGCGCTGCGAACGATCAGGAGCCGAATTTCCCCATGCGCATCAATAAGGATAATAAAGATGATTTACCGGATGAAGTACCGGACAGCCTGCGAGAAGCCATCAAAGCATTTATTCTGAGCTGTGCCATTCGCAGAGTTCGCGGGCACGAAAGCAAACACAACTCCATGCTGGTGCATGTGGCCATGCGGGTAGCATGGATTGACCGGGTGGCCTGGTTGGTAAACGAAATCATGCGTGATTATCAGCGGCAGATTCGGTCTGAGCAGGGTGATTTGCTCAACGAGTTGCGCGATTTGTTTGAATCGGATTATCAGCCAACAACAACGGATGTACTGCAAAATCTGGGGTATAACGACCCAAAAATTAAGCAGCACACCTGGGATGAAGTAAAGAAGGAGTTACTGAATGCCAGCTCAAAAATTGTAGTTAGGGCAGTTCATGGAAAACGGAATACACGCGAGCTGGAATACCATGATATTGAAGAGATTGACTATAAACGTTACGAAGAGGCGGGATCGGCCTTGTCGGTGATTGCTGTGGGAGGTAACAAGCTGGCCCGTGGAATTACCCTTGAAGGACTTTCCGTCAGCTACTACCTGCGAACCACGCGGATGTATGATTCGCTGATGCAGATGGGACGCTGGTTTGGCTATCGGCCAGGCTATGTTGATCTCTGCCGCCTCTATACTACCGAACAGCTTGTAAAATGGTACCGCCATGTAACCATGGCCACGGAGGAAATGCGTGCGGATTTTGATGAAATGGCAGCGCAAAATCTTCGCCCGGCTGATTTTCAGCTCAAAGTGCGCACTCATCCAGGAATGCTGACTATTACGTCTTTGATGAAGATGCGGGAACACGAGATAATCCGGGTTGGATTTTCGGGCAAAACGACCCAGACCTTCGAGTTTAAAAAGGATGAAAATATGCTGAGGAATAATCTGCTTCAATTGGAGCATTTGATTTCTCGGCTTGGAACTCCTGAATTGCGGAAAACAAGGGTGGAACAGAAAGTAAACGGACTTATCTGGCCTAAGGCAGATTCTGCTGCAGTGATCGATTTCATTGGGCATTTCCAAACCCAGCAACCTCAAATCAAGCCAGAAATACTATCCAGCTACATTCGAAAACAAATTGGCAAAGGGAATCTATTGCAGTGGACAGTTGCGGTAGTGCTTAATTCTCAATCCGAAGTTTCTATTGGGGCCGCTGAAAAAAAGTTCAGAAAACCTGTTCAGGAGTTCTCTTTTGAATGGAAAGAAGGCGGCCTGCAATGTGGTTTGCCAGTTCGAAACCAAGCTGGCGCGCTCAGCGGAAACTATCTTACGCTTTCCCGCCAAAACATATTTGATCCAAAGGACAAAGCGCTTGACCTGTCCACTGACAAGGAGACGATGGTTGCAAAATCGCTACGAAAGCAACGATCCGAGGAGCAAAAATCCCTGCTAGTGATTTATCCGCTCGACTGGCGGGTAGACTCAGAGCTTCCGAAAGGTATTCCTGTTGTGGGTTGGGGATTAATTTTTCCTGAAATTCAAAATGAGGAGAAAGTGGAATATGCCGCCCGTCCTGCACAGCAGGATTTTGAAGATGAATTGCAGGAAAATGATGATGATGCCGGAGAAGAGTGATGAGTGAGATCCGGAAAATATGGGAACAGCAAGAAACCTCTTCGGACAGTGAAGTGATCCGACAGCGAATCATTTCCATTGCCGGATTAAGTGCATGGGCCGGATTGATAAGTTATACCGGTGCCCGGATGTTTCAGCTGGAGTTGCCCCCCGAGCTGCCCATCCACCGCAATTACACGCATCGATTCAAGGGAGTTGAGATTCAGGTGATTCCCCTGGAAGAGCCAATGGTGCAACAGTTCACAATCATTCTGCTGCAACCGGATTTAACCGACATCTTTACCCTCTTCATTCAGGACATTGTGGATAAGCTGGAGTCTGTAAGCGATCCGCAGGAAGCACTCACCCTGATCAACCAGCGCATTGCATTCTGGAAAAAGCTGTTTGCACGCATCAGTGGCGAGCAGCTCTCGCCCGATCAACAACGTGGGTTGTTTGGGGAATTGCTCGTGCTGGAAGGTCTGCTCAGACAATGCGAGCGAGGTGATACCGTATTGCAATCGTGGCGCGGAGCGCTGAGTGCCCATCAGGATTTTGCGCTGGAGCATCATGCGCTCGAAGTCAAAACATCCAGGGCCGGCAATTCCGTGGTGAGCATTGCAAGCGAGCATCAGCTTGATCATACCAATTGGCAAACATTGCATTTGGCCGTGATCATGGTCAATGAATCGGCTGGTAGTCAGCGATCGCTGGCTGCGCAAATCACTACCATTCAGGAGCTTCTTCAACATGAAAGCACGCTGCTGGATGAGTTTCACCGGAAGCTGTCGCTGGTGGGTATTCCGCCAGATGCTGTAGAGCAGTACCAGGAAATCAGCTACACTGTCCGCAGCTTCCGATACTTCCTGGTGAACGAGGGTTTTCCGGCCATTACTGCGGCTCCATGGCAAGACAGCCCCGTTTCAGCCATTCGCTACCGTATTGATCTGAGTGCCTGTAGCAATCATGAAGTTTCCGAAGAAGAAGCCCTTGCACATTTGCTATGAACAAACCACGCCACATCGATTTTGAGTTTGACCAGTTTCTAAAAGAGCTGAGTCACGAAGTGAATGCCCGCGTTTATGCTGAGGATGAAGGAGCAACCAAGGAGGACAAGTTCACGGAGTATGTCATGGAAACCCTTGCTGAAGCGGGAGAAACCGAAGGCATACGGCTGTGTCACTATGAAAAGGAAAATCGCTTTGAGAACATCCAGTTCAAAATCAACGGCTATGCGATAGAAGAAGGATTTGAAACGCTGGACATCTTCATCACCGATTATCGGGACACTAATGAATCTTGGCGGCAGACCAAGGCCGTTTTTGACAACCTCATCAAATGGTCCACAGGATTGCTGAATGCGGTATTCAAAGGATATCATGAAGAAATAGAACCATCTACCGAAGCATATGGACTTGCGCAGTTGGTATATAAGAACCGAAAAGAATTGGTACGGATCAATGTGTTTATGCTCTCCAACGGTAACATGCCGCATGATCCACCGCGAAATTTCAAGCTGAAGAACCTGAATGAATTAACCTTTAATTTTCAGGTGTGGGATGCAGAACGTCTGCATAGATTGAGTCAGTCCCGGAACAATCGCGAGCCCATTGAAATTGACTTTGAGAATACACTCGGAGAAGTGATTCCATGCCTTGCCATGCCTTCCGAAAGTGATCTTTATGAATGCTACCTGGCCATTGTTCCGGGTCAGCTGCTTTCCACGCTCTACCGCAACTACGGTACTCGGTTGCTTGAAAGTAATGTTAGAGCATTCCTCCAGCAAACAGGCAAGGTGAACAAAGGCATCCGCGATACCATTAAGGATGAACCCTGGATGTTTTTACCGTATAACAACGGCCTCGCCACTACCGCCCAGGAAGTCAAAACGAGGATGGAGGAGAACGGACAATGTGTTATTACGGCTGTCAAAGATTTTCAGATTGTGAATGGTGGACAAACCACCGCTTCGTTGTTTCACACGGAGAAGAAGCATAAGGCTGATCTCGCACAGGTGTTTGTTCAGATGAAACTCACCGTCATCAAGGATGAGGAGAAGAAGGATGCAACCGTTCCATACATTTCGCGGTATGCCAACAGTCAGAACAAAGTCTCTGAGCTCGACCTGACTTCCAACAATGCGTTTTTACAGCGTCTGGAGGAGTTATCCCGAACCACGTTCGCCATTGATCCTGAAGACTCAAACAAGCAAACCATTTGGTTTTTTGAGCGTGTGAAAGGCCAATATCGTGAGGCACTCAATAAGGAGCCGACAAAAAGCAAGCAAGATGCTTTCAAGATCAAATACCCACGAAACCAGCTGATCATCAAATCCCAGATTGCCCGGAACATGAACATCTGGAAGCAGCTACCACATCACGTTTCCAAGGGCGGGCAAAAGAACTACAATATCTACCTGAAAGCCGTGGAGGAAAAGGAGTTCAAAAAGAAAAAACCGGGAAGGGTTTACTGGCAGGACATTGTTGCAAATACGATTCTGTTTAATGCCACAGATCAACTCTTCGGACGCAAAGGGAAAGATCCGATTGGTGATACCAATGTTAAATCTTATACAGTCGCTTCCACACTGTCACTCTTGCATCACATTACCGGTAATCGTCTGAACCTTGGGCAGATCTGGGAGACACAGTCCATAGCAGAGGACCTGCAAGCTGAGTTGAAGATAGGATTGCGATATGTCTATGATTTTCTGAATGATTTGGATGTTGCACTCGTCAGTGAAGCGGCCAAGGCTGAGAAAACATGGACGGCTTTAAAGGCCCGTACTGACTATCCATTCGATATGGAGGTGGTAAAACGACATGTGATCTCTGATAAGGATCACAAAGCACGGTATGAGTCAGATGATGACAAAACGGAGGAGGTGAAGCGATATAATGACTTACAGAAGATCACCTCGCTTGGAGTGCGGTTTTGGGATGGGCTTTGCATTTATAATACTAAAGAATCAATCCTCTCTGATTATCATGACAATATTGCCAGCTCTATCCGAAAGAGCATGAAGGCTTCAGGTGTCATAGATGAACGCCTAGTCAAGAAGGGAGTTGAAATCATTGAGTATCTAATATCGAAACATGTCAACTTCGAGAACCTGAAGGAGCTAAGCCGATTGAAGGATAGTGAAGTCGTTGACACCTCTGTTCTTTACAATCGACTTAGTGCAATGAATCCGGAAGATTGGAAGAGGCTCGTAGATCTTGGCGACCAAACAAAAACTCTCAACCGCCAAGAAATTAATATGATTAAATCGGTTGAGTTAAAAATTAAGAGGAAGGAAAGTATCGATCTTAAGAGACTTGAGATTGTCGAACAATCAATCAAAAAACTGAGAAAGTTTGGATTGAAGATTTGAAGCCTCACACTCCCAAATCACAATCACCTTCCACCCCATTGCTCGTAGTTCCATTTGATGTTTCATATCCCGCTCCCTGTTTCCAAGTAGCTTTTGTTCCCAGAACTCCGTTCGGGTTTTTGGGATTTTAAAGTACTTACATCCTTCATGTGCATGCCAAAAACATCCATGTACAAAAATCACAGTACGGAACTTCGGGAGCACGATATCAGGCTTGCCCGGCAGGATAGTGCCCTTGTATTTGCCGTGAAGATTATATCGATACCCTTGTGCGTGCAGATGCTTGCGAACCAATAGCTCAGGCTTGGTATTCTTGCCCTTGATCCGACTCATGTTGTAGGACCTTACTTCGGGTTCATGCACATCAGCCATGCTCGCAAGTTACGGGAAGTCAACTCACCTTCGACTCAACAAGCCAGAACCAACCAACTCCTCATTCACCCTGGCGCACCCCAATCCGGTGGCGCAATACTTTCACACGTGGCGCAACCATCCCCCCTGACGCAGTCTTCCGAAGGGTGGCGCAAGGAGGTGTGGTGACGCAAGGGGTCAGGGTGGCGCAGGTCCACTGCTCGCTGCGCCAGCACATGCTCAACCAGCGGTATGTTTTGTTAACACTTTTTTCATGGGGAGGACTGCGCCAGGCGCGAGGTAACTCGGACGAACATATGCAGAACATCATCCAGGGCAGGCAGGGTCTTTGCTTGGAACGGATAGCATCCACTTAAAACTAACGTATTACACGTTTCTTATGCGCCAGACGATTCTCGTAAAAGCGTTGAAACAGCAGACTTTCTCACAATAAGCGCCCCCTCCTTCCTGTTTTTATTTCGAGGCTTTGCCAACGGACATTCCCCAGTGAGGGCAGCGCCTCGCAGCAGATCATCGGCACGTGTTTTTGGTTCAATCGCATAAAACAAAGTGTCATGGAAAAACATCCCATCTCGGCCAGGGTGTGTCGCTACATCCTGCGTACCAAAGGAATTAGTAAGCGGGCGGCAGCCCGTATCCTGAAGGTGCATCACCGCACCTTTGAGCGCTACCTGCGCGGTGAATACGAACCCAACCGGGTCGTGAAGCACCGCATGGCGTTGCTGATGCGCGTGCCCACCTACCTCGACCTGGTGAAGAAGGCTTATTAACTCAATGGTTTCACTCTTAAAACAACAGGCTTATGGAGCACATGAGGAGTTGCAGCATCCGGAAACCCTGCGAGGATGAGAAACACAACAGGGACATAGGAACAATCATAAAAACCAAGAACAATGATTGCATTAAATGAAATGAGCCAGGAGGAGCTCCGTGTATTGAGAGCTCACTGGCTTACCGAACAGAACGAAATCAAGCGTGAAAAACAAGTGAAAGATGAACGCTTCAACTCACGCGTGAATTCACAAGGCGAATCCGAAACAGCGCAGCAGCTGCTGGAGCAACGGATTGCAAATGCACAAACCGTGTATGACGACCTGGAAGCCGCCAGCGCAAGTCAGTCGACACTCGACTTGCAGCGTGGGGCGATGGAAGCACTTCAGAATGAACTGAATGCGCTCACCTTCAGCTCATCCTACATCACCAATCAGGACCAGCGCAAGCACCTGATGGAACAGGACGAGCTCCAGTTCGCCATCGATCAACGCGGTGTACGCATCACCGAGATTGACGGTCTGATTGTATAGTACCGGGCTGATGATCTGCAACCCGATCGACAGGGCTCTCCCCTTTGGGAGGGCTCTGTTTTTTGCGAGCAGTTAGTGGGAAGGATGGATTTAGGATCAGATGATCAGAATATTGGATGATTAGATGATGCTTTTAGGAGGGAAAACTGAATTGGCCTTCTTCTTTTTGCGGATGACCTAGTAGCGCCCGGGTATGTAAACCGTGCTCTCTCCGGGCTGCTCCCCGTAGATACCAAAATTGATCATGACCTGATTACCACACGAACTGTTGCCGGTGGGAATTCCCTTTCGCTCGAAATTGTAATCCACTTCAATGGTGCATCCACCGGGGAAAAAACCAACTCCAGGTTGGCTAATGTTACCGAAGGAAGTAGAACTATAAACGACTTGGTCGTTTACCAGAATACGGTATCCAACAAGGCTTCCACTTGCTTCAAATGCATGAAATCCACAACTTCCTCTGGCTGTACCTCCAACATTGCAATTCTGACAGATTTGCCCGCTGAACGCAATGCCGAGGGAAGTAATGTAAACCGGTCTGTCAAACTCAAACACACCGGTACGAAGCTCTTGAATATCGGTCACGTTAATCGTAACACTTGCCAGCTGCATGTTGGACGACTTAAGAATACTCTGATTCCCGGTTAGAGGCCCATAAATCTTAATATTCTCCAGGGTTGCCAGGGTGCCGTCCTCATCAGGCAGCTGATATGTTCTGTTCTGTGTTAAGAGGTCCGTCTTAATGATGCCATGAATTCCTGTATTGTTGGTATCAGCCAGCGGCTGAGGGTTGAGGAAAATGGACAGGTTGGTCAAGCTGTCGATCATTTGAAATGACTGTCCTGGTGTCACGGCTGCCCTTGCGAGCAAATGGGCGCTACTGAAGGTGAGAGAATCGATGCTGAACTGTCGATAGATCAATATGCTGTCAACATCTTCTTCCTCTGTAACGTCCAGCGTCAGTTCAATTTTCCCTACCAAGGCGTTGTTCAGGATGCGAACCACACTGCTGAACGGGCTCAGTTTCGTCCGTTGATTTCCCTTTTTGTACAAGTATCGATACCGGTAATAGCTGTTGTCCAGGGAACCCGGAGTATTCTGACGTTGGGCAAGAAATGGTACCGAAGGATCCGTCAAGGTTTGGTAAATGGATATGCTGTCTTCATTCTGAGACTGTGGCGGAGCCAGAGATCTCAATGCCACCTTATTACCTCCTGAAATCTCCAACGAATCAGCAGTAATGGATAAGTACTGAATCTCATTGGTATCTGACCCATCAAGCTCGGAAGTGAGATAACCATTATCTGCCACAATGCTGTCCACTTCATTGGCAGTGAGCTGCGTATCATCATCTCCATCCGCCAGTCCAGCAGGTACGTTTGTCAGCGAGTGAAAGCTCCCATCAAATCCAGGGGGCAACGTCACAAATCCTCCATCGCTGAGGAAGATGGTATCGTTAGAGATGCTCAGAAACTGAAACTCATTGGTGCTGCTTGTATCCCGATCTTCAGCAATGTGAGCAGCCAGCTCGTCAGAGGCTTGTTGCAGACTGGTAGCGTTGGCTTGAATCGCTGTACTGTTTTGCTGAATGTTCAAAGCGTTAGCACTCATTCCTGAATGGAAGGCCGTACTATCCTGATCCAACTCAATGCTTAGGACTTCGATCTCTATTGCATTGCTTTGAATATCAGTTTGATTCTGATCAATGGCGTTACTGTTCGTAGCAATACCTGCACTGAACATAGCACTGTCCTGGTCCAACTCACCGCTCAAAGCTGCAATCTCAACTGTGTTGTTTTGAATATCGGTTTGGTTCTGACCAATAGAACTGCTGTTGGTGGCAATGCCTGTGCTGAATGTAGCGCTGTCCTGGTCCAACTCACTGCTCAAAGCTGCAATCTCGACTGTGTTGCTTTGAATATCGTTTTGGTTCTGACCAATGGAACTGCTGTTGCTAGCAATGCCTGTGCTGAAAGTGGCACTGTCCTGATCCAACTCACTGCTCAAGGCTGCAATCTCGGCCGTGTTGCTTTGAATATCGTTTTGATTCTGGCCAATGGAACTGCTGTTGGCAGCAATGCCTGTACTGAACGTGACACTGTCCTGGTCCAGCTCACTGCTCACAGCTGCAATCTCGGCTGTGTTACTCTGAATATCATTTTGGTTCTGGCCAATGGAACTGCTGTTGGTGGCAATGCCTGCACTGAATGTAGCGCTGTCTTGGTCCAACTCGCTGCTCAAAGCTGTAATCTCGGTTGTGTTAATCTGAATATCATTTTGGTTCTGACCAATGGAACTACCGTTGGTGGCAATACCTGTACTGAACGTGGCACTGTCCTGGTCCAACTCTGAAGCCAGCTGGGCTATGGTCGTAGCCCAGTGAGTGCTATCCTGATCCAATTCAGATTGGAGCATTATGATCTTGTTGTCCAGTTGCGCCAAGCTAGCATCCAAAGAGTCATTTAAGTCATCTGCAAGGGAATCCAACATCGTCACTGTTGCCAGGTCGGAAAGATCCACCCCAGCACCATTCTCAATAAAAAGAGAATCTCCCACCCTGCTCAAATCCTGAAGCTCATTCGTAGAATCCACATCAGAATCTAAGTTCAAGTGCTCAAACAGCGTGTCTTGCAATACCTGAATAGCCTCCGAATTCAATTGAATCATGGTAGCGTGAATGCTAAGGGTACTGTCCAGCGAATCGATGATAAGCTGCTGCACAAGGTTGATGGAATCGTTGGTGGCAATGCCGTTGGCAAACGACTCCAAACTAACCGTACCGCCACCGTTAGAGAGCAATAGCTGGTGCAACATGGAATCATAGCTCAGGGTTTGCAGTTCATTGGTGCTGTCTGGATCGCTGGCTGAGGTTTGGGCATGCAGCGCATAGGGCACCGAAACAAACTCCGTGGTTCCAAGTGTCACATAGTTCACACCACCGTTAAAATCCATGGCAGTCTCCAGGAAGTAAGGCCCCGCAGCCCAGTCAATGGCACTGAAGTCATCCAGCGTGTTA
This sequence comes from Flavobacteriales bacterium UBA6057, assembly GCA_002428995.1. GTDB lineage: Bacteria > Bacteroidota > Bacteroidia > Flavobacteriales_G > Salibacteraceae > UBA6057. The sequence goes on along the minus strand of DIYJ01000004.1, from coordinate 203,284 downwards.
CCTGCGCCAATCTGCAGGTTGATCAGGCCGAAGTCATTGCTGATCAGGGAGTGCGTCTCCGTGTAGATGCTCGTGCCTCCCGGGCTCCCCTGTCGAATCACAAACTGTATACCCAGACTTTGGTTGGCCAGCACATCTCCCGAAGCGTTCCTGGCCACCATCTGGAAGTTCACCCGGTCAGGACTCTGAGCAAGCGCGCTGAATAGAGCGGCAACCAGGAATAGGCTGATGAGGACGTAGTTCTTCATGATTGAAAGTGACTATTGAGTTTTAATGATTTGGAAGCGGGAGGAGGTGCTGGCGTCCACGGGCCATAGCTCGAGGAAGTAATTCCCATTGGCCCAGGCACCTACGTTCAGAGTCTCTGCCTGAAAAGGCACAGAAGAGCGGTAAACCACCCGACCGTTCACGTCTAATACTGTAAATGCACGAATGAGCACTTCACTTTGAATATTGACTTCCAACTGTGCAGGATTTGGAAAAACACGGATGTTGGCTTGGGTGAAAGGGGTTTCCTCCACACCCACCACCGTCAATTCTGACTGATGAAAACCAATGATCGCCTGATTGCTGTCGTTGGAAAACGAGGCGATCACTACCTCGCCAGCCGTGGCTTCCACATGCGCTCCCGAAATGGTATCAGAAATACCAAGCGTTCCGATCACCTGCTGAGCGAGGACTTCACTTACAGTGCCACCCAGAAGCATCACCAGCAACAGATTCCCAAACTTTGATTGCATTTCGCTTGTCCTTCCTATTTAGAAAAACAAATTTTGTAGAGAACGAAATGCGTCTGTATACCCTATTTAGGTTACAAAACCCTATTTACTTCTATCCGCTGATGTTTTTTATACATAAAAAGTGGAGCCTCGCATTGCTGCTCTGCTTCACTGGGTTCATGGGCCGATCTCAACCGGAACTCACCAATACTCTTGACAGCCTTTCGAAACTTGAAAGAACCACAGAAGCAGATTCCTCAAGAGTTAAATTGCTTCAATTGATCGGGAAAGAACTCCTGAGAAATTATGAACTTGACAAGGCAGATTCGGTGTATCGAATGACTGCGCATATCTCTGATTCGATAGGACGCGTGGACCTGTGGGCACTCAGTCACGCAAACATTGGAATCACCTACTACCTGAAAGATGATAAAATCACGGCACTTAGGTACTTGCTCGAGGCCATCGAGAAAATGAATTACGCCTCTTACCCTGATCGCTGCCTGAATATTCAGAGCATGATCGCCAACTGTTACATCGACATGCGTGACTTCGAAAAGGGCCGATCCATTCTTCAATCCATTGTTGAGAAAGCGCGAGAGGATGACTTGCCGGAGCAGGAAGCTCGAGCTTTGGGAGGGATAGGGCTTATTTTCAACCGACAACAGTCCTACCGCAAAGCCGTCTCCTTCCTGCTTCCTGCAGCTACTATTTATGCCCGGCTGAAGCATCCAAGCGCAGCCACCACTACTTCAAATTTGGGAGGTTGTTACTCTCAATTGAATATGCTCGACAGTTCCCTGTATTACTTGAGAGTGTCTGATTCAATCATCCATGCCATTGGAGGTAATAGGTACCTGGAAGCCGCGAATTCTGCGATTCGAGCGACCATTTTTCATCACCAGGAACGGTTTAGCGAATCCGTGAGAGAAGCGCGCAAGGCCCACGCATCAGGTGCCGGGTACAACCTGCTCCAAATGCAATCGACTGCCCGAAATCTGGCCATCACCTATTCAAGATTGTTGGAGTTTGATTCCAGCGCCTTTTGGTTGGACAGCACCATATCTATTCAGAAGCTAATGTTCGAACAAACAAAGGCTGAGGAAATTTCAGCGCTGGAAGTCGAATTCCACACCAAAGAGAAGGAGCAGCAAATCGCTGTACAAGCACTTGAAATTGAGGCACAGCAAGCGCAAATCAACACCCGCAACTGGATACTCGGAGGCCTCGCTTGTACGCTACTGCTCTTGCTAAGCCTCGGCTTGCTAGAAAGAAAGCGAAGGCGCGAAAAAAACGAGCGGATCATGCTCGCAGAAAAATGGAAAGCTGTGGAATCTCTGCGCTCAAAGATCTCTCAGGAACTGCACGACAGCCTTGGCTACAAGATGCGGTTAATGGCCGAGCAGGTTCATTCCATGCATGAACAGAATGCGGAGACACAGCAGCTCGCCAGCGATTTGAGACTGGCCAAAGAACAAGTACGATCCCTCGCCTATCGCCTGTTTCCTCAGGAACTCGAAAATGTGAGCCTTGATCGTGCCATCCAGTTGCACCTCACGAAAATGAGGGAAGTCTCAGCGATTGACTTTCGTCTAAGCATCTACCCTGAAGATGCCCTGGAAGATCTTGGAAAAGAACGATCAAGCGCCCTGTATCGAATCCTACAGGAATGCACCAGCAACGTGTTGGAACACTCCCAGGCCACTTCCGTGGAAATTCAAATTTCCGCGGACGATCAACAGCTCACCTTCACCTTTGAAGACAACGGAGCTGGCTTCGATCCGGCTTTGGCTTCTCAGGGCAGTGGACTCGTGAATATGCAACAGCGGTGCGCAGACCTAGAAGCGGAGTTTCACCTGGACACCAAACCAGGCCGTGGAACCATCATCAATATCCACATTCCGCTCTTCGTACATGCCTGAGGCGTCATACTCCAAATCCCCCATTCGCATCGTCATCGTAGATGATCACAACCTGATTTCCGATGGCATCTCCGCGCACACCGAACGTATCCAAGGATTTGTAGTTCAACAGGTTTTTCAAAATGGCTTATTGTTCACCACGCAGTTGCCGGGACTCCGTTTCGACCTGTTGCTTTGTGACGTCAACATCCCCGGTCGCAATGGTTTCAGCGTGTGTCGCGAATGCAAACAGCAATTCCCCGATCGGAAGGTGATCTTTTTCACAGGCTACACCGAATCCATTATTCTGGAAGAAGTCAAGAGCTCCAGGGCAGACGGTTTTGTTCCCAAAGATACCGGCATGGATGTGCTGTTTGATACGATTCAAGATGTTCTGAAAGGAAAGCGTGTATTCCGTTTCGACCTGTTGAGCAAACAGAGCTTTTCTCATGAAGAACCTGGATTTGTTGTTGAGGGAAACCAGCGTGTCAGCAACAGCTTCGAGCGCTTTCAATCGCTGCTTTCTCCACGCGAAAAGGAAATCATGGCATTGTATGCCCAAGGCATGAAAGACAACGAAATCTCTTCACACCTCCAGGTAAGTATGCATACCGTGCATACCTTCCGAAAACGCATCTACCAGAAAATGGAGGTAAGCAGCATGCAAGAACTGATGATCGCCTGCTGGCAGTGCGGTTTGATGTGAATAGGTTGTTCGCTCACCCTCCGTCCAACGCACCATTCTGCACCGCGAACACCACCAAACCCACTGTGCTTTTCACTCCCACCTTCTCCATCAGTTTGCTGCGGTAGCCTTCGATGGTGCGCGGGCTGAGGTGGACGGTTTCGGCAATTTCATGGGTGCTCCGTTCCTGGCAGATCAACCGTAGGATGGTCCACTCGCGGGCCGTGAGGGATACCTTGCCGCCCGGGGGATCAACAGTGGGCAGGCTGCGGCCGAGGCCGTGCAGCAGGCTCATGGAAACCTTTTCGCTGAAGTAAAATCCCTGAGACAATACTTGCTCCACGGCAGCAAGCAGTTCCTTCGGTTGAGCATCCTTTAGCACCACTCCGTTGGCACCGAGAAACATCCCGCGTTGAATGAGGGCTTCGCTGTCGTGCATCGTCAAAAGAAGTACGCGCAGCTTCGGATGTTCGTACTTCAATTCGCGCAAGGCATCCAATCCGTTCATCACTGGCATTTCGATGTCCAGCAACACCAGGTCGGGCTTGTGCTCGGCCACACTGGCCAGGAGTGTTGAGCCGTTATCCAATTCATCGACCACCACCAGTTCCTGTTCCTCCAGCATTTGCCGGAGGCCGCTGCGCATGAGCACGTGATCGTCTACTAGGATGATTTTGGGTTGATAGGCGTTCAAGACTTCCCTCCTTCCTCCTTCCAGGAAAAATGGAACTGCATGCCTTGGTCCGGCAGGCTCTCCAAGCGATGTGTACCCTTCATCAGGATGGCGCGGGCGTTGAGGTTATGCATTCCCAACCCACTGGCCTGACGAGAAGCGTCAAAGCCGACTCCATCGTCCGCATAGTGCAGCGTTCCTCCCCGTGCGTTGATGTTAAGTCTTACCGTAATGGATCGGGCCTGACCATGGCGGATGGAATTCCCAATCAGTTCCTGGATCATCCGAAACAGATTCAGCGCGGTAAAATCCGAAGGCCAGGACAAGTCGTTGGATTCGATATCCAGATCGATCTGCGGGCCAGCATCTGTCGTCAGTCGCTGAATGTAATCCCTCAGGGCTGGTTCAAGCCCCAGGGTTTTGAGCACGGCTGGCATCAGGTCATGAGCTGCCTGCCGGATTCCCTCGATGCTTTCTTCCAGCAACTGGTTCAGCTGTTCCACCTCGTCTGAGGGTTCCGGTCCCTCAGCCACCGGAAGGCGCCACACGTTGCGCTTGGCCAGTGCCAGGGTTTGTGCCACACCATCGTGCAGCTCACGTGCGATGCGTTCCCGTTCCGCTTCCTGGGCTTCGCAGATGGCCCGAAAGCGTTGCAGGCGTTCCTCCTGGCTCGCCCGATGGAGGCGTTCGCGGTAGGTAAACATCACCACTACCACCATCCCCATCAAACCAAGAATAAGAAGGGAACTAAGCAGAAAGATATTTCCCATGCGACTTTGGTTTTGGCTCGAGCAGCGCCCGTGCATAACTGGCATAGAGCACGAGGTTTAACACACCGTGGATGGTCCAGATCAATCCGTAGTCGCGGTCGCTACTGAGGTATTCCACCTGATTGGAATACACAAAGAGGAGCAGATTTCCACCGAAGTAGAGCAGCCAGCCGGCCTGTAACCAGCGATGGATGTGATCTATTTTTCCGTGGCGCATCGTCAGGATCACATGGCGAAATACCAGTCCTAAAATCAGCAACGCTTCCAGTGCGCGGCTGTAGCTCGGAAAAAGGAAGTTCCCGTCTACGTAGCTGATCCCGATATCCGCCATACAAAGTGCCGCGAATCCAATGAGCAGACCCCAGACGGCACTCCTTCGAAGGTTTTGCCCCGGCAGGTTGCCAAGGATGTACAGGAGTGTCATGCCTTCCATCACCGTGTAGAAATGATAAAAGAGCAGGTTATTGATCTGAAGAAAGTACCCAACAATCGTGGCGGCAAGTTGATTCATGAAGCACACGGCTACCAGCAGCACTACGAGCTGGCGCGTGTTGTCCAGCAGCCTCCACTGCCGGAGGCCCATCACCATGGGAAGAATCATCCCCATAAAGCCCATCCATCCCAGTATCTCAGCGAGAGTCATCATGATTTGGGGGCACAGTTCAGTACCTGGTTTCCACCGCAAAACCGTGGACAGGGCAGGGAAAAGTCAAGCAAGGGGCCTTCTGTGGTTTCGGGGTTTCCGACCACCATGGCTATCACCAGACTTCCCTGCACCGGAGTGTGATCGGGAACACCATACAGAGAGTCGAGCGAAGGATCGATGGTGTGGACGGCAAACTCAAACGTGACCTCTTCCTCCGATTCAATGGCACTGACAAAAGCATCACGCTCGTAGGTGAAGCCCCAGGTTCGGCTGAAGTTTGGCTGCTTTCCCTCCACCAGCGTCTGCCAGTGGCAGATGTAACTGCGCGCCTCGCTCACGTGAATGAAACCGGCATCGCCTGACCATAACACCAAAGAGTCTCCGCTCAGCGAATCATCACAGTTCATGGTATTGGCGAAAATCAGCTCTGGAGCCATCGGGAAATCAGTGGAAGATTCGGGCAGCGCATAATAAATCCGCACCCCGTTGCAGCCTTCACACTTATTGAGCTGCTCGGTGATCTTGGCCCTGCTTACCTGGCGGCCCTTCACCAAGTCGGGTTGATGGTCGTTGACATAGGCCCAGCTATTGCGCCACACGCCCACCGTTTCGCGGTACACCTTAAAATCCCGGTGACATAGCGCTTCCTGCGAAACACCCGGTTTGGATCCAGATGCTTTGGGAGGTGACGGCTGATTCGGCCCGCAGCCGGATGTAAAGAAAAACACTACCCAAACCAACTGCATCACGTTTTGCACCCGCATCATATACCCGTTTTTTCTGGATCAACTCTGAGCGGTAAATTAACTAAATCGAACATTATCGTCTGTTCACAGAACCGACAAAATCACCCTATAAAAAGGCCAGCAACCTCAGACACTCACGGTCAAACCAAGGCTTTAACATGCTGATTTAAAAGACATACGTAAAAACACGTTGCTGCAGGTTGCGCAATTCTACTCTTGAAACGGCCTAACCACGGACACACTTTTACATCGGATTTCAACGAATAAAAAAGTGATGAACGCGACAAACACAACCTTTTCAGCACTGCAACAAACCGTCTCCAACGGCATTTCTGGCAGTAGCTTCCGATTCAACCCCGATTGGTTGAATCAGGCTTCCTTCAACACCTTGCTTAGCAAGCTCTTCCCGCAGGGGCAGCTTCTGCTGAACGGCATTCAAAAAGACTTAGCAAGCTCCTCGCTGACCATCAGCGGGAATTTTTCGAATGCTGCCTTTGGTCCTGCACCGGTCCACTGCCAGATGGTCTTCAGCATTCAAAACGATACACCATCATGTGTGATGAACTTCACCGGTTTTGCCAGCAGCTGGAACCTCGCAGACGTGTTCCCATCTCTGAAAGGCGGAATACTCGACCACCTTACCATCAGCAACGGCTCGCTCACCATCAGCAGCAACACAGCTCCTGCGCTGCCGGCCAACTTTGCCGCACTGTGGAACACATCAAACACTTCAGTCACTCCGGCCTCCTCCATCGGGGGCATTGAATTTTCTTGCACTGCAGCACTGAGCGACCTGCCTCCAGGCATCGGCTCCTTCCTTTCCAACAGCAACACAGCCACCGTAGCGCTCTCCGGGGCCATCGACTTGATGGAAGTGAGCGCCAGTCCGTCAAAATACCGTCCGGCCCTGTGGCTAAAGGCTTCCCAAAAAGGGCAAATGGAACTGCTCGGCCAGAAGCTTGGATTGGAATTCAGCGCCCTCAACATCCCAGCCACCGGCTCCGGCACCTCGGCACAGAGCTTCTACAACCTTTCCAGCACCCTGAATTTGAGTGCCAGCGGCCAGCAACTTTCGCTGCCGATCAGCGCCAATTTTGGCAGTGGCACTTCACCCCTGATCACCTTTCTGTGCAAGCCTTCTGGCAAAGCGCCCATCGATTTTGAGGACCTCTCCGCCTTCCTGGGCGTGAGCTCGCTGAGCAGCCTTGTCCCCACTTCCTTTCCCGCACTGCAGCAAACTACCATTGAGCAACTGAGCTATTCCATCGCCCCCGGTTCCCTGAGCATGGGCGGTGCCAGCCTTTCACTTTCCACACCACCTTCCTGGAGCTGGTCTACCCTGAACGGACTGTTGGACTTTAAGCAACTGGATGCACAGCTTTCGCTTTCCATGCCTTCGTCCAGCGCTGCGGCCGATGCTGCTTCGGCTCCAAGTGGTTCGGCTGCAAGCGGTCCTGTACTGAGCTTAAGCCTTTCGGGAGAAGTTGCCTTCTACGGCACCACACTGGAGGCAACCATCAGCCTTCCTTCGATGGCCATTTCACTGAAACTGCCCAACGGCCAAACGATGAACCTAAGCCAGTGCGTGGGCACGCTGATAGGCAGCACGAACCTTCCTTCAGGAAACCTAAACTGCAACCAATTTGACCTCTCGGCCACTCCGGCTCAAAAGCAATACAGCTTCCGGGCGAGCTTGTCTGACAGCTGGAGCCACACCATCGGTTCACAAAACGTGGACTTAAAGCAAGCCTCGCTCCACCTGGAGAGCAACAACGGCTCCAACACACTGTCGGTAAGCGGCACGGCCAGCATTGGCAGCATTCAGGCCACAGCTTCGCTGGCCTATGCCAACAGCGCGTGGACTTTTTCTGCGGCCCAGCAAAGCGGACAAGTGCCGATCGGGAGCTTCATCCAGGACCTGTCCTCGCTCTTTGGAACTGATTTCAGCGTTCCCAATGCGATCAGCAGCTTAGAGATGAGCGCCTTTTCGCTCCAGTATGCCAGCAACACCAAGACCTTGCAGGGCAACCTTTCCATCCAGGAAGGCCAGCCGATTGAGATCGCGGGCTGCTCGATGAACCTCGGCCTGAGCGCAAGCTTCAACAGCGGAGCTTCGGGGACTTCGGCCAGCTGCACCTTTAGCGGAACATGGGCTGTAGGTTCGGAACAATTTTCCGTAGAACTCAGCGAGCAATCCGGCAGCCTGAGCTTTGCGGCCCAGTGGCAGGCCACAGCAGGTTCCAGCCTGGGCTTTGAAGACCTGGCCACAGCGCTCGGCATCAGCCACGACCTGAGCGTTCCTTCCAGCCTCAACCTTTCGCTGACGGCCGTTACCGTGGCCTATGATGCTTCGACCGAGCAATTTGTGATCTCGGCCTCCACGGCCAGTGGTGATGCCTTTTTCTTCTCACAAAAAACAGCTGGCGGACAGGCAGCCTTTGTGTTTGGCGTGGCGCTGGACGGAACTGAAAATCCATCCGACATTCCCGGCATCGGAAGCCAGTTCAAAGCACTGGACAGCCTTAGCCTGAGTCAGGTTCAGATCTACCTGGCCTCGGAAAGCCTGAGCAGCGTTTCAATGCCTTCCCTGCCGAAGTTGCCGGGAGGTTCCAGCCCGCAAATCACTGCGCTGCCGCAACAGGGCATTCAACAGGGCATCAGTGTTTCAGCCAACCTCGACCTGAGCACCACTTCGAACACCGAAATCAAACATGCGGCTTCGATGGTAGCAGAAGATGCACTGACATTGATGATCACTGCAGACCCCAGCAATGACAGTGTGACCGCCTCGTGCAACCTGGCCTCACCGGCCACGATTTCCACGGGCAGCGGCTCCGGAAAGATTTCGATCGAGCAATGCCGCTTCTACGTGACTGCCACGGAAGATGACTTCACCGTGAACCTGGCTGGCAGCTGGTCATTCCCAATGTTTGGCCAAACCATTGACACCACCATTCGGGTCACCCTGAGTGATGACGAAGCCGATGTAGCCATCGAACTGCAGGACAAAAACGGAACCTTCCCCGCACCTCCGGGCGTGAAAGGCCTCCACCTGCAAAGCATTGGCCTGGAAATGGGCATCGAATTCGATCCTCCCTCCGTGGAGTTTGGCATCTCAGGCCAGGCTGTAGTCGGAAGCGGATCGGGCGACCAGGGAGACTTCAGCATCGTGCTTGCGTTTGACGCAGACGTGCCCAACCCGCTCTACCTCTCCTTCAGCCTTGAGCAGCTGGATGTGTCCGAGGCGATCGCCTTGTTTACCAACGAAAACGAAGATTCTGCCCTTGACTTTTTGAAGGCGGAGGACCTTTCGTTTTACTGGTGCGAAACACCTCAAACGCTGCCGAGCGGTCTGGTGACCCAGCCAGGCTTTGGTTTTAGCGGAGCGGTTTCCGTGCTCGACTTCGACACCTATGCGGAAATGGAAATCAGCGCCACCCAGGGCGTGAGCGGAGATTTCACCTGCTCGCCCATTCACTTGGGAAGCTTCTTCTCTCTGACGGGAAATGGACAAGCTGTGCAACTGAAGCAAGGCGGCAAAACACAAACCGTGGTGCCCGCTGGTGGCCCTGTATTCACCTTCAACACAAACGCCCTTTAATCACACTCAAAACCTTCGAATGATGGCTTCAAACCAAAACCCATCCGTGCTCTTTGTTCAGCACAGCTCGCAGCAAACACAGTCTCTCCTGCTGTCGGGCATCAATGAATCAACACTCACCACTCCAACCTATAACGCCAGCTGGCGCTTTGTCTACGATCACGTGCTTCCCTATGAGGCAGGCGGGACGGGCTACCTCTTTGCCTACAGCAATGCCTCGCAAAGGGCGCTGATCGAAAAACTGGATACTGATGGCAGCATGGATCATCACACGACCGAGGAAAACTGGAGTAGCACTTATCAAGTGATGCTGACGCTTGAACTGGGCGGCAACATGTACCTGCTGGGCCACAACCAGCAGAGCCGGGAAACTTTCATCCGGCAGCTGACCAGTGACGGAGGCTTTGGCTCTTCCAATGCTTACAGCGAAACATGGGAACACGCCTATGACACGCTGATCACCTATAACATCAACGGTCAGGATTTCCTGATGGGATTCAGCGAAGTTGACAACTACATCTTCGTGAATGAACTCAACGCAGATGGTACCCTGGGCAACTTCACCTACTCAGAAACCTGGGATTTCACAGCCTCCATTCTCCAGACCTACACGGTGGACAACCAGCTCTACCTGATGGCCTTTGACACATCCAACAACTTCACGCTTTACCAGGAAATCAATGCCAACGGTGCCCCAGGAACCATTCCGTACCAGTCTACGTGGCGCCATACTTATGAAACGCTGCTCACTTATGCGGTGGACGAAAAAGTATTTGTGCTGGGCTATTCGAGTAAGAGCAACTTCCTCTTCATCAGCGAACTCACTGCGGGGGGCAACATGACCAACCCGACTTACCAGGTCACCTTCAACACCAGCCCGGTGAACCTGAACGGTGGTGGTCTGAGCAATGTGATGGTCTGTGAAGTGAACGGCAGCATGCAGTTTTTGGCCCTGGGTAACAACGAGGGTGGCAATCCATCGCAGGTTTGGGTAACCGGCACGCTCACCAGTGAGGGCACGCTCGATCTCCAGGCTCCGATTGCTTCCAATCTCAGCAATCCTCCGATTCTGGTGGCCGTTTACAGCACTCCAAGTGCTTCTGAGTCATCTTCAAGTACACCGACTAGCAACTCGGGAAGTAGCCAAGAAAATCAGGGGAGCAACGCTCCGCTTTATGCCAGTGCCAATATGCACCTACTCGACCTTGTGAACCTGACGGTAGACCTCGAAGTGAGCGATGACTCCTTCTACTTCGAAGCAGACCTGAGCGAGCTCAACTTCCTGCAATCGAAGCTGGTATGCAGCCTGCAGGACGGGAGCCAGTTCAATGGAAATGCATCCTACAGCATCCAGGTAGATCAATCGATCGATTTAGGCATCTTCGGTTCTTTCACCCTCGATGCGGGCGTTTCAGGCAGCCTCTCGTTGTCAGTCACGGCTTCTTCGTGCAGCTTCGGGCTGAACGGCTCTTTCGACTTTGAAGGTTCCACCATTTCGCTGCCGTCCATCACGCTGAACATCACCAGTTTCAAAGACCTGCCGGACGAGCTGGCGAGCTACATTGCCGACCATGCCTCGGAGCTGTTCAGCGATCTGTGCAGTGACGTTAGCAAGTGGGCCGACTGGGTCAAGAACGGTATTCTGGATGTCGGTGATGATGCGGCTGCCGCTTTGAAACAGGGCTTTGGCCTGGCATATAACGATGCGGCTTCCACCCTGGCAAGCATTGGCCAGTCTACCGAACAGATTGCTTCGGCCTTGAAAAACACGTGGAACACCAGCATTGGTGACGTGGCTTCGGAGATCGACAGCCTGGGGCACTCTTCCGAAACCATTGCGAAGGCACTGAGCGAAGGCTATGGAGCCAGCCTCAACGATGTGGCATCGGCCATGACCAACCTGGGGCATTCATCGGAAACGGTGGCAAAAGACCTGTATGAAGGATGCAGTGCGGGCTATTCTGACATTGCTTCAGCACTGGCCAGCGTGGGGCACGATTCCACCACCATTGCCCGAGACCTGATGAAGGAATGCGAGGCTTCCATGAGCGACATCGCCTCGGCCCTGAGCAGTGCCATTGGAGATTCTGCGAGCACCATTGCCAAAGACTTGCTCCATGGCTGTGAGGTAAGCGAAAAAGACGCGGCCGCTGCCCTCAAATCCATCGGCCAGTCGGCACAGGATGTGGCTGGAGCACTCAAGGATGTGTGGAACAGCAGCGAGGACGACATTAAAGACGCGCTCGAAGGAGTTGGTTACTCGGTCACTGATGTGGGCGATGCGGTGGATCACTTTTTCAGCAGCGCTGGACATGATGTAAGCGAGGGAGTCCATGATGTAAGTGAGGGAGTGCATGACTTGACCCACATGTTCTGATTCAACATCACATTAAATTTCAAATACATGAAGACAGAAAAAATACATCCGTTCATTCAGCAGCTGAGAACGGATAAACGGCTACTTGGCAAACTGAAAGACGTGGCCACAGGCGACTGGGATCACCTCCTGGACGTGGCACGCCAGGAAGGGCACCGCCTGGACAAAGACGCCCTGATGGACCTTTTTCCGAAAGGATTCTACAGGGGTTTTGGAAAACACCCGGAGTTGGGCTGGCCGTTGGATCACCATAAAATAGACCGCGACACCAGCATCCAGATTACCATGAGTTGGAACACGTGGAACGGCCGACCGTTGCTGGCAGCTGACATGGAATCAGTGCTGAAACAAAGCCTGGACAAAGCAGCCAGCAATGCAGGAATCACCTTCCAGGAGGTAAAACTGACGACTGAGATGGTACTACTCCGGATCTCCTACCCGCTGCGCTTGAACCTTCAAACTGCACTCGAAGCCTGCCGGATGGAAACATCAAAGGCACTGAAGCGGGCCTTCCCGGAGCTGGAAAAAGCCCTGGGCACAAAGCCTTTGTGGTCGCCCAACCTGGGAGTGCACGAGATGAAGCCTTCTCAGCCTCCAAAACCGACCACTGCAAATCCAGCCCATCACGTGGACCACGGAGCATTTCCATGAAACGTTTTTCCTTCATACATCAGGGAGCATGGCCGTTGGTACTGAGCCTTTGCCTCAGTGCCTGCTCGCCATCTCCCCAGCTGGACGCGCTGGGAATCCTGCAAAGCGCGACCGAACTGGCTGCAGCCGAGTTTACTCTGGGCAAACTGATCATCGCAGACCAGCAGCTGCGCTTCATGCACGTGGTGCCACTGAACAAAGCCTCCTTCCTGGCACACTCCAGAGCCACGCTACTGGTAGGGGTGGATTTCAACCGCATTCGACCGGAGCATGTGGCAGTGGATGGCAAACACATCACCCTAGAGCTGCCTCCGATTGAAGTATTGGATTTCGATTATCCTCCAAGCGGATTCCGAGAGATCAAACGTTACTCACACCTCCACCCGATCGGCAACACGCTGGATGCAGCAGCCATGAACAAGATTCTGCAGGACGCACAGTTCGCAGTCATGAAAGTGGCAAATCACTTGCCGATCCGGCAGCAGGCCGAGGGCAAGGTGAGCAATGCAGTGGAGCAACTGCTAAAGCTGAGCGGCTACCAACACATCGACATCAGCTTTGCGCAGGATAGCCTGCCACTCTTCGACCTGCCTGAACCCAAGCTTCCCGAAAAACAGCACCAAAGCCCAAAAAAATGATGATCTATTGGAACATCGTCAGGCGACTGCTTTTGCGCTACTGGTACTTCCCACTGCTGCTTCTACTGCTGATGCTGGCGCTTTCATCTACTGGCCGCGACTTCCTTCGCTCACGAACGCTCTCGCTGGTTTCGACCCCAGTAGACGTTGAATCGGTGCAGCAGATGAGTGAAATCATCACCGCGACCTACTTCGGAGAATCGCTAGGCTCGCTCTACGAAGCCTATGAGGGACTGGAAGAGGGCGACCTCTTTGGACATTACCAGCGGCTTCGCAAACAGTGCATCGCAGGTCAGAAAGGAGCACGCGGGACTTATGATCAACTCTTGCAGGAAATCAGCGGAGTCCACGACCAGCGCCAATTTGAAAGCCTGGTAAAGATCACTCCTTGGGGTGTATTTGCCAAGGAACACGCCTCCGCACTGGCGGCTGCAAAATCGCGCTATGCCCACCGGCAGGCCCATCGGGAAGCCTTGGTTTACATGGGGCGCGGAACCGTTCAGGCAGGCTTTGACTTAGGTACACTTACCAGCGAGCAATTCCACTGGCAAAACGACACCCTGACGATCACTGGTTTTTCGCCCCGGATCGTACAGTGCGACATCGATCCGCTCTTCATTCCTGAAGAACACATCCCTGGTTTTGAGGCCCTGTTTACTCGTGAGGAGAAGCGCCTGTCGTTCAATCAAATGAAATTGGTGATGAAGGTGTGTCGGCAAAAGCTGCAGGCGCAGGCCATCCGGGCCGGCATTCTTGAGCGAGCCATCCGTGCCGCAGAAAAGGAGCTGAGCAACCTACTGAACGTAAACAGCTTGCCCCACTTCACGGTACGCATTGTTCCCGAAGTCCATCTCCACACCCGGGCAGAACTTCTGGCAGACAGCACCCTGAGTCGAAAAGAAATGGCACACGTGCTACAACGGGATTCCAACGCGTTTTCAGCGCTTCGTTCCGGGCATGCCAATGGACCATGGGAAGACCTCTGGCAGGAACTAGACCGCGCCAGAAATACTGTGCCTGACCTGTCCGACCTCGGGCAATGGCTGGAACACAGTTCCTCCCCGCATGCCAGCGATGCCAACCGCTTCGAAGCCTTGGGCATGGAAGCAGAGAAAGACTGGGGTCGCTTCTGGGAAACAGACGCTCATAAGGTGCCAACTCGGAAGAAGCAGGCGGCCATTCACTCAAAGAACAAACCGCGGCCGCACCGAAACTTCGGCTTCCATCCTTACTACATGGGGTCCGCTTACACCCAGTACCGCTTCGACCTGCTGTGGGGCGTTTCCTACTGGGGCTGCAAGATCGACCCCACCACCGGAGACGCAATTACACAGCACGGCTGGGACCACACTGGATTGGTGGAATTTGCACGCCAGCGGGGAACCAAGGTATTCCTGACGGTTTCCAACCTGGGGTTTGAACCCAACAAAGCCTTTTTTGAAAATAAGGCGGCCCAGGAACAACTGCTGAGCAACATCCCCGACTGGCTGGCTACTCGCAAGGCCGATGGGGTGAACATTGACTTTGAAGAAGTTCCAGGTAGCTGTCGTGAAGCTTTTAACGACTTTCTCATTCGCCTGTCGGAGCGGCTACACCGGGCGGGCTACCTGTGCACCGTCTGCCTCTATGCGGTGGACTTCGCGCACGTGTTTGACATTCAAAAGCTCTCGGGAAAGCTCGACCTGTTCATCCTCATGGGGTATGACTATTACTATGCGGGCAGCAAAACCACAGGCCCGGTCGCTCCCTTGAAAAAAGGCCCGGGGCTGTTGCCCTACACGCTGGAACAAAGCGTGGAGAGCTACCTCAAGGAAGGACTGAGCGCGGATAAACTCGTGCTGGCCCTGCCTTATTACGGCCGCCAGTGGAAAACTTCAGGCACCTCCAAACCGGCCCCGAGCGATGGCTTTCTGAACACCTTCACCTACCGGGAAATCATGAAGCAAAAAGAAAATGAACACGCAAGCCTTCAAGCGCTTTCTGAGGTGATGGTGAAGGAATCTCTGGTGAACGGTCAGCAAGCGCAGCTGTGGTTTGACAATGCTGAAACACTGGAAACCAAATTCCGGTGGGCCAAAGAAAAAGGGCTGGCCGGTGTGGGCATGTGGGCACTGGGCTACGATGGTCAGTATCCCGAGCTCTGGGATGCGCTGGAGCGTGTATTCAAACCGACCTCCAATGAAAAGACATGAAACTTCCTCCCCGAAGCGCGCGCTGGTTGGTACGCTGGCTCAGGAAATCAAGCTGTTCTCCAGAGGAAGTGCGCCAGGCATTTCGAACGCCCAAAAAGAAGCCAGAAAAGGCAATCCTTTCACCCTGGCAACCGGAACACTGGGAAACCTCAACAAGCGATCATTCACATCTATAAACTCTAAATACATCGATCATGACACATTTTATCATCACCTGGAATTCGCAAGGTTTCAGACTGAACGACCTTCAATTTGCTAACTGGATTAGAGCGCTGGACAAAGCATATCCCAACTGCGAATTCACCATCTGCCTCCAGGAGTCAGGAGATCTTTACGGCAACACAAACTCCATTAATTCGCTCTTCAAAGTAAGAGATTGGCAAGACCCGGTAACACCCACCGTTGGCAACGGCAGCGATGAAATCGAGCAACACGCAGTGTATGAGGGCGAGGCCTTTGCCAGTGGCAGCGTCTATTTCTACGAATGGCAGACGAAACAGCAAGGCAATATCCGGTGTAGCATGGCCATACTCACCACCATCTCCAATGCTTCGTTCTCCTATGCCAATGAAATTCAAAACCCTGATGGTACCACACCCTATCGCCCCGTACTCCAAATGTGGACCCCTGGTGGATGCATTTACAACATTCACGCGTCAGCAAGCAATGCAGATAATTCCAATCCCGGACGTCTCTTTCAACTGTTACAGGCGGCCGAAGCAAAGTGGCCAGAAAGCATGCACGGCTCTCCGGATCCGCAGATCTTCATCGGTGACTACAACTATAAGGCGACCCTGCTCGATATCCGCGGCACCTATACAACAAGAAGTGGTCGAGTCTCTACCACTGGAAATATGAATGAAAGCGCTACGATGTTGACTGGTGGCTTTCCAGGATATAGCACCCTGGCACCGAACAGTCCCACTCAGGGTGCATTTACGGGTCCAAAATCCTCATTAACGCGAAACCTGCAACAAACCATAGACTATGCGATTCAGAAGAATACAACCTTCTTGGACATACCGCTGACAAATGAAATAGGCCTGTCAGATCACGTTCCGGTGTTGTTTGCGGCCGACTGGAACTGATGTCGCTGTGCAGCCGAAATCATCTTAAAAGATCATCCACAGAAACAGGGATTGTAACAAGGGAACATTTGGCTGTCAGCCACTTGGAATTACTGACAGCTGAAAGCTAGTAGCTGATAGCCTCAGTCTAATAGCTAACCAAGGTCACAGAACCAAGCACTGCCGATCTTTTCTCCCTGGGCGTTGTGATAATCGCGCTGGACTTTTTCTCCGACTGTAAAGGACACGGGAACGTTGAAGATGGGGCCATCGTAGCAGAAGGTATGGAACTCGCCATTTTCCCCGCAGGGGTCGATGTGATCGGGTAAATCCTGAATGAACGAGGCATCCAGTTCCCGGCCGACAAAAGAAGCATCAAGCAGCTCGGCATTCACATTGATCACGATGGCCTTGAAGCCTTCGCTGATGAAGTTTTGGATGAGCTTTTGTGTGTCGAGTTTCCATAGGGGAAAGTGTGCCGTGATACTAAGTGGACGCAGCAGATCTTCACGGTACTGTCGAAGGTCCTCGAGAAAAATGTCTCCGTAGCCGCAGTGGTCGTAACCCTGTGCCTGAAGCGTCTTCATGCTTGCCGCAAAAATCCGGTCATATTCCTCCATGGTGGGGGACTCGGGTAGAGTAATACAAGTCGTTTCCAGGTCCAGAGCCTGAGCCTGCAGCTCCAGCAATTCGGTCCGAATCCCATGCATGGAAACCCTCCCGAATCCTTCGTTCACAGTCGTCACCAATCGATCCACCTTAAAGCGCTGATCCACCTGCATCTTCCACAGCGCAAACGCGGAGTCTTTGCCGGTGCTCCAGTTGAAAAAGGCTTTTTTCATTGAGTAATAGCTTGCAAGCGTATGATCAACGAAGCTATCATCTTTCACGACTATGGTGCGCTTTTGAAGGACTGGAAAGGCTTACAGCAAGTGATCTGCCAGCGGATGGTGGATTACTTCGTGATCCAGATAGACCCTTCGGGGTGCACAAGTAAAAGCCTTATTCGCTGAGCTCATTTGGGCTTTTTTATTGGTCTCTGCACTCAAGCGAGCTTGGCTTGGACCAATAAAAAAGCCCGACACTTTCGTGTCAGGCTTTTGCTTGTCGGGATGACTGGATTCGAACCAGCGACCCCACGCCCCCCAGACGTGTACTCTAACCGGGCTGAGCTACATCCCGAGCTCTCATCCATCGGGAACTTTCCCTGAGGATGCTCCTCTGAAAAGAGGGCTGCAAATATCGAAATGCTGAGGTTTTTTTGATTGACATCTGGATTTTTTTGATCTGACCGTTTCGAAAACCGTGGTTTTATCACTGAAAACAGCACCACTCTCTCCGTCACCAGCTTCTTTGTAAACCTCTGAGCATGCTATTTAAGTTAAAAAAAGAAAGGCACGATCAGCGCTGTTCAGGAAGCGATCGTGCCTTTAGAACTTGAGAAATACGTGAGCTATGGCATTAAGGTATCACCGTACACGCGATGGTAGCAGCTCCGTAGGTTGGATACTGTGAGTAATCAATCGGATAACTGCCAGCATGAAGGGTGATGCTGGTCACTCCGAACTGTGCGGCAAGCTGTGGCGTACAAACGATATCTCCTGCAGGTACCTGAACGTGGCCATCTACATGACCAGGACGCGTTAATACCATTTCGAACTCATAAGTTCCCGAACTTGAGGTTGTCAACGCTACGAGTACAGATCCTGCCGGATCACCTGCCTCATCAGTATTGACCTGCACAACATCTGGGTCTGTAAGGCTGACGCCACCAAAATACCACCACGGGCTTTGATCCAAAACATCTCCCATGCCATTCTCATAACAGATACCACCGCCAATTCCGCAGGTACGACTCCGGGTGACATCCATAACATAAACCCAAGGGATGTTAGTCAACACAGCCTCTTCCCTGGGCTCTGTCGCTTTTACTGTTGCTTCTTCAACAGGGCTTTCACTGCATGCAAAAGCAAATAACACCATCGCACACACAAAAAATTTAGAATACTTCATGTTTATACATTCAATTTGATTGCCTACTCTCTTCAGGCTTTTCAGCTTCCGCCTTTTATTCTTCAAAGCTTCGATTTTAAAAAATAAAGTTCAATGAACAGTTTGACACTGGTACTACACCGTTTGATTCTGGCAACAATTCATATGATACTGGTCCGCGCGCAGAAGGTCATGGACACGATGAGCTGGTTCAATCACAAACCATGTAGGTGAATCAAAAACAGACTTATATTCCCAGTGGACGAATGCCTTGTAAGCCGTCCACGGATCATTCTTCTTTGTCTGACGATTGAAAAATTGCAAAAACTACATTTGCACACGAAAAATTTGAGGTGATGAGCGAAACAAAAGAGCCTTTTAAAACCCTGATCATTGGATCAGGCCCTGCAGGTTACACAGCGGCTATCTATGCAGCACGCGCAGAACTGGGACCTGTAATGATTGAAGGCATGCAGCCAGGGGGCCAATTGATGGATACTACGGATGTGGAGAACTATCCGGGCTATCCAGAAGGAGTGAATGGACCACAGATGATGGTGGATTTCCGAAAGCAGGCGGCACGGTTTAATACCGATATCCGAAGCGGCTTTGTAACTAAGGTTGATTTTTCAGGTCCGGTACACAAGGTCTGGGTCAACGACAAGGAGGAATTGGAAGCGCATTCCATCATCATTTCTACAGGCGCCTCTGCCATGTGGCTGGGTCTCGAAAACGAAATACGATTGCGCGATATGGGCGGTGGTGTTTCCGCTTGTGCTGTATGTGACGGCTTCTTCTACAAAGGTCAGGAAGTGGCGATTGTTGGAGCTGGCGATACAGCGGCCGAGGAAGCAACCTACCTCTCTAAAATGTGTAAGAAGGTTCACATGCTGGTAAGACGCGATGAGATGCGTGCTTCCAAGATCATGCAACAGCGTGTATTTGATACGGAGAACATTGAAGTTCACTGGAATACAGAAACAGTGGACGTACTTGGAGAAAACGGAGTAGAAGGTATTCGCGTGATCAACAACAAAACCAAGGAGGAGAGCACGATTGATGTAACGGGTTTCTTTGTAGCCATTGGTCACAAGCCTAACACCGATATTTTCAAGGGTTGGCTGGATATGGATGAAACGGGCTATCTGCTTCCAAAGCCGGGAACCTCGAAATCCAATGTTGATGGTGTTTTCATCTCTGGTGATGCCGGTGATAAGGTGTACCGTCAGGCAGTAACTGCTGCTGGCACAGGTTGTATGGCTGCTCTGGATGCAGAGCGCTATCTGGCTGCTCAAGGCATTCACTAAGTCAATCTTTAAATAATATAGAAGGCTGCAACAAAGGGATCTCCCTTATTGCAGCCTTTTTTGTGCCCACCGGAATACGGGCCTTGATTACCATAGCTGGATCATTCCTTAATTTGTGGCGCTATTGCCCATGCAAGAGACTGTCATTTGTAGTGTATGTGAGACTCCGGTAACCGGGAACTACTGCAGCAACTGCGGCCAAAAACCCGGCCGATCGGTTACGAAACTTTGGAGCATGCTGGTGGACTGGATGGCCAATGTTTTTTCCCTTGAACGCTCTGTTTTTGCCTGTATTCTCAAGCTAATCCTGGATCCTGCGAAGATCATCAACAATTACTGGCTGGGGAATCGCGGCTACTACCCAAGTCCTGGAAAAGTCTTTTTCTATGGATTAGCCCTGGCGGCACTGCACATAGCTTACATCAATACAGAACTACTGGGCCTTACCATGGAGTTTACGGGAGTTCAAACCCAGCTGTTTTTCTGGGCTTTCTTCTTTCCTTTTCTCACGTTGGCCTCTCTCGCTGCTTTTATCCCGAAGAAACAACCTCTCACCAAGCACCTGATTTCGCTCACCTACCTGGCTAGTTCGTTCTTTATCATCGTTACCCTTATCCAGGATTTCCTCATCCTGATCTCCAAAGACTACTTAGAGGGCTGGGCGTTTTTTGTTTTTCTAGGCTTACTTGTGATTTGGAACGCCCGTGTTATGGTCGACAGCCGGAAGTTTAGCCAGATTATACTCTACTCCGCACTCCAAGCCTTAATCTTCATAATACTAGTGATCATCTGCGGTGGAATTGTCTACTTAAAAAATCCAGAGTCACTCAAAATCAACACTCCTCCTGAAGACGCAGTAGAATCTGTGGAATGATGAAGTCATCGTAATCAGCGAATGACCAATCGCTTGTAGGTTTTGACTGTTCCATCACCAACTTCCACCGTGTAGATTCCCGAAGGCAGAGCGCGCACGTCAATTTGAGATACGTTTCTCTCCAGTTTTTCCAGAATCAATCGACCACTACCATCATATACTATGATAGCATTCAGGGAAAGGTCAGAGTCAAACCTCAACACGTCCTGAGCTGGATTCGGATACATGACAATGGATGCCGCATCGGGAGTCTCTTCAATTCCCACGCAGGACTCACCAACAATCTCAATTTCATCAGAGCCTTCACAGCCGGAGGCATCAGTTACAGTAACGGCAAACAGTGTAGGAGCAGATGTGCTGTCAAAGTCATTCCCATCCACAAGCAGCATGCTATCCGTAGAGCCATCAGACCAGAGATAGGATGCAAACGAACCGGGGCTAAGCGTTGTATTTCCCCCCAGACCAATGCACAGTGTATCATCTTCTCCAAGCATGGGAGTGGGCAGTGAGGCAAGTGCTACTTCTATGCTGTCGATTCCGGTACATCCATCTACATCAATAATAGTGACCGAGTACACACCTGCCGCGCTGACTTCAATATTCTGCGAATTCTCTCCGTTCGACCAATCGTACTGAAGGTAGATCGGAGCAGTGGTCAGCGTTCCGGTATCACCAGCGCAAATGAGTGAATCTCCTCCAATCGTCACGATCGGATCGGGTATCAAAAACACCTCCACACCGGCAACAGCTGAATCTGAACACCCTTCGTTGTTGGTTTTCATGATGTTGTAGAATCCGGGTGTGGTCACAACAATGGAATCATTCGTTTCGAAGGTGAGCAGCACTCCATTTCGAAACCATTGGCTGATTCCGCCCGGGTTTCCAAACAAGGTGGTGGAATTCCCGTCACATATACCTACAGGGCCAATGGGTTGGATGACAACTACGGGAGCACTGAGCTCAATGATGGTAACGGCTTCTGCAAAACTGTCCACACATCCTGGTCTTGTGACCACGCAGTTGAAGACTCCTCCTGAAGTGGTAGAGAGCTGTTGCCCTGTTTCACCGGTCAAAGCCACACCATTCCGATACCATTGATATGCGCTACCTGCATAGGCTTGTATCACAGCTGAATCACCGGGGCAAATTCCCGTATCTGTAAGAGGAGTGAGCGCAGGGTAGATTCCTTCAAACGTGAATCCTTTGGTGGGAAACCCCATGTCTACGTTCACATTGACAGCGAAGCCCGTGGAAGTCAGGGAGAAAAGTGAATCATTTCCATTCACGACTCCAAAAAGACCGTTCCCCGCATAAACAGAAGCGGTCACATTGCCAATATTGACGTTAGGGTTCAGAAAGCCGATGTTGGTTATGGTGTTGTTTGACAAGTCGATGCGTTCAAACACCGTGTTGTTAAGGCCCGACCAGTGGTAAAGAAATCCATCGTCCTGGTTGTAGGCAATGGACTCGCCCTGATCGCCATTTCCGAGAGACATGACAAATGTTGGAGTGCCGCTGGAAAGATCGAGCGTGTAGAGTGTTTCAGGTGTATTGGCACCATCACCTGTGACACCGTAGAGCGTGCCCATGTCATCAAAAGCGATGGAAGCAAACTTATCCCCGGTATTACCAATGATGGTCACGTTCCCCAAAGTATCCACTGTCGCGAGGCTTCGATTGGCTTGTCCGCTGATGCTGAGCATCACATAAATCTCTCCGGTGCAGGGGTGCACATCAAGACCATTCACTCCGCTGATGGTGACACCGGAAGCGGACATTGTTACGGAAGAATTGATCATCAGGGAAGTGGAGTCTGCAATGCGAAGGACGGCATCATCTTTCGCTGCAAGGAATACACGGCTTTGAGCTGAGGCGCCCGTAGCAAAGAGAAGAACAAACAACAGAAGGTAAGCGTGTAAGTGTTTCATTTGGAATAGTTTGAAGGCTACGCCTATAGACGAAAAACAAGTTAAAATGTTAGTGTCAAGACAAGAAATGGAAACAAGAATTTGCTGTTTTCTTTGCAATCTGTGAAACTGAATCCTTCTTTCTATCAGCGCGATGATGTGTGCCTGATCGCACGTGAATTACTCGGGAAAGTACTGGTGACGAAACTGGACGGCCGTTGCTGTAAAGCCATCATCACAGAAACAGAAGCCTACAACGGCCGGGTGGACAAAGCAGCGCATTCCTTTGGAAACAGAAGAACGGCACGAACGGAAGTGATGTATCACCAAGGTGGCGTAGCGTATGTATACCTCTGCTATGGCATTCATCACTTGTTCAACGTGGTCACCAACCAGGAAGGATTGGCCGATGCCGTGCTCATCCGAGCTTGTGAGCCGTTGGAAGGAACCGTGCATATGCTTGAACGGAGGAAGATGCAAAAACCCGCTCCAAGGCTGACTTCTGGTCCCGGCTCCATGGCTCAGGCACTGGGAATTAAGACGGATTACTCAGGTACAGATCTCCAATCGGACTGGCTCTACATCGAAAACGCGCCTGTCCTGCCGGATGAAGCCATACATCACACCACGCGCATTGGCGTTGACTACGCAGGCGAAGACGCTCTTCTCCCCTGGCGATACTACATGAAGGACAGCCCTTGGATCTCTAAGAAATAGGTTGGTTGATCAGATAATCAGGTGATTAGGTGATGAGATGCTGAATGTGGTAGATCCAATGATCTGATCATCTAATTATCTAATCATCTGATCCCTCAAGACAGAATCCGTACAATGGTTCTTCCGATGATCGAGAAATAGGCGCCCATGCTTGGGTTTTCGATGAAGCTCATGTTCAAATCGATCTTGTGTGGCATGATCTCCAGTACGTAGGTCTGTTCGGGGTTATCGCTCTTTGCCAGCACATCATTCTCCTCGAAATACTCGAGCGAAGCTTGGTCTGTAATTCCCGGTTTTACGGTCAATATCCTTCGCTGCTCCTGCGTGTAGAGCGCGACATACTTTGGAACCTCGGGCCTTGGGCCCACAAGGCTCATGTCTCCGATCAAAACATTGATCAACTGTGGTAGCTCATCCAGCTTATAGGCTCTGAGGAATTTTCCAATGTTGGTGATCCGTGGATCGTTGGTTCCGATGGTCAATTGCCCCTTCGACTCAGAGGCCGGACGCATGGTCCGGAATTTCAGCAAGTGAAACGGTTGGCCATCCTTCCCGACACGAACCTGCGTAAAAAATGCTCCTCCGGTACTGTCGAAGGTCACCCATGCAGATATGACCAACAGGAAAGGACTGAGGATGATTACCCCAAGGGCTGAAAGCACTACATCCAGCAGGCGGATCATGCCATCACCTCCTCTACCGAATCCTTCACCGCCTGAATCACGGTTTCTACCTGCTCCATGGAAAGGTCGTAGTAAACAGGAAGGGAGATCTCATTCTCCCAAAGCGACTTGGTAATGGGATATGCATCCAGAGTGTAGCCTTGATTCTTGTAGTAGGAAAGAAGCGGCAATGGTTTGTAATGGACATTGACAGATACTTCCCGATCGAAAATACCCTGAATCACAGCATTGCGCTGGGCTAAACTGGCGCCTTTCACCCTTAACAGGTAAAGATGATAGCTGGTCTGACGATCTTCATCTGCTACGGTAGGCAGAATAGCCCACGAACATTCAGCAAAGGCTTCCTGGTAGCGCTCTACAATTTGCCTTCTCTTGGCAAGCGTCTCTGCGTTGTAGCGTTCCAGCTCTACCAATCCCATGGCTGCTTGGATATCGGTCATGTTACATTTCCATCCTGCTTCCTCTACATCGTATTCCCAGGCATTCTTTTTCGTCTTGGCGAGGGCGTCCTTGCTCTGTCCGTGAAGCGATCTCACGTTCAACCAACGATAGGCTTCTTCGTGATCAAAACCCTCTGGCAAGTTGAGGCATATGGCCCCACCCTCGGCAGTGGTCAAGTTCTTGGCCGCGTGAAAAGAAAACACCACCGCATCTGCATGCGTGCCGATGGGGACATCACCATAAAAAGCTCCGAGTGAATGTGCTGCATCGGCCACTAAGGCAATGCGTCCCAGCTGCGACTGACGATCATTCGCGGGGATGTAATCTACCGCGGCATCCTCAATCAATTTCCACAGCGCGTTGTAATCCACGGGCAAACCACCAATATCCACAGGAACGATGGCTTTGGTTTTTGGGGTGATGGCCTTTTGTACTTCCGATGGGTCAATGGTGAAGTCTTCTCTTACATCAACCAACACAGGAGTTGCGCCCAGATGAACAACAACATTGCCAGTCGCGCAATACGTATAGGCGGGAATAATGACTTCATCACCCGGCCCAACTCCGAGCCAACGCATGAGGAGTTCAAGGCCATTGGTGGCGGCATTGCAACAGAATACAGCGGAAGCTCCTGTGTACTCCTTCAGTCTTGATTCGAAAAGCTTGGTCTTGGGACCAGTAGTGATCCATCCCGATTGTAAAGTATCGGTGACGGCATCAATGGTTTTTTGGTCTATTCGAGGCGGGGAAAATGGGATCATTTACGGATCACGGCAATTAGATGACTACGCAAAAATGGAAATAATGCGTTCATCCAACTGTATGCGCGACCTATTCTTCTCCCGATCGGTGGTGCAAGGGTGACCGAATGAAAATCGATAGACTTCGCCTCAGGGAAAAGTCTGAGCACGTCTTGCCGGGTCACCTTCCTTACATCGGGGTTGTTCGGGTTGTCGTAAACGAAATCATACCAGAGGATCATACCATCGTCCCTGACCATGTCCCAGAGCTTTTGCGCGAGCGCTACACGGAACGGATCGCTCGTAATACTGGTAAAAACAGTAGACTGAAATACGATATCAAACCTTGATTTGAAAGGCAGATTAAGCGCATCTCCAGGATAAATATTAGGTGTTGGGAACCTACTTCTGATGGACTCAACCCTGTCATCCAGAAGCTCATTGACATGAATGTTTTCCCAGCGAAGGCCGAGTGACTTAAAAAAGGGAAGATTATGTCCTCCGCCCGCTCCTATTTCCATGAACTCCAGTTCACCTGCGGGCCTTTTATGACTCTTGAGAGCATCACTGTAAATAGACTGTCGCTCTCTTACAACGTGCTGCTGATACACTGGAAAAGTATACTTCAGGTGCGCATTTCCAGCAGCTCGCTTCGCATAACTCTGCTTTATTTCATTGATCGTTTCCAGTCTTTCCTCCATTTTGTCGGTTAGGTGTCCTCCTCGCAAACAGGATCGCGAAGAAGGCAAAGAAAACGACACCTGCCTGCATGTTCAAGGAGCTCTCTGTTAAGGAAATAAGAAGAAACAGTAAAGCAAAACCTAAGAACAGGTAGTTCCGTTTTCGAAAGGCCCTTTGAAATAGTAGCAAGAATATTCCACTGATGGTCATCAGTCCGGGAATCCCTAAAGAAATCCACGATTGAAGGAAAAGATTGTGCGCGTTGAGGTGGCGCGCAGCGGCTACTTCGTACCCTTTTTTAGTGTATTCAATATCTAAAGCGTCTTGAAAGTCACCCGTTCCCTGACCATACCACGGCTGATCAGCGATCAGATTCCAGCTCGAAGAGTAGACCAGCGTTCGCACAGCGGTACTTTCTGCCGAGTCAGGAGCCACATTTTGGCCTTGAGCAATTTTCAAAACGTTCATAATTCTCTTTTGAAGTAACGGAGCTGATTGGAAAATGATTCCAATTAGAGAAGAAATTATGATGAGCCCCACAATAGGAATCCACTTATTCTGAAACTCACGGACTAACGCCCAGGTAAGCCACCCCATGATCGCGAGCCAGGAGAGCATGCCAATTTTAGAACCTCCCAGCACCACGCAAGTGGTATAGAAAGTCAGCAGCAGTGCATTCAAGGCATTCCGCCATCGGTTGCGATGACGAAACAACGGCCACTCCAGGTAGGCGAGGATCAGGATCGCGAAAATCATGTACATCGAGAAATAGCTCTGATGAATGATCACGCTGAACCTGCTGGTCAGGAAATAGTAATAGGGTTTACCCTCGATCAATACAGTGTAGGTGCTTTGAAGCAGACAAAACACTCCGGCTACCAGCGTTCCATAAAGGAAGGCTCGCAGCGTATTGTCGAAGTTGGTTTTGTTCAGGAATTTAAAGCCGGTGAAGGCCACAGGAAAGGCAATGAAACTAAGCTTGACTTCGAGATCAAACCATCCTCTCGCCTGGTTGTCGGTGTAGAGCATCCCCACGAGATGAAGCCCAAAGTAGATCATCATCAGCACTGCGATCTCGCTCATTTGCACCCGACTGTAGCCCCGAACAATGGCATAGATCGAAAGCACACCAAAGGCTGCAATCAGCAGTGGAGCAAGCCGAGGCGCACATGGAAGCAAAAAGGCAATGCCATAGAGCAGATAGTTCTGATAAAGAAAGATCCTATGCCGCTCTAGCCACTTCATGCATTGACGCCAGCAAGTACATCACAAATGTTTTGAGAGGCACGCCCCTGACCGTAGAGGTCTACCTCAAAGTTGAGACGCGCGTAACGCATCGCGTGATACTGTGTAAGAATGTCATCGGTATTGGCTCCGGCAATTCGATTAAAGCCGTGATCCACGAGTTCGGTCCACTCCGTTTGATCCCGCAGAGTGATGCATGGATTATGGAAAAAGAAAGCTTCCTTCTGCAATCCTCCGCTGTCTGTCATCACCAAAAAGGCGGCTTTCAACAGCTCAATGATGTCGAAGTAGCCTACAGGGTCGATCACCGTGAACGCGGGCTTCAGCCCCTGTTTCTCAAGGATTTTGCGGGTGCGCGGGTGAATGGGACAAATCACTTGTTTATCGCTGTTGACCTCATCGAGTGCAGCTACAATGGCCCTGAGGCGTTCAGGATCATCTGTGTTCTCAGCACGATGGATGGTAGCCAGCACAAAGTCTTCGGGGTTACCCAGTTGCTGAAGCACTCCACTTTTCTCTGCAGAATTTTGCGCGTAGTGAATGGCTGCGTCCTGCATGACATCACCACATTGATGAATCTCGCAGGGAAAGTTCTCGAAACCTTCGCGTTGAAGGTTATTGACAGCTGTAGATGTTGGACAAAAGAGGTAATCGCTGATGCGGTCTGTCAGAATCCTGTTTACCTCCTCTGGCATCTTCATGTTGAAGCTTCGCAGGCCGGCTTCCACATGACCAACTGGAATGTGCATTTTCTTCGCAGCGAGGGCTCCGGCAATGGTGCTGTTGGTGTCTCCATACACCAGCAATAGATCGGGAGTCTCCTTCTGCAGGATTTCCTCAATGCCTTCCAGCATTCGCCCGGTCATGGCTCCATGGCCTACCGAATGAATATCCAGGTTATAACCGGGTTTGGGAATTTCCATCTCTTCGAAAAACACATCGGACATGTTCTTATCGAAGTGCTGTCCGGTGTGAACGATTACCTCCTCGATGCCATCCCTTCCAGCAATTACCCGGCTGAGGGCTGCGGCTTTCACAAACTGGGGGCGTGCTCCAACAACGGTAACGATCTTCATTGGTCGAATTTATTTAAATAGTCATCAAAACGTTCAACGATAGTGTCCCGATCGAAATGTTCGATCACGAAACGTCTTCCATTCTGTCCGCATTGTGCTACGCGGGCAGGATCTTTCAGGGCATTTTGCACTGCGCTGGCCAGAGCATCGGCATTTTCAGGTTCAAAGAACCATCCTGCGTTGGCCTGATCAATGAACAACTCCTTCGCTTCTCCTTCTACTCCGAGAAAGATGGGCTTCTCCATCGCGAGGTTCTCAAAAATCTTGGAAGGAATGGCTCCTTTAAACAGGTCGAGCTTGCGCAGCGGAACAACCGCGGCATCCACCCCGGCTACAATTTCTTTCATCTTGTCTCTCGGAACTCCCGGTAGAAAGTGTACGTTCTTCAACTCCATCCACTGGGCGCGGTATTTCAATTCTTCTTTCTCAGGTCCTTCCCCGAGCAACACAAACTGCACATTGGTTTCCCCGAGTTTCTTGGCCGCCTCCAGCAATACGGTCAATCCCTGAGCATGCCCCAAAATTCCGGCATAGAGCAGCAGAAACTGATCCTGCGAGAACCCGGCACTCTTTCGCCAATCTAAGCGAATGCTCTGTGGGTCGTAGCGCTTGGTATCAACTCCATTGGGCAACCAATAGGTTCGCCTGCCCTTGAAGCGACTGGAAATGTCTTTTACAATTCCTTGCGTTTGCCCGGTGATGATGAAGCTGTTCCTATAAATCCAAGCCTCCAGCGTATAGCTCATCCCCAAGGCTATCTTGTTTGAAACCAAGCCGAGTTTTTCAGCCGATTCAGGCCACAAATCTGACACGTTAAAAATGAGCCTCATGCGCTTCAGTTTGCTGAGCAGCACTGCAGTCCACCCCAGGAACAAGGGAGGAGACTCACACATTATGAAGTCAAAGCGTTTGGCAAAAAGACCAACGAAGAAGGAGGTAAAAACAAAAGAGAAATAGTTCAGAAGGCGGTGAAACAAGCCGCTGTTCTTTGAGGCGTAGATGGCTGACCTCATGACCTCAAGTCCTTCCAATTTTTCGCGCAGGAAGAGCTTTCCACGGTATCCCTCGAAAACCTTCATGCTGGGATAGTTGGGCATCGCGGTCAACACAAAGACTTCATGTCCTCGTGACTTCAAGCGAATGGCCAGCTCAAAAAGCCTGTTTTGAGGGGCTCCGGTTTCCGGAGGGAAATACTGTGAAAGGATAAGAATACGCACAGCTTATCCCAGTCGCTTGTAAGCCTCAACAAGCACTTCGGCTTCATTAGACCAATTATACTTCGTCCTGATTTGCCTCACTCCATTCCTTCCCATTTCCTCCACCAGATTACGATCCTTGTGGAGCGAAATGATCGCAGAGGCTATGGCCTGCGGGTCTTCTGGGTCTGCACACAACCCGCATTTGTTGGGAAGAATGATCTCCTCCCAAAGCTCAAAGTTGGAGGCAACAACCGGCAACCCTGCTGACATGTACTCAAACATCTTCATGGGCTGCGACTCAATATGATTGGGATACGGCAGCAGCAATACAAGTCCGGCAAAGCTCTCGTTGTACACCTGATTAACGCGTTCGTGAGAAATGTATCCCAGGTAATCCACGCGAGGCCAGGCCTTGTGTGCAGCCAACACCTTTTCGTATTCAGGATCGGAAAAGGGACCCGCCAAAACGAGTTTTATTTCTTCCGGAAGCAGAAGCAAAGCGTCAAGCACACGCTCCAACCCTCTGATCGCTGAAATGCCTCCTACGTAACACACTTGGTCAAATCGCTTTCCCCCCTCTACCCTTCTGAAGGTCTTTTGCACCGGGAAGTTATTCACATTGGTGACAAACGAATTCAGGGGTTCAAAGCGCCTGGCAATGCGAGGTGTAGCGGCTACAATGAGGTCTACCTTGCTGGCAATCCGATCTTCGTAGCGCTCGACAACATTGGCGATTAGCTTTCGCAGAATCGGTCTGATGTAATACTTCCCAAGGATCTGCCGGGGTAAATCCTCATGGACATCATAAATGACTTTTTTTCCTTTTCGCTTGAGCTTCCCAACAATCCTAAGCAACTCGGGATCGTGGATATGATAGGCGTCTGCATCCACCTCCAATGCACGCTGATAAGCTTCATTGACGGTGTGGCGCATGCGGTGAAGGCGCTTTTCACTGGGTGGTTTCAGTCCATGGAAAGTGACGCCTTCGAATTCCGTTTCTCCACGATCGGGCGCAATCAGGTGGACTTCATAACCGGCCTCAACCAGAGACAGACATTCCTTCTTGAAAATGCGAACATCATGAGCTAAGTGAACGGAAGTAACGTGACAGATTTTATTCATCGATCATCGAAGGAATGAAGAAGATCCAAAGCAAGGTAAACCAAAGCAAACCGTGGCTTAAAATGGAGGTAAGAAGGGCTGAACTTTTAAACAGACTGAGAACAAGGAAAAGCATCCCAGAAAACACCACCGGCTTTCGCAGTCTGCTGAGCGCTGTCAGAAACAAAACGGGTAGCACCGAGAAGCTTACTGCTCCCCAGATACCAAAGTTCATAAACCCATCACTCAGCAAACCGTTGTTCGCGTTCGCTCCGGTTCCATAGATTTCGTTTCCAATGAGCTTGGAGGGAGTCATTTCATAGGGATAATCAACAATGCTTCGCAGCACGCTGTGTGCCAGCTGGACAGGCTGTCCGTCAAAAAAGGTGAAGTAGGCATCGTTCAACATGGCGGGGAGAAAAAGCACCCGCCTGATGAAAAAGCCTTCCAAATAGCCCTGAGTGTCGGTGTGAAACAAAGACTCAAAACGACCGAGGACTCCAATGGCGAGCAGCAGGCCTACCCACGCCAGCGTTTGACGTTTCACCGTTTGGAAAAGGGCAAAAAATGCAACAATGCCAAGGTTGAATACGATGGACTTGTGAGGGTTGACCGTGTAAACACAAACCGCCAGAACGAAGACACCGATGCTGGCCAGCCTCCAGGTTCCTTTTCGATGCCAGAAATACAAGGCAGCGAGCGGAAAGAGGAAGGTGGATGCGAAGGTGAAGGTGTAGGCTGTGAATCGTGACGTTTCGCCTGACGCTCGTGCCCTGGCTTCGTAGATATCATTGGTCATGAGCAAATGACCTGCATCGAAGGCGAAGCCGTAGTCTATCATAAAAATGACGGGAAGGCCGATGCATACTGCGGCTAGAAGGTAGGGTGTAAACCTAGAAAAACTGGGAGGTTGCCATTCGAATCGAGGAACGAGGAACACAGATAAGGGCAACAGCGCAGCGACAAAAGGAATGAATACGGAAGAAGTTTCGTAAGCGAAATAGGTCAGGTTGGGCAGGGTGATCATGGTAATCACCAGGGTTTGCACAAAGGCCTGCATCTGATCACGGCTGAAATAGAGTCCTGCCAATCCGGGAACAAGAAGCAGCTTCATGAGGGAATACTTTGTCCACGAAAAACTGGCTTCCTCCGGTTCTTGTACTCCTTTGAATAACCAATCCCTTATTCCGACTTCGTAAATCCAATCGAGGTAAAGAGAAAACACAAAAACCAAGGCGACTAACCAGACCTGGTATTTGTCAGCCGTTTTCATGCTGCGAAGAATTTCTGCAATCGGTCCCACTCATTCTCGCTGAGTCGAATAGCGTTTTTGGACTTGACAGCGTCAAAAGACGGGCTTGCTGACTTGGGCTTCAGCCCTAGACCTTTGGCCAACTCTTCCAGAGACTTACCCGGATGAGCCGTCAGTTCATCATAGCTCAGATGAGCAACGTATCCCTTGTGTTTACGCAAGGCACTCTGGACGATTGTGTTGATTTCAGCCACTTGCCAGGCTACCTGCTCAACATCGTCTTTCGACAGGAGCTCTTCAAACCCCTTCGGCTCCACGCTCCACCACTCTCCCTGAGCTATTCCCAGTTTTCGTCTCGCCATTAAAATCGACTGAGCATTGTAGGAAGGATCACGCTGCAGGTAAACGAGTCTGGCCTTGGGAAAAACCTTGAGGATGTTGTCAATTCGCAGTGAATTGTTGAGGTTTTTGAACACCATGGGGCCTCCAACTGCGAGACTTGCCCTGAGCACGGTTTGCCGTACACTTTCAGCCTTTGAAGGCGGAAGAGGCTCTTCAAACCACAGGCGCATAATGGCGCCACCCTCGTTGGGACTGTGAAGGCCGGGCACATAGCCCAGATCACTTTCCTTGATATCGTTTACGTCACTCACCTGTTTGCGAGTGATTTTGGCGAGGCGGCTTAACAATACCGGCAACAGCGCCATCAGGTTTGAAACAAAGGCCACCCGGTAGTGTGCCACCATCAGCTGAAAGAGCAAGGTGCTTCCAGACCTTGGAGCACCAATGATAAAGATGGGCTCTAATTCGCTTGGAAACTCGGATGGTGTGTTCTTCGAAAGGGGTTCAAACCTCAGGAATTGCCGTTGAATGAACAGAACAAAAGAGGCGAACCACTTCATTTAAACAGCCAGTTTTAAGAGGGTTGGAGTAAGTTGCTTGAAAAGCGGCTTCGGCATTTTTTTAATGCCGTTGGAAATGAGTTTGGCAGCCAAACCGTCTCTGTTGATCACTGGAGGTTCCACGCCTTCAGGCAATACGAAGGACGTAGCAAGAGGAACCTTTTCAGCGCCCCATTTCAGCTTGTAATCCAACAACGTAGGTTGTGATCTGGGAGAAGTACCAAAATCCAAGGTCTTGTAGCCGTTTGCGAAGCTATACCTCACAGCCTCCCACATGGCGGCCTGATTCACACCAAGCTTAAACCAATCTGGATTGGAATACGATCCTCCGTAGGCATAAATAGCAGTATCCTGATGAAAGAGGAAAATGATTCCAGCTGCGGGTTTTCCGTCCACCCTCGCCATGAAGAGTTTCACGTTATCCCCTGATGCAAACGCTTTCTTGAGCCGCGTAAAAAACCTTGCTGGATAGATGGGCGACCCCTGGCGTATCCGTGTCTCCACTTCCATATCGTAGAAGACTTCGAAAGCAGCATCGTCCGATTCTTCTGATACTTCTACTCCTTCGCGCTTTGCCTTTGATATCTTTCGCTGAATACTCGACTTATGCATGGCTTTCAGCAACTGGCTCTCATCTTGAAAAGATGACAAATCGAGTATCGCCAAATCATTCGTTGTAACGCTTTTGATGGCTTTGCTTCCGGATTGCATTTCGCCTTTTATCTCCAGCGAAGACCCACAGAGAGACAAAATCTTCTCGGAATCAACGTTGACATTTCCCTTCGCCAGCAGGGGAACATGATGACTGAGAGGCAAGGAAGATGCCTTCCGCTTACCGCTGATCCCACGCTTGCTTACATAGGGCAGGAACAGCTCTAACTGTCCCTGAGCATCGCGGCTGAACAAGGCTTGAACAGACCATCCAAACGCATCCTTCAGAAAGTTGTGCCACTGCTCGCCATGGTACACACTGTGTTCAGGAAAGCTGGTGTAGACCTCGTTGTAGAGCTCTTGCGATATGCGATGGGAATGCTCTATCACTTTTTCAAAAGCTTTACGAGCCTCTTCGCCATGTTCACGGCCATGTCGAACATCCATTGATAAGCGTAGTCCACACTGTTGTAAGCCCAGCGTTCCGGGTGAATCTGGAATACGACCTTGGGATGTGGATCGGCAGAAAAATAGCGCAGCAATTCCGACCCATCTTCAAAATCTTTGGACACCTGCGATTCTACCGTGTCTCTCAGATTAAGCCTTCCTGAATGCCAGTTACGTCCGGAATCGGTGATGAAAAGGATGTCTTTGTAGTCAATGTCCAGGTATACTTCCCCGAGCAATTGAAGGTCGTTGGTCAGGATGTCATGATTTTCCTTGCTCTTCCACAGATCTCGATTGTCATAGGGTTCGAGCGGTCGGCCGTGCATGGCACAGGTGGTAACGGTGGCGTGTTGCCTCAGGCGACTGAGTTGATCCTTAAAATCCTTCAGAGCACGATTCATGTCTCCTTTGGTATCGCTTAGGTTCTCATAGTGATAGCCAATCTCATGTCCCTGACCTTCAATGGTTTGAATGATGGATGACTTGAACACATGGTTCTTGGTCCTGAAATAATAGGTGGCCTTCACACCGAGTTCATGCTCCAGCTGAGCCATTTTCAGGGTATTCGTCACCTTTCTATCCACATCGTGACGGAGCAGGCAATAGGGACGCTGGCTGTCAAATTCCTTCTTGAAAAACTCATGGAAGGTGATGAATTGAAACCCCAATCCCTTGAGGGCTTCCAGGTAAGCTTTGTAGGCGCTAAAAGTGTAGTCCGTCATTCACGTGATTATTTTCCCAATCAATACGATGACACTTAACCTTAGCGATTAAGCCTTTCATTATCCTGAATGTCCATCCACATGGCAAAAATGAAGGATTGCAACGATGCCACGGCAAGGAAGACAAACCCCAACAACAGAGAATAACTGCTGATCTCACCTTCTACGAAGATGGTTTCCAAGATGCGGATCGCGAAGGGCACAGAAGCCAATCCGAGCACTAACCAGGCCGCATAGAACATGAACAATGGGTGGAAATCACGCACAAAATACTTGACCCAGATGCGCTTGAAAAACAAGCGCAACAGCAGCCACGAACCTTTGAAGATGACCCTGCCTACTTTCATTTTTGATTGCTCACCAACCTGATACACAGGCTTAATGACAACCTCACGAATCGAACACTGATTGATGTTCAGCTTCACCAACATATCGTTGGGCATGCCATAGCTGGGGTATATATCGTAGAGTTTGATCGCATTCAGCGCGGCATTGGAAATGGCAGTATACCCGGTTTGAGTATCGCTGATGCGCCAGTAGCCTGATGCAATCTTTGTCAGCATGGACATGATGGAATTACCCAGAAAGCGGGTAGAAGGAATCACATACTTCGCACTGGGGTGACGGAGGCGATTTCCCTTGACGTAATCAATGCCTTCTTCAATGACTGGAAGACAGATACTCTCCAATTCATTGGGGTCCATTTGCCCGTCTCCAGCCATCACGGCCGTACAATCGATGTCGTGGTCTTTACACCACTTGTAGCCTTGAGCAATGCTGGCACCGACTCCACCATTTTTGATGTGATTGATCAGGATGATTCGATCAGAATCGGGGGTTTTATTGGCTACCTCGGCTGGTACAAAGTATTGCACCTCCTTTTTATTCATTTCCTCGAGGTACTGGTCCGCGTGGTTGTAAATATTCGGGGTGACGGGATTTGGAAAAGGAACGAGATTCAGTGAAGAAGCAGGGTCCTTGTCAATGTACTCCTGTACCACTTCTCCCGTGCGATCTGGCGATTTATCATTGACGATAACAATGCGATCAACAAAGTCTGGCATCGACTCTATCACCATACCTATTTGAGTTTCCTCATTGTAGGCAGGAACCACCACGGCCACCGTTTTACCTTTAAGCATAAGAATCCAAGTAAGGCGCAAAGCTAGCGAGGTTCTACAGATTCTGAAGCATGAAGGGAGATTCTATTCAACCCCCGACTGTTAAAGCCTAGATATGGATGGACAAATGCTTTTTGACCATGCCCTTCAGTATGAAAACCTGCGCTACCATGGCTAAAGACGTAGCTGCTGCTGCACCGTAAATTCCAAAGAAGGGAATCAGCACCGCATTCAGAACCAGGTTCACCAAAAAGTGCCAGAGGAAAAGACGTGTTTGTTGGCTCGCCATTCCCACTTGATTGAAGATCATCTTGAGTGGCAAGTAACCTGAAGCGAGGGCTATACCAGCGACCAGGATGATAAATACGATGAACATCTCGTGTCCGGGATCATCCATTTGGAACATCCAGAGCAAGATGGGAAACCCGATCAGAGAAAGTACGCAGGCACCAACAAGGAATTTGTAGAACACACGAACACTGCGACCTGTGATGCGCTGCAGAATCTTGCGCCTGGGTGAAAAGTAAACCTGTGTGAGGATCGGGTTCAGGTTATTCCTGAAGACTTCATTGACCTGCCGTACACCTTCTGAAAGCGTAGAAGCAAAACTGTAAACACCGACCAGCGAATCGCTGAGGAAGTAGCCCAGCATGAGCACATCCACGTATGCATTAACATCTAAAATGATGTTTCCGACCAGCGCCTTCTTCCCGTGGCGCCAGTGGATCGCCAACCATGATTTAAAGTTTCGCCCCCATCCTCCGGCAATCAGGTATCGGGAGAATCTGAGCATCAGAATGATGAAGAGCAGCACTTCTGTAACTGAAATGATGGAGATGATGTACTCTCCGGGCATGTCCAGCATGTACAATACCAGCAAGCTGCTGAGCATAAATACCAGTCTGAGGGCTTTGAGGATGGCAAACACCTTCATGAATCTCAAACCATTCAGGAACCCAAAGAGCACTTTGTTGAGCGAGAAGAAAAACAAGCCAGGAAGCACAAGAAGCATCGCTCGCCCTACAGGCTCGCTATCCAGGATGTTGGCAATCACTCCATTGAGCAAATAAAGCACCATCACCACCAACAAAGACTGTAGTGTGGTGATGAGCATAGCGCTCCGCAGAACTACCGAAAGATGCCTGTGATAGTGATAGCGGGGTGCATAGCTCTGGATAGACAGATGGAAGCCACCTGTGGCAAACTGGCTGGCGATTAAATGAATGGAATGCACCTGAGCATATACTCCCAACGCGCTGGAAGAGAAGAACTTCAGGATCAACACGTTGAGCAACACCCCGATACCAGCAATCACCGCAAAGCTGGCCATGTTCCATTGAACATCTCCTTTTACGTTTCGCTGGGCAGGTGCTTCATCAACGGATTTCATAGAGTACGTAGTCTCCTTCCTGGAGTGCAGTATCACATTGCTCCGCTAAAAATTCAACAAATCGCGGATTGTATTCATTGTAGTGAAGCGTGGAAAAGATGTACTTGCACTGCAGGCTATCGATCAGGTAGTTTCTGACTTCGAGGTTATCTCTCGACTCCAGCAATGGATAGCGGCCTCTCTGCGTTGACAACAGATCCTTGCGACACCAGTACATGACACCTGGCTTGTTGGTATAGTAGAGCACCAGCGGCTGGTTGTTTACGAGAATTCTCTCCTCAAACGGAAGGCTATCAATCTGGTAGAAAATATGCCTTCTGTCACCTTCTATTCCATCGTGTTCGATCAGCAATGGCCAAGTCCTGTCAAGCTTGTTGTTCAGGGTATCAGCCAATGCTCCAATGCGTTTCCCCAAATTGATTTGAGGGGCTTTGGGAAGCCTCACGGGCTTGGGTTTAAACGTTTGCTCTGGAGGATTCTCCAGGAGTTTCTCAACTCCAAACACAGTGTAGTTAAACACGGTCATGAGCCCAACACCAAGGATGATGATCGTGGCCGATGGCTTGATGTTCCGCTCCTTCAAGAAATCAAACAACGCAACCACCAAAAACGAAATCGTAACGGGAAAAAGCGAAAGCTGATAGCGTGTATTGTAGTATCCCTGAACCGCGATCAACAGGACGCTCAAGACATAAATCAGCGTGAACGCCTTTATAGAAGATGACTTGCCTTTCAGCTTTGCCAGGTGAATCAACAAAAACGGAAACGCCACCCAAACGAGGTTTCCCAAATACTTGTACTTGAAGAACTGCCCAAGGAAACCATTCAACACAAGCTTCGGCAAAGAGTCGATGCCCCTCTCATTCAAATACATGGAAGCGGATTCATCCGTAGAAAAAAGGATCAGACTGTAAACAATCAGAACAACAGCGATGGCACCTCCAATGAGGAAACGGATATTCTTAGGCAGTGACATCATCTTCCCAGAAAGTCTTTGAGGATCCATCCTGAACCTATGGCAAGGTCAAGCAAATAGTGGATAGCTCCGAATAAGATGAATGTAAGGGCACATCCTGCCAATTTCTTCAAGCGCTCGCTCATTGTGCCTTCGAGAAACAACACCAGCGCGAGAAAAACAAAGCAGGAGATCATAAAATTGATGGAATGCACAAAAGAGCAGATGCCAAGAGCAGCCCCGAGAATCCACATCGTGTATCTGTTTTGGCTCTTCCAGGCGTAGAACAACAGCAGCCACGAACCAAGCAGTGTAAACATCCTGAGCGCATCAATATGATACTCCCTCACCATGAGGTAAAAGGCGTAGGAAGAGAAAAGCATGGCCAGAGAAACCATTGCTACCTTGAGATTGAACTGTCGCTTCAGGAAGTAATAAACCATCATCACAGTGAGGAAGGAATAGTAGCCGGTGGCAGCCCTGAAAAAATAATCTCCTCTAACTTCAAACACACTGTTGACAGCCTTTTCCCAGAAGCCGAGCAATGGGAAACCGTACCCATGAAGTCCGAGGAAGTAAAACCCTGTTTGCTCATTTACGATGTGAACCTCGTAATCTATGTCCAGCCAGTCCACAAAGGTGTTAGCCAGAAGTGCGTACTCGAGCACATCATGACCTGTCAGCGGCTTGTTGGCGACAAACTCAAGCCAATAAATGACAATGTAAATGAAGATGAACAGGACAAGCACCTTGAAAGCATCGATATGCCGGCCTCCCCATTTCAGGTTAAAACCATTGAGGAAGGGGATTTGTGGTGTCAGTTCAAAATCGGGTGTGGTCCAAATGGAAAAGGGAGCCAAAGCATGAGTCAGGAAATCTGCGCGAAATCGAACGAAGAGCCAGAGAGCAAGTCCCGATAAAATGGTGAGCACCGTGATCACGTAGGCCAGGGCACTATCGAAAGGTGAAAACAGGAGCAAATAGTAACACATTGTGACCACCACAGTGGGCCCAAAGCCAGCGCTGAGAATCACCTGTTCAGTAGACGGCATGGAATCGCCAAAACCCAGCTTGATGAGCGTATAGCAGATGTACGAGCTCAATAAAAAACTCGCAATCACCACACCAATAGACAATACCAACAGCAGCATGGCCTAGTGGATCACCGGATACTTCTTAGGTATCCTGTTGATGGTTTTAATAGTGGTTTCGAAGTCCAACCCTATGGTTTCGAGGTACCAGCGGATGGATTCATACCTCGGCTGATTGTTGTGATTTGCCAGGGCCAGAGCCTCATCGCGGGTGATCATGTTTTCCATGATCTGATTGCTTCTGAAGGTGTCGTTTTCGGTGAAACCAACTACGGTGAAGTACACATAGTTGTAGAAGGCAGCGGTACCGTCACCAATGCGCCAGGTAGAGTCTGTATCGGCCGAAATCTCCCAATTGTATTCCTTGATGAGCACATCATCAATTTCCTGCTCGTTCCAGCGGATGTAATCGTAAGGCAAATAATAATCGCTGCGAGGCTCGAAATAATAAGACATGTAAGCCTCCATCGTATCCATCATGGAACTGTTGAAATAGGACGGAGTTCGCATGAAATTCTTGAGATAATACATGGGCATCTTGAACTTGCTCATGAGACTCAAAGAATAGATCCGCTCTTTGTCAAACTCGGGAGGAATGCCGGCAAAACCGGACTTAAAGTGTGTAGACTCTAGTCGATTTCCAAACCACAGGTTGAGATCGAGTCCCGTTTGCCGTTTGATTTGGTTGAGGATCTTGAAGAACTGCTTGTCACCGGCCATGAACAGGGGAATCATCCCCAGATCAGGATTCTTCAGCCACGCGCTTACGTTCTGATGGATATACTGTCGCTTTTTCTTGAGGTCTGCTGAAACGAGGATGTTCTCAACTCCAAGCTTTCCGCACATCCGGGCAATGTTTCTTCGAGCCAAATCCGTCACCATTCCCCAGTCGTAGGTAAAGGTGATCGGGTTCATGCCATACTTGGTCTTCAACAGGTGCAAACCATAGGAGCTATCCCGCCCACCGCTGAAGGGTACAATGCAATCAGGCTTCCCGTCAGACCTGCGGTACCGATCCAGGATGTCCATGAACTCCTGCTCACGGTCGTGCGTATAAATCTTCTTGTAATTGTTCGCGTAGTTGCTCACCCCTTGCTCATCGAAGGTGATGAACGGGAAGTTCTCCGGCAGGATGGTTTTGCTGCAACGGTTCAGTTGCTTCACTGAGTCCAGGTCATATTCAAGCAGCGCACGCTGACGGCCCTCTTCGCCAATGTTCAAGCCTGGAGCCTGAACCTTTTGCTCATCACGCACCACCGAAACATCTTCAACCTTTCCTTCTTTTCTGAGCTTGAGAGGAACATTGGCGCTGGACTCTTGCCCCAGTAGATCGATCTTGAAAGAATCCAGATTGACAGCCAGGTGAGTTCCGGGCTTCAGCCATTTCACTTCCTCTTCGCCCAGCCCTTTCAGACCAATCTCTTTGAGAAGCGTTTTTAATATGAATTCCTCAGATGCGTAGATCAACAGTCGTCCCTCATTGCCGAGAGCGTAGTAGAGCGATCCGGAATTGGTTGACAGAAAGAAAACATCGGACCTTGGAGAAGCATAGGCAATGCTCGCGGCTCCTTCAAGCTCATCATAAGTGGATGTGAGGGAAGCTCCCAACTCGTCTTTTCCTTCGAGATGATAGTTAAGCACTTCCAACAGGGCCTCGGTATCCAAATCAGAGCGCTTATTCGCTTCAAACTCTTCCCTTTCCCACACCAAATCACAATTGGTCATGATACCATTGTGCGTAAGCATGGAGGCGTACTTTTCTACGGGCTGGTTGTTCTGATGAACCTCTCCTGCTCCGTTGGTCACCAAGCGTGAATGCGCCATTACCGCAAACGAGCGCTTCGCCCTGCCGCCTTCAAAGGCTTCTGACTTCAGACGTTTCTGAGAGTCGAGGTAGGGTTTAGACTTGATGAATTTGGTAGCGGGAACATTCTCCTTACACATCCAGGCGGCTTCATTCCCATGCACGAGATATCCCACTCCAGCCGACTCTTTTCCCCGCGTTTCCGAGAGGTGAAACAGCTTTTTGATCAATTGATCATATGATCCGGACTCCAGCCCACTTTTCTCGTGAGCTACAACTCCAAATATCCCGCACATATGCCTAAAATTGGTTTGGTAAGCAACTTCAAGATTACACCTAATTCAGTCGTCTTTTCACCCTCCATCTAAAATGTATTGAACACCGAATTGAACAGCCTGAGCAAGCTAAACTGAGGGCTTTGAAACCTGATTCTTTCCGCTGACATAGTAGCTGAGGATCGCCATGGCCAAATAAGCAGCAATGCGCACCCCAACAAGCAAAGCAAGGTATATTTCAGTGCTCAGCTCCGAGAAAACGGCAAATGCGATGGCCAGCAAATGGCCTGCAAAAAAACCAGCATGCCAATAGAGCAACCAATTGGTCTTTTCAACAACGATCAGCGCCTTGTCAATGGGTGTGACGACAAAAGAAAAGAACAAAGCCACCGCCAAAATAGCTGCGTAAACTCCTGCATCCGCCCAAGCGGCATCATACCATTCCAGAACAATCGGAGCTAGCCAGATGATCAGAGCAAACGGAACGATTCCAGCGAGAGCTGTTCCTTTCAAAGTTTTGAGCAGTACAGTCCTGAAAGATCCGGTCTTGTGATAGTCCTCAACAGCACGCTGCCTGAACACATCACCAATAGCATTGGCGATCAAGCCATTTGGAACAGCCACCAATTGAATCGCGATCGCAAGGTTTCCAGCCGTGCTCGGAGAATAAAACCCCGAAACGAAAAATATAGGAAGCTGCTGGTAGAACGCAGCGATTCCATAAGACAACGACAGAT
Organism: Flavobacteriales bacterium UBA6057; assembly: GCA_002428995.1. GTDB lineage: Bacteria > Bacteroidota > Bacteroidia > Flavobacteriales_G > Salibacteraceae > UBA6057. Next base: position 161,308 of record DIYJ01000004.1, on the reverse strand, counting down.
GCTTGGGAAAGTGAATGTACTCTATGGCAATAGCTCGCATTCTGGCTAGGCTAAACTTGAACTGAGCATCGAACGAAGTCCTCAAAACACCGATGTAATTGAGCAAGCCGGCAAACCGCCCCAACAGCTGCCCTACCACCAAGCCATTAAATACGATGGGCACAAAACCGAACAATATTTGGCTCCCAACCTGCATCCCATTGTTGGTGAGCTTAGCCTTGGCCATCAAGCCATAGCGCTTGTAGCGATTTGCGTAATAGAAGAAATTCTGCCCTGTAGCGAATAGAAATGCAGTGATCGGAATCAGGTAGATCAGTACTCCCAGTTCCTCGATTTGGAACAGCGTTTCGATCAGGCCGTGGCCAAAAAACAATACGATGGCCGAGAAAAGGCAAACCAGAAAGGATAAGGAAATGGAGGCCAGCATCAGATACCTCGCATCGTCATCTTTACGAGGCAAAACGATAGCGTGCTCGTAGCGACCTGTGGAAATGACGGAGAGGATAAAATAGGAGCTGATGAAGAGGGCCAACACACCATATTGATCCGGTTCATAGAGCTTCATCAGTACCGGAGAGGCCAACACCGGCATCAGCCCCGAAAGAGCCGTTCCAGAGCCTAGCTTCAGGATGTTCCTCAGGTATTCGGATCGTTGAACCCGATCAGGAATAAACGATCCCAATGGATTTTTTTCCGGTGTTTTCAATGAGGAAACAAGTTAAAGACAAATCTGGTTTGCGTTTTGCGGGCGGCATTCACCTACCTGATTCAACGCGCAGCGAGCGGATGGTTGGCAGGCCATCCTGAAAACAAATCCTATTGCATCACACCCTGCTTCCGGTGGATTCGCTCAATCATCTCTACCACTTTCATTCCCTCAAGGGCGTTGGTCGAAATCTGAGATTTACCGGTGAGCACGTCAATCACGTTTTGGATAACGTAGTGGTGATTGGCAGCACTTCCTTTGTAATCACCGTAATCATTAGGCGGATTGGGCGGAGGAAGCTCAGGCATTTCATAATCCTCAATGTGACAGTAAGCTACCTGATCCATGTACTGGCCACTCACTTTCACCGTTCCCTTTTCTCCGATCACTACAATGCTGCTTTCGAAGTTCCTGTTCCAAACACTCGTGGAATAGTTGATGGAACCAAAACCACCATTCACAAATTCAAACTGCACCAATCCAGAGTCGTCAAACTCGGTGCTATCCTTGTGACTGAAGTTACTGCTGGTGGCGATGATATTCTGGATGTCACCAAACAACCAGTACATGATATCTATGAAGTGACTGAACTGAGTGAAGAGCACTCCACCATCCAATGATTGGGTTCCTTTCCATCCACCGGCCTTGTAATAGCGACTGTCGCGATTCCAGTAGCAGCTCAGCTGCACCATGTTGATCTTGCCAAGGCGATTGTTCTTCACCACGTCCTTGAGCCATTGAGAAGACGGGCTGTAGCGATTCTGCTTTACGCAGAACACGTGCTTCGACACCTGAAGTGATTTGAAAATGACTTCCTCACATTCCTGGCGCGTCAATCCCATCGGCTTTTCGATGACAGCATGCTTCCTGTAATCGAGCGCCTTGATGCTTTGAGCAGCATGATAGCCATTGGGGGTGCAGATGTTCACAATATCCACTTGTGGTTCTGACTCCAACATTTCCTCTATGGAGGCATAAACATTCACCTTCGGATAAAGGGTGCGGGCTTCTGCTTGTTTCGTTTCATCCACGTCAACGATGGCGAGCAACTGAGAATCATCATTTCCATCTACCATGATGGCATGCTTCTTCCCGATGTGTCCAAAACCTACTACTGCAAACGAAATCTTGCTCATATGCTAAAATTGGCTGCGAAGATATGCCTTTCAACGTGCTCTCAGAATGCGACTTTGAGCCCTTGCCACGATCACCCTTCGAAGGTTAAATTAAACTGACTAACTGCCTTAGAGGTCACTTGACCTTAACTGACCACACTTACCAAGGTCTCTTCCTGCCCTGCTCAAAGCCTAGCGCAGGTCATTCCAATACCAGGAGATGGCCTCGTTCAATCCCTGTTCCAGGGTATGGGTCGGCTTGTAGCCTAACATCGTTTCTGCCTTTACAATAGAGGCCAGACTGTGCCTTACATCTCCTACTCGCTCTGGGCCGTGTTCGGGTTCGATGTTGAGGATGTTGGAATCAAAAGCTCCCAGTGCCTCTTTGAGAATGTCGATCAACTCATTCAAGTTGGTGCTGACTCCGGTGGCAACGTTGTACACCTCGTTCACAGCCGTGGGGTTTGTAGAAATGGCCGCCACATTGTTTGCCTGCACCACATTGGCGATGTAGGTAAAGTCTCTCGATTGCGTTCCATCACCGTGAATGGTAGGAGATTGCAGTCGGATCAGACGCTCGATGAACTTGGGAATGGCTGCGGCATAAGCTCCATTAGGGCTTTGATGCTTGCCAAAAACGTTGAAGTACCTGAGACCCACCGTTTCTAAACCGAAGAGATCTCCAAACACATGAGCATATTGCTCATTCACCGATTTGGTCACCGCATATGGAGACAGCGCCTTTCCAATCTTGGCTTCCACCTTGGGCAATCGCTTCTCATCACCGTAAACGGAGCTGCTGGAAGCGTATACAAAGCGCTTGATCTTGTGATCGCGCGCTGCTACGAGCATGTTCAGGAAACCGTCAATATTGGTCTTGTTGGAGTTGATAGGATCATTGATAGACCGGGGAACAGAACCCAGAGCCGCCTGATGCAACACGATCTCTGCCCCGTCACACGCGCGCTTGCAGTCTTCCAGATTGCGGATGTCGCCCTGAATGAACTGGAACCTTGAGTTCTCCTTGAAAGGAGTAATGTTCCGCTCGAAGCCTGTTTCGAAGTTGTCAAGTCCCACGACTTCGTTGTCGTGTTTCAGTAGATCCTCACAGAGGTTTGAGCCAATAAATCCAGCGCACCCTGTCACCAGGACTCGCTTTCCCGTAATGCTGCGTTCAATCATTGTTTGGGCTTATCGCGCGATGGATGTAGCTCTCGTTTCTCGAATGACGGTGATCTTTACCTGACCCGGATAAGTCATCTCGTCCTGAATGCGCTGCGATATCTGGAACGCCAGGATTTCTGCATCCTTGTCCTTCACTTTCTCGCTCTCCACCATCACGCGAAGTTCACGTCCGGCTTGCAGGGCGAAGGCTTTGTTTACGCCATCATAGCTCAGTGCAAGATTCTCCAGATCCTTGATTCGCTGGATGTAGGACTCCATGATCTCTCTACGCGCACCTGGACGCGCTCCACTCACCGCATCACATACCTGAACGATGGGAGAAATCAGTGTCGTCATTTCAATTTCATCGTGGTGTGCGCCAATAGCGTTGCACACATCACCTTTCTCGTTGTACTTCTCAGCGAGTTTCATTCCGAGGATGGCGTGTGGCAATTCGCTTTCCTCATCGCTCACTTTTCCAATGTCATGCAGCAGTCCTGCTCGCTTGGCCACCTTCGGGTTTAATCCCAATTCAGAAGCCATGGAAGCGCAAAGATTCGCAACCTCACGGCTGTGCTTCAGAAGGTTTTGCCCATAAGAAGAACGATACTTCATGCGCCCTACCATGCGAATCAACTCCGGGTGAAGCCCGTGAATGTTCAAGTCAATGCAGGTGCGTTTTCCTGTTTCGATGATCTCTTCGTTCAATCTTTTCTGAGTCTTGGCGACTACCTCCTCGATCCTCGCAGGGTGGATTCTGCCGTCTGTCACCAACTGGTGCAATGAAAGGCGAGCAATTTCTCGTCTCACGGGATCAAAACAAGACAGGATGATGGCTTCCGGAGTATCGTCCACAATGATCTCCACACCGGTAGCGGCTTCCAGCGCTCGGATGTTGCGCCCTTCTCGGCCAATGATGCGTCCTTTGAGTTCGTCACTTTCAATGTTGAATACAGACACTGAATTCTCCACCGCCTGCTCTGTGGCCACGCGCTGGATGGTCTCGATCACGATCTTCTTGGCATCACGATTCGCGTTGATCTTGGCTTCGTCCACGATCTCCTTGATCAATCCCATGGACTCGGTTCTCACCTCGTTGAGCAATGCTTCCTTGAGTTGCTCCTTGGCCTCGTCTTCGGTAAGATTAGCCATGCCTTCAAGCTGCTTCACCTGCTTTCGGTGAAGGGTTTCAAGCTCAGCCTGCTTCTTCTCCACCATGCTCATTTCGCGTTTCAGGTCATCCTGAAGTCGCGAAGCCCGCTGATCCTTTTTATTGAGCTCCTGTAATTTGTTGTTCATCGAGTGCTCTTTCTGCTTCACCCGACTTTCGGCCTCTGAGATCTTCCGATCCTTTTCACTGATGGACTTTTCGTGCTCTTCCTTCAGCTGGAGAAACTTCTCCTTGGCCTGCATCATTTTTTCCTTCTTCTTCAGCTCACCATCACTCTCCGCTTGTTCTATGATCTTCTTTTTGGTGGCTGCCAAAGCTGTCTTTTGAATCACAAAAAACACTCCGGCTCCTACAGCGACTCCTGCAATGGCCGCTATGATGATTTCAATCATTTCGATTTCCTAGTTAATTCATAAAAAACCCGCACAAACCGAAAGCTTTGTAACCCGCTATAAAGCAAAGGTTTGGGATGTACCATATCAGCGCGAACGTCCAGTGTCCCATGCCACCGAAGCGGTATGGAATCTCCCGAGTAAATCGGGATAAGCAGGCCTGCTCTTGCCGGTTTGAGTTTACACCCCAGCGTTGTAACTGTTCAGGTTACAAATAATTCATCGGTCTGTACGGGAATACCTTAAAAGAACAAAAAAGGCTCTATTTCAATGCTTCCTCTACTCGCTGTTCTAAGCTCTTTAGTCCATGGAGAAGCCCTTCCTTCTGGGTTTCATCTTTTCCGTGGCCTTTACCGAGCGTGAGTTCAAGGGCTAGCATGGCGAGTAAATCCTGCTTGTCCTTCACAGCAAAACTGGATCCAAGGGTTTTCAGCTTATCGTTGATGAAGGTGGCCGCTTTTCTGACCTCTTCTTCCTCATCTGAAGACACTGTCAATGGATAAGTTCTACTTGCTATGTTGACTTTGATGTGTAACTCGCTCATTACTTGCTCATCATCGAAATGCACCTGTCAATTTCCCGTACCAATTCGTTGATCCTGCGCTTCGCCTCCGTACGATTCTCATCGCTTCCCTGCACGGCTGAAGCCATTTTCAACACCTTATTCTCGTCCTTCAACCGTCCCAGAGAAAGCTCCAGGTCGTTCACCTGTTCGCCCTTTTTGGACAACTGGCCTTCCAAGTCATGAATCTTCTCTGCCTGCTCTGCACAACGTGACAGCAAGCGGTCTACTTTCTTTTCAAGACTAGAGAACGAATCGGTTAAATCTTTCACATTCAGCGCTTTATTAAAAACGCACTCGCAAAATTATGCGGTGGTTGTTCAATCGCAAATTTCTACATCACAAGAGTACAAGATTCCTACCACCTGTTCGGTGAAGAGACCAATATATTCGCAGCCAATCTATGCTTAGAGTCATCCATACGGGGCTTTTTCTCCTCATCATTCAGCTGCTGAACGCACAGAGTCCTGACTTTCAAGTCATCAACCCGCTGCCGATCAAACCAGCTCTTTCAGGAAGTTTTGGAGAACTTCGATCCAACCACTTTCACGCTGGTCTGGACCTTAAAACCGGAGGCAAGGAAGGCATGGAGGTAATGGCAGCTGCAAGCGGTCATGTTTCGCGAATCAAGATTTCACCCTACGGATACGGTCTTGCGCTCTACATAGATCATCCTGAAGGGTACACCACTGTTTACGGTCACTTAAGAAGCTTTAATCCGGAAATAGGAGCTTATGTAAAAGCGGCCCAGAAATCAGCAGAATCATTTGAGGTGGATGTGTACCCAGGTGAAGATGAACTTCCTGTGGAGAAAGGACAGGTGGTGGCCTATTCCGGAAACACCGGAGGCTCAGGAGGTCCACACCTTCATTTTGAAGTGCGCGAAACTGTCACCGAGGTTCCAAGAAACCCTTTGCTCTTCGGCTTTCCGCTCGATGATCGACTCAGACCCCGAATCCAGGCTCTGGCCATTGTTCCCATCGGTGAAGGATCAAGTGTCAATGGCAAACGCTATCCGCTGCGCGCTTCCGCCAATCGCTCATCGATCAATGCGAACCAACCCGTTAAAGTAAAAGGAGCCTTTTCGGTGGCTGTCAACGGGTACGACCAATTCAGCGGATCACTGAATCAAAACGGGTTTTACCGCCTGAAGCTCTTTGCTGATTCACTCCTGATCAGCACCTTCACCTCTGACAGCATTCCCTTTCACGACAGCCGGTTCATCAATGCTCAGATCGATTACCGCTACTACTACAATCAAAAAAGTAGATTCTTGCGGCTCTATCGCCTTCCGGGGAATGACCTGGAGGCTGCGCGCTACAAACGCGAGGATGGAGTAATGGCATTGAATCCCGGAAAACACAGCATCGAAGTGTGGGCGGAAGATCTGGGAGGAAACGTTGAAAAGGTTTCGTTCTCGGTGATGGTGAGCGAAGCGGGCCAGGTGCAGGAGGAAAAGCCAGAACAGTGGATGGAATGGAACACCTACAATTATTACGAGACCACTGCTTCTCAAGTAGCGATACCGGAAGGAGCACTTTACGAATCCATTGATTTCTCCGTCAGCGAACGCCTCGATTCCACCAACGACAAAAGCGCCACTATTTCTGTCCATAAATCGGATGTACCTCTCCACAAACCGATATCTATTCGCCTAAAAACGTATGGAGTATCTGATTCTTCTAAAGCCTTCATCGCCCAGCTGAACAGCGCTGGAGGATTTCGCAGAGCACTGGCCAGTCACTGGAATGGAAAATGGCTGGAAGCTGAATCAAAATATTTTGGAAAGTTTAAGGTTATGGAGGACGTGAAAGCCCCATCCATAACCTACCCTGGTGGAGGAAGTTACTTCCGAACAACCGCTTCAGCGCTGGATTTTAGAATTTCAGACAATCGCAGCGGCATCTATGATTACGATGCGTTTGTGGACGGACAATGGGTGGTGGCTGCGTATGAACCGAAGAAGAGAAGGCTGAGGGTTCAAACGGAAGATGTGCCGGCAACCAACGCTGAGCATGAATTGCGCATCTATGTGACAGATATGGTAGGAAATGTTGCCACCTTTGAAGGAATCATTTACAAGTGATGAAACGATTCTTTTACTTCCTTCTTCTACTATCCGCTGGCATCTCTGCTGCACAGGCGCAAGATGACAGCAACGACCTTGTTCAAGTATATGGGATGGTGGTTTCAGGAGACAGTCTCTCCCCCGTTCCCTTCACCAGCGTGATGATCAAGGGAAGCCACCGAGGTACTATTTGCGATTATTATGGGTTCTTCTCCCTTGTAGTAAGCAGAAACGACACGATCGAATTCTCGAGCGTAGGCTATCAAGGCATTAGTTACATCATTCCCGATACGCTAAGCGATAAACGCTATTCGCTCATTCAGAAACTTCAGAAAGACACAGTGACGCTGGATGAGCAAATTGTATATCCATGGCCCAGCAAGGAGCAATTCCGAGATGCATTCCTCTCGCTGAACGCACCTGAAACAGATTACGATCGGGCCTTTGAAAACCTTACCAAAGACGAAATCCGTCTGGCTGTTCAGGGAGTTCCTATGAGCGGCCAAGCCAACTACTACTACCAGGTAAACCGCGAAGCGTCCAGGCTTTACACCACAGGACAAATTCCGCAGATCAGCCTCTTGAACCCACTTGCCTGGGCTCAATTTGTAAGAGCGTGGAAGAGTGGAGACCTGAAGTCAAAGAGATAAATTGTACAAGCACCTCACCATACTGCTGTTCCTGCTCACGTCCATTGGCGGGTTCTCACAAATGGCCACCCTGGAGGGACGGTTCACCGATCAGAATGGAAAGCCGATTGAAGGCGTAACCATTGGAATTCCCGGTTCGCAATACGCCACAGTAACGGATCAAAACGGAAACTACAGCCTGGACGTGCCATCCGGAGAAGAGGTCTCGATTCAAATTGCCCACGTAGCCTTCGAAAATCAGATGGTGCCGCTGAAACTCGCAGCCGGAGAAAAGCGCGAACTGAGCAAAAGCTTGCGGCCATCCACCGTGTTGATCGATGTTTACGAGAAGAGCGCGGAAGCCAAGCGGGAAAAACCGATGAGCAAGATCGATGTGAAAGTGGCGGACTTCGTGCCCTCGGTGACGGGTGGTGTGGAGCGACTCATCCTTTCGCAAGGCCTTGGAGCTTCGAGCAACAATGAATTGAGTTCTCAGTATTCGGTGCGCGGTGGAAACTTTGATGAAAACCTCGTGTATGTCAACGGCATTGAAGTCTACCGTCCTTTCCTCGTAAGAAGTGGGCAGCAGGAAGGATTGAGCTTCGTGAACTCTGACTTGGTAGACAATGTGAGCTTCAGTTCAGGAGGATTCGAAGCGCGCTATGGAGACAAGCTTTCTTCGGTGCTGGACATCAACTACAAGAAGCCAGAGAAGTTTGCAGGCTCCTTTTCCGGTGGGCTTCTGGGAGCAAATCTGCACCTGGAAAACCGTTCCGCCAATCAGCGTTTCACGCAAATCCACGGGCTTCGCTATTTCACCAATCAATACCTGCTGGGTAGCCTGGATGAGCAAGGGGAATACCGCCCGCGCTTCATGGACTATCAAACCTACCTCACCTATGGCATCAACGATGAACTGGAGGTAGCCTTCCTCGGAAACCTGGCCTGGAACCAATACCAGTTCTTCCCGGTAGACCGGACCTCGAGTTTTGGTACCGTAAGCGATGCCCTGAGCCTTCGGGTTTTCTTTGACGGCAGCGAGGTGAACGAATTCCTGACGGCCTTTGGAGCTGTTTCCACTACCTGGAAGCCTCGCTACGGACTGGACTTGAAACTCATTGCCTCCAGCTTCCGAACCAGTGAAAGCGAAACTTTCGACATTGAAGGAGCCTACCGGCTTTCTGAGCTGGATACGGATCTGGGTAAAGAGAGCTTTGGAGATGAAGCCTTTGTCATTGGCGTTGGTTCTTACCTGAATCACGCACGGAACTACCTGGATGCCACAGTCACGGCATTTGAACACCAGGGCGAATACCAGCCCAATCGCCACAAGTGGTTATGGGGTTTGAAATACCGCAGGGATGACATTGAAGACGTGATCAACGAATGGGAGACCATCGACTCTGTGGGCTTCAGCGTTCCCTACGATGGTGAGAATGTAAATGTGTTTGAACTCATTCAGTCTGAAAACCGCATTGCCACCAACCGCCTCATGGGATACCTGCAGCGCGACTGGTATTTCGACATCGACAGCCATTCCTTTTACCTGAGCACCGGAGCGCGTTTTCACTACTGGGACCTGAACTACCAGACGACTGTAAGTCCGCGTATTCAGGCTTCGTTTCAACCCAACTGGAAGCAGGACTGGATATTCCGCGCCAGCTGGGGCTACTACCATCAACCGGCATTTTATCGTGAAATGCGAGACCTGTTTGGCGCTGTAAACCCCGAGATCAGGGCTCAGACGTCCATTCACTATGTGATCGGAACCGATCATAATTTCAAGGCATGGAACCGCAGATTTAAGTTCGTTGGGGAAGCCTACTACAAGCAGCTGGAAGACCTGATTCCCTATGAATTGGACAATGTGCGAATTCGCTATTATGCCGACAACATTGCCAGCGGCTACGCCACCGGGGTTGACCTTAAGCTGAACGGTGAGTTTGTGAAGGGCGTTGATTCATGGGTAAGCCTTTCCTTGCTCAGAACACAGGAAGACCTGATCAATGACGATTACCAGATCTACTTCAATCAGGACGGTGACACCATTGTAAGAGGAGTGACGGCTGATCAGGTCGCTGTAGACAGTACCACGATATCGCCTGGCTTCATTCCGCGACCAACGGATCAGTTGGTAACGTTTGCGCTCACCTTCCAGGATTACATTCCCGGTCGTGAAAACTTCAAGATGCACCTGAGCCTTCTGTTCGGCTCTGGACTGGCCACGGGCCCACCGAGCTACACACGCTACCTTGATGTTTTCAGAATCCCGCCCTACAGAAGGGTTGACATAGGTTTCTCCTTTCAGTTGAAGAGCGAGGAAAATGAAATGAGCAATGCCCTCAAGTATCTCAAGAGTGCCTGGATTTCCCTTGAAATCTTCAACCTGCTGGCCATCAACAATACCATCAGCTACCTTTGGGTGAAGGATGCTCGGGAAATCGAATATGCGGTTCCCAACTTCCTGACCCAGCGAAGGGTCAATGCCAAACTGATCGTGAACTTCTGATGCGCTACCTCCTTCTTTGCCTCACCGTGACGCTGTTCTGGGCTTGCGAAAAAGACCCGGAGGTGAATCCTTCTGCCTTGGAGGACAATAGCCTCAGCAATTACCTGCTCCAATTTTCAGAGGAGAAAACATCCAACAACTTTGTTGCTTTTGCGGGCAATCATCCGGATTTTGAAGATGAGACAAATGATGAGGATTTACACCTCTACCTTAAAGCGCATCCAGAGGCTACGGACTTTCGACTTTATCAGAACGATTCTCTCGAATTTGAAGACAGCCTGAACCTCTACGCTTCTCGCACATTCACGGAAGGAACTGCATTTGGCGACTTTCTCACTCGAATTTCGCTTCCCTATCCTGCACAGGGCCGATGGTTGCGAATAAGCTATGTAGTGAAGGATTCCTTGTTTTTGAGCGATCCCATTGAGCTGCCCGGTAAGAAGCAGGTCACCAGCCGTTTTGACGAGTTGAGCGCTGAGCAGGAAGCAGAAGGCCGTGCCACTTTCCGCTGGAACGATGGACCGCTCACTCCGCGTTTTGTGCTCATGTTGAGCGACCGTTCCGGGGATGTTTTCTGTGCCATCACCACCCGCAGAGATCGGTTCAGGTTTCACGATCTCAGAAACATTGACCGTGACCTCACGCCTGAACTCTTCGACCCTCAGTTGGTTATTGGAGAAACGTATACAGCAACACTCTTTGGAATCTCGAACGATGGATGGGCAGATCGCTACAGCACACTCGTATTCATACATGAATAAGAACCTCTCCTTTGCTGTCCGCGACCTGGGCAGAATGAGCTATGCCGATGCACTCGAAGAGCAGGAACAACTCTTTCAATCCATCATCGCCACAAAGCTCAAAAGGGAAGAGCACGAACTGGACACCTTGATGTTGGTGGAACACAATCCGGTGTACACGCTCGGAAAATCCGGTGACCTCCAAAACCTGAAGAAGCAACCGGAAGAAGTAGGGGCAGAATTCTTCAAGACAAGTAGAGGTGGAGACATTACCTACCACGGTCCCGGACAAATTGTAGGCTATCCCATCTTCGATTTGGAGCACTTCGGCTTGGGCATTGCGAAGTACATCTGGAGCATCGAAGAGGCGATCATCAAAGTCATCGCTGAGTATGGCCTGGAAGGCGGACGCATCGACAGCGCCAGTGGTGTTTGGTTAGATGGAGACAATGAGCGAGCGCGAAAAATCTGCGCCATCGGTGTGAAAGCTAGCCGCTACGTTACCATGCATGGTTTTGCCTTCAACGTCAATACTGATCTTAACTACTTCGACCACATCATTCCTTGTGGCATTGATGACAAGGATGTAACCAGCCTGGAAAAAGAGCTGGGTGAAACGCAGGATATGGAAGAGCTGAAAGGGAAGGTCGTTGAAGCGTTTGGTAGCATCTTCGTTCACGGATAAACTTGGCTTGGTTCAGGGTAAGTCGAATAGCAAGCATACGGCTTGTCAGAGCCTCTGCATCTCTTAACCACAGAGTACACAAAGAAGACACAAAGGGCTCAGAGTTTTCACTCTGTGATCTCTGTGCAAAGCTCTGTGTCCTCTGTGGTTAAAAAACCAATCTCAAACTAAAGCTCCGCTCTCAAAACCACGGTCGGGTCTTGCCGAGCTGTTCGCAACGCAATGATGATCATGGTAAAGAAGGCGATGAATAGCGCACCTAATCCAGCCAACAGATAGGGCATGGGAGATTGCGCCACGCGAAAAGCGAAGGACTCCAACCAACGCTGTATGACAAAGAAGGCCAGCGGGAAACCGAACAGGAAGGAAACAAGCACGGTCAGCAATTGCTCCTTTGTTGCTACTGAAATCAAATTCGCGAGACTCGCGCCCAGCGTCTTTCGGATTGCGATTTCCTTCACCTTGGTTCGTGCGATGAACCACGTCAACGCAAACAAGCCCATGCATGCTACACATACCGCCAGGGCTGAGAAGATTCCGAGCAACTTGCTGAGCCGTTGCTCTCCTCCATAAAGCTGATCCATTTCCTCCGAAAGCACACGGTAATCAAAAGGCTTGTTGTTCACGAAATCCTTCCACACACCTTCCATGTGGGCCAATACTTCTGGCGAAAGCTCATCAACCCGCACCGCCATGTGTGAGGCGAAATAGTTGAACTGCCCCGGGCGCTGCGCGATGTCCAGGGCAAAGGGTCCTACCGCATGGTGGAGGGATTTGAAATGAAAATCCTCAGTTACACCTATGATGCGCTCCTGCCCTGTCATGGTGTTGAGGCGCTTGCCAATCGCTTCACCGGGCGTATAGCCCAGCATGGCTGCCATGCTCTTATTGACTACCAGCGACAAGGAGTCTTCCTTTTCACGCGTAGCATCATAGTCCCGTCCTTCCAGGAACTGAATACCGAAGGTGGAAGCAAAGTCTTCGTCCACCTCGAGTGCGGGATAATACTTCCACTCACCCGGAGCCATACCGGCATGGTTGAACTCGTGGTTATTGTTGTTCACTCCCAGCAACTCATTCATCACCGTGGCATGCGAAATGCCTTCATGCTGTTTCAAAGCTGTTTTAAAAGCCTCCAACCGTGAGGGAACTCTGGTGGTTGCAATGTCCAGGACAAGGATATTCTCGGTGGTATATCCCTTTTCCATTGACTGGATGTACTGAAGCTGATTCCTGGAAACGATGGTGAATACAATGAGCAAGCTGGAGATGGCAAACTGAACAACAACCATCGTCTTACGGAACCAATGCCGGTTACGTGAGCCTGCTGACCCGGGGCGCAGGATGCGAATGACCTCAGTGCGCGAAAAAACCAGGGCAGGATAAAGCCCTGCCAACAATCCAATGCCAAGGATTCCCACAATACAGGTCACAATCAACTGCGGCTGCATCCAACTTCGAAGGTCTATGTTGAGTTGCAGGTAGGCACTGAGCAAGGGTTGGGAAAAGATCAATATCGCTAAGGCTATGACCAGTGCAATTAAGGTGTATGCCCCAGCCTCAGCCAACACTTGAGTAACCACCTGCGCCCTGCTTGCTCCAACCACCTTCCGAATACCCACCTCGCGGGTACGCGCTGCAAGGCTTACGCTTGTTAGGTTGATGAAGTTGATACACGCAATGAGTAACAAAAGCAATCCGCAGCTTGAGAAGATGTAGATGTAGCGAACATCACTGTTGGGTTTCATCTCAAACTCCAGGTGTGAATGCAGATGAATGTCTTCCACCGGTTGAAGCGGGTGCTTGATCATGTCCCGACTGAACTGAGGGTAGTGCTCCTGAACAAAATCGGGAAGTACAGCCTCCAGGTTTTCAGGTCGAATGCCCTCCGCAAGGCGGATGTACGTCCAGCATGGATTCCAAACCCAGTTCTGACGAATGAAGGGAGCCAGTCTGGGCGCAGTAGACATGGAGATGACTGCCTGAGGTTCAAAATGCGATGGCCCACCTTTGCCCATCACACCGGTGACCTCGCATCGCAGATGATCGTGCCCGGCTAAAAACACCACCTCTCCAATCGGATCCTGATCTCCGAAGTATTTCTGCGCGAGCTGCTCTGACAGCACAATTGTGAAGGGTCGGTCGAGCGCACTGTTGGGATCGCCTTTGATCATGGGAATGTCCCACATGTCAAACAAGGTGGAGTCTACGTAGTAGATGTGCCGCTCGTTGAAGAGCTCTCCATTTTCCAGCTTGAAGCTTTTCACCGGCACCTGGAAATCGAAGATTCTCACATAGTTCTCGATCATGTGACCATGATCTTCAAACAAGGCGGGCATGGTGGGGAAAGGACAGCTCGAGGAGTTTTCAATGTGTCCACCGCTGTTGATGGTCTGCCTCAAGCGAAACAACCGCTCACTGTGCGGATGGGAAGTATCGAAGCTTAACTCCTGATGGATGTATAGAAAAATAACGAGACAGGCAGCAAAACTGATGGCCAGACCAATCACATTCAACCAGGAAGTAAGCGGAGACTTTCGAAAGCTGCGAAGCGCAGTCAGCAAATAGTTTGCGAGCATAGAAGGCGGTTTTACTCAAACCTATACCCTCCTGTATCTTGCTACAAGACAAATGCTACGACCTGTGATTCCTGTGCCGGGGTGGTGAAACGTTACATCACACGATTGGCTGTAAGCTTATAGCAAAAAACCTCAACCTCAATTTCAACCTCAATCGCAATGAGAACAACAATGCTTCAAGGTCTCCCTAGCGGATGCCCTGACTCCGTTTCAACTTACAACTAGAGCAAGAATCCCAAGCCTTAAAAGTCCCCAAGAACCAAGCTGACAGCTGATAGCTAGTAGCTAATAGCCTTTACTTAAAAATCCCCTTCAGCTTTTTCTTCGCCTCTTCTTCCGCCTTTTTCTTGGCTGCCTCTTCGGCTTTTTTCTTCTCAGCTGCGGCTCGCTTGCGGGCTTCTTCTTCCTTCTTCTTGCGCTCGGCCTCGGCTCGCTTCTTAGCGTCATCCGCTTCCTTGCGGGCACGATCTTCAGCCTTCTTGCGCTCAGCCTCCGCGCGCTGCTTGGCTTTGTCAGCTTCGGCCTTGGCCTTGTCTTCGAGTTCCTTCTTCTTCTTATCGATCTCGTCCTTGGCACGATCCTTCAGATCGTCTACCGGATTGCTTCCACCTTCGGTGCCTGCGAGCTTTGGTGTGATCTTAGGATCATCGCTGGTTCCACCAATCAGCACATCCATCTTGATGCGATCCGGAACAGCTGCATTGGTTCCCAGCGCCTGATTGGCTTGCGAGAACAGACCGGCAATGGCTTGATTCGCTGCGCCACCCATGGCCGATGTTGGAGCATTGAGTTTCAACACATAGTCCAGCGTCTGATCAAATCCATGGCTTCCACTGAAGTTGGCATCTGTGCTACCTCCAATTTTGAAGTCAACCGGATCTACTTCGATGCGGCCATCTTCGAAACGATAACTCACATCCACGTCATTCAAGGTCAGATCCTTGATGTCGTTGTACTTGATCGCGTCCGCGATCTTGGTAAGCGTTTGTGGACTCTTGATCAATACGTTTTTAGTCGTTAGCATTCCACCACCATCCAAGGTGTTGTATTGTGGATCCATGTTCTGATCGAGCAATCCGGTCAGGTCCATTCCTGTGGAGAAACGGCCGGTGGCATTTTCCATGATCGGAGCCATTTTCTGCACACTCTCAAACGTTTGGAAGGTCTTCACCACATCCCAGTTGGTGATGTTCATCTGGAAATCGATGGCCGGCTCAACAGGATTCTTGGTATCGTAGTAACCGCTCATGTCAAGCGCACCATCCATCAGGTTCATGATCAAGTGATCCATGGATGCACGCTGATCAGCCAAGGTTACCTTACCGTTCACGTTGGTAATGTCGATGTTGTCATACACCAACTTCTTGATGTTGGTATTGAGGGTAAAATCAAACCCAGCCGGGATTTCGGCAACTCCGCCCTCTTCAGATTCTTCGGAAGTAGCTTCTTCCGCACTTTCACTTTCTCCTCCTTCGCCCTCTTCCTCTGTCATGAATTCATTGAGGTCGAGCAGGTTGGAGCTGAGGTTGAAGGCACCGCTCAAAGGAGCGTCCGCCACATACCAGGAAACAATGTTGTCCACGCGCCCTGTCATAGAGAGGTCTGATTTTCCAACATTCACATCCAGCTGCGTGAGTTCCGCATACTGTGGTGAGAAGTTCAGGCTACAAGCCTTGATCAATGTTTCGTAGGCGATGGCTGGATCCTGGTAATCGAGGTTGAGCAGCACCAGAGAGCCCTGAGCCTTAAACTGATCATACTGCTCCTTGTCGATGGCACTTTGATTTCCTTCCATCTGAATGTCGCTGATCACTTTCCCAGTTACGCTTTGTCCTTCTTCCAACGGAATCACATCCTTCAACGAAGCAAGGTCAACATTGGCGTTTACTGCGGCACGGATGAATGGATCAGAAATCGGAGTCGTCATGTAAAGCACCACATCAATGGGGTTCTGCGCGAGCTCTACGTGAAGCTTTTTCAAGTCAACCACCGTGTTATCATCCGAACCTCCGGGGTTGTTGACATGCAGATCGATGGCGATGTTCTCTGCTGATTTTGGGAGATCAGGATAGTGGAACATGGCATCGTTCACGGTAAGGTCCAAACCAAAAGCGGGAAGCTGATCACCGATCATTCGACCTTTGGCAAAACCGCTGAGAGCCAAACTACCTGCTGTTTCAATGTCTTCAAAGTCTGTCAGGAAAATCGCTGGAACCATGGATAGCAGGCTCTTGAATGTAGTTTCCTTGGTTTCAAAGGTGATGTCCAAATCAATCGGCCCTTCTGCATCGGGATCGTCTTGCGGTGGCATGGCAACCGTTCCGTCAAAGCCAAGGTGCAGCGCATTCAGCTTCACATAGTTCTCTACAAACTCGAAACGCATGCCCGGTAAATTCATGTTCATGTCGAACTTCATGTCCAAAGCCGTGCGGTTCAGGTATGGTGTGGCTCCCATACGGAAGGTAATCGCATCCGCATTGGTGAGTGTTTTCAGCAAAAAGTCGTCCTGGGTGAAATCTCCTGAGCCTTCGTGGGTGAAGTTCTTAAGGTTAGCATACATCCCTCCTGCGCGATCGTCATAAATGATGTTGGCGTTGCGGATGAAGTAGCTCTGCAACCCGATGGCAAAGCCTCCGCTCGCAGTATCCGCTTCCGGAGTTTCTTCTACTACCTCTGGCTCCTCGTCACTCGCTTTGGCGATATCATAGTTCGCAGTTCCATCGGCCAGCACAATAACGTGGAGGTTCGGCTTTTCCAATCCCACAGTCTTGATCTCGATCTTATCACCATTGATCACACTCATGATGTCAAGGCTCAGAACAACGGCCTGAATATTAGCCAACTCAACACCTTCAAATGGCGCCTTACCGGTCACCTTGATGTTTTCAATGCGAAGGGTAAAGTCAGGAAAGTTGGAAAACATCGACAAACCGATGTCCCCAAAATCGACCTCAGCATTGAGCTGTTTGTTCGCCTCTGTTTTCGCCAGAGCGATGATGTCATCTTTGAAAATAATAGGCAGCACAACGGCCGCAATCAAAAGGATGGCGATGAGGCCTCCAAGGCCGATCAGGATCTTCTTAACCATGGTTTCAGATTGATTTGCTTCAAAGGTACAAGCGTAGTCATACCTCCAAATTGGTTAACAAGAAATATCAGTCAATTGGATGATCGGGCGATCGGATAATCGGGTGATCAGACGATCAGATGATCAGATGATTGGATTATGGGATCCGATTCATTGCTGACCAGCAGCGTTGCACTTGGCTTTACCTGCCTTGTGCTTGTCAGTTTTGAATGACGTAATTCAAAATGCCGATGGGCCCAGCTGGAAGATTGCAGCTTTTCGTTATGGTTTCTACGTTAAGTGCCTCATCGGCATTCAGAAAGCCCTAATAGCCCGCAGGTTATGGCTATTGCTCTTGCTGAGGCTGTTAACCTGTCCATCGTTGAATTGAAAATCAAAGGCGCTGCCCGCAGCTTGCTCGGTGCTGCTCCAGTAATAATCCACAGTTGAAAGCAAGGTGGTTCCTCCTACTCCGTGCAGAGCCTTGTTCACAGTGTAGCGATTGTGCCACAGCAAACTAAGCTCATCAATGCTCGGCAAATACCAGTCGGTGAAACTTCCGCTCGATAGCCCGTTTACATAATTGGCGGCCGGGCTGTTGGTCATCAGGCCCGTGTTGTAAACGCCATCCCAGGTGCGCGTAGCATTGGTGGTGGTGTTGCTCGATTGCCATTGACCGGTGCTTTCATTTTTGTTGACGATCAACCCGTGTTGGTCGCCATTTTGGTCCACGTACAGGTAGAATACGATACCACCCAGGGTGTCTTGTCCGAGACAGAAATCGCTGGAAGGCACACCGGTGACACTGATCACGTTGCTTCCACTGATGGCAATATTGGAACCGGCCGTGTAGGAATTGACGCTATCGACAAAGCTTCCTCCACCATTGCTCAGGGTAACAGTCGTTCCTGTTCGGCTGATGGTCTGTATTTCATTGGTTACAGAGCCATCTACCTCTTCCGTGAGCACACCCCCGACCACACTGTCAGCGGTAGTGGCATGCAAAGCATATGGAACGCTGAGCAACTGGCTTGTGCCGGTGATGGTGAAATTGGTGCCGCCCGTTGGATCTGTTTCGGTCTTGATGAAGTATGGTCCGTTGGTCCAGTCGATGGCCGAGAAGTCGTTGGCGCTGATGCCCGATCCAATTTCTATGCTCACCAAACCATTGGTATTGGTGGTAGGAATTTGATTTTCGGTGTAAACGGCAGCACCATTTGGCGAACCTTGCAGGATGCTGATTCGCATCCCCACCGCCTGGTTGGAGACAAGGGCATTGCTTGAGTTTCTTATAACAGCCTGGTAGCTCATTTTTTCCGGGCTTTGTGCAAGGGTGCTGACAGCAATCATGACCGCGGCCAGCAACGTGTACATCGTTTTCATGGTCAATTAGGGTTACTCAGTGTTTAGCTATGCTGAAAGACCTCAGAAGAAGGTTGTTTCGATGAATGCTGAGGGTATAGATCGCAGGTGGTAGCTCTTCCATGCGCAAACGAGTGGTAGTGTCCACCAGGTCGCTACGCTCAATCAGTCTTCCCTGCACATCAAATAGCCGATAGCTCAGCCCCGCTGCATCGCCTGTTTCGAGGATCAAAAAGTCAGCGGTTGGATTCGGGTAAACGCTCATTTCCAGTGGAATGGTTATTTGATCCATACCAGTGGATATCGAGATCTCAAAGGGCTGTTGCACTCCCTGAGCTTCTGAACCTGCGGTTCCTGAGGGGGTTGAATACGCCACTTGTCCTACCGAGTAGCTGACTGTACCTCCGTTGCCCGATGCTTCTCCACCAGCCGTGGCAGCGCTTTCCTGCGCGTACAGTCCGGGCAAAAACGAAAAAACGCATACAATGATTGCGATGGTCTTTTTGTGCTTCATAGACTGGGGGATTGCTTGATCAACAATTCCAATAAAGGGACGGTGATCGCTGAAGATTTGTTCTGCCTGTTCAATGGGCGAGGTTTGATTCAGCGAGCCAAATTAGAGCACCACCACATGCTGCTGCATGACTCAGATCAGCGCAGATAATGACTTAGTCCACAGAATGCCCCTTGGACCTACCCTTGAATTTGAAAATCCCCTTAGCCCAGCAACGTCTGCTTCAGCGTCATGAGCTTTTGCTCAAGCTCAGAGAGGTCATCGGTGGTGAGGGATTCTACACTGCCAAACCCTGCGTAGAACATCATCAGGTCTTCCACGGCATTGTACACCGAAGGTTCGATCTCCTTGTCGACCTCACCCAATACGTTCATCAGGTTCGAGGCGTGCATTTTCTGAGCGTAGATACCTTCATAGATATCCTTGTTGTCCTCGCTCATTTCAGCTCCTTCCAGCATTCTGGTGGCAATGAGCTGACTTTCCACCCATGAGCCTACAAAAATCTCAGTGGCGTTGAGGAAACGTTCATTGTCTTGCATGTAATCGTCTATCGCTTCAAAGCCCTGATTCATCATCGTGACGAACTGCGCGCGATCCGTTTCCGTCTCCTTGTATTTCTGAGCGATGCTTCTGTCAAACACCTCACCTGCACCGAGTTGCTGAGCCAGATCTCTGCAAGTTTCAAAATAGTTGAGGGTTTGCTGACTGCTCTGACCATAGGCGAGGTATCCCATGTCTGTGACATACACCCCATAACCAAAGGCTTTTTGAGACATCGTACTCAGATTACCGGCTTTCTCGAGCGGTGTAAGCTCCACCATCATGATATTCCCTTCCATGGAAGAGAGCATGTCAAACGTCTCCATGGGAGAAGGAAGATTCGCAATCATTTTATGAAACTTGAAGTCGGCCATGGCATTCACATCGCTGTCGTCCTTAGGAGCAGCATCCGCTTCAACCATTTCTTCTTCATCCATCGATTCTGAACTGGTCTTAGGACTCTCAGAGCAGCTTACGACCAACAAGAGGGAAAGGGAAAACAGGGATAGAGTATACAGTTTCATCAGGCAGGCTTTGAGCAAATATAATCTCAAAAGTGTGCGAGCATAGGATTTCCATCCCTGAGGTTCACCGTACCGTTGAACATTCTTTTTACCCATTTGTCTAAATCTGCCTCTCGATCCAAGTCTTTCGGCTAATATTGCCAAAAATTACCCGGATGGGTAAATCAGAAACAGAACAGAAAATACTCTCAGCTGCACGGGAAGAATTCCTCGCCAAGGGCTACGATGGCACCCGCATGCGCAGCATTGCTGAGCGGGCCGAAATCAACAAAGGGCTTCTTCACTACTATTTCAAATCGAAGGAGGCGCTCCTGGTGCATGTCTTTCGTGAAACCTTCGGGGAGCTCTTTCAGGCCATGCAAACAGCGCTGGACGAACACATGGATGTGTTTGAGCAAATTGAAGCGGTGGTTTCGGTGCATACAGACTTCCACCTGAAGCATCCCCAAGTAAGCAAGTTTGTGGTGAGTGAAATGAATCGCGATCCGCAGTCACACACCCTGCGCATGAAAAAAGCAGGTGTCGCACCACCTAATGCTCTGCTCATCGAATCCATTGAAAAAGCGAAGCTGGAAGGAAGAATACGAGCAGACATCAACTCAAAATCGCTCATGCTTCACATCATATCATTGGTGCTATTCCCCGTGGTTGGCAAGCCGATGGTGAAGTACATGCACGACTTGAATGAAGTGCAGTACAAACAGCTACTGAAACAAAGAAAATCTGAAATCACAGCCTTTATCATTCAGGCTATCAAAGCATAAAAACACTCATGAAAGCAAGACAACTGATCATTTTAGGTAGCGCTGCAGGAATCATTCTGATTGGAGTATTCCTAAGTAGCCTGCTGGCAGGAATGAAGGAAGAGCCTGAAAAGAAAAAGGTGGAGCGCGTATATCGACTCGTAAAAGTAAAGGAGGTGAAAACAGACACGCTTTTGAAGCGCATACCCATCAATGGAAAACTGGTAGCCGCTGAGAAGATTGAAGTGTTCACGGAGGTGACGGGCAAACTGTTGAAAAGCTCAAAGTCCTTTAAAGTAGGGCAGCATTTTGACAAAGGAGAAGTACTCCTCGCAATGGATGGTACGGAGAGCTTGCTGAACCTCAAGTCACAGCGAAGCGGCTTCCTCAATTCTATCGCTCAATCCTTGCCGGACATTAAAATTGACTTTGAGTCAGAGTATGATACATGGAAATCATTCCTGGACGCCATCACACCGGAGAAAGCATTGCCAGCGCTTCCGGAGGTGAACAATCCCAAGCTCAAAAACTGGCTTTCTGGCAGAAACATTTACAAGGATTACTACGCCATTAAAAGTGCCGAAAACCGACAGGGAAAATTCACCCTTAGCGCTCCGTATGACGGTTCTGTGAGCTCAGGAAACGTGAACCCCGGGACGCTGATCAGAGCCAATCAAAAGGTGGGCGAGTTCATCGCAGACGGAGCATTTGAGCTCGAAGCAGCCATTCCCGATGAAGACGCCACCGGTGTGACTTCAGGAGCAAAAGTGATGCTCAGCAATGGCGTTACCGGCAAAGTGATTCGCGTGGCACGGAATGCCGATCCAAGCACGCAGCGTGTGAGTATTTATGCGAGCGTTTCAGGTGCTGGACTGAAAGAAGGCATTTACATGGAAGGCGTGGTAGAGGTAGCCGAGATACCCAATACGATTTCCATCGACAGAAGCCTGGTTTCAGATGATGGCATGGTTTACCTGGTCAACGATTCTGTACTGTTCCAAAAACCGGTAAAAGTGGTTCACAGCTTTGAGGAAAACCTTCTAATCACAGGCCTTTCACCGGGCGATGTTTTACTCAATCAAGTGATTCAAGGTGCCTACGAAGGCATGCTGGTGAAAACTGAAAGCAACTAAGGCATGCGCTCCATCATCAGCTATTTCATCAAGTATCCCGTTGCGGGGAACTTACTGATGCTCCTGATCATCCTCTTTGGTTGGATCGGGGCAGGAAAGATCAAATCAACCTTCTTTCCACAGTCGGAGAGCCGAGTCATTGAGATCAGAACCTATTATCCTGGTGCTTCGCCCGAAGAGATCGAGGAAGGCATTGTTACCAAGATCGAGGACAACCTGAAAGGTGTCACAGGCATTGTAGAAGTCAAGTCAGTATCGGCAGAGAACCAGGGAACGATCACGGTGGAAGGTGAAAAGCACTATGACATTGAAGTGCTCCTGCAAGATGTGAAGAATGCTGTGGATCAGATCAGCTCCTTCCCTACCGGGATGGAACCTGCTGTTGTCTTCAAGCAAGAAGCCCGGAACTTTGTCATCAGTTTTGCGCTCACCGGAGATGTTGACCTGAAGAGCCTGAAAGTAGCAGCTCGTAAGGTAGAAGATGACCTCCGCGCGATTGAAGGCATATCTAAGGTCACGCTCGGTGGCTTTCCCGATGAGGAGATTGAAATCGCTCTGGACGAAGAAGCGCTTGAAGCTTACAACCTCACTTTTGACCAGGTGAGTCAGGCGGTGGCCGCAGCCAACCTGGAAATCACGGGTGGAACGATCAAGAACCCCAGAGAGGAACTGCTGATTCGAGCACGCTCCAAAGACTATTTCGCGCGGGAGCTCAGCAACATCATCATCCGGTCAACGGCCAATGGGGAGATCATTCGCTTGCAGGACATCGCGGAGCTGCGTGATTCATGGTCTGACAGCAACCCAGCCAGAAATTACTTCAATGGTACACCGGCCGCAACGGTAACGGTTCAAAACACCAATGACGAAGACTTTCTGTCCATCAATGCAGATGTTAAGGAATACATCGAGCAATACAACCTAACAAGCGAAACCATCAAGGCAGAGATCATTCGCGATGCTTCTAAAACACTCATAGAGCGAATCGAACTGCTTCAGGAAAACGGCATCATCGGATTCATACTCGTGGTGCTGTTCCTTACGATCATCCTCAATTGGAGGCTCGCCATTTGGGTGGCGATCAGCATCCCCATTGCTTTCGCGGGCATGTTCATTTTAGGATCTTCGTTTGGGTTGACCATCAACGTATTGAGCCTCTTCGGAATGATACTGGTAGTAGGAATTCTGGTGGATGATGGTATTGTCATCGCGGAGAACATCTACCAGCGCTGGGAAAAAGGAGAAACACCTCTGCAGGCTGCACTCAACGGAACAATGGAAGTGCTGCCCGCGGTAACTTCAGCCGTGTTCACCACCATTGTAGCCTTCAGCACCTTCTATTTCCTGGATGGGCGACTCGGGGACTTTGGACCGGATCTCGCGTTCGTAGTAATGTCCACCCTACTCTTCTCACTGGTGGAAGGAGCCTTCATTCTTCCGGCACACATTGGTCACTCGAAGGCCCTGGAACGACCTGTCAAGCGAAACAAAGTAGAGCGAACGGCTGAACGCATCGTTCACTACCTCAGGGATCGCTACTACATGCCGGCTTTGCGTTTTTCGCTCAACAACCTCGCCATTGGATTGGCCATTCCGATTGCATTGCTGATCATCACGATTGGGGGTATTGCCGGTGGTGTCATCAAAACAACTTTCTTCCCATTCATCGAACAGGACAATATTTCGGTGACCATCGAAATGGCTCCGGGAACGCGCGATTACATTACGAAAGGCATTCTGGATCAAGTGGAAGCGGCAGCCTTCCGGGTAAACGAGCAATACAAGGAGGAACGGGGTGACACAGGTAATGTGATCACCAACGTAGAAAAGGTTGTCGGTCCATCGATCAACGAAGGGAAGGTGAACATCCAGCTCATGAGCTCTGAGCAGCGGGGCATCCCGAGCTACATGGTAAGCAACGCAATCAGCCGTGAAGTGGGCCAGATTGCAGAGGCCGAGAAGATTGCCTTTGGGATCTCCACTCCTTTTGGCAAACCGGTTTCTGTCAGTCTTAGAAGTACCAACCTGGAAGAACTGGAAGGAGCTAAGGTGAAACTCAAGGCGGAGTTGAATAACCTGGCAGACCTGAAGGATGTACTGGACAATGACCAGCAGGGCATCAAGGAAATCAATGTTCGCCTTCTGGATAAAGGTTACCTGCTGGGACTCAATACCGTTCAGGTCATGTCTCAGGTTCGAAGGGCATTTTTTGGAGCGGAAGCACAGCGATTGCAACGAGGTATTGACGAAGTGAAAGTCTGGGTACGTTTCAAGGAAGACGAACGCAGTACGATTCAACAGTTGGAGAACTTTCTTGTGAGCACTCCTTCCGGGCAGCGCGTCCCACTAAAGGAGGTTGCAGAATTCAGCATCGAGCGTGGTACGATGGCGATCAATCACTTGAATGGTAAGCGAGAGATTCGGGTAGAAGCTGATGTTGCTAATCCCGATGCATCGGTGAATGGCATCCAGGAAGCCATTGGAGAGCAAATAATGCCTCAGATCACGGCAACCTTCCCAAGTGTGTCCTACACGTTTGAAGGTCAGAACAAGGAAGCTCAAAAGGTGGGGCGCTCATTCAACGATGTGAA
Organism: Flavobacteriales bacterium UBA6057; assembly: GCA_002428995.1. Classification (GTDB taxonomy): domain Bacteria; phylum Bacteroidota; class Bacteroidia; order Flavobacteriales_G; family Salibacteraceae; genus UBA6057. The sequence goes on along the minus strand of DIYJ01000004.1, from coordinate 136,514 downwards.
ATGGATTCTGCTCATCCTCCTGATCTCGATTACGGCCTTCACTTTCAGAAGCATACCACAGGCCGTGCTCGTCATTTTCATGACCATCTTCGGGATCATTGGCGTGGGCTGGGGACACTGGATTCATGATGCGCAGATTAGCTTGCTCAGCGGGTTTGGAATCATCGCACTCATTGGAGTAATGGTGAACGACTCCCTCGTATTTGTCACCGCCATGAACGGTTACCTGAAGGAAGGACTCTCCTTCAGAGATGCGGTGACTGAAGCAGGTAAGTCGCGATTCCGTCCCATTCTGTTGACATCGCTAACTACCGTAGCTGGTTTAGCACCGCTCATTTTTGAGACCAGCTTCCAGGCACAGTTCCTCGTGCCGATGGCGATTGCCGTAGCCTACGGACTGATCATCGCGACCTACAACACCCTGATCGTGCTGCCTGTGATGCTCACGCTCATGAACAAGGTGAGGATTGGAGTTCATTGGTTCTGGGAAGGCAAACGACCGTTGCCGCGCGAAGTGGAACCCGCGATCATGGAAATAGAGGGCGAAAAGGAGTTCGCAAAAATGGAAGGAGACAAATCATGAAAAAGGCATTGATCATTCTCGCAAGTGTGCTGGCCTTAAACGTTCAGGCACAAACCATCATCAGCCTGGAACAAGCCTTTGAGTCTGCCTTGCAGAACAATTATCAGTTAAAGGTGCTGAACAACCAGACCGCCATTGCCGAAAACTCGGCCAACATTGGGAATGCGGGGCTGCTTCCAAACGTTTCTCTGGATGGATCCGCAGGGGCGAATGTCACAGACACGGAGCTTGAGTTTGTAGCACCCCAGCCACCGGTGAGTGTGAACAACGCGCAGAGCTCCAACTTCTCGGCAGCTGCCAACGTGAACTACGTGCTGTTCAATGGACTGAGCGCCCAGCGCAACTACCAACGACTGAAGTTGAACGTAGACGCAGTAGATGCGCAGTCTCGCGCTCAGGTGGAAGCAACCTTACTCCAGGTGGCTGAAACCTACTATGCACTTGCTCGTGCCATTGAAGAGGAAGAGATTGCTGAAAGTAATGCCGGTATTTCAAGGCAGCGCTACGATCGTGCGGCACTTCAGCAGCAGCTGGGTACATCCTTGCGCACTGATCTGCTTTCTGCGGAGGTCGCACTTACAAGCGACAGCTCTACCCTCATCCAGGCGACATTACAGCGGGAAAATGCTGAGCGAAGCTTGCAACAGTTGATGGGAACAACCTTCGAAGGAACACTGGAGGTTCAGGAATTGGACGTAACCGTCAACGACTGGACTCTGGAACAGCTGGAAATCGCGGCCCAGCAAAACAACGCAGCCGTGAAGAACGCAGAACTCCAAATCGAGTTGGCGAAGAAGGATTACCAAATCAGCCGGGCCAGCCTCTTCCCTTCCCTCTCCATGTCTGGCGGTTATTCCTACAACAACCAGCAAACAGAGGCTGGCCTGATTCTGAACAATACCCAAACGGGATTCAATGGCGCGCTGGCCCTGAGTTATCCGATTTTCAGCGGATTCAGGAACCGCACGGAACGTCAAAATCGCATGATCGCTTTAGAGAACTCAGAGCTGGAACTGCGAAACCAGCAATTGCTGATCAAAACGGAATTGCAAAACGCCTGGGCTAACTACCTCCAGAGCATACGCTTGTTTGACATGGAAACCAAAAGCAGGGCTTCGGCTGAGCTGAACCTGGAACGTATGGAAGAGATGTTCAACGCGGGCCAGGTTACCAGTACTGAGTTCAGAGAAGCCCAGCTCAATCTGGCTTCAGCACTGCAAAGGATCAACAATGCGGAGATCAGCGTAAAACTCAACGAACTGGAAATCATGCGATTGACAGGGCAGATACTTTCGAAGAAATAGAACCAAATGAGTGATCAGTAGCAGTTGAAAGGCTGTTGATCGAAAACGGGTGATTAAGTCCCATTTTGGACATGGATTCAAGCGCTATGCACTACCTTCGCTCTCAAACAAAATCGATGCAATTTCCGCCACGCATCGCTGATCGCTTTAACTACAAGAATTCTTGAATGGAAATCCTGATTTTTTTCGCAGCTCACTGGTATCTTTCTCTGTTTACACAAACCTTCTTTCATCATAGATATGCTGCTCACCAGATGTTTACGATGAATAAATTCTGGGAGCGTGTTTTCCACTTCCTTTCTTTCGTTTTCCAGGGCTCCTCTTACCTCAGCCCATATTCCTATGCCATCATGCATCGTATGCATCACGCGCATGCCGATACAGAGCTTGACCCTCACTCTCCGAAATATGATTCTAACCTCTTCACCATGATGTGGAGAACAAAGACCATTTACTCGAACATTTTCTACGGTCGCGTGGAGATAGACAGCAAGTGGAAAAAGGATCTTCCAGAGTGGAGATGGTTCGACATTTTCGCTGATCGCTGGGTTATCCGCATCGCATGGGGGCTGTTCTATGTTTGGTACTACGTAATGTTCGCTGAATTCTGGTGGATGTACCTGTTGCTTCCTGTTCATTTCGTGATGGGGCCAGTGCACGGAGCAATCATCAACTGGTTTGCTCACAAGTATGGCTACACCAATTTCAAGGTGAGTGATACTTCCAAGAACCTGATGCCAGTGGACATCTTCATGCTCGGTGAGGGTTATCACAACAATCACCACAAGCACGGAGCTCGCGCCAACTTTGGTTTCAAGTGGCACGAAATTGATCCTGTTTATGTCGTGATCAGACTGCTGAGTGCTGTGGGCATCGTGAAGTTGAAGCTACAGCCTGTAAGCAAGGGTTAAGGCTTCTTGCAGCCTTTGAGCTGCTCCCTTACTTCGTTAATCGTCATTGTGTTTTCCTGCTCGTTAAGAACTTCGAGCAGGTAGTGGATGAGGTTTGCAATCTCAATCTCCGAGAGTTGTCTGTTACCCGGCATTTGCCCGTTGTATTCCACTCCATTTACCACTACAGGACCTTCCATTCCATAGCGAATGATACAGGCCAATGCTTCAGTATTTTCCTTTACGTAGTCAGCATTGGCTAAGGGAGGCATGAGCTCACCCAAACCTTGGCCATTCTCCATGTGGCAGCTCTGGCATTCACTTTCGTAAAGCACGCGCCCTTGATTTCGAGGCTTATAATCGCAGCTCACCACCGAAGCCATCGCGGTTGTGGCTGCGATGCCAAAGACTAAGGCTGTTCTTCGAGCAACCATGCAATATCTTTCATGAGGTCATCCACTTCATCGGCACTGGTGCCATCATAGATTCCCCTGATCATTCTCTTTTGATCTACCAATAAGAAGGCACCGCTGTGTGCGAAACCTCCAGGCGCCAGACGATCTTCCTGAGCGGCTATCATGTAGTGTTTTGCCATGCTGTAAATGCTATCGCGATCACCCGTCACCATGTGCCACTTATCGCTACTCACGCCCAATTTATCTGCGTAAGATTTCAAACGCCCCACAGAATCTCGCTTAGGATCAATGCTGTGACTTAGGATAAGCAGATTAGCTTCATCCTGAAATTCCTCCTGAACCCGCAACATTTGCTGCTTCATCTTCGGGCAAATGGTAGGACAAGAAGTGAAAAAGAAATCCGCGACATACACCTTGTTTTCAAAGGTCTTCTCGGTGACGCGGTTCGAATCCTGATCATAAAACTCAAACGGACGCACGCTGGTAAACGAAGTATCGGTCACCATTTTGCCGTCTTTCACCACATCGCTGACCTGATAAGGTCCCAGCACCGCCAGAGGATATCTTTCTTCGGCCTGTTCGCAGCCAATCGCGGCAAATAAGGTCGCTGTGACTATCGCAGCATTAAGGTTCCATCGCATTTTCATCCAGCCACTTTTCCGCATCTTTTATGCTCGTTTCCATGTTCGTTTTCACTTCGCTGATCAACGCTTTCTGCTGGTTGTAATAAACAACTGCTGAATCGATTGGGTTCGAAGATTCGTAGGCAGGTTCGTACTCCGCCATCCAGTCCATCATGCCATCGTGGGCATTGTCCAGGTTCTTCACCATCACGTAGATCGACTCCTTCACCATTGCTCCGCTGTCTGTGGTATCGTTCTCCAGCTTAGCCTTCACCTTTTTTAGCTCTACAGAAAGTGTATTGATCTCTCCCAAACGAGGCATGACATCATCGTGAAGATCAATTGTTTCTTTCTTCAAGGCATCAATCTTTTCTTGTTGTGGGTTGCTGCACGCAACCGCCATCATTGTCACTACGGTCAAAACCGCCCAACGCATTTTCATTGTCTCAGTTCGTTTATGGCGAGCCAGGCCATCAACCCAGCTCCTATTTCAAGGCTTCGCTCATCCACGTCAAACCGGGAGGTATGCAGCGGATGTACGATGTTTTTAGATTCATTTCTGGTTCCCAGTCGGTAGAAACAACCGGGGATCTCACGCGCGAAAAAAGCAAAGTCCTCAGCCGTCATCCGCAAGTCCAGATCAATCACGTTTTCCCTTCCAAGGAATTCGCGGGCTGCCTCCACGCTTCTGCCGGTCACGGCTTCATCGTTGTACACAAATGGGAAGCCTTTCCTGACCTCCACTTCGCATCTTCCACCAAACGTCTTGGCAACTCCTTCGGCCACTTCGTGTATACGCTCATGAACGCGCATTCTCCAAGCCTCATCAAAGGTTCGGAATGTTCCCTCAAGCATCACCCGATCTGGGATCACGTTCGTGGCTCCATCTCCGATAATCTTGCCAATAGAGATCACAGAAGCCACATCTGGTTGGGCATTGCGGCTCACAATCTGTTGCAGCGCAACGATCAGATGTGAGGCCATCAGCACCGTGTCCACATTTTTATGTGGAAGTGCTGCATGTCCCCCCTTTCCAATCACCGTGATGTAGATCTCATCGGCAGAGGCCATGTAGCGTCCAGACTTGAAGCCGACCTTGCCGACTTCCATGTCAGGGTACACATGCTGACCTATGATCGTTTCAGGGCTTGGATTTTGGAGCACCCCATCCTTGATCATCAACGAAGCACCTCCAGGGATTTTCTCTTCGCCCGGCTGAAAAATGAGCTTCACACTGCCGGGAATATCATCTTTCATGCTGGAAAGAATACGCGCTGCTCCAAGCAGGGAAGTCGTATGCACATCGTGACCGCAGGCGTGCATCACACCTTCGTTTTGAGAACGGTAACTGACTTCGTTTTCTTCAAGAATGGGCAGCGCATCCATGTCACCACGCAGCGCCATCACCTTGCCATTGCGCTCTGGATTGATGACCGCTACTACCCCGGTATCTGCCCGAAATTCAGGTTCGAGGCCCAGTTGCTGAAGCTGCTCGAATACAAAACGGGAAGTCTCATGCTCCTGGAACGAAAGCTCAGGATGAGAATGAAGGTGTCTTCGAATGTCGACCAAGTCTTGCCAGGCCTCGGCAGCCAATTGATGAACGCGTTCTTTCACTATCCAGCACTTGCTTTGGTGAAGAAGATCAGCTTGATCGCCATGGCCAGCATCAACACACCGAAGATGCGCTTAAGCAAAACCTCACTGATTCCCAGTGATATCTTGGAGCCGAAGTAGCCCCCAATCACAAAGGTGAGTGCAATGATGGCGGCATAGCGTACATCGAGGTTTCCGCCCTTGTAGTAGTTAAAGGCAGCCACAGCAGCTACGGGAACGACAAGCACTCCTAAACTGGTTCCCTGGGCCGCGTGCTGCGACATTCCAAGAAAGAAAACGAGAGCTGGAACCATGATGAGTCCACCTCCGATACCAAACATTCCGCTGAACAACCCTGCCGCAAGACCGATGGCGACCAGGGAAATAACTTCATTTATCGACATTAAAAATCAAGTCCAAGTGAGAGGTACGTAACCGGGTCCAAAAATAGACCATTCTCAATGCCCCACGCATAGTCGAACCTCACGAAGTAACCCCAAACCTTTGTTCGAAGTCCCCAGCCGGTTCCCGCAATGATGGGATCACTTTGGTTTTTGTAGGTCACCTTCACCGCTCCGTTGTCCACTTCAATATTGTTGAAGGCGTTCTCATCGGCATAAGGACTTGGGCCATTCCAGGCAGTTCCCATGTCGAAGAAACCGATGACCTGGAAGTTGGCGAGGAACTCTGAGCGAATTGGTTTGTCGGTCAGGAATTTGACCACTGGCCATCGCAGTTCACTGTTGTAAACGAGGAAGTTGTTGCCGTTGCGTGCATTCTGGATGAAGCCGCGCATGTTGGTCGCGATGGTTTGAAACGCATAACCCTGATCGCGAGGAATGTTGTTTGTGTTGTCGAAACGCTCACGGTCGGAAAGCAAAATCCAGTTGTCAACGCTTCCCATGTAATACACGAGTTTCTGAGCTCCGAAACTGGTACTTCCTGCAAAGCGATTGGCCCAGATCAACTCCCGGAAGATTCGCTGATAATTACGGCCGTCAAAACCCAGTACAGTAAAGTCCTGGTCTGATTCGATTACATCGCGGTAGTGCTCCGCAAACACCTTGGCACGGCTACCATTCAACAGGTTCAATCCTTTGAAAAGTGTGTTGTCGAAGATGTACTCTAGTCTCAGGCCTCCCCAATAGGTGTTCACATCATCCGTCTCCAGCGTAGGTTCATTCGCTGCAAGCGTCACCAGACGGTCGTTTCGAACGGTAGCTGTCATTCGGAGCGCATTCACATCATCAATCGGGTAACGGAAGATCCCGCGGCCCTGATGAATAAAGGTCTTCTGCACGTTCGCATTGCCCTGGACATTGGTGATTACCTGACGCTGAACGATGTACTTCTTATCCAGTCGCTTGGCCCGGCTGTTGATCGCCAGGAAGTATTCAATGCTGTTTCCGTTGATCGAGTATCGGAATCCACCCTCCAACTTGTAATCCTCAAAAACATCGAGCATGCCCACCTTCAGGAAGGTTCCCAAACCTGGCATGATGTAAGGTCCACCATTAAAAGGCTGGTAGAGTTCGGTCGCAAAGTCGAAGTCGAACTGTGTGGTAATGTCTGTTGCTGCAAAAGCGAGGTTATAGTTCCGCTGCTCAGGAAGTTTGAAAAGCGAACGGGTTTCCGTGGTTGCAGTATCTACTTTTTGCGGTTGAGCATAAGAAGCGACCTCTTTGTCTGAGGCTCGCTGAATGGCCTCATCTTCAAACTGGTAGTTGTCGATGTCAATGATGCCATCGTTGGCGGGTGCCGTCACCACTTCTGCTTCCTGTGTTTGCTCTCCGGCAAATACATCTACCTTGATGTACTTGATATCGGAAGCAGAATCAGATCCCACCACCACAGGTTTTGTAGGATCTATTACAGGCGCCTCGATCAGCTGACGATAGCGGGAATTTGGTGGTTCAACGGCTGCGGTCTCCGCATCGAAGTCGTTAAGCATGAAGCGGTAGCGTCCATCGTGAAACACGAGATCCACAACCTTACCGGTTTCTTCGTTGTAATCGATTCCCTTCACCCCACGAGGGTAATTGGTCATCGGTTCTGTTTGTGTAAAGTAGCGGTAGTTGATGGTGGTGTCGATGGACACAATGCTACTGTCCAGGTAACCTCTGTAGCGGTTTGAAATCCCGGATTGATCGCTCAGAAATGAGAAGCGATTGTTGCCAACGTTCAGCGCTCCCCACTCATCAGCCAAAGGTGTATTGGTTAGCCTGCGCGCTACCTCGCCATCTTCCAGCGGAATGCTGTACAAGTCCATATTCCCTTGCGGAGTGTACTTGAGGTAGTCGGTCGCGAGGTCAATGGTATCGTTGGTGCGGTTGGAAGAAAAAACGATCTCGTTATTGTTGAGGAAGGCCGGATGGCGGTCGTCAAACAAATCTGCAGTGATGGCCTTCTGGGCATTGGCCGCAATGCGGTAATGATAGATATCAGAGCGTCCCTTTGCCAGGGCCGAGAACAGAATGGACTTGCCATCAGGCGCAAAGCTCATTTCATAGACTTTCTCCAGCCGGAGTAGCTCTTTGCGAGATTCCTTTCCTTTCTGCGGATCGAATTGATACATCCAGACCCGCCCTTTCTTCTCGGTAATGGATATGAGCTGCCCCGTCACAGGGTTCCAGTCAAGCACCGGGTAGGAATGATCATAAATCCGATCCAATCGATGCCCTTGACGGATCATCTTTTTGCGCTTGTCTTTTTGAATGTCGTAGACCCAGATTTTGGTTTTGCCCATTTCATTGGAGGCATAAGCCAGGTAGCGCCCATCCGGTGAGAGCTTGGGCTCGGTGTAGGTATGATAGCGTCTGGTTCTGAATGGAAGTACGTTCTCCACCTCCTGGGTGCCTTCTATGTCCTGCTCGTAGCGATGTTTGAAATAATCATTGGCATCATTCAGCAAGGTTTCAAACGATATTCCGAGCACAAAGAGGAAACCGCTTTCAATGTTGCGACTCACCCTTGACATGTACATGATGTTCGGAATCACGTTCGATCCGTAAGTCTCAGCAATGTAATACCAGAGCGCCCGGCCGGCCACTACTCCATCTTCACCCTTCAGACGGGTAAACTTGAGGAACTTGTCTCGCATCACAACATCGCGAAGACGGTCGTCTGCCTCAATGCTCCAAGGCTCTGTGGCATACCATTCCAGGCCTTTGATGTACCAATCAGGGAAGTGAAGCAGCGTGCTGTTTTTGATCATTTCACGCCAGTTGTCCCCAAAGAGCATTTGGGCAAGCAGCACCTTCGACATTCCTCTGCGGATCTGCTTGCGCATGTCATTGAGATCACCGGAATAGTAGATGAAAATTTTGCTTCCCGCAATCTGAGTGGTTCCTCCGATGTTGGATTCGTCCGTATCGGGAATGCCCACATTGCTCTGCCGGAAGTGCTCGAGCTTTTGGTAGATCACAAACTGAATGCGCTGACGCTTCAACGGATAGTCAAAGAATTGCTCTACTTCTTTGGTGACCCGCTCTGCATTCAGGGCTGTGAAAATGGCCAGGTTCTTTCCCTGGTCGTTGAAATAGACCGTGTAATTCTGGAAATCGTATTTGAACCACAGGAAGTCTTCGTGCTGAATCCTGTTCTTGCCAAACTCATGATGCATTCCATGGTAGAATTGCGCTTGTGTTTGCAGTGCAAAACCAACAATGAAAAATCCAACCCACCAAGCTATCCTTCTACCTTTGCTCGTCATTCGCAAATCGTGGCTTTAAAAGTAATGACCACTGTATGATTGACGAAACAAATCCAGGAAATGTATGGTTCAGATCAAAAAATTCGTTTTTAGTCCCTTCCAGGAAAACACTTATGTGCTCCACAACTCCGATAAAGACTGCATCATCATTGACCCTGGGTGCTATTTCCCAGAGGAGCGAACGGAACTGAAGGAATTTATTAAACGGCAGGATCTTACTCCTTCCCGGTTGCTGAATACCCACTGCCATCTCGATCATGTATTTGGCAATGCCTTTGTGCATCGGGAATGGAATCTGGAACCTGAATATCATGCGCTCGAAGAGGATAACCTGCAACGTGGTCCCATGAGCGCCCAGATGTATGGCATCCCTGGATACGAGGCATCTCCCACCGCCAAAAAGCTGATGAAGGAGGGTGATCAGATTCACTTTGGTGGAGAAACCTTTGATGTCATTCTCATGCCTGGCCATGCTCCCGGACATCTCGCTTATTACTGCGAAAACCTGAACATGCTCATCTCTGGCGATGTCATTTTTGATGGCAGCATCGGGCGTACGGATTTGCCAGGTGGCAATCACCAGCAACTTCTAGACACGATCCGTGAGAAAGTATTTACACTACCGGAGGAAACGGTTATTTACAACGGGCATGGTTCTGAGACGACTGTAGGACGGGAGAAAAAAAGCAACCCATTCTTTTCTTAAACCGCCCATCTATTCTTTATTTGCGCAAACTAAACACCTACTTTTTATGGAGAACATGGAAGAAATAATGACCATGGTACAAGGACTTGTTGTCGACTACGGTCTGAAGCTGATCTACGCTGTTGTTACCCTCGTGATTGGCCTTTGGATCATTGGCATGATCACTCGCGGATTTTCAAAAACCCTGGAGAAGCGAGAAGTTGACCCCAGTCTGATTCCATTTTTAAGGTCGGTCATCAACATCATGCTGAAGGTAGCCCTGGTGGTCACCGTTGCGACCATGATGGGCATTGAAATGACCTCCTTCGTTGCAATTCTTGGAGCCGCAGGTTTGGCTGTTGGTCTCGCGTTGCAGGGGACACTGCAAAACTTTGCTGGCGGAGTGATGATCCTGCTCTTTAAGCCTTATAAAGTTGGTGACGTGATCACTGCTGGCGGGCACACAGGAGGAGTGAAAGAGATTCAAATCTTCAACACCATCCTAACCACTCCAGACAATAAGATCATCATCCTTCCAAACGGCAGCCTGGCCAACTCTTCAATGGTAAACTTCAGCACCATGCCTACAAGAAGGGTAGATTTCTCGTTTGGCATTGGATACAATGATGACTTTGAAAAAGCAAAATCCATTCTTCACGACATCATCGCAGCAGACTCCCGCATTCATAAAGATCCTGAGCCCTTTGTGCGCGTAGGTGAACTGGCGGATAGCTCAGTAAATATCACTGTAAGAGTTTGGGCTGACTCAGCTGACTATTGGGGCATTCACTTCGACATGATCGAAGCTGTGAAGAAGCGCTTTGATGCTGAAGGAATCAGCATTCCCTATCCGCAAATGGATGTTCACGTTGACCAAATGAAATAAAGACACCAAATCATGGAAGAAATCACAAACTCAGTAAACGAAATGGGCAGCTACGGTCAAAAGATGATCGACTTTGCCATTGAGCACGGTATGAATATCCTCACCGCCATCATTGTACTGATCATCGGTCTTTGGATCGTTGGTCGAATGGTGCGGCTCAGCGACCGCGTGATGGAAAAGAGAGCACTGGATCCTTCATTGCGTCCCTTCCTCCGCTCCATGCTCGACATCCTGCTGAAGGTTGTCCTGGTGATCACAGTAGCAGGTATGCTCGGCATCGAAACCACTTCATTTGTCGCAGTACTGGGTGCTGCTGGTTTGGCAGTGGGCTTAGCGCTTCAGGGAACGCTACAGAACTTTGCCGGAGGAGTGTTGATCCTGATCTTTAAGCCTTATCGGGTAGACGACCTGATCGAAGCTCAGGGGCATCTCGGTGTGGTAAAGGAGATCCAGATTTTCGTGACCATACTGCTTACTCCCGACAACAAGACAGTGATCATTCCCAATGGAGCCATCTCCAATGGCAACATCACCAACTACACCGTAGAAGGGATGATACGTGTCGATCTCGTGATGGGAATCAGCTATGACAGCGACATCAAAAAGGCGCGCAACGTGCTGATGGCAGCCATGGAAGCCGATCCTAAAGTCTTGAAGAATCCTGCACCTTTTGTAGGTGTGGTTGAATTGGGAGACAGCTCCGTAAATCTTGCTGTTCGCCCTTATGCGAAGCCGGAAGATTACTGGGATGTCTATTTCGGCATCTATGAAGCTGGAAAAGAAGCACTTGACGCTGCTTCCATCACTATTCCATTCCCACAGGTGGATGTGCACATGCAAGACAACAAATAGAGTTTGTCCATTTTGAGAGAGGGCTAATCACTTACCTCACAAGGGGTTAATTCAAAAAAGCAGATGAATTTCAGGATATTGAAATTTCTGCTTGCGTGAAATCCCGATTTGGTTACTTTTGCCCTCCTTTTCAAAGGAAAAGTTCTTTTGGTCCGGTAGTTCAGTTGGTTAGAATACCTGCCTGTCACGCAGGGGGTCGCGAGTTCGAGTCTCGTCCGGACCGCCAACGACAAAAGCTTCATCCAATGGTGAAGCTTTTTTTTTGCGCAAAACTCATCAGGGAAATAACGAGACGAGAAGTTAACCCTGAGTGAGCGAAGTATGAGCGAATCGAAGGGATTCTCGTCCGGACCGCCAACATTTAAGAAAGCCTCATCACAATTGATGAGGCTTTTTTTATGCTTCTAGACCAAGAGTTTGGTGACAAATGATGGCTGGCTACAGGCAAGACTTTAACTTCCCCGCTTTATCTATAAACAGATTCGCTCAGGCCGAAAGCACATGCAAGCTGCCCCCGAAAACAATACCATCACCCTTTACGAACTATGCAATGGCCTGCGCAGGTACATCGAGCGCAGGATTCAGGGTAAGCGGTTGTGGGTAACAGCAGAGATCGCGCAGATCAATGCGAAGAACCATGCCTACCTGCAACTAACAGAGACCAAAGATGATGTGACCATCGCAAGCATGCAGGCCGTGATTTGGGCGCGTCAGCTGGCCGTTCTGCGGGAAAAGCTAGGCGGGGATGCACAAAACATTTTGAAGCAGGGTGCGAAGGTGCTCTTCCAGGTGACCGTAGAATACCATGAGGTGTATGGCATGAAGCTCATCATTCATGATGTTGATCCAACCTATTCCCTGGGCGAACTGGAAAAGAAGAAGCAGGAAACCCTTCAAAAACTGAAGGAACTGGGGTTGCTGGAGCTGAATGCTGAACACAACATCCCAACAGTACCAACACGCATTGGCCTGGCAGCCTCTCCCGGCACTTCGGGCTATGAAGATTTCACCCAGCACCTGGAGCGCAATGGATACGACTACAAGTTCCTCGTCAAAACCTTTCCCACTTCCGTACAGGGAGAGCAGGCCGAAGTGGAAATTGTCGCGCAATTAAAGGAAGCCGCTACCTATGATGTGGATGTGATCGTTTTGATTCGTGGCGGAGGTTCCAAGTTTGACCTGGAAGTTTTCAATTCCTTCGCCATCGCTTCGTGTATCGCTCAGCTTCGGTTGCCTGTGCTCACTGGTATTGGCCACGAAACGGATGTGACCGTAGCAGACCTTGTCGCTCATACACGCCTCAAAACACCAACAGCAGCCGCTCAGTTTTTGATCCAGCGCCTGATCAACTACGAAGCTGGTATGATCGAGCTGAGCAACCGGATTGTACGAGAATCTCAACGACTGCTCGAACTGAAGAAGATACAAACCAGCGAAGCCGCCATGAATTTGAAACACAGTGTCTCCACCACGGTTTCTGATAACAAGAATGCTCTGGAGATCATGCAATGGGTTTTAAAAACCTCGCCTCAGAAGACACTGGACTTGCATCGCAAAGAGCTGAATCGCAGAACAAACGCCATCCGAGAAAGCGGGCTTCAATTGATTAGCAACGAGGATAAGCGATTGAGCATTCAAGGTGTTCAGGTGAATGAGCTCGCATCGCGTGTGATTCTTTCAGAACAACATAAGCTCGCTGGACTGGAAAAAGTGGTAACCCTTCTCCAACCAGAAAACACACTCGCCCGAGGCTACAGCATCACTACCAAAGATGGACTCATACTCGGAGCGGACGCAGCACCCAAGGAAGGCGATGTATTGAAAACCCACACCGCAAAAGGCGTCATAGAAAGCACAGTGAATACCTTTGATCCCAATGGCTGAAATCGAATCTTATGAAAGCGCCTTCAAGGAGCTGCAAAAGATCCTTGAAGAACTGGAAAGCGAGTCTGTATCCATGGATGACCTGAGCAAGAAGGTAGAGCGAGCCTCTAAATTGCTCACCTACTGCCAGAACAAGCTTCGCTCTACAGAGGAGCAGGTGAAGAAGATCATTGAGGATTCTGAGAGCTGATTGCGCATTGCAAGCTCCGGCAAATAGTTCGATCTGACGGGCTTGTCATTTGCTATCTGAATGCTCTTCCACATAGCGCATTCCACGCTCGGCTTCCTGCTGGTAGAGGAACCAATCTTCACGGGCCAGCATAAACTCCAACAGCGGCTTAGCTTCGTTCAAACGACCTTCAGCCAGCAAAGCATGCGCATGTAGCAGCAGGATGCGCTCTCGTTTTGGATGATCCTCAGGTAGCTGTTCGAACAGATCAATCGCTTCGCTGTAGCGTTCCTGGTGATAAAGTTTAAAGGCCTCCTCCGCCTGATCTTCCTGGGCTTCACCACCTCTCATGGCATCACTTTGCAACACATAGGGTTCAAACCGCGCACCGTTGTCAGTGCCTGCTGTCATCCAGAGTACGGAAGCAATGCCCAGCACCAGAACAATAGATGCAGCATACCGAATCCAAACCGTTCCTCCACCCTTTTCTCGCTTGGCACGACCCCGAACTTCCCGAAGCATCTGCTTTTCAAAATCAGAGACTTTGCTGGACAGATCATCCGGCCCAACACCCGACTTATCCATTTCTTCCAGTGCAGCCAATAGCAGAGGATCATGCTCGAGGGCTGCTTCTATTTCCTTCGCCTGATCCTCCGGTAAGCGCCCGGCCAGGAAGTCACTCAGTGTCTGAGTGTCATATGGATGATTGCTATGCTTATTGTTCTGACTCATTCCCTTATGCAGATTTCTTGGAGCTATTCGTGTCAGACAACAGTTCCCTCAGTTTTCGAATACCGCGATCGCGATAACCTCTCACCTGGTTGAAGGTGTATCCATGTTCCTGCATGATATCCTGGTAGGAAGTCTCCTGGAGATAGATGGCTTCGATGCATGTGCGCTCCTGTTCGGACAATTGCTTCAGGGCTAAGCCAACGCTGTCTGCCTCAAAGTCATGAGACTGCTCTTCGCTCAGCACGGCCTGAAGTCCAAATTGCTCCTGATGCCGATCGCGGCTGTGTTTGCTTCTCAGTTGATCGATGATGGCATTGCGAACAAAACGCACCATCCATCGGCCAAAATCCTCACCCTCCCGAAGTTCCAGCACCCGGAGTTTATCACTGAGTTTGAGAAAAAGCTCAGAGGAAAAATCTTTGACATCGTCCTCGTTGCGGAAGTAGCGAAAGCTCATTCCAGATATCTGTGCCGAATAGCGTTCAATCAACATGACCACATACTCTTTATTCAGGTCCTTTTGATACCTGAGAATCAACGCCCCGTCTCCTAGTGTCCCCGGATTTTCCCGCAATCTTATGTCCAGTAGTTTTCCCAATGATTCAACGCATCCGTTGAGCCTTCAAATTATGGAAAAACGAGGCACTCTATTCACTACTACGGCTCCCGGCATTTGAATTCCACTATTTCAATCCAGAATCAGCTCTGATTCTCACGAATTAACCTCAATAGCACCAATACGAACAAATTTATCTAACTGATATACTGAAACTTAGAACAAAAACAGCAATTTTCTACCTCCAGAAAAATGGAATTCACGGAATCAGAAACGTAATCACCTCGAAAACATCAAGGGGTATTGAATGATACCCCAATGCAAGTCATAAACCCTAACCGAACCCGAACATTGAATAGCCGAGCCAAGCTTTCTTTTTGAAGCTTCATTCATGAGGCCGCTCAAAACCCAAAAACTCCTATTGCCAAACTCTACATTCTACGAATCATGAAAACAGTACCATCAAACCGTCTCCATTCCTACCTGCGCTGCGCCTTTGTATCAGTTATCACGATCCTTTTCCAGCTTTTCACAAGCAATGCTTTCGCCCAGTTTCACATCGAGAACACTCAGATTGGGCCTAATGAATACGAACTGAGAGCGGTTCCGAATTCAGACAACGTGCACATGAGTCAATACCACTTCATTTGGAAGCTTGAACGCAGAGCCATTGATTTTGGTGACGAGATAACCTACTCCTTTGTTTCGTCCAACGAAGTTGAACTGAGTGCTTCGCTAAGAGCTACAAAGTATGCAGGCGATGAAACTCCGGATCTGGCCTACACGGATGAGACCGACCCGCCCATAGAGGTTAATTCAGCCATTGAATTGCCGGATGAACCGATTGGGCTTGCCACGGCCAGAGACCCAAGGCCGGGCTTCTCCAGCTTCTACAGGTTTTCGCACAGAAAACCATTGGACCAGGATGTGATCGTACGCTTCACTTTGGATGAGCAGCTCGATCTAGAGTCTTGCGATGCATGGAGCGAAAACTGGACGGTGCACAACAACAGAGTCAAAGAATGGAGCATGGGAAATAGTAGGGACAACGAACGATCCTTCATTGCCTACGCTGATGCAGGAAGATTTGACATTGCACTGCCATTCTGTGTGTCGGAAGATGTGGAGGTGGGCAGCACAGTCACCACACGCGTTCGGATTTATGATGCCGCTGATGAGGTTACCCTGCTGGATTCAATTACGCTGACAAGCAACGTTGTCGGTTCCTGGGACCCGAATAATAAGGTGGCAAATCCATCGCGCACTTTTGTTCCTGGGGCGTACATCGAGTACACCATCAATTTCGAGAACATCGGAGACGCAGAAGAAAATGGGGTCACGGTCATCGATCATTTGCCAGCCGAACTGGATCCTAATACCCTGGAGCTGCTGTCTTCGAGCCACATGGACTTCATTAACCCATCAAGGGAAGGAAACCGCTTCACATGGACGTTTCAGGACCTCCCTCAAAGCGAAAGGAACGAAAACAACAGTCATCACTTCATGCTGGCTGCTGCAAACAGCGAAAACCCCGAAGAATGTCGCGGATTTCTCCGCTACCGCGTGCAAACCAAACAAAACCTTCCGGTTGGAACCGTAATCAGAAATCAGGCAGTGATTGAATTCAAGCTGGCCCAATCGCGCATTGTCACCGAGTTTGCAGAGAACACTTATTTCTGTCCCGAAGAAAGCCCGGATGAGGATGATAAGCTTGCAATCATAGACTGTTCGTGGTTGAGCGTTTTTGGAGTGCTTTTTTTGATCGTACTCGGCATCATTCTGCTCATATTCTTTATGGCCGTGTTGGCTGGCAGGCGCAGGGCGAGTATTCTGAGAAACACCAGCAATCAATCGCTTTAGGAACGAAGTACATTCATGCATAAGTTTGGGCTCGTTCTGCAACACCCTTGATGGGTATTGGGAACGAGCCCGCTCTATGACCCTCAAACACAAGATTTTTTCCTTCGTTCTCGGAGCTACTGCTCTTCTGGCGATTGCCGTCAAAACAGAAGCTCAGGTAGCCCATACCTCGCTACAAAAAGCCGATCGACACAACAGCGAATCCCGTTTTGACAGCGCTGCTTTCTACCTGGAACTTGCAGTTGAGGCTTTTACAGCGAATGAGCAATGGGATAGTGTTGTTGCGCACACCTACACGCTGGGAGATCGCTACCGCAAGGCTGGAGATCTGCTACAAGCCATTGAACGCATGGAGTCAGGCTACGACCTACTCCAGCAGAAGTCACCAGAGGATACCGCACTCGCCATTCGCTACCATCACTACCTGGGTTATCTTTTCGGAATCCTGGGAAACCTGGATTTGAAGATTCACCACTACCAGCAAAAGCTAGATCTGCTCACTGCCTGGAAGGGAACAGAAGACCTTGACGCGGCACGCATGACGATGTTCATCGGCAATGCCTACAACCAAAAGGGAGACATGCCGACCGCGCTGAACTACCTGGAAAATGCCTACGAGCTGTTCTCGAAATACCATGCGTCAGAATTCGCGCATCGCGCGAACGCAAGCATCAATCTGGGATTGGCATATTACCACAGCGGGCAATACAGACAAGCACTTGGTCAGTATGCTCAGGCTCGTAAGCTCAGGCTTGAGGTTATGCCGGCTGATCATCCCGAGGTCATCAACACTTGGAATTACCTGGGAGACGGCTTCAAGGCTGCGGACCAGTTGGACAGCGCCCTTCATTATTACAGTCTGGCGAACAAGGCTTACCAAGCCATGCGACATCCGCTCAGAGCTCAGTCGCTCAAGGGGCTGGCAGAGATTTACCGCGCGCAACAGAAGTCTGAAGCGGCTTTTGACCTGTTGCAGGAAGGGTTGATCATCGAGCAGGCACATGATGGCCTTTCCAGTCGAGAGCTGGCTAAGTCACTGGTCAACATCGGGAATTGCGCATTGGAAATCGGAATGTCTGAGACTGGTCATGACTTCTTTCAACAGGCATTGGCTGCATTCTTCCCAGAACTTTCCACCTCTTCTCAAAACCCCACCCTGGACGAAACTCAGACGGATCCTTGGGTTCTGCTGGCCTTGCTGGGAAAGGCTCGTGCTTCGAAACAAGCATTTGACCGGACGGGTGATTTGAACGCTCTTGAGCTTGCACTGGAGACTTATGATCGCGGTGCTGCTCAGGTAGACATCATGCGCCAGAGCTTTCAGTCCAATCAAGCTAAGGAAGGCCTTTCTGAACGCATCTATGAGGTATATGCTGAAGGCGCCATCGCAGCGATTGAACACCAAAGGCGGAGTGGTAATCAAGCAATGGCGGAGAAGGTGTTCTTATTTCTGGAGCGGGGAAAGGCTAATTTCCTTCGGGAAAAATTCCGTGAAGCGCAGCTCAGGCTACCAGGTTCTAAAACCACTGAATTGATTGCTGCGCTTCAACAAAATGAACAGAAGTTACGCTACCTGAAAGGACGCGACAAACACCTGCCCGAAGGCGGCCAGAAACAACGAAACCAGGAACTTCTCACCCAATCAGAGCGGCAACACGCTCAGCTTTTGGATTCGCTCCAAATGGAATCCAATAGTCTTCAGCACTGGTATGATCATTCTCAAATGCTGAATACTAGAGCATTGCAGGAGTGGTTGTCGGAGAAGAACACAACCGTTCTGGAGATCACAAGCGTTGGCAACCAATTGATTGCTGCGGTTGCTACATCAGACACGGTGCTGGCATATGCAAGAACAAGCAAAAAGGATTGGGAAAGGAAAGTGAATGAACTCATCCAATGGGTCAGCACACCACCCAATGGTTCTGAAGACTTCCGAAAGAGCTTGGAAGTAGTCACTGAAAGCCATGAGCTGTTCGAATGGATCTTTGAACCGCTTGAAGGCATCGACCTTGGAAATCACCTGGTGATCATTGCAGACGGCTACCTGGAACAGCTTCCATTTGAACTGCTTATGACCAGTTCCGTGAATTCTGATCGTGCCGAGTTTAGATCGCTTCCCTATCTGCTGAACGATTTTGCGATCAGCTATGCGCATTCGGCTCAGTTACTTCTGGAGCAGCATATGACCGGCTCCTCCAACCCATCAACCGAGGCAATGGCCATCGGTCTCTCCTATTCCAATGAGGAAGCGGAAACCTTACCCAACGCAAAGGCGGAAACAGAACTCGTTCAATCCTTGCTCCCCACTCAGGTGCTGTTTGACAAAGCGGCAACGAAATCAGCATTTCTAAGGCTGGCCCCTGAAGCCGACCTTCTGCACATTACAGCACATGCAGAGCTCGTTTGGCGGGATCCTTTAAAAACCTCCGTGCTCCTGCATTCACCCACAGATCAGGGTTTGGATTCACTGAAACTGGAAGACATTTATGCAAACCCGCTGAAGGCACAAATGGTCGTGCTGAGCGCTTGTAACACAGGAATTGGAAATCAAATAAAAGGAGAAGGTCAGCAGAGCATTGCGCGAGCCTTTGTATACGCTGGATGTCCAAGCACAATCATGAGCCTTTGGACGGTGAGTGATCACGCTACGCTGAAGCTTATGCAGAGCTTTTATGACCACATCAAAGTCGGAAGCAGCAAGGATGAAGCGCTGAGACAAGCAAAGAGGGACTACCTGGAAGCCACACGGGAAGCACAATTCACACATCCGTTTTACTGGGCTGCCTTTGTGGCTTCCGGAAATACAGAACCCATAGACACTCCGGAAGAACAGAGCACTCCAATGATCTGGCTTAGCGTGCTCGCATTGATCCTTCTCCTGACCTGGATCTTTCTGTTCAAAACGCTCAAGAGAAGTAGCTAAAATTATATCGCTTAGGGAGCTCCAAGCTCCTCTAACAGCACGCAGTTCGAATCTGGCTTATTCTCTAAGGGAATGAAGAAATAGGACTCATTCACGTCTCTCACTTCACCCGAATGACGTGTCACCTTGGTAATTGTGAAGGACGAATCACTTTCAAGAATGCCTTCGTATTTCCAGACATGGAGATCAGACAATTGTCCTCCGGCCCGGTACTGAAATGACTGGTAATTGAAGCACATGCCTTCTATGATGAATGCTCCCCATTTTTGGTGTTGAGACCTCCGATCGTCCATGTCACAGAATTCACTTAACGTGGTCCGCAACCACTCTCTACTACAGCCTGAATGATAAATGAGTCCGTTCTGATAAAGAATTATAATATCGGAAACCAATGAATCTTCATCCAACCGGACATACATTCCATCCGTTCTTACCTGATCATCATGCTCGTATTCGCCCCAATAGGTGAAGTCCTTCTCACGAATTTTGTCTTTGTCACAAGAAGCCAGACTTAAAGTGCATACTACAGCAAGGAATAACGGATAGACTTTCATTATCTAAACACTACTCCAGGTCCTCGAGATGATCTTCAGTAAAAAAGTCATCCGGCAGACTTGGATTGAGTACAAAATCAAAGTAGTTCAATTCTCCCAAGAGCCCACGATCGTCTTCGATGCGAATCAGACCGGGCAGCAGGTATTCAGCGTGAATGAGGATTTCGATCTCCTTTCCATAGAGCGTTGGAACCGTCAACTCCAGTCCGTTGCAATCATCGTCATAGGAGTCTACGGACTTGTTCCGCTCAAGAATTAAGTAGGCACTGACACCCAGCTTAATGGCTAAGTCGCTTACGGTGATCTTTTCATTGCACTTGTACGTTCGGAATGAAAAGTCTGGAGCGTTGGCACGGTAGCAATAGTAATCGACTCCATCTCGCGTTTCCCGGCAGCAGGTGATCCGATCTTGCAGCAGCGCATACTGGGACTTGATCAGCCAAATGATGAATTCGAAACCTGCATTGGTGATGGAATAGTGATTATCGCCACGCACCCAATTGCTATTTAGCCCCAATCGGAGGTTCTTGTAAGGGAAACCGTCAGGAATGTATAATACGTGCTCTGGATCTGCCTCGGAATCGTAGAGCACAAAATCCCGATCATCATCCTTTTCCAGTTCCAATACCACTTGCAACGGCCGGCAGTTGACGGTGAACGACATGTTCTTGGAGATGTATTCATCGTCCAGCCGCTCGGTTTTGGAAGTCTTGTATTTGAGCGTTTTCAGATTGTCCCAGCGCTGCTCCATCGCCTTGATCACCGAATCACAGCTCACCTGAGCATTGAGTGCGCCTGAAAGCAGCACAAAAGCGATCATGAAAACAGAAATACGCATGCAGTGAAATTAGACAACAACCGCATGCGATGATAGGGTTTAAAATCCCGAATGAGGCACTCGCCTGCAACAAGCTCAGGATCAAGGTGAAGGAGTTCGAGATGTTAAAGAACACTTTCTTTTAACCTTTATTTAATCAGTCCTGGCGACACGCTTCTCTTACTTCGTGAACTTGTCGATATGGAGAACCTGATCAAAAAGGAAGACTTCATCAGAGCAGCGAATCTGAAGAAGTACAAGATCGCACGACTGGCCGATGTGCTGATGAAAACGCTGAAGCTTCAGCAAGTCAATGCGGTGTATAAAAAGGCCTACCGGGAAAACTCTCTTGAATTCATCGATACGGTATTCGATCAATTGGGCATCCAGTACAGCATCAATCCCGATGACCTCAAACACATTCCAAAAGAAGGTCCTTTCATTACCATCTCGAACCATCCGTATGGCGGCATTGATGGAATGATTCTGCTGCGCGTATTGACGGAGCATCGGCCTGATTTCAAGGTCATGGCCAACTTCCTGCTCCAAAACATCGATCCTCTTGGCCCTTACATACTGGGAGTGAATCCTTTTGATAAAAAGCAAAGTGCAAAATCATCCTTCAGCGGAATGAAGGATGCTCTGACCCATCTCCGGTCGGGCAGTCCGCTGGGAATATTTCCTGCGGGCGAAGTGTCTACGTTCCACCGAAAAAACGTTTCCGACAAGCAGTGGAACAAGGCAGCCATGCGGCTATTGCAGGGCGCAGAGGTGCCCATCGTTCCCGTTTATTTCCACGGAGGCAACAGCGTTTTCTTTCACATCCTGGGGCTGATCAATCCCATTCTACGCACCGCGAAGCTTCCCTCGGAGCTGCTGAACAAGCGAAACAAGATGATCGAGGTGCGCATCGGCAAGCCGATCAGTTTGAAAGAGCAAGCTCAGTTTGACGATCCTGAGGTATTCTCGCGCTACCTGCGTTCCAAGACTTATGCGCTGGGGAGCGCACTGGAAGTCAAGCGGTTTTTCCGCAATGGATTGCGCAGAAAGCAAAAACCAGAGGCCATCGCAAAGCCAAGACCTGCGGAAGAAATTGCAGCGGAAATCGAGAAGCTTCGAAGGGATCATCACCTGTTCGATTCGTCCAACTACAGCATTTTCTGCGGGCCGAGCCAGATGCTTCCGGTTACCCTGCAGGAAATCGGCAGACTACGTGAGATCACCTACAGAGAGGTGGGGGAAGGAACCAACCACGCCTTCGATCTGGATGAATTTGACCTTTATTACCAGCACCTCATCATCTGGGACAACGATGCTCAGAAGATCGTTGGCGGCTATCGGGTCGGCCGCGGTAAGGACATCCTCCGTGCATATGGCATCCGCGGGCTCTACATCCATCAACTCTTTAAGATCAAGCGAAAGCTGTTTCCGGTGTTGAGGGAATCTTTAGAGCTGGGAAGGAGCTACATCGTCAGTGAATATCAGAAAAAGCCGATGCCCTTATTTCTGCTGTGGAAGGGCATCCTTGTGTTGCTGCTCAAAAACCCTGAATACCGCTACCTCATTGGGCCGGTGAGTATTAGCAATCGCTTTTCAGGCTTCTCTAAAGGCATCCTGATCGAGTTCATGAAACGCAACTTTTACAACCAGCAACTGGCTCGCTACATCAAGCCGCGAAAAAGCTTTTCAGTTCCCAACAGCGAAGCTGACCTGGATGTGTTACTCAAGTCTTCGCAGAAAGACCTGGCCAAACTCGATAAATTGATTCAGGACATTGAACCAAGCCGAATCAACATTCCCGTGCTCTTCAAAAAATACATCAAGCAAAACGCCAAGGTGATCGGCTTCAACCTCGATCCCAAGTTCAACGATGCGCTGGACGGGCTTATGCTACTGGATATCCACGATGTTCCTGCCAACACCATTCATTCCTTGCTCAAAGAGGTAAACGACCACACGCTGGAAGAAGCTTTGTCTAAGCGCAATCTCGTTCAATTGCAGCCGGTAGAACAATCGAGCTGAATATTCCTTGAATTACGGTCATGAAAAACACTGGACTGGCAGCGCCAGACTTGTAAGTTCGTGTGCACTAATTCTTCGCAAGAAGCGAGATTTCACAACCTCAAACGTTTACATACATGTCCTCATATTACGAATCACGAGACCTCAAAAAATTTGGAAAAATTGCCGACTACGATAAGGAGCTGGCGGATAAATTTTTTGACTGGTATGGTGAAGTATTCCAGGATGGCGCGCTCTCGGCCAAAGAAAAAGCGCTGATTGCACTGGCCGTTTCCCATGCAGTTCAGTGCCCTTATTGCATAGATGCTTACACGGAAGAAAGCCTGAAGCTGGGCTTCAGCAAAGAACAAATGATGGAATCGGTTCACGTAGCCGGAGCCATTCGAGGCGGTGCGACCCTCGTGCACGGAGTTCAGATGATGAACAAAGTGAACAAGCAGGAAATGTAAGCTTGCCCCATTCAAGACGTCAACAAGCAAAATCGATCGATGCTCACAAAATCCCTCAAGGCAAGAAAAAGCAACCTCTCAGATCCTAAGGAACAAATCGCGGTACTGGAAGATGAGCCATTTGCAAATGGCGATCTGCCCAAATTCAGTGACAAAATAAAGCCGTTGGGCCACTTGCCCCTGAAGCCGCTGGAGCTGGAAATCTTCCAGATGAATGTGGGTTACATGTGCAATCAAACCTGTAAGCACTGTCATGTGGATGCCGGGCCTGACCGGAAAGAGATCATGACGCGCGAAACCATGCAGGAATGCCTGGATGTTTTGAAGGTGCACAACATCAAGACCCTTGACTTGACCGGTGGTGCTCCCGAAATGAACCCTGACTTCAGATGGTTTGTGGAGCAGGCGCAGCAATATGTAGATGAGATCATCGTACGTTCCAACCTTACGATCATCGTAGCGAATAAAAAGTACTACGATCTGCCGGAATTCTTTTCGCGAAACAAAGTGCGCGTAGTGTCTTCCCTGCCCTTCTACAATGCAGATAAAACGGATCGACAGCGAGGCGAAGGCGTGTTTGAAAGCTCTATCAGAGCGCTGAAAATGCTCAATGAAGTCGGATACGGGAAAGAAGGCAGCGGACTGCACCTCGACCTTGTCTACAATCCGACAGGCGCATTTCTTCCAGCAGCACAGGAACAACTTGAAGCTGATTTTAAGGAAGCGCTCAGCACGGAATTCGGAATCGTATTCAACAGCCTGTTCGCCATTACCAATCTGCCGATAAGTCGTTTCCTGGAGTACTTGATTGCCAGTGACAACTATGAGGATTACATGGACAAGCTCATCGAGGCATTCAATCCAGCAGCAGTAGAAGGTGTGATGTGCCGAAATACGATCTCCATCGGATGGGAAGGATCGCTGTATGATTGTGATTTTAACCAGATGCTGGACCTAAAATTGGCCGGAAAAGCACCAAAACACATTCGAGATTTTAACCTGGAAGCCTTGCAGAATCGAAGCATCATGATTAATCAACATTGCTATGGTTGTACTGCGGGCGCAGGGTCTTCCTGTCAGGGAACGTTGGTTTAACTTTGTGATGTGACACTGGACGACCGCCTCATCATTTTTGCCCGAAATCCCGAAAAGGGAAAGGTGAAATCCCGACTGGCCAAAGACATTGGTGAAGACCAGGCTTTAGGCGTTTATCACAAACTCTTGAACTACACCAAAGAGATCACCAAAAAGCTGAACTGCGACAAAGCAGTGTACTACTCTGAATATGTTGACCACAATGACTTGTGGGACAACATGATCTATGACAAGCATCTTCAGCAGGGAGCGGACCTTGGGGAACGCATGCAAGATGCCTTTTCAAGAGCGTTTGCAGAAGGTAAGAAGCGAGTGATCATCATTGGTAGCGACTGCATGGAACTGGAGAGCTACATGATCAAAGAGGCGTTTGCCGTGCTCGACAGCAATGATGTGGTTCTTGGGCCGGCTCGTGACGGAGGTTACTATCTGTTGGGGATGAAAAGCTTCCTCCCCACGCTGTTTGAAGAGAAGCCCTGGAGCAGTCCGGATCTGTTGATGGACACCATCCTCGACCTCAAGAAGATGAATGCGAGCTACTATTTGCTCAAGACCTTGAACGACATCGATACAATCGATGATCTACACCAGCTTTCAAAATTCCAGGAACAAAAACCAGAAGATTGGTTCTGATTAAGGTGCATTCAACACATTTGCATCGATGTGCGGCATCACAGGAATAATCACCACCCATCCTAACGGAACGAGCCTTCTGAAGCGCACTGAAAGTGCTACAGCCTCCCTTCACCATCGCGGCCCCGATCATCAGCAAGTTCTTCATGAAAAGAACCTGGCCCTGGGTCACGCACGCCTTTCCATCATTGACCTGGACACTCGGGCGCACCAGCCCATGACCGACACTTCGGGCCGCTACACACTGGTGTTTAATGGCGAGATCTACAACTTTCGTGAGCTGCGTCAAAACTGTGAACAGGCAGGTTTCAGCTTTCGCACGGAAAGCGACACAGAAGTGTTGCTGGTGATGTACATCATGCACGGAGCCAAGATGCTGGAAAAGCTTCAGGGCTTTTTTGCCTTCTGCATCTATGATCGAGAAGAAGAGCAACTTTTCATCGCCCGCGATCGCATGGGCATCAAACCGCTGGTGTATTACCAGGATGAACACACGCTGGCGTTTGCTTCTGAGTTGAAAGCACTGCTGGAATTTCCCTTTGAGCGGCAGATTGACAAGGTTTCCTTGTTCACCTATCTGAAGCTCAACTACATCCCTGCTCCGCATACCATTCTTCAATCTTTCCACAAGCTGGAACCTGGTCACTCGCTTACCGTGCGATGGCAGGATAAAACGCTACAAGTGGAAAAGAACCAATGGTATCAGATTCCCTATGATCCAAAGAACGAAAAGGAGCTCTCAGTACACGATTACAAGCAGTCGCAGAAAGTGCTCAAGCGCTTCGTTCGCGAATCAGTGAGAAAGCGACTGATTGCAGATGTTCCCGTTGGAACTTTCCTCAGCGGAGGCATCGACTCAAGTCTGATCACCACCATTGCGGCTGAGGAGAAGCCAGACATTGAATCATTTAGCATCGGCTTTCCCGATTATCCGTTTTATGACGAGACTCACTTTGCAAAGCTCGTAGCCAAGAAAACGGGAGTGAAGCAGCACATCATTGAGGTGACCAGAGAGGACATGATCGCCAATGCCGAAGCTACGCTCAACGCGCTCGATGAACCGTTTGCTGACAGTTCAGCGATGAATGTGAAGCTGTTGAGCGAATACGTGCGGAAGCATGTGAAAGTGGCCCTGAGTGGCGATGGTGGTGACGAGCTGTTTGGCGGTTACCAAAAACATCAGGCAGAGTATCGCTTGCGTTACCCTACGTTGACAGAACACACCGTAGGGCGATTAGCCGCTATTTGGGATCGACTGCCTGCTTCCCGAAGTGGCACTTTCAGCAACACTGTCCGACAGCTTCAAAAGTTTGCGGATGGCTACCAGTTGAATGTGAGGGATCGCTACTGGCGCTGGGCGGGCATTCTGAAAGAAGAACAGGCAAACTACTTTCTGAAAGAGGAAATGCTGCCTCGTGAGCAACGCCTCTCTGACCATGGGCATGACTACAAAAAGAGGAAAGATCACCTGCTTCGCCACCTCACCAAGAATGGAAGCTTCAACGAAGTATTACTCAGTGATGCTCAGCTGGTTCTGCCCAACGACATGCTCTTCAAAGTCGACAGCATGAGCATGGCCCACAGCCTGGAAATCAGAACTCCCCTGCTTGATCAACACCTGGTCAAGTTTGCGTTTCGCCTTCCGGTAATGTTCAAGGTGAACAACACCATCAAAAAGAAAATACTCCAGGATACGTTCCAAGATGTGCTTCCGGCAGAACTGTACAACCGTCCCAAAAAAGGTTTTGAGGTTCCCTTGCTGGAATGGATGCAAGGTCCGCTGAAATCGCAGTTAATGGAGCACGTGTTTGATCAGAATAAGACGGAAGATCAGGGGATCTTCAATTGGAAAGCGGTGCAGGAAATTCAGAAACGACTTTTTTCTTCCAACCCTGGTGACTCGGCCTCCACAGCCTGGGCGCTGCTCGTTTTTCAGCGTTGGTATAACAAATACATGAGCTGATCTTGGAACAAGAACCGATTCGCGTACTGAGGATCATCAACCGCTTCAATCTGGGCGGCCCCACGTATAATGTCGCTTACCTCACCAAGTATGTGGGTGCACCCTTCCAAACCCGGTTGATTGGTGGCAAAAAAGATGAAAGCGAGGCCTCATCAGAGTTTATCCTCGAAAAGCTGAACGTTAAGGGTGAACTCATTTCAGAAATGCGCAGGAGTATCAATCCACTGCAGGACGTGATTGCATACCGAAGCATTCGCAAGATCATTCGGGAGTACAAACCTCATATCGTGCACACTCACGCAGCCAAAGCAGGAACATTGGGAAGACTGGCTGCCCTGCATGAAGATGTACCCATCGTGCTTCACACCTTCCACGGTCACGTATTTCATTCCTACTTCGGTAAGCTGAAAACAAGCTTCTTCAAGGCTATCGAGCGCTACCTGGCAGCAAAGGGACAGGGTATCATTTGCATCAGCGATCAGCAGAAGTATGAAATCGGCACGGAGCACAAGATCTGCCCTCCCGATAAAATTCAGGTGATTCCCCTGGGTTTCGATCTGGAACGCTTCCAGGTAAACCAGGAAGCAAAGCGCAGGAGTTTCCGCGAACGATACGGACTTCGCAACCATGAGATTGCCATCGGCATTGTCGGGCGGCTGGTTCCGATTAAGAATCATCCTATGTTTCTGAGAGCTGCCAGATCCATTCTTCAGGAGAAAGGGCTTCAACACTGTCGGTTCTTCATCATTGGTGATGGAGAGACAAAGGATGAGCTCATTGAATGGTGTGACGAACACCAGTTACGATACCGTTGGAAAGAAGCCCCGGATGAGGAATATCCTGTTTGCTTCACCTCATGGATCAAGGAAGTGGATGATGTGTATGCAGGATTAGACATTGTCTGCCTGACCTCCCTCAACGAAGGAACACCGGTGAGCCTGATCGAAGCTCAAAGTGCCGCCCGGCCGGTCATCTCCACACAGGTAGGTGGTGTTGAGGACATCGTTTTGAACGGCAAAAGCGGCTGGCTATGTGCTGTAGATGACGAAGTAGAATTTGAGCGGAAACTAAAAGAGCTCATCCAGAGTCCTTCAACCTGTGAGGCCTTTGGTGAAACCGGGCGAAAGGAAGTGACCAAGCGCTACCACTATGAGCGCCTTGCGAGTGATATGCATGCTTATTACAGCTCCCTGATCGATCAATTTGGGCGCGGGTAACTATTAAAACACTTACTTTGCAATTCAAAGTACTTTCAATACACATGAAATCAGCAGCTAAGCTTTTCATCTTCTTCGCCTTTATCGGACTGGTATTATCCAGCTGTAGAGTCTTCAATCCGAGTGTGATGATACGCACCAAGCGGAACTACCCCTACACCATGGGCGAGGACAGTCTTCCCTCAGAATACATCATTCAAAAGGGAGATCTATTGAACATTCGATTGTTTTCCAATGAGGGATTCCGAATCGTTGATATCGGTATGCTGGAAAACCAAACCAACCAGCAGGTGGGGCGTCAAAACCAAGACTTCATTTCTTATCGCGTTGAGTCAGATAGTGCTATCAACCTCCCCATCATTGGTCGCACCGATATCGCTGGGATGGACTTGAAAGAAGCTGAGCTGATGCTGGAAGACAAATACAGGAGTTATTACAATGATCCTTATGTCGTCCTGAATGCACTGAACCGAAGGGTGGTTGTTTTCCCCGGTGAAGGTGGGGCTGCCAAGGTTGTTCAGATCCAGAACGAGTACACCACGGTGATTGAGGCGCTGGCGCTCGCAGGTGGCATTTCCTCGGGTGGAAAAGCACATCGCATCAAGGTTGTAAGAGGTGACATGAACAATCCGGAGATCTACAACCTCGACCTGTCTACGGTAGAAGGCCTTGATGAGGCAAACATGTACTACGTGAAGTCCAACGACATCATTTATGTGGAGCCGTCCTACTTCGTTGGATCTACCATTTTAACCACCACCACCCAGATTCTGGGCTTTATTACGTCTTCCCTCCTCACCTACCTCTTGATCAACCAGCTGTAGTTTGGAACAGAACGAACGGATAAAAGATATGGGAGATGAGGGATTCATCTCCACACCGGAGTTTGACCTCGGGCTGCTGATCAGCATCACGCGCAAAACGCTGATTTGGATCTGTCTCATTCTGGCAGCCTGTGTTACGGTAGCGTACACCTATCTACACTACACACAGCCCATTTATCAAGCCAGCTCAGTCATTCAGATTGCATCTGACAATCAGGCCAACCGCCTGCTGAACATGGAAGACATCTATGACTCTGACAATGACATTTCGAAGAGCATTGAAGTATTGCGCTCGGAGGAATTCTTCAAGCGGGTGATCAAGAGCCTTCCCCTTGATGTAAGCTATTTCACGGAGGGCGAGGTGCTGAAGAATGAAACCTTCCAGAGCACGCCTTATCGTGTAGGCTACGTATTGGAGAGCCCACTCATCAACGATATTCCCATCTACATCACGTTGGGCAAGGACAACGAGGGTTCCATCAACTACAGCGTCAAAGGTCAACTCTACAGTTTTGATTTTGTGTTTGGAGACACAATGGTAACACCTCATGCTCAGCTACTAATCTCCAAGCTCTTTGATTTCAATACGGGTGAAGAGAATGACGGCTTCTATTCCAACAAGTATTACTTCACACTGAATACTCCGCAGGCGAACCTGCAAAAGCTGTTTCCTGAGTACAGCATTGAACTGTTGAGCTCTTCAGCAAAAACGGTGAAGATCACCGTTACTGATCCCAACGCTGCCAAGGCCGCAGTGATTTGCAATCAGGTAGCCAGTGAATACATTGCGTATCACAAGGAGCGGAAAAACGAAGGCGCCACTCAGGTACTCGATTTCATTGACGAGCAACTGAACGGTGTGTATGAAAAGCTCAAGAACTCAGAGTCAATGATCCGGGAGTTTCGAACCAAGAACCGGATGAGTGAAGGGAAAACACTCTCGCAGTTCTATGTCAGTGCGCTGAATGAGCTCGAGGCTCAGCGAACCTCACTCGATCTGCAGATGAGCCTTTTGAAGGAGCTTCGTAAAAACGTGAACCTCGAAAGCGCCAAGCTGGACATTTACTCACTGATTCCAGTCCTCACGGGTTCCGAATTCGAAACCTCCATCCGCCTTCAGATTGAAGAATTGCAGGAAATGGTGATTATCCGAAATCGCCTGCTGAACAGCGCCACGCCCGATAATCCTTCCATCATTCGATACGACCGGCAGATTGACATTCAGAAAAACCTGATCATCAATAGTCTTTCCGTACTGGAATCGAAACTGCAAACCGAGCTGGATGCCATCGAAAACAAGATCAAGGAAATTGAAGACAACTTTCTGGATCTGCCAAGTCAGGAAATCGAGTTTGCTAGGCTGGAGCGCATTTTCAATTCCAATGAGAAGTACTACACGCTTCTGTTGGAAAAGAAAACGGAGTATTCGATTTCGAAGGCCGGTTATGCCAGCGCTAATAGCATTCTGCAACGGGCCGGCACACCTAATACGCCTATTTCTCCCCGAAAGACCATCATCTACATTGCTACCATTGCGTTCGCCATATTCGTGAGCCTGGCCATCATCGCCATCCGCTACCTTCTCCACAACGAGATATCGGGGCTTCAGGACATTGCCAGAATCTTGCATCCAGGCATTAGTGTGCTTGGGGTGATTCCTAAGTATAAGAAAGACATTCCTGTTTCCCAGTTGATCGTGGATAAGCGTCCAAAATCGATCATGGCCGAGTCGTTCCGGAGTGTGAGAACCAATCTTCAGTTTTTTGAATCCACCAGCGAGACTCAGATCATTGCGGTAACAAGTACCATCAGTGGTGAGGGAAAAACCTTCATTGCCATCAACCTCGGGGGTATCATTGCCTTCAGCGGAAAACGGGTGATCATCCTGGATCTTGACATGAGGAGGCCAAGAATCCACAAGGGTTTCAATGCCCCGAACCAAAAAGGTATGAGTACGCTTCTGAGTAACCGCGATACTCTGGAGGAAACCATCCAGCGCAGTGAACTCGATGGCTTGCACTTCATTACGGCTGGACCAGTGCCTCCCAACCCCAGCGAACTCATCATCAGCGGGCGAATGGAAGAGCTGCTGGCGGACATGAAAAAAGAATACGACATCATCATTATCGATAATCCTCCGGTCGGCCTTGTGACGGATGGTATTGCCAGCTTGAAGCTCGCAGACTTCCCGATCTATGTTTTCCGTAGCGATTATTCCAAAAAGAACTTTGCTCAGAATGTAAATGGGCTTTATTCAGAAAGTAAAATCAAGCGACTTTCGGTAATTCTCAATAGTTTCGACCTCACCCGAACACGTTATGGTTCCTACGGCACCAAATACGGCTCGAAGTATGGATATGGCTATGGATATGGTTACGGATACGGCTATGGTTACGGTTATGGATACGGCTCGGGATATGGCTCTTCGTATGGCGGTAGCGGCTACTACCAAAATGACGATGAGCAGGAAAAAACGAACATCTTAAACAAGATCATAAAACGAGCAAAGGATGAAGATTCATGACACCGGCTTTCCCGGACTATATGCATTTGAGCCAAAGGTTTTCGGGGATGAACGGGGCTATTTTCTGGAAAGCTATCGCGCTTCGATATTCAAGGAGCTCGGACTCAATCCGGAATTTGTTCAGGATAACGAATCCAGCAGCCGTAGAGGTGCCTTACGAGGTATGCACTTCCAAAAACCACCACATGCGCAAGGCAAGTTACTTCGTGTTGTGGTAGGGGCCATTTACGATGTAGTAGTAGACGTTCGGGTTGGTTCACCCACGTACGGTAAGTGGTATGGAATTGAGCTTTCGCAGGAGAATAAAATGAGCATCTACGTGCCGGAGGGTTTTGCGCATGGCTTTGTTTGCCTCCAAGATGGAAGCATTGTTCAATACAAGTGCACTGATTACTACAACCCTTCCTCCGAAGGTGGACTGCCCTGGAATGATCCAGGGATTGGCATCGATTGGCCACTTACGGATGTGATACTTTCAGAGAAGGATAAGCACTACAAGAACCTCGCTGAATTCGAGAGTCCCTTCACGTGGTCACCATAGCGGTGTTCACAAATCTCATCCTTTAGTTCTTGTGGGACGAACCATACGCATAGCTTTGCGTACACCTACCCATGCAAGATCTGATTACAAGCTTTTCACTTTTCGCCCTGTTCGTGGGAGCATCAGTGTTGCTCAACTTTCTTTTTCTGCGTTGGACACGCACACTTGGTGCGAAAAACATGATCACCTCTGAGGAGCAGCGCTGGAGTCAGAATTATAAGCCCGCCATTGGAGGAGTTTCGTTTTACATTCTCTTCCTCATCTCCTTTGTCTTTTACATCTTCTTCTTTGTTCCCGAGCTCAATCGACTCAATCCGGAACACATGGGAGTGTTGCTCATCGTGAGTCTGGGTTTCTTTACCGGTTTGGCAGATGATGCGTTCAATACCGTCCCATGGCTCAAGCTCTCTGCCCAGATTATCTGCGGGATTTGCATGGTACTCTTTGACATCCGCATCGACTTTTTCGACATCGCAGCTCTAGATGCCCTCCTCACGATTTTCTGGACTGTAGCCGTAATGAACAGCATCAACATGCTTGACAACATGGATGGAATCACAGCTACAGTTTCCCTTCTCATTCTAGTAGCTGCAGGCATTACATCCATCCCGATGGGCGGTCTCAACCTCTTCTACACCTTCGTTTGCGGTGGTGTTTCGGCAGCACTGATCGGCTTTCTGTTTTTCAATTGGCATCCTTCAAAAATGTTCATGGGAGATACGGGCAGTCAGTTGCTCGGAGCATTGCTTGCAGTCGTAGGTGTCCTGTTTTTCTGGAACAATGAAAACCTTGTTCACGGTCACGAGTGGTGGTCAAAGATTTCGATTGTGATGGCTGCCTTCTGCATTCCCATTGGAGACACACTGACGGTGACCATTAACCGCATCGCCCGGGGACAATCCCCTTTTGTCGGAGGACGAGATCACACCACACACCACTTATCCTATGCCGGTTTACGCGATAGCCAGATCGGAATTCTGTTTGCAGCCATGTCCATTGTTGCGGTGGGCATGATCAGTCTCCTGATCTATCTTCCGGTTGAGTTTAGCAGCTGGTATTACGGCATACTTTTCGCTTACGCTGTAGGATGTATTGGTTTTCTCTACAGCACCACGCAATGGAAGAAAACCAGAGAAATCTTTCGCAAAAAACACTTGTCAACCGCATGATTCAAAAGCTTCGTACTCCCGTCCTCATCAGTACTGTTCTTGTTCTTTTTGGCTATCTGGCCACCCAGCTTTTTACCGCATCCACTTCCGAGACAAAAGAAGACGAGAGTTTCGAAGAAAAATTCAAATCCAACTACAGCATCTACGCTCTCAATGCGCCACGTGAACTGACGTTTGCAGGCGAAGAGGTTCCTGTTCATCTTCTGGATGTAAAAGAAAAGATGGATCGCGAACTGCTGGTGAACACCTACTGGCAGTCGCAGACGATGCTTTTGGTCAAGCGCAGCAATCGCTGGTTTCCTGTCATCGAGAAAATACTGGAAGAACAAGGTGTCCCGGAAGATTTTAAATACCTCGCCCTGATAGAAAGCGGGCTTACTCAGGTGGTTTCCCCGGCAGGTGCTGTTGGATTCTGGCAACTGATGAAAAGTGCTGCCCGGGAACGCGGTCTTGAAGTCAACGGCAGCATTGATGAGCGCTATCACATTGAAAAATCAACGCTCGCAGCGTGCAAGTATCTGAAGGAAGCCCGGGAGCGTTTTGGTTCCTGGACACTGGCTGCCGCTTCCTACAACATGGGAATGGCCGGACTCTCCAAGCAAATGAACCGGCAGAAAGCCACCAATTATTATGACTTGGTTCTGAACGAGGAAACCTCGCGCTATGTCTTTCGAATCCTTGCCGGAAAGCTGATTGTAGGTAACCCGGAGAGCTTCGGATTCCGCTATCGAGAGAAGGACCTTTATCAACCTCTGAAAATGAGGGCGATTGAAGTAGACACCACCGTTCACGATCTCGCCAAATTTGCCTTTTCTCAAGGCATCAACTACAAGGCACTGAAGTACCTAAACCCCTGGTTGCGAGACAGCCAGCTTCCTAATTCCAGCGGAAGAACCTACCGCATCGACCTTCCTACCGAACCTCTTGCAGCACAGTTGGTTTATGACAAGCAACAAGTTGCTAATTTCACGGGTTCGAAACAGGGGAATGCAGATGAAACAGCCGACTGAAACGCTGGTAGGGGAAGAGTTTATTGAGATACTAGGGGCACGTGAACACAACTTGAAGGATGTTGACCTTCAGATTCCCAGAAACAAGCTGGTTGTCATCACAGGATTGAGCGGAAGCGGCAAGTCCTCCCTCGCGTTTGACACTATTTATGCCGAAGGCCAAAGGCGCTACATCGAGACCTTTTCTTCCTATGCAAGACAGTTCATTGGTGGACTGGAACGCCCTGATGTGGACAAGATCAACGGACTGAGTCCCGTCATCTCCATCGAGCAGAAAACAGTCAATAAAAACCCGCGCTCCACAGTAGGAACCATCACCGAGATCTACGACTTTCTCAGGTTGCTCTACGCAAGAGCTTCTGATGCCTTTAGCTACGTAACCGGTGAGCGTATGGTGCGCTACACCGATGAGCAAATCATCGACCTGATCTATTCCGAATACATCGACCAGGAAGTTACACTGCTTGCTCCCCTCGTGAAAGGCCGAAAAGGACACTACAGAGACCTGTTTGAGCAAGTTGCCCGCAAAGGATTTCTAAGGGTAAGGGTTGACGGAAGCATCGAGAAGATCAAGCATCGCATGCAGGTGGATCGCTACAAGGTGCATGACATCGAATTGGTGGTAGACCGCATCACCATTGATTCGGCCAACAAAAACCGCCTGAAGCAATCCATCCTGACGGCATTGAAAGAAGGCAAAGGCCAGCTCATGCTGGTGGAGAAGGACAACGAAACGGTTCGCTTCTATAGCCGCTCCCTCATGTGTCCGACAAGTGGCATCTCCTACGATGAACCAGCGCCAAACCTCTTTTCGTTCAACTCACCTTATGGTGCCTGTCCCAAATGCAATGGCTTGGGCGAGGTTCGCGAGATTGACGTGAACAAGATCATCCCGGACGGAAACAAGAGCATCAAGAGTGGCGGCATTGCTCCACTTGGAGACTACAAGCGAAACTGGATTTTCAAGCAAATCGAAATCCTTGGCGAGAAATACGATTTCAAGTTGACCACTCCGCTGAACAAGATCAGCCAGGAAGTGATCGACATCATTCTCTACGGCACCAATGAGAGCCTGGAGGTGAAGAGCGAGTCGCTCGGCATCACCAAGTCCTACGACATCAAGTTTGATGGAGTCGCCAACATCCTCATGGATCAGTTCGAAGAGGGAAACTCTGCCAGCTATCAGCGCTGGGCTTCCGCGTTCATGAACAAAGTGAAGTGCCCCACCTGCGAAGGCAGCAGACTGAAAAAGGAGTCGCTTTATTTCCATATTGATGGGAAGAACATTTCCGAGGTGTCAGCCATGGAAATCAACGACCTGGCAAAATGGTTTGAGAACATCGAAGACCGCCTCAGCGAGCGCCAAAATCGTATTGCAGAGGACGTGCTCAAGGAAATCAGAAGTCGTATTCAATTCCTGCTTGATGTGGGTATCGAATACCTCACCCTGAACAGATCCTCCCGAACGCTGAGTGGTGGAGAAGCACAGCGTATAAGACTGGCCACCCAGATTGGAAGCCAGCTGGTGGGCGTGCTCTACATCCTGGATGAACCGAGTATTGGTTTGCATCAAAGAGACAACCATCGTCTGATCAAAGCTTTGCAAGATCTGCGCGACATCGGCAACAGTGTATTGGTGGTAGAGCATGATAAAGACATGATGCTGGAGGCGGAACACCTCATAGACATTGGCCCGAGAGCCGGTGTTCACGGAGGAGAAATTGTAGCCGCAGGCACGCCAAACGATGTGCTTTCATCCAATACCCTTACAGCGCAATACCTGAACGGAAGTCTTGAGATTGAAGTGCCATCCAAACGAAGGAAAGGCACAGGCAAAAGCTTGAAGTTGAAAAATGCTTCGGGGCACAATCTGAAAAACGTATCGGTCGATTTTCCATTAGGGAAGTTCATCTGCGTGACCGGAGTTTCGGGAAGCGGCAAGTCTAGTTTGATCAACGGAACACTCTATCCGATCCTGACAAGTCATTTCAATGGCAGCAGCAAAAAGCCACTGCCCTACGGTTCCATCAAAGGATTAGAACACATCGACAAGGTGATTGAGATAGATCAATCTCCCATCGGGCGAACTCCAAGATCCAATCCAGCTACCTACACCAATGTCTTTACAGACATTCGTCAGTTGTTTACCGAGTTGCCGGAATCCAAGATCAGAGGTTACAAACCCGGGCGCTTCTCTTTCAACGTGAAGGGCGGTCGTTGTGAAACCTGCCAGGGAGCAGGCATCAAAACCATCGAGATGAACTTCCTGCCCGATGTGTATGTAGAATGCGAAACCTGCAACGGCAAGCGCTACAACCGGGAGACACTGGACATTCGCTACAAGGGAAAGTCTATCGCTGATGTATTGGACCTGACCATCAACCAGGCAGTGGAATTCTTTGAGAACGTCCCGAGTATTCATCAGCGCATTCTTACACTTCAGGAAGTAGGCCTTGGATACGTGAAACTCGGCCAGCCTTCCACTACCCTTTCAGGTGGAGAAGCGCAGCGTGTGAAGCTAGCCACAGAATTGGCTCGAAAAAGCACTGGACAGACCTTCTACATCCTTGATGAGCCAACCACCGGATTGCATTTCGAAGACATTCGCATGCTCCTGGATGTACTGAATCGCCTTGTAGAACAAGGAAACACAGTGCTGGTTATTGAGCACAACCTGGACATCATCAAGGTCGCGGATCACATCATAGACATCGGGCCTGAAGGAGGTCGCGGAGGT
This sequence comes from Flavobacteriales bacterium UBA6057, assembly GCA_002428995.1. Taxonomy (GTDB): domain Bacteria; phylum Bacteroidota; class Bacteroidia; order Flavobacteriales_G; family Salibacteraceae; genus UBA6057. The sequence continues at coordinate 99,288 of DIYJ01000004.1, read as the reverse complement.
GGAAATGTGATTGCTGAAGGGACACCAGAAAAAATGGCAAAGGACAAAGACAGCCACACCGGCAGATTCCTGCGCATCGAGCTGGAGCGCGCGCTGTCTTAAAAGCGAAGCCCGATACCGGTAGTAAGGCCTAAGACGGCCACCGGAAGGTTCTGATTGTCTGTCTGAACACCACCAAAAGAATATCGGAACTCGAGCTCATAGGAAGGGTTCGCTGCGAAGTATTCAGCCTGTAAGAACCAATCGATACTTTGAGCCAGATGTACGCGTGCACACATTCCCAGCGTGTATCCCAAGTCGATGGACTCAGCTTCTAATTGAGTCACTGTATATCCCGCAGCACCGGACTGTCTCACATTTAAATCAGATTCCGGCAGCACACTTCTCACCACGCTTCCCATGATACGGAAGTCCAGATCGAAGGTCGGCCCGGGAATACTGGCCACAATGCCAATGGCGATATTGTCAATCCGGAATGGGTCTTCCACAGCTCCGGTAAAACTGAGTCCTTGCAGGTTGGCTGTCAGTCCGCTGGCCTGGCTGTTAATGTCCAGCGGCAGCATGGAACGTGACCAATTCACGGCCATACCATAGTACTTCGAGAAGCGATAATGAATGTTGATCGGATTGAAGTTCAATCCTTGATCGGCAAATCCTGATTTGAGGTTAAAAACATCTTTTTCGGCAAAGGGACCGAGCGGAAGCGCAATGCCAGCCGTAACACCCGCAGCTCCCCAATATTGAAGCCTTTCCGTATCCATCAATGAGGCTTCTCGCTCAGACATCGAAAAGTCCTGAGCAAAAGAAAATCCATGGAACAACAGGAAAAAGAGAATGATGTGAAGTCCTCGCAACATGATTGAAACAGAGCCCTGATAAGCTCCTACAAGTTCAAAACTGCTACTAAGATCAACCTTTTGATGCTGCACAATACGGGAAGGACGTAAAAACGTCTGAATCATTGCCCACCATCATCGGGAAAATGAAGGAATGCCTCTATCTGGTGAGAAAGCGGATGAGCATCACCACGATGCAGATCAGAAACATGAAAATGGAAATGCGATTGATGCCATGCATCATCCGCAGGTTAAAGTTCTTCTCTCCTTTGCGAAACATGGTCGCGGGGTTGAGATATGTTAAAATCCGTTTTAAAAGCATCGGGAACAGTTGTATTCATCAAACATACTTTGTAACCCTATGTTCAGCAAGCTAAGTTTGCCAGTTAATCTGCTTAGCAATTGAAATTTACGCTCCACTCAGACTATTCTCCAACGGGCGATCAGCCACAAGCGATCAAGCAGCTATCCGAAGGAGTGCTCTCCGACACACGCTACCAGACTCTTTTGGGGGTTACCGGCTCCGGAAAAACCTTCTCCATGGCCAATGTCATTGCGGAAACGCAGCGCCCCACGCTCATCTTGAGTCACAACAAAACCCTTGCTGCTCAGCTTTTTGGGGAGTTCAAACAGTTCTTTCCCGAAAACCGGGTGGAATACTTCGTGAGCTATTACGATTACTACCAGCCAGAGGCTTACATGCCAACTTCCGATACTTATATCGAGAAGGATTTGAGCATCAATGAAGAAATTGAGAAGCTCCGACTGAGTACCACTTCTGCCCTGCTCAGCGGGCGAAAAGATGTGATTGTCATCAGCTCGGTTTCGTGCATCTATGGTATGGGAAACCCGGATGATTTTTATCAAAACATCATTCAAGTCAGTGCCGGTGACAACATTGGCAGAAACAACCTGCTTCATCGACTGGTGGAAGCGCTTTATTCCCGAACCACCGGGGATTTTGCCAGAGGAAATTTCAGGGTGAAGGGCGATGTTGTGGATGTTTATCTGGCGTATGAGGACAGTGCCTTCCGCTTTCACTTCTTTGGTGATGAGGTAGAGCAGATTGAGGTCATAGACCCGATCAACAACACGGTGATCGATAGCTCAGTAGCGGTGCGCATTTACCCTGCGAACATTTTCGTGACCACAAAGGAGCGTATGCGTTCTGCGCATAATCAGATTCAGGATGATCTGACAGAGCGTCTTCAGCAGTTCCTTGATGGGGGTCAACCACTGGAGGCCAAGCGTCTGGAGGATCGTGTGAACTATGATCTGGAGATGATGCGCGAATTGGGGTATTGCTCCGGTATTGAAAACTACTCCCGCTACTTTGACGGGCGAAATCCAGGTTCGAGACCCTTCTGCCTGCTTGACTACTTCCCGGAAGACTACCTGATGTTTGTAGATGAAAGCCACGTCACCATTCCCCAGATCAACGGAATGTACGGAGGTGACCGCGCCCGGAAGGAAAATCTTGTGGAATACGGTTTCAGGTTACCCGCTGCGATGGACAACCGTCCGCTGAAGTTTGATGAATTCGAGGGCTTGCAGAACCAAGTGATTTATGTGAGTGCTACTCCGGCAGACTATGAGCTGCGCATGTCAGAAGGTGTTGTGGTGGAACAGGTGATCAGACCGACCGGCCTGCTTGATCCTATCATCGAAATAAGACCAACCGGCACCCAGATCGATAATTTGCTGGAAGAGATTCGCCTCAGAATAGAAAAGCAGGAACGCGTCCTGGTCACCACACTCACCAAGCGCATGGCGGAAGAGCTGGCCAAATACCTGATTGACCTCGACATCAGCACCCGCTACATTCACTCTGACATCGATACCCTTGAACGTGTTGAGATTCTGAGAGAGTTGCGCCTCGGAAATGTGGATGTGTTGGTAGGAATCAACCTCTTGCGGGAAGGATTGGATTTGCCTGAGGTATCGCTGGTGGCAATTCTGGATGCAGACAAGGAAGGCTTCCTCCGCAGCAACCGATCTCTGACGCAGACCATCGGGCGGGCTGCACGCCACGTAAACGGAATGGCGATTCTTTACGCTGATCAGATTACGGACAGCATGGCGCAAACGATTGACGAAACGAACCGCAGAAGAGCCAAGCAGATGGCATACAATGAGGAAAACGGCCTGACTCCTACTGCGATTAAAAAGAGCATCGATACACTGATGCAGCGTGACGTGAGCAAGAAACGCACGACCTACCGCGACTTTGACGAGGAAAACATGGAAATTGGTGTGGCGGCAGATCCTGTGGTCAATTACATGACCAAAGAACAGCTGGAGAAAGCTGTACAGCAAACACGCAAGGAAATGGAAAAAGCAGCCAAAGAACTCGACTTCATGCGCGCTGCCTCGCTCCGGGATGAGATGTTTGCGCTTCAGGAAAAAATCAAGGAGAAGCAGTAAGCTCTGCTAGTCCTTGACAACCCGGAAGTTTTCGGACTTATCAGCGCTTTGAAGCCATCCGGTGTACACCCCGGAACTCCAAGCCGATGCATCAATCTGTAAGGAGGCACTTCTTAATTCTGACCGGTAAACCACTTTGCCGTCAGATGCCGTGATGGTGAGCATCTCTGATGATTCAAAGTTTAAGAGATTGATGTTGAGGACGTCATGCACCGGATTAGGGTAGACCTCAAAGCGAACATCTAAAACCTCTGGAACCGAAACCGTGCTCACCGTATCAGGCGCCAAACCAGTAATCATTCTTACGTATCCACCTGAAAACTCGGTGACGTAGATGGTGTCACCGGTCTTGCTGGGAAAGATTCCATTCGGCTGTTCAAACCTCGCCTCAGCCACGGGCCCGTCATCGTGCCCGGCAGTGTCGCCACCGGAAACCAATCGAGTGCTGTCCTGAAAAGAAGGGAACACTTCGTAGACCCTGTGCGCATTCAAACTGGTAGCCCAAATGCTTCCATTGGCATAGCAGATGAATCCAAGCCATTTATTGACTGAAACCGTTGGTGCGGGCACGGTGGCGATGTACTCTAGCGAACTTCCGTTCCAGCGATGAATCCTGCGATCATCAAAATTTCCAAGGTACAGGCGTCCCATCTCATCCTGGCACATGCCCACCACTCCGTTCAGCGGAGCACCTGAAAGCCATTCGTGCAACGACCCATCGGGAGCCAGCTTCAACACCCTACTCTGATTGTAGGAAGTCACAAACACTGTATCGCTATTGATATCCTTGAGCAAGCCTGATGGAAACCCTACAGGAATCGTGTCCAGAAATTCTCCGGTCGGGCTCAGTTTGTACAAGCGTTCACCCTGGTGATCTGCCACAACGAGATTGCCCTCGCCATCGAAGGCCAAACCATTCGGTGTGTTGAAGCCTGTTGCAAAAATGCTCACCTCTCCCTGTGGCGTGATCTTGTACACATTGGTTCCCATGTAATGGGATCCATAGAGATTGCCCTGCGCATCCAACACAATGGCATCATCAATGTCAATGGAATCGGAATCAAGAAGTGTGGTAACGACCTGACTGTGGGCGGTAAGCGCCAAAGTGAACAGCAGGATGGTAAGCTTGGCTGAGTTCATTGCTTTCTGTTTGGTGTAAAAGCAAATGAATCGAGTGCACGGCTCTCAAAATTGTACAAATGTCAACCTGCTGTGCTCATCTTCGGATCGTAGCCACCCTGAAACCGATGGCGCATCTGCGCGAGGTTAAACTCAAGCATGGAGTGATACTTTCGGAGGAATTGGGTAGGACTTGCCCCCAGCAGCCTTCGGAACGTCCGAATCCCGTGAGATTGGTCATAAAACCCGGATTCCAGTGATGCCTGCGTCAGCGATTCACCGTCTTGCATCGCAATGAGAAAGCGGTTCATTCTCCAAATGCTGGAGAGTTGTGTAGGAGTGACTCTCATGGAGCGCTTAAACCGCGAATGAATGTACTGCCTGCTGACTCCAAGATCATCTTGCATTTGCTGTACCGATGTTCGTCCTTCCCGTTCGAGGAGGTAATTTACCATGCCTCGGAGCGAATGAACGGGTTCTGCATGCTTCAGCGCCCAAGGCTCAAGGGCTTTCACCACTCGCTCAACGCGTTGTTCCGGTTCAATCCTCCGATCAGGATGCACAAAGCTTTCCGACAGGAGCAACTGCTCAGGAGGCAAGTAGAAAAGAACACCGTTGTGTACGGGCTTGAAGTGAGAGCTAAAGCGTTGCAACAAGCTGTTAGAGCAAAAGACCTTGAAACGAATGCTGAGCAATGGATCTGAACTTCTCAGATGCACCGGAAGATCACTGATGAATCGGAAATAACATCCCGGCTCAAGAGGCTTTTGGTCTGTCTCGCCTAAAAAAGTCTCTCCGCTGCAAATGATGAGATTGAAGGTGCCATCCGGAATGAGAAACATGGAACCATCCGGCTCGGAAATCCAGAAGCTCTCCACAGACTTTGTCAATTCATCGTTGGGCATGAACTCTACCACAGGCCAAAAATGCAATTCACTACCCTAAAGATGAAGGCCTTTCGAAGACGAATGAGAGTATGGCCAGGCGGCAAAAGCCGATGGCTTCGCTCGTTCCCGAACGTTAACACTTTCACCTTTTCAGAACCGGAGTCCAGCTCATAATTTCGCCTGCGCACACACCGTCAAGGAGTCTTCCAGACTAAATGAAGGTGCAAGAACAAATCATGAACTAACCGCTTAAAACTATTGCCTTGAACTTCTCCAGCAACAACCTACGATCTTACCTCTCCATCACTTTGACGCTGGCACTCTTCGCTTCTTGTGATAGCCCGAAACAGGAGCAGCCAAAAGAAATTGAACCAGCCACAGAACAACCCATGGTTGAGGAAGAATCAGCCCCAACGGTAGATTCTGAAGCGGTCGTTAAGAGTGTGGATGAGCTTCGGAATTCGATTGAGGAGCAGATCAAGGACATTGAACCCACAACCTTAATTACCACCAGTGCGCGCCCGCGCATCGCACAGAAATGGTCGAAAATCCACTATTACGCACTGGACGGTCAGATCATTCGAATGAAGACTTATCCTCATCCTGGAATATCCAAGCGGACGGAGGAATTCTACCTGAACAATGATCAACTTGTGCTGGCTACGATTGAAGATATGGGAGATGTGGAGCGAGGAAAGGATAAGAGCGAGATTGACAAAATGTACTACTACAAGGATGGAAGCTTTGTGAGCGAATCCAACAATTCAACGGAGCCTGAATACAGCATCAAGAAGTCAGAGGCAGAGGAGTTGATGCAGGAATGCATGGAGTACCTTGACCTATACCCTGGAGGCAATGAATAGCGCCATCGAAGCGTTAGCTTCACTGGAATGTCGCCTGTTTGGGTAAGACTTTTTAAGATTCATGGCGGAAACGCATGGTAAGGAACTGCGTGTTCATTCTACTTTAGTAAACATCAAAATTTTCGAATATGAGGTCCATTGCCCTACTCAGTCTTGTTTTTGTTTCAGCTCTCTTCCTTCAAGGTACCCGTACGCATCACTACACGGATCCCGGAGGAATCACCTTCTTTGAAGGCACATGGGCAGAAGCCTTGAAAAAGGCCGAAGAGGAAGACAAACTCGTATTCATGGACGCTTATGCAGTTTGGTGCGGTCCATGCAAGCTGTTGAAGCGCAATGTGTTTTCAGATCCTAATGTTGGTGCATACTTCAACGAGAATTTCATCAACGTGGCGATGGACATGGAGCGTGGAGAAGGCCGTGAGCTGGCTCGCAAATATGGGGTTACCGCCTATCCAACCTTGTTTTTCCTCGATCCTGAGGGAGCAGTGAAAAAGAAAGCTGTTGGGTATCGCCACTCCGAGCAGTTGCTTACCATGGCAAAAGCCCTGGAAGCAGTGAAGAGCTAATGCAAGGATCGTAAAGGAGCATCGTCCTTCAAGCGCAGTATACGCTCTAACTCACCATGAATAGAATCTGGACTTTTCTCTTGGCGCTCGCCTTGTTCTCTTGTAGTTCACCCTCTGGAGACGCTGTTTCGATCATCAACCAATCCATTGAGTCTGCTGGTGGAGATCGTTACGAAAACGCAATGATCTCCTTCGATTTTCGTGACCTGCATTACAACATTACCCGGAATGGAGGGCAGTATCTGATGGAGCGGACGCGCGTGGATGAGCAGGATACCATCCATGATTTTTTGGACAACGATGGATTTTCCAGGGAGATCAACAGCATGTTGGTGGATGTTCCTGACTCTATGGTTCCCCGCTACTCAAATTCAATCAACTCCGTCTTCTACTTTGCACTTCTCCCCTTTGGCCTGAATGATGCCGCGGTAAACAAGGAATACCTGGGAAGCATCACGCTCAAGGGACAAGACTACCACAAGATCAAAGTCACCTTCAACCAAGAAGGTGGTGGTGAAGATTTTGACGATGTGTTCATCTACTGGATCAACAAGCAGACGTGGTCAGTCGATTACCTGGCCTATGAATACCACACCGATGGCGGTGGCCTGCGCTTTCGGGAAGCATTGAATCCACGCGTTGTTGGTGGAATTCGATTTGTCGATTACAACAATTACAAGCCGAAAGAAAAAGGCTCCGTGCCGCTGCGAACGGTGGACGAAGCCTTTTTGAAGGATCAGCTCAAACTACTTTCTAAGATCGAGCTGGAGAATGTGGATGTCACGCTCCAAGTCTCTGAGAGTTAAATTCCATCGACAATTCATTTGCCCTACCGGCTTCCTTGCCTTCAATGAGCATGGATAGAGCTTGGATGAATCTGTGATTCACCTCCAACGAAAGTTGATCGAGGTAAGTGATGAGTGAAACGACCGTGGCATGGCGGAAATGCGCTTCTTCCCAGCTGAGCTTTCCATACTCAGGTGTGGTAAGTTCTTCGAGCTTCAGCCAGTGTTCCAAATGATGAGGGGCAATACCTGTTGCTAAAGCCGCCTGCTTCCAATCTTCAATGTATTGGCGCAACTCCGTGGCATTGTAGGAGCTGGATTGGTCCAGAAGGTTATCCTGTAGAAAACCGGCCGCTCGTCCCCAGCTTATGTACTGAAGATTCATGGTAGCAGCCTTGGGTAAGGATACCTCTTGAGTAAGAGCGATGCTCTTAACCCTCATCCCTTCAATGTAGTTGATCAACGTATCTGTAGCCGTTTGAAATGCGATCATTTCTTCCGGAAGCGTTTGCCGATGGTGAGCGAGAAGCCTTGCGCGCTCCTCATTGGCCTGATGGACTTCCATGCGAAGGCTCTGGTGCATGACATAGATGCCATTCCTCATTTCCTTGCTGTTTCCCAAGGTGGTCATCCGATACAGGAGAAAAACACCGGTGAATAACACAAGTACATAAGCGACACTCATCAGCTTGTTTTCTGCCATCCTGTAGGATCTGATGAAGTAGCCAGGAATAAAAACAAACGCGATCCACAACAGACTTCCTGTCATCAGGGCATTAGAGTATGGCCAATGCATCACCCTGAAGAGGACCGAAATGAGGAAGACCATTGCAGCCAGAATTCCGGTTGCGTTTGTAAAGATTAAGACGCTCCCGCTGACTTCCTTGAGCCTGACCCATAGAAGCATGGGCAGGTAGATCAGGGCGATGGTTAAAATACCCAGTGCGAGCGACAGGTTTGCTCCTTGCCAATACATGATCTTAAAGACCACACCCGTCAATGCAAGGAAGCTACCAGTGATTCCAATTATAGAAGTTACTTTTTTCATTTTTCTTAGTGTTGTGTTCAATAAGTCCAGGGTTTCTTCTTGCGCTTTTTCTAACCCGGAAGGACCAAATTCACGCACAGCATCGGCTAGGGCAGCATCAAATGAAGCTCCCCGATCCATGCGCTCTTCCACCATGCAGCAGAGGTGATCGAGCAAATCCATCCTGAGCGTATCGTATGCCACACCATGAGCGACCAAAAGGTCGTGTATGGCATCGATTTGCTTATTAGAGAGCAAGACCATGATCTCAGCTGAATGCTTTCTTCATTGTTTTTCCGAAGACTAAAAACTCTTTGTTCTTCAGCGGGCAAGCGGCTGTAGAAAAAGCATCTGGATTCATTGTGAAGTGTAGAGATCTCCCCCAGTCAGGGTGATGCCCTATTATCTTGATGCTTGAGAAGTTGGATTGATCACCTGGGCTAACTGTTGACGTCCCTGTTCCCGGGTGGCCAGCTGTAGAAAGCGTTGGTTGGCGGTCAATGAGATTTTGTCCAGGTTGGTCACAACAGCCACAAGCACCCCGTTGGAAAAGTGTGCCTTTTCCCACGCCATTTTGGGTCGATGGGGAACCACCACACTATCCATCGGAAACCAATTGTCCAACTGTGCATCCTCCACTCCCAACGCTGATGCCTTTGATTTCCAATTCCTCATTTTCTCACCAAGCTCATGCACATTGAACTCAGATGAATCATCCATCCAGCGATCCTGATATTGATAGATGGAGGAAAGCCACTTTACGTTTTCCAAATCGATGTTCTTGATATCATCAGCGGAGACTTCCTGGCTGAGGGCAATGATATGCCAACGCAGGTGCTCAGAATATGCTGAGAGTTCTTCTGTAGCCAGGGCGAGATCGTTCAGACGCGGAGACTGCTCTTGCATAGAAGCCATAAGCTCTTCGCGCTCCGCGTTACTATTCTCCACCTCAGAACGGATCGACTGGTTCATCACCAGCATCCCGTTGCTCACCGACAAACTCGGCTCAGCTGTTGTGACTTTGTAGAGAAGGAGAACTCCGGTAAACACCGCCAGAACGTAGGTGACGCTCATCAGTTTATTCTCAGCCTTTTTGTAGGATCGGAGAAAAATAGCCGGGATGAAAAGAAGCGTCAGCGCAGAGAGGCTCACCGTTAAAAGCAGATTGGCATAAGGCCAATACATGATTTTGAAGGTAATCGCCACCAAAAAAACCAGGGTGCATAATACACCGAGCACGTTGATAATGACCGCCTGATTGCCTTGACTTTCATGCAGGCGCACTGCGAGCATCATGGGCAGGAAGGTGAATATTAAACCACCAATGCCAAGGATGAGCAAAATACCGGCAAAAGGCAGGTGTAGGATTTTAAGCAGAAGTCCCGCAAGCGTTAACGAGCTTGCAATGATTCCGAATATGGAAGTTATAGTCTTCATTTTTCTATGTTTTGATGTCAATAGGTAGAGGGTTTCCTCCTGTGTTTTTTCGAAACCCTGAGGACCGAATTCTTTGGCGGATTCTGTGAGTGCACGCTCAAATGGATCTCCGCTGTCCATGCGGTGCTCCACCATGCAACACAGATGATCCAGCAGGTCCATCCGAAGCGCATCGTATGCTACACCTCTTGCCACCAGCAAGTCGTGTATAGCATCGATTTGCTTACTCGAAAGCAAGACCATGATCTCCGCGCAATACTGTGTTCATTGTTTTCATGAAGTCGAAAAACTCCGCGACTTTCTCCCGGGCCGAAGCTGATCCATCCTGAGTGAGCGTGTAGTACTTGCGTACGCGCTTGCCCATCGGAACGGTTTCGGTTGAAAGCAATCCATCCGCCTCGAGTTTATGCAACAACGGATAGAGCGCTCCTTCGGTGATGACAATCTTCCCATCGGTGAGCTCTTTTACCTTCTGGGTGATCTCATAACCATACATCTTGCCCTGATCGGCAAGTAGATTTAGAACAATTGTTCGTAGGGTTCCCTTGATCAGTTCATTCGAATACATGCTGCAAACATATACCTAAGAATTCTATGCATCCAAATATTAATACATAAATTTCTTAGGTATTTATTTAAAACCCTAAATAACAGCTCATTGCAATAGCTTTGCATCAAACTCCTCATGCATGCTTTTATCCCTTCGTGACCTATATATCCGAGAACTTGAGCGACTTCAAGATGAATTGAAGGCTTATGAACACGAAGACTTACTATGGAAAGTCGAAGGCTCGATCAGCAACAGCGCTGGCAACCTGGCGCTTCACCTGGTGGGCAATCTCAATCACTTCATCGGACACATCCTCGGAGGTACTTCCTATCAACGCGACCGACCTACTGAGTTTTCCAGCATCGGTGTTCCCAGGGCGGAAATCCTTCAAGCGATCGAAGAAACCAAGACCATGCTTTCAGAAGTAGTACCGCAGATTGATGCAGACACCCTGAAAGAAGAATTCCCGCAAAAGATTGGCGAGAACGTCTGGACCAAAGAATACATGCTGTTGCACCTTGCCTCGCACCTTAGCTACCATTTGGGACAGATCAACTACCACCGCAGACTGCTGAGCTGACTCACCGGTCGTCTTTCTGGGTTATCATTTTGTTAGCCTTATCCCTGGAGCACTCCGAGCCATCGGTTATTAGCCAGACGCCCACTAGCTTTGGCTTCTTATGAACAAACTGTATGCGCTTCTGCTGTTTCCAGTGCTGCTGTGTAATTGCTCTGATATGGAACCAAAAGATGACCTGAGCTTTGACATTCAAGGTCACAGAGGATGTCGTGGACTGATGCCCGAAAACTCTATTCCTGGCTTTCTTCATGCCGTAGATCTGGGAGTTCACACGCTTGAACTGGATGTGGTTATCAGCAAGGATCACCAGGTGATTGTATCACATGAGCCCTGGATCTCAGGAGAGCTGAGTGAGTTGGAGGCGAACGCGCGACATGAGGATTACAACATCTATCAAATGTCTGCGCAGGAGCTTGAGCAGTTTGACTGTGGGAGTAAAGTGCATCCTCGCTTTCCTGATCAGAAGAAGCTTAAGGTTCACAAGCCTACACTGTCAGACGCGATCAGAGAGGTCGAAAGCCACATTCGGTCCAGGGAGCTGAGACCGATACGCTACAACATTGAGATCAAGTCGCTACCTGAAGGTGACGGGATTTTTCATCCAGAGCCCGCGCTCTTCACGGAACTGGTGCTGAATACGCTTGAAGCCTCTGGGACGATGGACCAAACAACGATCCAGTCCTTTGATGCACGCATATTGGAAGAGGTTCATAAGCAGGCTCCGGAAACGGAAACGGCCTGGTTGATTGAGGCGAATGAGGATCACAACAGCGCTTTGAGCGAGTTGACTTTTCAACCGGATATTTACAGCTGTTACTACAAGCTACTCACCCCGGAATCGGTGGCTGAGCTGCATGCCAAAGGCATAAAGGTGATTCCCTGGACCATCAATGATCGAGAGGATATGGTTCAACTGATGGACATGGGAATCGATGGAATCATCACGGACTATCCGGATGTGGCAATCAGCCTGCATGAAGAGATGCAAGAGCAAGCCATGGCTCATTGATCAGGAATGTCTCCGGCAGTAGCGCGTTCGCTGAAACTGAAACAGCTCGCCTAGTTCAACATGCTCAGCGTTTGATCCACGATGGAATAGAGCACATCCCGATCGGATTCCATTTTGCCCACCACCTGTAGACCGGCATTCAGTGTAAACAGTGCCGAAGCGATGGCCTTTAAGTCTTTGTCTTTTGAGATTTCACCTTGATCTACACCGATTTGCAAGAGCTCACGCATGTTGGCCTCAAAACCATCTTTGTTTTGACAGATGCATTGCTCCAATTCAGACCGATCGCCCGGAATCATTTCTGCAGCGGTGTTCACCACGAAGCAGCCCTTTCGATCTTTATCCGCCAGCGCAGCATCCACAGCCGAGTAAAAAAAGAGCTTTAGACTCTCGCGAACAGAATTGGTGTTTTTGAAAAAAGACTTTACCCAAGCCTGGTTCCGCGCAATGTAGGCTTGAAAAGCCAGATCAAAAAGCTCTTGCTTTCCTCCAAAGGTGTCGTAAAGGCTCGCACGATTGATGCCTAAATGATCCACTAAGTCTTGCATAGACGTGGCGTGGAACCCCTTCTTCCAAAAGAGTTCCACGGCCTTGTCTAAGACTTGTTGCTGATCAAATTGCTTTGTTCGCGGCATCCTGCGAAGTTCGTAAAAAGCGGGTTTTAGGTTTGAGCAAACCCTCCATCCACGGGAATCTCAGCTCCGGTGATATAGCTGCTGTCCTGACTGGCGAGAAAGAGTGCTACGGTTGCAATCTCTGAAGAATTGCCAAAACGTCCCAGTGTCACCATGGAAGGAAAGCTGCCCGCCATTTCATTGATGTGCTCCTGCGGTACGTTGTGCTTACCGTAGATCGGTGTGTCGATTGGCCCCGGGCTGATCGCATTCACACGAACTCCCCTGCTCCCAAATTCTGCCGCCAGTGAGCGCGTAATCGAGCGCAAGGCCGCCTTGCTGGATCCATAGGCAGCCATTCCCGGGAAGCCCTTCACGTTGGTAACCGAAGTGTTGAAGATGATGCTCGCTCCTTCATTCAGGTGCTCAGTAGCGGCATTCACGGTAAACAATGGCCCCTTCACGTTAACATTGTAGACTTCGTCAAAAATCTCCTCTGTCAGGGTTCCTGTCTGCTCCATTCGGAAGATTCCCGCATTCAGAAACATGATGTCAATTTTGCCAAAGGCCGCTACCGTTTTGTCGATCAGCATTTTACTGTCAGCCGAACTTGAAGCCTCCGCAGCCACCAAAAGGTAGTCACCTGAGAGTTCAGACTCGACCGCTTTCAGCTTCTCATCGCTTCGGCCGGTCAGCACAACTTTAGCACCTTCATTCAGGAACAGTTTTGCGGTTTCCAGTCCCATTCCGCTTGTGGCTCCGGTGATCACGGCCACTTTTCCATTCAGTTTACTCATTTGTGTTTGTTTTTTGAGTTGATTGATTTGTTTTGGAACAATCGTTCCGAATGTGAATGTAGATAATGGAATGATTGTTCCAAATAAATTTTCAGAAATGTGCTAAACGTGAAATGGAAGCTACTCGGCCCCATCAATCTTGTTGGAAGAGAAGAGTAAAATCTTGGGCACGATCTAAGAGATTTCTGCGTTCTGCACCACAAATCACCTATTTGCTTGAAAGGTATCGCCCCACTTTTACTCTTCTTGTTTTGCTGGTTGGCCGCAAAGGCACAGCCAACAGTGATGAAAAACAAACACACGTGGGGACTGGAGGTGACTGGTGGAACTTCCTTTCCAAACTTTCCGGCAGGTCAGCATGATTGGCGCGCAGGCATCTACCCTGCCGGAGCTTTCTCCGCCTTTCTGAGCAAGCGCATGACGAAGCATTTGTCGATAGAAGTAGCAGGAGGAATTACGGCTTACGTACTCGTAAACAAATCGCCTGTTGAAAGCTATGTTCTGGACTTTGCCTCGCCACACCTGATGGCTGGCATGGAATACCACCGGAAGGTCAAATCGGACAAGGAAACATTCCTCCGATTCTCACCGGGGGCCCAGCTTGGATATACTCAAACCCTGGTGAGTCAGCACAGTACGTATACGGTTTACATCGAGGGAGAAGATCAGTTTTATGTGTTTGGCCGCGCAGACGCTGGCTTCCGGAAAAATGTTCGCTTACCGAAGAAAGTCGGTGGACAATGGCTGGCCTACGAGCTCAGCGCCTTTTACCGTCACAATGTCAATCGCCTCGGCAAAGTCAGATTTGTGACCGGAGATCGCAGCGTCACCATTCGGCCCCGCGGAAGCATCATGGGGCTGGCAATCCGAATAGTATTACCAAGGGGTAAAGAGCGGTTTCAGGCACCTGAAGAGACTCTACCTTCCCGCTTTCACACTCCACGAACACTTTAATCAAGAAGCCCTGAGCTATTATTTCCGATCAAAGCAAGCACTCCTCCAGCAGGTTTCGTACTTCCAGGTAATGAGGTACGCGTTCACTCTATTCATAGGTTTGCTACTGTGCACGGCTACACATGCTCAGCTGCTGGAGCAATACTCATGGGGTGGCGAAATCAATTCCGGGGTTACATTTCCAAACATACCAGACAGCATGGTCTTCTGGGATACGGATGTATATCCTTCGTTTTCGTTCGCAGGTTTTGTTACCAGAGACTTAGGTGAGCATTGGACCGTAGAAATTCAGTCAGGGCTGACGTTCCACGTTTTGTACAATAGCCTCCTGCTACGGTATCAGATCACCCATTTTGCCGCTATGCATGTTGGGTCGTCTGTACAGTATTCCTGGATCACCAGACGGGGGAACAATCCATTTGTGAGATTGGGTGGAAGCATGCAATTTGGCTATACCGCAAGTATTGCAGACCCAACGGACAACTACCATGTGCGGCCCGGTAGGACAAGCGCTTATACCCCTTTTGTGCGGGCTGATTTTGGAACCAGAAATACCTTCAGCTGGTCCATCAATGATTCCGAGCGGAATTGGCAGGTCGAATGGAGCATCTTCTACCGCTACGGTATCAGACGCCAACACTTAACGTTTGTGGACATTAACGACTTCAGCTCCACGATGGTACAAGGAGGAAGTATGCTGGGCCTGAGTTTAAGGTTCTGCCTTCCGTTTCCAAGTTTGAAAGCTTCACCTCCGGAAAATCAGCGATTCAGAACCCCGAGGACACTTTAGAGTCCTTCGGTCTCAAGCCTCCACTCATTCCCATGCTCTTCTCTGCTAACTTTGTGACTATGCACAGAAGGCTGACGTTCTCTATCTCGCTACTCGCGATGCTTACCCTCGTTCTTGGCTCATGCAAGAAGCCTAAAACCTCAGAAGAACAGGCTCGGGAAGATGAAGAAACCATCGTGGCCTATATCGCAGATAACAATCTGAATGCTCAACCCACAGGATCAGGGTTGTACTACGTCATCGAAAACCCGGGTAACAACGTTCAGCCCAACAGCAACTCAACGGTGACCGTAGAATACCGAGGTTTCCTCACTGACGGTACCGTGTTCGATCAAAGTCCTGCAGGCGGATCTACGTTTTCCTTAGGCGGTGTGATCCCGGGATGGCAAGAAGGAATTCCGCTGTTTGGCGAAGGTGGATCAGGTTTGTTGCTCATCCCTTCTGCCTTAGGCTATGGAAGCGAAAGCGTGGGGGATATCCCGGCCAATTCAGTCCTGATCTTTGATGTGAAGCTGATTCAGGTGAATTGATTTTTTTTGATCAGACAATCAGATAATCAGTTGATTAGATGATTCAAGGACAAAGATTCTTGGAAGCCATTATCTGATGACCTAATCATCTGATTATCTGATTTCCTAATTATCTGATTACCTCACAAAAGCTTGCTTGACACTGAGCCAGCCTACAAAGGCGAAACCTGCGCACAACAGAATGTGAAACGGCATGAGTCCAAAATCCTGGAATCGAATGCCCTGCCAGATCGCAAACGCGAAATACCCTGCCAACGAGAGTTCCATCAGGGTCATGGCGTTGAGCGAGTGCCCGAGGTAAACATTGCCTTTCCAGCCTCCTCTTTTCTCTACGATGTTGAACTTAGGCGTTCGAATGAAAGGAGTTTTGCGCCCGATGTAGCCTTCTACCACCGCGATGGCATTGTGCAAACTCAATCCCATGCTTACAGACAGGAATAGGAAGAACTTGCCGAGGAAACCGAAAAAGCCTTTACCGGGATTCATGGCCCGGAAAGCGACCCAATAGAAAGCGATCAAAAAACCAAGGCTGAACAGGAAGAGCGAACCGGCAGCGAGTATCAGCGAGTCCTGGCCAATCTTCTCCTTGATGAACAGCATTGGCACGCTGAGCAGCGCTGTTCCCATCACACAGATGAAAATGAAGGAATTCATCAGGTGGAAGAGTGCGTGAATCTTGGTATCCAGTGAAAGTCCTTTGGCGCGCCAAACTTTCCCGAGGTTCTTCATGGTGCATTCAGCTGCTCCCTTGGTCCATCGAAACTGCTGTGTTTTCAATGCGTTGATGGCAGCTGGCAGCTCCGCAGGCGAACCAATATCCTCCCGGAATACAAACTGCCAGCCTCTGAGCTGCGCCCGATAGCTGAGGTCCAGGTCTTCAGTGAGTGTGTCGCTACTCCAGCCTCCGGCATCTTCGATGGTTTCTTTCCTCCAGATACCTGCTGTTCCGTTGAAGTTGATGAAAAAACCAGCCGCGTTTCGCCCACCTTGCTCTACGGTGAAGTGCGCATCAAGACCAAATGCCTGGAGCGTAGTGAGCGTGCTGTAGTCGCTGTTGAGGTGTTCCCAGCGTGTTTGCACCACACCTACCTTTTCATCCTGGAAGTGAGGAACCGTTTTCTTCAGAAAGGCCGGATCGGGTACAAAGTCCGCGTCAAAAATGGCGATGTAGTCTCCTTTGGCCTGATTGAGCCCGTAGGCCAGTGCACCTGCCTTGAAGCCGCTTCGGTCTGTTCGGTTCACCACTTCAATATCCAGTCCCATCTCCTGCCAGTGACGGGCCGCTTTCCGGCTGATCTCCAACGTTTCATCCGTGCTGTCATCCAACACCTGGATTTGCAGCTTGTCCTGCGGATAATCCAGGACAGCCACACAATCAATCAGGCGCTTCGCCACATACTTCTCATTGAAAATGGGCAGCTGCACCGTCACCATCGGCCACTCCTCTGGAGCTTCAGGTGTTTTCGCATCCTCCTGTCGAGAGCGTGAATATTTCCACACGAGGTTCAGTTGCGTAAGGCTGTAAAAGAAGATGAAAAGGAGCAATCCAAAATAAAGTCCCAGGATTGTAATCTCCCACCAATAAAGGTTCCATTCAAGCATAGCGCAGCAAAGTTGCAATGATTTTATATCCAGCCATGACGGTGCCCTTCAGGGTTCCGCTGACCTTCGATTTCCCTATTCTGACCCTGTATTTCACAGGTATTTCTGTACATCTCATTTTCAGCTTGGCAGCTTTGATTTGCATCTCCACTGTCCAGCCGTAATTCATATCCTGCATGTCGATCTTCAGCAGTGCATCGTATCGAATGGCACGAAACGGCCCCAGGTCGGTAAATGTGTAGCCGTAGATCCACCGGAGCATGGAAGTGGCAAGCCAGTTTCCAAAGACCTGCTGAGGAGTCATGGAGCCGCTCTGTCGGTCGCCCAGCGCCCGGGAACCAATGACCATGTCCATTTCCTCTGCTTGAATTGGTTTTACCAGGTCAATCATCTCCTCCGGGTAGTCGGAATAATCGGCATCAATGAAGACCACTATATCCGGTTTCTCCTCCTTCGCAGCAATGTATTCCAGTCCTTTCTGGCAGGCAGCGCCATAACCTTGAATTGGCTGCTCCAGCACGGTGGCGCCTCCCTTTCTGGCTTCCTCCTGCGTGCGGTCTGAAGAGTTGTTGTCGACAACAATCACCTCACGAACGAGCGAGTCGGGGATTTCCCGAAGCACATTTCCAATCGCGTTTTCCTCGTTGAATGCAGGAATCACGACATCCACCACAAAAGCCTGACTTTGGTTCATTCGTAGATTTTCACGGATACCAGATTCCCCTGGTTGTATGATTTCCAATAGCCAGTTTTGGTTCCGGCCGTAAATGATCCTTCCTGGATCATATAAGTGTCTTCATAGAATTTCCACCAGTCATACATCTCACCATCGATGTACCAGCCTTCAGCGGTCAGTTGACCTCTTTTATCAAACATCCACCAGTAGCCATTGCGCTTGCCGTGCACATAATCACCGCTGGTAGAGAGTTCACCATTCGGGTGATACGCCTTCCAAAAGCCCTCTCTTAAATCGTTTTCGTAAACCCCAATGGCCTTCAGTGCCCCGGTAGCATAATAGAACTTCCACCATCCCTGCTTTTCATCGTTCATATGACGGCCTTCACAATGCAGCTCATCATTGGGATAGAGCATCCACTGGTAGTGAATCATTTCGTCTGGCAGGTAAGAAATCACTTTCCTTAAATCGGTGTGTGGGCCGCAGTCAATGGTATCCAGATCCTGAGCCTGAAGTGTGAAATGTGAAAGCAAAAGCGAGAATAGTCCTGCTCCCCATGAACCATATTTGAACTTGAAGGGCTCACCTCCTTGATTTGAACTCCGCGCTGGCGGCCTCAGCTGCTGAATTTTCATGTACGTTCTTTGATGATCAAACATTCAAGGTTACTCCTTCATTCCCGAGAATGATCGCTGGCGCCTCCATACGAGATGCGTCATTGTTTTCTCCGTTCTCAAGCTTCAGGACACCTCTTGGACATACGGCTGAGCAAATGCCACAACCGACACACGAAGAACGTACAATATTCTGTCCTCGCTGTGCATACCAGCGAACATCGATGCCCATTTCACAGTAAGTGGAGCAATTGCCACAGCTGATGCACTGGCCACCGTTGGTCGTGATTCTGAAACGTGATTTAAAGCGCTGAACCAAACCGAGGTAAGCGGCCAACGGACATCCAAAACGACACCATACCCGGTTTCCCATCAATGGATAAAACCCTGTTCCAACCACACCGGCAAAAGCGGCACCAATGGCAAAGCCATACCATCCGCGAACATCAAAGCTGGAAACGTAAACGGAGCCGATGTTGAAGAGCTGAGATTCTTCGGTGAAAAAGGTGTAAAGCACCGCGCTGGTCATCAACACGGCAAACACCAACACCCCGTGAATCAGGTAGCGCTCGATTTTCCAGGCGCTGAGTTTCTTACTGCTCTGCTGTCGAAAAGGATCGCCAAGTGTTTCGGCCAAACCTCCACAGCCACACACCCAGGAGCAGTACCAGCGCTTCCCGTAGAGGTAAGTGAAAAGTGGAACTCCAATCGCAAAGAGCGCAATTCCCCAGCCGAGCATGAAAAAGCCGATCGTTCCTGCTTCCACCATCTCGTTGAGGCGATAATCGAAGAAGAAGGAATAGTCGAGCGGCCACATGTTTTTCATATCAGGGGCCGGCAATGACATCGCTGCCAACACTTGCGGAATGGTAAATGCAAAAGCTGTTTGAAAGAACATCACAGATCCTGTACGGATCATCTGGTAGTTGTTGTGTCGATACTTGATCAGCATGCGAATGCCCATCACGATGATGGCGATCGTGTACATGAAGCCATAGAGAAACCATTGGCTGGCTGCTCCTCCGTTCATCGCCATGCTGAGCGGATCTACAATCAAGGTCCAATTGGTGATGTATTCCTCAAACCAATAGAGAAAGATGTAGAAGAGAATGAGGAAGGTACCGATGGCAATACCTATGATTCCCCGGTTTTTTTCGTTGTCGTGGAACACGTGGTGGTTCTTGATACCAGCGGGGCCAAGCAATTGCAACTGGGGAAGGATGTAGAGCAAAGCACCGATAGGACCTAAAATGAAGATGAGAAAGAATAGTCTTCCACCGTGATCCGCTACATACCCGATGCTGGACGCCTTCACGATGCTGAATGTATAATCCGTATAGATCACCTTGTCCCATTGCTGTTGCTCTTTGAAGGCTTGATTCACACGTTCGAAGGTGGATTGGAAATCGCTCGCAAAAGCGAACTGGTTTCCGTAGGTTTTATCGATCATCGGGGCGAGCTCAGGAAGCAACAGCGCTTGGTGATTCTCATCAGAGATCACCTCTTTGGCGACAGCTTCCGTCATCTGATAATCGCCCATGAAAAGCGAACCGATGAAAGTGAAAAAGGCGATTAAGAAAAGTCCCAGACCTGCAAATTGAAGGATTCTCATGTGTTGTAATTCTAGGTTTTCAGCGTTGTTTGATTAGAATACGAGGAAGCGTTTTTTGACAGACACGGTCATGTTTGGAAACTCCTTGTTCCATTTTTCGGCAATCTCGTGTTCGTGACTGCGATAGAATTCAGGATCGAAGTTGGCCTGTCGCAAGTGCTTTACAATGTGCTGAACATCCTTGCCGTCCTTCAGCCATTGATCAAATACTTCGTGGCGCAGGCGAATGCCAAATGTGTTGATGCCCAGAAACTTTCCCGTAGCGGTTTCGAACTGAATTTTGATGCACTTCTCACCATCAGGGTGTTCCCAATAAAACTGAGAAACATGCTCAGGCATGCGCGCCAGGACATCGCCATAGGTTTGGTATTCTACATCAAAGAACTTGGCTGAGTTGAACCAGGGACCTGGGCGGTAAGCTGTTCTGTTGCCGGTTAGTGTTTGAGCCAGGGTTTCTCCCATGATCCGGCCGGTGTACCAAACCTGATTCATCGGCCTTACCCCTGCCGGGGGTGTCTCAAACTGGGTGCAATCACCAATCGCGTATACGTCTTCGATGTTTGTTTCCAGGAATTCATTTACCAGGATTCCCCGCTTCTGGGCGATGCCTGTTTCCTTGAGCCATCCAATGTTGGGACTCACCCCGGCCGTCAGTCCCACAAACTGACATTCTATCTCTTCTCCGTTCTTGGTTTTCACCGCTCTTACCCTGCCCTGCTCGTCCGGCAGGATTTCATCCAACTCTTCTTCCAACCGGAGGTCTACGTGGTGCTTTCTCATGTGTCGGGAAACCAACTCGCCTTCTTCCTTCGGCAAAACATTACCCCAAAACTTTGATTCACGCACCAGAAAGGTGACCTCGATGTTTCGGGTGAACAGCATCTCAGCGAGCTCAACCCCAATCAATCCGCCACCAACCAACACAGCGCGTTTCACCCTGTTGTTCCTGGATTTGGGTGGATGCGTATTCTTTTCGAGGAGTTCCAGATCTTGGTATGAATAGAGTCCTTGTACTCCGTCCAAATCCTGTCCTGGCCATCCAAATTTGTTGGGTTTGCTACCGCAGGCCAATACGAGCTTGTCATAGCTCATCGCCTCTCCTGAATCGAAGGTGAGCTTCTTTCCAGAAGTATCAATATCCTTCACCCAACCTCGCTTGAGCTCAATCCGGTTCTTCTCCCAAAACCAATCTTCGTAGGGCTTGGTGTGCTCATACTTCATATGCCCCATGTAGATATACATGAGTGCGGTGCGCGAAAAGAAATGATCTGTTTCTCCGGAAACCACTGTGATTCGATCTGCATCACTCCTTTTGCGGATGTGGCGAGCGCAGGTGGTTCCTGCAACTCCATTTCCGATGATCACAATGTGGCTCATAATTGTTCAGTTAAAAAAGAAATTGAGTAAGGTTTCCAGTCAAATGTTCGTCTTTCCTCGCACAATACAAAGCATCTGTATGAATCATCAATTTCGCAGCCTTAGAAGAGCACTTGTAAAGTGCCTTACAGCATTCTTTTTAACCATGTTGGTTGTTCCCAGTTTTGCACAGCTTGATCCGTTTCTCGATCACTACGATAGTTTCATGGGACGCTATGTGAATGAATACGGAACAGTGGATTATGCCAACATTTCCAAGAGTGATCCGGATTTAATCGCTCTGAATGAATTCATAGCCAATACCGATTACTCAGATTTTCAGGGCACAGACAAAAAAGCGTATTGGATCAATGTCTACAATCTCATTGTAGTAAGAGAAGTAGTGCAGAACTATCCTATCAACTCGGTACAGGAGGTGTCTGGTTTTTTCTCCACCCAGCAGCACCAACTCGGTTCCAACAAGCACACACTGGATGACATTGAGAATAAGCTGCTGCGAAAGGAGTTTCCCGATGCCCGGCTTCACTTTGTATTGAATTGCGGAGCTGCCAGTTGTCCCCGACTGTTGAATGAAGCCTATCGACCGAAAAAGCTCGAAAACCAGATGGACCAGCAAACAAAGACTTCCATGACGGATCTGCTGGTCGTGAATATGGAGCCCGAAGCATCCGGGGCGAGCATCTCCAAGATCTTCTTCTGGTTTGCGGAAGACTTTAAGCGCGAAGGGGGCGAACGAGCCTTCATCAACAAGCACAGAACCGAGCCAATTCCCGAAAACTACTCCATCAACTATCTGGAATACGACTGGTCATTGAATGGCCAGGAAGTTGCCGAGTCTTCGGACGAACCAAACTTGCAGGCCTACACACCATCAGCGCTGTTCAGCAAGGGTCAGTGGGAGTTTAAAACCTTCTTCAATCTCTACACACAGACTACCTCCTTTTCGGATGATGGACTCACCTCTGGTCCGCGATCCACCTTTTTCACTTCTATCAATCAGTTTTTGATCGGCATTTCACCCAAAATCAATGTGGGGGCAGATTTCTGGGCAAAGAGTGTATTGGCTGGAGGTTCTCAGCGCGAGAATGCGCTCAATATCTTCTCTTTTCCTGATGACACAGGATTTGTGGCTGCTCCGCTCTACCTGGGGCCCAAAGTGAAAATAGCACCTTTCAAAAAGGTTCCAAGACTGAGCATTCAGTCTACATTCTTAATTCCAGTGGCTAAAGACTTCGAAGGACGGGACCGCACGGATGAGAACGCGTTTGTTTTCCTTGAGTTTGATCGTCAGCTATGGATCAACGACATCTTTTTTGATCAAAGCCTCGGAGGTGGGAAATGGCAAGCTTTTGTTCGGGCGAGTATATGGACAAGCCTTCCGCGCAATTCGTTCCGCAATAATCCCTTCGTAGAGACGCCTATTGCGGGCTTTATCAGCTACTTCCCTACCAGCCGGATCACGATCTACGGTCAAACAGAGTTTTGGCCCAAACACATTGAGGACAATTTCCTTGACAACGGCACTTCCGATAACACCTTCAGTGCTTTTAATACCTACTTCGTTCAATCCGGCCTTGGTGGGAAATATCAGCTGATTCCCGGCTTGCTCGAATTGGAAGCGCTCTACACCAATTTCTGGATTGGAAGCCCGGGTGAAGGTGCCGGTCAAACGTTCAATTTTGGGTTGAGAGTTATTCGCTAATTGGGTAATCACCAAAAGCCCGAAGCCTCTCAGGGTTGAGGGACCAGCCAGTTCCGAAGCATGTCAAGTCCAAATTCCGTCATGATGCTCTCAGGGTGGAACTGAACTCCGATCAAAGGTTTTTGGCGATGTTCTACTGCCATGATCAATCCGTCTTCCGCCTGAGCGGTAACCTGATAGCTGGAAGGAACATTTTCTTCCTCAAAAGCCCATGAGTGGTAACGCCCAACTTTGATCTGATCGGGCAACGACTTAAATAAGCGGGAAGGTCGCTGAACAGCTAACACACTCATGGCGCCATGCTGCACCGTTTTCATATTGGTCATTTTCCCACCCGCTGATTCCAACAAGCCCTGCATTCCCAGGCACACTCCAAGGATGGGCTTCGCCTCACCGTAGGTCTCGATTGTATCCATCAGCTTACCAGACTCTGAGGGCAACCCGGGGCCCGGCCCGATGAGAATATGTGAAAAACGCTCCACGTCCGGCAATTCAAAATCGTCATTTCGCTTCACACTGTATTCCACCTCCAACTGCTCCACCAGATGCACCAGATTATAGGTAAAGGAGTCATAATTATCTATGATGAAAATGGACGGCATCTGAGCTGCGAAGATGGAAGTTTATGGTCATCAGCCGCCAGCTATGAGCGGTCAGCATCACTCCACCCTTCGTTCGCAAGAAAATGATGGCATACAGCCAATAGAAACCATCATCTTTGGCTCAAGAAACTTCAACAAATCTTCATGAAAACGATCATCAACAGTCCTCACGCTCCCGCTCCTATTGGCCCTTATTCTCAGGCCGTCCTATACAACAATGTACTGTACGTGAGCGGACAAATACCCTTGAATGCTGAAACGGGTGAGTTGCTTTCGGGTACCATCGAAGAAGAGACCGAACTTGTGATGCAGAACCTGAAGGCGGTGTTGGCTGCTGCCGATATGGACTTCAGCAACGTGTTGAAGTGCTCCATCTTTCTGAGCGATATGTCACTGTTTGCACGGGTCAATGAAGTGTACGGGGAGTATTTTCCAAGCGAGCCACCAGCCCGTGAGACCGTAGCGGTGAAAACACTACCGAAGGAAGTGAATGTGGAGATCAGCTGTATTGCTGGTGCCTGATAGCGGCCAGATCAGCTGGCTAGCGCATCGATCTTTTTAGCGACTTCTTCGGCTTCGGCCAGTTTGGCGTCTCCGGCTTTTCGGTCACGATGACTCAACTTATGAGCCTCTTCGACCAGTTTCTTATACTCTTTCTGAAGGCGCTCACGCTCCGTTGGTTTTTTGAATAATCCAAACATGACAATCGGTTTGTCATTGAACCGAGATCAACGCAAATGGTTTGTCCAGAAACCAAGAAAGCGACCTCTTTCGAGATCGCTTCCAGGTTCTCGGTTTGCTGATTCTTTTGGAAAACAGCTAGCCTCATCAATAAAGTGCCTTCAAATCCTACCGACCAGGGTTAGCAGGTGATGCATACGCATGCCGGGCTTTGTTGCCTCTGCCCAACCCGCGGAAAACCGCGAGCCCAATCAACCAAACGCAGTCTGGTCGCTTTGGCCATTCGCCAGAATCGAAACTCTGGCGTGCTATCGCGGAGGCGAACCTCCGAAACTTAGGACTTTCGCCTTCCTCCCATCCGATTTCCCGGATGAGGCCTACTCTGAAACGCCTTCTGCTCCGGTTGACCCGGAGTCTCAGACTGCATCCCTCCAACCTGGCAAAACCAAGCCTTCAAAAAACGCAGCCCCTTTGGTCAAGATTCAAAGAACGATTGTCCGTAACATCGCGCCCCGAAGGACGCTCGAAGGTTTTACCCTTACTGACTGAATCAAACATACCCAGAATGACCTGATTTACAAGGTTTTGGGCGATGCAGATACGAACAAC
This sequence comes from Flavobacteriales bacterium UBA6057, assembly GCA_002428995.1. Lineage (GTDB taxonomy): Bacteria > Bacteroidota > Bacteroidia > Flavobacteriales_G > Salibacteraceae > UBA6057. The sequence goes on along the minus strand of DIYJ01000004.1, from coordinate 74,042 downwards.
GTATCCACCGCAGTTATCAACAATTGTTGATAACGAGGGATGAAATGCTTTTGCTATCACCAAGCGAGCAAACCGTTCGCTCAATTTGAATGTTTGAACTTGCATCGAGGGTTATCTTTGAAGATCATGTGCCTATGAAAAAACAGCTGCTTACACTTGCCTGGATCACGATCCTGTCCATTCGAGCTTTTGGTATTGATGCCAACTTCAATCACGGGGTGTTCTACGAGCCGGAATACGGTGCTTACGTAGAAACCTACATGCTCTTCTATGGTTCTTCTTTTGTATTTGAAGAAAAGGAGGCTGGTTCGTTCCAATCGAATGCAGAGCTCACCTACATCTTCATGCAGGGAGACAAAATCATCGACTTTTCCAAAAACATCATCAGCGGTCCAATGGTTAAGGATACGCTGAACGAAGTGCAAGACTTTGTAGATCAGCAACGCTTCGTGCTTGCTCCTGGGAATTACGATCTGAAGATTGTGCTTCGGGATGCGAACAATGTTTTGGACAGTACGAGCCTCGTTCAGAAAGTAGAAGTAAATGTGCCCGCGAACCAAGCCTTCTTCAGCAACATTATTCTTGCGAGCAGCGCTGAAGCCACCAAAGAGCAGAATATTTATTCACGTGCCGGCTACGACCTGATTCCCAAGGTGGGGAGTTTCTTTGGTCCTCAAGACAGTACACTGACCTGCTACACAGAACTCTACCAGACCGACCAGGAATTGGGCGCTGAAGAGCCCTTTCTGGTGAGCTTTGACATTGTGAACCTTGAGACCAACGAGGAAGTAGCGCTGTATCACGCCAAAGAACGCCAATCAGGCAAGGACCTGATTCCGCTACTCAAGCGCTTCGACATTAGTGAATTGATGAACGGAGCCTACCTCATCAGGTTTGAAGCCCGAAACAAGAAGAATGAACTGGTGACTTCCAATTCACTCATCATTCAGCGACTGAATGACTTCCTGCCTCCTGATTCGCTGAGTGAAGATGCCTTGAGCAAAACCTTCGTTCGCAAGTTCACAGATCTTGACTCTTTGAAGCTCATGACCTACTGCCTGCGGCCGGAGTCTGAAACGCTGGAGGAACGATACATTGACGAGCGGCTGGACTCTTCCAGCCTCGAAGACTTGCAACGCTTTTTCTATGGATTTTGGTACGATCGAAACCCTGTTTCTCCTGAAGCAGAATGGCTGAAGTACTATGAGGATGTGAAGAAGGTGGATGAAGAATTCACCACCAGTTATCGACATGGCTGCGCGACCGATCAAGGACGCGTGTACCTGGAATACGGCAAGCCAGATGGAAGAATTGCCCGCCCAAATACTTCCTTGTTCTTACCCTACGAAGTATGGCATTACTATGCGACTCCAAGGAAGGCTAACGCCAAGTTTGTGTTCTATGACACCACACTTGGAACAGGCGCGAGCTATGAACTCCTGCACTCTAACATATTAGGCGAACCGGCTGACTACAACTGGTTTTACCGGCTTCAACAGCGAACAGGTCAGCCAAATACCACGGATGAAGTGGGTGCCTTTGACACCTACGGAGTGAACCCTCGGGAAGACTGGGCCATACCTCCCTAGCGAGTCATTTTTCAAAACCTTGAATTTTGATTTGGTTTGATTCACCATACATCTATATTTGCACCCCTTTTCAAAGAAGGAATGACTCGGTAGCTCAGTTGGTAGAGCAATACACTTTTAATGTATGGGTCCTGGGTTCGAGCCCCAGCCGGGTCACGATACGAAAAGAGAAGCCTCAGTTTTAACGCTGAGGTTTTTTTATGCAATGAAGTCTGGCGGGCGAGAAGTTCACGCTGAGGAACGACTGAAAGGAGTGATCGAAGTGAGCCCCTGTCAGGTCACCAAGGAAAACGATAGCCTCAGTTTTAATAGCTGAGGCTTTTTTGTTGGGCAAAGTTTCAAACCTTGGGGCGAGAAGTTTATCCTGAAGGTCTGACGAAGGAAGATCCTTCAGGGAGCCCCTGTCGGATCACTAAAGAAAATGAAAGCCTCAGTCGTCCAGCGCTGAAGCTTTTTTGTACCCTCGAATGACTTTCGTGAGAAATGTACTCTAAACAGAGCGAGGTCCAGAGAGAAGCAAGTCACCAACCAAATAAATGTCTCTGTCGTCAATTTCCACATGAATTCATATTATGAACCATTGCATTTGACCAGAATTATCGTTTTCGGAGGCTCTCGCTTACTAAGATACATTTGGAGAAGTCTTCTAATCTGTAGCACAATCTTGCTCTGCGGATTTATGGAATCCTGCCGAAAAACAGATGAAGAATACTCCACTCTACCAGAACCGAACCAGGGAGAATCCATCGATAACTATTTAATTTCAAGTGATGAAAATGGCTCTTTCCAGAGGTTAATCGGAGGAAAAGACAAAGACTACTTCAGTTCAGTCTGCCAAACTCAAGATGGAAATTTTGTTTTTTGTGGTGGATCCTCTGAAAGTATTCTAGTCTTAAAAACAAACACTTCTGGGGAAACCATTTGGTTGAAAACATTTTCAGACCAACTTACCGCTAACGGAATAGACATTAAAGAAACCAATGACAATGGTTTCATCATTGCTGCAGGTTCTAGCCCCGAACCTAGTTCAGGTATGGTACCTTCTTCCAATTCAGGGTTGTTACTTAAACTGGATCAGGATGGAGAGTTACAGTGGAAAAAGTCTTTCAATCCAGGGCCGATAACTTCATTTTCAGGTGTGGAGAGAGCAGCGAATGGAGGATTTATAGTTTCTGGAACTGAGTATTCAACCCTTGGTGGCTTTTTATTGGGCGTAGATGAAAATGGAAGTGAAGTATGGAGTCAAGTTATTGTGGATGGATCAGAATTTCGAGAAGTAGAACTCACTTCGGATGGAAGCATTCTTGTCTGTGGTAGGAAATCTCTGTACAGCGAAGGTGAAAAGGATGATAATGTTATTGTAAAGACCACTGATGCAGGAGAGATTATATGGACAAAAATTGATGGTGATCAATACCGCAATCGAGCGATTGGCGTTGCGGAAACGAATGATGGATACCTCGTATGTGGCGAAAATTACAAAACACCTTCTAGCTCTTTAGGTTACCTCAGAAAGCTTGACGTTAATGGCAAAAACATCTGGAGCAGCGAATATGATGGAATTTCAAGCTTCAATTTCATCTCAATGAATGACTCAGAGAGTATTATCACCACCGGCACTAATGATAATGTTAAGAACGAGATGGGTATACTTGCGGAAATCAGCTCTACGGATGGCGTTTTGCTTTGGCAGAGGTCTTTTCATCCGGGTTCAAACAATCGGTTATTGATGGTTCATCCTATAGCAGAAGGTGGCTATATAATCGCAGGGAGCTCCATTGACCAATTCAATAACCAAAACGCATATATCATCAGAATCGATAAACAAGGGAACTGAGCCCAAATACTGATGAATAATTTATTGTTGGGGGTATAAAAGACGGTGAGTTCAAAGATGCTCCGGTCTGCCCTACTCGTATTTGGAACTAAGTAATGTGACGGGGGCATCCGTTGAGGTATTAACCGCACTTGAAAGCTTCTTTCGAAAAAACGATTGCAAAAGAGCAACAGCCTGTTGAAACTGTCAGTGCTGATCGGTCCTACTTCACCGGACTCGAAAGCATTGGGGTGATAAAACAGTTTAGTGTTGTGAAAGAACAGCAATTCCAAGGAGAAAACTTCGCACCTCAGGGTTCGAACATAGCCCCATGCAGGTCACGATAGAAAACGAAAGCCTCAGTTTAATCGCTGAGGCTTTTTTTGTGCTCAAAACTTTGACTTGGCGAGATCAACTCCGCTAAAGCTTCGTTGATTAAGAAAGTTCATCCCGATTGGAGCTTTAGCGGAACATCAGCCCACTATCGGGTCACTAAAGAAAAGCTACTTTCAGAGTAATTCTTTTTGTGCTAGTATGCATAGATTAATCGTGTAGAGAAGTTCATCAGGAGTGAATAACGCATGAGCTGAAGACTACCGAGGGAAGCCAAATCAGACTAAGACAAAAAATGGCGTCCACAGTCTGCGAGACGCCATTTTTATGACTTGAAGCGGAGGGGAGAACAGAAATACTCCCAAGTATTAAAAATACACCCTAAGCATTAGGTTCGGGAAAAAACCAAACTGCGTAACGTACCCGATTGAATTGGGCTCGTTTTCATCGTAATACTCTGATAACCTGCCTTGATTATCCGTGATATTGTCCAGATTAAACCACAGCTCATAGGTTGCTTTAGGTTTGTTCCACTTGTAGCTTGTTGAAATCGTTAAATGGTAGACGTCTTCAATTTTATCCTCGTAAGCTTTTTCATAATCCCAATAGTTGTTGTTTGCAGGGTCCACAGCCAGTTCACCATCAGCATTCCTTAGTAGCGGAATATACCTCTTACCTCCACCAAAAAACATCCTGGCATTCAACCCCAACACCTGATTATCCTTTTTGCCGAGGTTTACAAATTCCTTTCCACACAACACATTGACCAAATAATTTCCATTGTATTGGGTGTTTCGCTCAACGCCTTCCAATGACTTGTAAGTTGAGTTATACAAAGAGGCATTCACCAAAAAGTAGTAGTTGGAAGCAAAAAAACGCTCCAGGGTGAACTCGACTCCATAATTTTCACCGGTTCCCTCGTTAACTAGATCTACGTAGCGGTAATCCAATCCTTCGTTGATCGTTGCGTAGAAGCTTGTATCGTTATTTTCCACCGGCAAATTGTACAGGTCCTGATAGTATAGCTCCACTTTTGCCGACAGGTTTTTAGAGAAGCGTCTTTCATAGCTCAATAAATAGTGGCGCGCTTTTAGCAAGTCCAGATCCCTGTTGGGTTCTATGATACTACCATCCTCCTGCTCCACTTTTGCAAAATAGTTGTGTACGCTTTCCATCGTGCTGTGCTGGCTATACCCAGCTGAAAAAGAACTTCTTTTTGATGCCCGCCAGTTAAATGCAACTCTGGTTTCAATGGTACTCTTCCTGTTAAACAAGACGTTCATGTTATGCACCCCGGCAACCATCGAAATGTCTTTGTTGAATCTGTGCTTCCAGGCAATGAAATTCCTGACCGTGCTGATGTTTTCTTCAAAATCCAACAACGTAACCCTTGAAACGAGGTCGTTCTGAAGCAGATTTTGCTCATTGTCATAGTCGAACAAATTATACTTCGTGCCTACTTGGATTTTGTTTTTTGCATTGATTTTGTTGTGGTAGCTGATTGCTCCCCGATAAGTTGTTTGCTTTAATCTCGCCTTGTATTTCTGTTGTTTGTTGGTGATTGAGTCTCTCAAAATTGCTCCACTATCATCGTATATATTGATCAAATTAGATTCAAATACATCGTCACTAATTCCGTCTCTGGAAACGGCTAAAGTGGTTTTCAGATAGCTCTTCTCATTCAGAATTAAGGTGTGATTCAATCCTACATTGACTAAATGAGATTGTGTTTCATAGTCTTGTTCAACAACATTGGGCTGTCTTGGGCTGTCTCCCGCTGTCCACTCATCAATGGTTTGCACATCTTCCAGCAACGAACCGCTTAGACCTGCCAGACCAAAAATGGAAAAGGTACCCATTGACTTAGTCGGTAACTGAATTTTGAATGTGGCATCCTGAAATTTTGGGACTCCATCAACGTCTACTAAACCAAGGTCTTTGATTAAGGCAACGGTTGAGTATCGGTAATTAACCAGATAAGATCCTCCATACCCCTTCTTAAAAGGGCCTTCAAAGGTTAAATCAGTGCCCAAAAGACCAAGACCAAAAGAACCCTCGAATTGTTCGTTGTTTCCTGCGCGAAGCTTGACATCGTAAATACCGGATAAAACATCCCCGTACTCAGGCGAAAAAGCTCCTGTGTAAAAATCGGAGGTGGCCAATAAACTGTTGTTTAGGGCACTAATGCCTCCGGCACTCACTCCATTTTGATCATTAAAGTGATTGGGGTTGGTAATTTGCACGCCTTCCAGTCGCCACTGAAGGTATTTTGGAGAGTTTCCCCGGACAATGATATCATTGCTCCCATCCTGTGTAGCCGCCACGCCACTGTAGTTAGATGCGATGCGAGAAGGGTCATTGAACGGCCCTGCGTAGCGGTTAGACTCTTCTGGCGAAATGGAACGAACACCGATTAATGACATTTCATTCAGGGCTTTTCCCTTCTCCACATCCGGTCGTACGGTAACTTGGTTCAAGCTAAATACCGACTCTCGCATGCTCAAGTTCAGCACAACCTCTTTCCCGGAGTTTATTACAATGTTTGAAATCGTTTTCTCTTCGTATCCTAAATAAGACAGTTTCAATTCAATTCTGCCTACGGGCACTGCTTCGAGTCTAAACCTACCCTGATCATCCGTTGCTACTCCAATCATCGGATCCGTATTTAGCACGATCACGGCAGCTCCGAATAGAGGTGTTTTACTGTCCTCATCCAGGATCACCCCTCTCACAGTTTGCGTTTGGCCTTTGTTCAGCTTCTTGTCATCAGAAAATGATGTCTCCACTGGTGTGATAACAACTGTATTGTCTACCTTTTTATAAGTGAGTCCTGAGTTTTCCAAGCTTTTTGAAAGCACCTCTTCCAAGGTGGCATTGACCAGCGAAAGAGTAATTGGCCCACATTTTTTGATCTCTTCGTTGCTGTAAACAAAACTTACATCTGACTGCTTCTTCAGCTCATTGAACACCGTGCTCAATGATTCATTCTCCACGGCTAACGTAAACCTGTCTTCCTGTGCCATTGCGTTTGTTGCAAACAAGATCAACACCATGCTGCTGATGAGGAATTTCAATTTCCATCCAGGTTTGACCAATTCGTTGGTATATCTAGAACATACTTTTCTATTTTTCATAACTTTAAGTTTCTAAAAGATTCCGGTCTTTTTTAAATTAATTAGTGAATGGGAGGTGTTGCCGCACCTCCCATTCTTTTTTATAAAATCACGATTGTATTTTCTTCGAAGTCAAATTTGACCTTGGTTGTTAACTCCAGCATATTCAGTATGCTGGAAATAGGTTGGGAGTTGTCAATTCTTGCAGAAAAATGATAGCTTTTTGCTCCTTCATTTTGAAATGAATACTGGAAATCATACAACCGAGCCAACCTCCTCATGACGTCCTCCAGCCTTTCATTTTCAAACTCGATCTTACCATTGACCCAAGAAGTGTATTGGGAGGTATTTACAGTTTCAACTTCAATGCTAGTGGCTGATCTAAGCACCGTTGCGCGCTCATCAGGAACCATCTCCGTTTCCATTTCGGGTGTCGACAGCTTTATACTTCCCTCTACTAAAGTTGCCGCAGAGTAGGATTCATCGGCATAGGCTGACACATTAAAGGAAGTTCCCAATACCCTGATATTCATGTCTTCAGCACTAACCAGGAAGGGTTTTCCATTGTGGGCTACGTCAAAAAATGCCTCTCCCTGCAGAAACACCTGTCTGGTGCTATCAGTAAAAGCCACTGGAAATTTCAAGGATGAATTCGCATTTAACCAAACTTGCGTTCCATCCGGGAGCTTCAATTGATACCTCCCTCCCCTTGGTATCACCAGCTCATTGTAAATCAAGGCCTCGCTCGATGCTATCTCTTCGATTGCAGTGTAGGTCAGAGAATGGTCTTCGGCTGTAATTTGTGTGTTTTCCTGTTCAATACTGGTTTTATCCATAGCGTCTTGAAGATGCACAACGCTACCATCAGCTAAAACCAATGTTGCCTTTGGTTCGCCAGGTTTTACTGTTTCATCAATCCGGCTGATCGGAGATGAAGAGAAGTCATTCAAAACATAATAGCTGACTCCGGCTATCACGAGGAGTGGTAAAAGCAGAGTTGCAGCATAGCGCATCATCTTGCGAACAGGAAACTGGATGACTTTTGCTTCAAATAATTTCTGCTCGAGGGAAGACCATGCTCGTGCATCATCGAAAAGCTGGTACTCTTCCAACTTCTCCAATTGCCATTGGTTGCTGCTTACCTTTTCGAAAAGCTCTCTATTCGATGGGCTTTCGTCTAACCATTTTTGAAGTTGCGTCTCTTCCGCAGAGGAGATGCTTCCATTCATTTTTTTGGCGATTAGCCCCGCAATATGAAGAGGTTCGTCCATGACTTCGGTGTTGATTCATTGCTAAAACAACCCACGTCTTGAACTGGGTGAAGAGAAAAATGATTTTTTTTTAGAGGCTCAGCAAAATCGCGTGCATGGAAGATGAAAGTTTTGTCTTCAGCTTTCGGTAAGCAATCTTTTTTTGAGTCTTCACGGTATTTTCAGAAATACCAAGCGCAGAAGCGATTTCCTTATTGTTCAATCCTTTAAGGGCGAGCAACATAATTTTTCGAGCGGATTCAGGCAGGTGACCGATTTCTGCATGCAGCTGATTGAACACCTCCTCTTCAATGACATGCTTGGAAAAAAATGATTCGGATTCCAATTCGTAAATCAGCTTTTCCTCGTGCTTCTTAAGCATCGTCTGACGCTTCAAGTGGTTCAAACATTTATTTCTTATCGAGGTATAGAGAAATGCTTTGACCGCCTTTTCATGGTCAAAATTTTGCCTTTTTTCCCAAAAAATGATGAAGACTTCCTGCACCATGTCTTCAACAACAAAAGTGTCGTCCACATACCGATGACCAAAGGCGCATAACGCCTTGAAGTGATCATCAAAGGTTTTTCTAAACCCATTCTTATCAATGGTCAACAGGCTATGAAGATTCTCCTCTTTCAACTAGCTGATAGTTCCGAAATCTAAACACAAAATTCCGGTTTCAAAATAAGGTTATTTCAACCATGGAAAGCGCCATCGGAACAGAACGACCATCTACTTTTCATGGCTCTCAGCCCCTAACACTCTCAATTTCGTGCATGCCCATTTCCTTGGACCAGCGAAACCAATACTTCCGAACAAAGTCTATCATTGACCTTGGATAAACCAGCTAGTTTTGAGCCCGATAAAGAATGGGAGTATTGCAACACAAAGACCTTGATGCTGAAGCTATTTAATTCTGCTGCGTTATCGATGTGAAACTCTACAATTGAAATTCACCAAAAACAACAGAACAACTAAAAACAATTCGAAACAAAACCTATAATAACAAACTAAAAGACTGGAGTACTGAAACGCCATACACACTGTATGCAAGACGTCAGCGATACAAAACCAGCATCCCTTACATTTACCTCATAATGCCAATTTAACGTGAAAATATCTCCAAAAGCGATAAGAAATATTTCAAGGATTACTCCCTTCGCGATTATTTGGCTGCTGAGTGGATGGATAACAGACATCACAGAGATCGGGGTTACACGCAACCAAAATCTCAATCCGGATACTGACATATCCTTAACCATCCCAGTGCTGATTTTTGCCAGCCTGGCGAATGTCCTGGTTGGGCTTATTGTTGGTGTTTTAGAGGTGGTCTATTTAGAAAAGAGGTTCTCAAACCGCACGCTGAATGCCAAATTGTTCTATAAATTTTCAATTTACCTCACCCTATTTGTTCTCATAATAGTTCTCCTTTATCCTGTGGCATTTACGCTCGAAACGGGCATAAGTCTGCTCGAAGCTGATGCATGGCAAAAACTGGGGAGATTCCTCATAAGTATCTCTTTCCTTACCACCCTGGTTCACTTGTCTGTAAGACTGATGCTTTGTTTGATGTATTCAGCTATCAGTGAAAACTTAGGGCATCATGTGTTTTTAAATTTCATTCACGGAAAATACCATCAACCCAAAATTGAAAAACGGATTTTCATGTTCCTGGACATGAAGTCTTCGACCACGATAGCCGAAACCCTGGGCCACATACAATACTTCAAATTACTGGACACCTATTACAATATGATGTCAGATCACATCATCAATTCATTTGGTGAAGTCTACCAGTACATAGGAGATGAAATTGTGATTTCATGGAAACCTGATAAGGGGATTAGCCAGGCAAACTGCATCAAATGCTTCTTTGACATTCGCGATCATCTGAATGAACAAAAGGAAGTTCTGTTTCATGAATTTGGTTTTGAAATCGGCTTCAAAGCAGGAATCCATTTCGGTGAAGTCACCATCGGAGAAATTGGAGCCTTAAAAAGGGAAATCGTATTTACAGGGGATGTTCTAAATACGACTGCCAGAATCCAAAGTCTTTGTAAGGAATTAGAGTCTGACTTACTGATTTCCGGTGCAATGAAAGAACTGTTACCCGATTCTAGCTATCAATACAGCTCTAAAGGAGAGATAGAACTGAAAGGGAGAAATAAGAAAGAAGAACTGTTTAGTGTAACTCAAGACGAGTAGCAGACACTACGTAAAACCGTACTAGAACTCGGTTTATATGAAACGCAGGCTGTTTTCAGTCACTTCAACATATTGAAATGCCGATAAACCTCTTCTTTCTTACTGCCACTGATGGGCACTTCTATATCCCCTACTAAAAGGAATTGAGGCCCAACCTTCTCCACATGGGCAAGGCTCACGAGGTAGGAACGATGCGGTTGAATAAACTGCGACTCAGGAAGCAAGCTCATGAACTCGGTAAAGGTTTTTCTCACCAGGAACTTTTGATCAACCGTGAATATTTCCAGGTACTTCATGGAAGATTGAACGTACAGAATGTCCTCAATGTGAATCTTGGTGTAAAAATGTGATTCCTTTATGAAGAGCGTGCCATGCAGGCCTTTAGCTACGTCCTGTTCTTCTTCAGCTTTTTCCTCGATGGCTTCTGTCACTTCATGATGAAACTGCTGAATCGCGATCTCGAGGGCGGCATATACCTCAGATGCCTTGAAGGGCTTGGTCAGGTAAGCTGAAGGCCGCATTTCTGTAGCACGATCAATGGTTTTCTGATCATTAAATGCGGTCAGGAAGATAACGGGCATGTTATGACGCTCCCGAATCACTCCTGCCAGTTTAATACCATCGATTTCGCCATGAATGTTGATGTCCAGCATACAGATGTCTGTCCCTCCTTTTTCGAGTAGATGCAGGGCTTCTTCGGCACTTCTGGCCTGCCCGGAAACCTGATAACCGATGCGAAGGAGTTCATCCTTAATGAGGTCAGAAGTGATAAACTCATCCTCTACGATTAAGACCTGGATATCTCGTTTCATATGCGTTGTTTAAAGGAAACTGCAAAAGAGGTTCCTTCAATGTTACTCTCAAAAGAAAAATTACCATGTATTTGCCAGGATAACCCTTTGACCAAGGTCATTCCGAGCGATTTCAGATTCTCAATTTGAAAGCCTTCTTTGAGTCCAATCCCGTTGTCCCAAACCTCGAGGAGAAGAGAGTCATCGGGTTGCTTTTTCATGGAAATCTGAATACGACCTTCTTCTCTACCCTCAAAGGCATGTTTGTAGGCATTATTAATCAGTTCATTCAGGATCAGCGAAACCGGAGTAGCAACATCAATATGCAGGTCAATTTCGTCAATGTCTGAAACCACCTCAATGCACTGACCTTCCATTTGGTTGATGCCCTGTATTTGTTGAATAAGCTCATGAGCCAGCGGCTGGAAAGAGATAAACTGAAAGCCCTCATTTTCATAAAGACTCTTATGAATGAGGGCGATAGACTCCAACCGTTGCTGACTTTCTGCCAGGTATGACTTTACCTTTTCCGGGGCCAGGCCAGCTTGCTTCTGGAGCAGACCGGAAACCACCTGAAGGTTGTTCTTGACCCGGTGATTCACCTCTTTGAGTAGCAGCTCCTTGGTTTCCAGATCAGATTTGGTTCGCTCATTTTGTTCGGCTATAATCCTGTTAGCAGCTCTTACCTTTCGAAAGAAAAATAAGATGAGCAAGCTGACCACCAACAGCATCGCTACGATCACGATCAAGAAGCGCTGTCGTGTCTCATCGGATTTAAGCTGGATCTCCTGATTCTGCAACTGGAATTTCTGAATTCTTAGCTCTTCCTCCTTCTTGAGAGTTTGAAATTCTGCGGCTGCAAACACCATCTGCTGGCGACTTTTATCAAGATTCAATGAATCTTCAATTTTCTCAGCACGTGCAAAGTATCTGAATGATTCTTTCGTTTTTCCTGCGGCCAGCATGCATTTTCCCTTAAGCTTATACATCGCTGCATACTGATCCTTAAAGTCAAACTTATTGACCAGTGTATCAAGCGACTCTGCCATGGCCAGCGCGCTTCGTAACTTTCCATGATAGAGGTAGAATTCACAAAGATTAATCCGGGACGAAACCATCATGGAATACTCCAAAAAATGATTCGCTGATGCATATTCCTCCATCATCACTGACAGCACAAAATCATATGGTTTATCCTTCCAATTCATCAAGTGCATATTGGCCTTGACCAGGTTCCGGAAATACGTTTTATACCCCTTGGGCTTATGATCTCCTTCGGGCATATGCTCTACCCTGTCTATGCATCGAATCGCTTTCTTGAAATAGTAGGTGGCACTGTCTGGCTGGTTGATGTTTCGGAACGTCAAGCCTACATTGTTATAAAATGAACCTGCGTAATACCAGACTTCTGACTTCTCATAACTGGACGCCACTTGCAGGTAGTGCATCCTTGCAGCATCATAGTTACCTTCAAGGTAATAGGCATTTCCCAAGTCAATGTTATCGCTCAGATTTTCTGTACTACCGCTATCAGCCTGCAGGAGGCTATAGCGCGCCTTGACCAATGCAATGACATCCTGATTTCTTCCATAGCTTTTATAAATCTGGATGAGCATCGTGAAGACGTTCAATTTCTTATCCCGATCCAACGTACTCTGCGGATTCACCAGCTCTCGTCCCAGTGAAAATGGTGTATCGAGAATGGAGTTCAGATAGTTTAACCTGAATATGTGGTAGTTGAGCGTTGGAGCATATTCCGGGTGATTCTTTTCAGCCGCCATCCTGGCCGTTGCGAGAATATCGAAGTAGTGCTCATCGATAGGAACCATTTCAAGGAGCAAATCTTCCCTTGTAATGGTTTCATAAAAGTCAAATAGACTGGTAAAATCTGATGTGTCGTCAAAGTTCGTGTCAATCAATGCAGCTTCCAGACTGTCTACATCAGGCAAATCAGGAGCCCCCTTCACAAGAAAAGCGCAGGATAGCAGCATCCCGACAACGAGAAGGAGACCATTCGACATGCATCGAAGAAAGCACACAATTGAATACCCGTGAAAAAAATGGCTCAAACAGGCCTGCCCCGGGTATGAATACAATCAAGGTCATTCATTCCCGATTACGATCATTTCAGGACATCATACACCTGATTCAGGACAAAGAAATGGGGCGACAAAGCTGAAAAACTAGCCTTGCTCCGTAAATCAATACCCAATACTAAGATGAGGCTAAAACAACCTAATTCACTCACTCGATGGGGGCCATTATTTGTCCTGTGCCTGCTGATATATCAGTCTGGACTAGGACAAGAAGCAATTTCCAGTTCAGGGACGACACTGGAAAACAGCAACTACATGTTGGAAGTTGGCGTTGGCGAAACCATCATTGATACGTACTCAGACACGAGCGGCTCGCTTACTACCGGAGTTCTGCAGCCTGTTCTGATTTTGACGGCCATCAATGACAGAGAAATGCCACTTACTTCCATTGTGGCCTATCCAAATCCCTTTTCCACTCAGCTCAATTTTCAGAGCGATGCCTCCATTGAGCGTGTTCAGGTCATCAACATGCTCGGTACGGTGATCCACAACAATAACATGAATGGCAGGCAATCCATTGAAACAATGGACTGGAAACCCGGGAATTACATTGTCAGAGCCTGGACACATGGAGCATCCATCCCTACCACTTTCCAATTGATCAAAACCCATTAAGCATTCAACCATGAAATTTCAATATCAACTTGCAATACTCGCCTTGTTTCTATGCATCGCCTTCAGAACAAGCGCCCAGACTCCCCAGGAAATCAACTATCAATTTGTTGTAAGAACAAATACAGGTACTGTTGAGGCCAATGCTAATGTTGGTGTTCAACTGCGCATTTATGAGCCGGACATCAACGGCACCATTGTCTACGAGGAAGAACACAACGTGACCACCAACAGCTTTGGACTTGCCTCCATTCGCATCGGAACAGGAACTACAACCGGTGATTTGTCAAATGTGAACTGGAACAGCGGCTCATTCGAGTTGGAAACCTCCGTGGACTTCAATGGTGGCGCCAACTACACAGTCATGGGATCCAGCCCGTTGGTTAGTGTGCCTTATGCCCTGCATGCGGAAACGGTCAGCAACGACATGGTCTTTGACGGTGACAGCAGCATGACCAATGAATTGCAGATGCTGAGCATCTCTAACGACACCATCTACCTTACCAATGGTGGCTCAGTATCACTTCCTGCAGGTTTTGACGGAGACTTCAACTCACTCACCAATGTGCCTGCCGGATTGAATGACGGAGATGATGACACGCAATTGACAGAGGCGCAAGTGGATGCCTTTGCCGATAACAACGGCTACCTCACCACTGAAGTGGACGGATCAATCACCAACGAAATTCAAACCCTCAGCATTTCAGGTAATTCAATCTCATTAAGCAATTCGGGAGGAACAGTTACGCTACCTGCTGAGGTGGATGGCTCCATCACAAATGAACTGCAAACGCTAAGTATCTCTGGGAACGATATCTCGCTGAGCAATAGCGGAGGAACAGTCACGCTGCCCGCAGAGGTGGATGGTTCCATCACAAACGAGATTCAAACGCTGAGTATCTCAGGCAGTGACCTCTCTTTGAGCAATGGTGGAGGAACGGTCACATTGCCTTCTGGTGGTGGCGGAGGCGATGAAATCGCTGATGTGGACGATGACACCAAGGTCCAGGTGGAAGAAACCAATGACGATGATGTCATTCGATTTGATGTTGGAGGTGCAGAGGTTTGGAGAATGGACGGCAATGCGCTTGAAGAAGCAAATGAATGGGAAAACATCTGCATTGGGATTGATGCCGGGGACGCGCTTATGCCGGGAGCAACGGATAACATTCTCATTGGCTCCCTGACCGGAACCAACGTGACCACAGGAGATTTCAACACCGTGGTAGGAAGTGAAACCTTCGATGCCGCGACAACGGGTGACTTTAACACCTTTATCGGCTACAATGTCGGTCACAACCTGACCACCGCCAATTTGAACACTGCAGTTGGTGTTTTTGCACTGTATGACATCACAACGGGTCAGGACAATGTGGCCTATGGTCGAGGTGCTCTTTCCAATGTCACCTCCGGAACGCACAACCTGGGGGTTGGACGTGATGCCGGACTCAAAGTCAATGTTGGTAGCAACAACGTGTTTATCGGCAACAATGCCGGTGCAGATACTCCGGTAAACATCAGTGACAAACTGTACATCGACAATACCAACACCAATGACCCGCTGATCTATGGTGATTTCGCCCTAGATGTATTAACCATCAACGGTGACCTTAAGGTTGACGGTGATCTTACTCCTGTTGCTAACAACGCACATAATCTGGGATCAACCTCTCTAAAATGGAGTGCTGTGTACGCCAACAATGGCACCATCCAGACTTCGGATGCGCGCCTGAAGAAGAATGTTCAACCATTGAACTACGGTCTGGAAACGGTACTCTCCATGCGTGCCGTGTCTTACAACTGGAAGGACACGACTCAAACTGAAGATAAAATCGGATTCATCGCCCAAGAACTTGAAGTGCTGGTTCCAGAAGTGGTCAATATTGGTTCTGATTCCGCACAAACCCGAGGTGTAAACTACGCTGAACTGGTGCCCGTATTGGTGAAGGCCATTCAGGAACTGGAAGCGAAAAACCGTGAACTGGCGCAGATCAACCAACAACAGGAAGAGAAATTTGAGGCACTCGAAACCAAGCTGGAGGCGTTGACAGAGGCAATAAATACTTCTCAGAATCTGATCGTTGAGTTTAAATAGCGTTATGACCCTACGGAAGGTGAGTGCTAAATAAAGCAAAGATTGAATTCGCGGGGTTCGACCATGGCCTCATCCAAGTCATGAAATGAACACAGAAGCCTCAGTAGAAATGCTGAGGCTTTTTTTATGCTCAAAACCTTGACTTGGGCGAGTCCGCCATGATTTCCTGGACAAATAGAGTTTACGCCAAACTACCGCGCCTTGATGATAAAGTTCACCGTACGAAATGGAGGCATGTTGTTGTGAGCACCGCCACCGCCTGTAGATCCTGTATTACCTGTGATGTCATTGTAATCATATAATTTATCATCACTTCCATCTCTTGCAGCTTGATTGCCCGTGCCATCGTTGGTTCGGCTCAGCATCTGCTCTTCCATTTTCAGCGTACCAGAGTTGTGGGTATGTGAAGGCATCTCACTGGTGGTCAACGTGTGTTTTTCTTCTCCTCCGGTGCTCCCGAGGCTGTGATTGGTACTGCCACTTGTGCCGCTGTTTCCAACACCAACAGGAAACCTCCCGGAAAAATTGGGTAGTGTATTCCCACCTAACACGGAATTCAAAGCTGGATAGGTGGAAGTGCTGAATGTAGAACCGTTGCATATGAGCCAGTTGGTGGGCGCGCTGCTTCCTGCATACATGATGATAGACCCCACAGGTAATAAGGCAGTAAAATCAACGGTTTGCGCTGGCTCTCCATCATTTTCCAGCGAGATCGAAAATGTACTCCCAGAGAGGCCGATAGCATCGATGGTTTGATCATCCGTGTTGATGGAAGACAGGTTTACGGTGTGTGTTGGTTGTCCATCGTCTTCCAAAGCGAGGGATAAAGTAGTCCCAGACAGATTGAACAGGTCAACCTCCTGATTATCCGTATTAACAGCAGCAAGATTTACCGTATGTGTCGGCTGCCCATCGTCTTCCAAAGCAAGCGACAAAGTAGTACCGGATAGATTGAATATGTCAACCTCCTGATTATCAGTGTTAACAGCAGCAAGGTTTACTGTATGTGTTGGTTGCCCATCGTTTTCCAGAGCAAGGGATAAAGTAGTACCAGATAGATTGAATAGGTCCACCTCCTGATCATCGGTGTTGACCGATGACAAGTCCACCGTTTGTGGTGATTGCCCGTCAGATTCCAGAGCCAGCGATAGCGTAGTTCCTGAGAGGCTGAATGTGTCGATCGTTTGATCATCGGTGTTGACGGATGAAAGGTCTACCGTTTGCGTAGCTTGTCCATCATCTTCCAGGGATAAGGACAATGTATTTCCCGAAAGACCAAAGGCATCGATGGTCTGATCATCGGTATCTGGCCCATCAATTCCGATCCATTTGGCTCCGTCATAGTAGTAGAACTTGGCATCGGTGCTTTGGAATATCAGCAGTCCATTCGCCAGACCGGTACCAGAACTATTTACTGCACTGGTGTCTGTCCTGGGAATCAGGACGCCCTTGTCTGTGGATTCCACGTCCAGCATCGCACTAGGATGGGGCAAGGCACCGGAGCTGTTGATGCTAGTGCTTTGTGAAAAGCTTTTCTGGGAAATGATAATGGCCAATCCTAAGCACAGGAATCCGGCAAAAAGACGCATGCTATTGACGATTATTCGTTGCCTCACCTACTGGTGTAGCAGGCTTACTCAAACGAATGTCGCCTTACTCCCGAACAACAGAAAACAGCCCATGAGAAAAAGAAATCTGAAATAATATCGGCTATCTTAAAAAGTGACCCGACAACAAATCTTCAGGACATGCTATGAACAGAAGTAATCGGACACTTCACTTGAACAGTACTGAAATCTGGAATACATCTTCCTTAGGTGATTTCAAGAGGAGCCAAAAGCTCTTAGCTTTAGAACTGAGCTTTTTTGTGTATGATATTACTTCGAACTTTGGGACGCATTCATTCAGATGGAGAGTTACGAGCACATCACCCAAGCGAGGAAAAGCCAGCGGATTACTCAAAAGGAACTGTCAGAAATGACGGGTATTTCCCTGCGCACCATTCAGCGCATTGAAAACGGGGAGGTTTCTCCAAGACCTTTTACCATTCGGCAAATTGAATCTACGCTTGGAACAACCAGGGAGAGCTCAACATCAGTGGCATCTATTGGTGAGCATGAGTTCCTGTTGAAATGCATCTTTACCCTCTCCCTCTGCCTGCCAATCCTCTATCCGATGGTAGCTTGGGTTTATTGGAAGCAAAAGATTCGACAACCTTCGTTGCTTTCCGAAAAAGTCAAGCGCGTCATTTATTTGAACATCATCACAGGTTGCATCGCCATGCCTTTGGTGGTGTTGATCTCGGCCATGTTTCTGCGAAGTCTTGGTGCTCCGGTTGCGATTCGTTTCATCCCCATCGTTGTTCCCATCTATTGGTTTTATGCCAGCATCAATCTATGGTGGACGTGGCACCATCTGGGGATGATGGAAAGT
This sequence comes from Flavobacteriales bacterium UBA6057, assembly GCA_002428995.1. Taxonomy (GTDB): domain Bacteria; phylum Bacteroidota; class Bacteroidia; order Flavobacteriales_G; family Salibacteraceae; genus UBA6057. Next base: position 55,708 of record DIYJ01000004.1, on the reverse strand, counting down.
GAGCATGAACCAACCTCCTGAATGCCAGCCGGGTATACGCGTGACGTGCATATGACGTTTGAATGACGTCCTGTATTTCCCCTGTTTTCCAGGCTCCCAAGGCTCCTTTGTTCGAAAAGAAATATTCGAATGAGGATCACACTACTACTTGTTACGCTAGCACAGAGTCAGTTCATTGTTTCAGAAGATGGCGACTCTCTTGCTATTCTGGAAGGGAGCATTCAACTTCCTGAGAGCAGAAACAAGCAAGCTTCCAACAGCATTACACTGTTCTACCAGATCGCAAAATCGCATGATCCCAACAGCCAGACGGCCGTGTTCATGTTGGCAGGCGGTCCCGGTGGATCATGGCTCAACACGGCTGAACTATCCGAACGCTTCGCAGAGATCCAAATGTATCAGGAGCATGCGGACGTGGTGATTTTTGACCAACGAGGTGCAGGCAGGTCAGAACCCAACCTCAGCTGCAAAGGCATCATTGACAAGGTAAAAATCAAACAAGCGGAGCCTGACCGAGTGAACGATGCACGCGTAGAATTAGCTACAGAATGCAGAGATTACTGGCTCTCGCAAGGCGTGGACCTGAAAGCGTACAACACAGAAGAAAGCAGTAGGGACATAGACGACCTGAGAAAACACCTGGGTTATGAAGAAATCATCTTAGTAGGCGGAAGCTATGGATCTCACCTGGGACTGCACTACGTGAAACGGTATCCTGAACATGTGCGCTGCGCCATTTTTCATGGCATTGAGGGACCTGACCACACCCTTGATATGCCCGGCCAGGTGCTCAATACTTATCGGAGAATTGCGGAGGCTACCGAAGGCAGTGCCTACTACGCTGACAAACTCAAAGGCCAATCCCTCCTTGATTTACATGAGGCTTACCTGAACAGTCTTGCAGGAAAAAAGGACGAATCGAAAAAGAAACTCATTGCCAACTTCATTCTCAGTTATAAAGCGGGCAAGAGGAGCAACCTCGCCATCTGGCCTAACAATCTGTTGGACCTGTATGCGGGTGAAAAAGAATTCAGCAAAGCCGTGGAAGACTATCTCAAAACCATTGCTCCGCCCCACGCCATGAACAATATGATGGACGCGGCTTCGTGGGCTACCCCGGAAAGGATTGAGCAAATCAAGCACGACCCGGCCAACAAGATCATTGGCGCCATCAATGAAGGCTACTTCTTCAAAGCTTCCATCTGGCCAGATGCGGACCTTGGGGCGTCATTTCGCAGTCCGGTGACCTCTGATGTACCCATACTGCTGATTCACGGCACCTGGGATACTTCCACGCCCATCGAAAACGCCATGGAAGTGAAGGAACACCTGAGCAATGAGCAATTCATCAAGGTCATCCATGGATCACACAACGCTTACTATGAGCTATTACGGGAATGGGAACCCATGCAACAATTCATTGCCTCGTTCATTGATGGTGAAGGCACACAGACAACCCAGGAAGTGACCTTGGATCTGGAGTTCCCCGAACTGTTCCCAGAGCCTCAAATCCGTTTTTGGGACGCTGTGCTCGATGGGAATGTGAACAAGGCCAAAGCCGCCCTTAACGATCAAGTTGACATCAACCGCCTGGATACAAGAACCAAAAAGACGGGCAGGACAGCACTGAACTGGGCTGCGTGGCGAGGAGACGTTGAAATGATGAGGTTTTTGCTCGCTCATGGAGCGGACATCAACGTGACCAACAAAAGCGGATATACACCCATTCATCACGCGGTTGAAAATTGCCAGGTGAAGGCCTATTCCTTCCTGCTTGAGCAGGGAGCAGACACGAGCATTGCATCCAGGAATGGTCGCTCTCTCCGGGAAAGCGCGAAGCTCGATTGCCCAAAGCTGTTGGAGCTCATACCAACTGCCACCGATTAGGCCTATCACAGGGACACCGTTTTCTTGCGAAACGTTCAGCCGAAGCTCCACTCGTTCATTGACCCAGGCGAGCACTTTTCGAAAGCTGAACCCTGCTTCGAGCATACTGCAACTCTAACCACTGAAGAGCACCCAACGTCTCTAAATTGGTATGAAATTGCACCACCACCTTTTCATCATCGCAGTAGCTTGGCACATCCTGACCGCCTTCTTCAGCACCGGATATCATCACCCTGATGAGCACCATCAGATCATTGAATTCGCTGAAGCGGTAACACCTGAATATGACACCTCTGGCCTTGCCTGGGAATATGGAGCCAGAATTCGACCGGCCACTCAACCATTGCTTTGCTATGTCATTTTTCAAGCCTGTGAATTTGCATCCTTGACCAATCCTTATGAAAAAACCTTTGCACTGCGACTGATTACAGGACTGCTCGCCACTCTCATACTCTTTCACTTCACAAACTCGTGCCGGCCGCTCATATCCCAGCGCTACTGGCTGCCTTTTCTAATCGTATCCTATTTTCTATGGTTTTTACCATTTATCAATGTTCGTTTTTCTTCAGAGACATGGTCTGGCTTGGGACTGCTTATGGCACTTTCCCTCACCTTGAGAGGCGAAGACAAACGTTACCATTCCATCCTGATTGGATTCGCCTTGGGCATGGCCTTTCTTTTCAGATATCAGATCGCCCTCGCGGCAACAGGCCTCATCCTTTGGTTGATTCTGGTCAAAAAATCACCTCTTCTCCAGCTTGTCAAAATCCTGGGAGCGATTGTATTCATCGCAGGAATTGGCTTCCTACTGGATTCGTATTACTACGGTGATTGGACTGTGACATCCTGGAATTACCTGAACGTGAATATCTTTCAGAGCAAAGCATCCGAGTTTGGTGTATCGCCATGGTTTTTCTACTTCTACTACGTGTTTCGCTATGCCTTTTTCCCGATTGGGATTGTCATACTGCTCTCTTTTTTCACTGTCATAGCAAAAGATCCGAAGAACATCTTTGTATGGACGATAGTCCCATTCCTGGCGGTTCATATGATCATACCGCATAAGGAAGTAAGGTTCCTATTTCCACTCGCAAACCTTGTTCCGATACTAGTTTTCAGTGCAATCCAATACCTAACGAAGATCAGGACATCTGGAATTACCAGTCGAGTTCTAGTCATGTCGACCACCATACTTCTATTTATTAATGGAGTTTCACTGGTCATTTCAAGCCTAAAACCTTCGGGTAAGGGGCGCATGAGAATCACTCAAAAGATTGGAGACATTGATCCGGAAAACAGCCTCACCGTTTATTCGAAGTTTCCGACTAACCCCTATGAACCATGGGGGCTCAAGGCAAACTTTTACCAGGATCAGAGATTATCGTTCCAGGAATTTGACTCTAGTGCAGCGAGCTCTGTTTACCCTGATTGGAAAACAGAAACAAGACTTCTTATTCTACCCTTGAAAGAAGTAGACAAGGCTGGAACAGAGTATTTCGCTTCGAAACTATACATGAAAGAGGTTTGCAGAAGTGTACCCAAATGGATGACTCCGTTTCTACAGATCTACGGCTACAGGACCAAGGAGATTCTTGTTCTATTCAGCGATTCGGAATCAACCTCATGAGCACTAGCCGCGGCTATTTCGCCTTGATGATATAATTCACCGTGAGGTATGGCGGCATCGTATTATGTGCATTTCCACCACCCGTTGAGCCCGTGGAACCGGTAATGTCGTTGTACTCAAACAGCTTCTTATCACTACCGTCTCGTGCATCCTGATTGCCCGTGCCGTCATCTTCCTGGCTCAGCACTGGCTCCTCGGTTTGCAGCGTGCCAGAGCCATGGTTGTGCGAAGGCATTTCACTGGTGGTGAGGGTGTGTGTCTCTTCTCCCCCGGTGCTCCCAAGGCTGTGGTTGGTGCTGCCACTTTCACCACTATTTCCTACTCCAAGTGGAAACCTTCCTGAAAAGTCAGGCAGGGTGCTACCACCGAGTAACGTATTGAGGTCAGGATAAGTGGAGGCACTAAAAGTGGAGCCATCGCAAATGAGCCAATTGGTAGGTGCGTTGCTTCCGGGATACATGATGATAGAACCGACCGGTAACAGGGCGGTAAAATCAACCGTTTGCGCTGATTGCCCATCATCCTCCAGAGACAGTGACAAGGTGCTGCCCGAGAGACTAAAACCATCAATCGTTTGGTCATCGGTATTGACCGATGAAAGGTCTACGGTTTGTGCAGCCTGTCCATCGTCTTCCAGCGAGAGTGAAAGCGTGTTGCCGGAAAGGCTGAAAGCGTCAATCGTTTGGTCATCGGTGTTGACCGATGAAAGGTCTACAGTCTGCGTGGCTTGTCCATCATCTTCCAGCGAAAGCGAAAGTGTGTTGCCGGAAAGGCTGAAGGCGTCAATCGTTTGGTCATCGGTATTAACCGATGAAAGGTCTACGGTCTGCGTGGCTTGTCCATCGTCTTCCAGCGAAAGCGATAGCGTGTTGCCGGAAAGGCTGAAGGCGTCAATCGTTTGGTTATCCGTGTTTGGCCCGTCAATGACAATCCATTTGGCTCCATCGTAGTAGTAGAACTTGGAATCGTTGGTTTGGTAGATCAACAGTCCGTTTGCCAGACTAATTCCAGAGCTATTGACGGTGGCCGTATCTGTTCTCGGTATGAGGATACCCCGGTCGCTTGCTTTTACATCGAGCATAGCGCTGGAATCGGGCAAAGCGCCCGTGCTGTTGATGCTCATGTTTTGCGCTAAACCTATATGGGAAACTACCACAGTAAATCCCAGGCAAAGAAGTCCATTGAAATAACGCATGGCTAAGATCAATTACGATTGTTGCTTTACAAAGCAACAGCATAATCAGCATAGTTTAAACCGGGATCGAACTACACCCGAACAATTCACCATGAAGACCAGACGAAACAAAAAACCGTGTGCTATTTCTCGAACAGCACGACTGTTTCAATGTGGGATGTATGAGGAAACTGATCCACCAAACTCAACTTTTTGATGGTGTAACCCGCTTGCATCAGCTGCTCCGTATCTCTTGCCTGGGTAGCGGGATTGCAGGATACATAAACCATGCGCTCCGCATTCAGGTCGATGATCTTTTGCATGGTTTTGGGCGCCACACCCGAGCGTGCAGGATCCAATATGATGGTTCTGATCTTGTTTGCGTATTCCGGGTGTTCCCTCAAAAACTTCCCCACATCGGCAGCGAAGAATTTGACGCCTTTGATGCCATTTCTCCTGGCGTTCTCGCGGGCATCTTCGATGGCTGACTCCACAATGTCCACACCCACGATTTGCGCATTGTTGCTCTTGGATGCCAGAATTTGCCCGATGGTTCCCGTTCCACAAAACAAGTCGAGCACCACACTATCGTCCACGGCTTCCGGCCGATCCATGGCATAGGCCAAAACCTTAGCATAGAGCTTCTCCGCAGAGCCTGGATTCGTTTGAAAAAAGCTTTTGATGCTGATCTCAAATTCCAGGTCGAGCAGCTGCTCCACAATTTTGTCCTCTCCGTAAACCAATTGTAGTTCCCCCGTAGTGGCAATGGTCCGATCCCCAACCTCATCATTCACGGTGTGCAAGAGTCCGGCCAGGCGCTGCCCAAACTGCTCCACCAGAAAACTGGCAAACTGTTGTAAATCAAACTCCTTCAAGCCGTGTGAGGTGGTCACAAGATTGAACAGCAGTTGATTGGTTTTGAATGATTTTCGAACGACCAGATAGCGAAAGAAACCTTCCTTTTTTGGAGCATGCCAAGGCTCAAGTCCTGTTTCCTGGCAATAGGCCTTGATCAGTTTCAGCTTATCCTCCACCTCCTGGTCAAACATGCCCGAATCGCGATTGAGGTCGTCACCACACCACCAGGTGCCTCTCTTCTTAAACCCAAGCGTGAATTCATCCACATCACTTTTGAGCGCATGGTCATAACCGATGGCAGAGAAGGTATATTCCATCTTGTTGCGATAATGGAAGGTGGAGGGCGAAGTGATGAGCTCATCAAACTTGGACTCGATGTCATCCACCCTGCCTATGCGCTTGAACAGCTCAAGCGTGCTTTGCTTTTTGTAGGCGTGCTGTTGTTCGATCGGCAGCTTGATGTAAGGCGCTCCCGGGATTTCCTGGTACGGCACTTCCACTTCATCTTCTGAATGCCTGATCACCTCAAAGAGCTTGCACTCCGCATACTTCTTGCTGGATTTCTTTACCTGAGCCTTCACAAACTGACCAGGCAGCGTATTCGGCACAAAAATCACAAACTCTCCATGCTCATTGCGTATTCTGCCTATCCCCTTGCCGCCAAAAGCATAATCCTCGATGAGGATCTCCAATATCTGTCCTCGCTTTACAAACTTGTTCCGTTCCTTTCTTGCCATAGTTGCTTTTGTGGTCTCCACGGGAAACCAAACCCGGGAAACAATCATCCAATACGCTGTTCCGAGGCCGAAGGTAAAATGATGTATGGCATGTCGCAGCCCTGTGGTTAAGAAACTTGGAACTCGCCAGTTTTGGGTCGCATGATTGGGCAGTCACAACGCTTGACACTATCCCCTTTTTGTACATTGCCCGACTTCGCATAGGCTAAAGCACGCTGATGATCCACCACCAGTTTCCCACAGACAAAATCCAAAACCCAGCAAACGCTTCTTAACCACTCAAACACACATGCTCTTCGTCCAGCGATGCCTTGAAAGCACGGGGAAACTCCCCTTGGTTCTCTTGCCTCTGCTTTTCAATTTTCACCTTGCAGCTCAATCCGTTTACTATCAGAACTATTCAGAGACCAATGGCCTGAGCCACAATTCGGTATTTGACCTGTTCCAAGATTCCAGGGGCTTCATTTGGGTGGGCACTAACACCGGACTCGACCGCTTTGACGGTAGCTCGTTCCAAAGCATGACCGAAGAAGATGGTTTTACCGGAACCTTGCTTCGCAGGATTGACGAAGACAAACATCACAGAGTCTGGGTCCTCACCTATTTTGATGGAGTATTCATTTCAGAAGCCGGCAGTGCCAAACCTACCTTCAAAGAGCATCCGGCAAACGATAGCATTCAGCGATTGGAACCCGGATTGTACGATTTCACGATTGGTGAAGGAGAGCACATCGACCTGGCGGCAACGGGAAGGTTAGCATCAGTGAATGCAAGGGGTGAGGTCAACATCACTGAATACAGCGAGCCGGGCATTCTGACGCATGATGTTGCACATGAGCGAGCATTTGCATTCATCTATGAACCCATTCACCAGATTCACCTGGCGATGGATGGTGACACGCAGCGTTTCGAAATACCCATCGTTGAGCAGCTCTCTGCCCGTCCCATTTATCTGGACTCCACTACGCTGGTTTATGGTTCTTACCTCTTTCACCTGGAAGGAGGCAAATGCTCCATAGATACCCTGCCAGCTGAGGTAACGTGCCTTGAGCAAAGAAGCGATCATCAGTTTTTAATTGGATCCGCTGCGGGGCTTTGGAAGTACAATCTGCTGACCCGGGAAGAAGAGCTGATTTTGCCCAACGTGATTGTGTCTGATCTTTTGTTGGATCACCAGGCCAATCTTTGGGTGGGTACCCGCAAGAACGGAGTCTTCAAACTCCCATCCTTCGAGGTGTTGACCTATCCATTGATCGAAGGAAAGGACGAAAAACTCATCGCCTTTGCAAAGGGCGAGGGACAAACAGGGGTTTGCACATTTTCGAGCCAGCACGTTTACGAGAAACTTGAAGAGAACGAAGGCTTTCAGGAAGTCTTTCACATTGAGGAACCGGGCATCCTGATGCGCGATGTGTTGGCACAAGAATCAGGAAAGGAGAAGTTTCTGATTTGTCCTTTTGGATACCCAAACCTGTGGATCGTAAACGATGGAACGGTCGAGCAACAAGTGCGCTTCCCACTCACCCGTCAGGTGCACCATGCCCGCTTGAGTGAAGATAAGCTTTACCTCACCGGACGGACCGGTGCATTCACCTACGATTTCAAAACCAATGCTGCGACCGCCCTTCAGCCGGACTCGGTCGTTATCCGATGCTACAGCCTGGAAGAAGATGCCCACGGAAAGTTCTGGTTTGGAGGCAAGGGTGGGCTTTACAGAGAAACAGAAGCCGGGCTCGAGCAGGAGATAGATCTGGATGAATTGATCATTGACATTGACTTCTATGAAGGTTACGTGGTGATTGCCTCGCAGAAAGGCGGGCTTTTTCTTTGGGACACAGCCGCGCATGAAATGATCAATCTGCGCGAAGCCGATGGACTGACCTCTAACAAGATTCGGAGTATTACCGTGCATGAAGCGTCCATTTATGTCTGCACTGCGCGCGGAGTCAGCACGGTAACCCAAAGCAACAACGGATGGGTAATCGAAGAGCCTTACATCAATTCGGTGTTGAACTTTCCCGGGGTAAAGGACATCATGATTCGGGAGCATGAATCGTGGCTCTGTCTTGAGAATTCAGTCATTTCCTTTCCCAACAGCCTCTCACGTCCCGCTCATTCAAATCAGGTCACAATCATGGACGTGAGGGCAAACGGCCGTTCCATCATCGGGCAGCCCACAGACTATGAATACGATCAAAATGAATTGACCATCTCGTTCAAATCGCCTCACTTCATCAACGAACGCAACGAGACTTACCTCTATCAACTTCTGGGATCGGCCAACGAACGCTGGACAAAAATAAGCACGCAGCAATTGTCGCTGGCGGCTCTCGAAGCAGGCGATTATGAGCTCCGGGTGAAACCCGGCTGGATGGCTGAAGCCGAAGCAGTGCCTGCTGCAACCTTTGCATTCACCATCCAGCCAGCATTTTGGAATACATGGTGGTTTCGAAGCCTGATGATCCTGGCGCTTGGATTGATCGGAGCTGCTTTCATGCGCTATCGCAGCCTCCAGATTGCGAACCGAGAAGCGATTAAAACAGAGCTTGTACGCCTGGAGCTCAAGGCTTTAAAAGCCCAACTGAACCCGCATTTCATCTACAATGCCATTGCCTCGGTTCAATACTACCTCAAGCAAAATCAGCCTGCCGAAGCAGAGCAATACATGAGAGATTTCGCTGATCTGGTGCGCAAAGTGTTGGAACATTCAGACAAAAGCCTCGTGTCGCTGGATAGCGAGTTACAGCTCATTCAAAACTATGTCGCCCTGGAATCGAGAAAATTCGATGGATCTGGTGTAGCATTCGAAACAAAACTCGATCGCAACATCCAGCCCGAGCAACTGAGACTGCCTCCTGCCCTCTTCCAGCCTTATGTAGAAAACGCCATTTGGCACGGACTCAAAAACAAATCGGGCCACCGCAAACTGGAACTGAGTGTGCAAAGGAACAACGGCCACCTCGTTTTAACGCTGGAGGACAACGGCATTGGCCGGGCGGCAGCTAAGCAGATGGCTCAGAGCGACCGCAAACGCTCGTTCGGAATTGCGATTGCCACAGAACGCATACGAGCCTTGAACGGGTCCAAAACTCAAAAGCCGGTAACGATCGAGGATCTTGCCGATGCGTCCGGACATCCGTCTGGAACCAAAGTGACACTATCGATTCCTTACATAGAAGTCAAAGGATGAAGGCGCTGATCATAGACGATGAACTACAGCATGCTACACTGCTGAAAGCGCTGATTCAGGAGCATTGCCCGGAGATTTCGGAAGCAGAAATCATTGAGAATCCCAGAGCCGCAGTCGGTCATTTGTTGCATCAATCTGTTGACCTGCTTTTCCTTGATGTAGAGATGCCGGGAATGGATGGCTTCAGCCTGTTGGAAAACCTCCCGGAAGAAAAGGTTCCCAGGGTGATTTTTACCACCGGTCACCAGCGCTATGCGATGCGCGCCTTTGAAGTGGAGGCGATCCATTACCTCATGAAGCCGATCGACCCGGACAGGTTGAGGGAAGCAGTCGCTCGTGCACAGCGGCAAGACAAGGCATTCAATGCCGAACTGCTTTCCGCGATTCAAAGCATTTCCGCTCAACCCAAGGCTTCAGAACTGATCAGCCTACCCGATGGAGCGAGTTACCATGTGGTTGACCCTAAAGACATCATTCGTGTGGAAGGCAAGGGCAGCTATTCCACCTTCTTTCTTGTGGATGGCAGAAGCATCATGGTGAGCAAGCGGATCAGGGTTTATGCGCTCAAGCTCGATACAGAGCACTTCATCAAACCACACCAATCACACCTGGTAAACAAACTACAGGTAGCCCGATTCAACAAGAGCGATGGTGGTTTTCTGGAAATGAAAGACGGTTCTATTGTTCCAGTGAGTGCTGGATTGAAGTCCCAGGTGAAAGCCGCCTTAGGAGTTTAACACGCGGTTGTGAGCCAACATGAACTGCATGGCAACGGACAGGTGACCGTGCAGCTCGGTTCTGAGGTGACGACAGGCACGATCAGCATCCTTGATGCTTTGGGACGTTCAGTACTCCGCCAATCCTTCCAGGGAAGCGGAACGATTGAGCTGGATCTGAGTCAGCACAAGGCAGGCATCTATACGGTTCTGTTCCAATCCGGTGAAGCCTTCCATTCACAAAAGCTGATGATTGAATAAATCAACCCCACCGCACCCTCAACGACTCATTCTTTCAGCACCGGAAAGCCGCTCCCTTTAGGGGCGGCTTTTTATTTTGCCGCTTCAATCGCAAACCTTCAGTGAAGCAAGCGATCGGATATCAGAAGTGCTTAACAATAATAAACAGCGACTTTGAAAACCATCGACAGATCAAGCGTCACTTTGTAGGACAATCAATTTATTGAATGAAATACCTGATCGCTCTTCTCCTTCTGGCCATGATTGGTTGCACATCCTCACACCAAAACATGAGCCTTCAGCAAGGGGATTTACTGTTTCAGGACCTGAACTGCGGAGACCTTTGTGACGCTATTGAAGCTGTAACCGAGGGCGTTGATGGAAAGGATTTTTCGCACTGTGGAATGGTGGTAATGATTGATGACACACTGAAGGTGGTAGAAGCCATCGGCAGCAAAGTTCAGATCAACTCGCTGGCTAACTTCTTTGCTCGAAGTGGAGACACATCAACCATTCAAAACATCACCATCGCACGGGTAAAAACGGCTTACGAACCGCTCATAGACCAGGCATCTGAATTTGCGAAGCAGCAGATTGGACAGCCTTATGATGATGAGTTTTTGATGAGCAACGGCAAGTGGTACTGCAGCGAGCTGTTGTACGAAGCGTTCAAAGAGGCCAATGACCAGCAGGATTTTTTCGAGTTAAATCCGATGACCTTCAAGGATCCGGAAACGCAATCATTTTTCCCTGCATGGATCAACTATTACCAGGAGCTGGGCGTTGAAATCCCGGAAGGAGAGCCTGGACTGAATCCCGGTTCGATTTCACGATCAGATAAAATTCAAGTAGTGGAGATGAACACCCTTTCTTACAACCAGCACGAGCAGAAAAAAGAACATTGAACAGAGGTCCATCATACATCACTTTGGCGTACTATTCTGTTCAGGATCTGTACGACTCTCTGCCTTACAAATCACACCCCAAGTCCATGAGCAGCGCAGTTTGCTCAGAAAAACAAAAGTTTGCGTCAAACGCCAGTAACAAATCCTTCGTTCTCACGTCAGGAAGGAAAGTATGCGCTTTAAATGATTCGATTAGCACTTGTAGATGATCACAGCATGTTCCGGGAAGGACTCTTGTCTGTCATTGCCGGAATACCAGAAATGGAAGTTGTTTTGGAATGCGGCAACGGGAAAGATTTTATTGATCAGTACGAAGGGAGCGGTGTAGACATCGCCTTGATCGATCTGGAGATGCCATTGATGAACGGAATCGAAACAATCGAAAGGTTAAGCAAGAAGAAGGCGGAAGTAAAAGTAATCATCGTATCGAGCAACAAGGAACAGACCCTCATTGCTTCGTTGATGGAACTTGGAGCGAGAGGTTATTTGCTCAAGGAGGCGGACACGAAAGAGCTGGAAAAGGCGGTTTTATCCATCCATGAAACAGGCTTCTATTTCAATGACCTGGTGTCACAGGCGATGCTCACAAAACTGGCCGGTAAGGACGCCATTTCACCCTCGTTCAACCAGGCTGAACAATTAACCGCCCGCGAAAAAGAGGTGTTGCAGCTCATCTGTGAAGAATACACGACCCAGGAAATTGCTGAGAAGCTATTTCTAAGTCCAAGGACTATTGAGAACCATCGTGTTCGAATCATGGACAAAAGCGGTGTGCGAAACACAGCTGGCCTTGTGGTGTATGCCATCCAGAACAAGCTTGTTGATGTTTGACAAGCTTCGGCAAATGACTAATGGAGATGAAACGCGTATGGCGGTTTACATTTCCATGTATAAAGAAGCGACAACCCACAATATTTCTGCGCTGGCAAACGCACTGCGGGAAGAAAATTTTGCCGAAATCCGAATCATCGTGCACTCAGCCAAACCCCTTTTCACGGTCATGGGTTTTGAAGATCTATGGACACTGGCAAACGAGATTGAAACATGCTCTGACTCCAGATCAGCAATGGAATCATGTAAGTCAAAAGTGGAGCAATTGATGGATCAGCTATCTGATTCACTCCAAGCAATTGACACGTCAGCTTAGGCGCTACTCTGAAGCATAATAGCCGCCAAGAATCCTTAGCAAGTCTTCACGCTGGAATGGCTTTGGCAATGAGTCATTCATTCCAGCTTCAAGGCAACTGTTGATCTCTTCATCGAGAACACTGGCTGTCAAAGCGATAATGGGTGTGTTATTGTCCTGAGATCTTATGTACCGGGTAGCCTCTATTCCATCCATCACCGGCATGTGTGCATCCATAAGTACCACATCAAAGTCTTGCTCATCCATAAGGTCCAGCGCTTGCTGCCCATTTTCGACCAGCGTTGTTTCCACCCGGTCAATGAGGTTTTCGAGTGTGTCAACAATCACCATTTGGTTGTAAACATTGTCTTCTGCCACCAGCACCTTTATACCGGACAAGTCCGGTGACACATCCTCTGAATGACTTGGTCGACTTTGAGATTTAGCAGGAGGCAGCTCCAGGTCAAAAGCAAACACCGAACCTGCATCTACGGCACTTTGCACCGAAATACTTCCTCCCTGGAGTTCTACAAGATCTTTGGAAATGGCCAATCCCAGTCCTGTACCGTCATACTTCCTTGAGGTACTGTTGTCCACTTGTTGGAAAGACTGGAAAAGCTGTGCTTGCTTCTCCGAAGGAATACCAATGCCAGTATCTCTTACAGAAAAACGGATGCGATGGTTTGGCTGCTGTTCAGCTTTGATGTGGACACCTCCCTTTTCGGTGAATTTGATGGCGTTGGATACGAGGTTCAGCATTACCTGAGTCAGGCGTCCCGGATCACCCATGACCACTTCCGGTACCTGATCATCTATTTCAATTCGAAAGCTCAATCCTTTTTCTTCCGCTTTAAACTCCAGGGTTTCGCGAACAATGTTGAACCGCTCACGCAGGCTAAAGGGCACCTCTTCGAGTGTGAGCTTTCCTTGCTCCAGCTTGCTGAGGTCGAGAATATCATTCACAATCACAAGCAAGTTCTCCGAGGAGTTCTTAATGGCCTCCAGGTATCCTCGCTGCTTGACGCTGAGTTCTGTATCGAGAGTCAATTGAGACATCCCTAGCACTGCATTCATGGGAGTTCGGATTTCATGGCTCATGTTGGCCAGGAATCGCTGTTTGAATCGTTCACTTTCTTCTGCACGATCCCGAGCTTCTTTCAAACGCTTATTCGATTTACGAATCAAGTTTGCCCTGCTCCATCCTCCACCGGCAATCAGAAGCAACAGCGCTCCTGCTCCAAACAGGATATTCCTAGTTCTTGCATTGGCATCAATTTCTTCCTGGTGTGCAAGTTCCATCCTGAGCTTCTCCTCGCTCGCAGCCAGGCTGTCTGCAGCTGCTTTTTGTTCATATTCATACTCATACACCTTCCGCAGTACCGCCTGTCGCTGTTCTTTAGCAGTTAAGCTATCCCTGGCCTCAGACATCCGGATCGCATAGTCATGGGCCTTTTTGTAATTCCCCGCTTCAGCGTAGCACTTCTGCAGGTAAAATGAAGCTTTGTATATGTAGTTATCCAGTCCAAAGTTTTGCGCAAGACTGTAAGCCTGCTGTGCATATTGCAAGGAGCTTTGGCAGTCCCCTTTCTCATAATAGGCAGCACCAAGGCCACATAAAAGATCTGTCATCTGGATATTCTCACCCGTTTTCTCTTTAATGGCCAGGCCTTTATCAAATTGACGAATCGCCTGATCAATGTTCCCGCGTCTCAGGTAAACGTAACCTAGTGTGCCATAAGTAGGTGCTAGATCTCCATCCGCACCATTCCTTTCATAGATTTCACATGCTTCAAGCGCATAGGAAAGTGCTTGATCCAGATCATTGATCTCCAGGAATATAGAGGCAATCCTGTAACTACCGATAGCTCGGATGTATTCCGATTCGAACTTCTGCGCTATGTCTATGATCTTCGAATAACATTCCAATGCATTCTCATACTGTTGAATGCCCTCATAAATATGTCCCAGGTTATGGTAACCCATGGCGGCATTGTAGAGGTCGTTTCTTTTCTCCAGAATATCTACGGCTTCAAGATTCAGTTCGATGGACTGAAGCAGCTCCCCCCTGATCTTATACTGCTGGGCCAGCTGGATAGCCGACATCGCGGTATACTTTGTATTACCCGACTGCTGGGCGAATTTGTAGCCACGAAGAGCTTCCCGGAACGAGGCCTCAGAATCACCGACAGCATAGTATGACTTTACAAGCGTAGTCGCGACCATACTCATCAGATCCGCATCGTCCAGCTCACTCGCCAACCGGGCGGCTTCCTGCAATACTTCTATGGCTGCGGAATCCCGGGAAAGAGTAGACAACTCATTTGCAAGCGTTACGTTCAATTTGATGATGCCCGCAGTATCGCCACATGCACGGCTTTCTTCCAGCGCCAGGTTTGCGTAGTGCATAGCGCTATCACTCTGGTAATGGAAAGAGTGCTTCAATGCAATCCCATCCATAGCCTGTGCACGTAGCTTGGGATATCGACCATTGCTCAGATGGAGGATTTGTCGGCAAATTTTAGCTGCACTATCAGCATCCTCCAGCACGATCTTTTTCGCCCACTTCACTCCGGCATCCATGCGCACGCTATCTGTCTCCGCCTGGTTTTCCCAAATAGTCCTCAAACTGTCCGCGCTGGCCCACCCTTGTTGTGCACAGACGATAAGCACAACAAGGCAAACAACAATTCTATTCATCCCACTCTATTCGATCTTCAAGATACAATCGTGGGTATATTACGTAAAGAAAACAAGGGGAAATTGAGGGTTTATACCTAACGATTGATTAAGCACTATTACTCTACTCTGTGCAGAGCCTGATGCGGAGGTTTGTGTATGCAAAAGAGCTTGCACACACTTCGTTTTACAGCAACATCATTCAATACAACGCGTTGAAAGGCCCTTTTCCTCCCATGGTTTTCCTGATTCTTGTGAGTGTTCTTTTTTTAGGACAAACCGCCCTGATGCGCATCGTGGAGGATTATGAAGACGCTGACCGCAGTACAAGTTCAGGTTCGCGGCAAAGCTCCCCTCACTACATTTCTTTTCCAGGTGTCAGCTACGCCATTCCTCAGCCATCGTTCAAGCCCGAGGAAGCAGTGGGAATGGGAGGCACAAACAAGAACAAGCCTGAGAACACCACCAATTCGTCATTGATCATAGAGCTAGGTCGACAGGAAACGACAGCTGGCTCCACGGATCATGACACAGAAAAAACCTACTACATAGACTTTTATCCAGAAAAAGAAGGCAACAGACTAACCCTACCCAAGGAAATCGGAACGTTCTCAGAAAATGACGTACTGGTCTTAAAGCTACGGAAAGACGGTGCACAGCTATGGATAGATCAATCTGGCAAAGCTGCGGAGAGCTACCCATCATCAGAACTAGTCAAAGGGAATGCAGGTACATCGGTCAGAATTACTCGTTCAGGAGTGTGTTTAGTTAGGGAACCGATCTGCATTCCCTTCTCTTCTTAAACCAATTGCTAGCCGGCCTTTTTAGAAGGCCGGTTAGTAGGCGGTAAGCAACATCCCTTTGAATCAGTTTGTTAGGCATTGGTGCAGCGTTTATCTTCTGCACAAATCTTTGGTGCAGCAACAAAGCGCATCCTTCTGAACCCGAACCAGTGATTGGTTTGAATCTGGTTCGAAAACCGAAGCATCATGAAAAAAGTACTGGTCACACTTTTGGGAGTCGCGGTTACCGTCTTGGGAGAAATGCTGGCATATCATGTATTCACCAGCATCACACAGGGTGGGTTTCTCATGGGCTTGAAGGGTGTAACAGCCTTTGTGACCATACTGGGAGGCCTTGCGCTCATGGTTTATCACCCTCTGATAAGTGCCGAAAAGGCAGAAGTACATCTGAAGGAAAAAGGCAAATTGGTGCTGTATTCATTTCGCAGCGTTGCACTCATTGCCATTGTTGCGCCCTTTGTGCTGGCGATTGTCGCCTTTTATCACTTCACCGGGAAATACCATGACGAGCAGATCGAGAAGTATGGCATTGTGCAGAAGGTGTTGATTGAAACCGAAATAACCGGACGAAACTCAAGACACGACCTCTGCTTCCGATACACACACGATGGAAAAACATGGGATGGTATGCTGAGTGCCTGGGAATATCAAGTGGGCGACTCAGCGGAGATCATTTTCTCCAGTCAGAATCCCAATGAAGTTGAGTGGTACCAGAGATACCTGGATTCTGAATAAAACAACAGAACCCAACAAAAAGCCGGTGCCCTGGGCGGGACACCGGCTTTTGATTTTATCATAAATCTGGATGAGGCTTATTGCTTCATCACCTTGGACTCAGACAGAATCTGATCTCCTGATTTCAGGACCACCCAGTTCATTCCTTTTGAAAGCTGATCTGCATCAATGCTGAACTGATCACCACCCGCATTCAAAACTTCCTGACCAACATAAACCTGCTGTCCGAGCGCATTGTAGACTTCCAACTCTACAGTGATTTCCTCCTGAACGTTGTGGCGAATCATGAGTGCTCCGTGATCTTCAACCAAGGGATTAGGATAAAGGTCAAAGTTGAGGGCAGCGTCCGCATTCGTAGCAGCTTCTTCATCATTCTTGAAGGAGCTACTTGGGCTCCCACCACAACCAACCATCTCACCAGGCAATGGCTCAACCTCAAACTCGATCTCATCCACGCTTCCGTGCTGAAAGGCTAGAAAGGGAATGACACGGGTTGTCGGCTCGCAGCCCGTATGTGACATTTCACTCTCTACCGCACAATTTGTACCACCGTCCATTCTTATGCGTTTTAATGATAAGCCTGTATATCTGTTATTCTTAACCAAAGATTTGGCAATGTAATCGGACCCCATCGGAAACATATGCAGGGCCTCTTTAGTGTTCGCTGAAGGGAAATTATAGAGCAGCGAATAGAGGTTAGCACCACCGGTCTGGTTCACGTTCATAAAACCTGGATTTCCGGAGCCAGAATGGCTAGTTGTGTTGGTAAAAACATCATACGAAAGGTCCTCTATCAGCCCTTGATGAATTGAAAGTCCTTTGTTTTCTGCTTGTCCTGGCTGCCAATAGTAATGAGCAGACAGCACATCTCGGTTTCCATTCAGTCTCAGGACGGTAATCGCTGAATTAACCCCAAATCGCACCCTGGGATTATCTGTGGTATAAACCAGCGCCAGGTCGTTACCTCCATTGAAATTCAGGTTACATATTCCTCCACCGTACTCGTTCCTATCTTCGACATCATAGAGTTTATAGGGTGCGACAATACCACCATTTTGCGGATTCAACTGAATGGTAAAGATATTTGAGGGGCGCTCGTCTTCGTAGCTTGTTCCAGCCACGGTAAACATCCTCGTGTATGGATTTTGCGCCATACCATAGGGACGGTCATTCAATTTTGGATTGACATCGTCCAAGGCGTAGTAGTTTGACCAGTTTACCGTTCCATCATCACTTACAGAGGCAGCAAAAAGCACGTGATCATGCCATCTATTGTGCTTATAGGTGCCCACCAGGAAGTAATCATCACCCAGGAAAGACAAGGGAGCTGGGAAAGTCTTCTCCACCAATGTAAACTCCTCACTCAACACTTCAGCACCGATGGTAGTGACCCAATTGATGGATGGCACCTCGTGGTTAAACTTCATTACAAACGCATCCCAGTTGCCCAGGTCATTTCTTCGTTGAGCCTTGCCAACGATGATGACGCGCTCCTCATCGTAGCCCAGAGTGACAGAAAGGGCGCGCTCGTCCACATTCTCACGATGGATCCTTCTCGACCAAATGACGTCACCGGTAGCTATTACCAGCTTCATCACCACGATGTCGTTGAAACCTCTCGGGTTATCCTCCTGGATGTAGCCCACTGATACAATCTCAGTTTCGCTCACCGCAATCGTAGATTGCAACGTAGCCTCGCTGCCATAGATTTCATCACTGTTAATACCGAAGGAATAATCCTTGTTGAAATACTGCCCGGAACCGGGAGTAGAAAAAAGCCCCAGAGCAATCAGGGCAATAAAAAATTGAACACGCATGGTGTAATTTGATTTGTTGCCTTCAGCTTCCGAGGTACCGAAGTCACGGTTAATAAATAGACTGCGAACATTTGAATTTTTTCAGACATCCGAGAATGAACTTTAAAAAATTTGCTTGTCCACAATGCCTTGGCAATCCATAAGAGTCCAAGCAGAAAGAGAAAAGCAAAGTCGTTTTTTTCGTCTGCTGAATTGGACTCTAATGCCGTACAACACCAAAGAGGTTTTGAGTCCTAAATCTACCCTCCCATCGCTCGCTTCTATCCATTTGAGGCTCGTGAGTCAGACAAGAGCAAAATGGAACAACAAACGCACTGCGTTTTAGACCGATTCCATTCTTGGATTGAGCAGGCATTCAAAACCGGCAAATCCTGACGCAGCCTTTGCTTTCACGCCAAAAGCATGGCTTTTTTCCGATTCCAATTAGCAGTTAGAATTCAAAGGCTACCCTCCTTTCTCATGCCGTCTAAATCCCAACTCAAATGATCCACAATTCACTTAACAATCAAATTTTATGAGGCTCTATTTTACACTGATACTTATGCTGGCACTGTTCACGGCAACTCCATCTCAAGGAGCCGTTGTCTACACAGACATCGCAGACATTTCGTCAACGCTGAATCCAAACCCTGGATGGGACGATGGCTTCGCACCTATTGATTTCAACAATGACGGAACAGAGGAATTCAACTTTCGCTGGGATGACTTTGGAGGCAACACGTGGTTCACGCATGTCACTGCTGCCGACCCACTGAACTACCTCGTTCAAACTACAGGAACCTACAACTTCGCGGGTGGGGCCTACGTGGAACCTTTGACCATGAACACGGTCATTGATGCTACCGGAAGCTGGGAATTCACCTTTCCCGAGCCTCTTCCGGGAGACTTAGATGATAACAACTTTCAAGGACTCGGTGATCGCTACATAGGAGTGCAGTTCCAGTTGAATGGCAACACACACTTTGGTTGGATACTCATTGAGCTTGACAACAACCTGACCCTGACGATAAAGTCTTACGCTTATGACGATACTCCCAACGCTGCCATCCAAGCCGGAGATGTTGGCAACGGAAATGGAAACGTGGCAGTCGCCTCGATTGCAGTGCAAGGACAAGGCGGAGCATCCACCATTACCACACAGGGCGGAACCCTGCAGATGGAAGCAACAGTGCTTCCGGGAAATGCTACGGATCCAACCGTTACATGGTCGGTAAGCAACGGAACAGGAGCCGCCACCATTTCCAACAATGGTCTCCTGACTGCCACTTCAAACGGCACGGTAACCGTTACAGCCACTGCCAATGACGGTTCAGGAGTGAGCGATGATGCAGTGATTACCATCTCAAATCAGGATCTCGTATTTCCAGTCAGCGCCATCAACGTTCAAGGCCTGAACGGGGTTTCGAGCATCACCACGCTGAACGGAACCCTTCAGATGGAAGCGACTGTGCTTCCCGTAAATGCTACCGATCCATCGATCACCTGGTCCGTAAGCGATGGAACGGGATCAGGTACTATCTCTAACGGTGGACTGCTCAACGGAACGGCCGTGGGAACCGTTACCGTTACTGCTACGGCCAACGATGGTTCCGGGGTATCGGGCGAGGCTGTTATTACCATTTCCAATGATCCTACCGGAGTTTCATACATCAACAAAGCGGAGCTGTTGGTATATCCAAATCCCGCATACAATCAGCTTTTCATCCAAGGCAGGTCAGACATGGAAATCAACTCCATTGCGATCTATTCCATGGATGGAAAAGCCGTATATCAACAATCTGATGTGCCCTCAAACCTGGAAAGCATCGATGTGTCGTTCCTTTCTTCAGGTCATTATATGCTGCGCATCCAATCAGCAGGGCAGCCAGCTCAAAATACCCAGTTCCTCAAGAACTGATCGATCAGGCCAGATAAAAACAGAAAGCCCTGTAGCATAAGACTACAGGGCTTTTCCAGTGTAACATGATCCGTTGGAAAGATCAGCTCTCCTCCACGATGGTCTTCCAGATGTAGTTGTTCTGACCATCGCGCATACAGATGGACAGCTTAGAACCGCCACCATCTTTGTTTTCATACTTGAGTGTTCCCGCGAGGCTCTCGCTCGGTGCATCACTCACGTTGCCAATCTTGAAAGCACCTAAAAAGTTTGTTGCCTTCACGCCTTCAGGCAACACCTCCATGACGAGCTTGCGCTGTCCTTTGCCGGTGTAAACCCTCAAACCCTCGTAGGCTCTGATCACCATACCGTCCCAAGGTTCACTGTTGAACAGGCCTCGGTAGTTGTTGTAAATAAGATGGTTCTCATCTCCAGTGACATGGGAAAACCCGATCACTCCACGGTTCACATTGATTTCATTGACTTCGTTACCGACCTTGGTTTCCTGGATGCGGAGAAGGCCATCTACCTGGAGATTTCCATCGATTGTACTTGTTGACTTCGTTGACATGATTGTTGTTATTCGAGGTTGTTCCTACTCATAAGGCTTTTCAGATTCCGCCCTGCTATGGGTCAGCAGTCACCTGTCTGTTTCGGCTTTTGAGCGTTGTGTCACACGAGTGATCAGTCCCGATTCTTTCGGGCCGTTGCTTCGCTGTGTTCCGAATTGACAGGTCAAAACTGCCTCGGACTCTTGGTCGGAAACATCACCAAAACACTGAATAGGACCGGCCTCAAAATGGTGAACCAAATCACCTTTTTAGATGAGTTCATCTGCGCGCTGAACACACTAGGTTTGGCGGCTACAACCTTCAAACTTTTAGAAATGGAACATATTAACTTGGCTCCACACAACTACTGCTTTTACCTTCCCGATGCATCGGAAACCTACACTTACTGGCTCCATACCTTCATTCAGGTGCCTGCAGGATGCATGATTAGCGATTACCCGCCTGCCACCTTGCATCGAGATGAAGCACCCGAGGATATTGTTAACCTTGTATTTCAGGTGGAAGAATCGGTGGGTGTAGAAGGTGAGCTGATTCACTTCATGGTGCAATGCATAGGATTTCGCGATCCGGAAGAGGAGACCACCATATTAAGCGTAGAAGTGGAAGATGGATCCGGAAAGAAACGAGGCAAAATGAGACTTGCGGATGCTGAGATGGGCGATAAAACAGAGCCTAAAGAACTCACTACCTGAAGGATGCACATCCTTAAATGACAGAACTGTTTACATGAGAATTCTCCGGCCGATGCTTTTTGCCTTTTTAGGTTCATGCTGGCTCACATCACTAGCGGGGCGTGCTGAGGTAATGCAGGATTCTGCAAAAGCGGAAGAACTATTAGCTGCTGCAGAGTTGCTCACTAGTGAGCACAGCGATTCTGCGCTGTTTCTGGCGCGCAAGGCGGAAAGCATTGGTCGGAGTTCTCAATTCGCGGCCATACGCATCAAGGCCTACAACCGCATGGGCATCATTCATCGAAAGCTGGGAAACCTTGATTCTGCAGAGGTCAGCTACCAACGCTCACTGGAAATCAGCTCTGGACTCAAGGATAGCCTTGGCATGGCTACGGCATGGCACAACCTCGGAGTGCTTGCCCGAAAGAAGGGGATGTATTCCCAGGCGCTGGAATACGAAATGCAAAGCATCCCGATCATCGAACGGTTGGGAGACCAGATTGAACTCGCCCATGTATATACGAGCATGGGAAACATTTTCATGGTCCAGGAAAACCGTGAAAAGGCCATTGAATATTATACACAGGCGCTCGAATTGCATCAGGCGGTTCCCAATCCGATAGGAGAGCTTCGAATGGCCTACAACCTGGGGATCGCGCATTTTGAATCGGAACAAATGTCTGCTGCAGACAGCCTGTTCAGCCATGCACTCACATTGGCACGAAGGCTCGATCAGAAGGCGTTTTTAGCCAACACACACCATAGTTTAGGTGTGATGGAACAAGAGCTAAAAAACTGGGAATCCGCAGCTTTCCACTACGACAGTGCAGCACTCTACTTCGAACAGTTGAACGACCTGGAAGGACAGCTTTACGTGTTGACCGGAACCGGTGACCTGCTCATGAAACACGGCAGGTACACACTAGCGGAAGAGCGCATTCAAAAAGCGCTGACCCTTGCCCGATCCATCGGCATCCGGGACGAAGAGGCTTATGCGTTGGGGTTGCTAGCAGATGTATATGAGAGTCAGGGAAGACAGGCCGAGTCGCTGCAAATACTCAAGCAACAAATCGCTTTGAAAGACTCGCTCAGCGAAGAGGCACTGAGCGAACGTGTGATTGAAATGCAGGAGAAATACGAGTCTGAGAAAAAGGACCAGGAAAACGCTTTGCTGCAAAAAGAAAACTCATGGAAGGCGCAGCAACTGGAAGCGAAGGACGAAGCACTGCTGTTTCGCTCTGCCCTCATCATGGTTCTGGTCATCACCTTAACATTGGCCATCCTGCTCACCGTCACCTACCGCAGACGGATGCAGAGCGAACGGCTGATCTCTGAGCAACAGGAGAAGATGAACCAACAAAAGATGCTGGACCTGATGCGCGACCAGGAAATGGCTTTCAAGAGCGCTGCCGAAGTAGGCCGCGAAACCGAAAGAAGCCGCATCGCAGCCGACCTGCACGATGGGCTCAGCAATACCCTTGCTGCACTCAAACTCCTGTTTGAAAACTTTGGCGACCGACTGAGCCATCAACAGCCTGAGCTGAACAAAACCTACCAGCATAACCTCGACCTTCTCTCCGAGGCTTGCCAGGATGCGAGAAGTCTCGCACATCGCACAGCTACGGAGCAAGGCAGTTTTGAGCTGCAGCCTGCCTTGGAGAAAATGGTGGAGCTGATCAGAGACAACAGTCCGCTGAACATTGAGCTTTCCATGTATCTACTGGAGGAACCGCTGGGTCAGGCTGCTGAAAGCGCAGTGTTTTACACACTTCGAGAGATCATCGGCAATTGCGTGAAGCACGCGCAGGCCCAAGATCTGTTCATCCAAATCACCCGACACGATGATGCGCTGAACCTACTGATCGAAGACAATGGAAAGGGCTTCGACCCAAAGCAAGCAATGCAAAACCAGCAAGGCATGGGCCTCACCAACATTGCCACCCGGATCGACAATCTTGGCGGCACCTTCGTGATTGAATCTTCCCCGGAAAAAGGAACAACCATTACCATTGAACTCCCCGCCCCTGCTCTGAAAGGCTCCCTAAACCTCGCTTCAACGGACAACCAGACCTGACATGCAATCATCCAAGAAAACGCGGATCATCATCGCTGACGACCACCAGCTTTTCATCTCCGGCATCCGGGAGCTGATCGAGCCAAATGAAGACATGGAAGTGGTGGCCGAAGCGAATGATGGCATAGAACTGCTGAAACTGATCCGACTGCGGGAAGTGGATCTGATTCTGCTCGACATCAGCATGCCTGAAATGAACGGCAGGGAGGCTTGCAAGGCCATCAAGGAAGCACACCCCGAACTGAAGGTGCTGATTCTGACCCAACATCACGATTCGGCCACCATTGGCGAATTGATGGACGTTGGAGCCGATGGATATATTTTGAAAGAGTCCAGCAAGCGGGAGCTGTTGCTCGCCATTCGCTCCATCATCGAACAGGGAAGGTATTTCAGCCGGCAAGTTTCGGAGGAATACATGGCTCAGCTTCACCGAACCAGAGCTGGCTTGGCAAAAAAAGCCATCGAACTTACATCGCGTGAAAAGGAAGTCCTGAGGCTGATCATTGCCGAGCGCACGGCACAGGAAATTGCCGACCAGCTCTACCTGAGCATCAACACAGTGATGACCCATCGCAAAAACCTTTTACAAAAATTTCAGGTGAGAAATACCGCAGGCCTGGTGAGAGAAGCTGTGAAAATGGGCTTTGAAGAAGAAAAGGAATTGTAAGCCTGGATTTTGATCCTTGCCATGATACGCTGATCTTGTGAGCTCACCGAGATTCGGACCAGAACCCAATGAGTCAAAACCCTCAACTGAGCCGCTACAAGAAGTTGCTAGCATACATTGACGAGCACTTCCATGAAGAGATCAATATTGAGCGAGTTGAGGAGGTGTGTCATTACTCCTACCGAAACATCAACCGGATTTTCGAAGCCATTCACAATGAGACGATTGGCAAGTACATCAAGCGACTACGCCTCGAAAAAGCAGCGCAGTACCTCAAGTACTCTGAACAGGGTGTTTCCGAGATTGGCTACGAGGTAGGATTTGAAGATCGTGCGGCTTTCAGCAAGGCATTCAAAAACCGTTACGGCTGCTCGCCCTCTGCATTCAGAGAAAGCAGCGAAGCTCAGCTGAAAATGCTTCAGCAATCCTTCCATCCCGAACAGGATTTGGAACGAGAATCCCTGCAATTCGAAATCAAATACCTGCCTGATTTTTACCTATTGGGACTGGAGTATCGGGGTGACATTGATGATGAGGCTGCCATTGAAGCTACCTGGTCGCGACTGCTGGAATACACCTTTCAGAAGGGCTTGGTTTCTGAAGAATCCATCTTCCTGACTGAAGTGCTGGACGATGCCGAAATCAGCGATCACATTCATTCGCGCTACAATCATGCCCTGGCCCTGGAAGAGCCTTTGTCCTTTGAGCCTGATGGACTTTTTACCCTCAAGGCGCATAAAAGACA
This sequence comes from Flavobacteriales bacterium UBA6057, assembly GCA_002428995.1. Taxonomy (GTDB): domain Bacteria; phylum Bacteroidota; class Bacteroidia; order Flavobacteriales_G; family Salibacteraceae; genus UBA6057. Next base: position 30,612 of record DIYJ01000004.1, on the reverse strand, counting down.
GAAATATGCGCAGTTTAACTATCGAGGTCCTTACCATAAGAGCCTGGAGTTTTACCACAAGATTTTCGCCTTCTGGCTCACGGATGTGCAATTGGAACTGGCTGACAAGCCCATGCTGGAGTTCTATCCAAACTTCGATGAAAACCTACCTCCCGCTGAGCTCATCACAGAGATCTACATAGCAATAGAGTAGATTGTCCAAAACGGACACGTCCACGCCTTTCCCCCACTCTAGCTTCGTCCCGTCAACAAAACACAAGGCTTACACTCAAGCCTTCAAACTATTCAAGGATGGAAGAAGTAGTCCAAAAGATTGAGGAAAACATTACGCTGGTGATCTACCTGATCACGAGTTTTTCATTGTTGCTGGCGATCGCGGAGTTCTTTTATGAGCTCTACAAAAAGAAGATCAACAAGTGGCGACTGGGAGAAATGTGGGCGAGCTTTTCGGTGTTTATCGTGGCTCAGCTGATGGAGAAAACAAGCACCCTGATCTTTGCAGGTAGCATTGTGGTCGTGGGAGAGTTGATTCCCTGGCAGATCCCGGTGAACAACTGGACGACCGTGCTATGCCTGCTCCTGGTAGACTTCATCTATTACTGGGAACATGTGATCGAACACAAAGTGAGAATCCTGTGGTCTTACCACAGCATTCATCACAGTTCCCCGATTTACAACTACACCACCGCGCTGCGGGTTTCGTTCATCGATAGCTTCATCACATGGGTGTTTTACCTTCCTCTGGTGCTCATTGGCTTCCACCCTTACATCGTTTTGCTGTGCTTCTTCCTCGTGCTGATGTATCAGTTTTGGCTCCACACGGAAATCATCGGCAAACTGGGATGGTTTGAGAAAATTTTCATGACACCTTCCCAGCACCGGGTGCACCATGGATCAGATGACATCTACCTGGACAAAAACTTCGGGGCGCTGCTCTCTATCTGGGATCGAATGTTCGGCACCTACCAAGAAGAAATGCATACTCCGAACTACGGAATTACCAAACCGATCAACACAATCAATCCTGTGAAGGTGCACTTCATAGAGTATGTCAACATATTCCGGGACTTGATGAAGGCGCGCAACTTCAAAGAAGCGTGGAACTACCTCATCAAACCTCCGGGATGGAAACCCAAAAACCAAACATCATGAAATACGCAAGCCTGTTATTCATTGCCATGCTCGCCATGGCTCTCAACACAAACGCCCAATCGGCACAAAGTCTCATCGGTCAATGGATTTGCTCCTACGAAGTAGATGGAGAAAACTTCTCGGTGAAGTATCAGTTCAAAAGTGAAAGTGGACAACTGAAGTGTTACGCTGTTGAGATGAGGGACGATCAGGGAAACGCAGAAGCTTTTTCAACGCTGGCGATGAAGGACATCTCCTTCAAGGACGGAAAGGGTGAGGCCACATACATCTTCAATGACGAAGGAGAGGTTTACGACACCGAGGCCGATCTCATCCTGAATTCTCCAACCAGCCTTACGGTGGATTACTCCTACTACGGGTTTGGTGATACCGAACACTGGAAACGCATGAAATAAACGCACACTGCTCGATCTAAAGCGCTGTCAATACTCGATCTTACGGCATGAATCTGAAAGTCATATTCCAGGCAAACCGTTGGAAGTTCGCCCTTACCCTGCTCCTCATTCTGTTGGAAGCCGGACTCACCATTTTGTTCCCGCTCTTTATTGGTTCAGCCATTGACGGAGCCCTGGGTGGAGACTATGGAGGCGCTATTCAGCTAGGTTTGCTGGCGCTTTCCGTACTGGTGATCGGAGTGGGAAGACGCGTGTTTGACTCCCGCTTCTATGCCCGTGTATTCGAGCGAATAGCGCATGCGGCCATCACAAAAATCGAGGAGCGCAGCGCATCTTTGAAGTCTGCTCGATTGGGCATGATTAGGGAGCTGATCGAGTTTCTGGAAAACTCACTGCCTGAGCTGATCAGCAACATCATTGGCCTGGTGGGTGTGATCGTGCTCATTGCCACGCTCAACCTACAGGTGTTCTACGGGAGTCTGCTGCTCACACTCGTGATCTTCTTCATTTATTGGCTCAGCAGCAAGCGCACCGTGCGGTTCAACAAAGCCGCGAATGACCTCATGGAGCAGCAAGTGGACGTACTCAAGCGAGCGGACAAAAACGAACTCCGGCACTACCTGAAACAGAGCATGCGATGGAACATCAAACTATCCGACCTGGAAGCGGTCAACTTCTCCATGTCCTGGGTGGTGCTTACCGCATTTTTAGTCTTGTCCATTATCGTCTCCGTGCAGAACACGGCCATTCAATACGGAGTGTTAGTCTCCCTGGTGATGTACGTATTCCAGTACATGGAGAATGTGCTGAACCTGCCGCTCTTTTATCAGAACTGGCTGCGATTGAAGGAAATCATGCAGCGAATGGAGTCCATTTAAAGCGGAATCAGAAACCGGATGAGGTATCGGGATTATGGCAAACTCAACTTGCCTACATCAGTAGACAGTCCATTTTGCCGGGGAGAAAAGGTGAGCACTGAGGTTCCCTTGCTGTTGTTCCATCCGCCCGGATAGATGTTATGATGCGGATAATCCAGGGCCACGGATGTTGGAGCCTTCACTCCTTCACTGTCCATGAAGTGAAACACAAACTGGTAGTTGTCGAATTTCTCTGATTGATAATAAGCCAGCATCGGCCGACCCTTATGCCACTTGAAGTAGGTGTGATCATATTTCTTTCGAGCCTCAGAAGTCCAGCATTGACGTGGCACGGCCAGCTGTTCTGCCTCTTTTTTCCCCGCTTTATCCACCTGCACCACAACGATGCCTCCTGTCCGATGCGAAATGGTTTGGCGCTCCATCAGGTGTCGTTGTTGGAATACCACAAACAGGTCGTCTCCCGAGGATGAGATGTTATCCACCGTCAACCATTCAATGCCTTCTGAAGATTCTGTGATCTTACTTATAATGGAGGGTTCAAAGCGGGCACTTGCCACGGCTGTCCATTCCTTATTGTCACCCAGCTGGTAAATACCATAACCGTTGGCACGCGTTTTAGCTTCGGTAAACGGCCCGGTATTAACGGTCGCTCCTCCCGTCTTTGCATACCTTACATAGTCGCCCCAAAGGCCTCCACTTCCCTTCAGGAATACGGCATAAATGTTTTGAGCCTCGTCTTTTTGAATGGACACCACCATGTCATCTGACTTGGCTGGAAGTTTAATAGACTCTGCAGATCCAGAACCACTTTCCACAAGATCAAGACGGAATTCAGCTTCGTACATTCTGAAGGCATAGCACTGACCTTCATTGGTCACGTTGAAACTGATGTTGAGTCCTGCTGGATGGTCCTTCACCACCACTTCTTTTGTTTTCGCATCAAACACCACCGTCTGATTTCGGAACCCCATGGCCAGAAAGCGATGATTATCACTCACCACGGGTTCTAGATCCGGGAACTTGTTGATGTACTTGCTGTATTCTGTGATGTAAGCCATGGACTTCATGGTTGTGAGGACCTTGTCACTCACAAATTGGAGGTTGGAATCGAAGGTTCGTGCGACTAGCGAAACAGTACCCTTAGCGGCAATCGATAAAAGCAGGGTGTATTCACCTTCATATGCTAACACCACTTTCTGGGGAGTGACCTTTTTGTCTGAAATTCCCAGATCCACTTTCGATGTATTACCGTCCGATTCGTTGACGGTGATAAACTCGAATGGCCCTGAGGCTTTTCCCAGTGCCTTCGATTTGTAAGAAAGGTGATAATACTCCCCATCCTTGGCTCCTAAAAAATGGACCTCTTTGCCTCCGCTGGTGGAAAGGCTTGCGATTTCCTTTTCTATTTCCTGGCCGATGGTTTGAAGACCAAAGCAGAAGAGTGTGACGAAAAGAATAGAGCGTTGAATCAGTGTTGACAGCATCAATGAATGTTTGAAGTTCAGGTTGAGAATTTGGCCGCCAAAATAACGATCGATGGCATGGAGCGACACACCAATTTCACAACCACGACTTTTTAGTACATGAACACGTCAAAATGGGGATTGAACAAAAAAAGCCCGGCAAAACCGGGCTTGTGATTGAGAAAATCGCGGTGTGTCTACTGCACAACAATACGGGAAGCAACTCCTGTCTCCTGGCTTCTGATTGTGTAAACACCACTTGAAAGCTCAGGCAGTTGGATTGCATGACTGCCTTGTGAAGGAATCACCAGTTTCATCACCTGTTGTCCCTGCGCGTTGCTCAACTCCAGCGTTTGCATACCTGAGCTTTTGACGCTCAGCAGACCTCCTGAACCAACAGGATTTGGGAATACACTAAAGGTGGGGACTTCACCGGATTGTTCGTCCAAGCTGCGATTAGATCCATCTTCACGAGGGGTATTGATCCATTTTCCAGAGCCATCGTCTATGCCTTCGTAATAATCGAGTGTTGCCGTACAACCATTGTAGTCGGTCACATGCACTGCATAGAGGGCTGGGCAGAGGTTATAAAACCAAGCCACAGATCCTGGCGGAACGATGGTTGTGTATCCAATACCATTGGAAGTGTTTACAATGTACACGGTGTAGGCTGGAGAACCACCTGCCGGAAGAATCCCCATTGCGCCATCACAGTTATTTGGTGTGGCTGAGCTTTTGCCTATCGAATCAATGTATAACGGAGTCGGTTCAGTAACATCAACCTGAATACTGGCTTCACAACCGTTGAGATCGGTGGCTGTAATGGTATAGGTTCCTGCTGCCAGTCCGTTCCCTCCGTTGAGAATATCAGAGACACAAAACGACTGTCCGTTGACATAATGGCTGGTTGAACCATAAGCCCCACCAGTGATATTGAATGTAATATCCACCCAGCCAAGTGTTTGAGAACCGCTTACACACAGCTCACCATCCGTTTCCCCATGGCAGCTGATGGGTGTGAACGTTTCGGTAAGTATAAGCTCAGGGTGAATAACAATGTTGTACTCATAGATGATGACACACCCCGAAGCATCAGTAATGGCAACATGGATAGGACCATTAACATTCGCAGGCAAAACGCTGATAGAGTTACCCGTTTCTCCCGTTGACCAGAGCACCGAAACTTGATTCAAACCTTGCCTCAGCTGCAACTCTACGGATTCGTCTATCTCGTTTGCGCAAACATCTATGTTCACCACATTCTCCGTACAAAAAGAAGATTCACAAGTAGAGGCACATTCTTCCTCGAAGTTTGCATCGGGTGTACCAAGCTCCATCAGGTCATCAACTGAAAACTGAATGTTGGTTGAGGCCTGAGAATAACCGTTCACATTCAAGATTTGCTTGATGGTATTGCAATAGCCAGTGCGAGTGGGCGCCCCCATTTTAGTGCTTATGCAATCATCTTCATAGTTGAAAAGATTTGTGGCTCCGTGAATCACATGGTGGTTACCTCCTACACTCCATCCGTTAGGACTTTGACCGGAATGCGCAAGAGTGCCTGGGAAGTGCAATACATTGTCACAACTCAATGCATAGTCTTTCCAATGGCGCTGGCGATTGTCAAGGATAGGACCGCCATATGAGGTATAGCTCAGCACCCCAAATTCGTTTTGCGGCTCTGAAGTGTATGCTTCATAGAAACTACCGTCTTTCAGGAAGTGAGCAAACGTATATTCGATAGGACTTGAGTTATCAGGGTTACAAATGGTCGCGCAATAGGTCAAATCCGTTTCATGCAGATCCAGCGCTAAATTGACTCCGATACTTCCCTGATGCCAACTGACCCTGGAGAACCAGTTCACCTGATTCAGGTTTGCAGTCAATTGCACCAGGGACATTTCAACCTCCTGTGTGGAGTAATAATCCAGGGACTGTTTGCCCAGGCATAACAGATTTCCATCACGCGTTGAGATGATCTCTGTGAAAACTCTGGATCGGTGTATCAACCATGAATCATGGTAGTCGCAAACCGGATCATCTTCATAGTCTTCTACAAAGAAGTCATTCACCAACGAGGCATTCGTATGGTTGATCCTCACCACGTAACCACCAAACCTATCGCCCATTTTAAGTCGACCACAGGCAGCGAGTACATTCGTAAAGACACGCCCTTCGATGCTGCTCTTTTGCTGAATCAGAGAATAGAGCTTGACATCGTTAGCCAGCTCTGTATCTACAATGTACTTGTTCCAGTAGCCAGAGCCCGAAAATTGCAATTGGTGATCGGCCTTGAGAATGAAGGATTTTTTCTGCTCATTGTCATACCCCAAAATGGCGTAACCACGAGACCAGGCCCCGTTAACGGAGAATACCTCGATAATGTCGTAGAGATTGCATCTATTCCGCGTGATTTCAGCTGTCTTAGTAAAGGTGTATTGACCACCCGTTTCAGTGACTTGAATCTTCAAGATATGGGCAACCGTCATTCCCTCTGTAATGCGATGCAGGAGCACGACAAGGTTTCCATAGCGATCTTCAATCACACGCGAAACGTATTCGTTCTCAGAAGTTCCGATTACCAAGGTCCAGATAGGGCTTCCGGATAAATCATTTTTATTGATCAGCACATCCGAATTGCCAAATCCGGAGGTAAAGGTTCCCCGGGAAAAACCAATGGTTCCATACAATAGCACCTCATCTTCTGAATCTACCATGAAAGAACCTCCAGGTTCATAATCTGGTGGGGGAACCGGAGCGACTTCCGTATCCCAGTGTTTGAAAAACCATTGCTGTGCGAACAGCTTTTGCTGAAGCATAAATGCGCAGCATATACTAAGTGAAATGATAATTGATTTCATTGTTGTTGTTATTAAATGAGTTATATCCTGCCATGGCGAAAACAAAAGTCCAGAACGCTCATTCGTTCGTCAAAAAACCGAGGGTGACAAACGGGATACACATTTATAAAAAACTAAAAATCAACTGGTTATTGACAAACCGGTTTGACCGGAAACGACTAAACCGCTTCCAGAATTCACCGTTCCACCTTGAACACCAACTTCATTTTCGGTGCGTATGAGAAATTCGAGTAAGTCCACCTCAGGCCCCAGTTCCATCTTCTTGCGCAATCGGTTGCGGGCTTTTTTGACACTGCTGGGAACGATGTTGAGAATGGTCGCAATGCTCTTGCTGTCGAGGTTAAGCCTGAGCAAGCCACAGAAGCGAAGGTCATTGGCGCTCAAAGCCGGATATCGCAACTTCAAGGACTCGGTCAGGCGTGGGTGCATTTTTTCGAAGCGGGTAAAAAACAAATCCCAATCCCGATCTCCGGCCATGTTCTGGTTGATCAGCTGATAGAGCGATTTCACCTTCTCCTCGTTCAGCAGATCGCCTTCCTCTCTCAGCGCATCCAGCTCACTTCGAAAACTCTCCACAATCTCGTTGCGATCGTTCAATTGCTGAACCGCCAGACCCATTTCAGATTCCAGCTTCTCTACGGTGAACCGTTCCTGTTTAAGTTGTTCCTTGCTGAGGGCTTCTCGTTGAGAATGGATGGTTTTCTCCCTGCTGCGCTTCATGCTGATGGATCGAATGAAAACGATGGAAAGCAGCAAAATGGCGACACTCCCTATCAATAGGAGGTTGCGACTGTATACATTCCTCGTGTTTTCAAGTTCCAGACGATCGATCTCCTGCTTGCTACGCAGGATCTGATTCTGCTTCCGTTCATTGTCATATTTGGCCTCTACCTCGGCAATGACCTCTGCCCTTTCCACACCGTAAAGACTGTCATCCATCTCCTTGAATCGTCTGAAATACTCAAAAGCCTGCCGGTGCTGTGCCAACTGCGCATGAGCGAGGGCCAGTAACTTCAAGCTTCGGGCCTCCAGATCGGGCGCTTCGATTTCTACAGCCAGATCGCGGCTGCTCATCGCTCTGTCCATCGCCTCGCGAGGATGGGTCTCTAAGAGCAGAAATCCGAGACTTAGCTGGCTGGAAGCGCGGAGTTTGTTCAACCCGATGTGCTCCTGTAAGTCGATCGCTTTCTCATAGTAAAAGCGTGCAGAGTCTGTTGCTAAAACTGCTGCATACACTTCCCCCAACTGGTAGTAACACCGGCTCAGGGAAGGTAGATCCTGAAATTGAAGAAAGGTCTTTAAGGCACTTTGATGTGAAGCCAGAGCGCTTGAATGATCTCCTCTCTTAAAATAGATCCGGCCCAAACTCGACAAGGTCATCGCTGCTACCAGATCACGATCCATGCGCTGATGGATTTGCAATGCCTTTTGATAGTAGACCTCCGCCTTGTCATCAAAGCCCATTTCTGAAAATGTATTGGCAAGGTTGGAATAAACAAAGCCATACTCATCGTTCGTCTCTTCATTTCCCTCCAGGTATTCCAGGGCTTCCATGTAGCTTACCACGGCACTGTCATAAGCTCCCTGCTGAGAGAAGATCATTCCCTCCAGTTGCTTCCCGATGCACAAGAGGCTGTCATTGTGCATGGCATCCACAAAAGCGAGGTAGCGCCCCAGGTTGCTGCGGGCAGCACGGAAGTCTCCCCGCTCCAAATGAATGAAGGCAATTTCCTTGAGCACTTCACTGCCGGCCAACACCAGCTCATGAGTCATCGCCAGATCTGCGGCATCTTCAAGGATGATTAACACAGAATCTGCATCCGACAGGTGACGCAAATAGGCCTGCGCACGAATCAACTCTACAAACGCTTCCACCTCTGGGTCTTCCGCTTCCCGAGCCTTTGCCCTTAACAAGTGAAAGAAGGGTTTCACCAGAGTACTGTCATGCATTGCAACTTCGGTGGAGTGATTGTAAACGGAGGTGCACCACATGATCAGCGGCATTTGTCCTTTGGCAGCATACAGGCTATCGACTTGCCTTTGCATCAAACTGGATCCAAATTGCGAATACGAGCAAAGTGGAAGGAGTATGATAATAACGGCTTGAATCTTGAGTTTCATGAGCACAGCGTTAGATAGAATTTGAGCCGCTAACGCCTGCTATTGCTCGATAGTTTTCAAAAAATCAGGCTATCATATTTTATCTATATGCTACGGGCACTTTTGAGGGTATTGGGATCATCGCAGGTACCAAAACTGACGTTATAGGGTCACTATCATCCTACTTTCAAGGAAGAGAATCATCGCTCAAAACATCGTTTCGCTGCGTCTGAGACAAGCTTCACTAACTCAACGAACATGATCAGCGTCCCATAGGTAGTTTTGCGGATTGCAAAGGCGGTAGGTTTTAGATAATGCATATGAACCGGTCGAACCCCATCGCGTTTAGAGACCTTTATTGTCCTTGAACTATGAAGCAGCCCCTTGTTTTGATTGCTCTCTTTGTTGGCTTCGCGTTGCAGAGCATGGCTTCCATTCTGACAGTGCTCAACACCAATGACTCAGGCGCTGGCTCACTGCGTGATGCGGTGCTGAATTCAAGTCCCGGAGACACGATCCGGTTTACTCCTTCCCTGGTGAGCAGCTCCAACGCCATGATCCAGCTTCAATCGGAGATTGTGATCGACAAACCGTTGACCATCGTTGGGCAGGTGAACGGTAGCTTCCGCACCATCATTGATGGTAATGATGCCACGCGCCTGCTAAGAATCAACATTTCTTCCGGGTCAAAAAATGTGGTGTTGGATAGCCTCCAACTTCAAAACGGTAAGCCGGCAGCATCCGGGCAAATGGGAGGTGGCATCCGAATGCAGGGAATCGACACTCTCTTTCTCCTCCATTCCACGATCCGATCTTGCGAATCTGCCTATGGAGGAGCCATCGGTGGTGCTTTTTATACATTTCCCCACACCACGGCTCTCTGGTTAGACCAATCGATCATTGCTGATAATTCCACAACAGCTTCCGGTGGTGGGATCTACCTGGTGGGGGAACCCGTGGGACTAATGGTTCACAACACTCGAATTGATAGCAATACAGCCGGGACTCGCGGTGGTGGCGTGCTCTTCGACACTGGTGAACCCTCAGAAATCATCCTCTCCAGCTCGCAGTTCTATCGCAACACTGCCAACGGCACAAGTGGCGATGGAGGAGCATTGTGTTTGAGACCTTCTAACGGTGGTTCCATTGACCTGATGGTGACAGACAGCACATTGATCAAACAAAACGATGCCGGTAGTCAGGGCAGCGGTGGCGGCATCTACCTCGGCTCAGGCAATTGGGGAACTGGAATCGTGGACCTGACCATCAACAACGGAAGCACCTTTGAAAACAACCATGCAGGAGATGACGGAGGAGGTGTTTACATTTTTTCGTCTTCCCTCTATTGTGCATTTTCTGTTCGCGATGCAAGGTTCGATTTGAATACGGCACGTGACGGAGGAGGAATCCACGCGGACGGAATCATTCTCGATACCCTGAAAAATGTGCACTTCACGCAGAACTCAGCTTCCATAAGCGGTGGTGCATTTTTTCTGAATCATGCCTTTAACGGAACAGGTGGAAATCAACCGCTCATCGTTGTGAACAGCCTCTTTGATGACAACCATGCCATTCAGGAAGGTGGGGCCATATGGAGCAACCAGCATTTCATTGGGAAGCACAGCCGCTTCATCAACAATCATTGCAACAATGACGGAGGATTTCTTGCCCTCACAGATTTCATTGCAGCGGTGGACCTGGATTCATGCACCGTCTCAGATAATGAAGCGGGCGGCTCAGGCGGAGCCTTCTACGTTGACTACACCGGCCAAAGCTTCGCGTTTGACTTCCTTTTTGACAGTGTGAGGATTGAACGCAACCATGCTGGCAATGATGGTGGATTCCTCTACATCACAGCAATACACCCCGATATTGACATGAGTTACTCTCATTGCGTGCTCGATTCTAACACCTGCGGCTCGCAGGGCGGGAGTGTATTTGTCCATCATTTCTACGAAGGGGTAACACTGACGGTAGACTCATCCTCCTTTTCCAACGGATATGCTGGTGGTGACGGAGGAGCCTTCTACCTGGACCTGAATCAACACAACCTCGACTTCAATCACAGTCACTTTGCATCCAACACCTGCGACAGTCTGGGAGGTTTCATGGCCCTTGAGCTTCACGCCAACACAGGAGCACCCAACTCCCACACGATCAGGATAGACACTAGCGTAATCGAAAATTGCGAGAGCGGGTTTGATGGTGGAGCGCTCTATGTTTCCGCCAGGGAATGGAGTCATTTGTATTTATCCGGCACAGAACTTCGATCTAACACGGCAGGAAGGGATGGAGGAGCTATCTTCCACTTCTCGCAGAATAATGCATACACCTACTTTGAAAACAGCACGGCATCCCATAATGAGGCCGGTGATGACGGAGGCGTGATCTACACCAACCTGCCCTACAATTTTTACAATGCCCACGCTTACATCAACGCGGAACAGTCTACGTTTTGGGAAAACCACGCGGATGGAAACGGTGGAGCCATTTACAGCCAAACCGTGAAAGGTTCCTCGGTGGTAGATCTGGAGAATGCTAGCCTGATCAACAACAACTCTTTTGATACGGCTTCCAGCGTTTACACGCGCATCACTGGAGTTGGAGCCTCAGAGATCAAGTGCACTAGCTCCATCATTTACGGAGCAGGAAACACCAATCTGTTCAATTCAAAACCACTGACCGTCAATTCTTACGGCTACAACATCTTTAGTGATGAACCACAGGGCGTGGCTCCCAACAGCTTGACCACCGCCTCTGACTTTTTCAACGTAGACAGCAGTTCTGTTCCTTTTGGTCCGCTCCAGTTAAATGGAGGCATCACCCGTACCTCACTACCACTTGCAGGAAGCATTGCCATCAACGCAGGAAACCCAATGTCCACAGACCCAGCGCAGAACGACACCATTTATCTGATTCGGGACATTGGAGCAGCGGAGAGCGATGCTTGCGAACTGTACACCTATCCTAAGGTAAGCGCCTGTGACTCCTTTGCATGGGCTGGCACCGGTCAACTGATCACTAATTCAGGCATCTACACCGACACTTTTCAGAATCAATACAGCTGTGATTCAGTGGTGACAATGGACCTGATGGTGCACCCCAGCACTTCGTTTACCTACAGCACCAGCACCTGCAATCAGTTTTTCTGGAATGCCAATGGTCAGATCTACTATGAAAGCGACACGGTGAGCGTGGTGCTGGTAAACTCCAACGGATGTGATTCGGTCGCGCACCTGAACCTGACAATCCGTAACAGCGCAGAAGTGTACGACACGGTGGAAGTGTGTGGCAACTACACCTGGCCGGCCAACGGGCAGACCTACTACACCAACACCACCGAGACTTTCCAGACTTCTACCAGCGAGGGATGCGACTCTACCATGACGCTTTACCTGACGGTGAATCCGCTGGTCAATGCCTTTATCAGTGATTCTTCAAGTATCCTAACGGCAACACCCGGAATGGCGAGCTATCAGTGGTTTAGTTGTGACACCAGCGGATTGAACCAGCTTTCAGGAGCTACCAGTTCAACCTATCCGGTAACCGCCAACGGAGATTATGCCGTCATGGTCGAAAACAATGGCTGTGCGGACACTTCAGAGTGTTTCTCCATCAACTACCTCGGTGTGGAGGATCAGCTATGGTCACAGGTGTCTATCTATCCCAATCCCACAAACGGCTCCGTGCAAATCGACCTTGGCCAGCATGCTGGAGCGGAGATCAGAGTATTCAACTCGATTGGACAAGTGATCGCTCCCCCCGTCTCGATCCGCAGAACAGGTGAATGGCTGGAAATACCGGGAGATGCCGGGATTTACATTGTCGAGGTCAACACCGAAGGCAGATCAGAACGTTTTCAGGTCATCAAGCAGTAAAGTTCATAAGCTTCGGGCGCTCGAAAAACTGACAGACATTGAACTTCCAGAAACGTCTGGAGGTAAACCGACCGGAGCATAAAACTGCGCCTGAGAGTTAACAAAATATTCATTCAGAAGCTTCTCTCAAACGGTTTAAAACCGGGTAACTTGCGCTTGGATTAGAGAAGAATATCGGTTGAAAAAGCTCCTCAACAGAGCGCTGGTTTTCAGCGTTTTAGCACTACTCACAATCAAAACAGCGACTGCCCAGATAGCGGACGAGTCGCTGCCTTCGATCACCATCGGAGTCGGATACTTCGGAGAGCTGATTACACATCCCGGATTCGTTGTATTCGGAGAAATGGCTTTGAATAAGCATCAGAGCCAACTAGCTGCCAGACTGAACCTCGCGCACTTTCGACACAGAGGGCATACCCGAAGCTTTCTGCTGTTGCCGGAGTTCATTTTCAGGCGCAACACACGAAGCTGCAACTTTTGGGAAGCCTCACTAGGGGCAGGCGCCACCTATCAGAGAGCTGACAGTCGGGCTCTGGAATACGAAAACGGTGATTTTGTAGAAAGACAATCGGGATGGCTCTATTTCACGCCATCCGTAGGCGCGCGTTTTGGACGCCACATTTACCTGAACAACGGCCGAGCTCTGTCCCCCTCCATTGGTGGAAAGTTCTTCTATCAATATCCATTCAATGACTTCTGGCTATCGCGAACAGCGGTGGATGTTTCTATTTCCTACCAACTGAAATGACGATGCACAGAATTCTCCTCGGACTGGTCTTGTTCTTCATTCTAAGCTCTTGTGAAAAAGAGCCGTTGGGAGAAGACTTTGTGTTTGTTCGTCATAAAGATGCTGACATGCCCGTTTGGGCTCGCGGCAAACTGGAGTCTGATGTCTTCATCATCTATCTGCACGGTGGGCCTGGTGGCAGCAGCTTCATTGATATCCGAAACGACTTTTTTGCAGGCCTGGAACAACGCTATGGCATGGTCTACTACGACCAGCGGGCATCCGGAAACAGCATCGGAAAAAGTGATAACGATCTTCTCACCCTCGAACAATTTGTAGAAGACCTGGACGTGATTGTTCAGTACACTCAAAAAACCTACGCCCCTCAAAGCATTGTACTTATGGGTCATAGCTGGGGCGGAACATTGGGAACGGCCTACCTTCTTGAGCCTCAGCTGCGCGCAAAAATTGCGGGTTGGATAGAAGTGGACGGTGGCCACAATCTCGGAATCGGAGCCTACGAATACTCCCGAGACTACGTATTGGAAGTGGCAGACAGCCTGATCGCGAATGATGAAGACGTCAAAAAGTGGAAAAAGATCCGCGACTACTACCAAGACAAAATCACCTGGCGCGATCCTGATGTGATCATCGAACACAGCAAGAACGTGACCGATGCCGGAGGATACTTTTTCGATGAAGGCAATCGCGAAGGGCTCGTTGGCCTGGATCAGATTCTCTTTTCAGAAACAGATTTCATGGCACTGCTTTCCCAGAACAAACATGTGGTCAAGAACATGGACATCTGGCATTATGACTTCACCAACCACCTCAGGGAGATTGACATTCCAACGCTCCTGCTCTGGGGCATCAGCGATGGCATTCTGCCAGTCGAACTCGCTTACGAAGCACGGGATGCGATGAATCTGGATAGCGCCCATTTCCATGTGTTTGAGCAGTCAGGACATTCACCCCATTACGAGCAAACCAACCTGTTCAATGAGAAGGTGACAACCTTCATCGAATCCTCCGTTCGATAGCTGATCACACCAAAGTCAGGCGATCCATCACTGCGTCCCTGTAGTTTTTACTCAAGGGTAAGGTTCGGTTTTCCAGGATCAGATGTGTGGCAGTAATGGAACGAATCTTCGAAGGATTGACAGCATAACTCCGATGGCAGCGCACGAACTGGCCTGCGGGCAGTTTTTCCAAGAATCCCTTCATAGTGGAGCGGACAATGGTGCGTTGTTCTCCAAGGTGCAAAAGCAAGTAATTGTCGCATGCCTCCAGGTAGTCGATGTTCTTTGTTTCGAGTCCGTCCCAGCCATCGGCCGTCTTCACAAAAACCCGATCGGGCAGCGTGTCTCCTTCCCTTTTCAAGGCTTCGCCTTCTTCCTGAAGCATCCTGGCCACAGCAAGCCCGATGTTGACTTTGAGGTCCTGTTCGCTGAAGGGTTTTAGAATGTATCCAAGAGGCGCATAGCGCTTGGCGCTGTCAAACGTTTGCTGGTCGCTGTAGGAAGTTAGAAACAAGAAGGGAATAGAACGTTTGTGCAGCTGCTCTGCCAACCAGATTCCATCAGGCGGAGCATCCAGCTGTATGTCCAGCAATACAAGATCTGGTTTGTTCTCTTCCATGGCCTTCAGCGCCAGCGTGGCATTGCCCTGCTCCCCACACACCTCATAGTCATGACGTTGGAGATGGCCCGCAATCTCCAGCCTTACCAATGGGTCATCTTCTACAATGTAAACCCTCGTCATTCGCTGTATTCATGCTTTTAACTCATTCCGGGTACTGGCATCAAACCTTCGTTCATCACCCCCGATTCTTCCTGCTCCTCCAACGTTTCGGGATAGGGAAATCTGACTTCGAGCAGTGTACCATTCGCGCAAGTCATCGACAGTTGCCCGCTTAACTTTTGAGCAAACACCTGCATCAGGTTCATACCAAAATGACCAGTTGAGTTCCTGTTGTCAGACATCTCATCCGTACTAGCCAAGCTTCTGATTTGAAGGCAAAGCACGTTGCCCCTGGCTTCGGTAAAAGCGATTTCCAGCCAACCCTCCGAAGACTGCTCCGCATTGTGTTTCATCGCATTTGTCACCGCTTCATTGATGATCAATCCAAGCGGAAAGACTGCTTCCACCGGCAGTATAATGGGACTTATTTGCAACCGAACATGCTCGAAGCTGCCTTTATGTCCCAATGCCAGAAAGATCTCCCGGACCAATTCATGAACGTATTCATGCATGTCAATGGAAGCAGGTGCTGACTCCAGCAAAAGCTTCTGATGCACCAAAGCCATCGATCTGATACGGCTCCGCATCGCTTCCATGGCTTTCAAAAAGGCCGGATCCTGCTCGGCATCTGCTTCGAGGTACATCAGGCTGGAAATCATCTGAAGGTTGTTTTTCACTCGGTGATGCACCTCCCGGTTGAGGTTTGAAACCAGGCTGAGCTGCCTGCCCAGCTGTCCATTCTTTTTCCGGATAAGCCACAGAAGGCGTAATATGATTCCGGTGATCAATAAGAGCGCTGCAACACCGGTGAGCAGCGCAGCGCGGGTTTGCTTACCCGCAGCAATCTCTTCTTCCTGCGCCACACGCCTTTCCTCCAGCAGTCGGACCCGGCTCCGTTCATTCTCCAGAAGGTGAGCCTGTTCCAAGGCCAGAATCTGCCCAGCCACCTCTGCCGAAGACAAACTGTCCTTCAGGGCATGGTAATCTTCCAGATAGCGCGTGGCCAGCGGCCAGTCTTCCCGTTGGCTGTGGATGCTGTGCAAGAGGTGACGAATGTCCAGGAGAATGGCAGGAAACTGATGGCGAATAGCGACTGACTCCGCCTCTGAGGCTAGCTCCAGCGCTTGATCAATATCTCCACGGTCGAATGCAAGCCTTGCCAGCCAGCAGGTAGCATTAGCATACTGCGTTCTTATTTTGTCGGGACAGGCGGCCACAATGGCCTGGAAATAGGCGCTAGCGCTGTCCAGCTCATTCAACTCATAGAGCACCCTGCCGAGGTAGAGCATGGAACGAAGAATCTGCGGTTTGCGGCCACCTGCTTCGGCCATTTTCAAAGACTGGAACATGAGCGGACGGGCTTTTTGGAAATCTCCCCTTGCCTGCGCCAGACTGCCCGCAAGCCCGTAAACCCT
Source organism: Flavobacteriales bacterium UBA6057 (assembly GCA_002428995.1). GTDB lineage: Bacteria > Bacteroidota > Bacteroidia > Flavobacteriales_G > Salibacteraceae > UBA6057. The sequence continues at coordinate 14,003 of DIYJ01000004.1, read as the reverse complement.
TGACAAACGCACAGGGTCATCCACTTCCGCCAGCTCGGAGAACACCAGCTGAAGGGTAGAATCGCATTTATCCAGCATGTCCTGCTGCAGATAAATCTGCGCTGCAGAAAGCCTCAGGTCTACCACATCCAGCGGCAACTCCATCTGCTGATAGAGCTTGGTGGCTTCAAGGAGTGTCCGGAGCGCCAGTGGATAATTCGCATTCCTGCGGTAGAAATTAGCGATGCAGTGCATACAATGCCCCATCCCGGCACTGTCGTTCCGCTGAGCAAGCAGATCAAGCGTAGATCGGAGAAAGAACTGCGCATCCTCCTTAAAGGCAATGTTCTGGCTCATGGTGAAGGCCATCTCCAGTCCGTCCGCCACCAGCCGATCGGCCATGCTGTCTTTCCCCACCACCCGATACCAATGGCCCAAACGGTATTGTACGACCAAATCCAACTCCCTCGAACGCCAATACTCAAACAGGGAATCAATGGCCTCTCCAGCAACGTAAAGGTTAGAATCTCTGGCCTGCTCTACCCAGCGAGATAGCCGGACATCCTCCTTAGCCTGCGACCAATTGCAGGTCATTAAAAGCAAAACCCCAAATACCACCCGAACCGCGTACAGCCTCATACAAGCAACCTTTTATCATTAACGTTGAATGCCTGAGCGAATAAAAATAGCACTCTACCACACGTTAATCCAAAAGCTCTATTCACAAATCACACAACAAAAACACTCACCACGCAAAAGCATAGACTCACCACATCATAGACCACATTCACCACTTACACAAAAACCCTTCTCCCATGCGCCCATAATTTGGACAGACAACCATAAAACATCTACCAATGAAATCGAAATGCAATGCGCTCTGGAGCTGGCTTATCATCATGAGTTTTCCATTGCTCAGTTTAGCCCAGTATGAGAAAACCTTTATCTATCCAGACAACAGTTTGGAACGGTCTGGTTCATCCACTGTGGTGCTTGAAGACAAAGACGGGGACCAGATCTTCTACCTCACCACACGGATTACCAACCAGTTTGGACAACAGGGGTACGTGCTGGTCAAAACCAACCTGGACGGCACGATAGCTTCCGCATGGGAATATCCGGTTCCTCATATGTCGGACGAAGAAGAAGGTCCCGCCATGATTCTGGCCAATGATGGCGATCATATTGTGATCACGGGCAATACGGGTTCGGCAATTCTTGTATTTAAGGTGAGCACCCTGGATGGCTCGGTTGTTTGGAGCCGATCTTATGACCAACCTCCCATGACCTGCAACAGTTGCCACGGAGAGCGCGGATTGGTGATCACTAAGTTCATCGGAGGGCCGCTGGTTCCGAATCTGCCCCAGGACGGCTACGTGATCTTTGGCGTCCAGAACTCTGACTACTTCAATGAGACAGTGGAAAAAATGGTCGGTATCTGCATCAATGATGCAAATGGAGGTCTGGTGTGGTCACAGATTTATGTGGAGATTCCACCACCCGGAACATTCCCCGTTCCCGTGCCCTATTTCCAGATGTTCTCGCGGGTGAAACCCACGGATGTAGAGCACTACTGGTACCGGGTATTTGTAACAGCAGAGCGCGCGCAAATGGGGCAATCGAAGCACGGCTCTGTGTTTGAAGTAGACATCAACACCGGACAGCTGGTGGACAACAGCGTTTTCCACTTCATCAACACAAATGGCGATGAAGTAGATCGCCCGATGGTGTCGAAGGACTTCTATCCCAGCGACTGGTCCGTGCACATCGGATGGAACAACAAATCTCAAGGAGCTTTTGTCGAGCCGATGGTCATGCGAAAGAAGGGTGGAAACTGGGGCGTAGACTGGGTGAGCCAGTTCGATGAAGTGAACGAGCTCCGAGGCCTTGAATACGATGACGATTTCAACAACGTAGCCTACCTGGGCAATCCAACGCTGCATCACCTGATCGAGATCGATCCAACTACCGGTAGCAGTATTTCAACCCACGCCTTCCCACACAATCGCGCACCCCGCAACATGGGAGTGCTAGACAACGGCCGAGGGCTCACTCTCGCAGACCAGGATGGAGGAACAGTAGACCGCTTTGACCTGCGCTACCGGGCGATCGACATTGATCCTGGAGTAGCAGTATCCGACTGTCCTGATGATCCTACCACGGACCTTGTTTCAGACCAGATTGTAGATTGGGAAATCTATCACAACTGGGACAACTGGGCCGAAGTGAACAACTACCCACTCAATCGCATCATCCGCGATTTGACCTCGGTTGACATCTGTCAGACCTCCACAAAAACCGAAGAGGATCGTCCAACCGGCTTTGGCTTCGAAGCAACCACCTCCCCCAATCCGCTTCCAGCTGATGGCAGTGCCTGGGAAGTGCGTTTGACTTCAGATAAGACTGCGGAATACACCGTTCAACTTGTCAACATCCAGGGACAGGTGGTGCATGCAGAAGTCTATGCAGCCGTAGAGGGCGAGAACCGCTTCCTACTCCAACCAAATCAGGCACTAAGTGCTGGGGTTTACACAATGCATGTCATCGATGCCTCTGGACAAACCCTCCACACTGAGAAATTGATTAGGAATAAGTGATGAACCAGGCATTTGGGTGGTTTTTTCTCAAGACCTGAAAAGAGAATCCCCACGTTTGGTCAGCTTCAAGCAGCTAAGTGCAACTTAGTAACGTATTGGTGTCCGGCTTTACTATTTGTAAAGTGTAGTAGGCTGGACACCTATCTATTGCTAATACTGAAGACTGCTTGGAAGATGATGTGAAGATCTCCACTAGGACTTGATGAAGTTCACCCCTTTTGGCCAAAGGGTTAAAAGAGCATAAAAACATAACCCATAAAGCAACCAATCCGTAAATAGGAGCTATAATTGCGAAAATCCTGCAGAAACCTCCATCATGCTGATTCAATTCTCAGTAAAGAACTTTAAGACGTTCAAGGAAAAAGCAACTTTGAGTATGGTCGCTTCAAATTATGATAGCGATGTCCGTGAGGAGGATAATGTAATCCAAAATAAGGATCGTAAACTTCGAACACTCAAGAGTGCTGTCATATATGGCGCGAATGCAAGTGGAAAAAGTAAATTACATGAAGCCTTGGCTTTTATGAAGCGCTTCGTCATCACCAGTTCTCAAAACTCACAAATTGGTGATCCAATTGGTGTCGACCCTTTCAGGTTGAACATTGAAACAGAAGTTTCACCTTCAGAATTTGAGGTTCTATTTTTTTTCGATAACGTGCGCTATCGGTACGGTTTCGAGATAGACAAAAAGCAGGTCGTAGCTGAATGGCTTTTTCAGAAGCCTAAAACAAAAGAAATAGAATTGTTTTATCGAGAGTATCAGGATATCGATTTTCATTCGACCCTGAGGAGTAAAGGACGCTTTTTACATAAAGAAGGAGCCATTAGAAACAATGTTCTTTTACTATCAGTAACAGCTCAATTCAATGACGAGATTTCAAGTAACGTCATCAGTTGGTTCAAAGGACTTAGAACAATTTCAGGCTTAAGACCAGAGGGATATGAGGCATTTACCATGCACAAGGTTGATGATCCAGAATACAAACAGAAAATACTTCAGTTACTTAATGCTGCGGACATAAGTATTGATGACTTGCAACTTCAGATGCAAAGCTTGAATGACATTTCGAAAGAGCTGTCTAAAGAGTTACCTATCGAATTAAGAGAAAAGCTTCTTGAAGAAGTGGCGGAGGAAGAAGAAGACCCGCAATTCATGTCTGATGTGCTTACAACCCACAAAAAATATGATTCTAACTCCAAGCATGTAGGAATCGCAACCTTTTCTATGCAAGATGATGAATCATCAGGCACTCACAAATTCTTCGCGTTAACGGGCCCTATATTAGACACTTTAGAACGTGGTTATATTCTTCTTGTGGATGAACTAGATTCTAAACTTCACCCAAACTTAGTATGTAGGATCGTAGCCTTATTCAACTCAAAAGAGTCAAACCCGAAAAATGCTCAGTTGATCTTCAATACACATGATACAAACCTGCTCAGTTCTGGACTGTTCAGAAGGGATCAAATTTGGTTTACTGAGAAGGATAAGCTTGGAGCAGCAAAGCTCTTTTCATTAGGTGACTTTAGTTCAAAAGAAGTAAGAAAAAATGAAGCATTTGAAGACAACTACATCCGAGGAAAGTATGGTGCAGTACCCTATCTAGGCTTTTTTGATGAACTCTCAATCGCTACAGCTGATCATGAAAATGAAAAATAAAAAGGCGGAACAGATTGAGAAAAAAAAGAAGCATCGTGAGAATCTGAAACCCAAACGAAGGAGGGAACCTGACCTGGATCGTAATGAGCCTATTCTAAAGGTTAAACCCAGTATTCTAATAGTCTGTGAAGGCGAAAACACAGAGCCATCATATTTTAGACAATTTAGGCTTTCCTCCGCAGACGTAATACCAATAGGAGAGGGATACAACACTATTTCTTTAGTTAATAGAGCAAAAGAACTAGAGGGTAGTAGCAACCAAAAATACGATCAAGTATGGTGTGTTTTTGACAAGGATTCTTCTAGTCCGAATGACTTTAACAACGCCATTGTAATCGCAAATGCCAACGGTCATAAAGTAGCTTATTCAAACCAAGCATTCGAATATTGGATCTTACTTCATTTCGATGATCATCAAGGTGGTGGTATGGATCGTAAGGAATATCACAACAACATCAACAAACACCTTAAACCCTTCAATCTTAAGTATGACGGAAAAGGAAGCAAAAAAATAACATCAGAGATCTACAATATATTGGACGGTGTAGATCAGAAAACAGGAGTAGCAAGGAAAATGCTCGCAATCAATAGAGCAACAAGAAACTATAACCGTCTCAACCATTCGAGCCCAGCTTCTGAAGAGTCATCAACAACAGTCTTCAAACTTGTAGAAGAGCTACTCAAATACCTTTGATTAACCTCGAACTTAATGGCCTTTTGAGATTAGAAAAAGCTTGAGTCTTTGAAAGCAATAACATTATTGACTCTTTACGGTCTGGGACACCCGCGGCAATCCAAAACAGCTGAAACTGCGAATTCCGGCATTGCTGAAACGGCCTAAGAAGAGCCATCATACCTTTTCGCCCTATAAGACCAGAAAGCAAATCGGTGAAGTTTAACTCGCCCTCTATTCTCTGTCCTTGAACACTTACTTAGCCACCCCCTCCTTCATAGCACGATAAACAATGCCAGCCGTGTTCTTCGCCCCGAGTTTTTCCATTAGGTGCTTTCGGTGAGTTTCGACCGTGCGGACGCTGAGAAACAGCTTCTCAGCAATTTCAGCGGTCGTGTGTTCCTGACACATCAGCTCCAACACTTCTTGCTCACGCTCGGTGATTCGCTCTGTGGCATTTAATACGGGCACAGGCCTGCGCTTCTTTTGCAAGCCGGAGAGCATCACCTTGGAGACGTGGTCGCTGAAGTAAAAATCGTTTTCCATTACGGTCTCGATGGCCTTGATCACTTCTTCAGCAGATGAGTTTTTGAGCAGGTAACCGTTGGCGCCTAAGTCCAGCAGATGCAGGATGTAGTCGTCCTGATCGAGCATGGTCAGGATCAGGATCTTGATGCGCGGATATTCCTGACGCAGCCGCTTGGTACACTCCATGCCGTCCATCACGGGCATTTGAAGATCGAGCAGCACTACATCGGGTTCTTTGGGAGCACTGGCAATGGCATCCAGCAGGGATTGGCCATTGTCGGCTTCGATCACGCACTTCAAATTGGATTTACTCTCGATGATCATTTTGATGCCCTCGCGAAACAGGGCGTGATCGTCCGCGATGGCTACGCGGATCGTTTGATTGTAGGAATTCATGTTTATTGGGTTTAATTGAGTGATTAGATCATTCGTTGATTAGATGATCAGATGATGGGATTGGTATTCGTATTTGGTGGCATGATCACCTGAAGCTTGAGGCCATTGGCAGAGAGCTGATAGCGAGCAGCTCATAGCTGTATCAAGTGGTTTTCCAGTCATTGTTTAGAGCTTCATTTTAGGTGGATCACTACTTCAGGTAGTCCAGGTTCTTTAGGATGAGCGAGCGGTAGTTCTTGCTGATCGGTACTTCGCGCAGTGGGGTGATGATCTGGGAATCTTCGAGGTCAATCTCCTGAATGGCATTTACATTCACGAGGTAGTTGCGATGGGTTTGCAAAAACAGATCTGTGGGCAGTTTTTCGAGTAACTGGCTCAGCGATGAGCGAATCATGAAGCGTTGATCAGCCGTAAACAGCTTACAGTAGCGGCCGTCTACTTCCACCAGCTGAATGTCATCTGCACTCACTTTACAAAGCCGTTTCTGATCCTTGATGAATAAGTTCCGGCCGTTTTGGAGGGCGCCTTCCAGGGCCTTGGTGGTCTGCTGCTCCTGCTCTGCATACATGTTCATCAGCGCAAGTTCAATGGCGTGTTGCAGCGAAAAGCGGTCAATAGGCTTGACAAGGTAAGCCTTGGGGGAAGTGCCTTTGGCCCGACCAAAGGTTTCGGGATCGTTCATGGAGGTGAGAAAGATGATGGGCACTTCCGAACCATCCTGAAAACGAACTTTTTCAGCGAAGTCCACTCCGTCTTCTTCTCCTCTCACACGAACATCCAAAATGAGCAGATCTGGTTGGGATGCCAGAAACAAACGCTGTGCTTCCGGCACATTGTCCACCGGTGGCAGCGGATGGTAATCCATCTCTTCCAGCAGGATCTCAAGCTTAGCCGCGTGCAAGGGTTCATCTTCGAGGATCAGGATGCTAATTCGATTCATGAGAGGGTACTTTTTAAGGGTTGGGTGTCTGATGCCTGCGGCTGAGCCAGAGCTAAGCTGAAGCGGAATACAGAGCCTTTGCCCAGGGTGCTTTCCACGGTGAGTTCACCGCCTTCCATACGGGCAAACTCCTGGCATACGTAGAGACCTAAACCTGTTCCCTGTTCACCGCCTGTGCCATAGGTGCTTTTGCTGGCCGATGCTCCAAACAACTCAGGAAGGCGCTCAGGAGCAATGCCCACGCCAGTGTCACGCACGGCAATACTCACTCTATCCTCGCCTGGCTCTACCTCTACCTTGACCATGCCATCGGTTGGGGTGAACTTGATGGCATTGTGCAGCAAGTTGGTCATGAGTGTTTTCAGCACGTTGAGGTCTGCCTCCACCGCGCACTCCTCTTCTAGTTTAAGCCCTAACTTCACTCCTTTTTGGCGCGCCTGGCCCTTCACTAAATCGATGCACTGGGCCAACGCTCCGGAGAGTTCAATGCGTTCCGGCCGGTGTGGAATGTTGCGCGTTTTAGTCCGCGACCAGTTGAGCAGGTTAGCGATGAGTGCGTTGGTCTGAAAAGCGGTGTTGTCCACCTCTGTGGCGATGTAGCGCAACTTGTCTGTCTGTCCTTTTTTGAGGTAGTGATCCATGATGCCGGACACACCTTCCAGGGCGGAAAGCGGACCTTTCAGGTTATGCGCGATGATGGCAAAGAGGCGTTCCTTGGTAGCAGTTGTTTCGCGCAGCTCTTCGTTTGTTTCCGCCAGTTCCTGGCGTTGATGATCAATCTCTTCGTTTTTCTGCGCGAGTTGGGTATTCGTTCGCTGGTGCTGTAGCACTGAGAAGACCGTAAACACCAATGCCGCCAAAAGAAGCAAGGTGCTCAAGGCCCAAATCCAACGCGTGTTTTTTTCCTGTTCCAGCTCCAGGGCTTTGAGTTGGTTTTCCTTTTCCAGGTCGGAAATCCGATAGTCTTTTTTGACGCTCTCAAACTGTTCTTGCAGCTCGGCTACGTCTCGGCTGTATTTCTCCGCGTTCTCCATTGTATTCAGCGAATCCGCCATCCACATGGCATGATATGCAGATTCAAAATCTCCCAGCATTTCGTAAGTGATTGCGAGGTTTTGCTGGGCAATAGCGGTGATACCAAACACCTCCAGAGAGTCACTAAGGTTGGCACTTTTTTGAAAGAAGGCAATGGCTCGATTGTAGGCCTCCGCGTTGAAGTAAAAATCTCCGAGATTGTTATATGAATTGGCCAATCCTTCGAAATCTTGAAGATCCTTCTTGAGATCAATACTCGTCAGATAATACTCTTCAGCCTGCTCTCGCTTTCCAAGTGCCGAGTACACATTCCCCAGGTTGTTGAAGGAAGCAGCCAACTTGGATTTATTTCCGGTCTGTTGCCATAACTCCATGCTTTGCCTGAAAAACTCAGAAGCCTGCTCCAGGCTATCGGCCATCGCATAAATGCTTCCCAGAATGTTCAGGCTTCTTCCCATGCTCATCGTGTCGTCAATGTTGCGGGCATGTTCCAGGCTTTTGAAAAGCATTGGTTTTGCTTTTTCAGGTTGGCGCTGGCGCTGATAGATCAGAGCCATTTCCAGATTGACAAAGTAGAGACCGCTATCGGACGCTGTGCTCCTGTAAACATCCTGAGCTTGCGACAAGTGCTTCAGAGCATCTTCCCATTGGTTTGCCTCCTGATAGGAAACAGCCAGGGCGATAAGAGCTTGAGCATAAATCCCCTGATCTAAACAACGTTGCAGTTCAGCCACCAGCGATTGATAGCTGAGAATTCTCTGAGATGACTGAGCTGCGTGGTTCGACTCAAGGTCCGATTGGTGACGTTCGAATAACGTACGACAGTCGAGTAACGCATCCTGCGAAATGGCCAGGGAAGGCTTGAGAACAAACAAGATGAAACAGAACAGAACCGAAGTAGCATGAAGAGCAAAGCATTGAACAGCTCTGCTCTTGTTTCTGGTTTCGGAGAATTGTCCTTTGATTATCACAACAATGGCTTAGGCCTATCCACATTCATAAATGACCTTGGTCTTTTTCCCGCCAATTGCTGTCAAATCGATGGAAATAATGACCATGTACTCTGTTGACTTCAGAGTGGCCCAATGCATTGTTGGATCGGTTGGTGTTGATCCACTCTCGGTCAAACGAGCAGTGATGAAGCCAAGAATATCGCCATCTACATTATAGCGATGACTCACCAGTTCGAAATCCGTACCATCAGGCACCTTCGGATCCACGAAGAATCTGGATATCGAACCGTTTGAAGTGTAGTTGATAATAGACTCCAGCCCTCCAACTGATGTTAAATCAAGGGTGGTGTTAATGTCAGTATTGAGATCCAAGAGATCTGATCTAACCATCATATGTGGATCACCTCCCGGGCTGGCTGTTATCAATCCAGAATACGGTTCACCTGCAGGCCTGTTTGCCGCATGATTCCATTTCCGAGTCCTGTGAAGCACGACTGGCTCGTCTTCATCAAGCAATATCCTCAAGATCAAATACTCTGGAAAATCATCACTATTATCCGATTCTTTGCCTTCAGTATGCATCTGTTCATTCTTCATTTTGTGAGAGGTTTAAGGTTTCGCAACCGCACCATCGCGATTGCAGCACAATCCTACAACTACCCCTGTTCACTCCACGGCTTTTGGTCATGAGCAGTAGATTTTCAGTGCTCGCTGACCTCCATACCTTCACCAGAAGAAGCACTGGCTTCTCCTTCCAAGGCATTTCTGTTCATGTCACCATTTAACCCTTTCATGCCCGAAAAAACCGATGTCGCGCCCATCAAAGGCATGGTAATCACCGCCTGAAAACCTTCTCCGGGGGCACTCTGCAATTCGAGTGTTCCGCTCAACACCTCTACCCTGCCGCTGAGTGATCGCAGTCCGAGGCTGGGCAAGCTTTCGGCCTTTACCAAATCCATCCCACGCCCATTGTCCTCATAGCGCAGGCAAACCTCACGACCGTTCTGTTCAAGGGAAATGCCCACCTGTGAGGCACGGGCATGTTTGAGGGTATTGTTGAGCAACTCCTGCACCATCCGGTGCAACTGAATCTCCTGCTCACGAGGCAGGCGCTCCATGATCGTTATGCTCCGCTCAATGATCAGCTCACCGCTCTGCTCCAGTGGTTCGCACATGTCATCGAGGGCACGCTCAAAGCCAAACTGCCCCAGGTGTTGCGGGCTGAGGTTACGTGCAATCCTGCGTACGGTGTTGACGGTATCATCCAACAGGGCTTGCGCTTTGGAAGAGGTGTCCTCCTTGCCATGTGTGAGGTAGAGCTTCACGGTACTGAGCATCACTCCCACTTCATCGTGCAAATCACGCGCGATGCGGCTGCGCTCCTGTTCCTGGGCCGAGATGATCGCCTTCAGTCGCTTCTCCTGCTCTTCCTGCCTGAGCGCTTCCATATCCTGGCGCTGTGCAAACAGCCTGCGCTGGTAATACACAAAGAACATCACCACCGCCAGCGATAGCAGAAAGGTGAGGGAAATGCCAATGAGCATCAACCACGCAAACTCGAGTTCTTCGGGACGATCCATAACGCGAATGCCAAGATGCAGTTAAAAAATATAAAGAACAAGGCATGGATGAACCAGATTCGAATGCCCAGTTTCTGCGAATACAAAAGCAAATAATTGCTGTACGTAAAAACGAAGAGATTGCTGGAAAAATAGATGAGCACACCAGTGTTCACCCAGAAAAAGGGCTCGCGCTCTAGGTGCTCTACCTTCATCTCTTTAGCCAGCTTGTAGAAATAGGCCAGAGAGAATCCGATGAGCAGTGTGGCCTCCAAAATTTTGATGTAGGTGTTGTATTGGTGGACATCTTGAAGAAAAACTGTGTTCAGAATCCCGGCTGAAACAAATAGAGCAACGATGTATTTCATTTGCTTCTGAAGCCATATTCCGGAAAGAGCAATTCTGAACGCACTGGATAGCATTAGAAATTCTACCAACGTTTGAATGTGTCCAATCCACAGATTTGATGTTTTGAGCAGCCAAAAGGCGGTACCGATTAGATCAAAAAAGAAGGAAGTCAAACTGAGTCCGTAAATCTTCTTCATCTCTTTCGGTAAGCTTCTGAAACGCAGTGCACCGAAAAACAAAGGAAGCAGCGTACTTACAATGGAATACAGAATCACCAACTGCTCTAGCGAATAGCTCTCATGCATAAGAGTAAATCTAACATCCCCTGCTCAAATGAGCAGGGGAGGAGGCACCGGAGGCCCTAACAGGTCGGAGGACAAGGTCGAGAAAAGTCATAGAAGGCAGATTCCGGAGAATAGATTAAATGACCATCATCTTGAACCTTATTGCATGAAGCAACCATCACACCGATTGAATCCCTGTCAACATGGTTTCCATCGTTGTCTAGCACCTGATATTTGTGGTTAACCAGATAAAAAACTACATCAGTATAGTGTTTCACCGTTTCAGGAAGCAAGACATTTGTAAAGTCCTGATGCTTAAACTCATATGACAATAAAACGTAGGGAAGACTCGAAATGGTCTTGTCCACCATTATCTGACAGATCTTAGGAGAAACAACCGGACTAGTCCCTTCGAATAAATCTGCCCAGCTCTCGGTCCAATTGTCAAAAAGAATATCCGGCACTTGTCCACTTAATTCATTAGTAGAAGAAAGACGCCTGGGCTTCTGATTCACCGGTTTTGCTAGCTTAAAGTATGCGCTGCGAATACCACCTGTACAGTTCATACCTTGAATAATCAGCACAAACAGCGGAGCATTCTCAGGCTGCGTATCTTCCAGACCAAAATGAACTTTGTAATGTGTCACCCCAGGTAGATTGACCAACTTGATGTAGTCGCCCATAGGCATAGTGAACCCAAAGAGTGTTTGAGTCGGAGGGTTAGGGACACCAGAGTCAGACCATTGAAAGAAGTCCGTAATCGATTCATCGTTATTGGCGACCTTTTTCAGAATTGCCGATCGGTAATTATCAATTAAGTGGGAGGCATTTTGGGGACTAACAGGAGTAATAACAGATAAAGCCATGAGAGTTGATTTTTTTTGTGTTAAACATTAGCAGGTTGGTGGACAAGGCCTTGAAAAATTGTAAACAGAACTTAGCGCTTGGTCTGGGGTTGCTGCGGGAGACTCATATGAAGCCACTACAATCCCAATGGTTCCTTTTTGTGCAGACTCCACGGTATTTGCAGCTTCATTCACGAGGTAGAATCTAATTTGAGAATCTGACTGTAGCTCATCAACATCGAGAACATCAAGCATTTGCTTGTAGCTAAATGTGTATCCACGAAGGAATGCGTGAGCACCTAGCCCCCTTCCCAGTACTGGGATCTTGAGAACTGCACTATCTACGCGTTGATTGTTCATGAGGATACGCCAAGCGCAGGACCAATTCTTAAGAAGGATACGGGGAATTTGATGGCCCGATCGATCATATTCTCGTTTCTGCGACTCAACATTTTTTGAATGAAGTCGAAGTATATCCGTCAAAAGATGAGTTCCTGTTCGAATGAGTCCTTCCTCGTCCTGACCATGCACCATGAGCTGAAAACCGGCACTATTTGCATCCGAAACGTGGTCTCTATTGTAGCCAAAGCTTATGGTCCAGCGAGAAATCCCTGGTTGACTAAAGAGCTCAATATACTTTTCAAGGGATAGGGAATATCCGGCAAGACTTTGTGTACCATCTATCCTAAAAAGGTGATCATAGATCTCCTCCGGATTAGTAATAGTTGGCGGTTCGTCATCGCTCTTTACATTGTTTGTGTCGAAGTATTGTATGTACTTCCTTCTATACTCATTTGCTCTTGCACTCATGATTGTTTTTTTTGATTCAAGACCAAAACTCGTTTCAATTCGATCTCGCAACTCACACCAAAAGCACAGACCAAACAAGAAAAAAACCATAAAACACTGTAAAACAAACACTTAAAAGATTAAGCAGTTTTCACAAATCAGTATTAACCCTGATCTAATCCATGATAAACACTGAACTTCATCGATGGGGTTTTTCCTGATCCATGCAGGTAGTGTTATCCCGTTTTAAGGGATAATACCAACGCGTTATGTGAGCGAAGGCATGATCTAAATGGAAGGTAAATAGTCCAATATCAAATTGGCTATTCCGTTACTCAAGCCACTTCATTGATCTTATCTGGTGAATAATTCTGCTCAAAAGAGTTTGAGCTCAAATAAGGATTCGGTCTACGAGTTTTCACAGCTGACCGCACAAAACCCTGAATCCAACAAAACCAAGGTTTTCACGGAATAGGGAGCCGATTCGTGCTTCGACTTTTGGAGTCAAATCCATAAAACCCTTTTCTCATGAGTACTTATCAGTATACAATCTCAAGTTTCGAATGTCAGTTTTTTTCAGGCCCGGGGAGCGATAGCTCGCCCAGCGCAACGATCACCGGACCACTGAGCAACTCGGGACGCTCGTTCAACTTAGGTTTCTACGACCTGAATCGTGAGCAACTGCCAAACAACAAATACGTGAGCGGCATTTGCTACGCGACCTTTACCAGCGACATGTTAGCCGCTGTGCTTGAATCCCTGCGTGCGGGAGGTGTTGGTTTCGAAATGAGCATCGACACGGGTGAAGTTCGCATGGGCTTCAACAAAAACTGACTCATCCCTTCACTCCATTTCATCAAGGCCTCTCCGAAATCGGAGGGGCTTTTTTGTTGCGCCACAGGAAACCCTGATTTAATCAAAATCCGATTTTACACGGAGCAGAGAGGTGGCTGATTCCTGAATGTTTGTCCTGTCCAATTCAACGATCGATCGACTGAGGACACTTCATATCACTTCATATCATAATCAATCAATTCTCATTTATCATGTCAAAAACACCAATCAACAAATTGACACCGCTGAACAACACCAGCAATGACATCACACTCAAAGTCACAGGAGCAGACAATGCTCTAACTGTTTACCTCAACCCAGATCGTAACCCGGATGGCACCTACGTTGAAGGAACTGTAGAGGTACTTCAGCTCCATCAGGTAGGAATGGCACCCGGCCTTGGCTACGAGGTGAGCCTGTCCGGCTACTTGCAAAGCCTGGCCAACATGAATTCAGGCCTTGGAACGGTGACGCTTACGCTCACCTCTTGCAACTACCAGGGAGGCGGAGGTTTTCAATGGTCCATCACCGGTGGTGGAGCCAATGTTCAGGAAGACTACAGCGTGGACATCTGGACGAGCCG
>DIYJ01000016.1:3576-3833 GCA_002428995.1 Flavobacteriales bacterium UBA6057 | reverse complement strand
CACAAATCACAAACAGGCCGGCCTTTCATGATCTGATCATCTGATCAACAAATCATCTGATTTCCCCTCCCTATTTGCGCATCCACTGAGGCATGGAATCCGGATCTCGTTTTTCCTTCTTTTCTCGCTTTTGAGGGTCTTCGTGGAAGAAATAGCGAAGGTCTATGGTCAGGTAGTTTCCTGAGATGCCCAATTGAGCCGGCTCGGGGTCAATATCATTCCGGTAGTAGAGTCTGGTGAGGTAAATGGACTGAAAA
>DIYJ01000016.1:0-3506 GCA_002428995.1 Flavobacteriales bacterium UBA6057 | reverse complement strand
TGGTGAGGTAAATGGACTGAAAAGGACGATGGTAAGAAGCTCCAACGTAGAAGTATCCTTTTTCCTTGGTTCTGAATTCCCAACCTACATTGGCCAACAATCCGGATTGGATCCATCTCCTGCGCACAGACAGCTGGCTAAAGTCAGGTTCACTCCTCGTTCCGACATTGGTGGGAAACATATCCATAGAAACTCCAAACGCAGCATCCATAAACACCTGATCCGCCAACTTCACGTAGACCATTCCCATCACAGGAATCTCATAACCAATCACCCTGAAATCCATGGTATCTGAAGGAAACCCTTCATGCGTGAAACGGGTTCTGAAGTTCCTTCGAACGTAGCTAATACCCGTTTCCATGGAGAACCAATCCGTAACTCCCCTTCTGATAACACCACCAAAAGAGTAACCAACACGCTGGTTGACATGGTACTCGATATCGTTGCGGATGACGCTTTCATCGCCCGCCTGAAAGAGATTACTTGGAATGATCGGTTTGATCTGAATACCAAAAGTGGTGACGTCCTTTTGGGCGAAAGAATAACTTGAGGAAATCAACAATAGAAGAAGGAACCACCGACTCATGGGAACAAAGATCGTGTTTCAGTCTCAGAAACGCATTTCAGAACTAGAATTCGGGAAGGAATAACGCGGAACTATGAATTCAGCCAAGCCCCGATCAGCGCCAGAATGAGCATCGCAATGCTGATGGAGATGAACAACCAACGTACCGGAGCAGAAGCAATGAATCGCGGACGATGCTGACCAATGGCCTTGAAATTCAACCGATCCACCTCCGTCTCATGCCTGCGCATCACACCGAAATACGTAGGTTTTCGCTCATCGTCTTCATCAATCTGAACCTCAAAATCGATGTCTGCATCTACCAGCAACGTAGCGAAGGTCTCTGCCTGCTCTTTCTTCACATGCCGGTATACGATCTTCGACTCATTGGTGGGATGCTTGAGCTTATTGGAAAGGTTAAACTGTTCTCCGATGTCTATCATATCACACGAAGTCGCTGCCCAACATACAGGTAGCTGTTCCTGCGAATTCCGTTGAGCTCGGCCAGCTTATAAGTCGTGGTACCAAACTTTCGGGCCAGGTCATACAGCGTGTCACCTTTCTCCACCGTATGGATCACAATCCCGCTCGGATAGGCAGCATAGCTGTATTTCGTACGCTTCAGGATCAGCGTATCACTCACCAGTTGCTTTTCCTTGAAGGAAATGAAGCTCATCGGGTTGATGGGCTTGCCCTTGAAGCGGACTTCAAAGTGAAGGTGACTTCCGGTGCTGTGTCCCGAGCTTCCACCCAATCCGATCACCTGACCACCTTCTACCCGATCTCCGGCCTTTACTTTGAATCGGTGCAAGTGAGCATACAATGTTTCGAGACCGTTGTAGTGACGAACCACCACTACTCTTCCATAGCCACCATAGGATCGCGCAACCCTCACCACACCCGGGAAGGCCACTTTTACCGGATCCCAAACCTGAAGGTCGATGTCAATGCCATTGTGGTTTCGGCCGTCTCGCCAACCAAACTTAGAGGTGATCACATTGTCCACCGGAATGTGAAACTCTCCAAGGTCTCCCTCGCCTTGCAGCAGGATGGACAGGTTTGTATCCCTCGCACCGAGGCCCACCGGATAGGGGTTTGGCTTCTCTGTGTTCCAGAAAGGATAAAAATCCATGGCCGGATACAACGACTCTGCTGTTCCCAAAAAGAAGTTGGCCGGCAAGGTTTTAGGAAGCTCATCCGCCCGATTCGCGAGGAACAGATTGATCTGATTGATCAAAGCATACGGCAATTCACCTTCAGCTTCGAATAAAGAATCTACGTACACGTAGAGCTCCTCTTCTGACTTGTTCTTCATGCTGAGGTAAAGGTCGATGTTGGCTGTAAGCTCACACCGTCCGTGATGAATCAGCACGCTATCCCGAATCTCTTCGATGCGCTCATCGCTCTGTCCGGAAACTGCATCAAAAAGGAGCTCCTCACCATACATCACCACCGCTTGTACTGTATCACGCTTGGCTCCACCGGTGTTGGTTTCCGGTTCATTGGCCATGACCAAGCAGGGGATCAACAACGCCAGGCAGGGTATGAGAAGTTGATGCTTCATCAAAAGGGTGTCGAAAATAGTGAAATTCAATGCTCAGCGGACAAGCGAAAAGCACATTGCTTTAAACTGATAAACAGACAGTTAACACGATTACTTCCACTTGATATTGCAACCCATGCTTGGAATTTGATGCGCTTGGACCGGTTCACCTGCCAACATATGGTCAAGGCACTCCGCGAGATCATCGCCCGTGACCTCAACTCCATTACCTGGCGTACTACCATCAAATCGCCCGCGATAAACGCATGTGAGACTGGCATCAAACACACTGAAATCTGGCGTGCAAGCGGCATCGTAATCCTTCGCCACCTGCTGGCTTTCATCATAGAGGTAGGGAAACGGAAAATCCATGGATTCGGCCAATTCCTTCATGTACTGCGGTGCATCCTGAGGATAGTTCTCCACGTCATTGGAACTGATGGCGATAAAAGAAATGCCAAGCGCCTGATACTTCCTCGCAACCTCCACGATTTTCTCCCGAAGGTGAACCACATAAGGACAATGGTTACAAATGAACATGACCACAGTGCCTTTTTCTCCCTTCCAGTCCTCCAGCGTTTCCTGCTTACCAGTCACGGTATTGGGCAGATTAAATGAAGGCGCCTGAAAACCAAGCGGTAGAGATGTTGTTTGAGTCAATGACATGGTAAACGATTTGGCTCAAAACTAATGATACAGATTCTTTAACAATTACATGTACTTACTTTTAGTGTTGATACATACATTTGCCTAAAACAATCAATCATGAAACTAAACACTGTAATCGCAACACTCAGCCTGGCGGCTATTTTCCTGGCATTTACCCCCGTTTCCAAACTGGAAAAAATCAGCCTCGACACAAAAGCAAGCAAGATCGAATGGTTTGCAGAGAAAGTAACAGGCAAACACAATGGAATTGTTCCTCTCAAGAGCGGAACACTTGAAACGAAAGATGGCAAACTCACCGGAGGATCATTTATAGTGAATATGCCAGCTCTCGAAGTCACTGACCTGGACGGAGGCATGAAAGAAAAACTCGAAGGTCACCTGAAGTCAGCAGATTTTTTTGGTGTGGACAAGTTTCCTGAAGCCAAGCTAGTGATCAAAAAAGTAGAATACACAGATTCGAAGAGTGGCTTCAACACGAAGATCATGGGCGATCTGACCATCAAAGACAAAACAAATCCAATCAGTTTCCCGGCAATGGTGAAGATGGAAGGCAGATCGGTTGCGGCCTACGGTGAATTAACCATCGATCGTTCGAAGTACGATGTGCGTTACGGTTCTTCCAGCTTCTTCGACAATCTGGGTGACAAAGCCATTTACGATGAGTTTACCCTCAAGGTAAGCCTCGGAGCGAAATCCTAATTTAGAAGGAGAATCAGATGATTAGGTGAT
>DIYJ01000009.1 GCA_002428995.1 Flavobacteriales bacterium UBA6057 | reverse complement strand
ATTGTCAACAATGACAATGACTCCACGAATGAACTTCAAAACCTGTCACTGAACACAGGCGGTGACTCGATTCTCATCGATGATGCTTCTGGAATTGACATTGACTTCCTTGCTACGGATCAGGAACTGGCGGATACTGCGGATCATTTTAAGACACGCATCGACTCAGCGGCTAATGCCATCGGCACTAACCTGATGTCGATCAATGCGAACAGCTCGCAGATTGACGTCAATAGAGATAGTATTCAGATTGTATTTGACTCGCTGAACACTCATATCGGGCTGGATGGAGACACGGATCAGTTCAACGAGGTGCAGACACTCTCGTTTAACTCGGGCTCAAGTGAATTGACTCTCTCCGACCCGGTTACCACTCCTATTCCCATCGACCTTTCTTCGCTGGCGAACAACGATACAAACGAGCTTATTGACTCAGCCAAGGTGGTTGGAACAGACCTCCTCATTTACGAGGGCGGTAGCAGCACAGCAGACACAGCAGACCTCAGCGCATTTGTGGATAATGCTGCTGTCGATTCTGTCTATCTCAACAGCACTTCAGATTCGCTCATCGTTGAAACGAACTCAGGGATCAACGCCTACGCACTGATTGATGCTGACTCCACGAATGAACTACAAAACCTGTCTCTGAACGCGGGCGCTGACTCGATCCTGATTGACGATGCTGCTGGGATTGACATTGACTTCCTGGCAACAGATCAAGAGTTAGCAGACACGGCAGATCATTTCAAAACTCGCATCGACTCAGCGGCTGGGGCGATTGGTACTAACCTGATGTCAATCAATGCAAACAGTTCACAGATTGACATCAATCAGGACAGCATTCAAACGGTGTTTGACTCGTTGAACGTACACATTGCCCTGGACAACGATACGTCTGCTACCAATGAATTGCAGGACCTGAGCATCATCGGAGACACGATCTTCATCACCAACGGAGACTCGGTCATCCTGCCCTCGATTGTCAACAATGACAATGACTCTACGAATGAATTGCAGAACCTGTCGTTGAACGCGGGCGCTGACTCGATCCTCATCGATGATGCTTCTGGCATTGACATTGACTTCCTGGCTACGGATCAGGAGCTGGCGGACACTGCGGATCATTTCAAAACGAGAATTGACTCAGCGGCTGGGGCGATTGGTACTAACCTGATGTCAATCAATGCAAACAGTTCGCAGATTGACATCAATCAGGATAGCATTCAGACGGTATTTGATTCGTTGAACGTGCACATTGCATTGGACAACGATACATCTGCTACCAATGAACTCCAGGACCTGAGCATCAGCGGGGACACGATCTTCATCACCAATGGAGACTCGGTCATCCTGCCCTCGATTGTCAACAATGACAATGACTCTACGAATGAATTGCAAAACTTGTCTCTGAACGCTGGTGCGGATTCGATCCTTATTGACGATGCTTCTGGAATCGACATTGATTTCCTTGCTACAGATCAGGAACTGGCGGATACTGCGGATCACTTCAAAACACGCATCGATTCTGCTGCGGGGGCGATTGGAACGAACCTGATGTCGATCAATGCGAACAGCTCGCAGATTGACGTCAATAGGGATAGTATTCAGATCGTATTCGATTCGCTAAACACACACATTGGGTTAGATGGTGACACGGATCAGTTCAACGAGGTACAAACACTCTCGTTTAACTCTGGCTCAAGTCAGCTAACCCTATCGGATCCCATCACCACCCCTACTCCGATCGACCTTTCCTCTCTTGCCAATGATGACCTCAATGAGCTTATTGATTCTGCTAAGATTGTAGGAACCGACCTCCTCATTTACGAAGGTGGCAGCAGTACGGCCGATACCGCAGACCTGAGCGCATTTGTGGATAATGCAGCCGTTGATTCGGTTTACCTCAACAGCACTTCAGATTCGCTCATCGTTGAAACGAACTCAGCAATCAATGCTTACGCACTGATTGATGCAGACTCGACCAACGAATTGCAAGACCTTTCCATCAGTTCAGGTGGTGACTCGCTGCTGTTAAGCAATGGCACAGGAGTATCGTTGAGCAGCTTGCAAGTGGCTGACACGCTGCCTTTGATCCAGCTCAATGATTCCATCAAAGCGGAGCTGACCAGCAGCGGTTTAGAGATCACTGTAGATGATACTCGCTACGAATTCCAGGAAGGCAGACTGAGCATGAACCACGATGCTCACGCGGACATCTACATTGGAAACCTTGCGGGAAGCGGAGTTGATCTTACCTCTGACAATATTGCTATCGGTCCATCCTCTCTGTCCTCCATTCAAAGCGGTTCAGTAGCGAACATTGCCATGGGTTACCTCTCGCTGAACGATTTTCAAACGGGCAATCAGAACCTTGCACTCGGACATCATGCAGGACAAGTACTGCTGTCAGGTTCGGACAACGTTTTCCTCGGGCAGCGCACTGCCAATTCAACGACTTCAGGTAGCCAAAATGTTTTCATTGGCGGTCTGGCCGGATCAAGCGCCTCTGGATCAACTTCAGGTGCCATCAAAATCGGTTACGAAGCAGGTTCAGGTGACACCACAGACAACCGTTTCTTCCTGGATAATTCAGGTACCAGCACCCCTCTTCTCTGGGGAGATCTCACATCAGGGATCAGCAACCGCATCCTTCAAATCAATGGATCATTCAAAACTGCTTATGGAACAAGCCCTGGCGATACACTGACATACCCAACTGCAGATGGAGACAACGGAAATGTGCTCTCAACCAATGGTTCTGGAGTTTTGAGTTTCACAGATGTCTCGACATTGATAGACATCGGTGTGGACTCTGTGTACGCTTCCAATGATTCCATCTACGTAGTTACTTCAAGTGGAACGACCGGATACAAACTGGAAGACGATGATGACTGGACGGATGCCAGTTCAACAGACGTAACTACTTCTCTCAATACCGGAGTAGGAAGTTCCCTGACCTTCTCAGGGTTCACTCAAAATTCCATGAGTGTGGGTACATCCATCAGTAATCAAGGAAACAATGCCGTTGCTTTTGGTCAAAACCTAAGTGTAACAGGAGATCAATCTTCGGCCATTGGATTCAGAAGCACCAGCTCCGGAACGCGCAGTCATAGCTACGGAAGCTGGCTAACCACCAGCGGGGACGATGCACTTACCATCGGTGCCGGTTATGATGGTTCTAACCTTTTGGTCAACAACCTTGACTCGACCCTCATGCTTGGTATGTTCTCTACAGTACCTGCAATTACGGTTCGTCCGGCCTATTCTACCACTGCACCAAGCTATGTTGGTATTGGAACTACGTCTCCAACCAATTTGCTTTCTGTTGCTGGAAATATGGATGCCGACAGCGCCATCTTCGATAGCATCAGCATCAACGGTCTTGGCTTCCCCATTTCAGGCTTAAGCAGTGGCGATGTGCTTACCTATGATGGTTCTGCCCTTACCTGGTCCAGCATCGAGCCACAAAGTGATGGAGATTGGGACACTACAACTTCCCAGGTTTACACTTCCAGGCTAGTAGGTATTGGTGTTACCAACCCTTCGGTTATGCTGGAGGTAGCAGCATCTACTTCAGATGAACTAGCCACCTTCACCACCACAGGAAACCAGGGAATTGCCATCACCGGTACAGCCAATGGGTCGAACACAGGTCAGAACACTGGTATTTTGGGTGAAGCAGATAATTCAAGCAGCTTGAACGTGGCTGTTCAGGGTGAAGCAAGTGGTAGCTCTAATGCCCAGTTCTTTGGAATGAAAGCCGTTGCAGACGGTAGTGGTAATACTGCCGAAAACTATGGCCTTTACGGTCAGGCCATTGGTACCGGAGCGTCTGCTACGAACTACGGGGTATGGACCGAAGCCAAAAATGGGTCGATTAATTGGGCGGGCTATTTTAAGCATGGAGCTGTATACGTAGCTGACTCAATGGGCATTGGTACAGAGACCTTTACCCGAAAACTTGCCATTCACGGAGACCTTGAAGCAGATTCTGCTTTCTTAGATTCCCTGTATGTGGATTCTCTGTTTATCCAGGGCCTAAGATTCCCGGAAGCAAGCACTGCAGCAAACGGGGACGTCCTCACCTACGATGGCTCGAAAATGGTTTGGACCGCATCAGCTCCGGACACCAACACGCTGGCTGAGATCCTGGCCAAGAACGGAGACGCCAACCAAGATAGCATCTCAAATCTTCGTTACCTCAGCGCTGATACGATCTTCAACAACCTGATCAACACCCAAAATGGATTTATCGACACGATCACAGGTAACGATTTCTTATTCTCTGCGAACATCTCCACCGATACGCTGAGTGTTCTGGGTCTTGAATTTCCAACATCAGGCTTCAGCACTGGCGATGTACTCACCTATGATGGTTCTAATCTGAGTTGGAGCAATCCGGTTGACACAGACTGGGACACCACCTCAACGCAGATTTACAATGCCACCAAGTTCGTAGGTATCGGAACAACCAATCCTTCCAGCAAGCTCGACATCCTTGATACTACGGACAACACTACCATGCGAGTCCAGAATTCCACCGATGGAGTCTCCACCACAGAAGGTATCCAAATCACTTTGGATGGAACGGGCAATGGATTCAATACAGGTGTAAACATCACTTCTTCAGGCAACAGCACTGCGAACACAGGCCTAAGAGCGGTTGCTTCTGGATCAACCACCCAAAGCATCGGTGTTTTTGCACAGGCTACAGGTAGCGGTACTAACTACTCAGGCTACTTTGACAATGGTGATGTCTTCATCAAGGACACACTGTTGTTGAGCAAAACGCTGAAGCTAGCCACTGGAACTTCTGAAGGATACTATCTACGAACCGATGAAAACGGAGTGGTATACGCAGACACCTTCGCCACTGCCACATGCCCAGCTGGCTTCACCGCTGTAAATGACGATTTCTGTATTCAAAGCGACACCAATACAGCCGACACCTGGTTCAATGCAGTTTTAGACTGCAACAACAGCTATGGTGGTACACTCCCAGGTCTTGCTGACTGGTATGTGGGAGTAGAAGTCGGAATCTCCATCACCCGTGATGTCAGCACATGGGAATGGGTGGACGGAAGTGCTTCAAACAACGCCCAACGTGCTGGGGGCAATGGTGCAAATGAATCGATCAGCATGGATGACCCTACCAATTCCAATCCCTACCGCTGCATCTACAAACTCGCTGGTAAAAACTAAGGGATGTTGAAAAGGAAAAATGAAATACAAAAAGGGGGAATCCAGATTATGGCGGTGATATGCATTTGCATGCTATCTCAAGAGGCCATAGCACAGAGTATGGCTATTGGTGAAGCCGGTTTAGAGCCCGTTCCAAGCGCTATGCTTGACGTGGTGAGTACAGAAAAGGGAATGTTGATTCCTCGCATGACGCAAAGCGAGCGGAATTCCATCTCAAGTCCGGCCAATGGTCTACTGGTTTACCAGATCGATAATGAGCCAGGCATTTATATCTACAAGTCAGGTTCCAGTTCGTGGATTCAACTTCTTGACACGGATGCTTCTGTCTTTGCATTGGATGGCGTCCTCAGCAATGGGAATAACGCCAACAACCAAAACATCCTCAATGTCGACAGCATGTCTATTGGCTTCGGTAGCGCACAGGTACCTCTCGGAATCAATGACTTCTTTGCGATAGACGGCACCAATGCTTCAGGCCTGCGCTACATCGGTGGCAACGTTTATTACAACGGCTCCGATTTCAGATACATTCAGAGCGACCAGGCGGGAATCCTTGGCTTTGGATCAGGTAGCACGACCCTGGGACACTTTGCTTCCGGAACAGCCAATACTACCGTACCCAATGCGAGTACATCCATCTCTTTAGAAGATAGCACGGTGTTCATCAATTCCAGCGCCAGCGACACCAACGTGTTTTTGGTTGGTCAAACCATTTCCGGTCAGTTGAATGTAACCAGCAATTTGACGGTTGGACCTTATACCCTGCCCATCATAGATGGCACCAATGGCTACACACTCACCACCGATGGTAGCGGAACCGTTTCATGGCAAGATCCCGGAGACGATCTCGGTGATCATGTGGCAGATCAAAACCTGCAGCTGGGTTCCTTCTTCATGAGCAAGGACGGTGATAACGAAGGCATTGCGATCAACTCAAACGGAGTAGTAACGATCGAAGGTGCCACTGCGGGTGCCACAAACCTCGCAGTGAATGGAGACATTGAAACCAACGGCCAAGGTTATGGAATTCACTTTAACAGCGCCAATTTGTCTATTCTGGGAGACGCCAGCGGCAATGGCCACATGACCTTTCAGTCTTCCGGGAATGAGCGCATGCGTATCGAAAGTGGTGGTGATGTGGGTATTGGTACCAATGATCCCAGCGCGCTGCTTCACGTACACGGAAATGGAGTTCCGCAAGTGTTGGTAGAACCGTCTTCCAACACCAGTAATGACGGACAGATTACCATCCGTGGAGCTCGAAACACCAGCACGTCCAGTCAGAATGCAAGCATCGTTTTTGAAAACTATGACGATGACATCAGTTCCACCGGATTCCTCGGTCGCATCTCAGGATACGTTACGGATGCCACCGCCAACACCGGTGATATGGTATTCTACACGTCAACAAATGGCTCTACTGAGACTGAGGCCATGCGTATTGATGACGATGGCAACGTAGGCATCGGAATTACCACACCACCCTACCCACTTACCCTTTCCACATCTGGCTCAACGGACATGTATCTGAATACAGGCGCTGTTGGTGATACCTCACGCATCACTTTTGGTTACAATTCCACCGCGAATTCAATCGGCCAAATCAGGGCTGGAAATGGCTTTTTGCAGCTGGCTGCTGCGAACAACAGGGACATCATCTTCCTGACCAAAGGCAGCCAATCAGGTTCAGGCCTGGAAGAAGGTACGGATGTCGAAGAGATCATGCGCGTGGATGGCAACGGGAACGTGGGTGTGGGATCCAATGCTCCAGAGGTCAAGTTTCATGTTGATGGTGGTTCAGATGCATCACTCACAGATGGAAGTGGCTACTTACTCGTTGGCTCTGAAGGCAGCACAAACATTGTCATGGACAACAACGAAATCATGGCGCGCAGCAACGGAGGTGAGACCAACCTCCACCTTCAGGCTGATGGTGGAGGTTTGAGCATTCAAAGCTCACAGGGCGGGAATACGCAGGTCATCATTCAAGATGATGGAGATGTGGGTATTGGCGAAAGCTCGCCACAAGCTTCCTTAGATGTACATGATGTAGCCGTGATTGGAAACATTTCCGTTGGCAGCGAAAGCTCGTTCCAAGCCGCATCAAGTAGTCAAGCCGGAGATGGATTTTTAACCACCCCTTGGATTTATACCAATGCCATTGAAGCTCAAGGCGAAAGAGGCACCGGCTCTGTGGCGATTACCGTAGGCAACGATGGAAACTTTGGTGCCAATGACGAAATCCACTTCATCACAAGTGGAACGGACGCTGCCTATTTCAATTCCGCCCGAGAGTTCATTTTGGGCAACTCAGGATCTGCACAAGGCCTGTTGGTCGTTGCCAAGACCGGGGGCGACTTTCAATCGGGTATCCAGTTGAATGATGAAAGCACAAACGATTGGTACATCTTTCAAAACGGCTCTCAAGAATTCGTTTTTCGGGATGACGCAGCTGACCGGGTCAAGATCGATGCCAACGGCAATTGGTGTCCCGCTTCAGATAATTCCCTCGACCTTGGCACTTCTTCCCTGCGCTGGGACGATGTCTATGCCACCAATGGCTCTATCCAGACCTCTGACATCCGCTTTAAGACCAACCTAAAGCCATTGGAATACGGGCTCGAAGAAGTCATGGAACTCGAACCGGTACATTACCAATGGAAGGACGACACCACCGAGCATAAGATCGGATTTGTTGCACAGGACGTGAAGGAGATCATTCCCGAGGTAGTCAACGTTGGCGATGACAGCCTTCAAACCCTTGGAATGCGCTACGCGGATATGATCCCCGTATTGGTAAGCGCCATTCAAACCCAGCAAGAGCAGCTGGATCAATTGAAGAACGAAAACAAAGCAGTGAAAGAAGAATTGATCCTGTTGAAGCAACAAATGATGCAGCGCGAGGAACAAGATTCAATGCATGAAGAGTTTGAATCCAGAGTAAGTCTTTCGCAAGTGACCGAATGAAGAAACTGAGTACATATAAAGGGTTGTTGAGCTCGGCTAGTCCATCGGGCATCCGTGGTACCGGTTGGTCACTATGGATACTGCGTGCTCTGGCAAGTATAGCATTGCTTTTTGTTCTGATAGCCAACTTGAGTTCCCAAGTATATGCCCAAAGCATGGCCATTGGAGAAGCGGGACTGGCGCCCTTGCCCAGTGCTATGTTGGACGTGGTGAGTACGGACAAAGGCATGCTCATTCCACGGATGCCCCAGTCCAACCGCAATGCCATCGTAAGTCCGGCCAACGGCCTGTTGATTTGGCAAACCGATGGAGAAACCGGTCTGTACACATACAAAAGCAGCTCTTCCTCCTGGGTTCAAATCCTCGATACCGATGCTTCCGTGTTTTCGCTCGATGGGGTGCTGGCCAACGGTAACAATGCCAATAATCAGAACATCCTCAATGTCGATAGTCTGTCCATTGGTTTTAACAGTCCACAGGTGCCGCTTGGGGTGAACGATTTCTTTGCTATCGATGGCACCAATACCGCGGGGCTACGGTACATCGGAGCTAACATGTATTACAACGGATCCGATTTCAAGTACATCAGCAGCGAAGAGGCAGGAGTTTTGGCGTTCACGCCAGACAACACCGTCCTTGCACACTTCGAATCGGGTACTGCCAACGCCAACATCCCAAACCTTGCAAATTCTTCCATCACATGGGATGACAGCACGGTGACCCTCTTCTCTGTGGCCAGTGACAGCAATATCTTGTTGATCGGTCAAACCGTAGCCAACCGACTCAATGTCAACACCGATCTGACCATTGGTAATTACACACTCTCTCCGGTAGATGGCAACAACGGGGAGGCCCTCATCACGGATGGCTCCGGGAATGTTTCGTTCCAGGATCCTGGAGACGACTTAGGCGATCATACCGCTACACAAAACATCATCCTGGGCAACCGGTACATTTCAAACAACGGTTCAGACAGCGGCCTCACTGCGGATGGAGGTGGCATTCGCATCATCAACAATGAGTTTTCGATCACCAATTCGGCCAACACGACTTACTCAGAATACACTTCTTTCAGCAACAGCAACACCGGAGCCGATTTCGACTTCTGGACAGGGCGGGGTACTTCAGGATCACCGTCATCACTTCTGGACAACGACAACATCGTTAGCTTCAATGGAACCGGTTATGTGAGTGGCATAGGGTTCACCGCACAGCAACCCTTCTTAAGGGTTCGAATCGATGGTACGGTTTCCTCTTCCGGTGTTCCCACCAAAGTTGGACTGACAGCCTATGACAACATGGGTGCCACCGCATCGGGCATCTACCTCCGCGCAGATGGAAATGTGGGTATCAACCAAACAACCCCGAGCGCTTCCCTGGATGTGAACGGCAGAGCCCTTATCGATACGGTGGATGTAAACGGAGTCTACAAACTCCCCAGCGTAGACGGCACCAATGGATATGCATTGATCACCAATGGAAGCGGCACTGTAAGCTGGGCGGATCCCGGAGACGGGAATGGTATCTATTCCGGTTCAGGCTCCCTTTCTGCAAACACCACGGTAAACCAAGGTTCCAGCACGCTCGACTTCACCACTTCCGTAGCAGACGGTTTCAGCGTAGATGGAAGCACCTTCAGCGTTGATGGCGCGAACAACCGGGTGGGAATTGGAACCGCTTCACCAGAGTCCAGCCTGAACGTAAGTGCTGATGGAGTGCCTCAGGTTGTGGTCGAACCAACCTCAACCACGGGTCAGGATAGCCGAATTACCATTCGGGGGGCACGAAATGCCGCAACCACGGCCAACCAGGCAAGCATCCTGTTTGAGAACTACGATGCAGACCTTGGAAGCTCTAATATCCTGGGACGTATTTCCGGCCGGGTCACTGATGCTTCAGCCAACACCGGGGATATCGTCTTTTATGCCTCCACCGATGGCTCAACCGAATCTGAAGCCATGCGCATTGATGAAGATGGAAATGTCGGCATCAATCAAACCAATCCGGCCACGAAGCTTCATGTAAGTGGGAGTGGTTATTTCCACAATGGCAGCACGGCCGCCCCAAGCACCGGAACTGTTGGAGGAAACGGTGATCGATTGATTCTTTGGCCCGGAGCTTCAGGTGTCTATCCTTATTCTCTGGGCATCAATAATTCAGAGTTCTGGCACAGCGCACCCGCCAGTGCCAAATACAGCTGGTACATCAATGGTGCCGAGGAATTAACACTCAGCAATGCCGGCTACCTGGGAATTAGCTTCACCAATCCCGTGTCTCCATTAACGGTGTCCACAACCGGATCAACCGATGTATACATCAATGGTGGAGCTGCCACAGATCAGGAATCGGTCACGTTTGGATACAATTCAGCTTCCAACTCCATCGGCCAGATCAGGGCTGGAAATGGTTATTTCGAAATGGCTGCTGCCAATGGTCGCGATATCAAATTCCTCACCAAGGGTAGTCAGTCAGGAACAGGGCTTATAGAAGGCACCGATGTGGAAGAAATTATGCGGATTGATGGTAACGGACACGTAGGTGTTGGGACCACCGATCCAAAGGTGCTATTGCACGTGATTGATGGCAACGATGCGTCCCTCAACGATGGATCGGGAGAATTTTTGATTGGCTCCGAATCGAGCACCAACATCGTCATGGACGATAATGAAATCATGGCGCGAAGCAATGGTGGAGAAGCAACGCTGCACCTGCAAAACGATGGTGGAGACGTCTCAATCCATGGAGGGCAAGGTTCCAACACAGAATTTGTCATCAAGGACAACGGAGATGTAGGCATCGGAGAAACATCTCCTCAGGGCGACCTTGACGTCAACTTCAATGCGGTAGTCGGAAACATTGCCATTGGTGCACAGAGTACTTTCCAAGGGGCGACCCAACAAGCCGGTGATGGATATTTCACAACCCCATGGGTCTATGCAACTGCCATCGAGGCACCCGGAGAACGAGGTTCAGCGGGCACCGCTATCATTGTGGGTGATGATGACAACTTTGGCGATGCTGATGAAATCCACATGATTACCAACGGTGAGAGCCAACTCATGGTTGAATCGACCGGGGAAGTAGGCATTGGCATCAGTAACCCATCGGATGGGGTCCACCTTTTCAGCAGCGGTTCCATTCGCTACCGGTCCGAAACTTCCAGCACCAGTTTCTCTGGCTTCGTGGCCGAAAACAGCAACGGTGAATACTTCATGGGAGTCCAGGGTACTGGTGACGGCAACTCTGGTGAATTCCACATCTTCCAAAACTCAGGTAGCGGGAACTCTGGGCAGCGCATGGTCATCGACCACAACGGTCGAATGGGCATCGGCCAGGGCGATCCCACCCACATCCTGCATATCAATGGCACCGGGCGATCTTCTTCAGCGCTTTGGGCGACAGCTTCTGATGCCCGAGCCAAGGAAAACATCCAAAGCATTACCGATGCTACCAGCTTAATCAAACAACTACGCCCGGTCACCTTCCAGTGGAAGGAAGATTACCGTGCTTCCGGAAACTACAAGGAAGGCACCAACTATGGCTTCATTTCACAGGAAGTTGAAACCATCATTCCAGACATGGTTTCCGAGGTGGAAGAAGTAGTTGGCAACGACACCATCACAGACTTTAAACTCCTTGATAAAGATCCGCTCATCGCCCTGCTCGTGCGTGCCACACAAGAACAGCAGGAGCACCTGGAAGCCGTGCAGGCAGAAAACCAGGAATTGAAGGCCCAGATTGAAGAATTGACCGCCCTTCTAAAACACTACCTCGAAGTTCAGGAGCAGCTTGCACCTGTAACGGAAGAATTAAACGCAGAACGCTAAAGAACAGACCCTACCTATTATGCGATTTATGCAACATATGCCGATCCGAAAACTCCATCTGAGTAAAGCAGTACTACTGCTGATGTTTCTCGCATGGGGAGCTTTGGGATTCGCCCAAAACATGAGCATCAATGCTGACGGCTCTGCTCCTGACAACAGTGCCATGTTGGACGTAAGCAGCACCACCCAAGGACTGCTTATTCCACGAATGACACAGGCCCAGCGCCAAACCATTTCCAGCCCTGCATTTGGGCTGATGGTGCTGCAAACTGATAACAACAAAGGACTCTACATCTACGATACGACCGGAAGTGGTGCATGGACCTACATGCTGGATAGCACTTCCGTGGCTGCGCTTATTGCCGCATCAGCCATTACGGAAGACTCCACGCGCCTCGCAGATTCAGATAACGACACCAAAATCCAGGTTGAGGAATCGAACGATGAAGATCTCATCCGCTTTGACATTGAAGGTAACGAAAGGATGAAGCTCGACTCTAACACCCTGCACCTCGGGGATGGAGAAGACAACGTGTTCATCGGCAACAATGCAGGTGTAGGCAACACAACCGGGAGCGAAAACATTGCCATCGGATTTGAGGCCGCGAATGGAAATCAAACCGGAACATCCAACACTGCCATTGGATATCAATCACTGAAATCCAGCACCGGTTCGCAGAACACAGGCCTCGGAAAAGCAGCCCTGAGGGACAATACATCTGGCATCGATAACACTGCTCTTGGATTTGATGCCCTCCGCGAAAATGAGTCCGGAAGTGGAAACGTGGCTATTGGAGCCAATGCAGGAACTGCTGTGAATGGAAATGCAAACGTGATCATTGGCTCTGCTGCCGGAAATAATCTTAGTTCAGGAGATGCTAACATTCTCATCGGTGCCGATGCAGGAAAGAACAATTCCGGAGGATCGGCCAACATGTTCATCGGAACCCAGGCGGGAATAAACGAAAGTGGCTCAGGCCTGCTCTACATTGAGAACTCCGATACCGTGAAACCGCTTATCTGGGGTGATTTTGTCAACGATTCGATAAGAATCTACGGTGCACTCGGTATAGACGATGCCTTCACATTCCCTACAACCGATGGATCGGATGGGCAAGTACTGCGAACCGATGGCAGTGGCAATGTAACATGGGATACTCCTACGCTCACCAATCTGGAAGACGATGACAACGACACCAAAATCCAGGTAGAAGAATCGAACGATGAAGACCTCATCCGCTTTGACATCGCAGGCACTGAAGTGATGCGCCTTGGATCGCTCGGACAGCTTCAGATATTCAATGCCAACACCAGCACGATGATTGGTAATGCAGCCGGTAGCTCATTGTCCTCGGGCTCGCAAAACACCTTTCTTGGATACGAAGCCGGAAGTAATGTTTCCAACACCAGCAACAGCACCTACCTGGGCTACAATGCAGGAAAAACCGCCAATGGCGCTGGAAACACAGCCGTTGGTTCCTTGTCTGGTGATGCCATTACCAGTGGCACCAACAACACCATGATGGGATTGCAGAGCGGCTCGGCTACGAATACAGGAAACGACAATGTCTTCATCGGTCAAAATGCCGGTCGCGTCAATTCCTCAGGTGGTCATAATACATTCATTGGCACAGCTGCCGGAGATGCAAACAATGGAGATCACAACATTTTCATTGGATTCAACGCTGGCGCCAGCGAGTCTTCGGCCTCTGATAAACTAATCATTGAAAATTCCAGCTCCACTACTCCGTTGATTTGGGGTGATTTTGATGCAGACTCGCTTGTGTTTAATGGTCTTGTGACCATCGATGACGGAAGCGGCAGTGCATTCACCCTACCCGGCCTAGACGGCTCCAACGGTCAGGTATTGCAAACAGATGGCAGCGGAAATGTCACTTGGGAGAGCATATCAGGTACAACCGGATCTGGAGAGTCGGGCTTTCTGGCCAAATGGTCGAGCTCCACGGAACTGGATACTTCGCTCATTCAGGAAAGCGACAGCGCAGTAGCGATCGGGACTACCCCGTCCTCTGTTCGTCAATTGTACGTTTCTACCAATGAGAGCAGCATGTCCATCGCTATTCAGGGCGAACACACACTAAACAGCAGCACAACTACATATGGGGTGTTTGGAACAAGCGCCTCTACTGACAATGCAAACGCAGCAGGGGTTTATGGTCTCGCATCAAATGGTGCATATGCCGTGTACGGCCAACAGCAATCATCAGCGAGCAATACGGTGGCTGTAAATGGTTACAATTCGGCTGGTGGCTCCAACCAGAACTACGGAGTGAAAGGGCAAACCTCTAGTTCCAATGCAAGCTCAGCCGGTCTTTACGGTTTTGCTTTCCATGGCGGAAACGCACTTTTGGCTCAATCCAACGCACGTGTGATAGAGGCGGAAGCCTATGGCGCCAGAACTTCCGGCTTCAACGCAGTTGAAATCAACAACGAGGCTACGTCCTCGTCCTCAGCTATTTCTAAGGTGGGTCTGAACATTCAAAGCACAGGAACATGGGATGGCACTGGAGCCGAGAATGTCGGTCTGCTGATCAATGTCAGCGGTGGCACCACCAACTATGCCGGGCTCTTCACGGGTGGAAATGTGGGAATCGGAACCAGCTCACCGGGCGAGTTGCTCGATGTGGAAGGCAAAGCGCTGATTGATACCCTGAACATCCACGGGGTATTCACCTTCCCTAGCACAGATGGTTCTAAC
Organism: Flavobacteriales bacterium UBA6057; assembly: GCA_002428995.1. GTDB lineage: Bacteria > Bacteroidota > Bacteroidia > Flavobacteriales_G > Salibacteraceae > UBA6057. The sequence goes on along the minus strand of DIYJ01000009.1, from coordinate 260,897 downwards.
GGCCAGGTACTCCGAACAGACGGCAGTGGAACAGTAGACTGGGCAACGATGGCTGATGTGGATTCTGTCCGTGTTATCCGAGATGGAGATGACGACACCAAAATTCAGGTAGAAGAATCCGATGATGAAGACATCATCCGATTTGACGTAGGTGGGGCTGAATACTTCCGAATGCGCGCAGGAAAGTTGGAAATTGTGAATACCGGCCAATCTGTGATCATTGGCGATAGTGCAGGAGCGAATGATAACCTTGGTGGCAACAGCAATTCATTTCTGGGATACAAAGCAGGAAAGAGCGTCACCGGAGAAGAGAACGTTTTTGTAGGCTGGCAAGCGGGAGAAAACGCAACCTCGGATTACAACGTGGGTATTGGTGGAGAAGCATTGAGAAGTGTTGGGACTGGAGACCAAAATGTGGCGGTTGGAGATTGGGCCATGCGATTGTCCACGGGAGCACAAAACGTTGCCGTAGGTGCTGAAGCGCTTCTGGAGAATGATGGAAACGGCAATGTAGCCTTAGGGTTTGGAGCTTTGATGAACTCAGGTGGAGCTTCAAGCGGTGCTTTTAACGTGGCCATAGGCAACCTCGCGGGAGCTGATGTTGACGGTTCCAATAACGTATTCATCGGAAAATTTGCCGGTCAAGGTGCCGGAAATATTTCTAACCAGCTCTACATCCATAATGCTTCAGGTTTGGATCCCTTGATCTGGGGAGATTTCAGCGCGGACTCCGTGCGCATTCATCGCATTCTTGAAATTAGTGGAGGCACAGACGGGGACGCACAACTGGCGTTGATTGCGGATACAGACAACAGTGAAGAAACTGACAACCCAAGCATTCTTTTTAGCCAGGATGGAGGCTCCAACACTGGTTTTATCGGTTTGGAAGGTGATGCGGGCTCCAGCGCCTCTGAAACCACTGACAATGCCCTTGTCATTGGAACTCCAGTAGATGAGGATGTACACTTCTTCAGTAACGGCATTACACGCATGACCATTGAGGGTGGCGGAACCGTGGGTATTGGAACTTCCGAACCGAGTGGCGATTTCCAGTTGACGGATAGCACCGGAGCTGCTGATTTGCGCATCACAGCCGAAAGTGCGGGCCAAACGTCAAACCTTTACCTGACAAACACACTTCACGAATACCGCATCGTAAATGATGTGGATGGAAAGTTGCGCTTTCAGGATGAAACCGCGGGCACTTCCCGCATGGTCATTGATTCTGTAGGCAATGTGGGTGTGGGGACGCTTTCGCCCAACGCCCTCTTCCATGTGGAAGGCGGCATTGGCCGCATCGACACCTTGAGTGTAGCAGGAAACTTCACCCTGCCAAGCACCGATGGTGCAAACGGCCAGGTGCTGCAAACCGATGGTGGCGGAAACGTAAGTTGGGCAGACCTGAGCTTATCTGCCCTAAGCGATGGTGATATGGACACGCGGATACAGGTTGAAGAATCCACAAACGACAATCACATCCGTTTTGACATCCAGGGCACCGAGTACTTCGTGATGGACACTGGAAGGCTGGAGTTTATGAATACGGGAAGCAGCATTTTCATTGGACAAAACGCAGGTCTCAACGATGACTTCTCAAACAATGAAAACGTTTATATCGGGGAGAACAGTGGTGTGTCCGGCACAACGGCCACCAGAAATATCGCGATCGGTGGCTACACCATGAACTCGGCAACCACCAGCGATAACAATACTGCCGTAGGGTACAATGCACTGAATAACTCTACAGGTAGCACGCTGACAGGAATCGGTTCAAATGCGCTGGCTGCATCAGGTTCTGCCATACAGAGTACAGCGGTCGGATACAATGCCGGCCAGCAGGCGGAAGGAAACGCCAACACCATCATGGGTTATGCCGCATTGAGAACAAACTCTTCCGGAAACAATAACGTGGCCATCGGATTTGCAGCGGGTGAAAACAGTTCGGGAGACAACAATGTATTCATTGGGTATAACGCGGGACTCAGCGCTACAGGAGGGAACAAACTTTACATCGACAACTCCAGCACCTCCACACCCCTGATCTATGGAGACTTCGCCAACGATTCTGTAAAAATCTATGGAACGCTGGGGGTAGGTGACGCCTTTGCGTTCCCAACCTCAGATGGTTCCAGTGGCCAGGTGCTTCAAACCAATGGTTCAGGCGTCCTGACCTGGGCCACAGGCACAGGTTTTTTCACGCAGGACAATGACACGATTTCAGGAGGCACAGGAAGCGAAAAATTTGTTTTTGGCTCCACGAACACCGATGACATCAGTGGTACTGCCGATGATTATCGCATGTTTTTTGACAAAACCACGGGTGCATTTCGCGGTGGAGAATCCACTGGAGACAACTGGAATGCTGACAGCTTAGGTTTAGGGTCCTTTGCCTACGGAAAGGACGTTAAAGCGCTTGGAAACTATTCGATCGCCATTGGAGACGGTGTGACCGTAAATGGAAACCGATCCATCGTCATGGGGCGCAATTCCATCTCGAATGGTGGAGGTTCCATTGTGTTGGGTGCCAGCTCATTTACCAACACCGGACATTCAGTGGCCCTCGGTCAGACCGATACTGCCATGGGTACCCACTCCATCGCAATTGGAGGGAATGCCTATTCAGGCGCAGACTATACCATCGCCTTGGGGCATGATGTGAGAAGCGAGAAACAAGGTGCCATCGCCATCGGAGACGAAGCCTATGCAGAGGGTACAGAATCGGTCGCGATTGGTCAGGACATCTACGCACAGTCCATGGGAGAAATCGTTCTGGGATTCCGAAACGATACGTTGACCACAGGAGCATTTGATCCCGACTCCAGGGAAGATACCGATCGACTTCTGGTCATTGGTAACTCCACGAACAGCGTAGACCGAAGAAACTCGCTGGAGATGCTGAAAAATGGGAATACCACCTTGTACGGTCAACTCACCCTTTCTGCCTGGGGCAGCACCGGCTTCACCCTGCCAAATTCAGATGGTAGCGCTGATCAGTTTCTAAGAACGAATGGCAGCGGAACAGTGAGCTGGCAAAGTATTCAAGACATTGAGGCCAGCCTTATGGACACAGCAGGTGCCCATTTCATGACCACCAACCTTGTTACCGACACCAACTGGATTTCAGGAGACGGAGATCCAGAGGGACTCTATGTAGATTTTGACGGTGAAGTCGGCATCGGTACAAAGACACCTGAGAGTGAGCTGCACGTCAATGGATCCGGAACATCCTCTACCCTTCGCCTCACCAGCACTTCAACAGCGTCACTGGGACTTTGGATGCAAACCAACAGCGCTCAGGGTGGCATCATCAATTATGAAAACACACCGCTCAATTTCGGTACGAACGGTGCTACGCGCATGACCATTGATGAAACCGGTAATGTTGGGGTGGGCGAAACATCTCCAAGCTCGAAACTCGATGTAGCCGGGGACATGGAAATGAGCTCCAGCAATGCCTTCTACTTTGGTGATCCTAACACAGACGGCTCCTGGCGCATCATGCGCGATGGCAATAACCTGCTCTTCCAGCGAAGGGAGTCAGGAACGTGGAACGATAAAACATCGATTAACCCATGACCCGATGCTTGTACATATTGGTGCTGGTTAGCCTGTCTGCCTGCCTGCAGGCACAATCGGTCTTCTCGATCACTTCAGGACGATGGGTGGACATTACTACCTGGTCGGGAATTGTACCTGACTCTACCAGCAATGTCTCCATCGGCTTTGTGCACTCGGATACCATTGACTCCGCGACCTTTTGCAACGATTTGACCATTTACGGTGAATTGGTCATTGACGATGGAGGTTCACTTTACATAGGTGGGGACCTGTTCATCTATGGCGGCACGCTGAATATTGATAGTGGAAAAGCAGCGGTAATTGGAGAAACCCAAATTGGCGGAAACCTTGACATTGTGGATGGACCCAATGCATACATCCAATTCTCAGGAAGCGTTGGAAATGACTTCAACACCAACATGGTCATCCATGAAGGCGGGGTCATCGTTTATAGCGGAAGCATGTCCTTTGCGCCCGCTGAAGAAGAGGAAGAAGAAATCATACCAGTCGAATGAAACAGTGTTTGTTTACATACCTGCTATTGATTCTGACAGCAATGCTCAGCGTGCACTCTGTGGCACAAACCGTTGATCCCGAAGCCTATCGCTTTGTGATCGGGGCAGGATACACGAGCGGTGGTGACGACAATCTCGTGATCGATGCTACTGTTGGAGAAGCAGTGACCTTCACGGGCACCTCCCTTGACTTGATTGTAACCCAGGGATTCCAGCAGAGCAATTATGTATTGGCCAACCCATTCATCATCAACCTTTCATCTTCGGCAGAGAGCTGTCGCGGATCTTCAGATGGTGAGGCCGTCATCGATTTCATTTCTGAAAATGTGGAAGCGCCCTACAGCTATTCCTGGAGCACGGGCGACACGACAGCGAGCATCGGGCAATTGAATACAGGAACTTACACGGTGACGGTGACCGGCTCCAACGGAGCACAGGTATTCAATTCCATTCTGGTGGATATTGAAACAGACGTAGAGTGTACCCCAGGATTCTACACAGGTATAACACCGAACAACGATGGCGACAACGACACCTGGTTTGTCGATAATGTGCAGTTTTTCGAAACCAGAGAAGTGCAGATTTTCAACCGCTATGGGGATCGTGTTTGGGAAACTTCAGAATACGACAACGACTTTAGCTTTTTCGAGGGCCGCCACCAAAACGGTCAGGAACTGCCTGACGCAACCTATTACTACATCGCCAACTTCAACGGGGTAACCTATAAAGGATGGATCGAAATAACGAGATGATATGAGAATGAACATACAACATAGCTGGTGGCTGGTGGCCCTGTTGGTGTTGCTTCTCGTTGATCAAACGAAAGCACAGCAGGAGGCTCAGTTCAACCAATACATGTTCAACCCATTGGGCATCAATCCTGCCTATGCCGGAAGCCGGGACGTACTGAGTGCGGTGGCCTTGTTCAGAACACAGTGGGTTGGTTTTGAAGGAGCACCTAACACGCAGACCTTTGCCATCCACGGCCCTATCAGAAGGAAGCGCATGGGACTCGGATTTCAAATCACCAACGACCAGATTGGCCCTAGAAATGTGATGTCTACTGAAGTAGATTACGCCTACCGCTTTCCCTTCCTCAAAGGTCAGCTCGGGCTTGGCCTCGGAGGCGGATTCTACTACCATACCTTCGACTGGAACAAGATTACCTACAAAGACCAGGGAGACGCCATTCCTACCTACGGAGCGCAGCAGGTGATCGCTCCCAACGCAGATTTTGGAATCTGGTACAATACGAAAAAGCTCTACGTAGGACTTGAACTGGCTCACCTGACACAGTCCAGGGTAAACGTTTCTGATTCGAGCGTAAACGGAGGAAACGCCTACCGTCAATTCAGGCATTATTCCTTCACTGTTGGACGCGCCTTTGTAGTCTCCGAAAAGATTGTTCTCAAACCCAGTATGCTTTACAAACAAGCCGGGCTCTTCCGCGGTGGCTTCGACTTCAACTTCAGTATGTTGTTTGATCAGCGCCTCTGGGCCGGTATGACCATCCGCCCTACATACGGAGGAGTTGTCATCCTCGAATACATTGTCAATAAAAAGATGAGGTTTGGGTACTCATTTGACTATCCTTTCAACCAGTTTCGCTTCTCCAGAGCTACCAGTCATGAAATCTTCATCGGATTCGATTTCGGAATCCCCAGATCAAACACCGTTTCGCCTCGCTACTTCTGATCATTGCGCGCTTATTGCTTAAATATTAGGGTATTGGTTGCTGTGCTTTTCGCGCTGTCTCTGGCTTGCCATGGATATGCTCAGAAGCGCGGAGATAAATACGTGGAACAAGGCCGGTTTGCCGATGCTGCCCAGAGCTATGAGCGCTACCTGAAGCGGAATGAGGAAGACGGTAAGGTGCGCGAACAGCTTGCTTTTGTCTACAGAAAGCTACGCGACTATCGCAATGCGGAAGTGCAGTACAGACGCGCGGAAGAGTTCGTAGACCTCCAGCCTGAAAGCCACATGCACTTCGCTCAGATCCTGATGAAAAACGGGAAGCGACAGGAAGCAGCCGAGCAGATCAAGAAGTACATGGTGTATGCGCCTGAAAGCTTCGTGGCCCGACTTTTACTCGGATCGCTGAAAGAACTCGACTCCTGGGAAGTTTTGCCCAGTTCGTTTGAAGTTCAGGATGTTCCCGGGATCAATGGCCCTTATGCCGACTTCGCTCCCGTTGCGCTGAAAGAAGGGCTTGTGTTTGTGACTGAGCGCGATGAAGACCTTGTGAACGAAAACGTTTCGAGCTTTAACAACACTCCCTACCTGGCCGTTTACCTGGCGGCATACACGGATGATGATTTCACAAACCTTGATGAGGTGGTCCCCTATCTCCGAAACCTGAACGGTGACTTCCATGTAGGCCCGGTAGCCTTGGACACCGCGCGGAACGAAATCTTCTACTCGAAGGTGTTGCCTAGCTTGAAGAGGAAAGACACCACTCATTTGAAGACCTACCAGGCGACCATTCACAACGGTAAACGCCTCAAGAAGCAATCGGAACTCTTCATCAATGGCAATGATTACTCGGTTACACACCCTTCACTGAGTAAGGATGGTATGACCCTGTTCTTCACATCTGACATGCCTGGTGGAGCTGGTGGGTTAGACATATACTACATGAAGCGCGATACAGCTGGTGGCGGTTGGTCCGACCCTCAGCGATTGCCCGATGTTGTGAACACAACGCTCAATGAGGTTTTCCCCTACCTCTATGATGAAAACACGCTCTATTTCTCCTCTGACGGACACACCGGATATGGAGGACTGGACCTCTTTGTTTCGAAGCGGAAAAACGGGAAGTGGCAAGCTCCGATCAACCTGAAAACTCCCATCAACAGCCCGGCAGACGATTTTGGAATGACCTTCCGAAACGAATCCATTGGGTACTTCTCTTCCGACCGTCAGGGAGGAAAAGGCAAGGACGACATCTATCGGTTTGTACAAATTGCAGATCCTGAAGACCAGGAACGTGTTCCGGTAAGCGGAGTGTTTGAATACCAGGACCTGCCCAAGGAAGGTGTGGAACTCGTGCTGATGGATGAATTTGACAACGTGCTCAAAACCACGTTTACCGATTCAGAGGGACGCTTCGATTTCGGGCAAATGCCCCCCAACGCAAAATTCAAGATTGAGGTCACAAATGTTTCTCCTGACACACTGGATGAAGCACAGATGTTCCTTGTGAACGAGCAGGGGCAAAAAGTCATCTTGCTGAATCGACTTTCCGAAAACGAGTTTGCATTCTCCACCCTACCACGTGAAGCCATTGCCAGCCTGCCATTGCTGGAAGAGACCGACCTCGACATTGGCAACTTCGAAATCTTCGGGCAGCTTTACACCGAGCTTCCCAGAGATCACTACGCGGGCATTGAGCTCATGGTGTTGGACGATGAGGGCAACCTGATCACCACCGTAATGACCGATAGTATGGGTTATTACAAGATCGACAGCCTTTCCAAGAACGAGCACTATGTGATCAAACTGGCGGACGAAGACAGCGAGCTGCGAGCCAGTGTTTTCTATGACGATGGTGAGGCGTTGCAGAACATGACAGGAGAAGAAAGCAGCCTGTTTGATTTCAATGGCAAACCAGCCGAAGAAGAGCGGGAAACCATCATGAATAAGATTCCTGCGCGTGGCTATTTCAGCTACGACAAGGAGAAAGTCACAGATGCCCGTTTGGTATTGTTTGACAGCAACGAGCGTATTCTTGGCGCCACGCGCACAGACCTGAACGGTTACTTCGACTTTGGCCTGGTTGCACCGGCCTCTGAACATACGGTGATCATTCCCGATTCGCTGGCCACCATCCTCGGGCTTCCGAGTATCCTGATCGTAGACTTTGAAGGAAACGGAGCCTTGTATGCCGAACGCCTTACGCTCAACACCTTCCGCTTCACAAGCCTCTCATTCAATGGGTCTGTCGATGAGCTGGCTTCGGGATACGATGTCTCCGGTCAGGTATACGAGCGACTGCCGGGCGACTATTCAGAACTGGTGGAGATTGTGGCCTATGACGAAGATGGCAATGTGATCGAGGCCGTGATGACGGATGCACAAGGAAACTTCAAATTCACCAAGCTATCACCTGATCAGAACTACATCTTCAAGATGAAGGAAGAAGACGCTTCGATGCTTAAGGTCGCCTTCGGAGATCAGGACAGCGCCTCCTTTGATCAGCTCTCTGATTTTGTCTATGAGCGTTTGCAGAGCGATTACCTCGCAAAACTAGCGGCACTGGAAAGTCAGGATGCCTCAGAGGAAAAAGTTGTTGGCCAGATCTACAAGAAACTTCCCGGAGACTACGGCCAGGGAATCAAGGTATATGCGGTGGATGATGACGGAAACGTAATCGACTCTACTTACACAGATGCATCGGGTAGCTTCGAGTTCAAGCAGCTTGAACGACAGGAAGATTTTGTGATCCAACTGGCGGAAGTAGACGACAGCGAACTCAGCATTGCGTTCTTCGACTCCAAAGGATTCTATGACGAAACGGTTCAGCTCGACTCCAACAACTCCTATGAATACTCCAAGGTTATTCTGGAGGCAGCTGCCCTGCTCGATAAGCCGGCCACAAGACTTAAGCCCTTTGTGTATGGTCAGATCTACGAAAAACTTCCTGGTGACTATGGCGATGGAACCCGACTTGTAGCCCTTGATGAAGAGGGGAACATTGTGGACATCGCGACACTGGACGCTTATGGTCGATTTGAGTTCCGCAGATTAGACCCTGATGCCACCTACAGCCTGAGGCTGGAAGAGGAGCAGGACACAGAACTCAAACTGGCCTTGACAGATTCCACCTTCTCTCAACTGTTGCAGGTTGCGGGTGTGGGCAAAGAAGACCATGTTCTGTTTGACCTGAACAACAACAGCTATCAGAATCAGCTCGCTCAGGCAGCAGATGCACAGCCTATTGCCGAAAGTCCAACGGTCGCCCCCGGACCAACCATCGCACCAGCCGATGTGCCGGTATCGGATGTCACGATCTTCTACAAGCATCGTGAATGGACACTCAGCAGACAGGATTCTTCCAGTCTCATTGGTTTGGCCAGCGGAGTCTTGAATTCGCCTAAAAGGTTTGTGAACATTGAATCGCACTCCACCACCGAAGAAACCCTGCTGAGCAGAACCTATTCCACGCAGCGATCGGTGACCGTGGCACGGCTGCTCTTTGAGCAGGGTATTGACCTGCAACGATTGTACATCACCAATTGGGAGGACTTAAATCCAGCTTATGACTGCCCACCCGGTGTGGACTGCGACCAGGAAGAACTTGCCAAGAACAGAAGAACGGATGTGTCTGTCGCTGACAGTTCAAGTGTTCCAAAGGAACCTGATCACATCATTTACTACGATTTCAACGAATGGACTTTGCCTACAGGATCTTTTGGAATCATGAATCGCCTGGTGGATACACTTCGGTCGAATGAAGAACTTCTGCTTTCTGTAGACACCTACACCGACTTCTGGGGTAAGTACAACACCAACCTGCGCATCTCTGAGCTCCGAGCCATTAACATTCGAAACTATCTGACCCTGAGAGACATCGATCCTTCAAGGATCTCAGTTGTATGGCATGGAGAGAGTGCACCGGTAGGCGAAAGCAAGATTGTCTACCCCGTTATTGTCGAGAAGCGAAAAATGAACAGAAGGGCTGAAATACGCATCATCAATCCTACACCGTAGCCATGCAGAAAGTCTTTCAACTTATATTATTTATAAATTGGCCGCCCGCTAAAGGTTTGCGATCCTCGCTGTTCGCATACTTTTGCAGCAGCATAGCCCGTGAGGAAACTCCTTTTCATACTCCTTTCCACCATCGGTTTTTTAACCCAGGTTCATGGACAAACCATGAGCACGTTAAACACGCGCGCCAAATTCAAGAGTCTTTTTATTTACCAGTTTACCAAGTACACGGAGTGGCCGGAAGATTACAAGCAAGGAGAGTTTGTAATCGGAGTTGTCAACGATGGAGACTTGGCTGACCTGTTAGCAGTAGCCGCAAAATCAAAGAAAATCAATAGTCAAAGTGTCATAGTGAAGAAGATCAACAGCACGGCAGATGTGTCGAAGTGCCACGTGCTGTATATAGATGGCAGCTCGCCTGGTGAGGTTGAACCCTTTGTCTCAAAAGCCAATGATTACAACTGCCTCGTGATTACCGAGGGGCAGGGAATGATCGATGGTCTCAGCGCAATCAACTTTGTAGTGGTTGGTAACGCGTTGAAATTTGAAATGAACAAACAGCTATTTCGTGACCGAGGGCTGATCGTGAGTAACAGCCTTGAAAACCTTGCAACGAAAGTGATTAACTAACCAATAATGATGCGCTTCCTGAAATATCTGATGGCCGTCATGATGCTGATTCCGCTGAGTTCCCTAGCTCAGTTGGATCCGGTGAATCTGGCATTGATGGCTTATCAGAAAAAAGACCTGGCCAAGGCCAAGGAGCTGCTCGACAAGAGTGCGGCAGACTCCACCTATGGCGCGCAGGCCAGAACCTGGTATTTTAGGGGCTACATCTACAAGGATCTGTACAAAGAAGAACGCGGGAAGAAAGGCGGATCTGAACTTCGCGATGTTTCGCTCACCTCGTTCCTGAAATCACTGGAACTCGATCAGAAGCAAGAGTTCACCAAAGACTCCAAGCAATCTATCCGCTTCCTGGCATCTACCATTTACAATGATGCCGCCCTCGCACTTGACAGTAATGATTTTGACCAGGCTGATCAGAACTACAAACGCTACAAGGAACTGACCAGCATTACAGATCCCGAAATGGATTTCAGAGCCAGAGACGTTGAGTTCAAGCTCTACATGGCTTCCAAGTATTCCATCGTTTTTGACGACAGCACCAAAGACACACCGGAGTCGTTAAGCGATCGCATCATCGAGCTTTACCTCGATGTACTTTCCATAGACTCCAGCAATGTAAGCGCTAACTATAACCTCGCGATTCATTACTACAATCAGGGTGTACAGATGATTGAAGGAATGGATCAGGAAGACGATTTCGAAAAGCTCTTCGAAACGCAGGAACTCGTGCTGGAGCTCTTCAGAAAAGCACTGCCCTACATGCTCAAGGCATACGAATTAGAACCCAACCGAAAAGCAACGCTTCAGGGACTTACGGGTATCTACTACGGCCTGAGCAACATTGAAAAAACCGAGGAGTTCAAGAAAAAGCTTGAACTGCTGGAAAACCCTGACGGTAACAAAGAAGGAAACGACTCCAACGAATAATAAGCCTAAGCCATGTTTTCAAACCTTAGTATAGGAAGAAAGATCAGCCTGGGCTTTGCGATCGTGATACTCGCAACCATCGTTGCCTTCTTCATCACCAACAGCACATTCGAGACCAGCCGATCGATCAACGATCAGATCACCAAAAACCACAATCCTTCCATCGCCAAGCTGGAAGAATTGAAGCTTCTCATCGTCCGATCTAAAATGCTCATCAACAATTGGGTATATCAGGCGACACCACCGGAATTCGAAGACAAAGTAGCGTTGAACAACCTCACCGATAGTGAGTTCCCCGCACTGAAACTTGAAATCGAAGGACTGGCAACGACTTGGGAAGACACTGCGCGCACAGACCTTGACAGCCTTTTCATCTCCATCGGAGACCTATGGGCGCTGCACAGCTTCATCAAGCAAACGCTGAACGGTATCGAGAGCTACAATGATCCCTTCAACCAGTTTTCTGCCAATGGAATGGTGGAAGAAGGTGGTGAGATCGACATGCTCACAGATGAGATTCTGGTGCAGCTCAACAGCATCATTGATCACAAGAAAAGCAGGACTGCCGATATCACCGATGAAATGTTGAGCCAGTTTGATCTGGTTCAATTGCTGATCATCAATCTGGGAATCGCGCTTACCCTGGCGGGGATCATCATTGCATTTCTGACCACCCGCACCATCGTCTCCCCCGTTCGAAAGCTCCGGCTCATATTGCTCGATCTCAGTAAGGGAATCTTCCCTAAATCATGGATCGATCACCGAAGCGATGAGATTGGCGAAATGGCCAGTGCTCTGGAAACCGTAGTGGCAGGTTTGAGAAGAACGAAGGACTTTGCCATTTCCGTGGGTTCAGGTACTTACGACTCTGATTACACTCCACTCAGTCAACAGGATGAATTAGGGCAATCGCTGCTGGTGATGCGCAAAAACCTGCAGGAGTATTCTGAGGACATGGAGGAGAAAGTACGGGAACGTACTGCCGAAGTTGTTCGTCAAAAAGAAGAAATCCAGAAGCAGAGTGAGCAGATCGCAGAACTCTACGAACAGGTGAAGGACAGTATCCTCTATGCGAAACGCATCCAGGAGGCCATCTTACCTTCCAAAGAAGAGATCAACCATGCACTCAAGGAGAGCATGGTACTGTTCCGACCAAAGGACATTGTGAGCGGAGATTTCTACTGGTTCAGCGATAAGCAGGACAAAGCCATTATTGCTGCTGCAGACTGTACGGGCCACGGAGTTCCGGGAGCACTCATGTCGATGATCGGAAGCTCGCTGCTCAATGAGATCGTCAACGAAAAAGAGATTACCAGTCCTGCGGAGATTCTGCTGGCGTTAAAGCAAGGAGTTATCAAGGCGCTGAATAAGCACCCATCGGTAAACGGACAAACCAAGGACGGTATGGATATCGCCTTGTGCTCCATCGATAAAAACAGTCGCAAGATCCATTATGCCGGTGCCAACAATCCGCTGTGGTTGATCCGCAACGGTGAAATCATTGACTATCGGGCCGACCGTCAGCCGGTGGGTATCTATGGTGACAATCAAGACACTCCTTACACAAACCACGAACTGGAACTTCAGAAGGGAGACACGATCTACATCTTCTCTGATGGTTATGCTGATCAGTTTGGAGGCCCTAACGGAAAGAAGTTCAAGTACTCTCAGTTCAAGAAGCTGTTGCTCAGCATTCAGGAAAGAGCCATGGATGAGCAACGCGAGATCCTCAACTCCACCATCGAGGAATGGATGGGTGATGAAGAGCAGATCGATGACATCCTGGTCGTGGGAATTCGGTTCTGATCACACGACTGTTGCCCGATAAAACTGTGAAGTCAGGGTTTATTCTTTGATGACACGAATGCTCTGATAAGGACTTACCAGCATGTAAATACCGGAAGGGAGCTGTCCAACATCAACATCCAACTGCTGGTCAGAGATTGATCTGAATGAGATTTTATCACTGACATTCAGCCCTTGAAGATTGAAGAGGAGAAGATTGCTCAGGGTTTCCTGGTCTCCATAAACGTGCAGAATATCCCTGGTGGGATTGGGGAACACCTGGATGGCCGAAAATCCAAAAGCCGAAAGCTCAACAGCACGCACAGGTGAAAAGCTGAAAGATCCATCTTCATCGACTTGCCGCAAGCGATAATACGAACGGCCACTGAGCGGATCATCATCATGGGTTCTGTAAGAGACTTGTTCCGAGGAGTTCCCAACACCTTCAACTCGCTGCAACTCGCTCCAGTTCCAACCACTACCCGACCTCTCTACCAGAAAGTAATCGTTGTTCTTCTCAGAGGCCGTTTCCCAGGTCAGTTCAACCCGCTGACCAGCGGCTCTGGCATCAAATCGCAATAGCTCCACCGGAAGCGGGCTGGCCGAGCTATTCCCAGTAGCCAGTGTAAAGTCTCGTTGATTGATCTCATCCACACTCACCGTGAACGACACCGTATTTTCAACAGCATCAATGGTGGGGCCAGAGAGCGTGGTTGCATAAGCCCAGGGAGATGCGCTCGTAATCAAACGATAATCGCTTCCTGACACCGTGGTACCGCTGGTGCCTGGATAGTCATCTAAATCAAAGATGAGGCGCACGGTTCCTGCATCTGTTTCATTGCTGGAAACGATGGCGTGCCATATTCTTCCCCATCGTTGTACGGAATCTCCCGCCAAACCGCTCATATCAGGATCATCGGCTTTGAAAACCGTTCCACTGCCATTGTCATGGGCTATCCAGACTGTATCCACACAATCAGTGAGGAACCCCACATCATCCAAGGTAACAGCCGAAGAAGTGGCCGAGGCACTCCCCTCTTCGATGAACCCAATATCCGTGCTAATGCCATTGTCTCCGATATCCTCGCTGCGGGCATAGTAGAGATCAATGCTGAACTTATTGGCCAAATAAGCTTCCACCTCTTCGCGTTCTGCACAGGAAAGCTCACGGTTGAAAACAATGACCTCGTGAATCGTTCCATCAAAATCCCATGTAGTCTCAGGGACATGATCGCCATCGGTGGACCAACCACCGATAATCACACCAAGTGTGTTCGTATTGAGTGTTGCCGAGCCCGAGCTTTGAACATCAATGACAGATTCACCGTCCACGAAGAACTCAGTATCCGTGACATTTTCTCCGGTGCCACTTTGTGTAGAAATAAGGACGGGAGAGCCTGTCGGAACAGTATAGTCCATCACCTTATTACCGCTCACCCGAAGAGCAAGCCCATTGGTTCCACCGGGCGATTCGAGGGACAAGCTATAGCCTGTACCTGACGTGTTGTTGGGAGCCAGCGACAATGCAGAGTTACCATTCCCTGCTGCCAATGAGTTGGCATTCAAAACCACAAAAAGTGTCCTGGCCGTATTCCCGGAAATAACCGCAGATCCTCTTAAATAATCTGATCCGCTGCTAAAATCCACACCAGGATTTCCACTGGTGATGGTGTAAGTTGGTGCTCCACCAAAATCGTTGGAGACATTGTTTCCATTTCCACTTTGATCAAGCCAGTTGAGGACACCATCTCCCTCTTCTGCATCGTCACCTGCCGCTTCTTCAATACCGCAGTCTGACATCAACCACAATTGCAATCCGCTGGAAATGCCGCCCGGTCCACCTAGGTCATACCACAGAGGGCTTGCGTCACTGTCAATGCTACCCACTGTAAAAAAACGATCAGAGAGGCTACTGACATCGACCGTGAACTCAACGGAAGAACCGTTCAACGTAGCTCCCGAAATGACCGTGGCAGAGCTAAAATCACTCGTTGCCGAAGTGAGCAGGCGATAGTTCGATGCATTCTGCGGAGTCAATGTAGCACCGCAAACCAGCCCGCTCTGATCAAAACTGAGTGTTACGTTTCCTGCGTTGTTGTTGCAAGAAGTGTAATCAGCAAACCATGCCCTTGATATGCGTGCTTCCAGCACTCCGGGTACATCAGATGTGTTCACTCCGCTTGCCCCATTGTTCCCAACGTATAGTGCATCCCCGGCATCGGTCAGAAAGCTGGCATCAGCTAACTGTAAACCACCCGAACTTGCACTGGTGCTATCTGCATAGCTTCCATAGCGTTTCAGAATACCATCCACCTCCTGTTCAAGACCATTGGAACCAGTGCTCGTTTCATCAAAATAATCGAGTTCAATACCGTACTTGACCTCCAGGTATACTTCCAATTGCTTGCGCTCCGTACAGCTTACCTCCCTGGAGAAAACAATGATTTCGAATACATAACCATTGAAATCAAAAGAGGAATTGGGGGTAAGATTTCCCGAGCTCGAAAACCCACCAACAATGGTTCCTATACCATTGGTGTTCAAGGAAATATCATTCAGAACGACCTCTTGGGTTAGAAACTGTCCGTTAGCGTAGACATTTGTAGCTGACACATTGATATCTGAATCACCGGACACCTGAAAAATAGTTGGGTTTACCGTGCTAGTGGTGTAATCCATGATGCGATTGCCGCTTACACGAACCGCGAGTCCAGTAGTATTTGACGAGTTTGGTTCTTCCACAAACAAGGAATATCCAGTTCCAGGCGTATCGTTCGGAGCAAGTGTAAATGGACAGTTATTGGCTGAGCTCGAAGAAAGGCTTGTGGGCTGCGCCACAATGATCATGGTTCGGGCACCGTCACCCGAAAACACGGAAGAGCCGGTCAAGTAGGCAGAACCTCCACTGAAATCAATCATGGTGTCTCCATTGATGGTGCCGTAAACAGGGGCAGCTCCCACACTATTGGTGACATCCGCATTGCTGAAACTCTGATCCAACCAATTCACGACTCCATCTCCTAACTCTGCCGCATCGGAAGTCGCTTCCTCCACACCACAATCCGCTTTCAGCCACAATACGAGGCCTTCATCGATATCAGCCGGTCTTTCAAGGTTGGAAAGCGCAATGGTGAAATGATCCCCATCGTCAAGATTCACACCGGTGAAATACAGCGAATCATTTGAATAGGACTGGGCGTCAATCACCGTAGCATCTGAGAAGTCCGTGTCGGAACCGTCAATCAGCAATTTGATATCGCTTGCGTTCAGCGCGGCCCCACAAGAGCTGATTCCCGGCAAATAGAAGCGGAGTGTGACCGTTCCTACGTCATTGGTTTCTTCTGCGCGCCATATTCTTTCCGTTCGGAAACTCGCAGATGAGGGCAGCACGTCTTCCACAAAACTGCTCGCATTTCCGTTATCATGACCCCAAACGAGGTAGTCACCGTCACTCAAGGCTGAAGGATTGTAAACCGTAAGAACGGAAGACGAATTAATGCTGTAGGCACTGTCTTGCGTGAAGGCCTGAAAAGCCGCATCCTGACCAATGCCAGCGATGTCGTTCCCGTAACTGGAATAGCTGAAAAAATCATGGCTAGCCACCGGAATGGTCACTCCATATCGGATGTTGAAATAGGTTTCAATCGCCTGACGCTCCGTACCTGTAAGGGCTTTGTCATAAACGATGATTTCAGAGATGTCACCGTTGAAATCAAACGAGGTTTCCGGGTCATTGTCTGCCCCACTCGAAAACCCACCGATGATGCACCCCAATGCACTGGTGTTTAATGTTGAGGCAACAGCCGATATCTCATCCGTCACTTCTGTTCCGTTGGCATAGAAGATGGTTTGTCCCACATTTTCAGAGGCTCCGTTTTGGACCGAAAAGAGTGTCGGTTTTGTTACATCCGCTGCGTAGTTCATGATGCGGTTGCCAGACACCCGGCAAGCCAAACCAGTTGTGCCCGGCTCTTCCAAAAACAAGGAATAGCCCATTCCCGTGGATTCATTCGGAGCAAGACCAAAGGCACAGTTGCTGGCGGAGGAGCTAAGGGAAGTAGGTTGCACAAAAAGGATCATGGTTCGGGCACCCGTTCCGCTGATGATGGAAGAAGCTCTCAAATAGTCTGAACCTCCTGAAAAATCGAGCGCAAACCGGCCATTGGTATTCACATACTCCGGTGCCCCGCCAAAATCATTGGTGAAGTCATTGCCATTGCCACTTTGATCCAACCAATTCAGGACGTCATCTCCGACCTCAGCATCATCCATGGCAGCTTCTTCCACCCCAAGATCAGCGCGAAGCCAAAGCTGTAGGTTAGAACCAACGCCTCCCGGACCTTGACCAAACAACACAACAGGACTGATAAGCCCAATCAGAAACAAAAGAGATTTCATGTAAGAACTACTGCAACAGCGCTCTCTACGTATGTTGAACCTCACAGGTTGTGACTAAGTGGGATTAATTCTGGAATTCCTGATCCAACCTAATCCACCAAATGGGCGGAGCTGCACTACAGCTCGATGATGATCCCGATGGAGGGCAACACGTTTCCTGAGAAATTCTCCACCAAACCTCCCTGATACCTTGTCGGATCGTTAGGGTCTACAATCGGATCTCCATTGGCATCACGGTCCACGTTGAAGAATGGAGAGAGCTCAGCCTGATAGTTGTACAGGTTTTGGATATCCAGGTACACGTTGAGCGACCACTTCTTGAAGAAATAGCGCTTATCGATTCGAATGTCAACCTGGTGAAGCACTCCGTTTCGTTCCGTATTCAGCTGGTTGAAGTCCGGCACTCCGATACCGCGAAGGTCCCACGAGATGCGATTGGCAGACTGCTCTTCGTTGAAGGGCGTGTAAGGCGCGGGGCCCAGGTAGCGGAAGCGTACACCAAGCTCCCAGTTGCGCTTGAATTTCTTTCCTCCGGTCAATGTGATGATGTTGCCATTATCCCATGCAGAAGGTCGGTAGTCTCCGTTTTTGTCCTGGAACTCAGAAACTACGAAGGTGTAGGCGACAATGCCGTAAAAGCCCTTGGTCAGTTTCTGCTGAGCGAGGAACTCCACCCCGTAAGAACGGCCTTCAGAAATAGGCACTGCAGGTTCGTTCCCAACTACACCAAAATCACTTCCAAGATTGGCCAACGACACTGAATCTCTCAGCAAGAAGGGATAATTGTCATACAGCTTGTAGAATCCTTCCACGCTGATCTTTGAGTTGGTGGCAGGTAAAAATTCAACGCCTGCTACCAGGTGGTCAGACTGGATGTATCGAATGCCATTATCCTGGTTGACGAGCATGCCCATGTCATCGCGGTAACCGAGGATCGTGTAAGGTGGCAACTGGAAGTAACGCCCTGTATTGAAGTTCAGGCTCCACTTCGGTGACAGCAAGAGGGAAGCTGAGAAGCGTGGGGAAAGCTGGTCAACGGGATTCCCCATTTCGCTGTTGAAGTCATTGATATCTGTGCGGATTCCCAGGGATAGCTTCAGTCGATCCTTGAAAACACCCTTGGACAGCTGAGAGAAGGCAGCGTACTTGTTGAGCGTAAGGCGTGAATCGAAATCGATGGTCAAAAACTGGCCGGTGGTCGTGGCTATTCGGTTGAACGTAGAGTTTGTGTAGAGCGCGTTCTCATAAGCAACGCCTACATTCCACTTCCAGCCATCCTTTCTCCAGGTGTGCTCCATGCGCAGCTTATTCTCGATTTCCTGGCTTTCGTAGTCAAGGATTTTGTTGGCTTCATCGCTGTCATCGTTGTTGAAATACTTGATGGCTCGATTGTTCAGGTGATTTCGACTCACTACAATCTGCTGGAAGCTGTAGTCGTTGAAGTGCTTGTAATTCGCCCCGATGGCATAGTTCCACTGGTCGTTTTGGGCAATGTTTCCAAGGATGTATTGATTGCGTTCAAAGGTTTCCTCATCATCCACATTGTCATTGACCCCGGTGTTGATCTCAAACTGATCGAGCGCACCAAGCCCAATGAAGGTGATTTCATTCTTCTTGTTCAGTTTGGTTTTCACCTTGAACTGAGCGTCATTATAGATCGGAAGGAAAGGCAGTTGAAGTGCTGCGAACAGGAATTGCAGATAGGATCTTCTTACCGAGAACACATAGCTCGTATTCTTTCCGATGGGGCCATCCAGTGTTAAGCCATAATCGCTACTTCCCACCGTGATGTTTGCCTTCATGCCATCCGGGTTTCCATCCTTCTGATAAAACTCGAAAACGGAACTCAGAGCGTTTCCTCGATTTGCCGGGAAGGCACCACTGTAGAATTCCACCTCTTTGATGAAGTTTACATTGATCAATCCCACAGGTCCACCACTCGAACCCTGCGTAGCAAAGTGGTTGATGTTGGGCACCTCTACTCCATCCAGGTAAAACCGGTTCTCATTGGGCGCACCACCCCGGATGATAATATCATTGCGAAAGTTGGGGGAAGATGCAACGCCCGGCAGGGATTGAATCACTCGGGAAATGTCTCTGTTACCTCCAGGATTCCGCTCAATCTCTGATACACCAATCGTTCGCATGGAGACAGGAGCCTCTTCCCGCTTGCTGAATGGTGATGCCACAATCTCTACGACATCCAGCACTTCCGCATTTTCTGAAAGTTCAATGTCTCGATAGACGGGCTTGCTGGGAAAAGTCTGGATTTCGTAGACCACTTTCTTCTCATAACCGACTGCACTTACTTCCAGGTTGTAAAGCTTGGGTTCCAGATCCTTGATCTCGTAGTTACCATCAATGTCTGTACTCGTGCCGGTGGTCGTTCCCTGGATCACCACATTGGCGAAGGGAACCGGCTCGTTACTGATGGGATTAAATACTTTTCCCTTGATGGTAGCTGTTTGAGAATACAGCGTTCCTGCTGCAAAAAGGAAAAGCAGTAGAAGCTTAGCGGTTGAATTCATGCGACCAGAAACGCATGTAATGGTAATATGTTCAACACATACAACCTTGAGCGTGGGATCAAATTAATTTACATTTGCATCCCGTTAAAAAACAATGCATGGCAGACGTTGAGGTGATACTCCCGAAAATGGGAGAGAGTGTAGCTGAGGCTACGATTACGACTTGGTTGAAGAAAGAAGGAGATTCCGTTGATGCTGAAGAGCCCATTGTAGAGATTGCTACCGACAAGGTAGACAGTGAGGTGCCAGCTCCAGCAGAGGGAACAATTGTGAAGCTTTTGATCGCAGAAGGAGAAGTAGCAAAAGTGGGCCAGCCCATTGCCATCATTGGATCAGCCAACGGTGCGGCTGCTCCGGCTCCAGCACCTGCAGCAGCAGAAACAGCAGCTCCAGCTGAAGCACCACAAGCAGCTCCGCAACCCGTAGCTGCAGCTCCTGCGCCAGCACCTGCCGCAGAACCCATCGCTTCCAGCGGAGATCGATTCTACAGCCCGCTGGTAAAGAACATTGCAAAAACAGAAGGCATCTCTCAGTCAGAACTCGATCAGGTTCCCGGAAGCGGTAAAGGTGGTCGTGTGACTAAGACCGACATATTGGCTCACGTTGAGAACAGAAAGAACGGAACTGCTCCGGCTCCTCAGCCAGCCGCTCCGGCAACTCCTGCAGCTGCTCCGGCTCCAGCTCCGGCTCCAGCACCTGTAGCTGCTGCACCATCTGTGAGCGGTGATGTTGAAATCATCGAAATGGATCGCATGCGCAAGCTCATCGCTGAGCACATGGTCCGTTCGAAGCAGACTTCACCACACGTAACCAGCTACGTAGAAGCTGACGTTACCAACATTGTGAACTGGAGAAACAAGGTCAAGAAGAAGTTCCAGGAGCGAGAAGGAGAAAAAATCACCTTCACTCCCATCTTCATGGAAGCCATTGCGAAGGCCATCAAGGACTTCCCCATGATCAATGTTTCCGTGGAAGGTGACAACATCGTTCGGAAGAAGAATGTGAACATGGGAATGGCAACGGCTCTTCCTTCCGGTAACCTCATCGTTCCTGTGATCAAGAACATCGATCTCATGAATTTGGTGGGCATTACCAAGGCAGTGAACGATTTGGCCAACCGAGCCCGAAACAACAAGCTGCTTCCTGACGAAATTCAGGGAGGAACCTACACCATCACCAACGTAGGTTCGTTTGGGAATGTAATGGGTACACCTATCATCAATCAACCACAGGTGGCCATTATGGCTGTGGGTGCTATCCGCAAGAAGCCAGCTGTGATTGAAACACCCGAGGGTGATTTCATCGGCATTCGTCACATGATGTTCCTCTCTCACGCCTACGACCACCGTGTTGTAGATGGCGCACTGGGCGGAATGTTTGTGAGACGTGTAGCTGACTACCTCGAGCAGTTTGACGTGAACAGAGACTTCTGATCGAAGTCCTGTCACACGCTTTATTGTCATAACCCTGTGGATAGCTTTCCGCAGGGTCTCTTTCCTACGTGCTTGCCTCTCCTAGTTTTGGAGAAAACAACCGGATGAAGCTCTTTCTTCGTGTGGCAATCGCCTTATTGCCGTTCATCGCGCTGGAACTTACTGCGCAGGATTCCTACAGAGAAACATTTATTCAAGCCAATCTCTTGACCGAGGATGGTGTGTATGGCTTGGCCATTCCCATGTGGGAACAGCTCCTCGCGGAAGATCCTGACAATGCCAACATCCAGTATAAATTGGGACGGTGTTACCTCGGGCTTGGTATTGACCGGCAGCAGGCACTCCCCTACCTGAGAAAAGCGACTCGGAAGATCAACAAGAACTACGATCCGTTCATGTTTAATGTGCCCGGAGCTCCAACAGAAGCTTACTTCTATGCTGGCCAGGCCTATCACCTGAACAACGATCTGGACAGCGCGGAATATTTCTACCAGCAGTTTCTGGACAACGCAGGCAAAAAGCACTTCCTCAGAGAAGATGCGGAGAAAGGTTTACAAATGTGCGCCAACGCCAGGGAGCTCATGCAGAATCCGATTGATGTGAGCATTACCAGCTTAGGCACTCCCGTGAACTCTGAATTCAGCGACTACGCTCCCATTATTTCGCTGGACGAGAACACGCTCTACTTCACTTCGCGCAGAATGCGCCCCGATGGATCAAATGCTGAAATCCTCGAAGGAAAGACAGGGATGTTCTACGAAGACATGTACGTCAGCTACAAAACCATTGACGGACGCTGGATGAACCCGGAACTGCTCAACATCAACTCACCTGATGAACACTCATCCGTATTGAGCATGGCACCCGATGGCAGAAAGCTCTATGTATACAAGACCTACAACGGAAGGGCCAACCTCTATGAAAGTGACTACGAGGACGGTCGTGGATGGGGTGCTCCATCGCTCATCGGATCAGACGTCAACAGCAAGCACAACGAGTATTTCGCCACCATCACTTCTGACGGGCAGCTTCTCTACTTTGTAAGTGACCGACCTGGTGGTTTGGGAGGAAAAGACATCTGGTATTCCAAAAAGCTACCAAACGGAGAATGGGGAGAAGCGCTGAACATGGGCGCTCCCGTGAATACCGAAGAAGACGAGGACGCACCTTACCTCCACCCGGATGGAAAAACGATGTATTTCTCTTCCAACGGTCATAAGAGCATGGGTGGTTATGACATTTTCTACAGCCAGCAAGACGATGCTGGTCAGTGGCAAACTCCGGTGAACATTGGCTACCCGATCAACACAACGGATGACGACATCTGCTTTATCACAACCCCCAGCGGCAATCGAGCCTACTACGCTTCCCGATCCGAAAATGCTGAGGGAAGCAGTGACATTTTTGTAGTCGACTTCAAGGATGAAGCCCAAACGCCTGAGTTTGACCTGTCAACCTTTGCGGTGTTGAAGGGATGGATACTGACACCCCAAAACCGCTCGTTGCCTGAAAATCTTAGGATTGAAATTTTCAATAAAGCCAGTGGTGAACTGGAAGGAGTTGCAAAACCTGTAGCTCGCAATGGAAGCTTTGTGTTCATCATTCCAAGCGGCAACTCCTACGACCTGAACTACCTGGTCGATGATGAGGTAGCGCTGTCTGAAACGGTCGTAATCCCTCTTGGAACCGAATACCAGGAGATCCCGAGAGAAATCTTCCTGAAGCCTGAGAAAGGCGGTTCCACGTCCCTCGTTTCGCTCAATGAACGCGTGCTTGGGAATGTTGTGCGCTGGAAGCTTGGCTACTCTGATAAAAGCCGTTCCGTTCCCATCGGCAGCAGGGTTTATTTCTACGATAAGTCAGGCAATGTCGTGGATACAGTCCTGGTCAGTAAAGACGGTTATTTCCTGTTCCAAAAGCTTGCACCGGACGAGTCTTACATCTTCAGTGTTGAAATGCAGGATGTGAGCTCATTTCCAATGGAAATACAACTCGTAGATGAATCAGGAGTTCCAGGCGAAATCACCATGGTGCAGCACAAGGACGGGAAGTTCTACGAAAAAGGGAAAGTTCCGGGGACAGAGGACGCTGTAGTAGCTGCTAAAGCTCCTAAAGCGGGCGCAACCTCGCCTGTGAAGAAAACACCCAATAAGCAATTGAAAATTAGCGGTAAAGCGAAAGAATTCTACCTGTTCTACGACTACAACCAAGTAGAAATGGAAGAGGAAGATCCCACGTTCGCGGCAGCCATGGCTGCCGCCCGCACACTAATACAAGCTGGAAAAAAGGCATCCATTCGCATTGAGGGCAGTGCATCGAAAGTACCGACATCTGCCTACGCAACGAATGAAAAACTGGCGCAGGCGAGGCTTGAGAAGATTCAGGAAGCGATGCAGGCACAGGCCGGCAAGTTTGGTTTTGATCAGAATGAATTGAGGTTCAAGGATTTACAGTCACTCGTTCAAGGTCCAAACTTTGATCCCGAAGCAAACCAGCCGAAAGCCTTATTCATTGAATACCAGTATGTTAGGATTGTTGTGAATTAACAAAATCCTGTTTACAACCATGTCGCTGCGTCCTGCAGCCCGCTCTGCATCGGGGCTAGCTTTGTTCAACAACGCAAACCTGTCCTAATGCTGAACACAGACGAAAAAGCCCCTACGGCCCTTCCAGGGAAAATTTTTCTCATCATCCTGTCTTTCATCCTCCTTGCGGTGGCAAGCTCCATGGCCCAAACCAAAGAGGAAAAAAAGCTCAGGGTAAAGGCTGTGAAGGCTTTGAACTCGGGTGACTATGCCGAGGCGATCGATATTTATGAAGATCTGCTCAAGCTCGATTCCGAGAATCCCGATTACAACTATGAGATGGGCCTGGCCATCATGGAGAATGGAGTTCAAAAGGGCAATGCCGTCCGCTACCTGAGAACAGCCATCGCCAACGTAAGCAGCGATACGCTACCAGACCTTTTCCTCTATGCAGGAATGGCGGAACAGTATGACGGAAACTTCGAAAAGGCCATTCAGCACTACGACACCTACCTGTCGTTGATTGCCGGGGAAGGCCTGACAGACGAGGAACTTGGCCATGATGTGGGACGCTACATCGAGATGAGCCAGAACGCGTTGGTACAGGTTGAGAACGAAAAGAAGTACATCCAAATCATCAATCTTGGGCCATCCATCAACAGTGAATATCCTGACTATTCACCGGTGGTAAAAGAGGATGAGTCACTCATTCTTTTCACTTCACGGAGGCCCAACTCCACAGGTGGAGCCATTGCTGGTGACAACAAGTATTTTGAAGACATCTACTATTCGCTGAACATCAATGGCGCCTGGTCTGAAGCATCCAACTACGACAGCTCCAGTACCTATATGAATGATCAGATCAACACCCCACTCCACGATGCCACTGTGACCTACGCGAGCGATGAAAATCAGCTGCTGATTTACAGGGAATCTGATGTGTGGTCGAGTAAGCTTGAAGGCGGCTTGTGGACAATTCCAGTGCGCGCTGGCGGGCGAATCAATAGTGCACGAGGCTTTGAACCATCCGTGTTTATCACAGACGATGAGCAAACCATGTTTGTGGTCAGTGAGATTCCTTCAGGCTTTGGTGGACGCGATATTTACATGACCACCAAGGATGATCAGGATGCTTGGAAACCGCTCAAAAGCCTTGGACGAAACATCAATACGCGCTACGATGAAGATGCGCCCTTCCTCACCAAGGATGGGAAAACGCTCTACTTCTCCTCCAGAGGACACAATTCCCTGGGCGACTACGATATCTTCAAAACCACGCGCGATGAAAATGGCAAGTGGGGAGAGCCTGAAAACCTGGGCACGCCCATCAACACGCCCGGAAACGATATCTACTTCGTAACCAGCGATGAAGGAGCCATTGGCTACTACGCTTCGGATCGAAAAGGCGGTCTGGGTGACATGGACATCTATCGAATCATCCTAGAGTGTGATGCTGTGTCCAACACAACCATTCGAGGTAGGATTTTCAGTGAAGATCGAAAGTCACCCGTGCCCGGTTCAGTAAAGGTATTTGATCCCTCTACAGGCGAACTGTTCAACGAATACATGGCTGATGCTGCCACGGGAACTTACCAAATGCAGCTAAAAACCGAGACCCGCTATGCTTTTGAAATCACTGCGGAGGGCTACCTGACGCACACCGGAAACTTCACCGTACCTAAGCAGTGTGAAGCTTACACCCTTTACCAGGAAGTCAAAATAGACAACGTGGAGGATGAAAACGGTCGGGTCATCGCCCAGCGCGCCTTTGTGAACAATGCATTCTTTGATGTAGAGAGCAAAATCCAGGAAGACTTCGAAGACATTGTCGCTGAAAAGGAAGACGAGGAAGTACTGGATTCCCTCAGTTCCATCATCGCTTCAAGGTATCATCCAGCCGAGCTCAACAACTATGTTCAGTTGGTGGATGTTCGGGACACTGAAGGAAACATCCTGGGTTCTGAATCCATTGGTGAGCGCCCGGTCGAAAAGGCATTGACGCAGGAGGAAGTGGTTGACAAATACGTGGCCCATGTGAAGGAGGGAGACCAGCACATGGACAAGGAGCAGTACTCAGAATCACGCGTTGACTATGAGATTGCTTCGATGATCAAACCAGAGGAAACTTACCCACGACAGCAGATCGAGAAGGTAGAGAAGGTGATGACAAAGAAGGATGATAGCGAATTGCTTGCGAAGGTTCCTCAGCCGGATACCAGCCGCGTATTCCTTCCCGAAGATCAAGCCGGAAAAGCTGCAATGGCCTCAGAGGAGGGCACCACCGAAGAGCAGAATGCCGATTACAGCCGTTTGATTGCTCAGGGTAATGAGGCATTCAAGAATGGGCAGATGGACGATGCGGAGAGTGCTTACAAAGCTGCACTGGAAGTGAAAAACGAGGAGTATCCAAAGCTTCAGCTGGCAGCCATCGAGCAGCAGCGAGCAGAGGAAAAGCAGCGAACGGCAATGGCCGCACAGGAAGAGGCTTCCGCGGACAAAGCCGACTACAATACACTCATTGCGCAGGGAGATGAGGCCATGGCCAGCAAAGACCTTGACATAGCAAAAGCGGCCTATCTAAAAGCAGCAGATTTGAGCAGTGCAGAATATCCGGTTCAGCAGCTCAAGATGATTGAGGAACAAGAAGCCGCTGCCCAAAAAGAAGCAGAATACAACGAAATGGTTGCTGAAGCTGATCGCGCCTTTGCAGAGGGAGAACTGGAAACAGCCCAGAAAAACTACGAGGATGCGCTGGAATTGATGTCCAGGACCTATCCGCAGGAACAACTGGATGCCATTGCTGAGCAGCGCAGTGCACAGGCACTAGCTGAATCGATGGATGCAAAGAATGAGGCGAGCGCTGACGCAGCGAATGCAGAATACGATGCTCTCATCGCACAAGGCGATAAAGCCATGGCCAGCAATGATGTAGAGGTGGCAAAAGCCGCATATCAAAAGGCCGCAGAGATGGGAAGTGCAGAATATCCCACTCAGCAGATCAAAGCGATTGAAGAAAGAGAAGGAGAATACAACGAGTTGATCGAAATGGGAGATCGTGCTTTTGCTGATGGCCACATGGAAGCAGCAAGGAAGAACTATGAAGAGGCCTTGGCACTGATGCCCAAGACCTACCCTAAAAATCAATTGGCAGCCATTGAGCGTCAGGAGGAAATGGCAGCAACATCAGAGCAGCAATCTGAAGGCACTGAAGACATGTCAGCCAAAACAGCAGAACAAAAAGCAAATGAGCCGCTGATGGCGACTCAGTCCGTAGGTGTGAACAACTCTGCCGAATCATCCGCTGAAGGTGCTTCTTCCGAATACGATGCCTTCATTGCCGCAGCAGATAAAGACTACGAAGAAGGAAGATGGAAGAGCGCACTTGTGAACTATGAAAAAGCCAAGAATACAGGCACGAGTGAGTATCCTGACGAGCGCATTGCTGCCATCCAGGCTGAAATGAAAGCCAGGGAGGCGCACTACGCTGCACTGATGTCTCAGGGAGCAGCAGCCTACGATAAAGGAGAACTGGATGCCGCAGTGAGCTATTATCAGCAAGCGCAGGACATCAGCCCAGACACCAAAGCTTCGGAAGAAATAGAGCGTATTCAGGATGAGCAAAAGATGATGGCAGCCAAAGAAGCCGAGTATCGGGCTTTGATCGCCACAGCCAACGCTGCTTACCGGGATGGAAAGCCAGATGAAGCCGTAGCCAACTACAAGGCAGCTATGAAGCTCACAACAGACTCCTACCCTGCCGATCAGATTGCGGCCATCGAAGCAGAGCGCAGTGTAGCCAATGCAGGTGAATCCCAAGCGGACAAAACAGAAGCATCAACAAAGACAGAAGAACGCAAAAGCAACGATGAGGTCATCGTATTCCGAAACATCCTTTTCGACTTCGATAAGCACGACCTCAGAGAAGCAAGCATCGAAGAACTCAACAAGGTTTACGACTACCTGAGCGAGCGAGGAGAAATCAACCTTCAGATCGATGGACATGCTGACTGGGTCGGTAGCGTTGAATACAACCTTGCCCTTTCAGAGAAGCGCGCCAAAGCTGCCTACGACTACCTTATGAAGAAAGGAATTTCAGATGCTCAGATGGTTTATCAATACTTTGGAGAGGCTGTTCCCATCGCGCCCAATGCCAATCCTGACGGAAGCGACAATCCAGAAGGCCGCCAGTTAAACCGCAGATGTGAGTTTAAACTGGACGAAACCGGTACTGCTGAAAACGTGATTTTGAAGTTCTAAGAATTCAAAGACTGATACATTTGGCAGCATGTCGCTGCTAAACCTTGAAAGGCCCCTAGCCTTTATAGATCTGGAGACCACAGGAGTGAATGTGGGCTCTGATCGCATTGTAGAAATTGCCATCCTTAAAGTAAGTCCCGGAGGGAGCCAAACCATGCGAACGCATCGGGTGAATCCGGAAATGCCCATCAGTGAGGAGTCGATCTCCATTCACGGCATTAGCAACGAGGATGTAGCCAATGAACCTACGTTCAAAGACCTCGCTCCTGCCCTCTTCAAATTCTTGTTTGAATGTGACCTTGGGGGTTACAACAGCAATAAGTTTGACATCCCCATGCTGGTGGAGGAATTCTTCCGGGCTGGCATCGATTTCGATTTCCAGGAACGAAAACTGGTGGACGTACAGAACATCTTTCACAAGATGGAGCAGCGAACCCTGCAGGCGGCTTATCGATTCTATTGCGACAAGGAGATTGAAAACGCACACTCTGCCGAAGCAGATATCCGGGCCACGTATGAAATCCTGGAATCTCAGCTGGAGCGCTATGACAACCTGGAGGGCAACGTTGAATTCCTTGAGTCATTTTCACGCTTCCACAACGCGGCCGACATCATGGGGCGTGTGGTGTATGACGAAGAAAACAGGATCGTTTTCAACTTCGGAAAATTCAAGGGTACGCCTGTCATTGAAGTATTCAGAAAAGAAGCCGGTTACTTTGGCTGGCTCATGAATGGTGACTTCCCGCTGAGCACCAAAAAGGTGTTCCGTCAGGTGATGGACGAACTGAAGGCAGAAAGACAAAAAGAACAATCGTGAAGATCATCTGCATCGGCCGCAATTATGCCGATCACGCGAAGGAAATGAAGAGTGAGGTTCCGAAGGAGCCCGTTTTTTTCATGAAGCCTGACAGCGCTATTCTACAGCGGGGAAAGGCATTTTTCATTCCGGATTTCACCAATGACGTCCATCATGAGCTGGAGATCGTGGTGAAGATCAATCGTCTCGGCAAAAACATTGAGGAGCGCTTTGCACATCGCTATTATGACGAGGTGAGCCTGGGCATTGACTTCACTGCCAGAGATGTTCAGGCCGAGTGCAAGAAAAAGGGACTACCCTGGGAAAAGGCAAAAGCGTTTGACGGCAGCGCACCCGTTGGTTCATGGAAAAAGAAAGCAGAGCTCGGGGACGAAGAAAGCTGGATGCTCGAGCTCAAAAAAAACGGAGAGACGGTGCAGAAAGCGTCCGCTTCAGACATGCTCTTCTCCGTTGATAGCATCATCAGTTACGTATCTCAGTACGTTACCCTCAAGATTGGAGATTTGATCTTCACAGGCACACCATCAGGTGTTGGACCAGTGGCTATTGGGGATCAACTGGAAGGTTTCCTCAACGAGGAGAAGCTGATCCAAGTTCGGATCAAATAGGTATAAAAGAAAAGCAGGGCGCACTTTTGAGATCGTGTGCCCTGCTTTAACCCTATTAACTAACTAAACCTAACCTGTGGAAAGAACTGCATATAAGACGCATAACCCAGGCAAATTGTTTAGACTGAATCTTAATAAAAGTTAAGCACTGGATATTTCCTTCCAAACCATCTCTAACACTTCTGGATAAACTTTGTGTTTTCCACTGAACCTCAACAGTTTAGCCTCGTATCCAAAAGATTGCAGCCAGTTCATCTTCTTGGCAATTGTTTTTTCATCTGCGAACACATCTTCATCACCAAAGCAGATAATCGTTTGCATGGAATTGACCACATCGGCCATTCCAGGAAAGTCAAAGTCGTTTGGAAAAACAGAAGCGTAGAGCGTAAAACTTTGAAAAGGAATGGAGCAATGGCTCAACCATCTTCCTGCCGTGGCTCCTCCCTGGCTGAATCCCAAAAGATGAAGCGGCAAACCCTCCATGGATGGTTTTAAGGATTCGTGAAGCTGGTTCAGATAATCGATGTAATCCGTGATGTCGACCTCACGATCCTCTTTCGTCATCCAGGTGGCTCCTACTTGTCCTGAATAGCCTGCCACATAGAAGCGACTCAAACCCTCAGGAGCAATCACTCTCACTCCCTGAGCTGCGAGCACTTCAAACGGCTGAGCGAAGTAAGAGATCAACTGGCGATAGCCATGAAGTGCATAAAGCACCGCCTTCACCTCGCCTTTCGGCTCGATCACCGCATAGCGGGCAGTTTTCTGAACTCTTATGTTTTGGATTTCCATGAAGGTTGAAGATCAAGGTTCAAGGATCAAAGATCAAAGAAGTGTGGGTTTTGGATAAGTTCAAACTCAAGTGCAAGCGCAAGCTCAATGAAAACTGCTTATCATCAAGGACAATGGATGTGGAGTGACATGAAAGGTTTACCGCTTTGATCCTTGATCCTTGATCTCCGCGAAAAACCTCAACCTCAATCACAACTTCAAATTCAATAAAACCGCATTCCCTGGATGACGAATCAGACCAATCTCCAAACTACCCTTTCAAATGAGCATAGCGGTCTTTGACGCGGTCCGAAATTGGAATGGCGTCACCTTGCTCGTCAATTCTTACGAAGGTGAAATTGGTGGAACAAACGACCGTTTCCTCGCCTGAATAAACATTGTGTTTGCGGGCTTCTACCAAAAGTGTGATGGAGCTTTTCCCCATCCTAATGACGTCTCCGTATATCTTGAGATGGAAACCGATTTTGACGGGCTTTTTGAAGATTACTTCCTCAATCTTGAGGGTTACCATGTTTGGTGAGTGACAGACCTCGTAGGCCATGGTGGCAGCGGCTTCGTCCAACCAGGAAAGCATGATTCCCCCAAAGAGGTTTCCATGAATTCCCAAGTCTTTTTCCATGCAAAGGCGCTGTGATATTAATTGCATCTCGTTCGAGTTTTAAAATCAATCTTAAGAGGCGGTGAAGATAGATGGAGCAGCGCTACTGAGCACGCAATTGCTACGATGAAGAGAAAAGGGTATTAAGCTGGAGACTTTGGTCAAAGGGCAGGCAAGTTTAAGTTCAAACTCAAGTGCAAGTACAAGGAAAACCGCTTATCGTCAAGGTTGATGCTTGAAGAGTGACATTTAAAATTGACTGCTTTGATCCTTGATCTCCACAAGAAAACCTCAAACTCAATGACAACCTCAACTTCAATAAGCCAGCGTTCGCTGAACAAGCCAGGCCAGCCGATGATAGCCAATCTAGTGCGTCTTCGTCATATCACCCGAAACCACAATCACAAAATCACCTAGCCCCTTCCATTCCTCGTCAAACGCCAGATCAGTGCCTTCGGCTTCTACCGTTGCGATGACTGATACCTTCAACTTCTTATCCAGGGCTTTGAGGTAGTTGTAAATACCGCCAAAATTCTGCGAGTGGAACGAACCGTTGAAGTGAATGAAAAGCCCATCGCTGGGAAGGTTTGTGAAGATGTTCCAACTCATGGTGTAATCCTTCAGCGCCTGGGCTTCTATCAGGGCATCGATGCCTGTTCCCATGTTGTGCAAGCCCATCATCTCGCGCATGTCAATGTATCCGGGGTCATTGATGGTGACCTCAAAAGGCAGCGGAGCGATCATCTGTTTGGCCTCCGCAGAAAGACTGTCCAACGCTTCCTTGCGCTTCTTAGACACGAGTGAAGCATACCTGCGAGGCACATTGGTAGCGATAAACGGTCGTTGTGCATCCCTGGCCAGATCAAGCAGCGGCAGGTAGTCCGTTTCGAAATTGGGCCACGTCTTCGCGTCCTGCGTTAAAAACTTCAGAGGAACGGTTTCTGACAGGTACTCGTCCAGAACGAGCTGATCATCGCGTTCAAACATTTCCGCACCAAAGGCAATTGGCTTGTCACTCTCGAGCGCCACCTTCGAAAACTCCAGTTGGAGCCAATGGCAAATAGGATTGTTGTGCAGTTCTCCAAACAACACCACATCCGCCTTTAAGAGCTTCTCGCTCATGGTTCCGAAGTCGACCTGCTTGCCTTTCGAATTGTAAACAGCGTAGGCTCTGAGCTCCTGAGCTACTCCTTTAGAAAACACAACCAAAGAGAGGCCGAGGGCAAAGGCGATGGAAAAGTAATGTTGGATCATCCGAACGATGGTTAAATGAATTGGCAATATTAACCACGTTGCCCGGGTAACGTTCGCTAGTTGCCGTCAATAAGATCACCCAATCCACCGAGGATACTTCCCTCTCCTTTTCGGTTTCCTCCCATTTTCGGAGCAGAGCTAATGATCTTGTCGGCCAGCCTGCTGAAAGGCAACGACTGAATCCAAACCTTTCCGGGACCTCTCAACGAAGCAAAAAAGAGCCCTTCACCTCCGAAGATGGTATTCTTGATTCCTCCTACGAATTCAATGTCATAGTCCACCTCGCGGGTGAAGGCCACGATGCATCCGGTATCCACCTTCAGGCTTTCACCTGGATTCAGAGTCCTTTCGATGATGGTTCCTCCGGCATGTACAAAGGCCATTCCATCACCTTCCAGTTTCTGCATGATGAAACCTTCGCCACCAAAAAGTCCAACACCAATTCTCTTTTGAAACTCAATACCGACTGAAGTACCCTTAGCCGCACACAAAAAAGCATCCTTCTGACACACCACACGGCCACCTAACAGACTCAGATCCATAGGAATAACCTTCCCAGGATAGGGCGCTGCAAATGTGGCTTGTTTCTTTCCCGAACCTGCGTTCGTGTAGGCAGTCATAAACAGACTTTCACCCGTCAAAACACGCTTTCCGGCAGCGAATACTTTTCCCATGAAACTCTGGGTAGCCTTCGCACCATCGCCAAAAATGCTTTCCATCTGAATGTCCCGATCCATATACATAAGACTGCCTGCCTCCGCTATTACAGTTTCCTGCGGATCAAGCTCCACCTCTACGCATTGCATCTCTTCTCCAATGATGCGGTAGTCTATTTCGTGTGTATTCATTGCATTGTTCTTTCTCACGAAGAAAGTGTGAATGATCCACTCACAGAAGATGTTTTTGGTAAGCGAACAAAACTCGATTTAAACGGCAAATTGTTTCACCCACTTAAGCTCTATTTTGAAAATCAAGCATACTGAAAGGCTAACTGCCTGACCACGTAACCATTGCCAAAAAAGGCATTTTTTGCACACTATTTTTTAATCAGAAGTATTATCCTTGCGTGTGCTCACTCTCCCGAGTGCAGCGCCAGAATAAATATTCATACCAACCCTCAAACCCATTTTTATGGAACCCTTTATTGGATCTATAACCATGTTCGGTGGCAATTTTGCACCGCGTGGTTATGCGTATTGTGATGGTCAGCTCTTGTCCATCAACCAAAACCAGGCATTGTTCTCGATCCTGGGCACAACCTATGGTGGAGATGGACGAACAACGTTTGCCCTTCCCGACTTAAGAGGAAGAACTCCGATTGGCCAAGGCCACGGACCAGGCCTCTCCAACCGACCATTAGGCCAGCGCTCAGGAACGGAGTACAACATCCTGACTGCAAACCAACTTCCGTCACACAGTCACACGGCTGACATCACTCCTCTCAGCTTTACTCCTTTTGTAGCTGTAGCAAGCGAAGAGGCAGGCGAATCAAGCCCTGTAGGGAATTTTGTAGGCGCACAAACCGCTGCTGGCAATACATTCTTTGCCACTACTGGAACGGCAGGCGCTAAGTTGAATGGAACTGCAGCTGGTTTGGCAGGAGCTCTTCAAGTCGCCAACCAAGGTGGAAGTCAACACTTCAACAACATTCAACCTTCTGAAGCGGTCCATTACATCATCGCTCTGGTTGGAATCTTCCCCTCACGCAACTAACCCCCTTTATTAAGACACAAAACATTTTATAGAATGGAACCATTTATTGGACAGATATATATGTTCGGAGGAAACTTCGCACCTCGTGCCTGGGCATTGTGTGATGGTCAGCTCATGGCAATTTCATCAAACACAGCCTTATTCTCGATCATCGGCACCACCTATGGAGGTGATGGACGATCGACTTTTGCTCTCCCTGATCTAAGAGGTCGACTGGCCGTGCATGCAGGCACTGGTCCTGGATTGACTACCAGAAGACTAGGGGCTCGCTACGGAGTTGAAGAAATGAACATGAACGTTCTGAACATGGCATCGCACACTCACCTGGTAGATCACTCTAACCTATCTGCCACCTTCGATTTGCAAACGAACTCAGGTTCAGGCAATCAGCTTTCACCTGTAGGTCACTACCTCGCTGAGAGTTCTGCGGAATCATTCCTTGACGAATCAAGCCCAGGGCAACACCTTGCCGGAGTGGGAGCGATCGTGGGCGGAACTGCGAGCCTTAGCAATACAGGGAACAGTCAAGCGATTGACATCATGCAGCCCTCCACGTGTGTGAACTACATTATATGCTTGCAAGGTATCTATCCTTCAAGAAGTTAATCTCATTTATTCAATTGATTAAAAAAACTCTAGATACATGGAACCTTTTTTAGCACAAATCATCCTTTTCGCGGGTAATTTCGCTCCGCGTGGATGGGCTTTTTGCCAGGGGCAATTGCTTCCTATTTCTCAAAATTCCGCGCTATTTTCTCTTCTAGGTACTACTTACGGTGGAGATGGGCGAACAACGTTTGCCCTGCCAGACCTTCGAGGAAGAGCAGCAATGCATCCCGGTCATGGGCCAGGATTGACCAACCGAAAGCTTGGACAACAGTTGGGTACTGAAGTCAACAATCTCAACATCACTCAACTGGCAACGCATACTCACGTTGTGATCAACCGACTTAGTGGTGTTGCCGCCATTGAGGTAAGCGCAGATGAAGGTGGAGAGTCGTCTCCTGGAGGAAACTACTTTGCCAAGGCCACCAATGGTGAGTACTACATCGATGAGGAGGATGGATACCTCGCAGGTGCAACTGGAGATGTTACCGGATCAATCTCACTGTTGAATACCGGAAACTCCAGTGCCATTAACAACATGGCACCATACTTATCGCTGAATTACATCATTGCCTTGCAGGGATTGTTCCCTTCAAGAAGCTAATGATCGTAGATCAAGTTACCGACCGACTTCCTGTTCTTTCAGATACAGGAAGTCGGTTTTTTTATTCTGAAGATTTCGACTATTTACTTTTTTCGCGCCTGAAAACCCTACGCTCGATATGAATAAGATTGGACTCCTGCTTCCGAACTCGGTTGTTTACTCCGAGATGACGCTCAGCTTTACGGATGGTCTGCACCTGGCATTGGATGCTCTCCCCGATGAAAAGCGGCCGCAGGTCTATTTCGAAACCATTGGAAATGGAGGCAAACAAGAAGTCATTCTCGAAAAGCTTCAAAAGCTCTTGGTACAAGATCGGGTGAACCTCGTGATTGCGGATATAGGTCATCACGCCCAGGAAGCAGTGATGGCACAATCCAAAGCAAACCGCAAACTCCTCTATCTCACAGGGCTTGGTGCGAACCTCTACACCCCCATCAAGGACAATCCCTTTACACTGGTAAACACCTTCCAACTTTGGGAGTCAGCCTGGCAACTCGGGAAGCGACTAGGGTCTCAGGGAAAGAAAGTATTGATGGCGAGCTCCTTCTACGATTCTGGATATCAAATCAGCCATGCCTTTCAGCTTGGACTTGCAGCTGGCGGAGGAGAAGTAATGGGATACAAAATACCTGAGCAGGACTGGACCCGAGAAGATGTTGTGGATCTGGCGAAAAAAGTGAAGGAATCAGGTGCAGATTGTGTGCACTCCAATCTCAGCCTTCCCAGCTCTCAAACATTACTTGAACACTATCCTGAATCTGAGATTAGAGAGATTCCCATCTACGGCAATGCCACCGCAGTGTTTGCCAGCGAAACTGAAGCTCGGCATATGCCTGAAGTATCTGGCTTTTGCACATGGGACGAGGCTATTCAGTCGAATGACAACCTCAGTTTCCTGAATGCCTACAAAGGAGAACACGGCATTCTCCCTAACCTCTTCAGCCTGATGGGCTATGAAGCAGGGCTTTTCGCGGCTCGATGCATCGAATCGGGGGTGTTGAGCCAAAAGCCACAAACCGGATTTACAGCTGACCTAAAATCGTTAGCTACACCCCGAGGCCTGCTTTCGCTGCGACCATCAGGCCATTTCGAATCTCCGCAGTTCTATTTCAGCACAGGAAGAGATGATTCTAACGGAGAACGCCCGCACAAACTGGAACCGCTGGAAGGTGGAGGTAACGAAATTGCCGAAGAAATCACCAACAGCAAGAATCAAGATGTCACTGGCTGGCTGAACTGCTATTTGTGCCGATAAGGACATCATTCTCCCCTATTCAACCTCATTGACCTACGCCTTCGCCTCCATGGGGACGCGGTCATTTCATACGATACATTTTGCCCATTATCTACAGATGTACTCATCTGCTTTATGGTGGCGATTTTGACAAGATCGTGTGCAGGTAAGCCTATTTTCCAAAGGACTCACTATTTAAGCACAACCTTTTTAAAGAAGGCTCGTAAACCCGGCTGTATTAACACTATGTTATAATCGGAACAAGATTCCCATACTAAGAGGCAATTCAGGAACAGGAAACAATCAGATTCTAACGGAGATACACCTCTTCGTATGCTTATGATGATACATTTGCAACACCTACCAACCCTTCGATGTCAATACCAAAACCTTCTTTCTGTCATGTTTGACAAAAAACTAACCCTTGCCCTTTCCTTGCTGTTTTTGGGCTTCGCTGCCAATGCCCAGCTTCTCTACACGGAGGATTTTGAGAGCCCGGGCCAAGATGGCACTAACTACCGGTCTAATACTTTCAACGATGGTGGCGGTGATGTTTGGACCCGATGGAATGTTGATTCCAGTGCTGCAGGTCCAAACCCTGCCGGTACTACCTCGGGCAGAAACTTCTTCCAGGCTTATTCTGGCCAGCAGGGCGATTACGCTTTTGGTGGTGAGGATATGGACGCCTCTGACAACCCGTTGGGAACGGGAGAGCCTGGATATTTCATGACAAAAACATTGGATGTATCATCCTATCAGGGGGATTCAATGCGTGTGATTCTCTTAATGGGGGCGAGCATAGAATTGAATAGCCGGTATGAGGCGGCTGATTACTTCCTCATTCAGGTGGCTTTTGACTCAGATATAGCCACGGGAGCAAACTCGGTAGGTGGATTGCCTACCGTTGCCAATGTAGAGACTGGAACCTACACCATCGTAGGGGCTTACTACGGTGGAGCTGGTGGCGGAAGTACCAATATGACGGAGGATACAGATTTAAACGGATCTGCGGATGTTTCTGGAAATCAACTGGGAGTGATTCTGGAAGAGGATTCCTTTGCGTTTGAAGTGCCGGGTACGGCAACGAAAATGTCGGTTCGTATTGTCTGTATCGGAAATTCTGCGGAGGAAGCGGTATTTGACAATGTGAGGGTGAGAGCATTCACAGGTGGTACGACTTGCTCTATGTCTGCTTCTATTACGAGCCAAACGGATGTGGCTTGCTTTAATGAGTCTACGGGTGCATTGACCGTGACAGCTTCCGGAGGAACTGCTAATTATGATTATGAATGGTCTAATTTTTCGAGTACCCTCAATACTTCATCCACTACGAACTCGATCTCAGGATTGGCGGCAACAACCTATACTGTTACCGTAACTGACAACAATGCCTGTACTGCTACGGCAAGTGCTACCATTACACAGCCTTCCAGCTCACTCGTGGCATCAGCCTCCGTATTGTCCCCCATCGATTGCTTCGGAGACACGGATGGGCAAGTGACCGCCTCACAAACGGGAGGAACATCTCCATATACCTACAGCTGGAATACCGGAGAAACAAATGCTATAGAGACAAATCTGGGTGCGACCACCTATTCTGTAACCATTACAGATCAGAACGGATGTACAGATTCTGCTTCGGTAGCGCTCACTCAACCAGCTCAACTGGTGTCTTCAGCCTCAGTCACAGGCTCTATTGATTGCTTTGGAGACACGGACGGACAAGTAACCGCTTCCGAAACTGGTGGAACTTCCCCTTACACCTACAACTGGAACACGGGCGAGACAGATGCTACGGAGACGAACCTTGGAGCCACCACCTATTCTGTTACCATTACAGATCAGAATGGATGTACGGACTCAGCATCAGTGGCGCTCACTCAACCTTCGCAGCTGGTAGCTTCAGCTTCGGTCACAGGCTCCATTGATTGCTTTGGAGACACGGACGGACAAGTGACCGCTTCCGAAACTGGTGGAACATCCCCGTATACCTACAGCTGGAATACCGGAGAAACAAATGCAACGGAGACAAACCTTGGAGCCACCACCTACTCTGTGACCATTACCGACCAGAATGGATGTACGGACTCAGCATCGGTGGCGCTTACTCAACCCACGCAGCTAGTAGCCTCGGCCTCTGTGACCGGAACCCTGGATTGTTTTGGAGATACCGATGGTGAGGTAACAGCCTCGGAAACTGGAGGAACGTCTCCCTACACCTATTCCTGGAATACGGGCGAAACCAGCGCCATAGAAAACAACATTGGAGCTACTACCTATTCGGTAACTGTGACCGATCAAAACGGTTGCACGGATTCAGCTTCCACAACACTTACTCAATCTACGCAACTCGTTGCTTCAGCTTCCGTGACCGGAACCCTGGATTGTTTTGGAGATACGGATGGTGAGGTTACCGCCTCAGAAACCGGAGGTACTTCACCTTACACCTACTCCTGGAATACAGGCGAAACCAACGCCATAGAAAACAACATTGGAGCTACTACCTACTCCGTGACTGTAACAGATCAGAACGGTTGTACGGATTCGGCCTCCGTAGAACTCACACAGCCCGATCAACTCGTGGCTTCTGCCTCGGTGTCAAGCGCGATCAGTTGCTTTGGTGATACGGATGGTGAGGTGACTGCTTCGGAGACAGGCGGAACTTCTCCCTTCACGTACAGCTGGAATACAGGCGAAACCAACGCGATTGAAAATAACCTTGGAGCCACTACTTATTCCGTAACCGTGACAGACCAAAACGGATGTACGGATTCGGCTTCTGTACCACTCACCCAGCCTACTCAGTTGGTAGCCTCAGCTTCAGTCACCGGAACCTTGGACTGCTTCGGAGATACGGATGGTGAGGTTACGGCCTCTGAGACCGGAGGAACTTCTCCTTACACCTACTCTTGGAACACGGGCGAAACCAACGCGATCGAAAACAACATTGGTGCAACCACTTATTCGGTGACCGTGACAGATCAGAATGGATGTACAGATTCAGCTTCTACAACACTCACCCAGCCTACTCAGCTGGTAGCCTCAGCTTCAGTCACCGGAACCCTGGATTGCTTCGGAGATACGGATGGTGAGGTCACCGCTTCTGAAACCGGAGGAACTTCTCCTTACACCTACTCATGGAACACGGGTGAAACCAACGCCATAGAAAACAACATTGGCGCAACCACTTATTCTGTAACCGTGACAGATCAGAACGGCTGTACAGATTCAGCTTCTATAGCACTCACCCAACCCACGCAGTTGGTTGCTTCTGCATCCGTCACTGGCACACTGGATTGCTTTGGAGATACGGATGGTGAAGTAACCGCTTCGGAAACTGGAGGAACTTCACCCTACACCTATTCCTGGAATACGGGCGAAACCAACGCCATAGAAAACAACATTGGGGCTACTACTTATTCCGTGACTGTCACCGATCAGAACGGTTGTACAGACTCAGCTTCTGTAGCACTATCCCAACCTGATCAACTCGTAGCCTCTGCGTCCGTAACCGATGCCCTCAATTGCTTCGGGGATACGGATGGCGAGGTAACTGCTTCAGAAACAGGCGGCACATCTCCCTTTACCTATTCCTGGAACACAAGTGAAACCAATGCAGTAGAGGACAACCTCGGAGCCTCAACCTATTCCGTAACCGTGACGGACCAAAACG
Source organism: Flavobacteriales bacterium UBA6057 (assembly GCA_002428995.1). Classification (GTDB taxonomy): domain Bacteria; phylum Bacteroidota; class Bacteroidia; order Flavobacteriales_G; family Salibacteraceae; genus UBA6057. The sequence goes on along the minus strand of DIYJ01000009.1, from coordinate 220,733 downwards.
GATGTACAGATTCAGCTTCTGTGGCCCTTTCCCAGCCTACCCAACTGGTAGCCTCAGCTTCCGTGACAGGTACGCTGGATTGCTTTGGTGACACAGACGGGGAAGTGACTGCTTCAGAAACGGGAGGCACATCGCCTTACACGTATTCCTGGAATACAGGCGAAACCAACGCGGTAGAAAACAATATAGGAGCTACTACCTACTCCGTGACTGTGACAGATCAGAACGGTTGTACTGATTCTGCTTCCACTACACTCACTCAACCAACAGAACTTGTGGCCTCTGCCTCTGTGACCGGCACCCTAGACTGTTTTGGTGACACCGATGGTGAGGTGACCGCTTCGGAAACGGGAGGCACTTCGCCCTACACCTATTCATGGAATACGGGAGAAACCAACGCGGTGGAAGACAACATCGGAGCCACTACCTACTCTGTAACCGTTACAGACCAAAATGGCTGTACTGATTCCACTTCAATCCTGTTGACTCAGCCCACTGCTCTATCCGCATCAACGGTCAGCACCAACGTAACCTGTACAGGAGATGATGACGGAACGGTTGATTTAACGGTTTCGGGAGGAACTACTTCCTACACCTATATGTGGAGCAACAGCGCGACCACCGAGGATTTGAGTGCGCTCGGTCAGGGAACCTACGCTGTAACAGTTACAGACGCCAACAACTGCACCATCACCGACTCTGACAACGTAAGCGAAGCGAGCACCCTGCTCAGTGTATCCGCTGTTGCTTCAGACGCCACGTGTAATGGTGATACGGACGGCTCTGTTGACCTCACCGTGACAGGTGGAGAAGCCAACTTCTCTTATTCATGGTCGAACAGTGAAACTACTGAAGACATTGTCAGCCTTGGGGCAGCCACTTACACAGTGACTGTAACCGATGCGAATGGCTGTGAAAAATCAACATCAGCCACTGTGGGTGAACCTGCAGTGCTCGATCCAGGAAACGTATCAACAAACTAAACCTTACCCAAAGACCTCACCTAAACCCTAAGTAGAATCATGAAAGCTCGATTAACCCTCCGAATTCTGAGCGTTATAGCTCTGACATTCACGACCTTTTCGGTTCTTGGCCAGACCGTGGACAGCGTATGCTACAACACGGCTCCAGCTGCATTCATCAGCAACGCAGCTGCCTCTGGTGGAGACAACAGTTACACCTATGAATGGCAAGACTCAACCGCCTCTGGAAACTGGAGTGCCGCACCAGGCACCAACAATGGCCTCGTGTATCAACCGCAGGCATTGACGGAAACCACCTACTTCAGGCGTCAGGTGACCTCAACCGCCTGTGGTGTGGCCTACTCAAATGTCCTCGAGGTATTTGTGTTTGACGAATTGGATTCCACATCCACCATCGTCAGCGATGCTTCATGTAATGGATTCACGGATGGATCCATCACTGTGAACATTACTGGTGGGCTTGCGCCTTACACGTACACATGGTCGTCAGGAGGGTCAACGACCAACGTGAACTCAGGGCTTGGTGCAGGAAACTACACAGTGAGTGTAACCGATTCAGAATCGTGCAACACATTGATCTATTCCTTTACAGTGACCGAACCAGCTTCGCTCATCGCAGCGTCCATTGCTGACTCCAATGTGTCTTGCAACACATTCCTTGACGGTGGAGCTACAGCTTCTGCTACAGGCGGTACGATGCCTTACACTTACAGTTGGAGTAATTCTGCTACTACGGCTTCCATTACGGGCATTGCTGCAGGCACCTACTCGGTGACCATTACCGATCAAAACGGATGTACAGATTCCGCTTCGGTGACCATCACAGAGCCAGCAGTACTGGTTTCGGCTTCCATTGTCGATTCAAATGTTTCTTGTAACACCTTCTCGGATGGTGGAGCTACGGCTTCTGCTACAGGTGGCACCATGCCTTACACCTATAACTGGAGCAACTCCGCAACCACGGCTTCCATCACTGGAGTTGTCGCGGGTACTTACTCAGTAACCATCACCGATCAAAACGGATGTACGGATTCAAGCTCCATCACTATCACAGAGCCAGCAGTACTGGTTTCGGCTTCCATTGTCGACTCCAACGTTTCTTGTAACACATTCTCAGATGGTGGAGCTACGGCTTCTGCCACAGGTGGCACCATGCCTTACACCTATAACTGGAGCAACTCTGCTACCACGGCTTCCATCACAGGAGTGGTAGCAGGTACTTATTCCGTGACCATCACCGATCAAAACGGATGTACAGATTCAAGCTCCATCACCATCACTGAACCGGTAGTACTGGTCTCGGCTTCCATTGTCGATTCCAATGTCTCATGTAATACCTTCTCGGATGGTGGAGCTACGACTTCTGCTACGGGCGGCACCATGCCTTACACTTACAACTGGAGTAACTCTGCCATTACAGCTTCCATCACAGGAGTTGTGGCGGGGACTTATTCTGTGACCATCACAGATGCCAACGGATGTACGGATTCAAGCTCCATCACTATCACAGAGCCAGCAGTACTGGTTTCGGCTTCCATTGTCGATTCCAATGTTTCCTGTAACACCTTCTCTGACGGTGGAGGAACAGCTTCCGCTACGGGTGGAACGATGCCTTATACCTATAACTGGAGCAACTCTGCTACTACAGCTTCCATCACAGGAGTTGTGGCGGGGACTTATTCTGTGACCATTACAGATGCCAACGGTTGTACGGATTCAAGCTCCATCACCATCACAGAGCCGGCAGTGCTGGTTTCTGCTTCCATTGTCGATTCCAACGTTTCTTGTAATACGTTCTCGGATGGCGGAGCCACAGCTTCCGCTACGGGTGGAACCATGCCTTACACCTATAACTGGAGCAACTCTGCCACGACAGCTTCCATCACTGGAGTTGTGGCGGGGACTTACTCAGTAACCATCACTGATCAGAACGGTTGTACGGATTCAAGCTCTATCACCATCACAGAACCGGTAGTACTGGTTTCGGCTTCCATTGTCGATTCCAATGTTTCTTGTAACACTTTCTCTAATGGTGGGGCTACAGCTTCCGCAACGGGCGGAACCATGCCTTACACTTATAACTGGAGCAACTCTGCCATTACAGCTTCCATCACAGGAGTGGTAGCGGGCACTTATTCTGTGACCATCACAGACGCCAACGGTTGTACGGATTCAAGCTCTATCACCATTACAGAACCGGTAGTACTGGTTTCGGCTTCCATTGTCGACTCCAACGTTTCTTGTAACACCTTCTCTGACGGTGGGGCTACAGCCTCTGCAACGGGTGGCACCATGCCTTACACTTACAACTGGAGCAACTCTGCTACTACAGCTTCCATCACTGGAGTTGTAGCTGGTACATATTCTGTGACCATCACAGACGCCAACGGTTGTACAGATTCAAGCTCCATCACCATTACAGAACCAGCAGTACTGGTTTCAGCTTCCATTGTCGATTCCAACGTTTCCTGTAACACCTTCTCTGATGGTGGAGCTACCGCCTCCGCTACGGGTGGCACCATGCCTTACACTTACAACTGGAGCAACGCAGCCACTGCGGCTTCCATTACAGGAGTGGTAGCAGGTACTTATTCCGTGACCATCACAGACGCCAACGGTTGTACAGATTCAAGCTCCGTCACCATCACAGAGCCAGCCGTATTGGTTTCTGCTTCGATTGTTGATTCCAACGTTTCTTGTAACACCTTCGCTGACGGTGGAGCTACAGCTTCTGCGACTGGTGGAACCATGCCTTACACTTACTTGTGGAGCAACTCTGCAATAACCGAATCGATCACAGGAGTTGTAGCGGGCACTTATTCTGTGACCATCACAGACGCCAACGGTTGCACCGATTCAAGTTCGGTAACCATCACCGAGCCTGTTGTTCTCGTCTCAGCTGCGATTGTTGATTCCAACGTCACCTGTAATACCTTCTCAGATGGTGGGGCTACAGCTTCTGCGACTGGAGGAACCATGCCTTACACTTACAACTGGAGCAACTCGGCCATTACAGCTTCCATCACAGGAGTTGTGGCAGGCACTTATTCAGTGACCATTACTGACGCCAATGGCTGTACAGACTCAAGTTCAGTGACCATCACCGAACCTGCGGCTCTGGTTGCTGCCTCCATCGTAGACTCGAACATTTCATGTAATACGTTCTCAGATGGTGGGGCCACAGCTTCAGCCACAGGTGGAACAATGCCTTACACCTACAACTGGAGTAACTCGGCCACTACGGCCTCCATCACCGGAGTTGTGGCAGGCACCTACTCGGTGACCATTACAGACGCCAATGGCTGTACAGACTCAAGTTCGGTAACCATTACTGAACCTGCTGTGTTGGTGGCAGCTTCCATTGTAGATTCCAATGCTTCCTGCAACACCTTCTCAGATGGTGGTGCCACAGCTTCGGCTACAGGTGGAACAATGCCTTACACTTACTTGTGGAGCAACTCTGCCATCACGGAGTCTATCACAGGAGTAGTCGCTGGAACTTACTCGGTGACCATTACAGATGCGAATGGCTGTACTGATTCAAGTTCGGTAACCATTACAGAGCCAGCCGTATTAGTGGCTGCATCCATTATAGACTCCAACGCCTCTTGTAACACCTTCTCAGATGGTGGCGCCACAGCTTCGGCCACAGGCGGCACAATGCCTTACACTTACTCGTGGAGCAACTCTGCCATAACAGAGTCCATCACAGGAGTTGCCGCTGGAACTTACTCGGTGACTATTACCGACCAAAACGGATGTACAGATTCTGCTTCCGTGACCATCACAGAACCAGATCCGCTCGTTGCATCTACCGTATTGGATTCCAACGTCACTTGTAATAGCTTCCTGGATGGTGGTGCTACGGCCTCTGCTACGGGTGGAACAATGCCTTACACTTACGATTGGAGCAACTCTGCGACCACTGCCTCTATCACTGGGGTTGCTGCTGGCACCTATTCGGTGACCATCACCGATCAAAACGGATGTACAGATTCTGCTTCCGTGACGATCAGTCAACCCGATTCACTCATGCTGAGTACCACAGTGACAAACGTGACCTGTAATGCAGGAAATGATGGAGAGATCGCTCTCAACGTAACCGGTGGAACAGCCAACTACAGCTTCGCATGGAGCAATAGCGAAACGACACAGAACATTACGAACCTTGTTGCCAACACCTATTCCGTGACCGTAACGGACGCGAATGGATGTGTGGAAACGACTTCTGACACCGTTGCCGAACCTGCGGCACTCGATGGCGGAAGTATCATAACCGGCAATTAACATTGAAACGAAATCTGATGAAAACAGGATTGAGATCTTTCATGCTCGTGGCAGCATTCTCCCTATCGGGTCTGCTACCAATGCTGGCGACAGCACAAACGGTGGATACCGTTTGCTACGGAGGAGTGCCAGCAGCCTTTCTATCGGCTGCAAACGCTTCAGGCTCTCTGGGTCAATTGGATTACCTGTATGAATGGCAGGATTCCACAGCCGGAGGCAACTGGGCTGCGGCTCCAGGAACGAATACAGACACCGCCTACCAACCTGTTGGACTTACGGAAACTACCTTTTTCCGTAGGCAAGTACGGGTACTGACATGTGCCGAAATCGCATATTCCAACGTGGTAGAAGTGTTCGTGCTCGATTCGTTGGACGCAACGTTCTCCGCTGTTAGCAATGCCAGCTGTTCAAACACCGCGGATGGTGCTGCAACGGTCTCCGTTTCCGGAGGTCTTTCCCCCTACTCTTATGTATGGGATGATGGTTCTACAACAGAATCAGTGAGTGGACTGGCACCCGGAGACCATTCCGTGACAGTGACGGATGATTTTGGATGCGAAAAGACGGTGACGGTTACCATCGGTTTCGACAATGCAGCTCCGGTTTTTGCTTTCGACAGCGATACCGCATTCATCCCATCTGAATTCCTGTCTTCCATTCCGGTGGTGGCACCTTCAGGATTTGCCGGGTATGAATGGTCCACAGGATCAACAGATTCTTCAACCTTGATCACTGAAGCAGGCTACGTATTCGTAACCGTAACGAATGCGGAAGGTTGCCAGGCTTCCGATAGCATCTATGTAGAGCTCACAGTAGGTATAGCTGATGCTCAAAAGCAAGCAAGTGTGAGCGTATTCCCGAATCCGACACGTGAAGAAGTCAACATCATGATCGGAGCTTCGGATGTACCTGATCGTGTGGAACTCAGAACGCTCGAAGGAAGAGTCATCAATGTTGAGCGTAATCAATCCAGAATTGATGTATCCATGCTGCCGGGTGGAATCTACCTGTTGAACATTGAACATCGAGAACAGCGCTGGATCAAGCAACTGGTTGTTCAGTAAGTCATTTTAAGTCCTCAGAACAAGGTGTCCCAATGCGGACACCTTTTTTTTACCCTATTGTATCCAACACTTTTCGTTGGATTTCCACTTTTCATACCAGCACACAAGGGTGCAAGTCCCTCTAAAGCTGGAATCTATCGTTAGCGTAACGGTTATACATTTGCAAAAAATTTATTTTTTACCGATAACTCAAACCCTATTTGCATCATGTCATTGAGCAAAGTTTTACTCAGCCTATTTACGATCATCTTTTGCTTTCAAATTCATGCCCAGCTCCTCTACACGGAGAATTTTGAGAGTTCGGGCCAGGATGGCACCAACTACCGGACTAATGCTTTCAACGATGGAGGTGGTGATGTCTGGATCCGATGGAATGTTGATTCCAGCGCTGCAGGTCCAAACCCTTCGGGTACTACCTCGGGCAGAAACTTCTTCCAGGCTTATTCGGGCCAGCAGGGCAATTACGCTTTTGGTGGTGAGGATATGGACGCCAGTGACAACCCGCTAGGAACGGGCAATGCTGGGTACTTTGTGACGAAAACATTAGATGTCTCCAGTTATCAGGGAGATTCTATTAGAGTTACCCTTTTAATGGGAGCTAGCACGGAGCTAAACAGCCGATTTGAGTCTTCTGACTACTTCCTTATTGAAGCAGCTTTCGATTCGGATATTGCCTCGGGTGCAAATTCGGTGGGTGGACTACCTACAGTAGCTAATGTAAACACAGGTACTTACACCATCTTTGGTGCATACTACGGTGGTGCAGGGGCGACTAGTACGAACCTTACGGAAGACACAGATTTGAATGGGGCTGCTAATACGTCAGCCAACGAACTAGGTGTGGCGTTGGAAGCAGATTCGTTCGCCATTGAGGTACCGAACACTGCTACAAAAATGTCTATTCGCCTTGCATGCCTAGGGGCGTCTGCCGAAGAAATGGTCTTTGACTATGTAAGGGTCAGAGCGGTATCTGGTGGGACAACCTGCTCTATGTCGGCTTCTATCACAAGCTCAACAAACATCGCCTGCAACGGGGAATCTACTGGAGCTATGACAGTAACAGCATCCGGTGGAACGGCCAACTATGACTATTCGTGGTCCAATTTCTCGAGTACTTCCAACACTTCTTCCACTACCAACTCTATCACAAACCTCCCTGCTACAACCTATACCGTAACAGTCACAGACAACAATGGCTGCACCGCAACGGCAAGCGAGACGCTCACCCAAAACACGGCTGTGGGTGCTTCAGCTTCGATAAGCTCGGCTATTCTTTGCAACGGTGGCACGGGTAACGTAACCGTGACGCCATCTGGAGGCACAGGAGTTTACACCTACAACTGGAATACGGGTGAAACAAACCAAACAGAAACTGGTGTCACGGCTGACACCTATTCCGTCACCGTAACAGATGGAAATGGTTGTACGGATTCTTCTACCGTTACAATCACACAAAACACAGCAGTGGGTGCTTCAGCTTCGATAAGCTCGGCTATTCTTTGCAACGGTGGCACGGGTAACGTAACCGTGACTCCTTCTGGAGGTACAGGAGGTTACACCTACAACTGGAACACGGGTGAGACAGCACAAACAGAAACAGGAGTATTGGCTGACACCTACTCCGTCACCGTAACAGATGGATTTGGTTGTACGGATTCTTCTACCGTTACACTCACCCAGAATACGGCTGTGGGCGCTTCAGCTTCGATAAGCTCGGCTATTCTTTGCAACGGTGGCACGGGTAACGTAACCGTAACTCCATCTGGAGGTACAGGAGGTTACACCTACAACTGGAACACGGGTGAAACAAACCAAACAGAAACAGGAGTATTGGCTGACACCTATTCCGTCACCGTAACAGATGGAAATGGTTGTACGGATTCTTCTACCGTTACACTCACCCAAAACACGGCAGTAGGTGCTTCAGCTTCGATAAGCTCGGCCATTCTTTGCAACGGTGGCACGGGTAACGTGACCGTAACTCCATCTGGAGGTACAGGAGGTTACACCTACAATTGGAACACGGGTGAGACAGCACAAACAGAAACAGGAGTCTTGGCTGACACCTATTCCGTCACCGTAACAGATGGATTTGGTTGTACGGATTCTTCTACCGTTACAATCACACAAAACACAGCAGTGGGTGCTTCAGCTTCGATAAGCTCGGCCATTCTTTGCAATGGTGGCACGGGTAACGTGACCGTAACTCCATCTGGGGGGACAGGAGGTTACACCTACAATTGGAACACGGGTGAGACAGCCCAAACAGAAACAGGAGTCTCGGCTGACACCTATTCCGTCACCGTAACAGATGGATTTGGTTGTACGGATTCTTCTACCATTACCATCACACAGCCAACAGCGTTGACAGCCTCCACCACCCTGGACAGCAATACCACATGCGGTGCATTTGATGGAGGAGCAACTGCTTCAGCGACTGGAGGAACAGGTTCGTATACCTATAACTGGAGCAATTCGGCCACTACAGCTTCCATCACAGGAGTGGCTGCCGGAACATACTCAGTAACCATCACAGATGCTTTCGGATGCACCGATTCTACAGCGCTTGACATTGCTGATGTTGGCGGCATCACTTCTTCAGCCATCGTTGACAGCAACGTCACATGCAACACATTCTCAGATGGAGGTGCGACTGCATCAGCCACCGGAGGAACCGGATCTTTCACTTACAATTGGAGCAATTCGGCCACTACCGCGAGCATAACCGGTGTGACAGCAGGAACGTATTCAGTGACGATTACCGATCAAGCCGGATGTACGGATTCCAGCTCGGTGGCAATTACAGAACCGGTAGCGTTGACAGCCCTCACAGTAGCTGACTCGAACGTTTCGTGCAACACCTTCTTCGATGGTGGGGCAACGGCAGCTGCCACTGGAGGTACAGGTTCTTATACTTACAACTGGAGCAACTCGGCCGTTACGGCAAGTATCACGGGTGTTGCTGCCGGAACCTACTCGGTAACCATTACCGACCAGAACGGATGTACAGATTCGGCTTCGGTGACCATCACCCAGCCTGCCAGCTTAGTGGCTTCAGGTGTGGTGGACTCCAACGCCACTTGCAGCGGATTCTTTGACGGTGGAGCCACGGCTTCTGCCACAGGTGGTACAGGTTCCTACACCTATAATTGGAGCAACTCTGCCTCCACAGCGAGCATTACCGGGGTTCCTTCAGGAACTTACTCTGTGACCATTACGGATCAAAATGGATGTACGGACTCTGCTTCTGTGACCATCACACAACCGAATACAATCCTTGCGCTGGCTATTGTAGACTCGAATGTGACCTGCAACAGCTTCTCAGATGGTGGAGCAACAGCTTCGTCTTCCGGAATTACAGGAATCACAACCTATTTGTGGAGCAACTCTGCTACCACTGCCTCCATCACAGGTGTGGTGGCAGGTACCTACTCCATCACTGTAAGCGATGCGAACGGTTGTACGGACTCCACTTCTGTGACCATCACAGAGCCAGCAGCATTGGTCGCTTCTTCGATTGTGGATTCCAACATTTCCTGCAACGGAGAGACAGACGGTGGCATCACCGCATCTGCCACTGGTGGGACAGGTGCCTATACTTACAATTGGAGCAATAGTGCCGTCACAGCTTCCATCACCGGACTGCCTGGCGGAACCTACTCGGTGACCATTACTGATCAAAACGGTTGTACAGATTCTGCCTCTTCCACGGTGATTGAGCCAGTCATGCTCGTAGCCGCCTCTATTGTGGATTCAAATGCCTCTTGCAACGGTTTCTTTGATGGCGGGGCCACAGCCTCAGCCACGGGTGGAACAGGCGCCTATACCTACAACTGGAGCAACTCTGCAACCACTGCCAGCATCACGGGAGTTCCTGCAACGACTTACTCCGTGACCATTACCGATCAAAACGGTTGTACAGATTCCAGCTCAGTGACCATTACCGAACCGACTGCCATTTCAGCCGCAGCAGTGATCGATTCCAACGTAACGTGCAACAGCTTCTCAGACGGTGGCGCTACAGCTTCTGCCACGGGCGGAACAGGAGCCTACACCTATAACTGGAGCAACTCGGCCACTACAGCTTCCATTACGGGAGTAGTCGCGGGTACTTATTCCGTGACCATCACTGATCAAAACGGTTGTACAGATTCGACTTCCGCAACGGTAACAGAGCCCGCTGCGCTGGTTGCCTCGAGCATCGTAGATTCCAACATCTCCTGTAACTCAGAAATCGATGGTGGAGCTACCGCATCCGCAACGGGTGGCACGATGCCTTACACCTATAACTGGAGCAACGCGGCCACTACAGCTTCCATCACGGGAGCGGCTGCCGGAACATACTCAGTAACCATTACCGACCTGAACGGATGTACAGATTCGGCTTCGGTGACCATCACAGAGCCAGCGGTACTGGTTTCTGCTTCCATTGTCGACTCCAACGTTTCTTGTAACACCTTCTCAGATGGTGGAGCTACGGCTTCTGCAACAGGTGGCACCATGCCTTACACCTATAACTGGAGTAACTCCGCTATTACAGCTTCCATCACAGGAGTCGTGGCGGGTACTTACTCAGTGACCATCACCGATCAAAACGGTTGTACAGATTCAAGCTCCATCACCATCACAGAGCCAGCAGTACTGGTTTCTGCTTCCATTGTCGATTCCAATGTTTCTTGTAACAGTTTCTCAGACGGTGGAGCTACAGCTTCTGCGACTGGTGGAACGATGCCTTACACCTATAACTGGAGCAACTCGGCCACTACGGCTTCCATCACGGGAGTGGTAGCGGGCACTTACTCTGTGACCATCACTGATCACAACGGTTGTACGGATTCCTCGTCAACCACGATCACAGAACCGGCAATACTCGTCTCAAGCACCGTTGTTGATTCCAATACTTCATGTAATGGTGATTCCGATGGAGGAGCCACGGCAAGTGCCACCGGAGGAACTATGCCCTACACCTATAATTGGAGCAATGCTGCTACCACTGCTTCCATTACTGGATTGGCCGCAGGAACCTATTCTGTGACCATTACCGACCAGAATGGATGTACAGATTCAGCTTCTGTAGTTGTAACAGAACCTGCGGTGCTCTCGTTGAGTGTCACTCTTGATAGTAATGAAAGCTGTGTATCAGCCATGGATGGAGGATTGACCGCTACTCCAACCGGAGGAACGCCCGTTTACACCTACGACTGGATCAACACAACCACCACCACGGCCAGTATCACCGGTATAGCTGCCGGTTCTTATTCGGTGATCGTCACCGATGCCAACGGATGTACCGCTACAGGAAGTGAAAGCGTGATTGTGGAAGATGTAACACCTCCAACAGTAGTGGTACAGGATATCAACGCTTACCTGGACGGAAGCGGATCGATTACCGTACTCGCTTCTGAAGTTGACAATGGAACATTCGATGCCTGTGGCATCGCCTCTACCTCCATTGATGTCTCCACCTTCAATTGCAGCAACATCGGTCCGAACACAGTGGTATTCACAGCAGTGGATGTCAACGGAAATTCAGACAGTTCAAACGTGACCATTACGGTGCTCGACACCAACAGCCCTGTAATGGCGACTCAAAACGTTACCATCTACCTGGACGCCAATGGTGAGGCGACTACTACTGCTGTCGCCATCGACAACGGAACTGCTGACAACTGTGGCATCGCGAGCATCAGCCTTGATTCCACCGATTTTGACTGCAGCGAAGTAGGAGCCAACACCGTGACACTGACGGCCACGGACATCAACGGAAACACCAACACAGCTACTGCAACTGTCACTGTGATGGATACGCTTGATCCTATCATGGTCGTTCAAAACACTACCATTTATCTTGACGCCAACGGCCAGGCTTCTGTGACAGCCGCAGCCGTTGACAACGGAACAAATGATAACTGCGGAATCGCGACCCTCGAACTGGATTCCACCAATTTCGATTGTAGCGAAGCCGGTCCTAACATGGTGACACTAACTGCCACAGATGTGAATGGAAACGTGAGCACAGCCACGGCATTTGTTACCGTACTTGACACCATCGCACCTTCACTCATCGTAAACAACGATACATCCGTGTGTGCTACCGATGGTTCTGGAACCGTTGTGAGCTTTGCAAACCTCACAGACGACAACTGCGGTGTAGGCTCCATCACTCAAACGGCAGGCTTGCCTTCCGGCAGCACCTTCCCTATCGGAACCACAGTGAACACCTTCCTGGTAATCGATGTAAACGGAAACGCTACCGTGGATAGCTTCACAGTAGAAGTATTTGACTTCCCTGTTCTGAGCATTGATGAAGTAGGCATCCTCTGCGAAACCGCAGATGCCGTGCAGTTGCAAGGTCAGCCTGCGGGAGGAACCTTCAGCGGCCCTGGAGTCGCAGGTTCTGAATTCGATCCTACGGCTGTGGATGCCGGTAACCAGCCGATCACCTACACCTTCGTAACTGCAGAAAACTGCTCCTACTCCACTACCATCTTTGCAGACGTGCGCCTGAATCCAGACGTAAACCTGGGTGAATTCGGAGATTCTGTTTGCATTGAGTTTCAGTTGGTAGCAGCTCCTGTTGCCACTCCTTCTGGTGGTGTCTATTCAGGTCCTGGTATCGACAGCATCACACTCGAAACCGCTGTAGCCGGATTGGGCGAACACACGATCACCTACACCTTTGAAGATGAATTCGGATGTGTGGGCTCTGACTCTACCATCGTAGAGGTGATTCAATGTTTCGAGCCAGCAGGCATTGCAGGAATCGAAGCAGATGGTGCCCGATCAGTGGTTTATCCTAACCCGAACCGGGGAACCTTCACCGTGAAGCACGACCTTCAAGGCGCTGTTCAGGGAAAGCTCTTCTCAGCACGAGGTGAGCTGGTAATGGAACTGAACCGAGTCATTAGCGATGAAGTAATCACCCTAGACCAAATCGGTCAGGGCGTGTTCTTCCTCCAGATCTCAGGTCCTGATCTGAACGAAATTCACCGTATCATTATTCAATAACGACCCCAACCTAAACCCTCAAATACTAACCTAACCTGTCATGAAGAGATTCTTCTTATTGTGCAGTGCATGCATCTTCGTATGTACTGCTCTTCTGGCGCAAAACCCGTGTGACGGGCTGCCGGTGATTAACATCGCGGTAAATGACCCTACTCCTTGCCAGGGAGATGAAGTTTTACTCAGTGCCAGCGGTGCTGTGACCTACAACTGGAATAAGAACGTTGAGAACGGAGTGGGATTCGTCCCATCTGTTTCTGACACCTTTACCGTCATCTCAACGGATGCCAACGGATGTATGGACACTTCCGATGTTTTCATTGAAGTGCTGGATGTTCCAGACATTGTGGCCAACTCCAGCAGCCTGAACACCTGTCTTGGAGATTCCGTTTTTCTGAGCGCCAGTAACGGTGTATCCTACAACTGGTTGGAGCCGGTGATTCCGAATGGTTCATTCTACGTGCCAACAGCTATTGGAGCCAACATTTTCACCGTTGAAGGTGAAGGAGCCAACGGCTGTACCAACACCTCTCAGGTGATTGTGGTCATTAAAGATCTTCCGGCAACACCAACCCTGAATCTGGACAGTGTAGCAACCTGTGTTGACGTTGCGTACGATGATCAGATTGTTGCCAGCGCGAGCGAGGGCAGAACCTTCTGGTTTACCAATCCTGAACTCACTGATGAGTATGGAGATGAAGAGACACTGACAGTAGCGAACGGAACTGTTGGTAAGCAGGTTTACTACGCATCTGCATTTTTGGGTGGTTGCTACAGCAATTCTGTAAGAGCGGTTGCGGAAGTACTCCCCCGCCCTTCTGTAGATGCCGGTTCTGATCTCAGCCTCGAACCTGCGGAGCGATCCAATCTTTCAGGAATAGTAGACAGCGATGTAGACGTAGAATGGAGTCCATCTGATCGTCTGAGCGATATGACTGATCCAAACACGGCTTTCACCGCTACCAACAGCACTACCTACACCCTCACCGCTACGGACGAAAACGGTTGTGTAAACACCGACCAAATGGAGGTGACTGTAGAAGCGAACCTTACGATCAGCAACATCATCACTCCCAATGGAGATGGAGACAACGATGTGTGGAAAATGTACCCGAAAGCACTTTTGCAGACATGCAACGTGAGAGTATTTGATGGTTTCGGCAGACTACTGCTCGAGACGGACAACTATGCCAACGATTGGGATGCCACGTTCGAGCAAAAAGCGCTGCCTGATGGTGATTATTACTATCACATTCAGTGCAACGACATTGACGAAAAAGGAACCCTTGTTATCATCAACTAAGGCCTGAAAGGACCTTCTAACTCACTAACCATGAAAAAAGTAATTCTCTTTCTCGCCTTTATCAGCATTTGTTCAGTCGGTGGTTTTGCGCAGCAACGCGCCCAAAGCTCCCTCGACCATGTAAATACATTCAACCTGAATAACTCTTACGCTGGCCTGGATTCATGCATCCACATCTTCGGTCAGCGCAAGCAGCAGTGGATCGGTATTGACGGTGCACCAGTCAACACTCAACTGCAGGGTTATCTTCCATTGGCACGCACCTGGGGTGCAGGACTCGAAGTTGCGAACTGGAATGCCGGTTTGCTCAGCGCCACCAATGTTGCAGGTACCATTGCTAAACACTTGGCCCTGGGCTCCAACCTCACTTTGAGTGCAGCGCTCAGCCTGGGTTATTATCAATACAGCTTCGGAACAGAAGATGTGATCGCCTTCGACAGCGATAGCTATTTCGATCAGTCACGAGCAAGCAATGGAGGCCTTTATGGGGATCTCGGCTTCTTGCTCAACACCGATCGCCTGGAAGTAGGTGTTGCACTGCCAAGGGTATTCGGAACCGCGCCAAGCTTTGAAATCGGCTCAGAGACGAACGAATTTGATGTGGAGGGCTATCTCAATGCTCACGCCTCTTATCGATTGACGCTCAACAGCAACTTCGACCTGACTCCGATGGTCATCTATCGTTCCATTCCTTCCAACGGTTCCATCGTGGACGTAAGAGCTGGATTGATGTACAAAAGAGCATTGGGTGTAAACCTCGGTTTCAGAACCAACAATGGCTTGATCGCAGCGGTGGACTACACCTGGAACGATCGCATCAAACTCGGCTATGCCTACGATGCCGGGATGAATCAGCTCAATGGAATCAGCAGTGGTTCGCATGAGTTTTTGCTTGGCTTCCAACTCTGCAAGCCGCGTAAGGAAGAAGAATCCAAGCCTGGAAAGCACTTCGCTACCGGAACTGTGAAGGACAGCGAAACGGGGGAAACCATGCAAAATGTAGCCCTCACTTTCGAGAACCTGAACACTTCAGAAAAGGAAACGGTGACCACTGATAAGGATGGTGCATACAAGTTGAAGGTAGATGAGACATCCAACTACAAGGTGACCGCACAGCCGCTGGGCTATGAGCCTTTGTCACAAACCATTGCCATCAGCGATGAACTGGATAACACCGTCACCGATCTGGCTCTGACACATCAGAAGATCGGAGTAACGGGCGCTGTGGTTGATGCTGCTACAAACACTCCGCTGTCTGATGTAAGTGTAATGGTGAAAAACGATGCTGAAAGCTACTCGGCCATTACCGATGCTGAAGGTAAGTTCTCTGTTGAGCTTGAGAATAAGCGCCCAGGTGAAATGGCTAACTATAGTCTGGAACTCAGCAAACCTGGATACGAGCCAGCTTCCGAATCCATTTCGAAGAAGATCGAAAACTACGAAGAGCTGGCGCTGGCACCCTCGAGCGGAGGAGCGTTCCAGTTGACTGCAAAACCAAAGCCAGTTGAAAAACCAATGGAAGAAAAGCCTGCGGAAGAGCCGGTGAAGGTGAAACCCGCTCCGAAGCCTGTAGAGGCTCCACGTGAAGTGATTCCGCTCGCTCCTATTCTCTTTGAATTCAACAGTGCTCAGATCACAGAACTGGCTAAAATCAGGCTGGAGCGTGTGGTAAGAGAAATGAAGGCAAATCCTGACATGGAAGTATTGGTAGAGTCTCACACGGACTGCAAGGGAAGTGAAGCAGCCAACCAGGTACTCTCCGAAAGACGTGCCCGGGCAACGGCCAAGTACATCCAGTCGCGCATCACAAATCCGGAACGCGTTACCTGGAAAGGTATGGGCGAAAGCAAGCCCGTGGAGGCATGTGAATGTGCCGATTGTACAGATGAGCAACAAGCGAAGAATCGAAGAACAGAGTTTGTTATTCTGAAGTAGGTTCTCGTTACCACGGAAACAAAAAAAGGCGGTCAAATGACCGCCTTTTCTGTTTTCATAGCGCTGTATAAAGTCTACGCTAAAGCTGCTTCAGCTGCTGTAAAGTTTGGCTCTTGTGCAATCTCAGGGACTTGCTCTGTGTAGGTCACTTTGCCGTTTTCGTCCAATACAATGATCACACGACTCATGGTGCCTTGCAGACCTCCATCGATCATGTCCACATGCACGTTGCTGGAGAAAGAACCATGACGGAAATCTGACCCCATGATTACATTTTCGATTCCCTCAGCACCACAGAATCGCTTCTGAGCAAACGGAAGGTCCTTACTTACGCAGATCACCACGGTGTTATCGAGCTTGGATACGTCCTCGTTGAACTTGCGAACGCTAGCCGCGCATACACCTGTGTCGATGCTTGGGAAGATGTTCAGAATGACGCGCTTGCCGCTGTGATCGCTGATCTTAAAGTCTTTCAGGTCGGTGCCGGTCAAAGTGATCTCAGGCAGTTGAGATCCTACTGCAGGAAGCTCTCCAGAAGTGTGTACTTCATTGCCTCCTAAGGTGATTGTTGCCATGTTTTGATTTGTTTGTTGCTTAAAACCCTTGAATGTGTTTCGTGTTCACAATGATCGCTCTTTCTTCAGACTTGATGCACTCACGGTGAATCATGAATAAGTACGTTTATCACAGCAAGGTGAATCCGAGATAAACTCAGATTTATATTTGCGACAAACCTTAACCTAATGGCAAAACACTTTGCACTCCTCCTCCTTTGTTTGGGCTTCGTTACTGCAGGCTCTGCTCAGAAAAAGAATGACTCCGAAACCTCTAAGAAAGCCACCATCAGTGGATTGAGCTTCAGAGCTTTGGGTCCTGCTCTTGTTTCAGGGCGCATCATTGATCTCGCAGTCAACCCTGCAGATCCCAATCAGTTTTATGTAGCAGCGGCTTCCGGAGGAGTTTGGAAAACCACGAACCATGGAAACACCTTCACTCCTGTTTTTGATGCACAGGGCTCCTACTCCATTGGCTGTGTTTCCATTGATCCCAATAATCCACACACCGTGTGGGTTGGAACCGGGGAAAACAACAACCAGCGAAGTGTAGCCTACGGAGATGGCATCTATCGTTCACTCGATGATGGCAAGACATGGAAAAACATGGGGTTGAAAAACTCAGAGCACATCTCCAGAATCCTTATTCATCCTGAAAACTCCAACGTAGTGTATGTGGCAGCCTACGGGCCGCTGTGGTCAGATGGTGGAGATCGAGGTGTTTACAAAACCGAAGACGGTGGTGAAACCTGGGAGGCCATTCTGGAGGTAAGTGAGAAAACAGGTTTTTCCGATCTGTGGATGGATCCCAGAGATCCAAACACGATGTATGCATCTGCTCATCAGCGGAGACGACATGTTTGGACATACCTGAGCGGTGGTCCTGAATCAGCCGTTTACAAAACCACAGACGGTGGCAAGAACTGGAGGAAAATCGTTCAAGGTTTGCCAACTTCTGACATGGGTAGAATCGCGCTGGCTGTCTCTCCCGCAAATCCTGACGTGCTCTATGCCATGGTTGAAGGATTCGATAAAGATCACGGAGGCACCTACCGCTCAAATGACCGTGGAGAAAGCTGGCACAAGCAATCTGATTATTTCACCAGCGGCAACTACTATGTTGAGCTCATCCCTGATCCAAAGGACGTTGACAAGGTTTACTCCATGGATACCTGGCTACACCACACAGAGGATGGTGGTAAAACCTTCAAGCAGACGGGCGAAAAGAGCAAGCACGTAGACAACCACGCCATGTGGATCAATCCCAACAATACTGACCACTGGTTGGTAGGTTGCGATGGAGGACTTTATGAAACATGGGATGCTGCCGGCAACTGGAAGTTTTATCAAAACCTTCCCCTCACGCAGTTTTACCGCGTAGCGATCGACAATGATTCGCCCTTCTACAATGTTTATGGCGGCACACAGGACAACAACACTATTGGTGGTCCATCGCGAACGACCAATGCTCATGGCATCAGCAATTTCGACTGGTACATCACGCGCGGTGGTGACGGATTCGAACCGCAGGTAGATCCATTGGATCCAAACATCGTGTACAGCCAGGCCCAATATGGATGGCTGGTGAGGTTCAACAAGAAGACCGGGGAACGCGTGAACATTAAACCCATCGAGCGCAAGGGCGAAGCCGCTTATCGCTGGAACTGGGATGCGCCTGTCATCATAAGCCCTCACAACAACAAGCGCCTCTACTTCGCAGCCAACAAAGTGTTCAGAAGCGATGACCGGGGGAATTCCTGGGAAGTGATTTCTGAAGATCTCAGCCAACAGATCGATCGCAATAAGCTGAAAGTGATGGGCACCACCTGGGGGCCGGAGGCGGTAGCCTTGCACAAGAGCACCACGATCTATGGAAACATCGTTTGCCTGAATGAATCTCCCGTGCAGGAAGGCCTGCTCTATGCCGGAACCGATGACGGATTAATTCATGTGACCGAGGACAATGGAGCCAACTGGAAAAAGATCAGCTCATTCCCCGGTGTTCCGGCTAATACCTACATCATGGATATCAGGGCCGACAACTTTGATGCTTCTACGGTATACGCAGTGCTCAACAACCATAAAAACGGAGACTTCAAGCCCTACATTCTCAAGAGTACGGACAAGGGAGGAAGCTGGACCAGTGTTCATGGAGATCTTCCCGAGCGAGGCTCCGTGTACACACTTCGACAGGATCACGAGAAGAAGGACCTGATCTTTGCAGGTACCGAGTTTGGAGTGTTTGCCACCCTGGACGGAGGTAAGAAATGGGCTCAGATTAAAGGCGGTCTTCCCACCATTGCCATCCGGGATATGGAGATTCAAACACGCGAGAATGACCTCGTACTTGCGTCATTCGGCCGTGGGTTTTATGTATTAGATGATTATTCAGCCCTTCGATCCATGGCAGACACCTCTGGCAAGGAAGCACACATTTTCCCGATCAAGGATGCACTTATCTTCAACATTACCAACCCGTTAGGCACTAAAGGCAAAGCTTCTCAGGGTGAATCATTCTTCACCACTCCAAATCCGGCTATTGGAGCAACTTTTACGTATTTCCTGGGCGAGAAACCACAAACGCTTCAAGCACAGCGCAGAGCCAATGAAAAGAAGGTGCGTAAAGATGGAGGACAAGTCACTTATCCGGAGCTTAGCGCCCTGAAAGCGGAAGACCTGGAAGAGGATCCTTACCTGCTGTTTGAGATTCGCGATGCCCAAGGCAACGTAGTGAGCAGATACAAAGAGACAAAAGCAGGAAAAGGCATCAATCAAAGCACCTGGAACTTCAGAATGGAAAGCACCAGCCCGGTGAAGCTGAGCGAAGGAGATGGCGGACGCTATGGTTCTCCTGACTATGGTTTGCTAGCACTCCCAGGAACTTACTCTGTGACCATTCATCGTTTCCTAAATGGTGAGTTGACCACGCTGGCCGGCCCAACTAATTTCAAGATCAAGCGATTGCATGATGGCCAGATCACACCGGCTGTGGAAGCCGAACTCAATGCTTTTGCTGATCGAGTGAATGAAGCTCGTAGAAACATCAGAGCTACTTCCTCTCAAATGGGAGAACTGAAGAAGCAACTTGAGTACATGAGTGCTGCCATCCTTAAGACACCGAACAGCGATCCTGCTCTACTGGCCGAAATTGATCAGGCAAGAAGAACGTTGACTGACCTCAGGTATCAGATGTCTGGAGACGCGACACGCTCTAAGCGGGAATTTGAAAGCTACCCTGGCATCGCATCGCGGATTGAAACAATTGTGTACAACCTAAAAAGCCACACCGAGGCTCCCACCCGAAGTGAGGAGAGAAGCCTGGATGTGGCTCTTGAAGAGTTTACGAAGCTCCAATCTGAGTTTGATTCTCTAAAAACTAAAACCGATCAAATCGGGAAAAAACTAGAAGAATCAGGAGCTCCTTACTTTAAACGTTAAAAACTTAGGAGTCGATCAGGCAACAATTTTCTTGACGTATTCCTTCTTGATCTTACCTCCCTCGTCAAACCAAGACTTGAGCGCGATGTATTTCTCGCGTGAACCATTGGAGAAGGTATCAATCTTGTGATCACGATTGCGGAGCTTGAAAGCCACGTTCACGATCGCTCTCTTGGTATTGAGACGTTTTTCAGCTGGAAGCTTGGCGAATACCATGATCTCGTCTGTCAGTTGCTCATAAGTGACGGGACGATCCATTTGCCTCAATCGCTTGAGAACCAGTGATTCCCACACAGCTTTCGGTCCGCGCTTTTTACCGGTAGAAGCAGGTTTTGCTTCTGCCTTCACTCCGGCCGGAGCCACGGTTGCTGAAGCTGAAACAGAGGAGGCTTCAGACTTTCTGATGTTGAGGTCAACCTTCACGGCTCCATTGCTCAACTGATCCAACACCGTCTTGATGTGTTCCAGCCTTTTCACTGTCTTTTCAAGCTCCTCTTCGTAGAACTTGCGCATTTCAAGGGCACTTGCTTCGTTCAACTTAACTGATTGCATTTCTTTTGGTATTTCCACAAAAGAACAAGAAATAACAATAGCTTTACATTGAATTGAAGAATAATATAACCTTTGAGCATATACGCAATTAACCTCTGACTCAGAAATTAACACTGAAAGAGATTCCAGACTTGCGTTTTACTAAATGATTGGTTTTACGAGTTCCTGCTCAAGATCACTGACTTCACGCTAGCTTTTCAAGCGCTTTCTTACAGTATGATAATCCAGGAAATAGGTGAGCCGTACTGAAAGGTTGTTCTGCATTGGAGACCTCAACACTCCATCAACATTCTCGAAGTAGCTGTCCCCCACCTCATTATCAATCGAGGCAATCACATTCCGATAGAGTAACACGAGCTCGCTGCCCGGTGCAAACCACCAGGAAAACTTCAGATCTACGTTGAAGGTATTGAAGTTGAGATCATTAACCCCACTGAGGTCTGCTGCTGTAAGGCTTCCATCCTGCTCCAGCAGGTAAAACGATTGGTAGTCCACGTCTGTGTAGGAATGGCGCACAGCAAGAGAAAGCGAGGACAAGGGCGTGAAGACGTAACTCGCGTCAATCGAATTCACCACTTCAATGTTGTTTCTACGCCCGAAAAACACCTCGCTATCGACAGTATCCGGCACAAACCCGTAGTCGTTAACAGTTCGTGTGATTTCTGAGATAACGGTCGTGAAAAAGTGATCCCCGAGTCGAATACGCGGAGCAAGGCGATAGGTCAGCATGCTACGCCCCATGTCGCCCCAAACGTCAGCCGACAAACGCGAGTCGATCGCAATGACCCTTCTGTAGTCGCTGGAGATGAAAGCTGATGCATTGTAACGATCAGGCAATCTAAACCACCGACCTGCCTGGCGCGGCTCGAAGTAGTTGTAGCCTTCCACAGGAGCTACGGTAATGTCCAAGCCAAAGGCAAAGAAGGAGCGCATCAGCTGAAAGGCACTGTAGCCCACGTAGAACTCTTCATACCGAAACGGACTGTAGAGTGACGCATACACCGCAAAGACCTTTT
The DNA here is from genome assembly GCA_002428995.1 of Flavobacteriales bacterium UBA6057. Classification (GTDB taxonomy): domain Bacteria; phylum Bacteroidota; class Bacteroidia; order Flavobacteriales_G; family Salibacteraceae; genus UBA6057. The sequence continues at coordinate 198,596 of DIYJ01000009.1, read as the reverse complement.
GTGTGATCCGATTGAAGCTTCCCACCGGCTGAATGGTCCGCCATTCTATTTCTCCGTACTGTCGAAACTGATTATTGCGCTGCTGAAAGCCGAGATCGTTGATTTCGTAGTTGTCCGTGAAAAGGTTCTGGTTCAAGGCCCACCGCCAGTGTCCTCCACCATCGGCAATCCGCAGGCGGGCGTGATACCCGGTATTCACCTCATCGTTTTCAAACAGCGCGCTTTGCTTGATGCTCGCATCCAGTTTATAGTTTCCAGAGCGGTCATAGAGCGTAGTCAACAAACCGGCAACGTTTGCATCGCGAGCGGAACCCTTTCGCATCACGTTGGTGTTCACCAGACTTACAGAAGAGTTTCGATTGAAACGCTGATCCAGCACCAACACGTTGTAGTTGGTCAACGGCTCGGTCAGCACCTTCGTTTCTACTCCGTTCTCGATCCGCTCGCTGAAGTTATCATCCGTGATGGCGTTCAGAATACCAATGCCCAGGTTTCCCTTGGTTCGCCCGGAGATCTTCGTGGCGTTCAGCAAGCGTGTGAATTCCTGCCTGATCTCCACGCTGTCGCTTTCATTCAGGTCTGCGCCACGAATGTTCTTTGGTTGCCCCCCAATCCTGCGTGAGTAGAACATGTCACCAATGGTAAACAGCTCCGTTCCCTCTGTAAAAAACTGGCGGTTCTCCTCAAAGCGATTCTCAAAGGGCGTGAGGTTGAGAAACTGCTGATCAAAGGCCACCTGTCCAAAATCCGGGATCAGCGTCATGTCCAACGTGAAGCTCTCATTGATTCCGTACTTCAGATCCAACCCTGCATTAAAATCAGAAGTGGTGGTTCCATCGATATCATCCAGGTAGGCAGATGCATAAGGCATCACGGAGAGGCGCACCGGTGGATCGATGGCCGCCATGCCTTTGAGCAAACCGCATTGGTACTCCAAGCGAAATCCAGATCCCAAGTCGAGGAAATTCCAGCTGTAAGTTCTTCGGCTTCTGCGGATACTGCGCATGAAGTTGAGTCCCCAGTCTGCGACAGGATTTTTGGGGAATCGCAAAGCGATGTAGGGAATCTCGGCCTCCATGACCCAGCCTTCATCAGTGATTTGCACCGCACTACTCCAAACGGAATTCAGACTGAAGTCATCTTCGTCCTCAGTGGTCCGGCTATCGGCCTGAGTTCCGGCAGCGGTCACCCAGAAGTTGAAATCGCTCAGTCCGTCATTGTAAGGATTGATGAAAAAGCCAAACCAGTCCGTGTTTTGATTGTATTCATCCCGTTGGGTAAGCTGCGTCAAAATGCTGTCTGGCGAAGGATCGTAGAGCATGGCTGCGATATACACTGCGTCATCGGTATAAAGAACACGAACCTCGGTTGGGAATCGTTCATCTTCCGGAGCCCCATTATCAGGCTCGAACATCACAAAATCTCTGGCAATAGGAGCATCCTTCCAGGCTTCATCATCAAGCTTTCCATCAATGATGGGAATGCTCGAAGCTCTCTGCGCTGGGATGCTCTTTCGATCGATTTCCGCCTCTTCTCCTGCATCCTGTGCCAACAGCATCATTGGCGAGAAAAAGAGCAATAAAAACACTAACACGGGGCGACTCACCGCGCGAAAGTAATCCTATGAACCTTCCAAAAATCAGATTCTCTGCGCGCAGCTTGGACTGCTTCAAAACGATTCCGGAGCCTTCCATATTCCAGATCGGAAAAAACCGCCCGATGCAGCACGAAAACAGATGCGCAGATGCAGGGTTGTTTTCGCTAACATTGAGATCAATTTCAACGCATGCATCAGCACGTCAAAGGCTTACTTCTTCTCCTTATGTTGATCCCCTTGTCGGTGAATGCTCAGAAGGCTGGATCTTGCTATACAGCCACCGCGTTGATCAAGACCATGTACCGCGTTCATGTATCGCCTCCAGCCCTTGGTGCTGAACAGGAAATGGCAACCATCAGCAGGGCGTTGAATCAGCTGGATGAAAGCCGCTTCATATTCCTTGAATCGGATGTGGAAGACCTGAAGAATTATGCAAAAGGCGTACTGGATACAAATGAAAACACGGCTTGCGCCTTTGTAGACAAAGCCAGCGAATACTACCTCGATCGTTGGTTGGCTACCGATTCCATGATGCGACAGTTGCTGACGGAACCGCTGACCATCGACCCTGCCGCAGAAGTTCAGCTTGAATACTCAGAACTGGAAGGGTTTGCCAGCAGCAGAACGGAGAAGCTGCAGCATCTGAAACACTTCACATCGCTGGCCCTTATCGGAGAATACTGCGAGCTCTATGCAGAATACGACTCTGCATCAGGCACTGAAACGACCGCTTTCCGGGATTTTGAGAAAGAACTGTCGCAGCGCTACCTCGATCGCTTGAACTGCGATGAAGGAGAACCATACACCGAGGCTGAGGTCAAGCATAAGGTGACCGAGGCTTTGCTTTCGGCCATCGCGTTGGAATTTGACCCGCACAGCGAATACTTCTCTCCGGTTGAGAAAGAACGCTACCAAGGCAGTCTTTCCAGCGAAACAGCGTCCTTCGGCATCCTCTTTGGCGAAGATGACAACGAACGGATTAACGTCCTGGACATCGCACCCGGGGGCCCCGCGTGGAAGTCAGGCTCTATTTATGAAGGAGACCTGCTAGAGCGCATCACCGATGAAGCGGGCGAAGAATATGACCTTGCCTGTGTGGATGCGGAAGACCTGAACGCTCAGCTAGACGTGGGTGAAGCATCTGTTTTGGTCTTTCATGTTCGTCACTCTGATGGAACGAGGGCATCGATCAAACTAAGAAAGGGTGACGTAGATGTGAGTAACAATGTGATCCGCGGAATGGTGCTGAGCGGGGAACGCAAAATCGGATACGTTGCACTGCCCTCGTTTTATACCAATTGGGATGGCTTTGGTGGATTGGGATGTGCCAACGATCTGGCACGAGAGATTCTGAACCTGAAAAACGAAGGCATCGAGGGACTGATCCTCGATCTGCGTTACAACGGAGGCGGTTCGATGGGTGAGGCACTTCAGCTGGCGGGTATCTTCATCAACCAGGGAACGCTGCTGATCAGAACCACCAAGGAGGGCAAACCACGGCTGGAAAAGGATCCGAATCGCGGTACTGCCTATGATGCACCGCTCATTGTGATGGTGAACGGATTCAGCGCCTCTGCTTCTGAGATCGTTGCAGCGGTGTTGCAAGACTATAATCGGGCGCTCATTGTGGGAAGCAGGACCTACGGCAAGTCTACGAGTCAGCAGTTCTTCCCTTTGCTGGCAAGCAACGGAAAGCGTTTTACGGATGGAAGCTCAGGCTACGTGAAGGTAACCCAGGGAACGATGCATCGCATTACAGGGGTAAGTCACCAGGGAACGGGTATCGAGCCTGACATTGCTTTGCCAGCGGCCTACAAAGGCTTGTTTGATCGCGAAGAGGACCTCTACCGGGCGCTGAAAGTAGAACCGGTGAACCGGAAAACGTATGCCTATCCCCTGCCTCCCTTGCCGGTGGCTGAGCTCTCAGAAAAGAGCAATGCCAGAACAAGCTCAAATGCCGCCTTCAATGACCTCACGCAATTGAACAAGAAACTCCTGAAAATCAATGACCGCGAAACGCTGCCTCTGAATACAGATGTAGTAGGTAGCTATTACCGCGATTGGTCTTCGGTGTTTGAAGAAATTTCAGAGAACCTGTCCCAGTCAGAATCATTGTATAAAGTGGAGCAACATGCCAATAGCGAGCAGCTGAGTCAGTTGGATGAATTTGAGCGCGAAACGGTCGTTGAGCTGAAGGAAGAAACAGCCTCCGACATCTACATTCAGGAAGCCTTCAACATCATGCTTGATTGGATTAAGTTTGTGAAGGATCAAGAATAAAACCCCGAAACAATATGAAAGCATTCACTCCTTTTCTCATTCTTATCACCTTACTCTGCACTCATCTTGGATACTCGCAAGGTGACTCCAGTCCGGTGGAATACATGAGCTACTTCTCAGATCAGTACAGCAAAGTTGCCAAAGATCAATGGGATTATGCTCGTGCTGTTGCGCGCGGAAAGGGAGCACGCAAGATTGAAAACAAGCGTCAGGATTTGATCAAGCAAACGAAGGAGGCTGAAATGACCATCAAGCGAAGCAAGGCCTATAATGGAGACATTGCCTTGCGCGACACCTTGGTGAACTACCTGAAACTCTCCTACCTCATTCTCAAAGAGGATTACGAGAAGATCATGGACATGGAAGAAGTGGCCGAACAGTCTTATGACGCTATGGAAGCGCTGATCCTGGCCCGGGAAAATGCCAGTGATAAAATGCGCGAGGCGGGTAAGCGCATGATGGCCGAGCAAAAGCGTTTTGCCGCGGCTAATAATATTGAACTCAGAGAAAGTTCCAACGAACTCTTTGATAACCTGGAAAAGGCCAACGAAGTGTTTGACTATTACAACGACATCTACCTGATCTTCTTCAAGGGCAACAATCAGGAAGCCTATCTGATCGAGGCGATGAACAAGGGAGATGTGAATGGTATGGAGCAAAACAAATCTGCCCTGAGCGCTGCATCCAACGAAGGCATGACCAAACTGGATGACTACAAAGCCTACAAGGGCGATCGACAGTTGAGCCTGACCTGCGAAAAGATGCTCAAGTTCTACCAAAAAGAAGCTGAGGAGCAAATGCCGGTGATCATCAACTTCTACGTTCAGAAGGAAGCCTTCGAACGCATGAGCGAAACGATCCAGTCAAAGAAGAAGAAAGACCTGACACAGGAAGAAGTAGACACCTACAACAAAGCAGCTGAGGACTACAACAACTCGGTCAGCGACTTCAACGCCACGAATGAGGCTATGAATGCGGAGCGTTCAAAGCTGCTGGACGCATGGAATGCAGAAACCCAGAAGTTCCTGGATCGGCATATTCCTAAGTGAATCAGATGATGAGTTGATCAGTTGATTAGATCATTAGTTAATTAGGTGAAATGACCTCCGCAGGTTTACCCTGGACCATCGAACTGATGGAGTTAATGGTTTTTACTCCTTCTACTTTGTCTTGACACAAAGTAGAGCAAAGGTCAAGGCTGTCATTTTTTTGTGACCAGAGTGCAAATCGAAATTTCAGCTTGCCGCGATTTAAACTCGATCGCGTTTCACGCGACCTTCAAACACCAAATCGCTGCGCAACGCCAACGCGCAATTTCTCTTCGATCTGGTGCCCACAAAAAGAAAAAGGCCGGCTTCGTGCTCTACCTTAATTCATCATCTAATCACCTGATTTTCTGATCATCTAATCTCAACGTGCTCTCCAGGATAAATAAGCGGACGGTCGTTTGAGATGATCAGATAATGGAACTACCCATTATTCAATGATCTTATCGTCTAATTATCTGATCATCTGATTATCTAATCGTGCTTCTTCTTCGGGCGGTGTACCGTAAACACACGGCTTACGTTGAATCCGAAGTGAATGTCCCCATCTCCCCAAACACCGGTGGTTTCTGTGAGGAATTGGTTTTCTACCATGCCTCTTGAATTGGTCAGGTGAAGCTGGAATACGTGACCACCTGTTTCGATGTCAAAACCAACGGACAAGGAGTTCTTGAACCGTGGCTCCAACTGATCGGGCAGAACGTAGTAGTATTCGGCATTCACGGCCAGTCGCTTGGTGATCTTCTGCCTTCCTCCTGCTCCAATCACAAAGACATCGTTCTCAATGTCAGGCGTTGGCACAAGGTTTCGGTGAACCAGCGTTGGCATCGCCTGCAGCGAAAAAGACTCGCTGAACTTACGGCCGATGATCAACTGATGGGTGTAGCTCAATCGGTTCGTAAACAAGTATTCACCAGTGGGCGGATCAGGAACATCCAGACTGTTGATGGCCATGTCTGACACCAGCAGCATGGAAATAGGAATGTTCTTCTTTCCCTTTTGCTGACGCAGGAACTTGAGCTTCACAAAACCATCGTAGGTCTTATTCACATTCGTGCGGCCGACCCCAATGTTCAGCCAATCGGTAAGTCCATAGTCCAGCCCGATGCGAATGTTGGCCTGATCAAGTCCAAAGAGCTCATAGGCACCTCCATTCAAACGACCAAAGCGGTGGGAAATCTTAAAGTCAAGCACACCATGGCTGTTCATTTCAAATGAATGGCCGTTGATGATGCGCGTAGTCTTGAAGCCTGCCTTGGCGAATTCCTGCGTGGGTTCCTCTTCTCCCAACAGGTCGAGCAGACTGCCCTCATCGTCTTGGGCCACTAGTGCCACAGGCATGAAGCCAATGCAGACAGCAATTAAAAAACGTAGGATCATGGTCGGCTTACTTCTTTAGTGGATCCAACGTAGCTTTCACTGTAACTTCTACGTTCTCAGCAATGTTATCACGAACGGTGTTGGGAATCTCAATGTCATAATCTTCTGGATTGATCATGAACTTAGAGTCCAGTTGATACTGCCCCGAAGCAGTTTCCTTCAGTGTGCCTTTTGCGGTGATCTCCTTCTCCACCCCGTGCATTTTCATGGTACCTACTACGGTCACATCTCCTGATGACTTGTCGATAGAGGTGTAGTCCTTGATCTGTCCCTTGAAAGTGGCCTTGGGATAAGTATTTGATTCTACGTAGTTCTCGTTGAAGTGCTCCTCCATCAAGGGCTTCTCAAACTCAAAGGACTTCATAAGCGCGGCAAATTCGAGCTTGCCTTTTTCAGTGTCCAACACCACGGTGAGCTTCTGATTCTCCGCCTCGATGTTCTCCACGGGCGTGGAAGAAAAGAACTTTACGTAGCCAGCCTTCGTGTAGTAAGTGCTCTGCGACCATCCGGTCATGCAAACGATCAGGAGCAGGGTGAGTGTAGAAATGTATTTCATAGTTGTGGTTTATTCAGTTACTAGGGTGCATCGCTTTAGTTCCACGTCACCTCCGGGCAACATGTCCGAAGAGTTGAATCCAGAGCAAACGCCTTTGATCTTCACAGACTGGCCTTCAGCAATATTCAATTCAGCTGGATCTATGGGATTTTGCATGCTGCAATTCACTACGGAAAGGTCATCTTCTCCCAATTTCAAGCCAACCACCATGCCGTTCTCCTTCATCAATTCCATGAGCGGACCGCTCACTTCAATGATCTGATCGTTGAACTTGGTCGTTGCTGCCGCTTCGTCTTCCACAAACTCGTCAATCACAGCAGTGGTTGTCATACTGAAAGCGGCTTTCATATCCGCTGTTTCATCATGTTCCTTATTGAACATGTAGAATCCAACTCCAGCTGCTATCAGCCCAAGCAAAACAATCGCAATTAGTGCTTTTTTCATGGTGTAGTTTAGTTGTTAATGGCTCCTTGTTCTATCCAGCAGCTGATGGTGTTGATCTGTTCCCTGGGCAGGGCTCCTGACGGTGGCATGCTTCCGCTTTCTACCCGGTCGTCCAATTCACGATCGTTCACTGCCTGTATCACATCCTGAGCTGTAACCAACGGAGCGCGGCCGGTACCGGGAACATGGCAGCCCGGTGTTGCACAGTTCGTTTGAATGATGTTTTCTACATCTGCTGCATAAGACACCTCCTGGCCGCATGCTTCTTCGGGCATCGGATACAATTCCTCTTCATTATCGTAATAGCATCCTGAGAGTCCGGAAACGATTCCAGCGATGAGCAGGACAAGAGTGTATGGTCTCAAAGTTCTCTTCATTCTTTTAGTTGTTTGGTGCTCCTGCATCGATCCAGGCATTCACCTTGGCTAAATCGCAGGAATCCATAATCGAACCACCGAGCGGCATGGATTGGAAACCATTTTCATGGTTGATCGCCCCAGCCATTCGCCCTGAGTCTACAGCCGTTTTGGTGCCTGCGTAGGTGTTCAACGTCACGGTGTTTCCACCGGAATGGCAATTGATGCAGTTGTAAGAATTGAAGATGGGGATCACATCGTTGTTGTAGCTGATGTTGGCCGTATCACAAGCCGGTGGAGGCATCGTGTCCACTGTAGTACACTTGAAATTATTGGCTCCCTGAAGTATCCAGTTCCTTACCATCTCAATCTCCTGAGTGAGCAACGGAGTGAAAGGCGGTTTTGGCATTCTTTTCACCGGATCGGTTTCGATCAACACTGTGTAGAGTTCTGAGTTATCAGGATCTCCGGGCTTTACCAACGTGGTGTTGAATACGTTGAGGTAGTTGTCCATGATGACTCCGGCAGATGCCGAAGACGCATTGTGGCAACCTCCCAGCGCACAATTGTTCAGGAAAATCGGCATCAGATCACGGTTGAAGTAGATCGTGTCTGGATCGCACTCTCCGGTTACAACGGCCATCGTATCGGCAGGCGTCAGCGTGGTATCCATTACCATGCCTGTAGTATCGGTAGTATCTGTGCCGGTTGTGTCTGTGGAATCCGTTGGATTGTCTACAACTGGGGGATCAAAAGGATCGTGCTTACAAGCCTGGTTCAGCATTGTAAGTGCCAGTGCAAGCAACAATCCAGTCGCAAGCTGTCGTTTCATAGGTTTGAGCATAATCAAGGGCAGGTCAAGCAAATTTAGAATTGTTTTGATACGCTAAGCCCCCTGTTTCTGTTTCATGCAGGGTGCCTATCCCGTATGAAGAGATCGAAACAGCATCAGATGATTCCCTTCGCTCTCATCAAATCGGTGGCGTTTGGAGTATTACAGACGCCTTCACGGAGCTGATAGTCGAAGTGCAGCTCTCCCTCTTTCAGGGTAGACTCGAAGAAAAGGTTGCGGAACGTCTTGGGGTCTTCAGCCGTCATTTCCGCTATCTCCACATCATGTGTGGCGATCACTCCAAGCAGGTTGAAGTCCTTGATTTTTTCAAGAAAAGCTCTTGTTCCATTGCGCTTGTCTTTGGAATTGGTTCCGCGCAAGATTTCATCCAGCAGCACAAAACTTAAGGGTGCAGACTCCAATTGATCCATCAGGGATCGAAGTCGCTTCACCTCTGCCTGGAAATAGGATTCATTGCCATCGAGCGAGTCCTGGGGTTTCATGCTTGTCAAAAGCTGAACAGGCGAACATTGAAAGGACTCTGCACAAACGGGAGCACCAAGACCAGCAAGCAAAACGTTCACTCCAAGCGTCCGCAAAAATGTGCTCTTACCCGCCATGTTCGAACCTGTGAGAATAACCAGGCGAAACCCATCAAAAGCGATGGAATTGCTGACACGATCCTGAGCGTTGAGGAAGGGATGCCCGATGTTCTCTGCCTTGAAAACTGCTCCCTGATTTACTTGGGGATATTCGAAATCGGGATGGTTGAATGCGAATGTTGCAAGGCTTACCAATCGATCTACCTCACCCAGGGTGTCAATCCAACCTGCAATTTCTCCGGCATATTGGCGCTTCCAGGCATACAAAGCCACCAGAGCATGCAGGTGATAAAGAATGGTTCCGTTCAAGAAGATGAGCACCACCAAGTTGTCCATCGAGTCCAGGCGATCAAGGATGGAATTGAGCTTTTTCAACTTCTCACCTGCAGCTACACCTTCGCTGCTGAATCGTTGCTGGAGTGATCTTAAAACCTCCGATTCAAAAGAGGTGGTCTCTACCATCTCAATCATGGCGGTGTAACCGTCAATGCTTTTCGAGAGGTCGTTCACCATGGAACGCTCCTTCAAAATCATTTTGGAGAATAAGCCGAACACCCCCAGGTTGAATACAGCCAGCCAGAGGAGTTTATCCAGTTCTGCCAGGCCCACAAACACAGCCACCACAACTGCAATCAGTGAAAAAAGGACGGTTAGAGGCCACAGCACATAAGGTTTGAGCACAGCCGACTTCGAAGGCGCGATTCCCGCCCACCGTTTGAGTTTGGCGTCCAGTTCAGCGTCTTCTTCAAAGCTCTTGCCGTGCGCTCGAAAGAATTCTCTCCATTCGCTGAGTTCCCCTAATTCCTTGATGGCTGCTTGTTTATCAGCCGTTTGCTCCATGTCATTGATGCGAAACGCCTGAGCCAGCGCATTTAAACCGCGCTGTGTTGTTGTACGGTTCAGGCGTTGAAACAGTGATCGAGGCCCAAATAGATCAAGGTCGCTCGAGAAGCTATGCGAGGGATCAATGAACGTGCTTCCCGACTCAAAGGCAGAAAAGTCGTTGTCGAATGCCTGCACTTCTTCCTCGTTCACCTCTACTCTTTTGCGCTCAAGCGCCAGCTTTTTGCGCAGCTTCAGGTGTCGCTTGAATACCCAGGCGAACAAAGCAAAGAGCGTGATGGAAAGCAGCAACCAGATGGACTGATCTTGCCTGAAATAAACATAACCCGCTGCCAGTGCAGCCAAAACAATCCCCAGTCTGGCCAACGAATAGCTCCGATCCTGTCGCTGCATGGCCTTCAGGCTTGTGCCTAACGCTTGCAGCCGCTGCTCATAATAATCTCTCACGCTGCAAAGAAGGCGATTGCGGAAAAAAACAGGAAGATGAAAGTGTTGAGCGGCAAAATGAAAGAGGCTGTTTCTGGGTGTGTGACCATTCCTTCACAGAAACAGTCCATTGACCTCGAAACAGCCTCCAGCCTAACTAAACAGAATGAATAACTTATGCAGCCCTAGTTCATGGTATACTGAAGCGGAAGCTTCATCGCCACCTTGACAGCCTTGCCGTCCTTTTGACCAGGATTCCATTTGGGCATCTTTTTCACAAATTCTACTGCGGGTGCCTCCAACAGCTTGTCATCGCTTTCCGAAGCCTTCACATCGGTGAGTGATCCATCTGTCTCTACGTTGAAGGAGATTACCACGCGTCCTTCAATGTTGTTCTCTTTCAACACTTCCGGGTATTTGAAGTCTGCCCGGAAATATTCCAACAAGGCCTCCTGACCACCCACAAAAGAGGGAATCTCGTCCACCTCATCGGCTTTGTAGTCGGTCTTTTGAGAGGTCATAGCATCACTGAGGTTCATGGCCTTTTGTTGTCCATCAGGCAAACCGGCCTGTTCACTGCATGAGTTGAGCCACAGGCTTCCCGCAATCAGCGGTATTACCAGGGCGTAGGCGGCCAGCGACCACCTTTTGGTACTTTTTTGATTCATCATGATTATGCGTTTTTTAATGATTGATTTCGAGAAAAATGAATTGGTGAGGGGAAAGAGCTGTGTTTGCAAGGCCTGGTTGAGCAGGCTATGCTGGTAGTCGGTTCCAAAGCGCGCTACAGTTTCGCGATCGGCCAGAAACTCATGATTGAGCTGCACCTCTCGCGCTGCCATGTGCATGAAGGGATTGAACCAACAAACGATGCGAGCAAACGCAAAACATAGAACGTCCAACGAGTGCCACTGCCGCCTGTGCACGAGTTCATGCTCAAGCACCATGTCACGGATTTCCTCGTTCACATCACGTCCGATTTGAATGCGATGGAAAAAGGAGAACGCGTGATATCCATCGTTCACGAAGTATTCAGAGGTATGATCTTTCATCTCCTCCGCGCTCCTCGTCAACTGCTGGATCTTCCAAAGCGAGCGCAACACGATAAAGGCAAAAAGGGTCGCGCCCAGCGCATACACCCACCCGGCTGTCACCACCACGGGCCTTAGCACAGGAACAGAATCTGGTCGGAGAACGATTTCGGGAAGCGTTACTACCGGAATAGCATCCGCTCCAAACCATTGCAAATCCACCACCAGCAGCGGAACCAAAAGGGAAAAGAACAAACTGAACAGAAGGTAGCCGCGGTTCAGCGAGAAAAAGGTGAGCCGCTTCAATACCAACAGGTACCACAGAAAGAAAGCGGTAAAAACCAGGTTTGCCGTGATGAGGTATGTCATGTTAAACGTGTTTTAGGTCGTTACACTTGCGTTGAGTCAGCGATGGTCATTCTTTGGATGGAGGGCGGTTTTGCTCTCCTTTTTCCATCGCCTTCAGAATCTCGTCCAGATCGCTGACATCCAGTTTTCGCTCGCGAACGAAAAAAGAAACCAGGTCTTTGGCCGAACCGTTGAAGTAGTTTGATACCAGGTTACCAGTTGTAAACCGACTGTAATCCTCTTTCGAGATCAACGGATAGTATTCGTGCGTTTTGCCGTAGGCTCTGTGCGCAACAAAACCCTTCTCTTCCAAAATCCGCACGATGGTGCTGACAGTGTTGTAAGCAGGTTTAGGTTCAGGCATTCGCGCTAAAATGTCTTTCACAAATGCCTTGTCCAGTTCCCACAGGTGATGCATCACCTGCTCCTCTGCTTTTGTAAGCTCTTTCAATTTTCCCTTCATGAAGCAATGATACAACTAAATTCATAGTTATATAACTAAGTCGTTAATTTTAACATCTTGAAAATCGATTCATCGACAGTAATCCATCTTTTACACGCAGCTCAAAACCGTTTGTCGAGCTAATTCCTTGAAAATGTTTGATTAAAGCGGCTACCTTTACCACATATCAGCGTCCCTCTTAACATGTACTTGCGAAGCACAACCCTGTTCGTTTTCCTTATCAGCGCCATTCTGGTGCGCGCGCAGAGCGAAGCCGATTGGTGGTATTTTGGTATCAATGCCGGTATTCACTTCCCTAACAGCGTGAATCCGGTGTCCAACTCTTTAGGGCAACTGTCCACTTTTGAAGGCTGCTCCTCTATCTCAGATAACCAGGGAAACCTGTTGTTTTACACAGATGGAAGCACCATTTATGACCAGAACCACACGGTCATGCCCAACGGAACCGGATTATCAGGTAACGCCAGCTCCACACAATCTGGGGTTATTGTTCCTTCTCCAAGCAATCCAAACATCTATTACGTTTTCACGCTGTGGAACACATTGAGCTACTCTGTAGTAGATATGTCCCTGAACTCCGGCAATGGAGCCGTAGTGACCGGACAGAAAAACATCTTGCTTCTGAATGGAACAACCGAGAAGCTCACCGCCACGAAAAACGCGACCAACAATGGCTACTGGATAGTCACACATACGTTTAATAATGCAAGCTTCCACGCATTTGAATTGACAGGAGCGGGTGTGAACACAACGGCCGTGGTGAGTACGGTTGGCACTGTTCATTCGCAGTCCATCGGTTCCATGAAGATATCACCGGACGGCTCCAGGCTGGCCATTGCGAACTATGTAAACAGCGGAACAGGAGAACTCTTCGATTTCGACAATTCAACAGGGATTGTATCTAACCCTATCCTGCTTCCCGGACCATGGGCCACCAATTTTCCTTACGGAGTAGAATTCTCGCCTAATAGTCAGGTTTTGTACATCCATACTGCTGGCGGAGGTGGAGCGATCAGCCAGTTTGATATCACCCTTGGCAGTGCAGCTGCTGTAAACGCGAGCAAGTTTGTGGTGTTCCAACAAACGGGTGTCTTTGGTTCGGCACTTCAGCTGGGGCCGGATGGTAAAATCTATTCTGGACACTTCTCTGGAAATGCACTCAGTGTGATCCACGATCCAAATACGCTTGGAGCCGGTTGTAATTTCACATTTGGCACGGTGCCCATTACCGGTACTTGCCGACTGGGCTTGCCCGCCTTCATCCAAAGCTTCTTCAATACGGACTTCTCCTATGAATTCACGTGCTTTGGAGACAGCACTCATTTCACCATCGACACCGCGGGCATAGACTCTGCATTCTGGAACTTTGGTGATCCTGGGTCTGGCTCTTCCAACGATACAAGCGGCCTGGAAGCCTGGCATGTATTCAGCGATACAGGAACGTTTACCGTGACATTGTACGCCTACCAGGATTCCATTGTAGATTCTCAATTGCACCAAGTCTTCATCTATCCTCAGCCCGTCCTCGACCTTGGCAACGACACTGCGCTGTGTGTTGGAGACTCTATCACTCTGGTTGTTGATCAGCCGTTTGCAACCTTCTTGTGGCACGATGGATCTACGGACTCTGCACTTACGGTTACACAAGACTCTGTGGTTTCTGTGACGGTGTACGGAGAGTGTGACACGCTCACCGACACCATTCTGGTAGATTTCTTCTACCCCTTCGATCTCTCGCTTGGTCCGGACACCAGCATCTGTTCGTATGACAGCCTCCTGCTGGACCCCGGCCTTCCTTCGGGATTAACCTTCCTCTGGGATGATAACTCCACGGATTCTACTCTGCTCACTACAGCAAGCGGAACCTATAGCGTTACCGTAACAGATTCAGGTGCCTGTTCCTACGCAGACACGATCAGTATATCCTACTTGCCAGCCCTGCAGCTTGATCTCGGGCCGGATGAGAAATTCTGCTACGAAACGCAAGTCCCCATCGTTCCCGTCACTCAAAACGCCACCACCTATTCGTGGTCAACCGGAGAAACAACGCCTACCATTGCCGTAGACAGTACGGACACCTTTATGCTGACGGTGACAGATGGTTTCTGCGAGTTGAGCGACACCGTATTCTACGATCTGATCTTCTACCCTACAGCTGATCTTGGTCCTGACACAAGCTTCTGCATTGACGAGGCAGTTCCTCTTTCTGCCAATCTGGGTAACCCGTTTGTGAGTTATCAATGGAACACAGGCGAAGCGAGTGCACAAATCAACGCCTCCATACAAGGGCTTTATTGGGTACAGGTCAGTGATTCCAATTGTACGATCAGGGATTCTGTGCAAATCGGTGAATATCCAGAGCTGACCGTATCCCTCGGAGACGATCGTCACGTATGCGAGGGCGATACCGTAGAGTTGCAAGTGTCCAGCAGTGGTAACATCACTGGCTTTGAATGGAACACCGGGAGTCAGAGTCCTTCGTTGATCGTCACTGAAAACAGCTCCTTCGAAGTGACGGTGACAGACGGTCTCTGCTTTGCTGAAACAGATGCGCAAGTCTATTTCTATAAGATTCCGGTCGTGGATCTGGGAGCCGATACTGCGGCTTGCTATGGCGACACGCTGAAGTTTGATATTCGTTCTCAACTGCCGCTGGCCGCCTATGAGTGGCACGATGGCTCTAATGTCTTTGATCAACGCTTCGAAATCAAGGAACCCGTTACGTTCTGGGCTGAGATCACCAATGAAGTATGCGTTGGCAGCGATACCATTACCATTGGACTGCGCCCTCAGCCAAACGTGGACCTTGGAAGTGGTGATACAATTATTTGCCCGGATGACATGATTTCGCTGCAAGCCAGAGACACTAATCTTACCGTGTTCAATTGGTCCAATGGTGATACTACCACATCCATCAGTGTTTCCGATTCTGGCGTCTATCGCCTGGCCGCTGGAGACGGTTTCTGTACTTCAGGAGATTCTATTGTGGTTGCCATTGCTCCGCCACCCGTCATCGAGTTTGACGCTCCGGCTTACTACTGCATCGGTGATTTCATCATGCTGGATGCTTCCAGCCCTGAATTCTATCATTACCGATGGCAGGATGGCTCTACACAGTCAGCCTATGTCGTGGATTCAGCAGGTACCTATAGTGTGTCAGCAGACCACTTGTGCGGAACGACCACCGAAACTGTTACGCTCGATCGCTGTGAATGTCAGGTATGGGCTCCAAAAGCCTTCCATCCGGATGGTGATGGGCTCAACGATGAATTCTTCCTCAAGTTTGACTGCCAGCTCAGCCGATATCACCTCTGGATTTATGATCGCTGGGGACAGCTGATTTTCGAGTCCAGGGATGCTGAAGAAAGCTGGAATGGTTTCAAGGACAAGACTCCTGCGCCCGTTGGAAGCTACGCCTGGAAACTGGAATATCGCGGCATCGAAAAAGGTGCGCAAGTTCAGGAAGAAGCCAGCGGAGTATTCATGCTCATCCGCTGATGATGCACCGATGGACCGGCAGCGTTTTGTTGAATTCCAAAACAGACAACGCGCCACCTTACCACTATCAATCTGAGGTGATCCGATTTCTAAATCGAAGGCCTCCATTCAGGGAAACGTCCGCATATTAGAGCTCATGAGAGTGCCGCACCCCTTACTCTTCGCTCTTCTGTTTTCCAGTTTGACCTTTGCCCAAGGCCGTGGAGACTGGTGGTTTTTTGGTCAGAATGCAGGAATCCACTTTCCAAACAGCGCGAACCCTGTAGCCAATGTGCAGGGCATGCTAAGCACAGATGAAGGATGCTCTTCCATGTCTGATGAAAATGGCAAACTCCTCTTCTACACCAACGGCATTGACGTTTTTGACAGAGACCATATCCCCATGCTCAACGGTCTGGGATTAAATGGAAGCTGGACCTCAACACAGTCTGCATTGATTCTGCCCTTCCCCAATGATCCGCTCAAGTTCTACATCTTCACCACCTTCAGTCAACTCAGCTATTCTGTGGTAGACATTTCGCTGAACGCAGGAAAAGGAGAAGTCCTTAGCAACGAGAAAAATGTGCTGATTGCCACCAATGTCACCGAGAAACTCACTGCGGTATTGAATGCTTCCGGAGATGGTTACTGGGTGTTGGCACACGAGCAGGACAATCAGAATTTCCTCGCCTTCGAAGTGACCGATGCGGGTATCTCAAGCTCACCTGTAGTATCCAGCCTGGGAGTAGTTCACGGCAACCCATACATTGGAACGATGCGGGTGTCTCCAAACCGGAAAAAACTCGCAGTAGTGAACGGATACAACATCCCGAGAACAGTTGAGCTTTTCAATTTTGACCCAGCTACTGGAGTGGTATCCGGAGGAGTTGAGTTAGGCTTTTGGGATTCACATACCCCTTACGGAGCGGAGTTCTCGCCCAATAGTGAGTTACTCTACATTTCAGAAGAAGGCATACCGGGCGGTATCTACCAATACGATATTAACCTGGCTACAGAGAGTGCAGTAAACGCCAGTGAAGTACGGCTCGCAGAGAACATCTTTGTTGCTGGAGGAGCGCTCCAGCTAGGGCCCGATGATAAGATTTATCATTCAAGGTTTGGTGCAAGTTATCTGGGAACAATCCATTCACCCAACACGAGAGGATCGAGCTGCGATTACATAGAACAGGCCGTAAACCTGAATGGCAAAAAATGCTTCCTTGGATTGCCCAACTTCATTCCCAAACTATTCATTGCACGGATCGAAACGGAATACGAATGTGAAGGTGATCTCACCAGATTATCCATTGAGAACAACGGGGTGGACTCGGCACACTGGAATTTTGGAGATATGGCTTCTGACAGCGCAAATACTGCTAGTGGTTTGGAAGTCTTTCATACGTTTTCTGAAGCTGGAATCTACAGTGTTTCGCTCATCACCTTTCGGGACGCATTGATTGACACGTTCAACCTGGAGGTGGTGATTCACCCGGAGCCACCGCTCGACCTTGGTCCAGACACCGTCCTCTGCACGGGTGAGGAGCTTTTCCTTGATGTTTCGGTTCCGGGAGCTTCTTACGCCTGGTCGGACGGGAGCACCGATTCTATCTCCACCATCGTTTCAGATCAGTTGGTTTCAGTGACCGTCTCAGAAACGTGTGAGGCGAGCGATTCCCTGAGGGTAGAGTTTGTGGACCGACCGCTTTTAAGCATTGAAGGGCCTCAACAGCTCTGTCGGGGAGAAACCATCGAACTTGAGGTCTTGAGCTCGGGGCTGGATGCCTTCAGCTGGGATAATGGATCATCGGATACTCTGCGGCTCATTGATACCGTGGGTACCTACACAGTCTTGGGTGAACACCTCTGCGGCTCAGACAGCGTTTCGATTAACATTTCGAATTGCGAATGCCAGGTGTGGATTCCCAATGCCTTCCGACCGAATGATGATGGCCGTAACGACACCTTCAATGCAAAAGTGGATTGCAACCTCGTGAGCTGGCATCTGAGGATATTTGACCGATGGGGCCAGCAGTGCTTTTCTTCCCGGGCGGCTTCAGACGGCTGGGATGGCTACATCGCTAAAGAAAGGGCTCCACTCGGAACATACGCCTGGAAACTGGAATACGAGCACTTGGTGGAAGGCTCAAAACGCCCGGTGTTTCTCTGGGGAAGGGTGACCCTATTGGACTGAGCTCTTCATTCCATTCAGCCACTCCGTCACCATTCCAATAGAAACAGGTGACTTTAAAATCCCTCGGTGCCCCAGATCAGGAATCTTTCGTGCATCGATGTTGGCATTGATGGATTTCAACACATCGAGATGAGATACGGGCGCATCCTGATCTCTTTCACCATGCAACGCCAACACCGGGCATTGAACACTGTGGAAAGTAGCTTCCAAAACAGCATCGTCAAACTCAATGTCATACTTCTCTACTGCTCTTTTCCTCACTCCTTCCTGCGCTTTGGGAGATGCATTGATGATCTTACAGAAATCATCCAAAATATCCTGAGCTACCACGGGTGCAGCCAGTGAAATAAGCGCTGGAATTTGAAATCCTTGATGGACAGACCAGCCTACGGCTGCTAAACCCAGAGAATGCCCCACTACTGCAATGGGATCTTTGCACTGCCCGTATAACGCCTCAAAGCCTGCGGAGAACTCGAAAAGGTCCGATTGTTTTCCAGCACTCTGCCCATGCCCCCACGCATCGAAGGAAACAAAGCTGTAACCGTGTTCAACCAAGGCTTCGGCCAATACCCGAAACTGCATCGCCCGGCCTGCCCAGCCGTGAACACAAACCACTTCGGGGCCATCCCCCATCCGATAGCCCATCACCTTCCGCCCGGCAGCCTCGAACTCAAACTGCTCCAATTTGGGAAGAAAAGCTTGCTCCTTTTCGGTGAATCCATACCTCACGGGAGTCACAAACAGACGAGCCGCCCACGACCTCGCAAAACCGGGCGCCAACGTCTCCAGGATCGGAAAAATGGAACGAATCGCGTTCAGGGGAAAGGGATATTTTCTCATCGGTGATAAAGATGAACATTTATGAAGGAGGCAAACTCCAGGAGAATTTTGAGTGTGCTCTTCTCACAGATATTTTACCCTGAACAGGTGGTTGGAATCCATAGTTTTGCCGCTTGAGATTCAAGGGCATCATCTACATCCTTTTGTCTTCGTTGCTCTATGCCGTTGTTAACTTCTGCGTGAAGTATCTCGTAGACATTCCGACCCACGAAATTGTCTTTTTCCGTTCCATTATTTCCCTGAGCATCAGCATAGTATGGATTCGACAACTCCGGATCCCAATGTTGGGCTACAATCATAAGTGGTTGCTGATCAGAGGATTTTCAGGCGCCACAGCGCTTTTCCTGTTCTTCCTTACCATCAAGCACATGCCGCTCGCCAGCGCAACCACCATTCAATACATATCACCCATATTCACTGTATTACTGGCTACACAAATGCAGGGCGAAAAGGTGCGTCCCTTACAATGGCTGTTCTTTCTGCTCGCCTTTGTCGGAGTTTTTGTGATCAAGGGTTTTGACGATCGCATTTCCTTTCTCTACCTGGGCATAGGCATTTGTTCTGCGCTCATATCAGGCCTGGCCTATAACGCCATCATGAAGTGCCGCCAGACAGACCACCCGATCACTGTAGTTTTCTACTTCCCTCTGATTGCGACACCCATCACAGGCTTAGCCTGCCTCACGATCGAATGGGTAACTCCGACCGGTATTGAATGGTTCCTGCTTATCGTTTTGGGAGTGTTTACCCAGTTTGCTCAGTACTACATGACCAAGGCATTGCATGCAGACCACAGCAGCCGAATCATGCCATTCAAGTACTTCGGTGTGCTCTACGCGCTGGGAATTGGGTTCCTGTTCTTTGGTGAAACCCTGCCCTACATGAGTCTTCTGGGAATAGGCCTTGTTCTCATAGGTGTGATCTTAAACACCCTGCTCAAAAACGCGAACAAGCCGTTGCCGCCAACCTCTGGGGTGGTTTAGGGGTAGGAGAGCTTTTCAACCACAATTACAATCTCAACTTCAACCTCAAAGGAGGCTAGGCTCATTGCACCCTGGGCATGACTGAATGCTTTTCAATCATTGATCGCTTGTCTACAATAGCTTTAGTGTGGATGATGAGAGCGAAGCAAGTTCAAATGCAAACTCAAGTTCAAGTGCAATGAAAATCACTTATCGTCAAGGTTGATGCTCGCAGAGTGACATTTAAGCTTGACTGCTTTGATCCTTGATCCTTGATCTCAACAAGAAAACCTCAATGACAACCTCAAATTCAATGAAGGAAGGCCCAATCAACTCAGACCAAGCTAACCGCTGACGGCTGATAGCCAACCTAAAACTTCTGTTCGTTGGTCTTTGAAATGGTGACGGTGTGTCGCTCCAGTTTCTTCTTTCCAGCACCATCACGATACTGGAGAATGACGGTGTAAACACCGATGGGTGCGCGCTGCCCGTTGATAGACTTTCCATCCCAAGCCTGATGCGGATTGGTAGTTCGAAAAACTTGCTGGCCCCAGCGGTCATAGATCGAAAGGTCAAAGCCTTCATGATCAATCTGCTCGCCATACACTTTATAGGTGTCGTTGCGGCCATCGCCATTGGGAGTAAAACTGGACGGCAGGTGGATGGACTGAACTTCAATGAGTTCAAACTGCTTCACCACCGTATCCTGGCAGCCTGATGGTGCTTCTGCAATCAACTTCACTTTTTGTCCCCAATCAGAGTAGATCGCCTCTTTGATCACCTCAGTATCGTAGATCGTGTCGAAGTTGATCACCCACATGATCCTGTGTGCACCCTCTGACTGATCGCGATACGTCATCAATGGATCCTGTGTTGTAGCATAGGGCAAATCAGACGTGAAATCGGCCACAGGCTTATTTAAAACTCTTACCCCACATGGATCATAGGCTTGAGTGACACATCCAAAGTCGTCCTCTACTTTCAACCAGGTATCATAGCATCCGGGGATTTGAAAAGAGTGTCTCAGCGTATCCTCAGGATAGGATGCAAAACCAGATCCGTCTCCTAACACCCAATCGTAGCGATAATTTGGAGACCAGGGTTGAGGTACATAGGTCACCTCCGCTTTAGCGCAGGAAGATTCAGGGAATGTGACAATCTTAGGTGTAACCGGTTCTTTCACGTATACGATCAGCGAATCCGTACCGGGCTCTGAAAGGCAGAGGTCGCTTACCGTAACTAAATACTTCTGGTGACTCCTGGGCCTGACAAACAGCAGATTCGTGGTATCGTTGTCATGCTCCCACTGGTAACGATACTCATTCGGGCCATTGTGCCCTCCAACACCACCTACCGCCAGGAAAGTCTCTTCGCCAATGCAAAGGGAATCATCATCCGCCCTCAGATTCACCCGGATCGGTGAATAGCCGCCCACCTGAATAAACACACTATCTTCATAGGACGGAGTTCCACAAACATCGCTCACGGTGATATTCAACCAAGTGCTCTCATCAGGGCTCACATTGGTGATGGGTGTGAAATCACCTGATTCCCAGGTGAACAGGTAGTTGGAATCGCCACCGGTCCCCATTGCTTCGATGTCAATGGCATCGTAAGGGCAAATGGTATCGGGCTGATCAATCATTACACCGAGTGGAGGACGCACGCGCACCGTCACGGTAGTTGTATCTCCCACACAACCGTTCGCATCTGTTGACTGAATGTAGTAGGTAGTCGTTACTTCGGGAGAAACATTTAGGCCCGCATCAATAGAAATCAGGTTCCCATTCACGCCACCCTGACGCCACTCATAGCTGAAAGGAGGTGTACCACCTGTGGATGCTGCGCTTACCGGAGGCATTTGCGAAATGCAGATCAGGGTATCTCCGTTTCCGATGGTAATGATGCTGTCAGGAATCAAAATGTCCAAGCCCGCTACATCCACACATCCATTGGCATCTGTGATGGTTACATGGTTTGAATCGGGACAAAGCGCACCTGCACTTGGTGAAGTTTCATTGGAAGACCAGAGGAAGGAATAAGGAGGTGTTCCTCCCATAGCCGAGGCATCTGCGCTGGCATCACAGCTGGACGTTCCGGGACAAGAAGTCTTGGTCTGGTTCGCTGTAGAGGCTACCAACACGGTCGGCTCCGTCACCACGATGGTACTGACCTCTGTACATCCTGTGTTTTCTGACACGGTAACTTGGTAAGTACCATCACACAGGCCAACAAGGTCCTCTGAAACGGGTCCCGTGCTCCATTGATAGTTGTAGTTACCGGTGCCATTCACCACCAGATCAATGCTTCCGTCACAATCACCAAAACAGGAAGGATTGGTAACATTGGATGAGAGCGTGAAGTCAGGTGGATCGATGGTAACAATAGCAGTATCGATGATGGTATCACATGCGTGGGTAGCGGTAACGATGTAAGTGGTAGTAGCAGTTGGAGTCGCTACCGGATTTGGAATAGTCGTGCTGCTGAGGCTGCCACCGTTGTTCCAGGTGTAGGTTGGTGTCATGTTACCCGCCTGTAATGTCACTGCTTCTCCGGCACAGATGTTTGTATCCTCCAGGGTGGTCACCAAACTATCGATCGGAGTAGTGAAGCAAAACTGCTGTTGGTTATTGGCACCACCCGTTGTTCCGAGAAAGCCCCAATACACTGAAGCATCACCGTTGAAGATGTTGTTGATGATATCGCCATTGTAAGTCAGACGCTCTTCACAATCGAGGTAAACGGTTAGTTCTTGTGCTTGTGGATCCCAGGCGACATTCAGAAAATGCCAGTTTCCGTCCTCCACGTTCGCGTTGGTTGCACTCGCTTGTATCGGACCTGCTAAACCATTCACTCCGGCATGGTCTACCGAACCGTTGCTCAGCATACCGATGTGATCCGCATTTAAATCTCCGTTTCCGCCATTAAACCAAGTATCCACCTCGATACCCACAGATTCTGTGAATCCCGTGCCATTGAACCCAAGGCTTCCTCCACCAGTGCCAATGAACGGAGCAATGAGCGAATCTTTGAACACAAAAACGATCCCATCCGCACCTCCATTGTTGGTTCCGAGATACACTGAGAACATCATGTCGAAGGGTTGATTCAAATCAACTGGAGCGTTCTGATAAACGTAACCAGCCTGAGAATTCTGAGCAGGGGTTAGCTGATAGCAGCCACCTCCCAAAGCTGAGGCATCTCCTCCCACGGTGAATTGCGCGTTGGATACGCCAAAGCACAGCACAAACGCCAGTAATAGGAATGGGGTGTTGGAAACGCTAAGCTTCATACCAATCGATCAAAGTTACAGCAATTCATGTAAGAGCTACTGACTTCAAAGACGGCAGGAAGCCTTGAAAGCTGCCCTCCTATTCGTTGTATCTGTCGACAACGGCTAGCACTCCACTGGTCAGCAATGCAAGGGTTAAGCCCATAAAGAAAGTAGTGCCGGACATTAAAAGTCCGTAAATCCAGCCATTGGTGTATACATCCCGCATTTCTTCATATTCCTTGACCATCTGTGCAACCTCTGGATCGTTGGGATTGGCTTCCAACATCTGTTCAGGATATACATCCATGAAATCTGTAAGAAGATTAGGCGACAGCACCTCGTAGAGCAAAATATTGGCTCCGTAGAAAAGCACAGTGGAAATGATGGTGATCAACATGCCCATTTTAAACGCAGGGAGAAAAGTGATGCTCCCGTTCATCTCCAGTTTCCGGTAGCTCAAAATCCCGACCACCACAAGCATCATGGACAGGAGCATTGTAAGGTATCCGAGTACCTCTAAGCCCTCAAAATCTGAAGTGGCCACATCGATGAAAAGAAAAGGCCCGAGGAAAAAAACAGAGGCTATCCCGCCAGAGATGAGCCCATAAATGACCGCTTTATTACGCATGATGTTGTTATTAGGATTTGGTCACAAACCAATGGATACGAAGCAAATACACACTCATACTTTCGTATGAAAGTGCAGTTTTCAGCCTAAAGTAGCAGACTCAGGGGTGATGATTTGAAGCTCCAGAGCCTTTTTAGCTGCCTGTGTTCTTCGTTTCACATCGAGCTTCACAAACAGGTTTGAAACGTGGCTTTTGACCGTGCTTTCACTTACGTGCAATCCAGCAGCAATTTCCTGGTTGCTCAATCCTTTCACAATGAGGTCCAGAACTTCCATCTCGCGCTTACTCAATCCGAGTTCTTGTGCAGCCGAGCTACCAGCTTGAGTTTTCAGGCGGATTCCTGCATCCACCTCTTCCCTTTTGAAAAACAGAAACCGACTGACAAACACTCCCAATGCCGCAAAAATGATCGCCAGTATGACAGCCATCACCTCAATTTCCAGTTGAGCTGTGAAATGGAGGTACCTCCCCAACTGAAACAGCACCAAAAGGCTTACACAAATGCCGGATGCTATGAAAGCAATGCGTTTCATGGAGCGCAAAATAATCACAAATACTGCGGAAGTTTTACTTGGAAACAACCCGTAAATTCACCCTTTGATTGTATTCTGATGCGTATCGACAAATACCTCTGGTGCGTTCGGCTTTTTAAAACTCGGTCACTCGCCTCTACAGCTTGCAGCAAGGGACGCGTGAAACTCAATGGAGAAGAGATCAAACCTTCCAAAGAGGTGAAAGTTGGAGACAAAATCGAGCTCCGGATCACTCCCATCTGGAAGAGCTTTGATGTACTTGGATTCCCCAAAAGCCGGGTTGGCGCGAAGCTGGTTCCGGAATTAATCCTCGAAACCACCTCTGCCGAGGACCTGGAAGAGCTTGCCATGGTGAACAAGATGAATGCTTCGAGCCGTGAGATCGGCATCTACGGCAGACCCACAAAGAAGAACCGAAGAAACCTCGATCGCTTCAGGGGCGATTAGCTTTCATATACCTTTGCGATTCATGTATTTGAGGGACAACATCAGCACACCCCGCTGGATGATCTTTTTGATCGACCTCGGTTTATCCCTGCTGAGCGTCTACATCGCCTTCCAGCTCCGGTTCAATTTCAACATCCCCGTCAAGGAATACTACCAGCTGCCATGGCAGATTGGTTTGGTGATTCTTGTGAGGGCAACGACCTTTCTGTTGCTGCGGGCTCCGCGAGGATACGTACGCTACACCAGCTCTGAAGATGTACAGCGCTTCCTCCGAATTGTCGCCATCGGTTCGGCTGCCTTTCCATTCATCAACTTCGGCTGGAATTTCGGAACGGGAGAAGCCTACCTCATTCCACTTTCCGTGGTGGTCATCGACTTTCTCATCCTCTCCTTTTTCATGATTGGCTATCGCTTGCTTGTGAAGGTCATCTACTTCGAATACAAGTCTGCTGATAACATCAAGGAAACGGTGGTGATTTTTGGCGCGGGCGAAGCGGGAATCGTCACCAAACGAACACTCGACCGTGACATGGGAACGCGCTACAGCATCGCGGCCTTTGTAGATGAGAACCCCAAGAAAACGCGAAGACAGATCGAAGGAATTCAGATCATCCCGCTCACGAAGCTTCAAGAACTGCTGGCCAAAAAAAGCGTGGATCGGGTCATCATCTCCGTTCAAAACATCGATCCCGGTAAAAAGGCAGAGATCATCCGGATTTGCCTGCCGCATCAGGTGAAGGTGCAGAGCGTTCCTCCCGTTGGGAGATGGATCAATGGTGAGCTTTCCGCCAATCAGATCCGCAACGTTCATATTGAAGATCTTTTGGGCAGAGCTCCCATTCAGTTGAACGAACGGGCTGTGATCCAGGAGCTTCAGGAAAAGTGCATCCTGATTACCGGAGCTGCCGGTTCCATCGGATCAGGGTTGGTGATGCAGATCGCTCGTTTCGCCAAGGGCCGATTGATACTGGTCGATCAGGCGGAAAGTGCGCTTTACGACTTGGAGATGGACCTCAAAGGTCGATTTGCAAACCTCAACTACGAGATTGTCATTGGAAGCATCCGAAACCCTGAGCGGATGAAAAGGCTCTTCGAGGCTTACCGACCTCAAATGGTGTTTCACGCTGCCGCCTACAAGCACGTGCCGCTGATGGAAGGGAATCCCACCGAAGCAGTGCGCACCAACATCATGGGAACTCAACTCTTAGTAGACCTCAGTTTGAAATTCGAGGTGGAGAAGTTTGTGCTCATCTCTACGGACAAGGCGGTGAATCCTACGAATGTGATGGGGGCAAGTAAGCGCATGGCGGAAATCTATGCTCAAACCGCCAATGCTCAGGGCAAAACAAAATTCATCACCACGCGCTTTGGAAACGTATTGGGTAGCAATGGATCTGTGATCCCCTTGTTTCGCAAGCAAATCGAGGCTGGAGGCCCTATCACAGTGACGGATGCTGAGGTCACTCGATATTTCATGACCATTCCCGAGGCATGCCAGCTGGTGCTGGAAGCAGCTGCAATGGGAGAAGGCGGTGAGATCTTCATCTTCGACATGGGTGAATCGGTGAAGATCATCGATCTGGCCAAGCAAATGGTGAAGCTCTCTGGTCTGGAACTCGGCAAAGACATTCAAATCACCTTTTCAGGCCTGCGCCCGGGTGAAAAGCTTTACGAAGAGTTATTGGCCACCAAGGAGAACACCATGCCGACCCACCATCCGCGCATTATGATTGCCAAAGTGAGGGAATACGACTGGCAGACCGTATCCGAAAAAACCCAGGAACTAACCAAGATTTATGAGTTTCAGGATAACAAGGAAGCGGTGAAATTGCTCAAGGAAATGATACCAGAATATGTGAGTCAAAACTCACCCTTTGAGGTCTTGGATCGTCAACTAGGTAGAAACCAACAACAAGAAGAGTCGTCTGAGTCTCAGACCTCTTGATCGGAAAAAGTTGTAGCAGCACCCAAATAATTCTTCTTCTCATGATCAGAAGCAAACAAAAACTCCCAACTTCGCCCCGCTTTTTTCGGAAGGCATTTTTCAAGCCCCAAAGCAGCTAACAATCGTGTGAACAACCGATGGGTTGAACAGCACAGCAGATCATGAAGCGGATCATATTCACAGTTACCAACGACCTGGTTTTCGACCAGAGAATGGAACGCATCTGTGGCACCCTGGCATGCAATGGCTACGATTGCGTGCTGATCGGTCGTAAGGGTGGTAAGTCTCAAAAGCTTTCGCAGAAAAACTACGAACAGGTTCGCATCCCTTGCTGGTTTTCGAAGGGCAAGGCGTTTTACATCGAGTATAACCTCAAGCTGCTTTGGTACCTCCTGTTTCGAAAAACCGACATTTTTTGCGCCATCGATCTGGACACGGCTTTGCCTGTTTGGGTCATGAGCAAGCTCAAGCGCAAGACCATGGTCTACGATGCACATGAGTTTTTCAGCGAAATGGAAGAAATCATCTCCCGCCCGCTGATTCACAAGGCTTGGGTTGCAGTGGAGAAGTTCATTTTGAAGCGGGTAAAATATGGCTACACCATCAGCGATGGATACGCACGCCTTTTTAAGGAGCGTTACAATGCAGACCTGAAGGTGATCCGCAACGCTCCGCGCATTGACAAGTCCAAACCTCCACACCCCGATCACAAGTTCATCATTTACCAGGGCGTGCTCAACGTAGGCCGAGGCCTGGAAGCTTCACTCGCTGCCATGCAAAAACTAGAGGGCATGGAGCTTCAGATTTTTGGAGCTGGTCCGAAGGAAAAAGAGTTGAAGCAACTCGCAAAGAGCTACAAGCTGAACGGTCATGTGAAATTCAAAGGCCCCGTTCGTCCGGAAAATCTGAAAACGCATACTACCGAAGCGTGGCTCGGACTGACCCTCTTCTCCGAGGCTGGTTTACACCATCGCTATTCGCTGGCCAACCGCTTCTTCGATTACATGCATGCCGGCATTCCACAAGTGGCGATGAACTATCCTGAATACCGAGCCTTCAACGAAAAATGGGAAGTAGCGCTGTTGATCGATGAGCTAAGCCCTCAGGCCATCGAAGCTGCCATTCAGCAATTGGTTGAACATCCCGAAAAGTATGAGCAACTCAAGGCCAATTGCAAAGAGGCCCGTGAGCACAACAGCTGGAATCAGGAAGCCATAAAGCTGATCGATTTTTACAAACGTATATAATGAGGTATCTGGTTTTTATCGCTCTGTCTGTGGTGCTTTTGAGCGCAGGCAAGCGGCATGAGTTCTACGTCAGCATCACCGAAATCCATCAGAAAAGCGATACCCTGCAAGTAGCGGTTCGTGTCTTTACGGAAGACCTGGAATACGTGATCAATAAAAACCGTCCAGGCAAGGTATTCCTAGACTCTAAAACAGAAATGGCCAAGGCGGAGAAAGCAGTTTTTGCATACCTCTCCGATCAGTTTTCCATTGGTGTAGCCGCCAAAGAGCTACCGGAAGAATGGCTGGGTTTGGAATACGTGGATGATGTTACTTGGGTATATGCTCAGGTAATTCTGCCTGAAGACGCCAGCATCGCATTTGTGCGAAATACCTTGCTGACCGAGACATTCCCCGACCAGCAAAACATCATTCATTTCCAGACGGATGATCGCTTTGAAAAACTTCTGACCAACGGATCAAGGCCAGAGGTGAGAGTACTTCTACAGTGAGGCTTTCTTAACCCGACTTTCTGCTGGTAGAAGCAGGCTTGGTAGACTTCGCAGCTGAAGAGGCTTTAGGGCCTGAGGTGCGAGGAGCCTGAGTTTTTGCAGCGGTCTTAGCAGCTGGCTTTTTCTTGGAAGCCGGCTTAGCATCTTCTTTCACTGCATCATCTCCTTCTTTTGCTTCTGAAGTTTCGCCCTCAGCGTTCTCGGCTTCCTCTTCTTCTTTGGCGGGATCATAATCGGTGTGTTCCACCAATTGATTGAACCACTTCACCACCTTCACCATGTCGCTGACATACACTCTGTCTTCATCGTGCTCGGGCACCATGTCGTTAAAGAAGGCTTTGATCTCGGCCTTGTCAGAATTGTGGCTCAGCACCTGCTTACCTTCAGATTTCTCATAAAAGCGGGCAAACACATCTTTCAGGGGAATCTCGGAGTCTTCCGTGTAAATGCTGATTTCTTCAAGGGCACTTACCTTGGCGGAGCCGTGAATAGGGAAGCGCTTGCCATCTACGAGGCTTTCAACGATGATTCCGTTTTTCATCTGGCCTACGAGTCGAAACAATCCAGACTTACCAGAAACTGAGAGAAGATTATCCAATGCCATACGTGTACTTCAAAAAGGGGGCAAAAATAGTTTTATTTATCCATCAGACTTTACAATCTGCAACAGCAGGTTCCGCTCGAAGTTACTTCCCCTCACCTGAAGGATGTAAGGACCACTGGGAACGGAGGGCAAATTGAGCAGTTGTCGGTTCCTGCCTTGAAAGAATGATTTGTTCAGCACCTCAGCTACAGGACGCCCTTGCTGATCGATCAACAGGAACTGGATCACATCTGAAGTTTCGAGGTCAAACTCAACAAGGCAGTGATCTGAAGCAGGGTTCGGATTCAGAGAGACAAACTGAAAGGGAGCATAGACGTTCTCACCGGGCAAGTAGCCATTATAAGACTTGAACGCTGAATCTGCCGCAGCAATCACAGCTTCCTGCGTTCGTCCCGCCATGAGCGAAAAGGCCACCGTCACACTTTCATCTTCGCGGAGGGAAATTCCACCGGCAGAGGCCACCTGGATCACATCGTTTCCGACCTCCTGAGTACCGGCTTCAAAGCGATTGGTAGACAATGTGGTGAACTTATCTTCTAAGCTAAAACCATCTTCATCCCAGAGGTTCACTCCTCCACCGCTGATCGACTCATTGTCGATCATGTAGCTAAAAAATGGGAACTCTGAGAGCAGTTGAATCCCAACACTCAGCTCTTCGTCATCCACGAAATGGACGTAGCCCATCTTGCGCCCGGGCTGCGAAAGCCCCCGGTTTCTATCTGGGTTGTGGATGTCCCAATCGGCACACATACCTACGTAGAGATCAGGAATATCTTCCCCTGATCGGTTGGTGATCGTGTATTCAATGATGACAAAATCCTCTTTTCCAAATGCCCTGGACGCGATGGCACGTTGACTTATTTCCAATCCAATTTCATCATCAATAGCTGGTGTATCGTTGAACACACCTACCGCTTCGAAATCGTCAAATGTGGAGTTCGGTGACTCCTTGATGACCTCCACCACACCAAAATCTTGGTCGATGAAAGAAGCATTGCGTATCCGGTCTACAACGCGGGTTCTGTTGCCCGATTTGTAACCGATCATCAAGCCGCCATCATAGATGAATGAAGGTTCGTTTTCAAACACAAACCCCAAACCTTCAAGCCGGAAGTCATCTGCATATCCAAAGTTGCCGCGACTGGAAACACTCGTTTGAATGTTGTTGACGTTCAGGTTCACGTAATCCTGATTGATATCGAACTCGATGAACTTGCGCTGTGTGTAATTACCATCCGTGATGATCAAGCGTAGCGCAACCTGTTCGTTGTATTCATTGAATCCTACAATGTCGAAACTGAAGGGATCCTGGAAATTGTTGATGCGCGCATTGGTGGTGAGAGCAGCCGTTTGCCAAACACTGTCGATCACTTCCAGGTTGTCAGAAAGGCTGGTGAGGGTAACTGTAATATCTCCGGTTGGATTCAGGTAATTCACAAGCTCCACCCCAAGCGTGAGGCGCTCACCCACCTGGTAAGTTTCATCGTTGTTATCAGAGATCTCGTAAAACTCAATTTGGACTGCCGGACTGATCACACTATCCAGCGCTCTCCGCATGTTCAATCGTCCGGACCCGAGTTTATCGATGAACTCATCGTTCGGAGCAATACCATAGATGTCGTCTGTCGTAGTCTTCAACTGCTCAGCGATCTGAAGTGGTGACATTTCGGGAAAACGATTCACCAGCAAGGCAGCTGCGCCCGCCACAATTGGGGCCGCCATGGATGTTCCGCTCTCGTATTCAAGTGTGTCATTCTCGGTGCTGAAGGTTCTGGCTCCGGGTGCCATCAGGTCAATCTGGTATCCAAACGTGGAAAACTCAGCCTTGCGATCGAGTGAGTCAGTAGCACCTACGCTGATCACGAACGGAAGAGCAGCCGGGAAGAATGGCACCTCATTGTTGTTGTTTCCACCACCAGCCGTCACTACAATGTTCTTGTTGAACACGGCATACCGAATGGCATCTTCTCCAAATTCAGAAATCGAACCGCTACCCCACGAGCAGTTGATCACCTGAACTCCCATATCGGCTGAGTAGATCACACCTTCATATCCGTGTGTGATTTGCAAGCGATCACCACTCTTCACCGGAAGAATCCGGCAAGCGTATCCTGTACCAACCACCCCGAAGTTATTATTGGCGGTTGCACCGGCCAGTCCAGCAACGTGTGTTCCATGCGACCAGCTCAGTTCATCGGGGTCGTTGTTGTCATCAAAGAAATTCCACCCCCGAAAGTCATCTACAAAGCTGTTACTATCGTTGTCCAGCCCATCGATCGGATCTGAGTAGTTGTATTGAATACTATTGATCAAATCAGGATGATCCCAATCCACCCCTGTGTCTACAATGGCAATGGTGATGTCACTGCTACCCGTATCGATGTCCCAGGCTTCGAAAGCACTGATCAAATCGAGGTGCCATTGCTTGTTGATTCTGGAATCGGAGGGCACAAAACAAGGCTTGTAAATGAAAGCTCCCTCCACGTATTCACACACTCCGGCATCATTCAGGTAGCGAATGGCCTTTGGGAGCGGCATGTTGCTCGTGTATTTCAGCTCGTAGATGAGGCTGATGTCTACCATGTTGGGATTCAACGTAGCAGTCGTTCTGGAAGGTACCAGCGGCCTGGCTTGTGGAAACTTTCGAAAAAGCTGTTCAATCCCCAATTCCTCGATGCGCTCACTCAGGCTAGGTACGGAAAGGCCATTGTCTTCACAATAGGACCGATAGTCCTGCTTCACCTTGAAAATGATGGTTTTCTCCCTGAATTGAACAGGCTCCTGCCCCATTGAGGCCAGAGAACAGAACACCACCAGAAGCACGATTAATCCTCTCATTTTGTCATCTTGATCAGGTAAGAACCTTGTGTGGTGGTGACTTCCAATACATAGACTCCAACATCAAGGGTAGACGTTGGTATGTTGAGCTGAGAAACAGAAGAAAGGGTTTTCGATGCGATCACTCTACCGGAGACGTCTGTGAGACGATATGCTTTCAAAGCATCCTCAGA
The DNA here is from genome assembly GCA_002428995.1 of Flavobacteriales bacterium UBA6057. Lineage (GTDB taxonomy): Bacteria > Bacteroidota > Bacteroidia > Flavobacteriales_G > Salibacteraceae > UBA6057. The sequence goes on along the minus strand of DIYJ01000009.1, from coordinate 166,741 downwards.
ATCGACTCTGATTTCATCGGTAAAGGGATTAGGAAACACGCGCAATCCGGACGGAAGGCTGGCCAATCCAAGGCTGTACACATCCAGTGGATCTGAAATCCGGAAACAACCGTTCGAATCTGTATAAGCGACTGTATATCTACCAAAATCGGATACAGGTAAGATCGAATCGTTGGCATCTGCAATCGGTTCATCAAAATAGTACCACTGCCAATCTTCAACTTCCTGATCTCCTGCGGTCACCTCAAGGATAGTTCCGCTCACGTCAAGGGCAATTTCCGGTGTCGGTGTGGTGGGATGGTAACTAATGGAGACGGTATCACTGTAGTTTTCGCAACCGTGGATGTTGGTCACGCGGCAGAAATAATCTCCCGGCTCGGTTACAGTGACTTCATTGGTAAACAGGCCATTGGACCACTCGTAAGAGCCGTAATCTTCTTCTACTGAAATGGTGATCGCCTTACCGGGGCAAGCAGGCATCTCCCCTTCCATCGCTAATAGAGGCTTGACTGGAATCGCCCTGCTAAAAACTGCGATCGTATCGCTGATTCCGTAGCATCCCCGATCATCCGTCACTTCAGCGTAATAGAGCCCACTTTCGGCAGTGGTGATGGCAGAGCCGGTTTCACCCGTAGTCCAGAGTATGCTTTCGTAACTCCCCTGCAACGTCAACTCTGCGGTCTCGCCCTGACAGAAATCAGTTTGCGTGGCGCTCACCTCAGGATTCAGGTCGGAATAGCGCAGGGTGTTGATCGCATCTGCTTTTCCATTGCCCCATCTGAAATTGGGAACGCTGCCTGTGTTTTGATCTACCTGTGCTCCCTGAGCAAGGGCATTTTGAAAGTCTTGCCAATCAAGTCCATTGCACTTCTCCAGAAACATAGCCGCAATGCCTGCCACTACTGGCGATGCGCTGGACGTTCCTCCCGCGCGATGGTGCAGTGTGTCTCCAGCCACCCGGTTGCGCTGGTTTGGGATGGATAGCTGGCTGGCAATTTGAAAGGCGGCTCCGGCAGTCAGAGTCACATCTCCGGGAGCGGCCACTTCGGGCTTCAGTAGCCCGGTGCGCGCGGGGCCGGCACTGCTTGATGCTGCAATGGCTCCCTCGGTCAGCGAGCTGAAGACGACCGTCATACCATCTACATCGTTGTACTCCTTCTTATTGGTGAAGTTCCCGACAGTCACCACCTTATCGGAACAAGCCCAGCTAGATACAATCGATTGAAGTTCATCCGGCTGCTTGTAGTAAGCAATCTCGGGAAACTCGTTGGTGGATGGCAGATTGTCAAACACCATATTGTTATACCCCAACCATTGTGCCGACCAAAGATCCAATCGACCTCCACCAGTGCACATCAGGCGTATGTGGTAATTGTTTGAATCTATGTTGCTGATGAAGTATTGCAAGCGATACGTTCCATTGGTGGAATCGGCCCACGTTTGAACCTTTGCAAGGTAATTACCTGATGTGCTGTAGAGTGTGTCTTCTACCAGTTGGTTCATCCGGTTGAGGATATGGTCAAACGGCACATTACCCCGAAACTCATGAGCAGGTGTCACACGGTCTGCTCCAATACTGAAAAAGAGTTGTTCAAAGTCTCCGGTGTCTCCAAATACTTCAAAGTAGATCGAGGAGCTTGATCCTACATCAAACCAGGTAAAGTTCGTATCCGATGTGGCCGTATATCCGAGATGGTAGGGATCTTCCTCACCGGAGTTACCAGCGGCACACACCATGATTCGTCCCTCTTTTTCAGTGATCTTGGCATCGATCATCTGAGCTGAAACATCCCGGGCATCATGCGAACCAAGGTAGGTTCCAAGGGATGCATTGATGACACACGGCTTTCCAAGCTGCTCCGCTCGTTCGAAAATGTAGTCCACCGCATCCGCTACGGTTGCTGTCCAATTGAACGAATTGAAGTCAGAAGAAACCACGATCAGCTCAGCACCGGGCGCATGCCCGTTAAACTGTTGATCCAGGGTATCCTGCCAATTGTAAGCCGCAGCAATTCCTGTGGTATTGGTTCCATGTCCATAAAACGAAGCCTGGTCATCATGCGGACAAAGCCCGGCATTGATTTCCGCACTGTCCCATACCTGACCGTAGCCATAGCTGGGAGTTCTTTGCGCATCAAACCCCAGGTTTTGGTCCCACAATTCGATCACGCGCGTATTTCCGTTGGGCAACAAAAAATCAGGATGTTCGAGATCCAGCCCTGCATCTATCATTCCTATGATCACACCTGTTCCGTCAAATGCGCTGTAAAATCCGGCATCATGGTCATGGACCATGTTGGTTCTGGTGTGGACCTTGCTGGCATCAAGCAAAGCCTCCCCCCTGTAGTCATCAAAGTGAATGTATTCCACCGCAGGTGATTCCCCCAATGCTGGAACCTGAGCAGCCGGAAGAACCACTCTGGCATAGGCGCGAAAACTGCCTTTGTAAGTACCTCCGAGTGATTGGACCGTGCTTGCTATTGCTTCATGGTCGCCTTTGAGGTAGAGGTGCACCAATGCATCAGGATCGGCATCCTCCAGCGCGAGCTGCAGAGACAGAGGAAGATTTCGGGCTTGAGTGAAACCAGCGGTGGTGATCAACAGGCAGAAAAACAAATGGATGAGCTTCATGCGTATAGAGGCAATTCTTTCAAAAAGACGAAATTCTTCATCTCAGGTTTAAACATAGCATAGAAATGTTTCAGACCGTTGGTCATGACGATGAACTTCGGCTTCAAGATGGAATGGTAAGTCGTCACCTGAAAAAACACTTCTTGTGTTATCTCCACATGAGGTGCTTTGCATTCTACAATGCACCAGGTATTCATGTTGGTATCCATCACGCTGATATCGGGGCGCTTCACCACGTTTCCGTAGTTGATTTCATGCTCGACCCAAACAAGCGAAGCCGGCACCTTGTTCTGCGCCACCAGATAGTGTGCGAAGTGCTGCCTCACCCATTCTTCCGGTGTAAGCACCACGAATTTCTTGCGAAATGAATCATAGATTTGAAGCCCGCCAGCAGTCTTGCGGAGCTTTGCATCAATGTCAGGAAGATTGAGCTTTAACGATCGATCCATGAACCACGCGAAGTTAACAGGGCAACGGAAGCAGAATCATGGCCAACGTACAGGAATTCAACAAATTAATCGCAGAGATCAAATCGGGCACCTTCCGGCCGATCTACTTGCTTCACGGTGAAGAACCTTTCTACATCGACAAGCTGAGCAGCGCCATTGAGCACACCGCACTGGAAGAACACGAGCGCGATTTCAATCAATACATCTTCTACGGTCGGGATTTGGACAAGGATGTGATGATGGAAACGCTGCGCAAGTTCCCGATGATGGCGGAGCGACAGGTGATCATTGTACGCGAGGCGCAAGATTTCCAGCAATGGGATGCCTTTGAAGCGTATTTCAAACAGCCGGTGGCGACCACCATTTGTGTCCTTGATTTCAAATACAAGCGGGCTGATCAGCGCAAGAAATGGGTGAAAGCCATTGCCTCTTCCGGATTGGTTTACGAGTCTTCGAAGCACCAGGATTATGAGCTGGCCGATGTCATCACCGGCTTCGCCCGGGGCATGAAGTATCGGATCAACCCGAGGGCTGCACAGCTCATGTCTGATTACCTGGGCAATGACCTGGAGAAAATCGAGATGGAACTGAAGAAGTTGACCATTACGGTTCCGCTTTCCCAGGAAATCGGGGTGGATACGGTGCAGGAACACATCGGCATCAGCAAGGAATACAACATCTTCGAGTACATCAACGCGCTGGCCGACCGCGATGTGGAGCGCAGTTTTCGCATCTCACAGTTCCTGGGACGAAACGAGAAGAACAATCCATTTGTACTGACCATCGGGTTGATTTTCAACCAGTTCAGTCGGTTGATGATGTTCCATGGATTGAAGCAGAAAGATCTGAACTCCGTTCAGCAGCTTCCCGGAATGAGAAGCTCCTATGCTGCCAAGCAATTGGTGGCCTCTGCCAGAAAATACAATGCCAGGGAAACCGCCCAGATCATCAGCCTGCTTCGCATCTACGATGCCCGCGCCAAAGGAGTAGACAGTGGAAGTGTAGAAGCCAAAGAGATGATGAAGGAACTGACGTTCAACATTCTGCACGGAGGAGCGCTGGAAGTTTAGGGCTAGCTATCAGTCGCAAGCTATTAGCTGTCAGCCTTATGACCGATATCACAAGCATCCCACCCTTTACAAAGTACTGAGCACGAAATCACAATCCGAAGTTTTCTTGGAACCACAAAGCCGCTGACAGCTAATAGCTAGCGGCTCTTAACCCCCAGCCAAACAATCTTCTTCGTCTCAAAAAAAGGATCAGCGTTCCATTGCTGCATATCCCACACACGCTGCGGACATTCAATCTCTTTGAGTTCTTCCTGGAAATCACCTCCCTTTATGTAGAGAATCCCATTCGGTAGAGTGGCATCATTCCCGGATCGAATGCTTTTTTCCACCCATTGCGTGAAGGCGGGAAGTCTTGTCACGGCCCGGCTGACCACAAAATCGAAGGTATCGTTCACCTGCTCTGCCCTGCGCTGTTCCGCTCTTACGTTGGAGAGGCCCATCTCGCGGATCATATTCTGAACCACGCGTATCTTTTTACCGATTGAATCCACCAGCAGGAAATTTGTTTCTGGGAAAGCAATGGCCAATGGAATGCCGGGTAAGCCTCCCCCCGTTCCTACATCCATAACTTTCTGGCCTTTGGCAAACTGCACCACCTTGGTAAGCATCAAGCTGTGCATCAGGTGCTGGTGCCAAATCTCATCCGTGTTTTTCCGGGAAATGAGGTTTACGTGCTCGTTCCAACCAATCAACAGTTCAGCAAATTGGGTGAGCTGAGCTTTCTGGTTTTCTGAAATGTTTGGAAACGTGGTGGAGAAATCTGCGGGCGGCCTCATGGATCAGATGCGACTCACTTTGTGCTTCAGAATCTCAAACAGCAATTCGCGTGCTCTGAACAACTGAGCTTTCACAGTACCAAGTGGCAAATCGAGCTCACCGGCAATCTCTTCGTAGCTGTATTCTTTGAAGTATCGCAGCTCCACAAGCAAGCGGTACTTTGGCTTCAATTGGTCAACGATCTTCCGCATCTCATCGATGCGCTGGCCTTTCATGAGCGTCTCCTCCGGGTCAAGGCTACCAGCCCTAATCTCCAGAAAGAGATCATCGCCATCATCGTTGCTCACCCCTTCATCAATAGAAACCGTATTGGCTTTTTTCTTCTTTCGGAGGAAGTCGATGCAATTGTTGGAAGCGATCTTAAACAGCCATGTACTGAACGCATAATCAGGCTTGTACTGAGCGAGACGCTTGAAGGCTTTTCCAAACGCTTCAATCGTTAAATCCTCCGCATCATCCTGGTTGCGCACCATTTTGAGCATCATGAAATACACGTTCTCACGGTACTCTGACATTAGTTGTGTGTAGGCCCTCTGATCTCCCTCCAAAGCCCTGTGCACTCTTTCAAGGTCTTTTCTTGCTCTGTCGCTCAGGTTCTGATTCAACTCTTCCATCGATGTCTTTTCTTCCATTTCGCGGCTAGGGTAAAAACAGGGTAGATCACCGCTACAATAACTTCACTCCAACAAGTGGCTAGCAAACCAAGTTTACTCTGGCTCATTTTGCCCAACAAAAAGAGCGAAGCGAATTGCAAACTTAAGCGAATAAGAAGAAGCCCGGACGCAACCCTTGCATCGCCTAAAAACAGAGCCGCAATGAAGAGCGGCCAAAACAAGGCGAGTGAAGTGTAATAAACGCCTAAGAGCATCTGGTGATGCCACTTGTAGTGAAAAGAGGTGGATGAATGCCTTGTCTTTTGCCTGAAGTAATCGTCCAGGCTGGGTGGAGCTTCCGTCCACGTCAAAGCAGCCAATTGAGATTTCACCTTCGCATTTTTCAACGATGACACAAAAAGGTCATCATCTCCACTCTGAATGTGTTGGTGGCTACGGAAGCCCTGTTGTCGATGAAATAGTTCGCGGTGATAAGCCAACGATCGCCCCACTCCCATGTAAGGGATTCCCATGCGCGCGAAGCTCTGGTAAAGAATGGCCGTGTGAAGGCTGTCGTAATGTGCAATGCGCGACACAAAGCTGCTGGTGTGCTTCACAAAGCCATTTCCCAGCACGAGTGAAACGTCTTGCATTTCCTGCCCCATGCGATCCATCCAGGAGGCATCGTTTGGCCAGCAGTCAGCATCCGTAAAAGCCAGTCGATCGTGGCGTGCAGCCTTGATGCCAAGTGTGAGCGCAAACTTCTTTCCGTAGACCGTGTGATGAGCATCCACCGGTTTGATCGTGACCACCTTCACCTGGGCATGGCGCTGTTCAAAGGCATGAAGCACCAATGCAGTATTGTCTGCCGATCGGTCGTTCACTACAACCACCTCATCCTCCTCGTTCAACTGATCGATCCAGGCAGGAAGATGGTTCAATAAGTTAGCCTCTTCATTGCGCGCAGCGATGATCAGGGAAATGGGTTCCCTTGCTTCCTGTGTGCGCTTCTTTGCATCCGAGCGGAGGCGCAGCAGCTGAATCAAAAAGAGCGCCCAGGCAAAGGTCTGAGTGCCGGCTACGAACAGAAAAGCCAGCCAAACGGCCTGATCAAAGCTCATGTAAAGCAGCCCTAGGTGTAGAAGAGGAAATAAGCGATGAGGCCCAGCAATACAGCAATGATCATCACATTCTTATTAGAACGCTTGGTGGCACTGCGATTCGAATTCGTTCGCCAGGCATGCGATAAACGTCCCCGCAATACATCCGGGTCGTGGCCTTCCAGTTCTCCGCGCTCGCTTTGGTAAGCCCTGATCCGCATCTGCAACGCCTCACGATCGGCATCATAGTAGCGGGGCTTGAACTCAAAGCGCTTGTGGCGCGGAACTTTAAAAAGAAATCGCATCATGAAACAAAGAAAGTGAAATCGGTGCGTTTATTGTATTGTAACAAGCTTTTGAGGATAAGTAATAGAAGAGAGTGAAACTACCGTTTTTAACTCCGCTATTTTCACGGTTTATGACGATCGCGCGCCCATACCTGTTTATGACTCTCGCTTTTTCGAGCCTGCTGTTCCTCTCTGCCAACAGGCTGGAGGTGAACCACGCACGAACAGAGCCCTTTGCCCCGGAGACGATTGAATGGGTAGATTCTACGGTTGGTGCCATGAGCCTGGATGAAAAAGTGCAGATGCTCTTTGCCGAGGTGCGAACTGCGGATTCGGAACCTGCAAACGCTGAACTCCCGGCTTTCTCCATTGCTCGCTATCAAGATCTGCAACAGCTTGCGCCATCAGAAGTCTTCCTCTCTGAAACTCAACTGGGTGCCATTCGCGATTCTGCCGTGCTGCGAGACTACTTCTCAGCACTGGCAAACCTCTGCCACGCGAACGGAGTTAACTTCATCATCGGCCCATCATTAAGCCTGCTGTACAACGATTTCAATCCACTGACGGTTGATCATTCCTTTGGCGATGATCAACAATTTGTAGCGTATGCCGCAGAGCTGTTCATCCAGGAATTCGAAGCTTATGGCATCCTGGTAGCTTTCGACCAGTTCCCCGGCATTGGAAATACGGAACGTGGATTTGATGATGATGCACCTCCACTCATTTTTTCCAATGCAGACGCCCTTAAAAGGAAAGACTTAGTGCCCTACAAGGCTGCCATCAATCGTGGCGTAAAGGCCATTGTGGTCGGACATGCGCTTGTGCCGGGAGTTGATTCCTCCATGGGGCAAATGGCGAGCAACTCCAGAGCGGTCATGCATCGCCTCCTGCGCGAGGAAATGGGCTTTCAGGGCATTGTGGCGGCAGAGCTCTTTGATCCAAAAGGAAGAAAGCAAGTGCTGAATCCGGTGGAGTTTCTGCAGAAAGGCGGACAGCTCATGCTCGTGGATCAAAATGCTGAAAGCTATGCACGTGAGGTGAAACTGGCGGTTGAAGTGCAGATGCTCGATGAAGTGGTCGTAGACAAAGCCTGCAAAGCTGTGCTAGGTGCCCGAAGATGGATTACTAAGCCCGCTCGTATCCTCTATTCTGCTTTGGATCCGGGACGAAAGTTCAAGGCCACTTCCCGAAAAGCGGTGAGGTCCAGCATGGTGTTGCTGCGCAACGAAAATGAATTAGTTCCTTTCAAGCGACTGGACACACTGAAGATCGCCTATGTTAAGGTAGGAGAGACCACACCACTGAAAGCTGACCTGGAGCGCTACGCTCCTACCGATGTCTACCATTTGAAGCCTTCTGACCTGGAAGCAGACTATCAGAAGCTTTCACCTCAACTGCCTTATTACAACTTGGTGATTGTTTCCATTGACCCTGAGAAAAACCTTCAGCGAAAGCGATTTGGTTTGTCTGAGCACGTGCAGTCAGTGGCCGACCGAATTGCCAATCGCGCACGCACAGTGCTCGTGTGGAACGGTCATCATAAAGCGCTGCGATTCCTTAGCAGCTACCCCAACGAACCAGCCGTGTTGCTTACGCATTCTCCATCAGCTCAAACCGATGACCTCGCCATTCAGACATTGTTTGGAGGAAGAGCCATTCGCGGGGTGCTTCGTCCGGGGATCAAGGATGTGTTCGAGCCTAAGTCAGGATTAATCACTTCCAAGACAAGGCTGGCCTACGGTATTCCTGAGGAAGTTGGCATTGACAGTAAAAACCTTGCAACCATTGAGGAAATTGCAGAAAAGGGCATTCGGGAAAAGGCTTATCCCGGCTGCCAGGTTTGGCTGGCTAAAGACGGAGTGGTAGTGGTGAATGAAGCTTTTGGGAATCATACCTACGATGACGGAAAGCCTGTAGAAACCTCCGACTTGTATGACCTCGCTTCCATCACCAAGATTGCGGCATCTACCGCAGCCTTGATGCGGCTGACAGATGACGGACTCTTCAGTCTTGACAAAAACCTATGCGACTTTCTGCCTGGATGGGTAGATACAACCGAGTACATGAACCTGAATTTCAGGGACATTCTGGCGCATCAGGCTGGCCTTCCCGCCTGGATTCCATTTTACAGTAAGACACTTTCCAAGGGAGTGCCTCGCTACGACATTTACAGCCTCGCCAAATCTGATGTGTATCCCCATCGTGTGGCGAACAACTTCTACATCCGCAAAGACTATCCAGACCTCATCTTCCGTCAAATCCTGGGTGCAAAGCTTTCCTCGAAGAAGAAGTACAAGTACAGTGATGTAGGCTACTACTTTGCCCTTCGTGTCATCGAGCGGTTGAGCGAAACCACGATGGATCAATACTTGGACAGCACCTTATACGCTCCTTTGGGACTCAGCACGATGACGTATCGCCCGCTCGAGAAGTTTGACAAGGATCGCATCGTTCCCACAGAATACGATCGTGCATTCCGCAAGCAATTGATCCACGGAGATGTGCACGATCCAGGCGCTGCCATGCTGGGCGGTGTAGGTGGACATGCCGGGTTGTTCTCGAACGCCAACGATCTTGGAATTCTGATGCAGATGTACCTGCAGGAAGGTGAATACGGTTACGAACACTATCTGAATCCTGAAACACTCTCTGACTTCATTCGCTGCCAGTTTTGTGACAATGACAATCGAAGGGGCGCAGGCTTTGATAAGCCCGTTCGAGATGGCAGTCCCGGGCCTACGTGCGGTTGCACCGACCGTGAAGCCTTTGGTCATCAGGGTTTTACCGGAACCACCACATGGGCCGACCCTGCCAACGGTGTAGTGTATGTGTTCCTTTCGAACCGCGTCTATCCTAGCGCAAACAACCGGAAGCTGCTCGATCTGAACATCCGAACGGACATTCAGCAGGCCTTCTACGATGCCATCGAATCCTCCAAAGAACTGGCTGTTAAGAATCCTTGAACGATTGTTAAGCGGACACGCAACTGAACATATTCAGCGTTCATTTGTGAAATGATCACCTGATCACCTCCACTCAATGAAAATTGGAATTGTTTGCTACCCTACCTACGGGGGAAGTGGTGTTGTAGCCACGGAACTGGGACTTGAAATGGCTGCCCTGGGGCATGAAATCCATTTCATAAGTTATTCTCAACCGGTTCGACTGGATCTCTACACACCAAACGTACACTACCACGAAGTGGTGGTAATGGATTATCCACTGTTTGAGTATTCGCCTTATGAGCTGGTGTTGACATCCAAGCTGGTGAGCGTGGTGAAAAACGAAAAGCTCGACCTGCTCCACGTACACTATGCCATTCCCCATGCTTCGGCCGCCTACATGGCGAAGAAGATCTTGCGCAGCGAAGGCATTCATTTGCCGATCGTTTGCACGCTCCATGGCACGGACATTACACTCTTGGGGAAAGATGCTTCGTTTGAGCCGGTGATCACCTTTGCGATCAACAAGAGTGATGCGGTCACCGCGGTTTCCGCAGACTTGAAAAAAGACACGCTGGAACACTTCAACATCTCCCGCCCGATTGATGTGATTCCCAACTTCATCAACATGAAGCGCTATGAAAACCTGAAACCCAATGGGTTGCGGTCTCAGTTTGCGCCCAATGGAGAGCTCATCATCACCCACGTATCGAATTTCAGGCCGGTGAAGCGAGTAGAAGATGTGGTAAAGGTGTTTGCAGGAGTGAGGAAGCAGATGCCAGCTAAACTGGTGCTCATCGGTGATGGTCCTGAGCGTTACAGCGTTGAGCAGGAATGCAGGCAGCAGGGATACTGTGACGACATTCACTTCATTGGAAAAACCAAAAACATAGGTCGCTTCCTGGCCAATGCAGACTTGTTCATTCTCCCCTCACAAACGGAGAGTTTTGGATTGGCGGCACTGGAAGCCATGGCCGCTGGCATTCCAGTCATTTCCACTAACTCGGGTGGGCTTCCTGAAGTAAACCAACATGGCTTCAGCGGCTTTTTGAGTGATGTGGGAGATATTGAAAGCATGACCCTTCACGCACTGGAAATTGTGCAAAGCCCGGAAATCCTTCAGCAGTTTAAGGTGCAGGCCAAAGAGCAGGCCATGAAGTTCGATCTTCCGAATATCTTGCCTCAATACCTTGAGCTTTACAAAGGTCTTCATGTACCTTTGGTATGATCCTTGGCTAAAAGCCAAAAAACCAACGCCATGAAAAAGCTGATCCTTCCAAGCCTCGCTCTTGTATCTATCCTTGTTTTCTCGGCTTCTTGCTCTACTTGCTATGAATGCTCAGAGTCTGTGGTGATCACAGATAACAATGGAAACCCCATCGACACTACCACCAACAATGACGAGTTCTGTACTTCTGACAAGGATGAGGTGACCTCGCGCGAGGATGACGGTGCAGTTTGCCAGGTACAGTAAATCCATTCTCCTTCCTGAAATCATAAGTTTGGCGGTATGAAGTTGCTACTGGCCGCCCTTCTCTTTTTCACTGTTTCCGGTGTCGCCCAGAATCATGTGACAGATTCTTCGGCTACCTTCTTTCCTCAGTGGAGAAAGGGTGATAAGCACACCTACGATTTCCAGTTGACCAAGTACAAAACCCAAGCGGACAGCTTCCTGACGGGGCTTTCCTCCACTTCTCGCGTGGCGATTGAAGTCATCGAATCCAGAGACAGTATTTACACCCTGGAATGGACCTTCAAGAGCATTGAGATAAACGACTCGGTGGCGCGCGATAACAAAATGGTAAAACGCATTCAGAAGCTGGGTAAGGGGATGCGCATCGTTTACCTGGTGGACAAGGATGGAATGTTTCTCGGACTTCAGAACTGGACCGAAATACGCGATCACATCAGTGCTTCCCTGGAAAAGCTGATGACCGACTTTGAATACCTGAAGCCAGAAGGCAAACTGATTACCAGCATTTTAGAGGCCTACAGCAGCAAAGAAGCCGCGGAGGCTTCAGTGCGCAAGGAAATTGACTTATTCCACGCTCCTTATGGCTTAAGTTATCACAAGACGAAACCGAATGTTTTCAAAACGGAACTCCAGAATCCTTTTGGAGGCGCTCCCTTCCCAACTACCATGAGCTTTGACCTGGTGAGTGTGGAAGACAACAACGCCCAGATACTCATCACCCAAAGACTGGATGAAGCAGCGACTTTCAAGATTGTGAAGGAATACCTTCAGACCATGGCTGCGCAGCACGGCAGTACCATGGAGGACGATCAGGTTCCAAGGATTCGAATTGATGATGAAAACCTCTACGATGTGGAACTGAAAGACGGCTGGATTCGTAAGGCGATGACCCAGCGCACGTCTGAAACTGCAAACGTTTCACAAGTCGAGAGCTACATCATTCAGCAAATCAGATAAACCCAGTAGCATGTCAGGACTCAAAACCAAGCCAGGCCAAGAATCAGTCACCGAACTGATCCAGAACATCGAGCCTGCGGAAAAAAGACAAGACTGTGAGGAACTGCAAAAGTTGTTTGCAGAAATCACAGGCGATGATCCGGTGATCTGGGGCGGGCAAATGATTGGTTATGGCTCTTATGCCTATAAAACCAAGAGCGGACAAGAGGGGGAATGGTTGAAAACGGGGTTTGCACCGCGTAAAACCAACATCTCGCTCTACCTCATGTTCCGCGCCAAAGGCCACGAAGCAGACCTGGAAAAGCTGGGGAAATACAAATCTGGCGTAGGCTGTCTCTACATCAAGCGTCTGGCAGATGTAGACCAACAGATCCTTCGTAAACTGATCAAAGAATGCTATGAAATGGCGGATGAAGCCGCTGCCTCGACACAAAAATCTTAGAGCATGAATCGCTACCTTTTTTTGCTTCCTGTCACACTGCTCCTTTCTTGCGGTCAGCAAAATCCAACAAGCCAAACTTCCACCAAGGTGATGACGGCATCAATGCAGCAATCATCCCCACTGCCTCAAACAGCCGAGCCCTTTGCCATCGTGGAGCTTTTCACCTCTGAAGGCTGCTCCAGCTGTCCATCAGCGGAGCGTGTGCTGAATGATATCACGCACAAGGCAATGGCCGATAAGAGCTATATCTACCCACTGGCCTTCCACGTGGATTATTGGAATAAGCTCGGTTGGAGAGATGTCTTCAGCAATGGTTCTTACAGCGACCGACAACGAAGCTATCGTGAAGCTTTGGGAGCGCGGGTGGTCTACACTCCACAAATGATCGTCAATGGCAAGCGTGAGTTTGTAGGAAGCGATCAGGGAGAAGCCAATGCAGCGATCGAGGAGGCTCTGGAATCGACTCCACCGGTCTACTTCAGCATAGAACCGAACAAAACCTGGTCAGAGCTTGCCTACGACATGGTAGATCTTACTGATCCGATCCGCGATAAGGCGAAGCAGTATGACTTTTGCGTGGCGATTGTAGAGCGGGGATTGGTCACAGAAGTGAAGCGCGGAGAAAACCGTGACCGAACGCTTTCTCATGAAAATGTGGTTCGCAAATTCAAGACTTACCCCTTCAACACTTCTGGAGAGACGATCCAGATTCCGACTCTTGACGGAGGGCAAGTTCCGAATGAAAATCACTCGATCATCGCCTTTGTTCAGCACCGCGAAACGATGGAGATTGTGGGTGCCAACCTCTGGAATTATTGATCCCATACCAAGCCCCTTTTCTACACCGAGGCCCTCACCTCTCCAGCATCCTTCCGAACCGGCTGAGGCCCATTCCTAAATTGCCCTACGTCCGCAAGGTGATGCCTACGGACGATGAAGACTTCCTGGATCTGGACGTATGGCAACAGAGCTCTGAGTCCTGCGCGCTGTTGCTTCACGGGTTGGAGGGTAGCAGCGATTCCACCTACATCCGAGGCATGGCGCAGTGCCTTTTTGAAGCCGGTGCGGACATCGTAGCGATGAATCAACGAGGCTGTGGAGGAAGGCCGAATCAACGCTTTGAATCTTACCACAGCGGAAGGTCGGATGACCTGGACCTTGTCATTCAACATCTGCGCAAAACCTACCAACGCATCTCGGTAATTGGCTTTAGCCTGGGCGGGAACATCACGCTGAAGTATGCCGGGGAAAAAGGAAGCAACACTCCTTCTGAAATTGCAGCCTTCATTGCTGTTTCCACACCCTGCGACTTGATGGCCTCCTGCCAAAAGCTGAACCAACGCGACAACTGGATCTACAAAACCCGATTCCTGAATCAGCTGATCCAAAAGGTTCGTGAGAAGAACCAACTGTTCCCCGAACAGGCGATTCCCGAAGCGCGCATCCGCAAAGTGAAAACCATCCAGGACTTTGACGATCTCTACACCGCTCCTGGTAACGGGTTCAAGGATGCTGCCGATTATTATGCTCAATGCAGCTCCAAGCAGTTTGTGCCGGCCATTCAAACTCCCACCCTCATCATCACGGCTGAAAACGATCCCTTCCTGACTCCTGAATGCATCCCACGAGAAGAAGCGGCTGCAAACCCTCATGTACAACTGTTGGCTCCTGAGCTTGGAGGTCACGTAGGTTTTGCCACTGATTGGAGGATGAAACAACCGTTCTGGCACGAGGAGCGCAGCCTTGATTTTTTGAGACAAATCAGTGCTTTTTAAGCCTCCAAGTGCTATCATTGGGTCATGTCAAACACCAGCCTGATCATTGAGGAACGTAGCCGGGACATTGGCGACTTCCTTGTAGGACGACTCATCCCCTTTCGCAAAAAACGAATGGTGGGTCCATTCATCTTTATCGATCACATGGGGCCTTCCACCGTTGGCCCGGAGCGCTACCTTGACATCGATCAACATCCGCACATCGGGCTTTCAACCCTCACGTATTTATTTGAAGGTCAAATCGTTCATCGCGACAGCACCGGGGCGCATCAGCGCATCACTCCGGGATCGGTAAACTGGATGACAGCAGGAAGCGGAGCGGTGCATACCGAACGGACTCCGGAGGATCATCGCAATGGCCAGACCAGTCGAATGCATGGCTATCAAATCTGGGTGGCACTCCCGAAGGAGAAAGAGGAAATGGCGGCCGAGTTTCATCACATTCCGGGAAAGGACCTGCCTTTCTGGAAGGATGGAAACCTGGATCTGCGACTGGTGGCGGGCAAAGGTTATGGCAAAGAATCACCTGTGCCGGTCCACTCCCCTTTATTCATGCTGGAGATCAAAGCGCATGAAACCCAAGCCTACAAGGTGAAGGGTGAACTAGAAGGCGAGTTGGGCATTTGCGTGGTAGATGGTTGGATCGAGGCCTGCGGCAACCGCATCGAAAAGGGCAACATGCTCGTTTCCAAAACCAATGACGCCTGCGACATCAGCATTGGTCAGGGAAGTCACATCCTCGTCTTTGGCGGTGAAGCATTTCCAGAAGGACGCCACATCTACTGGAACTTTGTGCACTCCAACGCTGATCGCATTGAGCAGGCAAAGGATGACTGGCGCGAAGGACGCTTCAACATGGTTGAGGGAGAAACCGGGGTGGTGCCATTGCCTGGTAGCTAGACACCTTCATCCCACAATCTATAGCTCTTACTCCCCCACCCGGTTTTTGATCGTTCTGAGATCGTAGTAATGGAAGGTCTTGTCGGTGCTCATGGCCACTAGGATACCTTCCGGAAACTGGTCGTTGAAGTGGGTGTTGCTGATCTCAATACCATCCGTATCCAAAGCCTTGTAGGTGATTGATCCCTGGCTGCGATAGTTGACGGAACTGTAGAAGCGAATGGCCTGTGCTTGCTGATCAGATACCGCTATGAAACCGTTGGCATTCTGAGAAATGGCAATGCCTTCCACGTCATCCTCAAATTCCCCGGCACCAAACAGCTTCACAGCTTCATCGCCTTTAGCTGGGTCTGCATGATAGCAATGCACTCCCACTCCTTCATCTGAGTAAAACACCAGGCCGTTGGCATCATCTACGGCAATGGCTTCGATCTCCTTTTTCCCGCTGAAGCCTCCAAACTTGCGAACCACAGTGCCTCTCACCACGCCTTCAGCATCTGTTTCGAGCTGGTATTGCCAGAGGTAAGTTCCATCCGTTGGTCCAAACTTGCGCCCTACGATGGCATAGATGTTTCCATTCTCGGGATTGGCATACAGCGAAACCCCCATTGGCTCATGGAAATCCCCGGCTGGCTCACCTTCAAATACTGGAATTCCTCCTCCATCAATGAACTGCATGTCGGGAATGGAAACCACACGAATGCTACGTGTTACGCGTTCGGTATACACCAGAATATCCACCTTTTGATAGTTCCAGGCCAGTCCATACTCCACATCCACATTGTTGGGTTTTTGAACATTGTCCAGGGTTTTCTCCGGGATGATCTTGCCATCCAAATCAAAGGCATAGATGTGCCCATTCACGTCCTTATCCGTTCCGAAAATGATGCTCTTGGAAGGATCTTCCGGATTCACCCAAATGGCGGGATCATCAGAATCATGCGCCACTCTTTCCGTAACAATGACCGGTTCGAGGGTGTCAGGTGTGGACACTACTTCAGCAGGAGCCATAGCTGGCTCTTCCGTTTTTTGGTTGCAATAGGACAGCGCAAAAATTGAAGTGGTGGCGCCAATAAGAGCGAGAAGTGTGTGTGTTTTCATTGTTGGAAGATTAATACATACATGGCACTGGATGACCATCCGAACAAGTCGGGCAAGAGCACAAAAGGCTGCACGGAAAGTGCTGAATAGTCGTTGTGGTTGAAATCATGATCAGAATTTGAGTCTTACACCCAATCGTGCCCAATAGGAGTAAAACTCGGTTTGCAAAATGCGGTTGTCTTCAGGCTGGCCGAGGTAATAGCGCAGCGGGGCGTTGGTCACGTTTCTCACGTCTCCAAACACCTGCAACACCTTGTTGACCTGTACATATCCGTTCAGATCGATGCGCCACTGCGCCCCGTAAAACTCATCCAGGTCAGGATCAGCACCAAGCGTGCTCAGGAACTGATCGCTGTAGTTGGCCGATACCTTGAAATAGAATCGAGGAGTATCATAGAACAATGCGAGGTTCAGGCTGTGAGGCGCCTGGCCAGGCATAGGAATCGTCTCGGTGGAATCAGCACTGAAAAACTCCGAATAATCCTCGCCTATCCTCACAATGTTCAGGTTGTCGTTCGCGGGAAAACGTGCACTGATCTGCGCCTCTGAATAGGTGTAGGTGTAGTTGGTCAACACACCGAGATTCTTCAACGTTCCGGGCAATCGGTTGAAGAAGGTTTGCAGCTGCACCTCCGCCCCACTCACAAAGGCGTTTTGCCCGTTGAGCGGCAATTCAATTTCCAGCTTGTTAAAGTTTGCTTCACGCGGATCTCCTTCGTATCCAAAGACCTTGTAATTGAAGATGAAGTTGTCGATCTGCTTGTAGAAAAGCCCACCGGAAAGGATGTTGCGGCCCTTCCAGTAATACTCGGCAAGCAGGTCAAAGTTTCGAGCTGCCGGGTAGTCGAGGTCAGGATTACCCAGGCGAATTTCATTCCGCTCGTTTTGCACACGGTAGGGAATGATGTCCCGGAAATTGGGACGGGCATAGGAATAAGTAAGTGCTGCGCGGAGATTCAGTTGTGGATTCACACGATACTTCAGCTGGAAGTTGGGAAGCCAGAACTCCACCGTACGATTGTCGGTAATCGTATCCATTTCTTCAAAGAAGCCGCTGTTGGACTTGAGGATTTGGTAGCCTTCGTACGCAATGTCTGTACGCTCATAGCGCACACCGGTGAGCACCATCAGCTTCTTGAAGTCGTGCTTCACCATGGCGTAGTATGCCTGCACGTCCTCTGTGGCGATGTAGTCCTGACTGAACGAACGCTCCAGCGTTTCGGTAATGCCTTCATCTCCGTAAATAAACAATGTCGGCCAGCGCTGATAGAAGTCACGCATGAGACCGGGATCAGGCATGTGATCCAATACGTATCCCCGATCCAGCAGGTTATCATCCACAAAACCATTGTCCACCGTGTTTACGCTGAGCTCGGGGCCGGGAATGGGATAAATGACAGAGGTGGGTGAATAAGCCCCAAAGGACTCTGCTTCAATATCCCGGCTTTTGTCCTTGAAGCGGATCAGAGTGCCTACTTTAAACATTCCCTTGTGATTGCCCCTGGCATAAGGAACCTCTAAATCCAGCCGTCCAATGATGTTTTCATCGACTGCGGTGTGATCCTCGAAAAGGAGCTGACCGAGGCGGTAATTGTCATAATCAAAGGCGTTCTGAGAATTGAGCGGATCTGGGAAGATCACCGTTGGAAAATCCGGATCCTCCAGATCAAACTCGATGGAGATGGCCTGTCCGGGGTTTTCGAAGACAGCCTCCATACGATCGGGCTGCGCTTCTGTAGCTTCCGACCATGCTATTTCATAGCTCAGTTTCAATCGTCTCAGGTCGTGTTCCCCGCCCAGGCTGATGGTAGAGATGGACTGAATGCGCTCGCGGTCTTTCACATCGTGTTCCACGCCTCCAAAGAGGTACTTGCGCTCGCTTGTAGCATCATCCAGCGTATAGACTTTGCGAAAGCGTGTTTCGTCATCCGAATAGCGATTGAACATTCCTGAGATGAACAGGAAATTGTGCTCGTCCAGATAGTAGTCCAGCGTTGCGGAAAGTCCGGTGCGTTTCCGCGTAATGTCGTAATAGCGAAGCTGTACTTCGCTGTATTGAATGTCGAAGTTATCCTGACCTGAGCCTCCGAGAAAGGGACCTTTCTCGTAATCAAACTCCATGTTATCCGCTCCCTGCTCAGAGTGGATGTAGTTGGCGTTCATCAGGAATCCGATGCGCCCTCTTCGTTGGGAATAAGTAAACTGCAGTTCACCATTTGGAGTCCTGCGAAGGTTGTTGTAGCCTCCTGCTGCTACCACGCTGTAAACCGGCTCCAGGCTTTCAGCGCGTTTTGTTTTAAGGTTTACGGTTCCACCAATCGCATCACCATTCATATCTGGTGTCAGCACCTTAGCCACCTCAATGGTCTGAATCTGGCTTGCATTGATGATGTCCATGCCCACCGTGCGGATCGAACTTTCGGGTGACGGCAATTGGATTCCGTTTACGTTGAAGTTGGTCAGTTCGGGAGGTGTTCCCCTGAGCTGCACATAGCGGCCTTCTCCCTGATCTCGTTGCAGGGTAATGCCGGGCACACGTTGAATCGCATCCGCAGCATTCAGGTCTGGAAAGGAGATGATCTGCTCCTCCGAAACGATGTTGACAATGTTCTCAGCGTCCTGCTGATCTTTCAAGGCCTTCACCTGACCGGTGGCACGCCCGCTGATCACCACCTCAGAGAGTGTTTGTGTGTTTGCTATCAGCAGAAAGTCCTGTGTGTAGGTAGCCTTGCCGCCAATATTGATATTGATTTCCTGGGTGTGATAGCTGATGAATTGCACCTGAAGGATGTAGTTCCCTGCCTTCACGTCCTGAATTTCATAATACCCATTCTCATCCGTAGAAGTGCCGATGGTGGTGCCTTTGATCATCACGGTGGCTCCCGGAAGCGTTTCACCGGATCCGGCATCGCTAACGTGCCCGCGAATCTTGGCTGCATTCGCCTGAACGGTCAGAAAAATGCACAACAGAGGTAGTAGCCAGTGAGCTTTCAACATAGGTAGGAGAAGGAAGCGGAGCGGTCAAAAAACTGCCTCAGCAGGCACGGAGCCTACTGAAGCAGCACACTTGCGTTTAGACAAATACTATTTGATGATGAATTTCTTCACCTCAGTAACACCGTCTTGCTCTACGTGCAAGAAGTAGAGTCCCTGATCCAGGTTTTCCAGGTTCAGGGTGTTTTGACGTCCTGTGGTTTGCTCGTTCATCACTTGCTGACCAGCAGCGTTGAATACCTGAACGTTTGCAGCTCCATCGCTTTCGAGTGTCAACTGAGCAGTAGCATCAGAAACAGGGTTGGGATAGAAACGGAACACACGAGAGGCTACTTCACCGGTACTCAAAGCTCCATCAACATACACTTCGAGGTAAGGGCGTCTTTCTGGGTGGTTTGTTCCGTCACCTGGGTTTCCTTGTGGATCTACATCTTCGGGATCAGCAATGTTCTCGAAAGAAGTGAACTCGCGAGCGTTTTCCACGGTAGAAGGTCCCTGATCTTCTGGAAGGAAAATCAAAGCAATCGCGTTTCCTGAAGACCATCCCGGACGATCTACGATTTCCTGGATGATAGAACCGATGTTGGCAGTCTTATAAGGTTGCCAAATGGTCCAGTCTTCATCTACAGTCCACTCCACTTCTGCAGTAGTACGAACACGATCCGTGAGGAGCATAGACTCGCTGAAGTTTGTTTCGTCAAAAGTGACAGCATCGTCCACATCTTCTCCAACGATGGTGAGCTCTGCTACATCCTCAGCACCTTTACCTTCATGTGCGTGGAATACAACAAAGGCAGAGTCGATGGTTGATCCTTGAAGAATTGGAAGGTCTACGAACCTCAAACCGAGGGTCAAAAGGTTCTGGTCTTCCGGAGCGCCTTCCCATCCAGCGTCCAGGTCGTCATCATAGTAGCTATCTACCTCGTCATTTTCCTGCTCAACGTCATCTGTTGAGAGGTCGAGGGTCACTACAGTTCCATTGTCCAGCGTATCGGTGATTTGTCCACCCGTCCCCTGAATGAAGCGCTGGAGGTAAGATTGTTGCGCCATCAATCCGCTTACAGCGAAGAGCGCACTAGCAAGAAGTATAAGTCTTTTCATTGTCTGATTGGTTTGGGGCAAAACTCACAACGGCACTTGCCCCAAGCGTTACCAGAACGGCATTAAAAAGGCAACATGTATTAAGAAATCCTGAAACAAAAAGGCAACATGGAGACGATGTCAAGAATGAACCGAAAGCCTTCTAACAACTGATAATCAAACGGATAGAAGAAAACCTCTTAGATTTTGCCCCTTCTTCAACATTAACTTTTTGCGCAATCGGTAACGTGAGACGCGTAAACTGTCGATCGTAATACCGAGCACGGAGGCAATGTCTTCAGAGCTGAGATTGATGCGCATCAAAGCACAAATCCGGAGGTCGTTGGCACTGAGGTCAGCATTCACTTTTTGAAGCTTCGGGAAAAAGTCGGGTTGTATCTGCTCAAAGCTTCTTCGGAAGTCTTCCCAGTCATCATCATGTTTGAAACTAGAGCTGATGCGCTTGGAGATTTTCTTGAGCGGCTTGTGAAACTCCTCCGGCATTTTCCTGGAGGCGTCTTTCAATCCTGACTCTACTTCCTCCAACAGCTTGTTTTTCTCAATCAACTGCAACATTCGGGAGGCAAGGGCTTTCTGTTGCGCGTCCAGCTCAAGATTGAGGTACTCTTCCTCCAGTTGCTTGTGCCTCAACTCTGCTTTCAGTCGCTCCTCTTCCAACCGCACATTCTCCAACTCGCTTTGGTGCAACTGTTCCTTTTGGTGGATTAACTGTTTGTTCTTGCGGAGCTGAATTCGCTGGCCGCGGATGAATACAAAGCCGAGAATGGCGATAAGCACTGCAAAGCATACGAGCGCTATGATGGTCAATCGTTCGAGTCTGTGGCGTTGTTCCAGCGTTTGAATCTGCGCGTTTTTATCATTCAGGTCAAACAGGCTTTGGACCAGCACCAACTGCTGATTGGTCTCATTTGAGTACAGCTCTTCGTACACAATTCTCGCCTCACTCAGGTAGTAATAGGCACTGTCATATGCACCGGCCTCATTGAAGCTTTTCCCCAAATCCCTCAAAGCTGAACTCTCCTGATACTTTAAGTCGAGCTCACGTGCCATGCGCAATGCCTGCCTGGTGAGCACCAAACTGCTGTCAATGATTCCGCGCTTTCGATACGTATCTCCAAGGTTGTTGAGGTTACTCACCTGATTCACGCGATTGCCAATCGAACCATTCAGCGCATAGCTCTTCCGGAAGTAGTGAAAGGCAGAGTCCATCTTTTCCAGGTCTTCGTAGATGCTGCCAATGTTCTCATAGATCATGGCCAGACCTTTGGAGTCTTCGGCTTCCTTATAGAATTGAAGAGCTCGCTTTTGATTGTCGAGGGCGAGATCATACTCCGATGATTTTTCGTGCAAGTGCCCCAACTCTCCAAAAACCTCAGCCAGTTTCACCTTGTTGCCGAGCTTCTCAAATCTTTCCCTGGCCTGCCCTAAGTAATCGAAAGCGCGATCGATTTGGTTGTTGTAGTAGAACACGCGCGCCAGCTCGAACATCACCGAGGCCTGAAGGGCTTTGTCTCCATCTTCCCGTAGCAATTCATCAGCTTGCTGGAAGTAGCGAACTGCCTGATCGTAAGCACCACGGTCGTAAAACAGCTTCCCAATGAAAAGCAAGAGGGAAGCGCGCTCTCCTGTAAGCTCTGGGGCCAGCGTTTCCAACCGCTCTGAAGCAAGTAGAAAAGCAGAATCGGGACGTGATCCTTCGAGCTGTTGCAACTCACGGATCATCTCAGGAACAGATTGATCTGCGCTGAAACACAGACTAACGTTCAATAAGAACACGAAAAGAAAAGGCAACTTCTGCAACATCGGAAGGTAAAAGTGCTCACTTCCCGTATCCTGGATTTGATGCCAGTGTTAAGAGTATTACCTCCTGATTTTCAACACACTTAACTTCAATGTGCTGCCTTTTTGTTATAGAGTTTACGGTTCTATTTGAGTCTCCTTGGAGCGATTCAGGACCTTAACAAATACGACTAAAGAATGACCGAAACCTACTCGATAGGAATGGTCAAGCGGATGTCGTCCCAGTCGAAATGAGCAAGAATGGCAGATCCACTCACCTCCAGATCAATGGTGAATTGTTCGGTCTTGGAGTTCATTTTGATCACAGGCACCTTCACAGTGTGCACGTCCATGGAATGGTCTGCTTCTGAGTAGCCCCAGCGCCCAAGTTCACTGTTCAGCACAAAGTCAAACGCATCAGGACCAGGAATCGCGTAGATGTAGTAGCGCCCTTGCTTCACCAACTGTCCCATGAAGGTGACATCCTTACTGAAGCTGATTTCGGTCGCCTCGTTGGCTCCGAGTCGCCAATACTGCCCATAGGGTTGCAAAGCCTCATGCTCTTCAGGGCCAAACACCAACCTTCCCCGGACCGAAGGCCGGCTGTAGTCCACGTGAACGGTAAGATCACCTGCAGTGGCTTCAGCGCTTCCGGGAGGGCTCAGCGTTCTGTTTCGATGGTCGAGGTAGAATGCACCTGCAGCTAGCAGCGCCACGATGATTCCAACGGTGATCAGTACTTTCTTCCACATAATCTTTGGCTTTGCGCCAAAACTAAGTGTTCGCGTCCGACCACAAAGCGTTGGTCCCTGAGATCCACAACGAGGGAATCAAAACGAATACTCCAGAAGCTTTTCTTCCACGTTTACGATTCCATTGAGCAGAGCATACATGACTAATCCGACCGTGTTCTTTGCACCCGTTTTGGCCAATAGGTTGTTGCGATGCCCTTCCACGGTTCGGATACTTAGAAAGAGCTTCTCCGCGATCTCTGCATTGGTGTATTGGTCGCAAATAAGCTTGAGCACTTCGTTCTCGCGCTTTGTCAACTTCTCCTGCTGCTGCCATGAGGGTGTCTCAAACCGCTTTCCACTGATCAACTGATCGCGGATGGCTCCCACATTCTCTTCGCTAAGGAAGAGCCCTTGCTCATGCACCTTTCGTATGACGCGCACCAGGTGATCGGGGTCCACGTCCTTGGGAAGAAACGCACTGACTCCCAACTTCACCATATACCCGAGAAAGGACTCCTGGTAATGCGTGGACAGCACAATCACCCTTACTTCGGGATCTTTCTTTTTCAGCGCCTCCATAGTCCCCAGGCCATCGAGAGGCTTCATTCTCAGGTCGAGGAGAAAAACATCAGGATACGCTTCTGAGCTCTCCAATTGTTCCAGCAGCTCGCTTCCGTCTGCCGCCAGGTGGATGACCTGAAGATCGGCTTCCACGCTCAGGATTCTTCTCAGCCCTTCCGCAAACAAACGCTCATCATCGGCCAGTGCCAGCTTAATCGTTTCCATGGTCATTTTGTTTTTTTCGGGGTGCAAAAACCAACGTACTGCACCCTTTTTGGGAGAATGATTTGATGCGCCACCGTCCGTGGAGCAATTGCACCCTGGACTCTATGCTCTTCATGCCCAGCCCGCCCTTGGCCCGTTTGGGATCAAATCCTTGTCCGTTATCCACAATTCGGAGCACTGCGCTGGAGTTGGAGATCCGCACATCCACAGCAATGCGGGTCGCGTTGGCATGTTTGAAGGCATTCTGAAGAAGTTCCTGCGCGATTCTGAAAAGCTGCAATTCCAGTTCTTCCTTGAGTCTGTCACCTACTGAAACACCAAACGCTTCCACCGTGATCTCCACATTGCTGGTCACGTGTTTCACGTATTGACGCAGCGCGTCCACCAGGCCAAACTCGCGCAACAGGGGCGGATACAAATTGTGGGCAATTGTTCGGGAAGTGGCCAACACTTCATCTACGAGCGTGCCGAGCTGTCCGGCATCTTCCAGTGCTGCCGGGTTTCTGAGGGCGAGCCTCACCACGCTGAGCTTCGAAGACAGACCATCGTGCAGGTCTGTAGCAATGCGTTCGCGTTCCCGTTCCTGGGCGGCAAGGCTGGTGTGCAGCAGCTCGCGCTGATGTTCGAGCTCGGCTTCCCTTCTGCGCTCCCGTTCCTTGGCAATGCGCTGTGCCGCGATGAACGACACAATGATCACCAATGCCGCCAGACTCAACATCACGAGCAGCACGGTCAGGAGAATCGGAATCAACTCGAGCTCGGCTTTTTCCATAAGGTGATCAGGATCGAAGTATGAAGGATGAAGGCGAGCAACACATTGATCAACCAGAAATACACCGTTTGGCCGAGTTCGCTTTCCATCAGGTAATGCAGCGTAATGAAAATCACAAAAGTCCCGGCAAAATAGAGCATGATGGCCGCATTCACGACAAAGAGAGAGGATGCTCTATCCAAAAAATGCCCTGGATTCAGCAGCGATTGGATGATGAAAATGGAGGCATAAACGATGAGAAAGGCATTTACTACAGCCTTGCTCAGCAGTTCGTATCGGAATACTTGATCTCCGGTGTTTACGGTCAGGTGAAAAACCGAATAAGCCACGAGCAACACTCCCAGAAAGATGATGAAGTATCTAAACCACTTTTTGCCCTCAGAGGTCAGTGGTAATACTCTTAAATAGAACAGAGACACCAGGATGAACTCAAGGGGTGAATAGATGTGCATGAGGTAGACATTATCCGAGTCCGTCCATACATACAAATGCAACTTGGCCAACACCTCGATCAGCAACACGAGGGTCACATAGATCGAAAGCCAGCGCATCGCCCAGGAGAGTTTGGGCCATCTCACCCATCCCGCCAGAGCTGCCCCCGACAAGGGGAGCATCTCCAGCAGAAAGAGTCCTTCTGTGATCTCAACGATGGTCACGTCTTATATTCCGGTACAGTTTTTCAACAGTCCATATTTGTCCTTTTCGTCCTGGCTGCCCCATGGTGGTTTTGGGGAGGTAAAGTCCTGATTTGCAATGAGCGGTAGTATTTGATGGGTTTGCGGATGATAAGTGATCAGATCGATTTGCTTACCGACAGTCGTAACATGTTCTCTCTTCCGCAATCCAAAATAGACCTCAAGGTTTTTATTATCGTCATTGGAGGTCCAGAAATCACCCAGTATGTCTAGCATAGGGACCTCAAATGCCACGGTCATTCCATTAGAAATATCAGGTTCACAGGGGTATTCATTCACTTCTTCCACCCAGGTTTCATACTCATCCTTCCATCTCCTTATCTTCTCCGAGTCCAGGTTATCTGAATCTGACTCTACATACGAGCTTACAATGGTCTTTACGTGAGCGCCATTTCCCTTTGCTATTTTATCATCTCCTTTCCTGCTGACCAGCACCAATCGCATGTCTTCAGGATTCCACTGGTCGGGATTTTGATTTCCACCATTTTCATGCGCCAGGTAGGCGTGCGCTGTAGCATCACCTTCTAAGAAAACGTCCCATGAAAACTCAGGGGAGAATTTAAAGCAATATCCATGCTTGAGGAGTGACTGGACAGCAGACGTATTGCAACGGATACCTGAATATCCGTTAGAGTCTGCCCCTGTCCAATTGCGAATTATCCCGCATTCCGGTCGTGGTTCATTTGCGTTCATGATTGAGATTTTAAGGGTTGTTTAATGGCGCCTAAAGTAGCAGTGGGCTTTCATCTAAACTCAGGCATTACTACCTGTTTTTTGAAAAACGTCCTGCCTTTTTCTCTGACACCCCATAAACCCTGCAGTGGACAAACAACATGGAACCAAAGTGCCTCCCGTAAAACTACCCGATTCATCTTTTCGCGCAGTAGTACTCTTTTTCCGGCCCGTTGAACGAGGAAGATTTGTCCCATCAATCGATTGACCCTCGGGCGGTAGCCGAAAAGCCCTAAACGAGTAGGCAACTCAATTCAAAAACCAATAACATGTCAACTACAAAACGAGACAGCATCTTTTTGCTGTCATGGTTATCAAACCTCGCATTTGGAAAAACAGCCACAGACCTTGCAACGCTTCAATCTGAAGCTCGCGACAGCCTCAAGGACGCTTTTACCAATTACTCCACCATCACCAATAAATTGAGCAGCTTCTGGCCGACCTCATGGGGCGCCCCTGTTCCTTCATGGGACATTACGCTCTATTCGAATCAAGGTGCTTCAGGAACGCTGGCCGACAACGCCATGTATGTGATTCAGGGACAGGACCCGGACAACACCGGTAACTCACTGTATGTGATCGCAGTTGCGGGAACCAATGTCAACTCAAGCTATGGATGGTTTACCGAAGACATGGACGTGGGAAATGTCGTTCTCTGGAATGAGACCGGGCTTCCGAGCTCTACATGCTCCACCTCAAGCTCGATCAATCCCAGCAGTCCTTACATCTCTCAGGGTACATGTTTGGGAATCAACACTTCGTTGAATGACATGACGAACGATGCTTCTCAAAACCTGACCACCTTCCTCACCCAGCAGATCAAAGCGGATGGTAAAGACACGATTGAGATCGCAGTAGCGGGCCATAGCCTTGGAGGAGCCATTTCCCCTGCCCTCGCCCTCGCGTTGAAGCAATTCTTTGCTCAGAACCCCGTCAGCGGAAAAACAATCAAAGTGAGCGCGTGGCCTACGGCTGGTCCAACTCCCGGGAACGATGTATTTGCCGGACTGCTCGCTTCCAATCTGGATGAGTACTACTCGGTGGCCAACTCCAACGACATTGTACCACACGCCTGGCAAGCCAGCACTACGGA
The DNA here is from genome assembly GCA_002428995.1 of Flavobacteriales bacterium UBA6057. Lineage (GTDB taxonomy): Bacteria > Bacteroidota > Bacteroidia > Flavobacteriales_G > Salibacteraceae > UBA6057. The sequence goes on along the minus strand of DIYJ01000009.1, from coordinate 139,557 downwards.
TCCCAATGATCCTTTCACCATGGATCAACTGTGTTCGATCTATTCGGACCTGAATATCACTACGTGTAACATCAACATCAATACCTGCAATGCTGCCGGACCGCTCTCCGCCAACATTCTGGTCAGCGGTTTGATCGAATACACCAAGAGCCTGCCTGCTGCGGGTATGAACTATACGCGCACCTCTGATACTGATATTTTTCAGGGCGAAGCGGATGACATGTGCGGATCGACTGCACCAAACCCAAACACTTGTGCAAGTATGATTGCCACTGCGGCTACAATGACCGCACTGCCTAAGGTCAACCCCATTGCCATCAATCTTCAGAAGATCATGACCGCTGGCGGTGGAGGCACTGTACAAGCGGCTGATGCATTGGATATGCTCACCTTCCTGTCAGAAGCAGGGCATCAGCACGTGACTTCTTACCTGGTATACTTCTTTGGTGACACACCAGATCTCATTACAGATCTGCAATCCATTGCTCCCGGCCTTACGGATGCAGCACTGGTTGAAGCTCTGGCTTCGTTCTACGTAATTCTGAGCAACGCAGCTGCTTACCTGGACGGTAAGACGTTTGCTCCTTGCTCATAATCATCCATTCCTTAAAAAAGAATGGGGGCATCTCGCTTTTGAGATGCCCCCATTTTATTTGATAGCAAGAGCTGCAAAATCAATTCTCTGCAATGCTGTCCTGCTCAATGGGTTTGCGGAACACAAAGTGGCCGTCAAAGATGTCCAGCACCAAGTCCTGCCCCTTTTGCACCTTGCCTGCGAGCAGCTGCTTACTTAACTCGTTCAACACGTTTTTCTGGATCAGTCGCTTGATCGGTCGGGCACCAAACTGAGGATCGAATCCAGCCTCGGAGAGGTAATCGATGGCTTCCTCGCTGGTGTTGAGCTTGATGTCTTGCTGAGCGAGGTGTTGCGCCAACACTTTGAGATGGATCTTCACAATTTCGCGTACATCCTTCTTGTTGAGCGGCTTGAAAACGATGGTCTCGTCAATTCGGTTCAGAAACTCGGGCTTCAGTGTTCTGCGCAGCATGTCCTTCATTTCCATCTCGGTGCGATCCATCACCCGGTCTATTTCCTGCTCATCCGCGCCATCGAAGTTGTTGCTGATGATCTCCGAACCAAGGTTGGAGGTCATGATGATGATGGTGTTTTTGAAGTTCGCCACGCGGCCTTTGTTGTCGGTCAATCGCCCATCGTCCAGCACTTGCAACAGGATGTTGAACACATCAGGATGCGCCTTTTCAATCTCGTCCAGCAGGATCACAGAGTAGGGTTTTCTGCGCACGGCTTCGGTTAGCTGACCTCCTTCATCGTATCCGACATATCCCGGAGGTGCGCCTACCAATCGACTCACAGCATGACGCTCCTGGTATTCACTCATGTCAATGCGGGTAAGCGCATTCTCATTGTCGAACAGGTATTCGGCCAGGGCCTTCGCTAATTCAGTCTTCCCTACCCCGGTTGTCCCAAGGAAGATGAACGAACCGATCGGGCGATGCAGATCCTGCAAGCCGCTTCTGCTTCTTCTTACAGCGTCTGCTACTGCGGTAATGGCTTCATCCTGGCTCACTACACGCTTGTGAAGTTCCTCTTCCAGGTGCAGAAGCTTCTCAGCATCTGATTGCAACATCTTGGTCACGGGAATCCCGGTCCACTTCGCAACCACCTCTGCAATGTCTTCGCTGTCCACCTCCTCTTTGATCATGCGCGATCCTTCCGTCTCCATCTGCGACCATTGCTTCTCCAGTTTGGCGAGGTTCTCTTCCGCTTCCACCACTCTTCCATAGCGGATTTCCGCCACCTTTCCGAGATCACCCTGACGCTCGGCCTGCTCGGCCTCCAGCTTCATCTCCTCAATGTGCTTCTTCTCCTGCTGGATGCCTTCTACCACATCCTTTTCACTCTGCCACCTGGCCTTCAGCGCATCGCGTTTTTCCTTCAACTCGGCAATCTGGCGCTGCAAGTCCTCCATCTTCTTGTGATCGCTTTCACGCTTGATGGCTTCACGCTCAATCTCCAGTTGCCTGAGCTTGCGCTCCACCTCATCAAGCTCCACTGGCATACTATTAATCTGCATGCGCAGCTTTGACGCTGATTCATCAATCAGATCAATGGCCTTGTCTGGCAAAAACCGATCGGTGATGTAACGCTGGCTGAGCTGAACCGCGCTGATGATCGCCTCATCCTTGATGCGCACCTTGTGGTGGGTTTCGTAGCGTTCTTTCAAACCTCTCAGAATGGAAATCGCGTCATCTTCAGCTGGTTCATCTACCAACACCGTCTGGAACCTGCGCTCCAGTGCTTTATCCTTTTCAAAGTACTTCTGGTATTCGTTGAGTGTGGTCGCTCCAATGGCTCTCAGTTCGCCCCGGGCCAGCGCTGGCTTGAGAATGTTAGCAGCGTCCATCGCGCCTTCGCCCTTACCGGCACCCACAAGGGTGTGAATCTCATCAATGAAGAGCACAATGTGTCCATCACTTCCGGTCACTTCCTTCACCACGGCCTTCAGCCGTTCTTCGAACTCTCCCTTGTACTTAGCTCCGGCCACCAACGCTCCCATATCCAGGCTGTAGAGCTCTTTGTCCTTCAGGTTCTCAGGCACGTCACCATTCACGATGCGATGCGCCAACCCTTCGGCTATAGCCGTTTTTCCCACACCGGGTTCTCCGATCAGGATGGGGTTGTTCTTGGTTCTTCGGCTGAGGATCTGGAGCACCCTGCGGATTTCCTCATCCCGGCCAATCACCGGATCGAGCTTACCGTTCTTAGCTTGCTCATTCAGGTGGATGGCGTACTTGCCCAATGCATTGTAGGTGTCCTCAGCACTTTGCGAATCCACATTGCTTCCTTTCCGAAGTTCAAGGATCGCTTTTTTCAATCCATCGGAAGTCACTCCACTATCCTTCAGGAGTGATGCAGCCTGATCACTGACTTCCAATAATCCCAGCAGGATGTGCTCGATGGACACAAATTCATCCCCGAACTCTTTGATCTTATCCTGTGCTTTTACCAACGCCTGGTTGGCTTTTTGCCCGAGGTATTGACCACCACCTTCCACCTTCGGCAGCGATTCTATCATTCGATCCAGGGCCTGTGTGACAATGCTGTGATTTACTCCCAGCTTTTTCAGAAGATAGGGAGTCACACTCTCGTCTACCTCCATCACACCTTTTAAGAGGTGTGCAGGCTCGATGGCCTGATGACCACTTCCCAGCGAGATTTGTTGGGCCTGCTGAACAGCTTCCTGAGCCTTGATCGTGAATTTATTGAAGTTCATATTCTGCTGTGCTTTTTAAGCTGGCAGCCCTCAGCTATCAACACGTTCATCCGCATGGATAGCTCAAGGATCCCAGTAATTCGTGAGAGCTTGTCAATTCGCAAGCCATCCCGAATCACCGGGTAGAATCAAGACAATTTGACTCCATGAATTGAATCAGGCCGTCAAATTGTCTTGAGAACTCCTGCACCTGCGCAGGTTCGGCAATAGAAATACGAGCTGATTAGAGCAGCCTCATTTCGAAGCGCAGTCGATACCAACGGCCGGGCATCGGAGCGCTGGCTACCTCTATGTATTCCGTATCCAGAACGTTGGTAGCGTCTATAGAGAACTTGGCGCGTTCTGTTTTGAAGGAAGCGCCCAGATCCACGAGCCAATAGCTTGTGTAGGCATTCCTGTCCAGGTAGCGGCCCGTGAGCATGAGACCGAAACGCTCAAACAGGGAAACAGAAGTTTGAGCAGCCAATTGATGTCTGAGGTTGGAAAGTGCATACCTCGAGATGGCCTCCCCGGAGCTTTCTATCTCCATATCGAGCCACGTATAGTTGACACGCAACATCTCCCAGGTCAAAGGTCCGGCAATGGTCTTTTTCCTCCTCAACTCGTAGTTGAAGTCCAGTCCTGTTGTGGTTACTACATCGTAGTTGCGCGGCTGCCAGGGCTCCAGTTCTGAATCGCGCGTCCAATCGATGAGATCAGAGGCTTCGTTCATAAACACGCTCACCTGGCCACTGTGTATGTCACGCGCCAATTTCAAACCTGCCTCATAGTTGTTGGACATCTCTGGATCCAAATCGGGGTTTCCGATGTTCGTGGGCCCTACGTAGTAAAGATCCGTGTAGGTAGGGATTCGGAACGATTGTCCCCAGGAAGCGAAGGCATTCACATGCTGGGTAAGCCCGAAGTTCACATCTGCCGATGGAAGTATCTGTGTCCCAAAATCGGTGGACTCGTTCACATAAGCTCCTGTGTTGATCACCAAACGTTCCCTCATCAGCCAGATTCTATGCTCGAGAAACAAGCCATAGTTGTCGCGCCTGCGTTGCCCCAGGTTATTGCTGTTAATGGCTTCCTGACGGTATTCAAGTCCCACACCAACGGTTCCCTTTCCATAGGAGTAGGTACCGTGCAGTTCTCCGCCACCCACATCGGTGCGGTGATTGTTCTGGAAGATCTCGGGAGCTTCCCGGAACAAAGTGTAGGTGTCGAAGTTCTTTCGGATGTAGCCCTTGCTGCGCAGCTGGAAAGCACCTTTTCTTATCGTATGCTGCAAGGCAGCGAGGTAAGTTTCTACATTTTCCTGGCTGGTAGAGTCGATGGGAAAGGCGTAGAAGCCTGAGGCTCCAAAGTCGTTGTTCACATAGGATCCCATCACATCGAACGTACCGACTTTGGTTTCAGCTTGAGACTGATAAAACACCGAATGACGGAGGTAATCCGTGTTCGGACGATAACCGCCTGAAGCACCTCGGGACAACACCAGCATGTGCTTGGTCTTATCAACTGCGAGGTGGGCGGCCGCTCCGGTTCCATAGGCGAAGTAAGGCTGATCTGAAAAGTCAGCATCCTCCCCCTGCGAGACAGAGGTTTGCACAAACACTCCACTTTCATCCAGTGGCTCAGTGATGATGTTGATCACACCGCTGAAGCTGTTGAGACCAAATCGGGCTGCTGCAGGCCCTTTGATCACTTCGATCTGACGGATGGAAGCCAGCTCGAGTCCCAGATTCATGTTGTGGTGTCCTGTTTGTGGATCGCTCACCTTGATGCCGTTCACCAATACCAGCGTTTGCTCAAAGGTCCCGCCCCGGAGACTTACATCCGCTTGTGCTCCCCAGGCTCCGCGCTGACGGAAGTCCAGCCCTGAAATATGCTGGAGAAGCTCGTTCACACTGTTGACAGGGAGTTGCTCGATTTGCTCGCGCGTGATCACCTGCACATTTCTACCCGCATCCATGATGGGGGTTTTGATACCATGTTCAGACATCGTAAACTCTCGAAGCTGAACACTGTCCTGCGCCTGAATGGCCAGGGGAATTCCAATGATAAATAGTAGTTTCCGCATACCCTCTTGATTCAAGGGCGCGAATATATTTTCCAATACTTCACTCGGACCTCTCTATCGACCAGTACCCATTTCGTGGCATTACAAGAAAGTCACGATAATAAGTAAAGCACTGATTCCCAAGCGTTGCGCAGGGATGTAGTAAGAGAGGCGGAAGCCCAGCTTTTCGCTGAGTGTCTAAATACCTTCTTCAATCCAGTCCATGGCAGGGTAGCCAAAGTCGCTGTTGTGCCATCGGTGGGTAAACCGCCCTTCTTTGAAGTAGAGAAACGTGGGGAAGCGACCTTCACACGCCTCTAGCGTGGCATCAGGGTCAGGTGTAAGAATGTAGTCTAAATCCTCAGCACCAGACATTTCCACGAAGTAGTCAATGTCTTCTTCGGCATCCGAATACATCACTACCAAAAGATCACTGTTGGTGCCGCGCTCTTGCATCTTTTCCAGTCTGCGGGCGGCCTGCTGGCAATACTTGCAACCGGGAGAGGCAATGGCGACCAGACCACGGAATTCACCGTAGTTACTGGCGAGGTACTTTTCAAGGCCATCCCTTTCGAAAAATCCTTCTTCAATGATTTCGCTTTCGCGCACGTAATCCTCAATGTAAGGAGGGTGCAAAAAAGCATGCCAGCCGATGAGTCCTCCCAACACAACGATGGAAATTCCCCAATTGAAGAGTGGTTTCAATGGCACCGCCTTCCAGATGAAGAACGCTGCCGATAGCGAAAAGAGAAGTATGAATACCTGAGGCAGGATCAGGCTCATGGTCCAGGAAAAACCTTGTCCACTCAACCATCCAAAGAATGGTGACAAGGTTAAGATACAGCAGATGGCCAGCGCAAGGCTGACAAGGGCGAGAATTCGAAACATAAGGGCAAAAAAAAACAGGACTGAATCAGTCCTGTTTTCTTTAACTAAAAATTAGTCAAATAATTAGTCGATAGAGCAAGTAGTAGAAAGAGTTCCTACAGTTGACTCAAGTGCGTCACAAGCGTCTTCAGCGTTGCTCTTAGTATCGTTGATTGTAGTAGTAGAAGTGATAGTTACACCACCACCTGTAGTAGTACAAGTACAATCGTGATCCTTCTTACAAGAAGAAAGTGAGAATACGAAAAGAGCTGAAGCGAGAATAACAAATGATTTCATCTTAGTTGATTTTGGGTTCGTTTTAGGACGCGAATATAGGACAGAAATTTTCATCTCGGTAAATGCTGACAAAATATGGACATATATATGACCATCGTCATACTCCCCGTTCATCCTAAATAGTGTTGGCTATTCCCAGAAATAGCAAGCAATCCCTGTATTTTCAAGACGTTCGGAGAAACCCTCGCCAGAATGAGTCTACATTCGGGCAACACAGGCAACACTATTTGTTAAATGTGAAATAATGCTATCCAAAGCCCCGGTTTGCCCGAAAAAAGGCGTTTCGGGCACGAAAAACAGGCCTGCTTCACCAACTGGCTTTACTCTTTTACCACCTTCTTTAGGGCACTCAGGCCTCCGCCCTTAAAGCTGCAGTAATAAAGTCCTGAGGACATGTCTGAAAGGTCGAGTTGCTGTGTATGTCTCCCCTCACCCACAACACCGAGCTTCAGCGTTTTCATGGTTCTTCCGGATTGATCGAACAAGCGGAGCGTCACTTCTGACGGCTCGGTCAACTGGTAATCCACATTGAGCATATTGGTTGTTGGGTTCGGGTACAAGTTCAGCTCGAGGATATCTTCGCTGACAAAACCTACAGATACCGTTGAATCTATGGTTGTATCGGGCTCTTCCTCGAAAGCAATGGTGGCAGTGTAGATGCCGTTTCCGTGTGTTCCTACGGCCAGCCATTGGTCAGAGGCGCGATAATCGAGCATGTCTACAACCACATTCCCAATCGTGCTTACACCTTCCTGCGTCCATACCGTGCTGTCTCCGTTCAGTTCGCGTGTAGAGAAGAGTCCTACGCTTGTTCCGATGAAGTAGACATTCCCCTGATCGGTAGGCGCAATCTCGGCCCATCGAATAGAAGGTCCATCACCGATGTAACTCAAATGTGGCGGTACACCTTCATCGGGTGTTCCACTCAGGTTTCCTTCAATGTCCGTCCAGGTTTCGCCTCCATTTTCAGAATACCAGAGGCTCACCACGTTGTAGTTGGAATACACTACAATCACCTTGTCGGCATCACTGGGATCGATGGCAATGCACGAGGTGTAGGTTCCACTGGAGATGCTGTCTGAAACCAGTTCTGAGGGCTGCACAGAGGAGAGGTGACTGTCCTCCATTCTATAAATGTTACGATTGGAAGTTCCCCAATACACCACCCCTTGAGGATTCTCGCTGGCCGCAATGGCTGTGACAGTCCCGGAACCTTGGGTGACGATGCTCCAAAAACTCAAATCCTCTTGCTCCGCAGCGGCAAGGTTCGTGTTTCTCCAAATCTGGCTACCATTTGGAAGGTACATGATGTTGTTATCCACCGGATCGAGCGTAAATGGATGAACAAAGAGCCATCCCTGACCAGCACCGGATCCCAATTGCTCTGGCATCACGGTCACCGCATTGTTCTTTTCACCATTCTGATCCACTTCTGAGCGCTGGATGTTTGCATACTGGGTGCTCATGTAATGATGCTCTCCTCCGTCCTCAATCCAGACGTAGGCACCATCAGCTCCGCGCACGGAAACCCAGTCGACTGTGGCGTCCGCCTGATTGGTCCAGAAGGTGCCACGATCCTGAAGACCTCCCATCACTTCCTCGCTTCCTTCCGTGCCGTGGTCAATGCCAATTCCGTAGAACTGGGAAGTAACGTACCCTCGGCTCAATCGCTCCCAGGTCAGAAACTGGGCGGTGCAATTCTCGGTGCGGTGAATTCCTCCATCTGTGGTGGAGATCATGCGATCATAGTTGGTGGGATCGAAGGCAATGCGCTGCTGATCGGGGTAGTGAACTCCTGTTCTGAAGTTGTAATTCGTGTCTCCATCTACTCCGTAGCCACCTACACGACTTGTGGTCAATGTATCGGTGAATCCACTCATTGATCTGTACAAACTCGTTCCACCGATGAAGATGACATCAGGATCATCGGGTTTTACGGCTACTACCTGGCAATAACCTCCAAAGAGGCTCAAACGATCTGGTGGCAGGTTTGGAGATCGATCTTCCCAGCTTCCACCGCTGCCGGTGCCGTCACCGCTCAGGTATTCATACCTCCAAAGGCTATAGTTGTTGGTACCGGCATTGGGTGTACTTGAAAAGAAGAATACCTGGTTTTCATCAATCGCAGGAATGGCCATGACAGTGCGGTCGTGGTTGGATGGAAAACCGCTGGGTGTAATATTAACCCAGTTCAGGCCATCCGTTGAACGCCACAAGCCTGAGAAACCCGTGAGGTTCTGGCTGATGCAGGCATAAAACACACCGTCCGTGGTGACCGCGAGATCGGTGAAATCAGAACTGAGGGCACCTCCAATCACCGGGGTCCATGTTTGTCCATCATCGTTGCTTCGCATGATGCCACTCGGAATGGCCGCGAGCAGGATGGTGCTGTCCGTTCTTGTCGGGTCTACCAATACTCTGAACACAGCGTCCCAGTCAGAAGAAGTGTGCTGCAATGCGATGGTGCTTTGAATGGAGCTCCAGGTCTGGCCTCCATCCGTAGAACGGTAAACGCCATTCCCTCGATAATACGCGCTGAAACTCTTGGAGGCAGAATTCCCTACCACCTCTCCGGAGCCATAGTACCAATGATTTTCCTTTCCCGGTCTCGGATCCTGATGCACGCAGGAAACGGCTGCATGATCTTCTGGAGCTGTAACGCGAGTCCAGGAATTACCGGCATCAGTAGATCTCCACATTCCTCCGGATACACCTCCTGCTAAATAGGTACTCACATTGCTTTGATCAATGGCGAAGGCTCGGGTTCTTCCGCCCACATTGTAAGGACCGATAGAAGCGAAATCGAGCGCCAGTTCACTGCGCTGGCTGGCATAGTTTGGCAACGTAGAAGCATACGCCAATTCTCGCATGCGAATGTTGGCCGGAATCTCACCTGTTACAGGGTCTGCCAATCTCAGCAACTCATATTCTGCTCGTCCTTCAATGGTTGCGGGAAGCTGCGAGGCTACATCCTGCGGAGCCGGTTTATCGTTGATAAGGTAGAGCGCCACTACGGCAATCAGAAGAAGGAGAATCAGTACTATTTTCTTCATTTCTTGTCAGTTAGATCATACATCTGAACGGTGTAGCTATTCTCAACACCGCCCCTTTCGAGAAGTTCAGCTTGGAAGCTGTCACCGGGTTGCAATCCCGGAAGATGTTGGTTGAATTCGGGAAAAAGATCCTTGGTTGGCGCCATTGTGAAGGCAAACGTGATGGGGATCGTGTCTCCCGGGTTGAACTGGCCGTGGTAGTTGCTGCCAAAGCGGAGTACATTTTGTACATGAACCAGCGCTCTGCACGGATGCTTCGAGCAAGGTGACGTCTCAGCGACAGGCTGATCCAGTTCTGCAAAATCCACTATGGTTCCTAAAATCGATGAGTTCACCGGTCCCTCCATTTGCGGTCCACCTTCCTGCATAGCCATTGCTTCGTCATCAGACTTCGCGGTATTTGAAGCCTTAGCTTCATTCACGGGAGCAGAAGACACGCGGGTTGCCTCCATCGTTTTGCGATGGCAGGACGAGAAAACAATAGACAAGACTGCTGCTAGAAAGGCCAGTTTTTTCAAAGCGAGCAAAAATAGTTGCTGGCCAGCTTTTACAGGCTAGGAAGTTTCCAAGAGCTGGAATTCCTATTTCTTAATTGATCAGATGATTAGTTGATTAGATGATCAGTTGATGCGGGTTTCACCGAGCCATCATCAGAACCCCTGTCCTCCTACAATGATCTAATCATCTAATTATCTGATCATCCAAACAGTCTAATCAATGATCCTTTTGATGATCCTCAGTCGGTGGGAGTAGTCGCGGATGTCGTTATTGTAGATTCCCTGATGATCGATGCGATCAATGCGAACCTTGCCGGAAGCGTGAATGATCTGGTTCTCGTGGAGCAGCATCCCTACGTGGATGATTCTTCCTTCCTCGTTGTCAAAAAAGGCGAGGTCTCCAGGTTCAGCTTCCTCGATGAAGCTGAGAGAATGTCCGAGGCTGGCCTGCTGGTAGCTATCCCGGGGAATGTTGATCCCAATCATCTTGTAGCAGACCTGCGTAAACCCTGAGCAATCAATTCCAAAGGGTTGGCGGCCTCCCCAGAGGTAGGGTGCGTTGAGAAAAAGACGAGCATTTTGCTCCAATAGCTCCTTATTCTTACGTTCCGCCTTCAACTGAGCGACTCCATCAAACTCAAATTTTTCGCGGTCGATCTGGAAGATGTTTTCCTTGAGGAAAGGCAATGAGCTTCCGGCAACAATGGGAATGTATTCACTGGAAGAAACACTGCGCACCAGACTCACCAGCTCGAGGGATGACGGAATGAACTTCTGCTTCTCGAGGCGCTGGAAGAATTTCTCTCCAATTTCGTGGTGTTGCTTTTTGTCGATCCAGCATTCGTAGCCATCCTTCGCCACCTTGATGCGCAACCACTTCTTCCGCTTTTCGAGGATGGAGTAATGTTCTCCAAACAACAGTTGAGTGACCATTTCTGACGCATCAGCGGGCTCCACCCTACCGGGAATAGAACTCAAGATGCTGATGCCAAAATGAAACGCCATACGCTGAAATTCGCAGCCAAAATACGACCGTGCTCATCCTTCATTAAATGCCCTTCCGTGTTTTTTGAACGTGGATTTGTTAGGCATCAAAAACAATGGTAAACACGGCCCCATTAGACTAAAAAAGAAAAGGCGCCCGAAGCGCCTTTTCTGTTCTATTCATAGAAAGTGAATACTTAAACCAGCTCTACAATCATCGCGCTGGCACCACCACCTCCGTTGCAAATACCTGCACCTCCGATTTTACCGCCTTGCTGCTTCAAGACGTTGATCAGGGTAACCAGAATACGGCTTCCGGAGTTTCCGAGCGGGTGACCAATGGAAACTGCTCCACCGTGAACGTCCACCTTCTCGGGATCCAATCCGAGGATCTTCATGTTGGCAAGGCTCACTACGGAGAATGCCTCGTTCAGTTCCCAGAAATCAACGTCACCAACTTCAAGTCCTGCTCTCTTCAATGCCACGGGCACAGCCTTGGAAGGAGCTGTTGTGAACCATTCGCTGCTCTGAGCTGCATCTCCAAACGATCGAATCTTAGCGATCGGAGTAATTCCCAATTCCTGAGCCTTTTCAGCGCTCATCAATACAAGAGCAGAAGCTCCATCATTCAAGGTTGAAGCGTTGGCTGCTGTTACAGTTCCGTCTTTTTCAAATACGGGACGCAGGGCAGGAATCTTTTCGAACTTCACGTTCTTGTACTCTTCGTCCTCAGAAACCATGATAGGATCTCCCTTGCGCTGAGGAACGGCTACTGGAATGACCTCATCCTTGAACCAGCCATTTTCCCAAGCCTTGGCTGAGCGCTTGTAGCTATCAATGGCGAAATTGTCCTGGTCTTCGCGGCTGAACTCGTATTCCTTAGCACACAACTCAGCGCAGTTGCCCATGAGCTGGTTGGAGTAAACATCCATCAAACCATCGTTGATGATGCCGTCTACCATTTTACCCGGTCCGTACTTGTGGCCTGATCGCATGGAAACGTAGTGTGGAGTCTGTGACATGCTCTCCATACCACCGGCCACCACAATGTCATTGTGACCAATCATAATGGACTGAGCTCCCAACATCACAGCCTTCATACCTGAAGCGCAAACCTTGTTGACAGTGGTGCAAGGCACTTCTTCGCTCAATCCGGCAAATATTGCAGCCTGACGCGCGGGCGCTTGCCCCACACCAGCTTGCAATACATTACCCATGAATACTTCCTGTACATCCTTAGCTTCTACTCCAGCGCGTTCTACTGCTCCTGTAATGGCTGCGGCTCCAAGTTTTGTTGCTGGAACGGAACTCAAACTGCCCATGAAACTGCCGATGGGTGTTCGAACGGCAGAAACGATGACGACTTCTTTCATATCCTTCAATTCTTTATTTGTGCGTTGAATGAATCAGCCCTTCGAAAAAGGGCCCGCTTTTGAGCGGCAAATGTAAACAACCGTAACCCCGGGGCATAGTTCTTTTACAAAGCGTATTACTTTCGCCAGAATGAAGCAGCGCTGGAACGAACTGTTGCGCAATTTTCCTCTTTTGCAGCGTGCGCTGGCTGTGGCGTTCACGCTCATTGTCATCCTGCTTTTCCTTCCTAAAAAGGCGCTGTTCCAGTTTGAGTATCAGCCCGATCAACCTTGGAAGCACGAGCGACTATTGGCGCCCTTTGACTTTAGCATTCGCAAAACCGAGGCTGAACTCCAGCAAGAAGCAGAAGATCTGAAAACTTCACAGGAGCCTGTATTTACCTATCAGCCAGAGCGTACATCAGAGGTGTTGGATGAGTATCGCGTGAACACGGCTTCCATTCCATTGGTATCTGTGGATTCTGCTTTTGCTGATTCACTCCGACTCGCCATTGAGCTGCAGTTAGAGCTGTGGATGGATCGGGGTATTCTGGCTCAACATGTTTCACTCAAGGGACTGAGTCCGGTGCATACCCTTTTACTGGACAAGCAGGGCGCGCTCAAACCGGTGCGGGTGGGAGAGTTTCTCTCGCTGCAAAAAGTGAATGATTCCCTGCAGTCCATTTCCGCTCAGGATTCGCTGGCAGCGGTTTTGGCCGGTGTAGCCTTGGAAGTACTGCGCCCCAACCTTCAATTTAATGATCCTCTGACGCAGAAACTCCTGGACGCGAAGCTTGCCGACATTCTTCCGGTAGAGGGCAAGGTGAATAGAGGCCAGGCGATCATCGATCAGGGAGACATTGTAGACGCCTATCACCTGAAAGTGCTGCAAAGCCTTGAAAAGGAGATGGAAGAGCGCAACTTGCTGGAACAGGGCTTCGACCTCTCCATTGTAGGTGAAATGGGTTTAGCTGTTCTGCTGCTGCTCCTGCTTTCGGCCTATATCACACTGAACCTGCCGAGCATCCACAACGACCCTCGTCCGGTGACGCTGTCGATGGTGCTCATCGGTATTTCCTTTGCCGCCTGTTCGCTGGCGATTAACAGTGCAAACATTTCGATTTACGTCATCCCCATTGGTATCATGCCGTTGCTGCTTCGGGTATTCTACGACTTCAGGGTATCGATCTTCAGCTTTGTGGTGCTCACCTTGCTCATTTCTTTGTTCTATCCAAATGCCGTGGAGTTTACCGTGACCCAAGTGGCGGCCATTTCCATAGCAACACTTTACCAAGCATCTTCCACAAGGCGCTCTCGCATCCTCACTACGGCCCTGCTGGTGTTCCTGGGCTATTCGCTCATCTTCACCTTCATGTCGCTGGCACAGAACGGCAACTTTAGCGCACTCGTTTCGCTCAACTACGGATGGTTTGCCATCAACGCGCTGTTGTGTACACTGGTGTTTCCTCTGGTTTATCTGGTGGAAAAGATCTTCGGATACATCTCAGAAACCACGCTCCTGGAGTTGGGCGAGAGCAAGCAGCCCTTGTTGAAGGAGCTGGCTGTAAAAGCTCCGGGCACCTTCCAACATTCATTGCAAGTGGCCAACCTGGCCGAAAAGATCGCAGGAGCTATCGGAGGTGATCCCATCCTGTTGCGCACGGCTGCGATGTATCACGACATCGGGAAGATGAACGAACCTCAGTACTTCATTGAGAATCAGCTACCCGATCACAATCCACACGATGAACTGGAACCGGAAGAAAGCGCACGCATCATCATAGACCATGTAAGCAAGGGAGCAGAGTTGTGCAAGCAGGAGCGCATTCCGGTGCAGATCATCCAGTTCATTCGCACACATCATGGCACCAGCAAGGTGCGCTACTTCCATCGTCTGGCGCAGGAAGCGAGTACGGAGGAAGTGGATGTCAGCAAGTTCTCCTATCCCGGCCCCAAGCCATTTACCAAAGAAACTGCCATTCTCATGATGGCCGATTCCATCGAGGCGGCTTCACGAAGCCTGAAAAAGACGGACACGGATTCCTTGGATAAACTGGTGGAAGCAATCATTACACATCAAGTGAGTGAGGGGCAGTTTGAAGAAGCTCCCATCACCTACAGCGAGATTCAGGAAGCGAAGCGGGCGTTGAAGAGTGCATTGCGGAGCATCTACCACCACAGGATCAGCTACGACTGACCTCGTTTCAACGCACTGTTTCTTCGACAAAAGAGAGATTTAATTCGATGAATGAGTCATTATTAAGGATTATTTAACTCAAGTTACTATATTCGTTCACACCTATTGCTAACTAAACCTATTCTATGGAGAAGATCCTTACTTGAACTATTCCTACCTAACCACGGGGTATGCTTTGAGCGCATAAGCCTCCTTTCAAAGAGTCTTTTGATCTAAAGGATCTACTGCTTCGGACTCTAACCAACCTAAACACTCGCAGATCGAGAAAGGTGACCGAAACGAGCGCTGGTTCACCCCATACCTCTTCATCAATGAAAGCTTAGTAGTAAGTGATCGTTTAAAAAGGCGAGCAACCATGTTGCCCGCCTTTTTTTGTGCAATTCTATAAGCCGGATTCTGTTCCCCATCCAATTGCTCGAACAGGGATTCTGTCATTTATCTATTCAGCCTACCCTCCCGGATCGAACGGGCCGTCCTTATCTCCCAAAAGGAGAACCCGGGTTTATGCGGCCTCTCAGCGCACAAGGTTTACCCATCCCATCGGTTGCCCGATGGCATCGTGAGCTCTTACCTCACATTTTCACCCTTGCCTGCCGAAGCTTCAGCGAAGGCAGGCTGTCCAATCATCAGGCAATCTGCTCAATGATAATCCTCCCTCACCAAAGCCCCGACATAGGCGGTTATTTTCTGCGGCCCTCTCTGTGCCTGGTCAATCGCTCAACCAAACCCCGTCTTTGACAAACGGTATGCTGCCCTGTGCTGTCCGGACTTTCCTCCCTTATTCATCGAAGCTTCAACGAAGGTGAACGTGTTCGCCTTCCACCAACAAGCTGATGTTTCGCTGAAGCTTCGAATCCAAAGAGCGACAGAACGAATTGCGTTGCAAAGCTATTCCGAAATCATCGATGGATGACCACCTCTGTTGCACCATAGCCATAGGTGCGGTAGGGAGCATCATAGTACTCCACGTTGCTGAGGCGATCGAGGTAGCGATGGATCTCCATTTTCAGCACACCTTCTCCCCTGCCGTGGATCAACACAACCTTGCGGTAATGCTTGTCATAAGCCTCTTTGATGAACTGTCGGCAACATCGAAGCTGTAGTTCCAGAATGTCGCCATTGTTCATGTGGTGGTAGCGATCGGTCAATTCCTCGATATGGAGGTCCAACTCATACACTGTTCGGGCATTGTCAATCCGCTGCTCGACTTGGGTTCGATGCTGCAATGCACGGAGCTTTTCGGAGTCTTCTTTGGAGTTTCGGATGTCTTCAGGCTTCACCAGGTCATCAAATTCAACCTTTACCACGCTGGATGTGGGCACCTCGTAAACGAAGCCCTCTATGCTGACCGTGACCTTCCCACCGTTCAGTTCGACAACATTTCCATCGCCCACTTCGTCTACTAACCGTATGTGATCTCCAACCTTCAGCATCCGTATGTGTACCAAACCGACAAAGATAGCGCCATTGCCTCGTTTCGTCAGACAAAACCTAACCTGGCCTAGTTTTGTTTCGTTATAGTTACAAGTGGAAAGATTTGCCAAAGCATATGAGCTCCTGGGCCTCCAACCGGACGCGGAAATGGAGGAAGTCAAAAAGACTTACCGCAAGCTCGCTTTGCGCTACCATCCAGACATCAATCCCGACCCAAAAGCCAATGAACGCTTTGTGCTGATCAAGAAGGCCTACGAAGTGATTCTGGAGGCCGATAAGCACTCGGATTACTGGCACAATGAAATCAAAACAAAGCGAGATCCGGCTCGAAACCGAGAGCAACGCCCCTCAAGGGAAGAAGCCATCAAGGTAGGCCGCGAACGACAACGCAGGTATGAAGCAATGCGGATCCGCAAGGAAGCCCAGCGTTTTGTGCGATTCAAAAAGTCGATCTACTACCCCTGGACCATGGGCATGGCTTATGTTTCGCTCATCATGTTTGTATTGATCTTTCTTGATGCCTTTTGGGTATCGCGGACCGCGCACGGTTTTGTAACCCAGAAAGAACAGATCGTAACAGAATTCCTGGGCGTCAAAACAAGCTCAGGGTTCCGCTTCCACTTTGGAAATGGAGAAACCCTTGACCTGCCCAACGAAACATCCAGCCTGATCAGCGAGGGAACGCACATCAGCTTTGCAGAGTCGATGATCTTTCACGACATCCCGCACATCTATAAGGTGGATCAGAACTTTTCAGAAACGAAGATTGACGCGTTCAACAAACCTCCGCACCTCTTTTTCCTGCTCTTCATTGCAGTGCCTATCCTCATCTTCTTTGTGGATAAACCTTCGGCTGTTTTTTACTCAGCCGGTGCCTTCGCGCGCTACGCAGTTTTTGTATTCATCCTGAGCTACATTTTGCTGTAGCAGTCCTCATGATTTTAGGGAGATGCCAGTTGCATCAGGAGGCCGCAGATGTACGCAGCATAAGTCCCCAAGGCATAGCCAAACACGGCCAGAATTACTCCCACCGGGGCCAGTGACGGATGGAACGCAGCTGCTACAACCGGAGCTGAAGCCGCTCCACCAATGTTGGCTTTCGAGCCTACCGCCAGGAAGAAGAACGGAGCTCGGATCAGCTTCGCCACCAAGATCATCAGACCCACGTGAACGGCCATCCAAACCAGGCCCACGAAGAACATACCGGGATTGCCGAAAATCTCCAGCACGTTCATTTTCATGCCGATGGTGGCTACCAGAAAGTAGATGAATACACCTCCAACTTTAGAGGCTCCGGCCCCTTCGTAGTTTCTCAGTTTCGTGAAGCTTAGGATGAGTCCGAAGGTGGTCGCCAAAACGATCAACCAGAAGAAATGGGAATTGAGGCTGAACTGGCTCAGGAAGGGCATGTTTTCACCGATGAAGGGCGCAATGCGATCCGCCAAGAAGTGAGCCAAAGCTGTTGCTCCCAACCCGATGGCCAGGATGACGATCAGGTCGGACATGCTAGCAATGCGCGCAATCTTCTGACTGAACTCGTGCATCTTGTTTTTCAGGTTTTCTACGCTTGAAGCGTCTGCCTTCAGCCAACGATCAATGCTCTCGCTTTTGCCGACACCGAGCAACAGAAATGCCATCCAGATTTCTGCAACAATCACATCCACAGTGATCATGATCGAGTACATCTGGGAAGAAATGAGGTTACGCTCGCCTTCCTTGAATACTTCATACATCGCGGCCTGGTTGGCACCGCCACCGATCCAGCTACCTGCGATGGTGGTCATGCCTCTCCACACTTCTTCACCCTGCGCTCCAACAACATCGGGCGCAATGAAGGAAAACAACAGAATGGAAAGCGGGCCTCCAATCACGACACCCACCGTTCCAGTGATGAACATGATGAGCGCTTTTGGCCCCAGCTTGATGAGTTCCTTGATGCTGATACTTAGGGTAAGCAACACCAAACTGGCGGGAAGAAAGTAGCGGGAAGCAGCAAAATAGAGCTTAGACTCTTGTTGAAAGGGTTTCAGGTCATCCTTGGTCAGCCCGAGTGAATTCACCGCTTGCTCAAGGTCAGCAGCGCTCCACGATGCGGGCAACACAGCCCCAAGCGATTGAAGATGCTCAGCCAAAGCAGCCAGATCATACCACTTGGGAGCAATCACTCCGAGCGAGGTAAAGATGCTGGGCAGGAAGTAGCACAATAACAGTGCAGGGACGTACTTGTAAAAGTTCTTCCAGGCAGAGCCCTGAAGGTTTGAGGTATAGAAAATCCCTCCCAGAAGCATCAGCAGAATACCGAGTATTACTGCATCGTTGGTGATCAATGGCTCATGAATGTGCATAGCGGCCAATATAGAAAGATCACGGCTTCCTGAGCGTTAATGGGGTGTTTTGTGTGCTTGTTTTGGGGGTGGGTTGTCACCCTTCGAGATGGCCCTTTACAGGGCCTCCTCAGGATGACCTGGATGTTTGTTTTGTGCTTGAAGAATCCATCACTCGTAGTCATCCTGAGGAAGTCCCAACGGGACTGTCTCGAAGGGTGACCAGCATTCAAACCTCAATCCCCACTACTTCGCGTGGCTGCCATCGCAGTAGGGCGGGTTGGATGTCTGCTTGCACATGCACATCGCTACCTTTTTGCCTTCTTCCAGCTTAAATACGAACGGAGTCATTTCAGTAGACTGATGCGCTCCGTTGCACCAGGGTTGATTTTCACTCATGCCACAGGAACACCAGGCATAATTTTTTCCGGCTTCGATGTCGATCATTTCGGGAACGTCTCCCGCGCGTTTTGCTTCACTCATGATTGGTTCGGTTAATAGAGATGAATATGGTATTGGAATCTAAAGAAGTTAACCGCCCCGCTTCCACATTGTTAACGGCATCTCCCCTATTTAGATTCATTCCACCCGCCAGCTGGGCCTTGCCTTCAAACACCATAAGCACGGCTCCGGGTTCCAGCTCCAACTCTTCCTGGAACCCGAGCTTGTGTGCACTTATATTCAATCCGGGCTTCAATTCAATCTCAGTCGATGTGTTATCAATTTCGTATTGCTCCTCTGCGGCATGAATGTGAAACCGCTGCCCCATTTGCATCACACTCAGGGAATGCTCGTCCACGAGGATGTTGGTGCTCACGAGATCGTCACTCGCACTGGAAATTCCGTTTCTGAACATCCGCTGCGGCACTCCGACCTTCAACCAGGAAGGAAGACCGGACAACCGGGTAAGTTGATCCGCCATCAATCCATGACGCACATGATTTACCGGTTCTGAGAGCTTCACAATCGATTGCGGATGAAAGCTTCCTGCCAGCAATTCATTGGCAAACAAGGGAGACAGCATCAAACCTGCTGTAGCTAGTACAGACCTTTTCACAAAACTTCTTCGCTCCATATCAGTCAAATTGTTCGACCAGCGTCCCGAGGCGTCCCTGCTGATAATCGTTGATCGCGGTCATGATTTCCTGCTCCGTATTCATGACAAAGGGACCGTAAGACACCACCGGCTCGTTGATGGGTTTACCCGCCAGAAGAATAATGCGCGACTGAGCCCTTGCCTCAAGCGTAATGCTCTTGCCATCATTATTGAAGATCACCATTTCTCGTTCGCCCAGTTCCTCGCTTCCGTTCACCAGCGTCTTGCCGTCCAGATTGTAAATAAGAGCATTGTAGTTTTCGGGAATCGGCACCTCCACCTTGCCACCGGTATTCAGGTCGTGACGGAGAATCTGCAAATCAGACTTGGTATCGATCTTGCCCTGCTTGCCGCCAAAAGCTCCGGCTACCACTCCTGTACTCACCTTTCCATCTTCGCTCACCACCGTGGGTGTATCCTCCTTCTGCAAGGGTTGATAGGATGGAGCATCCATCTTATGCGCAGCGGGAACATTTACCCAAAACTGGATCAGCTCGAACCGGCCACCGCTGGTTACCAGTTCCCTAGCAGGTCGTTCGCTGTGCACGATGCCCTTCCCACTATTCATCCACTGGGTGCCACCACCATACACCACGCTTTCATGTCCCGTAGAGTCACGATGATGCACACCTCCATTGAAAATGAAGGTGACCGGTGCAAAACCCCGATGCGGGTGCGGCCCTACACCAACCTTGCTCTGCTGCTGATTTCCCGGTAACTGATCGTCCCAGTGATGGATCAACAAAAAAGGATCAACCATGTCCAGGTTTCGCTGTGGCAAAGGCTGGTCTAAAATGATCCCACCCATGTTCACTTTCTGGGATCGAATCTTTTGCTTGATGGTTCTCATTCTTCAAATATAATCCACAACAATTAATGTTGGTACATTTAATATAGATCAAAGATCATGGATGCAAGATCAAAGGATTACCTGTCGAAGACAAATGAGATTGGCGTGGGGGTTTGTGTGGGATTGGTTGTCATCCTGGAAATGCGATGAATGAAGCTTGCTTGCTTTTTTGATGCTTTACACCTAAGACCTGGGCGTAAAAACCAGTTTTTGAAGGCCTTAGGAGTTCTTTGCACTGTTGTTCTGTCCTTGGATGTCTGTGGGCAGGAAGAACGCTGGAGCGATCGGCTGGAATTTGTGGAAGGGAGTGTCTTTTCACATTCGGTGAGCCTACCACTTCGGGCGAGTAATCAGCTGATTGGATTGAACCGGCTTCCAGGTGCTCAGATCGGGGTTGGGGTGCAATTGCTTCGACCTCGCGCAAGACTTGCCGGGCATTATACTTTGTCCCTGGCAGGATATCATCAACCGGACCTTCACTACGGCTTTGAACTGGAACATGCCGTTCGGTTTCAATACCGACCACTGCCCTGGCTTGCCCTTGAAGGCGGTGGTGGCTTGGCTTACCTCCGCACCTTCGAAGATGCTCCGGTTTACAAGCTGGAAAACGGCCAATACAAACAGGTCAGAGACTGGGGACGTTCACAATTAAACGCCTCGCTTCATGCTGGTTTGGCGGTTCCCATTTCCCATCGCTGGTCGGTCTTCACCCACTACAAAGTCATCACGCAAGCGCCCTTTTCCAGAAAGGCAGGGGTGCTTTTCATCGTTCACAATCGGATGGCCCTCGGGCTACGGCTCAATCTTCAACACACATGAGAATCATTGTTGTTTTTGTCGTTATTCTCAGTCTTGGAGCCTGTAAACAGGAGCCTGAATCGTCCATCCTGGCTGGAGCGTGTTCTAATGCGGGCACTCCAGACAACGACCATGAACAGAGCGAAGCACTCCAGCACCTGTTGGAGCTGCATACCCACGGAGGTATCCCGGGAGTAACTGCGGTGGTTCATTCGGAATCGCAGGGCTTTTTTGCAGGAGCCTCGGGTGTGGTTAACATCGAGAACGGACAGGCCCTTGAACTATGCCACACCTTTCGGGTAGCCAGCCTCACCAAAACCTTCATGGCGACCGCCATCTTGCAACTGGCTGCTTCAGGACAAGTGAACCTGGAAGCTCCTATTTCGGATTACCTGGATGATCATGTGCTCCAAGATCTGGATAAGGCTTACGAAACCACCGTGGCGGAGCTATTGAATCATACCAGCGGTATTGCCAACTACGATGACAATTCCCGCTTTGTAGCGCAGGTGCTCAACGAGCCTGGAGAACCGATCTCCGTGGGGGAGCGCCTGGACTTTGCGCGGGCGCTGGGAGGTACGCGCGATGATGTCATCGAACAATACGGTCCTCCCTACTCCAACACCAATTATGTTTTGCTTCAACTGATCCTGGAAAAAGTCACCGGTCAAGGCTTTGAAGCTTATTTCCAGGAGTTCATCCTCGATCCGTTGATGCTGGAACACACTTCGTTCAGCACAATGGAGTCCTTTCCAAATAACCTATGTGCTGGATACTGCGACATGTATGACAACGGAAAGCTTCGCGAGGTCAGTCTATTTGATGCAAGAAGATGGTCTGGCGAAGCGGCCATGATTTCCAATGCTGTGGACGTTCACCATTTCTTCAGCGCTTTGCTCTCCGGCCAGCTTACCACGCAGGAAACGCTGGATCAGATGATCGATCAAAACCTTGGCTTGCTCGAAGAAGATTTCGATGGTCACACCGCCTTTGGCCATGACGGACAAGCAGCAGGCTATTCGAGCGAAATGTGGTACTTCCCGGAACATGAGCTGACCATCATCCTCATCGCCAACCAAGGCAGAATCTCCAGTGACCAACCCTCGATTCAAAACTTTGAGCAGCTGATGGTCGATGTGTTGAGGGTGCATTTGTAAGAGGAAGAGTCGCGGGAAGAAAACTCAATTGCAATCTCAAACTCAAATTCAATGAGCGGCATGTCGGGTTAGCTGTTTTAATTTGGATGAGTCGATAACTTTAATCCACTTCCGCCCTGCTCATCTCGATAAATCGCCAAGAGCATGCCGCCAGCACCATACACGTAGTGCTCATCAAGCGTCACCGTAGCGTCATTGCTACCAGGCTCAAGGACTGCTCATGAACCTGAAACCAAAATGTCAAAGAACAAACCTGAAACCTCACAACAACACTTTTGACACACTACCCAGCTACTTAGGAGCCTTCCAATACAAATAAGCCGCCAGGGCGCCATAGAGGAAATTCGGAATCCAAACCGCAATCAGAGGATCTAAGCCTGCGTTCGTGGCGTATACGGTACTCACCTTCATAGCGAGGATGTAGGTTACCGCCAGGGCCAGACCGGCTGCAATGTGCGCCCCGATGCCTCCTCTCACCTTTCGACTGCTCATCGCCACACCTATGACGGTTAAGATGTACGTGGACAGCGGCAGCGCATTTCTGCTGTGCTTTTCGATCAGGTAGAAGGTGATGTTGGACGATCCCTTGAGACGCTCCTCAGCGATAAAATCATCCAGTTCATTCACGTCCAGCATTTGAATGTCCTCGATTCGCGCCTGGAATTCGCTGGGAAGAAAAGCCAGCGCTGTATCCAGTTTACTGCCTTTGCGAATGTGCTCCGTACCATCCTCCAAGTACTTGCGGATGTAGAAGTTCTCCAACTGCCAGATTTCGTTCACCGTATCCCAGCGGATGTACTTGGCAAAGATCTTCGACTCAAGCTCTCCCTCATCCCAGGCTTCGAGCGAAAACTGATAGCCGATCTTCCGCTTGGTGTTGAACTTGTCGAAGTAGATCATAATGCCCGGCCGGATCTGCTTGTGAATGTTCTTATCCTGATTGGTGCGGAAGCCTCGCATGTATTGGTTCTCGAAGTCAATTCGCTGTTTGTTGGCTTCAGGTACGAGGTAGTTGTTGAGGAAAAACGACATCGTGGCGAGGATGGTCGCGCTGATGAAGTAGGGTCGCATCAATCTGCGGAAGCTTACCCCGCTGCTTAGGATAGCTACAATCTCCGTTCGGTTGGCTAGTTGCGCAGTAAAAAAGATCACCGAAAGGAAGGTGAGCAGCGGGCTAAACAGATTCCCGTAGAAGATGACAAAGTTGACGTAGTACTTGAAAATGATCGCCCCGAGTGGTGCCTCGCGCTTGATGAAGTCATCGATCTGCTCGCTGATGTCGAAGATCATCGCAATGAGCATGATCAGCCCCAGGATGAAGAAAAACGTCAGCAGGAAACGCTTGATGATATAGCGGTCGAGGATCTTGAGCATCTACAGTCGGCAGGTGATCTTTGAGAGCACTTGATTTTTCCAGGTCGCGAAGTTCCCGTTTTTTATTTGTTCCCGGGCCTGAGTCACCAAATCCAAATAAAATGCCAGATTGTGAATGCTGGTGATTTGAGGTCCAAGCATCTCCCCCGCTGCAAACAAGTGACGTACGTATGCCCGGCTGTATTGCGAGTCTACGTAAGAAGTGCCTTTTGGATCGAGGACCGAGAAATCTCCTTCCCACTTCTTGTTCTTGATGTTGATGATGCCATCCCAAGTGTAAACCATTCCGTGACGGGCGTTGCGCGTGGGTAATACACAGTCAAACATGTCCACGCCCAAGGCGATGCACTCCAGAATGTTTTCAGGCGTTCCTACTCCCATGAGGTAGCGCGGTTTATCCTTCGGCAAAATGCCGCAAACCTCCTCGGTCATGGCATACATCATCTCGTGCGGTTCTCCCACACTCAATCCACCAATCGCGTTGCCTTCACGCTCAAAGGAAGCAATGGCTTCGGCACTTTGCCTTCGCAAGTCTGAGTAAACACTGCCCTGCACGATGGGGAACAGCGTTTGGGAATGTCCGTACAATCCTTCGGTTTTATCAAAGTGCTCGCAGCAGCGCTTCAGCCAGCGATGGGTCATGTGCATGCTTTTCTCCGCATAATCACGATCGCAGGGATAAGGTGTACACTCGTCAAACGCCATGATGATGTCTGCACCAATCTGGCGCTGCACATCCATGGCACTTTCGGGCGAAAAGAAGTGACGACTACCGTCAATATGACTTTGAAATGTTACTCCTTCTTCCGTAATCTTTCGGTTCTGCGCCAGGCTGTAGACCTGGTATCCACCGCTGTCCGTCAAAATCGGACGATCCCAGTTCATGAACTGGTGCAAACCTCCGGCCGCCTGCATCAAATCCATTCCTGGCCGCAGAAACAAGTGATAGGTGTTCCCAAGAATGATCTGTGCGTTGATGTCGTCTTTCAGCTCTCGCTGATGAACTGTTTTCACCGAAGCGGCCGTGCCAACAGGCATGAAAATCGGAGTCTGAATGGTGCCGTGATCGGTTGTGATCTCGCCCGCTCGCGCGCTGGATTGAGGATCGAGGTGTTGAAGGTCAAATTTCACGGGCCAAATGTAGGGGGTAAGAGCCATCAGCTGTCAGCTATTGGCTATCAGCTTTGGTAGGGATTGGTTGGCTGGATCTTTTGTTGCTTGCGGTTACTTTGTCATAAGCGTTTAGGAATGGAACGGGCGAGTGCGAAGGAATCTCAACCGCAATGACAACCTCAACCTCAATGAACGGCATGTCCGGCTGACTACTTTGATCGCCACAGAGGTGCAAGTGCAAACTCAAGCTCAAATTCAAATTCAATGAACGGCATGTCCGGCTTAGTGCTTTGATCCTAGATCCTTGATCTGATAAGAAGTACAACCTCACCCTGGCTGATAGCTTTTTAATCATCGAAGCTGAAGCGTAGATGACGATAGCAAAAAAAGAAGCCCAGGTTCTCCAACCCTCACCGCCACAAAAACCTCCACCGTACCCCTAACCTGATGGCTAACTTCTACTTTCGCTGCGCATGACAGACATCATCAAATTACTTCCTGATTCCATTGCCAACCAGATCGCTGCGGGTGAGGTGATCCAGCGGCCGGCCTCGGTGGTGAAGGAACTCATGGAGAACAGTGTGGACGCGGGAGCTGACAAGGTTCAGCTGATTGTGAAGGACGCGGGGAAGACGTTGATACAGGTGATCGACAATGGGAAGGGAATGACGGAAACGGACGCGCGGATGAGCCTAGAACGGCATGCCACTTCCAAGATCACGGGAACGGAAGATCTCTTCAACATCCGAACGATGGGATTTCGTGGGGAAGCGCTGGCAAGTATTGCGGCTGTGGCTCGGATGGAAATGAAGACACGCACGGCCGATTCAGATATTGGACAGCAATTGGTGATCGAAGGTTCGGAGGTGAAAGAGCAAGAGTTTTGCTCCACTTCCAAGGGAACCTCTATCGCGGTGAAGAACCTTTTCTTCAACATACCGGCTCGCAGGAAATTCCTGAAAAGCGATCCTGTAGAGATGCGGCACATCCTGGATGAGTTTCATCGGGTGGCGCTGGCCAATCCTGAAGTGGAATTCAAGCTCCACCACAACGAGCAACAACTGTTTTTCCTTCCACCTTCCAACCTTAGGCAGCGTATCATCGGCATCTTCGGAAAGAACTACAATGAAAAGCTGGTTCCGATCGAAGAAGAAACGGAGTTAGCCAATCTGGATGGCTTCATCGTAAAACCAGAAGCAGCGAAGAAAGGTCGAGGCGAGCAGTTCCTGTTTGTAAACAACCGCTACTTCCGCAGCTCCTACTTCCATTCGGCCGTTGTTCAAGCTTTTGAGGGACTGATTCCGGCAAATCACCATCCGGCCTACTTCATCTTCTTTGACGTGGATCCATCACACATTGATGTGAACATCCACCCGACCAAGACAGAGATCAAGTTTGAAGACGAGCGATCGATCTACGCCATTCTGCGGAGTTCGGTGAAGCGATCGCTGGGACAGTACCATGTGGCCCCTTCCCTGGACTTTGAGCAGGAAACGAGTTTTGATGTGCCGCATCACCAGCTGAAGCAGCCAGTGAAGCAACCCGAGATCAAAGTAGACCCTACCTACAACCCCTTCGATCGGGAGAAAACATCGAAGAGCTCCAACAGTTCCTGGGAGCGCGGATCCTCTTTTCAAAAAGCTCCGGAGGAGAGCTGGAAGGAATTGTATGCCGCACTGTCAGAAAAAACGGAACAGGAAGAGCCAGTGCGTATGCACCTGGAAACAGCCAGTGATGATTCCATCATCACCTTCCAGATTGGCCGGAAATACGTGTTGATTCGAAGTGATGAAGGGGTATTCTTACTGAATCAGTACCGCGCACATACTCGAATCTTGTTTGAAGAGTTTGACGCCCTGTCTCGGGCAAATCACCCGGTGAGTCAGCAACAATTGTTTCCTGTCACGGTTGAACTGAGTGCTATGGAAGCGAGCGTATTCCAGTCCAGTCTCCCCACCCTGACCACCTTAGGATTCGACATTGATCCCTTCGGTCAGCATGCTTTCATTGTTCGCGGTGTTCCTACTATTTGTGAAGGCATGAACATTGAAGAAACCATCGCAGGTTTCATGGATGACATTCGAAATGACAAACCGAGCAACACGGAAGCCTTTCGGGAGAAAATCCTTCGATCGATGGCACAAAGGTCTGCCATCAAGTCAGGCACGGTATTAGAGGCACAGGAAATGATAGCGCTCTTTCGAAACTTGATGCGCTGCACTCAACCAGAGATTGACTTGGGTGGAAAATCCACCTTCGTACTGTTAAATGCGCCTCAAATAGAAAAGCTTTTCAACTAGATGCAAACAGGCAATGGATGGAGTGTTTTGCCTCCGGTAGTTAAAAACCTGCTGATCATCAACGGCTTGATGCTCCTGGCTACCTATGCCTTCGCAGCATCAACGGGCATAGACCTGAGAGACATACTGGGGCTTCACCTTCCGGGAAGCGAAAAATTCCAGATCTACCAGGTGGTGAGCTACATGTTTATGCACGGTGATCTTACCCACCTGCTCTTCAACATGTTCGCGGTTTGGCTCTTCGGCTCATCCATCGAAAACACATGGGGAAGCAAGCGGTTTCTCACCTACTATGTACTCACTGGATTTGGAGCTGCCTTCCTGCACTATGTGATCCTTTACATCGACATCGCACCCACCATCAACGCCATTGAAGCACTGATCATCAATCCTGAGGCCGCTTCAATATTCGCCTTTTTAGAGGGGCATCAATTATTACTTAGTAGCGATCGCTTCCCTGAAATCACGCGGGCATACATCGATTTCAATCAAAACGGATTGAGTACACTGAGCTATGACCCGCAGAATGAAGCGGCTCTGCGCGAAGCACGGAACTTTTTCAGCAGCTACCTCGAACACTATAAGAGCCTTCCGAACGTAGTAGGTGCATCGGGCTCCTTGTTTGGTATTCTTATTGCCTTCGGGATGATGTTTCCCAATGTGAGGATGTACCTGCTGTTCCTTCCCATTCCCATCAAAGCGAAGTGGTTGGTGACAGCATACGGAGTGGCTGAGCTGTTCTCAGCTTTCCAGGACAATGGAGATAATGTGGCGCATTTTGCTCACTTGGGTGGAATGCTCTTCGGGTTTTTGATTATTAAATTTTGGCAAAAAACGGGCAGTCACTGGCGGTAAACGTGCAAGCAACACCCTTAATTTGACGTCCTAGAGATCAATATGTTAGACGATCTAAAACGACTTTTCGCAGGAAACAACTTCATCGGGCAGATGATCATCATCAATGCCAGTGTGTTCGTTTTGACCAACCTGCTCACCTTCATCGTATTCGGTCGGGACGAGTCGTGGCTGCTCAACTATTTCGCCATTCCTGCCAGTATTACAGACCTGGTGTTGGTGCCATGGACAGCCTTCACTTACATGTTTCTTCACAGCGGCATCAGCCACATCTTGTGGAACATGCTTTTCCTGTACTGGTTTGGTCGCATCTTCTATGACATGATCGGCCACCAACGGCTGATCGGAGTCTATTTCCTGGGTGGATTTGCCGGTGCAGGTCTATACCTCTTGATTTACAACCTGCTGTTCCTGGCCGGTGAAACAGGTTTTGGAAACGGCCCAATGGTGGGCGCATCAGCAGCGGTAATGGCCGTAATGGTGGCAACGGCCACGCGCTTTCCGGATTACACTGTTCAGTTGATCCTGATTGGATCGGTTCGTTTGAAGTACCTGGTACTCGCACTGTTTGTGATCAGCAGCCTGATCGACTTCACGATGAATTTGGGTGGAAATCTCGCACACATCGGTGGAGCAGCGTTTGGATACTTCTACATCAAGAACCTGGACAGAGGAAAGGACTGGGCCATGGATTTTTACGAGTTCTTCACCAAACTGGGTCAGCGCTTCAAGTCAAAGGGAAACTCCCGCATGAAGGTGGTTCACAGGGAAAAGAAGGCAAAGAAAACCCAGACGAGAAGCAGCCGTGGCAGCAACAGTTCCGTATCTGAAGAGGAAGCCCAGGCGCGGCTCGACTCTATTCTCGACAAGATCTCCAAGGCAGGCTATGAAAACCTTTCCAAGGAAGAAAAGGAGTTCCTCTTCAAGATGAGCAACAAAAATCAGTAACCCTACCCTCCACCACGTTGATCCGCAAGCTTTTCCTTGGTCTGAATGCACTGGCAGCGTTGGCGCTGCTTATCTCCATCCTTGCTCCCTACATCAATCCCAACCTCACTTCCATTCCCGCCTTCTTTGGAATGGCCTTCCTGCCAATTTTCTTGCTCAATCTTCTCTTCGTTGTGCTTTGGGCTTTCTGGAAGCCAGTCTATGTCATGTTCTCAGGTCTGGCACTGGTCTTTTCTTTAGGCACCTTCAGTCAGCATTTTCACTATGCCATGCGCACTTCGGAAGGGGAATCGGAAACCGTGAAACTCGCCAGCTACAATGTTCGCCTCTTTGACCTCTACAACTGGAAGTCGAACAAACGAACCCGCGACAGCATCCTCACCTACCTCGATTCAGTGGACGCAGATGTGCTTTGTATCCAGGAATTCTTCAAGAGTAAGGACAACAAGTATTTCAATACGCTGGACACGCTTACCGAGCTGTTAGACGTTCACTACGTTCACGAAGAGTATACTTCTGTGCTTCACAGAGGCATGAACTACTTCGGCATGGCGACCTTTTCAAAGTATCTCATTGTGGATCAAAGGCTCTTGCCACTCAGCGCGAAAGAGCATAACCTGGCCATTTGGACCGATCTGGACATCCATGGCGATACGATCCGGGTATTCAACTTGCACCTGGCTTCCGTGCGAATTTCGGGCATGGAGGAGCAGATTGACGAGCACATCGAAGATGACGACCGCGAGCAACAACTGAATGATGCTGTTCGCCTTCTGGGCATGCTGAGAGACGGATTCCAGAGGCGTGCCGATCAAGCCTTAATTGTCCACGAAGCCATTGCTTCCTCTCCTCATCCGGTCATCGTTTGTGGAGACCTGAACGATACGCCCGGTTCCTTCGCTTATCAAACTATTTCCCGAGGCCTGGAAGACGCATTCATGAAGTTTGGACGAGGAACAGGTAGCACCTACATCGGTTACTTTCCTTCCTTCCGAATTGACTACTTGTTGTATTCACCTGAACTTCAGGTTTCCGGATTCCGCACAGATAATGTGCAGCTCTCCGATCATCGTCCCTTGGTAGGCGAATTCAAATGGGCTGCTGCTCCAGAAACTGAATAGCTCCCTCGAGAAAACCATATCCCAGTCGAGGAATGGCCGGCTCGTTCACCATTACGATCACCACATCTGCTTCCTTCAGCCATTGTTCGCGCTGTCCTGGCTCAATTTCCACACGTTCACCTGAGCCAGGAGCACGGTATTGATCGTAATACAGAAATGGGGAGTCTTCCGCCCAAAGTTGGTCGTGCAAATCGAGGTAGAAAAAAGTCCAGTAGTAACTATCACCAATGACTACCGACTTCGTCTGAGAATCCTCCAATGTCGAAACATGTGGATATGCCAGCGGAGTTCGCGGGGCTTTTTGCAACACGTTGAGCAGATCGAACAGATCCTTGTCGGTGTTTCGGGATTCATCCACCAATTCAAGCGAATCAAGCTGTAGCACGGGCATGGAAAAACCGTCCTGTTTCAAGCGGTCGTTGAGGCGGTCAGCCACACGCCATGCTCCGTAAATACTCCAATGCGTCCCCGAAGGTGCGTGCAGCGGATGTGGAGTGGTTGCTTTCCAGGTTTCGAAGAGTTCGATACAATCGATGGTGGCTACTTCCCTGGAATGAAGCTGCCGAAGCAGTGATGTGTAGTTCGTACTTGCCGAGGGCTTGCAACTCCAGGGTGCCCGGTCAGAGTGGTAGCGCCATTTATTGGGCGCAATCAGCACATAGAGTTTCTTTCCGCGGGCCTGGAGCAGGGAATCTAGGCGAGCCAGGGAATCCGTTTTGGTTTCGAGCCATTCGTCTGACAAGCGGTCGTTGCCACAAACAGCTCGTTCGTATGCTGCTTCAAACAACATTCCTTCCCTTCCCTCCCTCACCTGGGGGTTGATGGTCCCAAAAACGCTGTAGTTGACCTGGTTAAAGCTTCTGACCATGTAGGACCGGAAGCCAAAGTCACTGGTGGTTTTACGATCTGCCGCTTGCTGAAACTCGCCCGAAAACCAGGTCTTGGGCCCCAAAGTTTCATAGGAATACTGGAGAAAAGCTCCTGCCAGGTTTACTTCCCGAAAAAGGCCGAAGACGGTCTGCACCGACACCAGCAGCAACACCCCCAGAATCAACAGAAAAGCCCAGCGTTGGCTAGACATCCTTCTTGCGATTCCTGATCTGTCGGTTGAAGAAATACCCAACCTTGAAGTCAACGGAAAGCGAGTTCATCTTAGCCGCAAAAAGGTCCTGAATGGGTAAGCTTGGGTTACGCCCATCGTTGAGCTGGTACTTGTACATCGGCTGGACGATCAGCACAATACGGCTCTTGACGTAAGCCGATATACCAACCCCAACGTGGAGTCCAAGGTAGAGGTCCCTAAAGAAGTTGATGTTGCTGCGGCCGTCCCCAACATCGAACAGTCCTTCGGTCACGTCATCTTCACCGGTGTAGTTTCGGTTTCGAACGGTTTGAGACATCAGGTAACCCACTCCGAGGCCTGCCGTGTAGATCATCTCTTTCTTACGTGCCAGACGATGATGGGCATTCAGATACAATGGAATGGTCGCCAAATGGGCGCTACCCACCGTAATTCCTTCCTGTGTAGATCCATCAGGATTCCGTTCGACATAGGTATTGCGAAACCCTTTGTTCTGGTAAAGGAAACCGGTGCTGAAACTGAGCGATGGGTCGAAGAAACGCTTGTATTCAAACCCGAAATTGTAAGACAACTTCGAACCAAACAATTCATTGTAGAGGTCCGCATTCTGACTGCCGCGGAAGTAAACCCATTCAACGGAAGGAGACAGAAGCAGGGTCAACTGGTATTTCTCTACTCCCGCCTGAGCGGAAAGCATCGTACATACCGTGATCAACACCAACCAAAACCTCCTGACCGCTGGCATCAGAGTTTGGGAAAGCGTTGTGGGTCTACCTCGTGCATCATATCGTAAACTGCTTCGAAGATGTCTTCGTTGCTCGGCTTGCTGAAGTAGTCGCCATCTGTTCCGTAAGCCGGGCGATGCGCCTTTGCCGTAAGTGTTTCAGGAGCGCTGTCGAGCCACTTGAACCCTTCCTGCTCTTGCACCACTTGCTGCATCATGAAAGCGGAAGCACCTCCTGGAACATCTTCATCTACAAAGAGGATGCGGTTGGTCTTTTTCAAGCTGTCGAGGATACTGTGCTGCAGATCGAAAGGCAACAGCGTCTGCACATCGATCACCTCAGCTGACACACCTACTTCGCGGAGTTGCTTGGCCACATCTACACACATACGCACCATGGATCCATAAGTCACGATCGTGATGTCATCTCCTTCGGTCATCACTTCTGGTTCTCCGAGCGCCACCTTAAATTCTCCCATATTGGCAGGGCGCTGCTCCTTCAATCGATATCCGTTCAATGATTCAATAACCAAAGCAGGGTCATCTCCTTCGATGAGGGTATTGTACATCCCAGCTGCCTGGGTCATGTTGCGAGGTACACAGATGTGCATGCCGCGCAATGCATGAATGATCATTCCCATAGGTGAACCACTGTGCCAGATTCCTTCGAGTCTGTGGCCACGGGTTCTCACAATCAAGGGCGCCTTTTGTCCACCTTTTGTTCTGTACTGAACGGTGGCAAGGTCATCGCTGAGGATTTGCAAAGCATAGAGCAGGTAATCGAGGTATTGAATCTCTGCAATGGGTCTCAGGCCGCGCATTGCCATTCCAATTCCCTGACCAATGATGGTGCACTCGCGAATGCCGGTATCGAATACGCGGTGATCTCCATACTTGGCTTGAAGCCCTTCCAGTCCTTGATTCACACCGCCAATCTTTCCACTGTCTTCTCCAAAGATGATCAGCTCGGGGTGGCGTTCGATCAAGGCGTCAAAGTTGTCGCGTAGGATTTCCCGGCCATCCACCATGCCTCCATCGGCAGGATAATCAGCTGCAACACCAGCGGCTGCAATTGGGCTGTGTTCAGAAGCGCTATACAAGTGGGATGAGTAGCGATCGGCATTCACCTCCATTTGTGCATCGATCCATTGGCGCAGCGCGGTGTAAGCCGGACTCTGCTCTCCCCTGGCATAACGCAGCGCCTTTCGGGCTACTTCAAAAATCTCTTTTCGCAAAGGTTCTGCGGAAGCACTGAGCTCTCCATGCAGCTTCTGAATGAACACCTTGTTTTTGCTGCTATTGGCCAAATCTTCCACCAATTTCAGCACCGCTTGCTGATCCTGCTTCAGCGGCTCTACAAATGCTTTCCAGGCCCGGGCCTTTCCTTCTCTGGCCTCTTTTTTAGCCTGCTTGGATAGTTCATCCAGTTCTTCTTCAGTGGCGAGCTTGTTGGCAAGGATCCACTCCTTGAACTTCGAAATCGGATCAAAGTCCTTCTCCCATTGCAGTCGCTCCGGAGACTTATAGCGCTCGTGTGAACCACTGGTTGAGTGGCCTTGAGGCTGCGTCACTTCTTCTACGTGTACCAATACAGGCACGTGCTCTTCGCGGGCAATCTTGGAGGCCTTCTCATAGGTGAGCACGAGGTTTGGATAATCCCATCCCTTTACTTTCAGAATTTCAAAACCCTTCTGCTTGTCAGTACGCTGAAATCCTTTCAGGGCCTCGCTGATGCTCTCTTTGGTGGTTTGATACTTCTTGGGAACAGAAATACCGTGGCCGTCATCCCAAACGGAGAGTACCATGGGAACCTGCAACACTCCTGCGGCATTCATAGCTTCCCAAAACATGCCCTCGCTGGTAGAAGCATCCCCAATGGTTCCGTATGCAATCTCATTTCCCTGGATGGAAAAATCTTCCTTGCCTTTGAGCTCTGGATTGTTTCGATAGAACTTACTGGCCAGGGCCAGTCCCAACAATCTGGGCATTTGGCTGGCAGTAGGCGAAACATCGGCTGACGAATTCACTCGATCGGTCTGCTTCAGCCATTGTCCATTCTCATCCAGGAAGCGAGTAGCATAGTGGCCATTCATCATGCGGCCTGCAGATGCTGGCTCATGTTCTACATCAGGGTGGGCGTAAAGTTGTGCGAAGAAATCATCTACGCTCAGCTTACCGGCAGCCATCATCATGGTTTGATCACGGTAATAACCTGACCTCCAATCTCCTGGCAACCAAAACTTCGCAAGGGCTATCTGCGCCAATTCTTTTCCATCACCGAGGATACCAAACTTGGCCTTTCCGGTGAGCACCTCTCTTCGGCCCATCAAACTGATCTCCCGACTGAGGTTTGCGAGGTGAAAGTCCTTGAGTATTTCTGATTTCAACTCGTCCTTTGATATTTCTTTCTCCGCAATCGCTGCTGACTCCGCCATATCTTTCTGATTATCTCGTTCACATTCAGGCCGCTGGAAGCAGGCCTGATTAATGCTGCGCGAAGATACAATGACCAGAGGGTTTCACAATCAAAAGGGTATGTTACTCTGAACTTCAGCAACTACCTGAGCCTTGGCTGCAAATAGTGGTAAGCACTCGCCTTGAATGCTCTTCTGTGTGTGGACGAAACGAGGCGCAATTGCTCCTCTGATAAAAACTAATCTCCTTCAGAACTTGTAAACCGCATATTCATCATTCTCAAGCACCTGCGGCAACGTCTAGTCAGAACGGATAGTAAGCATTTTCCGAGGCGTCATCTGCCTCTGAATACCGGTAGAGGATTAAATGCTTTGACTTTACTTGCGCTTCGCCCCATGCAAGGTGAAGCAGCAATAACACCACCTTCTATTCATACATCGAAAAACCCCATCGCGCAAATGCCGATGGGGCTTTTTTTGAGTGCTTGCAGGATTAAAAAGCAGGAAGGGGCTCCTACTTTCTGAAAAGCTCCTTTTCCTTGACGATTGTGAGCTTACCGTATCCTTCAAGTGATTTGACATCCACTTTCTTTTTATCTCCCACCACCACAATGACAGTTGGCTTATCCTTCACCTCCTGCTCATAAAATGCTCTGATATCGCTGTATGCAAGTGAATTGTAGCGCTGTTGAAACACCTGTGCTGGTGGTTGGGTGTACCCCAACCGCTTCATATCGTTGACATATGGAATCACTCTTCTGAAACTGGGCTGACTGGAAATGGCACCATAAGCCAAATACTTACGAATGGTCTCGATGCGATCTTCCTTATCCGGCATGTCCTTTAGCAACTCCATAAACACCTCAATCGCATCACTCGTCTTGTCGGCCTGTGTGCCAACATACCCCCTGAATTGCACGGGTGTATCCTTCCTGACTGCTGAACCAAAACTGGCTCCAGCCGTGTATGCCAGAGAACGATATTCTCTGATCTCCTGAAGCACCAGCCCTGAAAAACCACCACCAAAATAGAGGTTGAACGCATCCACAAGTGGCCGGTTCTCTTCGGTCAACTTCATTCCGTTTTGCAGAAAGTGAACCTGCGATTGCACGGCATTCTTCTTGTGGATGAAATAGACCTGGCTTTCGGTGTATTCCTTCACCGGCCGCACCACTGGCACCTGCGTGTGTTGAAGTCCATCCTCAAAAGTTAAATGAGTGTTGATGGTCTGTTCAAGACTGTTCATCGTGCGGGTGCCTACGTAGTGAAGCTCTGCTGTATAGCCTCGAAGCTTTTTGATCTCTTCGAGCATGGCCGCTACTTCAATATCCCCAAGTTCCTTTACGGTGAGACGATCAATGAATGAGCTTTTTTCACCGTACTGCACCCACTCCACTGCCGCATTGGCAACACCCGATGGCTGTGCGTTTTCGGCTTTATAATCGGCCTTTACAAGATCAACCAGGCCATCCATTTCATCTTCATCAAGGATAGGAGCCACAAGCAGCTCATTGATCAGTTCCAGTGCTCGCTCAAGATCGGCTTCGACACCTGTGAGCGACAGCGTAGTATAGCTTTCATCCACGTCAAAATAATAGCTGGCACCAATCTTTGAAAACTCATCTTTCACCTGCTGCTTATCGTAGGTATCGGTATAAGCGTTGTACATCAACTCCACAGCATACTCGAGCATGGGGAGCTCTGCTTTTCCGGCATTGAAGCGAATGTTGAGCGAGAAGATGTCGTTTGCAGGGTTTTCTGTTCGATAGAGCGTGACACCGTCTTTCAGCTCAACGGAAGACACATCGCTCTCAAAGTTGATGAATACCGGATTGAATGGTGTTTCGCCTACAGTTTCAATGTGTTTCGCAAACGCTGACTTTTCCGTGGTTTTAGAAACGACTGGCTCATAGTCGGGCTTTTCGATTTTCTCGCCCTTGAATCCACCCATTTTTGAGTGAAATGCGAGGTAGTTATCTCCATAGTACGCCTTTGCCACCCGAACGACATCTTCTTTGGTGATCCCATTAATCCTGTCGGGGTATGATTTAAGCTCAGCCGGATCAGCACCACGCGCAAATACTTCACCGATCTCTGCTCCGCGCGAAGCATTGGACTCCATGATTTCGCGATGATTTCTGTAAAGCTCTCGCTTTACGGCATCTACTCGCCAGTCTTCAAATTCTCCAGACTTCAGGAGGGCTATTTTGCCCAGCATCAATTGCTCTGCATCGTCAAGCGACTGCCCCACTATTTTGGGAACAAAGAGAAACATGTTGGTTCCATAGTCATAGAATGGAATGGCAAAACCTGCCGCAGCCAGCAGTTCATGGTCAGATGCGAGCTGATCAAGCAATCCGGAAGCGCTTTCATTGGTCAGAAGGTTGTTTGCAACCTCCAGGGCAAAATAATCAGGATGCCCTATGGGCACAGTGCGGTAACACATCAACCCAAGCTTCACCGGAGACATGCGCTTCTCCACATGTTCCCGACCATTAAAATCAGGCTCTTCCCATGTTCCATGCTCTGGAATATCATGTGCTGGCCAGTCGGCAAAGGCTGACTCAATCATCGGCCGTACCGCCTTGCTATCAAAATCTCCACAAAGAATCAGGGCCATGTTGTTCGGAGCATACCACCGATCGAAAAACTCCTTCATTTTGGTTAGAGATGGGTTTTTGAGGTGTTCGATGGTCCCTAAAGTGGTTTGCTGCCCATAGGGATGCTTTTTGTAGGCCTCTTTCATTAAGGCTTCGAAGATGTTGTCGAAAAAGGCATCGCTGGCCCTGTTTTTCTCTTCATAAACCACTTCCAGTTCAGCCTGAAAGGATCGAAATACCGGACGCTGAAAGCGATGGCTGTAGATCTCAAGCCAGCGTTCCATCTGACTTGGTGGGAAGGTGTTGAAATAGACCGTACGATCCCCGGTGGTATTCGCATTCATGCGCGTGCCGCCAATTTCTTTGAGCAGCTTGTCAAGCTCATTGGGGATGGCATATTCATTGGCTGCCACCGATTGCTCGTTGATCAGCTCCTGAATGCCTTTGCGCGATTCCTCGTCCTTGGTGGCTCCAAGTTTATCATACAGTACAAAAATGGAGTCGATGTGTGGCTTTTCCTTTTCCCAGTTTGTGGTGCCTAACTCCTCCGTGCCTTTAAACAGAAGATGCTCCATGTAATGCGCCATGCCAGTGGCGTCAGCAGGGTCATCTTTCGAGCCTGCTTTACACACCATGTAACCGAAGACTTCAGAACGGGTGTGATCCTCGTTGAGAATGACGGTTAAGCCATTGCTGAGTGTGTATTGCTCCAGATGTTCGAGCCCCTGGCCAGAGGTTATAAATGGAGTGAAGCAAAGCAAGGAGCATATCAGGAAATGAAGCAGAGATCTTAGGTTCATGATGTGGATCGGTTATAAAACAGTTTCATTCGAAATTGAAGCATAGAAGGGAGGTTAGCCCACCATTCGGGAAAAAACTCTCTTGATGTTCATGTTGGCAATTGACATAGGCAAACACAAACCAGATAAGCAGCGAGCATGGGATGCACCGGGCTGACGAACCTACCAAAAAGGCGCGATCATCTTCCAATGCGAGATACCAACCTTCAGTAACAAGGTGGAAAAAGACCAACCGTCCACTATTTTTTACCGGCAGTGCAATGGCATTCGACAGCACGAACTGCATCTGTTTCGATGGTGATTCGCCATCGAAATCTATACCACAAAAAGCCCCGCATCGCTTTCGCGCGATGCGGGGCTTTAACCTAACTAAACAGCAAATAGAAAAGAACGAAAGTCTTAAAGGATCACAGTCTCCACAGCGTTGATTTCTTCCTCTGCAGGCTCCTCCTCTGCTTCTTCTACCTCTTCTTCAGGTGGGTCGATGCCTTCACAATCGAGGCAAGCCAAGCCACGGGAGGTCATTTTCCAGTGATGCCCGATCATGCGTGGATCGTACATATCGTGGATGTTGTCGATGTTGTACATCACGCGTTTACTGCCCTTGGCCAGGTAGACGGTTTGGCCCACGGGCAACTCAAGCTGAATTCTGACATTTTGCTCACGGTAGAGATCACTTTTCGGGAATGAAAGGTGAGCGTCAAACAGGAGGGCATTTTCCGAATGCTGAAACAGGTAGCGAATAGAATCGGCCCGTTCTTCGGCAGCTCCGTAGTAGCGTGCGCTGGCTGATTTCATCACAGTCAGGCGCGCTTCATCGTCCTCGGAGGGAACAACATCGAGTCTGACATCAGCCAATAAAATTCGATCCTTATCCTCTTTGATCATGAAATCGCGGTTGGCTCCGTAGGCGCGTCTGGGGGCAATGTTGAACGCATCGTCTGCAAGGTCAAGGCGAACAGTATCAGATGTAATTCCCAATTCATCCAATTCAAAGGATTCGGTAATGGTTTCCTCTTTTGAAAAATTCCTGGCGCTGCCAATGGCCACGAAGACTGAAAGACTGACTCCGACAAGGATCAACACAAACAGACTGCCTGCGAGGTAGGGAACCTTAAAATCACCGTTCAGCAGCACTAAGCCACCGTAGACGAGCAACAGGAAGGGACAAATGGTGATCAGTGCAGCTGCGATCAACGCTACGCTAAACCAACCGGAACCGATGAAAATGAGCTGTCCAAACTCGTAAATGCTATAGCTGGCTTCCCATGTATGATGTGAAAAGTGAAAGGCGTCAGCTACTCCGAGGAATACAGCTATCAGTGCGATGATGCAGATGACGCCTACGAACGAAAAAATGACGCCCAGAAACTTGCCAAAGAATCGAATAAAGTGAATGAGCAATCGGGTTAGAAACTGGAAGAAACCTTCAATGCCATTGGAAACTTTGCGTGCATAGCGATCGCCCTTGTTTCCTGGTTTCATGGCATCACCAAGCGCATTGATCTCTTCTTCAATGGTTTTGCCTATGCTCCCAATGTTGACCGGCTCTCCCTTCATTTTCAGCCGGTCGGCTGTAGATTCTGCAACTGGAATGATGGCCCATAGAATAAGGTAGAGGATGATTCCTGTTCCAAAGAACACGAGCACTGCAACAAACGCGAGTCGGAACAACAACGGATTCACTCCGAAGTAGTAACCGAGTCCGGAGCATACACCACCAATGACCCGATCATCCGGATCGCGATAGAGGTTGCGCGACTGACTTGAAGATCGCTGACTGCGTGCTTCCTCCTGCTCTTCTGCTTCCATTTCAAACTCCTCAGGCTTGCCAAGGATCGCCACCACTTCCTGAACATCTCTTACATCGACCACACGCTTCGACTCATTCAACTTCTCAAGGAAGAGCTCTGCAATGCGTGCCTCAATATCCTGGATGATCTCATCCTTACCCGCGCTTCTGTCATACAACTTTGCAATGCTGGAGAGGTAGGATGTGAGCAGGTCATAGGCGTCTTCATCGAGTGTAAACACCTGACCGGAAAGGTTTACTTGTACTGTCTTTTTCATGGCTTATGATTGCGTCTTTGGCTCTTCTAGTAGTTTGTCAATGGATTTCTGGAGTTCATCCCACGATTGAGCAAGCTCCTTGTAAAAGGTTTTTCCCTGCTCTGTGAGGCTATAGTATTTCCTGGGCGGACCTGACTTGGACTCTTCCCAGCGATACGTAAGAAGACCGGCATTCTTCAGCCGGTTGAGAAGCGGATAGAGTGTTCCCTCTACTACGATCAGCTCTGCTTCCTTCAAGGATTTCAGCAAGTCCGATGGATATGCCTCCCCTTTTCGCAGCAACGCCAAAACGCAGAATTCGAGGATTCCCTTCCTTAATTGCGCCTTTGAGTTTTCAATGTTCATTTTGATGATTTGCATTGCAAATATATATCCAATAACATGTACTATGCATAACAAAGTACTGTTTTTTATCCTAGGTAATATCTCGTAATTTCCTGGAGCCACCGTTACCATTGGGTATTTGACGCATCTTTGCACCACAACAAAACCCGTGAAATCCATGAAAAGAATTGGAAATCTCTACCTTTTGATCCTTGCCCTACTCTGCGTTCAGCTCGCTGAAGCGCAGAAAAATGTGATCAAAACACGCCCTCTCCGTACGATCTATACCTCGGCACTTCCTATTACTCCTATTCAACTGAACCTGACCTATGAGCGTGTGATCATTCCCAAGTTGTCAGCAGCCGTTACGTTGAACTATGGATTGGAACGAGACCTTTCAGGTGTGACGGAATTCCTGGAGCTGGATACAGTACTACAAAACCCTAAGGCGAGCAGCTTTTCATTTTCTCCTGAAGTGAGGTTTTACCCCGGTTTGAAAGACACCCCGCGTGGTTTCTACCTGATGGGAGAGTTCTTTTACAACAGCACCAACTTCAATACAGACTACGCCCTCACCTATTCATCTCCATTCACTCTTCCCGATGGTAGCATCTACGAGTACGACTACAAGAACGGCTACAACATTGACGGACAGATCACCTCATTGGGTGGAGGAATTGGAATTGGAAGTCAGTGGATCTTTGGAAAGCACTTCTCGGTGGACATCCTTTGGTTTGGAATCGGCTTTGGAACCCAGCGTCATACCTATGAAGTAGATGGCGCCCTGATCGATCAGGAAACCATCATTCAGGATCTTGCGGCTGAGCAGGGCGTGTTTACGGAAGATCAAATCCGCGCGGCCTTTGACAATACGGAAGTACCAACCTGGCAAGACATTGATGCTCAGTTTGGGCAGGACGTGAAAGAAACAGCCAGCGACTTTGGTGTGGACCTGGAAAGTGATGTAAGAACAGACGGAATCACAGCTTCTTTCACTGGTCTGGCGATACGTCCGCGCTTCCTGAACATCTCGATTGGCTTCGCTTTTTAAAATCCAATCGCTCTATCGATATTTGAAGCCGTCCGCTGAACCGGGCGGCTTTTTTTATTCCTATACGTATGACTAAGACATTCATCTCCTGCGTCTTGCTGAGCGCCTCTCTCATCTCTTGTGTTTCGAAGAAAAAATATGCTGCCCTTGAGGCGGAGCTGAACACAGCGAAGACACGAACGGAAATTGCCGAAGTGAACAAGACTTCTGAAGTGAAGACCGCAGAAGAGTATGAATCTGCAATGGCGGACATGCAGGAAGAAATGAATGACATGTTCAACCGCATGGAACTGGCGATGCAGAGCTACGAAGCGGCTTCTGGTAAACCCTTTGACCCGACCAATGCCCAGCAAATCATGGAAGAACACCAGCGAGAGCAGGAAGACCCATCTGCGGGAGAGGCCGCAGTTCCAATGATGAACGAGCTTCACAAGCAGGAAACGCGCATGCGCTTCACGAAACAAGCCTTCGAAAAAGTGGTCAAAAACTATCCTGCTTCTCAAATGAAGCTGGTTCAGAAAGGCGGTCGGTTGGTCATCTCAATCAGCAAGGACATCCTCTTCTCAGGCGATGAAGTGGAGCTATCTCCTTCCGGGGAAACAGCGGTGAACAGGTTGGCAGCTGCTTTTAAGGTGCAGAACGATTTCCGCGTCTTGGTGATGGGTGTTTCGGATGGTGAAAAGACTGCTGCGCAAGCAACACGTGCATTCAACCTCGCCAAGGCCATTGAGATGCGTGAAGAAGTTTTGGGGCGAAACCTGCTTCCTTCGGCAACCACTTGTGCAGAAAGCTATGGCGACTTCAAGTCATGCGATCGATTCGACATTGTGCTGGAGCAGAACTACGAAGCCGCTGTCAACACACTTCGTTATCAGCCCAAGTACTAGCGCAACAGGGTGAAGCTGGCCTGCTGAACCCTGCGGTCTGCGTCCACCACCACCTCGTCCCGGTATTCCAGAATGAAGTAGTAGACACCTTCTGGAGCGGGCTCTCCGGCTATGAATCCGTCCCAGCCGTAGTTGATCTGTGAGCTTTGATGCACCAGTTGTCCCCAACGACTGTATATCCGCAGGTCATACTTGAGGATTTCGCAATCCGATCGCAATCGGAAAAGATCGTTCCAACCATCTCCGTTGGGTGTGAATACATTGTCAAAACGCACGCGGCAATCAATATCAGGGCAGGCTACTTCCGTGAATTGAATGTCGATACGATCGGACTGAACACAACTATCCACCGTGACCGTGACACTGTAGATATCATCCACGGTAT
Organism: Flavobacteriales bacterium UBA6057; assembly: GCA_002428995.1. GTDB lineage: Bacteria > Bacteroidota > Bacteroidia > Flavobacteriales_G > Salibacteraceae > UBA6057. Next base: position 97,264 of record DIYJ01000009.1, on the reverse strand, counting down.
TCGTCCAAATAGAATCGACCGTTTCCCCCGTGCTCCAGAGGTATGATGCTCCGGGCCAAGTCGCCCTCAAAAGGATGGTATCGTCCGGGCAGAGCTGAGTATCCACTCCTAACGAGATATCGATGCGGCCTACATTGTTGATGTTCATGGAATCAATGGCAAAGCCACACTGATTCTCTGCAGCAAGCCAGATCAAAGCCGTAGAATCTACCCTTAGTCTTGTGGCGCTGGATGAGTCACTCCAGGTGTAGGTAAGGCTATCGTTCAACGGGCGCTCAACAAAAACAGGAGCATTCTCACAGTTGATAGTATCATCCGGCAAGGTGACTGTGGGAACAGGATCAAAGCGCAAGACCACGGAATCGATGATCGTGGAGCAGTCGTTGGTAGCCGTGATGCGATAAGTATCAGACTGATTGACAATGATGCTGTCCTGATTACTTCCGTTCGACCAACTGTAGATCACGTCATCCACGGTCACTTCCGGGTCCAATTCATAATCCTGGCCGCGACACAGATTTGAGTCCGGTCCCAACGAAAATGCAAACCCCGAAGAGTAGCGAATGGTAACAGTATCAGAAACTGTATCACAGGTTCCCAGTACGGTTACACTCAAAGTAGTGTCCACATCTACCGTCACGATACTATCCGTTGATCCATCATTCCAGAGGAAGGTGGCGTATGGCTGATCCACATCAAACACAGCGTCCACCTGTGTGCAATAGGTCGTATCGGGTCCTAAGTCCACCGTCTGGTTTGGAAGGATGTGGATCTCCAGCATGGTGGTATCCGAGAGGAAAGCATCAAAAGCAATGAGGGTGACGGTGAAGGTGCCTGAATCGGAAAACAGATGTGCAGGATTGGCAAGCTTCGAAGTATCCTCACTTCCCGAACCCGGGTCTCCAAAAAGCCACAACAGAGAATCAGCATTGGGATAAGTCGAAAAGAAATAAACCGAGTCATTGATGCAATTCTCCTCGAGCACGGCTACTTCTCCATCCAGAAGAAAGGGCGGAAACTGGGGAAGTCCAAAGGCACACTGTCGGCCGTTCAAGTCAACGGCATCATGATTATAACCGCAAAGTGAGCCGGGCTGGTCGGGAAAGGTGACGGCCGCTAATCGGTCGTTTGCATTGCGCGCCACGTAGATCTGACCATCGGGACCGAGTTGCAAGGCTCCTCCAGCACTTCCTGAGTAACCAAGCCCCACAAGCTCCTCAGAAGCGCTGATGGCAGCTGCGGAACCAGCCGTAAGGTCATATTGACGCAAGTCTGGAACGTTGTAGGACTGCGCATAGAGGAAATCACCATTCGGAGAGAATTCCACACCATAATTGAAGCTATCAGCCTGACTGGGTGTGATGGCAAGGTCGTAAGTCACCTGCCCAACTGCATTGTCGAAATCAAACAGATGCAATACATCAGCATTGGGTTGAATCAATTGAGCTCGCCACAATACCAGGGCAAGTTGATCACTCTGCTGCGATCCTTTCAGGTAACCGACCACATCATCCTGATCAAGACTCAACCCGGTGTTTGAAATGACGGGCGTTGTATTTACCCCTGCTGATGTCACGGAAAAGGCATAGGCTTCGTCTCCCGGTTTCCTCAGCGTTACAAACCAGTAATCCAGGTTGTTTGGATGCCTTACTGCCGTCATTACCTCCGGAGTATCATCGACCAGGGGGATGTTCTTTTCAGTGCTTACTACTCCGCCCAATCCCCCATTCAGGGTCATGTCGATGCGGGAATAGGCCACTCCTCCGTTGAAACTTTGAATGGTGAAAAGGTAGAAGTCCGTAGATGAATTGGGGCGGGGAATCACCATGGCGGATTGGGAGGCAGGCCCGCCAATACCATTGCCCAGCAAACCGCTGCCATTCTGCATCACGTTGTGACTGGCATCCCAAATGGTGTCTCCCTTGGAATAGAACAACAGATTCCCGAACTGATCAGACCAGGTAGCGCACCCTTCAACGGATTGCATCTCGCTGTCCAACACTGCGCTGACGGTTCCTCCATTAAAGTTGATCGCAGCCTTGTTTCCGAAATACCAATAATCAGCGCTCGTTTGCGCCATTATCGACCATGGAAGAAGACAAAAAAGGAGAAGTTTTCTCAACACAAAGCGAAGCTACCTAATCAAGGTAAAACTGCCCTGCACAACTTCGCGATCGGCATCCACCACGACCTGATCGCGGTACTCTAGAATGAAGTAATACACCCCTTCTGATGCCGGTTCTCCAACAATGAATCCATCCCAGCCATTGCCGATCTGTGAACTCTGATGTACGAGCTGTCCCCAGCGGCTGTAAATGCGCAGGTCGAAGCTCTGAATTTCACAATCGGATCGCAGCCGGAAACGGTCGTTCCAACCATCTCCATTGGGAGTAAAGACATTGTCGTAACGCACACTACAGTCAATGTTGGGACAGGCTACTTCGGTAAACTGAATGTTAATGCGGTCTGTCGCGGAGCAGCTGTCCACAGTGACGGTCACCGTATACACGTCTTCAATCGTGTTGGTCCAGATCGAGTCAGTAGTCTCTCCGGTGCTCCATAAATAGGTCGCATTCATCCAGGTAGCTCCGAGCAAAATGGTATCTCCGGGACACAGCTGAGTGTCAGGTCCAAGGTTCACGAGAATGTTGTCGACCTGAAAGATGTTGATCGTATCCGTACTGATACCACAAGCATTCTCCCCGCTCAACCAAACGGTTTGGGTAGAATCCACATCGAAGGTCAAGGCTGTAGAACTGTCACTCCAGGTGTAGTTGATGCTATCGTTTGCGGGTCGCGTTAAGCGAACGATAGAACTGCTGCAGTTAATGGTATCATCCGGCAGTTCAACAACTGGCGTGGGAAGAAAGGTGACCTCAATGGTATCCAGAGTGGTGTCGCAGGTGTTGAAGGCCGCCAGCACATATTGTCCCGTTGTATCCACTGTCAGTGTACCGGTTGTGTTCCCACCTATCCATAAGTAGCTGGGGCTGCCGGTGATGGATGGTATGATGCTGAATTGAGGTTGATCACACACCAACGTATCTTCCGGCAGTTGCATGGTGAAACCATTGTCGATGGTGATCTGAATGGTATCAGAAACTGTATCACACACGCCAAAAACAGTAACCATGACCGTTGTATCGCTGTTGTAAACTTGTGCTGAATCGGTGCTCCCGTTGTTCCAGAGGTAAGTGGCAAAGGGTTGATCTACGTTGAGTTCTACGCTCTCCCCGGTACAAATAGCAGTATCATTACCAAGATCGGCAACCTGTCTCGGAAAGATGATGATGGATCGAAACAGTGTATCTGTGATGGTATCTCTCGTAACAAAAAGAGTAACCAGAAAAGTCCCGGTATCGGAATAGACGTGAGCAGCTTCGAAGCCTAAAGCCGTATCGGCAGCGCCAGCAGCAGGATCGCCAAACACCCACATCGCTGAGTCCTGTCCTGTAGTATCGGTGGAGAAGAAAATCGAGTCGTTGAAACAATTGTTTCGAACATCTATGGTATTCACCACAAGCGCACTTACAAAAGGAGGCAGTCCTTGTGTACTGAATCGCCCCTGAAGGAATACTGCACTATCCACATAAGTACACCCTGCTCCCTGCACATTGGGAAACTCAATGCTGGACAGATAACCGTTAAGGCTAGAGGTCTTGGCAACATAAATTTTCTGATCAGGGCCGAGTTGTAGCGCTCCGGTCCCAAGGCTATCTACGACTTCGTATTCGCTGGCCACGATCAGTGCCGAATCAAAGGAACTGATGTCATATTGATAGATGACAGAGCTAAAACTACTGGACCTTGGTGCCGTGTAAAGCAACTGCTCATTTGGAGAAAACTCAACTCCATAACCTGCATTCATGGTCGTATTCCATGAAACTTCGTTGGTGACATCTCCTGTGGCGTTATTGAATTCCATGAGCTGAATCAACCCCATTTCATGGCCGCTTGCCAGTAGCCCACCACCTGAGCTTCCCTTGAGATATCCAGAGAAGTTTGGAGAAACATTCCCGGTCAGGGAGACAACAGGAGTTGTATTGACCCCGGCTGAGGTGATCAAAAAAGCAAATACGGTGTCAGATTGCATGGGCTGGCTCACAATCCAATAATCAATGCCGTTGCTGTGTTGAACAGCAGCCACTTTTTCGCGAATACGCCTTCGAATCAGTACATTTTTCTCAGTAGATACCACATCTCCCAGACCACCTTCCAGGTTCATATCTACCAGTGAGTAGCGCAGGCCAACCGTATCAAATACAGGCACCGTCACTACGTAGTATTCAGAGGGATTACCAGGTCTTGGGACAATGATGGCAGACTGTGTAGAAGAAGAGTTGCCGCGCAGGTCAAAACCATTGGGCATTGTGACATGGTTGGCATTCCACACAGAATCTCCGTCTGTATACATCAGGAGATTTCCGAGCCCATCGGATATGCTGGCACACCCTTCGCTGGTGACCAGGCGTCCATTGGTATCGGCAACGGGGCCAGACGTTTCAAAATGAATCCCTGCTCTGTTCCCAAAATACCACCAATCAGCCGCAGTTTGGGCGTGCACGCACAGTGGCATGATCAAAAGAAACAGGAACTTTTTCACTTCTCGCGAAGCTATCGAATCAGGGTAAAACTGCCTTGCACAATCTCGCGATCAGCATCCACAACCACTTGGTCCCGGTATTCGAGTATAAAGTAATAAACCCCGGCTGGCGCGGGCTCTCCTTCTATGAATCCGTCCCAGCCGTAGTTGATCTGCGAGCTCTGACTGACCAGTTGTCCCCAGCGACTGTAGATACGGAGGTCATACCTCTGGATCTCGCAATCAGATCGCAATCGGAAAAGGTCGTTCCAACCGTCTCCGTTGGGAGTAAACACATTGTCATAGCGAACGCGGCAATCAATATTGGGACAAGCCACCTCCGTAAACTGAATGTCAATGCGGTCGGTGGAGAAGCAACTGTCAACCGTTACCGTAACGGTGTAAACGTCTTCGATGACATTGGTCCAAATGGAATCGGTGGTATCTCCGGTGCTCCAGATATAAGTGGCATTAGGCCAGGTGGCACCAAGCCTGATGGTATCATCCGGACAGAGCTGGGTATCGGGACCGATGTTCACCAGAATGTCATCCGTCTGAAAAATGTTGATGGTATCGCTGCTGCTTCCGCAGGCATTCTGCCCATTGAGCCAAACCGTTTGAGTGGAATCCACATCGAAGGTCAGGGCTGTGGAGCTGTCGCTCCAGGTGTAATTGATGCTATCGTTGGCAGGACGTGTGAGTCGAACGAGGGAACTGCTGCAGTTGATGGTATCATTCGGCAATTCAACGAATGGTGTCGGGAGAAAGGTGACCTGTATGGTATCGAGGATGGTGTCACAAACATTGAATGCGCCCAACACATATAGGCCGGTGGTATCTACGGTAAGTGTTCCGGTTGTATTTCCTCCGGTCCAGAGGTAGTTAGGAGTACCGGTAACGGATGGTACAATGCTGAATAAAGGCTGGTCGCAAACGACTGTATCCTCCGGCAGCATCATGGTAAATGCCGTATCAAGACTTATCTGAACAGTATCAAAGAGCGTATCACATACTCCAAAAACGGTCACGGAAACAAGCGTATCTCCCGTGTAGGTCTGCACGGAATCTGTACTGCCATTATTCCACAGGAATGTCGAGAACGGTTGGCCAGCATTCAGCACTACGTTGTTCCCGGCACAAATGGAGGTGTCGGGTCCGAGGTCCAGCGTTTGACGTGGATATACCTGAAAGGGCTGAGTCAACGTATCAGACAATCCATTGAAGTATACCACCAATGTCACCTCATAAATTCCAGTGTCCGGATAGAAGTGTTTCACTTCTGCGAACTTGGAGGTATTGTCCTCACCGGAAGCAGGATCACCAAATTCCCAAAGCACGGAGTCGAGTCCTGCGGTGTCTACCACAAAGAGCGCGGAATCATTGAAGCATCCAAAATTCGCTCTGAAGTCAGCTGAAAAAGCCGTGCTGACAAAGGGTGGCAATCCTTTGAATGCTCTGCGGCCCTCCAGGTGCAGCGCATTCCAGGTGAAATCACAGCCAGCACCAAGGACGTGTGGATTCTGGATCACGTGAATGAAGCTGTCATTCAGCGAACTATAGTAAATCAACGAATCCTTGCCTATCTGAAGCTGCCCGCCTTTCACGCCCGCGGCCACCGCACTATCAATGACAATGAACTCTGAATTGAGGATTTGAACAAGATTAAAAGCACTGACATCGTATTGCCGGATCACTTCTCCCGTACTGTATCCATTGGAAACGTAAAGCACATTTCCATCAGCCGAGAACTCTGAGCTGTAAGGCCGCAGGTTGTTGGCAGTCACTCCCTGAGCTGGCTGCCAGTTCAGGGTCTGCGTGATCTGACCGGTCCAGTTATTAAACCTCATCAGCGACACACTCTCATCTCCACTATGGAATTGATCACAGGCCACAATCAGGTTTCCATCCCGGTTTGATTTCAAGCCACCAACGAACATCCTCAACGTATCTCCTGTCAGACTTACTACAGGAGTTGTATTTACTCCATTCTGATCGACCTGATAAGCTTTCATCGAGTCGGAATCGGCCATGTGTGCCAATACCCAATAACTCGTTCCATCACCATGTCCAACTGCTGCAACGTTCTCTCGAGTATTCCTGCTAAGGAGCACATTCTTCTCATTTACATCCACATCGCCAAGCCCTCCATCCAAAGACATGTCTACCCGTGTGTAATGAAGCCCTATGCCTATGTCAATTCCTTGCGTAAAAATGTAGTAGATACCCGCATTGACAACGTCCGGAACAATAATGGCGCTTTGAGTAGAGCTGGCGCTGCCAAACAAATCAAACCCATTTGGCATGGCCACGTGAGTAGCATTCCATACAGTGTCACCATCTGTGTAAAACAAGAGATCGCCATTGTCGTCCGAAATGGTAGCACATCCTTCGATGGTGTTCATCACACCATTGGTATCTGCTACTACACCTCCGGATTGGAAGTGCATTCCCGCACCCTCGCCAAAGAACCACCAGTCAGCAGCTCCGCCTTGTGCGAGCACAATATGAGACGTGATTAAGAGAAATAGGGTGATCCAAAAACGCATGATTACAAGACGCTGAAAGGCGGCAAAAGTAGCCCTGTGTTTGAGGCTGCTACCTTAAATAATTATCAATCTTTCTGAGCTTTCTATCAATGCTCCAATTCTGCCGACAAACGCTCCAATTCTTCGCCTGTTTTTTCCCATCGGTGCATGTATTCTTCCAGTTTTTTCTGGATGTCGGCATGCTGGAAAAAGATATCTGTCGGTTTCCCATCGGCTGATGCCAATTCAGGACTCGCCAGTTTCTCTTCGATTTCGGCCAGGGCTTGTTCTTGTTCAGACACCTTGCGTTCCAGGCTGCTGAGCGAATTTTTCAGGCGCTTTGCTTCTTTCTCCTTTTCTCTGCGCTCTTTGTTGGATAGTGTCTTTGAAGGCGAGGTCTCCTGAACAGGTTTTGGAGCTGGTTCCGGCTTCTTTGCAGGAACCTCTTCTTTCTTCTCAAAATCGCGGAAGGAGGAGAACTCATATTGAGCGAGAAAGTCATCGATGCCTCCAATATGTTCCTTCACCTTGCCATCTGAGAATTCGAAGGTTCGATCCGTCAGGCCTTGCAGGAACTCACGATCGTGGCTCACTACGATCAATGTTCCGTTGTAATCGATCAAAGCATTTTTGAGCACTTCTTTGGCGCTCATGTCCAGGTGGTTGGTTGGCTCATCGAGAATGAGCAGGTTGCACTCACGCAACAGCAACTTGGCCAAAGCCAGACGAGACTTTTCACCTCCGGAAAGCACCTTCACCTTTTTATCGAAATCATCTACTCCAAACAGGAATGCTCCGAGCAGGCCTCTCACTCGGTGGATCTTAGCCATTTCCCCAACGGCTTCATTCTCAATGGCCTTTTCGATGGTAACCTCAGGATCGAGGGATTTTTCCTGAATCTGAGCGTAGTATCCAATGTCTACGTTGTGCCCGATTTTCAATTCTCCGGTTCCTTCCTCCTCCCCTACAATCATTTTAACGAGGGTAGATTTACCCTGACCGTTTCGTCCCACGAAGGCGATTCGCTCACCTCTGAAAATGTCAAAATCCACGCCTTTGATCACCTGATGATCTCCGTAGCTTTTCTCAACATCTCTTGACTTGAGGGTCACATCTCCGGAGCGCGGTGCCGGAGGAAAACGAAACCTGATGGCCGTCTTGTCCAGATCGTCAATGCTCACGCGCTCCAGCTTGTCCAAGGCCTTCATCTTACTCTGCGCCTGCTTGGCCTTCGTGTTTTTGGCCTTGAAGCGCTCAATGAACCGCTCTTGCTGAGCAATGTACTTCTGCTGGTTGTCAAAAGCGGCTTGCTGCTGCAACACGCGCTCTTCCCTGAGCACCTCGAACTTGGAGTAAGACACGGCATAGTCGTAAATCTTACCCCCCACAATTTCAATGGTGCGATTGGTCACATTGTCGAGGAACATGCGATCGTGGCTGATCATCATGATCGCTCCAGGGTAGTCTTGAAAGAAAGTCTCTAACCAAAGGATGGAGTCAATATCCAGGTGGTTGGTAGGCTCATCGAGCAAGAGAAGGTCGGGTTGACGCAAAATAAGCTTAGCAAGTTCCACGCGCATTTGCCATCCTCCACTAAACTCGGAAATCTTACGATCGAAGTCGGTGCGCTTGAATCCAAGCCCGAGAAGAATCTGCTCGCTGCGCATTTCTTCCTTGCCGTCATCAATCATTTCAAGTCGCAGGTGAATGGCTCCAAGCTCTTCGATGATCGCAGCATAAGAATCGCTTTCATAATCTTCCCGCTCGGTGAGCTCTTGCTGAATCTCGACTTCTCGTTTCTTGAGTTTGTTGAGCTCTTCAAAAGCCCTCAGCGCCTCTTCCATGACGGTTTTGTCACCATCAAAATGCATTTCCTGCGAGAGGTATCCAATGGTGCGTCCTTCAGGAATTGCAACTGCGCCAGAATCAGGTTCCTGGTATCCCAGGATGATCTTCATGAGCGTACTCTTCCCTACTCCGTTCTTCCCCACCAATCCAATACGATCCCGCTCGTTGATCACGAAAGAGATCTCCTTAAACAGGTCGATACCCGAAAAGGAAACGGAGATATTATTGACACCGATCATGGGTGCAAATGTAAAAGCTCGACTATAGGTTAGAAGCGGCTATTGCATCACTAAAAAGCAAAAGGCTTTCAGGGTAGCTGCGCCTGTTGCAGTAACCCCCATCAAAGAAGTCCGGAAGAGGTAAATCAGCCTTACTGACGCACAATCTGCTCTGTGAGCAGCGCTTCTCCACCGGATTGAATCACGAGGTTATAATTACCCGCTGGCAAGGATTGCATCGTGAATGAGAGTTCATGATCTCCGGGCTTCAGCGTGCCTCTTGCCAATACTTTGACGAGTTTTCCGCTGCCATCAAAGAGAGACACTTCGGTATGTCTGTTCCCATCGGTCACGCTGAATTGTACACTTACACGATCAGCCGTTGGGTTTGGATAAACGACTACGAGGTCTTTCTGTGGCTCGGAATCGCGCACAGAAAGAGGCCAGTCATCAGGACCGGAAAGCTCAGTGATCCAAATTCCGTTTCTATTGCCCGTAATTCCCCGGTAACCAGCCACCCACATGCGCTGACTCTCGTTGTACTTACGCTGAATGCCCGTGTAGTCTCCCCAGCGCTCTTCCAACGTGGTTTGACGATCTACCGGATCCGTACCGGTTTGCAACGTTTGAATCGGTCCGTACTCACGGTTTTGATCGTAGAAAACAATGGAATTACCGGCAGGGGCAGTAGCAGAAGTATGATTGAAGAAAATAGCCACTTCATTATCCCCAGGATTTTTACCCATGTAACAGATATTGGGGAAGCCAAGGTCGCGGGTAGGGTGTTTAATGATGTTCCCTGTTATGGAGGGATTTGCCAAATCAGTGATCACGCCATGGTAAATACCAACTCCTCCTGAAGCGGGATCGAGCGTATTGCCTACCCAATGCAACTCATTGCCAAAGCGGACGGCACCAAGTGCACGTGCATCATTGGTCCAAAACAGGTGACCATCTGGTTGGATGGCGTAGGGCGGATACCCATAAGGCACATCGGTTTGAAGCGCAACTGCATTGGCATTGGTGGAGAGGTCATTCACATCTCCTTCCATCCGCAACAGGAAGAAGGTGTCGTTTTGAATGTCAAACGGACGATTGCCAATAAAAAACATGGAATCACTTTCTGGCCCCAATCCTGTATTGGCGGGTCTTAAGTATCGAATCGGCTCGTTGTCGTAATTCAGGTCACTCCAGATCTTGGTAGGCAATGGCCGGACTCCAGCAAAGGCGCCTTCCAGATCGAGCTGCCAGCACACGGAATACACAAACCCTTCCACCCATCCACTATCGGGATAAAGCTGATTGAGCGTGAGGTACATGCTGTGCCCATTGAACGCAATCTGCGGAAAGTCAGTCCAGGTGTTATCATCCAAAGGATTGCCGCTCAGGAAATAGCTGTACCACTCATCTGCCGGATTGTTCGTGGAAGAAAAGGAGACCACGGTACCACTGTTGCTGGGCTCTCTCCCCGTGAGAAAAAGAAAAACGAAGCGATCGTACTCAGGATGGTAAAAAAGCTTGGGGTCAAACGGGTTGTTCAACGAGAAGGTAGAATCGGCATAAAAATTCAGGAACTGCACGAAGGATGGGTGCTTGGCATTATCCTGAAAGAGAAAGGTATCTGCTTCGAGGTCATAGCCCCAAAGCTGTGAGTTGTAGGATGCCAGCAATTTATTGTCATCTGAAATGGCCAGCGTGTGGTCGCTGGGTTGACCACCTACCAGCGGAGTATTGTTGAAGAAGAAGCGCGCAGTAAAGGAATCTTCAATGGTGAGCGAGTCTGAACTGGAACGAGCCGCGCTCAAGGCCTGATTGAGGGTTCGCGGGTATTCTTCAGAAACAAGTTTCTTGAGTTCTCTCTGTTGTTCCTTGTTCAGGGATCCACCGGGAATGGGGCCTTCGAGGTGCTTCACAGAAACCTCAAATTCATCATTCATCTTACCGGGATCGGTGATCCAGGCTTCGGTGATGTTTCTCTGCTCAACCTTATACGTAAAGTGCTGCGCCTGCAGCCCAACAATGAAGAACAACGATGCGAGAAAACCTAAAACTGACTTCATACTTCCAAAAATTGCCTCTAAAGATACTTGGACGGATCAAAAGCGGTAGAGGATAAACCAAACACTGAACAAACTCAAGGCGACCATGGCCAAAATGTTCAAGTGTTGGAGCCTTTTTGGAGGCTGATGTTCCTTTGCCACATCGCGCTTCATGACCACAAAGTTGAGGATGGCAAGTAGTGGAGCTACCACAAAGGAAATGGTGGTGGCGAGGTCTACCATTTGCTTCATGTTAGCGTGCAGATTCAGCAGCACAATGCTCGCGCCAAAGAAGGTTACAAAGATCCAAAACCAATACAGCGAAGCATGATTTCTGCGCCTGTCTAACGAAGGAAACAGAAGCTTGGTAGACCGCCTAAGCGTCCTCGGAAAAGCATCCAGGCAGGTGAGCATGGTGCTGAACATGGTGGTGAAAGCCGCGAGGGCAATGATGGGATAAGCCCAGTTCCCAAGGTTTTGGGTGTACATCTGCACGATTTGCCCTGCAAAAGCTACGGCACTCGCGGATGTATTTTCAGGTGTACCATACATGAGCATCGCTCCAAGAGTGAGGAAGCATGCCGCGATCAGCATGGTTCCCCAATAGCCGATCTTGAAATCGAGCAAGGCGCTCTTCATTTCTACCCGGGCTGCGCGGCTGCGATTTTTTGAAACGGACCAGACGGAGTGCCAGATGGACAAATCAATCGGTGCAGGCATCCAGCCGACAAGCGCCACCAAGAACAACAAATGACTCTTGTCGCTCAGGTCAAAAGCGGTCTGGTACTCTTCCAACTTTGGAGTGCTGTGAAGCAATCCCGTAAGCACTGCTGCTACCGTAGAAACAGTGAGCAAAACAATGATGAACTTCATTGTTCGGTCGAGCACCTTGTAGTGACCAAAACCGAGGATTAAAGCAGATATCAGCAGTAACACTACGGCCAGGAAGCCCGCTTCGAGGTCGAGCTCCAGTAAGTTTGCAAACAGTCCCGCAGTGACAATGGCAATCGCCCCCATTACGATGAACATGGTGGTCACAGAAACGATCACATACAACCAAACGGCCCATGCTCCAAGCTTGCGATAACCGTCTAACAGTGTATCACCAGTAGCAGCAGCGTAACGGGGTCCAATTTCGAAAATCGGGTACTTGATCAGGTTGACGATAATGACCACCAACAGCAATTGATAGCCAAACTCAGCGCCAGCTCTGGTGCTTTGAACCAAGTGAGAAACGCCAACAGCAGCTCCGGCATAGAGGAGCCCCGGACCAAAACTGGCTATTGCAGCACGGAATCTTACGAGGTGGTTGATCATAGGGTGATTGAAAGATCGGCAATTCTACGAATCTGCCTTCCGATGATCGCTCAAAAACTTTTCGAGTCCGATATCGGTCAAGGGATGATTCAGCAGCGAAAGAATGGGCTTCAGCGGGCATGTAGCCACATCAGCACCAATGCGGGCACACTCCACAATGTGCATTGGATGGCGAATGGATGCCGCTAAAATCTGGGTATCGAACAAGAAGTTGTCATAGATCTGACGAATGTCTGCAATGAGCTCTACACCCTCAGTAGAGACATCATCCAGCCTTCCAATGAAGGGTGAAACATAGGTAGCGCCTGCCTTGGCTGCGAGCAGTGCCTGCCCGGATGAGAACACCAACGTGCAGTTCGTTCGGATGCCTTTATCGGAAAAATAGCGAAGCGCTTTTACCCCATCACGGATCATGGGCACCTTCACTACGATCTGCTCGTGAAGTGCGGCCAGCTCCTCTCCTTCCTTGATAATGCCTTGAAAATCGGTGCTAATCACTTCTGCACTGACATCACCCTCTACAATCTCGCAGATCTTCTGGTAATGAGCTCTGATGTTCTCAGTTCCTGTAATGCCTTCCTTGGCCATAAGCGATGGATTGGTAGTCACCCCATCCAACACACCGAGGTCCATGGCTTCACCAATCTCTTCCAGGTTAGCAGTATCAATAAAAAACTTCATGGTTAGTCCGATTAATGAGCAAATATGCGGGTTCCACTTTGATTGAAGCCGAGAATAACAGAAGCTTGACGAACATAAGCTGATTTCTGAATGAAAGCATGATAATGGCGTGACCTGCTTCTTACAGATTCAATTTCAAATCTGATTCACACATGTTGCTATAAGGTTGCCCTCAGTTGATACATTCGCACACCTTCACACTATCATGAACAAAGCATATTTTTTTCTTTTAGCCATCGCTATAACTTCCTGTCAAATGAAGACCTCCGAAAACGTTGAATCTGCTCCTCAAGCTCCCATCGCCAAAAAAGTACCCTTTGAGATTGAGACACATGGAGATGTAAGAACAGATAACTACTACTGGATGCGTGACATGGAGCGCAAAGATCCGGAGATCATCGAGCACCTCAATGCTGAGAATGCATACACGCAGAGCATGATGAAGGAGACAGACGCTCTTCAGAGCGAGCTTTTCGAAGAATTGAAAGGTCGCATCAAGGAAGACGATCAGTCTGTCCCCTACCTCTACGATGGCTACTACTATTACACCCGATTCGAAACCGGAAAGGAATATCCCATCTATTGCAGAAAGCAGGGCAGCCTGGATGCAGAAGAGCAAATCCTCATGAATGTGAATGAGATGGCGGAAGGCTACAGCTATTATCAAGTGGTTGGTCAAAGCATCAGTACCAGCAACCAGATCATGGCCTTTGGTGAAGACACGCTCAGCCGAAGGATTTATACCATCCGATTTAAGAATCTGGAAACAGGGGAATATCTGGAGGACAAGATTGAAAATACTGCAGGCGGTTGCACGTGGGCCAACGACAACAAGACGGTGTTCTACACACGCAAGGAAGAAGGCACGCTCAGAGCCTACAAGATTTTCAAGCACGTGTTAGGTACTCCTGCGTCAGAAGATGTAGAAGTATTTCATGAAGAGGATGCAACCTACAGCGTGGGGGTTGGAAAGTCGAAATCCAAGAAGTGGATTTACATCCACAGCTACGCCAGCACTTCCGATGAATACAACATACTGCCGGCCGATGATCCGAACGGTGAATGGCGCACTTTCCAGGCGAGACAGCCGGAGCTCGAATATGGCTTAGCGCACTTTGAAAACACTTTCTACGTGTTGACCAACCATGAAGCGCAGAACTTCCGGTTGATGAAAACTACGGAGGGAAACACGGATGTCTCAAACTGGGAGGAAGTAATCGCGCACCGCGAGGGTGTTTTGCTGGAGGACATTGACGTGTTCAGCACACATCTGGTGTTGACTGAAAAGTCTGAGGCGTTGACGCACATGAGAATCATGACCTGGGATGAAAGCGAAGACTACTACATCGATTTTGAAGAAGACGTTTTCACCGCAGGCACAACGGTGAATCCTGACTTCAATACCTCCAAGCTTCGCCTGAATTACCAGAGTCTAACTACTCCGAGCTCGGTCATTGAATTTGACATGAACTCCCGCGAACGAACAGTACTAAAGGAACAGGAAATCCTGGGAGGCTTTGATAAGTCAGATTATGTTGCAGAGCGGCTCTGGGTCACCGCCCGCGATGGTGCGAAGGTTCCGGTTTCGATTGTGAAGCACAAGGACACCAAGCCTTCGGCTGAGACACCACTGGTACTTTATGGTTACGGTTCTTACGGAGCCATCATTGAGCCTTACTTCAGTCCTTCACGATTAAGTCTTTTGAATCGCGGGTTCATTTTTGCCATTGCCCACATTCGCGGTGGCCAGATGATGGGACGTGAGTGGTATGATTCAGGTAAGATGCTCCAAAAGATGAACACCTTCAATGATTTCATCGATTGCGGACAGGCATTGGTTGACCAGGGATACACGAGCACAGATCACCTGTACGCTTTAGGCGGCAGTGCCGGAGGCTTGCTGATGGGAGCGGTCATCAACATGCGCCCGGATTTGTGGAAAGGTGTGATTGCTGCAGTGCCCTTTGTGGATGTGGTAACCACGATGCTGGATGAGAGCATTCCATTAACTACAGGCGAGTTCAGCGAATGGGGCAATCCAAAGGATGAAGAGTACTATCACTACATCAAGGCCTATTCACCATATGACAACGTGGAGGCCAAGGCCTATCCAAACCTGTTGGTGACTACCGGATTGCACGACTCTCAGGTTCAGTACTGGGAACCCGCTAAATGGGTAGCCCTCCTGCGCGAAAAGAAAACGGATGACAACTTGCTCCTTTTTCATATCAACATGGAGTTTGGACACGGAGGTGCCAGTGGGCGCTTTGAAGCCTATAAGGAGATCGCATTGGAATACGCCTTCTTCCTGACCCTGGAAAACAGCTAGGCATGGCTTCCGGGCAACAAGCACTGACCGCGTCATGCAAGCATTGGTTCGTCATTCTATGCTTCATGGGAATCGGTTTGTGGGTGCATGCTGCTCAACCGTTGCGCATCAAGTCTGAAAACGTCAACATCCAGGTACGGGGAATAAAACCCGAGTTCATCACCTTCACCTGGGAGGTAGAAGTTGTGTACGAAATCCTCGATCCTGAGAACCTGGATCTTCTGAAACAATACCGGGTTCCTCAGACCATTGATCCTACTTTTCAGCCAATGGCACCCGAGCATTGGACCTTCGATTTTTTCATCGATGATGTCAAGATCGAGAACTTCTTAGCCGAACGCTCTTCGGATGGAAGGAGCTGGTCTAAACTGAAAAGCAAGGCCAAACTGGAGCGCGGCACTGTGTTCAATCCGCTGGAAAGAACGTTTGTGGATCCTTTCATCACCACCTACTCTCTGGTGACAGCGGGCTTGAAGAAGGGTGATTTGGTGCGTATCACGTACGCCTGGGAAGCTCCTATGATCCGAAATCCGTTCGAGTTATGGAGCATCCGCTTGTTTCATCACTCCTTCCTGGACAAAGAATCCTATGATCTCACCATCTCTTATCCGAAGGAATTGCAATGGAGAATCGACTACATGAATGGTGACCTGCCGGATCGGGTTCGTGAGGCAGAGCACA
This sequence comes from Flavobacteriales bacterium UBA6057, assembly GCA_002428995.1. Lineage (GTDB taxonomy): Bacteria > Bacteroidota > Bacteroidia > Flavobacteriales_G > Salibacteraceae > UBA6057. The sequence continues at coordinate 81,044 of DIYJ01000009.1, read as the reverse complement.
AAAGAGTCGAGGAACAATGGCACAGAGAGAATCTACCAGGATGTCTTCACGAAATACAATCGCGTCCCTACACAGAGCTGCCTTACGTTCAACTTTCCTTCAACCGGATGGACATGTATGCCTCCTTCAGAAGTTTGGGCTCAGGTCAGGCAGAGCTCCCTACTCTGTTCGCGTTGAGCTCAGAGCGCACCAAAGGATTCTGGGAGGATGTAAGTGCCATGAAAAACGGCATTTTCTCTAAGAATGCGCGAGAATTCAGAATGCTGGAAGCGCAGGTTTGTGATTCGTCTGATTCACCGATTCAGCGCATGGTGAAAATGCACCATCACATGGTGAAAGACTTTGGATACGACCCCAGCATCAAGGTGTACAAACGAAATGGTGCCCATAACCAAGTGATCTCCAAAGCCCTTGATGAACAAGTGCTGAGTGATGCTATCAGGCACCGGTTGTACGTGGCCATGTTTTACCACACCAACAGTGGAGGCGCTCTGGCCTATGCCATGGACAAACGATCGGGAGTCCTCTCTAATTACTACTTCAAGGGAGCAGCGCTTAACGACTTCTTCTTTGCTGCCATGGATCCCAATGGAATCAGGTTGTTCCTGCCCAAAACCAATCGAACGGGCTTCTTCTCTGACGAACTCCCTTTCTACCTGCAGGGCACCGAAATCACACTCCTGGGCAATGTTCATCCTGACCGGCTCACCATACAAGATGGAAAAGTGACCATCGGACAAACGATCCCAGTGACCATTCCGGCAAATACGCTCGCTGAAAACACGCGACAGCTCAACGCCAGGATCACGGTTGCAGAAAATGCATCAGAAGCACTGGTGCAAGGACGACTCAACTTATCCGGCCAATACAGCACGCTCACACGCAGCCTCTACCTGCACAATGAGCAGGTGCACCGCGTCCCTGATTTCTATTACACTCCTATATGGCAAGGAGTAAACGACAGCGCCTCCATCCAAATGCAAGTGCTTTCCTCTTCGGAAACGAGCCCGTTTTTGACGTCCTTCAAATGCACATACAAATTACCTGCGAGTGACCCAAACCGTTACCAAATCGGAGCCTGGTTAAATCACTTGATTCCTTCAGAACCGGGTGACTCAGAAAGAACGCTGGCCTACTACCCTGACTTCCAGGGATCCGATGTAGTGAGCTTCCAGCTTGACTTACAGGGCTTTGATGGCACTCTAACACTTCCTGAGAATGTGCTCATCGAGAATGAATACGGAAGCTATCAGCTAGAGGTATCTACGGGGGACAACAACCTAATTAACGTCTATTCAAAATTCGTTATCAAATCGAATCAAATACCAGCTGACGGAATTGACCAGGTAAGCGTCATTTTGAAAGCTGCACGCGCAGCACGCGAAGCATCCATTCTTTGTATTCCTAACTAGACAATCGGCATCACTATTTTGACTGATCGGCCAAAACTGATCGTCATTTCTGCCCACGGCAAACGATCCTGAGAAAACGGACGTTTATTCCCTTGCAGATGCTCCTGATGAGCATTGAAACGGGCTCAAAACAATGTTCTGTTTGTGATGCCTAAATCAAATAATCATGGGGCAAATGAGATCAATATCGCATGCCCTTAAGAAAGTTATGACAAACAAAAAAGCATCCTTAAACCCAATGATCACGGGGTATTGATTGATGGACAACATGAAAACATCTAACATCTTTCAAGCTAAGGATCAACCCTAAATGTTAAATGCCCGTCTTTAGTTTTCAGTAGCGCACAACACCAAACCCATACAATCCAACGACCCAATGAAAATTGCCATTTTAGCTTTCCCAGGTTCCGTTCCATCGACCGTAACAGGCCCCTATGACATCTTTACCAAGTCAAATGCAATCTTCAAGAGCTTGTATCCTTATTACACCGGTGACAAACTTGAAGTTAGCTATGTAGGACATTCTGCTGAACCAGGATCATCCAATCAATTCCTGTCAATAAATACCGCTCTCACTACAGATGAAAAATACGACCTCGTGGTCATCAGTGCCATCGATCCTGATCGACTGGACGAGGTGTTGAATACCGGCCATGAGATGGTCGACTTTATCAAGCGACAGTATTATAAGGGAGCTGAGATTGCGAGCATTTGCATGGGTGCCTTTTTATTGGCCAGCACCGGTTTGCTCAACGGAAAGCGAGCGACAACGCATTGGATCGGAGCCAACCGCTTCAAGACTATGTTTCCGGATGTCAGCCTTGAAGACGATAAGATTTTGGTAGATGAAGGTCGCATCTACACGAGTGGTGGTGCTTTCACCTTCACCAACCTGATCATGTACCTGGTAGAAAAATACTGTGGGCATGACACCGCTATTATGGCGAGCAAGACTATGCTCATCGATCTCTACAAGGATCCTCAGGCGAGCTACAGCATCTTCAACCTGCAGAAACAGCATGGCGATGATCAGATTCTGAATATTCAGAACTCGCTCGAGACAAGATTTGGTGGAGACGTGAGCATGACTCAACTGGCATCAGAAGCTTGCATGAGTCAACGCACGTTCCTGAGAAGGTTTAAGCGTGCTACGGGCAATACTCCGATTGAATACCTGCAACGATTGAGAATCGAAGCCGCCAAGAAGATGCTCGAAAGCCAGGATGTTCCCGTAGATCAAATCTCTACTTCCGTAGGTTACGATGATTACGGTTCGTTCCTGAAGCTGTTTAAGCGCTACACTTCCATTTCACCATCGGCTTACCGAAAGCGCTACTCAGGCATGAAGGAAGCTGAACTGATGGTAGCCTAGAGGCTATCGCTGCGCGACCAATCCACAATGGAACGGATCATGTGGAGCCCTGAGTCGATTCCGAACTGGGTTTCGATGAAGAGATTTTCCTGATAAATCAGGCCAATGCCACGGGCGTAACGTTCTTCGGCATATTCCCGAATCACAAAGTTGTCGGTGTCATTGGCTTGCAGTACACGAACGCTCTGCTGAAAATCCAGCCCATTGATAGACTCAAGATCATCTACGCTCAGGTATTCGTAATCCTGACTTTGGTCGGTGTTGAATGCGTTGGCATCCCACGTACGTCCCTCTGAAACGGGATACGTAAGCGGCACAATCCGTTGACCAAAAGCTTTGCGCTCCGCTCGCTGTGCGGTTTGTAGCAGTTCAAAGGTCAGGATCCGCCTGTAGGTATCTCCTTCGCTTTCCTTGCGAAAGCGTTCCACTCTGTACACTTCACGACCTTCCAGGTCATCGTATGATTCCACGATTTGTTCCCGGTGGAAGAAAGTAAACGTGTCTACGGACTGGGTGAAGTCATCGTATACCGTGGAATCCACTTTGTATTCTATCCAGTCACCAACAGTCAACGGCAGGTAGTCATAACCAAAATCGGTTGGAGTGAACTCATCGGGGTCGTCTCCACCGCATCCCACCGCAAGCACGAGGCTCAGCGAGAATATTCTAGGCGCCCACCTTTTCACCTGCAATGATCTTTTGAGAGAAATCAGCCGGAATCTCCTTGTTTCTTGATATGAAACCTCCGCCAATCACATCGTTTCCTTCGTACATGACTGCACTCTGGCCGGGAGCTATGGCCGAAACATTATGTGCAAACTCAATGCGAATCCTTCCATCCGGCTCGTTGAATACCTGGCTCATGGCTCCTTTGTCTTTGTAGCGGATTTTGGTCAAAGCCTCCTTGCCATCCTCCAGCGAAGCATACTTCTGAAGGTTCACATTCCTCACCAGCATGCTCTTTCCTTCCAGGTCTTCTTCCCTTCCGAGCACTACAGTATTGGTTGTCGGGTCGATGCGGGTTACAAACATTGGTTCGCCAAAGGCCATTCCCAGGCCTTTGCGCTGTCCGATGGTGTAGTAAGGATAACCACGATGTTCTCCCAGTACTTTTCCATCCTTGTCAACAAACTTGCCACCACTCATCCGGTCTTCCAGGCCGTCTACTCTTCGATTGAGAAATCCCCGATAATCGTTGTCGGGAACAAAGCAGATCTCGTAACTCTCGTTCTTCCTGGCAAGCTCCTCGAACCCATGGTCAAAAGCCATTTGGCGAATGGCAGGCTTCGTAAACTTTCCAAGGGGAAACACCGTCCGGGCTAGCGCTTCCTGGCTCAATCCCCACAAAACGTAGGATTGATCCTTGTTCTCGTCAAGCCCCTTGGAAATCACCTGGCGTCCGTTTTCTTCCCGCTGATTCGCATAGTGCCCTGTCGCAATGAATTCGCAATCCAACTGATCAGCTCTGCGCAGCAGCGCATCCCACTTGATGTGAGTGTTACACATGATGCATGGATTGGGCGTTCGGCCGGCCAGGTATTCGTCCACAAAATTGTCGATGATGAAATCACCAAACTCTTCGCGGATGTCCAGGATGAAGTGATGAAACCCACGATCGACTGCCAGGTTTCGTGCATCGTTGATGTCATCCAGGCTGCAGCATCCGGTAGTTTTTCGCTTGCCTCCAGAAGTGGCGTAATCCCATGTTTTCATGGTCACACCAATCACTTCATAACCTTCGTCATGCAACATCATCGCGGCTACGGAACTATCAATTCCGCCACTCATCGCAACCAGTATTCTTCCCTTCTTGCTCATGGTCTTCTTTGTTCAGACGGTCATACAACCCCGAATGAAGGTGCAAAGTTCTTAATTCTCAGGGAGAATCGCAGGAATACCAAAATGGCAACCTTTTCAACCATAAAAAGCGCCTCAAAGCCGAATTCTAAAGGGCGGCAATCAAAACCTACTAAAACTTTAGTTGGTTTATTTGAAATGCTAACTTCGCTCAAAACCAAACTACTATGGCATTGAAATACACCACCGAAGTCACCATTAATGTTCCCCGACAACGAGTTGTGGAGCTCATAGACAATAATGAAAACCTAAAGCACTGGCAACCTGGATTTGTCAGCATGGAACGCATCAGCGGTGAACCGGGAGCTGTCGGGTCAAAATCCCGGCTCAAGTACAAAATGGGGAAGCGTGACATTGAAATGGTGGAGACCGTTCTAAAAAGTGATTTCCCCAACGGTTGGGACGCTTCGTTTGAAGCAAATGCAGTGATGAACATTCAGCACAATCGCTTCGAAGCCCTGAGTGAAAACACCACCAAGTGGATTTCTGAAAGTGAATTCCAGTTCAAGAACTTCGGAATGAAGCTCATGGGAGCGCTGATGCCCGGTGCTTTCAAAAAGCAAAGTCAGCTGTACCTGGATGAGTTCAAGGCTTTTGCCGAGAAACAAGGTTAGCGATCACCATCCCAGGTGCTGCGGGTGGGATCTACCTCTGATTCATCGATGATGTCATCGGGGTTCAGTTCCACGGGTAAAAGCTTATCCTGCTGGAAGGATTCTTCCACCTTTTGCTTCGTCAGCTCACCCATTTCATAGATTTCCTGCGCCATGATTTGTCCCTCGGGAGCATAGTACACCCAATGGCCGTCTTTCTTGCCATCTACGTACTGCCCTTCTTCCTTGAGCTGGCCTGAATCGTGGTAGGATTTATAATCCCCATCGAAGCTGTCATTTTTGAAGGTTCCTTCAATGCTCAACTTGTTCCCGGTGAAATACTCTTTGAAAGGTCCGGACTTCATTCCGTTTTCATAAACGTATTCCGCACTGATGTCTCCGTTCAGATAAAGCACCTTAGAGGTGCCGTGTAGCTTGCCTTCTTTGTAGTGGTCGATGGAACTGAGCACGCTCTTGTTGTCGTAAAACTTCCATTCACCTTCCTTCTGCTGCTGAACGTAGAGCCCCTCGCCCATCACCGTTCCGTTTTTGTGAAAGAAGGTAGCCATGGCCCCTGCCCCTTCCGAAAGGTGTTGGATCTCAGCACTTTTTCCGCCTTCTTCAAAATAGTAAGTGAACGTTCCGACCGGCACATCATCCCTGAACTGGCCTTTGTAGCGCAGCTTGCCATTCGGGAACTTCTTTTCCCACGCCCCTTGCTTCAAACCATTCGCATCCTTTTGATTTACCTGGGCGATGCTGTACTGAGCGCTCAGCAAAGTCAGGAATACAATCAGTGATGTGAAGGTGATACGCATGCGATCAAATGTAGCGGGATTCAAGATTAGTTGATTTATACGAAGAGTTGGTCTGCAAATTGCGCGAGCGATTCAAAGCAGAGCCCTTCATCGCGTTGGCCGATGAACACCGTTTTCATCTGCATCCGGTCGCCAAACTCCATGTCAGAAGGAGAGTCTCCAACCATCACAGCCCTTTGAAAATCAATCTCAGGAAAGTCTCGTTTGGCCTGTTCCGCCATTCCCGTGTTCGGTTTGCGGCACTTAGGATTATCCCCCGCCAGTTCGGGACATAAATACACGCGATCAATCACTCCACCAGCTTCCGAAACATGATGAAGCATATACTCATGCACAGCGACCAAGTCTTCCGCAGTCATGATTCCCTTGCCAATTCCCTGTTGATTGGTGACAACCACCGTTCGACCAAAGGCCATCGTCAAGGCTCGGATCGCCAATTCCGCTCCCGGTAAGAAGACAAACTCGCTGACGTTTTTCACATAATCTCCCGGCAATCGTTCATTGATCACCCCGTCCCTGTCGAGGAATAGCGTCCAGCTCTCATCCACTTGCTCCATCCAATCTGCCATCCAGTCGTTTGTTTAAGCAGCAAAATTAGACTCCAACCAACCGTTTGGACGTTCAATCAAAATTTGGATCAACACGTCCCGACTGAAAACCAGTCCGTTCATTTTCGTCCGATCTCCGTTACTTTCGTTCTTGTTCCACCAAGCCATCCTTCGCTTCGACAGATGTTCTTCATCCTCTCTAAAATCCTTCATTTCCTCATCGCCCCACTCACTTGGGCCATTCTCCTCATGGCGTTGAGCTTTATTTGGAAGAAGCGCGCCAGAAAAATGCGATGGATGTCGCTCGGCATTCTGCTGGTATTTGGGAACTCTTTTATCCTGCACGAAGTGAACCTGTGGTGGGAAGTTCCAATGGTACAAGACCAGGAATTGGAAGGCTACAAAGTGGGAGTGGTGTTGGGTGGATATGCTTATTACAATCCCGAAAACGAACGCATTGTTTTCCGTGAAAGCACAGATCGACTCATGCAGGGCATACGCCTGTTGAAGACGGGAAAAATCGACAAGCTGCTCCTGAGCGGAGGCTCGGGTTTCATTTTGAAACCTGAGCAGCGGGAAGCTGTTTTTGTGAATGACTTTTTGCGGGAGATCGGCATTCGTAAAAATCAGATCATCCTCGAAACAGAGTCGAGAAACACTTGGGAGAATGCACGGGAAACGCAATCTATTTTAGAGAACAGAGAACTGCATCATCAGTCCGTTCTGTTGATCACCTCAGCCAGACACATGAGGCGAGCTCAAGCGTGTTTTGATCAGGTAGGTTTGACGGTCGTGCCCTACTCAACCGACATCATGACTGGAAAACGGGAATACGGCCTCGACCATCTGTTGATTCCCAATGCTTATGCCCTGACGCAGTGGAATGCGCTGCTACACGAATGGCTGGGATTTGCTTCCTACTGGGTGATGGGATATGTTTAAATTTCCCAGCAAGGACGGGCTATTCCTGCTGTTAATGTTGTGTTAAGGCTAGGAAGTTTGCTCAAGGAGCTTTTACATTTGTGAAGACAAAAACCAATAAAGACCATGAAACATCTATTCCTAGCACTCAGTGCAATTCTGACGATGTCTCTTGCAGGTGTTGCTCAGGAAGCAAGCCAGAGCGGAGCGGATATTGAATTCGAAAAAGAAGTTCACGATTTCGGTAACATGAAGCAGCATGGAGATGCCTCCACTGAATTCAAGTTTACTAACACCGGAACTGAAGCTCTCATCATTTCCAACGCCAAGGGTTCTTGCGGATGTACAGTTCCAGAATGGCCACGTGAGCCAATTGCTCCAGGTGCTTCTGCAGCTATCAAGGTTCGTTACGATAGCAAGCGTGTTGGTCCGATCAACAAGTCAGTGACCATCACTTCAAACGCCAGCAACTCTCCAACCAAGGTGATCCGCATCAAAGGAAACATTGAGGCAGCGCCAAAAGCTGAGCAATCCATGCCAGTGAAGGACGCTCCAGCCCTTGCTCCTACTGCGAAGTAAATCGGTAGAGTCAATAAAGCATTGAAAGGCTACGCTCAACAGCGTGGCCTTTTTTGTTTTTATTGATCCGTGCCTCTGAGGGTTTATCTTTCGATGGGCACGCGGTATGGTCACCCTTCGAGACATGCCGCTTGGCGGCATTCCTCAGGATGACAGAACCTCCTTTCAAAACGGAAAGTCATCCTGAGGAGGCCCTGTAAAGGGCCGTCTCGAAGGGTGATTGTGCTTTGTAAAAACCCTATGATTCAATCTCAGGCAGTAAAGCTCATTCCTATACCAAAGCTTCCTTTTTTGTTTTCCACCTTATGGTTCCTCGCCATTATCTTTGACCCTCGTTTGAAGTAATCCTCATGAGGGCACTTCCGAAACTCTTAAACGTTTGCCATGCCGGTCATTTCCAAAAAGGGCTTTGCAATGCCCGAATCCCCCATCCGAAAGCTTGTTCCCTATGCTGAAGCAGCAGAAGCTGCGGGTAATCAGGTCATTTACCTGAACATCGGTCAGCCGGACATCAAAACACCGGATGTAGCACTGGATGCGATCAAGAACATCGATCGCGAGGTGATTGAGTACAGCCACTCAGCTGGTTACGAAAGCTACCGCAGAGGCCTGGCAGACTACTACAACAAGCACAACATTCCCGTCAGTTTCAAAGATATCCTTGTTACAAATGGTGGTTCCGAAGCCATCATGTTCGCGATGATGACTTGCTTCAATGCTGAAGACGAGGTAATCGTTCCGGAGCCCTTTTATGCCAACTACAATGGCTTTGCGCTGGAAGCACAAGTGATCCTGCGGCCGATCACCACCTACATTGAAGACAGCTATGCCCTGCCTCCTATCGAGGAGTTCCGTAAACTGATCGGCCCAAGGACGCGCGGAATCATGATCTGTAATCCCGGTAATCCGACTGGATACCTCTACACAGATGAAGAACTGGAAACGTTGCGTGAACTGGTCATTGAGCACGATCTGTTCCTCTTTGCCGATGAGGTCTATCGGGAATTCTGCTACGATGGAGCCAAGCACCGTTCCATCCTTACGCTGGAAGGTTTGGAAGAACACAGTGTGGTGGTGGATTCCGTATCCAAGCGCTACAGCATGTGTGGAGCGCGTGTAGGTGCTGTGATCTCCCGAAACAAATCGGTGATGAATACAGCTCTCAAGTTTGCACAAGCGCGTCTAAGTCCTCCAACACTGGGACAGATTGCCAGTGAAGCGGCACTGCAAACTCCCCAGTCTTACTTTGACGAGGTTGCCGCAGAGTATGTAGATCGGAGAAACACACTGGTGAAAGGTTTGAATGCCATTGAAGGCGTGCAATGCCCGATGCCAGGTGGAGCCTTTTATGCCATGGCTAAGCTACCAGTAGATAGCTCCGATAAATTCTGCCAGTGGATGCTAGAGCATTTCACGCACAAGAATGCCACCGTCATGATGGCTCCGGGTGAAGGTTTCTATGCTTCCAAAGGCTTGGGCAAGCAAGAGGTGAGAATTGCCTACGTACTGGAAAAGCCTCTGTTGGAATTAGCGGTGGAAGTGCTCAGTGAAGCGCTGAAGGTGTATCCGGGGAGAACGGAGATTACCGAGCGCCAGCAGGCCGAAGCCTAGATTATTCGAAATCCGGATAGAGTAAGTATTTCTTTCGTTTTGCTTTGAAGGAGGTCAAACCCTCTTGCCAGGAGGCCCTGATTTCATCTGCACTTTTCTGTGCGATGATCTGAGCTCTTAGCGTTTTTGTACCCGCGAGTTTCTCAAAAAAGCCATTCTTCAAAAAGAACGATTCCTTATTGGGGAACGATTCGTAGGCATCCAGAATCCAATCCAGAATCAGCGTCTGCTTTTCTTTCACACGCTTCCCTCCTACCTGCGTCAGGTCCCAACCTACGCAGGGAACGCCATTATGAGGAGGATGCTTTGAACCCTCATTGGGTGCCGGGACAAATACAAACGAACCAATCGTGGCATTGGGGTGGCCAAACACTTCGAATGGATGATCAGTGCCGCGCCCAACAGAAAAACTGGTTCCTTCAAAAAAGCACAAACTGGGATAGAGTAAAATTGAATTCGCAGTGGGCAAGTTCGGAGATGGCTTAATGGGCAGGACATATACATCGCGGTGTGTGTAGCCCTTGCACTTCACCACCTGCAAATCACACTTCGAGCCGCCTTCCAGCCAACCTTCACCATTGATCATTTGAGCCAGCTCTGCCACTGTCATAGCATGTACCACCGGAATAGGCAGCACCCCGACAAAGGATTCATGCGCCTCCTCAAGAACAGGCCCGTCCACATAGAAACCATTGGGATTTGGGCGATCGAGGATCAACACTTGCTTCCCCTGCTCAGCACAGGCTTCCATCACATAGGTCATTGTGGAGATATAGGTGTAAAAGCGAGCGCCTACATCCTGGATATCAAAGATGACAACGTCAATGCCTGAAAGGTCTTCCTCGGTTGGTTTCTTGTGTGAGCCGTAAAGGCTGATGATGGGCAATCCGGTTTTGGCGTCCTTTCCACTTTCCACCTTTTCTCCAGCATCGGCCTTACCGCGAAATCCATGTTCAGGGGCAAACACACGAACGACCTTCACCTGCTTTTCCAGCAAGTAGTCCACCAAATGCAGATCTCCAACAAAGGAGGTGTGATTGGCCACGACAGCCACAGACTTACCCTGGAGACTGCTTCCATAGTCTTCCCACATTTCAGCTCCAACACTTAGGTCAGCGCTGGTTTTAAACGTCAGCTGCTGAGCTTGAAGTGGCGAGGCAATCAGGAGAGCTAACACCACGAATAGCATGAAGGGAAGTCGCATTTTCATGTTGCAAATCTCTTGCTGAAAGCATGCCAATCGGCTCTGAATCAGACATGTTATCAACAAGCCCCTGAGATCGAATTCTCTTGAATCCTTGAATGACTCTCGCATTGCCATTTTGCTTGCGAGACGAATCATCCCAACCTTCAAACTTTTTGCCCAGCTTCGCAGAGAGGTACACATCGAGGCGATCTCGAAATGAATTTAGAGTGGTTCATAACGCGAAAGATGATCAGTGGCAAAGGCGCTGGTCGCAACAGTAACGCCATCATTCGCATTGCAGTGGCGGGCATTGCTATTGGTATGGCCGTTATGATCCTGGCGGTTTCCATTGTGAACGGTTTCCAATCCGAAATCCGCCAAAAGGTGATCAGCTTTGGATCGCACCTGCAAATCACCCTCTACAATCCTCAAAACACATTGGGCGTAAGGCCTATGAATCGTGATCAGGAATTCCTGGAAGCGATACAGAGCGAGCCTGCGGTCAAAAGCATTCATCCCTTTGCCTACAAGAGCGGAATTGTGTCGCACAATGGCGAGATCCAGGGCATCATAGCAAAAGGCATAGACAGTTCCTTCACGGATGATTTCTTCTCGCGCAACATGATTGCTGGTGAGCGCTTCCTGTGGAATTCGAACAAGAAATCGGACAGCATCGTTATCTCAAAATACATCGTGGACCGCCTCAGGCTGGAATTGGGCGACAAGGTGACAGTGACCTTTGTCCAGGATCAAAAGGAACGCAAAAGGCGCTTTGTGATCGGTGGCATCTACGAAAGCGGCATGGAGCAATTTGACGGGAGCATTTTCCTGTGTGACATCCGGCATGTTCAGAAACTGAACAACTGGGATGAAGCCTTGGTAGCCGGCTACGAAGTGGTGCTCCACTCGTTCAACGATCTGGACAAACTCGACTTGATTGTTCGCGACCACATCAGCTACGAATTCAACACCCTTAAAATCACCGATCAGTTCATGGAGATCTTTGGTTGGTTGGAACTTCAGGATATCAACGTGAGGGTCATTTTGTTGCTCATGATTCTGGTGTCGGTGATCAATATGATTTCGGCCCTGCTGGTGCTCATCTTAGATCGCACTTCCATGATTGGCCTGCTGAAATCCATGGGGGCGGTAAATGGACGCATACAGCGAATCTTTATCCTCAATGCGGCTTACCTGATTTTCACAGGCTTGATGATCGGCAATGCTCTGGGATTAGGACTGGGCTTCTTGCAACAAGAATTCCACCTCATGAAGCTGGACAAGGCTTCTTATTACATCGATCACGTACCGGTTCTGTTTGATGTGACATCCATTCTACTGCTTAACCTGGGCAGCTTCCTTGTTTGCACGATCATGATGTTCCTTCCAACACTGGTGATCAGTAAGATCGATCCGGTGAAGACCATCCGATTCAACTGAATACAAGCCTTTTCTGCGAAGTATTCAGAACATGATTTTACCATCATATCTTCCACATTTGGGCATCTTCAGCGCGTGCATATTGATACCTTCGCAGCCGCTAAGAACAGCGCAACATGAACATCAAGAACAACATTTTAGAGGCCATCGGAAACACCCCGATGATCAAGCTGAATAAGATCGCTGAAGACATCCCCGGAACCGTACTTGCCAAGGTAGAGTATTTCAACCCGGGGCATAGTGTGAAAGACCGAATGGCACTTCGAATGGTGGAAGCTGCGGAAGAAGATGGCAGACTGAAGCCCGGTGGAACGATCATCGAATGCACCAGCGGAAACACTGGGATGGGCCTTGCGCTTGCAGCCATCGTAAAAGGGTACAAACTGATTTGTACCCTGAGCGACAAGCAGAGTAAGGAAAAGATGGATGTTTTGAAAGCGATGGGAGCTGAATTGCACGTTTGCCCAACCAACGTAGCGCCTGATCATCCGGAATCGTATTACTCGGTAGCTGAACGCCTGAACAAGGAGATTGAAAACTCTTTCTGGGTGAACCAATACGACAACCCGGCCAACGCCATTGCACATTACGAGAGCACCGGACCTGAAATCTGGGAACAAACGGATGGTAAAATCACACACTTTGTTGTGGGTGTAGGTACTGGTGGAACCATTTCAGGTGTGGCGAAATACCTGAAGGAAAAGAATCCAAACGTTAAGATTTGGGGTGTTGACTCCTACGGTTCAGTGTTTAAGAAGTACCACGAAACCGGAGAGTTTGACGAAAAGGAGATTTACAGCTACATCACCGAGGGCATTGGAGAAGACATTCTGCCGAAGAACGTTGACTTCAGCCTCATCGATCACTTTGAGAAAGTTACGGACCGCGATGGCGCCCTCGCAACCAGAGAATTGGCGAAGAAAGAAGGCCTGCTTCTGGGATATTCCTGCGGCTCAGCTTTCCAGGGTTTGCGACAGTTGAAGGATGAACTGAATGAAGATTCAGTGGTAGTCGTTCTGTTCCATGATCATGGTTCACGCTACGTAGGCAAAGTCTACAATGACGACTGGATGCGCGCGCGCGGTTTCCTCAACGAGGAGAACCACGTTGCAAGAGATCTGATCGCATCACACAAGGATTTGCCATTGCTCACTGTAAACTCCGGAGAACCCATGCACAATGCGGTAGCGCTGATGCGCAAATACGGTGTTTCTCAGCTGCCGGTAGTGGAGGAAGGAAAGTTCGTAGGTAGTGTGGATGAAGCTCACTTGCTGCCCGCTCTTACGGCAAATGCACAAGCACGGGACGAAAGCATCGCTGGTTTCATGCAGGCTCCCTTTCCGGTGGTGCAGGCTTCTGACCCTATCGACTCCATTGCTAAGCACTTTGATGCAAACAACGGTGCGGTGTTGGTAGAACTGGGCCAGGGACGCTACCACATCATCACCCGCCACGATATGGTGGCTGCAATGTCCTGATGGTTGGATGCCGGAGGCGTCTCACACTCCATTTTGGGTAGGCAAAGATCAGACGGGACGCCCCATCGAATTGGAACGTGCTCCTAAGCGAATCGTGAGCCTTGTTCCGTCACAAACGGAATTGCTGGCTGATCTTGAGTTGGAGGAGGAAGTAGTGGGAATCACAAAGTTTTGCATTCACCCTCAGAAATGGTTCCGTAACAAAACCAGGGTTGGAGGCACCAAGAACGTGAAACTTGACGTATTGCTACACCTTGTGCCAGACCTCGTCATTGCCAACAAGGAGGAGAATACAGCAGAAGACATTCAAGCAATTGCTGAGCATTGCCCCGTCTGGGTGAGTCAGATAGAAGACCTTGATTCTGCCCTGGATATGATTGGCACCATTGGGCAATTGACGACTCGTCACGATGCTTCCAAAGCTTTGATGCAATCCATCCGTACCGGATTCGAGAAGCTGCACAATGTCACAGCTCCAAAACAGGCTCTGCGCGTGGTCTACCTGATCTGGAAAGATCCGATCATGGCCGCAGGAACAGACACCTTCATCCACGAAATGCTGAAGCGGGCAGGATTTGAAAATGCTGTCACTGACCTCCGCTATCCAACGTTATCCAATGAAGAACTAGAGGCATTGGATGCGGACTTCGTACTCCTGTCCAGCGAACCATTTCCCTTTAAGGGGAAACACGTGGAGCAACTGAAAAACACCTTCCCGAACCAGCGCTTCGTAGAAGTGGATGGAGAATTGTTCTCATGGTATGGCTCGCGTTTGTTAAAAACGCCCGAATACCTGCAATCCTTGCGAAAGGAACTGGAAATGGCCTGATTCATCCAGCCTGCGACCTCCAAAGTTTCATAGTTTTGACCTCATGCGCTCGCTGCGTTTTGCCACCCTGTTTTTCCTGCTCTGTTCTCCTTTTTTGCTTTTTGGACAGACAGTTGGAGTTGTTTTTAGCGGAGGTGGCGCCAATGGGCTCGCTCACGTTGGTGTGCTGAAGGCCCTCGAATCGAACTCCATTCCGATTGATTACATAGCCGGCACCTCTATTGGTGCAATGGTTGGAGCTCTGTACGCTTCCGGGTACTCGCCTGAGCAAATCGAGTTTTTGCTCACCAGCAAGGAATTCCAGGAAATGGCGCGCGGAGCAATCAAAGAGGAATACATCTATTACTTCCGCAAGCCTACTCCGGATGCCTCGTGGATCGAGATCAAGTTTTCTTCTGACTCAACCTTTCTGGAAACCAGCATCCCGACCAGTGTCATCAATCCTGTAGCACTTGATCTGGAACTGATGAAGATCCTCGATCCGCCCAGTGCTGCTGCCAACTACGATTTTGACCAGCTCTTCATCCCCTTCCGCTGCGTGGCAGCGGACATTGAGAACAAAAAAACGGTGGTCTTTGATAAGGGAAACGTGAACAAAGCGGTGAGAGCGAGCATGAGCTATCCGCTTTACCTCCAGCCGCTGACCCTGGACGGAAAACTGCTTTTTGATGGTGGACTTTACAACAACTTTCCTACCGATGTGATGCGCGATGAATTTGATCCCGAAGTGATCATCGGGTCGAATGTATCGTCCAACGAAGCTCCACCGCGGCAGGATGATTTTCTGTCGCAGCTACGGAACATGGTGGTGAGTAAAACGAATTACGAGCTCATTGGCGATTGCTGCGTGCTGATTGAGCCGGAGATGAACGGTGGAACGTTTTCCTTCGACAACCTCCAATCCAAAGTAGATTCAGGCTACACGGCTACGATGAGGAAAATGCCGATCATCAAGGATAAGGTTCACAGACGCGTGCACAAGAAGGTGGTGAATGAAAAACGGCAAGAGTTCCAAAAGAAAATGCCGGAGCTGAAGTTTTCTGATTACCGATTCGAGGGTATTACCACAACCCAAGCGAACTACATCCGCAAGATTATTCGTCCGCAACGAGACACCACCACATCCTATGAAGACCTGCAAAACGGATATTACCGAGTTGCAGAGAATGATAAGATCAAGGGCCTTTATCCCTACGCTACCCTCCTGCCGGATTCAACTTATCTCCTCAACCTTAACATCCGAAAAGAAAAGGACCTGACACTCGAATTTGGCGGTAACATCGCCTCCCGACCGATCACCACGGGATTCATCGGTGTCGGATATGATGTGCTGAACCGCACAGGGATCAGCCTTTACGCCAACTCCTATTTCGGAAGGCTTTACTCATCAGTATTGGGTAAGGCGCGCTTTGATATTCCGATTCGCTTCCCGATTTACATTGAACCTGAGATTGTCATCAATCGCTGGAATTACTTCCGAAGCCGGGCCACATTCTTCGAGGATAACAACTCCTTGTTTCTCATACAGAACGAGCGATTTGGAAAGATCAACACCTCCTTTGCGCTTTCGAATAAGACGCGATTCACGCTGGGCGCAGGAATCATCTCGCTAAAGGATGATTACTACCAAAGCCGTGACTTCGGACAGGATGACGTAACAGACAACACCTTACTGGCGGGTAGCACAGCGTCTCTCCGCTTCGAAAAGAACAGTTTGAACGACAAGCTCTATCCGAACCGGGGAACGGCCCTGAGCGCTTCTATTCGAGTGACAGAGGCCGAAGAGACCTACAACCCGGGAACGACTTCAGATGAGCAGCTGGTTCGCAGGAGAATTCACGATTGGGTGGATCTTAATCTCAAGTATGATTCATACTATAAGCAAAGCGGTACACTGCGGCTTGGGGTTTACCTGGAAGCTCACTACTCTGACCTGGAGTTATTCCTTAACTACACAGCCAGTGCGCTGCGCTCTCCGGCTTTCCAGCCTACTCCTGAGAGCCAAACCCTGTTTCTGGAATCCTTCCGCGCTTACCAATACGTAGCATTAGGCCACAAGGTGATCATCAACGTCACGAAGAATGTAGACCTGAGATTGGAGGGGTACATCTTCCAACCTTATCGCTTTGTAACCAGGGATGACATCAGCCTGGAGCCTATCGAAAATGAAAACTGGGAAAGGCGCTACACCATTGCCACAGCAAACGCTGTTTACAAGAGCCCGCTGGGTCCGGTGAGCTTCGCGATGAACTATTACTACAATGTTCCAGAGATCAGTGTAGATGATAGAACTCCCCTTACCTTCCTCTTCCACTTTGGATACATTCTCTTCAACGACAAGGCATTGAAGTAGGCATGCTTGGCACAGTAAGCCGAATGTCCTAACTTGCTCCTATCCTATTACCTCCGTCTTTACGATCATGAAACTCCTATTGCACCTATCCCTTTCTATCTTATTCTGGCATCTCCTGTCTGGCTGCTCCAGACCCGATGACTTTTGTTTCAACCGGCAAACTGTGGAGGAATCCATTGTGCACTTCCGAGGGAACGAAGGGCCAGATTTTACCGAGTTTGATAAAAATCACGGAATGTTGGGGGAAGGTATGACCCTATGGATGTCCGGCTCTGGACATGCAGCTTTTGAAGGCAACACAATGATTGCAGGAGCTGACAGTCTTTCTAACAATGGTCGTCAAGTTTTCTTTGATAGCCCTGGAACGAAGTCACTACTCGTCACCATTTCAGACTGTGAGTACGTCAATTCCTACGATAGCTATTACTATGATGAGGCTGTAAATCGCTGCCCGTGTCGCCCTGAAGAAACAGAGCACGCAGTGTGGGTTGAGGTCTTGGAACCGACCAACATTACCATTGACTCTATTCGAGTGCTTCCAGGATCAGGGTTTCTCGATGGTGCAAGTGAGGTGTACCTCCGCGTAAACGATGTTTTTGATTCCCCTGCACTTCAGATCAATTCCAATGGTTATGAAACCTGGGCATCCAACATAAGCCTGCACACGGTGCCAGAGTCTCAATCGCTGCAAGTGCAGTTCTTTACAGTAGAACAGACGGATAACCCAAACTTAGTGCGCAACAGATGCCTTGTAGATGGAGAGCGCATGGAGAACTGGAGAAGCGGCAAACACGTATTAGATGGCTGCAACATAGAGATTTACGTTTCAAGGTAACGGAAGACTCATTCTAAGGAATAGGTTCGTCAACCCTACTTTGATCCTTACTCTTTGATCCTTAAACCAAAAAGGGCCGCATCAAAAGATGCAGCCCTTTTCTATTCTATATCAGCTCGCTTAGGCTTGACCCGCGGGACCTCCGAAGGTCATCGGAAAAGGAGGTGTTCCTCCTTGATCGATGTCTTCCACTTCTCCGTGCAGCGACTCGAACTTTTTCACGTTCTCGTTCAGCGCCTTTAGCAGACGCTTTGCATGAGTTGGAGTCAGGATGATCCTGGACTTAACCTTGGCTTTAGGCGTACCGGGCATCATGCTCACGAAGTCGATCACAAACTCCGCATTGGAGTGTGTGATGATGGCCAGATTGGAGTAATTCCCCTCAGCCACCTCTTCGCTCAGCTCGATGCTCAGCTGCTTCTGATCTTTTTCCTCTGCCATATCGGATTAGGAATTAACCTCGTCAAGGATGGCGCTGGAAGAGTTTCCGACCATTTGATCGTATTCTTCCTGGTTGCCCACGATGAGGTTTCTGTAAGGCTTCAAACCGGTTCCTGCTGGAATCAAGTGACCAACGATCACATTTTCCTTCAGGCCTTTCAGGAAGTCTTGCTTTCCGTTTACAGCAGCTTCGTTCAGCACCTTCGTAGTTTCCTGGAAGGATGCAGCGGAGATGAAGCTTTCCGTTTGCAGCGAAGCACGGGTAATACCCTGAAGCACGGTACGTCCTGTTGCAGGAATCGCATCCCTCGCTTCTACGCCTTGCTTGTCTCTGCGCTTGAGCATGGAGTTCTCATCTCGCAGCTTGCGCGCTGAGATGATCTGTCCAGCTTTCATCACTTCTGATTCTCCTGGATCTGCCACTACCTTCATTCCGAAGATGCGGTCGTTTTCCTGGATGAAGTCGATCTTATTGACGATCTGAGCTTCGAGGAACTTAGTGTCTCCCGGATCTACGATGTCAACCTTACGCATCATCTGGCGAACGATCACCTCGAAGTGCTTGTCGTTGATCTTCACACCCTGCAGTCGGTATACTTCCTGAATTTCATTCACGAGGTATTCCTGAACCGCTGTTGGTCCCATGATCGCGAGAATGTCAGAAGGAGTGATCGCACCATCAGACAATGGTTGACCGGCCTTCACGAAGTCATTCTCCTGAACCAGGATGTGTCGAGACAATGGTACAAGGTACTTGCTCTTATCTCCAGTACGGCTCTCTACGATGATCTCGCGGTTACCACGCTTGATCTTACCGAAGGAAACAATACCGTCAATTTCAGATACAACCGCTGGGTTGGATGGGTTACGTGCTTCGAAGAGCTCGGTTACCCTTGGAAGACCTCCGGTAATGTCACCACCACCTTTACCACCGGTTCGTGGAATCTTCACGAGGATTCCACCTGCGTTGGCTTTGTCTCCATCCTCAACCATGATGTGAGCTCCAACAGGAATACTGTATGATCTCAGCGTCTCACCCTTGTTGTCCACCACATGGATGGTCGGGTTCTTGGTCTTATCTCGGTTGTCGATGATTACCTTCTCACGGAAGCCTGTTTGTTCATCAGACTCTTCCTTGTAGGTAATACCTTCTTCGATGCTTTCAAACTGAAGCTTACCTCCAAACTCGGAGATGATCACAGCGTTGTATGGATCCCAAGAACAGATGGTATCACCTTTCTTGACCTTATCTCCAGGCTGCTTAAACATCTCAGCTCCGTAAGGAATGTTGTTGGTCACCAGCGTCATGTTAGACTCAGGATCTACCAATCTCATTTCAGCAGAACGTCCGATCACGATGGTCTTCTCTGTTCCGTCCTTCTCCTTGCGAGTTACAGTACGGAGCTCATCGATTTCAACAAGACCGTCATACTTGGCTTCGATCTTAGATTCAGAAGCGATGCTGGAAGCCGTACCCCCAACATGGAAGGTTCGGAGTGTCAACTGGGTTCCTGGTTCACCGATGGACTGCGCTGCAATCACACCAACTGCTTCACCCATTTGAATGTTGCCACCTGTTGCCAGGTTGCGACCATAACACTTGGCACAAACTCCACGCGTCAGTTCACACGTCAATACGGAGCGAATCTCAACTTCGTCAATACCTGAAGCTTCGATTGCCTGACCAATGTCGTCTGTGATTTCCTCACCTGCTTCCACGAACAATTCGCCCGTTTCTGGATGATGGATGTCATAGACACTGGTACGACCAATGATTCTATCGTAAAGCGGCTCAACCACTTCATCGTTCTTCTTCAGAGCGGTCATCACAATTCCACGAAGTGTACCACAGTCGGGAGCAGTTATGATCACATCTTGAGCAACGTCAACCAATCTACGTGTGAGGTAACCCGCATCGGCCGTTTTAAGGGCCGTATCCGCGAGACCTTTACGTGCACCGTGCGTAGAGATGAAGTATTCAAGGATGGACAGACCTTCACGGAAGTTAGAGAGAATCGGGTTTTCGATAATCTCACCACCCTGAGCTCCAGACTTACGCGGCTTGGCCATCAGACCTCGCATACCGCTCAGCTGACGAATCTGCTCTTTCGAACCACGAGCACCGGAGTGGTACATCATGTACACAGAGTTGAACCCTTGGTTGTCGTTCTTCAGACGATCCATGAGCACCTGTGTCAACTTCGAGTTGGTATGTGTCCAGATATCAATGATCTGGTTGTAACGTTCGTTGTTGGTAATGAGCCCCATGTTGTAGTTCATGAGTACTTCATCCACCTCTTCCTGGGCTTTTCCGAGAAGTGTAGTCTTCTGGTCTGGCACCAATACATCGGCAAGGTTGAAGGACAAACCTCCTTTGAATGCCATGTAGTATCCGAGTCCTTTGATATCATCCAAGAACTTGGCAGCTGCACTCATACCACAAGTCTTCAATACGTGACCAATGATGTTACGCAATGACTTCTTCGTCAATACCTCATCAATGTAACCTGCCTTTTCAGGAACAACCTGGTTAAACAGTACACGACCACAAGTAGTCTCGATAATCTCACGGGTATCTCCCTTGTCGATTCGAACCTTGATAACCGCATGAAGGCTGAGCTTCTTCTCATTGTAAGCGATGATCACTTCCTCTGGTGAGTAGAAGGTCATACCTTCTCCGTGTACCGTTCTTTCATCATCGGATTTTCTTGGCTTGGTCATGTAATACAGACCCAAAACCATATCCTGAGAAGGAACCGCAACCGGAGCACCGTTTGCAGGATTCAAGATGTTGTGAGATGCGAGCATCAACAGCTGGGCTTCCAGGATCGCTTCGTTTCCAAGAGGAACGTGAACCGCCATCTGGTCACCGTCAAAATCCGCGTTAAATGCTGTACACACCAATGGGTGAAGCTGGATCGCCTTTCCTTCAATCAGCTTAGGCTGGAAGGACTGGATACCCAATCTGTGGAGTGTTGGGGCCCTGTTCAGGAGAACGGGATGCCCTTTCAATACATTTTCAAGAATGTCCCAAACAACCGGCTCTTTCCGATCTACGATCTTCTTCGCTGACTTCACCGTCTTCACAATTCCACGCTCAATGAGCTTGCGAATAATGAACGGCTTGAAGAGCTCAGCGGCCATGTCCTTTGGAAGACCACACTCGTGCAATTTCAATTCAGGACCTACAACGATAACCGAACGTGCAGAATAGTCAACACGCTTACCGAGGAGGTTCTGACGGAATCGACCTTGCTTACCCTTGAGGCTGTCAGACAGCGACTTGAGCGCTCGGTTTGATTCGGTCTTCACTGCTGAAGACTTACGAGAGTTGTCGAACAATGAGTCAACCGCTTCCTGAAGCATTCGCTTCTCGTTTCGGAGAATTACTTCCGGAGCTTTGATCTCAAGCAGTCGCTTCAATCGGTTGTTTCGAATGATCACCCTTCTGTAGAGGTCATTGAGATCGGAAGTCGCAAAACGACCACCATCCAACGGCACCAATGGACGCAGTTCTGGTGGAATTACCGGAACTACCTTCACGATCATCCATTCTGGACGGTTCTCGATGTGCTCGTTGGCAGCACGGTAAGCTTCCACTACCTGAAGACGCTTCAGGGCTTCGTTCTTACGCTGCTGAGAAGTCTCAGTGTTTGCCTTGTGACGCAAGTCGTAAGACAGCTCATCGAGGTTCAAACGCTTGAGAAGATCGTACAATGCATCAGCACCCATGCGAGCGATGAATTTGTTGGGATCGTCATCATCGAGGTACTGGTTCTCACGTGGAAGTGTATCGAGAATGTCGAGGTACTCTTCTTCCGTGAGGAAGTCCAGATACTTAAGGTCTTCGCCTTCTTTGTTCTTCGCCTCTCCCGGGTTGATCACTACGTAACGCTCGTAGTAGATGATCGAATCGAGCTTCTTGCTTGGAAGACCGAGCAGGTAGCCGATTTTGTTAGGAAGCGACTTGAAGTACCAGATGTGAGCTACAGGAACCACCAATGAGATGTGTCCCATGCGCTCTCTTCTCACCTTCTTCTCTGTCACCTCAACACCGCAACGGTCACAAACGATTCCCTTGTATCGGATACGCTTGTATTTACCGCAGTGACATTCGTAGTCTTTTACAGGTCCGAAGATTCGCTCGCAAAAGAGACCATCACGCTCGGGCTTGTAAGTTCTATAGTTGATCGTTTCGGGCTTCAAAACCTCACCGTGAGACTTCTCCAGAATCATTTCGGGGGAAGCCAGGCTGATGATGATTTTATTGAAGCCGCTCGCAGGTTTTTGATCTTTTCTTATTGCCATTACAAATGCTATGAATGGTTATTGGATAATAAACTTATTCTAATGTGATGTTGAGTCCCAGACCTCTCATCTCGTGCAGCAACACGTTGAAGGATTCAGGAATTCCAGGATTTGGCATTGGCTCACCCTTCACGATGGATTCGTAGGCCTTTGCTCTTCCCATCACGTCATCAGACTTCACAGTGAGGATCTCACGAAGGATGTGGGCTGCACCAAATGCTTCAAGTGCCCAAACCTCCATCTCACCAAATCGCTGACCTCCAAACTGTGCCTTACCACCCAGCGGCTGCTGCGTAATGAGGGAGTATGGTCCAATCGAACGGGCGTGCATCTTGTCGTCCACCAAGTGGTGAAGCTTCAACATGTAGATCACACCAACAGTCGCTGGCTGGTCAAAACGATCACCAGTACCACCATCGTAGAGGTAAGTTCTTCCATAGCGCGGAACACCAGCCTCATCGGTGTACTTGTGAATGTCTTCCATGGTCGCACCATCAAAGATCGGTGTGGCGAATTTCTGACCGGTCTTAAGACCAGCCCATCCGAGCACCGTTTCGAAGATCTGACCGAGGTTCATACGAGAAGGTACACCGAGTGGATTGAGAACGATGTCTACAGGCGTTCCATCTTCGAGGAACGGCATGTCCTCCTGGCGTACAATCTTCGCTACGATACCCTTGTTACCGTGTCGACCCGCCATCTTATCACCCACTTTCAGCTTACGCTTCTTGGCGATGTAGACTTTGGCCAACTGAACGATACCTGATGGCAGTTCATCACCAACAGTGATGGCGAACTTCTTGCGCTTCATGATACCCAAAGCCTCATTGGCCTTGATGTTGAAGTTGCTCAACGACTTCTTGATGAGGTCGTTCTTGTCGTCATCCGTTGTCCAACCATTCGGATTGAGATCACCATAAACCAGTCCAGTCAGAAGCTTCTGCGTGAACTTGGTTCCTTTCTTAATGATCTCCTCGTTGTATTTATTGAATACACCCTGAGATGTCTTACCTGAAACGATGGTAAAGAGCTTCTCTACCAATCGATTCTTCAGATCATCCATGGTGTTATCGTATTCCTTGTCGATCTCTTCCAGAATGTTCTTCTCCTGAGCCTTGGCCTTGCGGTCCTTGATGGCGCGTGAGAACAACTTCTTATCGATGACTACTCCCTTCACACTTGGTGGAACTTTCAGCGATGCATCTTTCACATCACCTGCCTTATCACCAAAGATGGCGCGGAGAAGCTTCTCTTCAGGAGTTGGATCAGTTTCTCCTTTTGGAGTGATCTTTCCGATGAGGATATCACCTTCCTTCACCTCAGTTCCTACACGGATCAGTCCGTTTTCATCAAGGTTTCTGGTGGCTTCTTCGCTTACGTTAGGAATATCCGCTGTCAATTCTTCCAGACCTCGCTTGGTGTCACGTACTTCAAGTACGTACTCGTCCACGTGGATGGAAGTGTAGATATCGTCACGAACAACTTTTTCGCTGATCACAATCGCATCCTCGAAGTTGTATCCTTTCCAAGGCATGAACGCTACCATGAGGTTTCGTCCCAATGCGAGTTCACCTTTTTCGGTTCCGTAACCTTCACACAGCACATCACCCTTGGAAACCTTCTGGCCTTTCTTCACGATCGGCTTGATGTTCTGGGTAGTAGACTGGTTGGTCTTACGGAACTTGGTGAGTGTGTAAGTCTTAAGGTCGTTGTCGAAGCTTACAAGCTGCTGATCATCGGTGCGCTCATAGCGAACCGTGATCTGCTTGGCGTCAACGTTCTCAATAACTCCTTCTCCTTCTGCGTAAATCAATACACGTGAATCCTGAGCTACAAGCTTCTCAAGTCCTGTACCTACGATAGGTGCCTGAGGACGCAACAACGGAACGGACTGACGACTCATGTTAGAGCCCATCAGCGCACGGTTCGCATCATCATGCTCGAGGAATGGAATGAGAGAAGCTGCAATCGAAGCGATCTGGTTTGGAGCAACGTCCATCAACGTGATCTCATTCGGCTCAGCCACTGGGAAGTCACCTTCAAATCGTGCCTTTACTTTCTCAGTTTCGAAGATTCCCTTCTCATTCACCTTGGCATTTGCCTGGGCGATGGTCTGATTGTCTTCCTCTTCAGCACTGAGGTAAGTAATGTCATCGAACTTCACATTTCCATCTTCCACCTTACGGTAAGGCGTCTCAATGAATCCGAGCTTGTTCACCTTAGCATAAACACACAGAGAAGAGATCAAACCAATGTTTGGTCCTTCCGGTGTCTCGATGGTACAAAGTCGACCATAGTGTGTGTAGTGAACGTCACGAACCTCGAAACCAGCACGCTCACGAGAAAGACCACCTGGCCCGAGAGCTGATAATCTACGCTTGTGAGTAATCTCAGAAAGTGGATTGGTTTGATCCATGAACTGAGACAGCTGATTGGTTCCGAAGAAAGAGTTGATCACAGAAGACAGGGTCTTCGCGTTGATCAAGTCAATCGGTGTAAATACTTCGTTGTCACGAACATTCATTCGCTCACGAATGGTACGAGCCATACGGGCCAGACCAACACCGAACTGATTGTAAAGCTGCTCACCAACAGTTCTTACACGTCTGTTGCTCAAGTGATCGATGTCATCTACATCGGTCTTCGAGTTGATCAGCTCAATCAAATATTTGATGATCTCGATGATATCCACCTTGGTCAACACGCGGTTTTCCATATCGATATCCAATCCAAGTTTCTTGTTGATTCTGTAGCGTCCTACTTCTCCGAGATCGTAACGCTTGTCAGAGAAGAAGAGCTTATCGATGATACCACGAGCGGTTTCCTCATCTGGTGGTTCAGCGTTTCTCAGAATACGGTAGATGTGCTCAACCGCTTCAATTTCAGAGTTGGAAGGATCCTTCTGAAGTGTGTTGTAAATGATCGCGTGATCTGCAGCATTGATGTTCTCCTTGTGGAGAAGAATGGTCTTCACATCCGCATCGAGGATAAGCTCCATGTGCTCGTCTTCGATGACCGTTTCACGATCCACCACTACTTCGTTACGCTCGATGGATACCACTTCACCGGTATCTTCATCTACGAAGTCTTCAAACCAAGTCTTCAATACTCTCGCTGCCAGTCTTCGTCCTACGACTTTTTTAAGACCGGTCTTGCTGACCTTCACCTCGTCTGCGAGGTTGAAGATCTCGAGAATCTCCTTATCGCTCTCATAACCGATCGCACGAAGCAAGGTCGTAACCGGAAGCTTCTTCTTACGATCGATATAAGCATACATCACGCTATTGATGTCTGTTGCAAATTCGATCCAGGAACCTTTGAAAGGAATAATCCTGGCCGAATACAGCTTGGTTCCGTTCGCATGGAAGCTCTGTCCGAAGAACACACCAGGAGAACGGTGAAGCTGAGACACAACCACTCGTTCTGCTCCATTGATCACAAAGGAGCCGCGAGGTGTCATGTAAGGTATAGTACCCAGGTAAACGTCTTGCACGATGGTTTCGAAATCCTCGTGCTCAGGGTCGGTACAATAAAGTTTAAGTTTTGCCTTAAGTGGGACACTGTAAGTCAATCCCCGATCCATGCACTCATCGATGGAGTAGCGTGGTGGGTCAACGAAGTAGTCCAGAAATTCCAGTACGAAGTTGTTACGTGCATCGGTGATAGGGAAGTTTTCACTGAATACGTTGAACAGACCTTCGTTTTCTCGTTCTTCGGGAGAGGTTTCGAGTTGAAAGAAATCCCTGAATGACTGGAGCTGAATGTCAAGAAAATCAGGGTATTCTAATTGTTTTTGAGTCCTTGAAAAGTTGACTCTCTGAGAAATATTTCTGGTCATTAAAAAAAGAATAAGTAATGAGAAACGACTACAAAGCACAAAGGGTTTAGCCCCACATGGGGGCTAAACCTTTGCATTAATGTAAAAGACTATTGAGATTTACTTAATCTCAACCTCAGCGCCAGCTTCTTCAAGCTGAGTTTTCAGTGCTTCAGCTTCGTCTTTAGCAACTCCTTCTTTCAATGGCTTTGGTGCGCCATCAACCAGTTCTTTGGCTTCTTTCAGACCAAGACCAGTCATTTCCTTCACGAGTTTAACTACAGCAAGCTTAGAACCACCAGCAGCCTTCAGAATAACATCGAATTCAGTCTGCTCGGCACCACCACCGTCACCATCGCCACCGCCAGCAGGACCAGCAACAGCTACTGCAGCAGCAGCAGGTTCGATTCCATATTCATCCTTAAGAATTTGAGCCAATTCGTTCACCTCTTTTACGGTAAGGTTTACAAGTTGCTCGGCAAAAGCTTTCAGATCAGCCATTTTGTTGTTGAATTATTAACGTTTAACCTAAGTTTCAAAATTGATTTATGATTCCCTTTCTTCAAGGGCCTTGACGAGTCCCGCGATCTTATCGCCACCTCCGCCTTTAAGAGCAGAGATAACATTCTTCGCAGGTGATTGCAGGAGGGTAATAATCTCCCCGATAAGCTCTTCTCTGGACTTGAGGTCCACGAGCGCATCCAGATTTTCATCACCGATGTAGACACTCTCTTCTACATAGGCTCCCTTGAGCAAAGGCTTTTTACTTTTCTTCCTGAACTCCTTGATCAGCTTTGCCGGAGCATTGCCAGTTTCAGAGAACATGATTCCAGTGTTTCCTTTCAGAACATCAGCTAGCTCACCATAATTCTTGCCTTCCACACGCTCCATAGCTTTCGCCAAGAGTGTGTTCTTGACAACCTTCAATTGCACCTGGCGTTGGAAGCATAGCCTGCGCAATTTTCCGGAGTCTTCGGCATTAAGGTCAGCGATGTCCGTCAAGTAAACAACCCCGCTCTCACTCAATCGCTCGGCAAGATCACTAATAAGAACATCCTTTTCTTGTCTTGTCATCTTACTTTTAAGATTAAGTAATTACAAACTTGCTGACTTCGTATCCACTGAGATACCTGGGCTCATGGTACTAGACATGAAGATGCTCTTCACATACGTACCCTTCGCTGAAGTCGGCTTGAGTTTGATGATTGTTTGTAACAGCTCACTCGCGTTTTCCGCGATTTTCTGTGCATCGAAGGAAACCTTTCCTACGGAAGCATGCACAATTCCATATTTATCTACTTTAAAGTCGATCTTACCGGCTTTAACTTCTTTTACTGCCTTGGCAATGTCCATGGTCACCGTACCCGTCTTAGGGTTTGGCATCAAGCCTCGTGGACCGAGAATACGTCCCAAAGCACCAACCTTACCCATCACACTTGGCATGGTGATGATCACGTCAACATCTGTCCAACCACCTTTGATCTTGGCGATGTAATCGTCCAGACCAACGTAATCAGCGCCTGCATCTGTAGCTTCCTGCTCTTTGTCAGGTGTACACAATACCAACACTCGGGTGTCCTTACCAGTTCCGTGAGGAAGGGTAACAACGCCACGCACCATTTGATTTGATTTACGTGGATCTACTCCCAATCGAACACTGAGGTCAACGGAAGCATCGAACTTTACCGTGGTAACATCCTTCACCAAAGCACTTGCATCTGCAAGGCTGTAGTTCTTGTCGCTGTCGATCTTAGCGAGCGCAGCTTTCTTGTTTTTTGTCATTCTTGCCATCTGTCCGCTGCTTATTTAACGTTAATACCCATGCTGCGAGCAGTGCCAGCAACCATGTTCATGGCTGACTCTACCGTAAAACAGTTCAAGTCTACCATCTTGTCCTCAGCGATTGCGCGGACTTGATCCATAGAAACTGTTCCAGCTTTGATACGATTAGGTTCAGAAGAACCTGACTTAAGCTTCGCGGCCTCCTTCAGCTGCACAGCAACTGGTGGAGTCTTGACGATGAAGTCGAATGATTTATCACCATACACGGTGATCACAACTGGAAGTACCTTTCCAGCCTTGTCTTGAGTTCTGGCATTAAACTGCTTACAGAACTCCATGATGTTTACGCCCTTAGCACCAAGAGCCGGACCTACGGGTGGGGATGGATTGGCTCCTCCTCCGCGTACCTGCAACTTGATCAGTGCGCTTATTTCCTTTGCCATTGCTTATAGTTTAGTTCAAGCGTCATGCTCACGAAGTCATGACTCCTAATTAATTGATTACTCTTTTTCGACCTGCATGTAGCTCAACTCGAGTGGTGTCTTTCTTCCGAAAATCTTCACCATCACCTTGAGCTTTTTCTTCTCCTCATTGATCTCTTCAATTACTCCAGAGAAGCTATTGAATGGACCATCAATCACCTTCACAGATTCGCCCACCACAAATGGGATGTTCAATTCTGCTTCACTTTCAGCAAGTTCATCGACCTTACCTAGGATTCGATTCACTTCACTTTGCCTCAACGGCATAGGATCACCTCCCTTTTCACCACCAAGAAAACCAATCACGCTGGTGACGTTCTTAATAATGTGGGGAATTTCTCCTGACAACTCCGCCTCGATAAGAATGTAACCTGGAAAGAAGTTTCTCTCCTTGCTTACCTTCTTGCCATTGCGGATTTGATAAACCTTTTCTGTAGGAATGAGGACTTGAGTGACCTGCTCGTTGAGCTTCAGTCGGTCAATTTCCATCTCAATGAACTCCTTGACTTTCTTCTCCTGGCCGCTAATGGCACGCACCACGTACCACTTCAGATTGTATTTCACATCAGAATCTGCCATCTTATCCGAAAATCTTAATGTAGATGAGGTCCATCAACTGACCGAATCCAAAGTCCATGGCATAAATGAGTCCTGCAATGATGAACGTAGCAATAAGCACTACAATTCCACTGCTCTGAAGTTCTGACCACGTAGGCCAGGAGACCTTGTTGGTCAACTCGTCTACAGCCTCTTCGATGTATCCTTTTATTCCTGCCATTATCTTTCTATGCACGGGTGGTAGGAATCGAACCCACAGCCCCTGGTTTTGGAGACCAGTGCTCTACCAGTTGAGCTACACCCGTATGTTTATAACGACCAAAAGTGTGAAGGCAAAAAGATGCCCTCACACTTCGATCGCGTGTTTATCAATTTACTCAATAATCTCAGTTACCTGACCGGCACCAACAGTACGTCCACCTTCGCGAATCGCGAACTTAAGACCCTGGTTGATTGCGACAGGTGCGATGAGATTAACTTCAATGGTAAGGTTGTCACCTGGCATTACCATCTCACGACCTTCGCCAAGCACGATCTCACCAGTAACGTCAGTTGTTCTCAAGTAGAACTGTGGACGATACTTGTTGTGGAACGGAGTGTGACGTCCACCTTCTTCCTTCTTCAGGATGTAGACCTCAGCCTTGAACTTTGTGTGAGGAGTAATAGAACCTGGCTTACAGATTACCATACCTCTTTTAATGTCTGTCTTTTCAATACCTCTGAGGAGAAGACCTACGTTGTCACCAGCTTCACCTCGGTCGAGGATTTTGCGGAACATCTCAACACCAGTAATGGTAGAAGTAAGTTTCTCATCAAATCCGATGATCTCTACAGGATCACCTGTGTTGATAACACCAGTCTCGATACGGCCTGTAGCAACAGTACCACGACCAGTAATAGAGAATACGTCTTCAACTGGCATCAAGAAATCCTTATCAACGTCACGTGGAGGCATTTCGATGTAGCTATCTACTGCTTCCATCAGCTCCATGATCTTTTCTTCCCAAGATGCTTCTCCGTTCAGTCCACCCAAAGCAGAACCTTGAACAACAGGAGCGTTGTCACCATCGTACTCATAGAAAGAAAGAAGCTCGCGGATTTCCATCTCAACGAGTTCCAACAATTCTTCATCATCAACAAGGTCAACCTTGTTCATGAACACTACGATGCGAGGTACTCCAACCTGACGAGCGAGCAGGATGTGCTCACGAGTCTGTGGCATAGGACCATCAGTAGAAGCAACAACGAGGATAGCACCGTCCATCTGGGCAGCACCAGTAACCATGTTCTTCACGTAGTCAGCGTGACCTGGACAGTCAACGTGAGCATAGTGACGATTCGCGGTTTGATATTCTACGTGAGAGGTGTTAATGGTAATACCTCTTTCTTTTTCTTCTGGAGCGTTATCGATCGAATCGAATGAACGCAGTTCGGAGAAACCTTTCTTAGCAAGTACAGTGGTAATTGCAGCAGTCAATGTGGTTTTTCCGTGGTCAACGTGACCAATAGTTCCAATATTCAAGTGGGGTTTGGAACGATCAAAAGTCTCCTTAGCCATGACTATTTACCTTGATTAAATGATTATTGAGTTTAATTAAATTGATAACACATTCGTAAAGCTCAGTCCTTTAGCTCTGAGCTTAATATTTTTCACTTTTCGATGAGCCAATGAGGGGAATTGAACCCCTGACCTCTTCCTTACCAAGGAAGCGCTCTACCCCTGAGCTACATCGGCTTTATCCGATTTCGTCAGACAAACCTGAACTACATCGGCTAATTTCATTGTCCGACTTCGTCAGGCAAGCCTGAACTACATCGGTACTATTTCCGTACTATAACTCGAAGACAGAGTCTTAGATCAACACAGAACTCTACTCGAGTGACTGTTAAAGAACGATTCAACAAAAATGAGCGGGAGACGAGACTCGAACCCGCGACCCTCAGCTTGGAAGGCTGATGCTCTACCAACTGAGCTACTCCCGCTTAAACCAATCAGAAACCTTCAGGCTTCTGCTATTTCAAAAAACACATCTGCCAAGCCGTGAAACTCCATCACTTGGCAGGTTTACTATCGTATTTGTTGAGAAGAAAACGATACCATCACCTTCTCCCTAAGCTTCACAAAGATCCAGATTCATAGTTCTGGAAGTTCGCTCAACTTATTGTGGGGAGAGCAGGATTCGAACCTGCGAAGGTAAATACCAACAGATTTACAGTCTGTCCTCGTTGGCCGCTTGAGTATCTCCCCAACATGTCATCATGAGCAGCCAATACTACCCAAATACAATACTGCGAGCCGGTGGAGGGATTCGAACCCCCGACCAGCTGATTACAAATCAGCTGCTCTGGCCAACTGAGCTACACCGGCAGCATTTTCAATGAACTGGCGCAAACAAAAATTGCACACCCTCTCGAAAAAGGTGTGCAAATTTATACATAGTTTGAATTGAAGCAAACGTTGGGCAAAAAAAAGCCCAAACAAGAAATCAACGCCTTGAAAAACGGAGGCTAGTGAACCTGCAAAAGCTTCCCTTTTTTCTTTCGTACCTGGCGTCTAAGTGCCTCTACTGCAAGGTCTGTAGCCTCTTCAAAGGATTTACATTGCTTTTTGGCGAACATCTCCTTACCGGGAGTAACCAATCGAATCTCGGCCACTTTATTTTCGGAAGTATGAGACTTATCAAGACGTAAATACACTTCACTGGAGATGATATCATCGTAAAAGTGGTTCAACTTCTTCACTTTTTGATCTATAAAACCGATGAGCTTTCGATCGGCATCGAAGTGGATGGAATGAACTTTAAGATCCATGTTCTTTAACTTTTTTGGCTCTTGGGGTGAGCCTGGTTATAAACGTCCTTTAGTTTTTCCAACGATGTATGTGTGTAGACCTGAGTCGCTGCAAGACTGCTGTGGCCGAGAAGTTCTTTGATGGCTTGAAGGTTGGAACCTTCGTTGAGGAGGTGGGTGGCGAAGCTATGTCTGAGAACGTGTGGACTTTTCTTCTGCATCGTTGTAATAAGCGAAAGGTAATTTTTTGCCACCTTATAGACAAGGCCAGGGTATAGTTTTTTGCCCTTCAAAGTGAGCAGCAGAAAGTCCTCGTTAGTTTCCAACTTATCGCGTTCAAGCATGTATGCTCGCCAAGCATCAAAGACCACACCTGCGACAGGAATGATGCGCTGCTTGTTCCTCTTTCCCGTAACCTTCAACGTTTGATCGGACAGACTGAGGTCACCTAATCGTATGTTCATCAACTCCTCCCTGCGCAATCCGGCAGCGTAGAGGAGCGTCAGTATCAGCTTATCTCTTCGACCGGTGAAATCATCACCAAATAGCTCCCCTTCCAGTAGCTCTGTCATGTCCTCTGCTCTTACCACCTCTGGTAAGCGTTTCGCCTTCTTTGGACGCCTTACATTAACGGCAGGGTTCTTTTGCACCCAATCATGCCTATGGCAGTGTTTAAAGAAGGATTGGATGGCGCTGATCTTTCTATTGAGGGTCGCAGGAGCCAAACCTCGATCAGCAAGCGCTGCGATGTGGCTACCAATGATGCGATTGGTAACATCCTCCAGCATCAGGACGCCCATTTGACTGAGCAAGTCATCACGGAAGCCCAGAAGGTCATTCTCATAAGCCGTTAAAGTATGCTGGCTCGAACGTTTCTGATACTGGAGATATTCCAGGTATTGCTGAATGGCGGAAGTGAGTTCCAAGATTCTGAAAATAAAAAAGCCGCTCCAATGGAACGGCTTTGTATTGTGAATGATTTGAACAGGAAGGTTTTTATTCCTCGTCCTGCATCATTTGATTCTTGTAGATGGCCTTCAGCTTCTGCTCACGGTTTACGACCGATGGCTTTGTATACTTCTGACGACTTCTCAGGCTTCGCAGCACACCTGTTTTTTCAAACTTCTTCTTGTACTTCTTGAGTGCCTTTTCTATCGACTCGCCTTCTTTAACTGGTATGATTAACATGTCTCCTCCTTTCTGTTGGGGCGGCAAAAGTAACGATTAATCTGAATCAAACTAGCGCAAAATCTCTCTCGAGATCACAAGCTTCTGAATTTCGCTGGTTCCCTCGCCAATCGTGCAAAGCTTGGCATCTCGGTAGAACTTCTCAGCAGGGAATTCTTTGGTGTAACCGTAGCCGCCAAAAATTTGGACCGCTTCATTTCCTGCGCGAACAGCCACCTCCGATGCATAGTACTTCGCCATCGCAGATTGTTTGGTGGTGGGTAAACCACGGTTTTTAGAATCAGCAGCCTGGTATGTCAACAGCTCCGCAGCTTCGATTTCCGTAGCCATGTCAGCCAGCTTGAAGGCAACAGCCTGGAATTTCGAGATGGGTTTTCCAAACTGCTCGCGCTCCTGCGAGTAGCGTGTAGCAGCTTGAAGTGCTCCTTTGGCAATCCCCAGAGAAAGCGCAGCAATGGAAATACGTCCGCCATCCAACACCTTCATGGACTGGATGAATCCTTCACCTTCGGCACCAAGTCTGTTGGCATCTGGAATTCGGCAATTGTCAAAAAACAGTCCGGCCGTCTCCGAAGCTCTCATGCCAAGCTTATCTTCCTTCTTGCCTCCGGAAAATCCTGGAGTTCCTTTTTCAACTGCAAAAGCGGTCATGCCGTGAGAGTCACCCTTCTCCCCTGTTCTTACAATGACAACAGCGATGTCGCCACTGATTCCATGAGTGATGAAGTTTTTGGAGCCGTTCAGCACCCAATGATCTCCGTCCTTCACGGCTGTTGTATTCATGCCTCCGGCATCCGAGCCAGTTCCGGTTTCTGTCAATCCCCAAGCACCAATCCATTCCGCAGTGGCAAGCTTTGGCAACCACTTACTCTTTTGCTCTTCATTCCCAAACTGAAGGATGTGGTTTGTGCACAAGGAATTATGTGCAGCAAGACTCAATCCTACTGAGCCACAAACCTTGGCTACTTCCTCGATGATAGTTACGTACTCGAAATAACCCAGTCCGGCTCCATTGTACTTCTCTGGCACCAAAACGCCCATCATTCCGAGCTCACCCATCTTCTTGAAAACCTGCACGGGAAACTCTTGCGATTCGTCCCACTTCATGAAATTGGGTCTGATCTCTTTCTCACAAAAGTCTCTGACCATCTGGGTGATCATCTCCCGATTTTCGTACGATGAAAAATCCATTTACTTAATAATTTACGATTGAAACAATGTTTTCCGAATATGGTTGGATCAGCTCTTTGCCCTTGAGCCCTATGAGCTCGATGATGAAACTGAATCCTACTAATTGCGCATCTAGTCGCTTACAGAGTTTGGCTGCGGCTTCTGCCGTACCGCCTGTCGCAAGGAGATCATCGTGAATGAGAACCTTGCTTCCCTTTTCAAAACTGTCTTCGTGCATCTCAATGATGGCAGAACCGTATTCAAGATCATACTCCTCGGCTACGGTGACGTGTGGAAGTTTGCCCTTCTTGCGCACCAGCGTGAGACCACAACCTAGCTTCTGGGCCATTAGTGAACCGAGAATAAACCCGCGACTTTCTATCGCTGCGATCATATCTACCCCCTCACTCCGGAAAGGTTCCACTAAGGCGTCTGCCAAACGATCGCACAGCACTGGATCGGCTAACAGCGGCACAATGTCTTTAAACGAAATTCCAGGTTTGGGGAATCCTTCAACGGATCTAATCACTCCGGCAACATCTGCTGAGATACTCATTCGATCAAAAGATAAGGTGCAATTTTACGGTACATCGAGTCGGTAACAACATCTGTTTTCAGAATGTCGCTGCTTTTTTGAAAAGAACCGTGCGCGGCTCGATAGGCAATAATGATCTTGGCGGTCTTCCAGTCAAGGTATTTGTGGGATGCGAGCTCTTCCACCGTGACACTGTTCAGTGGGATCTTTGTGACAGCTGTCGAGTCAATGAATGTTCGCTCTGTGAGCAGTTGAATCGTTTCGGCCCTCATGCGATACACATCTCCCAGTTGCTGATAATCCAGAAAGCCTCCAAGCTGATCCCGGAGTTCGACAATGTTGGAAGCGTAGAACGGACCAATGCCTGAAATGCTAACAAGGGTAGCGCTGTCTGCCCGGTTCAAATCAATCTTTGGCAGAACCTTCTTGGGCTTGGCTTTCCAGGGTTCTGAAATCTTGCTTTCAGCGAGCTCAGGCTTTGTCGGGAAGTTCATGTAGGCCTCAGCATCCTGAAGCCACAGCGAATCCATTCCGTAGATCCTGGCCACATCCTGAAGGTCGTGGAAGCTGCCACCGCTGTTCCGGTATTTCACCATGCGCTCTGCGAGGTAAGGCTTCAGGCCTGTAGATTTTAGCGTTTCAACATCCACTGTGTTCGGATCAAACTCCGTCCACTCTGGCTGGTGTTCCTCGATGTTTTTGCTTTCCTGAAACTTGATGTCGTGAGAAGATCTTGCTTTTACTGCCTGAGCCTGAGCGTCTCTGAGTGCGGCCTCGCGCTCAGATTGCGCCACTAACTCATCGATCGCCAGGATTTGCGCCTCTGAAAGTGGATGAGATTCGGAGGGCGTCAGTTTCATTCCCAGATGAACGGAGCACAATACCAATAGGATGAACACCAATACTGCAAAGCCTCTTCTCTCCCTCTTGTTGAAGGTGAAGTAGTCTCGAACGATGCGCTTGAGAAACAACGCCTAGCTCTTATTTATAGGCTTTGATCTCTCCGGATCTGATACGATCAAAATAGTTCTGCAGGTCTTTCTTGATTTCCGGGGCGAGGAAATAAAGACCTAGTACATTCGGGAAGCACATGGCGAAAATCATTGCATCACCGAAGTTGAACACCTGATTTGCGCTGATCGCAGCTCCTACAATGACGAGCAAACAGAAGATCACTTTGTAAATAGTAATGGAAACGCGGCTATTTCCAAACAGGTAAGACCATGCTTTGATACCGTAGTAGCTCCATGAGATCATGGTAGAAAGCGCGAACAGAATCACAGCAACGCTCAGCACAACGGGAAACCAGGAAATCGTTTGAGCAAAAGCGGAAGAAGTCAAACCAATGCCGGCAGCACCACCTCCTGAAACGGCAGCATCGTATGCTTCCTTAGGAGTGAATTCTCCATAGCCAGAAAAAATGATCACCAGAGCGGTCATCGTGCAAATTACTACCGTGTCAATGAACGGCTCCAACAGGGCCACAATACCCTCACTGACAGGCTCATCTGTTTTAGCTGCGGAGTGGGCAATGGAAGCGGATCCAATACCTGCTTCATTGGAGAAGGCTGCCCGTTTAAATCCAAGGATGAGCACGCCAATGAAGCCACCATACATGGCATCAGGACTAAACGCTCCTGAGAATATTTGCTGGAAGGCCCACCCAATGTTGCTGATGTTGCCGGCTATGACCACAATCGCGGCCAGGACATAAATTCCAACCATAAAGGGGACGATCTTGTCTGTGACACGCGCAATACTCTTGATACCACCGATGATGATGACTCCAACTACAATGGCCATGATCAACCCAAAGACCCAGCCTCTGTCGAAGAACATGCTGGCCTCTCCTCCGGTCACATCAATCAACTGCTGCGTGGCTTGGTTGATTTGCACCATGTTACCACCACCAAATGATCCTCCAATACAGGAAATGGCAAAAATCACCGCCAACACCTTTCCCAGCGTTCCTTTTCCTTGCCTGGCCAATCCGTCTCTGAGATAGTACATGGGACCACCTGAAACACTGCCGTCCTCATGCTTAAGCCTGTATTTCAACCCGAGGGTACATTCCACGAACTTGGATGACATTCCAATCAAACCGGCAAAAATCATCCAGAAGGTGGCACCTGGGCCACCCAGGGAAATGGCAATAGCAACACCGGCAATGTTTCCAACTCCAACCGTCCCGGAGAGTGCTGCAGTGAGTGCCTGAAAGTGAGACACCTCTCCACTGTCCTTTGGGTTATCATACTTGCCCCTCACCACATCTATGGCATGACGAAACCCTCTGATGTTGACGAACTTCATGTAGACTGTGAAGAACAACGCACCGGTGATGAGCCAGATCAATACAAAAGGCACATCCATGTCTCCGATGGGGACGGTGAAGAAAACTACCTTCTCGATGGCTCCTGTGATAGGCTCCATGAAGTCATTGATGGAATCATCAATGGTTTTAGCTTCCTGACCGCCTTCGGTTTGGGCCATTGCACTAACGATAGAAAAAAGAGAAAAAACGAAGGTGAAGCCGAGCGACTTTAAGTTGTACTTCATAGATAGGCGTTGGAAGAGAGCCAAATATATGGGAATCTCAATACGCCTAACGCTATATGTCAGTTTGTCTCATCTTCTGCAGCGCCTGCTCGATGCTGGTGGGTTGATAGTCAATCAGTGACTTTAACCGCTCGTTGGTGAAGCCGGTTCTGAGTGGCCGTTTGCCTACCTGATTCAACTCGCTGGTGTTCACTTCCACCAACAATGATTCGTCCAATTCGAAAGCCTGAGCTGTTTTCCGGGCAAAATCCATAATGCTCAACTGCTCTTCGCCACTGACATGCAATAAGCCGGTGAACTCAGAAAAAGCGACTTTAAGCGTAGCCATGGCTACATCATCAACATAGGTTGGAGTTCTGTACTGATCTCCTGTGATGTAAGCTTTTGATCCCTCACTGAGCTTTGTGGCTACCCAAAGTGGAAAGTTCAATCTGGCCATGTCTGGAACCAAGCCATAAACAAGGACGGGGCGAATGATAACATGGTCAGGCACCCATCGCTCCACAGCTTTCTCACTTTGGAGCTTGGATCGACCGTAGAGGCTTACGGGATTCGGCTCATCCGTTTCATCATAGAAATCTCCCGTTCCGTCAAAAACGAAATCAGAAGAGAAATAGATCAACCGTGCATTGTTTTGCCCGCACCACTTCGCCAGGTTCTCCGTGGCAACAACGTTCACCTCTTTGGTTTCCTGTGGGTGCAGCTCCGCATAATCTATGGAGGTAACCGCTGCAGTGTGGATTACCATGTCGGGCTGAAAGCTCTCGAGCAATTGTTGGAGCGTGTCAAAGTCTCGAATGTCGCAGGATAAAAAGTTGCCGTCAACACCGGGGATGGATTGACTCCGGGATGTCAACATTACCTCTGTGGTGAATTCCGGGAGGAACGTAGAGATTTTGCGAGCGATCAAACCGTTCGCACCGGTCACTAAAACCTTCTTCATGCCCAGGGTACGCTAATCTTTCAGTGCTACTTCCAGTTTCTTTACCTGTTCGGCAGTTCCCAACACAAAAAGTTTCGCTCCAGCGATCAGTTTCATATCAGCCGGTGGATTCACAATGATATCCCGTGCTTCGGTTTTCATTCCTACAATCCTAGCCCCGGTTTGGCGCTGGACTTCAAGGTCTTTGATCGAACGCTCAGGCTGGTGCTGACCAGGAATGGTCAGCTCGATGAGACTTGTTTGATCTTTACCAATCACAGAAATGTGGTCCAAAAACTCCATCAGGTCTGGTGTGACTACCAAGGAAGCCATGTGTGAGCCACCCACCTTATCCGGGAGTATCACACTGTTGGCGCCTGCAATTTTGAGTTTTTTCTCGCTTCTATCATCGGAAGCGCGACTGATAATGGTCAGGTTTTTATTCAACTCACGGGCCGTGAGTACCACAAAAAGATTGTCTGCATCCTTGGGCAAGGTAGCAATGAGCGCGCTGGCCTTGTGAATCTGCGCTCGCTCGATCATCGACTCATCCGTAGCATCACCTTCAATGATAAGGATGTCATTGCGCTCCTCCTGAAGCCTCCGCACCAAGTCCTCGTTTTGCTCCACCACGACAAAGCGCATACCGTGAGCGGCAAGTGTTTCCACGGCTTGTACTCCGTTCCGGCCGTATCCGCAAACAATCACGTGTCCATCTAAGCCTTGAAGTTCCTTGATCACTCGGTAGTTCTTAATGTAAATCTTGTATTCACCGGTGACCAAATATCGCGTAATTGAGGTAATGGCATACGCGAAAACACCGAAGGTGAGAAGGATCAATAATGCCGTAAATATTTTGCCTCCCGGGCCGAGCGGCATAACCTCACCGTACCCAACAGTGGTCACGGTGATGACGGTCATGTAGAAAGCATCAAGCAGGGTATAATCCTCGATGAACTTGTAGCCAACGGTACCGCCAATGAAGATGATAAACAGTACTACAAGCGAGTACCTTATCTCTTTGATTAATCGAAAGCCGTATTGAACCCTCATGAAGGCGGCAGAGGGAGGTTAGTAATCCCAGATGGTTGGCCTTCTGCTTTTCAGAACATCTTTCTGTTCTAACCAGAAAAGCAGCACCAGATAGACAATGAGCGGAGAGCCAAACGTGATGAAGGAAAGGTAGATGAAGTATACCCTTATTCTGGAAGACTTAATGCCCCACTTCTCTCCGAGCCATTCACAGACTCCAAAAGCTTGTTTTTCGAGAAATGATTGCAATTCGTTCATAGGGCTTGTCTCATTATGGACTGACCGACATTGCAAAGTACGCATTTTTTCGCGTCACAATAGTGTGTGTATAGTTCAATCAATGATTGACTTTCCTTGGTGTTTTTAGCATCAATCCCGGCTGCAGCCCACGTTCTGACGACACGATTTTTTTCGGGCCTTAGGTCATGAAGTACATCTAACGACAGCTCCATGAGTTCATTGTTACCCGTTTGGCGAGCGTAGAAAAAAGCGAAGGGAACGACTGCGTTGATGTAAATGGTTTCCAAAAAACCACGAGACACCTTTGGTCGGATGTCCTGGAGCTGAAGGTCAGCGCTTCGCAACCAATCACGAAGATCGGAGCGGACACTCCGTTGATAGAGTGACTCGGTATAAGGAACGAATTGCGCCCACTGGGCAAGACGTACCTTGGGCGCAGCGGCAGGTCTTATTCTTCCAAACTTCCATGGAATGGAGAGCGGCTCCAGGCTGAGCTTTGCACTTTGAAAACGATAGAGTTTTTCAAGTTCCTGATGCTCATCCTCCTCTAACTGTTCGAGTAACCCAGCCACACCAAAGGCCAGAGCCTTCAGTTCCCTCGGTCGATCTGCAATCTTGAGCAGGGTCTTCATTGGCAGGGTCAGTGCCACTTCCTGGAACGGCTCTTTGTTTTGATTTTGCCCGAAATAGCCGCTGAGCAATACATGGAATGTCTGCAACCAGTCTTGCTTACATCGCTCAAAAATGTGCTCTATAGCCAGGGTTTTGCGCTCAAGGCGTTGGACAAGCATCCGGTCTAACCAATGCCGCCAAACCATCGGCTCCACATCATCGAGATAGGATTGACAGGGAATGTGATCCTTTTGAATCTGCAGCTGATGGTAGGTTTTGATCAGGTTGGAACCAATCCGACCATTCAGTGCTAGCGTAGGCAAACCGAGCTTTTTGACTTGAGCGTGGTCGTTCTCCAACACAACGTGCAAAACGACATTGTCGTAGTTGCGATCCAAATGATGCTTATGTGTAAACCAATCAGCAGCATTCATATGAACCTCAACGCTCCCTACCCACAAAGTGCCTCCTATTTCAACTCTTGCTTCCGAGAAATCAGGTCCGGACAGGTGATTCCAGACTCCTGGGTTTAGAATGCGAAGCTCCTCTCCATCTGTAGTGCGCAGATCATTTTGATCAAACTGCTGCTGTTTCCAGATGTATTGAAGAAGCTCTTCTTTCACAACGTGTGCTTGTTTACATCATGGCCTTCATACTATCCCTGAGCTTCATGGCTTCTGATCTGGCCGCCTCCGCAAAGTCGGGACCGGAGGATGCATAAATGACCTGACGGGAGGAGTTGACCAACACCCCAATGTCTTTGGTAATCAATGGTCGAAGGTCTTCCACGGAAGCGCCTTGGGCTCCCACTCCTGGCATCAGGAGAAAATAATCGGGCGCCAATGCTCTTATGCCTTCAAACCGATCTTGCTGAGTAGCCCCAATCACCAACATAAGCTCATCTGAACTCCCCATAGCGGTGAGCTTCTTCAGCATGTGTTCATAGACATAATCGCCATTGCTGAGCTTCTCCAATTCAAGGTCCTGAGCTCCCTTATTGGAGGTAAGTCCCAGCGCGATGACCCACTTGCCATCAAATCCAAGAAATGGCGTCACGGAATCTGATCCCATGTAGGGATTAACAGTGACTGCATCACACTCGGCTGTCTCAAAAAACGCCTTTGCATAGCGTTTGGAAGTGTTACCAATATCACCTCGCTTGGCATCTGCGATGATGAAAACGCTTTTGTCCTTCAAATACTCCACAGTATCTGTAAACGCCTTCCACCCTTCCAGGCCATAAGCTTCGTAGAACGCCAGGTTCAACTTATACGATACGGTGAACTCGAGCGTGGCATCAATGATCTCACGATTGAAAGCAAACAGGCTATCCACCGTTTTGGGATAGTGTGATGGAATTTTGTCAAGGTCTGTGTCAAGCCCGATGCACAAGAAGCTCTGCTTGGCACGTATGATCTCTACGAGTTGGGATTTATTCATTTATGCTGGGTTGCTCGTGTTTTCGCCTTCCTTCAGTTTCTCCGCATTCTCTGCGATCTTCAATTCATCAATCACTTTTTGGATGTCGCCCCCCATTACCGCATCGAGGTTGTAAAGAGTTAAGCCAATGCGATGATCCGTCACGCGTCCCTGAGGGAAGTTGTAGGTTCTGATTTTGGCAGATCGATCTCCGGAAGAAACCATCGTCTTGCGCTTGGAAGCGATGGCATCATTGCGCTTCTGCAACTCCATATCGTAGAGCCGGGCACGTAGCATGACCATAGCTCGTTCGCGGTTGGCGTGTTGGGAACGCTCCACCTGACAAGTGATCATGATACCTGTAGGCTTGTGAGTCAGCTGAACCTTGGTTTCAACCTTGTTTACATTCTGACCACCCGCTCCGCTGGAACGAGCCGTCTGCACTTCGATGTCTGCCGGATTGATTTCCACGTCTACCTCATCTGCTTCAGTCAACACGGCCACCGTAGCAGCGGAAGTGTGAACCCTTCCCTGCGATTCGGTTTCAGGTACGCGCTGCACGCGATGAACGCCTGCTTCATATTTGAGCGTGCCATACACATCCTGTCCTGTGACTTTGAGCACTACTTCCTTGTATCCACCAGAAGTCCCTTCCGTCACTTCCATGACTTCGACAGACCAGCCTTGCTTCTCGCAGTAGCGGGTGTACATTCGATAGAGGTCGCCAGCAAAGATGCTCGCCTCATCACCTCCTGTTCCTGATCGTATTTCAAGAATGGCGTTCTTGTCATCCTCGGGGTCCTTGGGAACGAGCATCATCTTGATCGTCTCCTCCAGGGAAGGCACCAATTCCTCCAATTCAGATAGTTCTTCCTTGGCCATCTCGCGCATCTCCGGATCCTTCTCTGTATCCAGCATTTGCTTAGTGCTGTTGAGGTTATCCAGAGCGTTCTTGTATTCTTCGTGCTTGTCTACAATCTCCTTCAGGTCGCTGTACTCCTTATTAAGCTTCACATAGCGCTTCATGTCAGCAATCACAGCCGGATCCGAAATCAGCTGTCCTACTTCTTCCCATCGTTCCTTGATGGCTTCGAGTTTTCCAATCAGATTGCTCATGACTGTCCGTATTTGATGGCTCCTTCAGGGCTATGAACAGTAAGCGAAGCTTCTTCGGTTTCGCTAGCTTCTACACGTCCAACGATCTGGGCATCCACATTAAATGACTTCGCAATATCCATTACGGTTTGAGCATCTGATTCATCCAGGTAGAGCTCCATTCGGTGCCCCATGTTGAAGACCTGATACATCTCCTTCCAATCGGTTCCGGAGTGCTTTTGAATGAGCTGGAACAGCAGGGGCACATCAAACATGTTGTCCTTCACAATGTGAACGTTCTTCACGAAGTGCAGCACCTTTGTTTGCGCTCCTCCTGAGCAATGGACCATACCGTTGATCTTTCCGGGCAGTTCGTTGAGGATCTTGATGATCACAGGAGCATAGGTGCGTGTTGGAGAAAGGACCAACTTGCCAGCGTCCAATGAACTGCCTTCAATTTCCTGAGTCAAACCAAACGGACCCACATATGCGAGCGAATCGTCCAGCGCTGGATCAAAGGTTTCAGGATATTTGGCCGCGACTTCCTTGGAGAACAAATCGTGTCGGGCGCTGGTGAGCCCATTACTTCCCATTCCTCCGTTGTAGGTGGTTTCATAACTGGCCTGACCACTGCTCGCAAGACCAACAATGACATTTCCTGCTTTGATGTTGGCATTGTCGATCACATCTGATCGCTTCATTCTTGCAGTCACGGTGCTATCCACAATGATGGTTCGGACAAGATCACCCAAGTCAGCTGTTTCTCCTCCGGTAGAATAGATGTCCATGCCATGATCACGAAGCATCTGCATGACCTCTTCCCCACCTTCGATGATGGCTTGAATGACTTCACCGGGAACAGACTTTTTGTTACGTCCAATAGTGGAGGAAACCGCTATTGGACCTGTGGCTCCTACACAAAGGAGATCATCTGTATTCATGATGAGCGCATCCTGAGCGATACCCTTCCAAACGGAAAGGTCACCGGTCTCCTTCCAATACGCATAGGCCAGACTGGATTTGGTTCCGGCTCCATCCGCGTGCATCACGAGGCAGTGCTCATCACTACCACTCAACACATCCGGGATGATTTTACAGAAGGCTTGAGGAAACAAGCCTTTATCAATGTTCTTGATGGCCTTGTGCACATCTCCCTTCGCGGATGAAACTCCGCGTTCTGCGTATTTCTTGCTTACTTCCATGAAATAAAAAAGCCGTATGAGTAAGGCTTACTCATACGGCTAAAGCTATGTTGTTAATCTAATTAGATCCTTCCTGGCCGGTAGCTCCGTCATCCATTCCACCGGACTCTTCACCACCTTCAGAAGGAGATTCCTTAGGCGGAATGTAATCCCAGCTGAGTACACGGAAAACGGTACGTCTGTTTTTCTGGTGAGCTACGAGACGTTCTTCATCCGTTGGCAACGCTGCAATTTCTTCATCGCTGATGATGGGCTTAGACTCACCGTATCCAACGGGCACCATTCGTT
The DNA here is from genome assembly GCA_002428995.1 of Flavobacteriales bacterium UBA6057. Classification (GTDB taxonomy): domain Bacteria; phylum Bacteroidota; class Bacteroidia; order Flavobacteriales_G; family Salibacteraceae; genus UBA6057. The sequence goes on along the minus strand of DIYJ01000009.1, from coordinate 36,775 downwards.
CGCGGGCGATTCCACGCTCAATGAGGTAATCCACACAAGTCTGAGCTCTCTTTTGACTCAATACCTGGTTGGCTTTATCATTACCCCTTGTATCGGTATGGGCTGCCAGCTCAATGATAATGACTTCGTTCTCAACCAAAATGTCGTAGAGGAACTGGAGTGAATCCTTTGAGTTCACTTCTTCGTTCACGAGCAGATCCCACTTGGCAACAGGATAGAGCACTTTAGGCATCTTGATGTCCTTTTCGCAGTCAGCACATACAAGGGCGAAGTCGTGCACAAATGCAGTACTCTCCTTCATACCAACCGTAGTCTCCTGACCTTTAGCGCCAAGGTATCTATGCTTCTCACCTGAAGGCAGATCGGCTGGCTCGCTGGCATTTACCTCAATGGTATAAGAGGTGTTTTCCAATACATAGCGATCACCATTCTCGCGGGCTTCAAATTCGTAGTGTCCGGTTGGATCAGTGGTAGTTTCTCCAATGGATCCGTCCGTACCGATCAATTTCACCTTCACGTTCCCAAGAGGCTCCTTGGTTTCAACATCTGTTACCGTTCCTTCGATCTTCGCAATCAGCGGAGGCATCATGAAGCTCCAGATGTCATCACCGCCTTTTCCTCCAGGACGATCTGAACTGAAGTAACCTCGATCTTCCTCTTTTTCCCAGATGATAGAGAAGTCATTGGATGCAGAATTGATCGGTGATCCCATGTTTTCGGGATTCTTCCACTTGAGTTCTCCGTTGCTCTCCGCCTTGAAAATGTCAAGACCTCCCATTCCAACATGTCCGTCAGAAGCGAAGAAGAGCATACCGTCTTCCTCTCTCCAGAATGGGAACATTTCGTCTCCGGGAGTATTGATTCCAGGACCGAGGTTCACAGGAGGTCCCCAAACTTTCGTCTTCTTCTCATAGCGGATGTACCAGAGGTCAATTCCACCTTGTCCGCCCATCATGTCAGAAGCGTAAATGATCAGATCATCATCTACTACAAAAGGCTGACCTACCGTAGTACTATCATCTACACCAAAATCAAGCAGAGTTGCTTCCGCCCAATCTTTACCCTGGCTGCGCGCCATGTAGATCTGGCATCCGTGCGGCTTCTTCTTCTCGAATTCGCATCGTGTGAAGTAGAGCTCACTGAACTTCTTGTTCATGGCAGCGGCACCTTCGCTATGCTCAGTATTAATGGTAATACCGAGAGGCTGAGGAGCTGCCCACTTTCCTTTGTTGTCGCGTTCTGTCTTGTAGAGATCGGCAAAACTCTCTCCATAGATGTCGTCAATGGCATTTCCTGAAGCTCCAGGTCTTGAAGAAGAGAAGATGAGGCTTTCAAACTTCTTGTCTCCATAATAAGGAGCGTAATCGAAGAACTTGGTATTTAACTGAACCTCGTTCTTGACAACATATCTGGTAGGGTTTTTATCCAGGGTAACGGCCTTTTCACACGACTCTATACCCATTTCAGCCAATTGCTTCGCCTCTCCGTTTCCTCCGGCTACTGCCTTGCGGTAAGCTTCCATGGCTTCATCGTACTTGGCTTGCTTCATCAGCACCTGTCCCATCCTTGCATAGAGCATCGGATCGGCATACTCACCAGCTTCCGCTTTCACATACCAAACTTCTGCCTGAACATTGTTCTGCATGTAGCGGTAACACTCGCCTATCCTAAAAAGGATGCGTGCCTTTTCTGATTTCTTTTTCTCTTTGGGATAAGCCTTCTTATATGCATCTAATGCAGCAAAGTAGTTCTCAGTAACAAAGATGCGATCCGCATCCTCTGTATAGTCCTTCTGCGCATAAGTGGTAGTTGCAATAAGGATAAAACAAAGAGCACCTAAAGCCCTCAAATAGTGTGTCATACGCATCACATTTCTTTGTAATAGCCGCGAATATAAGGTCGAGCCTCTTCGCAAGACTCGCAAATCTAAGGAAATTCATACTTGACAAAACACAAAGCGGAAACAGATGAGCCGCAGCCTGCCAAGACAGTGATTAACGTGCGAAAAGTAGTTCTCGGTATTTCGGCAGTGGCCAAATCTCATCATCGACTATCAATTCCAACTTATCGACCTGATAACGAATCTTTTCGATGTATGGCAATACCTTCTCACAGTAGAGGATAGAGTTCTCTTCCACGTTTTCGATGGCATTTACCTCCTTACGAGCCTCGATCATTTCAGTCACTAAAGTTTGGATGGTTTCCACCCTTTCAGAGATTTCAGAAACGATCACACGATGTGCTTTTGTTAATCGCTCAAACTCCTTTTGGTCATACACATCCTTCATGTTTCGGATGGATGCGAGCAACGAGCCCTGATACGTCAATGCAGCGGGGATGATGTGATTCTGAGCAAGATCTCCGGCCATTCTTGATTCAATCTGAATCTTGAGTTTGTAGTTCTCGTGGTGGATCTCGTTGCGAGCTTCCAACTCTGTACGGGACAGAACACCAAGATCGGAAAAGAGCTTCACGGATTGATCGCTCAGGTATGCGCCTAGTGCATGAGGAGAGGTTCTGATGTTCGAAAGACCTCGCTTCTCGGCTTCTTTCACCCACTCATCACCGTAACCATTTCCTTCAAACCGGATGTTGCGGGACGCGGTAATGTACTTGCGCAAAATGTTCAGGATGGCTTCATCCTTCTTTGTTCCCTTAGCGATCAGCGCATCCACGTCTTTCTGGAAGTCGGCCAATTGCTTTGCCATGATGGAATTAAGAATGATCATTGGATTGGCGCAATTGGCGGTGGAGCCGACTGCTCTGAACTCAAACTTGTTTCCAGTGAAAGCAAAGGGAGAGGTACGGTTTCGGTCCGTGTTGTCGAGCAGAATCTCTGGGATCTTACCGATATCGAGCTTCAACTCGGTTTTCTCATCTGGCGACATCGGACCTTCCTTGATACGCGTTTCAAGATCGTCCAGCACCTGCGTGAGCTGCGAACCGATGAATACGGAAATGATGGCTGGAGGTGCTTCATTAGCCCCAAGGCGATGATCATTGCCTGCTGAAGCAATGGTGGCTCTCAACAGATCTGCATGATCATGCACGGCCTTGATGGTGTTGATGAAGAAGGTAAGAAAACGGAGATTGGTCTTAGGGGTTTTCCCTGGGCCCAACAGATTCACTCCCGTGTCCGTGCTCATCGACCAGTTGTTGTGCTTTCCACTACCGTTGATACCGGCAAATGGCTTCTCGTGAAAGAGCACACGGAAATTGTGGCGATTGGCAACCTTCTCCATCAGATCCATGAGAAGCTGATTGTGATCGACCGCGAGGTTCACCTCTTCAAAAATGGGGGCGCACTCAAATTGATTGGGCGCTACTTCATTGTGTCTTGTCTTGATGGGAATACCAAGGGCGTGAGACTCGGCCTCAAAGTCGCGCATGAATTCATGGGCTCGTTCGGGAATGGCTCCAAAGTAATGATCGTCCAGCTGCTGCCCTTTGGATGATGAATGGCCAAAGAGCGTTCGCCCTGTAATCACAAGGTCTGGTCGCGCAGCAAAAAGTGCTGAATCCACCAAGAAGTATTCTTGTTCCCAGCCCAACGTGGCATTGACGCGTGTCACATTTCGATCAAAATATTGACAAACAGGAACAGCGGCATCATTCAAAGCCTGAAGCGCCTTGAGCAAAGGAGCTTTGTAGTCTAAAGCTTCGCCCGTGTAAGCGACAAATATGGTGGGGATACACAGTGTAACGCCCATGATAAAGGCAGGAGAACTGGGGTCCCACGCGGTGTAGCCGCGGGCTTCAAACGTATTTCGGATTCCTCCATTGGGGAAGCTGGAAGCATCAGGCTCTTGCTGAACCAATTGATCACCACCAAAGCTCTCGATTGAGCGTCCTACTTCTGACGGAGTGAAAAAGGCATCGTGCTTTTCAGCAGTCCGGCCGGTCAAGGGTTGAAACCAGTGCGTGTAATGGGTAGCGCCCTTGCTCATAGCCCAGGCTTTCATTCCTGCGCCAACTTCATCGGCCAATCGTCTTTCCAATTTTTGACCAGTTCTTACACACTCCTCTACTCTTTTGTAGACTTCGCTGGGCAGGTATTGCCGCATTGCGTCTGAGTGAAAGACCATCGAACCGTAGTAATCGGAGATCTTTTCGGACTTGGACTGAACTTCACCAGGAAGGCGATTCATCGCCTGATTGATCGAATCGAAACGCAGCTTTGCCATATTTTCTTGAATTTGAAGGCAAAAGTCTTTCAAATTGAGGGGTTGAACAAGAAAATATTGTCAATTCTTATGAACACCCCCTCAAAAACGAGGCATCACTCGAAAAAAATCAAAAAACCAACCAGATGTAGGTAAAATAAGACCCAAGTAGCAGAGCTCCTTCCAATCGTCCCACTTTCCAGCGGAAGATGAGGAATGGAAAAATGAGCAGAGGAATCCCCATGAACCAGGGAAGATCGAAGGTTTTAGTGACCTCATTCACACTGATGGGCTTGATCAAAGCAGTAATGCCGAGGATGGCGAGGATGTTGAAAATGTTGGATCCGATCAAATTACCTACGCTGATACTTGACTCCTTCTTGTAGAGCGCCACGAGCGAAGTAGCCAACTCAGGAGCGCTGGTACCAAAGGCCACGATGGTAATCGCGATGATACGCTCCTCTATTCCAAAGCCTTGCGCCACCGAAACCGCGCCACCCACCAGCAATTCGGAACCTCCGATAAGACCTACAAGTGACAATGCAAAAATGAAGAGTGTGCGGGCGACATTGGTTGGGTTGACCGTTTCTTCATCTTCCGCATCATCTTCTCGTCTCTTGTTGCTTCTCCTTCCCTGCCAGATAGCCCATACATTATATACAACGATGAGCGCTGTCAGCAGCAATCCTTCCAAGAAAGTGATCTGAAGATCCCAAACCATCACCACAAACAACGCGGAGGCGACCAGCATAATTGGCCAGTCTATGATGAGGGTTTTTCGCTGGATGGCCAGCGGAGAGATCAACGCAGTGAGCCCCATGACAAGGGCGAGATTGGCTATGTTGCTACCTATAACGTTACCAATAGAAATGTCGGGGTAACCATCCAGCGCAGCATTTACGCTGACCATCAGTTCAGGAAACGAAGTGCCAAACGCTACTACCGTAAGCCCGATGACCAATGAGCTGATCTTCATCATCACGGCCAGCTTCACCGAGGAACGAACGAGAAAGTCCCCGGCCACGACCAGCACAATGAGGCCGGAAATAAGTTGAAGCCAACCTATTAACATCTACTTCTCTTCATCGTTTTCGATGGTTCGCTTCACATCCTTTACAGAATCTGTGATGTCTCGTTGGATGTCATTGGTAGCATCCCGAAACTGACGCATACCACGACCGAGATTCCTCGCAACATCAGGGATGCTCTTGGAACCAAAAAAGAGCAACACAAACAGCAGGATGATGATGATTTCCCCGCCTCCGAAGCCGAATAACAAAAGCGTCATTTCGATAATTTGACCAAAGGTAAGACACAAAAAAAGCCGTGGCGAAACCACGGCTTTTCAACTTTACTATTCCTGTATTATTTCTCTTCCTTCTTAGCGAGATCGACCACGATTGGTGATGCCACAAAGAGTGAGGAGTAGGTACCTACAATGATTCCGATGATCAATGCGAATACAAAACCTCGGATAACTTCTCCACCAAAGAAGAAGATCATAAGGAGTACAAACAATGTACTCAACGAAGTATTCAAGGTTCGCGACAGTGTTGAGTTCAGTGCATCATTGATCACACCCTTGAACTCTTTACGCTTGTGAATACCCAGGTATTCACGAATGCGGTCAAACACCACCACCGTATCGTTGATGGAATAACCTACCACTGTAAGGATGGCAGCAATGAATGCTTGATCGATCTCCAGCGAGAATGGCATAAAACCATAGAGCAGGGAGAACAGAGACAACACAATCAACACATCATGGAACATCGCAGCGAGTGCTCCCAGTCCAAACTGCCATTTGCGGAATCGGACGAGGATGTAAAGGAAGATTACAATGAGTGAGAACAAAACCGACCATACAGAGGCCTGCTTAATGTCATCCGCAATGGTAGGACCTACCTTCTGAGAACTCATCACTTCAAAGTCTGAACCCATAGACTGAAGGCCAGTAGTCAGCGCACCTTCTACGACCTCTTCAGCATTTTCAGACTTGTCATCGATCATGAATTTTGTAGTGATCTTCACCTGGTTGGAAGCTCCGTAAGTCTTCACTTCCGGAGGCATTGGCAATCCATCAGTGTTTACGAAAGAGGCTCCCAGAGCCTTGGCGACATCCTCAACAGGTTGACTTTGCTCGAAGCGCACGATGTAGCTTCGACCGCCTGTGAAATCAACTCCGTAGTTCAAACCTCGAATCGTCAAACTGGCGATACCAAGAACGATGATGGTACCAGAGATGATGTAGTACATTTTTCTACGGGCGATGAACGCAATCTTGGTTTGAGTCATCAGGTTCTCTGTCAATCGAGTTGAGAACGCTGGCTTGGCATTCTTGTCGAGTCTCCATTCAAAGAGCAGACGTGTGATGAAGATGGCGGCAAAGAGTGAAGTAGCAATACCGATGATCAATGTAGTAGCAAAACCTTTGATCGGTCCGCTTCCGAAAATGTAGAGAATGATACCCGTCAGCAATGTGGTAATGTTCGCATCAATGATGGAACTGTAGGCATTCTTGTAACCATCAACGATGGCAAGGCGCACACCCTTTCCGGCTCTTAATTCTTCACGAATACGCTCATAGATAAGTACGTTGGCGTCTACCGACATACCAATTGTAAGTACGATACCAGCAATACCTGGAAGTGTCAACGTTGCTCCAATAGAGGAAAGCACTCCCATGATGAAGAAGAGGTTGGAAATCAACGCCAAGTCGGCAACAATACCTGCAGAAGAGTAGTAGAACGCCATGTAAAGCAGTACTACAACCAGGGCGAGCAAGAAAGACATGAAACCTGCACTGATCGCTTCCTGCCCCAATGTAGGACCAACTACGGCTTCTTCAATAATCTGAGCTGGAGCTGGAAGCTTACCAGCCTTCAGCACGTTTGCCAGGTCATCGGCTTCCTCTACGGTGAAGCTTCCGGAGATCGAAGACTGACCACCGGCAATTTCTCCGTCTACACGTGGAGCAGAGTAAACTGCGTTATCCAGAACGATGGCAATCGATTTCTTGGGAGTTTGAGAAGAAGCTTCTCTGGTCATGTTCTTCCAAACCTTCGCACCCTCTGAATTCATCGCAAGCGAGATTTCAGGGTTACCAAGTGGATCACTTACCACACGTGCGTTTGTTACTTTATCACCTTCCAGAAGTGCGATGTTGTCTTTCGGCACTTTGATGGCGTAGAGACGCAAGAAAAGATCTTTGTCATCGTAAGGCTTAGCATCCCAAACGAATCGAGCGTTACGTGGGAACGCTGCTTTTACGTCTCTTCTGGCTAGAATCTCATTTACAGCAGCCGTATCAGTGATGGCAGCATATCCAACTGTAGGGCCTTTACCGGAGAAGTAACCTCCTGTTTCAGGATCCTGATAGATGGAAGGCTTCAATACTGCGAACAATGGATTTTCTTTTTCGAAGTCAGCTTGTGACTGTGCGAAATCAGACTCTCCATCCAATCCATTGGCACCTGTATCAGAAGTGTCGTTTGAAACCAATCCGGCCTCAGAAAGTGCAGCATCCAAAGAACCTTCTTCCGAAGTTTCTTCTTCCACTTCTTCCATCATGGTTTCTTCGGCCATTTCCTCGCCACCGTCAGCAGCAGCTATGTCCTCGCCTTCTTCCATGGTTTCTTCAACCACTTCTTCTGTTTCTTCCTTGGTTTCTCTTGCTCCGAGACGCTCTGCCAGAATGGTATTGGCCTTCTCCATCGCTGGATAGATCTCACCATTGTCATATGCTTCCCAGAATTCGAGCTTAGCTGTACCCTGAAGGATTTTACGCACACGCTCTTTTTCCTTCACACCTGGAAGTTCTACCACAATTCGTCCCGTACCTGGCTGACGCTGAATAGAAGGCTGAACAACCCCAAGGTTGTCAATTCTTCTTCTGAGTACCTGCTCTGTTCGGCTTACTGCAGCATCTGCCTCTTCACGGATAGTAGTGAGGATCTCTTCGTTGGTAGCCTCTGCCGGAAACTTATCCTTGTTTTCTCTGGAGTGGAAAACAGCAGCAAGGCTTCCGCCTGGATTCACTTCGTTCCAAGACTCTTCAAACAGTGTTACAAAGTCACTCTGACTTTCAGATTGCTTAGCAATAGCAGTGTTCAAAGCCTTCTCAAAGTTCTCATCGGTGCTGAAATCACTCAGCGCCCGAATCAAAGCCTCTACGGAAACTTGAAGGGTTACGTTCATACCACCCTGGAGGTCGAGTCCCAGGTTGATCTCATTTTTCTTGCAGTACTTGTAGGTAAAGCCAAGCAAAGGATAAACCTCTTCGCTGTTCATCTTTTGCAGGTACTCCTGCTGATACCTCTGGATAGCCAATTCACGATCGGTGGGGGCCAGCACACTATCACCTACAGCCTCAACACTGTCAATTTTAATTTGAGCATACTCTTCTGCATCACCTTCAACGGCTGAAGTGACAAAAGAGAACGACAGTTGGTAGAGACACGCAATTGCTAGGAGGATAGTGAAGATCCAAATTGCACTCTTGTTTTGCATATGACCAGTTTATTAAATAAAAAATGCCCCTAAAAAAGGGCGCGCAAATATATCATTCATTTCTACTAGAAGCCTAATAGGATTTGAATGCATTTACATTTGAATGGCTTTAAAAGCAAAGAAGACGCGTTTCCGCGTCTTCAGAAGCTTCATACCGTTAGTAAAATGAACCATTAAAGAGGCATTTACGCCCCTCAGATCATTTACAACGCTGAGTCGAGCAGGCCGTTGGTCTTCTTCACACCTTCAGCACTTGCCGCCAGCTTTGCCTTCTCATCATCATTGAGTTCGATCTCAACAATGCGCTCCAAACCGTCCTTACCCAGCACACATGGAACACCGATGCAAAGGTCATTCAACCCAAACTCGCCTTCCAGCAGCGCTGAACATGGGAACATCTTCTTCTGATCACAAGCAATGGCATGTACCAAAGAAGAAACCGCTGCTCCTGGAGCATACCATGCAGACGTACCGAGGAGTTTTGTCAATGTAGCACCACCTACTTTGGTGTCTTCCACCACTTGCTGCATGCGATCGGCAGAAAGGAATTCAGATACCGGCACACTGTTTCGAACAGCCTTGTGGATCAAAGGAACCATTCCAGTGTCACTGTGCCCACCGATCACCATACCTTCAACATCTGAAGCTGGACATTCGAGTGCTTCTGAAAGTCTGTACTTGAATCGCGCGCTGTCCAAAGCACCTCCCATACCGATGATTCGGTTTTTAGGAAGTCCGCTGGTCTTGTGAACCAGGTAAGTCATCGTATCCATAGGATTACTGACGACAATGATGATCACGTTTGGAGAATTCGCAAGAAGCTTGGAAGTCACATCTTTCACAATCCCTGCATTAATACCGATCAGCTCTTCACGAGTCATTCCTGGCTTACGTGGAATACCACTGGTAATCACGGCAACATCACTTCCCGCTGTTGGAGCATAGTCATTGGTGGCTCCGGTAATCTTTGTATCGAACCCGTTGAGAGAAGCGGTTTGCATCAAATCCATGGCTTTACCTTCCGCAAAACCTTCCTTGATATCCACCAGAACAACTTCTGATGCAAAATTCTTCATTGCAATGTATTCGGCACAACTTGCACCCACAGCTCCTGCTCCTACTACTGTAACTTTCATCTTTTATGTTATTGATTTCATGATTCTTTGGCGATGCAAAACTAAATTTTCGCAATTCGCAAGCAACTGACTTTTCATAGAACGTCCATAGCTGTAGAAGTTTAATTTTGCTTTATGAATAGGTTTCTTGTCCTCTTGAGCTTTTGCCTCTTTATCACACCTCTGATTACAGAAGCTCAAACCCTAACACCCCAGGACATCATTCAAACGAATGATACTTCTTTTTGTCCACCACAGTCCATACAGCTGGTCTCTGATGTTCAGGGATGCACCTACGTCACAGAGACTTTTCCTTATGCGCCTGAGCCCATCGGAGGAACGCTCTTGGGTTTCGGTGATGACCAGGTTCAAGGACCTTTCAATATTGGATTCTCCTTTGACTATTTCTGCAATACCTACACTCAGTTCTATATCTGCTCAAATGGTTGGGTAGGTTTCACCGGAGGTCAGACGGCCACGTGGGTTGTACAAACCATTCCGAGTGCAGCATTCAACAGGCCCCGAAACTGCATCATGGGTCCATGGAGAGACTGGATGCCTAGTGCTGGTGTGGGACCTTATATTTCTTACCAAACGGTTGGTACTGCTCCCAACCGAAAGCTGATCGTGACTTGGGACGGGGTTCCTCTCTTTGCATGCACGAGTACGCTCGGGACATTCCAGATCGTTTTGAATGAAACATCTAACATTATAGATAATCACCTTACGAACGTACCAACGTGCCTGACATGGGGTAACGGAGACGGTACTCAGGGAGTGCACAATCTTGCCGGTACGGTAGGTATTGTAGCAGCCGGTCGAAACGACAACCAGTTCACGGCTGTTAACGAAAGCTGGAGATACCTTCCTCCTACCGTGGCATGGATCTACAACGATGACACTGTTGGAACTGCTGCCACTCTGGACATTGAGCCCAACGGTGTTTATCCGTTGGAGTGTGAGTATGTATATGCGGTACTGGATTCTGGAAATGGTGGTGTTTCCATCGATAGTGTTCTTATCTCAAGAACCTGCGATGTGCCCATCATGTCCAGCATTGACGTGCTATGTAATGGTGATTCAACCGGAACAGCCGTTTTCCAGGACACTTCAGATTACGGACAACAAAACCAGCTGTACTGGAATGTGATTTGGACCGACATCAATGGAGACACCATCCGGGCGATACAGAGTTTGGACAGTGTAGACTCCTTGCTGAACGTTCCTGCAGGAACCTACTTTGTTGAATTCTTCGATGGAGAGGGTTGTAACCGCCAAACAGGTCAGGTTACGGTCGATGAACCTACCATACTTGGGGCGTCCATCCTCAATGAAACTCCTGTAAGTTGCCCGGGAACAACCCTATGTGACGCCAGCGCAGATGGAGACGCGAGTGGTGGCGTGGGTCCCTACTCCTATGTATGGTCAACGGGCGAACTGACCCAAACCGCCAGCATGCTTTGTGCAGGATTGAATTATTTGACTGTTACAGATGCCAACGGATGCGACAGTGTGGTGAGTGTTGACATTGATGTTCCGGCACCGATCGTGACAGACGCAGCGGGCGACACTTTAATATGTATTACTAATCCTGCAGCGATCATCGCTACTTCTTCGGGAGGTACCGCCCCTTACAGCTATGTATGGATAGACGATACGATCAATGGTGATACGGCTTCGCTGAGCGCCAATGACCTTGTATTCCCGGAGGTTACCACCACTTACTATGTAAGCTCAACGGATGCGAATAACTGTCCGGGAGATACGGCTAAAGTGTTGGTGAAAGTGCGTCCCGCACTTTTCGATACTATTTCACAGGTGGATACCATCTGTCCTTATGACACCATTGATCTCACGGCCACAGGTTTTGGTGGTGATTCAATTTACACCTACACCTGGAGTGCAGGAAGCTTTGGTTCCACCGTTGCTGTAAGCCCTGATACTTCTACATGGTACTTTGTCACTATTTCAGATCAATGCGGAACTCCGTCCATCGTAGACAGCACCTTCGTTCAAGTAGGTGGATACTCACCGATCAGGGCAACAATCCGCGCTGAAGACGATTCAATCTGTGTAGGTGAAAACATTTATTTGATTGCCACCGGTGCAGGAGGCTTCAGAGGCCCTGACGAATTTGAATTCCAATGGAACATTAATTCGTGGACGGATAACCCATATCAGTTTGCTACTCCTAAAAAGACAACGCAGTATCTGGTGACGATCACAGACCTTTGCCTGTCGCCTGCGGGGTATGATACATTGACGGTAAGTGTTGGAAACCCGGTAAAACCTGTGTTCAGCGCCACACCGTCCATTTCCTGTAAGGATGAAGAAGTGATCATCGCTCTCGCGAACTTCAACGAGAAGTATGAATATGACTGGACACTTGGAGACGGAACCTTTGTGTTCAACGCACAAACAGATTCCCTCTTCCATCAGTACAGCGATCCAGGTTGCTATGATGTTCACCTCAAGACCACCACACAGTTTGGATGTGTTTCTGAGAAGACCATGCCTTGCCTCGTGAATATCCTCACCTCACCTACTGCAGGTTTTGTGAATATTCCAGCAAACCCAAGCACCATGGATCCTATGGTTGAGTTCTACGATGAATCGATCAATGCAGAATCCATCCAATGGAGCATCGAAGGAAAGGACTTCGGCATGGAATCATACTTCCAGCACGAGTTTATTGACAGCGGTCTGTATACCGTGCGTCTGATTGCTACTTCTGACGATGGATGCCAGGATACGATCACGAAAAGCCTTCGCAACCGTGTTTTGCAAACGATTTACATTCCTAAGTCCTTCACCCCGAACGGTGATGGCGTGAATGACTTCTTTAAGATTGAAGGTGAAGAGATTGGTCAGCAGGGCTTTGAGTTGGTCATCTTCGATCGATGGGGCAATGAAGTATTTAAGAGTACAAACCCCAAGAGAGCGTGGGATGGATCTATTCAGGGAGTGGGAATGGCTCCGATAGGTACCTATCCCTACACCCTGCGCTACATTGATCGCTACAAGGAAAAGCAGCTGATTACTGGAAACTTGGTAATCTCAAAAAGCAGTAGCACAGGAAATTCGACCAATAATTAAGCAATGCAGGGCAACCTGCTTGCAAAAAGGCGTCAGATAGGAGATAGATTGAATGGGTATATGGCATCCACATGAGGAGATGCAGCTGGTAGAAGGCTGTAAGAACAACAGTCGGATGGCCCAACAAGAAGTGTTCAAGAAGCTTTACGGAAAGCTTTTTGGCATGTGCATGCGATACGCTGAAAGTGATGAAGAGGCGAAGGACATCCTTCAAAACGGATTCATCAAAGTGTTTGGCAGCATGGAGAATTATAAAGGTGATGGTTCTTTCGAAGGCTGGGTAAAGCGAATTGTGATCAATACAGCGATCGACAATTACAGGCGGAAAAAGACCAAACCTGTAGTGACCGATTCTGAACTGACCGATCGACTGGGTGATGAAACCGAATACGAGCAAGATGATGTAAGCATCTATGAACAGGTACCGGTAAAACTGGTGCTGGATGCAGTGCAGCAACTTTCTCCGGCTTATCAAACAGTCTTTAACCTCTACGTGCTAGAGGGATATAATCACAATGAAATCGCAGACATGCTGGAGATCAGTGTTGGAACTTCGAAGTCTAACCTATCGAAAGCAAGGCAAAACCTGCGTAGAATGCTAAAACCGGTGATCGAAAAACTGGATATATAGAAGATGAAGAATTTTGATGACATCCTGAAGACAAAGCTCGAATCACTCGACTTTGCCTACGATGAGCAGGCTTGGATGGCACTTGAGTCAGAGCTGGATTCGGGTGTACCAACGCAGGCCGCCACTCCTTCCGGAGCTACAGGTAGCTTATGGGCTGGAATTGCTGCGGCAACAGTGCTCACCATTGCGATGGCTACAGCCCCCACGCTCACCAGCCACGAAGAACAATCCAGTGCCCCCGAAAACGGAGCCACAAACACGAATCAGGCAGCATTCGTTTCGGATGAAGAACCTGATGAAAAAGACAAGACGGCCATTTCAGCTCAAGAGGTCCATGTCATCAAACTGGTAGAAGTAGACGCAGAAGACAAAAACTCGGATGACGAAGATGCAGATCAGGAAATCGCAGAAATCGAAATCCGAAGTGATGAAATAGAAAAGGAGTTCATCGATGAAATCGACAATGACTTCAACTCAGACGATGATCTGACACTTTCCCAAAACATTGACAACGAGTTTGAAATTATCGCCAAGGGCATTCAGTGTCCCGGAAGTCCAGTAGAATTCCGAGTGGAAGGCGTAGAAGGAAAATTTGTTGTAGACTGGCTGTTCAATGATGTCTTCCCAATGCGTGGAGAGTCTGTTCAGTATTCTTTCGATGAACCCGGTCAGCACACCGTAGTTGCGATCGTAAGAACTGAAGGCACAGAAGTATTGCGCATGGAACGCGCTCAGGCTATTGAGATTTTCGAAAAGCCCACGGTTGACCTTGACATCAAACTCACACCACACGATCAGTGCTTCAGCCAAACAGTTACCGCTACTGCTGATCCTTCTTCCAACGCTTATCACTGGTCTGTAGGTAAAGGACACGCTCAGCAACGCGAAAGCCTTGAGTTCAGCGCCATGCCCGGGACTTATGAAATAAACACCATGGCCATCAACCCTGAAGGCTGTAGACAACGCTACACGAGCAATGTAGTAGTAGCTCCCTCATTCAGCATCTGGGCTCCCAACGCCTTTACTCCTGATGGCAATGGCACCAACGATACCTGGCTGCCAAAAGGCCTCGAGCGTCCGGGGCTCACTTTCACACTGGAGATCTACGGAACGGATGGCTCGCTCGTGTATAAGACCACGGAGCCGGAACCTTGGGATGGTAGCATCAGAGGAACAACTGAGCGTCCAAGAACCGGAGATGTATTCACCTGGAAGTATACCGTAAAAGACGCCTGTAACAACGTTATGTCAGACGGAGGAACACTCAGCGTCATTCGATAGACCAACGATTTTCATCACGCAATAAAAAAGGCCCGTTCGATATGAACGGGCCTTTTTGTTTTCCTCCTGATGAAGTCAGGATTGCTTAGGCATCAATCTTGGCATACTTCGCGTTGCGCTCGATGAACTCTCGTCTTGGTGGAACTTCATCGCCCATCAGCATGCTGAACGTATGATCCGCGTCAGCTGCATTTTCAATCGTCACCTGGCGCAGCGTTCTGAAGTCTGGATTCATTGTTGTCTCCCATAGCTGCTCCGCATTCATCTCTCCCAATCCCTTATAGCGCTGGATGTTCACAGAAGAGTCCTTACCAGCTCCTTTGAGTTCCTGTGCGAACTGATCACGCTGATCATCATTCCAGGCGTAACGCTGCTGGCTTCCTTTCTTCACAAGGTACAAGGGCGGAGCTGCGATGTAGACATAACCTGCTTCGATCAGCTCGTTCATGTATCGGTAGAAGAAGGTGAGAATCAGCGTGGCGATGTGACTACCGTCCACATCCGCATCACACATGATCACAATCTTGTGGTAGCGAAGTTTCTCGGTATTGAGCGCCTTGCTGTCTTCTTCCGTTCCCACTTGCACACCAAGTGCAGTGTAGATATTCTTAATCTCTTCGTTTTCGAAGATCTTGTGCTGCATGGCTTTTTCCACGTTGAGGATCTTTCCTCGCAGTGGCATGATCGCCTGAAAACGTCTGTCTCGTCCTTGCTTAGCCGTTCCACCCGCAGAATCACCCTCTACCAGGAAGATCTCGCATTTGGCAGGGTCACGTTCAGAGCAGTCAGCCAGTTTTCCAGGAAGCCCTGATCCTGTCAGTACATTCTTACGCTGTACCATCTCGCGGGCCTTACGGGCTGCATGACGCGCCTGAGCCGCAAGAATGACCTTGTCAACAATCATCTTGGCTTCCTTGGGGTTCTCCTCCAGATAGTTGGAAAGCATCTCTCCAACGGCCTGATCTACCGCCCCACGAACCTCAGGGTTACCGAGCTTCGTCTTGGTTTGACCTTCAAACTGAGGCTCCATCACCTTGACAGAAACAACAGCCGTCAATCCTTCGCGGAAGTCATCTCCAGCGATGTCAAACTTGAGCTTCGACAACAACCCGGATTCTTCTGCATAGCGCTTCAGCGTTCGGGTAAGTCCGCTTCGGAAGCCTGCGAGGTGCGTTCCACCTTCACGGGTGTTAATGTTGTTCACATAAGAATGAATGTTCTCAGAGAACGAAGTATTGTAGTGCATGGCGATCTCAACAGGAATGTTGTTCTTCTCGCCTTCCATGGTCATTACCGTGGGAATGAGCGGCTCGCGTCCTTCATCCAAAAATTCAACAAACTCCTGGAGTCCGGTTTGTGAATGGTAGTCGGCCGAAAGGAATTCTCCCTTTTCATCTACCTCTCGCTTGTCGGTGAGCTGAAGGCGGATTCCTTTATTCAGGAAAGCCAGTTCACGTAGTCGATTCGCGAGGGTCTCAAAGTTGTATTCCGTTACCGAGAAGATCGTTGGATCTGGCTGGAACCAAATCTCCGTTCCGTTGCTGTCTGTCTCCCCTACTTCCTTTACATCATACAGCGGCTTTCCAATCTCGTATTCCTGCTCGTAGACCTTACCATTTCTGCGAATTCTGGCTTTCAAATGGGTAGACAGTGCGTTCACACAGGAAACCCCCACACCGTGAAGTCCACCGGATACCTTATAGGATCCCTTGTCGAACTTACCACCGGCATGAAGAACCGTCATCACCACTTCCAGGGCCGACTTCTTCTCCTTCTCGTGTATGTCAACCGGGATACCACGGCCGTTGTCCACGACAGAGATCGAGTTGTTCTCGTTGATGGTTACCTGAATATCGTTGGCATAGCCTGCAAGTGCCTCATCGATACTATTGTCTACAACCTCGTAGACCAAGTGATGAAGTCCACGAACTCCTACGTCTCCGATGTACATCGAAGGGCGCTTGCGCACAGCATCAAGGCCTTCAAGTACGGTGATGTTCGAGGCTGAATAATTGCCATTCGATTCCTTTTCTTCACTCATAAAATTCCCTGTTTACAAAAGCTCAAATATAGCCCAGCTCAAGGGCTTAAAAAGCCGTGAAACACCTATAAATACTAGGTCTTTTCAACACCCAATTAACAGTTAGTCCCTCCAGAAAGAGTAAGTAAGCCCTCCTAAAACGTTGATACGCTGATTAGGGTACTGATTCCATCGCTGATAGCGTTGTGCGATGATGTTGTTCACGTTGAGAAATAGCGACAACTGCTCGGTGTAGCGGTACTCAGCTCCGATGTTGAAATCAAGGATTGGATCCAGTCTGTTTCCATAAACATTGAGGCCAAACAACTCGTCTGATTCCGGATCAAAGCTCTTGGACCACTGGTCGGCCAAGACAAACGCAGACGCCTTCGCAATGATCTTGTGGCGGATTTGATAGAATCCGCTGGCACCGATCTCAATGCCCGGTCGTTGCCAGGCTTCAAATTCGTTCGTAGTGGTGAAGGATCGATAGACTCCTTTGACCGCCACCTGCCACTTTTCATCATCGCGGTACATTAACTCACCGCTCAGCTCCACAATGTCAAGCGTATCGTAGGCCACCACAAAGTAGTTCTCACCAAAGCGACTTGCACCCTGGTTGTATTGACTGGCATTGTAGTTCACAAACAGTGGTGCATCTTCCTGCTTGTAACGCGCTCCCTGGAAGTTGAAGGTCCATTCATTGGAGATGGCACCGCGAATACCTCCATAGAAACGGTACAGCTCGTTTGTGTTTCTCAATGCGAGGAGTGGCGTCCAGAGAAAGGGATTCTCCTCCGTCATAGAGCGCAGGTTGTTCCGTTGTAAACCACCATTAAACCCAGCGTATGGAATGATCACCTCTTTCACGAGGTTGTACTTAGCATAAAGGTCTGGATACAGGTGTACGCTGCTGCTGTTATCACGAAATTCTGCCTGGGCCAGCAGTCCAATCTCCAATCGGAACTTTTGGGCCTGCGTGATGATCTTCGGGTTGATACCTGCGATCAGATTGAAGCGTGATGCATCGATGGTTCCGGTGGGCTGATACTCAAACGAGTCTACGTAATTGACAGAATTCAGATCGAGATTGACTCCTAGATTACCCTGGTGGCGCCCGATGTACTTCGCTAGCTGCGCATCGAGCACGGCATTGTGTTCGTTGTTGGCCGCTCCCCGATCTGAGAAGTAATCATAGTCAAGGTTGAGCACGTGATTCACCTTCGAAGAATCGTTGTAAAAGCTCTTCAGCGTGGCTTCAGCATAGATATCCTGATAAGTCTGTCTGAATGCATCCTGATCAAGGTTGAAATAGAATGGATTGGTCGCATCAAAACCATAATACTGCAAGCGCTCGCGATCATAACCAGCCGTTCCTTCCAACGAGTGCTTCTTGAGGAACTTCTTTCCATGCAAGGCGACATTGGTCCGATTGTACGGTGCAGGAGCGACATCGTTGAGATTGCCATCCGTACCACGGCTGTGCACTTCCAATCCAACGGAAGCCTTTCTTGAGCGGGTGGTGTTCACGTAACCATCCAGCAAGTAATTGATCCCATTTCCTGCACCTCCGCGTACGTAGGCACGGTACAACGGATCAATGGGTTCACCCTTCATTTTGGCCGGCTCAATAGTATCCGGGCTGAAGGTGGTTTCGAACTGCCTGCGCTCATAGATGTATTTCACCTCAGGCTTAGGCACGGTAGTGTCAATCACAGAAGGCTCTGAGCGAAGCTTCTTGGCGCTGCTGATCACAGGACGGTATTCGAAGAAGGTAGCGACACTGGTTTTCAGTGTGTCTTCCTTACCCGTCCTTTGGTTCACTTGTGCGTTGGCATGAAAGACCAGCGCACTCATCGCCAAACTCGTAACTATTGCGGTCTTTCTCATTTCTGCTCTTCTATGGAGTTAATTTGAGTGGAATCAGCAGGATCGAAAAAGATCTCCAGGTCAGGGATCTCCAGCGCCTTCTCTTCATTTTCGATTTCCGTGATGGTCTCCATCTTTTGACGGGCGGCCAGTTTCACATCATCTTCTTCTTTGTAGTTCTCAAGAATGCTCTCCAGTGTTGCTTTGGCCTGGAACAGGTCTCCCCGGGTCGTGTAGATGTCCGAAAGGAGAATCAAGCCCTTGGCCAGCCAATAGCCTTCATTCTGATAGCTCTCCACCAACTTGAAGATGGTTTCCTCTGAGCGATCCAGCGAATCCTGGTTGAACTCAAACCGGGCGATGTAGTACATCGATTCAGCCGCCTGCGAAGGACTTCCTGTTTCTACCACCTCTTTCAGGTAAGGAACGGCCTGAGCGGCATTGCCAAGTTTCAGATAAGACTTGGCGATGATGAGTGTAGCTTCCTTCTTGATGTTTGGCTCCAGCTTTTCATCGTCCAACGTGATAGTGGCATTAGCAATCGCGCCCTGGAAGTTGTTCAGCTCAAAATTGCAGCGCATCTGACCGATCTCTGCATCGCGGAGGTTGTCAGGATACTCACCAAAGAGCGCGAGGCGCTTGTAGAAAGCCAGCGCTTCGGGGTATTGACCCTTCTCATAATTCAGGCTCGCAGCTCTTGCCAGGGCAGATTCTGAAAAACGATTCTTGGGAAGCGAGGCGACCATTTCATAGTCTTCGAGGGCTTCCTCCACCTGCCCCATTTTGTACAAACACTCTGCACGATAGAAGTGTGCATCCAGCTTGAAGCTTCCCGAAGCATAGCGATCGAGGTAACGGGTGAAGTTTTGCACCGCATTGCTGCAATCGCCATCGAAATAAAGATTTCGTGCCGCGCTGTAGCTGAGAGAATCCAGTTCCAGTTCGCTCACCTTCACAAAATCCAATCCGTTCAGCAGGTTTTGATAACCGTCAATGTCACCACGTTCCACGTAAATGTTCTGCAAGCCGAGCAAAGCCTCCTTGGTATCATCATAGGTGGGAAACTGCTCAATCACTTGCATGTAAATGGCTTCAGCTTCGCTGTTCTTTTCCTGGTTGTAGTAGATCTGAGCGATGCTTACCAGGGCCTTGCGCACGTAGCTGCTCGACTGGTAATCGTCCACCACGATCCGGAAATTCCGCAGTGCTTCATCATCCTTGCCCAAGCGCTGGTTCGCCTTTCCGATTTCATAGTAACCTTCATCGAGGTACTTGGACTCGGGGTAATCAGCCACCAATTTTTGCAGCATGGTTACCTTTCCTTCCGTATCGTTCAGCAATCCATTGGTCATCGCAATCTGGAAGAGCGCATAATCTGGATCTGAACCTCCGATTTTAGAAGCTGCCCGGTAATACTCATCCGCACCATTGTAGTTCTTCAGCATGTAGAAGCAGTCCGCGATCCTCAAATTGGCATCTGCGAGCTTCTGTTCATCCTGCTCATCCTTGTAAGCCACAAACCTTCTGAACCACTCAGGCGCCTTGCTGAATTTATCCTGCTGGAAGTAGGAATATCCAATCCCGTAATGCGCCATATTAAACAGGCCGGAAATGATCGCTCCCGGAGCAAACAAGAATTCTTTATAAGCTTTTGCGGCACGCTCATACTCTGCCCGGTTGTAGTAGCTCTCACCCTTCCAGTATTGGGCGCGCGCTGCAACGATCTTGGAGGAAGGATACACCTGAGCCTTGTCGAAATAGCGAATGGCATTTTGAAAACGTCCCTCCTGAAATTCATTGACTCCTTTGTTGAAGGCGATTCGCTGATACGCTTCCTGCAATCTGAAGTCCGGATTTTCATACTCCTCGATGGAAGCGAGGGCGGCATCATAGTTTTTGGAGGTGAGGTAGATCTTAACCAGGTAATCAAAGGCTTCCTTGGTATGGGCAGCGGAAGGATAAGTTTCTGTGTACTCCTTGAAAGCTGCGATGGCTCCATCGTAAGGATCATAGCTCAACTCATAAGCGAGCTTGGCGAACTTGAAGAGGGCATCTTCAGAAATGAAGGGATCAAAATCTGACCTGGATGCCGAACGATATGCGTTTCGCGCATAGGCTTTTTTATCCGCCTTCAGGTAGGCTTCGCCCATGTGATACTGAGCATTTTGAGCCAGGCTGTCCTCGGCATAAGAAACCTTGGAGAGGTATGCAGCCGCATCATCATAGCGTCCACCCTTCAGCATGGCATATCCCACCTGATAGTAGTCCGTCTTTTGCTTCTGGTAAGGGCTGAGGATGTAATCTTCCAGGAAAGGAATGGCCTCATCGTACATCTGACGCGCATAAAAGGCCTCTCCGATCAGGCGAGAAATCTCATGCTTGCGCTTCACATCTTCCCGTGAAATGAACTGAGAACCATACGCAATGAGCGCTTCGTAGTCTTCCAGGTAATAATGCACCTGAACGATGTAGTAAGGCACCACCTCACCAAACTGCGGATGTGATTCCAACTTCTGAAAAGACTTCAGCGCGGTGGCATACTTCTGCAGTGAATAGTTGATGTGACCGTAGTAATAAACCCCGGGCGCATAATAGATCGATGACTCATCGCGCAATTGATAGAATTGATCAGCGGCAGGGTCTAACTGCTCCAGCATGAAGTGTGCGTAACCTTTCTTGAAAAGATATTCGCTCAGGCGAGGTTCTTCCAGGTCGGCCACTTCCAGATGATCAAAGTATTGGATGGTTTCGTCCCAATCCTTTTTGCGGTAGTTGTAAGCTCCCAACAGATACCATGCATCCGGCACGCGGGGACTGGTGGAGTAGTTTTGAATGAACTGCCTCAGCAGGAACTCAGCATCCTTGTGAAACAACTCGAGCGCACACTGCGCGATGTAGAAATGCGCGTTGGCGCTGATCTCCGAGTTTTGATCCGAAATATCTTCCAGCGCATGCTCAAATTGCTGTTTGGCTGCTCCGAATTTGTTCTTTTCCAGAAGCTCCAGCCCTTTGTTGTAATGATCGAGATCATTCTCGAAGATCATCGTCATTTGGCTCGATGCCGAAAGATGAACAGCCAGAAACAGTATGAAGCCAATGATTTTCCTCACGAAATGGACGCGTTTTAGCAATGAGCTAATGTAGAGTGGTCCAGAAGGGCTCCGGGGCGGCCTCACGGTAATTTTCAACACGGCCGGGTTGATGGGGGTGCTTGATCAGATGATGAGGTGATTAGATGATCAGGTGATGGTGGGGTTGGGTGAACCTTCTGTGCTGGTGTGGGCGTTGTTCTTTGTTGCTGGTCTGGTGCGATAAGGGCTATCGGCCATCATCATCTACACTTAAGCTACGATCATAAAAAAGCCAATCAACTAATTATCTAATGATCTGATTATCTGATCAACAAATCATCTCATCTCCTCAAAGTAAGCCTTCAGAACCTCAGGACTCAGCTCTCTTGGAGTGAAAACCTCCAGAACCGCGCATCGGTTGCGGGAGGGTTTTGTGAGTTCCTCTAATCCTTGCTCAAGGCTTGGGAGGTCTGAAGCGGAGAGGTAATCGACCTCGTGGTAGCGCACCAGCTTTTCGATGGATTGATCGTTGCTGGCTTCTATGAACTGATCGCTGGCCTCGTGGCGCGTGGGTCCTGGAATGATTCGGAAGATGTTGCCGCCAGCGTTGTTGATCACAATCACTCTGAGGTTGGCAGGCTTGGCCATGCCGAGGGCGTTCGAATCATAGCGGAATGCATGATCTCCAGAGATGTGCAACACCATAGTATCAGCGTTGATTGCCGCACCAACGGCTGTGCTTACACAACCTTCTATTCCACTCACCCCGCGATTTCCGTGGTATTTCACCGTGGCGAATTGCTGGAACAGCTGGAAGTAGCGGACCACAGAACTGTTGCCCATCTGCACCTGGGCTCCATCAGGGATGAAATCGAGAATGGTTTCAAAGACTTTGAGGTCCGAGTAAGGGGCTGTTTCAAGAAAGCTTTGATGCAACTGCTCATTCAGCAGAAAACGAGACCGCCATTCCATCCCAAACCTGCCATCATCCACTGCACTTTCTGTGGCTGACATCTTCCGCAACAGCTCATCAGGCGCTACGGGCAACACATGCGTTAAGCTCTGAAATGTATCCATCACCATCTTCCCCAGGTGCCAATGATAAGCGACCTTGCTTCGATGCCTGCGAAAGAGCGATTTGAGCTTTTTGCTCACAATGTTTTCACCGATCGTGATCAGTAGTTCGGGCACATAGTTGATCTCCTCATCGGTACCGATGAAAGACTCAATGGTACGGTCAATGCAGGATACAAAGCCTCCATATTGTACGTTGGCCGTGGTTTCCGTCAATACCGCTACCCGGGGATCATCACACAAGACTTTGAGAGCATCCTGCAAACCAGCCGGATGTTTTCCCTGAGAAACGAGGATAACAATGGAAGCAGCACCAGACCACATCGAAACCAGGCTCAGCTGATCTGTAACGCTGAGGCTGTTTTGAGTCACAGGAAGTTTAAAGCCCTTTCTGGGATTGGCCGTTCGGGGTTTGAGTTCATACAGAGGTTCTCTCAACGGCACATTGATATGAACCGGACCACCATCGCGCAATGCGATCTCCAGCGCTTCAGAAACCTGGCGCTGGTTAAACCACTGATCATCCGCGTCCTGCTCTCCGGTAAGGTGGAATGATTTCAGCACCACTCCATCCAGCAGCGAGCGCTGACGAATGGACTGCCCTTCACCCTGATCGATCCACTCATCAGGACGGTCGGCCGTCAGCGCAATGACCGGGATGCCTTGATAGTAGGCTTCCACCAGTGCAGGAGCATAGTTGAGCATGGCGCTTCCACTGGTACAGCAGATAACCGCTGGCTTTCCACTTTGCTGGGCCATGCCAAGGGCCGCAAAAGCAGCTGATCGCTCATCGAGCATGCTGATGCACTCAAACTCTTCCATCGCAGTGAAGCTGAGAACAAAGGGCGCGTTGCGACTTCCGGGCGACAACACGATCTGGGCGATTCCTTTTTCAGCCATCACCTCTACTGTAGTCCTTACCGATCCTATGCTCGAAATCTCTGTCATGCTTTCTAGATGGCGCTGCGTGTGCTCTCGATCTTTCGTTCGGTCTCTTTCCATTCTGCTTCGGGATTGCTCCACTGATTGATCCCTCCGCCTGCGTAAAACCGAACGCGGTCGCGAAATAACTGCATGCACCGAAGGTTCACAAACAATTGAGCGCGGTCTTTGGCATCCATCACTCCCAAAAAACCGGTGTAAAGCGATCGGTCGTAGCCCTCATGTGCGGAAATGAAGTGACGCGCCTGTTCCACTGGAAAACCACCTACAGCAGGCGTAGGGTGCAATTGATCCGCCATGGACAGCACATCTTGATCACTCGTCCACCGAATGATCGACCGAAGGTGACGCAGTGCGCCAAACCCACTGTCTTCGGGCCCTTCTACCGTTGCTGCGGAAGCATTCATCCGACTGAGAATGTAATCTGTCACCGTTTTCTGCTCCCGGTATTCCTTATCGGTCCATTCTTCACCAGCCAGCTTGGTTCCAGCGAGCGACATCGTCTTATAGTAATGGTTGTCTTTGGTGAGAAGCACTTCTGGCGTTGCTCCCATCCAGCATCCATGTTCCTCATGTTCCAATCCATAGACAAAGGCTTTGGGGTGAGCCTGCCTGAGTTTCACCAGCGCTTTTCCAGGATGCTCCAGCGGACGCTCATCATCCCAAAAACGACTCATCACCACCTTTCCTTCGTTTGCTTCACACCAGGCAATGGCCTGTTCCAGCTTGCGCTCGTAAGCAGCTTTTTCAACTCCCTTTGAAGATGGATAAGCAGGATTGAGTCTTGGGTTCCACGATTGAGGATCAACGTCTTCCAGGCTTCCGTTCCACGAGACTATTTCTCCTTCAAAAGGAGCTACGATGAACCGATGATCACCAACATCATCGGGCGTGAACCTCTGAAAGTGTGTGGTGTCGGGAAGCGAGAAGAGCACTGAAAATGATCCCATCTATCGACCGATCACAATTCGGTGAGCATGCTGCTCTGTGCGCATGAAATACACTCCTTCGTCCAACATGGACAAATCCACCGGGTTCTGTCCACGGTCCAGATTATAATGACCGATGAACTGACCTGACATGGAAAAAAGACTAGCCGATTGTGGCGCTGAAGCTTCAACTATGAAATGACCGATCCCTGGATTGGGATAGATACTCAGGTCTTTTTCCACCGGAAGGTCATTCACCCCGCTTAAACCGGGAGAGTGATAAAGCGCAGATCGCAGGGTCGAGATCAGCAAATGCATGTATTCAACCTGTCGGTAGGTGAACATATTCACGCAACCGTCTGATCCGTAGTCCATGTAGTTGACATAGAGGTCCCCGTTCTCTTCATCGGGACAGGAAAAGCTCGGAAAATCGGGACACACAAAATTGGGCGCCTGTTGTCTCGGTGTGTCATTGATGTAGTCATCCGTGCTGCAATCATCATCATTGCCCCATGGGTGCCGCAGTCCGAAGTAGTGCCCCACTTCGTGCACACAGGTCCGGCCGTCATTATACACTGGAATACCGGTGTTCATGCCGAATACCCGATAGTTCATGACGATTCCATCGCGCTCCCCAATCACTGGATTTGGATAAATCGCATATCCCAGAATGCTGTCGTTGGTTTCCCCAACCCAAATGTTGAGGTAGTGCGTGCGCGTCCAGCCTGTGCTTCCACCTGCTGCATCCCGGTAGTAGCTATCTGAAGTGCCAATGCTGGTTTCATTCACCTGCTTGCGAATGATGCCCGTTGTAGGATTTCCCTGAGGATCGATGTTCGCCAGGTAAAACCGAATGTTCGCGCTGGCTGCCTTCCAGATGAATGGTTCCGGATTCATGCTCCAATCGTTCGTGTCCATGTTAAAGTCACGATTCAACGCTCGAATTTGGGACTTCACGCGCTCATCGCTCAGATTCTGTTCTTCTGTTCTCCAGAGAATGTGGACTACCACAGGGATGTTAATGAAGCTCCTGCTAGCCGGTGCGGAGATTTCCCCGCGATCAAACGCCTGACTCAGCGAATCAACAAAGGCATATCCTTGAGCCAATGCCGGCTTTTCGTCCAGCTGTTGCTCCATTATCTGATCCGTGTAGCAATGCTGTGCCACAGCGCTGAAGCCAACAATTAACAGACATATAATGTGAAGAACTATTCTCATCAAAAGGCGAATTTAAGTCCCGCAAAGTACTTTCGTGTGGATGCGGAAGCGAATTCTATTAGTAGAGGACGAAGAGCGGTTGATGGAGGTCGTAAAACTCAATCTTGAGTTGGAAGGATACGAAGTGCATCCTGCCCACGATGGAAAAGAGGCCATGGATGTTTTCCATTCTGAACGTTTCGATCTCATTTTATTGGATGTCATGCTTCCCTTGATGGATGGATTTGCTGTTTGTCGATCCATCCGATTAGAAAACAGGAAAGTGCCCATCCTGTTCCTCACCGCCAAAAACAGCGCGCAGGATCGGGTGATGGGATTAAAAATCGGGGGAGACGATTACCTCGTAAAACCCTTTGAGTTGGAAGAACTGCTGCTCAGGGTAAAGCGCCTGCTGGAAAGAAGCACCACGGATCATCGTGTAGGCCCATCCGAATTCACCTTTGGTCCCAACGTGGTTTATTATGATCGCCATGAGGTGAAAACACGGGATGGAGAAATCGTCAGTATCGGAAAGAAGGAAATGATGCTGCTTCGATTGCTCACCGAACGCGATGGAGAGACTGTAAGCCGCGATGAAATGCTCGATCTGGTGTGGGGAGTAGATGTGTATCCTAGTTCACGAACGATCGACAACTTCATCTTGAATTTCCGCAAGTACTTCGAAGAAGACGCTAAAAACCCTCAGTATTTCCACAATATACGAGGTGTTGGCTACCGCTTTCTCAGCGGAACCAACCGTTAAATTGTCCGCTTACACATGTCCTTCTACTAAATATCCCAACTTTTGTCTGGCGGTGACCGTCTTTGTTAGCGATTGAAGGGAAATGATTAAAAGAAAAGAAGACTACTTAAAACTGGTTGGCTCTAAAACAGCCAAATACCTGCTCTATCAGGTAACCGGTCCGAAGGTTCGACCTCTGAGGTTCGACCTGATTAATTTGGATGGCAAAAAGGTTCGAAGCCTCGATTTATTGGTAGGCCGTGAATTTGTAATTCCGATTCGAAACCTCAAGCCCGGAGAATACCTCTACGCACTATCATCTGCTGGCGACCTGTTACAAACAGGCGTGGTTCAGATTTAGACAGTGACGTATTTGGATTCGGCTCTGTGCCGAAAGGGTTGACTGGGATCAACCATCTCCTCTACAATTTGATTTAAACAAGCTTCAAAAGCAGCGTTAAAACTGCCTTTGGAGCTTTTTTCATTTAGATAGAGGTATCCCTTGCCTTGGTTTCGAAACGAAACGATGGAAGCTTCCACCTTCTCAGGGTCAGTTTGAGTTTTCTGGCAGAATGCCCACTTGTAAAAGGATAGCTGAAAAGCCTTGGACCATTTACTGTCTAGTGGAAACTCCTCGGGGACAAAACGCAGCTCGCGAGACTCTACCAAGCCTGTTTTGTAATCCACAATCCGATAAATCCCGTTTCGGTAATCGATGCGATCTGCAAATCCCATGAGTTTCAGATCGATGCCTGAGTGCTGATGAGTCGCACCGAGCAACTCTTCCAATGAATGAATGTGAGGCACTCCGTTTTGCTTCATTTCCCTGAGGTCTGCAGCCACAAACTGTTCTACGAATTTTACCGCGAGTGCCACTCGGAGGTAATTCTTCCCATGCAGGACATCCTCCTCAGGAAATCGCTCCAGAAAAGACTTGCGCACCATTTCCTCTGCGGCCTTCACCGCTTCCTGGAGCTGGTCGAGGTCCACAGCCTTCCCTACAAAAGGCTCATACATCCATTCCAACACCTCGTGCACAATGCTACCCAGCGTACTGGCTTCCACCTCTTCTTCCACCTGCTCTTGCTCGCGAAGCCCCAAGACGTAGTAGAAGTAAAACTCCAGAGGGCTGTTCACAAAAGTGTTGATCGCGGAAGGAGAAACCTTTCGCTCAAGGAATGCTCTTGTCGTGGCAAGCACATCATCTGACTTCGGAACTTCCAAAGCGCTGGAAGTAGTAGCAATGGATGGAGTTTCAAGAGAGAGTCGATCCATCCTGAGGTTTGGGTTGTCGCGCGCCAACTCCTCTCTGATCTGTAAAATGTACGGACTCGGCTCGCCACTGTTGAAGGCATCAGACACGCTGTTGTAAATGAACCAAGCCTTGGAAGATCGCTGAAGCAAACGATAGAAATGATAAGCGGTTAGCGCTTCTGTGTCAGAACTGGTAGGCATTCTGAAAGCCTTGCGATGCATGTAGGGGACAAAAGTGTGGCGGTGCAGCGATCCCGGCAAATGGTTTTCTGAGGCTCCAATTACGATGAGGTTACGAAAGTCGAGCAAGCGTGTTTCGAGCATTCCCATTACTTGCAGCGCCTGATTCTCTGGTTCTTCAAAGTAGATCTTGCTGTGCCCAACCTGTCGATGTACAAACTTTCGAAGCTCCCGATAGTCCGTGCTTTCAATGACTTCGTTGAATTGTGCGATCAAGAGCTTGAGCCGCTCGAGGTAGGTGGCAATGGCCAGCTTCTCCACGCGATCTTTGCTGTATTTCACCTTACGCTGCCAGTGTTCCAGCACGTTGCCAATGCGCTGGAAAGCATTCTCGGCATGGACAGGCCAGTCGAACAGCAATTCAAAAAGCTCGCTCCCAAAAAGATCCTGCACCAGCTTTTCGCGCAGCCATTGAAGGGGAACAAACTTGAGGTTACCGGATACAATCTCGCGCTGTAGAATGCGCCAATCCACACTTTGGTCAAACCAGTCCTGAATGACCTGAAACTGCAGGACGCCTTCGAGGTGAAGGTGATAAAATGCTTTGCTTCCCTTTGTTTTGCGCGCACCAGCGTGCAACTGAATCAATGACATCACCAGGCGGTGAATCTGAGTGCTGCGCAATGGATAGCCCATGGTAACGTTCACCGGTCGCTCCACACTGCTGAGCTGATCCAGAAGTGGTGCCAACAACTGATCATCCAGAAGCACTACGGCTGTTTCCGACCATTCATCCACTGGCAACTCAAGCACCAACTCGCGGGCCTTTTGAACCTGAGCTACCTGCCCAGGAACGGCAACTTCACAGAAGTGATACGATCCACGTTCCAGACGATCGATAGGCCAGGAATGGTTCTTGAAAATAGCGTCAGAGCGAAACAGTCGCCCGGCTTCGTGTCGCTGCCTTTTCAGGTAATACTGATCCGTGTCGGCAAAAACGAGCACCTGGGTCTTTTCCTTCAGCTTGTCCAGCGCCAAACGCTCGGCTGGATTTCCGGGAACAAGTCCTACCCAGAAAAGCGTCTTGCCTTCCAACTCTGCCAAAGGTTTTGATTCACCCCAGTGACGATAGAGCATGCCTCGATAAGCGAGCTTCAACTCCTCAAGTGCAGAGCGGAGTCCGTCATAGTACTTGGGAATGCGCTCCCAAAAGCTGAGAAACTCCTGCTCTACCCTGCCAGCATTTCCATCTACAAAGGCATCTCCGGTAAGGTGATACGCATGGATATGATCAAACAGTTTGTCGGGATCAGCCAGGCTGAGGTCGGCCTCATTAAAATCACGCAGCAGGGTGATCGCCCACTTGCTGAATTCATCGAAAGATTGGGGAGATGCCTCCAACTCTTTGTAGGCCTGAAAGAAGGTAACAAGCAGTTCTTCAGCTTCAATGAGCTTGAGACCTGTTGTAGCTTCTACAAATTGGTCGGCCGTGAAAAACTGGGTGAGGGTATCTTCTTCGGGTACGAGTTCCCGAAGTTTAAAGAGGGAGCGTTTGTTTGGTAAAACAACAACTCCTGCCTCGCCTTGATCGCGCTTCAATAGTTCACCGGCAAGTCGCGAGAGGAAGGGTTCAGCGAGAGATTCGGAATCCATCCTTTACAAATTGAACATACTCTTTGAAGCCCTTTTTGGTGAGGAAGGTATTTCTGAGCAAAGCCATCACGCTGAGCGTCTGACGCTCCTCATCCTGCACAGGCTCTTTTTCTTCCATCGCATTCGGATCCGGTGTGTAACCACGCTTGGATCTCACCTCCTCCAACAATTGATCAACCTCGGCCAATGTATCTGCATGACTGAAGCTCTTTTTGGCCTTTTCCACATAGCCGAGCTTTTCCTGAAGCATGCCCAGATTGTTGTGTGCAATGGCATCATCAGGGTCGAGTTCAATCGCCCGTTCGTAGTCTGCAATAGCCCCTTCTACATCGCCCAAGCTGTCCTTGATGAAAGCGCGGCTTGAATAGCGGTAAGGATTTTCGGGCTCCAGTTCCGCTGCATAGTTCATATCTGCCAGGCTTTTCTCCTTTTCCTCGAGGTAGTAATAGACCACCCCACGCTCGCTGTAGAGTGATGGATTTTCTTCTTGCTCGATGGCCTTGGTGTAAAGCGTCAGCGCTTCCTTGAATTCCTTGGCTTCAAACTTTGCGCGTCCAGCGATGTAGTTGGGGTTCTGAGATATCATAATGAATTACGAAGATGTGGAATCTAAAACGAGCTCACCGTCACAGAGTTTAAATTTGCGGCCGAAGAATTGATTTTGGAGATGAGCTGTCAGCTATCAGTAGCAAGCTATTAGCCCTGCATGCCGGTTACTTCAGCTTTGGGGATAAATGAATGTCACAAGGCAAAACATCAAAGCGAAGCACCCATCACAAAACCACTGATAGCGAATGACTGACAGCTAGTAGCCACTAAAATCATCCAACACATGTCCATGGAATATCCGGTTTACAGAAAGTACCCCAACGACAAATCCTTTTTCAAAATCAACTCAGAAAGTCATTTTGATGAACTGAAGCTTACGGGTGACAAGGCTGAAATCCATCATTTTGAAGCAAAGATTCACCCTGATCGTGTATTCATTCAGGATATGATCGCCATGGAGAATGAGCACTGGACAGCCAGTACGGCCAAAGAGTTTGAGGAGGTGCTTCAACGCGTTTCCTGAGCGCGCAATAGCCAGCGATAAAGCGGACGTTCTTCAAAATCAGTAGTCACCGTTTCCTGCATGATGCTATCATTCTTCACGTGCACTTCAATTCGTGGGTCAATCAATCAAAACCCGTCCTTGATTCCAACATTGAGCAAATAGACAAACAGAAGCCTGCGCAAGTTCCACACTTTTGGAAAAGCACCCGCGATAACAACACTTTTGATACACTGCCGACTCTGGCCATCACTACATTCGGGACCGTGCCTACCCGGTGCCATTACCGACTCATTACTGAATTCTAAAATTGCTAAAGAGCATAAAGTCTCGATCAGTGAACTCCATAATACATGCCCCATCATTGCTCATTGCCGTAACCCCTGTGAAGCCGCTAGCCGCAAAGAAGTCATACCAGTTGTCAATAAAAGTCTCTGTTTTCACTTCAATAATTGGATCATCTGGACCGATCTCTACCATCAACACTTCCTTGTCAATCAGCAAAGTATTCTTGAGTAGATCTGAGATTTTTGTTTCACAGCCATCAAAGTCAAAAAAGAAAGAAAAGTGGCCACTTAGGCTATCCCAATCAACTAATCTATTTAGACTTTCATCTTCATTCAGAGGTATTGCATTCTGTTCCAACTTCGAGGTAAAGAACTCTGGATACTCCTCAGAGAGCACTCTGATATCCTCAGCATATGCATTTATATTGCCGTTGTTTAGTTTATTCATTAGCCATCCGTTTTATCCTAAGTCTTACCTAACTGGTCAATCAGGGATTCAACTTGGTCTTGACTTCCTTCAAATGGAACTTTACCCCTTTGATAACCATCCTCTCCCTTGCTCCAACTGAACTCTCACTTTTCCCTCACTCACAAACTCATTGTAATTACAGGTGGCTCTGTACTCATACCATCTTCCTTTTGTAGCAGTGATCTGGCCCCTCAGCGTATCAGTTTTATTTCCTTCGTATTGATGACCCCCTTCAATGATATTTCCGTTAAAAAGAATGTATGTGCATTCGTCAATCCATATTAAGTCATATTTAATATGAACACCTAATCTGTCAACGATTTCTTCTTGCGAATTTGAATCTCGGATAAGAATGGATCCGATTGATTCTTTATTAATGGTCTTGAATTTTTCGCAATTCTGCGCTTCAGCAAAAAGAGGAAGCAAAACAAATAGAAAAAGTGCATTCCTCGCCATCGGTATCCACTGCTGAAATTGATTCATTGTATAATTTACTTAGACGTCATGTCCAATTTAATCCCGTTGAAACAACCTAGAGTGTTTTCACTTACATAGATTCATATTCGGCTATGCCTAAAGTAGAACTACAGGTCCCGATGTACTAGGAATTGTGAATGTCATGAGAATAAAAGTGTAGAGACATAAACCAAAAGCACCACAGCCAAAAAGCTGGCAAAAGCGATTCCAACATAGTATTCAATTTTGAACGGTGTAAATAATGGTTCCTCAGGATTATTATTTTTTACCAGATATCGGTGGATAAGCGCGAAAGCTAGCGACACAACAATACCCACGACTAAAAACAGTATGTTTCTAATTGTATCATCCATCATTCGCCATCCTCATTGCTCATAAGATCGGTGTCAACTTCATCCTCGTTTGAGGTATCTCCCGTCACTCTTTCAGTCATCTCATTTTTCAAAGCCCTACTAGCGGCATCAACTGTATTTGCTGTTACCTCGTTCAATATTGGTGTTGCATTATCCATACCATTTAGTGTTTTGGCGATATTTCTGGTCAATCAATCAAAACCCGTCCTTGATTCCAACGTTGAGCAAATAGACAAACAGAAGCCTGCGCAAGTTCCACACTCTTGGAAAAACACCTACTCCTTCTCCGAAATCGAGCCAGATAATGCCGAATGACAGACATCATTCCTTCAATGGTGTGGGTATGTCGTTTCCCTTTCCGATGATGTGTTTTGGGTAATATGGATTTATAGACTTCGTATCCGTCTGAAAGGAATGTTGCATTGGGCATGTTCTTCAAATCACTCCAAATCATCTGAAAGTCTCTCTTGCCTCTGCCTCCAACGTGGAGGCCAAGAATCTGCATTGAATCCCTGCACATGGCGAGCCAAAGCCACTTGCGATTATGCTTATTTCCTACAAAAAATTGAAGTTCATCCAGTTCTATGAGCGGTCCGCAACTGACTGCGGAATAGGTCAAGCGATTTCCATGTTTTCTAATCCACTGTTGGACCGAACTCTTTCCCACCTTGGATTTTCGCGCAACTGCTCTCATTGGCATTCCATCTACATAAAGCTCCAAGGCTTTTCGAACGGTATTGTCAGAATGGCTTTTGACAATTCGCTTTTGGAAAGACCGCTGACATCGTTTGCAGCAAAATCGCTGAACACCTCTCACAGAGCCGTTTTTAATGACCCGCGTGCTGTTACATTTTCTACATCTCATCTTTTTCCATCACTACATTCGGGACAATAGGGTATAAAAAAACGAGCGCCAGGGCCCGTTTTTCGATATTTTAAACTTCAAAAGGGTGATCTCTCCGTCTCCGAAAAACCACCCTTTTGATTTTAGGTCGCTGTATTTAAGATCGTTACACTCAGATTCTGATCATCACTACATTCGGGACAGTGCCCTGCCGTAGCCGGTAGCATAGGCATGCCACTTCCCGTTGTTAGCATCGAGCTCTAAGTCTCCTACAATACCATTATCAATATAGGAGTAGACATAAGTGGTATACTCCACATGGTGGTCTATCACCTTGGTTACATTGCCTGTCTCCAAAAGCTCGTAACTCTCAAAACGATCCTGAACAGGCGCTCCAAAAGGATAGTAATCGATCAACAACACTTCTGACACACGAGGTGAAGGTCTCAGGCATTTAGAGGCGGCATAAGGGGCTAAAAACAACGAGAGGAGCCGATGGCTCCTTTCATTTTTTGTGTGTTGATCTTGAATCATAACTGTAGATCAGCTAGTTAAACCCTTCAACTTGAGATAACAACACTTTTGCGACACTACCCGGAGGTTTATCACCTCCGGTTTTCTTGTGTTTGTTCAAATAGGTACTGGTGGTTGGAGGAGGTTAGAACCTGAAACTAATTCTCCAACAGCTTTGATGCGCTACCAATGAAAACCTCAATCAGGGATCAGCAGGATTTTCATAGTCAACTACTTTTTCGATTTTACCCCTGTTGTAAAATATCCACAAGCCCGTTCGCTTGGTTTCGAAATAGTAAAAGAGAGTTTTTTCTCTTTCTCCCGTTCTGAGGTTTTCTGTCCACCCTTCTTTAAGGATAACATTATTTGTGGCTTGATAGGCTCCAAAGACGGCAGATCCTGACTCAATTTCATTAATAAAAACCGAACAGTCACCTGCTGCGTTCTTTAGATTGACAATAAACTCACATCCCTCTATTGTGTCGTGGACAAACCCAGTGGTACTAACCTGTTGTTCTTCAAAGGTTATATATCTGCCGAGTGTGTCAAGTAGAATCATAGGATTAAGACTTTCCTGTGAAAAGGAATTAAGACCCACAACTAAAAACAGGAAATTTAAACTAAGTTTCTTCATAAGCATATAGAATTACTCCTTCACTCGTCCTTCCATTTTTATCTCAATATCATCAGGATTTTGCTTCGTTGCAAGGCTGCTACCAGGCTTTTTAACTGAGCCTACATTAGCTTCATCAATAGATACTGACGTTGATGGGAAAGCGTTTTGTATGACATCTCTTACATGACCAACATGCGAACCAGATTTTGATTCTGTATTCAGAGTGATTTTCAAATCGACCAAATTCGGACCAGCCGCATCAATTTTATTGCCAATCCATTCGACTATCTGCACGTCAGGATGTTTGGCATCTTTACTCAACAAGGTTTTATCATATGTTTCCTTAGAAAGTCCAGTACTTGCCTTGTAAGGCTTGTAAGTATTTAGTTCTGTCTTAGGCGTCTGTTGAGGCTTTGGATGTTCTATAGAAACTTTTTTCTCCGTAACATTCAAATAATTCTTTCCTCCTTTAGGAGCATAGTCTGCGAGTCTTCTTTCTTGGGCATACTCCATAAAGCTATGTTGCTTGCTAGAAAGATCACTCTCGAAGTATGGATCTGAAATGTTTCCATCGACATCATGATCAAATACAACCACGTTTTCATTATTCTTCCGGTCAGGACGATTCTGATCAATGTTTTGGCCACCTCCATGAGTAACAACACGGATTTCAGTTCTGCTTAGGTCACCATCAACATCATAAAATCTATGCATGATGTATTCTTCAAGACCTTCAATATCAATGGCAACTATTGGTTTGTTTCCTGCAAATTGATATGGTGTATACCATGGATAGTCGGGAGAAAGAGGATCGACACTCAAGAACTTACCCAAGCGCGGGTCATATACTCTAAAGAGCATGTTGTAATGGTTCCCATTCCCCCTAATCTCATCGTCCCGTTCCTGACCCTGGAAGGCGAAGGGGTAAATGGGTAAAACCCGATTTACTCCTTCTAC
This sequence comes from Flavobacteriales bacterium UBA6057, assembly GCA_002428995.1. Classification (GTDB taxonomy): domain Bacteria; phylum Bacteroidota; class Bacteroidia; order Flavobacteriales_G; family Salibacteraceae; genus UBA6057. The sequence continues at coordinate 1,482 of DIYJ01000009.1, read as the reverse complement.
CACTTTTCCTACTACGCTCAAATGATCGTTCTCGGATTTTTCTAGCTCCTGATATGACAGTTTGAGGCAACCCACAGAGTGTTCGAAAGTACACGATGTCGGACTTGTCAGGTTTGAAAAAATCCGCGATACTTTTGCCGTTAGACAATCAACGCGCTGACGTTTCGTATCTTTATACTATGACTGTAGTTACTATCACCTTCGATTCGGACGTGAAATTGGATAAGCTCCATTTCCGTGATTTGGAAGACTTTCAGGAGTATCTGGCAAATAAGCCTCATTTGATGCCGCACGAAACTCCTGAGTTTTTTGCTCACCTTTTAGAAATAGATCGTAAGGCTGATGAAAACCCTTCAACCTTGCGAACCTGGGAAGACGTTGAGAAGAGACTAGATGCCCTCAAAAAAGGCTAGATTATTCATAACTGATGAAGCTGATCAGAACATCGCTGACACTTACAGTTGGTACGAAGATCAACAGGTTGGCTTAGGGGATCGTTTTCGAGAGGTATTAAGGGGGAAACTGGACGTTGTTACGAGTAATCCTCTTCTTTATCAGAATGTACACGGAAGCATAAGGCGATGCAAACTGTCTCCCTTTCCATATGGGATTTACTTCCGAGTTAAATCAAATGAAGTTCGTGTACTAAGCGTGGTAGGATTCAAGCGGCACCCGAAGCGCTGGAAGGGAGGTTAAAACAAAAAATGTCAGTCCATCCTAAATCACTGTGCTTGTTTCCTCAATACAACGATTTAACTCCTCTGAAACTCCGTTAACCAAGCGGATGAAACCGCTCCACATCCTCTAAGAGATCATCCATCCGATTGACCAAGTAGCGTTCTGTGGAAGTGACCAGATGATGCCCCGCCATATACTGCACCTCACGGAGGTTGTGTTCGCCCAACCAGTGTGTAATGACACTTGCGCGAACCTGCTTAAAGTTCACAAAGCGCGGGAACTCCTTTTTGATGTCTTGTGTGAGTCGCTTCCAGATGCCTTGGCTAGAGTAGGACTCCATGATCTTCCGGCCAGCCGGAGGGGTAGCTAGGAATACATTCGTACATGATTCAGGGCAGTATTGCAGCAATTCAGACCGGGTATCTGATAGGTATTCCATGAGATCCACGATTTGATGCGCCTTGAGTTCCAGGACTCGTTCCTTGCCTTTGATCGAGCCTGCAATATGGATCATGCCTTCGCGCAAGCGCAGGTCATTTAGTTCCAGGCGATCTACTTCCGGGGTGGTGAGTCCCTGGTACACCATCAAGCCGAGAATAACGCGGTTGCGCTTCCGGCTGAGTACCGAGAGCTGAAACCAGTTCTTGCGGCAGTTCGGGTCATCCTCCTTTGGAATGTCATATTCATCGACCAGTTCTGCGAGTTCCTCGCGGCTGAGGATCGGATAGAGTTTTTGGCCGTGTGCGCCACGGATTTTGAGGTGTCGGGCCGGATTGTCCATCCGGGCGCCCAAGCCGATGAGGT
>DIYJ01000014.1:509415-547635 GCA_002428995.1 Flavobacteriales bacterium UBA6057 | reverse complement strand
GGCGCTTCCAATTGGAAGCGCCTTTTTTGTTTCTGATCCAGCAGACTTGCCCTTTCCTTGGCTTTACGCCTCGGTAAATGAGAGTGCCGCTGATCTCGGAGCAGATGTTTTCTCCCAAGGAGGTGTCGCTTATATTCGAAACTTCCCGCACCTCAACTACTGGTCATGCATCAACTATTGACAACACTGTTCATCCTATCAACGCTCTGCTCATTCGCGCAAGACCTGAAAAAGGTGAAGAACAAGCCTCCCTACGAAGCATACACAGAAGAGTACTACGTGCTGAAAGCAGACAAGAGCATCCGGCAAGGGAACTACCAAAAATTGGGATACAAGAACAATGTGCTTGAGAACGGATATTATAAGAACAACCAAAAAGACAGCACCTGGACGGTTTACTTCAGGAATTCGGATCTGATCAGGAGCCAGGGCAACTACAAAAACGACCTGAAAACAGGGCTTTGGACCGAGTATGTCAACCTGGGAAAGGAAAACTCACTGCTCAACCAGGGAGAGTACAAAGAGGGTCAAAGAACCGGGACATGGGAGTTCTATAATGCTGAGGGTGAAGTGATTCAGAGGTTCGACTATTCTACGGGACAGCTCCTTTATTTCAAACCAGATGAAGACGCTGCGCAGAAATTTGAGATTAAAACAGAACTTGGAACGGACAGCGCAACACTGGACCGTCCTCCAATGCACATTGGAGGACCAAGTGAAGCCAGTAACGGGCTCTTCGCAGCGAAACTGAGCTATCCGGCAGAAGCCAGAGACAGCGGCATCAACGGAACCGTAGTGATCTCCTTTTTCGTGGGTGTGGATGGAAAAGCGACAGACCATGAAGTAAAAGAAGGCATCGGTGGTGGCTGTGACGAAGAAGCACTTCGGGCCGTGAAGCAAATCCCTGATCGCTGGATCCCGGGTGAACTCGATGGAAAAGCTGTAACTGCCCGGTTTTTGCTTCCAGTAAGGTTTACGCTGCGATGACCCATTTGCCGAAAGCGATCAAAAAGCAAAGACCATGAAAATAGCCTCCATCGTGCTCATCGCCTTAGGTGCTCTCCTCTCCGTGCAAGGGGTGTTGTTCAAAATCCAGCACTGGCCGGATCTCTTCCAATCCATCATTTCAGGACCTTTAATGTTCGCTTCAGGTTTCATTCTCCTTATTGTTTCCGTGGTCCGAAAAAGAAAAGCCGCAGATTGACAACCGGTCCACAAAGAGTCCACTCACTGGACAGGATACAACTGAACAACATGAATAAACTTCCGATAGTCCTGATAATCTACGTGCTACTCGGTTGCTCAACAACCAAGGAGGAAACGGGATATGAACAGCTCACACACTACGATGGCGAGTACGAGTATGTGGGAAATACCACGATAGAAATTATCGCTTCCCCCATGGATACCATCCTCTATGCGATCCTGGATGGAGCTAAGTATCCGCTAAAGCATACAGCCGGTGACACCTTCACAGATGTGCAAAACGGATTCGTGGTTTTTACGCGGGATAAGTCCAACAGGGTTAACGGCTACACAACCGAGGGGCAAGACTTCAAGCTCATCAGCAAAGACATTGAAAGGGCCAAAATGATTCCCAGAAGCAAGCTGTTTGGCCAATCGGAAGGCTACACCTACAAGGTCCCTGAAAGCACGTCAGATGGACTGGAAACCGGCAGACTTGAAGATGCGTTTCAGAATTCAGGGACCATCATCGATATGGTCAGAAGGACCATTGCCGGTGATTATCGGGATGTCCACAGCATACTCATATACAAAAACGACAAGCTGGTGCTCGAAGAGTATTTCTACGGGTATGATCAGAACACGCAGCATCAGCTTCGCTCAGCCGGGAAGTCCATAAAAGGCGGACTCATCGGAATTGCCATTGACCAGGGTTTTATCAACAGCGAGAAGGACAAACTCCTTCCCTACTTCCGTTCGAAGTATCCTGAAATTGCCAATCTGGATACCCTGAAAGAACAGATCACAATAGAGGATTTCCTCATGTACCGCCATGGAATGGATTGTGAAAACAATAACCCGGAGAGCGCGGGTAGCGAGCAAGCCATGATGCAAAGTGAAGATTGGATCAAGCATATCCTTGATTTACCTATGGTGAAAAGCCCTGGGGAGTCTTCGTCCTATTGCACCGGCTGTTCCATCACTTTGAACAGCTTGATCGAAATCGCGATCAACGATGAAATAGAGGATTTTGCCCGACAGTACCTGTTCGAACCTTTGGGCATTACAAATTACAGCTGGTCGTTTGAGCCGAATCCCTCCAGCATCAACACCTTCAACCAGCTTTATGCAACACCCCGCGATCTCTTGAAACTGGCGATTATGTACAAGGATGGAGGCCGATGGAAGGGAAAGCAAGTTCTATCACAGGAATGGGCGGATAAAACGTTTCAAATGGACGAGGGCGATTACGGATACATGTGGAAACACAAGTACTTCGTAGTAGATGGCCAGAAATTCAATTCATACATGGCAACAGGGAATGGAGGACAGAAGATCAATATCTGGCCCGAACTGGATATGATCACCATTTTCACTGGCGGGAACTATAATTCGTACCAGCTTTATGGGAAGGCAACACCGCCTAACGAAATGATCCCAAACCACATCCTCCGAGCGGTTCGATAGCATCCTGGATGACGGAAGCAGCAAAAACACCAGCTCAAAAGCCGGGCAAGCCAACCAAGGCTCACAACCTCGTCTTGCATCTGAATTGAACCGGCCATGAGATTACTGACTATTGCTACGTCATTGCTGAGCCTTGCATTTCTGCTGATGAGCTGCGCTGAGCAGAAGGAACCTCAGAAGACTGATCCCTCCGAAGTGGTGAGCGAAGTTGAAGAGCAGGTTTGGGCCTTTCATGCGGCCGATACTTCGCGCAACGCCAAGGGAGTCATTGATTTGCTATGGCCAGAATACACCATGTTAGCCGATGGCCATCGCATCACCTACGAGGATGTGAAAACGGGATCGGAGGCCTTCATGGCCACCCTGGAGGTATTTCACACTAAATGGACGGACCTTAAGGTCATCCCCATGGGAAGTGAGCACGCTATTTCTTCGTTTGTCTTTTCCGACTCCCTGATCGCGAAAGATGGAACAGTCACCCAATCCACCGGGCCAAACACTTTTGTTTGGGAAAAACGTGGCGAGAAATGGAAGGTGATTTATGGGGATGCGGATCATTATCCGGTGGAGGAATAGGGCGATCAGATGAAATGATTGTCCGCTTCTTTGCCCTCGACCATCCAACAGGTGGGGTTAATGGTTTTCGCTCTTTCTACTTTGTCTTGACACAAAGTAGAGCAAAGGTCAAGGCTGTTATCTTTTTGTGACCAGAGCGCGAATCGAAATTTCAGCTTGCTGCGATTTAAACTCGATCGCGTTTCACGCGACCTTCAAACACCAAATCGCTGCGCAAAGCCAACGCACAATTTCTCTTCGATCTGGTGCCCACAAAAAGAAAAAGGCCGGCTTCATGCTCTGCCTCAACTCATTATCTAATCAACTGATTTTCTGATCATCTGATCTCAACGTGCTTTGGAACAGCAGTACGTTTTTGATTGATATGTTGGATATTGTTCTTTGTAACCCATTCGTTGAAGCAACTGGTTTGACACTCGACTTTCACATACCGGCCTATCCGCTGAGGCATCTGGTTCACTCGATCTTGTGTTACGAGGGGTACAGTGGCGTTTCAGATTTCGAAATGTTGCTACCCGATGGCTGCCCAAGACTCATCATTACCCTGGATGACGGACCAAGATTTATGATGGTGAACAGCGGAGAGGACAAGGTGCAGTCTCGGCTGCCCCGCTCCTGGATCACCGGTTTATTCCATCAGCCGCTGATTTACCGCTCTGAAAGAAATGCCTCCACCGTTTCCATTCAATTCGAGGCGCACGGACTGGCGCCCCTGTTCACACTATCTGCCGAGGAAGTCACCAATCAGATTGTGGAGGCAGAGTTGATCGACAAAGCCGGCATATCCGAGCTGAGAGAACAGTTGATTCTCTGCAAAAGCTTCCGGGAACGAATCCATCAAATAGAGCTGTTCTTTTTGCGCAGGCTTTCCCAAACAGGCTATGAACCGGGGTTGGCAGCCTCCATCATGGAATCCGAAGGTTTTGATGCTACCACACTGAAATCGCTGAGCACCGAGTATCGGTTTTCCCAAAAACACATTATCAGCGAGTTCAAAAAGTCGGTAGGCATCACACCCAAAAAGCTCCAGATCGTCCAAAAGATCAACAACGCCATTCGGCTGCTCGCAGAGCAAGAAGATCTGGCCCCGGCACAGGTAGCCTTAGCCTGCGGGTTTTACGATCAGGCCCATTTCATCAAAAGCTTCAAAGAGGTGACAGGCATGACCCCGGGATCTTACATGAAAAAAGCCAGGGCCTATCCACACGTGATCCAGCTGGATGAGGTGAGGTAAACCTTTTACAATACATCCGGGATTCATCCCCTGAGCTTTGCCTTCAAAACACAAAACACTCTTGTATGCAAAGCAAAATGGTTTACTACGTAGCCACCTCCCTGGATGGGTTCATTTCAGGTCCTGGCGATGATGTTTCTAAATTCCTCTACGAAGGCGAAGGCGTCAAAAAGTATCAGTCAGACCTCGCTGATTTTGACACAGTATTGATGGGCAGAAAGACCTACGAAATGGGCTTTCAATTTGGGCTGGAGCCCGGAAAAAACGCCTACCCTGGAATGACAAACTATATATTCTCAAGCGAGCTCCATTTGGAAAACTGCGAGGAAGGTGTGCACGTAAGCGCGTTGGATCTGGACATCATCCGGGGCATTCGAAACCGATCCCAAAAAGGTATTTATGTGTGCGGAGGCGGGAAGCTGGCCGAGTGGCTCTTAAGGCATGAGCAAATTGACGAGATCCGCATCAAAGTGAATCCCATTATTCTTGGCGCGGGCATAAAGCTGTTTGAAAACCTGGGACACGCATGGCAATTGAGGCTTGCAAGTCACGAAACCTATCCTGATGGTATGATGATTTTGAGTTATGAAGTCTTAAAACCCTTGAGCTAATGTGAGCGGTGCGGTCAGAGAGGGCTCAGGAAGTAGCTATCTTCATCCGAGCAAAAACAAAACGCCTGAAGACCAGCATGAAGCCGAGTGAACTAACAGATGAAGAGCTTTTGAAAGCAGCAAAAACCATGAAACCCACCAAGATGTATGACGCTGCCATCTTTGGTTTTCTCGTTGGCGTGGCCATCTACAGCACAGTGAAAAACGGCTTCGGACTGCTCACTTTCCTTCCACTGATCTATCTGCCAGTAGCAGGCAGGAACAAGAAAAAAAGGGACGAGCTGGAAAAGGCTATGCAAGAGCGCGGGCTGAAATAGGCGTTTGAGATGGATGAGCTGCTCAGCAATGGTGCAGCAGATTCGACTTATCTTCTTACGTTTCGCGAAGAATCATCAACAAAGCCTATCGCCCCTGGAGCGTGCACCATGAACACATTTGTCAAAAAGGGAACCATCATTCAGCGAGAAGGAAGCCTTCAGTTGAATTCCTATGCTGTAGTGAAGGGCCTGCTCAGGAGCTACATCATCGATGAAAACGGGAAAGAACACATTTACATGTTCGCACCTGAAGGCTGGATCATTGGCGACTCCCATGCAGCCTTCATTCACGGAGAGACACGAATTTTCATTGATGCGCTCGAGGATTCGGAAATCACAACCCTGGATTTGACCATTGACAACCTTTCAACAGAAGAGCTGAAAATATCTCTGGAGAAGGCCCTCAGGCGATTGGGCGTGCTGCAAAACCGCGTGCTCATGCAAATGAGTTCATCGGCATGGGATCGCTATCAACACTTCGTAGAGATTTATCCCGATCTGTTGGCGCGCGTACCTCAACGGATGATCGCCTCTTATTTGGGCATCACTCCACAAGCGCTGAGCAGGATTCGCGGTGAGTGGGCAAAGTCAAACACCTAGCGCCCCTTCATTTGTTAACCTAGGTGAATGCAATCCAGCATTGATCAGTAGATGTTTGTACTCTAATTCAAACATGATGGTCAGGCATATTCTGTTGATTGCATCCTTGATACTGAGCGCGCACGTAGCCAAGAGTCAACAAACGATCAATACCAAAGCTTCCAACGTCAGCTTCGAGATTTCAAACATGGGTTTCAATACCGTGGAGGGAACTTTTAGCGATATGAAGGGAACGGTCCGCTTCGATGGAAATGATCTACCGCATTCGCTCCTTGATGTTTGCGTAAGTGCCGAATCGGTGAATACAGAAAGCGAGTCCCGGGATGAACACCTGCGCAAGGAAGACTTTTTCCACGTAGAAGTGTATCCGACCATCTGCTTCCGATCCACGACCGTTACAAGAAACACCTCCGGGTACGTTGCCAATGGAACCTTGACCATGCACGGAGTTTCCAAGGACGTCAGTATTCCCTTCACCTTTTCCAACAACACGTTCGAGGGTTCATTTTCCCTGGATCGTACAGACTATGGGGTCGGCTCCGATGGCGGCTTCATGGTCGGCAAGACAGTCGAGCTCACCATTGTTTGTGTGCTCAACTAAAGCTCATGTCAAACACCAAAACCATGAACCGAAACAAGATCATCTACTGGGTTTTCACGGGCTTTTTTGCCTTCAGCATGCTCTCCGGAGCCGGCATGTACCTCTTCAACTATGAACATGCAACGGAGAATTTCACACGACTTGGCTTTCCGGTATGGCTCATTCTCCCGCTGGCCTTTGCCAAAATAGTCGGCATTGCATCTATCCTCCAGAACAAAAGCCCGCTCCTGCGCGAATGGGCATATGCTGCCTTTTTCTTCAACCTTGCGCTGGCCGCGGGAGCGCATGTGGCAGCTCATGATGGTGAGGCCTTTGGGCCATTGCTTGTGCTGGGCGCCATGCTTGGATCTTATTTTTATTCCAAAAAGGTCTCCCATGAAAAGGCGTGACTTCATTCGCAAAACATCAATCCTAAGCCTGGCCACTATGTCCGCATCACAAACCCTCGCGAGCCTGTCTTCCAGCTTACCCGATCGGGAGACCATGATGCCCGTTCTCTTCATTGGACACGGAAGCCCAATGAACGGCATTGAAAACAACGAGTTCAGCGCCTATTGGAGGCAATTGGGAAAGGAAATTCAGCCTCCCTCAGCTGTCTTGTGCATATCGGCCCACTGGCTCACCAAAGGCACCGCCATCACCGCAATGGAGGCCCCTCGCACCATTCACGATTTCGGCAATTTCGCACGGGAGTTGTACGAGGTTCAATACCCCGTCAACGGAAGTCCGGAATTGGCCAGCAACGTAAAGGAGCACCTCAAGGCTGAGGTCTCCGTGGAGCTGGACCACGATTGGGGCCTCGATCATGGTTGCTGGACAGTCGTCAGGCAGATGTATCCCGAAGCTGACATTCCTGTTTTGCAGCTCAGCATTGACTACCACAAGCCGCCTCAGTATCACTACGACCTGGGGAAGCAGCTCAGCTACCTTCGAAAAAAGGGAGTGTTGATCCTCGGAAGTGGAAACATGATTCACAACCTCCGAAAAATCGGAGCTCCGAACGGGCAACCGCTCACTCCGGAATTCGGAACACTGAGCTACGGGTATGACTGGGCCCTGTCCCTCAACGAGACATTCAAGTCACTGATTTCCAGAAAACAACATAAGAAGCTTATTGAATACCACAACCTCGGAGAAGCGGCTCGGTTGGCCATCCCCACACCGGATCACTACTACCCGATGCTCTACACGCTGGCTCTTCAGGAAGACAGTGAAGAGGTGGAAGTTTTCAATGACAAGTGCATCGCAGGATCCTTGTCCATGACCTCATTCAAGATCAGCTAATGACGTTGTTCAGCGAAGTTGTTGATCAGAGTTCCCTCCGGGGAAACAATGCCTGTAAAGGCATCTGGCGCAGCCTATCTTCACACTCAATCGTTGTAAAAGCGTGGGAATAAAGACCTTGAAATGGATCCTCATGATCCTTGGATTTTGGTACCATGTCGAGGGCCACGCCATCGCCTGGACCGACTGGGAAGCAGAAACTCCCGGAGGAAATACCATCAGCGATAATTGGGGTCCAAAAGCACTCTTTGTGAAGGATAGCGTCATCCTGAGTAACCTGAAGGAATGGTATTTCTACGACCGCCATATGATCGGAACATACTATTCTTCACCGCGCGAGTCAGTGCTGAGCTATTTCATCTACAACGAGTTCAGCGCCAAGCTTGACACCTTCGCTAAAGAAGCTCACTGGACGCAACAGCTTCAACACCAGGAACTGCAACCCGTGATCTGGAACCGTTGGCACAACAACGATTGGTCGAGTATATCACTCCTGGATCTGATGCTTTCGGTCGGGATTCTCGTGCTGCTCCGAGTGCTTCTGCAGCTGTTGTCCACAAGAGGTGTTTTGAAGAAAGGGCGATCCAATGCTTTCTTCCTTGTTGGAGTGCTCATCATCATCCTGATAGTCAAAATCAAACTTTCATTTCCAGATAGCTTTTGATGAGTCGCAGCCCATGAAAACCAACTACAACATCCCGGCCGGGCTCGCTTCACTGCTCCACCTGTTACCCACCTGCCAGGGGGTTGGACACACGCTCGTGTTGGATCACTTCCAGGGAACCGCTGGATTAGGTATAGCTATATTGACACTCAACTTTCTACCGATACACCCCCTTACCAAAACAATAAAACCAACTAAAAATGTCTGAACAACTGCAAACCAAAATCGACAAGCACTGTGAAAACCCGCCCGCGAAATACGAGGATCTCACAGCTCTATTCCTGAACTGCACGCTGAACCGAACTCCTGTTTTATCTCATACCGAAGGCCTCATCAAAGTGGCGCAGCGCATTTTCGATGCCAACGGTGTCAAATCGAAGATCATTCGTCCTGTGGACTATGAAATTCCGGCCGGACTGGGGCTTGACATGTCCAAGACTCCTGAGTGGGATCGGGACGACTGGCCGCAGATTCAAAAGGAAATCGATGCCGCAGACATCGTCATCGTTTGCACCTCGGTGTGGCTCGGTGAAAAGTCATCCGTGTGTAACCGCACCCTGGAAAGGATGTATGGCTACACCCATCAATTCAACGAAAAGGGCCAGTACAGAGACTACGGAAAGGTCGGTGCCACACTCATCACTGGCAACGAAGACGGGGTGAAGCACTGCGCCATGAACATCCTCTTCTCTCTGTCACACATTGGATACACCGTTCCTCCGCAAGCCGATGCCGGATGGATGGGCGAAGCAGGCCCAGGTCCTTCTTACCGGGATGAAGGTTCGGGTGGTCCCGAAAATGATTTCACCAATCGCAACACCACCTTCCTGGTGTGGAACTGCCTGCACATGGCCCGAATGCTCAAAGATCAAGGTGGAGTGCCCGCCTATGGGAATTTGCCGGATGAGTGGGAAGCAGGTTGCAAGGCCGGATTCGACAGCCCTGAGCACAAGCGCTAGGAACTGATCGCGACACCTCAGAAGAACCTGAGCAGTGTTGTTACGATGCGTCCCTTGCCTGGGGTAAGCGCAATGGAAAGGAGTGCTTTTTGCTCCTTCACAGAAAGTTCAAAGGGCGGTGCCAACAAGTTGACACCGCTCTTTTTCTTTAGGCGTGTGCCCTGCCCTGAAATGATGTCTTTGTTCGGAACAAAGGAACTGTCCGGCAGATGTTCGGTCAGAATCACGTAGCGATAGTGCAGTAGCTTTTGTGCAATGGTGTGCACCTCAGCATTGGAGAGGTGCTGTAGCACCTGCCTCACCACAGCGCAGTCGGCCGATGGAAGTGGATCTGTAGCCAGGTTGAGGCAATGAAACTCAAGCCCGTCATCGCTATACTTCTGGCGATTTCGCTCGATGAGTTCTGGAACAATGTCCACAGCCGTGTAGTGAGCGGTATGTTCCACCAACTGACGCCCAACGTTAAAATCACCGCAACCCAGATCGCAGACTGTCAATCGCGGATCAAACGAGGATAAAAAGGCCTTCACCACCTCTACATAAGGATCGACAAGTTCAGCAAGGTGCGAGCCTTCACCCGAATAAAAGTCATGCTCCCTCCCACCCCACAGATGAGCGCTGTAGACCTGGCGCATTGCGGCATCAGTGGGCCAGGACTCCTTGGTTTTTTTCGTTGGATTTTGATTGCTCACGGTGAAGGATGATCCTGCATCAAAGAAAGGAATGGCGCATTGCCATTCGATGGTTTCAAAAATACCCCGTGAACAACAAGGACCGAGCAACGTCACAGATCTAGATTTGAAAACCAATCATTGATCCTATGAAGTCACTCCTTCTATCTGCTCTGACCTTCTCTTTATTGCTCATTGGAACCTCGGTCATACTAACCAATGCTGCTTTCGGACAAAACCCAAAGCAGGAAAAAATGGCGCTGCTCAACTACATGATTGGTGACTGGGTCGGCACCTCAACCGCCTATGAAAATGGATCTGTGACACGGGAAGTGCCTGCCTACGAGAGCATTCAGTATTCACTGGATCAACACATCATTACCATCGATCTGAAATCGGAGACGCTCGTACTTCACACGGTGATCTATTATGATGACAAGGACAAGACTTATTACTACAACCCCTTCTCGCAGCGGGGTGCTGGGAAATATCCAGCCACTTTCAGCGATGGGAAACTGATCGTCACACCCAATGATGATGTGCGGTACATCTTCACCTCCACCCCGGAAGGTAACTTTCAGGAGTATGGTGAAAAGAGGATCGAAGGCAAGTGGGTGAAGTACTTCGAAGACAATTTCGAGCGCATTCCCAGGTAGCCGTGGAAAGGAATGGCTGCGCAGGACTTCGTTACGCCAAGTCACCATAGGAACCGCCTCATGAAAGAACTACTCTCGGACATTCGAAGCTGCACCATTTGCAAACCATACCTGGAACACGGAGTCAATCCAGTGATGAGCGCGCATCCTTCCAGCAGGATCGCCATCATTGGTCAGGCGCCAGGAAGGATCGTCCACGAAACGGGAATTCCATGGGACGATAAAAGTGGTGAGCGCTTGCGGGAATGGCTCGGAGTGGAAGCGGATCAGTTTTACAACGATCAGCTGTTTGCGCTGGTTCCCATGGGGTTCTGTTATCCCGGGAAAGGCAAGAGCGGGGATTTGCCTCCGCGCCCGGAATGCGCTCCAAAATGGCATCCGCTGGTGCTGGACCAGCTCCGGCAACTGGACATTGTCATCCTCATCGGCAATTATGCTCAGAAGTATTACCTGCAGGGTAAGGAAAAGGCGACACTGACCGAAACGGTTCGAAACTACACCACCTATCTGCCAAAGTATCTTCCACTTCCTCACCCTTCTCCGAGGAACAACATCTGGCTGAAGAAGAATCCCTGGTTCGGTGAAGAACTCATTCCAGAGCTGCAGGCAAGAGTGAGAGCTGTGGTAGAAGGTTGATCATTCTCGGATTACCCTCCAGTACCAGACCAACTCACCTTTTGTAAGCCCCCTTGTTTTTGATTCCTTTGGAGGTATGCGCCTTCCATTCAAACTTCCGCGGATAGTATTCATTGCATTGGTATGCTGGCTGTTTGTGCTACCCGGAATGACCCAGGAAGCGTTCACCATCGACAAACTAAGAGACCGGGGTTGGATGTATGGTGATCTCCTTCCCCGCGTCACCGATTCCACGAGCGCGCTGGCCAAGCTGATGATCCAGCTTGTGGAGAAAGACCAGCTACTAAGAAAAGAAGGGGTAGGCACAGGAAGCGAACAGGATCTGGAACTTCGAAGAAAGCTGGACAGCATCATCGCAGCACAAGGTTGGCCCAGCACCTTTCAGGTCAAAACACGAGGTTCCGGTGTTTCTCTTATTCTTGCTCATCAGGGCAATCTAAGCCGTGATGATTTTGAACATTACTATCGGCTGGCTGCTCAAAAATGCCTGCAACTGGAAGAAAGGTGGGGTGTTGCCCTCTTCATCCTCGAACAGCGCTATCAATGGCTGGGATCAAACCTGAGGGTGTACAACGAAAAGCCGGACACCCTCGAGCTTTGGGAAGGTGATGCAGCGGCCATAGAGCCACAGTTTGCTTTGCCCTACATCACGGCAATGAGCAAGACACTCGGCTCCAACTCCACCAAAAAACTCAGGCTCATACTCAAGGATCAAACCCTCGCGGATGAGATCAAGGCACTGATCTACGCATTCGAGCATCAAGTAGACATGCCGGAGGAAGTACTCAAAATGCTGATTGCTCAGGGGTATGACCATCCCGCACCCCTCAGCGATGAACGTTTGTTGTTTGAGATCGACCCAAAGATGGCCCCGAACAAGCTGGCCTATGCTTTTTTCAAATAGCGGACTGGTAAATCTGGAGGCCTTTCTTGCTCAAATACGGTTTCAGCAACTGATTAACCGCAGCAACGAACGAAGCCTCATCGTAGGTGGATGGTTCCTTCATCTGAAAGTAGGTTGACCGAACACTTACACTCAATAGCATGATGTATTGAAGGTCTTCTAATAGGAGGTCCTGTTGGAGAAAGCCCTCATCGCGCAGGCGCATCAATAACTGTAACCATTTTGCCCCTCGTTCCTTGTGGGTTCTGTCCATGTGCTTGAACAGCTCCGGGTAGTTCCGCTTGATGTAAAGCTGATCGACCGTGAAGAACAGGTATTTCGTGGTGATGCCATAGCTATCGGACGGCAGTCGCAGGAAATAACGGAGCAAATCGACCTCGAATGAAGGTTGCTGCAAGGCGCTCAGCTCCCGGTTCATATCTTCGAAAAGCGCCTCGATGAGCACAGCTTTGGTCGCAAAGTGGTAGGTGATGTTTCCATAGCTCTTTTTCAGTCCATCAGCGACCTCTCTTAAGGTCACGTTCATCACTCCCTTCTGATTGAACAACTCCCTGCCCGCTTCTTTGATGAGGTCCCTGGTCTTCATGAGGCGAAATTAGTCCAGATAGACTCATTCTATTTTCCACTTTAGTCCAAATGGACTAATTTTGAATTCCAAAGACAACACATCCCGCAATGGGCAAAAGCATTTACCGATCCGCTGAAGCCAAACAGCGCATTCAGCAACTCCACCGCCAAAAGCGGCAAGCACTTGATTTTCCTTTCGAGGAAGTAGATGTGCAGACTGCCTTTGGGCGAACACGAGTGGTCAAAACAGGGAACCCGCAAGGAAAACCCATCGTGCTGTTTCACGGTGTGCATGCAGGTGCACCGCTTACGCTGGAGTCGGTGAGCCCATTGAGGGAGCGCTATTTGCTCATCGCCATCGAAACCATCGGCCAGGCGACCATGAGCGATGAAACTCTGATGAATCTGAAAGACAGCTCTTTTGCCCTCTGGGCTGATGAAGTCCTCCAGGAACTTGGTGTGGAACAAGCTCCCTGCATAGGCATCTCTTATGGAGCCTTCCTCCTTCAGAAGTTGATCACGCATAAGCCACAGCGGGTGGAGCGGTGCATTTTTGTCGTTCCCGGTGGACTTGCCAATGGTCCGTTTTGGCCCTCCTTCACTAAGCTATCTATTCCACTTATTCGGTGGCATATAACCGGGAAGGACGATGACCTGCGAACCTTTGTAAGTGCCTTCGCTGACCCGGAGGACAGCTACATGTTCGACTATCAGAAGGCTATTCTTTCAGGCCTGCACATGGACTACAGGCGTCCGCCAATTTTAAAGGAGTCAGATGTCCAGGACTTCCATCAGCCCGTTTACATGATTCTGGCTGATGACGATGTTTTTTTCCCAGCCGAGGCTACGCTTCAGCAAGCTAATCGCGTGTTCAAAAACCTGCGAGACACCTACTTATTAAGCGGCTGCAAGCACATTCCTTTCGGGCGACACCTCTCAGAAATTAGCGAGAAGATCACCGTGTGGCTGGAGGAATAGCTATTTTGATTGCGGAATGTACCCGCTATCTGTCCTCTTATGATCAAAGCTGACCAGTACCTGACCGCCAAAGAACTTCTCGATTGGAACATTGAACTCGGGCTTGGCCTCACTACTACCACCAAGAAGAAGGGTGAGGTATTCCTGGAAGAAGGTCAGCGTTGCAACTACTTCTACTACGTATTGAAAGGGTTTGTTCGGGTATACTACCTGGATCTTGAAGGCAATGAGGTCACGCACTGGTTCACTGCGGCAGACTCGATGATCACTTCACCTTTCAGCTTTTTGAAGCAAGAACGGAACATCCTCTACCTGGAAGCACTCGAAGAAACCGATTTGCTCCTGATCACTTTTGATCAACTGGAACGGATCATGACAGAGATAGAGTCTACCGAAAAGGCCATGCGGCAATTGTATGCTGAATTTGCCATGACCTTTAGCCGGAGGGTCATGAGCATGCATACACAAACGGCCGAGGAGAGGTACCTCCACTTGATGGAAGAGCATCCGCTCCTGTTCCAAAAGGCGAAGCTTTTTCACATTGCTTCGTTTCTGGGCGTTACCCCACAAAGCCTTAGTCGGATCAGAAAAAACATCTGAATTTTCATTTCTTACCGTAGGGTAATTTTTAGCCGATAAGGCCCCGATACTTTCGTGTTAAGTTTTTAATAAAATCAACATAGCACGATGAAAACAACAGCATTAATAACAGGAGCAGCCAGTGGAATCGGAAAGGAATTTGCCAGAATCCACGCTGAAAAAGGCGGCAATGTCGTTGCCGTAGACATGAACGCTGAAGGGCTCAAAACCCTGAAAAGCGAATTGGAAAATCTCTACAATATTGAGGTATACACCATTGTAAAAAACCTAACCCAACTCACCGCTCCGCAAGAGATTCATGATGAGCTCAAAAGTCATGACATCAATGTGGACTACCTGATCAACAATGCCGGCTTCGGAGGTGTAGGAGCATTCCACGAAAGAGACTGGAACAAGGACCTTGCAATGATCCAGGTCAATGTGATTGCCTTAACGGCTTTGACCCGACAGTTCCTTCCTGACTTTGTAGCGCGCGACTCCGGGCGGATCTTGAATGTGTCTTCTACCGTGAGCTTGCTGCCTGGCCCTATGCAGGCCGTGTACTTTGCTACAAAGGCTTACGTGACTTCTTTTAGCAATGCCCTCTCTGGAGAGCTCAGCGGCACCGGAGTTTCTATGACAGCACTGCTGCCAGGAGCTACCAAAACAGCCTTTGGGGAAAGCTCTGGAATGAACAAAACCGCCATTTACAAGCAGCCAGCAAGCGCACACGAGGTAGCACTTGAAGGCTACACAGCCATGGAAGAAGGTAAAATAGAAGTCATTGCCGGCCTTCCTTGGGAGCAAAAAATGGAGCTCGCCTTCATTCCATTCGTACCGAAAAAAGCGCTCCTCAACCGAGTGAAAAAACAACAATCACACTAACAACCAACATTTATATAAAAACAACAAAAAATGGAAACTACAGAAATTAAAGAAACAGCTTTTGAGCAACAGGTTCAAAAGCTTGTCAACGATCAGCGAACTTATTTCAAGAGCAACGCTACACGGCCCGTAGAATTCAGGTTGGAACAACTCAAAAAGCTGAAGTCATTGCTGCTCAAGCATGAAGATGAATTGCACGAAGCCATCTACAAGGACTTTGGAAAGTCTAAGTATGAAAATCAGCTCACTGAGTTCTTCCCACTCATAGACGAAATCGACATTGCGGTTAAAAACCTCAGGAAATGGATGCAGCACCGAAGCGTAAAAACCAACCTGCTGAACTTCCCCGCAAAGAGCTATCTCGTACCGGAACCACTCGGAGTTACCTTGGTGATCGGAGCGTGGAACTTTCCTTACAACCTATCTCTAACCCCTGTGGTAGGATCAATGGCTGCGGGCAACACAACCATTCTCAAGCCCAGTGAGCTGCCTGAGCGAACAAGCAAGATGATGGCGAAGTTGATCAACGAGAATTTTGATCCCAACTACTTGCGAGTGGTAGAAGGCGCTATTCCAGAAACCACGGCACTGCTCAAGCAGCGCTACGACAAGGTCTTCTTCACCGGTAGCCCAATGGTAGGCAAGATCGTGAACAAAGCAGCCGCAGAACACCTGACGGACGTCACACTTGAACTGGGCGGAAAAAACCCTGTGATCTTCCACAAGGATGCGGCTATGAAAACAGGCGTCAAGCGCATGATCTGGTCAAAGTTTGTCAACTCAGGACAGTTTTGCATCGCCCCTGACTATGCATTGGTTCACAAGGACGTGAAAGATGAGTTTTTGGAACTGGCGGTGAAGGAAATCGAGAAGGCTCACTTTTCGGACGAGAACAACAATTTCGTTCAAATCATCAACCATCGGAACTTCGACCGTGTGGTTAACCTGATCGATCCGGATAAGGTACACTACGGTGGCACCTACAACCGGGAAGACCGCAGGATCAACCCCACCATCCTGACAGACGTATCGCTGGAGGATCCTATCATGCAGGAAGAAATCTTTGGCCCACTGCTTCCCGTCATCGTATTCGAAGACATTGAAGAGGCCTTCGAGATCATCAAGGGCATAGAGAAGCCACTGGCGGCTTACCTCTACTCTGACAGCAGTGCGCTGAAAGAACGCTTTCTGCACGAAATCCCATTTGGAAGTGGAGCCATCAACGACTGCGTGATGCAAGTATCCAACCCAAACATTCCATTTGGCGGAGTTGGAAACAGCGGAATGGGCCGCTATCATGGTAAATACAGTTTCGAATGCTTCTCACACTTCAAGGGAGTGTTGGACAAGCCAACAGCCATCGAAACCAACCTCAAGTATTACGGATACAGCGAGAAGCAGCTCAACATCATCAAGGCGCTGAGTTAAGCTCAATTCCCTGAATTACACATATCATCAACAAAGCATGGCCCCGACTGAAAAACGGGGCCATGCTTGTGAAAAACACTGAAAGCAATGAAGCCTGAAACCAGAATTGAAACCAAACGGAAATTCCTTTTCGCCTGCTTAATGGGAGTCATCACCACCGGCATTATCTCATTTTCCCTCATCGCCATTCATGTAGGGTTCAAAGCGTCTTTCTGGGATGCCTGGCTCCGATCGTGGGCATTAGCCTATGTTTTAGTGGTTCCAGCCATCCTGTTCATCGCTCCACCCGTGGAGCGCCTGGTAAGCCGCATTATTCACTCCTGAGCGCACCCCTTCGAGCCGGCCAACGCGCAATTTCTCTTCGATCTGGTGCCCACAAAAAGAACAAGGCCGGCTTCACGCTCCGCCTAAATTCATCATCTAATCACCTGATTTTCTGATCATCTAATCTCAAAGCGCTCTCCAGGATCGTCATTTTGTGCAAAAACCCGTCTTAGGTGGTGAAAAGCAGTCACCAGTCCGACCCTCCTCGGGTACCAAAGCAATCGGAATGCGTCCTTCTGCACAACTACAACAATGAAGCGAAATCTGACCTTCCGAAAGCTCGATGAGTCTGCCACACCACCCTATGATTTGCTCATGCTGGCCGATCCTTCCAAGGAAGTGGTGGATCGCTACCTGCCTTCATCACACCTGTTTGGTGCTTTTGAAGATCAGAAGCTGCTTGGTGTGATTGTGTTGTTTCCGTTGAGCACAACTTCGATGGAAATCAAAAACGTGGCTGTGAGAGAGGACATGCAAGGCCGGGGCATTGGCAGCTACCTCATCGATCAAAGTGTTCGTTTTGCCAGCAAAAGCCATTACCGGCAGGTGTGCATTGGCACCGCAAACTCGAGTACATCTCAATTGCGACTCTATCAGAAGCTAGGCTTTGAGTTGTCAGAGGTTCGCTGGGATTTCTTTACGAAACACTATGCCGAGGCCATCTACGAAGACGGTATTCAAGCCCGGCATATGTTGGTTTTGACAAAGCATATAGGCAATGAGTAGAGCACACCGTGCTCTATATTTGACAGAACACATCCTGATTAAATACCATGACCACTACACCAGAACACGACAAAAGCATTGCTGCACTGACCTTTGCTTCCGTGTATCCCCACTACATCACCAAAGTGGAGAAAAAGGGACGCACCAAAGAAGAGTTGCATCAGGTGATTGAATGGCTAACGGGCTTTGATGCCCAAAAGCTGCAAGCGCTGGTGGATGAAAAAGTGACCTTCGAGACCTTCTTCGCACAGGCCACTCTCCACCCAAATGCTTCATTGATCACCGGTGTAATCTGTGGCTATCGCGTTGAAAACATCGAAACACCGCTCACCCGTCAGGTGAGGTATCTTGATAAGCTGGTGGACGAGCTGGCCAAGGGCAAGAAAATGGAAAAGATCCTGCGCCAGGGATAGACCTGTTCGTTGAGGCTGTCCATTCCGGGCCAAATCTTCTCGAAGTGAAAAAGCTAAACGTCAAAAAGGGAGAGATCATCCAGAGAAGTGGTGAACTGGGCACCATGGTCTATCATGTCCACTCCGGCTTGCTCAGAAGCTATGCCATTGACCAAAACGGAAAGGAGAACATCTTCATGTTTGCTCCTGAAGGCTGGGTCATTGCAGACACCAACAGTCCGGATACACCATCGGTGTTGTTCATCGATGCATTGGAAGATTCTGTGGTAACGGCACTGCCAAAAGATCTGGAGCGGGAAAAGGACAACATCGGTGCACTCACCAATCGATTGAGCGCCTTGCAAGCCAGGGTAATCATGCTCATCAGCACCAACGCCATCGAGCGCTACGAGCATTTTGTGAAAACCTATCCAAACATTGTACAGCGCGTACCACAGCGCATGATCGCTTCTTATCTCGGAGTGACTCCGGAAACCCTGAGCGCGGCCAAGAGCAAGCACCTCAAAAGCCAAGGGTGATTTCTTATGAAATCGTAATGCACCGCAATCAGAGACCATGAGCTTTGCACATTGACAGCATTCACGCAAAGTTTTCGAACATGGATACCAACAGCCTCTTTTTTAAGATCTCCGCAGTGTTATGGTTTGTGTGGGGAGTAGTTCACGTTTTTGCCGGAGTTATGACAGACTACTTCATCCTGAGTGGAGATATTTCCGGAGCCGTAGCGGGCATCGCAGACGCTGTTGATCCCAACCACCTCAAAATGGACTATCACGGAGCTGCCGGAGCAGTCATCGGTCAGCATGGCTTCAACCTGCTTTGGATTGGACTCACCACGTTGATCAGTAGTTTCTTCATTTGGCGCGGACATACGAGCGCTATTTTCCTGGCCGCGCTAACAGGCGGGCTAGCTGATTTGGGCTACTTCCTCTTCCTGGATCTGGGAGGTCATGTGAATTTTGTTCCCGGTACGGTGATGACGCTGGTTTCCAGTCTTGCAATCATCTTGAGTTTCATTGCCTACTTCTCAAGGCGAAAAGAAGAATCTGCCGCTTAGAAAAGTCTTTCGGCTGGTTTCGAATGCCCTAACCAAGAGGCGAGAACAATGAAATCCTGTGCCGGGGTTGTGTCCCCTGCATGCGATGAGTTATCTATGCATCCAACGGAAATCCTTTACCCACTGAACCGATGCGCATGATCAACAAGGCATTCACTCTTATTCTATTCCTGGCCGCCAGCATGGTGGGATTCACACAATCGGACACTCAGGAAGAGCCGAGACAGACATTCGGTGAACAGGTCTTTTTGCCCTCCATCGAAATAGGCTACATGCACGAACTGGCCGATGAGCTGGGAGGCGGTGTTTTGCTCAAGACTTCGATTGAGTACCGGGTGAGGAACAACAACGACATCTTTTTCCGCATCAACTATGACACCTACAACGCTGACTATGAGCTAGATCCCGAAAATGGCATTACCAACGTCATCAAGGGAACAGCACATTTTACGGACTTGCTGTTCGGGGCAGGATACCGCTTTGGTGATAATAAGTGGCGTTGTTTCATCATGGTTCAGCCCGGGATCAAGTATTACAACTTTCCGGAACCTGTGATCACAAACACAGCGATCAACATCGAACAGGGAAAAAGCAGAACGTTCTGCACACGCGCCACGCTGGGCTTTGAATACTACATCACTGAAAAGAGTGCGATTTCGCTGGACTTCTTGCAGGGTCAGGTGTGGGATGAAACCGCCTTCTGGAAAGACTCAGGAAGCGCCATCGGGTTCTCCGTTGGTTTCATTACCTCCTTAATGTAATCGCCCATGTCGCTGCTTCGATACGCTAAAGGCTGGCTCTTTCCCGAAAACTACGAGATCACGGAAGAAACGATCGAGTACTACGAACAGCATCCCGATGAGCTTGACCTGATCATTGACAAGGAACATTTCCACGCCATCTATCTGGGCATGTTCTTCGTGGTAGGCCTGGTGCTCACCATCGCGGCAAGGGTTGTTCAATATGCTTATGGTGAGGCGCTGGGTGAGTTTGTAAACACGGTGATCCTCGATATCATCTCCGAGTTGGGTATTGCCATCTTCGGTGGCGCAGTTGTAGCCTACCTCATCGAGTTTCTGAACAAGCGGCAATACCAGCAAAACATTAAGTTTCGCAGGGAGGTGAAAGCCATCCTGGAGAAGCGCAAAAAGCTCGGAAAAGAGAATCGTTCATGATAAGAGCCCAGGATATCATCCGCTGAACGATCTGATCTATATTTGAGACACTGCGACCGTGGGTCGCGAAAACCCTTTGAAGATGACAAAACCTTTACTCGTGCTGCTGGCATGGATGGTTGGTATTGGCGCCTGGGCGCAAAACGATCCGGCCAGCCTCTCGGTCGGTTACTTCGCTCCCTATGGAATCCAGTTGGGTGGAAAGCTCGGAGCTTCGTTTCAGGTCGGGCAATGGCCGCAGGAAAACGAGGCTACTGCGGAGCGAATACACAAGCTGAAGATCCAGCCACAGGTGGGCTATTTCACTTATCCGCAGGTCCAACACAACTTTGTCTTGAATTGCGAGGCCGTTTATCTCCGAACCAGGCCAGGCAGGCGCTTCACTCCGCTCGCTTCTGTGGGACTGGGCTACTGGATGGCGCGTCAGCGGCAAGGCGGAAGCGTCAATCTGGGTTCGGGCGAAATCACCTACGATGTGGAAAACCTTCATTACATCACCCCGACCTTGAACATTGGTTTTGAGATCGCCCCCAAAAAGGTCATCGGCTATTACCTCAAGGGATTTGCCGGACGAAAAATTGGCTTGGGAGAACCAAGTGCCGGACTGTTTGGACTAGAGGCCGGCCTCACCTTTCAACTCACTAAAAAAGACGACACCAATGACACGGGAAGAGTTCATTAAAAAGAGCCTGGCGATGGGCATTGGGCTGCCCTTTTTGACGTCCATCATCGCAGCATGTGAAAAGGAAGTGATTGAGTTTCCGGAATTCAGCACCAGCTTTTCCGGCAAGGTGCTCGTGATTGGTGCCGGTGCTTCAGGACTGGCAGCGGGCTATTTGCTCAGTCGCTACAACGTGGACTTTGAAATCATCGAAGCTTCACCGGTTTACGGAGGAAGGGTCAAGCGGGCTTCCAACTTTGTGGACTTCCCCATCGACCTGGGAGCTGAGTGGATCCATGCTACCCCAGCTGTGCTCTCGGAGATACTGAATAACCCGGAGCTGGATGCCTCCATTGATTTCATCACCTACAATCCACAAACCCTGAAAGGATACCGGGACGGAAGGCTTCAGCCGCACAACTACGCGAGCAACTTCTACAGCGAGATCAAGTTTAAAAGCACCACTTGGTTCGGGTTCTTCGAGCAATACATTGTTCCACACTTTGAGGATAAGATCATCTACAATCAACCCGTTGCGACCATCGATTATTCGGGGAGCAAAGTGGCGGTAACAACGATAGACGACACCGTTTATGAGGCAGATAAAGTCATCGTAACCGCACCGATAAAAATCTTGCAGAGCGACACTATCAGCTTTGTGCCTGCGCTGCCCGCAGCAAAGACGGAAGCCATCAACAGCATTTCCATGGGAGACGGCTTGAAGGTGTTCATCGAGTTCAAGGAGAAGTTCTATCCCGACCTGATGGTCCTCGGAGGTTTGATAGAAGGACTTGCCAACGACAACGAGATCTTCTACGATGCAGCCTTCCGAAAGGACTCCAACAGGCATGTGCTCGGCCTCTTTACGATCAACGAACCTGCTTCCAAGTACACTACGCTCGACTCTGATCAAGCCATCGTAGATGCGGTGATGGAAGTGTTGGACGATATATTCGAGGGCAAGGCTTCGGAGAACTACCTGCAACATGTTGTCCAGAACTGGTCTAAAGAACCCTACATCCAGGGGTCTTACTCTTACACTTTTGACAACGGTCAGGAAGAGACGGTGAACACCCTGAACGAAGCGGTGAACAACAAGCTCTATTTCGCTGGGGAAGCCCTGTCGTTGGAGAACCAGGCTACGGTTCATGGAGCGTGCGAATCTGGCTATGCAGCAGTTGGCCGAGCCATAGGTCAATAACCCGATCTGCAAAATCTGATCGACTATCAGCGTTTTGTGTAAGGCCTGCTGGAGGCGCTTTTGCAAGTTTGTATACCAAACTCAGGAAGCATGGAACGAAAGATAGTTAAGGTCAAATCCCTCAGCGAGATGCATCAAAAGCTCGGCTATCCGGCTCCGAAGCATCCGCTCATCTCAGTGCTCGACACTTCGCAGCTGGAAGTACCTGCATCGGCTGTAGGCTCCAGAACCACTTCTGATCTCTACATGATTTCCATCAAGGACAAAAACTGCGGAATGGAATACGGTCGCAATTCCTTCGATTTCAATGAAGGTGTGATGGTGTTCTCTGCCCCTGGCCAAGTCTACACATCTACCCGGGAAATGCAACGGGGAGATGTGCACGGATGGATGCTTCACTTCCACCCCGACCTGATTCGCAACACCCATTTGGCGGAAGCGATGGACGATTACTCGTTCTTCAACTACGATGTGTACGAAGCCCTGCACCTTTCGGCCGAAGAAGAGCAAACGGTGAACGACTGCATTGCCAACATCAAGCACGAATACGAGCAGCGCATCGACAATCACAGCCAGCGGGTGATCGTTTCGAACCTTGAACTCTTGCTGAATTACTCCCTGCGTTTTTACGAGCGTCAATTCAACACGCGCACCGGTCGCAGCAAGGATGTGGTTTCTGCGTTTGAAAAGTCGCTCAAGGCTTATTACAAAGAGCAGAAAGCGCTGGAACTGGGCCTGCCAGCCATTGAGGGTTTTGCCGCTGAGGCCAATCTATCGAAGCACTATTTCAGCGACCTCATCAAGAAGGAAACCGGGCGATCGCCCAAAGACCACATCAACGAGTTCATTGTAGATCGAGCGAAAAACATGCTCATCGGTAGCGAGCTCACCGTCAGTGAAATCGCCTACGATTTGGGGTTCAATTATCCCCACTACTTCACGCGCCTTTTCAAAACCAAAACAGGGAAGACTCCGGTAGAATACCGCAGCGCGAATTGAGCATCTGCATTTTGTGTTCAACTCTATGCACTCTGTGTAGCTCCACCGAATCACACCAACGCACCTTTGAATCATCAAAACCAAAAACAACAAGAAACCATGACAAATCAAATTGAAACCAAGCACCTGGGAGACGTGATCAACAACCACGGCCAGGACATGAGCAACAAAGTAGTAGCCATTACAGGAACCACCAGCGGAACAGGCTTTGTATGCGCAAGGGAAGTAGCCAAAAAGGGAGCGAAAGTCATCCTTCTGAACCGTGAAAGCGAGCGCTCTGCCAACGCACTTAAGCAATTGCAGGAAGCCGTGCCGGGAGCCACTTTCGAAGCCGTAGCCTGCGACCTTCAAAACTTTGAAAGCGTAAACAACGCCATCGCGCACATCAAGGCCAACTATGAGGTGATCGATGCTTTGGTAAACAACGCTGGAGTGATGGCGCTGAAAGACGGAGCCACCGGTGACGGCTACGATGTTCAGATGCAGACCAACGTGCTTTCACACTTCCTGCTGACCAAAGAACTGTTTCCACTCATTCAGAAAAGCAGCGAAGGGCGCATTGTGAACCACTCCTCCATGGCAAGACTGGGAGGACCACTCGCGTCTGAATACTTTGAAGCCAAAGGCGGTGATCTGGGAGGTGACGGTACGGAAGAGGAAAACCAGAACTTCCAGGGCCCGAGATGGGAGCGCTACCATCAAACGAAGCTCTCCAACGCTGTATTCACCTACGCGCTGAGAGACCGATTGGAAAAAGCTGGAATCAGCAACGTGATGCCACTCGTGGCACATCCCGGACTGGCCGCGACCAACCTGCAGGTGACCACTGCACACGATGGCGGAATGGACAGCAACGCAGAGTTCATGAACATGGCACAGTCGCCAGAAGATGGCGCCACCGGAATCATCCGCGCTACCATGGATCCCGAAGCCAAATCAGGAAACTTCTACGGACCAACAGCCGGATGGAGTGGATATCCTGACCTTTTGACTCCTGAAGACATGCTTTCAGATGCAGCGAACGTCAACGTGTTCTGGGAAGGTTGCGAAAAGGCCGTTGGTGCTTTTGCGATCTAAGCGATTCACATTGAAACGAATTAAAAAGCCTGATCAAGTTGATCAGGCTTTTTTGTTTCCGCTCTTGTGCTGAACAGGTGCTCCAGGTCAGGCTTTTGCAAACAGCTTCTGATCGTAGTAAAACGATCCTGCCCATAAAACAAGGGCTATGATAGCACCATACTGCTCGCCATCAGCCACAGAGAGATGGGCGGCCAATGCCAACAAGAAGTCGAACAGAAGACCTGCGTAGGCCCACGATTTTAACAGATCAGACTTTTTAGTGAGAATGGCCGTTACCGCAAGCAATTTGGCAATCGCCAGAAGCAACACCAGATGTGCGGGGTATCCAAGTGTGGCAAAAGTTGCGGTTACGTCCTCATACTGCAGAATGTAGGCAGTGCCAGACCCTGTCACCAAAAGGCAGAGTAATCCTGTGAGCACCCAGTATATAATCTTGTCTCGTTTCATAGGTTGATGTTTAAATTCGTGACAAACGTAAACCGTTGACCATGGTCAACGGTCAAAGGATTTTCGAACTTTTTTTCCAAAAACATGAAGATTGGACAGATCGCAGATAAATCGGGGCTTTCAAGAGATACCATCCGACTCTACGAACAGATGGGCTTGCTGATAGGAATCACAAGACCCAATGAGTATAACAATTACAAGGATTACCCCGCGAGTAACCTTCAACGGCTCGAAATGATCAAGGCCATGAAAAAGTTTGGGTTTACGCTGAAGGAAATTAGCGAAGCACTTTGTGCACTGGCCACTGGCGAAGGCCTGAAAGAGGAATTCAGGGTCAATTTCCTGGGAAACAAAATCAAGGCGCTGGATGAGAAGATCGCTGAATTGCAAAAGCTCAGAGATGAACTAAGCCTGTTTCTTAACCAGGAATGCACGGAGCATGATGAGATGCAGGAGATCGCCAATGCTCAGATGCAGCTTTCACAAAACTGATGGCAGAACACATGAAGACCTCCGAACAGATCGAACACCAAAGTCAGCTGCTGATCCCCAGAGTAAAGCAAGGAAGTAAGGACGCCCTGGAGGAACTGATACGCCTCCATGAGCCCTTCATCTTCAACGTGGCCTGGAAATACACCAACGATCAGGATGAGGCCAAGGATCTTACCCAGGAAGTGCTCATCAAGGTGATGACCAAGCTGGACTCGTTCGAAGGAGCCAGCTCATTCAGAACCTGGGTTTACCGCATTTTAGTGAACCAGTTTCTGCAAACCAAAAGGAGGCCTATGGAAGATCGCTGGCAGGGATTCGAGGATTTTGCGAATGGACTGAATGCCATCCCCAGCCCGGAGTTGCTGCCGGATGAAGAAGAAGAACAGATTCTTCGCACCAAAACGGCCCGCACCCGCTGCATGTCTGGCATGCTCATGTGTCTGACGCGCGAACAACGCCTCATCTACCTCATCGGGGATGTCTTCAACATTGATCATGCGGTGGGAGCCGAAATCTTCGGGCTGTCCAAGGACAATTACCGTCAAAAACTATCCAGAACCCGCAAGGAATTCCATGCCTTTATGAACCGGCAGTGTGGGCTGGTTAAACTCGAAAATCCCTGCCGATGCTCCAAGAAGGCCAAGGCTATGGAAGCGGCAGGAAAGATGCAGACGAATGCCCGCCTGTTTGATCCCAAGTACAGCGCCACCATTGCGAAGTATGCTCTGGAAGTTGCAGATGAAGTGGCCGACATTGTGGACAGGAAGTACATCGAGTTCTTTCAGAAACATCCCACGAAAGAGGATTTCAACGCCACCACCATCGTCCACGAACTGCTGGAAGACCCGGATCTGCATCGCCATTTTTCATGAACCATCATTTTAATCCCTGAAAATCAGACTACTAAAGATTCAGGGTAGATTTTTTCCTGAAGTTCTGTCACACTTCCCTCGTTCCTGCATCCAATGGTTCCAAAACCATAAAACGAGGAATCATGGACATTACGGTAAAACTGATCATTGAGAAACCCATTGCAGAAGTATGGGAAGTCATGGGGAATCAATTTGGCCACGCCCACCTGTGGTCGAGCAACTTCAAAACCTCTCAGCCAGCTGGTGAAGTCAGGTTTGATGGCCTGAGCTATTCCCGCAGAGACACCACCACCGAGCGCGGTGAAACCACCCAGGAGCTGACCGCCTTTGACCCGGCCACGCACTCACTCACGTATGTGATAACGAAGGGCGCTCCGGAAATAGCGAAGCACGCAGGCGCTACCTGGTCGCTTGAGGCGAAAGGAATGGAAAGCACCGAGCTGAGCATGGCGTTTCAAATGGAACCCAAAATGCCCCTGGATGAGGCCATGGAAGCCAAGATCAGCATGGGGTTGACTGCCTCGGTGAATGAACTTGCTGGCGAACTCAAGCACTACCTCGAAGAAGGAAAGGCGCAAACAACGGCTCAGCAAAACGGAAGGTCATGAGTAAAAAGGCCATTTCAGCAGCATTTCCATATGCATCGAAGTACGTGGAGGTGCACGGAAGCAAGATCCACTACATCGAAGAAGGAGAGGGTGATCCCATCCTGTTTCTGCATGGAAACCCGACATCGAACTACCTCTGGCGGAACATCATTCCCTACCTCAAGGATCAAGGGCATTGCATTGCCCCGGATCTGATTGGAATGGGCAAGTCAGACAAGCCATCCCTGAACTATGGGTTCAGCGATACATACCACTACGTAGAAGGCTTCATCGAAAAAATGGGACTCAAGAACATCACACTCGTTTTGCACGACTGGGGCTCGGGCATGGGATTCAACTATGCCAACCTGCATCGGGATAACATCAAAGCCATCGCGTTCATGGAAGCCATGTACGATGCGCCCACCATGTATGATATGCCATTCTCGGTGCGCACTGCCCTGAAGATGGTTCGCAATCCGCTGTTCGGAAAGTTGATGGTGCAACATGCCAACATTTTCATCAAAAAGATGCTGCCTGACATGATTGTGCGCCCGCTCACCAAAGCAGAGATGGAACACTATGCCGCTCCCTACCCCAGTCCCAAGAGTCGAAAGCCGCTGCTGGCGTGGCCCCAGGATGTTCCCTTTAAGGATGGCAAAGACACGGCAGCAACACCCGCTGTGAAGCAATGGGCATCATGGTTGGCTCAAAGTGAAATCCCCAAGCTTTGTTTCTACGTCACACCCGGAGTGGCCATAAAGGAGAAAGATGTCGAGGTAATCAGGCAGAAATTCAAAAACACGGAAATGATCAACCTTGGAGAGGGACTTCACTTCATCCAGGAGGATTATCCGCATGAAATTGGTCAGGGAATCTCTGACTGGTATCAACGGGAGGGTTAGGCATTGACCTTTTCGTTCTAAAAACAAAGAAGCCTCGTCCAATTTTGGAGAGGCTTCTTTGTTTCAGCGGTCTTAAACTCAGTTTCTGCTGAAGCCAAAAATGTTGGGTGCAAACGTTGCATCCAGGCCCATTCCGCGGGCGGCCTGCTGCATTTCTTCGGGTACATTTCCGCAAAAGAGGAAGGGGCCGGGCTGGGCTACTTCCAGCAGTGATGGAAAGTGTGCTCCTGCAGTTGTGCTTAGGTGGAACCCAAGCGCGTGCGCGTTTTCAAAGAGGTCATACACAATCAGTGTATCTGAGCTCTCATCAAAGTAGCATTGCACGTTCAGTGCTCCGGGCTCGTTGGCCTGCATTTGTTGCTCTACATCGCTGTAGATGTTTTTCAAGGCTTCTGAATGACCAGGCTTAGCGGTCCATTTGTAAACGACTGTGATCTTCTGATTTTCCATGATTTATTGATTGGTTTTGTTTGAATTACAGGTCAAAAGTATTGTCGCATTTACACCCTAATAAGGTGTTTTTACGACTATTAAAGGGGTTGTTTACGACACATGCTCTGAATACTTTTGCTTGTTATGAAGCACATCAGCGTCATTGTTCCGGAGGGTAGCAGCATTGTAGATACCATCATAGCTCCGTTCAACCTGTTTAAGATGGCCAGCGCCCATCATCAGAAACTCCATCAACTCAAAGAGCCTCCTTATCAAGTGGATTTGGTTGGGCTATCCAATGAACCTGTAGTTTACCAGGGTCTGTTCAGCATCCAACCCACCGCAGCCATTGAAGACATCACACAGACGGACCTGATTGTGGTATCTCCGCTGAGTGGAAACCTGGAACGCGGAGTAGAAAAAAACAAAGCGTTTGTGCCGTGGATCAAAAACCAGCGTATCCAACATGATGCAGAGATCGCAAGCCTCTGCAAGGGAGCGTTTTTGCTGGCCGAAACCGGTTTGCTCAACGGCAAAACCTGCGCAACACATTGGACAGCTCATGACCTCTTCAGGCAGAAGTATCCTTCAGTAACCCTCATTCCGGAGAAGATCATTTGCGAAGACAATGGCATCTATTCCAGCGGTGGCGCCTATTCCATTCTCAACTTTACGCTCTACCTCATCGAGCGCTTGTTCGGCCGGGAAACGGCCATCTGGTGTTCCAAGATTTCCGAAATCGAATTTGATCGCATCAGCCAGAGCGCGTTTATCATTTTCAGCGGGCAGAAAGACCATTCAGACGAGCAGATCAAGCAGGCGCAGGAATTCATTGAGAGTCACTACGAGGAAAAGATCAATATTGAATCCATAGCCACCATGCTACACCTGAACACGCGGAGCTTTTTGAGAAGGTTTAAGAAAGCAACTTCCAACACACCGCTGGAGTACATTCAGCGCGTGAAGGTGGAAGCCGCCAAGAAGAAACTGGAATCTACCACGGAAACCATTCTGGAGGTGATGTATGGCGTGGGCTACAATGATGACAAGGCATTTCGAAACACCTTCAAGAAGTACACGGGACTTTCTCCCAAAGGCTACCGGGCCAAGTACAATCGAGAGATGCTTTATGAATAGCCTGCCCTTTCCATTCTAAAAAGAACAGAAAAGCCCTTCTGAGCGCTGGAGAGATTATCTTTCCAACTCAATCAAACGCAACGATGCCACTTGCACAAAAGCAGTATCACATTCTGAACGGTGACGCACTCAAGGAGCAGTTTCCTGCGGAACTGAACGGGGAAATCATCGTAGCCCGCGAATGCCTCGTAGACGGGGATGTGAAAAGTGAAACGCTGGAAGAGCTCTTTCAGATTCGTGCCCGCTTCATCACTGAATTCTACGGAGAGTACTCTGAAGCTGAGTACCATAGAGACTCCGTTTCAGAATTCAAAAAAGTCATGGACATTCCAGAAAACTCGATGGTTCATCTCTGGTTTGAA
Source organism: Flavobacteriales bacterium UBA6057 (assembly GCA_002428995.1). GTDB lineage: Bacteria > Bacteroidota > Bacteroidia > Flavobacteriales_G > Salibacteraceae > UBA6057. Next base: position 517,963 of record DIYJ01000014.1, on the reverse strand, counting down.
GATGATCTCTTCTGTCAGGTCAATTTCTGGTTCATCAGCTACCTCCTATTCCATCACACGAAGAACTGCGAGGTATTTCTGATAAGACCAAAAGTCCATACACCTTATGGTTTTGGTGGATTGAGCAACGCTGAACTGCTGCAGGCATTTCGGGAAAAGACAGAAGTGAAGAACCTCGGTCAAATTGCCCACCTCTGGGAGCTGTATCAAAATGATGACCTGCAAGGTTTAAGCACGACAGCTGAGGCATTGAAAGAACCGTTTCCCTTCCTGCTGGAAGCGGTAAAGGCACACATCGAGCGAATACCATCTGGAGACAACCCGGGAAGGCCTTCACAGGCATTGATCGACATTATGGAAGAGCTTGACACGGACAAGTTCGGTCCTGTTTTCATGGAGTTCAACAAACGCGAGAGCATTTACGGGTTTGGCGATCTTCAGGTGAAGCGACTGTTTGATGAGGTGAAGAAGAACCTCTGATCACTAACTGGCCAGAAAACACACGAAAGGCCACCCACCGTGCTGAATGGTAGCCCAATCCCGCAAGACCCTGGCTACCTTTGAGATCATTGAACCGGTATCCACTCAGTCCATGAAGGCCATCACAAAATATCGCTACGGAGGCCCTGAAGTTCTCCAGCTCAAGGACATCGAAAAGCCTGAACTCAAAGAAGGCGATCTCTTGATTCGGGTGATGGCAAACTCAGCGAATCCAGCCGATTGGCACATTATGAGGGGCGAGCCGGTGTTGGCTCGTTTTGCCTTTGGCCTGTTGAAGCCCAAAGTGGAGGTTCTGGGATGCGACTTTGCAGGCGTGGTAGATGCTGTTGGCGATGGTGTCACTGGCTTTCGTGCTGGAGACAGGGTGTTTGGAGAAACGCTGCGAACCGGAGCCTTTGCTGAATTCACCGCAGTGCCGGCCAAAGCGTGCGCCAAGATGCCCGATGAGCTGGAGTTCATACAAATGGCATGCATACCCATTGCGGGAGTTACTGCTCTGCAAGCCCTCATCACCCACGGTAAGCTTGAGAAGGGGCAATCGGTGTTGATCAACGGATCTTCCGGAGGTGTAGGGCATTTTGCTGTGCAGATTGCCAAAGCCTATGGGGCCAAAGTGACGGGAGTCTGCTCAAGCCGGAATCGCGACTTTGTACAGAGCCTTGGAGCCGATGAAGTGATTGCCTATGACGAACAGAACATTCATCAATACAGTGGCAAGCATGACCTTGTGTTAGACACCCACGGCAATCTTACATTCCAGGATTACCTCCGCATGGGAAGGCAGGGCGTCTCTATTGGTTTCACCTCTATGGGACACATGCTGCGCACCCAACTGAGGGCAGGATTCAGCAAATATTCACTGACGCAGTTTACAGCCGAAGCCAACACCAGGGATTTAGAAACGTTGGCCGCTCTCGTTTTGGAGGGCAAGGTCATCCCTCACATTGAGAAGACATATACTGCCTCCGAGATTCCTCAGGCCATCGCCTACATCGAAGCGATGCGCACGCGGGGCAAGGTGGCCATGTTGTGGGAAGAAGAGGTCGAAAAGTGACGGATTCTACCTTTAAAACAGGTAAAAAAGCCCCATTTTCCAAGAGCTGAAGACGCGAAGTTCTTTGTCCTTAGCTTCGCGTTTTGTAATCATAAACACCCCTTTTGCCATGACAAAGTCAACGTCTTTTGGTTTCCTTCTTACGCTCATTCTCTCGTTCACTTTTGCAGCTCAGGCTCAGAAATGTGAGGTAGATGAAGATCCCATTTCCGGGAAGAAGAGATGCCAGTTCATGAACAAGTATCAAACGCTCAAGTACATCTATTCGGGCGGAGACGAGATTGACTTTTTCACCACCTTCATCTACAGCGGTGAGCAAAATGTGAAGTTTCCGGCAGGAAAGGAAGTGGCCATCAAGTTGGAAAACGGCACCATCGTTCAACTGAAATCGCTGGAAGAAGCCGTACCTCAAACCAAAGTGAGCACGTCAGGCGATCAGGTAACAGTAAACACATGGTACACCTTTGCCTTCAAACTCACCAAGGATCAGGTGAAGGAAATGGCAGCCAACAAAGTAACCTTCATGCGCTATCCGGCCATTGATGGCGGTGTGGTTGACTATGATGTGAAAGGTCTTGGAAAGATCTACGCCAAGAAGATCACCAAAGGTGCTGAATGTGTTAGCGAGAACCTCGCAGCCTTCTAGTTCGCTGCCAGCAAGGCATTTCTTTCAATTTCTCAGGCCATATTCAGATCTTCGAAAGGAGGTACTCCCAACGAAGTTGAACCCTCAGATTGACACATACCTTTCAGAACGCTGTGGCGGATGCCTAAGGTTACCTTTTGAAGCCCTGACCCCAGGCCGGCAAAGAGGATACATTCTTCATTTCTCCCAACCCAAGCAATCTAAAACGCGCTTCTCAAGGATCGAAAAGTGTACTCCAAAGATTCTCATGGGAAAGGGCATGCAAGAACGGTAGGGATTACCATAGGCCTCACATTTTCAGGGTTTAAAGATTCATCTCTATGGCGTATGTTCGGAGCTTCAACACGTAAACAACGGGTTTACGCGAACTTTAGAGCATGACAAACCGAACGAAATCAACTGCCTTTGTGATGGCTGCTGCCTTGGCCTTGACGAGCTGTAGCACAGGAGAACAGAAAGAAGTAAAACAGGAAGAACCGATGGTGGAGAACGTACTGCTGCAAGAATGGACCGGCCCTTACGGTGGGGTTCCGGCTTTTGATCAAATGAAGGTCGAAGATCTGAAAGAGGCCTTGTTGAAAGGTATGGAGATGCACCTCGCAGAAATCGATGCCATCGCCAGCAATCCTGAGCCGGCCACGTTTGAAAACACCATCGAAGAGATGGAGCGGGCTGGAAAGCCGCTCAACCGGGCCTTCAATTACTATAGCATTTTCAGCGGCAACATGTCCAGCCCTGAGTTCCGTGAAATCCAGGCTGAGTTGTCGCCCAAGATCTCCGAATACTCCTCTGCAATCACACAAAACGAGGCACTGTTTGCGCGCATCAAAGCCGTGTATGACGCTTCGCAGCAAACACCGCTGGAAGCGGATAAGCAACGCGTGGTAGACCTCACTTACAAGCAGTTTGAGATGAATGGTGCTGAGCTAAACCCCGAGAAGAAGCAGCGCTATGCCGAGATCAGCAAGGAGCTTTCAAGCCTCTACACTCAATTCTCCAACAACGTGCTCCACGATGAGGAGAACTACATCACCTACCTCACCGAAGATCAGTTGGGGGGCTTGTCAGAAGGCTTCATTAAGTCCGCAGCCAAGATTGCCGCTGACAACCAGAAGGAAGGAATGTATGCGATCGTAAATACGCGTTCGTCCATGGATCCCTTCCTCACCTACTCTACAGAGCGCGAATTGCGTAAGCAGGTGTGGACCAACTATTACTCGCGGGGCGACAATGGCGATGAATACGACAACAATAAGATCATCGCACAGATTCTCCGATTGCGAAGAGAACGCGTAGAGCTGCTCGGATACAGCAATTACGCTGAGTGGCGACTGCAAGATCGCATGGCAAAAACTCCTGAAAACGCCATGGGGCTGATGGAGGCGGTATGGCCTGCGGCTATTGGTCGTGTAGCTGAAGAAGTAGCCGATATGCAAGCTGTGGCGGACAAGAATGGCGACAACATCACCATCGAACCGTGGGATTATCGCTTTTACGCTGAAAAGGTGCGCAAAGAAAAATACGATCTGAACTCGGATGAGGTAAAGCAATACCTGCAACTGGATCAGCTGACAGAAGCGATGCACTATGTGGCAGGCCGCTTGTTCAACTACGATTTCACTCCAGTGGCTGAAGGTTCCGTGCCTGTCTTTCACGAAGATGTGAAGGTGTGGGAAGTGACAGACAAAACTTCGGGTGAAAACGTAGGTCTCTGGTACCTTGATCCATACGCCCGTCAGGGCAAGCGCTCCGGAGCCTGGGCAACCACCTACCGCAGCCACACCACCTTTGATGGAAAGAAAAATGTGTTGGCGTCCAACAACTCCAACTTCGTGAAGCCTGCACCGGGCGAAGCATTGCTCGTTTCCTGGGATGATGCCACCACCTTCTTCCACGAGTTTGGACATGCGCTGCACTTCTTCTCTTCCAACGTGAAGTATCCAACCCTGAACAGCGGAGTGCGTGATTACACGGAGTTTCAATCGCAACTCCTTGAGCGCTGGCTGGCTACGGATGAGGTGATCAACAACTACCTCGTGCACAATGAAACCGGAGAGCCCATGCCTGCGGAACTCGTGGCCAAGATCAAAAATGCCAGCACGTTCAACCAAGGCTTCTCTACCATGGAATACCTCGCTTCCGCCATCATGGACATGAAGTTCCATCTGGCAGATCCGAGCAACATTGATGTGGATCAATTCGAGCGTGAAACGCTGGCTGAGTTGAACATGCCGAAGGAATTGCCGATGCGTCACCGCACGCCACACTTCGGGCACGTATTCTCCGGTGAAGGATATGCCACAGCTTACTACGGCTACATGTGGGCGGATGTGCTTACCGCTGATGCCACGGAAGCTTTCGCAGAAGCTCCGGGAGGATTCTACGACAAGGAACTCGCTGACAAGGCTGTGAAGTACCTCTTTGCTCCGCGCAACGCCATTGATCCGGCCGAAGCTTACCGCTTGTTCCGAGGTCGGGATGCGAACATTGAGGCGCTGATGCGCGATCGCGGATTCCCAGTGCCGGAGAGCTAGAGCAGGATTGGGACTCAGGACAGTAATGCGCTGTTTCAGCGTCCAAGTGTTTACATCTCAAAGAACAACGACCAGTGACTCCATTTCACTTAGCGATCCCCGTAGCCGACCTAGCGAAATGCCGACAGTTTTATGCGGATGTTCTGGAATGCAGGGAAGGCCGCAGTGATACGCATTGGGTAGATTTTGACTTGTTTGGACACCAGCTGGTGTTGCATCAAAAACCGGGATATAAGCCACAGGAAGATTTGCTAAGCAACCCCGTGGACGGGCACGATGTGCCGGTACCACATTTTGGAGTGGTGTTGGAATGGGATCAGTGGGAGAGCTTCGCAGCGATGCTTCAGTCCAAAGGCGTTCCGTTTGTCATTGAGCCTTATGTGCGCTTCAAGGGCCAAGTGGGCGAGCAGGCCACACTCTTCTTCCTCGATCCTGAAAACAATGCGCTCGAGTTCAAGGCATTTCGAAACATGGATCAGTTGTTTGCGAAGTAGGCTCGGCAGCAGTCGCTACCTTTTCATTTACCGTTGTTAGAGTTTGTAGATCCTGTGGGTGGTCCTCACAGTTTTGACCATGTAAATCCCCGGGCGCAAACCTGAGAAGTCCAACTCTGCTTCTTTTCCAGTGCTGCGAACGGAAACCGGAACCGAAAGTCTTGCTCCCTGGGCATCAAACACCTCGATCAGGCGAAGCACATCCCGGCTGCCGGTGAGTATTACCCGGCCGTGGGTTGGGTTGGGATAAACCATCACCGAGCCTGACATGAGGGGATCATAGAATACCGATTTAACGGGGCCGTAGGTGAACCCGCCATTGAAATCCGTCTGCTTCAAACGGTAGTAAGAAGTTCCCTCCAACGGAGCATGATCAACAGTCGCGTAGTGCAGCTGCGAAGAAGAGTTCCCTGCGCCATCCACCTGAATGATCGTTTCCCAGGTTTTCCCGTCCACGGTTCGTTCGATGGTGAAGAGGTCATTCTGAGATTCGGAGGCGGTAGTCCAGTCGAGATCGACTTGATCTGAATTAAGGACAGCGCTGAATCGCACCAGCTCTATGGGCAGCGGAGTGGAGAATGAGACGGTGGCGAGCGTCAGGTAAGAGGTAGCGTTGATGGCAACCTGTGCATTGGCAATGTTGCTCACGGTGATTCGACCGCCTGATTCGGAAAACGCCAGCCCATCGTCAATGCTGTAGACCGAAGCATCGCTGAAATCTCCATCGGTATCTACCAGCAGGCGCAAGTCTGAGGTGTTGATCGATCCGAGTTGAGCACAACTGTTCAACTGCCACTCCACACTGAACGTACCGTCAAAAGCCGTGTTCGTGATCTTCCACTCCCGCGCAATCCTGGATGTGACCGCTCCTGGAAGCTCGGTGCTGCTGGCCGTGGTGGAACACATCAGATCGCCATTATGACCCATGATCAGGTATTGACGATCGCTTGAAAAAGCACCCGTATTGTCAACATTACTTGCCGCAAGAGAGGAAAGGTAAATCCTTGTGGTATCCGTGGATGTTTGCGACTGCTTTTGCACCAGGGCCGAAGAATCGTCTCGCGCAATACCGATCACATCGTTGTGATAAGCCGTGTTCACCGAAGCATCCCACACCACCGTCCCCGAAGTCGCTACATAATCTCCTTCGTTCACACCATCTGCGTTGGGTGCCTCGAAGGATGCTCCATCGTTGTCCATGTCATCACTCATCGTGAGGCTGTATTTCACACCGAAGTAGGTGTGCATTTCCTGGAGTTCTGCTGCCGTGGGCGAAGAAGCCCAGATCGCAATCTCTGCGATGTTGCCTGTGAAAAAGCTGGAGGAGGCAGAACCTGCTCCCAGGAAAAAGTCATTCCCCACGGCTGTTCCTGCATCGGTATTGTTGCCCGTCACCAATTCCGACCCGTCCCGGTAAATGGCCCTTCTATTGCCGCTGGAGGTGCTGGTGCCGGTCGAAGAGCCATAAGACCACAGGTGATAATTTCCGGTGCTCGTTCCCCAGTTTCCGTTGATGCGCCCCGAAGTGCAGCACGTTCCAAAGTCCCAATACATGTTGTTGTCGCTCCACGGTGCGTGACTGCTAAAGCGATCTCCTCCCGACAGGAGTTCACGAAAGATGGTGCTCGCTGTGACTGTATTCACCTTGCTGACAAACAACACGGTCATGTCGTCATAGCTCGAAGTGCCCAGTATTCCCCCTGAAACGGAAAGGTATTCGCTGGAGCCATCAAAGCTCACGGCCGGGTTGTAGTTGATGTCATTACTGGTGAGGTCAGGTCCGTTGCCTCCTGTGAGGCTGAATCCACCTACTCCGCGATCGTCCCATTGCGTTACGGGTGTTGTGCCGGTCACTCCGGTATCCGCGGTCCACCAGGCAATTGCTCCGTCTATGTAACCTCCAGGAGTGATGAGGCGCACATTTGTCCCCAGGGTGAAAAAGTCTCCATCGGAGAATCCTACGCCTGTGAAAGTGAGCGTGTCGCCATTGATGCTTGCCCCGGCTGTGTGAGCCGTGGCTCCTGAGCTGAAGTCCGTATCGGTTCCGTCAATGAGCAAGGCGTAGTCGCTGGGATCTCCGCTGTTTGAAAGCCCACCGTTCAGTATAAAGCTCACACTCACCGTTCCAGGAGTTCCCGTAAGGTCCGCTCGCCAAACCCGCTCAAGGCGATTGGTCACCGAGGGGTGAACTTCAGCAGTGGTGGTAATCAAGGAAGCTCCATCGTGACCCCACAAGAGAAAGTCGCGATCGCTGCCAAACGACCCGCCTTTGTCCATGATCAATCGGCTTCCACTTTGGCTGATTGAGCGCTGTTGATCCAGCCCGGCATTGTCATCGCGTCCAATGCCGGCAATGTCAGAATCATAGCCATCGTGGGTGCCGCCTGACTGGCTGTGATAGATGGTGTCGGCATTCGAGTTCAGGTAAGCCGTAGCCGTGCTCTGATCGACTGTAATGCCATATTTCACTCCCAGGTAGGAGTGAATCTGGAGCAGTTCAGAGGATGAAGGAACCGAATTGTAAATGAACACTTCAGCGATGTTTCCAGCGTGAAAGCTGCCGGAGCCATTGGAAGATCCGAGATAGAAGTTGTTGTTGACTCCCGTGCCGTTGTCGTTTTGGTTGTTCGTTACGATGGTGAGGCCATCGCGGTAGATAGCCTTGCGCGTTCCGGAAGGTGTGGAGGTGCCGGTGCTGGAACCCATTGTCCAGAAGTGATAGGTGCCTGTAGCCGAGCCCCAATTTGCATTGATTCGGGAAGAGCTACAACAGGTGCCGAGGTCGTAATAAACATTCTCGTCACCCCAGGTAAGGTGGCTGCCAAAGCGATCTCCACCACTCAGCACCTCAAAGAATACCGAGCTGTTTTGCACGGCATTCGACTTGTTGACGATGTACACAAACATGTCGTTGTAAGTGTTCGTCCCAAAGATTCCATTCGTCACCTGCATAAAATCGGAAGAGCCATCGAAGGTGAGTGCAGGGTTGAAATTGATGTCATCAGCGGTCACAGACGGACCTGAGCTGGCCGAGAAATTGAAGCCACCTCCACTTTGATCAGTCCACGCGGTGACTGGATCTCCGGTCAATCCGGCATCTGCCTTCCACCACGCATGCAAGCCTGAACCGACTCCGCCTGGTGACTGAGCAAACCCATGAATACTCCAGCACAGGCTGAGCATCATGCCAACTATGTAATATCCTATCTGCTGCAACGCAATAAGCGATATAAGTGCTTAACGCAATTTGACCCTTACGGTTTCAATAAAATGATTGGATGATTGGATGATCAGACGATTAGGTGATTAGGTGATTAGG
>DIYJ01000014.1:135246-509346 GCA_002428995.1 Flavobacteriales bacterium UBA6057 | reverse complement strand
AGGTGATTAGGTGATTAGGTGATCAATAATCTAATGATCTGATTATCTAATCATCTAATCGCCCGATCCGCCCCAACCTTACCCATATCCTTCATTCCCCACTCCTGCATGGTGTCAATGACGGGGATTAAGGTTTTTCCATACGCTGAAAGCTTGTATTCCACCCTCGGTGGCACTTCAGCATATACGATGCGCTCGATGATTCCATCTGCTTCCAGCTCACGCAGTTGATTGACGAGCATCTGCTTACTGATGTCTGGAATGGCTCGCTGCAGCATCGAAAATCGGTTGCAGTCTTTACGAATCAGGTGAATGACCACGGGCTTCCACTTCCCACCGATCTTATTCAAACAATGGGTGACGGGGCATCCGTTGGGGTTAAAATCTTTTGCTTTTCGCTCCTGGCTCAATGGTCTATTTTTTTAGACTATGCACAATAATCATGACTAGTTGCAATGAATAGACAAACGTAGAAAATTCGCCCCATCAAAAACAACACAAGATTCAAATCATGATCGTAAAGAAGATTTTATTGGGCGGGGCCATCCTTGCGGTTTCTGCCCTGGGTGTTAAGGCCTTTGCCTATTCACGCCTTTCGGAAGAAGAAAAAGTAGCGCGCATTACGGAAAAGATGGCTCGCAAGCTGGAACTCACCGCTGAGCAAAAAGAGCAAGTCCATCAGATCAACCTTCAACGCTCCAAAGGACATCAGGAAGCTTACGAGCAGGGCCGCAAACGAGCCGTCATAGAAGCGGCTGTTGCCACCTGGGAGCAAGAACTCAAAGAGGTATTAACCGAAGAACAATCACAAAAACTTGGGCTATGAAGCGCTTCATTTCTGCCATGCTCTTGTCCATGGCACTCATTCCGGCACCTCAGCCATCCAATGCACAAAATCAAACATCAAAAACCTCCAACACCATGAAAGCAGATCCTCAAACACTGGAAGAAGTAAAAGCTTATGCCATCGGAGAATGGACGAGCATTTCAGTAGAACTCAGACCGACCGAAGACCGCACCGGAAGTGGCAACATTCAGCCGACTTACCTCAGGCGCGACTTTCAATTTCTGAGTGAAGATCGATTCATTGGAACCATCACTTTGTTTGCCGACAACTATGGTCAGGCTCCTTTGATGGAGTTTGAGTTCAGAGGTGCGCTCAACTGGGGTGATGCCCATCCCATCGCCAAGGGTGCATGGAATATCGATTACGTGCTGAATGAAGGGTTTGCCGTGACTCCACTTCACGAGCAGGCGGCTGCCATGCTCAATTCAGCACTGCCGGAAAGCATGACTCCATTTGAAACAGGAAAGAAAAAGGACATTTTGAAGCAGGCGTTTCCCATGTTCCACATCGCAGAAGGCCAGATCGTATCAGATTATGACCTGATCTATTTCAAGAACGGGATGCTGTTCATGGGCGCCAAGCACGTGGATGGAACTCCATTCGACAAGGCGGAAAACAGACCTCATCAACTACAGATTCCGTTGGAACGAAAGTCGTAGTGACCCGATTTGTACTGTTTGTGAAGGCGGCTTAAACCTCGGTTTAGGTCGCCTTTCTTGTGTCTAAAGCTCACAGGATGGAGCCACAAATGCTTCACGTTGATTCTACGATCGGGGCAATCCTGATCCTGTGAAACCGCTGAAGAACGATGGGATAAAAGTTACCGATCACGTTGATGATGGAAATGACCAGTGCTGCCATGCTGTTTCCATCCACGGCCAGGATGATCGCAATGATCAGCAGGGCTATGAAAGCACCAAGGTGCCCAAACTCTGATTGCTTCGTCTGAAAAATGAAGTTCTCAAGACCTTCACGCGTGCCATTGAAATAGCGCTTGCGGTACTTCTTTCGTCCCCAAAACATGAGGAGCAGCAAGACTTTGAAGTACTCCACTCCGAGGCCTCGATAGAGCTGCTTCAACGCACCTGCATGGTGAATTCTGTAGTAAGAACCTGGCAACAAGCGATGGGTAGGATAGGCAAAACCCACAAACGCAAAAACTCCGGTCACCAGCATGGTCATAAATGCCGCAAGGATGGTGTTCATGATCGAACCATAGCCCGCTTCATCCCATGCGAGCAACACACTCATCAACTCCACCGCCCGGTAGGCCAGGAACAAAGCAATCAACGGAAAGGCGATTTTCTTGAAGGTGATCAAATCTGTACAATGATGCAGAATAAAAGTGCACATGAACATCATTCATCGTAATATTGCAATGTAGCTATGAAACTATCCAATATCAAAGACGAGTTGGCCAACCTCACAGAGGTTCGCTTCCTGCTTCCGGACGGAACGCCCGTTCCTCCGCACTTTCACGTGACTGAAATCGGGCAGATTACCAAAAAGTTCATCGATTGTGGCGGTACCATGCGCTCAGAATCAGTGATCAGTTTTCAGCTCTACACGGCCGATGATCACGATCATCGATTGGGTGCCCAAAAGCTGCAGAAGATCATCGCGCTCTCGGAAACCAAGCTCGGTTTGGAGGATCACGACATTGAGGTGGAATACCAGGGTGATACGATCGGGAAGTATGGGCTTGGCTTCAACGGAAGAGAATTTCTGCTTCAACCCACATTTACCGATTGCCTCGCCAAAGATGGTTGCGGCATTCCTGAGAAAAAGAAGGTAAGTTTATCCTCTCTCACGGTGAAGGACTCTCCTGCCTGCGCTCCCGGTTCGGGATGTTGCTAGGCTTCTCTCTCAGACTTGACTTTCGCGGGTAAACCCTGCCTCTACCGTAAGGGAATACAGGACTACATAGATAAAACATGATGCAGCTATAGATAAAGTATGCATCTGTTCTGAATGGTAAGTTCTGCCCGCTAGGTTTGAATCAAGCTCTCCTCCATGATCATTGAGTTCATCGAGGATGAAGCGATTATTAAACCAATAAACATCAAGTCATGAAGAAAAGAAGAAGACAATCGGTCATCCATCTGTCGATGGTTTTGGCCGCATTTTTATGGTCCGCGAGCGGCCTGGCTCAAGGGCTGGGAACCGGCCAGTGGTCAACAGACGCGCTTCCTACTTTTTGTAGCCTAAATCAAACTGAAACGGCTCAATACGAGTTCTCAGGCACATTATTTCCCACTCAAAGTATGCAAATCCGATGGGTGCGCACCGATGGGAATGGAAATCAATTGTCTAATGACTTTGTGATGAACGTAGCTTCTCTGGGGCCGATGATAACCTCACTGAACTTTTCGGTTACATTTTCTCCTAACTCCGCTACGATTTCAGTGCTACCAGATCAAGATGTAAATCCTCAAAGCCAGACTGTCAATATTCCCGCTGACGGACGCTACGAAATAGAGGCACGTATTATTCAAAGCTCTATCTGGATGGCAACCTGGCCTTGCTTCAACCCCATATTTATTCAAAGAGGAACGCCTCCTGATTTCAGAATTAATGGAGAAGATGACCATAGCATCCGATTGTTAGATGGGTGCGTACCAAACATCATGTTACAGTCCGATAACTGCGGAGACAGCTACTACTTATCCGTTAAAGAGGTAGGTCAATACACCCATGCAGCCATTGGACCTGATGCACATCGGGCACTAACACCTCAGGAAGTGAATGCGGTAGTAGGCACCGGGCTGGATATTCGCGAATTCACAGGAAACGGAGTCACAGTTGAAATGGAGGCCAACAAGACTTACTCCATTGGACTTATAAACACCTTTCTCGGTGAATGGAAAGCTAAATTCAAAACCGTTCAACTCGCCCCAGGAACTTGGGATCTGATCATGCGCGATTCCGATGATGACAAAGGATTTGAACCTTCATTTGGGTCAGATGAAGACCTATTCATGAGTCAGGACATTTGGAACAAGCGCTCCAATTCTGTTGATCCAAACTCAACAGTACATGAAACGCCTGATCACGTGACCATACCAGGAAACACCAACAAGGCATTGGTCCAGATCACAAACATTGGCTGCGAGACGAGCGAAAACTACTTTCTAAGAATGTTTTGGACTCGGGCGAGAGCTGGAGAGCTATGGGAGAACCATTGGATGGCTCGGACCACAGGACCTACAGCAAACCTGATAACAAGCGCACTTACGGGGAATCCAGTCATCGCTGGTTCAGAGATCACCATGATTAACCCCACTATAAACGACCCGTATAACCTATCGTCTGTAGCCGCATCAATACCCCAAATCCAACCCGGACAAACATGGGTTATGCCCTTCAACGATGGCAAAATCTGGTTCCCCCCAAATCCGGCCCACTTTAGCGCCAACAATGGCCAGATGAGTAGCTCATTGCAGCGCCCCATCATCTGTCTCCTGGCGAGAATAGGAGACCCTAACTGGCCATCGGATCCTCTTACATGGGAACCGAACAATGGAACATCCGCGTACATGGCGATAGACTTGAACATCAATCTCTTCGTCCGCAGAAACAACAACGTGGTCACACGCAACACGCTGCTGTATGACGATCCAGCCTTCCTCGTAAACCCAGGTACCGGAGGCTGGAACTATGGCTATGGAACCGTTCAGGTAGACAACACCTCCGGTCAGGATCAGATCGTGGACCTGTGCATCGAGAAACTGCCCGATGCGGTGAATGATCACTTTCTCAACTACGGACGCATCGAAGTTGGAGTGACGGAAGGACTGCATAATCTTTGGGTGGCCTCGGGAGGAAACATGGCCAGCATGATCAATCCTCAGCCAACAGCGTTTGCACTGACCAACGGAACCAGCGGCTGCCTGGAAGATGTTCGACTGCCAGCGGGCACCAGTGAAGTGCTCGGTGTGCGATTCAATGCTACCGGACAAACCTTCCCCGCTCAGCCTACACCCATGGCCTATGCCATCAACCTCTACTACGAAGATGGAAGGCATGGAGGTAGCAACATTCTTCATTTCACCATGCCAAGGCGCGCTCCGGAGTTTGGCCGGGAAGAATCCAGAGAAGGCGAACGCGAAGGCAGCAAGAAGAAAGGCGAAGAAGCTTTGCATCCGGTGAACCACCTCCAAGTATTCCCGAACCCCGCCAAGGACATCCTCAACATCGTGCTGAGCAACGATAGAGCTACGAGCGAAGAGACCTTCGACATCTCTCTCTTCAATTCAAAAGGAGAACTCGTACGATCTGAAAACAGTCTGCAAACCAATGCACAGGAACAGATCAACATCGATGATCTTCCGGCTGGCCTTTACTTCCTCAAGGTTACTCACGGAGCGGAAGTAAGCTCCTACCGGTTCGTAAAAGAATAAACTACCCTCTCCTGTTTTGAACGAAAAGAGCGCCATCCAATCAATGGATAGCGCTCTTTTATGTTTCCATGCGATAGGTGGCCTACTGAACCATCAGCCGGGCGCTTATAGTTTCACTTCCGCTTGAAAAGCGTACGATGTATACTCCGCTGCTCAAGCTCGCTTGATGCAGTGGCAGCATGGCCGTAGAAGCCGATTCATCAGAGGGCGGTAGTGTATGCGTATACACCACTTGACCGGAGAGGTTGGTCACCATCACAGAAACAGGTTCACCAGCGGTGAACTGATAGCGAACATTCAACTCCGCATTCGCGAGTGGGTTTGGATAAACTTCCGCAAAGGGTTCGAGGAGCTCATTCTCCATGAGCAACGGCTCTGCATAGGGTGCAGTTTTGGAGAAATCAACGCAGGGTGAACAAGCCATCTGCCCGCTTTGCGCTACGTTCCATGTTCCCTGGAAGGGCGTCACTCCCTGATTGGGCGATGGATTGAAGGCAAAGGTGGTTCCACCCGTTTGGGTGAACATGGGGAAGTCGTAGCGGAACTCGGCATTCTCATTGTCTCGGATCTCAAAGTGATTGGCCTTGGAGAAAAAGCCGGGATGTGAACCCACGTTTCCGTTGGCATAGGTGTACCATGGATTGTTGAACGTATTCACATACAGCTGAAAACGCGCTTCGAAGGTGCTGCTCCGCGCACAATCCAGGTTGTCGAGAAACAAGATGTCGTCCCCAATCTCGCGATTGATCCAGTTTCCATGAATCCCCGTACCGGGATTGCACTCAAACATGGGGAACTCATTCTCAAGGTAGCTTGATTTGCCTTGGTACTTGACATAGAGGTGACTGCGATTCAGTTTCGCTGGGTCAAGGCTCAACGGTGGAAACTCATCGTCCTTGCCCTGAGCGACAATCAGGTCAAAGGGCGTCATAGCCTGGACCAGCCCCGGGCTGTTGATGAGGTCGTCTTCGAAGTCATGATCAAGGTCTACAGTGCCCAGCGTGCCATAATCGAGCGCACTTTGCACCGGAATGAATCCAAAGTGGAGGCCATCGCTGCAGATGGACAGGTCAAAGTTGATCGATGCAACAGCATCGAGGCCAACCTGCGCTTTGGTGTTCCAACATCCTGTAACATCCGTGCCCTCTGTGATGCGAGCCAGGGTCAGTCCCCAATTGGTGGACAAGCGCCAGATCTCGTTGGTGTTAGGCGAGTTTCCGATCAAGGGATCGAGCGCACGACTGCCGAAGTATCCACCCGCATTCACACAGTAGGGCTCCACCTCCGCATACTCGGTTTTGTTGTAGAGAGAGTTGTAACCGGTGATGAGATTGGCTCCAAACCAGTGAAACTTGATCTGGATATCCCACACTCCTGCGTTCATTTGAAACACCTTTCCCTGACCGTCAGGGTTGGTCAGAAGCTCCAGATCAGCGCCCAGAATCGGAACCTTCACAAACCATAGAATGGTGGCGTAGAGGTCCATGTCAAAGTCGAAAATGAAATCGTTGGCCACGCGCTCCACTTCAGTGTAGAACCTGCACTGCTTTGTTCCGTTGAGTGCTCCGTTAGACAGGGCAATCTTCTTGCAATGCGAAGGATAATCTCCCAGGTTTTGCAGGTCGTTCATGAAGTCGGTTCGGTCCTGATGCTCCGAGTAATTCTTGTACTGTCCCCATCCGCTTTTGGTGTCCACGTGATAGATCAGAAGCTGCTTGGCTGCTTTCGAATCGAGGAACATATTGTAATGACTCATCACTTTTCGACCGAGCATTGGAGTACCAAAAATGGAGCCCGCTGAAGTGGCGATCACATCGTATAAGTGTTGCATGGACAATGGAATACTCGCCCCCTGATGCGGAGAATCGATGGTGAACATTTGCCGGCAATTGTGCATCCGCTCCCGCTCGTTGGCGTTGGGAAAATTCACGGGGTTCAAGTAGCTTGGAGACTCCATGAAGGTGAGCGCATATCGGGCAATCACTCCGCCCATACTTTCACCCATGATGATGAATTCATGATCGTTGTCAATGGCGCCTTTCAGTGAGTCTAAAAGCATGACCACATTCATGGCGTTGATGGTCATGTCTATGCGGCTGTTGGCCCAGTCTACCACGTAAAAATCATACCCGTAATTGCGCAACTGACTGATGTAAGGATAATCGATCATCTCAGAGTAGACCTGATCAGCTGTACGATTAAAGGACGTTTCAAAGTCAAGGATATCGATCCCCTCGAGGTAGATTACTGCCTTTTCATCCTGCGGTGTGCTGTTGCACGCTCTGTAAACTGCAATGTTCAGCCCTGAGAACTGAATGGTTTCATCAGGTACGTGGATGACCAAATCCATGTCTCCCAATCGGAACCTCGACCGCGAATACTTCACCTCCATGCCGTCCTGGGTGATGCGAACATCGATGAAGATGTCATCTCCAGAATTGGCGATGGCAGAATAGTCGATCGTATGATACGTCAGAACATTAGGATCAAAGAGTACGAAGCCCGCACCATCACCAAAATCAACTTCGAAGCGGTAATTGTTTGGGTTGTAGTAATGATCATTGAGGAGGTCAACGAAGAATTTATCCGGATCGATCGCCCATGTGATTTCCCCGAAGCGACTTCGATCAAACAAGGGTGCTGCCGCGAAGACATTCTCCCAGAAATAGGGTTCTTCCGGCCTTCCGGGAATATCATACAAGATATCATTGTCGACATCAAAAATGAAGTAGTCCGGTGAGGTCAGCGCATCTGGTTTCAGCTTGTAGAAAGACTTATCAAGCACACCGATGGAAATGGTATCACGGCCATAGTCCAGCTCCTTCTCATAGATGGAAGTATCTCTCTCTAGAGAACTGGTATCGTAGGCCATGTAGTAGTGTTCCCAATACATCATGTACCAGTTGTCAGAGGAGCTGGTGTCTTTGGAGTAATGAGTCCAGAATTTCTCATCGGTTACGTGACCGCTCATGTCATAGAGGTATCCCAGAACCGGTGAAGGTTTGGACAGTGGAGAAAAAAGGCCCCGCAGCTGGTTGTTGACCGGTCGCAGCGGATTGTTGAGCGATTGTGCACTGGCAGCCAGCGCAAGGAAGGTCAGCAGACAGCTGACCATCATGGGAAAAAGGTATCTGTTTCGATTCATGGTAAATTGGTTTTGGTTTAAGCGGAGCCGGGCTCATCAGAATAGAGGCTCCACACTCAAGATCACCACAGCATACCACCTTCTCAAAACCGCACTTTGATACTGGAAGGTCTCAGACTGAAACTGTCACTTTTCAGTTTGATTCTGGCCAAGGACGTTATTAATAAAAAGTTGGAAGCACTAACTGCTGGCTATCGCGCGCAGTCTTTAGACTACTGGATTGAACCTGCTTAAATGTGGCCTTTATGCTTTCGAAAGGACGTCCAAAACAAAAGCTCCGGCCTTTTCCAGAACAAGCTCAGGAGCTTCCTTGTGTGGGGTATGCCCAATGGACGGAATGATGAGCGATTGCGCATTGCCCTTTGTTCCATTCACAATGCCATCCACTTGCTTCAGCGTTCCGTATTCGTCATCCGTGCCCTGAATGATGAGCGCAGGGCAACTGATGGAGGGTAAAAATTCCTCAATGTTCCAGGTTCGAAAAGGCTCAGATAGCCATGTTTCAGTCCAGGCCTTGAAGAGGGCCTCGGTTTTTGTTCCATGATACTTCTCAAGCCGGACTTTCAGATCTGTAGAGCTATAAAGCCTGGCTGCTTCGCGAATGCCTTCCAGGGTGATGTCTTCCACAAAAATGTGTGCCCCCTCGGTGACAACTCCTGCGATGCGGTCGGGATATTTACCTGCAGCAATCAAAGCAATCGACCCGCCATCGCTGTGACCAAAGAGCACGACATCATCTAGCTTCCAGTGATCGAGGAGCGCATTGAGAATATCCGCCTCCAGCTCCATGTAACCATTGTCGCGCTGGGCATATTGGAATGCACAGGAACGGCCGTATCCCTGTCGATCATAGGTCAGCACATTGCACTGTGTGAGATCTGCGAAGCGTTCAGGGAATGCACGCCACAGCTCCATACATCCCAGCGAATCGTGGAGAAAGATCACCGTGGGTCTTCCGGGATACTTGTCAATCCTGCGATAAGCAATCTCTTCTAAAGGGGGTATGTTAGTTGCGCTCATCCTGTTGATACCGGGCCAGTCAGCCCGTGGCTTCAAATCTAAGTTCCTGAAACCATAAGAGAGCGCCTAGCCAACGACAGGAACAGCCTTTCGATGGAGCCACTTTCCCAGATCCAGTTCAGGGATGAGCTGCCCTTCTGCCATTGATTCGGCCCAGGCCCTGGAAGCGCGGCCAAATACTTCATCGCGCTCTGCTTTCGAAGCACAACGGATCAATCCCTGAAAGAGCTTTGACAGAACCTCATCAGCAACCAAGCTTTCTTCGGCCTTCTTCAACCTCCGGGTTTGCGCGCGAAGCAGGTGCTCCACCGTGTCCATGTTGTTCTTCTCCTGGTGAATCAACATCTGAAGCCATGAGGCATTCAGCTTCAGGCGCCCGGGAAGGTCAGAGGATTGAGCCATCAAAAGGCTGTTCAGCGCCTTCAGCGCATTGGGGCATTGTCCTGTTTTGAAATAAGCGATGGACATGAGGTACTGAAGCTGCACACGGAATGAAGACTGCAATCGTTCGTCTTCGTAATAGCGTGTGGCTTCTATTTCACCCAATAATGCATCGAGTTCGCCTGTTTTTCCAGTAAGGCACAAATGCCGCAATTTCTGGATATAGAAGTTGACAAACATTCTGAGTCGCAGGTGTTCCGAACGATCCAGGTCTTTAGGTTGATGCTGAGGATGCAACCGCTCCAGGTATCGCTCAGAGGCTTCGTAGTCTTTGAGTTCCTGGCATGCTTTGATGGCGAGCCCCAGGCTGTTTACATACTTGCTGTAAAAAACACGATTGCCTTTCAGGGCCTCCGATTCAAGCATTTCTATCTCTGATTCAATGGCTTGAAGCGCCTTTCTGGGCTTGTTGGCCTTCATGTAAAAGACAGCCTTGCTCCGCTCTACTTCACACAGTACGTTGGGCTTGTTGGAAAATGGCAGTTCCTCAGGTTGTCCCGTCTCCAGCACATCTGGATCGTCCTCGAGCATGAATCGAAACTGCCGTGCAATGCTGATATGGTTCAGGGACTGAAGGATCTCCTGCTCTGAATGAAATAACTCTGCAAACGAGCGCTTGAATTCACCTCCGTAGTAGGGTGAGAGCATGATGCGCAGCTCCCAAACCTGCACCTCGAGCAGCAGCCGAATGGCGTAGTGCTTTTCTGCCAGCTTGCGTGCCTTGATCAAGAGGCGAACACACTGACCATAGAGCGCTTTGTCGAACAACACGTCCACCCTGCGCAGCAGCGTCTGGATGTCTGCGACATGGTTGGAACTGGCGTGGAACTGCTCAAGGCTACCGAGAATGAAGTCATAGAGGTAGCTTTTTGTGAATCCTAAAGATCGGCCACCACTCTGCTTTTCCCATTTGACCCGCAGATCTTCAGGATCGTAGGTCTCCTGATTTTCGAGGATGGCAAACAGGGTCATGTAGCGTTTCTCTCCCTCGTGAAATGCTGCCCGCATGCGCGTGTAGCGCTTCTCCGCTTTGGAAAGCGATTGAATAAGGTCAAACAAGTCACGCGAGTTCTTCATCCTTCGATACTCAAGAATGATAAAAACCCCGCTGGCGATCGAACGTGATTAGAAATAAGGGCTGGTTGGGTTAGAAAATGGAGGCTTGGAAACCTAAAGTTGCTGCTTCATTTTGCTTGATCGCTGCAGCGAAGTGTACTTCATTCGATTCACTTACAACGAAACACTGAATCAGAATGAAGAAAATTATCCATCACGGCCCTCGCTGGGCACTCATGCTCGGCCTTGGCCTGCTCTGTTCATCGCTCTACAGTCAAACCCTCGTTTTTGAATCCAGCTATGGAGGTGGAAGCACGGAACTGGGTTATGATCTGCTTGAAACCATGGACGGAGGAATACTAACGGTAGGATTTACCGGAACACAAACTGCCGGACTCGATGACTTTTACATCTTAAAGACAGACAGTATCGGCATAGAAGAATGGTCCATCACACATGGAGGTTTTAACAACGACATTCCCGCAGAAGTAGTGGAGCTGGACGATGGCAGCTTTGTCATTGTAGGCTGGACCGGCAGCTTCACCTCATCACCAAGCCGGGATATCTACCTCGTCAAGGTGAGTGCGGATGGCAACATTGTTTGGACGCATTCGATTGGCGGCAATGGAACAGACGAAGCCACCGGCATTGCAACCACCAATGACGGTGGGTTCATCATCAGCGCCTTGACGGAGAGCTTTGGTACGGGAAGTCGCAATGTTTGGCTTCTGAGAACCGATAGCATGGGCGACACACTCTGGACCAAGAACTTTGGAGGCATGAGCATCGATTATGCCTCAGACGTGGCTGTTGCGGTTGATGGTGGCTTCATCGTTACGGGAACCACGCAGAGCTTTTCCAATGGCTCGGGCGAAGATGTATGGCTCATCAAAACCGATGCTTCCGGGAACCTTGAATGGGATCAAACCTACGGTGCGCAGGATGCCAACGACCGTGGCAACTCCGTGATCGCTTTGGCAGACGGCTACGTGGTGGCCGGAATGTATAACAACGACATCGTGCAGGCGGAAGCCAATACAGGAGAAGGTTATCTCCTGAAAACGGACTTGCAAGGAAATGTGCAGTGGGAACAAGTCTACCCAAGTGCAAACCGGTTCATGCTGAACAGCGTGCATCAAACAGTCGACAGCGGGTTTGCCATCTGCGGTCAAAAGATTGAATTTCCAGATCCGGCCTATTACTGGGTTGGCAAAGCGGATGACGATGGTGATTTGTTGTGGGAAAGCGGCTTCGGCAATCTGAACTCCGTAGGTCAGGCCGAAGCAATCACGCAGGCCAGCAATGGAGATTTCATCTCTGTGGGTGCTTCAGGGCAAACCCAGTCCACCCAAGCTGATTTGCTGATGGTTCGTCTCTCGGATACAACCCTCGTAGATACTACGGTGATCGATACCACACCTGGAACGAACGGAATCCCATTCACACAACTCGCCAAGGGATCCCTGGCCGTATATCCTAATCCAACAGCCGGAGATGCAACCTTAAGCTGGGATGCCGGAGCAGTGAATGTGAAAGAGATCATCATCAGGAACGCCTCCGGGCAACTTATGGAGCAGTGGCAACGCTTCCCGGGTAACAACGGTCGGGCAGAACTCGAATTTGATCAACCGGGGATCTACTTTGTGGAGGCTCGCAATGGAGCAGGAGCAACACTGGACATCCAAAGGATCCTGGTGGTAGGTTCAGCTGCGCCTTGAACCACCCAGTCAACTTTACAGCATAAAAAAAGCCCTCCAAATGGAGGGCTTTTGCTTTTTAGAAGCAGGAAAGATTACTCTTTTTCAAGCTCGATCTGAACCAGCTCACCACTGTGACCAATGGTAGTAGAACACTCGATCTTCATGGTGTTACGCTTCATTTCGGTCACTTCGTAGGTGCCGCTCAGCTCCTGACACTGATCGATCGGCTCTACGTGCTCTTCTTCTTCATCGCCATGATCGTGATCATCATCACCATGGTCATGGTCGTCATCTCCGTGGTCGTGATCATCTCCATGGTCATGATCGTGTTCAGCCTCCGACTGGTTAGAGATGGTGAATTGGTCTCCGTTGTCGTTGAACTGCCATGCGTAGTCAGCATGCTCTCCTTCCAGGTTCCACATTCCCATGCACACCTCGTCATAGATGTCGCAGTCAGAAAAGTCAAGCGTAGGCAAGTGCTCTGCTTCTTCTTCTACTCCGCCAATCACCATTTTGGTCACCTTCCAGGTTTCACCACCCAGGCGCTTTGAATTGCGTTGTGTTTTGTTGCAGCTTGTCACGCCCAGCATGACAATCACTGCGAGAATCAATGTATTTCTCATGTCTTTATTCGTTGATTGTAATTTCAAAATGAACTTCTACGTCTGTGTCTCCTGGGTCGCAGGTTCCGTCCTTCACACCTGGCTGGTGCTTCAGGGTCACCTTTATTTCACCGGTTGCTGCAGCTGTCGCTTCCCATGTTGACTCAAGGCCTACCTCATAGGTTCCGTCAGAATCAGTTCGGGTCACTGTCAATGCATTGGCAACGTCTCCTTCTGGCTCAAAGCACAAAAGGTGCTCATCGTCTTCTTCGAGGATCTCAGCTGTGATGTCTTCCGTTTCGTCACCGGATTCATCCAGGAACTCAACTTCCACAGTGTAAGTAACACCGGACTGAAGCACGATATCATCTACCATCGGATCATCGCCTCCGGGTCCATCAGGGTCAGACCAGTGAGCATGAACTTCTGTATTATCAGATGTATTTGTAATGTGTAATTCCACGGTTGTGATTTGCTCTGGTTCATTGACTACCGGCTGTGGAATCTCCGGAAGGTCATCGTCTTTCTTACAAGAAGTGATTGAAAAAATAGTAACCGCACAGACGAGCATGGCCCATGCATTGAATGATTTATTCATTTGGGTTTGATTAATGTTGAACGAATGAAAAGGGGAAATCCTGGCAGAGGGTTCCGGTAGAACTACTGCGCTGCATTCCTAAAGGTCGGTCGGTATTTTACACCCAGGCCGGTGGGGCTCTACCCTTATGTTCAGCGTTGAAGCTTGAACACAGCTCCAGTGGTGCCTCAAAGAAGCGCACACTGGAAACAATAAGAAATGCGTGGTTGGAATTTTTAGTGGGCTCAACCTGATTTCGGGTGACGAGCCAATCGCAGACCTCACAGTGTTTCTCCTGCTCAGCAAGGTGTCCATCGTGATGGCATTCAGCAGAAAGGTCGTGGTGAACGATCCTCCTATGGCAGGCATCCTGCTCAAGCTCGGCTGAGCAGTGGTGCTCATTCTCATGGTGATGGTGATGTTCCTCAACATCAACGAAAGAGTGGAAATAAGGCGACAGAATCACAGCAGCAATACCTACTGCAAGCGATGACCTGAACAAGCTGAGTATCTGGCTTATTACCACGTTGCAAAACTACTACATGTAGCAATGGGCTGGACGGAACTCACTTTGAATGCCATTTTTGATGAGATGTAGTCAAGGAAAGAAAACGCAAATGAGCGTAGAGCCTATACTATTACTGGGATTGCCTGAAGTTTCGCATGTAAGCACAAGGTATTTTTAAGCGCCCGGAGGATCTGATTCAGCACAGAGAATCTCGGCTTTTCCCCACTGCAAAACAACCTGTTGATCTCAAATTCACAGGATCCTGTGACCCGGAGTCAACTTCTCTTAAGCAACTTCCACCAGCCCATGCTTCACCGCATACATGACCAACCCGGTGATGTTTCGTGATCCCGTTTTTTGAAGGAGATTATTGCGATGGCCGTTCACCGTCTTGGAACTGATGAAGAGCTTCTCCCCAATTTCTTCGGCTGTAAGCTGCTGGCAGATCAGCCGCAGGACGTCAATTTCGCGACTCGTGAGTTCATCATTCTTGGGGAGTGCATTGGGGCGGTTTTGATTCAGTCGCTGCTGCAGCGCCTCAAGAGATTGTTCGTTAATGTAAGATCCCATGGTGTGCACTGCATGGATAGCGTGTCTCAGTTCTTCAGGGCTACAACCCTTTGACAAAAATCCGTGCGCTCCCTTTTGGATCAGGTCGGCAATGGTTTCCAGATCATCGAGCATGGAAAGGATCAAAACCCTGATGCCAGGAAAGGACCTTTGAAGGTCTACCGTAAGGTGCATTCCAGAGTAGATCAAGTCTCCTTTGTTAGGGAGCTGAAGGTCCACGATCAAAATGTGGGGCAGCTCTTCCGTGGAAGCCAATCGATTAAGAACGCTGTGCCCGTCTTCGGATTCAAAAACAACCTCCATCCCATTCCATTCCCTGACCATGTTCGCCAGGCTCTTGCGGATCAAGTGGTGGTCTTCTACCAATCCAACGCGTATTGTTTCATCCATAATTCTGATCGTTGAAACCAGGTCGATGCCCGGTTTGGTTTAAAGTTTAGCTAGCCGTTCTCATTCATGAGCAGCGGTAAAGAAATCTGAGCTTCAAAACCACCTGCTTCTGCGTTTCGATAGTGAAAGGTTCCCTGCAGTGCGCTCGCCCGGCCTTTCAGGCTTTGCAGCCCTAATCCGGCCTTTTCCTTTTCCAACTTGTCTGGCAGGCCTTTTCCATTGTCGCGATAGGTGCATTGAATTTGACGATCCGCCTTCGCCAGCTCGATGAAGGCCTTTGAAGCCTCCGCGTGCTTGAGGGTGTTGTTGAGCAGCTCACTCAGGATGCGGTAGAGCCCAAGTTGGACGGGCCAGGGGATCTCGCCAAGCTCAGAAGCAGTGCTCAGCTCTACCTTGAGCTTCCCGGTTTTCTCAATTTCTGCGACATGTGCCCGCATGGCCTTGAAGATTCCAAGGCTCAGCAACTGGGGTGGCAACAGTTCGTAAATCACATGCTTGGTGGTTTTGAGCGCTGTTTCGAGGTGATCTTCCAGCTCGTGCATGACCTGCACCGGTCCGCCTGCGGCATCTTTTTGAAGCATTTCATTGGCTTGTTTCAGTTGCATAAGTGCCACCGAAAGTTGTGCTCCCAAGTCATCATGCAGGTCGCGGGCGATGCGTTGACGCTCGTTTTCCTGCACCGCGATGGTGGTACTCAGCAATGCCTGCTGGTGCTCGTTCTTCAGGTTTTCCTCCTTCAACCGCTGTCGAAAGAGGCTGCGCTGGAACTGGTAAACCATTAAAATGACTCCTACCGCAATGATGATCACCAGTGCAGCCAATGGAGCCAGGGTTTGAAAAAGCTCTAGTCCCTGAGACTTATCCATAGGCCAACCAATAAAAAGCTGTGTAACACTGTAACAAGAAGGTCGTGTAGAATCCACATGTAACGCGTCCAGTCCTCTGAAATGGAATGCATGATGTCCCCACCGTTAAAGAACAGCAGCATGCTTCCCGAAAAGTAGATGAACATGCCGGAGTTGATCCAGTTAAGGCTCTTGAGCTTCACCTTCAGGGTTTCGCTCTTGCCCTCTGTCAGGGTCAGGATGAAGGTGGATAAGGCGTAGATGATCAACACCACCGCCTGAACCGTCAGGGTTGCACTATTGAACGTGTCAAGCGGCTGCCAAAACAGGACCGTTGCGATGGCAAACAACACAAAACCGATGGACAAGCCCTTGAACCAAATGGATGGAACAAGGGCGTCCAGAAGCATCTTATAGAATTGATTCAGAAACAGGAATCCCAGTACTGTGTAAGCATGTGAAAGCGAAAGGTTGTTGATTCCAAACTGGCTCAAAACTTCTGCAACACCCTGGACCGCTGCTGATAGAAGTACGTAAGCCGCCAATACCCTGAACTCCTTGCGCAAGCGATTGAAACGCCATACACACCAAATCGCTGAAGTACCCAACGGGACATAGGCAAGGTTCAAGATGCTCTCACTAATGCTCACACTCCTTAGTTTGCAAGGCTGGTGTCAGAATTCAAAAGCCTCGTGGCAACTGCACGCCCGGAATCTAAACCGGCCAGAAAACTGGTGTAGAGTGCGCTGGACTCATTGCAGAGATTCGGACAGGGTTTTATCAGGTTGTGATAAATCTCAGCCCCTTCGTTATGAGGGTCGGGAATGGCCATAACCAGTTCAATTTCTGGCATCTCGTAGGCACCCTCGGCATTGGGTTTCCAATTCAGAAAAGCATCATTCTTTATGGCACCGTACGCCTGAACATGTGCAGCATTCTCCAGGTCATGAGCCATTTCAGCAATCGGAAAATCCCAGCCGGCAGCGAACTGAATCTGGTTTGTAAAGCCCATGTGTTGCTCTACGGATACAGCCGACTGGCCTACCCAATAGCCATACCTCCACACATATTCCTCAGCATCTGCAGAATTGACTGTAGTGAGGTAGTCGGTTTGTGGATCTGGTGAGATCGAATAGCCTATGAAGAAGCCAAGAGCCGAGGCAATGGCAGTGTTAGCCAATATCAGTTTAGTTTTTCCCATTTTCTTATGGTTTAAGGTTAGTTATTGGCCTCAACATTACAGCATCAAAAAGAGCAAAAATCTTCGATACAGCTGAAAATCCTTCAAACAGTCTGATTTGTCCGGGTCAATTTTTTCAGGGCAGACTTATAAAGTCGATTTACGAATCAGGCTGATCTGATCTGGCACAGACGTAGCGCCCATTTCACATTTGTCACTGTCAAAGCGCGCTGACAGTGGAGCAGAAACCACTTCAACAAACGAGCTGATCCCGAACAGTCACTTCCGGGAGGCGGTTTCCGAAAAGCCTTACGAGTAGGTACCAATTAATTCTCAATGCCATGAAAAATTCATTTCTAAGCGAACAGCTCTCTCAACTTTCATCCTCTACGTCCTGGATCACTCGCATCACGGATGTTGAAGTCCAGAGACGCGATACAGCCGTAGTTGGAATCACCCGTCCTGATTGCGGAACCGGTGTTCAATACGGGGGGTTGATTCGAGTGTATGATCTCGACAACAACCTCATCGTTGAACAGAAAGTGGCCCAGACAAGCCCACCCACTACCACGGTGAACTATCGTCTTCAGGATTCGAAACTCAACTTCTACCAGGACACTTACATCATTGGCTATGGTCCTGACAACGTGGACAAGGGTGTAAACTCAATGTGCACACGTGTGGTTGTAAGCCCTGATGCCATCTATGATTTTCAGGGAAGCTCCTGCAACCTGATGACTGCAACAGACAGGCGAATCACCGGTCGTTACAGTGTTCCAAGAAGTTTCGACAACATCGGCACCATGAGAATCTACGTGGTAGAAGGTGGAGAGCTGCTGGATAGCAAGCAGGCCATCGGTGGTAACGATGGCATTGTGAAGCTGAGCAGCTCAGCTCCACCCACAGATATTGTGAACATCAACTATGCTGACGGCACGTTTGAAGTAGGGAAAACCTACACACTCTGCCTCAATGTCTACAGCTGGACGCGACAGATTGCAGGTCAGTCGTTTGTGTTCTCTTAGGCCTTTTGATCTCGTAAATGATAAAAACCGCTTCGATGTTCGGAGCGGTTTTTTTGTTTGGCACTAGTGGATAATGCTTCGGGTTCTGCGACCAGCGCTACTTCACGTGAACGGTCTTCTTCTCAATGCCCAGTTTCTTCATGCGCGCAAACAGGGTCTTGTCGTTCATCACCAGAATGGAAGCCGCACCACCGGGTCCACTTACCTTACCGTTGGTTCTCTCCAACACCTTCAGGATGTAATCACGCTGCATCGCTTCCATAGACTTGAAATCGTCATTCGCATGTTGCATTTCTTCGCTGAAATCTGGCATCCAGTTTCCCGGATACAATGTGGCTCCGCTCTCAATCACCACCGCCCGCTCAATGAGGTTTTCCAGCTCACGGATGTTACCCGGGAAGCGGTATTTCATCAATGCATCAATCGTCTTTTTAGACACTCGCTTAAACGACTTCCCGGCCTTGGTGGAGTACTTCATCAAAAAGTGATTGGCAAGTGGGGCAATATCCTCCATCCGTTCGCGCAGCGGAATATTGTGGATGGGAAACACATTGAGACGATAGTAAAGGTCTTCCCGAAACGTGCCTTCTTTCACCATTTCTTCCAGGTTGCGATTGGTAGCAGCAATCACCCGAACATCCACCTTGATCGTATTCCTTCCTCCGATCATGTCAAACTCGCCTTCCTGCAAAACGCGCAAAAGTTTGGCCTGCATTTCTACGGGAATCTCACCGATCTCATCAAGAAAAATGGTGCCACCATCCGCTACTTTGAACTTGCCTTCCTTGTCGGATATGGCACCGGTAAAAGAGCCTTTTTTGTGACCGAACAGCTCACTTTCAAACAGATCTTTGGGTAACGTGGCACAATTAACCTTTACCAGGGAATGATCGTTGCGCTGGCTGTTCTGATGCAACGCTTTGGCCAGTAGCTCCTTGCCGGTACCTGATTCTCCGGTGATCAGTACGGTTGTATTGGTTGGAGCGACTTGCTCAACCAACTTCAGCACCCTGGCATAGCTCTCGCTCTTGCACACAATGTCATCTTGATTGATTCTCAGTTCCTCCTGGAGATACTCATTCTCGATTTCCAGCTGATCCTTGAGGGATTTGATCTCATCAAAAGCATTGCGCAAATCCTGCTCATGCTGTTTACGCTCCGAGATGTCGCGCAGAATAGCGCAGTTGAGGTCCTGACCTTTGTAGAAAATATGATTCACGGAAATATCCACTGGAAATTGGCTGCCGTCCTTCCGGGTCGCTTTCCATTCCATCCGGAAGTTTTTCCGTTGCTTGATATCCTCAAAGTGATTTTTCCACCACAATTCATCAATGACATCATCCAAATCGAAGATGCGCACGCGCTCCAATTCCTCTTCGGAAAAACCAAGCTGATGTATCGCTGATTCACTGAAGTCCATCAAATCCCCGCTTTCCTTCCAGACAAAAATGATGTCCTCCGAACTGTTCAAAATCTCCTTGAAAAGCCCGAGAGACAGGATGTTGTTTTGCTGAGCGGTGATGTCCTGATAAACCCCCATCACCTTCTTCACCTTACCCTTAATCTCGATAGGTAACCCACTGCAGCGCAACCATTTGTCTACCCCATTTGCATCGCGAATGCCCAGCACTTCGTCAAAAGGCTCTGAACGGACCATGGCAGAGGTGATCAACTCCTGAAATCGCGTAGGATTGGAAAAGTATTTCACCACATTCACAGGGCGCAGCTCCTGTGCGTCCTGAACCTCAAAAATCTTCATCGCCTGCTCGGTGGCAATGATGGAGTCATCCTGCAGGTTCAGCTTCCACCCTCCGACCTGCACAAGTGCCTCTGTAGTGTCCAGCACTCGTTTGTAAAAGGAAGAGTTGGTGATTTCATTCACGATGGCGCAGATGAGGTCTTTTCTATCATTTGAGAAAAACTGTGCCGCGACCTCCACATCGTACATAAAGCCATCCTTGTTCTGATGGATGGTTTTGAAGTTCACCGTCTTCTCTTCCTCCACTTCGCGCCAGTGCGCGTCCCATTCCGACCTCACCAGTCGTGGATTGACGTCAAAAATGCTCAGCCCTTGCAGTTCCTGCTGTGTAAACCCCAAACGCTTGCTCAACGCGTGGTTTACATACTCAATGTCACCCTCCCTTGACATCCACATAACCTCGAACGGAATGTGATCCAGTTGCCATTGCTTGACTTCGAGAAAAAAGGTAGGTGATAGCATGGAAAGGCTATTGAGTTTTTCTCAAATGTTAGAAAATTCTGGCTTTTGAGAACAAATGAGTTTTCCAAAACCCAAATAAAAATCTGATTATCAATTATTTAACTCAATGGCACATGACTTGGCTTAAGTGTGCCAAAATCTGAAAATGAATTTCAAACACTCAGCTGCAACGCTTTCAAAGCCGGATTCACGGGCAAAGGCATCGATCACCGATCCCGTTGCCGGTGATTCCAGATGAAGGCAATCAGTTGACCAAAAACCAATAAGTCATGGAAACAAAAACAGCCACAACCGTACTGCACAAAGCAGACAGCAGAGGAGATGCCAACCACGGATGGTTGCACTCTCGCCACAGCTTCAGTTTCGCAGATTACTACAACCCAGAGCGTATGGGTTTTGGAGCACTTCGTGTGCTCAACGATGATCACGTAGCTCCCGGGATGGGCTTCGGCACGCATCCTCACCGCGACATGGAGATCATTTCCATCCCGCTGGATGGCGACCTGGAGCATAAGGACAATATGGGCAACCAGGAAGTGATCAAGCAGGGTGATGTTCAGGTGATGAGTGCCGGAACGGGTGTCATGCACAGCGAGTACAACGCGAACAAGAACCGGGCGGTGAAATTCCTTCAAATCTGGGTGTTCCCAAATCAAAAGGGAGTAACACCACGCTACGACCAGATCACGCTGAATCCTTCAGATTCTGAAAACAAACTCGAACAAATCCTTTCACCCAACCAGGATGACGCTGGAGTTTGGATTCATCAGGATGCGTGGTTCCACCTCGGAACCTTCAACGAGGCTCAAAACCTCCACTATAACCTTCACAAAGAAGGAAACGGAGTGTACGCTTTTGTCCTCGAAGGCGAAGTGGAAATAGATGGTCAGAAGCTCGAAACACGCGATGGTTTTGGGATCTGGAACACCAACGAATTTGACATCAAAACTTCAGCGGGATCACGCCTATTGCTGATGGAAGTCCCCATGGAATAAAACCGCGAATCAAAACTCAATAACTATCAAATCAATTCAAAAAATGAAAAAGCAGATTCTCACCCTAGCAATGACCGTGATGGTATCACTCTCATTCGCACAATGGAAGCAATACAATCCAAATCCGGACAACGATCCGAAAAACGCCTCGAAGGAGCTCATCAACCCTACAAACCATGTCTTGCTCATGATCGATCACGAGAGCCAGATGGCTTTCGCTGTAGAGTCGCAGCCCATTGAGGAGCTCCGCAACAACTCGGGTTTGGTAGCCGCTACTTCCAAGCTCTATGAAATACCAACCGTAGTGACTACTGTGGCCGAGAAATCATTCAGCGGTCCTGTTTTTCCGGAAATACGCGAATACTACCCCAATGACAAGGAGTACATCGATCGCACAACGATGAACTCATGGGAGGACACGCGCGTGGTAAAGGCCGTAAACGCCTACGAGAAGCCAAAGCTGGTAATTGCCGGCCTCTGGACAGAAGTATGTGTGGTTACCGCAGCGCTTTCAGCTCTGGAAGATGGCTACGAGGTTTATGTGCTCACCGATGCATGTGGCGGCATTTCCCAGGAAGCGCATGACATGTCTGTGGCACGCATGATCCAGGCTGGAGTCAAGCCAATGACTTCGCTGCAATACCTGCTTGAAGTGCACCGCGACTGGGCCCGCTCTGACATGTACCTCGATGTGCTGGCCATCTCCAAGAAATATGGTGGCGCCTATGGCCTCGGTATCGATTACATCAAGACGATGCAGGAATGGTCCAAAGAAGGCGAAGGCAACGATCACTAATCACAAAATGACGGGAAGGTGTGGGAATCCATTCGGGGTTCTCACACCGCCCGCATCAACCACTGCGGAAGTACGAACCTCAAAATCTGAATACGATGAAAAAACTATTGATCTACGGACTTGCACTGTTCATGCTGTCGGCTTGCACATCCGGAGCTGATGCACCCACCGCCAACGAGGCCAACCAATCGGAAAAGGCCGACATGGTGCTCATCAACGGAAAGGTGGTAACGATGGCAGATGGCAAGGGAATCCGTGAAGCCATTGCGATCAAGGATGGCCTCGTGCTTGCCTCTGGAACAACCGCAGACATTCAACTGCTCGCGGATGAAAACACACAACAGATTGACCTGAAAGGCAGAACGCTGATTCCGGGCCTCAACGATTCTCACCTGCACCTGACGCGCGGTGGCCGTTTCTTCAACGCGGAACTCCGATGGGATGGTGTCAAATCCCTGAAGCAGGCACTCCAAATGCTGAAGGAACAAGCTGAACGCACTCCCGAAGGGCAGTGGGTGCGCGTGATTGGCGGATGGAGTCCCTTTCAGTTTGAAGAAAAACGATTCCCAACTCCCGAAGAAATCAACGAAGCAACGGGCGATGTGCCTACTTACGTACTCTTTCTCTACAGTCGCGGCTGGCTAAATCAGGCCGCATTGGACGCTCTGGGCATCGATGAAAACACCGAAGCACCCGTTGGCAGCCGCTTTGAAAAAGGTCCTGATGGCAAGTTGAACGGAGTGCTGCTCGCAGAGCCCAACCCGGGCATTCTCTATGCCCGCATCGGATCTTTGCCGCCATTGAGCAAGGAAGAAATGCTGAACTCTACGCAGCAATTCTACCGCGAGCTGAACCGCCTTGGATTGACCAGCGGCATTGATGCCGGAGGCGGTGGACACAAGTTTCCGCATGATTATGTGGGGACCGAAGAACTGGCTGCACAGGGAGGCATGCCGCTTCGCTTGTCTTACTACCTGTTCCCACAAAACAAGGGGCACGAATACGAAGAATTCACCGACTGGATGGACCACAACGAAGTGTTCCACGATGGCGCTTTGCACCTCGATCATGGGTTTGAACTGGAAGGCGGAGGCGAATTCCTGGTGTGGAGTGCCGGAGACTTCGAGAACTTCCTGGCTCCACAGCCCATGCTGGAAGACCGTCCCAATTGGCGCCCTGAGCTGAAGAAGGTGGTTACACTACTCGTGACCAAAAAGTGGCCCTTCCGCATCCACGCCACCTACGGTGAAAGCATCGACCATTTGATGGATGTCTTTGAAGAAGTGAATGCGGAAACGGACAATGGATTCCAGCACATTCGCTGGGCCATCGACCACGCAGAAACCGCCACAGAAAAGCAGCTGAAGCGGATCAAGGCCCTGAACGGTGGAATTGCCATTCAGGCGCGCATGGCCTACGCTGGCGAATACTTTGCAGAACGCTACGGAACGGAAAAAGCACAATATGCTCCACCTGTTCGTCAAATGCTGGACATGGGTATTCCCGTTGGAGCGGGAACGGACGGAACGCGCGTGGCCAGCTACAATCCGTGGCCTGCGCTACACTGGTTGATCACCGGAAAAACAGTCGGTGGCCTTGCACTGGCCGCAAAAGACAATCTACTGAGCCGGGAAGAAGCCCTGTCGCTGTACACACATGGCAGTGCATGGTTTTCACAGGAGGAAGATGTGAAGGGCACGCTGGCCGATGGCATGTATGCAGACATGGCGGTGCTTTCGGATGACTTCTTCACCGTAGCTGAAGATCAGATTCCGGCCATCACCTCTGTGCTCACCATCACAAACGGCAAGGTGGTGTACGGTAACGAGGAGTTCAGCTCGCTGACACCCGCCCTCCCCGAGATCATTCCAGGTTGGTCACCCGTGAAATTCTATGGTGGCTATCAGCATTGATTGTTGACTCAACGCAGTGTCTTGATGCTCCCAAAGTCCGGGAGCATCAAGGTTCACCGCTAAAAGAAAAGAGCATGAACCCATTGATGAGACTCCTTCGCACCGATCAACCTTCCTCTGAACGCTTTAGCTCGGTGATGTTGTTCTTCAGGTTGGCAACAGCCTTTGCCATCATTCGGGTTCATGGAATCAAAAAGATCCTGGACGTTGAAAGTGAAATCGCAAACATTCCAGACCCTTTTGGCATGGGTGGAGCCGCCAGTGCCTTCATCGCCATTCTGGCTAACACTCTCTTCGCAGGCTTTGTGGCAGCCGGTTTTTTGACCCGCATTTCTGCACTGTTCATTCTCTCCGTTACGCTCACCGGATTGCTGGTTGTTCACCTGAGCGATCCGTGGCCGATCAAGGATTCTCCCTTGATGTACAGCATTGCTTTTTCGCTGATCCTGTTCATGGGCCCGGGGCGCTATTCCGTTGACCACTGGCTTTTCCATAAGTAGCATACCATGGCGAGCCGCGCTCACGGGCACTTCAGCAAACATTCTAAAACTTAAACCTCATGAAACTCACATACATTCTCCTGGCCGTACTAGCCGGAGCGATGCTTCCTGTGCAAGCTGCACTAAACGGGAAGATGGGTAAAGTAGTCGGTGATCCTGTCTATGCCGCGCTCATCTCCTTCGTGGTTGGGTCCATCGCATTGCTGGCCTACACGATGGCGACCAAAACAGATTTATCTACCATTTCGCAGGTTGGTCAGGCACACTGGAGTGTTTGGCTGGCAGGCGTGCTGGGCGGTTTCTACGTAGCCTGCGTCATTATTCTCGCCCCCAAACTTGGGGTGGCGCTCACCTTCGGACTAGTGGTAGCCGGTCAATTGGGCATCTCTCTCATCATTGACCACTACGGCCTGATTGGTATTCCGGTGCACGTACTTAGCTGGCAGCGCATTGCGGGCATCCTGGCCATCATCGGTGGAGTGCTGCTCATTCGAAACTTCTGATGCATGAAAGGGCTGATTTCCATTCTTATCGGCCTGTGTTTGGTGATCACCACCAAGGCACAAAGTCAGGATACCACGGAGCTCAACTTCAGTCTGCTGCGACAGAACGATCAGCTGAGTGTGGAGCGGGATGCCCCTCGGTTTTATCCGGGTATGAAAAGCATCGGCATCGGGAAATCCAATCTGTCGTTTGGAGGTTCCTACCGGGGCCAATACGAAGTCTTTCAGAACGAGGATTTTCAGGAAAAACCAGGAGAAAACGGTTGGTGGCTGCAGCGTGTGTTGATGCACTCGAAATTCGAGACAAAGGGAGGACTACACCTGTTTCTTGAAATGGGTTACAGCGATGTCTTTGGCAAACCAAACCTCGCCCCGGTGGACAAAAACGAGCTCTACGTGAACCAAGGGTTTGTGCAGTATACGTTGAAGCAATGGTCCGTAAGAGCTGGCCGCGACAACGTGAAGTTGGGCACGGGCCGCCTCGTAGACCCGCGCGAAGGGCCCAATGTGCGCAGGTCTTTTGATCAGGTGAGCATCACCCGATTTCAGGGCGTGTATGAAATACAAGGGTTCTATTCCATCCCGGTAATGCCAAACGCGGGCGTGCTTGACGATGACGCGCTACATGGCGAAGAGGCGTTCTGGGGACTGTATACCAGTCGACAACGCAACACCAAGGGCTTCGCATTTGACTTCTATTATCTGGGGCTTGATTACAAGAGCAACCAATACAACCGGGGTGTGGATCGGGAGACCCGCCATTCGCTGGGAGTAAGGCTGGACCGAGCTGCCCACGGCATAAATTTCGACAATGAATTCCTTTACCAGTTTGGCAGCTTTGGTGACGAGTCCATTTCTGCGTGGACGCTCTCGTTTCACCTGTGGCGCAACATCCGAAAGTTTCGCACAGGTCTGAAGAGCGAGGTGATCAGTGGAGACAACGGTCGTGGCAGCCTCAACACCTTCAACGCCATTTACCCGCGTGGCGCCTACTTTGGCCGTGTGGCCCGCTTTGGGCCCTCCAACCTGATAGACATCCACCCCTACGTACAATTCCGTCACGGGAGATTCTACGCTGAAATGGACTATGATCATTTCTGGCGTTACTCTACGAATGACGGAATCTACGATCCGGCCTTGAACCTCCTGCTACCCGGAGATTCTGATGCACGAAACATTGCAGGCCAGTTTGGGATGGTGACAAACTACACGATCAATCAGCACCTGAGCATCGAGTTAGAAGCCAACTACATCATGGTGCAGGACTACATCCGTGAATCCGTCAAGGATGCGCGTAACGTTTTCCACTCGGTTTTTACCCTGGAAGCCCGGTTCTGAGCGTCCCCGGAGTCAGCCTCGCTATTCTTTAGCAAGCCTCAAGGTGGTGCTGCCGTCTTCTGATTCGATGGTCACGAAATACAGTCCACTCGGCTCGTCACTCAAATCAATGAGCCAATCCCGCTCCGCACGTTTTGCCGTGTGCTGCACCACTTCTCCCAGGGCATTGAATATGATGACTTTGAATGCATCATGCGACTGATCCATTCTGATGGTAAAGAGTCCTTGAGTAGGATTGGGGAAGATTTCAAAACCTCCGCTTACTGCTGCTCCACCAATTCCGGTTACTTCAATCGTCCTGCAATCCGAGGTGTCTGTGCATCCGTTTTCGGTAACAATCAAAGCATAATTTCCAGATGCCGATGGCGCATAAGAATAGCTGTTTGCTCCGCTGATCGGACTGAAGCCATTCTCACAATCGACCCATTGATAGGAAGATGCGTTGGAGTCACCGGAAACCAGCGTGTTGCCATTTTGGGTTATGGTCAGCGCATTCGTGCTTACCGAGTCTATGGTCAGGTTCACCGTGATCAGCGAATCACAACCGGCACTGTTTTGCATGGTATCCGTATACACACCGCTGGCGGTCCATACATGATTACCGCTTGGAGACACCCATTCATCACATGACAGTGCGAACATGGTATTCACCGTTGAGTTGAGGATGCTAAGGTCAATGCTCAGAATAGAGTCGCAGCCGGCCGCATTGGTCAGCGTATCTGAAAAAACCCCGCTGGTATACCACAGGTGATTTCCACTCGGGGAAGCAAAGGAGTCGCAGGCGGAAGCTGTCATGCTACCGGTAGTCGCGTAGAGGATACTGAGGTCAATGGTAATGGCAGAGTCACACCCAGCCGAGGACTGTATCGTGTCCAGGTAGGTTCCGCTGGTGAACCATGTATGGTTTCCGCTCGGTGAGGTGTAGGAATTACAGGCCGAAACAGTAGCATTTCCTGCGGATGCATTCACAATGCTCAGGTCGATCGTGAGGACCGAGTCGCATCCGTTGCTGTTCTGCAGTGTGTCATCGTAAATCCCGCTGGCATACCACATGTGGTTTCCGCTCGGTGAGGCAAATGAATCGCATGAGGTAACCGTGATGTTCTCAAAAGTGGGGTTGGCAAAGCTCAGGTTGACGGTAAAGAATGTGTCGCATCCATTTGTGTGGAACACACTGTCAAAATACGTCCCTGGCGCTGACCAGGTGTAATTGCCGCTGGGCGACACGTAGCTACTCCCGCATTCTGTAGCATTCAGCGTTTCATCTGTAGGCGCGGTGCAATGCCCCTTGAGCTTCAGCGTAAATATATCGTGGTAGCCTGCCGCATTGAGGTTGTATTGCCCAATAGGGTCAGGGTCAAAATCGGTTGTATTCCAGAAAAAACCGGTGGAGTAAACATCAAACTGGTCGCTGATGGCCACGGCATAAGCATCTTCATGCAGGCTGTTACCAGCACCACCGTCTCCCAGTTGCTTTACCCAAAGGAAGTTGCCGTTTCCGTCCCATTTGAGAATAAATCCGTCATCGGTCGGGAAACTAAACATGCTGCCTGACAAGAGGGTCGCAACTCCTGATGAAGGATCGAAGTCTACAGCACCTCTGTAGTTTCCACAGGTGTAGACGTTGCCGTCCTTGTCCAATTCAATGTCGTGAGGATCTGCACCCGCGTAGGTTCCAAAAATGGGCTTGGCCCAAACGAAGTTGGCCGCGCTATCCAGCTTCCAGATGAACATGTGATCGGTAGTGTTCGGGGGAACAATGTTGTAGGTAGCCGAAGAAGGATCAAAATCAACAGAGCCTATGAATGTGCCTGTGGAGTATACGTTGTTTAGCGAGTCTACGGCAATTGAAAAGCCATGCGCATACCCTCCGGCCATCTCCGCCCACACAAAGTCTCCGTTGCTGTTGAGCTTTTGAATGAACATGCTCTTCACTCCAATGCCTGAGGCCGCAGAAAGGTTGTGAACGCCTGTTCCCGGGTCAAAATCAACGGTTCCCTGAAACCATCCCGTAGTCAATACATTTCCCGAGTGGTCGATGGTCAGCCCCCAGGCCTTATTTCCACCCGATGAACTCATCTGAGTTGCCCATTGAAAAGCTCCGTTCGAATCCAGCTTGAGGACAAAGGCGTCTGATGGTGTTCCTAAACCTCCTGGAGCAGTCATGTTGAAGGTTCCAATGCCCGGGTCAAAGTCTACCGTGCCGTTAAACTCTCCGCAGATGTAGACATTGTTGGAAGCATCCAGGTCAATCGAATAGCCCTTGGCATCCGAGCCCACGTTGGTAGCCGTGGTGGTAGCCCAAATGAAGTTTCCTGCAGAATCGAGCTTCAGTACAAACGCGTGTGTTCCGGTACCACCATACAGGTAGGAAACACCCGATGAAGGATCGAAATCAACCGAATCTCCTCTGTAGTAACCAGTTACATACACATTTCCCGAACCGTCAACTACGATGTCTTCGCCAAAGTCCTGGTCTGTCCATCCAATGCTCCGGGCCCATTGGTGGTTCCCGTTCATGTCCAGCTTCTGGATGTAGATATCGTTGGCGAAGCTTACAGACGTCAAATAATCGGTGCCCGTGCCGGGATCAAAGTCAACGGTGCGTTCAAACCAACCGGTGGTGTACACATTTCCGGCATGGTCCAATGCGATTGATTTTCCAAGGTCAAAGTTTGTATCACCAACCTGTACGGCCCAGTCAAAATCCTGCTGAGCGAATATGCCATTGGTCATGAAGAACGTGAAGGTGAAAAAGAGAGTTCCAGTTAAGGTCTTCCAGTGTGCCATAGTCGTTTGTTTAGCTTTTGTTCGAAAACGACCGGGCATTCTCGCTCGTTGGTCAGAAATGAGGCTTAGTGTATCAGCGCTGCAATTCAGGTATCAGAAGTGTCAAATTCACGAATGAACAGGTAGGTTATTGCAATGAAATGGACGGCCAATCATTGGTTGAACAAGGATTTCAAACCTGCTCAAGGCTCATCAACGATCTCACCTCTTCCAGATAAGTGGCACCGATCGGCAATTGGTTTTGCGCACTGTCATGGTGCAGTATCAAATACCAGCTTCTGTCCTTTCTAGATATGCTCTTTATAGCTGTCCGCGCCACAAGAATGGATCTGTAAATCCGAATGAACTCTGGACTCAGTTTGTGCTCGAGTATGTGCAAGGGAATGTCTATCAAATGCTCATTGCCCGAAGAGTCATAGGCAAATACGTAGCGCTTATCCGCCTTGAAATACAGGATTTCCTCCGTCTTCAGCAGTGTGATCTTGTTGCCGGAAGTACTTGGAACGGTTCGTACGGGTTCCTTTTCAGATTCTTGCAGCCATGCCTTGGTGTCTGAATGCCATTGTTCGATCAACCGCTGATCGGCCTTCTGTTTCTGCATTAGCATGGTGCTGAGCCAAACGATCAACCCGCCTAGCAGAAGAATCCCTGCCAACAACAAAGCGAAGAAGGTTCTATTTGATTTTAGGTCCTGATCCGTGGAAGCAAGTTGGTTTTCCAGAGACTCAATTCGCTGATCTTTTTGCCGGTCGGACAATGCTGTGTTCAAGGCCAGGTTCGAATTCTTCTTGTACAGATCCAGTTGCGAGTCTTTTGCAGCAATGGTCATTTCGGCATAGCGCAGCGCGCTGTCGGGTTGTCCTCGTTCCTTGTAAAGGTCCGCCAGTTCGTGGCAGAATTGCAGGGTATATTCCAGATTCTCATCCTCATTTGCCAACTGAAGTCCTCTGCGGTAATGGAATATTGCTTCTTCGGGCAGTTCGAGCAGTTCGTATGCAAAGGCAATATTGCTCACCGCGATGATGCGACCACGCGAACTTCCTGGGTTTAACTCCGCGGCCTCAAAGTGGCTGAGCGCTTTCTCATAGTCGCCTTTTTTGCCATAAATCACTCCCATGTTCAGCAAGATGGGGCCGATGGCTGCGCTGTCCCCGAGCTCTTTTTGAATCAACAGCGCTCGCTGGTAGTGATCGAGCGCGGATGTCGTGTTTCCCAGTTTGTTGTCCACCAAACCAACAGACATAAGCAAATGGGCCTTGTTTTTCGGGTTTTGTTCCACTGCCGGGATGTTCAATGCCTGCTCCAGGCAAGACCGTGCTTTTTCAAAGTCCTTCAGGTCACAATACACATTTGAAAGGCTGCGCAGCAGCATGGCCTCCTCCAACTCAAGTCCACGGCTTTGAGCGAATTCCAAAGCCTCCATATAGGTTTTTTGGGCATTGGGGTTGTCCCCGGTGGCCAGATAAACATTCGCAAGCCCGTGCAGGGCATCAAGCTGCAATTCCGTGAATCCATGTTCCCTGGCTAATTCCAAGGCATTCTGATAGTACCTGCTGGCCGAGAAGTAATCCCCACCAGCGCTCGAGCATCGGCCCTGGAAACAATAACCCCACCCCAGGCCTTTGGGATAGTCGAGCTCCTCCGATTGCGCGATGGTCAAGTCAGCATACTCCTGAAGCTGCTCATGGTCATTGATGAGCTTTTGCCCGATCTGAATCAGCAGGTTTACGCGTATGGTATCCCGGGCATTAAAAAGTAAGCTTTCAAGACTATCAATCTCGCTACCTGCCCAAGTAAACTGAATGGACAGCCAAAAACATGATAAAACACTGATAATAAGCGCGATTCTGTATGGTATGGACTGCGATAACATCGAAAGCCAATTTTATGCTTTCAAAATAAATCTCAGAAATCTTCGATCCGCCCCACTCTTAGCATGGGGTAGTTTATACAGGATAACCTGTCCCTGACCAGTAAACGTTAAGGAGAAGTGGAAGCTATTGACCGCTCGAGATTAGGGAACCATTAGAAGCACCTGCTACTGAGCTTGGAAGTGGGAAAAACAGAAGCGCAAAAGGTGATGTGCAGCTGCACATAAACTCGCAGCTGCACTCACCTAATTAATCAACCTAATTCTTTAAAATCTGCTCGACTTGATAATTCCCGGCTGGATCGCTGAACCGGAGGAAATAAACACCAGCCGGGAATTCTGACAAATCGAAAAGAACGTTTCCTCTTTCCAGGTTGAAAGACTTTGAAATCAACAATACTCCGGTAGAGTTGAATAGCTGAAGGTCACCGAGATCAGGCCGCTCACCTTCCATTCTTACCTCTACTACACTCTGTGTCGGATTGGGATGGACACTCATGCTCAAGGGCAACCCGGTTTCCGCAGATTGCTCAGCAGTTTCCCCCGGCTTTTCAGATTTGTACGTAGCCGAATTCCCTTGATCGTAAAGCCGGGTAACAAAAGCATCGGTTCCACCACCAAAGGGCAAGACTGTGTTCGGACCGATACTGGATGGAGAGAAAATCAGATCGTTGTCGAAATACGATCCGGCAATGAAGATCTTATCGGAGGTGGGATCAGGACATGATGCGCGAATGATTCCCTTGCTCAGGTTGTTCACCTGGTAGTACCAGGTTTGATTGAGGCCGTTGTACTTCGCGATACAGGGTTTGTAGGCCGCATTAGCCGCGAAACCACTCAGCAGCAGAGCGTTGTCGTTCTGATCATATTCGATGTCGAAGTCACTGAAGTTAATAGTGGTATTGCCAAGTAGCGAAGCATTTGCGTTAAACAGGTACAGCTTGTCAAGGCTTTTGATGTATAACTGATTGTCAGAATTGCTGAACTCCATATCCATCCAGTCGGTACCATGGATGCTGGAATAGGTCTGGAAAGTATTCACCTGTCCATTCACGCTGTAAGAAGCAATGAACATGCGACTATTCGCAGAAGGCGCCAGTTGATTCATTGGATTGCTTTGCAAATAGACCACGCTATTGGAAGTGGTATGATGACGCTGAACTCCCGCAACATAAACGCGGCCGATACTCTCTCCTACCAACACATCTCTGAACGAGCCAACACCCCCCAAGGCCATCAGCCTGTCTTGCCATAGCTCGAAGCCCTGCGGATCGAACTTCACCAGATAGGACATCTGTCGACCAAAGGTGATGCCTTGGGAAAATGATGCATCCACGATGTAGCTGTTGCTCTGGTCTTTTATTCGCAAGTAAGAACCCACGCTCGCGACCAAGTATATGTCACCGGTGTTTTGATCTACATCAAAGGAGGGAAAAGGCAACACATAGGCCTGCTCAATGGCATTTGACCATAACTCCTGGCCGTTGGGCGCGAACTTGGTCAGACGGTGTTCCGTATGTTGTACAAGATGGTTTCCAAAGCCCGTGAGCATCACAATGTTTCCCTGATTGTCAAGCTTGATCTCGCCCTCGTTTAGCAGATCGTCTCCGTAGGCCGAAACATCTTTCACCCAGATCAGGTCGCCACAGTTTTCATACTTCGCCAGGAAGTTATGGCCGGGGATGAGAGTCCAGTTTTCGAACGCCACCGTATTATCCACGCGACCATAAGTGTACACTTCACCATTGTTGTTCACTGCCAATGAGAGTGTCGCTTCTGCGAAAACAGGATCCAGGCTGCTGTAGTTCTTGGGCCAGGATTGCAGGATGCAATTGTTCTGAGGGCAATCTAAAACCACATCTACAGCGACCACCGCATTACAATTATGATCGATCGGAATGCCAAATGCACCCTGGTTGGGAAACACCCTTCTGAGCTCCATCTGGCGGTCTTCTGTAAGGCCACTGATTTCGATCACAGACCCTGATCCATTCACACCGGAGACGCTGTAGGGCACCAACGTGGGTAGAATGGTAGTGCCAGCAGTAAGTTGAATTGCAACACCGGCAGTCGTTACATCCCACCACTGGTATTCCATGTTGGAGACCGTGCAGAGTTCAACCCCTATATCGGTCGGTGTATTGCAATCCACCGTGAAACTCTGAGGCATGCCTGGCATGTTGTCCTCTATCAGTTCCATGTTGTCGAAGATGGTCCCGAGGATCAATCCTGACTGACTAGACTTGCCCTCCACAAACAGCGCGTTGTAGCTGGGGTCATTATCCGTGCTGAAGCATGTAACGCGCTGCCTCCAGTCTACTCCGTTAAAAGCAAATTCCTCAGTAATGGGGAAAAGGGTTGGAAGATTACCTACGTTTCCGCCTGTCCAGGTAATATCGGCCGTATCCGTCAGTGCTACTTCATAGCCCGTGCTGGGTATCGTGGGATCGAGGTTTGTTCTGAAAAATGACAGGATGTAATTGGTATTCGCATCAACGGCAACATCCGTGATAAAGGCCGGACCCTCAGGAAGGTTATTTGAATTCCAGATGTTGCGCAAGCCTATTTGACCTCCCGGGTCACCAGGCAAAAAATTCTGATTGTAAAGCGTTGTTTGGCAGTTCGTAGAGGCATCCATCCACCAAGGGCCACCATAGAGCGTGGTCCAGTTCGAAAATCCATTCTCACCGTTGGTGTTGGAACAAACGGTAGTGAAGGAATAGAAGCACTGAGGACTTTCATTAGCGCAATCATTGTTCAAGTCTTCCATGTGAGGATTGCACACCAAATTGCAAGGACTGGTGTTTACGCATTGAGATTGAACTCTCAGCGCTGTGAGTATTGACAAAATCAGAACAAATGCTCTGGCAGTAGTTGTAGCGACTTGCATCGAAAAGTGGATTTCAGGCAATCAATACCCTATGTGATTCGGGCAAACATCTGCATCGCTCCAGGCTCAGGGAAGAGTATAATACCTCATTTGAGCATTAGGTATAAACCCTCAATTTGAT
Source organism: Flavobacteriales bacterium UBA6057 (assembly GCA_002428995.1). Classification (GTDB taxonomy): domain Bacteria; phylum Bacteroidota; class Bacteroidia; order Flavobacteriales_G; family Salibacteraceae; genus UBA6057. Next base: position 475,103 of record DIYJ01000014.1, on the reverse strand, counting down.
CGGAAACGTCCAGCTCGGCTGGTCTCATGAGTAACTTCCCGACCAAAGCTCGTTTCTATATGAAGGCGGTACTGATGAGCCTGCTGCTCTCCTTTTCTTTTCAGTTGGCAGCACTGAATCCTCTTGATGATCCAACGACTGCTCCCAGCCCTGAAGTTGATACCGTTGAACTCGAGGAGCAACTCCAACTCGCCCTAAAGGTTGTGCTCTACAATCCCGACAGCGCCATGCCCATCTTCCGGAAACTGCTCTCGCAAACGGACGACCGGCACATGAGAACGCGCCACATGATTTACCGTGGAATAGCAACGGTACAACTCAGCCGCTTCAAACCTGATAGTGTTCTCGTTTGCGCAGAAATGCTCCAGGAGGAAAGCGAACGCACTGGGTATTTGAGGGGGACTACCTATGCATACATGCTTCGTGGAATTGTAAACATGCAATTAGGAAATGACTCGATTTCGCTGGAAGAGCTCTCAAAGGCAGAAGAAGTAGCTCTTCGCACAAAAGACACGCTGATGCTCAGTAAAATTATGACCAACACCGTGCGGCCTCACATCAATCTGGGCAATGAGCAGGCTGCATTGGAGGCAATGAAGCGGAGCTATTCTTTGTTGAAGAACAGTAAAAATCGTGAGGACGTAGCGCAAGCGGCCAGACGGCTGGCAACCATGCACATTCGTAGAGACGAAGTCTACGAAGCGATAGGCTTGATCCTTGAAGCCTTAGAAGTATTTAAGGAAACAGGGGATCAGCACAACATTTCAGCCTGCTACCATAGCCTTGGAAATATCTATCAACGAATGAGCTTGTTCAACAAAGCGCTGGACTACTTTGAGCAATCCTCTAAAATCACAGAAGCCCTTGATCTTAAAAACGATATGGCGATGGACTATTATGCCATTGCTGGAGTTTACAGACAGTTAGATCAATTTGACAAAGCACTTGAATACGCACTGAAAGCGTTGGAGCTTGACCGTCAGCTGAGTCGCGGAAAGATTCTTAGCCCTCACCTCAACTTGGTGGGAATCATCTACCTCGATCTGCAGAACATATCAGAGGCCATCAAGCACCTTGAGGAAGGCATCATGCACGAGCGAAACGTAGGAGAAACCCGGCAATTGGCTCAGCTTATGGCCAATTTGGGCCGAGCCTACTACATGGCCCAGAATTACGCTGCTGCCATCAAACATGCAGAGCAAGCCTTATCCATTGCTCAATCGCTGAAAGTCAATCCACAAGCCCATTCGGCATTGAAGACATTGCATAAATGCTATGCTGCTCTTGGCAGGCATGAGCAGGCCTATCATGCTTCCGTTGAAATGTCGGCACTCAAAGACAGCATTTCTATTGCGGACGAGAAGAAGGCCGTACTTCAGAAAGTGTACAAGTACGAATACGAGAAAAAAGCACTGGCAGACAGCCTGGCTGCCAACCAGGAAAAGCTCGAATTAGAACTCGCCTATCAGGAGGAGTTAAATGCCAGTAGCAAAACTCGAAATATGCTCTTTGCAGCTGGCGCCATACTTCTCTTAGCCGCGGGAGGCGGATGGGGCCGGGCCAATTTGATTCGAAAAGCCAACAAGCGCTTGAAAGAAGCGAGAGACCGGGCGGAAGAAAGCGAACAGTTCAAACAGCGCTTCCTGGCCAACATGAGCCATGAGATCAGAACCCCGATGAACGCGGTACTCGGAATGTCTCAACTTACCCTGGACACCAACCTGAGCCCGAAACAGCGCAGCTACCTCGAAGCCATCAAAAACTCTTCTGAAACCTTGCTGGTCATCGTCAATGACATTCTGGACATCAGCAAGCTGGAACGGAAAAAGTTGGTGATCGAACACATCCCTTTCAACCTACGTGAGCAGCTCAACATCGTGTACCAAACGCTTCGCTACAAAGCCGAAGAAAAGGGCCTTTTGCTCCAGATGGATGTTGACGATCGCATTCCTCAAACCTTAATCGGTGATCCGGCACGCATCAAACAGGTGATGCTCAACTTGGTGGGCAATGCTGTCAAGTTCACAGAAAAGGGCGAGGTTCAGATCAAGGTGAAAAGTCTACCAAATCACAGGGTGATGTTCTCGGTCAACGATTCAGGCATCGGCATTGCCACTGACAAACAGGAACGGCTTTTTCAGGTATTCGAGCAAGCCGACAACAGCACCTCGAGAAAGTATGGTGGCTCCGGACTTGGGTTGGCTATTTCCAAAGAACTGGTAGAGCTTCAGGGAGGCAAGATCTCATTTGAGAGCAAGGAAAACGAGGGATCTGTCTTTTTCTTTGACCTCGAGCTCCTGCCCTCGGAATCAGAGATTCAACCTCCAGATGCAACCCATAACCCCCATGCGCTGCGCGGTATCAGACTGCTCGTAGCTGAAGACAACAAGTACAACCGCATTGTCATCATCGACAGCCTGAAGAACCTTATCGATGAAGTGAAGATTGCTTCCGTAGAAAATGGGAAAGAGGCTTTGAAGGCCCTGGAGAACGAGCAGTTTGACCTGGTGTTGATGGATGTACACATGCCGTTGATGGATGGAATGGACGCCACACGAGCCATAAGAGCTCAAGGCAACAACATCCCCATCATTGCCCTCACCGCAAGCGTGCTGCAGCAGGACGTTGAAAACTGCAAGTCATCCGGCATGAACGATGTGTTGCCAAAACCCTTCACCCGTGAAGACTTGATCAGCGTGTTGGGGAAGTACTATCCCGCTAGGGAAGGGCTCGTTTAGCTACTGCTCAACCCCACTGCAATGTCCACCGCTGTTTGGGCAGTGCTATGCTCATACCAGTCTACAGAAATCAAATTGAAGTGGGCTCCGGCATGGTCGTTCAGAAAGCCTTCGAGCGCGTTGTTGGCTTCGTTCGCCAGTCCTTGCAGGATCATACCCGAATTGTCCGCCATGAAACACTGAATGGCTCCGTTGGCGATGTCAGAAGGTTGTGCAGTCAGGGTCCAGAGTATCTGGTACATGTTTCCTGCGCTGCCATTCAAACCTGAAGCTTCGTCTGAAGAAAGATCCTTCAATGTATCGACCCCGCTCGGGTTTGAATCAAAGCGGCCAGAGTTCTTAAACCCGTCTGTAGAGAGCACCGTGTGAGGATATTGGTAATCAGTATCCGTATTCAGAAAAACAACCTTGCTTCCCGTTTGGCAGATGTCTCCCAGTGTCATTTTCCCCGCGTCATTCATGTCAAAGGGGGTAGTCTCCACATTTTGAACACCCAACGTTGAGATACTATCAGCATCGAGAATACTTGTGATCATGTCCGCCACTTCCTGCGGGTGGTTAGTGCCCGCAAACTCGGTATGAGAAAGCTCGATGAAAATCAGCTCATTTCCCGAATAGTCTTTCAGGTATTGAGCAATCTGGCCAAGCATGTCTTCCAGGCTCGGGCCACGCAATGCATGCTGCGCATAAATGCCATTCTGCTGCTGGTCATAGTAGATGCGAAGATCAAAGTAGCGGATGCCACCCACCAATTGGTCATAGATGCTCTGATCCTGCGATTGACCTGATGAATTCGCAATAGACATTACGTAGCGGTATGCGTAGTCGCCAACGTATTGAGTGGAGTCCTGCCAAGGATACGACCCGTTTTGCGGTGCGCTTCCATCGTTCAGATTCCATAAAAACTGGATGTCAGAGTAGGAGATATCCGAGAGTGCCGGGGTCAAAGCGTAGGTAGCACTGTCATGCGTGCCCGGAATGACAATGTCAATGAGTTGTTTGGCCTGGATTTGAGAAGTGCTCATCCAGGTTGAATAATCCTGAGCCATGGTATTATGTTTTTGAAGGTTATGGTGAATTATGATCCGCTACAACCTCCAAGGCCGTAGTTGGATAAGGCGCTGTTGATAGCTGCCAGTATTTCAGAGTTCCAGCTAACATCCTCTCCAAGGTAGCTGCAATCCTTGTTGGCCAGCCCAGCCAGATCAGGCCCGGTGGCGAACGTGGTGAAAATGGTGGACACTGCTGCCAAACCAGGAAATATCACCTCCAGAGCTCCGAAGTCAATGTCGTAATCTGTGAGTGTAAACTTCACGTTGGTCATACAAACCTGTTGGAGCTGACCACTCTCTGCAAGCGTTGCATTTCCCTGGAGCATTATCTGAAGGCCCTCGATCCATGCATCGGCAAGTTTGGCGGTATTTCCCATGAAGGTCATGGAACCAGAAGCAGTTACCCTATCGCTGGCCGAGATGATGATCGTAAAGTCCAGGTTTTGGTCCTGGTCATATTGAACGGCTGCATAACTACAGGTGATGCTATCCAATCCCTCAAAGCTGTCGATGGACAAGCTAAAAATGTCTGACACCTTGATCGACAAAGGATTGTCCGCAGCCAGAGCATTTTCAATCGCGGGAACATTGGCCTCGATCACACTATTGATAAACGGTGGCAGAGTACCTGGACTTGCAAAAAGGTAAAAATCATAACTCGGGCCATCCAACACCGGAGGGTTGGGAGCCAGCAATGCTCCAAGGCTGGGCGAGCCATGGATCCAGTTCACTGCGGTGTCAAAAGCCGGAGCCGTTCCAAGGTTCAGGCTCATGTCTCCGTTGAGGTTAGGGTTTGCATCCGGAGGGGAAGCAAAGGTGTCGCAGCTCGTACCCATCAGCGTTCCCACTACCTGAAGGTCGAATACAGACTGGCTCGTTCCTGGAGAAGCTTGAATGTAATTGCCGGCAGAATTGCCGAAAGCCGGAATTTCCAGCTTGTGGAAATAGTAGAGGCTGGCATTCATCTCCGTCTCCGACAAAATGCTGGTAGTGATGTTGGCGGGGCTTTGATTGTAGAAAGTGGCAACCGCGCCCGTTCCCGAGGTGAAGTAATCATTGCAATAGCATCCTTTCGATTGCGGAGTACAGACCGAGAAGTTATCGGGATAAAGCGATATCACCGTTACCTGGCTGCTATCCTCATCATAAATGCCGCATTCCTTCCCGTGGCGCATGAGCAGCTGCCCGTTCAGTTCGAAGGAGATATCCCAGTTATCCGTTCCACTGCTGGAGATTGACTTCGGAGGAATAGCCTTCCCCGGTTCAAGGCTATCGGCATGAGCTACAATTTGATCTTCTTCATGCACGACATATACATTGGTGATCGGAGCCTGGCAGCCGTTCACCACGATGAATGAAATATTATTGGCCATAGTGAGAGAATTAGAGCGACTGTTTAGCAGTTATCTACGTAGTTATTTGGGCAGTTAGATGATTGAGGTGGTATCACAGAAAAGTTACCGGGATAGAGAATGATCATGGCGATCTGACCATCGTCCGAATCGTCAAAACCGCACTCCTTGCTATCTCGATAGTAGCATTGACCACCAACATGGTAAGAGAGTATCCAATTCTGCGAACCGTTTTCGCTAATGTAAACCGGACCGGCCGCCTCCCCGGGATGAAGCACTTCTGCGGTGATTGGGGCGCTGTTTTGATCCGATACCACGCTCACTTTTGTCATTGTTTCGGTAGCGGAGCCATTCACAACAATAAATCCAACATTGAAAGACATCTGATTAAGAAATTGATGGGCCCTACTCTCTTGAGGCTTTTCGGATACCGCCTTTGTTCCAGGTTTGGCCAGTGAAAGGCTTTCCTTGAACAGATGAAGGCAAATTTGAGGGCAGCAGTTTTTCCATCCTTCAGCAGAACTACGCGGTTTTTGAAATCAGGTAATAGTACGGGTATGGTTACCTCGTTTGGTGAGTTTCTCCATCTCTGAGGCGACTTCATGTCGGCTGAGTGATTAGGTGATGGGACTCGGATTCGAGGCCAGGGTTGGCTTTGTGCAGCGATTTGTCGCTCCGATCAGGTTATGGCGCAGTACCGTGCTTTAACTCGGGAGTGAAGATTCGATCCCGTGAGATACGCACTGCTCAACGAAACAAACAAAGGATAGCAGTCATGCTGAGGTTCCGCGAAAGCGGAAGTCTCGAAGCGCGACTGCGGATGATAAGAACCCCCGTCACCCTTCGAGACGTCCCGATCACTCGGGACTCCTCAGGATGACTCAGCCTGCGTGTTTACTCTGATGCGAGGTCTGAACCCGCAACATCAGGTCGATTAGGGGAAAAGTGTTTGCTTCTGAGATCACCCAAAAAATAACATGTTGTTCCAACATATAAACATATGCACCCCTCGTTATTCGGTGTTTTTGGGTGATTTGACTCCGTAGACAGATTGTAGTGCTTGTCGACTATTCAGCTACTCTGCACACCCATGCGATTGCCAACACTACAGCTGAACACTTAACATCTAATCATTCCTTAAAATTCAGAACATGAAGAAATTACTGTTTTTAGTGACTGCTATGGCGCTCATCTCGTTACCGGGTTGGGCACAGGTTCACGGAGGGCCAGATTTGCAATGGAAACACCATGACATTGCCTCCTTCGTTGTTGACGGGCCGCTGATCAACCCCGTTGCCGGATCGGGCGTTGTGCTTGGATCAGCGCAAACCCCAGATGTTTCAGGGGAAGAATGGTGGTATGACATCACCAATTGCATTGAAGCCGGAGTACAAACCGGCTACATCGTTTCAGGATATGCCAACTGGACAAACATCGACATGAAAGAAGGAGACATTGGTGGCTGCACAAATTTGAATCAGCTAGCTGTGGGGCCCGACTGCAGCCGACCAATTTTGGATGGCAAACCCATGAGCCAGAAGCTTTCGACTGTGGCTAAATATGACCTCAAGGGCAACATGCTTTGGTGTAAGGCTCACTCCGTTGCGACAGAGGGAGCGATGTCTGTAGCAGCCAGCAGCGATGGCGGATATGTGTTTACCGGCTGGGGAAAAGTCACCCGAACGCGCCTGGGCGCGCCCGTATATTTCAATCCAGACGGGGTCACCTTTGTAGACATATCTGCCGAAGGTTATTGCAGTGAACTGAACACCAAAATGCATGTAGGCAAGGTTGACGCCAACGGCAACCTGGAATGGCTCCATCAGTTTTCACACTTCGATCTTGGCGGTGGATTTCCAGATGCAGCTGTATTAGGCGTTGAAGCCATCGGCTATGATATTATTCAAAAGCCGACCTCCGGGGGTGCACCACTTGAATATAGAGTGGTAGGCCACTGCCAGGACCTGAACAATCTGGCAACCGCTGGCGACTACAGCACCGCCTACACCAAGGCCTTTGTATTGGATGTGGATGAAGATGGGAACAAGATCGACAGCTGGCTTTATGGTGATGCCAACTCCTTCGCTTCATGCCGCTCCATCGATGTGAAGAATGACAACTATTACGTCACCGGTCTTCACATTGACAACGGCACATCTCTATTTGTTGGGGTGACAGATGCTGTGTTGTTCAAAATCAACGAAGCCGGTACACTGCTGCCTCTTTCCATTTATCCCTGGTCTGGCACCACGGCCGGAATCCGCTATGGCTCATCAGGCGAAAATGCCATCGGCATTGATGTGAAGGTGCTGGACAATGATCTGATTGCCTGGGCTTTGCTGGACGACTGCAACGGCTGCCGGTTTTCCGGAAACAATATCGGAACAGGCCGCATTTTCCTGGTGGATGAAGTAAACTCCAGCAACAATGTTTACATCGACCTTGCGGCAGTCAACACCTATGGTTTTTCGCAAGTGCATGCCTTTGATATGAAAATGGGTCTGATCAACACCCAGGATGGAGGCTTCGCATGCGTGACCACCATCCAGGACAGCCCTATTGATGCTGCCACTCGAGCAGCAGAACCTTATGCTTCCATCCTTGATGACCTGAACAACCAGATCAGCCATGACTGTTTGGATGGAATTGACGCAGCAGGCAACAGCGAGTTTGAATACGGCTTTTGGAACACGAACGCTTACGTGGCAAAGTTCGATGGCAATGGAAACCTCATCTGGGATAAGTCCTTCGATTCTGATGACAATGGTCCGCTCCCCTTTCCCGGAGACTGGAAGGAGCAGGAATGCGTTTATCGAATCACCGAGGCAGATGACGGAAGCTTGGTGTTTGTGGGGAACACGAGCCACAATTCCGATGACTACTACATCGCCAAGATTGGAAGCGACTGCGCTTTGAAAAAAGACATCGCGGATGAGTATGACATCAACTACGGAACAGACCCCGAGAAGAAGTATGAGATCTTCACGTCACAAACCTGGACTCCAGCAACGTTTGGTAGTTCGACCGTTTCAGCCGTTGGTACTATCATCGTCAAGTCAGGCGTTACGCTCACCATCAGCGGACTCACCATCGAATTTGCCGATTCACGCAAAATGCCCTTCGAGACCAAACTCATTGTAGAGCGCGGAGCTCACCTGGTGCTGCAAAACGGCACAGTGCTTACATCACTTTCAGATTGCGACAACACCATGTGGAATGGAGTTGAGGTATGGGGCGAAGTGTCACAACCTCAAACAACCATGCACCAAGGCATGCTTTCCATGCGCAGTTCCACCATCGAAAATGCCATCATCGGAGTGTCTTGCGTAAAGCGAGACAATTTCACGAAAGACCCGGAGTACACCGGAGGAATCCTCAGGATTTCTGATTCAAAGTTCCTCAACAACGTGATAGGGGTCGAAATCCGTCCCTACCAAAATCAGTCAGGTGGTGTGATCAGCGACAACGTCTCTGTCATTCGCACCTCTGAGTTTTTGATTGACGGCCCACTCAATGATCCTGAATGGGGCAATCTGACCGTCCCTGATCCTCAATTGCCGCCCGGTGGCCGGATGACTGAAAAGCGTGCGCATCAGGCCTTCATTTTACTCGATGGCATCCGAGGCGTTCGCATCCTGGGCAACGAGTTTACGCTCGATCAAACCTTTGGCAGCACCATCGACAAAGACAATAAGGGCTATGGCATCTTAGCGTGGGACAGTGAGTTCAAGGCGCTGACGTATTCCACCATCTTCCAGGATCCAAACCCAGATCGCAATGTGTTCAACAACCTCTGGGGTGGAATCTACTGCAAGTCCACAGGTGGCTTGACCGACTTGGAGATCGATGGAAGCATCTTCAACAACAACCACTACGGAATCGCCTTTGACGGGGCTGATTTTGGACTTGTCACCAACAATCAATTCAATGTTCCTGAGAACGGAGCCGCAGGTTTTGACGTGATCGAAGCCAACACAGGTGTGCATGCACGTTCGGCCACCGGTTTTGTAATCGAGAGTAACAACTTCAATGGTGTTGCGCAGTCACCCGACAATGAAAATGCTGGCATCTATGTCGAAAACTCCTCTTTCGAAGGGAGCGAGGCAGAGATCTACAACAACAGTTTCGACTTGTTCGACATCAGCGTTCAGTCCTCAGAGAACAATGAGTTTTTATGGGTAGACTGCAACCGGTTCGACAATGACGTGACTGCAAACCCCTCTATTGCATGGCACAATGAGTCTGGCGAAGTAGGTGATCAGGGCTTCTGTTTTGGCGTTCCGGAAGGCCCTCATTCCAATCGCTTCGTGGGCACGCACACCGGACCGAACTATCAGATCTTCAACCAAGGAGCGACTTTCGAATACAGAAACTACTCCGAGCCAGACATGATTTTGACCAACGAAGTGAACGTTGATGAAACCAATTGTGTGGCTTCGTTCCCAGGCAATGCTGAAGCGTGCCCCGCTCGATATGTCGCTCCCCCATTCAAAATTGAAGAACCACCTTTTGGCGGACGTGAGAGGGAAAGAGGAGAATCCAACAACGGTGATGCTCCCAGCGACATGCGAGAAGCGCTGCAATGGCTCATTGCTGACTACCTGCAAGAGAATGATTTTGCCAGCGCCATCGCCATGCTCGAAAACATGGAGCAAACGGAGGCTTCGCTCATGCTCTTGCCCATCTTACTGGAAACACGTGATGCGGAAAAGATGAGAACTCATACCACTGCTATCCGCGCGAAAGCCAATCTGGATCCGGATGCTCCGCGCTCTATCGAATGGCTTGCCATATGCGACTTCTACGAGCTGATGCTAGAGATGAGAACGCAGGAAGGCGGCATTGAAGCAGCAAGCGGATCTCAGATTCAAGCGCTTCAAATGGGAGGTGCTCAATCTACCTCCATAGCCGTGAATTACCGCAACGTTTTGCAGTACCTGGGGCTGATGGACATGGAAGAACTCTTCATACGACCGCTGGATGGAGGTTCCCAGAAATCGATAGCTGATGAGTCGCAAGAGGACGAAATGACCAAGATGGCTGCCAACAAGCTCTCCATTTTCCCAAACCCGGCAACCAGCGAAGTGCGCATCCAATACGAAGCTCTTTTGGATGCCGAAACTGCAACGCTTCAGATTGTAGACATTTCCGGAAGAGTCGTATTCACGCAGGAAATGAACAACGACCTGAACAACATCACAGTAGACCTCACGGAATACAATTCTGGTTTGTACCTCGTGCAGATCTCACAAGAAGATGGCACCTACGAAGGGCGCAGGCTGATCATTTCGAAGTAGCAAGTAACGCTATAGGTTCATTTTGAATCAGATTACATGGCCGCACCCTGGGGTGCGGCCTTTTTTGTTGTACCCTATTCGCTTAAGGCAAGCTAAGCGAAAGCGCAGTCAGGATGACTTTCTTCGTTGTATCCATTCTCTTCAAGCACCCGATGATAGCTGTCATGCTGAGGTCGTGCGCAGCACGAGTCTCGAAGCGCGACAGCGGATTCAAAGACCCCCGAATTTGAGTCTGGGAAATGGTGTTACTTTTAACACTTGAGTTTTTCTTTTAGGCAAATTGAGAGAGGAAGCGGAAGTTATTATTCAGCTCTTTGGAACGACCACGAGATTGGCCAAGTACGCACTTTCCAAAAAGAGAAACACAAATCCGGTGAGTTGGATGTAGAATGGCAAATGCTACCCACTATCTGGAGTCTTGATGCTAAAATCCTTGAAAAGCATTTTGATGCGATTGTTGTCAGAGATGTTCCAATGCCCGTTACTGAAGGGTTTTGGGGCTCAGAATATCTTTACTTCACCCTTCCGATACTTGGAGCGGATAAAGGGAAGGCGACTCTGGGTTGGAGTCCCGATCTATTGAATTGGCAACAGCCGTTTAGCATCAAGGATTTCACCCAGCTAAGCGAAAACCTTTGTGATGAAAATGATGCGCTCATCTTCACTGAAGATATGGGCATCTTCAGCGAGGATTTAGGAGACACGGACCCCGCTGGCAGTCTTCAATACGAATGGGCAGCTGATCCAATGGACACCGTAAAAAAGGCGCTGGATAAAGGCCTGGAATTATTGGAAGGACTCATCAGTGAGGTCCTTATGGAGCTAAACAGCTCTGATGCACATTCCTTCGAGAGTCGTTTTTCATTTCCAAAAGAACATGAAGCAGCCTGTTTGCAATACCTCACCTACTTCGCTCAATTTCTGGAAGATGTAGGCATCGAGGCTACAAGCGACATAGAAAGAGCTGAAAACGACTTTCTATTTCGTGTAACGCCAACAGACGCTTCGCAGGCATTGGGGCAAATTCGGCAAGCACTGGATATCTACTTAAGACTGCCTGAAGCACAAGATCTGATGAGCTTCGAAAGCTCCGGTTCGGATGTGGCCGTGCAACAGCTAAAGGATGTCGTTCTCCATCTAAAGTCGCAGGTCATACGAATCAATTCCAGCATCGAGTTGAAAGATCAGACGATTCACAACCTCTCGCTTGCGAACTATGAACTCAGTTCTAAAGTCAGTGCTCTTGAACAAAAGCAACAAGACAAATTCCCTGCAGTAGATGGATTGCTTTCAGTAACTCCATACAAAGGCAAGGGCTTTGAAATAAACCTTCCAGAGCTGCTTAGAAGGCTAAAGCGGAGATTCTCCATCTGATTCACTTAGACCAACCTGCGCCTCCAATTAAGCGGAACTTCCGATCCCTGAATCCCTGTGCAACGCCAGGCAGCACTATTTCAACCGTCCGTGCCAAGGCACAGGACTTACAGTCAGGAGGATTTTTTTTCATTGCATCCATTCTCTTCAAACATCCGAATGATAGCTGTCATGCTGAGGTCGTGCGCAGCACGAGTCTCGAAGCGCGACAGCGGATTGAAAGGCATCCTCCCAACCTTTGGCCAGATGTGCTCGATGCTTTTGCCGGAAACAAAAAAAGGCGAGCCAAACTGGCCCGCCCTTTCCGGGTTAACTCGAGGGTTGAATCATTGCAGCACGATGCGAACAAAGTGTTCTGAATCGCCTGAAGTAAGTCGTAGCATGTAAAGGCCCGAGGCATGCTGGCCAAGATCAATTTGGTTTTGGGAGCCGATCATAAGCCTTCCTTGCTGGATCATCGATCCGTTCAAGTCAAAGACAGACCAACTCAATGGCTTTCCTTCATCACCGGAGGTTTCCACCGTGAAGATTGCATCACTCGGGTTTGGATAAATGCTCACCTGAAGCGGCTTTTTCCATTCCGAAATTCCTGTAGGCCAAAGGCTCACATAAACAGTGTCTGAGTTCATGCACCCGTTGCTGTCGGTGATCATCACCCAGTAGGAGCCTGAACTGTCTATGGTGATCGAATCACTGGTCAGTCCATTGCTCCACAGGTAGGAGTCAAGACCGGAAGGCGCTGTGACGTTGACTTGATTCTCGCTGGTGACAATGCTGTCGCCCAGGTTGATGATCGGCAATTCGTGATCAACATCAATGCTCGCACTTAGGGTGTCGACACAACCGTTGGCATCCGTCACAGTGAGACCATAGCTGCCAGCCAACAAGTCGCTGACGATGGCAGTGGCATCCCCAGTGCTCCACAGGTAGGAGTAGTTCATAGTACCTCCGGAAGCGCTGGCCTCAAGACTACCATCGGAGCCTCCACGGCAATTGACGTTGGTGGTGGCAATCGATGCCATCAGCTCATCAGGCTCTGCAATGTCTATGGCACTCGAATCTGTGCAGCCATTCGCATCGGTGATCGTCACAGCGTAGCTACCAGCTGCCAGACCGGTAATCGATGCGGTAATCGCGCTGTTGCTCCACAGGTAAGAATATCCGCTGGTGCCGCCTGTTGCGGAAGAGGTAGCTCCGCCATCAGAGAAGGTATTACACGAAACATTGGAATCCACTATAGAATTAGCAACCAGCGCGGTTGGCTCGGTGATAGCGATACTTGCAGAATCCGTGCAACCGTTGGCATCGGTGATAGTTACGGAATAGACTCCGGCTCCAATGCCTGTGATCGAAGCGGTTGGTGCAGCATTGGACCATAGATAACTGTAATTGCCTGATCCACCGTTCGCAGAGGACGTGGCTCCGCCATCCACAAACGCGTTGCACGACACATTCGAATCAACAACAGAGGTTGCCACCAGCACTGCTGGCTCGGTGATGGTTTCGCTCGAGACATCTGTGCAGCCATTGGCATCCGTAATGGTCACAGAATAAGTTCCGGCTCCTACACCCGTGATCGAGGCTGTTATAGCGCTATTGCTCCAGGAATAGGTGTATGCTCCGGTACCACCGATGGCGCTTGAAGTGGCTCCGCCATCAAGGAAGCCATTGCAAGAAGCATTGGAGTCAATCGTGGAGGTCGCGACAAGTGCGGTTGGCTCGGTGATGGTTTCGCTCGAGACATCTGTGCAGCCATTGGCATCGGTAATGGTCACAGCATAGGTTCCAGCACCTTCACCAGTAATGGAAGCATTCATGGCGCTGTTGCTCCAGAGGTAAGTATACGCTCCCGTTCCGCCTGTGGCCGAAGCTGTGGCTCCACCATCCAGCAAGCCGTTGCAAGACACATTCGAGTCAATCATCGTAGCTGCCACCAGCGCACTTGGTTCAGTAATGGTGACGCTGGAAGAATCCGTACAGCCGCTCGCATCGGTGATGGTGACAGCATAGGTTCCGGCACTCACACCAGTAATGGAGGCGGTCGTGGCGCTATTGTTCCAGAGATACGTGAATGCTCCGGTGCCCCCGGTGGCTGAGGCCGTGGCTCCGCCATTGAAGAAACCGTTGCAGGTAGCATTAGAGTCAACCACACTGGCCGCTACCAGCGCAGTTGGTTCAGTAATCGTGACGCTGGAAGAATCGGTGCAGCCATTGGCGTCTGTGACCGTTACCGAGTAAGTCCCCGCTGTAACACCCGTAATGGAGGCTGTCGTGGCGCTGTTGCTCCAAGTGTAGGTGTATGCTGCCGTTCCACCAATGGCAGAAGCAGTAGCTCCACCATTCGAGAAACCGTTGCATGTGACATTGGAATCCAACACACTTGCCGCTACCAATGCTGTTGGTTCGGTGATGGTGATGCTCGATGAGTCGGTGCAGCCATTGGCATCGGTGATGGTCACAGAATAGGTGCCCGTTGCCACACCAGTGATGGAAGCCGAGGTGGCAGCATTGGACCACAAATAGGTGTAAGCTCCTGTGCCACCTGCGGCCGAAGCCGTGGCCCCTCCATCGGAGAAGCTGTTGCACGAAACATTCGAATCAACCACACTCGCTGCGATCAATGCGGTGGGTTCTGTGATAGTGACACTCGTTGAATCAGTACAGCCATTGGCATCGGTGATGGTTACAGAATAGGATCCCGCTGCCACACCTGAGATAGAAGAGGTGATGGCTGCATTGGACCATGAATAGGTATAAGCTCCTGTTCCGCCTGTGGCAGAAGCCGTGGTTCCTCCATCTGAGAGGCTGTTGCACGAAACATTCGAATCAACCACTGAGCTGGCAACCAGAGCGGTAGGTTCAGAAATGGTGAGGCTTGATGAATCTGTACATCCGGTAGCATCCGTGATGGTAACAGCATAGCTTCCGGCACTTACACCCGTAATGGAAGCAGTCGCTGCAGTGTTATTCCAGAGAAAGCTGTACGAGCCCGTTCCACCAACCGCTGAAGCCGTGCCTCCTCCATTGAAGAAACCATGACACGTAACATTGGAATCGATCACGGTGGCTGCTACCACGGCAGTTGGTTCGGTAATAATCACACTTGCGGAATCCGTACACCCATTGATGTCAGTCACTGTCACAGAATAAGTTCCTGCCGTGACACCAGTGATGGAAGCGGTAGTGGCACTATTGCTCCAGGTGTAAGCATAAGCCGCGGTTCCTCCGAAGGCGGATGCCGTGGCTCCTCCATCCGAGAAGCTGTTGCAGGAAGCATTTGAGTCTATGACTGCAGCCGCGATGAGCACTGCCGGTTCGGAAATGGTGACGGAACTGCTGTCGGTACATCCATTCGCATCGGTGATGGTCACGGAATAAGTTCCGGCCACGACTCCTGTGATGGAAGCAGTAGAAGCACTATTGATCCAGTTGTAGGTATAAGCACCTGTTCCGCCTGAGGCTGAAGCAGTGGCTCCACCATTGCTAAACGAGTTGCAAGAGAGGTTTGAGTCAACCACGCTGGCAGCTGCGAGCGGTGTCGGTTCTGAGATGGTGACGGAAGTGCTGTCGGTACATCCATTGGCATCAGTAATGGTCACTGAATACGTTCCAGCTACGATTGCCGTGATGGAGGCTGTCGTAGCACCATTGCTCCAGCTGTAGGAATAAGCGCCTGTTCCGCCTGAGGCTGAAGCGGTGGCTCCACCATTGGCGAATCCATGGCACGAGGCATTTGAGTCTATGACTGAAGCCGCGCTGAGTGCGGTCGGTTCGGTGATGATGGTCGAAGTGCTGCTGGTGCATCCACTGGCATCGGTGATCGTTACCGAATAGATCCCGGCAGTTACACCTGTAATGGAAGCGGTGATGGCTGTGTTACTCCACATGTATGTATATGCTCCTGTTCCACCGGTAGCAGATGCCGTTGCACCACCGTCAAAGAATCCGTTGCACGAGGCATTGGAGTCAACCACGGAGCTTGCCATCAAAGCGACTGGCTCAGTGATGGTAACACTCGCTGAATCTGTGCACGCGTTGGCATCGGTAATCGTTACGGAATAAGTGCCTGCTGCCACTCCTGTAATGCTGGCCGTTGAAGCGCTGTTGCTCCATAGGTAAGTATATCCCGCACTACCTCCGGTGGCAGATGCCGTAGCTCCTCCATCGAAGAATCCATTGCAGGAAGCATTTGAATCGACCACACTGGCTGCAACCAGCGCTGCTGGTTCAGTGATCATTACACTGGAAGAATCTGTACATCCATTGACATCCGTAATGGTTACGGAATAGACCCCAGCAACCATACCCCCGATGGATGCCAGCGTTGCACCTGTGTTCCAGGCATATGTGTAAGCTCCGGTGCCACCCGTTGCACTGGCTGTTGCTCCGGCATCGGAGAATGCATGGCACGACACATTGGAATCGACCACACTGGCTGCAACCAGCGCTGCTGGTTCAGTGATCATTACACTGGAAGAATCCGTACAGCCGTTGGCATCCGTAATGGTTACAGAATAGGTTCCGGACTGTATTCCCGTGATGGAAGCAGTAATGGCTGAGTTGCTCCACATGTAGTTGTAAGCTTGAGTGCCTCCGGTACCTGAAGCCGTTGCGCCACCATCTGAGAATCCATTGCAGGTGACATTCGAATCAACCACAGTAGTCGATGCCAATACGGCTGGCTCTGTAATGACCATCGAATCGACTGCTGAAGAGCCAAAGGCATCACTCACTGTGACGGTGTAGGCGCCCGCTGCAACGCTTACAAGGGAATCGGTTGTTGTTCCATTCGACCATAGGTAGGTGAATGGAGCAAGACCAGCCGTTGGAATTGCCTTGGCGCTTCCGTCACTCAACCCGTTGCAGCTTACATGTGCAGATACCACGGCATTGAGCATCACTGGACTATAGCACGTGCTCGACACGCTATCTACTGCACCAACAACAAAATTGGAGCTGGGTAAGTTGGTCAGGTTGGCATTCAATATTTGAGCATCCAGGTTGTTGGACGTGCCGTCCGGAATGCTGGTGATTCCGGAATTATTACCGGCAGGTATGCCCTGATTGAAATCGTAATAGGCTACAAGGCCGCTTTCACCTCCAAAGAGCTGGCAGTTTTTAGTGTCATTCAACTCAGTAGCGGTACGGGCTACATTCCACAGTCTTACTTCATCCATGGAACCATCATAATGCAGATCGACCGGGCCATTTTCTCTTGCACCGATCAATAGAGGCTTGGAGGAATTGAACACTGAAAAAGAGGCCGATTGGGTATTTGGATCCTGCACTCCATTGATGTACGTGCGCATTTGGCTTCCGTCATACACGGCCGCAACATGTGTCCATACTCCTGCCTGCACGGTATTACTCGAAACAACGTACGTTTCACTTGCCCCATTTTGAGAAATGGAGAACTCAAGAGCGCCACTGCTCAGCAGCAGGAGCGAGAAGCTTCGGTTGGCGGAACCATTTCCAAACTTCGTCACCAGACCAGAGGTGGAGAGCACATCCGGCTTGATCCATGCTTCAATGGTGAATGCGGTGTCCACATCAAGTGCATTATCATCCGATACTCTGAGGCGGTCATTATTGCCATCAAAGTTGAATCCGTTGTGAACTACATCAGAGGAAATATCAAAGGTGAAGGGATTCGCCTCTACGCTCGAATTGGGAATCGATACCGTGGCATCATATGTTCCCAGGCTTGACGCTGTAAACTGGATGCTGAGTGTTGTCGAGAATCCAGGATTCAGAGATGTAACCGGAGCGTTGAATACGGTGAATGCGGAAGCTCCGGAACCGCTGATCGATACCGCGCCTAAATTCAGTGTACCAGTTCCGAAATTAGTGAGCATATAGGTTCTGGTAACCGTGTCTCCCGATGATAGTGCCCCGAAATAGGTGTGGTTTGAAACGTCTGGCGTGGAGTCATTCAGATAAATGAACTCTCCGTTCCCTTTGACGTGTAGATCACATTGGAATGGGACAGATACGGTGTCAATCAATGTGCAACCAAAGGTGTCGGTGACGGTCACACTATAGTCTCCAACAGTAAGACCGTCAATATGTGAGCTATCCTCTCCATTGCTCCACAGATAGCTGACCAATGGAAGGTTACCACCTGAAACTGAGACAAACGCGCTGCCACCAACTCCTTCACATCCTACAGGATCATCATCTAATGCATCTCCCGTCATGTCGCAGATGACGTGAACAAACGTTTGATCCACGCTCGGCAGGTTTGTCGAAAGTGGCAGCCCCGGTGTGGTTTCGATATAGGTTTTGAAGTAGAGATCAGCTTGGGGAAGGGGATTGGGATAATAGAGTATCCCCCCTGAATAGTTGGCTCCAACCTGCGCAGATGGTGCCATGTTGCTCGAACTCCCGCCTGGGAAATGGAAGCGCATCGTGTAGGTGCTGCCGGATGATACCGTGGCAGGTTGTTCAAATTGAAACGTCTGCTCGCCAAGCGGAGACGTAATATTTACGTTCTGACTTGCCAATACGGTGCCTGAGAACCCGGAACCTGAGCGGATTTCCATAACTCCCGGGCCAGCGTATGAATGTCCAATACCCTTTTTGATCGTAATCGTCCAAAGTTGACCAGTCGCACCGGCTGTAAAACTCTGTCCGAATACAGGTGAATCTGCAATTTGTACATCCGCCAATGACTGTTGGTCAAGCTGGTCGTTGAGCGTAAGGATGTCATTGCTGCCTGAAGCGTCAACGCCTTTCACGTCAAGTCCAAGCTCAGCGCTGGCCGTGACCACTGAAGAATGCGCATATACGATGTAGCGATTGGCTGACTTAAACACAACCGAGTCGATCTGTGCGTTTGACGCGAGTGGGCCGCTGAGTTCAAAGTCGGTGATGTCTACGTTTTTGACATCATCGCTGAACAGGACTTCAAATTCGTAAACACTGCCCTGTGTGAACGGTGCAGCAGGGTTTTCTCGGTTAATTTGTGATACACTGGCTGTTTGTGCCATCGCCCCAATCGCCACAAGGGGAAGAAGGACTGGTGTGACAATGCGCGAGCAAGCCAGATGAGCAAAGGCTGAGCGCGGAGAGGTCAACCGCACTGCAGAAAGGAACTTCCAATTGAGAAGATCCAGAGCCTGGGCGCACCGAGACCACCGCTGTTTTGCAACATTTTTTCCCCAATCGTTGGATGGGTATCCTTCAATGTTCGAATCGCTCATGACAAGTAGGGTTTTGGAATTGAACCTCGAACCTAATGGTGCAAAAAAGGACTCGGAAACAAAGCCGTTTAACACCCATCTGGTGTCCTTGAACAACACAGGAACACCCCTGAACGACAAGCCAGTTTTTTACATTTGAGCGGGAAAATTGCCCTCATTCAACCAATGACCAACACCTTCTGTATCTCGCATGTCCATTGGCCGAGAGCAATTTCGAAAGGACTGCTTTGCGCTTATTTTATAGGTTGGTTTTTGAGTCCTTCCACTGCTTCTGAACGACAAGAAAAGTTAGACAGCATTGCGGGGCAAATAAGTCAGGCAGACTCCCTTTACCATGTGGATATGCAGTCTGCCTACAGCGTACTGCGTCAAACGATGAGTGCCCTGGAATCACTGCAGGCTGATTCACTCTATTGCCACACGCTGATCAAGCTGGGAACCAGCTGCCTGAACCTCAACAAGCCCGACTCTGCTATTTATTACATCGAGCACGGTCTTCAACGTTGCAGCTACGATGGCCGACCCGGTCCATACATTGAAGCAAGGGTAGCACTGGCCGGAGCTTATGAGATGCTCAACAACCCCAGAATGGCGCTGGAGATTTGCCAGGAGACGCTGGAGCAAGTATCTGAAAATGATGAGCCCATATCTGTGCTAACGCTTTACATGGGTTTGGCAAGTGCGCATCAAATGCTCGGTGAATTTGAGCAACAGAAGAAGTATTCACTCAGGGCAAAGGCAATGATGGACGAGCACAAGCTGGAACGCTATTTCAACCACGTCCACAGCTATCTTGCCGTAGCCTATTCAAACGTTAAGATGTTGGATAGTGCCGTCTATTTCCATCAGCGCGTGATGGATCATGCGCGAGAACGAAACGATACACGCTACCAGGCCATTACCATGATGAACATTGGTGAACTCTTCCTGAGCAACCAACAACTCGACAGCGCAGAGCATTACCTTCTTCAGGCCAAACAACAAGTGAAGGAGGTTAACGAACCACGCATGGAAGACTTCCTGGGCAACTTGCTGTCAAATCTATGGGCAGCGAAGGGAGACTATAAAGCTGCATACGATCAGGTTCGGACAGATTTTGAGCGTCAGAGCTCGGTGACTGAGCAGCGCCACATCACTGCACTGAATGATATGCGTGTGAAGTACGACACGCAGCTTAAAGAGCAGGAAATCGAGCGCCTGGAGCAGGAAAGCCTGATCCGCGAGCTGGAGTTAGGTGCCGCACGCACCCGGTTGCTTTTCATTGGCCTTGGTCTTCTCTTTGTAGTAATTGCATTGGCTGTGGTGATCTTCTTCTACCGTCAATTGATGCAAGCAAAGAAGGCGCTGGCCGCTGCCAATGCCACCAAAGACAAATTCTTCACCATCATCGCCCATGACCTGAAGGGCGGAACCAACGCTTTCGAAGGCATCGGACGAATGATGAAACACTACCTCGAAAAAGGGAAGCAGGAAAAAGCCGCAGAACTCACAGAAGTGATGGACCGAAGCGCCCTTCGGCTCAGCGAATTGCTCGACAATCTTTTGAATTGGGCGCTGACTCAACAGGACATGGTAGATCATCAACCCGCGCAGCTCAACCTCAGTGAAGTGGTACACGCAGTGGTGGAGCAACTTAAAAGCTACGCAGACGCCAAAAGGCTCAACCTCACGGTTGAGATTCCAGCAAGCCTGATCGTACATGCTGATCGCCAGGGGCTGTCACTCATCGTCCGCAACCTCGCCATGAATGCCGTGAAATTCACCCCCGAAGAAGGAACTGTGCGTTTGAAGGCTGATCAACAAGGGAACAAAGTTGTGCTCAAGGTCCAGGATTCCGGTACTGGCATGGATCAGCAAACCCAGGAACAACTCTTCAGCATCGAGTCGCGTAACAAACGGGCAGGCACCGCTGGTGAACAGGGAAGCGGCATTGGGTTGAAGCTGGTGAAAGAGTTTTTGGAGCTGAACAAGGCCAGCATCGAAGTGGACAGCAAGCTTGGTAAAGGCACCACCATTAGCGTTACCTTGCCAAGCCATACAATGCCTAAATGATAACATGGGAAGCGTGAGGATACTACTTGTTGAGGATGATGAACTGCAAGCAGAGAAAGTCAAGTTCCAGCTGGAATGCATGGAATATGATCTTGCGGGCCATGCTCAAAACGCCTCGGATGCATTGGCCCTGTTTCACACCACCAAGCCAGATCTCGTGCTGCTGGACATCAACCTGGAAGGCGATCGGGATGGCATTGAGGTAGCTGAATCCATTCGTGCCAAATACAACACACCCATCATTTTTGTGACTTCCCTGGCGGAGCGCACAACCCTGGAACGCGCCAAGGAAATGGAGCCTGATGCCTACCTCCTGAAACCGCTCAAAGACATGGAACTGGAGGCAGCCATCGAATTGGCGCTTTCGCGTAACGCGCAACCAACTCCACTTTCCGAGCCAGATAAAGCTGAATGGCAGGATCTAATCATTGAAGATGGAATCTTTGTGAAGGTGGGCAAGGTCCTGAAGAAGGTCATGATCAATGACATCATCTACATCAGCACCTCGGCCGACAAGTACTGTGACCTTAACACTGCCTCGCAGCAACTATCCATTCGCAGAAGCCTTTCCGATCTCGAAATCAGCCTACCCCCGCGCCACTTCGTCCGCATCCATCGCACCACCATTGTCAACACACGCTTCATCACCGAAGTGAATGAAGCCGAACAATGGCTCAAGCTGGGAGAGTTGAAACTGGCGATCGGTCGCTCGTTCAAGAAAAACCTGCTGGAGAGAATCCAGTTTTTTGGCTAGGCTTCCACACAACCACGTTGGTCAACGGGCTTTTATGCCAACGGGGTTTCACCCATTTGATTGAAGGTACAGCCTATTCATAGCGGATCGTGTCCACCGGATTGCGTGTTGCCGCACGATAAGACTGGAATGAAACCGTGGCCATGGCCACCGCCATCGAGATGAGCCCCGCCAGGGCGAAAATCCACCAACTCAGGTCGATCTTATAGGCGAAGTTTTCCAGCCAACGGTGCATGGCATACCATGCAATGGGTGTGGCAATGACAAAGGCGAGGGCAATCCACAGCACAAAACTTCGATTCAGCATGGTCATGATTTCAGAGATGCTGGCGCCATTCACCTTTCGGATGCCGATCTCTTTCATCCTGCGATTGATCGTAAAGGCCGCGATGGCATAGATGCCCAAAGCCGACAGCAAAATGGAGATGAAGGCAAAGAGCGAAAGCACGCGTGTTTCTGCATACTCCGTGGTGTAGACCTTGCTGTAGCTGTCAGAGATGTATTCATACTCCAGCGGATATTCCGGGTTGATCTCCTGCCAGGTTTCGTTGATGTGGGCAAGGGCTTCCTGCCTGCGTTCAGGATCGATTTCGATCAGGAAATTCCCACAAAACACCTGCTTGGCCGCAATCACCATGGGGCGCTCTTCGTGATGCAGGTTGGTGTAGTGAAACGTGGGAACCACACCCACAATTTCGCCTTCCGGGAAGAGCTCGGGAAACTGGAACTTATAGCGAAAACGCTTTCCGATCAATTCCTGCGGATCGGTGACACCCAGCATCTTCATTGCAGGTTCGTTGAGGATGTACTTGTCCCGGTAAAAGTCCAGCTCCTCCACTTGCGCATCGATTTCGGCTTGGCTTACCTGTCCGCTCATGCGCTGAAAGCCAATGTCCAGTGCCTTTTTTTCCCACTCCTGTGAGGGAATGGTTCCCAAATCCACCGTGCCGGCCAGCGGTTCAATGCCCATGGCCTGGAAGAAGTTGGCGTCAATCGTGAAGATGTAGATCACCTGCCCACTTGCTGGGTCGTGGCCCTCCAGTTCGAAAAATCCATTGTCCAGAATATCGCCTCCCGGTTCTTCCATGGCGCCCGTCATGCTCACGATGGCAGGGTTGGAAATCAACCGTTCCTTGAGTGTTTCATAACGATGGATCACGGTGAACGGGTTCCGTTCAATCACCAGAATATTCGCGTTTTCAGCATTGGGGTGCTCGTTGCTCAGGTAGTTGATTTGTCGGTTCAGGACGATGGTTCCAGCGATGGCCACCACAGCCAGCGTGAATTGCAACACCAGCGGAAACGTATACATCCGCGCTTTCGAACTGCTCACCTTCGTGTTCGAAGTGACCTTGGAGGTATACAGCGGATAAATGGACAGCAGCACAATGACCGCCAGAAACAGCAGGCAGATGAAGCCTACCGACAGCGGATAACTCATGAGATCAACGCGCAGGTATGCTCCAAGTTTGACCGCCATGATGATGCCCAGCGCAATGGCGCTCAGTCCGATCACCAGCGATTCCACGGCATAGCTGCGCGCCACAATGGTTTTGGACGCTCCGTTGATCATTCGAATCTGAATGTTCTTGCTTTCGAAAATGAACTGCACACGGCTCAGATTCAGAAAGTTGATCAGGGCGATGAAGAGAATGATGAACGCTCCACTGGCAAGGAGAATGACCGACCGCACGTCACCGTTCACCTCCATCTCGCGCGTCTTGTGGCTGTAGAGGTGAATGTCTGTCAGCTTCTGAAAATGGAAGGTGGTGGGATGCACGTTAGGCTCGACATTCTTGTCCCAATTGTCCTGAATGGATTGCCTCAAGACCTCTACATCTGTGCCTTCGCGGAGCAGGTAATACGTGTAACCCCACGAGTTATTGAAGTTCATGTCAGGAATGGTGGCCAGCACATCAACATGGAAATGCGAATTGACCGGCAGATCTTCCATGACACCCACCACTGTGTGCATGGTGGCCGTGTCGTGCTGCTGATGCATCAGCGAAATCGTTTTCCCGACCACATCAATGCTGCCAAAATACTTTTCGGCCATGGAGCGCGTAATCACCGCCTCGCGCGGCTCGTTCAGGGCACTGCTTTGATCACCCCGAAGCCATTCCACATCAAAAACGTCAAAAATGGTGCTGTCCACCCGATACATATTATCCGAATAGAAGCTCTGGTTTTCGATCGCTACCACACCTTTCTTGAAAGGAACGAGGCGAACGAAGGATTCAATCTCCGCATACTCCTGCGGAAACTGCGGGACCCATTGCCCCCATACACGGGCTGGGTGCATCACGCTTCCTCCCGGAGCAGTACTCGTGGTAATTCGATAAATGCGATCTGCCTTGCTGTGAAACTGATCGTAGGTAAGTTCCTGCTTGGTGAAGACAAAGACCAGAGCCACACAGGCCAGCGCAAGAGAAAGCCCCAGGATGTTGATGAGGGTCCATTGCCAGTTGCGGCTGAGTTTTCGAAGAAGCTGCATGTACGTAGGCTTAAAGGGATGATTGATCAGAATACACGCTGGTTTCCAGTGCTTTTCGTTGCTCTTCGGTGATGACTTTTCCGTCAAACAGGTGGATCACCCGGTGTGCAAAACCCGCATCGCGTAGCGAGTGGGTCACCATTACGATGGTGGTGCCTTCCTTGTTGAGTTCCAATAAGAGCTTCATCACCTCCATGCCGTGGCTGGAATCGAGGTTTCCCGTGGGTTCATCTGCCAGCAGGAGCGATGGATTGGCCACCACCGCGCGGCACAGCGCCACGCGCTGTTGCTGACCTCCCGAAAGCTGCTGAGGGAAATGGTTTTGACGATGGCCCACCTTCATGCGCTCCAGAATATCCGTCACCTTTTGCTTCCGGGTTGAAGCATTGATGTTGAGGTATTTCAGCGGCACTTCCACGTTTTCGGATACCGTCAACTCATCAATCAGGTTGAAGCTCTGAAAGACAAAACCGATGTTGCCCTTTCGCCTGGCCGTGCGTTCTTTTTCCTTCAGCTGAGCTGCTTCAGATTCATTGAAGCGATAGCTGCCTGAGGTCGGATTGTCCAGCAATCCCAGGATGTTCAGCAGCGTGGATTTTCCGCAGCCGGACGGCCCCATGATGGCCACAAACTCGCCTTGCTTGATCTGAAGGTTGATGCCGTTGAGTGCCATCGTTTCCACGTCCTCCGTGCGAAACGTTTTTGACAGGTCTTGAATGTCGATGATCAGTTTTTCCATGTGTCAGTTCAATATCAGTTTTTCGCTCTCTCCGAAGCGTTCATAGCCCGAAGTG
This sequence comes from Flavobacteriales bacterium UBA6057, assembly GCA_002428995.1. Classification (GTDB taxonomy): domain Bacteria; phylum Bacteroidota; class Bacteroidia; order Flavobacteriales_G; family Salibacteraceae; genus UBA6057. Next base: position 449,994 of record DIYJ01000014.1, on the reverse strand, counting down.
ATGACTTGTTCGCCTGGTTTCAGGCCTTCCAGAATTTCGTAGAATCTCGGGTTTTGCCGGCCGAGGGTAATGCTTCGTTTGGTGGCTTCATTGTCGCTATTGAGCACAAAAACCCATTGGCCTCCCGTGGCCTGGAAAAATCCTCCGCGCGCCAGCAGCAAACCGTCTGAGGACTCGCCCAGCGCGAGGCTCAGGTTATAGGACTGCCCGCTGCGGATGTTTTCAGGCATGGCTTCGTCAAACGACAGGTCTACCCTGAAAAAGCCTTCACTCACCTCGGGATATACTTTCGCCAGGGTCATGTCATAGAGCTTGCCTTCGCGCTCCACGGTCGCCTTTTGACCGACTTCCACACGATCAATGTAGTGTTCATCGATCCGCGCGCGCAGCTTGTATTTGGTCAGCATGTTCACCTGTCCCAGCCGCATTCCTGGCGCGATGGATTGGCCCTGCATCGCGTCCAGTGAGGCGAGTTGGCCATCAATCGGACTACGTACGACCAAATGGTCCTGCCGCTGATAGATCAGCTCCAAATTTTTCTCCATGCTCTTTAAGCTACCAGAGATTTTTGCGATTTGATTTTTGCGATAAATCGAGTCTTGTTGGTGCTGCCTGAGGGTCAGGTTTCGGAGGTTAAGCCCCAGTTTGTACGCTTCCTCCGATTCCAGGTATTCATTGCTGGAAATCAGCTTCTCTTTAAAGAAGCCCTGGTTCTGCTCATAGGTGCGTTGCAGGCGAACCAGGTCGTTGTCCAACCGAAGCAATTCACGCTCAAGGGTAAGCTTCTGCTGCTCCATGTTGAGCTGGGTTTCGCGAAGGAAATTGGCCTTTTCTGCCAGTTGGGCTTCGCTGTTCAGGATGTTGAGACTCAGGTTCAGGTTTGAGAGCGTGAGGATCGTATCTCCCACGCGGAGGTAGGCACCATCTTCCACGAAAATCTCTTTCACAATACCACCTTCCACGGCATCGAGGTAATGAATGGTGGCTGGTTCTACGCGGCCCCGAACGTTGATGTAATCTTCAAAGGCCGCTTCCGTGACTTCAGAAACTGTCACCGTTTCCATGTCCACCCGATAAGCCGAGGTAGTGTCAAACATCAGCGTAAAAAAGGCGACCAACAACAACGAAAGGACGACCACCAACAGGTTCCGGTAGCGCCTTTTAATCCATGGTTTCTGACTAATCTTTCGATCCATTGTGCATTGGTTCCGCTTCGGTATGCCAAAGCCAGTGCCGTTCATTTACTTAACTGATAAACAGTGATTTATAGTTTTGTCGCGAAGCGGAAACGTTAAATATTTAGACATCACACTGTCTAAAAATTAGACACTCGGTCTATGGACTCGCTGCTCCAGTACTTTTGATAGCAGCTATGAAGAGCGGACGGATTCTGATCGTTGACGATAACAAGAGTGCATTGACTGCGCTCAAACTCTTGCTTCAATATGAGTTTGAAGAGGTGCATTGTATTTCGAATCCGAACAGCATCCATTCCGAGATGCAGCGCAGCGAATTTGATGTGGCCTTGCTCGATATGAACTTCTCAGCAGGTTCCAATACGGGCAATGAGGGGCTTTTCTGGCTGGGGGAAATCAAGAAAATATCATCGTCCACGGAAGTGGTCATGATCACCGCCCATGGTGATGTGGAGCTGGCGGTGAAGGCCCTGAAAAAGGGCGCCATGGATTTTGTACTCAAACCCTGGGACAACAATAAGCTGGTGGCCACTCTGAAAACGGCACTGAAGCTGCGCCAGTCAAACCAAGCGCTGAAAGACCTCAAGACCAGACACAGCCAGCTGAAAGGCGAGCTCAACAAAGGCAAAACGTTCATTGGATCTTCCCCCGCCATGCAGCGCGTGATGACCCTGGTGAAAAAGGTGGCAGCCACAGACGCCAACGTGCTGATCACCGGTGAAAACGGCACCGGTAAGGAAATGGTCGCCTCTGAGATTCATCGGCTCTCTGCACGGAGTTCGGAGTTGTTCATGAACGTAGACATGGGCGCCATCCCGGAGAACCTCTTTGAGAGCGAACTCTTTGGACACAAAAAGGGCGCGTTCACCGATGCACGGGAAGACCGCACCGGAAAGTTCAAGCTGGCCCACAAAGGCACCTTGTTTCTGGACGAAATTGGCAACGTGCCCATCGCGCTGCAATCGAAGCTGCTGGTAGCGCTCGAAAGTCGCACCGTCTTTCCCATCGGGTCTTCCAAGGCTGAAGCGGTGGATGTGCGCCTGATCACGGCCACCAATGCCAACCTGGACGAAATGGTCGCGTCAAAGTCGTTCCGCGAAGACCTGCTGTATCGCATCAACACCATCCACATCCAATTGCCTCCGCTGCGCGAGCGGGAAGAGGACATCGAAGACCTGGCCAGTCACTTCATCCGGCATTACCGACAGAAGTATGGCAAGCCGCGGATCGAGCTTGGAGCGCAAGCCTTGAAGAAGCTCCGGAATCATCATTGGCCCGGTAACGTGCGCGAGCTTCAGCACGCCATGGAAAAGGCGGTGATCCTGGCCGAAACCGATGTGCTCACTCCGGCAGACTTTCACTTGCAGGCGCTCTCAACTACGTCCACTTCCGAGCTGCCGAGCCTGCTGGAAATGGAGCGCGAGCTCATCATCAATGCGCTGGATCGCTACCATGGAAACCTGTCCATGGTAGCTGAAAAGCTGGGCATCACACGCCAGACCCTTTACAACAAGATCAAGCGCCATGAACTATAGGTATACCACTACAGGCCTGGTCATTCGGCTCATCGCGCTGATCGTTGCTATCTCGGTTGGCAGCATCTCCTTTTACGATGGTGCATGGGATATCGGTCTGATCGCGCTGGCCGCGGCCGTTTTTCTGGTGTTCAGCCTTATTCGATTTGTCAATTCCGTCTATCGCACACTGGACTTCTTTTTTGATGCCGTTCGCAACGAGGACAACAGCATTCGGTTCCCAGAAAACGCCTCGCATCCGAGCTTGCGTGGCATGCACCAAAACCTGAACCGCGTGAACGAGATGATCGCGGAAGTGCGCCAGAAACAGGAGCAAAGTGAACGCTTCTTTATGGAGTTTATGAAGCGATCTGCCACAGGCATCATCGCGCTGGACAAGGCTGGCTTTGTGGAAGTGGCCAATGATGCTGCCTTGCGGTTGACCGGCTTAAGAACCCTGACACACGTGGATCGCCTGGCGCAGGAGCAACCCGATCTTTTTCAGGCCATGCAAGGACTGAAGACGGGCCAGAGCGTGACCGTCAAAATCCCGGATGGCGGCAGGCTGAGACAGGTTTCTGTCAAAATGGTCGCCCTGCAATTCAATGAGAAGGAATTCCGACTCTATTCGTTGTATGATGTGCGGGCAGAGCTGGAAGAAAATGAGTTGGAAACCTGGCAAAAGCTCATTCGAATCATGACGCACGAAATCATGAATTCCATCGCTCCCATCACTTCGCTGAGCAACACGCTACTGGCCTATTTCCAAAAAGATGGCAAGCCGCTGGACGTATCCGAACTCAATCAACAAAAGGTAGACGATGCCGCTGCCGGGCTTTCCGTGGTGGAAGAGCGCACAGCCGGACTCCAGAACTTTGTGGAAGACTACCGCAAGCTCACCAAGATCCCGACTCCAGTCTTTGACGCCATCACGCTTGAAGAATGGCTGGCTTCCATCCGATTGCTGTTTGAACCCAGGCGCAGCGAGGGCGGCATTGAACTGCTGATCACCAATGACTATCCGAAGGCCACGTTTGTAGGCGATGAGCGCTTGCTAACACATGTCATCCTCAACCTGCTTAACAATGCGGCAGACGCCCTTGAAAACATGGAGGAAAAGCGCGTAGAGATCCGCACCGAAACAGGAGAAGAGGAACGACTTCGGTTAACCGTCCGCGACAATGGCATTGGCTTCCAACAAGCAGCGCTGGACGAGCTGTTTATCCCATTCTATACCACCAAGGAAAACGGTTCAGGCATTGGCCTGAGCGTGTCCAAGCAAATCATGCACTTGCATGGTGGAAGCATATCGGCCCACTCCCATTCTGGAACGAGCACGGAGTTTGTGCTGGATCTTTGAGGCGGACGAATTTCCGTTTCAACGCTCGCCTGCAACTGTCGTAAAAAGTCCTTATTTACCTGATCTTCACTTGGATCAAGTATCGATCATACCTTCCTGAAGGCCTTCGTCAGGAAAGTGCCTGAAGGATCAGTGAATCGGAGAAAGTATTGTCCCGGAGCAAGGTCTGAGGTATTCACATCGAATCGGTTTTCACCTGGTTGCAAGCCTTCAGCCTGCTGTCTGAGCGTCTTACCAGAAACATCCATGATTTCGAGGGTGGCTTTTCCCGACACATCGCTGTCCAGCAACAGTTGGACGTGATCAGTAGCGGGATTGGGGAACAAGTTGACAAAACGGAATTCGCTGTTGACGGGTGTCAACTCCCACAGGCCGACATTGATGAGCGTATCGACCGTATCAGCGGCACATTGGTCATACTTGGCGACATATTGCTTACAACCATTGCTGGCGCAATCTGTCCACAGGCTGTAGATGTTGCAATAAGTCCTGACGCTGGAAGAATAGTCTCCCACAAAGCGGAAAGGGCTCACGGTGTTGAAATCTGTGATAGCGCTGCTCATTCTCACTGTGTCTTCAAAGCTGCTCCCGTAATCATTGGAAAGCGCCACGTAGTAGGCCGTTTTCTTGTCTTCTTCGAAAATGTGCGCCCCTATAGACACACGGTTTTTGTGGGCTGAAACAACCGGCATGAATGCTTCGTGACCAAAAATGTCAGACAGTGGCAATGGAGTGCTCCATGTTTGTCCGCCATCAGTTGACTGACTGTAGAACGTGGCAGGAAGTGGGTCTCCAAAAGGGAAATCGGCCCACACCAAATGCAGATCGTTTTCACCGTCAATGGCCAGCGAGGGAGCAGCGTTCTCACGATCACTGATTTTAAAAGCATTCTCTGGAAATACATTCTGACCATTGGCGATGAGGTGTGCATCTGAAAACGTCTGCCCGCCATCATCAGAGGAGACATGGTAGATGTGATTGGAGTCAAAATCAACGAAGGTGTAATGCAGGACCCCTTCACTGTCCATCTGTATATTGGTGAATTGGCCGGATCCTAAGTAAGCCACCGATGCTTCAGAAAAGCCCGTTTCCGATGGCAATTTGGTCTTGATTTTCAGGCCTGTATTCGCAATTTCATAAGGGTAATTGATGTAGCCCACATACAGCTTGTTGGCATTTGGTCCGTTGGTCTGATCTACCACCATCCATTGCCTGTCAGCGATGCCGTCTGCGGAATCGAGCACGGTGATGGCTCCCTGCACATCAATCAGTCCTTCCGCAAAGTATTTGTCCGTTCCTGCGGCCGTTGAAAAGGTGACCCCGTTGTCTGTAGACTGCGCCCAGCTGCTCTTCCATAAGCAGGAATCAAATGGGGAAGTGGAGCTTAAATCGGCCCAAAGGGTGATCCATGAGCAATACAGTGTACCCGACTGATCATAGGCGAAAACGATGTCGCCTCCCCCAATTTGATCGTATCCGTTGAGATCCCCATTCTGCATAAAGGCAATGGGATCAAAGGAGGAAGCCTGCCAGCTGTTGCCCTCATCAGAAGAAGAGTAGATTTCGAAGTTGACCAAACCATCTGGTGCGATCTCCATAAATCCAAGCACCATTTGCGCGGAATCCAACGGATTGATGGCAATGTGTGCCTCTCCCTCGTCCTGCTGAGCATTGGTACTGCCACTGACAGAAGTATCGTATCCCTGGCTATTTGCTACAGCCACAACAATACCCAACATCAGGGTCATGATGAGTCTACTTGTCATCGTTCTTATATTTTCTGGAGAGTTTTTCTTCCACTGAGTGCCGCACACCACGCTGATAGCTCAAGCTATCTTCACGGGTCACCTTTTCCTTCGGTGCCGCCTCGTCTTCGGAGGTCGTCATCACTTTTCTATTGGAGCACGCTGCCATGCAGAGCAGCAATGATGCTATCAAGCATATTGAGTTAACTTCTGCGAGCTTCATTTTTCCGAGGTTGTTTTCTGCAGAATCCGAGTGGATTGCTCCTGGAACCGCAGGGTTGTTTTCAACTCACGAGGTAGATTCCAGAGGAAGTTTAATTACGAAACAAAGATCCGGCCAGGAACCCCCACATCATAGAGTATTTTCCCCTAATCGATCATGCAGAACAGGGACTGAATTCAGTTTCTATCAATGCTGTAGGTCAGTCCAAAAAGCAGGGTTGTATTCAAGGCCGGTAGCGCACTGAGGTGCACGTTTTCAAAGCGATACTCAAAGTTCCCGGTCATCAGTAGGTTTTTCAAAATGGCCACCGAAAGCCCTGCGTTGACAATCATCATGAAGTCAGAAGCTTCTTCCAGAGAGTGCCGATAAAACACGTCATTGTTGAGGATGATTTTCTCCTTGAACAGGCGATGGTGATGTAATAGCCTGGCAATGGCCAGACTGCGACTTCTGGTTGAACCCGTTTTATCAGAGTTTTCAAACGTTTGTCCAGCATAGGTCGTGTGATCATAGCCCAATCCAACATCCAATCGAAAACTGTGACTGACCCACTCTTTGCCAGTGCCTGCACCCAATCCATAAAGATGCCTTCGCTTTACCCGAAACATCAGGTTATTATCGAAGTGGTAAAAGCCAACGGGCGAGAAGCGCCTGTGATGAGCATATATAAGTGAGATCAGTTGATACCAATTGTCTTCAATGACCAAGGCACTCGTTCGGTTGAAGCGATAGGAGCTGCTATTGTGGAGTAGCATTTTCTTTGACTCCACCTGAGCATCGAGTCTCGTAGAGAGAACGAACTGATCAAACTGGCCAGTCAGATAACGTCCAGAAACATTGAGCTTGATGCTGTATCCAATGTGCCGGGCCGAATCCTGTGCCGAGGCCGAAAGTGCCATGAGTAAAAGCACCGCCAGGACGGATAGGGGTTTATACATTCCAATCAGTCGAGAGTGCTGTCAGTTCTGACTTCGGAAAGCTCTGGGGCTTAATCCCGTTTTAGACTTGAAGAGGTTGCTGAAGTGTTGGGGGTATTCAAACCCCAGCTCGAAACCAATCTGACTCACAGAATCCGTGGAGTTCAGCAGTTGAACTTTCGCGCGGTCTATCACGAACCTGTGTATGCGTTCCTGGGCCGAACCACCTGTCTCTTTTTTAATCAAGTCACCGAGATAGCTCGGTGTAAGGTTGAGCTCTCCGGCACAGTAATTCACGGTTGGAATGCCCAGCTCCTGCATGATACGATTCTCGTAATACGTCCTCAGCAGTCGATCAAATCTTGAAACGATATCCGAGTTCAGGTTTGATCGGGTGTAAAACTGGCGATCGTAAAAGCGCACGCAATAGTCCAGCAACAGCTCAATATTGGTGGTAATAAGGTTTTGACTGTGTTTGTCGAGGTTTTGGCTGTATTCCTTTCTGATAATATCCAGAATGCCTTCAATCATCAAGCGCTCCTCTTCAGACAGATGAAGCGCTTCGTTGGAGTCGTAGTGGAAAAAGGAATAGGAACGGAGCTTTTCAGCCAGATTGGATCGCAACACCAGGTCTGGATGAAAGCCAAGGGTCCATCCTTCATCCGGCTCCTCATTGCCGGGCTGTTCGTTGCCGTATTGCATCACCTGACCGGGTTCGATGAAAAGCAGTGTGCCCTCCTGATAGTCATAGGAGTTTCTGCCATACTGAAGGGCCCCACATCCGCCCTTTTTGAAAACGATCTGGTAGAGGTTCATGATCACCTTGACATCCTGAAAGTCACCAACTTCCCCGATCTCGCTGTTGTACACCACCGTCACCAATGGATGACTCGGTTTAGCCAGCCCAAGGGATTGGTGGACTTCGCTGATGGTGTTGAAAGTGATGTTGTGGGCCATTGTTCTAAGTTAAGGTGTTGGTATATACAGCGAGAACCTGAGGAGAACAAATTGCTTTCCTCAGGTTGTAATCCATCGCTTGAAAAAGGGCCATTCAAACCGGTGCTTTCACGAGGGCTTTATTGGTCGTTTTCTGACAACGCTTCAATGACGAGCTCTGCGAAGAGTGCGCTGCTGTGTTGTTGTTGACCTGTGATCAAATTACCGTCTCTGATCGCGAATGGCACAAGTGGATCGGCATGCTCGTAGTGGGTATTTGGAATTTTCGAAGCCTCTGACTCTATGGTGTAGTCGTTGAGTTCAAAGCCAGCCGCTTGGTTGTTCATCTCTTCTTCTGCATTGCAGTATCCGGTCCAGGTCTTGCCGTTCGCCACCAGTTCACCACTGCTCGTAGTGGCCCACAGCAACAGGCTGGTGCCGTGGCAAAGCAGTCCTACGACCTTATCCTTTTCGTAAAACTCGCCAATGAAATCATGAAGCTTGGTATCGTCCTTAAACGTAATGAGCGGACCTCCACCTCCTGCCACACACACAGCATCGTAATCATTCACATTCACATCTGCGATCGCCAGCGTGTTTTCCATGAGCTTTCCAAAATCCTTGTGGTTGCTGAATCCAATCGTGACGAGGTCGTTCGGATAGAAGGTCATTTCATTTTGAGGATCGGAAAAGCCGTCAAACTCTACTTTCCCGCCCTGTGAAGACGCCAGATCCACCTCATGACCAGCTTGAATAAACTCAAAGAAGGGACGGGTCAATTCTTCGGCAAAAAAGCCCACGGGGATTTGCCCCTTCAACAGAGCCGGGTTCGAGACGATGTAGAGAATCTTCTTTGAGGGATACTTGTAAGGAGCCGTTCTTCGAATGACCTGATCTCCTGTGTTTTCCTGACTTGTTGGATTGACTTCTGTGTTCATACTTGTTTGTTGTTTTGTGGAAGCCACGTCTGTAGATGTTTCGCTACAACTCACAGTAGCTATGAGCAGCGTGACCAACACAATTTTTGGGAGGGTGATGAGCGTATTGATTTTCATGTTTCGCTTGTTTTCCAAAGGGTTTTGTTCGAATTGATGAACCACCCTTTATTCAGACCGCAAATCTGACGCTGCCAAAAAGAGATTTCTAAACGCTATTGCGGTAAGACTAAATGATCTTGCGGAAGCGCGCTTTTCGTGACACAACAAGACTTCGCAATGAGACATGAACAGCACCCATGTCGAGGAGGTGCCATTGCGAAACTCTATGGAATGGCTTTTACGGAGATTACAGGTTCAGTCGTCTTCAGATATCTCCACCTTTTTCTCTGGGTTACGAAACATGTTCAACTCTTCAGAATTATCATCTTAATCCTCTATGGCAAAAGATACCTTACTCAAGCAAGTCTGAGCTGGTTTTTTAGTTCAGATCAATCGGATGTGAGGAGATTATTAAGTCTACAGAATCTCCTGTATCTATCGCAATAAAGTGAGAATTGAACCTAGGCTCACGTAAGTCCTTCACTTTATTCAGGACCGAGAGGAATGATTAATTTTTCAAAACCATAGAAAAACTGCAAATGCATGATTATTTGATTTTCTTGAATCCTTCCTTGGCTCCTTAAAATGCTTTGATATTGCTCTCTGTTGTCATCTGCGAACATCTCTTCGGGATAGAGATCAACCCACTCATTATCAATCAAGAATAGAATCGATGTTATTCTGTTTTGATTGAACGAGCAAGCCGATAAGGTATTGACTATATCGTGATCAGAGATTATTTCTTGAACCCTAACCCAGTATTCATCTTCAAGGATTTCTTGTCCGTTTTGACTTGCATAAAATGGGTGTCTTTGTGTGTTTTCCTCAAATTCGAGAAGATTAGACAGATGCACTTGATCAATACCAAGATGCTTTGATGTCGTAGTGACATCTGGGCTGTAATTCCATACCTCGCTGAATTCGAATTCAGCAGATTTTGGCTCATGGAAGATGAACCAGTATTTTCCAGTATTTATCATACTATTTCTTTCCCTTTATCCTCTGTTTGATCAGCCTTATAGACTCCTTAGAAGCTGGAATGGTTCTAACATGAATCTCGGCTTATGTCAGCATTGGGCTGTTAGAACTCGGCTTAGATGCTACATGAGTTCTTTGGTGCAGCGCTTTTAAGGACTGATCGATATTGAATGAAGGGTTTAATCGCCTTGGCGTTTTAAGCGGGCATAAAATCAAAGAACTAAGCCTGCTTTTTATACAACTCTGTGAATGTCAAACCTGTAAATCCCAACTTTTCATACAAGCTTTTGAATTCGTCATCCTCATGTTTAACTCCTGTATAGGTGAGTATTTCACCTTTGGATGTTTCGGGAATCTTGAAAAGAGAGGATTCTGTAATTCGATCAGCGTGGAAGACATAGTCTTTTACGCGACTTCGCCCTCCATTCGGGTAGTAGATCCATGAACTGGCACCGTCATTAAGGGCATTTACGCATACTCTCACATTCATAATGTATAAGTCCAGCTCCGGAAGCTTGATTGGAATTATCTCACCTGCCATTTCTAGACAGGTGAATAAGTCACTGTCATAAACGGCTTGGTCGAAGGCAAATGCTCCAAAAGAGCCTAGACTAAAGAAATTGCAACGATTTGACTTTGGATTGAAGATGTACCAATCAGGATTACTCCAAAGATCTTTCTTGCTATCACAGTCAAAGGTTGTGTAATCAAGAATTTCATCTTCACTCACGTCCGGCATGACCCACTGGACATTGTTTGAATCTACTTTTACACTGTGGATTTTCATGTTGTACTAGTATGGGAAAGTTCCTTTTAAAAGCTCATCTCTGATCAATAGTAACTCATTTTTGACATCAGGCGAATTCTGCAACCTTGAAGTAAGATTTTCATAGTACTTGTTCGTGTGAACTTTCGAATGAGTAGTAGCTGGAGGCTTTGCATACTTGCTACTTCTTGGTAGGAATACCCCGTTGTCTGCAGCATTAATATCAATGCCTTCTTTTTTAAGAATTGCTCGAGCTGTAGCAGCTCTTTTATCTGTTCCTGCCACAATGTGATGAGCCGCGGTGTTGTCAGGTCTTGTAATTCCTGTGGCCTCAAGATTCTTGCCGAGTGTGGTTGAATCGGGGCCTTTGCCCAGTATTTGTGTAGTAGCAGGCTTCTTCTTAATCTTAATAGCCGTTGGATCAACACCCATTGTAAGCTTCGATCGATCAACGGAGATCTTATAATTCTTCGCCTGCTTTGCTACACTCTTGACTAGTGTCGCAACCGCCTCACCACCTTCTTTTACCGCTTGTGATTGCTGTTTGGCGAAGAGCAGAGTCTCATGTGGCAATCCGTGGCCTTTCTCGGCACACTATGGTTCGTTCTCAATTGTCACAGACTCTAAATCATTTATGACGAATGATGCCAGTGGAGAAGAAGACATAAGAGTCAAGATGAACTTGTATTCAGAACACTTTAGCCCATAGGCCAAGTTAAAGTTCATTCGTTTATCCTTCATTATTCCTGCAAAATCAGGAGGAGGCATATAAATGGAGTTTTGAATTGAAAGGTGCTCTTCAAGCGGAGTCAATTTTAGAAAGCATGTACGGTGAGCTTCATCTGTGGCTTCTGGTATTGCCAGGGCCATCATAGTTGTGTTTAGTCTAAGTCTGTAGATATCATCGTCAATATCTAATTCCACAATTGCTTGACCAGCCTTATAAACGAAGTCGATAATCTGAGAGTCACCGCTGTTCGGTATTAGTTCCTTTAGGGTAATCATAAATCAGAGTATGCCTTGAAAATATCCATCAGGCATCGGTTCAAAATTTTTTTCTGGTAGCGACTGGCTCTCAAAGGCCAGCTACTATGCCGCACGAACTGAAAGTCAGCGAGACTAATCCTTCATGGTGGTAAATTTAAATGAACCAGCATCAGTTTCGCTTTTCAGCTCTACTCTTAATCTCACAAAGGTACCCTGGGGTAGATCCATTATCCATTGCTGGATATCAAAATCCTGCGCTCATTTCCATCGGTATCCTTTACAATAAGGAAATCCTCAAAAATTTCTACGAGGCGTTCAGTATAGTACTTCGAAACGTTCCAGTCAATTTGGAAAGACTCTGTTACCGCTGCAAAGCCACCCTCATACTCGAATACCAAGTAGTCGCGATGTTCAATAAAGGTGTTATACCAATGCTCCGTGTCCTTGTTATCTCTGTTTTTGATTGGTTTATTATATGTGAGTTCCATTTCACGCAAGCTTAGGATGGCAATATTTAATCCGCCAATGAACAGGATTTGATCCAGTTCTGTATTCACAGCATAGAACAGAGTTGGGGCGTCAAGATTCTCAGAATGGCAAATGATATTTCTAAGCTCCTGCGTCTTGCCGATGCGTGGATTAGTAAGCCTGCCTAGACTCTCGAAGCGATTCAAAATACCTTCATAATCTATCAACAGCTCGCCCAACTGAACTGGCTCGTTTTCCAATTTGATTGCTTGAATCTCCATAATTCAAATTTAAAGGGGCAACCACCGGCCCTCAAAGACCAGCTGCGATGGTGGACGAACTGAAAGTCAGGGAAGCTAATCCCTCGTGTGGTGAACCTAAATGACCATCGTTAGACTGCTTACTGAGCTCACATAATTTGTTCTTCGGAACTCCATTGACCAGCGAATCTAGTCACCTATAAGTGCTGCGCTTAATCCTATCCCTTTTTAGCTTTTCCAATAATCATCAAATGAATGTTTCGACATCCTTCAATGTTTCCTCAATAACCACCTTTAAATTTCTGTGCTTTACTTTTTTAAAGGAATCCCTAACTCGAATCATGTCAAGTCGCCCATAGATTCTTGCGAGGTCTCCAAGGCCTGTGATTGCATTTTTCGCAATCCAGAAATCATCATTAGTGACATGCTGAATAAGAACACCCTCCACCCAAGTGCGGTCATCAATCCCATTGATCATTCCGACAAGCGCAGCAATTTTGAGTTCCTGATCGTTTGATGAGAGCATGGCCTCAACTTCACTCTTTGACGAGAATTCGAAACTTTCGTATTTCATGAATCATTGGTTGTCAGCGCGGCAGTATTCTTTCGACCAAACGAATTCAGCAAAATTTCATCTGAGGTTCTTGACTTATTCGAAGCCAGCAAACAGACTCTCTATCCTGTTCTTATTGTCAAGATCAAACGCAATGAGCTGATCAAGCGAAATGGCTTTCTTGAGCATTTGGAAGCGATCAACAACAAGTTCAGAGATTGACTCAAGTCCTTCGCTGCTGTGCTCTATCCCAAGAACCGGGTAGCTACCTTGAAAACCATATTGTATCACCTCGAAGCGGTATTGGTTTCTTAGACGATCATCCTTCTTTAGCTCATCTTCAAGCATCAGTAGAATCCTGACCACAAGTTTATCGTCCCAGCTGATGAGGTGATCCAGCTCTTCCAGTTCTACTATTTCGTTATATCCAGTCTTCATATTAAAAGTCATATAAGATGTTAGCTCCTCGCTTCACAAGATAATCGTACTCAAGTTTAGTAAACCAACCATTAGGCTCTCCCGCAACATACTTTGTAGGCAGCTTTTTAGGATCCATCGTCATTATAAATGAATCACCCCTGTCGATTCGATCTTGAAGCCATTTTTTGTTCTCAGGCCAAGTGACCGCTTTGTCATTTGGACCTGGTATTCGACCTGATTTGTGCCACGTATCTACGTTTGAAAAGTTGTCGTACTTTCTTAGTGTATCCATTCTACCGATTGCAGTTGCATTACCATCAAGAGACTTACCGCCAATGGCTTTCAATCGGAGTGTTCCTGGTACTTTTTTCGTGATTTTGATTGAACTTGGATCAATGCCCATGGTGAGCTTTGATCGGTCAATCGATATGTCGTAATTCTTGGCTTGCCTGGCAACACTCTTAACCACAGTAGCCACCGCATCACCGCCTTCTTTCAAAGCTTTTGTCAGTTGTTTTGCCAATGTGGCTGCGGAACCGCCACCAGCAGTGAAAACTGCCACCAGGATCTCAAACAACAGCTTTCCATGCTGGTATCCAGCTTCCGTGGTAGTACCACCAAACGTCACCTGGTCCAGATACTCACCGAACTCAGCTTTTAAACTGTCATACAGTGCTGTCCTACCTTCTTCAGAGGATAGTATTTGCTGAAAGGCCTCTACGGTACCATAGAACTCGTCCCGGTATTCGTAACCCTCATCGCTGTAATACGTGAAAACCGTCCCAAACGCACCAGGCACCCATGGCGGAATTAAGTACATTCCAGCCTCGACAAGGCCTCCTGCCATTTGGCCTGTCTCTATCAATCCATCGCCAAGACCAGCCAGCAACCCAATTGCGTATCCGCTCTCAGTGTCGTCTTCCATATCAACGTAATTCTTGATCTTGAATTCCATGATATCGTCCAACCACGAAGAGTCATCTTCTACAGCAATGGGTGTTTCATCCTCCGTGCTCTGCAACCCATCCAGATCCAAGCCATTGACAGGCTTGTTTCCTGCGTAGTTGTAAGGATTCAACTGCGGAAATTGGTCCTTCAACGGATCCACGCTCACAAAGCGGCAAAGCCAGGCTGCGTAATACCGCGCCCCATAGTAGTAAAGCCCCGATTCGTCATCGCATTCCTTGCCCACGTAGCGGTAGCGTTTGAGCGAGGTTTCAGCCGCTGAACGGCCGCTGCGGTAGGAGCTTGTGCCAAAGGGATGGTATTCCTCATAGCTGATGATGCTGCCAGCGCTGTCCACTTCCAGGCTGGCTGAACCCAGGTGGTTGCTGTATTGCCAGCGAAGCGTCATGACCGGAGTGGTTACTGGAGTAGCCGTATTGTCTTCTGTCAATGTATCCACCATGCAGATGCGGCCCGTGTCATCGCTGATGTGCAACGTTTCGCGTTCGGTCTGCAGGTTATTGGAGAGGTATTTTCTGACACGCTCGTTACTGCCCAGGTAAATCCGGTCTTCCCGGTTGTTGCCATCTACCACCACTTTGCGCACCCGTTCACCGCCTGAATAGATGTAATAGGCGCGCTTGGTATCGTCTATGTTGACTTCACGCAGCTGGTCCGCAAAATCCCAAATGAGGTCGTTGAGGTGGGGCATGCTGAGCATGTTGCCATGCACATCGTGGGTATAGTTAATGGTTGCGCTTCCCTGGGTGGTGCTTTGCAACTGGTTGTTGCTGCTGCTGTACGCATAGTTTCGGGTAAATCCTCCGGCCGCAGCGGTATGGATCAACTCCGTGATGTTTCCCAACTTGTCATAGCTGAACTGCTGCGTGTAGCGCTGCAGCGCAGCCGTGTTGGAATCATGTGGGATGTCTCGGATGGGGAATTGCTCGTAGCCGCCAGCACCTTGTGTATTGGTGCCTGCATGTTCGCGGCCTTCGCAGCGCGTGAGGCGATAAAGTGCATCGTACTCGTATGTGGCATGCGGTTCTACGTGGCCATTGTTAAAGAAGACCGATTGCTGCGCATTGTCCCGCAGTTCGGTGATGTTGCCCACGGGGTCGAAGGTGTAGTTCAGGTCCTGTAGCCGCTCTTCGCCATTTCCAATGTCCCGGATCGTTTCAAGCTGAGTTAGCCGAAACGTGGTGTCATCGTACGTGTAGATCGTCCAGGTGCTGTTGGCATAGTCGATGCGCTCCCTTTGGCCCTTTGCATCGTAACTGATGCTTGTCACAAAAGGCGTCCAAGTGCTACTACCACGCAATTGCGCATCCAGGCTTTCAAGGAAGTTCGCCTTGTTGTAAGTCGGGCGCACGTTTGTCTCGTCCGGCAAGTGCATCAGGGTGGGGCGGTTCAATGCATCATAGGTCGTGTTGCCTGAATGCGTTTCCAATTCCAGCTTGCCCGCAGCTTCGTTGTCAATGTCAACCACGGCTGCATGTGCGACAAGGTCGGTCCAGTCTACGATGTCCCCCGCGATGAGGATGTTGTTGTCATCAAAAATCTTTGCGAACCTTCGGTCGGATGTCAGCGGGTTGCCCTTAAAATCAAAGGAGTTCGATTGCATGACCCCGCTTTGATCAAAGGTGCGAATCACTTGTCCGCGCGCGTTGTCGTTCTCCGGGTTCGTGATGTCTGCATCATCGCCATAAACCGTGAAACTGATGCATTTCTCCGAAGCTGAGGGAGCCGTCATGTACACGGCTTTTGGTCGGTTCAGGCCATCATACGTGCTGCGCATTTCAAAGCCCCGCTGGTCCCAGGAACGCATCGGGTTGCCAATCACGTTCACAAGCCCTCTGCGCCAGCCACCATCGGGACTGGTGGTGTAGAGCGCGCCTCCAAGCAGGGAAGGAGTGAAGTCGGTATTGAAATTCCGGGCATCAATCACCCGAAGCTTGTTGCCCTGGATGTCGAGCACGGCCTTGGTGTCTACATGCTTATGGGTGGTTTCCGTGCCATCATACGAGCCATAATCATCCTGGCTTAGGTATGTCCTGCCTAATGAATCCACATGATTGACACGGGGTGTGTCGTAATGGAAAGAGGCCAGCCAGCCGGCCCGTTGATCTGGAGTGGCTCCAGTCGGAAGATTGGTGGTATTTGGATCGTAGTTGTTGCGTGCATCATGCCATGGCGTTCCAATCACCGTGTCGTTTTGATCGTAATCGCGCTGTTCCCACACGTCAAATTCGGTTTTGACATAGGTGCCATCGGGCAGCTCCGTGCTGATGTTGCGCCCCATCGAGTCGTAATGCATAATGGGGGTGACTCCGTATTCACGGATTTCTGCTTCGTCTTCGTAGGCATGTGTGCTGCTGAAGTAGGGCTCATAGGCCTTCACAGGCAAGCCCTTGTTGTTGAGGATCGTGCGGCCATTGCCCACCCAGCGGTTGGTTACGTTGCCTGTTTGAGGCTTGCCATCAATGTCGAGTAGCAGCGCATCGGTATTGGGATCGCGCAGGTATGCATCGCCATCTTCCGCCTGCACCTTCACAAGAATGGTTTGGCCAAGGCCACCGCTGTATTCATAGCTTTCCTGCCAGGGCGAATTGGCATCGCCATGCACTTCGCGGGCACTAGTGTGCACGTAGTTTGGGCGGTCGTAGTCTTGCCACTCAAATAGCTTGTAATCCATGGTCATGGTGGGATCGCCCAACACGTCCCCGTCATTGGAACCCGCTTTTCCGCGGATCACGGATTCGACCACCATGCCCCGCACGTCAAAGGCGACTTCGGTGAGGTTCCCGTTCAGGTTTTCGATCTGCTGTGGAGCCATGACGCGGTAATCGACCACATTGATCTTCGTCACGTTTTGCAGCGCATCGGTGGTTTTGATGGGCAACAGCTCGTAAGGGTCGTATTCAATGTCGGTGTGGTTGTCAAACGGATCGGTGAAGCGCGAAGGCAGGTAAAAACCGTCTGAGAGGTATTCGGTGACCGGAGATGGAATCCAATAACCCTGGCTGTCATGGATGTATCCGCCCTCGGTGGTGAGCAGGTTGGTATCCACGCGCGGGGTCGTGACATCGCTGTTGTAGGCATCGTCCACCAGTCCCTCGGTTAGGGCCAGTGTTTCGGTGTGGTGCATCAGTGCGCGATCGCCCAGGGTTCCCAAGCTGGCGGCTGCGCTGAGGTCATTTTCATAGAAATAGACCCGCTCCATGCCAATCAGGCGCCTTTTTTGGCCTACGGGTGTGACTTCAAAATCAATTTCATTGGTGCCGGTGAGGCCTTCAATGGTGGTGAGAAGCGGGTCTGGCCGGAAGGGTGGAAGTCCACCACCGGTCAATGTGCCGGCTGAAAGCCCGTGAATCTCGTATTGTTTCGTTTGGTAGGGGACACCCAGGCGGTAGCGTGTGTTGCTTGAAATGTCGTGTGCCAACAGCGACTCGGAATAGGTGACGTGCAAGGCCGTTTGCTCTGGATCAAAGGTCACTCCGGTCTGTGGGCGTCTTGGATAGCCGATGGCGGATGTTTTGGTGGGATGGCCATAATCATCGCGATCCAGCACCAAGCTGTGGGCAATCCGCGGGTCATCGGTGTTGCGCTCGTAGTAATAGCTAAGGCTTTCGGAGGCGGTGCATAAAAACACACCGTGCCGGTTGCGAAGGCTGCCATCGGTGCTTGTCAGCGGCTGAATGACCTGCAAATGGTAGTTGGAATAACTGACGGAGAACGGCTTGTCAGATTCGGCCGTGTTGTCTTCGCCATACACTTCCACACGCAGTGATTTTCCACGCAGTGCACGCACGGCTTCGCGCTGCTGGGAAGCTGAAAGTCCAGGAGGCATCTGGGTTTCAGGAAGTGTCCAGGCATCGTCATCATCGCCCTGGAAATACTCGCTTTTGTAATGACTCGTGATGCGGTTGGCATCTTCATACCAGCCGTTGTGAAACCAGGATTTGGTGTAGATGGGCGGGATGTGGCTCGCTTCGTCCAGCGTGTTGCTGCCCGGCTCAAAGAGGCCGGTTTGCGCAAAGCCATCGTAGTGTTCGGTGTCCCATTGTTCGACCATGCCAAAGCCGCGGAATTCGCGCTCATGCGTGTCGTAGTAGCCGTGGTGATAGGCATAGAGGCTCACAAAGCGGGCCTGGGTGACCTGGTCAAAGACTTCGGAGCGCTCCACCACCTGCACGGGGAAGGGTAGTTTGGTGATCCACGGGCGACCTTCCCTGCGGTCTTTGAGGTAAAACTTGGTACTGGGCGCGTAGTGCATGCGGCTGAGCGAACCCATGTTGTTATCGACTTCCTTGAGCAGGTAGGGTTTTTCGGGCTGCAACTCGATGTAGCGCACGCGAAAGGGAATCTCACCGGGCAGCGGGCTGCTCCACACCAGGCAGGAGGTTCCTTTTCCAAACAGGTCGATCACCTGCATGCCGCTCAGGTTGTCAATGCGCGGAAAATGGTCGATGGTGGCTTCCAGGGAAAAGCTGTTGCCGCTCTGGTTTTTCCACCAGCGCACGGTGTCGGTTCCGAAATAAATGAGGTCGGTGGTGCCCGAACCGTCCACATCAGCCAGGCGCAGGCGGCCGTGGTCAAACAAGTCGGGATGGTCAAAAGAAGGGGCAAAGCTCATGTCTACCCGTGCTCCAAAGTAGCCATAACCCACATTGGGCCAGAAGCTGACGGAACCGTTGGCAATGCGCACAATGTCCGTGAGGCCGTCACCGGTCATGTCGGCCAGATAAATTTCAGTGTCGTTCGGGGTGGTTTCTTTTTGCGCGGATGGTCGGGTGATGGAATGCACATGGGATGGTCCCTTGGCATCGTCAAAGAAGCGGGGCGTGCTGTAGGGTTCACCGTAGCCTTTTTTGCCTTTGGCCGGATACCAGCGAAAAACATGATCGGTAGTCAGAAGGATGTCTGCCTGACCGCTGCCGTTGAGGTCGATCATGCGCAGGAACGGATCGTTGAAATCGATGTTGGGCGACTCGCGAAAGGCGGTAAAAGGAAGCCATTCGCCTTCGGCATCCTGTTCAAAGTAGCCCTGCATTTGCGGGGTTCGCATCACCACTTCCTGGCGACCGTCTCCATCGATGTCGCTGAGCATTTGTGGTTGTGAACCAGCGGGCTTGGAAGCCACGCGTTCGAGCGGACCTAGCTTGATTTCGGGCTCTGAAGTGCCTGTGAAATCGGTGTTTTCATAGTAGCGTTCATCGCCCAGGTTGCGCTTGTAAAACCAAGCGCCATCGGCATCGGTCAGAATCCCGGCAATGCCTTCGCTGTCGAGGTCGTTCCAGGTATACGTGTTTCCATCCACGCCTGCCGGCACGTTCTCCAGGTCTTCCGTATCGAAGTTGCGCAGGACGTTGTCGACCTCGGCCGTGGAGTAGGTCATTTCTACCGCGGGCATGGGTGCGGGATCTTCCCCGACTTGGTAGCTCCAGTGTTGCACCGAGTTGAGTCGGGTGGCTACTGGATTTTCGTCAAAGGCGAGGTTGGTGCTTTTCACGAGCGTAACGCTGCCGCTGTTGAGCTCCGCGAACTCGTGGAACATCAAAATGCGCTTGCACAAGCGATAGGTACGCAGTTCAAAGCCAGAGCGGAAGCTTGAAAACGGGTCTTGCCTTACGGACCAATCGCCCGTGTCGGTGGGCAGTGGATTTGTTTCATCGTGTTCGCCATAGTCCATCACCAGTTGAAAGAGCCATTCATTGGCGATGGTGCCATCAAAAAAATCATCATGCTCAGCGGGGCTGTACATCTCGGTATTGCCATAAAGCACACGCTTGAGGTAAAGCCGGTTGAAGGCGTTGTTGTCGCGCAGGCGATGTGCTTCGTGCAAGACTGTATGTGACACGCCCGTGTTGTCTTCCTGTTTGTATTCATAGACCACGATGTTGCCGGAATCGTCCCAGCTGCGTTCGATCATCCACTGAAACACCTTGGTGCTGTCATCGGGATGTACTACACGGGCGGCACTGTCCTGTCCATACACCGTATGAATGTTGTCTTTCGTGATGCTGCGCCAGTGCACATCGCCATCGGTGGTGCGGGTCCATTTTTCAATGCGAGCAAAGAGGCCTTCGGTGCGCGGGCGATAGCGTTGTACTTCATAGTCGCCCGTAGTATAGGTGTCCGCGATCCAGTCTGTACCGTCCTTTTTCAGTGAACGAACCAAGTCTTCCGCGCCTGACATCAAGAACACGTCTCCAAAGCCTTCTTCAAACGGATCGTTTTCCTCACCAAGACCGCCCACCGGATGGCGGGCATCATCTTCGGTATAAACGGGCAACTGTCGTCCGGTTTTTCGGGAGATTGACGGAACGCCAATGTCCCAGCCCATGCCAAAAGGCGAGTTTCCACTGCCGCTGTTGTAGCTCAATCCAAGGCCGGGGCCAAAACCTGCGCGGCCGGGACTCATGGCGATGGGAATGGAGAAACTGCCGGTGCCGGTTGCTGGATTGGTTTCGAATTTTTCCCCGATTCCTTGAATCGCGCCCCCACCTTTGGGAAGCTCAATCTTCGGCATCTCTGGCATTTCAATGGCTGGAGGTGTGGCGACAGGCCCTTGTGTTGGATTCTGTTCACCAGAATCGCCACCTTCCTGATCGCTCTTTTGCTCTTGCCCAAACAGGTTGTTGCGGACGTTTTTGCCTTGGGCATTGCCACCAAAAGGATTGGGCTGCTGTCCGGGGATGCTTGAACCGCCCGGTCCTTTTTTGTCGTTGCTATTATCTTGATTCACGATGAGTCGAAAAAATGGGTGAGGGATGATTTTTAAGGAGCTCTCAGCTTTGAGCCTTGATCCCTGCCTGTCACACTGAGGAGCGAAGCGTCTCGAAGTGCGGCAGGCAAGCTTGATCCATGAACTTTGAGCTCCGAGCCAAGTCCGCGCCCTTCGATTTCTCTCCGGGCGCGGGTGATAGAAAGGCTGTTAAGCCTTTTTGTAGTTCATCACAAGGATGATGTCATCGATGGCTTCGGGAACCAGCTCGTTGCTGACAATGACTCCCGTGCCGTCCAGGCCTGGATTTGTTCCAAGCTTGGCGTTTGGCAGTGTGAGCCTCCAGGTTCCGGCAACCGCAGTGGCGCTGGTCGAGGTGAATTCATCCGTGGCCAGGTCGGCATAGTTCTGATCTGCTGCCGTGGCAGAAGACGTGAATGTGGATGAACTTCCGACTTGTGCCAGTGCAAAGGCATCGTCATGCGTGGCGATTGGGCCAAACCCTTCCTTCAGCTTCAGCACAAGGGTCACCTTGGCGGTCTCCTTCGTAAGCACTGAGAGGGCATGCGGGAAGTGCTTGTTCGTGATCTCGATGTCTGTCACATGATCATCACCAGACACTGCTGGGTGTAGGAACTGGTGGAACTCCGTTGGGAATTCGTGTTTCATGCTGAACACGCGGTCAAGACCAGTTTCCGTTTGTGCAGCCTCGGCCAACCATTCGTTCACATGATCGATCACGTTTTGCTCGGCCGCTGCCTTGAGGATGGATCCCGCATCGCGTGAGGTGTAGTGCACCGTCAGGATGAGGTCTGAAATGGTGTTGTAGTCAAACTGGCGCAAGCGAGGTTCCGGGTTCGCAGACGCATCGTGTACAAATGGCAGTTCGAATCGCCAGGAGCTGATGGCTCCGGCTCCTTCAAACGGCAGGTACCTCGCATCGTTGAAGCTGAGCTCAAACATGCCTGAGTCGTTTTGACCACGGCTGGTAGCAATGCTTTGGATGCCGGTGATGTTGTGCACAAAGCGATCATCGTTGATGCCGGTATACTGGTAGGTTCCTGATCCTATGAGCTGAGCCGTGCGGATGCGGTTGCCAAGCAGTGAGAGCTTGCCAGTGACCCCGGTGTAGGGTCCGGTGACACATGGAACGCTGACTGTGATCGCTTTGATCCTTCTGCGGTAGTGACCTGGATGGTCGAGGTCATACAGCATTTCCGGAATGTCAAAGTCACATTTTCCCGTCAGGCGCAACTGCTCCAACGCATTGGGGTTGAGCATGGCCAGGGATACATTCTTGGTCAATTCAATGTCGCGCTTGTTGCGATCGGTATAAGCGATGTTCATGCGCTTCAGGTCCTGGTGCAGTTTTTCACCGGTCAGCAGGCCTTTGCGCAGGCTGTCCCACAGCCCGAAGCTGATGTAGGAGCTGTTGTCGTCAAAGCCAAGCTCATACTGGTAAGCTTTTTCTGCTCGCTTGGCCATGTCATAGGCCATGCGGTAGGCATCGAAGTGGATGCGAGAAAGCTCGCGCACCATCCATGA
Organism: Flavobacteriales bacterium UBA6057; assembly: GCA_002428995.1. Lineage (GTDB taxonomy): Bacteria > Bacteroidota > Bacteroidia > Flavobacteriales_G > Salibacteraceae > UBA6057. The sequence goes on along the minus strand of DIYJ01000014.1, from coordinate 427,417 downwards.
GTAGAGCTCATCGTTGGTGTACTTGTCTTTCATGAAGCTGCTAATCTCCTTGTTATTTTCGATCTGCTGCTTGTGCATGTCGAGATCTGATTCGGCCATGGCCTTGCGGATCTCGGCCGCTTGAATCTGCTTGTCGATCTGTGCCAACTCCGCCTTGGCCTGTGCGGCCTGGAATTGCCAATCTTCCATTCGCCTGTCGTGACCGGCCTGAATGCCTGTGATGCTGGCTTCCTGACTGGTAATCCCTGCCAGTGCGTTGATCGCGGCTCCAGCCACACCAACGGCCTTGCTTGTTTGTTCACCGCCAAAAATGGCTTTGATGGTTGGCGATCCTCCGACCCCGGAAACTCCTCCGTCAAACTGAGGGAGCAGTGCCAACACCCCTGAAATAGTGGTGATTCCCTGACCAACAATTTGCTGCGTCTTCGCGCTTTGTAGTTTATCGATCTGGGTCTTCTCGCGACCGATCATGTATTCACGCGATGAATAGAATTTCTCCCGTTCCTGGGTGATCTTCTTGGTTTCTTTCAGCGACTCGATGTTTTCTGCGGCCTCTTCAATGGCTCGCTCCTTCATCACTGTTGTGGCATCCAAAACACGTAACTCCAGGTCATTTCGCAGCTGTGCCATCACCTCAGCATCCTTTTTCTCCAACGCGGAGAGCAGGGCGCCACCAAGGCTTTTGACATCGTTGGTTAGTTCCACTGCTTTCTGATGCAAGGAATTGTACTTGTAGAACGGCATGGGCGCGTTCATGTCACTCAAGGCTTCTGAAATACTCAGGCCAGCAGCCGCAGCTCGAACGAGCATGGCTGGATCGATGGGCGGTTCGAACAGAGGTAACTGGCGTACCACGCCTTCGATGTTCATGCAGTTGCGGATCTTGAAGAGCCGGTCTTCAACGGTGTCCCAATAGGAGTTGAGCTTGCTGTTGTTTGGCACGCAGAAGTAGAGCAGGTCGACCGTGGAAACGATATATGGGTCACTTTGCGTTTGCGTCACAGAGACTTCATCACGATGCTGGTCACGCAACAACTGATTGGAAACATAGGTGACCGGAATGAGATTTTCTACCCGCACCATGGCATTGGAGAAGCTGTCCAATCCGGGGGCCAGCTGGTTGTAATTCAGCGGGGTGATGTTGGTGTCGCGCTCGATCTCTTCGGGTCGCCTTCCGAGGATCTCGTAGGCAAGCAAATACACTTGCGTGGCTTCGTTGACGGATTCGATGCTGTCGCGCTCAAAGAGCTGATCGCCCCAGGCAATGAGCATGTCGAGGTATTTCATCACCACGCTTTTCATGAAAGCCACGTGGCGCAGGCGTCCAACCGCATACGGTACGAATGGATTCTTTCGCCAGACTTCTACTTGCTGTTGCATGGCAAGTGATTCAGGGGAGCTGCCATTGAGCAGCTTCAGCATGACCTGCACGGATGATTCACCGTTGAACTCGTGGAAGGGCTTGGTGCGCCAGTAGCGCTTTTTGCCCGTCTCGGTAGGTTCAGCGCTTTCGACCACGGTGGGGTCGAAAATGTAGTGGAACCACTTTTGGGCCTCTGAAAACTTTCGGTTCTTGGTCAATTCACACGCAATCATCAGCGGAGCGTGGAAGAAGAGTTCCCAGTTGTAGATGCTGTAGCCACCGCCAGGGGTGAAGTCAACATCGTTTTTCGGATAAGGCGTGATGACATACTCTGTTGGGTCGTAATCATCCACGAAGTATTCTTCTGAAACCAGTTGTCGGTCGAGGTCGACATCGTCATTGGATCGCCACCTTTTTGGCTTCAATAATCCATCGAGGCCAAATCGGTTTAACTGCCTGATCATCAGTGTGACATACTTGTGGTCAAACGAATGGAATTGATAGCCATAGGTTTCGTTGTAGCCGATGATGGGCGGTGTGTTATCGCTGTCAGGATCCGTTCCGTTTACCAACACTGTGGTTCCCTGAACCGATTGGTTGCTGTTGTTGCCGGAGAAGAACACGGTATCCGCGCGGTAATTGAAAAAGTCGGTTTCCAGTGATTCCTCTGCGAGGTCCGGAATGAAACCAGGGTCAAGCGCGGCTGTGGTCCATGAAACGCCATGCGCAATGGCTTTTTCATAGATCGGCTCTTTTCCTACCACGGGCCGTACAAACAGGGTGCGCTCGCGGTCGTAGAAGAAGAAGGGAATGTTGCCGTGCACATGTTGCCGATAAATCGGAATGTGTTGGGGAACCACCTTGTATGTGGCTGGGCTGGTCCAGTCTCTGAGTAAGGGGTGATTTTCCCGGGACCAGTAGAATGAAAGCCAGTTGCCATTGTAGATAACATCCCAAAGGTTGCCGCTTGTGGAATAATCCACTTCAATCGGCAAGGCGCCCTGCTGCGTTGCCTGAAAGCGGAATTGATCATCGTAAGACCAAGTTCCGTAACCGGCAGTGAGGTTGGGCTGGTAGACCCGCGGCTCCTTTCGGAGGGTGTCAAAATGGAATCCTCCCATGAATTTCCGCTTGTCTCCGTAGCTTTTGTGGACATGCACGGCTATTCCGGGTTCCCAAGTGTTGCCGAGATCGGTTTTCAGAAACAGGTTTTTCGGTCCGAAATCGGGCTCTGAAGCCAGTTTTTCAATGAAAAGTTCATCTTTTGAACGCTTGCGCTTGGACCATTTTCCATGCTTGAATTCACTCCAGTTCAGATTTACGATGAGTTTTTTGCGGACGTTTTGAGGCGTGTAGCTATTCGAGGTGGAAGCGAGTGATGCAGCATCTTCCTCTTCTGCTTGCTCGCGGATGGAAGGCCAGAACACCATCAGGCGGCCATTGTACATGCTTGGCACGAGGTGGTCACCCTCAATGTCTACATCCATGCGCTCCCAATGGGTCCACCAGGCATCGTCTTTCCAGATGCGCGAGTAATAGACGTGAGGCAACGACTTGGTCCGCGCAAAGGCGTAGAAATTATCGTCCCGGAGGTCATAGTATGCTTGACATACATACAGGTCGGAGATTTCATCCAGCTTTTCGAGGTAGTCGAGGAACGCATTTTCTGCGATTTCCATGGTCACGTCACCCTGTTGAAGGGCAGCTTCCAGATCCTTGAAAAGGTCTGATTTATCGTCCCGCAATTCGGGTTCCATCCAGTTTTCCGGATAGAGGAACACCTTGCGGTTTGCTTCCCAAACCCGGTAATTCTTGCGCCATTCCCATTCTTCTACATGGGATGGGGTGAGCTTGTATTCCGCAGGCTCGAGGTTCATGATTACGCGCTGTACAAAGAGTTGAATGGTGCTGTTGGCCTGCTTGATGCGCGAGGTCATGCGGCACGGTTCCATCTCGGTGTCGATCAGGAAATATTCATACAGTGAATATCGATCTGAGAAGTTGTAGGCATCGCTTGAGTAGATAAGGTAGTCGGCCAACGCATCCCGCTGCTGAACGCGTATGGCGTCCCGCAAATCGGATGAAATGCTGAACCAGCGCTCTTCTCCATGCTTGGATTTGCAGGCATTGGACAATCCCTGTGCGATTTGTGCATTGACGTGCATTTGCACCCAATCCTTCAACAACGTGGGTTTCACGAGGCTAGCTGCGTGCGCAATGCTGACCTCTTTGGTGTCGAAGAACCAAGCGGTTGACTGGAAGTTGCTGATGTTCAACACATCCGCTCCGATGGTTTCGGCCACTTCGCGCCAGCCAGTAAGGTTTTGGAGCAAATCAACAGTAGCGTTGGTTCCGCCATTGGTGTAAGCAGCTTCCATCACCTGGAACAACGAACCGTTTGAAACATACATCACGTGTTCCTGGCCAAGTTTCCAGAGGTTGCGATAGGCAGCGACAGCGCTGAGTTGTGCTCCATACAACTGCTTCAGGTCTGGCAATCCGGTGTTGGAGGTATTGGTGCCATACAAGTAGTTCAGGTCGTTTTCTGTGGAATTGGTGTAGCTGGCGCGGAAGGCGTTCAACAGCCATGCGTTTTTGTGCAGGTTGCGCCCGTTTTCCGTCAAGGCGGTGAGGGGAGCGGTTCCCCAATTGCTTGCATCTAGGAAGGCATCGTCTGTGAAGGGAACAATGAAAGCACCGCTCAATCCGCTGCCATCGTAGTATTCCAAACGGCTGGTAACCAAGTCGCGGCAAATGGTGGCCGGAATCTCAAAGAATTCGGCAAACGAATCGATGATTACCTGCTCGCGGACCACTGGCCAGATGATCTTTTGCACCGCGGCTTCCAAGACATTCACTCCATTGTTAAGGAAGGCATCAGCATAGCGTTTCTCCAGGTCAGTGTTATCAACGTATGGACTAGGACCGGATATCACCGTCACATCTACAATGGTTGTGATCTCTGGAGTATCGAGCATGTCTTCAAACAGGTCTTCAAGGCGTGTTTGCATGGTGGCTTCAGCGTCACCGCGCGTACCATCAAGGATGGAAATCACTTCTTCAAGGTCGCTTTGCGTCCATGGAGTGGTGAGTGTTGGCTGCTCGATGTTGAGGAACAGGTTGAGGTATTGAACCACCGTATCTCGCGTATCGGCTCCTACGATGTGAAGGTTATCCTTGGCAGTGACCAGTGCAAGGCGCGCACTTTCAAGTTGAGCTTCCCACTGCGTTGTATCAAGCGCCACGGCATTGTTGATGTCGCCAACCACATAGTCGAGCGCTTCGGCATCCATACCCAACTTGCGGGTGGCTTCCAGCATGTCGATGAACTTCTTTGTTTCCGCTGGCTCAGGCGTGGTGCCTGCGCTGCCAAAGGGCAAAATCGGTTCGATGTCAAAGAGTTCGATGTAACGGAGATACTCTTCAACCGTAATGTCCATGGCGCGGGTAAAGGATGACACCCGATAGAGGTAGGAGAGGTCTTTGATGACCAGTGTTCCGCCTCCAGGCTGAGTGGTCGTGATGACGGCATCCAGGGCATTCACATCGGCATCGGATAAGCGTGTGCCGCCCATCACCAGGGGCAACAACTGAGCGTTGAGCACCTTGTAGGAATTGGTGGCCGTTTCGCTTTGATCAAAGAGTTGACTTAGCGGGTGTGTCGCATCTGCGGGCGATCCGTCCAGTTCGGGATCTACGATGAAATAGGATTCATCGGGGTTGTTGACGGATGGATTCACAAACGTGCTGGTGAATAAGCTGGGCTCATCAGAATAGCTGAGGTTGCTCATGTCGCCATACCAAACGCACACATCATCCACATCGAGGCGGTATTTCATGGCCAGTTCGTGAATGCCAACAATGCGGGCGAATTTGGTGTCGTCCAAATTGCTTCCAGGCAAGGTGAGGATGGCACGGTCGAGCTCTTCAATGGACCAATCAAGGTGCATGCGCAATTTGTGGAAGCGCATCAGGCGCAACATGCCTTCTTTGCTGAGGTTGGTGGTGGCAAAATTGGGGTCACATGCGTCCGTGTCGAACGAAATGAACCAATCGCCATCAGGGTTAATGAAGTCGGACTGGTAATAAGCCTGAAGCTCGTTGAAGGTGAGTCCTGAACGGGTCATCAAGAGCTTCACATTAGACTGTAGATCGCTTTCGAGATCGGTTTCATCATCTCCATTCTCTACCACGCCTCCCATGTATTCAATGAATCCGATGGTAGAACCGGTAAGGCTATCCACTTCTGTCGAATCTCCAATGATGATGGCTTTTTCCAGCGGGTTGATCTCCAGCGTTTTGGATGCCAGGTCACCAGCTGTGGAAGAAGGGGCGAACTGCGCCAAGAGTTCGCTCGGGCGAATGCCGAGGTGTTTGTAATAGACATACGATTCGGCCGCAAAGAGGTCGAAGGGTACCGTCCATGGGTATACTTCTTGGCGCAGTTTGTTGTACACATCGGGTTTGATGTATTCCGGATGCGCCTTGAGGAAAGAAGCTTTTTGAGTGGTTTGTCGATTGTAGAATGGCGCATCTGAGATGGCATTTTCGAGCACCTCATTCACCAGATCCACGTAGGGCAGAGGTGTGTTGGTGTTTTCACACGAGGTCACAATCTGCTGAATCTCTGGCCTGCGTGCATCAATGGCGAGTTTCAGGTTCGTGACAGTCGTTTCAACTGCCGCGGACATGGGGTGATCCACGTTATCGATCTGCACTTCGCTCAACCAATGCAGCAGGTCTACCATGTAGGCAGCTGCGCTGTAAACCGATCGGCAATGCTTGCATGCACAGTAATCCAGCGAGCCAAAGAGCTCTTCGAGGTTTGGTATGCCGGGTATGCCTTCGTCAGCTGCAAACTGACGGTTTTCAATGACGAACGGAGTAAGCGCGCTGAATTCACCACCGAATTCGGAAAACAGGTGGGTCAGGGAACCTGCGATTGCACCGGATTTGTGGTAGACCACTTCGGCTGTATCATCGCCCAGCAGGTCAGAAAATTGATCCATGAAGCTGGTTTCACCCATGCGCAGGATCTGGGTGGCCGAACGAATGTCGCCTTGCCACAACGGCTTAATGCTTTCAAACCGACCGTTGTCCGGGGCCACCTTAAACAGGCGCTGCATGCCCTCCAAGTCCTCCTGGAACGCAGCCTGGGCTTCTGTGTCGCCTACAAATTCAAGCGCATCCGCATGACTTTCCAGGTATGCGGATACGGCTTCTTCTTCCAGTTTGAAGTCGGTTTCGTTGGAGAAGAACGTATCGAAGTTGGCGCTTTCAATGTCTGGATCTCGACTCAAACGCCCTGCAAAAACGGGAGTGGGATATTCATTCTCAATCTGATCGAGAATGCGTGCCGCATAGTTGGTCTTTTTCTCCTCTTCGGTGGCGCCTTCGAAGCGATCGTCCCAGGTGAAGGTTGCATCATTCAACACAACCAAAACTTCGGATTGTGTGAGCGGGACCATGGCTTGCGGATTGGCATACCCGGCCGATTTAAAGCCTTCTGCGAACGTGGCGTCTCCGGTGATGCCTACAATCCCTGAAAAAGCCTCAAGGTCATCTACTTCTGCGTCATTGAAACTGTCGTCTGCGCGCAAGGCTGTAAAGAAGTCGGCTGGCGTGCCTTCGTGGTCCAGCAGCTTGGTAACATATGCCGTTTTCTGGTCCGTACTCAGGTTATTCGCAGTGAAAAAGCTGTTCAACGCCTCGTTTTCGCCTTCTTCGGCACTGATTGCTTTGCCAGCGGCAAGCGTACGGAAGTCAGTGATGAATTGTTGGATGTCTGACGGCTTGGTCGCTTGATCAATATGTCCATTGGCCAATGCCGTATCAAGCTTCGCTTGCAATTCAGTAGGGGAGGCGGTCAGCATATCGCGCAGCGATCCGTATCCGCCTGCCTTTGCCAGGCCGTACAACAGGTTTTCCTGGGTTTCGCTGACGTTGTTGTCAGCAGCGAGCTTTTTCAACTGAACATACCTGTTTACTTCCACCGGATCCGTGTTGGTTTGCTTGGCCAGGTCCGAAATCATGGAGGAAGAGGTGTAGGTATCCACGTTTTCACGTGTCACTGTGGCACCCAACTTGGCATCCGTAAAGTTGTAGTCGATGAGTCCTTTGAATTCTCCTTCGCCAACGGCCAGGTTGATGATTTCCGTTTGACGTGCCTCTACAATAAGGGGCGAGGCAATGAGCTCGGTGTCGTCCTGTTCAAATGCCTTAACGATCAGGTGTAGCTCGTCAATGTCGTTTGTGGCCAGGTCTTCATTCGTGAAGGTGATTTCGTATTCCCCGCTGGCAGAGGTGGATGGAGCCGTTCCGAGTAGTGTGAGAGTGGTGGTGCTTTGGTGGTATGCACGCACCACTTTGTTTGTGAGGGGCAGTCCTGCGATATCTGCAATGATGCCCGTTACCTTGAATGTTTCAGGAGTTGCCATGTTCAAAAAGCTTAAATCGATTTCTTGAGTTGTGTCGTCTGTGTATTGGATTGATAGGGTTGTTGAGTCGACCAGTTCCACGGAGGAAATACCGCGTCCGTCTGCGCCTTGCAGGCCGGTGGTGTCTCCTGTCCATTTGCCCGTGCTGTCGATGATTTCGGTACCTCCGATGGTGATTCCCATGTCCGAATTGAGGTAGCGTGTACTGCTGAAACCTGTGCTTTCGGTTACATCGATTTCAGTGACATTCATGTTTGAGGGTACCGCAGTGGTTTCTACAAAATCTTGCAGGACCCAATCGCCTCCGGTTGATCCCATCAACACGGCTTGCAGTTTTGACAGTTCATCTGGTCGGTGTGATTGCACAAACACTTCCAGGTAGGAAGGGTGGTATGGATCGGTTCCGCTTAGAAGTCTTAGTTTCTTTACGTGATTCCAGTTCTGGGCGTATGAGGAATGTCCGGTGACGTTGAGGACTGGATTGCGGTTGAACTGAATACCAGCGTTAAAAAGCACGGTCTGGTGGCTGTATTGCGGGCCAAAAAGGGCAAAAGCGTTGAATGAATCGAGTTGATAGCGTTCTGCGCTTTCAAGGGGAACCTGATCAACACTTCCATCCGGATTCAGCGGGAAGTCTGTTTCAGTTGCACGTGCAAAACGGTACCATTTTCCAGAAGCTCCTGTGGTAAGCGTTTGAACCGAATTCTTGACATAGCCGGTGTCATTGCCTTGAAATTTCAGCCATATTCCGGTGAAATCTGAAGCTCCAGGATTGCCAATCTCCGTGTCTGTGGATAAAAACTGGATGTATTTCGAAGTGCTGGTTGGGGAGAGAGAAAAGCCACTGCCATCCTCGCCTTCAGCATAAGCGATGTATACAAATGCGCTGCTTCCATCGGCACCTGGTGAGCCGTCCGCTCCGTCTGAGCCAGGCGTTCCGGCTGGCCCTTCAGGGCCGGTGAGTCCGGTGGGATCGCCTTGCCAGCGTCCTGCGCTGTCAATGATTTCATTGCCGCCAACCTTGATCCCCTTTTCACTGCTGATGAATTGGGTTGTGTTGATGCCATCGTTTACGGCAAGGTCTATTTCGAGGGCGAAAAGGTTGGTCGGTTTGTTGTCTGGCAGCGCGTCATAGACCGTGTCGTCAAAGTCGATCAGGGTCCAGTCGTTGCCTGTAGAGCTCAGCAGCGTGGCCTGAATGTTCGCCTGGTATGAACCGGAATGTCCTTGAACGAAGGCGTCCACATACATGGGGAAATACGAGCTCTGCCTGTAAAGTATCCTCAGTTTCTTGATGGCTGCTCCGCCACTCCATGATCCGGTGTTGCTCAGCACATTGATCACCGGGTTGTTACCAAAATTGGCGCCCGCGCTAAAGATGACCGCTTGATGACTGTTTCCCGATCGATCGATGATCGAGAACAGGTTGGAAACGCGGAGTTTTCTGTTGCTCGGAGCCACTTCACTGACTTCATCCCCATCGAATTCTGGGTCACCGATCGAAGTGCGCGCAAATCGTACCCACTTTCCACTTGAAGTGGTGTTTACGAGCTCCAAGGTGTTTTTTGCATAACCGGTGATCACGCCAGGACCTTCCGGGCCTTGCGGTCCCTCTGGACCAATAGGGCCAGGAGCTCCGTCTGTTCCGTCAGCGCCCGGTGCTCCTGGAGCACCATCTTCTCCCGGGTCGCCTTTTTCTCCCTTGATCTCGGTCCACACATACAGGCTTTGATCTGTTGGTTCGGCAATGGGCTCAGAACCGGTATACACACCAATGAAGCGTGTATCGCTATCCGGAGTCAAGGTCACCGGATCGCCATTGCTGTTTTGGCTGTAGCCAATGCTTACATAGGCGCTTTCCCCCGGTTCACCGGGCGCTCCTTGTGAGCCAGGCGCCCCAGGCGCTCCAGCATTGCCAGTATCTCCCTTGTCGCCTTTTTCTCCCTTGATCTGAGACCAGTTGTAATCTGCATAGTTGTTTGGATCATCAAGGTCTACCGTATCGAAGTAGATGCCAAGGTGCGTGGTCTCCGCTTGAGGTGTCAGGCTGAAGCCTGATCCATCGGCACTCGTTTCGGCAATGCCATAGGCCACATAGATGTATGCGCTATCTCCATTGCTTCCGGGTGTTCCAGGAGCACCAGGCGCTCCGGGGGCACCGGCTGAACCTGCATTTCCTGTATCACCTTTGTTGCCCTTGATCTGTGTCCAGGTATAGTTTCCCGCATTGTTGACATTCGGGATGTCTGTACTGCCGAAGTATACCCCGATGTGGGTCGTATTTGTGTTTGGCGAGAGGCTGAAGTTGGCACCTGAGGCGCTCGTTCCATAGGCGATGTAGATGTAAGCATCTTCGCCATCTGTTCCGGATCCGCCCGCGGGTTGGGCATCAACAACCAGCTCTTTGCGCTCTGCTTCTGAGCTGAAGTCGCTGGCTCGCTGGCCATCAAACGTTCCAAGGCTCTCGCCTCCTGAATCAAATACCTCGATGCTGTAGGTGGCTTCCGGATTATCATCCACTGACACATTAAAATCACCATTGGTGAGGGTGATGTCACTACCTACATCGGTGTCTTCTTCACGGAATGTGACCGTGAAGTTTGGAAGTCGTTTGGCCGGGTCATCTCCGTTTACCAGCCTACCGTATAAGAGGATTTTAGCCATAATGTCGTTATCTTGTTTTGGTGCTCAATTTTCTTTCGTTAAGACATACTTCGTCTGTTCCGTAATTCTGAGTGTTTCAGTAAACGGTCAGCAACGGGGATGCCGCAGTGCTTTTTGGGTACGAAGGGTGCTCTATCTAGAAAAGCCTTGTGGGCTATTCTATCTGGGGTGTTCAGCGAATTAGCTGATTGCGATCCAATTCTAAGAAGGATTGGCGTGAATTCAAAGAGCTTGCAAGAGCCTTATTTAAAACTAACGTACATTTATTGCTATTCAATGCAACACATCAAGCTTAAATTACTCACTATCAACAAGTATATAAACTGTTCAGAATAGTTAGTTTTTTCCAGATTTAACATTGCCTTAATATGGGTAATAGATAGATCGTGATATCCGAAGTATTCATCGCATGCTTGATTTAGGCATGGTCAAGTGAACTCAACCACCCTATCTGACGTCAGTGCCCGAAGGTTTAGCTTGGCATCGGCCTGAACAGGTTTCATCCGGTCTCAAAGGCATCCCGAAAACCTGAATGGATTCATCTGGGGGCTGCGAAGTTCCAGCCAGCAGCCGGCTGCTATTTCCTTGCTACCAAGCGATTCGTATCTGTGGTGCATAAGCAGTTGTTGCGGAGGTTCACATTACCATTCAAACCTTCGCTCGAGCGAAGGTTTGAATACTCGCAGAGAGGGATTACTCCGTGATCCCGTTTTTTTGTGAGGCTTCAATACAAATGATCCAATCGCTACGCGAATTGCGCTTTTCTATTTCCGCTCTTCGCTGAAATTGCATTCCGCTCAAGCACAAATAAAAAATCCCCGTTGCCGTTGGCAACAGGGATCATTTGTCTTGCGGAGAGAGAGGGATTCGAACCCTCGTTACGTTTCCGTAAACACGCTTTCCAAGCGTGCGCGTTCAGCCACTCCGCCACCTCTCCGGATTTGCGGGCTGCGAAAATAGTGCTTTCCCCGGAACGAGAATTCAACCCAACCCTATCTAACTTCGAAGCGTGATTGTTTTTTGCCTGTTGGCGCGATCACGAGGCCTGATTCCATGTACGTTCAATCCCTCCATACCACCGTTCTGCTATGCCTGTTGATGCTTGCAAGCCCGCTTACTGCAAAGGATTTCTGGTCGAAGTATGAAAGCAAGCAAAGCCCTACAGAGCGCTTGGACTACATCAACGAAAAGGGTGGACTCATCTTCTACAATGCTCCGGAGGATTTGCTGCGGTTAGCGGACTCCGCAGAGTATCTGGGTCAGGTGCTTTCGCGGCCTGATGGCAGGGCATTGGCCCTGAATTATCGGGCGTTGTTTGCAGGCAATGCTGGTCATCGGGATTCAGCGGCTTTGGTGTTGCAGCAATCGATTGCTCACCTACGCAGCCATGCAGACTACCGCGAACTGTTAGCCCAAACCTATAACCTGATCAGCATTCAGTATTTCTACCTGAAGGAATACCAGCAACACTTGCAATACAGCGATTCAGCCCTGGTCCTGGCTCGGGAGCAGGAGCTTATGGCAATGGAAAACACCATCCTGTTCAACCGAGCTCACATCATGAGTGAGCTGGGATTTCCGATGGTCACTGACAGTTTGTTGCGCACATTGCTACACCACCCGTTTACGATGGGAAACCCAGGTCTGCGATCCAGTGTCTGCATCTCCATGAGTATCAATCAGCTCATTCTAGAGCAACCTGACTCCTCCATGTACTATGCGGAACAGGCACTGAAGGAGGGGACAGCGGCAGGAGAACTGCGTAAGTTGGGTACAGCCTACTTTCAAATGGCGCGTGCTCAGAAGGAATTGGGAAACCCGGAAATGGCATTGCTTCAATTGGCTAAGGCAGATTCCATTCACTCAGCCTTGGATTACAAAGACAAACTCCAGCAAATCCGATTGTTGGAACTGTCGCTACTTCTGGATGTCGATTCTCTTACCCGAGCCAAGCAGCTTTTTGATGCTTTCACGCTGGAGCATGACACATCGGAGCTCGTGAACCCGACCGAAACCTATAAGCTGGCGGCTGACCTCTTCACGGCATTGAATGATCCAAAACAAGCCTTCGAAATGCTCCAGCGCTACACCCGCTACCAGGTAGAAGATTCGGAGAACAAGTTGCGCCAACGGACCGCTGAGCTGGAGGTGAAGCATCACCTGAATGAGAAGAAACGCGCCATGGTAGCCCTGCAGCGGGAGAAAGAACTCGTGGAACAGAGGCAGACTGTGACCTACATCCTGGCGGTGCTGGCCATTCTCATCTTGCTTTCGTGGCTGCTGATCCTACGCACCAACCACAAAAACCGACTCCTGAAAAAGGAGCGCGAAGTGATGCTGCAAACGGAGAAAACAGCTCAGAAGGAGCGACAGCTGGCTACGCGTGCGCTCTACATCAGCGAAAAGAATGAGCTACTGAAAGAGCTGCTCGAGATCGCCAACAGTGCGGCCCCCAACAAGTTGGAAGCGCTGCAGAAGAACATTCGCAGAAGGATCAACCACAGCTTCACTACGGAGCAGGAATTGCAGTCCTTTCAGCAAACATTTGAGGAAGTCAATCCAGATTTCACGAACCGCCTGAAGGACGAGTTTGCATCGCTCTCCGAAACGGAGCTGCGACTGCTGGCTTTTGTGAAAATGGGACTCAATATCAAGGAGATTGCATCACTCACACACGTAGAATCCAACTCGGTGAAGACGGCCCGATACCGCCTCAAGCGCAAGCTCAACCTCGATAAGGAGGAGTCGTTGGAACAGTTCGTCAAGAATTACTGATCTGAAAAACAGATAGTTACAAACACGTATACCTTTTGTATACCAGCCTGAACCAGCGCTTGAGACTCATGCCCGCGTCATTTGCGGAAACGAAAAACATGAGACACTTTCTACTTTTTTCCTGGCTGCTGATGACACTTACAGTTTCGGCCCAGGAGATCGACTGGTTTACCCAAAAACACCAGATCAACTTTGAGTCCTTCTACGACATGGTTTATGTCGATGGCCCTTCCGAGCCCTACCTCGTGATGAATTACAACACCAACCAACCGGGCACCACTCCTCAGCAACCTTCCACCGGGCTGGATTTCATTTATGCCGTAGATACCAATGGCAATTTCCTGTGGCAACGGGAAGTGTATCGCGTGGGGCAAATCGTCTCAGGCGATGACGGCACCTTCTGGTGGATTGTAGGCGGTGTGGATAGCCTGGACATAGGAGGAACCATGCTCTACAATGACGGGGTGAACAACTTTCCCGACTACCGGACTTACTACTACGTGAGGATGGATGGTGCGGGCAATGTCATCTCATACTTCACCAAGGAGAGCGTGCTGAACAACGACTGGGTCGGGACCTACACCTATGATGGCAATGGTCATTTTGTGATTTCAGGGGCTGTTGGCATGAATGGCTTTGGGCTGCTTCCGTTCAACTATGGGAACTACTACGATACACTCGAAGTAGGCCACGAAGAACTGCTGTTTGTAGCTCGTCTCGACACGATGGGCAATGAGCTGGACTTCTATCCTTTCAAGAGCACATGGGCGACACCGGCTGGAAAAAGCAAAGTTCCGGGAGTGGTTTCGTGCATAGAATCTACGGGCGATCTTGTGTTTGCGATCGGCCTCGGGGATACGCTTGTAACGCCAGACACCATGCTGATAGGTGGATCTGTATTGCAAGCCGCCCTCATTCGTTTGAATGATCAATTTCAAATGGAAGCATGCGAAAGCTACCAACTGGGGAAGTATGGGAATCGCTTTGCGCGTGTGAAGTACAATCCGGAAGACGGGATGATCTATGCCCACGGAGCGTGGGGCGATACGCTGTACATCGATCAGGGAAATTTGATCTCAGGTCATCCAGGGTCGGTGAATAATCTGGTGGTGGCGAAATTCAGTCAATCGCTGGAGCTGATTGACTACCGCTACTTCATTCCGCAGAGCTACATTTCCAGCTTGTCCTTCATGTACCTGAACTTCCAGCACTCCATCGCCATCGATGGGAGCGGAAACCTTCACCTCGCGGGACACCTGCGTGATTCGCTGTTTGTGTCCAACGATACCACCCTGCGTTACTATCAGGGAACGCCTTCGGGCGCCTTCCAGCACAAATCGTTCTACATAACGCTGGATACCAACCTCGACATCCGCTACGACCTTGTTCCAGAGGATGACAAGGGAATGGGGAATTACGAAAGCGTGGCAGCGGAGCCCAACGGTGGCTCGGTGTTCCTGGCCGGGAAATTCACCGCAGAATACAAGCTGAACCAGATCTCTACCAACACACCTACCAACTGGTATGACGGCATGTTGCTCCGTGTGCGAGACACGGCTTTTGTGCCGAAGGTGATTGAAGATGATGAGGACACGATTGTGGTAATCGATGATGACACCGCGGTTATCTCGGGTCTGGATCAGGCTTTTATGACACACCAAACGAGGGTTTTCCCAAACCCATTCACGAATGGACAGCTCGAAGTGGAAACGGCTTCTCCTATTCTCCAGCTTCAAGTCACGGACTTGCTGGGCAGACCAGTAAAGCATAACGTGCAGCCGTTGAATGCTTCCACGCAACATGTTCAGGTTGAAATTCTGGATGCGGCCAGTGGACCGGTTTACCTGTCATTGCTGACTGAAAAGGGTTGGGAGCATCACATGCTGCTTCCTGCCAAAGATTGAGTCGTTAGGATCCGGGTGAGGGTAGGTCTCCGCTTTGGAGGCTTGCCCGCCCGGTTTTATGGAAAGATTAAGCAGGATGGAGCTTAGAAATCAATTTCGGTCTTTTTGATGCATCAAGTTTGCCCATCCAACTGCCCCACGGTCAATGCTTGACAATCCGAAAGTGCTGCCGGAATCCTTCACTTTCCAACTCAACGATATAGAGTCCAAAGGCTTCGCCAAGCATCAAGTCGTATTTGGAACGACTCACTTTTTCCTCTGATACCAATTGACCTGAAGCGTTGAAAAGACGGATGGTCACATTCACGAATGAACCAAGCTCGAGATGCACCCAATCATGAGCAGGATTAGGATAGAGCTTCGCCTCACTGAGCGCATTGGCCGGAGAAGCGATGCCTACTGTGGAGGGTTTTAGTTGCAGAATAAAGCAGTCAGTTTCCCCCGCAGAGGTCGCTGTATTCGTGCTCACGCTGGGATCGAGGTCGATGGTTTCGGTAAAGTCACCAGAAGCTAAGATACGTCCATCGCTCTTGGTCTCGATGTTGCGAATGATCTGCGTTTGCGAGCCTCCAAAAACTTGGGTAGACAGGTAGGCGCCCGATGAATCATAAGAAGTAATAAAGGCGTCCTCAAGGCCGCTCGCCCCCTTTAGGTCCGTCCCGTTGGTTGGGTCAAAGTCAATCGTGTTTTCAAACCTGCCACAGAGCCTCACATAGGGAACCGCGGAAACATCCATGTCTCTGAATTCATCAAAATCAGCTCCTCCGATGGAATGTGCCCATCGGAAGTCGAGCGTTGAGGATAGTTTGATCACAAATGCGTCCCAGAAAAACAGCGGTGCCGTTAAGTCTGTGGTGCCAGCACCGGGATCAGCATCAAGGGTGCCGTTGAAAACGCCCGATAAGTAGACGCTTCCCACCGGATCACATTCAATCTTCAGCATCTCGTGAAACTGTGACCCCTGAAAAGAAATCGCCTCCACCAGCTGTCCGTTGGGAGTCAATCGATGCACAAAAATGTCCGATGATCCCGTAGCGGTCAACGAGGTATTTGTATCGGCCGAATCAGGATACAGTGTTCCACCGAACACACCAACCGTGAGTATATCTCCATTCCCATCAATGTCAACATCGTGGCCTACGGATTCTCCTGTGGTAGCGTTTTGAGCGTCCACCACCCATAGCAAGTCTCCGCTCAAGTTAAGTTTCATGGTAAATGCTGCCTCGGTGATGACGGAACCCGTTGGTTCGCCATTGACAATCAACGTATCCTGCCCGGGGTCGATGTCCACATAGCTGTTGAATCCACCTGTCACGTAGATGTTGTCATTGGCGTCCAAAACCATGCTCCTTGGAAGTACAGTTCCTTCAGGATAATTGGCGAACCCTTGGGTGTTTTTGGCCCAAACTAAATCTCCATTCGAAGAGAACTTGGCCACAAAAAGTTGGGTCTCCGCTCCTCCCGGATCGAGTATGTAGGTGCCAGTGTCTGGATCAATATCCACTGGCACAGAGACTCTACCGATCATTACAAGGTCCCCAAACGCATCCACTTGAAGGTCAAATATCCCTTCACTGCCCGGGGAAGAAGAGCCAAATTGCCGGGCCCATAGCAACTGACCCAGGCTGTCATATTTCGCCAGAAATGTCTTCCCAAAATCTCCGGCATCCATGATAAATTGTGTCGAGTCTGGATCAAAATCGACCTGGCCATAAAAACGGCCGGAGACAATGATATTTTCAGAGCCGTCCAGACACATGGTGTATGCTCCTACGTCATCTCCTCCAGAGATCACCTTTGCGTAATCAAGCTGAAGGTTTTGGGCCTGAAGTCCAGGCAAACAGATAAGAGTTATAGTTAGGACAAGCCCCACAAGTAAGATGGGCCTGAAGTGCAGAGGGATTAGCTTCATGGGATGATGAATATACGCTGTGTCTACGAGCAAAGCTCGGGACGATGTCCTTTCAACCAAAAATGGCAGGAGGTTCACTTTTCACCTCGGCCCTACCCGCCCGGCTTTACCGAAGGATCGAGCTCAATGGCCTTTTGCATGTACTGCTCAGCCAGCTGCATGTTGCCTTGCTGTCGATAGAGCACCGCAATGTTGAGCATCACACGCGCATTGTCAGGCGACAGCTCCAGCGCTCTCTGGAAAAACACCATGGCCGAGTCGGGCTGATTGGACATCGCCTTGATGATCCCCAACTTTTGATAAGCATCGGGATTGTTGGGGTTTGATTTCATGGAGAGGCGCAGGTATTTCTGCGATTCCTGGGGCTGATTGAGGTCTTTTCCATACACCTCACCGAGCAGCGCATAAACCCGCGACTGATCTTCCCCTGTGAAGAACTGAGCCGCTGTTTTGTAGGCAGCTATGGCGGTTTCGAATTCCTTGTTCTGTGCAGCGCGAATGCCCACCGCTTCAATGTTGCGCACTAAGCGCATGTCTCCGCCCTTCCGGCTAATCGCCTGCTGGAAGTAGTAGACACTATACTCGTAGTTCTCCTTCTCGAAGTAGATGTTCCCCAGAATGTCCAGCGGTGGGAAGTACTTCGGATGGATGGCCAGTGATTCCTTGCAGTAGCGCTCTGCTTCGTTCAGCAGTCGTGCCTTTTCCTGCGGATTGGTGGCATCTTTTGCGTCTTCTAGTAGCTCGCTGCCCATGGTCATCTTCACCTTAGCCGAGCCATCGGAAGTGCCTACATCTGCAAAGGCCAACGCGTGGTCGCTTTCCCAGGCATAGTTGCGATGGATGGTTTTGGCACTGTAACCCAACAGGATCACTGCCAGCACTGCGAGCGCCACCGTCTCCCCTGCCCGCTTCGAGAGCTTTTCGTGAATGAGCCACGCAATGATGAGGCAGAAGCCAATGGAAGGCGTGAACATCCACCGCTCGTTCATGAAGGCTCCGATCTCAAACAGGAGGTTCGAAAACAGGATGAAGGTGCCGAGGAAGAGCAGAATGCCATAACCCACCACGTCTGCAGGTTTCTTTTGAAGCTTTTTCACCAGCGCATACAGGCCGTAAGCGGCCATGGCGGTGTAAGCGACTACCGCAAAAAGTGCCATCGGTTCCGACCAATCGGCATAGAAACTGGAACCGCTGGACAGCTCCTTGAAGGTGCGGAAGGGATGAAAAGGATAATAGTCGTGCGTAAGCGGATGCGGCCAGAACAGGAGCTTGACGTACAATCCCATCGTAAAGAAAATGCTCGCGTAGTATTCCGAAGTGGAGGCCAGCATATAGGGCTGGTTCATCAGCTCTTTGGCCACTTCCATGCTCTTTCCGAGGTCGGAATAGACGGAGGTTCGCAAGGCGAGGTACGCACCCAATACACCGAGCATCGGCAGGAGGGAAATGATGCCCTGCTTGAGCGTAGCCTTGGAAAAGAAGATCAAGGTGAGCGGAATCACACCCAGGAAGATCAGCGAGGACTCGCGGCAGGTAAGGCTGAGGAAGAACCACAGGCCGGACAGCACGAGCTCTTTGACGCCCGGTTTTTGGGCGTAGAGCAACACCGATCGCACGGCTAGCAGCGCGAAGATCATTCCCATCAACTCATCGCGGCTTTTGATGTTGGCCCCGACCTCCGTGTGCAGCGGATGAGCCATGAAGAGCAGGGTGGTTATGAAGGGTAAGTTCCACCACCATTTCTCCGATTTGGCGGGAAACATGAGTTGGAAAATCACCAGCAGGATCACCCCAATCAAGCCGTACATGATCACATTGATGAAGTGGCTGACGTGTGGATTATTGCCCAGGAAATGCCACTCAATGGCGTGCGTAGTCAGGGGCAAAGGACGGTATCGACCTCCTTCCACGAGGCTTTTCTTCTTCCCGAAGAAGCCGGTCATCAGGTCGTTCGTCCAGTGGTCGCTGATGCCGTCCAGACCTTTTTTGGTGAACTCGTTGGCGGTGATGTAGAGCTTGTCATCGAGCACGTAATCGAAGGGGATCGTATTCGCGTAGAGCATAAACCCAAACAAGAACATCACCAGGTAAGGCGTCCAGTTCCGCTTGGTTTGTGGTGCTTGCGGCTCCTGGGCCGCGGTTTCTTCCAACGCTTCCTGCGTTTCGGCCACTGGCTCTTCCGCCTTCGCGTTCTTGCGGTATTTCTGGTCGTATTTCTTTTGTTTTCTCGCCATGGCTAGTTCACGGATAGTTCACCTCGAATGTTGGTGACCAGCTGATCGCTGATCCAATGCACATCCTGGCTCAAACCTAATAGAATCATTGTTTTTGTCACAGCGGCTTCAAAGGTCATGTCGCCTCCGCTGAGCACACCCATTTCCTGAAGCCTGCGGCTGGTGGCGTATCGCCCTTGCTCGATGCCGCCTTTCTGACACTGGCTCACGTTCAGCACGATGTTGCCGCGCTCGATGTATGCTTTCAGCAAGGTCAAAAAGCGCGGGTCGGTAGGCGCATTGCCCGATCCAAAGGTCCGGAGGATCACAGCTCGCGATTCTTCCTGCAACAGAATGGCTTCCATCACCCGCTCGCTGATGCCGGGAAACAGGGTCACGACCAATACTTTGTTGCTGTATCCTTTGTGGACACTGAACTCCGGTTCAGTCGTTCGGTACAAGTCTTCGTGGTTGAAGTTCAAATGCACGCCCGCTTCGGCCAACACGGGATAGTTGGGCGAATCAAAGGCCTCAAAAGCTTCGGTGCTGAACTTGCTGGTGCGGTTGCCGCGGTAGAGCTTCGATTCAAAGTACACGGCCACTTCCTGCACCTGTGGAATGCCTCCTGTTTGCAGGGAGGCGATCTCCACGGCAGTGATCAGGTTTTCGCGGGCATCGGTTCGGATCATTCCGATGGGCAATTGCGAGCCGGTGATGATCACAGGTTTGTGCAAGCCCTTGAGCATAAAACTCAAAGCAGAAGCAGTGTAAGCCAACGTATCGGAACCGTGCAGGATCACAAAGCCATCCACCTCGTGGTAATGCTCTTCGATGATTTCGGCCATCTTCACCCAGTGTTTAGGGTGCATATCCGATGAATCAATGGGCTCGGGAAAAGAAACCGAGCGTAGGTTCACCTCGAGCTTGTTCAGCTCAGGCACCTGCACCAACACGTGTTCCAGGTCAAAGGGCACCAGCGTTCTGCGGTCTTCAGACTCCACCATGCCGATGGTGCCTCCGGTGTAGATGATGAGGATCGATGTCAAGCTTTCAGGGTAAAAGTTCGGTTGAATAAAACGCCCAGCGTAGCCATTACCTGCACCCGCTGATCCAGCATCGGGTTGAGGCCGCTGAACCGGGCAGAATAATCGTCAGGAAAGGATAAATCGCTTACATCGCGATAGAGCATGCGGGATTCGACCCTCAAAAAGCCAAAGGGCGAGGGTTTGTACTCAAAGCCCAGTGTAGCTCCGTAGATGGTATGGCCGTCCGACCGAAAATTGAACGAGGTGAAGCTGGGATCTACGTTCGGGTTCAAAGTGGGTGCCGTCTGTGGTATCAAATTCGAGCTGTTCACTCCGCTTTCATCGCTAAAGACTTCTCCGCGAACCGCGACCGCAAAGCGATCATTCATATGATACTTCACGGTGAGCAAGGGAGCCAGTAGCGGACTGCTAAACTCTTCGAAGTCGCTGCCTTGATCGTCCAGCGCAACATCCATCCCGACTTGCAGTTCCAATCGTTCGCCCAGATTGGCGCTGACATAGAGGTTTTGGTAGATCAAAAACTCATCGTCCACGCTCACCAGTTGCTCATTTCCGAGCAGATTGGAATAACTCATAAAAAAGTTGTCGCTGAACTGCTTGGAGACCAGCACTCCGAAGCTCTTGCCATCGTTGTTGTCGATGTGACGGTTGTAGCCGTTGATCACGTGTGCTTCAAAGTGCCAATTGCTTTCCGTGGTATAGCTCAGCCGCGCTCCGCTTTGGTAAAATGGGCCGTAGAAGGTTCCGAGCGAAATGATGCTCAGCAAGTTATCCTTGGGCAAAAAGCTCTCAGTGCCTACGTGGGTTTTGAAGAATCCGGCATCGAGCCACAAGCCTTTGGCGAGCCGCACACCGGCATTCGCTTCCTGGATCTGCCGGTAGTCATCGGCCCAGGTGATGGCGGGAATGTCTCCAAAGTGAAAAGTGGCCGTACCTCTCACGCGATCTCCTCTGTAGGCGGCACTAAGCTGCGCGATGTTCAGGCCAAGGTTGTTGTGATATGCTCCGATGCAGTCGTGTTGCTGCAAGGCGGTTTCTTCGGCATTCGAATACCAGGAATAGTAGGCATCCGCATAGCCCGAAAGGGTCAACCCCGAAGTGTCCTGGGCGAAGCTGTTAACCGTCCAGATGATCAGGCAGAGGAGCGCTGCTTGCTTCATGTTCAAAGGTTAGGTGAAACAGTCGTTCGCAGTTGGCGGTGGAAACCGCCTCAATTTCTTCCAGGCTCTTCCCGGTCAAAGTCGAGAGCTTCTCGGCTACCAGGCGTGTGTAGGCGGGTTCGTTGCGCTTGCCGCGGTAGGGCTTGGGCGCGAGGTAGGGCGAATCGGTTTCCAGGATCAGGCGGTTCAAATCCAGCTCGTGGATGAACTGATCGATCTTGCCGTTTTTGAAGGTCAACACGCCACCAATGCCCATCATGAAGCTGCCGTAAGCTTCGATGTGTTTGGCTTGCTCCAGCGTACCCGTAAAGCAGTGGAACACCCCCCTGAGGCGCTCGTCATGCAGCTCGTCCACAATCTCAAACACTTCGTCAAAGGACTCACGGACGTGGATTACAATCGGAAGTTTCAATGCCTTCGCCCATTCAATCTGCTGGCGAAAGGCTTCCTGCTGGATCTCGAGCGTAGACTTGTCCCAGTAAAGGTCAATGCCAATCTCCCCCACCGCGATGTACTTGCGCACGGGTTGAAACAGGTGTCGCTCGACCACAGAAAGCTGCTCCCGAAAATCTTCCTGAACAGAACAGGGATGCAGGCCCATCATGGGATAACAACGATCGGGATAACGGTCGGCCACGCGGTGCATGGCGTCAATGCTGGGCACATCAATGTTGGGCATCAACAGGTGCTGAACACCGGCTTCGGAAGCGCGGTTCATGACCTCCTCCAGGTCATCGTTGAACTGCTCTGCGTAGATATGATTGTGGCTGTCGATGAGCATGCGTTCAAATGTATGGGAATTGACGCTGTGGAGGCCGGGTCGAACAGGCGCGCTTGCAGAGCTTCGTAAATTGGATCACCTTTAGCCCCTCGCTTTTGGACGCTATCACCCGCATACTTGTCATTCGCTTCAGCTCCATTGGAGACATTGTGCTGACCACCCCGGTGGTGCGGACCCTGAAGCAGCAGCTGGACGGCCGCGTGGAAATCCACTACCTGACCAAACGCTCCTTTGCCTCCATCCTGGAAACGAATCCGAACATCGACCAGGTGATCGCGATTGATGAGAAGGTCTTCGAGGTAAGCGAAGCCCTAAAAAGTACGCACTACGACTACGTCATCGACCTGCACAACAACCTGCGCAGCGGACAGGCGCGCAGGCTTGTGAAGGCGCTGAGCTTCAAGGTAGACAAGCGCAACATCGCGAAATGGTTGTACGTGCAAACGAAGCGGGAGATCACCCCGATCGGGCACATCGTTACCCGCTACCTCGATACCGTGAAAGCGCTGGCAGTGGAAGATGATGGCAAGGGCCTGGATTTCTACATCCCGGAAGACAAGGAGGTGAGCCTGAGCCAGCTGCCGGCCGCCTTCAAAAGCGGCTACGTAGCCTACGCCATCGGAGGAACGACTCCGGGCAAGGTCTTGCCGACCCCGAAAATCATTGAGCTGTGTAACCAAATCCAACAACCGGTCCTGCTGCTGGGCGGCCCCACGGATGAAGCTGCAGGCAAAGAAATAGAAGCACAATCCACGGGCACAGTCCACAACGCCTGCGGCCGTTTCAGCCTCCACCAGTCGGCCAGCCTGCTGCAACAAGCGGAAGTAGTCATCTCCCACGACACGGGCCTAATGCACATCGCGGCTGCGCTGCAAAAACGGGTGATCTCACTCTGGTTTGCGACCACGCCACAGATCGGCATGGCGCCCTGGCGACCGGGCAAAGGCTCGGAAATGGTGGAAGCGGATTGCAAGAAGCGACCTACCGGGAAGTTGGGGAATCGGGGGTGGCAGGATGGGGAGGTGTTTCGGATTGATTTGGGGCGAGTTGCTGGATTGGTGAACTTGGGTTGAAGTTGAAGTTGAAGTTGAAGCTCAGGCTCAAACTCAAGTGCAAGTTCAATGAGCGGCATGTCCGGCTTAGAAGTGGATTATAGGTCTCACCATGGAAGCTGGCGCGCGCTTGTCTTCGATCATCGGAGCTTTAGCGTAGATGCATAGCGCGTGACCTTTGTTTTTTGCAGTTACGATTAGCAGGCACCACGAGTGCGCGCGAGTTGGGGGTCTAGTGTTTACTCTGCCAGCAACGAAGCAGGTCATGCTGATCGAATGCGCCCTTAGCTTTAGCGATGGCGCAGCCGCATGCGGAGCTTGCGTGTCGAAGTGTGCCCTGCGAACTATGAAAGTCGATCGCTTGCTTTCATCCTCTTCCACTTTGTCTTAGCACAAAGTGGAGCAAAACCCAAGGCTGATATCTTTTCGTGACCAGATAGCGAATCGAAATTTTGGCTTGCTGCGATTTAAACTTGTTCGCGCCTTGCGCGACCTTCAGACACTAAATCGCTGCGCAATGCCAACGCGCAATTTCTCTTCGATCTGGTGCCCACAAAAAGACTAAGGCCGGTTCGCTGAGTGTGTGCAGGTAGTATAGCGAGATGATACTTTTCCCAAAACTACGCAGGTCATGCTGAGCCGCATGCAGAGCTTGCGTGTCGAAGTGCGACCTGAGAGCCATGAAAGTCGATCGTCAAACACAGGTCCGCACCTTCGAAAAGCTCATCCAAGTTCATTTTCAGCAACCCATTTTTGTAAATAATCCATGCAGATTTGATCAATGTTTGATCTGTCCGCTCCGTTCCAATACCATTGAACAGTGTCGTAGTTCAAGTCTTCCTTAGCAAAGTACAGAGAGTGGAAATCGTACACTCTACCATCCAAGTCAAGCTCGACACACAGATTTTTAATTTCTCTCAGAGTTTTTAGCAAATCTCTTCTGTCATTCAGCACTTCCTTTGCTAAATAGGTTACATACTCGATCACTACTCTGTCCTGATCTGTATAGTCAAGGTCTAGTTCTTCAAACACCCTATCAGTTAGCTCGCTTAATTCGAATTGGTTGTATGGTTTTTCAATTCCAGCAAGTTCTACTAAATGCTCAGTTTCATAACCAACCATCATCATATCGACAGCCCATATAGACCATTTCTCGTCTACGCTTCGGTTCAGACATTTCCAAGCAGTGATCTCATATGTAGATTCTACTGGTTTCATTGAGTTTGTAATGCTCATCGCTTTTATTCTAATTCAGCAATGATTAAAAACGATCCAAACAATATCTCTTGGTGGCGGAATTTCCGGACATCGTCTTGAAATTGCACCTCATTATTGTCTAGCCATGTTAGTGTCCAGTTTGAGTCAACTGGGGCGATGATTGGCTTTTTAAGTTTTCTGCTGTTCGGCTTAAACTCCAGATTCCATTCTTGTTCTTGTGAGGTTGGATTTTGCGAGTAGTTGAAGCCGGTCCAGAGTCTTAGTTTTTCCTTTGTCGAGTGTATTGAAGAATTAGGCATTTGCGACTCTACCAATATTCTGTACAGATGTGTACGTTCATTATTGAACGTTACCGATTCAGGGAAATCGATAAAGGAACATTCTCTCCAAAAGCCCTCTGATTCAACAGGTTGGCAAAACAACTCTACCACAAGAAAATTCCTTTGTCTGAAATAATCTAACGATTGGTTAATCACTTGTAGTCCCAGATTTTGAGATCGTTGCTGTGGCTTGACTTCAAAAATGTCGATTGATAGAGAAAGTCCTTTGTCTGAGAAAACTAGAAAAGCAATCTCTTTATTGTCCAATGAAAAGGTCAACAGTTCCTTTGATGCGTAGGCTTTCTCTATTATTCCCCAATTGCAATGAAATCCATTTCCTGTTTCGTTTTCTTCCTCTAAAAGCCACTGTTTGATCTCTAACAGCTGATTGTGACTAGGTCTTGAAGTTTGAATTAGGTTCATTTATAGCGAGTGCAACTATGTAATATGAGCAGAACAGATCAAAGAAGATAATACCTCCCTCCTTGCGGTAACTAAACGCAATGCATTATATCACTCTCTCAAGAATAACGCTATTGAGTCCGGAAGCCTTTACTCCTCTTGCTGCACCTTACCGAAGTGGTCGTGCCATGAGATTTTAGTGAAATCTTCTTCATTGTATATCCTTCTGATATTCAGCTCTCGATCAAGCTCAACAAATGCTACACGGCTCAGCTTTCGACCGTTTCTGTTTTTGAGCAAATAGCTGTGCCTTAAGAAGTAATTCCCGTATACCGCCTCCTCGCTATTATCCTGTATCAGCTCCGATAAATTCAGGTTATCATTCTCAATATCCTGGATGACTTTTTCAGCAGTCAAGCTTGTATCATTTAAGCGAGAAACCTTCATAGAATCAAGGTTACCAAACTGGATCGGCTCATAAGACTGAGGGTAGCTGGCGTTGTTTTGAATATAGGTTTTGATGCGGTTTTCGACTTGGGTTTGCAGTGGATGAAGCTTGGACTGCTCAAAATGCATGTCCATCCTGTCCAAATGAGATTGAAACAATACGTAAAACATGAGGAGCAGGAATCCCGAAACGCTAAGATTCAAAGTGGTGAGCAGGCGGTAAATCGGCCTCTTCCTGATTGAAGAAACCACATAAAACAGAAGCCAGGGAAGGCTTGCGATCACTATGGTTATGGCAAAAAAGCTTGCGTAGCCAATGTTGGGAACGCATAAAGCGATCAGTATTGGTAGCAGCAAATTGAGACCAGCAAGTGCAAAGTCTATCCTCATGCCTTTTGAATCGAACATAACTGCTTGGTATACATCGAAATGGCTACGTGTAACGACAACTAGACTTTTCTCCAAGTTAACATGCGATCCACGCGTGAAAACGACAAAACTGCATGTCTGATTTTGCTCTGTATCATCTGCTTGAATGCCATTTGTGATTTCAGTCTCTCAAACTTAGCGGTAATGTGAAAGAAATCCAGATGCAAAGGCCGTTGTTGGTTCTTCGGGCTATGAGGTTGTTTCTGTTCTCGATGCTGGGTTGAAGCTTGTGAAGAGCTTCTTTAAATCAAAAGCAGGTCGTGCTGATGGCATGCGCCTTTAGCTTTAGCGCAACGCCTAAGGCAAGCCTTTGGCGACCGAAGGATGGCGCAGCCGCATGCGTAGCTTGCGTGTCGAAGTGTGCACTGCGAACTATGAAAGTCGATCGCTTGCTTTCATCCTCTTCCACTTTGTCTTAGCACAAAGTGGAGCAAAACCCAAGGCTAACATCTTTTTGTGACCAGATAGCGAATCGAAATTTCGGCTTGCACGCTGTCGCTGAAGCTTTAGCGTAGGCGCCCGCGATTTAAACTTGTTCGCGTTTCACGCGACCTTCAAACACTAAATCGCTGCGCAAAGCCAACGCGCAATTTCTCTTCGATCCGGTGCCCACCAAAAGACTAAGGCCGGTTCGCTTCGTATTTGGGGCCGTTGTAACGAGATAATTTTTCCCTCAACCCAGCAGGTCATACTGAGCCGCATGCGGAGCTTGCGTGTCGAAGTGTGCACCGCGAACTATGAAAGCTGATCGCTTGCTTTCATCCTCGTCCACTTTGCCTTGACGCAAAGTGGAGCAAAAGTCAAGGCTGACATCTTTTTGTGACCAGATAGCGAATCGAAATTTCAGCTTGCACGCTGTCGCTGAAGCTTTAGCGTAGGCGCCCGCGATTTAAACTTGTTCGCGTTTCACGCGACCTTCAGACACTAAATCGCTGCACAGGGCCAACGCGCAATTTCTCTTCGATCTGGTGCCAACAAAAACCTGAGAGGCCGGTTTAGCGCAGCTGCGGGGTTAATGCCGCGTATTTTCCTTTATTCAATCCTACATCCCCGAATATTCGCATGCAATCGTCTGTTTGATTGTTCGGATTCGATTTTACCACAACCTTCGTCTTGTCAAAGGCTATCCTAATGGAGCCTATGACTCCGTTTTTCTTGCCAACGGGAAAGTACTCATGCGAGGGGTAGGCAGTGCCTTGGTATTCGTCTATTTCGCCATCACAATGAACACACACCTTTTGTGCTGTTCCATAGTGTGAATTACATGGCTTGTCCTGGCCATCAATCCAATAGGTGATCACAGAGTCGTTAATCTGCTTGATCTTAACAAGCACTTCTGTAGGCTGATCTGGATAGTAGAATACTTCACTGTGGTAACCTAAGGTGAAGACTTCGGCAGAATCAGGCTTATAGGTGAGCTCTTCGTTTTCCTTGAACGAAACTCTTCCATTCCGTTCTATCTTTCCAATCGCCTCTTGCTGCGAAGCTTCAGCAAGTTCTGGCGTTATATCGCCCGACCCGTCACAATCCTGGTAGATGGAGGTGAACCAAGCGTAGATGTCGAACTGCTCACTTATGACCACTGATTCATTACACTCGTAACTACAATCTCCATGACACTTACCGATGATGATTTGTCTTTGATCGATCTTGTTTCCTAAAGAGTCAATGATGGTGAGTTGTGGTAACGACTCATCGGCTGGAATAAACTGCAAAAAGGCGTAAAACTCATGAACCTTAAAGTACCCGATGGTCGAAAGGTTTGGGATGAGGTCTTCGAAGTCTTCGGGCCTAAATGTTTTGGGTTTTGAATCAAAGTCCCAGCGAAATGGAAGGTCAATACCTGGAGCTTGCTCTAACAGTTGAAGCAGAAGAGCGCGTCTATCCGGTTTGTCTGCAGAATGTTCTGATCGTTTCTCTGAATTCGAACAGGAGAAAAGTACAATCCCAAAGAATATGAGTATTGAATATCGCATGAAGGCTGGGGTATTTGAGCGTATGATCAACGGCTTGTTGTAATCCTGTAAAGTTTACAAGGTCGAAGTTAATTTGAATCATTTTGGGGTCTGTTAAATGGCTTGCTGGGCTTTGGTCTGTGGTTCATGTTTCTTAACCATAACCAAGCAGGTCATACTGATCGCTTGCGCGTTAGTGCTGGACTCTTCGATTTGCCGGTATGTTGATCGCTCCTGCACCATCAATGACCCATTTGCCATTTGATTCCGCCAACCTCACAACCATCTTGAACCTTTCCCAATCAACTCCCTTTAGTGTAACGTAGTGGGAATCCACTTTTACAACCTCAAATCCCTTCTCGGGATGATCTTGAGCATCAAGAATTGGATCAGCGTCCACAAACTCCATTTCATTGTAAAACGCCTGGAGAGAGGATTTAAACCGCTCGCTTGCCATGGGTTGAGACTCAAGCCATTCTAACGTGTTCATGGGGTTCTTGCGATCATTGGAATACGCTACATAGCTATTGGCGAATTCCTCGGCTATATCTACCGGCACGTGCCTGGTATCCGCAGTTTGAGGAGACGGAGCATTGCATGAGCAGACAACAATGATTGCCAGCGTCTGAAATATTCTCGAGGTGTTCATGTTACTGTCAAAGCTACTTCCCGAAATCTTGGCGCGGCTTAACCACCATCATCTGATCACCCCTCCAACCTAGTTGAGCTCAAACCGCTCCCGGTACTCCGATGGGCTGATGCCCTCTTTCTTTTTGAAGAGCCTTGAAAAGTAGGGTGGGTATTCAAAGCCTAGTTCGTAGGCTACTTCTGCGATGGTTTTGTTGGGGTTCAGCAGAATGTTCTTGGCTTCGTCCATCAGGTACAAGTGCAGATGCTCGGTGGAGGTTTTACCCGTTTCTTTTTTCAATGTGTCGCTCAGGTAGCGCTGCGAAACGGAGAGTCCGTCTGCGATCTGCTCGATGTTGGGGATTCCGTTTTCCTGCAACTGTCCTGAATCGAAATAGGTTTCGAGCTGCTGATTGAAGCGCTCGAGCAAGTCGTTGGACAGCTCTTCGCGATGCGTAAACTGCCGTTCGTAGAAGCGCTGGGCATACTTTAACAAAGTGCTGAGGTGGGCAATGATGATGTCCTTGCTGAAGGAATCGGGATTGTTTTGGTATTCAAGGTGAATGTTCTCCACGATCAGCTCGATCTGCCGCTCTTCTTTGGGCGACAAGTGCAGGGCTTCATTGGCGGAGTAGGAAAAGAAGCCGTACTTCCTGATCTGCTGTGCGAGCTCGGTTCCCTTCAGGAAGTCTTCATGAAAATGGATGGAAAACCCTTTTTGCTCAAACACTGCACTACTCTCCCACTGCAGCACCTGTCGTGGGGCAATGAAGAACAGCGCACCATTGGTGAAGTCATACTTGGTGCGTCCGTAGGCCAAATCGCCCTTGACGATTTTCTTGAAGCTAATGGAATAACAGTCGTTGGTGATGGGCGGTGAGCTTTCTTTCGGGCACGGCAGGTAGCCTTCACCCAGGGCTGAATACATGCTAAACATGGGATGCTCCGGCCGCGGGAGTTCCAGGTATTCGTGGTAGGCGGATAGGGTTTTAAAATGCTGCATTTCAGGGCTTCATTTCGCTTTCTGCGGTGAGCAGCTGTTGGTGGTATTCATCGATTCTGGCATGGGCCATACCGTCAATCAACAAAATGACCACGAGCATGGCCATGCTGGTAATCATGCTGGCACGCCAGGCGGGAGCGTTGACAAACATCAGGACGAGCGCGCAAGCGATAATGATCAATGGAACAGCGGTGAATACCACGTTTTTGTACTCCTTCAGCGTGGCTTCGGTCCGCTCCAATTCTGAAGCCACAAAGGCAGCAGCATCGCTGTTGTAAGCCGTTTTAAACTGGGTGATCCTCGATTTATTGGTAAAGAACAATCCCAACCCAATAATGAGCAGCAAGGCACCGGCCACCAGGGTGGGGATCATGTAGGCTTTGGCCAGGTCGGTTTTGCCGATTTGCCACAGGGCGAAGCTTGCTGCCATGAATGCGATTCCGAACAGCATGAAAAAGGGCGTGGAAACAAGTTCAGCCTTGGCCCAGTCGGTGGATGCTTTTAGAATGTCCATGTTGTGTGTTGTTGAGAGTGATCTAAGTTAACGTGAATTTGAGGTGAAAATCAGATGATCAGACCATGAGTTGATCAGTTGATGAAAGATGGGCCTGCGCTTCATGCTTCGAGACGCGACTTTCAGTCGCCCTCAGCATGACTGCCCTCGAAGGCATGGTATATCATACGCTCCATTTCAAACCGGTTGCGGCTTCTGATACTGCCCACAGCTTCTCAGCTACGGCTTTGTCTTTTGCGTGTGGTTCGAGTTTGCACTCGCCTACAGGGCCTGTCCAATAGTTGCGTCCTGTTGGGCCATAGAAGCCTGCTTGATCCAAGTTATCTTCGGTGGCACACATTAGTTCCGGGTACGAGCCTTTTTCGGCCGATTGTACCATCGGAGATAGCTTCATCAGTTGCCAAACGAAGCGTGTTGCCAGACTCCCACTGGTTTTGATGAGCGAAGTGCTGGAGGCTCCGGGGTGGCAGGCATAGACTTTCACATCGGTCTTGCCGGCCTTTTTCAAGCGGTCTTGCAGTTCATAAACAGTCATGATCTGCGCCAGTTTGCTCTGGCTGTAGACTCCGTTGGCACTGTAGTTTTGGTCCCAGTTCATGTCCTCGAACTGTATGGTTTTGATGCCCATTTTGTAGCCTTCGCTGCCCACCACAACAATGCGTCCTTTCGATTTTTCAATCCGTGGAAAGAGTAGGGCTTGCAATGTGAAGTGACCGTAGTGGTTGACTCCAAGCTGACTTTCAAAGCCGTCTACGGTGAACACTTGTTTGGGCACCTGGGCAATGGCACCGTTGCACATCAACGCGTCAATGTGCTTCACTTTTCCGAGTACTTCTTCTGCCGCTGCTCTCACAGAAGCCTGATCTCCCAAATCCATGCGGATGAAAGAAACGTCCACATGATGGCCAAGCTCTTGCTTCAAGTTGGCAATGACACTCTCCGACTTTATGGGGTTGCGGTTGAGCATCACCACCTTCGCACCCTTTGACAGGAGTATTCGTGATGCTTCCAAACCTGTCCCGCTGGTAGCACCGGTGATCAGGAACGTTTTACCTCTCAGAGATTCTATTCGATCGGGGGTCCATCCCCTTTTTCCAAACTGGTTTTTCGTGCTCATCTTGCCTTGTTTAAATCATAGGCAAAGCTGCGGGCGGCACGATGCTCAGGTCGTATACGCAATTGCGAAACGCTGATACTTTTTGGTTTTTGTATTGCCAGATAATGGCTGTTTACAGCTATGAAGCAGGTCATACTGATCACACGCGCTTCAGCTGCAGCGATAGAGCGGCTTGTGTGTCGCCATAACTTTAGCGGAGGCACAAATCGCTGCGCGGGCCCAACGCGCAATTTCTCTTCGATCTGGTGCCAAAAAACCTGAAAGGCCGACTCCAGCGCTTATTCTCTCTTGAATCACATCATCTGATCAACTCATCATCTAATCATCTGATCGCCCGGTCCTTTGCATGGCCGCAGGTTCCAGATGGTGATTCTTCACTTCAACCATTAAGAAGGCCACCAAAACACCGTCCTCTGTCTGCTTTAAATCCGCCAGGAAGTGCTGGTCGCTTCCGTTGATGAAGCGCTCGTTCATCATTCCTGTGTATTGCTTAAAGTGAATATCATAAGCCTGAGGTCTGGCATTTTGTACGGTGGTATGAACATGTCGGTTATCGGAAGAGCTGCCGTAATCGCCCGGCAAAATGGTCTGGACAAAGATTCGTCCCTGATCGTCTGTATAAGCTGTTCCATTCAGTCGTGCCGTGGATTCATCGCTCGGGTCATCGGGGTTGTATTCTCCCTGGGAGGAGGTGTGGAATAGCTTGATCTGCTCCTTGATAATGGGTCTTTCTGTTTCCGCGGAAACAAACGTCAGACACAACCAGAGCTTTTGACCTGGTTCGTCCGGATCACTGATCCGAACCTGGCTTTGACGCTCCAATCCTTCAAATTGATCCAGCGTTTGAAGCTCAGACAGAGAGAGGTTGTGAATGGTCCTGTCAATGGAACACTGAGTCAGGAGCAGACTCATCAACAGCATGGACATGATTCTCTTCATGGGAAGCTCATAAGCGCTACAAGATAGAGCAGATCAAAACTTCTGATCACTAGTAGCTGTATGAGGCCAGCACACAATTTCTTTTCGTTCTGGCGACCATAAAACCGTGAAAAGCGGGTGACGCAGGGGTAAAGAGTGACGCAACACAAAGGAAGGTGACGCAAGGTGCTAGTATGGCGCAGCGCCAGGGGGTGACGCAGAGGTGGAGAGGGTGGCGCAGTGTTGAATCCACCTGCGCCAGTACAGACGAGGTTTTGGATTGTGTGATGATCAAGCGCCATCTCACCCTATTGATAACTCTCAACAAATCAATAACTTACTCCATCGGGAGCTGAGGCGAGATCCTGATTTACACTATCAGCTGCCCAAAAACCCCATGATGCGCGAGACTCATCCGGCTCTGAGAGCTCACACCTCCGAATGAGTTTTGGTTTGAAATCAACTTGCCAAAGCCGGCTTCCGAAAGGCAGGAATCAAGGCGGTGGCCGTCAGTTTGGTGTTTTCTGAGCCCAGCTATTTTATTGACTGTCAGCTTTCTTCTATCCAGACTTCGCTGATCCAGGCGGCAAGGCTCGGCCATTTCTCATCTGAAGCGCCTTCATGCGACCAAAACTCGACTTCTCCTGAAGCGTTCAGGCAGTAATAGTCTCCGTTGTCTTCGCAAATGGGAAGTAAGCCCTGATCGAGGCCGTCTTGCCAGGCTTCCCTCGCAATGTTCACAAGGTATTGAGCTGGATGATCCGGAATTGCCAATGCGGGTTCAAGCACTCCGTAAACGACATCTCCGGCACTGAGCAAAAATTTCCGATAATCTGGGTTCAACGTAATGCCAAGGTCGGTTTCAATCTGATCAAGTTCTTCGACAGACGGAAGGCGAAGCGGTTTTGGAACTTCTTCATTGAGCGCCCGAAGCTCCTCTATGATCTCCTCTATTTGCATCAGTTACGTACGGTTTTCAGTTATTCTCTTGCAGAGTGCATGTCCATCACCTTTTGCCGGTGGTGTGCCCATTTTGATGGTTCATTTCTGAGCAAGGTAAGCGAAGGTAAGCCCCCAAGCATGCCAATTACCACCTCACTTCTCCAGCTGAGACACTAAGCGCACAAAGTCGGGGAAGAAATCAGTCTCGTAGTTGAACCCGTCATGGTCTGCGCATCTCACGGCAACGATCTTTTGCTCCGGCAGAATGACGAGGAAGTTTCCCCGGTATCCGTTGGCGTAGTAGGCCGTGATCTGCTCTCCATACACCCTTTTGCTGGATGCTACTTCTGGTGGTAGGTTTTTATCCAATACCGTCCCCCAGTTTTCTCCGAGCAGCTTCTCCAAGTCGCGGTAAAAATCATCCGGAGTGTCGAACAGCTTCCCTTTGATGGGCTTCAGTTTGTCCATGAAACCTTCCTCCACACCTGCCTGCTTCCAGGAGCTCCAGGTTTCATCGTCAATGATCCTTTTCTCATACTCTGGTAATCTCCACCAGAGCAACCCCCAGATGGGTGTAAAATCCTGGCTTTGCTCCAACGATGCGCTGACCCATTCCTCGCTGATGATCTGTTGGCCGTTGTAGCTTCCCTTGTTCAGCATCAATTCTCCGAACTTGAGGAAGTCAGAAGGCTTTAGCACAAAGGCACCGTGAACGGTTGGGTTTCCCGATTTGTCCTTGATCCAGTCATAATCGGTAATGTCCATGGGGCCAAAGAACTCATCGGCAAAAAACCGATCAAATGATTTCCCTGACAGCTCCTGCACGATGCCGCCCAAAAGCGCAACCGCCTTGTTGTTGTAGCTTACCTTCTCACCCGGTGCATTGGACAGCTCGGCCGCCAGGGCCAGCTCGATGATGTTCTGGATTTTGTAGTTCGGTGCCGGCTCCAGCTCTACACTGGCGTTCGGGTGGTTTTGCAGCCCTGAAGTGTGGTTCAGAAGCATTCTCACAGTGATGTCTTTCTTGCGGCCCTGTTTCCATTGGGGATAAATGGTGTGCACCGGCTGATCCAGCGAGTCCAGAAGCCGCAGATCGATCAGCTTCCCAATCGCCAGACCCGTCAGGGACTTACCAGCAGAAGCGATGTAGATGGGAATTTCCTCCTTTTCGAAGTAGTCCTCGTAAATCGTTGTTCCATCCCGCTGAATGATCACCGCATCCGAATGAGACGCTACGGCCTTGCTCTTGATGGACTCCAGTATGGACTGGTCGATTGCCTGGGGATAACCCGTGACTGAAAGGGACAGCAGGAAAATGAGGACTGCGATGTTCTTCATTGCGTTCTGGTTGATGGTGTGGCAAAACCTTGCGGTGCGCCAGCGCAAGAACTACGATTCTACGTGTTTTCGGTTTGCCTTCAGGCATGAAGCGTTACCGAAGTGGCTTGATGCTCCTGATTGTCGCGGTAAGCTGCTGAGGTTTTTTTGGAGCTAATGCAATGGCTCAAGAGTCTATGGACGATCTGCATAAAACGACTAGAGTCCAGAGTTCTTTTTGGGTGCAGTCTTTACTTCTTCTTCCCATTTGCTGCGTTGCTTGATTCTTGGGGCCAATAACACAAGGTTGGCCTTGTCCACGTAAAGCCAACCATACTTTTCCATGTTAACATCGGAGATGCAGCGTTTCTTTTTTGAGGTCAATGCCTTGCAGTCGATAAATTCAGTCGCGCAGTAAAACTGGGGCTCAATCACATAAGTCTCTGTCGAGTCTACAAACCCAAACTTGCCAACCTTTGGATCAAACCTGAGCTTCAGTTCTGGTTCGCAAATGCTGTCATTCCTCGCGACCATTTTGTCAAACGACTTGCTTTGTCCATTTGCAAGCAATGAGATAAACAGGGAGAGGATGATCAGGGCTTTTTCCATTTTAACTGCACGAAAGGTAAAAGGAGCAATCCATTTAAAAAACCGAGGCTTTCCGAAATACTGAATGTCGTTGTCTTGGAGGATCAGAGCCATGAATTGTGTCACTGGTTTTTTACTTCATCAGCTCCTTTAAAACCCCTTCTTTGTTCAACTCAAGGTTTTTAGCAAAGGCTTTGGACTCTTCTGATACATGTTCAACCAGGTATTTGTTTCCCCATGCGATGAGTTCTACAATGGCAGGAGCCAGATCTTTTCCTTTTTGAGTGAGTTTATAGATAAAGACCTTTTTGTTGGTGGGGTGATTTTCCTTCGTTAGCGCTTCCAGCCGCTCAAGTTTCTTCAACCGTTCGGCCAGTCGAGCGCTTGAAATGTGCTCATCAGATTCAAGAAAATCCTTGAAGGTCCTGCTTCCATGATATAGCAAGTCCCTCACTACAAGCAGCGTCCACTTATCTCCATACAGATCCAGACATGAACTGATGGGGCATGTGCTTCTAAAACTGTCCTCACTCATTTTGATTTCATTTCGGAAGTAATTCTATTTTTGATTCCAAATTGAAAGTGAAAATACATAAGGTGTCATAAATGGAAAGCGTTACTACTCATTCAATCACCTCCCTGGTGCTGATCGGCAGTTCCCTATTGGTTCCCTTCATTGCTTTTGGAACGTACAGAGGTTCAGGTGCTTCCTTGAAAAAATCCATCGCCATTTCGTTGATCATCGCCTTGTGGGGAGCGATCATGTATTTCTTCAGCACGTCATGGCAATTTGAACTTGGAAACCCCAATCTTGCATGGGTCATGGTCATCCTTAATCTGATTTGGCCATCGGCTTTAGTGTTTGCCTTCCGGGACTTCTTTATCGGTGACGGCCTCTCGCTTAAATGGCTCACCCTCACCCAGGCCACGAGATTCATGGGAACGCTCTTCATCCTGGAGAATATTCGAGGCTTTACCGGGACGCTCTTCGCCTATGTTTCGGGCTTTGGCGACTTCATGGCGGCCGTCATTGCATTGACTATCCTCGTCCAAACCTTTACAGGAGGAAAGCCAACAAAGGGGGTTTACTACTTTCTGATAATCTTCGGATTGCTGGATTTTGTTGTAGCCTACAGCTTAAGTATCAGCAGCAGTCCCGGTGTGGCCATTCAGTCCATTGCATTTGGTGAAAATCACAGCATGAATCTCTTCCCATTGGCCTTGCTGCCATACTTTCTCGTTCCATTTGCCACGGCCTATCACTTCATGATGTACCTGACCATCAAACGCAATCCTAAACTCAACACCTGACACCTATGGCATCCAACATCTATCACCAGCAAGATTTCCAAGGCATCGTACTAAGAATAGACGCCCTGAGTTCCAGCAATCAGCGGAAATGGGGCAAAATGAGCATGGAGGAAATGCTGGAGCATTGTAGCCTTCAGCTCAAGCTAGGACTGGGTCACGTTCCATTATCCGGATATGAAGGGCCTTCCATTCAACGTACCTGGTTTGGGAGAAAGTCTTTTCTTTTTGTCATGCCGTGGCCAAGAGGATTGCCTACACCATCTCAAATGAACGTGGTCAAAAACCACTTGCCATCGAAAGAATTCAGTGCGGAGAAGGATCAACTCATTAAACTCCTGAAGGAGGTTCAGCAAACTCCCAACTTAAAGCCCCACGCCTTTTTTGGAGCCATGAATCAAACCGACTGGGGTCGACTCATATGGAAACACCTTGACCATCATTTGAAACAGTTTGGCGGGTAATCGGCTGTTAAGGCTGATCCAAAGAATAGGAACAAAGGAGATTGGATGGGCGGCTAAGCATCATATACACTGCTCGCCCTTCGCTTTCTGATGTAAACCTCTGTGGCAACAATGCTCAATACCAGGAGTGCGATTTGCATCCCTATTCCAAAGTTTTCATTGGCAACAATAGCAGATTCAGAAACTCCTTCGGGATAGTCGAGAAACCAAATCGGCTCAATCCCTTTTTGTCCTCCCAGAATGGATTGAACCAGATTGAGACCAAAATGGAGTCCGGTGGGCGCGGCAATGCCATTCGAGGCAAGTGCTATAAGCGCATAGAGCAGAGCCCAAATGCCGGGGCCCAGAAAAGAGGCTTGGGGGCTCCACATCATCAGCATGTGGTAGACCGCAAACAAAACGGCCAGAACAACCTGAGTCACCCGGAATCCATACGCTCTGTTCAGCTGCATCAAAGCATAGGATCTAAAGGCTACTTCTTCCATGAACGCCAGTGGCACAAAGGCCAGCGACCAAAACAAAAACGGGAGGAGGTTAACATCCTCATTCCGGGTTACCTCCAAGCTGGAATAAACTACCTGGGAAAGCATCATGACTGCCGCCAATACCACTCCCAGGGCAAGTCCATATCCAAATTTCCCCAGTGTGGTTTTCTCCCAGTTGAGTCCATAGTCTTTCCACGTCTTCTTTTCCAGTCGAAGGAAAATCACAGCCGCAGCGATCACAGCAAGTGTCCCAACCAAGGCCTGCGCATACCGCTCAAACTGCAGGGGCACAAGGTGCTTGGCCTGAGCCAAAAGAGCTCCAATCAGCAGGTAGGTAGCTATAAAACCAACGGACTTAAGGAGCGGGCTGAGTTTTTCTTTTGCTGAGTTCAAGTTCTATGTGCTGTATTTCCAGTCCAATTGTTCGCTCGCTGATTCAAAGCCAAACCTCAAAAGCCGCTCCCATCATCTGATCTTCTCATCGTCTGATCATCTGATTCCCAACTGTTACATAATCTTCATGTCTCCATTGGTGCGCACGTACACCACAACTTCTTCGCTGGAGCGGTTTGCCAAGGTATGAATCGCCTTCTGGGTAGAGCCAAAGTAGCTCCCAGCGTCCAAGGCTTTTGCATCCTGAGTTTCTGGCATTGTGTAGCTGAGCTCTCCGCTGATCACCACCGCATGCACTACTGTTCCCTCAGAGACTATTTCCCCTGTGTATCCCTTGGGAAGTTTTACAAAGAGGCTCTTCTGGTCGGTGTCGTCCAATAAAAACTGATCTCCGCCTCACTGCCTGAGCTGATCCAGTTAGACTGCTCACGATTGAGCCAGACAACATTGGAAGCATCCACGTTGATCGGGCGCTCTCCGTTGTCAAATGCCTCCTCAATAGGTTTTACGAGGTAGGGGCCGTGATCTATTTCTACCAGTGCAATGTTCTCTTCTCCTTTAGCTGAAGTGATGTGTGATTCTCCGGCAGGCTGTGTCCAGAAAGAACCCTTGCCCATCCACATGTTCGCGGCTTCCGGATCATCATTGTGCACCAATCCCTGGATCACAACAGCCCTGTAAGTCACATTGTGAATGTGCGGTGGTGAGGAAAAGCCGTCAACGAACTTTGCCAAAAAGCCCGTGGCTTCCGTTCCATTTCTATCTCCCCAAATGGTGCCCACCTGAGGACTTTGATCTCCGCGTGCCGGATTCAATTGCTCCCATTCAATCTCTGAACTCAGGATGACCTTATTAGTGGGGTTTTCAATGGTGACAGAGTTCTGGACATTGGGCTGTCCAGCTGGGTCTTCGCAAGCGCTCAAAAGCCCCATCGCCAATAGCAATAATATCGTTGTTTTCATCGCTTCGTTTGAATCGTTTTATTCACCCTAACATCAGGTCGCAGCACCTCCCCCATCACCTGATCATCTGAAATGACTATCCGCATATATGCCCCGGCCCTTCGCAGGAGTTGCTGTTTTAGTGCTCCTTCTACTTTGTCTTGACACAAAGTAGAACAAAAGTCAAGGCTATCATCTTTTTGTGACCAGATAGCGAATCGAAATCTTAGCCTGCCGCGATTTGAAACTTGCTCGCACTCCGCGCGAGCTTCAAACAGCCAAATCGCTGCGCAAAGCCAACACACAATTTCTCTTCGATCTGGTGCCCACAAAAAGAAAAAGGCCGACTTCGTGCTCTGCCTGAATTCATCATCTAATCACCTAATTTTCTAATGATCTGATCAAAAATCAGTCCCACCCCAACTCCACCACGGGATCCCAAAACAGCGTCTTGAACTCCTTCACCTGATCTTCCACCACCTCGATGCCTTCAGCCTCTAGCCGTTCCTGCATGGCAAAGGGTGTTTCGAAGTGCATCTTTCCCGTGAGCAGCCCTTTGCTGTTCACCACACGATGTGCGGGCACGGGTGGGTCCTGGATGTGCGCCTGGTTCATGGCCCAGCCTACCATGCGGGCGGAGCGGGCTGCTCCAAGGTATTTAGCGATAGCGCCATAGCTGGTCACGCGTCCCTCTGGAACGAGCCTCGCCACTTGATACACCATTTGAAAGAAGTCCTTTTCCATGTCAATCAGCTTTGGTGCTGCAGTTCGTAACGAATGTACTTGATCTTCTTGCCCTCCTCGAGCCACATCTGCTCGTAGAAGGTGCGGATGTTCAGCACTTGCTGCATGGTTTCATCCAGTTCTTTGATGCCCGTTTCGTAGAGCTGATCGGTGTCAAACAGCGTCTCGAAATGGTAGGGCGCCTTTCGTTGGTTGTACTCCGGAACCGACTCATCGCGGGTATACTCATACAGCTCGGTGCTATCTGATTTGAGGTTGAGTGTTCCTCCAGCTTTCATGAACTGAACATAGCGCTCGAGAAACAAGTCGCTGGTCAGTCGCTTCCGCGGACGCTTCATCTGGGGATCGGCAAAGGTGATCCAGATCTCATCCACCTCATCGGTGGCGAAGAAGGAGGTGATGAGGTCGATTTTGGTGCGCAAAAAGCGGACGTTTTTCAGACCTTCTTCCTTGGCTTGCAAGGCTCCGGTAAACAGCCGTGCTCCCTTGATGTCGATTCCAATGAAGTTCTTTTCAGGGAACAACCGCGCCTGGCCAACGGTGTATTCACCCTTGCCACAGGCGAGTTCCAACACAATCGGGTTGTCGTTGCCAAATTCTTCGTTCCAGCAGCCCTTCAGTCGGAAATCCTTTTGAAAGATTTCTGAAAACGCTGGCTGCAGCACATGCTCGAACTGCTCGTTTTGTGCGAACTTTTTGAGTTTGTTCTTTCCCATTAATAGTCGGGGTTTATGCTGGCGAGGTCAATTTCAGAAGGAACGGTTCCTCGCTTCATATTCAGGATGGTGACGATCATCTCAGCCATGTCTTCCGGCTGCACAAAGTCATCCTTGGGTGCTTCCATTCCATCCCAGCTCGCGGTGTTGATGGAACCTGGGAAAAAGCCTGTGACCTTCACTCCCAGCGGCAGCAAGGTTTTGTGCAGCAGCTGATGATAGCCCCAAAAGGCAAACTTGCTGATGGTGTAGCTGGCCGCTTCCACCCGCGGATTTCGGTTCACCACGGAACACACGTTGAAGATATGACCGTGCTTTTGCTCTGTAAACCTTCCCAGCAACTGCTGGGTGAGTGTATAAGGACCGTAGAAATTGACGCCCATCTGCTGTTGAAAAGCATTGCCCACATCGGTGAGTTGATCAGGAATGTAGATCCCTACGTTGTTGACCAACACGTCAATGGTTTCGCATTCCACGAGGATTTTCTCTGCATAGGCTTGCACCATGTTCATGTCGCCAAAATCCATGACCTGTGTCTCTACTGATCCGGGACAAGAAGCTTCAATTTCTTGTTTGGCCTTGGCCAGATCATCGGCATTGCGCGAAGACATCCAAACACGGTAGCCTTCGGCCGCAAGAGCCTGTGCAACACTGCGCCCCAAGCCCTTGCTGGAACCGGTGACAATCGCATTTTTCATAGCCGGCAAAGAAAGGGGTACCGGCCATCAGTCGCAAGCCAACAGCCATCAGCGAAGAAAAGCTCAGAAAGCTGACAGCTGATGGCTTGCAGCTGAAAGCTCTTTCTTTGTTTCGTGAGTCAACGTGTTCTTATAGCTCCTCTCCATTGGGGCCTTGGCCATGCCACGCGCTGTGTGCCGTTGATTGAGCGTGAGCTGCAAGCTGGCCATGAGGTGATCGTCTCCGCGAACGGAGCACCGCGCGCGTTTCTCGAGCCTCGCTTTCCGGGCCTTCGCTTTGTGGACATTCCGTTCATGACCATCACCTATCCGGCTGATGGCAACATGGTTCGGCATTTCTTTTGGCGCGGGCCGAAGCTGTTGAAAAGCATCTGGAACGAACACCGCTGGCTTCAGCGCTGGGTGCGCAAAGAGAAGATCGATCGGGTGATCTCTGATTCGCGCTTTGGGCTCTGGACAAGGCATTGCCACTGCGTGTTTGTAACCCATCAACTGGAAATCAGAAGCCCGCAGTTTCAGGGATTGATCAACCGACTGAACCGCTGGGTAATGAATCACTTCGATGAGGTCTGGATCCCGGATTTTGAGGCCTTTCCCGGTCTGGCGGGAGAACTTTCTCACCCGAAGATGAAGCAGACCAACGCTAAGTACATCGGCCCCTTAAGCCGCTTTGAAAAAGGAGGCGAGCCCACGGAATCCAAGCACTGGCAAACCGTGGCCATCATCAGCGGGCCGGAGCCACAGCGCAGTCATTTCGAAACACAGCTGGTGCGGGATTTCATCGAACAGGAAACGCATGCCTTGGTGCTGCGAGGCAAGCCTGACGAGACGGAAACCAGGGACTTGGGAAACCTGAAGGTGGTCGGGCATTTGGAAGATGAAGCTTTTGCGCTGGAACTGGGCCGCGCGGAACGCGTGGTGGCACGAAGCGGCTACTCCACCATCATGGACCTGCATGCATTGGGCGTAAAAGCAGACTACGTTCCTACACCCGGTCAAACCGAACAGGAATACCTGGCCGAGTTGCACCAAAACGATCAGAGACGGTAGCGCTCGAAGTGCGATCGCTGAGGCTGAAGATCGAGGCTTGGGTGCCTGGCTTCCAGCTTTTGGATGAGCTCCAATTGATTCTTGACAAAGCGCTGAAAGGAGTTGCTCTCTGGGTCTACCGGTCGGTGCTTCACGGCTTGCATCAGGCCTTTCACATCTTCCATGATGGCACGTGTGTCGTTGGAGAAGTAAGTGTCGCCAAACTTGCCCCACACATAGTCCACCGCCTGATCGGTGGGATGAAGCATGTCTGTTTTGTAGAAGCGATAGTCCCGAAGGTCGTCCATCAGCAGCTCGTAGCTCGGGAAGTAATGACACTGCTCATACTCGTCCACCACAGCATGCGAAGCGGCTACCAGCTGTGCCTTGCTCCTTTGGTTTTCGATGGCTCCGTCTTTCCAGTGCCTCACCGGACTCACCGTAAATACGATCTGAAGCCCGGGGTTCAGCCGTTCCAAAAGCTGCGGAATGTGTCGGAGAATGAGGTGGGTGTCCTGGTTGGAAAGGAGGCGCTTTTCAAATGCCGTGTTGGGGATCTTGTGGCAGTTGGCCACCGTTTGATCCCGTTCGGTATGATGATACACCCATGCTGTGCCTGTGGTTACAAACAGCACCTTAGCTTTTTTCAGCGTCTCATGCGCCTCATCGATGTTCTTATTGATGGCTTCAAGGACGGTTTCAGAGTCTGAAGCATTGAAGCTGCCATGATGATCGAGGCTTACCCATTGATCCCCAACCTGCACCAAGTCTTCTTCCTTGTAATAACGCTTGGAGGAAATCCTGCTCAGGGCGTTGACCACAGAAAAGGGATTGAACAGAATGCCGAATGGATTCACCGAGACGCGGAACTTCGAATCGGCCAATCGCTCGGCCATGGACTCTGCAAAGCAAGAACCGATCAGCATCACCGCATCGGAATGCTCGATGCCAAAAGCGGCCTTCGCGGGCGTTACTTCTGTTCGAAACTGGTCCATGGGTCTTACTTGGCTTTCTCTAGCGTGAAGGAGAAGGTGGTTCCTTTTTCATACACACTACGCGCATTGATGGACTGCCCGTGAGACTCGATGATGTGCTTCACAATGGCCAGTCCGAGGCCGGTTCCGCCCTGATTGCGCGAGCGGCTTTTGTCCACCCGGTAGAAACGCTCAAAGAGACGTGGCAGGTCTTCTTCCATCACTCCGATACCGTCATCGGCAATCTCGATGAGGATGTTTTGGGACATGTCGAAAAAGCGTACTTCAACGTAACCACCGTATTTACCATAGTTGATGGAGTTCACCACGAGGTTAGAGACGACCTGCAGGATCTTACTCTTGTCGGCCTTCACCCAAATGGGGCGTTCATACTTCTTGTTGAAGTTGAGGGCAATGTTTTTCTCGGAAGCGCGGA
Source organism: Flavobacteriales bacterium UBA6057 (assembly GCA_002428995.1). Classification (GTDB taxonomy): domain Bacteria; phylum Bacteroidota; class Bacteroidia; order Flavobacteriales_G; family Salibacteraceae; genus UBA6057. Next base: position 384,125 of record DIYJ01000014.1, on the reverse strand, counting down.
GTTCAAAGAGGCTGAAGACCTCTTCTGCCAGGTTCACAATGTTGAACTTCTCCACCTTCAGCAGCTCCCGGCCGGCTTCCAGCTTGCTGATGCTGTCCAGATCTTCCACCAGCGCGATCAGTCGCTCCAGGTTCTTGTCTGCACGCGTTAGGTAATCGTAGTTGATTTTCGGGTCTTCCAATCCACCTTCCAGTAGCGTGAGCAGATAACCCTGCATGTTGAAGATGGGTGTCTTGAGCTCGTGCGCGAGATTCCCGATGAAGTCGCGCCTGAACTGGGCTTGCTCCTTCAGCGTGGCAATCTCGCTCTTTTTCACGGTGGCCCACTCCTCTACTTCACGCTGCACTTCTGCCAGGGCATCACGCGAACGCGAAGCATCCTTCGTTTTTTCCTCGCTGAGGGTAGGGTTGTGAATGGATCGGTAAATGAGCTTGATCTTGCCGTGGACGAACTTCTCCACCGCCCACCAGCCGATCCCGAAGCTGAGGCCAAAGAGCATGAGGATGGAAACCAACCACACCCACAGGTCAATGCGGGCACCCAGTACCATGGAAGCAAACCACAAGACTGCGGTGCTCAAGGCTGTGGTCCCAACTGCGACCAGCAATGCTACCTGATTGGGGTTTTCTATCCTCATCAAACAATTATAGAAGCACGAAGGTGGTCAAAAAGCGGCTACTCCTCGAACTTGTAGCCCACGCCCTTGATGGTCTTGATGTGTTGGCTACCGATCTTTTCGCGGAGCTTGCGAATGTGTACGTCAATGGTTCGGTCTCCCACCACCACATCTTCTCCCCAAACGGAAGAGAGGATGTTTTCGCGCGTGAATACTTTTCCAGGTACGGAAATGAGCAGCGCGAGCAATTCAAACTCCTTTTTAGGAAGATTGAGTTCCTTGTCGTCTTTCACCACCACGTAGCGATCGCGATCGATCTTTAATGAGCGCAGTTCAGTGGTGCCTTCGGTTTGGATGGCGCTTTCCTTTCTGCGCAGCAATGCCTTGATGCGGCTGATCAGCACACGCGGCTTGATTGGCTTGGCGATGTAGTCATCCGCTCCGGCCTCGAAGCCAGCAATCTGAGAGTAGTCTTCTCCCCGTGCTGTAAGAAAAGCGATGATGATGTTTTTGGTCTCTGCCTTCTCGCGCAACTGAATGCAAGTTTCCATGCCGTCCATTTCAGGCATCATTACATCCAGAAGAATCAGGTCAGGTCGTTTCTTGCGAGCCGCTTCAATCGCCTCTACACCATTATTAGCGGTGTAAACCGTAGCTCCTTCACGCTTGAGGTTATAACTCAGAAATTCAAGGATGTCTTCTTCGTCATCAACTACAAGAATCTTCTTCTTGGAAAGCATGGGCTCTTGAGGTTCGTTAGTGGAATTTGCGGCCGAAAATAGATGCGAGCTCATGTAGTGGAATTTACTTCAAGGTTATCAAAAGTTTAGAATTGTTCTTTGATTGTTACCGGACTATTACTCAAATGTAACCTTCTGGCATTGATTAACCTTGCAAGTCCTTTGACCACGGAGTTTGGGCAAGTTTTACAGCATTATCGCGCGGCAACATTCGGTCAACAATCACTTAACGTTTAAATAATGCTTCTCTAATCCAACCGTAAACCACCCCGGGTTCCTTTGCCGCCAAAACAAAAACACTTGTGATGAAACGAATTTACCTAACCATTAGTAAGATGCTGGTGGCCTCTTTGGCACTGGGATTGGTTGTAGGTACTTCTTCTTGTAAGAAAGAGGGTTGTACTGATCCAACTGCTAACAACTACGATTCTGACGCTGACGATGACGATGGATCTTGTACTTACGATCCTACCGTAACAACTGACTTCGGTGAGCTTTCTGGATCGAACGGACTTGCTGACCTTGATGGTTACAGCAGCTCTAATTCTACTTTGACTCTTCTCGGTACTGAAGAATACTCTTTCTCTGGTATCCTTTACGTAAACGATGGCCAGACTCTCGTTGTAGAGCCAGGTTGTGTTGTAAAGGCTGGTGGTGAAGTAAACGGTTTGGCTTCTGCTATCGTTGTTGCTCAGGGTGGTAAGATCATGGCTGAAGGAACTGCTGATAATCCAATTATCTTCACTTCTGACCTTGACGATCTGAACAACGACACTGACTACGGACCCACTTCTGCTGGTCTCTGGGGTAGCTTGATCATCCTCGGTGATGCTCCTATCGGTGTTGATGGTGCTTCTGAAGCTTTCATCGAAGGTCTTCCTGAAGATGACAACAGAAACCTCTTCGGTGGTTCTAACTCTTCACACAACGGTGGTACTTTGAAGTACGTTTCTATCCGCTACACTGGTGCTGCTCTCGGGCCAGGTAACGAGATCCAAGGTTTGACACTTGGTGGTGTTGGTTCTGGAACCAGCATTAGCTACGTGGAAGTTTACTCTTCTGATGATGACGGTATCGAAATCTTCGGTGGTGACGTAAACATGGATCACATTGCTATCGCTTGGGCTACTGATGATGGTCTTGACCTTGACAACGGATGGAGAGGAAGCGTAAGCGAGCTCTTTATCGTTCAGTTGGGTGCTGCTGGTGACCACCTCGGTGAGTGGGACGGAGCTCAGCCTGATGGAAACGCTCGTTACACTAAGGCTACTGTTTCTAACGCTACCATGATGGGTGCTGGTGACGGTTCTTTGGCTATCTTGACTCGTGACGGTGGTGTTGTTAGCATCGCTACTTCTATCATCACTGACGTGAACGGTAAGGCCATCGAAGTAGAAGATAAGGACGAGCCAGGAGTAGATTCTTACTCTAAGCTTGGTGAAGCTTCTTACAACGGAAACGTATGGTGGTGTGGTGGTTACACTACTGTTGACGCTGACGCTTCTACTGGTGTTATCCAGGTAACTGAAGGTGGTGCTGAGCCAGATGCAGCTACTTTGATCGCTAAGTTGACAAGCAGCAGCAACTCTATCCAGGATCCAGCAATGGGCTGGAGTGACAAGCAAGATGGAAACCTGAATCCTTTCAGCCCAGCTAACGTTTCTGGTGTTGGAGCATTCCAAGGTGGAAACTGGTTGTCAGGATGGTCAGGTCTTTCGACTCTCGGCCACTTGTCTGAATAATTTATCATTCTTCATAGCAAAAAAGGCGATCGGTTTCGATCGCCTTTTTTCGTTGTTAGCACCCTATACCACCGATTAAATCTCCCACTACCAAGCACTCCAACAACCCTGTTTATCAAGCTTTTACACGCCTGAATGGCCCCTCAATAACTTAACATTCAGGCAACATTGATGAAGTACACAGAATCCACCTTTGCCCCGCTTAAAAATGACTAAGCCATGAAGCTTTTCAGCGCATTATTCCTGTCCCTATTCTTTTCAGCAGCTATTGCCCAGCAAGGAATTGTAACCGGTAAGGTTATAGACAACGAAACCGGAGAGCCCGTGCTCTTTGCCAACGTTTTTGTAGAGGGAACTTCTACAGGAACCACCACCGACTTTGACGGTGTATATCGCCTGAGCCTCGACCCGGGCACCTACAACATTTCGATCAGCTTCGTGAGCTACGCCACCAAGACCATCACAGGCGTTGAAGTGAAGGAAGGTGAAGTGTATCCTCTGGATGTATTTCTCTCCTCATCCATGACAGAGCTTAAGGAATTTGTGATCGAAGCCAAAGCTGTCGAGCGTAACGAAGTGGCTTTGTTGAAAATGCAGCAAAAATCCGTCAACGTGGTAGACGGTATTTCTTCCCAGGAGATCAAAAACCTCGGGATCAGCAACTCCGCGGAATCTATGAAGCAGGTAACCGGAGCTTCCGTAGAAGACGGTAAGTACGTTGTTGTACGTGGTCTTGGAGACCGCTACTCCATCTCGCAAATGAACGGGGTAACGCTTCCAAGTCCTGACCCTTATCGAAACAGTACGAGCCTTGACCTCATTCCGTCCAACATGATCGACAATGTGGTTTCGCTCAAGACATTCACCCCAGACAAGCCCGGTAACTTCACCGGAGGTTTGATTGACATTCAGACCAAGTCGCTTCCCGATCAGTTCTACATGACTGTTTCAACCGGGTTCCGATTCAACACCGTTTCCAGTTTCAACGATCAGTTCCTCAGAGATCCGGACCGCGGGAGCCTGGACGCGGTTGGATATGATGACGGTACGCGCCAAATGCCTGAATTCCTGGAGAATGCTCAGAACCGCGATCTGATGGAAAGCCGCTACTGGGCACTGGCCGGACAGACTAGTGAAGCTACATCTCAGGAAACCCAACTTTGGAGACAAGCTGCAGATGAGCTGTCTTCAAGCTTCATCCCCGAGCAAGAAGCTTCATTGATGGACCACTCCCTGTCGTTCTCGGTAGGAGATCAGAAAGATGTTGGTGAAAGCAACAAATTCGGCTACAACTTCGCGATGCGCTACTCGCGTTCTTACAACTTCAAAGAGGACTACATCATCGCCCAGAACGAATTTGTTTCTCCCAATGAAGACCTTCGCCAAAACCAGTTTGTTCAAGGTAACGAGTCTACACTGAATCCAGAGCTGGGTGGATTGTTCTCCGCTGCTTATCGCTTTGGTGGTAAAAACGAAATTGGTGTTGTAGTACTCTACAACCACTCTACAGACTTCAACGCTTCTTCACTCTCGGGACGTCTGGACGAGGTAATCTCCGCGAATCACCTCTACACTTCTCGCAACATTTCAATGGTCCAGCGCGAACTGCTGACCACGCAGGTGACTGGTGAGCACGTAATCAGCAAGTTCAAGGAAACCAACGTGAACTGGGTGGTGGGCCGGACGTCAGGTTCTCAGATTGAGCCGGACATGCGCCTCTTTGAAGATTACATCGACCTGAACACGAATGATTTCATCCTCAACAACTCCGAGCTTCAGTATCCATTTCACTTCTTCCGCGATTTGCGTGATGTGCAGTACAACGCTCAGATTGACTTTGAAACTCCATTCGGAGACAAGAAGAAGAACAAGATCAAGTACGGAGGTCTCGCACAGTTCAAAACCAGAGAGTTTAGCGAAAACCGCTTCCAGCTCAGCGATAGAGGAGCCAACGGTGTGAACGATGATTACCTCGATTTCACCGCAGCGAATGGTGATTATGATGCCTTCTTTGGAGAAGACAACTTCGGAGGCGCTGTAGACATTGATCCTAATGACCCTTCGAAGTACCTCCTGAAGCAGTCTTACTCTTCTACGAATCTTCCCGCCAACCAGTATGAGGGTAATGAGAACATTTATGCTGCTTACCTGATGGGAGTCTTCCAACTCGCTCCTACCTGGAAGCTGATCGCTGGTTCCCGCCTGGAAATCACCGACATTCAGATCACTGGAGGAAACGACTCCGTAGGAGAGATCAATGCAGTTGATCCATTGCCAAGCCTCGGAGTGATCAAAGCGGTGTCAGAACGCTCTAACCTTCGCCTGAACGCGAGCAGAACGCTGGCCAGACCCAACATGCGGGAGATGGCTCCATTTGAATCTTTCGACCTCATCAGTGGTCCTCGTGTAACGGGTAATCCTGATCTCGGAAGAAGCACCGTTTACAACCTTGACCTGCGTTATGAGATCTATCCTTCTCCGGGAGAGCTGTTCTCTGTGAGTGGTTTCTACAAGTTCTTCGAAGACCCGATCATGTGGGAAGTTCGGAAGCTTGGTTCGCTTTACCGTATGAAGCCGGTGAACGTGAACAGTGGTTTCCTTTTTGGTGGAGAAATCGAATTCAGAAAGAAGCTCGACTTCATCTCAGAATCGCTGCGAAACTTCAAGATCGGAACCAACTTCACTTACATCTACTCCAGGGTTGAGAAGACAGACGCTGACATTCAAATTGAAGAAGCACTGGGTGCCGACCTTCCAAGCTGGAGACCATTCCAGGCCCAGAGCCCTTACCTCGCGAACCTGGTGTTGACTTACTCAAATGACAGCGCAAAGCTCAATGTATCTGTCTTTGCTAACGTATTCGGGCCTCGTATGAGTGCTTATGGTTCTGCCGGAACGCCTGACATCTATGAGGTGATGAGCAACAGCGAAAACAACATCCCAACACCAACACTGAACCTCTCAGTAAGCAAGGGATTTGGAGATCATCTTCAGGCTCGTGTAACCGTAGGGGATATTCTGAATACGCGCTACTTCAGCTATCAGGAACAAGACGGAGAATACTTCGATATCATGTCTTACCGGGATGGTATAGACATCGGATTCAACCTGCAATACAGCTTCTAAGCACAACAAAGCCCTCTACCTGCCGGAAGAAAATCCGAAAGGAGAGGGCTTGAACTACTGCTGCTTAGCGAACCAAACTGGTTCTGGCTTTTTTCCAAACTCGAAAGAGGGTTCGAAGAGGGTTCCATACTCAATCACTCTTCCGTCATAATACTTCGCAAATGTGGTGACCCCTTCATGACTACGCTGCTGGTAAGTCTTCGTAAGGTCGTAGTCATACTCTACACGCACATGAGCACCCATCGTGTCGATGGCGTCTACTCGAATCGTCCCTTCGGATGCCGAGTAGACCGGTTTGTTTCCACCTTCCTGAGACATCACCGGAAAGGTGAGCAGCAAGGTGAAAAAACAGATCATTAATCGCATCTCTTGTTGATTTAATATTAATACAAAGTTAACACAATGTTATGTGGGTTTGTTTTAAACGTTAACCCATTTCTCACATAGAGACGTAATTCCTTGGATATCGGTTAGTTAAGCTCAAAGCCCTTATGGTGAATTGTTGGGAAAACTGCTCAGTTAGCGCACTTTATCGACCGAACGATCCACCTCAAATCCTCTTGAAGCTGTGTTTTCGCTTTTAATGATTACTTAACCCCGCCTCCAATGAAGCGCCTTTGGCTGCCTCTACATTTGCGCGTTTAACAGCTACCGCATGCAAGGCTCTTTTGGCGTTTTCGAAGTATTGATGCTCATCGGTTCACTCGGTCTCTTCATCTACGGGATGAAAATGATGAGTGAAGGCATTCAAAAGGTTGCCGGAAACAAGATGCGGGAGATTCTTGCAGCGATGACTTCAAATCGCTTCACGGGACTCATTACGGGCTTCTTTACCACGGCTCTCATTCAATCAAGCTCTGCGACCACGGTCATGATTGTGAGCTTTGTAAATGCCGGTCTCCTGAGCCTGCGACAAGCCATCGGGGTAATCATGGGTGCCAACATCGGAACAACCATCACAGCTGTTCTCATCCTGCTCTTCGGTTTCTCTAAGTTCAGCATCTCCGATTATGCGCTACCGCTCATCGCCATCGGCTTTCCGATGCTCTTCTTTAAGAACAATCGCGTAAAATCTGGTGGTGAAACGCTCATCGGGTTCAGCATCCTCTTCATGGGTCTCGACTTCCTCAAAGAGTCTATCCCTCCCATTTCGCCCGATACGCTTGAATACCTGATCGGCCTTACTGAGTATGGAGTCTTCTCCACGATCCTGTTTGTATTCATTGGTACGTTGCTCACCATCATCGTGCAATCCTCCAGCGCGGCCATGGCGCTCACCATCATCATGTGTGAGCGAGGAATGCCGCTGGACATGGCAGCAGCCATTGTATTGGGTGAAAACATTGGAACAACCGTCACCGCGAACCTCGCAGCACTCATCGGCAATGCTCACGCAAAACGGGCCGCACGGGCCCACCTGATATTCAACGTTTTCGGGGTCACCTGGATGCTCTTTGTATTTCCCTTCTTCCTGGACGGGGTGAATGCTTACATGGAGACCACCTCCATCGGCATGCCTTCTCCTGAAAACAGCAAGGCGACCAAGTTTGCGCTGACACTCTTTCACATGGCGTTCAACATCGTCAATACCTCTATTCTGATCTGGTTTGTGGGCTTCATTGCCAAAACCGTTGTTCGCATGGTGCCGGCCCGAAACGATGAAGATGAGCAGTTCTCGCTGGAATACATTGGTGGAGGCATCATGAGCACTCCGGAGCTTTCATTGATTGAGGCACAAAAAGAACTGGTAAAGTATGGGGGTATCACGCACCGGATGCTGGGCTTCCTGAAAGAAATCCTGTTTGAGAAGGACAAGAAACAGCTGCAGATGAAGCTGGAGCGTATTCAGAAGTACGAGGAAATCACCGACCGCATCGAGGTAGAAGTAGCCGACTACCTGCTCACCGTTTCACAAGGTGAAATCAGCGATGACGCCAGTCGCAAGGTGCGTAGCATGTTGAGCATTGTGAGTGAAATGGAGCAGATTGGTGACATCTTCTATCAAATGTCCAGAACCTTCGACCGGAAGCAGAAGACCAAAGCCTGGTTTACCCTGGAACAGCGAAACAACCTGCTGAAGATGTTTGAGCTCGTTGACAAGTCGTTCGAAAACATGGTCTACAACCTTGAGAAAAAGTACGAGGACATTGACCTGACCAAGGCGCGGGACATGGAAAACGAGCTGAATGAGGAACGCAATAAAATCCGAAAGGAACACCTCGATCACATGGGTCAGGGAGATTACAACATCAACAGCGGCATGATCTACAACGATTTGTATTCCTCGTTGCAGAAGGTGGGGGATCACATCATGCAGATCAGCGAGTCCATCGCTGGGGAAGTCTAGTGTTTCTTAATCAGTAATCCTGAAGGATGAAGGTGGGCGTGGTAATGCGCTCGCTTCTGTTGCCTGCCCGATCGATCAGCATCATTTCAAAACGGATGGTGTCGCTGCGCTGCTTCACACTTCCGAAACGCTGCTCAACCGTTCCTTCCAGACGGTTTCCTTCATTGATCTTGTCAGAAAACGGAACCTTGGCAAAGAAAGCCAGCGTGTCTGCGGGATTCACCGGCTCTACACGAACCCAGGTACTATCCACGAATTCATACTGAAATGTGTGAAGGTTGAAGCCGGTTTCGTTGTCCTTGATCCCGATGTCGCCCTGGCAGTCGTCAAAGGCCACCTTCACAATCAGCGAATCAATAAATACAGATTCTGAGAGCTGAAAGATGTTGTACTCATAGTTCTCAAAGCGAAGGATGGGCGCCTCACGGTCACAGCTTTCCGTATCGCAGCTGATGGAAAACAGCACCGACATGGAAAGAAGAGAAGCAGCTAACTTTGACCGGATCATAGGATAAAATTACACTTTACTTGGCGTACAACGCGATAAGCCACGATGTGTTGCAGCACATTCAATCAGACGAAGATTTCAACGCCTTGGCGAGTGAAGCCTTTGCTTTTCAGTCTGAGCGCTGCGCTCCTTTTCAAACCTTTCTGAAAGGCATTGGATCCCCATCGTTCACCATCGAACAGCCTGCCTTTCTGCCGATCGAGCTTTTCAAGACTCACAAGGTATTCACGGGCAGTGAGGTGAGACAGACCTTCCTCAGTAGCGGGACCGAGGCTTCTGGTCGTTCCACTCATGCCTTTGCTGATTTGGACATCTACCGACACTGTTCTGTCGCTCATTTTGAGTCGATCTACGGGGCTCTCAGCAACCATCGCATCCTCGCACTCCTTCCCTCCTATCTGGAACAAGGAGCTTCTTCACTGGTGTTCATGGTCAATCATTTCATGCGGCATGCGAGACAAGATGCGTCTGACTTTTTCCTTTATGATTTTGAGGCTCTCAAAACGACCTTGAACCAAGAGTTTGAAGGATCTACTCTTCTTATCGGGGTCAGCTACGCCTTGCTGGACTTTGCCGAAACCTCTGGGAAATTGCCCGCAGGAACCATTGTAATGGAAACGGGTGGAATGAAAGGCAGAAAACGGGAGTTGACCCGGGAGGAACTGCATGGACAGCTCTCGGCTGCATTTGGCTTGTCTGAGATCCACTCAGAGTATGGCATGACAGAACTGAGCTCACAAGCCTATTCCACCGGAGATGGATGGTTTATCACGCCTCCGTGGATGAAGGCCTATACCACGGAAGTCAGCGACCCCTTGCGGCAGCTTCCAGCAGGCCGCAGAGGATGCCTGGCCTTCATTGACCTGGCCAACCGGGACAGCTGTGCCTTCATCCAGACCAGGGACATTGGAGTGGTGAGGGAAGATGGAGCATTTCGCGTGGAAGGACGTATGGACCGCTCTGACCTGAGAGGTTGCAATCTCTTGTACACTTAGATGGTATGGAATTTGTCATCCCATCGAAAACGCTCACCATGCGAAGTCTTCTATTGATTCCCTTGCTATCCATCGCTTTGTTTTCATGTGCGCCCCGTGTATTGCTCGATACCCGAGTCATGAACGAATACCGGCTCGATTCAGAAGCCCTGTCGCGCATACAGTTTTACATCACGGAAGATGTGGTGCTCACGCGCTATGAAAACGAGAAGCAGAAAGCAGCCACCGAGAAAGGCTCTTTGACGGTGACGAATGATCGAATGATCGATCAGGTGCTGATCAAGCGCGGCACACCTGGCAAGGTCGTCAAGGTATTGAGCGACTCCCGACTGGCCGTATCCTTTGAGCCGGATGAAAGTCGATACCTGGTGTTTGCTCCTACCAAAGGAAATGGAGCCTATCAACTGGTGGCGAAGCAATGGCAAGGCGATAGAGCGTTGATTGATTATGCTGAAGAGGTTTACTTATCCAATCATGGCGCAGGCAAAACAGCTCTTGGGTTCCGTTTACGCAAGAGCATGAAGGTGGAAGAAAAGCAGCGCGTGGCGAAGGGCAATCGTGTTCGCTAGACCGTGTTATGAAACTGTAAAATCACGCAAACTCAGACGGCAGAAGCCGCAGTTTCAACCTGGCGTTTTCAGGCCTTCACATTGCCTTAACATTCCTAACTTTTTGCTTACTCCGGGCTTACTATTCTGGCACAATTCCTTGATGTAAGGTTGCAATGAAGAAAAGCACACTTTTTTTGTAACCAACTGAAATACAAATCATTAAGACGCATGATTTTCGTCATGCTTTAATCTTTTCCTAATACTACCCTCCCCTTTCTCTTAATGTCATGGCGGTTGTTTTGCACTCACAAAATCAAACCAATTGTCATGAAAAAAATCTACTCTTCCTTTCTGGCGTTGACCGCGTGCCTGGCATTGACTGCTCAGGTAAAGTTCGACCCTGAAATCGAGCCTACGTTTGTCACCTCAGAAGTAGTGGTGCCAGCGTCTCCTCTTATTACGCAGCACCTCTTCATTGGTACTGTAGATATGGTTGAATGTAACTCTACCTATGGAAACCCTGCTGGTGCTTATCCTGCAAAGGAATGGCATGATTTCATCGGATTTACTCCTGATGAAACCGGAAACAGCTTGGGGTGGGTTACTGTAAACCACGAGCGAATCAACACAAACGACAACATCGGTGACGGTGGAGGTATGACTTCCTTCCGAGTAATGCGCGACACCGCAAACGATACGCTGATCATCATGGATCAGACGCTGGCTGATGGACGTTCAGGTAAATTCTTCGCTGTAGACTTCGTAAACACTGTTGGTGAAACAGGAATGAACTGCGGTGGTATCACCAGTACTTACGATGGCCGTATCTGGACTGCTGAAGAATGGTTCAGAACAAGCAACACTTCTATCGCTGACCGTGACACTTCTGACTTCACGATCGGAACAGGAACAGCAAACGGACAGATGGTATCGAATGGCTTCCCAGGTTTCGATGGAGAGACCATGAAGAAGTATCAGAACGTAAACTGGATGGTGGAAGTTGATCCACGCGAAGCTGTTGCCATCCGCAAGCAGTACAACTGGGGCCGTCAAGGTTTCGAAGGTGGAACTGTACTTCCAGACAACAAGACTGTATTCATGGGTGAGGACGGAACTCCAGGTTGGTTCACCAAGTTCGTTGCTGACACTCCAGGAGACTTCACAGAAGGTGACCTTTTCGTTTTCAAGCACGATGCTAACCCAAAGTGGGTTCAAATCGACAACACTGTATTCGACAACATGCTGAACTACAAGAGAGAAGCTGTTGCTGCCGGAGCTACTATGTTCAACCGCGTTGAGTGGGTTGTTTACTCTGAAGCTACTGGTAAAGTATACTTCACTGCTACAGGTCGTGACAACCCAGGAGGCCGATGGGCTGGAGAGTCAGAAGACGGAGCTGTTCACAACCCTAACACTATTGCTCGCGCTACTGCTCAAGGTACTCACCCTGACAGCGGTGACTATGCTGACTACTACGGACGTGTTTGGGAGCTTGACCCAGCAACGGATGATCTTCGTGTATTGATCGAAGGTGGTCCTGACCTCGCTGACGGAACTACACTCGGAGCTTATCCTGACGTTCACCTCACCAACCCTGACGGATTGGGTTTGATCACCATCGATCAGAAGACTTACCTCCTCATCAACGAGGACTTGAACGGTACTTCTTACGGTCGTGTTCCTGCTGAAGTAAACAACAGAACTTGTGAGCTTTACATGCTGGATCTTGACATCACAAACCCAACATACGATGATCTGGTACGTATCGCAGTCGTTCCAACCGGAGCTGAAATCACCGGAGCAATGGGAACTCCTGATGGAAAGTCTATCCTGTTGAACTCTCAGCACCCTAGCGAAGAAAACACCTTCCCTTACAACCACTCTCTTACAGTGGCTATCACGGGATGGGATCAGCTTCCTGCAAGCGTGTTTGAGCGACCAAACGCTAGTGCGAAGGAATTCACCATCTACCCTAACCCTGCTTCACGTATGCTCTACTTCAACGGAATGCAAGACATCGCAATCTACGATGCGAGCGGAAAGCGTATCCGTGTTGAGCGTCAGGTAAGCAGCATCGACATCATCGACATGGAGAGCGGAGTATACTTCGTTCGCAATGGCGAAGGCACAACCAAGAGACTGGTTGTACAATAAAACTTCAGGCTTTTTGCCCTGACCGATCTCATACTACAAAAAGCCCGCAACCACACTCTGCGGGCTTTTTGTCTTTTCTCAGTAAACAATAAACGATGACAAAAAAGTTCCAGGTAGCCCTCGCGCTGGCATGTATTTCGGTGATCCTTTCCAGTGGTTTTCGCCCTTCCGTTGACGGTGATTTCACAGAAGGTATCAAGCAGTGGTCAACAGAATCCTTGCAACAGGTTTCAACCCAGATGCAATGGATGACCGATGCTGCAACCAACCAAAACCAGGCTGAAATGCTGAGTGCATTTCATGCTGCCAGACGATCGTACAAGCGCGCTGAGTTTATCCTGGAATACTTCCACCACTCTGCCATCAAAACCCACATCAACGGTGCTCCGCTGCCTCAGGTGGAGAAGAAGGTGGCAGACATGAATGTGTTGGAGCCGCAAGGCATGCAGCGAATCGAAGAACTGGTTTATGAAGATGAACCGGACTATCAGGAGATCAAACGCCTCGGAACCGACTTTCTGAATCATTTGGCAGCCATTGAGAAGTACCACCAACGCATTAACATCTATGATCGACATGTCATTGAGGCGATTCGCTTTGAGCTGGTAAGGCTTATGACCTTGGGTGTGACAGGGTTTGAGAATCCAGGCAGTGACAGCTCGCTTGCAGAAACGTATCACGCTTTTGCTGGTATGCAAAGCTCGGTAGAGCACTATGCAACCGAAGCAGGTGAGAAGTACGCTACAGAAATCCCCGGCACCTTCAAGCGAGGCAAGCAACAGCTGAAAGGAGCAGACTTCGACAGCTTCGACCGCCTGAAGTTCCTGAACGAGGTGATCAACCCCTTGTATCAGATGACACTGGACATTCACCTGATCACAGGTTACGAGACCTTCGAGGAGGTGAATCGATCCAGCGAACCTACCACCTACCAGGCCCGCAACATTTTTGATGAAGAGCTGCTCAACAAGAGCCATTTCTTCAAAGCCTCGGTAGAGGACATTTCAAAAGAGCAGATCGATTTGGGCAGAACGCTCTTCTTCGATCCCGCGCTTTCCTTCAACAACTCCCTCGCATGCGCTACGTGCCATGAACCCGAAAAGGGATTCACGGACGGTCTGCCAACGAGTGCTTCCAATCAGCTCGGTGAGTTTGTAGATCGCAATTCGCCTACCCTGCTCAACGCGGTGTACTCTCATCACTACTTCCACGACCTCAGAGCGGATCGACTTGAAAGTCAGGTGGAATTTGTGATGGCTAACCCGAAGGAATTCAACATCAAGCCCTATGAACTCTCAGACAAGCTGAAAAAGAGCTCTGAGTATGTAGCGCTATTTCAGACCGCTTACCCAGGCGCTAAGGAGCCTATTCAGCCTCACCAGATCACCCACGCCATCGCTGCTTACGTTCAGTCGCTCAGTAGCTGGAACAGCCCGTTTGATCAGTACGTTCATGGGAAAAACCCAGATCTCGGAGAGGACGTGAAACGCGGATTTAACCTCTTCATGGGCAAAGCCGCTTGTGGCACTTGTCACTTCGCTCCCACGTTTGCAGGTTTGGTTCCTCCATTTTATGACGACACTGAATCTGAAGTACTTGGTGTCACTACAACCAACGATACGCTCAACCTGGTTCTGGACAAAGACCCGGGAAGAGCGAAAAACGGCAAGACGCCCTCAGCTACGGAGTTCTACGAGCTCTCGTTCAAGACTCCAACCGTTCGAAACATTGAAATCACTGCACCTTATTTCCACAACGGAGCGTATCCCACACTGGAAGAAGTGATGTGGTTTTACAATCGCGGTGGTGGAGCCGGCCTTGGGCTGGATGTTCCCCACCAAACGCTTCCACCGGATCAGCTCGGCCTCAACGAGCAGGAAATTGGCGACATCATCGCCTTCATGAATTCATTGACCGATTATAAATCCTTCCTGGAACGCCCGGATCACCTTCCCGATTTTGAAGGCATTCCAGAACTCCAGGGACGAAAACTCACAACCAACTGATGAAGATTCTTGAACTCGAAATAGTAAGGCGAAACAGCCTTGGATTGAATAAGTCGCAAGCCATTTGGCTTTGCATTGGCATCACCCTGTTTGTAATGGTGGTTGAGCTCTTCTACAGCTATGTCGCAAACAGCCTCATGCTCTTCAGCGATGGCCTGCACATGTTCTCCCATGCAGCCTCACTCGGCATTTCACTTTCGGCCATTTACATTGCAGAGCGCACCCAGAATGACAAGGTAGAAAGCTGGGCGGCCCTGATCAATGGAATTGGGCTGATTGGGTTCACGATTTACATCTTCATAGAATCGTACTTACGCCTGATGAGCCCAGAGGTGATTGAGGTGAACAGCACCTTTGTGGTTGCCATCATCGGGCTCATTGTAAACCTGCTAACGGCATGGATACTTTCCTCCACGGGCGTGGAAGACTTAAACACCAAAAGCGCCTTTCTTCACATGCTCGCTGACACTTTTTCGTCTGTGGCAATTATTTTAGGAACGGTGGTAATTATTTACACCGATTGGTTCTGGATTGATGCCATTCTAAGTGCTGTTGTTGCTTATGTTGTAGGAAAGTGGAGTATCGACTTGATCTCTCAGGCTTGGAAGTCACTTCGTAACGCCTGATTTGGTCGAAAAGAACACCAAGCTTATCTATTTCTTCTGTTCACATACGTTGTATTTTGTGATCAATAATTACCTTCATCACTTGATGAAAATGAACCTGGCAAATTGGGACCGGGTAGTGCGGTTGAATGTGGCGTTGGTATTGATTTGCCTCTTCCACTCGAGTTCTATAGATCACCATCTTGATTTCTCGCTACTTTTCTTTGCGCTCTACTACTTGGTCACCAGCTATTTGAGCTATTCTCCGGTGTATTCCCTTCTGGGATTTTCCACACGCAAGCAAAGCGTAAACGAGTAGGTGTAAAAACAAATCACATCTCTCAATGGTCGTACACCAAATCATCGTAATATTGCAATGAAACAATGGGGATAACAAAAACAGAACTTTTCTCGGAGCGACAAAACCGGCTGGCAGCGGTCGCAAAAGCCCTCGCTCATCCAGCACGAATAGCCATTCTCGAACACTTGCTGGAGGTTAACTCATGCATCAACAGCAACTTGGTTGAAGAACTGGGGCTTGCTCAACCGACCGTTTCTCAGCACCTGAAGGCTCTCAAGGATCAAGGCATCATCAAAGGGTCGATCGAAGGAACTTCGATGTGTTACTGCATCGATCCCGAGCGATGGGAGGAAATTGGTTCGCTCATTCAGCAGTTTTTTGGTCAGTACCGCGCTCCCCAGACTCCCGACTGTTGTTAACACCATCATCAACCAATATTCAATCACTCAATGAAGCCCAAACAACCCTCCCTGCAGTCGTTTGACGCTATTGAAGAGTCGCGAAAAAAACAACTGGCTCAACTTGCTGCACTCCTGGAAAAGCGCCTGAGTCAAGGGCTGCCGATAAAACTCGTCTTTATTTGCACGCACAACTCCCGAAGAAGCCAGATGGCGCAGCTGTGGGCGCAGGAAGCCGCGGAGCATTACAAGCTTCAGGGAGTCGAGTGCTTTTCTGGCGGAACTGAAGCAACAGCGTTTTATCCCGCTGCGGTGAAAGCCCTGAACAGTGTTGGTTTCCAAATCGAGGCACTGGATGCTGGTGAAAACCCCAACTATCGCGCTCGCTGGTCTGAAGCTTCTGAGTTGAGGATGTTCTCCAAAACCTTCGACCATAGTGAAAACCCGAATCGTGACTTCATCGCTGTAATGGTCTGCTCAGACGCGGATGAAAACTGCCCTTTTGTACCCGGAGCTGAAGCTCGCTTTTCGTTGCCTTACGAGGACCCAAAAGCCTATGACGGAACGGAGGAAGAAGCACAGCAATACGAGGCGAGAAGCACACAAATTGCCGCGGAAATGCACTACACAATGCAACTTGCCAAAACCATTGTAAACGCTTGACATGAGTGGGATTAGTTTTTTCGAACGCTACCTAACCGTTTGGGTATTGTTATGCATTGCCGCAGGCATCGGACTGGGTGCCATCGCTGGCGACAGTATTGAAGTTGTCTCTTCCTGGGAAATTGCTCATGTCAACATTCCCGTAGCCATCCTCATCTGGATGATGATCTATCCTATGATGGTTCAGATCGACTTTGGTTCGCTGCGCAACGTGGCCAGCAATGCCAAAGGTTTGGGCTTAACCGTGGTTGTAAACTGGCTGATTAAGCCTTTTACCATGGCCGTGTTTGCATGGATCTTTTTTGATCACCTATACGCTGCCTGGCTCACGCCCGAGCAGGCCGACCAATACATCGCAGGAGCTATTCTGCTGGGAGCTGCTCCCTGTACAGCCATGGTATTTGTATGGTCATACCTCAGCAATGGAGACCCGAACTATACCCTCGTGCAGGTCTCTGTCAATGACCTGATTCTCCTGATCGCTTTTGTACCGATCGTTCAGCTGCTGCTGGGCATCACCGATTTCCAGATTCCTTATGATGTATTGCTTACTTCAGTGTTGGTCTTTGTTGTGGTCCCCTTAGTGGCTGGCTACCTCACCAATCGCTGGCTCATCAGCTCGAAAGGCGAAGAGTGGTTCAAAACCCATTTCCTTCCTCGCCTGAAGCCATGGTCAATTGCCGCACTGCTCACCACCTTGGTGCTGCTCTTCGCTTTCCAGGGTTCTCAGATCCTGGAGCAGCCATTTAACATCGTCTTGATTGCCATTCCGCTCACCTTGCAGACCTATCTGATTTTCTTCATTTCCTGGTTTGCCGGTCGGTTTTTAAAGCTCAACTATCGCATTTGTGCCCCAGCAGCTATGATCGGGGCGAGCAACTTCTTTGAACTCGCGGTAGCTGTTGCCATCGCCCTGTTTGGGTTGAACTCAGGAGCAGCACTTACCACCGTTGTTGGAGTGTTGATCGAAGTACCCATCATGCTATCGTTAGTTAGTATGGCCAAGCGGTGGCGCTACTAGCCATGCGGATCGCGGGCACAGTGCTCCATTTTTCAGACACATAGACGCAAAACGCCCGCTGGTCGAGAATCCAAAGGGTAACATAGAATTCTGGCATTTATCCCCGAACACGAATAGTTTTGTTGCGTAGCTATTAAGAGCTTAACCTTACGCACCTTATGTATTCGATCGATCGCCTTTGTATCCTTTGCGTGTTCCTGTTGGCATTGTTGTCAACGCAGGTGCATGCCCAGTGCGGTACGAACATCGATCTTGGAACATGGGTTCAGGAAGGGGTGGATGCCAATGGTTCATGGACAGTCACCAACGGGGGAAACACGGTTGACCAGTCCATCAATGGAGATCCTACATTCTATGTAAGCCCTGACAGCTTCGCAAACGTTGTCATTACTGGAACAATCACGGTGAACAGCGCAGGAGCGAGCTTCGTGGACAACGACTGGGTAGGTTTTGTATTTGGGTACGAATCGCCTGATACTACCGATTCAGCGTACTACGACTTCTACTTGTTTGACTGGAAGAAAGACGACCAAACCTTTGGTGGTTTTCTGGGGAAAGAAGGTTTCTCGCTGTCGAAGGTAGAGGGAGCTGTCACCAACTTCCCCGAAGCGTTTTCAGGAAATACCGGTCCCTTTGTCACTGCGCTGGACTCAAACTATGGGAACACCCTCGGCTGGAACTTTGACCAGACCTATGCTTTTGCGTTGACTTACACAAACACGCGGACGGTCATTTCCATTGAAGGGGACACCATCTTTGACATTTACGGCTGTTTTGAACCAGGACGTTTTGGCTTCTACAACTACTCGCAGGAACAGGTCAGCTATTCCGATTTCTCCTATCGCGTAGCCGCAGAGTTTGAGGTCTTGACTCCCGATGTTTGTGTGGATGATACAGCCACGGCCATCGCGGTGAGCGACTCTTGCAACAACGCTGCCGGTGCCGCGGTGAACAACACGATTGTGGGTTGGGAATGGGATATGGGCGATGGCGTGACCATCATCGACACCAACGCAAAACACGTTTACAACACCCCCGGAACCTACACCGTTCGCCTGATCGTTACGGACTACCTCGGCTGCATGGATACGGCCTTCAGCGAGATTGAAGTGTTTGAAGTGACGACCGATCTCGGCAACGATACTACCATCTGTCCTGAAGATTCTGTGACGCTGGATGCAGGAACCTCGGGGAGCATTTATGCCTGGAGCACAAGCGCTACCACCCAAACCGAGACATTGAATGATTCCGGAGCTTACGCGGTCACAGTGTCCATACCTCTCGGCTGCGAAGCCATTGATACGTTCAACCTGGCCTATTTCGCTCCTCCAACCAAACCTTTTGGAAACGATACGGCCATCTGCAGCAGCGATTCACTTGTGTTGGATGCCGGGAATGTCGGTTCAACCTATCTCTGGCAAGATGGCTCGACCAATCAGACGTTTACTGCCACGGTTTCTGGAACCTACAATGTGACCATCACAAGCGCCAATGGATGTGTGACGCTTGATACGCTGATACTCACTGTAAACCCGGTTCCAACTGTTGCGCTTGGAAACGACACCTCCTTTTGTTCTCCGGATTCCATCACGCTGGATGCCGGCAATGCAGGAGCCTCCTTCCTGTGGCATGATGGCAACACAAATCAAACCCGCTCAGCACCTGATTCAGGTGTTTACAGCGTGACCGTAACGGATGCCAATGCCTGCAACACCGTAGATTCCATTCTGGTTACCATTTTTCAGTTGCCCAACATCGGATTGACCGTTTCGGAAGACACGCTCTGTTTCGGAGACACCGCCACGCTCACCGTAAGCGGAGGAACCAGCTATGCCTGGGATAACGATGCCGGACTCAGTGCCTACGACACAAACATTGTTCAGGCCTTCCCTGCCACCACAACTACCTACACCATCAGTGTGACCAATAGCCACGGTTGTACTGACTCGCTGGACACGGCCATCACCGTAAACCCTTTGCCAACGCTAAGCCTCACCACGCAAGACGACACCATCTGCAACGAGGACACTACTCTGCTGACCATCACCGGGGCGGCCTCTTATGTTTGGGACAATACGGGATTCCTCACATTCGAGAGCAACGACTCCGCTCGCGCTTTCCCTGATACAAACACAACCTTCACGGTAGTAGCTACGGATTCTAATGGTTGCGTAGATACAGCTAGGGTTACGGTGCACGTGGATACCCTGCCGACCTTACTGATTACGCCTTCCGTAAATCGCATTTGCCTCCATGATTCTCTGGACCTGATCGCGAGTGGAGCTCAGACCTATGCCTGGACTCCAAACTACGATATCAGCGCCCTCGTTGGGGACTCGGTGCGTGTGCATCCCAACCTGGACACGACCTACATGGTTGTTGGAACAGATGCCAATGGCTGCATTGGAGACACTTCGTTCTTGGTTATAGTTGACACTCTTCCAATCGTTAACCTCAGCGCTTCCAATCCGGAATTCTGCATTGGAGACAGCACGGGAATCCTTGCTACCGGTGCTGCCACTTATGAGTGGACAGCTCAAGCAAGTCTCTCCACACTCACTGGAGATTCAACGGTGGCCACTCCTACCGTCAGCACGATTTATGAAGTGATTGGTACGGACACTTTTGGCTGCAAGGACACGAACGACATTTCCATCACGGTCAACTCATTGCCACTGCTCGCTGCCACTCCTGCGGTAGACAACATCTGCCTCAACGACTCCGTGAACCTGTTGATGACAGGAACAGGAAACGCCACCTTCACATGGTCGAATCCTTCAAGCCTGAACATCGCTCTGGACGACAGCGTGTTTGCAAAACCAACGGTGACCACTACTTACACCATCACTGGAACAGACACCAACGGCTGTGTGGATTCTACCACTGCGCTGGTGAATGTGGATACACTCCCCGTAGTGACGGTAACTCCCGGGAACAGCGACCTGTGTCTGGGATCCAGTTTGACGCTCACAGCGGGAGGTGCACAGGATTACACCTGGAGCCCGGGCACTGGCCTCAACAGCACCACGGGAACCAGTGTGATCGCTTCCACCATGGTGACTACGCTATACAGCATTGTGGGAGTAGATGCCAACGGGTGCTCTGCGGATACTTCCCTGACCATCACCGTGAATCCGCTCCCGGTAATTGCCGTGAACCCGATTGATCCTACCATTTGTTTGAACGACACGGTGCAACTCACCGCCTCTGGGGCCATCACTTATGAATGGGTGACCGTGCCGAGTGCCGGAGCTTTTACCGGTGCAGTGATTGACGCTTCTCCCGACCAGTTAACCGAGTATCTGGCCGTAGGAACCGATGCGAATGGATGTTCGAGCACCGCTGGGACCTTCGTGTTTGTAAACCCACTTCCTGATGTAGAGATCACCCTGCTGGATGACACCATTTGTCTGGGAGAAAGCCAGGCCATGACTGCGGTGAACGCATCTACGTATCAATGGGCGGCAAGCACCACGCTGAATACGCAAGTGGGAGCTAACGTGGTGGCTACTCCTACGGTCAACACAACCTATACGGTAACAGGAACAGATGCAAACTCCTGCTCCGCCTCGGCAGACACAACCATTGCCGTGGATACGTTGCCAGACATCATTATCAACCCTTCTATGCATGCGATGTGCGTAGGCGAAGATGTTGTACTACAAGCCTCAGGAGCCACAGACTTTACCTGGACACCGGCAGCCTCCTTGAATATAAGTGTCGGCAGCACTGTCATTTCTTCGGCTACGGATACCGTAACGTACACTGTCACAGGTACAGATGACAACAGTTGCATGAATGACACTACCGTGACTGTAAATGTCACGCCACTTCCGGTGTTGACCCTTGGCTTTACGGACGATACGGTGTGCACGGGAACAGCAGACACGCTCTTCGCCCAGGGTGCTATCACCTACGAGTGGAGCAACAATGGCAACGTGATTGAGCCGGTGAACGATACACTGATCGTATTCCCGCTTCAAACGCAGATCTACGGAGTGGTTGGCACAGGTCCAGGTGGCTGTCAATCCACCGATTTCCTTGTAGTGAATGTGCATGACATCCCCACTTTTTCTGCTGGAGCGGACACCTTCAAATGCATCGATGAAACCATTCAGTTGCAAGCCAGCGGAGGTGTAAACTACACCTGGACAGATACAACCGGCCTCAGCGATACCACTATCGCAGATCCTTTGTGTTCCGCAACCTCAACCACAACTTACACGGTGTTGATAGAGGATAACAACGGCTGTGTGTTCAGCGATGATGTAACGGTGAACGTAAACCCACGCCCACAAATCGACCCAGGAGCTGATCGGGCCATCTGCATTGGTGATGATGTCATGCTGGGGGGCAATAACACGGGTCCGGCAAATGCGACCTTCTTGTGGACGGCTGCGATATTGGACTCTACGCTGGTAGATAGCACTCAATCCAACCCCATGGTCGCGCCAGACACTTCCACTACCTATAGTGTTCGTGTAACCGCCTCTAATGGTTGCGCAGACGTTGATACAATCCGCATCACTGTGAATCCACTTCCGGTACTGGAAATCCTGGAAGCCCCGGAACTGATTTGTCGTGGAGACACTGAAACGGTACTTGTCACTGCTGGTTACCCCATGTATGAATGGACGGGCACCGACAGCATCATCGATTCTATGCCCGGAACGCTGTCCGTGTCGCCTGAGGATGATGCGACCTACTTTTTGTTGGTGGAAGACACCAATGGCTGTCAAAACAACCTGGAGTGGTCGGTGTCACTGGAAGAGCGTCCCATTGTGAGATCAGGGCCAGATTTGGAGATGTGTGTGTTTGACAGCGTTCAGCTCGAAGCGGAGGAAGACAGCCTGCTCATCTTCTCATGGAGCAACGGCTCCTTGCTCTCGAATGATTCCGTCACCAACCCCATAGCCAAGCCAGATGAGACCACTACTTTCTCGCTGCTGGGAACCGACTCGAACGGCTGTACCTCGCGCAGTAATATGACTGTATTTGTCTACGAACTTCCCTACATAGATGCTGGTGATGACCTTGTAAACTGCGATATGAACAGGGTAATGCTGGGAGGCCTTCCCTCGGGTCCGGAAGGAGCCAACTACGAGTGGACACCGACCATCGGCCTCGATGATTCCACAGCGGCCAATCCCTTCACGATCATCACCGAGCGCACCACCTATACATTGACTGTGACCACCCAGTTTGGCTGTGTAAGCAGCGATACGATCCGAGTGATCACCGATTGTTGGAGTGTCTACGCTCCTTCCGCTTTCAGCCCGGATGGAAACGGCATTAATGATGAGTATTTCATCAAGTATTACCGCATTCAAAACCCAAAGCTCCAGGTTTGGGATCGCTTTGGCCACCTCGTGTTTGAGACCTTGAACCTCGACAGAGGCTGGAATGGGAAGGTGAATGACGGGCGAGAAGCTCCCATGGGAGTGTATTTCTGGCAACTCACATTTGAAGATGAGATCGGAAGGGCACGCAGCGATGAGGGAACCCTCACCCTTGTCCGTTGATCATCCCACTACCACAAATCAGGTATTTTATTTAGAATGGTTCTAAATACCTAAAATCAGGTATTGACCTCAACCCTGCCTTAGGCTCATTTTTGTGCTTGTCTAGAATCAATCTAAATAAGACAAAATGAGACACTTTCTACTCGCTGCTTTTTCTGGCTTTTTGGCATTCACAGGTATGTGCCAGGGTACCACAGACACGGTTTCCATCGGAGCCGGATACACAGACCAGGTTTGGTATAGCCTGGACAATGGAGAACAACAGCGTGCTGCTAAAACCGAATGGGATCTCGCTTTTGAGATCACCGGTATTGCTTCTTCTATCCGCGTGAACGGGGTGAATGGCAATCAGCTCTATGTCTATCCAAACGGAGACACCGGAAGCTGGAATAACATTGACACCAATGGCATGGCGAGTTGGCCTCAGCTCTTCAACTCAGATACTTCATGGGCGCGCGGAGCCTTCAACGTAAATGCTGACCCCGGAGATGCTTTCGATCTTGGATGGGGAGTCTACAACATCACCACGCACTTTGTGATGGGAGATAGCTTCTACATCCTGAACCATGAGGGAAATGATTTCAAGAAGCTCTGGATCGTATCTCTTGCTTCTGGCACTTACACCTTCAAGATCGCTGACCTCGATGGAAGCAACGAAATAGAGCGCACGGTAGTGAAGGGCGACTATCCTGACAAGAACTTCGGATACTACTCCATCGCCAACGATCAAACGCTGAACCGCGAGCCGATTGCCTACAACTGGGACTTGCTGTTCACTCAGTATCCTGCCATCATTCCTGGTTTCGGAGGTTACCCATCCACCGGTGTCCTGCAAAATGCAGGTGTGCAGGCCGCTAAAGTCTACCCCGTTGATGATCCCGAAACCTATGAAGATCACGCCTCAGCAACCATGAGCACAGAGATCAACACCATCGGATACGGTTGGAAGAGCTACAACTTTGGCATCAACGGTTGGGACATTGCAGACAGCACTATCTACTTCGTGAAGGATTACGATGGCGCGATGTGGAAACTCATCATGCGCGGCTTTGGTGGCTCGGCAGATGGCAACTACATATTCTCAAAAGAAAAGCTGGCTTTGGCTCCACCTCCTGACACTACAGATTCCACCGATCCAACAGGATACACCGATCTGGCTTCTGACAAGCTCTTCATGAAGCTCTATCCAAATCCTGCTTCTGACGGATTCGTGACCATCGCCTACGACCTGCCTGCAGGCGACAATGCCAACATCACCATCCGAGACATCAATGGAGCGCTCGTAGGAGGCGAACCACTTCTTGGCAATGGGTTGCAAACTCAAACCCTTGATGTGCGCCACCTTTCCGCTGGCCTCTACATGGTCATGATGCAACAGGGCTCCAGAACCAGTGTCGAACGAATGATCATTCAATAGCGACCTGGTTAAACCAAACCATACTTATCGCCTCACAAACAAGGATTCCATGAAAACACTCACAACTTCTCTGCTACTTCTGGCTTTGTCTATCACAGCTTTCAGCCAGAAAAAGGAACAAGACAAAACCGCCATAGCCGCCATGTGTGGTTGCTATGAGGTTTCCTTTGACTACGCTGAAACTTTTGCCAGCGATACGAACTACGAGTTCCATGATCAATATCACACCTCTGCACCCGCAGAATGGGTATTCATAGCGGATGAGTCAGACGACAAGTTGGCTCTGCAGCACTTGCTGGTGATCAACGACACGATGATCATCAAGCACTGGCGTCAGGATTGGGTTTACCAAAACCAGGCATTCTATGAATTTCACAAAGGGCGCCAGTGGAACTTCCAGAAGCGAAACGAGAAGGAAGTGAACGGCCAGTGGACGCAGAAGGTATATCAGGTGGACGACAGCCCTCGCTATGAAGGTTCCGCTTCATGGGTACATGTGGACGGACAGCACTACTGGATGAACACTTCGGATGCACCGCTGCCCCGAAGAGAATACTCCAAGCGCTCAGACTACAACGTAATGAAGCGCACCAACAAACACATACTCACCGATGATGGATGGCTGCATGAGCAGGACAACCTGAAGGTGGTAAGAGAAGAAGGCAAGGAAGACAGCGTGGTGGTAGCCGAAAAAGGACTGAATCACTACCGCAAGATTGATGATTCACGCTGCGAAGCCGGGCGCAAGTGGTGGGAAGAAAACGGTGCTTTCTGGGCGCTTGTTCGAGCCGAATGGGATGAAGTTTTTGCCCGTGAAGAAAACATCAGCCTCGCCAAGCGTGTGGATAACAAAATGCTTTGGCAGGCCCTTTTTGAACTGAGCGATGAGATGAAGGATGCCGTTGCCAAGTCGCCTAAAAAGGTCAGCTCCAAGATCGAAGGCATCATCACTTCCTTCCTGGTAGAAGAAGATCAGGCCAACGCTGGTTATTGATCCTGAATCCTCTTGAGCATGTGTAAACCCCTTGAAGTTCTGGATCATAGCACCCACGGCTACCTGGCTTATTGCCCGGATTGTGGTGGCTTTACCCTCGCCTTTGGCACCACGCTGGCCGTGATGCTGGAAGACGACATCAGGCGAATGGGCGAACACGTTTCAACCCAGCTTAAAGCGCACAGGAATGCGGTTTGCCCCAACGCGAAAGCGTTCATGTTCAAGCCTGGGACGAACAGCACTTGTCAAATGGTGCTGACCTACACAGAGATGGAACACCTGGAGACGATGCTCAATCGCGGAATGCTGCTTTACGAAGCTCAAAGCTTGCTGCACGATGCGACTGGCTAAGGCACTTTCCATCGTGTTGCTATTGTTTGCGTCCACGGGAGTGGGCCAGGTCAGCGTGCACATCATCGATGATCTGGGCTTGCCGCTGCATCAGGCACACATAGCTTACAGCGACCCAACGGGAACAGACAATGGAATGATCCTGACCAACGCTGAAGGCATTGCTGAACTACCTGCTGCATTCACAAAACACCACAAAGAAGTCGTCATCAGTATCACATTCATCGGTTTTCAGGGGTTAACCGATACTGTAGCGACTTCTTTATCCGCACTGGAATACCAGCTTTCACCGGAGGATCAGCTTCTCAACCAGTTTGTCGTTACTGCCCAGTATGCGCCCAACAGTCCTGAAAAGGCCGTGCACAAAGTCAGGATCATTGATGAAGCCAAGATTGAGCGCATGGCGGCCGTGAACCTGGAAGATGTGCTGACCAATGAGGTCAACATTCGAATCTCTCAAGACGCAGTGCTGGGAAGCAGCATCAGCATGCAAGGCATGTCGGGCGAGAAGGTGAAGATCATGATCGATGGAGTTCCGATGATCGGCCGGCAAAACGGAAACCTCGACCTGAATCAAATCAACCTCAACAACATCGAACGCATTGAGATCATTGAAGGCCCCTTGAGCGTGAACTACGGCACAAGCGCCTTGGCGGGAACCATCAACCTGATCACCAAAAAGGAATCGAAGGAGAAGACCTCCGCTTCTATCAGCTCTTACTACGAAAGCATCGGCACCTACAACATTCAGGGAACGGTGGCACAGCAGTTTGGGAAAGCCAGACTGTCGCTCAACGGTGGCCGCAATTTCTTTGATGGCTGGAATCCTGACGATGCCATTGGGCCGGATTTTGAAGACCCGATAGCAGACAGCACCCGCTTCAAGCGCTGGAAGCCGCGCGAGCAGCTCTTCGGCCGGGCACAGCTCAACTACCGATGGAAGGAGCTTCTGTTGGGCTATCGCTTTGACTATTTCGATGAGAAGATCACCAACCGGGGAAGGCCGCGAGCTCCATACATGGAATCGGCCTTTGATGACTATTACTACACCACCCGCATTGACAACAGCGTCACGGCATCTGGAAAGATTTCAAAGTCCATCAACGCAAACTTCGTGGCAGGCTACAATCAGTTTACCCGCCAGAAGAATACCTACGCCAAAAACCTGGTGACGCTGGAGGAAGGGCTGCACGATGGCGATGGCGCGCAAGACACTTCCACCTTCAACCTCTGGATGAGCCGAGGAAGCGTGGCCTTTGTGCGTGACTCATCCTGGATTCACTGGGAAATCGGCTACGATCTCAACCACGAAACCGCCACCGGAAGACGCATCGAAGACACAGAACAGGCCATGGGCGACTATGCTGTTTTCACCACTGCCGAGATCACACCCTGGGAAAGCTTCACAGTAAGGCCGGGTTTACGATACTCCTACAACACAGCTTACACCGCTCCGGTCACTCCATCACTGAATGCGATTTACCGATTAAAGAAGTGGACCATCCGGGGATCGTATGCCCGCGGTTTTCGTGCTCCATCGCTCAAGGAACTTCATTTCTTTTTTGTGGACATCAACCACAACATTGTGGGTAACCCAGACTTGAAAGCGGAGCAATCCGACAACTACAGCCTAAGTGTAAAGCGTCCTTTCATCTTCAAACAAAACATCGTTCAGCTTGAGTTTGGAGCCTTCCACAACGACATTGAAAACCTCATCAGCCTGGCGCTGACCGATCCGGAGACGGATCAATACCGCAATGTGAACATTGGCCGATCGCGTTCACAGGGCATGAATGCTGCTGTTTCGGTGATGCATGAACACCTGAAAACGAACCTTGCCTTCGCCTACCTGGGCGTGAACAACGCGATTGCCAACGAGCAGAGTTCTTCGGTTTACGACTATTACCCGGAAGTGACCGCAAACGCCACTTACAGCTGGCCTCGTGCGGGCCTGGATCTGTCACTGTTCTACAAATACCAAGGCCGACTGCCCATCACTTCGCTGGACGATAACGATGAGCTCTACCAACGCTACGTAGATGCTTACCACACACTGGACGCCACCCTGACCCGATCCTTCCTCGATCAGCGAATTTTGTTCTCGGTGGGTGCCAAGAATCTGCTTGATGTACAGAACGTGGGTTTCAGCGGAACATCCAATACCGTACATGGATCGAGCAGCGGAGCGCTGGCGGTGAGTACGGGTCGACTTTACTTCCTCAAACTAGATCTCAGATGGCAACGCTAAAGAGTTTTCAGGCTGTTGGAAAAGTGCTGTGTCAAGGCATGGCAGCATTCACATTCATCGCTTTTGCCACCTCCTGCGAGAAAGAAGAGCTTCCGGTTCCAGCCTTTGATCGGGGTGATGTGGACACCGTTTACATTGGCATGGGCGAGACCTACGACACACAAGTTTGGTTTGATTTGAGCACCCAATCGGTAGTGAAAACAGGGAGTCGTTTCGACTGGGACTTCGCCTTTGACGCTTCTGATTCTGCCAACTGGGTTTACCTGAATAGCGCTGTTGGAATGGTTGTCGCGGCTTCGGGTGAGCAAGACTTTGAAGCCGTTCAGTCCCACAAAGGATTGAGCTACCGCCCCGACCATCCTTCTGGCCTGAAAGACAGTCTGGGACTCGGTCGCTGGTGGGAAAGTAACGAGGTATGGGTCATAGATCTGGGCTACACTTCTGAAGGTAAGTCCAGAGGTTTCCGCAAGATTCAGTTTGAATTGAAAGAGGGCGGTGTGCTCCACTTCAGGCTCGCAAGCCTCAACGGGAACAATGAACAGACGGGTGAAATCGAGAAGAACGATTTATACAACCGAGTGGGCTATTCCATTACCAACGCTGGCATCGTGTTCTTTGAGCCTGCGAAGACGGAGTATGACCTCTTCTTTACCCGCTACCACCAGATCTTCTACGAACCTTATCTGCCCTACCTGGTAAACGGTGTTTTGCTCAACCCATATGGAACTACAGGAACCAAAGCCTTTGATCGGGAGTTTACGGCTTTGACCGCTGACCATCTCAGCGACTATGTATTCACGGATTCGGCAGACGTGATTGGCTACGACTGGAAAAACTTCGATCTGAACACTCAAGTCTACTCCGTATTTCCCGAGTTCTGCTACCTCGTGCAAGATGAAGAAGGCTTTTACCACAAGCTGCGCTTCATCGACTTCTACAAGGAATCCACAGATGAGAATGGCAACAAAACCAGATTGGTAGGCTATCCGCTGATGGAGTTTCAGGCGCTGTAGGGACGGTCTCTTTTTTAACCACAGAGAACACGAAGGTTTTCACAGAGGACGCAAAGAAGATGCTATGCGAACGCTGTGTCTTCTCTGCGCACTCTGTGGCGCGTGTTTCGCCTGAACGGTCGCATCTTCTGCATCACCCTGAGCTTATTTATCATCATTCTAAATTACCTCATTTCAGGTATTGACTCGCCTGCGCAGTACCAGTTCTTTTGGCCCCTCTTTTAACTGACACCACTATGAAATCTTCTTTTCTCTTTATCCTTTCCCTTGCCATGCTGACGGTTAGCCTCTCAGCTTGCAAGAAGGATGGATGCACGGATGCAACAGCCAACAACTACGATGCGGACGCAGACAATGATGATGGCTCATGCACCTACGATGACCCAATCCCAGGGTTGAAGTCTGCCTACAAGACTACCTACGCTGACATTGTTTACGCTTCCTACAAAGACTCTTACGATAAAGCTTCAGAACTGCATGATGAGATCATGGATTTCGTTGCTAATCCAACTTCCAGCGGACTGGAGGCTTGTAAGCAAGCTTGGCTAGACGCTCGCGAGCCTTACGGCCAAACCGAAGCTTACCGCTTTGCTTCAGGCCCAATCGATGATGAAGATGGACCAGAAGGGCTTTTGAACGCATGGCCTTTGGACGAGTCTTACATTGACTATGTAGAGGGCGATGACGCAGCAGGAATCGTTAACAACCCTGATGATTTTCCAAACCTCACAGAAACTGTGTTGGAAGACCTGAACGAAGTAGGCGGTGAAGAGAACGTAGCCATTGGATACCATGCGATCGAATTCCTTCTTTGGGGACAAGACGGCACTGACCCATCAACGCTTCAGAGCGGTGACAGACCATACACTGATTACCTCACCTCAGGAGGTACCGCCTCTAATCAAGGCAGAAGAGGAGAATACCTCAAGATTTGTGCACACCTGTTGCTTGAGCACCTTCAAATGATGGTGGATGAGTGGGCCCCTAACCAGGACAACTACCGAGCTGACTTCATGGCTCTGAGCTCTGATGATGCTCTGAAGAATATCATGACCGGAATCGGTACGTTGAGTAAGTCTGAGCTTGCGGGTGAGCGAATGTTCGTAGCCCTTGACAACCAGGATCAGGAAGATGAGCACAGCTGCTTCAGCGACAACACACACCGCGACATCATCCTGAATGCACAAGGTATCCGTAACGTATACATCGGGTCCTACACTCGTACAGACGGCTCTACCGTTTCAGGTACTTCATTGAAAGACATTCTGACTGAAGTGAACTCCAGCCTCGCTACAGAAATCAATGACCTCTCTGCAAGCGGAGTAAGCCTCAGCGAGGACATTCCTGTTCCTTTTGATGATCAACTGACAAAAGAACAAACCGGAGGCACCGGCCCCATTATGATGGCGATCAACGCTTTGCAAGACCAAGGTGACAAAATCACCGAAGCTGCAACTGCGCTTGGAATCACCATCAGCACAGATCTCGAATGATCATTTCCCACAAGTGAATCATGCCATGGCCAGTGTGACCGCAAGGACACACTGGCATTTTGGCTTTTAGCCCTATGAAAAGATACATCCACACCATCGCGCTGAGCCTGGGTTCGCTTTACGTACTTGCCGCTGTTCTCAGCAGCTGCGACAAGGACGAACCAGGTTCCTATCTCAACGTAATGCTCGCTCCTGAAGAAGGCGAAGAGCTTTCAGGAGGAAGCAGAAACACGGTATATGACGCCTCGGAAAACGCCTTTGCATTTCCATCACCAGCGCTCACTGGGCTGGATGAGCTCGAGTTTTTCGTAGGTAATTCCTTCTTCAATCAAAACTGGGTAACCTCCCCCGCCTCCACTACAGCCAGAGATGGTTTGGGACCTGTTTTCAACGCACGCTCCTGTTCGGGGTGTCACTTCAAGGATGGCCGCGGACGCGCTCCGGAGGTGGATGGAGAACTCACCTCAGGTCTATTGCTGCGCCTGAGTATTCCCGGCATGGGACCTCATGGCGGCCCTCTCGGAGATCCGACCTACGGAGGTCAGCTCAACGATCAATCGATACTGGACGTCCCTACCGAAGCAAGCTTCCGCATCACCTACACCGAAACCAGCGGCCAATTTGACGATGGCACTAGTTGGTCGCTTCGCAAGCCTGAATACTGGATCGAAAACCCAAGCTTCGGTCCCTTCAGCGATCAGCTTATGGTCTCTCCTCGAGTCGGTCAGCAAATCATCGGCTTGGGGCTTTTGGAAGCCATTCATGAGAGTGATCTTCTCGCCTATGTGGACGAAGGGGATGCGGATAATGATGGCATCTCAGGGCGGGCCAACTATGTGTGGGATGCAGAACACCAGGAAACCCGGATGGGTCGCTTCGGATGGAAAGCCAACCAGCCTTCGCTGCGCCAACAAACAGCAGGAGCATTCCTTGGAGACATTGGCATTACCAGCCCCATTTTCCCGGATGAAAACTGCACCGGAGCACAGCAGGATTGCGAACAGGCAGAAAACGGAGGAAGTCCTGAAATTGAGGAAGACGACCTGCAAAAGACCGTGCTTTATGTCGCCAGCCTGGCCGTTCCCGCGCGCAGATCGGTAGACGACCCTGAAGTACTTCAAGGCCGTGAAGTATTCAAAGAGATCGGCTGCGCAGGCTGCCATGTTCCCAGCTATACCACAGGAGCACATCCAGATTTCGATCACCTTTCCAATGAAAAGATCTGGCCTTACTCTGACCTTCTGCTCCACGACATGGGAGATGAGTTGGCAGACAACAGACCTGATTTCCTGGCCAACGGAAATGAATGGAGAACTCCTCCGCTCTGGGGAATAGGCTTGTTCCAGACGGTGAACCGTCACACCAATTACCTCCACGATGGAAGAGCCCGAAACCTCACCGAAGCCATCCTCTGGCACGGTGGTGAAGGCCAACGCTCAAGGGATAACTTTGCAGGGCTTTCTACTGAAAACCGTGAGGCTTTGATTTCCTTCCTTGAATCCTTGTAACATGAGACCATCCGTCTTTCTTTCCGCGTTTGCATTGATGCTAATGGCTTCAGGACTCTGGTTCTGCAAGAAAGAAAACGGGGATGAACCCTCGGAGGAACCAGTGGCTCAGGAGCCTGACCGCAAAGCCGTGTTGAAGAGCATCGCTGACCGCGTAATCCTCCCTGCTGTCGAAAACATGGTAACCGAAAGTGAAGCGCTCGAAGCCTCCATGCGTGCTTTTGAGCAATCGCCATCGCTTGCAGGCCTTGAGGATTCACGGAATGCTCTGCTGCAGGCCATCGGGGCATGGAAAAAGATGGAGGCCTATAACATCGGGGCCGTTCAAGCGGCCTTCATCAAAACACGGATTGAGACTGTTCCTGCGAATACCGATTTTATTGACGGTTTCATCGACTCAGACGAAACACTGGATGAAGCCTTCATCGACTCTAAGGGCTCCAGCGCAAAAGGTCTCCGGGCGATTGAGTACCTGCTCTTTGACCCCAACCTTCCGGACGAAGACGTACTCGCATCGCTTACTACAGATCCACTCGGGCCACGCAGGGCCGATTATGCCCTCGCTTCGGCTGAGAATCTGACAAAGAAAGTGATGGAGATACAGAACATCTGGACTGGTGAGGCAAACTACTACCAAGAGTTCATTGACAATGATGGCACCGGTGTTTCCGCCAGCATGAACATGATCGTCAATGAAATTACCGCCCTGGTTGAAAAGATGGCTCAAACCAAATTGGGTAAGCCACTGGGCAAGGCTACGGGCGGTGCAATGGAGCCGGAGTTGCTTGAGTCCTACCGCAGCGGAAACTCAGCCCCGGATCTCCTACACAATCTTGAGTCGATCAAAGCTGTGTATCACGGTGGTGATGAAGATGATGAGCAAGCCATGGGTTTAAACGACTACCTGACGGAGTTGGCGATTGATCCTGAAAACCCACTGACCGAGCGCATCAGTGCACAATTCGAAACCTGTGAAAACGCGCTCTCGACTCTTCAGTCACCCTTGAGAATTACAATGCTGGAAGACCCGCAGCCCGCGGACGAGAGTTATGAAGCATTGAAAGACCTGCTGGTGCTTTTCCAGACGGATTTGGTAAGCCAGCTCAGCATTACGCTGACCTTCAACGACAATGACGGAGATTGACGCCCTCCGAGAGCAATCACAAAGTTTATTTGAATCAGCCGGCAATCACGAGGAAGTAGTTGCGCTTTCCTCGCTGTAGCAGTAAGTATTGGCCGGCAATGAGGTCGTCAGACGATGTCCTGAACTGGTCATTCACCTTTGCCTTGTTTACCGAAATGCTGTTCTCCTTCAGTGCCCTTCTTGCTTCGCCATTGGAAGCCAGAAATCCGGTTTTGCCTGCGAGCAGCTCCACTGCGTCAATGCCGCTTTCCAGCTCTGACTTGGAAACCTCCGCCTGAGGCACACCTTCAAACACATCGCGAATCGTTTCGCCATCCAGAGACTTGAGTGCCTCGCTTGTGGCCTTTCCAAAGAGCACTTCACTGGCATTTTGAGCCTTTTGAAGGTCTTCTGAAGAGTGTACTCTGCTCGTGAGCTCCTCAGCGAGGGTGCGTTGCATGAGGCGCGTGTGAGGGGCTTGTGCATGCTCCGCCTCCAGCGCTTCAATCTCTTCCTGACCCTTGATGGAAAACACACGCATGTAATTCCCTACATCCGCATCCGCAGTGTTGAGCAGGAATTGGTAGAACTTGTAAGGCGAGGTGCGCTTGGCATCGAGCCACACATTTCCTCCTTCTGACTTTCCAAACTTGGTTCCGTCTGCCTTTTTGATCAGCGGTGTAGTGAGCGCGTAAGCTTCACCGCCTTCGAGCCTTCTGATCAGCTCCGTACCGGTAGTGATGTTTCCCCACTGATCGCTGCCTCCCATCTGAATCTTACAGCCGTGTTGCTTCCACAAGTGGTAGAAGTCATAACCCTGGATGAGCTGGTAGCTAAACTCGGTGAACGACATGCCCGTTTCGAGGCGGTTTTTCACGGAATCCTTGGCCATCATGTAATTGATGGAAATGTGCTTCCCCACATCCCGAATGAACTCCAGGAAACCAAACTCCTTGAACCAATCATAATTGTTGACGATCTCCGCTGCATTCTCACCTTCGAAATCGAGGAATTTCTCCAGTTGCTTTCGCTGGCATTCGAGGTTGTGTTGCAGCCGATCGAGGTCGAGCAGGTTGCGCTCCGCAGACTTTCCACTTGGGTCGCCCACCATGCCCGTGGCCCCGCCAATCAGTGCGATGGGTTTGTTGCCACAGCGCTGGAAGTGGGTCAGGGTCATCACCTGCACCATGTTGCCGATGCCGAGTGAGTCGGCCGTAGGGTCGAACCCGATATAGCCTGACACGCCTCCGTTTTTCAGCAAGTCTTCAGTTCCTGGAATGTGGTCGTGGAGCATTCCCCTCCACTTCAGTTCTTCAACGAAATTCTTCATGGAAAGCCTAAAATGAGCGGTCAAAAATAGGCTTCTGAAGCGCGCCTACAGCTTGGATTTATTCGTTTATGATCTCGAACAGCTTATCGAGGTTTGGAGTGAGAATGATCTCAATCCTGCGGTTCTTCGCTTTGCCTTCGCGATTGGCGTTATCAGCCACCGGAATATGCTCTCCCCGGCCAGCCGCAGTGAGCATTTCAGGTCTCACCTGGCCGTCTTCCGTCATGATGCGAACCACAGAAGTCGCACGCATCACACTGAGATCCCAGTTATCCTTAACAGCACCCTTGCCATTGAAGGGGTCTGTATCCGTGTGGCCTTCCACAAGGATGGTAATGTCTTGCTCGTCTTTGATCACATTGGCAAGGTCTACCAAGGCTTGTTTTCCTTCTGCATTCACTACAGTGCTCCCACTTGGGAAAAGCAGCTTAGCCTCGAGGCTCACATAGATCTTTCCGTTTTTCTGTTCAACCGTGAGTCCTTTATCCTTGAAGCCTAACAGCGCAGCTGATATGCGGTCTTTCAAGTCGCGCACGGCTTCATCTTTCTGCGCAATGATCTCCTCCAGTTCCTTCACGCGAGCTTCCCTGGCGAGTAATGCTGCACTCAGCTCGTCCAGGTTCTGCTTCTTGCGATTCAGCTCAGCTTCAAGCTTACGCAGCTCGTCCTCGCGTCTCTGCAGATCCAGTTGAGTGGCCTGGAGTGTTTCGAGCAGTTTGCGGTTTTCTTCGGTTCCCTGCTGACGTAGCGCTCCCTGCTTCGCAAGAAGTTCATCGTTCATGGCTCGAAGGCGGTCATAATCGGCTCGGGCGGTTCGGTAGCTTTTTCCAATGCTGGCTGTGTCATCCACCATTCGGTCGATTTCACGCTTCAGCTTGGCAGATTGAGCATTCAACTCTTCGTTGTCTGTGGTCAGCCTGCGGTTCTCTGTCAGCAGTCGCTGTCTTTCTTCTTCACACTGCTCCTGCTTGGCCTTGAGGTCCTGAAACTTCTTTGGTGGCACGCATGAGCTTACAAGCCCCATCATCACCACCATCCAAAAAAACCCTCTTTTCATACCTTCCATATTTCACTGTAAAGCTAGTTGAAGCCAATGCCAGTGATCCTGAAGGCATCAGGACTTTTAAACACACGGTTTGTGGTTAGTGGGAGCGTTTTCAGCCCTCTTCTGAAGGATCAGCCGAAGAGATCCAAACGGCACTGAAATCGCGGTATTCAATGCTGTTTTGCGGAAAGTTGCGCACGTAATCAGGAATAAGGCGCGTGAATTCTTCGTAGTAAAGTGGCATCACCACTGCATCATTCATGAGGATTTGATCCAGCATGAGGTACATTTCATAGCGATGCTTGTGGTCGGTTTCCCTCACTGCGGAAGCATACAAGCTGTCGTACACCGGATTTTCATACCGCACGCTATTCAGGTAGGCTTTCTCGTTGGAAGAGCCTCCTCCATTGGACAAGAACAGACAGAGGAAATTCTCAGGATCCGGGTAATCAGCCACCCAGCCGTCTCTCCAGAACTGAGCACTGCCAGACTCTGCATTGTCCAGCAGCTGAGGCGTGGACATCACCTGAAGCTCAATGTCAATGTTCAGATTTTCTTTGAGCATGCGTTGTACCACCTGGGCCACCATCTCGTAGTTCTGACCACCGCTGGCCAATTGCAGCGTAAGCGATGGAAAGCCTTCGCCATTGGGATAACCCGCTTCTGCGAGCAACTCCTGAGCCTTTTGAGGGTCAAAGCCAAAGCCGCGCAAGCTTTTGAAAGGATAGTTCTCAAATGCAGGAGGCACTACTCCACCCGTTCCTGGCTCGCCTTCTCCCTGCAAGGCGTAGTTCACCAAGGCATCGCGATCAATCGCATAGTTGAATGCCTTGCGCACCCTTACGTCTGAGAAGACTTCACTGGTATGTTGAAACGCGTAGTACTCAACACTGAGCGATGGTTTTACCTGAGGAGCGAAACTGGCCTGCTTCTGACGACTTGCATTGGAGAGGCCAGACATGACGTCTGCATACATTTCAATGGGCAGTGTGAAAACCATGTCGAGTTCTCCGTTCTTGAACTTGAGTAATTCCGACTTTTTGTCTTTCACAAAGGATACCTGTACGGCATCGAGGTAGGGCAGTTGATTGCCGTGCTCGTCCTTCCGCCAATACCCAGGATTTCGCTCCATCACCACCAGCTCATTGGTCTTGTAAACCTTGAGGATAAAGGGGCCTGTACCAACAGCATGTGAATTGAGCTCTTGGCCGTAATGCTCCTGAGCTTCCTTTGGATAGACATAAAAACCGTTGTGGCCGAGCAATTGGAGAAAACCTGAAAAAGGATAATTCAGCTTGAATCGGATGGTGTAATCATCCAACACCTCCACCCCTTCCAGTGTGCGAGGATCAGGGTCTCCGCTTTGGGAAGCTTCGTAGAATTCGCGAGCACCTTTCAGGCGCTCATCCACCAACCAAAACATCTGATTGTCCGGGGTGGCTCTGCACAACTGAGCGATGCACCAAGCTACGTCTTCAGCGACCAGTTTTCTGCCTTTGCCATCGGGGAAACAGGGATCGTTATGAAATTGAACATCCTTTCTGAGATGAAAGGTCCATTCGGTGGCATCGTCATTCACATCCCAGGATTCAGCAAGCGCGGGCAGAACTTCCAGTGAAGACTGATCGAACTTGACCAACCCTTCGTACACCTGGCTGGCGATTCGAAAGGCGGCTACTTCCGTGATGTTTAATGGATGAATACTGCGCAGATCCTGGACTTCGTTGACACGAAAAACATGGCCATACTCCACCCCTCCTTTGCCCAATCGAGAGCTATCAGAACTTTTTCCGGGGCCTTGACAGCCAACAAGCCACAGCACGACCACCACCATGAGCAGTGTCATTAACTGTTGACCTCTATCGCGAACCATCTTAGAAGAACTCATCGTCAAAGCGTCTACTTTCATGCTTTTCCCATTCATAAACCCCGCATTGAACGCTTCCAAGCCTTAATCACACGAGATTTGGCTTTCTTTCGTTCACATTTTTCTCAACGCACTTTTAAAGGCACTAAAAAATCCCAGACCTCTTGAGGGCCAGATTGCAAGTATTAA
This sequence comes from Flavobacteriales bacterium UBA6057, assembly GCA_002428995.1. GTDB lineage: Bacteria > Bacteroidota > Bacteroidia > Flavobacteriales_G > Salibacteraceae > UBA6057. The sequence goes on along the minus strand of DIYJ01000014.1, from coordinate 346,252 downwards.
CCATTCGAATGTTAGCCGTATGCCTTTTGGTAGCTGCCTTCGACTTTGGTTATGCACAGGCCCGATTCAAGGCCTATTCCCTTGTTCTTTCGTCTGATACCACACTGCTTGATTCGAACAGCATTGTACCGGGATTCTTTCAGTTGAAAGGGCTTGATTCCAGCGACTTTCGAGTGCTGTACGCAGAATCGAAGCTGATTGTTTCACCGACTAACGTAAGTTTTCCAATCACGGTAGAAATTGAGTACAAAACCTTTGACTTCAACTTCACCGAAGTTACCCAGCATAAGGACTCGGCCATGGTGCTCAGCTATGGCGATCGGATCTACAATCCTTTCCGCTCGAGTGGTACACAAGACGACAATACCATCCTGAACCTGAGCGGCCTGGAAAAGCGGGGAAGTGTTTCGCGGGGAATCACGGTTGGAAACAACCAGAGTCTCGGGGTGAACTCGAGCCTCAACCTCCAACTGGCGGGACCTCTGAACGAACGCTTCAGCCTGCTGGCGGCCATCGCAGATGAAAACATCCCGATCCAGGCGGAAGGAAACACACAGCAGTTGCAGGATTTTGACCAGGTCTACATCCAGGTGTATGACGAGCAAACGCGCTTCACGGCCGGTGATTTTCAGGTCTTGCACGATGATGCCTACTTCATGCGATTCAACAAAAAGCTTCAGGGCGGTCGTGTGGAAACAACAGTGATCCCCTTCAAGGCAGATACAAGTAAGCGGCTGGTGGTCGATGCGGGCGGGGCCGTCTCCAGAGGTAAGTTCTCCCGTCAAATCATTCAAGGGCAGGAAGGGAACCAGGGTCCGTATCAACTGCGGGGAGCAGAAAACGAGCGCTTCATCATCATCCTGTCGGGTACGGAGCGAATCTTTATCGATGGTCGACTGTTGAAGCGAGGGCAGGAAAACGACTACGTGATCGACTACAACACCTCGCAACTGACCTTTACAGCGAAGCAGCCCATCACCAAGGACCGCAGGATCGTGGCCGAATTCCAGTATTCAGATCAGAACTATGCGCGCTCAATGATCTATGGCAACACGGCCTACCAGACGGAACGGGGAGAGACACGCTTGACGATCTACAGCGAGCAGGACGCGAAGAATCAGTCCCTGCAGCAGGAGCTCTCTGAGGCGCAGAAAAACGTGTTGCGAAGCATTGGTGACAGCCTGGATTTGGCGGTGGCGCCAGCCATTGACACTGTAGCGTTCAGCGAAAATCAGATCCTCTACGAACAGCGGGACACGAGCTATTTCGATCCCGTGGTCGGGGATACGATCGCTGCCTTTGATGTGTATGTCTATTCCACCGATCCGGAACGGGCGATCTACCAGCTGACCTTTTCGGAAGTAGGACAGGGCCGCGGAGACTATGTGTTTGCCGAAAACCTGGCCTTTGGCAGGCGCTACCAGTGGGTGCCGCCCGTCAACGGGGTTCCGCAGGGAAACTACGCACCGGTGGTGCTTTTGGTAACTCCAAAGCAGCGACAGATGGTGAGCGTTTCCGGGGCCTACGAGGTGACCAAGAACATCGAAACTTCGTTTGAACTGGCGGGAACGAACACGGATGTAAACACCTTCAGCACCAGCGACTCGGAAGATGATCTGGGGTTTGCCGGAAAGTTCAATCTCACCGGCAGACAGCCGATCGGCAAAACATGGCAATTGATCGCGGGTGTGGACTATGAATTTGTGCATCAATACTTCCAGGAAATTGAGCGTTTTCGGTCGGTTGAATTTGATCGCGACTGGAACATTCGGGGATTGGAAATTCCAAGCAATCAGAATGTGACGAGCGCCTCTGTAGGCATGAATCACGAGAACGACTTCACCTCCAACTACACCTTGAAATCTTTTGCTGCGGGCAATTCCTTCAATGGATTGCAACACATGGTCAATCTGAAATCGACACATCCTCGCATTCGTGGCACCTACGAGGGTAGCTTCAGCAGCATTGACGGTGAGTTGATCAGCAGCCGCTTCCTTCGACAGAGGAGCAACATCGGCATCCCGGTCTGGCGCACGGTGCTGGGTTTCAAGGATGATTTTGAGCGTAATCAGCAGTTTGACCCACAAGCGGATACGCTTCTGAATCAGGCCTACCAATTTTATGAGTGGGAAGCTTCCATCGCGAATGAAGACTCGGCTCAGAACCGGCATCGGCTGTTTTATGCCCAGCGAAATGATCAGGGTGCGCGAAGCCAGCAACTGCTGAACTCAACCTTAGCGCGGATGTATGGCTACGAGCTTGATTTGAAGAAATACGAGCGCTCCTCGATGTTCTTTACCGTGAATTACAGGACACTGGACATTCTGGATACCAACCTCACCACCCAACAAGCGGAGAACACCTTGCTAGGGCGATTGGAGTATCAGATCCGACTGCTGAAAGGTGCCGTCACATCGGTTTCGTTTTACGAGATTGGAACGGGGCAGGAACTAAGGCGGGAATTCATCTTCATCGCCACTACTCCGGGTCAGGGAACACACATCCACAACGACTACAACGGGGATGGCGAGAAGCAGATCAACGAATTTGAGCAGGCGGTGCTGGCAGATCAAATCGCCTCAGCAGACTTCATCAAGGTTTTTGTGCCTACCGATGATTTCATCCGGGTGTTTTCCAATCAGTTCTCTCAGTCGCTCTACCTGCGGCCAGCATCGATCTGGCGCTCGAAAAAGGGCGTGCGCAAGGTGCTGAGTCACTTTTCAAATCAGTTCAATTTTGCCATCGAACGCAAGACGCTGGAGCTGCGCGGCAGCGACCGCTTCAACCCGTTTGTGTTTAACATTCCAGACACGCTCCTGCAATCGATTTCGAGCAACCTTCGAAACATCTTCTACTTCAATCAAAGCAATCCGGTGCTTGGCGCGGACCTCAACTTTCAACGCCTGGACTCGCGGAATTTGCTGACCTCTGGATTTGAATCGCGATTCACAGAAAAAACGGGAGCGGGTGTGCGCTGGAACATTACTTCCACTCTTGGGCTTGAAACGAGAGGTGAGCAGGGCTTCAAAAATTCTCAATCGGATGCCGGAGTGCTGAGTACGCGGAACTACAACATCTTTTTCCGTCAGGTGCAGCCCAAGCTGAACATCCAGCCGGGAGTGATTTGGCGTGTTTCAGTGCTGTTTGAATACGAAGAACAGTTTAACCAGGCCACACCTACGCTGGTTTCCGAAGCGGGTGAGCGTTCCATTAGCCGAACACTGGGGCTGGAATTCAACCTGAATTCGCCTGAAAAGGGGAGTTTGCTGCTTACGGGCAACATCATCTTCGCACAATACGCGGGAGCCATTGACAGTCCTGTTGGGTTTGAGATGTTGGAAGGGCTTCAACCGGGTTACAACGGGACCTGGGGACTTTCATACAGCCGAACACTGGCGAACAACTTGCAGATTAGTCTGAACTACAACGGACGTCAGTCACCAGGAATTCCAATCGTGCACACGGGCGGAGTTGAAGCCCGTGCATTTTTCTAAACAAGCGATTTAGATACCTGGGCTACTTGAGCGTAAAGCTTGTCGTTCCCATCAGGTAGTCTACCGCATATACTTCAACGATGTACTTCCCAACCTCGGGCTGCTTCTCTACATCCCAATAGAGGCACATGTCCAGCTCTTCGTTGGCATACATCACTTCTTCCTTTCGGGTGTAGAGGCCTTGCTTTCCGTCATAGGTAAACATGTAGTCCTTGGTCTGGTCATAGGCCAGAACCTCACCGCTGGGCGATATCACACGCAGGTAAACCTCCACCTTGCCGGGCTTGGTCACTTCGTTCTTGTCGATCGTGAAGCAGGTCTTGATTTTATCCACCCTCTTGGCGCGGTCGGTTTCCCGGTGAACAGTGCTGTTTTTGACGCGCTGACCAACAGAAACCAAGTCCACTGTCTTAAGCTTCGAGCCAATCTTCACCTTCTCAGCCAGCTCATCGTTTTTGTTGCTCAGTTCCTGGTTTTCCACCTTTTGCTCTGTCAACTGACCTTCCACCCGAGACTTCTGCTCGATGAGGTCCAGGTTCACGGTATTGAGCGAGTCGATGGTCACGAGGTAGTGCTTCATCACGTCACGCAGCGTAGCGGCTTCTTTTCGCAATTTGTAGATGATGTAGGCATCGTCCTTGTGCTTTTCAGCCTCCTTCATCAGCTCTTCAATCTGTGCCCGTTGCTCGGCAATTTGTGCCTGCATCTCAGCATTGTCGGTCTGAACAGAATCATAGCTCGCGAGCATGTCTTCCAGTTCCATGGTAAGGCGATCACCTTCTACCTGCAGGTCTGTGTTGTTGGTCACCAGCTCCACATTCTCCTGATGTTTGGTGATAAGCATCACGATCGTCACAACGTTGGTAACGGCAAGTGCAATTACGATCCAGAGGAGTAGCTTGCCTTTGTTCTCTTTATTCGCTTCAGCCATGAGTATGCGCAGTTCAGAATTTGGACAAAATTAGAGCTTCTTAAACCCAAGAATCCGTGGCATAAAAAAGGCTGCCAACAGGGCAGCCTTTATTTCTTTCAAGAGGTTGAAGCCTAGTGAGTGATGATCACCATCTCTGATTTGAGCACCAAGTTACCCCAGTTGGCGCGCAGGAAATACATTCCGCTGTGGATCTCGGTGACATCGGCTACTCCCGAGGCATCGAGAGGCAGTGAAGCGACCTCGCGGCCAAGGAGGTCCAACACTTGCACGTTTTGCAATATGCCATGAGAAGACCGCACTTTCAGTTGATCTTTCGCGGGGTTGGGGAATACAGAGAGTGCGCGACTTGCGATACCCACTGATTCAATACCTGCAGGCCCGACAACAATTTCCTCGCAGTGAGAATCGCATACCGAGCCGTTGTTGATGTTCTCAACACAGACGGTGTAAGTGCCCTCACCGGAATTGGTGTAATCGTAAGTAGTGCCTTCAAAGGCTTCGATGATCTCACCGTTGCCCAGATCCCATCGCAGAAACTGCAGCGCATCCGTATTAGACTCATCGGTCAGTGTGACTTCAAAGCCATCGGCTGTGTAGCTGAAGTTGGCGTTGCAGGTGTTGGTGTCAGCCGGGATATTGTCCAGAATATCATCGTCTAAGTCGTCCATGTACTGAGATGACACGATTGCATAACTCACACTGGAGCCGGCTACCTGGCTGGCATCCAACGATCTTACAGACTGATGGCTCGCGTCCAGCGTTTCATTTACAGGATCCCAGGCATCTGTACCCAGCGATGCCTGATTGATCAAATCCGGCAGATACTGATTGGCTGAACAAAGACTGTCGAAGACAAGCTGCGTTCCCGGGGGAGCCTCTGCGCGGATCACCATTTCAACGGGAGTAGTTGCGGACAATCCTCCATTAATCACATCTGCAATGAGGCCTGCCCAGCTGCCGCTGCCCGGATCAGCATTGTCCCATTCGTCAGATGCCAGAGCATTTTCAATGAAGTCTCCAAATCCATTGTACGGGTTGTTAGTGCCGCTGTCTACAAAGGCAACATAGCGCAGGACGCTGAAGTTGTCTGCAAAGGATGCAAGTCCGCATGCGCAGATCTTGTTTGGCGCTTCTGACATCAGCCTGATGTTACTGAGTCGAATCTCGACTTCTTCCGCATAAGGACAGGTTGCTGCCACCCACTGGGTGTCGTAGTTGACAATGATCACGACCACCGAGTCAGGATCAATACAGGCCTTGGATTGCCAGTGAAAACCAAGGAAAAGAATAAGAGTTAAGAGTAAGTGTTTCTTCATATGAGTAGTGGTTATTGGTTTCATTTGAACACGCTATTGGTGTCCACGTTAATTTGATTACGAGGTTTAAGATAGTCGATTTTTACGTCCACTCACAGAACTGAAGCCATGAAGTCCTTCTCACTGCTGATTCAGGAGCTTGATCAAACAACCAAGACTAACGCTCGGTTAAAAGCTTTGACCAACTACTTTGAGCGGGCAGAAAGTGGTGACATTCTTTGGGCAATAGCGCTTTTTACGGGCCGCAGACCAAAACGACCGGTGGTAGTGAGCAAGCTCCGAAAGTGGGCAGCTGAGGCGGGCGGAGTAGAACATTGGCTTTTTGAAGACTCTTACCATGTGGTGGGCGATCTGGCAGAAACCATCGCCCTCATCTTACCGGAACCAGAAGCACATCATGATCGTTCTTTGCGCGACTGGATGCGCTGGCTCATTGAGCTTCGAGATTTCGAAGAGCCAGATCAAAAGCATGCGATTTTACAAGCGTGGAGTGGACTCACAGCAGATGAGCGATTTGTGTTCAACAAGCTGATCACAGGAGGTTTCCGAATTGGGGTTTCGCAAAAAATGATGGTCAAGGCCCTGGCTCATCACCTCGATAAGGACGAGGCTTCCCTGGCGCACCGGTTGACCGGTAAATGGGATCCAGAGTCGACCACATTTGATACCCTGCTGCTGGAAGAGAACACAAAGGATGATGCCAGCAAGCCTTATCCCTTTTACCTGGCCTACCAGCTCGAGCAAGAGCTGGAAGAACTGGGAAAGCCCGAAGAGTGGCAAGCCGAATGGAAGTGGGATGGCATCCGCGGTCAGGTTATCATTCGCAACAAGGAAGTGTTTGTCTGGAGTCGCGGTGAAGAGCTTGTAACGGAGAAATACCCTGAATATCATCTCTTCGCAAGCGCGCTGCCTGACGGAACGGTGTTAGACGGGGAGATTCTGGCACATGATGGTAACACACCGCTCAATTTCAACGTGCTGCAAACCCGCATCGGACGGAAGACCGTTTCTAAGAAACTGCTCAATGACGCTCCTGTTGTGCTCATGGCCTATGATCTGCTTGAACATCAAGGCGAAGACATCCGAGCCCGCCCCATGGAGGAGCGCAGAAAACTCTTGGAGTCATTGGTTGAAGAAGTCGGTTCCCCAAAATTGCTGCTTTCTCCAACGGTAGAGTTTGACAGCTGGGAAAAGCTCGCACAGGAACGCGCACGCAGCCGGGAACTCATGAGCGAAGGCATCATGCTCAAGCGAAAAAACTCTGACTACAAAGTGGGCCGCAAGCGTGGCGATTGGTGGAAATGGAAGGTAGACGCGCTGACCATCGATGCTGTGATGATCTACGCCATGCGTGGACACGGCCGCAGAGCAAACTTGTATACTGACTACACTTTTGCTGTTTGGAAAGGCGATGAGTTGGTGCCGTTCACCAAAGCCTACAGCGGCCTCACAGATGCTGAATTCCGCAAGGTAGACTCCTTTGTAAAGAAAAACACCATTGACCGCTTCGGCCCTGTTCGCAGCGTAAACCCAGAACTCGTGTTTGAGATTGCGTTTGAAGGCATCGCAAAATCGACCCGGCATAAATCAGGAGTAGCTCTCCGTTTTCCAAGGATGAAGCGCTGGCGTGAAGACAAACCCGCCAGCGAAGCCAACACCCTCGAAGACCTGAACGCGCTCCTTGAACAATATGGTTAAGCAGTTACCTTTCCAGCATGGATGTCCAAAGGGCAGAAGAATGGTTTGAGTCCAACGGCTGGACAGCCTTTCCCTTCCAAAAGGAAGCGTGGAAACGCTTTTCGCAGGGTGAAAACGGAATCGTGAATGCTCCCACCGGAAGCGGGAAGACCTATTCGCTGATGATGCCGATTCTGTTGGGATTGGAAGGTGGTGGTGGAGAGAAAGAGAAAACCGACCCTCCCCCTGGCCCCCTCCCAGGAGGGGGAACGACCGCTGGAAAAAGGGCGACCAACACGAGGAAACCCATAGCCCAAACTCCCCCTCCCGGGAGGGGGCAGGGGGGTGGGCAAAGTGGGTCAAATTGGAAGTCCAAAATCATCCCCTACAGCCCAAACCTCAAAGAACGCGCACGCCAAATGCGCAACAATCCCACCCAAGGCGAAGCCAAAGTCTGGACCTACCTAAAAGGCAATAACTCCATTGGCTTCGACTTCGACAGACAACGCGCAATTGATCACTTCATCGTTGACTTCTACTGCCGTGACCTACAATTGGTGGTAGAAGTAGACGGAGCAACGCACCTGGATCCCGCACAGATCGCCTACGATCAACAGAGGGACAGAAAGCTCTTTGAGCTAGGCTTAAACGTTCTTCGCTTCGATGGAAACCTTGTACACAATCGCATCGATGAAGTCATCGGCTGGATTCAGACCTATGCTGAATGCTACAAAGCGAAAAAATGGGATGCTTTTGACAAGGGCGGCTGGGAGCACCTCAATAAGTACCTGGACGATCAGCCTGAAAGCTCAGACCCGGAGCCTGAGAATAAAAAACGCACAAAGGCGAAAGCAGAGCCAAAAAGCAAAATTCCCTCTGGTCTACAAGCCATTTGGATCACCCCCATTCGCGCACTGGGGAAGGAAATCCTCCAATCCGCGACCCGCGCAACTGAGGGCCTCGGTATTGAAGCCAAAATCGCGATTCGCTCTGGAGACACCGATACCAAGGAAAAAACACGGCTCAAAAAATCTCCGCCTCATATCCTCATTACCACTCCCGAAACACTTCAATTGATGCTCGCCCAGAAGGGCTATGATCACTATTTCAGAAACCTGAAAGCCGTTGTAATTGATGAGTGGCACGAGCTGGTAGGCTCTAAGCGAGGCGTACAGTGTGAGCTCGCGCTTTCGCGCCTGAAAACGGTCTGCCAAGACCTCCGCGTTTGGGGTATTTCTGCCACCATTGGCAACATGGAAGAATCCCTTCAGGTATTGCTCGGAAGCTCCTACGATAAGGTACCACATGCCATCGTGAAGGGAGACATCAAGAAGGTCTACAAGGTGGCTTCATTACTTCCGGATGAACTCGAAGAGCTCCCCTGGGCCGGTCACCTCGGCATCAAGCTGATCGAGAAGATCATGCCCATTCTCAACAGCAGCGGCAGCACACTCATCTTCTTGAACACTCGTGGTCAGGCGGAAATATGGTACCAAAAACTCCTTGATCACGCTCCGGAATTGGCCGGCATCATAGCGCTGCACCACGGTTCGATGAGTCGCGAAACACGCCACTGGGTGGAAGATGCGCTGTACAATGGTCAGCTCAAAGCGGTGATCTGCACCAGTAGCCTCGACCTTGGAGTCGATTTCCGACCAGTAGAAACCATCATTCAGGTTGGAGGGCCAAAAGGCGTGGCCCGCTTCATGCAACGTGCCGGGCGAAGTGGTCACCAGCCGGGTGCCACCAGCAAAATCTACTTTGTTCCGACTCATTCCCTGGAGCTCATCGAAGCTGCTGCGCTGAGAGCCGCGATCGACCAGAATATGCTCGAGAGTCGCATCCCCTTCGTTCGATCCTTCGATGTACTCATCCAATACCTCGTCACGCTGGCGGTTTCAAATGGTTTTGATCAGCGACAGATCTTCGAGGAAGTGCGCGAGACGTTTTGCTACAGCAGTATCAGCGAGAGTGAGTGGCACTGGTGCCTTCGGTTCATCACGCAGGGCGGGGATTCACTGACCAACTATGACGAGTTTCATAAGGTCATCATTGAAGAAGGCCTTTACAAAGTGACCAGCAAACGCGTGGCGCTGCGTCACCGACTCAGCATCGGCACCATTGTCAGTGACACCATGCTGAAGGTGCGTTTCTTAGGTGGCGGCTATCTGGGCAACATCGAAGAGTACTTTCTCTCTCGCCTCAGCCCGGGTGATAATTTCTGGTTTGCTGGTCGCAACCTCGAGCTGGTGCGCATCAAGGACATGACCGCTCAGGTCCGGAAATCGAACAAGAAAACCGGACCCACGCCCAGTTGGCAGGGCGGACGCATGCCCCTCAGTTCTCAGATGTCGAAAATGATTCGCTACAAGCTGAACGAAGCCATCAGTGGAACTTCTACCGACCCTGAGGTAGAATTTCTGATGCCTTTGATCAAACGACAAGCCAGCTCATCGCTCGTCCCAAGGGAAGATCAGTTTCTCATTGAATGCTTCGAAAGCCGGGACGGATACCACGTTCTCTGCTATCCCTTCGAAGGGCGGTTTGTGCATGAAGGAATGGGGGCACTACTCGCCTATCGCATTGCCTTGTTACAGCCCATCACTTTCAGCATCGCCATGAATGATTATGGCTTTGAGCTGCTGTCAGACCAACCCATCCCGATCCAGGAGGCGCTGGACACGGACATCTTCTCGACAGCTCACCTTGTGGACGACATCCTCGCCAGTGTGAATTCCATGGAAATGGCGCGCAGGCGCTTCCGCGACATCGCCACCATTTCTGGTCTGGTATTCCAGGGTTACCCAGGAAGCCAAAAGAAAGACCGGCACCTGCAAGCAAGCTCGCAGCTGTTTTTTGATGTCTTCAACGATTACGATAAGGAGAATCTGCTCCTCCGTCAGGCTTTTGACGAAAGCATGGATTTTCAACTCGAAGAAGCCCGGTTGCGGGAAGCCCTTCAGCGCATCAGCCAACAGGAGATCATTGTAAAGCATCCCGGACGCTACACCCCGTTTTCATTCCCGATCATCGTGGATCGTATGATGCGCGAAAAAATCTCTTCCGAGAAACTTGAAGACCGGATCAAGCGTATGAAAGTGGAGATCGATTAAGATTTCTCCATTTTTGAGACATGCGCATCATACCCTTACTGGTCGCAACCTTGCTCCTTAGCTCTATATCATATGCTACTTCTATTGATAGCATCAAGGCTGCATTGGATGGAGCAAGCGCTGAGGAATCTTACGGTGCGTTGTTGCAAGCTTTGGATGGCTTCTCCGATCTGGATTCTACTGATCAAACAAAGCTGATCGCCTACTGCGAGCAGGTCGAACTGCCATCGCCCCGGGGCGACCGGCTCATGCACAAAGCCACATACATTACCGCAAAGCAGGCTGCAGCTCAAAATGAATTTGAATCTGCGCTAATCCAGCTTCAGGATTTAAGCCAGAAGCTGGACCCGGAATCGGAAGCCTTGCTGCTCTCCAAAACTTACAAGAAGCTCGGAGACATTTTCCTGAGCCTTGGTTCCCCCGGCAAAAGCCTCGAATACGCACAACTTGCTCTTGACGTATGTCCTCAGGATGCCGACCCCACAATGCGCATCTACATCCTGAATGCACTCGGAGAGACTTACCGCCACATTGATGAGTACAAACGAGCGATTCACTACTACAAAGAAGGGTTGGTGATTGCAGATGCAGAAAAGGTTTTGGAGCCAGCGTCCATGCTACTCAACAACCTTGGAATTGCCTATGCTCAGCTCGATGCATTTGACAGCGCTGAAACCACCCTGCAGCGTGGACTGGCCATCTGCGAAGAAATCGATTCGGACTTTGGACGAGCGCGTTTGCTTACCAACCTCGGCTTTCTGTTTAAGGAACAAGATCAACATGAGCGGGCATTAGACTATTACACCCGCTCCATTGAAGTTAAGAAGCGCCTGAACAACCCCAAAAGCCTCGCCTACTCGCTCAACGACTACGGAGAAGTTCTCGCACAGATGGGCCGCTTCGAAGAGGGGCTGCGCTATTCAAGGGAGGCTCTGCAGATAGTGATCACCGAGAAGGCCATTTATTACGAGCGCGACATGAATCTCACCTTGTCGAACACCTTTCAGGCGATGGGTAAGTATGACAGCGCCTACTTCCACCTCAATCGGTATCGGCAGTTGCAGGATAGTGTGATCAATGAAGATCAGGCCCTGGAAATTGCCCGATTGGAAAGGCTGAACCAAATCACCGAGACACAGCTTGAAAACTCTGTATTAAAGTCGCAAAACGAGCTGGATGCTGCGTTGATTTCCAAACAACGCTGGCTGATTGGAAGCTTCATATTTCTTTCCGTAGGGCTCATCGTTTTTGGGTTAATGCTCTTTAGAAACAACCGCGCACGCAACACGCTGACCATTAAACTGGAAGAACAGAACAAAGTACTCGATTCAAAGAACGCCTCCTTGCAGCAGTTGCTTCAGGAGCAGGAATCACTGTTCAACATCGTGACCCATGACCTGAAAGGCCCGCTCTCCAACATCCTGGGTTTGATAGACCTGGAGCGGAAAGAGTTCCCGGAAAGCGAGGAGTCAGAGTTTAAATATTGGATGCAGCGCTCTGCTGAAAACGCTCTGCACTTCATCGAAGAATTTAACCTGATTCACGAGCTGGAAACGAAGAATGAGATTCCGAAGGCCAATAGCTTTGACCTGGTAGAGCTAATCAGAGATGTTACTGAAGAATACCGTTCACTGATCGCTTCCAAGCAGATCACAATCCACTTTGATCCACCTGAAAAGCTGATTATCAAAAGCGTTCAGCCCTTTGTGAGGCACATCTGTCTGAATGTGTTGTCCAATGCGCTGAAGTTTTCACCGGAAGGCGGCAGTGTTTTCATTGCCATATCGCAGGCAGATCACGTTCGCATTTCCATAAAGGATCAAGGACCGGGAATTCCTGAAAAGGACCAGGAACGAATCTTTCAAAAGTTTTTCCGGGCTGAAGCATCTGACACGTCAACTCATAGCTCCAATGGATTAGGTTTGAGCCTCGTGAAATTGCTCGTTGAAAAGCTCAACGGCAAGATAAGGGTGAAGTCTTCTGCACAAGCAGGCACCGAATTCGTTGTGTATTTATGATCGAAAAAACCGCTGATTCCAAGCAGCTGCAAGTGAACATCAAAGGAGTAGAGGTGACTTTTGGCGACCGCTACTTGCTGCTGGAAAACACCCTCATCCTGGCAGATCTCCACTTGGGTAAAACCATGCACTTTCGAAAGGCTGGCTTACCCGTTCCTGCACATGCAAGGGAAACGGATCAGCTAAACCTCATTCGAATTCTGAATGAAGAGAAGCCATCTTCATTGATCGTCCTGGGAGATCTGTTCCACAGCGACTCAAACAGCGAGTGTGAAGAGCTGGCCATGATCACGAGTCGCTTCCCGGAGGTTCACTTCGAGCTTGTGATGGGTAATCATGACATCCTGGCTCCTGAAGTGTATCGATCCATGGATTTTGAGACCTGCAAGCAGATGGAGTCAGGTCCTTTCATCATGACGCATGAACCTCTGGAGGAAGTTCCTGACGGCAAGATCAACATGCACGGCCACATCCATCCGGGCATTCGCCTCCACGGCAAAGGGCGCCAGAGGTTGTCGATTCCCTGCTTTCACCTCTCAAAGCAACACTTGTGCCTGCCTTCCTTTGGTGAGCTCACCGGCCTTGTACCGCGAAAGCCTGCAAAGGGCGACCGCTTCTTCGGTATTGCAGAGGGCCGTGTCATCCCATTTTAACCTGGAAGCCTCAGTGGCTTTTGGGCCCTTCTTTCTGAACACCCATTGCGGACTCGTGTTAGAAGCCCTTCGTGAAGCCAAATACAGCATTCTGCTTACTTTGCTTCCAATAATCGAACTCATCATCATCAACACAATCAATCGAACAATCATCCATGTCAGACCCGATCAACACTAGCAACGCCCCTAAGCCAGTAGGACTCTATCCACATGCACGAAAAGTGGGAAACCTCCTGTTTTTATCCGGAGTAGGACCTAGAACAGCCGGTTCTGATGCCAATGACAGTGGAGTGCCCGGTCTGGAGCTCGACCACAACGGCAACTTTATTGCCTTCGACTTTGAAGCTCAATGTCGCTCTGTTTTCGATAATGTAAGAGCCGTGCTCGAAGCATCAGGAAGCTCTTGGGAGAACCTGGTGGACGTCACCGTGTTCCTCGTGGATATGAAACGCGACTTCAAGACCTACAATCGCATTTACGCGGAATACTTCAAAGACAATCAGCCTTGCCGAACAACCGTGGAAATCAACTCTTTGCCCACACCCATCGCCATCGAGCTGAAGTGCATCGCAACCATTGACTGATGATGTATCGGTTCGCTCTCTTTATTCTGCTTACCGCTATGCTGCAGGCTGCCTCCGTTTCAGCACAAGATGCGCTGGTGCCTAACGAATTCCTGTGTCAGCTGCTCAGCGAAGGCAACGATGAGGGTATTACAACAGCTATAGAACAGGAGTTGATGGTGTGGGACTATTTTGATTACCCGGGCAACGAGTTGGTGTACCTCGATCGCTTCATGGACTGGCTAGAACAGCATCCCTGCATCACAGAAATGGATCGGCAGCGGGCGAAATTTCTGAACCAATCCAACCCGCCATCCTCCGTCATTCGCTTCCAGCTCAATGAAGGCGAAGGATCTTTCCCGGGAGCATTTCACATCATCCTTGGTTCTGAGCGGCTGGAGTTTGAACGCTACGAATGAGATGAAGGAGCTGAGTCGAGATGAGATTGAAACCCTTCTGAAGCGAGAGATTCGCAAAACAGAGTCCATCATCCAGGAATACCGCGAAGGCAGTCAACCGGTTGCCCCAGATGACGCCATCGGAAGGGTCTCGCGCATGGATGCCATCAACAACAAGAGCATCACCGAAGCCGCACTCCGAAACGCGGAAGAAAAGCTTACCAAGCTTCGCTACATGCAAGATCATCTGGACAGCCCGGACTTCGGAAACTGCGCCCGCTGCGGCCAAAAGATTCCGTCCGGCAGGTTGATTCTGAAGCCCGAAAGTCCATACTGCGTGCGATGCGCCTCCTAGCGAACCTTCACAAATTTCTGATGACTCCGGCCTCCGTTTATGGCTTCAATCTGCAATGAGTAGACTCCGGCAGGAAGCTCTTTTACATCGAGTGAAGCAGTTCTCATCCATTGTCCGCAAAGTTTGCCCGAAAGGTCATAGCAACGTACCTCAGAGATCGCTGCTTCAGACTGGAGATAAACAAAGTCCCGCGCTGGATTAGGGAAGATCAATACTCCATCTCTACTGGAAGCTTCTGTGATTCCAATGGCGGCATCTCCAGTTCCGAGCTTTGAAAGTACACTCAGGTGCGCCCAGGACTTATTGGCTGAAGGAACCTGCACAGAATCGTAGTACATGTCTTCCTCATGCTGGAAGAGCGCAAAAAGGTTTCCAAGGCCATCGTATTCCAAGTCCCAGGAATCCCAGCCGCCTTCATCCCAAACGTTCACCTGCGCCATCGCTCCCACGTTGAGGTCAACATCTAATTCCACCACTGATGCAGCCCGTTGATTGTTCCACGACACCAAGGAATCATCAGGGAAGTAAAGGGTAGAGGCAAACCAGTTTTTAACTGCAATCTTTTCATCCTTGTACACCGCCAGTTTCTGGATCACATCCTGGTTTTGAAAACCCCAGACATCGTAATAGATCATGGAGTTCTGCACCCTCAAGCCCGTGTCCAGCTCCAAAATGAAGCAGGTCGGGAAGCCATTGTTCAGACTGTGGATCGTGTCGCCTTCCAGCAATACATAGTCGCTTTTGAAGAAGCCTGTAGCATAGATGCGATCATCAGAAGTTGAAACCACGTCCATCACCTTCAACTGAAATCCATTGTTTTGATTCTCCAGATTCAACTCCGCTGAAACCACCGGTGTTTGGGTCGCAGGATCTACCCGATACTTTCGAACGTTTTGTCGCGGAACATAGGCGTAGTAGGTTCCTCCTTCGTTGGTGATCCAGCTGGGCTCGTCAAGGTAGCTGGCGCTGGTGACTCCAGCCTCCGTCAGCATGCCGTCTGCATCAAAGGCCATCATCAGGGCACGGCCAAACTGGGGAATGGTGAATGAAATTCCATCGCGGTCGAAATTGGTCTGTCCATACGCACTCACCAAAACCTCCGAGTCTTCGAACTGAACCTGATATACTTCATCCAATCCATCACTTCCGATGGCCTTGGCAAACTGAAACGTTCCATCCTTGTCTAGCTTCATCAAAGCCAGGTCGCTTGTTGCAAGCGTCTCGCCTTCCACTACCAGCTCCGTTTCTGTGTATTTCATCACCACGTACAGATTGCCATCAGCATCACAATCGCCCCAGGCATTTCCAAACAAACCCGGGACGTTGTAAGTCCAAAGTTGATTTCCGTTGCCATCATATTTCGCCATGGCAAAACCGCTCTCGCTCGGTGAAAACGGCTCAGAGATGAAGCCCATGACATAAACATTCCCGTCATCATCGGCTGCTATGCTTCGCATTTCGCTGGTTTCACTCATTTGAGGAACCGACTTGAACCACTCCCAATCGGTGGCGTTTTGGGCCATCAATCCGGCAGAGAAGACAGAAAAAATAAGGGTAAACAGAGTTCTCATTGTTCTTGAATTATAGAGCGATACTAGGCGAGATTTGAAGGTGGCTCAATACGACAATGAGCGTATTTGACACTGCACATCAGCAGTGCTAATTCCCTACTTTTGCCAACTTTCAAAAAACCAAGGCTAAGTCCCTGATATGAGCGCTTTTCCCGAATATGAGAACCTGAATCTTCCCAACATTGCGGAAGATGTGCTGAAGAAATGGAAAGAGGAGAAAACCTTCGAAGCGAGCATGACCTCGCGTGAAGGTCGCCCGACTTATGTTTTTTACGAAGGGCCACCCTCGGCCAACGGCAAACCGGGTATTCACCATGTGATGTCCCGCACCATTAAGGATCTGTTTTGCCGATTCAAAACTCAGCAGGGCTACCAGGTAATGCGAAAAGCAGGCTGGGATACCCATGGCCTGCCCATCGAACTGGGTGTTGAGAAAGAGCTTGGCATTACCAAGGAGGACATTGGAAAAACCATCTCCATTGAGGACTACAACAAAGCCTGCCGCGAAGCAGTGATGCGCTATACAGACCAGTGGCGCTCAGTCACCGAGAAGATGGGTTATTGGGTGAACATGGACGACCCCTACGTCACCTACAAAAACGACTACATCGAGTCAGTTTGGTGGCTACTCAGCCAGCTCTATCAAAAAGACATGCTCTACAAGGGCTACACCATCCAGCCCTACTCACCCGCAGCAGGAACAGGTCTCAGCTCTCACGAGCTCAACCTGCCCGGCACCTACCAGGACGTAAAAGACACCAGCTGCATAGCCCTTTTCAAAGCCCAATCAACCCCCTCCTGGGAGGGGGCGAAGGGGGTGGGCACGAGTCTTACACCCCACATAGAAAAAGGCGAACTACACCTCATAGCCTGGACCACCACACCGTGGACGCTTCCCTCCAACACAGCGCTCACCGTTGGTCCGGACATCGATTACGTGCTCGTAGATACGTTCAACCCGTACACCGCGGAGCCTCAAAAGGTGATCCTTGCCGAAGCCCTTGTCAGCAAGCACTTCAAGGAGGATGGTGCAGAAGCGGAGATGAACTATTCAGCCTCTGATAAGCTGCTTCCCTACCGCATCCTGGAACGCTTCAAAGGCTCAGATTTAGTAGGCATGAAGTATGAGCAACTCCTTCCCTACGCCAGCCCGATGCAAGATGCTGACAAAGCCTTCCGCGTTATTCCCGGAGACTTTGTGACCACCGAAGACGGAACCGGTATCGTGCACACTGCTCCCACTTTTGGAGCGGACGATATGCGGGTAGCGCAGGCGGCCGGAGTACCTCCCATGCTGGTGGAGAATGAGAACGGAGACGGAGTGCCGCTGGTAGACTTGCGCGGACGATTCCTCAAGGAGGTCAATGATGCAGATTGGGGATTTGCCGGTGAACCCGTCAAAGCAGAATACCTCAGCGAAAATGAGCGGCAGGAAGCTTTTGAGCAGCAACGGGAATCGTTGAAGAAGTTCATCCCTAACCTGAAGGAATACCTCAGCGTAGATGAGCGCATTTCGCTCAAGCTAAAACTCGAAGGGAAAGCCTTTAAGGTCGAGAAGTACGTCCACAGTTACCCACACTGCTGGCGAACCGATAAGCCCATCCTCTACTACCCGTTGGACTCTTGGTTCATTCGGGCTACAGCAGCTCGTGATAAGATGATTGAGCTGAACAAGACCATCAACTGGAAGCCAGAGAGCACCGGCACCGGACGCTTTGGCAACTGGCTTGAAAACCTCAACGACTGGAACCTGAGCCGCTCACGCTACTGGGGAACGCCCCTGCCCATCTGGAGAACAGGCCCTTACGGTCCACTGATGGAAGAATGTGTGGGCGCTGTAGAAGAGCTGAAGATCAAAAACGGCTACTTCATCACCGAGGAATGTGTAGATGAAGACGGCAAGCGATTCACCGGCCAGTCACTCCGCAAGCACCTGGGTGAAATGCGCCTGAGAGGTGAAAATGTAAACACCGTCTGGAATGATCTCATCCGAAGCCGTAAGATCAAAATGTTCGCGGCACTGCCTGCTGAACAAGTCGACCTTCACCGCCCATTTGTGGATTACCTGATTTTCTTCCGCAACGGCCAGGTGCTGGCCCGGGAGCTCGATCTGATCGATGTTTGGTTTGACAGTGGAGCCATGCCTTATGCGCAGTGGCACTATCCATTTGAGAACAAGGAAATGATCGACAACGGCAAGTCGTTCCCTGCGGATTTCATCGCGGAGGGAGTGGATCAAACACGCGGTTGGTTCTACACACTTCACGCCATCTCAGCCATGATCAAAGGCTCCGTAGCCTATAAGAATGTGGTGAGCAACGGCCTCGTGTTAGACAAGAATGGGCAAAAGATGTCCAAGCGACTCGGAAACGCAGCCGATCCCTTCGAAACCATGTCAACCTATGGCGCGGACGCTACCCGTTGGTACATGATCACGAATTCACCGCCCTGGGACAACCTGAAGTTTGATGTCGAGGGTATCACCGAGGTGCAGCGCAAGTATTTCAGAGCGCTTTCCAATACCTACAGCTTTTTCGCCCTTTACGCGAACGTGGATGGGTTCAGCCATAAGGAAGCAGAGGTTCCGCTGGCCGATCGTCCCGAAATTGACCGTTGGGTTATTTCCAGGCTCAACTCCCTGGTGAAGGAAGTGGAAAGTGCGTTTGAGAATTATGAGCCAACCCGCGCTGGACGAGCGATTCAGAACTTCGTGGTGGACGAGCTCAGCAACTGGTATGTGCGCCTCTGCAGAAGGCGCTTCTGGAAGGGCAGCTATTCTGAAGACAAGATTTCAGCTTATCAAACGCTCTACCGCTGCTTGGTGACTGTAGC
This sequence comes from Flavobacteriales bacterium UBA6057, assembly GCA_002428995.1. Classification (GTDB taxonomy): domain Bacteria; phylum Bacteroidota; class Bacteroidia; order Flavobacteriales_G; family Salibacteraceae; genus UBA6057. The sequence goes on along the minus strand of DIYJ01000014.1, from coordinate 327,328 downwards.
TCAGCTCAGCGCACCCATTGCTCCTTTTTATGCCGATCGCCTGTTCCGCGACTTGAACGATGCCACCGGGCGCATTGAGGAGACGTCTGTGCATCTCGCACTCTGGCCGGAGGTGAAGGACTCAGAGATTGATGAAGACCTCGAAAAACGCATGAGCCTGGCTCAAACAGCCTCTTCGCTGGTGTTGTCACTGCGGAAAAAAGAAAACATCCGCGTTCGCCAGCCACTGCAGAAAATCATGGTCCCGGTAGCAGATGCAGATTTTGAAAAACACCTGAGGCAGGTACAGGACCTTGTATTGAACGAAGTGAATGTCAAAGAGGTAGAATATGTTCATGATTCCGGGGTTTTTGTAAAAAGCATCAAACCAAACTTCAAGGCACTCGGTCCAAAAGTTGGCAAGAACATGAAGGTTCTGGCCGGCCAGGTTAACCAGTTTAGCCAGGAGCAGATCCAGTCCTTGGAGGCCGCTGGGAGCATGACCCTGGACCTGAACGGAACAGAGTTTGAGCTCGATAGAAACGATGTGGAGATCAGCACCAAGGACATTCCTGGATGGACGGTAGCAAGTGAAGGAAATATGACCGTAGCATTGGACATCAGCATCAGTCCTGAGCTGCGTTCCGAAGGCATCGCCCGTGAGTTGGTGAACCGCATTCAGAACCTGAGGAAGGAAAGCGGTTTGGAAGTAACGGATAAGATTGATTTATTCGTAGAAATGCAGTCGGATATTGCGACCGCAATCGAAACCAATAAGACCTACATTTGTGAAGAGACGCTGGCTTCCCAGCTTTTGGTGAAAGCATCTCTCGCAGAACAAGGGGCGATGGAGGTTGAAGTTGAGGAAGGAATCTCCACCAAAATTTTCATTCAGAAGTCTTAAAACGAAAGAGCGACATGGCACAGGATACAGAGAAGACACGTTATTCAGATTCAGAACTTGATGAATTCAAGGAGATCATCCTCGCCAAGCTGGATGAGGCTCAGAAAGACTTCGAACTCCTGAAGTCCAGTATGTCGTTGAAAGACGATAATGGGACGGACGACACATCTCCAACCTTCAAGTTGTTGGAAGATGGCTCTGATGTTCTTTCCCGGGAGGAAACAGCTCAGCTCGCTTCTCGTCAGCAGAAGTTCATCAAACACCTTCAGGATGCCCTCATGAGGATTGAAAACAAGACTTACGGCATCTGTCGAGCCACGGGAAAGTTGATTTCTAAAGAGCGTCTGCGCATTGTGCCTCATGCTACCTTGAGCATTGAAGCGAAGCGTCAGCAGCAATAATCAAGACCACTTCCGAAACTCACTCAATACAGAGATTGAAAAAAGCCCTTCTGATCATTCTGGCGGTCCTCACGGCTGACCAGGCATCCAAGATTTGGATCAAGACGAACATGTACCTCGGCCAGGAATTCTCTGTGCTTGGCAACTGGTTCATCATTCATTTTACCGAAAACAACGGGATGGCGTTTGGCCTTGAATTTGGCGGAGAAGCGGGCAAAATCGCGCTTTCCATATTCAGGATTGTTGCCGTTGCGGTGATTGGTTACATGCTCATCAAGTTTGCCCGAAAACCGGAAACAAAAACCGGTTTGGTTGTGGCTGGCTCCCTGATCTTCGCGGGCGCGCTGGGGAACATTCTGGACTCTGCGTTTTACGGCCTTTTATTTAATGATAGCTATCACCAGATTGCAGAGTTCTTGCCGGAGCAGGGTGGCTATGCTCCTTTCCTCTATGGGAAGGTTGTGGACATGCTTTATTTTCCCATCATCCAGGGAACCTTCCCCGATTGGTTTCCGATTTGGTCCGGTGAAAATTTCCTCTTTTTCAGGCCGGTTTTTAACGTTGCAGACTCTGCCATTACGATCGGAATTGGAATGATCATCCTGTTTCAGAAGCGCTATTTCGAGGAGCCAAAGAGCGCGGCAGAAAATGAAGGTCAGACTCCCGTTGAGCCAACAGGCGCTCAATAGGAGAGCCGTTATGAAGCCCGTTCTGCAAGGCTTACAGGCTTATACATTAGGCGATTATTGATAGATTCGCAAAGCAGCAGTTTAGGTTCAGGTGCTCGTTTCAACCTTCAGCAAAATCGCTAGTTCCCCCGATTTACTGATGACACTTCACCCGAATCAATCCGAGAGCCTTGTATGGGATTTTTTCGATCGCGAAAAAAAATAGCCGAGGGCAGAGATGCCCTTAAAGATGTGCTCTTATTCCTCGAACGGTACGTGCCGTTGGAAGAGAAGTATAACCCGGTACGCCAGGAATTTCGAGAGTTCAGGAAGCTGCCAAGGCAAAAACAACAGGATCACTTCGTAGGCCTCTTTTTATTCATAGAGCGCAGCCTGCTTACCCATCGCAATGACGAGAGCGTCAAGAGCTTGCGAAAAGACCTCCTAGAAGCCTTTCCGGTCCTTGCTACATGGCGCACCTTTCAGCCGATAGTTACAGAGCCCGCTCAACGCGGAGTCATTCTTATTTCAGCCATCATCGTAGAGTCTATAGAGCAGGAAGTGGTGAGAATCTACGGACGGGGAAAAGCCACCTTCTTCTCAGGCATTATGGGTTGGGTGGAGGAGGTGAGAAATCCTGAGCTCTTCACGTCTCAATCACAGGCATCACATACCCTTAAAGACCTTCACAACAACATCCTCAACGTCCTCGGAAAAAGTGCTGTAGATCGGCTTTTCAGCAGTGCATTCGAGCTGGTTTTCCGATGTTACCAGGACTGGGAATTGTTTGATCAGATCATTGCGCTGCTGCCTTCCAGCTTTCTTTCTGAAGCGCATTTCAGAACCTTCACCAATGCGCAATTGCAGCGTTTGCTGAACGACAACCTGAAGCAACTCGAAGCCACCAACTCAGCCTTGAAAAGCGAAATGGAGATTCGGGAAATGATCTCTTCTGACCTGATCGCCACCAAAAGTCAGCTGCAAAAAATCCTTGACAACACGCTGGATGCCGTGGTAACCGCCAATGGTGATGGCACTGTCACATTTTGGAACAAAAGAGCTGAAGAGCTTTTTGGATACTCCGTTGAGGAGGCCATCGGAGAAGACCTTTCCAACCTCATCATACCGAAGCGACACTGGGCCGCACATCGTGCTGGAATGGAACGCATGGAGCGTGAATTTTCTTCCAGCTACTCACGGATGCTCGAAATAGACGCGATGACCAAATCAGGAGAAGAAAAGCGCGTGGGGCTTTCTCTGGTAAAGGTTGCATCGGAGGGTGAAACGCAATACAACGCCTTTATCCAGGACCTTTCGAGCGGTGAGCGACTGAAGCAACTGGAAGAGGAAAAGCGACAGGCAGAAATGTCCAATGCTCTGAAGGATCAATTCATGGCCAAAATGAGTCATGAACTGCGCACTCCGCTAAACGGCATTAGTGGATTTACACAGCTACTGAGGGAGGATTCCGATCTGAGTCCTTCGCAGAAAAGCATCATCGAAAACATCCAGATATCCAGCGCTCAGCTGAAGACCCTGGTGGAAGAGCTTCTGGACCTTACCAGCATTGAGCAAGGAAAGATTCGATTGAATCCGAAAGAGACAAAGTTTCGCTCCACCATCCGAAAATCCCTGGAATCTCACCGCATCAGAGCGCAAGAGAAAAACATCGATTTCCAGCTTCACATCGACCTTGACGTTCCCTACGTGGTAAAATTTGATGCCAATCGCTACCTGCAGGTCTTGAATAACCTGATTTCAAATGCGATCAAATTCACGCATCAGGGTCAGGTGAGCGTCCACATCTATGTTGCCCATCGAGCGGGTAAGGCTGTAAGACTTTGCACCTGCGTGCGGGATACGGGTCCGGGAATTCGTCCGGGAATCAGGGAGAGAATCTTTGAGCCTTTCTACACCGAGTCTCCAGATACCGAAGCTTTCAGCGGCACGGGACTTGGGTTAAGCATTAGCGATGAGCTGGTAAAAATGCTGGGCGGGAACCTGTTCTTTTCCAGTCCTGAAACGGTGAATGAAAAGGGTGAGAACATTGGGAGTGTATTCGCTTTCTCAGCAATGGTGGAAGTCATGGCCGATGCAGCTGAAAAAAATAACCCCGGAACGGCAGTAGAAAAAACTTCGTTGTTGAAGGAAAAGCGCGTACTCATTGTGGAAGACAACCGAATCAGCCAGATGGTAGCCATGGCAGCAATAAACAAGTTTGGTGGTTCTGCCGTATGTGCGTCTTCTGCTGAAGAAGGACTCATGGCTTTGAAGGAAGAAAAAGTAGATCTCGTGCTGATGGACATCAACCTGCCAAAAATGAATGGCTGGGAAGCATCCATGAAGATCAAAAGCGAAATGAAGCTCGATTTACCCATCGTGGCGCTCAGCGCTAATGCCTATCCAGAAGACGTTCAAAAGTCTATGAACAATGGCATGATGGCTCATTTGGCGAAGCCGCTGCAACTCGATGAGCTTGAGGACCTTTTTCGAAAACTCTATTCTAACTAATTCATCTTTCGCTATGAAACGCAATTTGCTGATTCTGCCTGTTCTCTTTTCTTTCTTGTCTATCACACTGCTGGCTCAAACCGGCCATGAAGGGCATTCCAACAGCTATGGCTACGGCTTTGATTTTTGGTTCGGTCTGCTGGAGCTGCCGTTTCTCGCCCTCTGTATCGTCTACGCTTTTTTGACTGCACAGGCATTGAAGGGCGGAATCTTCGGAAAAGGTATGTCACTGATGGCCTGGGGGTTTCTGGTGATGGCGATAGGTCATTTGCATATGCAAATCGACCACCTTTTTGGCTTCAACATCTTCAAAACACTGCTCGGTGAAATGGTTGGCCAGCTCTTTTGGGTGATCGCGCTCATCATTACCTGGGGGCTTTCCGGGTATGGCTTTTACCTTCTCTACAAGGCGGCTCGCGGGAACTAATTCCCGTCCGTATTCTCTTCCTCCCTACCCTCGCTTCACTGATCCCTCATGTTGCTGACCATACTCATCTGTGTCTTTGTTGTGCTTGCTTCAGTCATGCTGATTGTTCTCATGAAGCAACGCAATCAGAAGTTGCTGGATGAACTTGAAACAAGCAATCTTCAATACCGCAGATTAGTAGACGAGGCGCTGGACGTGCTTTATACCACCGACCTGTCTGGCTCGTTCACCTTCGTTAATGACGCTACAGAGCAGCTTACCGGCTTTTCAAAAGAAGAGCTGCTGGGAACGAAATACATCCACCTGATTCAACAAGAATACCGTGAGGAGGCCATCGCCTTTTACAGCCATGTGATTCAGAAGAACCAGGATGAGAGCTACTACGAGTTCCCCATTATTGTGAAAAACGGTGAACGAAAATGGGTTGGTCAACACGTAAGGTTCATTCGCTCTGAGACCCACAGACAGCAGATCATGGGCTTTCAAGCCATTGTGAGGGACATCACCCGGCAAAAGCTGAACGAGTATGAGATGCAAAAACTCGCTTTGGTGGCAAAGGCTACGGACAACTATGTCATCATCACAGATGAATCTGACCGCATCGAATGGGTCAATGAAAGCTTCACCAAGACGTTTGGGTACACGTTGGATGAAGTAGCCGGAAAGAGCCCCGTCAGTTTTTTGCGCCCTGAGCATTTTGATCCGGCAGAAGCCCGGAACCTCGAAATCCTATCCAACCAACGGAAGGCCTTTCACACGGAAATACAAAACGTCACCAAAACCGGACAGCTCATCTGGGTCTCCGTTTATGCAAACCCACTGGAGAAAGATGGGCGCCTGAGTCATTGGATCACGTTGGGAACGGATATTACCGTTCGCAAACGATCTGCCGAACGCGTTCGGCAATTGAATGAACGCTACAGTGCGCTGGCGGCCGTGCAAAACGTCATGCTACAAAGCGAAGATGAAGACACACTGATCGCCAATGCATTGCCCATCATCGCCATGTCGCTGGATGCTGAGGAAGTCAGGGTTCAGGTGTTGGAACCCCGGGACGAGTCAGTAGTGAAAGACTTCAACGTCAAATCCACGAACAATCCCGGATCATACAACCCTGTTGAGGAAGGAATTGGGCTGGTTTCGGCACAGGACCGGGAGCGGATAGATTCTGCCCGGATCAGCAAGGAGGAACTGCGAAACTCCCTTTCGGAGCGCAAAAAGCCGGCTCTTGTACATCACATTCCGCTCCACCATCATGACGAGGCGATCGGGCTTGTCTCCATCATCAATCCTCCAACCAGCGAAGAGGCGAGTGAATTGGCCACAGATCTGCTTCGATCGCTTGCCAGTGGAATTCATCGCGCCCGACTGGTGCGTAACGTCAATGAAAGCCGCGTAGAATTCAAGGCCTTTTTTGACAACACGCGCAGCCTCATCACCAGCCTGGACGAGATGGGACGTTTCATCTACGCTAATGCCGCATTCAAGCACGATTTAGAATATCGATGGTCTGAGTTGTGTGAACTCTCTTTCATTGAGCTTGTAGAGCCTGCGCAGGTGTCGCGGCTTTCCATCCTCCTGGAAGAGATGAAGGAAAACCTGGGTCAAAACTTCGAGATAGAAGCCACGTTGCGGTCAAAAAGTGGCCAGCCGATCACCATTGTAGGCAATGGAATTGCGAGCCTCTCAGGAGGACGAATTACCACGCGCGCCATCCTCAGCAACATCTCTGAGAAGCAAAGGGATGAGCAAACCATCCGACTTAAAAATGCTGAGCTCACCGACAGTATCAACTACGCCCTCCGCATCCAAAACGGGATTTTGCCTTCTGCTGAAACGCTGAAGAGTTACCTACCCAGTGCTGTGCTGTTTGAACAACCCAAAGACATTGTCTCGGGCGATTTTTTCCTGGTGGACGAGATCGAGGATCGTACGGTGCTCGTAGTGGCAGATTGCACCGGGCATGGAGTTCCCGGTGGGTTCATGAGTGTTCTCGGAGCAAAGATTGTTTCAGACGTGGTGCGAAAAGAAAGCAAAGAGCTGCCCAATAAAATGCTTGGGCTCATTTCCAGACGCCTGCATCAGGCCTTTCAGCAGCCTCACATCAAGGATGACAGCATGGCCCTTCGAGACGGGATGGAAATAGGCATTGCTGTGATCGAAAGGGCAAACAAAACACTTCACTACAGCTCCTCGATGATTCATGGGTACATCGTCTATCAGGATGAGTTAACAGAGCTAAGGCCAAGCAAGAAAGCCATCGGTGTAGAAACCAAGGCGCGCTCGTCAGAATTCATTTGTACTTCGCTCACCATTGAGCCAGGCATGGCTTTTTACGTGTTCAGCGATGGATACCAGAACCAGTTTGGAGGCAGCCAGAATAAGAAACTGGGTAAAAAGCGGCTGAAGCAGTTGATGACCTCGGTGGCGGAGAAACCCTATGAGGAGCAAGAGGAAATCATTACCGACTACTTCTTAGAGTGGAAGGGAGGCCAGGAGCAAACAGATGATGTGACGGCCATCGGGGTGAAGTTTTAACCCGAAGTGCGGTTCTACTAGTTTGCCACAAATACCATTTTTTTAGCATCAAGCACCTGCCCGTCAATGACCAGGGAATAGAAGAACGTGCCGACTTTGCCGTATCCATGGTCATAGATCACCTCGTTTGGCCCTGATTTCACTTCAACTGTGAGCTCTTGAATCACCTGACCCTTTATATCCTGAATGCGAACGGTCGCCTCGGGACTTTTAGGCATGTCATGAACAATGAAACTAATAGCCGTGGTTTCATCGAAGGGGTTTGGGCGATTCTGCAATAATTGAATCCCGCGCTTTTCAGAGCGTTCTTCTACCCCAACGACATCGATGAACGCCTCATTCGAAAACAGGCTTTCGATCCCCTCATCATTCACTCGGGCTACAGACACGAAATAGGGTAGCCCGGGTTCCACCTCAATATCGAAGTTGGTTTCAGAAGTCGTGATCAACGTATCCCAATCGTTGGTCTCAGAACGCAGAGCCACTCGAAAGGGCGGTTGAGCACACCAATCACCACCCATGCTCACACCAATGGTTTTCCAGCTTGACTGTGTCACCGCCAGGCCCATGTCATTGCAAACGTTCTGAGCAATCATGGCAGCAGCTGCGCCATTGATGACCGCATTGCGCGCCAGGTAGTTGAAGTCTACATAGAAAGAATCCAAGTCCCCATCATTGTCTGTATCGATTCCCAGAATGTCTTCGCTGGTGTGCTGTCTATCGTGGTATCCAGCCTGGGCTGGATTGCCGTCTCCGTGCTCGTTGGCCGAGGTGAATCGCATGGCCGGATAACCTTTCTGACGAAAAGGAATGTGGTCGCCCCCTCTTCCGGTGCGATCTTCTGCTGTCATCACTGTCAATTGCATGGGAACGTCCGCGCTGGATTTCAGCTCTTCTTCGTATTGAAGCTTGATGTAGCGAACCAGCTGCTTGTTGATGGAGGCGAACGTGCCGGAAGAGAAGAGCCGCACTTGGGTACTGTCAATGTTGTTCTCTCCGGGACAGGAAGGTGGAGAGCTTGTTTCACCGCAGGTGATGCCTCCGATCACATCGTTGTTTAGCACTGCGGCAACAGGAATACCGTTGTCCTGGCAATAAGAGGCCATGGCCTCCGCTCCTACGAGCCCTTGCTCCTCGCCCGTGGTGAGCATAAACACAATCGTGCGATTGAACTGATATCCAGACATAATCCTCGCCAGCTCCATCACCAGGGCGCTGCCACTTCCATTGTCTTCCATGCCTTCAGCATCGCAGTCAACATCGCAGCGATCGTCACAGCGGCTGTCCAGGTGCGCCTCAATGATCACGATTCCCGTTTGAGAAAGCCCCGGAGACTCAGGTTCCATCCCGGGCAGAATGCCTATCACATTGCGATGCTGAGCCATTCCACAAACCACTTCGTCAAACTGCAGGTAGCTTACAATCAAGCGATTTTCGTTTGCCTGGCTGATACCCTGGAAGCGATCATAGGCCCAACGCCTGGCGGCTCCCATGCCTCGAGTATTCGAAACCGTGTCTGAGCCCGTATTTCGTGTTTCGAAGGCGCTCATTCGCTCCAGATAGCTGCGAAGCGAATCGGCTTCCACGGAATTGTTGAGGTCCTTAACAATGAAATGAGGGTTGGTGAACGGCTGAGAAGAAGCATAATTGGAGGGTGTGTAATTCCCATCCAGGATGTCCGTAGCTTCAGGATTGGTAAGGAAGATATTGGTTTGCGCGAAGGCATTGATTGCCAGCACGCAAGCCAGCGCAACAAGAACTCTAACCATGGTCGTAGACTTAAGCATTGAAAAATACTGAATCCCCAACAATGCAACCGGAAGAGAGTGCACGAGCGCGTATTTTCGCACCCTCATGGACAACCAGAACACTCAACTGAAGCACTTCTTTTGGATCAGCCGAGCCGAGGCCATTTCCTTTCTACTGCTCATCTTCATTGCCATGCCCCTGAAGTATCTCATGGACATGCCTTTGGCCGTGAAATACGTGGGTTGGGCCCACGGAGTGCTGTTCATGGCATACATGCTCCAGCTCCTCACTGTGGCTTATCAACTTAAATGGGATGTACTGCGGGTCATTTACGGTTTCATCGCCTCGCTCCTGCCCTTCGGGCCGTTTGTGTTTGAGCGGTCGGTGAAGAAAGGTGAAGGTTAGAGCTACGAAGAAGTAATCCTGATTGGCTGCTAGCTATCAGCTTGCGACTGATAGCCTAATCCTACTCTTCCCTTGCAAAAACCTCTTCCCACCAGGGATTGCGAATGCAATCGAAAATAAGGTTTAGGCGATCCGTATCAGAGTCGTTTTGAAGCTCGTGATAGAGGTCGATGTTGATGTACCAGCATTCACCTGGTTTCATGCGCACAGGCTCTCCTTCGAGCATGAAAGAAACCTTGTCTGTAGTGTTCACAGGAACGTGGATTCTGAAAATGCCTTCCTCCCAGGATCGCAGGTGGTCTTTGTGCTTTCGGAGCACAGCACCCGCATCCAGGCGATTTACGCGATAGGTTTCCATGTCACATTGGAAGGTTTCAAACACCTCAAGGAGATAAGGCTTGGAACGAAGCAGGTCGTTCGGCTTAAACTTTGGGGCCACCGTTAAGTCGGGATTGAACTCAGGCTCAATGAGATGAGCAGACCAAAACGTTTTGGGCTCCACGTAAAGGCTGTAGCTTTCGAGGTAGGCGCTCTGGGGAATGGAGGTAGCTTCTGCCACCAGCTTGTCCACATCGAAGGTGAACGGAAGTTTCTTGGTTTTCATGGTAAGGTCAGTTGGTTTTGCGTTCGAACCAAATGCGGGTTTCGGAATTGCAGATGTCAAAATCAATCACGTCTCCCTTTTTCACCTCCTCTGGTTTCTCAAAGAAGTAAACGATCTGATTCCAGTGGATCATTTCTCCTTCAGGGCCTGTAGACGCTCTAATGGTGTCATCCAGCAAGAGAATGAACCAAAAGGCGATGCCGTGCAGTGTTCCATCCTGAGCAATCTCAAGCTGGAAAGCCTCGCGATGTGGCTCCGTTTCGGAAGCAATGGAAGGAAGATCTCTGAAATCGAAGGTCTTTACCTCTTTAGTCGCGCTGAGGGCGGTGTGAGGTGCTCCGCGCAGGTTGGTCGCACGCGAGTTGTCGGTGGTCAGGAACTTCCGGAAGCTGCTGAGGTCGAAGCCCTCAATATTCTCGAGGATGACCGTTTGCCGGAGATCCTCCATTTCAATCGCAAAACACTCAATGATGGCACCTTGAGGTAACACCTTTCCTCCGGGTTTCAAAAGACTGGCATGGGCATGTCTGAGCGTTGGCAACACACCCTCACCCAGCAGTCCGGCATCCAGGATTTCACTTACAATGATGTCAGCTTTTTCTGTGAAGTCTTCACCTTCGATCATGGAAGTAGAGCGCTTGTCTACCAATTTCACCGTGTCTTCCAGGTTATTCAACTTGACGATCTTTCTGGCATTTTCGGTGATTACTTCCATCACTTCAATCGCCAACACCTCTTTAGCGCCAGCACGCGCAGCCATCATGGAAAGCAAGCCGGTTCCCGCTCCAATGTCAAACACCACATCTCCAGATTTTACATTCGCTTTGATGGCCTTGTGGTAGATGCGGTTTCGCTCTCCATCCGCCAGCATATCCAAATGCCAAGCGGCAATTTTGGCACCGCTCACCCGATCGATATTGTGGCCTGCTACTTTATTGTCCGGGTCCAGTTTCAGCGCCTCGTCATAGTGAGCCACCGCTTTTTTCTCATCACCGAGATCGCGGTAAACATTCCCCAGCAGCGTTTGCAGCTCGCTTGAAACCTCTCCGAGCTCCAGGGCTTTTTTCAAGAGATTCTCAGCGCTTGCAAGGTCTGAAGTAAGGTGCATCACCATTCCCAATTGTTGATGCGCATTCGCATGGCCTGGTTCCTTTTCGATGACTTCTTCCAGCAGCTGCTTGGATTCCACGTATTCCGCTTGTTCGGCCAACACACGTGCCAGGTTCACCTTCGCTGCGGTCATGCTTGGATCAATGGACATACAGGACCGGAAGCTCGTTTGTGCTTCCTGCAATTCTCTGAGCTGATAGTGCACAAGCCCCTTGTTGTAGTATGCCTGTGTGAATTTCATATTCAACTCGATGGCCTTATCGTAGAGCTTGATGGCCTGGGGAAAAGCCTGAGACATCATTTCAAGGTTGGCCAGGTTGTAGTAGGCTTCGGCTTTATCAGGATGATAGGTAACCAGTGCCTGCGAGTGTTTACGCGCTGCTTCCGTTTGCCCCATACTAATGAATGTGCTGCTGAGGGCGCTCAGCAGGCCCATGTGGCGAGGATCCATTTCCAGGCCGCGCTCCATCATTCGAATGCCGTCTGGTCCGCGACCCTGATCCTGCAACAGCATACCAAGGTTGAGGTAGGCTTCCATGAGGCGAGGGTTCTTTTTTAAGCTCTTGCGGTAGAGCTTCTCGGCCTGACGCAAATCTCCTTTTTGGTGAAAGCGGTAGGCATCGGCAAAGTCACGGTTCTGGGCTGAGAAAGACATGTGCACAAATAATTTGGCACCAATGTAAAAAAGCCCGCTAGTTCACAAACACAAATCTTGGTTAAGCTTCTGAATCAGGGACTTACTCCACCTTGCCGGTTTCACCAGCGGCCAGCTCGCGAATGGCATTCATGCGGCCGCGTAACATGCCTTCTTTCCCTGCGCTTAAGCAAACTGGCGTCCATTGCTCGGGAAGAGTGCCTTCATTGCTGTATTTGCCATAGGAGGAAAGCGTGTTCCCGTTTTCCTCATAATAAAACTTGAAAGCCTCATGAACCTGTCCCAAAGAGATTCCACCATTGGCGCTCATGAACTCATGATGCGAATAGAAAAGTCGCTTCTGCTGATCAAAAAACCACTCGTGCTCTTCCGTATCTCCATTTTGCTTCAGGGAGGCGCGCAGCATGATGGTGTCTTTTCCATCAAGCTTAAACTCAAACGTAGCCGTCACGTCACCACTGGTCATTTCTTCGCTGGAGCTGAAGGCAATTTCGTTGCTCTCCACGCTGGCGCGCAAGTCATCCAACGCACTCTCCAGCGGTATGAGCAATAGTTCACGCTCCGTTTCAGGAATCCGATCCCTGAGTCCATCAGGCTTTGACGCGGTTTCCTGCTCGGGGTTCTGGCCGCATGAAAGCAAAAGTATGAAGGTGAAAAGCGGAAGCAGGTGTCTCATGGAAATGGTCGTTGATGTTCAAAGATGAAGACTTTCCATTGTTTGCAAAAGTTGGATGCCATTCGGTCGATCAGGTGTGCGTTCGCGAGTTCAAAACGCTGAAAAATGCCGTTTTCGACTTCACCGCCTTCTTTTCAATACGATGAAATCCGCTGAAATCGGTTGCGGTCGACCTATTGAAGCAAAAACCTTCGAGATTCACTCCACAACCTTGAGTGCAACCTTTCGCTCGTCCAGACTCAGGGCTATAGAAGCGCCTGCGATTCAGCAAGCGAACATTTAGCGCAATAAATCGGGAAATTTCGCAACCGTTGCTGCCTCGAAAACACCCCTCCATAGTGCATATTGCACAGTCCAAAAGCTAACCGGGGAGGGCAGATGGACTATGAGTCCCATGACTCTAATGCTGCTTTAATCCTTTTGCTTTCAACCTCCCTGGGAGGCTTTTACAAAACGGGCGATTCACTCTGATCAAAAACTAACATGGATTTCGAAACATCTTGGTTATGATTCAGTGACAAAAAAGACCTGGTTTTTCTCTCGAAAAAGACCGATAAATGGCTCCTTAAAAGTGTGGAGAAGCTGTCCTTAGAGAATACGAAGCCCTTGTCCCATGAACCAATGAAATACAAATGTATGTGCTCAGTACGTTATAAACGGTCGAATAAATTCTATATTCGCTACACGAATTAAATCATCGATCTTATGCGCTATCTGTATTCATGGGCGCCCCTTTCTTTACTCTCTTTTTTACTTTTCGTCTGTTCTTACAAAACAAAAGCACAACCGACCTATCTTCCTCCTGACTATCCACAGGAACTTCCTTCCAATAGCCTGATTTATTGGTCAAACGATGGGCAGGTTTTAGACACGGATGGAAACAGCCGTAGTGACATCAAATACTACTCTACCCTGGCCCGCCCTGCGCAGCTCTTTTTTGGAACAGAAGCCATTCACTTCGTGCGAACGCACAGCGATAGCATCGCGGGTGACAGTGCCTACCGACTGGATATGACCTTTTGGTGCAAGGACCATAAAGAATCGGACGATCCTACTACTGGTCGTTGTCTGCCTGCGCCAAAGGCCTTTGAAATGGCAGACACCAAATTGAATTTCTTTTTACCCCATACTGCACCCATGGGAGTGTCAGGCGTAAGTGGATTCCAACGAGTAGTGTATGAAGAAGTGCACGATGGCATTGACATTCATTTCTACAGCAATGCGCTTTCCCACAAGGTTTATTTCGTGATCAAGCCTCACGCAGATCCTGGTCAGATTCATATGCTATTCAACGGGCAGGATAGCATCGTGCAGCAGCAAACCGGGGATTTGCGCATGTTTCTGAACAACAAATCGTTCGAGTTTAATCAGTTTTTCGCCTACCAGGATGATGGTGCGGGAAATCTCAATCTGCTGCCCTGGCAACCGGCCTTCATACAGAACACTCCAGGGCATATAGAGATCGCACATGGAAGCTACGACCCGAATCAATACCTCATATACTCGGCCGGAATGCCGGTGCCGCGGGGCTCTGAGCACAGCGACAATCTAGGCTGGTCGACTTACCTCGGAGGCGGGACTCACAACGACCGCGGCTATGATGTAGCAAGTGGCGATAGCAACGATGTCTTTGTAACGGGATATACCAGGTCCTCTGACTTCCCAGTGCAGAGTGGCTTTTTCACTACTCCTCCGGGAGTGATGGACAACATTTTTGTGGCGCGGTTTAGAGGAGATGAAGCAGCTATGCAATGGGCAACCTACTATGGAGGCTCGAATGAAGACCTGGCTTATGCCATCGTCAACGATCATGATGGGCACATATGGATTACAGGAACTACTGAATCCAATGATTTTTACTTTCCAATGTCCAACCAAGGGGCGTTCATTCAAGGAACCAAAGCCAACAAGAGGGACGCGTATATCCTAAAACTGCGTCAATCAAACAGCGAACCCTTATATGCCTCCTTCATCGGAGGGGAGGGCGCAGAATATGCTACCAGCATTGCAGTGGACAATGCAAAACACATTTTCATTGGAGGCTGGATTGATGATGGGTCGTTGGTCAGCACATCCTGTTCAGCTCCAACAAACGGAGGGTTCCCAGTATGCAATGCTGGCAATGGGTCGTTTGAGCAAACCATTCACCAAGGTGGAGAAGAGGGCTTCATCCTTGAATTCTCAAATGGAGGAGAGTTACTCTGGAGCACCCTGTTCGGTGGCAGCGAAAACGACCGAATCATTGAACTGGACATCAATAAGTTGACAAACCATGTTTATGCTGTTGGGCGCACAAATTCCCCTATTGCCTCCACTTCATATTCAGCGCCTTGCCCGGCAAATAGCAGCGGGCAATTCCCGGTATGCTGGACAGGCGATCAAAACACATTCTTTCAAAGCACCCTTTCCGGCAACCTGGACGGATTCGTAGTTCGTTTTGATGAAGATAGAAAGCTGCAATGGAGCTCCTATTTCGGAGGAAACCAGAACGATCGATTAGAAGCTGTCACATCAGATGCCACCGGCAAAGTATATCTAGCCGGAGTCTCCTCCTCCATGTTGACGACTACGCACTGTCATGACGGGCAAGAGCTCTCCGGCCTATTCCCAAAATGCCAGCCCGGCTCCTCAGCCGATTGGCAGGATAATCAAGGTGCCAGTGACGCCTTTCTCGTTCGGCTCCAGAGTGACGCAATCACATGGTCAACATTTTTGGGAGGAAGTACGAATGAATCTAATTATAGCTTCGGCAGCAACGTAGGTTCGGTGGCACTAGATGTTGATGATGCGAACAACCTGTACATCGTTGGATCTACAGCGCTTTCCACTTTGGCCAACGACTTTCCTGTTCAACCCTACTCCAACTACTACATGCAGCCTGCAATTCTGCCAGGCAGCATAAAGGAGGAAGCTTTTGTTGCCGTTTACAGACCCTCAAGCGAAAAAAAGATCTGGGCTACGCTGTTGGGTGGTGCAGGTTGGGTTGACTCAACAGGCCAGGAGGGTTTTGATCAAGCTCGATCAGTCGCGTTGTACGGTAA
This sequence comes from Flavobacteriales bacterium UBA6057, assembly GCA_002428995.1. GTDB lineage: Bacteria > Bacteroidota > Bacteroidia > Flavobacteriales_G > Salibacteraceae > UBA6057. Next base: position 311,660 of record DIYJ01000014.1, on the reverse strand, counting down.
CAAATACCTCTACGTGACGGGGTCAACGGCCGGTTACGGCTTTCCAATTCGAGTTGTAGACTCATCCATCACCTATTTCGAATCCCCTGATTTTTCCAGCTTTTACCAGAAGGCATTCATGGCCCGTTTTGATGTGTGGAACATAGCCACAAGCGTGAAAGAGCTCAACACCTGCCCGAGCTCTGACCTACTCCTCTTTCCCAATCCTGCCTCTACAGAATTCACCATCCAGTTCATAAATCATGGACACCCTCAGGTTTTGAAGGTGTACAATTCACATGGCCAGCTGGTTTGGCAACAACAAATTCAATCTTCTAGCGGTGTTTTACAACGAAGTATAGATATGCGAAGCTGGGTGAGTGGTTTATACTACCTCAACATATCGGACGGAGAGGCTGAATACAATGCAAAAATCGTGAAGAAATGAAAGACTTTCTCCATTTTACGTTTATTCTCAAGAAGTTATCATTTTTCTACTTTTGGAACATCAATGATCCCCAAAATTTCGGAAGACTTAGATTGACTGTTTCCCGCATGAGTTCCTGGCAGAAGTTGGTGGTGGTATTGCTCCTTAGCTGTCTTTCAGGTAGGGCACAACTGTGGCAAGAACTGAATAGTTCTGCCATAGACGCAAATATTTCGGCTTTCTATTACGATCAAACTACCGACCTGCTCTTAGTTGGCGGAAGCTTCTCCTCCATTGATGGCATAGCAAACACCAGAGGTATCGCTGCCTGGGATGGCCAAACCTGGACAGCGGTGGCCAACTCAGAATGTCCTGCAGGCATCGTGAATGCCATTGTACGATTCAGAGATACTCTGTTCGTTGCGGGTGATGGGCTGTTCCGGCTAAACGGAAGCGAATGGGATACATTAACTCCTTACCTCGATGGAAGCATTTCCGATCTGGTGGAGTTTCAGGGAGCACTGTATGTCTGTGGTGATTTCTGGTCTGACCCAGCTGCTGCAGAGCAGGCAAGGGGTGTTGGTGTTTACGGAAAGCCTGACTGGCAGGCGCTGAATGAGAATATCCTGGGAGAACCCACGGGACCATCGTCCATATGCGCATTCCAAGATGAAATCTATGTTGGCGGAGAATTCTTCAGCACCTTCAACATGCCCTTAACCAACACAGCCGCCTACAACGGAACGCAATGGTACCGGCCGTGGAACGCCAACATGTTCTTTGAACCTTTCAAAGACATGGCCGTGTTTGGCGATGAGCTGTTTGTGGCTGGGCATCAGGGGCGCTATAATAATCGATTCATCAACAATATCGCGCGGTGGGACGGTCAGCAATGGCGAGATGTGGCCGGTGGACTCTTCTCAAACTCCACAGACCCGGCAGAACCCGGAGTTTCTACCCTTTTACCTCATTTCGAATACCTCTATGCAGCCGGCCCTTTCGATAGGGCCGGTGCAGACTCGATTACAGCGGAATACCTGGCCGCGTGGGACGGTCAGCGATGGTGCAGCTATGACAATCCTCAAGGAATTGAGCCCTACCTGCTGGGAACCTATCAGGATTCGATCATATGCGCCTATAAAGTGACAAGCGGTGTACATCGCATCGCGAAGCTTTCCCCACCGGCAACCGGCTTTGACCGTTGCAGCAACGGATGGACCCTGGGCGAAGGCAATATGGCTGAGGTTCAGTCGATCTCCATTCGACCCAATCCAGTTTCCGAGCGTTTGTTCGTTGATGGGCTGAGTATCGCAACCCGATATCAGATTGCCGACCTTACCGGTAAGGTAGTGGAGCAGGGTATGATAAACCCCGGAGATCCAATCTCCTGCGAGCAGCTTCATGCCGGACTCTACATGATTACTGTAAAAGGGCTTGATCGATCTCAAACTCTGAAAGTGGTGGTGAGATAAGGGCTCCGCTCTGGTTTTAGAATTCCGCAACCAACCTCTCACAAACAAAAAGGGCACCCACGGAATGTGAATGCCCTTCTGTCTATAGAACTTAACGATCTACTGCCGTATCAGCGGCAGCGTAGAAATAACCTCAGATCCACTTTGGATCGTGATCGAGTACATTCCTGCAGCCAGGTTCGATACGTCCATCGTTTCGCTGGTAATTCCCGTTGTCAGCGATTGCTCCATCAGCACTTTTCCAAACAGGTCCGTGACAACTGCTGAAAGCTGCGTGTAACCGGAAAGGTCGTAGCGAATGTTGACGATATCCGTTGTTGGATTTGGATAGATGCTCACCACATCGTGATCAACCGATGCGCCCGCGCCCTCGTGTTGAACATCGGCATGCACAAACTCGGTCTTTTCGTAGAGGTAAGGGTGCCCGCCTTCCGCGAGGTGGATGAGGTCTCTGGCTACACGTGCAGCATCGCTTTCACCAGCGGCAATGCGACCCAAGGCCTCCCGATCCGTTTCGGTCAAGGTTGAAATCTCGGCTTGCTGAGCCAGATAAGCGAGTCGTATCTGCTGAAGGAAAACATGCTCTTCCTTCTGGTGTGCCGCACTCGTAACTCCATTGAGCTGGGCTTTAGCAGCGCTCCATTCACCATTGTGCGCCTGATGCAAGCTGGCCAGCCATTTCATTTCACCTGATTCGAGGTGTCCGTCACAAGCGCTGAGCAAAGCTTCGGCTTCATACTCAGTGTCGTTAAGCCACAACACAGAGAGTGTGGCTTCGGCAAGCTTCAAGCGATCAGCCGATTCCGTTTGCTCCATGGCTTCCGCAAAACCGCTACTTAGCTGATAGTTGCGCCCATTCATCTCGACCGGCAATTGCTCGCTCAGATAGCTTTCAAGATCTGGCAGGAAGCCGATGCGCGCCTGAACGGCTTCCGGAGCAATGTCCTGGTTACCGCAGGTGGAATGAGAGTGCAGTGCTCCACCGGGGTTCAACACGTGTACGGTGCCTCCACCAAAAAGGATGGTGCTTGACAGAACCAAAGGCCAGTTATCGACCAGGTACAATTGATCGCATATGGGTCCGCTCGTCAGGTACGCGACATCAAAAGCGTTGGCAGCATCGTTGGACAAAAAGCTGTTTCGGCCCGGATCTGTTCCACCGGTTCCGATATTGCCGTCCATGTCCTTCACATACATTCCCGTGTTGTAGCTGAAGAGGTAGTTACCTCTAATCCAGGGAATGGTGTGGCAAAAATCGCTGCTGTTATTGATCATCGCCATGGCGACTCTGGTATCAAATACGCAGTTTTCGATGAACTCCACATTGGTGTGCTGAGTTGCGATATCGTAGGTATAGGTAATGCCGGAAGAAATGGCCTCGAAGGCGGGATCGTTTTTCACCGTATTGCGATGCACGCGAATGGTGCTCAGCGAATTGGAAATGTAGATTCCATTATCTGAAGACGACTCAATGAGATTGTCCTCAATGCCCACATTTTCGGACTCTGTGATGCTCACCCCGATCTCTGAGTGGCTGATGTTGTTGTGATCGATCAATCCACTGGTAGCGATGCCTTGAACACCTCGCTCGAATCCAGCGATCTCATTTTTGTGAATGAGCACGTTGGACGTGCTGTTGGTATAAACACCGATGCTATTGTCCGTCACGTTGTAGGCGAGGTTCATCTCGTTGGTGGCAATCAGCGTTGGGTAGGTGCTGGCGTCCAGTGTCACTGCCACCAGGTCTGCCGCGTTGCTGAAAAGCCCAAGCGCCTCGCTGTTGTAATCCACGGAGTTGTTTTCAAACGCGCAAACCCCGCTTGGCGCAATCTGTACGTAGGCAAAGCTTTGGTTGGTAAACGTATTGTCAGAAATGCTCAGGGCCGCCCCATCGTTGTGAATACCGTATACCAGATCAATCGTGGAAGTTCCAGAAGAGTAGATGAACTGGTTTTGGCTCACTGAGGTCTGCAATCGACCGCTGCTGAGCTGAACGCTATAGAAATCCTTTGATACCTGACCATCGGAAAAGGGATTGTCGCGATTCACAATGAAGGTGTTGCCGGTAATGACGTGTTCCAATGCTCCAAGCACAAAAACCCCAGCTGTAATTCCCTTGGCATTGTTCAGGAACTGGTTGTTGGAGGCCTCCACTGCGCCATCGGTAACCATGTTAAGTCCTACCTGAGCATTGATCAGGACGTTCTCGTTCAGCTTTCCACTGGTAGAATCTGTAAAGTCAATTCCCGCCCAGGTATCCGTGATGCGACAAGGCCTGAAGGTGGAATTAGTGGCAAAGATCTGGGCCTGCTCCAGCAGGTAGATTCCTGCACCGGAAGCAAAAACAACATCTGAATTGGTAATGTCCAATTCGCTGTTTCCAGTCACGTAAACATTAGAGGATACATACACCTTATCAGGCCAGATTTCTGACGTATGAATGGTATCAGACTTATGAACGTAGGTTGAGTCTTCGGCCGCCTGGCAACAGCTCTCGGCAATGTCTATTTGAAAGTTTCGGCCGTCTTCTGTTGCAGAACCTTGATTAAAGGTGCTGATCACCACATAGGCGAAGTAGGTGCCTGGAGCAGTGTAAACGTGCGATATGGGCGTACCGGTTCCTGTTTGTCCGTCTCCGAAGGTCCAGTCGAAGGTGGTTCCGTTTACCAGCGTATTGAAGTCCACCGCTTCGCCTACACAACCTGACAGTACAGGTATCACACAGTCGTCAAACACCCAGCCTGAGTTGTTGGCGATGTTGTTACTGTTTGGTCCTGCAAAGGCCAGTGTGCCCGTTCCGGGCTGGGAGGCATGCATGTCAGTAAAATTGACATAGTCGATGCAAATCGACCCGTCTACATTCACGATGTTGGACTGAGTGCCTGGTAAAGCAGAAGAAACGTTGATGATTCCCGTGCCAATGGTACCTGTGGCATCAAACACTCCAGGGTTTCCGCTGAAGGAAATCAGAGACTGAGTTTCGTTTTCTTCCAGCAAGTGTGTCGTTCCCGGCTTGTAGTTCAGGATGTGGTAGCTGTTCGACCCCGTGATGGTGCCATCGCCATCAAACTCAGCTTTGTGGTAGATGTTTCCGGAGCCATTGATCGTTCCAAGTCCGGTTGTTTGAAAGTGAATGTCATGAAAGGTGCCATTAACGGCATACATGGTAGCCGCGCCACCGCTGTTTACATTCTTCATCGCGATCAGGCTTCCAGACGTGTTCAGCGTGAGGTTCGATCCACTGCTTTTCCAGGCCACTGAGTGCCCACCACTTGTTGAGACAGTGAGTTCAACGGTGGATGAAACGCCACTTCCAGTCAGGTCAACAACCCGGTCGTAGTTTCCATCAGAATAAAACTTACCCGCGAAGATGTCACGGCCATTGCTGTAGAACTCACCGCGCTGAACTTTGATCATGGTTTGTCCGCTGGTGGTTCGAAAATCATCCGTCAACTGCCACTGTGCGCCTACAGCTCCAAAAAAGAGCACGTCCTGAAGGAACGTTTGGCCTGCGCTGAAAATGGAGAAGGGAGTGAGGTCGTTGGTTCGAAAGCTCACCTGGCCGTCAAACTGCCAATCCATATCAACGGAGGTGAGCAGCGACATTCCTCCGTATACATGCAATTCATTGTTTGGATTCGTGGATGACACGATGGGTGTAGTCGGATAGGCGCTACCTCCAGCCACCCAAGTCATGGAGTGACAATAGGCATTCAGTTCATCGATCACCAGGTTGTCGTTTCCTCCCACAAAGGAGTTTTCGTAGAAAAACACATCGTTTTCCGGGCCTGGGATACATCCCGTTGGATTGGAAAAGCTACCTCCTGAATAGGTGCCAAACCAGTTTGCAGGATCACCCCAGTTTTCAGAGTTCACCGCTTGGAAATGGAATGGAATCACAGTTCCCGAACTGTTGGTCCAATCACCAAAAGTGCCGTTCAAGACACTATTGTCTGCAAAAAAGGTCAGCGATGTGCCGCCCGCGTCAGCTACATTATCGTTGATCACCACGTATTCCACCATCACATTACTTCCGCTGGTCTTTTTGATCGTTCCGTTCTTGATCTCAATGTAAGATGTGCACGTGCCGATCGCATTCAGGTCGGCCGATGCAGTCAGCGTCTGAATGTTGCTCAATGTGTAGCTCTTTCCTGGGGAAAAGGTCAGCGTTCCGTTGATCGTGTTCTGGTAAGGCAAAGATCCATTACCCAGGAAGGTGAGGTTGTTAAACGTATTGGCTCCGTATACAATCTGAGAGCTGCCCGCATTGGATAGAATCACATTGTAATACTCTTCTCCCCAGTCCCAGATCTGGTTGAAATGGGTGTTGGTCATTTCGATGGTAGATGTTCCTTCAATCAGGTTCAACAAAAGATCCTGAGAAGCCGGGTTGGTGCGCAGGTGCAAGCTCCAGCTTCCATCCACGGTGATGTAAGAACTGGAAAGGTCGATGGTTCGTTGATTCCTGACCTTCGAGCGGAAGGTTTTCAGGTTCATGTTATGGCCCATCGTCCGAAATATGCCCGCATGAACCAGAACAGTATTGCCCGAGTTCAAAGGGTCCACTAGTTGCCATTCTCCGTTTTGTCCGTCAAACGTTACGGTCGCGAGCAGGGTTTGGCCCGAGGTGAGGACACCATTCACATACGTTCCCAGGTTGTTGTTGTACTTGAAGTCGATGTTACCCGTGTAGTTGTAGTTCATCGCTCCAGTGCCATCCAATGCCAGAGAGCCGTAGATATTAAGGTAGTTCACCCCGTTGGTTGACCTGAATTCAGGGTAGTTGGTAACTCCCAGCCAGGACATGTTGTGACAATAGGCGCTGGTCACATCCAGTGTACACGCCTGTCCAGGGGCGTTAAATGATGCGAAGTCGAACACAACATTGTCCAGCGGACCAGGCAAACATCCCGCAGGAGTTGTTCCACCGCTAGTGAGACTCCAATGACCCAAGTCGCTCCAGGAGCCATCACCGCCAAACCAGTAGAAGGTTTGCCCGGAGGAAGTTGGAGTAGGCCAGCCAGACGTGAGTGGATTCATGTTGATGATGTTAGTTCCCGTGGCTGTTGTTCCCACAAGCTCTACATCCTCTATGATCATGAAATCCATGTTGGCGGTAGATCCGGTGTAGTTCACCGCGGCCGTCTGGCCAGAAACAGTAGTTCGTGCCATGATGTATTCATCACAAGCGCCCATCGCATTCCAGGCTCCGGTCACGGTGAGAGCAATTCCTTCCGTCAAAGTATAGGCCTTTCCAGCGGCCATCGTCAGTGTTCCAATGGTATTGTCCTCTGCGAAATAGGCCGGCCCATCGAGAATCAGTTGCGGGATGATGTTGCCCGTTCCGTGAATGTTGGCGCGTGGATCTGTGTTGTGAAAATGCACCACATTGTAGGTGAGGCCATCTGAAGCCATGGACGGATTGCGATTGATGTTCACCACATTGGATAGGATGTTGAGGACCGAACCCGCTGCGTTGAAAGTGAGCCCGGTGGTACGCTCAAGGTCCCAGGAGCGGAGTCCGTTCACGTCAATACCGTAGGTCACGTTCACGGTGCTTCCGGAAATATCCAGGATGCGAGTGTTGGTGTTGTCAGACCTGAATTGCTGAACAGTGACGGTGTTTCCTGAACCAAAGGTCAAGCTACCGCGAAGGTGGGTAACTGTTCCCAGGCAGATGAAGTCATCCGCAAAGGACCATCCGCCTGTTGGGTTATCGAAAATCACATCCTTGTTGAAGTCCGTGCCGTTCATGGTGATGATGTTACCAGTACTGAGCGACTTGAAATAAGTCTTCCCCGAAAACCCGGAATTGTCCACGTCCGGATCACCGGTGTATCCTCCGTAGAGCGTAAGGTCGGAGGATGAAGTGGCATTGAACTGCGTCCCGGGGGTGGTCACATTGAAGGTTAGACTGTTGGCTTGAGCAGACCCGGTGATGTCGATCACCGTAGTTCCCGAAAAGTAGGACCCTTCAATCACAAAGACATTGTCTGTTGGTCCTGGCACTCCGTTCCAGGGAATCCCACCTGAATTCACCCAGTTTTGGGAATCTGACCAATCGTTGCTGTTAGAACCGGTCCAATAGAAGTCATTGGCATGCAGTGCTCCGAGCGGAGCGAGCATGACGAAAAGCACCCACCCAGGTAATGTTAGCCTGAGTTGGAGCAGGTTTAGATACTTTCTCATGTTAGCTGATTATTTAAACGTGAATAGAATGAGGGTAATTCGCGTTTAAACTAACGATCTCAAAAAAGAACATCTATGCACAGAATGCATAATGACGTTCTGGGTACACAAACGGCTGTTCTGACTTCACAAACAGCATTCTGGGGAAACAAAAACCCAACTCTATGGAGTTGGATTATAGATCCATTTTATTGAAAAGCAGACACTTAATAGCGTTTTTGGCTGTTCACAATGCCAAAGACGCCAAACTCACATGTGATGAGCAGGAGCATGTTTTCGAACGATGTGAGCAATTTGTACCGCATTGGTAGCTGCTCCCTTTCGAAGGTTGTCTGAAACAACCCACAGGTTGAGCGCCCGGGGCTGAGAATGGTCTCTGCGAATGCGCCCCACAAATACATCGTCTTTGCCTTCCGCATAGAGCGGCATGGGGTAGGTATTGGTCTCTGGAAAGTCCTGCACGGTCACCCCAAGCATTTCGTTGAGCATTCTCCTCACTTCTGAGAGGTCGAAGTCTTTCTTCAGCTCCACGTTCACGGCCTCGCTGTGGCCGCCTTTCACCGGCACACGCACCACGGTTGCAGTAACCCGGATAGAGTCATCTCCAAGAATTTTGCGCGTTTCGTTCACGAGCTTTACCTCTTCAGTGGTGTAGCCATCCTCTCCAAAATCACCGCCATGGGGAAGGCAGTTCATGTCAATGGGATAGGGATAAGCCATTTCGGTTTTTTCACCTGCGCGCTCGTTGTTCATTTGATCCACCGCCTTCACACCGGTGCCGGAAACGCTCTGATAGGTAGAAACAACAATGCGCTCGATGCCATAAGCTTTATGAAGCGGAGCCAAAGCCATCACCATCTGGATGGTGCTGCAATTGGGATTTGCGATGATCTTGTCTTCTGGTGTGAGCAAGTGTCCGTTGATTTCAGGCACGATCAGCTTCTTGTCCGCATCCATGCGCCAGGCTGAGGAGTTGTCAATCACCGTGGTGCCCGCGTCCGCAAATTTGGGCGCCCATTCCTTCGAAAGGCTTCCACCGGCCGAGAAAATGGCAATGTCAGGCCGTAAGCTCAACGCCTGCTGCAAGCCAACCACCTTGTGCTGATCACCTCCAAAAGGAATTTCCTTGCCAATGGATCGCTCACTGGCAACACAGATCAACTGGGTAATGGGAAAGCTTTGCTCTGCGAGCACTTTGAGCATAACTTGGCCTACAAGACCCGTAGCTCCTACAACTGCGACTTTCATGGATTTAACCTAACATTAAACGAGCTCCAAATCTAGGATAATTACATTTGCTCAAATCCCCTAAAAACAAGGGCTTGAAGCTCATTCGCTTCCTTATTATTCTGCTACCGTTATCGATGTCAGCCCAGTTTGTGGACGACTTCTCTGATGGTAATTTCAATGCAAATCCTGCCTGGACAGGAGATGTGGCAGATTTTGAGGTGGACATGAACAATGAGTTGCACCTGAACGCTGCGCCCATGGAGGGTATTTCAACCCTTGTCACACCATCCATCGCGGTAGACACCTCCGTTTGGGAGTTTCAGCTTCGGATGGACTTTAATCCCTCGAGCAGCAACCGGGCACGGGTTTACCTGATGAGCTCTTCGGATGACCTCACGGGTTCACTGAACGGATACTTTGTGCAGCTGGGAAATTCCCAGGATGAAGTCAGCCTTTATGTGCAAACCGGCACCAGCACTACCAAAATCATTGATGGAGTAGACGATCTATTGGATACCGATCCAGCTGAGGTGTTGGTGCGTGTGACACGATCTACCTATGGCCTCTGGGAGCTTTTTTCGGATACAACCTTGCTGGGGAACTACACCTCCGAAGGAACAGTGACGGATACCACCCACGAATCCAGCTCTTGGTTTGGCGTTTGGTGTGACTACACCTCCACGCGCTCCGACAAGTTCTACTTCGATGATTTTCTGGTGACTGGGAACGCCTACCTCGATGTGACCGCGCCCGAGCTGCTAAGCGCCTCCACCATTTCGAGTGATGAGCTTCTGTTGGTATTTAGCGAACCGCTTGACCCGGCCACAGCCACCTCCAATGCCAACTACTCGGTGAGCAATGGAATCGGGCAGCCCGTCAATGCGGTCCTGGATGGTGGAGATCCTTCACGCGTAACGCTCACTTTCGCGACCAACTTCACGACCGGGCAAACGAATACACTGACGGTTAGCAACGTGGAAGATGTTGCCGGCAATGTGATCTCAACCAGCTCTCTTGACTTTACCTACTTCCAGTTTCAGCCCGCTGCCTTCCGAGACATTGTGATCAATGAGATCATGGCGGATCCCAGCCCGATGGTGTTGCTGCCTGAGACAGAATTCGTTGAAATCTACAACGCTTCGAACAAAACGATCAACCTGGCTGGCTTTACCTTTTCGGACCCCTCAACGACTGGTGCGTTTCCAGATGCGCCTTTGCCCTTCGCCCCAGGAGAGTACCTCATCTTGTGTGATGAAGATGATACCGCGCTGTTTTCATCCTACGGCAGTGTTTTAGGTCTTTCTTCCTTCCCAAGCCTCAACAACAGTGGAGATGAGATCACACTTACCGACAGCTCGGGCCAAGTGCTCGATGTCGTTCGCTACACTGACTCTTGGTATCAAGACACCGAAAAAGATGATGGCGGTATCACGCTGGAACAGATCAACCCAGGAAACCCTTGCACGGGAAGGGACAACTGGAGAGCCAGCGAAAACCTGGACGGTGGAACTCCGGGCCAGCAAAACTCGGTGTACGACACTTCAGCGGACACCATTTCTCCGATCATAGAAAGCTTCGAACTGACGGATCTGAGTACGCTGGTTTTGACGTTCAGCAAGACGATGGACAGCACATCGCTTTTCACCGCTGGCTATGCACTGGACAATGGGCTCACGATCGACAGCCTGACATTGACCACGGCCGACTTCACGGAACTGGCCCTGAACTTTGGCTCAACCCTGGATTCTTCCATTCTCTATGGCCTGAGCATTTCCGGGCTTGTGGATTGTCAGGGCAATTCCCTTTCTGGCAGCAATATCTCCTTTGGATTTGGCGTGTCCCCGAAGGCTTTTGAAGTATTGATCACTGAACTATATCCCGATCCGGACGAAGCGTCAGGGCTTCCCTTGATTGAGTTCGTTGAGATCCACAACGTCACCGATAAGCTGATCCGGCTGGCAGATGTTCAGCTCAGCGATCGGGGTGATGCTTCCTTTGTGTTTACCACCGTGTTGCTGCCGGGCGAGTATGCCATCGTTTGTGACGATGGCAACGCAGAAGAAATGAGCGCTTTTGGTAAAGTGGCTCCCGTCAGCACCATGCCCTCGCTCAACAATTCTGACGATGAGATATCGCTCATCAAAGGCGCTGTCACACTGGATGCTGTGGCTTACAGCAGTAGCTGGTATGGCGATGGCGAGAAAGCTGCAGGCGGGTGGACCCTGGAGCGAGTAGATGTGAAAGAGCTCTGCGGACTGGCGAATAATTGGCGTGCTTCTGAAGCTGATTTGGGTGGAACACCCGGCCAGGAGAACTCGGTAGGAAATGCCGGAAGCATCGCTTCAGAACCATCGCTGATCGGAGCACAGGTTCTTTCAAGAGGAGAGGTCATTTTGAGTTTTGACAAGCGCTTGGACTCTGCATCGGTGGCGACCGGCAGCATCGAGGTCGGGAGCCAACTGGCGACTTCTTCCATTCTGAGTGAGGGCTTTTCGGAAATTGAAGCGCTGTTTGCGGATTCTCTCGAACGGGGAACACAATACAGCATCACTGTGGAGGGCATCACTGATTGCATTGGACAGTCACTCACCACCAATGCGATCGACTTCTACTTACATCAAGAGGGCGACATTGTGCTCAACGAGGTACTCTTCAACCCTCGGGGTTCGGGGACCGATTTTGTGGAACTGTTCAACAATTCTGACTTCGATATCAACCTCCAGGGGTGGGCCATGACTTCATTTAACACCGATGAGCGCCTCGTTCTGAATATTATCTCCCAAGAGGTTTTGATGCTTCCAAGCCAGGAGTATCTCTGCCTGCACGAAGATTCTGTGGATTTGGTGCTGAATTATCCTGGCGCGGCTACGGACAACTTCCACGAGATGAACCTGCCTTCATATGCCAATACAGATGGCTTGGTGATGATTCACGATGCGCTGACGGAACAAATGGATCGATTTGACTACAGCGAGGATTTTCACTTTGCCCTGATCACCGATCCAGATGGTGTTTCGCTGGAACGCCTGGACCCAAATCGCGCAACCAACGACCCTGACAACTGGCATTCGGCCAGCTCCAATGACAATTTTGCCACACCGGGCTACCTCAACTCACAGGTGAACCTCGAGAGCTCAGCAACGGAGACCATCAGCTTAAGCAGCGATATTTTCTCCCCTGACAACGATGGTTACCAGGATGTGGTGAACGTAAACTACACCACCGGTCAGCCCGGATGGAGCTGCAACATCGCCATTTACGACCACAAAGGATACCTGATTAAGCAACTGGTAACCAATGAGATACTTGGCGCCACAGGCACCTTTACGTGGGATGGAACCACAGACACTCAGGAAAAGGCCCGCACAGGAATTCACATTTTCAACGTGGAGCTTTTTGATCTGGCCGGTGAACGTCAGTCTTTTCGCCTGCCCTGCGTAGTAGCCACGAGGCTTTGAAGGGTTCTGAAACAATGTTCAAAACCCCTGCTGATTTAATTTTCTGGTAACAAGCAATCGCAATGACCTAAGCACTTTTGCAGCAAAATTTTTGTGATGAAAAAACTTTTACTTCTAATTGCTATTTCCATGATCTCAGGGCTTGCTTCCGCCCAGATGATGATTACGGAAATCATGTACAACCCACCCGAGTCTGGTGGTGATTCCCTTGAATTTATCGAGTTCACAAATGCCTCTCTTGCCCCAGTAAACCTGAACGGTTGGGCTGTAACGGAAGGTGTGGATTACACTTTTGGAAACATTACTGTTCTTCCAGCTGGTACTGTTGTGATTTGCGTGGACAGTGTGGCCATGCAAAACGTGTTCAGTGTTGCTGCTTATCAGTGGACTTCTGGAGCACTTGGAAACGGTGGTGAAGACATTGTACTCAAAGACAACTTTGGAACGACCATCGACAGTGTTGACTATGATGACGGTGCTCCATGGCCCGTTGAGCCTGATGGAAATGGACCATCACTCGTGTTCTGCGATCCTTTGCTGGACAATAACGATCCAGCAAACTGGATGGTTTCTACCGACAGCACGGGTGTGATCATCAACTCTATCGAAGTGATTGCCTCTCCAGGTACAATCGATCAGGCCTGCTCTACAATGGTTGTTCCTCCGAGCACTCCTGAATACGCGATCGCTGACATCAACAATGTTGATATGAACGGTGAGGCGGATTCTCTTGGTGTTGTTTGCTGGACGCGCGGTGTGGTGCTCGGTGTGGATCTCCGAGGTGGTAACGGACTCCAGTTCACCATCTGGGATCAGGAAGGAATCGGAGTGTTCAGCTTTGATGACCTTGACAACTATGTAGTAACGCAGGGTGACTCCATCCTCATTCGTGGTGTGATCGGCCAGTTCAACGGCTTGACTCAAATCAACCCTGACTCTATCTCTTTGCTGAACTCAGGAAACGTTGTTCCAAACCCAAGCTTGGTAACATCACTGGGTGAATCTGATGAGTCTGAGCCGCGAAGAATTGAGAACTTCTGGGTGTTTGACATCGACAACTTCGGAAACCACACACTGGTAAACGGAAACGACACCGTAGTAATGCGCGTGGATACTGACACCGATGTAGATGATTCTGTGTCTTTCGCTATTGGTGATACACTTTGCTACGTCAACGGAATTGGCGGTCAGCGCGATACTCAGTCTCCATACGATGAAGGCTATCAGCTTTTCCCAATGTTCCCATCAGATGTGGACAACAGCTGCGGAAGCATTATCATTCCTCCAGTCGTAATTCCAGAATACCCGATTGCTGACATCAACAATGACGATGCAAACGGTGAGCCTGATTCACTGGGTGTTGTTTGCTGGACGCGCGGTGTAGTGCTTGGTATTGACTTCGATGGAAACAACGGATTGTCTTTCACCCTTTGGGATCAGGAAGGTATCAACATCTTCAACTTCAACGATGTGAGCAACTACGTGGTGACAGAAGGTGATTCCATCCGCGTTCGAGGTGAGATCGACTTCTTCCGAGGTCTTACAGAGGTGTTTGTAGATTCTATCCAGGTATTGAGCACAGGAAACCCACTCCCCATGCCAATGGTAGTAGACGTGCCTGGTCAGAACACAGAATCTGAGCCTATTCAGGTGAATGGATTGACCTTCATTGCAAACAATGGAAACGTGGCTTGGCCAACCGGAGGAATGCTCGGTGGATCTGTAAACCTTCCCATGCTGAATTGCAACGGTGACACCGTCACCATGCGTGTGGACTCTGACACTGAGCTGAACGGAACCTTCCCAACGGACTCTACAGCCACTTACGATATCACCGGTATCGGAGGTCAGTTTGACGAAACATCGCCTTACCTCCAGGGATATCAGATCTTCCCGGTTTACACTGGAGACCTGAGCCCTGTAATGACTCCAACTGCTCCAACCCTGTTGATCAACGAATTGATGTCTGACAACACCTCTACCATCGAGGATGCAAACGGAGACTTCGATGATTGGGTTGAGCTCTACAACACTGGTTCTAACCCCGTTCCACTTGGAGGCCTCTACGTTACCAACGATGCCAATGAGCTTGACAAGTACATGATCCCAATGGGTTCCGCTGAAAGCGTTGCTGCCGGAGGTTATGAACTGGTCTGGTGTGACGATGAGGACAGCGAAGGTGACCTGCACACTAACTTCGAATTGAGCGCCAGCGGAGACTTCTTCGCCATTTCCTACCTCGCAGGTTGCGATGTGATGATCATCGACTCTGTGACATTCGGAGCGTTGGACAGCAATCAATCATTCGGTCGCGAGACTGATGGCGGAACACCTTGGGTAACCTTCGGAATCGCCACTCCAGATGCGATGAACGAAGTACTCGCCATCGATGAGAATGGTGCTGTATCAGAGGAACTGAAGGCTTGGCCAAATCCTGTGAACACTACGCTGTCTTTCAGCCGCCCAGTAAGCTTCGTGATGTACAACATGACCGGACAGGTTGTATCCTCTCAAGAGCGGGTGATTGAAGTAGATGTAAGAGATCTTTCTGATGGTCTTTACATCCTTCAAACCAACGATGGGCACACTTTACGCGTAGTAGTAGAGTAAGATTTATTAATCACCACCCCACTATGAAGAGGGCGGCCTATTGAGCCGCCCTTTTTTTGTGCCCTACTTTATCGAATTGTAAAGTCTTGGTCTGCTGATCGCGATGAGTTACCATTGTGCACAACCGTATTAATTAAAACTCATGAAGCGATTAAACACCCTTTATGCGGCACTCGCATTGATGTGCCCCATTTTTCTATCTGCCCAAAACACCTTTCCTTCCACTGGAAATGTTGGCATTGGTACGTTATCACCCAGTTATAGCCTCGAAGTACTCGGAGGTCAGGTTTACATCCAGGAAGAAGTCTTTGTAGGAGATGGGCTCGAAGCCGGGTCTCTTATCAGTACTGGCAATGCTGAAGTGTACGGAACCCTTGAAGTATCTGGCCAAAGCAACTTCTTACAGAGTGCCAGCAACGAAGAGCTCGAAGTGTTGAGCCAGGGACCATACCCCAATAAGATCACCATGCGCTCGTACAATTATCCTGAGATAGAGCTGTATGACGATTACAACGGGTACACTCTGCTGCTGTCTCCTGATCACCTCAGGTTCAATACACAAACCCAGAAGTATGAATTTGCCTCCGGGGTTAATTTCTCGGCAGCCACGAATTTCAATGCCACAGCGAATTTCAACTCGGCATCCAACTTTAGCAACACCGCAACTTTCGCCAGCACAGCGAACTTCAATAGCACCGTCAATTTCAACAACACGCTCAACTTTAGCAATGGTGCCAACTTCACGGGAGGAACCCTGGACATAGGTACTGGATCCTACTTAGAGGTGAACAGCACGTCCATTTTCAATGATGAAGTGGAGATGACGGATGTGATTGCGATGGAGTATCCTAATCAAAATGGCTGGACCGACAACAAGACCGACATTAAAGGCGGTCGCATATTCATCGAAAACGTAGATCAGTACAGCGGCTCCATTACACTGGATCCAAGCCTAAGCCAGACAAACAGCGCTCAGATCGACATCTATGATGAGTACTACGGGTCACTAATCCTGGCTCCAAAACTGCTCCGATTCTCCAGCAACACTTATCGCTTTGAGACCCAGGTGAGGGTGAATGGCAAATTCACTTGTTTGGGACTTGTTTCCGAATCAGCCGGGGTTACCGTCAACGACAAAATTTTCCGGTTGAAAAACTCAGGAACGACCAACTTCAAAATAGAGACAGACGGCACCGTGTATGCTCGTGAGGTGAATGTGACGCTCTCTAATCTTGGTGACTTTGTATTTGCTGACGACTATCAGATGCTTTCGCTCCACGAGCTGGAGGAATACGTGACCGCCAATCACCACCTTCCTGGAATTCCAACCTGCGAAGAAGTGGCCGAAGATGGGATGGACATGGGAGAAATGACCGGTGACCTGTTGATCAAGGTAGAAGAATTAACCCTTTATGTGATTGAGCTTCAGAAGCAAATTGATGCTCTAAAAGCAGAGAAAGAGTGATCCGAAAGGATCGAATGGTGAATCATTAAGCCCTGCCTTTTGGCGAGGCCAATATTCTTCTTTTACCATGAAACATATACTCTATATCACTCTCTGCATGGTTCTGGCGACCGCTTTGCAAGCGCAACGGTCTACACTGGAGCCACCTTACTACGATTCAGGGATGGAACGCATGAGCAACTACAGCGTTCGCCTTGAAGCGCCAGACATCGAAGCTCTCCGAAGCTCCGAAGAAATTCAGATCGATCAGTACGGTACAGCCACCGCTGTGAATCTGAACACGCAAAACTCCGGTCAGTGGCAAACACTCGAAAACGGAGATCGCGTTTGGCTGCTGGAGATCGAGTCTCCCGGAGCCTTGTCTTTGAACCTCACTTACGACAAGTTCTACATGTCGAAAGGCAGCCGGATGCACGTATTCAGTCCTGACCGCAAGGCAGTGCTCGGAGCGTTCACCCACATGAACAACCTGCGCAGGGACGGACGCCCGTCCAAGTTTGCCACGAGTCTCATTCCCGGTGATCGTATTGTGATTCAGTTGTATGAATCCGCACTATCCGAAGACGAGTCTGTCATACAGGTTTCTTACGTGATCCACGGCTTCGAGTGCTCTCCCATTCTCAACACCTTTTACAGCGAGGAAGAACAAGAGGACCTCGGGTGTTTTGGTTCAAGCGGAAGTTGCCAGGTCAATGTCAATTGCCCGGAAGGCAACAACTGGCAAGCCGAAAAAACCGGTGTAGCCTCAGTCATCACCGGTAATGGTAAATGCTGGCTCACCGGCTCCCTGCTCACCAACACCAGTCACGATGGAACACCTTATTTCCTAACTGCTGAGCACGGTTTGTACGGCTCGGGAGGAAACCTCACCGTAGGTGACACCGCTGTCTGGACCTTTCACTGGAATTGGGAGAGCAGCGGATGCTCCAATGGTAGCAACTTCACCCCTCCTTCCACATTCGGAGCGATCCTGGTGGCAACATGGCCTAACACAGACATGGCGCTGTTCAGGCTTTGCGAGCGGCCTACGTCCCTCGGTTTAGACGTTTACTATAACGGCTGGGATCACACCACCAACACTGTCGCGGGCGGTGTAATGTTGCACCATCCACGGGGAGACATCAAGAAAATAGCCACCTATTCTGTCACTCCAAGTTCCTTTTCAACAAACGAATGGTTGGTCTCATCTCTGGATGCCACCACCAATGGCCACTCCGTACCACAAGGCGGCTCGTCAGGTGCTCCCGTTTTCAATGCCAACCACCACATCATCGGAAACCACTGGCGCAGCTCATCCGCAGACTGCTCTAACCCCTTGGCTGAGTTTTCTCGTTCAGGAAAGGTATCAAGGTCCTGGAACTCTGGCTCTTCTGCGTCCGACCGACTCAGAGACTGGCTGGATCCGGATGGAATATCCACTGGTAGCCTCAATGGCGAATGGTTCTACGGTTGTGAAAGCCAGTTGGTGGTCAGCAGTGGGAACACTGTGAATCTGGATAACACAGGAACAGCTAACTGCTTTGAGTGTGACGAGGTAGACATTCTCGTGGCCGGTACACTCAATGTGAGCAACCAAACGATGTACCTGCTCAACGGCTCCTCGTTGGAGATCACCTCCACAGGTGTGGTGAACATCACCGGAAGCCTCTGCCTGGACGAGGATACC
This sequence comes from Flavobacteriales bacterium UBA6057, assembly GCA_002428995.1. Taxonomy (GTDB): domain Bacteria; phylum Bacteroidota; class Bacteroidia; order Flavobacteriales_G; family Salibacteraceae; genus UBA6057. The sequence continues at coordinate 293,164 of DIYJ01000014.1, read as the reverse complement.
GACATCACCATCGCGAGCGGTGGAAAGCTCTACATCAATGGCATCGACTACTCTTTGATCCTGCCATCGGTAGATGATATCACCTTCAACAATCAGAACATCTCAGGGACGCATCGTGCTTTGAACAGCATCGAGGCTACAGGTACGGTTCAAACCATTGGGAACACTACGCTGATTGCCGGAAGAGACATCAGCTTGAAGCCAGGGTTCAGTGCAACGCCAGAGTTTGTGGCTTCTATTGATGTGAACATCAACGAATGCGAACCCGATCTGTGCCATGACTTTAACAAAACAGAGGTGGCGCAGTACGAAGCTTCTGAAGAGTCTTTCGGGGAGTTCCGCTATGAGATGAGCGTATACCCAAATCCTGCAAACCAGGGAAGGTTCACGCTTAAGCTCAATGCGCCTGAACAGTCAGGCTACGAGGAAGTGAATTTTCAGGTTTTCATCACCGACCTCCAGGGCCGCAGGGTTGGTCAGGCTCAGATGCTGTCTACCATGCAAGAACTCGCCTTTCCTGATTTGAGTCAAGGCGTGTACAGCATCACAGTGATTGATCAGTATTCCAACATCGTTGGGAATTCGCTGATCGTGATGTAGCCTTTGTTAGCATGAAATAGAAAGGCCGGTCTTTATGGTGAGACCGGCCTTTTTGTGTTTTAGGTGGTATGGTCACCCTTCGAGACATGCCGCCAAGCGGCATTCCTCAGGATGACACTTCCTGATTCAAAACATAGTCATCCTGAGGAGGCACGCCTTGCGTGCCGTCTCGAAGGGTGACGGATAAAGAATGAGAACCATGAAGTAAGGGCTCGCTTCGACTCCGCTCAGCGTGCCCTATTCGCGGGCAATCACAATCCTCATGGATTCTTCAATGCCGCTCTGGCTAATGTATTTGAGGATGTAGATGCCGTTGCCCACGTCTGGCAAAAAGATTTGCCACAGGCCTCCATTAGGCGTGATGAGGTCATCGTCCGCTGCAATCACATTACCCTGAAGGTCGGTGAGTTCGTAAGCAAGCTTTGTTTCTTCATTACCCAGAGAAACAAATACCTGATCCGAAGCTGGGTTTGGGAATACCGTTGCGGGTCCCAAGAACTGTACTGTTTCAAATTCAGGATAGTCGTAATCCTTGTTCACCAACTCGATGATTCGGTCATCTACCGGATCGGGTTCTGGTTGTCCGGGTTTGGTCTCCCGGTTGGAGGTGGAGATGAACACCCGACCGTTTGGAGAAACCAGCACATCGCGAATCCGCCCCACCTGTCGTTGCAGGTAGATCCCTCGATTGGCGGTGTCAATGGAAAGACCATCTTCTGTGAGCGGCAGCATTTCCAGTTTTCGGTCCTTCAGAAACACCTGCAACAGCGAATGCTTCCACTCAGGAATCGAAGGATGATCAAAGTAGTCCATTCCACCTGGCGCGTCCGTAGGTGTGTAAACGGTGAGCGGCTCGCGCACATTCAGGCTGTCACAAGGTTGCTGTTCCGAAACCCGATCGCAGAAACCTTCTACCAAGGGCCATCCATAGTTTCGCCCTCGTTCAATGATGTTGATCTCATCATCGGATTGGGTGCCATGTTCTGACGAGTAGAGCAGTCCATCGCGTCCAAAGCAAAGCCCCTGTGGATTGCGATGGCCATAGGTCCAGGTTAAAGTACCTGGGTACGGGTTATCATCGGGAATCCCTCCTCCATCTGTCATGCGGAGGATCTTACCGTTTTTGTGATCTACTTCTTGCGGTGCTACGGAGTTGTATGCATCGCCCATGCTGAAGTAGAGGTAACCGTCTTCGTCAAATTGAATACGGCTGCCATTGTGTGAATCATGAGCATCAATGCTGTCGAGAATGATGACTGGGTTCTTCAGTGTCTCTTCGGTAATGCTGTAGGTGTAGCGAACGAGCTTCGACTTGAAGCGCTCCCAGGTGTAATGGGCGTATACAAAGGGAACCAAAGGGAACTCTGGATGTAGGGCAAAGGCATGCGCTCCGCCATTGTCGGGGCCCTCAAAAACACCTGGAATCGCAAAGATTTCATCCAGCTCCTTCGTATCCGGGTCCAGCCGGTAGATCTTTCCGTTGCGCTGATTGAACCAGATTTTCCCATCGGGTCCCCATACCATATCCCATGGAAGGTTCAGTCCTTCGGTCAGTACGTTGAGCGTCAGCGCGGTGTTTTCGAGTTGAATCGTAGTATCCTGAGCCTGAATCGAGGTAGTCAGGCTGAAAAGGGCAAAGCAGAAGCAGATAAAGCGTTTCAATACAACTGAATTTTCTTAGTTAGGCGAGTGTCATTCGTTTCAAGGGTAAGGATCATCATTCCCTTGAACTGCGACCAGTTTACTGGAATGGAAGAGGTGTGGTTGCTTGTTTCTTTCAGTACAATCCTTCCGGTCATGTCATAAACGGAGAGCGTTCCCGTGAAAGGCTCTGAAAAGCTTACTCCATGGGCATCTACCGTATGTTGAATCACTTCTCCAGGCTCATCCACACCATTGTGAGCGCTCGGAGTAAGCTCAACGATGAGATCATCAAACTGTTGTGGAGTCCCGAATTCATCCCGGTTGGAAGTGGCGAGGAAAATTCGACCATCATCGGCACTCAAAACATCCCTCAGGCGGCCGTATTGGTTGATGTAGAAGGAACGAATTCCGGTGACCGAAGACTGAGCCGCATCGAGGTTGAGGACCAACATCTGCTGCGCTTTGAGTGCAGTCACCAGGAGACTGTTTTCCCATTCGGGAATCATCGGGCTGTTGAAATATTCTACGCCCGCTGGCGCGATGGTGGGCGACCACACGGTGAGTGGATCAATGGCGTTGATGGAATCGCACACATCCTGATTGGTAGACGTGCAGTACCCCAGAACCAAAGGCCATCCAAAATTTCCTCCGCTGGACAAAAGGCTTACCTCATCGTTGCTCGAAGGGCCGTGTTCTGAGATCAGAATATTCCCGTTTTCTGTTTGGGCGATGCCCTGCGGGTTGCGATGGCCCCAGGTGTACACAGGGTTTCCCGGGATTGGGTTATCCGAGGGAACCGCCCCCGAAAGCTCATAGCGCAAGACCTTGCCATTCAGCTTATCCGGGTTCTGAGCATCATCGTTGGCCTTTAAATCACCCATCGTGACAAAGAGGTAGCCGTCATCATCGATGAGCAGTCGACAGCCAGCGTTGGAGCTCGCGCTGGGTAAGTCATTGATCAGGTTGGAGGCAATGATGAGCTCATCATTTGCATCATCGTATTCGAGCTTCACAATTCGAAGCAGAATATTGGTGCCTTCGTAGTAAGTGTGTGCCGCATACCAGTAAGCACTGTCTGGCCACTGTGGATGGGCTTGCAAGCCCATTAATCCCGCTTGTCCTTCGCGTGCCAGATCAGGGATGGTGAGCAAGGTATCTACATCGCCTGAAGTCACATTCACGCGTTTGATGTCGCCTCCCAATTCTGTGAAGAGAATCTCATCGGAGCTCCACCACTCCATGTCCCACGGGACGTTTAATCCCGAAGCAACATTGCGGGGATCTATTCGCGTTTTTTCAAGCCATATCTGCGCAGTGGCATTGAAAGTAAAACCTGCGCTGAGCAGGATCAAAAACATTCGAAGCATCAATCTACCTTTTTGAAGGAGAGTTTATCAAAGTGGAAATCGTTGTTGGGTAGGTCGATTTTAAAGCCGTTCACATCGTTTCCGGTCACGTCAAACGTAGCCACACCAAAGGGAAGGAAGGGATCAAAGAATTTGAAGCTGAAGGCATGATCCCCGTAGGTTTCCATGTCTCCGGTGAACAGCACCTTGGTAGGCAACAGTGAGATCTTCAGGCCCTTTTCGCCCATGGTGATGGTAGCATCTCCGTACATCTCGTCCCGATAGGTTCCTAAATACCGATCGAGCGCGAGTGTTTTGCCATTCCGGTTTGCCGCGTCCAAGCGCTTCTTATCACGTTCTTCTTCGCGGTTGCTCGCGTTTTCCTTGTAAGAGAGAAAGCGCTTCTTCCAGGGTTCAAGGTCTTTTCCGGCTTGCCAGTCAATGATAGCATACATCAGCATGGTCGGTACTGAAGACATGTCGTTGGTCAACACAATCATTCCCAGCTCGTCTTCTGGCACCAGCATGGCCTTAGAGATGTATCCGGGCAAACCTCCACCATGATGCACTACTTTTTTGCCTGCGTAATCCACCAGGAACCAACCTTGACCGTAGCCTTTGAAGCTAGATCCATTTTGACGGTCGAAGCCTCCAACCGGAAGCGGGGTGTGCATGCTCCAAAGCTTTTGAATGGTTCGCGCATTGAGCAAAGTATCAGGACCTACAATGCCTTCATTCAGCCAAAAGCGCAGCCACTTACCCATGTCTCCGGTAGAAGAGTTGAGCGCTGCCGTTGCTCCGCAATTGTCGTAGCTCAGCATGAGGATTTCTTCTCCTTTCAATCTCGGCCGGGCGATGTTGGCATCGGTAGAGAACGTCTGAAAGCTGGATGTTGTACGCTTCATCTCCAGGGGATCGAGGATGCGTGTCTTCACAAAGTCGTCCCAGCTCATTCCGCTCACCTCTTCGATCACTTCACCGGCCGTCATGAACATGATGTTCTGGTAGCCAAACTCTGAACGAAATCCATGTGTCAAGGGGCGCTCACGGATACGTTTTACTGTTTCTTCTCGCGAATAGCTGCTACCATACCAAAGCAAGTCACCGTCAAAGGTGATCAGGCCACTGCGGTGGCAAAGCAGGTCTTCGATGGTCATGTTGGCCGTCACGTAGGGATCATGCATCTTGAACCAAGGGAGATGATCCACCACTTTGTCTTTCCAGTTCAGCTTTCCTTCGTCTACTAGCATACCGATGGAGGCTGCTGTGAAGGCCTTGGAAAGCGAGGCAATGGCATACATGGTGTTTGCGTCTGGCTCAAGCTTAGAAGCTTCGGAGCGTTCACCATAGCCCTTATCGAAAAACACTTCTCCTTCCTTCACTACCTGGATGCTCAGCGAGGGCAATTCGAATTCGCTTACGGTAGCCTTGATAAAGGCATCGAGCGTTCCAACATCCTGAGCCTTCACCGAAAAGACCGGCAGGCTGAGTGTCAACAACAGTAGAACCCGAAAACGGGATGCAGAGAGAATGGTCATAGTTCCAATAGCTTGGGTTAAGGACGAGTCATCAACAAAAAAGGAGAGGCTAAAAATAGCACTCTCCTCTTTGTAGTTTTCGTTCTGTGTTGCCTTCTTAATTCAGCAGCAGCGGTTGAGAGTAGCTGCCGGCTTTAGACTCTACCTGAAGGATGTAATAACCGCTTGACAAATCGCTGGTATCAAACGTGTTTTGCGTGCGTTGAAGGCTGAAGCTGCCCACTTGCTTTCCGCTTACATCTAAAATGCGTGCGGTCGATTCTCCGGCCAGTTCCTGAGGGATGGCAACCGTTACCCAATCTGCGGCAGGATTTGGATAGACCTTCACATGCTCCGCTGATAGCAGCTCGTCAATACCTATGATGATGAGGAATACTGATTCTGTGACAGAACACCCGTATTCGTCAAACACGGTCACCTCATAATCTCCGGATTCTGTGGCTACAATGCTAGAAGTGGAGTCTCCCGTATTCCAGCTGTAAATCTGATAGCCGGCCGTCACTTCAATTTCGATGTCACCGGAACTGAAGGTATCCAGCTCGAGATTGATGATCGGGGTTGGGATGTTGATCACCTGAATGGAATCTTCTCCATCGCAGCCAAGACTGTTGAAGACTGTAACCTTTACCTGACCGCTATCGGTCACAAAAATGGTGGGGTCGGAGCTTCCCGTGGACCATGCATATGCTGTCCAGGGCTGAGTTGTGGAGAGTTCCAAAGTATCTCCTTCACACAAGCCATAAGGCGAAGCAACAGAGAGCTGTGGATGTACAGGGTCAGACACCTGGATGAACGCTGAATCCACAAAAACACATCCATTTACCTGATCTGTCACGGTGACTGAAATGGTTTCTGCAGATGTGACCTGATAGAAAAAGTCCGTGCTTCCATCGTGCCACAAGAAGTCTTCTGTGCCATTGATCGAGGCGTTCAGCAAATAGGTCGTGTCGCAGGTAGTCACATCATCAAAACCAGGGTCTGGGGCATCAAGCACGGTAACTGAAATATCTGAGAAAGCTCCACATTCAGTAATGGTATCAAAAGCCCAAACGCGATAGAAGCCGGTGGAATCAACACCAATGGTACTTCCGTTTTGCCCGTTGCTCCAGACATAAACGATGTCTTGCGAAGGTGAGTTTGCGGTGAGGGTGAGGGTTGGCCCTTCACAGAAAGTGGTATCGTCCGGCAAATCATCAATCTGTGGCTTGATCGGAGAAAAGCATCCAAAGAAGCGGAAAGCCAAACCATCTTCCGGAAGCATGAGGCAGTTTCCTCCTCCACTCCAGGTGGTGCATCCAGTCGTAAACCCATCACCCGGATTTTGCCACAGGAAGTCGTTTCCAAATCCAGTGGTGGTTCTGAACCAATACCACTGACCGCCTCCATTCAGGAAGTCCTTACGGGCCGTTCCAGCCACCCAATAGGTTCCTTCCGTCATCATGAACGGTGTGCTCCAATGGTAGGTCAAAGCGCCATCCTGATTGTCATCAACGTTCATGTCGACCGTATCTGAATACACAATGGCTCCGGGTGTCCCGTTGTTGTCTTCGTAAATGATCAGGCCAATCCCTGAAACTGTCGTGAACGGGTCGTTGTTTTGAGCGGCATAGAACCCGTAGATCACCAACGAATCGAGGTACCATGTCTCGCCTGTAGGAATTTCAAAGTCGTCAGCAGCCATGCAGTCAAAGCCGACCACCGCATCTTCAAAGTCCTGGGCTACCGTACCACCAGTTGTAATGGTATTGGTTTGATCAAAAAGAATATTCTGAGCTGAAACTCCCCATGCAAGCGCACACAGGAAAGAAAGAGATAAGAGTCGTCTCATAAAGGCATTGTTAGAAAGCTAGGTACCCGAAGATAGCGATTCTGAGGCGGTTTCCTTCTGTGCACAGCCGATTATGCCAGCAACCCTCTTTTAAAGCCATTTTCATCTCTGTTTTTGAAGTGAAACAGATAGAATTAAAGAGAAAGACATCTGCTCTTCTTCTCTATGATCCTTATTCCATGTATACCCCAACATTACTGCTCTTTGGCACGTTTAATGAATCATTCAAGCGATTGCTTTTCAAGGATGAGTGTAAGGTTGCAACTGCCAAAAACTTTTACCCGTCTCATGATTTACAATTCATTGCTCAATTTCAAGTTATATTCGCCCTCCGACCCTGGAAAAAGTGGCTGACGCGCTCGTCATCATACCGACCTACAACGAAAAAGAGAACATCGAACGCATGGTGCGTAAAGTGTTTTCACTACCTGCTGACTTTGATTTGCTCATCGTAGACGATGGGTCTCCCGATGGCACAGGAGCAATCGTGAAGTCGTTGATGGAAGATTTTCCCAATCGACTCTTCTTGGAAGAGCGCTCTGGAAAGCTTGGATTAGGAACTGCCTACATCCATGGCTTTAAGTGGGGTTTAAAGCGAGCCTACGACTTTTTCTTTGAGATGGACTGCGACTTCTCGCACAACCCGGATGATTTGGTTCGGCTTTACATCGCCTGCAAAGAAGGCGGTGGAGATGTAGCGATTGGTTCTCGCTATGTGAAAGGCGGAAAGGTAGATAACTGGCCCATTGGTCGTATTGTGATGTCCTACTTCGCTTCTGTATATGTAAGGATCATCTTATGGATGAATATCCAGGACACTACCGCTGGGTTTAAGTGCTACCGCAGAAAAGTGTTGGAAACCATAGCGCTCGACAAAGTGAAGTTTGTAGGTTATGCTTTCCAGATAGAAATGAAATACCGTGCCTGGCGAAAGGGGTTCAAGCTCATTGAGGTCCCGATCACCTTTACGGATCGCGTGGCCGGTGCATCCAAGATGAGCACGCACATCTTTAAAGAAGCTTTCTGGGGTGTGCTTCAAATGAGATTTACCATATGAGTTTGAAAGTGATAAAGAACGCGACCATCGTCAATGAAGGTCGCTTTTTTTTGGGCGATGTTGTCGTCAACAATGACCGTATTGAACGAGTAGCCGAGGAAGGTCTTTCAGAGCAAGATCTGGATCAAAACGCTGAAATCATTGATGCTACGGGAATGTATCTGCTCCCCGGAATGATCGATGATCAGGTTCACTTCCGGGAGCCTGGATTAACACACAAGGCCGAAATACGAACCGAGAGCCGCGCGGCCGTGGCAGGTGGTATTACCAGCTTCATGGAGATGCCCAACACCAACCCTCAAACGGTGACGCAGGAGCGGCTGGCGGAGAAGTTTGCTGTGGCGGCAGCCTGCTCGCCAGCGAATTACTCCTTCTTCATGGGCGCGACCAATGATAACCTGGATGAGCTATTGGCTACGGACAAGCAGCACGTTTGCGGAATCAAAATCTTCATGGGTTCATCCACAGGAAACATGCTGGTGGACGATCACGCAACGCTGGAAAACATCTTTGGAAAAACGGGTTTGCTGATAGCCACCCACTGCGAGGATGAGCAAACCATCCGTAACAACTCCGCTGCCTACAAGGAGCGTTTTGGCGATGATGTGCCATGGAGGCACCATCCCGATATCCGAAGCACGGAAGCTTGCTATCTCTCCTCAAGCTTCGCTGTTGAGTTGGCCAAGAAGCACGACACTCGCTTGCACATTCTGCACATCAGCTCCGAGCGGGAAACGTACCTGTTTAGAAACGACATTCCACTGAAAGACAAGCGCATCACTGCTGAGGCCTGCATTCACCACCTGTGGTTCACGGACGCAGACTATGATGCGAAGGGTGCGAACATCAAGTGGAACCCTGCGGTGAAAACAGCAGAAGATCGTGATGGCGTTTGGAAGGCAGTGCTGGACAACCGCATTGACATCATCGCTACCGATCACGCGCCACACACCATTGAAGAGAAAAGCGGAAACTACTGGACTGCTCCTTCCGGGGGGCCTTTGGTGCAACATGCGCTGGTGGCACTCTTTGAACTGATGGAGCAGGGCAGAATTCCACTGGAGCGCATTGCCGAAAAGGCCGCTCATTCTGTGGCAGAGTGTTTCCAGCTCCGCGAACGCGGATACATTCGAGAAGGATACAAAGCCGACCTCGTCTTGGTTGCTAAATCCGGGTGGACAGTATCAAAGGACAACCTGCTCTACAAATGCGGCTGGAGCCCATTTGAAGGGCAAGAGTTCCAATACCGCATCGACAAGACCTTTGTGAACGGAACGTGTGTTTACAAAGATGGACAGGTGCAGGAAGTGTTGGCCGGAGAGGCCTTAACCTTCTCCAGATGATGCGTTCGCTGGTCCTGATAGCGATTCCTTTACTTTTTTCCTGTGCTTCGGAGGAACCACCACCCCCGAAACCAAGCAACATCCTTTCGGATGACAGCCTGGCCATTATTCTGGCCGCTACCCATAAAGTAAGCGCCATCTATCAGCACCGTGGCGTTCGCAGGCAGCGGCTGCAAGACTATGCGCGCAACGAAATGATCGAGCTGCTGGACAGCTTCGGAGTAAGCAGAGACCGGGTTGACTCCAGCCTGATCTATTACAAGGATGATCCCGACCACCTCGGTCAGATCTACGATGAAGCACTCAACATTTTGAGCACGGAGCTGGCCGAACAAAAGGCTTCGGACCCAAAGGAGAAAGGCGTTGATTCACTCGCCAATAAAGCTGGGAGCGCGGATCGGACGGTAGGCAAAATCATGAATGAAAAAGAGAGGCTCGCTCCAGACGAGACGAAGTTACCTCCAAGCGCTCGGAAGGGTAAAAAGGCTGGAAAAGACCAGAAGGAAAAGCTTCCTTGATTAGATGATCAGAAAATCAGATGATTAGATCATGAGGTTTAGGTAGTTGGTTTTCCTGATCCGTCATGCTGAGGAGGCGCGCAGAGCGTGCCGTCTCGAAGGGTGACTAACCTGGATGAATGCTCTACAGCTGTCGCGCTTCGAGACGCCCCGATTCTGGGGCTCCTCAGCATGACAGCAGATAGCTTGCTACTGAAAGCTTTTCTACGCTTTTCGAACCTTCAACGTGTATTCAATGGAATCGCCCATGGAGGTGAACTCAAACCCCAGTTTTTCGATTTTCTCTGCACTGTAAACGGCTTTTCGATAGGCTGACTTGAGGTTTTCAGAAGTTAGCGGCAACGGATTGATGTGTGCCCATTCCAGCCATTCGATCAGCTTTATGATCGGCCTCACCACCGACTTGCTCAGCTCGATTTGTGGTTTTGTGGTTCCCAGTTGGTCACAGACTTTGGTAAAGAAGGTCTGGTAGTCGAGGCTTTCCCCGATCAGCAGGTAGCGCTCATTCCATCGCTCTTGCTCGCGCAGGAAAAACAGGGCTTTGACGATATCGCGCGCATCTACAAAACCATTCGCTCCGCTCGGATAAAATCGCATTCCGCTGTCGCAACTGGTGATCATGGTGGTGCTGCTCTGGCCCCACTTTCCCGGCCCTATGATGATGCCGGGGTTTACCATGATGGTGTTGAGCCCTTCCTGAATGCCTCGCCAAACCGCCATCTCTGCATGGCGCTTGCTGAGTGAATAGCTGCTTCGGCCTTTATCGGTCGTCCAGGCACTTTGCTCTGTCAATTTTCCATCGATGGTTTCATCACCAATGGCCGCTGTGGAACTGATGTAATAAAGCTCTTTCACGCCCTGTTCCAGGCATGCGTTTACTACGTGACCTGTGCCTTCGGCATTCACCAGAAACAGCTCGCTGTGGTCTTTGCGCCTGAAGGAAACCAGTGCAGCAGAATGATACACCCGCTCGCAGCCCTTAACAGCCTCCATGAGTGAAAGCGGATCGTTGATGTCGCCCTCAAACCATTCAATGGTATCCATTTGATGAAGGCGATTGTCGAATCGCAGGAGCTGCTCTATGGCCTGCTTGCTGCTGTTTTTGCGCAGCAATACCCGAACAGGTTCTTCTCGTTGGAGAAGCTCTGAAACGATGTGTGAACCTACAATACCTGTGGCTCCTGTGACGAGGTTCATGGATTGAGACTTGGACAGGATAAAAGGATCAACGAGCCCTAAAGTTTCATCTCGGGAATGTCTCCTTCAATGATCAGGCGACCTTCGGTGGCATTTTTCACCTGCTCCACTGAAACACCTGGAGCTGTTTCCAGCAGCTTAAAGCCTTGATCGGTAATGTCCATCACGGCCAGGTTGGTGACTACGCGTGTCACACACTTCACTCCGGTGAGCGGCAGTGTACACTGGCGCAACAACTTGGATTCACCAGCTTTGTTGGTGTGCATCATTGCCACGATGATGTTTTTCGCAGAAGCTACCAGGTCCATCGCTCCACCCATGCCTTTTACCATCCGGCCGGGGATCTTCCAGTTGGCGATGTCACCAGAATCACTCACTTCCATCGCACCCAAAACGGTCAGGTCTACGTGTTGTCCTCGAATCATGGCAAAGCTGGTAGAAGAGTCGAAGTAAACAGCTCCGGGAAGTGCGGTGATGGTTTGCTTACCTGCATTGATCAGGTCAGCGTCTTCCTCTCCTTCAAAAGGAAAGGGACCCATGCCAAGCATTCCGTTTTCCGACTGGAATTCCACATCCATGCCTTGAGGAATGTAGTTCGCCACCAGCGTGGGAATTCCGATGCCAAGGTTTACGTAGTAGCCGTCTTTCAATTCTTGCGCAATGCGCTGCGCGATGCCATTCTTGTCGAGCATATCAAGGTTTTTGCCGGATGGAAATCAAAGGATCCAGAATCGTAACCGACCCTGGTTCGTTCAGCCAAAAATAGACTTTAACCGCATCTTCTGTGGAGCGAATGTGCGGTGTGAGGTATGCACCCCGAAATCGAATCGTGTCTTTGCCCATATCATACAATTCCGGGTCGGGCCATTGATAGTTTCCTGCGTATTCACCCTCTGCCCGCTCTATGGAAAATACCATGGCTGGCCATCCAGTTTTGTTGTTTTCGCGGCAAAGCGTTGCTTCTACTTCCACCCATATGTTTTCCTGTTCTGATAGTTCTACATACGGTCGCTTCAATAAGGTCGCGTATGGATTTGCGTCATTGATGGTATCTCGTTCAGGACCGGGGAAGGACGTTCGTTCAGAGAACGTCACGGTATCCATAGGGTGCCGCATGGCCGCTTCCCGATCCAGTGAAAAGAGATCGTCAATGTTGGAAGGAACCTGGGTAGAGAGAAAGACTTCGGAGTAGGCTCGCTGGGTCATGCGGCTGGAGTGGATCATGCCTTCCTGGAATTGCCAGGTTTGAAAAAGGTTGAAACTGATCAGCACGATTAGCAGCAGAGCGCCAACAACTTTCAGAAATGTTTTCTGCTGATCAAACCATCTTACCAGAGCTGCAAAAGGCATTGCAAAAACCGCGTAGGCCTGAACAATGCCCCGATTTCCGAAGCTATCAGCATACCACCAGCACGACCAGCTGGAGACGATGAACAGGCAAACCAAAGTGTAGAGGAGAATTGCCCTGCGTTTTCCTGAAGGCTTTAGGACAGCAATGCCCAATAGCGCGAACACCATCAGCGGTGTATAGAGTAGCCAGCCTTTGCGAAAGGAGAAAAGAAAGTCCCAGGTGTGCGGAGCCAGAAAGTCAAAACCCTCGCCTGGGTTTTGGTAGCCCATGAACAAAAACTGGCTGGTCGCCAGCTTCCATCGGATCAATTGGAGCGATACAACTCCAAGGAAGCCCAATCCAAATGGAAGCCAAACTGCAGGAATCCAGCCGATGATCTTCTGCTGCACAAAATCGCGAATGGACTCCCCTTGATAAATCCACAGAACCACCAGTAGCAATGCCATGCCTTCCGTGGGTCGAACCAGTACCAAAAGCCCCAGGACGATACCGGTGAAAAGGCTCAGTAATCGCTCTGGCTTCGGCTCCCATCGACACAAACACCGCAGCAATAAAGCATAGAGGCAAAAGGCATAAACGTGAGGCATTCCTGCTGCTCCAAATACCTGATGAAACAAGTTGGTACCCAGGAAGGTACTCAACAACGTGATCGCAGCAATCGATGGTGAAAACAAGCGCTTCAGCACATCACTGAGCGCCAACAGGCCAACGGCACCATAGAAGAGGTAGCCAATGTTGATCCAGAGGTTATATGGCCTGGAGAACCCATCTGTGGCGTTGTCCGATAATAATGCATGCAAGTGACCCAGGAAGAAAAAAGGCAGGTTCAGCAGCGCCATGCCGATGCTGTACTTATCCTCTCTTCTGCCGCCTTCCAGGTCTACGAGTTGATAAAGCGACCACGTGTTGTCATAGCTCTTGATGATCGCATCAATCCAGGTTTGGTCCTGGAAAAACGGATCTCCGTAAATGAAGGTGGCGGGCAAATAGAGGTAATACCCAAAAACGTCCCACGTGAGGATGTAGTTGAAGCCTTGGTTGATGAGCACCAGGGCATAAAACAGAAGAATGAAGCCAAAAGTGACTTGCAGAATGCGCTGGGGTTTTCCAATCGAAGTCCAGGCAGACCAATTCACCGGAAAGGGATTAAGCTTTTGGCCTTACTGTGCGCTGCTCAATGCGCTTTTCGAAGGTTTCTCCCTTGAAGATGCGCTGGACAAAGATTCCTGGCGTGTGAATCTCGTTTGGATCCAATTCTCCAACCGGGACCAATTCTTCAACCTCTGCTACAGTAACCTTTCCGGCCATGGCCATGGCGTGGTTGAAGTTTCGCGCTGTGGCATTGAAGATGAGGTTTCCAGCTGTGTCGCCTTTCTGTGCTTTCACAAATGCGAAAGAAGCATCAAAGGCGTGCTCAAGGATGTGGGGTTTACCATTGAACCAGCGGACCTCCTTGCCTAGTGCAACCTCGGTTCCAAAGCCTGCAGGAGTGAAGAAAGCGGGAATACCTGCACCTGCTGCGCGGCAGCGCTCGGCCAACGTTCCTTGGGGAATCAAGTCTACCTCCAGCTCACCACTGAGCATCTGGCGTTCGAATTCATCGTTTTCGCCTACGTAGGAAGAGATCATTTTCTTGACTTGACGTGTCTCCAGCAGCAGCCCCAAACCAAAACCATCTACACCGGCATTGTTGGAGATACAGGTCAGGCCTTTAGCGCCCTGCTCGCGAACTGCTGCAATGGCATTTTCTGGAATTCCGCAAAGACCAAAACCACCAAACATGATGGTCATGTTGTCCTGAATTCCTTGAATGGCCTCTTTTGGCCCTGCTACTACCTTGTTGATGGACATGCTTTGAGAATACGTTTTGTTAACCTAGTCGAAGAGATTATCATCTCCCGAGCTTGATGAATTTGGATTCACCAAATCGCAATCGAAATTAACGTTTTTGAGGCTTTCGGGAATGTCGAACGGACGCTGATCAATCTCCAGTTCTTCATCTTTCCAAACCTCATTCATGTAGTATCCCCAAATGGGCAGCGCAGTGTTTGCGCCCTGGCCGAGTTGCGTGTAGAGAAAGCGCACACTTCGATCGTCCGCACCAACCCAAACACCTGTCACAAGGTCTGGAACGGAACCCATGAACCAGCCATCAGAGTTTCCTTGCGTAGTTCCGGTTTTACCTGCGATTTCCACATCCCAGGGCACTTTTCCGTAAGGACGATTGGAGCGAATTCGAATTCCGGTTCCGATCTTTTTGCCTTCAGGCCCACCCTTCACACCTTCTGTCACCCCTTTCATGATGTCAATCATGCGGTAGGCAAGCTCTTCACTCATCACCTGGTAAATCTCCTGCTCAGACTCATAGATCACTGTTCCATGGCTGTCTTCAATGCGAAGCAAGTAGATGGGCTCCATGCGAATACCCTTGTTTGGGAAGGTGCTGTAAGCCGAAACCATTTCATACAGACTCAAATCAGCCACACCAAGAGCCAGTGAAGGCACAGGTTCGATGTGTGACCCGATGCCGCATCTCCTCGCGAACTGCACAGCCGCCTGTGGAGTAAACTGCTTCATCACATAGGCTGTGATGGTGTTCATGGAATTGGCGAGGCCATACTTCAACGAAACTTCGTAGCCATAAGGATCACCGTCATTTTTCGGAGTCCAGTCCTTCAGCAAACCAAATTCACCTTTCTTAAACGTGTATGGTTTATTAACTACTTGCTGACAAGCTGAGTATCCGGCCTCCAACGCGAGGGCATATACAAAGGGCTTGAAGGTGGATCCTACCTGCCGCTTGGCCAGTTGAACGTGGTCGTATTCAAAGTACTTGTGATTGATGCCGCCCACCCAAGCCTTGATATGTCCCGTATGAGGATCCAGCGACATGAGTCCAGCCTGCAAAAAGCTCTTGTAGTAGCGAATGGAATCGTTGGGGCTCATGTTGGTATCAACTTCTCCTTTCCATGAGAAAACCGTCATATCTACTGGTGTATCAAACACAACTGGAATGGAGTCTTTAGGAATCACTCTGAGCTTTTCTTCCTCTCCGCACTCAGGTGCAGAACACACCCAATA
This sequence comes from Flavobacteriales bacterium UBA6057, assembly GCA_002428995.1. Lineage (GTDB taxonomy): Bacteria > Bacteroidota > Bacteroidia > Flavobacteriales_G > Salibacteraceae > UBA6057. The sequence continues at coordinate 277,661 of DIYJ01000014.1, read as the reverse complement.
ATCTGTTCCGTTGATGTTTTGCTCACTCACATAACTGCCCCTGCGGTGGCAGTTGTGACACTCTTTTCCTGTTAATACCCGATAGCGAGAGGTTCGCTTGCGCGCAGTATTCATGAGAGACTCTACCTCTTTGTCTGAAAGGCGGGCAAAGGGGAAGTTGCTTCTCTTGGAGAGGTGTTTCGAAAACTCGTCCTGCAAGTAACCGCTCAAGTGTTCTGACACTGCATCCTCCGCGTGTTTCTGCATCCGGCTGTCAATGGTGGTGTAGATCCGCAGACCATCCTTGTAAACGTTGTAGGGGTCTCCGTTCTTCTTAGAAATCACGTACTCGTCCGTTCCAGGAATCTTTTCGTTCAGAATTTCCTTGAGCTTGCCACGCAGAGTTTCTTTGAAATAGGTGGCTGAACCTTCGTGATGACTAACACTTTGAAAGTCGATGCCCAAAGGCAATTCAACAATCGAATCGCGCTCCTCAGGCGTGATCATCTTGTTTCTCACCATCTGACCCAGCACCACATTCCTTCGATGCAGGGTTGTATCGGGCCGTGAGCGTGGATTGAACAAGGATGGGTTTTTAGCCATTCCCACCAACATGGCTGCCTGCTCGAGGCGCAGCGAGTCTGGCGTGGTATTGAAATAAACGCGGCTGGCCGTGTTGATGCCTACCGCGTTGTTCACAAAGTCAAAGCGATTGAAATACATCGCCACGATTTCTTCCTTGGTGTAATAGCGCTCGAGGCGTGCAGAGATGATCCATTCTTTGATCTTCTGCAGGATACGTCTGACGATGTTGGTAGAGCGCTGCTCAGTGAACAGCATTTTGGCCAGCTGCTGAGTAATGGTACTGGCACCTCCCTTGGAACCGAGGTATACCATGGCGCGCAGCGTTCCGCGAATGTCGATGCCCGGATGTGTCCGGTAACGTTCGTCTTCGGTCGCGATCAGCGCATTCACCAGGTAGGGAGACAGCTGATCATAGCGCGCGTTAGTGCGGTTTTGATAGAAATAGCTTCCCAGCACTTCACCGTCTGAACTGAATACCTGGCTCGCGAGGTTGCTGTTCGGGTTTTCCAGCTCCTGGAAGGAAGGCATGTCACCCAAGAACTCATTGGCCGCCAAAAGGAAGACCATGAAGACAGCCAAAACTCCGCCCAAAACGAGCACCCAAAACGCAACGATGTACTTTCTCATAGCCGAATTGCCAAGTTAGCGAGACGCATGTTCGATGCGCAAACCCACGTCATAAATTTCGTGAATCGTATCGGGCCTCATGGCGTGCTGAATTTCGAACTTGTAAGCTCCGGACTTTGGGAACTGGTAATTTGTTTTAAACAGAATCTCGTTATCAAGCATATCCCCCAAGCCTGAGCCATACCAGCGGCCCGACTCATCAGCCAGTGGACAGTCGATCGTATCTACCTGGAATGTGTTGTTCGGATAATAGGTTTTGAAGTAGATGATCAGGTTTTGATAACGGTAGTTGCTCCCATTGCGCACCAGGAAGTAGAAGTCCAGCGGAGTGAGCGTGTCTTCTGCTGCATAGGTGGTTTGGAACACCTGGTTGTATTCCCAGTCACCCGTGGGAAGAGAGTCGGTCTCGCTCAGCAAGGTCTGGTTTGAGCAGCTGGCCAGAGCAACGCCCAACAAAAACACCAGAAAGGCGCGATGCATCATTTTTTGCGGTTGTTGGGATTCGGATTTTTCTTCTTTCCCTTGAAGTTTTTGCCTTTGCGCTTATTCTGAGAACTTGGGCGCTTTCCTCCTCCTTTTTTGCTCTTTCCTTTCCCTTTGTCAAAGCGCGTGAGGCTCTCCTGGCCCACTACATCTTCAAAGGTTTGGTCAACTTCGGTGGCAGGCTCCAGTACTAAGCTGTAGCTCTTGAGGTCATCGGCCTTCTTGCCTTTTTCATTCAGCGCGAGGATCTCTTTTACGCGATCTACTTCCAGCGCGATGAATTCTGTAGGTGCATCTTCATAAGAATACCACATGATGCGCTTGAAGATGTCGCTCTTTTGGTGGAAGGCCATTCCCTTGTGTGTTTTCAGCTTCGGGCGTTGCTGCGGGAAATCCTTGAGTGCGTCCATGTAGGAATCAAGCTCATAGTTGAGGCAGCACTTCAGCTTACCACATTGCCCCGCCAGCTTGATCGGGTTGATGGCCAGTTGCTGGTAACGCGCGGCCGTTGTGGATACAGATCGGAAGTCGGTGAGCCATGTACTGCAGCACAATTCGCGACCGCAGGAGCCAATGCCACCTACTCTTCCAGCCTCCTGGCGTGCTCCAATCTGGCGCATTTCGATTCTGACTCTGAAGCGGTCGGCCAGCACTTTGATCAACTCTCGAAAGTCCACCCGGTCTTCTGCGATGTAGTAGAAGGTTGCCTTGCTCTTATCAGCCTGGTATTCCACATCACTGATCTTCATGTCCAGGCTGAGTTCTTTCACCACCTGACGTGTTTTGATCATCGTTTGCTGCTCCAAAGCCTGAGCTTCGCGCCACAGGTCAATGTCTTTCTGTTCGGCAATGCGGTAGACCTTTTTCAAGTCCTTGGCGCCCTGATGGATTCCTTTTTTGCGCATTTGAAACTTGACGAGCTCACCGGTGAGTGTGACGGTACCGATGTCGTAACCGGTCATGGACTCAACGGCAACCAAGTTTCCAACGCCTAGGGGAAGGTTCTCAGAGTTTTTGAAAAATTCTTTGCGTGTGTTTTTGAAGCGAACCTCGATCAGTTCAGGCTCGGAGCGATCGAAGCGCTCCATTCCGGCCAGCCAGTCGAAGACCTCCATCTTGTTGCACCCGTTGATGCCACAAGCTCCATTGTTTTTGCATCCTTTCGGCAGCGTTCCACATCCTCCACTTCCACAACTACCACATCCCATTATCCACAAGTTAAATCAATCAACAAATCTAGCATTTCGTTCAGGTGCTTGTGGTGGTTGATGGTGTTGCGGCAGCCTTGCGCCCTTGATGCACGAGCCGGATGGCGTTGATGCTGGTATCAAACCAAACGATCTTGGCGTTCACGTTGCGCTCAATGTGGTAGGCTGCCTTCTCGAAGTCATCCATGAAGCCACGGATGTTTGAGTAATTCACAAAGGGCGAAAAACGCTCGTAAAACTGCTGCTCTTCTCCTTCAAAAGGAAGGTGGTCAGCCACCCAGCCCAAACGGTAGCACCGGTCGAAAATGCTGAGTGCATTTTTCACAAACTGTCGCTGAGCGTCACGCGAATTTTTGGCCATTTTCTCACTCCATTGATAAAGCCCTTTGATGTCGCGCATGTAGGCAAGGCGCATGAAGTTTCGAAAATCGGTCAGCCACTGATCGCCCTCGTGGTGCATGTCTTTGATGGCATGGCTGATGTTGCCCTCGCTTCGGAACGCAATGTTGGTGGCCTCGGGTGGCGGAAGTTCAAATTTCTGCTGAAGGAAGATGCTCAATTCTTCTGCGCTCAAAGGCTCCTCTGCAAAGATTTGCACGCGAGAAAGCACGGTCGGCAACAGCTTATCAGGATTCTCTGTGATGAGCACAAACACAGTATCGTTGGAAGGCTCTTCGAGGCTCTTCAGCATCTTGTTGGCAAACTCCTGATTCATTCGATCTGCCTGCCAGATGATGAACACTTTTTGCCTGCCTTCAAATGATCGCAAGCTGAGTTTCTGTCGCAGTGCGGTGATCTCATCGTTACCCATGAAGCCCTGCTTATTCTCGATTCCGATGGCGGTATACCAATCCATCAATTCGATGAAAGGGCTTTCGGTCACCAGCTCACGCCATTCTTCCAGAAAGTTTTCGCTCACGGCCACCTTCTTCACCTTCTGGTTTTTGTTCACCGGCATCACGTAATGCACATCTGGATGGCTCATCCCCTGACATTTTACACAGTTGGGGCAAACCCCGCATGGATTTCCATCGGCCGGCTGTTCACACAAAAGGTATTGCGTCAGAAAAAGGCCGAGCGCCAAACCACTGCCGCCTTGCTTGCTGCGAATGAGCATGGCATGGGGAAGCTGATCGTTGTCTACCAGTTCGGTAAACACTTCCTTCATCACTTTTTGTCCGGGAATATCTTCTCGCCTCATCTTCTGACTTGCATCCAACTTCTGATCAGAAAAGTATTTTTGCCGCTTCGAAAAAACGACTCTGAATCATGCAATTGGACGGCTACAATTTTACGGGAAAACGAGCGCTTATCCGCGTAGACTTTAATGTTCCGTTGAACGACCAACTGGAGGTCACTGATCCCACACGCATTACGGCTGCTCTGCCTACCATTCGCAAGGTGTTGTCGGATGGCGGTTCGGTAGTATTGATGTCGCACCTGGGTCGACCTAAAAACGGTCCGGAAGACAAGTTTTCACTGCGCCACTTGTTGCCAACGTTGAACGAACTCCTGGGCCTGGAAGTGCTATTCACGGATAATTGCATCGGGGAAACTGCAGCTGAAGCGAGCTCGGCTCTTGAGCCTGGTCAGGTATTGCTGCTGGAAAACCTCCGATTCCACAAAGGTGAAACTGCAGGAGACGAAGCCTTTACCCGCGAGCTGCATGTGCATGGAGATGTTTATGTGAATGATGCCTTTGGAACGGCACACCGCGCCCATGCTTCTACGGCTGTTATTGCGAAGTACTTCGAAGACCGCATGTTTGGCTACCTGCTGGAATCAGAGGTGAGCAGCGCGACCAAAGTGCTGAATGAGGCTGCTTCGCCTTACACGGCCATCATCGGAGGTGCCAAGGTGAGCTCCAAGATTGAAGTAATCACGAACCTGCTGGACAAGATTGATCACCTGATCATTGGTGGTGGAATGGCTTACACCTTCATCAAAGCCCAGGGTGGCGAAACGGGAAATTCGCTGGTTGAAGAAGATCACCTGAGCACTGCTCGTATCATTCTTGAAAAAGCAGAGGCTAAAAACGTGGAGATCATTCTCCCGGAAGACAGTGTGGTTGCGGATAAGTTCGCTGCGGATGCGAATACTCAAACCTTGGCTTCCAATGCTATTCCTGATGGTTGGATGGGCTTGGATGTTGGGCCTAATGCGCTCGCCAAGTGTGAATCGGTGATTGCCAACAGCAAGACCATTTTGTGGAACGGTCCACTCGGTGTATTTGAAATGGAAGCCTTTTCCAACGGCACCAAGTCTTTGGGAAGCATGATTGCTGATTCTACGGCTAAAGGAGCTTACAGCCTTGTGGGCGGTGGTGATTCTGTGGCCGCGGTGAAGCAGTTTGGGCTTGCTGAGAAGGTGAGCTATGTTTCTACCGGTGGCGGTGCTTTGTTGGAGTTTCTGGAGGGGAAGACCTTGCCTGGGGTTGCGGCTATTGGCTAGTCGGGTTTAACCACAGAGTACACAGAGAAAGCACAAAGAGCACAGAGATTTCTTTGTGAACTCTATGAAACGCTTTGCGACCTCTGTGGTTAAAAAATGCCTTTACTCGGAAACCGCCTGCTCTTCAAACAGTGGATCAATCATCTCCGAAGCTGTATCCAACCAATCTGTTTCGGTCAATACCGGAAGCAGCGTAGGAGCGGTATTGAGCACCGGCTCAAACAACAAACTGTTCTGAGGGCTGGAGCTGTGAAGAATGGGAATGTAGCGATCTACCCACGTCAATAAATTGAGCACAATACTGGTGATCAGGAAGAGCTTTGTCAGCCCAAAGAGTGCTCCGGCAATTTTGTTGATCGGCTTTAGCATTACCAGATTCACCGCTTTCTCCAACACTTTGGCCAAGGCATAAACCCCGATCACGACCCCAACAAACGTGGCGATGAAGGAAAGCCATCCCACCCAACTCTCTGTCCAGCCCAGCGCTTCGTTGATCCAGCTTTCCGTCCAACCAGAGAAGTTGGCAGCAATGTAAATGCCGGCAATCAGTGCGGCCATAGAGGCCAGCTCTATGATCAGGCCTTTTCGGAAACCTTGAAAGGCACCCCAGGCCAACGGAATGCAGAGAATAATATCCCAGTGATTGAAATCCATCTTGTGGTGGTCAAAGTTAGGCGCTCACATCTCCCTCGGGCAGGTAACTTCGCGGCATGAATGAACAGGATTTTGAACAACAATGGGAAGCTACGTTGGCTCGGTATGAAAAGCAGTTTGATCAGCCACTGGATCTGCAGGCTTTGTTGTTCTTAATCGGTGTGAATGAGCTCGGTCACGGACCGAGAAAGCTGAGCAAAGATCAGAAGCTGGATGTGATCCACATTGCGGTTTGCCGCCTGTTGGAACCTTATGGGTTCTACAATTACGAAGGTTTGGACAAGGATGAATGGCCGCATTATGCGCGCACAGAGAAGCTGCCTCAGCTTTCAGCCGGGGAGCAGGAGCATTTAATGAAGGAAGCGATTATTAATTACAGTCGAGAATCGTAACGCGCTCGCTGGCGATCTCATCGTTTTCGATCTGGATGAAACCTTCTCCACACAGTGAGTCAACAGAAACTTCTTCCATTTGATTGGGTGGAAGGCCAACAACGGTAACGGTAGAATCGTAACGCACGGCTCTTACTCGCAACACCACAGGAAGGTCGAATTCCTGGCTGTAGGCACCACTGCTGTTTGTCGTTCCATTTCTTACAACATCGCAGTCCACCTGTGTGCAGAACATTCTCACATGCACACCAGACTGTACTTCTCCCTTTGAGTTGACCACAACAATCTCACCCGTTCCTGGTCCGGGTTCTTTGTAGCATGAGGTCAAGGTCAACGATCCCAGGATCGTCAAAACAAGGGCTGCAAATGCGTTTTTCATGATCGTTCGATTCATATCAAAAGTCAAAAATACAATAATCTCAACGCTAAATTTCGATAAACTTTGCGGTCACTACGCACTAAAGACGGTACATACACGATGAAAGGTTTGATCACACTCTCACTGACACTGATGCTTTCGCTGGGGCTAATGGCGCAGGAAGACACTTCTAAGGTGAAGATTTCCACGCCTTACGGAGACATCATTGTGGCGCTCTACAACGAAACTCCTGGCCACCGGGACAACATCCTGAAGTTGGCCAGAGAAGACTTCTACAATGGCACTTTGTTTCACCGTGTTATCCCGGGATTCATGGTACAGGGCGGAGACCCAAACTCTCGGGTCAAAACAGACATGGGAAGTGGTGGACCTGGCTACACCATTCCGGCAGAATTTGATGCGCGCTTTTCACACAAGCGAGGCGCCTTTTGTGCTGCACGGTATGGCGATGCTGTGAACCCCGAGCGGAACAGTTCAGGAAGTCAGTTCTACATCGTTCAGGGAACAACTTACACCGACAGTGTGCTCGATCTTTTTGAGAAACGCATGAACTTCCTGAACAAGCAGAACATCATCCAGAAGTTCATGGAAAAGCCTGAAAATGCAGCTTACCTGACTCGCTTGCGCTACTGTGAGTCTACAGGTGACACAGCAGCCATGCGTCAGCTGAATCTGGAATTGGATCCGATTTTGGAAGCCGAGACAGATGTGAAGCGGTTTGCTTACACCAAAGAACAACGTGAAGCCTACAAAACCATCGGAGGAGCTCCACACCTGGATATGCAGTACACGGTGTATGGTGAGGTGATTGAAGGAATGGACATCGTAGACAAAATCGCCTCTGTTCCGCTCACTGGAGAACTTCCCGTAACTGACATCCCCATGACGGTGACCGTGGTGGAATAGGCATGACTCATTACTTTCGCGACCATGACGTTTGAAGACAGAATTCTTCGGTTAAAAGAAGAAATTGAAACGGCCAAAGCCAAAAGCCAGCATGATGCAGAGGAGTTCCGCATCAAATATTTGGGTTCCAAAGGTTTATTCAAGGAGCTGTTCAATGACTTCAAGCGTGTTTCCTCTGAAGAGAAGCGCCAGTTTGGAAAGGTGATCAATGAAGTGAAGCAGACGGCTGAGCGCAAGGTGGAGGAATGGAAAGCATCGCTGAGCTCAGAGTCCAATACTTCATCTGAACTGGATCTTACTCGCCCGGGTATGGCTCAGGCTCCTGGCGCGCAGCATCCTATCACCATCATCAAGGACGAAGTGATTGAGATTTTCCGCGCGATCGGTTTCTCCGTAGCCGAAGGGCCGGAAATTGAAGATGACTGGCACAATTTCTCTGCTTTGAATTTCCCACCGGAACACCCTGCCCGTGACATGCAGGACACCTTCTTTGTGGAGAATCCGGATGGTGGCGAACCTCATGTTTTAAGAACGCACACCTCTTCAGTACAGGTGCGGGTGATGGAAAACGAAAAGCCTCCCATTCGCATTATTGCTCCGGGTCGCGTGTTCCGAAACGAAGACATTTCTGCACGATCGCACTGCATTTTCCACCAGATCGAAGGGCTTTACATTGACGAGGGCGTGACGTTCGCTGACATGAAGCAAACGCTTGAGTACTTCGCCAAAGAGTTCTTCGGTAAGAGTAAAATTCGCCTCCGACCCAGCTACTTTCCCTTTACTGAGCCCAGTGCTGAAATGGATGTCTATTGGGGTCTTGAAACGGAATTGGACTACCGCATTACCAAAGGGACAGGTTGGCTGGAAGTAATGGGCTGCGGCATGGTTGATCCAGCCGTGCTCAAAAGCTCTGGAATTGATCCTGACAAATACTCTGGGTTTGCCTTTGGAATGGGCCTTGAGCGCAGCGCGATGCAGCGTTTTCACATTCCTGACATTCGAATGATGTTTGAGAACGATATTCGCTTTCTGCAACAATTCAGATCAGCACTTTGAGGTTCTCGCCCTTCCTTCTTCTATCGCTTTTGTTGCTCGGTTCTTGTGCCGAGGTTTCTACTAAGAAGCGCGTTCCGCTGGTAGAAGGTTTACCCACTATGGAAAACCTGGCGCAGCGATTGAACGATGAAGGAGCCAAAGTGGTGAAATGGGCAGTGAACGACTCAGCAGTCATCTACAGCGATGTCGAATCTGTGGATTGGATGGCCGAGCTAGAGCCCTTCATGAAGGCGGATGTCAACGATTTGCGCTACCGCGAAGCCTTTGATGTGGTCGATACGATGATCGGCACAGTGCGCAGTGTGACCTTCAAAGCGCTCAGTCCAAAGCAAGAGGTGAAACTCATGGAAGTTCACATTGTGAATGATGAGATTGAATACTTCGAAGTGGAGCGTTCTCGCGAGAATGTATTCTCGTCTTCCTACCAGCATTTTAAGCTGGATCGTGGAACCTATGTACTGGAAGTAGAACAGGATATTCCGTTTGTGTTCTCCAATAGGAAGCTGCTCGTTGGAACCATCATCGAAAATGGAGATCTGTGGCGTGGTAGCTTGTCCATCAACGGTCGTGAATTGCCTTTTCGTTTTATCCTGAACACGGAGTCGGATCCGCAGATCACGGTCAAAAACGGTGTGGAAAGAGTCGGTTTTCACCTTGAGTCGCATGAGGGTGAACAATGGGTGTTTCAATCTGATTACTTCAATTCTCGTTTCGAATTTTCATTCGAGAATGACAGTATACTGAGCGGTTCATGGATCAACTCGAAGCGTGATGTAGATGAAGTGATTCCTTTTCGCGCAGAGCGTGGTGTTGCTCACCGATTCAAGGCTGAACAAGTACCCTCCATCGACCTCTCGGGTCAACACTCCGCGGTTTTTTATTCCAAGGATGGTTCTGACAAGGACTCCACATTGTTGGTCTTGAAGCAAATCGGGCCTGTGCTTTCCGGTTCGTTCTTAACAGAGACAGGCGATTACCGCTTCCTTCAGGGAGCTGTCCGCAACGACAGTGTTTTCCTCAGTTCGTTGGATGGAACACATGCCTACTTATTTGAGGGCGCGCTGACCAATGGTGACATCAATGGAGAATTCTTCTCCGGATTGAAATGGCATCAGGCATGGGAATCTACTCCGAATGAAAGCAGTCAACTGGGAGACCCAGAAACAATGACCAGCATTCGCACAGATTCATCCATCGCTTTCTCCTTCCCTGATTCAAAAGGACAATTGGTGAACCTGGAAGATGAGGCCTACCGTGGAAAGGCCTTGGCCATCAGCCTCATGGGAACATGGTGCAGCAATTGCCTGGACGAAGCTGTGTTTTTGAAAGAGGCGCATGAGCAATACCGTTCTCAAGGCTTCGAAGTAATCGCTTTGGATTTTGAACTTACCACTGACTCTGCCAAGGCGTTCGAAAACATTGTTCGGCACGAGCAAAACCTGGAGCTTGACTATCCCGTTTTGCTGGCTTCGCTGGGATCTACCAAAAGAAAAGCCGCTGAGCTTTTACCATTTCTCAGCGGCTTCTATTCTTATCCTACGCTCATCCTTCTGGATAAGCAACATCGTGTAGTGAAGGTGCATACCGGATTTTCCGGTCCTGCCTCTGGCAAGAAGCATTACGAAGTGTTTCGCCAGAAATACCTTCAGTTGATCGACAGTCTCGTTCGTCAGCCTGCCTGACCTTCGTCAGCCGCGGTTGTTACCGTCAGCGTAGCGATGTCTCTGTCAAAGTGATACCATACACTTCCATCATCGCCCATCAGCTTGATTTTGTCCATGATGGTCTTTGCCAGGGCTTCTTCTTCCAATTGTTCTGATACATACCACTGCAAGAAGTTGTGCGTAGTGAAGTCTTTTTCTTCCAGTGTGATTCCTACTAGTTCCCCAATAGACTTAGTCACTGCCACTTCATGCTCCAGCAAGTGCTCAAACAAAGCACGAACGTTGCTGAAGCTATCCTGTGGCTTTTCGAATGCCGGGATGATCGCATTTCCTTCGCGCTCATTGATGTACTTCACCAACTTGAGCATGTGGAAGCGCTCTTCATCCGAGTGACGATAGAGGAATTCAGAAACGCCCGAATACCCATTCGCCTCAGCCCATGAGGCCATTGACAAGTAGAAATTAGAGGACTTTCCCTCCATTTGTATTTGTTCGTTTAGCGCGTCTTCAACCTTTTTCGATAACATATCTGTGTGTGATTTTTGCAAAAGTATGTGGTTGTAACAAGCGGGCGGGGGTCAAAGTTTTCGAATAAATAACAACGGCTTCTTATGGGCTGATTTCATTTCATGTTCCTTTGCCTCAGATATATATGGCCAAAAAGCTTACACACAAGCGGCTGGAAAAGCAGGTGAAGCGCCTGCGCAGCAGCATCAGAGACTACTACCAAAGTCAACCCAACGAACTTCTCAACTACAAACAACTAGCCTCAAGACTCGAGGTAAAAGATCCTACCGGAAAACAGATTCTCGTGGCTGTAATTGAAGCCATGGTAAAGGATGGTTTACTGGAAGAACACCAACGCGGAAAATTCAAATGGTCAGGACCATTGAGCGAATTGGAAGGCATCATCCAATTCACCCGTAGTGGGATGGCCTTTGTTGAAATTGCCGGTTTTGAGGAAGACGTACTCATCCCCGAGAGCCAGACGGGCACTGCCCTGAACGCAGATTTGGTAAAGATCAGAATGATCGGTGGCGGTGGGAAAAAGGCAAGGAAGAAAGGTAAAGTGATTGGCATCGTTGAGCGTTCCCGCTCCTCGTTTGCATGCATCCTTTTCAAGTATCGCAATCAGTATTTCGCCACGCCCGATAATCAGAAGATCAACGTTGACTTTCTCATACCGGACGATGAGCTTCATGGTGCCAACGCGGGTGATAAGATCTTAGCTACCATCACCCACTGGGATGATCCACGCAAGAATCCCATCGCCTCTGTTTCCGAAGTGCTTGGAAAACCCGGAGACATGCGCGCTGAAAGTGATTCCATTTTGGCAGAATATGGTTTCCCCCTTCGATTCCCCGATGGCGTAGAGGACGAATGTGGACGCATTCCGAAAACCATCTCCAAGGAAGAAATCGCCAAACGAAAGGATCTAAGAGACGTTCTCACCTTCACCATAGATCCAGAGGACGCGAAGGACTTTGACGATGCTATCTCCTTCAAAAGGCTCGAAAACGGCCATTATGAACTGGGAGTGCACATCGCAGATGTTACGCACTATGTGAAGGAAGGATCTGCCACCGAAGCGGAAGCCCAAAAGCGTGCTACATCTGTCTATCTGGTAGATCGTGTAATTCCCATGCTCCCTGAGGTTTTATCAAACCAGCTTTGTTCCCTCAGGCCTCATGAAGACAAGCTTTGCTTTTCCGTATTGTTTGAAATGGACGATAAGGGAATCGTTCACAATCACTGGACAGGAAAAACGGCCATTCACAGTGATCACCGCTTTGTATACGAAGAAGTTCAAACCATTCTGGAAGGCGCCAGCGGACCCTTTGAAGAGGAATTGCGCATCACCAATGGATTGGCGAAGCAAATGCGCACAAGACGCATGGAACACGGAGCCATAGCCTTTGAAAAAACAGAAGTTAAGTTCAAGCTGAGCCCAGAAAAGAAACCAGTAGATGTATTCTTCAAAGAGCAAAAAGATGCACACAAACTCATCGAAGAATTCATGTTGCTGGCAAACCGAACGGTTGCCGAAGACATTGGCAAAAAGAAGAACAGCCAGGATCAGGTGAAGACCTTTGTGTATCGCATCCACGACCGGCCAGACAACGAAAAACTGAGAGAGTTTTCCGAATTCATCAAGCGCTTTGGGTATCGCATTGATCTGAACAATGAAGCTCGCATCGCACAGACTATGAACAAGCTGCTCAAGGTGATCAAAGGAAGGCCTGAGCAGAACATCATCGAGATGCTGGCCATCAGAACCATGGCCAAAGCAGAATATTCTGTGGATAATATCGGCCACTTTGGCCTGGCCTTCCCCCACTACTCTCATTTCACCTCACCCATTCGAAGGTATCCAGATATGATCGCCCACCGCTTACTCTTCAGCTATCTGAATGGCGCGTCTTCAGCGAACCCTGATAGCTTCTCCAAGCTCTGCAAACACAGCAGCATGATGGAGCGCAAAGCTTCGGAAGCCGAGCGGGAATCCAGCAAATTTTATCAAGTACTGTTCATGGAAGATCAGGTTGATGAAGTATTCGATGGGGTTATCAGCGGTGTGACCGAATGGGGTGTTTATGTCGAAATGAAAGCCAACAAATGCGAGGGTATGATCCGCTTGCGCGATATAGATGGTGATTACTACTACTATGATCAGAAGAACATGCGCATCATTGGCCAGCGAACGGATACAATTTACCAGCTGGGTCAGGAAGTGACCATCCGAGTGGAATCGGCAGACCTGGCTTCGAGAAGGATTGATTTGAAGTTGGTGGACTAGTCGGATACCGTTTCCAAAGCGGTCATGCTGAGGTTGCCTGAAAGGCGAGTCTCGAACTGCGAAGCATTCACGAGTTCTTTGTAATCATTCAGTGACACGAGTAAGCATGTTAGCGGTTATTGAATGATGGTGTTGACGATCAGTAAGTCTTCTTCGAAGCTTGACTTTTACACCAGTTTTATTGCAGTTTCGCCAACCAGTTGAAACCCCAATCAATGAAACAGATTTTACCCCTATCAATTTGTCTACTCTTATCTCTGTGGTCACTTGCCAAGAAGCAATGGGTTGATGGTCAGTTTGTAAACAGCAATGGTGATACTATTGACTGCACGTTCAAAATTCACACCAGCAGATCTGAAGGTATCCTGAACTTCATGGCGCTCCAGCGGAAGGTGAAGTATGAAGACAATAACGGAAATCGTCACAAGCTAAAGCCGGCTTCTGCTTCATTCTTTCAATTCCAGTATGCTGATGAACACTATGAATTTGAGCCCGAGCAGCTGAAAATCAGGACGCGCTTCATGCACGTAGCACAGCGAAGTGGAGATGTAAAACTGGTCTACTTTTATGATACGAGCAGCAATATTTGGAAGCAGGCTCTAGTCACCAGTGTTGGCCTTCTTTCGGGCTTCCTGCTCACGCCCTTCATCATTGTTACAGATGTGGATAAGCGTGCAGGAATGAAGATTGGAGATCAGGAACTCTTCATGCCCAATGGCGACAGAGATATATCAGTCAAACTCAAAAAGTATACGGGCAAGTGTGCGCCATTCATAGAGCTACTCAGGGACGAGTATCCAATGATCTACAAGTCACAGATGGAGCATCTGTATGCTAAGTACATTGAATTCTGCCAAGGGTAACGGAAAGAATTAAAATCATAATCTGTCACTCCTTTACAAATCAAGGGTAAACAAAGCGGTCATGCTGAGGTCGCCTGAAAGGCGAGTCTCGAAGTATGTTAGCGGATTTTAGATGATTCACGTGAACGATCCGTCACCCTTCGAGACGACTGTCATGGACAGTCTCCTCAGGATGACTAGTTCTGTGTGGTTATTAACCTCTTAGATGAGGTTCAAACGCTCCTGCAGAGCATCCTTGTAGGAACCACCGATGGGAATGACTTTCTTGTCGTTTTCCATCACCACATTGGAATGGTCAATCTCTTTGATCTTATCGATGCGAACAATGAAGGAGCGATGTACCCGGGCAAAATCCTTTTCCGGCATTTTGCTTTCAATATCCTTCATGGTGCTGTGAATGGTATACCTACGCTCTGCGGTATTGATCACCACGTAGTCTTTCAATGCTTCGATAAAGTAGATATCCGCGTAGCGGATTTTTACGAGACGCTGATTAGCCTTCACGAACATCATGTCAGGAGAATCCTGCTGCTCTGAAAGGCTGTAGTAATAATCACGCTCCTTCTTGACTTGCTTCTCTTTTCCGTGCTTGTAAAGCGCAATCTCAATAGCAGTCTGGATGTCAATCTCTTTGAAAGGCTTGATGATGTATCCGTAAGGCTCTGTTTCCTTCGCCTTGTTTACTGTGTCTTTGTCGGTATAAGCAGTGAGAAAAATGACAGGAATGTCATTCTTTTTGCGAATTGCTTCCGCTGCTTGTACTCCACTAATGTCACCCTTCAGCATAATGTCCATCATGATGAGATCGGGAGTATTCTGCTCCACCATCTCGATAGCACGCTCACCTGTATCTACTACACCTGTTACATCATAACCTAACTTTCTGAGACACACTTGAATGTCTTTTGCTACGATGCTTTCATCTTCTACAACAAGGATGTTCATTGACATAAACTGACCGGATTGGCCGAGAAAGATAGCTAAAAATCAACACGTGAATTCCGTGCTATCCCTCGTCTGATTTCGATTTTTCTTTGGGTTCCTTGAACTTGTATCCGTCTACACGTTCTTCTTTCCCCTGGTTGTATTCTATGGACAAAATGATGTTGCCCTCGCTGTCATAACGATTCCAAGGGCCTTCTTGTATACCGTTCAAATATTTTCCTTCCAGCATCTTGCGGCCGTTGTCATAATACCACACATGCTTGCCAATCTCAATGCCATCAAAATACTCACCTTCAAACCGCACTTTACCATTGCTGGTATACGTGTGAACCCAAACTCCTTGCTTGTAGCCATCCTGGTAAACACCTTCTTCCAGGTGGTCTCCAATCTCGATCATCCACTCGCCTTCTTCACGGCCATCCACGAATTCTCCGCGCGTGATCACCTTTCCGGTATCTGAGTATTCGATCAGCCAACCATCTTCGCGGCCATTTCTGAAACTTTCCTCGCGCAGAAGCTGTCCATTTTCATAGTACCACACCCACTTTCCTTGGGGACGTTCCTTTCCTCCATAGTTCCCGGTTTGCTCCAGCTGTCCTGACTTGAAGTAGTACTTCCATTCCTCCACCCGATAGCCATCCTTGTACTTACCCTCGGCCTTCAACTCGCTGGTGATGTAATACTCCTTCCATGGGCCCTGACGTTTACCGTCCGCATCCATTAATCCCTCGGCTATCATGGCCCCGTCCTGAAAAACTTTGGTTCCGGTGATGTTCCCCTGCGCGTCATACCAGGTATGCACACCATGAGGCTGACCATTCCGATAAGTTCCGCGAAACGAAAGTCCCCCTGAGCTGTGATATTCAGTTTCGAATTCAAGGTCCGCCAGCTCCAGCGCATCGGTCACCAGCTCACCCATGTCATACTTCAGGGTTTGAAGCAGCAGGCCTTTGGGAGAGTACTCTTTCCAATAGCCATTCTTGAGATCGTTTTTGTAGCTACCCTCTAGGTGCACGACTCTATCTTCATAGAATTCCTTCCAGGGTCCTGTTCTGTTACCGTCTCTGTCTCTGCGATTGATGTTTTCCTGACGGATCAGAAATCCGTTTTGATAGGTCATCAGCGCAATGATGTCTCCTTTTTCATTGAATTCGTAGGCCGCTCCATTTTCCTTTCCTTTCTCGAACGGGGTTTCCGTTTCCTCAGCTCCATTGTTGTGATAAGTGAATACGATGCCTTCCTTCACATCATCTACGTAGGGCATCTCAGCTATCTTGAATCCTTCCTGTGAATATTGAACTGTTTTTCCGTTTCGCTTGCCGGCCAGGTAGGTGATTTCTTCGCGCAGAATTCCGTCCTCGCTGTAAAACTTCCAGGTACTGTCCAGCAAATGATTCAGCCGGTTGCCTTCCGACTTGAGAACACCGCTCTCGAAATAGTTTCTCCAATATCCTTCCGGCTTCCCATTTTTGAGCGTGCCTTCGCTGGATATTTCCCCGTTTGCGTGATAGAATTTGTTGTAGCCATTAGGATCCTCTTTTTCCTGTCCCTGAACAAGAGCAAGGTTAAAGAGAACCGTGAAGAGGGCGAAGCAGAGTTTATTCACCTAACCAATAATAAGTTAATCTTAATATAATTCTATTACTACTATAAGAGTTGTTAACTCTGTGCAAACTCAGATGCAAATTCGTTTGGAAATATCATCCATCAAATCTATTCAACACTTCTTCAACAAGACAATGGCCGACTTCACTTCCTTTGAGGTGGATTTGAACAAGATGTTAGTATCATCAACAAACAATGTTGATGGAGAAATATTTTGCTCACTTTGTCAACGAATCGTTCAAAAGTATGGTTCACAAAAACAGTAAGTTTTGCTGGTTTAAGAAGGACGAAGATTTCATGAGGATAATGAGTTGAAAAAGCAAAAAATCTTCTTGGTAAGAAATCAACCGCTATCAACAGGTTATGAATACTCAAACGGACTCTCACAAAAGCAATAAATAGCCATGAACATCGGAATTGGAGGCGATCATGCCGGGTATGAACTGAAAGATGCGATCATCCAGCTGCTGGAAGGTCAGGGACACACGGTAAAGAACTATGGAACAGACACTGCGGACAGTGTGGACTATCCTGACTTTGCGCATCCCTTATCGGAAGCGGTGGAGAGCGGTGATCATGACCTCGGGATTCTGATCTGTGGTTCAGCCAATGGCATGGCCATGAGTGCGAATAAGCACGCGGGCATTCGATGTGCTATTTGCTGGGAACCGGAATTGGCTTCCTTGGCACGTCAGCATAATAATGCGAACATTCTAGGTCTGCCGGCACGCTTTGTTTCCCAGGAGAAAGCGCTGGAGATTACCAAGGCCTTTTTCGAAGCTTCTTTTGAAGGTGGTCGTCATGAGCGCAGGGTGAGCAAGATTAGCTGCTAATCATGGCTTCGGAAATTCTTTCCAGGGAAGATCTACAAGCCGCTTACATAAGGGTTCAGTGCTATGCCGAGCATACTCCGCTGATGACCTTTCCAAAGTTGAACGAACACTTTGGAGCAGAGCTTTGGTTGAAGTGTGAGCAGTTTCAACCCATTGGTGCATTCAAGATTCGTGGGGCAACTAACTTCATTCTTCAAATGAGTGAGGCGGAGCGAAAGAAAGGCGTTGTGACGCATTCCTCTGGAAATCATGCGCAGGCCGTGGCATATGTGTGTCATCATTTAGGCATGCCAGCCTACATCGTAATGCCAGAGAATTCCAATAAGCTGAAGATCAGGAATGCGAAAGGCTGGGGTGCTGAGGTGCGATTTTGTGAGCCTGGAACAGAACCACGACTCAAAATGGCCCAGGAAGTACACGAAGAAACCGGTGCGATGATCATGCCTTCTTACGATCATCCATGGATTATGGGTGGACAAGCCAGCTGTGCCATGGAGATTTTCAGGGAGCAGAACGACTTTGATTACCTGTTAGCTCCGCTCGGTGGCGGTGGCTTGCTTTCAGGTTCAGCGCTATCAGCTCATTATTTCTCTGCAGGAACGAAGGTCATTGGAACAGAACCTACTCAAGCCAGTGATGGTTTTGAAGGTTTTCATTCGGGAGAGCGTGTGGAACAGGCCAAAGCCAATACGATAGCCGATGGATTAAGAACTACGGTTGGAGCGTTTCCTTTCCCCGTGATTCAAAAGCATGTAGATGATATCTGGTTGGCCGAAGAAGCAGCCATTGTTCAATGGATGTACCGCATCTGGGACTGGACCAAACTCATTATCGAACCTTCTTGCGCGGTTCCCTTTGCTGCACTCGATCAGCAAAAGGAGAAGATGAAAGGGAAGAAGCTAGCAGTGATTGTAACGGGCGGGAACGTGGACTTCACGGAACTACCTGCTGGGGATCAAATGATGAGTTGATTAGGTTATTAGATGATGCATGGGGCATCGCAGGCCGCGCTTCGAGACGCTTCGCTCCTCAGCATGACCTGCTTTATACTCGATATAGAATATGCATTTCGATATGAATCAACCTTTGTAGATCATCATCATAGTCTGGTCACACTGAGGAGGCATGCTATGCATGCTGTCTCGAAGTGCGACTAGACATCGAGAAGCTCTCAATCACCAACGAATGATCTAATCACCTAATTGTCCCCCACCTTGTTCTTCACAGGTGTCACACTTTTCACAATCGCTTCTATCTCCCTCAAGAAAGCGCGCTTGTCAAATTGAGGTGCAAACACATACCCTTCCACCATGTATTGACGCTGGTTTTCAGGATTGTAGAAAGAGAGCGCATAGAAAGGTCCACCCATGAAGTAGCCATCCATGCGCCATAAGCCTCGCAGCTCTTTAGCTGTTTCGCCTCGGAATTTAAGGTAGCTCACCGCAGGTTCATAGAGCTTGAAGCTGGTGGTCATGTGGCTGTTTTGAGGCCCATCCACATAGCGTGCATTCACCTCATTTTTCCAGGCAATCAATGAGCTATCGCTGAAGGAAGCGGTGTCGGTGTAGGATTTCCAGTAGATCATGAGGCCTTGGCTGATTTGATGCTGATAACCACCTACCGGCTTTTCGCGATCCAGTCTTAGCCAAATGAAATTCTTGGTCTCTTTCGCCACCATCATGTCTTTCTGTGTCACGATGTTCAGGCCTGTAACTGCTGCTACCCGATCATTGGAGAGTGTGCTGCCAAAAGCCTTGTTTCTGGAAGTAATCCGATCCAGTTCTTTGTTGTGGAAATGCCACAATACTTGCTGAAGATTTTCATCTGCCAAGGCCTTGAATTCATTGAGGTTTTGAGCGGTGATGATCACCACTGTTTGCATCTGAGCACCCACATTTCGAAGGACTTTTACTTCTGTTTTTGCATTGGTATCAATGCGGAGGTGGAGAATACTTCGGTGTGTCTCGAAGATCTTCGTAAAGCCTTTGGGCTTGATGTCAATGACCTTGAACATCGGTTCGGACTGAGGCAATCCAAAGAAGGGTTGATTGAGCTGTTGAAACAGAGGTTCATTCAGGTCGCTTTGGGTGATCTGTGGGTCGATGACCACGATCAATTCTCCTTGCTGCCCTGAATAAGAGGGCAAATAGCTTGTAGCATCAGATTCGCATGCCTGCAGCAGCGCGGCAAATGCCAGAAGAGCTATGAGGTTTCTGATCACGATGAT
This sequence comes from Flavobacteriales bacterium UBA6057, assembly GCA_002428995.1. GTDB lineage: Bacteria > Bacteroidota > Bacteroidia > Flavobacteriales_G > Salibacteraceae > UBA6057. Next base: position 258,007 of record DIYJ01000014.1, on the reverse strand, counting down.
TTACCAACTATGATCTTGTCACCAGGCTTGAGCCTGCGATCGCGCAGTTGTGAATTCCATTGCTTCAGAGCATCTACAGAAACCCCGCGTGCCTTGGCAATGTCCCACAGTGTATCGCCTGATTTGATCTTGTAATAGATCGCGTCAGATTCTTCGATCACTTCGTACGTGCGTTTCGGAGCAGGCTTTCGTGTCGTGTGGGATGCATATAGCACCAACTTCTGACCAGGCTTAAGGTAGGTTCCCCGAAGATTATTCCACTGCTGAATCTGTCGAACGGAGCATCCGTGACGGCTGGCGATCTTTCCCAGGTAATCGCCTGATCTTACGGTATAGTAGATCTGATCTTGTGCTAGCTTCGCCTTCTCTATTTGCTTTTCCTGCTTGGCAATTGCCTTGTAGATCGTGTCTTCGTTGGACACCCACACTGCGATCTTCTCCTTTGGCAAAGTCAACACAGAACCATAATCTGTAGCGGGAATGTAGCTGGTTCGGTACACAGGATTCAAGCTGGCAATGCTCTCTTCATCCAACTCAATGATCTCGCTGATGGCTTTGAAATTCATTGGCTTTTTGAGGTGAACGGTATCTGTTTCGAAATGTGTGTAAGTCACATTTTCAGGCGTCAGAGCATGATCTTCGTAATGCTCAAACAGATAGTTCACTGCAATGAAAGCAGGAACATATCCGCGGGTTTCGCGCGGCAGGTAAGGATAGATGTCCCAGTAATTAGACTTTCCACCACTTCGTCTGATGGCTCTGGTAACACGACCTTCACCACAGTTGTAAGCAGCAAGCGCCAAATCCCAATTGCCAAACATGTCATGCAGGTGAGTCAGGTAGCGGCAAGCGGCTTCCGTTGATTCCTGTGGGTCGAGCCTTTGGTCCACGTATGAGTTGATCTTCAATCCGAAGATTTTACCCGTACTGTACATAAACTGCCACAGTCCGGAAGCTCCGGCACGGCTTCTTGCTTTAGGATCAAGCGCAGATTCTACTACGGCCAGATACTTGAGTTCGTAAGGAAGCTCGTACTTGTCCAGTGTTTCTTCAAACATGGGGAAAAACTGCTCGGAACGACCGAGGCAGCGCTGGCTAAGCTCCCTCCGCTTCGAAACGTAGAGGTGAATGAACGCTTCCACACGCTGATTGTAAGTCAGATCAAACGGTGTGTTCTGATCCATTTTCTCCAGGCGTTGCTGGTAAACTTCGCTGGTGAAAACCGGCATGGAATCAGTCACTACCAACTCGTCCCGGCTTTTCAAATCGCTCAGGATTGGAAGTAAATCTTCGTAGTAGCAAGTGATATTACTATCCAACTCAGCCGCCAGAGGAATGTCATTCAATCGGACAACAGAATCTTCGCTTGTGATTTGAAGACTATCGGGAGTGATGGCCAGCAATTGAGAGCCAATGAAAAGGGAAAAGAGTGGAAGAATGTGACGCATAGACATAGAGATACACACGAATGAACGCGTAAGATTCAAATATCCTGTGTAAGCGCCTTATTCTTTAGACCAGTAGCGCCCCCTTATCAACGAATGGCTGTTCAGAGCATGCGGGAAGCCTCAAACAAATCGGCTTCCTCAAACGAACGACCTGTAAGCTGGATTCCAAAAGGCAAACCTTCAGAGGTTTCAGCCAGGGGAACGGAAATCGCAGGATTACCACTCAGATTGGCTTGTGCCGTGAAAATGTCTTCCAGGTAGAGTGCGATGGGATCGTTTGCCTTTTCTCCAATCTCAAAAGCAGGGTGTGGAGTGGTAGGCGAAATGATGAAGTCATTCTCTGTTAGCACTTCATCTGTGGCCTTCTTGATCAGCTGGCGAACCTTCTGACCTTTGGCATAATAAGCATCGTAATAGCCCGTGCTCAGAACAAAGGTTCCGAGCATGATTCTGCGCTTGACTTCAGGGCCAAATCCATCTGTTCTGGAATTGATGTAGGTGGATGGAATATCTTCCGAGCGCTCGCTGCGTTTTCCGTAGTGTACACCGTCATAGCGACCGAGGTTTGAAGAGGCCTCAGCCGTGGTCAACACATAGTAGCAGGGCACCATGTGATCGAGGTAAGGAAAAGAAAAGGCGTTCACTTCGTGACCTTCACTGCGAAGCTTTTCGAGCTTGCTTTCAAAAGCAGCCTTTACTTCAGGCTTTAAACCCGGGCTTTCCATCACCTCTTTCATGTAGGCAAAACGCAGCTTTTTGCCACTGATGGAGGTTTGGGTATTCAAAGGTTTGGAAGAGGATGTCGAATCCATCACATCCTTGCCAGCCATGGTGTTGAAGAGCAATTCAGCGTCTTCAACGTTTCGGGCCAAAGGACCAATCTGATCAAAACTGGAAGCAAAGGCAATGAGTCCATAACGGCTTATTCTGCCGTAGGTAGGTTTCATTCCAACGATGCCACAAAAAGATGCCGGCTGACGAATGGATCCTCCGGTATCGGAACCGAGGGTAGCCATGCAAAATCCAGCTGCAACAGCAGCAGCAGAACCACTGCTTGAACCACCTGGAACTAAAGCTTCGTTGATGGGATTTTTGGTGACTCCCAAAGAAGAATTCTCGCCAGAGCTGCCCATCGCAAATTCATCACAGTTCAAACGGCCGATGATGATGGCATCTTCGTCTAGCAGGCGCTGAACAGACGTGGCGGTGAATAGCGATTCGAAATTATCCAGGATCTGTGATGCTGCGCTCACTTTGTGGCCAGCGTAGCAGATGTTGTCTTTGATGGCAATGATGGCTCCGGCCAGTTTGCCGGCAGAACCGTTTTTCACCTTTTCATCAACACCGGCCGCTGTGGCCAATGCGCTCTCACGGAACACTTCGAGAAAGGCGTTGTAGCGATCCTCCTTTTCTGCTTTCTGCAGGTAATATTCTGTGAGTTCAACGGCTGTTACATCCCCGTTTAGCAGGGCTTCATGAGCCGCAGAAATGCTTGAGAAATCCATTTTCAAGGAAGCTGATTAGTCTTTCTGCTGGCTACCATCCGTTTCCTCCTTGGTAGCATCCTTGAATTCTTTCATTCCTTTTCCGAGGCCTTTCATCAACTCTGGAATCTTCTTCCCTCCGAAGAGCAGAAGCAAAACAGCGATGACGAGTACGATTTGCCAGGGTCCAATTCCTCCCATGATCTCAAATTAGAATGCGAAGGTACGAAAGAGGTGCGGCCGATAGCTATCAGCTGTCAGCTTTCAGTAGCAAGCTATCAGCAGCTAAGCGTAGTAATTGCAGGAGACCTTACCGGGCCTTGTAAATCCAGTAGCTTGGATCGAGCAATTCAGTGCCCTTCCAGATTTGGAATTCCATCTCGGTTTTGCCTTTGTCGGTGAGTAGAATGCCGATCTCTTCTTTGGTTTTCACCTTGTCGCCTGTGCTTACAAAGGTTTCCTTCAGGTTGGTATAGATGGAGATGTATTCACCATGCCGGATCATGACCACTTTTCCTGCTCCTGCCAGGATCATGATCTTGGAAACTTCACCATCAAATACAGAACGTGCCCGCATGTTTTCGGTGGTGGAAATGGTGATTCCGTTGTTCTTCACCTGAATTCCCTTGAGGAAGGGATGTGGTTGCGTTCCGAAGTAGCTGGTTATTTCACCCTTATCCACCGGCCATGGAAGCTTGCCTTTGTTGTTCACAAAGTTGTTGGACAGCTCCCTCGCCTCGGGAGTCATTTTGTAGGTGCTACCCGAGGAACCGGTGGCAGCATTGCGCGCAGCAATCTCTCGCTCAATGGCCTTTTTGATGGCTTGCTTCAGGCTTTCTGCCTGCTTCTGTGCCTGAGATAATGCTTGCTTGTACTTCGCTTCGTCTTGCAGCAATCGATCGAGCTTTTTCTCCCGTTCCTGCCGCTCGCGGCTTAAGGTCAGTTTTTCTTTGTTCTGCTCGTTTAGCACAGCATTCTTTTCCTCACGCTGGCGTTCCAGAGAAGCGCGTTTTTTCTCCAGACTGCTTTGCGTCAGACGAATGGCTTCGGCCTGTTGCTTGCGGTATTCAGACAGCTGCTGGATGTATTTCAGCCTTCGGTAGGCTTGTCCAAAATCCTCACTCGCAAAGAGGAACATGATTTTATCACTCACATTCCGCGTTTTGTAGGCTTGCACCACCATCTTGGCATACTCTTCCTTCAGGCGCTCAATGTCGGTTTCCAGTGCATCGATAAGGTCTTCGTTGGCATCAATTCGCGCTTCGATGTAGTCAATTTCATCGCGAATCGTGAGGATCAGCTCTTCTCGCTGCGTAAGCTTTTTGTTGAGCAGGACAATCTTGGTGCTTGAGGACTTACTGTCTTCCTTGATCTGCTGAAGAAGCTTTTCCTTGTAGCGGATGTCTTCCTTGAGCTTTTGTTGCTTTCGCTTTAGCTCATCGCTGGTTTGGGCCGTTGCAGCGCATGCACAGAGGAGAAGAACAAGAAGATTAAGGTACCAGCGGCTCATACTTTTCAGGGATCGTAAAGGAAAGGCTTACCTTCTTGTCCGCTGTGAGCTTTAGTACCGATGTTTTCACCTCCAATTGTTCATTAGCATTGTCAATGAGGTAGGTGACATGCTTTGGAAATTCTGAGTTGCAAGTGGTTTCAAAATCATCATAGGAAGCGGTGAGTGTTCGATCTGCTTCGAAATCCGTTACGCTCAGCTTACCAACTCTGAAATGGTCGGGTTCGATCCAGAGACTTACCACCAAATCCAAGGGTTTACGAAGCTCGTCTCTTCGCAATGCTCGTTTGAACTGACCCTTGCCTAAAAAGCTCATGAAGTACATCCCCTGATCTTTGGAAGAGCGGATGCGTTCATGGGTGTTGCCGTCCAATCCGAGGCTGTTCGCCATTACCAATGATTGCAACAAATCGAAATTGGCATCGATCTGAAATTGATTAGTGATGTAATCGTAATTGCCTACGTAGTATTTGTTGTTCCTGCGATCGATGTACTTCACACTGTCGGGCGTGAAGAGGAATCGGCCCACCTCAACGGCATAATAGGTGGCAGAAACCCAGATCGCGCTGTCGCGTCTCATGCGCAGGTACATCTTGAAGCTATCCGAGTTTTTAGGGCCTTTGAATTCCACATCATACTTGATGCTCATCCAACTGCAATTCAGCTCGTGTGTAGCGATACTGTCCAACAGATCACTGGTCTTGCGATTCGGAATGTTGCGCTCTCCCACTGCGGCTCGGTTGGATTTGCAGGAAGAGGTTGTGATCGCGATCAGTACAATGAAGCTGCCTAGAATACCTTTAGTCCAGAAGCTCTTGAGCATCGATTTTCTTGTCAATGTTTTCACTTGCATCTCCGGCCGCGCGGGCCTTCGTCCAATAGTCAACCGCTTCGTTGACTTTGCCTAGTTTGTAGAGCGTATCGCCCATGTGCTCCAGCACTTCTCCACTACTCGCTGCCCCGTTTTCCAAGGCTTGTTTCAGGTACTTCTTCGCTTCCTCGTAGTTACCGGCCTTGTAAAGAACCCAGCCGTAAGTATCCAGGTAAGAAGCACTGTTTGGAACCAATTCCAGTGTTTTTGCTGACATCTTCAACGCTTCATCCAGGCGCTCTCCGCGAAGTGCCAGGAAGTAGGCATAATTGTTCAGTACGTAAGGGTTCTCTGGGTCAAAGCGGAGCGACAGATCGTAGCAGGAATCGGAGCTGATGTGTCGTTCCAACTCGTGGTAAGCATCTCCTAAACTGGCGAGCATCTGGGCAGAAAGCGGAGGGTTTCCAACCACCAGGCTGATGCCCATTCGCAGGCTTTTTGCCGCATCAGCATACTCTTCCAACTGATTGTTGGCCAAGCCATTAAACAGGTAAGGCACAGGTTGAGAGGGGAAATATTCCATCGCCTGCGTGCTGTGCTTGAGCATGCTCTTTTCATCCGAAAGTTCAGAATCGATGAAAAGCAACTGCGACCAGATCACAAACTTGGAAGGATCTTTTTCCACCGCAATCACATACTGATCACGTGCTGCGCTCCATTTCTCATCCAGGTAAAGGAAGTCACCATAAACGGCTGCTGCCTTTGGATTCTGCGGATGTGTCTCGGCCAGAATTTCGCACAGCTTTAAGGCTTGCGATCGTATTTCCAGATCCTGCTCAGCCGAGCGATAGAGCCTCAATAAGATGGTAACCTTGGTGTCGATGTCCAGCTCTTTGTTGCCAAAGGCCAGGTCGAGGTACTTTTCTGACTTTTCAAATTCTTCCTGACGGTCATAGAACTCAGCCAGTGAAAGTTGAATGAATGGGTTGGAAGGATCAATCTCAATCGCCTTTTCATAGGTTTCCAAGGCTTTCTCTGGCTTACCAGACTTGCTGTAGAGGTCTGCCAGCATGCCGTAATAGTCTGTCTCTTTAGGATAGGCGTTGATCAGCTTCTGGATTTCCTCAGCAGCTTTGTCCAGCTGGTTTTCGCGGAGGTAGATTTTCTGTTTGGTGACGCTCAGCGACTGGTTAACACCCATCTCGCTCTCCACCTTATCATAGAACTTGATCGCTTGCTTGCTCTTGCCGCTGTAGATCAGAGCCGTTCCGTAACGATCGATGTACTGCAGGTTTCTCGGGTGAGCTTCGTAGAGCTTTTCCCAAACTTCCGTGCTTTCCTTGAATTTGCCTTGGGCGTCCAGCATGTCGCCCAATCGAAGCTGGTACCAGTCGTTGTCCTCTTCCAGCTCTGTAGCTTTTCGATACATCTGCTCCGCATCGCTGTTGCGTTGCTGCGATTGATAAATCTGACCGATTTCGTAATAAACAGCGCTGGCGGTGGGATCGATTTCCAGGCATCGTTGGTAGAGCTCAAGGGCGGCCTGAGGATTTCCTAGATTCTTTTCCTTCCCTGCATCAATGAAGGCTCGGGTGAAGGACATGGCAGCCTTGCTGGAAAGCTCTTCTCCTTTCTTCTGAGCGAAGACTTGAGGCAGCGTAAGCAGCACAATAAAAACAACTATGGTAGGAATAAACCTCATTCAATGGTTGAGAAGTCGCCCAGGCTAACATCACTTATCGTGCCTTTCATAGACGCATGCATTCCAATCATGGAATTATCGATCGTAACAAACTCCAGCGAACTGTGTTCCCTGACAATGCTGTTGGAAACAGAAGAACGCGAAATGGTAGCTCCTTCGCCCACAGAAACGTTAGGCCCAATGATGGAGTCTTTCACTTCTGCTCCGGCTGCGATCATAACAGGAGGAATGATCGTGCAGTTTTCCACTTTAGCATCCTCTGAAATCAGCTTGGTGTCCTTTTCAAACCCGAGGATTCTGGAATTGGTATCTACGGTGGCGTTTTTATTGCCACAGTCCATCCAGTGATCCACCTCTCCGGGAATGAATTTCACACCCTGGTTTTTCATGTTTTCCAGTGCATCAGTGAGCTGATACTCTCCACCCTTCATCACTTTGTTATCGATGAGTGATTTCAGCTCATTTCTGAGGTGATCTCCATCTCTGAAAAAGTAAATACCGATGATGGCAAGGTCAGAAACAAAGTCTTTAGGTTTTTCCACGAAGTCGGTAATGTGGCCAGCATCGTTGAGCTTCACGACCCCAAACTGGCTTGGATCTTCGATTTGCTTTACCCATATCATACCTTCTGTTTCAGCGCTGATCTTGAAATCAGCACGGAAGAGCGTATCAGCGAACGCCACGATTACCGGTCCACGCAACGAAGGTTCAGCGCAATAGACAGCATGAGCAGTACCGAGTGCTTCATCTTGATGATAGATCTTACCCGTTGCACCGAGCGAAGAAGCGATGTCGAGCAACTGCTGCTCAACAGCCTGCCCAAAGTCACCGATGATAAACCCGATTTCTTCAATCGGCTCGTCCACCAACTTCGAAATGTCTTCTACCAAGCGCTGCACAATGGGCTTTGCACCCACCGGGATCAATGGCTTGGGGGTAACAAGGGTGTGGGGTCTCAGCCGTTTTCCTTTTCCGGCCATGGGTATGATCAGATTCATCAGCGCTCGATTTGGCCGCAAAAATGCTAAATACCCGTCAGGCAGGCCAATATATGATCCAAAGGTTTGTGAATGATTCCAAAAGAGACTTGTAAACGGCTGCCAGCTATGTGCAATCAGCTGGCAGTGGGTGGGTTTAGAGGTTGTGGCGAGGGCATAATTTTCCAGTCGTTTTGTAGGTCGAATGATCTTCGGCTGAGGAGAATCAATCCTCTTACTCCGGCACCAATTCCTGTGATGGCGAGCCCAATGCCGAGTAAAGTAACTTGGGCCTGCAAGACTGACTGCATGCTCTCCCAACCTCCGGAAGCGAGGGCAAAAGGATATGCAGCTACTGCGGCTACTGCCGTAAACCCAATCCAACCAAGCGGTTCGAACAGACTGCTGCGAAAGTTGACAGGGCGATGAAGCTTAACGGCCTCATCATTCGGAATTCTTGTGACGAATTCCGTGGAAACAAACTCATCGCCTTCACTTCCTGAGCCGGAGACAGAAGCGTGAGTGCAGAACTCACTTTGACGAAATCGGATGGATGAATCGTTGGTGCTCAGGACATTGCCTACATAGGACATGTCTCCAGTTACCAATACGTATTCTTTAAACGGCCGAACTTTCTTGATTCGATTGGGGTGCTTTCTGTGCTGCAATAGCATGGAAGTCTGCGAGAACGCTGGAACACTACCTATGATCAACACAATCAAAGCTATAAAGGGTGCTTTTTTCATCTCTGTTGGGGTTTTCAAAAGCGACCCAAAAAGCAACCACTGTGCCAAAGCCACAACTCAGGATGTCCCGGTGTGGCCAAACCCTCCAGCACCACGAACTGTTGCGGAGAGTGCCTGAACAGGTTTCCAGGCTACGGTTTCGTGCCGCGCGATCACCATTTGCGCAATGCGCTCACCGTCCTTCACCTCGAAGGCTGCTTGTGAATGATTGATCAGCAACACGCCTACATCCCCGCGATAGTCGGCATCAATCGTTCCAGGGCTGTTCAATACGGTGATGCCCTTCTTGAATGCCAGACCGGAGCGCGGGCGAATCTGTGCTTCGTAACCAGAAGGCAGCGCCAGAGAAAGCCCCGTGGGAATCAATCGGTATTCCCCTGGTTGTAGTGTGATCGATTGTTCCGGAAGGAAAGCCCGCAAGTCCATTCCAGCCGAATGTTCCGTGGCGTAGCTGGGTAGTTCGTGGTGGCTGTTATTGATGATTTCAATGGTCAGAGACATGTCGTTTTGGGTTGAAGAATTCGATGTAGGCAATGGTGCCGATGAAGGCTGCAATGAGCAGAAGCCGGAAGCCGTAAAGCAAAAACCAAGATTCTGGATTCACCAGCGGATGAACGAAGAAAATGATCAATGCCAGCAGGAAATAGCCACCGATTTTTATGAGGTTGTAGGGCACCTTATAATGTCGCTGTCCCAAAACGTAGGATGTGCAAGCCATGAGCAAGTAGCAGCAGAAGGTAGCCCAGGCTGAGCCCCGAAATCCAAATATGGGAATCCACCAAACGTTCAGGGCAATGGTTATCAAGGCGCCTCCCAGGGCAATGTAGGAGCCATAAATGGTGCGATCGGTGAGTTTATACCAAAGACTCAGGTTATAGTAGATACCCAGGAAAATGTTGGCCATCAAAAGCACAGGAACCACATCCAGCGCTACCCAATAAGCATCGCTTTGGAGGAAATGCTTGAAAAGGTCCATGAACAGCGTGATCACCAGGAAGGAAAAGAGTACGAATGCGGTGAAGAGGTGCAGCATGCGCGCGTAGGTACCCTTCGCGTGTTCGTTGCTTTTTTGGTCAAAGAAGAACGGTTCCGCTGCGTATCGATAGGCCTGAACAAAGAGGGTAATGGCAATGCTCAGCTTGTAAACCCCTCCGTAAATGCCGAGCTGCGACATGGCTTCTTCTTCACCGAGGGTGGGAATGAGGATCCACTTCAGCAGAGGTTTGTCCAGGTGTTCGTTGGTAATGCCCGCAAGACCAACAATGAGCAATGGCGTTGCATAACGCAGCATCGACTTCCAGAGCTGCACGCTGAATACACGCTTGAGCAACGTAAACTCTGGAATCACCAGCAGGAATCTACCAACACTGGCGATCAGGTTGGCGATGAATACATACCCGACACCTATGTCTGGATTGTAGAAAGTATCAATCAGCCAGTTGGTGTCGCCTGACTTGTACAAGGGAAGGCAATAGGCCAGAAAGAACAAGTTCAGACCTATGTTCAGGCCAATGAAGCTCAGATTGATGAAGGCAAAACGCAGCGGTCGGTTTTCTGCCCGCAGCCGCGCCAGCGGAATGGTAATGAGGGCATCCAGCCCAACGATGATCCCAAACCAGGTTACAAACTGTGCATTGTCAGGATAGCCGATCAGGTTGGCAATGGGCTGAGAGAATATGGAAACAAAGGCGATGAAGAAAGAAGAGGTGACCACCAGCGACCAAAGGGCGGTTGAATACACCGTGGTTTTGTCCCTGCCTTCTTCCGAGAAGTAGCGGAAGAAAGCCGTTTCCATTCCATACATAAGAAACACCACCAGGAAGGCTACATAGCTGTACATCTCTGTGATGATGCCATACTGATCGGTGGTGAAGACCAGCGCACTCGTGTAGAGTGGCGTCAGCATGTAGTTCAAAAAGCGCCCGAGGATGCTGCTCAATCCATAGATCGCAGTTTGGCCGGCCAGCTTTTTCAATGGGGACTTCATCTCAAAGCAAAGAAACGATGAAGCTCAGGCGGATTTTACCCGCTCTGTTAAAGATTTCAACCATAAAAAAAGGCGCCCCTAAGGAGCGCCTTTCACAGTTTGGTGAATCTCAGCCTGAATTAACGGCCAGAGATAAATACCTTCTTAACGACCATTTCTCCGTCAATCCTCGCCTGAACGAAGTAGACTCCAGGAATGTAGCCGCTCACGTCAATAGACTCTTGTGTGCTGTTCGCAACACGAGAAGTCATCAAGCTTCCCTGGATATTGAAAACGTCAATCGTTTCAAATGCCTGAGAAAGTGAGGAGACCAAAACGAGCTGACCGTCAACAGCATAAACGCTCACGTTTGCATCGTAATCGATTTGCTGAATACCAGTTGTTCGTTGGTCTCTGGTGGTACCATTATTTCCATCTACCTGCGCGAATGACGCGGTAGCGAAAATGATCATCATCAGAGTAAAAAAGTGCTTCATTACTTACGGTTTCTTTTGCACGACAAGTTTACGGCCTTCGTCAACTGTCGATGTTGGGGTTAAATTATTTCTATCTTAAAAAATGAACCATTGGTCTAAAATCCGCTTGCCATTTTTGCTCTGTTTCTAAGGCATTACGGACGTTCCGATGGATCGATAAGGAGAACGAATTCCCTGGCCTCATGGTTGGCTGGTTCTGTGGATAATATGTTAATAAAGTGAAGTTGAGCCGTAAGTGTGTCTTTTCTAGACAGATAGATTTTTCCCAGGCTCATCATGGGGTTTACGTAGTTTGGCCGAAGTGCCAGGCTTTGCTCAAACAACGCCACTGCCTGACTGGTGTCGTTCATTAACAGCTTAAGATAGCCGTGGTTGTTGAACAAACGAGCGCTTGAATACCCCTTTTCCGCAGCCAGCTGAAAATGCTTGTCGGCCTGTGCAAATTTGTTCTCATTCAGGAACAAGGTTCCCAGGAAAAGGTGGGGCTCACCACAGCCTTTGCATCGAGCCACAGCCATTTGATACCTCTTCGCAGCTTCTGAAGGTTGGTTCAGCCGCTCCTCCATGTAACCATGGTTCAGCAACGCAGGCCAATAGGAAGGCTCCAACTGATAGATCTGGTCAAAGCATTGCAGCGCATCGTAGTAGTTGCCCTCTTCTATATAGATCAGTGCGCGTGAATTCAGAGCTGTAGCGCTGGTAGGTTCTATGGCTAACGCACTGTCAAGGTACTGTGTGGCGAGGGCTGAGTCTCCCCTGTCCAGGAGTGCGTTGGCTTGTTGGGTGAGGGCGTAGTAACTTCTTGGATAGGTATCCAGAGCCGATTGCCAAAGACTCCACTCCGATTTCCATACCTGATTTCGCTGCCAGGTTCCCCATGACATCATCACAGCGAGCAGCGCAGACACGACAGCGAACTGTTTCAATTTCAGGGATGAGAGTAAGTCAGCAACAATAAGTGCAAAGCCGATGATGGGAAGGTACAATCTGTGTTCGACCATCAGATCCCGAAGAGGAATGATGCTGCTCTCGATGGATAACGAGAGGTATATGAACCAGATTCCAAAGGCAAGAAGAGGTTGCTTTCGGGCCCAGAATAGAGTCAGTGCGAGGAAGGCAAGATGAGCAAAAACAGAAGCCACCGTCACAGCAATGCCCATTTCAGACCACAGAGGTACCGGGTGATCAAAGGAAAGCGGCCAGGGAATGATCAACAGGCGCAGGTAATTCAGCACCACCCAAGGCTGAGTCAACAAGTAATCTAGCCGGGTAATGCGGATATCATCCACCGGAAGTGGGACAATGAAAGCGGCCATGAGAATGCCAATCGCGACCAAGGATGACCACCCAATGATCCAACGCTTGTTGTGATCGGTCAGCGACAGAATGAACACCTCAAGCGCGAGCAACTGAAGCGGAATGGTAGCAGCGTTGCCTTTGGAGAGTAGCGCGAGCACACAGCTCACCGAAAAAGCGACCAACCAAGCCAATGACTTGATTCCAGGGAAAGGGCCGGACCGAAAACGCAGGTAGCTGATGAGTGCCAAAAGGTTGAAGAACACCACCATCTGAGCCATTCGCTGCGAGGCATAGTTCACGGCCTGTGTTTGAATGGGATGGAGTAAAAATATAGCAGCTACAATGGCTGGGATCCACGCGTGCGAAGGGTTTCGATTCTCCGGCTTGTAAGTGTGTCGGATGAGGAGTCGTGAAAAGAAGAACAGCAAGATTCCGTTCAGAAGGTGGATCACCAAATCCACCAGATGGAATCCTCTTGGATCCATGGAACCAGTTCTCCTCTTTGTCAACCACAGTGATAGGCGCGCTGCTGAGCGGTGTACAATGTGTTCTTTCAGAGATAGGTCCAACATAGAGCCCGGGTTGTTCATGTACCGGCTGTTCTCAATGGTGGTTTGATCGTCCAGCACAAACGGACCATCAAGACTGGGCACATACACCAAGGCTGTGATGCAAATGGTGCACAAGAGCACCAACCAAAATGTCAGACGATTCGGCATGGAGGCTTTTGAGGTGTTGAACGCTTACCTGGCTCCGGCAGCAATGGGTCAGGGCCAGGAAACCGATCAGTACTTCGCAAGGTGTTGCGAAGGCTGAATCTCTAACTCCTTGAACAGGTAGCGATACATTCCGGCCAGTTGCGTCCGGTTGTCTTCAAAGGCTTTGCCGTTGAATTCTATGGAAGCAAAAGTGTCTGCGATGGAATCGTAGTTCAAGAATTCCTGTGCCGTGATGGTCGGGACAAACAGCGTTTCGCTGAGCTCACGGGTACGCGTGTCATGTGAGAGGCAAATGGCCGGAGTGCCGGAGAGCAGTGACAGAATCGTTCCATGGATTCTCAAACCAAGGCTGTGAGAAAAGGATCGCATCGAGTGTATCCAGGAGTTGATATCGATGTACACGCTTCCATGATTCGCGAGGAAGCGCATGAAGTCGTTCAGCGACATATCCGGTGCGGCATAATCGCGGTAGCGCTCAATGTAAACCGATTCAGCACTGTTCAGCTCTTCACCGATCACCAGCTTGATCGCGCTGAGCGGATCCTGAATATTGTAGACTCCCTGATGAAGCATGACGTACTTGATCAAGGCACGCTCCACAGCTTGAAGCGCTGGTTTGTATACACTGGTGTGGACCACAATCCGCTTTGGCGCGTTGATAAATCGGTCCTCAATGACCTTTCCAAGTTGCCTGTTGTTATTGATCAGGATCGAAGGACATCCAGCCACTTTGGTGTTTTTTACTCCGTAATGGTGACAGACTTTTTCAGAGAATTTGCCCCTCAAAAACAGGTGTGGAGTTCGTGCAGAAACCTCTTTAAGGAATGCTACAGTGCCTTCTTTCAGTTTTGGAAAAACGTTCTCAGATTCTGACTGTGCTCCCAGCCCGACAATCACGCATGGAAGGTCGAAGTTCTTCAGCAAATCAGCCAGGCATTGCAGGTCTGATCGTTCATTGAGCCAGTTGGCAGCTGGAAAAAAGAGAAGGTCCACCTTGTCCTTTAAGTCCTCGGGCTTGGTATACCAGCCAACGAGCGAAACTTCGTGGTCAAACAGGAGCTGACTTGCATACCAAAACGCAAGATTCCCCGTGTTTCTTCCGACCTCTTCAAAAATGTCTTCACCGGTCTTTTTGAAGCCCTCGCCTACCTGGCCAAGGTTCCCGGCTACATATCCTATCCTCATTTTCCCCATGCTTTCCCTGCTTGTTTCTTTAGCTTTTCAGACGAGCTAGTTGTCGTTTTTGATGGCTGCGAATTGATTTTTGAGCTCATAAATGTAGGCGGCTTGTGACTCCTTGATTTTATCCTTGAGTTGTGTTTTGTCACTCAACAGGTTATGAACAGATGTAATTTCTTCTAACTGAACCTCAGAAAGGTTGGAGTGGGTCACACTTTCCTGGTGTCTGCGATGACTGTTCAGCGGCACGTTTTTGTAAAACACCTTGGCTCCGGGCGTCACGAGAAGGTCGCAGTAAATCAGCCAATCTCCACACACCCGATAGGTGAACAGCTTCTCCTGAAGCTCAGCCATGGAGGTTTGCAGTGCACCCTTTCTGAAGAGCACGGCACTCGCATTCAGAATGAGATTTTTAACCGAAAGGAACTGCGCAGCAAACGCTTCCCCACTCATGTGAAAGTCTTGCGAGAACTGGTTGGCATCCACTGTTTCATAGTAGAAGTGGTACGAAGCCCCAAGCAACTTGCTGTTTTCATCGATCTGGCGTGAATCTGTAAAACCAAGCACAGTCTCTTCATCCATCTCAGAAGCTAATTGTGATAGAAAGCCCTTTTCAGCCAGGTCATCAGCCTCAGCTATCCACAAGAATTCTCCCCTGGCTTCATCACAACCTTTCTTCCACTGCTTGAATACATTTCCAGAGTTTGTGTCATTGGCTATTAGCCTGATGCTTCTGTTGAACTCCTGAGCTGTGTGCTCAATGACGTGCAAGCTATTGTCCTTCGATTTGTCGTCCAAAACAATGACCTCATACACAGGGTAGTCCTGCATGAAGATGCTCTTGAGGCGTTCGGCAATATGATGCTCGTAGTTGTAGTTGGGAACGACCACTGAGACACGCTTGAGGCCTGGGTCAAGCAGCTCGAGGAGGCCAAACACATAGTTGTTCCAGTCGTAGGTGCTCGTGGCATTGGCGATGCGCTCCTCTATCACCTTTTCGTTGTTCGGTTGCGCCACCAGTTGACGGATGGCTTCGGCCATACCATTCACATCAGACATCTCCACAAGGCTTCCGTTCAGTGGGTCTTTCAAAACATCTTCATAGCCACCGCCCGACTTGAAGCCAACCACAGGTGTTCCAAACCCGAGGGCTTCCAGCACAACCGATGGAAAAGGATCTTCCCGCGATGTAAGGGCCAGTACATCCGAACCCTCCAGATAGAGGGAGACGTTTTTCTGGAAAGGAATGATGTGAAAGTTGGAGCGCATGAGCGCATCGCCCAAGTCAATGTTGAGCCAGAGCAGCAGAGATTCTTCAATGCTTCCCAACCAAACAAAGTGGTAGTCGGAATCCTTCGCAACCATGGTTTTGGCGAGGTTTACAAAAAGGTCGAAGCCTTTTCTCAGGTCTCCGTAACCCAGGTTGAGGACCACTTTCGAAGATTCAGGAATACCGAGCTTTTCCCGGAGTTCTCCATGTGCTCCTTCTGTAGGTTCGATCTTCTGGTAAATGCCCTGTGGGCGGATCAAGCTCTTTTCTCCAAGCTTGCCGACCACCTGCTCAAAACTGTCTTTGACGAAGGAAGAGGCAAATACCACATGATCTGCACACGCCTGGATGGCTTGGGCGGAGGATTCGAGATTGCGCTCGGTGATCAGCGTTTTCAACTCGTGGATCAGGTGAACCATCCGAATGTTGTGGTCATGCAGCACCTGGCTTACCGCTCCCGTAACCACCGTATTGCAAATGGCGAGGGAGATGTTGTTGTTGGCTTTCAGCTCCGTGAGCTTTTCATTCAGCTTCGATGGCTGATGATCAATGACGTAAACGGGACATACCTCTTGGTATTCCTGCACCAGCGGTCCTCCTTCCAGCAGAATCAACTGCACCTCAATGCCAAAGGTCTGCACGAGTGTTTTGACAATGTTGAGGGTGAGCAGTTGCGCTCCGTGGCGGTGCGCATCATGGCCGACATAAATGAGTCGGAGTTTCGATTCTGACCTCACTGCTCCTGAGATGGCCTTTCGGGCCGCATTCAGGTAGGCGCTTCCCCAGTGGGTATCCGGTTCCAGGTAAGCTCCTTCTGCCCACTCATTCCAGGCATTTACAAACACAAAAGACTCACCATTCACAGGGTTCTTGCGCGCGAAATGGATCATGTCGCTGAGCCATTGCCCAAATTTCGAGGGGGTTGAACCCACAAACCCCATTCCCCTGCCCGGTCTTCGGGCTTCGTTGTCCCAGTCGGGAAGCACGGTCCTGATCAAGGGATGTTCTGGGTTTTGCTCGCTTCTGCTGGCATTCACCAGGTCGTCATAGCTGAAATAGTGACCTGCAAAATCAGAGTCGATCACCTCCAGTTCATTGTTGATGTGAGACATCTTATTGACGAGCTTGTGCGGTGGAAATTCGATGGCACCATCGAGGCCAAACACCTCAGGATCGTTGTCACCAAAACCCTGCACCATGAAGATCAAGGGTTGCTCGCCTGCCTTTTCAAAGAGCGTTCGCCATCGTTCAATCTTTGCCTTTGCATCGGGAATGATGCCCGGCCGGTAGATGAAGAACAGAGGTTGTCCACCTATCCGGATGTAGTTCTCGCAGGCGAACAGTTCTACAATGTCTGCGACAAACTGCTCATCATCCTTATCGTCATAGTCCTGCTTGATGAGCACGTTTTGCTCCATACCGTCCCATGTGCGGGTCCAGTTTTCGTTGGCCCACATGATGCAGAAGGGAAAATCATTGCCCTTGAGCGCGATGTAGTTGTTGAGTGGTAACTCCAGCAGGCGCTTGTTGTTGAACGAATAGTAGTAGAAGCAAAATCCAAACAAGCCTGATTGACGCGCCAGTTCGATCTGTTCGCGCATCACCTCTTCACGCCTGAGATCGTAATAACCCAGATCGCGCGGAAGTTTGGGCTGTATATGACCCTTGAACCGTGGAAGGCCTCGGGTTACGTTGCGCCACTCTGTGAAGCCCTTGCCCCACCATTCATCATTCTCAGGTATGGGGTGGAACTGCGGCAGATAAAGCGCTACCACCTTGGCCAGCTTCTGAGAAGGGTCGAGTTCCATTCCCTTTGGAAGCTCAAAACCTTCGTTGGTGCGGTGGTTCCTCTGTAGCTCACCATACAGGTTGCCATTACTCGCTGGAGCCTCCTGGGAGGTGGACAGGTTGGCTTTGATACCAAACTCAATGTAGTGCAGAAGTGGATTGGCGCCTTCTTCGCTGCCTTGCATGTGACTGGCCCGGTAATGAGCCAGGTCGAACCTGGCGCTTGGGTTTCTTTCTTCCCGGTAACCCTGAAACAAGAAGTGCTCGAAGGGATCGATGTTCGCCTGCTGTATGTCCGGATTGTGCTCCAGGTAATAGGCAGCGTCAAAGTGAGGATTGGGCGACTTTCCCTGCTTGTTTCCCCTGATCAGGTAATCTCCCAACAAGTTGGCAGGTGCGGGGACATCGTCCAGTTGATTGGCATAGAAAGCAGCATCAAACAACACCGAAGGAGACCGCCCTTCACGTTCTCCCCACTGAATGTAGTGATAGAGCGGATTCACGTTGGCCGCTGCAACATCCGGGTACTGATTCAGGTAGTAGTTGGGATCAAACAGGTAGCAAGGCCAGCGCCCTTCTTTCCAGCCGTGGAAGTAGAAGTGAACCAGCGCTTCTTCCTTTAAATTCTTCAGGTCTTCATTGCTCTTCAGGTACCAATCACGGTCAAACAGGCCCGACTCGCGAATGGCTTTGAGTTCAAGCTCTTCAGCGGAAGGGTCTTCCGATTTTGCCTTGTCATCAGATCGCTTGTTCAGCTTGTTGAGGTATGAGAAGTATTTTGATCGCATAGGGTTTGCAGTTGGGCACCTTGCCTGACGGTTGCAGGGTTAAGTATTTTGGGGGTTTGGGCGGGTTTGGAGCTTCTTTTTGATCACTTCGTTTCGATACACTTCGATGGCCTTGGCGGGTTCTTCAAGAGCAATAGGCATACCATGGTCGAGTACCAGCACCCGCTCGCAGTATTCCTGGATGTTTTTCAGCGAATGGCTTACATGAACAATCGTTCTGTTTTTCAGGAGTTGCTCTTTGAACACGGTGTCTGCTTTTTCCTTGAAACGCTCGTCTCCCACTCCGCCAAAAAACTCATCCATGAAAAGAATGTCTGCCTGAGCATGCACTGCCACCGCAAAAGCCAGGCGAGCTTTCATTCCCTTTGAGAAGAACTTGATTTGGGTATCCACAAAGTTCTCAAGCTCTGCAAAGGCAATGATTTCTGGTGTTCGGCTTTTGATCTCACGCATGGACAGGCCTAGAATCGAGGCATTGACCATGATGTTTTGTCGAGCTGTCAACTCAGGGTTGAAACCCATGCCTAAGCTGAGCCGGATGTAGTTTCCATTTCTGATTACCGTTCCACCTTTATCAGGCGGAATGGCCTTGCTCATGATGTTGATCAGCGTAGACTTCCCGCTGCCGTTGTGCCCAATGATTCCAAAAAACTCACCCTTGTAGATGTCCAGGTTGATGTTTTTAAGCGCCTCTATTTTACGGGAAGAGCCACCCATCACCACCTGTGCAAGCCGATCTCTCAAGGTCTCCGAACGAATGTCAGAAACGCGGTAAGTCTTCGAGACATTCTTCAGAGATATCGCTATGTCCGATCGCTTCATCATTGCGTTTCTACCGCTTTGTGTGAAAATTTCTCAAGAGCAAGAAGGCCTAGCGCCACGATGATGAGAGCGTAAAGAAGGTCATAACCCATCAACATCCAATCGATCGGTGAATCATACAACATCGCATAGCGAGTGTTGATCAGCAATCCCGTGAGCGGGTTTCCGTAGAGCAGGATTTGGTATTCTTCCAGAATGATGTTGTAGTCCCAAAAAATGGGAAGCGACCACATGCCGACCAGTAGAATAATGTCCCACAGGTGCTGCAAATCCTTGAAGTAGAGGAACACGCATGAAAGCAACATGGAAACCCCAACAACAATCAAGTAGAGAATGACAAAAACGGGCAGCAATGTGAGCAGTCGTATGGAGTATTGAACATCAAAAAAGGCGGCAAAAATGAAGTAGACCACTACATTGAGGAAAAAAGAAAACGAAGTGCTGAGCGCTGAAGACAGGTAGATGTCGACCTTGTTGATCTCCACGTTTTGCACTAGGTATTTCTTGGCCTTCAGAAGGCGCAAGCCTTTGTTGGTGTTTTCAGAAAAGTATTGCCAGATCATCAGCCCCAGAAAGAGGTAGAGGATAAAGTCTGCGCTGGCATCGCGGTAAATGAGGTAGGTAAAGGCGAGGTAATAAACGATGATGCGCAACAGCGGATTGAGCAACGCCCAGATCAGCCCAAGCCCCGAACCATAGTAGCGCTGGACAAAATCTGTCTTGGCCAGCACCCAAATTCGCTCAAGCCTCAGCTGAGAGGTAGATATAGTCGCTGTATCACGCATTCAAACGTTTTTGAAACTCCTTGACGACCAGTTCATAGAACCAGTCTTCCCGTTCAGTCGCCTGCTCTATCAATAGCTTCAGACTGGGTGTGACGGGATCGTTTGATCTGCGCTCGTTGGCGCGTATCGGTTTGGGCAACTTGATCTTGAACTCCTTCTGGAACAGCTTTATCGAGTCGTTGAATTCCTCGGTGATTCCAATGAACCGAATGTTTTGAAGCGCAGCTTGAATGCGCTGTTCAAAGGTTGATCGGTCCATGCTTTCAAAGCCGGGGTCTTTGGTCAGCCGCTCGTCTACAAAGCGGATCTGCAAATGCTCAAGGTGTTTCCTGCGAGCCAGAAAAACCTCCTCCAGGCTCATGTCAGCACAGGCTGGGTCGAGCGCTTTGAAGTGGCGCAGGTTAGACAGAAGCCGGTCCTGAGGCTTGCGAACAAAGATGGCCACATTCAGCCGGTAAGGCAGTGCCTGATAAGCCGCGGAAGTGTAGTGACCATTGATCAGTTTCAGGCTTTCGAGCCGCGCAAACGAAAGGTGGTTGATGTTCGTCAAAGGCGGATAACCTCCGTTTTCCTTGATCTCATGCTTGTTCGGGAAAATCTCTTCGTCAGTGAAAAGCTTTTCAAGCATCAGGCGAAAAGAGGTGCCCGCAGTTTTTGGAACATGTGCAAAAAAGAGCTTGGAAGGCTTCTGCTTGGGCTGCCCGTGGTACAGAAGAAAGGGGCTGTTGGCCAATGCCATGTTGGAAGCCGGCTCTTCAATGGTGACCCGATGCATGCCCTTGGTGCGTAGCAAAGGCTTTAAGTCGAGCGGTAGGTCCGTGGATTGCAAGGGTGAAGTCCTGGCCGGATCGGTACCCGGAGTTTCGATCTTCAACCTCAGCTTCAAGGGTTTGTCGCCTTGTCCGGCAAGTTTCACCTGCCCGTGAATGACGTGTTTTGAGCTGATCAACAGCTGGCTCTTGATGTCTGGAGCGGTAGCATTGCCCAGACTTTGAACCTGCCCGCTGGCGATGCGCCTGGAGGCTTCCTTTGCTTGATCTGCGGACAAATTGAGGAACTCAGTAACGCGGGTAATGATCTGTTCGCGTTTGCCAGCCAGGTCTTCGTAAGGAACGAGCAGCGTTGGTGTTTTGCACTGCTTAAGGAACAGGAGCGTTCTATCCTGAATGTCGAGCGATCGCTCCAAAAAATGAAGCTCGTCTCCGTTTTCGGGAGTGCTGTTTTGTTGCACGATGGCCAATGGATTCCGCAACATCACAATCAGGTGAGGGTTGCGCAGTTGGGAAAGGATTCCATTCAAGGATTCCGCAGAAGACGTGCGCTTCCAGGTCCATTTTCCACGCTCATCCCCCATGGGAAGAAGGTTCTTCAACGCATCGAAACTGGAAGGCAGCTTCCAGCCCCAGTGCTCATGGTTAGCACTTCGCTGCTTGATCAGTTTCTGAAACCCTTGCGCGTTTCGTGCTTCCATGGCTCGTGTGAGCTCACCGTCCTGATACGCGGGCTTTCCCGGTTCTGAATTGAAATAGATCCCCAGTGAGCTCAATACCTCAGCCATCAGGGAAGCTCCGCTGTTGGATACTCCTACCACCACAACCGTTTTTGGAGCTTGGCCGGCCTTCACGGGCTTATTCAGCGCTATGACTCCTGAGTTGTTCAGTTTTTCCATGCGCTTTGTTGTTTCAAACGGAAGTCTTCGTGTGTCACGCTCAGGTTTGGATTGTAATAGGGGTCACGTGCCAAAGTTCCGCCCCAACGCTCATTCATGAGCTCGGTTTCTTTGTTAAATCGTTCTATTTTTTTGCTGGTGTTTTCGGCTCCTCTGGACTTTGATTCATGGTGAATCAGCTCGGCATAGGGCGTATAAACGATCAAATATCCTGCGCGCCTCACTTTCAGGCAAAGATCCACATCATTAAAAGCCACTTTCAGGTACTCTTCGTCAAACCCCTTTACTTCTTCCAACACGCTGCGCTTAACCATGAGGCAGGCAGCGGTGCAGGCAGAAAGGTTTTGGATCACAGACGCACGCATGAAGTAACCCGGCTGGTTGCCCGGCAAATATTTGTGAGAGTGCCCGGCAATTCCACCAATTCCGAGGATCACTCCCGCATGTTGAATGCTCTTGTCTGGATACAGGAGTTTGGCTCCGACAGCGCCAACTTCCTCGCGCTGAATGTGCTCGATCATGGCTTCCAGCCAGCCCGTTTTTCGAGCTTCAATGTCGTTGTTCAGAAACAGGATGTAGTCTCCTTTCGTTTGCTTAGCCGCGAAGTTGTTGATGGCTGAAAAGTTGAACGCTCCCGGATAGTTGACTTGTTGAATGCTGGAATCCAGGGTGTTCAGGTAGTCGAATGTTTCCTGTTTTTCGCTGTTGTTGTCCACCAACACAATCTCCACCCGCGGGTATTCCACGGTCGCTCGAATGCTTTCGATGCAGGTCTTTAAAAGCTCCACCTCATCGCGGAATGGAATGATGATCGAAACCAGCCCATTCGTGGTGATTTCTCTTTTCAGTCGGAAGCTTCCGGGGAAAAGTCCTCGTTCCACGCTTCCTTTTGCTCCGATGCGTTCCAGGTGCTCTTCCAGAGCCTTGATAGCCGCTTTTTCGGGATAGCTTTTTGCCGCGTAAACTGCAGCGGTGCTTCCCGGCACTTTGCGCCAGTGGTAAAGCACTTTTGGAATGTGTTCGAAATTCGAGGTCGCCTCGGCCATCCGTAAAAAGAGGTCGTGATCCTGTGACCCTTCAAAACCCTTGCGAAACCCGCCTACCTCTTCAAACAGTCGCCTTGTGAACACCGAAAGGTGGTTGATGTAGTTGTTGGACCGCAGCAGATCCAGATTGAAATCAGATTTGAAATAGGGCTCCACATAGCGACCCTGTTCATCCAGCTTGTCTTCATCGCTGTATACGAAGTCTGTTTTCGGAGCCTCGTTCCAGCACTTTACCACTTCCCAAAGGGCATTTGTGGCCAGCGTGTCATCATGATCCAACAGTGCCACCAGCTCGCCATTCGAAGTTTCGACTGCGGCATTGCACGCTTCTGAGATGTGCACATTCTCTTTTCCGTAGGTAATCCGAACCCTTGAGTCTTTGCCTTTCCACTGCTGGAGAGTGTCCAGTGTTTCCTGATTTGTAGAGGCATCGTCATAAGCGCAGATTTCCCAGTTCGGATAGGTTTGATCCATCACCGATTGAAAACACTCTTCGAGCCAGACAGCGCTTGTGTTGTAGACGGGAATGATCACTGAGATAAGTGGTAGAAAGTCTATTTCCTGCATGCGTTCAGCCACCTCTGAAGCCGACTCAGGCTCGATCAGCGCTGGAGGTGTCATGGGGATCAATGCACGAAGCTCAGGCGGTTCAGCCAGTTCCTTGAATTTCTGAGGATGCATTGCATAGTCCGTCATGCGTTGCAACGTGGTGCCCAGCGACTCGTGCCTCAGGCTGTCTTGCAGCATTCGCCAGAGCTCTTTGGCAACCATCCCCACTTGAACAATCCATCGGAATGGTGCGGAGACCTTCCAGCTCCACGACTGTTTCAACTCGTGCAGTTCCTGCGCTATGCGATGAGCGTGCACGAACCATTGCTCACCAGTAAGTCCGCCTTCCTGCGCAAACAAAAAGTGCATTTCAAAGGCTTCGGAATGCAGCCTTTCTCTGGAAACGGGGTGAATACCAGAAAGGCGAAACGATGAAGGGACTTCCGAAAGCTCTCCCAGCGATAGCGAAACCTGAAACCCGCCTTTGACGGTCTTCACTTCCTTGCATGGAAACGAGCGCTTGCCGACTTCAAGCTGAAGATCTGAAACAGGAAGCTTATCGGAGGACGCCAGCGCTACTCCCTGAACTTCGAGATCTCGGAAGAACCGATCGAAGTAGATGGTATGGCCATTGATCCGTGACCCAATACCTCGGTTAATCTGATCAATGCTTACACTTAGGGATGGTTGTGATTCTCTCAAGCTGGGTGGTGCTTCTCCTTTGCTTTTTCGGGTCTGCAAAGATGGCGAAACTAAGCCTAGAGCGAACGTGGCGAGCGGTTCTAAGGAATGTCATTTAGCATGATTCATGCGTGAGAGTTCTTTCTAGGTTTAACCCCCGGAAATGCAGGCGGATTTTAACATAAGGAGTGTGGGCGTTTCGGTCATTGTTCTGAACTGGAATGGCTTTGACGATACCCGGAAGTGTGTGCAGTCCTTGTTGCATCAAACGGGCGTTGGAGATGTCGAAATCATCCTGGTGGACAATGCTTCAGAGCCCAAAGAACAGAGCTTGATTCACGAGGCATTTGATGCGGAGCCGAAGGTCAGGGTTGTGATGAATGCTGAGAACCTTGGCTTTGGAAAGGCGCACAATCAGGTGTTTCGCCAGCTTCGGAGTGAAGGAAAGCAGTGGGTCGCTTGCCTCAACAATGATGCGGTGGCAGAACCGCAGTGGCTCTCCGCCATGCTGCGCAGGGCTGAACGAGAAGGTTGCAGCATGGTGACCAGCAAAATGCTCTATGCCGCTGACGATTCTAAGCTCGATAACGTAGGCCATTTCATGCTGAACACGGGTGAGATCATCCCCAAAGGATTTGGAGAAGATGCCGGTCAATACAACGAGCCGGAAAGCACACTAGGCCCATGTGCGGGAGCGTGCCTCTACGATTTGCAGTGCCTGGAAAAGCTGGGATACTTTGATGATCACTTCTTTGTGGGTTACGAAGATGCTGAGCTGGGCCTCAGAGCTTGGTTGGCCGGATATGAATGCTTCTACGAGCCTCAGGCTATCGTTCGTCACAAAGTGAGTGCCTCCCTCAACAAGGTTCGCTCTGTAGACTACCTTGCCTCCATTCAGGCGCATATTTTCTATACCTGGTTCAAGCTTATGCCTCCATCGGTATTATGGTCGAACATGCCGTGGCTTGTTTTGAAATATTCAGCAGTGTTGGTCATCGACATTGTGATGCTGCGCCTGCGGTTTCTGAAAGTCATGTGGAAAGGCATCTCTACAGCGGTGAAAAACCGAGGGTTGATTCAAGAGGCTCGCAGCGATTTTTACAACCGCGTCTCAGTCGTGCGACCCCATCGCGAAATCTCTTCCAGAATGGTGTTCTTCCTTTGGTTTGACATCCAGCGGTTTTGGAAGTTCATTGTGCTGCGCAAAAAATCAAACCTGGAGGCCTGATGAAAGTAGGGCTGCTCATAAAACCATGGATTGCACAGCAAGCGGGGATTCACCAGTTTACCCGGCAGCTCGCTTCCGCTCTGGCCGAACATGGTCGACAAGACTATTACCTCGTGGGCTCGGAGCCTGTTGAAAGTGATCTTCCACAGCTCACCATTCCGGCTTACGCGGAGAGCTACGTAGATCCCAGGCGTTGGCTGATGGGAGCCCGGCTTCCTGAGTTGGACTGGATTATTGATCCCTCACACCTTGGAGCCTTTGGTCTGTTTCCAGAAGCCAAAAAGTGCACCATCATCCATGATCTTACTCCTATCTATTTTCCGGAGTATCACCGTTTGACTTCCGTCATCGGGCACAAACTGCTGTTGAAACGGGCACTGAATCAGAGTGTAGCGGTGATTGCCATATCTCAGCAAACGCAAGCTGACTTAGGTCGATTCCTTGGTAGAGATGCATCGCAGAAGGTTCACCAAATCTATCCAGGCTTTGCACCTGCAAGCAGTGAGATGGAGAAGGTGGAGCTTCCCGGAAGCCGGTTCTTCCTGTCTGTTGGAACAGCTGAGCCGCGCAAGAACCTGGGCGGTTTGATCCAGGCTTTCGAGCGCTTCGCCCAAGAGGACGATGAAACCCTGCTCGTCTTTGCCGGACCCGAGGGTTGGAAAGAGTCGCTGAAGGATCGAATTGCAGCGAGCACGGTCGCGCATCGCATGGTGAACCTTGGTTTTGTAAAGCCTGAGCGCTTGCAATGGCTCTACGCGAACGCACTTGCCCTCACCTATGTTTCGATGTACGAGGGCTTCGGCTTTCCCATTCTGGAGGCCATGTCAGCTGGCTGCCCGGTCATCACGTCCGATCTCGGCTCCATGAAGGAGCTCGCCAATAGCCATGCATTAACGATCGATCCGAATAGCATGAATGCCATTGCAGAGGCCATGAAGCGCCTTTTCAACGATGAGCAATTGAGAACGGAGTTGATCCAAAAGGGAGTAGAGCGCCAGAAGGCATTTGATTGGGCGCACTTTGTCGCTGCACTGGAGGAGCGTTGTTTTAAGGGTTGATGAGCCTTCGATACGCTTCGGTGTACGCCTCGGTAGTGGCCTCCATGGCAAACATCTTTTTTGGCGACACAGTAAACCGCCCCGCGGCTGCATCCTCCAATGCGTTTTTCAAATCACTGGCAGTGTAGCTTTTCATCTCAATGGTTTTTCCTGAGACTACTTCGTTGAGAGAACCTCGGCCCGAGTGAATGACCGGAACATCCAGCGCACAGGCTTCGGCAGCCACGAAGCCAAAGCCTTCAGAATAGGACGGAACCACCACTGCTGTAGCGCTTTTCATGCGAGCGACCAACTCCTCGTCATCCACCTCATGAAGGATGGTCAGCTTTTCCTGGAGCCCTCTGGCCTGGAAGGCGCTTCGGATAAACTCCAGCATGAACAGCGGCTGCTTGGCCACAATGAATGTGAACCTCGCATCATTGGTGCGCAGGTATTCGACCGCAGAATTCACCAAAATGTCGATCCCTTTGGAAACCCCCAAACGCCCGACAAAGAGAAAGGAATGGGGTGTTGTTCCGGGTTGTTCATGGTTTTGCTGACTGGACTTCGGGATCATGCCGTTGTAGATCCTCACCACCCGCTTCATGCCTGCAGCCTCTTTCAATCGTTTCGCAGTGAAGTCACTTACGGCAACAACCTGGTGAAAGGGGAGGATGCTGAGCAAGCGCTCGTAGAGGAAAAACAGCCACCGTTCATGGGTCTTCAGAAAGGGTAGATGGAACCAGTTCTTTCCCCAGTACTCGTGAAAGGTGATGAGGACTTTTTTCCTGCGCAGTAGCCCCACCAAAAAAGATGGAAACCCCGCATTGTAGGAGGTCGTGTGTATGAGGTCGGCAGATTTTGCCAGTCTCAAGGCTAAGGGCAGGCATTGGAGGGTGAAAAGGAAGCGGTTTCTGACTCGAATTCGATGCACTTCCACTCCGTTCTTTTCCTCTCTGGGCGGAAGGTTACCTGAATAATCGGCAGTGAGCACGACCACTTGATGACCTTCCCTGGCCAATGCGCTGGTGAGAAGTGCAAACAGCTTTTCAACTCCTCCCAAATAGGGAGGATAGTATTCGAGAACAAAAAGGATTTTCATGCAGCTTTCTCAAGCCTTTGCTTCTTATCCTTATCCTCCTGCTCTTCTACCTTCTGCTTAAGGCGCCCCACTTCCTGGGCCAGGCGAAGCAGCTGATTGGATTGCTTGGTGATGATGATGGAAAACTGGATCACGATCATGAACAGGACCATGATGAACAGGATGAAAATGGTGGCCGGAGGATAAGCCACTCCGACTAAATATGACAGGTAATCCAGACTTTCTCGCCAGCATGAAAAGAAGAGGAACACCCCTCCAAAAAATAACCAGATCAGTGAGTAGTCTTCTCGCAGGCGCTTAGCGCGAATCTGATACAGAATGAACAGGATGAACAGCACACTCCCGCCAATGGCAAGAATCTGTATTCTGTTGATATCTACATCCAGGGTATTCATTAAACCGAGAATTGCCTTGACCGGGGTCGAACAGAGGAGATGATCATTCCCAGCATCACATTGATCATGTAGGTAAATCCTTGGTATTCGATGGACGAGCTACCGCCTGATCGTTCCTTCATATGAGCGGCCGTTTCCACAATCTTCATCCTGTTCTTGTTCAGGAAAATGATCGTTTCAGGCTCCGGATAATTGTGAGGGTACTGCTCCGCGAGCAGTTGAATCGCCTTTTTGCTGTACAACCTGAACCCGGAGGTTGGATCCTTGATCAACCTGCCCGTGAGGAGAAAGCACAAGTAGCTCAGCACCTTGATGCCGACCCTTCGCATTCTCGTGGATCGGTGATGTCCTTCATAGCTAAGGGCATACTTGAATCGGGAACCGATCAACATATCGGCCTTTTCTGAATGGAGGCGCTTCAACAATCGTTCTACCTCTTCGGCCTGGTGTTGACCATCACCGTCAAATTGCATCATGGAATCGTAGCCATGTTCCAGGGCATACTGAAAGCCTGTTTGAACGCATCCTCCGATTCCCAGGTTGATGGGTAAATCAATGACCCGGGACACGTATTGCCTCGCAACTTTCGAAGTTTCGTCTGTGGAATGATCGTTTACAACAAGAATATCCCACTCGTCTCGTTTTAAGGCAATAAGGCTGCTTAAAACCGATCCGAGGGTTTCGCTTTCGTTATAAGCCGGTACTACGATGAGTAAGTTGGGGTGGCTCATTTTATTCTTCGTATTCTTTTTGACAAACAAGGCAAATCACAATAGGTTGCGAATTGCTTTGACGTAGGGTTGTTCTCACTGCAAGTGAGACGCTCAATTTTCCGAAAGGATAGCTTTACTGAATGTTAAATAGGGCGAAAGGGCCTCAGAGCAGGATGACTCACCTAAATATTTCGTCCAAGCGTTAGAACTGTGAACTCATTGTCGGTTAACAAAAGTGAATCAGGTTTACAACGTATAAACAATAGACGAAAAAGCCACCTGACGCTCATTGGGCTGGATCACGCCTGTTAGAACGGATGGGGCTGCATGCCAAAGACTGGCACAGCATCTAGAATCCGCTTTCTGTACAGCTCTTTCTGAGCGCGCCTTCGTCAATATCCAGCAAATACATGTTGGCTTCTTTCCCCACCAGCGCTTCAAGTTTGTAGCCCTCCCGTTTCGATTCGTTCATCAACACCACATAACGCTTTTCCAGAGCCAAAGTGAGGCTGATGCACTGCGGCTCCTCATCCTCAACGTGGATGCAAAGCTGGTAGGGCGCTAAACGTGCTTCGGGCCGCTGCAATTGATATCGGTTGCGTTCAACCGGACACAATTCTTTCCCATCTAAGGTCAAGTGGAAGTTGTCTCTTTTTTTGAGAAACGCGGACCCAACGATGTTGAGCTCAGCGTACTGATTTTTGCTCTCCGAGATTTGGGCAGCCGGTGCAAAAGAGCCGGAATATGGCTCATGAACGACCAGTATACAAGTGTCTCCTCCAGAGTTGCGGCTGAAGGTCAGTGACAGGCCCGCCAGGCCAAACAAATCGTCCGTATCCACAGGGTCACTGAGCATGTCTTCCGGACCCTCTGGTATAAAATCTACAAGCCGAGGGTGTTGGTAGGGATAAACCTGGTGCTCTGCTCTTCCCAAACCGGCAGAAACCAGCCATTTATGACTGGGGTCATACGTATCAGGCCATGTTTGACTTAGCGTAGAGTCGTTGCGCTGGAAAACCTCGAAAAAGTGACGGCTCGAAGAGCTGCGAACGAAGACAGACTCCCCATCATAAAACCCATAAGCATTTGACAATGATTCAGACATGTCATCACCCAGCTGGGCTACCACACCTCGGTTCTTTCCGCGGCCAATCTCTTCTTTTTCGAAGTTGAGCTGGGCTGCGGGCTCAGGTGTATTGTATACATAGTCGAAGTAGCTCGTGAATACACCCTTTTTGAGCTTAGTGTGATCAGGAACCTTAGCCGCGATGATGGATCCTTTGTTCAGCGTTCTTGGGCGGAGCTTATTCGCTTTTAAGCGACCCTGAAAGGTTCGATATCCTTTAGCGATGGTGGAGCAGATGAGCCGGGCATAGTCATCCGTGTTTTTCCGAGGTATGGCGTCAGCGATGTGGGCAAACTGAAACAGTTCCTGCCACTGGCCATCTGATTGCTCATCGATGAAACTGAAGTTGATCACCAGTGACATCGATTTTTGTTTCACGGAGATGTAGCGAAGCAAATAAAGCTTGTTGATCACGATGGAAAGCTCTTCTGAACTCGTCTCGTTGGGTTGATTTAGTCCCCTAAACCAGTCTCCAATGACCTCCGGGTTGTTGGTGTCCAGCAAGAAAACTTTGTACCGGAAATCGTCTATGAGGGCTTCTAACCCTAGCGTAGCGTCCTGGCGTTGGTCATAGACGCGATTTACCTTAAAGTCATACTGCTGGCTAGCTTTGTTGAGATAGTGAGTATCAATCTGAAGAATCTCAAAATCCGTTTGGCCGTAGGCCGTGAAGGCCAGCAGAATAGATAAAAGGAAGCCGAGCGTTGGGGCGCTTCTGGCGATCACTTTTATTTGCCTTTAAATTCTGCCTTGCGCTTCTCGAGAAACGCTTGCGTTCCTTCCTTGAAATCCTCCGTGCCGAAAGCCTCTCCAAACAGCTCGATCTCCTTTTCATAGCCGTTAACACCATCTCGGAAGCCTGCATTCACTGCCTTCATCGCATAGGCGATGGCAATGGGAGAGTTTTTGAGGATGCCAGCAGCAATTTCGCGGCACTTGTCGAGGAGTTCGCTTTGTTCTACAACGTAATTCACCAGCCCGAGCCTGTATGCCTCATCTGCTTTGATCATCTGAGCAGTGGTGATCATTTCCATGGCTTTTCCCTTGCCAACCAGTTGACCCAGGCGCTGCGTTCCACCATAACCGGGAATCACACCAAGGGAAACCTCTGGAAGGCCCATGCGTGCATTGGAAGACGCCACTCTCATGTGACAGCTCATGGCCAGCTCTAAGCCGCCTCCAAGGGCAAATCCGTTGATGGCACCGATCACAGGAGTGTTCAGGCTTTCTACGAGATCAAAGAGTTTGTCATGACCGTCTGCGCTGAGTCGCTTACCCTCTTCTACTGAGTAATTGGCAAACTCGGCAATGTCTGCTCCCGCAACAAAGGCTTTTTCTCCGGCACCGGTTACGATGATGGCCCGAACTTCAGAATCGTTGTTCAACTCCTGGAAGCAGTCGCTCAGTTGGTTGATCACTTCCCGGTTGAGTGCGTTCAGCTTTTCAGGCCGGTTGATGGTCAACAGGGCGATAGAATCTTCTTTGGATACGGTAAGATGAGGGTAGTTCATGAGACAAAGCGTTTGCAACAAATGTAGCGTTCAGAAGCGGCCGTGAAAGCCAAAAAGGGCGAGAAATCAGGCCGTCTCGCTCAGGGGAAGGCGCACAAAGAATTCGGTTCCGATTCCGAGGGTAGATTTAAACCAAATGCTTCCGCCAGCCTCCTCAAGAATCTGCTTGCAGATGGCAAGGCCTAAGCCGGTGCCGCTTGTTTTAGTGGTGAAGTTGGGCTGAAACACTTTGTGCTGCAGCTCTGCCTCCATGCCAGGGCCGTTGTCCTTCACACTCAGAGTAATGTGCTTATCAGAGAGCTCGTATGACAGTGCGATGGAAGCATCTGGCTGGTTTTTCATGGCCTGTTTGGCGTTCTTGATCAGGTTCGTCAAAACGCGCGTGAGCCGGTCCTTGTCCATGGTTACCTTGGTTCCTGGCTCGGGGAGGTCGACATGCCATTTAAAGTGCGCTTCTGAATAAAGCGCATCCATGCTTTGGAAGACTTCCGCCACGTTTACATCGCCTACCTGCGCCTTGGGCATTTTGGCAAAATCAGAGAACTCGGAAGCGATGCGGCTGAGCGACTCGATCTGCTCAATCATCATGGCCATGGTGCGATCAAATTTTTCCTTCCAGGCATCGTCTTTATTGCCTGATGTGGCCTGCAGATGCTGAATGCTGAGCTTCATGGGCGTCAGCGGATTCTTGATCTCGTGGGCTACCTGCTTGGCCATTTCGCGCCAGGCTGACTCGCGTTCGTTTTGCGCCAATGCTTCCCGACTTTCTTCGAGCTTGCCCAGCATGGTGTTGTAACTGTCCACCAGCATGCCGATCTCATCGTGAGTGTTCCAATTCAAAGGCTCGTTTTTCCCGGTGAAGGCTACCGTGCGCATCTTACCACCGAGGATGGCCAGGCTGCTGGTAATTGAGCGCGAGAGCAGCACAATGATGCCGATGGCTCCGAGGAAAATGAAGACATATACCAGGGCCAGAGAGCCAAGGAATTCTTCCAGATCTTGCCGGTTAAGGTCGCGGTTGCGGATGTAGGGCAGGTTCATGATGGCGATCACATCGCCTGCCCTGTTTTTAAGCAGCGTATAGTCGCTGAGGTAAAGGCGATTGTCTTCTACTTCGGGGATGACGATCCGATCTGTTTTTCCAAGCGCTTTCAGGGCTTCTGGCGGCACTTCTTTCCGATAGTAGTCCGAATCCTCCTTTTCCCACTCAGAGGAGATCATAAGCGCTCCACGCGTGTTGAAAATGTTGATCTCCAGGTCATGTACGTCTGACATGCGCAGGATCTGCTGTTCAAACTCCAGGAAGATGACGTCCATGTCGTCCTGCATTTCCATTTCGCTGGAGTAATATTCCATCTCCTTGCGAATGGCGCCTTCCTTTCGCTCCAGGCGCTCGCGATGGTACTCTTCGTTTTGCTCCTTGAAGAACCAGATGGTTACCCCGCCAATGGTCACCAGCGAGATGATAACCAGCGTAAGCATGGCGATGGTAATGCGCGTGCGCAGTTTCATTGTGGGGTCAAAATAAGAAAGCCCGGACATATGCCCGGGCTCTTATCAAATAGTGTGCAGAAATGCTTTAGTTCTTCAGAGCCTCCGCCCCACCAACGATCTCGAGGATCTCAGTGGTAATGGCAGCCTGACGAGCCTTGTTGTAAGTCAACTTCAGCTCTTTCAGCATTTCGCTTGCGTTGTCTGTTGCTTTGTGCATCGCAGTCATTCGCGCACCGTGCTCAGAGGCGAAGCTGTCCAGCAGAGCCTTGTAGAACTGTGTTTTGAGTGACTTTGGAATGAGGTCTTCAACGATCTCAGTCTTGTTCGGCTCAAAGATGTAGTCCAGGTCGCTACCAGCTGCAGATTCAGGTGCTGCAATCGGGAGGAACTGCTCTTCCTTCACGATCTGCGTAGCTGCATTCTTGAAGGAGTTGTAAACTAGAACTACTTTGTCGAACTGCTTGGCCACAAAGGCGTCCATGATCTTTTTCGCAGCCGCAGAGGCATGGTCAAAGTCAAGGTTGTCAAAGATCTCATTGGTGTGGCGAGGCAAAAGTGTTCCCTTGATGTAGTAGCTGGTTTTGCGGAAGGCATCTTCAGCTTTCTTTCCAAAGGTGAGCACGGTTACGT
Source organism: Flavobacteriales bacterium UBA6057 (assembly GCA_002428995.1). Taxonomy (GTDB): domain Bacteria; phylum Bacteroidota; class Bacteroidia; order Flavobacteriales_G; family Salibacteraceae; genus UBA6057. The sequence continues at coordinate 225,035 of DIYJ01000014.1, read as the reverse complement.
TGCTGGAGGCATAGTCCCCTTCAATCATCTTATGCACATGCTTGATGATCTGAGAGTTGAAACCACCGCAAAGGCCACGATTCGAAGAGATGGCGATGATGAGCACGTTCTTAGCCTCGTCAGCGCGTCCGAATTCGTTTTCCGATGTATCGAGCCCGCTGCTGAGGTTTTGAAGGATTTCCTGCTGCTTCTCAGCGTAGGGGCGCATCTGCATGATGGCATCCTGAGCTCGTCTCAACTTAGAAGCCGAAACCATCTTCATTGCTGAAGTGATCTGCTTCGTGTTGTTAACAGACGAGATCCGGTTGCGTACCTCTTTTAAGTTGGGCATTGATCGACTTATTTAGAAGCGTAACGAGCACTTAGCTCGGCAGCTACTTTTTCAAGAGTTGATGTTACTTCATCGGTGAGCTTTCCTGATTTCAGGGTATCCAGCGCATCGCGGTGCTTGGCATCCATGTAGTCCAGGAATTCTGTTTCGAACTCGCGCACCTTGTTCACTGGAACTTCACGAAGCAAGTTCTTAGTTCCAAGGTAGATGATCGCAATCTGCTTCTCTACTGGAAGCGGAGCATTCTCACCTTGCTTCAGGATCTCTACGTTGCGGGCTCCCTTGTCCAGTACAGATTTGGTAGCAGCATCAAGGTCAGAGCCGAACTTGGCAAAAGCCTCCAGTTCGCGGTACTGCGCCTGGTCGAGCTTCAATGTACCGGATACCTTCTTCATGGACTTGATCTGTGCAGAACCACCCACACGTGATACAGAGATACCTACGTTGATCGCTGGACGAACACCGGAAAGGAAGAGGTTCGCTTCCAGGAAGATCTGACCATCGGTAATGGAGATCACGTTGGTTGGAATGTATGCAGAAACGTCACCAGCCTGTGTTTCAATGATCGGAAGTGCGGTCAAAGATCCACCACCTTTTACCTTGCCTTTCAAGGACTCTGGAAGGTCGTTCATCTGAGCTGCAAGCGTATCGTCATTGATCACCTTTGCTGCACGCTCCAAAAGGCGCGAGTGAAGGTAGAATACGTCACCAGGATATGCTTCACGTCCCGGAGGTCTTCTGAGCAGAAGGGATACCTCACGGTAAGAAACGGCTTGCTTTGACAAGTCATCGTAGATGATCAATGCAGGACGACCTGTATCGCGGAAGTACTCTCCGATGGATGCTCCGGCCATAGGCGCGTAGAACTGCATTGGAGAAGGGTCAGAAGCGTTGGCTGCTACCACAGTGGTGTAAGCCATTGCTCCGGCATCTTCCAGACGCTTTACGATACCAGCAACGGTAGAACCTTTCTGGCTACAAGCAACATAGATACAGTATACGGGCTCTCCTCGATCGTAGAATTCCTTCTGGTTGATGATGGTGTCAATCGCAACGGTAGTCTTACCGGTTTGACGGTCACCAATGATGAGCTCACGCTGGCCTCTTCCGATCGGAATCATCGCATCGATCGCCTTGATACCGGTTTGAAGCGGCTCGTTTACCGGCTGACGATAGATAACCCCGGGAGCCTTACGCTCTAGAGGCATTTCGAAGGTTTCTCCTTGGATGGGCCCTTTACCATCGATGGGCTCACCCAATGTATTTACCACACGACCAACAATTCCCTCACCTACTTTGAGTGATGCAATCTGGCGTGTTCTTTTTACGCTGTCTCCTTCTTTTACAGTAGTGGAGTGTCCGAGCAGTACAGCTCCAACATTGTCTTCTTCAAGGTTCAAGGCGATGGCCTTGAGACCGTTTTCAAACTCGATCAACTCACCGGCCTGCACGTTGGTCAATCCATAAACACGTGCGATACCGTCACCCACTTGCAATACCGTTCCTACTTCTTCAAGTTCTGCTTCGGTTTTGGAACCGGAAAGCTGTTCGCGGAGGATGGCTGAAACTTCTGCTGGTTTGATTTCAGGCATGATAGTTCTGATTATTTATCTGAAATGTTTGAATTCTTAGTGACTTGTTTTTGAAGCTCATTCAGCTTCTTTTGGATGGAAGCATCCATGAGCTTATCGCCCACTTTGATGCGCAATCCACCAATGAGGGACGCGTCTACCTTCTCGGTGAGCTCAAGCTGTCCCATGCCGCTGGCTTCGAACTTGGCATTGATCTCTGAACGCTCAGCATCTGAAAGCTCACGAGCGGAAGTAATCTCAACTCTAACGATGCCCTTGTGAGCACGGTAAGCTTCTGAGAAAGCTTCGGTGATGTTTACCAGGATGCCCTCACGGCCTTTTACAGCCAGTGTGTTCAGGAACTGATGCGTGAGCGGCTGGATGTTCTTTTCGAAAACACCGGAGAGAATGGCTTGCTTCTTATCGCCTTTCACAATCGGTGAGTGCAGCAGAAGGTCGAGCTCATGGCTTTCGGCTACGGTAGCCTTGATGAGCGCCATGTCGTCCTTCACTTGCTCCAAAATGCCTTTCTCAAGGGCAAGGTCGAGCAGCGCGGCCGCGTAGCGTTGTGCAGCTTTTCCTTGTTTCATTAGTTGAAGGAGATTTCTTTCAGCGCGCTCTGAATGCTATCCTTTTGCATGTCTGCTTCGCTGAGTTTGTCTTGGAGCACCTTGTGAGCGATGTCGAAAGAAATGGCGGCAACCTGATCTTTCAATTCTCCAATGGCCTTGGCCTTTTCGTTTTTGATCTCTTCGCGTGCTGCGGTCAGGATCTTTTCAGCTTCCTCTTTGGCCTTGTTCTTAGCCTCGCTGATTACCTGATCCTTTGTCTCGCGCGCTTCTTTCATCAGCTGATCGCGCTCAGCACGCGCTTCTTGCAACAATGATTCATTGTTGTCCTGAAGCTTGCGCATTTCTTCCTTGGCCTTAGCCGCAGATTCCAGTGCATCTTCAATGCTGTCTTCGCGCTCTTTGATCGACTTAAGAATCGGGCTCCAAGCAAATTTCTTGAGAAGGAAAAGGATGATCAGAAAGCTGAGGGTCATCCAGAAAACGAGTCCAAAACCGGGCGTTACAATATCCATGGTATCTCTTTATTGTACAGTTGTCAATTCAAGGTAAAGAACCCGGCTTCCAGCCAACCGCTGGAAGCACGGGATCATAATCATTTAGCCGAGCACTACAAGCAGACAAACAACGATGGCGAAGAATACAGCACCTTCAACAAGGGCTGCAGCAACGATCATGTTTGCACGGATGTCACCTGTTGCTTCAGGCTGGCGAGCGATTGCTTCCAGGGCTGAACCACCAATGCGACCAATACCTACACCTGCTCCGAGGGCTGCAACTCCGGCACCGATTCCGGCTCCAAGTACTGCCATTGCTTCGGCAAGAAAAATGCTAAGTAGCTCCATGATATAATTGAATTGAAATAGTTACGCGTTTAGATTTAATGATGATCGTGGTCTTCAACAGCCTGACCGAAGTAGAGGGCGCTAAGCAGGGTGAATACGTATGCCTGAAGGAACGCTACGAGCAATTCCAGGCACATCATAAACACGCTGAACAGCACAGAACCAATACTGACTCCGTAAGCGGCTCCTGCACCGGACGAACTATTGAAGATGAAGATCAAACAAGTGAATGAGAGAATGATGATGTGACCTGCGGTGATGTTCGCAAACAATCGAAGACAAAGCACGATGGGCTTGTTGAACACTCCGAGGATTTCAATCGGCCACATGATCGGCAGCAACCACCAGGGTACTCCGGGAGGTGCTACAATGTGCATCCAGTAGCCTTTGTTGGCACTGAAGCTTGTTACAATAAAGGTGAAGATGGCGAGCACTGCGGTTACCGCAATGTTTCCAGTAATATTCAGCCCTCCGAGGAATGGCACCAAACCGAGCAGGTTTCCAAACCAGATGAAGAAGAAGATCGACAACAGGAATGGCATGAAGCGATCGTACTTATGACCGATGGATGGCTTCGCTACCTCGTCACGAATGAAGAGGATGAGCGGCTCCATGAATGATTGCAATCCTTTAGGAGCTTTTCCGTCACGCTTAGCGTAAGCTCTGGCTACGGATGTGAAAAGCAGGATCATAATGATGGCTGCGAGAAAGATCCCTGCAACATTCTTAGTAATAGAGAAATCCAGGAATGAGTGGTCGCTTACGCTCCACCCTGCGTGCGCTAATTCTTCTGCCATGTCGCCCACCTGAACAATGTGTCCGTGGTTATAGGCGTAAGTGTTTCCAGTGGAAGCACTTGTATAAGTCATGGTAGGGTGATGATGATCATCCCAGAAGTTTCCAAAGCTGAAGATGTCCAGTCCCTGGCTTGTGTAAAGAATGATCGGGAGAGGAATGCTCAGGCCGTCAAAAATGTGGATTTCATTGGCATCCAACACGTGATGCATGATCACTTCACCGGCATTGAAGCCTTCTTCCGAATGAGTTGAGTCTGAAGCTGGAGAAGCAAACGCGCTCATGGCTGCGCTTGTCAAAATTGTCAGAACGATGATTTTTAATCCTCTAGCCACGCTTTGTTCCTTGATTTTCAGCATTTTTTGCCACTTTCAATACACCCCTAAAAAGGCAGCGCAAAAGTAGAACAATGTCACTCACAAAAAAATCTTTCTGAACTACTTTTTTAATTGGCCCCAAAGCCTTGCTATTTCAAGGAAAGTAAAGCCAAAATAAAGGAAGAGAAAAGCCACCGTGAAGGGCTTGAGGTAGGCTTTATTGGTCAATGCGAAGATCAAAATGACAAACAAAGAGAGAAACATGCGTCCTCCGCTGAAGGCCATGTAGGCATTCACAAACTTCTTAGGGTCTCCATCGGCTTTGATGAAGCGGTGGAACAGAACACTCAACCCGATCATGTAGAGATAGGCCAACGCTAGGATGGGTTCAACCGGCCAACCAATTGCTTGGTACACGATCACGTTGACCACGGCAATGATGGCTGCAAAGGCGACAGATATGAGCACGGGTTTCATGGGCTAGGTTAGGTCTTTGATCATACTGTAGATGGCCATGCCGCTGCCCAGCAGAGCTCCGAATAGTGTAGAAACGGGAAAAGATGGTTCGAGGTAGTCATCGAGTTTCATACCTCCGAAGGTGAAAACCAGGATAATGACAATCATCTTGAAAGCCATCCCGGTGTATTTGTAAAAGGAGTTAGGCTGTTTTTTCTGCGACAAGCTGCTTGTCCTTGTGAGAGAGTTCTTTCACTACTCCACCCATGCTGCACGAACCGCTGAATACTGCTCCGGGCTCAATGGCCAGTTTGCCAGTGGTCACTTCTCCCATCAGCTTGGCAGTAGCCTGAAGTGTTAGCAATTCCTTGACGGTAATGCTTGCCTTTACTTCTCCGCTGACGTTGGCAGATACACAATTGATGGATCCTTCAATACGACCAGAAGGGCCAACAACAACTTTACCGGTGGAATCGATAGACCCGATGAGTGTGCCATCAATGCGCAAAACACCATCGGTTTTGATGTCTCCCTGAATGTGTGTGCCCTTTGCGATTTGGTTGTGTGTACCGATCTCCGACTCTCCGTTCTTCCCACTAGGTTTTCCGCTCCGTGTAATCATCTGTCTTTCGCAGTTTGAGGCAAAAGTAAAATTCTCTTTAAGAAAGAGTAGTTAAACCTCTGTCTTAGTTGGTCTTACTGTACTTCTCCTCGAAGAAGGCTGAGTAAGCCGAGGTGTTTTGATCCTTGTAGAACTGGGCGTAGTTGTCGTAGGAAATCGCAAAAGTGGGGTAGCCCTTCGCGTTAAGTTGCCCCAGAGGATCATTGTTTTGGATGAAGGTGCGGTAGTAATCCATCGCCTTGTTCATGATTCCCACGTTGGCTACAACTACCATTGTTTTACCTTCTTTCAGCGGAATGGAGCTGGTTTTCAGACCGCGCGTGCTGAAGTAGATGCGATTGAAGTTGGAGATGGTATTTGTGATGCCCTGTACATCGGCCGTGTCAGGAACGATGACAATGAAGTTGTGAGAAGCACCAATGTCATAGGAATACTTGGCCATCGCTGCCTTGTTTTCCTCTTCGCTGGATTCCTCCTCTTCTTCCTCTACGTTTGAGTTGATCTTTTTGCCACCGGCAAAGTATGCGAGGATACGTTCTGCTTCTTTACCCTCTTCCTGAGAGTAGTAGTTTTTCTTGACGTCTTCCAGGGCTGTCAACATGGCCTGCTCATCCTTCACAAAGCCCAAGTCCAGGGCGCGCAAGAATGCAAACTTCGCATCGTATTTGTTCTGCGGATACTTGCTGACGGCCTCGTCAATGACCTTGAACGACTCCATGTAGTATCCCTGCTGGAAATAGGCATACGCGCGATCATAACTCTTGGTCACTTCTTCATCAGTGGCAGCAGAAGCCAGCAGGAAGTCCGGATTCCGAATCACCTGAGCATACTCGCTATCGGGATGCTCGCGCAGCAGAAGGTCTCTGTAATAATTGGACTTCGAAGTGTTGCCCAGGTCTGCATAAAGCAGGTAAAGCTGGTAGTAGGAATTGAGGTGATACTTCGAAGAATCGTAACGGCTGATCAGGTCTTCCAGCGTTTCCGCAGCTTTCGGAGGATCGTACATCTGATCCTTGTAAACCAGCGAAAGGTCGTACAGCGCTTCTACAATCAGAGCATGCGAGCGAGCCATGTCTTCATCTGACATCGGCACGTCCTTCCAATAGTAGTTGGGATCCTTGGGATCGTTAGCCCCGGCCGTAGTGTCTTCTGCGTTTCCATCCCCAAATTCATCTTCTACCAACAGCGGTGCCAGAGATGTCTTATCCGATCGTCTCCAGTTGTCCTCGTTTTTCCTGCGCCCCCAGATCTTGGTGAACTCGCCTGCTCCAAAGCCAACGGCTGCCGGGTTGTAGAAATACCATTCCCCTTTCCCGATGTTTCGATTGATCTGGGTGTTCTGTTCAAACGCAGATTGCTGCGAGCGAAGGTTTTCAATTTCCTTCTGACGCTCGGCTTCTTGTTCTGCCTCAATGAGTGCATCGATCTGATCCTGGATGATGCGATCCTGTTCCTTTTTAGGGAGCTTGGCAAAGGCCTGCAAGCTGTCCTGCTCAGTCACAATGTTCATGTCTCGCATCATCTGCGTCAGGCTGTTTGCACGACCGAGCACCAGATCATAGTCCTCGTGTTCCTGGCTCAGGAAGGTGACGGTGCTGTCATAATAAGCCTGGGCAACGGGATAGTTCTGCTTCTCGAAGTAAATGTCTGCAAGTCGGTAAAAGGCCAGTCCCTTGGCATTGCCATTGCGCACCGAGTTTTTGGTAGCCAGCTTCAGGTATTCGATGGCTTCCGGCTCATCGTCTTCCTTGAGCTCCAGCTCTGCCAGGGCATAGTAGATCTGATCCTGAAACTCCTCATTCTTCTCATCCTTCAGCATCTTGAAAAGGATGTCGCGAACCTCGTCCACGTTTCCAGCCGTTACGTCAAAAGCCAGGGCGCGATTGATCTTGGCGTAGAAAGCCATTTCGTAATCCGGGTTGCGCTTGATCAGTTCTGCGTAGAGGTTACTCGACTTTCGTCCATCCCCATCCAGTCGGTAGAGTTGCGCCAGGATAAACATCCTGCGGTTTTTCACCTTGCGCTTTTTGGTGTATTCGATGCAGCGCTCGAGTTCTTCGATGGCCTTTTCGTAGCGGAGCTGCTTGATGTAGAAGTCTGCGCGCACCGCATACAGCTCCGACAGTTCGTCTTCCGGGTAGCCATCTTCTACGGTGACCTTCCTCAGCTGAGAGGCAGCTCTTTCGTATTCGCCCTGCTTGATGAGCAAACGCGCCAACCAGAATTCTGACATGGCCCGCGTCTCCGGATCCTTGTACTTGCGCTTGGTAAAATCGAAGATTTGCTTCGTTTGAAGGTCTTCATCCTTCAGGTATTGCGCTTCTCCCATCACGATCCACGAATTGTCGATCCACTTGCAGTATTCCACGCCCTTGATGTCAATGCTGTGGCGATCTACGACCAGCGAAGTTTTCTCAATGGTGCGATCGAGCTGCGGATAGACTGACCTCACAAGGTCCTGATCGTCATAAATGAAGATGGGCAGCAGCTGCGTATAGTCCTCCTCATGGGTTTCTTCCATGGTCATGTGCGCATCCTTCAGCGCCATGCGGCCGTTGAAGTAACCGTTGTAGCGGGCAGTGGTATTGTGGTAGGTTCTGCTCAGGATCGTATTCTTTTCCTGGGAGCAAGATCCTAGCAGCATTACCGCCACGGCAAATCCTATGAGGTGTACAACTTTCACAGCGTTCAGTCTACGAAGGTGCGAACAAAATTATCGTTAACGGAATACCGAATGCGAGCCATGAACGCACTAGGCCGCTGAATATTGAGATATTTGGTCAGAATTCTTGGGAAATTGGCAAAACAACCCTCTAAAAAGGAAAAGGAGAAGCTCTACAGGCGGCTGAAGAATCACTACAAATTGGTGATTCTGAACATCGACACCTTCGAGGAACGCTTTGCGATGCTGCTCACTCCGCTTAACGTGATCGTTTCTGTAGGCATCATGCTGATCGTGATGATCACCATCATTTTTGCGTTGCTGGCCTGGACGCCACTCAGGTATTACCTTCCAGGATATGCTGAAGAGATCAAGGTGAAGCGCATGGCGCTGAGTGCAGCGCTGAAAGCGGATTCCATGGAGGTGGCACTGAGGCAGCGGGAACAGTACATCCAAAACTTTCAGGCACTGATGGACGGTCGGGTGCCAGATGATAACACCGAAGCCGGAGGCGACCCGATGGCCGAGCCACAGGAAGTGAACTACACTCGAAGCCTGGAAGATTCACTCTTAAGAATGGAGATAGAGCGGGAGGAGTTGGTGAATCTGAGCCCGGAGTTTAAGCGGGAAGGATCTGCCAATTACCTGCTTTTCCCTCCCGTGAAAGGTTCTGTCACCTCCAAGTTTGACGCACAGCGTGAGCACTTTGGAATCGACATCGCAGCCCCGAAGGATGCATCCATCAAAGCGATTGATGAAGGCACTGTGATTGTGGCCTCTTATACCGCTGAGACGGGCTACATCATCCAAATGCAGCACGACAACGATCTTATCTCTGTGTATAAGCACAACTCCGTGCTGCTCAAAAAGCAGGGCGATAAAGTGAGAGCAGGTGAGGCGATCGCCATCATCGGTGAAACCGGAGAATATAGCTCTGGCCCTCATTTGCATTTTGAACTCTGGAGCAAGGGAGTTGCCCTCAACCCGGAGAGTTATTTTTCATTCGATTAATGGCAAGGATTACAGTCTACACTGACGGCTCCTCCCGCGGAAACCCCGGCCCAGGAGGTTATGGCATTGTGCTCATGTCTGGAGCGCATCAAAAGGAATTCTCAGAAGGGTTTCGCAAAACCACCAACAACCGCATGGAGTTGCTAAGTGTGATCAAGGCCCTGGAGATGCTCAAGGGTGGCGGCCATGAAGTGACCATCTTCAGCGACAGCAAGTACGTGGTGGACGCGGTAGAGAAAAAATGGGTGTTTGGCTGGCAGAAGAAAGGCTTCAAGGACAAGAAGAACCCCGATCTGTGGCAGCGCTTCCTGCGCATCTATCCCAAAAACAAGGTGTCGTTCCGTTGGGTCAAAGGCCACGATGGAAACCACTACAACGAGCGCTGCGATGAGCTGGCTGTTCAGGCTGCGATGGGCACCGGCTTGCTGATCGATGAGGGGTACGAGGCGGTCAATTAAATTAGATGATTAGACAATCAGATTATTAGATGATGGTGTAAGCGCAGTCTGACTCAGTGTGCCCATTATCTGATCATCTAATCAACTTATCATCTGATTTAACATCACTCTTCCCGGAAATAAACCTTGGGTTCTCCCGTATGCTCTGATTCTCTTACCTCATCCAGCAGCGCTGATATGGTGGCGCGCTTGTTTTTCCATCGGGCGAGGCGCTCGGTTTCTGAGTTGGTGAGGTCGCTGTGGCGTTCCAGCACTTCGATTTTCTTGTTGATGAAGTCGTGGAGCTTGTTCAGTCCATCCAGCGCAGAGTAGGTCATCCACCAGGAATTGTTTTGCTGGACGGACTCGAAGAGATGCTCCATCGCCCGGTCTACCATTTCCGGCTCGTTGACGCGAATTACATAGTCTACCAAGTCGGTGTGGAGCAACATGGTTTCGATGCCTGTGGAGCGATCGAGGGCTTCGTAGAAAAAGGGTTCCTTGCTTTCATCACCACACTGTGCAAACACCCTGGAAAGCCAACTGTCGAAGTCGTGTTCTCCCGTTTGCTGCAACGAGTCGCAGAAGTCCAGCACGGAACATGGATCGCGTTCACCCAGAATCTGCAGGGCCAGTTGCTGCACCATCATAGATGAATCCTGAAGTGCCTGGACGAACAATGGATTGGCGCCCTCGGTCAACAGAGTGTCTGCCATGGCCAGCGCTTGATGACGCACGGTGGACTTAGGGTCGTTCACCAGGTGGATGATTTGCTGAAACAATGAACTGTCTTGCTTGGCCATGTAGGGTTTGATCATGTTCAAAGCCGTCCAGCGGTGATGCCAGAATTCGTCTTCCAGAAACGAGGGAACAACCTTTGCCAGATTACTCGGAGACTTTCTGCTCAACTCGTTCAAGGCCCATTGACGCCCGAAAAAATGCTCAGACTGGGTGGCTTGGTTGGCCCAGACAGATGTCGGTTTTTCTTCTTCTAACTGCCCAAGCAGTGCTCCATCCGAGTTCAACGCATACCACGCGGTGTTCGCGGGAACATTCACCGAATAGGTTTCATTCAGCTCATCGACCCAAAGGTTGACTTTGGCGATAGAGCCGTCTTCTCTGGCATAATGAAACGGCAGGTAGAATTTGAAGGGAATGCTCGAGGAGTCTTGCGAAAGGTGAATCAACAGGTGCCCGTTTGTGGTGTCTCGGCTGTAGTAGGCACTTACATAAGGGTGCTGCTCGCGGTGATACCATTGGTCAAAAAACCATCGCAGATCCCGACCGGTCACTTGCTCTACTGCAAGCCTTAAATCATCTTCTTCTACTGTTTCAAAAGCGTGGCGTTCGAGGTAGAGTCGCAGCGATTCGAAGAAAGCATCATCCCCGATTTCGTGGCGCAACATGTGCAGCACACGTCCACCTTTTTGATAACTGTGGCTGTCAAACACATCATCCGCATGATGGTAATGGTTGCGAATGAGGGGCACCGATTTGGACTGAGCTTCCCTGAAATAGGCTGCCAGGTCTTTCTGCAAATGAAGGTCTGCCGCTGCCTGGCCGTATTTGTATTCCTTCCAGAGGTATTCACCGTAGGTGGCAAAACCTTCGTTCATGGTGATCTGTGCCCACGACTCGCAAGTGACCAAGTCGCCAAACCAATGATGGAAAAGCTCATGGGCGATCACATCTTCATAGTCGTTGTCGATCAACTCGCGATCGGTGCGCGCTACGAACGAACCGTGCACCACGGCAGATGTATTTTCCATCGCTCCGGAAACAAAGTCTTCTACCACAATCTGGTGGTACTTTTCCCAAGGGTAGGGTGTCTTCAGGATTTCACTGTAGAAATCCAGCATCTCGGGCGTATTGCCAAAAATGGAACGCGCATAAGGCTCATATTCTTCCTGAACGTAGTACCAGACATCGATATCATTCCAAGTGTCCTTGACGATGGAAAAGTCTCCCACCGCAATCATGCACAGGTAGCCGCTATGTGGAAGAGACTGCTTCCAATAGTCCGTCCGCGTGCCATCTCCGTTCAGCGTTGAATAGATGAAGGCACCGTTGGAGAGTGTCTTCAAATTGGAGTCTACTGTCAGAAACACCTCTTGGGTAAACTTGTCGTTGGGCTTATCAACCAGCGCAAACCATGCTGAATTGCTTTCCGTTTCTCCCTGCGTCCAAAGCTGCGTGGGCTTATCCGGCTGCTCGTTTCTAGGGTCGATGAAGTAGAGTCCTTTATCTGAAGTGATGGCCGTACCTCCGGTGGTGGTCAGCATGGAGGGGCGTGCGATGTAGTCCAGCATCACCGTGACCGTATCGTCTTTTCCCAACGTGGAATCCAAAGCGATGAGCAGCTGATCCCCATCGTATTCAAATCCAACGGAATCATCATTGACCTTCAACTGCTTGATCTCAAAACCGCGGGCGTCCAGCGCAATCGTATCCTGAGGCTCGAAGTAGGCCGAGATCCACAAGCGCTCCTTGCCTATGACTTCTTCCTTTTCCCAATTGAAGCTCAGGTCCAGTTCCACGTGATGCACATCAACAGTAGGTTCGAATGTTCCCTGAAATGGCACTGGTCTGGCGTCTTCATCCTCTGCATACACAAAGTACTGCTCCAGTGTATCGAGCATGATGGCGCGCTTTGGAGAGCTGCCCGCTCGCTGAAAAAGTGAACAGCTCTGAGTGCCCAGAACAAGGCCTGAAAGCAAGAGTCCCGAGCCCAGGTGTTTAAAGAAAGGTTTCAAGCGCTGATGCAGAAGGAATTGTGTTGCGAGTTATACATTTGCTTCATGCTGCAAATCGAAGTCGGAGGCCAAAAGTACAGCACGGAGCGTACTACCGAAGAAGGTCTCGTGATCAACGGCCAGAAAAGTGTTGTGGACCTGGTTCACCTTGAAGGCAATCACTATCATTTGATCATGGACGATCAGTCCTATCTCATTGAACTCATCAGCCGCGAAGGAAGCGAGGCGGTGGTGAAAGTTGGTGGTGTGAAATACACCGCTACGGTGAAGGGTGAGACCGAACTCATGCTCGAACGCCTGGGGATGAACATGAAGGCCAAGAAGTCTGTGAAAGAGCTGAAAGCGCCCATGCCAGGCTTGGTGCTCGACATCAAAGTTTCTGCGGGTGATGCTGTGAACGAAGGGGACGCTTTGGTTGTTTTAGAAGCAATGAAAATGGAGAACGTGCTCAAGTCGCCAGCTGAGGGAGTGGTAAAAGCCATCAAGGTTGGCAAAGGAGATGCGATCGAAAAGAACAACATACTCATTGAATTTGAATAACATGAACAAGCGAAACTTACTTCCATTGGTTGCTGCAGCTGCTTTTTTGATGAGCTGTGGTGGTGGCAACACTGAGACTACTCAAGCTGAACAGCCCGAGGCCGCAGCCCAGCCCGAAGAAAAGGCTGAAGTGTGCACCTACACTTACAACAATGAGGGTACTGAAATCCTCTGGGTAGCTTACAAATACACAGAGCGCACTGGTGTTAATGGTGTGTTTGATTCATTCGAGGTTTCAGGCGTGAACGAAGGCAGCACACCTGCTGAGGTGCTTCAAAATGCTTCGTTCAACATCACTACCGGTTCTGTAAATTCCGGAGATGCTACCCGCGATCCAAAAATTCGGGAAACCTTCTTTGGAAGCATGACCAACGGTGATGTGCTCACTGGCACTGTGGCGTCCATTTCTGGAGACGATCAATCTGGCGAAGTGGTGTTTAACCTCTCGATGAACGGAGTGGAGCAGCCGGTGAATGGCACCTACAAAATGGAAGGCGAGAAGCTGGAGGTAGAAGCCAAAATGAACGTAGAAACATGGAGTGCCATGCCCGCGATTCAGGCACTGAACAAGGTCTGTGAAGACCTTCATAAAGGAGCAGATGGCAAAAGCATCCTCTGGCCGGATGTTAGCCTGTTTATTTCTACGACTCTCAACAAGAACTGCCAGTAAAAGGCAGTTCTCCTACTCTTAAAGATTAAGCAAAGGTGATCTCGACCTGTGTAAGGTCGATGAATCGCTGTGCCCGCTTTTCAATTTCGGGACGACTCAGGTTCATGAGGCGCTCGGTGCCAAACTTCTCTACACAGAAAGATGCCATTGCTGAACCGTAGATCACGGCCTGCTTCATGCCTTCAAAGCTCACATCGCTCAAGGAAGCCAGGTAGCCGATGAATCCACCGGCAAAGGTGTCGCCAGCTCCCGTTGGGTCAAATACATCTTCCAGCGGCAGTGCAGGAGCGAAGAACACCTCGTTCTCATGGAACAGCAAAGCTCCATGCTCACCCTTCTTGATGATGAGGTAGGAAGGTCCCATCTTCAGGATTTTGCGAGCCGCTTTCACCAACGAGTACTCATCGGTCAACAGGCGAGCTTCCTCATCGTTGATGGACAGCACATCCACTTTGCCAATCGTTTGCTTCAGCTCGTCCATGGCTACTTCCATCCAGAAGTTCATGGTATCCATCACAATCAGCTTAGGACGCTCGGTCATTTGCTCGATCACGGACATCTGAACGGCTGGAGTGAGGTTACCGAGCATCAGGAACTCAGAACTCGTGCTGTGCTCAGGCACTACTGGTTTGAAGTCAGCCAACACGTTGAGCTGCGTATCCAGCGTGTCGCGCGAGTTCATATCAATGTGGTACTTACCCGCCCAGAAGAATGATTTTTCTCCCTTGCGCTGTTCCACGCCATCCAGGTTGAGCGAACGACCGCGCAGGTTTTGCATGAACTCTTCAGGAAAGTCTTCTCCAACCACAGAGACCAGCGAAGCGGAATCTGTGAAATAGCTTGCCGCGAGGCCGATGTAAGTAGCAGCACCGCCAATGATGCGTTCAGATTTTCCGAAGGGAGTTTCAATAGAATCAAAGGCCATAGTGCCTACCGCAGTGAGCTTCATACCGGATGTGTTTTTTTGACGCGGCAAATGTGGGAATACATCTCCAGAAAATGATGTTGTCAGATTTGTGGACTTGTAGTAATATTGCAGCCCTTTTCGGAGCAATAGCAATGAAAAGTTGAAATATTCCTCCTTAGCTCAGTTGGTTAGAGCATCTGACTGTTAATCAGAGGGTCCTTGGTTCGAGCCCAAGAGGAGGAGCGATGAAGCAGAACAGAGTTCGCTTCATCGCGGTGCGGTGATCGTCTTCGATCTACTGCACTGCGGTAAAAGACAGACCGTGGAGTGATTGGAAAATCTACTTCACGGTTTTTTTGTGTCTCTTGGGCTGATTAGTTTGTCCATCAAGGTTATCTTTCTCACAAATCCAATTTATGCTTGGCCTCGGGTATTGCTGCTATGTTCTTTATTCCCTAAAAGACCATAAAATGTATATCGGTTACACCACCAACCTGGAGAAGCGAATAGAGAATCACAATGCTGGTGGAACAACTTCTACTGCACCTCGCAGGCCGTTGAAACTCATTTTCTGTGAATACTATTTGTCTAAAGAGGATGCCATGCGCAGGGAGAAATACTTTAAAACCACTGCTGGAAAGAAGGGATTGAAACTGATGCTGAGGGCGACTTTGGACGAGATGAAAGGTGCGTTTGATGGAGCGAGACCTCAGGAATGAGTGAACCTAAGGATCTCACAGCATATCACCAAAGTCCTCAACACCAGCAGTATCCAAAACCTCTATTGAAAACTCCACATCGAGCCTGCCAGACGTTCGAGGGCAAGTTCGGCCAATCACATTCCATTCACAGCCGTCCATAGAATAAGCAATGTCGTGCGTCCCAACGGGAAGTGAAACGGGATCAAAAAGGTCTACTACAGATCCATTAATGCGCAACTCCGGCCCAGTTGAATTGCTGCAACTCCACTCGAGGTCAGACATGAACAACAGCTCCTGTCCAGGCAGGAAGCGCTCGCCATCCGAGCGAAAAGCTGGATAATCAACTCCTCCACTTATGGTCACACGCGTGAGCTCTTCGGTAAGAGGGCCCTCTGAGCAGAGTGAATTGGATTCTTTGTCGCAGGCAGTGGAGCAAACAAGAATAATCAGGCTTGAAAAAAGGGTGCTTGGCTTCATTTTTTTGGATTGGCGTTCAAACGTTCGGGACATGAGAATATTACCATTTCCATCCTTCCATAAGCCTTTTGAATCCCCCTGCAGTTTCATTCAAGGGTGGTGCCAACGCTCTGTAGAAGTCTTAGAGATCAGGTATCGGCTTGTCAAAAGCAGATAGACCTTGATCGCTTTACTTATAAACACGTACATAAATCCACTCACCAAAATACGTCTATTACCCATTGTTAGGCGAAATGGTGAGGCGTTTATTCGGGGTCTATTAACGAATGATCCTGATGCTATGAAAACACACACTTCGTGTTGGGCTGCGTTTCTGTTCATTTTGTGGCTTCCGGCCATCGTGACTGCACAGTCACTGAACCAGTCCATCACACCACCTGCCCGCGAGTGCCATACGGATGATGGCTCTTTGGTAACGACTGTAAATCCTCCAGTGACCGTTGGAAAAGTAAAAACCACAACGACCTGCGGAGATAATGAAATCACTTACCTCCGGGTGAATGTGCACTTCATGCTGCGGAATGTAGCGGGCGACCCTGGAAACTTTACCGAATGTGAAGATGGGCTGGGGAATTCAAACTTCACGGGATACGATTATGCGCGTCATCTGACCAATAATTTCAATGATGCCATGGCGAAGCATTATGACGCACGGCTTTATCCCGGAAGCAACCCGCCACCAACGCTGCCAAAGCGAATACAAGTCAGCCCCAAAGGAGTCTACTTTCACAGGGTAAATGCAGCCACATATGCTGCGTTTAACAACAACCTGTCCTCGCAACAGATGAGTGACATCAATGCCGCATACGGAGTGAATGTGGGATCAGAAATCAATATTTACCTGTTTGAGCGGGTCCCCTCTGGAGCCATCGGTGGACAGGCAGACATATGGGAAAACAACATCTTTCTTTACAACGCATGGAAGCGCTATGGCAACGTTTTGCCAAACTCTGATGGTGCCTATGATATGGCCCGGGTGTGTTGTCACGAACTAGGCCACATTTTAGACCTCGGTCATTCCTGGTCAGCAGGCAATCCCTGCGATGGTGTGGACATAGACGGGAATGCAGAGTGTTGCTGCACCTTGAATTCACCCTCACAAAACGGCTCTCCCTGTTGGGGTTCTGGTGGAAACAACCTGATGTCTTCGGTTCCTGTTCCCACTTCACTGACGCCCTGTCAGCTCGATATCGTTCACAATGCGCTGGATGATATGGAGGATTGGATTGAGAGCTGCTGCAGCGATTGGAGCATTACAAACATTGTAGATAATGACTGTTGCCCTCAGCCGCTGCCGGGCATCAAAATGATCACTTCCAACTGTGTGCTTCCCGATTGTGACAATGACATATCCATTGCGAATGTGGCCTGTCCTCCGGTGTTTGATGATTTTGGTTGCTATCAACTCACGGGAGCTGCAACTACCTGCAATCAATGGAGGATTGTGCAGGTTGGTCAAATGTCCAACCTTGCTTACAACGAGCAGTTTTACAGCAACACAACCCTGGTTGAAGACTATATCCCTGTACAGGGAAATGGGATGTACTATTTGAACATTTGTGTCACCGTTTGCGGCACCGACTGCGAAGACTATACTGAGTGTTTTTGCCTCGGCCCTTTCGGAACAAACCTGAGCGAAGAGAACCCAAAGTTTAAGGCCCAGTTGGATGAAGGTGGTGAGGGATTGCATGAAATCAGCATTTTCCCTAATCCTATGGAGAACGATCTCTACATCAGCTACGATCGAACTGCTACCTCCCGCATTACTCTGTTTGACGTGTTAGGGAAGCAGGTATTGGCAACCACTCCTGATCGGCTGGTGGGTGATAAGATGAACCTGCGTCACCTGGAGGGTGGGAGTTATTCGCTGATGTTTGAGCAAAAGGATGGCTCCGTGGTGATCCGGAAGTTTGTCGTTTCTCAGCCGGTTAGCCGTTAATAAAAGCACATGAGAATAAGGCAGGCTAAAAGAAGGTCTGGTCGTGGATGGAGCAGGAATAATAGTCTTCTCAATCATAGTTCCGCTGTTTTACTCCAAATCCTCGTTAGCATGAAAGACCACCACTCTCTTTTGCCTGCCTTTTTTCTATCCCTCCACACGAAGAATTTCGGGAAACGATGAGAAACGAAGTACTCCTCGTTTATTGAGCAGCAATAGAAAATGCCTGAAACAGAAGAGGCGGAATGATCATCATCCCGCCTCTTTTGGGTTCTTCATTGATTGACCTTGGTTGAGCAACCAGGGTTTAAATCGAGGTGATTATTCATTGCAGTTTAACACGTGCAGCTCATCGTTCCAGATCACATCACTACCATTTGTTATGGTATGATAAAACTGAAGAGGGTTGCCATCTTTCAAGGCAAACGAAGGCCGAAACACTGTCTGAAATGACTCGAAGTTGAAGTTTTTGACATTCGTTTCGCTGTCATTCAGGTCTACCGGATTTCCCTCGCCTTCGCATTCCGGACCAAACACGTCTCCCTCAATTTCAATTTCATGGTCTGCTCTGATCTTTTTGTATTTGCCTTTGCTGTTTTTTAGATAAGCCTTGGTATATCCGCCCACGGTCTTATACCAATATCCTCTGGCAATCACTTTATACTTAACCATGTAGTCTTCTCCGCCCACGGTTAAGTAATCTTCATCCTCTTCTACTTCCTTCCGGTCGCAACATCCTGTGCCCGGATCTTCCACGTTGTAGTAAACCGTTTCCGTAGGTGCGTCAGATTCACAGCCTCCAACACGAATGGTGTAGACTTCGATGTGGTATTGCCCGGCAGTTTGAAGGGGAATAGGAATGTATTCACCAAACGGCTGAACAGACCCCTGGCCAACAATAGAGGCAGTTCCAAACTCATCGGTCAGCACGATATCATAGTTAATGCTGGTAAAGCCGGGAGTGCCATTCGCAGGTTCAACATTCAGCCAGAACATTTCAATTCCATTGTTAGGATTTGCTTCGATTTTCAGGTCGGTGAAAATCTGGCAAGCAGGGTTTCCGTCTTTGGTTTGCAACGGGCCTATGATCGTTTCGTAGATGTGTTGGTGAAAGCAACCGCAATCGGTGGAGAATGTGGTCAGCTTAATGGTGTATAAACCAGGTGAGGAATAGGTATGAATCGGGTTTGCCTGGAAGCTACCCGTACCGTCTCCAAAGCTCCAGTATTGGAAGGTGGCGGGTGGGGATGGGACGTTCGGATAGTAGGTGCTGTTGGTGAACGTTGCAGTCAGTGAAGTTGCTGCATCCAGGCTCATCGAAAAGTTGGACTTCGGGCATATGTCCAGTACGTTGTAGGTCTGCAATGCTGTGCCGTAAAAAGGATCATCATTACCATTGCCAAACGGGTCGAACGATACGGGGTTGTAGGATATAAAGTCTGTGGGAACCGTCTGGTTGATGGTGGTCATGTCCAGCCCTGCTGGAGTTTCGCTCAGGGTAGGAATGACGATTTCTCCGTTGAGTCCCAGCAGCGGCAACTGAGCATAAGCCGAGGCCACCGGAAGGGGAAACAGGATTTCCAAACAATCAGAATAGGCCTTGAGAAGTCCGGCCTCATCAATGTAGATTTCGTACTTCTCGTTTCTGATGAGCTGATCGAAGCCAGAGGAGAAAATAGGATCATCGAATACTGCTTCATCAGGAGAAAGGCCTTCTTCCAGAGCAAGGACTTCAGCGCTCACTTGTTTTTCATAGAGCGACTGATAGCCCGGGAACAAGTCCAGGAAGTCTTTGTAGACATAGTCCATTTTATCCAGATCATCTTCGTCAGCCTCCAGTATCGCTGCTTTGACGGTGGCCGGAAGGCTCGTCATTTGTCGGATGCTTTCTCTGATACCGTAGGAAAAGGGTGTGTTTCCTGTCAGGGTAGAATTCATGAATGATGGGGGAAAACCAACGGCATTGTGTGTCATCAAGAGGTGTGCAAGACTGGCATCACTCAGCGGATGCGAGGATTGCAGCAAGGCGTCCAGGTTGTCCAATACAACTTCTCCTCCCGAGCTTTGAGGGTTGGTGGTGTAGCCATGCTGTGCCACCTGATTCAACATTTGAGCGATGTAGGACGAATTCCCCCGGTCATAAGGATTTTGGTTGCTGAGGTATTCTTCGAGGTTGTAAACGTCTTCCAAAGAGTTGAAGACCAATACTCCGTGTTGAGCATCGTATTCGACCATCCCTTGAATGGCTGACGACATGCTGTTTTCGACAGTGAGCGACCGCTTCGATTGGCCCTCTTCAATGAGGTCCTTTTTACACGAAATGGCGCCTAAAATCAGTGCTGGAATGAACAGCACCTTCATAAATTTTGACATGGTAAATGGTTTAATGTTTCCAAACCCTTTGGAATCTAAAGAGCCTGATTATCATTTGTTTAATTGGTTTCCAAACCTATTTCGAGGAGTGGAAAATCAATTCAACCCATGTCATTATGGTTGAAACCCATGTCATTTTTTGAGGCGGTATGGACCCAAAAGCGTTCATGCTCATCTGTGTGTAAATCGCCAAACGAATTCGCACACCCGCAGAAACAACAAAGGGTGCTCCTGAAAGCACCCTTTGTGATTAGATCGAAAAGGATCGGAACTACTGAACCATCAGGCGCTGATGATATATCTGACTACCCAGTGTAGCCTTTAGCATGTAGACTCCTTTAGGTTGATCCCTCAGGTTGATGGATGCTTCACCGGATATCGGAGGAACTTGCTGCTGCAATACGAGTTTTCCCTTGGTGGAATAGACTTCCAGCATCACATCATCCGAAGCATCTGGAATTCCGCTGAAATACAGCTTTACGTTTCCATCGGATGGGTTGGGATAAGCGGTGAGCTCCGAGGTTGAGAGTCCGTCATGGAACAGAGGTTCAGTTGGAGCAAATCCATCCCTTTTGTTGAGGCAGGGAGCAATGGTGAACTCTCGCTCATTCTCGCCAAGTGGCCAAAACAACCCTCCCGGCTCGATGGTGGTATTCGGGTTGATATTGATCGTCTGAGAGGCAGTAACCACTTTCCAGTCTATTTGATCCTGATGATCAACCGTCAGAAAGGGCGGCCCCTGGATCGTCACCGTAGTGGGCGAATAAGTAGAGTAATGAATATCCATCTGATCAACGATCTGTCCGCTGCCCTGCAAGTAAAGCTTCAGGCGGATGAAAGAGCCGGTGCAAGCAGGTTGTGGCCCGTTAAAGCGCACACCAATGTCGAGATTGGCACCGCTGCTCGAGTAGAAGAATGTTCCGCCCGTGTTCAGGGTTTGCCCTGCGCTTAGCACGGTCCTGTTGACACCATTCACAGCTACATAGATGTAATCGTGTGGCAGGCCTCCTGAGTAAGCTTCCACCTGGATACGGTAGATGCCGGATGAACCGAAGAGGATCTTCGCGTTGGAACCGGACTCATACCACTTATTCCCAGCGTAGTTCCGATCCACGTAGTGCGTGGTAGATCTGGCGTATTGCATCAACTGACTTTGGCCAACGACAGCTACCAGCAAGAGGGTCAATAGCAGAGTCAATCTCATTGCTGCTGCGCTTTGAGGAGCTCGTCAATCTGCTTTTGCTGAGCGATGATGTAGAGGGTCAGTTCCTCCACCTTTCTCAACAACAGGTCGTCCATCTCACCTACGAGGTAGCCGTTTTCCTGAAACTCAGCCGCAGACGGGATTTCCGGAAGGTGCTTGTTTTCAGTCACAAATGCATGGACTTCCTCCAATGGCATGAGGTTGTAATCCTTCTCAAACACATGATCAGAGTTTGGAACATCCGTTTCCACCTTGAGCTTTTCGCAGCGGATCGCCCCGTTTACCATGAGCTTGTAGGCGCCATCTCCGACCACCGTTCCATCATACCGTTCCCAGATGCCGATCGTTACGGTGCCGTCTTTTTGAAAGCCCATGACAGCGCCATCGTTATTGTTGATGGTAGCCCTTCGGATGTAGAAATTCTGAGAGTAGTCAAGACCGTTGAACTTGTCCAGATTGAACAGCCTGAAGTAGCCATCCTCATCATTTTCTGCTCCGAAAAAGATCTTGGACCCGTTCTTCATTTCCAGGTCTCCGTGTACTTCCAGATCTGTGTTGGGGCGAGCAGTGCCAGGATGGAATGTAGAAGTAGCGCCCAGGATCAGCGGCCCCTGGGTGATGTAGGAAGTGCCGTTCACCTGGAAGCGGATGCGAGAGGTATTGTTTCCATCGTAAATGTTGAGGAAGTGGTTGTTCGATCCACCAAAGTCTACCTGCAGGCGCTCTCCGCTGGAACTGCCCCGGGCAAATCGATTGGTGCCTCCGTAGCGATTGTGCCGAAAGGTGGTTGTTCCTGAGCCACCGTCAACATATTCAATCTTGAGTCCCGCGTTGTTCTGGTCGTTGAACTTA
Source organism: Flavobacteriales bacterium UBA6057 (assembly GCA_002428995.1). Lineage (GTDB taxonomy): Bacteria > Bacteroidota > Bacteroidia > Flavobacteriales_G > Salibacteraceae > UBA6057. Next base: position 203,003 of record DIYJ01000014.1, on the reverse strand, counting down.
CCGATACCCAGCGTGCCGTTTACGTGCAGCTTTTCATCCGGAGTGTTGGTGTTGATCCCGATGTTGTCTGTCACCAGGTCCAGGGTCATCAACGTACTTGCCCAGCTTCCGCTGAGCCAACGTTGAAAGCGCAGTTGTCGTGAATCGTGATATTCCATCACCGCTTCCTGGGGGAAGCCCGAGTTCAAAAAAGCGAATCGCGAAGGGTCAGTGTCATCAGAGAGGGATAGTTCGTAACCGGGTTGCCCCATGGCGCCAATCCTCACATTTCTCTCCGTTGGACTGTAGGAAAAGTTGGACGCGTTCGAATTGTTCGAGAGCTTGACGCCCAGGTGTTGAGCCTGAGTAGTAAAGGCCAATGCCGCACATGCTACACAAGCCGTAAAAAGCTTTAGAGTCATACTTGTGGTTTTAAAGAATGATTAAGAGTATGTGTGGAAAGTAGAAAGGTCTTGTGGTGAGGCTGCTCTTATGTCGTGGTTATCTCGGTGAGCGTAGCCGAATTTTCTCCGAGCGTTGCTTTTTGCAACAGGAGCTTCTAGTTGATCGATTTCTGCGATCCCCGTCTAAGCACTTAAAGCCCTTGTTTGATTCCACTTCATCGGTGGCGATGATGCTCAAACCTAGGCTTCAGGTTGAGACCAATGTTTATTTAAAGTAAACAAAATGACCTAAATCATGAATTATAACAAGCTTATTGTTTCATATATGTAAACACTCAGCATACTTTTGGCTCCAAATTATAAAGTCAATGAAAACCGTTGCTGTCATAGGTGCTGGTACTCTGGGAGCGGCTTGTGCCTACTACCTTTCCAAACAAGAGAATACGAAAGTCATACTCATTGATCGTGGATCTGTGGGTTCTGGTGCTACATCCTGGGCAGCATCGCTTCTCACAACCGTTCGGAGCAAAACAAATGTGGTTCCTTTGGTTCAGGAGACCTACCGGAGTTTTCTTTCCCTTGAGAAAGAACTGGGGATTTCACTCGGAGCCCGCCAGGTGGGTAGTTTACAAATCGTAGCCTCTGAGAAATCGCAAGCTTCTATCAATCGCTTAGATGAAATCGCGGATGATCATGGCTTGCCGCGTCAGTGGCTTACCCCGGCTCAGATCAAGAACAAACTGCCATGGATGAATACATCCTCTGTTGATTCAGGACTCTACTTTCCAAATGATGTGTTTTTGGATGCACACGTCTTGGCCAATGCTTTTGCCAATGCTGCGCGGAAAAATGGAGCAACGATTCGTCAATTCACGGACGTGGAGAAGGTATTCACACGCAGTGGCCGGGTGATCGGGCTAAAGCTTTGGAAGAAGGAGCGCCTCAAGGTGAATACGGTAATTGATGCAGCAGGAGCATGGTCCAATCTTCTGTCTGTGCCGCTCAACCTTCCTCTGCCCTACGCTCCGGTTCGAAGCATCTACTGGATCACTTCAGTGGATGAGAAACGCTTCCCTTCTACGCAGCCAATGACCGTCATTCCCGATGCTCAGGCTTACACACGTCCTGAAACAGGGGCGCTCTTATTTGGTATCCGAGATAAGGAGTCAGCAGCGTTCAATCCTAAAGAGCTTCCAAGGGTTTTAGATGGCTTTAAGTTCATTGAAGAGGAACGTCAGTGGGATATTCTGTGGAATGAAGGGCGTAACTTCCTGAAGTTTTTCCCCGGCCTGGAAGAAGTCGAAATTGCTCACACCATCACCGGGTTCTCCACTTACACGTCAGACTCCAATTTCATTCTGGGGCCGGTAAAAGAGCTTGAGGGATTCTATGTAGCCACAGGATGTGTAGGTGCTGGAGTAGCTATGTCCGGAGGCTTTGGCAGAGCCATGGCCGAATACATTTCCGGGGCAGAACCTTTTACCAACGTGGAGGCTCACCGGCCTGATCGCATGGGTGAGTTTGATGCTTACAGCGATGAGTTCCTGGCTCAGTGTTCGGCTTCCCGCTCCAACAAACGAGATGGTGGGTGATTCACCACCATCTTTTCAATCAGATTTCACCGATCTCTTCTACAGAACAGACCCAGGGTTAGTGAATAACGACCTTCTGGGTTTCTGTCCGGTTTTCAAAGACAATCCTCAAGAAATACATCCCTGCTGGAAGGTCTGCAGGTAGTTTAAGCTGGGCTGTTGAGTTTGATTCTCGGGATGACTCCAGAAGGACAGGCTCCGCTGATCCATCGGATAAGAAGACCTGAATCGGCCGCTCTTTGGAAGCTGAATTCAAGTGAATGTGTTCCCCGCTGAGAGGATTGGGGTAGACTACAGTTGCTGAGCCATGCCCTGAACGTTCGGTGACACTCAGTGCTTCGCTGAAGGCTCCCATATCAGAATAGTAGGCAAACACATGGCCTCTGTCAGTACCGCTGCCGTTCATGCTGATGGAGCTGATGATGATGTCGTCAAAACTGTCGTTGTTGACATCAGAAATGACTGCGGCATGCCCCAGCCTTGCTGCTGGAGAAAGAATGCTGGTTGTCCATGCCGTATCCGTGGAGATACCACCAGCGCTCCCTTTGTAAAGCATGGCTATTCCCGCTCGATCCTCAAATTGTGAGCTGGTGGTGTTGCCGATGAGTAAATCCGCATAACCATCATTGTCCACATCTCCTCCGGCTATCGACTTCCCAAAACTTTGATACTCCTGGTTAGATTCGAAAAGCTCTTCCTGAGCGCAATTTGATAGGGCTGAAGCTCCTGAGAAAAGGTACACTGCGCCTTCATACTCCTCACCATTGGAGTAACCAATAGCGGTGGAAGCAAAGTCGGGATATGTATCTCCATTTACGTCCCCTACAATGGACACCATCGTTCCAATTTGAAAGTTGAGCGCATTGGTCTCAAATTCCCAGGCAGCCGTGCTGGTCACCAGACCGCTGGGAGAACCACTGTAGATGGTTATTTTTCCTTCTCTGTCTTCAGATTGCCGTGAGCCATAATGGGGAGAACCGACTAACAGGTCATCGAAACCATCATCGTTGATGTCTCCTGCATCCATGGACAGGCCCAGGGATTCCCAGCCGGGTATGTCGAGGTTGACAATGTTTCCAGGGCCGTTTGCGCTTCCGTAGATCATGATGAGCCTCTGCGAATTTGTCCAGTACAAGCCAATTCTGGCAACGGCAAGATCTCCGTAGCCATCATTGTTGAAGTCTCCGGAGCATATTTCGGCTCCCAGCTGCCTTTGCGTACCTCCGGAGGTATGTGTCCATGGTGAATTGGCATTGACGCCATCAGCGGCCCCGAAAAAGACGTAGAGGATGCCATCGTTGATGCCGTTTTGTATGTCATGAAAAGGCGCCCCGACCGCGAGCTCACCAAAACCATCTCCATTCATGTCAGGGACGATGTCAATGGCTGTCCCGAATTCAGCAGAACTAACGGGGCTGGGAATGATTTGGTCCGGGGTGTCCGAAAAACCATTCTCGGTGCCCAGAAACAGGAATACCGCACCATTCACGTCATTGACAATGTAGCTCTTGCTTGAAGCAACAAGGTCATTAATACCATCATTGTTGATGTCTCCGATGGCGGCAATTTCGAAGCCAATCTGAGCACCATCCTGGTCGGGTTCATAGGACCAGTCGGCTACTGATTGCTCGGTTGTTTCCTGAGCTCTGCCGGAAAATGGAACCTGAGTGAACAAGGCGAAGGTTAATAGAGCGAAGAGGGTATTGGTTTTCATGATTTTTACAGATTAATTGTACTGAAAGGCCCTCTCTTCCATTGGAAAAGAGGGCCTTTTTAGAGATTAGAGCGGTGGGGCTTACTGGAGTACCACGCGCCTGGTGAGGTTGATGCCTTCACCTTTTACACGAACCATATACATTCCAGAGGCATTCCCACTGAGATCGATGTAATGGCGCGCAGTGCCAAAGGCATCTTGCTTCGCCCAGACCAGTTCTCCGGTCATGTTCATGATCTCGATGGTCAATCCATTTGTCGACTGGTCGGTCTCGATTACCAACTGGCCTTGTGTTGGGTTAGGATAAACCTTCACCTGATCGACTGCGCTCACATCTGAAATGAACAGAGCAGAATCGGTGGTGAAGCTCACTGGGCCTACCCAGGCGCTGAAGAGAGGGTCGCAATTGGCCTGAATGTAGGCGTCATAGGTGGTCAGTGGTAGCAGACCTCCAAGTGAGAATGGGTTTCCACTCACTACACTCTGAATACCAAAACCGAAGGTAAATCCTGTGGGACCGTACTGGATAGACCAGTCCGTATTGTTTCCATTCGTTACAACAGAGAACCATGCGGTAGTACCTACCACGCTGTCAACAGCGAACGAAATAGGCGAAGGACAAGGATTGACGGTGGTGAAGGTGAACGGCCCAACCCATGAGCTGAGGTCGTTTCCGGCACAAACATCCTGCACGTAGTAGTCATACTGCGTGAATCCCATGAGTCCTGTCAGGTTGTAAGAAGCAGATGACAGTCCTGTAACGGATGTTCCGGCACCCAGGCTAAAGCCTGCAGGGCCATATTCCATGTTGAAAGTCGATCCGCCACCTGCTGCCCAGCTCAGGTCAGCGGTTGTCTCGGTGATGTTGGTAGCAGAAAGCCCTGATGATGGAGGGCAGGAAGGCGCTGTAAAGTCTGCCAACACAATCTCTCTTCTGGAGCCAACTTGCGTGAGGTTCATTTCATCGTTGCCAGCGTCAAGCACAGCACCACTGTTAATCCATGGCTGCACAGAGGCGTTCAGACGATTGTAAACCGTCAGGAAGTTCTCGTTGCTTACTGCGTTTGGATAGTTGGCATAGTCATATTCCAGATCGTAGAGGGATGGGTTTCCGTTTGGATCCTGAGTGACGTACACTCCGTAATACACATCCTGATCTCCGATGTCGTTGATTCCAGAGATGAAGTTTGGTGCAGAGCTCACCTGATAGAGGTGGATTCCCTTGAGTGCTCCATCAATGTTGTTCAGCATGACATCCCCTCTGTTTGCAGAAGAGAGCTGTAGCGTGACGTTTTGATTGTTTACAAAATCAGTGTGCACGTAGATGCTGGTGTCACCCAACGCGGCTCCTGACACTACCCACGCATTTCCCGGGTCAAGGTCTCCCTGGAAGGTTCCGTCAAGGTTGTTCGGGCCAAGGTCTGTGACCATGTTGCCAGCGCCATCGTTCAGCGTCCAGTAGTGTGAGAGGCCAGGTTCGTTTCCTGAGAGCTTCTGGCACATGTATTCACGAATGTGTGAGTAGCTCAGGGCATTGTCCCAGATCCTTACTTCATCGATGACACCGTCCAGTCGAATGTCCTCGTTGTCGTCCTTGTAAGAACCGATGGACAACCAGCTATCAGCATAGTCGATGGCTCCATCCTGTAGCACAGAGAAGCCTTCCAGTTCTCCGTTTACGATCACTTTCACAGAGTCACCATCGTAGGAGCCCACCACGTGGTACCACTCTCCGGTTTTGAACTGGGTGGTTGTTTCTACATATTCCAAACCTCCGGCAGCGTTCAAAGAGCTAATGGCAAATCTGAACTTGTTGCCTCCACCCGTCTCAAGGCTCCAGCCTTTTTCAAACTGGCCGTTGTCCTGTATGAATGCTGCAATCGAATGCCAGATGAGGAAGGTGTCTACTTTCACCCATGCTTCTACGGTGATTTCATCATCGCTCAAGCCAACAGAGGCAAAGTCGGTTTTGTCTCCGCCATTGTTGGTGCAATCCACCCAACCCTGACCGTCAATGTCGATCGCGATTCCTGCTCCGATCTGGCTGTAGTCAGCCGTGGTTGTGAATGTGAACGGCCCAACCCATGCGGAGGCGTTCACCTGATTGCAGGTATCCTGAACATAGAAGTCGTAGCTCGTTTGAGACGTCAGACCTGAAAGGATGTACGGATTGGCATTGACGTTCGATACCTGGGTTCCTGTTCCCTGGGTATAGCCTTGCGGGCCATATTCAATGTTCCAGGCACTGGAGCCGCCAGTCGTCCAGCTCAGCTCGGCAGTGATGAAGTCAGGAATAGCTCCAAGGTTACTGGGTGCGTTGCACGCAGGAGCTTGCATGGTGGTGGCGCTCACAGGCCCTTCCCATGGAGAAGTTCCTTGTGTACCGCAGTTGTCTTGCACGTAGAAATCGTAGGCAGTGCTGCCGCTAAGGCCATTCACGGTGAATGGGTTCGTGTTGGCTGCGATGAGCGTTCCCGAGCCCTGAGTGTAGCCCTGAGGGCCGTATTCAACGTTCCACAAGCTCGCGCCACCGGAGGTCCAGGAAAGCTCCACCGAGTTGAAGGTTACAGTTCCTACCGCGAGGCCACTCGGTTGTGTACAGCTGAAGGAGGTGAAGTTGCCGAGCATGAACTCGTTGTACTGACCAGCAACTCCGTTTTCGAACATCAGATCGTTGGAAGCATCGAGGCTCGCCATGATGTCGACCCAAGCGCCAACGGCATTGTGAGCCCTGTTAAAGAGTTCAATGCTGTCTTCATTCTGTACCGCCAGAGTATAGCCAGCGTAGTCGTATTCGATGTCGTAAGAAGGGTTGGTGTCACTGACCACATACACACCGTAGTAACGGTTGTTGGAGGCAATGGCGGAGATTCCACTCACAGAGTTTGGAATGTTGTCTACACGGTAGATGTGCATTCCTTCACCCGTTGAGTTGACGTTGTCCGCAGTGAGGTCGCCATTCGCTGAGTTCAGCGTGAGTGACTGACCGCCCCATGAAGAAGGATAGACATAGATACTGGTGTCTCCCAATGGCACGCTGGAAGTAGCCCAATCGCTGAGCGTGTCAAATCCAATCAACGCACCGTGGTTTGCTGTTGAAGTCTGATCTGCGAGGGCGCTGCCCTGTCCTTCGTCAAAACGCCAGTAGGATACCAGGCCATTCTCGTTGCCTGTCAGCTTGCTGCACATGTTCGCGCGGATTTCAGATTCCGAGCGGGCATATTCCCAGATGCGAACCTCATCAATGTTACCTTCCATCAGGTTGTTCTCGTTGTCATCGCGATAGCTTCCGATGGCTAACCAACTGTCCAGATAGTTAATGGCACCTGATTGGTCTCCGTTGGAGTTCGCGAGGATTCCGTTGACATAGATTCTCATGGTGTCACCGTCATAAGTTCCAGCTACGTGGTACCACTGGTCGGTGTTGAAAGTCCCGTTTGCCGGCAGGTAAGTCAGCGTTCCTGTACCAGCAGAAGAAAGGCCAAATCGGAACGTGCTGCTGCCGTTCAGCTCAAGGTTCCATCCTGCTTCGGTTGATCCGTTGTCCTGAAGGAAGCCAACGATACCGTCCCAGGTTTGATAGGTTGCAGGTCTTACCCATGCTTCCAGCGTGATGGCTGTGTCTGGCAATCCGAGTGTGGTGGCTGACTCTTTAGCTCCGCCATTGTTGCTGCAGTCTACCCAGTCGTTGCTTCCGTCAAACTCGAGGAGGTTACCAGAAGCAGTGTTGTTGTTCGGGATGATGCCAATGGTGGTGAAGCTGAATGGTCCGGCCCATGCACTGGCGTTGATGTTGTTGCAAGTGTCCTGCACATAGAATTCATAAGTCGTTCCCGGCTGCAGTCCGCTGAGCACGTAAGGGTTGGAAGTAAGATTGCTTACTACTGTTCCGTTGCCTTGGGTAAAACCAGCGGTATCAAACTCAATGTTCCAGTTTCCTGAACCACCCGTAGTCCAGCTCAGCGTGGCGTTGGAGAATCCAAGGTTGTTGGCAGCGAGGTTTGTTGGTGTGTTACAAGGTGGAATGGACAAGGTGATTACGGTGATCGGTCCAAACCAGGCCGAGGTGCCAATACCGGCACAGGTATCCTGTACATAAATGTCATAGGAAGTAGTGTCCTGCAGGCCGTTCAGCATAAATGGGTTCGCGCCTGTAGTCACTGTTGTTCCCGTTCCCTGTGTGAATCCAGTCAGGCCGTACTCGATGTTCCAAAGTCCCGAACCACCCGTAGTCCATGACAGGTCTGCAGAAGTGTAGAGAACATTGGAAGCCATCAGCGCGGATGGGGAAGTGCAACCCTGAAGGAAGTTTCCGATGATCCATTCTCCACGAGCTATGATGGAATCCTTGACGATCATGTTGTTCGAAGTATCCTTTACTCCCAGAATATCTGTCCATACGCTGATGTCGTTCGATTCGCGGGCATAGAGCTGGATGCCAGATTCAAAGGTGATGGCAGCAGGCAGGGAGCTGTAGTCGTAGTTCACGTCATAGTAGGCTGAGGTTCCTCCGGTAGCGAAGGTTCCGAAGTATCCGTTGTTTCCGTTCAACACAGAAATTCCAAGAGTATCGGAGGGAATGTCATCAACGAAGTAGACATGAACACCATCAGGAGTTCCCGTTACACTGTCCACTTCGAGGGTGCCGTGTGTACCTGAAGCCAGGGAAACGGAGGTTCCGGTCCACGAGGTCGTGTAGGCATATGCGCTGGTGTCACCAATGGGAGCACCGGAAATAGTCCAGTCGTTGATGGTATCCATTCCTGTGAGCAGTCCATCGTTGCTTCCTGCAAGGTCAGAAGTGGTGCTTCCCTGTAGTTCATTCATGCGGAAGTAGCTCACCAATCCTGATGTGTTAGGATCAATGCCCTGGCACATGAAGTTGCGAAGCTCTTGTTCGCTTCTGGCATAATCCCAGATACGCACCTCGTCAATGTCACCCTGCATGCGGTTGTTCTCGTTGTCATCGCGATAGGTTCCGATGGCTAACCAGCTGTCCAGGTAGTTGATGCTGCCTGTCTGGGCCGTGGAAGTATTCGCGAGCACTCCGTTCACGTAGATCTTCATGGTGTCACCATCATAGGTTCCAGCCACGTGGTACCATTCGTTGGTGTTGAAAGTTCCGGAAGCAGCGAGATAGGTCAGTGTTCCGGTTCCTGCGGAAGAAAGGCCAAATCGGAACGTGTTGCTACCGTTCAATTCAAGGTTCCAACCTGATTCGGTTGATCCGTTGTCCTGAAGAAAGCCAACGATACCGTCCCAGGTTTGATAGGTCGCTGGCTTTACCCAGGCTTCCAGTGTGATGGCTGTGTCAGGCAGCCCTAACGTGGTCGCTGACTGCTTGGAACCGCCATTGTTTGTACAGTCTACCCAGTCGTTGGTGCCGTCAAAAGACAGCACGTTTCCGGGACCTGTGTTGTTAACTCCCTGGGCAAAAATTGCCACAGGAATCCCCAGCCCGGCCATGGCGACCAGGAATACGAGCGCTTTGAAATTCATCTTAAGAGGTTTTTGTTATGCTTGATTATTTAACGATGACACGTTTTTGGACTCCGCCTGTTTCACCCAACAGGGAGAGGACATACACACCAGCTTCGAGCTCTGAAAGGTTCAATGCGCGAGTGGCGCTTGCCGGAATGTTTCCAGCGGTGTGAATCAGCTTTCCGGTAAGGTCGAAGAGCTGAACAGTGTGGATGGATGATTGAGAATGGTTGCTGACATTGAGCTGATCGTTGGTCGGGTTGGGATAGATACTGATCTGCTCTTTGCGAAGCTCAATGCTTTTCAGGCCCACTACGTCCAGGCTATCTGGAATCCAAGACTTTCCGTCCAGGTCCCAGGCTTGGTTGGCTTCAGGGTCATATCCTGGGAGCATCCAGTCAATCGCGGTTACAGCGATGTCTACCTGCACCGGGCTATCCTTGAGGACAGTAGGGTCTACAGGATTGGAAGGCATTTGATAAGAACCAGGATCTGCTCCTGTAAGTACCATCGTTGGTACACTTTTGCTGGAAGCGTACCACCAGATGTGACGCTCATCATCAGAGTTGCCTCCATGAGAAGTTCCAGAACCTCCGTGATCTGTGGTAGATACGATCAGCCAATCCTCATTTGCAAAGTTTGATCGGTTTCTCAAAGCCTGCATCACCTGGCCAATCTCTACATCTACGCCCTCAATGGCGTTCATGTATTGAGGAACAGATGGGCTGAAGCCAAAACCATGGCCAGCGGCATCAGGTTCATCGAAGTGAATGAAGAGTACATCAATCTCAGGATCGAGCAGCTGAATTCCTGCAGCAGCAGTTACAAGCCCCTGGCCCAAGTCGCCAGCGTCAATCGCAAGGTCCCAATCGGCATTGATCACATTACCACCCGTTCCTTTGTCTGCATCATCCATAGGGTTCCAGGTAATGATCTGCACACACTTGAGATCGGGGTTGATCTCCTTCATCCGGTTGGAGAAGAAGGGATAATCGATGAAGTTAGATCCTGTGTAGCTGTTGTTCGTAACACCGTGTTTTGCTTCCCAAACTCCGGTACACATGTTTGACCATGAAGGCCCGGAAGAAGTTACACCCAGGTGCCATGAATCGAAAGTTGAGATGCCATTGGCCATCAACGAATCCATAACTGGAGTGTTGGCCTGCTGCAGAGCATCTGAGCGCACCCCATCAATGCCGATGAAGAGCAGTTTTCGCTCATCTTGAGCGTACAAGGAGCCTCCCAAAAGAAGGACCGACAAAATGAAAGTAGAGATGGATCTCATATGTGTTGATTTACGATTGAAAGAATTCATATTTAATGCCGATAAGTCCACGTATTCCGTAGTATTCAGTCTTCACTGGGCGTTCACGCTGTCCCCTGAATTCCACATACTCCGTGTTGAGCAGATTCATTAGCTCTATAGAGCCATAGAGTGAATTGGTGATTTTTATGCGGATGGAGCCATCCAGCCCGAGGCTGCGACCCATGTACACGTCATAATCGTTTTCCTGTCTGATTACTTCTTCTCCTGTTTCCGGATCGGTGTAGGCAAAGAGGTTGAGCTCCATCAGGTAAGGATCGCGGTAGGTCAGTCCCAGGTTTGCCTGAAAGCGCTCCGTCTCGAAGGACACACGTGTGTTGAGCACGTTTCGAGATTGGCGGGTCATTGGCTGTAGCTCATCCCTTGACGGAACTTTCATTCGGGACTCTGTCAAAGAATAGTTTGCGCCCAGGCCGAAGTGACGAAGGATGGAAGGGGCTTTGGGAAAGCGCTTTTCCATGGCGATTTCGAAGCCACCTACATGGGCCCAGGGAGCATTTTCGTAGCGCTTAGCCACTACCCCACCCGGAATCGAAAACTGACCTGCCGTGGTGTTTCCATTCACCACATCGCTTTGGAAGGCCGTGTAGATGTGATCGACCACATATTTGTGGTAGAGGGCGACTGAAATCAGTCCGTTCAATCCGAAGAACTTCTGGATACTGAGGTCATTGTTCCAGGAGTAGGTCGGCCTCAGAGAAGGATTCCCTCGCAGCATGTGGAAGTGAGTATAATGTAGCTCAGGCTCACCGGGCTTCACCTCATTGAAGTTTACCCTGCGATAGGTTCGGGTGGAAGCGTAGATGAGATTGAGGTCGGGCAAAATGCTCCACTTAACCGTTGCCATTGGCAAGAAAGCCGGATAGCGCTGCTCGGTTCGTGTCTGTTCGAGACGCTGGCGCGTGTCTCCAATTCCGATGTCCTCTTTGATCACCGTATCAGCGGTAACAAGCACCTGCGTTTCCTCGTAGCGAAGCCCACCGGTGATCTCCACATTTCTTCGAGCCTTCCAGGTAGCCATGACATAGCCGGCATACGCGTCTTCTTCATAGTCAAAGGACGAACCCACAAACTGTGGATAGAATGGAGTGCTTTCGCCAAAGGGCAGGTAAGTCAGCAGAGTGTCGCTGTCTTCGATAAAGTTGTCAAGGTCCTCTTCGCTCAGGAACTGAAGGGTGTAGTCCGAGTAGTTTCCACCCGTTTCCCTGAGGAAGTTTTCCTTGTTGGGAATGTCTTCGACTTCGTAGCGATCATAAGAGATCACTTCTCGTGAAAAGGGGTTGCGCTGCCAGGCTTCCAGACCCACTTCCCGGGTTCCCGTTTTCGTTCGGTACTTACCTCCTACGTAAATGGTGAGGTGCTCAGAAACCTTGTAGTCAAAATCAAGCTTCGCGACCAGCGGATCTCGCTCGATGTTCTTGTTTGTCTCCGTATAGGCCCGGGTAAAGACATAGGAAGAATCGATGTTTGGGAGGGCGATGTAGGAAGGTTGAATGTTGGTGTAGTTATCACCATATCCTTCTACAGGGCTGTCGATGTCCAGGAACTTCAGCCTTGAATCATAGTCATCCAGTCTTCCAACCTGGTTTCCATTTGCATCCTGGTAGAGAAAATCGGTAAACTCAATAGGTAGCTCAAATTCTACTACGTAGTAACCGTTGCGCTCGTCTCCATCATCAAATGGAACAGATCCGTATCCAAACCTTGATTCATACTGAGCAACTTCCCAACGGGCGGTGAGGCGCTTGTCGATTTGGTGTTCACCACCAACCGAACCTCCTCTGATGCCGTGTTGCAAGATGTTGTGAATGCTCTGCAAGCGAATGGACTGACCTACACCCGTGCTCCATGCATACATGGTTTTACGGTTGTATTCATCATCTTGCATCTGCCCAGTGAAGGCCAGAGCGTAAATGGTATGTCGCTTGCTGATTCGGTAGTCCAGCTTGGCATGAGCACCAATGGTTTGCCTTACTCCGTTATACTTACGAAGTTCCATTCGCGACAAGGAGTGATTGATGTTACTTCCGTAGAAGATTTCCTGGTTGTCGGTGGACCAGTTTCTTCGGAAGGCTGAAACACCAGCTACTGCGCCCAGTTTACCGTTAAAGAACCTTGAGCCAGCCAGTATGGAGCCATTCCACATGGGTTTCTGTGCTTTCTGGTTATACCCTGTGGACACGTCTATTTCGAGTAGGCTGTCCGTAGGGATTTGGCGCGTGATGAAGTTGGCAGAACCACCAATGGCATCACCCTCAATGTCGGGTGTGATGGATTGGTTGTACTCAATGAAGCCGATAAGACTTGTGGGCAGAACATCCAGGTTGAGGGCGCGGCCAATGATCTCCTCATTGGCTACAGGCATGCGATCACCGTTGATGGTGACAGAGCTCCAGTCTGTTGGCGTACCTCGAAACGAAATGTATTGACCTTCACCGTGGTCTGACTCCATTACCACTCCTGGCATACGCTGCAGGGCTTCAGCAGCATTTTTGTCCGGCAATTTTTCGATCCGTTCAGAGGAGGAGATTTGAGCTACGCGCTTAGATTCCATCATCATCATGATGGCCTTTTTCTCGCCTTCCTTCATTTCTCCCTCGATCACGAATTCTTCCAGTGAGGAAACATTCTGCCGGAGGTTGATGGATGCAATTTCGGTTGTTTCTCCCTTTTTCACAGACACATCGTAAAGGGCTGTGTCGAATCCTATAAAGGTGATCTCAAGCGTGCGCTTTCCAGTGGGGATGTTCTCGAGGAGGAAGCTTCCATCAGCATCGGATACGGTTCCCAGCGTAGATTCCTGAACGCGGATGTTCGCAAATGGAACGGAAACTCCGTCAGACATGACCTTTCCTTTCACGGAACCCGTCTGCGCTTCACTGATGAAAGTGATCATCAGAAATGTCAGAACCGTACACCAACTTACGATAACAAAATGTGCCCTCGGGCCGACACTTGCAACAGTATATTTGAACGCGCTTTTCATCAATGAAGACCTTTAATGAGCAGAAGGGTGAGGATGAGTATCAATGCAGATATCGGAATCACCCCAAGCCAGTCTATGTTTGTCTTTTTCACATGGCAAATGAAATGAGAGGAAGTTTACTATTACTCAACTTCTGGTTAAGTTAACGTTAAATGGAGCGCGACTTGTTTCTTATAAGTAAACCGTCTTTTGTTTGCATTCATACCTTTAAAAGACTTGAATCACTAAACCTGTTTGCCACTTGCCGCCCTAATGTTTTATTATTACCGGCAGCGCAGAAGAGAACCATTCACAACACAATATGAGTACCTATCTTTTATCTGGGATTGGAAAGAAAATTCGGGAGCATCGACTTGAACTTGGATTGACCGTAAGTGAAGTTGCTGACCGTGCAGGAGTGTCAAAAGGCTTGATATCGAAGGTGGAAAACGGGCGTACTGTCCCATCCCTTCCAGTGTTGATCTCTATCGTAAAAGGTCTTCAGGTAAACATGGATCAGTTTTTCAACGGGCTGCACTTCGACCCTCCCAAGTTGTGCATCCATATGAAAGCCGACTCTTACCAAAAGATCGAAAAGGAAGTGGAGTCGAAGGGGTTCGATTATCATTCGATTTACAGTAAGTCGATGCAGAGCAATTCGGTAGAGTTTGTCATGCTTTCTGTGGAGCCGAATTCGCAGCGTGAGAAAGTGATCACAGATGCCTGGGAGTTTAAGTACCTGATCTCAGGAAAGGTAGATTACGTGGTGGGTGATGAAACCTACGTATTAGAAGCGGGTGACAGCATTCTATTTGATGCACGAGTGCCACACGTTCCGGTGAATAAGTACAAGGAACGTGCAGTGATGCTGGTGATCTACTTCTTCGAGGAGGACCGGGAAGACTAAGCCTGGTTCAGGAACGGAAGCTTTTGAAGCTCGGTGAAGTCACCGATCACATGCCTGGCTCCCTTGGCCAGCAGTTTTCCATTGCCTCTGAGGTCCACTCCAATGAAATGGATGTCGAGCTCACGCGCGGCTAACCAGTCCCACTCACCGTCCCCAAAGAACCACAACTCATCTACATTTTCAGCCGTTTTCAATTGTTGAACTCCGTGCCCGAGAATGCGTGGTCGTTCTTCAAATTCGGTGGCAGTGGAAAGGAGCATTTCTGATGGAAGCCCCAAGTGTGCGAGCTTTATCAATCCCGATGCTCTGAGGCTGCCAGTTACAATACCTATGGAAAAGAGTTTATTATTACTCAACATTTCCAAAAACCCCTTCAGGCCTTTAGCAACCTGCGTTTCCGGTATCCGGGCTTCCAGCTGAGCCAGAAACAAGGTTTCAAACTTTTCACGCTCATGTGCTGAGGCCGGACGCTGAATATGGGTGATGCACATTTCTCTGAATGCCCCCGAGTCTGTAGAAGATCCACCGCTATGCCACGCGAGTTCTACATCCTGTGCTGGAATCCCGAAAACTTCGCTGAATGCCTCCAGGAAACAAGCGTCATCAATACCACTGCTGAGCAGCAGGGTGTCATCAATGTCGAACAGTAAGCCAATCCTTTTTGAAATCATTGTTAAGAAAGTATGTAGAGTAAACTTTATGATTGTGCAGCCTCATGAATATGCTACTTTTGTTTACAAATATGAAACAACAATTTATCCAGAAGGTACTATGATTAAACTTGTGGTATTTGACATGGCTGGAACCACTGTCAAAGATGAGCATGAAGTAGAAGCCTGTTTCGCAAAAGCGAGCAAGGCAGTTGGGTTAGACGTCACAGATGAAGAAATTCTTGCGGTGCAAGGTTGGTCCAAAAAATTCGTTTTTGAGCACTTTTGGTCTCGTCAAATAGGACGCGATCACGCTGAATTCGAGGATAAGGTGGACACTTCTTACGCCCTGTTCAAAAACATCCTGGAAGATTACTATCGATCGGCTACGATTGTAGGTACAGATGGAGTCTTGGACACCTTTCATTTCTTAAGTGAGAGAGGTATCAAGATCGCTCTGACCACTGGCTTTTATCGTAAAGTAGCAGATATCATCCTTGAGCGATTGGGATGGCTCAAGGGCCTGGACTCAAACTATATGGGTGGCGAAGATGCGCTCATCAACTTATCCATTGCAAGTGATGAAGTTGAAAACGGTCGTCCGCATCCTGACATGATCCTCAAGGCCATGAAAATGCTCAACGTTGAAGACGCGAAGCAGGTGGTGAACATTGGAGATACTCCATCTGACCTGGAAGCTGGTGTGAATGCAGGTTGTTTGTTGAGTTTGGGAGTCACCAACGGCACGCACACTCGCGCACAATTGGAAGCGACCGGACGAGGAACGCTGATCGGAGGCCTGGTAGAGTTGCCTGCTCAGCTTGAATCACACATGCAACCTGTATTGAATGGCTAGACGTTCCAGAACGTTATCTGACCTGATCGTTGTTGGGGGTGGTGTTCTTGGCGTTTGGCACGCCTACCACGCCCTCAGAAAGGGGAAACGTGTGGTGATGCTTGAGCGAAATCCTGTGCCTCAGGGCGCCTCCGTTCGCAATTTTGGACAGGTAGTGCCTTCAGGCCTACCTCCCGGAATCTGGCGCGAACGGGGCAAAAGAGCCCTGAAGCATTACGGCTCTCCTGAAATTTCCGAAAACACCAGCATCCGGCAAAACGGATCCGTTTATCTCGCTTCTGACGAGGATGAGTGGTTGCTGCTTCAGGAAATGAAACTGATCAATGACAATGATGGATATGAATGCCATCTGCTGTCTGATAAGGAAGTATTTGAAAGGTGGCCGCAGGCGAGTCGGAGATACGTAAGAGGAGGCCTGTTTTTTCCGCAGGAAATGTCTGTAGAGCCTACGCGCCTGGTTCGGGACATGATCGGACTGATGATTGCCAAGTATGGACTGGAGTATTTGCCCAAAGTCACTGCACTTAGTTGCCGCGAACAGGAGCATTTTGCTGAGGTAACGGGTTCCAATGGTGCCACCCTGTTGGCGGAGCAAGTCATTGTTTGCTCCGGGCACGAGCTGCGGACACTTTTTGCCGAGGAACTGCTCAAGCATGACTTGGTTACCGCTCGCCTGCAAATGATACAAACCGTTCCACAGCCCAAAGATTACCAATTGAAGGGCAACATCCTTACCGGACTGACGATCCGCAGGTACGAGGCTTTCCACGCCTGTCCTTCCTATCAGCGGGTGATCGATGAAATGCCCGATAGCTACCTGCGTAGCCAGGGGGTTCACATCCTGTTTAAGCAGGCTGTAGATGGCTCCCTAATTCTGGGAGACTCTCATCACTACACGAGGAATGCAACTACCGAAACGATGTCTTTTGAGATTGACTATGCGCTAAATCAGGCGATGCTGGAGGAGGCTATGCGCATTATGGAAATTCCTAAGCCGCAAATTGCCAGCACCTGGAATGGGTATTACACCCAAACCACCAAGGAAGTCGTCAACACAAAGATTTCGGATCGAGTTCGCATCGTGACCGGCATTGGAGGCAAGGGAATGACCACTGGCATCAGCCTCGCTGAAGAGAACATTCAGGCCACTTTTGGCTAGTTCTTTGCCTTGAGCAGGTAATAGCGCTTCGAGGCAAACACCATCACGAAACCTACTACAGAAACCACGAGCGACAGGTAGATCACAAAGTTGATCCAGCTGATGGTCGAATGCATGAACTCCTTGTAGAGCAGGATGGCCATACTTGCCAGATACCCCATTGCGTCTGCCATGTAAATGAGAAATCCCACGTTGCTCTGTCGTTTTATCAGGGCAATGAGCCGATCAAACATGATGGTATTGAAAGGCACATATCCAAGGAAGAGGCCCATGCCCAAAAGCACCATCCACCAGAAGCCAGACAGATAGCCCAGCTGAAACAGCAAGGTGCTTATTCCTCCCAGTGCCAGGCCGAAAGCCACCACATAGTGAATGGTAATGAAGGCCTTCCGGTTGTTGCGGATAAACACCAGTGCTACCATGCTTGCCAGGAGCACCAGGGTGATGATCAGCTCTGAAACGGAGAAAATGGCTGGTTCTGCGCCATATCCCAACGAGTCCCAGATTTCTGCGGCAAACAGGTCGCGAACATCGCGCAGGATGGTCAACAGCATGTAAGTGGAGATCATCCACACAATTCCCCACGAAAACTCCTTCAGGAATTCAATGCGTGCCTTGCGGTCCATCGGTACGCGCAGTGTACGCTCCGCCTGGTCTTCATCTGACCGTGGAGGGATGGCCGACAGGAGCCATGCAAAGGCGAGCAACGGCAACACAAAGACCAGCCCCGTAGTAAAAGGCATCCAGAATTCAGATACTCCCATGTTGAGCATAAGCCAGGCTCCTACAGACTTTACAAAGCCGGATGCAATAATGAAGCTCACGCTGAGCCCCGCAGAAAGGGCTTCGGTTTGACGCCTTCCTTCGAGGAAGGAGAAAACGATGCCCCAGACCAGACCGAGTGGCAATCCGTTGACAAAAAGAAAAAGCGCATTGATAGGAGCTGGTGTAAGCGCGAAGCCTAGCAGTGCCAGTTCTGCAATGCCAATGCATGCTAATAATGCCAGGATACGTTTCCCTGGCCGCAACTCGCTGATCAACTTAATGCCGGCAAATTTGGAGACCATGTATCCCAAAGCCTGGCTGATGATCAACACGCTTTTGTAGCTCATTCCAGCGAGCATCATACCCTCGAATGTCCCTACTGAGAAAGGCTTCCGAAAGGCATACATACAGAAATAAACCCCGAAGGCTGCCACGGAGGCGTGCATCACAAATCGAAACTCTTTCAAATCAATCGCCTTATTGTCATTGCAAATAAGTTGAATATTTATCAACTCCGGTGTTACGAAAAGGTCAACATTCACCTGTAGAAGCCAGCCACCTCTGGAGGAAGCTGGAGCACGAAGCGTTACAACCGGAACCCAATATCAGATGGTTCGCGCGGGCCATCAAAAAACTCGAATGGCAACCCATACTCAGCGCTTGTGAAGCGATGCCAGGCAGATGTCAATTGACGCTTTTAAGACGCTGTTTTTCTGTCCAATTTCAGGTCTGTCAAGCAGTTGCATTGTGCAATGCCTGATGAAAAGTCGATAGCCGAAAAGACAATCTAGAGTAGGCAGTTAAACACATACAACATGAAGAGATTAAAGCAAGCTGCAATGCTGGCAGCACTTAGTATCATCACCTTCGGGTGTGAAAAGGATGAGTTGAACCCACAGGCGCAACAGTCGCAGCTGAACATCGAGCGATCGGAAGGTGAGCTATTGACGGCCACTTACGCCTTCGAGGCCTCGTATGAAGACGCTACAGAAGCGGTGGAGCCCTTGATGTCAACCCTGGAAGAGGGCGAAACCTACCTCACCTTGTCGCTGGATGAAGAAACTCAAGCTGTCACAGCTCAGGTGCAGACCATCGGTTCTGGGTCAGGTTCCGGACCTAACCCGAATCCAGAGCGCAGGCATTGTGAATCAGGTAACTGGCAAGAGGCCTGGAATTGCCATTGGAACTATCATCGGATGCTCCACATGCCAGGCCCCGTGGCAGAGCCGTGCTTCTATGACCTCTGGTTCTACTACGACCATGATACCCATCAGTGGTATTCCGGTGATGGCTGCTAACGAGATTTGTTTGGATCCTGACCAGGATCGCTCTCAGCTGAAGAAGCCCTGTTGTTCAAAAGACACGGGGCTTTTTCATGTATGCACGGCAAGTTCTGAATACCACTTCATCCTGAGAATTTGAATCCTTTATGCCCTCTCTTGCAGAGGCTTCCTAGATTGCAGCATGAATTGCTGTATCGCATTTAGTGTTAAAGCCTCAAGAAGGGTCATTCAAACCCTGGTGCTACTGCTGTCCATTGGTTTCATGGGTTTTGGCCTTCAGGCGCAAGATTCAGTGAACATGAAGCCCACGCTTTCCTTTGATCATGTGGTCATCTTTGTGAACTCCAAAGGATTGGAGGAGGCTTTGAATGATGGAGTATTCACCCCGGCTGATAAGCTGGAAACCGACCATGGTTCCCAGGGCACCTATGGTCGATACTACCTTTTCCTCAACACGTTTATTGAATTGCTCTACTTGAGAGATGCTGAAGTTTCTCGCGCGAATCATGAGCGCTTTGGAAGTGCTTACACAGAGCGATGGAGGGCGGATCAGAGGCACTGCCCATTCGCTTTCGGCTTGAGCTTGAATCCATTTGATACCAGCCGTTCAGAACAGCGTTTTCATACCTACCGAAATGTTGATGCTGGAGAGAATGACTACTACCTGATGCCTCTGGAGAATCAGTCGTCTGAACAGCCGATGCTCTACGTCTCCACTCCCTATCGCAACTACAAGGCCTTGGAATCCATGGACCAGATAGATCAAAAGGTGGAAGAGCACATCCGGGAAGACTTGAGGAACTACCTCAAGCATCCAGCGGGGATTGAGCGTTTGACGCAGGTGCTGCTCACGGTACCCAGAGACTATGCTCTGGAAGGAAACCTTAAAACGCTGGAAGATTTGGAGAATGTACAGATCATTTCAGGCGATAATTATGAACTCACACTGGTTTTTGATGAGCACAGACAGGGGAAGGAAGTGCTTTTTGATGAAGGCGTGGTCGTCACGCTTCAGTACTAGATTGGAGGGAGTGTTCATTCTTTACAGATGCCGCTCCTCCGCACTTTCGCGGTAATGGTTGAGTGACGGTTAGGGGAGCCTAACTCTCCTTTTCTCTGGTTATCGCGCATTGTACCTTCGCCCCCTTTCTTGCTGAAGCTTTGACCAACATGATCCGATTCCTGCTTTCTGTATTGCTCTTTGGGGCATTGCTTTCCTGTGATAACGCGAGTGAGAAGAAGCGACAGGCCAGCGATGCGCTGGAATTCAAGATTCAAAACCTCTCTGACGAAGAATACCCTGACAATCCTGACATCGGCTTCCGTGCAGCAGACTACAATTCCGATTGGTTTACAGAAGGAACGATTGAGATCAGCGCAGAGGATGCCTGGAACAGCGAGCTGTCGTTTTGCACCAATACCAGGGATACCATAACCATCGAGGACCTGAACCTTTCAGAATTCATTCCCACCATTCCCCATCAGCTAAAGGACGATCCATACCTGAGCTACATTGCTTGCATCAACCAGGAATGGAACCGAAACCAGGTCCGATTCATGTCTGGGGAGTTCCGCACCAGCGATGACAGAATAGTGAGAGTAGATGTGGCCCGGAACTGCCTGAATGCCTACCTGTGGGAGGTGATCGTCTATGTGAGCGAAGAAGGTAATACTGTGCCCTATGCTCACGGATGGTTTGATTTTCCCCACGCGCAATATGCCGAGCTTTTCGAGTTCAAGAATGAGGAGCCCTTCGAAACGTATAAAGCAGCGCTGGAAAACTGGATCGATCCCGAGAGTAAGCCAATTGACTTAGCTCGCCTGCGCTCCGTTCTGGATTCTGTTCCGCTTAGTTATGCAGACAGCAGCAATGCCATGTATCCACTGGCTGGCGCCCGCAAAAAGAAGTTTAAGGAGATCATTTTTCCGGAAACCTTTGCCACCATGAAGGATCTGCAAACGGATTCTGCTCTGTTTGCCACTTTCACACCTCCCGGATTTTACAATCGCAAGGACCCCAGAACCACAGAGCTCGGTAGGTTCTATACCCTGTCCAATGCTGAAGTGAATCGCATCGAAAGCTATCTCAACGGTGACACACTGCACGAGATCGACCTGGAGTTCGTGCACAAGGATGGTGCAAAATCGACCACTTTGGTTTTGGGTGGACTCGACTTTGACGAGTTTCCTGTGTTGGAACCAGAAGCTGCCAATCAAGGCTGGAAAACATCCATGGGAATTGGTAATCACACCTTCTACGAGGATTACACTACACATAGGGCTACCAAGGCGGCTGAGAATCCCTATTACGGCCTTTTACTCGATTCCGAGGGAAAATGGCTGGACAGTCACAAGCTCGGCATTGACGGGCCTGTTTTTCACTTCGCGGATAGTGACCGGACTGAGCTACATGTCTGGCTTTTGTCCTTTGAGCGGCACGCCCTCGTTGGCCACTATGTACTGAATTTCGAATAGCAAAAAAGGCGCTGGAGAGCGCCTTCTTTATTTAAAGTAGGGATAGTTCAGCTCTATGGACAATCATCTTCTGTCACCCACGTTCCCATGGAGTTTTGGCTGATGGTGAAGCCAAAGCAGTAGTTGGAACCAGGATTGTTTGCTGCAATTGCAAAAGCGCAGAGCAGAGCGGCCGTCTGGCTGTTTTCAAGGCAGCGAACCCTGGCTGGATTTGGTGTGGGCGGGTCGTTCTGAACCGCGACACCTAGCTGCTCGGTCTCCGGATCATAGATGGCTTCCAGAGCTTGCCCCTCTTCCAGCTCATACAATGTTGCTTCCGACTCTTCCAGCTGTTCCTGAGAGTAGTATGTGTATTCAAGTTCCTCTGCGGTAACGGTGGCGGTGTTTTTGTCACCAGAGTTTTGATTGGTTTGTGTCGTCTCCGATTGTTCTTGAATTAGTTGTTCTTCCTGCTCTTTCGTGCAGCTTTGAAAGGTTACCATACCAGCTGCCAATACCAGGAAGCCGAAGGTCAATATTCGCTTATTCATGTTTTTTAGATTTACTCGAATCTAGGCGCAGCAAACCGGACTTTAGGTATACAATTGATAGCCGCGCTCCGTGAGTTTAGAAGCGACTGTTGTGACTTGATAAATGCGTTGGAATACCTCTGTGGTGATCTAGGGAAGAGAGAGACTCAGCGCTAGTCCCTTCATTTCGTTTCCGTAGATGGGGCAAAAGCTTAGGCGCTGATCTTTTTTGCGGTGCAGTTCTGGAATGAGAATCCCGGTAGCTGCGCCCACCAGGAAACCAGTTATGACATCGCTTCGGAAGTGCTTTCCACCCTGGACTCGGTAGTGAGCCACCAGCCCGGGAGGAATAGCGGCTGCGGTGAACAAAAGCGCTTTCTGGGTCCATGTGAGGATGTGATGATCAGAGTATACTTTGGCTGCGAAGAAGGTGGCCGTAGCCGTGCTGCCTACATGCCCGCTGAAGAAGGAGTTGCTGGTGTTTTTACCGCTCCGTTCGGCAGGGCTAAGTGATGTATTGTAAGCCAGGGGACGTGCCTTTCGAATAGGAAATGCTGCGGACTGATACAGCCCTGAGCCGAGCATGTGTGCCTGACCATAAAGGGTAATGAAGCTCAACCAATTGGCGCGAATTTTACGGTCCAGCAACAAGAGGCTTACTCCCGCCACGGAACCGTTCAGCAAGTAATCTGAAATCTCCCGCGCACGTCCATAGCCTGAGGCTGGGATATCGAGTGCAGGCCGGTCAAACCGATTTACATCAGAGGGATCTAGTTCCATCACTTCTGTCGGGGTGAGGGATGCCGTTTCTGACAGCCTGCTGTAGCCATAATAGACCGCTGCAATGGCCGCAATGGTAATTGGAATCTCTGCCTTCAGGCGAACATTATAAGGGCTCTCAAAACGGCTGGAATCGCTTTGTGCCAATAGAGGAGCTGGGCCTGCGAGGGCAAGCGCGAGAAGAGGAACAAAAAATCTCAAATAGTTAGAGGCCTAAAACGCTGATAATGAAAATGATGATGGAAATGGTGAGCCCTGTCACAAACAGGAAGTAGCTGTAGCGAAGCAGGACATATTTTCTGTGCAACACACGACCCAGGTAGTAGAGATCTCGTGTCAAAGTCTTGTAGAGGTAGTCTTTGTCTTCCATCAATGTTTCTACACCCCACTCATAATCGGTGATGGGCATGTTGTGGAAGTTTCCAAAGAAGAGGAGGTTTCCTCGCTTTTGGCCAACTTCTTCCCTCGACATGGAACCATGCGAAGTCTTCGGAATGGTGGATAGAATGGAAATGATGACGGTGAGGATACTGAAGGTGAGCAACGTCATTCCTGGGTAGATCAGGTAGGCATTGTTGTCCAGCTTAGGAAACAAGGTCGAAAGCACAATGGAGATGATGATCGCGTTTACGCTGATCAGCGTATTGGCCTTATTGTCAGCGATCTGACTCAGTTGAACATGGTTTCGGAGCGATACCCTGAACATGGTTTCGATGCCCTTCACGGGGATTTCCTGCTCCTCCTTTTTCTTTTTGGCCTTTACCTTATCCTTCTTGTCTTTTTTTTTCTTCTTATGCTTCTCAAGGTCTGCCGATACCAGCGCCTTGATCTCCTTCATGTTTTCCTGCTTTCCTGCCTCGAAATGCTGGCGGGCGTATTCGGTGTAATACTGATGGTTGTCAATGAAGTCAACACACATGTTGGCCCACTCACCCGGTGTCATGCTTTGCTCCTTCATGGACTTGATCTCCTGGTAGAGGTCCTTGTAGGAGGTGTTCATGTAATCCTTCTTGGCCAGGTGGCTCAGGTCGCTGTCGCGCATGATCTCTTCCAGCAGGTCCTGAGGTTCATTCTCCATGCAGGTTGCGAGGATGAGCCGCTCGATGAGGGCAATTTGCTCTGCTGGGAAAGACCGCTCAGAAAGGAACTTTGCAGCATAGGCCGCGCCTTCCTTTTCGTGATCCTTGCTTCCACGCGTATAAGCCACGTCATGGAAAATGGCCGCAAGCTCAAGCGCCTCTTTCTCCGAGTCTGCAATACCATCCGTATTGTCAGCGATTTCCTTCACGGTCTGCAATACCAGTTCCGTGTGTCGCCAGTTGTGGTAAAACAGCGATTGTTCTTCGCTCTGGGCGTAGATCTGCTTCACCGCATCGATGCTCTCATCGATGATGCTCTGTGTAGGGGTATCAGGAACGGTTGACATATGATCTAAAATAAGAATTTGGTGCCAGCAAGCAGAAGATCAGAGTCTTCAGCGTAGGAATATGTTGCGAGTAGCGTAAGGTAATCCAATACATTGAGGAACAGACCTCCGCCATAAGAACGATGCCATTGCTCAGATGTTTCATTGTTCTCCCAAACTCGCGCAACATCGAAGTGACCCAGGATTCCAACATCAAATGGAGCGATGTAATTCGGCACCTTGAAGAGGCTGGCGCGAACATCAATATTGTTGTAGTTGGCGGTTCTTCCAGCAAAGCGATTTCGTTGAACACCCCGGAAGTTTTCGACTCCACTCAAGAAGTTGGACTGGAAGAAAGCGTAATCTCCTACGTTGGTCTGCACGCCTGAACGCAGTGCAAGCGTTGTTTGTTTGCGGGTAATGCGCAGCGGGAAGTAAAGTCGCAGCTCTGACTTGAGGTTCAGAAACTGCACGCGCTCAGATTCGAGGCTCCGCTTCCACGCCCCGGCCAGATGAAACTGCACCCCTCGTGAAGGATTGATCAAATCATCCTGGTTGATGAACTGGTAGCCCAGGGTGGCTCCACCGAAGCGCTGCTCGTCAATCTCCCAGTTCTGCACCGCTACAACCGGTCCTCTTTCGAAGTCAACGTATTGAAAGTCAGGACCTAGTGTTAACTGTTGCGACTGACTCTTGGACATCCACTTCAATCGTGGTGAAACGCGGAAGTCGTTGACCCGCACGTTGTAGAACTCCCTGTCCTCAGCAATGGGCTCTACATTGTTTCCTGAGCCATAGTATTGATATACCAACGGTCTGTTCAGGGTTAGACTTCCTGAGAAATCGACCTTTCCAAACAGATCGATGTAGTCGAACTCATAGTCTACGTTGTAGCCATTAGAGCCAAAAGCACGGTTGGCCAAGAGGCGATGGTAGTACTTGTAAGGGCTCTTCTTAAATCCTTGAGCGATGAATTTAAACCCAGGCCCGATGTAGAATCCATCGTTCACATTGAAGCCAATCGAAGCCAGCGGGATCAGCTTGTTGTATACAAATGATAAGCGATCGTAGTCATACGCCTTCTCTTCAGGCATCACTTTTACACTTGCCTCTCTCCCCTTCTCTATTTCCGCCTTTCCCTCTGCGTCATAGATCTTGGTGTGCTTTTTCAATCCTCTAACCCGGGAGTCATCTTCGAAGCGATCCTTTTCGAAACCTGCAACGATGCGCACTACAATGCTCTTTTTGGCATCGCCATCCAATTGATACTCATCCTTGCCATCCAGACCGTAAAGTCGGATCTCCTTTGTTTCCTTGCGGTGAAATACGCGATGGTAGTAACGCTCCTCTTCTACCTTCTTGCCCTTTTTGCGTGGGTAGATATTCACTTCCACGGCTCCTTTGGGAAGTCGGATCACTTCGAAATAATCGTCCTCCAGCGTGCCTGTGATATCCACGTTGCGCGCTAAAACTTCATAGTAACGCTCTGCAAACTCGGGGAGATTTTCCCTGCGGGCTTTCAGCGTGGCGATGATCTCTTCACCGGTGATGTCGAAGCCCTCCTGAGGCAGTGCTCGAATCGCATTCTCGATGGCTTCATCGGTCAGTTTCACTCGCAACGCCTTGGCATGTTTGATCCAGTCTTCGCGGGATGCTTCCACCAGGAATGCGCGATCGAAATAGCGGGCATTGAAGCTGAGCCCGGCAATGTCTCTCACATCCTCGTTGAATGGCTGCAGCTTCCTTACCAGCCACTTCCTGTGAGCCAGCCACATGAGTATACCATCAAATTCAAAAAAGGCTTGGTCTCGATCCCGTGGGATGGGGCGGTAATAGGTCTTGTCTCCCTCTTCAAAAGTGCCCCAACGCCATTGGTCGTCATGACGATCCCAGTCCCCGATGGCCATGTCAAAGAGCCGGGCATTCAGGATGTAGTCAAGGTCTGGCAGATTGTTGGGACTCGAGTGCATTTCCTGCACCGCATCAGAGTAGCTGATCACGCGCTTGCTGTTGCCAAAGCCGGGATAGCCCGTCATGTCTCCTTTTGGGCGTTCTTCAAACAGGCAGAACATTCCGCCAAACTCTTCGAGATAATCGCCCAATACAGAGTCTTTGGGTACGTAAACAAGCTTTGGGTTTGGATAGTAAACCCCCGCCTCTTTGGCGAGCGGTGGAATGGCCACAGAAGCATAGGGATGCGAAGCAGCGATGCCATCGTAGACCAAATCCTGCGCAATCGTTCCGCGCAGGTTTTTGCTGGTGAGGTAAGTCGCGTTCTTGCGAATTCCGCGAAGCGAGTATTGCCTACCATCCGGATCTTCTACCCGCAATGAGAGTGTCTGAGCTCCACCACCCTTTTTGATCGGTGTCAAGCCCCCGTGTTCTTTGTGAATATCCAGGTAGGGCACCTGAAGTGGAGTGGTCCAGAGCTCGCGATTCAGGTCTCCGAAAAAGACCCTCTTAAGCGCACCTGCTGCATACTCTTCGGCAGGTGTCACCATAGCCATTTTTCCGGCATAGGATGGCTTCACTTTTTGAACAGTCGGTTCGTTGCGGTACACTTCGCGCTGGAAAAGCTTGTGGCGAAAGCTCTGAACTTCCCCGTTGTCCTCCTGGGAGAAAAAGTCGGTCCAGACTTCTCCGTTTGCATAGTAGCGAACGCGTGCATAACCTCTTTGCTCTGCACCAAAAGAGATGTCAGAGCCGTGTTGCACATGCGTGGTTTTGCTTCCGCTTCCACTCACAATGTAGTGCGTGGTGACATCCAGTGCATACTGGAGATTGTGTTCATGGCCGGCCGCATAGATCACGTTTTCATACTCGTTCATGGCGGCCATGAGTTGACGTTGCATATCCCGGTAAATGGGGTGTGCGATGTCCTGCCGGTGTCCCAGGAATCTGCGATACAGCGGGTAGAGGCTGCCGATGACAGGCATTGGAATATAGGCACCGCTGCTCACGGCCGTGAGCGGAAACAGATGATCTTTCAGCGTGAAATGTCCCCCGTGGTTACCGTTGCTCACCAGCGGATGATGGCCGGCAACAATCACGTTCTGGTCCCGATATTTCTTCAGCACGTCCTTGAACTGAGCGATCAGCTCTTGGGGGGTTCTTACATCACATCCGTCCTTTTCACCACTGGCACGTTCGAATGGGTGAAGCCACCACTGCGTATCCAGCAGAACCAGGATCAGTCCCGGGGCTAATTCCACCACATCCGGGCCGGGACAGCCTTTGCTGGGGCGAAACGTATTGCCCCGATCGAGGTATTTCTGAATGTACTTTTCCTGGCGCCTGAGCTGCTTTTGCCCCCCCTCGCTGTAATGGTTCCAATCGTGGTTTCCCGGAATGAAGACCACCCTTCCCTCGAAGTCCTTCACAGCGTCCAATTGGACATTGATGCGCAGTTCGTCCTCCGCGCGCGATTCATGGCTTTTTTTATGAAGTCCAGCCGGGTAAATGTTGTCTCCCAGAAAGACCACACCGGCATCTTGAGGATCATGGGCATCGAGCTTGGCCTTCAGCCCTCTCAATACCGGGTTGGAGCCTGTGGTATCATCACCTACGTCTCCGATGAGGTAAAGTGAATAAAGAGGCTCTTCGCTGGTTGTTGGTTGTTGCTCTTCCCAGTGTTTTACGGTCTTGTGATAGTAAACCTCACTGCCGGCACAGGCCGATAGAAAGAGCGCGAGAAGCGGATAATAAAGTCGTTTCATCGAGCAGGAAAGGTGAGAAGACTAGGGCCGGTCTTGTTCTTTTCGTTGGCAATGTACATTTCTCCGGTTGGGCTGAAGGTAAGGCCTTCGGCTTGTGGGTAGGTTTCTTTGTCCAGTTTGAGCAATTGTTTCACTTCGTTGGCCGGTGACAGGATCAGCAGAAGCCGCGCAGGTCCACTCAGAACATACAGATCACCCAAGGGATGCCTGGCAATGGCGGAAGCCTTGAAATCTGGGTGAACCTTCTTCTTTTTGAGTTTCAGGAATGGTTCTTCGGAGTACTCATTATCAGCCAGGGAAAAGGAATAGATGAATAGGTTGTCGTCCTTGTCTTTGTCTCCGTGGGTTTTGCATGCGACAAGCAAGTTATTGGTCACAGGGTCGAAGCAGAGGCCCTCAAAATCAAAGTCTTTGTTCTTCTTGAACTTGAAGAGTGAAGTGTTTTTTCCCTTCACTTTCAGGATGTTTCCATTGCTTTTGAGTACGTAATAACTGCCTTGATGGAAGGTGATTCCTTCATAATCCCCAGGATCATCAAAAGGGAACTGATCAAGTATTGCTCCGCTTGAAGGATTGATGTGATAAATGATCCCGTTTTCATCCTCGAGGCAGGCCAATACATCATTGCTCATCCATTGCAAAGCAGAGATTTCTTTTAAGGCCTTTGGAAGCGTTACAGAGTGAGACGGAGAAAGCCTGGAGGCTTCCGATTGTTTTTGGGCACAACCAGTGAATGTTAGCATCACGGCTACAGCCAGCATGATCAGACGTGTAGCTTTTGGAATCAATTCCGACCTACTTTGTAGAGTTGTATTGTTTTTTCCTTGCCTTTCAGGCTGGTGTCACCAACGTTTTCGAAGACAAAGTCATGCTTGTCTGTCATCATCGAGTACATCTCCTGGGTCATGAGTACCTGAGCCTGGTGGAAATTGCACATTTCCTGAATCCTCGCAGCGGTGTTTAAAGTGTCTCCATGGTAGGAGATTTCGCGCTTCACGTCTCCAACTTCGGTGGCTACCACCATTCCGCAGTTGATGCCGGTCTTGAAGTAAGGCATCAGGCCGTACTGATCTTCGTAATGCGACCTTCTCTTTTCCAGTGCTGCTTCGAAGGCAAAGAAGGCTTTCAGGAAGCGGTTATCCGTCAGGCCCATCTTGGGACTCCAGCTCATCACAACTTCATCTCCTACATACTGGTAAATCTCAGCGTGGTAAGCGTCTACCACCGAGAGGTCCTGAAAACAATCTTTGATCAACCGGCTGAATTTCAAATGCCCCAGCCTTTCAGCGATGGCGGTAGAGTCTTTCAGGTCGATGAACATGAATATGCGGGCTTCTTCTCTGGGTCGATAGAGCTTGCCACTGATCATTTTCCAAAGATTTCCAGGTCCGAGTTTGCGATCAATCTCAATGAACAAGCGTCCCAGGAAGAGGATAAATGCGAACGGAACGATCCAGGGCAGAGACTCTGAGAATGTTACCTCCTGGGCGTTACCAGAAGAAATGAGGTTCACGAATCGATGTATGAACCCTGATAAACCACCAATGACGATCAGCAACACCGTAGACTGCACTGCAAACACGATGAGGAGGAACTTACCGAGCGATACCCGATAAATGCGCTGTCTCAGAATGTATGCATCCACGATGCTCGATATGGCTGAGATGAGTAGAGAAGCAAAGAGCACAACGATGGCCCCAAAGCGGAAACGGCCAAAGGACATAATGATGTCGCTATTGGGCATCTGAGCCTGTGAGAGGTCTACGATGTGCAGCATCGAGAAGGTGAGCACCGCCAGGCAAGATGCGCTGACAATGAAATAGATTCTGAAGTGACGAAGAAATTCCTTCCTGCGAACCGAGCGAGTGTAATTATGCATGATTAATGATGGTACAAAGCTAGTGTTCGTTCCATGTTTAATGCCTTCTACGGTATGGGCGGTTTCTGGATACAATTGATGGCGTTCAGAAGGCCGTTTAGCGGTCATCCTTCATCTTGGGCAGAACGCCATTCTGGAAAAGGTCTTTTTGGCCTCGGGGTGACTGGCGCTGGTCCATCTCCTTGTCCTTGCGACCGAAAGGGTCTCGGTTCTTTAGCTTGCGCTGCTTCTTTCTCTTTTTCTTGTTTGGATCACGACTGAAGAGCCGAAAACGCTCTCCCACAAAATTCTGCCGCTTGCGCACTTTTGGGAAGGTCTTCACAACCAAGTCATCCTCCGTGCGCTCCTTCGGCTCATAGCCTCGTGAGAAAGGGTCAGAGATGGAGGGTTTGCGACCTCGCTTTTTTGACTTTGGTGCCGGGCGCAGAAAGCCTCCCGGAATTTCTTGCCGCTCATTTGCTTTGCCCTTTTCTACGCTGAAGGGACTTGAGAGCAGAGCCATTGTTTTGTTGCGCAGAGGCTTGTTGAAGTGGTCGCTCAGGAGGGCTTCCTCTTGTTTGCATGACCCAAGAAGGAGAACACAGATGGCCAGTGCTGGTGCCAACGAACGCATGAATCGAAGTTACGGCTTAAGCGAGCAGCTCAAGGGCAAAGAGCTTGGGAATGTCAAAGTGTGACTGCAGCTGCTCCAGAAGGGAGGAATAGGAGCCGTAGGTGGGATTGCTGGAGGATTGCTGGATAGGAACACTTAAGAGGTCGAGAAGCTCAATCTGGGAAGGCTGAAACGCTGGGAGGTTGGAATGATGAAGAATACCCAGGTGATGAGAAATGGCGGTGAGAGCGACTTCCAAAAACGATTCCTGTTCCTGAGGTTCTGAGAGTAAGCTGCGAAGTTGAGTGAGTAGGCGGAAGAGTTCGGGCAGCGGAACATTCTCAAGCGTGGTCTTCATGCAGAGCTCGTTCAGAAGCAGCCACATGGTCATGTTTTGGGGCTTTATCGCTGGGTTAAGCTCTTGTAGAAAGTTGAACTCGCGGAGATTGTAGAGGTCACGGCCCGGTTTCTTGTCGATGCTCAAGTCATAGAACTGGTGATCCAGCAGGCTGGGCTTTTTCTTCCCATGGCGCATGAATATGGGAATCGTTCCATGCTGTTGTGTGAAGCATTTGACAATGGATGCACTGTCGCTGTACTTCAGTCGGTGCAGAACAAGACCTGCCGTTTTAAGCATCAGTTGATGAAAAGGATTTTCCCCACTTTACCCTGCGAACCATCGGGCTTGACGGCAAAGACGAGGTACACTCCGGAAGCTACGCGCTCGCCATCGAGGTTTGATCCGTCCCATGTTGCCGTCCCGCCAAGGCTTGTGGTTTCATGGACCAGGCGGCCCGCGGTGTTAGTGATGCGCACGGCTGTTTCATCAAACAGATTGGTGATGGAAATCTGACCGGAATATTCGGGGCGAACAGGATTCGGGAAGATCAGAAGGTTTTCCAGATCTGACCGGCTTTCGGTCGCATCTGTGCGGTAGGAGATCAGGCCGCTTTGGGTGCTGATGAAGAGCTCACCGGTAGAAGGATGAATTTCAAGGTCCACGATCTTGTCAGAAAGAAGGGGAGAGTTATCGGAGGTAAAGTGCTGTAGCTGTCGCGTTCCATCCGCAGAAACGAGGAACACTCCAGAGGTAGAGGTTCCGAGCCATTTGCGATCCGCTCCGTCTACCGCGATGGCATCCACCAATTCAGTTTCCAGAAGGTATCCATTGTAACCATCCTGATTCACGATGATTTGCTGGGCACCTTCAAAGTTGTCGTCAAAAATCGTTTCCGGACTGTAGATCACGGCAACACCCTGGTCTGTCCCAATCCAAAGTTCACCGTCCTGGTCTTCAGCAATGGCAGTGACCTGGCTACTTGGGAAGGCGCCTTGTTGTGGATTGGAGTTCAGATTGATGTAGCGATCATCTGAGCTGTCTTCCGGGGTGTCGTTGTAATCGTATACCAGGATTCCGTTGTCTGTAATGATGCCAACGAGGAACCCGTTTTCGAGCTGGATAAGCTGGTTCGTTTTGGGTTTGTTGAAACCGATGTCAAACGAGTGCCAGCTTCCATCCGCAGAACGAAGCACAAGCGGCTTTGTAACGATGTTGTTGAGCATCCACAGATTCTCATCTTCATCTTTCACCATGCCGGTGATTCCAAAATAGTCGTACTCAAGCGTTGGTTCAGCATCTTGCACATTGCTGTTGGCTGGGGTGTAGAGTTCCTGCGTTTTAAGATCGGAGGCGCGACCCACGCCTGTGGCGTTCATGGAAAAGAACAGGCCCTCTTCCGTGTCGACTATACCGTTGATATTGCGCATGTCTGCTACACCATCCAGGAGCATGTCATATGACTCCCATTCGTTGTCTTCGAGTACGTGCAGAAGTGGCTGATTATAGGTGAACTCTGTACCGTCTGAAAAGGCGTAAACGGTTTCGTCAATGATGGTGACATTGCGAACGTCAGCGCTATTAGGCGATGATGCGCTTATGAAGGAAGAGTTCCATTGATCCTGAAATGAGGTGAGTACTCCACCCCAGACGCGGTCCGCCACCAGCACCTGATCTTTTGAGGAGAACATGCTTGACTTGGGCAGCATACCTCCGACATCATTGAAAGCAAAGATGGTGCTCTGAATTTCGAAGTCGCGGTCGTAAAGGACCACAGAGGTGGATTGAGTGATGAGAAGAGAGTCGCCTTTCAGTTGAACGCTGTTGATACCTACCTCTTCGAGCTTGTCAGAAATTACAAAGGCATCGCCTCGCTTTACAAGGAGGGTATCGCTGCTGAAAGTCAATGACTTTGCGACCGCATACAGTGTATTGTCAACGGAGAAGAAGTTGCGAAAGTCATTCGGTTGAGCAGGAGCGGAGAAAGACTTCCAGGGCGCGTTAAAGTCACGAAGCTTGTTGAAGGGAACTGCCATGATTCCATTACTCGTACTTGCGAAGAGGGAATCGTTGAAGATTTCCAGTTCGTAAAACTGGATTTGCTCGTCCTCGATGATTAAGGGAACATCAAAAAGGATGTTGGTGCTGGAAACTTCCATCACCACGATGCCCAGGCCGGTGGATAAATAGACTTTGTCATCGATGAACTCGGCTCCATTTACTTGCTTATCACCGAGGATGGTTGCGTTGATAATGGCACGCTGATTTTCAATGACGTTGTCATCGCGAATGATGTCGAGGTTTCCGTCTGTGTATCCAATCACGCACGCTCCCAATTCCATGGAGCAGCTAAAGCAGCTGATGGAGTTTCCTGCGAGACCTGTGATTTTGTTTAACCCCGTTATGGAAAGGTCGCGTTTGTCGAGTTTGAAAACGCCATGTGGATTTGCAACAAGGAATGCGTTCTCCAATTCGCCTACCCATTCAAACTGATTGGTTGGTAAGTGGGATCTCCACTCTCCGATCGCGACTTGCGACTGAAGCGCTGCTGAAAAAGCGAGAAGGAAGGTGAGGAATGCGAAAAATTGCTTCATGGATGTGTAACTGTCAAAAATCGGCTTTATTGTGTGTGTAAATTATTGATAATCAGATAATTAAAAGAGGGTCTTGTAATTTGCTTGTGATCAAAGATCGGTTAATCGTCATACATGCGGGTCCATGGGGCTGCTACGGTGGCTTTGGGGCTTATTCTTGTGTTTCATGTGAAACATGTTGATTAAGAGCTACCATCAGCACAGAAATGTCCGCAGGACGTATCCCTGAGATGCGACTGGCTTGTCCGAGATTTTCAGGCATCTGCTTGCTTAGTTTTTCACGCGCCTCCATCGAGAGTGACTGTTGACCATGGTAATCGAAATTCACGGGCACTTTGATCTTGTCCAGAGAAAGAAGCTTCTCGGCCATTTCCCTTTCACGACCGATGTAACCTGCATACTTGGTAATGATCTCTGCTGACTCTAACGCTTCGTTGGAAATGTTGTTGGAGGTCGCGAATTCGGAAAGCGATTTCGAAGACGCCCGTAAGAGATCGATGGTGATGTTGGGACGTGTGAGCAAACTCTCTGCCTTTACGCTCTGAGTAAGTGACGAGGATTTGATTGCATCAAGTTGTGGATTGACCTCTTCTGGTTTGATGCTGGTTTTAGCCAAGGCCTTGATCGTAAGCGCTCGTTGCTTCAGTTTGCTCTCCAGGTTGCGCATTCGCTCCGAAGACGCCAAACCTATTTCATGTGAAACAGGGGTGAGCCTTTCATCGGCAGTGTCCTGTCTCAGCGTGATTCTGTATTCAGCCCTCGAAGTGAACATCCGGTAGGGCTCATCGGTACCTTTTGTAATGAGATCATCAATGAGAACTCCTATGTATGCTTCGCTTCGTTTCAACACCAGAGGAGATTTGTCTTTGATCTTTTGATAGGCATTGATGCCGGCTATCAATCCCTGAGCTGCTGCTTCTTCATATCCGGTAGTGCCATTGATTTGACCTGCGAAAAACAGGCCGGATATAGGCATCGTTTCCAGGCTGTGTTTCAGTTGAGTGGGAATGAAGTAGTCGTATTCGATGGCGTAACCTGGACGATGGAGCACTGCATTTTCGAAGCCCTTCACTTTCTGAATAGCCTGTTCCTGTATTTCCAGTGGAAGCGAAGACGAGAATCCATTAACGTAGACTTCATGTGTTTTCCATCCTTCGGGTTCTACGAATAGCTGATGTCGATCCTTGGAAGCAAAGCGAAATACTTTGTCTTCGATGGACGGACAGTAGCGAGGCCCAATACTGTCGATCTGCCCATTGAAAAGCGGAGAGCTATCGATGGATTGTGAGATGATGTCGTGAACGGTGGGGTTGGTATAAGTGATGAAACATGGCCTCTGATGCTTCAGATGAGTGGGCCCAAGAAAGGAGAATGCACGAGGTTCCGGATCGCCATGTTGCGTTTCCATGACGGAGTAGTCGAGACTGCGACCGTCAATGCGTGCGGGCGTGCCCGTCTTCATTCTCCCGGTTTCGAAACCAGCTTCGATGAGTTGTTCCGTAAGACCGAAGGATGCCTTCTCTCCCATTCGACCACCACCAATCTGCTTCTCGCCAACGTGAATGAGTCCGTTCATGAAGGTGCCGGCCGTGAGAATCACTGCGCTGGCGTTGAAGTCAATTCCGAGTGAGGTGTGTATACCGCGGATTTGCCCGTCATGAATATCAAGCGATGTGACAGCGTCTTGCCAGAGGTGAAGGTTGGGTGTGTTCTCTAAAAGGTCGCGCCACTTGATGGTGAAAAGGGTGCGGTCATTCTGCGTGCGAGGACTCCACATGGCAGGTCCTTTAGAGCGGTTCAACATCCGGAACTGGATGGCGCTTGCATCACTGACTAGTCCGCTGTATCCTCCAAGGGCGTCAATCTCTCGAACGATCTGCCCCTTTGCCACACCGCCCATAGCTGGGTTGCAGGACATTTGTGCAAACTTGGTCATGTCCATGGTGATCAACAGAGTGTTGGCACCCAGATTGGCGGCCGCTGCAGCAGCTTCGCAGCCAGCATGCCCACCGCCTACAACGATGA
Source organism: Flavobacteriales bacterium UBA6057 (assembly GCA_002428995.1). Classification (GTDB taxonomy): domain Bacteria; phylum Bacteroidota; class Bacteroidia; order Flavobacteriales_G; family Salibacteraceae; genus UBA6057. The sequence goes on along the minus strand of DIYJ01000014.1, from coordinate 167,612 downwards.
TATCGTATTGCTTTTTCATAGGTTTCACATGAAACGATCGATCCGTTCCAAGTATTTATCCTCTTCTAGAGTCATCCGTTTTTGCTCTTCCTCCGTATGATCATCAAGACCAACAAGATGAAGAACGCCATGGATAACAAGTCTGTTTAATTCTTGTTGCAGCGACTGATCATAGTAGGTGGCATTGTCTTGCGCCACCTTTTCGTTGATGTAAATCTCGCCTGCTTTTCCTTCCGGATCGTCCATTGGAAACGTGATGACATCTGTTTCGTAATGGTGCTGAAGGAAGTCTGCATTCATCTTCGTGTGATCTTCAGTAGGAAGTAAGATCACGTTGATCCAGGAAAAAGACTCTTGGTAATCTTCGAGGATAGAATAGAGCGTTTGTTTCAGTTTTTCTTCATGGTCCATCGAAGCAAGGTTTGCTTCATAGAAAAACTGAATAGAAGGTTTCATGGCATATGGCAGCCTATGCTTCGGTGAGCACAGGCACGGATAGGTGGAAGCTCATCACCATCTTGGATCCGTTGTTTTCGAATTCAAGCTCATCGCTGAGGTTGCGAATGATGAAGATTCCTCGCCCACTGGTTTTTTCCAGATTCTCAGGAGCCGTGGGGTCGGGTAGATTGTCGTAATCAAAGCCCTGGCCCTCGTCCATCACTTCGATGGAGAGAACATCATTGCTGATGCCCAACTTGATGGTCACCATCTTAGATGGATCGTTTTGATTACCATGATTCATAGCATTCAGCACCGACTCGGTAATCGCGACCATCACGTTTCCAAACACAGCTTCATTAATGACACCGTCTTCCGCAAGAGATTCAATCATCCCTTCGGCCAGCGCCAGGTTTCTCAAATGAGAGGAAAACGAGAGTATGTTGTTGTAGTCTGTATTCATTTGGACATTCCGCTAAAGTAGCTATTTACTTGATTTCGGTAGAAAGGTTTCAAGTCAGGCGGAGTTGTTTGATATAGTTCCATTTCAGACTGCCTCTGACGCACAAATTCTTCCCAAACATTGGGCGGGATTTGGTAATCATCCAAGGCCGTTTTCGACTCGCGTTTCTCATCCATGTCTCGCTCTCTCTCAGCCTTTTCAGACTGCAATAATCGGGTTAAAATCTCTTGCTGACGATTGATCGTTTGCTGAGATATTTTCCGGTAGAGCAGTTCTTCTTCCGTCTGCTCCATCAGCGATTCGATTTCCTTCATTTCTGTGCCTGCCTTGCCTCCTTCACCAGATTCCAGAGAGTTGGCGATTTCCCTCAGCTGCTCGCGAATGGCAGACTGCTGAGCGGCCATTCGTGCGATCTCCTTGGGCGATCCACCCATGCCCATGCCTTGCTGATCTCCGGGCTTTTTGCCGTTTGGATTCTGGCCCTTCTCCATGGCTTCTTTGAGCTTCTGCAGTTGCTTGTTGAGGTTCTCCTGCATTTTTCTCAGGTCGCTGGCTGAAGCAGACGGCTTCTTGCCCTGTCCGGGTTTGTTGCACGAACCATCCCCTTTCATGTTCTGCTGCATCTGACTTTGCATTTGCTGCATGACCTCGTCCAGCAGAAGCGCCAGTTGATTCAACGAGGTCATCACATACTGTTCCCTCTCCGTAGCCATAGCACGGTAGCGTTCCTGTTGATTAGGGGGCTGGTTGGTCAGGTAATCCAACGCTCGCTCCATGTTCATTTGAACCTTCCCCAGTTCCTTGCTAATGATCTTGTCGAGCATGGGAACCCTTTTGCTGAGTGCTAACAGCGAGTCTTCTACCACCTGCGCATCGTCAATGAGCTTCTTCTGTGTTTTGGTCAGCTCCGTGTATTTCGGGTCGTTGAGTTTCACTGCCTTGATGTCCGCCATTAGCGCCTCCTGATCCTTGGAAAGCATCACAGTGTTCTCCAAAAGCTGACGCAAATCTTCCATGTTTTCCGACTGCTGAGACTGCGACATTTCCTGCTGGAAGGACTTCATTTTTTCGCCCATTTTCTGCACAGCTTCCGAAGCGTTCTTCTGATTTTCGCCTGCTTTCTTTTGCTTGTTTTTGTCCAGGTTATCACCGGCTTTTTCCATCTCCTCTTCCGCCTCTTGTTGCTCTTCGTCTGTCTCGGGCAGAGAGTTGGGTTTTTCTAGTTCTTCATTCTTTTCCTTGAGCTCTTCCATCCCCTTCTCAAGGTTTTTCAGATCCTCATTGAGCTTCTCCTGCTCTTTTTGCAGCGCCTCTTTTTCTTCCTCATTCTTCGCTGTTTTCTCAGATTGTTCTTTCAAGTCCTCAGCTAGCTTCTCAGCATCCTTGATCTGATCTTCCAATTGCTTCTCAAACTCCAGCTGCTTGAAGAGCTCCAATGTTCGGTCCAGCTCCTTTTCAAGCGCCTCATTGTCAAGCTTCATCTGCTCGAGCTCTTCCAGCATTTGAGACTTGTTCATCTTCTCCATCAGGTCGTTCAGCTCTTCCCACTTCTCCTTGAACTCTTCATCAAACAGCTTGTCAAACATCTCTTCGATCTGTCGCTGCTTCTCCATAAGTTCTTCTGATCGCTGATTGAACTTGTTCTCAAACTCGTTTTGTCGCTGTTGTTTGTCGGAGCGCTTTTTCATCTCCTTCATGATCTCCTTCTGCTTTTCGAGCAGTTCCTTCATCTTCTCGCGATCTTGCCAATCAGGCTGCTTTTTCTGAAGCAGTTCGCTCTTAAGTTTATTGAGTTCGTCCTCGATTTGTTGGAAATCTTCCAAGCTTTTTTCTGACTCGCTCTTGGTACTTTGACTCACCTGTTCAGATTGGCGAGCGAGCTCTTCTCTATCCGGTGCTCGGTAGGCCCAAGCCTGTGAACGTGTTGATTTCGAGCCATTTACACCATCGTTGTCATGCACTACGAAGTAGTATTCCAATTCGTCTCCTGCCTCTAAATTGATGCTGTCGAAATTCCAATAGAAGTTGAAAGACTGCTGACGAAGAGCATTTGCAATGGGAACAGGTGTGGAGGAAGAGCGAACGCTGCCGTTCTGCCCCTTCTGCTCGGTCACAAACTCCAGTCGCTTCAGGCCGTAGTCGTCAGAGAGTTCACCAGCGAAGTAGCGGGATGTCACGGCAGTGGTGTCTTCCACTTCTGCCACTTCGATTCCCGGAAAGGCATCCGGGATGACCTCCAGAAACACCACCGTGGAATCTTGCAGGCCGTGTTCGTTGTTGAGCTTGAGCACTTGTCTCAGATCCTTGGCTGCGAGAGAACTCCATGCTACCTGTTGATTTCCAGCTCGGGCGAATTCCGTCTGTACACCATTTTGTTCCAGGGCAACTTCCGTTGAATTGCGAACATTCGCATTCCAGTCCAGGCGAGTGCCCTCTGGTACGCGGATGTTGGATCGGTTCTTAAACACTTGGTTCGAGAGACCGGTGTAGGCTGGGAAGGCGGCAGCCGCTTCCAGGTTTGTGAGTTTGGGAGCGGGCAAAACCCGGAGTGCGAATTCTTCGGATGTAATGCCAGCAGCGCTGAGGTTGAAGTTCACATCAGACCGCACATTTTTGAATGTGTAGCTAAAATTTCCTGCCCCTTCTTGCTTCAAACGAAAGCGCGCTCCATTCATTTCAATGAATGCATTACCTGGAATGGATGGGCCTTTCGCAACTACAGAAAGCGAGAAATCATCGTTTTCGTTCACGCTCAGTCGATCATTTTCAATGAAGAATTCAAAAGGAGCCGGAGGAGCAAAATCCTGGTTGTAGCGAACGAGACGTGAACTTCCATCGCGCAGAATCTCTGGCCGCAGGAAAAAGAGACCAAGCATGATTGCAAAAGGCACGACAGCCCAACGCAGCCATCGGTAATTCTGCTTCAATTCAACGACCGAACGGAAATCGTAGGAGCTGAGTTGCTCCGCTTTTTGTCCAATTCCAGCCTCAGCCAGCCGGTTTCCCTGAGCACTAGCCTGAAGGTTCAGCAAATTGACCAACCGATCGTCTACTTCCTCTAAGGCCGAGCCAATCTCTTTGGCGGATTCCTCATCCGTTTTTTGAGGCAGTATTCCAACAAGCTGAAGCATGGGGCGGATGACATACCAGCCAACAACGGCAACAATACCTGCCAGGACCGAGTAGAAAAGTGAAGTTCGCCAACCAACGCCCAAGTGTCCGAAGTACTCCAGCGTAATGGCCAATAGCCATATGAATAGCGAAATTGTAAGCCCAATGAGTGATCCTTTAATGAGCAGGTTGAGGTAAAACCTGCGCTTGTAGGCTTGGAGCTTTTTATGAATTGTTGAAGAGGATTCCATATCTGCTTATACCAAAGATATCAACACCACCAGTGCCAAGCTGTTAAGTCCAGTTAATCAACTTGAATTCTTGGGAAAAGTTGCTCAATGAGCGCGCTATCTTTGCCGCCCATTTAAAGAAGACGATTTTGAGTGAAGTAAGAGTAAGGTTTGCCCCGAGTCCAACCGGGCCGTTGCACCTGGGAGGTGTAAGAACAGCTTTGTTCAACTACCTGTTTGCCAAAAAGCAGAATGGCAAGTTCCTTCTGCGGATCGAGGATACCGATCAAACCCGCTACGTACCGGGAGCGGAAGACTACATCCGGGAGTCGCTCGAATGGATTGGTCTTGAGACCGATGAAGATCCGTGGAAAGGTGGTGACAGCGGACCATACCGACAGTCAGAACGAAGAGACCTTTATTGGCCCTACGCCAAGCAGCTGATTGAATCCGGTCATGCATACTATGCATTTGACACGGCTGAAGAGCTGGAAGAAATGCGTGAGCGTTTGAAGCGCGCCAAGGTGCCCAATCCGCAATACAATTCCACCGTTCGCATGACGATGAAGAATTCATTGACCCTCTCGGCCGATGAAGTGAAAGAGCGATTGGACAACAACGAGCCCTACACCGTCCGAATCAAGATGCCGCGCAATGAAGAGGTGCGCTTTCACGATATGATCCGCGGTTGGGTTCAGGTACAGTCCACGAATCTGGATGACAAAGTGATTTTCAAGTCGGACGGAATGCCAACCTACCATTTAGCCAACATCGTGGATGATCATTTAATGGGCATCACGCATGTAATTCGTGGGGAAGAATGGCTGCCTTCGGCTCCGCTGCACATCCTGCTTTATCGCTACCTCGGTTGGGAAGATTCAAGGCCAGAGTTTGCACACCTTCCATTGATTCTCAAGCCAGACGGCAACGGAAAGCTGAGCAAGCGAGATGGTGATCGATTGGGGTTCCCTGTATTTCCGCTGGAATGGACAGATCCAGAATCTGGAGAGGTATCCTCCGGCTACAAGCAGAAGGGCTACTTCAAGGAAGCGTTTCTGAACATGCTTGCTTTTCTGGGATGGAACCCCGGTACGGAACAGGAGATTTTCTCTCTGGAACAATTGATTGAAGCGTTTTCAATTGAGCGTGTTGGAAAGGCAGGAGCCAAGTTTGACGCGGAAAAAACACGCTGGTTCAATCAGCAGTACTTGCGTGACCGCAGCAACGAATCGTTGGTAGACATCCTCATTCCGTACTTGGATAAAGCGGGGATTTCATACGAGAAAGAGCAACTACCAGCATTTGTCGGGTTGATGAAAGAGCGGGCCGCCTTTGTGGAAGAAATGCTGGAAGGCCGATACTTCTTTGAGCAGCCCACCTCTTATCCGGAGAAGGTCCTGAGTAAGAAGTGGAAAGAAAAATCTGCCAGCCAGTTGTACTCTCTGGCGGAGGAGTTCGAGAGTGTTGACTCTTACGATGCCGAAACACTGGAAGCAAGGTTCAAGCAATTCCTGGAAGAACAAGAACTTGGAATGGGCGCTGTGATGCCTCTGCTCCGCGTGTTCCTTACAGGAGTGGGCTCAGGCCCAGGTGTATTTGACGTGATGGCGTTTTTGGGCAAAGAAGAGAGCCTCGCGCGCATCAAACTCGGGATTGAGCGCCAGAACAATGGATAAAGTCGAGGTTAAAGGCATGAGATTTCATGCTTTTCATGGATGTCACCCCGCTGAGCAAAAGGTGGGAGGCCGATTTGATGTAGATGTAACGCTGTTGCTTGATTTCGAAGGATTCGAGCGCAGCGATGAAATTGAATCAACGCTGGACTACGTCACCGTTATGGAGGTCGTTAGCGAAGAAATGAAAGCCCCAAAGAAGCTGATTGAGACGGTCGCGGCTCACATTGGCAAGCGCTTAAAGGCTCGTTTTGAAGAGGTTTCTGAAGTTGAGGTGACGGTGCGCAAGTATCAGCCTCCGGTGAAACATGAGCTTGAATACGTCTCAACTACTATCAAAGTGTGAGGCGCGTTGACAATATATTTACTTTCGCCCCTTCCTATGGTCTCGTGGCCGAGTGGCTAGGCAGTGGTCTGCAAAACCATCTACAGCGGTTCGAATCCGCTCGAGACCTCAACTTTCTAAACCCCGTAACTGTTACGGGGTTTTTCATTTCTCATCACCCATGAGTCGTATTCTTATCCTCCTGGCCATCGCAGGCCTCCTCATTCTCATAGACTTTTATGCTTTCCAGGGACTAAAAGCAGCCACACAGGGCTTCAGTGTCTTCTGGCAGCGCCTGTTCAAAGGACTCTTTTTTGGGTTCAGCGGCATCCTGTTGATCACGATGTTGCTCTTCATTTTTTTCAGAGACTCTGGCATCATTCCGATGGTGTTTACCATTATGGCCAGCCTCAGCATGGGCAGCGTACTGGGAAAAATCTTCTACGCCATCATTCTCCTGTTTGATGATGCGCGAAGAGGAATCGCGTGGATCAGTCACAAAGCCTTATCAGGTTCTGAAGCGATGGCTGGAGAGGCCATCACGCGGAGTGAATTCATCGCTCAGGCAGGTGCTATCACTGCTGCCGTTCCGTTGATCACCATCGGATATGGGATCGCGAATGGAGCCCACGATTATCGGGTGCGCGAGCGAGAGTTGCCACTTTCCGGTCTTCCCAAGGCTTTTGATGGAATGAAACTCGTGCAGATCTCTGACATTCATACAGGATCGTTTTGGAGTAAAAAAGCTGTGCTGGCAGGGATGGATTTGCTCATGGAGCAAAAGCCAGACGCGGTCTTTTTCACTGGTGATATTGTCAATAACGTGGCCGATGAGATGAAGGGATGGACAGAAGTCTTCTCAAAGATCAAAGCACCTCTTGGGGTTTACAGCACACTTGGTAACCATGACTATGGGGATTATGTGCAGTGGAGCTCTCCGCAGGCTAAACGGCAGAATCTGGACAATGTCCTTCAGGCGCACAAGGAGTTGGGCTGGGATCTCCTGCTCAACGAGCACAGAAAGCTTCGGGTAGATGGCGAAGAGCTCACGGTTGTTGGAGTGGAAAACTGGAGCAATAAAGCCCGGTTCCCAAAATATGGCGACCTGAACAAGGCGCTTCAGGGAACAGATAAGGGGGCGGTGAAGCTGTTGTTGTCGCACGACCCAAGTCATTGGCGCGCACAGGTGCTCGAGCAGAATCCGGATATCAAAGCGACCTTCTCTGGTCACACGCATGGGATGCAGTTTGGGGTTGAAATTGCAGGCTTTAAGTGGAGCCCTGTCAAATACATGTACCCCGAATGGGCTGACCTTTACACGGAAGGCAATCAGCACCTTTATGTTAACCGAGGCTTTGGATACATTGGCTATCCAGGTCGAATAGGCATATTACCAGAAATATCGTTGTTCACGCTTAAGGCGGTTTAGCGCTGTTCAAAGGGTTGTTGTCATTGGCGTGTTCATGGAGGCAAGCGTAAAGCCTTCTGACTCAACAATTTCATTCCACACTCGTCTTATCAGGAAAAGGCAGCAAGCGGTCCCATGAAACCGGTTTATAAACACCGTACTTTTGCCTCGCTGATCATGAGGAAGCAGGTTTTCATATTTCAAATGATGGCAATCGTTCTTGCGCTTTCCACAGCTGTTCCTGCTGTTGCTCAAAAGCAGCCGAAGTTTTGGAAGAGCGTAAAGCACAAGGATAAGAAGGGTGGCAAGGCGCCAAAGACCTACAGCAAACCTAAGTTGCAGGGCAAAAGAACTAACCCCAGCTACAGCAAGCACAAAGATCAGCGGTCGGATACGGATTGGAAGAAAAGCCGACTTGAGTACACGCTGATGTTCGGAGGATCAGGTTTTCTGGGTGACCTGGGAGGTCAGGACGGCATCGGCCAGCCATTTATCCTGGATTACGAGCCCACACAAACCAGATATGCGATATCCGTAGGAGCCCGATATTTCGTGAAGGAATACCACGCCATTCGGGGAACACTCAGTTACGCTCGCATTCGAGGTTCGGATGCACTGACCAATTATCCTAATCGCAAGTACCGGAACATTACGGTGAAATCTCCGGTTTTTGAATTGGCCGGGGTGTATGAGTTTCACCTCATCAAACCCAAGTTCAAGCACTTTGCTGGAGCGCGTACCACCAGCGTTTTCACAGGGAGTCGCCTTGGGGCATATAGCTATGCCGGCCTTGGCATTTTTGCGTTTAATCCACGCGGAGAGCGCAATGGTGAATGGTATTCTCTGAAGCCGCTGAACACAGAAGGTCAGGGCTTGCCCGGAGGTTCTGATCCCTACAGTCGTATTAACCTGAGCTTTCCTCTTGGTTTTGGAATCTACTACCTCATGAACAGAAACTGGAAGTGGGGCTTCGATGTAGGTTACCGGTGGACTACAACGGATTACATGGATGACGCAGGTGGATTCTACTATAACAACAGCGAGATAGAAGATGCATACGGCCAGATTGCGGCCTACTTCGCTAACCCATCCGTTGCTCTTGACGATGTGCCTAATTCCGATTGGTATACGGAGCAACAACCACGTGCTGGTCAGCAGGGAAATGATACTTATCTCTTCTTCCAGGTGACTGTAAGCAAGTCACTGGGGCCTACCTATACCAACAAGGAGTTCAAGGCTAAGAAACGCTCCAAAGGCCGCAGCTACAAGTCTGACAAGATCAAGAATCAGAAGAGGAAGTTCAGAATGCCTGGGTTGAACTATAAGTCCAAGAAGGACAAGAAGAGGAAAAGGGGAGTCACTACATTCTAACGACTCAGGAAGGAAAATTACAGGTGGTATGAAATGCCAATCTGGAAGTCGAAACCTCGATTGGGCTTCTTTTCTACCGTATAACCAGCTTCATTTCTCAGCGCAGGATTTAGTGAAACCATAGCGCGGGCATCGGCAAAGAGACGATCCTGGATTTGGTAAGAACCTCCAACCATTGCTCCATAGCGGAAACGCTGGAGACCAATGAAAGGATTTTGATCGACCTGACTGGTCGATACAGAAACATACTGAGTCTCATTACTCACCAGGAAGGTTTCGTTTGTTACACGAAGCATATACTCCGCATAACCGCCTACATAAGCAAAGACACGCTCACCTGTTTGCAACTGAACTGAGAAGGGAATTTGAACCCAATCGGTTGTTGTAGCGATAATGCTCTGACGAATGTCCAGAGCCTCAGGAATCTCATTAGGATCTGTAGAGTAGGTGTTTCCTACAAAATTGAAGAGATTGGAAAGGTCGTATTCCTGCTTGCGTTCCAGGCTATTGCCTGCTCTTCTTGTGTATCCAACTCCCAACGAGGCACTCACCGTATTGGAGAGTCTCATTCCGGCACCAACGGTTGCATAAGGATTGACAAAGAGGTCACTTGGAACATTTGTGTTCCTTTCTCCAGGACCCATTCGCAAGCCTGCTCTAAGCTCAATGAATGTTCTGTGCTTCCAGCGCTTAGAATCTCGAGAAACAAACTCTACTGCCTCGTGTTGGGCCAAACCAGAAGCTTCAGAGGTTAATCCCCGGGCAGCCATCAGATTCAGATCTTCAGATCGCCTGGACGCTTCGCTGACAGAGCTAACAGTTTCTGTCGCTTCCCATATTTCCTTCGATGCTACTTCGGCAGGGTCCGCAAAGGCTGTAGCTATTGAACGCTCCGCAGGGCCTTCTGAACTACCTAAGGTTCTATTCACACTTGTGGGCGGGATAATGGCTTGAGACTTGGTGGCAGGGCTTGCACTTGAAGCACTGCCAGCAGATGCGTCAACGAGGGCTTGTTGCTCTACGGCAAGGTTGCTGGTGTTCGGCAAAGAAGTCCCCACTTCAGCGCTCGCTACATCAGATCGCCCAAAAGCTCCGGAAAGCGTGGCGCTTTCAACGGATGCCTCGGAGGATGATGTGGCTGCGTCTTCCATTGAGCTATTCTCTGTTTGGAGGATCGACTCGGTCGTTGCTACGTTGTAAACATCTACGATGGATTCAGATCCAGCATCTCCGGATACCATTGTGCTCACGGCAACCAATGATGCCATGGAAGCAGCCATGGCCCAGGAGGAAACACCTGCAACTGAACTACCAGAAACACCAGCACCCGCTCCGGCAGCTGTGTTTGCAGCCATCATCTGCTCAAACTGAGCCCATTGCTCTGACGGGTCAATGGAATGATCTTTTAAACCTTCAAACCTCGATTTGAAGATTTCATCAATATGGTCGTGGTTGTTATCCATACAGAACGCTCAGCTCGGGATAAGCGACCTTCAGTTTTGCTTGAATTTGCTTACGCGCGGACGAGAGGTGCCATTTGGAGGTGCCAACTGAAATGTTCAGATGGTCAGCGATCTCTTTGTGGGAGTATCCATCGATCACAAACATGTTGAAGACCACCTTACTGATCGGTGAGATCGTATTGATGATCTCGTAGAGCTCTTCCATCGACAACGTATTCAGTCCGTCATTGAAGGTCTGATACGATGGTACAATGGCTTCAAAATTGAAGAGATCTCTGTAGCGCTTGTTGGCGCGCAAGTGATCCAGTGAGGTATTAACAACAATGCGCTTACACCAGCCCTCGAAGGAATTCTCGGGGTGGTATTGGTCGATTTTCTTAAAGATTTTGATGAAACTCTGGTTCAGTACATCCATCACCTCTTCATCGTCACGGATGTAACGCCTGGTGATGGCGAGCATAACCGGATAGTAGGTCTCATAGACCGTCTTGTGAGCCTTTCGCTCACCTCTTCTACAGCCTTCTATCGTTTCTTCTGATACCATTTAGTTCCGTCCACGGATTAAAGTAGACGCACAAACCAGCCAAAAGGTTGGTACTATTTGAATTTGATCACGTTTGCCTTCTTCAAATCTTCGCCATCAATGAAAACGACAGCATCGAACTCTCCGTATGTTTCAGATGCAATTCGCAACATTTCTACAATAAATTCTTCAGGCTTTCTCCCCTTGAAGCGCGGTGATGTTTCGATTTTACCCAGCAGTTGATTTTCAGCCGTGGGGCTGTTTTCGATGAAGATGTACTTGCCGTCACGATCGTTTGCCAAAGACTTCTTCTTCGCTGGATCGATGGGAGCTGGCTCACCTCTCCGACCTCTGGATTTGCGTGCTTTTGGATCCTTGTAATACTGAATGATATCCGCCTTGCAAACGTTGTGTCCGGCTCTGAAGATGAGGCCATCAAATTCTTCGCCCTTCTTCCTTGCCTGCTTGATCATATGATCGATCAATGGATCTATCTTATCGGGGCTCACGGTAGCGCATTCCACGGTTCCCATATGTCGATACTGCATCTCTGGTTTTGACTCTACAAACAAGATCACACCATCACGGTCATTTGCTGTTCCGGTGTTTTGTTGTGAAATACCTGCCAGCGGCAGTGCCATCAGGGTGCATAGAGCAAGCGAAAATCTCGTCATTACGGTCTTGGTTTTCATTTGATTAGTTTGCTTTTGTCCATTGAGTGGAACGGCCTATAAAGGAAAAGCCGACATACCCTCTCACATTGAGTGCATCACCCTCTTTGGTGATCACACAGTCATATGTTTGTCCGTTCTCGGGATCATAAATGGTGCCATCGTCCCATTCGCCATCGTCAAAAACGAAATCGTTCAGAATTCTTAAACCGAGCAACGGGCGGTTTTGAAGTGATTCGTCATCGTTGTTCTCATCCGTCCGAGGTTCGCCATCTACGGTTGGATCGTCAAGCCAAACGATTTTGCCGAAATAGCGATTGCTCTCTTTGTAAACCTCCACTTTGGCTGACTTTTCCTCGGTTAGCCAGGCTCCCAAAATGCCATCCGCTTCCTGAGCTTGGAGCCCTAAAGAAGCCACGCAAAGCGATAGAATGATGAGCGTTTTGGTCATGCGTGGATGGTTCGAAAAATTCAAATTAACTGAAAGTTTTGCTTGAAGTGGAAAGCCACCGGCTAGCTTATCCACCAGCCAATGCGAATATTGAAGCCTACGTTTGGGTACACAACGTCAGAAGGCTCTCTGAAGTCCCGGTAGCCGTCAATGCTGGATTCCAGGTTGTAGACTTCCACATCTTCCGGCCGCTCAGGATAGTATTCACGAATCCAGCGCATTCCGAGGCTGGCGCTCACATCGAAAATGATTCTATTGCGTACACGATCCTTAGAGCGGGCGAGCGGCTGTAGTCCCAGAAGAATCCCCGCTGCCGAGGCATGCTGTTGTACTCTGATGTCGGTGAACTCGTAGTAGTTGCAAAACACCTCACCATTGTTGGTGGTGTTACAACCGTGTCCAAACACCACGTCCATGTCGAAGACCTGATACTTGTAGAAACCTTCAAGGCCTGCATAAAAGCCCCTGAATGCAGGGCTTCTGGAATACCTCCTGTATTGCAGGCGTGCTTTCACTCCTGAAGTTTCCGTGCGTTCTGAAGGATCCAGTCCATCGATGTTTGGTCGGTAGCCGATATCGAGATTTAAGGATCGGTAATCCTTCAGCTTCACCTCAGCGCCAACTTGAAAAGTTCCCATGCTCAGATCAAGAATGGCCAATGGCACAAGCTTGATCCCAAAATTGAAAGGATTAGGATCGGCCAGCTTTTTTTGGTTTTCTTCTGAAGCTTCCGGAACGGCTTCGAAGTCTTGCAATTGGCAAAACGCTGACGAACTAAAGGTCAGCGCTATTAGAAATGCGATCAGTTTCATTCGATCTCAGGTAGGGCAGGAATGAAAGATCGCTGCGTGATGTTATTCGGATTCTCGATGTTGAGTTGGTAGATTCCATCAGCTCCGGTGATGATGGCTGTTTTCTCCAGCGCAATCACATCGTAGGAATCAATCGTCTCAAATCTTCGAACGAGCGAGAGCTCACTGCTATCTCTCCTAAAAACGGTGAGCCCGGCATCTCCTTCACAAACAAGTAAGTTACTGTCTGCAACGGCCAATCCGTATGGGTGTTCCACGTCATAGGAATTGAGTAATGTAGGGTTAGCCAGGTTGCTTACATCAATGACTTCTACCACATTGTTTCCTCTTCCACAACCTGAACCTGCTCTTAACGTGACGTAGGCGAGGTTATCAGCAACGACCACCGGGTCGCAACTCCGAATGTGACTATATATCGAGATCTCCGTTGGTACGGAAGGTGAGGTTACGTTGTAAATGTGCATTCCATTCTGACTTCCGATGAACAGGGTAGAATCGCGGTAGAAGATGGTTTCCACAATGTCGTTGATCGTGACATTGGCGATTAGGTCCGGGATGTCATTTTCTCCCAACCGGAATACACGTAGCGTTTGATCGGAAAGCACATAGAGGTGTCCATCCCCAACCGTGAATCGTGACATGGAACCGCCCACTCCGGTGCTCCCATCAAAAACCCCCGCTTGCTCACAACTCCAAAAAGAACCCGCGATCAAGAGGCTGCATACAAATAAGCGTATCGTTCTCATCGGAAGCATTTTTGAGTGGTTTCATTATAGGGAACAGTCTCCCACGCTACTACCATTCCTTTAGAAGGATCTACGCATTCGAAATAGGTGTTGAATGCAGGTGGGAATTCCAGCTCAAGAGTCGAGAAGACATTCTCGTTGGTATGTACGACTGTGGGATTCGCTGGATCCGAGAGATCCAGAGTAACTAAGTCTTCCAGATTGTTCACATACATGTTCGAACCAGAGATGGCCATGTCTGTGACTCCAGAGATTTTAATGAACTTGAGAGGCATAGGATTGGAGGGGTCGGTGTCATCAAAAACATGAACTCCTCTGAACCATTCTACCACAAAGAGAATACCTCCCTTGTAATAGATTTTACCGGGATTGCCCAATGAAACGGGCGACTCAAAAGTGATATTTCTGGCCTCTGCCTGATTTACATAAACAGGCTTATAAGCAAACTCGGTGTTGGCCGGAGTTTGATAGTCTTCCCTGCATGAAGAGAACAGTACACACAATGCCGCAATGGCAAAGAGACTGGGGCGAGTAGGTTTCATTAGCGGATGATGGAAAGAGGTGTCACCACCTCTGATTCCCCGCTAAGACGGATCATGTATAGTCCTGGTTTGAGATGACTAACATCGTAACGTTCTCTTAAGGTTGCCGGAGTCTGGAAACGATCTACCAACTTACCGCTGGAATCGTAGATCGTGACAGACTGAATGTTCAGCGACTGTTGCTCGATTACAAAGCTCTCGTTCGCGGGATTTGGATAGAGGTTCACACCCTGCTCGCGAAGGTCATCTACACCGAGTCCCTGAATGAGTTGAGTGAAAGTATCTGCACCAACTTCGTTTACCACCATTTGCTCAACCACATAACTTGTGATTTGCGCGTAAGTGTACAATCCTGGTACGGTATCCATCACCATTCCGTCTCCAAGATCGAAGGTCATGGTGTCCCCGTAGGCGCTCAGATCCGTGAAAAGCACATCTGTGGGCTGGTTGATTTCAAACGTGAAGTTTGCCACCGGTGGAACGAGCACAGAAATGTCGTCAATGGCCATATCGCTTCTGAAGTCTGTGCCGGTCACACCGCGAAAACGCAGGTTGATGATGTTTCCGACATATGGAGTCAGGTCTACGGTTCTTTCCTGCCATGCATCTCCCTGGTTTCCAATGAGCATGGGCGTTACATCAAGAATCCATTGCTGGCCATCAAAAATATCCAGGCTAAGTGTCCCCATGTCCGTTCCGAACATGTGATACCAGAAGGTCAGCTCAGCAGTTTGTGCATAAAGAATGTCGATACAAGGAGAGATCAGAGAGCCTTCCCTTACCTCGCAATCACCGCTCGCTTCCAGGTAGAGGTACTTCCCTCCGAAGTTACCCGGATTGTGGTCGATGGTTGGACCTGTTCCGTCAGAAGGAGTTCCTGCATTGTCAACTCTCCAGTCAATCTGGTCCACAAACAAGTTCTGCTCGTTGTGCCATCCGTTGATCAAGGCACACTCTACGGCTTCGCAGTTGGGAGCGGGCGAGCACAGGGTAAAGTCTTCAAAATCTTCCCGGAATTGTGGTTGCTCGAGCGTGGCGTTCATCTCCTGGAAATAAACAATGGCCGAATCGTTGTAAGGATTGGCATCGTTAGGCAGGTCGATCACAACCGATACCTGCTCCAATCCTGTAATTCCCGTAAGATTCGAAGAGAAGTAAAAGCTATCGGCAGAATTCGGAGCAATGTTGGCCGTAAACGTTTGCTGCATTGGAGTTCCGCTGGCAGAGGTCAGCGTTGCATCAAAAGACGTTACCGGGGTAGTTCCTGAATTGAACACAGAGAATCCGATCGCAAAGCCTGTGTCTGAGTGGCAGGTGTAAAATGCCCCTCCATTTGGAAGCAGCTCGGTAAGCTCCAGGTCGAGGGGTAGAATGCAATTGAAAATCCCCGGTGGCTTGTTGATGGCATCTGCCCGCTTTCCGGTTGATCCAGCGTTGTCACGTGCTCTTACACTGTACCAAAGCATGTCTGAGAAAGGATTGGCATTGTAGTGCACAAACTCATTGGTCGTAGACGACCCGATGATTTCCATGTATTTGGAGCCTAGCGCATAAACATCGAATTCGTCCGCCTGGCTTAAAGAGTTCCAGCTCAGTCCGATGGAGTCAGGGCAGGAATAATCCACCGTCAAGCCCAGAGGAATGCGCATGATGTGGAATGGCTCTGAAGTAGTTGTGAGGTTGTTGGCATTGTCCGTGATGCGAAGGCGTGCATCAGGAGTGCTGATGTTGGGTGGATTGTCCCAGTTAAAGTAGCTCTGATCTCCGGGAACCGAGGCGGCAATGGTGGACCAGTTTGATCCATCAGGTGAATACTCGATGGTGTACGTTCCAGTCGTTTTTGGGCCGTCCCAGCGGATCATTTCATCCACAAAAGGAGTAAAGTTCTCACCTCCGGCTGGATAGGTGATGGTGATGCTCTTGGGCTCAAACCAATAAACGAGGTAGTATTCCTGTGGGCCCATTGGCACGTTGTAGCCCTTGAGTTTTACAGCATAAGATCCGGATGCAGGGTCGTCAATGACGATCTGCTCCATGTTGTTTAAGTGATCTTCACCTGCAACGGCCGGTGAACTCAGGCTTGAGATAGATGGTGAAGGATCGAGTGACCAGCGGAGGTGCTCCACATTGTTTGGATCGGTCATGGTCATGTCCAGGTCGTTCACCAGGTGAGTAGAGGCTGAAACACTTGCTTCAGGATCTGTCCAGTAAACCATCACCTTGAGCTGTGCAATTTCTGCCGGCACGTTGATGGTATGAATCACGGAATCCTGATTGGCCAGCATGCCGTTGATGATGTTATTGTTAGCAAAGGTCTCGTATGCTTTGCGCGCGTTCACACGACCCCATCCGTAGATAAAATCAGGTCCAGGGTTTCCGAGGTCATCACATGTGTTGAGCATGGCAGCCTTGATCAATCCTGCTGGAGGAAGGGAACCATTCATTGATTCGTAAGCTTCGTAAAGCACTGCAAGAACACCAGAAACTCCAGGGCAAGACATGGATGTTCCACTCTTGAAGGTATAATCATTGGGGTCAGTCGTTGACCAAACACTGGTTCCCTTGGTGCAGAGGTCAGGCTTGATGCGACCGTCCGTTGCAGGACCCCGGCTACTGCTATTGGAAATCACATCCGTATCGAGCAGGTTTCCAACCGTGATCACGTTCTTACCCATTTTATGGCCTCCGGTGATGTTGCCCCATTCATTCCCTGCACCATATCCGCAATCAGACGTTCCACTGTTCCCTGCCGAGAACACGTGCATCAGGCTTTCCATGTTGTAAACCTGATCATCCATGGCGCGCGCCAGGCTGGTGTAGCCTGAGTTGCAGCCATTACTGTAAGAGGTAGAAGTGATGACCACGTCTTTGGTGACGTAGTGAATGTCAATGCTATCAAAGCCCTGGTATTCTGGAGCAGCTTTGTAAACCCAGAGGTTAGCACCTTCGGCCTGGCCTTTGGCATAGGGGTCGATGTTTCCCGCACCTGCAATCGTGCCTCCCACATGGTCACCATGATCGCCAAGGTTTCCACTCCAGTATTGAGCACCGATGCGCCCGTGAAAGTCAATGTGTGGACCAATGAAACCGTCATCCTGAAGCATCACATTGATTCCTTCTCCGTTGAACGAAAGACCGTTATTACTCTCGGGCGACAGGTAGTTTACACGATGTCCGTTTCGGCTTGTATAGTTTTCTGGCTCACCGTAATCATACTTCCAGTCCATGAATTTCACAGCTGGCAGACTGGCCAGATCAGCTACCAGACTTTCATCCACCTCAACGGTGATGAAACCATAGGTCGGGCGCTCGTCTACAACTTCGGCCGCTTCCGTAAGCGAACCCACGAGTGCTGCTGGCTCAACGGTTTCGAAGTAGTGCAGATTGACCAATACGTTATTGCCCTTTGCATGAGCGATAGATGGTACGGCACCATCGTTCACAAACTTCATATCCGCAGACCAGGGACGAAGGCCGGAAACACCGAGACTATTCAGGACTTCGAAGCTCGCACCGTGCTGCACTGCTACCAGATAGGAACTTCCCTGCAGGTATTCCAGGATAATAATTCCTTGTTCCTCCAGTTGATCTCTCTGATCCGTGTTTGGGAGGGTCTGCAATGCAATTACTCCGTAGTTGTAGCCGGAATGACTCGGCCAACCCTGAAGCGATGCGGCAGAAAACTTATCTGACCCGGTTGTGTTTAACTCGAAAGATCCGGCAGGCAATGTAAGTGCCTCCTGAGCGATGCCCGAGCTAACAAAAAGAAGAGAAAGAAGTAGTGGAAGTGTCAGTGCGTAAGCGTTTCTCATGCGATGTAGTTAGGTTCTTTTCACATTAAATTCCGATAAATATACATGGGCCCATGTTACATTTGGTAACCACCCAAATGATAAATAGGTTCATATAGTGATGCTAAAAAAGATGAGATTCAGAGGTTTACAGATTATTATTTCCTCAGCGGCTGCCCTTTTGCTCTGCTCGTACATCCTGTATGAAACAAAGACGGAAATTCCGGGATCACCGGCTGGTCCTGAGGCGGCCAAGGACAAAGTTCTGATGCAGGTGCTGGTTCAAAGCCTGAAGAACAGCCACTATGATCCGAAGGACATAAACGATGAGTTTTCGTCCGGAGCCTTTGATCTTTACATGAAGCGCCTTGACTTTGGGAAGCGCTTTTTGCTTCAGGATGATGTTGAAAAGCTCTTGGAGTATCGTACGCAGATAGATGATCAGATCAAGAATTCTGACTTCACCTTCTTTGATGAGTCTTACGACTTGATCAACAAGCGCGTGGATGAGGCTAAAGCTTACTACGAAGCCGCACTCAGTAAACCCTTTGACTTTTCAGAACAGGAAGAGATCGAATTGGATGAAGAGAAGCGCATGTTTGCTGAAAACAAGAAAGAGCTGAAAGACCTCTGGAGGCGCAATCTGAAATACCAGGCCCTGGTCAGAATTCACCAGATGGAGAAAGACCAGGAGACAGCGGCTGCGGAAAGTGACACCGCTACCATTCTGAGCTTCGATGAAATGGAGGAGAAGGTGAGAGAGCAGCTCACGAAAAGCCATAATCGCTGGTTCGAACGCCTGGAGAAGCTCAACCGTGAGGACAGGAAGGACATCTACATCAATTCGATCATGAATGTCTACGGTCCTCACACGGTTTATTTCCCTCCCAAGGACAAAGAGAACTTCGACATCGGCATGAGTGGTCAACTCGAAGGTATTGGCGCTCAACTTCAGGAAAAGGATGGATACATCAAGGTGTCGCGTATCGTTCCGGGAAGCCCTTCTTACCGGCAGGGAGAATTGGAAAAGGGCGATTTGATCATCAAGGTAGGCCAGGGAGATGAGCCGCCCGTGGATGTGGTAGACATGCGTCTGGACGATGCAGTCCAGTTGATTCGGGGTAAAAAAGGAACAGAAGTGCGCCTGACGGTCAAGAAGGTGAACGGTTCCATCAATACCATTCCGATCATCCGAGACATTGTGGTGTTGGAAGAGACCTACGCGAAGTCTGCGGTGATCACCAATGAGAACGATGCCAAGGTTGGTTACATCCGCTTGCCCAAATTCTATGCTGATTTCTCTCGCAGAGGAGGCCGCAGCGCCTCGGTAGATGTGAAGCGGGAATTGGAAAAATTGAAGGCAGAAAACGTGGAAGGAATCGTGCTGGATCTTCGCAACAACAGCGGTGGTTCATTAAGAGATGCCATTGACATGACAGGTTATTTCATAGATAAAGGTCCTGTAGTGCAAGTGAAGTCCCGCTATCAACGACCTGAGGTGATGAAGGACAACGATGCGGCTGTAGTGTATGACGGGCCATTGGTGGTCATGACCAACCAGTTCAGTGCTTCCGCTTCAGAAATTCTTGCCGCAGCTATCCAGGACTACGATCGGGGTATCATCATGGGAGCCAAATCCTCGTTTGGAAAAGGAACCGTTCAGCGCTTCATCGAATTGGATCGCAGGTTAACCCCAGCTTACAAGCAGTACGAGCCGCTTGGAGCTGTTAAGGTGACTACACAGAAGTTTTACCGCATCAATGGTGGAGCTACTCAGCTGCGCGGAGTTACTCCCGACATCGTCATGCCAGATCAGTACAACTATCTGGACATGGGTGAGTCAGAGAACGAGTTTGTCATGGAATGGGATGAGATTGATCCTGCTGCTTACGAGAAGTGGAACCATGCTTACAAGAAGTCTTCCATTGTGGAGCAGAGTGAATCGCGCATTGCTTCAAACCCCACTATGATGAAGGTGTCTAAGAATTCAGAACGTCTGAAAGAACAACAGGATGATACCCGCGTATCGCTCAACCTTGAAGTGTTCCGTCAGCGTCAGGAAACATTGGACAAGCAGGCCGAAGAATTCGAAGAGTTGTTTGAACCTCTGGAGTCGCTGGAGCCCACCAATCTTGCCATTGACTATGAGCGAATCTCACAGGACTCTGTCAAGATGGACATCAACGACAAGTGGTTGGAAGACCTTAAGAAGGATGCTTTCCTGAATGAGGCCACGCTGGTGATCAGCGACATCCTCGCCATGGAAAACTAGCAGAGAGAAGTCTCTTTATCCCTCCTCAGGAGGTAATTCGTAAAGAAAATGGTTGTAAGGGTAGCGTTCCATGTGGATGGACTTGGCGTGCTCGTAAACCACCTCCTTCAGCTCGTCCATATTCAGCTTTTTGGCAGCCGAAATGAAAATGGCCGGAGCATGCTTTTTCGCCATCCAGCTCTTTTTCAGATCAGCAAAGCGCAACACAGGCTTCACCTCGCCTTCCCATTTCCATTCTTCTTCCGGAGGCTCAGGGAAGGCATCAATTTTATTGAATACCAGCAAGGTGGGTTTGTCAGAAGCTCCAATCTCAGCCAGAGTTGCCTCTACTGTTCGAATGTGATCTTCGAATTGCGGATGCGAGATATCTACCACGTGCATCAACAAGTCCGCTTCCCTCACCTCATCCAGAGTTGATTTGAAGGACTCTACCAGCGAGTGAGGGAGCTTTCGAATAAACCCAACAGTATCCGCCAGCAGGAAAGGAAGGTTCTTGACTACCACTTTGCGCACCGTAGTATCCAGCGTAGCGAAGAGTTTGTTCTCAGCAAAGACTTCACTCTTCGAAAGCAGGTTCATCAGGGTCGATTTCCCAACATTTGTATAACCAACTAAAGCGACTCTAACCAAGCTTCCCCTGTGTTTACGCTGGGTGTGCATCTGCTTATCGATCTTCACCAGCTTTTCCTTCAACAAGGTGATTCGGTCGCGAATGATCCTTCGGTCGGTCTCAATTTCCTTCTCTCCGGCACCACCTCGGGTACTCGTTCCACCCCGCTGTCGCTCCAGGTGAGTCCACATGCGCGTCAATCGAGGCAACAGGTATTCGTAGCGTGCCAGTTCCACTTGCGTCTTCGCCTGGGAAGTGCGCGCACGAGCCTGGAAGATGTCTAGAATCAGCAAACTGCGGTCGTAGATCTTGCGCTTCAGCATTTTCTCTACGTTCCGCATTTGCGATGGTGTGAGGTCATCGTCAAAAATGACCGTGTCAATCTTGTGCTCCTCTACGTATTCCTTCACCTGCTCCAGTTTTCCGCCACCGATGAAGGTTTTCGGATTGGGTACATCCAGGTGTTGTGTAAAGCGCTCTACCGTCTTGATTCCGGCCGTATGGGCCAGAAATTCAAGTTCCTCCAGGAACTCTTCCAGCTTTTCAGCGCTTTGCCCCTGATGGGACAGGCCAATTATAACACAGGTCTCTTGCCGACCTTTTGTGGAGATCAATTTCATTCAGGAAAAAACACTTCAAGAAAACGATGCAGTTGCTGCATCCATTAGAACCATCCGCCCCAATCTTTAAGGAAAGGCCATGGTATCATGACGAAAATGATGATCAGTGCGATGCCATAAAGCAAGGCAATTCGTCCATGCTTTGCCTTGGACTCTGTAGCCTTCTTAGATCTGCTGTAGCCAACGGTGATGAGGGCAATGGCGATGATCATCATCGAGATGTGTTCTACGGCATAGAATCTGGCTTGCGGACTGCCCATTACCGTTTTAGCATCGTTCATCAAGGCGCTGAACCATGGACTCAGGAAATAAATGACCAAGCCCAAAAGCAGTTGAATATGGCTGAAGATGAGGGTGAAAAGCGCAAACATTTTGTCGCGTTTTTCAAAGCTTCTGCCAGAGAAGTAGCCAGTCGCAGCTGAAACAAGGCTAAGGATCAACACCGCTAAAACGAGATAGCGCATGGCGCTGTGAAGGTGCGTGAGTCCGGTATACATAGCAATCTTTTTTGCAAAGGTATGATACAGACAGTGTCAAACGCGGCCGTTCACAACGCTCTTGGCAGTGGCATTAAATACTCGGCTATTTTTGCGGGCTTTATGAACAGAACTCTCCTTGTTGTCCTTTTCCTTTTTGCGGTAGTATCAAAGCTCGGAGCTCAGGTCACTTCTCCGGTGAACGGAGTGCACGATGATAGGGAAGGGCTGTTTGCCTTCGTGAATGCTACCATTTACGCAAGCCCGGAAGAAACCATTGACAATGGAACCCTGATCATAAAAGAGGGGAAAGTGGAAGCCATTGGCGCTGGACTTGCACCACCAAAAGGTGCTGTGATTGTGGACTGCCAGGGTAAGAGCATTTACCCATCCTTCATCGACCTTACTCCAGTGCTGCGTCTCAAAGAGAAAGCTCCGAAGAAAGAAGCGGCAAAAAAGAAGTCAACCCATGTGGCAGCTCATTGGAATTCTTCCATTCATCCGGAGTACGAGCATTTACAAGAATTTCCACTTGCGGATAAAGTTCAGAAAGATTGGCTGGCCAGCGGCTTTGGAGTCTTGAATCTTCATAAGGCGGATGGCATCATGCGAGGCAGCTCGCAGTTGGTTTACCCGGGCTTTTCAGATGCCAACAAGGCAGTGATTGTATCCAGAGCGGCCCAGCATTTCGCATTCTCTAAGGGTAGTAGCAAAGAGCCTTATCCAAGCTCATTTATGGGTGCGGTGGCCTTGCTGAGGCAGACATTTTACGATGCACAGTGGTATGCCAACGGTGGAATAGAGGAGGAGCGCAACACCTCGCTTCAAGCTGTGAATGACCTTGCTGGTCTGCCCTCCATTTTCTCTGTGAAAAATCCTTTGTCGGTGCGCAACGTCAATGACCTGACGTCTGAGTTCAATCGTTCGTTTATCATTCGTGGAACAGGTTCTGAATACCGCCTGAAGCTGGAAACCCCACAGAAGCTGATCGAGCCATTGGCGCTTTCAAAACCCTTCGATGTGAGCGACCCCTTCACATCGCAGTATGTTTCGCTGGAAGATGCCCTGGAATGGCGCAACGCGCCTTGCAACATCAGGCTATTACTTGATGCCGGCCATGAAGTGGCGATCACCCGCGATTCACTGAAAACATCCAGGAAGTTCATACAAAACCTTCAGCGAGTTATGGCTTGTGGCTTGAGTCACGCAGAGGCGCTTAAGGCCCTTACCGTAACCCCAGCTCAGTTCCTCGGAATCGACCAACAGCTTGGTGCTTTGAGACCTGGATTCATGGCTTCATTCTTTATTAGCACAGACCGCATCGATCACAAGGATTTCAAGGTTTGGCAGCATTGGAATGCGGGTGAGCTGGTATTTGAATCGCAGGCCCAGCGCACAGACATTGAAGGAAAATACAGCCTGATCATCGATTCAGCAGCCTACGAGCTGCACGTTTCTGATGACAAATCCGGAAAGTTCAAGGCCAAGCTGGCGCTTGCTAATGCTACAGGTGATGCCTTCAAGGTTAACCTTGAGCAGCAGCGTGAGTTGATCACGATGGTGATCACCAAAAAGGACTCTGTGGACAACAGTGCCTGGAGGTTAACAGGAAAGATCAGCCTTAAGGGAGGAGTTTGGGACGGCCGAGGTCAGGACGAAACAGGTCGGTGGTTTGCCTGGAGTGCCATCCGATCCACGGAAGAACTTCCGGGGAAGCCAAAGCAAACGATGGATTCCATTGCTCCGATTGAGCCCTT
Source organism: Flavobacteriales bacterium UBA6057 (assembly GCA_002428995.1). Classification (GTDB taxonomy): domain Bacteria; phylum Bacteroidota; class Bacteroidia; order Flavobacteriales_G; family Salibacteraceae; genus UBA6057. The sequence goes on along the minus strand of DIYJ01000014.1, from coordinate 143,859 downwards.
CTATCCCATGGGGGCTTATGGCAGAGACTCCATCAATGAAGACAACACCTTCGTGATCGTCAGTGCTACCGTCTGGACCGCAACTGATACCGGGATTCTGGAGAAGTCCAACATCTACGTGGAAAATGGGATCATTCAGCGCGTTGGCAATGACTTTGAAATACCGCAAGGTGTGAAACGCTACAACGCCAAGGGTCGTCATGTGACTCCAGGGATTATCGATGAGCATTCCCACATTGGTATTCGTGGAGGTGTGAACGAGGGCACCCAAGCCTCTTCTGCAGAAGTGCGGATCGGTGATGCGGTGAACCCGTGGGACATCAACCTCTTTCGTCAGCTGGCCGGTGGAGTGACCACCGCACAATTGCTGCATGGATCAGCCAATCCCATCGGAGGGCAGTCCGCGATCATCAAATTTCGATGGGGGAAAGGTGCCGGTGATATGATCTTTCAGGAGGCTCCCGGCTTCATAAAGTTTGCTCTGGGTGAGAATGTGAAGCGTTCCAATTCCCCAAAGCCCGGTGACCGCTTCCCGTTGACGAGAATGGGCGTAGAGCAGGTATATGCAGACGCCTTTACACGAGCCCGAGAATATGAGCTGCGGGCTGCTAGCATTCCATCAGGTAAGCGCAGTCGGAAGAATGCAGAGGCGCCTACCAACAGGCGCAGAGACCTGGAGCTGGATGCACTGGTTGAGATTCTGAATGAAGAGCGCTTCATTACTTGCCACTCTTACGTGCAATCAGAGATCAACATGCTGATGAACGTGGCAGATACCATGGGCTTTAAGGTCAACACCTTTACCCACATCCTTGAAGGCTACAAAGTCTCCGACAGACTCCGGGAACACGGAGCGCATGCCTCTACCTTTTCAGATTGGTGGGCTTATAAGTTTGAGGTGAACGATGCCATTCCCTATAATGCTGCGCTGCTGACCAAGGCTGGTGTGAACACCGGAATCAATTCAGACGATGCCGAAATGGGCAGGCGACTCAACCAAGAAGCCGCCAAAGCCATGAAATACGGAGGCCTTTCGAAAGAAGAAGCTATTAAGTTGGTAACCATCAATCCCGCCAAAATGCTCCATGTTGAGGAGTGGGTCGGCAGCATTGAGGTGGGTAAGCAGGCAGATCTGGTGATCTGGAGTGGTGACCCTCTCTCCGTGTATTCAGAAGCCGACCAAACGTTTGTTGATGGCATCCTTTATTTTGATCGCAACTGGTTGCCAGAGATGGAAGCCCGGGACGAAGCGCTGCGTTCAGAATTGCTGGCTGAGATGTTGAAGCAAAAAGACTCCAAGAGCAGAAAGCCTGGACCGAAGGGCGACCTCCTCTACCATTGCGACACAGAAATTCATGATTACACGGTTGAATAGCATAGCACATCTGTTGGTATTTCTGCTGACCAGCGTTTCTCTATTGGCGCAGGTTCCGATGCCTGCTCCAGAGCAGGAACAAAGTGTGTTGATCCGTTATGCCAAGGCCCACCTTGGCAATGGAAAGGTCATCAGCAATGCCTACATCGGTTTCCAGAACGGAGAGCTTACAATGGTCAGCGATGCCAATACAAGTCGCATTAGCGTGCTGGATTACGATACCATCATCGATGGCGAAGGGCTCCACGTTTTTCCTGGCTTCATTGTGATGGACAGTCGATTAGGATTGACCGAGATCGGAGCGGTGAGGGCCACGCATGACTTTGATGAAACCGGTGATTTTCTGCCCAACGTAAGAGCTCTTCCTGCTTACAATGCCGAATCCAAGATCATTCCAACGGTGCGTTTTAACGGAGTGCTGATGGCTCAGGTCGCTCCGGTAGGCGGCCGTATTTCAGGATCAAGCTCCACGGTTCAACTGGACGCCTGGAATTGGGAAGACGCGCAAATAGCAGCTGATGAGGGCATTTTTCTGAACTGGCCTCAGCGCTATGTGAAAACCGGCTGGTGGGGCGAGCCAGGTCCGGTAAAAGTCAACGAGAAATACGATGAACAGGTCAGCGAAGTATTCCGCTTCATGGAGGAGGCTCGAGCGTATGGAACCACCGATAGTCATGCAGTCCAAAACCTGCGCTTTGAAGCTCTGCGTGGAGTTTTTGATGGTGAGCAGCGGCTTTACATACGAGCCAATAAAGCAAAGGACATATTAGATGTGGTCCAGTTCAAGCGCCATTTTGGATTGAATAAGGTCACCATTGTGGGAGCGCAGGAAGCTGAATTGGTGCTGATCGAACTGAAAGAAAACAAACTCTGTGTGGTGATCGATCGGGTGCATCAGTTGCCCTCCCGACCGGAGGATGGTCTGAACAAGCCCTTTGAGCTTCCCGCCTTGCTGGCCGAGAATGAGATCCCCTTTGCGTTTGCTACCATAGGCGATATGGAGGCAATGATCAGCCGAAACCTGCCCTTCCATGCAGGAACTGCGGTGTTCAATGGCCTGGATTATGAGAAAGCCATCCAAGCGCTCACGCTGGATGCAGCCCAAATGATGGGCATTGACAAGCACTACGGTTCGCTGGAACCGGGCAAAAGCGCAACGCTCTTCATCTCAACGGGTGACCCGCTTGATATTTCCAGCAACAACATCCTGGAAGCCTTCATCGATGGTCGTCAGATCGAATTGAGCAGTCACCAGAAAGACCTATTTTTAAAGTATGCGAAAAAGCAAGGTATTTCGGTGGACTAGCCTGTTTCTGCTGCTTCTCTTGAGCGCCTGCGAGGAAGATGAACCCAAGATCTGGGACGTTTACTTCGAGGTGGTGAGGCAAACAGGAGGTAGTGGAGAATACCGTGTAGAGCACTCTGGAAACAGAGGTACTACCATCAATTCCGGGGGGTTGGTGGACAGCTTTTGGGAATCAGAAGTGTATCAGGTGGAAGAAAGCAAAACCGTTTTCCTTGATTTCGAGCGATTGCAAGGCCTTGGCGATTACCGCATCCGTATCTACGTGGGTGGATCCTTTGTAGCAGAGGAAGAGGTTCCCGTTCAGATCGATAACGAGCGGATCAGCTATCAGATACCGGACTAATAGCCCAAAGCATCGCGCAAGCGTGTAAGCACTCCAGAGGCAACCTCTCTCGCTTTGTCAGCTCCTGTTTTCAGAGCATCCTCAAGGGTTTGAGGGTCTTCCATCAACTCCTGGTAGCGATTGCGTTGCTCTTCATACTTGTCTACCAGCACACCGAGTAATTCCTTCTTGGCGTGGCCATATCCGTACCCACCGGCCAGGTAGTTTTTGCGCATTTCAGCAACCGAATTGTCGTCTGCAACCAGCCTGAAGAGGTTGAATACATTACAGGTATCAGGGTCTTTTGGCTCCTCCAGTGGGGTGCTGTCCGTTAAGATGGACATGACCTGCTTCTTGAGTTTCTTCTCTGGGAGGAAAACGTTGAGCGTGTTGTCGTAGCTCTTGCTCATTTTCCGTCCGTCTGTGCCTGGAACCACCATTACCTTTTCACTGATCAGGCTGTCCGGAACTACAAGCAAATCCTCATGCAATTGATTGACTTTCCCGGCAATGTCCCTCGTCATTTCCAGGTGCTGCTTCTGGTCTTTGCCCACGGGAACGAACTCGGCATCGTAGAGTAGAATGTCTGCTGCCATCAGCACCGGATAGGTAAACAAACCGGTATTGACCACACTCAGGTTTTCGCTTTTGTCTTTGAAGGAATGAGCATTGGCCAGCATGGGAAAGGGAGAAAAGCAGCTTAGATACCACATCAACTCGCACACCTCGGGCACATCGCTTTGACGATAGAATGTGTTTTTGCTCGTATCCAGTCCAAAAGCAAGCCAGGCAGCGGCAACACTTCTCGTGTTTTCGCGAATGATTTCCGCGTCTTTGATAGAAGTGAGGGCGTGCAGGTTCGCGATGAACAAAAACGCCTCATTTTCAGGCTTTTCGGAAAGCTCAATGCCGGGCTGAATTGCGCCCAGAATGTTCCCCAAATGAGGGGTTCCGGTGCTCTGAATACCTGTGAGAATGCGTGCCATGGGGCAAAATTGCTCAAAAGAATCGGATTACTCTTCCAGCCGTTCTTTCCGCCTTATTTTTGCCGGATGCATTATGTGCTGCAGCCCCTTCGGGTAGTGTGGAAGGCGTGGTTTTTTGTCTTGTTCATGACTACGCTGGCACTGTTCTATCCGGTCTTCAACTATCTGCTCAGCGATAAGTCAAAACATCCTCAGTGTTTCAGGCTTATGTGCCGATGGGCTGCTATGCTACTCTTTTTGGCAGGCATTCGCATGAAAATCGATCAGCGACACAAACTGCCTGATGGGCCCTTTATCATTTGTGCGAATCACGGCAGCTACCTTGACATCATTACCATGTACGCCACCTTCCGCAAATACTTTGTTTTCATGGGCAAGGCCGAGATCAGCGATTGGCCGCTCTTCCACATCTTCTTCACCAAAGGGATGAACATTCCTGTGATGCGAGGCAGCACTAAGGGAGCGCAGGCGGCTATGATACGTTCCAAAGAAGAATTGGCGAAAGGACACTGCGTGGCAATGTTCCCAGAGGGCACGATACCTTCTACTGCACCGAAGATGAGGGCTTTTAAAAACGGAGCTTTTAAGCTATCGATGGAGACAGAACTGCCCATCGTACCTGTGACCTTTATCAACAACTGGCAGCGCTTGCAAACCGGGGCAGCGCTCAAGGCCTTGGGAAGCCCGGGATCTTCCAAAGTGGTGATCCATCCAAGCGTCTCGCCCCTGGATTATGAGGAGGAAGGCGTGGTGAAAATGAAACGGGATATCTTTGCCATCATCAACAAACCGTTGAAACAGGAATATGGAGATTAACGATGCATTGATCGACAAACTTTCAGACCTCGCTCGCCTGAGCTTTGAAGGAGAAGAACGTGAGAAGATCAAGGGAGACCTGGAAAAGATGATCGGGTTTGTAGACAAGCTCAACGAGGTGAATACTGATAATGTGGAGCCTTTGGTCTACATGACGGATGAGTACCTGAAATTGCGGAAAGACGAGGTTCACGATGAATTGCCGCAGACCGAGGCGCTCAAAAATTCTCCTGTTCCAGATTCCGATTACTTCAAGGTTCCCAAGGTTCTGGAGAAGTAAGTGGCCTTCCCTTTCTTCATTTCTCGGCAATAGCTCAATAATTTCTCTTTATCGTTAAGTTGCTCTAACACAAGGCCGTGCTGTGCCTTTAATTTCGCAGAAAGCCAATAGCACTGGTAATGCGATCTGCACTTTTACTTACGCTGTTCCTAACCATGGCCTTGGTAGGCGCCTCACAGAATTTGTGGACAGGGCCTGCCGTCACCTTCACTAAGATCGATTTTGCGGACTGGACGCTGGAAGAAAACCAAGATCGACTGACCACAGGAGTGTGGATCACCCGAGCGAACAATCAAGGGATATTCAATGCGGCTGTGGAACCAGCGTTCGACAGAGTGGAACGCACCAGTCCTGAAGGAACGGAGTGGGCCTTCGGGTCTATTGCTGATGGAATTGAGAATCTGACTTTTACGACCTGGCACTTAACCAACGTTGAACCAACGCATCAGCAATTAGGTGTAAAGAAGGTGCTACACTTGATCGAAGAGGATATTTACATCGATGTCACCTTTACCCAGTGGACGCAGGGTGGTGGTGGAAGCGGAACAGGTATGGGAGGTGGGTTTTCCTATGAGAGATCGACTGATCCAGCCACGGGATTCAATGATCTGGCGTCCGAAACGATTTCGATTTACCCAAATCCCTCCAGCGGAGTGTTCTTCATGAAGCACATTAAGCGGCCTGTGGAATATCAGTTGTTTAACCTGATCGGTGTGTTGGTGGAAGAGGGTGTTGCTGCGCCAAATAAGGCCGTTCAGCTTGACGTGGAGGACGGAACGTATTTCCTTAAAACAAAAACAGGCACGGTGATGAAGCTCATCATCCGTGCCTGATCTTTAAGATTGTTTGCTACTGATTTCTCAGCAGTATTCGTCAAAGGCGGCCGTAAGGTTTTCAGCGATCATTTCCGCTGGTCGGCCTTCAATGTGGTGACGCTCGATAAAGTGAACAAGCTTGCCATCCTTCAGCAGCGCAATGCTGGGTGAAGAAGGAGGGTAAGGAAGGAAGTACTTTCTGGCCTGAGCTGTGGCATCAGCATCAACTCCTGCAAAAACAGTGGCCAGGCCATCGGGCTTTTTATCGTGAGCAAGCGCCATTCTAACTGCTGGACGTGCATTGGCTGCTGCGCATCCACAAACACTGTTCACCATCAAAAGAGCGGTGCCTTTCATATTATTCATCAGTCCGTCTACTTGCTCAGCAGAGGTCAATTCATCAAAACCTACGTCTGTGAGTTCTGACTTCATCGGAGCTACGAGTTCTTCTGGATACATTTCTAAAATGATTTGAGTTACAAAGGTAACAACTCCTCTTCCGATAGGTTTGTCGCCTGCTTACCCTTTTGACGCCCTTAGCTTTTCAAAAAAGCGTTGCAGAATGTCCTGACACTCCGTGGCCATGATTCCCGAAGACACCGCGGTTTTGGGGTGTACGATGGCATTTTGGGCACTCCGGAATCCTCGCTTTTCATCTGAAGCACCAAAAACAATCCGGCCAACTTGCGACCAATACAACGCTCCGGCACACATTGTACAGGGCTCCAGGGTAACATAAAGCGTACACCTTGTGAGGTATTTAGCCCCCAGGTGATTTGCGGCTGCGGTGATCGCCTGCATCTCTGCGTGGGCCGTAACATCCTGTAGCCGTTCCGTAAGATTGTGGGCCCGTGCAATGATTCTATTGCGCGAAACTACTACTGCTCCAATGGGTATCTCACCTTGCTCAAAGGCCGTGTCCGCCTCGTTTAAAGCCTGTTGCATGAAGTGTTCATCCGAGAAAACAGAGAGACTCATATCTACCAAATCCTCATTTAGTGGCACATACCCGTTTGTTTGATACCTAAATACGGGTAGTTTTGCGATTTTACGGCAAATAACATCAACATGAGAAGATTTACTTTATTACTGGCTTTAATCCTGTCGATAGGAGCAGCCCAAGCGCAGTTGGTTGTGACTGCAGAGGACTCGAATCTGTGTTCGGGAGATACGGTTTGGTTCAAAGCCAGTGGAATGGATACCTATACATGGACGCCTGCATTCAAGCTTGATGTAACTACGGGTGATAGCGTCAATTTCGAAACTGAGCCTACAGATCCCAACGACAACTTCAATGTAATGGTAGTTGGTATCGATACCACCTTGAACGATACAGATACGGTAACGATCAATGTAAGAGTGAATGCGCTTCCAATCATTAACGTGATCAGTTCAGCATCAGCAGACAATGGTTTTGTTTGCCTTGGAAACAGCGCAACGCTTCAGGCTAACCCTGGAATACCAGCAGCCATTGCAACATATTCCTGGTCTCCGGATTCAACGCTGGACTTCGACACTGCAGCAACGGTGATCGCAACTCCTACACTCACCACTGATTACGATCTTGTCGTCACAGATACCAATGGATGTCAAGCATCAACGACTGAAACGGTAAGTGTAAGTAGCTTGAATCCTTCCATCGACCTTTCAGCGATCGATACTATCATTTGCCCACGATCCAGCACTGAACTGGCTGCCTCAGCGGCTGGAGCGTCCTTCGCATGGACTCCAACGGCAACGCTTTCAGATTCTGTAGGAGGTGTTGTAACAGCTTCTCCATTAACAACAACGGATTACACAGTAGTGGCCCGCGCCAACGGTTGCGATACCTTCAGCACCATTACCATTGAAGTTCTTCCTATTCCTGACATGGTTGTAGATGCAGGTTCCGCAGGTTCCATTTGCCTGGACGAAAACGCATTTGTAGATATCGACTGTCCAGGTTGTGTTTCCTACCGATGGATTTTCCCAAACAGTGTGCTTGAGACTACGCTGGATACGCTCACAGTTTCTCCGAACGTAGCAGGCGATATTGAGATTACAATCCTCGGCTTTGGTGAGAATGGCTGTTCTGCCCTGGAAGTGATTACTATTCCGGTGGACAGTTGCTTTAACGGCACTCCGTTTGGAATCTCCGATCCTTCTGTTCAATTGGCCAACGTTTACACCAATGGAGAGCAGCTCATTGTAGAGGGTTCCGTGGTAGTAGACCAAGTGGAGGTATTTAACCTGGCCGGACAAAAAGTATATGCCGAGGCAACGGCTGCCCAGCGAAGCGGTTTTGATGTTTCCGCTCTGAAGCAAGGGATGTACGTTGTGCTTGTAAAGTCCGGTGATGTGGTTGAATCACATAAGGTGATGATTCCCTAACAGGCAGAAAAAAAAGATAAATGAAAGGGCGACTCCTCAAAGGGTCGCCCTTTTTGTTTTGATGAACCTACGGTTTGATCAGATTATCAGATAATTAGATGATCAGATGATGAAGGATTCGCGCGAGCATGGATTTGGCCGGGTTCTTTTTGGGGTGCCAGATGAAGAGAAGTGCTTCGCTGGCCTATACTAAGGCCGTTGGAAGAACACGAAAGGCAAAGCAGCAGAGTACTAGGGCGGCTAATTCCATTCTTAGAAAGGTCAAGAATCTTCTCTGATGGTTATTTCAGAGGATGAACATTTCAGCCAGGAAAGGCTTCCATCACCTAATCACCTAATCACC
>DIYJ01000014.1:134528-135120 GCA_002428995.1 Flavobacteriales bacterium UBA6057 | reverse complement strand
AATCACCTAATCACCTAATCACCACCTGGTGCGTCAGGTGCAGGTTAGGATACTCGATGTGGAGAATATACATGCCTGAGGGAAGGTGATCGGTGGCGATCTGCTCCGTTCCGTTGGCTACATTGGGCTGAACTACTGTTCTTCCCTGAAGGTCTGACAGCGAAATAGTGGCTGTAGAGAATGAATCCGGAAGTTGAATATTCAGGACTTCGCTCGCAGGATTTGGAAATACTGCGATGGCGTTTTCATGTGTTTCTTCCACACCCACGAATAGAATGACGACTTCAAAGCTGTCAATTGCAGTACAGCCTACAGAGCTCGTCTCTTCCACGTAGATCATTCCCGTAGGACCAGCGTCCCACTGAATCATGGCACTGTTGCTGACGCTTGATACTACCACTCCTCCCATGGCCGACCATTGGAAGGAAGAGCCGTTCGTGGCTGCTACGGTGTAAGAGTAGTTTGTCCACGACTGAACAGAGGAAGAACCCGAGAATGGGCCGACTATCGGATCGGGTTCTGTTGGGTTCGAGCCAATGGTTACAGTGCCTTCAGCTGTTTGTCCGGCATCATCCGTCACTGTGACGGTGTA
>DIYJ01000014.1:0-134466 GCA_002428995.1 Flavobacteriales bacterium UBA6057 | reverse complement strand
TCATCCGTCACTGTGACGGTGTAGGTGCCGGCTGCCAAACCGTTAACATCTTCCGTAGTATCTGAAGTGGACCACAGGTAGGAGTAAGGTGATACTCCACCTTGAACGGTAAGATCGATGGATCCATTGTCAGAGCTTTCACAAGTCACATCCAGCGCTACGAAGAAGAGCTGAAGTGCAGGGAGTGTATCCACCGCAAAAGTTTCAATGACTGTACATCCGATGGAATCGGTCACTGTGACCGTATAGGAGCCCACCATGAGGCTGTCAATGTCTTCAGTGGCAGCGGAGTTGCTCCACATGTACATGTACGGAGGAATGCCTCCTGAGACGCTCAAATCGATGGCTCCATCGTTGGATGTACCGCTTGATGGTGGTGTGACCACGCCTGTAACGTTGATGGCGGGATTTTGAGTTACCGTATAGGTGATGACAAAGGATGAGTCGACATCAGCGACTGTCACGGTATAGGTGCCTGCCAGCAAGTTGCTCAGGTCCTGCGTCATGGCACCCGTGCTCCACATGTAGGTTACTGGTGCTATTCCTCCGGTAATGACCACATCAATAGCTCCGGTGCTGTCGCCAAAGCAATCTACGTTGGTAACGAAAGCCGTATCCACGCTGAGTGGCATGGCTGTAGTATCAATGACAAAGGTGGCGCTGTCCACACAGCCATTCGAATCAACAACGGTGATCGTGTAGGTGCCTACCCCAATGCCAGAAAGATCTTGGGTTGTATCCGTAGTGTTCCAGAGATAGGTATAGCCTGGGTTGCCACCTGTTACGGTTACATCGATGGCACCGTCCAAGGAGGAAGTAGTAGATGCTGGCGTAATGGCTCCTGCAATAGCGATGCTGTCAGCAGATGGCACGATCACCGTATCTATGACACCATTCCCTGCATTGTCAAACGTTACGATGTTGTACGTTCCAGAATCCAAGCCATTGAAAGGTATGGTGCCCGTTGTGCCGAAAATGTCATCGTTGGTGGTAACCACATCTCTGTTTCCAGCCGAGATTAACGAGTCCATCGCGCTGAAACCAGTTTGCTGGAAGTATCCGGTGACGTGTAGCCGATCACCCGCCCCTCTGCGCACGGAATTGAAGCTGTCTTCGTCCGTGCCTCCAAAGCTCTTGGACCACACGTCTGTGTGCGATCGGCTCAGCTTAATGGCAAAACCATCAAAGCTCCCCTGAGTTGTCAAGGTGTCGTGCTGCAATTCGATCGTGCCGTTTGATTGACCGGTCACTACCAGGTAACCGTTCCCGATCATTTCAAGGTCGTAGCTATAATCGGAGGCCGTGCCGCCTATGGTGGAAACGAGTCCAGGATTACCAGCAGTGTCAAGTCTTGCAACAAAGACATCAACGTCTCCATTGGAAGTGGCAGACTGAGAGCTTATGACCACGGTGCCGGAATAGAAACCAGAAACGAAGACACTATCGGCTCCTCCGCTCAGTTCCACACCTCTTGCAGCGTCTTGATTTGGGCTTCCGGCTTTCTCACCCCAATCCCAAAAACCATTGTTGGTAACACGCCCGATGAATCCATCGGAAGAACCAGAAGATGTGAGGCTGATTCCGCTACCGAAACTTGCCGAACCAGAAAACTCTCCCACTACATAGATGTGGTTCACCGTGCCTCCCATGGTATCCAGCTCAATGTCGTAACCGAAGTCCTGATCGGCCCCGCCTCCGTTAAGTGCCCAGACGCCTGATAAATTCGTGTCGAAGCAGACCACGAGCTGATCGTAGGTGGAAGTGTTGGCAGAGGTTACGGTTGAAGAACCAACGTCTACAGTACCCGTGTGATTACCAATGGCATAGATAGCCGTATCGTAGACAGAAAGCTTTCGAAGCTGGGTAGACCCAGAAGTTCCTACGGATGCAACTCCGAGCAAGGTTCCGTTCATGCTGTATTTTGCGATGAAGCCGTCAAGTGGACCTACGGCCACGAGGTTTCCTGATCCGAATTCGGCAGTCCCGGAATAGTATCCGCTTACATAAACCCTGTCGTTGTAGACAAAAACTCCGCCTCCTTCATCGTTGGTAGCACCACCAGCTGAAGCAGCCCACAACAAGTTCCCGAGGGTATCGTGAACGGCTACAAAAATGTCGCGACCTCCATTGCTCACCAGTTCAACGCTGTCGAATGTCAAGGTATCAGAGAAAAAGCCGGTGGTGGCTACAATTCCCTGCCCGGTAGCTGTGCCACCCCAAACATCCACGCCCCAGTCTTCCAGTTCGCCTTGTCCGTGAATGAATCCGTAGTATTCGTCATTGTTCAATCCGTTGATCACTACCGTATCAGTGTCGTTGACAACGGTCAGCGGGGCATAACATGCCTCTAAATCAACAGAGATTGCTCCGTCTTGCGATCCAAAACAAGTAGTTCCCTGTGTAGTAACGCTGGTATTGATTTGCGCTGAAAGCTGTAAAGCACAAAATGTGCTCAGCAGAAGGGTCAAGGTCTTTTTCATAGGAGCGATTTAGAAGCGTGCAAGCTAATACGTAGCATTTCTTGCACTGGTTTGCTCAGTTACAAAGGTTTTCAATTTCCCCGAGCGAGCAAGCTGTAAATCTCTGATTCCGTTGGGAATGTGCCAACGACAGGAGAGATTTGGTGCTGCCGAAGTGCCATGGCAGTCTTTTCGCCAATCGCGATGGCTGTGCAGTTCTCTGTCCATTGGTTTCCAGCATCAAAAAATGCTTGCACATTGCTTGGGCTTGTAAACACGATAGACGCGTAATTCTCAGTGAGTTGCTGCACGCTCGGCTGAGTGTTGTAGACCGTAAGGTTGACTACCTGATCTTGCGACAGGGCTCCCTGAACGGTTTGCCTTGAAATAGCCGATTGAGGGAAGAGCACCTTCTGTCCATCCGCAACAGCTGAGAACTCTGCGGCTACCGCTTCAATGTTGCTGCCACTGCCTGTGAAGTCTGCCGGACGTAGCAAAGAGCTCAGCGCCCTTGCTGTAGCTTCTCCAATGGCTCCGAGCTTCACATTGCCTGGAATCTCCGTGCGCTTCACAAAGTGCTTAACGGCATTCACCGAACTGAAAAACACCCATCCGAAGGTGTCATAGTTTGGCTGCTCAAAGTCAATGCCTTCGATTTTGATCAACGGTTTTTCTTGTAGCTCAAAGCCTTGAGAATGTGCCGCATGGCGGAGAAAAGAGTCTTTCGAAAGTGCCTTGGTAATGAGCACCGGGCTTTTCACGGCTTCCGCCTTCAGCGAAGTGAAGATCGTTTTGGCGTCTTCCGCATCAGCAGCTTCGAAGATGGACCGGTTCGAGAATGCATTCCAATCAGAGGAGTGAGCCACGCGCACGGAATAGCCGTTTCCGACCTTCTCGGCATAGGCTCCGAGAGGCACCTGACAGCCACCTCCAAAGGTGGACAGCACACCGCGCTCAATGTCAATCCTGGTTTTTGTTTCCGCATCGTTGAGCTTGCCGATGATCTCGATAAGAGTTTCGTCTTCTTCGCGGCATTGATAGGCCAACACCCCCTGAGCAGGGGCAGGGATAAAGACCGATGGATTCAACTTCTGAACGTGAAGACCTTCCAAATCGATCCCCAATCGATGGACACCAGCAAAAGCTATCAGAATGGCATCAAAGTCACCTCGTCTCAGCTTTTCGATACGTGTGGGAACGTTCCCTCGAATGTCTTTGATGTTCACATCAGGACGGAAGTCGGTGATCTGGCCTTTCCTGCGAGCGGAAGAGGTGCCGAGCACAGCTCCTTCTTTTAAATGAAAAGGCTTTGTCGAGTCCACCTCGGAAGTACGGATCAACAGGAGCTCTGATGGATCTTCCCGTTGCGATACCCCGGCAACGACAAGGCCCGGAACAGGACTTGTTTCGAGGTCTTTGTGCGAATGGATCGCCACATCGATCTCTTTGTTGTGCAGAGCTTGCTCGATCTCCTTGGTGAAAAAGCCCTTGCCCTCCATTTTATCGAAGCTCAGGTGTTGAATCTGGTCGCCTCTGGTTTTGATGATTTTGATCTCGGTGTTCACACCGATTTCCTGCATACGGTCACGGAAAAACCGGGCCTGCCAGAGCGCTAAGTCGCTCCCCCGGCTGCCGATTACAACGGTCTTGTCAGTCAATGATGGGGTCTTTAAGGTCTTGGTCGAGTACCACCTGTCGCGCCATTTTCATGGGTACGGAGATGTATTTCTTTTCAAGATAGTTGACGATGCGTTCCAGGGTTTCACGGCTGTTGTCATCCATCTTCTCAATATCACGGGCAAAGGTTTGTGCCAGTGCTCGTTGCTTGATTTCTTTCATCGTTTCCGGAACGTTGCGCATGGCAAGCTCCAGCTTTCGGGTTCTGAAGGCATCTTCGAATTCGAGCAAGCGCTCCTCTACCAAAGCTTCACACCTGAATACTTCCTTTTCACGTTCCTTCAGGTTGCGCTTGGCCTCCTCTTTCAGGTCTTCGATGGAGATATAATCAATGTCGAACTCGCTGATCACAGTCGGATCGATGTCGTTTGGAATGGCCAAATCCACGATTGTTTTGCGCTTCTCCGGAACCATGGTTTTGTAGATATCGATGTCTACAATGGAATGCTCGGCACCAGTGCAGGTGATGACAATGTCATTCTCACCCGCTTCGGTGGTTAATTGATCCAGGGGATAGGCCTTGCCGTTCAGTGCTTTGGCGATGTTCTCTGCTTTTGAAACCGTTCGGTTGAAGACTTTAACCGAGTTAAAGCCATGAGTCTTCAGGTTCCCTGTCAAAGCTTCTATAGTAGATCCGGCCCCAATGATCAGGAGGTTTTGGCCCGGATGTAAATCCCTTTCCAGCAACTTGCGATAGGCCAGGTTCACGATGGAAACAGGCTTGGTGGCAATTTCAGTTTCGGTGTAAACCTGCTTGGCTGTTTCGATGGCTTTCTGCACAGCGATGCGCAGGAAGTCTCCGGTAAGTCCAGCCTTGCTTGCGCGTTCAAAGGCTTCCCGAACCTGCGTGATGATTTCACGCTCACCCACCACCAAAGAATCCAGCGAACTGGTTACATGAAAGAGGTGGCGAATGGCATCGATGCCTGAATAAACCCGTGTTTGAATGGCGGCCTTCTTCAGCAATTCAGCGCTTACCTCCGAATAGTGCTTTTGCAAGAAACGCTCAATGTAAGTCTCGTCCACCTTGTCCGCGGTTCGGAAGAAAAACTCTACGCGGTTGCAAGTAGAAATAAACATGAATTCGCTGAGCTCGAAAGAAGTGTGTACCTCACCGAACTTTTCCTGCTGAAGCTCTGGCTCCACATGAAAACGCCCCACAAGGTCTAAACCTAGATTTCTGTGCGTGAGCGTTATGGCTTTAAATTGCTTCAAATGTGGGCGCGAAATTGATTTTGACCAGCATTTTTTGTGTCACGTCAGTGTCAAGGCGCGAGGTGGAAAATATCGACCCTGCGGCTCAAAGCGCGCTCTTGAGGAGTCATGTTATCCTTGTTGGCTACAGCATCGCCCACGGCATGCACCTCTATTTGAGACTCAGGAATGCCCATTCCAATCAAAAACTCTTTGATCACGGAGGCTCTCATAGCGGATGTTTCCTGGTTTTTGGCGCTCGAACCAAGGTCGCAGGAATAACCCAGTAACAAAATGGGTTGTCCACTTCTGCGGGCAGCGGCTACCACTTCCCGATTGAGCCTGAAGCGATCTCGGTCGCTCAATCGAATGCTGCTGAACTGAAAGTAGATGGAAGCCATCTTCAATTCGTTGTTCATGATCATATCCGTAGACTGCGGAAGGGTAGGGCCACTTCGCTTGATCGGCTCCTTTGTTGATACGGGAACCGGTCTTGGAGCTGGTGTTTTTTGGTCCGTGTTGTTCACAACATATTTTCCTGCATCCAAAGAGGAACCGTCACCCTGTGCCATCCCAGTGAGGCTGGCTCCATCCCGGGGCAATACGCTGAAGTCGAACCCACCATCTTCTGCCTGCGCGGCTACGATCTCTTGCTGATCCTCGTTTTTCATCAGGAAGGAGGCGGCATCCAGGAAGCCTTCATCTTCCACCGCGAGTCGGATGGAGTAGTTGAGGTCCTTCGCCAGTTTTTCAAACTTGAATGAACCGTCTTCACTGGTCACAACGGAGTCGATGATGTTGTCGTTTTCGTCCACAAGGTAAAGCGTAACCCCTTGTTTGGGGAGGTTGGCATAGCGAAAGGTTCCTTCAACATCCTTGAAGCTTTCCGTGATCATGTCCAGCGTCTTGCCTTCGTTCACCTGCTGAAGGCTGAAGAAATAATCTGGTTGCAGGGTGTTGAACTCGAAGGTTTGTTCTCCTGATGCTGCTTCGTTGGCCTTTACGATCTGGCCCTTGTTGCCCACGAGGTAGATCTGTGTCTGGGACATTTCAAAGTCATCGATCCCGTTCACCTGGATCGAATAGTTCTGCCCTTCGCGCAGCATGGAGAAGATGAACTGACCCTTTTCATTGGTGGTGACCGTTTCAATAGGATTGTCGTTTTCATCCAGCAGCGTGAGCGTGATACCGGATCGTGGAAGGTTTTCGTACTTGAACACCCCAGCAGTAAATACAAACTGCTCCTGGATCACCAGCTGCATGTCCTCTTCTTCCAGCAGGCGCAGTCCTGACTGCAGTTGTGGATCGAGGGGTTCGTAAACGAAGGTTTGCAGGTCTTCCGTTTTCTGCATGATGTTGACCTCGTTGCCTTCCTGATCTAGGAAGTAGATCAAACCACTGGCATTCAGATCAGTGTCTTCCGCGTCAGCTACCCGGATAGAGAAGCCTTGATCTGGCTTCAGCTTCTTGAATTGGAATTCACCGTTTTCATCGGTGGTTACCGTTTCGATGACGTTGTCGTTTTCATCCACCAGGTAGAGTATGACGCCCTCTTTCGGCAGGTCCTTGTATTTAAATACTCCCGCGCTGGGTTGCACCTGCTTGTTTTTCCTGGCGTTGGCCTGCAATTCCTTCAGCATGCTGAGCTGAGCCAGTTCCGTTTCGGTCAGTTCCCGGTGTTCAAACAAACCCGTACGGATCATCTGCGACTTGAAGAGCTTGCGATCATTGTCGTCAATGAAATACAGGTCTCCCTTTTCGGAGATATAGTTCAGCTCGGTCAGGGTCTGGATGTAGAAGACGATATCCGAATTGGTCTCCGCAAATGCGAACTGTCCTCGTTCGTCCGTCATGGTGTATTGACTCACCAACTCGTTGGAGTCTACCAGCGCAAGGGTGAGGTAGCGGACGGGTTCGCGGTTAAATTCAAAAACTCCTCTCGCTGCCAGCTTTGGCTCAGGGATTACAACCGGCTTCTTTTTGTTGAGGGCCGATTTTGGTTGCGCCTGTAACTCCATCGCTCCGCTTTCATCAAACGCCAGGGCCTCTACGGGTTCGTTATTCTCGTTCAGGACATAAGCGTCAAGGTACTGCGGGTCGATGAGCTCGTGTTGCGGTTCAATCTTGTATTTCCGGTTTTTGGCCAGGCCTGAAATCTCTACCGTATTGGAGGTGTCTGAGAAGAAGGTGCCGAGTTCGTTGTCCTCCCCATCCTTGACAGTTACCGTCAGGTTTTTGGGCTTATAAGTGGACGTTTGAAACGCCAGCTTCATGGTGTCAACCGGAACGAAGAACTGCTCGTTTCTTGCGCGGTAGAGGTCGCTGAAATCTGCTCCCCGGTTACTGGCAAAATAGACCCACTCACCTGCAACAAAGGGAAAGGCATCGAAACCACTTGAGTTGACCGGAGCTCCAAGGTTCACCGGCTTTGACCAGTTGGTCCAGGTAGAGTCTAAGCGTTCCGCGTAGTAGATGTCGCAGTCTCCCATGCCACCCACTCTGTTGGAAGCAAAAAAGAGCACCTTTTTGTCTTCCGAAAGAAAAGGTGAGATCTCGTAGCCGGTTGAGTTGATACTGTCTCCAAGGTGCAGCGGTTTTGACCATTCCGTCTCGCTCAGTTTGAAGGAAACATAGAGGTCTTCCTCTCCAAGCGAGTTTTTGGATTCCATAGAGAGAATCAATGTTCCTCCGCTTGAATGCATGCTACCTCCGTAGAAGTCGCTTTTGATCACGAGCCCTTCAATCGGAAGTTCTGTAGGTCTTGGAAAAGTCTTTCCATCCGAAGCGTAGGCATAGGAGAAACCCTTTTGGAGGTTCAGCTTCTTCTGGTAGGTACTCAGCATAAACAGGCGCTTCCCGCTGGCTGACGCTCCAACTACTGCGTTGTTGAGTTGATTGTTGAGCGCAGGAAACTCGTTGGTAGCTACACCAAATCGCTCTTCTCCGATCATCGGGCTCATCCAGATGTCCTGGCCTGCACCTTCACCGCCATTGTTATCAGGATGAAGTGCCCGCGTGAAATAGAGCATGCCGGTTTCCTTGACCACAAAAGGCGCAGACTCTTCATACTCCGAGTTTACGTTGGCCCCGAGCTTCTCCACTTCGCGAAACTCGTACTGAGCCTCCTGGCCGCTGAGGCGCACAAAAGCGAACAAAAACAGGAAAGGAAGCCAGGTTCTTTTCATTAGAATACGACCTTCTCTTTGTTGAACAGGTTCAGACCGATCATTACTTCGTGCGTACCGATGTTGCGGTATTGCTTCAGCGTGGTGAACGCATAGTCAAAACTGTATCCGACTCGCAGCGTGTTGGAGACATACAATCCTGCCATCACAATCAGGTTGTTCCCCGTTTGGTAGGACATGCCTCCCCAAATCCGGTCTTCGTAGTCGAGTCGCAGGTTGAAGTCTGCACCTAGCGGTTGGTCTACCGTGTAGCGCGCCATGACACTGGGTGTCAGCACGAAAGCATTTCGGATTCGGAAGCGATAGCCGGCAATCAGGTTGTGCTGGGCCTGAACTTCGCTGAAGGTGATCTGGTTGGAGAGTTCCAGTCGGTCCTGCATGAGCTGATCTGAGCTGTAACCAAGGAAGTAGCGGGCGTGGTAGAACCAGAACGAGAGGTTTACATCCAGTCGGTGGCTTTGGTCGCTTTGTCCCACATAGCTCGCATACGTAGGATCACCTGCTATTTCAACCTTGGCCTTGTTCTGATCGAAGCTCGTGGCAAAGTAGGCTACGCTGGGCGAGAAGCTGATGGTGTGTGATTTGCTCAAGGGAAGGTGAAAGGCGTAGGAAGCTCCAATCAGGGTAATGCCAAATGCACCATAGGAATCATTGGCTACGTATCCTCCAAGGGCATGGAATGACTTGCGCTCGTATTGATCATAGGTGGTTGGTGTACTGATCCGCATGGACGATTCCTTCGCGTTTACCCTGGTCTTTTTGCCAAGTGCCGTATTCAGGCTCGCATAAACCGTAGTCGGACTGTTGTTGATGCCTACCCATTGCTTGCGGTAGCTCATGCTCAGGTCCATGTAGTCATTCACTCCTGCTGAAGCAGGGTTGAGGATGTACAGATTCTGCAAATACTGACTGAATCGATACACCTGCTGTGACTGCCCGCTCATCGCAATAAGCAGGAACAGAAAGGGCAATATGTGTTTCAGTGCACTCATTTTATGATCGTTACAGAACCGGTGATCGGTGCGATGCTGCCAACGCCCAGGTTAACAATGAAGAAGTAGCTGTCTGGCTTCAGGCTTTCTCCGTTGTTCGTTCCGTCCCATGGAGTGTTGTAGCCTTCTGAGTAGAACACCCGGTTGCCGCTTCGGTCTACTACTTCTACTTTACAGTTTGGATAATGCTCGAGCTCCTTGATGTTCCAGAAATCGTTGAAGTTGTCGCTGTTCGGTGTAAAGGCGGTGGGGATTTCCAACTCCCGGTCTACAAATACAGTGGTGCTATCCACGGAGGAACAACCCGCTTCGCTTGTCACTGTAATGCGGTAGGTCGTGGTGTTCTCCGGGGCTGCGATTGCAGTTTCAAGCGTGTCGTTTACAATGTCTGTCTTTGGCTCCCAATTGAACGTAGCCCCTAAATCGTAGAACACCTCAATCGATACTGAAGTCGGGAAGAACACATTCCTGTCCTCGGAGGTGAAGATCTGTGGGAATGGGTTATTGGACACCAGGATGGTATCGAAGGTTGGCGGGCAAACCCCGTTGTCCACCCTCCACACGAAGGGGTGATCGTCAATGCTAAGGTTGGTGACCGTTGTCTGAGTCGCATTAGGATCGGTGATGATGGCCGTATTGCTCAGCGAAATCCAGCTTCCTGTTCCGATAGCCGGAGCATCCGCTACGATGGTCGTGGAATCCAATTCACACAGCACCTGAGTGCCACCCACATTTGCCACCGAGGGTGAAACGAAGATATCGATGTCCATGGTGTCGATGGTCGTAGGACAAACCCCATTGCTGATGGTCCAGGTCAGTCGGGTTGTTCCTGTGGGAAGGTCTGAAATGGTGGTGCTGTTGTCTGTTTCGTTCGCAATGGTTCCGCTTCCTTCAATGATGGTCCAAATACCGCTGCCCACTCCGGCACTGTTGGCGCTAATGATGGCCAGCGCGGCTTCACACTGCGCTACATTGCTGTCTACCACAGCCTGTGTCGGGAAGTCGAAGCGCAGCACTTCAAACGAGCAAGTGTCGCTGTTTCCGTAGGCGTCAGATACAGCGAAGCGGTTGATGGTGGTTCCTACAGGATAGGCGTTGCCGCTCGGTATACCCTCAAACTGGATGACATCAAACCCAGCACAATTATCGGTGTACGTGGGCATGGTGAAGGTGAACACAGAGTCGCAGATCGAGGTGTCGGATGGGCAGCTGATCACCGGATCTTCTACATCCTGCACTTCAATGCTGAACGAGCACGTATCCGTGTTGCCCGATGGATCGTAGGCCACAAAGGTCAAGGTGGTAATACCGACTGGGAAGGTGCTACCCGAAACAAGCCCTGTGGTGTCTATCTGAACCGTAGAATCAATGCTACAGTTGTCAGTTGCTTGCGGCAGGTTGAAGTTGACCACTGCACCGCACTGCCCGGGATCGTTGTCCACCAGAATATCATCAGGACATACAATTTCCGGGAGCAAGGTGTCCAGGAAGGTGAGTGCTACCTGAACGGAATCATCATTTCCCGAAGAGTCGATCGCCACCAGCCAAACATCGAATGTGGAATCCGCCACCGTGCAATCGAAGGTGCTGTCAGAGAGGTACATGGTCTCGATGGCGCAATTGTCGAAA
This sequence comes from Flavobacteriales bacterium UBA6057, assembly GCA_002428995.1. Lineage (GTDB taxonomy): Bacteria > Bacteroidota > Bacteroidia > Flavobacteriales_G > Salibacteraceae > UBA6057. The sequence continues at coordinate 123,330 of DIYJ01000014.1, read as the reverse complement.
GATCCCGCATCTACGAGTTGGTAGTTCACAGTGTAGCCGCCATTTGTGTCGAGGTAGAAGGTGTCTGGTGTAGCCAGGACGGTTGGCGCCAGGGTGTCGAGCACGGTAACGATGGCCGTTGTAGAATCGCTATTGCCGTTTACATCCGTTGCTTTGAGGGTGACTGTGAGCGGAGCATTCAGGTTGGCGCAACTGTACTCAAAGCTGTCCAGCTCGAGCAGCGCGATGCCACAGCTGTCCCAGCTTCCATTGTCAATGCTGTCAGGCGCAATGATGGCAGATCCCGAGGCGTCAAGGTAAACTGTAATGTCCTGGGTGATAACCTGAGGTGCGATGAGATCTTCTACTGTAATCGTAGCCTGTGCTGTATCGGTGTTTCCGCTCTGATCAGTCGTTACCAGATTTACGGTAACCGGAGTTCCAACATCTCCACAATCGAAGGAATCAATGTCGAGCGTCAGAGAAGCGATCGAACAGTTATCATCGCTTCCGTTATCCACAGAATCAGCTGTGATTACCGCTAACCCGAAGGAATCCAGTTGGATGGTAAGGTCTTGAGCGATGGTATTGGGCGCCAGTGTGTCTTCCACCACCACTGTGGAAGATCCCGAGTTGCTGTTTCCGTTCACATCCATGACGGTCATAGTCACTGTCACCGGGTTGAAGAGGTTGCCACAATCGAAGTTGCTTGTATCCAGTGTGTAGCTCGCAATTCCGCAGCTATCCCACGATCCGCTGTCTACGTTGCTCGGCTGAATGCTGATCTGTCCGTTCACGTCCAGGTAGACAGTGTCGTTCTGCATGTGCACCACCGGAGCGATCATATCTTCCACCGTCACAAATGCTGTGGCGTCATCGCTGTTGCCGCTTTGATCCATCACTGTCAGGGTTACCTGAACCGGTGCACTCACATCCGCGCAGGTGAAGCTATCCACGCTGATCGCGATGCTGTCGATGCTGCAATTATCCGAAGAGCCATTGTTGATCGAGTCTGCATCGATCACCGCCAATCCAAAGGAATCCAGTTGAATGGTAATGTTCTGCGCCACCGCTTGCGGGCTGATGGTATCCAGGATGGTGACGATGGCCGTATCGCTGTTGCTGTTTCCGTTCTGGTCCGTTGCAGTGAGCGTCACGGTTACCGTAGCGTCCAGGTTGGAGCAGTTAAACGTGGAGGAATCAATGCTCAAGGTGGCAATGCCACAGGCATCATTGGAGCCATTGTCCACATCGTTTGCGGTGATGGAAGCCGTTCCGTTGGCATCGAGGTATACTGTCAGATCCTGGGTGATCACCTCCGGAGCAATGGTGTCCAAAACAGTGATCTGCGAACTGGCGGTGTCGCTGTTGCCACTGGTATCGCTGACGGTCAAAATCACCTCAACGGGGTTGTTCGCGATGTCGTTGCAAGAGAAAGCGGAGATGTCCAGGCTCATGGATTCAATGTCACAGTTGTCGCTGGAGCCATTGTCAACGCTGTCGGGTAGAATGCTCGCATTTCCACTGGAATCAAGGTAAACTGTCAAATCCTGAGTGACCACCTGCGGTGCCAAGTCATCAATGACCGTGACTATTGCTGTATTGGAATCCACATTCCCGTTGGAGTCCGTTGCGGTCAAAGTAACCGTCACCGGGTTGAACAGGTTCTCGCAGCTGAAATTGCTCGAATCAATGCTCAGGGAGGCGATGCCGCATGCATCGGATGTACCATTGTTGATGGAATCAGCCGTGATGGATGCAAGTCCTGACGCATCCAGTGCAATGGTGATGTTCTGAGTCAGTACGATCGGTGCGATGGTGTCAATGATCGTAACCATAGCCGTGTCTGACGCGCTGTTTCCGTTCACATCTGTGACCGTTAGCACAACATCTACACTGGTGCCTGCTTCGAGGCATGAGAAGTTGTCAATATCGAGTGCATAAGAGAGAATGCCACACGCATCGGATGACCCACTGTCGATCTGAGCAGCAACAATCGTGGCGGCTCCCATGGAATCGAGCGCTACGGTAATGTCCTGCGTGAAGACTGCCGGTGCGATGGTGTCCAGAATGATCACCGAAGTAGCAGCACTGCTGGTGTTTCCGCTGGAATCTGTTGCCGTGAGTGTCACAGGAATGGTGTCGCCAGCGCTCGCACAGGTAAACGAAGAAGTGTCAAGCACCAAGCTCTGGATGCCACATGCATCAGAACTCGCACTGTCTACCATCGCAACGGTTAGGGTGGCGTTTCCAGCTGAATCCAATCCAAGCATCACCTGATTGAATACCTGCACATCAGGAGCCACGGTGTCCAGAACATGAACAGTGGTGGTAGCGCTCCATGTATTTCCATTCACGTCTCTTGCTGAAAGCGTTGCGATGACGGGTGTTCCAAGATTTTCGCAGCCGAAAGAAGCCGTGTCTAACCAGAGAGAGTCGATCCCACATGCATCATTGCTCGCGCTATCCGCCATCTGCGGTGTAATGGAAGCCGAACCCGTGGCATCGAGGTATACATCCAGGCTTGCGAAGGGCAGCACTTCAGGCCCAATCGTATCCAGCACATAAATATCTGCATGGGCAGTATCCTGATTCATGCTCTGGTCGAACGCAGAGAACACAATGGAGACCGTATCTCCGGCATCGTTGCAGTCGAAGCTGGAGATGGAAATTCCGATGGAATCGATGGAGCAGAGCCCGCTTGTTCCGCCATCCACAGAGTCAGCAGTGATGGTAGCACTGCCATTTGAATCAAGGTAAACCGTCAGGTTCTGGGCTACCGCCTCGGGTGGCACTGTGTCCAGCGTATTGATGATGGCCGTCTCCGAACTGCTGTTGCCGCTTGAATCGACTACTGTGAGGGTTACAGTGAGTGGAATACCAAGATTGGCGCACGTCAGGTTAGAACTGTCCACAAACATGGTATCAATGCCACACACATCAAACGACCCGTTGTCGACCATTTGCGGGAGCAAGGTGGCTTCACCAAAAGGATCGAGGTATACATCTATGTTCTGCGTAACGACCGTGGGAGCAATGGAATCGATGACGGTCACGAATGCCTCGGCAGTGTCTGTGTTTCCACTTGGGTCAAACACATAGAGCAGAACGGATACCGCAGTGTCTGTATTCGAGCAAGAGAAACTGCTGAGGGAAAGTGCCAGCGAATCGATGGAACAGTTGTCCGCAGAGCCATTGTCCACCTGCGCTGGAAGAATGGTTGCTGATCCTGATGCATCCAGGTAAACCGTAATGTCCTGAGCATTAGCGGATGGAGGCAGTGTATCCAGAACAGTGATGGTGGTGGAAGTACTTGCTGAATTTCCATTCACATCCGTTGCTGTGAACACAATCGTATAGGTGGAATCAGCCGCTGCGCAATCGAAGGCGGAGGTGTCGATAACAGTGCCTGCTACACCACAACTGTCCCACGTGCCCTGATCGAATTGAGCAGCGGTTAGTGTCAGCATTCCATTCGCGTCCAGGTAAGCTGTATCTGCTTCCACTAAGACCACCGGAGCGATGGTGTCGAACACCGTCACCGTTGCGTTGGCAGAAGCACTGTTTCCAAAAATGTCAACAACCGTCAATTGTACCGTATTCGAACCTACCTCAGCGCATGAAAACTCATCCATATCAAGGAAGAGTGTGTCGATGGTGCAGTTGTCGGTGGAGCCATTGTTCACCTGAGCAACCGTGATGCTCGCGCTTCCCAGAGAATCCAGATAGACATCAATGTTTTGAGTCAAAACAGTGGGCGGAAGCGTGTCCAAAACACTGACCAGCGCGGTGTCGCTGTTTTGGTTTCCATTGACGTCTGTTACCGTCAACTCAACGGTTACAGTGTCACCCGCATCTGAGCAGTTAAACGCAGATATGTCCAGCGCGTAGGATGCAATGCCGCATGCATCCGAAGAACCGTTGTCGATCTCTCCGGTCGTAATGCTTGCAGCACCTGAGGCGTCCAGGTAAACGGTCAGATCTTGAGTGATGACTTCTGGAGCAATGGTGTCAATGACAGTGATCGATGCTGATCCAGAACTGCTGTTGCCATTGGAATCTGTGACCGTCAGTGTTATCGACACCGGGGCGCCTATGTGGCCGCAGTTGAAGCTGTCCGTGCTCAGAACCAGCGAGGCAATTCCACATGCATCCGTGGAGGCGCTGTCCACCGCATTTGGATCTACTACAGCCAGTCCCTGAGAGTCCAGCGCAACGGTGAGATTACGTGTCACCACTAACGGAGCGATGGTATCTATGATGGTTACCAAAGCACTGTCGGTAGCCACATTTCCATTCACATCCGTTGCCGTGATCACCACCGGAATGGTGTCTCCGGCAGCATCGCAGCTGAAGCTCGATGAATCGATGTCAATGGAAGCGATGCCACAACTGTCCCAGGTTCCCGAGCTGATCATCGCTGCGGTGATGGAAGCAGCGCCAAAGCTGTCCAGAGCAACGGTAATGTCCTGGCTCAGAATGGTCGGAGCAATGGTGTCAATTACGGTGATAATTGCTGTGTCTGTGGCTGTGTTTCCATTCACATCCGTCACAGTAAGCGTAACCGTGTTGTTGCCTACGTGAGAACAATCGAAGCTGCTTTGGTCAAGACTGAGACTGGCAACCCCACACGAGTCGTAAGAGCCGTTGTCAACCTGCACGGCTGTAATACTGGCCGCTCCCAAAGAGTCAAGGTATACCGTAAGGTTCTGCGTTTGAACGACTGGACTGACGGTATCCGAAACAGTCACTTGAGCAACAGCGGAATCCACATTTCCAGAGGCATCAAAGGCGTAGAAGGTGACGGGCACGATGGTTCCGGCCTCATTGCAACCAAAGTCCGTTTGACTGATGGCAATGGAATCGATCTGGCAGTTGTCCGCAGAGGCGCTGTCCAGTGTGTCAGCCGCTATCTGAGCCATGCCGCTGGCGTCCAGGAAAATGGAGATGTTGCGCACAATGGCTTCCGGAGACGTAGTATCCAGCACAGTTACCTGCGCCTGATCACTCGAGCTGTTCCCGTTCACATCGGTAGCTGTTAGCACCACCGTCTGCAAAATTCCGATCGCTGCACAATCAAAAGTGGAAGTGTCCAGTGCAAGGGACTGAATGCCACAGGAATCGTAAGAGCCATTGTCAATTTGGGCGGTTGTGATCGTCACCGAGCCGCTGTTATCCAGGTAAGCCGTAATGTCCTGGGCGATGGTGGTAGGAGCGATGGTATCCAGTATGGTTATGGAAGCCATATCTGTAGAGGCATTGCCCGAAGCGTCCACCACGGTCAGCGTAAGATTCACCGCAGACCCAACATCGGAGCAATCAAAGGTGGAGTCATTGAGACTCAGAGAGACAATGGAACAATTATCCGAGCTTGCATAACCGATCTGTGCGGCTGTCACCGCAGCATTTCCATTGGCATCGAGGTAGATCGTGGTATCCGCAGCAACGGCTGCTGGTGAAGTGGTATCCACCACGGTGACATTGGCTGTGCCCGTGCTCACATTCCCGTTGTTGTCGGTTACCGTCAGCGTCACCACATTCACTCCGGTTTCACCGCAATCAAAGTCAGTAGAATCCAGCACCATGGAAGCAATGCCACAAGAGTCGTAGGATCCATCATTGATTTCCGCTGCGGTGATGGAAATGGTGCCCGATCCGTTGAGGTAGATGGTCGTGTCGTTGGTGATCACCGTGGGTGAAACGGTGTTCAATACCGTCACAGAAGCAGAGGCTGTATCCTGATTTCCTGAAGGATCGGTGACCGTCAACAGCACACTTACAGCCGACCCCACATCCGAGCAATCGAAGTCAGTTTGGCTGATCGTCATGGATGCTACGGAACAGTTATCGGAGCTCGCGTATCCAAGTTGAGCGGCCGTCAGGGAAACGTCTCCGTTAGCATCCAGATAAATGGTTGTGTCTGCGGCTACTGCTGATGGTGCAGTGGAATCATTTACGGTGATTGCAGAAACATCCGTGGAAGAATTACCGGAGGCATCCACCACTGTCAAGGTCACATTTACGGTTGACCCAGCATCAGGGCAATCAAAGATGGAATCGTTGAGACTGAGGGAAACAATGGAACAGTTGTCAGCACTCGCGTATCCGATCTGCGCAGCCGTCACGGAAGCATCACCATTGGCATCGAGGTATATCGTTGTGTCTGCCGCCATTGCAGCGGGCGAAGTCGTGTCGAGGACCGTAACATTGGCGGTTCCCGTGCTGACATTCCCGTTGTTGTCAGTGACTGTGAGTGTCACAACGTTCACTCCTGTTTCGCTGCAATCGAAGTTGGTGGAGTCCAGCACCATAGAAGCAATGCCACAGGAATCGTAAGAGCCATTGTTGATCTCAGCAGCGGTCACCGAGATGGTGCCCGATCCGTTGAGGTAGATGGTTGTGTCGTTGGTGACCACCACAGGCGAAACAGTATCTAAAACCGTGACGGCCGCCACTGCTGTGTCCTGATTCCCTGAAGGGTCAACGACCGTCAGAATCACATTCACAGTGGATCCGGCATCCGAGCAGTTGAAGGTTGAATCGTCCAGACTCAGCGATACGATGGCGCAGTTGTCAGAGCTGGCGTAGCCAATCTGCGCAGCCGTCAAGGCAGCATCACCGTTGGCATCGAGGTAGATCGTTGTGTCTACAGCCACGGCTGCTGGCGATGTAGAATCACTGACCGTGATCGCAGAAACATCCGTGGAAGAATTCCCTGAAGCATCCACTACTGTCAAGGTCACATTCACAATCGATCCTGCATCAGAGCAATCGAAGGTGGAGTCGTTGAGGCTGAGTGAAACGATGGAGCAGTTGTCATCACTCGCGTATCCAATCTGCGCGGCCGTCACGGAGGCAGCACCAGTTCCGTCCAGGTAAAGTGTTGTGTCGACCGCCATTGCAGCGGGCGCAGTCGTGTCGAGGACCGTAATGTTTGCAGTGCCAGTGCTGATATTCCCGTTGTTGTCTGTGACTGTAAGCGTCACCACGTTTACTCCGGTTTCGCTGCAATCAAAAGTTGTTGAGTCCAGTACCATCGAAGCGATGCCACAGGAATCGTAAGAGCCATTGTTGATCTCAGCAGCAGTTACCGAAATCGTCCCACTTCCACCGAGGTAGATGGTTGTGTCGTTGGTGATCACCGTTGGAGATACAGTGTCCAATACCGCCACGGAAGCAGAAGCCGTATCCTGATTTCCCGAAGGATCGGTGACCGTCAACAGCACACTTACAGCCGATCCAACATCCGAGCAGTCGAAGTCGGTCTGGCTGATCGTCATGGATGCTACGGAACAGTTATCGGAGCTCGCATATCCAAGTTGAGCGGCCGTCAGGGAAGCATCTCCGTTGGCATCCAGATAAATGGTTGTGTCTGCGGCTACTGCTGATGGTGCAGTGGAATCATTGACTGTAATTGCTGAAACATCCGTGGAAGAATTCCCTGAAGCATCCACTACTGTCAAGGTCACATTCACAATCGATCCTGCATCAGAGCAATCGAAGTTGGAGTCGTTGAGGCTGAGTGAAACGATGGAGCAGTTGTCATCACTCGCGTATCCAAGTTGAGCGGCCGTCACGGAGGCAGCACCAGTTCCGTCCAGGTAAAGCGTTGTGTCTGCTGCCATCGCAGCGGGCGAAGTCGTGTCGAGGACCGTAACGTTGGCGGTTCCCGTGCTGACATTCCCGTTGTTGTCCGTGACCGTAAGCGTCACCACGTTTACCCCGGTTTCGCTGCAATCGAAGTCAGTAGAATCCAGTACCATCGAAGCGATGCCACAAGAATCGTAGGACCCGTCATTGATCTCGGAAGCCGTTACCGAAATGCTTCCCAATCCATTGAGGTAGATCGTTGTATCGTTGGTGATCACTGTGGGCGAAACGGTATCCAATACCGTCACAGAAGCAGAAGCCGTATCCTGATTTCCAGAAGGGTCGGTGACCGTCAATAGCACGCTTACAACCGATCCAACATTGGAGCAGTCGAAGTCGGTCTGGCTGATCGTCATGGATGCTACGGAACAGTTATCAGAACTGGCGTAGCCAATCTGAGCAGCCGTCAGGGAAGCGTCACCATTGGCGTCCAGGTAGATCGTGGTGTCCGCTGCTACTGCTGATGGTGAAGTAGAATCGTTTACTGTTACTGCTGATACATCCGTGGAAGAATTCCCAGAAGCATCTACAACTGTTAGCGTAATATTCACAATCGATCCCGCATCGGAGCAATCGAAAGTGGAGTCGTTGAGGCTGAGTGAAACGATGGAGCAGTTGTCAGAGCTTCCGTAGCCAATCTGCGCGGCAGTCACGGAAGCATCGCCATTGGCATCGAGGTAGATCGTTGTATCTGCCGCCACCGCTGCCGGTGAAGTCGTGTCCAGCACGGTAACATTCGCTGTGCCGGTACTCGCATTTCCGTTGTTATCCGTAACAGTGAGCGTCACTACGTTTATACCAGTCTCGCTGCAATCAAAGTCAGTAGAATCCAACACCACCGAAGCGATGCCACAGGAATCGTAAGAGCCATTGTTGATCTCAGCAGCAGTTACCGAAATCGTCCCACTTCCACCGAGATAGATGGTCGTGTCGTTGGTAATGACGGTCGGAGAAACAGTGTCTAATACCGTTACTGAAGCTGAAGCGGTGTCCTGGTTTCCGGACGGGTCAGCGACCGTCAGCAGGATACTTAGCGTAGACCCTGCATCGGAACAATCGAATGTGGAATCGTTGAGGCTGAGTGAAACGATGGAGCAGTTGTCGGAGCTGGCATATCCAATCTGTGCAGCTGTCAAAGAAGCCTCACCATTTGCGTCAAGGTAAATGGTTGTATCTGCAGCTACGGCAGCCGGAGAAGTAGAATCGTTTACTGTTACCGCTGAAACATCTGTAGATGAGTTGCCAGAAGCATCTACAACTGTTAGCGTAACATTCACAATCGATCCCGCATCGGAGCAATCGAAAGTGGAGTCGTTGAGGCTGAGTGAGACGATGGCGCAGTTATCCGAACTTGCATATCCAATCTGTGCAGCCGTCACAGAAGCATCGCCATTGGCATCGAGGTAAAGCGTTGTGTCAGCCGCCATTGCAGCGGGCGCAGTCGTATCGAGGACCGTGACGTTCGCGGTTCCTGTGCTCACATTCCCGTTGTTGTCCGTGACCGTGAGCGTCACAACATTTACCCCGGTTTCACTGCAATCGAAGTCGGTGGAGTCCAATACCATCGAAGCGATCCCGCAAGAATCGTAGGACCCATCATTGATCTCGGCAGCCGTCACGGAAATGGTTCCCGATCCGTTAAGATAGATGGTCGTATCGTTGGTGATCACCGTGGGTGAAATAGTATCCAATACCGTTACGGAAGCAGAAGCCGTATCCTGATTTCCTGAAGGGTCAGTGACCGTCAATAGTACACTCACAGCCGATCCAACATCCGAACAATCGAAGTCAGTTTGGCTGATCGTCATAGATACTACAGAACAGTTGTCGGAGCTGGCGTATCCAATCTGAGCGGCCGTCAGGGAAGCGTCACCATTGGCGTCCAGGTAAATGGTTGTATCTGCTGCTGCGGCAGCCGGAGAAGTAGAATCGTTTACTGTTACCGCTGAAACATCCGTTGCGGAATTCCCAGAAGCATCCACAACTGTCAAGGTCACATTCACAATCGATCCTGCATCGGAGCAATCGAAAGTTGAGTCGTTGAGGCTGAGTGAGACGATGGCGCAGTTGTCAGAACTGGCGTAACCAATCTGCGCAGCTGTTACGGAAGCAGCACCAGTTCCGTCCAGGTAAAGTGTTGTGTCGACCGCCATTGCAGCGGGCGCAGTCGTATCGAGGACCGTAACGTTTGCAGTGCCAGTGCTGACATTCCCGTTGTTGTCTGTGACCGTGAGCGTCACAACGTTTACACCTGTTTCGCTGCAATTAAAGTCGGTGGAATCCAGTACCATCGAAGCGATCCCACAAGAATCGTAGGACCCATCATTGATCTCGGCAGCCGTTACGGAAATGGTTCCCGATCCGTTGAGGTAGATGGTCGTATCGTTGGTGGTCACCGTGGGCGAAACAGTATCCAATACCGTTACGGAAGCAGAAGCCGTATCCTGATTTCCAGAAGGGTCAGTGACCGTCAATAGCACGCTTACAGCCGATCCAACATCCGAGCAATCGAAGTCGGTTTGGCCTATCGTCATAGATGCTACAGAACAGTTGTCAGAACTGGCGTAGCCAATCTGAGCGGCCGTCAAGGAAACGTCACCATTGGCATCAAGGTAGATCGTGGTGTCCGCTGCTACTGCTGATGGTGAAGTAGAATCATTGACTGTAATTGCTGAAACATCCGTGGAAGAATTCCCGGAAGCATCCACTACTGTCAAGGTCACGTTTACAATCGATCCCGCATCAGAGCAATCGAAGTTGGAGTCGTTGAGGCTGAGCGAAACAATGGAACAATTGTCTGTACTGGCATAACCGATTTGTGCTGCGGTTACAGAGATGTTACCCGAGCCATCCACGTAGACGGTGGTATCTGCAGCCATTGCACCGGGAGCAGTGGTGTCCTCCACGGTCACATTAGCTGTGGTCGTGTTGACGTTCCCGTTGTTGTCAGTAACGGTCAGTGTCACCACATTCACTCCCGTTTCGCTGCAATCAAAGGTGGTTGAGTCCAGGCTCAGCGAAGCGATGCCACAGGAATCGTAAGACCCGTCATCGATCTCGGCAGCTGTCACGGAAATGGTTCCCGATCCATCCAGGTAGATGGTTGTGTCGTTTGCCATGGCAACAGGACTGACCGTGTCCAAAACGGTTACCGTAGAGGTCATCGTGTCCTGATTCCCGGAAGGATCAAGCACAGTGAGCAGGACGGGGACGGTTCCGACATTCGTGCAATCGAAGGCCGTCTGGCCGATGCTCAGCGAAGCAATCGAACAGTTGTCAGTAGAGCCGTAACCAATCTGCGCAGCGGTCAAAGAAGCCTCACCACTGGCGTCCAGGTAAATGGTAGTATCGATCGCGACAGCCGATGGCGAGGTTGTATCCAGTACCGTCACCGTGGCTGTGGTGTTGGATGAGTTCCCGTTGTTGTCGATGACCGTGAGTGTCACCGTGTTTGCACCGGTATCGCTGCAGTTGAAAGTAGAGTCATCCAGACTCAGCGAGTTGATGCTACAGTTATCCGAAGAGCCGTATCCGATTTCTGCGGAAGTCACGGAGGCGGCTCCCGACCCATCGAGGTAGATGGTTGTGTCAACGGCCACGGCTGTAGGTGAGGTGTTGTCACCTACCACAATGGTGATAGATGCAGAATCGGTACAGCTATTGGCATCGGTAATGGTCACGGAATAAGTACCGATCGCCACTCCGGTGATGTGGTCCGCAACAACGCTGTTGCTCCAGCTGTAGGAATAGGTGGATGTTCCGCCCGTTTGCATGGCCGTGGCACCACCATCCGAGAACCCAACACAGGAAACGTTCGAGTCAAGGTTGATGCTGGCCACAAGCACATCCGGTTCGGTGATGGTTACCGAAGCAGAATCCGTGCATCCATTGGCATCAGTGACCGTCACGGAGTACGGCCCCGCAGCCAGCCCTGAAACGGCAGCCGTGGTGTCACCGTTGCTCCAGATATAATCATATCCCGAAGTGCCGCCCGTTTCTGATACGGTAGCGCCCCCGTCAGCAAATCCATTGCAGGAGGCGTTGGAATCTACCATCGCAGTAGCTATCAGCACGGCTGGCTCGCTGAGTGTGACGGAAGCGGAGTCTGTGCAACCATTCTGATCTGTGATGGTCACCGAGTAGGTGCCAGCATCCAGGTTTGTCTCGAGCGCGTTGGTTTCACTTGTGTTCCACGAATACGTGTAAGGTGTCGTTCCGCTTGTTGCAGAAGCAGTGGCTTGACCGTCCATTGCGCCATTGCAGGTAATGGCAGTCGTTTCTGAAGCGGATGCTACCGGGTTGGAAGCCGTTGCCACCGTGGCGCTTGCCAGGAATGGACCACAGCCGGCATTATCCGTCAGGCTGATGGTGTAAGTTCCAGCTGCCAGACCCGAGATGGTGGATGTGCTGGATGAAATCTCGTTGGTTGCGTTGCTCCAGGCAAAGGTGTAAGGAGTACCGAATCCACTGGTGCCTGTAGCGGTGAGTGATCCGGTTGTCAAACCCGGGCAAGTGGAGGTATTGCTGGTGATCGATACGATGGGGACAGTGGAGCCGTTTGTAACGGTGACAGAATCTGTTAACGTTCCACAGCTGTTGGCATCATCGATGGTCACTGTATAAGTTCCCGCTTCAATGCCAAAATTTAATGCGCTTGTAGCTCCATTGCTCCATAGATAAGTGTAGCCGGTCGTCCCGCCCGAGACGCTGGCAGTAGCCGAACCATCCTGGTAACAAATCACCTGGGTAGAACTCATGCTTAACGCCAGCGCACTTGGTTCTGTGACTGTTATCGAGGTGGAATCGGTACAACCGTTGGCATCCGTTACGGTTACTGAGTATGTTCCGGCCGCCAGAGCTGTCTCAGCCTGATTCGTCTCAGTGGTGTTCCAGAGATAAGTGTAGGTAGGCGTTCCGCCTGTGGCGCTGACAGATACCTGTGCATCCGAATCACCGAAACAATCGAGGGTGGAGTCTACTACTGCCGTAGCATTGATCGTACCTGTATCAACCACCACGACATTGAACGTAGCGGAATCGCTGTAGCCAAGATTGTCTACTGCGTAGAGTGTGACGGTTTGCGTGCCGATGTCTCCACAACCAAAGATGGTCTGCGACAACGACAATGAATTGATGCCACTTCCAGCATCGTTGGTGGCGCTATCCGCAGCCGCGGTTGTTAATGTCGCAGATCCCGTTCCATCCAACTGAAGCGTGACACTGCTGAATGGCAAAACAACGGGTGGATCTACATCCGCATTGGGATCGCAGTTTCCAGAGATACTGTCGGCCTGGTCTACCCAGTTGGAAGAACTATCAGCAAGGGCGAAATTCCTGAGCACTCCATCGTGCCCGTTTCCACTGGTGTCAGCCAGCACGGTGTCGTTGGTGTTCGTTTCGTTCGAACCGGCATCCGGGTTGTTGAAACTGTAGTAAGCGATGAGGTCTGTGAAGCTGGACGAAACCTCGCATTGATAGAAGGTCTGAACTTCAGCAGCCGTGCGCTCTGTGCTCCAGATGCGGACCTCATCCAGCCGGCCGTTGAAGAAGAGGTTGTTATCCCCCCGTTGCCCAAAATACATGGAACTGGAGGTGTTTACATCCGGATTTGAGGCTGTAACGGTTGAGCTATCGAGCTGGCCGTTGATGTAAAGTCTTAGCGTATTGCTGCTGTAGGTGGCAGCTACGTGCACCCATTCTCCAAGGGTAAGACTGGCACTGCTTTCTATCACCAGGCCGATGGGGTCAAACCAAACCTGAAGCTTGTTTTGATATTGCCAGATACTGGCTGCCCTTGGACTCACTCCCTTCGAAATGATGGCCTGCCAGGCACTGTTGTTCGTGTCAGGCCGTATCCATGCTTCCATGGACCAGGCTGAACTGAGATTCAGGGCCGAGTTGTGCGGAATCTCGACATGGTCGTCCGTGCCATCAAAATCCAGCGCGTTTTGCGGATCGATGGGAGAGGATGCCACAGTGGTGGCGTAGTTAGAGCCGTTGTAACCTCCGATCACATATACTTCTCCATCTACGAGCACTGCCTGTGTTTCCCCGGCAGCCGTTGGCATGGGTGTGCCAATTGACCATGTGTCGTTGGCAATGTCGTAGATCTCAACAGAGGAATAATAGGTTCCTCCTTCGTTGATTCCGCTGGATGATCCACCAAAAACGTAGATCTCACCCGCTGTATTCACTACGGCTCCGGGCTGGAAGCGACCGGTGTCCATGCTGGCCCCTGTAGACCAGCTGTTGGCAGCCGTGTCGTAGATGTATACAGGTAGTTTCGTGGAGCCGTAACTTCCTCCGTCAGCTCCTGCCACGAGGTAGATGTTGCCACCAAAAGCTACAGACTCATGTTGATGGGTCCCGCTTCCGGGCAGGCTTGCACCTGAAGACCATGAGTTGGAAGGGATGTCATAAATCTGAAGGCTACCGGTAGCACCTTCACCGCCTGAAACGTAGATCTTATTGCCGTAGGCTACGGCATCGCTTTGCCAAACTCCGGATGGAATGTTGGCAATGGCTGTCCAGGTGTCTGCGCCTGGGTCGTAGCGATGGCAGCTTGTGGTAACGGAACCATCAAACCCGCTGAAGCCGTAGATGAGTCCGTCTGATCCGAGGGCGCTTGTCAGTCCACGGGAAGAGGTAGGATAGTTTGCTCCTGTGGCCCAGCTGTTTGTGGATGGATTGAAAATGTAGAGCGAGTCTGACAGTGTCGACCCATCCCATCCTCCAAAAACGTACACCAAACCATTGGCTCCAACAACTGCTGTATGCTGCGCCAGTCCTGCCGGAACGCCTGAAGAAGAACCCCATACCTGACTTTTGCTGACATGCGACAGCAACACAAAAGCCACGAGCAATAAAAGCTTCTCAGCCTTGTATGATAAGCGCAGCAAATTCAAGCAGTAGGGTCTTGGTAGCCTCAGGGAGGGGTTAAAGGTTATTCACAAAAGTAGTTGGATTGTTGATAACCTTCTGTAATTAAGCAACAAAGGTGAATTTGATTTGATCTGCTCCTCCGCCATCGTTGTTGGAATTCTTGGTTCCTTACCCGTGTTCGGATGAAGCGCAGGGCGCTGCTTTCCACTTCATTTCAGAAAGATAATGAACGCTTGTTTTACTTTCTGACGTGAGTAAGGTTAAGTCTTTTACCACTGGATAAATGAAACTGGTGAGGCACCATTTTTTTCATTTTATTCATGCCCACTTTAGAGCATTCTTCCCTTTCAGGAATGCGTCTCTGGGTTCATGCAGCACGTGCTTATTATTCTATCCAAGCCCTTGCGATACGTTCAGCAGTGTTCGTCTGTAATTTGTATGTCCGATTCCAGGAAATGGGAGCAGGTGCTCAGACGTAATTATCCTCTAAGCGGCATTCTTGCTCTTTTGCTAGCCGTAGTTCTAAGCAGTGTGCATGCTCAGCCGGGAAGTACTGCGATCATGGATTCGGAGATGCTTCTTCTCAGCAAGCATGATCGCTACCAGACCGTTTATGATATTGATGTCGATACTTCGGGTGTTGTTTATACCGCAGGTCCAATGGGTGTTCAGCGCGTGTCTAATCGCGACTCAAAGACGGTCACTACACTGGAATCTTTTGAGGCCTTGTACAGGGATTTTTCCGGCTGCCTTTGGACACGAGCCATAAAAGGTGGTTTGAGTCGGTTAGCAGGTGACACCTTGCAGCCCTATCGCTATTCAGATCGACTGAGCGATTTCTGGCAGTATCCCATCACAGATGTATACATGATGCGCGACAGCACGCTCTATATGGGACTCAAGCGACATGGTTACGTGAAGGTTTCCAATAAAGGAGAGGTGGAGCATAAGTTTCCAGGAACAGCTGAGGTTTATGGGTATGTGATTATGCGGCTGGCAGATGGTAAGCTTTTTCATTTCCAGACAGATAGCGGTCCTAGAGACACACTGCTTAATGTTTATTACCTGGAACAAACAGGAGAACTGAAGTGGCTGGCGGAGACGTATGACATCAAGGATCCTTATGAATCTTGTCTCGTAGATCATGGGGATGGACGTTGGACCTTGTCAACGGGTGGACGCACCATCCTGAGAGGACGGAATGATGAAGTGTTGCAGAAGAAAAAATTCGACCATCATGTGATTAAGCTTTTTGAAGATTCGCGCGGTATTCTTTGGATTGGGACCGTGGATCAGGGCATTCATCGTTGCATTGATGGAAGGTTAGACAGCACTGAGCATTTGCTGGGAAAAACGGCTTCGGCAGTCACTGCCGAGGATGAGAATGGAGGGCTATGGATCAAGTCCAGTCAACAGGTGTTTTACTATCTGCCGAGCACCGAAATCCAGCATTTCTCCAAAGCGTTGGGTCAGCTGAAGAGCAATCAGGTAAACACCATGCAGAGTGATGGCGACAGGTTGCTGCTTGTGAACAATACGGTGGGCATCACCATCATCGCTGACACTGCTCAGAACGTGGCATTTCCGAACGAGTTTTTGCAGGATTATGACCGGGCAAAGATGGAAACACATGTCTCTGAGGCTTGCCTGGATAGCTCGGATAATGCCGTTTGGATCGCTAGCTTCCATTTCATTGGAAAGTGGCAGAAGCAGCAGTGGACTGTCCATTCTTTGCGTCATCCTGATTGGATCGGTGATCGACTGATAGGAGTGCACGCGATTGGCAAAGACTCGCTAATCATTTGTTCTCGAACGCAAGTGATGCGATGGTCTAAGGGGAAGGTCCTATCCATTGAAGACCGTCCTCAGGAGATGAGAGGGTTTCAGTATACCGCCTATGACGGTGATCTTTTTTGGGTCGGAACGACTGATGGAAGCATTTACACCTGGAACGCGCGAACTTCTGAATGGCGGACCATCTCCTTTGCAGAAGGCGAAAAATCGAGCAGCGGTATTTCGCAGATTAGTTCCTCGAAAGGCGTTACCATGGCGGTCAGCTCAGACCATGATTGTTTTGTGATCCGCGATGAAAAGGCCCAACTGCTCCGCATGGCAGATGGCAGCCCTCTCAAGATTGACGAATGCGTTGAATTTCATCTCCGGGAAGGAGAGTTTTGGGGTCGCTCAGGAAAATCAGGGTTTCCAGGCTTCTACAGGCTGCGCTGTTCGGATGATGATGTAGAGGTCGATCATTTCTATCTGCATGATCTGGTCTTTTACTACAGCTACCAGCTCTTCAGGCTAGCCATTGTGAGAGGACGGATGTTTATAGGCACGACTAATGGAATATTCTCCGCCCCGATGGATGAATTTCGTCCGCATGGCCCGTTTGCTGAGGCTTTCTTTACGGAAATCAGGGCGAACTACAGCAAGCTTAAGGACGCCTCGAAGCATTCACTCGACTATGATCAGAACCTGATCGATGCGAGCTTTGATGCCATCAACAACCGCATTCGCCTGCCCAGGTATCGCTGCCGCTTGCTGGGCTTCGACACCAACTGGGCGTTACCGAGCTATCCCTCCATCCAATACACAAATCTTGCTCCCGGAGAATACGTTCTGGAGCTTGAAGCAAGTCTGGAAAAGGGCATCTGGGGGCCGACCAGACGCGTAGAATTGTTCATTGCTACGCCCTATTGGCAAACGTGGTGGTTTCGATCATTGATCATCGCTTTGGCGCTCTCGCTGCTCACCTTGACCTATATCGTGTCCTTGCGAAGGCGAGAGCAGAAGAGTCAGCTCATCATCGAAAAGCTGCGCGCAGAACAGCAGGCGCTGCGGTCGCAGATGAATCCACACTTCATCTACAATGCGCTGAACTCAGCTCAGAAACACCTTCTGCTTGGGAATACGGATAAATACGAGCAATTCACCTCTCAGCTGGCGAAGCTTCTGCGAATGGGCCTTGAGAACTCTCGTCTGGAATTCATCCCGCTCAGCCGCGAGCTGGACTTCATTCGCAACTACCTCGAGATTGAGACGGGGCGCTTCCCCGAACGATTCTCTTACGTCATTACGTTGGACCCGGAATTGGAAGACGAGTTGGACCTTGTAAGTGTCACTCCGCTGCTGATCCAGCCGATCATTGAAAACTCTGTTAAGCACGCCTACAGGGACAAAGCAGTAGAGATTCGTGTTAACTTGAGCTTTGAAAATGATGCGGCTCTTCGGGTGATCCTCACAGACAATGGCAAAGGAATAGACCCGAATAAAAAAGGCCCATCGGTAGGTTCGAGCATTGTGGCAAGCAGGATTGACCTTCTTAAGAAGCAAGGTTTCGAAGCCTCTGTGAGTGTAGAGCCTCTTGACCCCAAAACAGGCACAGGTACCAAGGTTACTTTGATTATACCCATGCAATGAGCAGGATAAAAGCATTGATTGTTGACGATGAACCAGATGCCCAGGAGGTTTTGAATCTGAGGTTGAATCATTTCCCGGATATAGAGGTGGTTGGTACTGCCTTTTCTGTGGATGAAGGCATTGAAGCGGTAAGGAGCACTAAACCTGAGCTCATCTTTCTGGATGTGGAACTGTCAGAAAAGAGCGGCTTCGACCTTCTCAGGGCTTTTCCCAAGCCCGATTTCAAGGTCATTTTTGTTACGGCTTTTGAGCAGTATGCCATTCGGGCTATCAAGCATTCCGCACTGGATTACATACTTAAGCCGGTACAACTGGATGAGCTTGGCCTGGCGCTGGAAAGGATTACCGAGGAGCGCACGGAGAATGATGAACGATTGGAGCACCTTGCTAAAAACGTGGAAGGGAACAAGGCTCTGGAGCGGCTTGTCATTGCGTCCAAAAAAGGGTTCATCACCCTCGAGATCAAGAACATCATAAGCATTGAGGCAAGGTCTGGCAACTATGCCTTCTTCTTTTTGGCAGATGGACGAACACACCTGTGTACGAAGCCCCTGACGTATTACGATGAGTTGCTATCAGAGAATGGTTTTGTGCGCATCCATCGCTCGCACCTGGTCAACCTCAAGCATATCAAGAAGTTTGACAATACCTCCGATACCGTGCTCATGAGTAACCAAAAACAGTTGCCCGTAGCCGCCCGCAGGAGGAGCCATTTTCGCAAGCAATTACTGAAGTGACCGGCCGTGAGATCTATGCTGGGCGAATATTCTAATACGCTCGCTTTAAAAGTGAGTCTGTTCATCACCTGATACTGTATAGGTTCTACACTTTCATCCTACGCGGAAGCCGAAAAGCGCTGCCGGAACGTACATCATCAACATGGTGGACGAAGCTGGACAGGAACACTCCGAACGATTGATGATCGAATAGCCTGCCAGACAGACTGTGCTTTTTGCGACAGTTCAATCAGCACCCAAACAAAAAGCCCTGAAGTGAATGCACTTCAGGGCTTTTTGGGTTAAACGAAATCGTTTGAATGGCTTAAGAGCCGCACATTTCGCACTCATCCGGATTGTCCAGTGAGCAGGCGATTTCTGCTTCTCGTTGTTCCTGGCTTACAGCGGCTGCTTCCTGAGCTTTTGCTGCTGGCTCTTCGAGCTTGCTTTTGTCAAGTGTAAACTTGATAGCATCACGGGCAGCCTTGGTGCGCAGGTAATACATTCCTGTCTTCAGTCCGGCCTTCCAGCCGTAGAAGTGCATGGAAGTAAGTTTCGCGAAGTTGGCGTTCTCCATGAAGATGTTCAGCGACTGGCTCTGATCGATGTATGCACCGCGGTCGGCCGACATTTCGATGATGCGCTTCTGGCTGATTTCCCAGGCAGTTTTGTAGAGCTCCTTCAAATTGTCTGGAACTTCATCGATGTCTTGAACAGATCCATTGGCACCAATCAGCTTGTTCTTCAGGGTTTCATCCCACAAGCCAAGCTTCACGAGGTCGCGCATCAGGTGCTTGTTCACTACCACAAACTCACCGCTGAGTGTTCTTCGAGAGTAGATGTTGGAAGTGTAAGGCTCGATGCACTCGTTGTTTCCAAGAATCTGGCTGGTAGAAGCGGTTGGCATTGGAGCGAGTAACAAGGAGTTGCGCACACCATGCTTCTTCACTTCGTCTCTCAGCACGTCCCATTCCCAACGATCGGTTGGCTTCACACCCCAGAGGTCAAACTGGAACTTGCCTTCTGAGATCGGAGAACCTGGATAGGTTTCGTAGTGTCCGTCTACCTTGGCCAGGTCCTTAGAAGCACAAAGAGCCGCGTAGTAGATGGTTTCGAAGATGTCGATGTTGAGCTGCTTCGCCTCTTCAGAGTCGAATGGATAGCGCATCTGGATGAAGGCATCAGCCAATCCTTGAACACCCAATCCAATTGGACGGTGACGGAAGTTTGAATTCTTCGCCTCAGGAACCGGATAGTAATTTCCGTCAATAATCTTGTTCAGGTTCTTGGTGGCCACATAGGTGATCTCAAACAACTTGTCGTGATCAAACTTGCCATCCTGCACAAACTTTGGAAGTGCGATGGAAGCGAGGTTACAAACGGCTACTTCGTCTGGAGCTGTGTATTCGATGATCTCGGTGCAGAGGTTGGAAGACTTGATCGTTCCAAGGTTCTGCTGGTTCGACTTCGCATTCGCGGCATCCTTGTAGAGCATGTAAGGCGTTCCGGTCTCGATCTGTGATTCGAGAATCTTGAACCAAAGCTCCTGAGCCTTGATGGTCTTTTTACCCTTGCCAGCTTTCTCATAGCTGGTGTAGAGCTTTTCGAACTCTTCGCTGTGGCAATCGCTCAGGCCTGGGCACTCGTCCGGGCACATCAGTGTCCAGTCTCCACCTTCTTCTACACGCTTCATGAACAAATCCGGAACCCAAAGGGCGTAGAAAAGGTCTCTTGCACGCTGCTCTTCTTTTCCGTGGTTCTTCTTCAGATCGAGGAAGTCAAACACATCAGCATGCCATGGCTCGAGGTAGATGGCAAAAGAACCCTTACGCTTTCCTCCACCCTGGTCTACGTAGCGAGCAGTGTCGTTAAACACACGCAGCATAGGAACGATACCGTTGCTGGTTCCGTTTGTTCCTCGGATGTAAGAACCTGTAGCGCGAATGTTGTGAATGCTCAACCCGATGCCACCCGCAGACTGAGAGATCTTGGCGCACTGAGTGAGGCTTTCGTAGATACCTGTGATGCTGTCGTCCTTGGCAGTCAAGAGGAAGCAAGAAGACATTTGTGGCTTTGGCGTACCCGCGTTGAAGAGTGTAGGCGTGGCGTGTGTAAACCAACGCTCGCTCATCAGGTCGTATGTTTCGATGGCTGCATCGATGTCCTCCTTGTGGATGCCAATCGCCACACGCATGAGCATGTGCTGTGGACGCTCCACTACCTTGTTGTCCATCTTCAGCAAGTAGCTGCGCTCAAGGGTTTTGAATCCGAAGAAATCATAACCAAAGTCGCGATCGTAGATGATGGTACTGTCAAGAACCTCAGCGTTGTCTTTAATGATCTTGTGTACATCTTCAGCAATGAGAGGCGCGTTTTTGCCCGTGTTAGGGTCAACGTAGTTGTACAACGCATCCATTGTGGTTGAGAAGGTTTTCTCCGTGTTTTTGTGGAGATTGCTTACTGCAATTCGGGAAGCCAGCAGTGCATAATCAGGATGCGTGGTAGTCATGGTAGCGGCAACCTCAGCAGCAAGGTTGTCGAGCTCAGTAGTGGTTACTCCATCGTAGATTCCCTCGATCACCTTCATGGAGATCTTTACAGGGTCAATGCTGGCATGGAGGCCATAGCAGAGTTTCTTGATACGCGCAGTGACTTTGTCAAACTTCACTGCTTCTTTTCGGCCGTCTCTTTTAAGGACAAACATGGATGTCGGTTATTTTTTGAGAATGGAGATGTTGTTTGTGGAAGGTCTTTAGAAATCTTCGTCCAGCTTGAATACCTGTCCTTCTGAGCCAGTGCTCACACCGGACTTCTGGTATTCGCCAACGCGCTTTTCGAAGAAGTTCGTCTTTCCCTGAAGGCTGATGAGTTCCATGAAATCGAATGGATTCTCGGAGTTGTACACCTTTTTGTTGCCAAGCTCTGCGAGCAATCGGTCGGCTACAAATTCAATGTACTGCGTCATGAGCTTCGCGTTCATTCCGATCAATGAAACAGGAAGCGATTCGGTTACAAATTCTTTTTCGATCTCTACAGCATCTGTGATGATCTTCTCGATCGTTTCGGGTGCGAGCTTGTTCACAACGTGGTCGTTGTAGAGCAGGCATGCAAAGTCACAGTGCATTCCCTCATCTCGGGAGATTAATTCATTAGAGAAGCTCAAGCCGGGCATCAATCCGCGCTTCTTCAACCAGAAGATGGAGCAGAAAGAACCGGAGAAGAAAATACCTTCTACCGCTGCGAAGGCGATGAGGCGCTCAGCAAAAGAACCATTGTCGATCCAGTTCAGGGCCCATTCAGCTTTCTTCTTCACACAGTCCATCGTTTCGATGGCGTTGAACAGAGTGTTTTTCTCTGCCTTGTCTTTGATGTAAGTATCGATGAGGAGGGAATAGGTCTCTGAGTGGATGTTTTCCATGGCAATTTGGAAGCCGTAGAAAAACTTGGCCTCGGTGTATTGAACTTCAGCAACAAAGTTCTCCGCCAGGTTTTCGTTTACGATGCCATCGCTCGCTGCGAAGAAGGCCAAAACGTGCTTGATGAAGTAGCGCTCATCATCGGTCAGTTTGTGTTCCCAATCGTGAAGATCCGGACCTAGATCGATCTCCTCCGCTGTCCAGAAACTCGCCTCTGATTTTTTGTAAAACTGCCAGATGTCATCATGCTGAATAGGAAAGAGTACAAAGCGTCTTGGATCTTCCTTCAAAATTGGTTCTTCTACCATCGTCTTTTCGTTTTCCAGAGTTGTGTTTTTGGGAAGCACTGATGTGATATCTGCCTCCTTTGCTGCTGTTTTTTCTTCCTTCATTTCGGTTGCCTTAATGATTCTCTATCGCCCATTTTTAGAGACAAAACACCCCCGCTGCCTCGCAAGGCAGAATTTTCTAACTCATTGAAAGTCAGGTGTTTTTGTTTGCTCCCTACATCAGACAAACAAGGGGGCATGAATCCCCCTTCTGTCTTTTGCACAACAAAACTTGACAAAAAACGCTCCCGAGTCAAACCATTTTCATTAACAATCGGCCTTGGTTTTTAACACCGTATAGAAAGCCTCAGTGTTTAAAAATTAATTTCCTCAATCTTAACTCAGCATTAACGGGAGGTTGCTGAAAATCATGTTGTTCATTGGCTGCTGAACGGCACTTTTTGTTTGTAGAATCAATCCAAATGACCCATCTTCTGAAGCTCCGTGGTAGCGTCCTCCAAGGCATTGTACCAAGACTCCCCGTATTTCCTGATCAAAGCGTCTTTTGCGAACTTGTAGACCGGCACTTTTAGTTCCTTTCCGAGGGTGCAGGCATCCGAGCAAATGTTCCATCGCTCATAGTTCACAGCTTCAAATTCCTTGTACCGTTTTGTTCGAATTGGGTAGAGGTGACAAGAGATCGGTTTTCGGAAAGAAGTCTTGCCTTCCTTCCAAGCCAGTTCAATGCCGCAGAGCGCCATGTTTTGCTCATCAAACACCGTGTAGGCACACTCTTTTCCATCCCGAAGTGGGGTCACTGATTCTCCATCCCATTCATCTTTTACCGAGGTGCCCTGCGCTTCCACAGCTTCAATGCCCTCAGCCCTTAGTTGATGCTTGAAGTTGGGGTATTCTTTTTCAATAAGATCGACTTCTTCGGCCGTGAGTGGTGCACCAGAGTCTCCTTCAACACAACACGCTCCCTTACACGCACTGAGGTTGCAGGTGAACTCTTCTTTCAGCACATCCAGCGAAACAATCTTGTCGTCAATTTGAACCATAAACCTTAATCCGAAAAGCGAAGGTGATCATTCGCATGCTTTAAACAGCCCAAAAAGGACAGCGAGCCACACCAGTCCCTTGATCAGGAAGAACAAGAAGCCCCATATGCCGATGCGCTTGAGCCACTTGTGGATTCGTTCTTTATTCATGCCTGATGACTGGTTTTTGAGGCGGTCAATCAATGGATACAATTTTAAACTTCTGGAGATTTCCACCGAGCGTAAACTCAAATAATTCTCCTTCTTCTTTTGCAAAATCTCTGCTCATAACCCTAGAATGGATGGAAGACCTGTGCATCGCATCTTTGCGTTATGAAATGGACGCTTCTATTCTTTGCATTCGCCATCAGCCTGGGAACATTTGCGCAGGAGCTCGAGCTGCGCACAGGGCAGTCAACGGTCCTCATTGGAGAGGCCGTGGAGATTAAGCTCTCCATCAAGGGAGTGAAGCCGCAAACACTTCGAGGGATCGATGCCAGTTTCGTTTACAGCGACCGGAAGCTGCCGTTTTTTGGCGCCTCCAGTCCTCAACAGCAGTTTGTTTACCGCTTCCACATTGTGCCTCAGGAGGAAGGGCCTTTAAAGGTTGGGCCGTTCACCATCGGCTTTGAAGGAAAAGAGCTTACATCTGACAGTCTCTTTTTAGAAGTTGTGGCCCCTGATTCTGCTGCGAGACTCATCACCATTGATGCTCCGATCAAAGCAAAGCGAGGGGAAGTTTTTAAGCTCACCTGCAAAAGCTCATCTATTGCCCTTCATTCGCTCGAACTCAAAGAACAAAAGGGCGTGACCATGAAATCAAGCTCAATCAACAGCTCCATTAGCTTCAACAGTGGAGAGCGAGTCGAGCACTATTCCAAAGTGTTCAACCTCGTGATGAAATCTAAAGGGGAGTTCTCCTTTGATGACGACTCGTTCATCGGGCTGGAAGACGTCCACTTCGCGCCTGTTGTGATCAGGGTGAAGTAGGAAGAGTCAAGTTCTTCGAAGGGGTTCGCGTTCCGCGCAAAGATTTAACTTTGAGGCAGTTAACCCCAACACTATGAAGTCACCTCTCCTGACCCTTTTGCTCTGCATAAGCAGCGCCTTTGCTCTCAATGCTCAAATTACCTTCACTGCGGCAGACAGCGCCTGGACGGATCGATGGAATGATGTCCTTGGACAATACGAACCCGTGGCCCGGGCAGCCTACAGCCACGATTGGAAAGGTCGCACATTGGTAGCTCTGACTCAGAACTGGTCAGAAGGTTCCGGTGCTTTCAGAGACACCACCAGGCTTGTGTACACCTACTCCGATGGACTTAACCACTCCGTTGTGACTCAGGATTGGAACGGGTCGGAATGGGTGAACGTCACAAAGATCGATTATGGCTTCAATGAGAATGGAGCCAACAATGACATTGCACAATATGCATGGAACGGAAATGGCTGGAACAACAGTTCCCGTTCCGTGAGAAGCTATGACGCCAATGGAAACATCACCTTGTGGACCACTTTTTCAGGAAATGGGTCCAACTGGGTCAACTCAGAACAGCAGGAGTATGAATACAATTCCAGCGGCTTGCAGACGCTACAGATAACGAGAACCGGTCTCAGCAATGGGTGGGAGAACTTATACAGGGCTACAACCACTTACAACGACAACGATCAGGTCGTGGAAGCACTGTATCAAGACTGGTTTGGTGGCGAATGGGTCAATCAAACGCAGTACCTCCACGAATACACCAACGGTGCGGAAACTTTCAGAATTCGTAATAGCTGGTCGGGCAACGATTGGGAGGGATATTGGCGATGGACCACACAAAACAATGGCGCTGGGCAACCTGTAGAAGTGATTTGGGAACACACTCCTGGTGGAACCTGGACCAACTATTCTCAGGACTCTTCCTATTACGATCAACAAGGACGCATCTCAAGAGGTGTGTCGAAGCTGTGGCAAGGCACCTCCTTTTTGAACTCCGCCCGAACGTTCTATGAATACAACGGGCAAGACTTGGTTTCTGTACTGGAGAGCCAGTATTGGGACAACAGCAACAGTGATTGGGTGAACAACAGGAGAACTGAAACAGACTACAACGCAAAGGGCCGCACCATTAAAGAGGTAAGGAAAGAATGGCTGGAGGTTGGTAATCAATGGGCTAACCTTTCCTGGTCCGAAAATTTCTACCTCCACGATACCATTCCATCGGGATCTCTCACTAAGAATTGGGGCAATGGCCAATGGGAGAACCAATTCTGGTATTACAATGAGTACAACGAAGACGATCGTCTTACCGATCAGTATACCTTGAACGGCTCAGGAATAGATTGGATACCCAACATCCACTACTACATCAATTACATTACTGTGGTAGGCGTTCAGGAGATCGCTTCAGTGGAAACTGCCACTGTTTCTCCCAACCCCATTCAGGATTTTGCCCTGATTTCGGTGGGTGAAGAGCAGCGGGGGCAGCCATTGGTGTTTCAGCTTTTTAATGTGAACGGTCAGATGTTGCGAGAGGAGTATATGTATACCGCTGAGAACTTCGTGTTTGAGCGGAACGACCTGGCGGCTGGCGCCTACATCTACCGGATCGAAAACCAATCATCGGGCAAGCGTTTCTCAGGACGCATGATGCTTCGATAGCCAGCCGAATCTGGCTGGTATTTTCCGTGTAAACTTATCTCCCGCCAATTGCGCGGTGCTTCTACTTTTGCGGCCATGGAACAAGAGGATAAGTTGAAGAAGGTGATTTCCCATGCCAAGGAGTATGGTTTTGTGTTTCCCTCCAGTGAAATCTATGATGGTCTGGGTGCTGTGTATGACTACGGCCAACTGGGCTCTGAGCTGAAGAAAAACATCAAGGAATACTGGTGGAAGAGCATGGTGCAGATGAATGAGAACATCGTGGGCATCGACTCAGCCATTTTCATGCACCCTACTACCTGGAAGGCTTCAGGTCACGTAGATGCGTTCAACGATCCCCTGATTGACAACAAAGACAGCAAGAAGCGCTACCGGGCCGATGTGCTGGTAGAAGATCATATTGAGAAAATCCGCGGCAAGATCGCCAAGGAAGTAAAGAAGGCTGCCAAGCGCTTTGGAGATTCCTTCGATGCGGAAATGTTCCAGCAAACGAATCCGCGGGTGAAAGGATATCTGGATAAGATTGAAGTCATTGAGGCGCGCATGAAGCGATGCATGGAAGAGGAAGATCTCGAAGACTTCAAGCAGTTGATCATTGACGAAGACATTGCAGATCCGGTAGGTGGTTCGCGTAACTGGACGGATGTGCGCCAGTTCAACCTTATGTTCAGCACCGAAATGGGATCAACGGCCGAAGGGGCCAACAAGATTTACCTCCGCCCGGAAACAGCACAGGGCATTTTTGTGAACTACCTCAACGTTCAGAAAACGGGCCGGATGAAACTTCCCTTCGGAATTGCGCAGATCGGAAAAGCCTTCCGCAACGAGATTGTGGCGCGCCAGTTCATCTTCCGCATGCGCGAATTTGAGCAGATGGAAATGCAGTTTTTTGTGAAGCCAGGCACAGAGATGGAGTGGTATGAGCACTGGAAGCAGGAACGCATCAACTGGCACAAATCATTGGGAATTCCAGAGTCAGAGTATCGTTTCCACGATCACCTGAAAATGGCTCACTATGCCAATGCTGCGGCCGACATTGAATTCAACTTTCCCATGGGCTTCAAAGAGCTCGAAGGGATTCACTCGCGCACGGATTTTGACCTCAAACAGCACGAGGAGCACAGCGGTAAAAAGCTTCAGTACTTCGATCCTGAGACCAACGAAAGCTATGTGCCCTATGTGGTAGAAACCAGCATTGGTCTTGATCGCATGTTCCTGGCCATGCTCTCCTATGCCTACCAGGAAGAAAAACTGGAAGACGGATCAGAGCGCACCGTATTGAGGTTGCCGGTTAAGCTTGCTCCTTACAAGGTGGCGGTACTTCCACTGCTCAAAAAAGACGGACTTCCCGAAAAGGCCCGTGAAATCCTTGGAGGCTTGAAGCACGACTTCATGTGTCAGTACGATGAAAAAGACGCCATCGGAAGGCGCTACCGCAGGCAAGATGCCATCGGAACTCCATTTGCCGTTACGGTTGATCACCAAACCCTGGAAGACAACACGGTGACTATTCGCGAGCGCGACAGCATGCAACAGGACCGCGTGAAGATCGAAGCGGTAGAGGGAATCATCCGGGATCGCCTCAAGGGGTAATCAGTCTCGTTGATTAGGTCCATTCTGGCGTAATTCTTGCTTACGAGGCAGGTTTCGAAAGCGTAGAATGAAGTTCTTGAGGGAAGGATTGCTGTTGGTCATGTTGTTGACGACCTTGATGGGGTTGTCTCAAACCATTACCGTCAAGGACGAGGTGACGCTCGAACCTCTGGAGGTAGTTGCCATATTCGATCCTTCTACGCAGCGCTCGGCTATCACAAACTCGCGAGGCCAGGCCGACTTAAGTGACTTCAAGGGGGCGGACACCATTTATTTCAGTCGCCTCGGCTACGACCTGAGAGCCGTTTCCTTCGAGGTTTTAGAAGCGCTGGGTTATCAATTGCTGCTGAACCCCAATGATTTTAACCTCGATGAAGTGGTGGTTTCGGCTACACGCTGGCAGCAACTAAGAAGAGATATTCCTCAAAAAATGACCTTGATCGACTCAAGGCAAGTCGCATTTCAAAATCCACAGACCGCAGCCGATTTGCTTGGGCGATCGGGGGAGGTTTACATTCAGAAAAGCCAGTTGGGAGGCGGCAGCCCAATGATTCGAGGTTTTGCCACCAATCGTTTGCTGTTGAGTGTAGACGGAGTTCGAATGAACAACGCTATTTTCCGCAGTGGAAACTTGCAAAACGTTATCTCCATCGATCCCTTTGCGGTAGACGAAACGGAAGTAGTGCACGGACCGGGTTCTGTGATCTATGGAAGTGATGCGATTGGAGGGGTAATGAGTTTTTACACCTTGAGGCCAAAGGTCCTCAGTAAAGGAAAGGCCTTGGTTCAGGGTAGCGCCACATTGCGATCTTCTTCCGCAAACTTTGAGAAAACCGCACATGCGAAAATTGGAATTGGGGTGAAGAAATGGGGGTTCATCACCAGTTTTACCGTTAGTGATTTTGAAGACCTTCGGATGGGCAGCAATGGCCCGGATGATTACCTCAGGCCGGAGTATGTTTCCACGATAAACGGAGAGGATTTGGTAGTGGCCAATTCTGACCCTGAAGTGCAGGTAGCCACAGGTTACAGCCAGATGAACCTGATGCAGAAGATCCGGTTTAAACCCAACGAGCACTGGGATTTGAACTACGGAGCTCATTATTCTGCTACCTCGGATGTTCCACGCTATGATCGTTTGACGCGCTACAGAGGAGGGCAATTGCGGTCGGCAGAATGGTATTACGGGCCTCAGGAATGGATGATGCACACCTTGAATGTGCTGCATACAGATTCGAATACCATTTACGACAAAGCCAGTTTTACGGTAGCCTACCAGCGTTTTGGAGAGAGTCGTCACGACCGTGACTTTGGCTCCGATCTGCTTCAGCATCAAACAGAGCGGGTAGATGCCTTCTCCGCGAACCTTGATTTTGAACAGGAGTTCGGTTCCAGGCATCGAATATTCTATGGGCTGGAAGGGGTTTACAATGTGGTTGATTCTCGCGGAGAAGAGGAAGATGTTTCCACCGGACTCAGGAACATTACCGCCTCACGCTATCCCGATGGCGCCACCTGGGCTTCTTATGCTGCCTACATCACCCATCAGCTGAAGGCTTCAGAGAAAGTGACTCTGCACGGTGGGCTGCGCTACAATATCGTACAGCTGCGAACGGAATTCGACACGACCCTTTTCCCACTGCCCTTTGCCGAGGCTTCCGTAGATGCTGACGCGCTGAACGGCTCTTTGGGGATCGCCTACAAACCGACCAAAACCTGGCAGTTCAATGCCAACCTGAGCACCGGATTTCGAGCACCTAACGTGGATGATATCGGAAAGGTGTTTGCCTCAGAACCTGGCTCCGTGGTTGTTCCCAATGCTGACCTACAGGCTGAATATGCTTACAATGCAGAGTTTGGCATTGTGAAAGTGTTTGGCAAAACGCTCAAGATCGACTTCACCGGTTTCTACACCTTGCTCGACCGCGCACTGGTGCGCAGGGATTTTCAGTTGAACGGCCAGGACAGCATTCTTTACCGATCTGAGTTGAGCCGGGTACAGGCCATCCAAAACGCGGCCCAGGCTCAGGTTTACGGAATTCAGGCCGGAGTTGAATGGAAGTTCCTGAAAAGCCTGACGCTGTCAAGTCGCTTCAATTGGCAACGGGGCGAAGAAGAACTGGACGATGGTTCCACCGCCCCGCTAAGGCACGCTGCACCATGGTTCGGGGTTACCCAGCTCATTTATTCTCGTCAGCGACTGCAGGTGAGCGCCTATGCCGAATACAATGGCGAGGTGTCGAACAGCGAGCTGGCTCCATCCGAGCAGAGCAAGGATTTCATCTACGCTGCCGATGAAAACGGAAATCCGTACGCACCCGCCTGGTACACCCTCAACCTGAAAGCCATGTATCAGATCACAGAATGGGTTTCGGTCAATGCCGGAGTTGAGAATATCACCGATCAGCGTTACAGGCCCTATTCATCCGGGATAGCCGCTCCAGGAAGGAATTTCATTGGTGCCCTCCGAGTGCGGTTTTAGAAGATATTGAAAACCCTCAGGCTTAACTCAAAGCCATCATCTAATCATCTCATTTTCTAATGATCTAATCAACCTTCAGTATTCTGTACATCCCCAGGTCAATGCCATCCAACCGTAGCTGTATGAAGTAGACTCCTTCGCTGTAGTTGGAGAAGTCAATGGGAATCAAGGTGTTGTCTCCAGAAGCGGTGTGCTGAAGCTCGGCTAGTTTCCGCCCTTCAAGTGAGAACACCTGTATGTCCAGGCTCCCGCTTGCATCCAGCTCTATCCAGGCCTGTTCCCTTGCCGGGTTCGGGTATATCCTGACAGTACTTTCTGAAAGGCCTTGTATGCCCACTTTCACATCTACCACAATCTCATCAGTGCCGCTGCATCCGTTTTCATCCGTAACCGTGACGGTGTAGGTTCCGCTTGTGGTAACATTGATCGTTTGGGTGGTTTCTGAAGTGTTCCATTCGTAGGTGGATCCTGCAAAACCGGCATCCAGGGTGAGGCTTTGACCCTGCGTGATGGAGGTGTCAGCTCCGAGCATTACAAACGGAATAATGTTTACCGTCACCTCAGCGCTGTCTACTGCAGAACATGAATTCAGATCGCTCACCGTCACATAGTAGGTTCCGCTTTGTACGACTTTCAGGGTTTGGTCGGTCTCACCGGCTTCGCTCCAGACATAGGAAACACCCTGGCTTCCAGCGTCCAGAATTCCGGTGTCGCCTCCGCAAATGCTGATATCGTTCAGGCCAATCACCGGAGCAGGATGCAGGATAAACTCGGCAGAATCGGTGGTAGTACAGCCTACCGTATTTTCAACTGTCACACTGTGTATTCCAATGGTGGTGAATTCCGCAACTTGGGTCGTCAATCCGTTGGACCAGATGTAGGTGGAACCGGTACCAAAGTTTCCGGCATTGAGAAAGAACAGGATGAGCTGTCCTTCGCAGAAGTTGATGTCCGGCCCAATGTCTACGATAGGCGCCTCCAGCTCAATCAATTCAATCTGATCAGAAGCCGTACAACCGTTGTTGGCCGTGACGGTCACTGCGTAAATGCCACCTGAATCAGCTACTACGGAAGATGAAGTCGCCCCCGTATTCCAGGTGTAGGTGGCGCCACTGTTCTGGGCATTGAGCACCATGCTAAAGTTTTGGTTGTCGCAGAATGTGGTGTCTTCAGGACCAAATTCGGCTGAAACTCCCTGTAGGAAGGGTACGGAGTTTTCCTCAACCGTATCATTGGAAGGATCAGTATCGCCAATCAGCTCTGTATAAGCTGTCAGATTCCAGTTTCCGCCTGCCAGCGTATTGATGCTGTTCATTTCTATGGTATCCAGCTGTCCTGGCTGTAAAACGTCATTGTACGTGATGTTCAGAGTGCCTGTTGAGCTTCCGCTGAAATCGACTTCCACATCAAATCCCGTTTGATCATTCATCGCATTGTTTCGAATCACAACCGGTACTCCGTAGGAGCTATCTCCGCAAATGGGAGGAACTGCGTCAAACTGAACCACACCTACGTCATTGACAGGCGCGAGTGTCATGCAGAAATTGTCGAAGTAGGTAAGCGGAGTTTGCCCCACATTGGCCGCGGAGAAGAAGTTCACCGCGTTGAACTGATCACCAAAGTTGGTAGAGCCGAGCGAAAACTGCCAGCCAACATCTGTAAAGGAGCCGTTGATGAGGATGAAAGCCGTGTCGCTGTCCAGGTCGATGATGTGCTCCACCGTGTTCCATTGTCCCACGTTAAACTGGTAGGTGCCAATGACTCCAGCTCCGTTGGAGCCTTCGTTGACGGTGGCTGTTCCATTCGAATCCAGATACACCTCTATCGCCCAGACATTGGTTCCGGTACCTACATAGTTGTGCAGGATGTTGTAATAACCGCCAAAAGTGTCGGGCACAAAGAAGTCAAACTTCACGCTGTGAATTCCCGAGGTAGTGGTGCCGACAGCTGCAACAACATCCGAGAATGTAGCCGGCCCACTGTCATAAATCTTAAGTGCATGAGGAGAAGAGTTCGAATACTCATCGCTGATCACCGCATCGCCACCGGCTCCGGCCCATTCCTGGATCAGCACGGATTGAGGCCCGGCCAGCTGAAGACTGTAGTCGTCAAAGTCATCGCAGAGCACTACGGTGCCGTGCATGGAATCAGGTCCTGTCCATGAGCTGACACTGGATACACCGCAGCTGTCCTTGACATAAAAGTCGTACATCAGATTTGGAGTGAGGCCTGATACAATAGTGGAAGTAGAGGTGGCGGCCACATTCGTTCCTGTGCCTTGTGTGAAGCCGGCTGGGCCGTATTCGATGGCCCAGTTCGAAGCTCCTCCGCTGGTCCAGTTCAAGGTAGCCGAGGTGGGGCTGAGCGGAGTGAAACTCAGGTTAGAGGGAGCAGGGCACTGCGCATGCAACGAGGCATAGAAAAAGAGAAATGCGGGAAGGGCCAGCAGTGCTTTTAGCCAATTGTGAACGGGTGGTTTCATAGGTGTGGGAATTGCTTAGTTGGTTGAATGCGTAGACGCAAATCCAATGCTTCTGTTGGCTTCCCAGCAGAGCATTAACACTCCAGCCTACTGAAATAGACTAATTTACAGTAAGTTGGGTGAAATCGGAAACGATCATGGCCAGAAACAAAAAACGCCCGACTGCATTCACATTCACAGATCGGGCGTAACCTAACTAAACAGCTTCTTTACTGGACTTCCAGGCTCGTTTCGTATCCTGTTACAATCACCGTGGCATCACCTGCGTAACCGTGTGTTTTTGCTTTCACTTCTACCCGATCATCGATTTCACGGTGCAATGTCACATCAAAACGCTTGGTGGGGTAGCTTACGGAGCCATAATTCACGTCTGCTTCCAATGCATAACCTGCACTAGGGTTGATACCCAGCTCCGCGCTCATGTACTTGCCATCGATCGTGATCTCTTTGAATCCATCATTCACCACACCTACGCGTACCGAAGACTCATAACCGTCTAGCGTCAGCGACTTGCCCAGGTTTGTGACTTTGTAGTTACAGTACTTTCCGGTAGCGTTGAACTGCTCTGTATTGCCTACTTCCAGGCTTGTTTCATAGCCATTGATACTTATCACTCTTTTGGCCAGCGAGGCCTCCACAGTTGAGTACTTAGAGTCTTTCAGGTTCAGCAAGTCGGTGTTTGAAACGGTAATGGATGCTTCATGCGTTTCCAACTCAACTTCTTTGGCCACGCCTATGTCGAGCGAGCTGTAACGCTGACTGCCTCTTAGATTGTCTACAGATCCTATGTCCAGAGAACCTTCGTAGCACTGGGCGTTCATGATCTTGACGTTTCCAATCGACATGCTCGAGTACTTGCTATCCAAGGTCAGGTTGTTGGCAGATGACAAGGTTATATCTGATTCGTAGAGCTCGAGGTTTCCTTCCGATATGGTTCCCATGTTTCCATGGGAGTATTTCAGGGTTATTGT
The DNA here is from genome assembly GCA_002428995.1 of Flavobacteriales bacterium UBA6057. GTDB lineage: Bacteria > Bacteroidota > Bacteroidia > Flavobacteriales_G > Salibacteraceae > UBA6057. Next base: position 89,783 of record DIYJ01000014.1, on the reverse strand, counting down.
GCTTTTGGTCGTTTGCAGGCTGTTGGCCTGGACTTCGCATTCATAAAGCTCAGCGTTCAAAGTAGCCCGGTGCTCACCGAGCTTTACAGATCCATAGCGGTTTTTGATGTTGAGGTGGTTGGTGGCGGGCATGTTGATCTCATAGGACACTTCATAGCTCTTCACCTTGGCGTTCATGCCGTTGGACTTTACCTTGATGCGGTCGTCATTGACATTCACGTGTTGAAGGCGCGTGGTCGACACAATGTCAACTTGCTCGCTGTTACCTTGAATGTCCACGCTCAACAGGTCAAACATGGTTTCCATGTCTTTCTCATTCCAGGCTTCTACAAACACCGTCACCTTCACTTCCACTATGTTTTCATTCCATGTGTTGATGTTGACGGAGCTTTCATGAGCGTTTATGTTCAACATGGCATCATCATTCACCTGAAAGCTCTTTGTGGTAGTGCGTGTATCACCAACGGTCTCATTCGCCTTGGATGCTGTGCCTGCAAGCGCACTAAGCAGCGTCAGCATTATCAATAGTGTTCTCATAATGTTGTGGTTCGATCATTTGTTCTTCTGCTTTCCTGTCCGCGCCTGCGTTCTTCCCGATCTATCTCGAGGAGCATTTTTTCCAGCAATCGGATTTTCTTCTCGTATGTGTCCACCAGGATCATCGCCAGCTGCTGTTTGTTGCTCGTGATGGGCAGGTCTTTTGAGAAGTCCTGGGCAGTTTCTTCAATGGTTTTTAATTCTTCATAATAAGAGGCCAGCTGCACGGGGTCTGCCTGACGCGCCTCAAGTTCCTCCTGGAGCGTAGCGAGTTGCGCCTGGTAACTGCTTTCAACAGTGGCAATCGGGCCTTGAGCAATCTCCGAGGATGCTGGTGTAGATTGCTTTGCCAGTTGCGCATCCTTGTTCCAGTCCCAGCCGATGTAGCTTGCGCTGATCAGAAGTGCTACGATGGCTGCCGCTTGCCAAAGGCGCATTCGCTTTTGGTAGCGGTGCACAAGCATGTCAGACTCTATGCCGTCCCAGATCATGCCTTCATTCGGAAGGTCTGCGTCCAGCGCCTCCCGCTGCTTGTTCATGTATTCGCTAAAGTTGTCCTTCATGTGTGTAATTCTTCAATTGTTCGATCAGTAGCAGGCGCGCCCTGCGATACTGCGTTTTCACGGTCGAAACAGAGACTTCCAAAGCGGCCGCTATCTCTTTTTGATCGTAGCCCTCCAGCTGATAGAGCGTGAAAATGATCCGACAGCCTTCCGGTAAAGCTTTGATCGCATCATGCACCACTTCCGGAGGTGGTAGCCCATCTGGCTCGATGTCCATCAACTCATCACTCTGTTCTTCAATGTCTGCACTCAGCGACAATGGATCGCGTTGATGGCGTTTGACCGCATTGAGCGCTGTATTGATCATGATCCGCTTCAACCAGTGGCCAAAACTGGACTGCCGCTGAAAGCGATGCAGGTTTCTGAAGGCCTTTACAAAGGCTTCCTGAACCACATCTTCTGCCTCCATAGTGTTTGGAACAATCCGCACCACGGTATTGTACATCGCCTTCACATACAGGTTGAACAAGCGGTGTTGTGCACGTAAATCACCGGCTTGGCTACGATCAATGAGCTGTATGTGCAGGTCCTTGGACAAAGGCTGGGTCAGGCGTTCTGATGGAGAGACAACAGAAAGTACCGGAGGTTGGAAAAGGAAGGAAGAAAAAAATCGCGGCATTTGAAAACACCGGAAGGATTGATGTAAGAACTGCGTATTGTTGCGCCTCCATTCGCACTCTGAAAACACACGCTGTGTTATCATCACGTTAAGTTTTTAAAAGTTAGTTGTCAAGAAGGAATCATAAGTTCCGAATACTAACCTCATAAGGGGCGAAATCCGCTGAACCTTCTTGCACTATTGCTTGTTCCGCGCGCGAAATGATCGTCTGAAATCCCATTTTTAAAAATAAAGCACTGGTAAACAAGTCTTTGTGTTTGATCTGGCGCGTGCACACTTCTTATGCTCATGTATCTATTGGGAAATTGAGTCTGTGCTTTACCTGTTTTTGATATGCAAGCTTTGTCATTTAGGTTTGTGAGCAGACGTACATCTGTATGTCATTTAACAACCCATTTAATTCTTATTTACCATGAAGCACAGCTTATTATTATTCAGTGTATTCCTATTGAGCTTCGGCTCATTTGCACAGTGGCGCTACTCTTACCCCGATGGTCGCGACCACAATCACTACAGCATTGAACCCTTTCTGGAAGGTACGGTCTTAGCAGGAACTTCCTTCCCGGATGGCTCGCTAAGTGATGCGCTTACGGAAGTCATTCTCCTCGATGCCAACGGCTTTGTAACCTGGCGCCAGGTTCTTGACCTTGGAGCTGACGAGCGCGCGTTTGACGTTTTCAACCGTGGAAACGATTTGATTGTAGTAACCGGTTATGCGGAGTCCTTTCAAACGGGCGCCCCGACCATGTTTGTACTGCAACTCGATGGCGCAGGGAACGTTGTGAACTACGTAGAAGTGGATATTCAGGGCTATGATCAGTCCACCGGTCTGGACATCATCTATTCCAACAGTTCAGACGAATACTACATCGCAGGTTACTCTTCCAATGACATCTTCAGTGTCAGCGGTGACAAAAAAGGTGTACTGGTTTCACTGGATGCTTCGCTCGGTGTGAACTGGATCCGAAGGATTAACGGCACTGCCACGAACGAGCAGTATGACATGGCCAATGACATCACAGAACTTCCTGGAGTAGGAGTTTATGTTACCGGTATGATTCGCAACTCGCTCACCAATCAGCCTACTTCTTTGCATCAGCTTTATGACTACAGCGGAACGCTGATCTGGGATCTGTCCAATGAATCTACCAACAGCCACCAAACCGGTGTAGAGGCGGTCTATGATCAGGGCAACGATATTCTCTATGCCATGTCCAACAACTCGGTGGTGCACACCTTCGAGATCGATGTGATTGAGAATGCTTCTTTGAGCACCGCAACCATTGGAGCTGCGGCCGCAAACAACCTGTTCAACCAACTCAACGGTACTGATGTCGCTGGATATTCCATTGAGCTTGGGCCAGAGGAAAACCTGTTCGTTGCAGGATTGACGCGCACCATGCAACTCAATGGGGTGGCAACGAACAACTCTCCAACATTCATCGCGAGTGTGGATAGGAATACCCTGGCGGTAGACTGGTTCCGATACGTGGAGGTGAACAATGGCGGCTTTGCCAATCATGATATCGATGTATTTCAGAACTTCTATTGGCAACAGTCTTTGATCAGCTATCCAGACATCATGTGTCGGGTAGGAGAAGCAAACCTTCAATTCCTGGGTTACCAGATCAACAGCGGTCCTTTTGACCTGGCCGTGGCGCAGTCAGACCTAAACGGAATGATTGAAACGGTAGGCGATTGTGAGGTGAGCACCAATGCTCCGGAGGTCAACCGCTTCCTCACCATGATGACCGCTACTGTGGCCACAAATGGGGGAACCTCTGCCGATTTTCAAAGAGATCAGGAGCCGATCGACAGTGACCTCACAAAGGGGTGCCCGAAGATTCCAACGTGCGACATTTCCGGTGTTAGCTTCACGAATTCTTACGTAGACTGCTACGAATACCAGTTCACGGCAACAGTAAACCTTGGGCCGGGAACCACTGTCACTGGATATCTCTGGAACTGGGGTGACGGCTCCACCAGTTGGGGCAATCCTTCAACTCATCAGTTCAGTTCTTCGAATTGTAACTACAACGTCTGTGTTACCGTCTTCGCGCAAGGTCCTGATGGAAGCTCTTGTCAGCAGACGTTCTGCCAGAATGTGCCGATGCTCGTACTACCGGGCTGTAGCTCATGCGGTGGTGGATTCAACAAAACGGGTGATGGGTTCGATGCAACACCAAGCATTTCGCTCTTCCCGAATCCAGCTGAAGACATGGTAACCATCAGCCTCAGCGATCAGGAAGCTGTAGTGGATGTTCAGATGATGGACATTAGCGGACGCGTGATTCGCAACTACAATGCGGTGAACAGCGGCACTCAGCTCTCTCTCGATGGTATTGAGTCAGGAAACTACTTCCTGTTCATCAATGGTGACTCCTTCACACACACGGAAACAATCGTGGTGAAATAGTCCGAATAAGCTCTTAGCATAGAAAAGCCCTGTAGTAAATACTACGGGGCTTTTTGTTTTTTAAAACGAAGGTGTCTTCAACGATTGTTGAACATGTTCATGGTTCTTGGAAGGCCCAGCGTTGTGAATCCCAGAAGGGCTTCGGTTGCAAGCTTGAGGCGATCCTTCATGGCTTCCTGTTCGGTATCGTTCCAGGCAGAGAGCACATAGTTGACCTGTTGCCCGGGGTGAAAGTCATTCCCAACACCAAATCGCAGGCGTGGGTATTGCTGGGTGCCAATGGTTTCTTCAATGTTGCGAAGGCCGTTGTGACCTCCGTGGCTGCCTTTTCCCCGCAGCCTGATCTTTCCGAAGGGAAGAGCAATGTCATCAGTAATGACCAGCATGCGCTCCACAGGGATTTTTTCCTGCTGCATCCAATAGTTCACCGCCTTCCCACTGAGGTTCATGTAGGTCATCGGTTTGCACAGGATGATGGTGCGGCCCTTGTGTTTGAGCTCAGCCGTATCTGCATGTCGGCCAGGGCTAAAAACAACATTGGACGCTCCGGCAAGAGCGTCCAATGCTTTGAATCCTATGTTGTGGCGGGTTTCCGTGTACTCTGTACCTGGATTCCCGAGTCCAACAATCAAATACTTCATGAGAAGAGGTTGACTTATTCTTCAGCCGCAGCTTCTGCAGTCTCTCCTCCTTCAGCGCCTTCTTCTTCCTCCTCAGCATCGTCAGCAATTGCTCTACGAGAAGTTTTGATGGCTACTACTACTCTGTTGTCTGTTTCGAGGAACTCAACTCCATCGAAGTTCAGGTCTCCAACTTTGGTCGAGTGTCCAATGCGCATCTTAGTGATATCGATTTCGATCGCATCAGGAAGCTCGTCAATCAAACCTTTTACAAAAAGGCTCTTGGCATTTCTTCGCAGCACACCACCATTTTTCACACCAATCGATTGACCAGTAAGAATCACTGGAAGCTTCACAGAAACAGGCTTGCCTGCGATAACTTCTGAGAAGTCCATGTGCATCAAATCATCTTTAACAGGATGATACTGCGCATCGCGCATTACTACCTCTACGGTTTTGTCTCCAAGGATCAACTTTACCTTGTAGACATCTGGAGTGTAGATCAGTTTCCCGAGTTCGCGGGAGTCTGCGTAAAAGTGGATGTTTTGATCACCACCGTAAATCACGCATGGAACCTGACCTTCTCTGCGCAGACCTCTGGCTTCTTTACTGCCAAGATCCTCTCGCAGATGTCCCTTGATTTCCATCGTTTTCATTGCGTTCGTATTTAGAAATTGAAATTAGATACTAGATTAAAAACTGTGAGCTGATCGATTTGTGGCTCACAATGCTCTTCATGGTGTTGGCAAACAAGTCGGCCACACCCAATACTTTGATTTTGTCGGAAGCCTGCTTCATTGGGATGGTGTCTGTCGTCACCAATTCCAACAGGACGGAGTCTTCGATTCGTTCGTAGGCTGGCCCGCTCAACACCGGATGTGTGATCATCGCACGAACCGTTTTGGCTCCGTGTTCCATCATCATCTGGGCTGATTTGGTCAGGGTTCCAGCGGTGTCGATCAGGTCGTCTACCAACACTACGTCTTTCCCTTCTACATCGCCAATCACGGTCATCGATTCAATTTGGTTGGCCACTTTGCGCTGCTTGTAGCAGATGGCCAGATCGCAGTTCAGAAACTTTGAATAGGCGTTGGCGCGCTTCGTACCTCCGGTGTCTGGTGCAGCAATGATCAAGTCATCCAACTCCAGGCTCTTGATGTAGGGCAGGAAAATGCTGGATGCAAAAAGGTGATCAACAGGCACTTCAAAGAATCCCTGGATTTGATCAGCGTGCAGATCCATGGTCATGACGCGCGTTACACCTGCTGCGCTGAGAAGGTTGGCCACCAACTTGGAGCCAATGGAAACACGGGGCTTATCCTTTCGATCCTGACGGGCGTAGCCATAGTAAGGAATCACTGCAATGATGTTTTCAGCAGAAGCGCGCTTCGCTGCATCTACCATTTGCAGAAGTTCCATCAGGTTGTCGGCTGGAGGCATGGTGCTCTGCACGATGAATACATCGGCACCTCGAACGGTCTCTTCAAAAGATGGCTGGAATTCGCCATCGCTGAAGTGCATGATGTTCACATTTGCTAGTGGCAGGCCGTAGCTTGAGGCGATTTTTTCTCCGAGTTCTCGGGACGCTGTTCCGGTGCAGATCTTTACCTCTCTTGACATGTTTACCCTGGCTAAAAAGGGTTGCAAATGTAGAAAAGTCAGTCACTTAACTCATTGATTTATTGATTGTTTTTTGGAGTATCGGAACTGACTGCAACGAATTCATTTTGAAGCGACTGTCGGGGTCAACTTTCCCTTTATTTGTCGATGATGACTTTGCGCGTTCCATCCTCTTTTGAACGGCTGCCCTGGAAGGACTTATTGGTCCATGCGCTGTTTTTTGTTCTGAGCTTGTTGGCGTTGGCATTTTACAAGGAGCGATTGGTGGCCGATTCTGGTTATTACCTGTTCAAAGTCATCAATCACGAAGCATTTTGGGTGGAGCATCAGCGCTTTATTCTGATGCTGAGTCAGTGGCTTCCGCTACTGGGGGTGAAACTTGGGTTGAGCCTGAAAACGGTGTTGGTGCTTTACTCGCTCGGCCACGTGCTGTTTTTCTACTTGCCCTTCCTCTTATCACGCTACGGTTTTCAGGACCGAAAAGCAGGCCTGATGTTGGTTTTGCTACAAACACTTGGCATCACGAGCGGCTTTTTTGTACCCATGTTCGAGCTCTATTACGGTGCGGGTTTGCTTGTCCTGTTTTCCAGCGTTTTGCACCATAGTGGCAAGCCATGGTCGCTGGTTCTTATGCTTGCACTTTCTCCGCTCATCCTATGGAGCCATCCGATGGCCATGCTGCTGTGGCTCTTTGTTCTGGTCATTCATTTTCTGGAACAAACGCGCCTTCCGTGGCGCTCTTACCTGCTCTTTGGGTTATTGCTTGTTGGCTATGTGGTGCTTAAAACATCCTTTGCCAGTGAATACGAGCAAGGGAAAACAGGTGCCTTTTTCAGCAACCTGAAAAACTGGGACTACGATTGGAACTATGCAGCTGGATTGGTCAAATTCCTGTTTGGCGCATACTCAGGTCTGTTGTTGCTACAGCTGATCGCGCTGCTTTTAACGTTGCGGCTTCGGAAGTATAAAATGCTGGCGTTTCTCACGCTCTCGTTCCTGGGTCTGTTGCTGCTGGCCAATCTGGCATTTCACGGGTTTGACCGTTCGCGCTACGCGGAGCAAATCTATTTCCCGCTCAGTTTTGTAGCAGGCTATGCCTTCACTCAGCTAGCCGCGAGTGAATTTGCTTTGGGAAAAAGGTTTTTGTCTTTTGGCCTCACCATGACTGCTGTAGTGGTGATTGCGGCCCAACTATGGTCGATCAGGCAAACGGGCCACGCGTTTTTTGGAAATCGCCTGTCTGAAATGGAAGCGGTGATCCAGTTGGCGCAAACGGAGGAGGGAAGCAAGTTTTCCGTGTTTGAGGGTGAGTTGAAGAGCGATCCCAATTGGTCCTATCCAATTGAGACCATGTTCTTATCCGGCTTGGATAGTGACTTGCGCATGGTGACCATTTGTACCGAAGAAGACCTCGATTTCAATGAAAACCGCGACTCTCTTGGCCCAAACGATTACCTCTTCAGGCGTTTTGAACGCTTTCCAATCAAGACGCTCAATCCTGATTATTTCCAATTGGAGTCAGGCGATTACAGGCACTTGTCGTTAAAGTAATTTCTGCCATCGGCACGCTGCGGAAGTCACTTTTGCTGCGCTACTTCCATGGCCTTCTCCAACACTTCATCTCTCCCCGCGCGGAGACCTTCGAGCGTAGGTTTGATTTCAATATCAGGTACAATGCCAATCCGTTGGGTTTCCCTTCCGTCAGGGTAGTACACGCCCAGACCTGTGATCGATGTTCGGAACCCACCGGCAAGCTCAAAGCGAATCACGTTGCCATCTGCACCGGAGGTTTGGCTTCCGATCACCACGGCATTGTCAGCCGTTTGCAGCGCCATGCAGGTAAACTCTGCGTGGCTTTGTGTTTTCTCATTGGCCAGTATGATGACCTTGCCCTTGTAGTTGTTTTTGTTCTTTTTCCCGCATTTCATGGGATCGGCCCATTTGAACTTGCCCGGGTAGTCATCATTTGGGAAGGTGAACTTCACAAATTCCCGGGGCTCAGGATTGAGGAAATCCGCCAGTTTATACATGGTTCCTCTTGGGTAGTTTCTAACATCAAAAATGATGGCTTTGGTATCCTCCAGGTCCTTGACCAGATCACTGACCTGCTTCATTTCAAGCTTCCCCATGTCCACATATCCAATGGAGTCACTCATGATTTTCCAGGGTGTTTCTTCGCTCATGGGTTTGCGATTGATGCTGAAAGTGCTGAAGGGATAGCGGCCTACTCTCAGTTTCTTTTCCTGCCCATCACGATCGATGGTGAGGGTCACCTTGTCTGCGGGGCCGTTGAACAGGATGTAGCCACAGTTCCGAAGCTTTACCGCATCGTTGGACGCGGGGATGTAGGGATAACGCTCCCGAATCAGGGAGGCCACACTCTTTCCATTCATTTTGGTGATGATGTCTCCTATGCGCAGGTCATGGGCTGCGGCCAGTGAGTCATCATAAAAGTGTGTGACAATGGCTACGGAGTCCATCACCTTGTAACGAACCGGAATGTAATTTTTACCCAGGAATTCAGCGATCCTTGGTGAAGACACATAGCTGTGGCTGTCGTCTGTTTTCGCTGATAATTGGAGCATGGCTACCTGATAGCTCGTGGCGTCTTTCGCATCTCTGAACAGCGGAATCATTTCAAGCAACACTTCGTCCCATGGCTGATCGGTGGCGTATTTGTAGGGGAAAAAGTACTCCACCATGTTCCAATACCTGAACAGGCACAGCAGGCGATGATCTTCAGAAGGGTAGCCGAAATCTGTGTACTCGGGCTCGTTTCTCAGTTTGATGCTTCCAAAAAGACCGGCTTTGGCGTAGTGGTGTTTTCGCTGCGCGCGATTGTCTTCAATGTGCTTGAGTTGAGCGGCAAGTGCGGGACTGAACGGGCTTTCCTGCGTCCATGACAGATCCCAGCTCTTCTCAAAGACCTCTTTCTTTTCTTTTTTGCCGCAGGCTCCGCATTTCTTCACCTTTCCCAGCGATTCGATCCAGGTGAGGAGGACCTGCGAAAGCTCTTCACTATTGCTGGCGGCTTTCACTTCCGGCATCATCCGCAGGAGTTCATCATCCCAGTTCATTTTTCCCTTGGCTACCTCAGGATGGTAGTATTTCAAAAAACCCCAGACTCTGGACAAGTGGGCCAGGTTTTGAGTTTCGGTCATTGTTTGCTGGGAGGTCGCAGTAAAGCATACCACAAAGGATATGCACAGCACAGAGAAGGTTTTAAGCATGGCGGTTTTCCGGGTTAGGATCACAGCTAACGAGGGCGTGATCTTTAAATTGCTTTACGAGGAATGACCTACCTCTGTTGGGCAGCTGAGGATAAACCATGAACCAGCCGGAAAATGTACCTGAGCTATCGAACGAACTTCACAAAACCCTCGGAAGGCGATCCGATAATGTAGATGCCGGAAGAGAATCCATCCATTGAAAGGGTTCCGCTGTTGCTGTTGAAGCTGGGCTGGTCGATCAACACGCCATCGATGCTGTAGAGATTGAGCTGGCCCAGGTTGCGTTCATCGGTTGTTACATGCAATACTTCTCCTACCGTGTAGGCCCGCAGTTTGCTTGCCTTGCGTTGGATGTTGGTGATGCCAACCGCTGGTTCGCATTGAGTCAGAAAGTCGAATTCGAAGGTCAATTCCGGAGACTGATAGACATCGAAAATCGTGCGCTCCGTGTACCAATCAGTCGTTACCTCTACTTCCAAAGCCCCAAAAACGCCATCGTTGTCATAGAATCGGATGTTGTAGGAACCCGGCAACAAACAATACGTGTCTGCAGTCTCGGTGCTTCCGGGCCCAAAGTAGGAGAGTTGTCCGGAGGCTTCGAGCCGATTGTTCGATGCTTTTCTGATTTCCCATTGAAGGGTTCCCGCAGTGACAGAGCCAAACCCGAACATTTCAAGGGTCACGTTTGAACACTCCCGTTTACAAAGCTCCACGGCTGGCGTGAAGACACACTGAGGCAAGGTGTCAAAGATGTTGTACAGCAAGAGTTGGCCATTGAAAACTGGTTCCGCGTTGACATCCGGGTTCAGAACCAACGTATGTTGACTACTCGCTCCGATGCTGTCCAGCTCCGGAATTTCTTCTGCAATGAGTTCATCGGTGACCTCATTCCTCAACACAAAGCGGGGATCCATAAATGTTCTGCTGCTTTCATTGGAAATGGTGAGTTCCACTGTGTTGTCGATCAGCGCATCAAACACCAGTCGATCGATGTACACTGAATCACAAGCACCCTGAGCCAGAGCCGAGGAGCCGGAGAATAGGAGAATGACAAAAACGGGTAAGCGTAATGAAGCCATGAGTGTGATTAAATCAGGGATTACCACACAAACATAAAGAGGTCAGCAGGCCCGTGAATAGCCAGAGGCTGGCCATCTATATTAAATCAATAGTGGATGCAGCGATTCCAGGTCATGGAAAACGACAGCTCCTGCGTCTTTGAAAAGAGCCTGGTTGTGCTCCTTAGCCATCCCATACACGTCAAATCCACCTGCTATTCCGGCTTGAATTCCTGAGAGGCTGTCCTCAATGACTGCGCATTCGCCCGGCTCGAATCCCATGGTTTGAGCTGCATGCTCAAAAATCTGCGGATCAGGTTTCCAACTGCCGATGTCGTAGGAGCTGAAGATTCGCCCTTCGAAATGTTGGATGAGTCCTGTTACTGTGAGGTTGAGTCTTATTTTCTCGGGCGGTCCGCTGGAGGCCACGCAATAGGGCACGGTCACTTTCTCCAGCAGCTCATGGACGCCTTTCACGGGTTTGAGCTCTGTCTTGAAAGCTTCGTAAGTCCGTTTGCGGTAATCCTGCTCAAACGTTTCAGGGAAGGAGATGCCTCCCAGCGTTTCAATCATCCTGAAAATCTCTTTCAGTGACTTACCAGCGAAGCGATCGTAGATGTTGTGGAGATCGAGGTCGGCTCCAGCCTCGGTCACCATGGTTTGCAGTACGGCATTGGAGATTTCCTCACTGTCTACCAGGATGCCATCGCAATCAAACAGGATGCACTTGTACTTCATTCAGGCTTCGAAGCTAGTGCGCTCTGAGGTGTTGGCCAAGCGCCTGAAATCCTCTGCTGGTTATTCCAGCTTGTTCTTTCGGTTCATCTCCGCCACAGCCTCTTTGTTGGTGGCGATCATGTACGTGGCAAAACTTGTGAGCATCGTGTTCAGGTCGTCTGAATAATCCTCTACCAAATGAATGTCTCTCACCAGGTTGCGGTAGGTGGATTCTTTTTGATTCACCTTGCCCCGGAAGTATTCCTGAATGGTAAGCCCACCGCGGGTGAGAACGCTCCACGGCCCTAGAAAGGATCCCACAAAACCACCGAGGATCTTCGGATACTTCACATTGGGGTTCTGAGGTGTTTGGTTTCGCCAAATCGTATTGCTGGTGAAGCTGTGGAAGCGCAGCGCTTTGTTGATGTCGTTGCGTACGTCTTTCTTTCCCTTCTTCTGAAGCTTGCCGTAGACCGTGTTCACGGATACCACGATGAAGGCATCCAGATCGCAAGCCAGAAGCAGATTCCCCAACGCCTTGTAGTCCTCCTTTTTCAATCCTCCGAACGTGGTGTTGGTGCCGCCAAACCAAACAATGGGGCGATAACCCGGTGCAGCTACTGCATAGGAGTTTCCAGAGTTTCCGGGAATGTCCAGCCGATCGTAGGCCGCCTGATCGGCTTCTGTTTTCAAATATTCTTTCGGAGTCAGAATTTCCACGCCCTGCGCTTTGCCCGCCTCTTTCAGTGCGGCTTCCAGCGCTGGTGTCACGGTGGTTGAAAGCTCCTTCAGCACTTCCCTTGCTACAGAAGATTCCTTCGTGCCCTCCTGTATCGTAAGGCAGAGGATGCCGATGCGCTCCGCCTTGAAAGGCTTTTGCAGCATCTTGTTGTATCCCGAAGGATATTTCACAGCGTTGGTCAGATGCTGGACAATGCCAGACTTCTTCAGCTTTTGATAGCCTTTTTCATCGCTCAGCATTTCTGTGATTTCTGCCATGCTATCCTGTGCAAATGCACTAGGTTGAAGCATGCAAACGGTTGCCACCAGAGCGATTGTTACCCACTTGTTCATTGGATTGACGTGTTGATTCGGGGCAAAGTTCCTGCACCGCGAATCGGTGGATCTACGTACAATCGGGTATTCAGCTCAGGGTGTTTGGGTATCTCAGTCAGCAGAGGGCGAAGGCCTGCAAGGAGGGTGCTCTAGTCGTTCAAGACCAGCTTATATCCCACACCGCGGATATTGATGATCCTCACACTTTCGTCCGGCTCCAACTTCTTGCGGAGTTTCGAGACAAACACATCCAGTGTGCGGCCTACGTAGTCGCCATCGTCTTGCCAAACGGCCTTTAGAATATCTTCTCGTTCAACGGTATCATTCGCGGAGGCGCGCAGCAGATGCAGCAAATCCGACTCCTTGCTGGTGAGTTCTATGCGTGTATCATCCAACCGGAGCTCCATGTTGCGCCTGTCAAACACAAATTGACCGATGCGTGTGATGAAAGGGTCGCCTTTTGCAGCCGCTCTGCGCGCGATGAAGAACCCACCGAAGGCCGCCAGCAGTAGGGCTGCGATGCCTCCTAAAACTACTCCACTGGAAATCGAATTACTGGCTTCGCTCAAACCTTCGCTTCCACGGTCCAGAGGAGTGATCAGCAGCTCGTAACAACCCATCGGATAGCTCCGGCCTCTGCACGCGTTAAGCCCTGAGGAGTCATTCGCTTCGTAGCCATAGACTACTTCATCGCTTTCACATTGGATGAATTCGACCGTGTAATGATTGCTCGCCTGCGAAACGAGCATGATGCTGTCAATCTCCCTGCTTACGGCATCAGGGCTGAAGGCAAAGTCTGATTGAAATGCAATCCGATAAGTGTCTTCCGCTTTTTTGACAGGCATCACCAAGGACTGTGAATCGCCAGAGACTTGAAGCACTTTGTGGCCAATCATCCGCATGGTCACCTCCATGTGCTTTTGCTCACTCCTTGTGTTCGTTTGATCATTGGCGAACACTGCCTGTGGCAGGAACAGGAGACAAATGAATGCAAGCACGTACCGGATTAGCATGCTGCAAATCTACGCCTGATACCCTGGTTTTGTCGGCCCTTCACTTCATTTTACACTGATTTACATTCGGTTAACTCATTGATTCTGTGGGTGCTTCTAGATTCATCCTGAATCAAACCAACGTGAAACTTAAAAACATAAAATCATGATTGCTTACGGTCACCTTTTTTCATTCAAACCCATTCTTCTGGTGATGGCTTTCATCGGCCATTCCTTTCTCAGCGATGTATCACCTGCCGATTCGGAGCGCACAACACAGAGTAAATTCACCGTCAATGACGACTTGTATTCCCTCGAGATCAGCCTGGAGCGAGTGGAAGACAACGTGTATGATCTGGTGGCCGTCATCGATTTCAAGGAAGATGGCTACACAGCTTCGCCCATGTCGGATAAGAACTACACCGGAGCCTTTAAAATGGACCTCAGCCGGAATCCAAACGTGTCCTGGAGCAGTGATTTGGAAGAGACTCCAAACTCGCAGCAGCTGTGGGGCCTGAAAGATCAGGAACCTGGAGACTGGATCAGGGAGCGCACTACTTACTCACGAGTGTTCCGCGTGTATGGCAATCAAGACTTCGATGCCGGAGGGAAGATTTCATTCACCATCGAGCCGCGGTGCACCTTCGAGGAAATTCCCCTCATGCTCAAGCAACAGGCGGGCGTTTTGACCCTCCAAAGTTGGGGCTGCTGATGGGTTAGGCTGATCGAATATTTGTTGAATCAGGTGAGGAATCCGATCAGCAGAAAGCCCTACCTTTCATAGCCTAAATTCAACCATCTCAACACCTGAACAATGAATAAGCAAAGGCTGGCCCTTGCGGTCATTCTGATCTTCCTCGGGTTTATTGGCGTTGCGTCCACGCTTACCATGGACCTTCCGCTGCCGCCTGAAATGGAGGCACTTCTGAGGGATCAATTTTCCGATGGGCAGATTAAACTGCTCCTGCTGATTAACCCTTCTGTTCTATTGATATTAGCCGTATTCCTGGGTGCTTTTTTCCATCATCGCGTTGGACTGAGGGTGCCGCTTGTAGAAAAAGCGGTGGGCCTCGATCAGGGAGACCTTGACTTCATGGACCTCCTGAAGTATGGTGTGCTGGGTGGAGTCGTGGCCGGGGTGTTGCTCAGTCTGACCGGCCTTGTGTTTCATCCCATCCTGCCGGCTGAGTTCATTGAACTTGGAGAGTCGCTGCAGCCCTCGGTGGCCGCCCGGCTGCTGTATGGGGGAATTACCGAGGAGCTGCTGATGCGCTTCGGTTTGATGAGCTTCATTGCATGGCTGCTCTCCATGATTTTGGGCGGTGTGAAACCCAGTGTTTTCTGGATTAGCATCCTGGTTTCTGCATTGGTGTTTGCTGCGGGTCACTTCCCGGTGGCTTATCAGGCTGTGGGAGACCCTTCGCTCGGATTGCTGACGTACATCCTCATCGGTAACTCCATCGGTGGAATTGCCTTTGGCTGGCTCTACTGGAAGAAAGGGCTGGAGAGCGCGATGATTGCGCACATGCTGGCACACGTGGTGATGTTGTTGGCGGAACCTTTGATGGGGTGATGATCAGATCATTGGATAATTAGATCATCAGATGATGGGTCCTGATTACTCGGGTGTAGACGCCTTTAGCTTTTTCATCATCTGTTGATTGGCGCCCAGCGAAATGGCGCCTCCCAGCACATAGGTGATAGCGAGTGCCGCGAAAATGCCCTGGATGCCTGCCCATTCTTTTCCGATGAAGATGGCGGGAATTCCAAGTACCAGCATCTGAATCACAATGATCATGGACGCTTGCAGCGGTTTGCCAATGGTATTGAGATGGCTGTTGATCACGCTTAATACACCTTGCAAGCCAAAACCTGCGGGAACGATCCACAGGTACCATTGCACGGTTTCGATGACATCTGCATTGTCATTGAATACGGAGGCAATAGGCTGGGCAAACAGCGCGAGTACCACCCAGGTAAAAAGCCCCCAGGCGATGGCGAACCGTATGCTCACACGGAGCGCTTCTTTCACACGGTCCAGGTTTCCGCTTCCAAAGTTCTGACCCACGAACGGCCCGATGGAGGCGGCCAACGCAAACAAAATGCTGGAGGCCAAAAACTCGATGCGGCTTCCTACACCAAATGCGGCTACCGCATAATCTCCGTAGCTGGCCAATATTCCCGTGATGATGGCGGTAGCGATGGGAACTACCAGCCGCGCCAACCCGGAAGGAAGCGCGATGTACAAAATGCTCTTCCAACAGCCCGCTAGCACCTCTCGGGAGGGAGTGATAAAGGTGACGAGCTTCTCCCGCTTGATGAGAATGTAAAAGGACAGGATCATGGTCATTCCCCTCGATATGGCCGTAGCAATGGCCGCACCTTGAAGCCCAAGTGCCGGAGCGCCCAGGTAACCGAAAATGAGAATGGGGTCAAGGATGGCGTTGACAATCACCGCAAACAGCATGATGAAGGCCGGAGTGCGTGCATCTCCCGTAGCCCTGATAGCACTGTTGCCCACAAAGGGCACCGACACAAAAAACAAGGCGAAATACCAGATGCGCATGTATTCCTGCACCAGCGGAGCGGTGTCGTCATCAGCCCCTAAGAGTTGGAACGTAGGCTCGAGTGTAAACAGACCTATGATGACAAAGAATCCAGTAATCAAAAGGGTCAACGCTACACTGTCTGTGGTTTCGCGGGCGGCTTTATCGCGGTTCTTTTGACCAATCGATTTGGCAATCAAAGCCGTGGCACCAATGCCCAAGCCCTGAATGAAGCTGAAAATGACCATGATCACGGGGAAGGTGAAGCTGAGTGCCGCCAATTCTCTCTTTCCCAACTGGCCTACATAAAAGGTGTCGATCAGGTTGAAGGCCACCATGCTCATGATGCCCAACATCATCGGCAAGGCAAGCTGAACCAGCTTTTTGGGAACACTTCCCTGCGTCAGATCCTTTTTGTCACTCATAGCGATGCTACAATGTTACTTAGATTGGGTTCGTTCGCGAACGCTCAATCGGTAATAATCTGCAGCGCTATCGACAGCTTGTTTTCCCTGAAAGAGTGCGAAAAAGGAATCACTAGCAGTGCCTGTGATTTCGATTTGGAAACGAGGTGCTGCTTGGTGTTGCTCTACGTACTGAGCCGTTCAAAAAGGGACGGGAAAGCTTGCGTTAGCATCAGGCGAAAGGGGATCACGAGGAGCATCGACCCACACGTCAATCCATGTTCCAGCGGGCGAAACGAAAATTGACCGAAGGTCAGGGCTATTAGGATGATAACCATGGCGAGGTATCCAACACTTGCTGTTCGGCTTTCAATTTTCGAGTAGGCGAAGAGCAATTCGATGACCAACACTGCCAATGCTGAAAAGCTCAACATGAGAATGGTGGACTGCTGATAGTCTGAAAACTGTTCAGGAGAAATATAGGTTCTGTCCATGGTGTGGACGAGGGTTCCAATGCCAAAGAGCACTGAATTTATAAGGGGCATCGAGAGGAAGAGAACAATAAATCGAAGCAGTGATTTGGTGTGAAGTGAGCGCATACGATGGTGTTTTGCAGGGCACGTTCCAGGCACAAGTTGCTCGCCTGGGTCTGAGTTTTAGGATGGCGAAGTTGAGGCGAAGCACCGATTTATGAGGCGACAGAAAGGTGACAATTTTATGCCAATCGCCCTGATAGCGCTACATGAGGCGTAGTTCTGTTGGAAAGAGGTCTAAGTTTCCCTGAGTGATGCGCTGGGCTGTTCGAGACACAATGGCGATGTTAATGATGATGAGCATCAGCATGACCAGAAGTATCAGTGGAATGTTGTCAGGCATGAGGGCCTGAAGGAAGCCTGAGACGATCATCAGAAGCACGTATCCGATGGACCAGAAAATCTGAACGCTGATGATTTGTCGCCCTGCGTCATTGATGGCGGGGATGGCTTTGTGCCTTCTCCAGATCAGAACAGGCAATGCAATGTGGAACAGCGGAAGAATGATCGAAACCAGCACAGACAAGTTGATCGTTTTTAAAACGGCCGTCACATCTGTGCTGTGGCCTGCTAAGGCATTGGTTTCTACTCCGAAGAAGGTGGAAAGGGTCTTTAAAGTGTGTCCCTTCGGAGCGAGGTTGTTCGATTCAATGCGCTGAATCGTTCGAATCGATAACCCCGTCTTTTCTGCAAGCTCACGTTGTGTGAGCCCCGCTTTTGTTCTTAGATGCTTTACACTTTCATTCATCCGTATTTGGCTTGAAGACCGCATGCAAGAAGCGCTCTTTACTCATGCTGGGTAGCGCATCGAAACGCTGGGTTGACTAGGATGACGAGTTTTCTGCAATGACCCTCGCAGCGTGGCTGTTGTCTGGATTCAGCTCCAGCGATTTACGATAAGCGGCCAGCGCTTCTTCTGTACGGCCCATTTTCAGGAGGCATTCTCCATAGCTGTCGTAGGTATTGAAACCTTCAGGGAACAGTTCGGTGTTTAGCTTAAGCACGCTGAGCGCTCCATCCATGTTGTCCGCGTCCATCAGCTGATAGCCAAACCTGTTGATACCATCCTCTGAAACATCGTATTCCGATTCGGTCGCTTGTTCCTTTCGAATGAACTCCAGGATTTCGTCCACAGACTGCACTTCAGTCCATCGCTCGTAGAGCGTTTTCAGATTCATCTGCTTTACGCGAGCTCGTTGCTGGGCCAGGGCAGGCACACCGTAGGCCTTCCTTTCTTCATCCGTTACCTGCGTGGTATCCATTTCGCTCAGCACCCACTTCCCGTTGGGGCGTGAATACTGGGTGCCATAGATCTGCGGTTTGTTTCTGCTCAAAAGGTCGCGATCGATGGCCGCTGCCAGCAACCACTTGTTCATGGAAGTATCCATCTCCACAGCCGTTCGCATCAGCTTCACGGCCATCCCATAGGAAACGGAGTCCAGCCCATGCTGGAAAACCATTGCCGCATGGTAGTAATCATTGGCTGTTCTCACCAAATCCTGATCCAGCATTTCGTACACACGAACCCTGCGCGCGCTGTCTCGCTTGTTGACCACCGCCCAGTCTATTTCTCCCGCTTTTCGGTCTTTCTGATCGTTGTCGTGCAAGGCTTTCAGTTCTGCGTTGTCCTCCACAGGTGCCGCTTCTTCCGGTGCGGGAGTGGTTTCCTTTGGTTGCTCGCTACAGGCCAGCAACACGAGCAAAAAGCCGATAGGTAAGAGTCGTTTCATCATTGTGAGGGTTAAAATACAGGATTCAGATCGTTGGAGCTTTGTTTAGGGTCCAGGGTCTCTTGGAGTCCGTTTCTCGAATCGTATATCGTTGGCATTTTGACCGGAGATATTCAAGGCGGTGATTTCTCCCTTTGCATTGCGCACAGCTTCGATGCGGCTGAAAAACCAGCTATCGCTGATGAAGGTGTCTTTGGCCAATGGGCGGAAGGGTGTGTCCCAATTGAGGGCGTGCGCAGCGACCAGTTCACCTTCCACTACGGAGAAGCTGTAGATCGTTTCCAGTTCCTCGCTGTAGTATTCACCGCTGTATTCATCCAGTTCGTCAGCGGTGAGGCTTGGAGGAGCGAGCTCTACTCTGTGCGCGGGGTAGCAAAAGTCAGAGAAGTGCCACAGGAAACCATCTTTTCGGTTGAACTCAAGGTAAGAATGAGGCCGATGGGGAAAGAGGAAGGAGCGATCTCCAACCACGGGTAGCGCCAGCCCGCCTTCACCACCGTATCCAGTGAAAAAGAGAGTGTCGTCTTTGGCAAAAAGCGTGACATACAGTCCTGGGAATACCTGGTAGTCGCCTTCAAAAGCTCTCAATTCTTTGGTGGTGTATGCAGGAATGGTTTCAGGTTCTTCCTTCAGATGCTCTGCCAGGTAGAGGTCTGCTATGGGAAAGGCGATGTCGAGCGGGTTGAATTCTTCAAAGTTGCCCATGATGACCAGAGCAAAGTCTTGTTCAGGGAAGCGCAGCAGGTAGGCTCGGTATCCAGCATCGCCTCCTCCGTGGAACACCGCGTTGAGACCTTTGTACTGCTTTACCTCCTGGCCCAGGGTGTAGGATATTTTGGCACCAAAGTTCAAGGTGCTTTGTGTCCTCATTTGCTGAAAGATGTCCGCAGAACCAATGGTGTGCTTCTTGAAATTCATGGCCCATAGGCTGAGGTCGTGTGGCGTGGTGTTCAAACCTGTGGCCCCAATCGTACTGACGTTGAGCGGTAACTTCTCGTATTCCTCCCCGACCCACCGGTAGGAGTAGGCCTTGTTTGGAACCAATTTAAAAGGATCGTCCAGGAAGAAGCTGTTTGCCATTCCCAAAGGCGTGAAGATGCGCTCCTGTGTAAATGCTGTAAACGACTGCCCAGAAACCCTTTCGATGATTTCTGCCAGCAGGATAAAGCCGGCATTGTTGTACTGAAACCGCTCTCCCGGTTCGAAATTCAGGCCTTTTTGCTGCAATAGAATTTCTACCATTCTTCGGTGACTCATGAAGTCATGATCGGCAAACCCGATGATGTTCATGAGTTCCTGGGCGTTTCTGTAGCCGCTGGTATGGTTGGCGAGTTGACGGATGGTAATCTTCGGAAAATCCTTCAGCTCTGGCAGATAAGTTCGGATGTCATCATCCAGGTTTAGCTTGCCTTCCTCCTGAAGCAACATTGTGGCAAACACTGTAAACTGCTTGGAAATGGAGGCCACATGAAACACCGTATGATCCGTGATGGGAACCTTGTATTCCAGGTTTACATAACCTGTCTCGGTGTGGTAGATGATGGAATTATCCTTGACAACGGAGATAGCGATGCCCGGACCGTCTTCGCGACAAAGCGATTGCATCATGGAATCGATTTTCGCTTCGCGGGTTTTCTGGGCTTGAAGAACAAGGGAAAAGGAAAGGCTGCACATCCACAGAAGGACTGCCGCCAGGGAATGATTGGTCATATGCTTTTACGGTCCAAGGTTTTGACGTAGGGAATCACCAAGGTTGTTTGGCGCACGTTTGAGGTTGCGAATAAGGGAATAAAGCCGCAATGTTTGATGAGGGAAAGGATTTCCTGAAATGATTGTCCGGATGTTTACTCTGGCGCATCCAGAGTCTGCAGTTCAATGAGTTGAGCTTCTTTCTACTCTGTCTTGCTCGCCATCACAAAAGCACAAATCGCTGCCTAAGGCTATCTCCCTGCCCATACCAGTGCCGCATTATCTAATCATCTGATGTTCTAATGATCTAATCCAAAAAACACCGACAGCCATTTCCAATAACTACTTCTTCCCTGAAGGCAGCCTACTCTTTATGAATTTGAATTGACCGTTGTGATTCGACTCGTGTTCACAAACGTGAAACCACTTGCAGTAGTTATTGGTCGGCCCCCAATACCAGTCCTCATCCACCTCCATCAGCCAGTCGTCATCCCGTTTGGCAAATTCTTTCAGCGTGTTTTCGCGAACGGTGTCGAGCTTGTCGAGGTAGAACTCCAGTTTGTTCCCCTTGATTTGTTTTCGAGCATCATCACCCAGTCCAGAGGCTACACTCCATTCATTGGTATCGGCTTCGTCCCAGTCGCCCCAGTCCCGACCTTCGAAAGTGTGGATTTGGTAGAACCGCTCGGTGGCAGCCAGGTGCCAAAGCATGGCTCCGATGGAATTGGCATTGTCGTCCACCAAATAATCCAGGTCCTTTTTGCTCATGCCCCTCACGGGATGCAGGATCGTGCTGCGCATCCAGTTCATCATCGAAACGAGGGTTCCGATCTGTGGCGTAAAACCCTCTTTGGGTCCAACAATGTTGATTTGATCCACGCTTGTAGTTGACTGTGCCATTCCGGCCATTGGGAAGGCCATGGCAGCACCTGCTCCGAGCGTGACCATCGAAGATTGCCGGATGAATTTCCTGCGGTTGATGTTTGATTTCTGAGATCCCATGAATGTCGTTTAGGGAATCTAAGTAAGCGCTTTCTACATAGACCGGGAAGTCTGGTGCAGGATTTTGGGTATTACTTCATGCAATCGCCTCCGTCTGATTTATAACGGAGATAAACAGCCTACTTCTTCTCTCGCAAATCTTTCAGAACTTCCGAAAGCGGAGGAAGATCGCGCATGGAATAGACATTTTTCTCGAGGATTTCTTCTGCTTCCTTCTTTTCAATCACATCTTCCACCTTTTCATCGCCTGCTCTCTTGCCCAGCTGCTCCAGCAGTAGCGTTGTAAAAAAGCCGATCACCGAGCTCACCAGTCCATCTGCAATGATCTTGGACCAACTGTAGCCTTCATATGCTGCACGCTCCTGGAGGAATGAACTGTAAATCTCTTCCACCTTCAGGTTTCGGAAAGGGGCAGAGGAGTATGGATTATCCCGGTCGGGTGGCGTGTCTTTCTCTGGCAGTTGTGTGGAAATATCCATCACGATGTCTCGGATGTCCGGATGGTGAGTCAGTCGCTCGTTGGCAATGTCTGCTACTAAATCGCAACGAACACCGCAGCCGATCAGAAAGTCTGAGATCTTCTGGTGGGTCACGTCCATGCTTGAATACTCCGAACGGTCAGCACCGTAGGATGCGGAGAAGGCAAGGATGTTGTTGGTGATGCACAGCTTCTCAAACTGAGGATTGTGCCGGAAATAGTGCTGCATTTCATCGTTGAACCGAGCCATGACCACCTCGCTGCTCTGAGGCGGTAGTTCCGTAGGCAGACCATTGAAGACCTTGGAGTTGGAAGGTCTCTTGCTGAAGCTGTAGAGTGTCTGTATCCACTGCTGCTGAAGGTCGAACAGGCGCGGATCTGAATTCAGGATCTGGCCGAAGTATTGATCAATGCGATAGAGCTGTTTCTCGGCATCCACTATTTCGCCTGATTCCTGGCGAGACTTCAGCGCCTGCTGGTAATAGTAGAGCGCCTGAATGGACATGCAGTTCGAAGTCATGTGGAGCAGCGGTGCAGCCTTAAAGGCCTGATGCAGGCCAATGATGCTGTCCAGCACACCATCCGACAGTTCGAAGTAGCGCCAGGCCGTACTGCTTGAGTTCAACACCGAAACCAGGTTCTGCGAGAGAATCTGAAGGATTTCCTGGTGAGACGATCGGTAGGCTTCTGCGATCAACTCATTGGCATATTCCCAGCTTTCTCCTTCGAGGATGGGTAGCGCCTGAAGCGAAATCACTGCGGGTAGGGCGAGGATTCTGTGAGGGTTCACCGTGGTTTCTGCGGCCTCTTTTTCTGCGTAGTTTTTGATTCGCTCAAAACTTCGAGCCACCTCTGCGGAATCAGAATAGAGCTGCGCATCAGCGATCGGGCCTATGAGCCGGGGTTCACCGCTCACGTAGCGCTCCATCAACACCGGTGTGGAACTGCACTGAAAATCAGAAAAGATGGACGCAATGTCGGGTGCGCTTTTGCTGTGAAGGCTGGCGTTGAAATCGGCTTCTTTTTTTCTGCCCGTGCGTTCAGAATACACTCTGCGACCTTCGGCAAGGCCAGCGCCAATCATTACAACCCCCGGAAGGGCGGTGGCCAGAAATCTTCTTCTCGATTGTTTGCTCATAAGGGCGAACTATCTGCCTGATGAGCAGACTTAGCCCAAATGTAGCCTATCTGCAGCCACATAAACCCACGCATGAAGCCCTGAAGCAAGTGCGGCTTTGACGCGCTTGTAATCATCCACTTCGTAAGCATCGGCCTGGGCCAGCTCATCCGCAGTCAACTCGAACACCGTCCCCTTCACAAAGTCAGAATGTTGATCCGAAGGAAAGGCAATCGGGTGCACAGCCTTTCCGCTGGACTTCACCACACCCGGATCTTTGATCTCCACCTCTTTGAGCGCATACCCATGCAGCTTGTCTTTGGAGCCTTTCAGCGTTCTTCCAAACGAGTCGATCTGGACTTGCTCCAGCTGAAGGGTACCATAAGAGAAGAGTAATTCGGCCATCCGAGCAAAAGCTTAAGCCGTTTCGCGCATATACTTCAGAGCCTGAAGCGCCAGTTTCTGCCAATCGCTTTCGTACGCTGCCGGCACTTGCAGCCAGTCTTTCATGGCGCGGCCCTTGCCGGAAGGGTCCCAGTTCTGAGCTCCGGTGTACTTGTCTTTGAGAAGGTCTACTTCCCGCTTACCGAGCTTGAAAACCATTTCACCTTTGAAGAAGGCTGCAAAGGCTTTGTTGGAAGTCTTCAGGCAAGGCTTTCCAAACATTTGGCCGCTGGTGGTGCCTTCTGCTTCGCTCAGGTGCTCACCAATGTTTGTGAATGATTGTTCGCTCATGTGGTGTTTTGGAGGAGGAGGCAAATTAAGGCAACAATGGTGGATGCGGGCAGGCTTGAGGTAAATGAACTCCCTTTGGCTGGAGTGCGCCAGCTTCAACAACAAAGCCCCCTGAGCATCGCTCAAGGGGCTTATCATCTAATCTAAGAATCGAAAAGAGCTTAGAGCACTGATACGCGATCGGTGCGTGATTCTCCGTTGGTCGTCAACTGAATGAAGTAGACGCCTTGGGCCTTGTCGCGCAGATCCAGTTCTCGTCTGAAGTCTCCCTGCAGCTTTTGGAACTGTTCCGAATAAACCTCCTGCCCGCGGGCATTCATCACGTTGATGGTCACTTCCTTGCCCTTGAAACCGATCATTTCCAGGTTCAGAATGCCATCTGTTGGGTTCGGGTAGTAGCGTACAGAAACTCCAGCGAAAGCCTCGGTCAAACCAACGCATTCTCCCACCAGCACAACCTGAACGGTATCGCTTCCAACACATCCGTTGACGTCTGTCACATCTACGGACACGATTCCTGAAGTGTCTACCAGAATGGTCTGCGATGTTTCTCCGGTTGACCAATCGAAGGAAACGCCATTGCCGGCATCCAATGCGATGGTAGTGTCCTTACAACCTGCGATCGTGTCCGCCCCAAGGTCTACCACTGGATTTGCAAACGAAGCGCCAATGGTCACGGAGTCTTCGGTAGAACAGCCGTTTGAATCCGTGATAACCGCAATGTAAGTGCCTTCTTCAAGGCTGTCAGCTACCAGCGTGGTCTGGTTTTCAGGATCGTTCCACTGGATGGTGTAAGGAGTGATACCTCCGGCAATGGTAGCCGTGGCCTCGCCATCCATTCCACCTTCGCAGTTCACATCGGTGGATGCGATCGTAAGTGCCAGGACATCTGGCTCACCCAATGTTACATCTGTGGAGGTTACACATCCGTTGCCGTCTGTTACCTGGGCTGATACGGTGCCTGCGGCCAGGCCGGTTTCAGCGTTTCCGGTGGTTCCAGAAGGCCAGCTGTAGGCATACGGCTCTGTTCCTCCGGAAGCCATCACTACTGCAGATCCGGTAGCGTCTCCGTTGCAGAGAGGTTCGCTTGAGCTGTCTACCATCAGCATCAGCTGTGTAGGTTCTGCAATGCTCGAATCAACTTCTACGGTGCAGCCGTTGGCATCCGTGATGATCACGGTGAATGCTCCCGGAATCATATTGTCGTCCATGGAAGCAGAAGCTCCTGAAGTCCAGGCATAAGAATAAGGTGAAACACCTCCCGATGCCGATACAGACGCGGAACCATCGTCATCACCAAAGCAAGTGATATCGGTGAGTGATGCTATGGAAGCAATCAAGGCGGTAGGCTCCTGAATGTTGACCTCGGCTGTATCCTCACAACCGTTGGCATCTGTTACGGTAACGGTGTAGACTCCAGCGCTGAGGTTTGATTCCAGCGCACTGTTTCCGCTCGAAGACCAGCTGTAAGCATAAGGAGATGTACCTCCGGTTTCGGTTGCGGTGGCACTTCCGTCACTTCCATTGTTGCAGCTCACATCTGTGCTGGAAGCAATGCTCGCGTCCAGTGCGGTCGGCTCAATGATGCTCACTGTCTCTGTTACCGAAGGGCAGTTGTTGGCATCCGTCATGGTGACGGTGTAAGTGCCGGGTGCAAGTGATGAAATCGATGCGGTCGTTCCGCTGTTAGACCAGGAGTAGGTGTAAGCACCGGTTCCTCCGCTGCCGCTTGCCGTTGCCCCGCCATTGCCCAATCCAAAGCAGCTCACATTGCTGTCCACTGATGTGGATACCTGCAGTGCTGCTGGTTCGATCATGGTTCCTGAAACGACATCCATGCAGCCATTGTCATCGGTCACAGTTACCGTGTAAGTACCCGGAGCCAATGCAGAGATGGAAGCCTGCGTAGGTCCGTTGGACCAGGCGAAAGCGTAGTTGTTCAATGCAGTGCCTCCTGTCGCTCCTACGGTCAAAGCACCATCATCCGCTCCAAAACAGGAGATCGGGCTGTTGGAAGCAATGGAAGCTACCAACTGTGTAGGCTCTGTGATGGTCACCGAGCTGCTGGAAGTACAGCCATTGTTGTCCGTCACCGTCAGCGTGTAGGTGCCCTCAGCAATGCCAGGGTTATTGGCCTGAGTCACGTTGTTGGACCAATCATAGCTGTAGGGCGCAGTGCCTCCGATGGTAGTGCTCGAAGCGCCCCCGGTGGCTTCACCAAAACAGCTTGCGTTTGAGTCTGCAGTGATCACCAGAGCGAGTGCCGAAGCAGGCTGCGTTACACTGCCTGAAGACTGGGTGGAGCAGCCATTGTTATCCGTTACGGTAACGCTGTAGCTACCTGAGGAAATGGCAGCAATGGAAGCATTGGTGCCGCTGTTAGACCAGTTGTAAGAATAAGGAGATGTTCCTCCTGTTCCGGCAACAGTCAAACCTCCCGTGTTTTCACCGAAGCATGCAACGTTCGAGTCTACCTGCACTGAAGCGATGAGCTGAGTCGGTTGGCTCAAAGGAGTAACCGAGGTTTTTGTACAGCCATTCGCATCGGTTACTGTCACGGTATACGTGCTGGCATCTAAAGCGGCAATGGCCGCAAAGCTCGATCCGGTGGACCATGAGAAGCTGTAAGGAGTTGTACCTCCGATTACTGAAGTAGAGATGGCCCCGTTAGAACCTCCGAAGCAGGAAATAGAATTCACTACGGTTGAGGTGATCGAAACTTCGGTGGGTTCGGTGATGGTGCCCGACAGAACGGTGGAGCAACTGTTGGCATCCGTGATGGTGACCGTGTAAGGATTTGCTGTCAGGCCTGAGTTTGCGGCTGAAATGGTGTTGTTGGACCAGAGGTAGGAATAACCTGCAACTCCTCCGGAAGCCACTACAGACATTCCGCCACTGCCTTCGCCAAAGCACGCGGCATTGGAATCCACGGTGAGCACGCCTGAAACCGCAGCAGCTGGCTGTGTGATCAGGTCGTTGTCTGTGGCTGTACATCCGTTTCCATCGGTGATGGTTACGGTTTGGGTTCCAGCAGGCAGAGCTGTTGCAAAGGCTCCCGAGCTGCCGTTCGACCAGCTGTAAGTGTAAGGCTGAGCTCCACCTGATCCAGCTGCGATGGCAGATCCCGTGCTTTCGCCAAAGCAATTCACGTTTGAAATAACAGACATGGCAACGGCCAGGGAAGGTGGCTGAGAAAGGCTCACCTGCGCCTGATCGGTACATCCGCTGGCATCTGTTACGGTCACCGTATAGGTTCCCGCTACGATCATTTGGTTGGATGCGGTGTTCACTCCATTCGACCAGGCGTAGCTATAAGGGGATGTTCCACCCGTGGCTACCGCGGTGGCTCCTCCGGATGCTTCACCAAAGCAACCGGCATTCGAATCCAGGTTTGCCACAATGCTCAACACAGCTGGCTCGATGATCACTGCCTGATCAGAAGCTTCACAGCCATTGGCATCGGTGACGGTGCCGCTGTAGTTTCCAGCTGAAAGGTTGGTGATGGAGCTCGTAGTAGCTGCATTTGACCACAGGTACGTGTAAGGAGTAGCTCCTCCTGACGGGCCAGTGGTAACCAGGCCATCCGTGAGGCCGTTGCAACTGATGTCCACCGCCTGCATTCCGATGGTGAGTGAATCAGGCTCCATGAGTTCGATGGAATCTGCAAGAACGCAGCCCAAGGTGTCGGAGAGCATCAAGGCGTAAGTTCCTGCCTCCAGTGCGCTGAGGTTTTGTGATGTGCTGGAGAAGCCCTGCGGACCGTTCCATTGAATTCCAACCGTTCCGTTGCCACCTCCGATGGCGGCATTGATTCCTCCATCCGCAGCCGAGAAACATGAAATGTCAAATCCGTTGTAGCTGCCCGTGCTGGTCAACGAAGAGGTAAGGTTGTTCAGCGAGTTCAGCGTGACGGATTCTGTCGATGAGCAACCTGAAGCATCGGTCATGGTGAGATTGTAAGTGCCTCCGGGCAGGTTGGTGACGGTGTCTACGGCAGATCCTGCATCAATTTCTAAAAAGAGCATGTCTGCACTTCCATTGCTCGGATAGGTATTCCCATCAAAGCTGAAGCTGGTGTAGTAATAGCCACCAATAGCCAGATCGCCCTGTTCGTTGGTGGCCAGGGTTCTGCCATTTCCACTTCCCAGGCTTTTGTTCCAGATGTAAGCTCCGTTGGAGGAGAACTTGGTGCAGTAACCGTTGCTGGACACGTAGACGTTGTCTTCGTAGTCGACCGTCATGGCAGATACGTACTGACCTCCGGTTTGCAGTAAGGTTCCATACGTCAGGTTCCCGTCTGGATCCAGTCGGAGCATGATCGGTTTTCTGAAGGGGCTGTAAAAGACGCTTCCATCCACGTTGAGCGAATCCCAAATGGTTCCTACAATCAACGTGTTTCCGAGGTCGTCTGCCTCAATTCCATACGCTACATTGGAGTTGGGACCGCCCATCCACTTGCCCCAGATAGGATCTCCTGTAGATCCATCGAGCTTGGATACAAACATGTCGTTGCTTCCACCGCTCGGGTAAAACACACCGCCAATTTGAAGCATCCCTCTGAACAGGCCACACACGTATACATTGTCTTCTGCATCTACGTCCACATCATACGGGCCTCCAAAGCCGGAAGACTCGTAAGAGGTGAGCCATTCAACGTTTCCGGATGGGCTTAGCTTCAGGTGGTAACCTCCTGACCAGAAGCTGTTAGGAGCGCTGGTTGTAACGCCATCAAAGGTGATGGTCTGACTCATGTCACCAACTACAACTACACCACCGTCACTGGTGACGGCCATGCCTTCAGGCGCTTCGGGGTTTCCGGATCCTGTTCCGTGAATGGCCCAAAGCGCTGTTCCATCAGGGGTGTATTTGATGATGACCGGATCAGGGTTTGAAAAACCAGTGCCGATGATCAACTGCCCTGCGATGGTCACTGTACTTGCGATGCCCGTGCCGAGGTAAATGTTGCCTGCCGTGTCCAACGCCAATTTCAAGCCTCGGTCAGAGCTGGATCCTCCTTCAGACAGCGCCCAGATGACATTGCCATCAGGGTCGAACTTGGCGAGGAAGATATCCCATGCTCCCTGGCTTGTCAGGGAAATGGTGTCCAGCATAATGGTGTTGTAGAAGCTTCCGGTGATGATGATGTTTCCGTCCTTGTCATATTCGATCGCTTCCAGCCAGTCGGTGTTTGTTCCACCAAAAGTTTGTACCCAATCCGTCACTTCAGAAGCAGGTGTCAATGTCCCGGAAGCGATGTTACCGAGGGAGTAGTTGTAAGGGCCTTGCGAACCGGTTACTTCAATTGCCAGGGTTGAGGTGCAGCTGTCTCCGGCAAGACTCTCGTAGCCGATGTAAGGAGGGTTTTTACCATCGGTCAAACCAATGGTTCTCACCAGCGTGTTGCCAGAATTATCTGTGATCGTGACGGTGTAGTTTCCTGACGACAATCCACTGAGGTCTTCTGTGGTCGCTCCCGTGCTCCATACATAAGTGAAGGGGCTGAAACTTCCTGATACCGTCATGTCTGCGGCTCCGTTAGAACCTCCCGCGCAGGTGGTGGGAGTGATCTGAACATTCGCTGATATGATGGGGTCGGGTTGATTCACCACAGCCTTCAGCTCGGTTTCACAATCGCGGTCATCCGTAATGGTAACGTAGTAAAGACCGGCCGGAATGTTGGAGAGGTCTTCTGTTTCCTGCTCGCTTCCCCATTCGTATTCATAGGGAGCTGTGCCGCCCATGGTGGTGAGGTCGATGGCTCCGTCCTGTCCGTTGAAGGTTGTTGCATCTGTGATGGACTTCGTGGCAGTAAGCAAACTCGGTTCAATGATGGTTTCGCTGGCAGAGCCAATGCATTGTCCACCCAATGTCACACTGACGGTGTAGGTGTTGTCAAACAAGAATTCGAGATCCTGGGTAGTAGCACCGTTCGACCATGAATAAGAGTAGTTCGGGAAGCTGTCAGTGTAGATCATCTCAATTCCCGGAACATTGGTGGGTGCTCCAAAGGTGCTGACGTAACCATTGTCCATCGGTCCCTCGTTGATCACTCCCTGCATTCGTATGCTCTCGAACTGGGTGGCGTCACCGTTGACGTTCGTAGTGTAAGGAGAAGCGGCTCCTACACCTGTGAAATTCAGGTAGTTGGAAGTGTAGAAAGATGCGCGGTGACCAAAGATGGCGATCACATCTCCAGAGTCAACGTCAATGTTGACCATGGCGTAGTTATTACCCGTGATGTTGGCCCCGTGGTAGAGGATGTCGTTGTAAAACGTACAGGTAGAGCAAGCCATCTTCACCACCTGGAAATACTGCTCCAGTGATCCGGCTTCTGGTGGTACGCGCAAAGCGAGGATTGTGAAGTCGGATTGAGCCTGGAAGCGGTAACCGTAGGTGCTGGAGTTGACCAGGGTACTGGTTTGCGCACCGAAATCCACGCTGTCTCTTGGTGTGGTGGCATCGAGGATTGTAAGGTCAATGGCACCGTTCCCGTTTCCAAAACACGACATGTCGGTTTTGCTGGTCAGTAGCGTGGCTGTGGTGCTCGGGCTGTTGACTGTAGCTGAAACGGTTGCTGTCAGTCCACCATTGTCAGTGACAGTTACGGTGTAGGTTCCTGCAGCAAGGTTGCTTGCGGTAGAGCTTGTAGCTCCGGAGCTCCAGATGAAGGAATAGGGTGTGGTTCCTCCGGTGGCGGCTACGCCAATACTGCCGTCCATTCCGTTGGCACAATTCACATGCTGAACAAAGAGGGTGTCCACGCTGAGTTGCGCGAAACTGCTCAGCGGAAAAAGAAACAGGCATGCATAAGCGGCCTTCCTCAGCGCACTTGCAAGAAGGCGTTGAGGCATGCGTATAGGATGCTTCATAATAAGGGTGTTTTGGGTGTGTGGATCTAGTCTAAAACGGCCGGGGATTCCGTTTCTTTAAATCGTGTTTTAGGGTGTTTTCAATCGTTCGCAAACTTAGGTAAGGATCGATTATCAGTCAAGAAGATGCATATGATAATCATCAGACGAACGGTTCGTTTTCAAGTGCGGTGAGCGCTTTTTTGACCTGTCGGGCCGAGTATTCCGAAGACTTCCAATGCCCGGGCGCCCAGCCGAGTAGGAAGCGCTCGAAGTCTGCACAGGCGAAAGGGTAAAGTCTTCGCCACTCGTTTTCCAGTTCAGTGAAATCCAAGGTTGAATGAGCGCGATGAAGGTGCAACTGGAGCGCATCGAAATAGTGGGTGAGTAATGCTGCTTCCACTTCCTCGTGCCTGATACCCCCGGGAATACAACTCAACAGGTAGGCTACGTCTTTCATGCCACATCCTCCGCCTGCGTATTGAAAGTCTACGGCTGCCACGGCTCCATCCTCACCAAAGCAGAAGTTGGCGTATTTGGCGTCTCCGTGTACGATTGTTTGGTACTTGCAAGCGTTGAGCTTTTGATGGATGTTCTTCGCCTGTGTTTTCAGCGGCCCAGCCGCCATGGTTTCGTACTCTTCCCATCGCGTATCCAAATGCCAATAGGTGCCTATGGGCCAAAGATCAGCAGGTTGCTCCAGCATGAATGCTGCGTGGAAAGCCGCCAGCCATGTGAGGCATGCTTTGAGTTCATCTTGCGTGAGGTCGCTCTTGCGCAGTGGAAATCCTGCTGTGTCAAGGTCTTCGAGCACCAGGAGCGAACCTGCTTCCAAGGACTTTAAACCGAGCAGCCTGGGAATGCGGCAATGCGCGTTGGTGCGATGACCGTACAATCGATACCAGGAAGCTTCCACTTCGTAGGATCGCAGCTTGCGCTGGTGACCGGTGTTGGAGTTCCAGCCTCTGGGATGCTCTGCATTGGACGGTGGAGCAATGTGCTTTACAATGACGGAACTGTATTCACTGCCCTGCAGCAAAACCCTCAGGAGTGAACCATAGCCAGACCAGAGCGATTGGATGGTTTCCACACTCTGGATACGATCGAAATCAACGAGTTCTCTCAGCTCGTCACTGAATGGAGTCCGCATGCGTGGCCAAAGCTAGCTGCTTGCATCTGCTTTTCGCTCATTGATAAATGGGGAGTGCCAATTTTCGGAAGGCTCCACATTTTCAGTTTTATTTGTTTCAAACATCAAAGCCACCGTGGAAACCAAGATCATTGAAGTGCTGAAGAGCATTCAGCCAGCCTTTACAGAATCTGAGCTTGAACTGGGCCTGCCATTGTTCGAACGAAAGACCTACAAGGCGAAGGATATCATTGCCAAAGAGGGACAGGTTTCAAACTATCTGTTTTTCGCTCAATCGTCCATTACCCGATGCTATTACCACAACTCCGATGGAGAGGAAAGCACCCTCTGGATGAAACCTGAGCAAACGTTTGTGGCCGAATACAAGAGCTTCACTTCGGGTGAGCCTTCTCGGTTCAACCTTCAGCTTTATGAGGACACGGAGGTGTACCAAATCAGTCGGCAAAACCTGTTGCAGTTGTTCTCAGATTCCAATGCCTGGGCGGTGTTTGGAGTCCATCTCACCGAGCAATTGCACACCACTCTGATCGATGTGTTTGTAAACCTGCTGGCCAATGACGCCACGAGCAACTATCGCTACATTGAGTATGCTTTTCCTCGCTTCATTCAAGTGGCTCCGCTGAAGGACATTGCCTCGATGCTTCAGGTTTCCCAGGTTACCCTTTCCCGCATTCGCTCCGGTAGCCAGCTCAAGCAGTGATTATTTAACATATGTAAAATCGAGTCCGCACGGCATCGTCCACTTTTGTGCGCGCAAAAGCAATACCTAAATGAAGGCCGTTTTCACAATACTACTGGCGATGACGATGATATCAGCACTAGCTCAACCAGGAAGGGCGACCACTGAAAAGAAGACATTCAGCAGAACCACTTCCATTTCTCAATCCATTCAGGCAGAACCTGCAGCAATTTGGTCGCTGCTGACCAATGCGAAGGACTTCAGCAACTGGAATTCAACGGTGATTTCGATTGAAGGAGAGATTGCGTTGAAGGAAAAGATCAGGCTCAAAAGCACGCTGGATTCTACCCGCACCTTCAAGCTGAAGGTTAAGGAGTTTGTTCCCAATGAGCGTCTGGTTTGGGGCGATGCGATGGGCGAGCGCGTTTATACGCTTCAAAAGCAGGGCGATGCAACCATCTTCTCCATGAGTGAAAAGATTGGAGGATTCATGTTTCCACTTTTCGCCAATAAAATCCCACCTTTTGATGAATCATTTGAGCAATTCACGGCTGATCTGAAAAAAGCAGCGGAGAAATAAAGCCCAACCCACTGAATACCATGAACTACAGAGAATCGATCGGAACAAAGGAAAATCCACTGACCCTCAAAACTCCACCGCTGTCCAGTGAATACACCATGCACGTGGACGAGAAAGACGGCCAGGAAATTTTGGTGTGCACGGTGAAAACAACGATCCTTCACTATGACATCCGGTGCCTCAACGATCTGCATGAAATGCTGAAGGCCCATGGCGATTGGATGTTGCTGGGCAGCAAAGATGAAAAGGCCCAAACCGCAGAAGGTACGGTAGAACACTGGGGTCGCTCACCCGAAAACCCCATTGGCGGTTGGTATGGATTGAAGAAGGGTTTCAAAGGGCGCTTTGGAATGTACATCCCACCACTGATGGAACATCTGGGCCTGGCCGAAGTGGAACACAACAAGCGGAACAATCGCATGCGGGCGGTCTGAGGCGCTCACATCTGCGGGGCAGGTGGATTGAATTCCACAAGCGTCACCTTCATTTTGAGCCATTTCCACGGGCCATCTTCTAACTGCCATTCTACCTCAGCCTCGGTGGGAAGCTTGATGCCGTGAATGGCCTCCGTTTTGGTCGCTTTTACGGTCCATAGCGTGGGCTGCTCATCGTTCACATCCCGGTAGCGCTGTGCCGAAAACTCCTTGAAGGTTCCGTCCTCGTGAAAGTGAAATACTCCGGAGCCGGTGGTACCCTCATAGGTCATGGTAGCCAGGGCCGAATGCTCGCTCATCGGTTTCCATGTAATGTAGGGGCTGAGTGCTGCCGAGGGATACCAGACGATTTCTGAAAGGTAGCGCTGCAGGGTGGCTTGATTCAGCTTTTGACTGCCCTGTTCATTCACCACGGGAAACAGAGAGAGCAGTTTAATGAGCATTTCTCCTTTTCCATTTTCAAACTTGTCTCGGCCCACCACGGGCAGGAATTGATTCATCTTCAATTCAACGGTCCAGTGAAATGCGGGGGATTCAGTGGTCACATATTGCCTTGAGATGCCCGCATTCCATTCCTTTTGGTCTGGTTTCATGAGCATCTGTACTTCCTGCTCCATGTACACGTTTTGGATCGTTTCTTTCCCCACCATGCCACTGCTCGTAAGCCAAAGCCTGACCGGGGCAGGCAGTGTGGAGAAGCTTTCTTCTGTTACAAGGCTGTTTGCCCCGGTTGATTCCCGGGCATTGATTTCGTTCACCTCGGTCGCTATCATCTTCTTGAAATGGTGTGCCGCATAGCCATGAACGGCCAGCATAAGCACAAGGAGATTCAGAAGTGTTCCGAATCTTGCATCCTGCCAAAAGGCGATGATGAGCACCTGAGAGAGCGCCACCGAAACGATGCCGATCCACCACCAATGTGCTGATCGATTGAAAAACAAAAATGCTGTGACCGCGAGTAGCAGAAAGGCCGCCAACCAAGCCAGTCCAAGAGGCTTGGAGACGGAGGCCGATATGCCTTGAAACGAAGACAGTTTGAAGGCCTTCAGAAACCCAAATACGTGAATCAGCGCATGGACGCTGATCAGAACTGCAATGACGATGCGCATAGTGGATGATGAGGCGATAAAATTACTGCCGTACAAACTGCGAGAAATGTCCCCGACCGCCCTTTCACCTGACTGAAATCATGTTATTTCAGCCTTACCGGGATCCAGAATTCTTCTTCGGATTCCGGGTCTTCTCCCTTGTATTTTTCACCCATTAGCGCAAAGTGCGGCCGCTGCTCCAACTGGCACTCAGATTGTGGTAACCACTGGCCGAAGATGAATTGCAAAGTGGCATGTGCCTCGCTGGGCTTGCCCTTGTATGGAAACACGGCATACAGTCCTTCGGGGAGCTCCAATCGCTCGAACCCTTTCGGAATCTGATCGAAGCTTTCGACCGGGATGGCAGCCCACTTTTCAAATTCCCGCGTAGGATCAAACTGCTGAAAGAAGTCCAGGCTGTCATAGCGTTCGACTGAATAGAGATCGGTGCCGGAAGCGTTTGTCACTTCTTCTCTTCTCGGCATCAGACGCTGCCACAATTCAACCGTTTTATTCTGGGCAATGGACATTCTTGTTTTGAAGCCCACCAGGCGGGTTGGCGCCAGGCGCTCGAATCTGGGTCTAAGGGTGGAAGGGTGTGCCATACGGTAGTA
Source organism: Flavobacteriales bacterium UBA6057 (assembly GCA_002428995.1). Taxonomy (GTDB): domain Bacteria; phylum Bacteroidota; class Bacteroidia; order Flavobacteriales_G; family Salibacteraceae; genus UBA6057. Next base: position 54,728 of record DIYJ01000014.1, on the reverse strand, counting down.
GTTTGATCACTTCTGGGTGTAGAAAACCAACCAGTTTGACTGTCTGGCGGTTTGAGTTTTGTATTGGCCGATTATCTCTAAGCCATTTTCGGTTCGATACCAACCCTCGTCCCACGCTCCCATGTCCAGGTAAAGCGCCTGCTCAACATCAAGCGAGACCAGGTCTTTTGCAAATTCAGCCAGCATTTTGGGCACCTGGTTTTCTACCATTGCCCACTTTCCATTTTTGAATTGTACCACTGCCCTCCGCTGAAATGGCTTGGTGTCGCTAAATGTCTCCGCTTTTCCGTTTCTCACCAGGCCCATTTGCTGGAAGAAAGAACCCGATGCCTCAGAGATTTGACCGATCCTGTTGCTGGTCAATAAACGACCGCGCTTTGTATCCATGATCGACAAGCTATCATTGACAATGAGCAGTCCTGCACTCAGTGTGGAATTGATTCTGTCCTGATTGACCACCGAGCCGTTTGAGATGTACAATCCGTCAATTCCATTGTCGTTCAGGCGTGTAAAGGCGGCTGCTACACAGAGGTAGGTGTTTGCTTCTGGTTTGGGACGTTTGGATGTGATGCGAGCATTGAGTTCGCCTAGATGGAAAACCGTGTAAGTGTCTCCATCAGGCCGCTTTGTTGCTTCAGTTCTTAGTTCCTGTGCAAACACACTCGTGGAAAATAGGAAGAGGACAAAGGGCAGGCTAAGCAGACTGGTCATCGCTAGAGTTTAGGCGCTATGATATTTCTGATCTAAAGCGAAGCTGCAAGTTTCTGAGAGTATTTGTGCCATCTGATCAATAATCTCTTTTTCATGTGATCGGGCGATGGTTAGCTTACTCTTGTTTTTTAGTTCGATGGTCAGATGGAATGAGCGTATACTATGACTCCCTATTCCTGTTTTTAGATAGGTCAACGTAAGACCCGCAACTTCTGTGAAAGGCACCCAACCCTGAGGAAGCAGCACCTTCTGGGCTTTGAGGTGAAAACAGAGGGCCTTCCCATTCTTCGCTCTGTTCAGGTATACAAAAGCCATGCTCAGGGGAAGCCCAGTTAGGAATAATCCGAGCCAAATGGAAAACCAAGACACCTTACCACTTGCTCGTGTCAACAAAAAGACAGCAGTTAAGACTGCAACAAAAAGGAACATCAAGCCCCAAAAAATCAGAAAAGGACGGTTCTTAGAGATATAAATCCTGTCTTCCAAGTAAGACTTGGAAAACACTTGCTCACCCGTGTCGAGGTAGTATTGATTTAAGTATTGACCAACCAGTTGATTTCCTGAACCCATGGACTTGTGTGACTTCGCTCAAAATACTATTTGGATCGAAGCCGGAACGTGAAATGCCTCAGAACTTCCCCGAATTCACATCATTTTCAGGCACCGGCTCTACGTTGTCCCAGTGCTCCACCACCAGGCCATTCTCAAGGCGGAAAATGTCCACCTGGGCATAGTCCTGATTGATCGTTCCATCGTTCCAGTTGGCCTTGCAAAGTGTAGCCACGAAGTTTCCCTGGCCTACAAGCAGCACGATCTTTTCGTAGTTCAGCGGCCGGTTGGATGCGCTGGCCAATTTCTGGAGATGCTCTAATCCATCGGGAACCTCCTTGTTGTGCTGGATGTACTTTTCTGCGGAGATGTAGTTCGAAAGGTTGGCTGGATTTCCGCCTGGCATCAGTGCATCTTCGATCAGGCTGCGAACGACTGCTTTGTTCTCTTCTGTCTTGTCCAGATCGGTGATTTCAGTAGGCCCGTCTATGGATGTGTGTCCCGAGGGTGTGGAGTCTGAATAAGGCGCAATCACATCCCAGTGCTCAATAATCTTGTCGTTTTCATCCGTATCGAAAAAGTCGGTGGTTACCCACTGCGCTTCCCCATTGTTGATGTTCTGATACGCATGAATAAACACATACTGGCCATCTGTGAGGCCTCGAATCACGCGAATATCGCGCTCGGGATTGCGCTTCAGGAAGGGCTCAAAGAATTCTACGAATCCTTCGATTCCATCACGGACTCCGGTGCTGTGTTGCGTGTATCGGGCACCGGTGTATTTCGTAACCGCCTCCCGGGCGTTTCCATCTCTGATTCCCTCCATGTAGAGGTTGGTGGCGTTTTGCAGTTTTGGATCCATGACCAATGTTTTTGTGTGCCTCCACTGCCGTTTTCAAACGCAAAGCTTTCTGCAGGTGGATGTTTGCACTATTGTTTTATGCAGCAAAGCTTGAGATAGTGGTCTTTCTCTGAAAGGTAGAAATCAGACCAAAGACTGTCAAAATCGGAAAGACAGCCTGGAGCGTGAAGGCTTCAGGATGCAACCCATGAACAAGGTGGATGCACCTAGTTGGCGTCCCGCATTTTCACCCATGTCCGCACAATGCGTTGCAGGTCGGCCTTGCGCTCTTCTATTTCTTCGAGGCTGTGGAGTTTGACAGTTCTTGCTTCTTTGCCTTCGCCTTCCAGTAATCCGCTGCTATCCTCGATCAAAGCCCCTTTGTGGAACATTAAGCTCACGTGCTTTTTGGCGTTGATGAAATAAGAGGCCATGTTGCCCTTGTATAGGAACGTGGGGCTGTTCCATTTTATCGTCTCTTCGAGGCCCTCCTCCGCACTGAGGATGATCTCTCTTACCCTTTGGATTTCTTCATTTAGCGGATGTGCTTTCTCTTTCAGATACGCATCAACGATCGGGTTTTTATTCATGATAATCGGAGTTTAAAGAAGGAGAGCATCGGTAATACGCAAACGATTGATTTTCCTGTCACTCATCTGAATCTATATTAATCAAATATAATATTAATATCCTCTAATATAGATTTGTAACTTCGAACAATGGGAATGGAGAAGGTTTTTGGGGCTTTAAGCGATCCGCATCGATTTCAGATGATCATGATGCTGGGAGAAAAGCCATCTGCGGTTGGGGAACTGACAAGCAGGTTAGAGATCAGCCAGTCGTCCACCTCTCAGCATTTGAAAATATTGATGGAGACGGGGCTCGTTTCCTGCCACAAACAGGGAAACTTCAGGATCTATGCACTCCGAAGGGAAGAGTTAAAAAGGGCGATGCACTTTTTTGATCACCTCTGGGATGAAGGATTGGAAAAGCTAAAAATGAATTTAGAGGGAAACGATGAATAATGTCTTGCACAAAGAGGTTTGGATCGACTCCAACCTCGAGGATGTCTTTGCACACTTTACCAATGCTGAAGCCATGCTTAAATGGCACGGAAAAGAAGTAGAACTCGACCCCGTTCCCGGAGGCATCTATAAAGTCACCTTTGAAAACGGAACCACCATCATCGGAGCATACATAGAGGTGGAACCAAACAAGCGAGTGCTTTATTCTGCCAGGTATGGAAATGTGGACAGCACGGTGGAAGTGCGCTTCGAAGAGGAAAGAGGCGGTGTGCGGGTGAAGATCAGACAGGAGTTCGAAACGGGCCAGGATCTTTCATCCTTCGATCACGGATGGGATTATTTCCTGCACCTGCTTCAGCTGCGGTGGGCTCGCTCGTGAATTGGCTGAGCGTTTCCGCTCGGTCTCGCCACGGTTAATCTCTCGGACCTCTTCGAGGAATGTTGGTTCGTCCCTGGAAACTCGCTCTGAACGCTTGCGGAGTCTGACGAGTTGATCGTTTGAAAAACTTAAACAGATTGGTCGGCTCTTCAAAGCCTGCCCGAAAGGCAATTTCCTTGATGCTCAAATCCGAATTAATCAGAAGGCGCTTCACCTGAAGGGTCAAGGTTCCATCAATGAAACTTTTAGGAGACTTGCCAATGATCTTCTGTGTGATGTTATTGAGTGTCTTTGGAGTCATGCCAAGTTGATCGGCATAAAACTGAACTGCTCTTGACTTCATGCATTGCTCTTCTACAAGCCGCTGAAAACGCAGAAACTGTGGAATGTACTTATGTCCCTGATCGATTTGCGAAGAGCGTGTCCGAATGCGATGAACCTTGCTGATCAATACCTGGATGAGGTTGCGAATGATCCCTGGAGTATGTTGGTTGTGAGGGTGATCAAACTCAGCTTGAATGAGCGAGATGAGCGTCAGTAGCTCGTCAAATTCTTCCGACTGCAGGGCGGTGTTCTGTTGAAGCAGCAGCTCGTTGAATACTTCCATCATCATTTGAGTGCCTGTTTGCTCCAGGTGGCTCAGTGCAAACTCTTCTGTAAATACCAGCACCACGCCTCGTGCTGAACTTGGGTGAAAGCTGTGGATCTGGTCTTTTCTGATCGTGATCACAGAGCCCTTTCGGTATGGATAATCCACAAAATCGATGGTGTGCTTTCCCTCACCGCTGGTGATGAGCAGGAGCACATAAAAGTCTACCCGGTGTGCAGAGAGCGGACTGTGATCGAGGCCCTCGCGCAGGAAGATCTCCTCAAAGGGAAACAGGTCGAACTCCAGGCCGGGGTGCTTCTGACGATCGAAGCGAATGCTCTTTATGGGTGTAGACATGCGGTGCCGAATCCTTGGGAATGAAACGCAAGGTATGGCAGTTTGGATTTACCGAATCACGGTCCAATGTTGCTAGACTAATACTACCTCTACGCGGTGTGGTCTACTTGTTTGGATTCCACTCGTTGCCGAAGAAGACACTTTACAAAGCGAGGACTGCACTTGGTAAAGCAAGCTTAGTTCGAGGCAGATGACATAGCACCTTTACCCTACGAGAACAACTGTTCTCAGCACTCATATTCACCCCATAAATACTTTAGAAATGAAGAGAAAAAATCAAGTTGTACTAACCCTCATGGTATTGTTTGCAAGTTGGAGTTGCATACCTCTCCGGGCTCAATACCATAAAAACTACGCCCCCAATTCTTCCATGGGCGAGCTGGTAGATGCCGCTTCATCCATGGACCATGATGCGACCACCTTCACCCTTGGACTGACGGATAAAGGCGAGGCCATTGTTATGAAGACAGACCCAAACGGAGATCTTGTTTGGGAGAAGAAATACGTTCCGGATCTGTCTTCCCTTTCGGTCGGTGGATTTGCTCAATTGACTTCCTCAGAATTCAGCCGTATTTCCTTTCGGGAGACCCACGTTGCCGGTGAACACTATTACGTGGGCTGCATGGAGTTTGGCTATTTTGATTATCCCAATGGCAATACTTCTGCCCGCACGCAGTGGTACAGGGGGATTTACCTGATGGCGGTGGACGAAGACGGTGATCTTATTTGGTCCAGGGCATTTAAGTCACCCAACGCTGGAAGCCCGGCTGATTTACCCCTCGGGCTTGAGCCGGCAGACATGGTAGTACTGCCTTCTGATGAAATACTGATCACAGGCCGCTACCAACCCAACTCAGATCCAAAGTCGAGTGTACCCTTCCTCTTGAAGCTGTATCAAAACAGCCAATTGGATTGGTTCAAAACCTATCCTTGCTCTGGAGGCACATTCATGCATGCCACCGGTGTTGCCGGAAGCGCTCTTTCCAAGTTCATCATTCAGGGAAACTCAGCTTTGCCAAGCGGCACAGGCCTTCAGTCATACGGCCAGGAAGCTTTTGCCATTCAAACAGATTTCAATGGAGATCCGATCGATGGAAATCGCTATAACCTCAACATACCTGGCAACTACAACATTGATGCTACCGCAGTCCTTGAAATTGATTTGCTCAGTTATGCCGGCTTTGCCACCTACACTCCTGAGATGGGTGGACTGGACAAGCGGACGTTGATCTGGTCCTATTCTGCTTTTGGCGGAGCTGTCAACTGGTCTAACTTTTATGCCGAGCAAGATCAGCCACTGTGCACCCCTGAATATGCGCATTATGGAGCCGGTCAGCTGCAGGTAGGAGGGGAGAACAGAAGCGCCAATACATTCTGGCTGCTCAGCATCAACAGTATCGGTGTCCCGATCTGGTCCAACAATTACTATGCACCTCTGAATCAGACCTGGGATATGACAAAAACCTACGGAGATCCCGGCAACTTATTCTCGCCTGATATCAAGGTGCTCACCGGTCTCGTTTCTGATTCGCAGAGCCCCGCTTCTTTTGAATTGATACAGGCGGATCCTGTGGGTGAGGTAGGAGGATGTGAGCTCGGAGGTAACCCGGAGTATTCGTTTGCCAATCTGAAAAGAGACGTGATCGAGGAGATCGACATCCAGGGTGATGTGGAAGTCCACAACATTCCGGAGGTAGCCATTACGGAGGTCTCCTTCCTGGAAACGTCCAGGTGTTGTGAGCTGGAAGTGCCACTGACCTTGGATTTACCCGGTCCGATTTGCCTCAATGGCGGAACAGTGAAGCTTTCGGGCAATCCCAGCTCTGGATGGTGGCAAGGCGCGGCTGATGCCAATGGAGTAGTAAACCCAACTGCTCTGGGAGTTGGAGATCACCTGGTTGAATACTGTGTCAACAACATGGAATGCTGCGTGGACTGTCAAACCGCGACCATCACCGTGGTCGATTGCCAGACAGTGGATCCATGCGGAGTCTCCGTTGTTACGCCACCGGTTACACAACTCTGCGCAGGCACAGTGTCTTTAAGCGGATCACCTGCCGGAGGAACCTGGTATGGTCCTGCACTCACAGGCAACGTGGTGGACCTGTCTCAGCTACCTCCGGGCGATCAGCAGTACACTTACTGCTTCACCAGTGGGTCATGCACCGATTGCAAAACAGTAACACTCACCACTGTTGCCACCTGCTCTCCACAATCGTGTGGAGTGATCATACCGGCAGCGATCAACGTTACACCCTGCGACCCACCGTCATCGATTGGAGCATCTCCGTCCGGAGGGACCTGGTATGGCCCTAACCAGCTGAATGGAACCGTCTACCCACAGTTTCTTGAACCAGGTTCTTTCGTGTTGACCTACTGCCACGAGGATGCCTCCGGTTGCATTGCCTGTGGAGACGTGACGGTCAATGTGAGTGACTGCGACCAATGTCCTGGAATAGAAATCTTCTCCACGGGACCTGTTGGACAGAACGACCCGCCCTTCTCTCCCGGAGTGTCACGGCCTGGAGGAACCTGGTACGGCCCCAACAACTTCAACGGATCTTTGGATCCTTCACTTTACGCTCCGGGAACCTACCGGTTCTACTACTGCTTTGAGGATGTAGCCGAAGGCTGGTGTTGCTGCACTTACACTGACATCACCATCGGTGGCGAAGAGTTTGGCAAGCATGGTGATGCACAAGCCGAATCATCATTGGAGTCGTTGGTAGACTTTCAAGTTTTCCCCAACCCTGCCAAAGAACGTGCACTCGTTGCGGGAATTCCTGCGGGAACTCCGGTATCTGTGAAGAATACACTCGGCCAGTTGGTGTTGGAGGGAATTTCTGACACGGATGGCAGAGTGATCCTCAACCTGAATGACCTTGAAGATGGAGTCTACTTTGTCTCGGCCATCATTCACCAGGAACGAGTGACCAAAAAAGTAGTCGTAGAGCGATAGTTTTCAGCAAGACTGTGTTTGACAAGACATGATCGTTAGGGGTCAGTGTCTTTTTGGGAAAAGCGGCCTCGATTCGGGGCCGCTTTTTTATATTTTACGTCTGGCATAAAAGACAACCATGTGGGCGATTTTTCCGTCAAAAAACGTACATACAGTGTCCAGTATTGAAGGGTTGTTGAACTCATTATTGTTCACGCGCACACGTTTTAAGTATACCTAACGTTCATAGTCGATAGTGATAAGGGTATTTATTGTTGAGGACAATGCGATGCAGCTAGCTGCAATGAAGTCAAAAGTTGAGGAGCTTGGCTTCCAGGTGACAGGGACGGGCCGGACCAGCGCAGAGGTGTTGAGTTCCCTAAGTGGTCGTTCCACCGATGTGGTTTTGATGGACATTAATCTCCACGAGGAAGACGAGGGAATCAGCCTCGCCAGCCACATCAAAGAGGATGTGGATGTGCCGATCATTTTTGTGACGGCAATGGATTCTGACAGTATCGTCCAGCGAGCGGTGGGCATTGCTCCCTCAGGATACCTTTCCAAACCTGTTGATCCAGCAGAACTGAAAGCCAATATAGAGTTGGCTGTGAGAAAGCAAAACCCGGCCGTCAAGAATGGTAAAGCCAAAGACTACCTCACAGTGAGGATGGGCCAGAGACTCGAAAAGGTATACTTCAGGGACGTCAGTCATTTGACGGTTGAGAGCAAGAACTACGTTACGCTCATCGATGTGAACGCGCGCAGGTTTGTTGTAAGAGGCTCACTCAAAAAAATGTTGGAAGCACTCTTTCCTCCGAGCTTTTTAAGAACGCACCATAGCCATGCCATGAACATGGCTTATGTGAAATTCATCGAAGAATCCACGCAGGAGGCGTTCCTTATAAGTGGAGAATCCATCCCCATCGGCAAGGCGTTCAAGAAAGAGGTCTATGAACGAATGAACATTGCATAAGCAGATCCTGTGCTGAACATGAAGGCTTTATCAATACTCCTTTGCTTCCTGATCGGTTCCCTTGGAGTGTATGCCAAGGATGATCAGGCTTCATTTGAAGGTGACGCCCGTCTGTTGATGCTAACCAGGCAGGCGGACAGCTTAAAGCGTGCATCAGGAACCGATACGATGGACAGGCTCGTGATTCTTCCCGAGCTTATTCGGGTTTACCAAAAGCTGAATGTAGATAGCGCTGTTTATTATGCTCAGCAGCAGCTGGCTTTGGCAGAAGGCCTGGGAGATGATAATAAGATCGCCTACGCTCGATACAATGTTGCCAGCATGCTCTACCTGAGTGAGGATGTTTCAGGTGCGAAGCAGGTCTTGCTGAAGAACCGGGATATGGGAGACCATATTCTACCAACAATCGTGTCGCGAACAGAAGCGTTGTTGACTGATCTGTACATCTCAACCGAGGAGTACGATCAAGCGATCAAATCCAGTTTGGTTGCATTGGAAACGTTTAAGCAACTCGGTGATAGCTCGAGTGCTGGTTTTGTCTGTTTGTCGTTGGCAGAGATCCACGCGCTGGTCCTGGATGACTACGAGCAGGGAGTAGCATACCTTGAAAAAGCGATTTCGTTCCTGAGCACCGAAAAAGCTTCAAAGGAGCGTCTGGTGGCCGCATACATTTCCGTGGGAGAGATCAACTATGTCTTCAAAAAGTATGGAAATGCCATGCTGGGTTATCAGCAAGCTGAGAGCGTAGCCGTGGCGAATGACGTGATATGGTATAACTCGGATATCATGAATGGTTACGGCAAAGTATACTATGAAAGGGGAGACTACGATCAATCGATCTACTACATGCAACAGGCCATTGATCATGCACTGAGCGTTGATCATGAATGGAAGCTGATCCGGGCTTATGAAATGCTCGGAATGAACTACCTGAGGCTGAATTCCATTGCGAAGGCAGTAGAGAACTTCGAATACTGTCTTGAACACGAGACCACGGAAGCGGGGCGAAACAGGCTGAAGAAACTCTTGGTAGAGTGTTACCAGAAAACCGCAAACTACAAGCTGGCACTGGAGCTTCAGCAAGAGGTTATGATCAGTGAGGACTCTATCATCGCTGCCGAGCAGAAAGAGAAGGTAGCCGCAATCGTAGAGAACTACGAGGGAGAGAAAAAGCAATCGAGGATTGAGCAGCTCCGGAGGGAAAACGAGCAAAAAGAAGACTACATCGCTCTTCAGCAATCTGTTTTATGGGGTGTTCTGGCTATCTTTCTAATCCTGCTGATCGGAGGCTACTCCTGGCTTAGAACCCGTCAAAAGCTCAAAGAAGGACGTGTGAAAATTGAGAACGCCCAGCTTCGACAGCGATTCCTGCGCGTGCAGCTTAATCCCCATTTTTTCTTCCACGCACTGTCGTCCATTGAGGCCTACATCTATGCCAACGAGCAAAAACGCGCTGCGGGTTTTCTCCGGGACTTCAGCAAGTTGATGCGCGGTATTCTCGAGACTTCAGATCAGGATTTTGTGCCTCTGAAGGAAGATTTGAACATGATCCGCGAGTACCTGAAACTGCAACAGCTCAACAACGACTTCAAGTTCGAGTATGAAGTTCAAGTAGACGACAAATTGGATGTGGACCGCTGGAAAATACCGCCCATGTTGATCCAGCCTTTTGTGGAAAACGCCATCCTGCATGGAGCTTTGAATGTGCCGGCCGGCCGGGTGAAGCTCGGCTATGCGGTGGAAGGTGAATTTCTCGAGGTGCAGATCGAGGACAATGGCCCGCAAAAAAGCGAAACGAAGCGCAAAACCAGCTCCCTGCATCGGTCGATGAGCACACAGATCACCCGACAGCGGATTGCGAATCTGCGGGAAGTGCATGGCGTGGAAATCCGGTATACTTCGGAATCAGGCGTTGATGAAAATCGCGGGAGCGTGGTGTCTTTCCGTATACCTGCTATCGCTGCCTAGTCCACTTGTCGTAGCAGCGTCAGAGGCTTTTCACCTCTGAAACGACATTCTTCCCTCTGGCAATTACAACTGTCCACAAAAGCGGTGTTTGTCGCTCAGGGCCAGATTAGATTCGGGTAGAAACGCTGCAATGAATCTTCTGGATAAAATCAGATTGATAGAACGGGTGGATGCTCTCATCAACAGAAAGAGCACGGGATCACCTCAGCATTTAGCGCAGCGATTGAACGTATCTGAACGCAACATCTACAACATCATCAACACGATGAAAGACCTGGGCGCTCCGATTTACTTCAGTAAAGAGCGCAAGAGCTATTGCTACAAGGAAGATGTGCGGTTTTCCTTTGGGTTCAAAATCAAGGAAAGGATGCACTACTAAAGATTGTACGCCTTTGAGAACACAAAAAGAGAGGCTGGATAGCCTCTCTTTAAGCTTGTGGGTTCGACACCAGATCAGGAATGGGAGATCTCTCCGCATTATAGGGCGCACTCCACCAAAGGCGAAGTGAAATCAACTGCTACTCCATTGAATTCCAGCTGAAGGACCTTTGCTCTTCGCAACTCGTTACCATTGTCTTCAACTTCGATGACGAGGTCATAGCAACCACCCTGAACGATAGAAGCATTCACTGGTTGCGTAATCTCTGTATATTGGTTTGGCCCGATTTCCACCTGCATCAATACAGTGCCCGGTGTTGCGCAGCCTGTACCCAGCGATCCGAACGGACATTCGCAACATATAGAAAGAGTGACGGTCGCCTTGGTGCAATCCTCATTCATTGAAATGGTGATGTCTGAACCGTCAACACTAGCCTGACAGGCTTGAAGCTCTCTGGCTTCGATACTCTCTTCCACCGAAGATTGCCCGGATGTGTTCAGAACAGGATCTGTTTTTTCGCACGAGCTAAGGAACACGAGTGCAGGCAGCATAAACAGCAATAAATACTTCATTTTTTTCATGGGTTTATTGTTTGGGATCCGAAGCTAGACCCCGGCACTGCAAGTATTTTGCAGTCAGCAAAAGCCCCTAAAACCTTGATCTTTTATCCATGAACCATAGCCAGGATGCCTTCTTGCTGTGCAATGCTTGTTTTGACTACGTCATCAGTTTTCGTCACCGATGAGGATAACCGGTGCTCCACCGCTGGAAATACGGTGTGCGTCTGCTGCGACTTCCTGCATACCGCTCGAAGCGAGTGAGGCTTTCATGGCCTCCTTCGATTCAAAGGGCAGGGAGAACATTTGGTAATAAGGTGCCGGGCCTTTAGGTCCAGGGAAAAACTTGGTTACAGTGTAAGGCTTTTCTGAAGTGGTAATTCCTGTTTTTTCGTGCAGCAGGCGCGTGTGGTCCGCGTAGTCCTTTTCAAATTGTTCTGGGTCGGTAGGTTGGGGATAGAGAACAGTGAGCTTGATCATGGTATGTTGTTTTGGTGTTTGTTGCACAAGGTTAATGCTCTCCGATCATCAGATTATCAGAAAATTAGAAGATCAGATGATGAAGTTCCAGACAGCTTCGAAATGACCTTTCACGGTGATACGATAGAGAGATTCGCCTTCTTTCAGATTACAACGAAAAACTGTGGTATAGTCCACTGAGGTTCTCATTTTATCCGGCTGTAGAAAGTGAAATCCCCGTTCCACAAAGCAGAGCACTCAACAGCTCATTCGACAATCGTTCGCTCCTCGGTTTTGATCGGTTTGACCTTTCTTCTTGTTGCAGCTTGCGACCCTGCGCTCCCAGCATTTGGATGCGCTGCTTGATCCTGTTCTTCTTATTGTTCATGGCTTCCTCGTTTTGAAAAGGAAACCGGTAGCGTGAAAAATACCCTACTCTATCCCGCAGTGAATTCGAAGTTGAGAGCTTTGTCAAAGCTTTTCCAGAAGCTCCTTCGATTCTTTGGAATAGGCGCTGTTCTCCAGGCTTTGGAGCACACTTCTTGCTTCTTCAACGCGCTCCAGTTTAAGAAGTGCCAGGGCCTTGTACCAACGGGCAGGATCGCTGAACTGCTCAAGGTTAGGAAGTGTCAGCAGCGCATCATAAGCTTCAATGGCTTCTTCAGGCTGATTCAAGGCTAAAAGTGTGTGCCCTTTATAGAAAAGTCGTGTGTCCTCAGGGCTTTTAGTGTCAGCGTTTAATGCTGCCAGGGCAGCTTCGTAGTCCTTTTGCTCGTAGGCGCGGTATGGCTTTGCCGCGGGATCCTGCGCTGTGGTGTTCGATCGTGTGATTGGGTAAACCAGGTTTGGATAAGGTTCGTAGTAAGCTGCGTACAACTCTCCGGCATCTGGACCAGCATTGAACAGCGAAAATCCCGCATAGAAAAGCAATGCCACCACAGCCGCTGCTGCCAGCCAAACAACTGGCTTCTGCTTTCGGGGAGCGATGGAGCGAACCGTAGCTTCTGTGCCCTCAAGGTTTTCATCCAGGTTTTGCAATCGCTCCAACACCGCCTTGCGGCCGCTGTAGGCAATGCCCTTGGTGAGCACCTCATAGTCTTCGAGCAATGCCCTGAAGTCAGCATCCTCTGCCATGCGCTGCTCCACTGCACCTCGCTCTTCCAGGCTCAACTCACCCCGGATGTAGCGCTCGATCAATGCGATATCTGAAGGTTCGCTCATGTGGCTTTGCAGATTTTACGGAGCCTGTTCAGGCATTTATACTTCAGGTTCTTGGTCGTATCCCGGTTCTTGTATTTCAGCGCAGCAGTGATTTCCTCCACGCTCTTTTTCTGAAAATAAAACAGCTTCAACAACTCACGACACGGATCGCCCAACTGTTCAAGTCCATGCTCCACCATCCGAAACAGCGTCTCCTTGTCATCATCTACCGCCCCTTCTGCTTCAGGCTCCATCAGTTGTTCCTGTACAAAGCGCTGTTTTTGACGAGCCCATTCCCGTGCCTTGTTTTTGCCAATCGCAAAGAGATAGGTTTTGAGCGTTCCTGAGAAACTCACCAACTTACCACTCACTGCATTTTCATACAGCAGCAAGGTAGATACCTGGTAAATGTCTTTCGCGTCTTCCATCGTACAACCATAAGTACGCGTGATCCAGGCCAGAAACTCTTCCCGGTGCTCTATATACACACTGTCCAGAGCCGCAAGATCTCCGTTGCGCAATGCAGTCAAGACAGTGTCGTCACGCATGAACTTATGCAGTTAATGAATAAATGAGTCAGAAGTAACCGATTCGGCTAACCATGATTTGGAAAAATACCGCCTCGGCCGACCAATGCTAAGGCAATCCATCGAAATGCCAAAATTTTTCTGCCACCGGAATCACTGGTGGTGGGTTACCCCTGGAGGTTAGGTGCATTAAGTCCGAAAAACCAAAAGAACCTCCCCATGCCCAGCAAGCTTTTCTTCACCACCATCCTTGCCTTACTACTTCTCCAATGCGGAACCCGCGAAGAAGTTCCTCCGAAAACATGGACCATCCAGAACTTGAAGCTTCATGCCCAAAAGGCCCAGGTAAGCGAGGAAAAAGTGCGCGTAAAAGGTTTGTACGTGGACCAACCTGTGCCCATGCTGTTGACCAACATGCTTTGGCCACGGGTGAATTCGAAAATGCCTGACTCGGTCTACTTGCTTTTGGATGTGCCCAAGGATAACAGCGAACCGGCCGACATGCCCGCCTACGGCAGTCTTGTAGAAATCGAAGGCAGGTGCTACCAAAACGTGAGTGGTTCGAACAAGGAGCTTTCCATTAAGGTGGATCACGTGCGCGCAATGAAATCGGCAGCTGCCCAAACAAAGGTTTACAGACCCGGAAGGATGGAGTTTCAGGATTTCACTGATTCCGTGACGGCCATTCCACAGTTGATTCGAAGCCAAAACTGCGCCCTGCTCTACAGCGGTGGGTTTGATCGGGCCGGAGCTCACATTCGGTTTTGGAACAACCTCGTGTTTATGTACAAAACACTCGTCAATGTGTATGGATACAGCCCAAAGAACATTGTGGTGGTTTACCGCGCGGGAACACCAGAAACGTACGGGCCCGGTTCCATTCCCGTTCATTTTGCGGCCCATCCTGAAGGATTGCAGGATGCGATTCAAACCCTTAAATCCAGGCTGACAGGAGAAAATGACCTCCTGTTGTACGTCACCAATCACGGAGGAGGACTGCACCGTTCGATAGGACCTTTTGGTGGGCGGCCGGACAGCATTGCTCCCGATGAGATTGACCCAGGCCGCTTTGATGAGAGCATCGACTATTACGACTTCCCAGCTCCGCTTTACGATGATCACTTTGCAGCGATGATCGGGTGTCTGAATTTCAATAAGCTCATTGCCGTGTTGCAACCTTGCTTCAGCGGTGGCTTGCTCCACGACCTGCGCGGACCCCATCGCGTTCTGATGTCTGCCTGCAAAGAGGACGACCTGTCGTATGAACATCCCACGGTGCCGTTTGACATCTTCTCCTATTATGTCATTTCAGCATTGGCTAAGAGAGACCATCGTGGAAATCCAGTGAATGCCGATACGGATGGAGACGGTCGTGTTTCCATGTTAGAAGCTTTTGAACACGCCCGGATCATCGGGGCCGAGCTTGACTACCTGCGGTTGGAACGGAGGGAAGAACCTCTGCTGGAAGACAATGGCGATGGCATTGGAGTTTTCCGGCCCAATGCCCGCTTTGGGGATGGAGTGCTTGCGAACAGCGCCTTTCTTTAAAAACCACAGAGCGCACAAAGAAGACACGGAGTTCGCAAAGCCACTTCTCCGTGACCTCCGTGCGGTACTCCTTGTCCTATGTGGTTGAAAAAAAAATTTCAACCGATGGGTTACCTCTCCTCCACACGTGCATAAAGGTCAAAACGACCCCTTGTGAAAGACAGCATCATCATCAAACTGCATCAACCTGCTTCCCGCGATTTTCCATCGTGGCAGCAGCTCTTGCATGACAAGGCCGGTGGTGAGTATGCGCTGTCAGCAGATATTGATTCGATCATCCGCAAAAACAAGGTGCCCGTTTGGGTTACACGTGAATACGATGCGATGAAGCGTGGAGGCTGGACCAAGGAAGAAGTAAGCAGTGGCCTCAACCGCATCTACCGGCTCATTCTGAAAAACGACAGAAAGTTTTCGCCAGAATTAGTCCGGCAAATTTCCCTGCTCCCCGAGGTCGAATATGCTCATGCTCCCCAGTATGCGGAAGCAGAGTTGCCACGCTATCAAAGCCATCAGCTCGCACAGGGCCGTCCACTGATGAGAGGTTCTGAAGCCGTGGTGAAGGAGGCTCACAGCTATTCCAGAGGAATGCCGAGCGTAAAAATCGCAGTGCTCGACACCGGAATCGAAGCAATACATCCCGAGTTTGCCGGTGGCCGCATGCAACAGGGATTTGATTTTGTCAACATCATCAATGGACAGCAGAAATTCACCGGAGATTTCCTCGGACTGGACGATATGCCAGAAGATGAGGTAGGTCATGGAACACATGTAAGCGGTATTATTGCTGCCCGGGGACAGCGAATGGCTGTTGGTGTTGCGCCTAACTGCACAATTCTTCCTGTGAAGGTGTTGGGAGCCTTTAAGCGCGGAGCGAGCGTTGTGGGAGCCGGAACCATTCAGGACATCAATGCCGGCATCAAATACGCAGTGGACGAAGGAGCCTCGATCATCAACATGAGTCTGGGCGTGAAGCACGAAGGCGGTGGATTACCTCATGCAGAAGTGGTGGATTATGCCCGCAAGCGAGGCGTGACCATCGTGGCAGCCTCAGGTAATGATGGCACGCGCGACAAGTACTTCCCAGGAGCCAATCCCTATGTTATTGCCATTGGAGCGGTAGATCCGCAAGGTGAGGTGGCCAACTTTTCGACCCGTGGAGCGCACATTTCGTTTGTAGCTCCGGGCACGAACATTTACAGCACCTACCTCCGTCAGGACTACGCTTTCTCGAGCGGAACTTCTCAGGCCGCCCCCTTTGTAAGTGGAGCCATTGCCCTGCTGAAATCCTACGCTCTTCGCAAAACCGGAAGAACCCTGAAAGATGCCGACCTCAAACGACTGCTGATGACCACGGCAGATCGCAGCGGGCGCTCCATCAAAACAATCAACGAAGGCTTCGGAGCTATCAACCTGCCCGATGCCCTGAAGCTCCTCAATTATCAAATGAACTAACCCACAAATCAATTCAAGTAAATCATCTAGATCATGGATCCGAAAAAACCAAAACCAGGAGAATCAAAGTCAGCCGTAGTAGAACGAGCGAGCGACTTCCTCAACAACTACCTCTACAAGGAATTCTCTATTCATGCGCCCAACATCACCGCTGAAAGTAGCAGCGAGCACAGCAGAGCCAAGTTGGTCTCTGGCTTTGAAACACAGGCTCAGAAGCACATGTCAGACCTTGTGAAGGCCGGACATCTTGCGATCATTGATCAGGTGACTGGAAGGTTCAACAAGAGCGGCATCGACCATACCATCCGCTACTTGCTCTCTGAACCCAGCATTTACGTGAGCATGCTGAGCAAGGTGATGATGGGTGAAAAGGTCATTGATGTTGCCGGTGTGTTCTCGCGCGTAAAGGCGAATGCCAGAGAGGTCGTAGCCGAGTTCTACGGCATCATGCTGGAGATCGTACTCGTCAACAACAACATCGACATCAGCGAGATTTCCATGGAGCGCTTGTACCATGAGGTGTTGCAGGCCAGACCAGCCATCAACAATGCAGAAGCGGCAGTCATGCGACTGCTTCGCGAGCAGGAGCGGCTGGGCCAGATACCTGCGCTGGTAGACAACTACTTCCGAAAAGGCGAGGTGGATGCTATTCATGGAACTCCGGCCATCAAGCGCATCATGGCCAACTATCTGCTGGAGCTGGGGCTGAAGGTGCCGGACAGCTATCGGGCAAACAACCCTGGTGATGACCGCTATGACGAAGCTCTTTTTGTCGCTTACAACCATGCCCGCAAGCGCATCGGTGACGGCAACGATCCGATCAACAATGTCTACTCTTCAGCCGGAGACGGAACCTGGGATTTTGCTGTGGACACTTTTGAAACAACCGAAGGTCAGGGCATTGATGCAGAGAACATCAAAGCGGCCAGCGTCCTGTTCTACATCTACATGCTGGGCGATCGCATGGGCATCTTCCGCGTGGCCGATTCAGTGCTGCTTTCCTGGACCAAGGCAGATATTTCCTTCCCTCAGGGTGAGTTCAGCGACAAGCTTTACCGCTACTTCAAGAAAAAGGAAGACCGAACCTCGGAAGAGGAGCGTGGCTTGTTTTACAACCAGGTGCTCAGCATTGGCAACACGGATGTGTTGGATGGAATGACCACCAACAGCAACTTCATCAGCCTTTGGGATCGACTGATGGAAGAGACGGCCAGTTTCATTGACCTGCGCTCTTCTGCGGACTCTGTTGATAGCATTTCGCGCATTCCGATCTACCGCGCCATGCAGGACATTCAATACAACCTTTCCACCCACTGCTCGGGATTGGCCAAGACCATGACCCGCGAAATGTATGCCCACCTGCAAAGTGCCATTGAGATTCTGCGTGCTCCCGAGGTGACGGCTCAGCTTTCCGGTCGCAGCAACGAGAAGAGCATCTGGAAGGTGATTGAATCTGTAAGCAAAGCCCAGTACAACACGATACCGAATGTGAATTCGCTCAAGACTGCTGCGGTAGAAGGCCACAAAATTCTGCGATACATCTCCGGGTTTGACGAAGCCTCCATCACCGATGGAGAGTTCAATGCCCTGCTGGATTCCTGTCAGTCGTTCATCATCGCTCAGAGCCAGATTGGCGAAGGAGATGAAATGGCTTCAGGTCCAAGAGATGAGATGGCCCAGCTGGAAGGAGCCATCGATGGTGCCGATGACGACTGGGGTTTCTAAGACCCCAGCGCATCCCTTTTTCATTCTACAAACACTTAAAGAACGTAAAGTATGGCACTAGAAGATCAATTGAAAGAAATGGCGCGCAAGGAGGCGCAAATGGCCCTGGCAGCATCACCTTCCTTCCGCACCTTGTCCGAAGCTGACCAACGCGTGGTTTACCGTGACCTGGTGAACTCGGAATATGAAAAATTGGCGGAGCAATCCGGACTGGCTGGCGCAATGCGCGGGCGCAGAGACAATGAAAAGGCCAGCGACAACATCGATGATGAGCGTCACGATGAAATGCTCGACATGAGCGATGGCGCTCAAACCTTTGGTGAGTATGTAGACACGGTAGACTTTCCCTCCTTCGTGAAAGACCTGCTGCAGTCGGTTTACCAGGCTAATATGCAGGTCATCAAAGACCAGAACGAAGAGTTCATGGAGTTGATGAAGGCCGCCACTACTGACCTGAGCAAGTTCATCAAAGCGGTGGATGACACTACCGCCATGGGTTACCTGGCGGATAACAACAGCGACAGCTTCTCCCTCGATTTTGAGGATGACAAAGAGAATCCCGGAGGAGAGCAAAAGCCGGTGCTGAAGAACAAGCGCGGGGAAGCCGTAGACATCGGTGATAACCAGGTGAAGGCCAAGATCATGGAGGCCAAAATCGAAATGGCCAAGCAACACCAGGCTTCATTGAAGCAGATGGTGGCCATGGGTGCTACCCGCATCGTGGTGAACGATGGTAAAGTGAGGGCTGCTGTGATGTTTGACTTCAGTTCGAAGCGAACGGTGAACAAGGCCGACAAGGCCATGAACAAGAACAGCAAATCCACCGGAGCTTCCAGGCGTAGGGGCGGTATTGCTTCTTGGTTTGGGGCTCCAAGCTATGGAAGATCGCGTTCGGAACGCAGCACCAACCTGAGTGTTTCTTCTGCCAAGAGCTCGGCTACGGATGAGATGAAGGCGAAGCTCACCGGTGAGGTGGAGATCAACTTCAAGACCGACTATGCTCCGCTGGGCGACTTCGTCAACAAGATGTATGAAACCGAGCAGAAGGCCATTGAAGCCAATGCCGGCAATTCTGATAAGCCCAAAGCTTAAGAGCCGTGGCGCTGGCCTACCTGAAATACGATGGGAGCCGTGGCGGTCATCACCACTTCCAATACGACATTGGCAGCAGTCGCCATTTCATCGTAGGAATCGGAGAAGGCCGACAACGCTCCAGACGCACCGGGCTCGAACACCTGGAGGAAGTGTATCACCAAACCCCACAGGCGATGGTGAAACCTTCAGCGCTGGGTCGGGGAACGCTGGCCTTGCCGGCACACCTGTTCAAGCCAAGGCAGCAATACGTTCAGCTCATCAGCTTCAGGCGCCCCGACAAGAGTGGAGCTGCTTACTCCAAAGTCATTTCCCTATTCCACACCAATACTGCCGATGACGGTGCGCCATTCGAACTGCCACCGCTTGGGTTTTCAAATCAGCACGAAATGCGAAACCAGACCACAGACCGTATACCCTTCCAGTTCAGTGAACACACCTATAGTGATTCGATGTTCCTGGCTTCCATCATTGGGGGAATCTCATCGATTCTTCCCAAGGTGCTTCCCATCATCACGCAGCTGTTACCGGCCATCACCGGAGCACTGCAAGGCGGGAAGAAGAGCAATGGCAAACCCTCCACACCCGATTTGGGCGGAGTGTTGGGCCAGCTGCTCAGCAACCCGCAAGTGATGGCTGCGCTCAAACAAGCCATGGCACCTGCCGCGAAAACCAAGTCTCTACCGGCTGTTTCAGAAGCACAGGCTTTTCCCATCGCGGCTTTGCTGCCAATGCTCAAAGGTGTAATGAAGCCGGAGACAATCAAGGCAGCACTTGATTCACCCAACAAACTGCTCAAAACCATCACAGACTCGCTTCTCAACATGAACCAGCAGGAGCTCAAACACCTGGAAGCGTTGAATCCAGGAGTGGATGCTGATAACCAGATGATTGAGAACATTCTCGCCTCCATGAGCCTGGCGGTGGCAAGCAACGCTTCGGCCATCAAATACAAGCGCATTAAGAGTGTCAAACTCTCCGTGCCTTCGCTGAGCAAGGTGGAGGTGGTCGGAAGGGAAATTGCCGTGTATTCCAAGGCACATGACATGGTCATCCCCGTTCAACTGGAAACACCCAAGCCCATCGCCAAAGCAGTGGTGCAGTTGCAGTTCAAGGATGCTTCCACCCTTCAGCTGTTGGGTGAAAGGCGCATTCGCCAGGAGCATCTAGCCAATGGAGCAACTTTGCAGGGCATTGTGATCCCTCGTGAGGACTTGCAGGAACTGCCCACCAACAGAGACATTTCCTGCTGTATTTCGCTGATCTTCAAAAACACCAGGAAGCAGAACATTGGCGCATATCATTCTCACCTTTTCCAGTTGACCGAGGCTTACCATGCAGGCAAGATCATAGCCAGTACAAGCCCCGCGATTCCATTGAACGACATCGTGGCTCATCGCAACTTCTGGCACAAGGTCTGGGAGGATGATTTCAAAGGGAACACCCGTACACTCGAATTCCAAATCAAGTACTACAACCGGTTGCGAGAGCAAGGCGAGCGCAACGCCCAGGTAGAAACCAAGATTCTCTACAGCGATCCCAAAGGAATGGGTCACCAGCGAACTCTTAAAGCCAAGCTAAAAAGCGGCTTTGAGGTCAGCATCCAGTCTTTGAACGAGCTCATTCCCCAAATCTCGAACCACCAGCCACTGTCCCCGACTCAATTGCAGGCCTTGAACTCCGAAGACTTTGTGGATCACTTTGATACACTTGCTTCAGCTGCTCTCACCTTCCGTGGAAGACCTGGTGACATGAGTGCGCTTTGGGTATTTCCTGAGTTGGAGATGAAGAAGATTCTGCTGAAGCGCCCTACGTCCGTTGATGCCAACGGCCAGGTAATAGCCTTTGAAGACGAGGCCGTTCACTTTCCTGTTCCACGTTCCGTTCACTTCGTTGGAGTGCGGTCTGAACGCTAAAACTTCATCCAAAAAACTATAGCAATCATGAGCAACGCTACCCGCTTTCCCTTAAACCACGGCTTCCATTCCGGACTGTCAGACCAGGAAGTTAAGATCAACGGTATGAAGGTGCTGTTTGACGAAAAAGTCGACCTGATGCCCGTGAAACTGACTCCCAAAGCCTCGGTCGAAAACCGATCCTAAACACCTCATGCCGTTCTCACCGACATATGAAGACATTGACGAGGCCCTCGCTCCGGTTTCTGAATTTGTGCGCTCCCTGACGGAGTTGGAAGCTGAATTCAGCAACGCGCAGTTCTCCATGTACATCGACAACATGCGCCTCAACATTCCCATCGAGATGGATGTGATGGTAGGCGAAGACGGCCGCGTAGTGCTGGGAACAGCGCCACCCACTCAGAGCATCGAAACGACTTTCATGCCCGTGTTTCACCAGATGCGCCTGACCATCACCCGAGAATCCGATTCTGATGAGCACAAATAGACCCTGGCGCATAGAATCATTTGTGGACTCACTCACACTGGAACTGGACAAAGTGAGGGAGACGCTGGCTGTGAAAGCGATCAACAAACCGTTGACCTATTCGGTGAAGGATGTGTCTTTCGACTTGCAGATCTTCCCCGAGTTTGATGGAAACAATGTACGCTTCACCACCGCGAAGCCTGGCCAGGAAGGGTCGTCCAAACTAAGCCTGCAACTCGGGTCGATTACCGACCGGCAAGTGCGCGAAACCTCTAAGATCCCCACGAAGGACGACATCTCCATCGACACCATCGATGAGATCAGTACCGAAGAAAAGGACGACCTGAAAAAGATGGGGATCAACACCTACGAGGACTTCAAAAAAACCCAGGAAAAGGTGGGACTGGAAAACGTGGGGTCCACCCGTAAGAAGAACTACCAAAAACTCGCAAACCTGCTGGAACGCGCCCGCAGAGGCAAAAAGCAACCGCGCGTGTCACGCGTGTCATTGTCCCAGAACAAGGATGAGATCATCATTGAAGGTGACAACCTGAGCATCAACGATCAGTTTGCTCCAGTGGCACGGATCAATGACCGGGAAGTGCCCGTCACACATGCCGATGAACAGCAGGTAAGCATCCAGTTGGGCGATTTGTCCCTCGGTGGCCAAAATGAATTACTGATTGCCTTTGACCCTTATTCCTCCTACCGATTGAACCTAAAAAACTAAGTCATGAACCGACTCCTCGAATTGCAAAAGCACCAGCTCACCTTGAGGAAGGGTGACCCTTTAAATCACAACCCTGAAGCATTAAAACCTGCGGCTGGTAAGGTGGCGATGGGCCAGTTTTACGATGATCAAAGCCCCTTGGAACTTACGGTGAACGGCTCCGGTTTTGCGAACGAAGCGACACATTTTGAGCACACCGATGAGCCGTCAATTCAGATGAGTCCGATGCGCGAGCGGAACCATTTCGAGCCCCACGAAGATGCCGCAGCCTTTGAAGAAATGAGCCCGGAAGTGCCTGGAACGGATCACGAATCGACAGAAATGGTCGCGGCCGAAGGCTTGGACGGTGTGTATGTAGATGCTCCTTCCAAAGAACCTGATTTCGACTTTTCAGCCCTGGAGGAAACCCCAGAGGCTATGGATTCAAAACCTTCGGAAGACGATTACTTCGAAGAGCTCAAGCGTGTGATGGAACAGCAGCCCGTGGACAAGACCGGAGTGGATCTGCCAACACCTGACGAGCCCACGGCAAAACCGGAAGAGGCTTCCACTTCTTCCGATGCCATGAGCTTGTTGCAGGAACTTCAAGCTCGGCAGAAGGATGGAAATGACGCAGGTCAGGAGGCCATCAACTTTGACGTATTGGAACAAGGCATGCGCGATGAAGAGTTGTTTGGGCAACTGGGGGAAGACACGGTTGAGCTTTACGTTCTGGAACAACCTCCCGGACCTGATACGGCCATTGATAAAGAAGCAAAGCTCCGGCCCGATGCTCTGCGCGCCAGCACCATCAAAGAAATGGTAGAAGTGGTGGACAAAGCCGCTGCCGGACGTAAGATCAGAATGCTGACCATCAGTGGTCACGGTTCACCCGGAAACATTTCTATAGGCGATGGCAAGGGATGGATGCATCACAAGCATATGAACTCAAATCGATCGCAGTGGGAGACAGAACTCAAGAAGCTGGCGAAGCTCATGGATCCCAATGGGAAGGTATACCTGGCGGGATGCAGAACAGGGGCTGGAACAAAGGGCAGCGACAAGCTGAAGCAGTTTGCAGATGTGTTAGGCGTTCCCGTAGAGGCGCCTACTGGGGATATCTATCCGGATGGTCGGGAGGAAAAGGGTTCGAAACATCAGATTGCCTATCCCAACAAAAAGGCCCCAACACCGATCGAGGCTCCAAAGAAGGCTTCCGCAAAGAGCATTGTGAGTGGAATGAGCGCGAATGTTCGAGGCGCGGCTGTGCATTTTGTGGTTGGAAATGGGCTTCCAGAAGCTGGACAAATGCCAGAATCTGCCAGGATGTTGGATGCATCGCTAGTGAGTCTATTGCAGCGCGAACTGGACTTCTCTCAGTCCATGGATGAGTCGCTGTTGTTGGCGGACACCAATGCCATTTTGTACCTCGACAATGGCGATGAAACCGAGGCCTATGAAGTCTTCAATGATTACAACCTTGTAGCGCCCTTTGGAAGGCGAGAAACTTCGAACTCTGTTTCTGATAGCTTGCAACAGGCACTCAGGAACCTTGAGCCAGAAGCACAAAAGCCTTTCCTTTCCATGCGGCATGACGATTTTTTCGAGGCGCAGGGAGAGAATGAAACGGTGGAAATTGATGTGATCGAAAAACCGACACCGGCTGACCTCTTTTGCGAACAGGTTGCGGGAAGGCTGCCGCATGGGTTAAGAATCACAAACCTTGACAACCTGGTGCAGTCTGTCATCAATGAAGCTGCCGGCAGAAAAATAGCGAAGCTCACCATCCATGGTCATGGAGCACCTGGGATCATCGCCACCGGAGAAGGCAAAGGCTCTGCACCCAACCAGCACATCAATGGAAACAAGGAAGCCTGGGGCGAGCCGCTCAAACACCTGAAAGGCATGTTTGCCCCTGATGCGGTTGTCTTTCTGAGAGGCTGCAAAACCGGAGCTGAGAAGGAGGGCAGTGAAAAGCTCAAGGAGCTTGCAGATTTCCTGGGAGTGACTGTGAAAGCACCTACGGGCGATGTGTATTCACTCGGTGCTGAAGATCCCGGTTCGGTCCATCAGGTAGCGCATCCTGATAAGCCCGCTCCCAAGGCGATCCCTGAGGCCAAGTCTCTTTTCACAACGGCTCATGGAGTTGAAGCCTTCAGTCAAGTTCCCATAGACGGAGTTTTGGTGCATTCTGTGAAAGGGCATGGGCTGCCAACGGCAGGAACAACCCCTTCTACAGCTCAACCAGCTGATGATGCCTTGATCAATCTTCTCAGGCGAGAACTGGATTTCTCTGCACCTAAAGACAAAACCTCGCTCGGTGCGAAGACAAACCTTGTGATGTACCTCGATCAGGATGGAGCGAGAAATGCTTACGAAGTATTCAATCATTACAACCTGATTGCAGCTTATGGCAAGCGGGAAAAGAGCTACGCTCTCAGCGAAGGGCTTCATGCGGCTTTGAAAAGCAGGTATCACAAGGGAGGCGGAGGCCTGACTGCTCAGATGGGAGAGGAAGCGATTGCCATTCGTGTGATTGAAAAGTTTGAACCCAGCGATCAGGTTACCGATGATGAAGTGGAGCTGAATCCTGATGCCCTGCGCGCTACCAGCGTTGAGCACATGGTAGACTTGGTGATTGCCCATGCGGCCGGCCGAAAAATTGGCCGTTTGATCATCAGCGGCCATGGAGCAAGGGGAAATATTTCCGTGGGAGACGGCAAGGGCTTTTCGCTGCACAAAACCATCAATGGAAAGACGGCCAGTGGAAAAGTAACCACGTGGAAGAAATACGTTCCCCGACTGAAAAAACACATGGCACCCAATGCACAAGTGATGCTCTACGGCTGTGAAGTAGGAGCAGGTGCCGAAGGAAGCTACAAGCTCAAGGAAGTGGCTGACTTTCTGGGAGTCACCGTACGCGCACCAACGGGAGAGGTATACCACGATGGCACGATGGTAGACGGTTCCGTGTATCAGATCGCGCACCCGGGACAGCCCGCGCCAGTGCCCATTCCTGCTCCCATTCCAGGGCGTGCTCATGCCCATGGAATGAGCGCTCCCAGCTTAGGAACGATCGAGCATGCGCACATTCACCTTGTGCACGGGGTCGGCCTTCCTTCGGGAGGTGGAATTTCCCCAAGTGCCGTTCAGGCCAACGCAAGTCTTCTCAGGGAGCTCCAGCAGCAGGGGACGTTTTCAGGAAGCACCGATGGAACACGGCTGAAGGCAAAAACCAACGCCATTTTGTACCTCACCATTGATGGTAAAGTGCAGGCCTACGAGGTTTTCTCGGGCTTTAAGCGAGCGGCTCCATGGAATCAGCGGGCTGCTTCAACGGTCGTTTCCTCTGGATTGCGAACAGCCCTCGAGGCCATGGAAAGCGGAAATTCCTGATCCGAGCGACCTCGAAGGGTTACAAATCAACAATTCGGTCATAAACACCAGTGTTCAAGACTTTACATACAGCGCGCAGAGGCAAGCTTTTCCAGTTGGTGGAAGAGGTTCAGCGACATCAGCGTTTGGTTTCTGAGCCGGTTGCTGCTTCAGCGCTGGCTTTGGAAAGCAGCCCGATCCCGCAGCCCAGAGTGTTTGGGAAGTTTTACGATGATTTCAGCCCGATTCAGATGGAGCTTCCCGGAGCTGTGCAAGAACACGTTCAGCCGATTCACAGGGAGCAGAGCATCGAGGAAGAATTTACCATGCACGATGAGATGCAACGTCAGTCGGAACCTCGACAGCAGCCTGTACAATCTTACCCTGAACCTCAATCTCAATCCCAACCTCAACCTCACCCTGAACCTGAACGGGTGTTGGAGGCACAGGCGAAAACTCAGCAGAGCATGGAGGATACGGACGATTTGTCCTCCTGGAGAACAGCTTACAAAGCTCAACCCGATCCGGATGCACAAGCCTTCTCCACCATTCAAAAACACTTTCACGGAGCCCCGTCCATCGATCTCGGAGAGTTTTCGCTGGAGCAGGCTTCGGACGACCTGAACTAACCATAGCTAACCCACACAAAAACAACATACCATGAGAAATAAACTCCTTTCGCTGCAACAAGAAGTGACCGACCACAAGCGTCAGCGCACGACCTTTTCATTTGGCAAATCAGCCTACAAACACATCCCCGTCTTTGGCATCCTGGTGGATAACGATGGAGATCCGATACAGGGAGCTAAGGTGACCCTGCTTGGATTGTATAAGGAGGCACAGATCAACGCAGTTGACTCAGCCAAAATCACCTTGCGGACGACCGTTACAGATGCGGATGGGCTCTTTCACCTATCCCTCAAGTATGACAAGACCGATGTCGCGGCAACGGTGCTGACCGGCAGAGTGAAGATTAAAATTGAGTTTGACGGAGAGCAAATGATCACCGCCATTGGCATCAAGAGCAAGACACCCGCCAAGGCCATCCTGGAATCGATCATTGATATCTCCAGGTGGAAGAGCATTTCTGAAACGCTCAAGTTGCCCATCATCAGCTTCGATAAGCTGGTGAGCACACATTACATGGATGGCATTGCGGTGAATGATCATGTCACATTTGCACCGATGGCTTCCGGGCAGTCTTATCTGCTTTCGCAAAGCCACGGTTGGAGCGGCCTGGTGAACAGTCTTGGAGGTCGGAAGACCCTTCCTGTCATTGGTTTTGTGAAGGACAGCGATGGGAAGCCAATTTCGGGGGCAACGGTCACCCTTCTAGGAGTTTCCATGGAAGGACAGGCAAACCTGGTGGACTCAGCCAAGGTGGTGCACAGCGTTTCGACCACGAATGCCAATGGGCTTTTCTACCTGTCATTGACTTATGAAGGCGCAAACATAGGGGACGCGATCGCGGGGTATTTCGCGCGTGTGCGCATCGATTACGATGGAAAGCACATGATCTATGACATCCGTGCAAGGAGATCCAACAGCCTCATTCCAGTGCTGAAGAAGATGATTTCTGCGGCCGTTTTCAAG
The DNA here is from genome assembly GCA_002428995.1 of Flavobacteriales bacterium UBA6057. Taxonomy (GTDB): domain Bacteria; phylum Bacteroidota; class Bacteroidia; order Flavobacteriales_G; family Salibacteraceae; genus UBA6057. Next base: position 27,400 of record DIYJ01000014.1, on the reverse strand, counting down.
TCCATTCTCAAGGCGCTGAAGCTGCCGGTCAGGGATTTGAGCGGGTTGATGAGCACCAATTTCGTAGATCTGATGTCCTTCACTCCGGACCTTCGCTTCAACCCTGTTTCTGAAGGTCAGAGCTTTTACACAGATACCCTGGAGTATATTTCTGAAGTGGATGGCTACCGGGCTTTTGGTGAGACCGGCTTCCCATCACCGAAAACCATCAAGGCGCACTATCCAGCCTATCCTGGTGAACATTGCAGCAGCTCTACAGATGAGTGTGCCATTCGAATGAGCATTGCTTTGCAGGGTGCCGGAGTTGATATCAGTGGGTCCAATAAATTTCGTCAGATACATAAGCATAAGGGCAGCAATATTGTGCATCAACCCAGTGCTAAAGCATTGGCCGATTGGTTGCACAAAGCCATTAAGTATCCGAAGAAATACATCAAAAAGGATGGCACCAAATGGCAGGAGTCCGATTTCATCAACAAGGAGGGCATCATCTTCTTCCTGCATCCTGAATATGGTGGAAATGGTCCTGGACATATTGATGTGATCTCTGGAGGAAAAATGGGGAGTCGTTTCTACCCCAATTCACATATCTGGTTCTGGGAGTACAAAGGCGGGAAATACATCAACTAACGCGATGCACCGGCTTCATGCCTCCTTGCTCCGGTGATAAGGTCGGATGTAAGGAGGCATGGAAAATGAGAGTTTTGAATGGTAGTTTGAGGCTATCTTAGGGCGAGCAACTGATTTTCGTCTATCATGAGAATAGCATCGAGCGTTTTCTTCCTACTTATTGCGCTGTTTGGAATGGCGCAGGAGTTTGATCCATACATAGAGTACCTGCGGACGGACCAAAGAGTATTTAAAGGGGAGATCGCTGGCAAGTATCCCATCACCATGTCTCTGAGGTTTTTCCGCTATGGACACTACAACTCCGATTTCTACTCCGTCAAGGGGTGGTATCAATACGATAAGGTCGGAACCAAAATTCCACTTGTAGGCATTAACAATTTGCGCAATAAGCTAACGCTCTATGTGTTTGACGACCCGGGAATGGACAGCCTGGTGCTGCACTTCGGAATTGACGGATTAAACCATTGGGAGGAGGAAGAGCGCTATCCTAACCTCAAGGGCTACAAAGAACGCATGTGGGTTTCCAATGATCTTGAGAGCTCGACTGGCCTTTGGACGGATGGCGCGAAAGAACTGGGACTGGTGCTTCGAACAGAGTCGCGGGACCTGCTGAGCGAACGAGTCATCCTGCATTTGGACTCGTCAACAGCTGTCGATCTTGAAGAGTTCGAGTTGTATGGCCGCTCGGAAATTCTGGGAGTGAATGAAGACCGAACAAGGTTGCTGTTGATGAATACGCAGCCTTCAGCTACGAATGCAATGGCTCCCTGTGGAGCAGGTTCTGAGGTGGAACTGGTGATTCTTGAATTTGACAAGTCGGGCCTTTTTCAAGGCATCGAGAAGTATCCGGTCGAGAGCTGCCATCGGGGCATTCTTTCCGAAAAGAAGAGCTCACCTGACGCTATGATGGACACCTACCTGGTTGAACATCAGGGAAAGGAGAGTGTACAAGTGCTGAAGGTGAACAAGAAACTTGCATCGATCGAGGTAGAATAACTGCGACTCAGCTGAGCTCAGCAGGATTCTGATTCATTACGTTTGATTTTATTTAATTGATAGCCAGGCGCTTGAATGAGCTTCGGTAAATAATCGGCTTTTTGCTGATTACGAGATCGTGCGGGATGCAACTAAGGGGTCTAACTCAAAATTGTACCAGCATGATACACTCAAGAATTCGTCAAACTTTAGCACGCGCATCTTTTGTGCTGCTTTCATTTGCTTCGATCGGGGCAATGAGCACATGGGAAGTATGCGCCCAGTCAACGCCAAGCATCCAGCATACGGTGCGACCCTATGAGTCGCAGGGTTTTGCTTCGTGGCTCGCTTCTACCGATCCGCAATTTGATCACTACCGGGTTGAAATCCAGCAAGCCTCTGTAGTGGGCGAGACAACGGTTTTTACAACCGTTTCCCAGTTTAACCTGACTGAAAACTACTTCCGCCTTGCCAAACAGTACATGAATATTGATGGAGGTAATTCCTACTACTACACCGTGAATGCGGTGAATGTAGATGGAATCGACATCGAGGTAGATACTCCAGAGCCTGTTTGCAACGGTTGCAACACGACCATCTTGTGCAGAAAAAAGTGCAACGGTCCTACCTATGCCTATGAGATCAGGCTCAACGAGATCAACAACAACAAGTATTACGCGATTACATCCACCTATCATTATCTCGATCAAAACACAGGAGTTGCCGTTCCTTATTATCGTTACATGACGGCAAGTCAGTATTCAGATTGGGTCGCGGCCACTCCAAACTACACCAGCTATCAAGTCGTTCATCTGAACCTTCCTTCGAGCAGCGCGGTGGTGAGTATTTCGGGACAGGCTATCTCGGGTAATGTCAAGGGCATCGGCAAGAAAACGGAGCAGTTTACCAACTATGCCCCCACTCCGTACCTTCAAACAGCTAACCCAAATGCTTGCAGCTTCGGGCTGAACTATTTCATCAATACCTACAACGCCTATGGAGATCCGGCTGGCCAGGGATTGGACGATCTGTATTGCGTTCCAACTGCCACCGGTCCCGGAGGCAAGTTCAAACCAGGCGAGAAGGGAAAGATCACCAAGAGCTACAGCACATTTACCAAGTGCATGCAATGGGTATTGTTGTCAACGGGCCAAGTCTGGGCAAACAACTTCTTCTCTGGGTGTGGCGATTCGGCACCGAATTTTACCCAGGGCGGAACGAGTGGCTTGGCTGATGTGCTTACCATGCTCGCAAGCCGAGACCCGATCTGGAACAGTGGCGTTGATCCCGAGGACATCTTTGAGGTGGACGAGTATTTCCAGTTCAGCCTGGCCAGGATTGATGATCCTCACAGCTTTGGTACGAGCATTGACCCAAGCATTGTTTTTGATGCATCACAAGGCACGATCAACGATCCCAACCTGAACCTGAGCGATGGACTCTACAAGATGGATATCTTCTTCAAGGATGGTGGTGTGATTCCAATGTACTTCGTGATTGCTCAGAGCTCAGGAAACAAAAGAGCCATAGCCGATTCTGAACAGTTCCAGCAACGCATTTCGATCTACCCAAACCCTGCGAAAGACATCGTGAAAGTGGTGTACGATTCAGGGGACGAGGCAACGCTGGGTATCCGAATCATGAACACAGCAGGTCAGACCATGATTGAGAGAAATGGTTTGCAAAGCAACATGGAGCAAACGATTGATGTACAGGGGCTGAGCTCCGGACTGTACCTCATTCAGCTTACGAGTGGAACCAACATCAGCACGCAGCAGTTGATCATTGACTGAGTTTTCTCAGCTCATTGATGAAGGGCCGCAGCTTAAATAGCTGCGGCCCTTTTCTTTTTCTGCCTGCAGAGTTTTCTTCCCGCTGAGTTCTTTTGCGAAGGGAGTAATCTCCGTTATTTGTACCACCCAGCAACCCTTACTTCTTGTAGAGCGATTAAGCTTAGTTAACCGGCTAAACAGCTGTTTTTCATCCATTATGAAGGGTCTGAGATTTTTCCTTTTTCTAGTCTGCCAGCAGCTTGCAGCTGGATTCCTTTCAGCGCAGACGCCAAACTACATCAACTACACTGTGAAAGATGGCTTGCCCACGCAGACGGTGTACGGAATTGTACAGGGGCCAGGTGGCTCCATGATTTTGGGAACGAGCCACGGTGTTTGGAGGTTCGATGGGCAAACGTTTTCCCAGGTCAACAGCCGTGATGAGAACAAAGGCCTTAAGAGCCATGCCTTCAAACTGAGGCTGGGGTCGGGCGGAAAGCCCTGGACTAATATCATGACCTCCGGGATCTTTGAGATTGGTGAATTCCTTGAAAAGTCAAGCCATAATCAACAGATCAAGATTGATGGATTCCACCAGCTCATCGATAACTTCTACGTTGACAGTGCTCGCAAGCTCTACTTTCTGCAACGCGGCTATTCAAGGCAGGTAAGGACGGTTTCAGCAAACGGTGAACTGGATTCTATCCAATGTAACGGGGACCATGGAGACGGGCATTTCTTACACCTTCATCGAATTGGCTCGACCGGGAGGTTCATCGGGTTTCACTGTTGGCCAAAAGGCACAAAAGCATCGAAGATTGAAAATAGTCACCCTGAGAGTCGTGCACGGCAGACGGAATACGGATGGCTTGTGGATGTCTCAGGGCTCTACGAGAGTCACAACGTTAAAACCTTTGCCAGCGTGATGGCGTGGGAAACGGACGCTCATCTCTGGCTGGGAACGGGGTACCTTGTCATGTCCCACGATCTGGAGTCGGGTGCAGAAACATATCAGAACACCCATGCTACCATCATCTCTGTTGATTCCCTGGATCGGTCACGCGTGGCGATTTCTTTTGATGAGGGGATTTTGTTCAGCCGCAGCGGTGAAAGCACGCTTGACCACTATCTGAAGGGAATAGTGACCACTTCTTGTGCACGCGATGCGGATGGCGGCACATGGATAAGTTCAATATCCAGCGGGATCTACTACATGCCCAATTTATCTGTCTACAACCTGGAACACGCGTTGATAAATGAAGGTTTTTCAAGGTGGGTAGGCCTCGATCACGAGCAGCGTTTGCTCAGCTTTCAAAGTGAAGGACTGGTGCATTTCATCAACGGACTCAGCGATTCTGCCGTTACTTTTTATCCCTACAATGATTTTTCCAGTGTGGCCAGGGTTTTTCCTGCCTATGGTATCCAAGACCAACGTATGCAGGTTGGAAATGCTAGCCTGGATATGACTACCGGCCATATTTCAGCCATTGCTGACAGCTTCGGGGTCATCGGCAGCATTGGCTTTTACAATGAGTCGCTTGTTGGGTTGACACACCGTGGAGTTCTTGACATCAAGCGAAACCAGCTATGGGAGATCCCAAGGGGCAGCGGGAAGAGACGAAGAGCCATGTCTGGTGCCAACGATACCCTTTACATTGGTTCAGACGATGGGGTTGATATCCTGGAGGTTTCCACTGGTAAGTACATCGAAGATGCCATTCCATTGCTATCCGGCAGAGTTGTGATATCACTGGATTTAATGCATCGGGACACCCTGCTGGTGGCGGCAGATAGCTGCATCTACATCATGCACGGTGGCCAGGTCGATTGCTTCAACGCGCGTCACAACCCTGCGATTGACCTTTGGAATACCGCCTATTGGCAGTCCGACACTTCATTTTGGGTCACCACCATGAAGGGCGTGGTTCGGGTCACGTTGCACAAGGATGGGGAGTACTCGTTCTCCAACATTGGAATGAGGGAGGGATTGAACCCAGGCTCCGTGTCCAGGATTGTTCACATGGGTGATACGGCCGTTGTAGGAACAGAATTCGGAGTGCAACTCATTGACATGAGCACCTTTCGAAGTGATCATCAGCCTCCGGTAGCAAGGATCAATTCTGCCCAGGTCAATGACTCCACATTGTCGCTGGAGAAGATGATTCGTTTATCACCTTCAGAACGAAACCTGAAGTTCAATTATTCCATCATCAGTTTCCAACCCGGCAGGGTGATCGAATATGCCTACTTGCTGGAGGGTTTTCAGGAAGATTGGGTGGTTTCGGAGGATGGGAATGCCACTTATTTCAACCTTCCGCCCGGAGAATATTCCTTCCGGGCCAAGGCCAGGGATAAGTCAGGTGAATGGGGACCGGAAACCGCTGCGATTCACATTGCAGTGCCCGCGCAGTTTTATGAGCGCGCACTGTTTTGGGTGTTCCTCGCGCTTCTTGTTGTCATGCTCGCAGCGGGATTGATGTTCTGGTTTTTCAAACAGCAGAATGAGCGTAGAAAAGCTGATTGGCAATATTCCAATGCGCAGCTGCAAGCCCTTGGTCTGCAAATGAATCCTCACTTTTTGTTCAACGCCCTGAACAGTGTACAGGCATTGGCCTATGCCAAAGACCATTTGAAAGTGAACACCTTTATCGGGGAGCTTTCGCACATGCTTCGCTCCATGCTTCAAAACTCTCGGGAACCCTTGGTTCCGCTGGTGCAAGAGCTGGAAAGCCTTGAGCGTTACCTCGAAATGGAGATGATTCGGTTTGAAAACCATCCCTTTTCCTTCCAGTTTGAAGTGGATGAAAAACTCAATCTGGATCAGATTCAGGTTCCGCCTATGCTGTTACAGCCCATCGCAGAAAACGCGCTCTGGCATGGATTGCTCAAAAAGGATGGGAAGCGAGAACTCAAGGTGAGCTGTGTGCGCTACCATGGAGGATTCCAGCTCAGGATCACAGACAACGGTCCGGGATACGAAGCAGGAAAGGGAAGCACCCGGTCCGACCGACCCTCCATCAGTCTGGAGAACGTTCGGCATCGCATCGAGCTGTACAACAAGCTGAACTATGGCCAGGCGGAGTTCCTGATTCAAGCCCTGAAAGACGAGGAAGCGCAGATCATCGGAACAGAGGTGGTCTTCACCTTTCAAGCATGATTACAGCAGATGCGTCAAGGTCGCTGACGATTATTACTCTTCCAGTTCCGCAAGCAGTTGGGTGGCTTTCCGGGAGTATGTCTCGTCCTGAGAATTACTCAGCGACTGCAGGATTTCGGAGGCCGTTTCGAGGTTTTCCCGCCTTATCTGGGCGAGGCTCAGGTACCAGCTGGCTGCGGGAGTGAATACACTCCCAGAGGATTGAGCCTTTTCGAGGAACACGACCGCACTTTCAGCATCAGGTTCCGACAATGAAAGGTAGCTGATGCCAAGGCAGAGGTGGTAAAGTGGCGGGTTCCCAAATTCATCGTCCTCTACCTGTTTCAGTTCCTGAATGGTCTTTTCATAGTTCCCTTCCTTGTAGTGGCGTACCGCTGCTTCCCAGGAAGTAGATGATTCTAAAGAGCGTGTGTAAGGCCAATCTGAATAGGGCTCAAACTGTTCCGCAAAAAGCGCCTCACCTCGACTGCTGTCTGATTGATTGAACAAGAAGGTGAACGCGATGACCAAAGCGAGCGAAGCCGCAATCCCGATTAGCTTCCAGGGTAATGGTCGTTTGGTTGGGCTTTCCTGTTCGTAATCCTCACCGATGTTTCTGAGCCTTTGTTTCAGGTCGTAATCAGCCTTCACCGATGCTGAGGCCGCACTCAATTGTTGGGCAAAGGCCTCGTCTTTCACTGTTCGCTCGCGGAATTCTGCCAGTTCATCTGCCGACAGCTCTCCGTTCAGAAAGCGGAAAATCAGAGCTTCATCGCTATTCATGTTCCTCATCAGCAAATGACCTTAGGGTGGAAAATAGGGGAGAGCTGAGAATGAGGCGACTAAGGTATTTCAAACACCGGTGTTTTTGGTTGCGGGCGACCTGCTCGCTGCTGTAACCAAAGTGTTTGCTTATCTCCTTCATAGACTTGCCCAGGTAGACGGACAACCGAAGCATCTCCTGGCAGGGCTTTTCCAGTTTTGACACCACCTCTGCTACCATGTGTTGTCTTTCCTTTTTCAGCAGGAGCAGAATGGGAGTCTCCACCTTCGTTTCCTCTACAGGCTCCAGGCTTGGGGCCTTGTTTCTATTCCTCGCTCTCAGTTCCATTCGCCACTGATTGCGGGCGATGGAATGCAGGAAGGTGCCTATGGATGATTGCTCGCGGAAGGTTCCTTTTCGCACCGCATTGTAAAAGATCAACACAGAGTCCTGAAACACATCATGGGCATCCTCCTTACTGCCTTGATTGGTGGCCACAAAACGAAGTACAGACGGGAAAAATTGTTGATAGAGCGCCCTCAAAGCCTGATGTTCCTCAGGTGGACCTTTTTGAATAGCATCCAGTATTTCGCGGTCTTTCAAGTTCGGTTTTTACGGTTTTAGAAGACTCGTTCTTCTGCTTCTGATCGGTAATCTCGCTCGATCATCATGATAGACGCACTTTTTGAATCCGAACTTGCCTCTGAGCCTCATCTTTTCTGAAACTTGGGCAGCAAGAGCGTCTGGCCACTCCTAATGGCTACACGCATGGACATATGAACCGGTTGGGTGAGGCTTTTGTGAACTCTGATTGTTTTGAAGTTCAGGCACCATCAAAAAAGCCCCGGTAAATAGAACCGGGGCTTTTGTTGAGGGCTTAATGGGTTAAAACCAGCACTTAAGATGCTCTTCGGAGTACGTTCCAGGTGTCGGTCCAGGACCCTTTACCATAGGCGCTTGCCAGATAGTCGTAGGTCATGAGGGCCACACCACCCCTCCCGGGATCACTGACATACACTTTCGTGGAGCTGGAGATGTATCCGGTCATGATCACCACATGTCCACCACCGCTGGACCATCTAAGTCCAACTTCCAGGGGAGCAAGAGCATCAATCGAAGCTGTGGCTGTTCCGAACGAAACACGAGCTGCATAGTACCGGAAAGCAACTCCAAATTGACGCCAACCTCTGCTTATTTCGGCAGCAGTAGCAGTTTCATTCACACATGGCTTGCCTTTTACTGCTTTGAAGATGTCACACTGACTGGCGTTAGAAATTTTGAGATAATTCAGCACCATTTGAAAGCAAGCGGCCCAGCACCAATTGGACTTTTCTTGCCTGTAATGCGGAACAGGAAGCCGTACACCGTCAGACTGCAATCTGGCAGGCAAGGCAAACGTGGAGGGATTTTGAATTCGAATTGACATGTTTGTTTTGTTTGATGTTTAGAATGATTCAATCCGGAACCTTTGGTGAACAGGTTCCTAGAGGCCTCGGTCTTTGCAGAGTTTGGTCATGAAATCCAAGAGCTTGGTTTCGTTGAGTTCTCCGGTCGGCTGGTCTTCCACCTGCTTTGAGCTCACCAGGTAGAACCTTGAGTTCTTCCTGTCCTTTAGCCAGCAGATGCTGAGGTACAGTGCTGGAACATCGAGGATGACAACTTCCAGTTCTTCGCTCCAGTTTTTGTCCATCCATTCCACCGCCCGGTTCAGTCGTTCGGCCATGTTTTCTTTGAACAACGCCTTCACCTCGTGTTTGCCGTTGCGATCAGGACCGCTCACAGCGCAGAACTCCGCACCAGATTCTGAGTAGATCACATGGACCAGGTTTCCTGTGTCCTTTGCACTATTCAGTATGGAGCGCTTTTGCTGTACAGACTCCAGATCTAGGAAGTATTCGCGGAACGATTCGCCAACCCGAAACGATTGGTGAGAGGCCCTTCGGCCAACCAGTTGATCGATGAACTCTCTGGCCTCCGACTGAAGGATGGTATCGACCCCCAATGGGATCGTGAAAGAATAAGCCATGTTGCTATGGTTTTTGTGTTGAATAAACTCCTACTCGTAAGGCTTTTCGGAAACCGCCTCCATTGGTGCGCGTGGAGGAAAATGAAGGATGATGGGAGCGTGGTAAGGTCTTTCCATCACCCGGGTTTTGACGTGCTCGTCAAAACGTCTTCCAAGCCAGCATTGCCCGATCAGGTGCTCATGCCGGAAGATTCGTTTATGTCAAGGCAGCTTCACAATTGATCAGCCCATATCCGTAGGGCACATTCGGAGCCTTCCCCTCGCCAAGCGCAGTAGACGATGCATTTATTTGCTGCTGAAGGTCGCTGATGCTCTTTGGCTTCTTTTTCTTCATGATCAATGTAGCTAGTCCCGCCACATGAGGGCTGGCCATGCTAGTGCCTGATAGTATGGTGTATTCATTGTTCAGGCTTGTAGACAAGATGTTGCGTCCCGGTGCCGACACGGAAACCTGGTTCCATGGCTGTGCAACACCTCTGGCGCCTCTGGAAGAAAAGTCGCAGATAGAATTGTCTTTTTCCAATGCAGCCACCGCCATTGGTGTTCCAGAAGAATCCTTCTCTTCCTTGCTATTGGCCGGAGCGTTGACCCATGGAAAATTTCCAGAATCAAAGGAGTTACCGGCAGCGCATATTACCGCAATACCTGCTTCCTGACATTGCTGAATCGCCCGGAAGAAGGGCGTGGAAGGTGGTTTTGCCATTTGAAGGCTCAGGTTCACAACATTCATTTTGTTTTTCAGGCACCATTCCATTCCTGTAATCACCCATGAAACCTGGCCAATGCCATCGGTACCCATCACCTTTACGGCATAGAGGTTGCACTTTGGTGCTACACCAACTACTTTGACTCCACCGTACTTTTCAGGGCTTGGATTCCCCAACCCGGCAACGATACCCGCGCAATGAGTGCCATGCCCATTGGTGTCGCTGTAAGATTTATCGCCTGGTATGCAGGACTGTCCTCCGGCAATGTTCAGGTTCTCGTGTTTAGCGATGCCAGTATCAACAATAGCAACCTTTATATCCTGGCCATATTCCGCAGCTTCCCATGCTTCGGGTGCTTTCACTGATAAGATGTTCCATGTATAGGGACTGTTGCCGCTGGTAGTATCAGAGATAGCTTTTGGCGTAGACGCTTCCGGCTCAGGTCCTTTGCGGATGGAGATCTCTTGATCTTCTTCCACGTGGAGAACTGCAATCTTTTTCAGCAATGCTTTTGCTTCGCCCGCTGTGAGGTCGACTACGGAGATGCCAAAAGCATCATGATAGACATGGCTATTGAGGATTTGACGAAGGTCTTTTTGACTTGTTTTGATCGTGGAAACCTCCTCGATAACATCCTTAAGGGCCGAGGTGATTTCTTCGAGGGTGATGTCCGGGTTACGGTATGTTACAATGTGTTTTTTTCGCTTGGATCTCATCTTGTTGAGTGTGTTTATGGTGCTTTGCTGAGGTTGTTTTGAGGCGCAGGGCAGTAAGCCGATCTTCCGCTTTTGATGGTTGAATTGAATAGGCCACCCTGAAGAGGGTGGCCTAAGTGAACGTCCTGTTCAATGATCCACGAGATGCGTCTCGCGGTCATTCATCTTAACTCACGCTCCACATGTTGCTGCCGCCAATTTCAACGGTTCGGCTGTAGCATCCTTGTGGGTACTTCACCTCCTGGATACGAGACAATACCTGCACGTCCATCACCTGTCCTTGCTTGAAGGAACCAAAGGCACACCAGTATTCCGGGTGCGGAGTGAAGGTGAGGGTCTGGTTCGGTTGTGCATCCACAGCGAATGTTCCGGCACCCGACATTCCGATACCCACGGAGCCTTCGAAGAGGTTTACCGTATGATCTTCATAGATGGTGATGGCATTGGGTGTTGCACCCACTTCTGTCTGATCCTTGAAGTATAAGGCCTGGTTGCGGCTGAGGGTGATGCTTGGTCCTCCGCTGATGTCGCCAACTGGCAAGGTTTCACTGGATTCGAACACAACTCCGTGCGACAGATTTCCGGTGTTGCTCCAAACATAGTTGTAGTCGATTTCCCATGTGAAGGTTACCTTGACATTCGGGTTGACAAACTTTGTGAACCAGGCAAGGGGAAACACATTGGATACACTCGCCAGGTTCTTGTCTTGTTGAAAGAGGCAAAACGTTGCCGCATTTTCAGAGTTGTTGATGAACGTTAGAGAATACTCATTCATAACTGTAGATTTAAGGTCCTACTCGTTAGGCTTTTCGGAATCCGCCCCCAAGGTGTTGGCCTCCTTGGGAAGGCTCGTTTTTTAAGGTGGGATCTGCTCCACCGTCATCTTGCGGCCATGGATGAATCAGGTCGACAGGCGTAGACTCTGATTGTGGTGCTGAGTGAAGGACTCTCGCCTTGTCCAGCTTTCGATCGATTCATCGATGGACTACCAAACTCCAACCGCGCCTCAATTGGATGGGACAAATGTGTGTCGGCTCAAATGCCGTTACTTGTACATTCGGGAAGAGTGCATTTACTCCTGTTCCAAAACCGCATTTCTCAACCGGAAAAGGAGTGGGTGCCTTTCCATGGAATGGCGGCCCGTGGATGGATTGCTGCCAAAAGCAGATCTGTAGGTCCGGCAGAAGTGTGAATGGTCGTAGAATCCAGACTCATAGGCGATTTCCGTGATCGACTTGGATCGATCAGGAAGCAGCTCTCTGGACACCAGAAGCCGCAAGTGACGAACGAGCTGCATGGGTGTCACACCGAGTGTCAACTTTAGTTCCCGTGTGAGTTGGGCTGGGCCCATGCGGAATTCCAGCGAGAGATGGTTCAGCTGAAGCTCCTCTTCATCAATGTGATCCAGGACGTATTCGAACAACCGCAAGAGCCACGGTGACGATTGTATGGCCTTGAGGATGCATTCCATCTCTTCCTCATCAGGCTGAAGAGTCCATTGTGCAGTCACAGTTGGCTCCGCTGTTCCATAGCGGTTTCGATATTCTGTTGGACTTTGTTCGTGTTCTTTTCGAAATGAGTTCCAGAACCCGGTGTAGGTAGCGAAACCACACATCCAGGCGATGTTCTTCATGGGGATGTGACTGTGCTCCAGGTGGTGTCGCGCGGCACTCATCCTCATGCGGTGGATGTATTGACCGGGCGCATAACCCGAGAGCGCCTTCATTTTTCGGTTCAACAGTGTTTTGCCAATGCCAAGCGCTTGAGACAATTGGCGTACATCAAAGGAAGGATCAACGAATCGTGCTTCACAGATTTGATGTATACGATGGAGAAATTCCTTTTCCGATTTGGATAGTTCATCAGAAAGGTTCGGTTGGATTGCGTTTGCGCATTCCTGCATATGTGCTCAGAATGTGAGCCGCACGCCTGCAGGATTTGGATTTTAGATAATGCCTCCTGCGAGCGGTCAGAACCAGCGTTCAGCTTCCCAGATCGTGCAGAGGTGTGCTCGATGGATCTCTACTCTGCTCGGGATTTTCGAGTGCCTCCCGCTTCCTTGTTTTAGGAAGCGGCCAAACATGCGTCTACACAAAAACCGGTACTTGTATATTCAGTCAAATCACATTATCGTTTGTGCAAATCAGTTATGTGTATGTGGCTTTTTTAATTCTATGTGGAAAGCGTGCCCGTCATTTTATTCGAGCTGTTCATTGAGGTGTGAGGGTTCAAACAATCCGAATAGCAGTGCTATGTGAGGTTGAAACCAATCCCGTCTTTCAGGCCAACGCTCACGGGTAGATCGTCTGACTTCTCATGGCGTGCTGAGCAGCCGGTCAAATGTTGAGGGAGTGAAAATCTCTGCAACCCGTCTAAATCCTGAAATTGTTGGGGTAAGGGTATTCCCTTAGGAACCGCACTTGGTATCTTGTTCGATCGATTCTTTGGATCGAACACGGATAAATAAAAAGTCCCCAAGAGGCAGGCTCTTGAGGACTTAGTGTGGTGAATTCAGTATGCGTTTCAGCAGGGCATTTGCTCAAGTACAGTGCAGTTATTCATTCAATGCCTCTGACAACAAGCGCTGAATCTCCTTTCCAAGAAAGGGGTTTACCACACCTCTTTGCTCCTTCACCAGGGTGTAAACAGCAATCGAGGCGTTCGTCTCGGGTGAATAGTTCACGTCCGTTCCCCACCATCCTCCGTGATAGTAGAGCGGGTAGCCGAAATCGAAATGATAGACTCCAAGGCAGTACTTTGATGTTTCCGATGGAAGTACGTATTCGGACATGGTCCTCAGCAGCTCTGCATCCTTGACAATGTGACCCTCAAACAGGTGTTGGAAGAAAAGAGCTCCATCTTTCACCGTGGCTGCAAGTCCTCCGCCTCCGTATAAATCCCAGGACGGATTGAGCTCGTAAGAGTCCCATTGAAAGTTGCGGGCGTATTGATGCGCAAAGGCAGCAAGGCCCTCCGGTCTTGGTTCCAGCGTTTCAAACCAGGTGTTTTTAAGGCCAAGGGCTTTGAGCTTCAGCAGCCTTCGCATGGCGGCATAGAACGGTTCTTTCGTCTGTGTTTCAAGGATTTCAGCCAGCAGAATGTAGTTGATGTCGCCATAGCTGAAGGAATGACCGGGAGTCCACAGCGGATCTCCAACATCCAGGGATCTCTGAATTTGTGCCTCTTTGCCCCATTGATGTTTTGGACGAGCGATCACCAGATCAAAGTATGCGTCATCTACATAGTCATGAATGCCTGAGGTGTGGGACAACAAGTGTCGAATTGTGATGGAGCTTAGGTCGTAATCATCTGTCTCGAGTAAATCGCGCGTCTCAGGTGTGAGCAGCGGACCGATGGACATGTTTAACTGGAGCACACCCTCTTCCACCAATCTTAGAATAGCAGTTGCTACGTAGGGCTTGGTGTTGCTGGCGATCAAAACTGGCTGATCAATGCGAAGCGGAGCAGAAGCCGACTTCTCAGCAAAACCTGAAGCTGCAGTCCAGGATAATCCTTGATCAGGTGCTTCCACATGGATGAGTATTCCCAGTGCTTTTGGGTTTTCACGGTAAACGGAATCCAGCATACCCTGGAATTGTTTTTCCAGCTCCTGGGCTGGAGCGAATAGGGGAATCCAAAAGAGCAGGATGGGTAGGAGATGCTTTCGCATGCAAGTGCTTTCAAGCGAAAGTAGTCATGGGATCATCAAAAGCCTGGATCGCAGCGGGGCATTGAGCATGGCTTAAGGCGGCCCTTATGTAATCCCTGAGACCTCGATGTACGAGGCCTCAGGGATGAACATGCATGATTGAATTTAGAGGTCTGGCCTCATTTTACTTCATAATGACCAGCTTGGAACTTTCCAGCACACTGCCCTGATGCATGAGGCTGACATTGTATACTCCGGCAGCCCAGTCTTTTGTGTCGAACGAAACTCCTCTGGTAACATCTGCTCCCCTCAGCGGCACGCGCTCTATCATTCGGCCATCAGGCGCATACACGATGATTTCCCCATGTCCTGAGATGCGTTCAGGATTGAACTTCACCATGAAGTTGTCAGTCGCTGGATTAGGCACCAGCCGGATCACGAAATCTTCGGTTTGTGCTGCCGTAGCCATGGCACCCTGTTTCCCAAAGGCACATGATATACCCAGGTGGAGGATGCAGCACTCCAATGCCTCTGAAGTGATCATGTAGTTCGTGTTTTCACAAAAGGTGAACGTGCCTCCCACGGGCTGTACCACCTGCGGAGTGCCGGATGGTGGATAGGTGGTGCCATCATACACCAGAAGGTTTGCCGGTGAAGAAGGAATGCAACCGGACAAGCCGGCAGAGCTGAACAGGTTCAGAATTTCCCAATAGTTCAATACCTGACAAGGGCATTCATAGATGTCGAAGCCCATGGAAACTCCAAAGGGCATCACATTCACGTCCACCTGACGCACACAGGCGAGGCACCCCGATTGCAGGTACAGATTCTGATAGTAAGTCGCGTCTTCCGTCACATTCGGAATCGTAGATCCTACGATCGTTCCCTGTTCATCCATCCATCCGGGTGAGATTGCATCGATGAAGTCGCATTCGGCACAGGGGCCGCTAAGCTGATCCAGGTTGATGGAGTTCATACACCAGACGTCCGCACTGCTCACGCAGGTGTCCGGCTTTTGGATTTCGATTGTTACCTCGCAGCATGGGTTGTCAGGCGAGGATATGCGATAGGAGTTGCCCTCGCAGAATTCGAAGGTGTTGCCGCTACCAACCATCGCATGACCGATAGACCAAGACCCTGAAAGCGTGTCGATCCTGAACTCAGTAAAGGAGGTTCCGCTGCAACTTGGCGTAGCATGCATGCTAAACAGGTTTTGAATGTCGCTCAGCGTATATTCTTCACAAGGGCATTCATCCAGTGTAATCACTTGAGGAGCAGAAGGGGCATCAGGCACTACATTCACAATGATTTCACGAACACAGGAGACACAATCTTCATTGCCGATCAGCGGCTGATGGTAGATTCCCGGTTCGGTAACCACGCCCAGGTCCGGATCGATTTGGTTTCCGAATCTGTTGAACCAACCGGCTTCTGTTGTCCCTTCGTCACAATCGCATGGAACCAGCGAGGCTTGAAGCTCCAGTTCGGTTCCGCAGGTGTGATCGATGACCACTGAACATGTGTCAATGTCCTGTGGAAGGTCTCCAATTATCACGATTACCGATCGACTGCAATGGTAGCACCCGTCTGGTGAGGCCGAGGTTTGATAATACCTCTGGTTGTTCAGGCTGTGGATCATGTTCAGGTCAACGATCTCGTCTGTCCACTCATTGCGCCATGGGCCCCACATAGATGAATCGAGGCCATTGCATGGAGGGCAGAAAAAGTCGAGGGCATTCCAATCCAGGGTTTCTCCGCAATTGATGGTATCAAAGACCTGGCAGCGCTGCTCCCCGATGAAGCCGCGCTCAAATTCAGCGCAGATGGTGTCTCGGCACGTGTCCAGCGGATTGTTGATTGAAACACCCGCATAAGATCCGCAAATGGTAAATGTGGTGTCCTGGTTCCAACCCCTGTCGAACTGCCCCCAGAGCGAGTCGACCGTGGAGAAGTCAAAGGTTCCTTCATAAGACCAGTTGAATTCTCCAGGAATGAAGTTTAGGCAATTACTCTCCAGCCTCCAGCTGTAGTCATAGCAATCTCGCTCGATCGTCACCAGTTCAGCATCACAGCCACAGCATCCTACGCTCAGGTCCTTGCATATCGTGTCATTGCAAGTGTTTCCCGCAGTATCCGTGCCTGTGATCATGAGTTTCACCGTGTAGGTGCCGGCTGCAGTATACTGATGCGTAGGATTCTGAACATTGCTGGTGTTTCCATCCCCGAAGTCCCATGACCAGCCCGTTACGGATGATCCCGTGTATGGAGCAGCCGTGGCCGTGAAGTTCTTGGTGCATGTAGAATCATCGTTGAAGGTGAAATCAGCGATGAAGCAGGGACAACTGCCATTGGTTTCCATCACCGTGATGTCATCAATGGTCATTTCTGCCTGAAAGGGAGTGCCTCCGGTATTGGCCCAATAGGGATAGATCCAGAGCTGATGGAAATTAGCGGTGGGTGTGTAGCAGACGTTGACTGTGGTCCAGCCATTGGCATAGTCAACCATCAATCCTTCCCATATGGTTTCCTCTGTAGCTGGTGTGGCGATGAATGCCGGAGACCATCCGTAATTGGTGGCGCTCAGCCCTGTTGCAGCCTTCACCTTCACGCTCGCGCTGTCGTCCTTGCCGTTAGTGGCCAGGCGGAAGCTGATGGCATAGGTGTTCCCAGCCTGAAATGTGTGATACAAGGCGAAGATCCCTTCCCCGCGTCCGTTTCTCGAAAACAGCCAGACGTTGCGATTGGGGGTTGCCTGTGTGGTTGGAGTTCCGTGCGACACATACCAGTTGTTCAGGTCTTGATTGAACGTAGAGTTTAGGCCAGGGTCGATCCAGGACGAAGGAGAGTCGAAGTTGCCGTTGGTCAGCGAATTGACATAGTTGGTGCCGGAAGAAGTGCATTGTGCCTGTGCGTACCGAACTCCAATGAGCAGCATGACAGCCATGAACAGGACAGGCCGGATGTGCCTAAGGTTGTTTTTCATAGTGGGTTTGATTGTGCAAGCAACGGGTGTCGCTCGCGTTAGTAAGTGTTTGTTTTTCGCGGCCAACGTAATTTCTCATGGGCGTGACCGCAAGCCAGGGTTGTTGGGCGTGTCGGTTTTTCAAATGACCGTGTCGGATCAGTTGATGAACGTGTTAATCAGGAAGCCATCGGAGCATGGCGGAAATGCCTTTTATCCAACCTTGGATTCGTGGCCAGAATCGGTTCAGATGAGCTTACGAGCATCTGTACTCGTTGCCTCAGTCTCGCTGAGAGGAAGTGATCCTTACGGCCTTTTTCCTTCCCAGGATGAACACCACTGACAAGACCAAAACCAATGTGATCCCTGCAAGCGGCAGGAGACCTAATCCTCGATTGGTATCAAAGTGAACGGCAGATGGATTGCCGATGACCAGGAAGTTGGACCAAAAGAAGGGATGGCTTTTCAGCGCACCAGCATGCATCAGGTAGCTTCTCTTGGCTTCTGAAAGGGCTCTGTCTTTGCTTGATCCGTCATTGAGAGCTCTGAAAAAATCGTTCATCAGAGTAGCAGTCACTTGGTCTTCTGCCTGCCAAAGACTCATCACCACACTGGGGCATCCAGCGTAGCGGAACGCACGAGCCAGGGTCATGCTGCCTTCGCCTGGAACCACCCTTCCTGTTCCTGAATGACATGCGCTGAGCACGGCCAGGTCAGCGCTGAGTTTCATCCCATATAACTCGAATGCGTGTAAAAAACCGTCTTCGATACCTGATTGTGGCTTACTGAAAATGAGCTTTGAAAACCAAGGGTTTTCCTGATCAGCCAGAGCGTGCATGGCCAAATGCAGAACCTGATACTGGCCGGCCGATGCTTTGAACTCCTGCTCACTTGCGTGACTGCCGAGGAATTGATGGCCACCCAACAATTGGTGCGCTGCATTGACCTCCTCCTGATTACCCCAGAGTTTGCTCTGTGATTCACGGAATGCGATGACATCCCTGGACAAATGGGCCTGGGTGAGAAAGTCGCCATCGTATTCCGGTGCCATCCCGAGGTAAGGTTTTCGGTCTTGCGGTGAGGCCGTTTTGGTATTGAGCAGGAGTGCCGATTCGCTGTAGGCAATCACATGGCTGTTGATCAGATAGGGCAGTTCAGCGTAGCCTTGGTTCTTTTTCGGAGCATCGCCTGATAACAGGGCTCCAAAAGGCAGATCGTGCAAAAGCCCGTCAGGAAATACCAGGAGCCGGGATGTGGTTTGAAGCATCGCCTGAACCGATTCGGGAAAAAGAGCCTGGTACAGTGCATGGGCTGAAGAGGTGTAGAGTGAATAGGCTTCATCGGGCTGCTGGGTGAGGAAGTTGAAGTCGATAAGGCACTTCCTGAAGGGAGTGAACAGCACTTCCATTTGATCCGGATGAGGCAGTTCATCAAGCATGATCTGGTCTTCCACGAGTGCAAAAACGAAGGAGGAGGAATCTCCAATGAAGTAGGCTAAGCCTGCTTGTTGCTGAGCAGCCAGATAAGCGCTAAAGTTTCGGGCTGAAAATGCGGTGTCCGGTTTTCTGGAGGTGTAATAGCCTGGGTATTCCTGGAACAGAAAAACGCGAAAGGAGTCGAGTTGATGCTGGGCACTCAGAATGTGCTGCTCCAGCACGCTGACACCCATAGAATCATTCGCTTCACGCGCCTCAGCGAGCTGAGATTGAATTAAGGTGATTTTCTGTTCCATCGCGGTCCCCAACCGTGTCAAAGAATCAGGCACTCCCAGCTCCATGTTGAGCTCTACCTCCTGGATGTTTTGGAACAACTGCTTTGCCTTCATGCGCTGGTGCATGACAAATGCCCGTTGAATGTAGCTTGCATCCCCTGTGAACTCAAAGAGTTGATGAGCGGTGTTCAGCGCACCTTCCAGCACGGGTCTAAATTCTTCATTGGAGACCATCTGGCTGGCGGGTGTGAAGATTTCCGAGTGCACCTCGTCCACGATATCGTAGGCAGTGGTAAAGCACTTCCAGGCTATTTGCAGGTAGTGCGTTGCCATTTCAGGCTCAGAGCTCCCGGCCAGCCCGATCAGAGCCTCAGCTTTGCGGGTGAGCGCGCCCTGCATCACAGATTTGAAGGTTTGTTCCTTTGGCACCGGGTTTTTCGCCAAATCCACCGAATCGTAATCAAAGCAGTATGCCTGCAGCGACTTGTGGAAGTAGACCGCAGCTTGGAGATGGTTTTTTTGATCGAGCTCCAGGGCACCCAACTCATAATAGGTGGGGCTCAGTATCAGCACACGATGCCAGTCCGTTTGCTGCTCCAGTCCAAGCTGTTCGGCCATCAAAAGACTTTGCTGCGCGGCTTCAAAATCACCGCTGAACCGAAGGGCGCTGCCCAGTCGCGAATGCAAACACCCGTGCCTGAAAGAATCTGAGGCGCGTGCTTGCTCCGCGAGGCGAATGGCTTTTTTCAGCAGTGGAATGGAAGAATCCATGGCACTGCATCTTGAATGGACTCCGGCCGCACGCTCATACACCATGAGTATGCCTCCGGTGTGCAGTCCAGGCATGTTTTCAGCATCCGAAACCAGCTGTCTTGCCTTTTCCTGTGCCTCATCACAACGTTTGGAAGAAGCCAGCATGGCCGCTTGTAAGCAGCGGTAGATCAACAAATGAGAATGCTTCGGACCAAAGTGCTCAGTGAGCAGGTTCAATGCCAATCCAATGTATCGAAGCCCCAGATTGTGATCTTCCAAGTTCCTCGAGTGGGTGATGGCGAGCTTCATGTAGATTTTTGCAATACCTGGTGTATCAGGTTCAGGGGCTTTCAAAGAGCGCTCAATGGCGTGATGATAGTGAACGGTAGCTTTCTCAAACTGCATGAGGTCTGTGCAGATGGCGCCCTGCTCTATGTCGCAGTCTTTCAGAAGCAGCGAATCGGATAAACGGTTTCGAAGTAGTTCCACCAACTCCATGGCCTGCAATTGATGCCCGGTGTGCCTCAAACGCTCGCATAAGGCCAGCAGCATTGAATCCGTAGGCGCTTTGAGGTTTCCATGATATACTGAAACCGCCTGGAGTGTTTGAGACAGACGCTCAGAGATTTCTCGGTGTCCTCTGTTGAGCAGCAGTTCGTGCAGCGCTTTCGCCCTGCATAGGAGTGCTTCGCTGTAGAGTTCATGATCTGACAGCACACGAACGATGCTGTCTTGCTTTATCAATGCCGCTTCAACAGGAAGGTCTGCAAATCCAATGGAGCATTGGTTCACCAGCTCTTGTGCTTTCTGGGGATCCAGTTCGCCAGCCGCAACGCTGTGATGGAAGATAAGGAGCGCGAGCAAGCATTTCGATGATGATCGTAGCAGTGACATCTTTCTCCTGCGAACATAACTTCGACATGGATCGAGCTTCTCTGAGGGATATAGATTAATTATGGAGGCTGCACTAAGTGCTTGATTCCCAGGTTTACTGCTTTCCCGACATCGTGAGCGGACCTGGTTGTTCTAAGGGCATTGAGCTGCAGGAAACAGGAGCCGAAAGACGAGGCTTCTGCTACAGTTTGTTGATCATCTGTGAATGTCCTTCACTTACGATGACGTAAAACCCCGGAGGAACAGTAGAAAGGTCAATGGTCCTATGATTGTCCGAAATGTTCTGCGTTGCGACCCTTGCTGTGATGTCGGTGCCCATGGTGTTGTAAACCGAAAACTCTCCCTCCAGGTCTGAGCCTGAGAATATGTGGACAAGCGCATTGGTCGGATTGGGATACATCCAAATTTCAGCTTCTACCTTGGTTTCCAATGTGACCGGTTCCCATGCGAAGTATTCGAATCTCCCATCGAAATCTGTTTGCTTCAATCGGTAGTAAGAAAGCCCCTGATGTGGATTGGGGTCTACCTCCTCATAGGTCAGCACCTCTTGCGAATTCCCCGCACCTGCGATGTAGGTGACCACTTCCCAGTCCACCGTGTTCTGAGAGCGTTCGATGGTAAAAAAGTCATTGTTGATCTCGGACGCGGTTTGCCAGATGACCTCTACTTCCCCGTTGCTGTTGGTCATAGCTTGAAAGTTGATCAACGAGATGGGCAGTGGCCCTGAAGTGTTGTCGATGATTCCTGCGCCTGCAAGCCCTTCTCCCACACCGGCATTGCCACAGGTGTAGCAGTTCGATCCTCCTTCTCCTGGGTCGGTGAAGGTTGTGGTATTGGCACTCGGCTCTGAGATCGAATAGATGACAGCTCCCTGGCCGCCACCTCCACCGGCACCGTGAATGTGCTGGTGAGTCACATCTCCGCCATCTCCGCCATTGGCCCGCACGGTAACCGGACACCCGGAAGCGACATCCCAGGTTTTTACTTCAAACAAAACCGTGCCGCCCGCACCTCCACCGCTGTTGCCATCACCACCGCTGCCGAGAGCCACAGAAGCTCCATCAGCCGAAATCGTGATGCCTGAACACGTACCCTCTGTGCGTACTTCCATGGCATTGATCAATATGATGCCTCCTCCATTGCCAGCATCTCGCGAGCCGCCATTGTTTCCTTCACCGGCACCACCGCCACCTCCCATGAAGATGCGTCCCGGCACAATTTCACCACTCAGATCGATACCTCCCGTTCCGCCCGCAGTAGGTGAGCAGTTGGGCCACCCCGGGCCGCCAGCACCACCTGCGGAATAGTTGCCACCACCGCCACCGCCACCATTGTGACTGTTTCCACCACCGCCACCGGTGAGGATGCGTGCCTGACCCGCGGCATAGCCGGAGTTTGTTGACTTGTAAATCCCTTCACCCTTGTTCGCGAAGTTGTTGCTCATGGCCAGTCTGTAATTGACATTGCCAGAACATCCTGCGGCACCGCCACCATTGGCAGAGGCTCCACGAAACCCATCGCTGTCTGCATTAATGTCTCCGGCAAGGGTGAGCTCTCCGTCTACCTGCAGCGCAATCACTCCACCAATGCTACCGTTCCATGAAAGGGCCGAGGCTCCGCTAAGCGTGTAATCCGGGTCACCGAATCTGGGAAAGGAGATGATCTGTATACTGGAGTTTGCACCTGTATTGTAACTGTTCTTTAAACTGGCATTCAGTGTGAAAGATGTCGGAACGCCCCCTGCTTCGATGTGTGAAGTGATGGTGGTGATTTCATACAATCCTGCTGACTGGATGGTACCCAGCTTCCCGAAGTTGCTGTTGTCTCCCGTGTTGGCGCCAATCACATCATCCTGCATCTGCATGATGATCACCTGCTCTCCATCTTCGAATGTGTCGCCTGTTTCGTCTACGATTCCTATGGTAACGGTGGCTCCCGAAATATTGGTGACCTCCGCATACGCGTTGATCACCTGAGCATGCAATGCATGCGGGAGAAGGTTTCCAATAAGAAGTATGATGAGGCACTTAACGCTGGTTTCAAAGTCAGCGGTCGAAGGAGCTTTACAGATCGGGAATGGGTTGAACGGGCTTTTCACGGTTTCTGTTTTTTGCCCCTTAAGCGCTAACTATGCCATTTGGTTAAGTGTTTGATAATTAGTGGTTTGTTTTCTTTTTGTCTGTGCCGTGTCTCCCATTCTTGGTAGGGTTTTCCATTTTTTGGAATCCAGGGAAAGTGCTCGTCATCCGGCTGTTTGATGAATCCTTAAAGGGTTTCACTACTTCAGCACCGATTTACCATCCAGGAACAAATCGTAGATACCAATGGTGTGTAGCAGGTCTTCATCTACCGAAAGAGGGTTTTCCTCGAGAATGACGATGTCTGCGTGTTTCCCCACCTCAAGGCTTCCGATTTGATCTTCCATGTTCATTGCCATGGCTGCGTTGATTGTGACGGCCTTGAGCGCATCGGGCACTGAAATCCCATTGGAGTCAAAGGGCTCGTTGTTCTTATACATTTTTCGCGTAACCGCAGTGCGCACCGTGAGCAGAGGATTGGGTGGATACATGGGGTAGTCGGTATGGAAGGAAACATCCAGCCCGAGATCAACAGCGGGTTTGATGGGCATTACGTGCTCCAGTGTGTTGGCGTTGAACAAACTCACGAAGTCATACCCATACCAGTAGATATGCAGCACATGGAAGCTCAGGTGTACAGGCGTTCCCGGAAGATTTGAAAAACTCGCGGGATCTATGAACCCGTTGTGCTCCAGGCGATACTGGACGGGTGTTTCTGAAGCCTTCGAGCGGGACGTTGAATTCAAGTTTTGGTAAAAGCCAAGCACATCTGCGCCTGCCTGACCTCCTTGTGCATGAACAGCGAGTATGCCATCACTCTTTGCCTCTTTTAAGGCCTGCTGAAAGTCAGCCATGCCTTCTGCTCCCGGAAAGTTAGAGTGACCGTAGTTCCTGTGCGGGTCGCGACCGTAGAGGCGAGCGTATTGAGGAATTCCCAGTTGACTGGTGAGCCAGTCGACCCGGTAGTAGTCTTGCTCCAGGCTATCCAGGTACATGCTTCCGGTGTAGGGAGCACCGTCATACCAAAACTTGGTTCCAATGGTATTGACCAACAAGCTGGGTACTCCTGGTCGTTTTACATCCATCATCAACCCGTCAAGCATCTTCTGTGTGGCACAGCCTGAGCCTTTTTCCTCAACGGTTCCTTTGAGAAACACACCCATGCGCAAGGGATTTACGAGGGCGACTGCTGCGAGGGCATTTTTCATTGCTTCGGTAGTACCCATTACTCCAATGGTCGACACTCCTACTTCGTGATAAGAGTCGATTGTCTGCGAGATGTTCTTGCTAAATTCAGTAGGGCTGACGGCTGTTTCGAGGAACTCTGAAGTAGCCCCCTGAACTCCAATGGATTCTTCGAACCTTCCAATGGGCAGACTATCTGGGCCTTTCAAACAGTATTGACAGAGTGAATCACATGCTCGCTTATCCAAACCATACTTCTGCATCCATTTGGTGTTGGTGTAGATTGTGTGCATGGACTGCAGCCACACGGCAATGGGAATGGAACTGCCAATGCGCTCATCAATCATTTTTGCCGGAGTGCTCGTTGAATCATCCAACCAGGTCAGGTTGCAATTGCTGTCTACCGTGTCTGTGTTTCCATAGAAGATAGGGTCCCAGCCGAATAGGATGAGGCTTTGATGATTCGAATCTTTCTTCTCGAACACTGCGATTTGAGCTTTAATCGCCTTGAGTTCATCTTCAAAGCACTTTTGGCCGTCATAGGCGCGGTTGAGCGTTTCTGGTGCGCTGGACACGTAACCCACGTCCATGATTTGATCAAGTGCAACCAGTGCTGCCAGATCAGGGTGTGTATGAGGCTCCACAAAGCCGGGCATGGCCGTTTTGTTGTTCAGGTTGATGATCTGTAGGTTATCCCTCGAAATTCCGTTCAAATTGCCAACGGCCGTTATAATTCCATTCTGGAAGGCCAGGGTGTCGGTGGTTGGGTTCTGCTCATCCATTGTGAGGATGGTGCCCCCGCAAAGAACAGAGGTGATGGATGTCGCTTTTTTCTGCGCAGATGTGGTGAGAGCCAGGCTCAATAGTCCAAAGGTGATTAGCTTGAGTTTCATAGGTCATGAGTTAGTTTGGCTCAAACATCTCTACTCCTGACAGGCTTTGAAACGGCCTTTATACCTGTGTTTTTAAATCAGGTATTTATACGCACTCGGTTTTAATGGCACAGACGCTTTTGGTTGAATGATGAGGCCTGGACAAACGGCCGCTCATGTTTTTCTGCGCCTGTGAAGCTGCTTCTGGCGGTGACGTTTTGGATCTGATTTCAAAAGTGATCATTGGTCGGAATCGGAGTCTTCCTGTTCGCGTTTCAACAGCTCGATCTACGCTCAGAGAATAAACTGCAACGCTCACATAAAAAGGGCACTGGTTCAGCTTTTTGGAGAAGTCCACGCCCATAGCTTCACTCTTTTATGCGGAAGCCGAAAAGCATTTTTTAGAGTAGGCAGCTTAACCCATTTCTCACTTTATGAAAACCTATTTTTCCCTTTTATTCATTGCTGTACTTCTGTTCTCAGGAGTTGGTTTATCCCAGGATTTGGAGCCATACACCATCGGAACCGGCAATTCCATCGAGCAGGGGCAAACACTTACGTTGACCTCAGTTACATGGAACTTTCATTCTGGAGCAGCTCCGAGTTCGGTGCTCAAGTATTACCTCTCAACCACGCCTGATCTAAGCGGTACACATAGACTGCTGGCTACGGACATCCTGGATCCAATTCCAGGCACGAACTACACAGAAGGAGCTTTGATTCCCTGGGCGGTTCCCGTGAACTTCACACCCGGACACTATTACATCCTTGCCATTGTAGATCCGGATAATGTCATCACTGAAACCAATGAGACGAATAACATGCTTGCGCGGCCGTTCGAGATCAAATCTGCTAATCCCAGAACTTATTTGATTGAAAATACAACTGTGTACAGCAACTATCCATATCTGCGGAGTGTCAAATCATCCAGAACTCACGGATTTGGGTGCAGTAATTCAACCACGAATACGTTTCAAAGCTCTGTTGACCTCGTTGGCCATGAAGAGGGGGCAGTATGGTGTACCACAGTGGTCAACTACATGGCCACCGTCTATTTCCCACTTCCAGCTGGTCTTACCATGCGGGATGTGGCAAATATGACAGTCAAGTTCCAGCACAAGTCCTATGGCAGTCCAAGTCCCAATAGAGCGAAGGTGAAGGTCATGAGCCATCGCTGCTCAGGAAATGCAACGGACTTTGTGAATTGCATAAAGGGAGGAACTGATATTGGTGTTGTAACGATGGCGGATGCCAATACTCCTTCAGGCTTTGGCGATTATGAAATTACCATTTCACCTACCGCGTTTCCTGAAAGTAGTACCGGTTTTTCGCTTGGATTTGTAGCAGATCAAGACCAGCGCAAAACAGCTTTGAGGCTGTTTAAGTGCGAAATCGAGTACAAAACCGATGATTTTGGTTGTTCGCAGGTTCAGTGGTGGAAGGATGATGTAAACGCCTCTAATAACAACATCGTCAAGGACAATATGCACGTGGACGATTTTGGCAACGCCATTTTCAGAACCACCTCCGATCGGATTGGATTCGCGGTAGGGGATGCTTTTGGCTATCACAACCTTTGGGAAATTGGCCCGAACCTGAATTACAGCGTTGCGAGCAACATCGCCTCCAAGCCCGGAGGAGGTCAGTATTACTACCAAAGCTCTGATAACTCACTTCATGCGCTCTATTTGTCAGGCTCAACCTGGGTAGATGGCGATTTTGGTGGTATCACAGGTAATTCATGTGCTGGTTCTGTTGTGACCAACAGTAACGGTCAGATTTTCTATCGAACCACCAGCGGAGGTATCAACTGCGTGTTTTGGAATGGGTCGAGCTGGTTGTGGTCGCCCCTTAACAATGCCGTCACCTCGGGATGTGCAGGAGACTTGGTAATCAATAACAACGATCAGATCTTTTACAGAACAACCTCGGGAGGGATCAAATACCTGTATTGGACGGGGAGCAACTGGGCCGTCTCGAATGCTGACAATGCCGTCACCTCAGGATGTGCCGGAAATTTGGCGATCAATAGCAACGACCAGGTGTTTTTCAAAACAACGGCCGGAGGCATGTACTGCCTGTATTGGGCAGGCACCCAGTGGGCTGCTGGCGGATTGGGCAATATCCGGACCTCAGGCATTGATGGAGACATCACCATGGGCGCGGATGATAAGGTTTACTACGTAGAGACTGGTGGTGAGATCAACTACATCCACTGGACCGGCAGCGGTTGGGAGAATGCAGAGTTAACCGCAGGTATTGGGATCAACAGCATCACTGCAGAAGGAGGAATTGCCTCGGGAGATTTGAATTTCAACTCAGGTTATTACATCGAGCCGGGCAATGAGCTGAGACGATTCTACTACGGATCTGCGATCGGCTGTGATCCTTCACGCTCAGCAGTGGCAGGCCCTGGCGATCCTTTGGCTGATTCTGAAGGTGTAGAAAGCTTTGGAAGCCCATTGCCCATCGCGCCAGCTGTTCCCATGGACCTCAGTACGGAAGATGAGCAGGCCGATATTGCTGCGCAACCCATCGTAGCTACCATGGGAGACGGACGCTACAGAATCA
>DIYJ01000012.1:24254-105318 GCA_002428995.1 Flavobacteriales bacterium UBA6057 | reverse complement strand
CAGTTCACTTCAGAGGTGGCGGGCCAATGTAAATCGATGGCCCGCCATTCATTTTGCTGGCCCGCCACTTCCTTGGCAAGGTGGCGGGCTGCATCAACATCATGAAAATGAATCGTAACGAAACGCAGGCAGCTTATGCTCTCAGTTTGTCCATCACTTTGTCGTAGCGGCTGTCCATGCACACACTCAGGTCAGTGGTCATGAACTTACCGTTCAGGAACAAACTGAAAATAGTAGCCGGACTCGGGCAGTTTTGCGCTTCTTCCATGGTTTTCAGCTTGATCACTTTCAAAGGCAGGTTGCGCTTTTGGGCCGTCTCGATCAGCGACTCTTTGGCGTGGAATTCTGCAAAGGGACAGCGGTTGGAGTAGTAGACCACAATTCCATTACGCTCTGGACATTCACCGCTCCTGACAGATTCATTAAATGCAGGGTCCTCCATGCTATCCTCGAATTTCAGGGCCAACAGGCTGAATCCGCTTGAGATCCTTTCCACCTCTTTAAATCCTTGCTTCAATAACCACTTGGTGTCACTCATAAAGTGGAATTTCTTGGTTCCGACCACCGTTACCAAGCCGTTTTTGCCTTGCTGTTTTGCATCGTCCAGCGCAGATTTTAAGAGTGCTTTGCCGTAGCCGCTCTTTTTGTATTTCCCGGACACCCAAAAGCAATTCACGTTGAGGTAATTGGGAGCGGTAACCGGAATCCAGGCTTTTTCAGCAGGGCCGTATTCAATGAACACCTTGGCGCGTTCGTTCAGGCGCCTGAAAACATACCCGTTGTTAAACTCCTTCCGGAGCCAATCCTTCTTGGCCTGGTAGCTGTCTACGCACTTCTTGTCTGAGATGGCGCAGCAGATGTGTTCTGAGCCAATGTTTTCCGTGTTGAGGTCGATGAAGTTTTCCATTCGATGCGTGCTTTTTGGTAGCCTATGATCAAACTTAAAGCCCCAGAAGCAACGGCAGGCCTCAAAACCTCAGACTCTGATGAGAATCAGCGACTCCCTTGTCTACCGTTATGTCAAGGGCTGGAATTCATCAGTCACGACCTCTTCAGCAAGTGCTCAATGTCAGACTTGAGCATCTCAATGTTTGCCTGGATGTGCTGCTCGATTCCCTCGTAATTCTCCAGATCATCTGCATGGATGGAATTGACCTGTTCGAGCGTCTCGGCATTCACGATTCTCAGTTCATAGCCCCAGTCAAACTCATCCCGTTCGGGACCGAGGTATTGCTGGACGAACCGCGTCAAAATCAGCACGTCTGCATCTACCTTTTCGAGGATGGGTGGACAGTACTTTTTGTCAAACACGCCTTGATAATGCACTCCCATGAGGTCTTGGTAACGGAAGGGCAGGACGTTCATGTTTTCAAACCGATTCAGTTCCTGTTCTATCAACGGATTGAAATCGTATCCGCCCATGGCATATTCATAGCCATTGGCACATTGCACCACCAGAATGTCCAACGTGTCGACAGGCAGTGAATCCACCGATAACTCAGCAGCGGTTTGCTCCGGCACACTGATCACGGGGATACTGTCCGCAGTTGCGGTCGTCACAGCTTGTTTGTTATGCGTGTTCGAATCACAACCCTGTACCATGAACAGGATAGGGATCATGAAACCAAGGATATCCTTCCACCTGAGAGCCTTTATGTTTGATTGGTTTATGATCATGTGATGAACACTTAGGTTTTCACCGAAAGGTTGCACAGCTATTCTCCTGGGATTCGTGAATCCACTTTTCCATCCCTCTGGATTCCTTATGCGTGAACCGCTTTATTCCACTACATGGGTCACCTTTATTTCCTTGCGCGTTTTCGCCCCCTCCAGTGGGTTGGTGGAAGTGACTGTCACATCGTGATCCATTCTCGTCACCCAGGTAGATTTCGCGTCAAACAAGATGGTTTTAACGTTCTCCACATCCATGTCGAAGTCGTCCATCAGGTTTGCCTTTTCGGTGGCAAGGCTATCGCCAGCGCCAAAGGATTCCATCATCCGCAGCATGATTTGCTTGGCCATCTCGCGAAATCCTGACAGATCGAGTTCCAATTCTTCGTGTATGGTACACATCCGGCCCTCCGCATCCACCGATTCCAGCTGCACATGCGTAGTCGAGGATATTTGCTGTGTTGGATTGAAGGGATTGTCGGTTGACTCTGTCTTGGTAATGGTTTCTCCCACGGTGAAGTCCTTGTTGAAAGGAGTCAGGATATAGCCGATGTTCTGCGTCATGTAGGCTTCGATGTTCTCTTCGTTTTTGAAGATTTCACGGAGGGGCGCAAACAACAGATCGATCAGCGAAGCCTCCTCGGGAGCTTTTGACTTCAAGACTTCCGTAATCTGGTCGAAGCTTTCCATCATGAAGGCCTGAGCCTCTTCCTGGTTTTGAAGTTTCGGCTCGGCCGTGCTTTTGTTCACAGAGAAAATCAGTTTCAGGTCCTGGTAATCGGACAGCTCTTCACCGATTCTGTCATACAACTCCATGGCACCGCTCAATGCCTGATTCTCAAAAAGCACTTCAATCACATAGTCTTCAGAATTGTCCTCCAGGACGGTGATCTTCACCTCATTGTAGGTTACGGTATCTGAAACCAGAAGGTCGTTTTCAAACTCCCGTTCCGTTTGAGTGATGGTAATGTGCTTTTTGTCTCCCTTGCTCCAGTCGGGCTTGAAATTGTAGCCTTGTGCCACACCCAGCGTGGATGCTGCTATAAACAAGAAGGGGAGGAGGTGCTTCATCATTCTATTCATTGATCAACATGTTGGGAGCTCAACTTGCGCGAGCCGCGCTAAAGTAGAAGATTGACTCGTGGAGCAGCTATCTACAAAGAGGGTTTCTGAGCAGTTCAACCGGGCGCATTTCTGGCATGTGCCACCAGGTTCAGCAGAACACTCCTCATTGCACGCTATCCACTGATCAAATGATCCATGTTGTCAGACGTATAAAAGTAGACGCACTCATGGTCATCTCCTCCCATGTCCTCCGAACTTGAGAAGGTGAACTTGTTCTCCTTGTCTATCCAGTGCTCATCATCTTGCCGAATCAGCTGAAAGCCCAGTTCTGTCAATTGATCTTTCAATCGAAAGGCACTTTTCTCTTGGCCTATAATCACAACATCATCCAGCCTTAAAGAACCTTCCAGAAACTCGATCTCCTTCAGCTGATCGGATGCATTGTACACCAGCCTGAACCAGGTGTCCGTATCCTGAAACTCCTCATAAGAGTCTTCTAATTCAGACCTTGAGAAGTTGAACGCTTCCTCGTTGCCCAATAAACCACGGATGATGGATCGATCTCTGTCAAAGAACAGTTCTACGGATTGACATTTGATGCCTTTGAGTGGAACAAATTCCCAATCTTGATTGAGGTGTACGCCTTTGCCTTTTTCGACTTTTCTGCCCTGGAAGTACCGGTTGTTTTTATCGCGACCTTCTCCCATTACGTCATCCGATTCAAAGCTCTCCGGGTCAGCGTCTTTTAACTCCAGAATCTCGCATTCTTCATAGGGTTTCTCGGGATACCCTTTAAAATAGAAGACTCTCTTATTGAATGGTGTTCCTCCCAGGCAATAGCCGAGTCCACTTCCAATGGGTTCATAGATGTGTCCCTTTATTTCCATGAATCAAATGCCGGATAAAAGTGCGCTGTCAAATATATCGGCAAATGGGAGGGATGAACGCCCCATGTATGACACACAGCCGTTTTCACTCTGGAATGCAGGGAAGCGGTCGGGTTGGTTAAACCTGCACCTTATGCGAATTCTTAGCACCCGTTTTTGCTTTGTACCACATTCTGCTTGGCTTACTCAGGATGAAGTACATGGCCGCTACAAACAGCATTTGCTGAATCAATGAAATGGTCGTAATCGGCTGAACACCAAGAACAAAGAATAACGTTGATGAGACGAAGACAATATAGAAGGCATACCTCGCCCAAGCCTTTCCACTGTGTATGAACATAGCGACAACCAGGGTGATGAGGCCTCCGGGTATTTCAATGGAGTTGATGTCCAGCGTGGAATAGGAGTTTAGTGCGAAACGCTCCAGCAGCTCCAGAGCAAAGATTGAATACAGAATGAAAACAGCCGTCTTGATTTGCCTGGGAAGGTCTGGCGGCACCAAATAGTTATCGTGCTCAGACTTCTGCTTCACCGCTTGTTCACGCAACTCAAGGTGAGCAAGTTTGTCTTTCAGATCTTCCGTTAATTCATCTCTTGCATCCAGTTCCCAAAGAGCAGCCAGCACAAATTTCTCAGCAAATCCTTCTTGAGATGTTCCAACGTTGATCAGATCTTCGGTTGACCGACTTTTAACCTTGTTCGAGAAGTAGTTGCTTTTCACTTTAACTGATGCCAACTGTGTGCGATCCAAACATAGCTGCAATGCATCGTTGCAGCCACCTGAGTTGGACCGACTCCATAGGCTTCAACAGATGGAAGCTCTAAGAAGACTTTGTGGCCAGCAGTCCCGTCCTTTTCATGACGGTGAGCAAAATCAAATATAAAGGCACTGAAAACAAAGCATTTGAAAAGATATCCGGAGGAGTAAAAACCCCACTCAGCAGCACGATTATGAACGCCAAGAGAAAGGTAAAGTGCACCTTGGAGTTTTTGATTCTAGGCTCATCATAATAAAACCTCCTCAGATACAACAGCACTCCTATGAGTCCCAAGAATATGGAAATGAATAGTTCAATGGCGCCTAAATCCATGGTTTCGATTTATTGGTTCTGACTAATCTCTCAAATGTATTCAATCTTGAATAGGTCCTGCCAGATAGATCAGAGAGGGCACTTCCATGTCTTCACGCAGATTGAGTCTGTTGGCAATGAGCGGTTAAAGTAGAAAGTACTCTGGCGATCAACGACTTCTGAACACTCCACTTGTATGCAACCGTCTTCACAAATAATCATAAGCAGTGACCTGCATGGACCCCATACACGGTTTCAAGAAGATATATTCACGCAAACGATCCTTCATGAAAACCTACCTCACGGTATTGGGATGCTTTTTTATCCTGGCTTCCTGCAATCAGACCGATCCCCAACAACCGCAGCCTGTTGACCAAACGAAAGAAGTGGAAAACAACCTCATTCCTCCGGTTTACATAGAGGGAGACCCAACCTGGACGATCGAGGAGCGGATGGAACATTACGGGGTGCCGGGCGTGAGCCTTGCCGTCATCCACAAAGGGGAAATTGTGTGGACCAAGGCGTATGGAATCATGGATAAGGACTCTAAAATCCCGGTGACCACCGAGACCTTGTTTCAGGCGGCTTCCATCAGCAAACCAGTTTCGGCTTACGCTGCATTGCGACTGGTGGAGCAGGGAAAGATTGACCTGGAAGCCAACATCAACTCCCAGTTGAAGTCATGGCAATTGGAGGAAAATGAATTTACGGCAGCCAAAAAGGTCACCCTGAAAAACCTGCTCAACCATTCTGCGGGAACTACCGTGCACGGCTTTGGTGGATACAGTCCCGGTACGCCCGTTCCCAGTTTACTTCAGGTATTGGATGGATTGCCGCCCGCAAATTCGAACGCCATTGTGGTGGACAAGGAGCCGGAGAAAAGCTTCCGATATTCCGGGGGTGGCTACAACGTGGTGCAACAGCTCTTGATAGACGTAGAGGGAAAGTCTTATCCCGAAATCATGGAAGAGCAGGTGTTGAAACCGCTGGGCATGAACCACAGCAGCTTCAAACAGCCCCTGGATGAAGCTCAACTGAGCATGGCTGCTACCGGATATCTGCCTAATGGAACCATGACCATGGGCAAGCGACACACCTATCCTGAAATGGCCGCTGCAGGACTGTGGACGACCGCTGCAGATCTTGCAACATTTGCGCTGAACATTCAAAAAACGCTGGAAGGCAAAAGCGAACGGGGACTTTCGAAAGCAATGACCACCACCATGCTAACGCCCTTTGTGGAAGATCATGTGGGACTCGGAATGTTCCTCCGGCAAAAACAAGACGAAGTCTATTTTGAGCATGGTGGATGGAACGAGGGTTTTTCAAGCCAGTTGATGGCGCACAAGGAAGATGGCTACGGAGTAGTGGTCATGATCAATTCCAACCATCCGGCCTTCATTGAAGAGCTCATTCGCTCTGTGGCTCTGACCTATGGCTGGAAAGATTATTTCCCGAGGTATGCCGCAGTGGAAACCGATGCTGAATTCATGGCATCGTGCACGGGGAGATACCTCGCAGGCGGATTCGAAACGATTGAAATCGAAGAAGATGGCGGGCAGTTGACCTGCCGACAGTGGCCCGCAGAGGAGAGGATACCGTTGGTCAGGGTTTCGAATAATACGTTCGTAACGAGAGGCCGGGCTGACATCGCTTTTCAGTTTTCATCACACGCTGACGATGATTCCATTGGCCTCAGCATGGTTGATCCGCGCAATCAGGATGTGCTCGCTGAATATGAGAAGGTATTGTCGAGCACCCTGCTGCCGAGTGACTTGATCAAAAATGGCGACTATGAGGAAGCCCTGGTGATGTTGAAGGCCATCCGGGAAAAAGATGCAAGCGATCCAGCTGTTGATGAGGACAACATCAACATGCTGGGCTACCAATTCATGTGGAACGACCAAAAGGAAGTGGCCAGGCACATCTTCGAGATGAACATGATATTATATCCGGAAAGCTTTAACGTTTACGACAGCTATGCTGAGGCGTGCATGGAATTGGGAGAATACGATCTGGCCATTGAGTACTATCAAAAGTCGCTGGAGTTGAACCCGAAAAATGCAGGGGCGCAACGTCAGATTGAGCGAATAAAAGCGCGTGAGTAGTGCTGGATGTAGTATCAGGGAAGGCACCTAGGATTTCCTGTCCAAATCATTCTCAGCGTAGGACCACACTACCTCAGACTGCCATTTCCCGTTCACTTTAGAAGCTTGAACAAATGCCTCTCCGTGATAAGGTTTCCACAAGTGTGTAGCGTTGAAACGTTCAAAATCTGAGTAATTGGATTCACGATCTGCGATAGAATTGCTGATTACGAGTCCATCAAAATCCTTGTAATACGAGGCTTCTTTCAATAAACCATCTGGTTCAAAGTGATTGTCGGCCTCATAACCCACTTGAGCAAATTTGAAGGAGGAAGCCGTCTTCAGGATGTCATAAAGCTTAAACCCTAACTGAGAAACGGTGATACAATCATCAACAGACTGAATACCACCGTCCGGCAATCCTTCAGGTATCACTGTCATGTAAACGCCATTGCCTTGAACACTAAGCTCGAATTTCTTTTGGTCTACATAAATGAACTTATACTCCTCGAAGAGCCGCTGAGTTTCCTGCCTCTCCTCGAGAGTGATTGATTCAATGTACATCAAGTAGGTCTGGGCCATTGTGATCGGTTACAATTAAGGCGAAGTGATAAATTTCAAATATATCGGCTGAAGCAACCATGCGTTCATGAGCATTGCAATTAGTCGCGGGAGCGAGATGTCTCAACTTCAGTTGGATTTCATTGAAGTTGAAGTTGTGATTGAGATTGAGCTTGTCAAGCCATCATAGGAAATGACCATCCTCTATGAGAGAGGAATTAGCTTTTTACTGCTTCTTCTACTTTGTCTTGACACAAAGTAGAGCAAAGGCCTGTGCTGAGCCTGTCGAAGCATCAAGGCTGTCATTTTTTTGTGACCAGATACCGAATCGAAATTTCAGCCTGCTACGATTTAAACTTGATCGCGCAATGCGCGACCTTCAAACACTCCGCGTGTCGCCATAGCTTTAGCGGAGGCACTAAAATCGCTGCGCAACGCCAACGCGCAATTTCTCTTCGATCTGTCGCCCACAAAAAAACTGAAAGGCCGATTCAGCTATATCTGTTAACAGCATCATCTAATCACCTGATTTTCTGATCATCTAATCCTGAAACATGTACCATGGGTTGTCCCATTTCATCTGAGATTGGGTTTAAGGCGTCTAAACACCTCGCTATTTCCCCTCTTTTGAAGCAACACTCTTTTCCAGTCTAGCCAACCATTCAGCGCTTGCATTTCCCTGCTTTACGGCTTCTTTCAGCATCGGCAGGTACTTCACCTGCGTGTCAAGGTCAGCATGTTGAATCACCACAAAGAGCGTCTGACTTCCTTTGTCTCCAAGAATCTTGTCACCTAACCAACCTCGCTCATCCAATATCTCTTTGACCTTGACAAGGTTCATAGAATCGCTGGTAATGATTTTTGCCCGGTGAGCTTTCGCTTTTTCAGAGTCTTTTCCGTTCTCTTCTTCAAATGCTTCAATTTGAGGCATCATGTGTCTGTTTTTCATGTAATCTATGCGGATGGATTGGAGGGTGGCCACCTGCGATTTATCCAGGTATTTTTCGGCTTCTTCCTTATTGGATTTCACGATCGCCACCAGCTTCGCCCAACGATCGTCTGAGTGCAGATTGCTTAAATCCGAGTCTGTAGTGATGTGGTCGTAGTTATAATACTTCGTTTTTGAGCTCTCGGCCAGTTCGAACAGATGGCGAAACGATTGTTCAACATCTCCGGCCAGCGCATAAGAACAAGCGGCATTGTAACGGTCTCTTGATTGCGCCTTGCCATCCATGGAGTCAAACGCCTTTTGATAGGTTTCTGCAGACTGTTGATATTCTTTGGATTGATACAATTCAAAGGCTTGCTGGACAAGTTCCTTGTAGTGTGCCTGGTCTTGTGCGAAGGAAGCATTGCACAGAAGCAATCCCAGGAAGAAGGGTAGTAGGTTGATTTTCATGTCGGTTGGTTTAGTCTGGGGTGGAGGTTTGCCACTCCTAGGTTGTCAAACATAAGTCAAACCAGTTGCAATGACCGAACACGTTGCTCCAGTGCAGCTTCTGCCATGAAGTGTGCTTAGCACTAGAACATAGACGATTATGCCGGTTGAAAATCAGGGAGCCTTTCACAATCCGCACGCACTACAAGTGCGCGCGAGGGGATTATCTCCTGAAAAGGATCGGAACTGTCATTCTAACTGGTACGTTCTTTTCGATTTCACTTATCCTTCCAGGAATCCATTTAGGACCTTCGTTAATCAGTCTTATAGCCTCCTGATCACACGGGTAGAACAGTGATTCACGAACTTCTGTGGAATCTTGTAAAATGGTGCCAGTTTCATCTACAATAAACGAAACATATACCTGCCCTTCAATTCCTTTTTCCTTTGCTTCTTTCGGATATTCTAGGTTATCACTTACGTACTTAAGAAATTCAACTATTCCACCAGGAAATTGAGGTGAGATATCCACTTTATAAAATTCTCCTTCGACACCAACCTTATCAGGATTGGATTGTGCTAAAATGAAGTTACTGCACCCGAAGATTGTCAAGATTAGCATCAGTTTATTCATAAAGCATCTATTCTTTTACAATGAAGCCGCACCTCGCTACTTCGCGATTTCTTTCAGGTGTTATGCTCAAAACTAGAACAAAAGCGATACTATAAGTCGAATGGGAGCAGAACTAACCTCATTATCAGGTTCGTTGCTACCCGTCAGTGAATCAAGAGTTGTGTCGTTTGTACACTTCCGCCAAGTTCAAAAACAAGAATGTAGCTTCCTGATGCTAAATGACTGAGGTCCCATTCCACATGCGGACCGTAGAACTCATGAGAAAGTTTCTCACCTACAAGTCCACCAACGGCATCCAGGATTCTAATGCTTTTGGGGGCGGCATTCGCTCCCAGGTCAATCACTAATCTTCCATCTGTGGGATTCGGATAGAGGATGACAGCAGAGGTACTGTGGTCATCCTGAACACTCAGGGTAGAATCATCAACGCATTCTGACGAAAGAGGGAAGACCACGTGTCCATTCACTGAGAAGCAGACCAATTCAAATGAGGTTTCATATCCAACCCCTATTTCCTGCATTGGCCCAAAAAGAGAACCTATGCCAGAGATGATTTGATTGCCAAAAAGACCCGGCCCGGAAAGGTTGAACACCTCCCTTGACACCCCACCAATCATCTGCATGTCAATGGAAGTTACAACCCTGTTTTCAAGCTGATTCGTGAAACTGACAGGAACCGAGTCACCTACCTGAAGTCCAAAATCGAAGAGCAAAGACTCTTCCTCGGTGTACGAATTCCAATAGAAGACCTCTTCGCCTTGAACTCTGAAACCACCCACCATTTCTGAGGCATTATTGAGTGGATATTCTATAACATGGTCTCCACTGTCTGAAACATAGATGCCCTCTTGGTTTTGATGGACTGTGGTGTAAAGGATGCCATCGATCAATTCCGGTGAGCCAAGGGAATAGTAGATTGTTGATGTTAAAAAACCATTGGACACGCTGGCCTCTCCTGCGGAATCATCCACGATCAGTGTCAGAGGCGTTATTCTTTCAACGATCCACTCGGCTTCTTCTTGCGGCCAAAGATTCTGTTGGCCGTAATTGGTTGAGATGAAGAAGAAAAATGCGGCAGTTAATGTAATTCTATTCATAAGTCACTTTGATTACCTCTAGACCACTTTCCAGTTGTATTTGTATGAATACCATCCCCTTGGGATAGGCCCTTTCAAGTGTAAAAGAGGTGTTATTGATGTTTTCAAATTGATCCAGGAGTTTTCCGCTCAGATCATAGATGCTCAGCGATTGGATCTCCTCATCACTTTCCAGGAAAACCTTCCCGTTGGAAGGATTTGGAAATTGCCGGATGGATGATGTTGACGCTACTTCAGTGGTAGATAGAACGGACCAATCAATGACCTGCAGGTAGTGTGCTTTGCGAAATGCCCTTGAAACGTACATCTTCAGTCCATCTTCCGAAAGCACGAGGCCATTCGGATTGGCGAAGGCAGCCTCAGAGATGTCTCCGCCTGCATGACCCGTCAGTCCTGTTCCGGTAAAGGTCTCGATGTCGCCATTCAGGGAAACCTTGTAGATGTAATGACTGCTTAATCCTGAGACAAACAGATCCTTTCCACGAGCTAGCAGGTGTCCGGTCTTCCATACTCCCGGTGAAACAATCGTGGCAATCACGGTCATCTCAGAAGTGGCTCGGTCGATTCGAACAATTTCTCCTGTGGTGAAACTGGCGACATAAAGATTGCCATCCAGTCCGATGTCGATGCCTCCCGGATCCACCAGAGGTGTTCCGGAAACAAAGCTGGTCACCTGGTCATTCAGATCAATTTGGGAAATCAGACCAGACCCGGAATTCACATTGTGAGTCAGGTAAATGATTCCCTCGTCATCCATGACCATAATGCCCGGGCCGTCAGAAACTGCCAACTCTGACAAGACCGCTCCATCACCATCGAGCACGGTCACTTGATTCCCGGTCCACTCAGAAACGTAGTACTTATCACCTCGGTTCATGATGTCGATGGGACCCGATAAACCCTCAGCGAAGGTGGTCACAGAGCCGTCTTCAGCAATGATTAAAATCTTATCTCCATCCCATCCTTCGGCCACAAAAAACACCCCGTCAAGAATGCGAATGCCGTCCATAGATATGGTATCCTGGAGTTCGAAATCATAGACACGCTGCGCGATAGCCGTGTATGGAAGGGGAAAGCAAATGGACAATAGGGCCAGCACCCTGATGTGTAGAACTCCGAATTTCATAGCTGTTGGAATGAAGATCCGAAGCTAGCGCCCCCTCAAAAGGGGAATTCTACCATTCTTGCTTATTTCATGATGGAACTGGGCTTCCTTCCAAAATACCCCGTAAAAGCTCTTCCAAACGAAGACTGATTGGTAAATCCACAGCGCAAGGCTACTTCTCCTGCGGAGAAACTCCCGGATTGGAGCATTTCCATGGCCCGGTCCAACTGGATTTGTCGGTGAAAGGCATGAGGCGTCACACCAAAGCACTTCTTGAACAATCGGTGAAAATGATAGGGTGAAAGGCTGGCCTCCATGGCAACATCTGAGAGTTGAAGCGGCTTGTTCCAATTCTCCGCCAGAAATTCCTTTCCGCGCAGCACTCGTGCATATTGCTCTTGTATCGTGCTTTTCTTTTTTGCCGTTATCTGACCAAGCCGTTGGGAATGCTCATGCTGGTCCTTGAAAAGGCATTCGGAAAGGCTGAAAAACAGATCTGGATCATGATCTAAATCGCTTCCCTTTTTGCCGGTGACCAAATGGGATGACAAATCCCCCAAAAAGGCCTGAAGCCTTCCTTCTTTAGACTTGTAGACCTCTTCATAGATGTGGTAATCGTTGAAGTCAACATGATCGGGTGAGTCCATGGAACGCTCTGTAGTCTGGAGGTTGGAAGCAAAAACCTGCGCAAAAGTCCCCGGATCGATGAACAGGGAAATGCCCTTTCCGATGGCTCCCACCACAGAAACCTCGCTTCGGTTATCCACCAATAGAAATTCACCCGGATTGATTCTTTTATGCCTTCCTTCCACCACATACTCCTCAAACCCAGAGATCACATACTTCACAGAAAAAGTAGATGTGTAGTTGTAATCGTCCAAACAAGAATCATCAGAGAAATACATCTGATTGGAGAATTCACTGGGGAATAAATCCGTGGTGAACGAAGACCCTATTCTTGTGATGATCATGATTCGGAATTGACGCCTTAGTGAGACTAATGTATAGAAGATTGGGTTGGCTTTTGAGTTCGCATCAGGACCCTCGCTACATCGCGAATCATCGTGTCACCCCGAATGGCGCGCACAATGGGATTAATTCAGCTGGCGAAATTCATTGGGCGTTTTTCCGGTCTTTTGTTTGAACAGGCGGCTGAAGTAGTGGGGATAGTTAAATCCCAATTCATAGGCGATTTCGCTGACCGAAGCCGTGCTGCCCAGCAATCGATTTTTGGCCTTGTCAATGGCAAACGAAGTGATGTGTTCCTTGGCGTTCAGTCCTGTTTCCTTTTTCAACACATCACTCAGGTAGCTGGAAGAAAGGTGCAGCTTTGATGAAAAATAATCTACCGAGGGAATTCCTTCTGTTTTGAATTGATCCGCTTCGTAATACGACTTCAACTGCTGCTCAAACTGACTCACATAATCGGAGTGGTGGGCCGATCGCGTATGAAATTGCCGTTCGTAGAAACGCTGAGAGTGATTCAAAAGCAGCTCAAGATTGGAGGAGATCACCAATTGACTATGGCCATCCACACGCCCGGCAATTTCCCGCTCGATCAGCTGCATACAATCTGTCAGGATCTGTTGTTCGGCATCAGAAAGGTGCAATGCCTCATGAACAGCGTAGCTAAAGAAATTGAACTTGTCTATCGTTTTGCCAAGGTGGGTGTTTCGAATGATATCCGGATGAAACACAATCATCCATCCATTCACTTCGCCCTTTTTGTAGGCTTTGACCACGGTTTGCACCTGATTGGGGGCGTAGAAGAAGAGCACCCCTTCGTCAAAGTCGTAGTGATTTCTACCGTATTGGTTTCCGCAACTGCTGTCCTTCAAACCAATGACGTACAAGTCCATGTACCCACTCATCCCAAGGTGTGATTCCAGGGTCTCCGTTTGCGCAATATCGATCACGCTGATGAGTGGGTGAGTGGGAGATTCAAATCCACTCAGCTGATGCAGCTGACTGATCGACTTGATGGTAAATAGTTCCGATGGCATGGTTAGTCCTTGATCAATTTCATGAGTTGAGCCAGGGCCACCTTGCTTTCAGGGAGCGGCAATAAAAGCCAGCAGTGAAGCATCCTGGGGTACTCATAATAGTCAAACGGAATGCGCTCTTTCTGTAGTTTTTTGACCAGCTTTCGGGCATCAGAAACAAATATTTCGGCAGTTCCCATGAACATAGAGACTTTCGCGATGGTATCAAATCGCCCATAAATCGGGCTGACCTTCGGATCCTTGAGATCAAGCGATCCGGCCCATAATTTCCCTGCCTTCTGCAAACTGGTTATTTCCAGCGAATTGTCTTTTGGAATCACCTGCTGAATATCTGGATTTGATAGCGATACATCCAACCAGGGAGAGGAAAGAATGATGCGCTTGGGTTGAGGAAGGTTTACTTCGTTCAGGTATTGCGCAAAGGCGATGGCCAAACCTGCGCCCGCAGAATCGCCTAAGAACAGTACATCCTTGCCCTCATACCGGCTGAGAAACACCTTGTAGAGCTTGTGCATGTAATCAAATGCTGCTTCGGCATTGCTTTGAGGAGCCAGTGGATAGTTTGTCACCATCACCGTAGCCTTCGTTTCTTCTACCACTTTGGCCAAGTAGTTCCACTGCATACCGGCCATGTTGATCACATAGCCGCCACCATGAATGTAAAAGATGGCCTTCGTTGATGTGCCGCGTTTTGGAGAAAGTGTCCATAGAATCCGATCCCCGAACGTTTCTTCCCTGATGTCACATGCGTTCTTCACTGCCTTGGTCACAGCATCAGGTTCGTTTTTGAAGGTGTCCAGGTTCGAGAGTCGTTTCCCCAGGATGTACTTCAAACGTGCCATCTTAAAAATGCGGTTTAGCAGCTTAGACATGAAGCTTTCCGACTTCGCGTGGGTATAGACCATTCCTTGTTGTGCCATCATTGAAACGTGTTGATTCGTTGTGAGTATGAAGGCAAAAGAACACCCGAGTCATCCCTCAGATTGAACACAAAATCGGGGAGGTTCAACACAAATTCTACAATTGAATTTTTCCCGCTGACTTGTGCTGGTTGCACGGTGCTAGTGTGAGAGAAATAAAAGCTCGCCTCAGTGAATATGCCATAAGTGCTTGACCCTCCCATTTGTCGTATTCCGGTCAAATCGCTCCTTCTAAGGCCTTTAATTTTGTTGATATGCAAGGCCTTGTTCCTTTCTGTAAGTCGGCTGTGTCTCAACTGCAAGTAATGCTGTTAACAATGTGCATGGCAGCAGGAACATGGACCGCACAGGCGCAGGAAGTGCCCGTGAGTCAGTTTATGGCGCTGGTGTACAACAACCCCGAAAAACAGCAGCGCGCGTTCAATGAAATCAGGGCCAACTGGCAGCTCTCTTATGCGCCCATGTTGCTGGAAATCTCCATGGTGACAGAAGACCAAACCCTTCGCAAGCGCATCCTGGAACTCCTGCGCGAGCACACCGGCCAAAACTTCATCTACAGTACCAACGCCTGGCTGGAATGGGTTTGGTCGATGGAACTGGAACCGCACAGCGAATACGAACATTTCAAAGCCTCGTTGTATGGCCTGATTGACCAGCGCTTCACCGGCTATTTCGATAAAGACCGGGCGACCACCATTCGCTTGGACGAGGTCCTTTGGGGTGGGGTGCAGCAGGATGGAATTCCTCCATTGCGCAACCCTAAGATGATCAACGCCAGCGAAGCTGACTACCTCAGCAATCATCATGTGGTGTTTGGCATTGAAGTAAACGGTGACGTGCGAGCCTACCCCAAACGAATCATGGCCTGGCACGAACTCTTTACCGATGTGGTGGGCGATGAGCCGCTGGCCGGAGTGTATTGCACCCTGTGCGGCACCATGATTCTGTACAAAACCAACACAGAAAACGCGGAATACACCTTGGGCACCAGTGGTTTCTTATACCGCTCCAACAAACTGATGTATGATAAAGCCACACAGTCGTTGTGGAACACCATTTGGGGACGACCGGTGATCGGCCCGCTGGTAGGGCAGGGCATCAAACTGGAAATGCTGCCCATCGTCACCACCACTTGGGGCGAATGGAAAAAGCGCCACCCCAACACCAAGGTACTGTCGCTGGAAACAGGCTTTGATCGCGATTACGGGGAAGGCGTAGCCTACCACGATTATTTTGCCACGCATCAATTAATGTTCACCACGCCCAGGCAAGACAAACGCTTGCTGAATAAGCAGGAGGTGCTCGCCTTGCTGTTGGATGAATACCCGGAGGAACCACTGGCCATTGCTTCGTATTTTCTTTCCAGAAACAAGCTGCACCACGACACCATCGGGGAGAGGGAGCTAGTTGTTGTCACCGATCGTTCAGGCGCTTCGCGCGTGTATGAAAGTGCCGGTGTTCGGTTTAAAAAGTGGGATAAAGCGAACACGCTCAAGGATGATAATGGCCAGACATGGACCCTGACAGAACAAGCATTGGTGGCGGAAAGTGGTTGGCAATTGGCGCGCATTCCGGCCCATCGTTCGTTCTGGTTTGGCTGGTATGCTGCGCATCCCAGTACTCGGCTGGTAAAGTAGCGGCTAGGCCCTGCCAATAGCCGTTCACCCACCATAAGCTATATGTTGTGTTGTGCTTGGTAGTTTTTATTCAATCCAATCTTCTGTATGTCTATGCCGATCAAGTCCAATAGTTTCATACTCGTCCTTAGCTGCTGACCTAATAACACCCAATTCCTTAAGTATTTGATTCACTGTGCTTTTATCAAAACCTCCGATAAGTTCTCGCTGTCGATTTTTCCATATTATTCCAACGTGTCCACCTTGACCGCCAAAAAATTCAGATTCGACATATGCCAATTTTTTGTTCTCAACGAGTTCAAGAATCTTCATTTCTATGTTCTCTGTCAAAAATTCGAATGAGGATATTTCAGCAGAAGTTTCTAGTTGGTTGATGTCGTCAAAAAGCTCATCAGTCATTGGGATCATAAAT
Organism: Flavobacteriales bacterium UBA6057; assembly: GCA_002428995.1. Classification (GTDB taxonomy): domain Bacteria; phylum Bacteroidota; class Bacteroidia; order Flavobacteriales_G; family Salibacteraceae; genus UBA6057. The sequence goes on along the minus strand of DIYJ01000012.1, from coordinate 88,791 downwards.
ATTTCATCACTTAATCCAACCAAATATGAGCGGTCATATTTTTCTCGGATAGGAGTCAAACTCTCCTTGTATCCGATAAAAGCTTTTAAGTAATGTCCCATTTCGATGATTTCATATTAAGCACAACGATGTTTATGGCTCGTATCTCTCGCTACCGCGCGACTCCTGTCGCGTGGCGAGACTAGGTTTGAAACAAGGGCAACACGATCACACCCTTCAAATATCCCTTTTCTCCCACATAATCCTTGGCGCTGCTATACAGGTAATCTTCAGGACGGTGAACGAAGCCTTCTTCCACAGGATTCTGATGAATGTAGTTGACTTTCTCGCGAATCACCTTGTTGCTCCAAAGTTCAATCGGATGGTTATCATGTCGCCAGAATTGATGGTTTGTTGTGTTTGAAGTCTTTGCGCCAGCATTCCGGAATTGCTCTAACATCCAGTCTTTGCGGCTTTCTTTTGGGTTGGATTGAATGGCTTCTATCAGCTTGCGGCTGGTAAACCCCTTGAAGTCCCCAAGAACACGTTCTGGTTTTCCATCGCCTTCAACCCGGAATATAAGATGCACATGATTGGTCATAATGCACCAGGCAAAGATTTCCATGCCCTTTTTGGCTTGACAGAACTCTAAGCTCTCAATAAGGATGTCCTTGTACTCGTTTCTCGTGAAGACATCAACCCATTCAACTACTGCAAAGCTGACAAAGTATGTGGCATCAGGATGATGGAATTTGTAATTGCGGGACATGAGGCAAACATAACGCCTGTGGTTTGATGCTTATCAAGGGGGAGGCTTAGATTGACTGCATTACCAAGCGATAGGAACCTTCAGCTCACGACCGCAGGGAGTGGTCTCTCGACCTGTTTAGTTTGATTCGTCCAATGGAAGCTCGACCAAAATGATGAAAAACCACGCGACAGGAGTCGCGCGGGAACGGGGGGGGCCACTATCATCATTTATCGGTCGGCCAAACCATGCTTTCCAAGCAACTGCACCGAAGACATTCTTGCTTTGACCAGATGCAGTCCAAAATGCACCATGTGGATAGTACGGGGCGACAGGAGTCGCGCGGGAGCGGAGGTATTGAGCTAGATCAAGCCAATTATATCCGAATCGCTCCTTTCCTGTTCCTCAATATTTCCTTTAATTCCTTGTATCCACATATCACCTTTTTTCTCCAGCAACTCAAAATCCGCCATTACCTTAGATGGGCGTATGTCGTAATCCTTCATCTGATCTAGTGTTAAATATTTATCTGATGTAAGTGATACCATTCTGAGAGAATAATTAATACAAAAATCATGGTGAATAGCCTCCAAACGCAAGGCAGGCTGGAGCAAGTATGTCGAAATAAGGTACACCTTGGCCAATATGTCATGCATCTTGCCATATTCGTTCGTAACCACTCCAGCAGCTCGGCTAAACTCCTTTTCAAGTAATGGAATTGCCAGAATAGAAACTATAGATTTATAGTCTTGTTCAGCTAGCAGACTCAAAAAATGATAATTGTCTATCAAGTAAAGCCAACCTGATTTAATCGCTGTACCAATCTTATCATAGACCGCCCGTTTGTTAGACTCACTCAAACCGCTGATGTAATTAGCTGCAAAGAACTCCTGAAGAGAGCGATGAGGAAACGTATAGGCCAAACCATCTTTGTTCAAAATACCAATGGCAACCTGCAAGTCCTCAATGACCTTTTGGTTTTCAAATGAAAAGCTCTTCTTTTTCTCTTTTATGTACGTCAGCTTTCTCTCGAGATAATCAGGTTGATAAAGGAACTTTTCTTCAAAATATGAGATAAATGAAAAGAGCTTTAATAGATCCTCGAAGCCTTCTTTGGTTAATCCTGATTGTTTCTCCCGGACAAAAGAAAGCTTTGAGACACTATCGTGAACTGAATAGAGAGTATCAAATACTTGTTTATAAAAATCGCTTCGTTTCTGAGGTATCTCTGAGTATGACTGATAGGTCAGAATAAACATTGATAGAAGTAGCGGATTACTAAGAAAGCTCTTGTAAGAATGACTTTCGATCTGAGCAATGGCCTTAATCATCTTCTCTGCAAGTTCCGTCTCTGATTCCGGAATCTGCTTCTTTACAAATGCTGGAATCTCAGTAAAAAGCAAATCACATACCACATAGTTCGAAAATAGAGGCAGAGTATCAATATTGGTATAAGGTCGAGATGTAATTAGATAATAGTTAGAAGAATACCTATTCACAAATTGATCTATATCGTGCGTTGACTGTTCTTTTTTGCTTGAATTTATTTCGTCATATCCATCAAAAAAGAAAATAAACGAACCCTGATTCAACAGTCTATCTATAACCTTTACAGAAAAACCCAATTTGTGAAACAGGAATATTTTATCAAAAATATAATCGGTTATTGAGCCATCGTACTCGTTTAAATATCTCAACTCTACTTTGATAGGAATTTTGAAGTTCCTAGATACGCTGTCTAGAAACAAATACTTAACTATCGTACTCTTACCGCTTCCAGCACTACCAATTATGGTTATGTAATTGCTTTTATCGAAAAGTGAGGAGACATTTTCAGTCGAAATTCTCTTTGAGTCTGATGTGAACGTGATCCGCCTATCCTTGAACTTGGCGATATGCAGTGGCAAATAAAAATCGGTCAATTTGATCGGCTCTGATCGGTGCAATAAAGTCTTTGTGAAATAATTACGCTTGTATTCATTAAGCTGATATTCCAGCATTCTGTTTTTTGCAACATGCTTTAATTCTTCTCCTAGGCCCTTAAAGACACTATTGATCGGAGATTCTATATGTTTTTTAAAATCTACTAACTCCATTGCATTTTTAAAGTGCAGGCACATCATGTATTAAATACAATGACTATCACCTTGTTTTAGATAACAAATTAAATTTCATTGAAGACCCAAACAAACATAAACACAAAAGCACAAGTCAAAAACACCTCCTGACAACAAACCCCACCACAACCCCGAAAACAAGTACCCCCATTCTCAACCGTTGTGTTATCATTGAGCACCAATTCATAACCCTCAATACACAACTCCATGAGTTACCTCCACTTAGACCCGAAGCAGGTGAGAAGGCGCAAGGCCAAGGGCTCTGCTGCCAAGGCATTTTCAGACTACCTTTTAGAACACTACGGTGAGGATTACCAGCATGCGGTGGAAGAGCAGCTGGTGGCCAAGCGGATGCGGCCTGCGCGACCCGAAACCGAGGCCGATACAGCAGAAGAAGTTCCGCTGACGGTGGGCATCATTGGCGGTGGTTTTGCCGGCATGTATGCCGGGATCATTTTGCAGTCGCTGGGGATTGAGTGTGAGGTGTTTGAAGCCTCTGACCGGGTCGGTGGGCGGATTGATACCTGGTATTCGACCAACTACAATGCGAACGACACCAACAAGGCCGGACTGTATGGCGAAGTAGGAGGGATGCGCCTTCCACAGTTTGCCGATGACATGCTGCCGGTGCAGCACCTCGCGTTGTGCCTGAACTCGGTGCTGCGCAGGAACAACCTGCAGGACCAGGAAGTGGAGTGGCGCAAGTTTTACTACAACTCACCGGTGCAACGCCTGCGCTTCAACAACATGAAGGCGCCCATCGTTGCGGCTGATGCCTCGTTGAATGGGCTCAACTTCGGAGTGAACCACGGGGGCGACCTGCCCATGGTGTGGGTCACAGAGGTGAAACCAAGCGATGGCAGCGCGCCCTACCTGCCGATTAACAAGGTGCTGGACAAGGTGAACGGTCCCTTCCTCGATGCGCTGGACGATTCCTTCAGCAAGGGCTTTGCGAAGCTCATGAAGTATGACAACTACTCCATGTGGGGCTACCTCACCAACGTGTTTACCCTGGGCGATCTGGAAGAATACTACCAGCCGGAAATGGGCGCTCGCTGCGAAAAGCTGCCCTTCAGCGTGGCGAGCTACTTGGAGACGACCAACGTAGGCACCGGCATGTACGGAGTATCCTTTGTGGAAATGGTGATTGCCGTGTATGACTGGGGCGGCAGCCTCAATCCCTACGATCCCAGCGACCCGGAGGTCTACATGCTGACGGTGAACAAGGGCATGCAACACTTTCCCGATGCCTGCCGCACGGTGCTGAACCTGCAAAATGGAGTGCAAACCGGAGATGGCGAGCGCGCGCTGATGTTGCTCGGCCAAATCGATGGACTGAACGGAAAAACCGGCTACTCACCGCCTAACCTTACCCCGGATGCGGAGCCACCGGCTTCTGTGCCGAAAGCAGATGCCATACCACCGGCACCCGGTCCGGCTTCTGCGCCTAAGCAACGGGTGTTCATGAAGCACAAAGTGACCCAAGCCGTGCACGATCCCGGACTGTTCAGCGGCAAGGGCGGCATGAAGATCACCGTGGAAGCAGGGGAGAGCAGTGCCGAAAAAGCCTATCCCTACGTCATCAGCACATTGCCGAATGGGAAGTACCTCAGCGGCCAGAAAACAACCAATTTCTTTGAAGGCCTGAGCTTTGCCAAGGCCCGCGCGCTGCGGGAATGCAACTACATGCCTTCCTTCAAAGCCTTCCTCACCTTCAACGATCAGTTCTGGGCCGAACTCGGCCATCGCCAGGACAAAGGGCTGGGCGTAGCAGCTTCCGACCGCCCGAACCGCCAGGTCGTTTACCCGTCTTATGGCTACGATTCCAAACCCGGGGTGTTGCAGATCTATTGCTGGGCTCAGGATGCCGAACGCATGGGCGCGCTGGACGATGAAGCCCGCGTGAACGAATGCCTCAAGGGCATCCAATACCTCTACCCGGAAGTGGACATTTACGCTGCCTTTGCCGGTTACGATCCCGAGGTGACGACCAAGACTTGGTTCTGGGACAACCATGCAGGCGGAGGAGCCTTTGCGCTCTTCAATCCCGGTCAGTTCAAAAACCTCTATCCAACATTGCTCACCCCAGAATTCAACGGAAGTCTGCTGCTGGCCGGAGAGTGCTGCTCGGTACACCACGGCTGGATCGTAGGTGCGCTGGACTCGGCCTATAATGCCGTGCTCAACATCCTGCGAGCCGAAGGAGCCACGGATAAGATCAAAGAGATGGAGAAGACCTGGGGAGCGCTGGGAGTACCAGATGTGTCAACGCTGAAGAAGCGGATGCAGCCTGGGTATGTTGCTGATTAGCTATCATCATCTACGCTAAAGCTTCGATGATTAAAAAGCGGGGCAGGGTTACTTGGGCTGAATTCTTTTGAGCTTGCGCCATGCCTTCGCAGGGCTTCGGACGCTTACGCGAAGGCACAGTCAGCGGCAGCGTACAAACAAGCTTGTACTTGAATTTGAACTTCCTCGAGGACCATTTGAGGTTGAAGTTGCCATTGAGGTTGAGGTTTCTCAGCTATCATCCGCGGCAGGATGGGCTTGACGGATCATCTTACACTTGCGCTAGGAGTGGTTTGGGCAATAAGTCTCTTACGCTATAGCTCCAGCAACTAAGAGCAATAGGCAACGGTTGTTTTATTGAGTTTGAACTTGCGCTTGAGCTTGCACTTTTGAAGTTGAAGTTGTCATTGAGATTGCGGTTTCTCGAACAACAGCTATCAGTCACTAGCTACAAGCAAGTCACCAGTAGAGAATCTCTTTGCGTTTGAACTTGAATTTGCACTTCAACAGACCACATGGCCATCACCTTTCCCATTCCGCCCGCTTCATATTATACCAATAGCACAGCTCACCATCGAACTCAAAGTTTTCGATGAATTGGAAGCCGACCTTTCGGAGAATATGATTGGATACCGTGTGTGGAGCAACTGCTGCGGCTCCGATTTCTTTCAGGTTCAGGTCTTCGAATCCATAGCGCAGTGACTCCAGTGCAGCCTCAGTAGCAATGCGTTGTCCCCAGTATTTCCTGCGCAATCGGTAGCCCAGATCGTAGTAGTTGAACTCCGTTCTTACTTCTTCCTCGTATTTCAACCCGGCCCAACCTATGAAATCCTTGCTTGCCTTGTCAATGATCGCCAATCGACCAACACCATTGCGCTCATACTGACTCCTTACGGATGCGATGATATGGTGTGCCTGATCCATGGTCGTGATGGGGCTTTTTCCCAAAAACTCATGCACCTCGGGATCAGAGTCTAACTGAAAAATGCCTTCCGCATCCTCCACCTCCAGATCCCTCAGGATCAGTCGCGCTGTTTCGATGTGTACGTTCATTGAGTTCAAACATAGAGATATAGAGGTCATCAGGAAACATGCCCCAAACCATAGTTTATACCTCAAAAGCTGTCATTTCGAGTGACCGAAGCGAAGCGGAGGTTGTATCGAGAAAGGCAGCTCAATGATGTACTTCATCCAAAACCGATCTCGATACACGCCCTTCAGGCGCACTCGATCTGACATGGGGGAATGAAGCAAAGGACAAGAACTACTTCCACCTTAATAGCGAGCACTTTCAAGCTGTCATTTCGAGTGACCGGAGCGAAGCGAAGGTTGTATCGAGAAAGGCAGCGCCATGATGTACTTCACCTAAAACCGATCTCGATACACGCCCTTCAGGCGCACTCGATCTGACACGGGGTGTGCTTGATGGTTGGAGGCTATTTGTACTTCACCAGCATCACCTGCGATAGGTAGCCGTTGCCGCCATCGTAGACCTTGGTCCAGCCTCGGTCTTGCAGGTTCTTGTCGATGAAATGATTCAGCACTCCGTGGGCTACCAGCAGAGTTTTGCCTTTTGCTTGTGCGTCCTCTTCTAATGCTATGGCGGCTTGTTCAGCCCGTTCCCTGGCTTCAGAGTAGCGCTCGATGCCTTTGGTGTTGAAGCCCAACACCCACAAAATCCTGGAACCGTAGCGCCAGAAGGAGGTCGGCAACCTGAGTTTGAAAAACCACAGCACCTTCTTTTCAAACTCACGAAACAGAGGATCGGGTTGCTGCAGCTCAGGTTGATGAAACACCAGTTCGGCCGTGGAAATTGCCCGTTGAATGCTGCTCGTGTGAATGACCTCCAATTCGTTCGGTGCCAGCTCCAATGGAATGAAGTCCGGAGGGAAGATCCCCACCGAATCATAGGCTTCAAAGTAGGCGATGGCCTCCTTTCGGTTCCGCCATCCCTTGTGCTCCAAAGCCGGCTCTCCGTGCCGAATAAGGATGATTTGCGACAGCTTGGAAAAGTCTTCTACCAGCTCGTCCGAAGGCTGAATAAAATGCAGTGTGGTCCCTGAATCTTCCCCAGGCAATGCACCATAATGCGCAACCACTTCATCCAGCTGTGCCATAGCCGAAGAGAAAATGAATGCAGAACAGATAACAAGAAAGAGGCGAGCCATCTACATCAGAAGATTAAGTCCCAAACAAAACCCAAACTCAACACCAAACTCCAGTCTTTGATCTTTGATCTTTCATCCTTGATCCTGACTCTCTCCCTCATTCCGTCACCGACTGAATCCAGTCATAGGCGGAAGAAACCCGGATGAAAATGCTGATGTCACCGTAGTCGCCATCTGCGTGATCCTGGATTGGTTCAAAAGCACCTCCTGAGAGCACTCCAGCCACTTCCCAAACTCCGTTGTTGTTGACAAACAAAGGACCACCACTGTCGCCCTCTACGGTGGTTCCTTCCAGATCGAGCGCCTCAGCCTCGCTGGAACCAGATCCCAAAAGGTCTTCGTCTTCGTCCACAAAATCATCTCCAAGAGCGTTGATGGTTCCAGCCGGATCATCAAAGTCAAAGGCGAGCAAACCTCCATTGTAAGTCACCCCGTTGGTAGAAGTGGTGAACCCACCAACCTTCCGATCGAGGATATTGTGGATGGCGTGCTTTTTCGAATCCCGGTTTTCGTTTTGCCCAGCGGTGGAGGAGTAGTCCCCAAATCCGCAGAACCAGACCTCACTTGAAATCGATTCGTTGCTGGTAGAAGTGATGGAAGCCGGGGTAATGTTGTCAACAGGAGTTGAAAGCCTCACAAGGCAGAGGTCGTTCCCATCTGCGTAGTCCTGGTCACCGGCTAACCATGTGGGGTGAATCACCATTTCGGCAACTGAATACTCAGCATCAGGACTGTTTGGATCATTCCCGACTCTTACCACAATACCGGATACGGGCGCAGGATTGTCTTGCTCCTGCGCATCGTAGAAGTTGTGGGCCGCGGTAAGGATCCACTCGTCACTGATGAGCGTTCCCGAAGCGATGAAGTCTTCATTATCGCTGCCGTCCAGGCTGTAGCTGAAGTTCACAACCGCGTTAAAGTCGGGCAGGCTAGACTGTCCGCTGGTGATGACGTCTTCATAGTCTGAAAGATCACGGTCATGTCGAATGCCAAACGTGGAGGCATTGCCTTCCTCCGGATCAACGGTGTCGTAAACTTCCTCATCGTCCGCACAGGAAAAGACAATCAAGGAAAGCAGAAGCAAAAGGGATAGCTGCCTGAAATTCATAACGCTGATTTTATAGCCGCGCGAAGTTAGTAGAAGCTGCAGTTTGAGTTCAAACTCCCGAACTGCTGCGATACCATGATCTGAGCGCACGTAACGCAATCACAAACCTGAGTTCCTTGCAAAATTCAAGCGCCAGCGCGTAGATTTAGGCCGTGCAATCACTCTCCGACATTCTTACGCAACAAACCGTGCCTGACGAGGAGATGCAGGCTGCAATCAATCGCAACGTAACCTCTCGGAACTTTCCAAAGGGAAGCATGATTCAACGTCAGGGCGAAACAGCATCCTATGCCTACTTTGTAAAGAAGGGACTGCTTCGCAGCTTCACCATTGACGAAAAGGGGAAGGAACACATTTTCATGTTTGCACCAGAAGGCTGGATGATTTCCGATATAGAGTCACATGCTTACGACTCTCCCGCTGAGCTATTTATCGAAGCACTGGAAGATAGTGAGGTGGAAGTCATCAACCGCGCGCTGATCAAAGAGCTAAAACTATCTCACGAGGCTTTGCTGGAGGAAACAGGACGACTGTTGAGGCGTGTCGGGGTCCTCCAACGCAGAGTGATCATGCTCATGAGTTCACCCGCCATCGATCGCTACGAGCACTTTGTTCAAACATATCCGCAAATGATCCATCGTGTGCCCCAGCGCATGATTGCCTCTTATCTGGGTATCACTCCTGAAACTCTGAGTGCCTTGCGTAGCCGAAAAGCGAAGCAGGGATAATCCCGCGTTTCTTATTCTACATTAATGCACCGCTGTTTCTGTCTGTCGTGCTTTGCCCCATGCTTTTATCAAACGAGAAGCATTTGAAGGATGAGCATTCATCCGGACTAAAATCATCGTTAAACACCGCCAAAAGCGGGCAAAATTGAAAACAATGAAAAGAAGAGTTATGGTATCCGGTGCAACGGGACAACAAGGTGGGGCAGTGGCAAGCGCCCTTCTGAAGGATGGGCATCAAGTAGTGGGAATCACTCGAAACCCTGAATCCAGCAAATCCAAAGCATTAAAAGAAAGAGGGGCTGAGATGGTTTCTGTTGACTTCAATGATTCAGAGAAATTGGTCGGAGTCATGCAAACCGTAGATACAGTTTTCAGCCTCACCACTCCTTTTGAGGCAGGCATAGAAGCGGAGACGCAGCAAGGCATCAACATGGCCAATGCTGCTGAAAAGGCCAATGTTGGGCACTTCATTTTCAACTCCGTCAGCGATGCCAATCGAAATACGGGGGTGCCGCACTTCGACAGCAAATATGAAGTGGAAAAGCATCTGCAAAGCCTGACGCTGAACTCCACCATCGTAGCTCCGGTATACTTCATGGACAATCTCATGGCCTTCAACAAGCAGGAAATCATTGAAAATGGTGTTTTGCGAATGGCTATGCCTGCCAATCGAAGGTTACAGCAGATCGCAGTGCAAGACATTGGAAAGGTCGTAGCCCATGCAGTAGATGCTCGTGAAGGTGTCTTTGGACAGCGCCTCAACATTGCTGGTGATGAGTTGACGGGGGAAGAGGCAGCAAGGGCGGTCAGCCAAGTTCTGGGGAAAGAGGTTCGCTACGAAGCTTTCAGTCCGGAAGTGATCAGGGCACAAAGTGAAGACATGGCACTGATGTACGAATGGTTCGATTCTGTAGGATATTCAGCCGACCTGGAAGCATTGAAAGCATTCAATCTACTCAGCTTTGAGCAATGGCTGCAGCAAGTGGATTGGAATTAGCCCTGGAACAAAGGATTCAGTAAGGAGCTGCGAGTCATGGATTAAGTTTTCATCAAAAGGTTTTTGGAAGAACCTGAAAATGACAAAACCCATTCCTTTGCAGCCATGGCGAACAACGTTTCTTTCGATACACATCGCGCATTTCGATACGCGATCAAGAATTCACCCGGTTCTGATGATATGATGCGTCTGCACGAGCAGTATGCGCTTTGGAGGGAAGGAGAACCTGGACGGTATTTAAAACCCATGGACGAATCGAAGGTCCAGCGCTATTTCAGTCCTGGAACGGAGAACGCGGCACTGCCCGTGTTGCTCAAAGACCATGAAGGCGTTCACCTCGGGCAGTTGAATTTTGGATTCATTCCCAATTGGAGAAGCGATCGCCCGAAAGACAGTCCGATGAAGGCGGTGGATCGTGCCAAAAAAGCCCTGGATATTGGCCGCAAAACCTGGAATGCCGCCAGCGAAACCATGTTTGACGAAGAGAAGCACACGTGGAAGGACTCAGCCCACGACAGACGTTGCATCATCCTGCTTGATGGCTTCTTTAAGTATCACGAGCATGGAGAGGATAGAATTCCCTTCTACATCTCACCAGCGGACCGCGATGTGATGCCCGTGGCGGGCCTTTGGGACATCGCCACCATTGACGACAAGGAATACCTGACCTGTGCCATCCTCATGCAGCCGGCCAATGAAGCCATGCACGAGATCAACAACTGGGGTGAGCATCCACATGGCCCACACCGCATGCCGATTGCGCTGAAGCCAGAGGAATTTGCCCAGTGGCTGGATCCTATACAACAGGCTGACTTTGACAAGATTGACGAACTCTATAAGATCATCAAACACCCGGAAGCAGGGGAGTGGGAATACATCACTGTAGCCAAGAACGAGAACGGGCAGATCGAGAACAATCAGCAGGCGCTTGAACCATTCACTTATGATGAACTGAGGCTAGATTTGAAAGCCTTTAACGGTTAGATGATCAGATGATTAGATCATTGGGGGATTGTACTGGATTTGGATTGGCTTGAGCGCTAGAGTTATTTTGGCATGAGCAAACGCACACGCATCGTCATCGTTGATGACCATCCTTTGGTTTTAGCTGGATTGGCGCGTATTCTTTCCGTTTCTGATGAATTGGAGGTAGTGGCTACCGCTACATCGGGGTTGCAGGCGCTGCAGCAGTTGAAAGCGCTTCAGGTGGATGTGCTCATGACCGATTTGGACATGCCCAAAATGAGTGGTTTAGAATTGGTGAAGCAAGCCCGCGAGCTTTTCCCGGAACTTCATGTATTGGTGCTCTCCGTTCACAACGACCCGACCTTGATCAAAGCACTCATGCAGGCCGGAGCCAATGGATTTGTGGTCAAAACTGCTCCAGGAGAAGAAATCCTTCGCGCGGTTCAGTCTGTCGCCCAGGGAACTCCGTTTTACTCAGCAGATGTTACAGATGCCTTGCTTCGTCAACACACTGAAACCAATGTCCAAAGCGGCCCGAAGTTGTCTGAGCGTGAATTGGAAGTACTCCAACTCGTGGCCAGTGGCTACAGTACCAAGGAAATCAGTGAGAAGCTCTTCATTTCGGTCCGCACTGTGGAGACACATAGGCTCAACATGATGAAGAAGCTGGACGTGAAAAACGTTGCAGGGCTCATTCGCTATGGACTCAAGCATGGGTTAGTAGACTAGAGCGGAACGACTTTCAGAGTTCAAACATCTTCTTAGCGATTTCAGTAAATCTACCGGGCTACATCCGTATTACTACGTAGCAACACGCGCTACGCCAGGAATAGCTTCGCCTCCTTGAGAGCGAACAACTTCCCACTGGTTCTGGATACTTCAGGCATTGGCTGTACCGTCCCCAATAGGCCTCGCCCTGAAAAGAACCCGGATATACTCTGCAAACGCTCCTGAATTCAATCATTCCAAAACAAAAGTGAAAGACATGAAACGCAGCATCGTATTGGCAACAGCATTGTCCCTTACCGTGGCACTATTCGGTAATGCCCAGCAACTGAAAAGCACCACACTCAAAACCACATGGTCAAAGGCTGCTGGCAAGGCCAAGAAAAAGGGCATGGTCACCAATGCCGGAATGTTCTGGAATAGCGACAAAACAGAATTGTACAAGTTTTCCGTTTTCAACGATAAGAAGAGCGGGGCCGAAATGGTAGAGGTACACACTTACAACCAACAAGGTGCTCAGTCGAACACCGAGACTTTTGAAAACAAGGCTGAGAACCTGACCAAGTATAAGACCCAAACTTTTAATGCAGCCAGCAGTGAAGCAAGGCAACAGATCGAAGGGGTAGAGGCAGCTTTCATCAAAAATCCAGTGTTGGCCGGAAAGCCTGACCTGGTCTATGGTTCTTTCCAACCCAAGTATGGATCGCTCGGAGTCTTTCAGCGGTTCAGGTTTCAGAAAAGCGAAAGCAAGGAACTGAACGAGCGCTTCTGGGCGCAGGTTTACTACCCCAGAGAAACAAACGCGATTGAGCGCAACAATTACCTGATCATGCCTCCGCCTCAGAGTGAGCTTTCGCGACTCATATTCAAGGCTCGGAACTCCTACATGCCAAAGGACGGGACAGCATACATGGGCGGCATGATGGCCATTTCTGGATCTGATGTATTCCTTAGCGGAATCATCGACCTACGGACAGCAGAATGGTTGCATCGGTCTGAGATCAAAATGCCTGAAGCTTTCTTCCCAGGTGAATTGAACTATGCCCGATTGGAGAACGGTTCTACCGGCATCCTCTTCTCTTCAAAGGAGAAATTCAGACTGCTGCTCATAGATGAGGAAGCGAAAGAAGATGCCCAGATTCCTTTGTCCATCAACAAAACCGGTGGCCAACATGGCGTACAGCCTTCAACATTCGTAAAGAATGAAGAAAACGATGTTTTGATATTCACTACCACCTCTAACGGAATGTCAGGAGGCAACATAGGTCTGAGCGTTGCAAAGGTTTCGGGCACGAAGGAGCTTTGGGCTCAGAACTACGCCAACGAAGACCTGGAGCTGAAGAGCGTCCAGCCGTTAAAGGAAAAGGTGAAAGTCAAGAAGTTCAAAATGCCGATGATCCAGGATGTGTTGACCACATCGGATAACGAATACATGGTGCTTTGCCAGGCGGTTAAAAACACATCCAACGGAAATGAAATGGTTTTCATGATCGCACACCTGAGCAACGATGGGAAGCTCCAGGCCGTGTATCCCATGCCAGCCATCAAACCTGCCAAAGAATCCAAGCTGAAAGAAGCGTTGACGCTGAGACTGCTGCAAGTAGGAGAGAGCTATTATGTCATCGCCAGGGCAGAGGTAGATGGATATCAAAAGGGACAATACAGCGATGTAAGCACCTGGAATGCCGGTGGTATGCAATACACACTCACGGAAAGCATGAGACTGGATGAAACCTTAAATGCAGGATACGTCATGAAAATTTCCACGAAGAACAAAACAGCCTCCAGTGTGGTGCAGGTGGAAGATTTGATCGTGGGTGAGCTACCGGGCAGTTTATCAGCGGATGGTGCGCTCTTCATTCAAAGTTTTGAAAACGTTTTGGTGATCAAATAAGCGGCTCATCGCTTTTTGGCAGCAGGCATAGGTTACACAAAGGTGAGGCTGGCCGTGTTGAAATCCGCGGTGCATAAAACGTCAGTCGTTGACCATGCTCTTTAGCCTATCCTACGGGATCAGATGCAAAAGCTCTTCATATAAAGAAGGCCAGACTCTTAGTGAGCCTGGCCTCTGCATGCCTGACGGGTAGGGCCCATCAAGTAACAATCAGTCTTGTGGTGAACCTTGCACCTTCGTGGTATACCTGAACGATGTAGACTCCCCTTCTGAGGTTTCCTAACTCCATCAGATGCTTCAAGGATCGCACCCCAAATTCCTGCAGAACAGGTGTTCCATTCATGTCAAGAATCTCGATGTGCTGAATCTCCATCAGCTGCTTGTCGGGATCTACCAGCACCACGTTCAACTGATCCACAGCCGGATTTGGAAACACTGTCACCGTTGGCTTAACCACCTCAAAGTCAACAGGCTTCACATAGATGGTAGTATTATTCGTTACGATGAACTCATTGTAGTCAAACTGGATGCGGGCATCATTGTCGATGCGTGTGTAGATGTCCAGATCCTTGCGAGGCTGAATGGTGAAGGTGACGTAGCCCTGGCTTCCTTCGGGATCAGAGGCAGAGTCTGGCAATTCAATGTTGCGGTTCACCCATTGTACTACTCCGTCAACAATGGAAACGGTGAAGGGGTGAGAAGAACTCTCAGGCTGGAAGGTGCTCCAGTCAAGGTCTGGCGACAGCTCATCCTCAATGCGCACAATGCGGGCGGCATAGTTTCCTACGTTCTGGAACCGGATCTTGTAGACCAGGATCTCGTTTCGATAGGCTACCTCAGCCAATCCTACTTCCTGCACCAGCACGGCCTTGTCGTTGGGATCTACGGAGCCTACTACCACGTCCGTCATTGAGAAGGTGTTGTTACCGGTGTCGCATTCGGCTTCCTCGTAGAAGATCTCAGCATCTACGGTCACCAGCTCATCCAGCGATGCACTCAGAGCAACGGAATCGGTCAATTCAAAGAGCGTATCAGACAATTGCTCCAAACCGCTGAATGTCTTGCTGTACTTGAGATATCCGGGAGGAGCTGACTGCTCCAGCCAGTCTTCATCCATGATGTAGACATTCTCTGTCATGGTCAACACGACCTCAATGTCATCGGTGGCATCGTAGGCACCACGATTGGACACCACTACGTTGAACTGGTTGGTGAGTCCTCTTCGGAAGGCGGTGGTTCCCAAGCTGACTTCCAGATCAGGATCATCACAGGTGGAGTTCAGACCAAAGTCATTTCCACAATACTCTGCGGTGATGTTCTGATCAACCACCAGATTTTGCGTTCCTCCGCCCACTGGGAAGGTTTGAGACCAGTTGGAACTCGTATCAACGCTGATGGAGTAGGAGCCGTCAGCCGCGTAGAACTGGTAGTAGCCATTGTCATCTGTGTATACCTTGAAACCTCCGGGAGCAACTGTCAGGCTGTAGTTTGGAATTCCCTTTTCACCCGGGCCCTGAACGCCATCCTCGTCCTGATCGTTGAACAGCACACCACACACCTTGGAGGCGCAGTCTTCGTTGATCAGGTGGATCTGGTTGATCACAGGATTAGCGATTCGGGTGACAACCCCAGATGGCCATTCCACCACAAGGCTGTCCACCGAATTCGCGTCCCGCAACCCAAAGAGCAGCTTGTTCGAATTCTGTCCGGCCATGCCCGATGTCTGAGTCGAGACATGTTTGGTCTGCCAAAGCGAAGTTCCGTTGATGGTCGCCTTGACACGAATGGTCGCTCCGATGCCGTCACGGTTTGACATGCATCCCACCAGATTCACACCGATGTGATTGGTACAGGAGCCCTTGCCGTTGATGAAGAATTCGTTGGTACTGTTCCCCTTGTTTGCAACGTAGAGGTCGTAGTCTCCGTCATTGTCGAAGTCGGACCACGCGACTCCGTAGGAGTTTCTTTTATCGTCTGTAATGGCGTTGGCGAGCTTGGTGAAGGTGCCGTTGCCATTGTTAGAGTAGAGGTAATTCTTGCTTCCCTGATCGTTGGCCACGGTCAGGTCCAGATCGCCATCGTTGTCGTAATCAATCCATGAGGCACCGTGTGAGTTGGACTGATCTGTCGCCACTGCACCGGTGGTAACGCGCTGGAAGGTGCCGTCTCCGTTGTTGGTGTAGAGGAAGTTAGGCTCTGTATTCGTAGAGTTTGTTACAAACAGATCCAGGTCACCATCGCTGTCATAGTCGCCCCAGGTTCCGCCCACGGAGTGACCACCATCATTCACCACTTCGCCTGAAGTGATTTCGGTGAACGCACCGGCATCGTTGCGGAAGAGCTGATTGTTTTCTCCGTTGGTGTTGGCGATGAAGAGGTCTGCATCTCCGTCATTGTCATAGTCACCCCAGGCCACGCCAACGGCTGAAGTAGCCGATTGTGCAATCACACTGCTCTGGTCTGCCGTGAAGCCACCCGCACCGTCTCCGGCATAGAGGAAGTTGAAGTGCGTAGGGTGGAAGTTGGTCATCACCAGGTCGAGGTTTCCATCCTTGTTGTAATCCGCCCACGCTACCGAGTGGCTGTAGATGCCTTCATTGGTGATCGAAAGCCCTTCCACGTTGGTAAAGGTGCCGTCTCCGTTGTTTCTGTAGAGTCGGTTAGGAGCGTTGGCCACGTAGGCGACAAAGAGATCGAGGTCACCATCGTTGTCATAATCTCCCCAGCTTCCAGACACTGCGGCACCCAGATCCTCTACAATCGGCCCGCTGGTCACCTTGCTGAAGGTGCCATCCTGGTTGTTGTGATACAGGATATTGGTCGCGTTGACGTCCTTGGAGGGCACAAACAGATCATCATAGCCGTCATTGTCATAATCTCCCCAGGAAGCGCTCCAGCTATCGATCACATCGGTGTGCAGTCCAGCTGACTGGTCCTTTTCAAAGCTGATGCTCGGATCAACAGCGAGATTGATGGTCGGCAATTGCACATCGCAGGCATTGGCACCGTTGATCTGAATCTGGAGGAAGTCGCCATTCACGAATTGATCGCCCAGTTCGAGGGTAGACTTCAATCGGTAGCGGTTGTTATTGATGTCCAACACCCCGGGGATGCCGTTCATCTCGAACGAAGGATCGTAATTATTGATGTCGTATGAGTAGTTATTGCTGCTGTAACCAGGATCAGCAACCGAAGCGTAGGCACTGGAAATGTTGTACTGGAATTCACTCGTGCCGTCCTTCACCTTGATCTTGTTGGTATCCGCAGTGATGAAGTCAATGCTCATGTCAAACATGTGCGCGGTCTTCACACTGGTAATGTCCACCACTACATCCAGCTCAGGGCTGCAAGGGTCTTCCGCCAATTCGGTGGAAATCCTGGTTTGATAGGCCGCTGGCTTTGGCTCTACGTACAACACGTAGTATTCATAAGGGCAGGAGAAGCTGGCAAAGTCATCCGGATAACCCGTACACTCATACCCGGCATAGGTCTCCATCAACACAGTATCGCAGTTGGAGAAGTTCCCGTAGATACTGAAGTCAGCCGTGGAATTGGCACCAACCGTTCCTACGAGGTACAAATCGTTTTGCACCGTCAAAGCCTGACCATTGGCATCGTTCACAACGGAATCGATGGTAAAATTGGGTGGTGGCACCAGGCGAATCCAGGCGTGATCTGCATCCGACCCGGAAGCATTCTTCAGCTTGTAATCCCATACCACCTCGCGGGTGTTGGCGTCCTGCCATGGATTGTTGGACAAGGGTTGCAGCGTAGAGCGCTGGTAGCGTATTCTGTCGTTGGATCCTGCAAACACCTGTCCTGACTCTGCTGCGTCAATCTTTTCAGACTTCTGGTAGTTGAAAATCCAAACCAGATCCTGGTACGTGTTTTCTGGCACATCGCAGGTGGGTGCGAGCTCTACCTGGAAACGACCGTGGAAACCATCATCGCTCTTGGCAAACTGAGATGCTGCATAGTACTGATCCACGTTGAAGTAAAGCGTATCGCCATTTACGGCATCTGGAGAAACAGAGGATACTGTTTGTGAAGTAGTAGCATTGGTTCTGCGGGTTCTCCACTGACGGATCACCGTATTTACGTGAGAGTAGTTTGGTGGAATCACCAACCACGCTTCCTTGAGATGTCCCCACTGACGCGCCTCGTAGGGGAAGAGATTGCCTCCACCGTAGTTGGAAGACATGTCTCCGATGGACATCCCGAAGTATTGATTGACCACCTTGGTGCAGGAATTCACCGTGGCATTGCCGGCTGAGTTGTTTCTCCAGCCGTAACCAATGAGTGTGATGCGGCCGTTCTTGAAGTTGCAGAAGTCTTTTTGTCCGTTGCCGGGATTGGCTACCGTGCTCAGGTAAAACTCGTTGAGGAAGGTGCACTCCTTCAGCAGGCCGGCAACACTACCCGTCACTTCATAGTCTACATGCAGCTCTACGGAGTCGCCTTGCCCGTAAGCATAGCCGGTGAGACTGGCATCGATCGCTGCAAGGGAAGCCACGTCCAGGTCGAAGGTAAAGTCGCGTTGATTGGAATTGGTAGAGGTGGAGTACGTCAATCCGGTGAGCGTGTAGGTAGTGTCGGCACTGGAATCATAAATGACCAACTCAGAACCGATCACTGCCAACACACTTCCGTAATCCACGGAAGAGGTGAATGCTCCGTAGGACCAGGAACCGCCCGTAGATTCAATGACGGCCGCTACAGAGCCACGGATGGTATCTCCTACCATCGCGCGATTCACCTTCACCTCGTTCATGTTAAGCGCCCCGCTACCATCGGCCAAGCCGTCCAGGTTATTATCAGGAGCGCCAAAATTTGTTCTTACTGCTGCGAAGCTCAGTACACTGGGCCCATCGCAGGGTCCGAGTGGACAGTGCAGGTAAGTCGTTACCTGATGATCACACTCGATGGGAATTTCGCAAACCGTGGTACATGTTGTATCGGGCACATAAGCCATGTCCAGTTCAATGGTCTTCCAGCCTGATGTCCCGCAGTTTCCAGAGAGCGTGAGGTTGATCTCACTCTTAGGCACTGTAAACGGAGCCGTGGAAGGGAAGAGGGCGACCACTGTGTTTCCGGAATAGTTCACCGAGAGCGGTGACCACTCCACACCATTCGAGTGGAAGCGCATGTCTTCATATACCAGGCCCGCATCGAGCGTAAAGGTGACCTTGTAATTCGCCCCGGTGCCAACCGGCAGGGTGTTCTTAAAGCTGGAAACGATGAAGGTGTAGTCCTCTTCCTGCCCGTTGATGATGTCTGTAGGCGTTTCTGTAGTGAAGGAGATCTGCTGGTTGTTTCGGCCTTGCCCCGTATGATCGGTATTGTAAGAAGCCGTACCACAAATATCAGTGTAGGCTGCCGTGGCCTTCCAGCCCTTCACTGCGTCATCTTCGCAGGTTTGGATGCAGCAGGAATACATGTCCCAGGCTACAAATACCGTATCTCCCGGTTGCAAGTCCGCCAGTGTGAAGTCCACACGTCCGATGGGATTGCTACCCAGGCAGCTGTAGTCACCGGCATTCTGAGTGGCGGTGGTTGTAACTCCTGACACACTCGCCCAGCTCCCGCTCGCTCCAATCTTGTACTGCAGCGAAGAGGCGTCCAAGCGTGAGAAGATGTTTTGATTGTAGCCGCCACCAGTGGACTTGAAGATGGACAGCTGAACACCCGATGCAATACCCGAGCCCTTGTTTACTACCCGGAGCTGCTGCTGAGAGGCCATACCCGCACCAAAGCAAGACTCCAAGGTCTGCGTAGAAAGAAGCTTCAGATTGGGTGTTTGAAAATCGATGGATACGTTACCGTAGCTCGTGGCCGTTGGTGTCAGTGTTCCGCTGCATCCCCACCAGGCGCGAATCGCTGAAGTGACCGTGATATCTGAGCAGCTCGTCCCCGAAAGTGTTTGAGTCAGTGTGAACGATTCATTTTGATCGAAGTAGTTGTCACCATTGCCAATGCCTGCAAAATCAGCACCTGTGAGGATGATGGTGTCTCCCGAAATGGTTCCAAGGGATGTGGCATCCAGGGTAAGCAAGCCTGAATTTCGAACGTCTGTGATGTAGACTGTTTCCGTTTTCCCATTGCCTCCGTTGATGACAGATATGTCGCGTGTGATGCTGTTTCCACTGAGCAATGTTTGGGCATTGGGCGCTACGGAAAGAATGGTCAAAGCAGGGTAGAGGATGTTATAAGCATCGCTCTCATCCGTTTGGCTGCCTCCGGTATACGTAACCGTTGTCTGATTTCTGAAAAGCGCTCCGGTGTTTTGATAGGGAATCGCCTCTTGATAAGCCGCCACCTGAATGGTGAACTTGACGCTATCACCTACAGGCAGGTTATTGGCGCTGAACACCAGACCGCTATTCTGACTTACGTCTTGTTCCTGAACATTCAAGGAGGTGGACTCGACTACCGAATTGGCCACGTATTGAATGCCCTGCGGGAGAGCGATCGTAAACTGCACATTGCTCAATGTGGCTGATGAATCGTTGATCAGCAGTACCTGGAAGGGCTGAGCTTCCCGGCAGACTTCCATTTCGCTTTGCGGAAGCGTAGTGAGCGTTTGTGCGTGAACCAGTGACGGGCTCAGCAGGCTAAAAATGCAGAGGAGAGTAAGTAGAATCAGACGCATAACCATTCGTATTTGGCATGCCTATTAGAAAACAACGAACCGAAATTCACACGCTACTGACTATCAATGAGTTATGACTTTTCAACTACTCACAGGTTTCCACATTCTGGAATTTCCTTCCTGTGAGCGTTCATTTTTTGGATGATTCGAGGGTATTCAGTCTTGTTTCGCCCTCTTTCAATTTGGAACCTGCCCGAAGCCTCATCGACTAACTTCGCTGCGCATGGATTCATTGACACAAATCGTTCTCGGGGCCGCTGTAGGGGAGGTGGTATTGGGCAAGAAGGTCGGCAACAAGGCCATGCTCTACGGAGCCGTAGCCGGAACCATTCCTGACCTGGATGTGCTGAGCTCTCACTTTACGGACACTACCCAGGCACTGGCCATGCACCGTGGATTCACACATTCCATTGCGTTCTCCGTAGTCTTTGCTCCGGTATTCGGATGGCTTGTTTCGAGGTATGAGAAGCTAAAAGACATCAAAGCATGGTCTTGGCTCTTTTTCTGGGCCTTTGTCACACATCCCTTGCTGGATGCGCATACAACCTGGGGAACGCAGCTTTTCTGGCCGCTGGATTTGCGACTCGCCTTCAAAACCATCTTTGTGATCGATCCGCTTTACACCTTGCCGTTTCTGGTGTGCCTGATCATGGCCATGCGACTGAAGCGCAGCAACGCCAGGCGAGCGCGCTACAACAAGCTGGGGCTTTGGATCAGTTCTTCCTATCTGGCGTTGACCTTCCTGCTAAAAGGGCTTAGCTATGTTCAATTCAAGAATGCGCTGGAGCACCAGGGAATCGAGTACAGCGACATGGCTACCCGACCGGCACCACTCAACACCATTCTGTGGAGCGCCAACGTAGACACGGACGAGGGCTACCTTTTGGGAGATTATTCATTCTTCGATACCCAGCCCATCAGCTTCAGGTTTTACCCCAAAAACCATCACCTGATTGCGCACCTGGAGGAAAACGAGCGCGTGCAGCGCATGATCCATATTTCGAAGGGATGGTATACGATACAGGAAGAGGATGGAAACCTCTACTTCAATGACCTGCGCTTTGGACTGATGAGCCTGGAGCCAGAATCACAGGACTTTGTATTCAAGTACAGAATCATAGCTGACAATGAATCACAGGTTGAATTCATTGAAGAACCCAAAGACCAGCGGGATGGCCAAAAGCTAATGGCAGAGCTATGGACCCGGATCAAGGGAAACTGATGGAATCAAAAAAGGGAACCACCACAACATGTTCGAGTTCGTGGCGATTCCCTTGTTAACTTGTTTTGAGCACACGGAGTCATTTGACCATCTCCTGTAAATGGAGGAGACAGGCTCTTGCTATTCGACACTCACATCGATCGAACTACAGCTAAACTCCAGCGTGTATTCGGCCACCTCATTGGCAGAGGCATCCAGGTCGGCAAAGTAGATCCCCGCAAGTACGCAGTCCACCAGAACCCATGTAATCACAGGATCGCCCTTGTCGTCCAGCAGCTGCACACGAACAGGCACCTCACTGCCAACCTGAGTAAGCAGTTCCTCCAGGAGCTGGTCCTGCTGAAAGATGGCGCGACTCATCAGCACAGTGGTGCCGTCTGAAGCGGGTGATTTACCTCCTGTTTCACCAGCACTGACGATGACCGACCTCAGAGGCTGTTGAGCCCCAGCTGAAACCACCTGTAGTCCCTGGATTTTGTGAAAGGAGGTAGCAATTTGCTGATGCCCTAAAGTGACTTCATATTTAAACCTTGGCAAGGGCCATGGATCAATACCGTTCATTGGAAGCTATTTAAAGAACAATGTCTTGTCATTGATAACTTACTTGTTCTTAATCCTCATAGTCTCGAAGGCCACCTCCAATGTATCGATCGCCACCTCATTCGCATTAGCATTGAGGTTGGTGCAGACAATCTTAGTAGGCCACGCATTGGAGAGCGTCCATTGCATGGTGGTCTTGCCATTTTCATCCAGTAAACTGATGGTTACGGTTTGGCGTGGAATTGTATTCATTTTGATCTGCGAATACCACCTCCAGAAGTCGTTGTTCTGCACAAAGATGCCGCGCGTGAACACCGCATTTCCAACTTTAGCCAATCCAGGCATTTTGATCGGGGAATAAACATTGCTGTTGCTGTGTCTGTACTCAATCACCTGAGTTTCGGTTTCGAGGCCAGAAACCTCCTGAAAAGACAAGTTTTCGCCCTGAGTTCCAAAATTCACTGAAAATGAAAACTTAGGTAAAGGCCAAACAGTTTGCGATTCTACTGATCCGTCATTAGAAGCCATGATAAAAAGAGTTGAGGGTTTATTGAAATGTGAATCACAATGATAGAACAAACAAGGAGTGCACACACATACGGATGACTCGCAGCGTGACCTCAAAACGGGCCATTACCAGCCTTCTTTAACGCCTTTTTTACCCAAAATGGAGCCATAAAAAAAGCCACGTAGGTAGGACGCTACGCGGCTTTAGGGGTTAACGGGGGTATTGGTTCTCCGAACATAAGAGAGCCACTTGTGATGGATTTCAGATTGTTGTGAACGACCGTTTTTTGTTGTGGAGGAAGGATGGCTGATTAGATGATTAGACAATCAGATGATCAGTTCATTGGATCATCTGATTGTCTGCGTGTTTAACGTGGAGTATCCAACAGGTGGCGTTTGCTGCGCCAAGCCAACGCGGAATTCCCCTTCGATCCGATGTCCACCAAAAGAAAAAGGCCGACTCCATACTCTGCCCGAATTCATCATCTAATCATCTGATGATCTAATCATCTAATTGTCTGATTGTCTGATTATCTGATCCCAACCCACTCTCCAGGGTAAACATGGGAACAATCAATTAGATGATGATCACTAAATATGATGATGCGCATGAGGAAATAAAAAAAGGCCGCCTCAAAGAGGCAGCCTTTTATTCAGTTTATCGAACCGTGTGCTTAGTGCACGATGGTGAAGGTCTTGTTGATGCTTGCAGAGCTACCTACGAGCACGAGGGTATAAACACCGCTCTCGAACTTGCTTACATCGATATCAGTAGTTCCGCTGGTGATGCCGAGACGACCGTTGGTTACTACAGTGTTACCCAAAAGATCGATGATGCTGTAAGTCTCATCTCCTGAGAATCCGTCAACCTTTACAGAAAGTGTAGCGTTGGCTGGGTTAGGGAAGATCTTAACGTCATTAGCTGCAATCTCGGTAATAGAGTTTGCAGTGTCAGAACCACACTCACCGCTGTTAGCAAGCGCACCGTTGGCTCCAATTTCCCACCAAGTGTCTCCATCAGAGTAGAAACCTTCAGCTACGTAGCTAGGTGTACACTCAATGAATTCAGTGTTGTAGAATACATCAACACCTGCTTGGTTGTAGATCATAGTTGTACCAGGACCATTGTCACAAGCTTCATCTTTATCAGCACCGCTAGCCAAATCACCGGTTGACTCATCGGTAGCCATAGCACCACCGTCAATCGTAGCTGTTTCAGTTACGAGGCATGTGCTGAAGTCAGACAGCATGGTAATAGAATCGTGACGCATGATGGTGTAGTCTACTGAAGGATCAGCGAATGTGTGAACTGAATCAGCAGTAGGATTGTCACCGAATGTACCGTCAATAGCCCAGTAAGTAGAGCTTGAAGCGATGTAGCCTTCTACAGACCAGTACTGGTTTGCAATCCAAACTGGCTCATCACCGTTCAGTGTAACAGCTTCATCAGCAGTACAAAGCTCAGTTACGCTTGTGTTGATGCTGTTGGAAGCGTCATAAGTAATAGATGGGTAAACGTGAAGAATACGAGCTCCGAGGTTGTTCTGGAACAAAGATCCGTTGAACCACTGTGAGTTACCGTTTTGATCAGGCAACAGGTAAGCAGTAGGGAAGTCGTTCAAACCGCTTCCTGTGAAACCACTCAATACATCGATAGAGTCTCCGGATGTTGTAGCCTGAGGAATGACAGCAATCGCAAAGTCATCGGTCAGCGTCACAGCATTAAACGTTGCAGTTTGCTCGAAACCATCGATCGTACCGCCAGTATATTCACCAACAGTAACGATTCCACCACCAAGTGGGTTACCCGTTGGGTTTCCGTCTTGGTCAACATTGAAAATAGCAACTGCTACATCAACGTCAGCAGAATCCGCGCGAGCAGATCGTGCAAAGAATGTAATGGCATCCACTTCTACAGATCCACCAGCAGGAACATCGAAGTAAGTAGACCATCCCTGGATGTATCCGTTGGTGTCATTTTCCAGTCTTCTTACGAAGTAGCTAAAGTTGGTTCCGTCAAAAGAGCGCTGAAGTGCCCATTCGAGTACTGTTGAACATGTGTTTGTACCTCTTGAAGCATCGTTATTCAATTGTCCGGAGCGGTCTGGAGTTCTTTGTACATGCTCCATTGGTTGATTGTCCCCCGCATCTTTGATGTTGAGGCTCTGGGCGTTAACGCCCAACGCGAGACCTAAAGCGGCAAGCGTAGCTGTGTAGATTTTTTTCATAGAATTTGTTTGAGTGTGCAAATCAAAAAAAGCTTCTGCACTTGCTGAAGCCATTTTAACAAGCTTTTCAGTAATTGATGTCTAACCGATTGGTTTATCGTTTGTTTAGATAGTCCAGACGTCATAGAATGGGAAAAGGTAGGCTGGCAGGTTGTTAATTATCAAAAACACCTGATTTCTAGACACTCAGAAGTATCCAGCTTTCTGAAGAACCCACCACCATGTTCGGATACGCCACGCAGTTACTCTCCAATCTTCACACTTTGATCCTTGATCCTTTGATCTTGCACGCTTTACTCTAACAAAGTAACCTTCCCAGTAAGCTTTTGCTCGCCCACCTCATCAGAGTAGAGGACCAACATATAGCTGTAAACACCCACCTGTACGGGCTTTCCTCTGAGTTTTCCATCCCAGCCCTGCTCGGGTTCGTTCGCGGTAAACACAAGATGCCCCCAGCGATCATAAATGCGCAGCAGGTAATCGTTCACATTGCGGACTTTCGGTAAAAACACTTCGTTTAAACCGTCACCGTTGGGGCTGAAGGAATTGGGCACCCATACAATGATGGGGCAATCACCCAGATACACCTCATCCTGAGCGGCACAGCCAGCGCTATCCCTGACAGTGACTGCATACCTTCCTGATTCAGCCGCCACCATGCGATAGTTTGTGCTCCCATCTTGCCATTCATAGGTGTATGCACTCCCTGAGAAGGCATTGAGAATAACCGGAGCGATGGATTTACACACGATGGTGTCAGGCCCAAGGTCTACGGAAGGTAAGTCCCGGTACGTCACATGCACCGTATCACGGATGCTGCCACAGCTGTTGTTGATGAACACCGAGTAGGTACCATCACTCGTGACGGTGAAGCTCGGCTGTGATGAACCATCATGCCATTCGTAAAAGGGGTAGACCGTCTCTGCCTCAATGGTCCAGGTGACATCTCCACACAAGACAGTATCAGATGGAATCGAAATCTTGGGCTCCGTCCAAACATATACAGCCGTTTGTGAAATGAAATCACCACAAGCGTTGGTAACAGTAACACGGTAGAGACCTTCCTCACTCAGAACAATCTGCGCTGAGTCGCTTCCCGTGTTCCAGCGATACTGAGGATTATCAGGAGCGGTAGCATCCAGCGATAGAGTCTCGCCCTTACACAGGTTGTAATCAGCTCCAAGGTCTATATCCAATGGATAATCAAGCCGGAGCGAAACGGAATCAACCTTCGTCCCGCAGAGATTGGTTACGGTAACAATGTAGAGACCAGCGCTGTGAAAGGCCACCTGCGCGGAAGTGTCGCCCGTATTCCATGCGTAGGAAGACCTCGAAAAAGTCACGTCTTTCCTTAAAGTATCACCAACGCAGATCACTTCTTCATCCGGCAGGGCAATGTCCGGAGGTCGTTCGTAGAACACCACCGTGGTATCGTAGTAAGTCCCGCAGGTGTTGGTAATCTCCACCCAGAAGGCGCCCGGAGCATTCACGCGCAGCGTGTCTGCCGTGCTGCCGTTTTTCCAGAGGTAGGCATTGTTTCCCGGAACGTCAGGATCTAACACCACGCTGTTTCCAACGCAGGCTACAGTATCGTCCATCAGGTTAATCGTCAGAGGTTCATCAACGAACACCATCGAGCTGTCAAACAAGGTGTCGCACCCGTTCCAGGCCTGCACCCAAAAGGTGTCGGTAGTGCTCACGGTGATGCTTGTGTCTATCGACCCGGTACTCCAGAGGTAGCCCATCATGCTGTCTCCCTGAACAATGAATTCCGCGCTCCCTCCGATGCAGAAGGCCGTATCGGCTGGCATGTTGGAGCTTGGAGGCGCCATGAACGTGAGGTGTGCAGAATCATGCGCGGTTCCGCACATTCCCGTTGCCGTCACCGAATACCAACCTGTGGTGGTGGCGTGGTATACCGAATCCGTGGTGTTGTCATGCCAGAGATAGCTGCCTCCCGCAAAAGGAACATCCCAGGTAACGGTATCACCGATGCACCGGATCGTATCCGGGCCAAGATCAACAGTAGAGGGAAGCAGGCTATCCACCACAATGGTATCATAGTCTACTCCGCAAACCGTGCTCACAGCTACGTAGTAAGTGCCAGCCTCTGTAATGGGCAGAAACTCCAACGTACTCGAATCGCTCCACAGATACGTCATACTCAGCATGGTATTCGAGCTCATCACCGTGAGCGAATCACCATCGCAAATGGTAGTGTCGTTTCCGAGGCTGATGATGGGGGCAGGGTGGATGGTTACCGTTACAGTATCAAAAGCCGAATCCAGGTAGCTTGCAGTGCCGTTGAATCCAGTAAAGTACCGGATCACCGAAACCTCATAGCTTCCCGTATCCGAGAAGACATGATACACCGGATCACCGGTAGCTGCGTTGTTCGCACCGCTGGCCGTGTCCCCAAAGTTCCAAACCGCTGAATCAGCCTCGAGCGAAGCGTGCAGGGTGAACTTGGTAGAATCGCCCTTGCAAGTGTCTTCCACAAAGATGTGTGGACACTCAAAGTAGGACGAGATGAAGTTCGGTGGTGATCCAACTCCTCCCCAGCTGGTAGGAGCGCCTAAATGCAGAGAATGAGGAGCGTAATTACAAGCTAAACCGATGGAATCAGCGTTTTGGATCACTGATAGGGTGTCTAGAGACTGAACGAGGGTGGATGCATAGATTTTCCGATCTGGCCCCAATTGCAGCAAGAAGGAATACGAAGGATTCGATATCAAAGTGATCGAGTTCGCAATGGCTGTTGGCGAGCCCAGAGAAAGATCCATCTGAAACAGACCACTTGCTTGAGGTCCCCCTGACGTTACGGTATCCAATGCAGCATAGTAGAGCAAGTCGCCACAAGGTGAAAACTCAATGCCTCCAATCCCCCCACCACCACCCGTGTTTACCAAAGGGTAAACTTCGGGATTGAACAGAGTTCCATATTGATCGTCAAAATCCATGACCAGCATACTAGCCGTACTTGGATACTGAGTCATGCCCCCGGAAAGAGCGACTTTGTTCCCCTTTGGACAAACCTTGATGATTCCGTTTTGAGGCCAAGATCCGTTCACAGAGGTAACTGGAGCAGTGCTTACGCCTGAGGCAGAGATCAAAAAGCTGCGGTACACGTTCGTAAGACCATTGTCAAAACCGTACGTAATCAGCCAGAAGTCGATACCGTTGGCATGTTTGGTTGCTGTTAGGAATGGAAATGTTTTATCGGATAGGAGAATATTCTTATTGCTGGTAACTCCGCCAAGGCCTCCATTCAAGGTCATGTCCACCTCCGAATAATAGAGCTCATCATAAATCCAGGAAGGAGGGCCTAGGGGAGCACTGTGAAACACGAAGTAGACATTCGGATTCCCAGGTTTTGGAATGATGATCGTTGATTGAACATAGGATATAGAACCCAACAATCCTGCACCATTTTGCATGACTTGGTGTGACGAATCCCAGATTGTTTCGGAGTTCGTGTAAAAGAGGAGATTTCCGTTAGCATCTGAAATAGAAGCAGCGCATGCGTGAGCGTCCATGGCGCTGTTCAAAACAGGCACCGGAGCTCCACTGTTGAAATCCAGCGCATGCTTACCACCAAAATACCACATGTTGGCTTCACCCTGAGCCCACACACTGTTGACTGCAGATAGCCACAACAAACTCACAAAGAGCACCGCTGAAAGCCGCATAGGAATAGTTCAGTAGAGGTTTTGCACTCGTAAGATAGTTCAATGAATGTGTACACCACAGCAGAACTCAATAAAGAAGGACAAATAATTCAGGAACGCATACAAAGGCTTTAGGAACGAGACCAGCGAAGCCGTGGGGTGATCAGATAATCAGATGATTAGGTGATTAGGTGATTAGGTGAAATGACTATCTACATGTTTACCTTGTCCATCCGATGGGTGGAGTTAATGATTTTTCCTCCTTCTGCATTGTCTTGACCGCCTTCGTGGAAGCCACTCCTATCGCTAAAGCTCGAGGCGACATGCGATCAGCGACCGAAGGACACAAAGTAGAGCAAACCGTGTGTCACCACAGTTTTAGCAGTGGCGCTAAAATCGTTACTCAAAGCCAACACGCAATTTCCCTTGGATCCGGTACCCCAAAAAGGAAAAGGCCAGCTTCAAACTCTGCCCAAATCCATCATCTAATCATCTGATTGTCTGATTATCTGATTATCTAATGATCCAATCACCTGATTCGACAAACGTCCGCTCATCGTCTCAAAAAAGATGGTATCAATTAAGTTGCGAACTTTATCCCGAATGAACATGTTCATTTCTGCACCATGTTTCGCAACAACCTCACATCTGTAAAGGCTGTCAACTCCTGGAAGGCTTTGTTTGAAGCCGCCATCCGATTGTTTCAGGAGAAAGGCTACCAAGAGACGACCATACGCATGATCGCGAAGGAAGCAGGATGTTCGCTGGGGTCTTTCTACAAGTATTTTTCTTCGAAAGAGGAGATCATCATTGCGTTGTATGAACGCATCAGCAATGATCTGGAAAACGTTATGCAAGACCTTCCCGAAGGCAAAGTTGGACACCGCTTCTCCTTTGTAATGCAACGTAAGATGGAGTTGATTGCTCCATATGAACCACTGTTTGCCACCATCACCGGTTACATGCTGGATGCCAATCACGCGATTGGGGTCGTGGGCAAGGAAACGGAGATCATCCGCCTGCGCAACCTGGCCATGTTCAAAGCCCTGGTGGAGGGTGCGAAGGACAAGCCGCGTTTGAAAGCCAAGCGTCAGCAGCTGATTAAGTCGCTTTATGGGGTTCATCTGCTGTTTCTCTTCCTGGGCTTTCTCGATAAAAGCGAGGGCAAAGCGAACACCCATCGCACGTTGGAGAAGACTCAGAGCCTGTTGAACGCCATTAACGTGACGGGCATAAACCCGGTCGCGGGTTACATTTTTGGCATGATGGACGATGCGTTCAGCAATGTCTTAAACATCAGCGTGCAGGATTCGAATTCGGAACTGGCTCACAAAGTGCTCGAATTGATCTTTCAGCACCGAAAATCGATGGGTAGCGAGAAGTGCCTGCGCAAGCCTTGCGGTCAGTGCTTCGCCATGCACATCGACAAGGTGGATCACTTCATCAGTCAGGGACAACCCATCCACTTTGTGTTGCCTGCCTTTCCAGCCAAATCGCCCAATATGGATAAGGTACTCGGCAAGTTGCCGGACCTTGGAGAAGAGCTGGCCTTGCAGAACCTTCAGCTCATCTGCAACAAGATTCAGGACATTTACGAGCCGGGAGCCAAGATCACGATCTGTGCCGATGGTCGCGTATTTTCTGACCTGGTGCTGGTGGACGACCCGGATGTGACGGCCTACACCGACCAACTACGCTCCATCATTGCCAGCAACGACCTTCATTCGTTGGAGGTGATGAACCTGGAAGACTTCATAAAGGCAGAGGACTTTGACGGAGCGCGCCAGCGACTGATCGATCAGCACGCTAAGCCTCTGGAGCAATTCCAGGCCAGGATCAGTGATTCTGAGTATCACGAGAAGATGTTCAACGGCATCCACCGATTCATCTCTGATGACCAGGTCGGCTTTTTCCCGGAACTCTCTAAAACCCAGTTTAAGAAATACACCAAAGAGGTCGCCCTCAAAGTGATGCAGCGAAGCGATGCCTGGGGAGCGATGCTCAATGATTTCTATCCGCTCTCCGTGCGATTGTCCATCCACCCGCATCATCCACACTCCAATAAGATCGGCATCAACCTCACCAAAGCAGAAGACAACTGGATCACACCCTGGCACGGAGCAATAGTTCTAAAACCCAAGGAAGGCTACGTTCTGGGCAAAAAGGCTGAAGCCCTGGCCCGAGGTGCCCGCATCATCCAACGAAACACCCAACCTCACTATCTATCCCTTTCCCCCGAACCATAATCCTCCAACTTTGATCCTTGATCCTTGATCCTTGATCCTTGATCTTCCAACCGTGACCTCCACGCACTCAAATACCGAACTAAAACCCTACGGCTTACTCATAAAACCCAAAGAAGGCGGGGAAGCTTCAGTTCAGGACTACCCAGCCGAGGAACTGAAGCGCCTGGTTGCAGAGCATAAGATTGTGGTGTTCAGAGGCTTCCAACTCATGCCTAAGCAAGACTTTGCGCTCTTTGGCCAGGACTTGGGAGAGCCCGTTCAGTGGCCCTTTGGAGCCATCAACGAGTTGATTGTAAAGCACGATGCGGAAAACTACATCTACACCAATCGGGACGTACCCATGCATTGGGATGGAGCCTTCATCAAAAAGGAGCCGCATCTGATTTTGTTTCAATGCCTGAAGGCGCCACCGCAGCAGGAGGGAGGCGGCACCACGTTTTGCAACTCCAGCCTGCTTCTGCAAGCACAGGATGAGGAAACCCGAAAAGCATGGAAGGACATTCAAATCCGCGACTCAACTGAAAAATTGGTGCATTACGGAGGAGAAATCAAACGCTCGCTGGTGCAAAATCATCCTGTTTTGGAAGAGCCCGTGCTCCGCTATGCCGAACCTGTTGACGATCTCAATCCAGTCGAGGTGAAGGTGGAAGGTATGCAGGCGGAAGAGCAGGAAACCTTCATTCAGGACATGCAGCGCCTGCTCTACGATCCCCGATTTCTGTATGTCCACCGATGGGAAGACGGAGACATTGTGTTGGCTGACAATCAAACACTGCTTCACGGCCGGGAGGCGTTCACCCAATCCAATGAGCGCCACATTCAACGTGTCAACGTGCTGCCCAGGCCGAAGGAATTTCAGCTCAGCCGGTTCATTCAAAACAGCCTCACCATCCGCAGGAAGGAGTTTTTTGTAGCTGAGCTGCCCATTCTGCTGATCCCGGTATTGCTAAGCCTCACCACTTTGAAAGACCTTTCGCTGCCCACCTTCTGGATGGGAATGGCGGCCGTCTTGCTGCTTTTCAATATTGGCGACATGATCAATTGCTACTCTGACTATAAGCTGGACGCCATTTACAAAAGCCATCTCTCCAACGCAGTGCGCGAACTGGGCAAAAGGAATGTGATGATTCAGATGGTGCTGTCCGGGGTCATCGCCATGATTATTACAGCCTTAGTAGCCGTCAATACCAACCAGCTGTACCTCATTCCGCTCACACTGATAGGGGCTTTCATTGGGTTGCAGTATTCACTGCCTCCGCTCAAATTCAAATCCAGCGGCCCCTTGCAGTTTCTCTGCCTGTGGGGCATCATCTTTTTTGGTCCCATGCTTTACACGGCCATCATCACCAATGGCTTTCCCGGCATCAAGCACCTGCTCTTGTTTGCCCTCTACGGATGGCATCAAATGGCGATCATTCTGCTCAACACTGCCGAGGATTACCCGGAAGACAAAGCCATGGGACTCAACACCATCGTCATCTGGATGGGCTTGCACCGAACGATGCACTTTGCATGGTGGAGCATTCTGGTCTCAGGACTGGGCTTGCAGCTGCTCTTCCTGCATTTATTCAGTTATGCGCCTCCCGCATACTCCTTCCTCACAGGGTCGATTGCCATCTTCACCATTGGCTGGATCATCATTCTCAAAGAGTTCAGAACGATCCTGAAGAAGATCCGAGAAAAGGATACCAAGGAAGCTTCAGACATCCTCAAGAAAAACGGAATGAAAGTGCCGCGATGGCTGAAGATTGGAGCCTACACAAGCCTGGCCGTAAGTGCAGCGCTCACCTTTATTCGTTTGTTGCAGTGAAAAGGCTATCAGCTAGTAGCTGAAGGCTCAATCACTCCCTCACAGACTCAAACCTCAATCGGATCTTCTCCAGGCTTTCACTTGATCCTACCACAGATACAATATCTCCGAGGCGAAGGCGCGTGTAACCGTGCGAGATGATGATCTCATCCTTGCGCTTTACGGACAGGATGATGGTATCAGAAGGGAAGCGCAGGTCGCGGATGAACATGCCGTGCATTTCTTCATCGCTAACCTCAATATCCATGGTTTGCTGCGCATCTTCTGTACCCAGCAGGAGGGAAGCCGCGACCGGAGAACGGACAAACTGATCGAGCAGGCTTACCGTGGCCGTGCTCGGCTCTACAATCAGCGCTCCCAGCTCGTGGAAGGCATCGAAATTCGAGCGCTCGTTGAGCCGTACCACAATGTCTTTGATGCCCACCTTTTCTCGGATGGTGTTGCACAGCTCCAGATTTTCTTCGTCAGACAGCAGCAGCACCACGGCATCCCCCTTGCGAATGTTGATCGACTCCAGTGCTTCCAAGTCGAGCGACTTGAGCTGGTGGTGAACCACATCCTTTGAGTCTTCCGGCCGGAAGAGGCCGCGATTGCCTACCACTTCGGCATTCCAGTTATGGGCCATCAACTGGCGGGCGAGCGTCCATCCCTGCGGGTCCGTCCCAAAAATGAAAGCGTCACGTGTTCCGTCAAATTCGGGCGAGGAGGCCGGCAGGTGCGCTTCCTTCACCTTGATCAAGGCCCATTTAAAGAGGGGCGGCCCCAGGAATTGGTTCAAAACAATCACAGCCACGATGATGGAAGCGAACTCCGTACCCCAAGCCGGAAACTCAAGTGCCACTTGGGTAGCTAATCCAAGCCCGACACCTGCCTGAGTCACAAAAGGCATCCAGCCAATCTTGCGAAACAGCGGAGGATCTCCAGCAAGCGAAGCTCCCGTCACCGATCCAAGGATGAGGGAGACCAGGCGCACCCCAAATAAAATGAGGGCCACCATCCATACTTTCCACAGTACATCGATGGAGAGAGAAGCTCCCGTTAATGTGAAGAATGCCGCATAAACCGGCAGCCCGAAATACTCCACGAACGTGGTAAACTCAGCTCTAAATCGACTGTAGTTCGTCAGCAGAAAACTCGCTGCTATACAAGCTAATAGTGGCTCATAGTGAAAGCCATTATCCAACCAAGGTTTTGTTACCTCTGCCGTCCAGTGACTTAGGTAAAACACCCCGTAGCCCATAGCCAGAACCAATACTCCTTTTACGAAGGAGGGAAAGCGAATGGTAAACACCAGTTGAATGGCTTTGAACAGCGCATAACCAACACCCATGGCTACCGCCAACTCAGCCACCAACACCAGCAACACAGAGAGATCCAGATCCTTTCCTGAGACCAGCGTGCGCGCCACAGAGAAGCAAATGGCAAAGAGCAGAATGACCAATACATCCTTGATCACCGTCACCCCAATGGACATTTGTGTAAACGGCCCTTTAGCGCGCATTTCATTGATCACCGCAATGGCAGAAGAAGGGGAGCGCGCCACAAAGATGGTCGCCACCAAAATGGCCACCGCCACCTTCACGAGCGAAGGCATTTCACGCATGAAAGGGATGTAATCTGACAACCAGTAGACTGCCGCTGCGCTGAAAATGAAGGTCACTACCAACTGCCCAAATACGTTCCAGGCGATGCTCTTGAGCTGCGAACGCACCTCTTTCAGGAAGAGCTCATTGCCAGCCGCAAGCGCTATAAAAGCAAGGCTTAGGTCATTAATGAAGTTCAGCCCCGAGATGGATTCTGCAGGCAGAAAGGCCAGGACGTGAGGCCCACAGATGAGCCCCGCCACCAAAAAACCCGTAATCAGCGGCAGCTTGATGCGCTGAAAAAAGGTGGATGCATAGGCGGAGGCAAACATCACCCAGATAAAGGCGATAAGGTAAATCGCTATGTCCGAAAAGTCTCCCAAAGGGCAGATTTAGCGCGATAAAATAGAATTTACCGGGAAACTCCTGACCAATTTCTTGGAAATGGACTCGATCTAACAAGACGCTTTGGCACGTAATGTCTGGAACGAAATCCAAAACCTTTTCCACTTCCTTCTTGTTTCCTGCTGTATTCCAAAATGATACGGCATGCTCCTGTACATTCTCACTCACTTGCTACTAAGCCATCCTGCTCCTATGTCCGTGTTCAACTTTGAAAAGACCTCCGAAGCTCAATCCTGGTACATTGTAAATGATGTGGTGATGGGTGGAATGTCTTCTGCCAAGGTGGAGGTCAATGAAGAAGGCCACGGAGTTTTCAGTGGCACGGTGAGCCTGGAAAACAACGGTGGCTTTGCATCCATGCGCCATAGCAGCAGGGTAGAAGGTGTTTCGCAGTACAGGAAGGTAGCATTGCGAGTGAAGGGTGATGGCAAGCAATACCAGTTTCGCCTTCGGAAGAGCACCCGGGATCGCGAGTCTTACATTTCTAAGTTTACCACCACGGGGGAATGGCAAACCATCGAGATTCCGCTGGCAGACCTGTATCCCAGTTTTCGAGGCCGCAAGCTGGACTTGCCCAAGTTCGAGGGTGAAGTGTTTGAGGAAGTCACTATCCTTATTGCGAATTACAAACCAGAGAACTTTCGCCTGGAAGTTGACTGGATTGAGCTTCGACCCTGATCGCTGGTATTCCCAGAGACACTTACATCCTGAGTTTTTAGATGCCTTCATGCGTTGAGAAGGAGATGCCCCCTTTCCAGAGCCCGATTCCGCAGGCGGGTAGTTCTACGCGATTTCTACATCCGAGCATTAATACGTCTGCTCAACCAGCGATGGCCAGTTAGTTTAGCCCCATCAAACAGAAAGCAAACCAGCGCTGGACATCGGCTTTCTAAAAGCCGGGGGATGCCGAAAACCCACACACAGAGTAGGCAAACAAACATCAAAACTCATTTAGACATGCAAAGTGTTAATTGGTCAGATCAAGTGAACGCATTTGACAGCAACGGCCAAAAGTTTGGAATTCAGGGCTCTCCAAGTTTAACTGCAGTGGGCAACACGGCCTACATGGCCTGGACTGGCCTCAGTGGAACCTACATCTGGTTTGCCTCCATTGAAGCGAACAAACCGATCTGGAACCCACAGACACAAGTAAAGGGGTCCAATGGGACTTCATTCGAAGCCGACCACACCGCCCCTTCCATCACCAACATTGACGATCAGCAACTCTTCATGTGCTGGAAAGGAAAGGACAGTGACGCCATTTACTATTCGTTTTACGATATCGCAGCTAACTCCTGGTCAAACCAGGTTAAGGCCAGCGGCCAGGACGGCATTCCATTCAGCACTCAGGATTCACCCTATGCTACCGTGGTAAACGGCACACTCTTAATGGCATGGAGTGGAAGCGGCAATGATGGCATCTGGTATTCGACCTACAAGACAGGTACCAAGGAGTGGGCTTCACAAATCAAGGCTGAAACATCTGATGGAGACTCATTTCACCTTCAATCCTCACCTGCAGTGGCTAGCGTTAAAGACGCTCCCTTTCTCGCCTGGAATGGACAAGCCAACGATGGTATTTGGTACTCTGCCATGAATCAGAAGCTACTGGATCAGAACTGGTCAGTAGCACAAAAAGCCATAGGCAACGAGAGCATCGCCTTCAACCTGGTTAAATCACCGGCCCTGGTGACGCTGCCTAACACGCTTTTCATGACATGGAATGGAATTACCATGGACTCCCTATGGTATTCCTTTTATGATGCAGACACCAACCAATGGGTACCACAGGCTAAAGTGAAAAGCGAAAGTGGTGAGTTGTTCGGTGCAAATGATTCTTCGCCAGGTGCTGCAGCAACAAGCGATCACTTATTGGTGTCCTGGAATGGAATTGGCAAGGATGGCATCTGGTTCACCTGGGGTACTCCGGTTGGATAGTAACTCCTGCGCTTAATCTCGGCTCAGCCAACAGAGGTTAAGGGCTGCGCGAACCAACACAAAAGAAGCAGGTGATTATGGACAGAAGGTGTTCATGAGGGGAGCACCATCTATCGTAATCACCCTGCTTTTTCCAAAAGCCTGAAAATATCATCTGGTTTATTCCATTGGAAATCAAAATCAGGTAGTTATACGCTGGTGCACAAACGCAGTGTATCTCTACTTTGGCAGAATCAAACCAATAACCCTCTATCATTATGAGTTCTGTCCGAAAAAAGAACAAACACTACACCCCCAAGGAACGTGAAGAGCTGCTTCAGGAACCGCGCTGGAAGTATTGCCGGGATCAGGTCGCGCACGATACGCTTGAGAAGTACTTCGACTTTTTGAATGCGGCTGTGGTGATCCGATCGGATGCTGCCGGCATTCCGCAGATGACCACCATGGGCATTTTTGGTCCCATCGGCATTCACGACACGGTAAGCCTGAAGATCGATGCAGAGCAAACGGTCAACTACATCTCTCACGAACCCGTGGAAGATCGCTCCAAGCACTTGCTGCATCGGTTGAAAGAACTGAAGGCCCATGCACGAGCCCCGGAACCGGAGCATTGCTCTAAAGTGCACGCCAAGTGGGTGAGCGGTAAAGATGGTGGAGGAGTGCCCACCGTTGGAGCTTCGGCCAATGTGTTTGGCGGAACGGGATCACTGTTCGTCAATGAGTCGTTCATCAACTTTCCAGTCGTGCGCTGGGATCACCCGAAGTTTGCCGACATCACTGCTTACTACGGTGCGATTCTGCTTCAACCCAACGAGCCTTTCTACATGGGCTACGATAAAGAGATCTTCGGAATGGAATACGACACCTCGTTGCCGGGCTACATTCAGGACTATGTGATGCAAGACTGGGGAGGCGGAGGCCTCTTTGTAGAGCACCATCCGTTTCCACACATCTGGTTTCCCAATCCTCGCGCAGGGGAGGAAGACTCTAACATTTGCCGCGTACTTCTGGGCCGTGTGATCCCCGAAAACGGAGAACAGCTCAACGAGCAGCGGCTGGACTACATCTGCGATGAGGACGGTTGCAAGCTCATTGCCGGCAAGAAGGAGAATCCCGAGTATCGCTTCACCGTTTTTGAGATTCCATCTGATCAAGGCTATGCGCTGGCGGTAGACGAATGCACCATCCACAACGACAGCTTTTGCAACGGAAAGGAAGTAGTGTTCCTGGCGGACACCAAAGCCGATACCGTAGCACTGCGGGAAACAGCTCCATTCCAGAACATTCGCATCCACGATGACTTGCCTAAGGTGCCCAAGACTGGAACAGACCTGGAAGTGTAACTACGGGTTTGAACCCTATTCAATCAAAAAAGCCCGGATCTACCGGGCTTTTTTGCTCATAGTGTGTCTTAGAATTTATCGCTGATGGGGTGATGGAATTCCAAAGACGTGGCTGCAGCTGTAGATCAGCCACCACCAGCACCACCATTACCTCCATTGCCACCACTGCCTCCGGTATCGCCACCGGTGTTTCCTCCGTCATTGCCAGCGCCATCGTCTCCTGGAGGTTGACAGCTGGGACATAAACCAACTTCCGGACCTCCGATGATGGTCCTCAAAGCATCAGAGTTAAGCTTGATGACGGTTGCAGTTGTGGCTGCATTCAAGTGCTCGTTCGTCTTCATTTGATAACAGGTTTTGAATGAATGATTGGGTTACAAGCTATCCATGCGATGATGAAGCCTCACAACCTGATGGCTCAATACAACCATCTGGCGCGAACTTATGACCGCCTGCTCAAGTACATCGATGAACAAGCACCTCAATCTTAAAACAGCCTATGAGCCATTTCCGCCATTACTTCCTCCAGAATCGTGATTTCCATCTTCGCTGGATGTTCCGCATCCGGGACAGAGTCCAGATTCCGGTCCTCCAATGATGCTCTTTAATGCCTCAGCGTTCAGTGGAGTGAATCGCATTGCGCTGCTAGTTGTCAATTTGTGGTAGTTCATAGGTTCTAATAATTCAGTCGGTTTGACTCCAAGTTAGGACGGGCGACATAGGACAGCAATACACGGACTGAGCTTTGACGGCCGGACATTAAATATCAACCGGCTAGCAACATAAAGAGCCTACATCAGAAGCCCAATGCACTCATGTTGGTGAAGAACGAAAAGAATACAATCACCATGAACAAGGTGGCGACCATTACAAATACTACCACGGATAAGCCAATCAAAACACCCAACATCGTGACCATCCTTTTCATTGCATTGAGTGAAACCGGGAAAGCAGGAAGGAGGTGCCCCACGAGGGTTAATGATTCCTATGATGCATACAAGTCGAGGCTATTGGATCAGCATACAGCGATTGCTACTCGAGCGGAATAACACCTCACATGTTGCCTCACTGCTTGAAGAAGCGCTGTGCCTGACCCGATCGGGGCCGCACCAGCACATACATCCCATCCGGCCAGTCGGAGACATCAAGCGTGACCGAGGATTCCAGTCGGATGGACTCTACCAGCCTTCCCATGGCATCCAGCACTTCGATGTTCTCGGTATTGCAAATGCCAGGGCAAGCAATGGTGAGCACGTTCGTAGCAGGGTTAGGGTAGAGCAGGAGCCGCTCCTGATGGTCCATCATCAAGCGAGGCGATCCTGCAATGGTGTCCAGCGTGTCCACAACCACCACCGTATCTGTAGTGTCGTTGATGATGGTCGTATCTGTGCCGCAGTCAAACAGAATGGAAAAGAACACCGAGTCTTTGGGACAATCGGAATCGGGATCTACCGCCATCGCACGGTATTCACCTCCCTGCCAGATCTGAATGGTGTCCTCGTCATTCTCTGAAGCCAGCAAAGAATCGTTGAGATACCAGCGCACCAATGCATTGGGAGGAAGAAAACCATTGAAATGAAGCACCATGAGGACGCCTGTATCTCCCGCACAGGGATCACCTGCCCAGGCCGCATCGTAGTAGAAGCCAGGCCAGTCAGGACTCGCCACATAGGGCTCAGAAAGCTCAGAACAACCATTCTCCGTAGCCATCACGCTGAACGCGGCTCCTGCGTTCATGTGTTGCTTGTAGTTTGGAAGCATCGAATCCGTCACCGGAATGGGCAGCCCCTGCACAAACCACTGCAAAGCATCGGCTGATTGTGTCCAGAGCGTATCGTAGTTGCAGAGCCATGGCTTCGAAGTCAATATGGTAGGTGTGTGATCACAAAACTGGATCACCGTATCCGTGGTGCTGGTGTGAAATCCATCCACATCGCAGTTGGAAGTGGTGTGCTGCACGGTGTAGGTTCCATTGCTGGCGTAGGAATGGCTCGGGTTGAAAGCCGTGCTCGTGCCTCCATCGCCAAAGTTCCAGGAATGATCCTGAATGGCCCCAAAAC
Source organism: Flavobacteriales bacterium UBA6057 (assembly GCA_002428995.1). Lineage (GTDB taxonomy): Bacteria > Bacteroidota > Bacteroidia > Flavobacteriales_G > Salibacteraceae > UBA6057. The sequence goes on along the minus strand of DIYJ01000012.1, from coordinate 48,872 downwards.
CTGGACCGAGGAAGTCCACCTCATTGAATCCCGAGCCGATGCTGTAGCTAAAGTTCGAGTTCGGCAGCACCTTATAGTCCCAGCTGTCCATGTCATCATATACTACTGTTTTAGTAGCGTTGCGAATGGTGGCCGCATCGGCACTGCTCAGGCTGAAATCGAAGGTGATGAGTGTGGGGTCCTGCTTAAAGATGGCGGTGTAAAAGCTGCATGCAGCCGCATAAGATCCAGCCGCAGTCGGGTGGCTACCATCCACCTCGTAGAGATCGATGCCCGGGTGATTGTCGCGCAGGTAGCGCCATACCACCGAAACAGGAGAGAGTTCTGCATTGTAAACGTCCGCCCGCGCTTCATAGCGCTGACGCAACGCATCGTCCATGCTTTCGTAGGTGCACACAGCCGGAAAATCTCCACAAAAAACGGTGTCTCCATTCTCGCGGCCCCAAGTCATGTAAAACAGAGGAACCGTGCATGGATTGGCCTGGTAGATCAGATCGCGAAGCACAGCTCCGGCCTGAATGAAATACTGCGCACCGATGATCGGCTCCAGGCTTTGCCCTTGCAGGGAAACATAATCCCAATCTCCGACATTGATCTTGTTGATGGAAGTATTGTCCAGCGTGTGATGCTCCCAGGTGTACCCACCGGGTGCATGGATGTCAAAGTTCAACGTGTTCCCCGTAGACTGTGCCATGTTCTGCACGAGCTGCGGAAGGTTGTTAGAGCTTGTATAGCTATTGCCCAGGAACAGGACTTTGCGCGTAATCTGCGCATGCAGCGGTACGCTTGACAGGAGAATGAGTAAGAAGAGGAGAGAGTTGCGGTTCATACTGCGACAGACGCAAAGGACGGAAAAGTGTTGGCAGAAACTCGCAAAGCGAAGGTTTGTTTGAACCAGTTAGCTGTGATTTTGGGTGTTTTGGTAAATAGGGTTGGAGAGCTAGGTAGAGGCTGTGCCGTTCAAAGCTTAAAGTTTAAACCAATGACCTTTTCAGTAGTTAGCCAAGCGGCTTTCATAGAGCGACCTCGTCTGCATTTCAAATAATGTATAAATGAACTCTATCGCTCAAAATTTTCGATTCGGAATAACTTGTGAATATCAATTTCTTCTACTTCTATATCTTCAAGTTCTTCTTCATGATCTGTCGGGGTTTCATCTGCGTCCTTGAGCAAGATTTCTTCATACAGATCGTCAAGCGAATCCTTAAAAAAACTCAGTTGAGGAAACATATCTGTCCCATGTAAATCCTGAGTTTCTTCAAGTTTTTGCGTACAGCTTTCTAAATTGTTATAGTCATAAACATCCTCAACCGAATTCAATGCTGAATTCATGGTTGAACTTACCGCTTCCTCTACGTCTTCCTGCTTCTCGCTGAGTTTTCTTTTCATTTTGGTTGGAAAAACTGTCAAAACACGAATCAGGTTGTTTATATCAACCAAGCTATTTAAAGATGAGAGCGCTTTGCTAATCACAGATTCTTCCTGTATTCTCAAAACACTCTTGTATTTTCTGATGAGTATCAGATATTTCATGAAATCATGTGAGCTTAATTTATTGACATCAATTCCCTCAATTTTTGCAACCAAATAATCCTTCAAATCTCTACTTGACCCAATAAGAAACAGCTTCTCAGCTACATCGATTCTATCGATTTCTGTTTTACGTTGCTGAAATACAAATCCTGAAGAGTAGATTTTGGGAGCATCTAGCAGAGTATCAATCTCATATACTTTTTTCGAAAGTGCGGCAAAAATGTCTTTATTGCCTCCCCATTTAGCCTCAGTAATTTTGATCAAAGTATCAAGCTGCAATAGATAAACAGCACTATCAACTAACTGAATTAAGACGTCTTGATTATCATGGATTAGATTATGCAAGAAGTCTTTGACAGATGGGTCATGAAACCGGAACAATATTTCCTCCCTCTTGGTACTGGAAGTCCCAATGAAACTACCATCAATTTCCCTCGCACAACGTTCGAAGTCCTTGATCGCAACTTGATACTGTGATTGAGGGTGAGAAACAAACACTTTAAAAGCTTCCCTCAGTTTCGCTTTTGTCATCTGTCCGTCTAAGCTCAAGAGTACAAATAGCATAGCCTGAGCACCCTGAGAGATTTGACTTGAGAATGCCTTATCCCAGATACCAAAGGGATTATCTAAGTTTTCTAAGAATTCACTAGGATAATTTTCAGCTGAAGTATCTTTCAGACGCGTTGTCATTCCTTCGATAAGCCTGGGATTGTAATTTTTGTGGCTCAAGATTTCAGCATACGCTTTAGACTCAATTAGTGCCTGGATATGACTCATAGAAACTCCAGAATAAAACAGATGATTGTACAGTATAAGCGCTTTTATACTCTCGGTGTATTTATCCAGATCTAGGATATACTTGCCTATGTCAAAGTCGTGCTGATCAAACCTTTCATATCGGTCCTTCGCTTGATTCAAAATGTACTCACGCGTAGTCAGGATAAGAACCTTGTTTTTACCCTTGATAACTCTGTCAATAAAGTTCATAAGATCACCAGAGCGCCCTTTCAGGACATCATATTCAAGGAAGTTCTCTCCTAAAAAATCATCAAAGTAGTAAGCCTGTTTTGTATCCGAACTGGAGCTCAAAAATGCTTCACCTTCGGAAATGTCGGTCATTTGCACGACCTCGTATCCTTTGTGCAAATATTCCCATAAGAGCATTTTAGCCAGGGTAGTTTTACCTATTCCTGGAGCGCCTGAAATAACCAGGAATCCATGCTCACTAAGTATCTCGTTGGCCTCGATGAAGCTTTCTCCTTTCACATAGTATTTATAATTCTCTTTAAGATTCGTGATCAGGAAGCTAGCTCTCTCAATCAATGAGCTATTTACCAAGGACTGAAAAATTGATGAACTATTTATCCAGAGTTTGTAGTGCTGGCGCAAAATATCTGGATGAACTTCTAACAATTGATTGATTCGACTTTTCGAGAATATGCTCGAATCATCAGACATCCACTCTGAGAAAGTATCAAGGATAAAGTCTGTTTTTCTTTTGGACAGATCACCAGATGTCGCGAGGTAGTATTCACTCACGACAAGCTCTTCCATCTTCTTTTTCTCCTCCAGCAGCACCTCTCTTGAAATTGACTTCTGCCGTTTGCATTGGACTACAATATCTTCCCGACTAGCTCCTTTTGAGTAACGCAAATCAACTCCTTGATCCGCACCTTCTGCGAAGGCTGTCAACTCCACGGACAACTCTTTACTTAGCAAATCGCGAATCAAATGCTCAAAGTCAATAGGTGATAAGAGCTCCTGTAAAGAAAAGTCAGCCATATAAAAGGTTTAGCCTCAAAAATAAACTAACGCCACCGCTTAAGACTTACGCTTAAAGTCCTTATTAAAAATCATACAACTAAACTTCGCATATTCATTCGTTGGGAATCTATGGTTAAAGAGTGAACTTAATCCTCTAGGATCTTCCCAACGACCCCCAAATACCACTGGCCAATTCCATAACCAGCCGTCCCACCCGCTAACAAACCACCTGCTAACATTTCATAATGTTACACGATCCCGTGTTAGCAAGGCGTTTTGGATTGAAAATCGGAACGTCATGAAAGAATTGAGGGAAACACTGGGATTGACCCAGCAGCAAATGGCGGACTACCTGGGTGTGACCCGGGCTTTTGTTGCGCAGATTGAAACGGGACTCAGAACACATTCGGCCAAAACCGCTCTGGGCATCACTGTTTTAGCGCGATGGGTGGAACAAGCAGAGGAATTCATCCGCTCAGGAGTGGGAAAGGAGTCTGAGGAGCATTCCAGGCCAGAAGCCGGGGAAGCCCATCGCTACAAGGTGCGTTTAGAGCAACGGTTGCAGCGTTTAGAGTATCAACGTCTGAAGCTGGAGCGGCAGACGCAGAAGTTACTGAGGATCAGCTCGCAATGCTCGCGTTGGGAAGCCATGGAACAAGCACTCAACGATCAAGACGAGCGCATCCATACGTGGTTTCAACTTCACCAACACGAAATGCAAACCCGCGGCAAGGAGGTAGGTCTGAAGCTCCAGCGGTTGCGCTTGGAAGGGGAAATGCTGTCGCGTAGCATTGCAAGCCTCCAAGAGGAGCTGGATAAGCTCGTCTCGGATGCACAAGGAAAAAGCCCGGCTTCCTGACGTTTGCCATTCCGACCGGGCTTTCCAGCTGCTTATCACAAAAAAAGCATCACTTCAAAGTCGTCACCTGCAGGGGCAGGGTTTCAATCGCTTCTTCTGAGCGTAACTGCACGAAGTAGGTGCCCGTTGTCAACGCGGCTAATTCCAACATGAATCGGTGTTCGCCCCTGGCAAATGAAGACCGGTGCGATTGCAGGGTTTGGCCCAACCCATTGATCAGGGTGATTTCCACTTCCTGTGAATGGGCGAGCTGAAACTCTACCGTTGTCCGTTCATTCGAAGGATTTGGATAGAGGGAGGCCGCTGTGATGGGCTTTGTCGCCAACTCGCTGATCGCGGTGGCTGTGTCCGGCACCTCCTCATCCGCTTCGTAGGAAATAACAGGCGCCATCAGCACATCACAATCGAGTGGATGGGGAGGCAAACCCTGAAGGTTCCAAAGGGCTTCCGCCTTGTACCAGTTTCCGCTGAAATTCTCCTCGTCCATGCGCTGTACTGCGCGCTGTTGTCCCTCGGCATCACCCATAGGGTTGTTGCTGTAAATGGCGAACGTATCGTCTGAAAACGTGTATTCGAGCACCACGAAAAAGTCCTCGTAGCAGGTAACGGGATTGCTGAAGTTGATCATTGTTTCGCCTCCGTCCACGTCCTGGATCATGTCGGTGGTGAAGGGCTGTCCGCCCAGTTTATCACCAGGGAAGCCCGCATTGTTCGTGTAGATCGCTATTTCAAGCTGGTCCGCCTCATCCCTGATGCCGATGTAACCGAAATAGATGGCTACACTCTGAATGTTGAAGGTATCGGGAGCGATGATCAGCGTATCGAAGGGCATGCCAATGCGATCTGTGGTACGCTGTAAGCCGTTGCCAAACATGTCGACTAGGCTCGTACCAAAGATGAAACCCTCGTTGGACACCACAGGAACGGGAAGCGCCATGGACGTGCTGCGATCGAGGTAGTGGGTCAGGGTGTCGGTGACCACTTGTTGTGCGTGACCCAGGAGGCAGCAGGTGAGAAATAGCGTTGTAATGAATGCTTTCATGATAAATGAATTAAGTGTTATCGGGAGGTGCTGAAAACCTCTTTGTTGCCACAAATCGAAGGGAAGCCGCGCGCATTCTAAAGTTTCTTCGATCAACGCGAAGAAGACCGTCACAAACACCGGAAGACTGTGGACATCCCCGGTCATCGGCAGGTAAGTCCTGTTTACCTCTTGTTGCGCTTCGTTCACAGAAATTAAGGGCGATGGAGGTCAATGGGTAGCCGGCTTGTGCATTACTTAGCACATTCATGCAGAAAGCGTTTGAACAACACATCTTCCGGTTCCAGGCTGGTTTCTGGGTCATTGCCTACGCGCTGAGGGTGCTCATCCATTTCTTTTCCTACGGCTCCCTTACGGGTCATGCGCTGGCCAACATCACCATCAGTCATGGCTTTCAAATAGTGCTGGTCTACATCCATCTGTGGCTGCTCGTGTCGATGCTGATGCAGCAAAAGCGAAAGCTGGCCTACCTAGGGTTGCTGGTGATTGCCATGGCAGTGGTCACACTTGTGAAAGTGGGTTTCAAAGGCATGCTGGGGCTGTCGCTCATGGGAGGTTATCACGAGGTTTGGCAGTTTTTGACCATCGCTGCGGTGTATGGTTCCATCCTCACCGCGGTGAAGTTCTTTCGCGATGAGCAACGCAGCAAGGAACTCGAATACCAGCTGCAGGAAGCTGAACGGGATCGACTGAGCGCGGAACTGAAATCACTGAAAGCTCAGATTCATCCACACTTCCTCTTCAATACGCTCAACAACATCTATAGCCTCAGCCTGCGCAAGTCTGACAAAACATCAGAATACATCCTGATGCTTTCTGAGTTGATGAGCTATGTGCTTTACGATGCCAACAATCGCTTTGTAGCACTCGAAAAGGAGCTGCACTTCATCGAACACTACATCGCCCTGGAGCGGATCCGACTGGACAAGGACCAGCGCATCGAATGCTCTATTCCGCTGGAAACGAAGGGACATCAAATCGCCCCCTTGCTGTTGATTCCGCTGGTAGAGAACGCCTTTAAGCACGGAGCGAAGGGCAGTGGTTTTCATTTCAAGCTGGAGGCTGGTTTTCTCGAGGAGCGGGAAGGAGACACCTTTTACTTCCACTGCGAGAACTCCACCTATGCCAAACCTTTCGAACAGCAAACCAACCGGGGAGTGGGTCTGAACAACCTGGTCAAGCGGCTGGAGCGTCTTTACCCCAATCAACACACCCTGGAGGTGGATCATCAAGAGGAGGTTTACCGGGTACACTTAAGTTTACAACTATGGAACAGCGGATCGACTGTGTGATGGTGGATGACGAGCCACTGGCTCAGGAGCTCATTCAGCAATACCTGGAAGAAATTCCGTCTTTGCGGGTCGTTGGCGTGTTTCAAAACGGGCTGGAAGCGATGGAATTCCTTCAGCAAAACACGGTGCACATCCTGTTCCTGGACCTAAACATGCCCAAATTGGGCGGCCTCGACCTGCTTCGCAGCCTGCAACATCCGCCCGTGGTGATCATCACCACCGCTTACCGGGAATATGCACTCGAAGCCTATGACATGGACGTGGTGGATTACCTGGAAAAACCTTTTTCCCTTCATCGCTTCCTGCGCGCCATTGGGAAAGCCCGCGAAAAGCTGGCCTCCAGAGCTCTGTCACCTGTGGCCGAGCCCTCTGCCAAACCTTCCCGGCAGCGGTACTTCTTCGTTCGGGTCAACAAGCGATCGATTCGCATTGAGCTCGATCGCATCCAATTTGTGGAGTCCCTGGGCGACTACGTCAAGATTCATCAGGATGAATCGAGCCTGGTGGTACACACGACCCTCAAGCGTGTATGTGAATGGCTTCCGGCTGATGAGTTTCCCAGGATTCACAAGTCCTACATCGTTTCGCTGGCTAAGGTGGAACTGGTAGATGGCAACCGGGTAAAGGTGAACGGACAGGAGCTGCCCATCGGGAACCTGTATCGCAAAGAGTTTGCAGCCTTGCTGGAGTCCACGCAGATGGGAGGTTAGAGTTTGCACTGCTGCATCACCCGAATACAGGTCCGGAGCTGAAGGAAAGTCCAATCCAGTAAAACAAGTTCCCGAGTAGTCCCAAAAGCAGCAAGCCTATCGCCAGCGCGTGCAATATCGGACGCTGGGTCTTGGTATTCGAATTCCCCAACAAGTAGAGCAGGGGAAGGGGTTTGATGAAAAACAACAGATTGAGCCATGCACTGTCAAACGAAGAGACCGAGCCCGGCATGATGCGCGCATACAAAAGGATCAACAAGAAAAAATACCACCACGGCAGCGTCAGCAACAGGTACCAATGCCAGGGCGTGGGTTTCCATGAAAGATCGCGCAGACTGATCTTGAGCGCGATCAAGGCCAGCCCGAGCCAAATGGCCAGCCAGGTAAGAAAATGAAGTTGGCCGGTGGCAGAATGTGCAGATGCGATCCGCTGCCGGTGATCGGCAACGCACGACTGAATGAATGCTTCCTTTTCCTCCACAGTCAAAAGATGGCGCGTATGACCTCGACATACTGCCTCAATATCACGGTGCTCAAGGTGAGCCTCTTTTCGAGCCATGGCAGCTTCCAACACATCAGTAACCCATGCAAAGACAAAGGGCACCAACAGGAGCAAAACCGGAATGCGAAGGGATGTGAGTGGGGAGCGCACTCCCACAAAGAAAATCGAATATAGAGCACCATCGGAGATGAAGCGTCCTGCGATTAGCAACCCTTCAACCTATAAAATGAAAGGGGTGTTGGTCCAATAGATCATGAGGAATCCCGAGGGTCTTGGCTGGCTCCACCGTCCTTTGGATTATTTTGGTTTGCTGTACCGTTTGCGGATCGTGGGCCTTCAAAAGGTAAGTCGGAATACACTCATTCCGGTAACAGCAAAAAAAAGCACCCAAAGAGAAAGACTCGATAGGTGCTTCCCGTCATGATGACGGAACCCGTTCTAATTTACCAGATTAAGAACGTCTTAAAAGCAGAAACCTCATCACCATTTCCAGCGATGAGGCTTCCTTCGATAAAGGTGCCTTTAGCTTGGTTAAATTTTAAATCCCAAAAAACAACCAATTCACCCGGCAAAGATGAACGGCAAACAACCGCGGGAAAAGAGTGTAATTGCTCAATTGCAGATTAGGTAATTCCACTTAACTCTCTTGAGCACTTACAAGATCTAACACTCTTCCTGACTACAACTTGTGGTGATCAAGACCCCTCCGAAGTAGACATAGGTAGTGACTTCCCGATAGGCAGACCATTCTTCGTCACCAGGTGCGAAGCTTGGAGGATAGGCAATGCATTCTCCTACATGTGTGAATGTGAAATACAAGCCTGGAATGATCACATCCCCTTCAGGTTGGCCTGAAAAAGCGACCGATGAGGATATTAAGGATAGGATTAAGATGAGTTTTTTCATGTTTTCTTGATGGTTAGTGTTTTGATCAATACGATCATCATTCATGGATGAATGCGGCTAAAATCCGCAGCGCACATAGAATAAAACAGAGTATAATCACTCAATCATTGATTAGAGGATTACACTCTGTTCACGAGGGTAGATACAGATCGTTACTGAGGTTAAATGTGAGAACCTACACGACTTTCAACAGCAATGTGATTGACATTCTCATAGATCATGGTCGCTCAATAACTGGCAGGGGTGCACATCATTGGCATTGCTCAAGCTCCGAATCTGTCGCGACCAGAAAGCAGCCAAAGTATGTGTACGTGGTCTTTGTGCGTCTCGCGGGAGCGAGGGATATGACACCGTCTGAATAGTCAGGTGAGCATTCCCCATACACCACGATTTCATAGAACAATCCGGGAAAGACCTCCGTTAGCTCGGGTGGGTCCGAGAAAGCAACAGTGGAGGATAACAGGGCAAGGCATAGAATGAGCTTTTTCATGTTTTCTTAGTTTGTGGTTTATAAGTGTTTGATGGATCACAAAGATTGATGGTGCACAGGCGCCAAAACAGAGCGTATCTACTCAATCGTTGTTAGGGGAATCACACCTTATTCGCGGATGATGCATGGATAACCTTCGCTGTATGCAGCTGCACTTGAAGACTCGGTTATTCTGACCAACCACTTACCAAGACCTCACTAGAATTGGCAAGCGAACAATGAACACATGTTCAATTAAGTTAGTTTCTTTTCTTTGAGTCGTGATCGGACTTATCACTAAATAATATGAATACACCTCCCGTTAACCAAAGCATTGGAGAAACTCTTACATATAAAGTTGATGATGAGTTTCGGAATCGCTCCTGGGCTGAGCGCTTTGGCAAATTCCAATCTAACATAAGAAGCTGGGGAGAAAATGGGGGCAAAAAAGTACGAATTGATTTTTCCGATTGCCGTTGGGCCGACCCTTTGCCTCTATTGTCACTGATCATTGCGTGTGCTGAACAGCAGAAGAACGAGACAAAAATTACCGTTATTCTGCCTGCATTTGGAAAGAACTCTAATCAAGATAATCTATTGTGCTTTCTAAGCTCTGAGGGTTTCATTTCTCAGCTTCAGAGTGTTGGAGTAACTGTTAAGAAAAACAGCGAGGACTTAGGCACAGATATACTCACGATTGACGATTTGCCAGATGTGGATTTCAACGATTTGGCTCAATACAACTCCCTGGCAGGTAGACTCTACTACAGAGAGCCGACACTTATTACAGCCAAAGTCTTAGACATCGCTCAGTCCATAGATACTCATTCCCCAGAATATCCTGAAGGAAGCATCGATAATTGGGTTTCTGAATGGCTGGAATCCTTTTCACATCGTCTTCAGCCTCAGGTACCTAAATGGTCCTTTTCCGACCTTAGAAACCGGCTTTATATCTGTCTGAATGAGATGCTATCTAATGTGTATGAGCATGCGTATCCAGAAAACGAAACCAAATACGCAGGAATTTACATACGGTTTCGTCAGGGACTAACCAATGAATCTTTGCAATCTGCTGAGAAGCGTGATCTCAAAACAAAACTTCGTTCGGAACAGAAGGAGTGGCCAACCCTCAAGTTTGATTATCTAGAAATTAACGAAGGATGCGTAGAAGTGTTTGTAATTGATGCTGGTGTCGGTATGTCTTACAATATGCAGGATCACCTTGATCTGACTATTAAGGAAAATAGGGATTATCCATTCAGAGGGTCTTATCGAGCGGTTTTTGAAGATGGGAAACGTGGAAAGCGCCATCGAAGCAAAACTGTTTTTGGCGGCCTTCACCTGCTTGGTCAGCTCATGCGTGGAGACAAACATGGCAATAGGGACTTTCTTATCGGGCGGGACGCTAATGAGTGGATTGGCAACTATCTGCCAATTAACACAAACGCGAACGATAGCTATTTGCTAATAAGCAGTAACCCACAGGTGGCTGGGTTGGGCTGGATTGCAAGGTTTGGATGGAGAGCAGCTGCAGATAATAAACCTGAAAATTGGCAGTCTTGGTATGATGTTCCAGAAAACCGTATTGGTGTAGAACACCCATTGTCCAAAGAGTTGAAGGAAACTGCAACAATCAGGGATAAGTTTTTTGCTGGAAAGCAGATAAATCTTTTTGTATCCGACAGACGTTTCGATTTTGACAGGATTTTCAATCTCAAGAAAAAGGATCAGGGTCAGAAGAAACGAACGTTTCCAAAGAAGTACTTCGAACTCAGTAACGATGATCAACGCTATTGCCTGTTTTTACCGCGGGTGGGAATGCTTAAAAATCAAATCAAAAGGGAAATAGAATCACTGTCAGTGGCTTTTAATGAATCTAATGATAGAAGCCTAATCGTAGCTGACATCCCGATTAACGAAGCCAGCGTTTACCATGCCGCACTGAGCGGTGCTTCATTTATTGATGAAAGCTTCAAAAAGTTCTCATCAATTATATTGGTTACTCGAAGACTGTCCGTCTGCGTTCTGACTCGAAAAGGCAATACGTATAGCCATGCCCCCTCCGAAACAAGGAATTATCTAATAAATAGGAAAGTGGACGAATTTGAGCCACACAAGACCTTAATGCACCTCATTGCCTGGCTACGGAACCACGATTCGACCATTTTTTGGGAAAACGTTCTTCATCAAAATGAGAACAGTCAGTTTTTTGTCAACGGTGATATCGCATGGTCAAAACAAGTTACGCTGCAGGGGTATTTAAATTTCGCTCAAACCCTAACCGATGCTGTGTCCCTAACCCTCTATCGCATAGCCATCGAAAGATCCCTAAGTTTACATCCATCCAAAGGCTGTAACTACATTGCTACGGACCTTATTTCAGAGAGAATTGCTAAAGATGCCAACCAGATATTTTACAATGAAAGCACCCCTGAAGCTGGACAAATCAACTTAGGTAGTGTATATGTTACTGGTTTATCTACACGAGAAGCCACTATGCTCCAAGAAGGGGCAACTAAGAGTCAGAACATTTACTTTTTTAGGCATCTGTCGATCAAAGGTGACGGAGGTGAATTACAAGAACAGGTGGCACACCTCTTTTTATGGCCTGCACAAAATAAGGATTGGCTTGACAAAAATTTCCCGAATAAAGTCTACGATTATCGTAGGGTCGGTAAATCACATGTTATCGCAAAAAACGGGTGGAAATTCTATCCACTTCCAAGGTTCAACACCTTGACAGAAGATGGACAGTCGGTATATGGCAGGTCTCCGAGAGAGGCTTACAATGATTGGCAGGGAGCATCAGCGCAACCGTTGATCAACATTGGACATTATCACTACGAGGATAAACATGACCTCTTTAAAGTAGACTTCCGCTATGCAATTGATGAATCATTTAAGTATGGTGGGGAGCTTGCCACCTTTTTGGTTGCGCAAGTGATTTTTTCCCTTGGAGGCACCAAAGACGATTTAATTGACGCTGACAAAGCGTTCACAGAGCGAGTTTCAAAACAGATTGAACAATTGACCTCTACCCATGGTGGGCAAAATCAGCATGTGGCAGTGATGGTATATCCTGCACATTTCAATACTTCTTACATAATTGACATTTTAAAAAGGATTCTCTCACCATCATTGGTAAATCGCATTGTAGCGCTAATACCGGTTTCGAAAGACAGACAAGGTTCATCTTTCTTAATATCTCCACTCGTATTTGAAGCGATTACGCAAAAGATTGACGCATACCGCGAAGGTCAACGTGAAAAGTCTGCTAACGCCCTTTTGTTTGACGGCACTGTGGTTGACGGCAGAACCAGGAAGGAATTGAAGCATTTGTTGTTTCACTTGGGGGCAGATGAGGTCAAGACACTGTGCCTTCTTGACCGGCAAAGATTGCCTTTCAATACACCAAAAATTAATCGTCACAAAGCATATTGGAGACTTGATGTCCCTCGTTTGGGGAATGGACAATCCTGTCCATTGTGTAAGGCATTAGCAATTGCTGAAGGACTTAAAAATGATTTGGCATCTGAGTTGGCTCGACATCGAATTGAACAATGGGCACATGTATGGGGCAGCATGGCCTCGGATGATCATATTGCCTATCATGGGCTTAAGTCAACACCGATTGATCCTATCAGTAAGAAGTTTGGGATCTATTTCAATGAAGAAACCAATGAAATAAGGCAAGTAGGAGGAGAACAGGAAAAGATTGTGATTTCCTCTTCCACAGGGCTTGCAATCTATGCTTCTGAAATCCACTCAATGACCTCCCGTGATGATTTTGCGTTATCGATGTGCCGCAAATCAAAACTACCTCCAGCGGTGGAAATAGAGATGTTATGCTCCAATATTCTGTTGTTCGGAAATGAGTTTTCACGCAGCTGCCATTTGGCTATGCTGAGGAGAATATTTGATGCTGCAAATAACATTGAAGAAGTAGATAACCACACTGCCCTTGCAGCCTTGACCCTTATCCTTCAGAATCCATCGTATATTAAATCTATTTTTCAATCTCTAAAAGAGCCAGGCCAACGTGATATATCCGTTACAAATCTTGACATGCGCTTGGTCCTCGCTTGTTTTGGGAGGGGAGCGATTGATGAAATGCGCAATTCAAGGTTTATCGCCAGATTACTTAAGACAGAGCCAAATCCCAAACAGATTTACCGAGATTTTCACTACGAGATTTATAATGACCATGGTGAATTACATGATCGACCGATTAAGAAATTAACATCTGGAATATATCCGATAGAAACATTGCTTGATGATGCCTCGTTGAGCCTCTCAAAAATCGACTATCTGATCAACCATATCAATGAATGGGAATTCAGATCAAGATCAGAAGATTCGTGGCAGCGGCTCATTCAAGCCCAAGAGCTGATAACAAAAGTTATTGCGAATATTTCAGAGCTTATCGATGAATTTTCACTGAAGAAACACCCGACCAGCACAATAAGTCAAAAAGGAAAGGAACTGAAAGAAACCATCATCAAGCAAGTAAATGACAAATTGACTAAAATGCTGGTCGGCATTAATTCAGAGCTATTTTTTGAAATTGACCCGAGTTCAAAAGACTTTCAAATTAGAGGTGAAATTGACCGGGTTTTTAGATCTATCACGTTGAATGACTGGCAACAGGAGATAAAAGCCATAGATGGTCCAGCTTCTCTTGAATTAGGATTTAGCAAATTCCTAAACAATTACCCTGATAAAGAAGAAATTGGCTTAAAGTCCAAATGGATCAATTGGGATAGCTATGTTGTTGATGAATTCAAATATCTGCTGACCAATGTGCGACATGCAAAAGGAAGAAAGGTAGAAGATCCGTGGGGTAAATCAGAAGATACAAAGGATGGTTGGATTCACGTAGAATATCTCGAGCATGGAGTCTCGATAAAATGCGCGAACTATAGTCCTCAAAATGCCGCTAAAGTCAAGTCTTTAGTCGATATGAAAGTTCGCCCAGAGAGGGTGCATCTTGTAAGTCTCGGTGGAATTTTAAGTTATGAAGATGAACCAATAGCCTCAGCGTATATTATCTCAGCTGTTCTTTATCTTCCATATGTTTAATTAAATGTAGCGTCAAATGTCAAAGTATAAACTGTTGATCATTGATGATAATTGGAAAGCTCGTCAACTCAGCTATAAACTGGTGCTGGAAAACTCTTTTGACATCATTGCAATTGAAAAGCCAGAAGAATTGTTTTTGCAAATACAAAACATTGCTGTTGACGGATACGTCATTGACATTGTTCTTAATGGCTGGACATATGAGGATAAGGACTTAGAATTGTTTCATGTCCTAGATGCTATCGGTACTGGAAAACCGATAATTCTAATAAGCGATCAGTATCTGAACTTGGCAATTACTCCCAAACTCACTTCTTTGTTCAATAGGGTGCTCAAGAAAAATTTCAGGGTTGTCCATTTCCTGAATTGGAGTGAATTCCAAATCGATGCCGATGAAAAGACCATCAGCGATTCTGCTACCCTCACAACAACAACAAAAATCACACTTGAACTTGATCGTTTTATTAAGGAAACCGGTGCAGTGAAGGTAGCAGATAAGCAAGATGTTAAAACTCGCGATTTCAGCAAAGAGGAGTTATCGCAAGCACAAGAGGTGAGAACGATATGGAATGGCGTAATCACAGATCAAATTCGAGGCATGGTTAAAGAGTTCAACAGAGAGGTGTACAAGGCGTATGAGCATTGGTATCAATACCCGCTTGACAAACATGAATATCAGCACTTCCAGATCTCGAAATGGAATGTGCTAGCGCCAATTATTGAAAACAAAAAACTCCTGAAAGATCACGTGGAGCTCGATCATTTGAAAAGCGAGGCCGGACTTTATGACTTTCGGACCAATACATGGTTTTTGGACGATGCATTCTGTGTTGCTTTGCGCTCTAGATTTAAAGAAGAAGAGGGTATAAAAAGATCTGCGCGGCTTTTTTTCTTTCACGAGACATTGCACCTTCATCAACATAACCTCGATGGGAACAAAGCACAGGGAATAGGACTCTTTCCAAGGGTTATTGAGGAAGCAGATTACGAGGCGGACATTTATGCTCTTCTTCACGAATACTGGTTTTCTCATAGTAGAGACGCTAAATCAGGATTTGAATCCAACCGTTTCGCTAGCATAGTTGAGTGTATCATTAATACCATGTGGGCCTTTGATGACAGAGGTGTTGATATCGAGGAAATAGAGATTCGAAGATTTAACAGATACCTCATCTGGTATTTGATTTGGGTGCAAGTAGATCGGGCTGATTCCTCGAGTGAAATATTCGAGTTGTTGGCAAATAAGCCGATCATTGAATATCAAGGTGCCCAAACAATTGTAAGGAATCAACGGACTTACTTTAATCTGCGTAAGCAATCGGGGATGCCACAATTTGCTTCTTACGTTGCGGGGAAAATTAAACGAGCGTCAACTCAATACACGGACCAAATAAGAAAAGGGTTTAAGCATAGGGATGGCCAATGTATATATACCGCTATCGAGTCCTTTTTGTACAGTTAAAGCAATGCAACTCCTTAGAATAAAGGTTTATCGAAAAATTCATACTGAAAATGGCAACTACGCAAAGTCCTGAAGAACTGATTCAATTCACGACTGAAAAGATTGATTCCGGTATCCAACAGTTTACTCAGCGAAGAAAGCGAATGTTCAATGTGGTTAGAGGCTTTAAATATCCCTTAGTGGCCTTGACAGCAGCCTCGACTATCATTTTGGGGCTTGATTTAGGAGCCGAATCCATTACCGTTCAAAAAAACTGGGCGTTGGTAATAGGTGCTTTGGTAACCGGCTTATCCACACTCATGACATTTTGGAATGTGGAGGAGTATTGGGTTAAGAATAAAGTAATTGAGTTACAGTTGATTAGTCTGAAGGAAAGTTTTGAATTTGAAAAAAGGCAAGGAGTAACTCCTTTAAGAGTGCAGGAGTATTTTCAGCAATACCAACGCATTCTTGAACAACAGGAAGCACTTTGGAAGGCCACACTGGATTCGAAAAGCGATAACAGCTCTGATTCAGGGAGTTGATTGGCACTATGCTAGTATCCAACATCGTAAAAACTAAAAGTAAGCTAGAAGCTAGTCTTAAAAATTCTTCATTTCTCCGATCCCCATTACCTTATTTTCGATCATACCTTGCAAGCTCAGTGGCCCTCCTGCTTTCCTGCCAACAAAAACCCTCGTACCACTTCGAAAGCACCAACGGTGAAATCCTCATCCAGCAGCGATCAGACACCACCTATCGCATTGCCAGCATCAACCAGCAGGGAGACTCCACCTTCTGGGAACTGCCATATCCGGTGTATCAATGCAAGGTGGCAGACATCAACGGAGATGGAAGCAAAGAGGTAATCGTAGGAGTGATCAAACCCACGCGCTTTGACAGTGTCACCCGCAAGCGCGTGTTTGTGTATAAGCAGGTGGAAGATGTGATTCGCCCATTGTGGCTGGGCTCAAGACTGGGCATGCCGCTGGAGGACTTTTCGGTGATGGAAACAGAGACCGGCAACCGTTTATTCACCATCGAGCAAGAAGCCGAACGGGGCTTTGCGGTGGGTGAATATGAATGGGATCGATTCGGGTTTAAACTCATTCGCTACGTGATCAGAAATTGTAGTTTTCGGGAAGCAAAATCCCACCTCAATGCACCTTAGGTTTTTCACGGCTTTACTACTGATGGCGCTGGCTGGCTGTTCCGGCAGCGGAAGCTCAGGTGATTCAGCACCATCGTCACCATCATCAACCAACAACTCACAGCTCCCGCCAGACGCTCCCAAGGCAGAAAATGAATCATGGGACGACTACATCCAACGCGTGGACAATCAGCCGTTGAAAGGCCAGGACCTGCTGGCTATTGATTTGAATCAGTCACTGGAAGACAAATCGCTGGCTGAGCTGCGTTTGCTGCGCAATGCTCTGTATGCCCAGCAGGGGCACATTTTCATGGGTGCCGATTTGAGGGGCTACTTTTCAAAACACAGCTGGTATGACAGCCTCATGTATGAACGATGGGAACGGGAAGCTTCGGGCGCGAACGTGCCTATGGAGTTTACGCAAGAGGAGCAGACCTTCATTGCTCGTGTCAAGGCACGGGAAGCTGAGCTTTTAACACAGAATTACCTCACTGTCAATAGCCGCGAAATCGTCAATGCGAACAACATTGCCAACAGCTTTCAATTTGGTGAATTTGATGAAGGTTTCACCAATAAGCTGAGCCTGAACGGATTTGTGATCACTCCCAACACCAACATCCAGCTCTTCCACCTTTACGAGCAGAACGACTACCAGCAGGTGCCCAACTTCGTGACCACCGACCTGTTTCTGCAACTCTACCACATGTATTTTTCCTTCCTGTTGCGCTCGTTGGAAGAAGACATCTTTTACAAACGCATGGCCGAGTTTTCGGAGGCGCAATACAAGGAAGCCTTGCGAGACTATCAATCCTCCACCGATGAGAAGGTGAAGAAGGCCGCTGCATTCTCCGTTGTCGTGTACCATGTGGCTACGGGTATTTTGGGTTCTTCCAATGAGGGTTTGCCCAACGAACTTCAGGCGGTAGTAGATGTGGAAATGCAGAACATCAACTCTGCGCAGGACAACACCTCTGAATTCCTTGGATACACCACGGTAATGTTCCCCTACAGCCTGTTTAAGCCCAGAGGGCATTACACCCGCTCTGAGCAACTTCAGAACTATTTCAAAGCCATGATGTGGCTTCAGAAAGCTGAAATGTGTCTGAACACCGATGACGGTTTTGAAAATGCCATTTACATGGCGCAGCTTATGAAAAAAACCAAAGTAGGGCAGGAGCCGGCCCAAAAGGTATTTGAGTCCGTTTATCGTCCCATTAAGTACATCATTGGCGAGCCGGATAATATTTCCGTTTACGACATCTTAGAACAAGAGCGCCTCATCGACAAGGAACTGGCCGCAGTGAATAAGGCTCGATTAAAGGAGATTCTACTTGGGCTGGGCAGAAACAGAATCAGCCCCAAAGGAGATCAAATGCGCTCGTGTCGCGATAAGGTGAACCTCTTTCCGCAGCGCTACCTGTTCGACAACGAGGTCTTGCAAGACCTGGTAGACACCAAAACCAAGCCCAACACCACGAGAGCTTTCCCCAAGGGCATTGATGTGTTTGGAGTGTTGGGTGTGGCCGAAGCAAAAGACCTGCTGTTTGAAACCTACAAGGAGGATGAAGTATGGCCGGAATACCGGGAGCGCTTTGAGGAGCTTGAGCGGAAATCCAAAGACCAGAACCAACAAACCGTGTATGCGAAATGGGTGGAATGCCTCGTTCAGATGCAGGCACCCAAATCCGATGATGTTCCCTTCTTCATGGAGCAGGCCGCGTGGCGTAAAAAGGAGCTGAACACTGCGCTTGCCTCTTGGGCAGAGCTGAAGCACGATGCCATTCTCTATGCCGAACAACCCATAGGAGCTGAATGCGGAGGAGGAGGTCCTCCCGATCCCATTACGGTGGGATACGTAGAACCGAACCTGCCCTTCTGGAAAAGCGTGAACTCGCTGATCCGTTCTACAAATGTGGTTTTGGCAGCGAACGATCTCATGGTGGATGAAATCAAAAACAAGTCGGAGCGCATCCAGGAATTGGGAGAGTTTCTGCTGAACATGACACAAAAGGAACTGAACGGAGAGAAGCTGACCGAGAGCGAATACCGCACCATTGAAGTGATTGGGAGTACGGTGGAATACATCACCATTTCTCTGTTGCCGCATTGGGTGGACGACTGGTCGATGGTGAAGGGGCCGGATCGCGAAGTTTCCGTTGTAGCAGACATTTACACCGCCAGTGCAGAGAACAACCCAAACAAAGGCATTCTACACGTAGGCGTAGGCCCGGTGAACGACATCCACGTAGTGGTGGAAATCGATGGCCTGCTTTACCTTACCAAGGGCGCCACCTTCAGCTACTATGAGTTCGTAGAGCCCATGGGTTCAAGACTGACGGACGAGCAGTGGCAGGAGCGCATCAAGCAGGAAAAGCTTCCACCGATTCCTGATTGGATGAAAGACATTATCCACGACAACGCGGCCCCTAAACCCGATGAGAAGATCTTCTATAGCTCTGGTTGCTAGCCTCATCGCTGTCCTTTCCTGCAACACGCCCGAAACCAACGATTCAATCACGATTGGGTTTGTGGGCGACATCTTGCTGGACAGGGGAGTGCGCTCGGAAATCTCCAAACGAGGCATCGATCGCTTCTACCAAAGCCTCTCAGAGCAGCTCATTGAAACGGGCTACCTCGTGGGCAACCTCGAATGTCCGCTCACGGAATCTATGCAGCCTGTGCATAAGAAGTACGTGTTTCGGGGAGACACGATCCACGCCAGGTATTTGAGAGGGGCAGGCTTCACACACCTGAACATGGCCAACAATCACTCTTACGATCAAAGCCGCGCAGGAATGGTCACCACCGCCCAAACGCTGAAACACAACAACATGGAGCCCTTGGGATACAATGACCAACAGCTCCATGCCTGCGAACCCACGATCATTAGCCAAAACGGTATTGCGGTAGCTCTTTTCTCCAGCGTCACCCTTGCCCTGGAAAACTGGTTTCCCAACCCTGACAAACCCGGTATGTGCCAGGAAGGCGCTGCCGATCTCACCCAGCGCATTGCAGAATATGCCCAGAACAACCCCACACATCAGATCGTAGTGTATCTGCATTGGGGTATTGAACATGTAGAAGAAGCCTCACCAGATCAACGTGCAGTCGCTCAATCACTTATAGATGCAGGTGCAGACCTCATTGTGGGGCATCACCCGCATGTATTGCAGCCACACCAGCGCTACAAGGGAAAACACATTTTCTACAGCCTGGGGAACTTCATTTTTGATCAAACCGCTCCCAGCAACAGCAAAAGCAGCCTCCTTGAAGTCAGGTTCCATCAAACAGGATATGAAGTGACTTCGGTCGGTTATGAAATCAGGGACTGTTTACCTGTGAGGGTGAATTGAGGTTAATGAGCAGTCAGAGAACATCACCTTTTTCACGCAGGGATTACCTTTAGCTTGCCATGAAAAACCAAAAACCGCCCGGAGTTTACATTCAAGAAATAGATGCTCTTGGAAACAGTGTACCCCAAGTTCCTACGGCTATTCCAGCCTTCATTGGGTATACTCAGAAAGCGATTTATGATGGTGAACAACTTCTGAATAAGCCCGTGAAAATCTCATCACTGGGCGAGTACACCCAGCTCTTTGGAGGAGCTCCTGGTTATGAGCATACCTTGATCAAAACCAGAGAAGGGGAAACAGCAGATGCTGCGGTAATGGATGGAGATTATGCTCTTCAGCTCGATGGACCAGGTTTCAACCTCTTCAACGCTCTGAGGTTGTTCTATGCAAATGGAGGTGCTGAGTGCTACATTGTTTCCGTAGGTGATTACACGGAACCATCGATCAACGTCCATCAGCTCAGAGGTGGAATCACACCGCTCTTAAAAGAATCTGAGCCCACCATGATTGTCATACCAGAAGCAGTCAGGCTATCCTTCGAAGACTGCGCTTCACTTCAACAAGCCATATTGACGCATTGCGCAGAGGTGAAAAGCAGGGTAGGGGTTTTAGACATTCATGATGGGTACAAGGGCATCGACCACGAAGATGGAGATGTGATTGCTGCGTTCAGAAACAACATTGGTGTAGACGGACTCAGCTATGGTGCCGCCTACTACCCTTGGTTGCACACCGGCATCGTTGGGAGTTCTGAGCTTGGCTTAGAGAACTTCAATACCGAGAGCCTTGAAACCCTCAAGGACTTGGTGATGGCCGAGCTAAGTGTGCCAAAAACAGCAAATGCAGGCGAACTCGCAAGAATTGGAGAATTAAGAACCCTCTTTGCTGACATTCCATCGATTCGTGAAGCAAACTACAAAGGACCAACGGTTGAGATGCTGAACAAGACTCTGATGACCGTCAGTCCTGCCTTTAAAAGCATCCTAAGTCAAATGCAGACTGAATTAAACCTGCTACCTCCCGCAGCAGCCATAGCCGGTATATACACCTTGGTCGACAATGCGAGAGGTGTTTGGAAAGCTCCAGCGAACGTTTCCCTCAGCTCCGTCATAAAGCCATCTGTTGAGATCAGTCATGCCGAACAGGAAGATCTTAATGTGCCGACTTATGGAAAGGCTGTGAATGCCATTCGGTCTTTTGTTGGACAAGGTGTGTTGGTTTGGGGCGCCAGAACCCTGGATGGCAATAGCGAGGACTGGAGGTATGTGAACGTTCGAAGAACCATTATCATGATCGAACAGTCCATTCAGATGGCCGCCAAAGCCTACGTCTTTGAACCAAATGATGAAGGCACCTGGATAAACGTTAGGAGCATGATCGACAATTTCCTTAATGGCCTCTGGCAACAAGGCGGTCTTGCAGGAGCCACTCCTGGAGATGCATATACTGTAAGTGTTGGGTTAGGTAGCACCATGACACCTGCTGATATTCTGGATGGAATCATGAGAATCAGCGTGAAGGTTGCCATCATAAGGCCCGCTGAATTCATTGTAATTACGTTCCAGCAGGAAATGCAGAAGGTTTAGATCTGCCAGTTCACTTACGAGCCCGTAGCGACAGGTAGCTTAATTCACAAAAGCCCATTCAATGGCGATTACTGCCTGGACTGTCTCGACTTCGCATTTCACAGGTTATCCAAAAACGACAGCCAGTAGATAACTCCGACTCTTTTTCAAGAGTCATTGACCAACAAGCTGCTACGTGAACTCGTGTGTTTGTTCATACATGAACAACATGAAGCAAGGGACGGCAATTTACCTCACGATAGCGGCATTACTATTTATAAACGTTGGAGGTATATTAGGCCAGGAAGGAAACATCTGGACGTTTGGAAGTGGAGCTGGTCTGGACTTCAGCTCTGGTGTTCCTGTGCCTTTCTCAGGGGCGGCTATCAGCACCAATGAAGGCTGTTCGTCCATCTCCGATTTCAATGGCAACCTGTTGTTCTACACCGATGGACTGACGGTATGGGATCAAACACACACCCAGATGCCCAATGGTTTTGGGTTGTTGGGCGCTCCCTCCGCCACACAAGCAGCGCTGATTGTCCCGAAGCCCTGTCAGTCAGGGGCATACTACATTTTTACGGTGGACGATTTTTTTGCCGGCCTGCACTACTCAGAGGTAGACATGTCGCTGAACGGTGGCCTCGGAGACGTCATTTCATCCACGAAAAACACATCGCTTTTACCCAACACCGCAGAAAAGTTAACAGCTACGGTGCACGGTAATGGCTCGGGCTATTGGGTGATTACCCATGATTATGGAGGCAATGGGTTTTATTGTTTTGAGGTGACGCCAGCAGGTATCAATACAACTCCGGTGGTTACAAACATTGGCACCCCATTCAACGGATTCACGGGCGGGGCACTCGGGCAAATGGTAGTATCTCCCGATGGCACCAAGATCGGTATATGCAACTACCAGCCGCTGATGGAGATTTTTGACTTTGATAACCAGACAGGAGTCATATCCAACCTCACCGCACTGGATGGAGAGCAATACACCTATAGTTTCGCCTTTTCCCCCAATAGCCAACTGCTCTACAAACCCGTGCCAACAGGGGTAAACACCTTTTCTACGATCTATCAATACGACCTCACTGCTGGGTCCCAGTCTGCGATTATCGCATCCAAGGTACAGGTGGGAACGGCCGCTTCAGACATTGCCTCCATGCAAATCGGCCCGGATGGCAAAATATATGCGGCTCGCTGGGCAAAACCAGACATTGCAGTGATCAATGCGCCCAATGTGCAGGGAGTAGGCTGTGGGTGGGTAGATCAGGGTGTGAATTTGGGAGGCGCGACATCCCAGGGTGGCTTGCCAAACTACATCCTCAGCTTGTCGCCTGGTTCGCGCTATGAGAGTTCCCATTTCTGTCTGGGAGACAGCACCAGCTTCACGTTACTTGGTACTGCCTGCATCGACAGCGCCATCTGGGATTTTGGTGATCCTGCTTCAGGACTGAACAGCTCCACGATCTTCCACCCAAAACACCTGTACACTGACACCGGCACGTTTGAGGTTACGCTGATCACGAAAATCGGTTCTGTTTGGGATACACTGGTGGATTCCATTGTCATTTACACGGTTCCTCAAATTGACCTTGGCCCTGATCAGGTGCTGTGCTTCGGAGTGGATTCGCTGCTGCTGAACGCCAGTTATCCCGGAGCGACCTATTTGTGGCAGGACAGCATGACCACAGATTCCACCTTCCTGGTGACCATGGGCGGCACCTATGGCGTGGATGTATCCGTAGAAGGGTGTGGTACGTTTACCGATTCCATTTCCATCGGTTTTGATACGATCTTTTCCCTGAATCTGGGTGCTGATGACACATTGTGCGATGAAAGCCAGCTCTTGCTGAACCCTGGAGTCACTGGGGTAGACTACCTGTGGCAGAGTGGTTCCACGGCAGATACCTTTCTTGTCACAAACTCCGGCACCTACTGGGTGGAGTTGGAGAATCGCTGCGATACGATTCGCGACTCGGTGACCTTCACATTCATGTCTCCTCCGGTGGTAGATATTGGCGAGGACATCGTTGCCTGCGACAGCGCGCTGGTCACACTCAGCACAGCCGCGCAGGGTGGGGTGGATTACGTTTGGCAAAACGACTCCATCGGTCCGTCCATCGAAACGCGGAAACCAGGGCAATACATCCTGATAGGCACCAACCATTGTGACATCTCCAGCGACACCTTACAGTTGAGCTACAGCAGCTCACCGATCGTGGACCTTGGAATGGATACGGCTTTTTGCATCGGTGATTCGTTCACATTGAATGCACTGGACTCGGGTTTGGTGGAGTATGTGTGGCAAGGCGTGTCCGGAGACCCTGTGTTCACTGCCTTTTTGCCGGGTGAGTATCGCCTTGAGGTGTTCAACGAAGCGGGATGCTCGGGCATGGATACCGTTCTTTTGGAAGGATTGGACTGTTCCCTTCAGCTGATCGTTCCCAACGTCTTCACCCCAAATGCGGATGGCATCAACGATCAATTTCAAATCGATGGTTTGGAAGATGTGGTGTCGTTTGAACTCTCCATCTTCAATCGCTGGGGGATTCCGGTGTACGAATCTCAAACCTTTGACGAAGGCTGGGACGGAGCCGTGAACGGGGAACCTGCTACAGACGGAGTCTATTTCTACCGCCTAACCTTCTCCACAGAGGAGGGCATCAGCCAGCAAAAAAGCGGCTCGCTGACGCTCCTAAGGAACTAGGGGGCGCTCCTAAAAACATGATCTGATCATCTGAAATGATAATCCGCTGGTTTACACTGAAGAGTACTTTGAGATCAGATAATCAGAAAATTAGGTGATTAGATGATGAATTTAGGTAGAGCAGGAATCCGGCCTTTTTCTTTTTGTGGGCACCAGATCGAAGAGAAATTGCGCGTTGGCGTTGCGCAGCGATTTAGTGTTTGAAGGTCGCGTAAAACGCGAACAAGTTTAAATCGC
>DIYJ01000012.1:0-24161 GCA_002428995.1 Flavobacteriales bacterium UBA6057 | reverse complement strand
AACGCGAACAAGTTTAAATCGCGGGCGCCTACGCTAAAGCTTCAGCGACAGCGTGCAAGCTGAAATTTCGATTCGCACTCTGGTCACAAAAAGATGGCAGCCTTGATGCTTCGACAGGCTCAGCACAGGCCTTTGCTCTACTTTGTGTCAAGACAAAGTAGAAGGGGTAAAAACCGTTAACCCTAGCTGTTGGATGAGCCGGGGTAAACGTGCGGATAGTCATTTCGTCTCATCTTCTAATTATCTGATCCTCTTAATCCTCTTACTCAATCACCACAACACGCTGCATACTGTCCTGAGATTTCAAGAAGTAAACCCCTGACGATAAGGGCGCTGCAATCTCGTTGTTAATCCCTTGCTGCAACAACACCCCGTTGATACCATAGAGCTCAAAAGGAACAGGCTCCTCGTTGATTCTTATGGTCGAGCCCGTTTGCGCTGGATTGGGAAAAAGGTTGAATTCGCGATCGGATACTTGTCCCACCGAAAGGGTGGTATTGCTCACGATGAACATCGAGTTGCGCAATACATCCGTGTTGGATTCATCGATGAGGGTAAGCATGCCTTCAGCCACACCGCTGATTCCGTTCGGGTTGAACACGATGTGGAAACCGCCTTCGCTGTTTGCGGCCATTCTGATCTGGTTTCCCGCCAGTTTCTCCATGCCGTTGGAACAGACTTCTTCCATGGTCCAGCCTTCTGGAGTGGTCACGTCCAATTCATAGAAATAGGTGCTGCTCATGGGTTTGAAGTGTTCAACCCACACAACGGCCTCCAACGCTCCAGCCGCGTTGGTTGCGTATACGTTGGTATTGGAAGTATCATCAATGGCCAGCGTCACTTTACTTGTCACCTCCACAGTGTCTCGGCCAAAGCAGCCAGTAGAGTCCAGAATAACACAGGAATAGGTTCCGCCTTGGGTCACCTCAATCGATGGGGTAGTGGCGAGGGTATTCCAGTAGTAATTGACCGCCCCGGTAGTGGTAGCATCCAGCGTGATGGTATCTCCGGGAAAAATGCTCACGTCCGGGCCAAGGTTGAGCGCAATGCCGGGAGAAATGCTGATGGTTTGGAAACTCGTATCACTGCCCAGCGATGTGTTCGCAATTTGGCGCACGGTGTAGGTGCCGGGTGCGGCATACATGTGGGTGGGATTTGCGCTGGTGGACTGATTGCCGTCTCCAAAGTCCCAGCTGACATTGTCAGACAGGCTTAAGTCGGCAAAGGAAACCTGATAATCTCCGCAACCGGTGGGAGCGTCAAACCGGGAAACGGGGTCAGAAACGGGCAGCCACTCGATGTTGGTTAAATTCTTAGCCCCTGCATTCACTGAAAGTGCCGAGCTGTTCTGCACCTGTCCGGTGGCTACATCCACCCGCACAATTTGCTGCGCGCCCGGAACTCCTCTCACATAAACGAAGCTTTGAGCATCCACATCCAAAGCCGCTACGCCTGAAGAGAACATGTCGCCACTGGTTGGTCCGGACGAAACCAAGGTCACTACACCCGTAGCAGGGTCCATCTTGGCCAGTCTTAGCTGTCCCATAGTGAAATTCAAGCCATAGAGCATGGAATCCTGCGGGTTCCACTGGATGTTCAGGATCGGTTGCAGCGCCTGGTTGGGGTTGGTGATGGAAACGGATGTGCTCGTTCCAGATTGAACATCCACCCGTATGAGCTGATTTCCCTGAGCGCCTCGGACGTAATAATAAGTACCAGAAACAGGATCAATGGTAGCATTCCCGGAAAGAAACTGATCCGAAGAAATGGGATTCGAATTGACCAACGAGACGAGGGAAGTGGAAGGATCCAACTTCGCAAATCGCAAAGTGCTCCCCACCATGTTCACCCCATAGATGAAACCATCGGCAGGGTTGTACTGAATATTGGTGAGAGGTATGTTGGCATTGTTTGGATTGTTGACACCCGAGCTTGTTGCCATGCCCGTGGTCAAATCAACGGTGATCAGCTGATGGCCGTTCAAACCGCGGATGTAGTAGTATTTGTAGTTGACCGGATCAACGGTGGAATTGCCCGATGAAAACTGATCACTGGAAGAAGGCGTTTGGCTCAACCTCGTCATCACCCCGGAGGTTTCATCTGTGAAGGTTGGATAAAGCACCGCGGAAGTTCCGTTGCTATTGTCGAACTGGAGACCTACAATTCTTCCTGATTGAGCGAGTAAGGCTGAGACCGCCAAAAGGCAGCTGAGCAAAGTGATTCCTGTTTTCTTCATGAGGCTTGGGTTACCCAAAGAGGACAAAACGAAGGCTAAGTTGTTCAGATTCAGGACCAGGGCTTTTGCAAACGACAATCCTCGGACGAAGCAATATCTAGTTATTTTGCTGCTACTTTTGCTAGCATACTGATTCGATGCCCATGCCCCAAAGCTCGAAGACACTTTTCTGCTGCCTTGTTTTTATAGGTGCAGCACTCAGCCTTTTGTCACAAAACCATGACCTGGCCTGGACCCAACCGTTCGGCTCACCCAACTTCGACATGGGTATGGATGTGGCGGTCGATGATGCAGGCAATTCTTATTACACAGGTCTATTCTCTGATACGGTTGACTTCGACCCCGGACCGGGATTGGAGTTGAGGATGTCTAATGGACAGGCGGATGTGTTTGTTCTGAAACTAGACTCACTCGGAGAACTGATGTGGGTTCGAACGTTTGGCAGCGCAGCCTTCGACCGGGGAAACGACATCGTGCTGGATGACTTTGGAAACGTCTACAGCCTCGGAAGTTTCAATGATTCCATCGACTTGGATCCTGGAACTGGCATTGACAACCATGTTTTGAACCCGAACACGGGGAACTACATCCAAAAGCTCGATACAAACGGAAACTTCATTTGGGCACGATCCTATGCCGGATCCATGACCATTCCTGGGATGGACCTGAAGGTGGATCCACAGGGAAGTATCTACGCCACGAACATGTTCTATCAAACGGTGGACCTTGATCCCGGGGTTGGCGTTGACAATCATACAGCAGTGGGCGGAGTAGATATTTACGTTTTGAAACTGGACTCTGCGGGCGACCATGTGTGGGCACAAAGCTTTGGAAGTCCCAGTAACGATTGGGTACATCAGCTTGAACTGGACGCGGGAGGCAACCTCTACGTCACTGGACACTTCCACGATTCCATGGATGTGGATCCCGGTGTTAATACCCACATGCTCTATTCAAATGGAGAGACAGACGCCTTTGTGCAAAAGCTCGACACCAATGGAAACCTGCTTTGGGCGGAGTCCCTGGGAGGTCCTCATTCAGATGCTGGCTACGGAGTTGACCTGGACGCGGATGGCAATGTCTACGCCACCGGAACCTTCAACATATACACTACCCAGAATCAGGTTCCGGCAGACATCGATGTAGATCCTGGGGTAGGGGTCCACTTGCTTACACCTTTAGGAACACAAAGCGTATACGTTCAGAAGCTGGACTCGAATCATGATTTTGTTTGGGGAAAGGCCTATGGAAGCTTCCAGGGGTTTGGCCCCAGGCCCATGGCTTTTGATGTAGACCAGGAGGGTAACATCTATTCCGGAGGAGCATTTGATGGCATCATGGACTCTGATCCTGGACAAGACAGTGCCATCCTCGTTTCCAACGGAAGTGAAGACTGCTACATTCAGAAACTGAATTCAGACGGTGAGTTTCAATGGTCGCGCTCCTTTGGCGAAGCTCAGCAGGACCGGTTGCATGGCATTTGTTTGGCGAGTGATCAAAGCCTTTACACCACGGGCTTTTTCCAGGGGATCGTAAACTTTGATCAGGGCTACGATACCTTGATACACACAGGCGCTGGTATTCCGGATGCGTTTGCCCAGCGTTTCAACATCTGTCGACCCGATACCGTTATTGACACGGTGGTCGCCTGCAACTTCTACACCTGGAGAGACAGCAACACCTATTCTGTGAGTATGGATTCGGTGTTCTACGCTCCGGGTTGTGACACGGTGTTTCAGCTCGACCTCTCCATCATCACCACCACCTATGTGGTGAATGCCTGCGATTCATTCACCTGGATTGATGGGATCACCTACACTCAATCTACGGACACGGCCACATGGATGATCCCTGCGGTGAACAACTGCGACAGCATTGCCACCCTTGACCTCACCATTTTCCATTCGGATAGCTCGATGGAAGTGATCAGTGCCTGCGATTCATTTTTTTGGGCTGCCACGGACTCTACCTACACACTTTCGGGACTGTACATGGCAACATTTACCAATGGCAATGGCTGCGACAGCACTGCGTCACTGGACCTCACCGTCCTGCCATCGGACAGCACCTTTACGAACATGACCGCCTGTGATTCCTTTGCCTGGTCGGGAACGGGGATTACTTACACCGCTTCGGGAACATATGTCACCACGCTGGTGAACGCCCACGGTTGCGACAGTGTGGTCACACTGGATCTTACCGTGTTTAATTCTGACAGCACCACCGAAAGCATTGCAACATGCGATGCTTTCACATGGCCGGCTTCAGGAGTCACTTACATGAGTTCAGGAATGCACACGGTCACTCTTTTCAACGGCAACGGATGTGACAGTGTGGTAACACTTGATCTTACCATCCATGCCTCGGACAGCACGTCCACCTTTATTGACACGTGCAATCAATACTACTGGCCCGCGACTCAGCAGACCTACACGACATCAGGCACCCACATTGTAACCCTGACAAACCAGGCTGGCTGCGACAGCATAGCGACCTTAGAGCTCACCATCTTCCCATCTGACACTACATCAGAAAGTGTAAGCACCTGCAATTCCTACCTGTGGCCGGCATCGGGAGTCACTTACGCCAGTTCAGGCTCATACACGGTGACCTTGACCAATGGCAATGGGTGCGACAGTGTGGCAACACTCAACCTCACGATTTTTCCTTCTGACACCACTTTGGACAGCACAGCAGCTTGCGGCTCCTACACCTGGCCAGCAAACGACTTAACCTACACAACCTCAGGTATTTATTCCACCACACTGACCAACGGAAACGGCTGCGACTCGGTCGTCAACCTCTTGCTTCAAATTGACACCATGCCCAACAATGGCGTATCGGTAGCCTACAACCATTTGACAGCAACCCAGTCTGGAGCGAACTATCAATGGCTGAACTGCGACAGCAGCTATACTCCCATATCAGGAGCGAATGCGCAAGACCTCTGGGTATCCTTCGAAGGTAATTACGCGGTAGCTGTGCAACTCGGAGCCTGCGTGGATACCTCCAACTGCGAAAACGTGGTGCTGATCGGAATATCAGAGCGCAACACAAAGGAAGTGAAGATCTATCCGGTTCCCGTCACCGACTTTATCACCCTGGATTTTGGCGACTTACAGGATGTAAGCTTCCGGGTCTACAATCAAATGGGGCAACTGGTGGATGAACGCCTACATCAACAAGGCGTGGTAACATACCCGTTCCGTGGGCCGGCTGGTGTTTATTACTACACCCTTGAATATCAGGCAAAGGATGCCGGTGACCAGGCGACTATCAAAATGCACGGGTCTTTCCAGCTGCTCTATTGAGTCTGCCTATGCATGAGAGTTCATGTTTTTCCTCATTCCCCAGTAAATATCCAATTCTCTCCGGGCTGGGTTGATGTTTACATATTCCATCGATAGAATAACCACTATGACACGCGTTTTTGATCAAGGACAGGCGCTCTATTGGGCTGAAAATGCATCACCTTCTTAGCGCAGGGCCCATGATTTGTATTTGCCTCAGCCTTCATTTTTTTTTGCAAAAAGAGCTAAATGGGTAGTAGTACCTAGCGATAAATTAGCTGCAAACACTCTAGTAAGCACCTGAGATAACCGAGACTTTCGCTTCACACTTTTTCTATTTATTAAAGAACAATACAATGAAAAAAATCATCTTGAGTCTTTGTCTCGTTATAGGCGCAATGGTGTTTGCACCAAACGCGTCTGCCGGAAGTAAAATTATCATAGGGGGAAATTACTGGCATCAGACAGTTACAGTGAGTGGTTGCGAAGCAGAAGCCATCTACGAATACGATGGCAGTGTATCTTTTGGCAATGATGTCCGGACAATCACCACAAGGACATACATACTTGGTATGTTGGTCAGCACAGAAACACGAACAGAAGAATGTGGCCTTGGACAATAAACCCATCAATGGGCGAGACTATCGTATGGATTGGCCATAAGGATGGTCTGAGCTCCTGGATATTGAGACATTGAGAAATACATCTGTATCTCTTCTATCCCTCGCTAGCGCGCGACTAGTTTCGCTGGTCGTGCGCTGAGGGTACCTGTCACTTGGCGTGAACCGTTTTGAAACAAAAGAAAGTCAGAACATCTCGCGACAGGAGTCGCTTGGGAAAGGGGGATCGTCCTTTAGAATCAGGGAAGTAAACGTCAATCACCTTTGGTGGAAGCCAACAGGGTACAACTCAGAATGATTTGCATCATAGATGTGGCAGCGCTCTGCATGATACCAGGTAGAAGGCTTTGATTTCATCGTCTGGAAACAAGAAACCGGGCTCCAATGATGGAGCCCGGCTTGGTTACCGGCCAAGCTAACAGCTCGGCATCAGCTACCAAAAACCACTCTTCCAAGCCATTTAGCCTAAGCTTTTACTCCAATGCTGCTACGCACATCTTGAACAACGGGGCCGAGGAGTGGGAGCGGTTTTGAAAAGTCGGTTCACGAATCCCTGCTGCGCAGATTGTGCGAACCGACTCTGATTGATTACTGTTTTACCAAGCGCATCACGCGTTGTTGACCCTGGCCTTGAATTCGAACCAGGTAAACCCCAGCGCTCAGCGCTTCCAGTGAAAGTGAGGTTTGTCCCTGTTGCTGAGATTGAGGCACCACCAGTTCCTGTCCTGCTGCGTTGTGCAAGGAAACCTGGGCCTGCAATGCTCCCAATTCGATCGTCACGGTGTTTCTGGTTGGATTGGGATACACCCTGATCTCACTTCCCCAAGTGGTTTCGGAAATCCCAACTCCGGTGATCGTCACACACTCGGAGGTATCCATACAACCGTTTTTGGCAATGGCTACGGCATATTCTCCATTAGCGTCAACCTCGAGGCTTTGATTGGTCTCACCATCCAATGGTAATGTGGTGGTACAGTCGAACCATTGGTAAGCGGCATCTACCTCATCTGCTGTTATGGTGAATCCATCCACTGTTACCGCTGGATCTACTGTGTTAATGGTGAGATCCAGGGTCACCAAGGAGTCACAGCCTGCGGCATTGGTTAGTGTGACGGTAGCCGTGTTGTTGCTGGAAGTATATGTTACTCCATCAATCCAGGTAAAGGTGTCGCAAGCGATCACAACTTCTGTAAAACTGGTCGCATTCAGAATGGTGAGGTCGAGTGTGACGATGGAATCACAGCCAACAGCATTGGTTAGTGTGTCGGTAGCGGTGTTGTTGCTGGAGGTATAAGTCACTCCATCAATCCAAGTGAAGGTGTCACAAGCCGTCACAACATCTGTTCCTGTAGTCGAATTCAGAATGGTCAGGTTCAGCGTCACTACGGAGTCACACCCGGCCGCATTGACCAAGGTATCAACAGCGGTGTTGTTGCTGGAAGTGTAGGTCATGCCATCAATCCAGGTAAAGCTATCACAGGCTGTAACCACATCCGTTCCCGTAGTTGAATTCAGGATGGTTAGGTTCAGCGTAACTACGGAGTCACATCCGGCTGCATTGAGCAACGTATCCATGGCGGTGGAGTTGCTGGAAGTATAGGTCATGCCATTGATCCAGGTAAAGCTGTCGCAAGCGGTTACCACATCGGTGCCCGTGTTGGAATTCAGAATGGTCAGGTCGAGCGTCACGACCGAATCACAACCTGCCACGTTGGTCAGCGTTTGTGTAGCGGTGTTATTGCTCGAGGTGTAGGTGATCCCATCAATCCAGGTAAACGAGTCGCAAGCAGTTACCAAATCCGTTCCGGTGGTAGAGTTCAAGATGGTCAGGTTCAACGTCACTACGGAGTCACATCCAGCCGCATTGACCAGCGTGTCCATAGCAGTGTTGTTGCTGGAAGTATAGGTCATGCCATCAATCCAGGTATAGCTGTCGCAAGCCGTGACCACGTCTGTTCCGCTGGTTGAATTCAGGATGGTTAGGTTCAGCGTCACTACGGAGTCACACCCTGACGCATTGACCAAGGTATCAACAGCGATGTTGTTGCTGGAAGTGTAGGTCATACCATCGATCCAGGTAAAGCTGTCACAAGCGGTCACCACATCTGTTCCGGTGGTGGAATTCAGAATGGTCAGGTTCAGTGTCACCACAGAGTCACAACCTGCTGAGTTAACCAAGGTATCCACAGCAGTGTTGTTGCTGGAAGTGTAGGTCATGCCATCGATCCAGGTAAAGCTGTCACAAGCGGTTACCACATCTGTTCCGGTGGTGGAATTCAGAATGGTTAGGTTCAGCGTCACTACGGAGTCACAACCTGCCGCATTCATCAAAGTGTGCATGGCGGTGTTATTGCTCGATGTATACGTGACCCCATCAATCCAGGTAAAAGAGTCGCAAGCTGAAACTACATCCGTACCTGTATTGGAGTTCAGGATGGTAAGGTTCAAGGTGACTACGGAGTCACATCCCGCAACATTCATGAGTGTATCTGTAGCTGTATTGTTGCTGGAAGTATAGGTCACGCCATCAATCCAGGTGAATGAATCGCACGCTGTAACCGCATCGGTAGCGGTGTTGTTCGTCCCAAGGGTGAGGTCAAGGGTGACGATTGAATCACAACCGGCTGCGTTGATCAGCGTGTGCGTAGCCGTGTTGTTGCTGGAGGTGTAAGTCATGCCATCAATCCAGGTGAAACTGCCGGTGCAACTAAATTGCACATCCGTGCTAAACGAGGGCAAACAGTGCTCGAATTTCTGGACAAAAACATCCGCATCCGAACTGGTAAATGATGACAAAAACAGGGTGTCTGAGCCCGGGTCAAAATCAACGGTTCCTGTAAACGCTCCGGTAACATAGCAACTCCCGGCACCATCTATCGCAACTCCCGTACTAATATCTATGGTGGAATTTCCATGTGTAGCCAGGGCAAGTTCATTTCCTGAGTTATCCAAGGTTAGCAAAAACCAATCGGCATTACCAGCAGATGTGCGTGATCCGTTTCCGGAAAAGCCAAAGTCTACCGTGTTGCGGAAGTTGCCCACGACATGTATGCTGCCATTTGCATCCGTGACCAAATCATCACCAGTATCCAAACTAGTTCCGCCATAGCCTTTTACCCAGATATGGTTACCATTGGTGTCCAGTTGTTGGACATACGCATCTTGAGAACCATTCGAGCTTAAAATTGCCGTTCCGGTGTTGTTATCAAAATCCACCGGCATACCAAATGCACCACAGATGTTCACGTTTCCATTGGGAGCAAAAGAAATTCCGCGTACATCATTTTGCCCAATGTTTACAGACGTTGTAGGGTCGTTGATTAGATGTACCCACTCAAAGTCTCCGTTATTGTCCAGTTTCAATAAAAAGCCATCATTGATAAACAGATCTGTGGTTTCACTATTGACACCCGACCCGGGATCAAAGTCAATGGTACTCGTAAAGTAACCCGCACAATAAACATTGCCATTAGCGTCTACAGCAATATCGTTCACTTGGTCAAAACCTGTTCCTTCCAATGATTTTGCCCATACCAGGTTTCCATTAAAGTCTAAGCGAAGGATAAACACGTCATCGGTACCTGAAGAGGTGAGGGCAGTGGTTCCCACGCCAGGGTCAAAGTCTACCGTGCTTCTAAAAACCCCAGTCACATAAACTCCTCCGTTTTCGACTGTAATTCTTACTCCTCTGTCAGAAGATGTACCTCCAATATTGCGTGCCCACAACAGAGCCCCTGCAGGACTCAATGCCATGACAAAAATGTCTCGGGACCCATTAGAGGTAAGATTCGTTACGGCAATGCTCGGATCAAAATCAACAGTTCCCTCGAAAAAGCCTGTAACGTAAATGTTACCACTAGCGTCTGTGGTGACTCCTGATGCCTGATCATCATCATCTGCCCCGGCAGGTGCCACAACCCACTGCAGGTTGCCAGCCGAATCGGTTTTTTGAATGAAAATGTCATCGTCATTGGCTGCAGTGAAGTTGGTCGTGCCCGGACCTGGGTCAAAATCTACGGTTTGCTGGTAATAGCCTACGGTAATCACATTGTCATTTGGATCTATGGCTATATCTCGACCCTCATCAAAATCTGCCCCTCCAAAGGATTGGGCTCTGATGAGGTCGGGATGAGGTGTTTGTGCCCATGTATGAAGGCCAAATAAATTGAAAAGAATGAGTGCTATAAAAGCGTTTTTCATGATTGAAACTTTGTTGGTTTTTGGATGGGCCAAACGTAGCTGGGGAGGCATGTGCAGATCAGGTCAAAGTGTGTTCAATTCTGGCCAAAGACTGATTTACAGCGGGTTACATACGTGATTCGGACGGATGGGGCAGGAGCAAGGCTCATCTTACCGCCCTTCACTTCGACTCCGCTCAGTGCAAGTGCGGTGAGAGATCATGGATGTATGGAGCATTGAGCGGAGTCGAAATGCGGTCTATGGTAATGCACCTACCTAACCTGACCTCAGGAACAGGGCACACTGTATCAGGACTCAAAAAAGGAAGAGGGCTTTTTTCCGAAACGTTCGTCAAACATGCGGGCAAAGTGCCCTCCTGAATGCCAGCCTACGGCATGCATGACTTCGGAAACCGTGGCGTACTTCCGCTCTTGCAGCAATTGATAGGCTTTTTCGAGGCGCACGTTGTGGATGAACTTTAAAGGCGACATGCCCGTGGTCAGTTTCATTTTGCGCGACAGGGTGCGTTGGCTTACCAACAACCCCTCCGCGAGGTCAATGACCCCAAAGCGGCTGTCTTCCAGTTGGGCCAGCACCAGTTCTTCGGCCTTTCGCACAAACACCTGATCTACTGATTCGGCTTTGTTCTCAGTGGCTGGCAGTTCTTTTAAGCCCGCTTCCCGCTGCTGCTTGTTGCCCAGCAGGTTCGAAATCCGCACCTTCAATTCGGTGGCATCAAAGGGTTTGGTGAGGTAATCGTCCACGCCAATGGTCAAGCCTTTGATCCGGTCTTCTTTGGCCGCCCGGGCGGTCAGTAAAATCACCGGCAAGCCCTTTGTCTCTTCCTTCACCTTCAGCTTCTCCACCAGGTGAAAGCCATCCATGCGAGGCATCATCAAATCGGTCACCACTAGATCAACCGGGTTGTGTTGCAACACTTCCAGGGCTTCCATACCATCCGAAGCCAGTTTGTATTGAAAGTCAGGCCCTAGTGAAACCCGGATAAACTCCTGCATGTCGCGATTGTCTTCCACCAACAATAGGGTGGCACCTTTCTTTTGCTGCGATGGCTTGTCGACCTCCGCTTCGATGGGTGGCAAGACAGGTTCTTCCAACGGCTCAACGGGCAATACTGGTGCTCCTCCGTCAGCATATGGAATCCGCAATTCAAACTCACTTCCTTCGTTTAATGTGCTGGTTACCTGAAGGCTGCCTTGCATGACCTTACTTAACTCTTGAGAGAATGCCAATCCAATGCCCGTGCCTCCTTCAAGAGGTACATCGCTTTGGGCTGTTTGAAAATACCGGTCAAAAATGTGCGGTAAATCATCGGGGTGGATTCCCCTCCCGGTGTCTTTCACCCTGAACACGAGCTGCGCTCGGTCATTCATTTCTTCTAAATCGACACCAAGGTGCACGGATCCCCCGTTGGACGTGAACTTTAAGGCATTAGAAATCAGGTTGTTCAATACTTTTCCCAACTTGTTATCGTCCACACGGCAATAGCTGGGACAGCGATCTCCCATGTGCAGGGTAAAGTCAATCGTTCGGTGTTCGGCCTCTGAACGAAATCCATCCATCAATACCTCAACAAACCGCCTCAACTCAATGTCCTTGGGAATGAGTTCAATGTTGCTCGAATCGATTTTGGAGAGGTCTAAGATTTCCTCCACAAGATGCTGCAGCTGCTTGCCATTGCGCAGGGCGATGGCCAATTCGTTTCGCTGGTCATCATGTGCATTGCGAAACAACCGATCGATGTAGCCATTGATCAAGGTTATGGGAGTGCGCAGTTCATGCGATACATTGGCAAAGAACCTCGACTTTAATTGATCCATCTCTACCAACTGCGCTGCTTGCTGTTCAATGTGTTCTTTTTGCTCCTCAATTTCACGGGTCCGGTGTTGTACTTCCGTTTCCAACCGTTGTTTTTCGCGCGTAAGCCTTCGCAATCGCCAGCGAATAGTGGCTACCACCAACACTGTCAATCCCAACAACGATGCAATCCAAAACCCCGGTCGCTCATAAAACGCGGGAGAGATATGTAGATCAAGCACCCGCGGATTACTCCAAATTCCGTTGCCGCCCATGCCTTTTAGCATCAGCTGATAATCTCCGGCAGGAGGTGTGTTGATGCGCAACTCGTGTTGTGATCCCAGGTCCTGCCACTCCTCAATCCATCCGCTGATCTTGTAGGCATAGTGATTGCGTTCGGGATAGGTATAATCGTCCAGGGAAAAGCGAAGCACAAAGTGGGTGATGGATGCCGACCACTCCAAGGTGTGTTGGGTGATTGCCTCGGAGGTATGGTCTATAAAATTCCCCAGATCATTGTCGTACACCGATAACTCGCGTACCCTTAAGGTTGTTTTCAGATCGGTTTCTACCCACGCTTTAGGATCCAGTAGATTCAATCCATTGATGCCTCCAAAGCACAATTGGCCGTTTTTCCTTCGGTAAGCTGCTTTGTGGTTAAACTCGGAATGAGAGAGTCCATCTTCGGCCAAGTAGGTGCGCGTGGCCCCGGTTTGTTTATTGAACCGCACCAAGCCATTGAACGTCCCCAGCCATAACCAGCCCTCCTCATCTTCAATGATGCTGGCTACCATGTTGCTAGCTTCAACGCTTTCCAGCTCTGCAAAAACCTTTACTGTTCCGCTGTCTGCCTGCAAGCGGCAAATTCCACCTCCTTTGGTCGCCAGCCAAAGAACACCTTGATCATCTTCATGAATGTCAAACACCTTGTGATGGCTGAGCTGGGAACCGGGTGGAGAAGAAGGGTGGTATCGTTTCAGTATCCGGTTTTCGTCCGGATCGCACTGATACAGGCCCTTATCCGTTCCCAACCACATTCTACCTTGTTGGTCTTCGTGTAAATCATAAATGGCAGGAAGCTCCTCCTCCTTGAACGCATCCATCGCCACATGCTCGATGATTTGATTCGCTTCGTTGACACGGTAGAGCCCGTTGCGCGTCCCCATCCACAAGCGGTTGTTGCGATCGCGCAATAAACTCATACCCAACAACCATCCTTCGTCCTTGGAAGGGTACCTGACAAAGCTTTGTTGGTCAATTTCATAGCGATACAGTCCAAAAGACTCTGTCGCCATCCAAAGGCTGTTTCCTTCCCGCAGCAGCGCATAGCACCGCGTATCTACTCGCCTCCCTGCCTTGGTGTTTCTGAAGTTGGGTAGGCGATAAACGGTATCGCGCTCTGGCTCCGCAACAAAGAAGCCGGCATACGTAGCGATGTATAGTTTGCCTTCCTCATCCTCCGTGATTCCACGAATGCTGGCAGCAGGTAAGCCCTGATCTGAACGATCAAAATACCGGGTGACTTGCTTTTGATCTATCCGCAACATCACCACACCTTGTTCGGTACCTAACCACAAGGTGCCGGTGGCGTCTTCATAGAGGCAATGGGTCTTGGAAAAGTCGATACCGTCTAAACGCAGTGTCGTGTAGCTCGTGGTACTCGGGTTAAAACGGAGCAAAGCCTGCTCACTCGCTCCTGTATACCAAAGCAGGTTGTTGGAGGTAACAGCTACATATTTAGGGCGAAAGTTTCGCAAGGTTTGATCCTTGGGGGAGGAGAGGAGCGAATCAGCGTGTTCAGCAAGTATAAATTGACCCGTTTCAGGATGCTGAACAAACAGCTGATATTCGGATGAATAAAACACGAGCGAATCGTGCTTGAGATGGAGAACCTCTGACCAGCCTTTGGCCATGTGATGTGCGATCACTTGAAAGTTAGAATCCAAATGAACCGAACGCCCACTCATGCCGGCAACCCAAATCGAACCATCTTTAGCAACCGCTATATCTGAAACATAAACGGAAGATTTCATCTTCGTTTTGCTTCGGAAAGGAGCCAGGTTGAATACAAAACTTAGCCCCTTATTGGGACGGTACAAAAACAGTGAATCCGCGTTAGCCACCAATAAGCTTCCATTGCGATACTCGACCATTTGTCTGATATGGCGACCATCTACGGAACGGTGCCTTTGCATCTCTCCCTCCAGCACATTGTATTGATACACTGCGGCAGAGGTGGAGAACAACACCATGGAGTCGGAAGCGGTTACTATGTCATAGATGTAGGTTTCGGGCAAGAGGTTCTCAAAGGAATGGCCGTCATAGACACTGAGACCTTGAGAAGTCCCAAACCACATTCTGCCGCGCGGCCCTTGCTGAATGCAGGTGACGATGTTGCCCGATAAGCCATCTCCTACGGTCAGTTTGTAATGCCATGGGATGGATTGGGCTTGAGCCAAACCTGCGCACAACATCATCGAGATAGATGCAGCAAACACCAAGCGTAACAAGTAGGGGTAGGGTCTGTACAATGGATCAACGATCGGGGAGATGTCCCTCGGTGAAAAGCAACGAATTTATATGTTCCCAGACACCGGAGATTTCCAAGCGGTTAAATTGTTCCTCGGTGTGTGATCATGCTTAAGTCCCCCTTCCTTTCCATCTGGAGCAATACACTTTTTACAGTGTGGGGCAGAGCGCTTTTGGTGTCCCGCATGCTCTGCCATCATGGTGTCCCGCAAAGTGCTTTACTACGGTGTCCCACACTTAAACGCCATTGGCAGCGTTCGTTAAGAAGTCATGCGTTATGAAAACGTACATACAGCCCGACTCTTCCGCTCCGTACGTCTGCGACACGGGCTGAGCCTGCGCGCCATGGCCAAACGACTCGGCACGAGTTCCTCCACGCTCAACCGCATTGAGGATGCGCACACGGCTCCCAAGCCTATTGTGGTTGAACGCCTGCTGGCCTTGGAAGAAACACAGGACCTGGAGGCCCTTTTTATTCAGGCATATCTCTAATGCAACCATGAATGGCTAAACGGACGCCCAAACCCTTTGAAGAATGGTCGACCTCGGACCTGGACGGCTTCCGTGCCGAAATGGTGGTGAAGTCGCACCACTTGCAAAAGTCCATTCAAACACTTGAACAGAAAATGGAGGCCTACACCATGAATCGCAGGCTGCTGGATGCGGCTCGTGCCTCCTTGAAGACTCTGGAGCAATGCGCGTTGGAATCCCTGGACCTGGCCAGAGAACACGCTCCAGACAATGATGTACTGATTACCTACACGAAACAGCAGCTGGAGCGCTACCGTCATGCACGTGCATCCCTGCCCACCGTAAGCACCCGGCAACCTGAAAAGCCTGAGCTCCTGGCCATGGGAGCAGAACTTGAAACCCTCAGGTATAAACTGAAGCAGACCCGACAGCGCGCAGAAGAGGTGCACGAAGTGCTGCAGGGGAGGAGGTAGGCTGGCTCTGGAGGAGGGTATTGGTGGTTGGGAAGTGAAGGGCGGTGTGGTTTTTTAGGGGCGGGGCAGCCTTCGACTAGGCTCAGTCCAGGTCGGGGCCACGACCAAGTGGTCAAGAGAGAAAAATTTATTCTTACCCAGAACTTGTCAGTCGAAACGAATATGCTCTGTAATACTATAGATTCTATTCTCCACCATCTTGAACGTAATCTGCCTGAATTTTAGCATTCCAGGAGTTCGATCTTTGCCCTCGGTCTCTTTTGGATAATACTTGACTCCAATCTCAATCATGGGTTCTTTGAAGCTCCATGATGAACGTATTTTCATTTCCTTACCACAAAAGTCTTCATCCGGTGACTCGAGATATTCTTTAAAACTCTCTTTCCCTTTCAGCTCTGACTCAAGACGGAAACTTCTCAACTTTGTAAATGTCACGGTTTCATCTAGGTTCGCCATAAGCCCTTCAACGTCCCTTTCGTTTGCTGCCTTTATGAAGGCTCTAATTATCTTTCTCGGTATCCTTTGTTGCCGCCTGATTTCTTTCTTTTTATCCTCCTGATATTGTTTGAAGTCTTCGCTTACTAACTCTTGCATTTTCCAATACCCAGCGTGGAATGCATCAATCGGCTTGTCATATAGTTTGTCTTTGAAAAAGGCTGTTTCTTCATTGGGTTCGTTGGTTCTGAACTCATCGAGAATCAAGAAGCCTTTTCTTTCTGTATTTCTTTCAGGTTCTCTGGCAATCCCAGGTATAATATTGACGTGATAGTCAACTTCATCTGCTTCAAATAAGACCTTGACAACTGGGCTAAATTCATTGGACTCTTTTTTGGATTTTTTGACCAGATACTTTGTTTCGTTCATCGGACTTTCCAGAGGCCT
Organism: Flavobacteriales bacterium UBA6057; assembly: GCA_002428995.1. GTDB lineage: Bacteria > Bacteroidota > Bacteroidia > Flavobacteriales_G > Salibacteraceae > UBA6057. The sequence goes on along the minus strand of DIYJ01000012.1, from coordinate 7,666 downwards.
GCCCCAGTTATCTGTAGAGAAAGGCGAATGTTTTCTTGATATTTCTAGCCTTATTTCTTTCCTGCCATTCCTTAAGCCTGAGACAAATTCATAGCCAGGGAAAATGTCAAGTAATGCCTGGTTTAATTCCCATTCTTCGTAATCGCTTTCAAAGTCAATTTGGTAGTGATCGTTAAAGTCTAGGAGGTAAACTGGAAATCGGAGGTTTGCCTCAATGATTTTCTCTTTAACTAGTTCTAAGTCTAATTTTCTGTTTACCAGAATTGTGATTTCCGTTATTACCATTGTCCTACGATTGAAAGCATAAGGTATTAAGTTGACTTACTAGAAACAATCTAATTTTCTCAAACAATACTTTGTCTGGATCTCTTCGTATTGGAGTTGGGTATAAATAGAAAAAGCCCCCTGAACAGGAGGCTTTTTCTATTTTCCGCAATAGTTTATCCCTCTTTATCTGGCTTGATCACAAGCCTATTCCTGTAGGTAAAAACTAGCACACGACTTTCGGCTTCAAAACCAAAGTCTTCCAACCATTTGCCACATAGCGTGAGCTTCGGTTAGAAGCCACCACATCAGAAGACTTGAGCTATTCATGAAATGGCAAGCCGGGAATGTCCTTCAAGTTCAAATTCCTCAGCGCAAACCATACGCACTTGCATATTATGTTAAATACGTACAACCTCAATCCATCATTCACCCCAACAAATAGGGAATAAGAAATCATCGAAACTGCGGAGAGAAAAGGTCTTCATCTGGAATAACCTTGTGACATGATTCCAAGAACACTGCGCGTGACAATTGCGATCACGCTCGCTATTCACTGTACGGTCCAAGCTCAGCAGAATGATTCAGATTCTGAACTGTCTGTGCAACTGACGGCTCATCATTGGCACATGGTGGCCGCTACCATGATTCAAAACGGACAGGAGCGCGACATTTTCACTTTCCGGCCGGATTGTCAACGCGATGACTTGTTCATCTATGAAACCAACGGGGATTTTTTGATTCAAGAGCATGAAGCAGTTTGTAGCGCTGATCAGTCACAAGCGAGTGAATCCACATGGGATGTGCAAAACGGAGTGTTGGTCATTACGGATGCTCAGGGTCGCTCTACAGAATTCCAGTGCGAATTCCGTTCAAAAGATGAGCACACGCAATCCTTTCGCAACAAATACGGCATTCAGTTCATTTGGACGTACCACCGAGCTGATTAAAGCTTTGAGCTTATAATGTTTAAAGCGTTATGTTACTTTGCTTTGGTTAAATGAGTGTCTTCCCCCGGAGGGAAACGGAGTGGGGGAGAAAGCTCATTTAAATCAGGGAAGTGAAGGACTTTTTCTTTTTTCAGGGCGGGGCATCGCGGCCCCGACCAACTGGCCAAGAGAGAAAAATTTATTCTTACTCAAATTGTGGTTTTATTACCCAAAAGCCATTTCGCATACAGTATACCTAAACCAAAAAAGCCCCCTGAACAGGAGGCTTTCATTCTTGTATTCCGCAATAGTTTACCCTTCTTTATCTGGCTTGATCACAAGCCTATTCTTGTAAGTGAAAACTAGCACACGACTTTCAGCTTCAAAGCCAAAGTCTTCCAACCATTTGCCACATAGCGTGAGCTCCGGAACAGTAGTTCTGCTCCATCGACTGATACGGATAAAGGGCTGGATTTTAAGGCTCCGCGCCTTCGGCCGCTTCGGGCCGGTTTGCTTCCTGGGTGTTCGCATAATTAGGAATGTTTAAAATATAAGAGGCCCAACGGTGCTGCGAACACCCAAGAAGACTTGAGGGTACGGGACTTTCACCCGCTCTCCGCAGGGCCATTTCTTGAAATAGATTTCTCATTGTAATTCTTCTTAAGTGTTCGCACTGCTAAAATAGCGAAAGTTGGGCAGGAGAAAAAATACTTGGCTGGGTTTAATACAGGCAAATTGACATTGCTTAGATACACACGAAATCAAGAATAGTCCTAAGAACCAATCAATTTCATGACCTAACATTAAGCTGGATATTTGTTTGACTACAGTGTCTTTAGTTGCATTTTTACTGACTATTTCTTAAACTCTTCAATTTGGAAATGTCAGGTAAAAAATTAAAAGCTGTTGATTTCTTCTGTTCCGCTGGGGGCGTGTCCTGTGGCTTCAGGCAAGCGGGAATTGACGTGCTCGGTGGTATTGACATTGACGAAAGCTGCAAAGACACTTACGAAAAGAACAACGAAGCCAAATTCCTGTCTGCTGATGTATCTAATCTGGTAAAAAACGAAGTAGGTAAATTCTTCAAAATTCGCAGGAATCAACGCGATTTAATATTCGTGGGCTGCAGCCCATGCCAGTATTATTCGAACATAAAGACCGATAAAACCAAGTCAAAACAAACAAGACTCCTGTTAGAGGATTTTCAAGAGTTCGTAGAGTATTACAGACCCGGTTATGTGTTCGTTGAAAATGTCCCAGGACTCGACACAAAATCTGGTAGCCCCATTGTCAAGTTCAAGTCATTTCTTAGTGAGCAAGGTTATGTCTTTGATGATGGCGTGGTCAATGCCAAGTATTTTGGCGTACCGCAAAACAGGAGAAGATATGTCCTTTTGGCCACTCGAATTGAGGATTCGATCTCTTTACCTAAAGAAGATAAAGAGAATATTAGGACTGTATCAGATGCAATTGGGAACCTGAAAGAGTTTCCTGCCATCGGTGCTGGTCATAAAGATGCTACCGATTTTATGCACACGTCAGCTGGCTTGAGTGATCTAAACATGAAAAGGATTAGAGAGACAAAGCCTAATGGAGGTGATAGAAGAGCTTGGCCGAAGGAACTTCAACCCGCATGTTATGAAAATCATGAAGGCCATTACGATGTCTATGGTAGAATGTACTGGGATAAACCATCACCAGCAATTACCACGCGTTTCGTTAGTTACTCAAATGGTCGTTATGGTCACCCGGAACAAGACCGAGCAATTTCTATAAGGGAAGGAGCCGTTTTACAGAGCTTCCCCCTAGACTATAAGTTCCATTCTGATAGTCAAGTCACAATTTCAAAAATGATTGGTAATGCTGTTCCTCCGGAATTAGCGAAAAGAGTTGGGTTGCAATTCTTAGCCAAGTAAACGCGCAGATAGATGGCCAACTTTAAGGCAAGAGCAAGGGCATTAGATTTATTAGGGAGGCAACAAATAGCCGGAATCCCTACGGCCATAAACGAGCTATTCAAGAACGCTCATGATGCCTATGCAGACAAGGTAGAGGTTGACTATTTCAGAAAGGAAAAGCTATTCGTCCTAAGGGATGACGGCCTTGGAATGACCAAGCAAGATTTTGAAACCAGATGGTTGACCTTGGGTACAGAGAGTAAATTCTCAAACCATAAAATTCCTGCTCCACCCGTAGACCCCGATAAACCGGAGCGACCAGTTATGGGCGAAAAGGGAATTGGACGTTTGGCAATTGCATCAATTGGTCGACAGTTACTTATTCTAACCCGTGCAAAAAGAGAAGACAAGTCTCATGATCTGGTAGTGGCTTTCATTAATTGGGGTGTATTCGAGTTGCCGGGCTTGAACTTAGAGGATATTGTGATTCCACTATACGAATTCGGCAATGGGAGCTTACCAAAGTTGAGTGATGTCGAAAAGATGAAGAAAGAAGTGCTTGACTCGATTAAGGCACTTATGAAGAGTGATGATGTAACTGAAGATGATGGTAATCGAATAATACAAGAAATTCAGTCGTTTTCTGTTGATCCTGAAAGTCTTGATAAATCCTTGCCAGGATTGCTTTCCTTAGCAGATAAGGGTTGCGGAACTCATTTTCTAATTGCTCCTGTGGATGAGGCCTTGAATCATGATATAGATGGAGAGGATGAGACGAAAGACGCTACTAAGATTGAAAAGATGTTGGTAGGCTTTACGAACACAATGACTCCAGATCATCCTGAGCCTCAAATTATTGCCTCATTTCGAGATTACAGAAATGATGATGGCACATATTTCAACTTATTGGACAAAGAGCAATTCTTTACACCAGAAGATTTTGAATTAGCTGATCATCATTTCAAAGGCGACTTTGATGAGTATGGTCAATTCTCAGGAACTGTCAAAGTCTATAATGAACAGGAATATGAGCATAAGATAATTTGGAATGGAAATGATTTTAAAGCAACGCACTGTGGCCCTTTTTCAATCAATGTTTCATACTTCCAAGGAACACTTCGTCAATCAACCATAGACCCAATTAACCACGCACGCCTAACAGCAAAGGCCGATAAACATGGCGGACTTTATATCTACCGCGATAATGTCCGGATACTACCATACGGGGATTCAGACTATGATTTTATCAACATTGAAAAGAATAGGACTAAGAGTGCCTCTTACTACTTCTTTTCCTATCGTAGAATGTTTGGAGTCATAAATATCACCAAAGAACACAACTATGATTTGCGTGAAAAAGCGGGAAGAGAAGGGTTTATTGAGAACAAGGCATATCGACAAATAAGGGAAATACTAAAAAACTTCTTTGTCCAACTAGCGGCCGACTTCTTCAGAGAGGGTGGTGGGCCTAAAGCAGAATTCTGGGTTAAAAGGCGAAGTGAACAAGAAAAAGCCCATAAGGCACGGGAAAAGAGAAGTCAACAGGCTAAAGCAAGAAAGGAGAAGTTTCATCACTCCCTGAATACTTTTTTTGATGATCTATCTTCAAACAAGTACGAACAAGAAGTAGAGGATTTTGTGACCCGAACTGATAAAAAGTTTGGTTCTGTCGCATACATTGAAGACCCTGATGAGGCGAGCCAAACACTTTTGGACTACGAAATTCAAGCTCGACAAGAGTTCGGCAAACTGAAAGACAAATTCAAAATAAATCAACCAAGAGGATTCAATATTTCAAAGGAAATAAGACAAGACTGGGAGGCGTATATCACTGAATCAGAAAAACTTAACGCCAATCTAATACTACCGACAGAAGATCGGATTGAAGAATTAGTTAATGACTATACCAACAGGCTCAACATTGAAATAAGCAAGCGAAAGAGACTTGAACAGGCTGTCGATTACATTTCGGATCAAGCACAAAAAGCGGCTGGCAAAAAAGAAAAGGAAACGCGTGAGGCCGCCTCTAACATTTCACAAAAGGTTAAGGAGCTAACCAACGAATTAATGAGTGGGTTGGAAGATAAAATCCGAGACGTTAAAGATGAATTCAAAACGCTGAAAGTCGATGACGCAGAAGACTTTGATCTAGTTCAGGAACGTAAGCGCATGGAGCAGGAAATCACCCTTGAAAAGGAGAGAGGAACGGCTATTCTTGAGAGCATAATCAAGCAATTGGATGGAATTTACTGGGGTAATGATGAAGAAGGAAACATTATCACAAATGATCAGATGAATGAAGCTCTGGAAGAGGAACTTTACCAGTTGCAGGAAAGAGTTCATGCGGATGTTGAACTCAGTCAATTAGGCTTAGCGGTAGGAGTAATACACCATGAGTTTAATAGCGCAATCAATTCAATCCGGACAAGTATTCGTGAGCTTAAAGCCTGGGCAGACGTCAATGAGCACATGGAGGGTGTTTACACTAACATTCGGGTCAACTTCGAGCATCTGGATAGTTATTTAACTCTCTTCACTCCGCTGAACCGAAGACTTTACCGAAAGGAAGAAGAGATACCAGCTACTGACATTAAATTGTTTTTGCTTGACCTCTTCAATGCAAGACTTAATAGACATAACATTCAATTAAAAAGCACTAAGGGGTTCTCTAAGCGATCTATCTGGGGATTTCGCTCGACATTTTACCCAGTCTTTGTGAATGTCGTAGACAATGCCATTTATTGGCTAAAGCAGAAAGCTGATGACGAACAAAGAGTCATTCGTCTGCACGCTGATGATAGCGGATTCTATATTTCAAACAATGGCCCGGAAATCCGACCTAACGAAAAGGAGAGGATTTTTGATTTAGGTTTTACCAAGAGGAAAAATGGCAGGGGTATGGGACTTCATATATCACGTGAGGTCTTAGAGGGGGTAGACTATAAAATATATGTAGATGAGCCAGCTAAGGGTAGTAATGTGACCTTCAAAATCGAGCCGATAAACGCACCAGAAAACGATGAGTAGTCCATTTTACGAAATTTCAAAACAAGTATCTGATGAATTTCTACAGTCCATTGCTTTCATAGATGATGAGGCGAGTTATTCTGAGTCCAAAGATGCCCACAGGTTGAATGCTCAGCAGGTTACACAAATGTTTGCAGCGAGCAACAAAATTTGCTCAATCTACAAAGTCACTGCTCCTGAAGACATTGAAAACACTGTCACCCTTTCGAAGAAATGTGATGTTACAGTCCTAGACTGGAGAATCAACGTTAAAGGCGATTTAGATGATGATAGCCAAGATGAGGAAGCGGACGATGATGATGATATCAGAGGAAAGTTCGCCTCTGACCTGATTAAAAGGCTCTTTCAAGAGCGAACGGAAAAGCTAAAGCTTATACTAGTTTACACTGCTGAAAATGACTTTGATCGGATAATTGATCAGATAAAAGAAGCGCTAAGCGAGATTGAAATTACCCCAACAGAAAACGGTTTTAGCCTCAGTCATGGGAACTATCGAATTGCAGTTTATGGAAAAGCGACCTTGAAGGGTAGACGATTGAAAAAGGAGGTTGAAGAAAGACTCTTAGAATATAGTGAGTTGCCGGGCAAAGTGGTTGCTGAATTCACAAATATCTCTCATGGCCTTTTGAAAAACTTGGCTCTAAAGGCAATGTCGGTCATTAGAGAGAACACTTACTCAATTGTAGAAACATTCAGTGATGATTTAGATCCATCCTTCTTGGCCCACAAAGCTTTGCTACCAGCTCCAAACGATGCTTCTGACCAGATACTTGAAATTATGGGTTCAGAGATAAAGTCGCTTCTTCTCACGAACAATATTGCTGACTCCATCTCGAATGAAACGATCAAGCATTACATAGAGAGTACTCTGCCAGATCAGGAATTCGATTTTGACGTGCCAAGCAAAGAGAAATTTGAAACGGTTGAAATACCAGAGACAGTAACGCGGGAGGACTTAGTTACATTCACTAAGAGAGGAATTGAGCAAGTGCTTGTACCAAAAGATGCTCCCGGCAGTGAAAGTCAGCTTTTCTCTGAAGTTGTAGGTAAGACCCTGACAAAATTATATCTGCACGGGGAAATCGTTGAAATAGACAGCAATCGAAAACTGGCTATGCTCACTTCAGTCAAATCAAATTATAATGATGCCTACCTACCAATTTTGACTTTAGGCACGGTAGTGTATTATTCCAAAGAATATTGGGTGTGCATTACTCCAAAGTGTGACTGTACCCGGATTAAAAAGAACAGAGATTTACTTTTTGCTCCATTAAAAGCTGTTACCCCTGAGGACAGCTTTGATTTCATCCTTAAAAGCGGAGAGAGTTATCAATATTTCAAGGTGAACTATTCTATTCATCAAACTCGGTTTTTTAAACTCAAGGGTAATGCTGATGGAGCAGTTCAAGGCGTAAGAGATAAAGAGAAAATTTTGCTAAAAGGTGAGTCACAGTTAGAGTGGCTTGGGGAGTTAAAAAGTGACTTTGCGCAAAGTATAGCTAACAACTTTTCCGCCCAACTGGCCCGCGTTGGCATGGATCACTCGGA
>DIYJ01000018.1 GCA_002428995.1 Flavobacteriales bacterium UBA6057 | reverse complement strand
CCCGAGCCGCGGCCACCAAAAAGTGGCCCGAACCACATGCCGGATCACAGACGGTGATGCCAAGTAGGGCTTCAATCTTTCGCTGCCTTCGTTCCTCTGGGTCTTTGATCCCAGCTTCAGCTGCGGCCAGTCGCTCGCGCACCACCGGTTCCAGGGTGGTTTTCAGCAATTGCTTCACCAAATCCTGGTGCGTGTAATACGAACCTGTGCCCTTACGGCTTTCCCCATCGATGTAGTGAAAGGAAGCCTTGACACCCGTGAAAGTCACCTCAGGGTTCAGTTCCAGCAGCGACTCATACACCGCCCCAAATTCTTCCACGTTGATGCGCCTGTAGTTGATGCGGATGCGGTGGCCTTTTTCCTGTTCAAAGCGGCTCAGCAGGTCAATGGCCTTGAGAAACGTGCGGTTGTCAATGCGGGCATCGCGCAGTTCACCCAGCGCATCGGGCGCGAACAACTCTCCACCCAAGGGCGAAACGGCCAGCGGAGCACCGATCCCCTCTTCCTCAAACAGGCGAAAGGTGGCTTTCAGTTGTTCCCACACATCGCTGTGGCGCGGATTGGCACTCACCCATGCTTCCGCGAGGTTGCGAAAGCGATTCAGGCTGTAATGTTCGCGGTAAAGCTGCTGTCCCAGGGCAGTCGAACCAGGTGCATGCACCAGCTTCCGGTCTTCCGACACAAACAGGAAGAGTAAGCGATAAACCAGCGTGCGCAGCTGCTGACCGTAGGCAATGTCTGACACCGACTGGATGGCCATGCCTCCGCGCAGGTCTTCGTTCTCAGGGTGCGAGATGAAGCCATTGCCGAGCAGCTGCAAACACTTGTACACCGCGGTTTTCAGCTTGTCGCGCACCCGGTGGCCTTCCTCCACCGAATGCTGGTGATATTGCTCCATCAGAGAATCTTCGCCCTGCCGCTTTGGAATGCGCGACACATGCAGCATGCGGTAAAGCATGGCAAAGGACGCGAGGTCGTTTTCCTCCATCAGCTGTTCGAGGTCCCATTCGAGGTATTGAATGCCCGTCAGGCGATGATGATCGCGCAGCAGGCGCAGCTTGTAGCCGTTGGTGATGATGCCATAAAGGTGCTCAGTGTGGTTGAGGTATTCCTGCATCTGGACATGGGCAGAATCGCGTTTGCTTCGCCCACCGCTGGCATGTTCAGGGCTTTCGTCCAGCGATTTGCGGAAACCGCTGATGTGCACCGGAAATTGCCCTTTGTTGGCCGTCCTGTGGCTGATCTCAAACGATGATTCACCAATGGTTTCGTGGCTGGCATGGAACTGAAGCTCATATCCCAGACTGCCGAGAAAAGGAATGATCCACTGGGAGCGGGTTTTGGATGTTCCGGGATCTTCTGGATGCAAGCGTTCGATCTCCAGCTTAAAATTCGCCCACTGGTTGCGGGCCATGGAAAGAATGCGGCTGGCTTCATCGGTCACGCGGGTGCCGGACGACAAGCCAAAATCAGCGGGCATCTGCCCTTGGCGCGAAGACAAGTCTTCCAATAGGTCGGCCGAAAAAAGGCCGCCTTTGACTTCAAAGGATATCATGAGTTATTGGGTTTGGGAAGTGTGTAAAAGAGGGAAATGGGATGGTGGAACTACCAGGGAATCAGCAGTTCGGAGGTGTCTCGATGCGAGGCGGACTCGCCTTCATCAGGGAGAATGATGTACGCGCCCAAGCAATCAGGAGGCAATACCGGCTCTACGCGTTTGTAGTGATCGCCTTTCACGCGCTTGCGGAAGTGCTCATGACCGCGGACCATGTAGTCGGCCCGATCGCTAGCCAACACCATCAGGCGTTCACGCAAGACATAGTAATCGCTCAAGGCGCGTTTCAGCTCGGCTTCTTTTTCCGCCTGCGCGACATTTTCTGAAGGTGTTTTATATAATTCTTCAGGCGCGTCAAACACGGCTTCTCCATCTACAGGGTTGTTGCGAAATCCCCAGAGCTTCAGTTCTTCCGCCACCAGTTCGTGCTGGCCATTGGCATTGGAGATGACATTGCGCACGCGCAGCAGGTACATGACAGTGCGCTCCTTCACTTCGGCACTGCGGTACACGGCCACACGTTTGAGCTCTGGCTGACTCTGTGTTGAAAACGCAGCATCCAGCAATTGCAAGCACAATGCCTCTACAAAGGAGTGATTACGGCTGAGGTAGTGATAACCCGATGGTGTAGGTGATGCAAAAGACACCTGCAGGGCATTCCCCGCGGGCAACAATGACTTCAGGCCAGAAGGCAGGTTGGTGGTGGCGATGCGAAAGCCTTTTTTGTGCTTTTCCAACGAAGTGTGAAACAAAGGCAGGGCTTCGTGAAGCAGCTGACGTACCGACTCGGTGTTGCCGATCACCCGCTCGGTTTCGTGGAGGTAAGGCGCCAGCTCATTTGGTTTGATCTTGTTTTGCGCAAAAACCGAAGTGATCTGCTTTTCGCGTTCCTGAATGCGTTGAAAGCTTTCTTCTACTTCAGCAGTTTTCTGCTGCACCACATCGTCTTCACCAAAGTCGAGTTGCGCCTGCAAAGATCCGCTGGCGGTTTTTTGAGGTCGCAGCAACACTGAGGTCAGCACGGCATCCATGATGGACTGGCTGTCATCGGGAAAGGGAACGGCCACGCCAGTCGCTTTGCGGATTTCACGTGCCTTGCGCAACAGCACCTTGAGCACGGTGCCGTCCATGGGGTTGTCTTTGCCGTAGAGCAACAGGGTTTTGACCGTTGGTTCAGGTTGACCAAAGCGGTCAATGCGTCCTTCGCGCTGTTCCAGGCGGTTTGGATTCCACGGCAGGTCATAGTGCATCACCGCACTGAACTGCTCCTGCAAGTTGATGCCCTCGCTCATGCAATCGGTGGCGATGAGCAGTTTGCGCTTTCCTTTATTGGCCTCGCTGGCCAGGGCGGTGATGCGTTCCTTGCGATCGATGTCACTTAGCTCAGAGGTCACCACCTCTATTACCAGTTTGTTTTTGAAGGTTTTCTGCAGCTCAGGAGTCAGAATTTCGCCCAGGTAATTGGCCGTCTGGATGTAGCGGCAAAAGATTATGACATGGTCTTCCTGCATCCATTCCTGGAGCACTTCCAACGCAGCCTTTGCCTTCAGGTCATGCGTCAATCCCGAAAGCGCAGCCACCTTATTTGCGAGGTCGCGAATGGCTTCCCGTTCCGAACGACTTACATCAGCCCGTTCCGCGAATTCCGTGGGGGCCTGATCCTGGTCCTGTGAGGTGTCGTCATCGAGGATGTGGTTGGTTTCTGGCCCTTCGGCCACTGTGTCAGGAAGTGAGGCTTCGAGTGACTCAGCCTCTGAGGCGCTCGAAGCTTCGTGCCCAAGCCGGTTCTGCAACATGGTCGCGCCCATGGCGGGACTAGACATGACCCCGCGCAAGAGGCCAATGGCGAGGTAATAACGCAACTGTTGTTTGAAGGCGCTTTGTTCCGTGCCTTTGGTGGCGAGGTTACGGGCGAGTTTCAACACGGCCTGGAACACTTCACGATAAGCGCCTGAAAGCTCATAAGAGGCTTCCAGGGACGAGCGCTCAGGAAAGGGCGTTTTCTCGTTCATCCACTTCTCCACGTTCTTGCGCCTGCGTTGCACAAAGTGACGTGCCACCTCACGCTTTTCCTTGTCTTCGGCTTGGGTCAGGTCCAAGGCTTCAAACTCAGGCTTCAACAACCCGAGGATGGATTGGAATTCTTCGGGCTTGCCGCTGTGGGGCGTGGCGGTGAGCAGGATGAGGTGTTGATCGGGATTCTTTGAAAGCGCCTTCACCACGCGATGGCGCTGCGATCGACCGGAGCGGCCTTCACCTGGTGAGGAACAGGTGTGCGCTTCATCTACAATCACCAGCTCAGGCGCATGGTTGAGGAAAAGCTCGCGTTTGCCTTCGCCCTTGATGTAATCAATGGAGATGACCTGAAAGGGAAAGTGCTCAAAAAGGCTTTCATCTGCACTGAGCTGGCGTTCAAGCTTTTTTACGGTGCCGGAACGAATCACCGCGGCTTCCAGGTCAAACTTGTCCTTGAGTTCCTGCGCCCATTGATCACACAGGTGTGGCAGGCACACCACGGCAAAACGCTTGATCTCACCCCGATCATAGAGCTCGCGCACAATCATCAGCGCTTCGATGGTCTTGCCGATGCCCACATCATCCGCGATGAGCAGGCGAACGACTGGCAGGCGAAGCGCCATGATGAGCGGCACCAGTTGATAGGCCCTTGGTTGAAAGGCAAGCCGCCCCATGGATCGGAACGGCCCCGCCCCACTTCGAAACGAGAGCCGGGCAGCTTCAAAAAGCAACTTAGCTGAGGCAAACGGCCCAAGGTCAGCCACGGTGGGCAACGGAAAATTGGTGGGTTCGATGCTGACATAATCAGGCGCCAGGCGATGCACGCCCTTGATCTCACGATCGGTGCCGCCCAAGGGTTTCAGGCGAAGCACGTCTTCATGAGGCGAAGGCAACACGACCCATTCGCGGTGGTGCATGGACACAAGGACGCCAGGTTTGAAATGTGTATTCATGGAAAAAAGGGTTTTGAAATTGAATTGGTGTATCGAGGGGAATCAGGATGATGAAGTGATCCTGACCTCAGCGCGCTGCATAAGCGACAGCGCCTGTTTTATGCTAAGGCGATCAATGTCGCGGTGGTAGCGCTGGTTGTAATAGGAAAGCAGATCGTCATAGGTGGCAGGCGACTCGTCTTCCGCATTATCATCAAAGCGACACACTTGCCACATGCACTCGATCAATCGCTCTATTTCTCCGGGATCGTCTGCAAGCCGTGACAGAATACCAAGGCTTCCTTCGGCTGATTCATAAAACAGGACTTTCGGGCGTTTTGGGTCGCCCATAAACTGCACAGCCAGCTCTTCGGGTTCTGCCTGATACTGCACTTCCAATGCGCGTTTAAAGGCATAAGCCATCGAAGTCACTCCGCTTGCATCCAGGTGCAAGGTTGGAGCTGCATCCATGCAGAGGCAATCAGCCGTCACCTTGGTATATAGCCTTACTTTTCTTATCAGGGAGGAATCTTCTTCGGAGGCTTCCTTAACTGACTTCTCCGACTCCCAAGTACCTTTATCTGAGTGCAGCCAAAACCCATCGCTGTCTTTGCTGCGCGCCAACTTCAGGTTGAGCCGAACGAGGTCTGCCACGGGCAGGTATCGAAGCCTGATAAGCGCATCACCCTCATGTTCGATCCGAATCTTTGATTCCCTTGAGGCGCTTTTACCAAGGCTGAATCCAAGTTCTGTAGTAAAGACCTCTCGTGACCGCTCATCTTCCTGTGAGGAAATGCGATCAGAGTGATAGGCCGTCATGTCATTCAGGGGTGTCATATTGGGCAATACCTCTTCTTCATCATGTTCAGAAAAGGGCTTGCCAGAGAAGGCATTCACATCATGATGACTGATGTCTTTGCCGAGGGAGAAATGGCCGGTGTCTTTGTCAACATGGAGTTTTTCCAGTGTCAGTCCGGCTTCTGAGGGCGGAAGTGACATCTGCCCCACGCGCCACTTTTTGCCGTTTTGATAAAGCGTATTTCCTGGACCAAACTCCACCAACGCCTGCAGGCGCGGACGGGAGATGTAGGTTCCGCTTCCTTTGAAATCCGAGAGGAATACGCGTACTGGAAGTCGGGTGAAATTGTAGCCAGGAAGGAAGCCTTCAGAGGCGAGGTATCGATAGGGATAGAATTCGGAGAATTGATTGTTGTCGCCATTGTTTAGAAGCAATGCAACCTTATTGTGTGAGGATTTGGCTAAGTATCCGCCTTTGTCGAACTCACTATAGCGACCAATTTGTTTTGTCTCGCGTTGCCTCATCAAAGCTTCAGCTTTGGCCTTGTCTGCTTCAACGTATAAGTCACGCCACCGATCCATGGCTTTATCAAAAGCTCGAGGAACGTCCTCGATTTGCTTAGACACCCATTCCTCAGAGAACCATGGTTGCTTTTCCAGCAGTGGTAATAGGCCCTGGATCACATCCGTGAATTCCTCGTGCAATTGATGTTTTTGCGCAATGCTTAGGTCCAGCTGTTCGCGAATGGATGGCAAGAGCGGCAAGTCTTCGTTATCCAGGTCCAGCACCTCTCCAAACGATCGATTGAGGGCAGAGATCTGACACTTTGAGAGGTAGGCCGCATTGAGGTGAGTTCTCAATAGGTCAGGATTAGCGAGGTCCAATTGCTGTGGCGTAACCTTGCCGGTGACCATGTCCATTTTTTCGCGGAAGAAGTGCTTATCGTGGGCAGATTGGCTGCTGCAAAAGGTAATGACAAGCGCGCCTTGCCCTTTTCGTCCAGCTCGTCCACTGCGCTGGGCATAGTTGGCCGGATTGGGCGGCACGTTGCGCATGTGAACCACGGCCAATTCATCGATGTCGATGCCAAGCTCCATGGTTGAGGAACAGAAGAGGGCTTTCACCTCTGCCTTGCGGAAATCGCGCTCGATCTGCTGGCGCTCTTCAGCCGGAACCTGCCCCGTGTGTTCGCGCGATTCCAGTTGCTTCAGCTGTTCTGGCGCTTGCATATAAAGCGCTTGGAAATATTCGTTTGGCGTCTGTTTCCAAGCTTTAGCAGATCGGTAGCGCACTGCGTCTGACACCATGTCATCAGGATCACCGGGAATCCACTCGAGTTGATCCAGGTCCAGGCGATACAAAGGCTGGTTTGTCAACTTTTCATCCTTTACGAGGTAACCTGCTGCACGCAGAGACTCAAGGATGTTGGGCAACTCCACAGCCACTCCTTTGTGGTCCATGGGAATGTTTTGCTGCTTGGCAAAGAAGCGGACATACTGCCCAAGCGAGCTGGAAGCTCCAATGCTCACCGTCTGTATCCGCTTCGATTGCTCCGGTTCGAGCCGCATCCAACGCGGTTCATATCGTGCCTCGTCAAATTGCCGGGCAAACCGGTCCTGCAATTTGCTGCGCATTTGATTGCGAGTCTCTTCCAAGGCATGCTCTTCCAGTGTAAAATGCTTGACAGCAAAGGTGGATCGGAAGTAGTTGAGGAATTGACGGAGAAACTCACATCGCGAATGCTCATTCAGGCTCTTCAGAAATTCAGATCCTTGCCATGCGTCCGCTCGTGCAGCCTCTTCACACAGCCATTTGTATCGGATTTCAAGGAGACCGCATTGCTCAAGGTTCGGCAATCGGTGTTGCCAACTCCTGCGCAAGTCAAAGAGCAGCTGATGCAACAGCCATTTTTTGAAGACCTTTTCGTTTTCGCGGATTTGGTGATGGCGCGTGCCAGGAATCTGTGCGTAGTCGGTCTCCGAGATCTTCAGTTCTTCAAAAACCGATGAAGCGATGTTATCCGTAGTGCGACATCCGTGATTCTTCACCGCCCGGTAGATGGCAGACCTCAGCAATGCCTGCTGGATAAAGTCGTTGAAGTGGCCCGACTGCAGGGCGGCATCCTGGCGGTTGTCCGTAAAGCTCATGATCTTGCGCACGCGTTCGCTGGCTTGTTGCGCTTCCAATTGCTGCAACGTGCTATACGAAAGAATGGTCGTGGACGTGCTGCGTCCCGCATCGCCCAACTGCGCCAGCTTGTTGAAATCACGTGTGCGAGCATCGTAAATGACCCCGGAAAGTGGATCAAGCATCAGAGGCGCCTTCATGAACCATCCCTCTTCGGCATTGGGAATCTCCACCTCTGAGTATGTGCCGTCCGGTTTAAACCAAATGCGCTGGGGCAAACGTTTCTGTCGGTCCCTTCGGATCCGAAGACCCGATTTCCGCTTCTCCATCCAGGTGTCGGGAATCAGTTCTTGCGCGCGCGCTTCATCCCACAAAGGATCATCGCGAGTTTCATCCAACAGCACATATCCTTCCTCTCCGCTGTCTTCCTCCTTGCTTCGCTGGTCGATGTTCCCTTCCCAGGGCTGAAACCGTCCATCCACGCGAATCACTCGGACGTATGGCAAGCCAGAATGCCGGTTAAACACCACAGGAAACAATGGCAATTGCTTTCCATCACGGGAGATGTAAAGTTCTTCCGAAGCAATGATTTCTCGTTTGGTAGCAGACTCCAACGTGACCCGAATAGTGCCGGTTTGAGCCACAAACTGGTGCACCCGAAAGGGCAAAATGCCATCACTCTGGTGTTGATTCACTTGTTGCAACCACTGCAACAGCTCAGAAATACGCAGTGCACACTTCTCGCGATCCAGGCCGCCGTCGTTCGCCAGCTGATCCACGATCTGGGCGATGGTTTGTGGCGTACCACGCACCAAGCGGCCTTCCTGTCGCTCAAGGGCCACTTTTTGTTCCAACCAACAGGTCAAAGGATGTGCTTCCAATGTGGTCACACCCTGATTCACGGGCAAGCGATCAAGCAGGGCATCTTTTAGTTCTTCCGCATTGGGCATGGGTCGACTGATGCGCGCTTCCAGCGATTCTCCAATGATCTGCCCGGCTGCGTAGTCCTCGTCAAAGAGTTGCTTGCCCAGGTGAGCGATGTCTTTTTGTTGCTTGTGGAGGCTTCCGCTGGAAAGGGTCGCGGATGTGCTGAGGCAGATGAGGTTCTTTTTGGCCAGTGCCTTCATCCTGCGGATGAGCATGGCGACATCTGCGCCCTGGCGGCCGCGATAGGTGTGCAGTTCATCAAACACCAGGAATTGTAATCCGGAGAAGATGGCCTCCCGCAACGATGCTTCCTTGCTACGGGTAAGCAGGTATTCCAACATCATGTAGTTGGTCAACATAATGTGTTTGGGCTTGTCGATCATGTCTTGCTTCTTGGCCTCGCTCTCCTGTCCGGTGTATTTGCCAAACGTGATCGGGAACTGACGCGTAGCCAGCACATTCAATTCCTCGATCTGATCATCCAGTGATTTGGAACCAGCCCCCCACTCGACATCAGCGGGAAGGTGTCGTTGCAGGAAGTTGCGCTGATACTTCTTGATCTCGAGTTCCTGGCTGTTGATCAGCGCATTCATGGGATACACGATGATGGCGGTGACTCCGCCTTGTTCAGGGTGGCTCAACACTCGGTTGAAAACGGTTCCGAGGTAAGTCAGCGACTTTCCCGAGCCGGTACCAGAGGTGACGATGAAGCCCTTATCGCTTGTACCAATCTTGATGGCCTCCGACTGGTGCTTATGTAGTTGAAACCCTGTGAAGATGTGAGCCATATCCTTATGAAGGACGCCACTATCAATGAGCACTTCCACGGTCTCCCCTTTTTCAAAACCGGGGTTGCATTGGAGCAATGGATCAGGCCACAGGTTGCCATCGTTTAGAATTTCCTGGGCTTTTTGCTTGAGCCGTTCATCCCGGATGTCGATGAAGCTCTCCACGTACTTTCGGTAGTCTTCAATGACATTGTTACGGAGTTTTAGGATGTCGATCATGGTTTTGGAGGCTGAGTGAATTAGATTTTTGAGTGCAATGCCCGAATCACTTGCTTGATGAGGTCTGGCTTACGAGTGCGGAATCCTTCCATGAGGTCGGTCAGCGGCAGTTCCCCTTCTTCGTTGCCGCGCGACACCATTCGGCCGTTGTGAAAAACGGCTATGCCCAATGAAGACTTCTGCGAGCGACCAAAATCAAACACAAGGGTATCGGAAGCGCTGTTTTCCAGGGCATGCAGCCGCAGCTCAATGATGGGTTTGCGCGCCAACAACGACAGGATGTCGGACAAGGGCAAGCCGTCACCGACTTCGATCATGCTGGCGAGGTAATACCAACACAGGTAGGCGTTCGTGCGCTGCACTTCCATTTCCTCACGTGAGCCCTCCACCTTGTCGAAGGCCCACATGGTTTCGGTGAGCACACGGATCATACGACTGAAATAGCCTGATGCTTCATCATAGTTGCAGTCCTGCAGGAAAAACTCGTTCAACAAGGCATAGACATCCGCCTGATAGTCTGCTTCTTCGGTGATGCGCGGATAGCGCGCGGAATGGTGCCTGCCTTTTGGTTGAATGCCATGAACGGTTTGTCGTACACTTTGCCGGAAACAGAATAACCGGGCGGCCAGCTCCAGATCACTGCGATCTGTCAGCGATTCACCCAGCACTTTGAGAAAGGCATCCGTGAAGAAGTAGCGGATGGGCAACTCTTCGTTGCTTCGAGGAACAGAGAGAAAGTCCATGTCCAAAGGGATGCGGTCAAGCCGATCGAGGGTGTTCCAGTAGTCCTGCTCAAAGGGATTTGCCTCCTGATCCTCTGTAGACCACAATGCCCTCAACCAATGCGGATTGGCTTCCTTCAGGTTGGGAATCAAGTGCGCCTGAAACTGCTGAATGTCTTCCGTCTGTGCTTCGCGAAGCTTCTGAAAAGCCTTCCGCTCGCGGTCGCTGATGTCAAAAGCCTCGGTGGCCAGTTCTTCATTGACCGTGAAGATGTGGTCGTACTTGGGATCGCGGTCGTTGTCAAACTCGTAGACATAGACCAGCGGATGTGCATTGGGACTGATTTCCTGACCGATCAAAAAAGCGAGCCCTGATGGAATGGCTGCAAAGAGGTGGACGGCCCGTGCATTGGGTAGGTTTCCCTTGACGGCATCGAGGGAAGCACGCACGGCTCCGGCAAAACGAGCCACCTGTTCGTGGGAACCGAAAATGTCACTGCCCCGATGGGTGGGTGCAATCACCATGTCCTTGACGGCCTCGGGCACCACGCGTTCCACATCATCTTCATGCACCGGAAAGCGCGTACCGAGTCGAAGCACCACGTCTCCTCCACCCTTGTTGAGTTCACCGGGAACTCCCGTGATGATGGGGTGTTCCGCGTCTGTTTCCGGCCACACCCAGTGTTTCAGGGTTTGATGCTTTAGAAACACTTCCACGCGCTTCATGGAATGGAGGCGATTGCCGAGATGTATGGCCAGCGGAATGGGTGCCAATCCAAAATAAAGCACCCGGCATTCCGGGTATTCTTCGAGCTTGGGAATGACACTTTCCTTGAACAGGCGCTCCTGTTCAGCCAGCAGTGATGGCCAGTGTTGATGCATGCTTTCACCATGCTGAAAGCTCTGTGGGTTGATCGAAACAGGATAGAGCGGCACACCTTGATAGGCTTCAGGCAGCGCATCATACACTTCCTGCATGGGAATGGCCCCGAGCACTTCGTGCCGGATGATGATAAGGCCTTCTGGCTTGGTTGTCATGGGTATTGGTTTATTGGATTCATTGATGTTATGGTTTGAGTCTTGGGGTGCTTGGGGCGCTTGGGATGCTGAGTTCACTGGACAGTTCGGCACTGGGTTTTGAAGCTTGGTCCGAAGACTTCGGTCAGGCACTGGAGGCTGGCATCTTGGTTCCCGCTCATGTCGTGGTGAATGGCCCGGATCATGCAGTCACGACCATGTTCAAACCACCGCGCGAGTTCCCTGATCTGAAAGTCCTGCCAATTGGCTACGACATTGTTGTTCGGGTCCTTGGGATCGATCACCTGCCATGGCGCATCGGATGCTTTGCGAGAACGGCCCTTTTCCATGAAATGCACGGTTTGGCGTTGATCACAGACCAAATGCAGGTGTTTGAACCACTCGTAGATCATCTCGGGATAGGTTTCTTTTCGGGGATGGATGTCTTTGTATGCCCGGGCACAAAGCAGGTCGAGGAGAAAACTGGGCACCTTCTTTCCCGTTGGTGAATTGTTGAGGTAAGGAGAGCTTAGTTGCTGGTGATAACGCCACCACTTGACCAGGCGCAGGCCATTGTTGAAATGGATGTGCTTGCCTTTTCCATTTAGCTCTTTGACAAAATTGATGTGGCCCTGAACCGAAGTGGTGTACGCCTCCCGCGTGGTGCGGATCAGCCGTTGAATGACAGGGTCTTTCGTTTTGATGATTGGGACGACATCAAACCTGAACTTTTGATTTTTCAGGGCAAGCATAGCCGAGCTCTTAGTCAGGTCCACCTGATGTGGCTCCCAAAGTCCTTTCTGGTCGATCAGGAATCGCTTGAAGTCTGGAACGAGGCTGTAGGTGATCGGCTCGCCTTTTCTGTTCCTGTTTTCCAGGATGATGGCGATGTCCACGTCCTGCCCTTCCACTTCACTGCCTCCGGTCATGTGCCTGCGCAAGCCAGTGCGCTTGGCGTACGAGCCTGCAGCTTGCACCGAGGCAACAGTGAGCCCGTGTGCCGTGGCCCGCGATCGGATGCAGGATTCAATGGCCTTCACATAGGTCTGAACACCAGCATCGATGTCACGCTCGGGGGCAATGAACTCGACAAAGTGCTTCATGCGCCTGTGGATCAATGTCGTATTGGCTTTCTTCATGATCAAGGTGTTTACAGGCGGTTTTTATCTAATAATTCGAGAAAGAAGCGGCCGTATTCAGTCAGCTCGCATGTGTCTTCCAAAAGGGCAGCTTCATAGATGGTGTGCGCCTCGTGGGCGCGAATCAACCCGGCCTGGTAAAAGGCCATGAGCCGGGCAAAACGCTCCACAGAGCGGGCCTGCGAAGTGTCAGTGCAGACGTCCTTTGCTTGCAGCTGCTTTTTCTTGTTGCGGTTTTTGAAGAAGTCATAGCCACTCAGCGTCTCCAGCAACTCTTTGGTGATGGTTGGTTCACAATGGCGCAACGGCTGCATACCAGTGACGTAGCTCTTGAACACGGGGCGTTGTTGCCATGGTGTCAACACTGTGTCCGCGAGGCTGTATAGACTGGCAGCCGTCACACGTCCGAGGCTGTCTTTGGCGGCACCATTCAGGCCCTGAATCAGAATCTCGGTGAACTTACCGTGCTGCGGACCTTCCTGCGCCACATCATCGCTGCGAACGGCTGCCAGCAGTGTGACATTTTCTGGAAGGGAAGCCAGCGGACGGCCTTCAGAGGAAATCTCCCCAAAAGAGGCCGCATAGCAGCAATCAAAAATCAAGGTGATCTGCGGGATGTCAGAGGCTTCGACCTGCTGGATCAGCCAGTCCATGGATACGCCCATGTCATCCTTTGAGTAATCCTTCCCAACGAGGAAGCCACTGGAGGCATTTACGAATCCATGGCCGGAAAAATAAAGCACGGCATGATGCGCGGCACGTTCAGGCTTCAAAAGCTGCTGGATGCTTTCTCGCAGCTGATGACAGGTAAGGTTTGTGCGCAGGTGGGCATCGAAATTGGCCGTACCATCGGCATGCTCGCTGAGCAGCTGATGCATGGCCGTGGCATCGGTTTCACAGCTTCTCAGTCGAGCCTCGGGGTTCTCGTAGGCATTGATGCCGATGGTGAGTGCTTTTCCTTGGATTTTGGATGACATGCTTGCTAATTATTTGCTGGCAAACATGATGAGTCACCGAGGGCTATCTTCTAACGGTTTTTTGTAGAAATCAGGCTTCTTTATTATGGAATTCAGGGAGGGACTTCAGAGCAAAGAGACCTGTGCATAAATGAAAACCGGTAGACATGAATATTTCCATGCACTACCGGTAACCTAATAATTCAAACCGGAGTTAATCGGGTGCTGAACAACTAATCTCTGCAATACCCATTCTTCACAGCAAAGCGAACCAAATCCTGCACGTTTCTTGCCCGTAGTTTCTCCATAAGGTGTTTTTTATGGGTTTCAACCGTACTCTTGGAAACAAAGATTTTATCCGCAATATCTTGGGCTCTGTCACCGGCCGCTAGTAGGATCAACACCTGTTCTTCGCGTTCGCTGAGCTTCAGGCGCTTGAGCTCTTCCTTCGGCATATGCGAATCGAACACGATGTCGCGGATATCATTCGGGAAATAATGATCCCCCTTCATCAGTACTCTCAGTGCCTTTACCGCATCTTTTCCGGTTCGATTTTTCAACAGGTAGCCATCTGCCTGGAGCTGCATGCACATAATGATGCGGTCAGAATCATTATGCATGGTCAGCATGAGGACTTTCAACTCTGGGCGATGTGCCTTGATCCATCGGAGTGCTTCCACACCATCCATCGAAGGCATGGAAATGTCTAGGATCACCACGTCAACCTCAAGTTTCTTGAGTTGATGGATGAGCACTTTCCCATCTTCAGCGGTAGCAACTACTTCTATCTGTTCTGTCGAGTCTTCAAAGGTTTGTTCAAGGCTCTCTGTGACGATTTTATGATCGTCTGCTATGGCGACTTTTATCATGGATGTAAATCTTGATTGGTTTAAATGGTGGCCATGGGAATCCGAAGCGTGGCTTTGGTGCCCTGGCCAGGTTGGGATCTAATGCTGAACTCACCACCAAATTTATCGGCTCGTTTATGTGCGTTTTTTAGTCCTCGGCCCATTTCAAGCCTCGGTTCAGAATCAAGAAACCCAATGCCATCATCTGAGACGGAAAGCAAAAAGTTCCTGTGATTGAACCCTAGCTCTATCGTGACGTTTTTGGCCTTTGCGTGCCGCAATACGTTTTCGATCAGCAGTCGGGCTACTGCCGTGATTTCCTTCTGAACATCCGGACGAATAGAATCCGGCAGTGCTTCCTTCTTCAGTTGAATATTGACGGCTTCCTGCTGATTGATCAGGCTGCTGAATTGCTCAATTTCCTGTTCCAGACTTCGCATCCCCAATTCCTTATCCTGCAGGTCGTGTGCAATGCTTCTGAGATCACTGCATGACTGTTCCAGCAATGCTTCCACTTTATCAAATCGAGCGATGATGTTTTCATCCTGACTGGCAACTTTCTTTCGGATGCCTTCCATAGAAGTTTGTACCACAGCCAGTTTACTACCGAGGCTGTCATGCAGGTCCTGCCCGATTCGAGAGCTTGTCTCCTTGTTCGCATCCAATTGCGCTTCATGCATTTGGGCATTGATCCCTGCAAGCAATTCCATCACCTTCTCATCGCTCTTTTTTTTCTCGGCAAGTGCTTTGGCCTTCAATTGGATCGAACGGTTGCGAAGAATAAGAAGACCCGTTGCTGCGACAAGCGCCAGAATAAGAATCCCGGCAACCAGGTTGCGGTTTGAAGCCTTCACTGCATCATTCACAAGGTTCATGGCTCGCAGGTTATTCTGAGCTTTTAGAATCAATTCATCCCGTTTGTGACGCTCCATTTCGCCCAGCGAAATCTGGGCTTCATCAATGGCCTCAGCAATACTGTCTCTTACATGTTTGTATAGCAGTTCGGTTTCATACGCTTCTTTATATCGGCCAAGGCCAGAAAGCGTGATGGCCTTCATTGAAAGATAGTCTCTTTGATAGCGGAGGATTTGAGTGTTATGAATGAGCGTATCGATATCAGAAAACAGTGCTAACACTTCAAGATGACGATCTGCTGACACGTATAGATTCGCAAGGTTTAGACTCGCTTTGAGCAAACTTTCTTCCATACCAGATTCTATGGCGAGTTGAATCCCCTCAAGGAACAATCGTTCGGCCTCCTGAACTTGATCATTTAGTAGGTATGCGTAACCCAAGGTGTTCATTACACTGGATCGATGGTCGATCATGTCGTGGTGTTTACACAGCACCAGAGCTGAATTCAACTTTTCGATCGAAGCGGAATAATCTCCTTGCCTTAAGAGTATAACGCCATCATTAATGGTTATGTCCAGGATACCACGATGATTTCCATGCATCTCGTAAATACTCTTGGCTTTTGCGAAATACTCTCGCGCCAAGTCATAGCGTTTTATTCGCTCATAAATCCTACCTAAGTTCTGATAACGCTTAGCAAGGCTGACAAGGTCTTTCGGTGATCGCGATTCTCCAATGGATATGGCCACGGTAAGACTTTTCTCTGCCTCCTTCAATTGTCCCAAATCAAGCATGGTCATGCCCAATCCATTTAGAAGTGTGGCTTGCAGTCCAAGAGCATTTTGCTCCCTACAGATATCAATGCCGGAATCGAAGAAATATATCGCACTATCCAACTGCTCCATCTGGTGGTAGAGTAGTCCGAGGTTGTTGTAGCAACTAGCGATGTCAACAGAGTTTTCGTTCTCCAGACGTATGAGCAAGCTTTTTTTCTGAAAACTGACGGCCGAATCATATTGTCCCATCCGACTATAACAGGTCCCGAGTAGTGAGAGCGCATAGGCTTTCAGCTGAGTAAAACTGTGACTATCGCTAATCGCAAGGGATGTTGAAGCAAAATACAAGGCAGAATCAATGTCTTTATCCATCAAATCCCACGCCCTATTGAATAGCTCATTAGCCCGAAGACTGTCCTGTATTCGTTCAGTTGATTGCTGAGCGCTGGCGGTCAATGATTCACAAAACGCGAAAAGAGCTATACCCACAACGACAATTCGAGCGCGCAATGAAATATTCATAAAAACAGGTTTTCCTCAAACATATAGCAAAGGCATATGCCGTGAGTATAATGAAACAGAGGTCTGAGATTTCAGACCTCTGTGAACATTGGATCTACATTCAGCGAATCAAAGACTGGGGCTTGGGATCGGTTTAGTCGCTTCCTGCGCAGAAACCGTACTAACGTTTCCATTCCCTTTTTCGCCCTGAGAAGCATCGAGCAATTTTACGTGTACCTGCCCGGTTGTTTGATGAAGGGAAGATTGTCCGATGTCTACCGTGATGGTAGAGGCACCATCTCCAGGTTCCGCAAGGTTTACATCGATGTGGAGTTCTTCCACAGCATTTGGCCCCACAGGCGATTCATGAGTATCAACCACATAGCTGGAACTATCGATGGTGACTTCGAGCCACCAGTAAGTAGGTGAATAATTGGAGTCTTTAAACAGACTCAGTGTCGGTGTTAGTGACATAAGTATTGAATTTTGATTTGGTCAAAAGTCCAATGCTCATACAACGCGAGTCCTCATCAAATACTCGGAGAATGATGCCCATGTTTCATGGAAAACCGGGATGAAGTCAGGAACCCTCGTGAGAAGTCAACTTAACCAAGCATATTAGAAATGAACTCCCAAATAAACCTACGGATGGCGGCATTGAGCAACAGGATAATAATGAGCAGAGCGACTTTAATGATGAAATCAGCGGTACGGCCAACCCACATTCCGATGCCTCCCAGGACAATTGCACCTGCAAAAAGGCCGGGCCATTCTCCATTATCGTAACCAAACACTGCTCCGGTGATGGCTCCGGCTACTGTGAGCAAGCTCTCGAAGAAGCCTGCGGATCGCTGAGGTGTCTCTTGTTTCGACATCGCAGAAGCATTAAGAGCACTGCCCTACCAGTATTAAGCACACGATAATGCCTACCACCACCCATATCCAGCTATGGTTTGGCTCTTTCTTGTAGACATCGATTTGTCCAATCTTTTTACCCTTGGCCATCTGTTCAGAGATTTAAAGGCTCCCGAGGGAGCGTGTTTTGCACAAAACTCTGACTCCGAGCTCCCCTGGCCTTCCTAGTTCTTAAGGAATCCACTACTGGTTTACAAGCATTTACACTGTAACCGCCTAGCGTCATTCTCATTTGTAAATCACACTTTTTAATGGTGCATCTCCTGATTTGCAAGGATGCCTGATTGGATGGATTGCAGCTTGTTTGCCTACGACTGATTTCACGGGAAAATGCTCAATAGCCGCGAACAACAATTCATTCTAAAAAGTCTGCGCGAGCGCTCTTGGCAGAAGCGCCTCCGTAATGCCTTGGTTGCTACGGCATTTGTAGTGCTGTCTGCTTTGACACTATGGGCTGTTTACGAGCAACAATTGGCAATCAAAAACGCGCGAACGGCTGATTCCAGGCGCTTGGCGGAACAGGCAAAAGCGGCCATTGCCATGGATACCGAGCTATCGCTATTGCTGGCTTTGGAGGCGATCAACATGGATACCACTTTCGATGCGTTGAATGCGCTCAAGGCTTCATTAGATGCCGCTCCGCACCTGGAGCGCATCTTAAAGCATAAAGCGAATGCTACCAATAGTATGCTTTACATCCAAGAACAAGGGCTGTGCATCACTTATGGAAAGGACTCAAACATCTATGTGCTGAATGCAGACAGCGAGGAGCTCACTTACCAAATCCCAGGAACAGAGAACAGTGCGGCCATGACCTACAGTCGCCCGCTGCAATCACTATTCGCCATCAACGCGCAAGGAGATGTCTGTAGCATCGGCTTGCTGGAAAGCAGCATTGCAGACACTTTAGAACTAGGTGACAAGGCCACTGCCATAGCCATCGATGAAACGGGACGCTTACTTGCAATAGGAACACGAAGCGGGATCGTGATGCTCCGTGACCTCGCACATCCAGAACAGCCCTTGACCTGGACTCTATCAGTAAAGGGAAGCATTGAGCGGCTGGCCTTCAGTCCAGATGGTCGCTGGCTGGCCTTGATTGAACATGGAAATCCCGCACCGGTGATCATTGAGGTTAGCAACGGTCAGATTATACCGCACGCTTTTCAAGCACATGCTCATCCAAACAACCCTCTCCTCAACCTTCATTTTGCAGACAGCACTACCCTGCTGTCAGCAAGTGTGGAAGGGATATTGCGGTACCATGACCTGAGCACGTGGACTACAACCCAAAAGCATAGTTTTCCCGATTTCTCCATCCAATGCATGGATGTTTCTCCAGATAGAACCACACTTGCATTGGGTGGAATGCTGAACCGCCAAGACACCTCTGGAATTTATGCGATACGATTGGTGAACCTCGAGAACGGCAAACTGAAGCATGAGTTGGAAGGTCATCATGGCATCGTTCGCAGCCTCTTTTTCATGGACGGTCACCGCCTCATCAGTTGTGACGAAAATGGTGTCATCATGCAATGGCATCCTCGACCTCGATACAACGCTATGGACCTACCAGAACAGGTCAACCTCAGATCGGCAGACGCACATGCATTGCAGGCAAATGCTGAATGCTTGTTGGTGGCGCAGGATACCATTCTGTGGGCAATGTATCGGGAGCATGGATTTGACATTTCGCAGCGCTGGCGGCTTAAAAGTCGCGTGGAGCAGCTGAATATCAATCGCGAAGGAACGGAGGTCATTCTGGCCTACGAGGATGGGCAAATAGAAATTCGAGAATTGACTCCCGAGTTTTCCTTGCTCTTTTCTTCCAAACACCATTGGGAGGAGTTTGCCGATGTCGCGCTTTCTAAAGATGCTAGTCGATATACAGTATCAGGGGACAGTCACATTACGGTGTGGAGCCGAGCAACTGGAAAGGTGGTAGACACCGCTTTTTCCACGCTCAGCTGGAACGGAGGTGAAAAGCTCGCTTTTCATCCGGACAACACTATCCTCGCGACTAGTAAGAAACATGCAGTGTTATGGAATCTGGACCGCGGAGCTTTGGTCGGCTCAGAGTTAGCGCCCGCAAAAGACTATTGGCTTCAGCGACTAGCGATTAGTGCAAACGGTCAGCAGCTGGCGGGAATAAACCCAGTAGCAAATCAGGTAGAACTGTGGAACCTACAAAACATGCGGAAGTACTGGTTTTCACTCTCCGGCCCAGTGCAAGGCGACCTTGCCTTTACCGAACGAGGCGACTCGCTGTTGGCAATCGACATGCGCGGTAATCGGGTGCTTTCCTGGAACGTACATGCTGAGCATTGGATTCAGCAGGCCTGTCAGATTGTAAGCAGACCATTGAGTATTGCCGAACGCCTTGCCCATGGCTTGGACACTGCCAAAGCCTCCACCTGCCACCCATGCAGCACATCCATAAATCCTATAAAACGATGAGAACCTTTGCTTTGATCTTTCTTCTGCTGAACCTCTCTATTTCTCTAAATGCTCAGTATACCACCTACCATGTGCTCGAAGTCGTTGGAGAAATCTACGTAAACGAACAAACAAGCCCTGTGAAAAGAGGCGACTACATCTACTCGGATGACCAGGTGCGCTTTACAAACCCAAAAAACAAGGTGATTGTGCGGTCTAAAGACGACATGCACAGTCTGCGCTCAGATAAAGCAAGAAAAACCAGCGGTGGTTTGATAGCGCGGGTTTCAAATTCAATATTCTCACTGGATACCATCGTATCGCTGAAAGGCAAAGGCGATGACTACCTGGAAACCCTGGGCCTATACTTTGCCGCCAATCTTGATGTAACGGCTCCGCGTCCCTTCCTGATCATCGATCAACTGAAGTATGAGATTGACGAGGATGAATTGCCTGTACAGGAGAACTTTCTCTTTGTGATGACTTACCAATACAAGGGTGAAACCATCAACAAAAAGCTTGAATATGCGAACGCGAAACTGCTGATCGCGGATTACATCTACACTGTTGAAGGTGAGTCAATTTCAGCAGATGATATTTCCGATATCAAGCTTTGGTTCTTTGACATGAGTAGTGGCTCGAAACACTTGATTGGCCATTTTTTGCCTGTTGTTGCTGAACGAGCAACGCTGGTAGAGCAGTTAGTGCATCTTAAATCTCAGTTTCCAAAACTAAACTCGGAAGAGCTGCTTCATCAGGTGTTTATTCCGTTTGTATTTGAGTTTTATGGGAAGGTGGATGAGGAGGAATTGAAGAAGGTTGCTGGAGCGGAGTGATTGGCTGCCCCGCCTATAATAGGTGTCGATACTCTACTATCTGCACGCATTACAAGAACATGCGAGGGCAAACACCTATTGTTAAGTTAGTTTTGAAAAACTAACCACCGAGCATGACAGATTCTGAGCGTCAATCTAAAAAAAGAATACTACTGAGACTTAGCAATGGTGTAACTACCGTAGAAGAGCTAAAAAGACTGAACGAACTATGCTCTATTGCATATAAACACAGTGGAAGGGCAATAGAATCATTCATTCTATGGCAATGCTACAAAGAGATGGAAAGGAGACTAAAGTCAAGCGTGTTTAGCGATGTAGGAAGAAAGTACCTCCCCTCATATAAACGCTTCTGCATTCAGGCTGAATACCACAACACCAAGCTATTCATCGATTTAGTCACCAAGCTGATTAAAATTTCTACCTCTCAGGGAGATATCACAAAACCATCGTTCTACGGATTGCCTCAATCAAAATATTCAGTTTCAACTGAAGCATTAGTTCATATAATAATCCGACACAATGAAACGATTAATAGCTTCATCAATCCAGATTCAACTCTCAATAAGTATGCACCTTCTTCCTTCAGTGCAGGTGTAATAGCCGATCCAATGATGACATTGTTCATGGCTCTGGAAGCAATTGACGACAATGACTGGCAAAAGGCAGAAACAGGGAAAAATTTGATTTGTCATTTTCAGGTTGGAGGTAGACGATTCACCATTGTGAGAAAGGGCCAGTCAAACGAAATAAAGAGCATTTACCCTCGCAACGATAGATCAAAGATCAATTTCATTGAACTTGAAAGAAACCCTGACAAGATGGAAATGTCTAAGATTAATCGCTCGTGACAAATTGGAGAGGCTATTGGATCTGTGTCGCTCACCTTCAATCTGTATGCATATGGCAATAACCTCAATTTCCTTTCGACTTTAGGTGCCAATCAACCTTCAATCAAATATGGGGCGTACAAGACAAAATAGACGCAAAGACTTTGAAGACTTCTACAACGAATCAGTCAAAATCTTCACTGATTTCAGGAGCCAAAATGAACGAGCTAAAGAGTTTGAGAGAATATACATGTTGAGTATCTGCCCAGGAAGCAGAATGGGAGGAAACAATGAAAGGATTGTGGAAGTTTTTTGGGGCAGCAGACCCTTTGAAACAATAACACAAGGTCAAAAATGGGTTCATTTAAAAGAATACGGTGCAACCCTTGTGTTTGAGCGTGATGATAATGGCTTTATTATAGTTTCATTATTCCCCGCCCACACAGATAATAGGAAACCCATAGAGGAAAGCATCACTGTTGACATATGGACAGACCCAAAACGACTTAAGAGCAAATCCTTTTTGAAAAAAAGGTGGAATTACTTTATGGCTTACATGGAGTACACAAGTCTTGACGGTAGGCCAACTATAAAACAGAAGCTAATCGTTTGGTATTTGCGAAACTTTAAGCAGTTAATAATTGACAAGAAGTGGACTCAGTCAAAGGCTGAATCCTTTATCCAAGAAACCATGAAATTCGTCTTCACAGTCGGCTTAAGTGGATTCATAATATTCGCAGTGACATATTTTATAGAGCTTAGAAGAGATTCTAAACTAGAGGATCAATTAAACTCGACTAAGGAGTCCATTGATTCCCTTTCAGAGGGGATCGATTCACTTGATAAAGACCTCTTGAATTTCGAAATCGATCAGAATAATATTATTGACGTAAGCAAAAAGGTTTTAGCGAAAATCGACTCAATAACAATTAAAGAAAATCAAGAAAAAAGTGATTCCATAGATCAGAATTAGAGACTTATCAAACTGAGGATGGTTTCTCTCTATAAAGAATTTCACCACCCTCGTACCAACTCCTCTTCCTTGTCCTTCATATCACAGCCAGGCAACACAAAATCATTCCCCAACGGCTCCACCCGAAACGTAGGTTGTTGTATACCTTCAGTCAATTCCGGCACACGACTATTCACATAAGCCTGTAGCTCCAAGACACTCACCTGACCATCTCTGTTCTCATCCGCTTTCGCCTCGCGCAGGCCTTCGAGCACGCAGTACGTGAACACTCCGTTTTGGTACTTCTCACCTTCGATTGAAAGCTGGACTCCGCTGGAACTGCTGATCACCAATGATCCCGTGCTATAGCGCACATCATTGAAGAGTTGCTTCATCCATTCAAACGAAGTGTTCAGTCCAACCTTTACAATCTGCGCTGAGTCCGCAGAATCTGCTTTGGCCGTAATAGGATAAGACTTGAACACCATGTCTTTCGCTTCAATTCGGCTCGTCTTCTTGTTCTTATAGTACTCCACCGTCTCTTCATCCATTTCCCCGGAATGACATGCATCGATCAACAGCAGCTTATTTCGCGCGGGGATGCTGTCCAGAAGGTGTTCGATGGCCTCATAAGGAATGCCTGTGTTCTCTACGTTTTCAAAGTCCGTACCCGCGGTGGCGATGTAGTAATTCAGCGAATCATCCAGAAGACCATGGCTGGAAATGAAGACAATGACCTGATCATCTACGTTGGTGTTTTGCAATTCAGGTTTCAGAACCTTTAGCGCCTCTAGAGTGAAATCTTGGTTGAACAGCTCATGGATTTCGATGCTTGCGTACTGGCTATCTACAGTTTGCTGTAGCGCATCAATTACATCACTCGCATCTTTTTGCGAATAGTCTAGGTTGTGCTTCGGATTGGCAAACTCGGAAGCGCCTAAAGCCACGATATGCAAGACAGGCTTCACCTCTCGATCTCGGTACATGAAAAAGGTGCGCTTGAGCGATTCCACTCCGTTTGTGTCGCGCACGCTGCACTGGATCTTGTTGGATCCTGCTGAGAGCGGCACTTCGATGTCTATTTCGGGTGTTTCTGAAGGCTCCGATAGCTTGTGGCCGCGCAGACCATAGAGTGGAACATCGTTCACCCACAGCTGAACGCTGCGAATGGAATGGCCGTGTCCATCTGCCGCATAGCTCAGGTGAAGCGTATCCTGGTCCGTGCTCAACGGGAGGTTCTCAGTGATCAGCTCAAGGCCAGGTAGCACAAATGAGCTTTGGAGCATTTCAGGGGAAAGTCCCATCTTTTCCAGTCGCTTCAGACGAGCCTTTAGGTAGATCTCGATGAATTGGTGTTGACTCGTGTCGATGCTGCTGAGAATGGCATCAGGGCGATGCTGACTCAGGTCGAAATTCTCGAATGAATAAACGCGATCGTTGTCAGAAAATCCAATGGCGCGATGGCCGTTTTCTGTGGATGCGTAGAAGTCATTTCGGTTCCAGATCAGGTAATCCTCCATATTGGCAGCATTGACCATGTTGGACACCGGACGCACATCCTCCTCACCAAAAACCATGAGGTTAATGCCTCCTTCCAAAGCCAAGATGTTCTTCCCATCTGCACTGAACACCGCTTTTTGAATGCCATTGAATCCAGCGTAGATCGTCCGAAGGGGCTTCCCGCTTTTTGTTTCCCAAACTTTCATCTTCCCACTTTCTGTAGCACCCAGGATGCGCGCCCCATCGGGACTGAAAGCGAGCGAGTTGATCTGGTCACTGGAGCTTGAACTCATCATATTCATCAGTTTCGCCATGAGCCCTTCCCTACTGGGTTTCAGGCTCACGCTTCGATAGTTATCCTGGACATCGTAGATGCGAATGCTGGTGTTTTTACGATTGGTTGCAGCGAGGTAGCGACCGTTGGGGGAATACACCAGCGTTTCCCTGCTTTTCTGCCCTTTTCCAAGGCCGACAAGGAACTCAACCAAACGGGCCATGTAAAAGGGCTGTCGTCCCAGGCGCTTGACCATGGACCTGTCTTCCACATTCATGATACGGATGAGTCGGGCACCGTAAGAAGAGGAAAACGCTAGTTGCGATCCATCCGGTGAAAAAGCCATTCGGTAATAATCCCCCTGTCGAAAGCTCATGACCGTATCTCCGGACTCCATGTTGTAGACCAACAGGCGCTGCTTTGTATTGCGTTTATGCTCCTGACCACAAGTGGCCGCGGCCATTCTATTGTTTGCGGTATCAATGGCGATGCTCAGTTCAAGTCCTTCCAATGTTCCGAGGGGAACAATGACATTGCTTTCCGGCAACAGGGCGTGCAAACCCCATTCAGCTTTCACGTATTCCTTTCTGGGCTTGTAGAGTTTCTGGTAGTAACGGTGGGTTGGCAGGATGACATCCTTGATCACGTTGTTCACCCTGCCAATGCGGAATTCATAGCCATAGAAGTCGAGCATTCGCTTATCTGTAGCTACGGTATCATTAAGCTTCAGCGTAGCCAAAGCCATTACACCACCTGCCGGATGAAACTTTGTTTTGAGAAAGATGTCCCCGGAATCCCGGGCTTGCTGCAACAGGTTGGAATACCGATGCCCTCCCGTAATGCTGTTGAGGTTCAGGGTGCGTAGTCGCTTTTCTCCGAGTATTAATTCATTTTTTGGTGTCACCGTCAGGTCTTCGATGCGGGTGGACCAACCGCCCATTCGATTGAACGTGGTGCCGGAATAGCAATCGGATACATATATGTCGCGGTGGGTCTCGGGAGCATCCCAAAAAATGGACTTCCCGGTTTTATCAAAGGCAAACAGATTCGGTAGGAAGAGATGGTTCCTCAACCTGAAGTGGCTTTCCTCAATCACGTGTTTCTGTTTGGTCACACGGTTGTAAATCACGATTCCCTTCGGAGAAGTAAAGGCGAGAAATGTGGTATCCGGGCTGTAACTCACTTGAGCATGTTCAAAGGCCTTTCGTTCGTAGGGCGATTGGATACCATAATACTCGTGGATCAGGTTTTTTTCTTCGGTTTCCAACTGGTGCAGCCATACTTCAGTTTTAAAGATCGGTTCGTATTTTGGCTCGCTGACCCTGGCCGCACTGTAAACGACCAGTTCTTTGGAGTCGTTTGAAAGATCAATGGAACGCACATCCAGCGCTTGTTCATCGGAGAAGATCAATCGTGCACGCCTTTTTTGAATGTCCCACCCCTTGACTGTTTGATCTCCCGCGGCAATCAACCTCGTTCCATCACTACTGATCTTCAACGTTTTTGGACTGAACACATGGAAGAATTCCAGTTCGCGCCACTTTTTGGTACGGATGTCAGCCAACTGCTCCAACAGTCCTATCACGCCTTTCAGCTTTCTGGTTCTCAGGGTTGACTTCCATCTCTTGCGTTCGTGATCCCATACCTTGATCTTGCCATTGGGTGTGGCTGCTACTAAGAGCGAAACGTCTGCTACAGTATCCGTAAAGACTTCGGCAACAGCGATGTCTTGTATTTCTCGAAGACCAATTCCCCAAATGCTAGGGCGCCAAATCTGAAAACGGACATCTGGTTTCGGACCGCGGTTCATGTCAAATTGTTGCTTGTAAACCGCATCCTGGCTATACGTAAACATCACTCCCTGTTGATCATCCAAATGTATGAGGCGGGAATACTGAAGTCGTTCCTTTTCATTTCCACCGCGTGGAGATGTGAGAAAGCGCATAGGCCTTAGGAGCATTTTCCAAAAGGGGACTGGTTCAGGGGGCGCCTGACCATAGACTTTTCCCTGGTATCCGAACGTTTTGGCCTTTTTTCCTTCCTTCAAATCCCATAGGATGAGCTCTCCTTCAGACTTGCTGATCAAGTAGTCGCTGCTCGTACTGGGCATCATGTCCTGAATCTCATAGCGGTGTCCGTCCTGCAAGACCAGAGCGGCCGCATCAGAGATGTTCTGGGCACGAGTGTTCATCTGAAAGCAGAGAAGAAACGCTAATATGAGCGTGAATCGGGTGTTGGGAAATGTGAGTCGCATGCTGTCATTGGTTTGCGACCAAACTACCCCTGCTCAAATCCGTGATGTTAACTAGGAATGAGGGGTTTACTCCCCGATTCTAAGGAGATTGTGATTACCCAGAAATATGGCCTTCCCAATCACCACACAATGAAATCATTGGCAATGTTCTCTACTCGATAGGTTGGTTGTTGAATGCCGTGTGTGAGTTTTGGGACTTCCGTAGCAACGAATTGTTGCAACTCGGAAATTGTGATCTGATTGTCGCCATTCAAATCGGCACCTCCTTTACGAAGTCCTTTGAGTAGGCAATATGTGAATGTCCCATTTTTCACTCCATTCCCTTCATATGATGATTGGGCGCCACTAGAACTGGAGATCACGGTCGCTCCTGTCATCATTCGGAGATCGGCAAACAAATACTTCATCAGTTCAAAAGAAGTTCTAAGTCCTAGTTCCCTAACAATCTGCTCTTTGCCTTTTCTCAGAAACCCCTTGAAATGAAGGTCCTGTTCGGTCAAATCACTTATGAACCTGGATTTGTAGAATGCATACGTTTCGGCATCCACTTCTCCAGAATGACACGCGTCTATGAACATGACCTTGTTT
The DNA here is from genome assembly GCA_002428995.1 of Flavobacteriales bacterium UBA6057. Classification (GTDB taxonomy): domain Bacteria; phylum Bacteroidota; class Bacteroidia; order Flavobacteriales_G; family Salibacteraceae; genus UBA6057. The sequence continues at coordinate 466,113 of DIYJ01000018.1, read as the reverse complement.
CTCGCAGGAATGCTGTCTAAGAGTTCTTCAACCAGTGCATAAGGAATTGCAGTGTTTTCTGGGTAGTCAAAATCTGTTGTAGAAGTGGCAAAAAAATAATTGAGTGAATCATCCAGAAGGCCATGACCAGAGAAGAATATGATGACTTGATCATTAACTTTACTGTTCAACAGCCTCGATTTTGTCCGCTCAATATTAGCAGAGTTGAATTCCTGATTAAAGAGTGAGTCCACAATGACCTCGTCAAAAGCGGAGGAATACTCTGTGTATGCCCTAATGATGTCCCGGGCATCTTTTAGCGGGAAGTCAAGATCAAAAGCGCTACTGTCAAAAGTGCTCGCCCCCAAGGCTACGATGAATAGTCGAGGCTTCACCTGCGTGTTACACGTAACATCAGTCATTTGACGATACGATTCGACTCCCTGGCTGTTCGTGACGGACAACTGGATTTGATTTCGTCCATTGGATAGTGGTATTTGAATTCGCTTGCGTACCTCATGATTACCATCTAACACCGTTCCTCGGGCTCCGAACACAGGTACATTGTTGACCCAGATATTCAATCGCCTGAGCTCGTAGTTTTCATCGTAGGCAGAAATATTCAGCTCAATTTCGAGGTCGTTTGTGCCAAGGGGTAACTTGTTGAAATTTGTGCTAAGCCTAGGCGCAGAAAAGTTGGAAGAAAGGCCCTGGGCCCTTTGACCATAGATTTCCTGTCGCTTTTTATAGGCTGATCTCAAAAGTCGCAACTGCCCCTCTGAAGACCGCCCAAACCGTGACAGCACCTTATCAGGTCGGTGATGGCTGATATCAAATTGCTCAAAGGAAAAGAACTGATTATCCACGTTGAACCCAACCAGATTCTGAGTCCCACGATCTGCACGATAGTAAAAATCTGGTGTAAACATGATGTTGCCATCACCCGACTCGCTCATCAATATGGTGACGATTTCTTTTCCCAGGGCAACGTCCCAGATTTTGATATCTCCATCTTCTGCAACACTCACCAGTTGCTTCCCGCTTGCATCAAAATGCAAAGAGTTGATGGGACTTCCATGCCCTTCCAACGTATGAATCAAACCACCATCAAGAGCGTGTAACAGGATTCTCTGATCGGAGGAAGCTGTTGCGATGACTTGACCATCAGGGCTGAATGTTACGCAACTCACCCTCGAAGAATGTGAGGTCAGTTTTTTATGATCTTCCTTTCCATCAACCGACCACAAAAAGATGCCTCCGTCTGACCCACCGCTCACCAGCCATTTGGCATCCGGGCTGTAACAGACAGCCATAACCAGCGATTTAGTACCTCCTTGCGGAAGCCACTCACCTTTCTGAGTAAATGTCCGAATGCTATCACTGAGTAGGTCATGACTAGACAGGGTGCCGAAAGATTGATTGGACGCCCAATGGGCATATCCTCCGTACGCAATCATGGATCTATTGGATTCAGACATAGCAGCAGTCAGTATTCCGTAAGAACCTGAGCTTCCACTCCCGGAAAACTCTTTTACCACCATTTTCTTCTCGGAGTCATACAGCACGGTTTCGCTGACGTGGCTGGTATAGTTGAACTGGTTATTCGGTTCAACTTTCATGAGTATATAACGTCCAGAATCACTCAGCCAGAGTTGTTTAATTGACCAGTCCTCATTGACTTCTGCCGGTTTCGCAATGGATTGGATCGGAGATAAATCCGCTGTTCTTCGAATGTGAAGAGAGTCTTGACAATCTGTGTATGCCAAATGCCGTGGCGTGACCGATACATTGGCATATGCCCAAAGCGGTAAATGGTTTTTGGAGATGTTGTTGCCGGTCCTCAAATCGATGCTATGAATACTGCCATTTCCTGAATAGATAATGAGCTCATTGTTGTTATGACCGAAGAAGGCCTGACTTGCCCTTTTTGAAAGAGAACCTATCTGACGGAGTGGTTGCAGGGTATGGGACTCGACCATTTTTATCACTGCTTCACCAGAGGCAAGATCATATCCCACGAGTAACAAAACATCCCGCAGAGGGTGAATTTGAATATCCAATATCCTTATGCCAGGGAAAGAACGGCTGTGAAGCTCGATCCCTCTTTCAACATTCCAACATTTGAGCCGAAAGTCCCTGCCAAAGGAGTAAAGCAAATCGCGTGATGGGTGCATTTTCAAGCAAGAAACTGTTCCCTGATGACCTTGAAGTTTGTTCGTAAACTTTCCTGTTTTTTTATTCAACAATATGATGTCGCCTCGCTGAATGGAATTCTCACAGTTTGACTCCCGGTTAAAAAAGACAGCCCCGCTTGAACCAAGCTCAAACTTTGGAATTGCTGTATGTTCCCTTTTGTATTCAGTTGTGTAACGTGTGCTCGCTTTTCCCGAATTTCCTGTTTGCCCGGCAAATAACACCCGAGATACACGATTGCAATTCTCATCGTACAACCACATCTGCTTCTCAAGCGTGAAAGGATCTTTTTCCTCTATAATCTTATACTCACCAAATGCAGTTAATGCAGGGTCATATCTGTTGTAGCTATTTGCTATGACCGGAATAACAATCATGCTGTCTGAATCGATCCAAACGGTTTCAGCGATTGCCCCTCTCTTCTTTCCAAAATACCATGGCGCAACCGCGATTAAATCCCGATCTGCCGAGGCCTCTATCGAAGAAATCACATCAAAGGCATATACATCGTTCTTTGGTTTCAGTTGAAGGTCAATTCCTTCGATGATGCTGCCATAGTAGGATGCAAAGAAGTCACCAGGCACTCCAGCAAATTTGATCGTATCCACTGAAGCCTCACCGAGCATTCCATTGTATGTAAATGCATATATCTTCTCATTTGCTATGAACACCTTCTCTTCATAACCTCTAAGAGAGTATTTCTTAACAAAATCTCCGGTCTCCAATGACCAAAAAATCACCTCAGATCTACTCTTCGAAATGAGAATGTCGGGCTGACACAGCGAAATCTGTACAGGCGATCGATAATGACCAATCCTCATGGAGTCCTTTGCTGAACCAAACTTGAAGCCTCCCGGTTTTGAAATGACTTTGTCAAAGCTTTTTATCAATTCCCCGGTCTTTGCATCCCACTGCAACAACTTGAGGTCCGATCCCCCGCTGAACAAATAGCTTCCATCTGAACTATACTCAAGCAGTGTGATGGTGCCGGTATGCTTTCGAAGCTTTCTTATGATTCTTCTGGTACGCCACTCCCAAATCAGAATGGTGTGATCTTCCCCTCCGGTGGCGTAGTACTCCCCATTCGGACTGAAAGCCGCAACAAGCACCTTTCCCTTATGCCCAGATTGGACCACAAGATTTTTTGAATTCTGGCTTCTGACAGAACCTAAAGAAATAATAGTGCAAGTCCATAGGAGCACCATTAATTTGAGCTTTCTCGAAAACTTCATAGGACTCAATGTTTTCGCGTCCAAAGTATTCCTACACAGTAGCATGACTCTAACCCAAATTCAGGAGTTTCCTCCTCAGATTTCAGGAGTTTTCAGATCTGACGAAATGCACCTCTGGAAATCAGCACCAACTTGCTTTTTCCCTGCGCTTTCTGGAGACTTGAACCTCAACATCCAAAGTGACCCAATCGGTGGCATTGAGTCGAAAAACGGGCGGTGTCTTTTGCATGCCTGTAAAACCTCGAAGCCCTGTTTCGCTTTGTGGGTCTGCGTTTTTCACCATTGCTCCCAATGGAATGCCGGCTTGAAAAGGGTAAAAAGTGTTCAAGGCCTCAGAACCTATCACCAGTTTAAAGCGCTCGGTCAATTGATCCATTCCATCCGGGAGGTAGAAGCCTTCGTCCGCTCCTTCGCCATAAAGGCTGGTCCATTCTCGACTTTGCTCGACTGGCACATTCTGTAGGGTCTGGATTTCATAATTCTCGCAGAAGTAAAGCAGCACCACGCGCACAGTATCCGGAAACCGATGTCGAAACCTGAATTGCCAACGGTATCCACTGGCAATCGATCTTACCTGCTCATGCTCTTGGGGCCCAACCGATGCTATTTTCAGATCCGATTGCTTCTCCTGGAGAACCAATTCAAAGTCAATGGAAGTATGAGGAAGGTGAGAGAGCGTTCGATGCAATCGGTGCAGTTGCTCCCAGCGCCAGATATTCTGAAGGACACCGAGGATGAATTCGCTGCAAGCATCACTGGCTCTTGAAGCTTCTTCGATACCACAGATCAAATCCCCGTTGGGCACCTCTAACCGAAGTTGTTGGTTTACCGATCGGATTACAAACTTGCTTATAGACCGGTCTACTGGCTGCAGAAATAGACACTCGGACATGCTGCACTGCAGAGCCTCAAAGCAACTATCTAACTCAGCTGCAACCAACAATCGATGAGGAAGAACACTTCTAAGCTCAGCCCAATACACCTTTTCAATTTCAGGATAATCCCATTCCAATGTAGCATCGGATAGGTGAACTTCACGAAGCTCTGCGTTGGCAAAGACTCTGCCTTCCGCATCATTCGACTGGTACAAAGCAAGCTTGATTGATTTCGTGGCTTCATGCACCCAGCCGTTTTTTAAGCCTGCATTCACTTTCCAGCTATAGGTGCTCGCATCGAACCAAACCCGATACCGAGAAGGTTTTCGCAGGGGTGCTACATTCAGAAACGACCGATAGGGATTGAATGCACCATAGGGATGAACAACGGGATGCTGCGTACCTGTGAATGTGCTGATGGATTGATTCAAAAGCGCCTGTAGGTCAGCATAGGATACAACTCCACTTGATTGACGTAGTATCTGGATGAGGGCTTTGGTAAAGAAGCTTAGGCCCAGCTCCTCGCTAGTGCCAGCCAACTCATACCTGGTGCAGGCTGCAAGAAGGATCATCGAATTTCGGGGAATCATGGGCTTCTTTCTTAAAAACCAGCCCTTGAGGTAGTCTTGAAGTGGTCGAGGCTCGTTTCGGTCGCTGGCCTGTTTCACCCAAACTCCATCCATCTTTCCATCGATCACGGCATCCCTTACTCCAGAATCGGCATGGCAGCAATCGAGTACAACCACGACATGCGCACCCTTGGCTGCTATGGGTTGAAAAAGTGCCGCCAGTTCCTTGTCGGCCAGATCAAGGCCTTGTGGTTCTCGACTATCGTAACAAAGCAGAGTTTCATCCATGCCTTCGTTAAAGGTTCTTGCAAATTCGGGTGCTGCCAATTGTCTAGAACCATGGCCACTGAAGTAGAAAAGTGCAACATCCTCCTTTTCTGCGCGACCGAGATGATTTTGAATGGCATCGATAATGGCCGATCGGGTGGCCTGCAATTCCAGGAGTGTTTTCGCGTGATGGTCAAAGTGGGGATACATCGCTTCGATGCACCGCCTGAATGCGAGTGCATCTTCCGTTCCAGTAGGAAGGCTTGACACCTTGCCTTTGTACTGCCCAATTCCTACGAATAGACTGTAAAGCTTGGGCATGCCTTGAAGAATGAAAGAATGGTGAGGGAATGGAATTAATCCAACCCGTTTTTGATGGCGTAGCGCACCAATTCTAAGGAGTTGGCGCAGCCTGTTTTGTTGAGAAGGTTTTTGCGATGTGTCTCTACGGTGGTTGGAGCGATAAACAACGCTTCTCCAATGGCTGCAGCAGTGAGTCCCTGGGCGATATGTTTCAATACGTCTTTCTCGCGCCTTGTCAACTGAATATCCTCTCCTGGTTCCTGGCCGTCCTTCCGAATGGGCTTGTCCTGGCCTTTTCGCTTGCCACTACGAACGTTTTCCACCAAAGCATCCACGACCTCAGAGCTGTAGAAATGCTTGCCTGCTGCCACCGCTCGAATGGCCTTTACCAGCTCTTCCACATTTTTATTCTTGAGCACATAGCCAGATGCTCCTGCCTCCAGAATTTCCTCAATCACCTCAATCTCATTGTGGTAGGTAAGAATCAGAATGGCAACCTCTGGAAAATGCTCGCGGATGTAAAGCGTGGTAGCCGCCCCATTCATTTGAGGCATGTTCATGTCTAGCACCACCACATCCGTCTTTTCACCACTCGCTTCTTGCTTCTTGAGCAGATCGATGACCTGCAAACCGTTGATGGCCTGGGCCAACACTTTAATGTCCTTTTCGCGGCTGCTGAGCAAAGTGGATAGTGATTCGAGCACAATGGTGTGGTCGTCTGCAAGGATAATATTGATCATACGGAAGGAGTTTTATACGGTCGAGATTTGTTCATGACGATGGCCACATCCAATAAGGGATGTTCATGCCATAGGTACTTTTTGTGAGCTTGCCTTTGACGAAATAACCTCCAGCTCTTGGAGAGTTTCTTCCAAAGGCTATCAGCTTGTATAATGGCAGGTTGATACTTTTCATAATCCTGGATACCGAGTTGGAGTTTATGCAAAAGGCTGATAGTGTCATAGGCATGCGCGGTTACCCACTCATCATCGATTTGCCGCCACACATGCAAAAGGGTATCATGAGCTGGCTCAAAGTATTGGATCACTTCCTCATGTCCATGCATCGAAGCAGTCTCCGACCCTGTCACGATTAATCGATCGTCCACGAGGGAACGCCCCATCTCTTCTACTGCGATGCTTAGTTCTGGTGCATCAAAGATCAGCTCATGCTGGAATACCCGCTTACCTGTCCATTCGCTTCCCTGAACAGAAACCATTCGGCAGAGTAGATTTCGGAGTGCTTCCAACCTCAGGGTAGGGTTATCTGGATCGCTCTCGGCTTTTTCAAACTGCTGCATGAGCTTGTATTTCAGCGCTCCATTCACGCCTTCTAGTTCTTGGTATGCCTGTGTTGTGAGGACGTTACCCTCTTCGCCTTTGCAAGCCTTGACCCAATTTTCCATGAGGAAGGAAACTAAAGGCAACGAACCAGGCCGATCCACTACCTGTCGCACAATTTCATTCACCAGCTCCTCAGATTCAAACTGCCATACTTCCTGGTTAGCAGGTTGGAGGATGATTTCTCGCCACTCTGCAGAGGTGAGTGCTGGAACATCGTATTGTTCTACCCTTTCTCCTGTCCTTTTAGCCAGTTCCTGGGTAATGGGCAAGAAATCGGAGCGGAGGGTACAAATGACCTTGACGGAAGGATTCCTTTCGAGAAGCTCTTTCAGCTGATCGGTGAAGTCCTGACGCTCTTCTTGCTCGAAGCATCGGGTGTACAACTCTTCCAATTGATCGATCAATAAAACCGCAGGGTGTTGATCAGGAATATTCACCTTGTCCAACAACGCTCGAAGAGCTGTGCCTGGCTGAGTTCCAGGCCTGAATACCCTCCATGATTTTTGATCAGTATCAGCTTTTAATCCTAAGATATCCCAGCCAGCCGCTTTCAGGGATGGAATCAGGCCTGCCTTGACAACGGAGGATTTTCCGCTACCGGATATTCCGGCAACGATCAGCAGCCTGCATGCATCCAGCGCATGACGCAGTTCCTTCACCACGCGTTCTCGACCAAAAAACCACTGACGATCGCTGTATTCATAGGCTGAAAGGCCGCGGTAGGGATTTTCTCCAGGAACAGACGGTAACTGCAATGCATGACCGGGCGAGAAGAAAATATACTCGCCTTTGCCATGCTTTTGCATCGGGATAAGCTGCGGTGTTTGCCGGATGGTGGTCTCGTATCGCATCACTGCACTCTCCACTTCAGACCAGAGGTATTTGTGCAACTCACTGGCCGTGATCACTCCGTCTTTCCGATCTGTGGGAATGATGTCAGCCGCACCCTTAAGACCGCGAATGATCGCTTCTGCAAAGGGTGAGTGTTCCTGCCCAGCGACTTCGCGCTCACCCACCGGTCGTTGGCGGAAGCTATCAATCGCATTTTGCTCGTGGGCGCTGGAGGTAATGACTTGCCACGCGTGATCCTTCAGGTAGCGTTCGAGTCGCTCCTGATGGACAAGCTTGGGCATGCCTTGGTGGCGTGTGTTAACGGCCCAACTGAAGGCTCCGGCATAGCAGCAGTCGAGGATGATGAGCACGTGCCTGCATGGCAGTTGCTCAATGGCTTTATTCACGTAGCGCATAGCGATGAGTCCATCGTTGCTATCCAATCCGGGATCGGCATCTACAGGAATTAGGAAGCCATCATCGCCTTCATATCCTTCAGGGTCATCCTTCACTGGACGGATCACGCCATGACCGGCAAAATAGAGCACTACACGATCATTTTGACCTACGCTTTGTGGGATCGTTTTTTCCAGGAGATGCAACATTGCTGCGGCTGTAGCTGCTTCATTCTTCAGAATTGGATGCACATGGTAGCCGTGGTATTCTTTGAGCACGGCTAACACAGCCTCCGCGTCATTCACTGCAGTTTGCAGCCGCTGACAATGCTTGTAATCATTGATCCCAATCAAAAAGGCATGGCTTTTTTCAAAGGCCGGCAGAATTTGCGGTAAGCTATGGTTGTTTCTTCGACTCATCCCACGGAAATATCTATGGAAATGGTGGTTCCGTTGCCCTTCCCGGAATCGATGCTGAATTGACCTCCGAGGTTTTTCACCCGCTGCTCGATGCTGCTGAGGCCTACGCCTCTTTTCACTTCTTCGGGATTGAATCCAATGCCATCGTCTTCCACCATGATGTTCAGCGAACCGTTGAAGCGGTTGAATTGCACGATGGCCTCTTTGGCTTGAGCATGCTTGAGGATGTTGCCCATCAACTCCTGGATGATCCTATAAAGGATCAGTTCCATTGTGCCAGAAAGGCGACTGTCCATGTTCACAGCAATCACGCTGACTTCCAACTGCTTGCTGTCGGTAATGGACTCGGCAATTTTCCGTGTTGCAGTGACGAGCCCAAACTGGACGAGCACTCCAGAAAGCATGTTGTGAGAAATCTTGCGCACTTCATCGCAGGCTTCATCCAGCAATTGACTGGCCTTGCTGTATTGCTCGTTTACCTGGCCTTGCAAATTGGCAAGCTGCTCATTCACTGAATTGAAATACAGTTTGATCATGCTGAGCGTACTCCCAAGCTTATCATGGAGATCCATGGCGATGCGCTTTCGCTCCTCCTCCTGCCCTTCCATCATGGCGTTCATGGCCTGCAGTTCTTGCTCCTTCAGCAGGTTGTCCACTTTGTCTTCGGCTTCCTTCTGCAGTCGGTCGGCTTCTATGATCCGCCTAGCCTGTCGGTTGGACCTAATCAGCAAAAAAATGATGGCGATGAGCAAGGCGCTTAAACCCAACAGCGCAATCCCAGTCAGCCTTGAACGAGCGGCCTGATTGGTCCTTTTTTCTTCTTCAGCCTCCATTCTTTTGATGGCCAGTTTTTGCTCCAGATTTTCACGTTCCAGTTGTTGAGCTTGCTGGAAGGACGAATACAAAGCGTCTTGAAGCTCGGTGTGTTCGCGCTGATAGACGGCAGCCTCTCGGAAGCGGTCCAAACGAAGAGACAAGCGCGAAAGGCTCTCTGTCACCTGGAGTTGGAGCGGCAGGTCCTGCTGTGCCTTGGCGAGGCCATAGCTCTGGTTGAGCGCTGTTTCTGCCGCATCGAAATCTCCCAGAAGTATATGAGCATCGCCCATCAGCAGCGCTGTGCGGGCTAGTCCATTGGAATCGCCAATTTCTTCGAGTATGCTATGACTCTTTGCGTAGTAATCGAGGGCTATTTCAAAATCACCTTGGGCCACTGCGATGGATCCCAGGTTTCCATAGGTCAAAGCGCTTCCGTGTCGAAAACCCGCAGACTCTTTAAGATCAACGCTCCGCTTATAGAAACTCCTCGCCTTCATCGGCTCATCCATCGCGTAGTACACATTCCCGAGGAGGTTGTAGATCTTGGACAAATGGCTAGTATTGCTAGTGTCGTTCTCCAGCACAGTAAGGCTACGCCTGGCATAGCGCAGTGCGTTTGTATAATCTTGAAAATCGAAGTGTAGGTTGCCGAGGTTGAGCAACGATCTGGAAAGTTTGGCAGGGTTGTTCTCCTCTTCTCGAATGGCGAGGGCTTTCTCCAAATGGATGATCGCACTGTCGCTGCTTCCAAGTTGAGCATACAGACCACCCAGTTGATTCAACACCATGGCCTCGCCTCCCCTTTCATTTTCGGATTCGTAGAGCTTTAGTGCTTTCTTAAACGCACTCGAGGCTGACCGGAAGTCGCCTTGCTTTTGATACACAGCACCCTCATTGTTGTAAGTACTCGCTACGCCTTTAAGGTTATTCAACCTAGATCGGATGCTTCTTGCCGAATTGAAGTAAGCATGAGCAGAATCGTACTGAGCTTTGAGACTGTAGATCACCCCCAGTACTACTTCTGCATCGGATTGTTCCTGAAACATGGAATGCTCCTTCGCCAACACTCGTCCTGCCTTAGCCCAATAAAAAGCCGAATCAGGTTGCGAGGATTTCAGCTCCCAAGCCAGATCCACATAGTGATTGACCAGCGAATCCGCTGCCGGTTGTGCTTTAAGCTGCTTGGTATTCAACCACAAGCACGACATGCAAAGAAGGGTTTTATAAGAAACAGAAATGAGGCGATGCATAGCGTTGATCTTTATGAGCGTTATAAGTTGCATCCATGCAGTCAGCCCGGAACGACATGATCCGGGCTAAGAGAAGGGTGCTATGAGCGTGCACTAGAACATAGGCGCTCCAGGTCTGGAGTGCTCATCCGCATACTCCTTGTGCACTACCTTTTTACCCTTGCTTGCTGCCCCTTCCTTGACTTCTATTTCAATGAGCGGGTTCGTGGCATCGAGGATGGCTCCAATGTCTACCCAATGCACCACCGGATTCACGAGGTTCAGGTTCGGTTTATTCGTGTCCTTGGTGACATCCAAGCTCAAGCGAAACACGCCATCCGCATCCGGTTCTTCAGGCACCGTGCCACTTCCATCGGCTTTGTAGCGGGTATCGTTGAAATAGGTAATGGTAAAGAGTTCGTAGTGCGTTGTGCCGCCCACGTCTCTTTTGCTGATCTGTACATAGGGTTGTTCAAGTTCCATGTTGAATAGGTTTTGTCAGTTATGGATTAAAGTCATAAGCATCATCGATGTAGCACTTGGTGGTGTCCACGAGCTGCGACCCTTCTTTCACGTTCACATGGATCCAAGGTTCAGAAGCCGTAAGCGGAAGGGAACCAAGATCCACCATATGAACTACGGGGTTCATCAAGGTGAGATCTGAAGCCCCGGTGGCAGCCACTTTCAGGTCGATTTCGAAAATGCCATTGGTATCAGCTGCAGTCGGTAAGGTGTCGTAGCCATCCGCCACGTACCTGGTTTCATCAAACCAGGTCACGCAGAAGAGTTTATACTCAGTGGGCTGACCGCTGACCTCTTCTTTGTGAAGATGAATGGTTGGTTTTCCAAGTTTCATGTTTATAGATATTTAAGGGATTACACTTGAAAGGGGTGTTGATTCAAAAAGGCCTGATCTTCCGGGCCAATGACGTAATGCTGAGGTTCTTGTTGATTGCGCGGAACCTGTTCTGCCACTTGTTCATGAAAGGCAGCGTAGCTTCCTCTGAACCCTTCTCGCCATACCGCCAGGAACTTAGAAGTATAGAGTCCGTGGCGTTCTCCATCACGGGCATACTGATCGTCCCGACATGCTGAATAAAGCTGAATGCTGGCACGCAGGTCTGATGGATTCATCATGCGCTTCGGAATGGCATTCAAAATTTCCTTGTACGTCAATGCATTTCGCAGATTTACCTTGCTGAGCGCTTCTGTTGGCACCGCACGATATGTCTCGTCTTCCTCGTTTGTACTTTCAGGATCCTTGGTTATGGTTCCGCTGTGGCAGCAGTCCGATAGCATGAAAATCCGAACGCCTTCCCTGAACCTTTTCCAATACTGAAACAGCTCATCATCAATGAGTTGCGCATCGTAAAGGCAAAGCGTCTGATCCCAGGCTTGTCCGTTTTTGTCGACCGAGGTCTCATCTCCGTTCAAATCAGGGACCATGCCTCCATGGCCTGAATAGGTTACAACAAGTAGATCCCCTGAATACAATTCCAGAGCAGCATGCTCCAGCAATGACAGGAATTCGCCTTTTGTAGCATGACTGTCCAGCAGCGTGTCGATGCGGTCGTATCCCAAACCCGTGGTGATCTCAGACATGGCCATGGCATCGTTTACGCATGCGTTGAGCAATCCGTCCCAACCGGCATAAGAAGCTTTTTCGACATGATTCAATCCTAGGTGAATGGCGTATTTCTGAGGCATGACAACTTAAAGATTATTCGGCAACAAACTAACGTTGATGACACAAATGTGCGTCACCGCCACCTATCGTTCTGTGCCTGCTTTCGAGGATTTTTCTACCTGAGATTAAGGATGCCGAAAAACGCCAAATAACAGGAGCTCAGACCTTTTCGGCTCTCCAACCTTTGAGTTCGAAAGCTAAAGTCGAGTCATATGAAATTACTTCCCCTGTTCTTCTGCTTGTTGGCCATCACCGCCACTGCGCAAACCACCTATGCTCCCACCTCCATTTCCAACGAGGATGAGTGGCGAATTGACAAAATCGCCATTACGAATGATTACACGATCGTCTACTTTTCGGTCTACACTACAAATACCGACTATACCTTTTTCTTCCATCGAGACATCTACATTCAGCAGGCGGGAAACGCTTACGGAAAGAAATATTATGCTCGTGAATTCGTAAACCATGAGTTGCACCGGAAGTATCGTCTGGATCCCTATGAACGCTATCACTTTCAGTTAAAGTTCGACAAGCTGCCTCCGGGTTTGGTCAATATCAGCATCATCGAACCCAAAGTAGAAGGGTATAATCCGTGGTACTGGAAGTACATCAACATCAGCAATCCAGCGAGAAGACCACCGCCTAGAACATCTACCTCCCCCATCGAGCGATTCTTCAAGCATGATGGTGTGGCTACTCTGGCTCAATTTGCCCACCCATCAGATACTTATTTGAATGGATCCTACACCATTTATGCCGATCAGGTTGTTGTAGAAATAAACTATGCTGAGGGGTTTTACACCAAACTGTCCATCAAACGCTCCAATGGCTTTTTCACTGGAATACGAGTACTGAAGGATGAAAACACATGGCCGGCCTTTTGGGCTGTTACCCTGATCAAAGAACTTGTTGAGGCTGCCATGGAGGAATCTGAACAAGAAGAGAAAGAAGAAGCGAAATCGCTGATGGAGCGCGAACTAGCGAAGGCATTTGATGAATTTGACGGTGAAGATCTTGCCTTGTTTGCCCTGAACCTTGAGTGGATGGAGTATTGATCTTCAACACATACCACCAAACCTGGAAAACCCTCAAAACTACCTAGACGAAAACCCTTTGAACTGCTGAATAACGCTGTATGGCTATGCTGAACATTTGTTTCCCAAATCAACAGCATGACTTCGTCAACAGCAAGTACTTACGATGTTGCTCTCTCCTTTGCAGAGGAGCAACGCTCCATCGCCCTGAGCCTTCACTTGGCAGCCCTGGAATGCGGACTGAAGAGCTATTACTATCCTGAAGTTGCCCAAGGTGTTGGCAGCGAACTTCAAGCCGTCATTGAAGAAGTCTACAGTGCCCAGTCAAAAGCGGCCATCCTGATTCTTTCCAAGGACTTTCCCGAAAAGTCTACAGCGATGCATGAAGCTCATATCCTAGCTTCCCGCAAAACGCAAGAAGGCGCTTCCTTCCATCTCATTCCCATTCTCACGGATGATTGTCAACCTGGCGATGTCGGTCTGCCACCAGACACCATCTACCTGGAATGGAACTTCAATCCACGCGAGATCATCGGCAAGCTGCTGGAACTGCTCAATGAACCTGCCGATGCTCAAGCACCTCAAGCTAAGCCTCAGAACAACTTCTCGGTGAAGGCACAATCGATCAAGAATAACATCTCGGCTGGAAATGTTGAGGGGGATTTGAATATCAGTTGAACATGCCTCCTGAATCGAGAATGCAGACTGAAAAGCAAAATAATAAGGGGACAGAGACTGAAGCGAAGGGTGACACATTCAAAACCATCGCTAAGAGCCTTGGAACAAGCGTTCAGGCGCACCAGGTAGGAGACATATACATCCAAGGTGGAAAGGATGCATTAGCTCGTAGAATCACTCTGACTACTGCCCTTATCCTGCTGTTCACAGCTCTCGCTATTTCATCTTATTACTATGTCACCGACTGGTCCATTGAGCCAGATACCGATCAGTATTTGACCTGGCTAAGTCGCGGTGACAGCTTATTCACCGAACAAGAGTTTGAACAGGCGCGGGACGCGTATAGTACTGCATTGAAGTACAGTACAGGCGACTCAGCTGCCTACAAGAAAATCGAACTCATTGACATGGCTAATCAGTACGTGGAAATGGGAGATTATACACGTGCAGAGCAAACCTTCGAAATGGTGTTGACCATCGATCCTGATCTGGAGTTGGATGTAGGTCTGGAAGATGAAGAATCACTGGTAGAAAAACTGGCCAAGAACCCATCTCAAATGGTGGTGAGGATCAAACGCCTTCCGGGAGGAATCATTGAGATCAGGGTAAGTGGAGGGCGGCCATTTCCTGATCCTGCGGAGCCATATAAAATCACAGGACTGAGCAGTGAAGCAGGAAAAATAGAATGGCGAAAAGAAGCTGAGACCTATGTGGCCAGGCTGACTAATATGCGCAATGAGTCTATCCTATCGATCAAAATCAAGGACAGCAATGGTAAGTCGCAACAAAGCGAACTGCCTGCCATAACGAAGAATGAGCAATTCGCAGACCAGCTGACTATTGCGGACGATCTGTATGCCAAACAGCAATTCTCCCAAGCCATTGAGGGGTATGAACAGGCTTTGACCATCAAGGCAAACGACCAATACTGCTTGGGGCAAATCACAAAATGCGAACAGGCTATTGAAGCTCTGGAAGCTCAGAATCCGGAAATGGTTTTTGTGAAAGGCGGGACTTTTCTGATGGGTCGCAACGAAGGTGAAATGGACGAAGTACCAGCTCACGAAGTAACCATCTCTGCATTCTACATCTCTAAGTATGAAGTGTCTGTCAAAGAGTACCGAAGCTTCTGCCAAGCCACAGGTCGAAACATGCCCAAGACCCCGACATGGGGATGGAAAGATGACCACCCCATCGTCAATGTTACTTGGAAAGATGCCGTAGCCTACTGCCAATGGGCAGGTGGACGCTTACCAACAGAAGCCGAATGGGAGTTTGCAGCACGAGGAGCTCACAAGACCAATGGCTTTGCCTATAGCGGCAGCAGCGACCCTAAAGAAGCAGCATGGTATCGTGACAACACTTCCTCAGCGACCTCCCGGCCACGAGGGACAACACCGGTTTACAATGAACTGGGAGTGGCCGACATGAGCGGAAACGTGTGGGAGTGGTGCAATGACTGGTACGGCAGTGTTTACTACGCAACTTCTCCACAAGTCAATCCCAGCGGTCCACTCACCGGGACGGACCGGGTGTTTAGAGGTGGCAGCTGGAAAGGGTTGGCTGAATTCACCGCAGTGACCTATCGCAATCATCGCCCGCCAAATTACCTAGGCGAGGACCTTGGATTCCGCGTGGTGAAAGAACAACTCAATAATCCAACAACATCATAACCTGATAAGCCATGAACACACTATTTCAATCACAAAGATTCTGGACCTATTTCCTTCTCTTGTTGAGCTTAGCGACACATGTCGGTACCCAAGCGGCTGGACTGAGATACCAGGAAGTTGAGCAACAACTCGTAGGGCAGCGGTGGCAGTTGAGCAGTCAATTCTTGACCACCCCTTCTGAGATGGTAGTAGATTATATGAAAACCATCAAAAGCTGCAGCAAGGATGATGAGTATGTTTTCATGGCTAATGGGACCTATCAACTGTTCAGCGGCTCAGAGAAATGTAATGTGGATGACCAGGAGTTGATTGGTACCGGAACCTGGCGACTCAGCCCTGAGCTTGAACTCACATTGGAGTTTTTAGGAGGCAAGCCACTGACCAGAACCATCAATGACATTAACGATGCAAACATTCAACTATCTCAAAGGCATGAAGGTGGAAACAAGATTGAGTGGATGTATCGCAATGCTGATATCGAACCCGAAGAAGAACTAGAAACCGAAGAACCAGAAGCACCCTATCGGTACGCTCTCATGGTGCAAAAGCACATTGAGGACCGCCTTGAACATGAAATTGGCTTCGTCACCATCGATCTTTCCAAGGATGATCCCGGGCAGCGTGCGGAAATACGCTTGGCAAGGTCCCGGGGAAAATCGGTGATCGGTGTAGTTCCCTTCACAGAATCTGAAGAAGCAACAGAGGTCACCAATGCCTACAACTATGAATGCGATCTGCTGGTAGGCGGAACCGTGAAGGATGTCACTTCTGGACAACTCGAATCTGATAAAATTAGTGATTCCTCTAAGTATGAAGCTATTGTAGAGTATGAGTTGGAGCTGCGTAAACCGACCCAAAACCTGACAGACCTATCCATAATTGCCTCCAATGTTGAACGCGAAGAAGAAGTAACCAAAAAGGAGCGGAGCAAGAAGTTCTTGAAAGCTGGAATTGCAGTAGCTGCTACCGCAGCGACCCTTTATGCGGGATATCGCTACGGCATTTACTTAGGCTTAGGAACCACATGGAGCGAGGTCAGCGCGATCAATGATCGCATTGATCAACAGGGAACGATTGATTCTACCCTTTTGAACGAAGAACTGGGGGAACAAGGAGCAGTCATGGAGGCAGTCATTCAAAGCGGAGATGTATTCATGGAAGAACTTCGCGACCAGCTGTCCACTCCGCTCGTTTTTGATGAGACCACTCGCGAGAAAAACGGAGAAATACGACAAGGCTGGTTCAAGTCCGGAACACCCGGAATGCTAAAGCCAGGAGACCAGGTAAGCCTCTCTCCAGACGAATCAGGAGCATCAACCTTCACAACAGAACGAAGCTCTTCTTCCATTAAGGCCAAGGTGAAAACTGTGGAAGTAAACCAGGGCCGCATACTACTCACCCTGCTGGAAGGATCAAATGCATTTACCACTGCTCAGGCCAATGAGGAAATGGAATGGCTTGTGGCGGTGAATGATTAAACCAATAAATCTAGTCAAATGAAATTCAGAAGAACTCAACTGTTCAGGAAGCGTCTTAGCCTTTTCATGCTACTTGCTGTCGGAATGATCTCTGTCAATTCTTGTAAAAAAGACAGAAACAAGAAGGAGGAAACGAAAGAAGGGAAATGGTATAACACAGCAGGCCGGGATAACCCTCTGTCATTTAGAAATCATCATTACACATTTACGAAAACCAATGATGACTCCTTAACCATTACGCTTGAAGCGGATAAGGAAGATGTCTGGATGTGGCTTTTTCGAGGCCAGCCTGCAGATGGGCTTGAAGATCAACCATCAACAAATACCTACAATACAAAGCTCACAGAGTCAATTTCTGGTGACTACGATGAGGGAGAATATACTCTTGTTGTAGGAACAGTAGATAGATGGCAAACAGATAGCTACGAGCTTACACTTGAAGGTCCGTTCACGGGTCTAACCAAAAGATCAAGCAGTACATACGACTCCCCTGAAGAAGAGTCTGTTTTTGAATTTGGCGGAGGGGGACATTCTGAGAGTTGGGTCAAATCTTTTCGAAACGACCACTACGTCTTTGATGTCACAGAAGAAAACAGCTTTGTCGACATTAATCTCAGCAGCGCTGATGAAAACATGTACCTGCATCTATTTGATAGTTTGAATTTCCACAAAGAAGCTGAAGGTACACTACGCAGAGAGGTCTCTCTTGTGGAAGAAGTTGATATAGGCACATACTATGTAATCGTTTGTACCGATAATGAAGGTAGAGATGACGGCAGGGATAATAGAGTGATTGAGTATGACCTCAGTATAATTGGACAGATATCACAGGTATCGCTGGTGAGGGCAGTCGAGGAAGAGCGTAAGAATGATGTTATTAGCGCTGGATCCGGCAATGATTACTTATCAGAGAATAATATTGTTTACCAATTCGATGTAACCGCTGAGAATTCAACCCTCGATGTGATTTATTCATCCCCGAACTTCGAACCTAGACTGTGGCTAGTTTCCCTTGACACTCAGGAGGAGCCCATGCCTTGTTTCGACAACGATAGACAAATAGACCGTGTTTTTGAAGTGGACAAAGGTTCCTATCAGTTGATTTGCGGAACCAGAGCTCAGGAAGACGATGGTGGCTACTACTTTTCTGTAGTCGGGCAGATCAAGAATTTTGAGAAAATAGAATGATCGGTTAAAGATCATCTGCCCGCCATTACAACAAGCGCTGCATATGCTATATGAATTGCAGCACTTAACTTAAATCTCAACCTGAAACTCTTGCTTCACCTCCCCACCACCTCCCGATAATACTTCCCCAAAGGCGACAGCACAATGCTGTCGCTTTTCATTGCCGCATGGTACATAAAGGCTTCATTCTTAGGTCGCACCAGGCCAGCATGGAAGAGCTGTTGAAGGTGTAAGTAATCCCCTACTCTTTCCTGGTCGGGAGTATCGTGAGAAGGTTCGTGCTCAGGAGTAAGTGGCAATTCATGATGTGACGCTTCAAAGAGTGTGTTCAGTTTTAGCAGTGTTTCCATCGGCACGGCTGAATGGCATTTGCGAAGTACTAAGAGCGTTGAAACGTTCACCTTGAGCATAGGGCGTTGCTGCCAGGCGCCAAAGAGCTGATCGAGGTGGCTGTAGACACTTCCAACGGTTACCCGGCCAAGCAGATCGGCCGCTGCACCTTCGAGGGCATTGCACAGAGAGGTTGTGAAGAGCCCTTGGCCTTTACTTTCAACCGATACCTCATCCGCTTTGGAAGCAGTGAGGATCGATACACCTTCATGAATGACCGTGGGCGATGCCATGCCAGCTTGCAGATCACCGAATGCTCCAGAATGACAACAGTCCAGGATGATCAGCACCTGCCGATGTCGACCTTCGAGCACAGCCGCGTTGGCAAGAGCTAGCACAGAATGCATGTCTACACCTTCATGATATTGAGCAGCATCCTTGGTGACCAGGAAACCGCCATAATCACGGAGCGCACCGTGGCCGCTGTAGTAGAAGATGGAAGCTTCCGCAGTGCCGATGAAGAGCGCCACAATGTTTTTTCGCAACTCAGCAGCTGAAACGTCATATCGATCGGAGGTCAGCAACTTGCCTTCAAAATTCAGGGTATCATCTGCGTTGCGCGATAGCAACGAGTGCATCCGCGTGGCATCGTTGATGCAGCCTTTAAGCTTTGGAGCCTTGTTGTAATGATTAATACCTATGAATAGTGCTTTGCGTGGCATAGTAGTGCGAAGTGATTAGATGATCCAGATGATTAGTTGATTCGCATTTATCTGTTCTTTAATTATTCTGTTCTGATTATATCTGATTTTATCCAATCGTCTAATTCTGATTCCCATTATCCATCCGTATTAATCCGTTTCCTCGTCCAGTCCGTTCTTGATCGCAAACCGGATCAACTCTTTGGTATTGGCAACTTCAGCTTTGTATATCAATGCTCTTCTGTGAGATTCCACCGTGCTACCGGCTATAAACAGGCGCTCAGCGATATCAGGCCCGGAAAGTCCCTGGGCGATCAATGCTAAAACCTGCCGTTCGCGCTTTGTCAGTGACAACTGATCGGCAACAGATCGCTCCGCTTTCGGAGCTTTGCTTGTTCCTCCGGCTGCCCAACTTTTCACGATGATGTCCATCACTTCCACCCCGTAGTAGTTCTCGCCACTCGAAAGTGCATCCAGGGCTTTGATCAGTTCATCTTTATCAGATTTGTCCTTCAGCATAAAACCGACACCGGCCTTTTTACCCTTCTCCGGTTTTGTACGTTCCTGGCCGAGGTTCATGACCTCGGAGATGTAAGCTTCCGAATTATGCATAGAAAGCATAAGAACAGCCGTTGAGGGATATTCTGCGCAGATGGTTCTGCACACCTCTAAACCGTCTGGCCCCTCCTCTCCCATCTCGATATCGAGTATCACCACCTGGATGGTATGAAGCTTCAACTGCTCCAGTGCTTCATTCCCGTTGCGCGCTGTGGCGACCACTTTATAGTCAACGTGCCCTTTAAGAATTTCAGTTATTCCTTGAACTCCCAGGAAATGATCGTCTACGATTAACAGCTGCTTCATTGATGTTTGAGATTTAGGTCGGTTTGTCAGTTTTGGTGGGTTGATGCTCCGGGCTGTTTCCAGCACCCACTTCCAAGTGAATGTTCACGATCGTTCCTCTCCCCTTCCGACTGTCCAATTCCAGCGTACCTGAAAAGGGCTCCAGGCGTGCTTCAATATTTCGAATTCCCATACTGGTGGACAGGTCTAACTCGTTTGGATCGAAACCAAGGCCATTATCCTCTACCATGAGGTTGAACAGCCCATCCATGCGATTCAATTGGACACTTACCTCAGTGGCCTGTGAATGCTTCAGCACGTTGTTGAGCAGCTCCTGGATGATCCGGAAGAGAGCTTCTTCCATATCGACAGCAAGTCGTTCATCAAACCCGGTTTGATTAAACTCGAACACAATATCGCTGGCCTGCTCGATAGACTTCACCAATTCCTTCACCGCAGGCACGAGTCCAAACTTCCTCAGCAGTCCGCCAGTATCCAACGTGTAAGCAACGCGCCTGACGACCCGAATGGCCTCATCCAGCTTTCCCAACGCCAATTGCCGCGCTTGACGGTTTTCCATTTTGAGCTTGTCGTACTGCTCGTCCAACTGCCGATCTACCTGTCGGAAGGCCACCGCCACATGAGACAGCAGCAGGCCCAATTCATCATGCAGTTCGCGGGCAATTCGTACACGCTCTGATTCAATCTTTTCAAGGGTGGTGCGCACCGAAGCCAATTCCTGAGCGCGTTTATCCCGCTCCAGCTCGACTCTTTGTTTGCGTTGACGCAGGATGATGATGACAGCGATGCTGGCGAACAGGAGCAACAAAAAAATAATGCCTCCCGTCAGAAGGATGATGGATTGCTGTTCGTTTTCGAGCTTCAATCGCTCACTCAAAACCTGTTGCTCCATCCGTTGTCGCTTTTCTTCATCCAATTGAAACTGCAGGTTTACAGCTTGCTGGTAATTCAGTTCCAGGGAATCACTCAAATCTGCGTAGACCGTGAGGTAAGTCAAAGCCTTTTGGACATCACCTCTGGCGCTCCACCACTGACCCAACTCACGTAAAACCCTCTGTTGCAGAACCCGAAACCTTCTTTCATCGGCAAGAATCAGCGCTTGATGGAGGTACCATTGGATGGAATCGTTTTTCTCATCCAGGCTCCTGTAAATCAAGGCCATGTTGAGAAGCCCCTCCGCATAACCTTGGTTCTTCGACTGTTCTTCCCACAGCGCCAGGCTTTCCTGTTGGATTTTGAGTGCCTTTTTGTGCTCTTCTTTTTCACTGTAAACCAAGCCCAGGTTGTTCAAACAGCGAGCTACCTCCGAATCGAAACCCAGTGTTCGAAACCCTTCCAGTGCATTCCTATAGCAGACCAATGCGCTGTCCAGGTCACCCTGAAGGAATAAGCTATTGCCGGTGTTGTTTTCTACCTGCGCTACTCCAAGCCGATTGTCAGCGTTCGAGTATAAAAGCCTTGCTGTTCGATAGCTTTCGATACTTCGATCGAATTGCTGAATGGATTGGTAAAACCCACCAATGGCCAACAAAGTGGAGGCCCACCCCTCAGGGTCACCGATACTTGAATGGATTTCCAATGCTCTTTCGAAAGCTATCAGAGCCGGTTGCCCGGCTCCGAGTTGCTGGTGGATAATCCCAATGCTATACCAGGATTTCGCCAGATCTGATGCATGCTGTGTGTTCCTTAGGTAGCTGGAAGCCTCCAGGTAGTATTGCAAGGCCTCGGAGTAATGTCCCTCACTCCGCGCTAAACTCCCCAGGTTGTTAAGCGAAAAGCCGATTAAACTACTATCTCCCATTGATCTCCTCAGTTGAAGTGCTTCCTCCAGATATACTCTGGCACCGGCTGCATCTCCCGTCAAACGGAGATGATTACCCAGCACGTTCAAACTGAGACTTGCAGCACTGTCGTCATGAACCAGCCTGGCAAGTCCGAGAGCTTCTTGTGCATAGAATTCGGCAGAATCAGGATTACGCTGCAAGTGGTGCCAGGCGAGTTCATTGAGAAGAAACAGGCGTTCAGCTGCGCCAGTAGCCTCTTGCAGCGAGCGATGGAGGCTGTCCACATTTGGGAAAGCGCTAAAGGAGACCAGCGCAGAAAGCACCAAAAAGAAGAATAGCCTTCGGCCGGAAAAAAAAGTCGCTTCCCCAAAAAGGCAGTGGAACACAAATACATTCATGTGTGAACTCGCATTTGCAGTTAGCCACACAAATTAACCATAAAGGTTTATGCACAGCCCCTGTTTACTGTCAGAGTATCAGGTGCCTCTGAGTGGAGTTCCATTCTCAGAGACCTCAGGCCATGGGCGAGAGATCGCTTCAGCCTGACTTTGTGATACTACCCCACCTCCGCCTGAAATCAACTGGTCTGCTTCATCCAAAAGCTTCACATCAATTGAGATGTGCGAAGGCTCAGAGCTCCCCCAGGGAAGGTCATCCAGCCAAAGGTCAATTTCGATCATGGAAGTACCTGTTGCCCCCACCTGATCCGTGTCATTCAGGAATTTGATCTCCACCGGATAGGGCTCGGAACCAGAAGTGTTGGCGTTGACCTGACCACTTACAGTGTCATTTGTGTAAGTCCCTGGAAATTCGATTTCCACCTTGTAGTAATAGCGATCGCTTCCATTGTCATCGGTGACGCAAAGCTTCGCGGTTGTTGCTGTAAGACTCATCATTGCTTTTTTGATTATGAGTCAAAACTGAGAAAGTCCCAACCCTGGAATGCCCGCTGTTTTGACCAATTCAATCTCCTCAGAACTATGGAGATTTTGCCCTCCCGCTCGACATGTCGGATGAAACTCACCCTATCCCGGAAAATGGGGATATCCAGGAAATGGCTGTTTAGGGTGTTTTCAAGCCGTTAGGGGTAAGTCAAATTTGTCACCAACAAATCATCATTGGATTGAGCATCAAGGTGCGGGCCCCACCAAGAACTGCGATCCATTGACCAGGGGCGGATGCCGAAAAGCCATGAACAGAGTAGGCCATTAACTCAAATGAACATTCAATCATGTTTATCGAACTGACTTTTATAGACAATGCTATTGACGTGAACAACGTCAACGTGGCCCTTTTCCAAAAAAATGAAGCCATGGGATTTTCTGACATCGCTATCGCATGGCGTGTCATCAAAAACTGTGGTCGCGGTTGGAGCCACACCTTCAGATACCCCATGGGTTTTGAAGTTGGAGTGAAAGACTCTTACAACAACGTGTCTGACCACAAACGCGCCACCAATGGCGAACGCTGGAAGGCCGTATTGGACGCTTCCGGAAATGTGTTGGTGAAGGACAGCGTGCCTTCTGCCAGCGCCAAGGACGTAGAGGTGTACAACGGACTTGGAACAGGTTCCATTGATGCGCAGATCTACAAGGATGGAAAACTGCTTGCCCAGAAAACAGGTGTCGCACCAGAGCAAAAAGCGGTTTTTCAATTCAAGCCAACCCTATGGGTAGGTGTTGTGGCACAAGTGGAAGAAGGCCAGGCCATGAATTCAGCCATCCTCTCTGATATCAACACGGAAATCTCGCTACTGGGTATTCGCAAGGCGAACCTGGTAATGACCGGAGGTGGAAGCGGTCCCAACGCTGAGCCTTACAAGTTCACTCTTGAGCCCATCGCTTAAGATCATAACCTACAGGCCCCTGCAAAATCAGGGGCTTGTTTCAACTTAAATCCAGAACTCATGAAAAACGAATGCCGCATCCAGTCGGGCGAAGTTGAATTTGAGCTGTGCTTTTCATTTTCACCAAGCGAGCCTTTGACTCCCGAGACTGAAAAACTAGAAGCCAAGACCGAGTATGCCTCGGCCCTGGAAAAGAGTCACTACCTCGAAATCCTGATCAAGCGTTCCGATGTGGACAAGGTTCGTTTCCATGAAATTCATGTCGCAGGACTGCGCAGTGAGATATGCTTTGAGCTTCCATTCGAAGACTTCAACAACATACGGGGAGTGCTATCCATCCGCCAGAATAAAACGGACGGGACACACTTTGTGTGGGGGAATATCCACTGCGGACCAAAACTGGAAAAGAATTACCAGGGTGGGCTGCTCACCATACGATGATACAGCAAAGCCACACTCGCATTCTGCAAACAACAAATACTAAATTAAAATCAATGGAAACAACCATAGAAATGACCGGCTCGGAAGCCATGAACGAACCGGCAAATGAACAACTCCACTCACCGGAAAGCCACTTGGAACAGGCTGTTGCTCCAGGTGATACAATTGAAGCGCAAGGCTGCGGTTGTGGAGGAAACAAGGGAGCGACTCCAAAGCAGCCATCTTTCAACGATCCGAGCTACGTTTATGCGATTGGCAACATCCGTGCTATTTTTCCTCGGCTCGACATCGAGAAGGAGTTTTATGCGGCTGTCAAGCGCGATAACTACTCTGGGCTTACAGATCAGCAGCTGATTTACGAAACCATTCGTAAACCGGAGAACGAATACCTGGCCCGCGCCATGACCTACGTTTTCTCCATCGAGAACATCGACACCTTTATCATTCAACAAACCTCAGATGCTGTACTGAAGCAGTTGATCGAGGCCATCAACCCCAAAAATGGTGAAGACTGCGATGTATTGATCGGGCAACTGGGAGGCATCGCCTCGCCTGACATTGCCAATGGCTTGCAACTACCCATTGCCGGGCCGGTAAGGATTTACTCGTTCGAGGTGGATGACTTTGTCAGCGCAATGCCCAAGACGGCTGAAATGAGTGATGAATCCATTCGCGAGCTGTTCAGGCGTATTCAGCAACTGGCCGATAATTCAGGAGTCTCGAATGAACATCGCGCCTTGAATTACCTGGCGACTCAGTATCCTGAGTTGTATTCACTGACAGCTGACATGTTCAACAGCGGGAACAGCTTGAAGCGTGTCTACATCCGTCCATCTCGATTGGCTGGTTCAAGAAGCATCATTCAGGTCGTATTCGTGTTCATCGATCGCAGGAGTGGTGTGGAACAGCAGTATTCAGTTCGTGTGGATACGCAAGGCATGTTCCCGCATCTGGTGAGTGCACTTCAGCCCTATTACGACCGCTAAACCCCAGGATACATCACGAAGCGGTGTCCTACAATTCCTAATACATCAATTAAAACTCAATTAAGATGACTATTCCAAGTTTCAGTGCTTCAAGCACACTCATTCCATCACGTTTCATTTATCGCAACGGTGCAAATACCATGGTCGATGTTGACGGCCTCATGACCGGTGGTTCCAATGCTCTTGAGGCTCAGGCCGGAGATAACCCAGGCATGTGTGGCTGCAAGGTCACAGATCATGGACTCCAGGTGATGTTCTCCCGTTGCGGTGCAAAGTTCACTCCTCGATGCACCTTCGGCAATCCTCACACGCTTTGTGATTGTGTGATACGAACGTGTAACAAGGAAGAATGCGAGAATGGCTGCCTGACCGCGAGCGATTGTGCAGGTGTTCCCGTAGATGGCATTAATAAGAACGGTCAACGCTGCCATTTTGTGAAGGACTGCGGTCCAGGAACCGATACCGCTTGTTGCGGAGTTTCTTAACCCACCCTTCAATTCCCTTTTCCATCCACGCGCGGTAGGCTTTCCTATCTCAAGGGAAGCAGTCGCGCGTGAGGAAGGGAACTAACTGATGTTTCAAACCATGCGAGCCACAGACCTTACACATCTCAATCATTTAAAAACTAAGACCAATGGATCTCCGAACTTAAGAATCGGAGTGATTGACGGACCTGTTTTTCCAGGTCATGGCGATTTGGAGGGTGCACGAGTGACCTCCATTGGTTCAAGCATAGATATCAGCTGTAGAAATATTTCCAGCCGCGAGTGCTTGCATGGAACCTTTGTCCTGGGTATGCTGGCTGCCCATCGAACCACTCAGTTTCCTGGCATTTGTCCGGACTGTAATTTCTTGGTGCGGCCCATACTTTGTGAAGAAACTGATTCATATTCCTGTCCTCAGATAACTCCGAATAGCCTGGCGGAAGCCATTGCCGAATGTGTCGAAGCAGGTGCCCGGATCATCAATATGAGTGTTGGTATTCCGGGAAGCAGTGTTCGGGAATATCCCACTCTCAAAGAGGCTTATGATCTTGCGGCAAGAAAAGGAGTTTTGCTGATTGCAGCGGCAGGGAATCAGGGCCGTATCGGACAGATTCCACTCATCCAGCACCCTTGGGTTATACCGGTAGCAGCTTGCGATGATGCAGGACGCTTGTTGGCGCAATCCAACACTTCCACCTCAGTAGCCAGAAACGGGCTGATGGCCCCAGGATATGAAGTACCAGGTATTCTGGCCATGGGCAAACACACTACTTGGACAGGAACCAGCATGGCAGCCCCCACGGTCACAGGAGTTGCCGCATTGCTATGGTCACTTTATCCTGAAGCGAGTGCCTCGAGGATTAGAACTGCACTTCTGGCAGCCGCGGGAAGGCGAAGGGGAATCATTCCCCCCTTATTGAATGCGCAGAAAAGCGAGCAGTTTCTGCGCTCTAAGAGTTGATGTACTTAAGTCCATTACCGTTTGCAATAAAAGATATACTTTGTATCGCTCAACCCAATCCTACAGGCGGCTGCGGCAGCCGGTGGGCTGTCAAACCAATATACTTCCTCGTGAAACTGTTTAAGCCACACATTGCGCTCTTGTATGATCAGGAGAATGACCTGTTTGCTGTCTCCATCGTTGTAAAACTCCCCGGATCATTTGTTATCCACGGAGTGCAGGAGCCCAAGTTCAAAAGGAATGTAACCAGAGTGGTGGTCAATGTTGAATTCAACCGGGAAAAGGCATCCGAGGGACATGGAGATCAAATGCTGGAGAAAATTCAAATCATTGAACCTCCCAAAAGCTCTCAGTTTCCTATGGTTGAAGTCTTGGTGAATGAGGTAAACTCAGAGGGCCACGTGATGGACGAAAAAGGCAGCACAATCCTGCATTACGAAGATGCAGACAGCGACACACTGCCTGTAGGTGATTCCAACTGAACGCGATTCAGCCCAATGACTTTGAGTTTCTGTAGTTCAATCGGCTAATCATGCGCAATACATGCTGTTTCGTACTGCTGCTCTCTTTTTCTCTGGTCAAAGCTTTTTCCCAGGATCAGGCCAGGATCGACAGTCTTTTGTATGTATTGCGCCACACTTCCGTTGACACATCCAAAGTCTCTGCTTTGAATGGTCTTTCAGAGTCCTTCATTTATTCACAACCGGAAAAGGCCAGATCTTATGCGGAACAGGCATACAAGCTTGCAACGGAAATTGAGGATCAGCATGGAATAGGCCTGAGTCTGACACTCCTGGGGTTTACCTACAAGCAGCAAGGTGAATTTGATCGCGCGTTGGCTAATTTTCAGGAGAGTCATCGGATCCGAATGGAAATGGGCGATTTAAGAGGTGTTGCCAGCGCGCATAACAACATGGGCAACATCCATCGCAAGCGCGGGGAATTCGATAAAGCTCTTGAAAACTATCAGCAAAGCCTGGAAATCTATGAACGACTGAACATTCAGGAGGACGTAGCTCGTAGTTGCCAGAACATAGGGATTACATACAAGAATCAAGGGGATTTCGAAGAAGCTCTTCGCTACATGCTTCGCAGTCTCACCATCCAAGAGAGCTTGAAGAATGACCATGAATTGGCCAGGGCTCACCTTAATCTGGGGAACTTTTATGCCCTTCAGGGGCTCTACAACAAGGCTCTTGATTACTATACGAGTGGACTTCAGATACAGAAACGCACAGGCGACAGGCATGGAATGGCCAAGTCCTACAACAACCTGGGGAATATTCACTATCAACAGCAAAACCTGGATCTGGCGCTGCAGTTTTTCGGTAAAGCACTTGAGCTTCAGCAATCCCTAAAATACTGGCCCGGCCTGGCTGGTACGTATAGCAACATGGGAGCGATACATCGTGAGCAGGGCTCCTTCGATCTGGCCAATCGCATGTTTGAGGAAAGCCTTGAACTGTGCAGTCAATTAGGTGATCAACAAGGGATGGTGGGTTCTTACAACAACCTGGGAACCAATTATGAAAAACAGGCAGCCCATGAGCAAGCCTTGAAGTACTACTTCAAAGCATTGAACCTGGCAAAGGAGGTAGGCCTTCAAAAGAGTGCTCAGGTAGCCCATCAGAATTTGGCGAGGACCTACACCCATCTTGGGCAATACAAACTGGCACTTGAGCAGAGCAACAGCGCCAATGCTTTGAAGGACAAGCTATTTAACGAAGAGCGCTCAAGGCAGATCGCAGAGATGCAGGAGAAGTACGAGGCAGAGAAAAGGGCACGTCAAATCGATGTGCTGGAAAAAGACAACGAACTGCAGCAGGCGGAGGTTGAGCGTCAAACCACACTTAGTTACACCTTGATCCTCGGAGTGGTGTTGATCCTGTTAATTTCAGTGATCATCATTCGAGGCTACCGCCAGAAGCAGCGCGCAGAGGCTTTGCTTGCCTCGAAAAACGAGGAGCTGCATCGTCAGAAAATCCGGGATTTGCTGAACACCCAGGAATTGAAATCCATTGGTGCGATGCTGGAGGGACAGGAAAAGGAGCGCCATCGCATTGCCGAGGACTTGCACGACCGATTAGGCGGATTGCTTTCAACCGTGAAACTGCTGTTTGACGGACTACGAGGTGGGCTGGATCAAGCACCGCTGGCCACGCAAGAGCAGTTTGAGAAAGCCACAGCGTTGCTCGATGAATCTTGCGGTGAAGTTCGAAGAATCGCTCATGACATGGTCTCAACGGTGTTGACCAATTTCGGGTTGGTCCCAGCCTTGGTTGATCTCAGCGAGACGGTAGAAGCTACCCAAAAACTCAACGTTGACCTGCTCACCTTTGGCCTGAACGAGCGCCTGGAAAACCGAATAGAAATAGAGGTCTATCATATTGTTCAGGAGGCCATCAGCAATTTCATCACACACGCGCAGGGAACGGAAATTACCATTCAGCTCAACCACCACGAGGGCAACCTGAACCTGCTCATTGAGGATGACGGAAAGGGCTTTGACCCACAATCAAAAGGCCATCGAGGCATGGGGTTGAAAAACATGGAGAGTCGTGTGTTGAAACTGAATGGCAGTATTCATCTGGACTCGGGAAGAGGCACCGGCACGAGTATTAGCATCGACATTCCAACATCCATGCATACCCTACACCATCATCATCCCGCTACCCTCACTCAAACGGAACAATCATGAAGCATCCCATTCGATTGCTCATTGCCGATGATCACCAGCTGTTTCTGGATGGTTTAACCGCTATGCTATCGAATGATGCAGAGCTGGAAGTAAGCGGGCAGGCGCTCAATGGTGAGGATGTGCTTTCATTCCTTTCGAAGCATGAGGTGGATGTTGTTTTGCTGGATATCAACATGCCTGTACTCAGCGGGATTGACACCACCCGCAAGATCGTGAGCGAGTATCCCGAGGTGAAGGTATTGATGCTCACCATGTACAATAAAAAGGAGTTCATCAGCAGCATGCTGGAAGCTGGAGTAGCTGGATATGTCCTGAAAAACACTGGCAAAACCGAGCTTAAAACAGCCATCCAAACGGTCATGTCAGGCGGGCACTTTTACAGCAAGGAGGTTACTGAAACGATCATGGAAGGCCTGCGAAGTCCCAGAGCAAAGCAGAATCAGTCATTTGAAGGATACGATGCTTTTTATCCACAGCTCACCAAGCGTGAGCTAGAGGTACTACAGCTCATCACGAAGGAACTGACGACCAGCGAAATCGCTGAAAAGCTTTTCATCAGTCAGCACACAGCTGAGACACATCGCAAAAACTTGCTGAGTAAGCTCGGAGCGAGAAACACAGCCGGGCTGGTGAAGCAGGCCTTGTTGAATGGTTTGGTTTAAGTTGATCCAGGGGAAATCATCTGCAGCTAGGAATTCAACCGCGTGTGCAACTGCTCGTTGAGTACAGCGATGAGTTCAGCCGGAATGAAAGGCTTGCTGATGAAGGCGTTCATACCCGCATGCTCAGCTCGATCACGCGTCTCTCGGGTCACATCGGCTGTAAGGGCTACGATGGGCACATCGCAATACGGTCTGTCGGAGCTCCGTATCCGAAGCGAAGCCTCTACCCCATCCATGACGGGCATCTGAATATCCATCAGGATCAGGTCAAAAGCCTTTGCTTCTGAAGGCATTTTGCAAGATTTCTCCAGGGCGTCTAAAGCCATTCTCCCATCAGAAACAATCGTATGATCCAGTTGCCAGCGATCGAAGAACTTCCGCATAATA
Organism: Flavobacteriales bacterium UBA6057; assembly: GCA_002428995.1. Classification (GTDB taxonomy): domain Bacteria; phylum Bacteroidota; class Bacteroidia; order Flavobacteriales_G; family Salibacteraceae; genus UBA6057. The sequence continues at coordinate 435,775 of DIYJ01000018.1, read as the reverse complement.
GTTTGATTGACCAGGTTGTCTTCAGCCAGCAATACACGAAACCCGGAAAGGTCTTGAAGTTCTATTCCCGGACTGGTTTCAAGGGTGTTTTTATTGCAGTTCAGCGCCCTTAGCTTCAGGCAAAAACGAAACACACTTCCTTCTCCAACCTTGCTTTCCACCACAATTTGGCTCTGAAACAGATGGATAATCTTTTGACTAATTGCGAGTCCTAAGCCCGTTCCACCGTAACGCACTGAAATCTCCGTTCCTGCCTGCGCGAAACCATTGAAAATGTTTTGCTGCTTTTCCTCCGAAATACCAATCCCCGTATCAGCGACAGAGAATTCAACTGTTTGCACATCCTCCACTGATTCCAGCAGCTTCACCTTCAGGGCAACTTGCCCTTTGGGCGTAAACTTGATGGCATTTGCCAGGAGATTGGAGATTACCTGAGCAATCCTCGATCCATCGGCTTTCACAATCCGAGCAATCCTCGGGTCGAAGTCGAAGTCATAGTGTAAACTCTTGCTTGCCGCTTCCATGGCAAACATCTTAAAGGAAGTATCCAGAAGTTCCCGCAGCTTGATACCATGCTCATGCAGCTCTGTTTTTCCCTCCTCCAGTTTTGTGAAATCAAGGATGTCGTTCACAAGCATCAGCAGCTGTTTTGCTGAAGTATTCAGAATCTTCAGGTTTTCGGCCTGTTCTCCGTCAATTCCTTTCGAATCCAGCAGGTGTCCTGTGGCGAGAATAGCATTGAGTGGAGTCCGTATCTCGTGGCTCATCACCGAAAGAAAATCACTTTTCAACTGGCGTTCATGCTCGGCTTCACGGGCGATTTTGGCCAGCATCAGCTCGGCTCTGCGATTGTGCAATACTGCAAAGTAGAAGAACAACAGCATGCTAACAATGACCAAAAACAAGTTGAACCTCGTGATGATGCCAACGGTGTGAACGTCAGGATTCGCCACTCCAATAAGTCCCGAACCGCTGAAAAAGCTAATCCCGAACAGGAACAAAGTGATGGATATACAGACGTTTCGAAAAAACCTTGCACTCCGCCCAAAAATGACCATGTATGCCACGATGAGTAAAACAAGGTAGAGGTGACTCCAATAGCGATCACCGTATAGTACTACTGCCGCAAGGATTGCGAAGTTGTTGGATAGTACCGCAATAGCCTCTGCTGTAAAGACTTTCTGCCTAATCGTAAAGAGGAATGAACTAAGCAATCCCGCAGCACCGACCAAACAGCATACAGTTACAGCATGAAGTCCAAACCATCCATAACATAGGGCGTTCAACAGCATGATGACCACTGCACACCATGTATAGGTGTTAGCAAGTCGATAGGCTTTGGTTCTTTTAGGGCTGAATGAATCTAGTATTCCGATGCCCGTAAGAGCCATGAAGAAGTTCTTCATGGCGGGGATGTACGATACTGATTCACAAAGAGTTGCCACTCCTCCTCAGGCCGTGAGTCATGAATTATCGACTCTCAAAAACTCATGATGCCTAAGCGCACGCAATGATTCGCATTGATTTACCCATGCAATGAATAAAGGGTTTCAAGCGAGGCATGTCCATGTTTACTGACATGAAGGGCTGTTTTGCACAATAGCACGATGCTTTAGCCAAAATACTGGCTTATGATTTGTGTCTGTTCACTACCTGAAATCTTCAAAAATCAACCGACTAGCTGCTGATCTTGATTCAGCGACACCAAACATGAAAAAGGAAGACTGCACAACAGAGGCTCACCCCTCCACGCTCCAAACAAAACTGAAACTTGCAACATCAGTTCCCCCAATGGACGCGAGGATGAATCATGTGATTCTGCACCGCTGAGTACAGTCTTCCGGAAAACGAAGGCAATCAGCTTATCCTTCGTCCATTAGCGTACCAGCAGTTTCTCCGTTTCGGATTTACCATCCGCATACTGGACCTTTACAAAGTAGATTCCCGGAGTAACGCTGCTCACATCCATTTCAACAAACACCTCGGTGGGGTACTTCACCGTAACTGTTCGGCCCGACATGTCCATCAGGTGAATCCTTTCGGGAATGCTCTCCTGGAATTGAATGTTCAGCCGATCGTCTGTTGGATTGGGATAGATGATGAACGAGGACTGGTTTCCAGCAATGAATGCAGAAAGACCATCATTACCCTCTTCACTTGTGAAATCGCCTGTCTCATTCTTAAAACCGAAACGCTGACTGCAATCGATGATCTCAATATTCACGGTCGTCCCGTATTGCAAGTCCGTTCCAGGAAATAGCACGATCTCGTCCTGTGCCCTCAGATTGCTCCATGCCGCTCCTTCAACCGTGAAGTTGGCAGCATAGATGTCCTGAAAAGCAAAATAGGAGGCCATCTCTTTGGTTTCAATTTGATCGGTGAGGAAAAGCTGCTGAGGATCACTGTAGCTCAGGACATTGCTAAGATGACCTGCCAGGAAGTTTCTCGCTTTGGCCCACTGATTTCCCGCAGCACTGCTATTGGGGAAGGTCAGCGATGGATCTGAATGCAGCCCAACGCGAGTCATACTTCCATATGACATGGTAGTACGATAGTTAGAGTTTCGGTATCCGTAAGCCTTTTTATTGTCCTTGGCCCAACCGAGTCCATTGATCTTTCTCTCCCAGTAGGAATATTCTTCCCTGTTGTGATCGAGGTCAAACATGTGGCCGATCTCATGTGCAACACCAAAATTGATCGCACCGTTTTTTCCATAAATCCCCATGTTGCCACCTCGGGAAGCCCTCCCTCCAATGTTGGCATTGACAAGAAGTATCGCAACTTCAGCATTGTACTGTTGTCGGTAGGCAAATACCTCATTGTACTTTTGATTCAATGGCGAAACAAAGGCTGCAAAGTCATCATCTTTATTTCCATACTCGTTGTCAGTTTCATAGCTGAATGCCAATCTGGCCCGAACGTTCAAACCACTGCTGATGTAAGTGTTGTTCACGGAGTTAATGACATTCTCGAGAAATTCATTGATCTCATTCTGCTGACTAACACCCGGGGCAATGAAGGAAGCCGCAAACTCCTGGCTGTAGGCTATGATGACCCGAAAGACCTGTATTCCATTACAGGATGTTCCCTGCGACTCTGTGGAATTTTCCACCGAAGCGGAGGCGCGGAAAGGATAATGGTCCGTATCGCAAGTATGTTCAGGGTCGACCTCTTTACGAAACAGAACAAAGGTATTGTCACCCACATCCTTGATTCCCATGAGGTCATCTTCACTGAACCATACGGAGCCCCCCATGATACCGTCCGTGACTACCAGGTAAACTTTGCCATCGGGGAATTCTGAATGGGACGATATTCCTCGCCATATCAATGACCCATCGGGCATGGTATAGCTTTCTTCAAGCTCGAAACTCACCTCTTCCTCTTCCAGATTATCAATGACAACAGAAGAGGTTTGATCCGTTAACTCGACATTCTTTACGTATACGTTCCAGGTTCCAAGATCTTCATTTTCAAGATCGATCTCGGAGAGTATATCATTCGTTGAAAGATCAAAGCCTGGTTGTATTTCCAATAGTTTCTGGGCGCACAACGTGCCAGTAAGGCATGTTATGAAAAGCGCTACGATCCACTGTTTCATACTTCTGATTTATTGATGATTGCATAGTGCATGGAGGCAATCATTCATATTATTCGACTGATTCCAGGGAGTTCACCCTTTCTTCAAGCTCAAGAATGTACAGTGTGAGCTCTTCTACTTTTTCTAGCAACCGGGTATTGATCTCACCCAGATCGATACCTTCTGCTTCGGTTTGAGCAGCTGCTGGCATATTGGGAAGGTGTCCTTCAGCCTCAATGTATGCTCTGAGTTCATCAAATGACTTCAATTCATAATCATCTTCAAACACATAATCAGGCCAGTTACCAGACACGTCTACTTTCACGCGCTCTGTTCGAATGCCTTTAGCTACATAAAGCTTGTAGTCGTTGGAAATAACATTCAGAGCATCATAGGCCCCACCGATGCGCACCGGCAGGTTTGTGTAGATGTTACCTCCGTGTCCCACATCTGTGATCTCGATGGTTTTGGGAGCATCCGGGTGGTTTATTCCAAAGGTTTTGATCTGAAAGAGTTGATTGAACGCACTTCCATTCAAATCCTGATCATAGAATATGAGCCTACCTTCTCCATCACCGCCCGAGCCGATGGTGTTCACCTCAATGCCGACATGGAATTGTGAACGGATTTCACCCTCAGACAATAATCCCTGCTGAGCATAAACACGTCCATCCGTATAGATGTCGTTGTCCGCATTTAGGTCACCCTGAATAATGACATCGTCCTCAAAAAGGGAGACCGACTCACTCGTAAATGCACCCTGAACATTCACGTCATCCTTAAAAATGGAAGCTGCCTCGCCCGTAAGCACACCCTGAATATTCACATCATCTTCGATGATCGCTGTATTCTTAATGCGTGTCGGTACATTCACTACAACTTCCGTTTCATCCATGGTCATGGCTACGTGATTGCTCATTTGCGTGGCTCCGCTCAAAATGCTTCCTGTTCCATTGGTCATGAATTGAAGCTGGCCCGATGATGTAGAAAAAATCACTCCTCCGTTGCCTTGCCATCCCCCTGAACCTACCTCTCGTATACCGAGGCTGAGATAGTGCCCCTGGGAAGCATCAGGCGCGGTAGCGGGACCAAATTCCGCAAACGTTCCCACTGCGAGCTTCTCAAAGGCAGTGATCAAATCATTCGTAAAACGGAGTTTAGGTGCAGAAGCTCCTGTTCCGCTTTGATGCCAGAGTGTCAAAGCACTTCCACCGTCCATTCTGAAGTCCCAGTTAAAGCTTCCCGGAACGGTTTGACTACCCAAAGCAGGTGAATACTCAAAGCGAAGTAGCGGGACATAGGTGAAAGTGTTTTGTCCAGGTAACCCAAGACCCGGAGCCCCTGGAGTTTCTTTGATGTGCAATGATGCCTGCGGTGAAGATTGTCGAATCCCTACGTAGCTTCCTGAGATCGAATTGTTCCCGCTTGAATAAAGCTGAGCCCATGCTGTGGAGCCCGTGAAAAGAAGAAGCAGTGATGCAAAGAGGTGTTTTTTCATGATGTTTTTGATCCGTTGGTATGTGAGTGTTCTTTGGCGCGCTCAGCCACATAAAGCAACTCAAGCTAGCACAGTCGAAAGTGCCTCCTCCTCAAGCACGGATGCGCACAGATGTATGAGCAACACCGCTCACTGGATGAATTGCATCCTCAGGTGTATGAACCGCGAATACGGGTGTATCGAAATGGCCTACAGCCTGTGCTGTACAAAAGCGAAAATGTCGATCAGGTAAAAAGTGCTTCCACTTGCTTCTGGTAAGTGCGGGAAACGGGCACTTGAGACAAGTCGCTCATGATAAGTATCCCTCCATCCGTTTTCAGGTATTCTCTGAGGTGCGCTCGGTTGATGATGAAGGACTTATGCACTCTAATAAACTGATCATCTGGCAATTGCGCGTGCAGATCCTTCAAAAGCCGGGTGACAATCAATGGTGGTTCTCCATCAATTTGGATCTGGCAATAATTGCCGTCTGCCTTGGCAGAAACCATCTGGCTGGTGTTGAGCATCCGCCACCCTTTTCCGGTAGGAAGAATCACTGGAACCGAACTCAATTCCATGGTCCTGGAGTGACGATCGTTTCCTTTCTCCGAGGCCAGAGCCGCGCGTAGTTTAAAAACCACGCGCTCCAGCTGAACAGGATCGAGCGGTTTGAGCAAATAATCGAATGCGTTCAGCTCAATCGCCTTCATGGCATAATGTTCATGCCCGGTAACAAAGACACACTTGAAGGGCAAACCTTGAAGGGATCTTAAAACATCCAAGCCATTGATTCCTGGCATCTCAATATCCAGAAAAGCTACCTGAGGCTGCTGAACAGGAAGCTGATGGATCGCATCAATGGGATTGGTAAACGTTTTGGCAATGTGAAAATCCGGGTAACTGGATTCTAAAAGAGTCCGAAGCACCGCAATAGCATCTGGATCGTTGTCAACAATTACACTCTCGATCATGTCTTGGGAATGGCTTCAAAAAACGGAATCATGATGGTAACTCTGACACCTTGCGTGATATTTTCCAAGGTCAGTTTTGTCTCACGTCCCGTCCATTTTTTAATCAGGTTAAGCCTTTTCTGCACAAGTGAGAGTCCCGAAGGCCTTCCTTCCTCCAGCATCTGATGGCCTTCATGCTCAAACCCTACTCCATTGTCTCTTACTTCCAGGATCAGGGTATCATTCCTCCGTTTTGCAACGATGTCAATCGCTCCCTCATGATGATTGTCAAGCCCCATCATACCGTGCTTCAAGGCATTTTCTACTACCGGTTGAATGAGTAACGGTGGCAGGAAGCATTCGGTTTGGCTGAGCGAATCATCCATTGTGATGCGGTATTGAAACCGATCCTTATGTCTCGTCTTTTCAATATCCAGGTATCGTTTTAACAAGTCCAGCTCTGCCTGCAAGGGAACCATATTCTGAAACGTCATCTCAAACACAGATCGGAGCAGGTTGCCAAATTGCGAAATGAATTGAACCAGCTTTTGGGGTTGTGCCTGGAGCGCCAAGGCCTGAACAGAACCCAAGCAGTTGTAGATGAAATGGGGGCTGAGCTGAGAAGCCAATGCCTGGTTCTGATAGAGGTTCATCTCACTGATAACCATCTGCTTGTTTTTCAAATAGTTAACTCGAAATCTGATCACCAGCCACAGGATGAGTACAAAGGATATGCACGCGGTGATGATGAACCATCGTGTAGCCCAAAACGGAGGGCGGATGCTGAATTGAAATGAAGCCATCGAAGAAGACCACCAACCTCTGCCATCGCCAGCCTGCATTTCCAGCACATAATCGCCTGGCGGCAACAGATTGAACTCAAACTGATCGTTATAGGTGACAACCCACGGTGAATGCCCCTTCAGCCGATACCTTAACACCATGGACTCCAAGTGTTTAAAACTCAGTGCATCAACACCAATTTGTATGCTGTTTTCCCGATGTGTCAGGGATGACATCTGCTCCATGTCTTTGGAAATTCCGTTGACCTTGCAATGAGCAACGTAGATCGGAATGGTATCGACCGGAGGAGGAATGGATGACTCCTTGAAAAGTGAAATGCCCTTGTCTGTAGCGGCTGCAATCCAGCCATTGGTGTAAGCGACATCAAACACCACATCAGAGATCAAACCATCGGAGGTGTTGTAGCTGTTGATCCTCCTCTTTTCTGCTGACAAGGGATGTGTGATCAAGCCAATGCCCCGATTGGTTGCTACCCACAAACGAGACGCTCCATCGAAATGAAGTTGGTTGACCACATTGCTGGCAAGGCCATCTTCCTCCGTAAGGTGACAGAGTACTGTATCGTTTTGCAGTATCAGGATTCCACCACCTAATATGGCTGCGGCCTGCACCGATTCTGAAATTGGGATCAAATGATGAATGCGGCTTCCAAGGATGGGATCGAGGGTATCCATAATAACAACCTCGTCATTTCGAATTCGGGCCAAACCGTAGCGTCCACCCAGCAAGAAGCCGTCTGAAGCTCTCACCGCATCCCTGTAGCCAAGCCTTGGAAGGTCATACCGGTCGACCACCCTGTCCGTCTCAATCTCCAAAAGGTCGATCGGGCTCCTATTGTCCTGGTAATGAAAGAAGTACTCGCCAGGTGGAATGAAGAGCTGCATTCGCTTCTCGGAAAGCTTAAACACTTCTTGCGTGCCCGGATCGAAACAGTAGCCCATCGAAAACGCGATTTTGTCATCCGGCAGCCTGTACATGCGATCGATGCGAGAATCAATCTGTGCAACGGATTCCAGGGTTTGACTGGCAGGATCTATTCTGTAGATGTGACCGTCAAAACCACCGGCATAAAAAAAGCCTCCTACTCCGATGATTTCATCCATGCGATCGATCGCCAGGCCATTGCCCTGATGAAATGAGTAATGTTCAAGGACGGGTACGTATAAAACTCCGCTGTTATGAGTGGTAAACCAGTAGCCTCCCTCCCGGTCTCGATTGATAGATGTAATACTGTATCCACGTAGAAAAACCTCAGGAGCTTTGTTCAAATTGAGCAAGTCACATCGATAAACTCCGTCCCTTGTTCCAATCCAAACATGATTGTTGTTCTCAAATATGGCATGGTTGATATCTACCCCAAGCTGAAGTCGCCTTGTCTGGCCGTTGGACTGGACCACCATCACCGTTCCACTGCCAGCAAAATACCTGGTGTTTTCATGGATTTTGCTGTACACAAGACTGGACCGGGCCTTAAACTCTTCTTCGAGGAATATCGAATCTATCGTCCTGAGGTTAGAATCCATGATGTGAATCCCTTTGAGCGATTCAAACACGGATCCCTGCGAAGAAATGGTCACATTCCCCATCTGCATCGCCTGAATGAAGCCCTTGGTCTCAAGAGGTGCAGTGCGCTTCACAGTCTCTTGACATTCAAGATCAGACTCTATTATACTGCCGTGATAGAGAGCAATCAGAATTCGGTCATCCAGGACCTCAAGCCCTGTAATGATGTAGGGGGTGCGCTTTAAAGTATCGGAAAGGCAGTGACGGTGAATCTGGCCTTTCTCGTAGTAATAGAGATCGTTGCAATAAGAGAAAAACCAGATACGGCCCTGAGGGTCTTTGACCAGATCGAAAATGGTGATATCACGGATGCCATCCTCAAACGAAAAGATGGTGAAGTTTCGCCCGTTGAAGCGGGCAAGACCGCGATCGGTGGCAAACCACATGTAACCTTCATCATCCTGCAGGGAAGCATACACTTCATGGCTTGGAAGGCCATCACTCATGGTGTAGGTTGTGTAGCTAAGGGAAGGTCTGTTTTGGCCGATGCATACAGCAGCAAGCAACAGTCCAACGATCGTGCATTGAATAGCGCTAAACGGGGTGCTCATACAAGCCGAAAGATAACTACCGGGGGCGCGTGAGGTTTCAGAAATTGTCAAGAAAACATCAAGACTATACAAACCTCCATCTGCTAGAGATGAAGGATGTCTGGCGCTAGATAAAAACAGAAAAAATGCGAAGTATAAATGCCGAAAATCATGACTGGATCACCATGAGCAACCAACACATTTACGTATCATAGTTGCATGGAAAAGACGTTCAAGGAAGTGCAGCGTTTCAGGCAGTGGTGGCTCTGGTTGATTTTGATTGGCCTCGCAGCCGTAGCAATCACAGGAGTGTACAAGCAACTGATCATCGGTGAGCCTCTCGGAGATAACCCAATGCCTGATGCCGGGCTAGTGGCATTTGCTGTCTTCATATTCATCGTGGTGTTTTTGTTCGGTTTCGTTCGTCAAATCACCACCGCGAATGAAAAGGAGGTGCGCGTTTTCATGTTTCCTTTTTACCACATTCTTCATCAGTGGGACGAAGTAGAATCTGCCGAGGCCGTCCACTTTCCTGCCAGCATTGGCTGGGGCATCCGAAGCCACGCAGACTACGGGATCGTCTACAACATCAGTGAAAAAACGGGGGTATTCCTGAAGCTTAAAAATGGGAAGAAGCTGTGCATTGGCACCCGGAATCCAGAGGAACTAAAGGCCTTTGTACGGAACTGACTCGCTAGCTTTGACAACTAATTCTTAGGTTCCTGCAGTCACGCCTCTTTTACATGCTCAAAACAATTCAGCTCTTTTCGCTTGCCGCGCTTGCTTCTCTTGGCATTCAAGCCCAATCCACATCCATTGTCATTGATGAAGACTTCAGCGACTGGGACAGCTCGTTTCCTACCTACACGGATGGTGTCGACAATGCTGGTGGCATCGATCTACTCGATGTTCAGGTCGCTAATGATGAAGAATACCTCTACATTAAATTCACCACGGAGAACCCCATTGACTTGACAGACAATGCAATCCCACACGACCTGTGGCTTTACATTGACACCGATAACGATCCAAGCACCGGTTTCCCTGAGCAGACAGGCTATGGCGCTGAGCTTGCGATCGACTTCAACAATCGTTTTGCGTGGTTCAACATCCCTGACCCCAATGTTCAGATCACCTTCAAAGACATTGGACTGAAACCCGCTCCAACAGTCACCTCCAACACGTTTGAAATCGCCATCGCCCGGAACGCTCAACCAACCGGTTCTCCCTTCCTCTTCCCCAGCGACTCCATCCGCATCCTGATCAAGGAACAGCTCGATGGAGATGCCATGCCCAACGAAGGCGAAGTGTTTTCCTACGCCTTTTACAATGGCCCGGTGGAAACCTATGAACCTATAGACTTGGCAAAGGAGGAAGATCACTTCCTGAGAATGGTCCACTACAATCTCTTTTTGAACAGCGGTTGGGCCGGGGCCGATAAGCTGAGCCAAATTGAAACGGTGGTGAAGACCCTGGATGCTGATATCTATGCCTTCAGCGAAAGCGCCAACACGAGCGAGAATGAAGCCAAACTCTTCATGAACGCGTGGTTACCCTTGTCCAATGAAAACGGCTGGTACGCTCGCAAACACGGTGGATTGATCACCTGTTCCAAATGGCCGTTTCTGGATGCATGGTACCTCAATCGCCAACTCGCAACCCTGATCGATCTGCCAGACGACTATCCCAAAGATCTCCTCTTTGTCAACGCACACCTGAGCTGCTGTGGAAATGAGACCGGCCGCCAGGAACAGGCAGACGAGTTCGCATCTTTCATGCTGGATGCGAAAACCGAGGGTGGCGACATATCACTTCCTGACTCGACTCCGGTGGTGTATGGCGGTGATTTAAACCTCGTTGGCCTGGCGCAGCAACTGAACACCCTGCTCACAGGCGACATACAGGACATCAATACCTTCGGAACGGGTGGAATGCCTGACTGGAACAACACGCCACTCGCAGATGCACGCCCGTTGCATGCAGACCAGGCCATGACTTACACCTGGCGAACCATTGGGAATGGCTCTAACCACTATCCTCCTGGCAGGCTGGATTTTCAGCTTTATTCAGATGCCGTTTTCAACCTTGAAAAGGCCTTCATCCTTGAGACGGAATCCATGAGCGCAGAGAGGCTGGCACAGCTTGGATTAGATCCTCTACTCACCTACGAAGCTTCTGATCACCTTCCTGTGACCGGAGACTACTCCTTTCCTTCGACTGATACTGCTGACAGTATCAATGCCATTGCGAGCGTGAAGGATGTAGCCATTTCTATCTACCCAAATCCTTCAGGCGGTACGTTCACAATCCAATCTCAGAGCGAGCCAACATCTGTGGTTTTGATGGATCTGCTGGGAAACCATATCCCAATTCGGTCGCTGGGCGAGCAGCACTATCAGGTGGAACATCAGGTTGCGGGCGTTTATCTGCTTCAACTGCTCATGGATGGCGAATCTCACATGCGGACGGTAATCCTGTCCGAACCACATTGATACTGCAAGAGCCGGGTAGCCTAATCAAGGAGTATAAGTGATCAGCGGAAGGGTTGATTGACCCAAATCACCAAACTCTTGAGCTGCTTCGCCAAGCCCGGTAGCTCCATCTCCGGGACATTTGTCTCATCAATTCACACTAAAAACAAGGAGATGAAAAGATTCATTCAAACGCAGCACGAAGTGGCTGCACCGGTTCAAAATGTTTGGGAAACGATTGCAAAGGGCGATGGCGTAGAAGCCTGGCTTCCGATCATCAAGTCTTCGCGGCTGGAAGGTGATAACGGGCGCTTATGTGAGATGCACGAAGGCGGCAACCTGGAGGAAACCATCCTCGCTTCGGAAGTCACTAAAACCTTCATGTATCGCATCGACAAGCAGCAGGCATTTCCAGCTTCCAACATCGTAGGCACGATGAAGGTAGAGGCGCTGGCCGATGACAAAACCACACTCTTCTGGGATGTGGAAATGGAGGTAGAAAGCGAAGAAGTCTTTGCCGCGCTCAAGCCTCAGATCGAGCAGATTTATCAAATGTCTGCGGCTAAGCTGGGCGAGGTAGCTTAAGCAATGCAAGCATCTACCCACTGACGGCTGATGGTCTGATGCCAGCAGCTGTCAGTGGATTCTCTCTCGTGTGGTAATCGATGCTTGGTGAATCGGTTGGAAGAACAGGGAGAAAAAGCCATTTTTGGGATCCATGAATCCCTTTGCATCTTCTGAGCCGCCCGAAATCAGCGATGAGAAACTCATCAAAAATGCCTTGAACGGTGACCGGAAATCCCTGAACACGCTCATGCAGCGCCATCAGCCCTACGTTTACAACATTGCGTGGAAAATGACGGGGAACTCTGAGGATGCTGCCGACCTCAGTCAGGAGGTCATGATCAAAATCATGACCAGCCTCAGCACGTTTAAAGGCACCAGCTCATTCCGCACCTGGGCCTATCGCATCGTGCGCAATCACTTCCTCAATGACCAGGACAAACCATTGAAGTTCTTTGCCTCTAACTTTGATGAGTTAGGCCAGGCGCTGGATTCCATACCCAACGTGGACCTGACGGAAGAGCAAAAACTGGAACAGCAGGAAAACACCCGGGAAGTGAGGCTCAACTGCTTATCAGGAATGCTCTTATGCCTGAGCAAGGAACAACGCATGATTTACATCATTGGGGAGCTGTTTCGGGCCGATCACACCATTGGATCAGAGATCATGGAAATGAGCAAGGCGAACTACCGTATGAAGCTGAGCAAAGCCCGAAAAGACCTGATTCAGTTCATGCAACACAAATGCGGCTTAGTGGACAAAAACAATCCGTGCCGCTGCCACAAGAAGGTCACCGTTTCCCTGGAAGCGGGACTCATAGACGCCAAAAACCTGCTCTACAACAGAAAGGAATACAGCACCTATCGGGAGCAATTGGAAGACAACGCGAATTTCATCACCGAAGACGCAGACAGAAAATACCTTGAGCTCCACCGCGAACACAGCTTCAAAACCGACTTCAAAACCAGTGACTTTCTGAAAGATTTGCTGCTGGATTCGAAATGGACACAGATGCTGAATTTGAATTAATTCGGGGAAAGTCTTTGCACATCGCTTCAGATCCTGTCTAAGGGGAAAGAACAGTTTAAACCTTAAGACTTTAAATCATGAAACGATTTGCTGAAATCATTGCTCTGCTTGGATTAACTACCTATCTCGGCAACCTGATTAACATAGGAATGACACATGCTGTGGCCTGGACCCGCATGGACATCACGGCCTTTATGACGGGTTTTGGAGAAGCCTTTTTGCTGCTCCTGCCAACCCTGTTTATCACCCTTCTTCCTGGATTCATTGCACTGATCATCATCCTGGTAAAGAAACATGGAAGCGCAGCGGCACGCAAACACTGGCGCATGGCTTTGTATGCTACCCTGGTGTCGTTGACTATTTCGATGACCTTCCACCTACCCACCAACTTTGGATTTATGGAATTGAGCTACTCTGTGGAAGAAGCAGCGAGCAGACTCCAATGGTGGATCATACTGCACTGGGTGCGCATTGCATTGGCACTGGTGGGAGCCGTATACGCGGTACTGGGATTTCAAAAGACCATGCACGCGACTGCATAAAGTACGATCAGGGTATGCCTCGAAAACCTGTTCTTTGCAGGATAACAAATCCCAGGAATGGCTATCGCAGGCATCACCCACCTCCCCGACTTCATCCCTTATTCGGAAACACTTTTTGCGTTGTTGAAGCATCGCATTCACTGGGATACACGCATGCAGGCGCGCAAAACGGCAAGCTATGGAGTGGCCTACAACTACAGCCAGATCAGCTATCCCTATCAGCGCTTTTTGACAGAGCTGCACGAGGTGATGGACATTCTTGAGGCTTCACTGGGCTATCGTCCCAATAATTGCTTGGTGAATTACTATGAAAACGGCAGCTCAACCATGGGCTGGCATGCAGATCAAACCGACATCCTTGAACCAGGCACCGGAGTTGCCATCATTTCGCTCGGAGCTTCACGAATATTGAAGTTCCGAGAAATTGCGAACAAGGAAAACAAGGTGGATTACCTGCTTGAATCGGGCTCGCTGCTCTTCATGAATCCACAAACTCAGGATGAATGGCAACATGCTATTCCTGAGTCTGACACCGAAGAAGGCCGCATAAGTCTCACCTTCAGGAAGATTATTTCTGAGCGCTAGCCGCAAGCTCATTCCAGTTGAGTGAATACCCTGATTCACTTCGTGGCATTCTGGTTGCTTGTAGATAGACTGCACGAATATTCACTAGTCTGTTGGCTCTCATAAGCACCTCAACAGGAAGCTACTTCATTTATGAACAAGCATTACTTCTCGTAAGTACCGAAAGGAATACTGTACTTCTTTGATGTGCGTCAAAACATGAGAAAGGGAACAAGCTTTAAGAAAATCGGAGCCAACTTCTCGAATTCGCACGATGAAAGAGCTTACAAAGCACAGGTGCTAAACGATGTGATTATAGATACATTTGAGCGCTTCTGATAAGACAAACCCCGCGCCTAAAACCCGATTATGAAAGCCCGTCTGCGTTCCCTTTATCATGCCTATCAAGACAACAAGGTCGCCAAGCAAAAAAAGGCTTGGTTTAAGGGGGAAGTCACAAAGTTCAAAGAGGCTGGCCTGCCGTTGAACATCGTGATCGGAAGCTCCGGCAAGTTCGAAGATGGCTGGATTCCCAGCGAGGAACACCTGCTCAACCTGCTGAACGAAAATGACTGGAAGCAGTTTTTCAAGGAAAGCGAAATCGATCGCATGCTAGCCGAGCATGTGTGGGAACACCTGACAGCCGAAGAAGGAGTTATCGCAGCCCAAACCTGCTTTCAATTCATGAAAAAGGGTGGCTACCTCCGAGTAGCTGTGCCGGATGGATTTCACGAAGATCAGGCATACATCGATTATGTGAAGCCCGGAGGCAGTGGAGCCGGAGCCGATGACCATAAAGTGCTCTACAACTACAAGACCTTCAGCGAGGTATTTGAAAAGGCCGGATTCAAAACCAGGTTGCTTGAATACTTTGACAAGGACAAGCGCTTCCAGTTCAACGAATGGGACGAAACCACAGGTAAGATCAACCGTTCCATCCGCTTTGATCATCGAAACAGCGATGGAAAACCGCATTACACGAGTCTCATTCTGGATGCGGTGAAGCCTTGATGCATAAAGCCTAAAAAGGCTTTGAAATGTGCTTTTTTCCCGCTTCCTTCCCGTTCAGAAATAAGGCACTTGTTTCCGTTCAGGGAGAAAGTGTCCCATCACGACTATGCCATGGTACATCCTTCGCTCAGTAAACTACAAATCGTCTTCCTGCTGTCGCTCACGGTAATGCTTGCCTGCGCCCAGGAGGAACATCCGCCTGCGCTCATCACACCTTCACAAGAAAGCTACACCACAGAAACAGTGGTGCCCGATCTCGACATTCCATGGGGCATGGTGTTTTTGCCCGATGGCAGCATGCTCATCACTGAGCGGGATGGAAGACTCATTCATTCAAAAGATGGTCAGAAAACAGAAATCGCTGGTGTGCCCAAGGTGTATGCGCGCGGTCAGGGTGGCTTGCTCGATATTGAACTGCATCCCGATTATGCACAAAACGGGTGGATCTACCTCTCCTACTCCTCCGTAGAAGGTGGATCAGGTGGCAATACGGCCATCATGCGGGCAAAGCTGAGTGGCATACAACTCATCGACCAGGAAGTCATTTACAAGGCCACACCCAACACTGCCAAAGGAGTTCACTTTGGCTCACGCATCGAATTTGACAACGATGGCTACCTCTACTTTTCCGTGGGCGATCGCTACCAGCGGGATGTCAACCCGCAGGACATCAAGCGGGACGGAGGTAAAATCTATCGGCTTCACGATGATGGCAGCATTCCCAGTGATAATCCTTTTTATGGTCAGCGCGGTGTGATTGAAGCGATTTATAGCTACGGTCATCGTAATCCACAAGGCATGACGCTGCACCCGGAGACGGGGAAAATCTGGATCCATGAACACGGCCCGCGTGGTGGCGATGAAATCAACATCATCGAGCCCGGAAACAACTATGGCTGGCCCGAGATCACCTACGGCATCAACTACAGCGGTACCAAAATCACGGACGACACCGCTCTGCCCGGCATGGAGCAACCGTTTTACTATTGGGTACCATCCATTGCCCCCAGCGGAATGACCTTCGTGACCTCCGACCGCTACCCTGACTGGAAGGGCAACCTGATGGTCGGCTCTCTGGTATTTAGCTACCTCGAGCGCGTGGTGATCGAAGACGGTCAGGTGACACGGAGAGAAAAACTCCTGCCCGATGTAGGTCGTATGCGAAACGTGCGCCAGGGACCGGACGGCTACCTCTACGTTGCTGTGGAAGGAAAGGGCATTCTGAAAATCATACCCAAGCCATGAAATCACTTGTCACCACTACCCTCTTGCTAGCTACTTCGCTCTTTCTGCTTGCGAGTGCATGTGGCAAGGGTAAGGAACTGGAAGAAAGCATGGCACGCGGCAGCAGCCTTTACGAAGAGCTTTGCATGAACTGCCACTTGCCCTCGGGCGAGGGTGTACCCGGCAGCTTTCCTCCACTCGCAGGCTCGGATTACCTGCTGGAAAATCGCACAGCCAGCATCCGGGCAGTGAAATACGGCCAGGAAGGCGAAATCACCGTTAACGGTGCGACCTACAATGGCCGGATGGCCGCCCCAGGCCTGACAGACGAGGAAGTAGCGGATGTGATGAACTACATTTTAAATGCGTGGGGCAATGCCTCGGAGGAGATGGTGACGGTGCAGGAAGTAACCTTGGTCGTAGAATAACCCTTCAAATCATCCTATCATTGAGCGCTGGAATCATCAACACACCAAACATGAAAATTGCCATTACAGCCGCCAGCGGACAGCTTGGAACTTCGGTAGTCAAAGAACTGATCCGTGAAATCGGTGCAGACCAAATCATTGGCATCGCAAGAACCCCTGACAATGCCGCACACTTGGGAATCGAAGTTCGAAAGGGTGACTATAAAGACCGCGAAACGCTAAACGCAGCCTTCGAAGGCGTTGACCGGGTGCTTCTGATATCGGGCAATGATCAGCCGGAGAAGCGCATCGGACAGCACCGAAATGTGATAGAGGCCGCCAAACAAAATGGCGTCCATAAAATCGTGTACACCAGCATCGTTGGACCAGAAGCAGACACGGCTTTCAGCCCGATTGTGAACAGCAACCGCCAAACGGAGGCTGACATCAAAGCTTCCGGACTCGATTGGGTGATCGGGAGAAACGGCATTTACATTGACCCGGACCTGGAATACATCGATACCTATGTGAAAGACGGTGAAATCCGCAACTGCGCGGGAAACGGAAAGTGTGGCTA
Organism: Flavobacteriales bacterium UBA6057; assembly: GCA_002428995.1. GTDB lineage: Bacteria > Bacteroidota > Bacteroidia > Flavobacteriales_G > Salibacteraceae > UBA6057. The sequence continues at coordinate 418,481 of DIYJ01000018.1, read as the reverse complement.
CACAAGCCGGCAAGCGCTTGGCGTGGCCTATTCCCAACTGCTGCTGAACGACAAGCACAACGGCAATACCTATAACCTTCTGGGTGAGCCGATCAGTCAGGCAGAACTGGCTGCGCTCATGAACGAAGTCTACGGCACAAACCTGAAATACGCAGCAGTGTCAGTAGATGAGTACGCCAACGAGCGAAAGGAAGAACTGGGCGACTTCCTGGGAAATGTCATTGCCGGCATTTACCACGGCATCGCACGCGGGGTGTATGATCTCCCTTCGGACTTCAAAGCAGCTACCGGCAAACCCCATCCATCGGCCCTGGAGCTGATCAAAGCATACAAGGCAGGCTAAAAAGGACTCTGGCCCCACCAAACACCACCCCACCTTGATCCTTGATCTCTCATCCTTGATCTAAAAGAGTTTTCCAAACTCTTTTACGCAGTTAACTGCACAAATCATTACTTTCACACCATGTCAACCAGCAATACCGACTTTGTGAAGCAGTTTAGCTATGCGCATCTGGACACCCGGCTCAAGCGCATCAGCGATCATATGTCCCACAGCCTGCGGGCGATGTACCGCGACATGGGCATCGATACTGAACCAAACTGGTTCCTCGTTCTAAGAATGGTGGAAGAGCAGCCACAAGTATCCGTCATGGAAATTGCTGCGCGGCTCAGGTTCACTCATCAGTCCGTCATCACCATGACCAATAAGATGGTGGCCAAGGGTTACCTGGAGCGTCAGAAGGATGACATCGACAAGCGCAAAACGATCTTCAGGCTTACCAGCAAGGCAGAGGAAAAATTGCCCCTGTTCAACAAAATATCAGAGGTCGGCAAGGAAGTCATGTACGAGCTCCTCAACCGAGACACCGAGCTCATGAAACACCTCGAAATCCTGGAAAACAACCTGGAAAAAGGCTCGTTTGGCGAACGCATTGCGCAACAGCTCAACAACGAGCAATCGTGATTCCAATATCCTCTAATCCCAAAAAGAAAAGCACATGGCGATCCAAAGCATCAACCTTACTGAAAAACTGAGCACCTTCCAGGAATACTGGTCACCCAAGATCATCGCGGAGCTGAACCAACAACACGTGAAGCTCGCCAAGTTCAAGGGCGATTTTATGATGCATCACCACGAGCACGAAGACGAGCTGTTTTACGTAGTTGCCGGTGAGCTGTTCATCGAACTGGAAGACCAAACGCTGCATCTCAAGGCTGGAGAATGTGTGGTCATTCCCAAAGGTGTGGCCCACAAACCCTACGCCCCCGAAGAAGTGCACGTGATGCTTTTTGAACCCGCTTCTACACTCAACACAGGCAATGTAGAAAACGAGCGAACCGTGCACCGTCCAGAAAACCTTTAAGGCCTAGAGATGAAGTACAAACACACCAACATCATCAGCAAAGACTGGGAGAGGCTGGTCGAATTCTATGTCACGGTCTTCCAGTGCAAGATCGTTCCACCCGTTAGGCAGCAAAGCGGGACGTGGCTTGACAAAGGAACGGGGCTCACCAACGCTCAACTATCAGGCGCGCATCTCTTGCTTCCAGGGCATGGTGAGAAAGGCCCAACACTAGAAATCTATCAATACCAGGAAATCAAACCTCAAGGCGCGGTGCCAGCCAATCAACGAGGCTTCGGACACCTGGCCTTTGAAGTGGATGAGGTAGATGCCGTACTTGAACAAGTGCTGCAAAACGGTGGACAGTCTTTGGGCGAAGTAAGCCGCAAAGCATTGCCCGGTCTGGGAGAACTCACCTTCGTGTATGCGCGCGATCCCGAAGGAAACATCATAGAACTGCAATCATGGAATTGAACAACGACATCCAACAATCAATAGAGAAAAGTGTACTCTGCTGGCTCGCCACCTGCTCCACCGATCTCGTCCCCAACGTGTCTCCGAAAGAGATCTTCGATGCTTACGGTGACCATCACATCATTATCGCCAACATCGCTTCCCCGCAAACGGTGCGGAACATTCGAGCAAATCCGAAGGTCTGCCTCAGCTTCATCGACATCCTGGTGCAGAAAGGCTATCAACTCAAGGGCAAGGCCGAAATCGTGGATGCTTCTCATGCCGATTTTGCCGACATGGAAGCCGTGTTCCTGCGCATGACACATGGGAAATATCCTTTTGAAACGATCACCAAAATCGCGGTGGAAAGCGTGAAACCGATCATTGCACCCCGCTACATTCTATTCCCTGAAACCACGGAGGCGCAACAGATCGAAAGTGCCAGAAAGGCTTATCAACTCTAAATGTGTTTAACCCATTGATAATTCGCATGCAGTCACATTTACTACAATCCCCTATCCGGCTTGAAAACGACCGAGCCTTGCTCCTTCCCTTTGAAGATGCCCGGAACGAAGAACTGAAACAGATCATCTTTCACGATGAGATCTGGAAATACATGGGCCTCTTCATCCGATCGGAGGGTGATTTTGATCGCTACATTGAAAGCACGCTCCGAGACAAAGAGAAGGGCATTTGCTACCCCTTCATCATCATCGATAAGCGCACCAATCGTGTGGCTGGCAGCACGAGGTATGGCTTCCTCAATGTGCCCAGAGAAAAGTGTGAGATCGGCTGGACATGGTATGGGCTCGACTTTCAGGGAACGGGCCTCAACAAGGCTTGCAAGTATGAGCTTCTCCGTTTTGGATTCGAATCCATCGGATTCAGGCGCATTCAGATCTGTACCGATCAGGAGAATCTGCGCTCTCAACGGGCCATCGAAAAACTGGGAGCCCATAAAGAAGGCATCCTTCGAAGCAACTACATCGATTCAGAAGGAACGAGCCGAAACGAGGTGTATTACAGCATCATCCGGGAGGAATGGCAGGATGTCAAAAACACTCACTTTAAAGCATTCACAAATCCTACGGCACCATGAACTACAGCAACAAGCGTTTCCGCCCCGTCTCGAATACCGAAAACAGTGAAACCTCAGAAGAGACGGAATTTGTGTACAGGCAAGACGGCCGCATCCTGACTTCAGAATACCGTGGTGGACAGATCATAAAAGGCCACCTGATCGGCCTGGTGGACGAAGCGGGCAACATTGACATGCGCTACCATCAGGTGAACACTCGCGGGGAAATCATGACTGGCATGTGCCGCTCTACACCAGAGGTGATGCCCAATGGAAAGATCCGACTGCACGAAACCTGGGAATGGACCTCAGGCGACCGGTCGAAAGGCCAGTCTGTGTTGGAGGAGGTTTGAGGCAACCATCAGGTGCACGCTTTTGTTTTCCCAGCCTTGCGTGACTTGCAGGGCATCGGTGTGGCCATCGTTTGCTTTTCACGGAGTGTCCCGCTGACGGGCCTCAACAGGGAACGTTTCTCACATGGCTTTCAGACGTAAGCCTGCATCGATTTTCATGCAGTGACTGGAAGGAACATCCACAGGACCGGGAGTTACTGTAACCTTGCAGTAGCTGACATGGTGAAGAAATGAAATTGCTTAAGAAACTGTTGAAAGGACTGCTCGCATTGATGCTGCTGATCGTGGTGGGCTTTGGGGTGATTTACCTGCTGTTCAATAAACCACTGCCCGAAGGCGAAGAAGGCCAAAAGGCCGAGGCCCTGGCTGCCAAAATGCAAGAGGCAATTGGCCTTGAAGCCTGGGAACATACGCGCTATGTAGAGTGGACCTTCAAGGGCATGCACCACTATGTGTGGGACAAACAGCGGCACTTGGTGCAGGTGAGCTGGGGTGATCATCGTGTGTTGCTCAACCCCAACACCAATGAGGGCATCGTATACACCAGCGGTCAGCGTGTGGAAGCTCCTGATCTTGTAAGAAAGGCAAGCCAGTTCTTTACCAACGATGCCTTCTGGCTCAACGCCCCGGCTCAAATGGCCGGCAATCGGGAAGTGAAACTAGAAGCCGTAACCCTCGAAAACCAGGATGAAGCCTTGCTCATCACCTACCTCAGCGGGGGCGACACTCCGGGCGACTCCTACCTGTGGATATTGGATGAAGGGGGATTGCCAAAGGCCTGGCAACTGTGGGTAAAAATCATTCCCATCGGAGGGTTGGAATTCAGCTGGGATGAATGGGTTGAGCTACCTTCCGGAGCCATGATTGCTACTCAAAAGGAAGGGCCAATTTCCATTTCCATTGAGGATCTGAAGAGCTATCAGGTAGCCGAGGGTGTAGATCTGTTTGCAGAACTGGAGTAGTCAAAAGCAGGTGTAACGCTCGTCTTCAGGCGGTTTCTTTGACAGAAAGATGGGCCGTTCAGTATTCTTTTGTTCCTTCCTCCACATGCTGTAAGCCACTGAAAACAGAGGCCATGACCGAATCAAGGATTACATATCGCCCCGGCTTCCCGCTGAACCAAATCGTAGATGTAATCTGGGTTGCAAAGGCAGACTCCCTTGAGCTATCAGCCCCTCACCATGCTTGTATGTTCACAGAGTTGATCTTCAATTATGGTGCGCAGTTCCAGGTGGAAGGTCAGAACACCGAGCACTATGCATCCGGAGATGAGCATTACATCATTTCAGGCCTTAAAACGGAGCCCTTCCACACGCATGTCTCTGGAAAACACCTGAACATCGGATTCTTGCTGAAACCCTCAGCTTACCATGTGTTGCGCACCCATTTTGCAAATAAGAGCATGCGCATGCTTTCAGAAGTGCTTTACGAAGAGCTCATCATACCGGAGACACCTCGGTTCCACAACATTGAAGGCGCTCTGTCCACCTTCTTTGGTCCCCCCAGCATGGATCCAGATCTTCTAAGGTTCGAACGGCATGTTTCCTCTGAATGGCTTAGAAAGGGGGCGATGAAGGAATTCAGCGACTCCACTTCCCTCACTCAAAAATCATTCATTGCCAAGTTTAAGAAGCACTATTGCATTACCCCAAAGGAGTACGTCAGGCTGAAGCAAGTGAACTATGCAACGACACTGATGGAACAACGCAGCCTTGCTTCTCTGACAGAAATTGGCCTCGAAGCCGGGTTTTACGATCAGTCGCATTTCATACGCACCTTCAAAAAGCACCACGGCTGTACTCCCAGGCAGTTTCGCCAAAACCAAGGCCTCGACAGGGTTCATTCTGTACAATTTTGAACACCGCACCTCTGCCATCTTTGCATCAAAAGGATTGATGATGAAGTGTTCCGCTTTTATAGCTACGAGTGTAGATGGTTACATTGCCAAGCCTGACGATAGCGTGGATTGGTTGCATAGCGCTGGTGACCCCAAAGCGGACATGAGCGCTTTTGGAGATGCTGGATTTTCAGACTATCTGTCCACCGTAGATTGCATGATCATGGGGAGGAAGTGCATGGAGGTGATTTCCGGCTTTGACCTTACTCCGGATCAATGGCCCTACGGTGATCTTAAAATATATGCCCTCAGCAACACCCTCAGGGAAGCTCCCCCCAACCTATCTGACAAAGTGGAGATGTATGCGGGTGATTTGAATCAACTCATTGCCAAACTGGAAAAGCAGGGATATAAACACGCCTACATCGATGGCGGCCGCACCATTCAAGCCTTTCTAAACCTGAAGCTGATGAACGAAATGACCATTTCCCTGGCGCCCGTTTTGCTGGGAGGGGGCAAACCTTTGTTTGGCGAGACATCGGAAGAGATCAAACTGAGCCATGTCGGCACCGTGTCCTATCCGAACGGGTTTGTGCAGCTGAAATATGCGGTCCACTACGCTGGATCAAACGATGAGTAACACCATCGCTACTCCCCGTATTCCACGAAATTCCTGCGTGTTTCGTAAAGCACTATGCGCAATCCAAGGTCTTCGCCAATCCCCGGGCGAAGCTTCTCGTAGATGACCCGGGCGATGTTTTCGGCCGTAGGATTGAGAGACTTAAATTCTTCTGTATCCAGGTTCAGGTTTTTGTGATCAAAGGCCTCGATGACATGTTCTTCGATCAGGTCCTTGAGGATTTTCATATCCATCACGTAACCCGTTTCCGGATCTACATCTCCTGTAACCTTGACAATCAAATCGTAGTTGTGGCCGTGGTAAGTCGGATTGTTGCATTTTCCAAATACGGCCTGGTTCCGGTCGTCTGACCATTCTGAATTGTGGAGTCGGTGGGCGCTGTTGAAATGCGCTTCTCGGCAAACGGTGGTTTTCATACTGCGCAACTTAACAATCACTTCTGCCGTTTCGTTTAGCCCTGACGAGAAAACTTGAACCGCTCCTTGCAGCAAGAAGCGGCTTCATTACCTCAAACAACTCAGAATCAAACCCTTGAATTGAACTACGAGCCTTCAAAGTTGTCCTTAAGCGCAATGCTCCCTTTCGTGCGATATAGAAGCAATGGACCATTGGTTGCCATGCTTACCCAGTTGTGGTGCCCCTGGATTGGTCATCGAGATTAAATGAAAACCCAATCGACAATTCGTCAATGAGGCTATCAAAATTGCTTGAGGCTCCATTGATCAGGGATAGATCATACATCTTGGGTGAGGTTACGCTCAATGTATCATCCGGATTCAGTGGATTCCAGACGTTGCCATCGCTGAAGGTGAAACTAAAATCGGTGATTTGTGGCTTATCTATTTCATTTCCTCCAGCGCCATTGGACTCGTAGCCAAAGAATGCGATTTGCATGCCACGCAGCTGTGCCTGATCAAATTTGATCTCGTTGGAATTGACGTTCTGCGTGCCGATCAACGATCCTTCAAATGACTCATAGGAGACGGTCATACCTGTGAGGTTGTAATCTGAATCCTTGAGCAAGAGAATCTCGGTAATGGGCTCTTGCTCATCGTTCACATCCTTTGTCTCTTTTTGATATTCGATCAGTTGGCCAAACGTCAACACCTTATCCATCCGACCAAAGAAGAAGGTGATGGCATTGATGGGTCCAATCTTCAGCTTACCAAGCTCGTCCAGCGGTAATTTCAACACACCCCTCTTTGCATCAAGATTGTCTGGTAGAAAGGAGTCAATCCAATAGTATGGCCGAAGCTGATCATTGATATGCACCTCCCAGCTGGAAACGATATAATCCTGGATATCACCAAAGTATCCGGCAAAAAGATCCGGTTGCTTGGAGGCGCGGCTCGTTTCGAATGTTTGAGAATCTCCCGTGAAGAGGTCCTTAACGGTAGTATCGATTTCAGCATTGACGAGTTCGCTATCAGGCAGATTACTGGTCACTTGATTAATTCTCCATTTTTTGAGCGCATCATAATGGTTCACGAAGTAGTTCAGGTAAGTATCATGGGCTTCTATCAGCTGTTTCTTCCACTGATCCTGATCAACAGCGCTACCATAGATTTCTGCGCCATGCAGGTACTGTTCCTTCAACGTAGCCATGTGAAGCGGAATGAAGGAAGCTGCCAACGGAATAAACTGGATGCAGTTTGAATTGCCTGCAACATCCGTCAGTTCATTCTGAAGGATCAGGGCTTGACTCACCATGTTGATCATATAACCTGATCTTTCGCCAGGGCTTTGTGCTCCTACGTACTGCGCCATTATTTGCGTGAATGCGCTGATTTGAGTCTTTAACTCGGCAATTTCACTTGCAACAATTTGTTGTTGAACGTACACCTGAAGTTCGGTCCAGAGGTTAGCAAAATCCTCGCTCATGTCCTCACTGTCACTATCCCAAACAAGGTTGATGATTCCCTCCAGAAGTGCAGCGATCTCAGGTTGGTCTTCCAATGTTAAATCCACCAGGAGCTCTAGCAGGTCCTGGGCTGTGTCATGTACTTGTGTCTTCATCTTCAATCTATTTATGAGTGATTCATTGGTGTGCTGCTTTGATCTGGTCAGATCAGAAATGCACACCACAAGGCTACGCCCCTCCCAAAACCGTGAGTAGCGCAGAACTACCCGTTTTTCTAAACCCGTGGATAATACCCGGTTCAAGGGGCCAGCTGTTGATACCCCACTCATCCTTCTGATTTACAATGAGACAGCCGTGGTCATGCCGGGAAATATGATCAGAAAAAGGACCATGAGCTATTGGATGGAAACCCACAGAGAGCAGTCAAAACCTGATAGAGTTACACAGTTGACAGAGCACGGCAAACTGCTTTCCATCATTGACAGTGTCTATGGTTTTGACGGTTACGAAAAGGGCTTTGCCCGAACGTCAGACCCCGGAAAACGAGGAAGGATCATCAGGAAGATTGACAATCAGTCGCTTGCCTTTGAGTGCGATGCGATTTCGTGTAAGGTGAAGCGGGGGTCAGAGCTTTTGCCTTGGTAACTCTAGCATAAGAATAGTCCTTGAATCTGTTGATTCCTTGAAGTCCGCAGCACCCTACCTCATTCCCTTCACAGCCGGAGCTTTCACCTCTTTCAGTGCTTTTTCCAGCGCTGGCATTTCTGTGTCCAGGATTTGTTGCAGCTCTGCGCTGAGCGCGTCCAGTTGTTGTTTGGCCATTTTCAGGTTTTGCTGGTGCGTGGGTGTTGGGCCGTAGGTGCTGCTGCGTGTGCCAGTGGTAGCCACATTGATGCGGTTGCCGATGGTCGGTTGCGACTTCTCTCCTACTTCCCTGCGCAGTGGATCACCACTCAGTTGCTTCTCCATCCGATAGAGCTGTGCGCTCAGGTCGTGGATTTGTTTGTCAAGCGTGCCTGGTACGCTTTGGCTTCGACCCAGTGCAATTTCCATCCGCTTCAGCTTTTGGCTTGCTTCGCGGAGTGCCATGCTGGTGGCGCTCAGCTCCAGGTTGATCGTTTCAATGTCCCGCCAGAAGGCTGCGGTTGCATCTGGTGAACTGCCTTCGAGTGCCCCTTTGTGCAAGCGCTTGACGGTGAAAGACTGTGCCGGAGCCAGTTCCGTGCTTACCCCATCTACCAGCTTCACCAGCGTTGCCGTGTAGCTTCCCGGGGCTGCCAGGAAGCCCTTCGGTCCATCGTTGGCGCTTTTGGGCAGTTTGGAATTGCGTACACCGTTCGTAGATGGATAGCGCAGGTCCCATGCCACCCGGTGCATGCCCTTTTTGGCCGGAGACTTGATCCTACGCACCACCTTGCCATCCTTGTCACGGATCACGAGGTACACAGCCGGCTTCTGCTGCATCTGCTCCTGCTCCAGTGTTTCCCAGCCTGGGAAGGCCACGCCCTCACCCTTCTTTTCCTTTTCTGCCTTTTTGCGTGCATCCTGCAACGATTCGTAGTCCTGCGCCAGATGGTAGGTGATGATCGCCCCAAAATCAGGGTTGGGGGCTACGTAGTGTGCCGCTCCCTGCGAACCCTTCTGATCATAGCTGAGCACCGGGCGCGGAATGTACCACCACGCATCTTTGACCGGAAACAGGTGTGCCTCGGCATTCATGGCCTCTTGTGTCACTTCGCGCAGCGGACTGTAATCGTCCAGCACATAGAAGCTGCGCCCGAAGGAAGCCCCCACAAGGTCGTTTTCCCGCTGCTGGATGGCCAGGTCGCGGAAGGAAATCGTAGGCAAGCCACCCTTGAGTTGATGCCAGTTTTGACCGCCATTCAGCGAAGTGTAGATGCCAAATTCAGTCGCCAGAAACATCAATTCCTTCTTCACATGATCCTGCACCATGCGCCAGACCAGCGTGGTATCTGGCAGGCCGTTGGTCATCTTTTTCCAGCTCTTCCCCTTGTCCGTGCTTTTATAGAAATAAGGTCGGTAGTCCCCGAACTTGTGGTTGTCCAGGCTCACATACACCGTGTTGGCATCATAGCGATCAGCCTTGATGTCGTTCACAAACGCTGTGGCTGGAGCACCAAGCTTCGACACCGGGATTTCAGTCCATGAACCGCCACCGTCTTCAGTCACCTGGATCAAACCGTCATCTGTTCCGGCATATACCAGGCCTTGCTGCGCAGGCGACTCGGCCAGCGATGTGATGGTACTGTAATCGCTCATCGCATAAATATCCCAGGCGTTGTCCCAGCTCTGGGTGCCGCCCATGATCGGCTGTTCAATGCGCTCCAGGTCCTTGGTAAGGTCACCCGAAATGGCCTCCCAGCTGTCTCCCCGGTTGGTAGACTTCCACACGCGCTGCGAAGCGAAATAGAGCGTGGTCGGGCTGTGCGGACTCACGAGAATGGGTGAATCCCAGTTCCATCGCTCCACCGGATCGCCCGCTGCCGATTGCGGTTTGATGTAAACCAGTTCACCCGTGGTGCGATCTACGCGGCACAGGTTGCCCTGCTGCCATTCGGCATATACAATGTCAGGATTGCCCGGCTCGGTGGCCGGTTGGTGACCGTCTCCAAAAAGCACCACTGACCAGTCTGCATTCATGATGCCGTGTACATTATCGGTGCGCGAAGGGCCGCCCTGTGTGTTGTTGTCCTGCGTGCCGCCATAGATGTTGTAAAACGGTTCCGCATCGTCCACCGCCACCTTGTAATACTGCGTCAGCGGCAGGTTGGCCATGTAGCGCCAGTTTTGGCCCAAGTCGAAGGATTCATACAAGCCACCGTCACAGCCTACCAACAAGTAGTTTGGATCATCCGCCCGGAAGGCCATGGCGTGGTTGTCGCTGTGCTTGTGTTTTTCCGGCATGCGTGTGAAAGTCTTGCCCCCGTCTTCGCTGACTTGTGCGCGCACATCCATCAAATAGATGCGGTCAAACTTGTGGGGCGAGGCGTAAAGCTCCTGGTAGTAGTGCGGTCCCGTGGCACCTGAAACCGTGGCAGACATTTTCTTCCAGTTCTGGCCGTAGTCTTCGCTGCGGTATACAGCCCCCGACCTGCGGTCCAGCTCAATAGCGGCATACACCACATTCGGTTTCTGTGGGCTCACCGCCAGGCCTATCTTTCCAAGGTTTCCTTTGGGAAGACCTGCTTTGAGCGCGGTCCATGTCTCACCACCATCCGTGCTTTTGTGCAATCCTGTGCCCGGTCCGCCACCCATGTAAGCCGCTACCGTACGGTGTCGGTCCCAGGTAGCCGCGTAGATCACATCCGGGTTTTCCGGGTCCATTTCAATATCCGTCACGCCCGTCCATTCCTCATTGCCCAAGGTCTTTTTCCAGGTTTTGCCACCGTCCCGCGTCAGGTAAAAACCGCGTTCTCCCCCACTCGTCCACAGCGGACCTTGCACGGCCACAAACACAACATCCGAGTTTTCGGGATGCACAATGATTTTGGAGATGTGCTCAGACTTTTTCAGCCCCATGTTTTTCCAGGAAGTGCCGCCATCAAGGCTCTTGTAAATGCCATCGCCAAAACTGATGTGGCGACCGCCCACGTTTTCACCGGTTCCGACCCACACAGTGGAGGGTTGATTCGGATCGATGGTCACGCAGCCCGTGCTGTACACTTTTTGCTTGTCAAACACCGGTTTCCAGGTCACCCCGCTGTTTTCGGTGCGCCACACGCCCCCGGACCCCACAGCTATGAACCACACGTTGTCATTTTCGGGATGAATAGCCACATCAGCAATGCGCCCGGACATGAACGCAGGCCCAATGCTGCGAAATTTCATTCCGGCAAGCGTGGTATCAGAAATGGGTTGATTTTGTGCAAACAGGCCTGTAGCCGCGATCAGAAAGAGGAAAGAGGTAAAAAAACGATGCATGAGCAATGTAAAAATCAAGGTTGGTGCGATGCAAGAATAACAACTAAGCAAGAAGATGTTTGATTCTCCGGAGCATTGTGAACCGTTCGTCCCCAAGGTCGGATCAACGGACGAAGCCTTACAGAAGGCGAGCAATACTGGAAATTCACACTTAAAAGCTTATACTTTTGCAGTTAGAGCCGCCCCGCGGTTTCCGAATTAGTGTTATTTCATCTTTTCGTGACCCTAATCCTACATATGAGTCTGTCGTATTATCACCATGCATATCGTTTGGTGAAGCACCGAGCAGCGGCATCACTTCTCTTTCTCTTTATCGCTTGCCTTGGCTTTGGCCAAACCACCATTTGGTCGGAAGACTTTTCCACGAACAGCAACAACGACATCACGGGCAACGACAATAACCTACCTGCAGGTGCAGACTGGACCACGAGTTGTTCTTCCTGCAATCTTACGGGCGAGTTCCGCGTGGAAGGCGGTGAATTCCAGGTCGAAAACACAGACGAAATAGCCACCTGGACGTCTGAAACAATCGACATTTCAGGCTACAGTGATGTAAGCTTATCGGTACAGCTGGACATGAACGACAACCAGCTGAACAACACAGATTGTATGACCATGTCTTACGACCTGGACGGAGGCGGCAACACGCAGTTCGCGACCAACGGAAACCTGTGTGGCGATGGCCTCGACCCGGTGTTTGCCACACAAACGGGGCTCAACGGTTCCACACTGGTGATTGTCATCGAGGGCATCACCACCAACAACAATGAAGACATCTTCTTCGACAACATTGAAGTGACGGGCACGCTCAATGCGGGATTTGAGGGACCGGGCGGAGTGGGCGCCACGGACGGGTCAGATGTGCTGGAATACTGGATTGATGCCAACAACGGCATTTCCGGTTCAAGCCCGATTACGGCCTGGACAGACCTTTCGGGAAACGGGGTAACCAATACGATTGTAGGAAATCCAACCCTGACCACTTCCTTTCTCAATGGCATGGACGTGGTGACCTTCGATGGCTCGGGCGACTACATTTCTTCAGATTTGAGCATCAATTCAAGCACCTTTCCCAATCTGGACATCTACGCAGTGTATTATTCGGACGGCACCACATCGGTGGGCGCTCCGTGGGGCGAGGACAATGGAGGTTTTGATCGATTCCTGCTGCGTTCCAACAACGCGGGACCGGGTTGCAACTTCGCCATCACCACGGGATCGGGCTGCACGGACGACAGCGATCTTTTTCCTTCCAACGCTGCGGTGATTTCTGGGGTGTATTTCGCAGAGGATGTTTCCAGCGGAAGCGAGGTGGAGGTGAATGGTACGTCACAACTGACCTTTACTTCTAACCATGGCCCGGAGGGAACGAACAACTTTGACGTGGGCTCGATTGGCACCGGAGGATTTCAGTACACCGGTGAAATAGCGGAAGTGGCAGTCTACAGTACCAACCTGAACGAGGCCCAACGCATCATTCTCTTCAACTATTTCTCCGCCAAGTATGACGTGGCGCTTACCAGCAACGACAACTATGACGAGGACGACAATGGCAACGGAGACTTCGACTACGAGGTGGCGGGAATTGGTCAGGCCAGCGATGGCTCATCGCATGAAGATGCCCAGGGGAAGGGGATTCTGCGCATCAACACGCCTTCGGGCCTTGGCAACAGCGAGTTCCTCATTTGGGGGCACGACAACGGTGCGCTGAATTCGTTTGGGGAAACGGATCTGCCCACGGGCATTGAATCGCGGCTGGCTCGTGAGTGGGCGTTTTCAGAGACGGGCGAAGTGGGAACAGTCACCCTATCGTTCGACCTGAGCGATGTGGCCGGTTCTGTCACTGCTTCAGACCTGCGCTTGCTCATTGACGATGATGCCAACGGCTTCAGCGATGAATCGGGAGGCAATGTGATTTCCGGAGCGGTCAATACAAGTGGCAACATCTATGAATGGACGGGGGTAGACATTGAAGATGGAGACCGCATCACGGTGGGTTCCGTGAACTTCAGCAACACCCCGCTTCCGGTGGAGCTGCTGAGCTTTTACGCGCGTTTGCAGGGCCAGGAAGTGCTGCTCACATGGCAAACAGCCAGCGAAATCAACAACGATCGATTCGAAGTGTACCGCGCCAACAACAATGGAAACTGGCACAAAATCGGTGAGGTGGACGGTGCAGGGAACTCACAGTCTGAACTTCATTACCAATTCACCGATACCAAAGCCCCCATAGGAGAAGTGTACTACCGCCTGCGTCAGGTGGACTTTGACGGAAGTAGTTCCTATTCACACATCGAAACGGTGCGGATCGCAGCGGCTAAACCCGTTCAAACCCTCCGACTCTACCCTAACCCTGCCCGGGAAGTGTTGAAGGTTGAACACCCTGAAATCTCAGGAGTTCAAGTCTATTCCATCATGGGAGTGGACGTCACCAACCAATGCACACAGCGGATCATCACGGAAGGCTTGCTAGAGCTAAACACCGTGAATCTCGCTACGGGAACCTATGTGCTGGTCGCAGAAGGCCAAAGCCGTTTGTTTCAGAAGGATTAAGACAATAAGATCAAAGCTGAAGGTTCAAGGATCAAAGCTTTGGGTGTGGAGCTTTTGAACTTCAATCTCAATGACAATCTCAACTTCAAGCTTGCCTGCTGAAGCAGCGCGTGAGCAGAGATAAAGATCAATGCATGAAAGGCATTGCCTGGCGAACAGCAACCAGGAGGATGCACGTGATGAACATTCAGTGCGCAAGTGGAGATTTGGTCAGGTAAAAAAAATAACTCTCAAAGCATAACCATTTAACTACAACTAACGTACCACATGAGAACAATCTCATTGGAATGCCAGAACACACAGCTTCAGAAACCCCACTAAACCTTAACAATTCTCATCTTGCCAAGCACTTTACTACAATCCAGTCGGAATTTCGTCTGCACTTATATAAGTATATCACAGCACTGCTTCTCACCCCACTTTTTGCACATACGCAAACCATCATTTGGAGTGAGGATTTTGAGACGGGATATGTGAACGGTGATATCGTGGCGCAGGACAATAACGTGCGCTCTGGCGCTGATTGGACCTTGTCTGGTTCTGGCACCTTTGAAGCCGTTTCTACCACGAACCCGATTGCTGGCTCCTTTTCTTTCCGAACGCGGGGTGGCGGATACACCTTCACCACCGAAATCATTGATATTACCGGTGTGGCCAATGTTTCCATCTCCATGGAACTTAATGAAATCAACGCAGGAACAGGAGATCGGATAGAAACCTTCTACAGCCTGGATGGCGGCACCAACATTGAGTTTGGCGATGGAAACGGGGACGGTGATTTCAACAACGTGAGTAACAGCGTCTCTTCGCTGAACGGCAACACACTCGTGATCACGATCACTACCACCACCAACGCCTCCACGGACCGCTACAAATGGGATAACATCATCGTGCAAGCCAATAGCGTGCTGCCCGTGACGCTGGTAGATTTCTCGGCCGAACATCGTGACAACAAAGGAATTCTGGCCTGGCAGACGGCCAGCGAAATCAACAACGACTTTTTCGAGATCTACCGGGCCAGCGATGCTGACGATTGGATCAAAATCGGAGAAGTGGACGGTGCCGGTGACTCGCAAGACCTTCTGAGCTATGAATTCATTGATGCCAATCCGCCCAGCGGTGCCGTCTACTACAAGCTACGGCAGGTTGACTACGATTTGGAGCATTCCTATTCACACATCGAAACCGTAACCATTCCCAAAAACCCGAATGCTCTGGCACTGCGGCTCTACCCTAACCCGTGCCGCGAAGTAATGAAGGTGGAACAACCCGGAAATTCCAGCATACGCGTGTTTTCAATGACCGGAACAGAGGTGACCCAGTTCGTGCATCCACAATCCATCACCGAGCGTCAACTGGAGCTAAATACCACTCAACTATCACCCGGCAGCTACATCCTTATGGCCGGAGACGAAAGGAGAGTGTTTTATAAGTATTGAAGATCAAGGATCAAAGGCCAAGGATCAAAGCTGACAGCTAGCAGCCTGCTACTCCCTAAAGAACATCCCAGAGCCAATCACATTCTCCTCCCCGCGCCAATCGTTTTGCCAGTAGGTGCGTACCTCTTCCCGGTCCGTATCGTGATCGCCCGTCATCAGGTTCAGGCGGAAGCTCTTCCAGTCTTCGCCCTGCTTCGAAACCATGTAGGATAGCGGGATGCGCGCTTCGAAGGTGTAGCCACCCTCCGTCACCACACACTTCCACTCGCTGCCTTCAGGAAGCTTGTCCTTTGGCCAGTGCACCGAGGCAGCACCCTCTTTCTCGGGGCTCGCAATGAAGTACATTTCGTTCTCATACCAATGCTTGCCCACGCTCATGGCGCTCTTCTCCAACGGCTCAGCATTGAGCGCAAAGCCCACGTAGTCCTGATTCCAGGGCGCGCCCTTACCCGTGGTCATCACCTCGTCATCCTTCACCTTGGCTGCGATATAGAGGTAGGTATCATCCGTTGTCACGCCCACGTCCACCTGGTTGCCGTTTTTCTCCTCCGCCTGAAACACATGATCCAGGGAGAGCCAATCCGCCAGTGATCCATCGATGGCTTTGGCCGCATCCTTTGGAAGCGTATATGGTTTGAGCGGCTGGATGCTGTAGCGACCCGGAATTTCGATCTCCGTGCCTTGGGCGGTCTTGAAACTCACCATCGATTCCAGCACAAAAGGCTTCGTCTCACCCAGTCCACCCTCCGCATTGCGCCTGAACAAATCCAGCTCGGCAAACTCCACGCTGTTCGGATTGATGGTGATTTCGTTGCGGTCCACCTTGCCGATCAGGTCCCAATTGAAGCGCTCCTTCAGCTTCACCGTGATCGGGAAATCGAGGTCGTTGGTAAGCTTGACCCTCACAGCACGTGAGGTGAAATCGTTCACTGATTCCACTACCAGCGGCTCAATCTGGATCACCTGCATGTCTTCAATGGCCTCTACTCGCTCCTCCGATTCTGCCGTGTAGAGGTTTTCATCGAAAACGCCATTGAGCGCGATGTTGGCCAGGATGGGCCCGCTTCCCTTCATCGTTACCCACATGAAATGATCAAACTCACCCAGCTGTGGACCGCGCAAGCCACTGCCACCGCCCGTGGTGCCGAGCATGATGTATTTGCCGTTGTTGCGATCGGCTGCAACGTAGTGGTGATAATGCCCGGCAAACACGTTGTGCTTCCGTTCATTCAGAAGTTTTTCGACATCCGGCCAGCGCTCGGGGTTCTTTTGCACCCACAGCGGCTGATGCAGGAAGACAAGCGTCCAGCGCACGTCCGCGTTGTCATCCAATGTTTTCTTTACGTATTCGTACTGCGCATCCGAGATCGTGCCTCTGCCCGCTCCGCGCGTCATGTCTTCTGAATTGAGGCAGAGAAAAAGCACATCCTTGTAAACAAAGTGGTAATAGGTGGTTCCGAACTTCTCGATCCAGAGCTTCTCCATCACTTCGTTAGTGATATCATGATTGCCCGGCACGTAGAAAAAGGGCATTTCCAGCTGGTTCACAAAACCGTCAAATTCCTTCCACTCCGCTTCGAGCGTGCTCCTATCCTCGGTGTAGCCTTCAATCAAATCGCCCACGCTCATCACAAACTCGGGCTGCAGCAGGTTGAGCTTGTTCACACCATCCATGAACACTCCGGGCCTGTGACCGCCCGTGCGATCGGTGACGATGGCGAATTGAAAGTCTTCGCTGTCATTGTTCAGGTCGAGGTTTGTGTAGGGCGTGGCACTTTCGAATTTCTGGATGGTGATTTTGGCATTTTGCGCCATGGACAAGGCACAGGAGAACACAAGAAAGAGCTGGAAAAGAGGCTTGATCGGCATCGCTTGGATTTTGGCGAAAAGTAGAGAAGCGGAGAAGATGAGGTTTGAAGGGAAGGTTAAATCGTGAGGAGGTTATTCTCCACATGACAACTATTAGTCAACTAAATTCGACTTTCCAAAAGCCCCCTATGAATCCAACTACCCGAAACACTCTATTCTTCGCTTTCATTCTCCTTTGTTCATCGACCAGCATGGCTCAGGTGAAGCTCGGCATCCGGGCCGGAGGGAACCTCAATACCATGCGATTTGATTTTGATGAGAATTATGGAGATGAACCTCACACCAAACTGAAGGCCGGGTTTCATGCCGGTATTGTAGCTGATATCATCCTCGTTCCAAAACTCCTGAGCCTTCAGCCTTCGCTGCTCTTTAATAACAAGGGCTACAGCTTCGACTTTGAGAAATCTCTACAGAATCAATATGACAACCTGGGGTTGGACGTGGACATAGATAACTTCGAGGGATATGTGAGACTCAACTACAACTACATTGAGTTACCCATGAATGTTGTTCTCAAGACTGACCGCTTGCGTTTTATGGCTGGTCCATACGTTGCTGTCGGAATTGGAGGAAGCTTCAGTCATGACTTTTCCTTCGAACTGGACGGAGAAGAGATTGATGGTTCTGACATTTATGAGAAAGGTTCCTATGACTTGAAGCCGGTTTTTGGCACCGTAGATGACGATGATTTCCAAGACTTTGTTGAGGATGATGATGTGATCGAATTATTCCGTGCCTTTGACTACGGAGTGAACGCTGGTATTGGATACCAGTTCCTGAATGTGTTGTTCAGTGTCAATTATTCCATCGGGCTCAGCAATCTTGTACCAAACTACGATACGAGGTGGGCCACATTTGACAGCGAATACGATGAAAACGTGGTCCAGAATAACCGGGTGATCACTGGCTCAGTCACCGTTTTTTTCAAATAGAATTGCCCTCCCTTCCGGTGATCATTCCTTACCCAGTAAGGATTAGCAAGAGCCACGCGCGAGAAATAGACTATGCTTTTAATAAAGCCTTCCACTCCAAAGAGGATTACCCCTTCTTGATTTCGCCCGCATGAAGTTCGGCCCGCTCCGGGTGTCGATGACTGCCCTTGTGACCTCTTTCGCAGGACTGATGGGACTGAACCACTACATGGAAAAGATGGACTTGGAGCAACTCAAACCGGGCGGCCTCACCAAACTATGCCAGCGCAGTGACGGTGTCTTACTTCATGGCACAGGTGCCGGAAGACATCTGGACGGACAACCCAAAGGATGCGCAGGAAATCTTCAACAACATCGGCTCCACGGAAAAGGAGCTGTTCTGGATCGAGGACACCAATCGCACGTTTGATGGTTACAATTACTTCGGGCTGTATCCGGAGGAGATGATTGGCTTCTTTGACAAATACATGAAGTGATTACTTCAACTCAAAGTCAAAAAAGCCGGCAACTCGAGGGGTTGACCGGCTTTTTAGTTTCAAAGGAGTTCAGGCTCAAGCTGCCTGCTTCTGCTTTTTCAGGTATTTCTCCTGATCCTTCACCTTTTCGGGCGAAGGCTTGCCGGTTTCGACATAATGCTTGAAATCGAACAACGCGCCTTCGAGCCCCTTGCCGAGGTTCATCTTCATCATAGGCCCCATAATGACACCGGCAAAACCTTGCGTTTCACCTTCAAAACGCATGGAAACACGCGTTTCCGTTTCTGAGACTTTGGTGAGGTACCAGTTGTTCACGCCCTTTTTGATGAATCCCGGAAAGCCTTCCACCACTTCGTAGCTTAATTGCTCGTTGGGCTTAAATACCCGGATTTCTTCGTTGAGGTGTCCAAAAGACGTTTCACACGACCTGTTGCTACACATGGCTCCTTCAATGACAGGTGAGCCCTGCGCTTCAGAGTGATACAGCCCTCTGGCCCATTTGTAGCCTTCACCATAACGGTTTCCGAGAAGGTCCCATACTTCTGCGATGGGTTTGTTAACGATGATTTCTTTTTGAATATCCATGGTTTTTCTGGTTGTTGTGTCTGAATCTGATTGCGCGGTGACCGTATGCCCGAGGGTCAATAGTGCCACCAAAAAGAATGCTGGTTTCATGATTAATAGAAGAATTGTTCTGAAATGACTTTGCCATTCTCGACTTGATACACAATGATCTCATCAAGCACGAGCTCACTGCCATCCTTAAGCTTCAGCTCCATTTTGTAAGGCAATGCAATAGCCGCTGGCTTAACGATGGGTGTGCCGATCTGCGGAAGGCTGGCTTCAGCGATACCCTCGCCCATAGCTTCGTCTTTGGCTTTGATGGCGTCTACTCCGGTGATCTGGCGAAAGGCCTCTACCGGTGATTTTGGTTCGAGGTGGGTCACACGATCCTGATCAAACAGCTCATAGGCTCCAAAAAAGTCTCCCTGATTGAGTTTGTCTACCAGGGCCGTTGCGATTTCCGTTGTTGTCATTTTCAATTGAGTTTTGATTGTTTGCCCCTTTAGACAAGGGTGCCATTGCTCGTGTGAAAACTTTGGATGGAAAATTTGAGCGATGGGATCAGTGTTCTCGATACACCTCCCTTTGGTCGGCACTCGAACTGACATGGGCATCAACACCTTTGGGTTACCTCTAACGGTAGCCTGTCACATCGAGTGACGCGAAGCGTTGTATCGAGATGCGGCATGCGAATGCACACTCCAGGGCATAAAAAAAGCGGAGCACCTGCCCCGCTTTGCAAAGTTTTATCCCTCAAACACTTACGCAAGCTTCATAGCTTCGAGCACCACCTCGGGATTTGGTCGTTTGGTGTAATCAATGGCGTATTCTGCATATTCAATCTCACCGTTTTGATTGATGATAAATCGTGCAGGCACCGGCAGGGTCCAGGAGTTGTCTCCATTGTATTCCGGCAGGTGAATGTTGAAATTGTTATCGTAAAGACTGCGCAGTGGATCCACCATCTCCCATCGGAGTCCAAACTGTGCAGCTACTGCATTTCCCGGATCGCTGAGCAGGTCAAAATTTAAGCGCTGCCGCGCTACAATAGCCTCGTTGTGCTGTGGCAGCTGAGGAGAAATGCTGAGCAGGCGAATGCCTCCAGCCTTAAAGGTATCCGTGTAACGCTTGAGGTTTGCCAAGTCCGCATTGCAGTACGGGCACCACAACCCGCGGTAAAAGGTGACAAGCAGCTTTTCATTCTGCAACAGAGCTTCGCTGGAAACATCTTGCCCTTCCTGATTTTTCAGCAGAAACGAAGGAGCCTTGTCCCCCACCCGGAGGATGCGCTCCGCGATACCTGAAGCTTCCAGTTTGCGGGTAGCTTCATGCATAATGTTGACCTGCGCGGCAGGCATTCGTCCTTCAATTTTTTCCTTGAGATCGCTGAGGGTTTCTTCCAGTGTTTTCATGGTATATCTGATGAATGTATGATGCGTTTATGTCTGTGATGGCCATGCGTATTCGGGTGCACATTTATCCCTGACTCATTATTTGACCATATTTGTTTCGCAAAGGAACTGATATTAGTTTCTTTTTGAATCTTTTAAAGTTTCAGTGCAACAAAAAGTGGTAACCAATACGTAACCAATGGGCCGAAAAATCATTGACAATCCGAACCTGTGCTCCCTGGTGCACGCCATGAACATCATAGGCGGAAAATGGAAGCCGATCATCCTTTACCTGCTCGCAAACGGTAGCCTCCGTTACGGAAAGCTACTGCTGTTCACCCCCACCATTTCCAGAAAGGTGCTGACCGAGCAACTCAAAGAACTGGAAGATGACGGCCTGATCTTGCGAGAGAAGTTCGCAGAAACGCCACCACGTGTAGAATATTCGCTGTCCGAAAAAGGCCAGGCGCTGCTTCCTGTGCTCAAGTCCCTCAGCAACTGGACGTTCGATACCTTCCCTGAAATGGAGTTTGAGGAATGCAAAATCGTAACACTCTAAAGCCACTGAAGGCAGCCTGTCAGTTCGAGTGATTTCGCAGCAGCGAAATTGTATCGAGAACAGAAGGCGTAGACAGCCCTCATCTGTTTAACCACTATGAAGCCGTTCTCGATACATCCCGATTTTAATCGGGATACTCGAACTGACATACACCATAGTGACATAGCGAAGAGGAAGGGCTAGTTCAGATTCAACTTCGATTGCCAGTTCGCATCTTCAATCACCTTATTAATGAAGCTCTTTTTATCAAAATCGGGCTTGAAAGACATGCCTTGAAACAACTCGGCATACTGCCGGTCGATCTCTTCAAACATGAAGTCGGCATCTGCTGCGATTTCGTTTTTGAAGGCCGAGAACTCCTTGCGGTTGTGCAGCAGGTTTTTCGCGTCAATCACCTTCATGTCTACTGCTACTTTCACCTTCTTGTGGCAACGGCAGGGATTGTCCTTGTTCACCAGGCCACACTTTTTGTTCATGAAGCTGTACAGGTCTTTACGCGCCTTCTTGAGCTTCGCGCGGAAGTTGTCGCGGCTCATGTTCATGATCTCTGAGCCAATGTTGTGATCACCACCGAGCATTTCGCCAATGATGTAGATCAGGCGCTGCTCGCGATTCAAGCAAAGCAACATGCCTGACATGCAACTCAGGTTCATTTCGCGAATCAGCTCTTTGCTGGCGGCTTGCTCGGCCAGGGACATGTCGTGGTTTGGGATGCTGTCCAGCGCGTGGGCCATGTCTTCAAAACCTCCATAGAACGCCTCGTTGCCGCGCTTCTTTTTCTCGTTGATGAAGTGGTTGACCACAATGCGGTAGGCCCAGGTGCGGAAGGTGCTTTTGAAGTTGAATTTCCCCAAGTTGGTCACGATCTTGATCATGGCTTCCTGCGTCAGGTCAGCAGCATCATCGGGGTTTTGCACCATCTTCCATGCCACGTTGTAGATGTAGGGCTGATGCTTGCGCAGCAGCGCGTCAATCGCGTTGCGATCGCCTTGCAGTGTCTGTTGAATCAGTTCGTTGTCTGTGTGGTCAGAATTGTAGGCTTGAGCAAATGGATTCATGGCTTGTCAAAGATTGGTTTCAGGGCTTAGACAAGCAAAATGGGATGGTGTGAAAAGGTTGGGAAAGAATTGCTGTATTCGGCCAGAGGCTTTCAGTAGCAGGCACAAGTGAGTGTATTCGAAAGGTTTATTTTTGATTCACACAAAATCGAGGTAACATGAGCATTCCCAAAGTCTTCATTTCCTACTCACATGACTCATTAGAACACAAAAAATGGGTCAATGAATTAGGAACGCGATTGCGCAACAATGGTATTGACGCGATTCTCGACCAATGGGAACTTTTACCGGGTGACGATCTTCCCTACTTCATGGAAACTCATCTGGCTAACGCTGATAAAATTTTAATGGTTTGCACTGAAAACTATGTTTCAAAAGCAAACGAAGGAAAGGGAGGTGTTGGCTATGAAAAGATGGTAATTACTTCCAATTTGCTGAAGAGCATTGATGAGAACAAGGTGATTCCTATTGTTCGACAAACTGCAAGTTCAATAATACCAACGTTCCTAAAATCGAAATACTACCTTAATTTTTCGAACAACAAAGACTTTGAATTTGGCTTTGATGAGTTGATAAGAACCATTCATCAAAGTCCACTTTTGAAGAAGCCGGAAATAGGGAATAACCCTTTTAGCGGAAATGCAGAAAACTATTCAACACAAAAACACAATGACAGCCTCCTAGAGCTAATGACGGCTATTGTTGAGAAATACGAAAATCAAAAAGATGACTTGGTAAATATGAACAGCCTTCGAGCTAAGCTTGATATTTCGCGGATTTATTTTGACTTGCTTATCGATAGTGCAGTATCGCAAGGTCTAATCCGTTTAGCAAGTTCTAACTATATAGCTCTTGATAAAAGTGGAAAAATATACGCAGTTGAAAATGGTCTGATAAGCTGACCCCTCCCGAGAGACTCCAGTTTCATAGTCTTTCTAACTTCTTCACGCCTGCATACAGCGCCTGTAGAAGTAATACAACTCCTCCCCCTAAGCTACATCAGGCATTGGCAAAGCCTGAATTGAGAAGTTCATCGCGCTGGATAATCAGGTCATTGCCATTGGACGAAACACGAAAAAACTAAAAACCCGCGCCCCCCAGTCCAACCTTTACACAATATCCAATTTTATGTCACGATCTAAAAACACCCTTTTCCTGCTGCTCGCTCTTTCATTTTTCACATCTGCCAAGGCTCAGAAAACCGTTCTCTTTGTGATGAGTGAAGCAGATACACTACTGCTCAACGATGGGGAAAAGCAGATAAAAACGCAGTAGACATGGGTTTACGCGGATTGAAGCCATCGGTAGATTAAGGAACCAAAACCACCTTGCCAACAACCTTGCCTGATTCCAGCAGATCATGCGCCTCAGGGGCGTTGGAAAGCTTTACCTCCTGATATACTCTGGGTGAAATCTTCTGTTCTGCCAACAGTTCAAACAGAGTGATCAGCATGGACCGAAGCCGAGCGAAATCCTGTTTATAAAGAGTATAGATATCTGAGTACCGTACGGTTAAGCTCTTACCAAAGTGATTAAGCATAGACGCCTGCAGCTTTTCTTCAGGCATACCTGCGATAAAACCAAAGATGATCAGCTGACCAAAGGGCGCAAGGTTTTCAAGGTCGGAGATCATGGAAGCTCCAGCAATTGGATTGAAAGAATAATCCACACCTCTGCCCTTTGTGATATCTGCAATGGCCTCCTTTAAATCCTGGGTTTTGTAGTTGATGGCGAAATCTGCACCTTCCTGAAGAATAGACTGCCTTTTCTCATCACTTCCGACTGATCCAATGATCTTAGCTCCAACAAGTCTAGCCAGTTGAACGATAGCCGTTCCTACCCCACCGGCAGCCGCATGAACAAGAATGACACTCTCGGAGGAAATGCCCGCGAGGTTATGCAGCATGTGATAGGCTGTCGAATAGTTCACCGGAATCACAGCCGCCTCCGCATCATTCACGGAGGAAGGGATGCGAACCAATGAATCTGCTGATGCCTGTACATAATCTGCATAGGTTGAAGCTCCAATTTCTCCGAAGTAGGCGACCTTATCACCTGCTGTGAAGCCCTTTACCTGAGTTCCTGTGGATTCTACAATACCAATGCACTCAACACCTGGAATAAATGGCAACTCGGGCATCATACCGGGAGGCATATCTCCAGACCGAATGAGCGCATCAATGTAATTGACAGCTGCAGCAGTCACTTTGATACACACTTGATTAGGTCTAATCTCAGCGTCTGCCACCGATTCATAGTTCAGCACTGAGCTACTCCCCGTTTCATGTATTCTAACTGCATTCATGGTTTCTAATTTTCGAATGCAAACCTATCTTCACAGTATCTATTGATCAAGTACGCACTTGTTAGTAGCATACTAACCAAAAAGTAACTTTTGTTGATTATCAAAGAGTTATGAATGAACCAGCTCAAAAAAAATACTACTGTCCGATTGACATCACCATCAAAACCATCGGAGGTAAGTGGAAACCCATCATCTTGCACCATCTGCTGTCCGGCACCAAGAGATTTAGCGAGTTGCGAAGATTAACTCCTGACATCACCCAAAAAATGCTGACACAGCAGTTGCGGGAGTTGGAGCAGGAAAAGCTAGTGGAGCGAAGAGTTTACCCTGAGGTTCCGCCAAGAGTCGAATATAGCCTTACGGAATACGGACGGAAACTAGAACAAGTGCTCAAAACACTGAGTGAGTGGGGATTGGTTCACCAGGAAAAGAACCAATTGAAGATCGAAAAGGTAGAATAGGTTTTTGAAGGTTTTTCTGTGTCCTCCCAAACAAAAACCTTCTTACCGCTTCATCAGCTTAAAGCCGATCTCCCTTCCCTGTCCCTGAACCATGGCCAGGTTGATCCAGAACCATGCAAACTGCTCCATGAGGTCGAACTTGTCGTTTCCACCGACATCGTAACACGTTCCGAACCCAGCATCCATAGCGAGTTTCTGAGCGATTTGTTTTCCCCTTTCACTATCGCCCGCGACAAAGGCATCAATGGCGACTCCATCATAATTTGTGTCCACCATGTTGTTGAAGCCGGTGGTATTGAAGCACTTGACTACATGATCGGAGGCCGTGTTGGCCATTACAGCATCTGCCGTGTTTGAAAAGCCTTCAGGACCTCGGCCCCTGACAATGTTCATTGCATCGATGATCACCTTATCACTGGTGTTTCCCAATGATTGAGCAACATCAACAGCTGCTGTAGCAGGCGTTGCAAGCAATACTACCTCAGAGCTGCTTATCGCTTCCTGAATGGACATCGCGCGTGTGTTTGGATTCTTCAACAAGTCTTTGCCTTTGAAATCCTCACGATTCTTCACTCCTAAATGAATCTGATGTCCTGCATTGGCCCATTTCGTAGCCAGAGCTCCACCCACATTTCCTGTACCTATGATTGCAACATTCATCTTATTCCATGATTTGAGTCAAAGGTGAGCCCCTTGTGGATGATGTACAATACACTTACAGATGTTACAGCTACACACTTTTTGGAATGTATACTGAAAATCAACCTCTTAGATAGCATAGATCGAGGGCCTTTCTTCACGAAACCTGCACTTGACAATACTCTGTGCTCATTGACGGTCAGTAAAAAGGGATTACGTTTGACGCGCGAATCTCACGCCATGAATATCTCAGCCAGACGCAGACGACAACTTCTTCAGATTCTTCCCTTTGGGTTGATCTCGATGTTGTTCGGGCTGGTCTACGCCATTGTTGAGCAAGGCATTTTGGGAAATGCGACTTCCTATCCTTCCACGGGAAATCCCTACACGTTCAATCCATTTTTTGGCACCTCGCTTTCGCTTGCAGCAGGACTGTTGGGGGGAAGCGTTGAAGTGCTGATCCTCAACAAACGCTTTCGCAGGAATAGCTTCTTCGTCAAAATCGTAGCTAAAACACTGATCTACACGATCGTTATCGGTATTATGACGTTGAGCATTTCCGCCATTGGTCATGCCTACGAACTGCAAACGCATCCCTTTGATTTGAGGGTATTGCGCTTTGCGATAAACTTCATGTTCAGTTTCGCCTTCCTGTCCATCGAAGCATACTTTGGTATGGGAGTGGCGGTCAGCCTGTTTTACCTGGAAGTGAGTGACAACATGGGGCAGGGTGTGCTCTTCAACTTTCTCACGGGAAAATACCATCGCCCCATTGATGAGGCCAGAATATTCATGTTCCTTGACATGAAGGATTCTACGGCTATTGCGGAGGAATTCGGGCATGTCAAGTACTTCCGAATGCTTCGGGAATACTATGCAGACATCACCCCAGCAATCATTGATCACGGAGGAGAAATCTACCAGTATGTAGGCGATGAAGTAGTGGTTAGCTGGCCGCTGGCAAAGGGTAGACATAACAACAATTGCCTGGAGTGCTTCTTTGCCATGAAGGAGGCATTGGCGCTACAAAAGGAGAAATACAAAACGCGATACGGTGTGGTTCCCACATTCAAGGCCGGGTTGCACATGGGACAGGTGACCACAGGTGAAATCGGTGTGATCAAAAAGGACATCATTTTTTCCGGAGATGTGCTCAACACCACGGCACGCATCCAGGGTTTATGCAATACGCACGAGGTGGATCTGCTCACTTCCAGACGGTTGATCAACGCCTTGAATCTCGGCAAAGAGTTCAGACAACGCCCACTGGGAGAGGTAGAAATCAGAGGAAGACACGGCAAGGTATACCTGCTGACAGTGGAGAAGTTGGCCTAGTAAAAAAAGGCGCTATCCAAAGGTCAACAAGGCAGGCAAAAACCTGTTAGACGATCTTGAAAATCTCTAAATCCCACTTTGATCTTTGATCCTGAATCCTTGATCTCAACAGCGCATCTTTCATGACAGATCTCACCATCGCACTCGACTGGACACCTAACATTAATCACATCGGCTTCTTTGTCGCTAAAGACGAGGGCTTCTACAGCAAACTCGGCCTGAACGTCAGCCTTTTGAATCCCGCTACCGACAACTATGAAGTAACTCCTGCTAAAAAAGTAGAGTTGGGAGAAGCCGATTTTGCGCTGTGTCCTACAGAGAGTGTGATTAGCTATCGCACCAAGGAACGTCCGTTTCCTATGATTGCCATCGCGGCCCTGCTGCAGGAAGACCTGAGTGCGATCACAGTGAAAAGCGATTCGGGAATTCATTCACCCAAGAACCTGGATGGTAAAGTCTACAGTTCTTACAAGGCACGTTATGAGGATGGCATCGTGAAGGAAATGATCAAAAATGATGGCGGGCAAGGCTCTTTGGAGATCGTTTATCCTGAAAAGCTGGGCATATGGGCCAACTTGTTGGAAGGCTCGTCTGATGCCACTTGGATCTTCCTGAACTGGGAAGGAGTAGCTGCTGAAAGTGCCGGAGTCGACCTTCATCATTTCAAACTGAGCGACTACCAGATTCCTTACTCCTATTCTCCGGTGATCGCGGCTAATGAGTCCATGATTGCTGACCGAAAGGAAGCCTATCATGCGTTCCTGCAAGCCACCAAAAAAGGCTTTCTCCACTGCCAGAACCATCCCGATGAAGTGGTGGAAATTCTGAGCAACTACGTTCCTGAATACGACCAGCACATCGATTTATCGAAAGCACTGGAAATGACTGCACCACATTTTGGAACCGAGGTAGATTGGGGAATGCTGAAGGAAGAGCGCATCCAGGCGTTTGTCGATTGGATCAAGGTGAAGGGACTTGAGACGAGCAGCACTGAGATTTCAGAGATTGCCACGAATGACTGCCTTTGATTGCTGGGGAAGTTCAAGCGCAAACACAAGTTCAAATTCAAAAGGCTCTGGATCCAAGTTTTATTGTGGCGGATAGATTCCTTCGCTGAAGCTTCGGCACCAGATTACCGAACAAACTTCAACCTCAATAACAATCTCAACTTCAAAGGGAACAAGTTGTCTCGGACGGTGATCCTTCTGAGACCTTCAAAGACAAAGCTGGCATGACTCCACTCGAGTCCCGAAACATAAACTGATCAGGGTAATCGGGACAAGACAACCTCCACGACCTGATCGCGATGGTTGGTAGCCTTTTCTACAAACTCCTGCGTAATGGCAAGGTCGTTTTGATGCTTTGCTGACCAGAGCATGATCTCTATGAGCACAGGCACCAGATCTTTTCCTTTTGGAGTCAATGAATACTGCTTCTTGGTCTTTAGCTCCTCGAACACTTTCGACTCTATGACGCCCATGCCTTCCAGTCGCTTGAGCCGGTCGCTGAGGATGTTAGTAGCAATTCCCTCTTTGGAATTGAGGAAGTCTTTGTAAAAGCTTTTACCCTCGAACATCAGGTCTCGGATCACCAATAGGGTCCATTTATCACCAAAAATGTCGAGTGCAAAACTGACGGGACAATCAGAGCGCATAGAAATATCTTTTATCACTCACTTGCAAATTGCAAGCGAGTATATACATTTGCTTCACTTTCATTTTGCAAGTTAACACATTTAAAAGGACTCAGCATGAAAACCATCCCCCTCATTGGAGTGGTAATCCTCTCCAGCTTTTCAACCATCATGGCTATCACCCCCGAGCAATCAACCCTTATAACTGATTCATCAACAACTCAAAACATGGATACATTGAACGTCAACCTCAACCAGCTGAAGCGTGATTCGTGGTCAGTAGAAGAACTCGAAAACGTCAAAGTAGCGGCAGATTTCATCGAACACCTGATGATGAAGCATGATTTCGTCTACCTGGAGAAGCATTACATGGACCATCCCTATGTTCAGCACAGCCGTGGCATTTCTGACGGCATGTCGGGCTTGTTCGCCTACGTGAAGGACATTACAAAGCGCTTTCCGGAATACACCTATGATGTGAAGCACATCACCGTGGATGGTGACAGGGTTACCTTCCATTCGCATGCCACCATCAAGAAGAAACATCGAGGAAACGACACGAAGGGATTCAACATCATCGATACATGGCGCATAAAGGATGGCCAAATCGTTGAACACTGGGATGCCATCCAACCGTTGGATGGATCTTCGAGATTGCTTGTGTTGCTTACTGGGGGCAAGGTTAGAAACGCTAACGGGTTGTTTTGATCGGATGATCAGATAATTAGATGATTATGGGAAATCGCGGTTTTCAGTTTTACCGTGGCGTACTGGGAATTTGACGTGCGCTGATCTGACGCTCCTTCTACTTTGTCCTAAGCGCCAGTGCAGAGTCAACACAGAATTTTTCTTCGATCTGTTATCCACCAAAAGAGCCCTACCAACTTCCGGCCCGACCTAAATCTCATGATCTGATCATCCGATTATCTGATTATCTGATTATCTGATCGTCTAATGATCTAATCCTCCATCCTATTCTTTGAAATCCATACTTCTTCATTTGAAATCATAAATCGCCTGGCTTCCGCTTGTCTGAGCTTTGTTCCATCAAAGAAACAAGGCTATGAAAGCAATCATTACAGGAGCACTTATCCTGCTCCTTCTTCCACTAAAAGCTCAGGTTATGACAACACCAAATGACGCGGTAATTCAACTTTTCGTAAACACGGACCATCGCAATTGGGAGCAAGTAGAAGCTCTGTTTGACGATGAAGTGCTGCTCGACTACTCATCCATGAGTGGAAGTCCTGCAGCAACACTTACCCCCAATCAAATCACCACTGCCTGGAAGGGCATTCTCCCGGGATTTGAATCTACACACCACCAGATTGGAAACATACTGAGCGAAACCTCTGGTAACAAAGCTCATGTGTTCTGCTACGGCACTGCCACTCACTTCCTCACTGACGATAATGGGAACATATGGACCGTTGTTGGCAGCTACGACTTCGACTTGCGCAAAACTTCTGAAGGCGCATGGAAAGTGAGTTCTATGACCTTCAACTTCAAGTACCAGGACGGCAACACTGCCTTGCCTGAGAAGGCGATCAACAAGCTCAAGTAAGATCATCATGAAGGCTAACATCATCCTGGTGTGCTCCTGCCTCTTTCTCATCTCAGGCACGAGCGCACAAACCAACAACGCAATCAATACACAAACCGAATACACCATGAATCAGGAAATCGCGCAGCGAAACAAGGAAACGGTTCGCCAATTCTTTAAAGCTCTGGAGGCCGAAGATGCTGATCGTGTAGCAGCACTTTTTGCAGAGGATGCCAAACACATCAATCCCTACGCTTCTGGACTCTTTCCGGAGGGAGCCAACGGTCGTGAAGGCATTCGCAGCTACTGGGCTCCGGTCTTCCCAAACTTTGACGGCATGCAGTTTCCCATTGAGGAGCTCTACGCCATGGAAGACCCGAACATGGTTTACGTGAACTACACCGGCAAGATCAAGCTGAAGGAAGGTGCCGGTACTTATGAAAATAACTACTACTCCACCTTCCGATTCAACGATGAAGGACTGATCACAGAGTACGTAGAAATCTTCAACCCCATTGTCGCTGCCAGAGGCTTTGGACTCATTGATAACATCAAATAAACAGACATGAAAAGGACCATTCTATCCCTTGCTGCACTGGCTCTGCTTTGGAGCTGCAGCTCAAATCAACCGGAAGCGCAAACAACAGCTCCGGCTCAACAAAACGAATCGCAAATCAACAATCAAACAAGCATGAAAAAAGTAAGCTTTGAAAGTGAAGGAGCCAATTTGGTTGGCAACCTCTACCTCCCTAAAAACTACGATGCATCGAAAACCTATCCGGCACTGGTGGTGTCAGGAAGCTGGACCACCGTGAAAGAGCAAATGGCAGGCCTCTATGCCGAAAAGCTGGCCGATGAAGGTTTCATCACACTAGCGTTTGACTTCCGCAACTTCGGTGAAAGCGAAGGCGAGCCTCGCTTCTACGAAAGCCCGGCCATGAAGAAAGTGGACGTGAAAAACGCGGTGAGCTACCTCGAAGGGCTGCCGGAAGTGAACAGTGATCAAATCGGTGCTTTTGGAGTGTGTGCAGGCGCTATGTACACCCTGATGGCGGCCTCGGAAGACGATCGCATCAAATCTGTCGTGACCACTGCCTCTTGGCTGCACGATGCCGAAGCAGTGAAGCTTTTCTACGGTGGTGAAGAAGGTGTGAACGCGAAGATCAACGCTGCCCAGGAAGCAAAGAAGACTTACGCTGAAAGCGGTGTGGTAGAATACATTCCATCCATTTCCACAGAAGATGCCTCTGCGGCCATGTACGGTCCTTACGACTACTACCTCAATCCTGAGCGCGGAGCGGTGCCTGAATGGAGTGCGGACAAGTTTGCCGTCATGTCATGGGAAGACTGGCTCACGACTGATCCAATGCCAACCGCTGCGCAGCTCACTGCACCTACCCTGATGATTCATTCTGATGGAGCTGTACTTCCGAACTACACCAAGAAGTATTTCGAGGAGATCGCTACAACGGATAAGAAGTTGCACTGGATGGAAACCGAGCTGGAATCGCCTTTCCATCAGTTCAGCTACTACGATCAGGATGCTGAAGTTACTGAAGCTGTATCCGAAGCTTCCAACTGGTTTCACCAGCGCCTGATGTAAAACCTTTTTTCGGTGGATAAAGAAAAGCGGCCAGGGTTTCCTGTGCCGCTTTTCTTGTTTTTGCAGGCAGATCGCTGCGATCCGCCTGATGTTATTTCTGCTTTGGGATTACGGTCTCAGCAACAAACGCGCATTGCTGCTGGCTCCCGTTTCATCCATTACTCTCAGGACGTAGTAATCAGCAGGAAGCTCACTCAAATCCAAGTCCAGGCTCTGTGAGTAGCTATCCTCATAGCTTCTGTTCAATACAACCTGACCCAGCGAATTGAGCACAGTTATCTCGGCAATGTTGTGATCAGCATTCGCGATGTGCACCAGGCTTGAAGCTGGGTTAGGCCATACCAACAATTCACTTTCTGGCTCAATCGCATCGATGCCATTCGGAAAGGGAGTTTGAATCACTCGCACGGCATCCAGCAGTGCCCATCCGGGAGCAGCATGATCAGCACCAAACCAAAGTCGAACCGTGGTCATATCACCATCGATGGCGCCAAGTTCATAGGTTACCGTTACCCATTCGATGTTTTCTTCCTGAAGTTGAGGGTTCAGGTTCTGGGTTTGGTCAATCTCATTCTCCGTATTGGCACTTCCCCAACTCGTAAGCTCGATGTGCTCAAGGGGATCTTGTTCATCGGTGCGATAGCGGAGTCGGAAGTCTGGTGCTTCATCGGCCAAACCAATCAAAGCCACTTTAAATTCCAAGGTGTATTCTGCTGGCTCAGAGAGATCGAGCGCAGGTGTGCGAATCCAGGCTTCACCGGTGTCCAGGCTTCTGGCCCATACGCCCTGTCCCTCATCTACTCCGGCTGAATCATTCGCCACCCAGGTAATCCCATTAGCGGAATAGACGTACCATCCATCTGGAATTCCATCTTCAAAGTCTTCGTTGAGCATATCCGTCTGGCTGAAAAGAGCCACCGGAAGGACGCTGAGTAAGAATAGTATGATCTGCTTCATCATTGTAGTTTTTTCGTTGTTAAAAGGATGACACCACTTCGTTCAAAATGGATGCGCGAGACTTGGAAAAAGGCTACAAAAGCATTCCTGCCCCCACAGTTTCGTTGGTTTCCCGGTCAATGAGAATCACACTTCCCGTGTCGCGATTGCGCTGGTACGAATCCGTAACAATGGGAGCAGAGGTTTCCAGCTTAATGTGCGCGATATCGTTCATGCCAATGGTTGATGCTTCGTAGCTTTCTTCCAGCGTGTTGATATCCATCTTTGAGACAACCTCCGTCACTCGACAATCGACCTGCGTGGTGGTGTGCTTGAGGATGTATTGTCCTTCCGGCTTCAAGGGTCGTTGACTCATCCAGCAGAGCATCAGTTCGTGCTCCGTTGATACCTGCGGATGATCCTCCACCTTCACAATCATATCTCCCCTTTCTACAGCCAAGGGATCAGCAAGCTGAATGGAACACGACATGGGGGCAAAAGCCTCTGATAATGCTCCATCAAAACTTCTCACAGCAGCAACTGTGGTAGCCTTGCCGGAGGGCAAGATTGTGACAGCATCACCGGGACGGAATGAACCACCTGCGACCCTTCCCGCACAGAGCAAATCTCCGTTCTCAGCTTCAATCACCGATTGAACCGGGAAACGTGCATCCTCGTGATTCAGATCGGTGGCGATCTCGGTGTTTTCGAGGGCTTCGAGCAATACTTCTCCCGAATACCACGGCATCTGATCCGATCGATCCACCACGTTGTCACCAAACAAGGCTGATATGGGAATGAAGCGGATATCCTGAATATTCAACCTCGATGCAAAGTCCTCGATGGAGGCTTTCACATCCTGAAAGGCCTTTTCCGAATAGTTCACCAAATCCATCTTATTGATGCAATACACCACATGCTTGATTCCCAGCAGTGAAGCGATGAAGCTGTGTCGTGAAGTCTGTTCTACAAGACCGTGTCTGGCATCCACCAGAATGACCGCCAGGTTGGCCGTGCTGGCTCCAGTCACCATGTTTCGGGTGTACTGAATATGCCCCGGAGTATCGGCAATAATGAACTTTCGCTTGGGAGTTGCGAAGTAGCGATAAGCCACATCAATGGTAATCCCCTGCTCCCGCTCCGAGCGAAGTCCATCAGTGAGCAACGCCAGGTTCACCTGACCGTCCGCACCACTCCGCTTGCTGGCTTGCTCTACAGCCTCCAGCTGATCCTCAAAAATCTGCTTAGAATCGTAGAGCAAACGCCCGATCAAGGTGCTTTTTCCATCATCTACGCTGCCAGCAGTGGTAAAGCGCAGCAATTCCATGTCGAGGTATCCTTTGGTAGTGTTATTCATGTTTTTCTTGATTGGCGATAAGTTGTCAGCCGCCCGCTTTCAGTCGTAAGCCTAGGACCGACAGAATTCGTTGGTAGCCAGCAGTCAATGACTGATAGCTCATTAAAAATATCCTTGCTTTTTGCGGTCTTCCATGGCGGCTTCAGAGCGCTTGTCGTCAGAACGGGTTCCCCGCTCGGTGAGTCGCGTGGCGGCCACTTCATCGATGATCTTTTCCAATGTATCTGCCTTGGAATCTACTGCTCCGGTGCAGGTCATGTCACCAATGGTTCGAAACCTCACCACGCGTTCTGAGAGTTCTTCCCCAGGCATGCGCTGCATGTATTCGCCTCCTGAATAGATCACACGGTCGCGTTCAAACACTTCCCGCTTATGCGCAAAATAGATCGATGGAAGTTCCAGCTGTTCAGCGAGTATGTATTGCCAAACATCCATCTCCGTCCAATTGCTGATGGGAAACACCCGGAAGTTCTCCCCCATCCGCTTCATCCCGTTGAACAGGTTCCACAGCTCTGGTCGCTGGTTTTTCGGATCCCACTGTCCAAACTCATCGCGATGAGAAAAGAAGCGCTCTTTGGCTCTCGCCTTCTCTTCGTCCCTTCTGGCACCGCCCATGCAGGCGTCAAACCCGTGCTGTTCAATCGTTTCTAAGAGGGTGGTGGTTTGCAAGCCATTCCGGCTGGCGAAGTATCCCGTCTCTTCCACCACCTTGCCTTCATCAATGCTCTGTTGCACGGAGCCAACAATGAGTTCCACTTTGTTCTCGTGGATCAATCGATCTCGAAATTCAATCGTTTCGGGAAAATTATGCCCAGTGTCAATATGGACTAACGGGAATGGAACAATCGCAGGGTAAAATGCTTTTCGAGCGAGGTGAAAACAGACGATGGAGTCCTTGCCTCCCGAGAAGAGCAAGGCCGGCCGCTCAAACTGGGCCGCCACCTCACGGATAACGTAAATTGCTTCAGACTCTAGCTCTTTCAGGTGAGTGAATTTGCGTTTCATAAGTTTCATTTTCGGATCAATGGGGTCAGCTTGTGGAAGAGTTCATCGCTGCATTCTTCAATGCTTCGGTCTTCCGTTTTAATTTCAATGTGTGGGTAATCGGGAGCTTCAAAAGGCGATGAGATTCCCGTGAACTCTTTGATCTCGCCTGCCCTGGCCTTCTTGTAAAGTCCTTTTACATCGCGTCTTTCACATTCCTCAAGCGGAGTGTTGATGTAGACTTCCACAAAATCAGGGCTTCCAATGATGGACCTTACAAGGCTTCTGATTTGCTTGGTAGGGCTTACAAAGCTGTTGATGCAGATGACACCGCCTTCTACAAAAAGCCGGGACACTTCTGCAATTCTTCGAATGTTCTCTTCCCGGTCTTCTTCGCTGAAGCTCAAGCCTTTGTTGATGCCAGATCGCACGTTGTCACCATCCAGAAGCTTGCTGAAAAAGCCGGCTGCGATAAGCTTGCGCTCCAATGCTTTGGCAAGCGTGGTTTTTCCGGAACCGGACAAACCGGTCATCCAGATCACCCGGGCTTTTTGCCCCAGAAAACGCTCCTTCTCCTTGCGGGGTATGAGCTCGTCAAAAACGGGAAATATGGCCTGTGTTGGCATTGAAAATGTGAATCTCAGGAGGGGCGAAAAAAAGGCCAGCAGGAAAACCGTATTTCAGATTTACCAAACTGGCCTCTAACCAAACTAAACACTACCCAAATCTTTAATATCAATGGTCAGGATGAACTCGCAGTAGGCATTTACCAAAGCCTTGCTGTCGTGGTCTTTTTCAAGTCCATCTCGCATGTCTTCCTGATTATAGTTCATCTTTTTTTCGACTAAGAATTTCTTTGAGGGCCATCGGAAAGAAGGCCAAATCATCTACCAAATAGCGCTTTGCCATGCGCTTGGGCTCAGAGAGCAATCGGTGCAGAAACTCAACTCCAAGCTTTTGATAGAAGCGTGGCGCGCGTTTTTTCACGTCCGTGTAGAACTCCATCGAAGCCCCGAGCAAAAACATCAACGGTGGTTGCAATCCCTCTGCCTTGATCTCTCGCAACAAGGCCAGCGCTAGGTATTCCTGCTTGGGGAAACCAATGCCAAGGATCAGGTATTCAGGCTTTTGCATGCGGATCATGCTCATGGTCGCCTCTACCACCATAGAGTATTCGCGGGCATCGTAAATCGAGTAATACGATGGCACATAGTAATCCATGTTGCTGTACTCCTCGCGCAAACGCTCGCCAATCTGAGCCTGCGACAACACCATACACACCGTTTTGCCGGAACGGCAGATGTGCTTCCACAAAGGCTCAAAAAGATCGCTGCCGGTGAGCCTGGCTCGGAGGCGGTTTACCTTGAACTTGCTCACCCAAATCAGCGGCTGACCATCGGGTAAAATGTACTTGGCAGAGGATATCCTCGAGAAGAGCGACACATGCTCTTTCTGATGGTATTTCACCGTCTGGTCTACGTTTGGTGTGATGAGCATCGGAAGCTCATCGTTCGCCACCTTGCAGCCTGACTCCAATTCCCACAGCAACTCATCGTAGTCGGCCATGGAAACAAAATCGAATCCGAATAACTTGACTTTATCCATGGTTAACTCAATTTCATTTTCAGTGAATATTGATGTGCCAGCCTTCTCGAGATCGCAGTGGGAAGGCTTCTGAGTCTTGAGCGGTTTTTGATCAATGCAACCGCAATCTTCCAGGGGTAGCTGAGCATGG
Source organism: Flavobacteriales bacterium UBA6057 (assembly GCA_002428995.1). GTDB lineage: Bacteria > Bacteroidota > Bacteroidia > Flavobacteriales_G > Salibacteraceae > UBA6057. The sequence goes on along the minus strand of DIYJ01000018.1, from coordinate 381,602 downwards.
AGGCGATGTAGGGCAATGATGCAGATTCCACCTTTACAGGCTCATAACCATGCCGCTTCATGGCTTTGCCACACCAGCGCTGTACAATCCTGACTTCGTTCTCGGTCAAATGCTCTTTCCAGGCCATCGTGTGACGGTTGTCAATTCCCCTCACCTCAGCCCGGTCAGCCCGAATGGATGAGCTGGCCACGGGAATATTAAGCATGTCTTCCTCGTAGGCGATTTCGCAGAAGCTACACAGCTCTTTTAGGCTTGTTTCGGGGTGATTCAAGAGGTCTTCGTAACGCAGTGTTGTAACACGCGGGTGATTCTCAAATGCATCGGCAGCTCCCACGGCTGAATTCCACAACTGACTCATCGTGATCGGATGATAGTTTGATTTCAACCGAGCCACCTCGCTGGCGGGCATGGAAGAACTTCCCAGGTTTTTCCGTCTCCACTTGTTTTTCTGCGAAGCCAGCACCGATCGAGGATCGCGAACCATGTTGATGACGCGTGCCTGTGGGAAACAACGCAGGATTTCGCGGATGTAGAATACGTGCTGCGGAGTTTTTTCGCAGGCGATCGTTTTTCCCGCGCCCCGAACTTCGTGTTTCAGGAAAGTCCGGTATACGTCCATGCTTGAGAGGTCGAGCACATGCAGCGATTGCGCCAATGAATGACACTCGGCCCGGTAAGCTTCGTTCGGCTCGGCAAAAAAGCCATCCCGCTGACGTGATATCAGTTTCATCAGAAGCTCTTCGGCTTCTTCCCGTGACAGGTATCGTTCACTGTCCGATGGTTCCCACAACCGTTCAAAAAAGTGCGTTTCGTTGATCGCATGCACTTGCTGATTGCGGTTGAAGACGCGCATAAGCATGGTGGTTCCGCTGCGGGAATTGCCTACAATGAATATGATGGGTTCGCTGCTCATGGTATGTTCCAGTATGCGTTGAAGTTGAAGTCGAGTAAATCAGAGAGTTGGCGCACATCGTCCCGATAGTGCTGCTCGAGAAAAGCGAGTTCTTTGGAAGTCATCTTTGGAAGTGACTTTCCGCCCCGGTAGAGCAATTGTTTCGCCCATTCGCGCTGCTTTGGTGAAGCCAAAGACTTCAGCCCGTGTAGCACTCCACTTTGAATCAAAGCCTTGTTGACCGTTGCATTCACCGGCACACCGGCCTGGTTGGATCGTTGGCTTAAGTCGAATTCAAAGCTTGGGTTGATTCCCAGGAAGGTGGACAGCTCTGCCAACGAATGCGATGTTTTTGCTGCGAAATCTTCATAGAGCATCCACTTTACCTGGCGTTGATCGAATACTTCCAACACACGCTGCATCTGTGAAGCATAAGCTCCCAGCGAGAGGTATTGATGATTGATTCCCCAGCCAGTGTGTGTGCTTTCTGCATCCACCAGGCACTCGGTGATGAAGTCTTTTTGTGTGGTTTTTCCTTCCCGAATGTTCATCAGGTAGTGTGACCAGGCCCGCAGCACAGGATTGCGCAACATCACAATCAGCCTGGCCTCAGGATGTTCGCGTTGAATGGTCTGCACAGCATTCGGACTGATGATGTAGGAATTAGAGATCTCACCAATGGCGGTCTCTGATGTGACCTGGGAATAAAGCGCCTGATAGTGCCGTGGCTCTTTGACATGCGCAATGTGCACCTGCTGCTTCATCCCGTTTTTCACATACCGGTCAAGGTTGATCTGAATGTCTCTGCGATATACCGGATCGAGGTAGGCTTCGTTGATGTCAGCCAGCGCGTAGTGGTTGGTTTCTTTGATCGGTGTGAGGTACACCTCCGGGTGTTGCCCCAGATAGCGATGCAGTGAGGTGGTGCCTCCTTTCGCCACTCCGATTACAAAGAAATTAGGTCGCTTTTCCATCGTGCTGTCTCTTGAATGGAATGACACAGCTTCTCTCAAAAAGGATGCGTGGAGCTGAAAAAAGAGATGCTATCGCAGCAGAAAAAGCTCAATGGTTCCGGGACCAGCATGTGGCAACTCAGCCAAACCCGAACCTGACTTTGCAGTGAAACTCTGTTCTGACAAACCATTGTTGTTCAGTGTGATAACATCAACCAACGCAGAGCCTTTGAGCTCTTTTGGACTGAGTGGCCGCCCTGCTCTTTCACCAAGATTAAAACGGACGGCCGCAATGCTTTTTCCGCTTGATAAAGACATCCGGTAAATGATCTGTTGGTCTGTCGCTTCCGTTGTCACACGGTAGGACTCTTGCTTCAGGTGATTGGAAAGTTGGGAGAAGGCGAGCAATGCGAAAGCATTGAACTGGTCTTCCATCGGCTGTGAAGGTCGCTTTACAAGCAGGTTAAAACCTTCCCCACGAGACAGCAGGCTGTGATAGATGGAAAGCCCGATCTGTTCCTCTGCCTCCATGTTCAGTAACAGTTGCAATACAAAGGCGGTATGCGCCAAGCTGTTGTTGCACCATTTCGGAGCGGCCAACACATTCCACTCGGTGAACCAGAGCGGTCGGTTTCCAAACACCGATTTAAAATCCTCCACCGAATTCCGAAACTGTTGATTGGCCATCTGAAGCGCGACCTTCATGGAACACTCCGCTTTTGCCATGGCAGATTTTCCAGCAGGATTCATGGGATAGAAATGAACGCTGACAGCATCATAGAATTCGGCTTCCGCCACGCGCTTGTTCCATACTTGCTCCCGCGCGGATAACTTCTTGGATGCCGAAGAAGGTGCAGCGACCGCGGAAATGGCAACATCAGGATATTGGGACCGGATGGTTGTTGCAAAGCGCTGTGCTTTGGCCAGGTAATCCTCAACGGAAGGGAAAGCACGGGCGTAGGCTTTCAGATAGTATTCGTTCCCCAATTCAACACCAGCAACCTCTGCCCCAGCCTGTTCAAAAACCTCTAACGCGTAAAGGGTTTCTTCGATGGATCCGGTGAGGAGATTAGCAACGTAAAGCACTTTACCATTGGATTGAGCCGCCAATGCTGCAAAGTCATGGATGTAGTTCTTTTTGGTGCCCTGCTTCCGGAGCACGCCAGGCTCAGCAGCTATCAGTTTCTCAACGTGCCGCTTTACGTTTCCTTCCTCAAGCACATTGGCATCCTTCGCCCTGAACCCATATCCAGGTTCTTCGGGGTGGTAGAAATTCGCAGATGTACCGCCTGGAAAGCGGAGCACCGACAGATTCATCGCCTTCAATCGCTGCATGAGTTGCACGGCCGTGTCTGAAGCTCCGGGATGATGGAAATAAAGGTTGGCGGTATTCACTCCGAGCTGCATGCGCTTTTTATCCATCGAGGACACGCTGCGGGTTTCTGCTTTTGGCTTCACTTCTTGTGCGCATCCAAAGGCAACAGTGAAGCCCAAAACGATGGCCACTACCGGACTACGAAGTCTCGCTTGGAGCATGCGCCTGATTTTGCTGACTGATGAAATAAAGCGCCACGGCAGCAATCACCGTTTGACTCGAATAAACCACCAGTGAGCCATTGGACAGGCTATCCACAAACAGGATGAGCAGGTAGAACAGCAGCCCAAGTGTGAAGGTATCGGCCTTCTTCCAGCTCGCCTTTTTGAAGGTGGGCAATACAAGCAAAAATTGGGTGTAGAGACCCACGGCTCCAAATACCCCGAAAATGAAGATCGTTCCCAGGAAGCCGACATCCCCGGGGTAGAAAAAGCGGTAGAAATGATCAAAGGCCCCCTCCACCCATGAGTTGCTCACCCGGCCATTGCCGAGCAGTGGATGCTCCTGAATCTGTTCAACAACAATTCCAGCTTCGTAGGTTCTCAAACGGGCCTGACCTGCTCCACGGTTTTCTCCCGTAAGCGTTGAAAAGGCATCCCAAAACATTAATGAAACTGTCTCCCAAATGGACGGCACGGCCACGAGGATCATGCAAACCAGAATCGCCAATGGACCTCCTACATACACGAGGCTCTTCAGCTTAAACGATCGGGGTGCGACCACCAACCAACTGACGAGCAGAGCAAACAGGCAGGCCACAATGCTGGTGCGATCAAGCCGGAAGAAGAGAATGTAGATGACAAAAAGCCCGCTGAGCAATAGATTGGACCAACGCGCATTTCGAATCCAGGCAATGAAGAAGTAGATGGCACCGTAGAAAATCAGCCCCATGCTGAAGCGGTAATACACGCTTCCTCCCTTGGTTGATTGAGACCCTGCCACCACGGTATCGGTGTACTTCGCTGGATTTGTGAACAGTGACATACCATAGAACAGCGCCAACGATGACAGTGCAGCTACGGTCATGGCGATCTCCAATTGCCGCACGGAAATGATGCCTCGCTTTAGCAGGTGATACACCAGCAACGCGGTACAAAACAGGTAGTAATCCTTAAAGGCAAGAATGCCGTGAATGTAGGGCTGGCCGTATTCGCGATTGGCCCCGAGTGCAGCCATGATCGGCAATACCAGGAGAATGACCGTGACAACCTCTGCCCGGTCCATGGTGTAGTTGCGACTTACAAAGCCTCGGGAAATGGTGTAGATCAAAAACAGCACAAGCAACACTAGCCATGCTTGTTCTGCAATCGCCACCAGCTCAAAAACGGGGCTTACAATGAAGCTACGCATGGCAAGCAACAGAATGCCAGTAAGCAGAATGGTCCCGATCAGCCCCGAACCTCCTTCTATACCCTGATTACGAAGAAATACGGAAGTCGCTGGTTGCCCGGCCGACTCTATGGTTCGGGGCTCACGGGTTTTCATGAAGCCAGTGGCTTAAGTCTTTGTGCAGCAAGGCAGACAGCTTGTAGACGTCATCCTTGAAAAAGGTGGTGAGCTTTTCGCGCGCCTCAGCACTCATGGGTTCGTAGCTTTTGAGGTTTTGAGCTTTGGCATACTTGCGCATCGCTGCGCGTCTGTCATTGCTGATCAACCTTCTGAGTGTTGGCCTCAACAAGGTCTTCACGGGGTTTTCATGGGTAATCAATTCCTGCACCCACTTGATCCGTGCCTCTCCTGAAGGGTTCTTCACACGCTGAAAATTTCCGTTGATTGGAGATACACCCAGGCTGCTGTATACTCCGTTCATAAAAGCGTTGGGGTCGGCCTTCAAATCGTCAAAGTAGAGCACCTCGACATCATCAAAGGCCTCCATGTAGGCTTTTACCTGCTCATAATACAACCCAAGGGAGGTGTAATGCCACATGAAATCCCAACGCTGTTGCTTTCGGTAGTATTCCATTTCCAACGCCTCTTCAAAAGGGATTTCTTCGAAGCAGTCCTTGCGGAAATGCATGTAAGCTGAATAGGCGCGATCAATCGGGTTTCGAAGCAAAATCATCACCTTCACTCCCCTGCCGAGCATCCGCTTGATCAAAGGAATGGAGCTTTTGTGGTGGTATAAATATCCGGTACCTATTTCCCCCAATACACGGGCACCGTTGGAACTGAAAAGCTTTCGGTATTGAGCCTCAGAGCTGATGATCTCAGGCGCTTGTCGTTGCAAGGGATAAGGCAGGCAAATGTCTCTGAACTCTGTAGCATTGAAATAAAACGTCTCCTTCTGAGGAATCTCAATTTCAGGATGCTGAGACAGGTACGCTGCCAACGATGTGGTGCCAGCCTTAGCCGTGCCCACTACCAAAAAAGAAGGTACACGTCCTGATTTGCCGTTAAGGTTTATTGCAGCCATGCTGATAGGTTTTTATTGAGCATGCCTTCGAGCTGGATCACAGGATACCTGTAGCGCTGACGCAGCTGGTCACGCGCCTCGTCCGACATCTCCTTTTTCTCAAGCACCTTCGATAGCAAGGCATCGCGCCCAAGCAGCAAGGACCTTCTGGCAGACTGAGGCAAGCTGTTTACCGCACGCTTGAGGGTGCGATTCTTCAGCAGCGTTTGCGCCAGAAATGCATTGCGCGGTTTTCCGGATGGGTTTGTTCTGGGAAAGGAGGCTTCCACCTTCGGGGATATCTCCAAAAACTCACACAATTCGCGTGTGGTTTCCGAAGCGTTGTGCAGGTCTTCAAAGAGCATCACCTTCACGCGGTCGAAGTGCTTTCGATAAAGCTGTACTCCTTCTGCATAATCACCATATCCCAAGTAATCAAACCCCCAGCGCTGATGCTTTCGCTCCGCCATCACTTCCTGCTGAATGGCCACCTCAAAGGGCAGCTGTTCAAAGCCATTGCGCAAGAGGTAATTGTAATGCGAATAAGCGCGGTCAATGGGATTGCGGAGAACAATGATGATGGCAATCTTTCGTGCCGCTTCCCCGTACAATCGCTGAATGTTGCTGATCACGTTGGAAGCATTGTAGAGGTAGGAAGTAGATCCATCCCCTAGTTTCTGATCGGTTGGAGCGTTTTCATACAATTTGAGGTAATCACTGGTCTTCCACGTGAGCTTGTCCACAAATCCGGGATCGAGGTAGCGTGGCGCCATTCCTCCAAAGCTGAAGTAATGAGGTTCCTTCGCCCGATTGGGGAAGTAGACTTCCGGATGCTTGTTCAAGAAATCATAGAGGGTGGTGGTTCCGCTTTTGGCGGCTCCTACCATCATGAAATCAGGCAGCTGAAGGGTTCCGAGGGATGATTCTACAATCATGTGAGGGTACGATTCAAGTTTTTGAAAGGCCGATAGAAAGTCGACAGTTTGTATTTCCTGCGCACCTGTAGTGCGGTAATCACATTCAGTGACACACTTCCTGCCAGGTAACCAATGGCAGCGCCCGTCATGCCATATTCAGGAATCAACAACCAGCCAAAGGCGGCATTCAGTGCCACACCGATGGAAACAGCCATCAAGAGGTAGAGGTGATTGTTGGTCATGTTCATAAACGTCCCAGTGAGTCCGGTGAGCGCAGCTATGATTTGTCCGAGCATGAGGATTCGAAAGGCGTTGACACCACTGGAAAACTCGCTTCCAACAAGCCCGAGAATGGGTTCTGCAAAAGCGATGAGTACCAAGGAAACGGGGATGGTGAAATTGGTAATGAGTCGTGCAGAAGACTGAAGCATTTGGTCGAGGTTCTGCCATTGTTGGCTCCAGAAGAGCTTTGAAATGCGAGGGGCGGCCGGAGCCTTCACCGCGGAAACGATGAAGTCGGGAATGGTACTCAGCTTAAACGCGAGGCTAAAGATTCCCACCACTTCCAACGGAGCCATGAACCCGAGCATCAGCACCATCAACCGGGCATTCCAGGTTTGCAGCAGCGATGCCACCATGATCGGCAACGCATTTTTGAGCCAGGCAAAAGCAGGCTCTCCTGCCTTCTGAGCCTTGAATTGAGTTGGATCTTTCTGCACAAACCAAAGCACACAGATGCCACTGGCGACAGCGCTGATCACAATGCCAGCCGTCATTCCGAGCACCGATGGATTGGGAAGCTGAAACACGAAATAGGCAAAGAGCATCACCACCGTGGCAATGGCGTACGAAATGAGGTTTCTGAACAGTTCGGAGGCCTTGATATTCATCAGGCCGCGGATCATTTCAATGTTGATCACCAACAAGGCCTGAAAGGGTAAAACCAAGGCAAGCGCGTACACAGTAAGCTTGGAAGTGACCACTTCTGGAAACTCGCTTTGAATCATCGGAGCGGCAAGGCAAAGCGCTCCTGAAACGGCATAGGCAAAAGGAAGCGAGAGCGAAAGCGCACGCTTGTAGTGCTTCATTGATTTTCTGGCCGAGCCTTCCCTCGCGACTGTTTTAAGCAGGGTCACGTTCAGCCCCATGGTGACCAGTACACCCAGGCTCGCCACCCACGCTTGAAAGAGGCCAAAGATGCCGAGCTCATTCAGGCCAAAAAACAGCGGAATGAGCAAGTAAAGCCCATAGCTGAATCCGGCCCCGGCTACACGATAGGCCAAAGACACCGCGCTGTCAGTATTAAACCCGGAAAATCGAAGCAGAGGATTCAGCAATTCTTTTGTGTTTGAGTAGTGTTTGGCTAATGAATTAAACGCCCATGCGCTGCAGTGAAACCATGTTCCAAACCGTGGAGAAGATGATTTTCATGTCCAGCAAAAAGGACCAGTTGCGGACGTAGTAGCGATCATGATAAATGCGATTGATAAGCTGACCGAGCTCTCTGATCTCACCTCTGAATCCCTTGGACTGAGCCAACCCGGTGATTCCAGGCTTGATCCACAAGCGCTCGTTGTAGTAGTGCACCAATTCACTGTATTCTTTTGTGTGGAGCAGCATGTGAGGTCTTGGACCTACCACAGACATATCACCCAACAGCACATTGAAAAACTGTGGCAGCTCATCGAGGTTGGAAGCACGCAGAAAGCGCCCGATTTTCGTTACGCGGGAATCATTCGCTACGGCTTGCCTGGTGTCACTCTCTGCGTTTACGCGCATGGTTCTGAACTTGTAGCATTCGAAAGAGCGGTTGTTGAGTCCGGTCCTTTTCTGAACGAAAAACACAGGACCTTCAGAACTGAGCTTGATCAACAGAGCGATCAGGGGAAAAAGCCAGGAGCCAATGCACACGAGGAAGATCACAGAGAATGCTACGTCAAACAGGCGCTTCACATCTGTGCGCATCGTGGCCTGAAGCCAGTCTTCTTCAATGGTCAAAATCGGAGCTTCACCATCCTTGCGCAAACTCACATCTACCGGGTCCAGCTTCACCCCATCGAGCAAATCATGTGTGATGTTGATGACGATGCCGTTGAGCTGGCAATAGGTCAATAGCGATTGCACCTTTTCCTTGCTGACGTGAATCGAGATCACCACTTCGTCAATGTTGTGGTCAACGAGAAAATCATAGATATCAGCAGAATCAGACTGAACGTGTGTGCTGGTCTGCTCCAAATCTTCAGAGAACGTTCCCAGAAGGCGGTATCCGTAATGCACCTTTTCCTGGATCTCGCGCTGAAAGGAATCGACCAGAGACTGATCTCCCACCACAATCACCCGCTTGTAATTGTAGCCTCGGGAACGAATGGTGCGCAGGAACCAAGTCAGTCCCATGCGGCCAATGGTATTGGCGATGAACAGGTAAGCGCAGAAAACAGGAAGTCCATCTGAAAATTTGCCGTTGAAAAGCACCACATTGAGCGCAAACACCACCATGAACTGAATGCTGACAAAGCGCAGCGATTCGATCATGTGACGTCCGTAGTTCCAGTTTCTTCGCTGACGCTGCGTTTCCAACATCGCATAGATCACGACCCATGTAATGTTGCTGAGAATCACCAGCTCTAAAAGCAAGAACTGATGTACAGAACTCAAAAGCAATAGATGCACTGCATTCAGCATGACCAAATCAACGATCAGTTGCAGGTGTTCTTTTGCTTGTCTTGTAAATGCGCTTGTCAATCCCATGTGTGAAAAAATTGCGGTATGAAAGGATGGACACGGCCTGTCAAAAAATGGATGCGTGAGGGAATGAATTTTAAAATAATTGAGTAAATCATATTTTCGCAACCAGCTGAAAAACAAGGGCTTTACAGGAATAAAAAAACAAAAGGCAATTTTTTTTCATCTCACACGCATCCTTTTCTTCGCGACCTGTGTCGTCAGTGTTCAGAGGCGAATGGAGAGTGCTCCAAATGAGCTCCGATTCATTCATCTCACCGAAAACCATGAATAGTCCAACTCAGTATGATCTAATGCTAGTGCGCCCAGGCACTCGAAACGCTTATGCCTGAAGCAGAAGAACTAGACCAGATCATTGCGATGTGCCTCGAAGGCAGCGAAGCAGGGTTCGAAAAGCTGTATCACCGCTTTTATGGATTCCTGTTCTCTGTGGCGCAGCGCTATGCCCGCGACAACGATGAAGCGAAGGATATCGTACAGCTTGGCTTCATCCGCATTTGTAAAAGCCTCTCCCAGTTTAAGGGCGAGGGATCCTTTAAATCGTGGATCAAACGCATTCAGATCAATGAAGCCATCAACCATTACCGGAGGGTAAATGCTGGCAACCGAACGACCTACAGTGATGAAATGTCAACGTATGAATACGATGACAGCATGGTAGTGTCAGAAAAAACAGTGCTTTCCAAAATGTCGTATGACGAACTTTACCAATTGGTGCTGGAGCTTCCATCATCCTACAAAGCGGTTTTCACGCTTTACGTGATTGATGGATACAAGCACAGCGAGATTGCAGATATGTTGGGCATTACCGTAAGCACATCCAAGTCAAACCTTAGCCGTGCTAAGGCGATTTTGATTCAAAAGCTAAACCGAGTCGGAATCGGTTTAAAAAAAACTTTAGTTAACAATGTCTGATGATCTAAAGAACATAGAAGACCTCTTTCGAGAGGCTTCGGATCAGGCAGCCGGATCCCCTCCCCCTCCTCCAGATTGGGCGGGTATGAGCTCCATGCTCAAGGAATCTGCGCTGATCAAAACGGGTGCTGGAGCTGGCACAGGAGCTGGATCTGCGGGGGCCGGAGGCGCTGGCGGATCCGGTGGTGTTGGAGCGGCTGCAAAAGCAGGTCTGGCAAAAGTGCTGGGAGCCAAGCTCGTGGTGAAGGCCATTGTAGCAACCAGCATCACAGCCGCTGTTGGTACTTCTACTTATGTAGTGCTTCAGGACGAACCAACGGAGATCAGCATGGAAGAAGCTGCTCCTGATCAAAACAACACGGATGTCATTTCACTGGAGGACGAAGTGATCGTATTGGACGAAACTGAAAACGAGGTGGCTCAGGATCAGATGGATATGACTTCATCCGATGCCGTGGAGCTTTCCGGAGCAACCTCAACAGAAATGAACACCGCAGCGGATCAAACAACTGCATCCACCGCAACTGCTGGTGTGAACATCAAATCATCCGCTGCTGAAACCGGAGTTACTGAAGCAGCCATTGCCGGTGCCACAAACGAGAATGCAATGGCATCATCTGCACCCAACCAGCCCGCTGCTAACGAGGCTTCAGAGCGCATGGAACAAGATGCCGCTGCAAGCAGTGAAACGAACGCAGTCGCGGGCGCAGTGGAACCTCAAGGGAGTATTGCCGATGGTTCAAGTGATCTGCCCTCAGAGAAGTTAGCAGCTTCCTCTGTGAACTCGGTACCGAGTGATGAACCAAGCCTTGAGAGTCCCGAACAAAAGCAGCCAAACGCTGCAACACCTCCGCTCGAGGGCGCGGTCGATGCTGTGGCTTTAAATGAAGAGAGTTCTTCTGCTCCAGCGACAGAGGTCAACAACATGCCTGAAGCTTCTGGTACCGTGAACACCGAGAATGCTGCAACTCAAATGGTGGATGCATCGGGAGTTTCTGCAGCCGCACCCGTGGTAGCTCAGCCAGCAATGCCAGTCGCGAATGCAAATCCGGAAATGGCGGTTGTCAATTCTTCTGCTGCGCGCTTCACCATGAATCAGATGCCATCGCTTACGTTGCTCGGCTCTGACACTGCTTCAGGATTGGCGCTAAAGCCTCCCACCGAATACGATTTTGTTCCTTCTGCGGAGCCTAAGTGGATCATTTCACCTTATGTCTCCTTCGATCGCAGTAGCTACAATGTAGATCAATTGGAACTCCAGAACCTGACCAACTCGAAGTATAACGTTCAACTCAACTCCAGCCAGCTTCAGTTTACGGCCGGACTGAGAGGCGCTTATAACTTCTACCCACACTTGTGGATCGAGTCAGGTGTGCTCTTCTCGCAGAAGTCTGCAATCACAGGAGAGATCGAGCTTTCCGATGACAATGGGAACCTGGTGGGCATTGCTGAGTACGACCTTTCCGGTCAATTCCTGGAAATCCCGATTTCTATCGTTCTGAGGAAGAACAACGCCTCCTTCGGGTGGTATGCAAAAGCGGGGATACACCTGAGCTACAACTTCCCGTCCAACAACAGCAGCTACCTCTACAGAGACATTGCCAATGAGGTGCAATACACTGTAGAACCAAGCATACAGACCCTCAACCCTGCCATTGCTTTTGGAGCGGGACTGGAATACAACATTACTCCGCAGTTCAGACTCTATGCTGAGCCGAGCTTCCGCTACGCCCTGCGTCCCGTTTTGAATCCTAGTGGATTCAACAACATTCCTCTGAACCCCAAGTGGAACACGCTCGGGCTTGGAATTGGTGTAAACTATTATTTCGGAAAGAATGCGAAAAAGTAGCCTCTTCCTTCTTGTTGCCGGTTTTGCCGTCCTTCTTCAGCTAGGCTGTAAGAAAGATGGGCTGATCGAGGAACCGCTGAGCATAGATCCACCCACAGCGGATACCGCAGATACTACAGACACGAGCATGGTTCCGCTGCCAGAGCCGGAGTATGAGTGTCGAAGACGAACCAAGGTGATCGACATAGATTCAATCGTGAGTCTGCCGAATCCTACAACGGTGATTATCATTGATGCATGCGAATGTGACACCCTGACCATCGAAGGAAGGGTTCAAAGCTTTCCATTCTTTGGCTTCCAGTGGATAAACCAGGAAACGGAGCTCATCATTTTTGGTAACGAACTTGAAGGAATTACCAGCCAGTGGGTTGGTGAATTATGGATGGACGATGGTGGTGGATTGCCGGTGATCACATTACCGCTGGTGATAGACTTCGATAAGTGCGAACCTGGCGACTAAAATGAAAGTCCTCGCCTACATGTTTCCCTTGGCGGTGGTGCTGTTCATTGGAATCGCCTGTGAAAAAGATGCCTTGATTGAAGAACCGCTTCATCAGGATTTTATACCTGATTCCAATGTTCAGGTGGTAGACACTAACACGGAAGATACTTCTCGGTATACCTGTCGAAAGAGGAACTTTCAGATAGACCTGGATTCTATCAACTTTCAGAGTCAAAACATGCCCATCATCTTCCTGGAAGGTTGCGCTTGCGACACCATAGACCTCACAGTGATCAGTTCAGCATCATCTGCCGTATTCCATGCATGGTCGGATAGCAGTAACACTAACCTGCAAATAGATCCAACCATTTCCGATTTGCATACGGACTGGTTAGGCACAATACTCATTGGAATAGACTCTTCAGGATTCAGCAGCTTCGTTCCTGTCATGCTGGACCTCGACTCGTGCTATCGCTGATTCGCTGAACTTTTTTTTCGCCTTCACGCATCCTTTTTTGAGCTTTTGGTTTCTCCATAAGCATACAACCAAGTACTGCTCAAACCAGCTCTTACAACTCATTTGTTTATGAAAATTCTTTGCATGGCATGTGTCATGATCGGTCTCTTATTGTCCAGTTGCGTCCCCAACAAAAAACTGGTGATTGCACAAGACAAGACCCTGAAAAAACCACAGGACCAGGAGTATGTCCATCGCCTTCCCAACCAACAACCCCATTGCCGGCTCGTTCCCGGTGACGAGGTGGCCGTGAGAATCACGCATGTAGATCTGCTCAACAAAAACTACCAGCAAGCTTCGATCGATAACTACAGCCGACCCGGTGCCGATGTCAATCCTGATGGCTACGAAGTGAGCGAGGAAGGAACGATTCACCTATCGATCATCGGTGAAGTGAACATTGGTGGGATGACCATCCGGGAAGCGGAGCGCGCCATCGAAAAGGCTTCCGAGAATGTATATGCCCAACCATCCGTAAAAGTGAACATGATGAATACGGAGGTGACCGTGCTTGGAGAAGTGGCCAGGCCCGGCACCTACCCTATGAGTCGATGTAGCAACGGACTGTTTGATGTGATCGGTCTGGCTGGAGGAAGCACCAACATGGCGGACCTGGAAAGTGTAAAAGTGATCCGCACCCGAGGCGATTCTACGGATGTGTACTTCGTGGACCTCTCTGATGAGTTACTGCTCTCACAAACCAATTACCACACGCTCCCCGGAGACGTGATTTACCTCAAACCATTGAAGCGAAAGCAATTCACGCTCCAGGAATCGCAGGAGGTTTTCCGCGGCCTGGGTGTCGTGCTTTCCGTTGCCACCCTTCTTATAGCCATTTCCAGACTTCAATCATGAACAGCGAACTCATTGTCATCAAAAAGCTGATCGACCGGCTGCTAAGAACGTGGCCCGTCATCATCGTAAGTGCCATTCTTTGGTCTTTACTTGCACTCTTCGTTGTCACTCTATCACCTGTATTTTTCGAGTCTACGGTCTCGGTGGTGGTGGAAGAGCCCTACCGAATGGACGACCCCCAGCGATGGATACTGGGCGAACAGCGTTTCAACGAGCCCGAGCGCTCCCACGTAGTAAACGAAGGTGTGCGCATCAAGGAGTTTTCATTGGTATTGAGAACCGTGGAAGAGCTCAACCTTGGCGTCAAGTATCTGGAGCAAGGTTTCTTAATGGATACCGAAATCTATCGCCAATCTCCCATACATGTTCAGGTGGCTGATTGGGGAGCGAAGCACCTGATTCCCTACGAAGTGGCCATTTACGTGAAGCCACTTGACGGTGACCGATTCCTACTTTCCGTTTCCGATGAATACGGTCCGGACGAGACTGCGATCGAACTAGAGCTCGAGGCCAGCTATGGTGAAGCAATCCAACTGGGAGGTTCCACGGTTCGGATTCTGCGAAACGACAGTAACCCCATCGAGGAAGATGTGACCTACGGATTTGAATTGGTCAACACCACTGAATTGGCGCTCGATCTGGCGGAAGACCTGGACGTAGAGTCGGTGGAACTTGAAGCCAGCATTTTTAAGGTCACCCTCACCGAAGCTCCTGCCGGAAAGGCAAACGACATTCTGGAAACACTTGCAAATCTGTTTGTAGCCGAAAAGCTGGAGGAGCGAAGAGGCATCCTCCGGGCAACCAGGAGCACCATCGAGCAGCAGATGAGCGAAATTGGGCAACAGCTTGCTCGCCAGGAAGGAGAAATAGAACAATACAAGTCCAGCACCGAGATCAACAGCACCGAGGAACAGGGCCGCCTGCTGCTGGAAGAAATCAGTCAATTGGACAACCAGCTGATTGAGCTGCGTGCCCGTGACAAACACATGGGATACCTGGAAAAAGGCGTGGATGCTTCAGGCGAAACACGTCCCAGTCTTGTCGCACCAAGCGCCTATGGAATCTCCGATCCGGCCTTGAATCAACTGGTGGCCGAATACAACAACCTGCTGATTACGCAAGCCACCCTGGTGAGTGAGAACCGCACCGGCCATCCCGCCTTCGATCACACAGAAACACAGATTGAAGCAAAGGCTCAGGTGATTCGCGAAACAGTGAAAGGCTTCAGACTCAGCAACAGCATTCTGATTGAGAACATTCAGTCGCAGCTATCAAGCCTCAAGAAGCGCTCCTCTTCCCTACCCTTTGAGCAAATGGAGCTACTGCGAAAGGATCGCGCATTCAACGCTTTGGACTTAAACTACAAAGCTCTCAACCAGCGCAAAATGGAAGTCGAAATCGCCATCGCATCGCTGGCGGCAGATGTTCGGGTGGTGGAAGAAGCACACGACACTTCTGTGGATCCGAAGTTTCCCGATCCGGTGTTGATCCTCATCTTCTTAGTGCTTCTCACCGTGATGAGTCCGTTCATCTATCTATTTGTAATCACCCTCACTGGACACTCGATCAAAGATCATGATGAGCTTCTTCCGCTCATCGAACATCCTCAGTCGCAGATTTATCCAATGGCCATCACCAACCTGAATGGAAATGCTTCGGCTCAGCATCAAAATGGCTCTACAGCAATTCGCGATGCAAAGGCCTTGCTCATGGATGTCTTGGAGCAACAGCAAGGACAAGAAGCAGTCATCGTTTCTACTCTTCATTGGGGTCATGATCGCCTTGCGCATCAGCAGGTTAACCTTCTGAGCCTTCCCCTGAAACGGATGGGCGTGAAAACACTGATTGTTCGGATTCATGCAGGTGCAGATGCCTCATACAGTGGTTATTCCGAATTCCTGCAATCGCTCCGCGCGGGGCATGAACCCAATCTTGCACACAGCGAACACGATGCTCTGGACACCGTTGCCAGCCTCGATTTAAGCTGGTCGCTCGAAGACCGGGTATCCGCAGACGATAAAGCGCTATTTCAAGCCTTTAGCTCGGCCTTCCAGCTGGTTATTGTTCAGTTGCCGGACATGGAGATCAACCCAGACGCTGCGGCACTCTCGCAGCTCGGTTCAGAGGCTTTGTTGCTCTTGCGTTTCGGAAGCTCAAGTGCCGAAGCTTTCCGGGCATTACAGACAGGATCCTTCGAAGTGGAACGTCAAAGGATCATCGTTGCTCAGACTCCGCCTGCGAAACTGAACCTCAGAGAAGCCAAGAATCTGTTCCGGTATGAATCTCTGAGTCTTGGAAAAGCGATGCAAATGCTCTTTGTAAGAATCTGATCATGAGAGTGCTTTTCCTTACCACGCAGCTCCCCTACCCGGCACACAGCGGTGGAGTGATCAAGAGCTATCGGCTTGCCGAGCACCTCGCATCCCGCTGTGAGTTGACAGTCGTTTGCGCCTTGAAAGGCCGCGATGAAGCTTTCATCAAAGATTTCAAGGAAGATATTCAGACCAATGAGGTAGTGGGTATTCCGATAAACAAGGAGCGCTCTGCGCGACAGCTTTTCCAGAGCTATAAGCACGGAAAAACGCTGAACGAATGGCGCAACTACAGCGCTGATCTGGAAGCGCTCATCCTCCATCACATGCACCAAGCGGATGTAATCCTCATCGATCATTATGAAATGGCGCAGTACGTGCCATCGTCTTGTTCAACGCCTGTGGTGCTGCACACGCACAATGCTGAGCACTTGATATGGAGTCGTTACTCTGAACTGCTCATCAATCCTTTCAAAAAACTGGCTGGCTTGCTGGAGGCGAAACGCATTCAAAAGGCGGAAACCGAAGCCTGCCAAAAAGCACAAACCGTATTGGCCGCCCCGGATGATATTAAAGCGCTGAACAAACTGCTTCCCCAGAATCACAAGGTTACCTTCAAGTCCACCTACCACTTGGGGAATCAAGCCTTCCTGAATCTTCCTGAATTGCAGTTTGAGAAGAGTCGCAATGCTATTTTCTTCTTTGGTACCCTGAGCTGGCACGCCAATCTTGATGGCCTCACATGGTTCATCAAAAACGTTTGGCCGAAGCTACTTCGCATAGAGCCGAAACTGGTGTTTTACATCATTGGCAAGAGGCCACCTCTTGAACTGAAACGACTGGCCAAGAAGCATACACGCATTGTGTTCACAGGCTTCATCGAAGACTTGAATGATTATTTCACCCAATGCCGTGTCATGATCAATCCCGTAAGATTTGGCAGTGGCATCAAAGTGAAAATGCTCGATGCCATGTACCGAGGCATGCCCACGGTTTCATCCGAGATAGGCACTGAAAGTCTGGATCTGCAGCATGACGTGCATGTATCCGTGGCCAACACTCCAGGTGAATGGTGCGAAAAGATCAGCCGACTCATCCATGATGAAGCGCTGTGGAAGACGCTGAGCGAGCACTCACGCAAACTTGCTGCGGAACGCTACCGCTGGGAGCCCATGCTGGAGGCTCATTGGCAGGAAATCCTCAAAGTATCACCCCAAGAAAAGACAGAAGATCATGCTGTTTAACTCCTTCAACTTCCTGTGGTTTTTGCCGCTGATTGTAGTGGCGTTTTACAGCGTAAAACACAAGCATCGTTGGATGTTGCTGCTCGCTGCGAGCTATTATTTCTACATGTGCTGGCGTGTGGAGTATGTAGTCCTCATCCTCTTTTCCACCGTGCTGGACTATTTCGCAGCCATCAAAATGGAGGAAGCACCAGACAAACGAATCAAGAAGCGATGGCTGTGGCTCAGCCTCAGCGGGAACCTGGGCATGCTATTCACCTTCAAGTACTTTGCTTTTTTCGCTTACAACACGGAGGTGTTCCTCTCCAACTTCAATGTTTTTTATGACTCTCCGGCACTCAACATCCTGTTGCCCATGGGAATCTCGTTCTACACGTTCCAGACACTGAGCTACACCATCGATGTGTACAAGGGCAAGGCCAAAGCGGAACGACACTTGGGGTTCTTCGCGCTCTATGTTACCTACTTCCCTCAGTTGGTGGCCGGTCCGATCGAGCGATCTACGCGATTGATTCCGCAGCTGAAAGAAGAACAGAAAGTAGAGAACGAAGACTTTCGATACGGCATCCACAAAATCCTGCTGGGTTTCTTCAAGAAAGTGGTAGTGGCAGACAACATCGGGGTTTTCTGCGATCAGATGTATTCCTATCCGGTCCACGGATCAGGTATGCTCTATGCGATCACCTCCTTTCTGTTTGCCGTCCAGCTCTTTGCAGATTTCTCAGGCTATACCGACATCGCCATTGGCACCGCCCGCCTGATGGGTGTGCGGCTGATGGAAAACTTCAACCGGCCTTTCTGGGCGACATCGCTGAGCGAGTTTTGGAGCAAATGGCACATTTCACTCACCTCCTGGATCGGAGATTACATCTTCAAACCGCTGCTTTTCGGGAATCCGAAATTCTCCAACTTCTATGGTGTTTTCATCATGGTGCTGGTAGGCTTCTGGCACGGTGCAAGCTGGAATTTCATCGTATTCGGTTTGATCCATGGTGTAGTGATTCTGTTGCAGCGCTACTACAAGAAAATCAAGCTGTTTCAGCCATTCAACAAGAGCAAGCTGGGAAAGTATGTGTTTGTAACCTGGAATTTTGCCCTACTGGCCTTTACAGGCTTGTTCTTCAGAAACGAGTTCAGCTCGGCTCTTAAGATCATCGCTCACATCTTCACAGACTTTCGATTCAACCTGGGAGAATTGCGATCGGCCTACCAAACGGAAATGCTCTTGGGCATTTTCTTAAGCCTACTCCTTCTGGTTACGGTCACCTTTAACAAGACACTACAGTTTCGCTACAACACCCTCTTTGTCGGAGCTGCCCTATTGATCATCTTTCTGCTGGGTCTCGATAATCAGAACCAGTTCATCTATTTCCAGTTCTAGCCATGAACAGTCCACGTCAACTTCTCAATAAGCCCGTCATCACCGCTTTGATCCTCTTTTGGATCATCGCGCTGACACTTGATGTTTTCTTCAGCCAGTTTGTGATCATGCAATCAGAACTGAGCAACGAAGCCAAGGTAAACCGACTGATTACGAACAACGATCCTGATGAGGTTCCGGTATTTGGCAGTTCCAAGGCGCGATCCGCTTTCATTCCAGATAGTCTCGGTCAGCATGTTTACAACTACGGGATGGAAAAGTGTGGCTTTGATGTTGTCAACTTCCTGCTGGAGACAGAGCTGAGCAAACCTAAAACAAGCCCGATCATTGTGGAGTACAATCACCGAAGCTTCATTTCGGCTCCCAATCACACGATCAACGCTTCTACCTATGTTCCCAATCTTCAGCACGATGAGGTGACAACCTTCATGGAACAACACGATCGGCTCGAAACCAGGTATTCCATTCCCGGGCTGCGATACTTTGGTTCCTACTTCTACTATTTGAGGTATTACTTCAAGTCTCAGGCTGGAACCAGGAAAACGGTTTCCAAAGGCGGTGTCTTCTCTGAATTTGCCTTAAGCGAGGCGCAGTTCTCCACGCTGGTGGACAACCGACTGGAGATGATCGAAAAGCGAGCTGCACTCACAGAAGCCAAAAACGATGTGAAGAAGGCCATCTCTTCCGGTGGACGCATGGAATTGAAAAGCCTGAATCAATACCTGAGTTTCAGCTTTGATTCTACGCTGGTGGAGGAATTCAAGTCTCTGGTCAAGAATCACCCTGAGCGGACCGTCATACTTGTTTACACGCCTCAGCACTGGAGTGAAACCGAGGGCATCGACAATCTTCCTGAGATGCAGGCCTTCTACCAGAGCCTGCAGAACGAACTCCCTAACCTTGTGGTGCTAGACCTTTCAACGCTTGAACTTCCCGATTCCAGCTTTAAGAACTCCTCACACCTCAATGCCGCTGGGGCACGCACTTTCAGTTCAGCACTGAACAAAGTCCTGCGCCTGAAAGATCCTGTGTAGCCAGTCAGGCTATACCTCGTCCAAAGGCTTGAGCTTTCCACCTTATCGCCTCCAACAGGCGAACACATCTGATCGGTTTGTCATATCCTATATGCTGTGACAACAAAAAACAACATATTGTGAACAGACACAATTATCCTTCAGAATACCAGAAGCATAGTGTTGCATGATCATTCATCATAACAAGCATTATAAACAAAGTCATTAATCATTTTAAAATCAAACATTTCAAAGAATTAGCATGTTCAATGAAGGTTACTATTTTCTTCTTGGATTTTATTTGCGTTTGTTCTTACTTTGATAGTAACCAAAATCAAATTAGCCATGAGAACACTATTACTGACCTTAGTAACGGTAGCCTTATCAGCAGCCGTCTACGCCCAACCACCGGGCATGTTCGTTCAGAATTTCACCAACTGTGACTTCCTTGTGACCTTCGCAGCTTCTCCCGGAGGATGCGGCTTTGCATGTGCATCCGTTCCTGTATGCGTGCCAGCTGGCGGCATTGTTCCCATCGCTCCATGTGGGCCTGCCACCTGGGTTTGGGAAATTGCAAACGTTGTTCCGACTACTCCGGGCTGTGGCGCATTCTGCCCACCAGGAACTAACGTTATTGTATCCCCGCCAGCTGCAGGATGCGCAGCACCGATAGCTGCGAACGCCCATTGTTTCTGTGGAGGAGCTGGCTACACAGCTGACTTTACTGTTTTACCGGGTGGCCTGGCCATCTACTAGCGCAGAACAGAGCTATTCATATAGGAGAAGTTCAACCAAACACTTCTCCTTTTTCACTCATCCTATTGAGCTGACTCTCACTTTCATTCATCTCACACTAATTACCACGTTATGAAAACAGACAGAACGCACACCCTTTGTGCCTTGCTACTATCCATGATAAGCTATGGGAGCTTATGGGCTCAAAACACCTTTCAAAAACTCTACACAGTAGGCTACGACCGAGACCAATGGACCACCACAACCGCCATCCAAAGCACAAATCCCAATAACTATCTGGTACTCAGCGAGGCCATTGACAACACTGCCAATCAGAGTTATCTGGAGATTCACCGGGTCGACCAAAACGGCAACATTGTCTGGACCAATCAAATCACCTCAGATGTGGGCAACGAGGGCTGGGGCACAATAGAAGCACAGAATGGAGACTACATCATTTCAGGCTTCACTAACGAAAACAGAAACCCACCCACCTACTTCGATGATTTTACGATGACACGGCTTTCCCCAACAGGCGCAGTCGTCTGGAGCAATCGTTATGCCTTTGCAGGCCGCAGAGAGCGGTGCTTCGGTGTTGTGGAGGATCTGGGTTCAGGCGATTTGTTTATGGGAGGATATGCCAATACCTCCAATGGTGGAGGAACAGGATTTTCAGACGACATCGCTATCGTAAAAACAAACAGTGCGGGAGTTGTTCAATGGGCGAATGAATATGGTGGTGCGAACTCAGATCGCGGCTCCTACATGTTCATGGGCTTCAACCCAAACGAGGTAGTGACCAGCGGCAATACCTTCACCTGGGGCTCAGGAAACAGCGATGCCATGATGCTCGCAGCAAACACAAACACAGGCGCATTTCTATGGGGAAAGTACTACGGAGGGCCCGGGTTTGAAGAAATGTACATCATACCGACTACAACGGGCACCTACATGACCACAGGATGGACCACAAGTTGGGGAGCCGGGCAGAGCGATATTTGGGTGAACCATCTAGACCCCAATGGCAACCTGCTCTGGAGCAGAACGTATGGCACTCCCGCGAATGAGTACTCCTTTGAAATGGTTGAAACTCCGGACGGCTTTGCCATCTGTGGATACACGGATGCAGGGCCGCATGGTAACACTGACATCCTGGTGATCTTTATTGATGTCTTAGGCAATGTCCTGTGGTCACATGCCTATGGCGGAGATTTGGACGACTTTGCCTGGGCCATCGATCTCTGTACGGATGATGAAGGCTTGGTGGTCAGTTCAGACGTATCGAGCTACCACTTTCGCGAATCCAGCTCACACCTTATGAAAGTTGGGTTTAATGGTATAACCTGTAATTGCGATAATATCGATTATCCACTGGACATCACAATCCCACCTGTGGTGGAAGATGACTTCAATCCTACGACTCAGTCATACACCCCAACGGTGCAAACGATGACCGTTACCAACGTGCCTTCCAAGTCACGGACGCTGTGTACAGGTGATTTCTCGGGCGCTTCCCTTCGTCCCGCTTCCGATGAAGGAACTGTTGTAGAACAACATCACGTGTTGCAATCACCATTGAGTTCCACACTAGAAGACCAGGAAGTCAGCTTCGCTTATGAAGCGGGAGTACAACCCACCGAACCTGCTGAGGCGCGAACTTTTGAAGTTCGTCCTACGGAGCGCCAAGACCAGTTTGACGTATTCATGGACCTGAGCACCACTAGCCGAAAGACGATGGTAAAAGTGACGGACATGAACGGAGTATTGCTACTAAGCGAGCGTGTGAGACAAAATCCGGTACGCGTCAATCTGGATGAACTGCCAAGCGGCATTTACATCGTCACCATGGAAGACAGAGGCAAAGTAATTGGAAGCACAAAGGTTTCCGTGATTCACTGAATCCTCCTTCTGCAACCTCGACATACCCGCTCACAAACTTCAGCCCTTCCTCCTACAGACTTACCACTAAAAAAGGTGCCTGCTTTTGCAGGCACCTTTTTTATGCACCAGAGCTAACAGCTGGAGCAAACACAACGATTAGTAACACCTCCTCGAACTCACGCGTACGCGCATACACAAAAGCTACCAAATGAGCACTATCCAAGAAGACAGAAAAACAACATAAACACCTAAAAAACAAGGAATTAAATCCAAAAACTACCTTTTTAGACAGTCAGCTCGGGAAGGATTCCATGTAACATTGGATCCTACACCCAAACTGTCTAAACATGTCCGCCCCCGCTAAGCCGCTGCGTCAGCAGCCCTGGAATTGCTGTCTCTTATTTTTCGCTACCCTCCTTTCAATGCTGTCCGGAGAAGCAAACTGCCAAGTCGTTGATCAGGTAGACTTATTCATGATGCCCACGCGCACTATCAACGCTGGATCATCACCTGTATCACCGGACTCTGTTCTGACACTTTTAGACAGTACAGACACCGTTCAAACCAAAGCCTTCGTGAGACTGCAAAGCGATAGCACGCTGGACAGTCTTTTCATAACACTTCGGACTGATTCAGACTCAGTGCTTCGATTAGAGGAAGGTTTTCCTGAAGTGGCACTTGGGGTACACACCATCAACGGCTTCCAGGTAAGGCGAAGTGAAAAACACTACCTGCTCGACCTGGGATATCAATCATTCCGACCACCCTTTGTCCTGCAGGTCGAGGCCAAAAACACGCTCGGAAATCTCGAAACCATTCAAACCGTGACCTATGACTAATCACAGAGTCTTCCTGGTGGCGCTTTGCTGCCTGCTCATGAGTGCTACTGCGCATACCCAGATAGCGTGGACACTCACAAATGCCAGTCTCAATATTGACGGAAATCCCTGCAATACAGCCAGCTCAAATGGTTGGGTATCCGGAGGGTTCAGTGTCGGAAAAATTTCATCTGGATCCAGCGGAAGCATCAGTGCCAGCTGGAATTTAGGCGATGGCAAACGTGCCTTTGGTTTATCTGAAACCAGCTCCAACGGTGACTGGAGAAAGATCGACTACGCCTTCTTCTTATCCAATCGTAACCTGAACATTTACGAGAATGGATCTCTGGAAGCCGCATTGGGCTCTCCAAAGGTTGGTGACCTCTACACTGTAGAGCTAACAGGTGGAAACGTAGTCTACAAGGTCAATGGCACCATCGTGCACACTTCTCCAAACCCGCCCGGGTCGGTAGACCTCCATGCCGAGTTTGCGCTCTTTCGCGTAGATGACTGCTTCGAGTTAGACGGAGTACTCGACCCACCACCTGTTTATCCTTATGCACAACTGCTGCGCAAAGTGGATGCAGGCTTTGTGCGTACACACGATCAAATTCTACGTGTCGCCTATCCTGAAGACTATGGACAAGAGGCGAACACCAGACTGTATTACAAGATCCTTGACAATCTCCAGCAGGTGGTGGCCTCGGTTTCCGAAGCGGGTGCTCCATCCCCAGGTAGTTCTCCGGCCCCCGTGATCATCCACGGTGAAAATCACCTGGATATGGATTTGTCTTCCCTGGCTCTTGAAGTGGGAGCCCTCTACACTCTGGTCACCTACAACCGAAAAAACGAGAGACGCTACTTGAAGTTCGTGTACGAACAGGACATGCCAAACTAAAGCACCATGAAACGCACAACAATACCTTACCTCTTGCTCCTGGCGGTCATTGCACTCTCCAGCTGCGCTGAAAAAGCCGTGGCTCCGCGAGAATACGTTTCACTGGTCAATCACCATGATCAGCTTAATCGCGAGATCACGCTAGACTCCAACCTGGCCTTGAAGGTGGCCATGCGCCCAGTCGATTATCGAATCTGCATGGCGCTTCGAAGTGATTCGATCTCCAGTGGAGCGTACGAGGAGCAGAACGAGCGCTTGGGGAACAACATCGGCTTTGTAGTGTCGATGACTTCACGTGACAATGAATCCGTCATCAAGCATCTGGAGAATAAGCTTGCGCTTGACAAGGAGCGCATTCTGAAGTATTTCAACTATGAAGCCGGTGCTGACTTTGTTCTGCTCTCTCAGTCTAACGATACGCTACAGCGCGAGCTCTATCACTACGAGTATTCCTATCAGCTTACTCCCGAAGAACGCTTCAACGTAGTTTTTGAACTACCTGAGAAAAGTCAATGGCCACTGACTCTATTGGTAGCGCACCCTACGGAGGGCACCTATGAGCGGTTTGAATTTCACTCTCAAGACTTTTTTGGACTCCCCAAGATTAAACTCATCTAACCATGCTGCGAACGATTCTAAAACACAAATGGCTTCTGCACGGGTTCATGACATTGACCCTGAGCAGCTTCCTCATGCAGTTGATTGCACCTCATCAGCTTATGGCGCAAGCGTCAGGGCCTGGCCAGACCGAATCCCAGGGATTCTCAGGTTCAGGAGCTTCAGAAATGGTTGACCTGTTCAGCGGAGACCTCAACTACTCCATTCCATTGATGGAAGTGGACGGTTATCCACTTGTGTTGGGTTACAATGCTGATGTAAGAATGGATCAGGAAGCGAGCTGGGTTGGCCTGGGCTGGAGTCTCAATCCCGGGGCGCTGAGCCGTGGAGTAAGAGGGCTTCCTGATGACTTTGAAAGCGACATCATCAAAGAAGAAAACAGCCTGAAAGCTCATACCGATCGCGCGGGTGAAAAAGGAGCTCAGTTGAAACTGTCTCTTCCTGTTACCTATCTCATCGATCAGGCCATCAACGCTTTGTCGGCTGGTGCTACCTCCACCACTCCCATCATTGAGCAGGTGCTCAGCCTGAACCTTGGACTGGATGCCAAAGCAGCGGTGAACATCGGACAAAACTCGTACACCAAATCGTACATCGATCTGATCTTCGACAACAGCTACAACCTTACGGCAAGCCTGAATCCACAAGGCTACGGAGGCCTCAGCCCAGGTCTTATTCACGGTAACGGACTTGGTTTGAGCCTCAGCTCGCGCTCCGGTATTGGAATCAACCCTTCCACAACACATGGATATACAGCCACCTTTGGAGTTCCCGGAGTTGCTACGATCTCAGGTGCTACCACCAAAACCATCGGTGCAAACTACTCCACACGAGCTGGACTGAGTCAGGTAGCTGTAACCCAAAGCAACACGCTGTCGCTGAACGTTGTGATGGCCAGCGTTTCGTTCACTAACTCGGGTACCTCGGTGCTTTTCCCAGGTACTTCAACCTACACGGCCTACACTCCTACCGCGCGGATTTCAACGGGTAGTAGTTTCCTCAACAAGGATGGTCTCATCGTGGATCAACTTGGAATGGCGAGTATCTATTCGATTAACAACAAGAATGCACACGTCAGCACCATCATTGATACGGTTGTAAACTCCAAGGCAAGAGGCTTCCTCTACCACCACAAGAGCTCGCTGGACGATGTAGAATCTCAGCTACTCGATTTCAACAGAAACCGAACCGCCATGCACGTTCCCGCCACCATTCCCGAGCTGCGCTACGGTTTCCAAACCCAGGATAACTACATCGCCTCGGGTAGTGGCATGAACATTCAGTTTCAGCCTCACAGAAACGATATCGGTCACGTATACGACCCTACGAGAATCAGCACTTCGGATAACCAAACGTTTGTAAGAAGGGTAGCCTTATCACCCCAGGGAAAGGCCGTTTCAAGCAGCTACGGTACGGTTCTGTCAAAAGCGGCCAACCTCATCATCAACGTGCCTCCTTTCATCGATGAGTTCATTTTGAAAGGTGGATTCTATGTCCCCTTTGAGTTTGAAAATGGAAACGGTAAAGGAACGGGCATGACCATTACCGGAGGCTGGCACAAGCCAACAGGAAATGAAAGTGCTGATGCCGTTCGATTCAGGGAAGAGGTTCTTGACAAACCCGCTTTTGAGCCATACTACTTCAAGGCAAAAGGTGAAATGGGACAATCAGCTACCCCGCTGAGCGATGCACTGCATGATGAAAGCCCAAAGTCTCCATACGTTGGCCTGAGTATTAACGGCAGCAACCCGGAGCAATCAGAGATTCGACTGGGCCTCACCTCTTCTGAGAAGTTCAACGAAGACCGTGTGACACGCAATACGATGATCCTGCAACGCACACACGAAGAAGCAGCAAGAAATGGTTTTGTGAAAAGCATTACCAGCTACGGAACCATCAATCCGAACGGCACTTACTCAGTGACAAGCTCCACTTCGAAGACATCTTCTTCCCTGAAGGCGCACCACCTTTCGGAATTTGAGATTACACAGGTTGGAGGCTCTCGCTACATCTACGGTACTCCGGTTTATAACAACGTTCAACGAGAGGTCGCATTCAGCGTGAATCCGAAAAGTGTAGACGCCTGCGCACTCACGACCAGCTACATTCCAAACATTGAGAATTCCAGGGCTAATCCGAGTGGAAAGATGAACTACTTTAAGTCCACGGAAACTCCGGCCTATGCCTCTACCTTTCTGTTAGACGCGGTGCTCTCGCCTGACTACGTGGACGTAGACGGAAACGGAATCACCGATAATGATCTGGGTTCCTACACCCGCTTTCGCTACAACAAGGTTCAAGCTGACTACAAGTGGCGCGTGCCCTATTCAAAGGACGCCCCGGGAACCGGGATTTACCCACGAGCTGCATACGCAGAGGGCAGTAAAAACTTCGATGATGATGACATCGCCTCTTATGTGTATGGCGAGAAGGAGCTTTGGTATGTACACTCGATCGAAGGCAAGGAGCACATTGCAGAGTTTTACATCACACCGCGCAAAGACGGCTTTGGTGTAATGGGCGAAAACGGAGAACTGGACGATGACTCTCCGCTTTACAAGCTGGACAAGATTGCCCTCTACAGCAAGAAAGAACGGGCTGAAAATGGCCACCTGGCAGAGCCCGTCAAAGTGGTGCATTTCGAATATGATTACTCGTTGTGCACAGGGATTCCCTCAAATGATTTGACAACGGACGTTCTCAACCCCACCAATACTGGAGGTAAGCTTACCCTGAAAAAGATCTATTTCACTTATGGTAATTCTGAAAAAGGCGCTTTGAGTCCTTATGAGTTCACCTACACCAACAACTACAATTATCAGGCAGGTGCGGTAGACCGCTGGGGCGTTTACAAGCCACACAACTGTCCGAGCGAGAAAAACCAGGAATTCCCCTATACCGATCAGTCCTCAATCGTGGACAACTATGCCCGTGCATGGAAGCTCAGCCAGGTGTACATGCCTTCGGGGTCTACGGTTTACATCAACTACGAATCCGACAAATACTCGAAGGTTCAGCACCTGGAAGCTGCGCGGATGATGCAGATCACGGGCTTTGGAAAAACACCTGTTGCAACCACATCCAACGACCTTTTCATCAAGACTCCCAATACCTATTCCTACAATGACTATGTGTATTTCGAACTGGACGAGCCGCTGCCTCCTGGCACTCCTGATTCATACATCAAACAACACTACCTCAAAGAGATCAATCAGCTCTATTTCCGGGTTCTGGGAAAGGTATCAACCGAGCATGAAGAGGAATTCTACAACGGCTATGCTGCCATTGATGGCTTTGGCCTGTGTCCGCCCTCCAGCGGTGACTTCACCCACGGATACATCCGTCTGCTGGGTGTGCCGATCGTGGATCAACATGAAGCGACTCCGGAGCTTCCGACTTTCGTAGAACTGCTGTTGCCAAACGGCTCCGATTCCAAGGAGTTGACCAACCCGATCGCTAAAGCGGGATGGCAACACCTAAGGCTGAATCTCAAGCGCATCCTGTATCCTGAGATCAACTGCCAGAGTCTGACTTCTGGAGGTGGAGCGCTCGGTGCTGTTGTGGATCAGTCTCAAATTCAGCAGATTCCGGCCACTTCTCCCCTGGCCATGGCAGTGCCTAACATCAATGGTTACCTCGGCCTGGCCTCTGGTGCATTAGGAGCATTCTCCATTCAGGACATGTTCGCCATTTTCAACTGCCTGAAGCAGTACCTCACAACCTCCTTCGGGCTGGACTTTGCTTCGCTCACGGATGGTGGACTGAACATTGCCTTACGCAACAAAAAGTTTGCGGCAGAGGTCAACCTCAACCAGTCGCACATCAAGCTATCCATTCCTTCCAAAGAGAAGTATGGCGGTGGATATCGGGTAACGAAAATCACCACCACAGATGCATGGGACCACATGGGCGGTGATGATGACCATATCTATGGCCAGGACTATGACTACTCGATGGTGGATGAAGATGGAGACATCCTCTCCAGTGGCATTGCCACCTACGAGCCCGCTGTTGGAAATGATGAGAACCCGTGGAGAAAGCCACAGCAATACACACTGGAAAACACCCTGTATCCTGACGATCATCACTACATCGACCTGCCAGTAGGTGAGCCGGTATTTCCAGCACCATCGGTGGGATACCGCCAGGTGAAAGTTCAAAACCTGCAGCACCCGAAAGTAGTGAAGACCGCAACGGGATGGAAGGAATACGAATTCTACACCGCAGCCGACTTCCCGATCAGGGTTTACAAATCAGAGCTTACCTCTGATCCCTTTGAATCCACCCCGGATACCAAGTCTCTCAATCCACTCAAGGACAGAGTTGACATGACGGTCGACATTCTGGCGGTTGCTCAGGGATTCTCAGTGGTGCTGAACGATATGCACGGCAAACCACGCGCCCGAAGGATCTACAATCAAAGTGGAGACCTGAAGAACAGCGTGACCTATCACTACAAATCAGTTGATGGCGATGTTCCGGGAACCTTCAAGCTGGACAATGAAGTTCAGACCTACAACGAGAGTGGAAACGTAGTGAACGATGTAGAGATCGGCACAGAGTACGATGTCACCTTCGATTCTCGCCATAGCTACGACTACAACGCCTCTTCCTTCAAGTCGAAGAACTACAACATCTCGATTAACTTCTCTTTCAATCAGGCATCCCACACGCAAAAGATGTTCAAGCTCTTCGGAGCGGGCACGCTGTTTAAGCTCAAAAGCCAATCGGGCGTACTGGAACGCGTTGAGGTGAAAGACGGTTCTTCCACCATCATTCAAAAAAACAGAGTCTTTGATAAGCTAACGGGAAACCCGGTATTCACGACTGTTCAAAACGACTACGACTCGAATGTGCGAGGGTTTAGCTATCCGGCATACTGGATGCACAAAGGCATGGGACATGCCTACAAGAATGCCGGACTGGTGATCGGAGAATACTTCGATGAGGAGATCATCACCCACAGCAATGGAAACATTACCAGCGCCTTTAAGCAGTACTTCTACCCTGGAGATGAATTGGAGCTGAAGCACAGTTCCAGCGGCTACCTCTCGGATCGCTACTGGATCGTTCAAAGTGGTAGCAATTACAAGATCGTAGACCGCAACGGAAACGTTCCTTCCTTCTTCAGCGGCACGTACGAGATAAAGGTTTTGCGCTCAGGCCGCAGAAATCAACTGTATGCCACGGCCGGAGACATCAGCTCTCTGAAAACTCCGCTCAGCAGCGATTCGGCTCTTACAGCCACAGCCATGGAATATTCTGACGAATGGCAGGCCTACTGTGGCATTCGAAACATGAACGCGGTGGCTTCTGGCGACACAGCTTACGAGGAAATCTTCCTTGACTTCTTCAATGCGCTGCTTGCTGGTGGGGAAATCCCCTACTCTACGATCAACCTTAACAGTTCGATCAACAGCATTAATGCGAATAACTATCCCTTCCACCTGCTCTATTCTGCGCTGGTTCCGGGATATCAGAACTGCACTACATTCCACATCGAAGAGAAAACGCAGGGTAATCTCCCAAACTTCAGTGTCATCTTATCGCTGAACTGTGACGGTACCTCCACGCAGCTTGCGTCTTACACCGGTTTCAACGTGCCTTCCGGTTTAACCATGCAGGATATCAGCCATCTGGGCAACATTGTTTCGACCTCTTATACTGGCTCGCATCTTAACATACTGAACTGTTATGCCTATTACACGAACGGGGATTCTTCGCTCATTCAGCTGAACGAAATGGATTTCCCCATCGGTCAGGGTGAGTGCAGTAGCGATT
The DNA here is from genome assembly GCA_002428995.1 of Flavobacteriales bacterium UBA6057. Taxonomy (GTDB): domain Bacteria; phylum Bacteroidota; class Bacteroidia; order Flavobacteriales_G; family Salibacteraceae; genus UBA6057. Next base: position 351,072 of record DIYJ01000018.1, on the reverse strand, counting down.
CCTCCTTCTGTGGACCGAAGGTTGGGGACGTTATGAACCCATATGTGATGGGGATCAAAGGCAGTTACAGGCCGCATAAGTCCTACGCGTATTACAGCGATCACCGCAAGGTGAAGCAAGATGCTCAGATCAAGAAGGATGGAATGTTCAGGTACACCAAGTTCTGGAGAAAGCCTTCCGGAAGCTGGAAGCCGATCCATGAAGTGAGCAGTGCTGACAGTGCCGCCAAGCACTGGTTGTTGACACAAGAGATCACACGCACCGATCCTTACGGCAACGTACTGGAAACAAAAGATGCCTTAGGTCTGCATTCCGCCAGCATCTATGGCTATGACTACAATCGTAGCATCGCCTCCGCAGCAAATGCACACTACCGCGAGATTGCCTTTGACGGCTTTGAGGATTACGATTTTGCAACGGGTTCTTGCAACAACGGCCACTTCAACTTTAGAGCCTATGCTCCCGAGGCGATCAGCTCCGACTATGCACATACCGGGAAGCGTAGTTTTGCACTGAGCGCTTCCTCCGAAGCCTCCACTACCCGGCCATTGAATGCTGTCATAGCTTCCACATCCACCTCGCCAACCTATCTAAAAAGCCAGGAATGTGTTGGAACATTCAGCCCTTACAACGAGCTGGGATCTCAGAATAAATATGTACTGGAATACTGGCAGAAGCTAGGTGTATCTCCGGGAGACGCCTATGACTATGTGGAGCCAGATATCGAGATTGAAGTGGATTGCAATGTGCTCACTCCTGAGCACATCCAGCGCAGTAACATCATCGATGGTTGGCAGCGGATCGAGAAACACTATTCCATACCCACCGGGCCAAACCGCGGCTACATAACGGTGAGAATGAAGAACGATCACACGAGCGAGATCGCCTACTTTGATGACATCCGCATTCATCCGATTGATGCTTCCATGTCCAGTAGTGTATACGATCCATACACACTGCGCCTGGCGGCTAGACTCGACAGTAAAAACTTCGCCACCTTCTATGAATACGACAAGCAAGGAAAGGTCGTAGCAATTCGAAAAGAAACAGAACGAGGCATTTACACCCTAAGCGAATCTCGCTCAGGGGTTGTCAAAAAATAACACCTGAAAACCTATGAAACTGCTCGCTAACACCCTAGTGGCCTTGATATCGGCATGCCTTTCCATGGGAATGGCACAAGCCAGTAAACTGGATTCTACAGCTTCTATTCGACTGCTGCAAGAGGTTCAGGATAACTATCACAACCAGCAATTCCTGGAAAGTAAGCAGGTGATCAACTACTATGTGGACCACCAGAGTTCAGAAGCCAGGGAATCGCAACCTCTGGTGCTCAAGCGTTCCGGCAATAAGGTTTACAAGCGTTTCATGGGCCTCGAAGAGTGGGTGGATGAAAGGCTCTATCTATCAGTCTACAGCACGCGACAGTTGCTGACTATCGACCGCTCCGCGAATCACTCGGCTTCAGAGATGGTGTTCACTTCTCTGAAGCTGGATCCGAAGGAAATCAGCAAGCTGTCGACAGAACAAGACGGAGATCACGTCAGGATCACCGTTTACCCTGCCGACAAGGAAATCGGAAGGTTGGAATACACCATAGATCCGAAGAAAAAGCTGATGGTAAAGCAGGTGGTGTACTACGCCACTCCCTTCCAGAATCATGTCTACAACCTCGATTCGCATCCCAGGATTGAGATTGTGACCTCCTCCATCACCACAGGTTCCAGTCAAGAGCTCACAAGCTTCTTCGCGAGTGAACAGTTCCTGCTGAACCAAGCTAACGATGCCTCCTTAGCAGATCGGTTCCGCAACTATACCATCAACAACCTCCTGACAGCCCAAACTACACAGCCATGAAGACCCCAGGAAAACTTCTACTCATAGCGTTGCTTACCTGCCTTGCTTTGTTCAAGGTGGAGTCGCTGCAAGCGGGCAACGAAAAGTTTGAAAACGTATCCGGCACTCCCATCCAGAACGGGGATTTGATTTCCGTGACGGATGACAAACTGGCCTATATGATCGCCAATGCAGGTACGTGGCAAAACGAATTCAGGAATACGGAGGTGAAAAACCGTGTGAGCCTTTACGTTGATCCGGCATGCAAGGACTATTACTCTAACTTCACGGCAAGTGTTACTGCTGATATCACCGTTTATGATGCATCCGGTAATACTAAAACGGTAAGCCACAGCTTTTCGGTAGACTTCAGCGCCAGTGCGGGGAATACAGACACTTATACCGACATGATGGTATTTGAGGACGGGCACAAAGTAGAGGTAAAAGTCACCAGTGTATCCACATCCCTGGCCTCCATGCCCGAGTGTGTGAAGATCAAGAGCGAGATACTGGTGGATCGGCATTACATATTGAATCACACGCTGTCAGGGGCACCGAATGTTGGGGCCGCACTCATCAACTCAAACAGAGACATAGAGTTTACCTGGAACTACGTATTGGGTGCGGAGGAATATGAACTGGAGTGGCTGTTCATTGACGATTACGAAGAAGATGGGACTTATTTCAGTACCAGTCAATTAGCCTACGACTTTGACCGTCAGGCTACGAGAGTCACCGTACCGTCCATTTCTTACATCATTCCGAACATCTACGAACACGGGTACATTGCCTACCGAATACGCGCCATCGGAAGACACACAGATAAAAGGGAATGGCGCCTGGAAGGAGCCTGGTGGCCGGGAACCACATCAGGAACGTTGAATACCTACAATCAGAAGCTTCAGATTAACGCTGCTCATGAAGCGGATAATTTCAACTGGAGCTACTCTGCAAACTACGCGGAAGACGGGAAACGCCAAGAGCAAGCGAACTACATGGATGGTGTTATGAGAAACCGGCAGAGCGTGGGTCGGTCACAATCCATCAGCGAGAGCATTGTACAAGAAACCTTTTACGATCATCAGGGACGTCCCGGTGTGTTTACCCTTCCGGCACCTACAGGAGACAATGACCTTGGCTACCATGATGACTTCAACCTCAACCCCAGCGGCACTGAATACACTGCAGCTGATTTTGACAACAATGACACTATAGACACCACCGGGTGCTCCATACACGTTGATGGCATGAGCACAGCCTCTGGAGCCGCGAGGTACTATTCTCCCAACAATCCAGACAAGGAAGGGCACCAAGCCTTTGTGCCGGACGCTGACAGTGTTCCCTTTGCCCAGATAGAGTACACGAACGATATGTCAGGACGCCTAAGGCGACAAAGTGGTTTTGGGCCTGATCATGCCTTGAGCAGCGGTCATGAAACCAAGTATCTCTACGGAGATCCGAGTCAGGATTTCCTCAACCGCATGTTTGGTACGGATGTCGGTCTCAGCAAGCACTACAAAGAGATCACGGTGATTGATCCAAACGGACAGGTAAGCTCTAGTTACCTGGATCAGAAGGGAAACATCATCATGACCTCATTAGGTGGCGGCTCACATCCTGATATGGTTCCATTGGCTAATAATCCCGGTGCGGTGAATGACACCACTTCACTGCTCGATCTCAACGAGTTGGACACCAACATCAACAACGAACCTTACATCCAAATGAGCAGAAACCTGGTGGTGAAAGCCGCTGGATACTATGCCTTTGTGTATGCGTTTGAAACGCAGGTTTTCAGGGATACATGTTTGCCAGAAGGTATGTGCCTTGAGTGTACTTACGATCTGGAGATGACCATTCGCGATGAATGCGGAAATCAAATGATCCCGGGAGGTTCGATCAACAAGACCATCGGACAATATCCTTTTGATGTGGATTGCAACGACTCTGTCCGACACAACGAGGGCTGGTCCATCTACCTCAACGTTGGAGAGTATTATGTGGATAAGAAGCTCACCATCAAGCGCGACATCGCGGATGACTATGTTCAGGCCTACATCGATTCTTCGTCCTGTCTCTACGATTACGACCACTTCCTTCAATTGGCATTGGACACCATCGACTTCTCGGGTTGCGGACATACCACAAGCAGCCTTTCATGCCTGGATAGCCTGGGAACATTGGACGATTTCATCAATGACGGTGGCGACACTGCTACTTATGACAGCCTTTTCGCGGAATGTGTGGGTGCCTATTACGGTTACAGCAACCCCTGCGACCCGTTACTGGATCAAATGGCTCGGGACTTGAGCCCTGGTGGCCAGTATGCCCTCTACCGTGATTCACTTTTTGCCATAAACCCCATTGTGTTTCCGCTCTCCATACTGAATGAAAACAACAACCTGCCGGATGGAAACGCCAACTGGCGAAACCCACATACCCCCTATGTAGACGGATCGGGAGCTCTGGACAGCATTTACTACAACGGAAGCTATTACCCTCCGGGACATGACTCTATTTCGGTGGACTTGTTCATCGCCAACTGGAAGCCTTCCTGGGCCTATTCCCTGGTGGAATACCATCCCGAATATTGTTACTATGACTATTGCTTGCTCAACGCGGCCAGCCATGCATGGGACAACCTTTTTGACGGAACGGCCAACTTCAATGATGCGCTTGCCAACGGCTACTTAAACCCGCTAAACAACTCCACTGGACAGGGCAAACCGACTTCTGTACCCTCCAATACCACCAACCAAGATCCATTCTTTGACACCGGTGGCATGGGAGCCGCGCTCTATTCTACCCTACAATCGAAGCTTCAGAATTTCGCCACCATCGGCACTGAAACATACACCATCTGGCAGATGGCCCAAATCGGCACCTACTGTCCTGGAATCAGCACATCTGCTCAAGCCGACTCATGTCTTCTAAGCTCCGGAAACTTTGGTTCTGACAGTTGTAATAACGAGATGCTCTGGGCGCTCTTCCGCGATGGCTACATGGGCTTGAAAAACTACTACTACGATTCACTGATGATGGACTTCGCCATCAAGAATGGCTGCTACAATGGTTGTATTGGTGCGGATTCCACTCGCTTCTGGACAGAGTTCATTTATTGTTACGATCCTTCCTCCCCTTCCATATGTCTGGATTTCAAGCATGGTTACAACGTCTCCAACGACTCAACTCAACCTTGTAGTGATTCTACAGCCCACTATTACGCCAATAAACTATCTGTTTGGGGTGGTTTCCACTCACAGGGTAGCAACCTGGCAAACTCACTTTCCACCGCCTGGGGAAATGCCATGGCCTACGACAGCTCCTGCGCCTATTATTGCGAGAGTTATGCAGATGCTTGGTTCATGGCCTTTGACATGTGCGGTTTGTCCACCATCGATTCCACCAACCTGAGAGCAGACCTGATCGCCATTTGCCAGTTGGGTTGTGATCCTTTCAATCCGTATGGATCGTCATCGACAGCTCCAGACACCTTCTTCACGGTCATTGGCTCTGACACAGTGCGCTCCTTCGAAGATCTTTTTCAGTACAACAGCACCTACAACGCCTACCTAAGCGACAGTTGTTCACCCTACATGATCACGGCACCGATGCCGCACGGCAACAGCATGCTAGGCACAAATCTGGACACGTGTGGTTGTGATCTCATCCTTCAAAATGAATACTCCTGGGATACAGCCAGTGTCTATCCCATCTCAGTCACCAACGCAGAGACTTACTTCCACCACATCAACGGCTTTTATGTGGGTAATTATGATCAGCTAGTCTGCAAGTGCTCGGAGGCATACAACGCTACCTGGTCACCTTCCGGAAGCTGGAACAGCACACAAGTGAACGATCTGGCTGCTATGCAGATATACGTAGCTCCCGGATTGCGTTGCACGGACGAATGCGCTACCTGCTCAGAGATCGCCTCCTTTGAGTCACAATTTGATGCGTCCATTACAGCGAGTGGATACAGCATTACAGACTCTACCTACTACTATCTGATGTTGTCAAATTACATTGACGCATCCACAGGTCTCAATTTCTCTCCATTGCAGCTGATGAACTTCACCGCTCATTGTGATTCTGTTTCAGGCACTGCGGGCGACACGTTCTCTCTCTGCAAAAGCACCTTCAGCTTCCCTGGGCCCGATAGCCTTACGGATTGCCAGGAATACCTCATCAACGTAGCAAACTACAGTGCGCAGCAAGCTTACCAGACGTATCTGGACTCCGTAAGAACGAGCATCTATTCACGCTACATCAGCACATGTATCAAGGCGAAGGATACGGAGGAATACCTGAAGGTCGGTAAGGCCCACGAATATCAATACACACTCTATTACTATGATCAAAGCGGATTATTGGTGAAAACCGTTCCACCAAAGGGAGTCAACCCGCTATCCAGTTCGCAATCCGGAGCTGTGAACACCGCCAGGAACAATAGTAACAATCTGCGCCCGAACCATACGCTGGTAACCAAATACAGATACAACACGCTCAATGGCTTGATCAGTCAGGATACACCTGATGGTGGAGAGACTGAGTACTGGTATGATGACATTGGCCGTCTTACCTTCTCGCAAAATGCGAAGCAGGAAACACAAGGCTGGTACAGCTACACACTCTATGATGATATTGGCCGTATCAGGGAAGTTGGACAGTTGGTAAAACCTGCTCCCGGTTTCAGCCCTGAAAATGGCTTCCCTAAGGGCAACGGCCTGATGCGTGCCTTCTTCAAATCAAACAAGCGAACGGAGATTACCCGAACGTTCTACGACCAACCGATTCACGACAACATTGATGCAGAGTTTGGACCTGATGGACAGGAAAACCTCCATCTCCGAATAGCGACCACGGCTTACTACGACTCTGCCAGCTGCGATACGTGTTACAAATACGCTACTCACTTCAGCTATGATGTACATGGCAACGTGAAGCACATGATTCAGGACATCAAGCCGCTGGAAATCATCGACCATCGATTTAAGCACATTGCTTATGAATATGATCTGGTAAGTGGCAATGTGAATGAAATCCACTACCAGCCTGAGGAGCAGGACGGCTTTCATCATCGCTATCACTATGACGATGACAACCGTCTGGCCGAAGCTGAGACCAGTCCACAGGAAGAAGTATGGGCCTCAGACGCCAAGTATTTCTATTACGATCATGGTCCAGTGGCCCGTGTAGAACGTGGAGAGCATCAGGTGCAAGCAGAGGACATTGCCTACACCATCAACGGATGGATCAAGGGTACCAACAGCAACATGCTTGAGACCGATCTCGATCAAGGGAACGATGCGGACACCGGCTATTTCAGCTACAACCCTGAAATACATCGCTGGACAGCTCCCGATGAAGTAAGCTATACACTCGGATACTTCAATGGTGACTTCAAAGGCATTGGCAACGGTTCCAGTCAAAACTGGCTTTCTGCTCAAACGGGTTCAGGTTTGCTGGATGCAAGCTCCCAACTCCACAATGGCAACATCGGGCAGATGATCACCAACTGGGGTCAAATGGACGCCCAAGCCATGGCCTACACCTATGACCAGCTCAACCGACTGGTAGAAGCAACAGCGTTCCAAAACATGAGTGCAAATGCCTGGGCTGCAAACGGAGCATTGACGGACTACAACGTCAACATTAGCTATGACCAGAACGGCAACATCACCTTCCTCGAACGAAATGGCCACGGAGGAACCACGGATATGGATGATTTCTCCTACCATTATGGAACCACCAACAATCAGCTGCTACGCGTGGATGATGATCCAACATTCTCCAGCAACTATGGAGTGGATATCGATGACCAGGATCCGAATAACTATGGGTATAATGAGATTGGTCAGTTGGCAGTCGACACAAGCGAAAACGCTTTGTATTTCTGGAATTTGTACGGAAAAATCAGAAGTGTTGGACGCTTTGGTTCAGGCAGTGAAAGTGTGCTAAGCTTCGACTACAATCCACAAGGGAATCGAATTAAAAAGGCTATTAAACCCAGAGTAACGGGACAACTTCAGCGGCAGGATGACTGGACAGAAAGCTGGTATGTGCGCGATGTAAGGGGCAATATTATGGCCATCTACGGCACCGAATACGAGGAAGTGTTCTTCTATCCCGGCAGCCAATCCTGCGCCTATGCTGTATTGTCTGCCTTCCCGGACACGCGAGAGACAGACTCGGTGGATCTTGAACTGAATGGAAGCTCCCTAACAGGCGGACCACTGCCTTGGATGGACGCCACGATAGCATGTGATGTAGCAGCTGCAATCAATGCAAACACCTCACTTTATACAGCATCATGCAGCAACGACACAGTTTACATATGTTCCACCGAGCTTTCAAGAGCTTTGAATGGCGACACACTAAACCTTGGTTCTTCTCACAGTCCAAAGATCACCGTCCTACATGTACCTTTTTCAGGAGGGGCACCAGACAGTGGTCTTTATAATATGACACTCACCCAAGACGAGCAACATATCTATGGTAACAATCGCTTGGGCATCAGCAAACACGGAGGTGCTGAATCACAAGCCCAGTTCACTTCAAGTCTGGAGCCCATGGTGGCATATGAAGACTGGATAGACATCCCAACCTTTATTACCGCAGGAGATTATTTCGCCATTGCGGGCGAATTCCAGAATGACAAGGCCTTGACCATCTCTCCGATTCATGGACAGGCGACAGATGTGTTTATCGGTGAATTATTGATAAACCCAACTAGCCAGGATACGATTAATGGCTTTGCGGTAGAAGGGCGAATGGGACTGAAGACCTATGAGTACACCAACCACTTAGAGAATGTGTTGCTGACCACCTCAGATCGACACCTGCCACAAGACCAAACCGCCAATGATGAAGTGGACTATTATGCTGCAGATGTGTTGAGCTATTCAGATTACTATCCCTATGGCATGGCGATGGTGGGACGGAATACGAATCTATCTGACTACAGGTTTGGGTATCAAGGTAGTGAGATGGACAATGAACACAAGGGAGACGGGAATTCTTACACAACTTTTTTCAGACAGCATGATCCGCGACTGGGCAGGTGGTTTAGTATGGATCCCGAGTTTGCCGCATTTCCAAGTAAGTCACCATTCATGAGCAACTCGAATAATCCAATTATATTCATTGACCCTCTCGGTGATACTGATTTCTATACAGTTCATGGTAAATGGATTGGCACTGACGGAATTGAGAATGGATTGAGAACAATTGTCAAATCATCTGATTATGCCAGGATGATAAAACTTTACACAAAGAGCGGTATGTATTTCGATGAGCCCGTCCCTGCAGATATTAGATACGATCTACCCAGTGATAAAGTACTTCAGGAAATCATCAATGTCCATGAACGCGTAATAGCCCATAATTCAGAGGGTAACACAGAAATGGGATCAGTTCTAAACGAAGCTGGAGAAGTGACACAGCAACTTATTGGTAATGCTCCATACACAAGCCCTGGTCAATCTGATGCATCCGTTGGGGTTACAGTCAAAACCAATGTAAAAGGAGACAAAGTGTTTATTCACTCTCATCCATACAACATTGTGAAAGATGAGAACAATTATGGTGCTACATATGCCGCACCTTCGTTGGCCGACCAAGGTGTCTTTCGTTCCTTCGAAACTAATATTATTATTGGCCGAGGTAGTGAGTTTGACAAGGAGTTATATGTGCAGGCAGGGCTGAAAGAGTATCGCTCCCTTGTAGTCAGATTCTACGGTTCAGCAGTGATTGCTAAGAATGCAGATGCCGGTAAAAAAGCTGAACTCGGAATCGGCACGATCAGGGGTATGCTCAATGACAATCGCGGCAAGCTTGGTCAGAAAATGGATAAGAAAATGAAAAAACCAAAGACGACCAGCGCCATTCGATCAAGTAATCGGAAAAAAGCCAGGATTCGGAAAAGAATGGACAAAATCCGTGCTCGCTCTGGCAAGTAACAAAAAAACAATAGTATATGAACAGACGCTTAGCAAAACTCATTCTATGTTCCCTTGTCTTGACCATGGCGGTAAACATTAATGCGCAAGAAGCTGATTTAAATGTTTGTAACTCAATAAAAGTGTCTTGGTTTGGTGAACCGCTAAACTTCGATGAAATTGACTCTATTTGTGTTTCATTTACGGGTAAACAGACTGTTAAACTCTCCCTAAAAGGCGAGGATTCATTGTGTTTTTCTGATTCCTTGCAGGAGCGTTTAGACAATTGGTATAAAAAAGGTGATAACAAACCTGCCTATATCACCATGTACTCTTTCGGTTGGACTTATACGGTTCTTTGCCCTGATGATTTTTTTAGTCCAAAACCATATCAATTAGACCTCGTAATCAAGAAGTACAAGCGTCTCAAGAGAAAAAAGCAAGGAAACATCTTGGTCGAACTTTATGATGCCTCTTCAATGGTGGGTACTCTTAATTAAAGCCCCTTGGGCGCTTCACTAGTTACGAGCTATTGCGACACAATCACTGTATTAGAGGATCAACAAGCTCAGGCTGAAGTTGACAAAATCAATTCAGCCTAAGAATGATAGAAGAAGCACAAGCTCCTTAGATTCTTAAACGGTAGTTTGAACGAGCTGTAAATCGGAGTAAACTTGTGAAAGTCACCTTGATCGTATGCTTCCCTCCAGGTGCCCCAATGATCCTAAGACCGAGAATTGTTTTGCCTCTATTGTCTAGCAGATAGCTGTTTTCTAGAGCAGCTCACAGCCATTCCTACGCCAATCCAGTATCCTCAGCTTTCTCTTGCACAAGATTGGCTGCCAATAATAAACGGCATCGATTGCCTCACCTAGACATTAAAAACATGGAGGCACTGAATCGTAAACTCAATTTACGACAAGACTGAAGCCTACTGTCAGTTTTCTCAAGACTGGTCTTATGCTCCCACTAACCCGTAAGTGATTCCCACTACCCGATTTTGGCTTGCCAGACCAAATCCAAGTCAATAACTCCAGCAGACCATCAACGGCTTACCAGCATCCAAGGTCGCCTTTCAAACACCACCTTCAAGACATACCGAACACAAGTACGTCTCCCCATAAAAACGAACCCAACGTTTACCAGAATCTGAAAATCTGCTACCAGAATCAGATTATGCAGTACCAGAATCAAGTGCGGTGTTGCTGTCCCAGGAACGTGTGAGGAACATTGTAAAGCAAACAACAGATTGTGGATAAAAAGCTATTAGGAGCTGGTTAGAGCATCCAAACCAGAAACATAAGCTATTTATAAACAACACAATATGAGGTGTTTGCAGTGAATTTGAATGATGATTTAGTTCAACCTCATTGACACATGATGAACCTCAAACATACACCCCAACCGATCAGAAGAGCACTCTTGGTTTCCGGAATGCTGATGATGATAGTATCACTGAGCCTTGCTCAAGGCAGCTCCGTTAGATTCCACAGCCTGAACCCCTATCGACTCACGCCCTCTGATGTCTGGAACCTTGAAATCAGTTATGCAGGAAGCGCTGAGCGTACGGTACGATTCGAAGCCTCCGTGAGGGGAACAAACATGCAAGCTGTGATGAGCATGGAGAGTGAACAGCAGAAGCTCAAACCGGGTATTAACTTATTCTCGGCCTACCAGGTAAGGCAAACTGCGCAGCGCTTTTTTGATCAGAGCATTCAACAAGCGGTAGAGCAAACGGGACAATATCCTGCGGGCACCTATCAACTCTGTGTTTCCATCATCGCCATGGATGGCGAACCGATGGGTAATTATTGCGAGCAGGTCCAAATCCAGGTCACAAGTCCACCGGTTGCGGTGCAGCCTTCAGCGGGTGGACTTCCCACGGGAGCTCCGGTTATTTTTTCATGGTTACCACCGGGCCCGGGTACCGGAGCAGGCCTCTCGTATGACATTGCCTTGGTGGAATTGATGCCCAATCAATCACCAGCGGAAGCGCTCAGCGAAAACCCTCCACTCTACTTCACTAGCGGCATTGATGGAGAGTTTCACATGCTTCCAATCGAAGCTAATCTGGCGAAGTCGGGCAAAACCTATGCGTGGCAAGTGACGGCTAAATCAGGAAATACTCCAGTGAGTCACAGTCCTCCCGCAGTTTTTGAGGTTACCCCACCTGAATCAGCACAGAAAGCAGAATCCACTACCCAATCCTACATCGACATCCGAAAGCAGAGCAGCAACATGGACTACCGAGCCGTTGGCAAGGTGAGGATTCGCCATGAGGAGAAAGCACCGAAGGGACAGATCAACTACTTCATTTTCCAGGAGGACGGAAAAGATCTGACTCCGAAGCGAAACAAGCTCAGCACTCATAACGGAGTGAACCAGTTACAAATCAACCTCCTAGAAATCAAACGCTTAAAGCACGAAGAATTCTATTTACTCAAGCTCACCGGTCAGGGCGATCGCCCCTGGATCCTGCGCTTCCAATACATCGATCCACATAAACTCTAAGGAACATGAATCAGACAAAGATCTTCAAGCTATCCGCTGGACTCCTGCTCCTGGCCATCCTCGCCTTACAAGTCGTTCAGCTCATTGATCCACCTGGAAAGCGACTCGGATACATCGACAATGTGAAGGTGTACGAAAACTTCCAGCTCAAAAAAGAACTGGCGAGCCAGCTTCAACAGTTTACCTCGCGCCAAGACCGTGAGTTGGACAGCCTCAATCTTCAGATCAACCAATTGGCGCAGCAATTGGATCGCGAACAACCTAAGGACAAAGACCTGGCTCGAGCAGAGCTGACGGCCTTGCTGAATGAAGCAGAATCAAAGAGCAGAGCCTTTGCCGAGGATCGTGCACGCATCACAAACGAGTTTGACGAGCAGGTTTGGACACAGGTCAACCAGTTTGTCCGCGACTTCGGTGAAGCAGAAGAGTACGATTACATCTACGGGCTTACGGGTGACGGCTCCCTGATGCACGCCCCTGAATCTGAAGACCTTACGAATGAAGTGATTGTTTACATCAACGAACGATACCATGGAAGCTAAGATTAAAAACATACTCTTGGCGCTGGTGCTCGGAAGCCTGCTCCAGGCTTGCAGCGCTGACAAGCTGGCTCCTCATGAATATGCTGCCTGGGTGGAAGATCCAGGAAATGGCCTCAGGAGCGTGGTCGCGATGGGAGCCTATCACTTTGAGCTCCAGATGCACCCGGCTCCCTACATGCTGGCACGCGAAAACGTTGCGGAAGAAGCCCGTGAACAGCGACTGAGTGAACTCTCAGAACACCTCTACTTTGAGTTGAAACTGGCTTCTGGTAACGGACATACACCCTTTCTGCACACAGATGTGAATTCGCAGGAAGAATACAACCAGCGATTGGATTATTACGCGTTCCATGTCGCCAGAGACTTGAAGCTAGCCATCGGTGACGACACGCTCACCTGCGCCTACCATCACTTTGAACGGAATTACGGCATGGCGCCTTACAGCAAGTTGTTGGCTGTATTCCCCATCAACCCTCAAGACCTGAAAGATGACCCTGTCTTCATCTATCAAGACCAGATGCTCGGCACAGGCCCGGTGAGCTTCGCCATCGACCAGCGTGCCATCAAAAACATACCTGAATTGAAAACCAGTCAAGGATGAAAAAGAAATACTTGAAGGCGGTCAGCATGTTCATGCTGCTGACCTTCCTCTACCCGATCTTCTTTCCAACAGTGGCCCTGGCTCTCACGGGCGGCCCCAGTCAACCTGAAGTTGGCGGCTTCGAACCTGTTGGCACGAACCAAATGGTGGATCTCTTCTCCGGAGATTTCAATTACAATATTCCGCTTCTGGATGTAGGTGGTTATCCCATCAACATTGCCTATCACGCAGGTGTGGGCATGGACCAGGAGGCCAGCTGGGTAGGCCTTGGCTGGAGTTTGAATCCCGGAGTGGTGAACCGCGCCATGCGCGGCATGCCGGATGACTTCCGGGGTGAAAAGGTGAAGAAGGTATTCAACATGCAAGACAACATCACCTGGGGACTGAAAGTGAATCCAGGTGCGGAATTCCTGGGCGCCAAGTCCAAATTGCTGCAGAAGGTTTTGAAAAACCTCGATATGGGCCTTTACACCAACAACTATCGCGGTGTGGGTTATGAATTGGGCTACAGCCTGAGTCTGGCCAAAGCCAATGCCATAGGTGGAACAGTGAACATGGGATTACGTCTCAGCTTCAATTCACAAGGTGGATTGGGTGTAGACCCAAGACTGAGCTTCGCCACGAATTCGAAGAAAACGGAAGACAAAGACTCTAAAGCGTTCTCCGTTTCAGGACTCAGCGCCTCCGTTTCAACCGGCTATAACACACGCTCCGGACTGAAAGCCTTGAGCTTTTCAGCCAAGACTAAAATCAAGGGAACGATTGGTAAGGTAAATGGAGACCCCAACACTGGTGTCGTCTCAGCGGGAATCGGCAGTTCATTTCCACTAGGCGTGAGCACCTACACTCCTGGCATTTCCATGTCCATGGTGAACAATGCCGTGTCTTTCAATGCCACGATCGGAACCGAGCTTTTTGGTTTCCACGGGAACGGAACGTTCACGGGATACAAGTCGGTACAGCGGCTTTATGAAAGCCAGAAAGACCTCTCAGCCTACGGCTACATGTATGCACATAAGGGTGTGGAAGACCGCAATGACGCGCTCATGGATTTTAACCGCGAGCGCGATCAGGTCTTCCGGGATGACTTCCCACACGTCCCCATGGCAAATTTCACCTATGACGTCTACTCGGCCTCTGGACAGGGCACGGGTGGAATGTATCGCCCTTGGCGAAACGACCTGGGAGTGTTGTTCGACAACAAGATGACCAATAGCAACAACTCGAAGCTGAACATCGGCATCGAGGTAGGTCCGGGAAATGCGGTGAAAGTCGGAACTGACTGGATGCCAGCAGCTTCAGATGCGGTTGCCAGCCACTGGCCTGCCAAGGAAGGGAACCGCCTGGAAGAGATCGCTGACTTTGGTGGCAAGAAATCTTCAGACCCTGAATATGAAGCCGTTTTCTTCAAGAAATCAGGAGAAAAAGCAGCCATTGATGGAACGCACTACGCTTCCCTCGGCAAGGATGAAGTGCTGAGAATGGGGCTCAAGAAAGACAACAAGAAGAAGGGCACCGGACAAATGACCGACAACATGGAGCGCAAGTACACCGGCAGCCTGGGTGTCAACAGCGTTCAGCATGGATTGGATCGAGTTCGCAGAAACCAGCACATCAGCTACCTGACCGCTGAAGAAGCGGCCATTTACGGACTCGAAAAAGACATCTTGAGCTACGATGACCTCTTGCTGTATGCCAACTCCACAGACTACCGAGTGATGTATGATCAAACGGCCATCAAGCGCTACAAGTCATCTTCACAGGTAGATTTTGAAGACCGCAGAAATGAACGCAAAGCACATCATATCTCAGAAGTGACGGTCACCAATCCTGACGGTATGCGCTATGTGTATGGCATTCCGGCTTACAACATCAGCCAGCAGGAAGTGACCTTCAACATTGCAGCTTCCAACACGGCTGACGCGACAGAAAAGCAATACTGCGAAGACGGCCTGGTGCCTTATCAGGCAGGGACCGACAACAGCAAGGAAAACACTCGCGGCAAGGATCACTACTACAACAAAGTGGACATGCCGGCCTACGCTCATTCCTACCTACTCACGGCAGTGCTTTCACCTGATTATGTGGACCTTACGGGCGATGGTGTCTCCGATGATGACCTCGGAACGGCTGTGCGCTTGAACTACGAGCGCGTCACCGAAGACTATGGCTGGAGAACACCTTACGATGCGAACAAAGCCAAGTATAACGAAGGTTACCGCTCTGTCGGTCACGATGACAAAGCGAGCTATGTCTACGGCAAGAAGGAAGTATGGTACCTCCACTCCATCGAGTCCAAAACGCACGTGGCTGAATTTGTCACTTCCCTGCGAGATGATGGCCTAGGAGTGAGCAACGAGAATGGCGCCAAGGATGCCAGCACCGACAACCGACTCCGTAAATTGGATAAGATCATGCTCTACTCGAAGTTTGAGCGCATTGATGCTCCCTTTGATGTGACGCCCGTTAAGACCATCGAGTTTGAGTACGATTACAGCCTTTGCCGCGGTGTGCCTAACAATGTCGACCCCACGGCCAGCGCAGCCGATGAAGGTGGCAAACTGACCCTCAAAAAGATCTACATCACCTATGGCGATTCCCGAAAAGGAAGCCTGAGTCCGTATGAATTTACCTACGGGTCGGATGCACGCAATCCGGGCTACAACCTCCAGGATTACGATCGCTGGGGCGGCTACAAGCCGAACGATTGTGAACTGCCCAATTCAGATGCTCCTTACACCGATCAAATGATCGCTCAGGAAGATGCGAACGATCGCGCAGCAGTCTGGAGCCTCGAAAAAGTGAAACTACCATCGGGCGGAGAGATTGACATTGACTACGAGGTGGATGACTACGCCTATGTACAGGATAAAAAGGCGATGCAGATGAAAAAGATCCTGGGAGTCGGAAACGGTCCCTCTGACTTTAAACCGGGGAATGGCAACAAGAACCTGCTCTATGACGGCAATCGCGAAAACCTCTTCCTCTTCTTTGAGCTGAACGAGCCACTGAGCAGTGATGCCCAGGTGAGAAGAGATTACACGGACGGCATCAACCACATGTACTTCAAAACGCTGATGTACCTCAAAAACGACAGCGATCGCGAATATGTAGGTGGCTACTCGGAAATCGAAGATGCCGGATTGGTGCCGGGTAAAACCAACTATGGTTGGGTAGAAATAAGCACGGTGAACATGGGTGGAACCATCGTTCCCAATCAACAAGTGAACCCCATTGCCAGAGCTGGCTGGAAATTCCTGAGGCTCAATTTGCCTCAGAAAATCTATCCGGGTTCTGATCCTGAAGGTGAAGACGAATCAGCACTGAAGGGCTTGATTTCCATGGCCAAGGAAGTGGGTTCCCTCTTCACAGGGACTTGGCGCATGATGCGTACCGAAGGATTCGCCAAGAAGATTGAGCTTGGCAAATCATATGTGCGGCTGCACCACCCTACCGGCAAGAAGCGCGGAGGCGGACTCCGTGTGAAGGAAATCAGAATGAAAGACCAGTGGGCCCAAATGGGTGGTAACTACGATTTCGATTACGGAACACAGTACAACTACACCATGCAGGATCCTCGCGGTGGTGGGGTCATCAGCAGCGGTGTGGCCAGCTATGAGCCCATGATTGGCGGAGAAGCAAACCCCTTCCGACTGCCTTTCTATGGAGAACACAAAAAGCCACTCTCTCAAAATGAGAAGGTGTATGTAGAGAAACCCTTCGGAGAAACCCTTTTCCCTTCGGCTTCTGTCGGTTACCGACAAGTGACGGTTCAAAGCATTACACGCAGTAATCCGAATGCCCAGCGCACCGGCTATGCGGTACACGAATTCTACACCGCTTACGACTTCCCCGTGATCTCAGACCGCACGGAAGTGGATGTGGTGAAACGCAAACCCAACTTCCTGTTCAAGCTCTTGAAGTTCAGAACGCGAGAGTTCATGACGGCCAGCCAGGGCTACAAGGTAGAGCTGAACGACATGCACGGCAAGCCAAAGGCTCAAATGACCTATGACGAAGCCCACAATCGAATCTCAGGTGTGGAATATGCCTACAAAACCCAGGAAGGAAATGAAAGGCGCCTGAGCAACAAGGTAGATGTGATGAATCCGGATGGAAGCATCGAGAAAGATGTTGAAGTCGGCATTGATTACGAGCTCTACTTTGACGGACGCTACAACTACAACAAGTCCTGGAGCGGTGGACTCAATGCCAACCTGGACGGTTTTGTGTTACCGATTATAATACCCGTGCCGGTGGCGATCATTGTTCCCATTCCAAGCTACTCCAGACAAGAGCTGACCTTCAAGTCCATCTCTGCTACCAAGGTCATCCAGCGCTATGGCGTATTGGAAAAAACGACCGCCTACGATGAAGAATCTGTGGTGACGACCTACAATCGCCTATACGACAAGGAAACCGGAGAAACACTGCTCACAGAAACCAAAAACGAGTTCCAGGATGATCTCTACAACTTCAACTACCCTGCTCACATCGCCTATGATCGCATGGGGCCAGCGTATAAGAACGTGGGTATTGAACTGGAGAACGTAGAGTTCAGGGATGGCTATGCCACCATTTCGAATGCCAAAGACTACTTCGTGAAGGGCGATGAGTTAGCGATCACCAATCTTCAGGCAGTAGACAACCAGCACGTGAGCGGAAGCTTCAGCCAGCCACATGAGCGTATCAAGCTCGCTAAAGGATGGGTGTTGGACATGGAAGCGAACCGCATCCTCGTGGTCAATCGCTTTGGTCAACCTATTCATGGCGCAGCCCGGAAGGTGAAAATCCTTCGCTCCGGACGAAGAAACCAGCAAACCGCTTCGATCGGTGGCATCACCTCGATGCACAATCCCATGGCCTCCGGAAACGGCTCTCAGCTGGAACTGGATCAATCCATCCTCCAAACATCTGCCACCGAATTCAGCGATGAGTGGGCCATTTTCAATGATCAGATCATTGTCGAAAAGTGTGGCCTGACCGGATTCATGAAAGACAGTATGGCCAACATGCTCAACGAGCTCATCGCGGACACGCTGTTCCTCTTCCCTTTCAAGGATCGAACGCTTATACCGAATACGGATCTCTATGTCAATCCAGCGCACATGGATAGCCTGGACTACTTTGATGGGTCATCGTTCCAGAAATCTCTCAACGCCAAGACCTACATCAAGAATTGCTTCTACGTAGAAGACGAAAACTGTAAGTACGTCAAGATTCAAAGCGACACTCTGAGTCATTTTGTGCAAGGGCCTTTCCCGAGAACCAACTGGTACTGGGAAGGATGTGACGATGACGATACCGTTTGTGTGTGGGATCACCGAAACTACTATTGGCTGGACACGGCTCGCACTGACACAGGCTACACCATCTTCCTCAATTTCGGAGCATTGGGAGACAGTTCCGGTGCACCCAATCAAACGGAGGTTATGCCAGTGTGTCAAGCTGAATTGTCCACTATGGGCTTCAACTCGACATTGGACTACACGGAAATAGCCAGCTTCCACAATGCCCGCTTGGATCAGACGTATGCGGGACTCAACACGGAGGATGGTCACTTCCTGATCGATGTGGTGACGCTTGACAATGACACCTTCACCTTGCGCGGCTACACCGATTGCATGCCCATCAAGACCTGCTGGAAGGAATGCGACCAGAAACCTGGGGATATACTGAACCCTTATGTTGCGGGAATCCGTGGAATCTGGCGCAAAAAGCGTGATCACGTCTATCACACAGACCGAACGCAGGCACCACTGGTGGCCAGCAACAACAACATCCGCGTGGATGGCCAGCTGGAAACCTACACTCCATTCTGGACAGAGCCTACAGGCGGAAACACCGAATGGACTGCTTCCTCCGATTATCGATGGGTATCGCCTTCCGAAGTAGTGCACTACAGTCCTCCCGGCAACATGCTGGAAGTGAAGGACGCACTGGGTCGATCTAGCGCGGAAATCTATGGCTACGATCGCAAGTTTGTGGTGGCTGTTGGCAACAATGCGAAGCACAGCCAGATTGCTTACGATGGCTTTGAAGACTACGACTTCCCCTTCATGGATTGCCGCAAGGATCCGCATTGGAACATGCTCGAGTCTGTGTTAGAGCAACCTTGGAAAGCTGCAGGAGACAAAGACAGCCTCTACTGGAAGCTGGACCTCGACTTCATGACCACCGCTGAAATTGACGAAAGCCTTTCACACAGCGGCATCGCGAGCATCAAGGTGAGCGACAACCAGAAACACACGGCCACCACACGCCTCTATGAGTGCGATGAAAGTGTGGACTACAATGGCCCGATGGAACTCTATCGCTTGAATCCTTGCGACTGTATCGGGCGCTTTGCTCCAGAGCCCGGCAAGTATGTGATCAGCGTTTGGGTGCACGAAAACCACGATTCTGAGGTAGCCTACGAGTACAAAGACTCCTACCTAATTGTGGACCGCGAAGGTTCGACAGGATCTAACAACCACACCTTCACGCCAGCCGGGCCGATGATCGAAGGATGGCAGCAGATCTACGGAGAGTTTGAAATCACGGACAGCGACACCACGGTGCTCGTGTCCCTGAAGGTCGGCAACATTGAGGGCGGTGCCAATTTCGATGACATCCGCATCCATCCATTCAACAGCACGATGAAGTCCTTCGTTTACCATCCGCAGCTGCTGAAACCGATGGCCGAGCTGGACGAAAACAACTTCGCCACCTTCTATGAATACGATGAAGAAGGGCAACTGATCCGCGTGAAAAAGGAGACCACCAGAGGAGTGGTAACCCTGAAGGAATCGCGCTACGGGAAACGAAAGAACAACTAGTAACAGCAACCATATCTGTGATGAAAAAATGGCTTTTCATAGGGCTTGTATTGTCTTCACTCTGCGGTTTTGCGCAGGATATCAAGAGCGAATTACAAGCGATCAACACCTACTACGCTGAGCACCCCAACCTGGCTTACAGCGTCACTTACACCCTGTTTAAGGACAGTACACGAAGCGACATTCTTGAGCAAATGAAAGGGCGCTACGCCAAGGCAGGAAATCGAAGTTATTTCAAGGGATTCAGCCTCGAAAATGTATGCGATGGTACACACACCGTGATGGTGGATCACGAGGAGAAGGTGCTCATTTATGATCAGCCTGAGAATCCAGTCGCAGAAATGACTCAGTTCCTGGAACCGGGAGTGATTGACACGGTACTCAGCGGTTACGATGAAGTGCGCTACTCTGATGTCGATGCGCAAACCGCCAGCATCACCTTTGTATTGCCGCTCACAGAAATCAGAACTATTCAGCTCTGGTTTGACAAGCAATCACATAGAGTAACCCGATCCAGACTGACCTATCGGGAACCCCTGGAGATCGAGGACGAAGTGTACACACTGCCGGTACTCGAGGTCTCCTACTCCAACATCAGCACCACCATTCAAGAAAACGATCAGCGATTCATGGTCGGAAACTACCTGCAGTCTACGGAAGACCCAGCACCCGTTTCTGAGTATGCGAGCTACGAATTTGTAAACCTTAAAGTCCAACGCGATGCTCCAGGTTTTTAATAAAAAGGCCTTACAGAGGCTACTACTTTTCGGGCTTTTCCTTGCAGGAACAAGCACCACATTCTATGGTCAATCCGTTCGATCCATCGAGGATTACTCCTATCGGCTGGGGGGCGATACGCTCGGCATGCAGCCGGGTGAAGACGACTCGCTGGTGGTAGAAGACGGGCAGTTCACAGGCTCGGTTCCGTCCGGTTGTTCGTGGAACAGCAATTTCACGGATGTCTATGCCAAAGGATTCATCGCGCTGGGTGTGGATCACTCCATTACTACGGATGCCGACTCGGCCTTCCAATACGACTTCGAGCTGGCACTGGAATACTACGACAGCAACTGCACCGCCTATTATGACACGATCATAATGCGGGTGGAAAACGATCCGGACACAGGGATGACTTACCAGGATTTCTCGGTTTACAAGCTGCCGGAGGCCTATTGGTTGCAAGTCAAGATCCTCTCGATCCATGAATTGCTGACCAATAGCTATCCTTCGGATGTCACTGACAACCTCTTTCTGGAGGGCAGATTGGAGATCGAACGCTACTACGATTTCTCTACCACCTACACCCTGGGTGCAGGTAACTTCGATATTGACTATGCTTCTTCCGCAGCCGCATACATTATCACATGGGATGAGATCCCCGGAGCAATCGCTTATGATCTTGAGTGGTTGTATGTAGACGACTATGACATTACTCCGAGTGGTTCACCAACGGTGGTCCCCGCGACTCAGCTTCAATACAATTTCCGTCACAACGCCACGCGCGTCCGGCTCGAAAATCAACCGGGAGGATTGGAGCGGAGGTATGAAGTAAGCAAAGTATTTGAGCAAGGCTACCTCTTGTTCCGCATTCGTGCCATTGGCCGCAGTGGCCCCGGAGCTCGCTATGAAGTGTCAGGCGCCTGGTCACCATCCGGGTTGAGCACGGACATCGTCAACGACTACACCCTCGATTTCCAACACTATGTCAATTCCTCTGAAGCACACGAAGCAGATGATAAGAACTGGACCTATGTGGCCACCTATGCGGAAAACGGCAAGAAAAAAGAGGTCACGAGCTACTTTGACGGTAGCAACAAAAACAGGCAATCAGTAACCCGACTCAGCACGGCCGATCGATCAGTAGTTGCCGAAACCATCTACGATTTTGAAGGCCGACCCGCTGTTCAGCCTCTCCCCGTTCCTACCGCAGATTCTGTGTTGAAGTATTACGAGAATTTCAACCTGGTGGACAGTTCCGGGCAGGTGATCCCTTACCACGCCCGTCACTTCGATGGACAGAATGGGCTCCCGATGTCTACAGACTCCGGTTCATCACGCTATTACTCTCCGAACAACAACACGGGAGGCATTCACCGGGATTACATACCGGATGCGCAGAAATACCCATTCGCGCAAACGGAATACATGAACGATCAAACCGGCCGTGTGAAGCGCCAAAGCGGGGTTGGCCCAGATCATCAACTGGGCAGTGGACACGAAACGGAATACATGTATGCTTCACCGAGCCAGAAGCAGCTCGATCGGCTCTTCGGGAGTGAAGTGGGATTTGCCGGGCACTACAAAGAGCAGGTGGTTGTTGATCCCAACGGACAAATGACGCTGACCTACCTTGATCAGCACGGTCGTGTCATTGCCACTGGATTGGCCGGTGAAAGTCCTTCGAACCTTCAGTCGCTGAACAGCAACACAGGTCCCACGCCTTTCACGGAAGACCTGGCCGACAACCTGAAAAACCAGCCGATTCCATGGGGAATGCAGCTGAATTACCCCTACATCTCAAAAGCAGGCGGCACGCATAGTTTCTGGTATGAATTCCAGCCAGAGTCTTACCAGGTTCCTTGCATGACAGGAGTTTGCTACGACTGTGTCTACAGGCTCGAGATTAGCATTACGGATGACGAAGGCACGGAAATGATCCCCGGTGGAGCCATCGATACGGTGGTGGGCCCACTGAACCAGATCGATGACCCATGCACGGGCAACGATTACTTCACGCTCTGGCAGCAGTCAGCGAGTGAGTTGGACGTGGTGCTCCCTGTTGGAAAGTATACCGTTAGTAAAAAGCTGACGATCGATCAGGAAGCGATGCTTTACTACAAGCAGGTCTATCTCGAAGACACCAGCTGCGTAAAGGATTTGGACTACTTCGTTGAGCTAGCCTTCAACAGCACGCAGACGTGCGACTCGGTCTACTATACTCCGGAAACAGGAGGAACCGATCGATGTGATGCATTCTATGAGTTGCTGGCAGCGGACGTGAGCCCTCATGGGCAGTACGGAGCAATCCTGGACAGAGATGGCAACCCATTCACGGATTTTGCCAGCGTAAACGACACCTTTCCTGATACGCTAGGATACTTCGGACTCAGCGATTCCGCCTTTGACATGTCGGTGTTCAACATTGACAATTTGCTTCCCGACAGCATGTTCGCCAGTTGGCGTTTCCCCGCTGTTCCTTATCGGGACAGCGCTGGGGCACTGGATTCCATCTATGACCCCATTGCCCAAAAACTCGTAGCCCCTGAAAAAGTCACTGAGCTCAAGACCTTCCTTTCCAACTGGAAGGATTCATGGGCGGCTTCCCTCATCCAATTCCACCCGGAATACTATCACTACTCTCTGCTATGTGAGACGCTGGAACCGGCCATTTCCTTCGAGGAACGATTGCTGGAAACGGAAACCTTTGCAGAGGCAAAAGCCAAAGGCTATATCACCGCTATCAATGACCACGCCCTTGCGGACCTCGATCCCCTGTTCAAAAACAGTACAACCAACAGCTTGGCAGACTCGGTCAAGAACGTGATACAACCTCTGCAAGCCAGCGACCTGTCCACTCTCAAGAACAAGGTCTTGAATTACGCTACCATTGCCGGCACCAACTACAGTATGTTTCAGCTGGCAGCAGCAACTGCGAGGTGCGGAAGCATCACCGGAACCGAGCTCTCTGATACCCTCTTTTTCCAGGCTTGTATGCTGGGAACGAGTTTCTGGGATTTTGACATGGAGGAAGAAGATCAAGACAAGCAATGGCAGATGTACCGGTCGCTCTACCTCAGCATCCGTGAAGAACTGGCCAAAGAAACCTTCATCACCACTATTGACAGTGGATACAAGCGCTCCAACGCGTGCATTGGCAACACGACTGGCACTTGCGGTTACTTACACTACTTCACCGTCTCATCACTAGACTATTACCTCTACAAAGGCAAAGAACCACGCTATCAGAACGCCTTCACGCTGTTTAAAAACATAGGACTTGACCTGAGCGGCAAAAACGACAAGGAGAAGATTGAAGCAGGAGAAATTTTTGTGGATGAGAACATGGACTCTGTGTGCTTCGCGCAGTGTGCAGGTTACCTTCCCTACTGGAGGCAGCGACTGGAAGAAGAATGTTACCTGGATTCCACGACCATTGCCAACATCCTGGCTGGCTTCATGGAGGTATGCGAACTGGGCTGCGACTCTGTGAACCCTTTTGGTTCCAGTACGCTTTTGGCTGGAACGATCACCACTTCTGGCTTCACCTCCTTCGAAGATGTGATCAACACTTACACCACTCGTGATGAGCGCTGCAACGAGCATTTGTTCAACATGCCTATGAAGTACAACCACAAGTACTTTGAAGGTGAACAAAGTGTTTCCGACTGTATATGTACAAGCCTGAGCACCGACTTTGACGACTACAATGGCAGTGGAGGCTCACGATGTGATTCTGTAGGATTGACAAAAACCACCCTCGCCTTTCAAAGCTTCCTCAATGAGATGGCTGGAGCTGACCAACTGATCCTCGCCCCACGAGACACGGTTCCAGGCACGCACTTCCCTTCCTATGACACCTTGCTCTACAAGTATCTGGGAGATCCAAACGGTGGAGTGACCATGCACAGCCCCACACATCAGATTGAGTCTTACATGAACTTTGAGCTGCTCACCATGTACATCTACGGCTCTGGTTCCCCCTTGGATCCCGAGTGTAGAGTTGTCATCGATTCCCTTGATCCCAACAATCCACCGGTGGAATTCTTCGGCATCCAAGAGGCTAAAGGGAAAGGACAAGGCTATCATTTCAGCATGGGAGCTGTCTTGCAAGGCGGTGACACCATGAAGATCACCGGCTCTTCAGATTGCTATCCCATTGGCACCCGATGCTTCGATCCGCCCCGCGATCCTGCATGTGAGCCCGGATCATTCCAAGACTACCTGAACACTAAATACGGAATCGGTGTAAGCGAATCAGAAATTGATGCCCTCCTGTACTCGTGTGGCATTGGCGATGGCTTCTGTCCCAACTATATTTCAGATGACCTGCAGGCACTGTTTGACATGATGGTGATGATCAACGATTCAAACGAGCTGGAGGTAGACAGCGTAGATCACGGTTGCCCTGACCGCAACGATTACCTGGTGCAATACCGGCCTTACCGTAAAAACCTGATCAGACGGTTCCATCGCTACAACAACTATTGGAAGACCATCACCAAAAATCGCTACGGGGATACAAACACGGTATTCAGCGCCTACATCGGAGGTTTTTGTGACTTCCCGCCCCTGTGGCCTGACACGGTGAAGCAGTGCTACATGTCCTTCATGGTGAAGGATGCATTTGATTCTTCGAAGGTTGTCACCGCAAACATCGATACGATGTATAACCTTCGCTACGACCCGGAATGGAACGACTTCATTTTCACAGCCAAAATGAACGCGGGGCCGCTCGACACCATAGATCTGGCTTTTGGTCAATGCATTCAGGATCCCTGCGAAACTGGAGGAGTTGAGCTCGTATCGGCCGATGAAGGGAAGTACCAGGCAGGGTGTACGTCTACTCCGCTAATGACCGACCTGAGGTTATTCCTCAACAAGTTGGCCGTGGATAATTTGCTGACCCGTCCTGAGTCGAACCCAGTGAGCATGGTGGGCATACCCCAATTCACCACCCTCCTCTACCAGCCGCTCATTAACAACGGTACGAGTGAATACTGGGTAGAAGACACCACCGGTACCAAGCAACGCTACCTCCAAATGAACCTGGGACAGGTTGATCAGGACATCTGCAACATGATGCTCTGGTGGGATCGGGACACGTCCATCAATTTTAATGACATCACAGGTTTCGAGTCACTGCAAGTCAGCGGAAGCATTATGTCCCGCGGTTTTAATTCTGTCAAGGACGTAGCCGACCTGGGTTATTACTTCCGGGCTGTGGTAGAAATCAACGGGACGGAAAGTGCGATTCTGGAAGGTTGGACCTCGTGCTACAAGCTGGCGAGCTGTTTCAAGATCAACACTCCTGAAAGTCCCATTGCTATTCCTCCAGGCCTGGCCGAGCGCTGTGAAGTATGCACCGATTGCGGGCAACTGACCGCTGCAGTGGACAGCTTCTATGTGAAGTATCCCAACATTGGAGTGAACCACATCAACTACCAGCAGATGCTCAGCAACTTCCTAAACAATGTGCTAAACAACAACCTCTTTTACTACGAGTACGAAGACTTCATGAATCGCTGCAACGTCCAGGCGCGCAGGCCTATGAAGAAGGAGCTTTGCAGCTATTCACTCGCGTTTGATGGCGAAGACGCCAACGCTGCCTATGAAGCGGTTATCGCCCTGGTGGAGGATTTTGAAGACCGAAACCGCGTGAAGATCAACTTCAACACATTCAGCGTTCCAAGCGCGGGAGACGAACTCCGAATGTGCTTCAACCTGAACGGCCTCCGACCGGGCAACTACAGAGCCTTCCTCGATACGCTCCAAACGCACTTGATAGCAGAAGGAGTAACGGCCAACACCGCGAACCTGAACCTGCAGGATTCGGCTGACTACTCTGCCCTCTTCCTGAACGATGCGGTGACATCCAGCTGTAGAACCACATTGGATCTGTTCATCGCATCCAGCCCGCAGGTGACCGGACACACCACTCTAGTCGAGGAAGTGTATGACACCATTACGACCACCTTGCCCAAGATTCTTTATACCATTCACTTCGACAACAGTGTCAACCAACTGACGCGTGTGAAGTTCTTCAACAGCCTGGATTCCTTCCTGCTTGGATGTCCGTTGACACGACCGTTCAGAAGCGAAATGGTAACCTCCATTGATTCCAGCTCTGCCACGGGCAGCATGTGCAGGGAGTCTGCTTCCATTGACACCACCTGTGTACCGTGCCTTGCAGTACAGTTGAGCACACAAGACTACCTGATCTCTAATCCGAACATCAGTGCAAGCGGGTTGAGCGCGCACCTGACCGAAGAGCTCGGCATGGATTTCACCACCTATGATGCGGCTTCCAACTGTCCTACCTGCCCTGTGAACGATTACTACGCGTGTACAAAAATGACGGGCACGAGAGACACCCTGTTGCACTTCCTGAATGAGCTGGCAAGCACGAGCGGATTGACAAACCCCACAGGATTGGAGCCTTTGACTTACTTCTCCGGGCCACTTTACGGGGACGACCCTGTAGCCTGTCAGCCTCAATACATGCCGGTGATCAACGATTCGAAGCTGGAGATCACGCTTACGGATGGTTGCGGTTTCAACTGTAGCCTTACGCTTAACAATCTGGACCCTGACGCCAATTTCAGCTTCGCGAACGTGGACACGTTGTATAATTTCCACATACAGCGCACAGGCGCAGGCAACAACTACCGCTTCTATGTCACCGCGCACGATGCCGTGTCTGACAGCTGCGTGCTACTCTCTGGTTGGAGTAGCTGCTTCCTGCTCTCCAGCTGCTGCGCCATCGAAGAGTTCAAGCGCTGCTTTGAGCCGATTATGCGCGAGCCGAATATCGACACCAACGAGTGTGAGAACGAGCGCAGATGGATTGCCGAATTCAATGGCTATGCCCTCTACGACAGCTACCTGGATTCCATTGAATACGCCTTCGAAACCGCCTACAGAGATTCCTGCGCCCCGGCCTTCGACACGGAAACCTTCGGCATGAGCTACCTGGATCAGCAGCATCACTACACGCTGTATTACTACGATCAGGCGGGGAACCTGGTGCGCACGGTACCACCTAAAGGAGCTACACCGCTGGATATGAATGATCCATTGCGGGTGGATAGTTTGAAGGCGCATCGTGGGGATGCGGTGCAACCCCGCGTACATGCGAGGCATGATTTGGCCACTTACTATAAGTACAACTCACTCAACGAGATCAGCAGACAGCAAACACCTGATGGTGGTGTGACACGCTTCTGGTATGATCGATTGGGAAGAATGGTGGCGTCACAGAATGCCAAGCAAAGGGCGATGGATGGCTTCGTGTATAGCTATTCCCTATTTGATGCGCTCGGAAGGGTGATTGAAGGAGGTGAGGTACACGCGACCGATAGCCTCAGCAAAGATTCTCTTTTGGTAGACACCTTGATTGGTGTGAATGACTCGATGTGGTTCGACCATTGGATCGCGCAGTATCCCAGAAGGGAGATCACACGGTCGACTTATGACCAACGATTGAATTCGACCATTGACGGACTATTCGCAGCTAGAAGTACAGAATACCCGGAAATTCCTACCGAGTTCTTACGCAACAGAATTACGAGCGTACTCTACTTTGAAAATGATACATCAGCCTACCAGATAGCCACTCATTATGGATATGATCCACATGGAAATGTCTCCATATTGATTCAGGAGTTCCCTGAGCTCGCGGGCTTGAATCAGCAATACAAGTATGTGCACTACCACTACGATCTGGTGAGCGGCAATATGAACGAGCTCCACTATCAACCAAACGAGTCAGACCAGTTTTACCATCGCTACGCCTACGACTCAGACAACCGCATGGTCAAAACGGAGACTAGTCGTGACGGGGGCATCTGGGATGAAGATGCAGAATACTCTTACTACCTGCACAGCGCTTTGGCTCGGACAGAGCTCGGAGAACTGAAGGTTCAGGGTATCGACTACTTGTACAGTATCCACGGATGGGTCAAGGGTGTGAATAGCGTAACGCTGCGCTTGGCAAGAGACCCTGGATCGGATGGCACTGTGGTTGCTCGTGACGGATTCAGTTACTCACTCAGCTACTACAATGGGGATTATCAGAGTATTGCCGCAAGTACCGCACTGGCAACACTCGTCAACAGCGCTGGCTATTTCGGAGATGATACACTAGACCTATTCAACGGTAACATCGCTCGCATGACAACCAGCATGCTTCCGTTAATGATTGAAGGTAAAGGTGTGCTGGGTAAGCAGTACAAATACGATCAATTGAACCGCTTATACCGAGGCGATGCATACATCATGAACAACACTGCACCGAATTCATGGGCCGGCATCACAGCGCAAACAGGTTATGCTACGCAGTATGAATACGATGGGAACGGTAACATCCTGAATTTGATTCGGTATGGCCATAAACCTGGTGAAGAATTGATGGATGACCTGGATTACTTCTACAAATCTGGAACCAACCAATTATTAGCGGCATTTGACCAACAAACGAATGGCGATCGTTATTCACACGAACAAGGAGGCGTGGAAGACATCGACAGTGGCCAGGATACGATCAATGGGAACTACGCCTATGATGCCATTGGCAATCTTATTCAGGATGAGCAAGAAGAAATCGCGGAGATCCACTGGACTGTCAACGGCAAGGTGAGCGAAATCATTCGGACTGAAGGCTCTAACAAGCCCAACCTGGAATTCCGGTACGACCCCATGGGCAATCGAACCCTTAAGATCACCAAATACGGAACAACAGAGAACACCTGGAACTATACCTACTACGCTTTGGATGCTTCTGGAATGGTAATAGCCATGTATGATAAGAAACTCGCTATTTCGGGTGATTCGCTCAGCTTGGCAGCGATCAACCAGTGGATCATCGATCATCCGGATTTGGGAAGCGACAGCTTGGCCGGAATGATGCAAGCTCTTCTAGGTTCGAACGAAACCTTTAAGCAACTTCTCGTAAATCAGTTGCTCGATCACAACATGAGCGGAGATTTGATTGATCGGTACGACTTGGCTGACTTGCTGTCCTGGTATGTGAGTTTAGGAGAAACCGCCATCAGCGGATTCACTCAAACCTCTGCAGAGTTTGATTCACTGATGGCTCAACTAGTAGACTACAACCGCGCAAGGCTGGTGAACACGATGCGCCATTGCGATATGATCGTATTCCTTCAAAGTATCCTTATAGAAGATGGTAATCATGATTTCCTCAACTGTATCGATTTCGGAGTATTGACCGCGATCCATGGCAACCTCATCGGAGGACCACCTCCACCGGATCAAATAACGGCTGTCAACGATTTGATGACCATGGTGGACTTTCACGCACTAGCAACAGAAATGTGGACCGCCCACATGCTTCCAACTGGAATGGCTCTGTTGAACTGCATCCCGTCAGATCTAATGGCTCGAGCTCTTTATAGATCCAACGCAACGATGTCAGAAGATCATATTCTCAACTGCATCCTTGCTCATGGATATTATACCAATGACATACTGCTTGACTTCTTTAGCAACCATGCCAGCAAAACGGTACGCAACGCTGGAAGAGACGCAGTACGCGATCTAGGAAACCACAACCTGATCCTGGACAGCATTGCCGCCAGTGATGACACAAGTTTGGTACGCAAGGCGGGGGAGATTGACAACATGATCTTCAACGCGCTATTACCCGAGCTACCTGACTTTAGTACCAACCAGTACCTGGACCTTATCGGTCAGCGTTGGGGTTCCTCATTTGCCAATGACATATTAAGTGAGGAAATCGGCAATCTGAATTTCGAGCAGCGCTTGACCCTTGCGGAGCACCATATATACGGCTCCAGTCGCATCGGTATTCGCAGGGATACCACGCAACTGGCTGAAGTTCGATTCGCAACGGACAGCATACGCTCTTCAGGAAGCATCGGGCTGGATTCCATCATTGCCACCAGCAATCCTGGCCTGGACTCCATCCGCTGCAGCCGACACCTGGGCTACAAGAACTATGAATTGACCAACCACTTGGGCAATGTCTTAGCCATATCACTAGACCGTAGGCTCTATGCAGAATCCGGAGGTAGTTTCAGTCACTGGGCTCCAGATGTCTCTCAGGCGAATGACTACTATCCCTTTGGGATGATGGTCCCAAATCGCAACTACTCGCGATCAACCATCATGGAGGACAGAGTTTACACCATTACGAGCTATGAAAAAGACTTGGTGGAACATAACTTCGACAGCAGTGTAAGTGGCTGGACAGCTCCAAATGGTGCGGTATTGACCATAGGCGCTGAACAACTCGAAGTATCCACTACGGAAGAAGGCGATGCCATTTTCTTCAACTACTCCACCACTATCAACAGCAAGTACAAGTTCTACGTCACGCTGGATCAGGGAGACTGTGACTCGGTACTCATTCGAGTTCAGGAAATTCCACTATCACTGAAGGAGGCAAGAGGAGTACAGACGGGAACGCATGAATTTGAGTTCACAGCCACTACCTCCACAACGCGTCTACGCCTCTTGCGCAAGCAGCTCACGAGTGATGGTACTCTGAAGTTTTACGTGGATCATGTGAAACTAGTAGA
This sequence comes from Flavobacteriales bacterium UBA6057, assembly GCA_002428995.1. Classification (GTDB taxonomy): domain Bacteria; phylum Bacteroidota; class Bacteroidia; order Flavobacteriales_G; family Salibacteraceae; genus UBA6057. The sequence continues at coordinate 319,545 of DIYJ01000018.1, read as the reverse complement.
AGTACGAGATACACTGTACAACGATACGGTACAGGTAGTGACTAGAAATGGCTACCGCTATGCCTTTAATGGGATGGAACTGGATGACGAGATGAAGGGAAGAGGAAGCAGCTATGATTTTGGGGAGAGGATTCATGATCCGAGAATAGCTCGATTCCTTAGCATTGATCCGCTATGGAAAGAGTATTCTGATTGGTCGCCATATTTATTCTCAGGCAACACACCGACTCGTTTTATAGACTACGAGGGCATGGGGCCAATTGATCCGATGACATGGGAAGAAAGAGGCATGTTCGGTAAACTGTATGGAAATAGGATTATCATGATTGCAGCTTATGGGAAGGTTCAAGAGAAAGAGTCTAAAAGAGACAGTGAAGTGAAGTGGGCAGCCAGGTTCATTGAGCTTGGAGGGCTTGGAAATCAGCAGGGATTGGGTGCACTAGTGGATGAGTTTGACGAAGAGGAATATGATGAATTTGCTGAAGGACACGAGTTCACCGATCGCGAAGGAGACGCTCCACCAGGCCTATACCTGCAAACCAATGACAGGCGGTATGGGGTCGTGGAAGGAGCATCTGAAACTAACAGTTATGATTACAAACAGTATACAACCTGGGCAAATGATGAATTTGACATCGTATCAGTAGAAGACGGCATAATAACTCAGAGCGTATCCTACTCGCAGAATGAAGACGGCAAATTTGAAATTCAATCAACAACAAAATATGATGTGAAATACGAAGAAAGATCGTATGTAGCTCAACGATCAAATGGTTTGTATTACAGATTCACAGTACTTGATGCTACCGTGACTAAAACTACATACGATAGTGATGGAAACGTTACAGAAATTGAGACAGCGGAACATTCCGGGGTAGAGCTTGTAAATATGGAATACGTACCGGCCCCGTCTAAATAACTCTTCCCCACCACGCGCGCACTTACAGTGCGTGAGAGTCATACAGTACACAGTAGCTGTAATTAAAAAACCTTGAAATAGATCTAGTTAATAATGCGATCGTTCCCCAGCTACCACGCGAAAGTATTCGCGTGGTAGCTGAAGTCATCAAACAGCCTTGGAGACTATGTAACGCTTATGCATCACAGCCCGAGCAAAACCAAATGAATGCGAACCATCCCTCTCATACGCCTCCTACAATTTGCTTTTATGGTACTGGTAGGGTGTGTATGCTTGGGAATCAATGTAGCCAAAGCCCAAATCAACCTAAAACTAAGCTTCAACGACTCCCTGCCCCACCCCGCTGAACGCGCCATCCTGATGGCTTACAGCTCAAAGGCAGGGCAAACCGCAGCCTTTGAACTACAAGTCAGCGACAGCAATGGAAATGTGATAGCAACAAACCATTCAGACTCGGTGAAACTTGGCCGCGGCTTACACACTCTCTCAGGGTTGTTTGCGGGCCAAAGCGATTCAGCTGCCAGTCCAGGCATGGAGCTGCTCTACCATATAAGAGCCTTCTCTGGTGCAAAGGCCGTTGGGTCTGTGGAGCGCAAGGTGATTTTTGAGCGCATGAAGCTCAAGGTTGTACTGGATAGTTCGGAGAGTAGCTGGTCATGGAATCCCTACCGCACTAACCATCCAGGTGACTCCATCCATTATCAATTAAGCTGGTCAGAGGCAAGAAGCTCATCTAATCCAACTGAAAAAGGCCGACTCAAACGTCTCCTAAAACGCCCCCCGTCAGTGAGTGGTCGTGCTGAGCCGTCCCGGAAATCCGGGACGAGTCAAAGTGCGCCCGCGAGCGGACAACAGAGCAACACGCTCCTCCTGAGAGACACCACCTTCTCCCCTCTCTCGCATACTCCGAACTTCGACAGCGGCCAAGTCTACCAATGGCAGGTACAGGTATTGAGAAACGGCCAGCTAGTAGCAGAATCTCCGCTTCAGGAAGACACCTTCCTCCCCCTTGACTCTGCTGAAACGGAAGGCCCCAAAAAGCGGAAACCATCGAAAGACAGTCTCAGCTTCTGGCCAGATCCGCTCAAACCCAATGCCCGATTTACGGGCTTTGCCATGTTGGAAGGTTATGTGTCCAATCAGCAGTTCACCTTCAACCAGCAACCTCCGAGCTACGCTCGCTGGTATTTCCAACCCGGCTTTCAAGCCTACGGTGTTCCGCTGGTGCTCGATGCTTTTGTGACTACCGAAAGTGGAAACCAGCGGATGAACAGTGCTACCCTGCGCTTCGATCAGCAAACCTTTCGCAACAACATTGGCAGCGACCTGCAAAACCGGTTGCAGTCTGACAACAACCAACACCGGGGGACACCTGGGCTTCCCAACGATTTCTCACCCGCACAGCTTCCTAATGCAGAGCTGCAACTGGAACAACTGAAGCAACAAGGAAATCCCGCAGACACAAGCCTGCTGGATCGACAAATCGGTGAACTTCAATGGAAGCTAGCGCATGGAGATTCCAGCAACATGGAAGCGGATACTGCTCGTCTTGCAGAGCTGCGAGCCAAGCGTCAGCAACTCACCCAGCTCCAAGGTCAAACGGAACAGACAGAACAGCGCATCGAACAACTGAAGCAGGCTCAGAAGAAGTATGACCAACTGAATGCCCAGGGCATCGAACGTACGAACTACAGCGCCAGCGATTTAAGCGATACCGAATTCCTCAAAAAGAACTTTCACAAAACGGGCAATCACGGCTTCCTGAAACCGCTGCTCGATCTGGAGTCGATGGGAGTAGGAAACGTAAATCCCTATTACTCAGATCTTACGATCATGGGCACCACGGTTCAGGGTGCAGACATTGAAGTAACACCAGGAGCGTTTTACCTGCATGCCACACACGGCAGGCTGCTCAATCCCTATCGCATGGCCAATCAGCAAGAAAACGCTTTCTCCGATCGGATGACAGCTGCGCAGTTGGGATGGGGCGAAGTTTCTGAGGAACACGTTCACCTCAGGATGATGAGCGCCCGTTCGGATAATCCTGAGCCGACCTACTTCTCCAGACCAGATCGGAATCATATGCTAGGCATTGACATCGCCAAGGACCTTGGCCACAACCTGATGTTGGGCATCGAGGCCAATCAAAGTAGTGCCTCCTTCAGAGATGTCGAAACAGAAACACCTTCGAGCTTCCAGCGAAACCTGCGTAGCCTGGACTTGGATCGGTCGGCCATGCAAACACAGCTTGAATTCCAACCCACCGATCTTTCGCTCAACCTCAAAACGCGCTACTATCGACTGGGCAATGGCTACCACAGCCTTGCAGCTCCCTTTCTAAGGACCGACTTGCACGGCTGGCAACTTGAGGGAAGCAAGGGAGTATTTGCCGATCGGCTCAGCCTACTGGCTGGCATCGAGCGACAAGAAGACAACCTCTCGGGCACTCGCTTTGCCACCATGAAAATTCAAACGCTGAGGTTTGGAGCTTCTACGCAACTGGCAAAATTTCCCAATATCAATGTCCTGTACACTCCGGTAACCATGCACTATACTTCTCCAGTGCATAACAATGTTCGAAACATGCACCTGTTGAGCTCCACGCTCAGCTATATCACGCGCTGGCGGCAAACGACCATTGCCAGCAACCTGAATCACACGTACTCGGGAACGCGCGTAGAAGGTGACAACTTTCAGGCTGAACCGGTGAATTTCCATGCCAGCACGCTCACCGAACAAGTCACCTTCCCCAGCGGAACACAAGCGGGATTGATGGCGACCTACGTGCAACCGACTTCAGGCCCCATCATTCAACCCTCAGGAAATGGGGAAGCTTACACGTCCTTCATGATCCAGCGAAAAGTGAGAGCCACTATCGGCACCAACCTGGCTTTTAACACCAATCGATCCATTCGAAGCGGAGGCTACGTACAGGCAGAATTCCGAGCGCTGAAAAAGATTTCGTTCATGATCCGCAGCGGTTTGAATCGCTATCAGGGCTACACAACGATGACTCGGGCGAATGAGCTCTTTACGCATGCCACAGCCCAGTATACTTGGTGAGATGAGCGAGTAAAGCCCTAAGGACTGATGGCTTTGCAATCATCATAGCTTTAACGGAGATGATGATAGCCCAAAAAACTCAAGTCCCGATAATCAGAAACTCTGTGCGCCTGTTCATCGCGCGGCCTTCATCTGTATCGTTGGTCGTGTAGGGAACGGTTTCTCCAAATCCTTTGTATTCAATTCGCTCACCGCTGATGTCTCTGGACTCCAGGTATTGCTTGACCGAAAATGCGCGATCGGTGGATAACACCAGGTTGGCTTCTGCCTTTCCTACGTTGTCGGTATGACCGTGAATGGCAATCTTAATGCCTGGATTCTCAATCAGGTAGAGCGCAAACTCATCCAGGATAGCTTTTGATTTCTCGGAAATATTCGCGGAATTGGTGGAATAATAAATGTCGTTGATTCGGTACACACCGCCCTCTTTCACCTCTGCTACTTCCATAGAAACATCCTGGAAGGTTTGCACCTCTGCTTCCGATTCCGAGCCGGTGCGTGTGCGTTTTTTCTTGGCTTCTTCCTCTTCGTCCACCACCTCAATCAACTTCGACTGAAAAGCCATATTCTCGGCCTTTACATTCATCACTACGTTTTCATCCTCCTTCACAGCCACCACCGCTGCATAGCGCCCATCATCCGGATCTACGTCTACTCGAGTCACATTCTTCGATTGCATGCTCTTTAGCTCGACTACGGCATTTTGCACGGGATCACCAGATTCCTTTTTGAGTTCTCCCTTCACAAAAACCACTTTATCTGGCCGCGCTTCCTTGTGCAACTCAAAGCTGAACACTTCAATACTCTGCGGATTCTTAGGGTCTTTCCCGGAGTAGTAAACACGCTTACCATCGGTGCTTACTGCAAAGGCCTGTTCATCTTCTGCCGTGTTGATAGGATGTCCCAAATTTTTTGGTTTAGACCATGTTCCGTCATCGGATTGCTTAGCGAAAAAGACATCCAATCCTCCAAAGCCCAAGTGACCATCTGAGGCAAAATAGAGCGTGCGTGAATCGCTGTGCATAAACGGAGTCTTATCGTTGTACTCCGTATTGATCGGTGCTCCAAGGTTCTGTGCTGCTCCCCAAGTGCCGTCCTCCCCTTTTTCAGAATAGTAGATATCCATGCCCTGGCTACCTTCCCTGAAGCTGGTGAAGTAAAGTGTTTTGCCATCTGCTGAGATACTGGGCTGGGCCTCCCAACCATCTGGTGTATTGATATTGTCGCCCATGTTTCTCAACTCAGACCAGTGATATCCCATCAGGCCGGTCTTGGGGTGAGCTCCGTAAAGCAGGTCAGCCGTGAAAATGTCACAGTTCATCTTGCCCATGCTGGCGGGCACACAAATAGTGAGGTAAAGATGTTTGTTGTCAATGGTGATGGTCGCTCCTCCGTAGTGATATGACTTGTTTTCGTTGAAAGGAGGTGGCAACGGATCTCCTTCTTCGAACGCACCATTTACGCGCTTGGCCTTTACGAACTTTTCCGTGTATTGCTTTTTCTCACTGATGACCGATGCTCTTACGTGTGTTTCCTTAGAATAGCGTCTTGTAAGCAACATGCTCTCATTATCCGGGCTTATGAACGGAAGAAACTCATCATCGCTTGTGCACACATTCGCAACTTTCACCGGATCGAAGGGAACCGGATTGGCATAGGCATCGGCAAAGAACTTGGCAAACTCATAATCCAACCTGATCATGTCTTCACGCTCATCGTTCAGAGCATCATCGCTGGCAGCACTCAACTCGTAGTACTTGTCGTAGTAATCAACGGCCTTCTGGTAGTCCATCGCCCCCAGCGCAATGGCCCCGAGGTAGAAATAGGGCTCATGATGAAATTCAGGGCAGATCTCCACCGTTTTCTCCAACCTCTTGCGAGCTCCGCTGAAGGAGCCGCCTCTGGAGATGGCACTTCTCAGTGTTTCTAAACCGAGTAAGTAATGAGCTTGTGCACAGTTCTCATCTGCTTCAATGGCTTTTCTCAAAGCCTCCGTGCGCTCTTCCTTGGAGTTCTTGCGATTCTTACCTTCTTCCAGGTACTTGGAGGCCTTCTTATCCTCCGATCCTGCGCAAGATTCGGTCGGTTCAATTTTAAAGCTTGAGGTAGAGACTTTCTGCCCAAAAACAAGCGAACCTGAAAGCGCTAAAAGGAAGATAAATAAGAATTGCCGGATCATCACTGCCCGAAAATACGAGGCATTTTTACAGGTTGATCTTTTGTCTTAAAAAGTGATCCGCGAGGGTCATTAAGGTCATGGCCTCCACAATAGGTACGGCCCTGGGAACCACGCAAGGGTCATGGCGTCCTTTTCCCTTTACCTTGACTTGCTGACCGGTGGAATCAAGACCGTCCTGATCTCGCATGATGGTAGCTACGGGTTTAAAGGCCACGTTGAAATAGATGGTTTCTCCATTGGAAATTCCACCTTGGATACCACCGGAATAATTTGAACGTAGCTGACCGTTTTCATCGGCCGTATCGTTGTGCTCACTGCCTCTCATCTCCGTAGCTGCAAATCCACTTCCCAATTCCATACCCTTTACCGCATTGATGGAAAACATGGCCTTTGCAAGATCAGCGTGCAACTTATCAAAAACAGGATCTCCCAAGCCTGCCGGAACGTTTTTCACCACACAGGTGACCATACCACCAACGGTATCTCCTTCTTTCCTTATACCATCGATGAGGGATTCCATTTCAGCAGCTGTCTCCGGATCCGGACAACGAACAAGGTTCGTTTCGATCAGCTTAGGATCTATTTCCTCTGCATGCTTATCAAGAAAAACTGAGGCAACTTGCGAAACGTAGGCGAAGCATTCAATGCCATCCCGCTCCAGTAATTGGCGAGCTATGGCACCTCCCACTACTCGGCAGGCAGTTTCCCGGGCCGAAGACCTTCCACCTCCACGATGATCGCGGATCCCATATTTTGCCTGACTGGTGAAGTCCGCATGTGATGGACGAAAAACATCCTTGAGATGATCGTAGTCTTTGGAACGGCTGTCTCCATTCTGAATGGTAAAGCCGATGGGAGTTCCGAGTGTTTTTCCCTCGTATACTCCCGATAAAATGGATACAGTATCAGATTCCTTTCGCTGCGTAGTAATGCGCGATTGACCCGGACGCCTTCTGTCTAATTCCCCCTGAATACGCTCCTGATCCAATTCAAGCCCTGGAACGCATCCGTCCAGCACTCCCCCGATGGCAGCACCATGCGATTCTCCAAAAGTGGTTAGCCTGAATACCTGGCCGAAGGAGTTTCCTGGCATGTATTAGAAGAAGCTGTAATGAACACGGACATTCACCAGCGGAAGGTTAGTAAAGTCCAACAAGTCTGAACGACTCTTTGTGATGTTCAGATTATCATCCGCTGTATAGTTGTAAGTGCTTGTGTAAGCAAGTGTCGGTGCGACCTCAGTGGAAATAGAAAAGCGATCACTGATGTTGCCCTGAACACCAAAGAATAAACGGCCTCCAGCTCCCATTACAATATCTGTAGTGCTCACACCCACATTTGGAAATTCGGTAATGTTAGAATCTCCCATCGAAGTATTGGTCCAGGCTGAGAATTCGAGGAAGTTGACAGATACAAAGGCGTCAGCACCAATGTAGGCCTGAATTCTGCCTTCGTTCAACTTGCGCTCCGCTCCAAGAGCTAGTCGTACCGACTGCTGGCGAAAATCCTCAGAAAGTGTCGTTACCGTGCTATCGGTTTGAGCAAGAAACCTGCTGCTAACCCAAGGGAAATTGTTGGTAGGAGGTCTGTATTCAAGCGCAACCCTTTTATTCAACTTTTCGCCAATGATCTTCGCTTGCAGCGAAAACTCAGGGGCTGTTTCGAAAGACCCTCCTGCCACCACCACAAGAAAAGGGTTGATCGAAGCACCAAGCTGAACCTTGGGAGAAACGGATGCTTCTGCCGTATCAACAGACTGCGCAAAAGACATTTGAATTGTAGCCCCGATCATTAGGATGCAGGCTAACAGGCTCCTATACTTGCTTTTCATAAACGGTGGGTATGAAATTATTTGTGAATATTAAGAATCTGGTTCAAATACGCGAATCGAGTGTAAAAATTGTGAAGGGTCAGTCTATGGCCGAATTGCCTTCAATGTCCAACGCATGGCTATCCACAGAAGATGGTAAGATCACAGACTTCGGTAGTATGAACACGTTGGATGAGAGTAGGTTCACCAACCACGATCGCATTGACTGCACAGGACGCCTTCTTCTACCCTGCTGGATCGATAGTCACACCCACATTGTGTTTGCTGGTTGGAGAGAGACTGAATTTGTGGATCGCCTGAAGGGACTTTCTTACGAAGAAGTAGCAGCGCGAGGTGGCGGTATTCTCAACAGCGCTCGCAGAATGCAGGAAGCCTCAGAAGATGAGCTCTTCGATCAGGCGATGGAACGACTTCAGGAGGTGATTTCGCAAGGAACGGGAGCCATTGAAATCAAGAGCGGTTATGGTCTGACCACAGATTCAGAACTGAAGATGCTACGGGTCATCAAGCGCATGAAAGAACATGCTCCTATTCCCATTAAAGCCACATTCCTGGGTGCGCATGCCATTCCCGCTGAACTCAAGGACAGTCCTGACACCTACGTTGACCAGGTGATCAATGAAATGCTTCCAAAGGTTGTTGAAGAAGACCTGGCAGAATATGTGGATGCCTTCTGTGAAAAGGGTTATTTCAGTGTAGAGCAAACGCAAAGACTATTGGAGGCCGCGACTCGTTTTGGGCTGAAAGGAAAAATTCACATCAACCAATTCAACGCCATCGGAGGTGTGAAAATGTGTGTAGAGCAATCTGCATTGAGTATTGACCACCTCGAAGTGTTGACAGAAGAAGACCTTGAAGCATTGAAGGAATCGGACGTGATGCCTGTGGCATTGCCCTCTTGCTCTTTCTTTTTGGGTATACCCTACACACCTGCACGCCAGATCATGGATGCAGGGCTGCCACTCACGCTCGCCACGGATTACAATCCAGGCTCCACTCCAACCGGAAACATGAATTTCATCGTTTCACTGGCCTGCATTCGCATGAAAATGACACCGGAAGAAGCCATCAATGCAGCCACACTGAATGCTGCTGCAGCGCTCGAACTCTCTGATGAAGTGGGATCAATTACAAAAGGAAAACGAGCAAACCTCATCTTAACCAAACCTGTATCGGGTATTGACTTTCTGCCTTATCACTTTGGAAGCAACAACATAGAGCAGGTTTACATCAACGGTCAGAAAGCCTAGTCACAAATAGGACATAAAAAAAGGGTGCTCAGCAAAGCTGGCACCCTTTCTTATTTCAAAGGAAGTCTATTACCTGGAAACGGTAATTCTTCGGATCACGTTCACTCCTGCAGACTCGATACTCATTTGATAAATACCTGTCTGTAGATCTGCTACGCTGATCACGTTTGACTCAATCGCCTTGTTCATTACCAGACGACCTCTCATGTCGTAAATCTTAACGTTTGCGATTCCGTTCACACCAGCGATGTTCACAACATCAGTAGCTGGGTTAGGATAAACAGAAATTGCAGCTTCAGCAGTTTCTTCTACGCCAAGTGGCACAAACTCACCATCCCACAGTTCGAAAGTATCACCATCGATGATGTATACAGTCTGACCGTCAATAGTCACTTCAGTAGTGTCAGGTCCTGGATCTACAACTGGAGCAGCTGCAGCGATGTTGATATCGTCAACGAAAAGGTTGTTACCGAAATCAGAAGTACCGCGGAACATGAACATTACTTCGTTTCCTACATAAGCATCGAGGTTGATGCGTGTAGAATCCCACTGGTCTGCAGTTGGCCAGAATTGAGCCGTAGTAGGAGCAGTAGTAGAAAGTGAAGAACCTTGAGCATCGAAGATGTTGGTCCAGCTACCACCACAGTCTGTAGAGATCAATACCTCAAGACGATCGTTCTCAGCTTGGTACTGAGCGTAAGCATGGCTAAACTTCAAAGAAGCTGTTTCAGCGTCCATGATGTCAGTAGCGTCAGTTACGAAGCTTGCTTGCTGACCAGCTCCTGCATTGTAGTAGTACCAGAAGAATGAGTTGTTAGACTGCTCAAATCCACCAAGGCTGGTTGTCAAACCGTTCACGTCTCCCATAGAGATCGCACCGTAAGTCATACCATCTGGGTTGCTTCCGTAAGTGTTGTTAGCGAGGTCGCCAAAAGCAAGACCTTCAAATCCGATAGCATTAGGATAAGCCATCGCTGTAGCAGAACGCATGGATACGTTATCGAAAACAGCGTTGTTTGCGTTGTTGATGTCAACACCACCATTTACGCTGGAAATGCGAATCTCCATGTCGTTAGTACCAGGCATACGAGTCACAGCATTTGTGAACGTGTAGTTTGCAGTAGCACCTACAGCAAGGTTTCCAGTCCAGTTTTCAGTAGCTACAGAGTTACCGTTGATCTGAACATCGAAAGTAGCAGAAGTAATGGGCACTGTTCCAGCGTTCTCAACAGATACTTCTGGGTTAACGCTAGCAGCACAGTAATCAGTAAATGAACCTACAAGCGCAGTAACGCCCATATCAGGACCATCAATTTGAATTGGCGAGCTGTAGTTAGACTGCCATACTTCCTGAGTGTTGTTGTCCTGAATCCAGGCAGCAATAGAAATCTCAGTAAGGTTGTAGAGGTAAGATGGAATAGCACCAGAGATGTTGAATGTCTGAGTTTGAGAAGCAGCCCAGTCATCATCAATAGAAGTACCCAATGCATCTGGATACATCTTACGCATTACTTCCTGGAATTCAGTTTCACCGTTTGTTCCAGGAGCAGTGTTGAATACAATCTCCTCTTCCAGAAGCGCAACGTGCAAGCGCATGTCGGAACCAGAGAACGCGTTTACATCCACGTTGGTAACTGTTACCGTTACCATCACTGTAGAAAGATCATTAGAGAAAGAGTGGCTGATATCCAATGTAAACGGAGTCATATCAGCGTACTCAGCGTCAACTACAGCTTGAGTGTATCCGTAAGGTCCGCCAGCGTAACCACTCCAACCACCACCAGTAGTGTTGTTGTTATCAGGAACTCTACCGTTCAATGCAGTAGTAGGTACACCAATGTTCTGAAGACCGTAGTAAGTGATACGCTCATCCAGCTCAGCTGAGTTCTGATTGTACATTGGGTCAAAACCTGGGAACCAAGCTTGGTACTTTACAGCAGTAAGCTTGTCTGTAGCCATGTTTGGCTGAACGATGTTAGCGTTGAACGCAGGGTTTTGTGCAGCGCAGGGAGGGCAAGAAGCATTGGTAGCCTCTTCAATGAGAACCCTGCGATTCACTGGCTGAGCTATCATTCCGAGAGCACAACCTGAAAGAATTGTAGCGAGTAAAAGTCTCTTCATTATTAGGTTATTTGAATACAATGTTAAGCGATTCCTAAACAAGTGTCTTTAAAAGCGGGGTACACAGCTCTCAAGATCATGGATTCCTATGACACGCATTCAGACGCTCTGGAAATCCCAACTTGTCCGAATGACTGGCAAGAGTGCATGCATGAAAGCAAAAAAAAACGGGATGCTTAGTTGAACCAAGCATCCCGCTGTATCTAATGGAATTACGTTCCGTTATCTGGAAACGGTAACTCTTCGCATCACATTAATATCACCTGACTCGATGGATACCTGGTAGACACCAGCTTGGAGTTCTGCAACGCTTATCACGTTAGAAGACACCGCTTGATTCATTACCAGACGACCGCTCATGTCATAGATCTTCACGTTGGCCAATCCATTAACACCAGTGATGTTCAATACATCTTTAGCTGGGTTAGGGAATACAACTACAGCAGCGTTAGCAGCTTCTTGTACTCCAAGTGGAACGAATTCTCCATCGAAGAGCTCGAATGTATCGCCATCGATCACATATACCACCTGACCATCGATTGTAACCTCAGTAGTATCAGAAGGTGGATCAACAACTACAGGAACTGTTGTATCGCCAGATACGTTGATGTCATCAATGTACATACAGTTACCTCCATTGCTTGTAGCGCGGAACTTGAGCATTACAGTCTCTCCAGCGTAGGCATCCATGTTCACATCACGGGTTGTCCAGTCAGCGGCAACAGGATAGAAGGTGTTCTGACCATCGGGAGCTGCGGTAGCGAGGTTGGAACCCTGCTCATCAAAAACAGAAGACCAAGACTGACCACAATCTGTAGAAGCAAGAATTTCCAGTCTGTCAGTCGCTGATGCATCAAGCTGAGCATAAGCGAGAGAGAAAGAAAGGTTTACGCTGTCAAACTCAGTAGCATCCATGTAAGTGTATACAAAACCACCCTGACCACCAGCTGGGAAGCTGAACAGTCTCCATCGCATGGACTGAGCTGAGTTTTCAAAACCTCCAAGGTTCCAGGTAGCAGCACCAACGTTCTGGTTTACCGTCCACATAGCGTCAGCATCATACTCGTCTACATAAACATTGGCAGGATATCCACCCAACTGAGCTGACTCGAAGGTCTCATCATGATCCAGGGCCAATGCATTTGCTGGCATGCTGATGATAGCATCGTCAACCACGAGGTTGTTTGTAGTATTGATATCAACACCACCGTTTACATCCAGGATAGCAATCTCAAGTGTGTTTGCACCACCTGCGAGTGTAGCAGAGTTGGTGAACGTGTAAGTAGCAGAAGAACCTGGCATGAGGTTACCAGACCAAGATTCAATCATTGGAGCACTTCCATTCAAAGACATTCCAAGAGTAGCAGCAGTAATTGGGTTAGCACCATCGTTTGTCAATGTCACTTCTGGAGTGAAGGAAGACTGACAGTAATCAGATACTCCGTTGTTCAGAGCGATTCCCATGTCTTCGCCATTCACTGGAATCGGCTGGCTGTGCTCAGCTTGCCATACTTCCTGAGTAGCGTCATCCTGAATCCAGGCAGCGATCGCAATCTCGTTGTAGTTAAAGATATAGCTAGGAATAGCAGCACCAAGAGTAATGGTCTGAGATTGACCAGCCATCCACGTGTTTCCGAGAGTAGTTCCAGAAGCATCTGGAATCATCTTTCTCATTACTTCGTAGAAATCGGTCTCTCCATTGGTTCCAGGAGCCGTGTTGTAGATGATCTCGTTTTCCATCAACGCTACCTGAAGCTTCATGGTAGAACCTGTGAAAGTGGTAACGTCAACATTAGTAATGCCGATGGTTACATAAACTGAATCCAAATCATTGGAGAATACATGACTCATCGTCATAGAGAACGGAGTCAAGTCAGCATACTCAGCATCAATCACCGCCTGAGTGTAACCGTAAGGGCCACCAGCATATCCTGACCAACCACCACCAGTAGTGTTATTGTTATCAGGAACTCTACCGTTCAATGCAGTGGTAGGTACACCAATGTTGTTGAAACCGTAGTAAGTAATTCGAGCATCAAGCTCAGTGGTGTTTTGATTGTACATCGGATCGAAACCTGGCCACCACGCCTGGTATTTAACAGCAACGAGCTTGTCGTTGGCGATGTTGGGCTGAACGATGTTAGCGTTGAATGCAGGATTTTGGGCAGCACATGGAGGACACGAAGCATTCGTTGCCTCCTCTACCAAAACCTTGCGGCTCACAGGCTGAGCAATCATTCCGATCGCGCACCCTGAGAAAACAATTGCAAGTAGAAGTTTTTTCATTGTGAAGTGTATTTAATTACAATGTTACGCGAATCAATCTGACTCTCGCAGTTATTGGAGTCCTGAATAATACAACATTAGAGGAAAATCACATTCCCAAGGACGAATCAAGTTACACCACAAAATACCCAACCGTTCATCACATGCATTGCTCTCCTTTTATTTACTGGACTTGCAGAACTCTTGTCTGGCGAAACAGCCTTATAAATGTCGGCCATACGACCGTTTCTAAAATTGAAATCCTATTTGATTTCCAGCCATGTTGCACTGCACGCTAGTTTTGCCGCAAACAAAGACAACCAATGGCGAGGAAACTGATCGAGTGCGTTCCAAACATCAGCGAGGGACGTGACCCACTCAAAATCAAGCAAGTAACTGACGTAGTAGAATCTGTAGAAGGTGTCATGCTTTTGAATGTTGACCCAGGAAAAGCGACTAACAGAACGGTGATCACTTTTGCAGGTGAACCGGATGCGGTTTGCGAGGCTGCATTTCAAGTGGTGAAGAAAGCTGCGGAGGTCATAGACATGAGTAAGCATAAGGGTGAGCATCCGCGTTTTGGGGCTACCGATGTGTGTCCATTGGTGCCTGTGGCAAACATGACGATGGAAGAAACAGTAGCCTACGCTCGCAAACTCGGTCAGCGCATTGGCGAAGAACTGGGAGTTCCCATCTATCTCTATGAAAATGCCGCACAAAAACCGGAAAGACAAAACCTCGCTACCGTTCGCTCCGGTGAGTACGAAGGCTTAAAAGACAAGCTCAGCAATCCAGAGTGGGCACCAGATTTTGGCCCTGCCGAATACAATGACAATGTTGCCAGAACCGGAGTCACCGCAGTGAGCGCCCGTGATTTCCTCGTGGCTTACAACATCAACCTGAACACTACCAGCACCCGAAGAGCCAACGCCATTGCCTTCGATGTGAGGGAACGCGGTCGTGTAAAAAGAGAAGGAAATCCTTTGACGGGCAAACCAGTGAAGGATGCACATGGAAATCCTGTGCACATTCCCGGGTTGCTGAAAGCTGTGAAAGGCATTGGTTGGTTCATTGAGGAATATGGCGTTGCTCAAATCAGTTACAACCTCACGAACATTAGCATTACTTCTATTCACGAGGCGTTTGAAAAAACATGTGAACGGGCGGATGCCCGAGGATTAAGAGTAACAGGTTCTGAATTGATCGGTCTGGTGCCCAAGAAAGCACTGCTAGATGCCGGTAAGCACTTCCTTCAGAAGCAAAATCGATCCATCGGTATCCATGAGGAAGAGATCATGAAGATCGCAGTGAAATCTCTCGGATTGGATGAACTGGCTCCTTTTGATGTGCGGGAACGAGTGATCGAATACGTGCTCGAAGACCGTGAAAAGGCCGGCCAGCAAAAACTGGTGGACATGAACCTCTCCAGCTTTGCGCATGAAACAGCTTCTGAATCTCCAGCACCGGGTGGAGGTTCCATCGCAGCTTATGTTGGTGTTCTTGGAGTTTCACTTGGCACAATGGTCGCCAACCTATCCGCCCACAAACGCGGATGGGATGACAAATGGGAATTCTATTCTGATTGGGCTGCCAAGGGTCAGGCCTACAAAGACCGGCTCCTGGATTTGGTCGATGCCGATACAGAAGCCTTCAACAAAATCATGGAAGCCTTTGGCCTTCCAAAAGGAACGGATGCTGAAAAAGCAGCACGCAAGCAAGCCATCAGCGATGCTACCAAAGCAGCGATCATGACTCCATTTGAAGTGATGACCACCACACTGGACAGCATGGAGGTGATGGAAGAAATGGCCGAAAGCGGGCTCCCCGCATCTATCAGCGATGCCGGTGTTGGAGCACTCTGTGCGCTGGCTGCGATTAAAGGCGCGCACCTGAATGTGAAGATCAACGCGAAAGAACTGGACGATCCAGATTTTGTCAATGACATACTGAAGCGTTCGGATGATTTGGTTCAAAAAGCAAGTGCTTTGGAGCAGGCCATTCTCGAAAAAGTAGAAGCAAAGCTTTAGTCGAAACTGTGCAACGGGTCTAAAAAGCGCGTCTATTAATAAGGCGCGCTTTTTTATTCAAACGCCTTTCATGACAGCGAAGGATCGAAACAAACAACAGCAATTCAAACTTTGGGAGAAGATCGTCTTCTTCTTCCCTGTTCAGCTGCTGTTTGTTCACCTCAAAAAGAACCTTCTGCTCCTCACCTTCTGGCTACTGCTGTTTGGATTTGTGACCAAGGCCATTAGTCTGAAGTATGGCACCCCCTACCTCTTCCTGTTTCCTGAATACCTCGGTGAAGTCAACTTCCTCTCCCATTTCGTGGTGGGAATCGTCACCGGTGGATTCATCATGGCGTTCAATATTTCGAGCTATGTGGTGAATGGTTTCCGGTTTCCCTTTCTGGCTACGCTCAACCGGCCCTTCATCAAATACTGCCAAAACAACTTTATTCTGCCACTGGCTTACAGTCTGGTGTATAGCTACTGCCTGATCCGGTTTCAATACAAGTCAGAAGGACTGGCACCAATGCACATCATCTGGAACTTACTGGGATTTCTGAGTGGCAACCTGGCCTTCATCGGAGTTACGGCTGCCTATTTCGTAGCGACCAATAAGAATGCGAGTTACTACAAGCCCAAAATGGATGTCAATCCTCAAGAGGGATACATCAACCCGGTTCGGGACTTGTTTAGCAATCGCAAAAAATGGGAAGCCGGTCGCAGCCGGAAGGAATGGAAGGTAATCACCTACATTTCGAAGTGGGGACGCATCAGCATGGCGCGGGACTCAGGCCACTATGAGCTCAAGACACTGGAGCGTGTGTTTGCCCAGAATCGGATCAACGCTTCACTCTTCCAAATCATCATTATTGCCATGCTATTCGTGCTGGGATGGTTCCATGAGTACGAGCTGATCATGATTCCCGCAGCAGCCTCCATCATTCTCTTTTTCACGGTATTCATCATGCTCACCTCCGCCTTCTATTCCTGGTTCAGAGGTTGGACAAGCGTGGTGTTCATTGCTCTATTGCTCACGATCAACTTCATGAGCAAGCGCGATCAGTTTGCTTATGAAAATCATGCCTATGGCGTAAACTACGACACAGTTAAGGCTGCTTACAACCACGCTTCCATCGGCAAGCTTCAAGCAGACACCACCAACCTCAACCTCGATGTGGAGAATGGCCGGAAAGTGCTCGAAAACTGGAAGGCTCGCACTCAGGAAGAAAAACCTGTTGCGGTGTTTCTCAACGTACCGGGAGGCGGTTTGAGATCGGCCATGTGGACCATGCATTCGATTTCCGAAGCGGATGACCGAGTGAACGGAAACCTATGGAAAAATCTGCTGATGATTTCGGGATCATCCGGTGGTATGGTCGGGGCTGCCTACTTACGCGAGTATTACTATCGTCAGAACTATCAAGGACTTGACCTTCCGATAGAAGATGCTGTTCTTGACATTGTAAAGGATAAGCTCAACCCCGTTGCCAGCACGGCAGTGCTCAACGACCTCTTCTTCCGATTCAAAACCTTTGAATATGAAGGTTACTCCTACGCAGAAGATCGGGCGCTTGCCTTTGAAAGAAAGCTGAACCTCGACACACGCGGGTGGCTGAACAAGCCTTTGTGGGACTATCACAAATTGGAGTTGGAAGCTAAGATGCCCATGCTTGTGTTGGCGCCCACCATTTCTGACGATGGCCGAAAACTGATCATCAGCTCTCAACCCGTAGCCTACCTGTGCTACAACACAGAAAAAAACCAGATCAACGAGAACGTGGAATTCTCCAGGTTTTTCGAAGCTCAGAATGCCCGCAATCTGAACTTTCTTTCAGCGCTGCGCATGAGCGCCACCTTTCCCTATGTATTCCCCGCTGCGAACCTTCCTTCTGATCCCAGCATCCGAATCCTCGATGCCGGCATTCGCGACAATTATGGGATGAGCAATACCATCAAGTACATCTACTTCTTCCGGGAATGGCTTGCTGCAAACACTTCCAAAGTGATCATCATCCAGGTGCGCGATCAGGAAAAGTTCATTGACATGGAAGCCAGCAAAAAGCCCAGCCTGTGGCAGGAAATCACCCAACCTTTTGGCACCTTCTACAACACATTGCTGGATGTGCAGGACTACCAGATGGACGATCAGATTAGACTGGCCGAGGAGTGGTATGATGGAGAAATGGAAGTATTGGAATTGGTGCTCAATCGCTCAGAAACCAATCCCATCAGCCTCAGCTGGCATTTGACACAAGAGGAAAAGGAACGGATATGGAGAGCCATAGAAACGGACGCCAACAAGCAGACATTTGACCGGCTGGAAACCCTGCTCAAGCACTAGAAACAGAGCTTTCCGATTACGTATTGCTTCCCTGCTTTTTCAGCATCACATACTTGTGTAATCCCGGTCCCCAGCCATCTGGAATGACTTCCTTGGTTTCGAAACCAAAACGCGCGTAGAAAGCCTCCGTGAATTGAGCTGTGTTGATGATGTGCTGGTAGTTCATGTAATGCTCATCCAGCCAATTCAACCGGAACTTAGCCAATGCAGAACCGATTCCCTTCAGATGATGGTTTGAATGAACCATTCCCCAGGAAAGTCCCGCCACGCGCTTTTCATGGTTTGCAAAAACACCACCACAAGCTACAACCTCGTCCTCAACCTCCAATACAAAGTAGGGTGCAGCCTCAGTGATCCCTGTCAAAGCTTCCCGAAAGAGCGGTCGTTCTTCTTTGGCGAAATACTTGGGTAGGTTGCTATCGAAAATCTCCAGGCACCTGTATTCATCGCTTGCATGATAGTGCCGGATGTTCATGGATCAGGGACTGGCAATAGCGTGGCCACCTCTTCTCGAAAACCTCTGAAAGGCGGCAGGTCTTCATGATTCGTCAGCAGGAAGTAATACAAACCTTCCTCGTAATACCAGCGATGGTACGCCAGCGCGCCAAAGCCTTTTCCGGAAGCTGCGCAGAACGGCCCACGATCATCTTCGGTGCAGAACCATCCGTAGGCATAGGTCCAGCTCGTGTCGCGCTCATAAACCCGTCCTTCCTGCAACCCTTCCAGCAGCCAGGTTTTGGGTTGATCAGCAGTAACCAGCACTCTTCCGAAGGCTTGCATGTCGGTAGCTTTAACGATGAGTCCGGCCTCTCCGCTTACATCGGCCCTCACCCCTGCCCGCTTGCCATCCGCCATTAAGCCCTCCAGAGGTCTTTCTCCCAGGCTATAGAATCCCGCATCATTCATTCCATAGGGTTGTAAAATCAGCTCCGAAACGATCGACTCGAAGGATTTTCCAGAGGCGCGCTCGAGAATCATCGCTAAAAGCAAATAGTGCGAATTACTGTAGCCATAGCGAGCTCCCGGCTCAAAAACGGTGGTATCCAATTCCGTAAGCAAGGCATAAGCTGTGGAGTCATTCAAGGATTCGGAGGTCTCAGCCAGGCTGTAGAAATCGTGAATAGAAGCTGTATGGTTTGCCAATTGATTTACGGTAACCTGCCTCAATGCCGGCTTCAACTCAGGCAGCCATGTTCCAATGGTATCGTGATGACCAATCACTCCCTCATCGATGAAGTGAATGACCGCCATACCGGTAAATACTTTCGTGACGGAGGCTAACGAGAACCTCGAATATTGGGACACGGGAATGGTTCGCTGCTGATCCTCAAACCCCGAACTGACCACAACGGAGCGATTGGAATCTATAACTCCTACAACTCCTGTGTACCCGGTTTTAGGGTAATGTTTCCGGGAAACTTCCTTGATGCGCTGTTCCAATTGCGCGTGCGATGGACTGGTGAGGAGTAAAACAGCTATGAGAATGAGGAATCTCAAAGCACCTGAATGTTGGAGTCGCCCTTGCGGAATAAATGACTGCGAATGATCGATTGGATGTCTTGGTCGTCATAACCTGTATCGATGAAGGTTTTCACATCATCTGCGGTATTCACCTTCAGGCCGCTTGGCACCAAACCGTGCCCCATGTAGCGTCCCTTCTCGATCAGCACCACACTTTCCTCGTGTTCCTGGAAACCCGCCCCCCGAATGATCAACGTGGCATTGCCAGTGCCGAGATGCTCGCGCGATTGATCGTAGCGCTGGTTGTAGGTAGCCGGTTCTTCCTCTTGTTCACACGCTCCGAAGCAAGGCCCATGGACTTCTTCGATGCAGTGCCCTGTGAGTTCCTGCAAGTCGCAATAGCGAGCACAGAGCGTAAATTCCCGCGAAAGCCTCTCCAGCGCCAGGCGCGCCTCGTGCTGATTGCGAAACGATACGATCGGCTTAGCCCACTTCCCTACCCTTCCGATGGTGTAGCGTCCGTACCCGTTCTGATCATAGTAGGAGAAGATGCCCCAATTCAGGCTCACGCGTTTCATCAGATCATTGTAAGGCGGCCAGTGTGTTTTGATTTCACGGGCCTCCGTGAGCAGTGCAATCAATTCATTGGGGCACTCGATCCATTGCACGTCATTGATCTGCTCCACCAATCGACTTTTCCAACCGGTATGTGTGTTGCCTCGAAAATGCTCCGCAACCCGTTTCTTCAGGTTATTGGCCTTCCCGATGTATAAAATCTTGCCCTTGTTCCCCCTGAAAATGTAGACCCCCAAACTCTCCGGAATACGTTCAAAAACCTTTCGATCGAGATTTGGAGGCATCGTGGCTTCCCTGCTGCGAGCATTCAGGGCAAATTTGATGTGATCTTCTTCATCCTTCTGCAACAACATGTGAAACAGCTTGGCCGTGAAATCACAATCACCCATCGCCCGGTGACGATCATCAATGGCATGGCCCAACTGCTGCGCAAGCTTTCCAAGGCTGTAGCTGTACATGCCGGGCATGAGCTTACGCGACAGGCGAACAGTACACAATCGCTTGGGATGCCATTTCGCGCCCAGTTGATGAAAGTGTTCGCGAATGAATCCATAGTCGAAGTTCACGTTGTGCGCCACAAACACGCGTCCTTCGGTCCATTCCCAAATGTCCTTCGCCACCTCTGGAAACTTAGGAGCATCTTCCACCATTTCGTTTGTAATGCCCGTCAGCGCAGTGATGTTTCGGGGGATGCGCCTCTCCGGGTTGATCAATGTTTCATAGCGACCGGTTTCCTTCTCTCCATCGTGATGAATGATGGCAATCTCCGTCATACGGTGCTTCTTCGCGCTTCCTCCTGTGGTTTCTATGTCAACAATGGCGTACACTGAATCAATCTATCGTTCTGTAGCTTGGGAATGAAAGGGATTCACCCTGGATGGATAACACCGGGCTGGTTTGCGGAGCATCATCACCTCATCCTGTCACTCCATTTTCAAATCTCAGCAATTCCCGTCAATGATTCACCTTTCCCTTGCCAAGGCTTTTTAAACTTTGCACCCATGATCCGACTGGCCACCGTGGAAGACGCAGCACAACTTGCGCGCATTTACAACCATTACATTGATCACACCATCGTGACCTTTGACGTTGAACCGGTGGAACCGGATCACTTCGAAAAGATCATCAAAGATCGCCTGAAGCGACACACGTTTCTCGTGTATGAATACAACGATCAGATCACAGCTTATGCCTACGCCAGTCCCTGGGGATCAAGAGCTGCTTACGACCAGGCCGTAGAGCTGAGCATTTATGCGGATGACGAATATTCAGGCCGGGGGCACGGTGTGCGCCTCTACAAACGGCTGATATCAGACCTCCGCGAGATGGGGTTCCACACAGCAATTGGAGGCATTTCCCTCCCCAACGATGCCAGTGTGAGACTTCACGAAGCGTTCGGTTTCGAGAAGTGCGCTCATTTTAAGGAAGTGGGATTCAAGTTCAATGAGTGGATTGATGTTGGGTATTGGCAGTTGAAGCTTTGATAAGCTATCAGCTGCTGGCTATTAGCTGTCAGCCTTGTTTTTGGGAAACTTCAGCTTAGCACTCTCTATCGAGTACGAGAAATCAACGGAAAATCAACGCTCATCGCAAGAAGCCATGGAACGCGTGGGGACTGAGGGCCGGGGAAATTCAAATTCAATTTCAAACTCAATTACAATTGAAACAATTGCGCTTCAAGGTGCATCCTAGCCAAGGGTGATAGTCAAAGAACCTCAACTTCAATCACAACCTCAACCTGAGCCTCAATAGAGCGCGGCCTTACACATAGTGCCTCGTGCCTAATGCCTGGTCCCTTTTCCCTTTCCCTCTCACAACTCCTCCGAATACGGACAATCAATCTGCTCCAGGCGCAAATCATCGATCCACAGCTCATCGCCTTCTTTCAGCCAGACGTAAGTTTTTGCGAAGCCTGAGTCGGGAAGGTATTCGGGCTTGCGGATGAAGAGGTCTACTCTATTCCATTCGCCATCCTTCAGATCCAGGTGCTGCATCTCCACGGTGTGGTAGCCATAGATTTTCTCTCCTTCTTCGAACGATAACACGAGGTAAGCATCTATCTCATCAAAATCGGGATGCTTCACCCATACCTGTGCGCGCATGGTGCGATCGAAAGGTGTTTCAAAATGCTCACCACGCACGGTGTAGGCATCTGAGTAGATGTAATCTCCTGCGAGGCGCGATCCTCTTCCGGAGCGACCTTCTGCGAGGTTTCCAACATCGAAGGTGGCATTGATGAGTATGCGTTCCACAATGGTATCGCGCATTGTTCGCTCCGGCAATCCTAGTCGAAGCCGGTCATTATCCGCGATTTGATAAGCTCCAATCACTCCCAGATGCTTGGGAGGATTGGTGTTGAAAAAGAGTGCATGAAAAGCTTTCCCAGTCATTTGACTTCCGCTGATGAGGCCTTTGTTGTACTGCTCGGTTTGCAGCCAGTTATTCCAAATCAGGAGCGCAGAAGCAGCTACCATCAAGGGCCAGGTCCATCGACTTTGCTTCCAAGTCCATTGCAGCATCATTGCCATAGGCAATGCCATTACCGCGTAGCTGTCTACCATCGGCCGGATGCTCAGGCTATCTCCATAATACCAGCACCACCAGGAAAACACGATGTAGATGTGAATCGTCATCACTGCACCTGCAGCGATTCCCCATGAGCGGTCCCTGCGCCACAGCGCAATGAAGCCCAGCGCAGCAGCAAGCATCACAGGAGTGTACACAAACCAGCCGTTGCGATAGCTGAACAAACCATCCACAATGTGAGGACTGAGCCAGAAAATAGCTTCTTCGCCATAGCTGTAGTGCAGCCATTGCCCCGTGGTCTCCTTCCAAAAGAAGAGCTGAGGAATCCATGGAAGAAGGGCGAATACCACCGAAAGCAGAGTGGCAGGATTCAGCAAGTGACTCTTCCAGCGACCTTTCAAAACCACCAGTAAGAAAGGCAGCAGTGCAAAAATGCCATTGGTAGGCCGGATTAATACGATGAGACCAAACAGCAAACCAAAAAGCACATAATGCCACGACTTTGGGGTCTCCAGCCATTGAGCTGTAAGCCAGCAAGCGATTGCAATCAGGGCAAAGCTGTAGACATGCGTGAAGGAGGCTTGAGGCCCCGAATAGTGCATCAGATTGGTGGCTAAAAACAGCAGCGCAATGCTCACCAGAGCAATGATTGGCGAAACCAGATTTCGTAACCAGTTCCAAATGAAAAACAACCCCAGAACGAGGAACAACACAGAGGTAAGCAGAACCGCTAACTGGTAGGGTTCACTCCAGCCATCCTGAGGATATCCCATAAAGCCCGCCACCCAATGAGCCGCCAGGAAGCCGGGTGTCCACAGATAGGCCAACCCCATGCTCATCTTTGGCAGGTACTTCCCTTCGAGACCTTCGCTCACCCAATAGCGCAGGCTTTCTTCGTAGGATAGGTCGTCAATGAATGAGAAGTCCGATGAATGATAAATGAATCGCGCAGGCAAGTAGGCATAATAACCATAGCCATCGCTATTGATCACCTCCCCTTGCTGCACCTTTTCGTAGCGAAAGCTGAGCCAGGTAGCTGTAGCCGCTATCAGCGCTAACAAGAAGACAAAAGGCACGGCACTCTTGGTCACGGGGTCAAATGTAAGCCGCAGGTGGAATTGCTGAAGTTGTACTTTCGCCCGCATGCCGATCATCGAAGCAAAAAGCCTCACAAAATCGTACGGAGATCTTCAGGTATTGAAGGGAATCAACCTCGAAATTCAGGAGAAGGAAATCGTCAGTATCGTAGGAGCTTCGGGCGCAGGTAAGACCACGCTGCTACAGATTTTGGGAACACTCGATCGCCCCGATGGCGGCACGCTGATGTTAGCTGGAACCGATGTGTTCAAGCTCCGCGACAAGGAGATCAGTGGTTTCAGAAATCGACAAATCGGGTTTGTATTTCAATTTCATCAGCTTCTTCCTGAATTCAATGCACTCGAAAATGCTTGCCTCCCGGCCTACATCAAAGGCACTTCCAAACTCGAAGCCGAGCTCAGGGCCCGAGAATTATTCAAGTTCCTGAACGTAGAAGCCCGCGCCACACATAAGCCCAACCAGTTGAGCGGTGGTGAGCAACAACGCGTGGCTGTGGCACGAGCGCTGATCAACAAGCCGGCAGTAGTGTTTGCAGATGAACCTTCAGGGAATCTTGATTCAAAGAATGCGGACGAACTCCATCAACTGTTTTTCCAACTCAGGCAAGAGTTTGGTCAAACCTTTGTGATTGTGACCCACAACAAGGAATTGGCAGACATGGCCGATCGAAAGCTGGAGATTGCGGACGGGATGATCAAGGCTTAATGCGATGAAACATGCCGAGCTGAAAGAACTGCTGGACGCAAAGTATTTGCAGTATGCCCGTCCAGATTTCATTGATTCTGATCCTATTCAGATTCCACAGGCTTTTTCCAGAAAAGAAGACATTGAAATCTCCGGGTTTATTGCTGCGACCATCGCCTGGGGTCAGCGAAAGACAATCATCGCAAATGCGAAGAAGTTCATGGAGCACATGGACAACGCCCCGTATGAGTTCATCACCCAGCATGAACCCAGCGACCGACTGAGACTGAAGGATTTTGTGCATCGAACCTTTTCAGGCATTGATGCCATGTACTTTCTGGAAGCTCTTCAGCACCTCTACCTCCATGAAGATGGGCTGGAAGGAGCATTCATCAAGAAAGAAGGCATTCCTGCCCGCGAACGCATTGTGCATTTCCACCATTCCTTCTTCACGCTGGAACACCTGAGCCGAACGCGCAAGCATGTGAGCAATCCAGAAAAAGGTTCCTCGGCCAAACGGCTGAACATGTTTCTGCGCTGGATGGTCAGACCAGCCCGGGAACAAGTGGACTTTGGAATTTGGAAGCACATGACTCCAGCTGAGCTCATGATGCCCCTGGACATTCACACTGGAACTGTTGCCAGAAGGTTAGGCTTACTCCAGCGCAAGCAAAACGATTGGAAAACCGTTGAAGAACTAACGCAGCGCCTACGAACATTCGATACAACCGATCCCGTGAAATATGACTACGCGCTGTTTGGCATAGGAGTATTCGAGGGCAAGCTCTAGCATAACCTACTGAAAATCAACGATCCTGAACAGCTCGGTGTAGAAGACGCGCGAGGGCTTGTGTTCCAAAGCTGCTCAAACACCTCCAAAATGAGCGAACTTTTGCAATCCTATGCCGCTCAGTGTCCATTCCATTCCAGTCGCTCAATTGCACAAGGAAATTGAAGCATGTTCAGCTAGGTTAGCACAATCAAACTCCTGAACATGAAACGACTCTTACTCTTATTAACACTCCTAACTTCCCTCGGAATACATCATGCACAAAGCCAGTGCGCCCCGGGGACTTCTCTAACACAACTGGACATCAACAACGTAAACGCCATGATGCTGAATGGTGGCGATATGTGGTGGGACTTCAGCAACAGCCGCTACGAAGTGCCTGCCGGAAGCGGCAAAACTCCTTTGTTCGCAGGAGCCATCTGGATGGGCGGGCTGAATGACACGGGTGGGCTTCACCTCGCATCGCAACGCTATCGACAGGTAGGCAATGACTTCTTCCCCGGCCCACTTGATTCTGCCGGAAGCATTATGGTGGGCGAATGCGCAGATTATGACCGTCACTGGAGGATCAACAAGACTACTATCCAGGATTTCGTTGCCGGACTCCTGAATCCCATTCCAGATGAGATTCTCACATGGCCGGGTAAAGGCAATCCCAACGGTCCCACAGCCATTTCAAACCTCGCTCCCTTCGTGGATGTGAACAACGATGGAATCTACGATGCCAATGATGGAGACTATCCGCTCATCAAAGGTGATCAAGCCGTTTGGTGGGTGTTCAACGATGCCGGAAATGTGCACACCAATTCCACTGGCAATCAGTTAGGTGTGGAAGTTCACGTCATGGCTTATGCCTATCAAGCTGCCAACGATATCAACAACAGCACCTTCTACAATTACACCGTCATCAACAAATCCTCCAATACCTACCAGGATTTCTACCTCGGCATATTCACGGATGTGGATCTTGGAAACAGCCAGGACGATTACATAGGTTGCAATCCAAGTCTGAACCTTGGTTTTGGATACAACGGTGATGGCTTTGACGATAGTGGCTTCTCGATAGGCTATGGAACGGAACTCCCCGTGATAGGCATCAAAATGCTTCAGTTGCCCAAAGATGAAAATGGCAACAGCATGGACATGTCAAGCTTTGGCTACATCGCGGGTTTCCCCGGCCTAACCGGAGATCCGAGCATCGCGAGTGAATACTATAACCGTCTGCAAGGCCTTTGGAACACGGGCGATCCCTACAGAGAAGGTGGCTTCGGAACGGACACAAACAACCCCGTTACCAGCTACATCTATCCCGGAAACCCGGGGAACGGAGCCGAATGGAGCGAGTGCTCAGCACAAACAACCCCAGCTGAACGCAAGTTCGTACAGAGCTTCGGTCCGATGACACTCAACCCATGGAAGCCTGTGACCTTTACCTACTCTGCCATCTTTTCTCAAGACACAGCTTATGATGGTACATGTCCTGATCTGACGGGCTATTTCAACGTTGTGGAAGACGTGCAGGATTTCCACGACAGCACACACTGCAATCATTTCCAAACCACACTCACAGGAACTGTTGATGACACAGTGAACGCAGGAGAAAATCCCTCCATCGATCTGGAAGTTTCCGGAGGCAATACCTTCTCTCTGTACTACAACTGGTCAAACGGAGTGACCACACAAGACCTTGACAGTGTATCGCCTTTCACAAGCTACACCGTCACCGTAAGCGATGATTTTGGATGCTTCGATATCGCCACGTTCGATGTAGGTGACACAACGGTCATTCAGGCTCCGGTGGATACTACTGACACCACCGGAAATGACACGATTGATACACACGACCCCCAGAGTATTGCGAAAATCGGCCTGGCGAAGATCAGAGTGTATCCCAATCCAAGT
This sequence comes from Flavobacteriales bacterium UBA6057, assembly GCA_002428995.1. Classification (GTDB taxonomy): domain Bacteria; phylum Bacteroidota; class Bacteroidia; order Flavobacteriales_G; family Salibacteraceae; genus UBA6057. Next base: position 292,530 of record DIYJ01000018.1, on the reverse strand, counting down.
CAGGACGGCTTTTTCAACATCGATCAGGCTCCGGAATCACTCGTTGTTGAGGTCTGGGATGTACTGGGCAACCGAGTTATGACCCGAGCCGTTCAGGAATCGATTGACTTGCGAGATCAACCGGCAGGTGTCTACTTCATACACCTGAGCGGATCCTCGGGAATGGCATCCACCACAAGAAAGGTGCTGATCACAAAGTGACCAACGTGATCCTTCAGGGATCAAAGTTCAGGGTCAGGACTCTTCCTGCTTTGAACTTTGATCCCTGATCATCAATCTACCCCGCACATACGCATTTAACAAAGTCTGGCATTTTCATTGTAACAAGAGCGGCACAATAAACTTCGTTGAACCGTTCTTAATCCTCGACCCATGTTACAATCCAGACTCTTGCGTTTTTCATTCCTCTTCTTCTTCGCACTCAACCTCTATGCACAGCAGCCTTGCGCCCCTGGGACTTCGATCGTGAGGTTAGACATCAACAATGTAGATGCGATGCTCCTGAACGGTGGAGACATGTGGTGGGACTTTAACCTGAGTCGGTATGAAGTTCCGGCAGGCAGCGATCAAACGGCCCTCTTTGCCGGAGCGATCTGGATGGGAGGCGTGAATGGGAATGGGGATCTTCATTTGGCTTCGCAGATGTATCGTCAGGTAGGAAATGATTACTTCCCCGGCCCGCTCAACGATCACGGAACAACAGCGGCTGAAGACTGCGCAGCTTACAACCGCCACTGGAAGGTGGCACGTTCTGTTATCGATGACTTCAAAACGGGCGCCCTTACTGAAATCCCTTCCTCCATTCTGGACTGGCCGGCCAAAGGCAATCCGAATGCTCCCACCGATGTGACCACGCTCGCTCCCTTCACAGATGTAAATGGCGATGGCCTCTACAATCCGGAAGATGGAGACTATCCTCAAATCAAGGGCGATCTCGCTGTTTGGTGGGTCATCAACGATGCCGGTGCCGTTCATAGCAACTCCGGTGGCCGTGTGCTGGGGGTGGAGATTCACGTAATGGCCTACGCCTATCAAAGCGATGATGACATTGACAACTCTACCTTCTACAACTACACGGTGATCAACAAATCAGGAAACACGTACGAGGACTTCTACCTCGGTGTTTTCACGGATGTAGATCTGGGTTTTGGAATGGATGACTACATCGGCTGCAATCCTTCGTTGGATCTCGCCTATGGCTACAACGCAGATGCCTTCGATGATGAAAATTTTGGACGCCCGGGTTATGGAACGGAACTGCCGGTCATGGGGATTAAAATCCTGCAAGGCCCCAAAGCAGATGACGGAACCCAACCAGGCATGAACAGTTTCGGGTATATGGAAACAGCTGGAAATCTGGGAGTTCCAAATACAGCGGCAGAATATTACAACCGGCTTCAGGGGTTATGGAACGATGGAACGCCTTATACTGAGGGCGGCAATGGCACCTCCTCTACTCAGCCCGTCACGACCTTCATTTACCCCGGTAATCCGGGCGATGGGGCGGACTGGAGCGAGTGTAGCAACGGCAACACAGTTGGAGATCGGAGATTCATCCAAACCATGGGACCGCTCACGCTCGAACCCTTCAAACCTGTGTCATTCACCTACTCGGCCATTTTCTCGCAGGAAAACGCATACATGGGCACCTGCCCCGACCTCACCACCTACTTTGATGTGGTGGAGGATGTTCAAGACTTTCATGACAGCACCCATTGCACACACTTTCAACCACAACTGCTGCAAAGCGTCATCGATGTGGGAGACGGCATCCCGCAGCTCGAAGTGATCGGCCCCAACCGCGGATCCTCTTACTACCAATGGTCTACCGGGGAATTAACCGAGACCATCGAGCCGGGCACAAGCGGAACCTATTCTGTTACTGTGACAGATGATTTTGGCTGTTCCACTGTGCTGAGTGAGGAAGTAGAAGTAGAGCCAGCTTCCATCCGTGATGGCTCCAGCGGCTATAACCCGATTCGCATCTTCCCCAATCCGAGCTCTGACGGAATTTTCAACCTCCAAAACAATGCAGGCATGCTCGAAATCAACGTGTTTGATATGCTTGGCAACAGTGTTTGGCGAGGACAGGTTGATCAATCGCTCGACCTGAGTCACCAACCTTCAGGCGTCTACTTTGTGCAGCTTTCCGATACGGTGAGCAAGGATTCTTTCCGCCTGATGATCACCCGTTAATCGGCCTTGCGAAACTTCTTCAGGATGCGCCAGCTAAGGTAGAGGCTTACCATGGTCAGCAATGCTCCCAGCACCATCGGTGCCCCGGCAAACTCAAACGGTGCATTTTCATCTGTGAAGTAGGCAAACAACCATGTCATAACGGGAGGTCCGACAATAGCCGTGAGGCTCATCATGCTGGTCATGGCTCCCTGAAGCTCTCCTTGTTCATTGTCCGGAACTTCATTGGCCATGATGCCTTGCAGCGCTGGCCCAGCAAATCCCCCAAGGCAGTAAATGACCAGATAGGGATACATCTGCCAACCTTCATACGCGACCGCAAACAACAAAAGCCCAACGATGTAAAACAGCATACCTACATACACCGAGCGCTCCTGACCCAGCTTCGGAATTACGACCCGAATAAGTCCGCCCTGTATGCCTGCGCTGAGAACTCCTACAAATGCCAGCGACAATCCAATGGCCGAAGAGTCCCATTCAAACTGGTATTTGGTGAAATAAGACCAGGTGCTCTGAACCGCATGGGAAGCGATGTAGACAAACGAGATCGCGAAGATCAATCCAATCACAACCGGGTAGCGACTCAGACTTTTGAAAGTGCCGAAAGGGTTGGCACGGGAAAGCGAAAACTTTCTTCGGTTTTCCTCCGGAAGAGACTCGGGCAGCACAAAGAGACCATACAGCCAATTGAGCAATGTCAACACAGCCGCTGCGAAGAATGGAACACGCGGCCCGTATTCTCCAAGGAAACCACCCAATGCCGGACCAATGATGAATCCCAGACCAAAGGCCGCACCGATGAGCCCGAAGTTTTGGGAACGCTTCTCCGGTTCACTTACATCGGCAATGTAGGCCGCGCCCGTGGTGAAGCTCGCCCCGGCAATTCCGGAAATCACACGCCCCAGAAAGAGCCACCAAATGGTAGGCGCCAATGCCAAAAAAATGTAGTCCACACCAAAACCAAAGAGCGAAACCAGCAACACCTTTCGCCTTCCAAACTGGTCGCTCAAACCACCAATGATGGGCGAAAAGAAGAACTGAAAAACTGAATAAGCCAGAAGCAACAACCCTCCGTATTCCGCAGCGGTGCTGATGTCTTCGCCTGTGAGCTCCATGATGAGATCCGGCATCACCGGAATGATGATCCCAAACCCTGTAACATCGAGCAAAAGGGTCACAAAAATGAATCCTACGGCCGCTTTTCTGTTTCTCATAATGAGCGGCAAAAGTGGACAAATTCAGGCGTCTCGGGCAGCAAAAAAAGGGAATCGGTGAAGGAACTCCCTTCGGAAAGAAGGAAGGACTACTGCTAGCGGTGAGCAGCTCTTCGCAGTCTGTCGTTGATGGCTCGCCCGAGGTCAAAATCCGGCATACGTTCGATGATGAGCTCTGTTACCGCTTCATCATCTTCCCAGTGACGCAGTGCGGCATAGAAATTAGCGGCCGCCTCCTTTGGATCATTGGCAGAAGAAAGCTGGATCAGCCGTGATGGTTTGGCATCAGAAAGCCCCAACCCGAAGAGAATGAATGCAGCACGATCGGACTTCTGAGCATTCAATTCCTCCTGTGATTCGACCACGTGAATCTGCTTGCCGGGAGAATAGTGCCTTTCCAACATGCCGGGTGCTGAAGGCTTGGAAGAAGAATCGCGCACGGTGATGGACCCCACCACTTTTTCAATTTCTTCCAGAGCTAAACCTCCAAGGCGGTAAACAATCAGTTCACCGTCCTCCTCTCCCACAATGGTAGATTCAATGCCGACTTGACAGGGGCCACCATCCAGCACCATGGCAATAGCTCCATCAAAGTGATGCATCACGTGGCTGGCTTGCGTGGGACTTACATAACCGAACGGATTGGCGCTTGGAGCAGCCAGCGGGAAGTCCAGTCTCGCGAGTAGATCAAGCGTTAGAGGATGTTCCGGAATGCGAAAGGCCACGCGCGGCAACCCGGCTGTAACCACATCAGAGATCGCTTCAGATCTCTCCAATAGCAAGGTGAGCGGCCCCGGCCAGAAAGCATCGGCCAGCTTCCGAAGGTGTGGAGACATGTTGAGTGTCCATTGTTCCACCTTCTCAAGAGAATCTGTATGAAGAATGAGCGGATCGTAAAAAGGCCGTTGTTTCACCCGGAAGACTTCTTTCAACGCACTTTCCCTGAAGCCATTGGCCGCCAGTCCATATACCGTTTCCGTTGGGATGGAGACTAGCTTGCCCTCAGCCAAAAAACCAGCCGCATGATCCACGTTCGGGGAACACTCCGTTTTCATCACCCGCGAAAGTATGGGGTCTCCAATTGACGGAGGTTGTAATTCGAAGCCATGGATTCGCCATAGGCACCGGTCATACGAATCGCGATGAGGTCTCCGCGCCTGCATTCGGGAAGCAAAACCGCCTTTCCAAAACTGTCACTGCTCTCACACACGGGGCCTACAACGTCATATTTATGCAGCTCTTTGCTCTCAGAGTTTGAGAGATTCTGAATGGAATGGAAAGCTTGATAAAGGGCCGGACGTATGAGCTCCGTCATTCCCGCATCAAGGATGAGGAAGTCTGTTTTCTGACCGCGCTTCACATACAACGCCCGGCTGATCAGGTCTCCGCAATGGGCCACCAGCGCTCGCCCCAGTTCAAAGTGCAACTCCTGCCCCGGCCTAAGCTCCAGCAGCTGATCGAAAGTGGAGAAAAACTCCTCGAAGTCCTGCGCTTGAAGCTCATCGGGTTGATCGTAGTTCACTCCCAATCCACCACCTGCATTGATGTGTTGAATATGAAAGCCATGATCTGAGAACACTTGCTGAAAGTGGTTGATGCGCCCACACAAATTCCGAAACGGTTCCAGATTCTGTATCTGGGAGCCAATGTGGAAATGCAAGCCGGTCAACTCTATTCCTTTCAGGCTTCTCAAGAGGTCCATTACCTCCGCAATCTGCCAGCCGCTGATTCCGAATTTGTTTTCTTCCAGCCCGGTGGTGATGTAGCGATGGGTATTGGCATCAACATCTGGGTTGAGTCGTAAGGCAATACGCGCGGTCTTGCCTCTGGAGACAGCTCTGGACGAAATCACTTCCAGTTCTTCAATGGACTCCACGTTCAGCGTAAAGATGTCCTGTTCGATGGCCAGATCGATTTCATCGTCCGTCTTCCCGACTCCGGCAAAAGCAATGTGGTTTGAAGCGAAGCCAGCTTCCAGCGCTGCACGCACCTCTGCACCACTCACACAATCTGCTCCAAAGCCCTGATTGACAAATACGTCCAGCACCTCGGGCCGTGCGTTGGCCTTCAGCGCATAGTGTACATGGTAATTCCGGGAACGGGCTTCGTTTTGAACCTTGATGGCCAAAGCCCTGAGCTGTTTCAGATCGTAGTGATAGAAAGGTGTTTTACGTGCCTGAAAGGCCTGAATGTCTGCCGTTGTGATCATGCCTGAAGATGAAAAAGCCCCTCATTCAACGCTTGCAGCGCCTTTGTTTTCATGCTCGCATCGACCACGATAGACACATTGTTCTTGCTGCCTCCATAGGATATCATTCGCAGCGGAATGTCCTTCAAGGCTGAGAAAATACGAGCTGCATCTCCGGGGTTTTCCTGAAGCAAATGACCGACAATGCATACAATGCATTGATCCTTGTCTACTTCCACACTTCCATACTCGCCCAGCTCATTGATGAGCGATGAAAGGTTATCCGTTTTATCGATCGTGAGGCTTACCGCTACTTCGCTGGTGGTGATCATGTCGATGGGCACCTTATGGCGCTCAAATACCTCGAACACTTTCCGTAGGAAACCATAGGCCAGCAGCATGCGATCGCTCTTGATCTTCACTACCGTAATTCCGTCCTTGGCCGCGACAGCCTTGATGAAATCACCGGACGGTTGGTTTGAAATGATGGTGCCGGCTTTCTCCGGAGCCATGGTGCTTTTCAAGACTACGGGTATGTTTTGCTTTCGGGCCGGCAGAACGCTGGTGGGATGTAGAATTTTCGCTCCGAAATAGGCCAGCTCAGCCGCTTCATCAAATGTGAGACGCTCGATGGGGCGAGTTTCCTTCACCACTCGTGGATCATTGTTATGCATGCCATCGATGTCGGTCCAAATCTGAACCTCTTCCACTTTCAGGGCAGCACCCATGATGCTGGCTGAATAGTCGCTTCCTCCGCGTTTCAGGTTATCAATGTCCCCGAAGTGATTCCGGCAAATGAAGCCTTGTGTGATGAACAAGTCCGTATCCTCATGCTCCTTCAATAAGCGCTTCAAACTGGATTCGATGTACCACATGTCCGGTTCCAGTTGCTGATCAATACGCATGAAATCCAGCGCATTGATCTTGCAGCTCTTTCTCCCCGATTCTTCCAGGTAGAGCTGCATGAGCATGGTGGAGATAAGCTCTCCCTGCGCCAACACGGTGCGCTCTTCAAACACCGTAAACATGTCAAGGGTAAACGCCCGGATGTGGTTCCAGTGATGTAGCAACGCATCGTTCGCAGCCTGTTTTACCTCATCGGTGCTGAACAGTTCATTCACGGTTTGAGCGTATGCACTTTGAAGCTTGCTCAACACGTTTTCAACCGTTCCATGATCTTTTCGATAGAGTGCCTGTGCGATCTCCAACAGCGCATTGGTCGTTCCTGCCATGGCAGACAGAACCACCACCTTGCGAGCGCCATCATCAATCAATTTGGCAACATGGTGCATGCGTTGAGCACTACCAACTGAGGTTCCCCCGAACTTTTGAATGATCATCTCTACTGCTTCTGAATGGGCGGCAAAAGTATATACGCCCGCCATCTTCCGCTCCGATGTGTAAGGTTGAGGTATGGATCATCGACCATGGGTCCGTGAATTCAGAGCATCACATAACGTTTCGCAAAGCCACTATTGACGATCATCAGATGCTGGAAAGCTGGCTTCAGAAGCCTCATGTTCTGGAGAATGTTCCAGATGAATCCTGGGGATGGGAAACGGAATTGCTTAGAGAACCCGAGTGGCGCGAAATGCTCATTGCGGAGCTTCATGGAAAGCCGATGGGCTTCCTACAAATCATAGACCCGGCATTAGAGGAAACGCGTTATTGGGGCGATGTTTCTAAAAATTTACGAGCCATCGATATTTGGATTGGAGAAGAAGCCCTTGTGGGCAAAGGCTACGGCACACAGATGATGAAAAAGGCCTTTGATCGTTGCTTTTCAGCACCGGATGTCACAGCCATTATCATAGATCCGCTGGCTTCCAATGAACGGGGAATCCGCTTCTATCAACGATTGGGCTTCGAGTTTCTTCGCACCGAATGGTTCGATGGCTATGAATGTGCGGTGCACAAACTGACACGCCAGCGCTGGGAGCTGCTACACAACCGCAAGCAAACCCGACACTAAGCTGTATACAGTGGCAGATTGAACTGAAAGGTAGTGCCCTGATTGGTTTGACTGATCACCCGAATGGTCGATTCGTGAATCTCAATGATCTTCTTGGCAATGGCCAGACCCAAGCCAGCACCGGGATTGGTCACACTTGTAGCTGAAGCTCGCTTGAAACGCTCAAAGATGAAGGACTGCTCCTCTTCAGGAATTCCAGGGCCTGTATCCTTGATGGAAACAAACACATCCTTGCGATCCGCACGAAGTTGAATGGTCACGCGGCCATTCTCTGGCGTAAACTTGAGCGCATTGTCCATCAGGTTTTGGATGACACGCTCCACAAGACTGATGTCTGCAAACACCATTGGAAGCCCTTCTTCTGCATTCAATTGAATTTCAATGTTCTTGGAAGCAGCCATTTGCTGGTATTTCTCATACACGTCATGCGCCAAATCTGAAATGGGAAACGGTTCTTTCTGCGGCTCGATTTGGCGCGCCTCCAATTTGGAGTATTCAAACAGTTGATGAATGAGCACGGAAAGCTTGTCGATGCTCTTTTGCAGGATGTCGAGGTACTTATCCCGCTCCATCTCTGTCACAGAATCTTTCTTCATCTGCAATGTTTCCAGATAGCCCTGCATAATGGCGAGCGGAGTTCTGAGGTCGTGCGAAACATTGGCAATTAATTCTCTGCGCAGCGATTCCACCGACTTCAGTTCATCGAGGTTGGCAACAATGGTGTCCGCCATCTCATTGTAGGTTTCGGCCAGCAGTGACAAATCTGTTTTCTCAGCCTCCTCTACTCTGGAGGTCAAGTCCCCTTCCTTGAAGCGCCTCACCACATCAATGATCTGGCGAAGGTTTTTGGTGAGGTACCAAATAGCGAGCAACCCGAGCAATCCGGCAATGACCAAACTGACGATGGAAGCACCAAGGCCAAGGCGGAGGTAATAACTGCCGATCAGGCTGGAGTTCACCTCTTCAAAGCGCTGACTCGCGAGGATGATGTAAATGAAGCCGCTGTGTCCATCGATGGTGAAAGGTGCAGCCGAGAAGATCTTTTGCTGTCCAGGGTTTCTGGGGTCGTCACCTAAAATGTGGCGTTCACCCTTGCTGGCGATGAATTCGAAAATAGGATCCGTGCTAACCTGCGCAGCGGGCTTATCATCATCGCTGTGATCCAACACCACTGAATAAAGGATACCACCTTCATTGTTGAGCAGGTAGACTTCGATTCCTCGGTTCACAGCCATCATATCATGCATGATGTCGCCAAACAAGGGCTTGTTGACAGATCCGTCTTCGAGAAAGGGCGAAGCGTTTTGGAACTTCTCGTTGATCAGGTGATTCGCCACTTCGGCATTCAGCTTCTGTGAGGTTTCCTCAAAGTATTTGTTGGTGAAGTAAAACGTGATGAACACATAGCACACTCCCACGAGCATCATAAGCAATAAGAAGGAGGCCATGATCTTGGTGATCAGTCGTTGCGATACGGTTTGAGCCATTAGAATTGCTTTAAGTCTTCGTTGAATTTGTAACCGACACCCCACATGGTGAGGATGTATTTCGGGTTGTTGGTGTCTGCTTCGATCTTGGTGCGCAAGCGGTTGATGTGAGAATTCACCGTATGCTCATAACCTTCGAAGTCGTATCCCCATATAAGATTGAGCAGTCGCGAACGATTGTAGCTCTTGCCGGGATTCGAAGCCATCAATACCAAGAGTTCAAACTCTTTGGGCGATAGCTCTACCCGTTCCTCTCCCAATGTCACTTTGCGCCTTTCCACGTCAATGCTTAAACCATCGTATTGCAGAATTCTAGGGCTTTCGCTCTCCTTCAATTGATCTTCAATCAAACGAGATCTTCTGAACATGGCTTTCACCCGTGCAAGGAATTCGCGAATGCTGAATGGTTTGGTCATGTAATCGTCCGCACCGATTTCAAGGCCCAACACACGATCGATCTCCTCTGAGCGTGCAGTCAGCATCAGAATAGGTGTGGTTACATTATTAGCGCGCACCAGCCGGCATACTTCGATGCCATCCATGGACGGTAACATAATATCCAGAATGATGAGATCGGGTGGATTGTTCAGCACAGCATCCAGGCCTTGTTTTCCATCGCCATAGCGATCGGTTTCACAGCCCATATCGTGCAAATGAATCTTCAACAATTCGGAGATCTCGGGATCATCCTCGATAATAATGACACGCTTTTCGCTCATTGATGTGCAAGAACTTTAGAAAGTATCACAAAAGGATCACAAAACGGTACATGAGTTTGACGTCTGGACGACCAAAACGCCCTCTCCTGACAGAAAAACGGAGATCGAAAAACTATTTTAAAAACCATAAACCGCTAAAAAACAATGATATAAATACCAAAAACACTGTTTGGGAATCCTGTGATACAATGTTTAAGTGACCGTGATAAATTCAGGATACCCTCTCTCTTCATTTGGACATTCAAAATCAAAAACAAATGAAACTGAACAGAATATTTGCACTACTCATGGTCCTGGGGGTTGTGGTTACTAGCTGTGACAAGGACGATGACGACATGGATGAGCCAGCCGCTCCAACAACAGGAACCCTGAGCCTTAGCCTCTCCGGTCTCGAAGCGCTGGGAGATGGCTATGCTTACGAAGGTTGGGTTATTGTAAATGATGAGCCCGTAAGCACAGGTGTTTTCACAATCAACGATCAGGGAGAGCTTTCTTCTTCCGATTTTACGGTCGATCTTGACGATTTGAACGCAGCTACCAAGTTTGTGCTTTCCATTGAGCCTTCGCCAGACAGCGATCCGGCTCCTGCTGCCACCAAAGTGTTGGTAGGCGATATTTCAAATGGTGCTGCTGATTTGACTTCAGCCATCGTTGGTGACTTCTCTGATGCTTCCGGAGAGTTCTTCCTCCGCACGCCAACAGATGAGACCGGAATGAACAACGGAAACGATGAAAACGGTGTATGGTTTGGAACTCCAGGTATGCCACCTGTTCCCAACTTCAACCTTCCTGAACTTCCAGAAGGATGGGCTTACGAAGGATGGGTTGTAGGAGAAAATGGTCCTATCACCACCGGAACTTTCACTGCTTTCGACATGGCTGATGACGCAGCTCCTTACAGCGGAACTTCACAGTCAGGACCTCCCGTACCAGGTGAAGATTTCTTTATGAACGCACCAAGCGGAGAAAGCTTCCCACTGGACGTAAGAGGACGCACCGTAGTGATTTCTGTAGAGCCTGTACCTGATGATTCTCCAGCTCCTTTTGCCATGAAGCCGCTGGTTGGAACCGCAGGCCAGGACACAGCACCAGCTACACACGCCTTCGATCGAAACCTGAGCTCCTTACCTACAGGCTCGATCTCCTTCTAAGATCTTCATAAGTGGTGGTTTTTCAAACGGCCCCGGTGCTCTGGCATCGGGGCTGTTTGTTTTATGGAAACTGATTGCTGTAGTCATTGGCAGGCGGCCCTAACAAACAACAAGCAACCGCAATGTCAGATCGAGTGCGCCTGAAAGGCGCGTATCGAGATCGGTTTTAATAAGCAAGTGCTGTCTTCAAGACAATTCTGAGTCCTCTTCTTAATACACACTTCTCGATACACTTCTCGATACAAATCTTGCTTCGCTTTCGCTTCGCAAGATTCACTCGAAGTGACCTTCTGGTTGTGGGTGGTGGAGTTTTGAGTGTTGGGGTGATTTGCGCAGAACAGTTCCCTCGTATTGGATTCTGACTTCTACCTCCTAATCTTGTGGGAAGATCTGTGAAACACTTTACGACCATACCAGCATACTGCGAAGGCATTGGCATTCCGGCTCCCCGACATCCTCACTTCGACATTCGAAGCTTTGAGGAAAACATGCCGTTGGTAAAGCCTTCCATGCCACCATTCCGGCATGAGTTCTATGCCATCGCCATCAAAGCCGATGGAGACGGAAAAGCGGTAAGCGGTTATCACACCGATTTTCCAGATGGCACGACCATCTTCTTCAACTCGCCCTTTCAGATCTTTTCCTGGGACATCGTCCCTAACTGGAGTGGCTATTACATCATGTTCACCCAGGATTTCCTCGCACAGTCAAAACACTTCTCCGCGCTCTTGCAGGATTTTCCGTTTCTAAAGATTGAGAAGTCTATTCCCTTTGAAATTGAATCTGCTGACCTGGGAAACATTGCGAACATCTACAGCAGCATTCACCAGGAATACCATGGGGATTCCAGCGATAAGTTTCAAATGATTGAAGCCCAAGTGCTGTTACTGCTGAACTTCGTAAAGCGCTATTTCTCGCGGCAGGTTTCACAAGAAGAAGCGGAAAACGAGCTGAGAACGGCTGACATGAAATTGCTCACGCGGTATCAAACGCTGATACAAACCAGCTTCTATCCGTCCGCAAAACTGGAAACCTTCGCAGCATTGCACACCACGAGCTATTATGCCCGGAAGTTGAACGTGCATCCCAATCACCTGAATGCCGTAGTGAAGGGAATTTCGGGAATTACAGCGCTGGGACACATTCATAACCATCTGCTTCAGCTGGCGAAATCCTACCTGGCTCAAACGGAAATGAGCGTAAAAGAAATTGGCTACGCCCTCTACTTTGAGAGCCCGAACAACTTCAGCGCTTTCTTCAAGAAGCATACGGGACAAACGCCATTAACCTACAGACAAAGCGCGAGTTTGTAGCGGAGGAGATTTGATTCGGGATTCTTTCGAATGCCTGGGTTATCTTGCCTGAAATTCAAGTCATGGAATCTCTCATCACCCAATTCTACGAAGCCTTTCAGCGCCTGGATGGCGATGCGATGGCTGCGCTTTACCATGACGACATTGAATTTCATGATCCGGCATTTGGTGACTTGAAGGGTGAACAAGCCCGAAACATGTGGCGCATGCTGTGCCAATCTCAACAGGGCAAGGATTTTAAAGTCATATTCTCGAATGTGCAAGCTGACGGAGAAACGGGCAGTGCCCACTGGGAAGCGTTCTATTACTTCGGGAAAGCACAGAAAAAGGTGCACAACAGCATTGAGGCATCCTTCAAATTCAAGGACGGAAAGATCATCAGGCACAAGGATCACTTCAACCTTCATAAATGGTCGCAGCAAGCGATGGGATTGAGCGGCATGATGATCGGCTGGACGCCTTTTTTCCGATCCAAACTCCGGGAACGAACGCGCTCCATGCTGCGTAAGTTTGAAGAAAAACGAGGCACTTGAAAGACCTCTGAGCGGAGTCCAAACCATTTCAAGCAGACGCGAGTCTTCGGATGTAAAGCTTAACCATGAGACATCTGACAGCTCTCTCTCTCATCGCTGGATTGTTGACCACCACGGGATGTGAAGACAGTGATGATCCTGTAGACATCGCACAAACAAGAGTCGTTTCAGACGGCAGCTCCAGCAGCTTCGAAGAAGTGATCCTCCTTGTGAATCTGCAAGATGAGAATGGAAATCCCATTCTGGTAAGTCACATTGACTCCATCACACTTTTTGTAAACGGTGAATTCTGGGCAACTGTCTCTACCGATACCATTGACACTTCCATCTTCGAGCAAAGCGAAAGCGGAGACTTTCTGGTCACAAATCGGAAAGTGAGTCACTATGCAAGCTCCAGGCAACAAAACGTGGACGGTGTAGAGTTTTTCCAAACGGCCGGAGAATTTGCGCTTCTCTTGAATGAAAGCTTCGATCTCGACCCGGGCGAATACCTCTGCCTCGTTTCATCCGTGAAGCTTCGGGACAAGGATGGAAATCTGCGCACCTTCCATCCTTACGTCTATCAGTCCTTTACCGTGGATGAAAATCAAAGCAGCGCCTACCTCGGAGAAATTGACATTACACTGAACTGATATGAGATTTAAGATTCTGGTATTTGCCCTGATCGCCTTGGCCTCACAGGCCTGCCACCGCCCGGGAACCATCAAAGTTGTGAACGAAATCTCGGGTGTGAGAATGGAAAACATCCACTGGGGAGAATTTGCCTTGAGCGGCTCGCTGCTCCCGGGACAGTCCACTTCAGAACTGACCATCAGAAGAACCGACCAAAAGCTGCCAGCGGACCTGCGCATCACTTTCGAGCTCAGCGCAAATGGAAACACCGTAGCCTTGAGAACAGCGGAAGCCTACAGACTAGAACCGAATGATGATCTGGTGGTGGTGATTGATGACGAAACTTTGGTGGAGTAGGCGTCCGGAGGCTTGGAGCGCTTATTCGCAGGGTATCGTCAGCATTTTCTGCGATCGGTGGTATGAGCTATCAGCTGTCAGCGGCTTTTAGGATTGGTTGAGTTCGTGGGTTTGGCTGATAGTCTCGAAATTGAACGAATAGCTGAACCCACCCAAATCTGCTAGTAGCTTACGACTGACAGCAAATAGCTAGTCTCTTCCAATTGTTAACTAACCTGTGGATACCGGTAACTCATTTTCGCATTCAGCGGTTTGTGCAATAAATATCTTTGGCCGCTTCTGAGCGCATGCTGAGTTTACTCAAGAAAGAAATAAGCGACTTCCTGTCCTCCTTGATCGGTTACCTGGTCATGGCGGTTTTTCTGTGTGCCGTAGGGTTGTTCATGTGGGTATTCCCGATTGAAATGAACGTCCTCAACAGCGGTTACGCAAACCTGGATACACTATTCACACTCGCACCCTGGGTGTTTCTGTTTCTCTGCCCTGCGGTCACCATGAGATTATTTGCGGAAGAACACCGCACGGGAACCATTGAGCTCCTGCTCACCAAGCCGCTCACCGAGTGGCAGATCGTATTGGCCAAGTTTCTGGCTGGCTGGATCCTCACCATCGTGGCGATCATTCCTACACTCATTTATTACTACTCCGTTCACCAACTGGGAGCCCCAAAAGGGAACCTCGACACCGGAGGCATGTGGGGATCATACATCGGTCTCCTCTTTTTGGCCGGAGCCTATGTAGCCATGGGAGTGTTTGCTTCTTCCATGACCAAAAACCAGATTGTATCCTTCATCATTGCGGTGTTTCTGAGCTTCATCTGTTTCATCGGCTTTGAATCAGTGAGCAGCCTATTTACGGAGGGAAGCGTTGAATACCTGCTGAACAGCCTGGGCATCAACGCACATTACATGTCCATCAGCCGCGGAGTGGTTGACACGCGTGACGTGATCTACTTCCTCAGCTTCATTGGCCTTTTTCTACTCATCACCAAAACAAGATTGGAGAGCAGGAAATGGTAGCAGCGTCTAAAAAGCGGAAGAGCAAAAAGTGGGTGGACCTCACCACACTGCTAATCTACATTGCCATTATTCTGGTGGTGAATTTCGCTGGACAGTTTGCCTTTTCCAGATTCGACCTTACTTCCGAGAAACGCTACACGCTATCGGATGCCACCATCGAGCGTGTTCAAAGCCTCGAAGATGTAGTCTTCGTTCGGGTATACCTCGATGGAAATCTGCCCGCTGAGTTCCGCGAATTACGCGATGCCACCAAGGAAACCCTGGATGAACTCCGCGCCTACTCCAACGGCAAACTGGAATATGAATTCATTGATCCTTCCGCATCGCCTGTTGAAGAAGAACGGGTAGCCGTTTACGAGGAACTTACACGCCTCGGCCTTCAATACACCAACGTGAGGATGCGCGAAGGCGATAAGATGACCGAGCAGATCATCTTCCCCGGAGCGGTGATGGCTTACCAAGGCCGGGAAGTTGCGATTCAGCTGCTGAAAAGCAAAGCTGGTGGCAACGAACAGGAAATGATCAATACGTCCATTCAGCAGCTGGAATACGAAATGGTAAGCTCCATGCGAAAGCTGGTGAGGACAGATCTGCTGACCATCGCCCTGTTGGAAGGAAATGGCCAGTTGGGCGAATTGGAAACGGCTGATGCAGTCACAGCACTTTCAGAATTCTACACGGTAGATCGTGTGAAGATTGACGAGCAACTCGATGCACTAACAGGTTATACCGCGGTAATTGTTGCCCGTCCGGACAGCGCCTTCAGCGAAAAGGACAAGTTCATCCTCGACCAGTTTATCATGCGCGGTGGAGACGTGCTCTGGTTTATCGATCCCGTGCATGCACGCATGGACAGCCTTCGCTCTTCGAATTTCACCATGGGGCTTGTGCTCGAGCACAACCTGACAGACATGATCTTCCACTATGGAGCTCGCCTGAACAACGACCTTATTCTCGATCTCCAGGCTCTGCCAATCCCGATTGTAACAGGTTACGTAGGTGATCAACCTCGCCAGGAAATGTTCCCCTGGTACTATTCTCCACTGCTGATGGGGAATGAAGACCACCCCATCTCAAAGAACATTGACCGACTGAAAAGTGAATTTGTAAGCTCGATTGACTTGTTGGAAGTAGAAGGCGTGAAGGGATCCGTGCTTCTGACTTCCAGCGACCAAACGCGCATGGTGAATGCTCCTACACGCATTAGCTTCAACATTCTGCGGGAAGCTCCGCGTTACGAGCTTTTCTCGGCAGGTAAGAAAAACGTTGCCGTGCTGCTGGAAGGTGAGTTCACCTCCGTGTTTACCAACCGTCTGCCGAAGCGTATTTTGGAAAGCGAAGACATCAACTTCAGAGAGAAGAGCCTGCCTGCCAAAATGATCGTGTGCAGCGATGGAGACTTGATCAAGAACCCCATAAGCTCCGATGGAACGCGCTACTTCGCGTTGGGCTATGACAAATACACGAATCAACTCTACGGAAACCGGGAATTCCTGCTCAACGCGATGAACTACCTCTGCGATGACAGTGGACTTCTGAATGTTCGGTCTAAGGAGTTTAAGATCCGCCTGTTGGATCAGGCACGCATTGATGAAGAACGCTACTTCTGGCAGGTGCTCAACACCGCTGCTCCCATGCTGTTGATTTTCCTCTTCAGCATTGGAAGGTTCTACATCAGAAAACGGAAATACGTCACAAAAGCTTAGGACATGAAACGAATCATTTGGAGTCTGGCAGTACTGATTGTGCTCTCGGGAGTGGCTTACTGGATTTACACGGAGAAAGGAAGTACCAATACCATCCAGGGCGAATTGACTGACTTTTCCGTAAAAGATACGGCTGCTATCGATCGCATCTTCATGGCTGACGATCAGGGGAACACCATTCTTCTGGAACGAGGTGAAGAGGATTGGATACTCAATGAAAAATACAAGGCACGCCCCGATGGTATTCGCATTCTGCTGGAAACCATCCACAAGGTTCGTGTAAAATCGCCCGTGAGCCAGCCTGCCATGGAAAACGTGCTGAAGGACATCATGGGTAACCACACCAAGATCGAAATCTACCAGGGAGGAAGCCAGCCAGTAAAAACCTATTTCGTGGGTTCAGCAAACCAGCTGCATACTGGCACCCATATGCTCATCGATGGATCGAGCCGGCCTTTTATCACGCACATTGAAGGCTTCCACGGATTCCTTACCACTCGCTATTTCACCAACGAAAATGAGTGGCGCGACCGGGAGGTATTTGCCTATCAATACGGAGATATCAAGAGCGTTTCCATCAACTACCTCGATACCCCTGAAAACAACTTCAAGATTGTGGACAAGGGAGATCATGAAACCTTCGACTTTTTTGCCGGTCCGAATCTGGAGCCTGTTCAAGCTGTCAATGACGTGGCTGTCAAAGGCTACCTGGCCAACTATAAGCTGATCCACTTTGAGGGTTTTGAAGAAACCAAACCCATGAGCTTCATTGACTCTGTGATGAGCAACGTGCCCATGTTTGAGTTGGAGCTCGAGCAATGGGATGGCGAAACCAGAGAAGTGATTGGATACCGCAAGCCACTGAAAGAAGGCTACGATCCTGAAGGCAATCCGATCGACTATGATTTGGATCGATTGTACCTCTACATCGATGGTGAACAGTTTGTAGTTGGGCAGTACACGATTTTCGATCAGCTGACCTTCCGCTCACGCGATTTTATCAGTGGATAAATCGGGAATAACTAGGGCTGAAAAGGCCCGATTTCGTTTTCCTAAAAATCTATATTTGTCCGCCTGTGACGGCTTGTTTGGCCGTTCTAAATAGCATTAAATCCAAGCAATGAAATTCATCGTTTCCAGCTCCTCATTGTTGAAGCAACTGACCTCGATCAGCGGAGTGCTCAATACCAGCAGCAACCTACCGATCCTCGGCTACTTCCTTTTTGACATTTCAGACAAGAAGCTGGTGGCCAGCGGTTCTGATCTCGAGTCTACCATGGTGACCGAAATCGAGCTTGACAAGGCCGATGATGAAATGAAGGTATGTGTGCCTGCCAAGTTGTTGCTGGATATGCTCAAGACATTCCCGGATCAGCCCCTCACCTTCTCCATTGATGCCAAGAACTTCAACATAGAAGTGGCTTCCGACAATGGTAAGTATAAGTTGGCCGGATTGAACGGAGACGAATTCCCAAGGCTTCCAGAGCTCGAGTCGGCTTCGAAGATGAGCATGGACAGCAGCGTGCTGTTTAATGCGATCAACAAAACCGTTTTTGCCACTGGAAACGATGAGCTTCGTCCGGTAATGAGCGGTGTCTATTTCAGCCTTGAAAAAGACGGAGTAACCTTCGTAGCCACAGATGCTCACAAGCTTGTGAAGTATAACCGTACGGACAGCAAGAGCAGCAAGGCGACAGCCTTCATCATGCCTAAGAAGCCTTTGAATTTGCTGAAAGGACTTCTTTCCAGTATCAATACTGATGTGCAAGTTGAGTACAATGAGACCAACGCATCTTTTGTGTTTGAGAACTACCGCTTGGTCAGCCGTCTGATCGATGGAAAGTACCCAAACTACGATGCTGTTATCCCAAAAGAGAATCCCAATGTGATGACCATCGATCGAAACAGCCTGTTGAATTCCATCCGCAGGGTGTCGATCTTCTCCAACAAGACCACGCATCAGGTAAGACTTTCCATCAAAGGCTCTGAGCTTCAGATTTCAGCAGAAGACCTCGACTTCAGCAATGAAGCAAGCGAACGCCTAACATGTCAATACAAGGGTGATGACATCACCATCGGATTCAACAGCCGCTTCCTCATCGAGATGCTGAACAACCTTGAGTCTGACGAAGTGAAGCTCGAACTGAGCGCTCCCAACCGTGCGGGCATCCTTTCCCCGATGGAGAAGGAAGATCAGGAGCAGATTCTGATGCTGGTGATGCCGGTGATGTTGAGTCAGTAAGAGACTAGATAGCTATCAGCTATAAGTGGCTAGCATTCTATTCCAGGCCGCGGCTGAAACCAATGTGTTGCGGTTGAAGTTGTAATTGAAGTTTCCCCTTACTCGTTCTCAGGCTCTTTCTTAATGTAGATATAGCGAACTCCCGTTGAGACTCCTCTCGGGGGCTGAGGATCTTGCCAGTCTTCGTCATCGTCCTCCTCTTCTTCCAACTCCCAACTGTACTTGGGGCGTTGAGGGCCTTCCATGCGGAAATAGATGGCGAGGATCAATCCAGCGATGGCACCAAACAAGTGACCTTCCCACGAAATTCTCGGCTGAATGGGTAATACTCCCCACACCATGGAGCCATACAGAAACACCACAACGCCTGATAAAGCCATCAGACGGAAATACCTTCTGAACAACCCGGAGAAAAAAATGAATGAGGCCATGGCATAGATTACCCCACTGAATCCGATGTGATTGCCATCACGAGCCGCTACCCAAATCCACAAACCACTCATAATCCAACTCCAGAACATAACCCTCCACGCCACTACACCGTAGAACGAATAAAGTCCCAGCAAAAGCACAAAACCGGTGGTTGTGTTATCGATCAAATGGCTCCAGTCTCCATGAAGAAGAGGATAAGTGATCAGGCCGATAAGGCCCGAAAATTCTCGTGGATGGATGCCATACTGCTTCCATCCCAATTGGAAATACTCATTCAGGAGGAAGACCGCCCAAATAATAAACATCCAACCGGTGGCGAATAGCAGAGAATATTTTGGTTTGCTGTTGATTTTTCTAGAACTTAGGTACTTGAAACAGTCTTTCGAGCTATGAAATACGGTATTAAGTTGGTTGCTACCCTGCTGGTTTTAACGTTTGCTTCACACATCCGTGCTCAGGATGAAGTGGATTCGGACGCTCCAGCAGAAGAAGAGGGTTTCACCGCACTCGTCATCAGCGGTCAAATTACCGATGAAAAAGACAAGACCGTGAAAGCCGTTAATGTTGAGCTATTCGAAGGCAACGAAGTAGTTTCAGCCTTTTACACCAAGAAAAACGGGAAGTTCAAGTTCCAGCTTCTGGATGGCCACCACTACACGATCCAGCTTACGAAGAGTGGTTATGTTTCAAAGCGCATCTCGGTAAACACCAATTTGCCCGCAGAAGACGACAATACCTACTACTTTGATTTTGACATTGGTTTGGTCCCCGAGGAAGGCAACAAGGTGAAAGACGAAACGCTGTACGAATACCCCAGCGCGATCATCGGTTTTGACGATCGCAGAACAGATTTCTACTTTGACGAAAAGTACACCCGCAGTCTGATGAAAGACATCCGAACGTCTACTGTGAATTGATCAGCCAATCTGCAATGTTGGCCTCTACCCGAGCGCTGATCTTGCTGGTATCTGATTTCACAAAGCGTCCACCTACAATTCTCTCGTAAAGCTCCACGTAGCGCTCCGTTACCGTTTCTACAAAACTGTCTGGCATCTCAGGCATCTGCTGCCCTTCCAATCCCTGGAAGCCATTGGAAATCAGCCATTGGCGCACAAATTCCTTACTCAATTGCTTTTGCTCTTCTCCCCTCGCCTGCCGCTCGGCATACCCATCGGCATAGAAGTAGCGTGAACTGTCAGGAGTGTGGATCTCATCAATCAGTGTGATTTGTCCGTCACTGTCTAAACCGAACTCATACTTGGTGTCTACCAGAATGAGGTTCTGAGCCGCAGCGATCTCTGTGCCTCGCTGGTAAAGCGCTCTTGTGTATTCCTCCAGCTTCACATAATGCTCTTCTGAAACAATTCCCTGGCGAATGATTTCCTCGCGGGAAATGTCCTCATCATGCCCTTCATCGGCCTTCGTGGCAGGTGTGATGATCGGTTCGGGAAAACGATCGCTTTCCTTCATCCCATCCGGCATTTCCACACCGCAGATCATGCGCTTCCCGGATCGGTATTCGCGCCATGCATGGCCGCTGAGGTAACCACGAATCACCATCTCCACCTTGAAAGGCTCGCACTTCTTCCCGATCGTTACGTTCGGGTCGGGCATGGCCAGCATCCAGTTGGGAACAATATCACGCGTAGCATCCAAAAAGCGGGCAGCAAGCTGGTTCAGTACCTGACCTTTATAAGTAATTCCCTTAGGCAGGATGTAATCAAAGGCTGAGATGCGATCACTCGCTACCATCACCAGGATGTCATCGCCAATGAAATACACATCGCGCACCTTGCCACGGTACATGCCCTTTTGGTTGGGAAAATGGAAGTTGGTTTCCTTCAATGCCTCCATGGCTCTATCGTTTAGGTTTTGAGTTTTCTGTTTCCTCGTAGCGAAGTATGATCTTCTCCACCAGCTTGTGGCGCACCACATCACGCTTGTCCAGCTTCACCATGCCAATACCTTCCACTCCATCCAGCATCGGAACTACTTGCTTGAGTCCTGAAGGTTGGCTCTTTGGAAGATCAATCTGGCTAAGGTCACCAGTTACAATGAACCTCGACCCTTGCCCCATACGGGTAAGGAACATCTTCATTTGGTTTTCACTCGCGTTCTGAGCTTCATCCAGAATCACAAAGGCATTGCTCAGCGTTCGTCCGCGCATGAAAGCCAATGGTGCAATTTCGATCGTTTGACGTTCCAGATACTTCGTGAGCTTATCATAGGGTAACATGTCGATCAGCGCATCGTAAAGAGGACGCAAGTATGGATCGAGCTTGTCTTTGAGATCTCCGGGCAGAAACCCGAGGCTTTCTCCAGCCTCCACCGCGGGGCGCGTCAACACAATCCGTTGAACTTCCTTGTCCTTCAGCGCTCTTACGGCAAGCGCCACGGCTGTGTAGGTCTTACCCGTTCCAGCAGGACCGATGGCAAACATCATGTCGTTGTCTTCAGACAGTTCCACCATTTTGAGCTGGTTGGGCGTGCGCGCCTTGATCACACGTCCGTCATTTCCATACAGCAACACATGATCTATGTCCTTCACCTTGGGCACTCCCATGCTGAGAAGGTTGACCGTGTCGCGCTCGTTCAATCGCTGATACTTCGCCTGAAACTGCGCCAGTTCCTTCCATCGCTTTTCAAAACGTACCAACTCATCTTCAGGCCCAATGGCCTTGAGTTGATTTCCTCTTGCGATGATTTTGAGTTGCGGAAAGTGCTGTTTGATGATTTGAAGATTGGCATTGTTTGCCCCTAAAAGCTCCACGGGGTGGATGTCTTCAAATTGAATGATGATTTCTTGCAAGCAGGTTCAGTGGTTAATGTTCGGATTCAACTATTTCTAACTTCGCGCATCGCAAAGAAATGAATTTTCCAGCGCCTGATTTCAGGTGATTTCATGCCCATTATTACCCTCATAAGTGACCTGGGAAACCGGGATTTTTACCTCGCCTCTCTGAAGGCGAAGATCTTTAGCCAGCTCAGTGATGTTCAGGTGATCGACATTCACAACCATGTGGATCCATTCAACATTGCGCAGGCAGCTTTTGTCCTGCAAAATGTCTTCAACGACTTTCCTAAGGACACCATTCACATGATTGGGGTTGCCAGCGGCTCTGTAGATGAGCTTCCACACTTAGGCATTCGCTATCGGAATCAATACATCCTGGCTCCTGACAATGGTTTTTTCAGCCTCATTGCGGAGCAGCAGCCTGACACACTCGTAGAGCTTACCCAAAAGCTAGATACGGACCAGCTCACCTTTCCCTTGCGCGATCTCTATGCTCCGGCCGCCTGTCATCTGGCCAGAGGAGGCACATTGGAGGTGATTGGCCGAAGGCTCGAAACCTTTGAGCGCAGAACACTCATGCAGCCCGTGTTGGGACAAGACTACATTCGAGGCACGGTGGTGTATGTAGACAGCTATGGAAATGCCATCACGAATATTACTCGTGAAATGATGCAAACCCAATCGCGCGGTCGAGAATTCATGATCGGGTTTCGGGAAGCAGATTATGGCATTGAAAGTATCAGCAAGCGCTACAGCGATGCAGGCGAAGGTGATCGGCTCGCTTTGTTCAACAGTGCTGGCTACCTCGAAATTGCATTGAATCAGGGGCATGCCTCCAACCTACTCGGCCTGAAAACCGGAGAAATGATAATCATCGAGTTTTATGATCATTAGAATCGTGCGCATGTCTTTCCAGCAAGACAAAACAGGTGACTTCGAAGCTATTTTTGAAGCGTCACGCAACAAGATCGTGGCCTTCGAAGGTTGTTCCAAAGTGGAACTGCTACAAGATGTGAAGGAGTCCAACGTCTTTATGACCTACAGTTTCTGGGAAAGCGAAGAGCATTTGAACAACTATCGGAACTCGGAGCTTTTTAAAGACACCTGGAGCCGAACCAAGAAATTATTCAACGATAAACCACAGGCCTGGAGCCTGGAAAAGCGAAACGAAGCGTGACAAAGCAAGAAGACGAACAGGCGAAGCGAAAGCAGGTCATCAATAACCTGACGAAGGATTTGGAATCGAAGGATGAACGAAAGGTCATCGCTGCGCTCAAGCGCATCCCGCATGAAGGAAGCAGCGAGATGATCCCTCAGATGCTGAACCTGGTAAAAAGCGGTCCTTCAGATGATGTAAGGGTATTGTTGGAAAAGATACTCTTTTCGCTGAAGGACACTGCATGCGTCCCTCCGTTGATTGAGGCCCTTCAAAACCCTGACTACAAGGATGTAAGGTTCATCATTATTGGCGCCTTTTGGCAGTCTGGGCTGGATGTAAGCGAGCACTTGAGCATCATTGTAGAAGCCGCTACCACAGGAGATTACATGACCGCTGTAGAGGCGCTGAGTGTGATCGAAAACACAGAGGGATATTCCGATCGTGAGTTGGCAAAGTCCATTAAACTGCTGGATGCAGCGCTGAAAGAGAATAAAGATTCTCACTTGTTGCTCGAGGGCATTCGGGAAACCCTGGTGGACCACTTGCTGCAATGACACGGCACGAACAGCTGGCACACCTGAGCAGGGAACACCATCAGTTTCTGATCGTAGCACAGCTGCTCAAGAAGGGCGCTCCGGAATATGCGCGCCTACCCAAGACTGTTCCCGGTAAGCTCGGTTATGCCATGGAGCATTACGAATCGGTGATCAAACCTCACATTGAGCGCGAAGAAGCCATTCTCTTTCCTGCAGTCGCTGGTATTGACCCAACCATAGATCAGTTGATTTATGAACTGCAGGACGATCACGTAGAAATTGAAACGGGCTTTCAGCGCCTCGAAGCAGATGCAAACGTTTTGCTGGCCATGGATTCATTAGGCCATCTGCTAGATGAACACGTGCGCAAGGAAGAGCGTCAATTCTTTGAACTTCTGCAGAAGAAGTGTCCTGAGATACTCGAGAAGTTGGATGATCGATTGAAGAAGCCTTGAAGTAACAGTACTGGAAGGAATTCCAAGGTAGAGACCGGGTGCGTGAAACCCTGAAATTGCAATACCGGCAATCGGGAGCTGATAGCCCACAAAGCTCACCCCCAATCTCAACTTCAACCTCAACGAGAACATCGTTGAATGAACCTCGACTATAGCTGGCAGCTTTTTAACCAAGGTAACCTCTGCTTAGATGATGGTAAAACTCACTCACCTCATCACCTAACAGGAAGTCTTCCTTCCTGATTTTAGGCTATTTATAACTATTGCCTTCCCTTTACGGCTGTTCCATTTTTGATTGGAGTGGGATTATATTCCCTGCTAACCCTGCCATGCTGAAACAGAAACTTACCCTACTGGTATTCCGGCTGCTCCGTAGTTTTTTGCCTGTGGTGCGATTTGGGAAGAACTATTTCGTGTTCCGGCATCGGGATGTGACCGAGATCCTGGATCGAGATACCGATTTCACCATTTCTCAGATCAACGCGCCCAACATCGACAAATACACAGGACCTTTCATTCTTGGAATGGACCGAAGCCCGCAGGAAACGAGGGAATCGGAAATCCTGCAAAAAGCGGTGAAACGGGATGACATGGCATGGATTGAGAAGATCGTAAGCCAGGCGGCCAGCGATTTGGTGGATAAGGCTCGGCCATCAGGAAGCATCGATATGGTTTCGGAGCTCTCGCTGGTGATTCCATGGCACTTCCTGGACCAGTATTGTGGTACTCCTGGCCCCGACATGCCTACCATGCAACATTGGATGCGGAGCATTTTCTACAATGTGTTCCTCAACTTTTCTAACAACGAAGAGCAGATCAAAGAGGCTGAAAAAGTGGCCGCTGAATTGCACCAATACCTTGATCAACTAATACTGGAAAAGCAGGAAGCCATTAAAAAAGGCACCTATGATGGCGATGACCTCTTAGCGCGCCTCATCAGGATGCAAGATAACCCTGCCACACACCTGGACAATGATGGAATTCGCAGAAACATCAGTGGAGTCATATTGGGTGCAGTGGACACCATATCGAAATCTGCTGTGAACATCATGTCGCAATTGCTGATGAGGCCTCATGCTTTGAGAGGTGCACAAGAAGCAGCCAAGAACAACGACTTTGTATTGCTCTCTAACTATGCATTCGAAGCCATGCGCTTCAACCCGTTCAACCCTGTTTTACTGAGGCATGTAGAACATGACACCAAACTGAGCAGCGGTAAGCGATTCAAAAAAGGTAAGACCGTTTGGAGCGTGGTGTGGTCGGCTATGTTTGACCCCAATGCATTCTCAAACCCTGGAAGCTTTCGAACGGATCGCAGCTACAAGAATTACATCCTCTTTGGATGGGGTATGCATCGTTGCTTCGGAGAATATGTAAACAAGCTTGAGCTTCCCATCATTTGCCGGGAACTCCTGAAGCTCCCGAACCTGAGAATCGCTCCGGGAAAAGAGGGAAAGATCATCTACGATTCTACTGGAGCATTTCCAGATCGGTTTGTACTCAAGTTTGACCCTGAAACCCCATAAGCCCCTACTCTAACCTCCAAATGCCTAAACCATGATCAACCAGCACGGGCTCACCATCAGAGCAAGTATCAAGGATGGAAAAGAAGACGAGTTGCGCACATTGCTCAACACCATTGGTGATGATGTGATCAGGAGTAACAAACTCCCCTTCCAGAAGCTGACCACCGTTCATTACATGCGCTTTGTGATGGTGGAAGGCCGAACATTTGGCCAAAAGAAGATTGCTCCTTCCCTTTTCCTGTCGACCAATTTTGACGGTCCGCTGAACGATCATCTGAAGCAAATTGTAGAGGTGGCTGGCGAAGGGCTGGATCTGATCTATGAACACTGCGTTGGTTATCCAGAACCGGGCAAGGCGAACAGCGCCAACAGGATTGCTTACCTGCAAAAACACAAGATCCGCACCACCACCTTCTACACGGGAACGCGCGGCAGATCGGTTGCGCAGATTCCTCAGGAAGAAAGCCTCTTTGACCGGATTGGAAGTGGCTTGCTGAACAAGCGATCCTGGAAGGGTGAAGAGCCTAATGACATTTTCAAGGCCATCAAAGCCTACGTACACACCACTAAAGGTCTTGAATGGGCAAAGAAGCTCTCCAAACCGTTTCCGCTTCAGTACTATCTCGCTTATTACGGCCAGCTTCTGGCCGTGGTGTTACTGCTTCTGTTTCTAGTCATCGGGTTACTTCCAATCACAGCACCGTTTGTGTTGGCGTGGTACCTCACGCTTCACTACCACGAAAAGCATGATACCAGGAAAGATCAGCTCATTCCTATGAAACGAGATCAGATTCTGGCACGCAGGGAAGACATTTTGATCCAAAATCAGATGACCCATTTGGTGGATGTAAAACCCGGTTTCTTCCGACTTTATACCCTCAAATTTGTGCTTTGGGCCGTGGGTTTTCTGGGAAAGTATTACTGGAACAAAGGCGAGCTTGGAGGCATTCCCACGATTCACTTCGCGCGCTGGGTGCTGCTTGATGGAGGCAAACGCCTGCTCTTCTTTTCCAATTTTGACGGAAGCTGGCAAAACTACCTTGGGGACTTCATCGACAAAGCTGCTGTTGGATTGACAGGGGTTTGGTCCAATACCATCAACTTCCCCAAAACCACAAACCTGATCTATGCTGGCGCAAAGGCTGAGGAGCCTTTCAAGCGCTGGGCTCGCTTCTACCAGATTCCGACACAGGTATGGTATACAGCCTATCCCAATATTTCCGTTCAAAACGTCAACAACAACTCCAAAGTGAGAGAACGCATTGGAGGAAAGTCCACTTCCGAAAGCATGGCCGATTGGCTGCGCAGATTCTAACATCCAACAATACGTAAGTCATGAGCCAACAACCCGAAGCTGAGATCACACTGGAACTTGGAGACATCCAAGGCGTCATAACCCAGGGATATGGAAAGTTTCCCAATTCCCGCTACTTACTGCTTGAAATCAAGGATGTAGACGCCACAAAAAAATGGCTATCGTCCATTGCGGATACAATTGTGGACAGCGAGTGGAAAGAACTGGGAGACTATGCGGCCAATGTTTCATTCACCTTTTTAGGGCTGAAGAAACTCGGACTCAACCAGGAAACCTGCGACCTGTTTAGCCGGGAATTCAAAGAAGGCATAGCTACGGATCACCGTCAGCGGCTATTGGGCGATCGAGGAAAAAGCTCACCTGAACACTGGAAATGGGGCGGCAACAATGGTGAGAAGCATTTCAACAAGAACCCGATCATTCACATCATTTGGACACTCTTTGGATTGAATGAGGAACACATCAACAAGCTCTACGAAGAGCATGCGAAGGAGATTGAGGCCGGTGGTATGATTATCCACAACAAGCTGGATGGCTTGACCCTGAAAGACCGCAAGGAACACTTTGGATTCAGAGATGGCATTTCTCAGCCCATCATTAAGGGTTCAGGAATGAAGGAAGCCGAACACAACACGGTGAATGCCGGTGAATTCCTGTTCGGCTACATCAATGGATACGAAGAGATTCCGCTCAGTCCCACGATGCCAAAGGAATTAGACCCTAAGGACATCCTACCAAGCTTGGACTCCAAAAACCCGGGCGGCCCCAAGGATTTTGGCAAAAACGGCACCTACATGGTTTATCGACAGCTGAGCCAGGATGTAGTTGGTTTTTGGGAATACATGGATCAACAAGCGGATGGAGACGAAGAGAAACGCATCCGACTGGCGTCAAAAATGGTGGGACGATGGCCGAGCGGAGCACCCTTGGCCAAGTATCCTGACAAAGACCCTATGAAAGCTCCTGATTCTAAAGTCTCTAACGATGATGATTTCGGCTATGCAGCGGAGGACGCTATGGGCGATAAATGCCCCTTTGGTTCTCACCTGAGACGCAATAACCCGCGCGATGCGATGCCTAATACTTCAGACGCCAAGACATCACGAGATATCGTAAACAGGCACCGAATGATCAGACGAGGCCGAGCTTATGGAAAGCCCATCGTGGACACCATGCATTCTTCTGATATTCTGAAATCTCCGGCTGCCGGCCAGGACATGGGTTTACACTTCGTTTGTTTCAATACAAACATTGCCCGTCAGTTTGAATTTGTGCAACACACCTGGGTGAACGATCCCAAGTTTCATGGATTGTACAACGATCCTGACCCTGTGATGGGAGAACCGGACCCTGAACTCAAGGGGAAGAAGGCAAGCTTCACCATTCAGCAAGCACCTGTGAGAGAGGAAGTAAGAGACATTCCCCGCTTTGTGGAAGTGATTGGCGGAGAATACTTCTTTACCCCTGGAATCAGAGCAATTAAGTACTTGGCGAGTCTTTAATGGTTAGAACCTTTTAACCACAGAGGTCACAGAGAAGACACAGAGCTCTCAGAGCTTCTTCTTTGTGACCTCTGTGGTTCATAAAACATTGCCATTAAGGTTCCGATTCGCCCTCGCTCACCGTCTTCACGTTGTCGCTGTAGGTGCGTTCGATCAGCAATCGTCTTGGGTCAACCGCTGCCTTCGCAGGCTTCTCGTCTACCACCATGGTGAATGACATTTCTGGTTGGTTCACCTTGACACGCCTTTCGTAGATCAGCTCTTTCTCCTCACTGTCTGCAAACACTCCAATGTCTACCCAATCATTCATGTCCACCTGCGTCTCGTTCCCGATGGTATCGGCTTTGATTTTGTAAGCTTCGAGGTCAATGCTCACCTCATATTTCCCATCTGACAACTCGGTATATGAAGCTTCCTTGAGACGATTATCATAGAGGGTGATTTCCTTGATCCAATCTGTGATCAAATACTGCAGCGAGTCCGGTACTTCTGGCTCCAGATAGCGCAGGAAGTCATTGGAAGTCGGGTACGGAGGTTCCTTGTAGCGGTACTCTTCCAAAAAGCCCCGGAGCGCTCGGTTTACAGCATCCTCTCCAATATAGTCCTGCAGTGCATAGAGCACAACACTTCCCTTTCCGTAGTGAATGTGTCCTTGATTTTCAACTTCCAATAGGGGCAGCTCGTTATCCACTTCCCGGCTTCGTCCTCTCAGGTAGCGATCATGATCATACTTTAGGAACTCGCGCATCTTCATGGGTGTTTCCGAGATCTGCTTCATCGTCATGAGTGAGGAATACTCAGCAAACGATTCGCTGAGCATCGTGCCTCCCTGCATTCTCGCACCCACCACCTGATGTGCCCACCACTGGTGCGCCATTTCGTGCGCCACCACAGCATCCACAACATTGTTGTTCTCCGTATCCTCCAGGTTTGCTATGAATCCAAAAGACTCCGAATAAGGCATGGTGCCGGGAAAAGCCTGAGCAAATCGCGAATACCTTGGAAACTCGATGATTCGACACTGCTTGTGATAGTACGGTCCAAAATTCTCCGTGTAGTATGCCAACGAACGCTCAATGGCATCCAGCATCATCGGCACATTCTTATCGTGCCCTGGGTGATGATACACTTCCAGATCGACTCCATTCCACTTTCTGCGAGCCACCTCGTAGTCAGCTGAAACGAACGAATAGAAATGCTGTGAAGGATGATCAACCTTGTAGTGATAGTAGTTGCGGCCGTTTTCATTCCACTCCTTGATCAGAGAACCCGGAGCAATGGCAATTTGGTCCTCAGAAGTGGAGATGATCGTCTCCACAGGCATGTAATCAGAGTGACCGTTGCTGAGGTAGTTTGCCATGCACGCTTCGGAACAAGTGGATTGAAGCTCAGGCATACGATCCTTAGGTGGCAGGCCATATTTCCTCCGTTTGTTTTTGTCCTGCAATTCGGACCTGGAACTGTAACCCATGCTGGGAATAATGGTGGAGCTGTTGAGGAAGGTTCCGTTTCGAACGATCCACGTATTTCCCCGGTCATTTTCGAAGCCTTTGGTTCGGTAAGCGGTATTGATGGTAATCTCAAGCCGCTCCCCCGGTGCCATTGGCTTGTTAAAACGAAAGATCTTGTAGCCCATTTCCTCATTGTCCAGAACGACCTCAGCATTGGGAATATCAAATTCAGGAGACCACTCAGGATCACAGTTGAAGTGGAGTGAATCGATGTACTTGTTCGTCTTATTCTCCAGCAGTATGTCTGCTTTCACATCTACATTCCGTTCTTCAGGGAAGATGTGAACCTCGTATTTGACATCCACGAGCTTGGGCAGTGGAACATTCTCATACTTCTTATAAAGCCGTTCATATTCTACGGCTATCAATTCGCTTTCATCCTGCGTCACGATTTCATTCAGAACCTTGGTATTGTAAAAGACCCAGCCTGCTACCAAAACCCATGCAAGGAAAGCTCCACTCCAGGCTAAACCATATCCTCTGGACATCTGCTTGCGACCTGCTGACAATCGCTCTTTGAAGGGAGCTGAAGCACCTCGATTCCAAAGCACACCTGCGCCCATGATCATCACAACAGCAAAAAGTAACCAGTAAAGATTGAACCAAAGAGCACCGGTCAAGCCTGGACCAAAGCCGTTCATATCTGAATAGCTGATCCGCGGTCCATCGGAGATCGAAACCATGTTCGTTTGAACATCAAGCGCCAGCCAAACGAAATTCATCATGAACAAAAGGAAGATGGACAAAAAGTATCCGATGTACTTATTGTTTACCAATACCTGAATGGTAATCATCACCCCGCTGAGCACCGCGTAGGCAGGAAGCTTGCCATAGAGCATTTCCAGCAGGTAAACATCGAGCTCAATATTTGTGAAGCCATTGACCAGCTGATAAATCACTCCACAAAACACAAAGAAGAGGTGCAGGAGGCAGGAAACAGTAATCAGCGAAAAAGCCTTTGCCACCATCGAAACTAAGGATGCGTGTGGCGTTGCATCGATCACCTCATTGATCTTATTATCGCGGTCTCTCCAGATGAGTTCACCGGAAAAGAACACCAGCACAATCACGACAAAGATTCCAGCCGAGTTGTTGATCAGGTCCACGATTTTATAGGTGACCGGATAAGACTGAAGTCCATAATACTCGAAACCTCCTACCAGGCTTGAAATGAGAATGAGAGCGCTGAACAGGAAGAGAATCTTGAAAGTGATGCTCTTGGTAATACTCAAAGTGTTGGTGTAGAAAAAGCTCCCGAAATGTGCCAGCCCACTCGCTTTTCCATGGTTGGGGTGAAGCTCGGGTTGGAGAAACTCTTGTTTTTCGGCTTTCTCGCCTTCCTTCTTGGCTTTAACGGCTTTCTTCTTTTCCTGGAATGAAAACGAAAAGTAAGAGAGTAACAGAACGACCGCACCAACTGCCACCCAGACCAGCCTATTCACCATGAGCAAGCCAGTGAAACCAGGACTCAGGGTGTTTTTCTCCACTGGTGTTAAATACTTCGATTCAATCGAAAAGGTGCGGATACCAAACATGTCCGTGAGCGCTCCAATGGTTTCGTTATCAATGTCAGACAGCAGCGTCCCGGAGATGATGTAAGTCATCAGAATGATGAGTGCTCCTACAAAAGAGATGACTGTGCTTCGCCACTTATTTGCCATGGCGTAGATCACAGCTCCGGCAAAAAACATGTTAGGCAGAATAAACAGCAGGTAGTTGTTCAGGAACGCTTCAAAGTGGAATTCCCCAAACCGTTCCGGTCCTTCCCACCCTACAGCCGGGGCGATCAGTGTTCCCAGAATAACTCCCAGGAATACTCCAAGCAATGGGATGGTTGATAAAATGAGCGCCCCGAAGAAGCGACCAAAGAAATAGCCCCCCTTGCTGAGCGGAGTACTGAAAAGAATCTCGTTGAATTGATTGTTGTAGTCCCGGAGGGCCGCATTGTTATAGAATGCAACAGCTATCAACAGCCCGAAAATGGACATGATAGCCGTGAAATTGGTGATCACATAAGGCGCGTTTTTGTGAACGCTTCCCACCGTTCCACCGATTACAATGTTGTCGCTGCTTGTTGCCCCAAAAACCATCAAGGTGATCAATCCCAAAAAGATGTACACCATAGGTTGCCTGAGCGCATACCTCAGCTCCGTGAAGAAGAAATGCTTAAACATGAGAAAAGGTATTAGGGATTAAACAAGCAGGTGATCAGCGTTGGTCTTGGAGAAGAACACATCTTCCAGGTTCGGGTCCACGGGTTCGAAGCCGTTTCCAGGGGAAGATTCGCTGTAAATATGAATGAGTGGCTGGCCTGCCACCATTTTGTTCGAGATAATGGAGAAGCTGTTTGCGTGTTCTTTCAAGGTCTCTCGTGTCACCATCTTTTGGTACACCTTGCCTTTGAGGTCTTCGAGCGCGGCCTGTGGGGTTCCCTTGTAGACGATCTGACCGCCATTCATAATGGCCATGTTTGAGCACAGCTCCCGGATATCATCCACAATATGCGTAGAGAGGATCACGATTACATCTTCACTTACATCGACCAATAAGTTGTAAAAACGATTGCGCTCACCTGGATCGAGGCCCGCAGTAGGTTCATCCACAATCAACAGCTTAGGATTTCCAATCAACGCCTGAGCAATTCCAACACGCTGTTTCATACCTCCTGAAAACCCCTTTACACTCTTGTTCCGCTTGTCATACAGGTTCACCTTGTCCAACAAATACTTCAACAGTTCCTTGCGCTCCGAATTGTTGGTGATTCCCTTCAAGATTGCCATGTGGTCTAGCAGCTGCCAGGCTGTTATTCTTGGATAGACTCCAAATTCCTGAGGCAAATAGCCCAACACCTTTCGCAACTCCACCGGCTGATTCAGAATATCGATGTCTCCAAGAAAAGCGCTTCCGGAATCAGCTTCCTGTAACGTAGCCAGCGTGCGCATCAATGTAGATTTCCCAGCACCGTTTGGGCCAAGTAAACCAAACATCCCCGGTTCAATTTCAATGCTCACATCGTCCAATGCTTTTACACCATTGGAATAGGTTTTAGAAAGGTTGGCAATACGAAGGTTATTCATAGTCGGTACAGGTTTAGGTAATTTGGAAAACCAGACGCTTAAGTCTGGATTTGGTTACCGCACAGAATTAGTTTATTGATCATTCAGCGTCAAATCACAAGGGGACCAATGGAAGCTTTTTCGTGCTACATCGCTTTTGGCGATTATGAGTGGTTGGTGGAAGCTCTTTGGTGATTTAAAAGCAATAAAGCATCTGTACCGCCTATGCAAAACACACATAAACAATTCAAAAACAACAGGTTAAAAATCCTGAGAGTTATATTTCACTGCGAACTTCACTTCAACAAGGAGGACACCAACCCTTCTTGTAAATAAGTAGTGGATGGTCAAAAATGAGGATCGAAAGCAGTACTTTCGCGCGGCCAAAATCGGAGGTGTTTTCTGGATTCCTCCGGCTCTAATGATGCAATACAAATTCACCATCCTCAACCGTCCAATCCGGCAACTCGATACATGAAGAAATACTTCAACCTTTTTGACCTTAAGCAAAAGGTCGACTATAAAACAGAGGTGCTCTCAGGGCTCACTGTTGCCATGGCTTTGATTCCGGAAGCCATTGCTTTTGCCTTCATTGCCGGTCTGTCGCCCCTTACAGGATTGTATGCCGCTTTTGTGATGGGCATTGTAACTGCCATCCTTGGAGGTCGCCCCGGTATGATCTCGGGCGCTACCGGAGCTGTGGCTGTGGTGATTGCCGCCTTGGCTATTTCACATGGTGTGGAATACATCTTTGCCACGGTGATTCTGGCAGGCATTCTTCAGGTGACTGCAGGCTTCCTTCGACTTGGGAAGCTGATGCGCCTGGTACCTCATCCGGTGATCTTTGGTTTTGTAAATGGTCTGGCCATCATCATTTTCATGTCTCAGCTTGATCAGTTTAAAGACAGTTCAGGCGAATGGCTGACAGGGATTCCGCTTTACACACTTCTTGGCCTTGTACTGATCACCATGCTCATTATCTGGGGTTTACCTCGGTTGAGCAAAGCCATTCCCGCATCGCTGGTGGCCATCCTCGCCATCTTCGGGCTGGTGGTGGCCTTAGGCATCGAAACCAAAACCGTGGGTGACATGGCCTCCATCAGCGGAGGTTTCCCTCCATTCCACATTCCTGAAATCCCCTGGACACTGGACACGCTTATACTCATCGCTCCTTATTCATTGGTTGTTGCAGGGGTTGGACTGATTGAAAGCTTGTTAACACTCAACATCATTGACGAAATCACCGAAACGCGAGGGCGTGGCAACAAAGAGGCGGTGGCTCAAGGTACCGCCAACATCCTTTCTGGATTCTTTTCCGGAATGGGCGGCTGCGCCATGCTTGGACAAAGCCTCATCAACATTTCTGCCGGTGCCAGAGCTCGCCTGTCTGGAATTGTTGCCGCAGTTATGTTGCTCGTCTTCATCATGTTCGGGGCAGATTTGATTGAGCAAATGCCCATCGCAGCGCTCACTGGTCTGATGATCATGGTGGCCATTGGAACCTTCGAATGGGCCAGCTTGCGAACCATCAACCGCATGCCCAACTCCGACATCTTTGTCATGGTGATGGTGACGCTTGTCACTGTATTTCTTCACAACCTCGCCCTGGCAGTGGTTGTGGGGGTCATCATTGCGGCCCTTGTGTTCGCCTGGGACAATGCCAAGCGCATCCGGGCGCGCAAGCACATCGATGAAAACGGAGCCAAGCATTATGAGATCTATGGCCCGCTATTCTTTGGCTCCATCGCGGCATTCAATGAAAAGTTCGATGTACTCAACGACCCAGAGGAGGTCATCATTGACTTTGCTGAGAGTCGCGTGGTAGACATGTCAGCCATCGAAGCGCTGAACAAGATCACAGAGCGCTACCAGCGCGTGGGCAAGAACATCCATTTAAAGCACCTGAGCCCCGACTGCCGGAAACTCCTCAAAAACGCAGAGAAGATCATCGATGTGAATGTGATGGAAGATCCTACCTACAAGCTTGTGGTGGATAAGGTGTAGCAACTGTTCTGGCTACATTGTTTACGTGGTAAGTACAGCACTTTTAACCACAGAGCACACAGAGGTTTGCACAGAGGGCACAGAAAACAAACTCTGAGAACTCTGTATCTTCTTCGTGCACTCTATGGTTTATCCCTCTTACAGCATTCGATCACTTTCCCGGCAGACACCTAATACTCCTAATATTGCAGGGTGGGACAATTAGACCTTTTCGGCTTTCTACCCTTCAGCTGGCTCGACTTGCTGGATGTGGTGCTGTTTGCCGTGCTCATGTTCAAGGTCTACGAATGGATCAAGGGCACCACAGCCATCCGTATCTTCCTCGGTGTTATCTCCATCTACCTTTTCTGGCGCATCGTCACCGCGCTGCAGATGGAGTTGATGAGCGAAGTGTTGAAACAGTTCATCAACGTGGGTGTGATCGCCATCATCATCGTATTCCAGCAGGAGATTAGGAGGTTCCTCCTGGTCATTGGCAACTCGAGCTTCTTCCGAAGAGCGGGAGCCGAAGGTGGTTTATGGTCATGGTTAGGGAAGTCTGGTCATCAGATTCATCCTGCTGCTGCTTCGTTGGCAGAGGCTGCTTTTCACATGTCATCGGAGCACACCGGTGCACTGATTGTGCTGGAAGGAGCTACACGTCTCAGCTCGATTGCCGCTACTGGAAAGCCAGTGAATGCCGAGGTGTCCTCTACCCTGCTTGAGAGCATTTTCTTTAAGAACAGCCCGCTACACGATGGAGCGGTTCTCATTCGCGGAAACAAGATCCTTGCTGCGTCATGCACGCTGCCGCTCACCGTTCAAAACAATCTGCCTTCGGCTTACGGCATGCGCCACAGAGCCGCCATCGGAGTAACCGATGAGTTTGATGCTACGGTAGTCATTGTAAGCGAAGAAACCGGGAAAGTCTCCATCGTTCGGGATGGAGTGGTTCATCACTGTGCAGATCGATTGGAATTCAGAAAGAAGCTTTCTGAACAGCTCAATCGCTAGCTCTCCTTGTCTTCAGGATTCATCTTCTTGAACTTTTCGATGAGCTCCTCCTCCGTCAGAGTAAGGTTATCGATCGATGCTTGCGCATCCTTGGCCAGTCGATGATTGGGATATCGCTTGATCAGAGCTTCATAGGCCTCGACCGCTCTGGCATGCTGATTCATGTGCTGCTCCAGAATGAAGCCTTTGAAAAGCATCATTTCCACTCTTCGCTCATATTGAGGATATCCAGCCAGAATTCCATCAATAAGCCCCAACGCCTGATCAAACTTTCCAAGTCCTACACTCAGGTCCGCAGCCTTGAAGAGGTAATGAGGAGCCAATGAATCCTTACTATGAACCGTCACAAAGTCGCGGTATTCCCTTACCATCTGCATCGCCAGAGGCTTTGAAGCATCAAACGATTGGTTTTGGCGAGACCTTAACTGGCCTTCCAACTCATCAATTTCAGCAATTCGCTGCTCGCGGGTTTGCTTGGTAGGAGATTCTTCTTTTCCACCTTTATCTGCAGATTCACCACCGCAGGAACTCAATAGCACGGCAGCCAGGGCCAGGGTCATCAACTTCTTCATCTTCTCTGTTTAGGAAACTTCATTTTATAATCCGTGTCGATCGCTCCGCGAGAAATATCCTGGAGCTTCTTCTTCAAAAACTGCTTTCGAATGGGGTTCAACTTATCTGTAAACAGAATTCCTTCCAGGTGATCATACTCGTGTTGAATGATCCTGGCCGCCATTCCATCGTAGCGCTCTTCCTTCAATTCAAAATGCTCATCATAGTACTCAATCACAATCTCAGGCTGTCGCATCACATCTTCCCGGATGTGTGGAATGCTCAAGCAGCCTTCGCGGAACGCCCACTTCTCCCCGTTTTCATCTAAAATGATCGGGTTAATGAATACTTTCTTGAAGTCTTTGAGCTGCTCCAATGACTTGCGCTCGTTGGGATCCTTGGCTTCTTCAGCGTCCTCTCCGAAAGGAGTTCCATCCACAATGAACATGCGAATGCCGAGGCCAATTTGAGGAGCTGCCAGTCCAACGCCATCGGCATTGTACATGGTTTCATACATGTCTTCGATCAGCTTCGGAAGGTCAGGATAGGTTTCATCAATTTCCTCTGCCTCTTGCTTCAACAAGGGATCTCCGTATGCTACAATGGGTAAAATCATGTGAGCGGATTGTTCAAATAATCCTGCAAAATTAATGTTGCGCTGATCTTATCAATGTTTCCCTTTTGCTGACGTTGTTTTCGGGTGGCTCCCATTGTGATCATCGCATCCATGGCCATCTTGCTGGTAAAGCGCTCATCCATGCGCGATATGGGTAAATCAGGATGGTTAGATTGAAGCGTTCGGATCAACTTCTGAATGTCTCGCTCTACCTCCGAGCTTTCCCCGCTGTGCCGCTTTGGCTCACCAATAACCAGGCGTTCAATCTCGTATTCCTTCAGCAGTCGGCTCAACTCGTCATTCAGATCTTTTCGTCCCACCGTATCCAAGCCATTGGCGATCATTTTCAAAGGATCAGAAACGGCTAAACCGCAACGTACTTTTCCATAATCCAACGCCAGAATTCTACCCATCGCGCAAATGTAACTTACACACCGTCCATCCAAAACCGGATGCGACCCATACTTTTGCCGCGGACTGAAACAACGAGAAAATGGAGCAATCAATCACACAACTGGAACAACTGATCAATGAGGCCTGGGAAGATCGATCGAAGCTGAAAGAGGCTGAAACCATTGGCGCCATTGAGGAAGTAATTCTTCGCATTGATGAGGGAAAGCTCCGCACGGCAGAACCTGCCGGTGATGATTGGAAGGTGAACGAATGGGTGAAGAAGGCCGTTGTGCTCTATTTCCCCGTGCGTAAAATGGAACGCATCGAAGTGGGCCCGTTTGAGTTTCACGACAAAATGGCCCTCAAAACGAACTATGATGACAAGGGAGTTCGCGTGGTGCCACATGCTGTTGCCCGCTATGGTGCGCACATCGCCTCTGGTGTGGTCATGATGCCTTCTTATGTGAACATTGGTGCTTTTGTGGATTCTGGAACGATGGTAGACACCTGGGCTACGGTGGGTTCCTGTGCGCAGATCGGAAAGAATGTTCACCTGAGCGGAGGTGTTGGCATTGGTGGTGTACTGGAACCTCTTCAGGCCGCTCCGGTTATCATTGAAGACGACTGTTTCATTGGTTCGCGATGCATTGTGGTGGAAGGAGTAAGAGTGGGACGGGAAGCTGTGTTAGGTGCCAATGTGGTACTGACGATGTCCACGAAAATCATCGATGTAACAGGAAGCGAACCTGTGGAGAGCAAAGGCTACATTCCTCCAAGATCCGTGGTTATTCCTGGAACATTGCCGAAGGAGTTTCCAGCAGGCACTTATCATGTACCCTGTGCGCTGATCATCGGCAAGCGAAAGGAAAGCACGGATACAAAGACTTCGCTGAACGATGTGCTTCGCGATTTTCAGGTGGCCGTTTAAGCAATCCTTCGGATGAAGCTCGCCTTTGACGCAAAACGACTGTTCCTCAACAACACGGGACTCGGGAACTACAGCCGTACGCTGGTTTCTGAATTGAGTAAAACCGCTCCGGAACACGAGCTACTTCTGTTTACGCCTAAAACCAACCAGAACCCCAGAGCTACCGACTTTGAGAAACCACCCTATGCACTAGTGAAGATGCCTGATAGCTGGCCTTCTCTGGCCCAATCCTATTGGCGTTCGCAGCGGCTCGGGCATGTGATCAAAGGCTACAGTCCCGATTTGTATCACGGGCTTAGCAACGAACTACCAGCCGACATTCAGAAGAGTGGAATTCCCTCCATTGTTACGGTGCACGACCTGATCTTCCTGCGCTTTCCGCAATACTATCCCTTCATCGATCGAAGCTTCTACGAGCGCAAGACCAAGCGATCTTGCCGCGATGCAAATGTGGTTGTCGCCATTAGCCAGCGTACAGCTGACGACCTCGTGGAACTGCTTGGGGTTGATTCGGCAAAAATTGAAGTCATCTACCAAGGTTGTGATGCTTCGTTTCGCCCGGGAATCAGCGAAGTAGAAAAACAAGCTGTGACTGAGAAACTGGGACTGGAGCATCCGTTTGTGCTATCCGTTGGAACGATTGAGGATCGCAAAAACCAGCTCACGTTGGTTCAGGCATTTTGTGAAGGTGATTTCAGGGCAGAGTATGAATTGGTGTTGGTCGGTAAGCAAAAGGCATACGCACAGCAAATCCATG
Organism: Flavobacteriales bacterium UBA6057; assembly: GCA_002428995.1. GTDB lineage: Bacteria > Bacteroidota > Bacteroidia > Flavobacteriales_G > Salibacteraceae > UBA6057. The sequence continues at coordinate 253,292 of DIYJ01000018.1, read as the reverse complement.
CCTACCTGAAGGAAAAGCCTCAATGTGCCAAACGGGTCCGCTTTTTTGATCATGTTGATTTCAAGGATCTTCCCCCGCTCTTGAGTGCCGCTGCATGTATGGTCTACCCTTCTCGATATGAAGGGTTTGGGTTACCCGTTCTGGAAGCTCAGAAATGTGAAGTGCCTGTCATTGCAGCAAGCGGTTCTTGCCTGGAAGAAACGGGTGGAGAAGCTGCCCTGTACTTTGAACCCGATTCCTCCGATCAATTAAAATCCCTGATGTCCAGAGTCCTTCAGGATGAAGGATTGAGAAAAGAGATAACTCAAAAAGGCAGCATTCAATCTGCAAAGTTCTCGAACGAGCAAATGGTGAAAAACTACTTGAACCTCTATCAACGAATTGCGCAATGACCGATCGGGAACTCATCAAGCTTTGGAGGAATAAGGATCGAATTGCCATCAACCAGACGTGGACCATGGAAGGACTGCAAAGCGTGGAGCCAACAGACCAGGTACTGGAGCTATGGGTTTCAGATGTTTACATGCTCGAAGGTTTTGTGGATCCGCTCAATGAAGCTCAAACCCAACTGGTGGAACTAGCCGGAGAAGACACGCTGTTTCTCTTTGAAACATGGAATGCACGAAGGATTCCCCAGTTCAACCATTCCAAACCGCTACCCTTTCGACTGATTGAACAACCAGTGCTCAAATCCGCCATCGATGGTTTCAGAATGCCCGTGGTCGCTGTATCAACCGATGGGCAAAATGTACGTCAAACACTGACGCTCCAGGGCTTTCACCCAAGCACAACACCTGACCGGGTACTCTTTCGAAAAGACAAGACCTTCAAACTTCTTTAGGGAAAGGCCGCACGCAAACCAGCGCGTTGAACTCGTACCTTTGCACCCCTCAAAAAAAGGACGGCTGGATATCGTGTCATGACTCCTCAGGAAATCGCTGCTCATATTGATCAACCTCTTTACCGGGAAATCGGCAAAACTGCCCGTGATTTCGGCACCAAAGCCTTTGTCATTGGAGGGTTTGTGCGCGACTTACTGCTGGATCGTCCGTGCAAGGATCTGGACATTGTGGTAGAAGGAAGCGGAATCGAATTCGCGCAGTTTCTGTCTACTCGCCTGAGCGGAACAAAGGTTAAGCTCTTCAAGAATTTCGGCACGGCCATGTTCATGCATGAAGGATTTGAAATTGAGATCGTAGGTGCCCGAAAGGAATCTTACCGCTCCAATTCGAGAAAGCCCATCGTAGAAGATGGAACGATTCAGCAGGATCAGGAACGCAGGGATTTTACCATCAACGCGCTGTCTATCAGCCTGAACGATGAGGACTTTGGCCAGATCATCGATCCCTTTGATGGTTTGAAAGACCTGAATGACAAGCGGTTGATCACTCCGCTGGCGCCCGATCAAACCTATTCCGATGATCCTTTGAGGATGATGCGCGCCATTCGATTCGCCACCCAGCTACAGTTCAAAATCGAAGACTCTTCGCTCGAATCGATCCGAAAAAATGCTGAGCGCATCAAGATTGTGAGCCAGGAGCGTATCACCGGAGAATTGAACAAGATCATCCTTGCTCCACGCCCGAGCATCGGTTTTAAACTGCTGCTGAATACGAGCTTGCTTCCGTTGATCTTTCCCAAGATGGTAGAGCTCCACGGAGTAGAGCGCGTAAAGGGTCATGGCCACAAAGACAACTTCTATCACACTTTACAAGTGCTGGACAATGTTGCCGAGCGCTCAGAAGACCTCTGGCTCAGGTGGGCCGCCATTCTGCACGACATTGCCAAGCCTGATACCAAGCGCTTTGAAGAAGGCATCGGCTGGACCTTCCATGGACACGAAGATCTGGGAGCGCGGATGGTTCCAAAAATCTTCCGCAGTCTGAAGTTGCCGCTGGATCAGCAAATGAAGTTTGTCAAAAAGCTGGTTCGCCTCCACCTCCGCCCCATCGCCTTGAGTAAGGAAACCGTATCGGACTCTGCCATCCGCAGACTACTCTTTGATGCCGGAGAGGATCTTGAATCCCTCATGATCTTGTGCGAAAGTGACATCACCTCCAAAAACGAATCAAAGGTCCAGCGCTACCTGAAGAACTTCCAAACTGTAAGGGAAAAATGCAAAGAGGTCGAAGAAAGTGACAGAATGCGCAACTGGGAGCCTCCCATCGGAGGGAAACAAATAATGGATACCTTCGATCTGAAGCCTGGGCGCGAGGTAGGCGTGATCAAAACCGCCATTCGAGAGGCCATTTTAGATGGAAAAATCGCAAACAACGAAACGGAAGCCCGGGCCTTTATGCTAGACACTGCCAAGGAGCTGGGGCTAACACCTAAAAACCAACCTGAAACATGACTAAGATTGTGAAACTGCGCGTGCTTCTCGATTTTGAGGAAGACGTGTTCCGCGATATTGAGGTAGCAACTTCGAATAGCTTCCAGGATCTTCACAACATGGTGCAAGAAGCATTTGGTTTCGACAATTCTCAGATGGCGAGCTTCTACATGAGCAATGAAGACTGGGAAAAGGGCCAGGAAATCACCCTCATGGACATGGGACAGGCAGAAGAGCCAATTCCTTTAATGAGTTCCGTTTCAGTCGGAGACATGATCGAGCATCAGGGGCAGAAACTGCTCTACGTTTTTGACTTCTTCCTGATGTGGTGCTTCTACATCGATGTGATCTCCGTGACCGAGAATACGGACAACATCATTTTGCCACGCATCGTGCAGAGCTTCGGTGATGCGCCAGAGCAATATTCAAAGTCTGCAGACCTCACCTTTGACTTTGAGAGCACCGCACCTTCTGACGACAAAGAGGAGCCTTCCATGGAAGAAGAGCTGCAAGCCATGTTCAGCGTGGTAGGCACCGAGTTTGACGCTGAGGAAGGCCACAGCTTCTAGTCCTTTTCCGGTGGGAAAACTCATTGTGATTGCGGGCCCTACGGCCAGCGGCAAAACAGGCTTGGCACTTGACATTGCCGAGCATTTTGACGCAGAGATCATCGGAGCCGATTCGCGACAATTCTACAAAGGCATGGACATTGGCACCGCCAAGCCCACCAAAGAAGAGCTTCAACGCGTACCTCATCACTTTGTAGACTTCCTGGAGCCTAACGAGCACTATTCAGCGGGTACGTTTGAACAAGAAGCCATCGATTTTCTGGAACGCTACTTCCAGCGAAAGCAGGTTGCCGTTTTGGTGGGAGGCTCGGGGCTCTTCATCAAAGCTGTTACTGAGGGTTTTGATGCACTGCCGGTGGCCTCCGAAGCCGTTCGAAAGAAATGGCAAAAAGCCCTAGAAGAAAAAGGCATCGCTTATCTGCAAGCGGAACTCCAACGACTCGATCCGGAATATGCCAAGGATGTGGACTTGTCCAATCCTCAGCGCTTGATCCGGGCGCTGGAAGTGATCGACAGCTCTGGAGAAAAATTCTCAGATCTCAGACGCGGAGCGAAAAAGCAGCGAAGCTTTGAAATCACTCAAATACTGCTGGAGCCGGAGCGTCAGACACTGTACGAGCGAATTGATGAGCGCGTAGATCAAATGATGCAACTGGGATTGTTGGACGAAGTGAAGCGGATGCTCCCCTACCGCAACGAAAACGCGCTGAATGCAGTGGGATACAAAGAGCTGTTTTCATACCTCTCCGGTGAGTGGACGCTGGAAGAAGCGGTTGACAAGATCAAGCAGCACACAAGGAACTTTGCAAAGCGCCAATACACCTGGTTCAGAAAGCAAGAGGGCTTTACTTCCTTTTCTTCGAATGATTCTCTTGAAATAAAGAAGCATCTCCAAGAGATTCTTCACGTCTCTTGATTGCTTACGTACTTTCGTAATCGAAATTTGCCAAATATGAAATACTCACTCTTCCTTATCGCACTGCTCTCTACGCTCGGTCTTCAAGCTCAAGGTTTGACTAAAGAATACGATTCTAGCTGCGACTGCGAGGTTGTTACCAATCACTATGACAACGGCCAGATTTCTGCTCAATACCATCAGACGATGGATGGCAAGCGAACCGGTTCAGACAAGTCTTACTACGCTGACGGTAAACTGAGATTTGAGCGCAATTGGGAAAACGGTGTTTTGCACGGTGAGAGTGTTCATTACCACAGAAATGGCAATCGCTACTACAACGAGTCCTACGAAAACGGAGCCAAGGCTGGCACCTGGAGCTTCTTCGATGATCAGGGAGACAAGCTCTACGACATTGAGTATGCAAATGCTGAAAGCAACGTGGCCTACACGTATTACTCTGCTGGAGTTATTTACCTCAAGCAAGTGATGGAAAACGGTGAATTGGTTCAGGAAGACATTCTGAACCAGGAAATCTACAATGCCAAGCTCGAAGAAGCTGAAGCTGCCAAGAACGCTAAGAAGTAAGCGCTCAATACACTACCTCAATCGTATTGCTCTCGGATCCGGGTTGAATGAATATTGACCCGGACTGATCCGTGGAAAACCCACTGACTACCAGCGTGTAGGAATAGTTGATCGTTTGATTGGCGAAAACTTTGCACACGATCGTGGTATCTCCCCCAACATGGTCGATCAGAGAAGAAGGACAGCACCCTGAACAACCTGCGGAGTGATCATTCAATGTAAAAAGCACCCGATCAGAAGCACTCATCGGAAACTCATTACGCATCACGATCCGAAGCTCTGCGGTTTCGAAAATGTCAAGGTTCAACTCGTTATCATCTCCCGAAGCCCACTCATCACCACCTATGGTGGTAGAAGAGGTCTCGTATCCGTCCAGCTTTGTGGTCACCCGGTAAGAAACAGCTTGAACACGCTCAAACTCCAGGATGTAGTTCCCTGAAGCATCTGTTGGGGTGACATCCAGGCTCTTAAACCCAGCAGAGAAGCTACCACCACTGATCTCGTTGTAATCAAGCTCTACTGTCACACCTGCCACGCCATCGTTCGAGTAACCTTCTGTTACCTGACCGCTCACGTAGATCACCTCTTTTTTTCGACAGCTCGTCATCACGATGAGCAATCCAAAGACCAGCGTCAAGCTTATATACCAGTACCTGTGCATAAACAAGGTTTAAAGGTAGATTATAGAAATATTGTTCACGCACCTTTGTACTTCGTATTATTGATGCCTATGCCTAGCCAGTACCGCCTTTACGCTCTTGTTCCAGTGCTTGCCCTTCTTATTTCATGTACGAGCAATAATGAGGAGCAGAGTGTCGAACCAAAGTCGGCAGACGTTCCCTTCCACAAAAGCACTTCGCTGGATAGCTGTTTGATCATCGGCCATCGCGTTACAGATTATGACACATGGAAAGCTGCGTATGACCTGGCCGAACCTGTAAGGAAGAAGCACGGAATCTCTACGCGAATGGTGATGCAGGGCTATGAGTCTCAGGAACTAGCCATGGTTTTCACGAAGATCTCCGGTGTAGACAGGGCCAAGGAATATGTGACTTCTGAGAAGTTGATGAAAAGCATGGAGATTGCGGGTGTTCAAGGTGAAATTGACCTCTATTGGTTGAAACATCACCTTGAAGCCGATAACCCATCCAAACGAGAATGCGTGGTCTACATGAGTTTCCTCGTTCGCGATTTTGCTGCGTGGAAAGAAGCCTTCTTGGGAGACTATGAGGAAGATCCGGTAAAGGACTTTGATGTACTACACGTCTTTCAGTCTATTGAAAATGAAAATGAGGTGTCGATGATCTTTGCAGCAGACAGTCCTGAGTTTGTAGAGGCAATGAAGGCGAACACTAGTTTTCGGATGAAGATGCTGGCTTCCGGTGTCGTTAGCTACCCTACTACCTTTCTACTGAGAGAACAAGCGATCTAGGAGTTATCAACTATTGCTTCTGATTGTCAGTCAAGCTTGCTAACTTTCGCCAAAATTGGCACCGTGAGTGATCGACTGAAACTGATTGAAGAGATGCTGCAGACGAATCCAAACGATTCATTTCTGAAATATGCTGCTGCGCTCGAGTATGAAAAGGAAGGTGACGCGCAAAAGGCCATTGCAACAATTCGGGATCTACTCAAGCATGACGCCAACTACCTTGGAGCTTACTACAAGCTCGGAAAGCTGCTTGAAGCACAAGATCAAACTGATCAGGCCATAGAGGTCTACAGAAGTGGTTTGACCATCGCCAAAAGCAAAAGCGACATGAAAACGGAAGGTGAGCTTTCTGAAGCGCTCATGTTGCTGGGTGCGGACGATGATGTGAGCTGGTAATCTGCCTGCGATTACTTCCCCGAGTCTGACGAAAACAAGAATTTATTGGGACTGATCAGATTTTCACGCACTGCGTAAATGATCAATCCTGCTGTATTTCCCGTTCCAAGCTTATTCATCATGTTCTTCCGGTGTGTCATCACCGTGTGAAAACTCAGGCATAGCTTCTCGGCAATCTCTTTGGTAGTCATTCCCTGAGCTACGTATTGGAGTATTTCGATTTCCCGGGTAGACAGACTTACCGGGTCGCACCCGTGTTCGGTCTCAATTCCCTCTGAAGCATTCACCTGATCCAACACCTGACCACAATAAAACCGTTCGCCCTGCGCTGTCCGTAAAACACTATCGAGTACTTCCTGTCGATCACAGTCTTTGAGTAAATGACCGTGGATTCCTTTATCCATTAACCTCCGGATCACATTCACGTGGCACTGGGGAGTGATACCAATCACCTTCAGTTCAGGAACAGTATCCATCGCAATCGACACACTCTTTTCAGAAAAATCACCCGAGTCGTAATCCACCAGCAAGGCACTGGCCATTGACGTTTTAAGCCGGCTGTAGAGCTCTTCGTTAGTCGCGGCTTCCCCGACAATTTCTACGCTATCTTGATCTGAAAAAACGGACTTCAGGCCTTGTCTCAGCAAATAGTTGCTGTCAGCGATAAAGAGTCGAATGGCCTTGCTCATCGCCAGCGAATTTATGTAGAATCGATCTAAATAGTTACTGAATCTCGAATAACATTCCCTCTTCCGCAAGCTCCGTTTGCTCAAATGTCTCACGTGCCTCTTGTAGTAAGGCTTCGAGCGTCTTGTACCGGGCCGAAAAATGTCCAATGATCAATTGCCTCACTTCAGACTGCAACGCGATCTCAGCAGCCTGTTTGGCAGTTGAATGGAAGGTTTGTTTCGCCCGGCTCCGGAGTTCTTCGGTAAAGGTCGCCTCGTGGTAGAGGAGATTCACCCCCTTGAGGAAATCGGACAAGTGAGGAAGAGGTGCCGTATCTGTGCAATATGCATACGTTCTCGGCTCTGGCGAGGGAATGGTAAGGTCTTTATTTGAAATAACCTGGCCATCTTCTGTTTCGAAATCATCTCCATGCTTAATACCTGGAATGGCGGCAATCGGAATCTTGTACCGCTCCATTAGCTCAGCCTTGAAGGCCGGGAGCTTTTTTGTTTCCTTGAACATAAACCCACAGCAAAGCACGCGATGCTTGAGGGGAAATGCTTCCACCTTGACATGGTTATCGGAAAATACCAGCTTCGGTTCGTGCGAATCACCGATATGATCGGTGAAAATGTAAGAGATCGGGTATTGCAGCTTACCGTTGGCTGCATCCATCTGAAGCTCCAGTATCTGCTTCAACCCTTCCGGACAAACAATCGTGAGCCCGGCTTTGCGTCCCAATAAGTGAAAGCTATTCAACAGGCCAATCAATCCAAAATAATGATCTCCGTGCAAGTGAGAAATGAAGATCACCTTGATCCGCTGCATCTTCAATCCATACCTGCGAAGCTGCATCTGCGTGCCCTCACCGCAATCAATCAGGTAATACTGATTGTTGACATTGAGTAACTGTGATGTAGGATGTCTGTTGTAAGCGGGAAGTGCTGAATTTGAGCCGAGAATCTGTACGGAGAACAGTGGTTCCACGTAGCTCCTTACTCCTGAATGATGAATCTGGCGGAGCGCGTGTAGTTTCCCTGAGAAAGCTCAAGAAAGTAAATGCCCGCATCCAGAGACATGCCGTTCATCCGCAATAAGTTCTCCCCTTTGCGACCATCGATGCCTTCTTTGTATACCGACCGACCCACCAGGTTGTAAACAACCACTTTTACGGCTCCAGAAGCAGGAAGATCATAAGTAAGCGTTGAATACTTATTGACCGGATTAGGGCCGATAGAAAACCGCAGGCTCTCAACATCCACTTCGCTAACGGAAGCCGGGATGGTATTCAACGTCAAAGTGTAGAGCTCTTCAGTGAAAGGAAAGGTGACGGGCACTGGGCCTTGCTGAGCATGAAATGTGAAGCTTCCTTCAATCACCCAATCCCCAGCATTAGCTTCATCATCGGTGAATCCAGTCAACAAGATACATCCTTGCTCTCCGCCCGGAAAACCACAGCTTGCAGGCACACATTCGTACTGGAACCCTGGAGGCAATCCTGATACATTGGTTAGAACCGCGCTGTCAAGGTCACCGGCAATTCCAAAAATGACCGTATCAGATGGTACGTTCACCGTAATGATTGCTTCGTAGTTCAAGCCAATGGCTCCGTCTGGAATACCTTCATCCTGACTGGGTGAATACAGTCCTCCTGAATTAGCATCAGGCACACACTGCGCCATGGATTGAATGGAAACCACGCAAAGCGTGAGGATCACAATACATGTATGGAAAACATACCTAGTCATTCTCAACGTCTCTTTCAACATTCTCCATCTGAACGAAATCCTTGGCTTCCGCGAGCGTTGGAGTGATGTTCAAAATGTTGTTCAATTGAGAAATGGCTACGAGTTTTGAGACCATTGGTTGCAATGCACACAATACAAAGCTTCCGTTTGCGTTCTTGCAAAGTCGATTGCCTACGAGAATGGCACTTAGTCCAGAAGAGTCACAAAAGCGTGTTGCACTCATGTCCAGAATAATGTTTCGCACACCTTCAGTATTAAGCTCTAAAAGCTTGGTCTTGAGCGCTGGGGAAACAAGGCCTCCGAGCTTTTCTTCCTGCAGGGTAACTACTGTGTAGTCTTCGCTAGTATCTATCTGAACATTCATGTCACAACCTTAGGTCAGAGCAAATATATCTAATTCCGTGCGTCTCAATCAGGCTTTCCAGCAAGTAAATACAGTATGGCCATTCGCACAGCGACTCCGTTCTCCACCTGATTTAAGATGATACTGTCCTCACCGTCAGCCAGATCACTGGTAATTTCCACTCCCCTGTTGATCGGCCCCGGGTGCATGATTATGATGTCTTTTTTCCCGATTTCTTCGAGCAGCTGACGAGAGAGTCCATACTGCATAGTGTATTCCCTCAACGTAGGGAAATACTGAATGTCCTGTCGCTCCATCTGAATGCGGAGCATGTTTACGACATCACACCACTGAAGCGCTTCCCGGAAATCGAGCATCACTTTTACTCCCAGCGAATGGATGTGCTTCGGAATGAGTGTAGCGGGTCCGCTAACAGCCACCTCAGCTCCAAGCATTTGAAGGCAAAAAATATTGGACAACGCGACACGGGAGTGAAGTATATCTCCCGCGATCAGAACCTTTAATCCCTTGAGGTCTCCTACCTTCTCCCTCAGCGAATATGCATCCAGCAAAGCCTGTGTTGGATGTTCGTGTGCTCCGTCTCCAGCGTTGATGATGCTGCAATTCACATGCTTGCTCAGGAATACGCAGGCACCTGGATTGGGATGACGCATCACTACCATGTCCACCTTCATCGCCAGGATGTTGTTGACGGTATCAATCAGCGTTTCTCCCTTTTTGACAGAAGAAGAGCCCGCTGAAAAGTTGACCACATCAGCAGAGAGACGCTTTTCAGCTAACTCAAAAGAAAGCCTTGTGCGCGTGCTGTTTTCGAAGAATACATTGGCAATGGTGACGTCTCGAAGCGATGGGACTTTTTTGATGGGACGATTCAGAACCTCTTTGAATGTATCAGCAGTATTGAAAATGAGATGAACATCATCTGCATTGATGTCTTTGATACCTAAGAGATGCTTTGAACTAACCTTCGTCATTCTGAATATCGCTGAATAAAATCACTTCGTTTTTGTCGTTGTTCTCCGACCAGTCTACCCTCACCTTTTCCTCGGAGATTACATCAACGGTGCGGCCGGTGTAGTCGGGCTGAACGGGTAACTCACGGCTAAATCTTCGATCAATCAATACAAGAAGCTCGACTGTTTCCGGGCGACCGAAATCCAAAAGGGCATCAAGGCCCGAACGAACTGTTCTCCCTGTAAAGAGCACATCATCAATCAGCACCACCTTCTTATTCTCAATTGAAAAATTGATGTTGGTGGAACTGGGAATCAACACGCCATCTCTCCTTCTGAAATCGTCCCGGTAAAAGGTGATGTCCAATTCCCCGTAAGGAACCTCTGACTTATTGGAAAATGCCTTGACCTTCTCCAGAATCCTGCGCCCAAGATGCACTCCTCTTGGTTGAAGCGCGATCAAGACAGTGTCCTTAAGATCGCCATGCCGTTCAAACACCTGGTAGGCAAGTCTGTCGAGCGTAAGGCTGACCTGAGTGTTATTAAGTAGTACGAGGGATTTCATGCGGGCAAGTCGGCAAATATACTTCACCATCGGGCAAAAAAAATCCCCCACCGCTATGGTGAGGGATTGTTTTGCGATGTGTGATCGCTGATTATTTGGAAGGCTTGTCTTTCTTTTCAGCCTCTTCCATTTCGCTCTTAAGGTTTGAAAGAACTCCGAGGTCACCCAAAGTAGTCTTCTCGAGTGAGTCGTTGATCTTCTTAACCGCCTTACGATCGGTCTTACCTTTCGATGCAGCTGGCTTGCGCTTCTTGTCACCAGAACCTTCAGATCCACCGTGTTCGCTATCGAAGGTCTTCGTATGCGATACGATGATCTTCTTGGCGTCCTTGTTGAATTCGATGATCTGGAAGTCAAGCGTTTCATCAACGTTTGCCTTGTTGCCATCTTCCTTAGAAAGGTGACGACTTGGAGCAAATCCTTCAACACCGTAAGGAAGGCTAACGATAGCTCCCTTGTCTGTGCGGCTGATGATAGTTCCCTGGTGGTCAGAACCGAGGCTAAATACAGACTCGAAAACATCCCATGGGTTCTCTTCCAGTTGCTTGTGACCGAGGCTCAATCTGCGATTGTCCTTGTCGATTTCGAGTACAACCACCTCCATGTCTTCACCAGCCTTGGTGAATTCAGATGGGTGATTGATCTTCTTGCTCCAGCTGAGGTCAGAAATATGGATCAAACCATCGATACCTTCCTCAAGCTCAACAAATACTCCGAAGTTGGAAAGGTTGGTAACCTTGCCTTTGTGCTGGCTTTCCACTGGGTAGCGCTTCTCGATGTCTTCCCATGGATCCTGGCTGAGCTGTCGTGTGCTCAATGACATCTTGCGCTCTTCGCGATCCAGGGCAATCACCTTGGCTTCTACCTCGTCTCCTACTTTGAAGAACTGATCGGCAGTGCGTAGGTGCTGAGACCAGCTCATTTCAGATACGTGGATCAGGCCTTCTACTCCTGGAGCGATTTCTACGAATGCTCCATAGTCTGCCAATACCACCACTTTTCCTTTGATGATGTCGTTCTCTTTGATGTTCTCGTCCAGAGACTCCCATGGGTGATTCTGGAGCTGCTTCAGACCGAGAGCAATACGCTTCTTCTCGTCATCGAAGTCGAGGATAACAACATTGAGTTTCTGATCGAGCTCAACGATTTCCTCTGGGTGATTGATACGTCCCCAGCTGAGGTCAGTAATATGAACGAGACCATCCACACCTCCAAGGTCGATGAAGACACCGTAAGAAGTGATGTTCTTAACGGTTCCTTCGAGAACCTGACCTTTTTCGAGTTTCTGCATGATCTGAACCTTCTGCTGCTCGAGCTCGGCTTCGATCAGTGCTTTGTGGGAAACAACAACGTTCTTGAACTCAGGGTTGATCTTCACAACCTTGAACTGCATGTTCTTTCCAACATAGATATCGTAATCGCGAATAGGCTTCACATCGATCTGTGAACCTGGAAGGAAGGCCTCAAGACCAAACACATCAACGATGAGTCCACCCTTGGTGCGGCACTTCACATAACCCATCACTACCTCGTCCTTGTCACGTGCATCATTCACACGCTCCCAGGCACGCATCATGCGAGCTTTCTTGTGAGAAAGCACCAACTGGCCGAGGCTGTCTTCTGTTTTCTCAACGTAGGCTTCCACCTCATCACCCACCGCGAGGTCGGGGTTGTGACGGAATTCAGTGGTTGGAATCACACCTTCGCTCTTGTAGCCGATGTTGATCACCACTTCCTTTTGATTGAGGGAAACAACCTTACCATCCACAACTGTGTGCTCGGTTACGGAAGTCAATGTTTCGTCATACATGCGCTCCATTTCGATGCGCTCGTCCTCCGAATACTTTTCGCTCTTCTTGTCTACTTTGTCCCAATCGAAAGCCTGGCGGAACTCTTCTGTGTTCTGTGCAACTTCCTTTGGAGCTTCAGTTTCAGCTACAACTGCTTCCTTCTCAGCCTTTGGCGCTTTCTCGGCTTTTGGTGCCTTCTTAGCAACTGCTGACTTAGGGTCTTCTGCCGGAGCTTCTTCTGTTTTGGTTTCCGCTTTTGCCGCGGCTGGCTTTTCTTCTGCCTTTGGAGATTCGGCAGCTACTTCTTGTTTGTCAGCGGTTTCTGGAGCTGCTGACTGCTCCGTTGATTCAACCTTTTCTTCGGTTGGTTTTTGATTTTCGTTGGCCATGTTGCCTTCGTTTGTATTTACCTCTCACCGATGGAGGTAAAGAATGATACATAGAGGAACATCGGCATTCCTCTCCCTGAAAAGGGCTGCAAATGTAAAACTTTTATTCCTCTACAGTATCAGAAGAAGCAAGAATAACTCTCTGAAAATGAAGTAAAAAGAAAGCTTTGAAGTATACCAGTCGTTCCTGACCTCTTCAAAGCTTCCAATTCTATTCCATATGCACTACGATCGATGCTATTGTATGCTTATAAAATCAGCTACCCCAATCACACTATTGCTTGATGATCAGCTGATGAAGACGTTCGCTTCCTTGCTCCACTTCCATCATGTAGCTTCCGGCAGAAAGTGAGGAAAGGTCCAATGTATTGTTACCCGGGCGGACAGCTTCTGAACGCAATCTCTTCCCGTCCAGGCTGTGTACATGCACCACTCCGCTGAATTCAATACCGTCAAGGTGCATCAAACCAGTGGTTGGGTTCGGATACATACTCCAGCTACGACCATTGATTTCCTCTTCGCCACTAGGTTCAAGCATATCGAGATACTTGGCATAGAGCACAAACTGGAAGTCATCGCGGCTTTCACCTTCTCTCAAGTCAATGAAAGGAGCCTGATTGTTTTGCACACCCCATCGGTCTACATCGATATAGTAGCCCCCGGCCGTCAGGTTCTCAAAACGGAAATAGCCTTGAGCATCGGTCGTTTCCTGAGCGATACGCCTTCCGTTTGCATTTCTGATAAGCACCGATAACCCGGAGACAGGTTCAGACCTTCCAGCCCCCAGTGACACGTATCCTCCGATGAAGCCCGGTCCGCCAGGGTTGAGGCCCTGAACAGCAATAACAGACACTGTATTCAGCGAGCAAGGCATCAAATCAATCACGGTAGCTGTTTGGATGGTAGTGGCTGAGTCGTGATAGGTTGGCAACAGATTGGGATAAGAGGTCGAATCGGGCGCTACCTTCACAAACACAGAGTCTTCGATCGCCAGGAACTGAAATGCGCCTTGTGCGTCTGTTGTGGTGATATCGAGCGAATAGACCGTATCCTGCGCAGCCTCGTACTTGATCATGTACACGGTAGAATTCTGAACCGCATTCCCATTGTTGTCTTCAGCAATGCCGGCCAGATACGTAGGCTGAACGACTACGGTAAGACTGTCTGAATCTGAACATCCGTTGGTATCTGTTCCTACAACGGTGTAGACGGTTGTCGTAGATGGCGATGCTGCTGGCCAGGTGCTGGTTGGATCATCGAGACTCGAGGCCGGAGACCATAAATAGCTGTCCGCACCGGTCACGCTCAGATTCGCCTCTTCTATAGAGCAGATATACTGATCGAAGCCGGCCACTACATTGGGTAATGCATTCACAGTTACAGGGCTGGAAACCGTTTCGCTACAGTTGCTATCAGAAACGGTAACGGAAATACCAAACTGACCGGGAACCGGATAGATCACGGCTGTGTTGGCAGAGCCATTCAGAGACATGGAACCACCTGTAGCGGTCCAATTATAGGTCAAACCACTTCCCGTCCCGCTGACGGAGAAATACCCTGTGTCTGTCACACAAACCTGGCTAGGTCCTGTAAGTGAGGCAGCGATAGCCGTACTTACGTTGATCGTGACGGTATCTGTAAGCACCCCAACCCAGGGAAAGAGGTATTGAACCACGTACGTAGTGGTAACGATTGGACTGGCAATCACGGTGTCACAGGTATCGCAGCTAAAATTGACACCATTGGATATCGGAGGGCCGGAAAGAGCAGTCCAGCTCACTTGGGTTCCAGGCACTGACATTTCAACCGAATCACCGAAACAAATGGTATCATCCGGAAGGTTGGACGGGGTCAAAACTCGGAAGCCAACGGTCTTGGTGGTTTTGGCATAAACCGGACAATGATTATCCCTTGCTTCCACCAGGAAGGAAAGATCTGTGATCGGCTGACTTTGCGCAGGAAACGAACCACAAACCGTAGCAACGGTCGGATTGGCACCTGTCTGAGTGATCGACAGGTTGTCGATTGAGTTTGCCATGTTTGAATTGACGAACACAGAGTCCAGCACATTCGAATCAGCAAAAACCATGTCGAAGCAAAAGTTTTGTCCCGAAACAACCTGAAGCCTAAGCGAGTCAATCAGAAATCCACCGGTAGGATTGAGCATACCACTGGATTGCAACCTTGGAACCTTGTTGGAGTCGGGAACAATGATGGCATTGAAGTCACGAATGGTCGCTCCCTTCCATTGGCCTGACACTGGATCGTATTCATCCACCCGGAAAACGATTACATAGTTGTCTTCTCCTCCGGTGATGGGTGGAGCACCCGCAATGGTTACGATCCCCGAAAAGCTATCGAGGGTCAATGGTGGCATTGGATTTTGAGGTGAATAGCCAAAGAAGTACCCCAGTGGATTTCCAGCATCCTGTAAAGCTGTGTCCAGAGTGTAGACCAAACTATCGCCATCAGGATCTGTGGCAGAAACATCAAACGTCAGGTGCTGAGCGGTCGGATACATGAAGGGAAGCTCCAAATGATCGTATTCGGCTGAACTATTGGTCGGAAAGTCTGCATTGTTGAGATTGGCATAAACGAAAAACGCTCCTGTACCATTCAAGTTAATGGAAGGATTTCGGGCGAATACAGTGTAGGACAGTTCCCAGCTGTTGCATGCGACTGGAGGCAGTTGTGCAAAATCCACCACCACATGTCCATGATAAAGCCCTACTCCTTCTAAGGTACCGCCATTACATGCTGACTGATTCAACGCGGATGGGCAAATCTGAGACACCTCTCCTACGTAGGTCATTGGAACATTAAAAAAAGTAGCGATACTGGTTTGTGAGCAAGCGACTTCCAGCTGAAGTGCTGTTGGCGCTTGAAGGCCATCGCAATCACGGTAGAAGAAGAGTTCTACGTCAAAAGAATCTCCGGCAATATGTGAATACTCAATGTTTCCGCCTGCAACGTGGGTTGCGAAAGCGTGACTAGCGCCCAGCAGAAGGCACAGGACAAGAATAGCTTTGGGGAATGGCTTCATGTACAAATAGGATTAATGCAAGATTGGACGATCTACATTCTCATGTCGTTGTCTGTCCTCTAAATTATATGCCCAAGTATCAAATGCCTCTGAGAATGAAGGAACGCCAGGCATGAGTTTATGAAAGGCACATTTCGAGCAATGAACCCTCATATTTTATTGAGATTCCAGAGACGCAATTCGAACCAGAACAGGCGGGTGACTGTAATTTACAAATGCGTAGAAGGGATGTGGCTTTAGATTGCTCAGGTTTTCAGAAGTGAGCTTTTTGAGCGCACTTACGAGCGGCCCTGCCTTGTAAGTCGACTTAGCGTAGGCATCGGCTTCAAATTCGTTTTTACGGCTCAACATGTTCATGCCAATTCCAATCAAGGTGGAAACCGGAGAGAAAATGATTCCAAAAGCAATGATGCCCACATGGAAGCTTTGCTGAGTTGCTCCGAGCGCGAGAGAAAACTCGGGACGATTCAAAAACACTCCCAGAAGGAATAGAATTACTCCTGTCTGCAAGATCGAAAGGACAAGCGACTGGCGCGTGTGCTGCTTTTTGTAGTGGCCGATTTCATGAGCTAAAACAGCTACAATTTCTTCCGTGGATTGCTGCTCCACGAGCGTGTCGTACAAGACAATCTTCTTTCTGGGACCTAAACCACTGAAGAAAGCATTGCTCTTGGTACTGCGTTTTGAGCCGTCCATTACAAACAGGTTGTTCAACTTAAATCCAACCTTCTCACAATAGGCTTCAATCGCTGAGCGAAGCTCGCCCTCTTCAAGAGGAGTAAACTTATTGAACAAGGGCATAATGAGGCTCGCGGCAAACATGGTCATGAAGACGGAGAACACAGAAACAATGATCCACGCATACAACCAAAACCAAGGTCCCATAGCATAGAACAACCAGACGATGAGTGCCCCGATTGGTCCGCCAATCAATACCGAGAGCAAGGTTCCTTTCACAGAATCGAGGATGTAGGTCTTCCAGGTAGTCTTATTGAACCCAAAGCGTTCCTCAATCACAAACGTGCTGTAGAGACTGAAGGGCATCGAAATCACAGAGGAAGCGACACCGAGCACTGCAAAAAAGACCAACGCCAAGACCACAGGATGTTCTGTAAACTGGCGCAGCCAGCTGTCGAGTTGACCAAACACACCAAACACCAGAAGCACAAGAGACAGCACTATGCTAATACCTGAGCTCAGCGAACCAATGCGGCCGTGGGCCTTATCATATTCCAGCCAAGTTCGATAGCGTTCTTCATCATAGATTCCCTCTGCCTCCTCAGGCAGTTCGGGCGACTTGTTACGGTCATTCAGATAGTCGAGCCACTTGCTGAAGATGAAGCTGAGGATGGAAATGCTGATCAGGGCTATGTAAACACTGAGGCTAGTCTGATCCATCGGGATTGCTCCCATGGGAGTTGGAATAAGACTAATAGCTACCATGATATTTTCTCAAAAACCATTCAATGGAAACCAACAGCGCTATCAGTGCCATCAGCCACTTCCACTCTATAATCTCTGTCCATTGCTTTTCTGAGATCACCTGCGGCTTTGCCTGTTCAAGGTTTAGCAAGGCATCCGCCATTGTGGAAGCGTTATCGCGGTAATACACGGTTCCTTCTTCCCGGCTGGCCCAGCGCCTCAAAAAATCATGATTGGCCCTCGTGACAGACTGCTCAGCCTTTATCTCAGATACAATGAGCTCTCCTGATTCTGAGAAGACCTCATCGTTCATGGAAGCCTCTGCCTGCCATTTGTAAGTGCCGGGTTCAAGGTTTCCGATGGACAAGGCGTATCCATTGGCATCTGGCTTGAATGTGTAACTGAATCGCTCTTCCTTTTCGTTGATCAGATCAAAGCTTACCTCGGGCTCATTGGTGAGCTCAAACGACTCATTGTAAAGCTCAGCACTGGCCTCTACTCCACTCCGCTCTGCGATGCGCTGAGGCACTTTGAGTTGCAATCGAGTTCTCTTCTGGCGCACGCTCAGGTATTGCACCGTTTTGCTCACCAGTTCGTCAAACCATTTGCTATCCCCTTTGAGTTGATAGTTGGACATTCTCCACTTCCAGAGCCCTTCGGCCATCAGGAGAGAGCCCTTCCGGCCATTGTTTTCGTAGAATACCCAAAGAGGACGTTCGGTTTCCACAGTTCCGATGCGCTGATGCATCAATACCTGATGCTGGAAACCGAGGGTCAATTCACCAAAGGGCACATTCAACGGTGGTAGCCGATTCATCGATTCAAAGCCTGAGGCGTTGAAGAGGTTGAAACCAGAAGCCATTAAACCACCGGCAAGATCCATCCGGCCGCGCGCTCCTCTCAGGCTGAAACCTTCCAATTGACGGCTCAGTTGATTGAGGTTGGATTTCGCGCTCACCACAAACCAAATTGGGACCTTCTCAGCATTCAATCGCTGCAATACGGACTGATCCACAGAAGAAGATGGAAACCCGTGCAAAACCGCGAGATCCAATCCATCCTCAGGGAAGGCCCAATCGGCTGCCGTGCTGGCAGATACTTCGTACTGTTCGTTTTTCTCAACAGCGCGTTTCAGCGCCCCAGCATCGGGATGTGGTACAGAGGCGATGATATGCACACGAATTCGGTTATCGAGCACATCGATGAAGAAGCTGGCAGCATTGTTCTCGAGGTTGAGCTCTCCTTCCATAGGGTCGATGCGAATGGAATAGCGATTCAGCCCTGCATCACTGGCAGTAATGTCAAAGCGCAGTTCTTCTACCCAGTGATCGCTCTTCACTTCGATGGTTCGCTCTTCAATCGGTTCGCCATCCCGCTCGATGGTCACCCTGGCAACTTCTCCCTCCAATTGATCAATGGCAATCCTCGTTTTCACCTGAAACGTGTTGTTCAGGAATACGAGCTTGTTGTTCAGCACTTCGATGATTCCTGCATCAGGCTTCAAGGAGCTGTCACCCAAGGCCAGAAAGAAGTAGGGCGAACTGTGACCGTCATCAACATATCGGGGGTCGATTCCTTTGTTCTGAATACCATCGGTAGCGATCACCACGGCACCAATGTTCTGATTGTAGAAGCGATTGGCAAGGTGGTCCTTGATGGTTCCCAAATCTGAGTACAACGGACTTAGCTCACCTGAAGCGGCAGAATCTTCTACTCCTTCTGCAAAGTGCATCCATCGGATGTCATACTTCTCATCCAGTTCATTCAATCGACCTTCCAACGAACTCTTGAGCGTGGAACGGTCTGTTTCGCTGAAAGAATCGGAGGCGTCTTCGTAAACGGCAAGAATGGGCTTTTCAAACTCGTTGATCCAGCGCATGAGAAAAGGCTTCAGCAGCAGACCTACAAGCAATATCAAAGCCACCCAACGAAGCGATGCCAAGACAGAGCGAAGCCAACGGGGCCAGTCCATGGCACCGCGGTAGGCTATGTAAAGCCACCAAACGAGTCCCAGAGCCATGAGCGCCCCTGGCAGTAACCAGAAGGGCGAGTATTCAAATGAAAATTCCAATGGTCGTGTTTCCTGAAGCGAAGATATCAGGTCAACATGCCACCATCAACATGAATTACTTGTCCGGTAATGTATGCTGAGAGGTCACTGGCGAGGAACAAGGCTAAGTTGGCCACATCTTCGGTGGTTCCGCCACGTTTCAGCGGAATGGCATCGCGCCAGCCCTGAACCGTTGCTTCATCCAATGCAGCTGTCATCTCCGTCTCAATGAAGCCTGGAGCGATGGCATTGCTTCGGATGTTTCTGGAACCTAGTTCCAACGCCACAGACTTGGTAAAACCAAGGATCCCAGCTTTAGAAGCTGCGTAATTCGCCTGACCGGCATTTCCTTTCACACCAACAACAGAGCTAAGGTTTACAATCGAGCCTTTGCGCTGCTTAAGCATTGTGCGCTGGACCGCCTTGGTCATGTTGAATACAGACTTAAGGTTGGTATTGATCACCGCGTCCCACTGGTCTTCACTCATACGCATCAACAAGGTGTCGCGCGTGATTCCGGCATTGTTCACTACAACATCTATTTGCCCGAACTCCTTTACCACATCGGTCACCATTTCTTCGCAAGCCTTGAAATCTGCTACATCAAACTTGTAGCCCTTGGCCTTAACGCCTTTTGCCTCGAGTTCCTGCTCCAGCGCACGCGCTTTTTCATCTGATGAAACATAGGTGAATATGACATGGGAACCTTGCTCGGCAAAGCGTTCTGCAATACCTTTTCCTATCCCGCGAGTGGCTCCGGTGATGATGGACACTCTACCTTCTAATAATCTCATTGAGTTCAATTCTTTGTTCAAAGAAAATTCATTGCCACTCACAAACCATTTTTGACGACCAATTGACTATTTTATTCTACGTATATTTGATTTTGTTCGACAAAACTTGGAAGCTCTATGAAATCAATAAGCACATCCATCTTCGTTACAATTCTTTGTTTAGGAGTCTTCAGTTTTGCCCACAGCCAGTCTCCAAGCTTTTCCCAATCTCTATCCAACCCCTCTTTTTACATCCCGAGTCTTGCTGGCTGGCATGGTGGCCTGGCCGCACAAGCGCAATATCGCAACCAGTGGCCTGGAATTCCCGCATCTTTTCTTAATTACCAACTGGGTGTGGACGGCTATGTACACAAGCTTAGATCTGCTTTTGCACTCCAAGCTGGTCACCTTCAGGAGGGCAGCGACCAAGTAACGGGTGAAAAGCTCCAGTTTCACTGGGCGCCACGGCTATCACTCGCTGATCAGGTGACTTTCATTCCTTCCGCAAGCTTCGAGTATCAGCATTACAAAATTGAGCCTGGCACTTGGTCATATTGGTCTCAGTTTCCCGATCCGCTCAGCGCAGGAGGAGATGGCAAAGTTGATCTCTACGGTCTTGGTTTAGGTGGTTCTCTTGTGGCAAAGTCATTTGTATTCGGAGCTAACTGGAGCTTCATCAACACTCCCAGAGAGGCAAACTTCACGATGCCCTCTCGATTAACACTTATAGCCAGCCAGCGTTTCTCACTCGCCAAAGTGGCCTACTTCACACCCACCATCGTGTATGATCGGGAAGGAGAATTCAATGCCCTTACGTTTGGCTCCAACATTCAGTACAATTGGATCAACCTGGCACTGGCTTACCGTTGGAATGATGCGGCTGTTTTTGCGGCAGGCGTGGATATGAAAGAGCGACTGCGTCTTACCTACAGCTATGAGGTGACAGTGAGCAGCCTTGGCACTGAGTTTCTCGGATCTCATGAATTGGGCATCCGCGTGCTGTTTTTCCAGCAGCAGCAAAAGGGCAGGCTGCTTCAAGACACCTCAATTCTTTAATAAAGCCCCCCTTAATTCTATGTCATTTAAATCACTGATTCTGCTGTTTTTTGCTTTAAGCCTGACGCAACTCCAAGCACAGGTTTTAACGCCTATCAATCAACTTAGTCCCCTCCGCTCTATGCCCTCTCTCGCGGGTTGGCATGAGGGTTCAGGGATTTATGCTGAGTATGAACGCGGTAATGCCCCTGGTAGCATCGCCAACGAAGTGCACTACAACCTTGGAGCGGACTTCTACGCTGAAGGGTTGGGATCTGGTTTTGCCATCAATGGCTTTCATTCCCGATACAATGAAAGACGTGATGCTACCAGCGGACTTGAATTGCAATGGTCAAAGCGAATACATCTAGGCGCTAAGACATACTTAAGTTCCGGTTTAAGTTTTGCATATTTTCAATTTGCAAAGGATCCTTTTGAAACACCACAAGAGGGATTGCCCCAAGCTTCCTTGAACAGGCTGACCTTTGGCGCAAGTTTGTCGGTGATACACAGAAACCTTGCGATCACAATTACAAGCAGGGATCTTACTCAACCAGACGTAAGCTTTTTCGCGGACCTAGAAAGCGTTGTAGCTAGAAGCTATTCAGTCCGCGCAATGCAACGCTTCCAATTGAATGAAAAAGTGAGCCTAACTCCTACACTTCTTCTGCGAACAACACAAGCAGATCTTGGGGATTTCAGCGGTTCTGCCGCTGCACTCAATGCCTCGTATGGTGCTGCGAGCATTTCGGCTGGGTGGCGTTTCAGCCAAGGGCCAATACTAGCAGCAGGCTTTGAAATAATGGAAACAATTAGACTCTCCTACAGCTATGCACAACGAACAGATCTCCTATCCATCGATGCTTATGCCTATCACGGTGTGGGAGTGAGAGCTTTGCTACGCCAGAAAACAAGTGGCTCAAGAGTATTGGAAGACATACCACTGCTTTAGGCCCGATGCCTGTTTTCATAACGGTCCAAAGGATAAGTTCTCCCTACATCGGCACTGTACCTTGCATCGAATGACTATTCAATGTTTTGCCATATTTGCCGCATCATCCAAAGCACGGGCAAATGGCTACGACCAAGACGCGTTTTTATCGTTTTTTCAAGGGTACATTCTTCCGATTTCAGGGACACCGATTCCTGGGATTTGTTGTTACCCCCTTTCGCTTCGTAGCCGGGCTTGTGCAGTTATCTCGATGGCTTCATAAAAACAGAAGTAAATTCCAGTTCAACGATTTCTACAATCCTCGCCCGGATCACCCCGAGCGGTTGAAGCTTTACAAGGATGTGCTGGATCTGGAAGGCCTGGACACCACTGCTATTTCTTACCTCGAATTCGGAGTCGGCAGGGGGAACTCACTTCGTTGGTGGAGCACCAACAACACAAGCACTGACACACGCTTCTATGCATTTGACACCTTCGAAGGCTTGCCGGATGACTGGGGAGCATACAAAGCTGGGACGTTCTCGCTGGGCGGAAAATTTCCTGACATTGATGATCAGCGGATCAATTTCGTGAAGGGGCTTTTTCAAGACACTTTGATGAAGCAATTGCCGGAAGTAGATTTTAAGCAAAGAGTGGTACTGCACATCGATGGAGATATGTACACCTCCGCCATGTATCCGCTGGCCATGCTCCACAGCTACCTTAAGCCGGGGGATTTAATCTTCTTTGATGAGTTTGCTGTTCCTCTTCATGAGTTCAGGGCATTTGTTGATTTCACGGAGTCTTTCAAAGTGAAGCTTGAACCGGTGGGAGCCATCAACAACTACTTGCAGGCGGCCTTCAGAGTAGTTTAGCTCAAAACTCCTTAACAGTCTTCTAAGCAATCCCCTTTTCTTAGCAAGGGTAAAGAATAATCGATCGGTGATTTAAAATAATCGATGTATATTCAAATTACATCGACTAAGCTTAATCAAGCTCATCAGCGATCGTTCAGCCCGGAGCATCTCTGCCAAGCTATTCATAGTTGAGTCGATGTCAAAGCGCACACTCACCCTGAATCCCCCATTATGACTAAGCCCGCCCCACACTATCTTATAATTCTAAGCCTCCTCACGCTTCTAACTTCTGCGAGCATGGCTCAAAATGAAGCTTTCCATGAGCAAGTATTGAACAACCCGGTTAACCTTCATCCCTCTCTGGCGGGATGGCATGGAGGAGTTGGCATTTACGCTACATCCCAGCAGCAATTTGTTGGGCTGGATGGTCGCCCGGAAACCACAGGGGCAGCTGTAGACGGCTACGTGGACAAACTACGAACTGCCTTTGCGGTCAACGTTCAACGCGACAGGTTTGGACAACTGGTTTTTGACAAATACCAGCTCGTAGCATCTCCGAAAATCGCCTTGGGAACAAAGAGTACTTTGATGCCTTCGGTGGCCTTTAACTACCATGACCTGCGGATAGGCTCCAACTGGCGTATGAACTCACTGAATTCAACATCCTCCTTCAACACATCAACAGGAAGCAGTATAACTGCGGGGCTGGCTTTTACTCACCAAAACCTGTTTGCAGCCGTCACCTTTCATAACCTGATTCGAACATCTGGCGAAGCAAGCCCGGGAACGATAATGTCTATGAGCGCAGGTTATCATTTCCAGGTGAATGATAACTGGTCTATTACTCCCACTGTGAATGCCCAGAGCAATAATTACAGTTCCGCGTATCAACTATCAGCCACCGTTCGATGGAAAGAGCTCTTTGTGACACCTCATTACACGTGGAAAGACAGAACGGGACTTGCACTGGGAGTAGATCTCGCTGAGCGTGTTCGCTTCTCAGTACTTGTAAGCTCCAGAAGTACAATAGAAGGCGGTTTCTCTTCTACAACCTATGAGGCTGGCTTCAGAGCGCTACTCTTTAAAGACAAGGCAAAGCGCAGGTTCCTGAAAGATCTTCCCGTGAACTAGGCACAAAAAAAGGGTGCTGAATCAGCACCCTCTTCATCTTCTATGTCTGTTTGCCTTAGGCCGTCACTCCCATTACCTCGGCCATCTTCTTGCCTATGGTAGCTGGGCTATCCACTACATGCAAACCATTTTCTGCCATGATCTTCTTCTTGGCTTCAGCAGTATCATCTGCTCCACCTACGATGGCACCGGCATGTCCCATGGTACGTCCTTTAGGCGCTGTTTCACCTGCAATAAAGCCAACAACAGGCTTCTTGTTGCCGTTCGCGCTGATCCAGCGTGAAGCGATCGCCTCGAGGTTTCCACCGATTTCACCAATCATCACGATGCCATCTGTCTCTGGATCATTCATAAGAAGCTCCACAGCCTGTTGAGTGGTTGTTCCGATGATGGGGTCACCTCCGATACCAATAGCGGTAGAAATACCCATTCCGGCCTTCACTACCTGGTCGGCAGCTTCATAAGTCAGCGTTCCTGACTTTGACACGATACCAATTCGTCCGGGCTTGAATACAAACCCTGGCATGATGCCAACCTTAGCCTCACCCGGAGTGATCACTCCTGGGCAATTAGGGCCAACCAGTCTGCAGTCCTTGTCGCTGATGTATTCCTTCACCTTCACCATGTCGTTCACAGGAATACCTTCTGTAATAGCCACAATCACTTTGATTCCTGCCTCCGCTGCTTCCATAATGGCATCAGCAGCAAAAGCGGGTGGAACAAAAATGATGGAAACGTCAGCTCCGGTTTCCTTCACGGCATCTGCCACTGTATTAAAGACCGGACGATCGAGGTGCATCTGACCGCCTTTGTTGGGGGTCACACCACCTACAACGTTGGTTCCGTATTCAATCATTTGCCCCGCGTGGAAGGTTCCTTCACCTCCTGTGAAGCCTTGCACGATCACCTTCGAATCCTTGTTGACTAAAACACTCATTGCATTAATTTCTTTGGCAGCCAAATGTATGTCTTTGGATGCAAGGAAAAGAAAAAGCCCGGTCGAATTTGACCGGGCTTTTTCTATGTATTGATGTCTTGTGCTTATTGACGCACAAATCGCTGGTGAACGTCAATCTCTTCACCTCTTACGTGAAGGTTGTAAACGCCACTTGCGAGTTCTTCTGTGTCAACAACTACAAAGCGTGTTCCGCTTACAGCAGTTTGCATGGAGAGTACCTGTCCCTGAAGGTTGGTAACGATTACTTCCAGTTCTGAAGAAACCTGCAATCCTTCCAGAGAAACAGTCAGAGACTCCTGAACAGGATTTGGGAAGATGTTTACACCTTCTCCTCCATTGATGGAAGAAATTCCCAATGGCCAGATCTCTACAAACACAGTGTCCGTACCAGCACATCCAAAGGCATTTGTTACCTCTACTGAATAAGTACCTGTTTGAGTTACCTGAAGTGTAGAAGATGTTGCTCCACCATTCCAGGCGTAGGTTGCGAAGTTTCCAGGATTCAGAGTAACCGCTGCTCCACTTGTGTTAGCCACGTCAGGACCGAGGTCAGGATTTGGAGAAGGGAATTCAGAAAGCACAGTCACAGACTGAATGCTCTGGCATCCGTTCGAATCTTCTACCACACCTTGGTAGCTACCGGAAGTCAATCCAAATACGGAAGCTCCTGAGAGTCCATCAGGAAGCCAAGTGTAAGTGTAAGGAGGTGTACCACCTGCTGCGATCATTGCAGCTGAACCATCTGCTGAGTCAGGACAAGTAGAACTTGTGATGTCGATCAGTGAAGAAACGAGCAATGGAGGCTCAACAATTGTCAAACCATTGATGCTGTCCACACAGTTCAAATCATCTGTTACAGTTACTCCGTAAGTTCCTGCTCCGGCACCGGTGAGGTCATCGTTGGTAGAAGCATCAGACCAAACGTAAGTGTAAGGAGCTACACCGTTTGCAGCGTTGGAAGCGATCATACCATCCGTCAAACCAAAGCACGAGATGTCAGAGATCATTGGTGAGAGATCAAGGTTTGACAATGACTGAATATCAACACTGTCCACAACTTCACAGCCATTACCGTCAGTAACGGTTACATAGTTAATGCCTGGAGTCAATCCACCTTCTGCGATGGTATCAATGCTACCATTTGACCAGAGGTAAGAGAATCCTCCAACTGGTGGGCAGAAAGCGATGTAATCACCCTGTCCAGACCAGCTAGCTGCATTTCTTCCAGGATAGGTATAGCCTTCGTCTCCGGCAAGGTTCTCAATTCCCTGAGTTTGAGTTCCGTCAGAAACAACGTCAATGGTGTGGATCTCAACGCAGTTAGTCGTTTCATAGATCATTGCCTGAACAGTAACATCACCAACAGATCCACCGAAGTAAGGAACATCCTCAAACTTCACGATGAGCCTTCTAAACGGAGCTGTACCCACCGTCTTGTAGGAGATAGTTCCATCGTTTCCGTTATCGGGATCAAGATCTTCCCAGTTCAAGGCGATGACCGCATTTGAAAGGGCTGGATTTGGGAAATTCTGACCTGAGCAACACCCACTTCCGTTACTTCCCGGATCGAATGTGATGAAGCCGTTTGACACAATTCTAAAGTCGTTGAACGTGTCTCCAAAGAACACAAATGGGAAACCGATAGGAAAGAATGGAGATACTGCATCATCTCCAAGATTCACGATCGTATCATTTGCAGTAGTCGTGTCAGGATCGAAGTTAGCAGAAGTGGTATCCTGCGTGTAAGCTCCCAACAATGGTGTTCCACCAGAAGCGCTTACAGTGGCAATCGCGTCATCGTACTTACAAACCAAGTCCTGAATAACTGTTGTGCTGGTGTTGATAGCAGGAACATCAACGGTTGTGAAAGAAGCAGTAGCTGTCAGCCCGTTTGCATCAGTAACTGTCACTCCGTAAGTAGTGTTGTCAGTTACGTTAATAGAGTCATTAGTAGAGCTTGTAGACCAAGAGTAAGTGAAAGGCTCAACTCCAAACAGACCAGAAGCTACAATCAAACCGCTGTTGTCACCATCACACTGAGGCTGGAAAACATCAGCAAGAACTGAGAATACAGTATCGTTCACGTAGAAATCGTCAACGGCCATATCACTCTCGAAGCTGGTTCCTGATACACCACGAACTCTGAATCGAACAGAATCCATTCCACCAAACTCAACGAGAGAAACGAGGCGCTGCTGCCACTCGTCTACATCGTCAGTCCAGGATGGGATGTAATCATTCACCCAAGCTCCCTGACCTTGCGTAGTGTCAATGTCGAAGTGCATGTCGCCCATGTCACCTCCGAACATGTGAAACCAAAATCGTACGTAAGGAACGTTGATGTTGGTAAAATCGAAGTAAGGAGAAACAAGGTTAGAAACGTCACCACCACTACAGGCACCTGAAGTTTCTGTGTAGAGGTACTGACCGCCTGCAACACCAGGGTTGTGGTCGGCTCCACCGTTTGCAGTTGGCCCAGTTCCCCCTGAACCTGTGCCATTTGCGTCAACAGTCCAATCCCGATCGTCACCCAGGTCGTTGGTGAACTCAGAATTGGTAATCACACATGCGTTACCGCAACCGGTACCACATGTAGCTGAGGCTTCGAAATCCTCAGTAAATGGGAAGGTTGTAACGTATTGCGCGTGGGCAACAGTCCCGATTACAACCGAAAAAACTAAGAGTAAAGCGTGTTTCATATGAATGAAATTTGATGAATGTAGGGGCCTTCAGAAGACCTTCTGATTGATTAATTACAGCTAAGGTTAAAAAAAGGCATGCACATACTTGAAAAAAGGCATGCACATCTTAGTAAAAAGGCCTTTCATCTAGTATTTCTAGCATTTCGTCTAGTCGACCAAAACACCAAACAACCTGCAAATCAGAGAATTAGAGACCAACATGACGTAAGAACTGGGCGAATCGGTACAGGTTTTTGCAATTCTTCGACTCCGCTCTGCAGGCTTTTGAGCTGTGCGTTTGTTTTCATTCCTTTGCCCGGCCTGGAAAATGCATGCCCTATGCTAGCCCTTAAAAAACTAACAGCCAGCGCTTTAGTCATCTCACTAGCGCTTTATACTTCTCTGGCCCTGGGACAAGGTCATGCCTTTGAACTTGGCGCTTACACAGGGCAAATGCTCAACATTCATTCAGCGCAGCCGTCCACCGGAATGCACAAAGCGTTAGTTCTGTCATGGACACATCGTAGCTACTCTTATTGGTATAAAGCCTGGCATGAACCGGAAACCGGAATAGCCATAAGCTATCACGACTTCGGCAATTCAGACGTGCTTGGTGAAGGCATTGGCCTTCAATATCAGCTTGGATTGAAAAACAGGTTTAAGACACATTGGCGCTATTTCGGCCGTGTCAAAATGGGCGCCCTCTATCACACCACGAAATATCATCCGACAGAAAACCCTACCAATACGGTCAATGGATCCGATTTCTCATTTTTAATGACCTTGAGTGGTGGTCTGGAATTTAAGCCCTCGGTGCGTTCCAGAATTTTGATGGAGGGAAGCCTCTGGCACACCTCCAATGGCCACACCGCACTGCCCAATGTAGGAGCGAACATTGCGATGTTATCCGTTTCGTACCGGTGTTACCTAAGGGACGAAGGATATCTAAATGTTCCCAAGCCAGTGGATTCTAATCAGGTTCGTCCTTGGAAACCTATGGCACGAATAGCATTTGGTATAAACGAAGGCGGAGCTGCTGCTGAACAGGGTGACGGGCAAAGTCACGACAAGTATCTTCTAGCCTTCGGATTCCAAAACAGATACAAACCGGCCTTCCGGCTGATGGTATCCATGGAAGCTTATTATGACAAGGCATCTCGTCTATTTGCAGACTCTGAAGGTCTGTCCACTGAAAGCAAGGAGTTTCTGCGCTCGTCTGCCGTTCTGCTGATGTTGGGCCATGAATTCATCTACAATCACTTTGGTGTCATATTCCAGGGTGGAGTCAATGTTTACAATCCGACCCTGGGTGACCATTTGAAGACGCACGATGCCAATTCCAGCGCTCAGGGGCTGAAACGCCATGTGCCGGGGCGGTTTGCCGTTCGCTACTACTTCCTGAACTTATGGAAGCACATGCAGTCTCCCTTCCTGCAGATGGGTGTAAAATCCAATTTTGTGAAGGCCGACTTCCTTGAATTCGGTGCAGGATTCACCCTGTAAACGAGCCACTCAGCCTTTGTGCGCACTTCCGTCCAGCCTCTAACTTTGCAACATGTTTCAATCCGGTGATACCATCGCAGCCATCTCTACTCCTTCCGGCCCCGGGGCGATTGGCGTGATCAGGCTTTCAGGGCCTCAGGCACTTTCTCTGGCCTCCGAGGCTTTGGGCATTGATTTGCAGGCTAGAGCTGCCAACACACTGCACTTTGGGCGTTTCAAAATCGATGGAAAAGTCCTGGATGAAGTAGTCACCGGGATCTTCAAGGCTCCCCATTCCTACACAGGGGAAGACATCGCTGAAGTCAGCTTCCACGGTTCACCGTTTATACTCTCCAGTGCTTTGCAACACCTTCTGGCCAGCGGAGCCCGAATGGCGGAGCCGGGTGAATTCACACAACGAGCCTTCCTGAATGGAAAGCTCGACCTGAGCCAGGCTGAAGCCGTCACCGACCTCATCGCTTCAGAGTCACAAGCAGAGCACAACCTGGCCATGCATCAAATGCGCGGTGGCTTTTCGAAAGAAATTCAGAGGCTGAGAGAAGAACTGATCCATTTTGCGAGTTTGATTGAGCTGGAGCTAGATTTTTCAGAAGAGGATGTAGAATTTGCCAATCGCAACGAGCTACGCGGATTGGTGGAAAAGATCCATGGTTTTGTCGGTCAACTTATTGAATCGTTCCGATTTGGAAACGCGGTGAAAAACGGAGTGCCCGTTGCCATCATCGGAAAACCTAATGCCGGAAAGTCTACCCTGCTCAACGCCCTCCTGAACGAAGAAAAAGCCATTGTATCTGACATTGCCGGAACCACCAGAGATGCCATTGAAGATGAAACGATCATCAACGGTATCCGCTTTCGATTCATTGATACCGCAGGAATCCGCGATACAGAAGACGTGGTGGAAGCAATGGGTGTGAAGCGAAGCCTGGAGAAAATGAAGAGCGCCTCAATCGTGTTATTGCTGCACGATATCAGCGATTCGGCTGAAGCAATGGCCGCAAACAGGAAGTCACTCGAAAACGATCTAAGCCAAACCAATGCATCCATCATCTCGGTGATGAACAAGAGCGACTTGGGAGGCTCACCAGACATGGATGTAGACCTTCAGCTTTCTGCCAAGACTGGTGACGGACTCAGCGGTTTAAAGCAAAAACTGGTGGATGCGATCGAAAGTGGAAAGGTGCAAGCGGGAGATGTAATTGTGACCAATACCAGACACCTCCAAGCCCTGAATGCCACGCGTGAATCGCTGGAACGAACGCTGGAAGGACTTTCGAACGAAGTGAGCAGTGACCTTGTAGCCATGGATATTCGACAGGCCCTGCATCATTTGGGCAGCATCACCGGAGAGATCACAACCGATGACCTGCTTGGAAACATCTTCAGCCGCTTCTGTATTGGCAAATAGCAGTGCTTTACTAATGATCCGTTTTCGCACCAATGGCCCATGAGCCAATGGAAATGAAAAAGCTACCTTCCCGTTGGAGAAAGTGGCTTTTGACATACGAACCTTGTTTGCTTGAACTATTGCTTCATGAATTTGTGCGACTCCATTCCTTCACTGGATGAGAATCGAAGCCAGTATACACCTGCCGGCTCGTCCACCATTCGCAGGCTGGCAGGCTCATTCTGCTGAACCTTTGCTGACTTGACCAAGCGTCCTTGCGCATCAAAGATTTCAACCAATCCATTGGTAAACTCACCACTGACATCTACGCTCACCTTATCAACCACGGGGCTTGGGAACAGTGAAACCTGAACCGAAGAATTAACCATTGGTGCAGTTTGACCAAACTTCTCCGCTCCGGGGCCTCCTGGATCTGGCTCACCAATAGGTTCATCGTAGCAAGGGTAGTAAACCAACTCATGAACCTTACGATCCCTGTTCACATAGACGATGCCCCTTCCATCCACGAAATCGATGTTCGCGTAGGATGAAGGTTCCGCTGTTGGGTGTATTTGAGTGTGAAACAAATTGTTGTTCACCTCATAGATCATGTGGAAACGGTCTGACTCACTGGTGTAAACCAGCTTGTTGTTGTCAAGGATCATGTCGGAAATCAACGTAGAGGTCACAGCCGGAGCACCGGGTAGCAACACACCGTGCTGACCAGCACCTGGGCCATCGATGTAGCGAATAAGATCATCTTCACCTACGTAAAGGATGCGTCCGTTATCGTAGATCAGCTCAGAGTAGCGTCTGGCATTCACAGCATGGACGTTGGCCTGATCCCAAAGCCACTGGCTGCCGGTCCAGTAGTAATACATCACGTTGAAATCATAGTCGAGGAAATAGATCCTCGAACCACCTCCGAGTTCAATACCACCGGAGCTGCTGGGGGCAGAAGTATTCAACGGTCCCCACTCCCACCAGTTAGGCCCCATGATGTTGTAGACCTTGCGATCCGAACCATTGTAGAAAATGCGCCCCGTGTTGTCGATTTCGAAAAATCCCTCAAAGCAGTCGATGGCATCGTTGTTCACCGGGTTCATCACCCAGCTCGATCCATTCCAGGTAGCGACATGAAACTTCTCGTCAACGCCCTTATAATAGAGCCTTCCATTGTGGGACTCGATGTCTGAATAAAAATCCATGTCTACGGAAGAGGTATTCAGGTGTCCCCAATGCTGGTAGTTCGCTCCGTAGATATTCGTGATTTGCTTGTGGTTGGGATCAGGATGTCCTGAGCCATCCATGTAGATGATTTTTTCAAAGCCATAGAGCACTCCACCATAGTGAGTGTCTCCGTAGGGAGCGTCTCCATTCACCACCCGATCAACCCATTGGTTGCACGGATACTCAAACGGATACTCAGACTGAGCAGTGGCTGTGAACATTAAACAGAGAGTCGCTGCGGAAAGGCACACAGCCCTCCAGGAGCTGAGTGCATAACGTGGTTGTTGTTGCATATTGATGATAGATTTAAGGTTTGACGGATGGTCCTGAGTGGATCAATCGCTCAAATCTATGTTGCCGTTGAGGCCTTCATCGGAAGGGAATAAGCAACGCTACTTCTGGCTTTGGGAACGCTTGTTTTGGTTCAGGAGACGGGATGTGCACACCCCCATTAAACTTCTTATTCCCATCGCTGTGCATGACACTTCTTTACCAGAAAGAAGCTTTTTGCGCTAACATTGTAATCATACTCCAACGCATGGAAAAACCAGAAATCATTCACGAGCCCGAGAACACCAGATTTGTGTACTCGGAAGGGGAAAACGAAGCAGAAATGGTATACAAGATGCGCGGAAACACCATGTATTTCATGCATACGGGAGTTCCCAAAAGCATCAGCAATAAAAAAGTAGCAACAGAGCTAGCCAGAGTTTCGTTGGAATACGCCCGTGATCAGGGATACAAGATCGCGGTGCTTTGCCCGTTCATCGAAGCCTATGTGAAACGCCATCCTGAATGGTATGAACTCTACGATCCCCACTTCCGCCTCCGCCTAAAAGACCGCAAATAAAGCCGAACACCATGTGCACACACTTTGAAACACTTGAACTCAAAGACCCCAAAGGCTATGAATGCGAGGAATGCGTCAAGACAGGAGACCGTTGGGTTCACCTGCGAACCTGTCAAAGTTGTGGTGTGACGCTCTGCTGCGACTCTTCTCCCAATAAACATGCTTCCAAACACGCCCGCAGTCATAAGCATCCTGTGATTCGGTCTGCCGAGCCCGGAGAAAACTGGGTGTATTGCTTTGAACATGAAGCATTTGCCAAGCTAAACGCTTGAAAGGATTGCTCCTGTTTCGCACCAGGCTGATCGTCTCAGCCCTCATAGCATCCACCTCGCTGGTCGGTCAAGGTTTTGACGAAGAACTCTTTGAGCAGCTTCATACCAACCGGCAAACAGGGCTTGACACACCTCTTAAATGGGCTTCAGAAACAGCTTCACCGGTGAGCATGCTGGCCCCTTCCATCGTTTTTGGAAGTGGATTTTTGCAGATGAATCGCTCCACGAAACACAAGGGCCTTTTCCTGGCAGAATGCATGGCGGTCAATACAGTGTTCACACTGGGTTTGAAGTATACGCTCGACCGCGACAGACCCTCTGAAGCAAACAATCAGATCGAACCTTTGACGGATGCTTCGAGTCCGTCATTGCCCTCAGGACATACCTCCAATGCTTTTACCACAGCCACAGCCTTGACACTGGCCTTCCCAAAATGGTATGTAGCAGCTCCTGCCTATGCCTGGGCCTCAGCAGTAGGCTATTCAAGGATTCACCTTGGCGTGCACTACCCTACCGATGTATTGGCCGGGGCGCTGTTGGGCGCAGGGAGCGCGTTTGTTACCGCCTGGGCAAACAAGAAGCTCTTTCATGCTCCTGCAAAACCGAGGAATTACTGATTCGCCAAAACCGAGGTCATTGCTTTTGCAGGCGCGCAGTCGCTACTCCATTGCCGCCCCGAACGATCAACGTGTATGCCCCTTGATCCAGGGAAGTAAGATCGATTTGAGAGCCGTTGGAAGCGGGAATACTCAGTACTAAACGTCCGGTCAGGTCATACACTTCTGCAGAGCTCCAGATCGGATGGTCGATGGTCACAAAACCGGCTGTTGGATTTGGAAAGACACGAAGCGCAATTGCATTCACCGCACTGATCCCGAGGCATTCCGTGGCAGTAACCATGATCGAATCAGAACCAACACAACCATTGGCATCGGTGACTTGGAGCCAGTGGTTTCCAGCTCCGACTTGCAGCGAATCCATGGTGCTGCCATCAGACCAAAGGTTTGTTCCCATTGTGCCTGAAGAAAGCAGAATGCTGGCATTGTTGCAGATCACCGTATCACCGCCAAGGTCAACTATAGGCAGGGCGGCTACATTGGTAGCAATGGTGTCTTCATACTCACATTGGTTTGAATCCGTGATGAGGATGGAATAGCTTCCTGAGGTGGTAACCTCAATGGTTGCACTGGTTTCGGATGTAGACCAAAGCACATTGGAGATGCCCGCACTGCTCGCGTTCAACTCTCGGGACGCACAACTGTCCATGCCTTCGCTCAGCGTGTAGTCGATCGGTGAGAAATAGGATACTTCAAGTGTATCCCGACCTGAACAAGATCCTGCTGCCCCCACCTCCACTACGTAAGCTCCTGATGCGCTCACGAGGATGGATTGTGACGTTTCACCTCCGGACCATTCATAGGTGTCAAAGCCACTGCCCGCATCAAGTTCCCAAACAGTCCCCGGGCAAAAAGCGGTATCTGCGCCAAGTTCAACACTCAATTGAGGAATGAGCGACAACACGGACACCGTATCTGAATTCACACAACCCTCTGCGCTGGTTACTGTCACAGAAAGGTCTCCAATGGTACTGATGGAACCGTTGGCCCCAGTGCTACCGTCAGACCATGCATAACCTGCGTACCCTCCGGGCACTCCTTTGATAAGTGTAGCCCCATCGCAAATGGAAGTATCGTTACCCAGATCTACTGCAGGTGGTGCGAGCACATTCACTACCTGAGTAGAAGTATCAGAACAATTACCATCTGTTACGATGAGCATCAAATCCTGAGGACCGGATTGCGTGAGCTCCTGGGAGCCACTATTGGTAACTGAAATGGTGTTTCCTCCCCACACCCAACTCTGTCCGCTTACCGGTCCGGTACTCGTGCTGGTAAATTCAACCGTATCACCCAGGCAAAGCGTATCCTCATTCAGGTTAAAGGAAGCAATGGCTGGACAGCACGCTGTGACCGTCATGAAACCTGTTGCTGAAGAGTTGAAATTCCCATTCAAAGAGCCATTCGCCACGATGTTGTAATTCCCGGGAGGCAAAGAACCAAGGTTCACGTTGTGGGACCAGCTCATAAAAGCAGGCAAAATGATGAATCCGGAGTTGTAATTGATGTTCACCGTAATGGTAGTACCCACAACGCTGAACGTGATCGGGTCCAGGGTATAGTTGGCCGCGTCATTTTGCCCATTCACAGTGATGATGGTATTGGTACAGTTTGTTGGAGATGGAGGTGTTGTTACGCTCCACACATCTACACTGGGCTGTGCCACAAGTGCAACCGAAAAAAGAAGGAATGCCCAAACGGCAACGGTACGTAGAATAGGATAGCTCATAGGATCAGGTTGATGAACGAATTTAAGACAGTTCCACAACTCAATGTTTGGCCTAGCCTCAAACGAAGCCGATGGCACTTCAGAAAATCACATATCCAATAGACAGACCACCTCTTAGGTCAGGTACGGGTATGAAGTCAGCGCCAAATGGGCCGGTATCGCGGGCGAGACCAAAACCCAGCCCTGCCATGGGCGATACTGAAATCCTTCTCTTAAAGACCCACTGGTATCCCATGGTAAGGCCGACAATGTTCACCAACAGGCGAGTAGAGAAGTCAGCCTGAAAAGTGAGGCGTTCTTCCCAGGAGGCCAGTTTGTGATAGGCGCCCAGGTATAGTCCTTCCATGGAATCGAAGCTATCCACCATCTTCCGTTTGACCAGGATGCACCTCAACTCTGTGCGGAGGGAATAAGCCTCGAAAAAACCGGGAAAGCCCGGCTCAGGAACCGTATTGAAAAGATTGTTGTAGTTCACATAGTAATAGGAACCTCCCATAGAAAGGGAGAGTCTTCTGGAGAGTGCCACCTCAAGCTCTCCATTGATGTTTCTGAAATCGTTCAGCATCATCAACGAGCCCAACATCAACAGTGGCTTGGCTTTCAGAATCAACCGGATCTGACTCTTTGCCACGGGCTTTTGAACCGTGGTTTCCGACTTTGACGGCTTTTCTGCCGGTGCCTCCACCGGAGCATCGTCAGACGCATCACTACCAGGGACATCCAAAACCTGGGCTGAAAGCTGGGACATGGATACAAACAACAAAACGAGCATCATCAGCTTTGGTAAAGCAGATACGTAGCAATAGCGCTTGTTCTTCTGTCCGTTCAATGGTGTGGGTTTAGAAAGCAAGATACCCAAAAGTGAGGCCAGCACGCACGTCTGGTCGAATGCCAAATTCACCCGTGGAAAGAGTTGAAACACCAAGGCCAAGTCCTATGAAAGGCGACACGATGATTCTCTTGGTGGATATGGATTGGTAGCCAAAGGTGACTCCTAAAATGTTGGAAAAGGAGCGCGAATCCTGTTCGGCAGGATCTGTAAAATTCTGAACGTCAAACACTCCCTTGTAGTAGCCTCCGAGAAACAAACCTTCACCGGTGTAATAGGAATCTTTCGGTTTCTTCTTCTTAAAGTAATAGCGTCCTTCCAGGCGAAAGGAGAGAGCCGAAAGCTCTACGGATAGACTATCGTCATCCGGGAAGAACTGTTCGGAATCGAAGAAGGCATAATTGAATCCAAACGAAAATGAGGTACGCTCAGAGGTCATACACTCTACCTCACCATTTGCCGTTCTGTAAAAATTCCAGGTAACGGGATTTGCCAGCATGACAATGGGCCTCGCCTTGAGGGCAAGGGTAGCTGGTATCTGAGAGGAAGCATCTGCTGGATTCTCCGCTTGAGTTCCAGATTCACCATCACTTCCTGGAACGCTGAAGTCCTGGCCAGAAGCGAGGGTTACAGAAAGCAATACTGCGAAAAAGAGAATAAGCTTGGGGAAGTACTTGTTCATAATTCTGGCAAATCAGGTTGCAATTTAGAGCATCATTTAATTGTCTCTGCGACAGGCCTCATCTTTTATAACGGCTGAAAGCCGAAGGAAAGACCGCCCCGCACATCTAACCCACGATACGCAGCAACATCACTCCTGCGAATGTTTGACACTCCAAGACCCAGATTGGCACCTATGGCAACCCGCTTCTTTGTAATCCTTTGATATCCCACCCCTAAGCCGTTCACATGTGAAGTAAGCTCCTGTTCGATGGGGCCTCGTTTGTATGGCTGGTATTCGTTCCTGGATAGGTAAGAAT
This sequence comes from Flavobacteriales bacterium UBA6057, assembly GCA_002428995.1. Taxonomy (GTDB): domain Bacteria; phylum Bacteroidota; class Bacteroidia; order Flavobacteriales_G; family Salibacteraceae; genus UBA6057. Next base: position 216,324 of record DIYJ01000018.1, on the reverse strand, counting down.
GATAGTACTCCAGATACAATCCTCCCATAGACGTGGACGGCTTCCATACCTCAAAACCCGGCAAATACCACTTGACGCTGAAGTTGTTTCTGCTCCCTTGGTTGGTTGTGTTTCTTCTTACGTTCCGAAAACTGAGGTATTCGTAGGCCAACGATAACCGCTTCAGAACCCCTACTTCTACTTCCCCGCCCAAGCCTTTAAAATTGCTTAGCAGTGGAGTCATGAGGGTAGCAAAGGGGCGAACTTTCAGAACCATATATGCCCGACTTACTTGCGGAACAATGGAATCAGCCTCCAGCCACTCACTTCCTTTCATTTTAGCATTGTCGGTCTGATGGGCATGCATCTGACAGAGCATTGGAGTGCTCCAGCAGACTCCCAGCAATAGGAGGAGAATGGCGGTTTTCAGTTTCATAGCGGCTCGAAAGGGTCACAATTCTCTTTCGAGAAGGATACCTTCGCTCTTATGACGGATTTCCGGGCTCTTTGGCAAGCAAAAAAGACGGTGTTGGACGTGCGCACTCCCAAAGAGTTCGAACAAGGACGTTTGCCTGGTTCCTCCAACTTCCCCATATTTTCAAACGATGAACGTCATGAAGTAGGCATCTGCTATAAGCAAAAAGGACGTGACGAGGCTGTGAAGCTCGGGCTGGAATTTGTTGGGCCCAAACTCTCCGGATTCGTGGCAGATGCTGAACAACTCTGTGATGGCAGAACAGCTACTCTCTATTGCTGGCGTGGAGGCATGCGCAGTGGGTCGATGGCCTGGCTGCTGAAAACAGCGGGATTTGAAATCGACTTGATTCCTGGCGGATACAAAACCTGGAGAAGGGCGGCATTGGAATCATTCCAACATCCGCTGAATCTGATCAACCTTGCTGGTTTTACCGGAAGTGGCAAAACTGAAGTGTTGGCCGCACTACAAGCAGCGGGTGAACAAGTCGTGGACCTGGAAGCATTGGCCAACCATCGAGGCTCTGCTTTTGGTCAGATGGGATCACAACCAAGTACTGAGCAGTTTGAAAACGAGGTAGCCTATCGATTGATGCAATTCGATCCGAAGCAAACGATTTGGATCGAGGACGAAAGTCGATCCATTGGAAAGGTTTACATGCCACATGAACTTATACTCCAGATGCACAAAGCTCCTTTGGTGTGGGTTCAGCGTTCAGAAGATGAGCGTATCAAAAGCATTTGCGACCTCTACGGACAAACATCCACTAACAACCTGATCAAGGCCTTTGAACGCATCCAACGCAGAATGGGTGGTCAGTTTACAAAGGCCGCCATCAACCATCTGCGGGCGAGCGAGTTAGAAGAAGCCGCACAGTTAGCCCTCCGCTACTACGACAGCAGCTACCAACACTCGATGCAGAAACGCAATGCCAAACCAGACTTTTCCGTGGCCATCGAACACTCAAGCTTTGAGGATGCAGCCCAAACATTGATTGAATGGAGAAACAAGAATCAGAAGCGATAAAACTTACGGCCTTCAGCCATGGCTCGGGTTGTGGTTGTAAAATAGCGCCTGCCGATCTCGAGAACATCTTGCAGCAAAGTGGTTCTCAGCAAGCCTTTGAAAACTTGCTGGTGGGTGCAGAAACCCGCGATGATGCCGCGGTGATGAAGCTCGACAATGGCACCTGCATCATCAGCACCACCGACTTCTTCACCCCGATTGTAGATGATGCTTTTGACTTCGGCAGGATTGCCTCAGCCAATGCCCTGAGCGATGTGTATGCCATGGGCGGAAAGCCGCTGATGGCAGTTGCCATATTGGGATGGCCGATTGAAAAACTGGGAGCCACACTGGCTGGTAAAGTGGTGGAAGGAGCCCGAAACATTTGCACGGAAGCGGGGATTCCTTTGGCAGGTGGGCACAGCATCGATAGCAAGGAACCATTCTTTGGTCTGGCAGTAACGGGAACCGCTGACACGCAAAACCTGAAGCAAAACAGCCAGGCACATGAAGGCGACCTGCTTTACCTCACCAAGCCTTTGGGCGTAGGTATTCTGAGCACCGCAATGAAGCGAGGATTGGCTTCTGACGAAGATCAAAAGCTGGCGACTTCACTCATGACAAAGCTCAACGATGTGGGCGCTGCCCTGGCCTCCATAAAGGAAGTACACGCCATGACAGACGTCACAGGCTTTGGCCTTGCAGGACACCTTTTGGAACTATGTGAGGGTGCTTCACTGTCGGCTGAACTCAACTATGATCAGGTTCCTGTTCTCACAGAAGCCATCACCCCTTACCTCCAGCAATTCGTGATGCCGGACAATACCATGAGAAACTTCAAGGCATTCAGCAGTCGAATGTCTAAACTCAGCGCAGCCCAATTGCAGGTACTATGTGATCCGCAAACCAATGGAGGTCTGCTGATTTCTGTAGCTCCGAGCAGTGCCGAAGAAGTAGAGCAGCTTTTGAAGAGTCACGGCTTGCAAGCCCAAGCCATTGGAAGTCTCTCAGCTCGAAAGGAAACGGTACTGACAGTCGTTTAAGTCGCTTACTTCAGCGTAATTCCCACGGGGCAGTGGTCACTGCCTTCAATTTCATTGAGAATGAAAGCATCCTCTACCCGATCCATCAATTTTTGGCTGGCCAGGAAATAGTCAATCCGCCAACCGATGTTCTTGGCTCTGGCGTTTGCTCTCCAGCTCCACCAGCTGAACTTCTCTTCTTCAGGATAGAAGTGTCGAAATGTGTCTACAAAACCCGCTTCCTGGAGGTTGTCCATTCCGTCTATTTCACGCTGGGTATAACCTGCCGATTTGTTATAGTTTGACTTGTCATTTTTGATATCGATGGCCTTATGCGCTACGTTCAAGTCTCCGCACACAATCACTGGCTTCTCAGATTCCAGCTTTTGCAGATACGCTAGAAAATCCTTGTCCCACTGTTCCCTATAATCCAGCCGGGCAAGCCCTTGCTGCGAATTCGGTGTGTAAACCGTTACCAGCCAAAAATCTCCAAAGTCAGCGGCCAACACTCTTCCCTCCTGATCGTGTTCTTCAATGCCCATGTCTCGCACCACTTGCTTTGGAGCTTGCTTCGAGAGAATAGCGGTTCCCGAGTATCCCTTCTTCACCGCGCTGTTGCTATGTATCTCATACGATGAACCAAAGAGCGCTTCCCTCACCTGGTCGTCTTGTGCCTTGGTTTCCTGAAGGCAGATCACATCTGGATCCATTTGAGCGAGGCTTTGCTCAAAGCCCTTATTCACAGTGGCTCGAATGCCATTGACATTCCACGATATCAACTTCATAAATGAGATTTTGGCCCAAAGTAAACATCCTAAAGCGTGTGAACGCTGCTCAATGGATTCAACAATTTTTCGGAATCTTGAAGAAAATTTCCTGAATGCTTCGAATTGCAGTTCTCTTCGTGTTTTTGTCAGCTACCGTATTGGGCACCGCCCAATCAGACACGATCTTCGAGCACACCATCCAGTTAGGAAACGATGATGCGGACCAGATTGACAGCACGGTTTCATTGACAGACTTATCGCTGACGGTTGGCGTGAGCCAGGGAGAACGATCCCGTTTTGCCGCTCGCTTCCGAAACGTTCCCATGGAACCTGAGCAAGTTGTCACGGACGCGCGTCTTCGCTTTGTGGTGCAATCCGATTCTGTGGAGGAACTGCAGGTAAAGATTGCGCTCGAATCAAACACCGCTCCTGAAGCTTATGCTTCCGAATCCTACAATCTATCCAGGCGAGAGACGTTCGACAATGCCATATTCTGGTCCATCAGAGACAAGGTGAAGGGCGATACGCTGGTCAGCCCTAACCTCAGCAATCTGGTCAACGCTATGGTTGACATTCAAGTCCCGGGAAGGGTGTTTGCAGATCTGTCTTTCATCGTGAGTCCAGATCTTTCTGTTAACATCAATAGTGTGAATGAGCTCAACGTTTATTCAAGCAACCAGTTTGACCTACAGCGAGCTCCCTTCTTTTACATGAGCGCTACTGGATTCACAGGCATCGAGTCACCTGCGCAATCAGGCTTGAGCGTTTATCCAAACCCTGCCCATGACCTACTGAACATTGAATGGAATGCTTTTCGAATCACCGATATTCAATTGTTCAGTGCCGCTGGTGAAGAAATCGAGCTATCTGGAGATTGGCAAGCCACTCCAGGGACGTCTCTTCAAATACCGCTTAGGGATTCCAACGGATTTGGTTTGAAAAAAGGCATCTACTATCTGCGCGTTCAGTCGGAGCAGGAAACTTCGGTAGCCAAGGTTATGGTGAGATAGTCGCCAACCGTCCAAAAGCACATTTAGGAAACCTCGTCCCGCTCTGAACGGGTAAACACTCTGCAAATTCCTGCGTTAAGCGGTTCGTTACATTTGCCCGCCTAAACAGTGAATCTATGTTTCGTTCTCTACTCATTGCGCCTCTATTCCTCTTGACCGGTGTACTCATCGCACAATCACCCGGCAAGTTCGAACAGTTGGGGCCTCTACTCCCCACGCCAAACGTATATCGAACGGCTGCGGGAGCTCCAGGACATGCCTATTACCAGCAAAGAGCGAATTATGAGATTGACGTTATCCTTGATGATAAAAACCAGTCCATCAGCGGAAAGGAGAGAATTACCTATGTAAACAACTCACCGGATGTATTGCAATACCTCTGGTTGCAGCTCGATCAAAACATGCGGGCGAAGGACTCCGAGCGTCAGCAACTCCGTACCATGAGCTTCCAGCAGGGAGCCACTACCTTCGATCAGATCAAATCGCTCCACTACGATTTTGACGGTGGATTCAACATCACTGCACTCACCGATGATCAGGGCAACGACCTTCCCTTCTCGGTAGTTAAAACGATGATGCGCGTAGACATCCCTAAGCCACTCGCTCCGGGAGAGTCTTACAGCTTCAAAGTGGAATACAACTACAACATCAATAACCGCAAGGAAATTGGTGGGCGTTCAGGATATGAGTATTTCGAAGACGAAGACAATTACCTCTACACCATTGCGCAGTTCTTCCCCCGAATGTGTGTCTACAACGATGTGGAGGGCTGGCAAAACAAGCAGTTCCTCGGTCGTGGTGAATTCACCCTTCCCTTCGGAGATTATGATGTGAACATTACCGTTCCATCTGACCATGTGGTTGGAGCTACAGGAGTGCTTACCAACGATTCTGAAGTGCTCAGTGAAACACAACGTGAACGATTCGAGCAAGCGAAGACGGCTGATAAGCCAGTGATGATCGTGAACCAAAAAGAAGCCGAGAAAGCAGAGAAGAAAAAAGCAGCAGGCACCAAAACATGGAAATTTCATGCGGACAACGTGCGCGACTTTGCCTTTGCTTCTTCCCGTAAGTTCATCTGGGACGCGATGGGTGTTGAGATCGCAGGTAAAACCGTCATGGCCATGAGCTATTATCCCAAAGAGGGAAATCCACTCTGGGAGCGATACAGCACCGAAGTCGTTGCGCACACCATCCGTACCTACAGCAAGTTTACCACAGATTACACCTATCCGGTCGCCATTTCAGTGCACACCGATCGCATCGGTATGGAATATCCTATGATCTGTTTCAACGGTGGCCGCCCGGAGGCGGACGGAACTTATTCAGAGCGCACGAAGTATGGAATGATCTCCGTGATCATTCACGAAGTGGGACACAACTTCTTCCCGATGATCATCAACTCTGACGAGCGTCAGTGGACCTGGATGGATGAAGGACTGAACACCTTTGTGCAGTACCTAACGGAAAAGGAATGGGATCGCGATTACCCTTCCAGACGAGGCCCTGCACCTAAAATTGTGGACTACATGAAAGGAGATCCCAACAACATCGCTCCGATCATGACCAATTCAGAGCAGATCTTCCAGTTTGGAAACAACGCCTATGGAAAGCCTGCTACCGCTCTCAACATCCTGAGAGAGACCATTCTGGGCCGTGAGCTCTTTGACTTTGCCTTCAAGACTTACAGCGAGCGATGGGCTTTCAAGCATCCTACACCGGCAGACTTCTTCCGCACCATGGAAGATGCTTCAGGGGTAGACCTGGACTGGTTTTGGAGAGGATGGTTCTACGACACCAAACCGGTGGACATCGCATTGAATGATGTTCTTCACTACACGCTGAGCACTCGAAACCCTGACACGGAAAGCAAGATCCAAAAGCAACAACGAGACGATCAGCCAGTGCATATTGGAGACATCCGCAACAGGGAAGACATCGCCAAGAGCGTGCTTGAAATGAAGCCTGAGCTGAACGATTTCTACAATTCCTATGATCCACTGGATGTGACCAAAAAGGACCGTGAGGAATACGAGAAGTACCTTGAAAAGCGCAGCGAAGCCGAGAAGAAGCTTTTGAGCGAAAACTGGAACTACTACGAAATGGAGTTCACCAACGAAGGAGGACTTCCCATGCCAATCATTCTTGAATTTACCTTTTCGGATGGCTCTACCGAGCGACACTACGTGCCAGCAGAGATTTGGCGATTCGGGCGGGATACTGTGAACAAGGTGTTCTACACAAAGAAAGAGTTGAAGAAAGTCACCTTGGATCCAAATCTGGAGACGGCTGACATTGACTTGTCAGATAACATATGGCCAAGGGTTCAGCAGCCTACACGCTTCGAACTGTTCATGAAGGAAGATCGCCAGCAGAAAAATCCGATGCAGCAGGCGAAGTGATAGAAACGCAGTGGCGTTTGTCCTATAGCAGATAGCCTTTTCCGCTTTTTTTACGTTCAGACCAAACGGTAGTTATTTCTCTGCGTGTATGGAGGAAACACGCTCCAATGAAACCAAGACTACTCAAAAAAATTCCTGCCGCTCTGGTAGGTCTTATGGTATGCCTGGCCTTTAATGTCAGTGCACAGCAATCGGTAACCGTTCTAACGGATTCGTTACTGGTATACACCAATCAGTGTCCTACCCCGGTCACTGCCTATTTCAGCCCCTTTGGGGAAGCCGACAACTACAATTCCACCACCGACAGCATCGACATTGAAGTGTTCTGGGGTGATGGAACCAGTGATGTCGAAACTGTTCAGCTCTTCGAAGCAGGAGTCACCGACTTCTGGTATAGCAATGGGTTTACCCATACTTATAACATGGCGGGTACTTTTTTCCCGTATGTTATCGCAACTGCTCCCAACAACATTGCTGACACGGCATCACCCATTGATAGTGTATACGTGACTACGAACTGTGTGACCATTGATGGTTATGCCTACGAAGACAATAACAACAACTGCCTCAGAGATGGTGGTGATGGTGAGTTTCACTGGATCCACATCAAGGTAGAAGACGCAAATGGTTTGCACGTTGAGTCTGCATGGACGGATACAAACGGATACTACTCTCTGACCGTGCCCACCGGCCTTTCCAATCTGGTAATCTCAGCATATGATTCTTACGGTCGCGTGGTTGTTTGTCCAACCGGTGGAGGAACTTACACGTTCAATTCAAGCACAAATCAGTCGTTTGACTTCGCGCTGGAGTGCCCGGGCAGCGACTATGACAAATATGTTTGGTCCGGCTCTTTTGCCGCTCCTCCTGGTGATACAGGTTGGGTATCAGCCACTGTTAGAGCATCACGATGCAATAGCTCATTGATAGGAGCTGACACGCTCACCATGATCCTTGATCCGTTGACGCATTATGTTGGACCCATTTCTGGTTATCCAGCCCCTGATGTGGTCAATGGAAACACATTGACATGGTACTTTTCTTACAGCATTTCAAACTATTCCAGCTACCATCAGCTTGGTATCCAGGCACGGGTATATGTAGAAACGGACACCTCGCTCTTTCTGAATGACACCATTTGTCATACTTCCTATATCACTAGTCCTCCGGAAGACTTTGCACATAGTAATAACACAAATACCGTATGTCCTCCGGTAGGTGTTGCGTATGACCCCAACAACAAAGTTCCTCACATCGCTGGCGATGGCCCGCTTGGAAACATCGACACCAGCACCACGTCATTGACCTACACGCTCAACTTCCAGAATACCGGAACGGCTTCCGCCAAGAACGTGTACATCATCGACAGCATCAGCGACAACCTCGATTTAGAGAGCATCCGAATTCTGTCCAGTTCTCATAACATGAACCTCTTACACGTAAGAGATCGTGTACTTCGTTTTGACTTCCCAAAGATTTACCTGCCGGACAGTGCTTCTGATCCGCAAGGATCACAGGGATATGTCATCTTCACCATTGACCTTGTGGAGAACCTCCCCATCGGAACTCAAATCGAAAACACTGGTCACATCTTCTTCGATTACAACCCACCGATCGTGACCAACACCACTCTTCACACACTTTATGTGGAACCATTCATTCCAGATCCATTGGTGATTGCACTGAATGCCGAAGACGTGACGTGCAAGAACACGGATAACGGAAGACTGGAACTGGAAATCATATCAGGAAATCCACCTTATAGCATCTCGTGGAACATCAATGGTATGGAAACCGAGTACGAAGGTTTATCCGCAGGCACTTACACCGTATTTGTGACGGATGACGAGCAGCAGATCGAATCCGCTACCGTTACGATTGAAGAAAACAGAATCCATGACGATCCGGTCATCGGTGAAGTAACCGGAGCTACAGAGGTTCAGTCCTGGAGTCCTTATACCTACACCATCGATGATGCGAATGGCTCAAGCTTCACTTGGTCAGCCGTGGGTGGCGAAATCATCAACGCTACCAACAACCAGGCGGAAGTAAGATGGAATGCCGGACCAGAAGGTGTGCTGTACGTCAGCGAGAAAGACACCAGAGGTTGCATTGGCAACGACAGCACACTTGTCTCCATCTCAGTCGTTGGAATCTCCGATCCTGTAGAAGGTACCTTCTCTCTCTATCCAAATCCAACCAACGGTCAGTTGACCATTGAGCTCTCTGAGTTGAAGGGTGACGATCGTGTTACGGTTGTAGATGCTCAGGGTCGCGTAGTGTTTGACCAACAAGCACTTTCTACAAGAGTAGAAGCCGATCTTCAAGGGTTGAGCAAGGGTATTTACACGGTGCACGTAAGCAACACCGTTGAATCGAACTCGCAGCGATTGATTCTGCACTAAGAACGAACCGAGAACCACTGAAAGGGCCGCCATTGTGCGGCCTTTTTTGTTTTCCAGACTTCTGCCAAATTGTCCAGCCCCAGCGTTTGGAACGATTTTCATGCATGGTGAGCAAATCAAAACTCATACATGAAAGCACTAAGAATTCCATTCTACCTTTCCATCTTAACTGTTCTTCTTTCCTCCTGTGGCTACAACACGATGGTGGAAAAAGACGAAACTGTAGCTCAGAAATGGGCAGACGTTCAAACGCAATACCAGCGAAGAGCTGACCTTATCCCCAACCTTGTAAGCACCGTAAAAGGCGCGGCAGACTTCGAAAAAGAAACCCTGACGCAAGTCATTGAAGCCCGATCCAATGCCACAAGCATCAATATTTCAGCGGATGAGCTTACTCCCGAAAACATCCAGCGATTCCAAAAAGCGCAGTCTCAACTGAGCGGAGCACTTTCCAGACTCCTTGTAAGTGTAGAGCGCTATCCAGAACTGAAGGCGAATAGAAACTTCATCGAACTTCAGGCCCAGCTGGAAGGCACGGAGAACAGGATTTCCGTAGCACGGCAAAAATTCAACGAAGCAGTGAAAGGCTACAACAGCTACATCCGCAGTTTTCCAAGAAACTTCATAGCGGGCTGGTTCGACTTTGAGAAGAAAGGATACTTCGAAGCGGAAGCCGGAGCAGAACAGGCGCCTAAAGTCGAATTCTAATGTTCGAGAAAAAGCCGTTTACCAAACAAGAAGAAGAACGCATCATCCAGGCCATTAAAGAGGCTGAAATGAACACTTCCGGAGAAGTGAGACTCCATGTGGAGCGTCACTGCACCGGTGATCCCTACGAACATGCCATTGAGGTGTTCGAGGAACTGGGCATGACACAAACAGAGCTCAGAAATGGTGTACTCGTTTACATTGCCATGGAGGACCACAAGTTCGCCATACTCGGTGACGAAGGCATCAACAACAAAGTGCCCAATGACTTCTGGGAGTCTACCAAGGCTCTGATGATGAACCACTTCCGCGATGGCCGCATCGCGGATGGCATCATCGAAGGAATCGTGGATGCCGGAAAGGAACTCAAGCATTATTTCCCCTATCAGTCCAACGATCAAAACGAACTCGATGACGACATTTCTTATGGTAAATAAGCGTTCTCTTGCAGCGTTCGGAATGGTCGCAGCTCTGTTGCTGATCACGCTCAGCAGCATGGCCCTGGATGTTCCGAAAACACCGAATCGCCTGGTGGTGGATAATGCTGATGTGTTGTCCTCAGCAGAAGAAAGCAGACTAGAACGTAAGCTCAGAAGCTACAACGACACTACGTCCACACAAATCGTCATCCTCACCATCGAATCGCTGGAGGGTGATGACATCTTCGACTTCAGCCAACGTGTCGGTGAAACATGGGGAATCGGCCAAAAAGGCAAAGACAACGGACTGCTCATCACCCTGGCAGAAAAGGATCGCAAAATCTGGATCCATACCGGTTATGGACTGGAAGGAGCGCTGCCTGATGCATTGGTGAAACGCATCATCGATCTGGAGATCACTCCGCAATTCAAGAAAGGTTCGTATTACCGTGGTCTGGATGCGGGCACCAATGCCATGTTTCAGGCATTGGCAGGTGAATACAAAGGAACCCCTCAACGGCCGAAGAAAAACTACCTTCCTGTGATCATCGTAATCCTGGGAATTGTGGTCATGTCTTTTGTTCCTGGCTGGCTTGGCCTGCGTCCCCGAACAGGATATAGCAGACGGGGATCTACGTACTATGGCGGTGGCTACTGGGGCGGTGGCTCCTCCGGAGGTTTCGGAGGTGGCGGTGGCGGCTTCGGAGGTTTTGGTGGAGGAAGCTTTGGTGGTGGCGGTGCCGGGGGAAGTTGGTAGTCGATGGATCTGGATCTAGTCCTTGTGCATCTCCTCCGTTAAAAGCCAGAGCTTGTAGAAATCGAAGACGCTCAGGTTTGGGGAGCTGCCTTCCAGATGCCTGACAACGAATGGATTACTCATTCTTCCACACCATCGCACCATCAACCCGAGCTTCCAGCGCAATGTTTTCTGGTAGAATCTGACCAGCGTTACGCTTTCCCCTACTGATCCGCGTTTCACCAGCATGGCAAGGTTTCGAATGCCTTGCCTTGTCTTGTTGAGAAAAACACTCGCTTGCTCAATACCGATGTGAATCAACGGGTTTTCGATATGAGCGATTTCGATGCCTTTGGATTTCAGTTCAAGTGCAAAAAGTGTATCCTCATGTCCATAACCCGTTAGGGACTCATCCATGGTCACTGAATCGTAGACATTTTTTTTGATCAAAAAATTATTGGTCATGAAGGATTCATGTGGACGAACGGAGCGTTGCGCGGCCTTCACAGCTTCCCTCCTGCTCCCATACTTCCAGTGAAGCATTTCTCCGGATTTCAGCTTTTCACCGCTGGGATAAATACGCCCACCGTAAATCACCGGAGCCAAATCGCGGGCATCCAGGAAACGCTGCACAAACAGCTCATCCGGGCAGTATCCATCGCAATCGAGAATCAGAAGATTTTCATGCTGCGCACACCTTACCAGCTCATTGCGAATGCCTGATCTGCCCAGGTTTTTCTCGAGTTCCCGGTAATTGACCTTTTCCAGGTCACGGAGCTCTCGATTCACCTCTTTGAAAGAAACATTGCTCCCATCGTCCAATACGAGAATCTCGGTATCTTCTGATACGTGCAGGCACTGCTCGTGGAGCTGACGCACAAAGGCTCGAACATCGAAATTGTAAACAGGGATAAGGATGCTGAGCATGGAACCTCAGACTTGTTCGACCTGCGAATCTTTCACGCGCTCATCCTCACATTTAAGCGTGCGCGAGCCGTACTTATCCATCTGATTGTAGTCGTGGGTGGCCATCAAAACAGCTCTACCTGACTGGCTGATATCGTAAAGTAATTGCAGGATGTTCCCGGATGTTTCTGGATCGAGGTTTCCAGTCGGTTCATCCGCGAGGATGAGGTCAGGATCGTTAATCAATGCCCGGGCAATAGCTACACGTTGTTGCTCACCACCACTGAGCTCATGAGGCATCTTAAACCCCTTGGTCTGTAGACCTACCTTCTCGAGCACTTCCTCGATTCGGTTCTTCATCTTGCTTTTATCCTTCCATCCAGTGGCCTTCATCACAAAAATCAGGTTCTCAGCCACGCTGCGGTCAGAAAGCAGTTGAAAGTCCTGGAAAACAATTCCGAGCTTTCTGCGGAGGTAAGGCACTTGCTTGCGCTTCAGCTTTTTGAGGTCGAAACCTGCCACCAGCCCCGTGCCTTCTGTTAGGGGAAAATCACCGTACAGCGTCTTGAGCAAACTGCTCTTCCCTGTTCCTGTTTTACCGATGAGGTAAACAAACTCTCCCCGGTTGATGGTAAAGTTCACCCCCGACAAAACGAGGTGCTTCCCAATAAAGATGTTGGCGTTTTCGATCTGGACAATGCTTTCCATAGACATAACTCTGAAACAAATGTAGCCGCCTGTGCACAGGTAAGTTGCGCATCGGAAGGGAGTTTCCGACAATTGTGTTTTAAAACCAGTTCATGAAGCTTGGAATAGTATCAGACACACATGGTTACATGGATGAACGCATCGCTGAGCATCTCAGCCATTGCGACTCCATCTGGCATGCCGGAGATGTGGGCAATGTTTCGGTCATCGAACAACTGTCTGCTGTTCAAACCACTGCCGGTGTTTACGGAAACATTGATGGTGCTGCCATTCGCGCCCGACTACCGGAATACCGCTTTGAGGTGATTGAAGATGTTCCATTGCTTATGATCCACATTGCAGGGCCCATCGGACGCTACAATCCCAGGGTGAGGGAACTGATCGAACAATACCGCCCCAAGGCCTTGATCTGCGGTCATTCACACATTTTGAAAGTTGCCTATGATGAACGTTTCAAACTGCTGTACGTAAATCCCGGAGCCGCTGGACGTCATGGCTTTCACAAAGTCCGAACGCTCATTCGGATGGATGTGGAATTCGGAGAAATGAAGAATTGCGAAGTGGTGGAACTCGGGCCCAGATCAGCGAAGGCGGTCCACTGACTTGATCTTTTCATCATCCTTCTGTACTGCCTTCATTCCCAACCACATGAATACCGCAGCAAAGACCGGAGCCAGCACCGTGAAGGAATAGCTGATGGTAAGCTCTCCCTTTTCAGAAGCGTTGATGATGGTGAGGTAGTGAAAGATGGCAAACACCGCAAAGGTTGCAAGGCTCAGCAGCGCACCAATGCGGGCCAGTCTGATCTGTAATGCACGATCCTGATAACGGAATATTGCCATGATAGCCAGGGCCAGCACTGCCATCACCATTACAGACACGGGCAACGTAAGAACTTCTGAAGCTGTGTTCAAAGCCAGAAGGTTGAACGCCCCAACGGACGCGTTGTCAACACTGTACTCAGCGAGAGGTAAGAACATCGCTAACATTAAAAAGATGGCGGAAAGGGCGAAATACAGGGTCTGAATCCGTTGGATCATTTCAAAATATTTCTGCAAAAGTTCAAATCAATTTCCGAATCATGAAATTGGTACTTAATATTGCATCGCGCACTGCGCAACCACCCATTCTTCTTTTCCTTTTTTACCAGCATCTGGTTGGTTTCCTCCGGAAACTTCGATTTAACAACAACACCATTCAATATTTCCGTTTCTATGTATGACATTCTTGAACTGAATGACAAAAAAGTTGCAGAGCTGAAAGACATCGCCAAGAGTCTTGAAGTTCCCAAGTACGATAAGCTCAAAAAGCAAGATCTTATTTACCAAATCCTTGATACACAAGCTGTAAAGCCTGGTGCGGTCAAGGCTCAGAAGAAGGAAGCGCCCGCTCCTCAAAAAGAAGAATCAGCCCCCGCAGAAAAAACTGCTGAAAAGCCCAAAAGAGCTCGTTCAGAAAAGCCAAAGCCTGCTGCTAAAGAAAACAGCGGAGAAAAGGCAGAAAGCGGCAAACCTCAACAAAGTGGCGATGCCCCGGCTCAAGGAGAAAAGCGCGATAATAAAAGACGTCCAAGGGCACAGGCGAAAGGTGACGATAAAGGAGAGGCTCGCGAGCAGGATCAGAATAAGAAGGACGACAAGGCCAAGCCTGAACAGCAAGAGCAGAAAGAAAACCGTGGCAAACAAAACCATCGCAATGATCAACGCGGAAACGGCAACGATCAGCGCGAGCGCGGCAACAGCACCGGTGGAAACCGAAAGGAAAAGGTAGAATACACTTACAACTTTGACGAAGTAGTAAGCGCAGAAGGCTGCCTGGACATTATGCCCGAAGGTTACGGTTTCCTGAGGTCTTCTGATTACAACTACTTGCCTTCACCTGACGATGTGTATGTATCACAGTCTCAAATCAAGTTGTTTGGTTTGAAAACCGGTGACACCATTCTCGGTACTATTCGTCCTCCCAAGGAAGGAGAGAAATACTACCCGCTGATCCGCATTCAAAAGATCAACGGTCTGGAATCACACCAGGTGCGTGATCGTGTACCGTTTGATTACCTCACACCGTTGTTCCCCAACGAGAAGCTGAAACTCAACGGTCACCGAAAGCAAACAATTTCTACGCGCATTGTAGACCTGTTCACACCGATTGGAAAAGGTCAGCGTGGACTCATCGTTGCGCAGCCTAAAACGGGTAAGACAGAGTTGTTGAAGGAAATCGCCAACGCCATTGCGGATAATCATCCTGAAGCTTACCTCATGATTCTGCTCATTGACGAGCGTCCGGAGGAAGTAACAGACATGGCCAGAAGTGTGAAGGCAGAAGTAGTCGCTTCCACCTTTGATGAGCCAGCCGATCGCCACGTGAAGGTTTCGAACATCGTTTTGGAGAAAGCGAAGCGGATGGTAGAGTGTGGCCACGATGTGGTGATCCTGCTTGATTCGATCACCCGTTTGGCGCGTGCTTACAACACTACAGCTCCGGCCTCCGGTAAGGTGTTGACCGGTGGTGTGGACGCTAATGCACTGCACAAGCCGAAGCGCTTCTTTGGTGCTGCCCGTAACATTGAAAACGGAGGTTCGCTGACCATCATAGCCACAGCACTGACTGAGACCGGATCGAAGATGGATGAAGTGATCTTCGAAGAATTCAAGGGAACCGGTAACATGGAACTCCAGCTGGATCGTAAGCTCTCCAACCGAAGGGTTTTCCCAGCCATCGACCTGGTGGCATCCAGTACCCGAAGAGACGATCAGCTCGTAGACAAGGAAACCTTGCAGCGCATCTGGATTCTGCGAAAGCACCTAACAGACATGACGACCATCGAAGCCATGGAATTCCTCAAAGACCGTATGCAGCATACGCAGTCCAACGAAGAGTTCCTCATCTCGATGAACGGATAAAATCAACAAAGGCTGTTTGAGCGACATAAAGTTCAAACAGCCTTTTTCAATTCTGCATGGAGCCAGGCCTGTATCGATACCCGATCGCTGCTTTTATACTGAGCGTTGTAGCCAAGCTGGGGTACTTCTATTTCATGGTAGAGGATGAAGACATTGATGTTGGTGTTCGATTCGCCTACCTTCTCTTTTTTCTGATTGCTCTGGTTGTTGGTTTAGCCACCTGGAAGCAAAGTAATCCACGATCAAAGTTCACGGAAGATGTGAAAACAGGAATGAAGATCGCCTCCGTTTATGCGATCCTTCTTTCGGCCTTCACCTGGATCTATTACAGCTGGATCAACCCCGCCTATTTCGCAGGAAAAATCAATGAGGCGGTTGGAGCTGCTTCAGAAGAAACGCTGGAGCAAGTGCAGAGCACAGCAAGCTTCATCTTTGATCCTTTTACCCACTCCACCATCACGCTCTTTGGCACCGTGGTGATCGGGTTCTTCTATGTATTGGTATTGACTCTGCTCCTCAGATGGCAGGCTAAACAGCTCTACCAGGAGTAAGCAGCTCCGCCCCGAGGTCTTCAACCTTGATCCCTCCAAAGTTGCCCGAGCTCATCATCAGAAGATTGACGCCTCCCCAGGACTGAGCCCGAAGAAAACCCTGTAATTCCTCGCTGTTGGTGAAAACCATCAGATCATCGCGTCCAAAGGCTGACTTCACTTCCTCCTCTGAGATGGGTTCCAGTTTTTTGTGCTCGATGGTTTCCTTCTTGTAAAACACGATTGCTTTGTCCGCCACATCCATCGTTCCCTTGTAAAGCTGCAGGAACTCCTTGGTGAGGCTACTGAAGGTGTGCAGCTCCATGCAAGCCACCAGGGTTCGCTCATCCCACTGCTGCTTCACTGCATTGACCGTTGCTTTCAACTTGGAGGGCGAGTGAGCAAAGTCCTTGTACACCACTGTATCATCATTGCGCCCGATTTCCTCTAGCCTTCTGCTGGCTCCCTTGAAGCTTGAAATAGATGTGTAAAAGTTCTCTTTGGAAACTCCAAGTGCAGCGCACACATGCCTTGCTCCGTTCAGGTTTTGCAGGTTATGCTCTCCAAAAATGTTGAGCTCCATCTCGCCCTTGGAATCGATGAGATAGGTTCTACCCGACTCTATTCGATATTCAGGAGTATCATATGGAACTGCCTTGAAATCTCCTTGAGCACCCTGCGCTACCCCAACGAGGGTTTCATCTTTTGTGCAATAGACCAGCGTACTCTCAGCCTCCAGACTCTCCACAAATATTTTGAACTGCTCTACGTAGTTCTCCCAGGTTGGAAATACATTGATGTGATCCCACGCTATTCCAGTGATGAGTGCTACATGCGGACGATACCAGTGAAACTTCGGTCTGCGATCAATGGGTGAAGAGAGGTACTCATCTCCTTCAATGATGATCACCGGGGCATCGGAGATTTGAACCATGGTCTCAAACCCCTCGATTTGGGCTCCTACCAGGTAATCGAAGTGAATGTTGCGATCCTTGAGCACATGGAGCACCATGGACGTGATGGTGGTTTTTCCATGACTGCCGGCAATCACCACGCGGGTTTTATCTTTTGATCGATCGTAGAGAAATTCGGGATAGGAAAACACCTGAATACCCAACTCCTGTGCCTTGAGCAATTCAGGATTGTCGATGCGCGCATGCATTCCCAGAATCACCGCGTCAATGTCCTTCGTGATTCTGTCTGGATTCCAACCTATGGAATCCGGGAGCAACCCTTTGGCAGCCAACCTCCCTTTACTCGGTTCGAAGATCTCATCATCAGAACCCGTAACATGGTGTCCGAGATCAGCAAGCGCTATGGCCATGTTGTGCATGGCTGCTCCTCCAATGGCGATCAGGTGAATACGCATAAATCCAGTGTTTGCACCAAAAATAGATTCGACATCTACCCCATGTCCTCAGCACTCATGAATGTTATGAGCACACACCTCTGGAAAGCTTTTGGATATCAAGGAAGCATTTTGTGACAGTTGGTTAGCATCAGACTAGAGCAGTTCATGCTTGGAGTTATTCCATTATTTTAGAGGCACTGTAATTTGTCAATCATCATGGACAAGCATCATTCACTGTCGCTTGAACTGACCAAGCGTCTTAAGTCTTATTCTCTCACTGCTGGAGCTGTAGCCGGTGCTCTGAGCGCATCAGCAACGGTTCAATACACCGATGTAGATCCCGATTTCCAGGGAACAATTCCTGACTCGACCGCCTTTGATATTGACAATGACGGAATTGCCGATATAGCGCTCTGGGGTGACTCCTTTACCTCCGTAACTGCATCCAACATGCTGTCGGTTTACAGGGTGTTCGCGCGTGCGCTCGGCTCTGTGGGAATTGCTGGCGATGCCAGCGTGACCTACAGTGGCAGCTTCTCCTACTACTATCCCTACGCGCTCGATCAAAACAACATGATCGACAGATTCCTGAACTTCAATTCAGGCTACAGCACACAAACCATGGCTTGGGCTACGTATTCCACTGCGAGCTCAAACTTCTACTTCTATGGAAATTGGAACAATCAGGCAGATAAGTACCTGGGGCTAAGGCTCACCATCAACGGAAACATTCATTATGGTTGGATGAGGCTGAGCATTGGCATCACGGATTACACAGTGAAAGACTATGCTTACGAGGACGAGCCGTGTATTCGGATTCAGGCGGGCTCTCAAACCAGTATGCTTCCCGACCCTGCGGCTACAGTTTCCAACCTCGCGGCTTCGGATGTAAATGACAATGACAACGGAACAGACCTTCAGGTGAGTTTTACCATTGGCGATGAAAGCACCATCAACGAATACAGAATTTTCGTGGTAAAGGCAGCCAATGCGTCCTCCTTTGATCTTGCTACAGCAGAAGCAGTGGGTACATCAGACTACACGGTGCTTGCGCCCAACGGTTCAGATGTGGTCACCACGCTGGCGGCCAACGCATCAGATGTGGATGGAGATGCCATTGTGGAAAATGTGGAATACGTGGTTTTTGTGATGGGCACAGAAACATGCGAGACTTCGCAAGTTCCGAGCCTTTCCGGTCCCTCCGATCCTGTGACCCTGGAAGATCAGTTGGGAATCAATGGAATTGATCGCGGAGGCTTGAGCGTATGGTCCAATGGAAAGCTATTGAACGTAGAAGCCAACAATCAGACTTTAGTAGGCAGCGATTTCAGCATTATGAACACCAATGGACAACTGGTCCATCGTGCCAAAATTCGGGACCAGAGAACAGTGATCGAGCTGGACGTTCCGACCGGTATCTACTTCCTCGCCATGAACAACAACGGATCCTCCGTCACCCGCAAGTTTTTGATTAAATAAACTATGAACCAGCAACTTATGAACTGAACAAACCACTTCGGCTTACTGCTCGCTGGTTTTGAGACATCAACGTTAGTTTAGCAGACGAAATCAACAAATCGCAATTGAAAATTACCGTTAAAGGTTTAGGACTGAGCCAACACCTACACTTCCTTTGACGTCTCAGCTGGAAAGCCGATATCAAACCCAATCAGACTAATGAAAAAAGACTTACTCGAAAAACTTGGTAAGTATGGCTTGAGTGCCGGAGCCGTTGTAGGAGCCGGAGCTACAGCTCAAGGTCAAATTACTTACACCGATCTTAATCCTGATGTGACAGTCACAGCCAACGGATTCTATCAGTTGGACCTGAACAACGACATGACAATCGACTTCACAATCAACGCAAACGGCTATAGCTACACCTATGGATCATACAGCTCTGGATCAAACCTGATCTACGCATCTGGTAATGCCAACAATGGCATTATGATGGACTCCAGCTTCTATGCCTATGCACTGAGCTCAGGATCTGCCATTAACAACGCGGCCTCATGGTCAAACAATGGATCACTTGTTGGATCCTTTTTCTTTGCTTCCAGCACCTTCAGCTTCTCTACTTCTTATGGAGCATGGACCGGAGGTGTCACGGATAAGTACCTCGGCTTGAGGGTAGAGATCTCAGGTTCTTATTACTACGGTTGGGCTCGCCTGGACGTACCAGGCCCGGATGAGTTCACAATTAAGGATTACGCCATTCAAACCAATGCTGGTTTAAGCATTGATGCAGGACAGGATTTTGCACTTCCACCCGCCCCTGCCGATGTGGCTATGAACGTGGTAGGAACTGACGTTGACAATAACGCAAATGGCCTTGATCTTCAGGTTGCCTTTGATATGGCCATGGATGAAACAACCGTAAGTGCCTACCGCATTATGGTCGTTAAAGCGGCCAATGCAGGTACATTCGATCTGGCTGCTGCGCAAACGGTGCCTTCCATCAATTACGAAACAGTCACACCAACTGGTGCTAACATTAGCACGGTATTGAACGCTTCTTCGCGCGATGTAGATGGAAACTTCATCATCGAGAATCAGCCCTACCGCATCTTCATAATGAGTGTTGCGGATGGAACCAATGCCCAGTTCAACGCGCTGAGCAACATGTCAAACGAAGTGACGCTTACCACACCTGCTCTGCCATCTGATCCAGCGCTCAACCCTGTTGCCGCTGACATTGATGACAATGCGAATGGAAGCGACCTTGAAGTGACCTGGGATGCAGCCGCTGACGAAAGTAAAGTAGTGATCTACCGAGCGATTGCCGTTAAATCTGCAAATGCAGCTTCCTTCACTGTAAACGATGCACAGAGCACACCTTTGGCTAGCGGCAAGACCTTATTGCCAAACGGTTCAGCGAACTACACCATGGTGTTGAACTCCACGCAAAACGATGCCGATGGAGATCCTATCGTTGAAGGTGTTCCTTACCGAATCATCATTCAAAGTGTGGCTGATGGAACCAACGCCAATGCGGATACCATCTCCATGCCATCCAATGAGGTTACGTTGAACCCCATCGTAACAGCTGAAGCTCCACAAAATGTGATGCTTGCTGATGTTGATGACAACGTTAACGGTAGTGATGTTGAGGTGACTTTCGATCAGGTGATGGATGAAAGCACCATCTCTGAGTACCGTGTGTTCGTGATCAAGTCCAATGATGCAGCCGCCTTCGACTTGACGACTGCCATGGCAAACAACGAGTTCACCACTGTCACTCCAATGAATCAAAACATCACGCTGGTATTGGATGCTACATTCCGCGATACAGATGGAGATCTCATCACCAAGGATGAGCCATACCGTGCTCGTGTGGTGAGTGTAGCCGATGGCACCAACGCTCAGTTGAACTCGATCAGCAACATCTCAAACGAGATCACCCTGGATGACCCACTGTCCGTTGATTCACCGGAAGATGTAAACATGAGTGTCTTCTTCACCGGAGAGACCATCCGCATCACTTCCGGAGATCGATTGACAGCTGTTGAAGTCTTCGACCTGACGGGAGCTTCTGTAATTAGTGTTCAAGCCAATGCCAACCGTTTGGACATCACTACAGCCGAGCTGAGCAGTGGCATCTACATGGTACACGCAACAAGTGAAGAAGCCCAATCTGTTCAGAAGGTGATCATTCCTTGATCCAAGCGAATTTGAACTATAACAAGCACCGGTTTTAGCCGGTGCTTTTTTATTTATTCTTGATCGAATGAAAGACTCTAAAAAGGTATTTGAAGTCCCTGCCGAAGGGTCACTCGGATTACTCGCACTTGGACATGTTGGCCTCGAAGCGTGGAGAAAGAAACGCAAGGAAGTCAACGGAGAACCTGGACCATCGGTAACGGGACATCGTCCACAAAAAGAGGATTCTGGCCAGTGACAGGCCAGTTCTGAAACGTGCTCTCGTAGCAAAAGAAACAACGAACAAAAGAAGAGATGAAGGGAAAGCGCGTACTGCTGATAGGTTGGGATGCCGCAGATTGGAAGGTCATTGATGACTTGATGGCCAGAGGCCTGATGCCTACGTTAAAGAAGTTTGTAGAAGGTGGTGTCAGAGGGAATCTTTCTACCCTCGAACCTGTGTACTCCCCCATGCTTTGGAGCTCCATCGCCACTGGAAAATTTGCCGACAAGCACGGCATTTGGGGATTCACGGAACCCGATTACGAAATGGGCATTGTTCGCCCTATTTCTTCCCGATCAAGAAAGGCACGGGCCATTTGGAACATCCTTTCTCAACAGGGTTATAAAACCAATGTATTCTCCTGGTGGCCCTCACACCCGGCAGAACCCATCAACGGGATCTGTGTCTCCAACCTCTATCAACGGGCCAACCAATCGATCGACAAGCCTTGGCCCATGGCCAGCGGTCAGGTACATCCTGAATCGCTGACCGATCAATTTGCTGAGTTGAGGATTCATCCGGATGAGCTCACCGAAGCACACATTCTTCCCTTCATTCCTCTCGCAGCAAAGGTGGATCAGAGCAAAGACAGGCGCATTGGATCTCTGTCTCGCATTCTTGCAGATGCCGCAACCGTGCATGCAGCTTCCACCTGGGCCATGGAAAACTCAGAATGGGACTTCACGGCCATCTACCATGATGCAGTAGACCACGCCTGTCACGGATACATGAAATTCAGACCTCCAATGCTCCCGGGCATGCCCAAGGAGATGTTCGAGATCTACAAGGATGTGGTGGACGGCATGTATCGCTTCCACGACATGATGCTGGAGCGAACGCTACAACTGGCTGGGCCGGACACCAATGTGATTCTCATGAGCGATCACGGTTTCCAAAGCGATCACCTCAGGCCGCTTCAACTGCCAAAAGAACCAGGCGGCCCCGCAGCTGAGCACAGAAAGCATGGAATAATTGTTTGCAACGGCCCCGACTTCAAACAAGGGCAGAGCATCTATGGATCTTCCATCATCGACATCACCCCTACCATCCTCACACTGTTTGACCTTCCGGTTGGTCAGGACATGGACGGCACACCATTGCTTCAGGTCTTCCAGGAACCTAAAACGGTTAAAAACATCCCCAGTTGGGAAGATGTAGAAGGTAATTTTCACGAGCACCCTGAGAATGTGAAAGTGAATCCGGAAGAAGCCAAAGCTGCCGTCAAGCAGTTGGTTGAGCTCGGATACATCGATGATCCTGGTGACAACATGAAGGCTGCCATGGCCAAGACGGATCGCGAGCTTCAATACAATCTGGCCCGGGTCTACATCTCCAAGGGACAGACCAAAGAAGGGCTTGACATCCTGGAAAAGATCAACGCCAGCCACGAAGAATCCCGCTTTCTGATGCGCATTGCTGATGCTCGCAAACGAATGGGTGACTTTAAGGGAACACTTGAAGCCATTGAGCGCATCACCGAGCTGAGTGAATCGAAGCAGCACTCGCCCACCTCGCTGCTCATGATGGCCGAGATCAAGATTCAGGAAGGCGAAACACAGGAGGCTCTGCGAATGCTGGTAGATCTGGGCAAGCAGATTCCGCATAATCCTTCCATCATCAAATACCAGGGCGAATGCTACGGAAAGCTGAAGCAATGGAACATGATGGAACGTGCCTACCGTGACTCATTGCGCATTGACCCACATGATGCTTCCGCCTTCAAAGGGTTGGCGCTCGCGCTCCTGCGCCAGAAGAAGTATGAAGAAGCAGTAGAAGCAGCATTAACGGCCACGGAACTCATTTATCAATTCCCAACGGCTCATCACATTTTAGGTGAGGCACTTTATGGACTAGGTGAACACGTGATGGCCGCCCGTTCGCTGGAAGTAGCCGTCACCATGCGGCCTGCACTAAACGCGCCTCGCCTGTTGCTGGAAAAGATCTACAAAAAGCACAACCTGAATAAGGAGGAAATCTTCAAGAACGTAAAGGTGGAATCCGTAGATGCTTCCGGACTCAACCGCATGGAAGACTTGCAGGAAAAGGTGGTGAATGCCAAGTCCTACAAGGGAGTGAATCGCGGAGAGATCGTTGTCGTTTCCGGATTGCCGCGCTCAGGCACATCACTGATGATGCAAATGCTGGACGCTGGAGGGATTGAAATCTTCACGGACAAGGTGCGCCAACCGGACGAAAACAACCCCAAGGGGTTCTACGAGCATGAAAAGGTAAAGGGACTCGCACGGCAAAGCCGCTGGATGAAGGACGCCAGAGGAAAAGGCGTAAAGGTGATCAGTCAACTGGTCAAGTTCCTGCCCGCCAACTTCAGCTATAAGATCATCATCATGCAACGAGACATCCAGGAAGTAGTGCTCTCACAGCACAAGATGCTCGTTAGAGACGGCAAGGCTAAGGAAGACACCTATCCGATAAAAATGGAGCGCAACTTCCAAAAGGCCTACACAAACGCTCGTGCCTACGCCCAGAAGCAACCTTTCATTGAGTTCATAGAAATGAAATACACAGATGTTTTGTCAGATCCAACAGGAAGTGCAAAGCAGGTGGCAGAGTTTCTTGGACGCGATATGGACCTGGAAGCCATGGCATTAAGAGTGGATCCGACTCTCTATCGAAATCGGAGCAAGAAGGAGGACTGAGGGTCTTCTGATATTCTACATTTGCAGCAGAAATTCCAGAGACAATGGCAGGAGTATTAAATGCGCAGGAAGCCCTGCGACTTTTTGAGATAGCAAAGCAGCATCAATTCGCCCTTCCCGCAGTGAATGTGGTAGGCACCAATTCCGTTAATGCGGTCATGGAAGCGGCCAAAGAAGCCAATTCGGCTGTGATCATTCAGTTCAGTAATGGTGGAGCCACCTTCTATGCTGGCAAAGCGCTGAGCAATGACGGAGAGCAAGCCGCCATCAAAGGAGCCATCTCTGGTGCAAAGCATATTCATGAAATGGCTGAATTGTATGGAGTGGATGTCATTCTCCATACTGATCACGCTGCGCGCAAGCTTCTTCCCTGGATCGATGGATTGATCGAAGCCGGAGAAAAGCACTACGAGCAAACCGGACGCCCCTTGTTCACCAGCCACATGATCGACCTCTCAGAAGAGCCCATCAACGAGAACATGGAAACATGTGCTCAGTACCACGAGCGTATGAGCCGCATCGACATGATTCTCGAGATTGAATTAGGAGTAACCGGAGGTGAAGAAGATGGTGTAGACAACACCGGAATCGACAGCTCCAAACTTTACACGCAGCCTGATGAGGTAGGATATGCCTACGATACACTGAACGCCATCAGCCCCAACTTCACCATTGCAGCGGCCTTTGGAAACGTTCATGGTGTTTACAAGCCAGGAAACGTGATGCTGACTCCGGTCATCCTGAAGAACAGTCAGGAATACATCCGTGAAAAGCACAACATCGACAATCCTAACCCTGTGAACTTTGTGTTCCACGGAGGTTCAGGATCTGCCAAGGAGGACATTCGCGAATCCCTCGGTTACGGAGTGATCAAGATGAACATCGACACCGATACCCAGTGGGCTTATTGGGACGGTGTAAGAGCATACGAGTCTAAAAACAGGGATTATCTGCAAGCTCAGCTGGGCAACCCAGAAGGAGACGATAAACCCAACAAGAAATACTACGATCCAAGAAAGTGGATGCGCGAAGGCGAAAAGGCTGTGGTGAAAAGACTCATGACTGCCTTTGACGACCTGAACAGTCTGAACAGCAACCAGCACCTCGAAAGCATTCACGCCTAAATGGAGCTTCACGTCATCAACAACGGCTACTTCAAGCTCGATGGAGGCGCCATGTTTGGAGTGGTTCCCAAATCGCTCTGGTCGCGCACCAATACCCCTGACGACAACAACATGTGCTCATGGGCCATGCGCTCCCTGTTGATTGAGGATGGCGATCGACTCACCTTGATCGATTGTGGAATTGGGAACAAACAAAGCGAGAAGTTCTTCGGCTACTATTACCTGCATGGTGATGATTCATTGGACAAGTCACTCGCTGCAAATGGATTTCATCGAGATGACATCACCGATGTTTTCCTGACTCACCTTCACTTCGATCACTGTGGTGGAGCCATCGAATGGAACGACCAGAAGAATGGATACCGTCCAGCCTTCAAGAACGCTCGATTCTGGAGCAATCAGGACCACTGGCAATGGGCCACAGAGCCAAACGCTCGTGAAAAGGCTTCATTCCTGAAGGAAAACATCCACCCCATCGAAGAAAGCGGTCAACTGAACTGGGTTGCTGTTGGAGATGATCGAACCAAAGATGTTTTTCCAAACGTAGACGTGTTTTTCGCCAATGGGCATACGGACAAGCAGATGATTCCCATGATCCGTCACAATGGGAAGACCATCGTGTTCATGGCAGATCTCTTGCCAAGCGTTGGCCACATTCCACTGCCTTATGTGATGGGGTATGACACACGTCCACTACTTACCCTCGAGGAAAAAGGAAAGTTCCTGAAGGAAGCAGCAGACAATGGTTACGTGCTTTTTTTAGAGCATGATGAAGCGAATGAATGCTGCACGCTGAAAAACACCGAAAAGGGTGTTCGACTGGACAGAACCATGCCTCTGTCTGAGATCTGACCCTTCAAAAGTCCGTGAGCACGGACTGTATTTTCCATCTCCTTTTTCATAGATTCATCACATGAACAGCGTACAGCCTTCTGTAGACTACGGTTCGTTGGTGAACAGTCAAAGGGCTTTTTTCAACTCGAATGCCACCAAGTCATTGGCTTTCAGAGTGGAACAACTCCAAAAGTTCGAATCCGCCATTCGAGCCAATGAGCCATTGCTGTACGAAGCGATCTACAAGGACTTTGGTAAATCAGAGTTCGATACCTATAGCAACGAGCTTGCACTGGTGTATCATGACATCCACAGAGCGCTGAAGCACATTAGAAGCTGGAGCTCCGTAAAACCAGTGAGCACCAATTTCATCAACTTCCCGGCCAGTAGCTATGTGATCCCCGAGCCGCTTGGAGTAAGTCTCATTATCGGAGCCTGGAACTATCCTTACCTGCTTTCGCTTGCCCCCATGGTTCCTGCCATAGCAGCGGGAAACACCGTGATTCTCAAACCAAGTGAGCTACCGGCCAACACCAGTGCCGCGATGGCAAAGGTGATCGCAGATGCTTTTGACAGCAACTACATTGCCACTGTAGAAGGCGGTGTGGAAGAAACCACTGCACTCCTCAGGGAGAAATTCGACAAGATCTTCTTCACGGGAAGTGTTCCCGTTGGAAAAATCATCTACAAAGCTGCTGCGGAGCAATTGACACCCGTTACGCTGGAGCTAGGCGGCAAGAGCCCCGCTTTCATCACCGAGGATAGCAACCTGAAAATGACTGTGAAGCGATTGGTTTGGGCCAAGTTTTTAAATGCAGGCCAAACCTGCATCGCCCCCGATTATGCGCTTGTGCACAAATCGATAGAGCAACGTTTTCTAACGATGGTCGTAGAAGAGATCAAACGTGCCCGTTTTTCAATCGAAAACGGGAACTATGTTCAGATCATCAACCTGAAAAACTACGACCGACTGCAACAGCTCATCAGCGATAGTAAAATCCATTATCAGGGCGAAGGAATACGCGACCAGAGAATATTCCCTCCTACTCTGCTCAGTGAGGTTGGTTTTGATGATCCTATCATGAAGGAGGAGATCTTCGGCCCTATCCTTCCTGTCATCGCCTATGATCAACTGGACGATGTAGTACAGAAGGTAAAGACACTCCCCAAACCTCTCTCCTGTTACATCTTCACGAAGAACGCCAGGAAGCGCAAGAAGGTCCTTCATGAACTCTCATTTGGAGGAGGTGCCGTGAATGAAGCAGTTATGCATATTACGAATGATCAACTACCTTTTGGAGGTGTGGGGCACAGCGGCATTGGCAACTATCATGGTGAAGACGGATTCAAAGCCTTCAGTCATTTCAAAGGAGTATTGGACAAGCCTACCTGGTTTGAAACCAATCTCAAGTACTTTCCTCAAAGTCCACTGAAGTTATCATTGATCAAACGCGTTTTTAGTTGGTGATGAAGCAGATGAAGGGCGTTTCATATGTTGTTTTTGTTCTGACATTATTGATGTCAGCAACGGGTCATGGGCAGGATGCTTCCTTTGACAAACAGTTGGAGGACGTCAAGGCCATCATCTACAGAGCACCTGATTCCGCCAAGCTTGCGCTGAATAGCATTGTCACCAATGCAGATGAAAGTGACGATAAGGCAACACTGATGAAAGCTTACCGCTTCCTGGGAATTGCTTCAGATGTGCAAAGCAATTACACCGAAGCGATGGACTGGTACAACCGGTCTGAGATACTGGCCCTGGAACTGAACGACAGTCTCATGATTGGCAACCTGTTAATGGTGAAGGGCATCATTCATCACAGGCTATCCCATTATCAGTTAGCGCTGAGTTTCTACAGAGATGCAAAGGAGATCATGACCGCTGCTGATCTGAAAAATCAGTTGGCAGCTGTGCTCAACAATATCGCGGTGGTTTACCGTGAAATGTCCCTGTCAGAAGAAGCAAAGAGGATCTATCTCGAGGCTATTGACCTGGCCATTGCTTCCCGCGACAGCCTTCGGTTGGCTCCAAACTATCTTAACCTGGCTTCAGTTCTCGTAGAGTCCAACAATCTGGATTCAGCTGAAATGCTCACCAAGCTTTCACTTGCCATTCGAATGCGCGATGACAGCCGCTTTCACCTGGGGCCTTGCTACCAAACGCTCGCTTCCATCAAGCTTAAGCGCCAGGCTTACGATAGTGCGCAGATCTTCATGAGCAGGGCGATCGACAACTACAGAGAGTTCAACACCACTGATAAACTGGCCTCGGCCTACTCAACACTGGCAGAGATCTACCTCCGAAAAGGAGAGAAAGACTCGGCTTTGATCTATTCTGATTCTTCCATCGTCTACGTGGTTCAGTTTCCTGACAACCCTTCCCGGCTCCGCGTTTATGGTGTTCGGGCCACTGTATTGGAAGGACGAGAGGAATATGAAGCCTCCGCACGCTACTACAACAAAGTGGTGCAGCTACAGGACAGCCTCTACAATAACGAGATCCAATCGAGGATGCTCGCCTACCGAGTGGATGAGCAAACAGAGCGCTACAAGCAGGACCTGGAAAACACTCAGCGCATACAGGGGCAACTAGAAGCCCGAGAGCAAGCGAATAAGCTGTTCATCATTTCCCTTGCCATTGCCTTGCTGTCTGCCATGCTTGTGGTGGTGATCCTCTACCGTGGATTCACAAGTCGCAAGAAGCTACTGGCCGAGCTCTCAGAGAGGAATAAGCACTTGAAAGATCTCATTCACGTTCAGGGAAAAACACTGTCGGTGGTTGGTCACGATTTGCGCTCGCCCATCTCTTCGCTGATCAACCTGTTCGAAGTGATCATCGAACAGAAGCTGGAACAGAAGGAACTGGAAGAGGTGATCGTACACGGCAAAGCAAACCTTGAAAACACCTTGATGAATCTGGATGGATTGGTCGCTTGGGCCGGCTCACAGGGTGTGGAACAATCCAACGAGCAAAACCTGGTGAATGTGAGTGTTACTGTAAAGCAAACGCTTCAGCTTTATCAACTCATGGCCAGTGCAAAGCAGATCAACCTGGAAGTGAAAGGCCCGGATAATCTGGAGGCCTACGTTTATGATGGCGATCTCGGTGTCATCATCCGCAACGTGGTGAACAATGCACTCAAGTTCACCGCAGAGGAAGGCAGTGTATGGATTCGCTATGACAGAAAGGGAGATCACGCTGAAATTCACATTGAAGACAATGGTGCCGGCATGAGTCCTGATGAATTGGAGAACATCAAGCTCGGACAGCTTGGATCCACAGAAGGAACGGATGGTGAGCTAGGTTCGGGAATGGGAGTATCTCTGCTGCTGCAAACCGTTGAGCGCAACTCGGGAAGTATAGAATTTGAAAGTAAAGACGGTGTGGGCACAGCTGTCACCATATTGCTACCTGCCCGCAAGCCCTAATGGACAACTCGATGCGTAGTGACTATTATAACTTATTACTTAGCCAAAAAAGACACGTCTAAAGACTTGTGCCATTCATCGGCTTCTAATTTCTTCGGATAATACCCTTCATTTCTGTATCCCAACGCCATGAAACAAGCGCAAACGTGCGTTTTCAGGCTTTACCACCTCCAGAATCCTTGCTGAAACACGGCTTTTTCACCTCGAAACAAGCCCGATTATGAACTCGAAAGTGCTTTTTGTTTGCTCACGCGTGCAGTTTGCAAACCCAAAAGGGCGTTTTACAAAGAGTTAGCGTTCAAATACTAACCGCTACACTACATTCACCCTCAGATCAAATCAGGAACAGCACCCGCAAGAAAGCTTAGAAGCTAAAAATGTAACCCAAGCTCTACCTGAAAACCTCCGGGGAAGCCCCCAACCCCTAATCCCGAAAGTGGCGCACAGACGCCACTTTTTTTATTTCCTTACATCAAGCGGTCAGAATTTGTTGAATTAAAAAAAGGAGGGCTGCGAAGGATTTCAATTCAGAGGTCGTCTTACTGTATATCCACTCTATTTAATTGACCAGCTCTATGAAAAAGCCAAACCTGTTGCTTCTGCTGCCAATGATACTATTGATTGCAGCAACGATCGACTTCAACGACCTTCCTAACTATGCTAACCAGACCGTCCCGAATTACATTACCAAGGACAATACCCCTAACAACAACAGCATCACCGATGAGGGTGCCACACTGGGACGCGTATTGTTTTATGACAAAAACCTCTCTGCCAACAACACCATTGCCTGCGCAAGCTGCCATCAACAGGAGTTTGCATTTGGAGATACAGAAACGCAGAGTATAGGTCTGAATCAGGGACTTACCGGAAGACACTCCATGCGATTGGTCAATTCTCGATTTGCAGATGAAGAAGGTTTCTTCTGGGACGAACGTGCGGCCACATTGGAAGCACAAACCACACAACCCATTCAGGACCATGTAGAGATGGGATTTAGTGGATCGGATGGAGATCCTGACCTTGATTCATTGATCCGTAAACTTGAAGACATCGATTATTATCAATCGCTCTTCACCTTGGTATTTGGAGATGCACAAATCACCGAAGCGCGCATGCAATCGGCACTTGCACAATTTGTAAGAAGCATCCAATCATTTGATTCAAAGTTTGATGAAGGCCTGGCGCAAGTGAACAACATTAACCAGGACTTCCCCAACTTCAGTGCTGAAGAAAACGATGGTAAGGAGCTATATCTGGCACCTCCTCCCGCTGGTGGCGCAGGTTGTCAGGGATGCCACAGAGCGCCTGAATTTGACATTGACCCCAACAGTGGCAACAATGGTGTTGTAGGTGTAGCAGGAGACCCGTCATCCATTGACATTACGAATACCCGGGCTCCATCGCTGCGAGACCTCGTTGATCCCAACGGCAACCTGAACGGACCACTCATGCACAATGGCGAGTTCACCAGCCTGGAGCAGGTGATCGATCACTATGATCAGATCACAGTAGTAAACGGAAACACCAACCTGGATAACAGATTGGCCGGTGGCGGTGGCGGTGGTGGCGGACCACAAAACCTTCAACTCACCCAAGCTGAAAAGGATGCATTGGTTGCCTTTTTGCACACCTTAACCGGAAGTGACATCTACACCAATGAAAAGTGGTCTGAACCATTTGATGACGCTGGAAACCTCACATTGCTGAACGATCCACTGGAAATCGAAGAAGTGAGCACTGTATCAGAAGTGAGCATGTTTCCCAATCCAACTAATGGCCCACTGACGATCCAACTCTCTGGTGGCAACTACCAAATCGAGCTCTACAGCATCAACGGTTCACATGTTAGCACCATTCAGACCCTGCAAACCACAAACGTGGATCTCAGTGATTTGCAATCAGGAGTTTACCTGGTTCGAGTATTGGATAACAACACAGGAGAAGCAAGCACAAAGCGCATTCTCAAGAACTGATCAACCACACCTTTGCTTTATTGATAGGAGAGTGGCCAGCAATGGTCACTCTTTTTTTTCGCGCTTCACAATGAGCACTTCATCATTATCGAGCGGCAGATAGCCCATTTCATAGCAGAAATGGTACACAATTCCAGCCTTCGTCTCGTAGGTATTTGTGAAGTACTTGAAGCTGAATCCCTTTTGCAGGAGCCGGTCACGGGTGGTTTTGGTCTTCTCCTCAGGGCAAGCCTCGACCAATATCCTCCGATTCTTCCGCAATGCATTGTTGATGTTGCGAACGAGGTTGTTAGCATCGGAGTTGTTCCGATTGTTATAGGCATTCCTGCACTGATCAGAACAGAACTTTTTATCCGCCCTTCCCAAAAGCTTTTCATCGCATTCGAGGCAGGTCCGTTGAACACTGGGCATGAGTCAAAAATAACCTTTCGATGAATAGATGAACAGTTCCAAGCTTTTCTTCGGCAAAGGCCAAAGCACGAACTATCAGCACTCCTTGCTCCGGTAGTCCTGATGCAGATGGAAGTGAGGTAAACGAATGCAGCCCTGGCCTTCAACACACTCACATCCCATTCGAAAGAACCGAAGCAAGCAAAACCACTTCCCTGCGCCTATCACTTAGCGCTTATCTTCGTCCACCATTAATGATTCGATAACCTACCTGAGATCAGCCCGGCCCCGCGAGGCAGGCATGCGTATCCTACCACAAACACCAGTCAGTCACATTTGGAATCTCAAGCAATCATAACGCTACTTGTGGTGTTAGGGGCCACCATCCTCTTCATCAGCGAGAAGCTATCGATCGATCTGATTGCATTGATGATCATAGGCGCTCTGGTTCTCTCAGGCGTGATCACACCTGAAGAGGGACTTGCAGGTTTCAGCAATCCGGCTACGCTTACGGTGGCTTTCATGTTTGTGATCTCAGCGGCCATACTGAAAACCGGATCACTGCAATATGTCACCGGCCTGCTGACCAAAACCTTCCGAAATCATTACCAGCGCGGAGTCATCCTGCTGATGTTAGTGGTAAGCGCAGTATCGGCTTTCATCAACAACACACCGGTTGTTGCGGTGATGATTCCGGTGACGATGCAAATCGCAAAAAACGCGAACCGCACCGCTTCTAAACTCCTCATTCCGGTGAGCTATGCCTCCATTTTTGGAGGAACCTGTACACTGATTGGTACCTCTACCAATATCCTGATCAGTGGCATCGCAGAGCAAAACGGACTCGAGCCCATCTCCATGTTTCAGATGACACCCATGGGTGCATGCCTCGTGCTGGTCGGTTCCCTGTTCATGATCTTCATTGGCCAGCGACTTCTGCCTTCTCGTACCGAAAACAATGAAGACGCCCTGGAGGAAAGCCTGATCGATTACTTGGCTGAAATCGAAATTCTTGCCGAATCAGAACTTGCCGATGTCTCCATCCTTGCCTCACCGCTGGTAAGGGAAATGGACATGGAAATACTGGAGCTTCGAAGAGATGGAACCACCATGACCCTTCCACAGGGAGACACGATGCTCCGACCTTTTGATGTGCTCAAGGTGCGCTGCGATGTAGGGAAGATCAAGCGCATGAAAGATCAGCTGAAGGTGCGCGTAATGCCGTTTACGGACGATGATGAGATTGACGACAGCGGTGGCAGAAGCTCTTTTGTAGAGCTCGTCATTCCCACAAACTCTGAATTGGAAGGCAAAACACTCCGCCAGTTTGACTTCAGACGCAGGTACCGTTCAGCCCCTCTGGCGATCAGGCAGCGAGAGGAAGTAGTGCACGACCACCTGCTGAACGTGAAGCTGCAAGCGGGTGACGTCATCCTTGTAGAGATGAAAAACCACTTCCTGGAACAGTGGAGGTCAAATCCCAGGGAGCAGAACCTTCCCTTCATTGTGCTTACAGAGGAAGGCATCCAATCGTTTGACCGAAAGCGCTTCTGGATTGTGATCCTCATCACTCTCGGAGTCATCATCACCGCATCCACAGGAATGATGTCGATTGTGATCAGCACACTGCTTGGAGTGGTGCTGATGGTGTTGACAGGCTGTCTCAACATGAAGGAAGTGTACCGGGCGGTACAATGGAAGATCGTTTTTCTGCTGGCCGGAGCCCTGAGCCTTGGTGTCGCCATGCAGAATTCAGGACTCGCTGAAACCATTGCATCGGGTATTGTTGAGCACTTCTATCAATGGGGGCCGGTGGCCATTTTATCGGGTATTTACCTGCTCACAAGCCTCATGACGGAGATGATGAGCAACAATGCCACGGCCGCTCTGGTCGCACCCTTGGCCATTGCCACAGCCGTTGAACTCGACCTTTCACCCACTCCTTTTTTGATCGCTACCATGATTGCGGCTTCGGCCAGCTTTATGACACCCATAGGTTATCAAACCAACACGATGATCTACTCAGCAGGAGGCTATCGCTTTCGAGATTTCATCAAAGTTGGCGTATGGCTCAATCTGCTGTTCTGGATTCTATCCACATTGCTCATTCCCTACTTCTTCCCGTTCTAGTTCTTGCTGCTGAGGCCTTTTTAAAGCTTCCAAGCTGCGTGGCTTCTAGCTTGCGGAAGGATGCTGATAGCCCAACTTTTGGTACTGCTCACGATGGAGCCCCCAGCGCTTGACAGGTTGCTCAAAATTGATGCTGCCCGGAATGGTCGTATACTCCTTCTCAAAGCTGAATCCCACACTCGCCAGTGTTCGATTTGGAGCTTCGTTTTTAGCATAAGGCTCACAAAAAAGACGCTCAAGCTGAAGGTTCTCAAAAAAGAAAGGCAAGGATCGGATCACCAGTTGCCTGCCTCTGCCTGAAGCCCTGGTCTTCGATTCCCATAGGTGCAGATGCATGAATGCTTCCTTTCCAAACTGGATCTTGTTGACGTTACTGTGACCAATAGGCTCACCGTCCGCAAACCAGATCAAGGCATAGCTCTGTTTCCCTTCATATGGAGTTTCGAGCTGTGCATTCAGCGCTTCCGAAAACTGATCCTGGCTTGGAACCTTTTTTGGATCCGCCCCCATGGCCAGCAAGTGATCATCGCTTGACTTCACCCAATACGAGACGATATGTGGAATGAAATCGGCAGAAAGTTCGCGAACAGATAAAGCGTTCATATCTAAATTTTAGGATCAGGTCAGGTTGAACCTTCAGACACAAAACAACAGAAAACGCCTGAATACAAAGGAGTTGGACCTCTCTAAGCTGAAAAAATTCGAGCCTCAACAATCACTTACAAACGTTTGCTATCGACACTAAACGGGTAACAACCGACTCACTTCTCGAGCTCACGGGTTCTTTGTGTCATCGTTCATTCATCGGATGCTTCCCTCCAACAGAGTCAAGATCATCAGTCAATAGAAGTAACGACAGCGCTAGAGGCGAGAGAGTAACAGGACGAAGATGATTGCACATCAGGAGCGAAGCAAACGCTGACGGGCATAAACCTTTAAAAACAACCAATAAATCAAATAGCTATGAACGCTTTGAAGAATCGTGTACAACTGATCGGAAACCTTGGAATGGACCCAGAAGTGAGATTGTTTGAAACAGACAAGAAGATGGCAAAAGTGAGCATCGCCACCCACGAAGTGTATAAAAACAGCAAGGGTGAGCGCGTACAAGACACGCAGTGGCACAATCTGGTAATGTGGGGCCGTACCGCTGAGATTGCAGATAAGTTCCTTCAAAAAGGCCAGGAAGTCGCCATCGAAGGAAAGCTGGTAACCCGCTCATGGGAAACCAAAGAGGGCGATAAGCGCTACACCACCGAAGTGGTAGTCACCGAACTGGTAATGCTAGGACGAAGGGAACAAGCAGCCTGAATCATAAGGGAGTGGCTGATTCTGTTAGTCACTCCCACTTTCAATGCTAGGAAGATCAGCAGTCATGACAATCCACATATCTTCTTTAACGCATTCAGAGTTTAGATTTTACAGCGCAACAGTTTTGCTATAGCCACAAATGATTGCATACACTCTACACATAAATACTCCCGGATTCGACACCTTCATCATCTAATCATCTGATTTTCTAATGATCTGATCAGCAACTCGTTTCAACGGCTCAGAACCAAAAAACGTTCTTTTCCCTGCAAATCCTTTTCTACCGAGATACTTCCCTCCCACTCAGTCTTCAGATCTGCCACCAACTCTGGTGTATCAACAGCTTCTGTTTCAAAGTACACACTGCGGACTCCTGCATCATTACCAAGTCTGGTAATCGCCCTGAAAAAAAAGAAAGGATCATTTTCCGGGGCAAACAATGCGAGATGTGGTTCAAAGTCCAACACATTGCTTTCCATCGCACCCTTGCTTGACTCCTGAATGTAGGGAGGATTGGAAACGATGATATCCGTGTTTTGCACCTGACTGCCTTGCTCCGGGTCTCCCACATCCATCTGGAAAAAGTGAACGTTGAGGTCCAGAGCTTTTGCATTTCGCTCAGCTATACTCAATGCCTCTTCTGATACATCACAGGCTTTTACCTCAAGGTCCGGTCGCTCTGATTTCAGTGCCAGAGCAATGCATCCTGAGCCGGTTCCAATGTCAAGAACTCGCGCGGCATTCTGCGATTCCCGCTGCAACACAAGCTCCACGAGTTCCTCCGTTTCAGGACGCGGAACCAGTACATTTGTATCTACAAACAACTCCAGTTCGCGAAAGTGTGCCTTATTGAAAATGTACTGCACAGGTTCCTTTTGTTGCAACCGCTTGATCGCATCTTCCCAGCGTTTCAGATGCACAGCATCAAGCGCTTCATCGTTGTGTAAATAGGCTACCGATCGATTCCAACCATGGATTTCCTCCATGCACCAATGGTAAAGCGCCATGAGCTCTCCCTGGAGATAGTGCTCGGTCAAAGACTGATAAAAGAACTGGCGGAATTCTCGATGTAGCATGCTGCAAAGATGAAGGGTGAACCATCGCCACGCAAAAGAGACTTGTCAGCAGCACAAATCAGGATTCTGATCTCCTGCACACTCCTAACTTTACACCCGTGGAAGTGCTGGAAGAATACATGAAGCGCTGTTTTCAACTGGCAGCGCAAGGGCTTGGAAGCGCCTCTCCTAATCCCTTGGTTGGCAGCGTAGTGGTGCATGAAGGCAGGATAATTGGCGAAGGCTACCATCGGCAGCATGGAAAGGCGCATGCTGAAGTGAACGCCATTGGAGCTGTTAAAGATCACGCGCTGCTGCGAGACTCCACTATCTACGTGAACCTGGAACCCTGCGCCCATTTCGGCAAAACACCTCCTTGTGCCGATCTCATCATTCGATCAGGCATTCCAAGAGTGGTAGTGTCCAACATTGACCCGTTTGCAGAAGTCGCAGGCAAGGGCATCGCGCGCATGAAAGAAGCAGGTATCGAAGTAGTAACAGGTGTCCTTGACTCCGAAGGTTCGATGTTGAATCGCAGGTTTTTCACGTTTCACCGTGCCCAGAGGGCCTACACCATCCTCAAATGGGCTCAGACCGCTGACAGATACCTCGACCACCACAGAAAGGCAGAAGACGGCCTGGAAGCGCTTAAAATCACCGGCAAAGAGAGTAATCGACTGGTGCACCGCTGGCGTGCCGAGGAAGATGCCATTCTGGTAGGACGCAATACCGCCCAGCTGGACAACCCTAAACTGACCGCCCGACTTTGGAATGGCAAAGACCCATTGCGCTTACTGATCGACCCGCAACTGCAATACACCTCAGGTCATTTGCTGGACGATGGAAATCACACCTGGGTATTCAACGCACTGGAATCATCGATTCAAGGAAATGTTAGGCGCATTCAACTTCAGAACCCGGAAACCTTCTTGCATGACATTCTGAAAACACTCTACAACGAAGGCATTCAATCTGTGATCATTGAAGGTGGCACCACTACACTTCAAGGTTTCATCGATCATGGGCTCTGGGATGAAGCGAGGGTTTTCAGCGGTTCCAAGTGCATCGGTGAGGGTGTTCAGGCTCCGCGTTTTGATGCTTCGTCCACCTATTCCCAGCAGATCGATGAAGACCATCTGCAGTTTTACTTTCGCGCATGATCTGGCTTTTGGGTAGTGTACTATGCAGCTCGGGCATCTTGCTGCTGTTTCGTTCGTTTACTGACGCTCAGGTGCATACCCGTCATGCAATTATGATCAACTACCTAACCGCAGCTTCAACAGGATATCTGATTTACCGGCCTACTGAGCTTTGGTTTGCAGAGCCATGGTTTCTTCCCTCGGCCTTGATGGGCGTTTTTTTCTACATGATTTTCAGGGTCATGGCGAAGACTGCACAGGAAAATGGAGTGGCCGTCAGCGTGGTATTCTCCAAAATGAGCGTGGTGATTCCAGTAATGGTTGGCCTCACCATATTGAATGAAAGCCTCAACTGGCTGAAGGTGGTCGGAATTCTGGTAGGTATCGCGGCTGTGGTGCTCACTGCCCAGGGCGATACTCGCAAAGGCCTCTGGATATGGCCGCTCATTCTCTTTTTAGGCTCTGGTGGCATAGAAGCCAGTCTGAAGCTTTTTCAGGTAAAGCTGCTTGGTGAAGGCCAAACACCACTTTTCATATCCACGGTGTTCTCCTTCGCCTTTTTAACGGCTGCATCTCATCATATCACAACCACGGAACGCAAAGTATCGGGCCGTTCCGCACTGGGAGGGTTGATACTTGGGATGATCAACTTCGGATCGATCTACTTTTTGCTGAAGGCACTGGACCTTCCGGGTTGGGAAAGTTCCTTTGTCTTCCCCATCAACAATTTCGCGATCGTGCTCTGCTCCGCAGTATTGGCGATGCTGCTTTTCAGGGAGACTCCAAAGCTTCGCGTTTGGACTGGCCTTGGGCTTGCTTCTTTTTCCATTTGGCTACTTTACCTCAGCACATGAATCATCCGGACGCTTACAAAACATTGAGTGAAGGTTCAGAGGGAGACTACCGTGAAAAAGGAAGTAAGTTCTTCAGTTACGCCTTCCCCTGCGCGAACGAGGCTGAACTGAAGCAACAGATTCAAGCGTTAAAAAAGAAACACTCCAGTGCCCGACACTTTTGCTACGGAGCCGTTTTTGGCATTGAAAAACCTGAGGAGCGTAGCAACGATGATGGAGAACCTTCCGGAACCGCAGGACTTCCCATTCTAAATCAGATTCTTAGCCATGAACTGAAGAATGTAGCAGTAGTTGTAATCCGATATTTTGGAGGCACAAAGTTGGGAAAGTCAGGACTCATAAGAGCCTACAAGGAGAGCACACAACTTTCTCTTTCCCAAAAAAATAAGATTACCAAAATAAACACAAGCTTCATTTCAGTTTCATTTCCTTACTCCGCCACATCAGGAGTCATGAACATCCTGGATTCAAAGGCACTTTGGGAGATCAAAAACCAAACGTTTGAAGAACAATGTTCCTTAACCTTTAGCGTTCCCAAGAGCGAGGTTACCTATGCACTATCTTCGTTCGAACATGTTCCAGACACTTACGCATCGCTGGTTTAATTGGGTCATCGCCATCTTATGGATGGCTAGCTCTGCCTCAGCCCAAACAGATTTGTTTGAATGGCCGGAGAACGAGTTTCTACAGGCAGAGCAGGACATTAGCGTGCAGCAATTGGAACGAGCGCTATCCGAATCCCTTGCATTGGAGGTGCAGCTGAAACTGGACACTGCCATCAGCAGCCAGATCGCGACTCACTACGCCTATCAGGCCATGCACCAAGATGTCCCGGTGTATGGCATCACAGTAAAGCTGAACAGGTTTCTGAATGGAAAAACCACTGTCATTAGCCCTCGAAACCTCACACCGATAAGCAAGGAAAGAACGCTGACATGGAACCCAAACACGCTCACTAAGTGGATGACTGAGAACAGTGTTTTGAAGACAAAAACACAAGTCACAAAGCACTATTTTCCAGAACGAAACAAACTTTTACCTGGATGGGTTATTGAATACAAAAAAGATGAGATGGAATGGGAAAGTCTGGTGAGCTCAGACGGTGAAACCATCTTCTCTACACCTACTGCTTTTTACAACGAAGAGGACACCATCGGCCGGGCCAAAGTGTTTCTTCCAGATCCCATCACCCAGGCGGAAGCCTTGTATGAAAATCCGTACATCGATAACAATGATGCCAACAGCGAAGCACTAAACCAATGGTTAACGGAGGTCGACATTCCCCTCACCTGGGATTCTCTGCTTTCACGATGGGTTTTGAAATCGGAGGCCTGTGTTATCGAAGATGTTAGCGCGCCCTTTGTTCCTGTGCCTAATTCATTCAGCGGGGAGTTCTTTTTCGAGCGCGGTGATCCGGGTTTTGAAGCGGTCAACGCTTATTACCACATCAATGAAATGCAGACCTATCTGCAGTCGCTGGGTTTCACCAACCTCGTCAACTATTCAATCTCCGTAGATCCCAACGGCTTGAATGACAGCGACCAAAGTGTGTTCTACACTTCCGGTCCGAGGATTGAGTTTGGTCGTGGTGGAGTGGACGATGCGGAAGATGCAGACGTGATCGTTCATGAATACGGCCACGCGATCTCCCATAGCTGCGCCCCGGGAACAAATGTGGGAGGACAGCGACAAGCGATCGATGAAGGTTTTGGAGACTATTTGGCGGTATCCTATTCACTGCAGTTCAGCGACTACAAGGCCTACGAGGTGTTTAACTGGGACGGACACAACGAGTATTGGTCAGGACGGTTTGCGGATGTGCAACGCACCTACCCTTCTGAATTGACAGACAACATTTACGGAGACGGTGAAATGTGGGCCAGCAGTCTGATGGAAATCCAGGAAAAGCTCGGAAGGACTGCCACCGATCAAATCTTGTTTAACTCCATGTACAGCTACGTGCGAAACATGGATTTGCAGGCTGCCGCTCTATTGTTCATGCAAGCCGACTCCGCGTTGAATGACGGAGTCAATTCTGAAGCCATTAGGCTCGTTTTCTGCGCTCGTGGCTTCCTTCCCGGATGCGAGGACACTCTCGGAGTGAATCCGCTCATTACAGGGCCTTTTATCGCCAATACGGAGAACTTTGCCACTAAGGGTGAAGCGATCGCCATTTACTCGAACAATTACACGCTGCAATTCTATGAGGTGTTCACCCTGAACGGAACACTCATAGCAACGGACGAGCTGGACCCAACGGATCGGATCGCAGAAATACAGCTTCCCGATCTCAAAAATGGCCTGTATGTCCTGCGCATTGAGACCAACTCCGGGCCGTTCCAGTTTCGCATCTTCAGACTTGGTAGCTAGCCAACGCTGGGAGCAGCGATTTCAGTTCGCTATATTTGAGAGGCATCAAAACAACCAGTCATGCTAGGAAATCGCCCATGGGAAGAGTGGATCCAGGAATATTCTGAGGGTCATCAAAATGCAGCCAATAGGCTCTGTCACACCATCGGAATCCCAATGATTGTGGTTTCCCTCCTACTCTTTCTGGCCTCTCCCTTCATTCAAGGTCTTTGGATGATCGCACTGGGATTGTTTCTGCTCGGATGGGTTTTCCAGTTCGTAGGCCATTGGTTTGAAGGGCATCCACCCGAGTTTTTCAAAGACTGGCGTTTCCTCTTTGTAGGCTTGCGTTGGTGGTTTGCCAAGATCAGGGGAAAGGCTTGACAGCCTTCAACGGCATAAAAAGCCTCTTTTTACGTGCGGCATGCGTCTTGCTAGCACTTCTTTCCATGACCGGAATAAAGGCCCAAAACGACCACAAAATGAAGCTCTACCTCATTCCCGGAATGGCTACCGACTGTAGAGTATTCAGTGGGTTCAACCTTCAGAACTATGATGTTCAATGCATTGAGTGGGTAGATTATCGCTCGTCATCCTCGTTGGCTGAATATGCCGCCTTGTTGATGGATCAGGTAGACACCACAGAGACCTTTGCCCTGGCCGGTGTTTCCATGGGAGGTATGCTGGCGCAGGAAATGGCAAGGCTGCATACACCCGAGTTCATCGCCCTGGTTTCATCTGCAGAACGTCTGGAAGAGCTTCCTAAGCACTACCAAATGGGACGCATACTTCCATTGCATCATCTGAACAACTCCTTCTTTCTAAGCATCTATCTGGCTACACCATTTGCAATGAGAGGAGTGAAAGCGCACGCGAACAGAAAGCTCTACCTCGAAATGATCAAGGATACGGGAGCGAGGTTCATGAATTGGCAAATCGACAAGATCATTCGTTGGAAGGGCAATTCCGAGGGGCTTACGTGCCCGATCTTCAGAATTCACGGAAGTGAAGACAGCATTATTCCTGTCCGCAAAAAAGCGATCTATGACCGTTTAGTAGCAGGTAGTACGCACAAAATGGTAATCAACTCACCACAGGTGATCTGCGAGTGGCTGGACGAGCTGGTTGAACGCAAGGCCGTCACCAAAGGGTAAGCCTTTGGAAAGTGCTACATCAACACACCGTTTTTCGACTCAATGGCCGGAGGCACATTACTCTCCCC
The DNA here is from genome assembly GCA_002428995.1 of Flavobacteriales bacterium UBA6057. GTDB lineage: Bacteria > Bacteroidota > Bacteroidia > Flavobacteriales_G > Salibacteraceae > UBA6057. The sequence goes on along the minus strand of DIYJ01000018.1, from coordinate 174,603 downwards.
TAGCATCTCGCGCAAGTCGATTTCAATGGTTCTGCAGAGCGATAACATGGGAATGTCATTCCCCAATCCTTCGAAGGGATTTTCAGAGTAATCTCCCACCAATTCCATGATCAGGTAAACCCATGCAACCAGCACGGTAAAAGGGATCGACATCCATATTCCCATATCATTGAGCTCCGAAAACACAGAGGTCATACCCATGGGCAGCAGAAAGATGAAAATCCCGACAAACACAAAGCTGATGCTTCCATACTGGCGTGGAAGTGGAAATTTCTTGATGCGCTCACACTTCCCTTGATGCGTATAGAACAGGTTTAGCAGAGACTGAAGCTCCATGTGACGGAAATCATCGATCAGTTTCTCTTCCCTTAATTTCTTCAGTTCCTGGGCTTGCGCATCGATGATCTGAGTTGCTGTGTTTTTGAAGCCTTTGAGCTTTTCCAACTCACGCGCTGGAAGAAGATTATTCACCTCTTCCTCTGTGAACTGGTCTTCAAAAAGGCCAACTCCAAATTTCTGCCTGCGTGTTCTTGTAAAGCGACTTACGAGCCTGCTTTGATTGATATGCTCCCAACTGGTAGGGATCAGGAGCTGACTGCGCAGACAATACAGCCATGCAATATGACGGTAAATCAACTGGCGATGACGCTCAGCCAGTTGAGCGTCTGTGATCTTCTTCTCATCCCGAAACTGGTTGGTGACAAAACCACGAACTCCAGCACCCCAGGAACGGCTGTCATTCACAATGGCTCCCCAAATTTTCCGAGCTTCCCAGAGCCGATCATAGGCGCTGTTGTTCTTAAAACCAATGTAGAAAGCGACAGCAGTACCAATCAACGAAACTGGTAACCAGGGCACCGATAGCCACGTGAAGCCCAGGTATTCATATGCAAGAGTAACAGCGAGGGTCCAGGCCGTGATCCAGACCAGGTGATGCCCCGCAAATCTCATAATGCCTCGGACACTGAAATTCTTGTAGATGTACATGAGGGCAATAATATGCTAAACCCCAACACCATCTACAACGGGGTTTGGAAGCAAAGAGAATCAGTAAATCACAAGGATCAAAAGAAGGTCTGCTTGACCAGCTCTGGTTGACCAGATGTCCTCATTGGGTTATTTCACCTTTTACGGAATACTTCTAAACGTGACGTTCAGCGTGATAGCTACTTCTTACAAGCGGCCCACTTTCAACGTGGTTGAAGCCAATCTCCTCTCCGATGCGCTTGTATTCTTTGAACTTCTCAGGAGTCACCCACTCTGCTACAGGCAAGTGCTTCTTTGTTGGCTGGAGGTATTGGCCTATCGTGAGAATGTCCACTTCCTGAGCTACAAGATCCTTCATGGTTTGGATCACCTCTTCGTCTGTTTCACCGAGCCCTACCATGATACCGCTCTTGGTTTTCTCGATACCACCTTCTTTCAGGCGTCTCAAAACTTCCATGCTCCTGGAATACTTGGCCTGCACTCTCACCTTGCGCGTGATGCGTTCTACGGTTTCAATGTTGTGAGAAACCACCTCCGGCTTCACCTCGAGAATTGGATTCAGGTTTTCCCACTCTCCCTTAAAATCAGGAATGAGCGTTTCGATGGTCACCCCGGGGTTCTTTCTGCGGATCAACTCCACCGTCTTTTTCCAGTGCAACGAGCCTCCATCGGGCAAGTCGTCACGATCCACTGAAGTGATCACCACGTGCTTCAACCCCATGACCTTGACACTTTCAGCCACCTTGGCCGGCTCAAAAATGTCTACATCCTCCCCTTTACCGGTTGCAACATTGCAAAACTGGCAAGAGCGGGTACAGGTATTTCCAAGGATCATGAAAGTTGCCGTGCCAGCACTCCAGCACTCACTCTGATTGGGACATTTACCGCTGGAGCAAATGGTATGAAGATTCCGGTCTTCAACTACCTTTTTGACTTCGAGGTATTCCTTCCCTGCCGGGATTTTAACCTTGAGCCAATCTGGCTTTTTGATCTTAACCTCTTGATCTTCTTTGTTTTTGAGCAAATTAGGCATCTGCGAAATCAGTATGTATTGATTGAAAACAGGCTGGCAACTACTTACGCAGCCTGAAATTCCATGATCGTCTTACGAATGATAGCAACGCACTCCAGGAGCTGTTGTTCAGTCATCACCAAAGGAGGAGCGAAGCGTATGATGTTCCCATGAGTAGGCTTGGCCAGCAAACCATTATCTCTGAGTTTCATGCATATATCCCATGCAGTGCTGCTATCTGGGGAGTCATTAATCACAATAGCGTTCAGCAATCCACGTCCTCTCACCAGCGACAACAGCGGAGATTCGTCTACCAGCTTCTGGATTTCGTTGCGGAACAACTCACCCAAGGCACGCGCATTCTGAGCGAGCTTCTCGTCTCTTATAACCTCTAAAGCTGCGGTGCCAATAGCTGCTGCCATTGGGTTTCCACCAAAAGTAGATCCGTGCTGTCCTGGCTTGATCACATTCATAATCTCATCATCTGCAAGAACAGCTGAAACAGGATAGGCGCCTCCGCTGAGGGCTTTCCCAAGAATGAGAATGTCTGGTTTTGTATACGTAGCTTCCTGTCGCTCGCAATGACCTTGACACGTACAATTGCCACAAACGGCCAACAAAGCTCCCGTACGAGCAATTCCGGTTTGCACCTCATCAGCGATGAAGAGCTTCCCCTTCGCATGACAAAGGCCCTGAGCTTTTCTGACATAATCATCGGCTGGCGTATAAACCCCAGCTTCTCCCTGGATAGGTTCTACCAGAAATCCGATTACATTTTCATCGTCCAACGCCTTTTCAAGTGCTTCCAGATTGTCATAAGGAATGCTTTCAAAACCTGGCGTGAAAGGTCCAAAGTTCTTGCGAGCGTCCTCATCATCGGAAAACGATACAATGGTTGTGGTACGTCCGTGGAAGTTTCCATTCGCCACAATGATCTTTCCTTGATTAGCGGCAATGCCCATTTTCTCATACCCATACTTCCTGGCAAGCTTGATGGCTGTTTCCACGGCTTCTGCACCGGTGTTCATGGGAAGAAGCTTATCGAACCCGAAATACTCGGTCATGTACTTTTCAAACTCTCCGAGGCGTGAGTTGTAGAAGGCGCGGCTGGTGAGTGTCAGCTTCTCCGCCTGCTCCTTCGCAGCATTTACAATCCTTGGATGGCAGTGACCTTGATTGACGGCTGAGTAGGCCGAGAGGAAATCAAAGTACTTTCTGCCTTCAACGTCCCATACATAGACCCCTTCTCCACGATCCAATACCACCGGCAATGGGTGATAGTTATGCGCTCCATAGCGCTCTTCCAGTTGAATAGCCTCTTCTGTGGTGAGTCGATCTGTAGCTGTGCTCATCTTTCCTTGTTGTTATCTGTGATAAAAAGAGCTGCAAAGATACCACAAGCTTTGAGGGCATTTATAAGGTCCGTTTATCTTAGTGCGTAAACCTTTGTTTGAATGAATCACGTTTTTCAACATCTCCTGCTACTCGCAGTATTCGCCCTTGTCACAAACACCGTGAAGAGCCAGTCAAAGCTCAATCTGTTGGACCAGAAACCAGATACAGAATACGAAAACGTACATGTGAAACCCCTGGACAAAGACGAGCATGCGTGCACCTACTTGATTTGGGTCAAAGAGAAAGTAGCGGAACACTACCATGCGGAACACACGGAGGTGGTATACATTATAGAAGGAGAAGGAACGATGACGCTCAATGATGAAACGCTGAAGGTTAAACCGGGAGACTACATCTTCATCCCTGCTGAAACGCGACACTCAGTACAGGTGCTGAGCGACACTCCAATGAAGGCATTGAGCGTTCAAACACCCTTTTTTGACGGCTCAGATCGGCACTTCACCTCCTCCAAATAGTGGTGTTTTTGGGTCAAATTAACGCTGAACCCCTTGAAAACAGGGCTTTTCAGCCTCCACTTATTAACAAAGGCCCGTATTTATCAACAAAAACTGCGAGCCCGCTTGCAGTCTGGGTTGTGGCGAGTAATATTTGCTCCTGTTGAAAATTAATGTTTAACCCAAATTTTTAAGTTATGAATAAAGCTGAATTGATTGATGCGATGGCCGAAGGAGCTGGTATCTCACGTTCTGATGCAAAGAAGGCCCTCGACTCTTTTATCGATAGCACTACAGGTGCATTGAAAAAAGGAGATCGCGTTGCTTTGGTTGGTTTCGGATCTTTCAGCGTTTCTGAGCGCTCTGCTCGTACAGGACGTAATCCACAAACAGGCAAGGAAATTAAAATTGAGGCCAAGAAAGTAGTGAAGTTCAAAGCTGGTGCTGACCTTAGCGGAAGCGTGAACTAAGCCATCTACCTTAAAGACACTGAAGCCTTGTTCCTCATCAGGAGCGAGGCTTTTTTGTGTGGTATAAACTCAGTTTTACGATGTTGTTAAATTTGTTCCACTTAGAAAATCGATATGGGAAAAGGAGATAAGAAAACGGCAAAAGGAAAAAGATTCAGAGGCAGCTACGGCAAGAGCCGACCACGCAAAGCAACCACCGAGGCAGTTGTAGCACCCGCAGCAAAGAAGAAAGCGGCTCCCGCATCGAAAGCTAAACCAGCCCCTGCTAAAAAGGCGGCAGCTCCCAAGAAAACAGCAGCAAAGCCTGCAGCCACGAAGAAGGCAGCTGCTCCTAAGACTGAAGAAGCTGCTCCGGCAGCAACTGAAGCGAAGACAGAAGAGAAAACAGAGGACTAGATTCGTCCTCTTACGGATTCAAGCGACTGAGCTTCCAATCAGAGTTGGTTCCCTGGCTATAGATCACGCGATCGTGTAATCGACTGGGTCTTCCCTGCCAAAATTCAAAACGTGTTGGTGTCACCAAATAACCTCCCCAATGGGGCGGACGTGGCACTTCATGCCCCTCATATTCTGAACGTACACGCTTGAGTTTGTCTTCCAGCGTTTCGCGATTGTCTAGCTCCTGGCTCTGATCAGAAGCCCACGCCCCCAGCTGGCTTTCTCTTGGCCTACCAGCGAAATAGCGATCGCTTTCCTCACCGGTCAATTTGTTTACCAGGCCTTCAATCCGAACCTGGCGTTCAAGCCAGGGCCAGAAGAAATTCAGCGCTACTCCACTGTTTGCCTGCATTTCATCGCCCTTGCGGCTATTGTAGTTGGTGAAGAAAGACAGGCCTCGTTCCTCAATCTGTCGAACCAACACGATTCTGCTGGAAGGATGACCTGAGCTGGATACTGTGCTCAATACCATAGCATTGGCGTCCTGGCTGCTCTTGAGTGCTTCTTGCATCCAGGCTTCTAACAATTCAATAGGATGTGCCGGGCACTCTTCTATTTCCAGCGAATGCTTGGAGTAATCTTTTCTTACGTCTCTGTAGCTCATTTCCTTAGTCTCGATGAACGCGCGAATGTAAATTGCGGATGATGAATCATTGACTGTATGAGACGATTCAAGGTTGAATAATGTTCGGCAGCCTGTCCTTGCAACTATGAGTCATCGTCTATACATTTAGCGGCAAGCGCATGTTTAAGCCTGACAACATAGAGAACAACTTCTTCTTTCGTTTGAACTTCGAATCAAACCCTGATGAATTGAAGGCAGGCATTGTGCTGATCTCAGAGCCTTTCCTGGCAGATCCTAATTTCAGTAGGTCTGTTGTCCTTCTTACGGAGTTCAATAAGGAAGACGGGGCATTTGGCTTTATCATCAACAAACCAACGGACATCGCTTTGGACGAGGTCATCGAAGACTTTCCGTCTAAAGATTTTGGGTTTCACTACGGAGGCCCGGTTCAACCCAACAATTTGTTCTTCATCCATACGCTGGAAGAATTGATCCCAGAAAGCCAGAACATCATGCCTGGCCTGGCTTGGAACGGAGATTTCGAACAGGTTCTTTCATTGGCCAGAATGGGACAATTAGAGGCTTCAGAGATCAAGTTCTTTGGGGGTTACTCAGGCTGGTCGCCCGGACAGTTGGAGGGAGAACTGAAGGAACACGCATGGATCATTTCAGAATTGAGTGCGGAAGAGGTCATGAACATGCCCGCAGATGAGCTGTGGAAACAAAGCTTGAAGAATCTGGGGCCCAAGTTTTCGATCATGGCGGACTTCCCGGAAGATCCTATGTTGAACTAGACTTGAAAAAGAGCCTTTAAGCGTTCAAATACTTCTCTAGTCTTTTCTATCCCATACTCCCTCTCGAAAGAGATAGGTCGAACCCATTCAATAGAATTTGTAGCAAACACTTCATCCGCTTTTCGAACATCCTCGAGTTCAAGGCTTCGTTCCTGCACATTCATGAGTAGCATCAACTGTTTCCTTACCACCCCATCGAGGCATCCATCTTCCAAAGGCGGTGTCATCCACTGACCTTTGAGCTGCAAGAAGATATTGCTGCTCAATAACTCAACGACTTTGCCGCGCTCATTGAGCATAATGGCATCCGAAAAGCCATTTGCCTGAGCAGTCAACCCGGCCCTTACCTGCGTGGATTTATCAAGCAATTTGTATTGATTCTGAGGTGCGTAGTACAACTTGACCTCACTGACCATAACTGGCTTGGGTTGCCTCCAAATCACCCCACGATCGCTTAGAGGAAGGTATTCAGCGATCACGGAGGCCTTATTCGTTTCAGGAATGTACTTACCTCCTCCACTTCTGAAAACGGTGACACGGCAGCGATAATCAAGGGATGCATCCACAGCCTCTAGAAGGATTGTGCGCAATCGATCCGTGGAAAGTGGTAACTCAAGCCCCAGGAAGTTCGCAGTCCTTTGCAATCGATCTTCATGATCTGGCCAAAACTGTAGCTGTCGCTCGCTTATTCTGAGGGTCGTAAAGCAGCCGTCTCCATAGAGTAATCCTCTATTGACAGCCGGGATGCTTTCCAGGCTTTGCACCTGCCCCTCATGATCTACAAAAAAGCCCTTCATCACTGAAAGATGCGAAAGAGAAAGTCGGGCTTGAGAATGAACGTGAAGATGAGGCCGAAGATGCCTCCGAAGTAGTGTGCGGAATGGGCAATGCGCGAACCACCCTGGCGATCGAGGTAAACCTCAGCGGCCAAATAGAGCAACCCAAATACAAAGGCGGGCAATTTAAGAAACGGAAAAATGATCAACCCCAAGGGTTGAAAGGGCTCCATCAAAATGAAGGAATAGACAATCGCGGAAACAGCTCCCGAAGCTCCCACCGCGTGGTAAGAGGGATTATTCTTATTCCGACTAAAACCGGGAAGCGTGCTGAACAGGATGCCGCCCAGGTACAGCATGGAGAAATACAACATCCAGCGGTCTCCAAAATGGTAGCTAAACCCGTCCTCCACAAGGCGGCCAAAGGTGAAGAGCACATACATGTTGATGCCCAGATGCCCCCAATCGGCATGAAGAAAAGCGTGGGTAATGAAGCGATGGTATTCCTTTCGCGCCTGGATCATGTAAGGCTGAAGGTCCAGCTTATAGAAAAGCTCTTGGTTACTGAAGGCTGGAATGGAAATCGCTACGGTGGCAATGACCAGAATGAGGGTGATCGTCATGTGTCCGAATTAAATGCCTGAACGATGGCTTCTCCAATTGATTCGATGATGTCGGTAGCCTTCATTGCTTGCTGACCGTAAAACTCTGCCGCGATATCACCAGCCAGTCCATGGATGTACATACCACACAATGCCGACACAAATGGATCCTGAGTTTGTGCAAGAAAGCCTGTGATGAGACCGGTGAGCACATCTCCACTTCCGCCTGTTGCCATTCCGGGGTTACCTGTGGAATTGAAATACACTTCGCCCTGAGGTGTCGCAAGTGCAGAATGTGCCCCCTTCAACAAAATGAAGACGTTCCATTCCTTGGCCCTGTTACGCAGAAGCTCCAAGCGCTTATAGTAATCTGTTGTTTCTCCGAAGAGTCTTCTAAACTCCCCCGGATGTGGTGTCAAAATGCTGTTCTTGGGCAGCCAATCCTCACTCTTTCCACTTTGAGACAATAGATTGATCGCATCGGCATCTAACACGACAGGCTTTTTGTAAGCCGTAAGCATGCCCTTCAACATCCTTCGTGTTTTCTTCTCAGTGCCAATACCGGGTCCAATGCCGATGGCGCTGTAAGGAGTCAACTCTGGAAAGTCAGACAGATACTCGTAATAATCATCCACCATGCACATGGCTTCGGGAACAGTGCTTTGCATGATCTCGTAACCGCACTTGGGACAGAAGGCACTCACCAGACCAGAGCCTGACCTCACGGCTGACTGTGTCGCCATTACTGCTGCGCCCATGGATCCATAAGACCCCGCCATGATCAAACTATGACCAAAGGAGCCCTTATGGCTGAACTTTTCTCTCTGGAAAGCGGAAGCATATTCACTGATGCTGTCAAGGAAGTAATAGCTCGATTCGGCCGTGGCGATGTATGCAGGATCGAGGTCAATGGGCAAGACGTGCCAATCTCCTATCTGATCAATGCTTTGAGGTAAGAGGAAGGCGAGTTTTGGGACTTGGAAGGTGAGCGTGTAGGTGGCTTCTATCACGGGATGGTCTTCTGGAGTCATCCGGTCCGCATACATCCCAGATGGAACATCAATGGAAACGACCTCAGCTAAGCTGGAGTTGATCTGCTCAATCCAGTGTGCGCTGAATCCTTCGACCTTTCTATTCAGCCCGGAACCGAACATCCCTTCAACAATGAGTGCCTCCGAGGATATTCCAGGGAATTGAGCTTCTTCCAACACATACTGAATCTCGTGGCCTGATTTCACAAGCCGATCGAGGTTCAATTGAAAATCCTCGGAAAACTTTTCGCTGTACCTGGCGACATACGTTTCCACCGAATAGCCACTGGCCAGCAGTAGGCGCGAGACCACCAGTGCATCGCCACCGTTGTTACCTATTCCGGCAATAACGATGACAGGCTTGGTATTATCAAAGCGTTCTTTAATCCACTCTGCGCAGGCATTTCCAGCGCGCTCCATGAGCTCTCCAGAGGTGATTCCCTCGTTTTCTATGGTGGCCTTGTCGGCCTTGCTCACTTGCTTAGAGGAGAGGATTTTGATCATTGTGGGTATGCTCTCAAATGTAAGAAAGCATCCTTGTGAAAGTAGCCTCTCAGGGTGAGCTTCACAAGCTACCAGTCGTCATTTTTCTGCTCAGCAGTGTACTCCATGGCCTTGGTCAATGACGCGATAAGCTCTTTCACCTGAGCATCGCTTTGCATCTTGAAATCAGCCCAAAGTTTTCCGGAAAAGCCATCTTTTGGTTCTTCCCGTTCCAGCTTCCCTCCTGTTCCAACGGTCTTCTCATAGTCCTTGTGCACGAGGTTAGTGATCTCATACTTGTAACGCCCATCCTTGCACATGACACTGATGTCGTAGTTCACCGCACCTGCATCCTTGCTTCCCTTTTTCATCTTCAGGTTGTGATTATCTGAGATCTTGGAGCCTTCCACCTTCCTGTTCCTGGCAGATTTATAGGTTTCCTCAAACCAGCGCTTGGCATTGTCCAACAGTTGATCAGCACTTTTCCCAGAGACATTCACGACTGCGGTGTAGCTGATGATACCATCATCATTTTTCGGGAGGTCTTGAGAAAAAATAGGAAGCGTGAAGCAAAGGGCGAGCAGGAGGATGGAGATTGATTTCATTATGGTCTGTTTTTGTAAAGTTGAAAATGTTCTATGATGTCGTAGCCATAGGCTAGCAATTTGTCGTTTTGAAACAACACGGGGTAGATAAAGACTTTCACTGGAGTAGAATCGCCTTCATCATCCACGTTGATCACCAGGCAATCAATTTTCTTTCTCTGGACATAGTCCAGAACTTCACTACACTGGTGACAGTTGTTCGCTAGGTAGAGGGTATATCTGTTTTTAGACAAGTTTCTTAGGTTGAAAAATGGTGATGGTTTTTCGATCAAAATCGATCACACCATCCTGCTTGAGTTCGTTGAGTACGGTGGTTACCGTTTGCCTTGATGTAGCCGTAAGGTTCGCAATGTCCTGATGTGTGAGATCATGGTGCAAAGTGACCACCTGATCTTCATTTCGGCTTTGATCTTTGGCCATGCCGATCATGAAGTCCAGGATTCGCGTGCGAGCATCCTTGAACAGCAGACCTTCAAAACGCCTTTCCATGCGTTGCAGCCGTTCTCCAATGGTCCGGGTCATATTCATGGCGAGACCAGGATTCGTTTTCATAAGTCGCAACATCTCTGACTTTTCAATGGCACAGATGCGCGTATCATCATCCAATGCCTGAGCAAAGTCTGAACGCTTTTCTTCACCCGCAATGCTCAGCTCTCCGAACACTTCTCCGGGGTCGAGAATGGCCTTGATCATTTCTCTTCCATCAGCTCCATAGGCGCCCAACTTCACACGCCCTTTTTTAAGCAGAAAAACTACGCTGGAAGGTTCTTCGGGAAAGTAGATGTAATGTCCTTTGTCAATGGAACGCATGGATGCCACGCGATCTACCGTTTCCATTTCATCATCGCTGAGATCTCTGAACAGATTGATCCTCTCGAGGTACCATAGCTTAGATTCAGAGGCAGCCATCAGGAAATCATCGGCTTACTGTGGAACAAGTGACAGATCGCGATCGATCTCAGACTGAAAGGAGCTTTTTCCAAGCACCTTCACTTCAAACGAAACAGATTCGAAGCCTGAAGCATCTACCCTAACGTCAAATTCTCCGGGAGGAAGAATGACCACATAGCGCATCGTGCTCGGGTTTGGAGTGTAGATACCATAAAGCTCTCCTGTGGTCAATTCGCTTACGGTAATACTGGCGTCATCAATTTCAGCTTTTGGATCGGAGCTGCTGATGATACCCTTGATCACAGAGTATTCTGACTCTACTTCGTTGATGGTGATTCGATACAGGTCATAGTCTCCATAACCTCCCTTGCGAAGGGCTGACATGTAGCCGTAACGGCCGGAACGGGACACACGATAGTTCATATCGTCATCTACAGAATTCACTGGGTATCCGATGTTTCTGGGTCGCTCGTAGCGGCCAGAATCACTGTTCCACTTGGCTTTGAAAATGTCATACCCTCCCATTGAGAAGTGTCCCTTTGAGCTGAAATAGAGGTATTCTCCGTCTGGAGATATGTTCGGAAAGTCTTCGTCCAACTCGGTATTGATCTCCTCTCCAAGGTTGTAAGGCACACCCCACGCTCCTGTCGGCAGCTTCTTGGTCACCCAGATGTCATTGCCACCATATCCACCGGGACGATCACTCACAAAGTAGATCGCATTCCCATCAGCGGTCACAGAAGCTGCAATTTCCTGGAAACGGCTGTTGACACGCTCTGAAAGCGGCTTAATATTCTCGAGCTGGTCATTCTGAAAATCTGCGTGGTAAATATCTCCAGAGATGTTTTGAAGCCCTTTCATGAAAAGCATCTTCTGCCCGTCACCAGACATTCCGATGATCACCTCGCTCTCCTGAGGATCGTTATCCGCACCGGGCATTTTAATTGCCTCCGCAAATTCCCCGTCTACCACGTTTGAGTAATAGATGTTGGAAGCATAGGTTCCATCTGGCATGATCGAACTTCCATCGTTTCTCTTGGTGGTAAACACCAGAAACTGCTCATCAATCGTTGTGAAGGGAAAGTAGTCGGGGTACTCACTGTTGATTTTAGGCCCGAGGTTCTCAAACGTGCATCCAACAGGAAATTTCATGAGTTCATAGGCGTTCTCGCAGTACTGAATCTCAAGTTCTGCCTCTTCCTCGGTAAAGTCTGTGGCCTGACTGGAGTAGAAACGAATGGCTCTGTTGAACATGTCAATCGCCCGGTCGAACTGGTAATCTGCCTGATAGGCCTTTCCCATGAGGAAATACACATTGGAAGCCTCAGGTTCGTAGAAAATCACCTTTTCGAAGTGTGGGATGGCTTCAATCTTCTCAAAATCAGAATTGAGGTAGCAGAGGCCGAGGTTGAAATTGATTTTTGTGTCTTCCGGAAAGTCGCTGAGTAACTTGATGTATTCTAAGCGAGCAGCATCGTAGTTCTCGTTAAAGAAAAGACGATCGGCCTTGTCTTCATCGCCCTTGGTAGAATCAGGCTCGTTCTGAGCATTCACTCCAACAGCAAAGACAGCCAGGAAAAGCCACAGTAGGTAGGTTACTTTCATCCTAAAGGTTTGAAAACCCAAATTTAAGAAAGCGCTTCAAAGGCGGAAGGTCAAATTATGAACTGTGATCAGCGATGATCTTCCAGCTTCCATTTTTCACGGCCCAAACCAACGTGTAACGTCCTGAGAGGGTGTCGGCTGATCTGTAGAGCTTCCAGATTCCTGTGGTAAATGCATGTTGGTTGCCGAGGAACGTATGGTTTACATCGCTGAACTCGAGTTTTCCCATGGCCTCTGGGGAATCGTAACTCTTTTTGTAGCGATCCAAGGCTTGCTGATAACCGCTGGTGAGGGATTTGCCTCCAGTGAAAACCAGGGAATCAGAGTTCCAATAGCCCAGCATGTAGGCATCCAGGTCACCTTGATTCCAGGCTTCGGCCTGAGCAGTCATGATTGTTGTCAAGGTTTCTCCGGAAGGCTTTGTCTGAGAGCAGGAAGTCAGCAAAAGGGCCATTCCCAATGTGAGCCCCAAATGCTTAAACAGGATTTTCATCATCGAGTATTTCCCACGTATGATCTGCCAGGAGCTTCACAGAGCTCACCAATTCCCAGGAGGGCATGCTTCTCCCCCACTCTTTGGGAGAAAGCATGGAAAGCTGGTGTGTTCCATCGTCTTTCCTGTAGAAATGATAGGTATGCCCTATCAGGGGTTGAAAAGGAATGCTTGAACCGTAAATCAGCTCTGATACCTGCCTGCGCGCCTCAATCTTTTGAACCTGCCGGCCGAGTAATTCAATCTGTTCCCGGATTTGATCAAGGTGAGCATCTGTTTGCTCATACATCGCTGCTACAGCTCTTCCCTTGATCTTACCCTTATCCTCTGGCTTAACTAAAGCACTGCCAGCATGGTGTGCATATTCCAGCGTTCCCGGAGTCTCGGTAATCTTATCCTTATCAATCGGGTTTTCCATCTCCTCGTTGCTCATCGTAAGCAAAGTTACAGACCAACGGGCGGATTGTTGAAAGAAGCTATCGAATCAGGCTGAAAGTCCCTTGCAGTTCTTTGAACTCGCCTTCTGGGGTCTCCATGTTGATCTGGTAGATGTAAGACCCTACAGGAGCTTTCTTCGAACCATCAGTTGTGCCATCCCATCCAACATGCATGTTGGTGGTTCTAAACAACTCGTGTCCCCAGCGATCCCATACTTTCAATTCGAACGGCATTCCTTCATTGAAGCCCTTAGGTGTCCACACATCATTGACACCGTCATTGTTTGGAGTGAATGAATTGGGCACGTAGAAAGTGGTCTTCGGTTCCACGGTTATTCTCCTCGTGTAGGTGTTCTCGCAGTTATACTCGTTGTAAGCGACCAAGGAAACATCATAAGGTCCTGAATTCTTGTAGATGTGAGACGGAGCAAAGTCAATGCTCTTGCTACCATCACCGAAATCCCAGTCCCAACGGATGGAACGCTGCGAGCTGTTATAGAATTCCGCAGTTGGCTCGAACATATTCAGATCATCAGAGAACAGATAGAAGGCCGCGTTCGGTGAAGGAATCACTGTCACTACATCGCCTCGAGTGAAGGATCGTTGGCAATTGTCCTCACTAATGGCTACCAGCGTCACGTCAAAACCCTCAGGCTCCAGGGAATCCGTTCTCAAGGTGAGCGCTGGATCTTCCTGCCCGGAGAACTCTTGTCCATTGAGGTACCATCGGTAGCGCAGTTCTCCCACTGAAACTGAAGATTCATTGTCAAACGCTACTTCGAGTGGTGAGCATCCTTCACTAGTCGAAATTGAGAAGTCTACTTTAGGAGTTCCAGGTACAATCACCTCTTTTTCGATGAGGTCTTTGCACCCTTTGTTGGATACCACGTTCAGCCGAACCGTGTAGAATCCAGGCAAATCAAAAATGTGATCAACATTCTCTCCCTTCGCGGTATTCCCATCTCCAAAGTCCCATGTGTAGTCTGATAGTACACCAGTAGCAACGCTGGAGTTGCTGATGAAACTGCTGGTGTAATCCTCACAATTGACATCATAAGTCATATCGACATCAGGAATAGGAAAGATTTGAGGGAAGTTCTCAAAACTAGACACACAACCATAGTTCGAAGTGGTGGTGAGCACTACGCTGAGTGTTCTGTAAGTAGGCGATGAATAGCTGATATCCTTACCGTAGAGCGTGTCCATCTGGTCAAACACCCATTGCCATGCAACCACGGAATCTCCACCGGGGGATATCTGATTCACGAACGACTGCTCTTCGAACTTCAATTCTTCTCCTTCACACACATTGTTTGTCCAGCTAAAGACCGTTGTGGGCAAAGGATAGATGCGAATATTTGCTGTCGCAGTATCTCGGCAACCTTCGCTGGTCACAACAGTGTGATTCACTTCATAGAGGCCTGGAGCATTGTAGTCATGCTCTGGATCAGCTACATGGGCCGAATCTCCATCTCCCGTAGACCAGAGGTAAGAAACAATCGTTCCGTAATTCGGAACGGAAGCAGTGGTAAATTCTGCTGTCTTATCCAGACAAACACTATCTGTACTGAAAGCTGCGTGCGGAAGGTCATACACACGCACCGTCCGATCTGTAGAATCTACACAACCTTCGTCCGTAGTGACCACCAACACAATGTCATAAAGTCCTGGATTCGCGAACTGATGACTCGTAGTCAATGCATTTGACGCACTGTCTCCGTCACCAAACGACCAGTCAAGCGCACTGATCACTCCAGTAGGCACACTGGATGTATCCGTAAATTGATTGAAGTCTCTATAACAGACGGAGGTCGCCTCAAATCCGGGAATCGGGAGCGGATGAACTTCTACATCAATGACCACACTATCTCTACAGCCCGCTGCATCTAGCACTTTCAACTCTACCGGATAAGTTCCGTGGGCAGAGAAGAGATGAGAAATAGAGGAATCGTTCGAGTATTCTACCGTTCCGTCATCGTTGATATCCCAGAAATAATCTACCAGGATCGGCCCAGCGGGAGTACTGGCGTCCATCAGTTGATTGGAGTCTCCAAGACACACATCGGTAAAGGAAAAGTCAGGTGTGGGCGGATCAGAGATTTGTATCACCGTGTCGGTGGTATCCAAACAGCCTGCATTGGTTTGCACGACAAACTGCACGGTGTAGCTTCCTGGACTTGCATAGTAGTGCGTGGGATTCTGTTGAGTACTGAGCGGAGAACCATCTCCGAAATTCCACTGCCAAGCCACGATGCTCCCTACCTGAGGGATCGTGAGATCCTGGAACGAAACACTATCTCCTAAACATGCGGTGGTGTGGCCTACTACCGGTCCGACAGGGCCTTGTATGAAAATGTATTTCTGATTCGTATCCGTACATCCATTGATATCAGTCGCTACCAGACTGACTAAGAAACTATCTATGGTATTGTAGACATGCGTAGGCGTAGTATCTGTTGAGGTCGGGCTACCATCACCAAAATCCCAGTAAAACGAGGCAATGTTCGAGAGCGCATTCGAGGAATTACAGTTACTGGTATCCACGAAGCTGAATCGCGCAGTATCTCCAACACAAACGTATTGCGCTTGCATATCGAAGTCTACATAAAGCTCATAGTTGAAGTTCCAATAGAGCGCATTGTCCTGCGAATAATTGTAAAACCCAAAACGTCCCGGTTCAAAACAGCCAGTGATATCAAAAATGGTATCTGTATCAATCTTCACCACTGCTCTACTCGGAGTGTACAGCAACTCAAAGTCATAAGTCTGACCAACATTCCATCCTCTGGTCACTCCAAAATCAGTAGCCAAGACGTTGAAGGGCGCTGAATTTGTATGGCTCCAGAAACTCGGAAAAACGCTGGCGGTATTGTACTGATAGACGCCATCCACATCATTGATCGTGAAGCCCTCCTGAGCGAAGTATCCCAAATAAGTTTGCTGACTGCGCTTCCAGTCGAACAGGTAAAAGTCCATGTCCGCACTGTTGATAGGAAAAGGATTTCCCCACGTGGTATCAGGAGAATCATATCCGAACACAAAGCCTAAATAATCATTATCCCAGGATGTAGGTACCTCAAAAGATCCTGTGATTCTAACATTGATGAAGGTGTCGGGTCCCACAAACATGGTGGGGTAAACCGTATTGGCGTTTGTTTGAAGTTGTGACCCTCCGGACTGAATAAGCCAGGAACCTGCCACATCCCCTGTCTGTTTCCAGGTATTAAAATCAACTTGCTGTACACATTGTGAATGTCCAACCAAGGTGCTGGCGATCAGGAGAAAGGCAAGAATGGGATATTTCATCGTCACGATGTCAAATATAGGTTATGACACTTTCATAACGCAACATATACCCTTTGGTTGGCTCTAAAGATGAACTGGTCGAAAATCGACCTAAATGCCGTAGCGGTCAATGAGATACACCAAGGCGGCAATGGAGGCTGCACCCAGCTCCAGCTCTCGCTGATTCACATGGTCAAACGTATCTGTCTCGGCATGATGGTGATCGAAATAGCGCTGACTATCCGGAACAAAGCCAATCAAAACGTTATCATCGGTTTTCAGCGGCCCGATATCTGCACCGCTTCCGCCTTTATCGATCTGGTGGAGACCATAAGGCTCAAGAATGTGTTCCCACGACTGAATCATATGCAGGGCTTTTTCGCTGCCCTCTACATGAAACCCTCTTGGAGTAAAGCCTCCGCGATCCGACTCAATCGCTGCTATGTGGTTTTGGCCGGAAGCCTCAGCAAGTCTTGCATATTCCTTTGCTCCGCGCAGGCCATTCTCCTCATTCATGAAGAACACCACCCGAATGGTGCGCTTGGGTTGATACCCCAGTTTCTGGAAAAGATCGAGTACTGCTAACGACTGCACCACTCCCGCACCATCGTCATGCGCTCCATGTCCAAGATCCCAGCTATCGAGATGTCCGCCCACCAAAATCACTTCATCAGGAAACTCTGAGCCTCTCATCTCCCCGACCACGTTGTAGGATTCCTTGTCAGGTAAGGTATCGCAGGTCTGCCGGAAATAGAATTCAACTTCATCACCTCGATGGAGCGCGGCACTTAGAGCTTCTGCATCCATCGTACTGATAGCGGCTGCGGGGATCGAATCCAGCGCTGCTTCGTAGTGCATGGAACCGGTGTGCGGATAGGGATCAATGCGCAAACTCAACGAGCGCACGATGGCACCAACTGCTCCGTATTTTGCTGCCTCTACTGCTCCACCCCATCGATGCTTTACACAATGGCCATAGCTATGGAAGGTGTAAAGGTTCTCGGCAGGCATCTTCTCGTTGAAGAACACAATTTTTCCCTGCACCTGCTCTCGTCCCAACTGCTCCAGTTCGTCCCAATCACCTACCTCAATCACTGGAGCTTTGATTCCCTCGTCTCCGGTGCTGACTGACCCACCGAGCGCACAGAGCCTCACCTTTTCCTTTTCACCGGAGGATGTGGTGTAATAGCCTATCTCTTTTTCGCCTCTTCGCCAGACTGGCACCTGGACAGGTTGCTTGCTTACGTCTAAATCAAGGGATTGCATCAGGGCCACCGCCCAATCCACAGCGGAGTCGGCTTCGGGCGAGCCGCTCAATCGCGCTCCAATATCGAAGCACAAATCCTTGAGCCAGTAATAAGACCTGCCCTCCGTAAGTGTCAATCTGTAGAGTTCGCTAATGGCGTTCTGATCATCCAGTTGATCAACGGATGTAACGTCTTGAGCTATCGAAAAGAGAGGTAACGACAGCAGAGCTGAAACGAGAAATGCGCGCACTTTTACTGCTTCATTAATTGGCGTGTCAATACACCATCCTGCCCGGAAATCCGGAGGATATAACTTCCTTCACGCAAACCTTCTACGTCCAGTGCAACAGAATAGCCGTTCACAGGTCTCTGCAATATCGCTCTTCCGGAAAGGTCGTAAAGCTCTACCATTTCCATGCGCTCTTTCGAGTTCAGGTAAAGCATGTCCAACATTGGGTTTGGATACACACTGGCTTCAAGCTGTCGCAGCTCGGGAACCGATACGACATTCACTTCCTTTTCGATCTCGTCACTTCCGTATGCATTGAATGCATAGAGTCTCACCAGAAAAACCTGGGTCACATTGTAATCATTACAAGGATTCCGTTCGGTGGATTGCTCCCCATCCCCAAAATTCCAAACTACATTATCGGCTCTCTCAGAAGAATCGGTGAAGCAAATGCTATCTCCGAAGGCCGTAAAGCCAAAATTGGCAATGGGAGGCTCACAGACATTGAACTCAATCACCACAGTATTAGACTGATCTGTTTGTCCGCTGGAATCGGTTACGATGCAAAAGACTTCGATGGAATCGGCTGTGTAGTCATTCGCACAAATCACCAACGCAGCGGAATCCATTCCAACCTCGGCTGGCACTCCGTTTACGGTTTCAAACCACGTGTAAGAAAGTCCATTACCCACAGCGGTAACGTCCAGGGTAATACAGGTATCGGGACAAACAATGCCTCCAACAGGGTTCTGAGTGATAACAGGCTGAGCAAAAAGGGGAATACAAAAACCTAGTAATAAGGGAAGTAGGAGTCGTTTCATAGGCAGTAAGAGATTCTAAATATAATCAGGACGCCTCTGGATTGCTGCTACTCGCCTCAACTATCGATGAGTACTTCTTATCAACGGTCGAAACAGCGCTTTTCACCCATGAAATTCATATAACTTCGAATGGGCGGCTTGGTAGCCTTAATCTTGCTGTTCGTGGTTTTCACCCTTAAGCTCCTTAGAGCTTGGGTTTTAGCACATGAAAACTGCGAAGAGAAGCCTGCGCTGTTACTCGCCTACCCCGTAATCGGCAGGATTTTCTCCTTCAGGCACAAAAATGAGTGCGCCAGAGTTCATGCAGTACCGAAGGCCTGTAGGTTCAGGTCCATCTGGGAACACGTGTCCCAGGTGTGAACCGCTCTTACTATCCACGACTTCTACGCGCTTGGAGCCGTATGCGAAGTCCATGACATACAGAACCGCATCGTTGCTGACCGGAGCCGAAAACGAAGGCCAGCCAGTGCCAGATTTGTACTTTGAGTTGGATGAAAAGAGAGGCTGACCACTCGCTGCTGAGTAGTAAGTTCCTGACTTCTTGTTGTCCCAATACTCACCCGTAAACGCACGCTCAGTGCCTTTTTCTCGCAGAATGTAGTATTGATTGTCATCGAGTTTCTGCTTCCATTCCTCCGGAGTTAAGACCATAGCCAGCGGAAGCTCTTCCGACTCATCATAGATTTTGGTAATGCCTTCAAACTGCTCCATGGCAGCTTTGTCCTGACTGCAAGCTGCTAACGCAATAACAGCAAAGAGAGAAAGCGAAAAAAGTGTCTTCATGATCCTATGTTTAATAGGAAGTTGAGACTACTGACGAATCATTTGATTGAAAAGCTCCAGGGAAGTTTCCTCATATTCTGCAGGGATGGCGAAGTAGGTTTCATCAATGGCTTCCTCCTTCACACTGCGTGCCGCAAAATTCAAAGTCATTCCTTTTTGAGCGATTTCATATTCCAGCGGTAGGCCCTTGATTTGTGGAAACTCCGTGCCGTCTGGATTCTGAAACTCATCAGTGTACCAAACTTCCAGTACAATTCCTGTTGACGTCTGTAGCGTTGCTTTCTTACAGGTGTATCCTTTTATTTCTTTCGTTTCGTCCGTTTCATTCACCCTGTACTTCTGTCCCTTGCGCTCATCCTTAGGGATGCTGTACTTGAGTTTTTGCTCGAGGATGTCTACCAACACAATCGTGTTTTCCTCTTCAGCTCGGTTGATGGCCACCTGGCGCCCACCAAAGACAGAGTTCTGTTCGATCCGGCTGGTGGTTCCTTTAATGGTCATCACCATTTCGGAGGGCAACATTTTCTCGAGGCCTTTCATCTCGTTTGGCACATTGTCGTAGTCAATAGCGTAAACAATGCGTCCCTCAAAGGGCTTTTGCGCAAGCGATACGGTCGCAATGAAAAGAAGGGCGAAAATGAGATTAGCTACTCGCATGCTCTTTGATTTTATGAATGGTACTTTCAAGTCTTTTGGTAAGCTCAGCGCTGGCTGGAACGAGCGGAAGGCGGACATGGCTTTCCATCACACCAAGCAATTCCAGGGCTGCTTTTACTCCGGCAGGATTGCCTTCTTCGAAAAGCAGATGAATGCAATTGCGAAGGGTATAAAAGAGGCTTCGGGCCTTGTTATAATCTCCGATCATCGCATGGCGGACCACCTCTGCAAACTCCCTGGGGAATGCGTTCCCGATCACTGAAATGATGCCATCTCCTCCTAGACTCATGTGAGGCAAAATCAAAGGATCATCACCAGAAAGGACGATGAACTTTGACGGGCGGTCCTGCAAGATAGCCGCAACCTGATCCAGATTCCCGGATGCTTCTTTCACCGCTATAATGTTCTTGTGATTGGCCAGTTCCAGCGTGGTCTGAGGTTCCATGTTGGATGAGGTGCGTCCAGGAACATTGTACATAATAATGGGCCTGGGACTTGCCTCAGCAAGAGCTCGGTAATGCGTCACAATGCCGGCTTGGGTTGGCTTATTGTAGTATGGACTCGTAGACAAGATGGCGTCCACATTCTCCAGGTTGATTTTATCAAACCCTTCAATGAGCGACTGCGTGTTGTTGCCACCATGACCAAAGACAACGGGAAGTCTGCCAGCGTTCACACTGGTGATACAGTCCAGAACTTCCTGCTTCTCTCCAGCATTCAATGTCACAGATTCTCCGGTAGTTCCCTGCACCACGAGGTAATCTACTTCCCCATCAATGAGATGATTTGTCAACCTCTCAAGCGCGGGAAAATCAACGCTCAGGTCTTTCTTGAAGGGAGTGACCATGGCTACTCCGGTTCCTCTAAAGTCTTTCATGCGGCAGTGGGTTTGTTCAGGGTGTTCAGGTAATGATCCATATGCTGGATCAACTTGTTGAGGTCTTGGTCTTTTGTGTCGATCATCAAATCGAGCAGGTATTCTCGCTGCGCAAGGTGACGCCCGACCTTCCATTGCACATGGAGCTTGGTGATCAACACATCAGCTGGGAAGCTTCGACCTTCCGTAAGATCCATGAGCACTTGATACTCTTGTTTCAAAGCAGCAGTTAAGTCACTGGAAGCAATACGCCCGATCCAATTGAAGCTATCGGGGGCGAATGGAATGATGTCCTTCTCTTCTGACGCCTTGGCTGCTTTTCTGGATGAATAGGCTACAAACAGATCCACCTTTCTCAAGCCACGCTCATACAAGTCTTTCCGGAGCTTTTTGGCGACCTCAAAATCTGCTGCTGGCTCGGCACAAACCACGATGGCGATCGACTGCAGATGGGCTCCACTAAGCTTGGATGGCTTGCGCTGATCTTTCAGCGCTCGCTTCATTAAAAGTTTTACCAGGGGTTGGATCACGGGGCAAAGGTGAATAAAACGATCACCTGCCGGTGTTCTGCGGTGAGGGTGGATCTACGTAAGGTCTGTCTCCCGTATTGAGTCGTGCGTCAATGCCCTCTTCCCATGTCCATTTCCCGCGCTTCCAAACGAGCGCATTGAACTTCATAATGGGTATGTAAAAAGCATAGGAACCTTCGAGGTCTGGCTCCATCGGCACCAATTCGTTGAAGATGATGCGCTTCTTCCGGGGCTCATAGCGAAGGGAAACGGCAGCATCGGATTTATACTCCAGAATCATCCTGCGAGCGTTTTTACCTGGAATGGAGAATAGATCTCCTCCAAATCGAACACCTCGCTCAGTGATGGTCATCACATCTACAATCTTGATGCTGGAATACTGGTCGTTACCATCCCAACCCAGCACCATGTAGCTTTTCTTTTTGCGGGTAGACTTGGAAGGAATGATCTTATAATACAGTGCTCCATACCAGTCAGACTCTTTGAAAGTCTTACGCTCTTCTCCCTTGATGTTGCGATAACCTTCCTTCAGCTCCACCACATCAATTTTCTTCTCCTTGAAGTCTTCGTATTGCAGGAAGCAGAAATAGTCGTTGGTCTCATCGCTGTAGGCAAGGTTCCAGTTGATCATTCTGAAAAAGCCATCACCGCTTTCGAGGTCACCAATCTTAGGAATGGTGTCAAAAGAAGTTTTGAAACTTACAGGATCGTTGAGCGCAATGCGCATCATTTCCAGGAACTCGTCATTGAGCGCCTTTCGGTCCTTATCGTTGTCAGCCTTGAGAACCTCTATGCGCTTCTCGGTAAGCTTTTGAAGCTTTTGATCCAGCGTAAGTTCTTTGAACTGCTGAGCATTCGAGGTAAAGGTCACCGCAATGATAAGCGCGGTGGAGCATATCAAACGTTCCATCATGTTGCTGCGAAGATCTAAAGCTAAACGATGAAATCGGTGGGGTGGTATGTAAAGATGTTGACGATCAGAGGTGGAGAAACTCCTTCTTCTTCGTCAGTTCATCTTCGCTTTCCCTGAAGTCGGGATCATCCACACAGCAATCCACCGGACAAACAGCAGCACATTGAGGCTCATCATGGAAGCCTACGCACTCTGTACACTTGTCGGTAACGATGTAATAAACATCCATAGACTTTGGCTCCATCTCGTCATCAGCATCACCTGAGTTTCCATTCATGCCTTCTACCTGACCTGACAGGTCAGTGCCGTCTGAAAACCTCCATTCCATTCCTCCTTCATAGATCGCATTATTGGGGCACTCTGGCTCGCAAGCGCCACAATTAATGCATTCATCTGTGATCATTATCGCCATGTCGTAGTAGTCTTTTGAAAGTGTTGCAAATGTAGTGAAGAGACCTAAAAACTTTCGTGGTAAACACAGATCCGTCCGTTTTGTGCGAAGGCCTGCGAGAAAGTTTTTTCGATCTGTTTCAGGTTAAACGTTGAACCTGAAATGCATCACGTCACCATCCTTTACCAGATATTCCTTGCCCTCGATGTGAAGCTTCCCGGCATCTCTGGCCGCTGATTCCGAACCGCACTCAATGTAGTCGTCAAAACCAATGACTTCGGCACGAATGAAGCCTTTTTCAAAATCCGTGTGGATAACCCCAGCTGCCTGGGGAGCCTTGTAGCCTTCTTCAATCGTCCAGGCTCTCACTTCCTTTTCCCCGGCAGTGAAATAGGTCTGTAGCTTCAACAGCTTGTAAGCACTCTGGATTAGTTTGCTCACTCCTGGTTCTTCGAGTCCAAGGTCTTCCAGAAACATCTGGCGTTCCTCGTAAGTATCGAGCGAAGCAATGTCAGCCTCAATGGCAGCTCCAAGCACAATGACTTCGGCATCCTCTGCCGCAACAGCCTCGCGAACAGCTTCTACATGCTGATTGCCTGACTGTACCGATCCCTCGTCCACATTGCAGACATACATTACTGGTTTGTCTGTCAACAGGAACAAATCATGAACGATTTCGCGTTCCTTGTCATCCACGGGGGCCGAGCGCGCTGATTGTCCCTGCTCGAGGTGAATTCTGAACTTCTCGAAAATGTCGAAGTGCTTTTTTGATTCCTTATCTCCTACCTGCGCTTGCTTTCGCACTTTTTCAATGCGCTTAGACAGCGTCTCAAGGTCCTTCAGTTGAAGTTCCATATCGATTACTTCCTTGTCTCGAACTGGGTCAACACTGCCGTCAACATGCACCACATTGCCATCATCAAAGCATCTCAAGACATGGATGATGGCGTCACACTCGCGGATGTTTCCAAGAAACTGGTTTCCTAATCCTTCTCCCTTACTTGCGCCTTTTACTAGACCAGCAATATCAACGATCTCAATGGTGGTAGGCATGATGCGCTCTGGGTTTACGAGTTCTGCCAGCTGATTCAACCGCTGATCCGGAACCGTGATCGTTCCAACATTGGGTTCGATGGTGCAGAATGGAAAGTTGGCTGACTGAGCCTTCGCATTCGACAAGCAGTTGAAGAGGGTGGACTTACCTACGTTTGGAAGTCCGACAATGCCACATTTGAGCGCCATGTAGAATTATTTTGGGCCGCAAATGTAGGCCTTGCATCAACGCTAATCTGCGAGAAGCGTCAGAGATCCCTGGCTTTCTTCCCCATCGATCTCTGCTACAAAGAAATAGACTCCGTTGCTCACAATCTCTCCGGCCGTGTTTCGTCCATCCCATTTGGCGTTTTCACCTTCTCCATTGAAGATCAATCCGCCCCAGCGATTGTAGATCCTGAGGCTGAGCGAAGTGTAGAACTCCGAATTTACAATCGTGAACACATCGTTCACCCCATCTTGATTTGGGGTGATCACGTTGGGAATGAAAAAGTCACAATCCAGGAAGCGTAAGGTAAGAGAGTCATAAGCCGAACCGCATGCATTGGAAGCGGTAACATCATAGAAGCCTTGCGTCCATACCAAAAGGTTGGTGTCCAGCGTACCATCAGACCACTCTACCTGAAGGCCATTGGCTGGGAAAAACACTGTTGATAATGCCAGAGGTGCGTCTTTTTCACAAATGAGGGAATCAATGATTGAAATGCTGGGAAACTGCTCAAACTGGATGTAGTTTGTGTCCACAGTAGCACACACTGAATCCTGATAGGCCACTGCAACAAATCCCCGACTGGAAGCACTCACAAAGGCTGTGCTGTCGTTTGTAGTCAGCGTGAAAGGCATATCACTCAGGCTATCAATCGCCAACCAGTTTCCTACTAGCGGAACTCGATCGAGTCGAAGGGTATCCAATGAGTCGCAAACAACACTTCCTTCAAGGATTTGAGGCGCCACATGAAAGGTGATGGTGGCGCTATCAGTCACTGTATTACATCCCGTAACGGTCAAGAAGTAGGTTCCAGTTTCTGAAACGTTCAACTCCTCCGTGGTCAAGCCACCAGGCATCCACAGGTATTCTAAATTGTCTTCGCTCGTTGCAGGTGAAATGGTGTAGGAGGCTCCAAAACATCCCAGGGTATCTCCAATGATGTCCTCCTCAATGTCAGAGTAATATTCGATCTGAATCGTATCACTGAAAACACAGTTGTTTTTGTAACTCAACAAGGAAACTTCGTAAAGCCCAAAAGCTGTGGATGTAGCGATGACAGCGGTATCAAGAGCGCTGGGTGAAAAGCCGATCACCGTGTCAGCAGCTGTTGACCACAAAGCAGAATCTGCACCTGAAACAGAAAGCTCCAGCTCATTGGCGCAGGTGCCTGTGTCAAGTGTAATAGGATCTGGAGCAAGCGTCACAAACACCTCGATGGTGGTATCGCTGCTACATCCAAAGTCGTCCAACACCTGAAAGTTGTAATAATTGATCCCGCCAGAATCGGGCGCTATTATGAAGGAAGTATCTCCGGCAAGTCCAAGTGTATCTCCCAATCCATTCCTCCATACGGATTCTACCAGTGTACTTGAATAACTCTGGAAATTTGGATTGATCAGCGGATCGAAGAACAAGGCCCAGTCAAAAATATATCCGTCATCGAATCCAAGATTGTCTCTTACAGTGAGTGTCCATGTTCCATTGATGGGGCATCCAATCAAGTCAGCATAGGTTTGCTCCGGCTCGTAAATTCCAATCGTATCCATCGCTGTTCCTGAGCTGATCGTAGTCGGAATGGTGGTATTGTTTCCAAGCTCAGTGCCCATGTCTGCCCAGGTGTTCAAGGCGTCACTAAAACGGTAGGTCCAGCCTATCCCGGGATTTTGAAGGTTCGCATCAAAGGCATCTCCAAGGTATGTTCCACCGCCTCCAAAACCACCTGCAAAGGCGGGACTGATACCCGTACCCGTCCATGAGTTGATCATGACAATTGAAGTTCCATTGGGACAGGTCAGCATCATCTCCAGGTCTCCCAGAAAGGAGTGCTCAATGGTCATTTGAAGCATCAAGAGATCATCTCCTGAATTCATAACCTGGCCTGTTCCAAATCCAGATATTTCGATGTCAGTCTCGTAGTTTATACCGCTACCGTCCGGTAAATAGGTGAGACCGGCAAACGAGCCTCCAACCTGAGTTTCAGCAATGGTAGGATTTGCTCCAAGCGTATCAGCAGTAGTCACTCCTCCAAACAGTTGCAGGCTATCGCCTTCGCAAATGGAGTCATTCAACACCCTCGTTCCCGAAAAGTCGATCCTTGGTGCGACCCTCACGAAAGAGATCAATTGCTGCGTGCTGGGGAAGGCATCCGTTACCTGCAGAGTCACAACGTATCCGGCATAATCAGGCGGTGTAAACCAAACGCTGTCACCGGTAAGGGTTTGACCGTTGCTGAAAAACCACTGATACGTAACCGAGGTGTCGGTTTGTGAATAGCCCGTTCCGGCATTTTCAAGTGAGTAAGGAAAAACCGCGGAACCAACGTATAGAATCGAATCTCCGAGGCACAACTGTATGATACCCGTATCGGACGGTGTGATCGTGTCTCCACCTGGGGCGTTCACAAAGCCATCCATGTGAACGTCAAAAGGCTGAGGCGGATTTCCACAAGCTACACCAGCGTCCCAACCGGTGCCTTGTATGGTGTCATCAGAAACAAAAACTACCGTCAGGCAGCCGCTAGGGTTGTTTACGAATGAAGCCTGATGGTTGAATCCATTAGGATCAGTGACGCTGTTGTGCGCGCCCAGCAGCGGAGCGTTCACATCCGGTCCATCAAAAACATACAGGGTGTCCGTGCTATCCACATTCCATGTGAATGCGGTATTCGTAGCGAATGTCAGGGATACTTTGCTACCCAATCCGAGGTCGGGGCACAAAACAATGGTGTCAGAAAAGTTAGCGCTGTAGTTCGCTCCTCCCCCATCATCAAAGAAGTTCGCTCCTGCTCCACTGTTGTAGACATTGCAGTCCAGCGGGTTGTTCTGATCGAAGTCTGGATCGGTAATGTTAATGGTCTGAGCTCCGGCAGAAAGAGCGGTTAGGAAGACCGCGGCCAAGGGTAAAATTGCTTTAGGAAGGAAATGCTCCTTCATGAAGCTGAAAGAATGAATCGACATGTGTAATTAGATGCCAACTTCTCCGAGCAAGTTGTTTTTGAAGTTTATTATTTAACAAAGCAACGCCATTTTTTGCAATTGTGTTTGTGGGTCCTGCAAATTGAAAGAGAGGTTGAGGGAGAATTGCACATGGCGCCCGGCCCGCATTTTGCCCCTGGTAAACTTCTCAAAAGTTTTTCACATGAAGCCCTCTGACCAAAGGGTGCTACTACTTTCGCAGCTCACTGAAACCACTTGAATGGACGAACTTCTGGACCTAAAGCAGCTCTGTAGTCAGATCAGACGTGATATTTTGAGAATGGTGCATGCCGTGTCTAGCGGACACCCCGGTGGCTCGCTAGGATGCACTGAGTTTTTTGTAGCGCTGTATTCGAAAATCCTGGAGTACGATCCTTCCAACTTCACGATGGATGGAAACGGTGAAGACGTTTTCTTCCTTTCCAATGGACACATTTCCCCGGTTTGGTACGCGACCTTAGCGCGCCATGGCTTCTTCTCCCTGGATGAACTGAATACCTTCCGAAAAATTGACTCCAGGCTTCAAGGTCATCCGACCACAGCTGAAGGGCTTCCCGGAGTAAGAATGGCCTCAGGCTCATTGGGACAGGGATTGAGTGTTGCGATTGGAACAGCGCTGGCGAAAAAACTGAACGGAGACGATCGAACGGTATTCAGTTTGCATGGTGACGGAGAACTTCAGGAAGGGCAGATTTGGGAAGCGGCCATGAGTGCAGCTCATTTGAAGGTAGACAACCTGATCGCCACCATCGATTTCAACAACCGACAAATTGATGGTGATGTTTCGGATGTGATGTCGCTGGGAGACCTGAAGGCAAAGTGGGAATCTTTTGGGTGGATGACCATGGCCATGGAAGGCAACGACCTGGATCAAGTCATCAAGACTTTGCAACATGCCAGATCCCTCACCGGTCGAGAGAAGCCAATCGTGATCATCATGGAGACAGAAATGGGACAAGGTGTCGATTTCATGATGGGCACCCACAAATGGCATGGTGTGGCTCCAAACGATGAACAGTTGGAATCAGCACTCGGGCAGTTGGAAGAAACATTGGGCGACTACTAAAGCAGCGTTTTTAGCGTTTGCACTTTTATGCATAGCGTGAACTATTTCCTGAGCATCACTTTTTCCATTTGCATGGCCCTTCCCCTGCTGGCCCAAAAACCAGCGAAGGAGGACAAACTCACGCGCATCCTTTTCATTTTCGATGCTTCCAACAGCATGAATGGTGTTTGGGAGAAACAGCAGAAAATCACCGTTGCCAGAACGCTGCTGAGTCAGGCCATGGACTCGCTGAACGATGCTCCAAATGTCCAGCTCGCCATGCGCGTTTATGGTCATGAAAAGGATTACACCACCGGACAGGACTGTGACGATACTAAGTTGATCGTTCCGTTCGGTCCCAGACGAGGAGAAACCATCAAGCGGGAGCTGAACAAATTGCGTCCAAAGGGCACCACACCGATTGCAGCTACTTTGGAAAAAGCGGCCAACGATTTCCCCAGATGTCCGCGCAGCGAGTGCCGCAATGTGATCATCCTTATTACCGATGGCATCGAGGAATGCAATGGCGACCCTTGTGCGGTGTCGCTTGCGTTACAGCGAAAGGGCATCATCCTCAAACCCTTTGTAATCGGTATCGGCCTTGATGTTGAATTCCGGGAGAGCTTTGAATGCGTGGGCACGGTTTACAATGCGAGCAATGAAAAAAGCTTTGGCACGGCACTGAATGCGGTAATCTCCCAGGCACTCAACACCACCACTGCTCAGGTGAATCTCTTAGACGTGAACGATGCGCCCACAGAGACAAACACCAACATGAGTTTCTACGATCATTTTTCAGGTGAATTGCTCTACAACTTCGTTCACACAATGAACAGCCGGGGTTATCCCGATACGCTGAACATTGATCCCGTCAACACTTATCGGGTAGTAGCACACACTATTCCACCACGATCGGCTGACTCGGCAGTCATCACGCCCGGCAAACACACCATCATTGGAATTTCCTGTCCGCAGGGAGAACTGGAATTCAAAATGCAGGGCGCAGGCCCCGAAGCAGACGAGTTGCTCACCATCGTCCGCGAAAAGGACCAACCAAAAACACTGCACGTTCAGGCTTTCAAAGAAAAAACGAAGTACATCATCGGCAACTACGACCTGGAAATCCTGACACTTCCCCGTACCTACATCGATGATGTTGAGATCAAGCAAAGCCACACCACCACCATCGAAATTCCTCAACCCGGAGTAGCTACATTTAGTAAGCAGGGTCATGGTTACGGCAGTGTATATTTCATTCGCAAAAACGAACTGGAACTCGTAGCGCGACTGGATGAGAAAAAGGAACGACAAAGCCTCATATTGCAGCCTGGTGAATACGTTGCCGTATTTCGCCCCAAAGCTGCCAGGCAAAGTGTATTTACCGTCAAACAAAACTTTCGGGTGGTTTCAGGCGCCTCCATCGCTGTGAAGCTGAACTAACAAGACATCATGAGCTACAAAGACTATCTAAATCCCACGGAGAAGAAAGACACACGCTCCGGCTTTGGTGCAGCACTGGCTGAACTTGGAAAGGAAGATCCCAACGTGGTGGCCTTGTGTGCTGACCTCACAGGCTCTCTTAAAATGAACGCCTTTGCGGATGCTTTTCCAGATCGCTTTTTCCAAACAGGTGTTGCAGAGGCAAACATGATAGGCATGGCAGCCGGCTTGACCATTGGTGGCAAGATTCCTTTCACCGGAACCTTTGCCAACTTCAGCACGGGTCGGGTTTATGATCAGATTCGTCAATCGATCGCCTACTCTCAGAAAAACGTCAAGATCTGTGCTTCGCACGCGGGACTGACTCTGGGAGAAGATGGAGCCACACACCAGATCCTGGAAGATGTGGGGTTGATGCGCATGTTGCCGAATATGACGGTGATCAATCCTTGCGACTACAATCAAACCTTCGCGGCCACCAAAGCGATCCACAAGCATGAAGGGCCGGTTTACCTCCGCTTCGGTCGCCCGAAATGGCCTGTGTTCACCAGCTCTGATCAAACGTTTGAAATTGGAAAAGCCTGGAAGATCAGTGAAGGTGCCGATGTCTCCATTTTCGCAACTGGTCACTTGGTGTGGAATGCCATCAAGGCAACAGAGGTTCTGGAAAAGGAAGGCATTTCTGTGGATCTGATCAACATACACACCATCAAGCCCATTGATGAGGAAGCCATTATTCAATCAGTGGCTAAAACCGGCTGTGCAGTCGCAGCAGAAGAGCACAACCGACATGGCGGCTTGGGCGATGCAGTAGCTCAGGTTCTCTCGATGAACCAGCCTGCCCCGCTTCAGTATGTAGCCGTCAACGATCGCTTTGGCGAAAGTGGAAAGCCAGAGGAGCTGATGGTCAAATATGGCTTAGGCGTGGACGATGTGGTGAAGGCGGCCAAAGCAGCCGTTGCCCGCAAGTGATAGATCAACACACAATAGAAAGGCCCGCAAACTCAAGTTCGCGGGCCTTTTTTATTTGCCAAGGTTCAAGTCCGACTAGTGCGCTACTACAAATCGGGTGTGCTCTACCCAATTGGACGAAGCAGCCCTGATCACGTACATACCCGCAGGCAAGTCGTGAACAGAAACATTGAAGTCATGCTGTCCCTCGCTCATGAAGGGCTGACTCACAATGGTTTTCTCGATGCTAGAACCATTCAAAGCAACGATGCTAAGCTCCAAATCAGTAGCTGATCCCAGTGTGACGGATACATTCAGCTCTGTATTCGCTGGGTTTGGATAGGCTGTGATTTGGGCGGTTTCTTCTTTCACCAATACCGTCTGATTCATTCCATCCGTCTTTCCATACTTACCATAGCGAGGAGCTAGTTCCTCAGAGTTGATTCGGCCAAAGGCCAAATCGCTGTACTGGCGACTAAAGCACACCTGGCGAGCATTGTCTGGCGCAAGGAACTCTTCGCAATCAAAGCCATTCGGTGATCCCCACCAACTGCTGTCAAAATCAAACTGGAGATCATCATCTGCCCAAACACATGGATAACTGGCGTTCGATCTGATTTGAAGATCAACTTCGTAAGTAGCCGTGTAAATTCCAAAGTTTCCGTCTGGCGTTTCCAAACGTGCATTGATCTTAATCCACACGCGGCCAGCCGACTTGAAGAAGTTGCGCTCTAAAATGTAGCCTTCATTCAAACATCCGATCGGATAGAATTTGGTGGAGTAGTAATTGGTGTAACCATCACCGGTGGGACCGATATCGAACAGGCCTGCATCTTCCATCGTTCCTCCCTGATAGGCGTTTGCGTTATCATTGGATTTGATGATGAATGCTGCCTTAATCTCAGATTTTGAAAGATCGAAACCTGCAGCAGGATTGATCGAGTAAGAAAGGTCTTCCACCAGCTTTACACGGTGCTCCCAATGGTCGTTGTAAGGGCAGTAGCCATTCATCGGTTCAATGCCCCAAACCACCGTGGGTGTTTCGTTCAAGCTAAACACACCAAGCGTGTTGTTGTAATCCAGAAGCGCAGGCGGATCGAGGTTTGTATTGTCACTTCCCGGAATACTGAAGCTGCGCTCAGTGCCAGAAGTAGTACTCAACAGGTTTCCTGAGCCTTCCAGATTGATGTCATAGGTCGCGGGCTTATTCGAACTGGATTGACCGAATTTCGAGGCTGTCACCCAAAAAGCTCCCAATGCAAGTACAGGCCCGAGAGCAAGGCCACCAGTGGCAGCACTCGATGCCACTGCTGCGGGTGCAGTAGCTCCAATGATGCTATTGAAGGTACTCACAGCCGTGTTCAGCTTCTTGTAATTCGAAACCGATCCGTCTACAAAGTTCAGCGCGTTCTGAATCGTTTGTACACCGTCCGAATTCTGACGACCTGTCTGATCGATCTGAGGAACCGCAGTGCCATTCAGCGAGAAATTCAATGTAGCATCGTTCACCAATCGCACATTGAACTTCAGGAAGGCTTCTGACTCACAGGTACAAGGGTCGTAGTTCATTACGAAGTCCGCGTGTTGCCACCAGAACGGCTGATCGTTCGAGAATTCATTCGATACTTCGAGTCGCGTAATCGTGTTGTCAAATCGATCCAGTGCGCTCCGGGCAAAATCCTTGGTGTAGTGCTCAAGAATGGCGGTTCTTCTATTTGTGTTCTGAAATTCAAGGGTGACGAGGGCATCTGAATAGTTGCCCTCTTCATAATCTCCTGCCAGCGCAATGAATAGGCGGAGGATACCAGAATACTTATTGTAAAGAATGAAATAAGGGTGTGTGGTTCCTAAAGTTGCGGTTCCGAAGTCACGCTGAATCAAAACCCAGCCTTCATCCGGCTCATAATCCTTGGGATTCTGGACTACGAAATCATGGATTTGATCATTGATGAAGTTGTTGCTGAACCAGGGAGAAGGGATGAGCTGCGGAGTAGACACCCCATTCACATTGATGAAGGTCTCATACAGTTCGTCACCTCTCCAATCCCAGGACTGCTTGTCCTTTCTGAGTTCGCAAATTGCTGGTGGCGCCCCAATTTCAATGGGTGTAGCTGCCAGGTTATCCGTTTCATCGGTCTCACAGATCTCATTTTGTGTATCCACGATGGCCAGGAGATAGTAGGTGCCAAACGAAACGTTGGAAGGAAGTGTTAAGCTCGCATTCTCATCCTCCGAGTCGAAGGCCGGGATGGCTCCCACTCCATCTGACCCAAGAAGGATGTCAGTACCCGATTCGAATGTTTGGTTTGTAGACCAGTAGTAGCGCATGGTGCAACTTCCACCTGATCCACTCGAACCGGTGTTGTGTACATCTACAATGATGTTGATGGTGGCGCCCGCAGAAGCCGTAGCCGGAGAGGTGTTCCAACTCGGATGCAGATCTACCGAAGGTGGTGTGCCAATCCAAAGCGGTTTTGAGTTGTCGTTGTTGTTCTCATTGGATTCGGCATTTGTATTCGTAGCGTCCGCTCGCGCCACCAGGTAATACTGGCGACAAGTTGTAAGATTGGTGGGAAGAGTCGCACTTGCGCCTTCATCGGAATCACCACCAGGGCTCAACGAACCCACGTTATCTGTTGCCAGCGTGGTAACGAAATTGTTATTCCAATCATGGAGCCGATAATGTGCAATGGAAGGGGAAGCACTGCTGGATCCATCATTCTTAACAATGATATCCATAAAAACAGTCTGTCCAGGATTCGCCTGTGAGGGATAGTTATCCCAGGACACTCGGAGATCCGGCTGCGCATACACGAATGTGGAACAAAGGAATAGGCAAACAGCAAGCACTGAGTGCCAAAGAGTAGGTAGCTTCATAAATAAATGATTTGAGGTGTTTGAAATGTGTGGCCCAAAACAAGTACCTCAAACCACTTTTATTGCCACCGGTTACATTAACGATAAGTTAATAGAATAAACCGGAAAGCATAAACGGGACGGCTAAAACAGATTTTGTTCAGCCCAATCAGGTTAAGCAAACGTTATAAGTAAAAAGACTACCATTCAAATAACGTCAGTACTCAACGTGATAAGAACAAACGTAGTTCGAGAAAAACCTGTGAGGAAATTCTTTTTTGATCATCATCAAACATGCGGATCAATCAATTAGAATAGCTTTGCATTCATGCAAGCAAAAAGCCTGATAGTGGTCAAAACAATCAACTGGGTGGATATTTATCTACCTCCCGGGCTTTCTGTTGCAAGAATTTGAATGAACTAAAACATCATACCAATTACAGAAAGCCTGGGTCAATCGCCCGGGCTTTTTTTATGCCTTGAATCATGCTTAGACAACTGTTCCGATTCTACATCGATTCTTTCCGCGGCTTCCAACCGGAGATCTGGTGGCTTGCGCTCGTCACATTCGTGAATCGTGCCGGCACCATGGTCATTCCATTTCTATCGCTCTATCTCACCGCTGACATGGGGCTTAGTTTGGAAAAGGTTGGCTGGGTGATGTCAGCCTTTGGGTTAGGATCGGTCATCGGTTCCTGGGCCGGTGGCAAACTCAGCGATCGCTTTGGGTTCTATAACACCATGTTTTGGAGTCTGCTTTCCGTGGGTACCATGTTCATCGCGCTTCAATATGTACGAAGCTTTGAGGGTTTCTGCCTGGCAATATTCTTGGCCACTGCCATCGGAGATACGTTCAGGCCCGCTATGTACGTGGCCATGAAGATGTACAGCAAGCCGGAGAACCGCACGCGAGCCGTCACTCTCACGCGCCTTGCCATCAACCTTGGCTTCAGTGCCGGGCCTGCCATCGGAGGATTGATCATCACCACCATCGGATACGGAGCGCTCTTTTGGATCGATGGTGTGACCTGCATTCTTGCGGGACTCATCTTCTTGATGGTGCTGAGCAGAAAGGAATCGGTGAAACTTGAACAGGAAGAGAAAAAGCCTTCCAATCAGTCGCCCTATCGGGATGCTCCCTACCTCCTGTTCCTGTTCATTGTGTTCATGATTGCGGTCAGCTTCCTTCAATACTTCAGCACCATGCCGCTCTATTACCGCGATGTTCATGCATTGAGCGAGGATATGATCGGCCTGCTGATGGGCGCCAACGGTCTCATCATCTTTCTCTTTGAAATGCCCCTCATCAAATGGGTAGAACGGGACTTTTCGATGATCAGAATATTGATCGTGAGCACCTTGCTCATTGCTGCAAGTTTCCTCATCCTCAATCTGTGGGAAGCTGCCGGAGTACTGCTGATGGGCATGTTTCTGATGACCGTTGGAGAAATGCTCAACTTCCCCTTCCTCAACCGATTTGCGATGGATCGTGCGGAGCGTGGAAAGGCCGGATCTTACATGGCCCTGTTCACAGTGGCCTTTAGCCTGGCGCACATTGTTGGTCACAACACAGGCATGCAGTTGGTAGACTTTTTTGGCTATGAAACCACTTGGTATATCATGACCTTAGCGCTCATGATTGCCGCTGCATTGTTTCTGCTTTTGAAGAAATGGTTGAAATAGTTGCAGGCTATCGGCTATCAGTTGCTGTTCCTTGTAGCTAGCGGCTGATGGCTAATAGCCGATAACTTGCGACTGATCGTTAAGAATATTGTAAATCGCACACTTTATGCCCATTGATCACTTTCAGGCCCAGCGTTTTGGGCGTCTTGAGTTACTTGCCCGCCAGGCGGTTGAAGGATTTATCACAGGCCTTCACAAAAGCCCGTTTCATGGCTTCAGTGTGGAATTTGCAGAGCATCGTGCCTACAACAAAGGCGAAAGCACTCGTCATATCGATTGGAAACTCTTTGGAAGAACGGATAAGCTCTTTGTGAAACGCTACGAAGAGGAAACCAACCTTCGATGTCAGCTGGTGATTGACCGATCGGCTTCCATGTTTTATCCGCAGGAAAGCACCCTGGAGAAGCCCAACAAAATCCAATTTGCCATTCAATCAGCCGCTTCCCTGATCTACCTGCTTCGCACGCAGCGCGATGCAGTTGGACTGAGTATGGTCGGTGAAGGAGTGGAATTAAGCACCGCTACGAAAAGCTCTTCCGTTCACCACAACTACCTCTTCACCGAGCTGGAACGCATTTATGATGAACAGCAAGGCTCCAAGACCTCAGACATTGTTCGGTCTCTTCATGCCATTGCGGAAACAGTGCACAAGCGCTCCCTGATCGTGGTATTCAGTGATTTCATGGATACGGTATTTCGAGGTGGAGCGGACCAGTCTGAACTGTTTGAGGCTTTGCAGCATCTGCGCTACAATAAACATGAGGTGATCCTCTTTCACCTCTACGATCAGCAAACTGAAGTGGATCTGGAGCTGGAAAACCGCCCGTACACCTTTGTGGATCTTGAAACAGGTGAGAAGGTCAAGCTCCTCCCCCACCAGGTGAAAGAAGAGTACACCAAACTCCGTCAACAGCGCATTGAAGAAGTGAAATTGAAATGCCGCCAGTTTGGCATTGACTGGATCGCCACGGATGTAGCCGAAGGAGTTCCAAAAATCCTGGATCGCTTTCTGGCCAAGCGCGGTAAGCTACTTTAGCAGCGAATCAGTTGCCCTTGAGGCTGCGCAAATGCTCGATGGCCAGCTTGTAGCTGTCAAAGCCAAACCCTGAAACGGACCCGATGCACTCACGACCGATGTAAGACACGTGACGATGATCCTCACGGGCGAATACATTGCTCATGTGCACCTCAATCACTGGAATGGAGATGGCGGCAACAGCATCGGCCAGCGCCACGGAAGTATGTGTGTAACCTCCCGCATTCAGAACCACTCCAACGATGTCAGCCTGTTTGTCCAACTCCTGCAGATAGTTGATGAGTTCACCTTCCACATTGCTTTGGAGGTATACAAATTCTGCATCCGAGTATTCAAGATCCAACTCCGCCAGAAAGGACTCAAAGGTTCTGCTTCCGTAAATTTCCGGCTGCCGGTAACCGGTGAGATTCAGGTTGGGGCCGTTGACAATGGCAATCTTCATGGAACACGAAGTAAAAGCTTTATGATGGATGAAGCTGAAGACCAACACCGAAACGCGCT
Organism: Flavobacteriales bacterium UBA6057; assembly: GCA_002428995.1. Lineage (GTDB taxonomy): Bacteria > Bacteroidota > Bacteroidia > Flavobacteriales_G > Salibacteraceae > UBA6057. The sequence goes on along the minus strand of DIYJ01000018.1, from coordinate 138,083 downwards.
CTCCACAATGCGCTAGATTTGATGTGAACTAAAATGCCCAACTACCTGAAATATGGATCTCCAGATTGGACAACGCTCAACGCAGTATGCTCAGTCTTTCTTATGCTACTTGCGAGCAGCTCGACCACAGATACCAACAGCCTGGTGAGCAATACGTTAAAAGGCAGAGTTCATGGATCCTGAAAAATCGGATAAGAGTCGTAAGCCTGCTTGACGTCAACATGGAAGAAAAAAACCTGACTATCAATCAGTTAAAACACCCCGATAAAAACGAATGACAACCATATGGCTGTTGTTGATACGTTGTGCTTCATGTCAAAACAACACTGTAAATACTAATGATTAACCCCAACGCTTACATAACCATAAAGAACTTACTAGAGTTTAACATTAGTCTCAAACTGGGTTTAACCACAAAAACTGTACAAAAAGACACGGTGTTTTTGGAGGCAGGACAACACTGTCATTACTTCTACTATATCGTAAAAGGCTTTGTTAGGGTGTATTACATAGGCTTAGACGGCAACGAAATCACCCATTGGTTTTCTGCAAAAGATACCATGATTACCTCTCCGTTTAGTTTTTTCAAGCACGAAGAAAACATAGTCTATTTTGAGGCACTAGAAGACACCGAACTGCTATTAATAAACACCACCCAGCTCGATAAAATAATGTCGCAATCGCAATATGCCGAAAAAGCATACAGGAATTTGCTAGCTGAATTTGCTATGGTGTTAAGCCGAAGAATAATGAGCATTCATAACGAAACTGCCGAGAGGCGGTACTTAAATCTGATGCAAAGCCATCCACTCATTTTTCAAAAAGCAAAACTCTCTCACATCGCTTCTTACTTAGGAGTTACGCCACAAAGCTTAAGCAGGATTAGAAAAAATATATAGCATTTCCCTTTTTACCATAGGGTAACCAGTCTCTTTTACCCCCCCTGTAACATTGTCCCATCTTTTAAACATAAACTGTATAACGATGAAACAAGTAGCAATTTTTGGAGGGTCAGGGCAATTAGGACAGAAAGTCATCCAACGTTTAATCTCTGCTGGTCATAATGTTACCAGCTTTGAGCGCAGAGAAAAACCATCCAAACACGGTGAGACAAAAACCACGATTGACTTTAATAATATGGGAGCATCATCATTTAATGGTGATACTGTAATTGTAACCATAGGTACTACACAAGCTAAAGCAGGCTCTGAAGAGGCTTTCGTTGCTGTTGATTACGAATTGGTTAAAAAAATAGGAGTTTGGGCAAAACAACAAGGCGTTAGCGAATTTCACGTAATTAGCTCCATAGGTGCAGAAGACAACGCCAGAGGATTGTATTTACAAACCAAGTGGAAAATGGAGCAAAGTGTATCCGAACTTGGTTTTGAAAGGTTGTTTATCTACAGGCCATCTGTGTATTCAGATTTAGACAGAAAACCTTTCAGACTAAAAGAAGTGAGTAGCATTCCGTTTTTGGGGTTTTTCGCTTCGCTAACAAAAAGCACACTAAAATACAGACCTGTTAATACCGATGCAATTGCGAAAAAGATAGTGCAATCGGTAGATTCCGAAATAGTTGGGAAGACCATTTTTGAAGGAGACGATATTTACACCGCAGAGGCTATTCCTTTTCATACATATAGAAAAAAGGAGCAAAAACTGCTAGCTATTGGAATCGTTACGTTGTTATTGGTTTTTGGGTCAAGCGAATTTTTGGGGCTTGGTAGCTTACCGCTTAGAATTACAATAGCCGGCATTGTTGGTGCCTTGTCGTTTTTATGGGTTAAGTCTGCAGCAACACTCAAAAAGGGCGCTCTAGGTAATCATGAGGAATATGCCAAGAACACCAACACGAAAAGATTTTTACGCTTCCTTATTTGGACGGAGATTTTACTCATAATTGGCACTTTAACCTTTGGACACTTTGCAATCACAATTTCTGTTTTAATCCTCCTAATCTTTGACGTATTGTTCTTTTTCAACACTGAAGATTATTTAAACAGTTTGAAATAATGGAAAGCCAGGTGTTAGAGTTAATAGGCATGTTTACACTGAGCCTCTGGAAAGTTTACATCGCCTACGGCTACTTTGCTTTTGAATCTTTCAACTTTGTAGTAGCCGCTTCAGTTGTAAGTACTGCTGTAGTATGCGCTAATTTAATTTGTAGAGTATTCTACGCTAGAATACAACACACGTCCTGGTTTATAAAGTTTAAGGCCTCAAAAGGTTATGTAAGAGGTGAGAAATTTTATAACCGATACGGCTTTTACCCAAGTATATTGCTAGCACCTACAATACTGGGTATTCCAACCATAACCTTGGTGTCTTTAGCCATGAATGTTGATAATAAGAAAGTAGTCACAGGTTTATTGGTATCGAGTGTATTGTGGGGAGCCATCATTTACCTGTCGTTTCATTATTCGTTAGGACTGTTCGATTTCACTACTCTAAAGTGAGCAAATACGAACGCACAACAATCAATATGAAGTCATAGCCCTGTGACAATGGCAATCTTCATAGAACACGAAGTAAAAGCTGACGGATCAAGGTGAAGGCCAACACTGAAACGCGCTCTCCACAATGCGCTAGATTTGATGTGAACTAAAATGAAACAGAATCAGATTGAAATAAACGGTTCACAACTGACCATTTTCACGAAGAAAACTCCTGTCTTCATTCGAATCGTTTTGACTTTAATGCTGACCATTTCAGCGTTATTCCCGCTTGCTGCGACTTTCTTCGTCTTGATCTATGGAGACGGACCTCATATCGGAATTGCATTTTCATTCGCGCTTTGCTGGGGAATTGGGTTTTATCTACTTCGAATAACTCTATGGAATTCAGTCGGACGAGAAATACTGACTTTGTCTCCTACAATGATTACATACATCGCGGACTATCGACTCTTCAAAGACGGAAGACAAGAAATCTCGACAGCAGATTTAGAAGCTGAAATAATCTATGAAGGCGACCCGAACAAACCAGTCGGGCGACTTAGACTAAAGAACAGAACAATTTCAATAGAAACTGTAATTCAGACAACAATTGCTGAATTGGAAGAAATAAAAAACGCACTTGAAAACTCGGAATTTCATAGCAGAAACCCTTAGTACCAATTAGAAATGAGTAATCAAGAATGAGAGAAATAGAAACATACATCGTTGATTCATTTACAGACCAACCTTTTAAGGGAAATCCAGCGGGTGTCTGCATATTAAAGGAGGAGCTGCCGGATTCAGCAATGCTGTTGATCGCAAAAGAATTAGGACTATCGGAAACAACATTTATTGGAGCAATGAATGAACAGAATGAATATCCGATACGGTACTTTTCTCCAGTCATGGAAATACCACTGTGTGGTCACGCCACACTTGCTGCATCAAAAGTGCTTTTCGAAAAAAGTGGACAGAACTCAATCAGTTTTGTGAACGTTCAGAATCTGAGATTGCCGATTGAATGCAGTGAAGCGTTCATAAAGATGGAATTTCCCATTTATGAGACAGTCCCTCAAGAAGTCCCCATTGAATTGCTTCAAGCCCTTGGAATTGAAGAAGTAAATAACAGCGTGTACAATGCTGAAACCAAGATATTGTTGCTTGAAATTCACAGTGCTGAATTATTGAAAAATCTCGCCCCGGATTTTGACAAGCTTAAAAAATCACACGATGCAATCAACGGAGTTCTTGTAACAGCGCTTTCAACAAAGGCAGAATTTGACTTTGAGTCAAGGTATTTCTGGCCTTGGAGTGGAACAAATGAAGATCCCGTAACCGGAGGAACGCATACCTTCTTGGCAAAATATTGGGGGAAGAAATTGAATAAGACCAAAATGAATTCGTTCCAATGTTCAGAAAGAACTGGCTTTATGGAAGTTGAACTATTGAGTGAGGAAAAGATGACGATAAAGAGTAAGGCTCAAATTGTTCTGAAAGGAAAGCTGAACATTTAACGGGCACTGACGCGGTGTCCAAGTAACAGCCGATTGAATGCAGAAAACGAAGGCAACAACACAAGACAAAGGTTTGTGAGTGAATCCGCTAGCAAATCCAAGCATCAGGAACGATATGTGGGACTCTCATAAAAAGGCATTCAAAAACTACTTGAACCTGGAACTCGGGCTCTCTAAAAACAGCATCGAAGCCTACCTCGATGATGTAGAGAAGCTTGCGCTCTTCAGCCACGATCGATTGAACAGAGCGGCTCCTGAAAAACTCCAAAAAAGAGACCTGGAAGCCTTCACCGCATGGATTGTAGAACTGGGGCTTTCCGCCACTACACAAGCTCGCATCATCAGCGGTATCAAAGCATTCTACAGGTACCTCACCCTGGAAGACGCCATAGATGAAGATCCTACCTCTTTGCTGGAAGCGCCTAAACTGGGCCGAAAGCTTCCCGATACGCTGAGCCACAACGAGATCGAAGACATGCTGGCGAGCATAGATCGCAGCACAGATTTGGGCGAGCGCAATCGAGCGATCCTACAAGTCATGTATGCTTGTGGACTTCGGGTATCAGAAACGGTGGGCCTGTTGATCAGCAACCTTCACCTGGATGAAGGCTACATCCGGGTCATCGGAAAGGGCAACAAGGAGCGATTGATCCCGATCCATGAAGAAGCTTCCAAAGCCATTCTGCTCTACAAGGATCTTGTGCGCGTGAAAACGGAGCCTCAAAAAGGACACGAAGACATCCTTTTCCTCAATCAACGGGGCAAGCAGCTTTCGCGGGTGATGATCTTTTACGTCATCAAGGATTTGGCTGAAAAGGCCGGCATCCGCAAAAACATCAGCCCTCACACGCTTCGCCATTCATTTGCCACAGAATTGGTGGAGAACGGTGCAGACTTAAGAGCGGTTCAGGAAATGCTGGGTCACGCCTCGATTACCACCACGGAGGTTTACACGCACCTCGATCGCAGTTATCTGCGCGAAACGGTGCTCAACTTCCATCCTTTGTACAAATCCTGAGGCGCATAGGGTCAGTTGGCAGACACCAGGAAACTTCCACGATCGATAACTTTGATCACATGAAGCGCATACTCTGGCTCACGGCCGCTTTTATCCTTGTTCTTGCTAAGTCATCCTTTGCCCAAGTTGTGCAGAACAAGGCCTATGACATGATGCTGAGCTCGCTACTGGACCATAGTGTGGAAGAAGTTAGTGTTCATGAAGTGAACGGCAGTTCGGGAGATGTCATCTTCCTGGATGCCCGGGAGAAAAATGAGTTTGACGTGTCTCACATACAGAATGCGCAGTGGGTGGGTTATGATGATTTCAACCCAAAGCGAGTAGAAAACCTGGACACCAATCAAAAGATCATTGTGTACTGCAGCGTGGGCTATCGAAGCGAAAAGGTGACTGAAAAGCTGCGGGCAGCAGGCTACAACAATGTTTCGAACCTCTACGGTGGAATCTTCGAATGGGTGAACCAGGGAAAAGAAGTTGTGAACGAAGGAGACTCGACCACTCAAAAAGTCCATGCCTATGACCATCTTTGGGGCATTTGGCTGAAGAATGGCGAAAAAGTCTACAAATAAACCTTCCAGAGATCCGAAGCAACTCCTCGGATATTTACCAGCAGTACTCGGATTCTTAATCTATGCAGCCTTAACGCTGGGCCACGGTTTTGTGCTCGATGACAACCTGGTGATCACCTCCAACCAGCACGTGTTGAAGGGATTCGGAGGGATTGCTGAGCTATTCTCCACCAACTACGCTCATGGCCACCAAGGGTTTAATGACGGCCTTTACAGGCCACTGTCGTTGGTAACCTTCGCCATAGAACAGGGAATCACAGAGCTGAATCCCGCCTTCTCCCACTTCTTGCAGGCGCTGCTCTATGGTTTGTGCATTCTTCTGTTACACCGTTGGACCAGGGAACTTCTCGGCCCCAATTCCAAATGGCCTTTCTGGATCAGCCTGGTGTTTGCTATGCATCCTATCCACACAGAGGTAGTGGCCAACCTGAAGAGCCGCGATGAAATCATGGCGCTGCTCTTCTTTTTGCTGTCACTGGTTCAATTCACGAAATGGCTCGAGACCAAGGAGCAGAAAAACCTGCTCTTCGCAGCACTTTGGTTTTTGCCCGCCCTCTTCAGCAAGGAAAGTGCAGTAACGTATCTGGCGGCCTATCCTCTACTCCTGTGGATTCGCAAAATTCCCATGCGCGAAGGCTTAGTTGCCACAGGCCTGATGGTGGTTCCGGTAGCCTTATTTCTGATTGTGCGGATGCTCGTTCTGGCAAGTTTAGGTCCCGTAGATGAAGGAATTCAAAGCCTTCTGCAAAACAGCCTCGTGCAAGCCGATGGCCTGTTGGATCGCTTTGCAGGAGCGGCCTACATCCAGTGGATGTACATTTCGAAGCTATTCTTTCCTTTTGAGCTCAGTCACGACTATTCTTACAACGCTGTTCCCTTTCACCCGCTCTCCAGCTTTCCCGGCATTGCTTCACTCATCGGTATCCTGGTTGTGATTGGAATGGGAGTATTTGGCATCATCAAGCGCAAGTGGTATGGCTTCGGCACGCTCTTCTACTTTGCAACGATCTCGGTAGTCGCCAATGCGGCATTGCTGATCGGTGCAACGGCTGCCGAGCGTTTTGTATTCAGTCCATCACTCGGCTGGAGTTTTGTGGCGGTGGCGGGTTTCACCTCAACTCCTTTCCTGCGAAAGTGGAGCAACCAAACTCTGGCGGCCTACTGCGCCATTTTTGCCCTGCTCACCATATTGAGGATTCCAGACTGGAAAAGCGACTACGATCTGTTTGAGGCAGACGTAGCCAAGGTGAGCAACAGTGCAAGAGCGCATTACAACATTGGAACTGCGTTGATCGATCAAGCGAACCAACGCCCTACCGAGCGTTCTCAAATGCTCACCAGAGCCCAGAAGCATCTCTACGAAGCCATTGAGATTTATCCTGAATACCAGGACGCCTACAACAATCTTGGAATTGCTTTCATGAACGACAAGCGTTTTGAAGAGGCTATTGGCGTTTACAACGACCTGCTCTCGAGGTTTCCGGCCTATGGAAAGGGACGTTACAACCTGGCCAATTCATACTTTCAATTGAAGCAATACGGGCCGGCAGAAGCTCAGTATGAGCTCTACTATGCCAGCAACCCAGCGAATGTGAATGCACTATTCATGGCCGCTGAGTCGGAAGGGTTTCAACAGAAATTTGACGAAGCCATTGCGCATTTGAATGAACTGGTCAGCAGAGAGCCTAATCAGGACCGCGGATGGCTCAAACTTGGAGTGGCCCACGCCACTATGGGACGCCTGGACCTCGCCTCAGAAAATCTAAACAGAGCCTTGCAGATCAACCCGGGCAATGAGGACACCAGACTTAACCTGGCCTTGGTGTACATGAATACCGGAAACGGAGATGCGGCCGCTCAAGAACTGAGAACCATACTGGTGCAAAATCCTCAGAATGCGAGAGCGAAGAACCTGCTCTCGAATCTCACAGCGAACCAAGGCTCCTGAAGCAACTAATCTCTCCGATCGGGATTTTTTTCCTCAGAAGGCTGGCCTAGCAAGGCATTGAGCACGCTTTGAACGAGGGTCAACACAAAGCTGAACAGCAACGCCCACCAGAAGTTTAGCACCTCAAAACCCAGCACAATCCAATCCGCTAAAAGGATGATCAAGGCGTTGATCACCAGCAGGAAAAGTCCAAAGCTGAGAATAGTCGCAGGAATGGTGAGAATGATAAGCAGCGGTTTCACAAACTGATTGAGAATAGCCAGGGAAAGTGAAACGAGGATGGCCGTTCCAAAGCCCGCAACGTGGACCCCACCCAATAAATAAGCGCAGATCAACACGGCAACGGTGTCGATCAGGGTTTTGATGATGAATTTTCTTACATCCATGCTCGGTTGTTTGATCTCATTATACAGCAAAACTGGCAAAGGCCAGAATGATGAGCGCGTAATAGAGGTGAGCGAAAATACTTAGCAACAGAGAAAGAATACCGGCCACAAGTCCAATGGTCCCCATCAACTTTTGATCATCTTCTTCACTCCGAACGGCCTTGACTCCAAAGAAGATAGCTATGATTCCTCCAGCAAGACCTACTAAAGGGATTGGCCAGAGCATAAAAAGGTTCGCTGCCCCAGCTATGAGGGAAAGCAGGCCTTCATTTCCTTCCCCAATTGCCATCGCCCTGTGCCCGAGCTTTTTGGACTTCTCAGACCACTTGCGATTCTGCTTCCTGGCTTTGGGAGCCACATTCTCTTCGCTCAGAAGTCTCTGCCTGGCTACCGGATCTTTCAATTGCTCCTGGATAGACTGCGATACGATCTCTCCACTACCGGTTGAACTCAGCTTTCCGTCTTCCGCTGCCTCTGGGAGAGCCATTGAAGCCTCTGTAGGTAAATCGCGTTGGGGGGGCTTTTCAGTCTTTTCAGGTGGATTGGAGGCGATGGCCTTCTCTCCGTCCGCTGCGTCTTGACTCTTCTTTCTTTTCAACATATCCTGATGATGAAACCCCTTTCGATACTTCCTTTTCTGGAGAAGCCCATTGGACACAACATCATTGCTTGTACTACAAGAGCTCAGGACAATCGCAACGATTAGACTTATGCTTAATAAAGATTGAAGGGAAGAAAGACGGATCATCATTTGAGGAAGCTGATTGAGTAGTTCTTTATGTTGCCAAATTATACAATCAGAACATAGTAAAGAGCAAAAAACTGACAGAAGGGTTTCCTCAAAATCCTCGGGAACAATACATTCGCACTCACAAACCTACACCCTATGAAAGCACTACTCATTGCTCTTGTTTTTTGCCTTGCAGGAGCCACTCAGCTGCAAGCATCTCAGAACTACCGACTCGATGAAACAAACCTTGAGAACATGTTCGCTGCCAGCGAGGATGTAACGAGTGATATGTTTTATCCTATGAACAATCCCTTCAAGCAATCCACCGGATTGGAAAAGGGAAACATGGAAGTCGCAGCATACATTGCTTTCGGAACCTTCCTTGTCAGGCTAATTCCCGGAGCCATTGGTGTTGTTTTCCCGATTGTAGGATTGGCTCTGTCTCCCATTATTATTGCGGCTATTTTCCCATGGCACCGATACTATCTAGGAACTGATGGCGAGGGCGTAAAGATTAGTGCCCTATACTGTGTAACCTGGGGATGGTGCTGGAACATTCACCACGTGGTTGATGGTATTATGCTCTTGACAGATGAATCGGCTTCTGAGAAATTCCAGAACAATGGCAAGTGGATCATGTGGGCTAAATAACCATTGCACAACAGTTTAAGACATTGAAAGCCTTGCCTGTGCAAGGCTTTTTTTGTGGCCAGGGTTCAATGAAAATGACGGAGGAAACGCTCAGCTGCTCTGCTTAAAAAGTCGATCTTCGATGTTTACCAGATTATTTGCCGTCATGAAGACTATTCTATTCTTTTTGCTCGCCATCCTCGTGCTATGCTCATCGGCTTCTCATGCATCAGGAAAGTATATTTTGGATGAAGAACGCCTGGAGCAGGCATTTGAGCTCAGCGAAGATGTAACCGGCCAGTTCACTTCACCTTTCGAAATCAATCCCTTCATTGCAAACGCTAAAGTCGATTCAGACGGTTTGGACAAGCAAACCATCGCAGCTATTGTTGTGTATGCCCAGTTTGCTGTTGGTATTGGTTTTCTCATTCCCATCCACAGGATCATCCTCGGATGTGACGACAAACTCGTAAAAGTGATTGCACTCTATTGTGTAACCTTCGGAGGTTGTGGTGTGATCTCAGCGCTGGACGGGCTTTTCCTCATCCTGGATGACACCCACGAGAAATACCTGGAAAACCCCAATTTCATCATGTGGAGCTTTGACGACCTCTAACTCAGCTGTCATCATCCGTGAGGATGGCATACATGTGAAGCTTCTGGACTTCAGATAGTTGAGAGGAAGCGTCTATCATGCTCTTGTACTTCACCACTTCAGCGTTGGCCTTGTCATTCTCTCCTTGCGCCCAGTAAATCTTAATCAGGTAAAAGCGATACATAAGATTGGAAGGATGCTCGTTGAGCAATCGCTTTACAAACTCCTCAGCCTTTACCTGATTGCTATCCACATCGTGGTAAATGCGCATCAAAAAGTAGTTCGCCTCCGTTCTCAAAAACACATCCTCACTGCGCGTCATCCGGGATAAATACTCCAATCCTTTCTCCTTGTCACCATCCGGGTAAAAAAACAGATAGGGACGCATCAGCGGATACTCCGCATAGGCCTGCTCCATGAAATAATAGTAGAGCCCGGAAGTGAGGTAGAAAGCAGGATACTCAGGTTCTTGCTCAAAGGAATCACTGATGCGGTCAATGCTTGCATTAAGGTGGTTGACAGCTGAGAGATAGTTGGTCTTCAGCAGGTCAAAGCGCGTCCGCATGGCGTGGAGCAAAATGGTGTTGTACGTACTTTGAGGGTCATCCTTATCTGCTGCCTTCACCTTCCGCTCACACCTTTTCAGGTGGTCGATGAAGCTATCATTCCATTCCTCGCTATCCAGGTTTCCTGATACAATCTGCCACCAGACCACCGTAGCTTTAAGCAAGGACCATTCTGCCAGTTGAGGGTGTCTCTTCAAGCCTTCTTCCACCGCAGAATCCGCTTTCACCAACTGATAGCTATAGAGGTATTCAAACACTTTTCGGACCTCCGGATCAGTCGTAACCTGAGCGGATAAGGAACTCGAAAAAAGCATCAGAAAAAAACCGAGAAAAACCTTCTGGAATGGACGGGCAAAAGCACTTACAATCATCGATCGCGGGCGGATTCTGCTCTGGAAATTAAACGTAAACTTGCAGGCAAATGCGCGGGACGAATCTAAAGAAAATAGGACTCATCGCGGTGCTTGCAGGAGCAGCATTACTGCTGGTTCAAGCTACCCTACCCAAAGCCAACATTGAGCAGTTGAGCCTTGACATGAGTGTGAGAACGCTGTTTCAGGGAAAATCGATCCATGGAACCGGAGAAGTGTATTACAGGATCAAAGGCGGAAGCATGGTGACCAAGATGAACTACCCGGTTGAGCAATTGATCTTTACCAATGCACTTGGCGAATACAAGAGTTATGACATGCGATCCAACGCGGTAATGCTAAGCCAGGGGATCAACTTCAGCTCAAAGAACAGTTTCATCTACAGTTTCCTGAGTGGCGAGACCAACGATATGGGCTTGAGCAGGTTGCAATACTCTCTGGAAGACACTCGCTTCGAAGATGATTTGGTGATCAAAACATGGAAGGCTTCAGACGACTTGGTCAGCAAGGCCCGGAAGGTAGAAGTCGCTTATAATGACTTCCTTCCCATTTTTGTTGGTTTCTACCGGAACGATGGTAGTGTGCTTCAAAAGACTTACTACACCAACTATCAGGATGTTTCGTACATGAAAATGCCCCTTACCATTACGGAAATCGAATACCTCAACGATGTAGATTCTACCATCACTCAGAGGAAATATTCCAACCTCAAGGTGAACACTCAGGTGAATGAGCAATGGTTGAATTTCACCATTCCTTCTGATGCTAAGGTGGTGACTGAGGAAGACTTTATGAAAAACGAATGAAGCTCCTGCCCTACCTTCTTTTTCTGTTACTACTCGGTGGAATCACCTCCACTTCTGCCAGCGCACAAACGACTGCCCGAGAGGATTCGCTTCTATTGAGTGTAGATTTCACCGACAACAGCTGGGATGCCCGTCATCCGCGTTTCTTATTCGCTGACAAGGGCTTTCTGGTTCGTTACAATCCTGTTTCACTGGTGTTTGGCGGAATGCTTTATCTCTATCAAAAAGCAATCTCCCCACAGCTACAGTCGAGTTGTCCCTATGAACGAAGCTGCTCTGCATTCAGCATGGCCAGCATAGAAGAATTTGGTCTGATCAAGGGCGTTGCCCTGACAGCCGATCGATTGGGTCGCTGCACACAGTTTACGATGGTAGACTTGCGGCCTAGTCAATTCAATCAAGACACAAAGAGCATCATTGACGAGCCTGTCAAATACAGGGTTCGTTCACATCGCCATCACGATCATCATCACTAAACCCTCCGTGCAGAATTTCCTTGTTACCAGTTTGACGGCACTTCTCTGTGCCCTTGGAAGCATTGCTCACAGTCAGGAAGTCGCTGACTCTCTTGCTTTGGATAGCACGTCTGTTTCTGCTGACTCAATCTCTCTGGATTCAGTAGCCATCGAATCCAGTTTGGCTACCGAAGAACCTAAGGAGTCGTTTGTGACCAGCGAGTTGAAGTTTGTGAACTATCTGATCTCTAATGAGCAGTACGATGATGCCTTGTTTGTGCTCTACAAACTTGAGAATGGACAGGAGACAGCTACCAAGGAACAGTTGGACAGCGTTCATTATTACAAGGGATGGATCCATTATTTCAAGCAGTACTTTGAGCTGGCTGTGAGTTCTTTTGAACGCGTTGACTCTGCGTCTTCTGTTCATTCACAGGCCATGTTCTACCTGGCTTTCTGCCACTTGTATGAAGATCGACTGGACGATGCTCAAAACGCCCTGGAACGTGTTCGACCAGGGGATAATGAAATGGTCAGCGAGTTTAAAGCCTTTCAGTTGGCAGGACTCGCATTGCTTCAGCGAGATTTTGAGACGTACGAGAAACATGCCCTTCAACTGACCGGAAAGCATTACCTGTTTGCAGCCGAGGAAACAGAACTTAAAGTGAATGCTGAAAAGCTGATGAAGTACAAAAAGAAGTCAGCTTTCTTGGCGGCTTTACTGTCAGCAGCTTTACCGGGCCTGGGTAAATTCTACACCGGATACAAGGGAACGCCCTTTGGCACCATGTTCATCACCCTTCCATTAATGGCCGTAGCTATTGAAGTTGCGATCATCGCGGGGGTGGTCAGTATTCCTTTCCTTATTGCTGGCGGAGTAGCCGGAGCATTTTACTTTGGCAATATCTGGGGAAGTGCCTTGAGTGTGACAGCCAAACAAAGAGAAGATTATGCACAGATCGATTATAACGTTAAGTACGATTTGCATGTTGCACTTCGCAGGGTTTTCGAATAACCCTACGAACGCTGTATTTCATCTTGCTGATAGCCTCCAAAATGAAGGAGAGCTTCAGTGGGCTGCCACTGAATTTGAACGCGTAGCCTACAGCGCGAACAGCAACACCATGCGCACCGAGGCTTTGCTGAAAAAAGCAGAATGTCAACTATTGCTCAATCAGCCTGAAGCGGCCTATGCCACTACGGAGCGCCTTTACTACAATGGACTTCATGATTCGCTGCACTATGCAGCTCGTTACAACTCCGCGTTTTACGCATTCCTGAGCAAGGACTTCGAACAAGCGAACTCTCAGCTGCTCCTGATCCAACAATTTCTGCCTGATTCATTGTCCATGAACTCGAGCATCTTGCATGCGCTTACGCTGAATGAGCTACGCCAATGGGATGAGTCGGTGAAGAAGCTCACGAGCTGGGCTCACTATACCTTTCGAGACGATTCGGTAAAGCTGGATAGCACGCTTGCAGCGATTGATGGACTTTACAACCCTAAGAAGTATCCAAAATACAAAGACCCTGAGAAAGCTCAGATCATGTCCAGCATAGCTCCTGGTTTGGGGCAGCTTTACGCTGGCCGGTTTTGGGATGCAGCCTTCAGTGCCGGAATGGTAGTAGCAAGCCTCGGCCTGGGCGCCTATGGGGTATTTGTGCTCAATTATTACGTAACAGGAGCAGTTCTGGGATACACGGTGTTTCAGCGCTTCTACACGGCTGGACAAAAGCGATCGGACTTCCTGGCCAGGAAATACAACTACGAGAAGCTAAGAGAGCACAATGACGCTATCATGAATCCGGTCTTGTCGCTTTCCAAGTGATTCGACTCGCAAGCGTCCCTTGACAATGCTCGCAATGACCCAGGATCGTATTCCGAAATAGCTTCAGCTCACAACAGGGCACAAAAAAAGGCCGACTGATGACAGACGGCCTTTTCTCTTAATGAGGATAACTCCTTACTTTTTCCAAGCGAAGAAGTTAGGATTGTCTTTGTAGATAGCGAGTCTTTCTTCTCCCTTGAATAATACACCCCAGAAGTCAACGCAGTTAGCAACGCCACCAGCGATTGGAATGCAGAGATACTTCCACCAAAGGGTAGCACCACCAGTTCCCATGTAGCTTCTGTGAAGAGCGATGGAACCGCAGAAGTAAGAACGAAGAAGGAAACCTCCAACAGTAGTTTCACCTTCAGCAATGGCTGCATTCAATGAAGCAGAGTACTCTGAAGACTCTAATGTTACGTCTTGTGAATTAGCGAAAGCATTGTCAATAGCGCTTTCATCGAGTGTGTAACCACCAGCAAAGGATGCTCCGGCCGCACAGAGAGACAGAAAACAAGCTAAGAATAGTTTTTTCATAATTATTTTGGTTTTAGGATAGCGTCAAATGTAATGGTTCAGTTGACTTGGGGGCACGAGCCTAACATTTTTTTAAACAGGTGTATTAACATCTGTAGTCCTTGAATGATGAGGCATCCAGCCTATTCTACACTACGAAAGACTACTCATCACCACGTTTTCCCTTGCGCTGACCACTTACCAACATCAACAAAAGAGGGAGAAGGAGCAAATCCGCTAATACCGCGAAAAACAGGGTAACACTGACCAATAAACCGACATAGTAAGTGCTGGTAAAATCAGAAGTTGCGAGTGCAAAGAACCCCGCGCACAGAATCAAACTTGTGATGATGATTGCCTTTCCCGTGGAAATAGAGGTCCTCCTAATCGCCCAGATCGGGCTTCGTCCTTTCAAGCGCTCCAAGCGGTATTTGCTGAGGTAGTGGATCGAATCGTCCACGGCTATTCCAAATGCAATTCCAAAAATGATGGAAGTTGCCACTTTGAGGTCGATCCCCGTGAATCCCATGACTCCTCCCACTGCCATGAGCGGCAACATGTTGGGAATGAGAGAGATAAAAGCAATGATAACCGAACGATAAAGCAACCCCATGATCAACGCCACAACAGCAAAGGCAATGCCCAGCCCTGTCATCATGTTCATAGACAGGGTTTCATTGTTTTGATCGATCAGCAGGGCCATGCCCGTCAGCCGATAATTGATCGCTGCTAAAGGTGCTTCATCTCGAAGGCTTTGAGCCATTCGCTCATTCAGCATCTTGGTGTGTCGTCCGCCATAGTCCACAATCTTTCCTGAAAAGCGCGCTTCCCTGTAATCGCTGGTCATGATGGCAGAAAACTCGGGGCGTTTCTCAAACTTTGAGATCAGTTTTAAAACCTTCTCGCGTTGAGGACCTGCCTCTGGGACCTTGTAAGCTTGATCCTGCCCACCGTTCAGCGCCTGATTCACAGTTCGGATAAGGTTAAGCGGAGAAATCAAGAAACCGACTCCATAATCCTCTTTCAAGTAGGTTTCAACCCGCAGCATTTCATCTATCGCGGCATCTGAAAAGAGGTTTTCCTCACCTTCCTGCACCTCGATTTGCATCTCGAACGGTCGCGCCCCGGCAAAATTCTTTTCGAAAAACTCAAAGCTTCCCCTGTGTGGATCTCCTTCTCCGATATCTTCCAGCAAGAAGTTGTCGATCCTCACCAGCGAAATACCAATCAGGGAAGTCACAGCAACGGCTACAGATCCAATGTAAACGACCCTCTTGTTCCGCATTGAAAAACGGAACATTTGGCGCACAACCTTATTCCACAACGAACTGGAGGGCTCCTTGTAGGCCAGTTTGGGAACCTTGGTCAAAGTAAGAATAGCTGGCAGCAAGCTGAATGCCAACGCAAAGGCCAGAAAGACCCCAACTGCAGCGTAGATTCCGAGCTGTCGCACGGGGATGATTGAGGAAGTGACCAAGGTAAAAAAGCCAAGACCGGTCGTTACTGTTGTGAGGAAGGTAGCCATGCCCACCTGCTTATAAGCGATCATGATAGCCTTGCCCTTAGCGTGTCCATTTCTGATCTCTTCAAAAAACCGACTGAGCAGATGGATCACATCGCTGATTCCGACCACAAACAACACAAGCGGCAGAAGCGCTGTCATGATATCGATAGGCTTACCCGTGAGTCCCATGATTCCGAGGAGCCAGATCACGGACAGCAACACCACAATCAACGGCACGATGACTCCCCAAACGGAGCGATAAATCAGGATCAGAACAAGCGTGATCAAAATGACCCCCAACACAAAAAAGAAGGTAAACTCATACCGGATTTGCTCTATGTAATAGGCCTGTCCAATGGCTTTGCCGGCAAGATGGAGTTCATCAAACTCATAGTTGGAAACCACATTCTGAATGTCAAAGTACACCGAGTCGGTTTCGATCTTGGATAGATTGGGCTCGATCTGGATAACCATCGAAATACTCTTCCCATCAGGAGAAAAAAGACTTCCCACTGCTTTGTCATAAGCGTAAATCCTTGCAGAGTCAGCGGCATAGCGCGTAGGGTCGTCCGGGTGCAGGTAGGGGATTTCAATCGGCCCGAAGGGTCCTAAGGCAAAATCTCCCGCATCAAAAGGTGAGATGATTCGATCTCGATTGCGCACTCCATTGAGCTCCTTTCGCAGTTCTCTCGCTTTGAGGAGGAAGTCTTCCTGAAAGATCCCATCCTCGTTTCTGAGCGCAACCAAAACGAAGTCTACATCGGACGAAAATTTGTCCATGTAGTCGTGATAAAAATCAAGGGAACTGTCGCCTGCCGGGAAGAAGTTCTCGAATTCGTAGTCGAACCTGAGTTTGGTGATCTGATAGGCCGCTCCAACGGTTAACGCCAGAACGGAAGCTATAATCAGCCATGCAAGTGTTTTGCTCATGGAATTGGCTGCAAATAAACGGAGGCATTATGGCAAATCCAACCTCTCATCAGAAGACCATTGGAATGATGTTTTGTTCTCGATTTCAACCACGAACTATCGGCAACAGGAAGAGAGTTCACTACACACCAAAGCCCTGGAGCGTAACAACGACAACAGATTAAAACCAGACACATTGATTTCGCCCTCCACAATTCTCCGAACACCACTTCCATTGGGCTAAGATCCTTGGAAGACACATGTATCCAGCTTTATCTGCATACCTCCTGGCGGAGTTACCAATGCCACTGCTCCTGCAAACTGCGACATTTTGAAGGGATTCAAACTTTATTGCTCCTACTCAATATGTCCTCCCTCTCCATTTTTCACAAACAATGGGCCTTGGACAGATCCCGGTGTAGCTCCGATATGGCATGAGAATTTTATGCTGCCCAACGGAAGCATCAACCACTATAATTGCACCACAAATGCATTAACGGAACGGTTGATTGGGTATTCAATCCTTCATGCGCTTCTTCCAATCCCTTCGGATCCTTTCCTAACGGAGACTTCCAAATCACCGTAAACTAACCACCGGAACTTTCGTTGCCGCATGGTCAATCAATTGTGGTGACATAAATCGATTGCCCGTTAAATCCGATTCTCCCAAACAGCCTCGCACAACAACGAGGCACTGAGGAGATTTCATTGCGCAGTTTGGCAATCTTCAGTAAAAAAGAAAAGCCCTGAAGTACGTTGACTTCAGGGCTTTTATGATGAAGTAAAAACCTATTTTCTTACTTGTCGTCCTTCACTTCTTCGAAATCGACATCCGTTACTTCCTCACCTCCTTCTTCAGAAGTACCTGCCTCAGGCTGGCCTTGTGCGGCTCCACCCTGAGCATCAGCTCCTGCCTGGTACATTTCCTGGGAAGCGGCCTGGAATACGGTGTTGAGTTTTTCCATCGCTGCATCAATCGCTTCGATGTTTTTCTCACCATGAGCTTTCTTCAACTCTTCCAAAGCTTCTTCGATTGGCTTCTTCTTGTCTTCCGGAAGCTTCTCTCCAAATTCCTTCAACTGCTTTTCGGTTTGGAAAATCATATTGTCAGCTGCATTCAGCTTATCAACGGTTTCCTTCGCCTTCTTGTCAGAATCAGCATTGGCTTCTGCCTCTCTCTTCATCTTTTCGATCTCGTCCTGACTCAAACCTGAAGAAGCTTCGATGCGAATGCTTTGCTCTTTGTTGGTAGCCTTATCCTTCGCAGATACGTTCATGATACCGTTGGCATCGATGTCGAAGGAAACTTCAATCTGAGGTACACCACGCGGAGCTGGTGGAATTCCATCCAGGTGGAACTTACCGATGGTTCGGTTGTCCTTCGCCATGGATCGCTCTCCCTGCAAAACGTGAATCTCTACCGATGGCTGATTGTCAGCAGCCGTGGAGAAAGTTTCAGACTTCTTGGTTGGAATGGTGGTATTCGCTTCGATGAGCTTTGTGAATACACCTCCGTATGTCTCAATTCCGAGTGAAAGAGGAGTTACATCCAAAAGGAGAACGTCCTTTACATCACCACTCAAAACACCTCCCTGAATCGCTGCACCAATGGCAACCACTTCGTCTGGATTCACACCCTTGCTTGGATCTTTTCCGAAGAAGCTCTTTACTGCATCCTGAACAGCTGGAATACGAGTGGAACCTCCAACGAGGATAACCTCATCAATATCTCCAGGCTTCAAACCAGCCTTCTCAATGGCGCTTTTTGCAGGGTTGATTGTGCGCTGTACCAAGCTGTCAGTCAATTGATCAAACTTGGCGCGGCTCAGTGATCTTACCAAGTGCTTAGGCACACCATCCACTGGCATGATGTAAGGAAGGTTGATCTCCGTAGATGTTGTGCTGGAGAGCTCAATCTTCGCCTTTTCAGCAGCTTCCTTCAAGCGCTGAAGTGCCATAGGATCTTTGCTCAGGTCCAGACCTTCATCGTTCTTGAATTCCTGCACCAACCAATCGATCACAGCTTGATCGAAATCATCACCACCGAGGTGTGTATCTCCGTCAGTAGACTTCACTTCGAAGACTCCGTCACCGAGTTCAAGAACAGAAACATCGTGTGTTCCTCCACCGCAGTCGAAGACTACGATCTTCATGTCTTTTCCGCGCTTGTCCAGTCCGTAAGCAAGAGCAGCAGCAGTAGGCTCATTGATGATTCTGCGAACCTTCAGTCCTGAAATCTCTCCGGCTTCCTTGGTAGCCTGACGCTGAGAGTCGTTGAAGTAAGCCGGTACTGTAATAACCGCCTCGTCCACTTCCTGGCCGAGGTAATCTTCAGCAGTCTTCTTCATTTTCTGAAGCACCATTGCTGAAATTTCCTGGGCACTGTAAAGGCGATCGTCAATACGTACACGAGCAGTATTGTTGTCACCCTTCTCAATCTTATAAGGAACACGATCTGTTTCAGAAGCTACTTCTGCGAAGCTCTGCCCCATGAATCGCTTAATACTGTAAACTGTCTTTGTTGGATTTGTAATCGCCTGACGCTTTGCCGGATCACCAATCTTTCGTTCTCCGTTTTCTGTAAAACCTACGACAGAAGGCGTGGTGCGCTTTCCTTCGCTATTTGGTATCACCACAGGCTCGTTACCTTCCATAACGGCAACACAGCTATTCGTGGTACCGAGATCTATTCCAATGATTTTTCCCATATCTATATTGTTCTGCTTGTGATTTTCGATGTTGCCGCGCTTAAGTCAAAGCGTGTGCCAGCCGGACATTTTAAAATGCCGGTGCAGGATTGTCAGTCGAATGGTAAATGGATGTCGGTGTTGTCACAAACTAGGGTGACAACATGACACTATGGGCACTCAGGGCAAGTAGATCCCTGCGTCAAACCGGCAATGTTGGAACAGAATCCTTTGGAAACAGTGTAGTCTCCGCTGTTCACAATGTTGGAGTTGATCAACTCGTCCATGGCTCTGTTTTCCATGAGAATGCCATCTTCCTGATCGCATTCTGCACGGGTTGAAACCTTAATTCTGGAAGAAAAGATTCCCTCACCGTTCACAACATTGGTGTAAGTGGGTCGCTCCTGGATTACTCCTGTTTGTGGGGAGTTCACATCTCGGTAAATGGCCAATTCCTCACCCGCTACTTCCATTTCGAATTGAAGCGTATCAACGGCCTGACGGAAGCAGAGCTCGTTGGGGTCGAAATCGTCTACATTGTTCCCAATAATGCTGTAGAACTCAACGGTACGGAAGTCATAAGCGATTACGCCCTGTTGAGAGTTAGGTGTCACCTCTACCGTACCTAAAGGAATGAGGATCGAATCCCTGCGGATCTGCCCGTCAAAAGTCTGCTCGAAATAATAGAACCAGAAACGAGAAGTGTAGAGGACACCATTATTGGCAGCTGTCCATTCCACTTCGTATTCCTGAGCGTAATCTACTGTTTGAACAACAAAGCGGGCCTCATCATTACTGCGGATGTTGTTAGCATCACAGTTATTGTCAGAGTTTCTTGGGTTCACGAGGCGAACTTCACCTGTCTGAACGATGGATGTAACCGCAGAAACCTCCTCGATCGATCCATCCTCTTTCTCCACTTCCAGTAAAATCTTGTAGAAGCGGGAATTATTCAGTGCAGCATTGAAGAAGTAAACTTTGTTCTCCAGATTGTAGAAATCACCCTCTACCTTGGTGGTAATGATGGAATCCTGAAGATTCCAGCTCCTTGTACTCTGTGCGATGTCAGAAGTGGCTTCCGGAAGTTCGTAGATGACCGCGCTGCGCAGTTCGTCATCGTCATATTCATTGATACCTGGTGTTGCTGCCAGTTCTGTCGCACTCACAGTACCTTGAAAAGACTTGTTGATTCGAATGAAATGCTGTGTCTGATTGCCATCGAGAATGCCATACACGACCGTACGGTGATTCACTTCAGTATTGATAACATCCACTTCGGTTTCACAGGTGACGGTAACCATTGCCAAAAGGCCGAGGGAAAGGAGAAGGAACAATTGCCTATTAAGAGCCATAAATTCTGCTACGTTTGCTTCAAGCTGGCCAAAAATACAAGGATTGTCATAGGTGGTTCTATGATTTACATTTTCGGTCGGTTTTGCGGACTTAACGGTAATGACGATGAAAAAATTGGACAAGAACCTTTCCCCAGTAGGTTCAAGCGTGAAGAAGATCACCACGAAGGTGTTGCAGGAGATGAAGGCCAAGGGCGAGAAGATCAGCATGCTCACCGCTTATGATTACAGTCTGGCAAGTTTGGTAGACATGGCAGGAATCGATGTGATCCTGGTTGGGGACTCTGCCTCTAATGTGATGGCCGGTCATGAGACCACACTGCCCATCACCCTGGATCAAATGATCTACCATGCAGCCTCGGTTATTAGAGCGGTAAAGCAGTCGTTGGTAGTGGTAGACCTTCCATTTGGAAGCTATCAGGGGAATTCGAAGGAAGCCCTCACCTCCTCTATCCGCATCATGAAAGAGGCGGGAGCGCACGCTGTGAAGCTGGAAGGCGGGCGTGAGGTAAAGGAATCCATTGACCGGATATTGACGGCAGGAATTCCTGTCATGGGACACTTGGGTTTGACTCCTCAGTCCATCTACAAGTTTGGAACATATGCTGTAAGAGCGCGGGAAGAGGAAGAGTCCGAGCGCTTGATAGAAGACGCCAAGATTCTGGAGGAAACAGGTGTCTTTGCCATCGTGGTGGAAAAGATTCCGGCCAAACTGGCGGCACGAGTTGCACAGAGTGTCAACGTTCCCGTGATCGGTATTGGAGCGGGAAGCGGTGTTGACGGCCAGGTGTTGGTCCTTCACGACATGTTGGGCATCAACAAGGAGTTTTCTCCTCGATTTCTTCGCAGGTATGCCGACTTGCACAAAGTGATCACTGAATCGATCAATGCATACATCACGGATGTGAAAACGGGAGACTTCCCGAACGAACAGGAACAGTATTAAGCACCGGATGGACTTCGCGTCTCAAATCCTGTTTGAAGACAATCATCTGATGATTATCAACAAGCGTTCAGGTCAGCTGGCGCAAGGCGATAAGTCAGGGGATCTGCCTGTTGGAGATCTCGCCAAGGCATTCATCAAGGAACGGGATCATAAACCCGGAAACGTCTATTTGGGAGTTCCTCATCGGCTGGACAGACCAGTGACAGGAGTTCTTGTGCTGGCCAAAACCAGCAAAGCCATGACCCGATTGAGCGAGATGTTCCGGGAAAAACGATTGGATAAAACCTACTTCGCCATTGTGGACAACGCCCCGCCAAAACCTTCCGGCAAACTGATCGGCTACATGCAGAAGAACGAGCGCATGAACAAGTCCTTTGTCGTTGACCATGAAAAGGCTGGACACAAGCGTGCAGAGCTTGACTATCGTCTTTTAAGTTCAAGCGATCGCTATCATTTATTGGAAGTAAAACTGCACACCGGTAGACATCATCAAATCCGAGCACAACTTGCGAACATGGGTTGTAGAATCAAAGGAGACCTCAAGTATGGATTCCCCCGCAGCAACACCAATGGCAGCATTGACCTTCATGCCCGGCAGATCACCTTCATTCACCCGGTAAAAAAAAATGAGGAAACCATTGTAGCTCCGCTTCCGCAAGAGAAACTATGGCAACACTTTGCCAAAACCATGCGCAGCGATGTCTAGGTTTTTCAAATATTGGACACCACTCACACTATGCTGTGTGTTGCTGCTGACAGCTTCTTCTTGCAAGCGAGCACGGCTGAACAGGGAAACAACTTCTACCGAGGATTACATCCGAATTCAATACGCATGGAATGATATCATCCGCCAGGCACAAGGTGGTCTAGAGATTGCCTTGGCCGACTCTAACATTGCCTGGAATCGATGTGCCACCATCACCAAAGATTCCATCAATACAGTGTTTCCCTTCAACTTCACCATGGACTTTGGGCTTACAAACTGTATCGATTCAGATGGCAGACAGCGCAGAGGCCGTTTGATCTGTGAAATCAGCGATGAGTGGAACAAGGAAGGGGCAACGCTGAGCATTACTTCCGAAGGTTACCACCTCAGCAATTTCAGCCTGGAGGGAGATGCTGAGATCACTTATGATGGTATCAATGCAGCATCAAAACCCTCCTTTTCTGTTGTCATATCTGACGCGTCCATTAGCTCTGACGGTAAGCCAACCATCACCTGGGAATCTACGCAGGGCCGTGTGATGGAAGAAGGCTTTGAGACTGTTGGATTTACCATCAACCCTGAGGACTCCACTTTTTTAGGTTCCTCTGCTCAGCTAGATGATGTGTATATCTACGATGAGTCGGCTTCAGGTATCAATGCCGATGGCAGAAGCTACACCCTCGAAACGGTTGAACCGGTCCGCTATGAGCTGGAGTGCCGATACGTGGTGAGTGGTCGTGTGGAATTAGTTCCGGAAGCCTTGAAAAAGCGGGATGTCTACTTTGGAAACGGCAACTGTGACGATGAAGTTCTGGTCACCATTGATGACGAAGAATACGCGGTGGAAATTCAGGACTAATCATCCAATCGCCATCTGCGATTTTGCTTCACATCGCTTCTGATCTTTTTCTTCTGCAGTCTTTTTCTTTTTGCGGCCAGTGAGGGCTTGGTTGGCTTTCGCTCTTTTTGCTCTTTCAAAGCTTCTTCCAGCGAAACCATCAATCTTTCAATCACAAGTTTCTTGTTGCGATGTTGCGACCGGTGGCTGTCACAATACATGTGCATCAAGCCCGCAGAATCTATGTAACCGGATAAGCGCTTATGGATGCGGACCTTTTCAAAAGCCTCCAGACCTTCTGAGTCGTCTACCGCAAATACCAACTCCACCCTGGATTCGGTTTTGTTGACATGCTGTCCACCTGCACCACTGCTCCTAGAAGTGCGAAACACCAATTCCTTTATGATCTGCTCCGTGTTCATCGTCAGGCTGGATCTACATCTACTTTTATGCGCACAGGACGGAAATCCTTAATGGCTTCGATTTCATCCATTGTTTTACGAATGACCAGACGAATCTTTTGCGGAGAAGCAGTGTTCTCGATCTTCACATAAATGTTTCGCAGGTATCGGTTCCTCACCCTCGCGATGGGCGGTTCTTCCGGGCCGAGGATGCGGTCACCCAACTGAGCTCGCAGCATTTTACTGAAGGTTTCGGCACAAGTCCGCGTCAACACGGCATCCTTGTGCGCTAGTTCCAGCTTGATCATACGTGTGAACGGAGGGTATCCAAACTCTCGCCTTTCCAACATCTGATGCTCGTACAAGGCTTGGTAATTGCTCTCCATTACGTATTTCAACACGGGATGCTCAGTATTGTAGGTCTGGATGATCACTCTTCCCTGGCGCCCCTTCCGCCCTGCCCTGCCGGATACTTGCGTCAGTAACTGATACGCGCGTTCAAATGCTCTGAAATCTGGTCGACTCCACAATGCATCGGCATTCAAAACTCCTACCAGCGCCACATTGTCAAAGTCCAATCCCTTGGTGATCATTTGGGTGCCCACTAAAATGTCAAGACTTCCATCGGCAAAGGCCTGGATAAGATTTTCGAAGGAGTGCTTCACTCGCGTAGTATCGAGATCCATGCGCCCAATCCGTGCTTCGGGGAAAAGTATTTCCAGATCATCCTCCACCTTTTCTGTACCGAAGCCGGTAACCTTCAACTTGGCCGAACCGCAGCTCGGGCAATGACTGGGTTGTTTGTAGTTATAGCCGCAATAATGACACACCAACTTGTCGAAGCGCTTGTGATAGGTCATGCTCACATCGCAGTTCACACACTCAGCCGACCAGCCGCAAGACTCACATACCACAAAAGGTGCAAAACCTCTTCGGTTCTGAAAGATGATCGCCTGACGCTTTTCTTTCAGTGTTTGTTCAATGCCCGCGTACAGCTCAGGACCAAACTGAGCCTTGAGTTGCTTCTCCTTCGTAGCTCGTTTTAAATCAGCCACCTCAACGGCAGGCAACGTGATGTCACCGTACCGCTTTACCAGTTTACTGAGTCCATACTTCCCTTTCAGTGCATGGTTGTAGGTCTCCAGTGACGGTGTCGCAGAACCAAGAATCACCTGTGCATGATGATGATGTCCCAACCAAATGGCAACATCTCTGGCGTGATAGTGCGGTGACGATTCGTGCTGCTTAAACGAAGCTTCGTGTTCTTCATCAGCAATGATGAGCCCCAGGTTCGAAAACGGCAGGAAAACAGAAGATCGGGCTCCAACAATGATCTTGCACTCATCCGGAGCCAGCAGCATTCGCTTCCAAAGGGTCAATCGTTCGCGCTGTGAAAATCTGGAATGATATACATGCACTTCATCTCCCAGCCACTGGCGCAGGCGCTCCACCAATTGAGTGGAGAGTGCGATTTCTGGAACAAGGAACAAGACCTGCTTTCCTTCATTCACAGCTCGCTGGATCAACTCAACATACACGAGTGTTTTTCCGGATCCCGTGACACCATGAATGAGATGCACCGGCTTTTGCTGCGTCTGAATTTCTTGTACAACCCGCGTTTGTTCCTCACTCAGCGCATGGCGTTCGCCCACTCCATGCCTGCCCTGACCTTTTAACTGATGTTCTATCTTGAACACGCCTTTAGAGATCAAAGCCTGAATGTTGGAGCGATTTGCATTAGCTTCATTCTGCAGTCGAAGCCGCTCCACTGGCACAGGATGATCCGTCAAACACTGACTGAGCTCTACAAACCTCATCAACACCTCCAACTGCTTGGGGGCTTTTCCCAAGTCTTCAAACAACTCGCTCAGTGATGCCTCTGACTGGAATGCATCCTCAAGACTGAGCATTTCAACGGTCTTTGGCTTCACCGCCTGGTTCATCTCCTCGGCAACGGCTACCCAGCCTTTTTCGAGCAAGGAGGCCACAGCTCTTTGAATTTTGGAACGAGCATCGAGGTTCTCCAATTCAGAAAGTGTCACCCCTTCTCGTTCATCCAGATTTGCCAAAACCATGCGTTCGGATTGGCTAAACTCTTCCAACTCGGCTTCTGAATCGGAGCGATATACCACCGTTTGCGAAGAAAGTCTCAAGCTTTGCGGAAGCGCTGAAAAAGCGACCTCACCTAAAAAGGCCAGGTAATAATCCGCCATCCACGTCCAGAGCGCGAGCTGATCCTCTGTGATCACGGGCTCTTCATCGAGGATGTAATCCACCAGCTTTGGTCGAGTGCGCTTTGGAGGCTGAACACCCAGCTTCACTACGATGGCTGCGTACTTTCTCTTGGCTCCAAATGAAACCACCACGCGCATCCCAATTTTGAGCCGCTCTGCATCGGATGGTTCTACTTCATAAGTAAAAACTCCGCGAACTGCCAGGGGAAGAATGACTTGTATGTACTGCTGCTGAAACAAGCTTTCAAAGGTACTACGGTCACGGAGGATTGAGCCGAACACTGTGCAAAACTCAGGAAGTCACTGCCTATTTAAACTTGTATTTAATGTAGCATTGCTTGCATGAACCACGAAGCACTTGGTCTTCTCGATTGGTCGATCATCATCGGTTTCCTGCTCCTTTCGCTCAGCATCGGACTTTATTTCAGAAAGGAAGGAAGCAAAAGCATCACAAGTTTTTTCCTCGGAGGTCGAAACCTTCCCTGGTACATCGCAGGAATATCGATGGTCGCTACCACGTTCGCGGCAGATACTCCGTTGGCTGTGGCGGAGCTTGTAGCCCAGGGCGGCATCGCTAAAAACTGGTTGTGGTGGTCTTTCTTGATCGGTGGAGGATTAACGACCTTTTTCTTCTCCTTTCTGTGGCGTAGAGCAGAAATCCTCACCGAATTGGAGTTTATTACGCTGAGGTACAGCGGTCGCGAAGCAAAGGCCTTGAGAGCTTTCAAGGCAGTTTATCTGGGAGGGTTTATCAATGCACTCATCATCGGCTGGGTCAATCTGGCCATGGTTACACTCCTGCAAGTATTCTTTGACCTGGACCGCGAAACGGCTTTGTGGATCACAGCGGGGCTCATGGTGTTGGCAGTGCTCTATTCGGCCTTGTCAGGTCTGCTCGGAGTTGCCATTACAGATGTAGTGCAGTTTGCCATTGCCATGATCGGATGCATTGTACTGGCGGTGATTGTCATTAACAGTCCTGACATTGGTGGCATTGCGGCTCTCAAATCCAAACTGCCCGAACAGACCTTCGCCTTTTTCCCGGCTGTAGGCTCCGAAGGAACTTCGTCCGGCCATTTGTTCAGCCTTACCATTGGAGCCTTTTTCGCATTTGTCGCCATTCAGTGGTGGGCAAGCTGGTATCCCGGTTCCGAACCAGGCGGAGGTGGATATGTGGCCCAGCGGATGATGAGCACACGCACTGAAAAAGAAGCGGTTTGGGCGACACTCCTGTTTCAGATCGGACATTATTGCATTCGCCCTTGGCCCTGGATTCTGGTAGGATTGGCGGCCATCGCCCTGTATTCACCTCGCATCAACGACACGGAGCTTCAACAGCGATTAGAGTACTTCTCATCACCTCAGGAAGTTGCCAACCTTAAGCACATTCCAGAGCACAAGGATGAAACACTTATTGCGGCAGGTATCCAAAGCGCAGATGAGTTTCTGACCCTTTATCCAAGCCTGGAGGGCACATCCGCAGAGCAAATGGTAAGCTATCACTTTGAGCCTCGCTTTGGATTTGTGTATGCCATGAGAGATTTTCTGCCGGCTGGGCTTCGGGGCCTCTTACTGGCCGCTTTCATCGCAGCTTATATGAGCACCATCAGCACGCAGGTGAATTGGGGCGCCAGTTACCTTGTGAATGACCTGATCCTTCTCTTGCGCGAGAGCAACAATCCCATCTTGGTGAGTAGAATAACCTCGGTGGGCATCATGATTGCGGCCATGATTGCGACACCTTTTATGACGAGTATTTCAGCCATTTGGGAGTTTATCATGCAATGTGGAGCTGGTCTGGGACTTGTATTGATCCTGCGTTGGTACTGGTGGAGAGTGACAGCCTGGTCAGAAATTGCAGCTACTGTAACTCCGTTGGTCGTTTACACGTTGTTTAAGCTCTTACCGGACGCAATGATGTCACCTGCCTTTGAAGCAAATTATGGTCCTTTCTACGTGATTGTTGGGGTTACAACCATCAGCTGGCTGGTGGTCGCCTATATCACTTCCAGTGCCGGGGACCCCCAACTCAAGGTATTTGTCCAACGGATCAAGCCAATGGGTTTATGGCCCGCGTCCACAGAGGGACTAAGAGGGGACAACAGACAATTGCCCATTTTGCTGGGATGTTGGCTTAGTGCCACTGGATTGGTGATTGGCTGGCTTCTCGGAATTGGCAAGCTGCTTTTGCAGGATTGGAAACCAGCTTTCATCTTCCTATTGATGGGGTTTGTGTGCATTTTTGCCCTCCGGATGTTTCTGAAAAAAACCAATATCTTCGAACGCAATTCTGAAAAAGCATGAAGCTGAACGCTCTATCTTTCCTTTGTATACTGGGCCTTTCCGCAACGGTAATTTCCTGTGGCGGCTCTTCTGACGAGTCACAGGGAGGCACTAAAAAAGTTGAAGAAACCAAGCCTAAAAAAACTGCCGGAAATGCCTCCGTAGTGAAGGTGGGCGACAAGCTTTTTAATGTTCCTTCTCCGCTCGAAACTGCCTTCCTGATCGAGAAAGTTGGTGGAAATTTCAACGAGACCATGCTGGCTAAGAATGCTGACGCGAACAAGCATAGTACAAAGCAAGCTCAAGCCCTTAACCTTGGAATCTACGGAGCGGATCTTGGTTATTCACTCATTCATAATCAGTCTCAGCAGGCATTTGCTTACCTGGCTGCCTGCAAGAAGCTGGGAACAGAACTCGGAATCAGTCCTGCACTCTACGCTGATCTGATGAAGCAGTTTGAGGGCAATATGGACAATAAGGATTCCTTGTTGCTTTTTGTGTCAGAGCTGAATCGCCTTAGCGATGAGTATTTGAAAGAAAACGAAAGCGGTGATATCAGTGCTATGATCCTCGCAGGTGGATGGGTTGAATCGCTCTACTTTGCTACTGAGCTACTGGAAGCCACGAACAGCGATAAGTTGAGGCAGCGCATTGCGGAACAGAAAAACACCATTGATAACCTGATTGGCTTGTTAGGTCAGGAAAACGAAAGCGGTGTTCTGGACGACCTGATTGGTAAGCTAAACGATGTAAAAGCAAGCTATGCCAGCGTGAGTTCTACTTACGAATACGCTGAACCTGAAACTCAGGCAGATTCAAAACTGACCATCATCAAGAGCAAGACGACTGTTGAAATGAGTGACGAGACACTCCATGAAATCACAACAAAAATCACCGCACTACGCAACGAAATCACAGGCAACTCATAAGTATGAAAAGATTATTCCTCTTTCTTATTGCGATCGTTTCAGTCGAGCTTGCCTCTGCTCAATGTGATATTACTGCAGACATCTGTCAACAGCACATTACTGACGATTACCTCTCTGATGGTCAGCACTACAGGGCCCTTCTGCTCACTGAGCAAGTAGCGGAATTCAACGCCACACTTTATGGGCACACCACCTATCGGGTAGCCGCCTGCAGTGGCACTTCTGATGGCAACCTCGTTTTTCGGGTCTACGATGAAGAGCGAAACCTCATCTTCAAGAACACAGATTTCAAGAATGCTCCTCACTGGGACTTCAAGCTGGAATCGACTATGGATGTGATCATCGAGGCCGAACTCGATCCTATTGCCGGAGCAAGCGGATGTGCCGTGATGCTGATCGGATTTCTTCGCTAAAGGACTCCTTTTGCCATTCTCGGGCCTTGACTATTTTTGGCCGACTCGTGTACTAATAACAAGCCTTATCCTCCATGAGCGAAAAGCTTCTCAAAGCACTCATGCAGTTGTTTGCGATCATCGCAGACACTGATGATGTCAATAACAAAAGCCGCAGGGTTGTAGAAAACTTCCTGCGTCAGCGGCTTTCGCAAGATCAGGTGCAGGAATACCTCACCATTTACGATGAGTTTCTAGAGTCGCATCACAAGATTTCCAAGCGAAAAGAGGGTAAGAAAAAGAAGACATCCCTGAACTCTGTGAAGGTGCTTCGCATCTGTACCGAGATCAACGGTGAACTGGAGCAGCGGCAGAAAGTATTTGTATTACTCCGTCTGGTAGAATACATCAACATAGGCGATGAACCTACCGAGCAGGAACTTGAATTTGTAGATACCGTTTCCGAAGTATTCAATGTTCCAAATGAAGAGCTGAAAGAAATCAAGGATTTCATCACCTGCGAT
The DNA here is from genome assembly GCA_002428995.1 of Flavobacteriales bacterium UBA6057. GTDB lineage: Bacteria > Bacteroidota > Bacteroidia > Flavobacteriales_G > Salibacteraceae > UBA6057. Next base: position 108,010 of record DIYJ01000018.1, on the reverse strand, counting down.
GAGGCTCACATTCCGGACGATCCAAAGGTGCTGATGGTGAATAACCAAGAGGCGCTGAAATCCAGAGAAAACAAGCACATCTTCAACGAATCCATGGATGGCAACATGATCATCCTGGCCATTGAAAGTGTGGGAATGTATGCGCTGCGGTTCTTTGGAAGCGGAGAACTTCTACTCAACGGTCAGATCATAGACCCGGAGCGCACTTATTTACTCACTGCTGGTAGCTCAATCCGAAGCTCCAAGGTCAACCCGATCTATTACAGCGATATCATCAGTCGTTTCCTCAGCGATCGCACAGAGACGAAGATTGTGTTCGCGGCCAATGAAATCACCTACCGGTTCAAGGGAGGTAAAATAGGCCTGCACCCCCTCAAGTTCAGCGAAGATGCCGGAAGGTTGATTGGAATCATGGGAGCCAGTGGATCAGGTAAGTCAACTCTTCTCAACATCCTCAACGGTAACTACACTCCCTATTCCGGGGCAGTTACCATCAATGGCAAAGACATTCATCACGACCGCGAAGCAGTCAGCGGCCTGATCGGATACATTTCGCAGGACGACCTCCTGATCGAGGAACTCTCGGTTTATCAAAACCTCTTCCTGAATGCCAAGCTGTGCTTTGATGGCCTTTCAGAAGAAGAGATCAAGGAGCGCGTGGATGACACACTGAGCGCACTCGGCCTGTTTGAAATCAAAGACATTGAAGTGGGCAGTCCATTGAACAAGAAAATCAGTGGAGGCCAGCGCAAGCGCCTGAACATTGGTCTGGAGCTTATTCGTGAGCCTTCTGTACTGTTTGTGGATGAGCCTACCTCCGGTTTATCATCCCGCGACTCTGAAAACATCATGGACCTGCTGAAGGAGCTTGCTCTGAAAGGGAAGCAAGTCTATGTGGTGATTCACCAACCTTCATCAGAGATCTTCAAGATGTTTGACAAGTTGATGATCATGGACACGGGTGGTTTCCCTATCTACTACGGAAACCCCTTGGATGCGGTGATCTACTTCAAGACTCAGGTCAATGCCATCAACCAGGACGAAAGCGAATGCACACGCTGCGGAAATGTAAATCCCGAGCAGATTTTCAACATCATTGAAGCCAAGGTGGTGGATGAGTACGGGAACCTGACAGATAAGCGCAAGGTTTCTCCGAAAGAATGGAACGAATTATTCCAAAAGAACCACGATTCGAAGATCAACCTCGAGAAGCCGGACATGCCAAAGGTGGAGTTCAAGACTCCCAACGTGTTCAACCAGTTTAAGGTGTTCATCACGAGAGATGTCCTTTCCAAAATCACCAATAAGCAATACCTGTTAATCAACCTGTTGGAAGCGCCACTGCTCGGCTTTGTACTGAGCTACTTCCTCCGCTATTTCATGGTGGAAAGCGAGGATAATGGCTACATCTTCTATGACAATGATAATGTCATCGCTTACATGTTCATGGCGGTGATTGTAGCGCTCTTCCTGGGTATGACCGTGAGTGCTGAAGAAATCTTCAAGGATCGAAGAATCAGAAAGCGAGAGTCCTTTCTAAACCTCAGCAAAGGAAGCTACCTCTTCTCCAAAATTGCAGTGCTGTTTGTGCTCTCCGCGATCCAAACCCTCACATTCATTCTCATAGGAAACGCACTTTTGGGTGTCAAGGGAATGCTCTGGGATTACTGGCTCATCCTGTTTAGCACTTCTTGCTTTGCCAATATGCTTGGGCTCAATATCAGCGCCAGTTTCAACTCTGCCGTTACCATCTACATTGTCATCCCTTTTATGATCATCCCTCAGATTCTCTTCAGTGGTGTGATTGTAAAATTCGAGAAGCTGAATCCCACCATTACCTCGCAGGAAGTGGTGCCGGTAATTGGAGAAGTAATGGCATCGAGATGGTCGTTTGAAGCCCTAGCAGTGAATCAGTTCATGAACAACGACTACGAGGATCTTTTCTACGATTTCGATCAGCAAATGAGCGAGGCGAACTACAAAAAGAACTTTTGGATCCCCGCACTCAAGGCGAAGGTTGGAAAGCTGCAACAATGGCTTCGTGACAAGGAATCAGTTGACACTGAGGACATCTCTGAAGACCTGAGATTGATCAGAAATGAGGTAGCCGAAGAAAACAAGCTACTCTCCGATGAGCTCACCTTCGATGAGCTGGAAAGCTTTACCACCGAGGATATCAATGAAGATGTGCTCTTCAGTTTCTCAAGCTTCTTGTCTACCCTGAACACTGTTTATGTAAGGCAATACAACAGCCACAGCAAAGCAAAAGACCAGTTGATCAGAGAGAAGCAGGAAGAACTATCCGATGAGGAATTCACAGCCTTTCGCAATCGCTACGAAAACGAGTACCTCACAGACTTGGTAACGAACAAGAATGAGTTCAACCAAATCACCGAGTTTGACGGACAGCTGATTCAGCGTGCTGATCCCGTGTTCAACATTCCGGATTCTTTCCGATGCCATTTCTACGCGCCTAAGAAGAAGCTCTTTGGCAAAATGTACAGCACGCTCGGGATCAACATCCTCGTGCTCTGGACCATGTCCCTGATCCTCGGGATCACTCTCTATTTCGATGGTTTCAAACGCCTCATGGACGCCTTCTCAGGCATTCAACTCTTCAAGCCAAAAGGCTAATTGATAAGCTTCGTTAATGCAGAGGTTTTCACCGGGCGATTGCTTAATTTACCGGTTCAAAACAGACGCATATGAAATGGGATATCCAAACAGTTGGCTTTCACGCCAAAGAAGAGCTGATGGATTCAGTGAAGACAGATGTAATGAAGCTCGAGAAATTCTTCCAGCCAATCATTGGTGCTGAAGTGTACCTGAAGCTGGAATACGATGAGCAAAAGGAAAACAAACGCGTAGAGCTCAAGCTCAACATTCCAGGCGAAGACCTGTATGCTGAGCATAAATCAGATTCGTTTGAACAATCACTGAAAGAGAGCGTGGAAAAGATGAAACGCCAGCTCACCAAGAAAAAAGAAATTGAGCGGACACACCGCTAGCCACCAAACAAAAAAGCCCGGTTCGACCGGGCTTTTTTGTGTCTGTATGTTTTCAGCAGAGGTTCTTAAGATTCACCCCACTTCTCCATCACCTTCGCAGAGATTCCTGTCATGGAATATCCGCCATCGTGATAGAGATTTTGCATCGTTACATATCGTGTCAGATCACTGAAGAGTGTCATGCAGTAATCGGCACATGATTCGCCATCTGCATTGCCCAGTGGCGACATCTCATCTGCGAAGCTGAAGAACTTGTCAAATCCAGCAATTCCGCTGCCCGCTGAGGTCACCGTTGGGGATTGTGAAATGGTATTCACGCGAACCTTGTTGCGCACTCCGTAATGGTATCCAAAGCTTCTCGCAATGGATTCAAGCGCAGCTTTCGCATCAGCCATGTCGCTGTAGAAAGGATACGCTTCCTGAGCGGCCACATAGGTCAATCCCAGGATAGAGCCCCAATCGTTCATCGCGTCCTGATCCCAAAGGGTTTGCATGGTCTTGTGAAAGCTCAAAGCTGAAATATCCAGAGTCTTCAGGAACCAATCGTGATTCAACCCAGTGTAGGATTTATTCTTACGCACGTTAGGAGACATTCCAATAGAGTGAAGCACGAAATCGAGCTTACCACCGAGTTTTTCCTGTGACTCACTGACGAGCTTGCCAAGATCTTCCATGCTGGTCGCATCTGCTGCGATCACTTCCGTTCCACACTTCTCAGCCAGTTCGTTGATTTTTCCCATGCGGAGGGCGATGGGAGCGTTACTCAGAATGAACTTGCCACCTTGCTCGTGCACTTTTTCAGCTACTTTCCAAGCAATGGAACGCTCATCCAGGGCACCGAAAATGATGCCTTTCTTGTTTTCCAGGAGATTGGTCATTGTTTCGTTTTCGTTTGGGCGCCAAAAATACAATTCCGGTTCAGGAATCAATCACCGAGCATTGTGCGGGCGCTTTCCAGGGCCGCCTCGCTTCTGGCGTCACCGGAGAACATAGAGGCCAGTTCTTCCACGCGTTCGTCCTGGCTGATGTAGCGGGCGTTGGATACTACAGTTCCATTCTGGTCCGTCTTGAATACCTTGAGATGTACGTCAGCCTTGGATGCAACACCTGGTAGGTGCGTAACGGCAATTACCTGACTCTTGGCACCAATGCTCTTCATCAACTTCCCAATCTGAGCGGCTACCTCGCCACTCACCCCGGTATCTATTTCATCAAAGATGACCGTGAAATCACCGGATACAGATTGATTCAAGCTCTTGATGGCGAGCATCACCCTGGAGATCTCACCACCGGAAGCCACATTGGCAAGCGGCACCAAGGGCTCACTGGCATTTGCATTAAAGAGGAAAACAACTTCATCGAAGCCATCTGCGCGGGCTTCCTCTCCCCTGCTCACCTTTACTTCCACACAGCCTTTTGGCATTCCGAGTTCGCGAATCTGAGCAGTAAGGTGCTTGCCAAACTGCACAGCAGCCTTTTGCCGATTGGCCGAGAGCTTTTGACCAAACGTGTCCAGCTCTTCTCGTGACTTGGTCACAGCTTCACTGATCGCTGCCTGATCCTCTTCAAAATTTTCAGCTGCCCGCAGTTTTTCGTCAAAGGAATCCCTCAGTTGTATCAGCTCTTCGAGCTCTGACAAACCATGCTTATGGAGTAGCTTATTGTAGGTATCCATTCTATCCCGCAGGAACTCCAGCTGCTGAGGGTCCGCCTCGGTTTTGGAAGCCACATCCTCCAGCTCAGCCAAAATGTCTCTTAACTCGATGGAGCAGGAACCTGCGCGCTCTTTCAAACTGTTGATGTCGGTGGAATATCGGCTTACATCGCTCAACAAATGTTCAACCCTGCGCAACTGCTCCAACAGGCCTGATTCGGCATCATCCATGAGTTGCACAGCCTGAGATATGGTTCCCTGAATTTCTTCAGCATGTTCCAACTGACCGAGTTGATCTTCCAATGAATTATACTCCTCGGCATCAAGTTTGGCTTCTTCTAATTCGTTGAACTGAAAGGCGAAGTAGTCCTTATCCTTCCTGAGCTGCTCGGCTCGAGCTTCCATTTCGGCCTTTTGACGCACGAGTGACTTCCAGTGCTTAAAACACTGCTGATAGTCAGTCACCAATCCTTCGTTGGTAGCAAAGTGATCCAATTGCTGAATTTGGTAACCGGAAGTCTGCAAGGCGATGTTCTCCTGCTGACCATGAAGATCAACGAGCTTTCTGCCTACTTCGGTCAGCTGCTGAAGGGTGACGGGAGTATCGTTGATGAAAGCTCGGCTGCGTTTCGATGAGTTTAGCTCTCGTCTGAGGAGGATGGTCTCTGCACTGTCCAGCTCCCAGGCTTTCAAAAGCTCTTCAATCTCCGAGCTCTGATAGCTAGCCTCTAGCTCTACGTAGCATTTGTTCTCACCGTAGCGAATCGACTGATAATTGGCACGCGCTCCTAAAACGAGCGATAGCGCTTCCAGCAAAATGGACTTACCCGCTCCCGTTTCACCGGTAATGGCCGTAAAACCTGACTGTAGATCAATATCTGCCTGCTGGATGAGGGCGTAATTGCGTATGCGTAAAGACTGTAGCATGATAGGAAAAGCCAAAGCTAAGAGTTAGCTGTTAGCTAGCAGTCGCGAGCCGTCAGCAAGAATCTGGAACTGTTATCTGGTAGCAAAACCTCAACTTCAATTACAACCTCAAAATCAATGAAAACAGGTGCAACTAATGCCTAATACCTGTTGCCTAGTGCCTATACAAGTTCAAACTCAAACACAATTGCAAATTCAAGAGAAACAGCAAAATTGCCCCTCACCGCCATCGATAGCTGATAGCAAAACCTCAAAATCAATGAAAGCAAGCGCACCTAATGCCTAATGCCTAATGCCTAATGCCTAATGCCTAATGCCTAATGCCTAATGCAAAGTTCAAATTCAAACACAATCGCAAATTCAAAGAGAACGGCAAAGTTGCCACTCACTGTCTCTGACAGCTGATGATAGCTAACCTCAGAGATTTCCGGACTCGATGAGCTGGACTACCGTTTCGATGTCCTTGTCCTCTCCGTAAGGGTCGTACTCGCTCTTCAAATCCTGGCCAAACATGCGGGCCAGACCTTGCCAGAAGAAGGCAGAGAGGCCACCGCGAAATTCTTTCACCACCCTGTAGCTGGTATTTCCTGTTTCGCGATCGATGAGCTTTATGAGTATGCGTCCCTGAGTAACGGTGAGGTCGCGCATGTCTCCCTCGTATTCTTCCTTGAGTTCGTTTTCAATGCGCTTGTAGTAGCGCTTGCGTTCTCGTTCAGATTCCACACTGGCAAGTTCATCTGCGTACTCCTCCAGTTTCTGAGCAGCGAGCCTCGCGTAGGGATACACCTTCTTTACATTTTTCTTCAAACGTCTCCACTTGCGCTCCTCGGCCGGATCCCTGAATTTGCGATCGGCTACTACGGTGACGTAGGGCAAGTATTTAAGTGGAAACGTATCACCTTCCACGATTTGGGCAAACACTTCAATGCCCTGTTCGTTTTCAGATCGGATTTGACGATGGGTGTTGGAATCCCCTGAAGTAGGTCCATTTTGTCCCTGCACCAGCAAGCTGGAAAACAGCATGGCCAGGAGACCAATAAATGCAGCTAAGGAAGTTGGTATTCGGTTCATCACGCCCGCTTCTATTCCAAAGGTTGTACCAAAGTTATCGAATGGAGCATTGACCCTTTGAGGTCAGACCATTTTTTAACTCACAGGAAAGAGAACGATGCTATGACCGATGATGTTGCCTCTTGAGCTTCCAATTTGAATTTGAAGCTCCATTTGAAGGCGCTTCAGAGGCTTCCTCACCTTGGTCATTTACCAGGGATAAGAAGGCTGCCAGGGCTTTGGAATCGCTTTCAGAATCAGCATCCAATATTTCAGGGCTGAAGTGCTGCGATACAAAGTGCGTATCGAAGTTGCCGGACACAAAAGCCTCATGATTGATGGCGAACTTGCAAAAATCGAGGGTGGTTTTCACCCCGGTGATCTGGTACTCTTCGATCGCTCGGGTCATTCGTGCGATGGCTTGCTCACGAGTATCCGCATAGGTGATCAACTTGGCGATCATCGGATCGTAGTAGATCGGAATGTCCATGCCTTCCTCGAAACCATCATCTACGCGCACTCCGGGGCCTTGTGGCAATCGATACGTTGCCAGCTTACCGATGTCTGGGAGGAAGTTGTTCTGAGGATCTTCTGCATACACCCGCACTTCCAGGGAATGTCCGAGGATTTTGAGGTCTTCTTGTTGAACACGGAGCTTTTCACCACGCGCAACGTTGATCTGCTCGCGCACAAGGTCTAATCCGGTGATCATCTCACTCACGGGATGTTCCACTTGCAGACGGGTATTCATCTCCAGGAAGTAGAAGTTGTGCTGGTCGTCCAGCAGGAATTCTACCGTACCTGCTCCAACATAGTCACAGGCTTTGGAAAGATCGATGGCGCATTGCCCCATTTCCGCACGAAGCTCAGGGGTGAGTACACTGGAAGGTGCTTCCTCTACCACTTTTTGGTGCCTTCTCTGGATGCTACACTCTCGCTCAAAGAGGTGCACCACATTGCCATGTTTGTCAGCAAGCACCTGAATCTCAATGTGCCTCGGAGACTTCACATAACGCTCAATGAACACCGCGGGATCACCAAACGCAGACTTGGCTTCGCTCATCGCAAGTTGAAGCTGTTCCTGCACCTCTGATTCCTGCTCCACAATGCGCATTCCTTTACCACCACCACCGGCAGAGGCTTTGATCAGCAGCGGGAATCCAATTTCTCTAGCCACCTGCACTGCTTCCTCGGGATCGCTGATGGCTCCGTCAGAACCGGGAACAAGAGGGACATTTTTGCTCTTGGCTCTCTCCTTAGCGGAAAGCTTGTCCCCCATCACTTCCATAGCAGAAGCGGGAGGTCCAATGAAGGTAATGCCGGACTCTTCTACCCGGTTGGCAAATACAGGATTCTCCGAAAGGAATCCATAGCCGGGGTGTATGCCATCGGCACCTGATCGCTTGGCCACATCTATGATTTTGTCAATCACGAGGTATGACTCTGAAGACGCTGGAGGCCCAATGAAATAGGCTTCGTCAGCATAGCGCACAAAGAGAGCGTTTCGATCTGCTTCGGAATACACCGCCACAGTTTTGATTCCCATCTCTCGACAGGTGCGCATGATGCGGAGCGCAATTTCTCCGCGATTAGCGATCAGGATCTTTTGCATAAGCAGTCGTTAGGCAAGTACAGCCTTGACCTTGTCAGCAGCTTCTTGCAGCAGCGTAGCTGACTCTACTCTCAGTCCAGACTCGTCAATAATGGTTTTGGCTTCCTCAGCGTTGGTTCCCTGAAGGCGCACAATGATCGGCACAGGAATCTCACCAATGTTTTTGTAGGCATCTACAACTCCCTGAGCAACACGATCGCAACGAACGATTCCTCCAAAGATGTTGATGAGGATGGCCTTTACATTTTCATCCTTGAGGATGATGCGGAAAGCCTTCTCCACACGCTCAGCGTTGGCAGTTCCACCTACATCAAGGAAGTTAGCAGGTTCACCACCGCTCAATTTGATCATGTCCATGGTGGCCATGGCCAAACCGGCTCCGTTTACCATACATCCTACGTTACCGTCAAGCTTCACGTAGTTCAGGTTGTGGCTTCCAGCTTCTACTTCTGTTGGATCTTCCTCGGTGACATCACGCATCTCCGCGTAGTCTTTGTGACGGAAGAGTGAGTTACCATCGAGTGTAACCTTCGAGTCAACAGCCATGATGAGGTTATCAGAGGTCTTCAACACGGGGTTGATCTCAAACATGGAAGCATCACAACCAACATAAGCGTTGTAGAGTGCAGTCACAAACTTGACCATCTCTTTCATGGCGTTTCCGGAAAGGCCGAGGTTGTAAGCAACCTTGCGTGCCTGGAAAGGCATGAGACCAACTTTAGGATCAATTTCTTCTTTGAAAATGAGGTGTGGCGTCTGCTCCGCAACGGTCTCGATGTCCATACCACCTTCGGTACTGTACATGATCATGTTGCGACCTGTTTCGCGGTTCAATAGCACGGACATGTAGTATTCATCCGGCTCAGAATCTCCAGGATAGTATACATCCTGAGCAACGAGCACCTTGTTCACTTGCTTACCGGACTCACCTGTCTGGAGTGTCACCAGTATGCCACCAAGGATATTGTCTGCAATCTGCTTCACATCATCCAAAGACTTGGCGAGCGCAACACCACGTTGGTCCTTGCCAATGATGCTACCTTTTCCTCGACCACCAGCATGGATCTGAGCTTTGATCACCCACCAACCGGTTCCCGTTTCTTCCTGCAACTTCTTCGCTGCTTCTACCGCCTCTTCTGGTGTGTTGGCCACGATACCTTCCTGGATGCGAACTCCGAAGGATTTTAGAATGGACTTACCTTGATATTCGTGCAGATTCATGTTCGATGTATTTCCAATTTTTTAGGTGCCCAAAAGTAGCCGTTCCGAGGTTTTTCGCAAGCCGTAAATCGGAGCGGATTTTGGGGTAGAGATCAAAGACTCTGGATCAAAGATCAAGGGGCCGGATTCTTCCGTAGTATGATGTAAGGCGCTGCTTGCTTAGGGAAGCATGGCCTTGAAGGCAGCGTAGGAATCGGGGGCGAAGTATTCTGTGCTACAGCCTACTTCATCTGCCTTTGCCTGAATGTTTTCTACCCTATCTGCCGGAGCGGGATGTGTGCTCAGGAAAGTGGGAACTCCACCACCTTGACCGGAGGCTTCAAGTTTTTGGAAAAAAACGGATGCTGCGTCACATCGATGAGGCGTATTCGCGAGGTACTCCACCGAAAACTCATCTGCATCGGTCTCGTCATCACGGCTGAACTTCAGGATCGCAGTTTGCCCGGCAAGACCTGCCAAAATGGTTTCAACCTCAGAAGGGTTTTGTCCTAAAGCGAGCGCCAACACCGCCTGAACTCCATAAGCTTTAGTCATTTGCTTCACCGAGTGACGTCTGTCTGCGTGCGCCACTTCATGTCCCATGACTCCCATCAAATCATCCTCTTCATCGAGGTACTTGATCAGGCCCGTGTAGAAATAAAGGTATCCTCCGGGGGCAGCAAAAGCGTTTAAAACGTCCGCATCAATGATGTGCACCTTCCACACAAATTCATCCGCGTAGTCCAACTCACCAGTTTCTACAATCTGATCGCAAAGTCCCTGGATGTAGGCATAGGCCTCAGCATATTCGGTCTCATCCAGTATTGGGTAATCCTGGGGATTTGCCTCGACCTGAGCATGAAGCTGAGCCCCGAGCTTGATATCATCGCTTGGATTAAACAGTGCTACAATGGGATTGCTGCTATCGCAGGAAAGAATCAACAACACACAGGCGATGGAGAAGAATGAGAATGGCTTCATGAATAGGGAAGTTAAAAGGCAAATATCGGATGCTCAGTTTGAAAATGCCACCGCTACTTCGGATGATGTTTCTTTGCGGCATGAACCGCATCAGCTGGATCGTTTATTCTGCTCTCCTGACTTTGGGACACCTGGCCTATTCGCTGGTTTTCCCGAGTATCATCAATGGCGAGCGCTACATCGGCACGGCTGCAAAGCTTCTGGAGCCTAGCTACATCCATGCTTTTTTCCACAGTCGCGTAAAATTTGGAGAGTTTGCCCGCAGGCCGATTACCACCTTCTTGATCCAGCGCCTGGAACAGCTCGGAGTACCGCTGGAATACGCGTTCATCGGAGTGCTCTATGCGGCATTGTTCATCGCCTTGCTTCTGCTCTATCGCCTGAGTTTCATGGTCACCAGGAGCGAAGGAGCGGCCCGGCTTTCCACCTTTCTGTTTGCCTCCTCCTTCTGGGTGATTCACGCTGTGTTCTCTGAGATCTACGCATATGACGAACCCGTGCAATACGCCTTTGTATTTGCGGCTTTCATCTTCCTTCATCAGCGAAAGTGGTTGCTCTTCAGTCTCTTCTTTTATGGAGCATTAGTAGCCAGAGAGTCCACCATCTTGTTGCTGCCGGGAATCTTCTTCTTTTTCATGCTGGACAAGCCGATCCTGAGTCGCGCAAACGTGCTGAGAACCTTGAAGGTGGGCTGGGTAGTGCCTGCTTACGCCATTACGCTATGGCTGATCATCAACGTCAAAGGCCTGGAAGAGAAATCGAGCAGCTACATGCGCGATGTTCGCTTCAAACACCTTTACTACTCCTTCGCGCAGTTGGACATCGGCATCGATACGATGACCTCCTTTGCCATGGCCTTTGTTGCTCCTGTTACCCTGCTGTTGCTCTACCAAAAGTTCAGAGATCGAAGCGGGAATACTGAAGAGGATCGCCCGTGGGTGAATGCGATGATGCTGAATGCAGGCGTGAATACCATCATCACCTTTGTCTTCACCATGGGACGGGAAACGCGGATTTTCGCACAGCCTGTCTTGCTCTTGAGTCCTTGGTTGGGATTGTATGCGATGACCAGCGCGCGGGGACTCGCGAATAACTTAAAGCAGCAAGCGCTGGACTGGGATGGCATGCTTCGATGGATCACAAGAATCCTGCTGTTCCTGAGCATTGCCTTTGCGGTTAGCCTGTACGCCTACGAGGTGTATTGGCCCACGGACACGAAATTCTTCAGCGGTTTCCAACACCATGTGTACATCAAGCTCACGCTTTGCATAGCGGCATTGTTTGTGGCGTTTTCAGGGGGAACGTCAAACGATGGGGCGCAGCGGAAAGCCCTGTTCCTGGCGCTGCCTTTTGCAGTGGTTATTCTGCTGTTTTTCGGAAATCAGAATGGCTATCGCGCCTATGATACGTTCGATCCGGTAATGGATCAATTGGACGAACTTACCGAAACATCAGGTCAGCGCCCCTACCTCATTGTAGGAACGAACATGCCCAACGTGGCAGAGAACTATTTCGAAGCGCGAAATCAACCTTGCATTGCGGGTGACTTCAACCTGCAACTTCCTTTGAAGCAGGTCCTCTACCATGACGAAGCATTGAAAAAAGGAATGATCCAGTACCTCGAACTGGAGCCGGCCATCAACTTTCCCATTCGGTTCATCCTTTCTCAGTGGGGAGCTGTCACCAGAAGCAATGCGCGCGAGCTATGGATCGATGCCACCGATCCATCGACTGCGGAAGAGCATCAATATGCCTTCCAAACTTCCACCAGCAAATTTGAGCGGCAGGGCACGCCTGACCTCACGGAAATACAGCTCACTGAAGAGTATTCACCGGCCTTTAAGTTCACGCTTGAAGAATTGGGACTGGACAGTCTGACGTCTTTTGCCGGGCAGGTGGATTATCAATGCAGCATGAGCAGCGAAGCAGCGCTTGTTGTGACCATCGATGACAAAGGATCTGGGGTGTTGTGGGAGCATGTATTCCTGAACATCTACCTCACGGAAACCGATGGGTGGAATACTGCTTACCTCGCCAAGGCCTTCGATGAGCCGTTGACACCACAAGCGCAGATTGCCTTCTACGTCTGGAACCGCACTAAGGATGATGTGCTCATGCGAAACCTCCAGTTTACCGTGAATTCGGAGCATGTTTCAGATCCTAAGAAAAAGCGTCACGTGCTTTCTTCCAGGAACCTTGAATAGAATTTCAGAGGAATAACAGCACGAGTGCTGTCGCAATCATGAGGTAGAAAAACCAGAAAGGCTTGAGTGCATTGGGATCTTTTCCAAAGGCAAAGTGGGTCAGCTTCATCATGAAGTCTCTATGATCGGCAATCCACTGATAGGCGCGATCAGACAGACGATAGAACCAGCCTCTCTTCTCGTATTGAGTCAACCAGAAAGACTTGCTTTCTCCCAGCGCGATTGTCTTGTACGCAGCGTGAATGCCACTAAAAACCTGACCCTCTGAATCGATCAGCCGGACTGCCTTTTTGAAGATGTCTTCGGGAAGGTCAGGGAACTGAACGGCAACTTCCTGATAAGGTGCATAGCGCACCTCATCACCGGTCATCCGCTCCCAATAGGTGACCCAATACCTGCAAAACCCACAGCTGCCATCCCAAACCATGGTGAGCTGGGATGGCGGATGTGCGGTTCTTAAAGGTTCAGGCACAAAGGTTTATTTGATGCCGAATTTCTCGAGATGAGCGCTGATCACTGGAAAGGCAAAAAACTGAAAGACGGTAGAATCTGCCTGAAACACACGGTTGTACAAGTCCTTGATGTCCTTCCCAAACTTTTGGGTGAAAAGCGGGCCGATGGAGGGAAGAATATCCAGTGATGCTTCAATCTTAGCCTGGATCATGTTTTCCTTTTCTTCCTGTGTACCGGTGAGCGTAGCACTGTAAGCGTCAAAATCACGCTCGAAATGCTCATCCAGATGCTTGTAAATAGGCTTGAGATAATCCTCGGTGCTGAACGTTCGGATGTGTGTTTGTTTGATGGCTTCGGCTCGTTCGGAATCCTGAATAACTCCGTCTTGGTGTATAGCGGCCAGAATGGTCGTCCACACAATAGCATCCCCTAATTTCCTGAGCTCCTCTTCGCTGTATTCATAGATATCTTCCATGGTGATTCCTCTGATTTGTGTTTTGCAAAATAAGACACCACAAACGTAAAAGAATCCCGACAGAAGCCGTTCAATACGGAAGACGATTCAGTGTGCTTTTCAACCTTGGTGGCTTAACCTTTAGTTCATAAGAAGCAGCATATTGATAAGTGATTGTTATCGAATGATTATGCCTGCTCGAAACTGAAACTTAAATCTGAAGATCCAGTTGAACTTTGGGTTCACAGCTCAAGCATTTCAATGACATCCAAAGGATCTCGATGGCTTCCTTCCAGCTTCCGCACCCGAGTGCTCATGGCGTTCAGCTTATCCATTTTGGTCAGCGCCCTGCTTGCGCTACAAACCATCTTTCTTTCTCAGCGACTTTCCGAACTCCGAAGCATAGGAGAGGGCTTGATGATGACACGGCTCAAGGCTTCTGAAATTCTCCAGGCTGACAAGGAATTCATCAATAACAACTACCTCAACCTGAACTATTATAAGACAGGTCACAGTCAGCATCTGATTGACCGTGTAGAAAGCTACGAGGTATTGAGAGACCTGGTAAATACATCGGAAAAGGGTCTCCAATTCTATGAGATAGACGATATCAACTTCAACTACATCCGGCATGTGCTGTCTGAATACGAGCAAGCATTTATAGCCTTGGCAGAGAAGCAGCGCATTCGCGGCTTTAAAGACTATGGACTCGAAGGGCAGATGCGCAGGTATGCACATCAATTAGAGGATCATGCGGTAAACATTCCTGTGGAAGAGGTTCTCATGCTGAGGCGTCATGAAAAGGACTTCTTTCTGCGCTATGACAAGCACTACATCTATAAACTGGAATTGCTGGCAGAGGAATTAATGGCCAGATATGCCTCCCTGAGTGATCCCGCATCCATTTCTGAAGCGCGGGTGCTCGAAGGATATCTTTCGACCTTCGAGAGCATTGTGGCGCTGGACAACGAGCTGGGCAGGAATGATGGCCAGGGCATGCGACATACGCTCAAGCAGAACAACACGTTGCTGACGGAGAGCCTTGCCGATGTATCAAGGCGAGTCAATCACCTGGTAGAAAGCAGGCGCGCCAAAACACTCAATTTTATTTGGTTGCTGCTCACCGTTGCTGTAGTGCTGAACATTGGGATAGGTGTGATGCTATCAAGAACGGTCACTCGTCCTATTGAAAAGCTGACCGACCGCATGCGGAGATTCAGGCTTCACAGTTCTGATAAACTCTCGCTGGAAGACTTCCGAGACGAAGACCTGAGCAAGGAAATGCGAATCCTCATTACTTCTTACGTCAGAATGGTAGGTGCTTTGCATAAGCAGGTGAACGAGATCGAAATTCAGCGCATCAAGCTTGAGCAGCAGAACAAGGACCTGTCGGAACTGAATGAAGAATTGGACAAGTTTACCTACAGCGTTTCTCATGACCTGCGCTCTCCCCTCACCTCCATGATGGGGCTTCTTTCTTTAGCCAAAACTGAGCATCCCTCACACTATGAGCTGCTCTATCTCAACCACATGGAAGATTGCGTTGAGCGCTTAGACAGTTTCGTACAAAACCTCCTGCGCTACACCCGCAACAAAAACCTGGAATCCCATTATGAGGTCATAGACATGTCACACCTGGTGGACGAGATCTCCAAAACCTACCTCATGAACCTGGAAAAAGATGTGACCATCGAAGTTTCTGCTCACGGAGATCATGACTTTGCATCGGACAGGTATCGCATCATGACCGTTATGCAGAATCTACTCTCGAATGCGATTCGCTATCGGCACCCGGAACGGAAAAACGTGCTCATCAAAGTGTCAGCAGAATACAATGAGAGTTGGGGTTACATTGAGGTTCGCGACAATGGCATGGGCATCTCTGAAGCTTCGCAAGCCCGCGTATTCGATATGTTTTATCGGGACAAAACCTCAACCACGGGCAGTGGCCTGGGACTCTACATTGTGAAAAAGATCGTTCACCGGCTTGGAGGTTCTATCCGTCTCGAGTCAGAGCCTGGCGTTGGAACGGCTTTCTTCCTTTCCATTCCAAATGAGGCACATGCGTTGTCAGGTCAAAAAAACCTACTAACCATCAAAGAACAGACTGATAATAATGCGGATAAAAAAGTAGAATTTCATGCCTGAATAGTTGTAGTAAGCACCTAGCAATCAGCCATGAAAGTCTTTTTCCTAGCCTTATTCTGCTTTTTCGGAAGCATGATGTTTGCGGCAACCACCACATGGACCAACGGAAATGCCAACAATCTCTGGAGCGATGATGGAAACTGGACGCTCGGAGCTCCGGGAGCTAGTGATCTGGCCAGATTTGACGGTACCAGCACGGCCAACTGCACCATCGATGTAAGCATCAGTGTTGGAGGTATTGATATCAATGCAGGGTATTCCGGTAGCATCGTACAGGCATCAGGCTCCAGCGTAGACATTGGCAGTTCGGGCTTCGATCAGGCAGACGGACGATTTTTAGGTGGAGACGCCTACATCGACTTCAACAGCAGCACCTTCAACCTAAGCAATGGTTTTTTCCAATCTACCTCAGCTACCTTATTTCTGGACGATGATTTTACTGTTAGCGGTGGGCATTTCCAACACAATCAGGGAACCGTAGAGTTCAACGATAACAACCACCAGAACTACAATGTAGTAGACATCGATACCTTCTACAATTTCATCATGGACGCTTCTTCAAACAACAAGCAGTGGGTCATAAATGCTGCGGACACGATGGTGGTGGAGAACAAGCTCAGCTGCGTACAGGGACGGATCATGACCGGGACCATTTTCGTGATGGACAGCATGCAGATCACAAGTGCTTATGATGAAGGCACCGCCAACGTACGTTTTCGCGGTAGCTCCAATGGTCACATGATTGTTGACTCCGACAAGGGCTTACACAACTGCTATGTGGAGAAGGATGCAGACACAGATACACTCTTCATATCCGGAAACTCCAATAGTCCTCAGTGGGGAACAAGTGTGAGTCTTTTCATCAATCAGGGAACGGTTGACTTCAGTGGAAACACAAGTCTCGATCTGAACTTTGACGAAATAGAGATCAATGCAGGCTATTTCCTGGCTTCTTCAGGCACCACCAGTTACCAGGGCACGTGGGATAACAACGGAGGAAAGTTCGTGCACAACAATGGGGTCTGGGAATGGGACTTTTCGGATCACAGGAGCTACATGAGCACGGTGATTGACACTTTCTACACCGTCCTGTGCAATCAAAACAACAACAAGTACATTGATGCTTCCACGGCTGATACCATGCTGGTATTAAACAAGATAGAGTTGAACAACGGCCGCTTGAACAACATTTGGATCAAAGTAGTCGACACGGTTGAATTCAATAGTGGTTTTGACGATCTCAATGGCTTTATTGAATTCGTAGGCTCAGGCAGCGGGAATCTCATTTCGAACTCAACCAACGGTGGCAACATCGATGTTTACGTTACCAAGACAGAAACCGACACAGTTTTCATCCTTGATGAAGATGGGGGATCTGTGAACGTAGGTACGACAGATGCGAAGTTCACGCTGAATTCCGGCATCGTATCTTTTGTCAACACCGAGGCAAACATCGACTATGAAGAACTTGAACTCAACGGAGGTGTTTTTGTAGCTCCCTCAGACATCGCCTATGTTCAAGGGGATTGGGATAACAACGGTGGCAAATTCCTTCACAACAATGGAATTTGGGAATGGGATTTCACCGATCACAGAGACTATCGCACGACCGAGATAGATACCTTCTACAGCATGCACTGTGACCAGTCTGCGAACAAGTACATCTACATGTCAGGCGAGGAAACCTTTGTCGTTCTACAGACGCTGGACTTGGTGGACGGCCGGATCGATGCGGGACAATGCCATGTGATCGACTCGCTTATCCTGAGAAGCAACGTTGATAATGGAACTCCCAACTTCTATTTTGTTGGAAGCGGCACCACACACTTTATCAGCGATAACAGCTCTTCCACCAACATCGATTATTATGTCAGCAAGGCGAGCAGTGCAGATTCTGTGATCATCACAGATTTTGACGGAGGTACGGTGACCGTTGGCAGCAGTAACTACGACTGCACAATGTTTATCAATACCGGTGTCGTTGGATGGTCTTCAGATGTGTCCACCGCAGAGCTGGATCTGGATGAACTGGAGTTGAACGCAGGCGGCACACTCGTTGGAAACAATGGAACGCTCCGTTTCAATGCGATCTGGGATAACAACGGAGGGGAATACATCCACAACAGTCAAACGTTCCATTACGATGTTGCCAACCACCGCGATTGGTCTTCCTCCGTGACAGATGTGTTTTACGACTTCCTGATGAATCCAACCTCTGGAGATCGTCAGATGTACATGTATGCAGGTGATACCATCCGGGTGGAAAACGATCTAACCTTACAGAACGGCAGGATCAATACCGGTGTGGTGGCGGTGGAAGGGAATGTATCTGTGAACAGTGACTATGATGACCCTACTACTGAACCCACACTAGTGTTCAGTGGAGCCAACCCTCAGACTTTTGATGCCACAGGGGCTGAAAGTGACTGGAACGGTCATGTGATCATCGATAAGTCGGACGACACGCTTACACTTCTCAGCGACTTCGAGATCAACAGCTCAGGCCAATCCGTAACCTTCGTGGATGGGTTTGTACTCTCTACAACCTCTACCCTCTTCCACTTCACTGACAACAATGGTTCTATAAGCGGTGGCAGCGCGTCTTCCTTCAATCAGGGGCCGATGCAAAAAACGAACAATGGCAGCATTACCATGCCTTTGGGCGATGCCGGAGTTTTTGGATCTGTGAGACTCAAAAACACCACAGGAACGGGAACAAGTTTCAGGTGTGAGTACCACAGAACTGACCCTACGAATGATGGATTTGATAAGGACTCCCGAGAATCAGGTGTGGAAGGAGTAAGCAGCGTAGAATATTGGAATGTGGAACGCGTGGCTTCCAGCAATGTGAGCACTGTTCAGCTCAACTGGGAAATCACCAGCGGAGTGCAAGCCCCATCTGATCTTATTGTAGCACACTGGGATGAGACTGATGGAAGGTGGGAAAATGCGGGTGGTAATGATATCAGCGGTGATGTCAACTCAGGATCGGTAAGTTCGAACAGCTTCTCGGACTTCAGTCCGTTTGCACTTGGAACCAGCAGCAGTGGCAATGTCCTGCCGATTGTGCTGATTGGCTTTGATGCCTATGCTCGCGGAACCGAGGTGGTTATTGAATGGAGCACAGCGGTAGAAATAGACTGTGACTATTACGAAATCCAGCGAAGCTCTAATGGGAGAGATTTTCAAACCATCATGACTGTCAGCGGTGCGGGTAATTCTGACCACCGAATCGACTACCTCGAGCTGGATCGAAACCCGCTGCAGGGCAAATCATTCTACCGGCTCAAGCAAGTAGACTTTGATGGCACTTTCTGGATTTCCAATGCTTCTGTTGTCGAATTTCAAGGTGAGCTGAGTGAGCTCGAAGTGCTGATCTACCCAAATCCGGCAGAGCGAGGATCAAACGTTCGATTTCAGTCCAAGCAATTTGATAAGAGCGATCTCCTCATTTGCCTGACGGGCATTGATGGCAAAAATTACTACTGCAAAATGCACAAAGAGGGAGACCAGACTGCGGTCATTGACCTTTCAGAGTCCATCCCAGCGGGGAATTACATCATCACTGCAAGCTCCGCCAAGGGATTGGTAAGCAAGCGATTGGTGATTCGTTAGTGACCGGTATCTGAACATTCTTCGAAGTGGTGCTGTTAGGCTCCTATGAAGAAGATCATCGTCCCCATCGTCTTTGTAACTACCTGCTGGCTGTTTTACCAGGTGTCTCCCTTTTTTGGGGCCAATTTTCTGTGGTTCACCTTGATGCAGGTTTTCCTCACCATCATCATGGCCTGGATGGTCATCAGAATTCTAAAGGATGGTACCCCGAGTGAAAAGACCTTCGAAGATCACTTCTACGATGATCATGACTACCACCGCAACAATCACTGAGCTCCTATTACCCGAGAATAAAGACTAGTTTACTGACTGGCCGTGGATGAAGCCTTTAGCTTGTCTGCAAACACCTTCCTCACCTTATCCACCTTCGGCTTGATGACGTATGCGCAATAAGGCTGTGAGCTGTTATCGTTGTAATAGTTCTGATGGTAATCCTCTGCCGGATAGTAATTGGAGAGCGGTACAATCTCGGTCACAATCGGATCTCTGAAAGCTCCTGACTTATTCAATTCCTCTTTGTAAAACTCAGCCTTGTCTTTCTGGCTGTCGCTGTGGTAGAAAACAGCTGAACGGTACTGCGTTCCCACGTCATTTCCCTGCCGATTCAAGGTTGTAGGATCATGTGTTTGCCAAAACACTTCCAGAATTTCATCAAAAGTGATCACCGCAGGATCGAAGGTAATTTGCGCCACCTCAGCATGTCCGGTAGTTCCATTGCATACTTCGCGATAGGCAGGATTCTTCACAAAGCCACCAGCATATCCCGAAACAACCTTTTCCACTCCGTTCAATTCCTGAAAAACAGCTTCTACACACCAGAAGCAACCGGCACCCAGCGTGGCTACTTCATAGGATTCTTCATTCTCTTTCATATCTGTTCTTGCTTTGTCCTGGGCACTTGCCCATAGAGACAGGCAAGATAAACAGGCTATAAATAAGTATGTTGATGACTTCATATGCGCTTCGGAAGATGGAAACAAAAAACCCTTGCACTTTGATGCAAGGGTTAACAGTCATTGACAAATATCCGGATGCAGCCTAATCGTCTTCGATGTCGCTTGACATCAGCTGTCGCACCTGAACGCGTCCATTGTATTCGAAAATCGGG
This sequence comes from Flavobacteriales bacterium UBA6057, assembly GCA_002428995.1. GTDB lineage: Bacteria > Bacteroidota > Bacteroidia > Flavobacteriales_G > Salibacteraceae > UBA6057. Next base: position 87,596 of record DIYJ01000018.1, on the reverse strand, counting down.
CATCCCTTGGTCAGTTCGATGGCTTTTTCTATGGACTCTGTCTCAAGGATAAGGTATCCCGTAACCTCATCATTCATGTTTTCAGGAACACTTCGGTCTACCTGATCTCCGTCCACCGTTACGATTTCATCTTCAATGGGCAGTCCGTCAATCAGGACACCTTCATCTTCGAGCATGTCCATCCACTGATCCCAAGCTTCCTGGTGTTTGTCTCGGTCTTCTTCCGGCATGCTCTCTGATGCATTGCCCCCGAGGAAGAGAAAAATAAACTCTTTCATGTGTAATTATGTCTTGGTGAGGCGCTAAGTAAGTCATTCCCTACTGACTGTGGCCGTTAAAAAAGCATTACCCGTTCGTTACGATTGGTTCACAATCGTGTGACCTGCATATACCAAGCTTCTAGTATCATTGAAGTCCTCAAATCAATGCGATGTTTCAACGGTTTTTCATCCTCCTCCTGCCCCTCGCTTCTCTTTCTCTTTTTGCGCAATCGGTAGAGATTGTTTCCGGTCCAATGCCAGGCTATTCCGAACTGAAAGAAGCAGGCGTTTGGCTCCAACTGAATCAGGAAGCAGATGTGTCCATGGAATATTGGGACGTTGCTCAACCTGAAGAAAAATATGCTTCCGCAAACTATTCCTGCAAGGAGACAGAAGCGAATACCGCTCGCCTTATTGCTCGAAACCTTGAACCTGGAACTACCTATGGGTATACCATCAAAGTGAACGGCAAAAGGATGCTGGCTGAAGAGAATCTGCAATTCAAAACCCAGGAATTATGGCGTCACCGGAAAGATCCACCTGCGTTCAGCCTCGCATTGGGTAGTTGTGCATACATCAACGAGGAACGCTATGATCGTCCGGGGAAACCTTATGGATCGAACTACGGCATCTTTGATCAGATAGCCGGTAAGAATCCGGATCTGATGCTTTGGCTTGGAGACAACATCTACCTGCGTGAACCCGATTGGGGCAGCTGGAGCGGCTACATGCATCGATACTCTCATATGCGCCAGCTACCTGAAATCCAGAAACTACTCAAAACAACGCACCACTATGCCATCTGGGACGACCATGATTTTGGTCCCAACGATGCCAATGGCAGCTGGATTCATAAAGACTGGGCGCTGGAGAGCTTTCGACTTTTCTGGATGAATCCTTCCTATGGCTGGGACGGAAACCAAGGCATCACCACTGCCTTTAGTCACAACGATGTCGACTTTTTCCTGCTGGACAATCGATACTACCGCACAGCTGAGAAAAACAAAAACGCCACGCCTCAAATCCTGGGAGACGATCAAATTGAATGGCTGATTCAAGCCCTGCAATTCAGCAAAGCCAAGTTCAAGCTGGTAGCCGTTGGTGGACAGGTGTTGAATACACTGGCCAAGTATGAAAACCATGCCGTGTATGCGGAGGAACGTGAATACCTGTTGAAGCGGATTGCAGAAGAAGAGATCAAGGGTGTTGTTTTCCTTACCGGTGACCGTCACCACACCGAGCTCAGTCAACTCACCACCGACAATGGCATCGACATCTATGATCTCACCATCAGTCCGCTCACTTCCAGAGCTTACAATGTGATTGATGAGGCGAATGACCTGCGTGTGGAAGGAACGTTTTCTGGCGTTCACAATTTTGCCATCCTTCAGTTCAGCGGTTCCTACGAAGAGCGTGTGATGAAAATTGAAGTCTACGATTCAGAAGGCGCGCAGCTTTGGACCAAGGACATCGTCCCGGCTCCTTAGCGCTTCTGCTACCCGTGAAGGTGTCCAGAGACGAAACAGAGAACTCTCCTAAATTTGCCCGCAACTTCTCGTTTTGACCAAAGAACTAGCCAGTAAATCCGCTTTTGAGGAATTGTTTCGAACGCATTATGCCTCGCTTGTGGGCTATGCACTTCGCATGACCAAAGACCAGGCGTTGGCTGAAGATTTGGTGCAACAAATGTTTGTGAGCCTCTGGGTGAAACGCGAGGAAACCGAGGTTACTTCCAACGTGAAAAGCTACCTGCTCCGATCGGTGCACAATCATTGCCTGAATCACTTCAAGCACCTGAAGGTGAGAGAGGCGCACGCCTCTGAGGAAATCCATCGCGCTGACACCTCTGAAGCCCATGACTCTCTGGAGCAAGCCGAGTTGAGTGAGCGCGTGAATGAGCTGATCGCTCAGCTGCCCGAACAGTGCCGAAAAGTGTTCCTCCTCAGTCGGCATGATGGAAAGAAATACAAGGAAATTGCCGAGGAATTGGACATCAGCGTGAAGACCGTAGAAAACCAGATGGGCAAGGCTTTGCGCATCATGCGGGAAGGTTTGCGACCCCATGTTTCATCTTCGATGCGTGTTTTATCTATTATTTTTTGGTTCCTCGTAGGGGTAAATCTTTTTTCAATTGTCATCCCTAAGCAATGAGTGCGGAAAACAGCAATATCGACTTCGATCTCATCGGCAAGGTGCTAAGTGCAGAAGCCTCTGAACAAGAGCGCTTGCAGCTTCAGTCGTGGATTGAAGAATCAGATGCAAACCGCCTTGAGTTTGAAGCCCTTCAGCAGATATGGGACGTCACAGAAAAAGAGGTTACGCCTCAAGTAGATGTAGATACCGCATGGAAACATGTTTCTGGGCAGACCGATGACTCCGTTCTCGTTTCCATCACACCCGAATCGCAAAATTCAGGATCAGGCAATCGAAGAAATTTCTTGGCGTGGGCCGCATCCATTGCGCTGATCATGAGCGTTGGTCTGAGCTACTGGTTGCTTCAGCAAGGCCCGGAAATGCTTACGGCACAAGCCATTGATTCATCCATGGAAGTTTCACTTCCCGATGGAAGTATGGTGACCCTGGCAGTCGGCTCCAAGCTTACCTATCCTGCAGAACTGGGAGAAAACGAAAGGAATGTTGCCCTTATCGGAAAAGGCTTTTTTGATGTTGCCTCCGATCCCGCTCGCCCGTTTGTGATCGATGCCGTGAACGCAAGTGTAAAAGTGCTGGGCACGAGGTTCGAAGTGAACACAGATCATTCTGAGGAACAACTGACCGTATCCGTGGAAGAAGGCAGTGTAGAAGTGGCGTCAAAAGAAAGCTCGGACAAGGAAGTGCTGAAAGCTCTGGAAAGCTGCAAGCTGGACAAAGAATCAGGTAAACTGATGAAAGAAGACAGCATTGATCCTGCTATATTCTTCTGGAAAGACCGAACGGTCATTTTCCGAAGAACAGGATTGGTGAAAGCCAGCGAGATCCTGTCCGGCCTGTTCCAGAAAGAGATCATCCTCGAAGTAGAGCAAACCAGAAACTGCGAAATCACGGCTAACTTCCAGAACGAAGACATCGATATCATACTGGAAGTGATTGCCAACACACTTCACCTGGAGCTCATCACTATGGAGAACGGTTACAAACTCAAAGGCAAAGGCTGCTAACGCATGCGATGGAAGTGGCTATTGACTGTCCTGTTGCTCGCCTTCAACACCCAGCTTATCGCCTGCCTGGATGCAGTTGTGGAGCTGAAGTGCACCCCATGCAGCGTTGAAAAAGCCCTGGAGCAATTGGATGCACAGGTAGACTGCTCCTTCTCCTACAACCCTTCTCAGTTCAACCTCGATGAACTCATCAATGGAAGCTACTCAGGCATCGATCTGGAGGAAGCACTCAAAGCAATTCTTGGCAACAGCCTGGAAGTGTCAAAACGAGGGCGTCACCTGCTCCTTGAGTCTGATCAGTCGTCCAAAAAAACCGGAGGCAAGCAGAAGTATATCATTGAAGGAATCATCAAAAATGCCCGCACCGGGCAGGTGATCCAGCGTGCCACCGTGTACACTGTAGGAGATCATTACTCTGCGCTTTCTGATGAAAACGGATACTACCGGATCGAGTTAGCCAGTCCAAAAGAGCAGTTAGGAATCAGCTACAGCAAGCAATCCTACTTCGATACCATCTTGATTGTTCAACCTGCGGAAGAAGGATTCCGGCAGAATGTCTCCCTGTCACCGCGAGACCAGCCGCTGGAGCGCATGAATCCGCGAACGGTTACCATTCCTGAAGATCGGGAAGAAGTAGAGATGCTACCCATGGTACGCTTCCTGGTACCAGAAACCCAACGAAGCCGGGCCATAAACCTCGACTTCATTGAAGAAATTCCATTGCAGTTTTCGCTATTGCCAAGCATTGGAACAAACCGGCTGACCAGTGGACACTCCGAAAACCGCTTCTCTGTAAACCTTATCGCTGGTTACAACGCAGGACTGCAAGGCCTGGAAGCAGGCTCAGGTGTCAACATCATCCGGCAGGATGCGAAGGGTGTTCAAACCGCTGGCATCGGAAACATAGTTGGTGGGGAAGTATCGGGTGTGCAAGCTGCGGGCATCTTCAACAACGTGAGAGGAACCGTAAAAGGCCTTCAGGCTGCAGGTGTCTACAACATTGTGCTGGACACAATGAAAGGAGTTCAGGCAAGTGGTGTATTTAATGTGCTTCAAGGTAAAATATCCGGGGCTCAATTTGGCGGTGTATTCAACCTCGCCTCAGAAGACATGGAAGGTCTTCAGGCCGCTGGAGTCTTCAACATCACGAGAGGAGAAGTGATCTATGCCCAAACAGCCGGTTTATTCAACACGGCAGGAAGTGTGACGGGAGGACAAATAGCCGGATTCCTGAACGCATCTGGTGATGTAAAAGGATCGCAGGTCTCCGGGTTTATGAATACAGGTGGAAACGTTTCTGGGATTCAGATCGGTGGCTTCCTCAATGCCGCCAGGGACGCCAGTTTTCAGATTTCCGGATTCATGAACTTCGCCAAAACGGTGACCGGTGCTCAGGTCGGGGTTATCAACTTTGCAGATTCGGCCGCTACGGCCATCGGTTTATTCAGCTATTCCAAAAAAGGCTACCATCATCTGGATGTTTATGCTGATGAAGTGCACTATGCGAATGTGGCATTCCGCACAGGAACCGCTGGTTTTCACAACATTGTAAAAGCAGGTTTTGGTTCTTACTACGGCATCACACTCATGAGCTACGGATACGGCCTTGGAACCACGATCCCCACCAAATCTGAACGTATTGACCTGAACGTTGAAGCTTCAGGACGCCAGATCTTCCACCTGGAAAACCTGGAGCACCCTATGAACCTTGACCTTGCGGCCGATGTGAATTTCGCCATCAAAACCGGCCCGGTCCGCATTCTGCTCGGTCCTTCGCTGCACCTGCTGATCCGCAACGGACAAATTCAAAACCTGGATCCTGAAAATGGGCCGATACTCGAAATTCAAAATGGATTCCCTCTCATTTTTGACCTTCACAAAGGAACCGTGAGCTACAATCTATGGCCTGGATTCAGGCTCGGGATCCGTGTATAGCAGGGTGTTTCATCCTTTTTTCAGAAAAAAGTAAGGACTGCGTAGGGGTATTTCAGGCAGTGGTTGTCATTTCAGTGTAACACGAAACAAAAACCACTAAATATGAAAGCTTCTAAACTCCTCATCATCGCAGCACTGGCAACCACAGTGCTTTCCTCCTGCAACGAATGGCGAAACTGTCCTCGCGCCAAGGGAGAAATCATTACCGAAGACAGACAATTGAATGACTTCCAGCGCATTGACATGCGCACCTCAGGAGATGTATTCATCACCGTAGATTCTAACATCATTGCTCCCGAAGTAAGAGTTCGAACCCATGAATCCATCATGGAAAATGTGGCCACGCGCGTCATCGGTGGTCGATTGATCATCGAGACCGATCCCTGCGTTCGCAGAATCAAAACCCTGAATGTCTACATCGTAACCAACGACCTGAGTGAAATCAACATCAGCGGTTCCGCAGATATTCATGGACAAAATGTCTTCGTGATTGACGATCTCGCACTCAACATCACCGGATCGGGAAGCGCAGAGATGACACTGGAAGCCGAAGAGATCAGCGCCAGCATCAGCGGATCTGGAGACCTTGAATTAGTGGGAACGAGCGATATCGCAGATTACAGAATCAGCGGCAGCGGTGACGTTAAAGCCTTTGGACTGGAAACGGAAGAAACCTACATCAGCATCTCGGGCTCTGGAAGCTGCGATGTGGACGTGAGTGACTTTCTCTCAGCAGACATCTCAGGTAGCGGAGACGTTGTCTATCAAGGCCAGCCAAGAACGGACATCAACATCAGTGGCTCCGGTGATGTAAGCCGCTACTAATCCTCCATTCCATTAAAAACAGAATCCCATGAAATCAAGAATTACACTCTTGACCTTAAGCTTCCTGTGCGCATGCTTCATAGGTCACTCTACTCCGGTTGACTCAACAGCGAGCAACGACTCTACCAGCGAAGCAAAGGCGAGAGCCGTACTCCCCTATCAAATCACCTTCATCACTCCGCTCGGCACCAACGGCATTCAAAGCCATCAATCCACCAACTACATGTCGTTCAATCTTGTTGCAGGCTACAACGGTGGCCTCGAAGGTTTGGAAGTCGGTGGATTCAGCAACGTGCTGACCCTTGATGCGCGCGGCACTCAGATCGCAGGTTTTGCGAACATGGTAAAGGGCGATCTCGAAGGCATCCAGATCGCTGGTTTTGGGAATATGGTGGGAGGTTCCAGTTCTGGAATCCAGATTGGAGGATTTACCAACCACGCCCAGCAATCGGGCAAGCTGATACAGATCGGTGGTTTTTCAAACCAAGTAATGGGTACAGCTACGGGCGGACAGATCAGCGGTTTTGGCAACTACGTTCAAGATTCGCTACAAGGTTTTCAGATTTCGGGCTTTGGAAATTCTTGCGGGGAAGCCTGCGAGGGTGCTCAAATCTCAGGCTTCATGAACAACAGCGGTGGTGATGTAAAAGGCGGGCAGGTTGCCGGTTTTGCAAATGCAGCCGAAGATCTTGAGGGTGTACAAATTGCTGGATTCCTGAACAAGGCAGACACCGTAAGTGGCTTTCAAATTGGCTTTATCAACGTTGCGGACACCTTTAACTCAGGCTTCCCGATTGGCTTCGTGAGTAATGTCAAAAACGGATATCGCTCCTTCAGTTTTGGAGCCAACGAGCTGCAATGGATCACCGGGGATTTCCACATCGGGATGGACCGATTCTACAACATCCTGAGCTTGTCAATAGGTCCTAATCCGGATAACACCAGCTGGGCTTTTGGTTACGGACTCGGAAGCAAGGTCTTGAACCGAACGAAATCCAAGATTGCCGTGGAGATGATGGCTTATCATGTAAACGAGCGTGAAATCTGGAGCAATGCCAACAACCTGCTCCTCCGCTTTCAACCAAAGTATGAGTACTATCCTAAAGGCGGGCGTTTTGGCCTGTGGGCGGGTCCCTCAGCCAACTTGTTGATCAGCGGACGCTGGGACGGTCGTGGGGACGCATTCGAATCAGAGATTGCTCCCTACGAAGTACTGGACGATCAAGGCACTTACAACAACTACAGGTTCTGGGTAGGCGGACAGGTTGGAATTAAATTCTGAGTCAGTGATGGAGAGCAATAAAGAGGAGTTGAGAAAGGCATTCATAGCGGGCTTCTGCACCAGCAACAACCTTCCTGATCAGGTGATTCTCATTGAAGGCTCCATTCTCAAAACCATTCATCACTGGTTTGAAGAATGGTTCGAAAAACAGGCTACAAAGTCCCTGGAAGGCACAAAAACAATGGAAGAGTACCGATAGGAATTGGTTAGGTGTTAGGATTCAAGGGCAGTTCGAGGATAAATCGACTGCCCTTTCCTACTTCGGAATAGGCTGTCAGACTTCCATTCATCGCTTCCGCGAAGTAGTGGCTGAGGTATAAAGCAATTCCTGCTCCCTTACTATCTCCATTCCCCTTTCCGCTGACCATGCTAAACAGGCGAGCTACCTGATCTGCGCTCATGCCCGCTCCCTGGTCCGTGATAATCCACCGAACGCGCTGTTCCACAACTTCGATTTGTATCTCGATAACGGAGTTGCGCGTGGAAAACTTGATCGCATTGTGCAGCAGGTTGCGAATGATGAACTTGGTCATCTCTTTGTCAGCCTGAGCAATCACTGAGCCTGTAGGTGGAAGCACCATCTCCACGGAAGAAGCTTCCCGCAACGGCCGCATGAATTCTACTACCTCCAAGGTGATTTCATGCATGTGCACTGGAACAGCCTCTCCGGCTTCGCCACTCAATTGTGACCGCACCCAAACGATCAGGTTATCCGCAAAATCAATGCTGTTTTTCATCTGCAATTCCACGATGGGAAGCACTTGGTCGATCTCCTCCGGAGTCATTTGCATATCCTTTAACACACCGACTGTATCGATGAGTGCAGCAATGGGAGCACGCAGGTCGTGGGAGATCACACTGATCATCCGGTCGCGCACCTCAAGGTAATTCTGAAGCTCATCATTCTTGGCCTTTACTTCATCATTAAGCTGAAGCAGTTTCCGCTGGGTTCTGCGGAGGCTCGACCGATTTCTCAGCAGCAGGAAAACCGTAATGAGAAGAACACCCATCAACACGCTGCCAAACAGCAAGAAGCGCTTAAGAAGGGCTGACTGCTTTTCCTGGGCCGCTTTTTCAATTTTGAGCTGTTCGTTGAGTGCTCCCTGCATCTTCCGATCGTGCTCGAGATTCACGATTCTGAGATCATCTCCGCTCGACTCTCTCAAGTATCTCCCCTGAAGCTTGTAGCATAGCAGACTCCACTCATACGCCTCGTTCATTCTACCCAAAGAATCCAGGCTGCGCTGGGTCAGGCGCGCAGATTTCAGCGCTTCACCCAGCGACTCCTCTTCCAGCAATATCTCGTAAGCTTCCTGGGCATAGATCAGCGCAGAATCATGCCTTCCCAGCATTCGATACGCTAACCCTCGAGCATTAATGAGCATGCCATGGATGATTCTGCTGTATCCGCTACCGGGTACCTCGTCCAATATTTCTAGCGCCTTTCGGCCATTACCCTGCCGTGAATAGATCACCGCTAGTTCACCTAAATGCGAAGCGATCTCCTGACTGTCGCCCAACAATCGATACATCTGGATGCTCTTTCGATAGTGTGCCAGTGCATTGGTATCACGGTCGTTGATCTGAAACATGGTTCCGCCCAAACGGCCACTCACATACCCGATGGCCAGGGTATCCTCAGAACTGAGCGCAAGCTGTAGCGCCTTGCGCAAGGTCGAATCAGCCTTTGCCAGTTCATTAAAGGCCCGATACTCCTCTCCTAACCCTCCAAGAACGATGGCCCAGCGCGCTGTATCGCCTCTCAGCAAGAGGCTTCTCTCCACTTCTGCCAGATAGGGAAAGGAAAGGTTGTATTTACCTCTTGCATGATAGTAGGTGGCGATCATTCGATAAAGCTTCTCCTTCCCAAGATGCATGGTATCAGAAGGATAGAGCTGGATCACTGAGTCAACGGCAGCGCGGTCCCACCTCCCAGTTTTTGAAAAGATTTGATAGGCCGAATCAGACCATGAATCAAGATTCCCAAAACCATCGTTTTGCGAACAGACAATTCCGCTACTGAATATGAGCAGGGCAACAAGCGCCAGCTTGCTGAATGGCTTTAGAATACGTGTGATCAATGGCTGCTAGGTAGGACCTAAATCGACCACAAGGTTAGTGAATTGGTCTGGTTAACACCACTGCGTATGAACAAGTAACGTATTCCGCTTACTTGCACTTACGCCTAGAAGAATCCGCGCAGCGCTTTGAAGATATCGTTGCCGTTTGCGAAAAGCAGCAGAGAGAACAAAATGATCATCCCCACCATCTGCGCGTATTCCATGAACTTGTCTCCGGGCTTGCGGCCGCTTACCATCTCGTAGAGCAGAAATAGTACGTGCCCACCATCCAAAGCAGGGATGGGCAAAATATTCATGAATGCAAGGATGAGGGACAGGAAAGCCGTCAACCTCCAGAAGTCGTGAGCAGTCCACACCGATGGAAACAAGCTTCCAATGGCACCAAAACCTCCGATTTGTGAAACTCCTTCTTTGGTTCCCAACAGCTTCAGGCTGGAGATGTAACCTCCCAATGTAGCGCCTGTTTCTTCAATGCCGGCTGGAATCGAAGCAAGAAAACTATACTCAATCGTGTCGATGGTCAATCCAGCAAAGGGTTGATACTTAAAGCCCAGCGTTCCTTCAGGTGATATTGCCGCTTCCACCTCTACTTCCTGTCCTCCACGATCGAGAACAATGGAAATGGTGTTTCCCTTGTTGTCTTGCAGCAGTTCCATTCCCTGCTTGATATGCTCCACAGGTTCTCCTGCAATCTCAATGAACCGATCCCCGTGTTGAAGACCAGCTCTTGCTGCTTCAGAGCCCTCCAATGTTTCGTCCACTACGAACTGAAAACGAGGAGCAAAAGGGGCCTTTGCACCATTTGCCAACAGAATCTGATCGACAGAATCAGGGAGCTGAACACTCATCTTCTGCCCTGCGCGCTCGATTTCAAAACTGCGGGCTCCGTTCAACAGCACTTCCTTGTTGATTTCTCCGAAGTACTGAATCGTGCCTTCTCCAACACTCAGAATGCGATCACCATCTTCAAACCCGAGTGAAGTCATGGTGCTGTCTACATACACGCCATAAGTTGCATTGGCAATCGGCAAGCGCTCTTTACCCCATGTGAACAGGACCATGCTGTAGATGAAGAACCCAAGCAATAAGTTCACCGTCACTCCGCCAATCATGATGATCAACCTTTGCCACGCTGGCTTGCTTCGGAATTCATAAGGCTGAGGCTCACTCTGCATTTGCTCCTTATCCATGGATTCATCAATCATCCCGGAGATTTTGACATAACCTCCCAAGGGAAGCCAGCCCAATCCATATTCTGTTTCTCCCTTCTTGAATTTGAAGAGTGAAAACCAAGGATTGAAGAAGAGGTAGAACTTCTCAACGCGGGTTTTGAAAAGCTTGGCAGGTATGAAATGCCCTAATTCGTGCAGTACGATGAGGATGGACAGGCTCAGGATCAATTGAGCCGCTTTGATAAAAAATACTTCCATTCGTCAGTGAATCAACGCTTGTGTAAGGCTCCGCACTTCGCGGTCAGTTTCTATGTAGTCTTCCAGGGTTGGATGCTCGATGAAGGTGGCCTTTTCCAAGGCTTGTTCGTTGCATTCCTGAATCTGGAGGAACTTAATTTCATCTCTTAAAAACGCGGCAACTGCCACTTCGTTCGCAGCATTTAGAATACAAGGACGATTGCCACCCTCGCGCATCGCTTTGAACGCCAATGCAAGATTACCAAAGGTGTCAGTGTCTGGCTTCTCAAAAGTAAGTGAAGGGTAATCTAAGAAGTCGAACCGCGGGAAAGTGGTGGATAAGCGGTCAGGGTATGCAAGCGCGTACTGAATGGGAAGCTTCATGTCTGGCAAGCCCATTTGTGCCTTCATGCTTCCATCCTCAAACTGAACAATGCTGTGCAGAATACTCTGAGGGTGAACGATAACATCGATCTGCTCTGGCTTGAGATCGAAGAGCCACTTAGCTTCCAACACCTCGAACCCCTTGTTCATCAAGGTCGCAGAGTCGATGGTGACCTTAGCTCCCATATCCCAGTTGGGGTGCTTGAGTGCCTGAGCCTTGGTGACTCCAATCAGCTCATCTCTCTTGCGTCCTCTGAAAGGTCCACCGGAAGCGGTGAGGTAAATCTTCTCAATGGGATTGTGAAACTCGCCTGCAAGGCACTGGAAAATAGCGGAGTGTTCAGAATCTACCGGGTAGATGTTGACACGCTTCTCGCGGGCAGCTTTGTTAATCAACTCGCCTGCCACCACCAAAGTTTCCTTATTGGCCAGAGCAATGTCTTTCTTGGCCTCAATGGCCTTGAGCGTTGGGCGCAAACCTGAGAACCCAACCAAGGCGGTGAGCACAATGTCTACACCTTCCATTTGCACCACCTGCTCCAAAGCTTCGGCACCAGCATAGACTTTAATGCCTCTTCCCCAGAGCTCTTCAGACAGTTCCTTATAATGCGCCTCATTTCCAATCACCACCGCATTGGGTTGAAATCGGATGGCTTGTTCCAACAACAACTTGTGATTGTTTCCAGCCGTTAAAACCTCGACTTCAAAGTGACCTTCCTGCTCAGAAATCACTTCCAGCGCCTGAGTGCCAATGGATCCCGTAGAGCCCAGAATCGCTACTCCTCTCCGTTTCTCCTTTTTCATTTTCGCGTGCAAAGATGGCAGTTTAGCGCTGCCGTTCTTCCAAGGATCAGAAAGCAATTGTTTTTAATCCTTAATTGACACGAACGATCCTCACTTGAGAACTGTTCATCAGCTTAACTTTGCAGCCGCTTTATGAATCCGTACAAGACTGTAGCATTTCATACTCTGGGTTGTAAACTGAACTTTTCAGAAAGCAGCACCATCGCCAGGCTCTTCGAGCAAGGAGGGTATGCCCGTGTGGACTTTGATGACCGTCCTGACGTGTGTGTGATCAACACATGCTCTGTTACCGATCAGGCAGATAAAAAGTGTCGTAATCTGGTAAGGAGAGCCAAAAGCAAGAACCCTGATGCGTTTGTTGCAGTCATTGGTTGTTATGCTCAATTAAAACCTCAGGAAATCGCACGGATTGAGGGGGTGAATGTGGTGCTGGGAGCCAACGAAAAATTCAACATCCTCGAATACCTGGATAAGCAACCGCTGGACGGTGTGGCCCACATCGAAAACGGTCACATCAAAGAAGTAAAGGAGTTTATTCCCTCCTTCTCTGCCGGAGACCGCACTCGCAGTTTCCTGAAGGTCCAAGACGGTTGCGACTATTTCTGCTCTTTCTGTACCATTCCTCTGGCAAGAGGCAGAAGCCGCAATCAGAGTGTGGCTGAAACAGTAGAAGTTGCAAGAGAAGTAGCCACAAAGGGAATCAAAGAAGTAGTACTCACCGGAGTGAACATCGGAGATTTTGGACAAGGCAAAGGCGAAAGCTTCCTGGATTTGATCAAAGCTCTGGATCAGGTGGAAGGCATAGAGCGTTTTCGAATCTCATCCATTGAGCCCAACCTGCTCAGTGATGAAATCATTCAGTTTGTAGCCCTCAGCTCAAAGTTTGTCCCTCACCTTCATATTCCGTTGCAATCCGGTTCAGATGCCATGTTGGAAAGCATGCGCAGGCGCTACCTCACAAACCTATACCGTCAAAGAATCGCGGAAATTCGAAAAACTATGCCTGATGCCTGCGTTGGTGTGGATGTGATTGTAGGTTTTCCCGGAGAAACGGAAGAAGAGTTCGAAAAGACCGTAGAGTTCATCAAGGAAATCGATGTGAACTACCTGCATGTTTTCACCTACTCAGAGCGTGCCAACACCACTGCAATCCGAATCGAAGACGTGATCCCGATGAGCACGCGTCAGGCTCGAAACAAGATACTTCAAGGTGTCTCCCACAAGAAGAAGCGAGCCTTTTACGAGGCTCAGGTTGGCTCCGCGCGAGAAGTGCTTTGGGAGAGTGAAGACCATGACGGATTCCTGCACGGCTTCACAGAAAACTATGTCAAGGTAAAGCGTCCTTTTGATGCCAGTCTTGCAAATACTACCGAGCGCATTGAGTTAACGGAAATTGATCGAGACGGTCTCGTGAAGGTTCAATCCATAAAGGAACAGGCCATCGCATGACACACAACCTTGGGCAGCTCGTTGACTCTGTAACCAAGATCTGCAAGCGTGCCGATGCTGAGGTGATCGCACCTCTCAGAGCTTCGCAACAACAGCTCACGATCACCGCCAAAGACGACTCAGGGCGAAACTTTGTGACTCAGGCGGACCTTCAAACCGAGAACTTTCTCAAGTCCGAACTGTCTGCCATTCTTCCTGAAGCAGGCTTCATCGCTGAAGAGAGTTCTGACGGTGAGGCGCGCGAGGGACTTCAGTGGATCATCGATCCTATTGATGGTACCACCAACTTCATGCACAACATGCCACCCTTCTGCATTTCGGTGGCCTTGGCGGACGGGACGAAGGTTCTGCTGGGTGTGATTTTCGAACTCTTCCACAAAGAGTGTTTCTACGCGTGGGAAGGTGGAGGTGCCTGGCTTGACGGTAAGCCGATACGAGTGAGCAAAACTGCCTCCATATCTGAGAGCCTGTTGGTTACTGGCTTTCCCTATGAACATGGACCGCTGTTCGATCGTTGGATTATGCTTTTCTCTGATTTCACCAAGGCTTCCAGAGGAGTAAGAAGGTTAGGAGCAGCTGCCGTTGACATGGCTTATGTGGCCTGCGGCCGTTTCGATGCCTTCTATGAATACAACCTTCAACCTTGGGATGTGGCGGCAGGCATTGTGATTTGTAGCGAAGCAGGAGGGCAGATCACCGATTTCACCGGAGGGAACGACTATCTGTTTGGCAAGCGAATGGTGTGCAGCAATGGACACGTTCATCCATCCATGCTGCAGGCCCTGGAGAGCTTTGACCACTGACCAAAGAAAGTTCGGAAAGAACAGAGGCAAAGCATATTTTAGCTAATGATTCGATCTTATGACACTGATCCATAGACTACTATCGTTTTTCTATCTCCTGACGCTTTCAACTTCCCTGTTAGCACAGGAAAAAAAGTTGGTGTACCAGTTCAACATCAAAGAAGAAATCGCGGAGCCGATTTGGCGTAAAACCAAAATGGCTCTGGAAGCTGCCGATACGCTCAATGCAGATATCATCTTCATCAATATGAACACTTATGGCGGTGCCGTAGATGCAGCTGATTCCATCCGTACCGCGATTCTTAACTGCCCGATTCCGGTGTACATCCTGATCGAGAATAATGCAGCAAGCGCAGGTGCGCTGATCTCACTGGCCTGCGACAGTATTTTCATGCAACCGGGATCGACCATCGGTGCTGCCACCGTGGTGAACCAAAGCGGAGAGCAGGTACCCGACAAATACCAGAGCTACATGCGCAAAAAAATGCGCGCAACGGCTGAAGAAAACGGTCGGAATCCGGACATCGCGGAAGCCATGGTAGACCCAGACAAGGAAGTGGAAGGGATCTCTGAAAAAGGGAAAGTGGTGACGCTAACTGTCAATGAGGCAATTGAATATGGAATATGTGATGCGGAGTTTGCAACCATGAGGGAAGCTCTCGCGTATTCGGGCGTTCAAGACTACGAAATCGTGGTGCAGCAACTAACCTGGATTGATAGAATAATCGGCTGGCTTGTGAGTCCGGCCATCAGCGGAGTCTTGATTCTGGTCATCTTCGGAGGCATCTATTTTGAGCTGCAATCTCCGGGACTTGGCTTTCCCATCATCGCTGCGCTCATCGCTGCCGCGCTGTTCTTCGCTCCGCTCTACCTGGAAGGCATGGCTGAAAACTGGGAAATCCTTCTGTTTGCCGTTGGTATCATCTTAATTGCAGTCGAAGTCTTTGTGATCCCGGGCTTTGGTATCGCTGGAATTTCGGGTATCGCATTGGCCCTCACCGGGCTCACACTGAGCATGATCCAAAACGTAGGATTCAATTTCGCTCCGGTAAACATCAGCGATGCACTTCAGGCTGTTCTCATCTCCGTATTTGGAGCCACTTTATCCATCGTTGGTTCCATTATCCTTGCTGCCCGATTGTTTGAGAGCAACGTGTTTTCACGCCTGGTTCTTCAGGCAGAAGAGCGTAAAGAAGAAGGTTATGTAGGAACATCTACGGAGCAGTTTTCGCTCATTGGAAAGACGGGTGAAGCCTACACCAACCTGCGTCCATCCGGTAAGGTCGAGATTGATGGTGAGTTGTATGATGCGACTGCTGAAAGCGGTTTCGTTGATCAGGGAAGCAAAATCAAAGTGGTGAGTTATTCCGCTGCACAAATCAAGGTCAGGACTATTGATTAACCCATCACGCATAATTGCTCTTTGCCTGCTTTTAAGCCTGGGAAACTCTTTGCTGGCGCAGAGCTATTTCACACGTGATTTTTCGCAGGATGATGGACTCGGGAACAACCGAATAGCAGACATTGTTCAGGATTGGAAAGGCTATCTGTGGATCGCCAATTACGGAGCGGGTGTCACATGCTATGACGGAAAAGAGTTCATCAACTTCGATGAGAATGACGGCTTAAGTCACGATCGTGTCAAGTGCCTGGCACTCGATCGCTATCAGCGGCTTTGGATTGGAACTCAGGGCGGAGGCATCTCTATCCTCGAAGGTGAGCGATTTGTAAACTTCAGCGACTCGATCAGTGGCATTTCCAAATTCGTGAACTGCTTGTTCAAGGATGCCCAAGATGTGATGTGGATCGGAACGGATCAGGGACTGTATTGCTACCACGCTGGAGAAGTGAAGGGCTTGAGTGAAACCACCCGACTGCCTGACACACAAGTCCAGGACATCTATCAGGATGAAAACGGCTTCATTTGGGTTTCTTTCTGGGAAAATGGCCTGTATTGCCTTGCGCCAAAGGAAGAAGGAGGATTTCACATTGAACGACTCGATCGCACCAATGGATTACTGCACAACACGGTCACCAAAATCGGCCCTGGTCCCGATAACCAATTGCTCATCGGTACCATGACCGGAGCTCAGTTCTTGCGGATGGAGGGAAAAACTCCGGTCGTTTCATCCGGAATCCGAACACTTCCTGCAAGTCAGGTCTTTGACATCGCACATGATTCAACCAATGGTACCCTGATATCCTTTGGCAAAAACGGACTCTTCAAGATCGATCAGAAAGGAAGTGTGAAGCCTCACGAACTCGACCTTGGTGGATGGATTTACACCTCGTTTGTAGATCGTGAAAATGTGCTTTGGCTCAGCGTTTGGGAAAACAGCCTCCTACAGGTGAGGGAAGCCAATATCAAAACCTTCCAGGAAGGCTCTAACCTCCCCTTTCGGCAAGCCAGTTCCATGAGTTACGGCAGCTCCGGACTTCTGGTGGGCAGTGCTGCGGGCTTGTTCAAATGGTCAGGAAACAGGTTTGTCGCTGTTGACTCTGCGGAGACCTTTGAAAACAAATACGAAGTCATCCATCAAGCCGATGACCTCACATGGTTGGTAAGGAATGGTGAGCTCATGCTGCGATCCAAAAACGGATGGTCTGAATTCCGCGACTACCGGGAGCTGGTTCCCGATCGCATCATGGACATTACAAGCGACCAGGATGGAAATGTTTGGATGGCCAACTGGAACAGCCCGCTGGTAAAGTATGACGGGACTTCGTTTAGCTTGATTCGAAACGACAGCCTAGCCAGTACGGAACGCTACTTCCGCATCATCACGGCCAGTGACAATACCATTTGGCTGGGTTCCAGAAATGAAGGCGCTTTTCAGCTCTATCACAATCAAGTGACTCAATATGCCGATGAAGACCTTCTCTCAAACCGGGTCATCGACATCTGCGAAGCATCTGATGGAAGTATATGGCTCGCATGCCAGGATGGTGGTGTTGTTGGAATTCAGAACGGAGAAGTAATTGCTCGCATTGATGAGGGCTATGGAATCTCTACCAATGTGGTTTCTGTAGCAGCTGATGAACTGGGAACACTTTGGATTGGCTCGAAGAATGGTGTTTATGCCATGAACATTCCAGCCCTGCAAAACGGTGATCGCGAGTATGCGATCAAAATCTCCGAAAACGATGGACTGCTTTCTGAAGAATGCCTGCCCGGTCAGCTGCTGATCGATTCGCTCGGATACGTTTGGGCGGGAACAAAAAGAGGGCTCGCGCAGATCAATCGCAGGGTTTTAATGGGAAGCAGCGAACCTGTTTTTCCGTTCATCCATATCCGCAACATCCGGATCGATTACCGCGATGTAGAGTGGAGCTCCTTTGGGTTCTCCATTGATCCCATCACTCAGCTTCCGCTGGATGCCGTCTTTGATCACGATCAGGGGCAGATCACGTTTGACATCGAAGCCGTTTCCACCCGCAAGAAGGACAACATCCTCTATCGCTACAAGCTGGACGGGCAGGACGAAGAATTCAGCCCCATCAGTTCTTCACCCTCCATTACCTATCATGACATTGAGCCCGGTCAGTATGAACTACAGGTGATTCCTTGCGACTCTCAGGGACGCTGTGACGATGATGCGGTGACGTTCACTTTCCAGATCCTGAAACCGTTCTGGAAAACCTGGTGGTTCTACCTGATCGCCATTGCGGTGGCCAACCTCCTGCTCTACTTCCTGGTGAAGCTCCGGGAAAAGAACCTGGTGGATGGACGCAAACTGCTTGAAAACAAGGTGCGTGAACGAACCTGGGAAATTGAACAGCAGAAGAAGATCATCGAGGAGAACAACCGCAGCATCACGGACAGCATTCGGTATGCAAAGCGCATCCAATCGGCCATGTTGGTTTCTGAGGAAGAGTTGCGCGGTGTGTTTGAGGACTCCTTTCTGATCCACCTTCCGAAGGACATCGTAAGTGGTGACTTCTACTTTGTAACCCAGGTGGGCGACTACAAGGTTTTTGCAGTTGCGGATTGCACCGGCCACGGAGTTCCGGGAGCTGTGATGGGCATGCTGGGATACACACTGTTCAACGAAGCCATTCGCAAGAAAGAATTGACTAACACCGCGTCCACCTTCGATTTTATCGCCAGCAGTGTGATCAAGATGCTTCGCCAACAGTCCAGAGTTGGAGAATCTAAGGACGCCATGGATGCAAGTATCATCATCTACAACACTCGCACACACGAGTTGGAATTCTCTGGCGCGAACAACAATGCCATCATTCGTGGAGATGTGGAATACATCAGCGGCACCGAGCTGCGTGAAAAACACGTTGATTCAGAAAAGCTCTATGAACTGATTGCGAACCGTCAACCTCTCGGCATTGATAAAACCGGAGGTATTCAACCCTTCAGTTCTACGAAAGTCAAAGTGCGAGGTAAAGCAACGGTTTACCTGATGAGCGATGGATACGTTGATCAATTTGGTGGAGATAGCATTGAAGCTCAGGCAATGGGTGGAAAGAAGTTTAAAATCTCGCGATTAAGAACTATGATTGCAGCCGTAGGAGATGAGCCGCTTCAACATCAGAAAAGTAAATTCCATCAATCCCTTGCCAACTGGAAAGGGCCGCTTGAGCAAGTGGATGACATCACCTTGGCGGGTGTTTGCATCCATGGACCGGATTAGACTATGTCTGACCGTGATTGCGCTATGCTTGGCCATTTCGGGCACAGCTCAGGAGAACAAGCTGAAAAAGCTCGATAAGATTCTTGCCAAGGGCGATACATCCAAAGCCACTTACAAGCTGAATAGCTGGATCGAAAAGGATCCTGAGTTCGCTCCGTTCTACTGGGAGCGGGCCATGCTTAAGCTACACAAGGGAGACTATCAACCTGCACTCGTTGACCTCAATTCCTATACTTCGCTGGGCGGAACGGAAGAAAGAGCAGATTACTACCGAGGCTTGATCCAGATGAATCAGGGCAACCTGCGCGGAGCGTTGCGCTTTTTGGAAAAGCACCTCAAGAGCCATCCTGACGATTTCAAAGCGCACCAGAAAAGAGGTCAATGCCTGCTGGAAATGAAGCGCTACGAAGAATCACTATCAGCTTATTCTGAAGCTCTGACCATTCGCCCCTACCATCCTTCCGCTTTGTACAACACCGGGCTTTCAGCGTTTTATGCAGAGCATCATTCTCTGGCAGACAGCCTGTTCAATCGAGCGCACAATGCTTCTCCGCTCGATCCTGACATTTTGCTGGCGATGGGACTGAACCTGAACAAGATGAGGGACTATGAACAAAGCGCCAAGATGCTGAAGAAGCTTACCACACTGACCACCGAAAACGAGCGGGCATGGTATAACCTGGGTGTGAACTACTACTTCATGGATCGAGGGACCGAAGCATGTGAGGCATGGAAGCGCGGAGACGAACTGGGAAGCTTACCTGCTAAGCAGGCTTACGCGAAGTACTGCTTATCGCCCAAAGGCCAAGAAAAGTGATGAAGCCATTCATCGGCAAGAGTTCAAATCCGATCTGATAGCCGCTGAACAGGGTTTCCGAATAGGTCTGAAGCAGATAGCAAATCACCGGGGAAGCAATACACACCAGCGGAACCCATCGATCTTTCACCTGAAGTCTTGTCATCAATCCGAAGGCATAAAGCCCCAACAGCGGACCATAGGTGTACGTTGCCACCCGAAAAAGCTCAGCGATAACACTCTGGTTATTGAGCGCCTTGAACACGAGGATAACGATCACCAACAAGACTGAAAAACCAACATGGACCATCTTGCGAAGCTTCCGGTCGCGAGGATTTGATTTGCGGTCCATTCCAAGGAAATCAACACAAAACGAGGTGGTGAGAGCCGTAAGCGCACTGTCTGCACTGGAATAGGCTGCGGCAATCAACCCAATGATGAATAAAACGCCAGCAACTGCGCCCAACTCACCATCCAGCGCCAAAGCTGGATAGAGCTTGTCACCGGTAATCGATGGATCAAAGCCTATGCGGTCTGCAAAGAGGTAGAGCATCGCTCCAAAAGACAGAAAGAGCAGGTTGGCAAAGACCAAAATCACACTGAACCAAAGCATGTTTTTCTGGGCATCACCAATGCTTCTGCAACTCAGGTTTTTCTGCATCATATCCTGATCAAGCCCTGTCATAGCGATGGTAATGAACATACCACCGATGAACTGTTTGACAAAGTGTTGACGATCGTTCCAATCACCCCAGAAAAACCACTTCGAGTAGCTCGACTCTCTCACGTTTGTGACCATCTCGCCCCATCCCCAGTCGAAGGCATCTTTCATGACCCAAACCGTAACAATCACTGCCAGCAGCATGGAAGCCGTTTGCAGCGTGTCTGTCCAAATGATCGTCTTGATGCCGCTCCTGAATGTGTAAACCCAAATAAGCAGCACCGTGGCCACAACGGCTGCCCAAAAGGGCCAACCCAGCTTTTCAAACACCGCGAAATGCAACGCAATGGCCACCAGGAAAAGACGAAAAGAAGCACCAATCACCCGGCTGATGAGAAAGTAAAAGGCACCTGTCTTGTAAGACCAAAAACCGAATCGGCTTTCGAGGTAACCGTAGATAGAAGTAAGATTGAGCCTATAATACAGGGGCATCAACACTGTGGCTACCACAGCGTAACCGGCCAAATAGCCGAGCACCATCTGCATGTAGGAAAACTGGCTGCTAGCCACCCATCCGGGAACGGAAATGAAGGTGACTCCACTGAGCGAAGCACCAATCATTCCAAAGGCGACAACGTACCAGGGCGACTGCTTTTTACCGATGAAAAAAGCCTCGTTCGAATCATCCTTTCCGGTGAGAAAGGAGATAAGGATCAACACACTGAAATAGCCAAGGATGATAAGGGTGGCCGTTAACGCACTCATTGATGCAAATAAAGCAAGCACAGGTATCCGCAACCCATCCGGTGTTTAGATTTGTCAACATCAATGTACCGGACATGAGAGGAACACGCATCGAACACGAACGCTACGGAGAAGGCATCATCAGTAAGGAAGGAATTTCAAGCTATGAGATTTTCTTCGAGCGAAGCGGAAAAATTGAAATACGAAAGGACTCAGACGAGCTGGAAATCATCGAAGAGATGGAAGGTGGCTCAGGCCCTTCCATAGACATCAGTGCCGTGGAGGAAGTATTGATGTCCGTATTGGAGAAGTATGATGCGCTCAATGAAAAAGTGCCGCTGGGTGATCGTTGGGAAGGCGGCAAGGTGATGATGCACCCGGCAGACGAATCGTTGCAAGTGAAGGAAATCCCAATGGAAACATTCTTCCATAAGATCGTGATGGTAAGGGATCGCCTGCGCGTATTGGAGCAAAACATCAATTCACACGAAAAACTGAACGATGAGGATAAGGTGAACCTTCAACAGTACATTTCCAGGTGTTATGGATCCCTGACCACCTTCAATCTGTTATTCCGCGAGAAAGACCATTATTTTAGAAGCAAATGAAAAGCTACGACACACTCAGCGAGGCTGTAAACGACCTTCAAAAGGTGGGTTACACGCATGACTTTAAACTCAAGTTTGACTGCCTCTCCTGCGAAGGTGTGGATCGTTCTTACGGATCGCAGGACTTCGAAGTAGAATCTGTTCATCGGTTTGAAGGGATGAGCGACCCAGATGACAACTCCATCCTCTACGCGGTTTCAACTGATGATGGAAGAAAGGGATTGCTCATTGACGCCTATGGAGTCTACTCCGATCCCATTTCGATCGAAATGATCGACAAGCTGAAAATGCCCAACCGCAGCAAAAAGTAAATCCATTGCTTACCACGCGCGACATTGCCGATGCCCTGGCGAAAGATCGAAGCAAGGCTTCCGTGGCAAGGCAGGTGGAACGCATGCACCGTGAGCCTTTTGACCTGTCTGTCTTTCTGCAGGAAATCCCCGAACAGGAACTCCCCGTAAGATGGTACCTGACGTGGACACTCACTCATTTTCTGGAGGACCAACCCGACATTGGAAAAGAAAACGTGGTGCTCATCTGGGATTTATTGAAGGCTTGCAATCACAATGGGATGGAGCGAGACTTGTGGCGTTCACTCACCTTTGTAGAAATACATGAAGACTTATCGGGTGAGGTATTTGATCGCGCCATCCAAACGCTGAGGAGTCCGAAACATGCTGTAGCTGTGCGGGCACATTCCATGTTGGTAGCATTCAACATTGCGCGTCCGTTTGAAGAACTGCGTCAAGAATTGGAAGAATGCCTGTCCATTGTTCAGCAACAAAACGACAGCGCTGGATTGTACGCCCGATCCAAAAACCTGAGAAAAAAGCTCGCGCGATTGGCTGCGCGTTAAGGAGCTTCGGCTGCCAGCTCACAAACACAACGGAAACCAACGGTTGAAGTAGCGGCCTCCGAAATCTGCTTTTCTGACACGTCTGCTTGCATGTCTGTATTCCATGCTCCTCCAACGTGTGTATTGGGCTCCATAATCCACTCGCTGACGTTCCCCTTGATGTTGTATACTCCGTATTGATTGGGCCAGTAACTCTTTGCAGGAGCTGTTATGTCAGCATTGTCATTCAGCTTTCCGGCAACACCCATCGACTCTTCTCCGGAACGCTTCATGTTCCAGCGATACATGCCTCGAAAAGCCTTCTTTCCCTCTTCACCAATCTTGTCATCCAGTGTCTTGACATCAGCATACATCATTTGCCATTCCTGATAAGTAGGCAATCGATATTGGAAATACTCAGGGGCTTTATCCAGCTTACCTTGAACTTCAAGCGCCTCTTTTACTCGCTCTGTTCTCCATGCACAATAGTTGAACGCTTGCTCCCAGGAAACCCCAACTACAGGATATCCTCGGTATGCAGGATGATTCAGATAGTATGTCGTGTAAGGAGCTCCGAACTCCGACTCTTTTAACCATACGTTGCTATCGGGTAGAGTAGCGAGATACTCTTCTGAATCCTTACCGAACCTTTGCTGATAATAGTAGGTGTATTCGAGCCAACCCAGATTCGTGACCTCCGTAGCATCATAGTATAGGTTTTCAGTCACCTTTACCAGGCCAGGAAGAATCTTAGAATAGTCCTTTTCCTTCTTAGACGACTGAAAAGAACAAAGCACGAGGAGGAGAAGTATATATAAGTATCTCATTTTGAAGAGGTTCTAAAACAAAGATAGCTGATCATCTTTGTAGTTATTATGTAGAACGCAATTCAAAGCAATTGGCTGCGGCTCTCCGAAAAACTTCTTTCTCGCCAGCCTGAATGTATCTGAGATTTGCCTCGCCATTTGGCCCTCTCCTCTCATACGTCTGCCAAACTGGCTATCGCGCAGGCTTCCTCCATGCATGCCAGAAATATGATTAAGCACCTTCTCGGCTCGGTCTGGGAAAGTATGTTGCAGCCAGTCCGTGAAAATCTCACCGATCTGGCCATTGAGTCGAACCGCAGTATAGTTGGCAGTTCGGGCTCCGGCATTTTTCGCAGCGCGAAGCACCTGGAATATTTCATGACTGTTCAACCCGGGAACAATAGGTGCCATCATCACCGAAACCGGCACTCCGATCTTGGCAAGGGCTTCCACGGTTTTCAAGCGTTGATGAGTGGATGCTGTGCGAGGCTCCATTTTCCGCCTCAGATCTTCATCCAGCGTGGTGATGGATAGCACAACCTGAATGAGGTTCTCGGAATGCAATTGCTTCACGATGTCGAGGTCACGCTGAATCATTGCGTTTTTAGTAATCACGCCCACCGGATGCCGGAAACGCCAGAAGGTTTGCAAGAGCTGACGAGTGATCTGAAACTTCCGCTCTGCGGGCTGATAGCAGTCTGTGTTTCCTGAAAGCACAATGGGGGCAGCTATCCAGCTTTTCTTTTCGAGGGTCTGAGCCAATAGTTCAGGAGCGTTTTTCTTGATCAGAACCTTCCGTTCGAAGTCAATTCCAGAGCTGAATCCCCAGAATTCATGCGTATTTCTGGCATAGCAATAGGTGCACCCGTGTTCACAACCTTGATAAGGATTCAACGACCAATCCATCCCAACATCGGGGCTGGTGACTCGATTGACGATGGTCTTAGGAAACACCTCTGTATAGCTGGTGCGCTCAGCCTTTTCCTCTCCTTCAGCCGCCAGATAGTTGAGGTAAGCATCCTCTTCCAGCCTTTCATGCTTGAGAAAACGATTGTGAGGGTTGACTTGTGCGCCTTGTCCTTTTTGGTGAGTTTTCACGAAAGCCAAATATAAACGAATACTAAAATAAATGGCAAATCAAACTAATGAAAAGGCTATCAGCTACTGGCTATTAGCTGTCAGCGAGAACAGCTTAGGCTGACGGCTAAAAACATCAACTTCAATCTCAACCTCAAATTCAATGAAAGCCATCTGATTCCTGGCCTGTGGCTAACGCAATGCAAGTACAACGAACATCCACACTTCCCACTAAGAGATGATGGCTGATAGCATATAGCAAAAGAACCAACCTCACTGACTCAAGTACACCATGCGCTAGATTCTGACCCCAATCACGCATACATCATCCACCTGCTCGAGTGCTCCTTGCCAGGTTTTGAACTCCTGTTCAAGTGTCTCGCGTTGGGTTCGCATCGATTGATCCTGGATGCTCAAAAGGAAATGCTTGAACGGTCTGGACTTGTACTTTTTTCCCTTCTCACCTCCAAATTGGTCGGGGAAACCATCTGAAAAGAGGTAGACCACATCTCCTTTGGCCAGTCGGAGTTGATGGTGACGATAGGCCTTACGGTTTGCGTACTGACCAATGGGTTGCTTGTCTGCTTTCACCTCATACAGTCTTTGCCCATTCGCTTCGATCATGTTTTCGCTCAGCTCCGGAATGTTTCGCTCAGTAACAATCCAGAGAGGGTTATTGGCGCCCGCCCAGTGCAATTCCCGGTGCTCTGTCTCAGCTTCACCACCAGCAGCTCCGGAAGGGGAAACTGACTTGATCAAAGGCCCAACAGAACCCAACGAAATGTCCATGCCATCCTTTACATCATGATCGCTTTGCTGAAAGGCTTCTTCTACGAGTGAAGCCGTCATGTCCAAAATTGCTGCTGGCTCTGTCAAACCAAATTCACGCACGGCACGGTTCAAGGCACTGTTGCAGATGACACTGACCATCGCTCCGGGAACACCGTGTCCGGTGCAATCTGCGGCTGCAAACAGGACGCGCTCCCCTACCCGCTTGATCCAGTAGAAATCGCCCGCTACAATGTCTTTCGGGAGGTAAAACACAAAGGCATCATCGAGTGTGGAGTGGAAAAAGTCGTTGGAAGGAAGAATGGCGGCCTGGATGCGCTTGGCATAAGTGATGGAGTCAATGATCTCCTTGTTTTGCTGTTCGAGCAGCTTTCGCTTCTCCTGGATCTCCGCAGTTCGCTCTTCCACTTGTTGCTCCAGCCTTACATTCTGATTTTGGGTTACACTATTCAGGGTTTCCAGATGGTGATATGCTTCTTGCTGTGCCTCCTCCTTCTCGCGTTGAACACTTTGATATTGCCCCGCCATGGCCAGGGATAAAAAGACCACTTCTGCGGCAGATCCAATCTTGATGGCATTCGTGGTGAGGAATTCATTGAAAAACAGCCCAAGGTTACCGCTGATAAAGAGTAACCCACTGCTCAATACACAAACGAATGCAATGGCAAAAAAGCGATTGACTTTCTGTCCTGAGCTCGCCTTGATGAATATGCCCGCGATGATCGTAAGCAAGACAAAAAAGGAGGTGGAATTGATCACAATGAAAGTCCATTCATACAAGAAGCCGCTGAACATGGAGGTGAGCACACACAGAGCCACAATGCTTCCGAGGAAGTAATAGATTCTTCCATAGAGTTTAGGAAGCTGTTGGATTTTTAGGAAAGCTGCTGCATAAATCATCATCAGCAGAACAGAGATCGAAGAAAAGACCAGCACTGAGTGATTTGCCATCCATGGAAATCCGGGCCACAGATTCTGAAAAGCGGTGCCGTCAAGCGAGGCCTGCATCAGCAGCAGGCTAAAGATGTAGGATACGTAATAGGTATAGATCCGGTGCTTAAGCGCAACGGTGAAAAAGCCAAAGATGACCAGTACAAAAATGAGCAGACCGTAGTAGATGCCCAGAAATAGGTTTTCACGTTGTGTGAACGAACTGAGGCCTTCCAGTGTCCAAAGCTTTAAGACTGCGTTGATCACTTCGCCATCGCTTCTCATGGCAACGAGAAACTGTTTCTGCTCTCCTGGTTCAGCTTCTAGCAAAAAGAGAATGTTACGATGATTGATGGGCCTTTCGCTGAAAGCAATTTCATCCCCGGAAGTGAGAACTCTTTGTATTTCACCCGCTTCGCTCAACTCGTAGTATCGGACTTCATTTGTAATAGGTCGCGCGCACTCCAGGTAGTAGATGGCAGAAGGTCCTTCGTGTGTAAAGGATGCCTTCATCCAATATGTGGAGGTGGTGAAATTGATGTTGGGAATGGGCTCGGTGACCGGCTTAAAGAATTCATCATACTTCCCGGCAATCACATCCTCCGCCTTCCACTCACTGTGCTCGTCTTCCGCCATCATCGACTGTGGCGCGAGGTGGCGAAAGCCATCTTCACGAAGATCCTGTGCCATTACCAATGAATGAAATGCACCAATCCAGAGGATGAGCTTCAAGGAAAAAGTCCAGGTAAGAATTCTTGTTTGCATACCCTGCCTAAAGGCAGTTTTTTGAGTGGACCGCTAAGGTAATGCTGCCCAAGGCTTTTATAGCTGTGCCAGGTGCGTTTAACTCTTGAAGTGGATATACAGCGAATGAAGGTGTTCGAAAAAATCTAATGGTTTTAGCTTGCTAATATGATTAAAGCTAAATAATTTAGCATGCTAAACAAAACTATAATCAAGCATTCATGATTGCTACTGAAAAACGTAAAAGAATAGAGGCTTACACTTTGAAACATTTGGAAAAAGACATCACTGAGATCTCTCGCAGGATCTGTGTTCAATTGAAACAAAAAGACCGGCTGGCGCTTTCCAGCAACATCACGAAGCTCACCGCTTCCATTGTGGAGAATTCAGCTGCTGGCTATCAGAACCACTCCTCAGAGGATGTGCCCTTTCTGAATCTGGCCATCGAGCATGCGCTTGAGCTGGAGAAGGTTCTGTTCACCCTGATGGAAGAAGCCATCATCAACAACCGTATGATCGCAAAACTGCTGCTGATGCTTGATGAAGCATTGGAGCAGTGGGTTTTGCGCCTCGAGTTCTATGTAGGCGAATAATCCCCATTCACCCCCAACCCATTGAACGTGACGAAGAGCAGCTATAGCACAACAAACAGTCAAGTACTCCACCTCGACCTCGACTCCTTTTTTGTATCCGTAGAGCGTCTGCTGGATTCCCGGCTAGAGGATCGCCCCGTCCTTATTGGCGGCACTACAGATCGTGGAGTCGTGGCTTCGTGCAGCTATGAAGCGCGGAAATTTGGCATCCATTCTGCCATGCCCATGAAGATGGCGCGACAGTTATGCCCAGAGGCTGTCGTGATCAAGGGCAATAGTGCAACATACTCCAAGCACTCCGACATCGTTACAGAGATCATTCAAGAAGCCGTACCACTTTTTGAAAAGACCTCCATCGATGAGTTTTATGCCGACCTCACCGGCATGGACCGCTTCTTTGGCTGCGCGAAATTGGCGAAGGAGCTCCGTCAGAAGATCATCAAAGAAACAGGGTTGCCGAATTCATTTGGCCTGGCAGTTAACAAAACCGTATCGAAGGTTGCCACGGGAGAAGCCAAACCCAACGGACAAATTGAAATCCAGCGTGGAACAGAGCGCCCTTTTCTGGCTCCACTTTCCGTGCGGAAAATTCCCATGGTAGGGGCCAAGATGTACCAAACGCTGCGCAACCTCGGCATACGACAGGTGAAAACCATTCAGGATATGCCGATGGATATGATGGAAAATGTACTTGGTCAACACGGCAAAGCCCTGTGGAAAAAGGCCAATGGCATGGACAACAGTCCGGTGATTCCATACAGCGAGCGAAAAAGCATCAGCACAGAGCGCACCTTCGACCGTGACACTACTGACATGGTAAAGCTCAAAGGCATCATGCTGGCCATGGCTGAAAACCTGGCCTACCAGCTCCGCAGAGGAAAAAAGCTCACAGCCTGCATTACGGTAAAGATTCGTTACTCTGATTTTCAAACTCACACGCTGCAGGAGCGCATACCTTATTCTTCAGCCGACCACATCATCATCCCCAAAGTGCTGGATCTGTTTCACCGGATCTACAACCGAAGGTTGCTGGTAAGGCTGATTGGTGTGCGCTTCAGTCACTTGGTAGGCGGTGGACAACAGATCAACCTTTTTGAAGACACAGAAGAATACATCAATCTCTACCAAGCCATGGACAGCATCAGAGAACGCTTTGGCGACCGAGCCGTTCTTAGGGCTTCAGGCATTGGAGCAAAAACCATCAGCAGAAGCAATCCCTTTGATGGAAAGGCACCGTTGCTACTGGCGAACAGGAGGAGTTGAAAGAATAGCTTTCAGTGAAAAGCGCTAAATCTCAACTTCAATAACAAACTCAACTTCAATAGGAAATAAGTTGCCGCTGGTGCTAGTCGTCAAAGTATGTCAATGGTTGATAGCTTTTTAATCATCGTAGCCTCAGCGTAGATGATGATAGCAAAAAAACTACCGGCAATGAACACGAAACTTAAACCAGAATAGAGTATGATTGAACACTATGAAAAACTTCAAACAACTCAAAGTCTGGCAACAAGGATGCGAAATCGCCATTCAGGTCTATCGGTTATCCATGCTGCTGGAGCGGCAAGCATCGTTCACCTTCAGCTCACAGATCACACGCGCTGCACTTTCCATTCCATCGAACATAGCGGAAGGAAGCAGTCGAAAAAGCGAGAAGGATTATTTCAGGTTTCTGGAATGCGCCCAAGGCTCCTCCTTCGAACTGGAAACACAACTGGAGATTATGAAAGATCTGGGAATCGTCAAAGAATCAGATGTCACAGATCTCATTACGCTCATTCATCAAGAACAAAAAATGATCTACGGCCTGATGAAAACACTGGATCGATAGCCGTCAACAAGAACATCAAATTCAAATTCAATGAAATCCATCTAAGTCAGAGTCCATTAAGCAAATAGTTCAAACTCAAGTCCAAGCGCAACAAGAACAGCGAAACCCAACACTCTACACTCCAAACTCCACACTGACAGCCAGCGGCTGATGCTCACCAATTGCCACACATATTATTCCTACAAGTTCGGAACCTGGAATCAGAAGGAGTTGATGATTCGGGCTAGAGGATTCGGGTATTCGAATATTTGCATCACCGATATCAACAATACTTCGGCTGTATTGGATTGCATGCGGCTTTCCAAAACAGGAGAAGTAGACCTCAAGGTCATTCCCGGAATTGACTTCCGGAACGGAGCTGAACAGCTTTTTGTAGCGCTGCCCACCACGAACGAAGGCTTCTACCAAGTCAATCACTACCTCTCAAAATTCCTTCATAACAAGGAACCCATTCCTCCCCTCGCTCCTTCTTGGGACGATGTGATGGTGATCTATCCTTTTGAAAAGCTTTCAGCTATCAGCCATCAGCTATCAGCTTCAACAGGTTCTTCACTGATAGCTGACGGCTTGCGACTGATGGCTAAAAACCATTTCATCGGTATCAAGCCCCATGAAGTTCAACGTTTGAAGTTTTCGCCCTTAAGGCATCATACAGAGAAGATGGTGATGTTACCCACGGTGTCGTTCCGCCACAAGATGGACTTCAACGCTCATCGCCTGCTGCGCGCCATGGACAACAATGAACTCCTGAGTAAACTACCGCGCTCTGAAGAAGGAGATCCGCGCCACATTTTAATGCCCAAGGAAGATCTTTTGGCCTATTACCGGGAATTTCCGGAACTGGTAAGAAATACGGAGGCCTTGCTCGAACAGTGTGAAGTAGATTTTGAGTTTTACGCCAACAAAAACAAGCGCTTCTACACGAGCTCTTATAAAGAAGACATGGCGCTGCTGCGAGCAGAGTGTGAAAAGGGTATTCACTACCGCTATGGATCCTTAAAACCGGAAGTATTAAAGCGACTGGAGCATGAATTGAAGATCATTGCCGGTAAAGAGTTTGCATCCTACTTTTTGATCAATTGGAATCTCGTGAACTATGCTCGTGATCAAGGTTATTTCCATGTAGGTCGAGGTAGTGGAGCGAATAGTCTGGCCGCCTATCTGCTGCGCATCACAGATGTAGACCCCATTGAATTGGATCTCTATTTCGAACGTTTCATCAATCCTCACCGCACTACCCCGCCCGACTTCGACATCGATTTTTCATGGGCAGATCGTGAGGACATAACGAAGTACATCTTTAAGAAACATGGTAAAGATTATGTTGCGCTACAGGCTACTTACAGCACCTTAAAACCAAGGGCTGTAAGCCGTGAACTGGGAAAAGTACTGGGGGTTCCCGGCCGTGAAATTGACCAACTTCAGAAGCGAGGCCGCAACCACAACATTGGGAAGTATGGCGACCTGATCATCAAATACAGCAACCTGGTAGCAGACTTTCCAAATCACCTGAGCATCCACGCCAGCGGCATTCTGATCTCAGACAAGCCCATCAACTGCTACACGCCTACCTTCATGCCTCCCAAGGGTTACGCCACTACCCAGTTTGATATGATCACCGCGGAAGACCTTGGTCTCTACAAGTTCGACATCCTAAGTCAGCGTGGACTGGGAAAAATCCGCGACTCCATCGGCATCATCCGAGAAAACCGGGGTGACGATATCGACATCCACGACATTAAAAGCTTCAAGCAAGACGAACGAATCAAAACACTGCTGCGCGAGGCCAAAGCCATTGGGTGTTTCTACGTAGAATCACCTGCCATGCGCATGTTGCTCACCAAGCTACGCGCAGAAGACTACCTCGGCCTGGTGGCAGCCAGTTCTGTGATCCGCCCCGGAGTATCAAAGTCTGGCATGATGCGGGAATACATCGAGCGCTTTCGCAATGAAGAAAAGCGCAAGGAAGCGCGCGACAAGATCCCGGAGATGTATGACATCCTCCATGAAACCTATGGAGTGATGGTGTACCAGGAAGATGTGATTCGGGTGGCGCACCTATTTGCAGGACTCGACCTGGCCGAAGCAGATGTTTTGCGCAGAGGTATGTCCTGGAAGTTTAAGCAGCGGAGTGAATTCCATTTGGTGAAGGATAAGTTCATACAGCAATGTGAAGCCAAAGGCTATTCCCGTGAACTGGTACAAAAGGTATGGGACGAGGTAGACAGCTTTGCCAACTTCGCCTTCGCAAAAGGGCATTCCGCATCTTATGCAGTAGAAAGCTACCAGACTCTTTTTCTGAAAGCCTACTATCCCATCGAATACATGGTAGCCACGCTAAACAACGGTGGTGGATTCTATCGTCCTGAGCTTTACATCCATGAGGCACGCATGCACGGTGCTGAAGTGGAAGCCCCATGTGTCAACAAAGGTGATGTACTCAGCACCCTTGAGGGAGTAAAGATCACACTAGGCTTCCAAATGGTGAAAGAACTCGAAAGCCGAACCATTCGCTTATTGCTGGAAGCCCAATGCAACGCCCCCTTCCTTTCGCTGGCAGATTTCATCGACCGTGTGCAAATCAGCATTGAACAAATAGAACTGCTGATACGCATTGGCGCCTTTCGCTTTACCGGGCGAAACAAGAAGGAATTGACTTGGGAGGCCCGCCTCATATTAGGGTCAACTTCCAAGAAGAATGTAGAACCAAAACTGTTTACACCTCAGCCAAAAGCCTATCGCTACCCAGACCTCTACAGCGCCCCGTTAGAAGATGCTTTTGACCAATTAGAGCTTCTTGGCTTCCCGCTTTGTGATCCGTTTTTGCTTGCGAGTGAAGAAATGAAAGGCGGCATCTTAGCTGCTGATGTTCCCAAATACCTGGGAAAAACGGTGGTGGTGTATGGCTACCTGGTGACCTCACGAAAAACACGCACCTCAAATGGTGAAGAGATGTACTTCGGAAACTTCATCGATCAGCAGGGATATTTCCTTGATACAGTGCACTTCCCTCCCGTAGCGGCAAAGCATTCCTTTTCAGGAACTGGACTCTACCGAATTGCAGGAGTGGTGACCGAAGATTTCGATTGCTATCAAATCGAGGCTACCGAAATGCACCGCATCCCCTACATTGACGACCCTCGCTATTCAGAAGAACAGAACTACAAAGGCACCCGCGACCACAGCATGATCAATTTTATTCGGGGATAAGAAATCGAGAGCCATTAGATGTTGGCTACCATCCACGTGGGGGGAAGTGCAAGTGCAAGCTTTGCCTGCCGAAGTTCACGAAGGCATGGTGCGCAGAAACTTCAACCTCAATGACAACCTCAACTTCAATGAAATCGCTCTAATCTGTTGCTTTTAGTCTCTTGAGCTTTAGCGCAGGTGACCTATTGCCCAAAAGTTCAAACTCAAACACAAGCGCAAATACAACGAGAACAGTCCCAAGTCCCCCTGCCGCTAACGGCTAAAAAAGAAAAATCCGAACCACCTTCCACGTCTTCAAATACCTCTCTACAAACTTCTCCTCCCGTTCCAAGTCTGTGAAAAAGCCAGACAGTTTGTCTTTCTGTTCTTGCATGCTCACCAGTAGTTCAGCATCATCGGTCTGTATTTGCAACAGCATGTGATCCGCCTCTTCAATGCCCGATCGGGCTTGCTCTATCAACGTTTTGATCTGCGCATCTTCCAACTTAGGGTTTCGGAAAAAACCGTTCTTGCCATCCACGTATGCGTTGTACGCATCTACACCATCGTTCAGTGTATCGATCGCTAAATTGTATTGCTCGTAAGCAATCAAAAGTTCATTTTGCTCCATCTCCTTGGCAATGAGTGGATGTTCAACCCCGGAAGCGGCAATCCTTCGATTCCTGTGCATCAACTGCTTCAGTCGGTTAAGCTCCAGGTGATGGGCAATCGAATCTTCAAACCGGAAGCTTGAATCCGATGCTTCGGTCGAGAAATCCTGGGCAATAAAGTCCGTATGAGAGAACGGGGCAAGTAAAAACTGCCATACGGGATCAAACGGCATATGCGTCTGAACAAATGCTCCCGGCTCTACCAGGAAGTAAGCGTCATTAAACTGTGGATAGAATTCATTTTCATCGATATAACCAGCGGCCCACGTGGCATCCACCATCCGATAGGTTGAATCGATCCAGACCACATTCCAGGCGTGACTCAGGTCTGCAATGTCTCCGTTGTTGTCACGCACATATCCACTCACCAGAAAGCATCGAATCTCCAGCGCTTCACACATCGCCTTGAACAGTTCAGAATAGTGAGAACAGACTCCCGCCCTAGTTTGAAGCACTTTTTCCAAAGCTTCCTCAGAATTGTAAGGAGTAGGCTTGAAATCTACATCGTAAGCAATGTTGTAGGCGATCCACACGTACAGCGATCTCGCCTTTTCCAAATCAGAATCTACATCTGCTGCGAGGTATTCAGCGATCTCAACAGGTGTCATCAATGAATCGGGAACACGCTGTGAACGCGCATCAATCGTGTCAAAGTCTATTTGCCCCGTGGCCTTGAAACCAAGACAGAGCAGGAAAAACAAACACAAAAGCTTCGATGACTGACGCATGGGCGTCAGCGAAAATAGGGAGCACAGAAAACCTGCGAAGAAGGAAGGAATCAACCCCTGCTATGCCAGACTCACATCGAAGAGATAACCAACCAAAGCCGTCAATCCCATGGCCATAGTTCCCCAGAAAGTGATTCGGGCGACTGCTTTCCACATACCCGATCCCCCGGCTTTTGCTGCCACAGCTCCCAATACAGCCAGAAACACAATGGCAAAAACATACTGGTAGACGACCATCTGCTGCACGGGCAAAAACAGCGATACCAATAACGGAAGTACAGCCCCAAAGACAAACGAAGCTCCTGAAGCCAACGCTGCTTGCAAAGGACGCGCCTGTGTAATCTCATTCATTCCCAACTCATCGCGCGCATGCGCCTCAAGAGCATTATGCGCCATGAGCTGCTCAGCAACTTTCGCAGCCGTTTCGACATCCAGACCGCGCTTTTCATAGATCGCTGCCAGCTCTACCTTCTCTCCCTCCGGCATGGTATCTAATTCATGCTGCTCGCGCTTCAGATCGGCTGCTTCCACATCTGACTGAGAACTCACCGACACATATTCCCCGGCCGCCATGGAAAGCGCACCGGCTACCAATCCCGCCAGCGAGGCCAACGCGATGGGTTCGCGTGCATCACTGGCGGCAGCTACTCCAATGGCTATGCTTGCCGTAGATAAAATGCCATCATTGGCACCCAATACAGCCGCACGCAGCCATGAACTTCGATTGATGTAGTGTTTTTCGTGCTCCATGGTAACGGGAACACCGCAAGTTAACGGAAGTATTCAAGCGACCAAATGCGTCCTACCACCTGGTATTCAGCTTCACATAGCTCGAAGCAAGTGGTTGAACACCTATCACATCTCCTGTTAGTTCGTCACGCTTCTTCACCAAAAACGCAATTCCATTCACGCGCTTATACATGCTCATGTGATCGTAATCCATGTACCAATCTTCGAAAAACCGAAAGCCAACAACATCCGAAAGATGCTGCTCAATGGAAACAACAACCTGCACCATTTGTCCGGTTTCAAGATCCTCTGTGAAGGAAGTATCCAGCTGAGTCATCCGATTGAAAAACTCATCCCTGGAAATGGAGGCAAAGTTCTCCGTGTCTGTGCTGAAGCCATTGTAGTCAAACACCTTGGCCTGTCCTTCCTGAATGGATTTGAAGACGTTTAACAGTAAGTTGTAACGTCTGCCGGGCTCAATGAATCCAATCGGATCAGGTTCCCTCAACACATCCATGGCGTCTGCGCAGTCATTTTCACGCGTCATGCTCCGGTCACCCCGATTGAAGAGCACCTCATACTCCACGTTCTTGCGAACGAGGCGTTCTTCCTTCACGTTCTTCTTACTGAACTTGCCCGCCCGGAACTTGAAAAAATTCGCGACCCGTTCCTCTCCTGAGAATCGGTCAGACTCGGTGTAGTCGACCGCGAGGAATAAAGGTTCTTTCTGAAAGATTCCTTTATCAGAGTCAAAACTCCAGGACTCGATGAATCCGGCATGGTCGATGTTTTCCTCCCAACTCCATTTGGTAGTCACGGTAACAGGAACCATCGTCCCGGTTTCCAGGTTTTCGGTAAAAACAGTGTCGTTCGATACGTAGAATCGATCCGCATTCAACGCATAAGGCATGTTTCCCGAGATGCCACTCTTACCATACCTCACAGACTCTACCTGATTTCCCTTTGAGAGGTAGACGCCATTCCGGAGTTCAAACTCGCTGTTCCGAAGTTTGCTCAAGGCATCGTTAGCGCTCAATGTTCCCAGAGCTCCCTGAATGGGCTGCCCCCTTAAACCATGGTAGTTTTTCACCTCTCTCATCTTTTCCAGATGTGCCCAAAAGGCTTCAGAGTATCGCTGGGCTTCGGGAGGATATAGCGGTGTAAACATGCGCGCCTGATCCCATGACGGATTAGCTTCTTGCATGGCCTCTTCAGAGAGCATGAGGGGAAGTGAATACTCAATTAAAACGCTTTGCTCAGGCAAATTTTGAGCACAAAGAAGTAGCGGTGCGGCTACTGCCACATACAGGGGTAAGAATCTCATATGCAAGGGTTTATGCATGTCGATAATACAAAAAACAAAGGCTAACCCAAGGATCAGCAGGTGGCTTTTCGTCCGTTCATCTTCTAGCTTCGATGAACGACCCTGATATTGGTAAGCAATGCGTTCTTTTGCTCAAATTTCCGTTCGATGTTGGACATGATTAAGAAGCTGCAAGAGGCGCAGCAGCAAATGCAAGCCATTAAAGACCGCCTCGAAACCATTACCGTAGAAGGCACTTCGCCCGGAAACAAGGTGAAGGTGACCGCCAATGGCAACAGGAAAATCAAAGGCATAACTTTTGCTGATAGCAGCATTACTTCCGATACTGAACAGTTGGAAGACTTCATCGTTATGGCAGTGAATGATGCCATCGAAAAGGCCGATAAGGTAAACGAGGCTGAAATGAAGTCTGCCGCTGGAAGCATGATGCCAGGACTCGGTGGAATGTTTAAATGAGCAACCGCAACAATCATCTTCTTTTACTGATTGGCATATTCCTGTCTCTCGCAGCAGGTATGGACAATCTGAAAGCTCAGGAATCACCTACTTCCGCCCTGGATAAGTATTTCAAGCTGGTTTCAATGGAACCTTCCATGGCAAAGATGTTATTCATGGAGGGCGCCACCGTCACAACCATCACCTATAATCAATCCGAACAACCCATTGCCCGAAACCTCAGCGTAGCAGGCTTTCTGAGTGATCTACAAGCGGTGGACTCTGGCTATTCCATCAAGATGGAACCTGTGGTGCTGCTGAACAGGGAGCATAAAAGCACCACACGGATTTTTTGCAGCGTGTATGCCCGGTTTGCGGAAGACGGAAGTACGGACACGCTGCTCTCCAGAAGCATGCAGTCATTCACATTTGTCGAGTTTGAAAATCAATGGAAGATTACCAGCATCTCCATTCAAAACGAACACCCTTCCATCCCCATTCCTTCTAAACTCTGGCCTCAGGACCTGACGTATGATCTTTTCAAGGGACAATCGCCCGCGCCAGCCGCTGAAGTCTCTGCCTACGATCCGAACAAGGTTTACACAGCAAAAGAGGTAGACGAACCACCTGTATACACCGGAAGTGAAAAAGAATTCCGCAAAAAGCTCAGCACTTGGGGCGTGGATGATGCGAACATGGAAGGACGGACTCCTTTTACCGTTTTGATCGAAGAAGATGGAAGTGCAAAGCTGGACTACGTGAACGACCTCTCAGGTCCTCAGATTGAAAAGGCCAAATCGATGGTGGAATCCATGTCACTCTGGTATCCAGCGATTGTAGATAAAGCCAGTGTCAAATGCCGTTTGATTTTCTACATCAATGAATAAGCTGCTGACCATAGCATTCATCTCCATGCTCACCTTTTCTGTCAAGGGCCAGGATTCGCTGAAAACCGTGGATGGCGTTGTAGCCGCATTCTACACGGCTTTTCAGCAGTCTGAAGGAGAGCAGCGAAAAGCTCAGCTTACCAACTTGCTTTTACCCGGTGCACAAATGAACTCTGTGACGAGCGGAGCGAAAGGCGAAACCCGCTTTGCGCAGGGCAAAATGGACCGATTTCTCTACAACTCGGCAGCCTTTTATAATAAGTACTCCCTGTTTTTGGATGAGTATGACCGGAGTGTTGACTTCTATGCGGACATGGCTAGTGTGAACAGCATTGTATACCAAACGCTGGTGGAAAAGAGCTCCAAACAGCAGTTCAAAAATGAGCTCTGGTTCGCGATGGATCTGGTCTATCAGGGTAACCGCTGGTACATCGCGCAGGTAACATGGACCGCTGGTCAATCAGGAGGGAACCTCCCGCAAGCGGTTTCGACCGATACGCTCTGGCACCGCATCGAAGGCAGATAAGCTTAGATTAGGGTTAGTTTTCTAAGGACTTGGCGGCAATAATTGCCACCTTTGTCAACCTATTACCTCACTCTAACTAAGTGCCTTGATATGAAACAGCCCTATCCGCTTCTAGCATTCCTGAGCTTATTGTTCCTCGGCTCATGTAATCGGGAGTACCTCGACCTTGACAACATTAAAGATGGAGGCATCAACCCAGTGTTTGCACTACCCATTGCTTCCGCTGAGCTTACCGTTGATGACGTATTAAAGAGAGACAGCAACGACATTCTTCAGATCGATGATGCAAATGGAGTATTCCTGGCATTGGTCTATACTGATTCGCTGGAACGCATAGATGCCTCGGGATACTACGGGCTCCCAGGATTCAACGAATCAGAGGAAGAATCCATGACAGCTGCGCAGATCACCGGCTTTGAAGCAGCAGGAAGCATTGATCTCGATTTTGATTTTCCCATTCCTTACGATCAAAGTGGTGGTGTGGAACTCACTTCCGTTGTGTTCAAGGCAGGATCTCTGGACTTAGACATTAGTTCCACCTTTCGCCATGTAGGGCAGGTTACCTTGAGCATTCCTTCACTTACAGATGCTTCGGGCACTCCCTTTTCAACCACGCTGAATTTTGACGGCACCAGCTCCGTACCAGCCACAGACGCAAATTCAAATGACCTGCAGGGATATACCCTCGCTCTTGCTCCAGGAAACATGATTGACGCAGACCTCAACCTGCAGATGACCAACAGTGGCAACAGCACCTTCACTACAGATCAACTGCAGCTGAACATCGCGCTGAACAACGCTGACTACTCCCTGCTCGAGGGTGATTTCAAAAACTTCATCCTCGACTTCCCCAAGGATAGTGTGTTGATGCGCGTGTTTGGCAACTTCGATGGAGGAACGTTCACACTCACAAATCCAACAGTAACGTTCAACGTCTCCAACAGCTTTGGCGTTCCTTTCCAGTGTGACTTTCAGGAGCTGTTCACCGAGAACGTAAACACGGGCGAAACCCGTGATCTACTGGTGAATGCTGAGACTCAAACATTCAACGTGGATGCCGCAGAAACACCAGGTACCACAAACGTCTCTTCGCTCGAATTCAACAATGCGAACACAAACGGGGCAATGTCTGATGTGATTGAGCCCACTCCCAAATTTGTGATCTACGACATTGAGGGCACTTCCAATCCCGGAAGTCCGACAGGAAATCAAAATTTCATCACGGACGAGAGTCGCATTGATGTGGTGGCTGATGTATTGCTTCCGCTGGAAGGCTTTGGAGAACTCACCTTGTCTGACACACTGAGTTATGACGAATTTCTCTCTCCCGAAGAAGCGGATAGAATTGAGAGCCTTCTCTTGCGCATCAATGTCGACAATGGATTTCCATTGGATGGTGAGATGGAAGCTTACGTAGGTAACTTCAACGAAACCACAGGAGTGTTAGACACCCTGTTTACCCTGCTCGGTGGAGATGAACCTCAAATGGTGCTCGAAAGTGGAATCGTTGATCCGCAAACCTTCAAGGTATCGAGCAGCACCGCTGTTACCACCGACCTTGAACTGAGTCGTGAGGCGCTGAATGACGAAGGAGAGACCATTAACCAAGTGAAGCTCCTGTCCGAAGGAAATCGCATCATCATCACTACTCGCCTCACCTCTACGGATTACGCAAACCGTGACGTTGTGAAGGTCTACTCTGACTACATGATCGGAGTTCGATTCGGAGTAAAAGTGGGAACTGCTCTCAATGCAGACGACCTGTAAGCCTGTTGTACTAACCTTACCTATTGACAATCACATGAAACGCCTACTCATAGCCATCTTGATCATGGCAACAGGAACTGTCTTTGCGCAGCAGGAACTGGGACTATACAACATGCGCTACCTGCAACAATCAGGTTTCACCAATCCATCGTTTTTCCATGAATGCAATGTCAACATCGGCACACCCGGTATTTCCTCCATTGCATTCCGAAATTCCAACACAGGGTTTGTATTGACAGACTTGATGGAACTTGGATCTGACGATTCGATTACGCTCACACCTGACAAGGTGCTGGACGCGATGGCCGATCTCAACTATTTTGAAAATGAACTCAGGTATGATCCCATTCACTTTGGATTCCGAGTGAATCGAAACTATTTTGGATTCAACATCAGTGTCCGAAATCAATTCAGACTGAGCTACCCCAGAGACTTCTTTACGCTATTGCTCAAAGGGAACGGAAGCCCCGAACTCTTAGGTGGTGAGGGTGCTAATCTTGACGGATTGGGACTTGACCTTTCAACCTTTACTGAAATCGGCTTCCGATATGCGCGCAAGTTTGGTGCTTTGGAGCAACTCTCGATTGGGATCAGACCCAAGCTTCTGCTCGGTGCCTTCAACGTGCATTCCCGCAGGTCAGAAATCAGCCTGCAAACCGATGAAAACACCTTCGACCTCACTGGTCGAGCGACCTTCGAGCTGAATACCGCTTCGGTTGTAAATCCGGATCCCATCCTCGATGCCATCCGAGACACAGGTGACATTGATATCGCAGCGGGTGATATTTTCTCATTCAACAACATCGGCTTCGGAGTAGACTTCGGTGCTACCTACGACATGAACGAAAAGATCCAGTTCAGCGGTGCGGTTACGGACCTTGGATTCATTCGCTGGAAGTCCAATACCAAGACCTTTGAATACGAGGACAAGGAGTTCACCTTTAATGGGTTGAACAGCTTCGAAGACCTGCTGCTGGATTCAGACGGAGCAGATCTGGGAGATACGGCTTCCAGCTATTTCGAGGATCTGTTGGACAGCCTCGGAAACGAATTTGCCGCCACTGAAACGGAGGATCCTTACACCACCTGGCTCACAGCTCGCATAAACTTAGGTGCTAACTATCAGCTTGCTGAAAAGCACAACGTGGGCATTTTGGTGAACTCACATTTTGTGAAGCGCAAGCTGAGATCTGCCATGACGCTTTCCTATGGATTCAGAATCCGCAAGTGGCTCGGATTGCATGCGAACTACAGCATCTACAATCGTTCGTTCAACAATATCGGTGTTGGATTTAGTGGCAACATCTTCCCGTTCCAGTTCTACATCCTTACGGACAATGTGCTGGGTGTTCCGTTCTACGAGAACAGCAAAAACACTCACCTGAGATGGGGTATCAACTGGACCATTGGATGCAAGAAAAAGGATCGTGACGGTGATGGTATTCCTGACAAGGATGACGATTGTCCAAAAGAAGCCGGACCAACGGAACTGAAAGGATGTCCTGATACCGATGGTGATGGCATCATCGACAATGATGATAAGTGTCCGACAGAGAAGGGACCAAAGGAATTTGAAGGTTGCCCCGATCGCGATGGTGACGGAATCATTGACAATGATGACGCCTGTCCTGATGAGCCAGGTATAGAAGCATTTGCCGGTTGTCCTGACACGGATGAAGATGGAATTCAGGATGCCGAAGACGAGTGCCCTGAAGAAGCCGGCATCGCGACCTTCAACGGCTGTCCTGATACAGATGAGGATGGCATCAAAGACAGCGAGGATGATTGCCCGGAAACACCAGGAATCCCCGCGTTCAATGGATGTCCTGACACCGATGGTGACGGCATCAAGGACAGCGAAGATGCATGCCCTGAAAAACCAGGAGACGCTGCATTCCAAGGTTGCCCCGATACCGATGGTGACGGACTGGCTGACAATGTAGATGGCTGCCCAGAAACACCCGGACCGGTAGACAACAACGGTTGCCCCTTTGGAGACCGTGATGGTGACGGTGTAATTGATAAGGACGATAGCTGTCCAGACACCTTCGGACCTGCTGAGAACGCTGGATGTCCATACAGTGACCTCGATGGAGACGGTGTGTTTGACAAGGATGATCGTTGTCCTCAAACACCAGGACCTGCAGAGAATGCCGGTTGTCCTGAAATCGAGGAAGAAGAACAGGAAGTGATCAACACAGCCTTCGACAACCTCGAATTCGAAACGGGTGGTGATGTGATCAAGCAGAGCTCTTACGAATCACTTGATGGATTGGCCGAGCTGCTCGTTCGCAAGGAGAACTGGAAGATCATGATCTCGGGTCACACAGATGCAGTGGGAAGCGAATCGGCTAACCTGAAGCTCTCAGAGAAGCGCTCGAAGTCTGTTTCCAACTACCTAGAGAGCAAGGGCGTGCCACGTGAGCGACTCATCGTGAAGTGGTATGGTGAAAGCAAGCCAATCGCCACTAATGACACTCCTGAAGGTCGCCAGCGAAACCGAAGGGTTGAGATGGAGATCGTCTTCGACTAAGTCCTTTTGAACTTGATGATCCAAAGCCTCGGGCCAATAGCCCGGGGCTTTTTTGTGCTCATGAGAAACCGTTATGAGCGCCCCACATAGCCTCTGCAAGCTCTGAAACGGAGGCATCAGGTTGCCAAGTGCGCCTCGATTTGCATATTCGTTGGATGAAGTCTACCAGGAAACCGCCACTTTGGATGGCACTGATCCCCGTTGTTTTCCTGATAGGAATGCTTTTTCTGAATGTGCTCGCCTTTGGTGATGACACACTTTCCTTTTCCAACCAACTGGTGTTGTTGGCCGCTGCAGGAGTCGCGGGAATTATTGGACTCACCCATGGACACGATTTCAAAGCGCTCATGGATGGTTCCATTGACAACATTAAACAGGCCGTTCCTGCGCTGATCATTTTGCTCTTGATTGGTTGTCTGGCTGGCAGTTGGATGGTGAGCGGCATTGTTCCAGCGATGATCTACTATGGCATGAAAGTTCTCCATCCGGATTTCTTTCTGGTTTCAGCCTGTGTGATCTGCGCTGTGGTTTCCATCGCCACCGGAAGTTCATGGGGAACCATTGCTACCATTGGTATTGCATTGCTCGGCATCGGCAATGCGCTTGGCTTTCACGAAGGATTAGTAGCCGGGGCGATCATCTCCGGAGCATATTTTGGGGATAAGATGTCTCCCCTGTCTGATACAACCAACCTCGCTCCCGCAGTAGCCGGGACAGACATCTTTACCCACATACGATACATGGCGCTGACTACGATTCCGAGCATTGTCATCACCCTGATCATCTTCACCGTTATTGGTTTAACCATTACGCCCGAAAGCACACAGGTTTCAGCCTCTGATGTGGAAGCGTCCATCGCTTCCGTGTTCAACCTATCGCCACTCCTTTTCATTGTCCCTGCGGTGGTCATCTTTCTGATTACCAGACGAATTCCAGCAGCTCCAGCCCTAGCCATCGGCTCCATTCTGGGAATCGTGTTTGCGCTGATCTTTCAATCTGATCTGCTCAACTCGCTCAACGCCACGAACGATTTTGTGGGTTACTACAGTACACTGATGCAAGCCTTAGGTACAGATTTCTCCTTATCCATAGACAATGAAATGATGCAGGATTTGCTGTCCACAGGAGGCATGGCTGGCATGTTAAATACGATTTGGCTCATTGTCTGCGCCATGATCTTTGGAGGTGTGATGGAGCGCAGTCAATGCCTCGAAGTCATCACCCAAAGTCTGTTGGGATTGGCAAAAGGCAGAACGAGTCTTACGGCAACAACAGGTGTCAGTGCGCTTTTCATGAACGCCACAGCCTCTGATCAATACTTAGCGATTGTGGTTCCCGGC
This sequence comes from Flavobacteriales bacterium UBA6057, assembly GCA_002428995.1. Classification (GTDB taxonomy): domain Bacteria; phylum Bacteroidota; class Bacteroidia; order Flavobacteriales_G; family Salibacteraceae; genus UBA6057. The sequence goes on along the minus strand of DIYJ01000018.1, from coordinate 44,020 downwards.
AAGATGTACAGCCAAGCTTACAAGGATCAGGATCTTGCCCCAGAAAACCTTAGCAGAACACTTGAAGACTGCGGCACAGTCACCTCAGTGCTTGTTCCATGGAACACTTGTGGGGCCACGCAAGCGGGTGTTTTAGGTGTTGCTACAGTGGTTTATTGGCCATTTTGTTTCTTTTGTCTGATCAGCCCGTTCATGAACATATTGGTTTCGGCTGTCAACTTTAGAATTCAAAAAGCGAAAAAGGACTGAACCATTTCCCCTCTTGATACGTCATTGCTACCTATCAACTAAACTCATACTATGAAACAACATTTACTCAGAAAGCTATCTCTTCTTATTGTAGCGGCTATGGCTATTGTCATGGTGAGCAACTCTGGCGGGCCATCCGGAGACAATACCGGATCGCCTAACGACTCCGGGCAAAATGCCTGTGCTCAGTCAGGTTGCCATGCCTCTTTTGCACTCAACTCTGGTACAGGTGCGGTGAACGCTACAGTACCTACCAGCTACTATCCAGGAGCTTCGTACTCCATTACTGTTTCTGTCACTCAACCTTCTCCCACGGCTGCTCGCTATGGGTTCCAAGGCGTATTCCTCAATGGGTCCAACGCGCAATCAGGATCACTGACTGCTGGGACAGGATCAAGTGTGAATACTGCAGGCATCGATAACATCCGACACAACAGCACAGTAAACACTTCTGGAAACTGGACTTTCACATGGACAGCTCCCACTACACCTGAGACTGTTACTTTCTACTACTCAGGAAATGCAGCCAACGGAAACTTTGGAACCAGCGGAGACTACGTGTATACCAACTCAAACATCATTACTCCACTCGACCCGATCACCTTCACTCGTGACTCTACAGATGCCTCATGCTTCAATACATGTGATGGCAGTGTAAGTATAAACGGTGTCATCGGTGGTGGTGGTGCGCCCTACACCTATTTGTGGAGCTCTGGCGGAACATCACCCTCTGAGTCCAGTTTATGCGCTGGATCCTATACTGTAACTGTAACCGATGTGGACGGCAACACAGAGACCGCTACCATTACAGTAGACGCTCCAGCAGCTATTGTTACCAGCGTTGCGGCCAATCCTTCCACCTGCGCCTTTGGTGATGGAAATGCAGTCGTAAGTCCAGCCGGTGGTGCCGGAGGATTCACCTACCTGTGGAGCACAGGTGGAACAATGGATCAGTTGCTGAACATCGGCCCCGGAACATACACGGTTACCGTAACCGATGCTGCTGGTTGTACAGCCGTTGATTCTGCGGTGATCATTGGAGGGGCTTCCGGACTTCAAGGTGCGATTCAAACTGATCCGGAGAATTGTAATCAGGGCGATGGCCAAGCCAGCATCAATATGATTTCAGGGAATCAGCCCTACACCTATGTATGGTCCAGCGGAAGCATGACGGCCGCAGCCGACAACCTTTCAGAAGGAACCTACACGGTGACTGTTACGGATGATCTGGGATGTGTAGAAACCTTCAACGCGACCGTGGATGAGGTATTCGCGGTGATAGATGACAATGCGACCACCCTCGATAGCGTATCATGTTTTGGTGGCAACAACGGGGCCATCGGCGTAGTCATGGAATCAGGTGTAGAGCCTTACGGTTACAGCTGGACAGAGCTCCCTAATGAGACAAACGCCAGCGTTTCCAACTTGCAAGCGGGAACCTACGAGGTTATTGTCACCGATGATGCAGGTTGTACAGATACAGGAAGCTATACACTGACAGAGCCAGATCAGCTTGTGATCACGATTACTCAAACGGTGGCATCAGGGTCAGGAACCAATTGTATCGGACAGGCGGAAGCCACTGTCAGTGGCGGAACATCACCTTACGACATTACATGGGATGACCTGAACGGTTCTACCGGAGAAACTGCAACGAACCTTTGCGAAGGCTCAGTTATCAGAGCAACGGCAACAGATGATAATGGCTGTACCATTGTATCAGACTCTTTGGTAGTGGAAGGCCCTGGAGGAATCAATGGTTTGGATGAAAACAGTCATAAGGTTTACCCAAATCCAACAACAGACATTCTCACCATCGAGCCAGGTTCAAACGTTCAGACTTTGATCATCACCGACATGCAGGGAAGAATGGTGGTACAACGCCAGATCACTTCTGGAATGGCAACGATTCGCTGGGATCTCTCTGAGCTGAAATCGGGAAGCTACTTCCTGAATATTGAGACAGACAAAGGCGCCTCAACGCAGCCGCTGCTGATTCAATAATGAACGACTGAAATACTAGGATTTCTCCTCGAAAAATGCTTCCCTTTGCGGAAGCATTTTTTGTTTTATGCCTGCACATCTTCCCGACAGCGAACATCCCAGGATCGTCATCATCGGTGCGGGGTTCGGAGGTCTCAAACTGGCACGCTCACTGGCTCGCAAGCCGTATCAGGTAGTGCTGCTGGACAAGAATAACTTTCACCAGTTTCAACCACTCTTCTATCAGGTAGCTACTTCAGGGATTGCCCCGAGTGCGATCGCTTTCCCGGTGCGGAAAATCTTTCATCGAATTCCCAATGTCCACTTCCGAATGGCCGAGGTGAAAGAGGTGAAAACGGATGAGAAGCAGATCGTAACCGATGTCGGATCGATCGAGTACGATTTCCTTGTCATTGCGACTGGAGCGGACACCAACTACTTTGGCAACGCACAGATTGAGCAAAATGCTCTGCCCATGAAATCTGTTCAGGAATCGCTGGCCTTGCGCAACAAGGTGATCGAGCAGATTGAGAATGCACTGATCTCCAATAGCGCTGAAGAGCGAAAAGAGCGCATGACACTCGTGGTGGTGGGTGGAGGACCAACAGGAGTAGAAGTTTCAGGGGCACTGGCTGAAATGAAGCGTTTTGTGCTTCCGAAGGATTATCCTGAGTTGGACTTTGAAGAAATGGACATTCACCTGCTGGAGGCCAGTCCGCAGCTGCTCAATGGCATGTCAGAACAATCTTCGACCGCTGCCCGGAAATTCCTCGAAGGAATGAGCGTGAAAGTGGAAACCGGAGCCATGGTAGAAAGCTACGATGGACATACGGTGAAGGTGAAAGGTGGTAAAGAAATTTCAAGCTCAACACTCATCTGGGCGGCAGGCATTCGCGGAAATCGTCTGAACGGAATACCGTCAGATCTCTACAAAGGCAACGGTCGACTCGAGGTCGATGATCAACTGAAAGTGAAAGGCTTGAAAGATGTATTTGCCATTGGGGACATTTCTTACATGCCAGACGAAGCATTTCCCAAGGGGCATCCTCAGGTAGCTCAGGTAGCCATTCAACAGGGCGTTTGGTTGGCTCAAGCGCTCACCTCCAAGGGAAAACCAATGAAAGGTTTCCGCTACAAGGACCTTGGATCGATGGCTACCATTGGAAGAAGCCGCGCGGTAGTAGACCTCCCAATCTTCCACTTCAGAGGTTTCTTCGCCTGGCTGTTCTGGCTCTTTGTCCACTTGATGAACATCCTTGGAGTCAAGAACCGCTTCTTCATTTTTGTAGACTGGATGTGGTACTACATCAAGTTCGATCAGAACCTGCGCCTTGTGATTCGCACAAAGGATAAGTCAGAATAAACAGCACAAAAAAAGCCGGCAGATATCTGCCGGCTTTCAATCTCCTTCTTTCAAGGCTTCCGATCAATGTGAGTGACCTTCTTCCCCATGTTCATGATCATGATCGTGTCTTTTCATTTCTGGCTCGCTGGCTTCATAGCCTTTGATGATCACGCCATCCGCTACAAAAGACAACTTCACTTCCGGCTCCGTAATCATAGCTACTTCTTCGGCTGACTTTCCCTCGTCTTCCGCATAGTGACGCAGAGTTTCAACATCCATAGTGTCTACGTATGCAAACCCTTCAATCACAGCTTCGTTTCCTCCGGCATCCTTAGGAACAAAGAATCCGTAATCCTTAAAAGTCACGTGCATGTTCTGCCCTCCGGCATCCATAGTCATCCAGCAGCCCTTCATCTGACATACTTTGTCAATGCTACCTGTGAGCTTCACACGTACAGAATCCTGCCCTTCCAGCTGAGCTGGCAACTCGGCAGCACTCACGGCTCCGTCTGCTGAGATTTCAGCACCAAAGCTTGCCATAGCGGGAGCCGCTTCTTCAACAACTTCAGGAGTTTCAGTTTCTGCTTCAGCCGCAGGCTGTTGAGCAGTGTTTCCGCATGCAAATGCCAACAATGCAAGGGGTAGGAGGAACAATTTCTTCATTTCGATGGAATTAAATTATGGGACAAAGTTAATAGCTAAGCAATCGATTGAGCACTTCATCTAACCGGGCATTGGCCAGGAAGTTTTGCTCAAGTTCTTCGGCAAAAGGAATGGGCGTATCGAGACTGGCGCAGCGCATGATGGGGGCATCCAACCATTCAAAACAGTGTTCTCCAATTCGGGCTGCAATCTCACCTCCAATACCACCCGTCATTGAATCCTCGTGTAAAACCAAAGCTTTCGAAGTCTTCTTCACACTCTGCTCAATCGTATCCATGTCCAACGGTTGAAGGCTGCGCAGGTCTATGATTTCAATGCTCTCATTACGTGCTTCCACAGCTTTCAATGCCCAATGCACACCCAATCCATAGGTGATGATGGTGGCGTCCGTTCCCTCGCGGAGAACATTAGCCTTGCCCACTTCGGTGGTGTAGTAGCCTTTGGGCACCGGTCCTGTCAGACTTCTGTAGAGGTACTTATGTTCGAAAAAGAGGTAAGGGTTAGGATCATCAAACGCAGCTAGCAATAATCCCTTTGCATCTTCCGGGAAAGCCGGATATACAATATTCAGACCAGGCGTATGGAAGAACCAGGCCTCGTTGCTCTGAGAATGAAACGGCCCTGCTCCTACTCCAGCACCCGTTGGCATCCGCACCACCACATCTGCGTTCTGGCCCCAACGCCAGTGGATCTTCGCAAGGTTGTTGACAATCTGATTGAAACCACTGCTCGCAAAGTCAGCAAACTGCATTTCCATCATCGTCTTCTTTCCTTTGACACTCAAACCGAGCGCAGCTCCAACAATGGCTGATTCACACAATGGTGTATTGCGAACGCGGTCCTTTCCAAACTCCTCCATGAAGCCTTGGGTCACCTTGAACACCCCGCCATAGTCGCTGATGTCCTGTCCCATGAGCACCAAGTCGTTGTGGCGTCTCATAGCCTCGCGCAACCCATCGCTGATGGCATCCACAAAACGAACGTCTTCCGTCTCTGAACCTGGCTTAACCGGTGTAGGATCATGTGTAGCAAAGCGTTGCTCCAATTCACGATCCTCTGAAAACGAGATGGAAGGCTCCGCCATCGCCACCTCAAAGGCCTTAGAGACTTCATCCTTGAAGTTCTTTTTGAGCCCTTCCAGTTCTTCAGCGGTGAAGAGTTTTTCTTTCAGCACGAAAGCTTCGAAGCTGTCAACCGGATCTTTGGGCTTCCATTTGTCCTGGAGCCCTTCCGGATAATATTTGGTTCCGCTGGCCTCCTCGTGTCCTCTCATTCGGAAGGTAATACACTCAAGCAGGAAGGGCCGTGGCTTTTTCTTGATCTCTTTTCGAATACTCTGCACCTCGTGATACACCTCCAACAGGTTGTTTCCGTCTACCTGTCGCGCCTCCATACCGTAACCGATGCCTTTGTCGATGAACTGCTTGAATCGAAACTGTTCCTGGCTTGGGGTAGAAAGTCCCCACTGATTGTTCTCAATCACAAAAATGACGGGAAGGTCCCAAACGGCCGCCACATTCAGCGCCTCATGGAAGTCACCTTCACTGGCACCTCCATCACCGGTGAACACCAATGCACAGCGCCCTGTGTCATCAAACAATTCTCCAAGGCCAATACCATCCGCAATACCAAGCTGCGGGCCGAGGTGAGAGATCATTCCGACAATGTTGTGCTCTTTGCTACCAAAGTGAAACGAGCGATCCCGGCCGTTGGTGAATCCACGCTCCTTACCCTGAAACTGGGCGAACAGGCGATCAAGAGGGACATTCCTCGTGGTGAAAACTCCAAGATTCCGGTGCATGGTAAGCATGTATTCTTCCGGGTCCATCGCCAACGCTGTTCCCACACTGATGGCTTCCTGACCATACCCTGAAAACCACTTGGATATTTTTCCCTGGCGCAGGTACACCAGCATCTTCTCCTCTATCTGTCGCGGGAGAAGCAGTGCTTTGTAAAAATCTTTGAGTTGCTGATCGGTCAGCGATTGGCGTTCAAACTTCATGGTAGAAAATCTGGCGGCAAATGTAATCTTAGGAATAAGCCGTGCATCGCAAATGACCAATCATAACAACAATGCCAACTATCATTGCATCCCAAGTCAACAACAAAAGACACCAACCATGCGAAGTTCCCTTGACGCCTTATCGTCTCTGCTCTTCATACTCTCAATTCTTCTTGTCAGCTGCGCAGACCAATGCAAAGATGTTACCTGCCTGAACGATGGAGTTTGCAATGACGGTCAGTGTGACTGTCTGAGGGGGTATTCCGGCTCTGATTGCTCTACCGTAAATCGGTGCCTGGCCAACAACGTGCAGTGTGAAAACGGAGGATACTGTGAAAATGGAAGCTGCACCTGTCCCGATGGCTTCTTTGGTGATGACTGCACACTGCAATGTGATAATGGCATTGTCGTGAACGGAGTATGCGAATGCAACGAAGGGTATTCAGGAAACACATGCGGATTCCTCGCCAGGGATCCCATGATAGGTCGCTACACTGCGAACGATAATTGCATTCCCGGTGGTTCGAGTAACAGTTATCAATTCTCTGTGGACTCGAATGCACTCTCCATACACAACATCAACATTGTTGGCCTGTGGGACGGCATGATCACAGCACCCATCGTTGGAACCGTGGCCGGCACGCAGATCACCATCACGACACAAACACCTCCGGGAAGCTCATATACCATTTCAGGTAGCGGAACCTATGACAACAACCGCTTAACGCTGAACTACAACCTGACGAACAACTCAACAGGAGACAGCTACAGCTGCACCACCAACACGGTACGAGGATAAGATCGGAGGTCTTTGCTTTTCGTTTTTGTTTCAGCAGAGCTGGAACAAAAAGTGATTCTCTCAAAAAAAGGAGCATCACTGTTCAAGGGTATGCCATCCTAAAGTGGCGTTTTTGCCTAGTCACTCAAGATTAGGATCAAAATACATTTGCTTAAAGTCTAAAAACAACCAAAATGAAAAGCCCCAATTTTCTACTGATCGCCCTGTGTGGAACCTTCATCTTATTTCTCAGCTCCTGCAGCGACAAATGCGCAGATGTTACTTGTTTAAATGCTGGCACCTGCGATGATGGCAATTGCGAGTGCCTTGCCGGATATTCAGGAACGAACTGCGAAATCGCAGATCTCTGTATCGTAAACGCGATTTCCTGCGAAAACGGAGGAACTTGTGTGAATGGTGAATGCAACTGTCCGGATGGATATTCAGGCCCCTCTTGCGAGGTGGTGGATGAATGCCTGGTCAACAACGTAAGCTGCGCCAATGGAGGAATATGTGTAGATGGTGAATGCCAATGCCCAACAGGCTGGTATGGACCGACATGTGAAATCTCTTGTCCAAACGGAACCTTTGACGGAACCTCCTGTGTATGTAATGATGGCTACGAGGGTCCTGATTGCTCAACGCTCACGAGAGACAAGGTGATTGGAAACTACCTGGGCTCTGATGATTGCGACATGACTGGTACTACACAACCATACTCCACGCAAATTCAGGCCGATCCTTCTGGAGCCGCTGACGCGATTCTGATTGATGGATTGTGGAATACGTTCTTCATACAAACAATCTATGCTACCATTGATGGTAGCGTTATCACCATACCTTCCCAGGAACCTGATCAGGATGGATTCTTTATCGAGGGCACAGGAACATACGCGGATGGCACCATCAACTGGACATACAGCGTAATGTCTGGAGGCACTACAGATGAATGCACAATGACCGCAAATCGCCAATAAAGCGGCTTTTCAGACCTTGTCATTCATTTGTAACAAGGTCTTTCAACGAATCATACAAGTCGTGAACTGTCCTTAGCCCTATAAATACCTGGCAAGATTTCAGCTTCGCCCGAGAAGGCCAACCAATTAGTATTCAGAACCTTATAAACACAAATCTTTGAATGTGATAGGTGCTCAACAATCCTATGCCAGTTGTTGAGCACGCTTCCGTTCATAAATCAACTGTTATGCCGCTGTCCATCGGATCAAGATTCTGATAAATTTGCGGCAAAACCTATTTTGTTATGAAGAAGATAAATCTATTACTAACGGCCTTGGGAGGAGCCCTAATCCTCGCTCTTGGTTCTTGCGGTGACGAGTGTGATGACGTTACCTGTTTGAACGGAGGTACCTGTAACGAAGGAGACTGCGAATGTGTAGTTGGTTATTCAGGTCCTACTTGTGAGATTGCTGACCTATGTATTGTAAATGACGTGACTTGCGAGAACGATGGTGAGTGCGTTGACGGAACTTGCGAATGTGCTACCAACTGGTTTGGTCCTACTTGTGAGATCTACTGTGAATTCGGAACATTTGATGGAACTTCTTGCGTTTGTGACGCTGGTTACGAAGGCGATGATTGTAATACTCTATCCAGAGATAAGATGGTAGGAAGCTACACCGGTAGCGATGCTTGCTCATTGACTGGTCCTAGTGGAGCTTATCCTTCTAGCATCGAGACTGCTACTGCTGGTCCTGACGCAATTCTGATCACAGGTCTTTGGGATGAGTTCTTCGTGAACAAGATCACTGCGACTGTGAATGGCAACGACATCACCATTCCTAACCAAGAGCCTGATGGCGATGGTTTCACCATCGAAGGTTCAGGTACTTACACTGACGGATCTGTTTCTTGGAGCTTCACCATTACTGGTTCAGGTTCTGTTGACCAGTGTACACAAACTGCTACTAAGCAATAAGTCAATTCAGGACGGAAACGTCCAGACACAAAAAAGCCCTGAAGCATTTTGCTTCAGGGCTTTTTTATTGGATATAAGTAAACGATCAGATCGTTACTTCTTCATCTTGTTCATTTTAGCAGCCTTCTTGTCGGCAGTAGATTCCTTCTCCTTACCGGCCATTTTATCTTCCTTGGCTTGCTTGGCTTCTTCAGCCTTGTCGTTGTTGCCGCTCATCTTGTCAACCTTCTCGTTCACTTCTTCGACAACTTCTTCTTTCATTTCCTGAACTTCTTCCTTCACCTCAGTGGCAGTTTCTTCAACAGCCTCTTCTACCTTGGCAGTAGTTTCTACTGCTTCCTCAGCAGGCTTCTCGGCTTCTCCACCACCGCCACAAGCAGTGAGTACAGCAGCACAAACAACCAGCATAGAAGCGATTCTTGTTACCTTTTTCATTTTTCGATGGATTTTATTTGTTTGGCGCAAATTAACAGATATTTCACAAACTCCTTGGACTGCTAACCCCTACTATTCGTCCAATCCGCACAATCCCCGGGCGATATTCAGCGTCTTTAAGCTCAGTATGCCTTTTTCCTATATTTACCGCTTGTTTAAACAACTGCTATGAAACGACTAGTGCTTCTTTTATCCACAGCCTTTTTCCTGATGGGAATGCTCCAATCCTGCAACGACTGCCGAGGGGTGGATTGTCAGAACGGAGGAACCTGCAACGATGGTGAATGTGACTGTTTGAAAGGTTTTGAAGGAGAAAGCTGCGAGATCAAAGACCTCTGTGTGTTGGAAGATGTTGTGTGTGTGTTTGGAGAATGCTCCGAGGGAGATTGCTTCTGCAACGAAGGAATCGAGTTGGAAGATTGCTCTCGTGAAGCACGAGAAAAGTTCATCGCAAAGTATGACTGCATCGAGCGTGTGGTAGGACTCGATACCATCTTCGGACTGGAAATGGAATTCGAAAGAGACCTGCTCAGCGTTCCTCGTATGACCATCAGCAACATCTTCAACTTCAGCAACTTCTCAACACCCGGATTCTTCAGTCGTGTTGAAGCCATTGCAACTCCTAATACCTCAAGATTCAGCATTCCTCGTCAGGCTCCTGATGATACTGAGAAAGAGATTCAAGGATCTGGAAGCATTTCAGCGTCTCCTGACAGCACCGTGTTCGACATTGAGATTGAATACACCGTGTTCATCGGGAACACCGAATATGAAGGCACAGTGGAAGGTCGTTACACTGTACCAGAATAAGCTTGGCAACCACAAACAATACAATCAAAGGCTCCGTTTCGGGGCCTTTTTTGTTCATCGTCAATCCCAATTCGGGAACCGGCATTGTTCATCATTTTGATGAGGCCATGCGGAGCATCAAAAAGAAGCCTGAGCACGAAGTGGTGATCAGTGAAAGTGGTGCTCACTCTGTACAACTAGCGCGAGAAGCCGGATCGAAAGGCTTCAAAGCTGTAGTGGCCGTTGGCGGAGATGGCTCTGTGAACGAGATTGGTCGCCAACTCATTGGGAGTGGGATTCCTATGGGAATCGTGCCCACAGGGTCGGGCAACGGCATCGCACGGCACTTTGGTATTTCCACCAAGCTATCTACAGCGATTCGGCAAGCCTTTCGCGGCCATGTCAAAACCATTGACACTATGTGTGTGAATGACGAGGCTGCGGTTGGATTTTGCGGGGTTGGATTTGACGGGTTTGTTGCACAGCAATTCAACGCTATTGGTGAGCGAGGCTTCAGCAATTATGTGAAGCTGACCATTGACATTTTTGGCAGCTATGAAGCCAACTCCTACGCACTGGATTTCGATGGAAATCAAAGCGAAGCGGAAGCATATTCGGTGGTAGTCGCAAATGCCCGGCAGTTTGGCAATAACGCCTTCATCAACCCAACAGGCCGGGAAGATGATGGCTTCCTGGAATTGGTCATCGTGCGCAACTTTCCGAAGGCTGCCTTTGCATCCCTTGCCTCTCGCCTCTTCCTTCAAAACATTCATAAGTCGAAGTATGTAGAAACCCATCGCGTCACCAAGGTGGTGATCCAAAACCCGGGCAAAGAACCGCTTCAGATAGACGGTGAATATGCATCCTCTCCGAAAGAAGTGGTGGTGACGATCGATCCGGCTTCGCTTAATATACTTGTACCCAGATGAGCAAAAAGAAGAAGAACAACAGCGGAAACGGAGGAATGGTCTACTCCACCAATCCGAACTACAGTTATGACGATCACGAAGAGGAAGAAACGCTCTCTCCTTCAGAGCAATTGCTGCACGTCCATCGCGAGACCAAAGGACGGGGCGGAAAAGCGGTGGTAATCGTGAAAGGCTTTCAGGGTAGCGATTCCGACCTCTCAGACCTCACCAAGCGCCTGAAAGCCACCTGCGGCACAGGCGGTTCCGCGAAAGATGGAGAAATCATCATCCAGGGAGATCAACGCGAAAAGGTGATGGCCTATCTCGATAAGGAGGGTTACCGAACCAAGCGCGTAGGAGGATAGCCCCTACTCCTTCACCTTCCCTACAACTACAAAGTCAGACCGTCTGTTCAACTGGTGATCCTGCGGAGGACAAGGAACACCATCTCCACAATCATTGACCAGCTGACTCTCACCCAATCCAACAGAAGCGATAATGCGCTCCTTAGAAATACCATTCTTCACAAGGTAGGCTACGGTGCTTCGAGCCCTGCGATCAGACAGGCCAATGTTGTATCGAATGGAACCACGGGAATCACAGTGGCTTAAAACCTTGATGATCACCTCTGGATTGTCCTTGAGCACTTGGATGTTGTAAGCCATTGTCTCGTGCTCACGCTTTCTGATGTAGCTCTTGTCAAAGTCAAAGTAGATGGGCTTAAGCTCTAGTGTAGGCAGGTTCTCTGTCTCCACACTGGCAATAGAAATAGCCGGCTTTACGGTGATGACCACCTTGGCTGTAGCTACGTTTCCTTTGGAATCTTCTGCCTTGTAGATGAAACTCTCTATGCCGGTAAAACCAATGTTTGGAGTGTAGCTGATGGTTCCATCGCTCGCGCTGATGATGGAAGCCTTTCCGTTTTCGGGTGATCCCAGCTCTACCAGGCTGATGGTTGCATCACCAAATGCTTCATCGTTTGCCAGCAGGTTCAACTCGATCATCTCGCCTTCGCGCGTTTCACCCGCGTCATCCGCCAGCAAAAGCAACGTCTCTTCTCCTCCGATCACTTCAATGGTCACCAATGCACGGGCTTTGGTTCCCAGCTCATCCACGGCAACATACTGGAACACATCCTTTCCAGTGAACTCAGCATTGGAAGTGTAGGCTATCCAACCATTCTCCGCATCTGTCAATTCCACCTTTCCGTTGGCTGGCTGCCCCAGTTTCCAAACCTTCATTCCCAGACCTTGCTGATGACGGTCGTTACTCAGGATATTGGTTTGCACTGTTCGCCCCGTCATCGTGGTATCAAAATCAGGCTCCAACTTCAAAGCGTAAAGTCGCTCGTCTGGCAGCACAATGATGGTGACACCCTCAACCACACGCTGACCCAATTCATTGGAAACGGTGTAAGTGAACGTTTCCGTTCCTGTGAATCCCTTTGGAGGCACATAAAGAATCACTCCCTTGTTGGCATCTACGATTTTGACATTTCCGTTCTCAGGATTGGTGACAGCGCTCAGGTAAGCCATAGGCCAAACGTCTAGAGCATCGTTGTCAAACACATTCACAGAGGCGGTTTGATTCTGGAATATTCTTCTGAGGTCGTTTTCGGTAGATGGAACAGCAGGCAGACCAGCATCATCACCTACAACGTTGATCTTTACCAGAGCCGTGTTTCGCTGTCCGTCAGCACCAATCACCGTGTAAGTGAAAGCATCTGCTCCTACGTAACCAGGATTCGGAGTGTAGCGGATCTCGCCTGTCTGTGCGTTCACGATCTCAGCCGTTCCATTAGTGGCAGAAGTGAGCCCTTCGATCTGGAGCGATGAACCTGAATAAGAGGTATCATTCACGAGAAGGTTGAATTCAATGGCTGTATCCTTTTGTGTTTGGCCGTAGTCGTTCATGGCCAACTGACCGGCCATGAGCTGCTCCTCGTTGAGCACCTTGATGACTACAAAGGCTTCGCTCTGCAAACCGGTGCTGTCCTTTGCGGTGTATTTAAACTGATCTACTCCAACAAAGTCTTTAGCGGGTGTATACATGGCATCACCGGAAGTGGCATTCGTCACCAGCAAGCTTCCGTTCACTGAAGAAGAAATCGAAACCACTTCAAGGTCGAGGTTTCGAGGATGAATATCGTTCTCCAATACATTGACGGGAATCCGCGTGTTCATCTGCGTTTCGTAAACATCATTTGTCAGACTCAATGGATTGGCTGTCAATTGATTGTCCAGCTTTACCAATATCTCGTTGTCAGACATGAGGTTGCTGAGCTCCACACCTCTGGCAGCAATTTTATCCTGTCGGTCTTCCGGACGCACAGCCACGTATTTTTTCGTCACGCAGGCATAGCGCGCTTCCAGCCTTTCCTCATCGATGACGCTGATTTCCATGCTAACCTCAAACACTGAGGATGAATCAATGATTTGCTCCAGCGTAGAAGTGTTCTTCACCTGCAAATCCTTGATTTTCCAGTACCAGTTATTGGGAGTTTTCCCATCCAGCTTAGAATCTCCTCCATCGATCACAAAAGGAGTGTTGGTGATGATGGTATCCGTACCGAGCATCGTCAGGTAGCGCTCTTCTCCTTCCTGAGGAATTTTGTAGTCCCGGCAATCTGCGAAGGTTGGAACGTCAAGCACTACTTTATAAATATCCATGCTTCCATAGCCACCGAGTCGATCAGAAGAGAAGTAAGCCGTGGTTCCATCTCGGGAAGGCTTAAAGTAGATATCCTGAGCAGGGGAATTGATCGGCTCGCAGAGGTTCACCGGATCTGTCCAGGTGCCGTTTTCAAAGTTCGACAGGTAAATGTCATAACCTCCCAGTCCGCCTAATCTGGAACTGGAGAAGTACATGGTTTTGCCGTCCTTTGAGATTTCGGGGCTGTCCTCGTTGTAAAGCGTATTGATCGGAAATGGCAGTGGCTCAGGTTTCGACCAGTTTCCTTCGTTGTCTTGTCGGGTGACAAACAGATCGAAATGAAAATTGCTGGTCTTCGAATCCTTCACTTCTGAGCTGAAGTAGATCGTTTTCCCGTCTTCGGTGAACGAAGCATGGCGCTGATACTTGTCTATGTTGACGTGTTCCTCATAAAGCATCGGCTCTGCAAAACCAGAATCTGTGCGGGCTGAATACCAAAGCTTGTCTTCCTTGAAGATGATGAGTTGCTGTTCGTCCCATCCGAGAAAAACAGGCGCCTCGTGCTTCTTGGTGTTGATGCTGTAAGGAAACAGATCCTGAGCATCTTCCAGCTTCTTGGCTGTTTGGAAGCGACCATCTACTTTCTGAGAAATCATGATGTCTTCGAAATACTGACCATCCTGCGAGTCTCTGTCCTCACCGGTGGTCGTATCTCTTCGCGCGGTAAAAAGCATGAAGCCTTCTGCCTGATTCAGCACTTGATTGTACTCAGCATAGTCTGAATTGATCTTCTCTCCAAGGTTAAACACACGGATGTTCTGACCGTAAAGTCTGCTTGTTCCATATTCACAACCAACCACCACTTCAGCCAATGGAGAAGGCGGAGTTGCTTGTACATGATCCACGCTATCAGGATGAAAAGAGGCGGAAACCTCGGGCACAAAGAAGACTGTGAAAACAGCCATTATCGTCAACGGGACGTAGCTTTTCAGCGACATAGAGTAGGTTTTTGCAAAAAAAGAAACGATCAGATCACTTGCTAACGCTTCACGATGGTTTCCATCAACATCCAGGCGTGAGCAACCAGTAGAACGAGAAAACAGCCAATAAGGTTGAATAATAAAAAGCTGATGTCAAGATTGAAGTACATAACGATCACAGCACACTCCGCAATGATCGCTGAAAAGAAGACTGCGTTGCTCTTCAAATAGCGCAGGAAAAAGGCGCAAAGGAAGATTCCAAGGATGGTTCCGTAGAAGATGGAACCCAGAATATTGACCAGTTCAATGAGGTTATCCACCAGTTGCGCGACCAAGGCGAAGGCAATCGCAAGAATCCCCCAAACCACCGTCAATACCTGACTGGCTACGACCTCTTCTTTTGGCTGAGCATCGCGACCCAAGAGCCTTTTGTAGAAGTCGTTCATAGTGGTGGTGGCCAGCGCATTCAATTCTCCGGCAGTAGACGACATGGCTGCGCTCAGGATCACTGCAAGCAGGAGGCCGATGGCTCCGTGCGGCAAGTAGTTGAGGATGAAGTTGATGAATACGTAATCAGAATCCTTTGTTTCGATGTCAGGATCCACCTGCGTAGCCAACTCATTGAAGCGCTCCGTCAACTCCAGGCGTTCTGCCTCCAGTGTTTTGACCTTTTCATCTGAAGGACTTCCGCCTTGCTCCAGAAAGCTCCGTTGCTCCGCTCCCAATGCCTGATAGTTGGCCAACATCTCTTCCCCTTCCTCAGCTCGGTCAGAGACAAGCACAGTCTGAACAACGTTGTCATTAAAGTTGATCGGCTTCTGATTGTAGAGGAAAAACACAAAGAGCAAGACTCCAGTCAACAGAATGAAAAACTGCATGGGTATTTTCAGCACTGCGTTGAACATCAGCCCCATCCTACTCTGCTTGATGTTGCTGCCGCTGATGTAGCGCTGAACCTGAGACTGATCCGTACCGAAGTATGACAGCGCCAGAAACAGGCCTCCTGTGAGCCCGCTCCACAAGGTGTAGCGCTCGTTGAGATCCACCTTGAGGTCAATGATCTCCATTTTACCGTGTTCTCCGGCCGCGGCTACAGCTTCCATGAATGAAAGGTGTGGCGCGAGGTGATCCACGATCGTATAGAACGCATAGAACATTCCGGCCATAATCACACCCATCTGCCACTTCTGCGTAAGGCTCACAGCCTTGGTGCCACCGGAAACAGTATAAATGATCACCAATACACCAATCACAATGTTGGTGTAATTCAGGTTCCACCCCAAAACCGAAGAGAGCACAATAGCTGGCGCATAAATGGTGATACCAGCAGCCAAGCCGCGCTGAATCAGAAAAAGCCCAGCCGTCAGCAAGCGCGTCTTCAAGTCAAAACGTTGCTCCAAATATTCGTAGGCCGTATAAACATTGAGCTTATAGAAAATGGGAATGAAAAAGGCACACACAATGATGAGCGCCAGTGGCAAGCCCATATAAAATTGCAAAAAGCCCATGCCCGATTCAAAGGCCTGGCCGGGAGTAGAAAGAAAGGTAATGGCCGAAGCCTGTGTCGCCATCACCGAAAGGCCAATGGTAAACCACTTCGCATCCTGTCCTCCCCGCAAATAGGAATTGAGGTCTCTCTGCTGGCGCGTTTTCCAGGTTCCGTAGCCTACAATGAAGAGGAGTGTTCCTCCCAATACGATCCAATCCAATAGAAGCATCAGAACAAACTTGAGATGTAAAGGAACAGTGTGATTTCAAGGAGCAGAAAGGCGATCACACCTGCATAAATGCGCCCCCAGTTCGTGTTGTCTTTGCTTTGCTCGGTTTCGCTCATCAGGGCTTGTATTCGATCATGTTCATCAGCAATCGATAGGCACCCGGCACACCAGCGGGCAACTCCCGGAAGAATGATATTCCGGTGTAGAAGAAACTCCCCGAACCAGTTTTCGCTACCAGCAATCCACCTTCCAGGTTTTCCTCGCCTTTGTCATGCCATGCAATGAGTGGCATGTAGTTCTTTTCATCCCAGGTGCCCGCGAAATAGAGACCTCGCTCCTGCACCCAGCCTTCAAAGTCCTTCTCAGTGATCTTGTTGGGTTTGGACAAAACCTTATGCTTTGTGTCGAGCAATTTCACCTTGGAATCTTCTTCGGTAACACGCTTCCGTGACAGTGATATAGGATAAGGGCCGAAGTCCTCCACTTTCAAGCCATAGGTGGTGTTGTACTGTGTGATGAGGTTGCCACCTGCTGCTGCATAGTCCAGTAGCAAGGAATGATAAGAAACGAGTTCTTCATTGCGATTAAGCGCACGAATCCCGAGAATCACGGCCTTGTATTCCATCAGCTGATCCTTGGTCATACCGGAAAGGGAGCGCTTATCGACCTCGTATCCCATCAATTCAAGCGCATCGTCCACCTCATCACCGGAACCTTCAATGTAAAGGATCTTACCTGAGACGGCCGGAAGATCAACGGGCACCAATTTGACAGAAGAAACACGGTGAATGATGTGTTCTGGAATGTGATCATATTGAATCCACTGCGCACTAAAGGCGGCACTTTCCTTGTCACCCTGAAGTATGAAACTCATCGGTTTAGCAGTGGCAGATTTGCCTGGAGTGAGCATGAAGCTGAATTCCTGCTCCTGCCCTTTTTTCAGCGTCACCATCGCTTCGGTTTCAGGTGCTGTCCAGCCGCTGGGCAGAATCGCCCTTAACTTCTGTCCATCAATGTCTTTGAAAGCTTTCACCCGTACTTTCACTTCCGTTTCCTGTCCCACCGGAACCACCATGGAAGCTCGCTCGGGGTTGATGTGTGCATAAGGCACAAACGCCAAAGGCTGGGTGAATTCACCGTAGGATCGATCGATCCACTTGCGATGCAACACAGCCTGTCCCTGCATTTTGCGCGGACCTGCAGTGATGGCAAATTCAACTGCTTCGTCTGGCAGATAAGGAAGTCCTTGAAGTTCCGGATCCATCACCGTGTAGAGGTTACCGTGAGGCTGGCGCAACCAATACGGATTGGAAGCATCACCCGGAGCCTTTTGCTTTCCTGCCCAATTCACGCGTTTCCCGGGTTGCACAGTGAATAGCGTATCCTGGAATCGAAGTGAGATGGGTTCTAACCCGGAGTTAAACGCCTCATAGTTGATCGTGTAACTATCATTGATCACCACAGGCTCTTTACCAATGGAGGCTTCCACCCGTAAGCCGAGCAGATCCAACTGCAGCGAGCGGTAGGCGTCCATCACGTATTTCATGTCTGCTCCCTCAGCCCATACATTTCGCTGAGCCAGCTTTGGACCGAATTTCTCTTCCAGCAATTGCAGGTTTTTGGAACGGTCGGTGAAATCATATCCTTCGATGACCTCTCCCAGAGCAGTCTGGTGTTCGGGAGACATTGCCCACACGCCCTTATAGTCATCGGGAAAGTTGGCCTTCCACTCTCCTTTGATCAAGTGCAGGTACTCAAATCGCTCACCTCGGTCTCTTCGCGTCCCGAATGCCTGGCAGCGGTGTTTGCTTCGGGCCAGGGAAGCAATTTCATTGATGCCCAGACCTTTCAGTTCGTTGAACACTCCAATGTTCACCTTGTGATGCTTTTTCTCTGCCAATTGCTCGGGAGTCATCTCGTCCAGAGACTTATCCCACCAGCTGGAAGCATTGTGATAAAGCGCAGTAACCTGCCAGGGTTGCACCATTGTGAGTTGTTCTGGAAATGCTTCGGGATCGGCCGCCAGATCGAAGGCTTCCTCAGCAAGAATAGCCGAAGCTTCGTGGTGACCATGACCGGCCGCACGACTGGGCGGGAATCGTGTAACAATCACATGAGGACGGAATTTGCGGATGACGTAAACAACATCGGCCATCACCTCTTCCCTTCCCCATTTCTCAAAGCTCTCGGTGGCTGATTTGGAATAACCAAAATCGACTGCACGGGTAAAAAACTGCTCACCGCCATCGATGTTCCGGGCTTCCAACAACTCGTAGGTCCTGATCACTCCCAGCGCATCCCCTTTCTCATCTCCGATGAGGTTTTGTCCACCCTGACCGCGCGTCAGAGAGAGGTAGGCTGTCTCAATATTCTGGGCATTTTCCAACCACGAGATCAGTCGTGTGTTTTCATCGTCAGGATGTGCTGCAAGGTAGAGCACTCGCATTCCCTGATGTAGTTTTTGGAGGTCGCTGTAGATCTGGGTGGTGCTTTTCAACTCATAGTCCTGAGCAAGGATTCCAAAACTTAGGAAGAGACTGCAAACAAGAAGCGATGCTTTGCGCATGGGTTATTTCTCAAATTTGAAGGCCAAAGAAACAATTTCACTTTCCTTTTTCGTTTGAAAAAGCCTTAATGAATGGTAAAGCAACCATAGGTGGGTTGATCTGTTCGCTGTTACTGGCCTTGGTGGCACAGGCACAGCTGAAATTCAGCGCTGACATGTTGGAGAATCCGGGGCTTTATTCCCAGGAATTCGAGGATCTTTTTTCACTGACGGAAATCCCCATTTACCAACCCCAAATTGGGGAGAACGAATTGCTGCTGGAAAATGGGTACGCCACGGCAGAATTTCAGAATCCGAGCGAATGGTCATCGCAAGGCCAGCAGATGGAGCCTGTGGAAGTGACAGTCATCTTCACCAAGTATCCAAAGCACAAAGAGTTTTGGTTGACAGACTACCATTGGCTGCTCGCGCGTAGACTTGAAGCGCTGTTCGCCCTGGATGCACGCTTCAACCGGAAGGACATTCCCTTCAACATCCTGCTGCAAACGGATTGCGACATCGAGCCAGAGGCGATGCAACTCTTTCACGGTGTTCTGGTAAAGTATCGCCCCATTCCAAGGCAAACAGTGAACTCAAAACCTTCACCGGAAGAAACAAATGCACCAGAACCCAGAGAAGGAAATACCGCAGCCATCAAAAAGATAGAGCGCTTCACGAAGAGGTTTCCCGAAATGCGAGACTCAACCGTTTACAAGGCGCTCGACCGCAACCGCTGGAAAGACGCTGTGTTGGTGATCGACTGGACGGGAAGTATGTACGGTTACGGTTCTCAAAGCCTGATGTGGCATGCAGAAAACGAAGCGCAAAGCGGTGTTGAGCAAGTAGTCATGTTCAACGATGGCGATCGGAAAAAGAAGAAGAAAAAGATTCCGGGATTCACCGGAGGCATTTACATGGAGGACGCTACTCCGGCTACGCGGCCTTTGAAACTCCTCAACAAGGTCAAAAACCGGGGAAACGGAGGTGACTCCCCGGAGAATGACATTGAAGCGCTGTACGTGGCCATGCTGAACAACCCGGATGCGCGCGAGGTCATCCTGATTGCAGACAACAAGAGCTGCATTCGGGATTATGCCTTGCTGAAGAGTTTGAATAAACCGGTGCGCATCATTCTCTGCGGAACGGACCGGGGAATCAATCCTCAATACCTCAATCTGGCGTGGCATACCAACGGAAGCCTCCACACGGACAGCTTGGACATCGAAAACCTGAGAGAGAAAGTAGCGAGTGGAGATCTCACCATTGACGGGACTCAATACACCGTAACCATAAACAACCTGCTGACACCGGTCAACCGATCGGAAAACCCTTATCGCTGGTGTGATCGCTACTATCAGCTCAGCCCAAGAACAAGGCGCAAGGTGCAACGCCAGCAAAGCAAGCGTGACCCGAAATGCTATTTTTGATACGATCAGATGATTAGTTGATTAGATCGTTAGATGATGACCGCTGGATGGTGAAAACGAAGTCTGAATGACTCCATCATCTGATCACCCAATTATCTGATTGTCTGATTGTCTGATTATCTGATCATCTAATCAACCTTATGTTTGCCGCATGGATTTACTTGGGCAAATAGCTGAAGCGAAGGACCATCTTTCGGGTCTTGAAATTGAATCAGTAGAAGTTGGAATCGTGTTGGGCACCGGGCTTGGAAAGCTCGCGGACGAAATCACCAATGCGACTACGGTAGACTATGCTGACATCCCACACTTCCCTGAAGCTACGGTTGAGTCTCACTCCGGCAAGCTGATCATTGGCGATCTGGCGGGCAAGCGTGTGATGGCGATGCAGGGCCGTTTCCACTTCTACGAAGGTTATTCCATGAAGCAGATCACTTTTCCAATTCGCGTGATGAAAGCGATGGGTGTGAAGCAATTGCTGCTCTCCGGGGCTGCCGGAGGCATGAACCTGAAGTGGAAAAAAGGTGATTTGATGATGATCACTGATCACATCAACCTGCTGCCGGATAATCCACTGATTGGTAAAAACCACGAAGAACTTGGCCCGCGCTTTCCGGACATGAGTGAAGCTTATTCCAAGCACATGAACGGGATCATTCGCGCTGAGGCTCAGAAGCAAGGCATTGAGTTGCGAGAGGGTGTTTATGTCTCTGTGATGGGCCCCATGTTGGAGACAGCTGCTGAGTATCGCTTCCTTCATCGCATTGGAGCAGATGCTGTGGGAATGAGCACCGTTCCAGAAGTGATCGTGGCTAATCATGGGTCGATGCCCTGCGCCTCTGTGGTGGTTTTAACCGATGAATGCGATCCTGACAACTTGCAGCCGATCAACATTCCGGAAATCATAGAAGTAGCCGGAAAAGCAGAGGTGCGTCTGATCGCGCTTTTCAAAGAGGTGATCGCACAACTATAATCAAGGCCAAACCCAAGCCAGAAGCCATTAGCGCGCCACTGATAGCTGATAGCTAGTAGCTGACAGCTGATTACAATGCCCAATCAACACTTTCAGTTCAAGCAATTCACCATTCATCAGGATCGGTGTGCCTTCAAGGTTGGTACAGACGGTTGTCTGCTCGGAGCCTGGACGCCCATTGAGGGTGCAAATCGTATTCTGGATATTGGCTCAGGAACGGGAATGATCGCCCTGATGCTGGCGCAGCGCACGGAGCACTCCGAAATCATTGCCATTGAGCCTGATCCTGCAAGTGCTGCGCAAGCAAATGAGAACATCTCTCAAGGCCCCTGGGACAATCGAATGAAGCTGCAACAAGCTACGTTACAACAGTTTACAGCATCTGAACCGATGAGATTTGACCTGATCGTTTCCAATCCGCCTTTTTTCACAGGCTCTACCCTCAATGAAGATCCGCGCAGCACAAACGCTCGTCATGAGAGCACACTTTCGCTGCAAACACTCCTCCATCTTTCAAGCCAGCTTCTTAGCCCTGGCGGAAGGTTTTCCATCATCTTACCCATAGAGCGCAGGGAAGACTTTCTTTCTATCTCAAAAGCTACGGGATGGAATGAGCAGCGATTGGCATACCTCTCTCCTCTGCCAACCAAGCCGGTCCATCGCTTTATGAGCTGCCTTTCCTTGGAACCCGGAGAATTGCTCGAAGAACAATGGAGTATCTACCAGGAACATAATTCCTATTCAGAAATAGCGACCCGGTTGCTGCACCCGTTCTACCTTTACCTGTAGGCCTCATCTTGCCGCATATGACAGAACTGGAACAGTACCTCGAAAGCTACTTCAGTGTTGAACAAACACACCTTCAAACCATGTCTGAGTTTTTCATCCGGGAAAAGATGGAGAAGGGCACTTCCTTCGCGACCGCTGGAAAAGCCTGCAAGAGCCTGAGCTTTATCAGCAATGGCTACATGCGAATTTTCAACTACTCTGACGGCAAAGAGGTCACCCAATACATTTCCTCAGCCGGTGAGTTTGTGACTGATCTTTCCAGTCTGGTATTCAATACACCCGCACGCTGGAACATTGAAGCATTGACGGACTGTGAACTCTATTCCATCAGCCGAGCCGATTACCAACGCATCGGTCAATTGGTTCCTGAATGGCCACACCTGGAGAAGCTCTTTCTCGCCAAGTGCTTTCTCTTCCTAGAAGACCGGGTCTACTCCTTTTTATCCATGTCGGCCGAAGAGCGCTATGATCATTTGTTTGAACACAAGCAAGAGTTATTCAACCATGTTCCCTTGCAATTCATCTCCTCCATGCTGGGAATGACACCGGAAACGATGAGTCGAATTCGCAGAAGGTCGCTTTCTTGATCTATGTCAAGCACGGAGAATTACGTCCTCCGCAGTTTTGTCTTCTAATCCACAAACAAGTACAACATGGCATTCGAGATCAAAACCAGTATTCTAATCCACGCCAAACCAGAAGCGGTTTGGAAGACCCTTACCAAAACGGAAGACTACCCGGAATGGAATCCATTCGTCACGTCCCTGCAAGGTGAACTTGGAATGGGAAACAAGCTCAGCGCGCAACTTCCCGGAATGAAGTTCACACCAACCATTGTGATCTGGAACCCTGGAAAAGAGTTCGCATGGCTTGGCCATCTATGGGTAAAAGGGTTGTTTGACGGTCAGCACGGATTCCGTGTGGAAGAGAATGCTGATGGCTCAACTACCTTCCACCATACCGAGCAGTTCAAAGGTTTACTGGTTCCTCTTTTCAAGAAAATGCTCAAGACGGAGACCAAGCCCGGTTTCGAGGCCATGAATGAAGCTTTGAAAAAAAGGGTGGAGCAATCCTGAGATTAGTTGGATTGCTTTCTCGCGGTGCTAAAAGGTACCCTCAGCGAGAAGATGAAGTTCCTGCCTGGCTCATCCGCAAAGTAGCGCAGGCGATTGATGTAGGAACGGTAGGCCGTATTGGCCACATTTTCAACCCGGAAAGAGAAAATGAAGGAAGTGCTCGAAAGATGAAAAGTACCACCTATTTCAGCGTTGGCCAGAACATAACCTTCTGGAGGCGGGGCGTAATCAACATCCCGCGGATAGCGTGTTTGGGTGACCACTCCGGTAGCACCAACACCTAAGTAAGGTGCATCCTTGCGCTTGCCCGGCCCGAACACCAGTCCCAGATCAAATCGATCAGCGGGAATAAACAACAAGTCTTCTCCGGATGTCGGGTTGCTGGCGCGCACCACCTCACCTCCCAACTGCAGGGAAACCGATCGCGCCAACTCGTACTCCGCATTAAAATCAACTCCACGAAAAAGAGCTTCTGTTGGTAAATACTCGAAAGTTGGAAAGGCTCCCCGAATGGTAAGTGTCGCCTCCAATGTTGGAACGAGGTAAATGAACTGATCGAAGTAATTGACGTAGCCGGTAACACTTCCCTTCAGCGGCCTACCCAGAACCTGAAGGTTTCGAACGGTAAACTGATTGGTCCAGCTGAACAGACGCTCTTCTATCAAATTCTCGTTTCCAAATTCGACCGAAGCAGTTCCGTGATGCAAACCGGCACTGTATAGCTCATTGATGGCCGGAGCACGCCAACCACGCGCCACGTTGCTGCTGAACTTCCACAAGTCTCCGAAATACCCAAATCCCAGATTCCATGAGAACCCGGAAAAGGTAAGTTCCGGCTCATAGAGTGTATCTTCCCGAAACATAAATGCCTGCAGCCACTTCTGATCAAAGCGCACACCTACCTCCATTTCCCATGACGAAAATTGAACGTGCTGAATGGCATATCCTCCAATCTGGTAACTCTGGAAGTTCGGAATGAAAAAGCGCCCTTCGATGGTATTCGCCTGAGACTGTCCTGCAGCGCCCAGCTCAGTTTTCAACTCAGCTGACCAGCGATGTTCCAGGTTCACATCTCCCTGCCAGGTAGTGATCTCGTATTGCAGGTCAGGATCTTCGCCCGAGAAAATACTTCGATCAAATTCCTGACGAAGGTTATACTGACGAGAAACATTCGCTTCGATCTTTGTGCCCAGCAATGGCCTCCACCAGCCTTTCCAAGCGGTGAGCTCGTGTTCTACGTGTTGGTTCGGCCGACCGATTTCGTAACTGAATTCCTCCGTTTCACCAATCGGAATTTCCAATTCGATGGCGCGCTCTAAATCGGTTAGGTTTCCAATATGTGCGTACGAAAGGATTCCAAGATCTGTGTTAAACTGGGCATAATGAGCTTCCATGCCAAGTTTTGGCTTTCCAAAGGATAATCTGGCCTGCCAGTTCCGCTCGTAATTGCCCGTATTATCAAGGTAGTAATTGGGTGCTCGAAGGTCACCACCTCGGCTCAAGCTGCCCTGCAACTGGAAAAAGAGCGGTATTCGCTTGTGAAAAGCTCCTTGCACCTTTCCAGCAAGCGCTCCACGCCTTCCGTTGCTTGCGCCTCCCATATGAAGCCATCCATTCAGCGCTGTGTCTCCCACGAGGGAAGAAGACTTGGAAATGATCACACCGGCTAAAGCTTCCGGTCCATAGCGCAGACTGCTTGCTCCTTGTACTACTTCCAATTCTTCGGTTGTGAAAGGGTCTAGTTCAGGAGCATGTTCCCCTCCCCATTGCTGCCCTTCCACCCTTGTGTCCTGATGCACAATCACGATACGGTTGCTGTGCAAACCATGAATCATGGGCTTGGCAATGTTGCCCCCGTTTTTCATGGATTGAACTCCTTGCAGATCATCGAGCAATTCGGCCAGCGACTGCCCTTCATTGCGCTGTATTTTTTCCAAGGCCAACTCCGTTCGACCGGCAATATCCTCATGAGGTTTTGTCGCCTCCACTTCTACCATTTCCAGGAACTGGGTGTGGTGCTCCAAAAAGAAACTGACCACCGTATCAGCGACAACGCTGAAAGTCTGTTCCTGAGATTCGCACCCGATGTGTGAGACTCGGATCGTAATCTCCCCGGGACATACTCCATCCAGACGGAACTCTCCTTTTTCCGAAGTAGTTGTGCCCGCCCCTGAGTCAAGCACCAGCAAGTCGGCAAAGGACAAGGGCTTCCCATCATGCTCGTCTATCACCTTCCCGGTAACGACCAGCTTGCAAGACTCTTGCGCCAGCAAATGGGAAGCCATCAGCAAAGCCGATAGCCAGAGAAACAATTTCATGGATAGAATTGGATGACTAAGAATTGAAATGGGTGGTGCTTCTGATCAGGAAAAGACTGGTGGACCGCGTAAACTCAACCCGCGGAACTTCCCAGCAGTCAAGCGTTTTGGAAGCTCTCCGATGCAGGCCTCACCTACAGGTCGCACATCATCCGATGAGAAATTCTGAAAAGGTTCCGATGAGGAAAACTGATAATCGCAGATGTGGCAAGCTGAATGATCTGAGGGATTATCAAGGTGGAGTCCATCAGAGTCACAATGATGTTCTTGAGCGTGGCAATGGTGCAACCACTGCTTCGGCAGCAGAACTACCGTGAAAAGCAAAAGAAATATGGACGCTGCGATCCGTTTCAAGGTTCAAAAGTAGCCGATAAATAGCACGTCAGTTTTTTACCTTTCCAATCTGAAAACGCCAAAAGCTGTTAAGTCATAGAAACGTGGCAGCAATTGTGCGTTTCGAAAGAAAACAACAACCATGAAAAAGCAGATTCTCACATTGTTCGTTCTGTGTGCTTTTAGCATCACCGGAGCGCTGGCCCAGAGAGGTCACCACGATCACCCCGAACGCAATCACAAAGAGCATTTCACCAAAATGCAGCAAGAGCTTAATCTATCCAATGATCAGGCGCAACAAATCAAGCAGATCATGAAGGAAAACCGGGATCGGATGGACATGGCGCATGCCGATGGACAGGTTTCAGAGGAGGAGCGCGCTCAGCATCGGGAAATGCGGCAGGAAACCGACAAGAAAATCATGGCAGTGCTGAACGCTGATCAGCAGAAAAAATATCAAGCCATGAAAAAAGAACGCAGAAAAGAGATGCGAGCCAGAAGAGCTCAAGAATAATAGAACTAGCAGAATAAGATTGGATTTGGCAGGAGTTGATCCTGCCATTTTTCATTCTTTTGACGCCAATGGGAAAACACCAGCTGAATCCTGAGCATTGGGTAGCAACCTACGGGGACATGCTTCTGTCCTATGCACAAACGAGGGTAAACGATCGTGAGTTAGCTAAGGACCTCGTTCAGGAGAGTTTCCTTGTGGCTTTCCGCTCGAAGGATCAATACCGGGGTGAGCTTTCTGAAAAAAACTGGCTTTACCTTGTCCTTCGATCGCGCATTCTGGATCACTTCAAAAAGAAAAGTGAAGTGGCCTTCTCCAAGTTAGGCCCTGACCAGGATGATGACGATGTGCACTTTACCGAAAAGGGGCACTGGAAGAAGGGAGCTGCTCCACAGCAGTGGAACGCAGACAGACTGGCTCTCTCCAACGAATTTTACTCCTCCCTGTCCGACTGTAAGGATGCATTGCCTGACAAGCAGAACGCAGCGTTTACCCTGAAATACCTCGAACAGAAGGATTCTGAAGACATTTGTAAGGAACTTGACATTTCAGCTTCCAATTACTGGGTTTTGATCCACAGAGCAAAGCTTGCTTTGCAGGATTGCCTACAAGGTAAAGGCGTAACATGATTAGCTGTAAGGAAGCCACACATTTAAGTTCGAAGAAGGAAGAAGGAAAGCTGACCCGCATGCAACGTTGGGAGCTTGCTTTCCACCTCTTCATTTGCAAGAACTGCAAAGCGTTCGTGAGGAATAGCAATTTCCTGAATATTAGCTTTCAGAGATCCGAGAAAGCGGAGCTCACAGAGGCCGAGAAGAAGGCGATGCAGGAAAAAGTGAACCAGTCAGGATTGAAATAATTGAGTGCGCTCGTAAGGAGCTTTCTTTATTATCTTCAACGTTTACCAAATCAATCTCAATTATGGAAAACAAGACGAAGAAAAGAAGCGTTGGCGCGATGATCACAGGTACAATCCTTTCAGGAGCGCTCTTTACAGTAGGTTCAGTAAATGCAGCTGAAATGTTCAGCTATGATGATCTGGGCAATGGAGCTCAGCTTCGCAGCGAATTGCTCGACAATTCCGTTGAGGGTGTGAAATCGTTCGAAGCAAAGTGCGGTGAAGAAAAAGCAGCCGACAGCAAGTCTGCAGAACACAAGTGCGGTGAAGGAAAATGTGGGGAAGGCAAATCAGGTGAGCACAAGTGTGGTGAAGATCACAACCATAAGAGCATGGAAAAGTCCTCTTCAGGAGCTAAAATGAAGGCTACGATGACTCCAGAAAAGTCAGGAGCTCAGAAGTCTTCATCTTCTTCTCAGAGCATCAAAAAATAGGGTTTAGGGTTAGTTTAGGGGCTCTGTGATTCATTTCGCAGAGCCCTTATTTTTTCACGATGAACAAGCACGTAGGCATAGGATTTCGCAAGGACTTTGGAACAGAGTTCATAGAAGGTTCTGCTCTGAAGCCCGCTTTTGTAGAGGTTGCTCCCGAAAACTGGATCGATGTCGGTGGTTTTTGGAAAAAGCAGTTTCGCAAGGTCGCAGAACAGTATCCTGTTTACACACACGGCTTGTCACTTTCCATCGGCAGCCCTGATCCACTGGATTGGGAATTCCTGAAAAAGGTCAAGAGCTTTTTGAGTGAATGGGATGTAAAGGTTTATTCCGAGCATCTCAGCTACAGTAAATGCGACAATGCCCACCTCTATGACCTGCTTCCCATCCCCTTTCGAGAGGATGCCGTAAAGCACATCGCTGAGCGCATTCGGCAGGTTCAAGACTTCCTGGGCCGAAAACTGGTCATTGAGATCGTTTCTTATTACACCCCTGTGGCCGCAGAAATGTCGGAAGTTGAGTTCATCAATGCCATCCTACAGGAAGCAGACTGCGAACTCCTGTTCGACATCAACAACATTTACGTCAATGGTTTTAACCATGGCTACTCTCCTACTGAATTCATCGATCAGTTGGATCTGAGCAAGGTCAAATACATCCACATGGCCGGTCACGATCAGGTGAGCGAAGACCTCATCATTGATACGCATGGTCAACCCATCATTGACCCGGTTTTCGACCTCTTTGAATACGCTATCTCGAAACTTCCACATCCGGTACCTGTGCTCCTAGAACGCGACTTCAACATTCCAGAACTTGCTGAGCTACAGGAAGAAATGAATCGTCTCGAAAGCATTTGTCGCAATACCTGGCAACATGAGCACGCACTTAAAGCCTGAAACCTACGAGCAACAGAGCCGCCTTGCCGCCTATTGCCGAAATGGTGAGCAACCCGCATTGGACGGGATTACTCCAAACAGGATTGGGCATTACAGGCGATTGGTGTTTAACGTAGTGAAGGATGCGCTCACGCGCAGTTATCCCTTGGCCGTCAACCTGCTGGAAGAAGAAGAATGGGCGATTCTGTGCAATGACTTTTTCGAGTTTCATCCCTGCCAGGATCCTCAGGTATGGAAAATGCCGGAGGAGCTTATCTCCTTCGTTCAGCAAGAGAGAGCACACCTTTGTGAGAAATATCCACACCTGCTCGAGCTTTTGCGTTTCGAGTGGAAGGAAGTGGAATACTACATGATGCCAGATCGCGACTGGCCGATAGCTTCAAAAACAAATGAATGGCAAGATGCATGGTCGCTCAATCCAGAATCTGAAGTCCTATCCCTGGAATATCCTGTCCATCTGAAAAACGCGAGGCAGATCTCTGAGGAAGATCACGGAAGCTACTATTGCCTGGTCTTTCGTCATGAGCAAACGGGTAAAGTTCATTTCATGAACCTCAGTCCATTCTTTGCGTGGCTCATCGCTACGATGCTCGAAACCCCTGTTTCACCGAAGTCTCTTCTTCCCGTCATCGAGGCTCAGTTTGGTATCTCAGATGAGCCAATGCTGAGGGAACAGATCAGCAAATTCCATCAGAAGCTGGTTTCAGATCGGATGATCCGCTAGTCCTATTCATTTTTTCTCGGCATTTTTTTCATTTCGGAGCTTGCACCTCCGAAGAAGCTTTTACTTTCGTGCCATCATGTTTTTGATAGCCGAGATAACGCCATTTCTGCCCGTCCTCCCAAGGGCATAGTTGTCTCTTTTCCCCGCTTTACATTTTCCTTTTTCCAACCACTTTTTATTTAAGCAATGAAAAAGCTATCACATAGAATTAGCTCATTTTTTAAACTCGTCCTCCTCGCTCTTCGCGGAGGAGAAACTGAATATACTTCGGGTAGCATAAATCGCGCTATCCTTCTGCTATCCATTCCCATGATCCTCGAAATGATCATGGAGTCGCTGTTTGCCGTAGTCGATGTCTACTTCGTTTCCAAGGTCAGTGTAAATGCTGTAGCAACCGTGGGTCTTACCGAATCGGTGCTCATGATCATTTACTCCATGGCTGTGGGGCTGAGCATGGCAGTCACCGCGATCGTAGCGCGGAGGGTCGGTGAGAAAAACTACAAACGTGCGGCTGATGCCGCTTTTCAGGCCATCGTATTGGCTTGTGGCGTGGGTCTGGTGTTGGGTGTTGTCGGTTTCATCTTTGCTGGGGATGTCCTCCGGCTGATGGGTGGCGAACCCGAATTGATTGAAGAGGGTGTCGGTTACACCAAGGTCATGTATGCCGGCAATCTCAGCGTGATTCTGCTCTTCCTTCTCAACGCCATTTTCCGGGGCGCTGGAAACCCAACCATTGCCATGGTGTCGCTATGGCTGGCCAATGGTCTGAACATCATCCTCGACCCGATGCTGATCTTTGGTATTGGTCCCTTCCCTGAAATGGGAGTGATGGGAGCAGCCGTGGCTACCACTACCGGGCGGTCCATTGGTGTGGTGTTCCAACTGATCTGCTTACTCAGCGGCTGGTCAGTCGTGAAAGTAGGCTGGAACAACCTGGTGATCAGAGTGAAAACCCTGGTAGAAATGGTGAAAGTATCAGCCGGAGGAATCGGGCAATTCCTGGTGGAGTCTGCCAGCTGGATTTTCCTGGTTCGTGTGGTTTCAGAGTTTGGCTCTGAAGCGCTTGCTGGTTATACCATCGCCTTTCGGGTCATCGTGTTTACGCTGCTTCCTTCATGGGGAATTGCGAATGCTGCGGCTACGCTCGTAGGTCAAAACCTGGGAGCAAAGAAACCGGATCGAGCGGAAAAGTCAGTCTGGAGAACAGCTACCTACAACACCATTTTCCTACTGCTCGTTTCAGTGGTATTCTTCATTGAAGCAGACCCGATTCTCGGGTTGTTTACCGATCAAACAGCGGTGAAGGAGATTGGAAGGTCTGCGCTTCAAATCATCTGCTTTGGGTACATCTTCTTCTCCTACGGCATGGTGATCGGGCAGGCGTTCAACGGAGCGGGTGACACGCGTACTCCCATGTACATCAGCTTGCTGGTGTTCTGGGCGATTCAAATCCCATTGTCATGGGTACTGGCGATGCCACTAGGCTTTGACGAAAACGGAGTCTTCATCTCGATTGCCGTCTGTCACTCGATCTACGCCATCATTGCCATGATCCTCTTCAAGCGTGGCAAGTGGAAGAGCGTGGAGGTTTGAGGTGATGATCAGATGATTTGTTGATTAGATCATTAGATGATGGAGGTTTGCCCGCATACCAACGTGGCAGCCTCCATACTCTCACTTCATCACCTCAACACCGAATCATCTGATTACCTGATTATCTAATCATCTGATCACCTAATCAACTAATTGTCTCCCTAAGTTCGCATTTGCAGATCTTCTGATGCTTTTGGCGAACAACCCTATTCCTAAGTCCTTTGCGATTCTTTGCTTTTGCTTGATAGCGGGCGCCTGCCTGGGTCAAACAACGATCATCCGCGGTAAGATCACAGATGCTGAAACAGGCGAAGCTCTACCGGCAGTGACCATCGTGTTTCAAGGAACCACAGTAGGCACCATCTCCAACTTCGATGGGAGCTACACCTTAGAATCCAACAGACCGGCCGACAGCGTTTCCATCTCGTTCATCGGTTACGCATCCCAGACACACCCTGTGATCCAAGGTGAAGAACAGGAATTAAACGTATCTCTGAATACAGATGCTGTGGCTTTAGAAGCCTTTGAACTGAAGGCCGACAAGAAGGCTAAAAACCCAGCTCTCATTTTCATCAAAAAGGCAATTCAAAACAAAGATGACAACGATCCTTACGGACATGATTTTCTGCAATATGAGGTCTACACGAAGATCGAGCTGGACCTAAACAACATCGATCCAGAGCTGCAAGACCGAAAGGTCATGCGGAAGTTCGGATTCATGTTTGACCAAAAGGTAGAAGGAGACAGCAATACGAAGCCCTATATCCCGGTGATTCTGGCGGAAAACGTATCCGAATATTACTACCGAAAATCTCCGAAAGCGGAACACGAGATCATCAAGGGGTCGAAAATCTCAGGGATCAAAAATGAAAGCATCAATGAACAGCTGGCAAACACGGCTCTGAAAATCAACCTCTACGACAGCTACATCAACATTTTCGGGAAGGGTTTTGTGAGCCCTATGGCGGAAACCGGGCCGCTGTTTTACCGCTATTATTTCCTGGACTCATTGGATATCGATGGCACATTTTGCTACCACATGAGCATCGTCCCCAGACGGCAGGAAGACCTTGTTTTCAGTGGCGAACTGTGGATTTCAAAGACCTCCTACGCCATTGTGAAGGCCGATCTGAAACTGGCCAAGAATGCCAACCTCAACTGGGTGAATGGCATAGAGCTTCGTCAGGATTTTGCACCGGTTGGTGATGTGTACCTGCTTCAAAAGGAATTCACACTCATCGATTTCAACCTGACCAGCAAACGAACAAGTACGGGACTTTACGCTCGAAGAAACTCCAGTTACACAGATATCAAACTGGATATACCACAGGCTGATTCAGTCTACGAGGGTCAACTGAGCATTGCAGACAGCGCTTATGATCGGGGTGCAGAATTCTGGACCACCGAGCGGCACGACTCGCTTTCCCCGCAAGAACAGGTGATCTACACCAACGTGGAGCGCTTACAGAAGATCCCGTTTTTCATGTCTCTGAAAGACCTGGCGACCACCGTGCTCACTGGCTACAAGACTTGGGGCATGGTAGACGTTGGCCCTTACCTCAAGCTGGTAACGCACAATCCGATTGAAGGCGTTCGGGTGAGGCTTGGCATGAGAACCAATGCCAGCATGAGCAAAAAGATTCGATTGCATGGGCATATGGCCTATGGCTTTCTGGATGAGCGTCTGAAATACGGTGGAGGTATTCTCTATCAGCCACGGAAAGATCCCAGAACGGCCTTGGGAGTTAATTACACCTACGACATCGAACAGATTGGTCAGAGTCCTACGGCCTACCCAGTGGACCATGTGCTCGGTTCTCTGCTGCGCAGAAGGCCTTTGGACAAGCTGTCTATGGCGCGCGAATTGGAAGTGTTCGCGCAGAAGGAATGGAAGCGAAGCGTCAGCAGCACCATAGCAGTCGTTGGCAGAGATGTCTTTGCGAATCCCTTTGACTCTTTTGATGCTTTTGGAGGTTTCATCCGTACAACGGAACTAAGGCTCAGCACGCGCATCGCTCCGGGAGAGAATGTCATCATTGGAGACTTTGAGCGGACAGTGCTGGGCTCTCAGAAGCCAGAACTTCAGCTTCAGTATAGCTATGGCATTCCGAACCCTACCCTTGGGGATTTCGAATTCCACCGCGCGTCCGTTGATTTCAAGCATCGCTTCAACCTTGGAGCGCTGGGCTATTCGAAGTACTATGTAAGTGGGGGCAAAACATGGGGTGATCTTCCCTACGTACTGCTCAATGTGCTACCCGGGAATGAGAACTACACCTTTGATCATCTGTCCTACAACCTGATGAACTACTACGAGTTTGCCGTAGATGAATACGTCTCACTTTACTACACACACTACTTCGATGGATTGTTCCTCAACAAGGTTCCGGTTGTGAAAAAGCTGCAACTCAGGGAATTGATCTGGGGCAAGGGCATCGTAGGAAACACTCGAAACAGCCACGAAACAGTACACCCCTTTCCAAATTTCCTGAACTCATTGAACCGCCCTTACTATGAAGCTGGATTTGGAGTCGAAAATTTCTTGAAAGTGCTGCGCTTTGATTGTTTCTGGAGATTGAGCCACCTCGACCGGGCAAATGTATCCAACTTCGCGGTGAGGGGAAGCCTGCAAGTTAAATTCTGAGCGAATCCGGAAGCTCTGAGTCAAATTGACTAAGTTGCCGCGTTTTTGTCTTGAGAAATTGAGAATAACCCTAACCCTGCCTCTGCTCCTACCGGCTTTGTGCCTATGCATCTGTTTCCCGCTTTTCGGGCTGGCAGACGGTGGCTCTGAGACAATGCAGGAGAAAAAGCAGCACTCCAGGCAGGCCAGCGGAAACGGGTATCCCTACAGCATTGTCGATCATCTGGAACAACCGCAGCTCAGCACAAGATTCATTGAACCAACCTCACCTATTCTTGGAGAGAAGCTTGTAGCCTACATCAAAGAGTCTGAGGAGAGTCCGGCTGAAGTGCTTCAGCATCTTCGGAGCTATGGAGAGGAACTGGAAACGGACATTGCGCGGTCTTGCATTACTTATTTCAACGTAATGATTCCGGGATTGCATCAATTTCAGGAAGACTATCGCTTTGACCGAATCCCTACAGAATCCACTCAGTGGACTGAGGTAGAGGCCTCTGCAATTCCATTGGAGGTATTGCTTCCGCTACACCCTGATTATGCCATTCACCTCAGCGCAACAGATCGGTACGTTGCCTCCAGGCCCTTGAAGCAGGTTCAAGACAGTGCGCGCAGTGTAGCTCAGAAGTACCAAACTCAAAAGATCAATTGCCCTTCTGTGATCAATGCACTGCGGGATGACAACCCTTGGAAATCGCTACTCCCGGGCCGATGCCGCAGGCTTTTGGAGATCAACACACGCGTAAGTGCTGCGGAGTCAGCTTACCCGAGATTGCAACACTCCATCAACGGCTATGTAAGATCTATCTACACCGACCTCTGTGCCAACGACCACTTGCAGAGCCTACTCGAAACGACATACCAGGCCTCGCTAGATTGGATGGCCGGACTGAATCAGGGTGCGGCAATGGGTGACTATTTCAACTACGTGCAGAGTCGTACCGTGTCACAGGGATTCACCACGAGGGATGCGCTGTTAGTGATGTGTTATGCTACTCGAAACATGCCCAACATTGATGTGGAATACGCTTCACATCCTTCCGAGGCGCTCATGCTGGAGGTGTACTTCTGGAAAATGAAGGAGTTGCTCTCGACCATTGTTCGTGATCATTTCGATTATATTTTTCCCAACCATCGTTTCGAGACGAATCCAATGCTCTATCACTACGCCACGGCTGCATATCTGGCATATGAAATCCGCTCCTCGGGATATACCTCGGCCACGGCAGTAGCCTTTGCATTTATGAGCAAGGCAGGATATAAGATGCACAAGTACGTTCACTCCCTGAGCCATGAACTGGTGAACAAAGGAGGGGTCATTGACATGGCAAAACTGATGAAGGCACAACGTTCTCTGCCTGG
The DNA here is from genome assembly GCA_002428995.1 of Flavobacteriales bacterium UBA6057. GTDB lineage: Bacteria > Bacteroidota > Bacteroidia > Flavobacteriales_G > Salibacteraceae > UBA6057. The sequence continues at coordinate 9,062 of DIYJ01000018.1, read as the reverse complement.
AGTGCAGGCCGGAGTCTTCGGTGGGCAATACGGTGCTCAACTCGCCCGCAAGGATCTGCGTCAGTCAGCCCCCAGAACCATCGCTGGTAAAATCGATTGAGGTGCGGGGTGCTCCGCTTTTGGGAACGCTTCTCTGGGCAGCCTGCCTTGTGGCTTGCACCCTTCTGCCACACACATCTTCCGCTCAGTTTTGCAAGAACAATACACGGATTCACCCGGTAAAGTTCCCGCTTCAATACTGGCCGATTCACCATCGCATCAAGCGAACCGATAAAGACTTGTTCGAGTTACTTAGCGCATGCCATACTGCCGAATCTGATCACAATGAAGAAGTCTGCCTCCACAATCGTTTTCTGTTTGCTGACTTTGTGCTTTACTACAAGCTGAGTCATCGCTACAAAGCGAAAGCAGCTAACCTGGACAGCTTTGAACTGGCTTTGGCCTCCGTGAGGGATAGTTTATACCATAGCTGGATGCAGTCCATTCCGGGTTCCCGTCAAACGGGATATTTTGAATGGGAAGATCATGACCTAAGAGATGAGGCGTTTCAAGACTTCCTCAGCCGAGGCTCGCAGAACTTTCGCACACTGGAAACCTTGAGCTCTGTTGCCAATCGAAAGCCCTCACAGAAAAATGAAGCCCGTACGTTCGTCTATGAAACCCTACATGGACGCACACCGTTCTCGTCCATCTTTCCTTTTGAAGCCCTGGAGCTTATTCAGGACTCGAACAACCTGGAAACCTTGCGATGCTGCATCGCAAAACTGAAAACTCCGAACTGCTCCACTCACCTCTTCAACCTTGTCGCAGACTGTGCAGGTTCTGAGGAACAAGCAATGAAATTGTTGGGCGTTCTGATGACTCAGCGCATGTATTTGCTGCGCGACTGGAGAGCCTGGCTGGAACAAAACATGGAACCGGAAACCTTGGAAAATGCCTTGCAAGCGCTCATGCTATCCAGCGAGCTTCACTTCAGGATGGAGAGCTACGGAAGGCTTGAAGGTGGCGCAAAACTTTTCCCGCAGGAATTGGCAATGACCAAAGGCTCTACCAAGGCCTATCATTTCTGGAGCACGGCACTGCTGGGTTATCTTTTAGCCGAGCAAGGCTACGATGAAAGAACGGTGATCAAAGAAGCTACGAGGCCAGCCAAGCGCTACAAGCGCTTCATTCAACTACCCGGATTCGCCTTCAATTTAGCGCTTGGAAAACAGCCCTTCTCAGGAACGACCGCAGATTACCGGAAAGTGATCCGGGAGCAACGCGCGGGTGCGAAATGGGGGTTTGAGAGGAGAAAGATCAAAGACTAAGGATCAAGGATCAAAGCTGACGGCTGATAGGTTCCTACGCTGAAGCTTCGGCACCAAAGTGATGATGGCTAATTTACTTCCGGTACTTATCGTTCAGTCCTACGCCTTCCAGGATCAGGGGTGTGATTTTCTCTACCCGCTTTACCCTGGTTTCGGGGCGTTTGGCCGCCTGGATGTACTCTTTGTATTCGCGCTGTGCTGCAGCAGTCAGGGCTTCAAAAGCCTTGCGCAAGGCATCATCCTTCAACGCTGCGGCCAGCTCTTCTGCAAACTCCACCTCCTTTTTAGGCTCCGGCTTGATTTCTTTACCCGCCTTTTGATTCTCGATGGCCTCTTCCACATACTTACTCACGAGCTTGGGATCAATCTCGCCCATCGACTGGAAACGCCACTGTCGCAATCCCTTGGTCTTTCCCTCGGCAGCGTTGACCAACACACCTGCTTCATCCTTCAGAAAAACTCCCTGGTGAAACCAAAGCCCAACGTATGCTTTGAAGGCTCCAATTCCCACTACGTTCTTGCCATTGAGCGTGTAGATCGGTCCGCCCCACTTCACTTCTTCTTTCAATTCAGTAGTCAGCAAAATGCTGCGCAGCAACATCAGCTCTTCGGCCCACTGCGGGCTCTTTACGATGTACTCATCGACCGTAGATGCTCGATTCATGGTGGTTGGTTTCCACAAAGAAAACCTTCCTTTTCCTGAATGGCAATGGGTTAAACGGATGGAGCAGATTCCAGACGATTGAAATCAGCAATGGCAAGAGCGCCTAACTTCGGAGCATGCGCTGTGCACTTTTTGGATGGATTTTGCTCGCTTTACTGGCCTCGTGTTCTTCAACACCTGAGACCACTCCTGCTGAAAAAGCTGTGGAGATTTCCGAATCAAAATCTGAGGCTCCCTACCTCATTGTGCTAGGCACCGCTCAGGATGGCGGCTCTCCGCACATCGGATGCGAGAAGGCTTGCTGCGCTACACTGCTCGCAGAGAATGATCACTCCAGGTCAGTAGTCAGCCTCGGCCTTGTCAACCCAAGAACAAATCAATGCTGGATGTTCGAAGCCACACCCGATTTCACGGCACAGGTCGCAGAACTGGTAACGGAGCTTCCCGCGAAGCGATTACCCGATGGAGTATTTGTAACCCACGCTCACATCGGCCATTACACAGGCTTGATGTACCTCGGGCGAGAAGCGCTGGGAGCACATCAAATGCCCGTTTACACCATGCCAAGAATGAAGCAGTTCCTGGAGTCGAATGGCCCTTGGAGTCAGCTTGTCTCGTTGAAAAACGTGGAATTGAAGATGCTTCAGGACAAGGCTGAAATTGCTTTGACGGAGAAAATAGTGGTCAAACCTTTCACCGTTCCGCATCGCGATGAGTTCAGTGAAACAGTGGGCTTTGAGATTCGCGGCCCAGGGAAAACAGCACTCTTCATTCCAGACATCGATAAATGGCAGAAGTGGGACACCAATGTGCTGGAACTTATTCAAAAAGTCGATTACGCCTTTCTGGATGCCACCTTCTATGATCAGTCAGAGGTTCCAGAGCGAGACATGTCAGAAATCCCCCACCCTTTTGTAGTGGAGAGCATGAAGTTGATGGATACCTTGCCCGAAACGGATCGCAGAAAGGTTCATTTCATTCACCTTAATCACAGCAATCCGCTGTTGGATGAAGGCAGTCCTCAAACCAAGGAAGTCCAGAAAAAAGGATACCAAATAGCCCGAAAGGGAATGCGGGTAAGCCTGGAATAGGAATCAGAAAGAATTATGGCGCTGTTGCGGTGTCAGGCTGCGACAATGGAATGCTGGTGCACCCACGACTCGTAATACTGAAATTGCCTTCCCAGTTGCAGCTATCATCAGAGGAAACAAAGTAGGTATAGTTTCCAGGATCGAGCTGAAACGTTGCTGCTCCGGCCTGTCCACATTCGATTCCAGTTACATCAAACACAACTGAAAGCTTGGCGAAGTTGTCGTTATCAATGGCTACGGTCACCGTGTCGCATTCCAGCTTTTCAGCGAGATAAAGCACTGCTTGTCCCTGGAAAATGCAAGTACCATCTGAGAAAAGCGCAGCAGTATCGAAATTGACTGCTGAAGAATCTATGCAGCCGTAACGGTAGGTGCAGGATCCATCTTCTTTGGTGGCATCCTTTGCATAGTTGGCCGCGGCAGGATCCGTACATCCTGGTTTCCTACAGGCGCCAAATGCCAGAACAATAAACAAAGTCCAAAAAAACCAACGAAAACTCATGGGGGGCAAATAAACGAAGATTCAACGATCAAAAGACGGCATTCTTGCCCAAACATGGCGAAGCAACGGGGATACTACTAGCGTAATTCCTTTCTAATCATGAGCTTCAAGCCCGACCAATTAGCATCCACCGCACAAACCTTCACATCCACAAGGTCCATCGAAAGTGCTGTTTTCCGGATCAGATCTTCCGAGAGTTCGGTTGGCTTTTTGGAGGCCTTCTTGTACCAGCACACCCAAATGGCACCGGAACGATCCATCGTGTTTTGAAGCTTGAGCATTCGTTCCTTGAGTCCATCAAAAGCGTTGGTGAACCAAAGCACCATTTCCGGTTTTTGCTCATCCTGAACGGTTTCATCCAAGGCTCCATGGAGCATGGTATTCAAGTCGGCTGGTGGGTCGATGAGGAAAATCCTCTGCCCTTCCTTGATCCCAAGCTTTTTCCAAAGTGGAGTTCCTGAATAACCGGCTGAAGTTGGTGGCATGAGGCAAATCTAGCCAAGTGCTCTATTCGTCCAGCGATCGAATCCTGGTCATCATCCATATCGCTATTACGGTAAAAAAGGAAGCCAGGATACCGACCTTCCAAAAGCCATTCACCTCGTGGCCTCCCTCTGGAATAATGACCAAAACACCGGCAATAATGCTTGAAATGCCGGCCGTCATGTTTTGCACAGAAGTGTTGAGGCTCATGAAGCTACCTCGATTCTGAGGTTTGATCACACCGGTCACAATGGTGGTTCCCGTGACCATTCTGCCACTGATGGTGAGAAAGAACGCAGCAGCCACAATGAGCGAAACACACAGCGGAACCGGAGGAAGGTTGGTGAGCGCGAGCAAGGGTATGATAGACAGTGAGGCTACTGCAATGAATACCTTATGACGACCAATTCTGTCCGCCAGCTTGCCGATGCGTGGATTTGAAATGATGGTGACCAAACCACCAACAAGGTAGACGTAGGTGATTTCATCCCTTGCAAATCCGACTTCCTCTACGAGGTAAGGCGTGATGAAAGGAATCACCGTAAACTGCCCAAAGACAATCAGCATGGAGAACGTCAAAGCCATCCACTGATTTGGGTTTTTAGGTATCTCCCGAATGAAATGAAAGGCATTGACCCTTGGCCCGGGAGCGTCTAGGTGTTTCCTCACAGGAGGAAGAGTCATCTGAACTGCCACCGCCAACAACAGACTGGTTCCGCCCAAAGCAAGAAATGGCCACTGCCAGCCAAAGTTGAACGCGAAGTACAGACCAACCGGAAGGCCAAGCGCAGATGCCAGCGAAAAAGCCGACATCACTACTCCCATTCCCCAGGCTCTTCTCTGCGGAGCAATGGCATCTCCAACAATGGCCAATACCGTGCTGCTGATCATTCCTCCAAAAGCTCCGGTCACGATCCTCGCGCTGATCAGAAACTCGAAGGAATCCGTAAGGCCGCACAGCAAGGTTCCGATGGAGAATCCGAGGTAGGCCGCAACGAAATACTTCTTGCGATCAAAACGATCGATGAAGAATGCGGAGATCAACCCGGACACACCAGCCGTGATCGTGTAGGAAGCGACAAGGAATGAGAACTGCTGCGAATTGATCATCAGCTCTTCCATCAACATCTCACCCAAAGGCATGATGATCATGAAATCCATGATGTGGGTAAACTGTGCTGCAGCCAGCAGATAGAGGATGGCTCGTTCAGATCTCAAAAAGTGAAAATTGCGTGGTGATGAATGCGGATACGTGAATGCAAAGGATGTGAGAAAAACATCCCGGCACCCTAAAAGTTTGAGGAACCTTAAGTGTTGGGAACCTGCAACTCTCCCTCGCTATCTGCTACAATGGTAGAAACGGTGGCATCGCCTGTCACATTCACGACCGTGCGGCACATATCCAGGATACGATCTACGGGAAAGATCAAGGCTATCCAGGCGGGGTTCAGGCCCACAGATTCCAGCACAAGGATCATCAGCACTAAGCCTGCACTAGGCACCGCAGCGGCACCTATGGAAGCCAGCGTAGCCGTCACCACGATGGTCAACTGCTGCATCAAGGTGAGATCCACTAAGTGGAACTGGGCCAGCGCCACTACAGCCACGGCCTGGTAAAGGCTTGTACCGTCCATGTTTACCGTGGCCCCGATGGGCAATACAAAGCTTGTCGTCCGCTTAGAAACTCCCAGATTGTTCTCCACCGCATGAAGTGTCACCGGCAGCGTAGCCACTGAGGAAGAGGTGGAGAAAGCCGTCAATTGAGCCTTGCTGATGCCTTTGAGGAAGGCCATGAATCCCATGGGACGAACGATGAGTGAAATGAGCGTTGGATAGAACAGGAAAATCATGAACACCAAGCCAATCACCACCGCAAGCGAATACCAGCCTAAGAATGAAAGTAACTCGGCCAACTTATCCGGATCGTCTCCGGCTGCGCTCACAATGGCTCCAGCCAGCAGGCAAAACACAAAGAACGGCATACCTTTCATTACCACATCCACCATCTTGATAAACACCTCATTTACCCCATCGATGAAGTCCACCACAGGTTTAGATTTTTCCTCCGGAAGCATCACCAATACCACTCCGAAGAAGATGGCAAAGAAGATGACCTGCAGCATTTTTGTATCGAAGAGTGCCTTGATAATGTTGCTGGGAACGATATCTACCAATGGCTGCAATGGCCTGTATTCTTTGGTTTGTTCTGCTTTGTTGAGTTTATCCGCCACCCAGTCGTTACTCTTGGCCTCGCTGTCTTTCGCTCCCGCCTTTTCTACCAATGCGGCATTCTCACCTTTGCAGCTTTCGCAGACACCGTCCAGCATGGTAATGTCGTTCTGTTGCGCCCATAGCTCATAGCCAATGCGGTTTTCGAGGCGCAGTTCTTCAGACACCAATGTTCCCGGTTGGATGACGTTTACACACAGCAGGCCCACCGTGACAGCTACCACTGTGGTTCCGACATACAACAGGAGGGTCTTGATTCCGATCTTTCCAAGTTTGCTGATGTCCTTGAGGGCCGCAACTCCGGAAATAATGCTGAAAAGCACCAGCGGCACTGCAATCAGCTTCAACACATTGATAAAGATCTTGCCAAAAGGATCGATGAAGCTCAGTGTAAAATCATTCCATCCCAACGACACGGAAAGGAGGGCGTAAATAGTTCCTAAGATCAACGCGATGATGACCTGCCAGTGGAGTGGAATTTTCTTGAGCATGCGCGAAGTAATGAATCCGCTTGGCGAATTACAACAATAAGAGTTGGCTATCAGCTATGAGTGGATAGCTACCTTCGCCCCCATGTCAAAAACCGTTTTAGTGACCGGAGCAACATCCGGATTTGGAGAAGCCATCGCGCGCATTTTTGCCGCTGCCGGAGATCGTGTGATTATTACCGGAAGACGCACCGATAGGCTCACAAAGCTCAAGAACGATTTGACAAAAGAAGGCGCAGAAGTCTTTGCACTCACCTTTGATGTGAGGCATGAAAACGAGGTGAACGTTGCACTGGCCAACCTCTCCCCTTCCTGGAAAAGCATCGACATTTTGGTAAACAACGCAGGACTGGCCAGCGGCCTGCATCACATTCAGGATGGAAACACCGAAGACTGGGACAAAATGATCGACACCAACGTCAAGGGATTGCTCTATGTCTCCAAAGCTGTTATTCCGGGCATGGTAAAGCGCGGACGTGGACACATCGTGAACATAGGTTCAACGGCAGGCAAGGAAGTCTATGAGCGGGGAAACGTTTACTGCGCCAGCAAACATGCCGTTGATGCCATCACCAAGGGCATGCGTATCGACCTTCTGGGGAAAGGCATCAAAGTCACACAAATCAGCCCTGGCGCTGCTGAAACCGAGTTCAGTCTGGTGCGCTTCCACGGAGATGAAGACAGAGCCAAGAACGTATACAACGGCTACCAGCCTATGAGCGCTGAGGACATCGCAGAATTGACGTATTACTCTACTTCACTGCCTCCACACCTTTGCATCAATGACTTGGTGGTGACCTCCACTTCTCAGGCGAATAGCTTCTACATTAAACGAGAGGAACAATCAGTCGAATAGATGATGAGTTGATTAGATCATCAGATGGTTCAATGACTTCGGGGGATGTTCGGTTTTGTTTGAAACCGCTGATAGCTAGCAGCTAAAAGCCCCCAGTCTCACTATTCAATATTCGTGTAAACAGCCTGGACATCTTCGTCTTCTTCGAGTTTATCGATGAGCTTTTCGATCTCTTCGAGTTGCTCTTCTGAGAATTGTGTGGGTGAGGTCGGGATGCGCTGAAGGTTGGCCTTTTCGGTTTCTATGCCTTTTTCTTCGAGGGCTGCTGAGAGCGTTCCAAAGTCGGTGTAATCAGCGTAGAGGTAAACGTTGCCCTCGTTCTCTTCGATTTCTTCGAGACCGGCATCAATCAACTCAAGCTCAAGCTCTTCAAGGTCCATTTCATCACCCTTGACAAACTGGAAAACAGCCTTCCGATTGAACATAAACTCCAGCGAACCAGTAGGAACCAAACCACCGCCCGACTTGCTGAAGTAGTGCTTCACGTTGGCCACAGTGCGTGTACTGTTGTCCGTAGCACATTCCACAAACACCAATACACCATGCGGTCCTTTGCCTTCATAGTTGACTTCGGTGTAGTCGCTTCCGTCTTTTCCGCCTGCGCGCTTGATGGCCGATTCGATGTTGTCCTTCGGCATGTTCTGCGCCTTCGCATTTTGAATGGCTGTCCGCAGCGATGCATTCATTTCGGGATCCATCCCACCTTCCTTGGCCGCCATGGTGATCGCCTTGGCAAGCTTTGGAAATATCCTCGACATTTTGTCCCACCGCTTCTCTTTAGCAGCTCTTCGGTATTCAAACGCTCTTCCCATTTTGTCTTTGGTTGATCCGCAAAAATAATCTGTGCTCAATGAGGTGCAAGTGCAGCATGCGGGTTTCTATGATCGGCACTAACTTTATCCCTCCAACACAACCATACCGTGGAGCACACATTCATTCCAGTTCCAGACCCTTTTTACCCAACTTCAGAAGAACTGGTAGAGCGTAAACTTGACTTGCTTCAACTGAAAGATGGGGATGTGGTTGTGGATCTTGGTTGTGGAGATGCGCGGGCGCTGATTGCGGCCTGCCAGAGAGCAGACGTCACATGTATGGGCTATGAAACCCTGGATGATGTCTATGCCGAAGCCCAACAAAAAGTGGCCGATGCAGGGCTGTCTGATCGAATCGTCTTGCACCAGCAGGATTATCACAACGCGGATCTATCTCAAGCCAGTGCATTGATCCTCTACCTCTCGCGAAACCTGTTGGGAGTGATCTCCAGAAAACTTGAAAACGAGTTAGCCGCAGGCGCAAGGATCGTGACTCATCAATTCGATGTACCCGCATGGCGCATAGAAGAGAAGCGAACAGTGAAGCTAAGCAACGGCAGCAGTGAAACGATTTTTCTACACGTAAAGCAGAAACCGGACAATCAGGTGATTAGGTGATTAGGTGAT
>DIYJ01000021.1 GCA_002428995.1 Flavobacteriales bacterium UBA6057 | reverse complement strand
TACTTCTACGTGATGACCGGTACTGAGAAGACCTTAGACAGTGAGCCAGTAGAGTGGCGCGGAGATGTGACGCTGCTCAGAGAGTAAGACTCATTCCACATACAATACATAAACCGAAGCCTCAGCGATCTTGCTGGGGCTTCTTTATTTTCGTCCGGTGATTTTGATTGCAGATAGCGGTTCAACCAAAACCGATTGGGTATTGGTGTCCGATCAGGGAGAGGAAGAGCGTTTTCAGAGCATGGGACTCAACCCATTCTTCGTGAAGTCTGAAACAGTCAGCGAAGCACTCTCGGAAGAGCTTCCGAAGTCGGCACTGAATGCTACTTCCGACATATGGTTTTATGGAGCAGGTTGTTCAAGCGATGCACGCAACGCCATAATTTCAGAAGGCCTTTCCAAGGTTCTGCCCGGAGCGAGACCTTGGGTGGCGCATGACCTCATCGGAGCTGCCCGCGCACTGTTCCATAATGACCCGGGCATTGCCTGCATATTAGGCACAGGGTCAAACACAAGCTTTTATGACGGAACCGACATCGTCAAAAATGTTCCTGCCCTGGGATATGTTCTTGGGGATGATGGTAGCGGAGCTCACCTGGGCAAGGAGCTGGTAAGGTCTTACCTCTATGGAGAACTGTCCCAGGAAGTCGTAAACACCATTGAAGGTGATTATGGATTGGACAAGGAGACGATCTTTCGCAGAGTCTACAATGAGAACCTCGCCAATCGTTTTCTCGCTTCGCTGGCTCCTATCTGCAAGCAGCACCTTGAGGATGATTCTGTTCATCATTTGGTGAGTCACGCTTTTGATGTTTTCGTGGAGCGACTCTTGAAGAAATACAGCGACTACAAGCAGTACCCAGTGGGTATTATCGGTTCCATTGGATTGGCCTTTGAAGAGTTGATCCGCAATAAAATGGCGGATGAAGGATTTCAATTATCCAGGACGATGAAGAAGCCCATTGATGCGTTGGTAAAATATCACCGGGAGCTTTCATGAATCATAATAGCATTCTTGACCACGCGGATCTACTTCGCGATGCGGAGCTTCCTGGCTTTGAGGCTCATCGTGTTTTTTATGCGAATGAGTCCGAGAATCGCGACAAAGCATTGGCTGAGGAGAATAATCCACGTTTGAGCGGGGTAGCGGCCATCTTAGCTCCGGTCAACGATGAATCACACATTGTATTGATCAAGCGCCCAACTTACAAGGGAGCTCATAGCGGTCAAATGGCCTTCCCGGGTGGCAAGAAGGAACAAGAAGACGCTGATCTGTTGCAAACCGCTCTCCGAGAAACACAGGAGGAAGTGGGTGTGCCGGCTGAGAAGCTGAGCTACCTCAAGCCCTTAACCCGGGTTTACATTCCACCCAGCCGGTTTCTTGTCTATCCGCATCTGTTTGTTTCTCGTGAGCCTCTGGAATTTATTCGACAAGAGCGGGAGGTTGAATCGATCGTACTTTTGCCTGTCCGTCAGCTGCTCGATGATAAGGTCTTTGTGAGGGGAAGCGTAGAGCTTTCAAGCCCCAAAATGAGGATCAAAACATGGTATTTTGATCACCCACCTTATGTCATTTGGGGAGCTACGGCACTAATGTTGAATGAATTGAAGCTCATTCTTAAAAGAGTTTTGTCACATGACTAAGTTGATGTTCACGTTTTCCTTCCTGATCGCCTCATCGGTTGCTTTTGCACAACCGCCTTTGAGTAAGCGCGATCAGAAGAAGCTGGCTGCCTGGGAAAAGGAGCTTGAAGCGGAGAAAAACTACGAGGCTACCATCACAAGCGCTGAGGCTGCATTTGAAGAGGGACGCTTTGTTGATGCTCGAATGCTTTACCAGGAAGCGATCCAGTACAATGAAGAACGGAAATCCTGGTTGGTAGCTAAGGTCAATGATCTCGACATTCTCCTCGCGAGAAATGCAGCGCGCCAGATCGATACCATCAGAGGAATCACAGCGAAAGGTGTCAGACGTATTGAGATGGATGACACTGGTGACGGGAGCATTGCCATTCGTGAGATGAGCCTCGAGTTGGCACCAGTTTCCAAAGGTGAGCCTGAGCCAGCAGAAGAAATTGAAGTTGAAAAACCTGTAAAGGTTGAAGAGCCAGCTGTAGAAAAAGACCCGCCATTGGAAATAAAGCCCAAGCCGGAAGTAGTGGTTCAGCCAAAGGCGAAGCCCGCTGAACCGGCCAGGAAGGTTCAGCCGGTTGCCAAAGTTGAACCTGCAACACCAGCTAAGGAAGAGAAGGGCGATCCCTACGAAGACTTCCCAAGAGGAATTACAGAGGATCTTTTCACCTTTCCAGATCATGAGGTGACCCGCATTGTGGTGAAGGACGGGATCGATACCATGGTCTATAAAAAGGTGAAACACCGATGGGGTGGTGAGTTTTGCTTCAAGGATGATATCTCCATTTCCAAGCGCATCTGGTCGGAGCAGGTAGAGGAATACCGAAAAATCTTTGATACCCAAGGCCGTCAGGAATGAACAATTTGGCCGTCAAATAATTCTACATTTGCGCCACTTTTTTAACACAATCAGAAAGTCTCTATGAGCAATTTCGAACCTCAAATAAATGCATTCATGGACGCGGTAAAGTCCAGGAATGGCAATGAGCCTGAGTTCCTGCAAGCCGTACACGAAGTAGCAGAAACCGTGATCCCTTTCCTTGAAGGCAATGAGAAGTATAAAAATGCACGGATCCTTGAGCGCATGGTTGAGCCAGAGCGTGTTGTCATGTTCCGCGTTCCGTGGATTGATGATAACGGAGACTTCCAGGTAAACCGAGGTTTCCGAATCGAGATGAACTCCGCCATTGGTCCTTACAAGGGTGGTTTGAGATTCCACCCTTCGGTGAACCTGAGCATTTTGAAGTTCCTCGCCTTCGAGCAAGTATTTAAGAATAGCTTGACTACACTTCCGATGGGAGGTGGAAAAGGTGGTTCTGATTTCGATCCAAAGGGTAAGTCAGACAATGAAGTGATGCGTTTTTGCCAGAGCTTCATGACAGAGCTTTCAAGACACATTGGACCTGATACAGATGTTCCTGCGGGTGACATTGGTGTTGGTGGTCGTGAAATCGGTTTCATGTTCGGTCAGTACAAGCGTATTCGCAATGAGTTTACCGGAGTTTTGACTGGTAAGGGTCTCAGCTATGGCGGTAGCCTTATTCGCCCTGAGGCGACAGGATACGGAAACGTGTACTTCGCAGACAACATGCTCAAGACCAAGAACATGAGCTTCGAAGGCAAGACAGTCGTTATCTCAGGTAGCGGAAACGTAGCTCAATACGCCTGTGAAAAAGCACTCGAACTTGGAGCCAAGGTGGTAACCATGTCTGATTCCAGTGGGTACGTTTACGATAAGGATGGCATCGATAGCGAGAAGCTCGCTTTTGTGATGGATCTGAAGAATAATCGCAGAGGTCGCATCAAGGAGTACGCTGAGAAGTTTGGTGCTGAGTTCCACGAGGGCAAGCGTCCTTGGGGTGTGAAGTGCGATATCGCTCTTCCATGTGCTACTCAGAATGAACTGAATGGTGACGAAGCCAAGACATTGGTAGCCAACGGATGCATGTGCATCAGCGAGGGAGCCAATATGCCAAGCACTCCGGAAGCGATTGAAGTGTTTGCTGAAGCGAAAGTTTTGTTTGCTCCTGGAAAAGCTTCCAATGCAGGTGGTGTTGCCACCTCAGGTTTGGAGATGACGCAGAACTCTAATCGCCTTCCCTGGACACGCGAGGAAGTCGACAACAAGTTGAAAGATATCATGAACAGCATCCATGAAGCATGCGTAGAACACGGTCGTGAAGAAGACGGCTATGTGAACTATGTGCGTGGTGCTAACGTGGCTGGCTTCATCAAAGTGGCAGATGCCATGATGGCCCAGGGTCATGTTTAATCATACTCGATCATAAAGGAAAAGGCAGCTCTTCGTGGCTGCTTTTTTCATTTTCATACCTCTTTAAAAGCATTCATCATGTACGGTAAGATTCAAGATCATTTAAAGGCAGAACTCGAAGCGATAGAGCAAGGTGGTTTGTTCAAGAAAGAACGCATCATTACGACCCCTCAGGATGCTGCCATCAAGGTGAGTACAGGGCAGGAAGTCATCAATTTCTGCTCTAACAACTACCTCGGGTTGTCTTCTCACCCCAAGGTGATTGAAGCAGCTCATAAAACGCTCGATTCTCATGGGTTTGGCATGTCTTCCGTGCGCTTCATTTGCGGTACTCAAGACATTCATAAGGAGCTGGAGGCGAAAATTGCCGAGTTCCTTCATACGGAGGATACCATTCTGTACGCAGCTGCTTTTGATGCCAACGGAGGAGTGTTTGAACCACTGCTTGGGCCTGAAGATGCGATCATTTCAGATGCGCTAAACCATGCCTCCATCATTGATGGTGTTCGATTGTGCAAGGCTGCACGCTATCGTTACAAGAACAATGACATGGCCGATTTGGAAGAGCAGTTGAAGGCTGCCTCTGATGCGCGCTTCAAGGTGATTGTTACCGATGGTGTGTTCTCCATGGATGGTTATGTAGCTCAGCTGGACAAGATCTGTGATCTGGCCGATCAATACGATGCTATGGTGATGGTGGATGAATGTCACGCCACAGGATTCATTGGTAAAACCGGTCGGGGTTCAGTAGAGCTGAGAAATGTACTGGGTAGGGTAGACATCATTACTGGAACGCTTGGAAAGGCACTGGGTGGAGCCATGGGAGGATTCACCACAGGTCGCAAAGAGATTATTGAAATGCTTCGCCAGCGTTCCAGACCATACTTGTTTTCGAATTCTTTGGCGCCAAACATTGTAGGTGCTTCTATTGCCGTGTTCGATCTTCTCAGCGAAACCACAGAGCTGCGCGACACGCTGGAGACCAATGTGAACTACTTTAAGAAAGGCATCCAGGCTGCTGGCTTTGATATTAAGGATGGAGATTCAGCCATCGTGCCTATTATGCTTTATGATGCAGCACTTTCGCAGAAGTTTGCAGATCGCTTGCTGGACGAAGGAATTTATGTGATTGGATTCTTCTATCCGGTGGTTCCGAAGGAGCAGGCAAGAATTCGTGTTCAGCTCTCTGCAGCGCACACAACTGAGCATCTCGACAAGGCCATTGAGGCCTTTACTAAAGTTGGAAAAGAATTAGGTGTGATCTAGTTCATAACCAATCTGAGAAATTGTCGAGTTAACTGTTTGTGACAGTTTAAATTAATCATATCTTCGCAGCCCTTTTTTAAGGGATAAAACGTATCGAAAGTGAGCCATTTAAGTTATAGAACCGTTTCCGCCAATCAAGAGACTGCCGATAAGAATTGGGTAGTGGTGGATGTTAAGGATCAGCCATTGGGACGTGTGTCGTCCATGATCGCCTATGTTCTGCGCGGTAAGCACAAGCCAAATTTCACTCCGCATGTGGATTGCGGTGACAATGTAATTGTCATCAATGCCGAGGCTGTGAACGTGAGTGGACTCAAGCTCGATGAGAAAGAATACATCTGGCATACCGGCTTCTCTGGTGGACAGCGCAAGCGCACCATGGCGGAGATGTTGGCAGCCAAGCCTCATGCACTGGTAGAAAGGGCTGTAAAGGGCATGCTTCCTAAGAATAGACTGGGAAGACAAATGTTCCGCAACCTTCATGTATATGCTGGAAATGAGCATCCACATGAGGCACAGAAACCAACAACAATCGACATCAACGCAATCAAGTAACGCATGTACAACGCTTTAGGCCGAAGAAAAAAGAGCATTGCGAGAGTTTACCTTGAAAAAGGAAAAGGTAAAATCACGATCAATAAAAAGTCTGACGAACAATACCTGAACACAGACATTTTGCGCTACAAGGTGCGTCAGCCTTTCATCGCTACTGATACAACAGATCAGTACGATGTGAATGTCATCGTTACTGGTGGTGGAATCACCGGTCAGGCTGAAGCGATTCGCCTCGGTATTGCACGCGTGTTGATTCAGATCAATGAAGAATACAAGCCTCAGTTGCGTGCTGAAGGCCTTCTGACAAGAGATCCAAGAATGGTTGAACGTAAGAAGTTCGGTCAGAAGAAAGCACGTAAGCGCTTCCAGTTCAGCAAACGTTAATCACATATATTTCATCTGTTTAGAATCTAAATCAGCGGGATTTCCATCTGTGAACTACCCGCTGATTGTTTAAATGAACGTAAACATGGCAAGAGTAGAGTACAAAGAATTGTTGGAAGCCGGAGTGCACTTCGGTCACCTCAAGAGAAAGTGGAATCCAAACATGGCTCCTTACATTTTCATGGAGCGCAACGGAATCCACGTTATCGACCTTCACAAAACCGTTGCAAAGCTTGAAGATGCGTCTCAAGCGCTGAAGCAGATCGCCAAGTCTGGCAAGAAGATCATGTTTGTTGCAACAAAGAAGCAAGCAAAAGAGATCGTAGCGAAGCACGTGTCTGAGATCAACATGCCTTATGTGGTAGAGCGTTGGCCAGGTGGAATGTTGACCAACTTCGTCACCATCCGAAAGGCGATCCGCAAAATGTCCAATATCGACAAGATGAAGGAAGACGGAACGTTTGAGACCATGTCAAAGCGCGAGCGTCTTCAGGTAGATCGTCAGCGTGCCAAGCTGGAAAAAGACCTTGGAAGTATTTCTGACCTCACGCGCCTTCCAGCTGCGTTGTTCCTCGTTGACATTAACAAGGAGCACATTGCAGTTCGTGAAGCTCGCAAGTTGAATATTCCAACGTTTGCCATTGTAGATACCAATTCTGATCCTACTGCTGTAGACTTCCCAATTCCAGGTAACGATGATGCGTCACAGTCTATTGACTGCATGCTGTCTGTAGTTGTTGGAGCTATCAAGGAAGGTTTGAGCGAGCGCAAGCAAGACCGCGAGCGTGCAAAGGATGAAGCTGAGGCAAAGGAAGCCGCAGCGAAAGAAGCAGCTGCCGCTAAGGCCGAAGCTGCAAAGGCTGAAGAAACCAAAGAATCGTAACACAAAACCATTCATACATCATGACAAAAATTACTGCTTCTGATGTAAACAAACTCCGTCAAATGACCGGTAGCGGTATGATGGATTGTAAGAAAGCGCTTGTTGAGTCAGAAGGCGATTTCGACAAGGCTGTAGAGATTCTTCGTAAGAAGGGTCAGAAAGTAGCTGCAAAGCGTGGAGATCGCGAAGCAGGCGAAGGCTTAGTGGTTGCCAAGTCTAGCGAAGACGGCAAGCGCGGAGTTATTGCTGTGTTGAGCTGTGAGACTGACTTCGTTGCTAAGAACGAAGAGTTCGGTCAGGTAGCCAACACCATCGCAAGCATCGGTCTGGAAACAGGCGCTGCATCTGCTGATGAGCTCAAGACCAAGTCTTTTGACGGAAACGGCTTGACCATCGGTGAGAAGATTACTGAGATGATCGGTAAGATCGGTGAGAAGATTGACCTGAGTGCTTACGATGTGATCGAAGCAAGCAGTGTTGTTGCTTACAACCACCCAGGAAACCAGATCGCTTCTATTGTTGGACTCAACAAAGAAGGTGACAAGACTGCAGATGCGGGTCGCGATGTTGCCATGCAAATTGCAGCCATGAACCCTGTCGCTCTTGACAAGGATGGAGTTCCACAAGAGGTAATCGACAAGGAAGTTGAGATCGGAAAAGAGCTTGCTCGTAAAGAAGGTAAGCCAGAAGCAATGTTGGAAAAGATCGCCATGGGCCGTCTCAACAAATTCTTCAAAGAGTCTACACTTCTCAATCAAGACTTCATCAAGGAGAACAAAAAATCCGTTTCTGCCTACTTAGGCGATGTAGAAAAAGGACTTACAGTGACTGCTTTCAAGCGTCACTCCCTCCAAAACTGATCTTCATAAAATCAATGAAAGAGCGATGTTTATCCATCGCTCTTTTTTTTGCCCAAATTTGCCGACATGTCTCAATCCAATTACAAGCGCGTACTTCTTAAACTCAGTGGTGAAGCCCTTATGGGAAACCAGCAGTTTGGTATCGATTCCGAACGTCTTCTTCAATACAGCCGTGAAATCAAGGAAATTGCCGAGCTAGGTGTAGAAGTGGCTATTGTTATCGGTGGGGGTAACATCTATCGGGGCATGCAGGCCGAGCCTGCCGTGATCGATCGTGTACAAGGAGATCATATGGGCATGCTCGCTACCATGATCAATGGTCTGTCGCTTCAGTCGGCTCTCGAATCTGTAGGATTGAAAACGAGACTACAGTCCGCCATCAAGATGGAGCAGATTGCTGAACCCTTCATTCGAAGAAAAGCCGTGAGACACTTGGAGAAGGGACGCGTTGTGATTTTTGGAGCCGGTACCGGAAATCCATATTTCACCACAGATACCGCAGCTTCATTGCGCGCCATCGAAATTGAGGCGGATGTGATCCTCAAGGGAACACGCGTGGATGGAATCTACACAGCCGACCCGGAGAAGGACGCCACAGCTACAAAGTTTGATAAGCTTTCTTTCACCGAAGTGATCGCCCGAAACCTGAATGTGATGGACATGACGGCTTTCACACTTTGCCGCGAGAACAACCTCCCGATCATTGTGTTCGACATGAACAAACCCGGTAATCTCCGCAAGGTGATGGTGGGGGAGAGCATCGGAACGTTGGTAGAGGTTTAATTCGGTCCGCAACTCATTTATTTAATTTGCAGCTCAATTCTCGATTATGGATGAAGAAGTGAAAATGGTTTTGGATATGGCGGAAGAGTCCATGTCTGCCGCAATAGAGCATTTGAACAAAGGCTTGGTAAAGATTCGTGCAGGCAAGGCTCACCAGAGCATGCTGGATGGAATCTACGTTGAGTACTACGGTGCGCAGACTCCCCTGAACCAGGTGAGTAACGTGAATGCCCTTGATGCAAGAACGCTGTCCATTCAACCCTTCGATAAGTCCGCATTAGAGAACATCGAAAAAGCCATCATGGCTGCCAATATTGGTCTCAACCCTCAAAACAATGGGGAATTGATCATGATCAACGTTCCTCAGCTCACGGAAGAGCGCAGAAAGTCGCTGGTAAAACAAGCCAAGGCTGAAGGTGAGCATGCCAAGGTTTCCATCCGAAATGCTAGGAAGGAAGCAAACGATGAGATTAAGAAACTCGAGAAAGAAACTATTTCTGAAGACCTGGCCAAGATGGCCGAAGAAGACATTCAGAAGTTAACGGATAGCTTCTCTCAGAAGGTAGACAACATGATGGCCGAGAAGGAAAAGGACATCATGACGGTCTAGGACCAAACCTTGGTTCCTTCACTGCAATTCTTACATATTTCAATCTCGCTCCGCGAACGGAGCACCGAAGACCGGAAGCGGTGGTAAGCATCTGAATACCACACTTCACCAAAGCTTTGTTCTGACAGGTTGCCCATGGCGTGTTCTGCATCCTTGTCGAAGCAGCATGGAACCAAGCGCCCGTCCCAGGTGATGACACATCCCGACCACATCCGCCAACAGTGGTTGTCCAGTGGGTTCTTAATTTCCCAGGTGCCATTTCCAGTGGGTCTGTAGCGACTGTATTTGTCAATGCTCGGAATCAGATCACTCCCGTTCTCGTAATCATAGATCTGCGCAGTTTTAAACCGCACTTCGTCAACACCCAGTTCTGCTCCCAATCGCTGAACTTCATCAATCTGATGCTCATTCGGTTTCACCACCAGGAATTGAAAGATGACGTGCGGAGTCGCGCTCTTGAGCTCCTTCTTCCATTTCAGGATGTTCTTCGTTCCCTCGATCACCTTTTCAAGCTTTCCTTCTCTGCGGTAGCTGGAATATGTTTCCTGATCTGTGCCATCAATCGAGATGATCAAGCGATCCAATCCGGATTCTACTGTTTCTCGCGCTTTTTTCTCCGTCAGAAAATGAGCATTCGTGCTCGTTGCACTGTACATGTTGTGCTTCCGACACAGATCCACCATATCCAGAAACTGCGGATGGATGTAGGGCTCACCCTGAAAATAGAAGTTCACGTAAGTCGTGTGTCGGCTGATGTCCGCCAGTATTTTATCGAGCAATTCCATTTTCAGGTTACCCGTGGGACGGGTAAAGGACCGTAATCCCGAGGGGCATTCGGGGCACCGAAGGTTGCAAGCCGTGGTAGGTTCAATCGATACGGACAAGGGAAACCCCATTTGCTTCGGGCGACCCGTAGCTCTGCTCAGGTAATAACTGCCCAGAACTTTGGCCGCATTCGCCAGTCGCGATGGAGTCGTTTTGGTGGCAATATTGATGCTGTCTCTCAGGTTCCCCGGCATCGGCCAAAAATACAACCCCAGGCATTGCCGATGGTGCGCATTCTCTTACCTTCGACCGCTCCTGAATTTCAGCTATTATGTGGGCAGAGATCGCCCGTATTATAATCCGATACAGACTTGCGCTCATTGGCTTTTTGATGCTCGTTACGGGCTTCATGCTCTTTCAAGCCGGCAATGTGAAGCTGTATTATGGATTACCTCGAATGCTTCCTGATGACTCGCCCATCCTCATGGCGTTTGATGAGTTTCAGGATCGCTTCAAGGAAGAGTCCACCATTTTCGTCATTGGTATTGAAAAGGATCTGTTTTCAAATCCAGAGCTTTTCAATCGTTGGTACGAACTCGGACGCGATGTGAGCGCCATTCGCGGTGTGGACACCGTGCTCTCCGTGGGAAGTGCGTTTAACATTGTCAAAGACACCGCTCTTAAGAAATTCAGAGTAGTACCCGTGGTGGAAGGGAAGGTGAAGAATCAGGCCGAACTCGATCAGCTGAAGGCCCGGTTTGATGCGCTGCCCTTTTACGATCGCCTGCTGATCAACCCCGAAAACAACTACAGTCTCATGGCCATTTCCATGGCCAATGAACGATTCAACTCCCGAGAGCGAAGTGAGTTTTTTGGAACCATTCTCAAAAAAGTAGAAGACTTCGAGGAGCTCAACGAGTTGGAAATCAAGTATAGCGGGATGCCCTTCATCCGAGAAATGATGACCGATCTGGTGAAGAAAGAGCTCCGGCTTTCCATCGTGCTCACTTTTCTGATCACCATCCTGATTCTCTTCATTTTCTTCCGATCGGTGAAGCCCGTTGTTATTTCAATGGTTGTGGTAGCGCTTGGTGTCGTCTGGTCGCTCGGCATCCTCAATGCCATGGACTATGAGATCACCATTCTCACCAGCCTCATTCCTCCACTCATCATTGTGATCGGCATTCCCAATTGCATCTATCTTATCAATACCTTCCACTCGGAGCTGAAAAGCCATGGCAACAAGGCCAAGGCATTGATCCGCGTGGTGTCGAGGATTGGAAAGGCCACCTTCATGACCAACGCTACTACAGCCGTTGGTTTTTTGACCTTCACCTTTACGCAGAGCATCATCCTGGTTGAGTTTGGTATGATCGCCTTCCTCAGCATCATCTTTCTGTTTTTCATTTCGCTGCTCGTCATTACCATCACCTTCAGCTACCTGAAACCGCCAAAGGATAGCCTGACAGACCACTTGGACAAGGCTTGGATCAACGTGGTGATCCGCTGGTTCATCCATCTTGTGACCACACAGCGCAAGTGGGTCTATAGTGTTACAATCCTTGTTGTGGTTGTATCTCTGGGAGGCCTGTTTCGAGTGGAGACCACGGGGAACCTCGTAGATGACCTTCCCAAGGACCATCCGATTGTGAATGACCTTCACTGGTTTGAAACCCATTTTGGAGGTGTGGTTCCGTTTGAAGTAGAAGTGAACACGGGGAAACCTCGC
The DNA here is from genome assembly GCA_002428995.1 of Flavobacteriales bacterium UBA6057. Classification (GTDB taxonomy): domain Bacteria; phylum Bacteroidota; class Bacteroidia; order Flavobacteriales_G; family Salibacteraceae; genus UBA6057. The sequence goes on along the minus strand of DIYJ01000021.1, from coordinate 51,747 downwards.
CAGGTTTCGAAATCCTCCATCATCAAATCCATTGATGAAACGCAGCAGCTTTTTGCGGAGTATCCCGAGTTCTCCCGATCCATTTCCATCGCGGATGCCATCAAGTTTTTGAGGCAGGCATTTTACAATGGAGATGAAAACATGTATGACCTAATCAGCTCCAGAGAAAGAGCCTTCTACAAGGACTATGTGGAAAATGCGAATGCTGATCAGGAACTGCTGGATAATTACGTAGACACTACTGAGCAATATGCCAGGATCAGTCTCCAGGTCGCTGACATTGGCACCAAGGAGATGGATAGCCTTCTCAAGCATGTGATTCCACGCGTGGACAGCATTTTCAATCCCAAGAAGCCCAAGCTTCAACGGATGATGCAGGAGCTTCACGCTTCCCCAAGTCCCGCGAAGGATTCGATCGCACAAGCGGTGTTGGCAGAGAGTAGAAAGCTAAAGAGAATTCTGAAGCGAAGACTGGAGGAAAAGGACAGCACAGCTACCATCGATCTGGATACGATGGCGCTTGCCACACAACCCGAGTTGCTGAAGGAACTCGAAGAAAGCCTGGAGGATTCATTCATCGACTTGGTATTCACCGGGCCCAGCGTCACCTTCCTGGAAGGAACAAATTACCTGGTTCGAAACCTGATGATCAGCTTGAGCATTGCGATTGTAATTGTCGCTTTGCTGATGGCGGCCGTGTTCAGCTCGCTGAGAATGATTGTCATTTCGGTAGCTACCAATCTCATTCCATTGCTCTTCACGGCAGCGGTCATGGGCTATTTTGGAATTACCATTAAGCCATCAACGCTGCTGGTCTTCAGCATTGCCTTTGGCATCTCTGTGGATGATACGATCCACTACCTCGCAAAATATCGACAGGAACTGCGCCACACCAAAAACGACATTGGTGCCTCAGTGAAACTTGCTTTGGAGGAAACCGGGGTAAGCATGGTGTACACATCCATCATTCTGTTTTTCGGATTCTCTGTCTTCGACCTGAGTGAGTTTGGTGGTACGCAGGCGTTAGGTATTTTAGTTTCTCTTACCTTGCTCGTGGCCATGTTTGCCAATCTCGTATTGCTTCCATCTTTCCTCATGTCTTTCGAGCGCAGAATCATCACCCGATATTTTCAAGAACCCCTGCTGTCTATCCTGGATGAGGAGGAAGACCTTGAACTGGACGACCTGGGCTTTGAAGAAGACGATCAAAAAAAGAACCCATGAAAGGAATCATTTTAGCCGGAGGCTCCGGTACAAGACTTTACCCGCTCACCTATGCGATGAGCAAGCAGATGCTCCCGATTTTTGACAAGCCCATGATTTACTACCCGCTGTCAGTGCTCATGATGGCCGGGATCCGGGAGATTCTTATCATTTCCACTCCACATGACCTTCCAAACTTTGAGCGCCTGTTGGGGACGGGAGAGCAGATCGGGTGTAAGTTTTCCTACAAGGTTCAGGAAGTGCCCAATGGCCTTGCTCAGGCTTTTGTACTGGGCAAGGAATTCATCGGTGATGACGATGTCGCGTTGATCCTTGGTGACAATATCTTCTTTGGTCATGGGCTTCACAAGCTTGTTCAGTCTGCGGCTAATCCTAAGGGAGGTGTTGTGTTTGCGTACCACGTCAACGATCCCGAGCGCTATGGAGTAGTCGAGTTTGATGAGAATAACAAGGTGCTGTCGCTCGAGGAGAAACCAACAGAACCCCGCTCAAACTTTGCCGTGCCCGGCCTCTACTTCTATGACAATCGCGTGGTGGACATTGCCGAAAACCTGGAGCCAAGTGCTCGCGGGGAATACGAAATCACAGATGTGAACAAGAAGTACCTTGAAATGCAGGAGCTGGAAGTACGTGTAATGGGCCGTGGCTATGCCTGGTTGGATACCGGTACCTTCCCATCATTAATGCAGGCAGGACAGTTTGTGCAGGTGATCGAAGAGCGTCAAGGATTGAAAGTCGGGTGCATCGAAGAAGTGGCCTATCGGATGAACTTTATCGATAGTGCACAGTTAGAAGAGCTTGCCAAACCGCTGTTGAAGAGTGGTTATGGTGAGTATTTGATGAAACAGATCCGTTAATGAACCAGCGATTTACGCAGTTCCATGCAGCCGTTGAAGATGGCCTTGAGAACTTGCAGCTGCCCGAGCAGCCTTCCAATCTTTACCAGCCTATTTCTTACCTCCTCGGACTCGGAGGAAAGCGCATTCGCCCCATTCTCACCCTTTACGGTGCCGCATTATTCGATGCAGAACCGCTGAAGGCTTTGCCACAAGCGCTGGCGGTGGAAGTCTTTCACAATTTCACCTTGGTGCATGATGACATCATGGATCAGGCAGACCTTAGAAGAGGCAAGCAAACGGTACACAAAAAGTGGGATGAAAGCATTGCCATTCTCTCCGGTGATGCCATGATGGTGAAGGCTTATCAGATGCTGGTAGACGCTCCGCTGGAATCGCTGCCCAGCCTGCTGGATGTGTTCTCAACAACTGCCATTGAAGTATGCGAAGGCCAGCAACTCGACATGGATTATGCCCAGGAAGACGTACTCGATGAAGACGCTTACTGGCACATGATCAAGTTGAAGACAGCTGTTTTGTTATCAGCTGCGTTGCGCATTGGAGCGATCCGGGTTGGACGTCCGGTGCAGGACTTGCAAGCGCTGCATGAATTTGCCATCAACACCGGCCTCGCCTTCCAGATGAAAGACGACTACCTCGATGCTTTTGGCGATGCCTCCAAAGTAGGCAAGCAAAGTGGAGGTGATATTCGTGAAGGCAAGCGCACATGGATGACTATCAAGGCGATGCACCTGGCCAATGAAGAGCAAAAGCAGGTGTTGCGGGAAGCCTACCAAAGCGATGACCTCGATCAGCGTGTAGAGCGTGTAATGGCGATCTACAGAGATCTGGGTATTGACCAGTTGACACAAACGGTGATCAAAGATTTCTCCAGCAAAGCGGAAGAGGCACTGACCTCCATCGATGGTGATGAATCCGTGAAAAGTGACCTGCGAGACTTGGTTCGCCTGTTGATGAATCGCACCAACTAGTCGTAGAGCAAATCGCTCAGCGCAGCATTCAGGGTCGGAAAGTCAAAGTGGAAACCCGTTTCCTGGATTTTAGAGCTGTCAACATGCGGGCCTTTCAGTACCAGATCCGCCATTTCTCCTACCATTAGTCGGATCACAAATTCCGGTACGTTGGGTAAAAGCAAGGGACGATCCATGACATCCCCCAGCGTTTGCATGAATGTGGCGTTGTCGGCCTTGTCTGGTCCGGTAGCATTGTAAATGCCTCCCAATTCGTTTTCCATCAAGTGGATGAAGATGTTACACACATCATCTACGTGAATCCATGGCATGGCCTGGCGACCGCTTCCCAGGGGTGAGCCTACATAATACTTCACGGGTGGAATGAGCTTAGACAATGCTCCACCTTCGGGCGTCAGTACCAGTCCGATGCGCACTTTCGACACGAAGTTGGCGATGTCGGCAAATCGGTTTACAGAGTCTTCCCACGCAATGCAAACCTTGCTCAGGTAACCCTCTCCCGCATCAGACTCTTCCGTTTGGGCCGGAAGGTCGTTGACCAACGGGTAGTAGCCGATGGCTGAGGCTGAAAGGACCCCCTTCAATCGAGTATTGGTGCTGGTGAAATGCTCTGCCAATACTTCTGAGCTGACTACTCTGCTGTCTATGATTTCCTGCTTCCGTTCTTTGGTCCATGGTTTGTCGGCAATTCCCGCTCCTGCCAGATGCATGATGTAATCCACGCCCTCAAATGCCTTCGGGTCTATCCAACGCTTTTTGAGATCCCAGCCATAAATCCGCAGTTGTTCTTTAGCCGTTCGGGAAACCATGACGGTTTCGTGGCCTCGATTCTGAAGGAGTTGCGAGAGTCTTTTTCCGATCGTACCGGTACCTCCGGTGATAAGTACTTTTGCCATGATAGTATGGATGAACAAACAAGCTTGCTACGCTTAGGTTTTGAGAATTCGCTGGCTCTAAACTGTCAAGATGCCTTAAAGCAAGAAAAATACCTGCTTGATACCTGGGAACAAATCCTAAAAGACTTTAAACTGTCTGGTACACCCATCCTGAAAATGGATGCTCCCAGGAATCTGGATGAACTCATTCGATTTGTTCGCGAGCTCTGGCCTTCTGCTCAGGACGCACATCTTGAGGTCAACCTTCTCTACCGCATTGACCTTCCGGAGCATGTTTATGCCGGTTTGTCAACCACCTCAGAACTTGCCATGGCGGTGATTATCAGAGAGTTCCAGAAGGTGTGGCTGCGTCAGGAGTTCTCGCGGGCCATGGGTTCTAATAAGGCCCCAAAAGACTAGTTAAATTGATAGTTTTGTTCGTCAATATTCGAGCGACTCGATGGATAAATACTCATACCTCGGAAATGGTGATGTAAGCGCCATTAACGAGCTCTACCAAGCTTACCGAAGAGATCCAAATTCGGTAGATGAAGGCTGGATGAAGTTCTTTCAGGGCTTCGATTTCTACCAGGAAAACTATGAAGACTCAGAAGAAGGTTCCGTTGGAAAGCGGAAAGAGTTCCGAGTCATTGACCTCATCAACGGCTACCGTTCCAGAGGCCACTTGTTTACCAAAACCAACCCTGTAAGAGAGCGCAGGCAGTATTCACCCACGCTGGACATTGAAAACTTCGGACTCGAAGCCAATGATCTGCAAGAGGTCTTCCATGCCGGAGAGGAAATCGGAATCGGTCAGGCTTCGCTCCAGGATATTGTAGATCACCTGACCACGACTTATTGCAACAGCATTGGGGTGGAGTACATGTACATCCGAACTCCCGAAGTCGTGGAGTGGTTGCGTTCCAGGTTTGAGTCTACCAAGAATCTTCCCGATTTCACCCATGAAGTGAAACACAAGATCCTGCGCAAGCTGAACCAGGCGGTGGTGTTCGAAAGTTTCCTTCACAAAAAGTTTGTAGGTCAGAAGCGGTTTTCGCTGGAAGGCGGAGAGTCACTGATTCCCGCTCTGGATGTCATCATTCAGAATGGCCCTAAGCACGGTGTGGAAGAAGTGGTGATTGGTATGGCACACCGAGGAAGACTCAACGTGCTCGCCAACATTCTTCAAAAGACCTATTCAGAAATCTTCAGCGAGTTTGAAGGAAAGGAATACGATGACAACCTCTTTGATGGAGATGTGAAGTATCACCTCGGTTTCTCTGCTGAAGTAGATACTGAAACCGGAAAGAAAATGAGCCTTACCCTCGCTCCTAATCCCAGCCATTTGGAGGCAGTGGATCCGGTGGTGGAGGGAATTGTAAGAGCAAGAATTGATGGTTACCTCAAGGATGAGAAGAAGATTGTTCCCATCCTCATTCACGGTGATGCATCGATTGCCGGCCAAGGCATTGTTTACGAGGTAGTCCAGATGTCACAGTTGGATGGATACCGCACTGGAGGAACCCTTCATATTGTGATCAACAACCAGCTTGGATTTACCACCAACTATAAAGACGGACGCTCTAGCACCTATTGCACCGATGTCGGAAAAGTGACCCTGTCACCTGTTTTCCACATCAATGGTGACGATGTAGAGGCTGTAGTGCTTGCCATGAAGGTGGCACTCGAGTTCAGACAGACGTTCCATGAGGATGTCTTCCTCGATTTGTTGTGCTACAGAAAATATGGCCACAACGAAGGGGACGAGCCGCGCTTCACGCAGCCCAAGCTTTACAAGATCATTGCGAAGCACAAAAACCCAAAGCAGATCTACATTGAGAAACTGATCGCTGAAGGAAACCTGACCAAGGACGAAGCCGCCAAGATTGAGCAGGATTTCAATGCCTTCCTTCAGGAACGACTCAGCGCCAGTAAAGAAGTTTCTGTTGCTAAGATTTCCAACTTCCTGGAAGAAAGCTGGCAAGGAACGGAGCATGCACCAGATGATGCCTTTGAAGCTTCTCCAGAAACAGGAGTGGATCGGGAGAAACTGATTCAGCTCGCTAAAACCATGTGCACATTACCTGAGGAAAAGCCATTCTTCAAGAAGGTCGTGAAACTCATGGGTGATCGCCTGAAAATGCTCGAGGAGGATCGCTTGGACTGGGCCATGGGAGAGCTGCTTGCTTATGCTTCTCTGCTCGATGAAGCTTATCCCGTGCGCATCAGCGGCCAGGATGTTGAGCGAGGTACATTCTCGCATCGACATGCCGTCATGACATTGGAGGACAGCTCAGAGGAATACACGCCTCTGAAGAACCTCACGGAGATGCAGGGAGACTTTTCCATCTACAATTCTCTGCTTTCAGAGTATGGTGTGCTGGGTTATGAATATGGTTATGCCCTTGCCAACCCTAATGCACTTGTGATTTGGGAAGCACAGTTTGGAGATTTCTTCAATGGAGCTCAAATTATTATTGACCAGTTCATCAGTGCTGCTGAAGACAAGTGGGCCTGTATGAACGGATTGGTGATGTTGCTTCCACACGGCTACGAAGGCCAGGGAGCAGAACACTCCAGTGCTCGTCTAGAGCGTTTCCTCGACCTCTGTGCGGAGGACAACATTCAGGTGGTGAATTGCACCAACCCTGCAAACTTCTTCCATGTTTTGAGAAGACAGTTGCACCGACAGTTCCGCAAGCCACTCATTGTATTCACACCAAAGAGCTTGCTGCGTCATCCGTTGGCCGTGTCCAAGGTTGATGATCTGGCCAAAGGAAAGTTCAAAGAAGTCATTGACGATGCAGACGCAGATCCAGCCAAGGTGAAAAAAGTGGCGTTCTGCTCTGGAAAGCTCTACTACGAATTGCTCCAGACCAAGAAGGAACGGGAACAAGACGACATTGCCCTTGTTCGTATTGAGCAACTCTATCCGCTGCCTAAAACACAATTGGACAGCATCGTGAGCAAATACACCAATGCTGAAAAGCACATCTGGGTGCAGGAAGAACCTGAAAACATGGGAGCCTGGGGATTCCTTCTCAGAAAGTGGAAAGGCATAGACCTTAACGTCATTAGTCGTCATGAAAGCGGAAGCCCGGCCAGTGGCTCTGTGCAGCGCTTTCAGCAACGACAGCAATTGATCATTGACACATTGTTTAATGCATAACAGATAAGATTAGCATGGCAGACATCCTTGAAATGAAAATGCCCAGCCCGGGAGAATCCATCACAGAAGTGGAAGTGGCTGAGCTGTTAGTGGCTGATGGAGACGTGGTAGACATGGATCAGCCCATCGCTGAAATTGACAGTGACAAGGCCACCCTTGAGCTGAATGCCGAAGCTGCTGGTAAGATCGAGTTCCTGGTGAAGGAAGGAGACACAGTAGAGGTAGGTCAGGTGGTGTGTAAGATTGATACCTCTGTGAAGCCTGAAGCTGGAGCAGCACCTGCCAAAGCCGAAAGTGCTACAGAGGAAGCAGCACCCGCAGCTGCACCCCAGAAGGAAGAGGCAAAAGCCGCAGCTCCATCGGTGGCGGCTGCTAATCAGGATGCCAAAGCAACTCCATTGGCCAAGAACATCATGGCTGACAAGGGGATCGCTGCCAACAACGTGAAAGGCAGTGGCGAAGGCGGTAAAATCCTCAAGAGAGACATTGATACCTACCTGACTGGTGGTTTTGATACTGCCAGCCAAATGCAAGGATGGGGAGGCTCGCGCGAGCAGAACCGCGAGAAGATGTCAAGCCTTCGCAGAAAGGTTGCCGAGCGACTTGTAGCTGTGAAAAACGAAACCGCGATGCTTACCACCTTCAATGAGGTGGACATGAGCAACGTGATGGCACTTCGCAAGAAATACAAGGACGATTTCCGCGAAAAGTATGGTGTTGGACTTGGCTTCATGTCCTTCTTCACGAAGGCCTGTACCGAGGCGCTGAATGCTTTCCCGGCTGTAAATGCCATGATCGATGGTAAAGAAGCCGTATTCCACGATTATGCCGATGTGGGAATTGCAGTGAGCACACCAAAAGGACTCATGGTTCCGGTACTGCGCAACGCAGAGCAAATGGCACTTCACGAGATTGAAGGCAAGATCAAGGAACTGGCCATCAAGGCCCGCGATGGTAAGATTTCCATTGATGAAATGACCGGTGGCACGTTCACCATTACCAATGGAGGTGTCTTCGGGTCGATGCTCAGCACACCAATCATCAACCCTCCGCAGAGTGCGATTCTCGGGATGCACAACATTGTAGAGCGTCCGGTGGCTGTGAATGGCAAGGTGGAGATTCGCCCGGTCATGTACGTAGCACTTTCCTACGACCACAGAATCATTGACGGTAAGGAGTCTGTCGGATTCCTCTACAAGGTCAAGGAGATGATCGAGAACCCAACGCGCTTGCTCTTTGGAGGGAAAGATCCAGAGCAGGTTTTGGTAGGACTCTAAGTCTTAGCGAAGCAGAAATATTACGCCATCGTAGAATAGCTCGCGCTCATTGTTGTCGATGACGCGAGCCTTGTAGGCATAAGTTCCGATGGGGCATTCCGGGCCAGAGTTATACTTGCGTCCGTTCCATTCGTAGGTGGGATCATGCGTGATGAACACGGGCTGGCCCCAGCGATCATAGATGTACAAGTCGTATTCTTCCCAAACAAACACAGAAGCTTTCCATCCTTCGTTACGCCCATCAGCGTCTGGCGTAAAAGCATTGGGTGCCCAGAATTGATAAACAGGTTCTGTTCGGATGGTTCGATAGGTGGTGTCTGTGCAGCCGGAAGCATGAGTCGCTACCAGGCGTATTTGATGATTGCCTGTATCCGGTAAGTCCAACGGGAAGTAACGGGATCGGAAGAGGACGCTATCATCCAGCAGAAATTCAACCTTGCGGGCATCGATGGAGGCATCCTGAACCTCGAAATAAGGCTCGTACATGCCTGCTTCATCCGGATAGGCCATAAACACAGCTTGAGGAGTATCCAGCGCGGTGATGTGTCGAGGATAAAACTTCGAAATCGTATCGATGCAAGCCGAATCGGTTTTCATCTCTACCCACAGATCATAGACAGCTGCCGAATCCAGTGGGAACGTCACGCTATCTCCAGACAGCGTATCTCCGTCAAAGGCCCATTCGAACCAGGGGTGATAGGCCTGTTCAGGGATACCGTAGATGCTCGTGCTCATGGGGACGCAATCGTTGGGATTTTCCGTGAGGATTGAAAAGTCCGGATTCGGAATGATGATGACCGAGTCGGTATAGAACTTTTCGCACCCAAAATCCTCGAACATGAGTGTAACCGGAAAGGTGCCAGCTTCTGAACCTGAAAAACGCCCTGAGCTGAGCCCATTACGCGTAGAATCCTCCACTCCCGGAAGCATCAGTGTCCAGCTCGCAGCCGTAGTGGGATAATAAACACCATCGGCCTCCAGGTTAAACTTGTTGACATCGAGGCACTCCATCTCCGGAGGTTCAAAGGCAGGTTTGAGCCTTGGTTTTACGTAGTAATCGAGGTAGGTGGTATCCGCGCATATGTCGCCTTTTGCGATGAGGCGGATGGTGTAGAGTCCGGTATCCGGGTAAGTGTAGTTAGGGTTGTCTACCCTGGAAGTATCAGTGGAAGTCAGTGTATCACCAAAGTCCCACTCAAAGGATTTACCGATGGTGCTGATGTTGAAGAATTGGATTTCAAGACCAATGCACTCTTCAATCACACTGTCAATCGCGGCCGCTGCCTGCACTTCGCAAAACACAGTGGTCATCTGGAAATCCCTTCTGTTTTCACCAATGAGGATTCCGTTCCTGTATTCTTCCACACGCACGGCAAACACGTAGGTTCCCAGCATATTGGGCCGGCCTCTTATGATACCCGTTGCCGAGTCGATCTCAAAGGCAGGAGCTGCCGGAATTTGATATTGATCGTCAAATCCAGTGGACCAAACCACATTTTGAAAGGGTGGAGGAGAAGGTTGTGCAGGAACAGGCAGTGCCGTGCCTTGTCCATTCCCACCTCCGTGGTAGGGACGGCATAGGCTATAAACCAGGCTGTCGCCATCCTTGTCAGTTGCAGAGTAGTCCAGGTCCAGATAGATCTGGGTACAAAGCGCGATGGGTGGAACCTGGTTGAAGGTTGGAGAACTATTGCAGGGGGCAATATTGGGATCAGGAATAAAAGCGTGATACGTAGAGCCGTAATCGCTGGGATTTATGATGTTAAGGGCATCTGGTGTTCTACAACAGCGTTGGTTGACCAAGTGAATGCCGCCAGGGGGCACCACTAAATTGATCGTGTCTCTATACTCCATTCCCACCACGCATAGATCAGGTGGATTGTCCAGGCAAGGAATGTTCAAGATCAGCGGAATCAGCGTACTGTCGTTGGGCTTTGGTATTTGAAGTGTGTCCAGAATGTTGTTTGACACTGCCTCATACACCGAAACATTGACCACATCATCGAAACTCGTGACCACATTTGGTCCTGCAGCATAGCAGTCCCGGTACATTTTGAGAGCAATCGCGTATTGCCCTCCGCCCAGGCATTCGTAGGAAATTTCACCACCTATCAAGTGCCCCGCTACGCATTGAAGCGAAATGACACATGATAAAAAGGTGATTAGCAGGCGCATAAGCATTTAACGAACTGGAAAAGTTACCAAAAAAGCCCAATGCAACTCTGCTGTATTCTAAATCATGATCCCTGTAAGACTCAAAGCTCTTCAGCTACCACTTCCTTGACTTCTGGAAGCATACGCTCAAAAAGCCCTTGTATACCAGCCTTTAGCGTCACTGTAGAGGATGGACAACCGCTGCATGATCCCTTTAAAACCACGGTAAGAGTGCCATTTTCAAAGGATTTGAAGTGGATGGCACCACCGTCTCCTTCTACCGCTGGACGTACATAATCATCCAGAATTTCAATGATTTTCTCTTCTACAGGCGTTTCCGCCACAGAGTGATCTGTGATTCCTGAATCTTCTGTCTCAGCCTCAGTGGATTCAGCAGTAGCCTGGACAACCTCGTAGCCTGCGTTGAGATAGTTGGCTACATAGTCTCTCAGCTCCATCGTGATTTCTTCCCACTCAACACCGTCCATCTTGGAAATGGTAATGAAGTTCTGGGCAATGAAAACACCTTTCACGAAAGGGAAGGAAAAAAGGCGTTGAGCAAGTGGGCTAGAATCGGCCTGATCCGCCTGCTGGTATTCATAAACTTTATCGCCTTCAACAAGTACGCGATTAGCTACAAATTTCATGGACGCTGGATTGGGCGTCATTTCAGCATATATCATGAAGGGCAAAGCCTTGGTTTCCATAGTCATTACTTTGTGCAAATGTACATGCACAACGCGCATACCTTTGGGATGTTTAACGCTTGCTTATGCCTTTGATATTACCAGTGAATGATAAACATCCTCAGTTTGGGGATGATGTTTTTATTGCCCCGAATGCAACGGTTGTTGGAGACGTAGCAATGGGAGATCGATGTTCAGTGTGGTTCAATGCTGTGATCAGGGGCGATGTCAATAGTATCGTGATGGGAGATCAGGTGAATGTACAGGATGGAGCGGTGATTCACTGCACGTTTGAAAAAACGAAGGCGATCATTGGAAACCGTGTATCCATTGGTCACAACGCGATCGTGCATGGCTGCACCATTCATGATGACGTGCTCATTGGAATGGGATCTATTGTGATGGACAATGCGGTGGTGGAATCAGGAGCCATCGTGGCGGCTGGAGCGGTTGTAACGGAGGGAAAACACATTAAAGCGGGTGAACTATACGCGGGAGTGCCCGCCAAGTTCATTAAGAAAGTGCCTGCCGAGTTGCAGAAAGGGGAAATCGAACGCATCGCGAACAACTATGTACGCTACAGCGGATGGTTTAAGTAGGTCGATTAGATCATCAGATGATTTGGTGATCAGATCATTCGATCATTGATGAGACGCCCATCTACCACCAAGCCAGACATCATCTAATCAACTAATTATCTAATAATCTGATTAGAACTTTATTTCCAGATGTTCATCTCCTGGAGGTGGATGTCTCCGGTGAAGAATAGCCTCGTGCTTGCTTCGAAGCTTTCGGTGTAGTCAGAAATATAGAAGCGATTTTTGGCTGTTGGTTTTTTGGTGGCGAGCAGAGATTGAGCTGATAAGAGGTCTTGCACCTTTTGAGCTACGATTTCAGAACTGTCGATGACCTCTACATCTCGCTTGTAATATGACTCTACCTCTTTCTTGATCAGCGGATAGTGCGTGCAGCCCAGAATCAGGGCTTGAATATCATCGAGATGATTCTTAGACAGGTAATCGTAGATGATCGTTTTGGAGATGGTGTTGTTGAAGAAACCTTCTTCAATCATGGGGCAAAGCAGAGGTGTGGCTGCGGAAGATACCTGCAGGCTTTCTGCTTTTTGCTTGAACTTCCGAGGATAGATGCGCGAGTTGATGGTGCCCTTCGTGCCGATGACCCCGATTTTCTCATCGCGGTACTTGGCCGACACATATTGCACCATGGGATCGATCACGTTGGTCGTCAGGGCTTTTCCTGAGCAGAGTCGCTGAACGTTTCGAAAGGCTACGGAAGAAGCTGTGTTGCATGCAATCACAACGATCTTACACTGCTTGTCGAGCAGAAACTCGGTGATACCTTCAGAATAGCCCTTAATGGCTTTTGCTGACTTATCGCCATAAGGCACATGAGCTGTATCCCCGAAGTAAATCAGGCGCTCATTAGGTAGTAAGCGATGAATGGCAGAGGCAACGGTGAGGCCTCCGATTCCGGAATCAAAAATGCCAATCGGATGTCCGGCCTGGCTTCCGGGTGAATGAACCGATTTACTCAGCTGCTCCTTCTTGGGTAGGCGCTGATTCTGCACTCAGTCCGAGATTATCCATCACCAGGTCAAGGATGTTGTCTCCATCAGGCTGATAGAGAAGTGATCCACTGCTGGTATCGAACACGTAGGTGTAACCATTTTCTCTGGAAACATCTTCAATGGCCTTCTTAGCTTTCTCAAGAATAGGCTGAACCAGTTCGTTTTCCTTCACAGCGATAGATTGCTGAGCATCTGTCTGGAACTTCTGAATACGTGCGTTCAGGCTTTCCAGTTCCTCGGCCTTCGATTGCTTGATCACGTCTGACATCACCAACTCATTGCTTTGGTAATCGGCCAGCTTAGATTCAAACTCGGTGGTCATGCTCTGAAGCTGAGACTGCAACTGATTGGCATATTCTTGAAGTTCTTTCTCGGCCTGAGCTCGTTCAGGCATTGCCTCGAGGAGCGTCTGAGAATCGATGTGTCCGAACTTCTGCTTGTTCTGAGCATGTACGCTACCCACAAAAAGGGAGGATAGAAGTAAGACGGTCAGAAATTGTTTCATCTCTATGGGTGTTTTCGTGTGGTAACTATTAAGGGGCGCAAAACTACTCAGTCAAACCATTTATTCCCAATCGCTGAAGAATTTCCTCGCTCTGGTCATACTTGGGGTTTGCGTAAATAATTGCGGAGGTCGATGCAGCCTTGTCGAATATAACGGCATAGCTTTTCTGGTCTGCCATTTTCCTTACGGCATCGTACACTTCTTCCTGGATGGGCTGAATGAGCTCCTGGCGAAGTTTATACAGCTCACCGTCTACACCAAACTTGGAGCGTTGAAACTCCTTGGCTTCCTTCTCCTTGTTGATGACCTCCTGCTCGCGATTTTTGCGCATCTCAGGTGTGAGTAGCACTTGCTCAGCCTTGTAAGCTTGGTACATCTGTTCAATTTCATCATACCTGGCCTCTACCTGCTTCTGCCATTTTTCAGCCTGAGCATCAATTTCAGTTTTAGCTTCCTGATAGGCAGGAATCTGCTCCAGAATGTAATCGGTATCGATGAACGCGTAGCGTTGGGCAAAGCTGCTGTTAACAGCAAGGAATAAAAGGGTCGCGAATAAAGTGATCTTGAGACGCATGAGCTTCATTTTTAAAGTTCTCCAAACGAATAGCCAAGTGTAAAGTGGAATCTCGATCGTTGATTATCAAAGGGCGGAAATTCTGCTCCCCGATCAACATCATCCAATCGATAACCCCAGTCCACACCCAACAGTCCAAACATCGGAAGAAAGATTCGTACACCCAGCCCGGTAGACTTATAAATCTGGAGCGGATTGTACCCGTCAAAATCTAACCAACTGTTTCCAGCTTCAGCAAAAGCCAGACCATAAAAGGTAGCGTTCGGATTGGTGGAGAACGGATAACGGAGTTCCATCGTATACTTATTGATCAAAGTTGCACCTGAGCGTGGAGACAGGTTAGCTGCTCCATAGCCACGCAGTGAAATGATCTCCCGGGAATCCAGCCCGTTTACCGCACCATTCGCTCCAAACGGATCGCCTCCAAGGTAGAATCGCTCGAAAGGTGCCGGGCCAATGTCACGGTTGTATAAACCGATCGCACCGAAGCCTATACGGGTGTAAAGCACAAATTTCTCGACCAGCTTATTGTAGAATGCTGCGGTGAACTTCCACTTGTGATACTCCAGCCATCTGTAGCGCTCCTGGTCGTTGAGCGTGCTATAGTCACGCGTTGAAAAGAGCGAATAGGGAGGAGTGATTTGAGCAGAGAATGAAATCTCTGAACCTTCGTTCGGGAAGATGTTGTCGTTGATCGAGCTTCGGATGAGCTTAAATCTGAGGAATGCGTTGTAAGCGAGTCCAGTTCCGAAGATGAACTGATTGCCGAAATTCTGAAGACGGAATTGCTGGAAGCTCGCTTCGCTGATAAGCGTGAAGTAGTTATCCGGCCAGGTAAGACGCTTACCCAGCTGTACAGAGCCACCCAAACGTTCAAAATACTGAGAGTTTGGATTCTCCCGCGCTCGGGCCGAGCCGTCTGTGAAGATGGAGTAGAATCCGCCAACGGTCAGGGAAATAGGCTTTTTGCCGCCCAGCCAGGGTTCTGTAAATGAAATGTCGAATGCCTGGTATTGACGTCCGTTGGTGTTGATGTTAACACCGAGTTTTTGTCCGTCACCAGAAGGTAGTGGCCCGTTCCATTGCTTCGGCTTGAAAAGGTTTTTGGTAGAGAAGTTATTGAACTGTACTCCAAGGGTCAAAATCACCAAACCACCACCGGCACCGCCCTGAAGTGTGAGCTGGTCATTGGGACGCTCTTCCACCACATATTCGATGTCTACGGTTGCTGAAGCAGGATCAGGCGTTGGAATCACGTTCATGCTTTCCGGGTCGAAGAAGCCCAGAATGGAAAGTTCCCGTTGGGAGCGAATGATGTCAGCGCGACTGAAAAGTTCACCTGGTTTGGTACGCAATTCCCGGAGTACAACGTAGTCGTTGGTTTTTGAATTGCCGGAAACAGACACATTTCGAATGCGAGCCTGCTCACCTTCATACATTCTGATTTCCAGATCAATCGAATCGTTAGCTGAAAGGATTTCAACCGGATCGAGCTGGAAGAACAGGTAACCATCGTCCATGTAGAGCGAAGTCACATCACCACCGTTCGGATCGAGGTAAAGCCTCGCCTCGAGTTTGAGTGGGTCATAAATATCACCTCGTTTGATACCAAGGATGCTGCTCAGACGCTCGCTGTCATACTTCGTGTTACCGATCCATTCAATGTCTCGGAAGTAGTAGGGGTAACCTTCTTCAAAACGCAGGGCAATGTCTACTGTGTGTTTTCCAGAAGGGTAAATCTTTTCCTCTACGATGCGTGCATCCCGATACCCCATCTGGTTGTACTTGGCGATGATGAGTTCCTTGTCTCCTTCAAAGTTTTCGGGAAGGTATTTGGAGCCTTTGAAAATGCGCAGCTTGATGTGGTCCTTAACGTAGTTGAGCGCTGAGTAAGGGATCTGCTGCCTGTTTCTGAAGAGGTTTCGAACAATGTTTCTACCAAGCGTATCCAGATCAGCGAAGGGTTTGAAGACGCTTTTCTCCTTGGTCTCCTTCATCAGACGCTTGATCTTGTAGGGAGAGAACTGATCGTTGCCCTCCACCACGATGTTCTGGATCTTTACCTTCTTGTTCTTGTCTACGTTGATGGTGAGGATGACGTGGTTCTTGAAGATGCTGTCTTCTTCCTGCACTACGTTGATCTCTGCGTTGTAGAACCCCTTCTCCGCATAAAACTGATAAACCTTGTTCTGCGTGGAAATAATCAGGTTTTCCGTAACAATCTTCTCCTTGAAAAGATTGATCCGCTCGCGGATGTCATCAGCCTCTGACTTTGTCGCTCCTGGAAGTCTGAATCGTGAAAGCCTTGGGCGTTCTTTTACCTTAATCTCAAGGAAAATCTTTTTGCCTTCAATGCGCTGAGCGTAGAGCTGCACATCGCTGAAAAGGTCCTGCTTCCAGAGTTTGCGAAGGGCTTCGGCTGTTTCGTCTCCCGGCACATCGATCTCCTGTCCAACCGTGAGCCCGGAAAGAAGCTTGATGGCGTTTGGGTCCAGATTCTCTGTTCCGGTGACACCAATCGAAGCAATCTCGTAGGTCTTAGGAGCACTGAAGCTAAACGCAGGTCTTGATCCAATGCGTGTTTGTGCAAAGGAGGCGACTGCGAGGAAAAGGAATAGAAGGGTTATTCTGAATCTCATGCACTTATCTTAACCTGTTCACTGGTCATGCCAAATCTTCGTTCGCGCTGTTGGAAGTGTTTGATTGCTTCAATCAGATCCGTTCCTCTGAAATCAGGCCAGAGCTTCGGAAGGAACACCAGTTCTGCATAAGCGAGTTGCCATAGCAAAAAGTTACTGATGCGCATTTCTCCACTGGTTCTGATCATCAATTCAGGATCTGGAAAATTGGCTGTAGATAGGTTGCTGGAAATAAGTTCTTCGTTGACGTCTTCAGGGTTGATCTCCCCGCTTTTTACGGCAGTAGCAATTTTCTTGGTTGCTTCTACCAATTCCCACTTCGCGCTGTAACTCAGGGCAATGACCAAGGTCATGTGTGTGTTGTCCTTTGTCGTTTCCATCGCTTTTGCAAGTTCTGCATGAGCGTTTGGTGGAAGTGCGGTAAGATCTCCGATGGTTTCAAGACGAATGTTGTTCTTCATGAGCGTGGAAACCTCTTTGTTAATGGTTGTTACCATTAGTTCCATCAGCGCATTAATCTCTCGCTTAGGTCGCTTCCAGTTCTCTGTTGAGAACGCATAAAGAGTCAAATATTTTACGTGAAGCCGTGCAGCTGTTTCCACGGTGTCGCGCACAGCTTTCAAAGCGTTGCGGTGGCCGAAGATTCGAGCTCTTCCCTTCCGCTTTGCCCACCGGCCATTGCCATCCATGATTATGGCAACATGCTTCGGTACGTTTTCTATTGGTAGTTCTTCTTGAGAATCCATGGACGGTACAAAAAAATTGCCCCATATCGCTATGGGACAACGGGCGCGAAGATACTTAAATCCTCAGATGCTTACAGGAGCCTTTCTTAGGTCCGATACGAAAGGAAAGAGTTACCATCGTGAAGGTGTACCAGTCCTCTGTTCGCGATGATCCGCGCTGGGTGTTCCAATTAGTTCCATCGCCTCCTACTTGTTCCAGGCTGCGGTCTGAAAGGTCTTGCGACAGGCCTGTAAGATCTTCCTGAGCCGGATACATTGTACTCACATCATCGATGTAGTCTGTCCAGGTTTTGCGCAGTCCCCAATCGGCTGACAAAATCACACGATCATTGAAGGCATACTTGAGGCCAAATCCAAAGGGAAAGGAAACCGTGGTGCGGGAATAATTCTGATTTTCAGTCTGGAGCGGTTGCAGTTCATATTCGTTGCCTTCTACCTGGGTGATAGGGTTGAAATGAAAAGCAGCCAATCCGGCAAAGATGTAGGGACTGAACCGCTTCTTGCGGATCAATGCATCAAAAGGCAGAAAGTTGAATTCGATGGTAGTGGTAAACTCATAAAGTTCGGTGGTGAAATTCAGGTTCCGCATCTGTTGGAACGTAGCCTGTGAGAGTTCATCGTTTCCGTTGAGGCGACCATAATTCAACTGAGCGCGCAGGGCAAACCGACTGTTGAGGTTCTTTCGGAGAGAAATCCCAAAAGCACGATTCATATGATCTCTGTCGAAGTGCTTGGATGGATTCAGATCACCGTTGTACCAAGAAGCACCTGCGCTGATCCCCAATTCAAAATCGCGTTGTCCGGTCTTTTGCGCAGTGAGCTGTAGCGCTAGGATGGAACAGACGAAGATGGCAAGGAGTCGCATGCGTGTGAAACGAGCGTTTCCGCTGTTTGGTATTCGATTAGAATTTCGGACGATTGATCTTTCTGCTGATGAACTTATAGCTCACCCCGATAGTGGCAAACATGTAGGTGTCGTTCGTGGTGGGGTCACCGCGTTGAACACCGGGAGCAGTGCTGATTGCCTTTGGGTTGTCAGCGTCAAAATCGAGACCTACGGATGGGTCTACGAAATATCTGGCGACATCTGGATCAGAAGCATTCGCAGCTACCAAATCCGGATCAGCATAATCCGTGCTTACGTCATCCAGATAATCAGTGAGGGTAAAGCGGAAGTTGTATTCCAGCGTGATAGCCCAGTTTTGATTGATCTTGTACTTGGCTCCAATACCCATGGGAATCGCCATGGAGATACGACTGTACGGGCTCTTGTCAGGATCTACATTCTGACCTTCTGTGCCGATAGGCTGCAGTGCATGCCAGCTGCCATTGAATTGCCCCTTTGGATTGAACCAAAATCCACCGATTCCACCGAACAGGTAGGCGCTGAGACCACTAGAAAGGGAGCCTTTGATACCTCGTACGCGGTAGCGATTGCTCAACTTTTCACGAATGAAGTAGACTTCTCCGACAGCGGTCAATTCGATGATTGGAGTTCTGAAACTCAGATTGCGATGCCTTCGCGAGATATCTCCCGAGAATTCATCACTTCCCGTAAACTGTCCGTACATCAATCCACCGCGAACGCTGAATGCTTCTGCCAACTTGTAGCGGTAGCCTCCGGAAACGCAATAGCGGCTTGATTGATAGTCGAAATCCAGGAAGAGATCACTTGCTTCTTCAGAACCACCACCCAGCTCACCGAGGACATTGGTGGCGCCCACTCCGAACCATAGCTCATGGCGGTATTTTTTCCACCTCTGCGCATCAGATGATAGCGCAAACAACAGAAGTGCTGAAACCAGTAGGGTCGTTGGTTTTGAAACAATCCTCATAGGAGATTGCGAATATACGAGATTGAAGTTCAGATGTTCGGATCTGGACACACTAGTTTCGCTGATCCAGGCCCCAGTGCAATTTCGTGCGTAGTGTTTTCAGAAAGCTGTGGTTCTTTACGCGCATCAGTCGGATGTTGAAATTGTTCTTCATCACCGTTAGTACAGCTTCTTGAGGAACGGATTCAGTTCTTGAGTCAAGCGATACCAGGTATTGATCGCTTCTACCCTCAATTTTTAGCGTAATCACGCTCTGATCGCTGATGAGCACGGGTCTTACATTCAGGTTATGTGGTGCGATCGGTGTAATGATCAGGTTGCGGGAGCTGGGCAATGTAATAGGACCACCGCA
The DNA here is from genome assembly GCA_002428995.1 of Flavobacteriales bacterium UBA6057. GTDB lineage: Bacteria > Bacteroidota > Bacteroidia > Flavobacteriales_G > Salibacteraceae > UBA6057. The sequence goes on along the minus strand of DIYJ01000021.1, from coordinate 32,295 downwards.
GCTGAGTGAGTAGGCCGTAGAACCAGTCGGAGTGCTGATCAGAAGACCATCAGCCCAATAGGTGTTCAGGAATTTACCATCCACATAGGCGTGAATGCTGATCATCGACTGCGAATCCTTTTTGTGGATGGTCATCTCGTTGAGCGCAAAGTTCTCGCTGCCAAACAAGTTGGAGTCGCTCTCAAGTTTCAGTACCGAACGCTCATCAAAGGCGACAGATTCATTCAGGATTTCCTTCAGCGCTTCATCAAAGTGTTCCAGGTTCAGGCCTGAAAGAAATCCAAGTCGACCGGTATTGATGCCCAGAATGGGAATCTCGCTTTCTCTGACGAAGGTGGCCGCCTCCAGCAAAGTTCCATCTCCACCAATCGAGAACAATACCTCACAGTTCTTCTCCAAGAAGTCTTTTTTCTCGAACGATTCGTAGTCAATGCCCTGCATATCGATGGCCCCGTGAAGGAATTCTGCAAATCCCTCAAAGAGCATAATGTGCAGGCCATTTTGCTGAAGCGAATGGAACATGTTCTCAACACCTTGATTGTGGCGCTTGTCAAACTCGCGTCCGTAAATACCGATGGATTTCATTCGGGCTTAGATGGGATTTTTGAAGTGGATGTAGAAACCTGGAATACCCTGTCGGTTGATAGAACCCTCAAAGCGTATGACCATGTCGTAGTAGGTCACGAGATCCAATCCTATTCCATAACCATATTGCAATGTGTTTGCCAGCGGGTTCACAGCAGCGTTGATATTATCAGTCACGTAACCAGCGTCTCCAAACAAATTTAGGAATAAGGAATAGTGGAACTTATCGAATTTCCGGAGGAAGCCGTAGTTGAACAAGTCCATCGTGCGTTTCTTGATCAGCTGATACTTGATGTTGCTTTTGTAAAGCAGGTAGTGCTGTCCGTCAATCACCTTGAGCTCGTAGCCACGGATGAAATTATTGGAGTAGCCCAGCGCCCGTTGGTTGTAATAAGGAGGGTCGCCAAAAATGGTGTATTTAGTCTTCAATCCATGGCCGAAGAACCATCGGTTGGACAGCGGGTGATGCATGTTGAAGGTCCACTTTGTGGAGGTCAGCATTATGTCATCCTTCCTCAGTAACCCGAATCCTTCCTGTTCTACAACCCCATCTAGAATGTATCCGCTGAGCGGGTAAGCATTGTTGTCTCGCTTTTCCCGTCTGAAACCGTATGACAACAGGAGGTATTGTGATTGTGTAGCGTCCTGCTCCAGGTATTCCCCGAAGAGATTAGTTACGGTGTCATCAATCCAAACGGCCCGATATCCAAAACGAACTGTTTGGGTATTGAAAAAGCGAGGTCTTATTTCCACACGTGCTACCCCTGACAACTCTTCCTGCAAGAACCGATCGCGCTTGAAGAATTCACGTTGATTGTCCAGGCTGGCGAAATTGATCTCCCTGTTATTCGCATAGTAGACTTCCAGGCCGCCACCAATGGTTCGCTTTTTATTGATCCCGGGAATACTGTAGTTCAGCCCAATTTTCCGTTTCCAGCCGTATTGAAAGTTGAGAGTGAGCTTTTCTCTTCGCCCGCGAAAGTTGTAGTGAGCCACGGAGAAACCATAGTTGATCCGCTCAAAGTCCTTGTTTTCCCACCAGCTGTTGAAGTTGGTCTCAGCCAATTGAAAGAGAATGCTTGGCCAGATATACCAGCGCTCTTCCATCTTCACAACCCATGAAACCTCGCCACTGCCTTCCCTCGTTTCTACCTCAATGAAGTTAAAGAGTCGGGTGTTTGTCAGGTTCTGAATGATCAGTGCCTTGATTTCTGCAATCTCCGAAGTGTCTATCGAGTCTCCCAGTTGAATTGGGATCTCACGGTAAATGACTTGTGGTTTGGTGAGTTCGTTTCCCTGCAGCTCAATATTGCCTACAACCAGTTTTTCCTGGCTAAAGAGGAAACCCGTGAATCCGAAGAGGCCAAGGAACAAGCAGAGTATTAAGCTTCGCATGCAAAGACAAACCTCAAATGTTGAGGTAATTCATAAAGGAATCGAAACGCTCGTGAAGATCATCGGCTGCATCGTTCTGACCATCAGAGAACACAACAGTGTAGTCGTGTCTTTCGAAACTGGCCAGGATACCTCCAATGTCTTGACTATTCACCTTGAGTGTGAGGTGCATTTTGGTGCTTTCGGGGTGAGATGTTATAAAAGACCCTAAGAGCCTCGTATTGTTCTCTTCAATGATGCGCGAAATCTCAGAGAAGGAGTAATCGCGGATGTTCAGTTCCAATACAATGATTCCACCAATGTCGTTCACCATAGGCATGTCGGCAATGATGGTCATGAGCTGGCTTATGGTGATTGAGCCGCTGTAGCGCCCCTTGCTATCCAGGACCGGAATGATGCTGAGCATGTGCTCGTTGACCACCTTCACCACTTCAAAAATGTGCTGCGAGCGGTTGACAGATACGGGGTTGAACAGCTCTCTGTAATCTCCGACAGCATTAGAAAGGTCCGACATGCTCAGCACATCGTTTTCAGAAATGGTGCCCAGGAAATGGGCTCCATCCACCACACTCAGGTGGTTCACCTTGAAATCATCCATCCAACGCATGGCTGTCTCTCCGGTGTCGGACAGCTTCAAGGGAGGGATGTTATCTACGATGAGTTCTTCTGCTAACATTTTTTGCGTTGAGGGCTTCTAAGTAAAGACGTTGAATTGCCTTCATTTGTGAGGCAAATGTAGATTTTTGAATGACCAAGCTTAGTGTTAACATAAACAAGATCGCCACCCTGAGAAACGCGCGTGGCGGTACGATTCCCAATGTAATCGATGCTGCCCGAAACATTGAGCGCTTCGGGGCGGAGGGGATCACGGTGCATCCCAGGCCGGATGAACGGCATATTCGCTATGACGATGTGAGACAATTGGCTTCGATCGTTACTACGGAGTTCAACATTGAAGGATATCCAACGCAGGAATGGATGGATCTAGTATTCGAGGCGCAACCGGCTCAGGCAACTTTGGTCCCTGATCCGCCAGGTGCGTTAACGAGCGATTCCGGTTGGGATACTCTGGAGCACCAGGCTTTTTTGCAAGACATCATCAAGGCACTGAAGGACAAGGGTATTCGAACATCCATATTTGTGGGTACGGAGGCTTCCATGCTGGAAGGAGCTGCAAAGACCGGTACAGATAGGGTAGAGCTCTACACGGAACCTTATGCAGCCCATTTCGCGAAGGATCAGGATTCGGCTGTGGCACCGTTTGCTGCAGCAGCTACTATGGCTCATGAGCATGGACTCGGTGTTAATGCCGGCCATGACCTGAGCCTTGAAAACCTAGCTTTCTTCTGTGAGAAGGTAACTCCTTTAGCAGAAGTGTCGATTGGTCATGCCCTCGTTTCAGATGCGCTGTACTTTGGATTGGAAAACACTGTGCAGATGTACTTGTCTAAGATGCGATGAAACTTAGCTACAAGACATTCGGCAGCGGCCCTCGACTCTTCATTTTTCATGGTTTGATGGGGATGCTGGACAACTGGCAACGCCCGGCAAAAATGCTGATGGATGAATTTGAAGTCACCATTGTTGATTTGAGAAACCATGGGCATAGTCCGCATTCTGAAGTAATGAACTATGAGGTGATGACAGAAGATGTGCTGGCTCTCATGGATGACCTTGGTGTTGAGAGTGCTCATCTTTTGGGGCACTCCATGGGAGGGAAGGTGGTGATGAATTTGGCTCAGCAGTTTCCCAATCGCGTGGAGAAGCTCATTGTTGCTGACATCGGTCCGAAGCATTATCCGGTGCACCATGACAAAATCCTGAAAGGATTAAGAGCTGTGCCTCTCGCTGCGATTGATCGAAGAACGGAGGCTGAGTCGTTCATGGAACCCTTCATTCCTGAAATGGGAGTTCGGCAGTTTTTGATTAAAAGCCTTTTTCAACCTTCCAAAGGAGTATGGCAGTGGCGATTCAACCTGGATGCGATCGAGCAAAACATCGGACAAGTAGGTCTTGAGATGGATCTTTTGGATTACGAAGGTGAAACGCTGTTTTTGCGAGGTGGAGCTTCGAACTACATTGTAGATGAGGATTGGGCAGATATCAAAATGGTCTTCCCAAATGCCTTTCTCTCCACTATAGATGGGGCTGGACATTGGTTGCATGCCGAGCAGCCAGAGGCCTTTGTGCAAGAAGTAAGAAGCTTTCTGTGCGATTAGCGGAGGAGCTGAACACTTCCTCTCAGTCCGAATTCCTTGTCTTCGAAACCTAGGTACTCAATTTCGTAGTAGTAGACACCGCTTGGGAGTGATTCTCCATTCACACGGCCTTCCCAACTGAATCCGGGAGTAGTGGATCTGAATACTTCCGATCCCCAGCGATTGAAAATGGTACACTGGAACTTCGTCACAGAAGTCAGGTCCACTTGCATCTCAAACGCATCGTTCACACCATCTCCGTTGGGTGTGATCACGTTCGGCAGGAAGGTGCGGTCATCGATGACATTTACATTCAGGAATGCAGTGTCAAAACATCCGAAGTCTGATATGGCGGTGAGCTTCACCCGGTAATCTCCAGAGCTCTTGAATTCCCAAACCGGATCTCTGTCGGTGGATGTTCCAGCTCCTGAGTTTCCAACAGAGCCAAAGAGCCATTGATAGGTGTCGGCACTGTTGCTCTGGTTCTCAAAAATGACTTCTGCATTGTTGATATGAACGGCAGTATCACTGACTGTGAAATCGGCTTCCGGAATGGGGGCTACCAAAATGTAATCCAACACAATGCTCGAATCATTACAGCCATTTACATCTGTAGCTTTCAGGTATACTGTGAATAAACCTGGATCCTGATACACGTAGGTAGGTGCAGTTGCAATGGATGAATCCTCGTTACCAAAGCTCCAGACGTAGTTATCGATGGGATAGACTGAATCTGCTGTCGAAAGGTTGAGGAAGTTTACCTGATGAGGAATGCAACTGTCGGGCTCCAGATGTGTGAATGCAACGGTAGGCCTCGGGAATACCTCGATCACTTTGCTGATGGTATCACCACACTGCAAAGAATCGGACCAGACGATGAGTGTCACCGTTTTCAGCGAATCTGATCCATACAAGTGGATTGGGTTTTGAGCCGTGTCGTTATTTCCGTCTCCAAAATCCCACACGTAGAAGCTTCCTACGTTAGGAGAAACATTGGATTGGTTGGTGAACGTTGTTGAGTCGAGAAGGCAGACCGTATCTGCGCTGAAGTCGGCAAAAGGAGGGAAGTAAATGTTGGCCGTGTCGATCAGCGTATCTGACGAACATCCGAGGCCGTCATCCACGATCAGTTTCACCGGATAGCGTCCAGGGCCAGGATAGGTGTAGGTTGGTTGTGATAAAATCGAGGTATCAGCATTGGTAGTGCTATCTCCAAAATCCCAGAAATAGTTCACGATGTTACCTCTGTTGATCTCGATGGTAGTTTTCAACTGGGCCTCTCCACAGCTGTTTTCAAGAACATCAAAGTTGGTGTAGAATGTAGGTTCTGGTCGCGCTTCCAATTCAAAGCTGCAACCTGTGAGTGTGGAGGTCAGCTCACAAGTGTAAAGAGTGTCGGAAGAATCAGCCAGGATGGTGAACGACCGGTTGGTGTCTCCATTCGACCACAGGTAGCTGAAACCTAAAGGTGCAGTGAAGGTGATGGAATCAGATTGACCTAAGCAGTAATCAACTTGAATGGCTCGTGGCTCGCAACTTGCATCCACGTAAGCATATCCAAAATGTCCACCCAGTTCGCAATCGCGTGTGTGGAACTCAAGGGTAATATCCTGACCTGCATATGGAGCTAAGTCCACACCGGCAAAATCCCATGGGCGGTAGAAGATGTTTGAATTCTGACTCCAGGTTTGGAATCCGCTCAGGTTTGTTCCTGGCACGTAGGTCACGTTTCCGCAGATCGTGTCCAGTTCGTTTCCAACACTGTCCAGCAATCGAACAAAGAGACCGGGCTGCTCAATAGGATCATGGTTAGGATCTTCCAAAATCACCGCTACGGCATACACCAGAATCTCATCAGCTTGCGCATTCAGTTCATAACGAAGCCACTCGGTCCGCCTTCCAACATTGTCATCACCAAGTCTTACAGAATGCGTAGAACCAGGGGCAACCGTCAGAATGGTACTATCAGAATAAGGGTCGTATTCGAACCCTGAAGTGATCACATGACCATCAATATCAAAGCCTGGCATTAAATCATAGACCGGGTCATCAATCGAGTTGAAGGTGGTATCCCGGTAGATTCCATTGAGTCCTTCCCAATTCACAAATGAGCTGTCTTCAAAGCCAATATTGACACACGTCTGGCCTAAGCTCGTTGTGGAAAAGAGCGCGAGAATGAAAGTTAAGCGTAAGAAATTCAACGTCATACACTCTGTAGACTGAATCGCTAAGATAAGGTTGTCCGGCTCAACAATAATCTTACAAGAAGATTTTATCAAGACTTGTAAAGCAAAAACTCGATTCGTCTATTTACCTGGTGCTCCTTTTCGGTGCACTCCACATCGTTTCTGCAGTGGTTTATGATCTTGGCTTCACCACCTCCGGAATAGCTGATCCGGTCATAGCTGATGCCGTGTTTCAGCATGAAGTTGGTGATTTTATAAGCCCTTTGTTCGGTGACCAGAATGTTCACCATGTCATTTCCGCGCGTGTCCGTGTAGACCACAAAATCAACATGGTAGTCTGGATTCATCTTCAGAAAGTTGATCACTTTCACCACTTCCTGCTTTGAATTCCTCAGCAGCTCATCACTATTTGAAAAGTTGAGGTGAAGACTGAAGGGCATTTCTGCGGTCTTGTTATCGATCAGCGAATCGAGGCTGAGGTTGTTCAGCGCATATCGCTGGTCCAACACATCCAGTTCCTCATCTGAAACACTCGTGACCTCACCAACCGAGAGTTGCTTCACGGCAAATCCCTGCTGATTCAAAAGCATAAGCGCGGTGCCTTCAGGAACTTCCTCGGTGCTTTCTACCTCGAATTTGTAGTTGCTTCCCTGTAGCAATTCGTCTACCACAAAACCTCCATTTTTATCGCACTCAGCGCGGTAACGGTAGTCCTTATCATCCACTAAAATGGTGACCGTCAAGTTCGGAATCCCGGTTTTTTCTTCGTTGTCCGTCACAATCCGGCCTTTTACCGAGATGAATGTTCGGGTTTCAACATCTGCATAGAATGGAGCATCTACAATCAACCGAAGACCGGGAACGATGTAGGAAGTGCTGTCCACACCGACTTTGATATCACTAAAGCGGAGTTCATCTCCATTTTCCAGGTGGTCGCGAATGAAGCTGGTGAGCTTATCGGAAAATTCAGCTGAATCTGAGGAAAACTGAATGGTGCTTTTGCCGATTCCGCGTTTGATGGTCAGGTTAAAGTGCTCGATCTTAAATCCGGGACGATCCATATCCTTGTCCCAGAGCAAGAGTCGAGAGGAATTCTTCAGCTCTTCCAGCGAAACAGTCCCAGATCTTACATTCAGAAGTTCTTCTGTACGATCATTGCGGATGCCATTTGGACACGCCATATGGTAGGATGCCAGGAACTTGGGTGCTATCCAGGGTTCTGCTTTCACCACCAACCGGATGTCTTGCACAAATGCTTCCAGTCCACTACTGTCTACTGCTTTCACATCTGTGATATCCAGAAAGTCACCGACTTGAAGCCTGTTGACAATGAAGTTCATGAGCTCGTGGTCGAAGAGGGCATCTTCTTGTTTGAACACGGGTTCAGAGTAGCCTCGCTTGGAGGAGTTTCGCTTGGCAGTGACTGTGTAGTTGCGAATACGATAGAGGTTGTCGCTATCGATAGACCTCACCAAAATCCCTTTGGCTCGCCTTAATTCTACAATTGTGATGGAATCTCCGTCAGTTTTACCATCCAGCGTAACGATGGCTTGTTGCCCAACCGAAAACAATGGCAAAGCCAGAAACAGAGCGATAAGTAGTTTCCCAGTGGTTTTCAAAGTAGGTTAGTTAGTCAGCCGAATCAGGTCCTAAAGCAAAGCAAAACTCTGCGAACCTCGACAAACTTGATCGGAAATTTTCAGTTTCCGGGCAGCCTATTGGATCACAAGTCGCAAGAAATGAGGCTCTGCTTTAGCGACAGCCGAAATACGTAGAATGTAGATTCCGGGTTCGATGTCGGCTACAGAAAGCTGCTCTGACGCTCTGCTGGTTCCCAGTTTCACAGACTTACCTTCCATGCTGATGATTTCGTAATCGAATTCCTGGAATACATCCGATTGGATGTGGAGCAACTCAGAAGCCGGATTTGGGAAAACCCTCCAATCGCGAGTATCGGAGTGGGTGTAGATCCCAATGGTGGAATCTGTAGTGTCGGTTGGCACAATGGTGGTGTCTTGTCCAGGGCCGGTCATCATGGTGGCAGCCAGGCATGCAGAATCGGGACTGCTCTTGTAGGACATCGTTTCGAAGTCGATGTAACACACCCAGTGTGCACTGTCAACAAATGGATTTCGGTTTTTCTGAAGGCTGTCGATGAAGTCGTTGCGAGCATGCTCAAAAGCAGATGGCAGATCATTATAGTGCCATTGCAACAGTACGTCTACATCCTGATTGGGACCATTTGAGTTCAAGGAATTCAAGCCCCAGCTGCTGCCGCCACCGGCATTGTGGTAAGCTGTCTGCATGTACATAATGGCACGAGCGGCATCGCCTTTTTGCGCATCCCACGGTTCATAGACTGTATTGCCATTCGCATCCGTTCCAACCTTGCCTTCCATGTAGCTATTGGTGACATTCACAACTTCACCCAGCGGATGGTTGCTACGCTGACTGTTCGTTGTGGAGATCGTAGGAAAGAGGTGATGAAAATCCTGATATTCAGGCGTTCCCTGGTTGCCAGCGCTTGGCATCCAGCTAGCTGGAAGCGTGTGCTCACGGTTCATGCCGGTTTCTGGCCAGCCAAATGGTGGATCGTAAACTACTTGTTCGCTTGAGTAAACACCGGTAATCACCTTCTGACCATTGGTCGTGTCTCGCGCAAGGAACTTCGGTACCATGTCTGGTCCGTAGTTGGAGTAGAAGCGAACGGAATGAGGATTAATGGTTCCGTGCAAGTCCTGTACAAAGGTGGATTGAAGTGGGTCAACGCCTTGGTAGTAGTTGGAGTTTTCCATGGTCGCCTCTGGAGTCTGCACACTATCTATGAGCGGATCACCCGTGCGATAGTTGGCAAACTGCCCTGTTCCATTGTATCCAAAAACGCGGATGTGGAATACTTCGTCAGCAACCGACTCGCGAATCTCAAACTGGCTTCCTGGGCCCGCATGTGCCACTTTTGCTCCACCAAAGCCCTGACCTAATTCGTAACCCGTGCCATCCTGTGGAACCGCAGTGATCGGAGACTTACTGAAGAGCACCAGATAGTTCTCAGCATCTGAGGTTGAAAAGGATCCGGTCAGTCGGTAGGTTTTTTGGTGAATCCAGCTCAGAGAAGAAGGGCTCGCTGAGGGTTCGCTGGAAGTGCTTCCTCCAATGCCTTCGAGGTTCAGGATGTAAGGATCTTCATTGGCATCGCTGTTCGTAATGTTGATGGTTGCATAGCGATTTCCAGTCGCAGAGGGATCGAAAGTAACCACAACAGTATCTGAACTGCTTGGCCCAATGCTGCTGGGAGCTGATGCTACAGAATAGTCACCTGCGGCATTTCCCGAAAATGTGATCGCGCCAATTTGCAGTGTGCCTGAAGTACCAAGGTTCTCGACTCCAAGTTTGACATCCAGCGTAGTTCCAACGGAGGAGGCGAACTGGATGGCCGTTCCACTGGGCGCATTTGCACCGTTGTAGACCACGTTGATTTCTTCATTCATCGGGGTGAAGGCAGAAATGCTCACATCGTCCAACCCTACGTTGGTTCCGGAAACCTTGTTGCTCAGGTTGAAGCGGATGAAGCGCGAAGCTGGATTTGGGGTTTCGGTGAAGGTGGTCCAGCTATCGTTGAAATCACCATTGCCAAAATTATGCAGCGTTGACCAGTTCGTTCCGTTTACAGACTCCTCCACTATGAAGGTGCCCATGAAGGTATTCGTGCCGTAGGATCGAATGTTGTAAACCACGCTACCGGGATCATCGAAGAATTCGATCATCACAAAATGGCCCGTGCTCTGGAGTTTCCCTGCTCTGCTGGTAGTTCCGTTATTGTCCAAAAGGCCCGAAGAGTAGCTCGAAGTTGTGTTGGTGCTCCAGCCTGTTGGAAGAGTGGAAGGAGTAGTAGCGAAGTCGAAATCAGTGGGCAAGGTCGCCTGCGCAGCTGCGTACAGGCTCGCTAACAGTGCCAAAAGCAGCGAAGCGTATTTCATAAAAGTTGAATTAGTCAAAGTCAGTCGTAAGTCGATAGCGGAGCAATCGACCGTTTCCGCGATCGGCCACGTACAGAATCGCATCAGCATAGGCTACAGCTGACGGGTCTCTGAATTGGGTAATGCCTTCTCCGGTACCTCCAAAAGATACGATCACGTTTTTATTGGATGAAGAGCCGGGTGGTGGTTCAGCACCTTCCAAACCTCTTGTGGTGAACTGATAAACAGAGTCTTTCGCTTCGTCCACCACAAAAAGGTAATTGGTTCCGTCTCCACTCAAAGTCATGTCTACAGGACGTTCAAAACGATTCAATCGATAGAGAAAATCATCTGCCTCTGCTGAATCAGTGTTGCTGAGGAACTCCACTTGGTAAGAACTACCAAACTCACTCTGCAAAAACTGAATGGATTGCGTCAGCACTGGAACCTCTGGATGAACCATCGAGACGAAGAAGTTGTCGCTTTCGCTCACAGAAAACGACTGAGGAGGTTTCGCATAGGTGGTAACGCAAAGCGGAGTTTGAAACCAGTCAGAGAAGAATCCTACAGAGGTGGTGATGAAGATGTTGGTTTCGTATTCATCATTTGCATCGAACACCAAAACTGCATCATCCGGGCCACCGATCTGGCTGGGATTATCTCTGATGCCCGTGCGCGTTACATAGAAGCGATTGTCACCCATCACATCTACAGAAGTGAATTCTACCTGAACATCAGCGGTGCTGAAACTGCTCTTGAAGTAGAAGGGGTTGATGATCTTGTTCTTGATCCTTGCGTTTTGAATTCCAAATCCCATGGGGCTCGCCAAGTCAAGACGGTAGATCGTGCTGAGCGTATGGGGAGTCGAGTTAATGATCGTGTCGAAGGTGCCGATGGCGAGTATTTCAAGCCTTCTGTCTTGTACGATTTTTGTTACTCCAGGCAATTGAAACCTTCCCAATTCACGCCCGGATTTATCGAAGCTGATGATCTCTTCTGTGCCTGCATCCACTACATACATCAGATCGTCAAAGCCAGCCACAACATCTGTAGGTTCCAGAAACCCTTCTATTACTGGTAGAATGGGGACATAGGCTACATCGCGGTTCTGAAACTCAGGAGCATCGATGAAGCTGATGTCTGTCTTTTCTCCAAAGAAGCCTTCACAGCCGCTCAAGAACAGCAGGCAAAGCAGGCCTGTGCATATGTGGCTCAGATGTTTCATTCCCGTTTGTCTCTATTGAGGGCGAGGTCAAGGCCGAAGCCATGAAAGGTGCCAATGTGATCGGTCACATTCACGCCATAGTTTACCATCATCGAGTGTCTTGCTACTCTTACCTTATAGCCAATGCCCATGGTTGGTAGTGTCTCATTCGGCACGTTGAGCTTGTAGCCAAGTCTTACATAGAGCAGCTTCTTGAATTCGTATTCCAGCCCAATTCTCAGGTTTTCGCTGTTGTCGTTGGGGTGTTCCAGTTGCACAGCTACAAGCAGTGATTGGTCGTCAGACTTCAATGGAACCATGCTCGCTCCGAGTCTGAATACGGTAGGAACTGTGTATTGATCCACAGAAACCGCAGTTCGGTTGAATGGTACCTCCAATGCATCTCCCGAAAGGGATGAGTTACCACCGAAGTTTTTCACTACAATACCGAACTTAAGATCCTTGACATCTGTGGTGTAGAGCAATCCAAGATCTGCCGCGACCGTGGTGCTTTGGTATTGGGCCAACTGCTCTCTCACCAGCTTCAATGTGGCTCCAAAGCTGAAGCGCTGAGATAGTTCTTTAGAGTAGCCCAAGCCAGCGGCTAGTTGGTTAGCATAGAAATACTCTCCGGTGCCTTGAGGCTGGAATTCCGTCCTCACTTCCATAGCGCCACTGGAGAAGTAGTTCAGGCTGAGGCCAAGCGCGCTGCTGGAGTTTTGCAACGGATAAATACCGGAGAGCCATGCCTGATGCATGCCTGCTCCAATGACCAGGTCGTTGAGCGTGACGTGCAGATCATCTGTCTGAGCCATCAGGGCTGGGTTGTGCGCTGCAGCCATGCCATCGGCCGTAAGTGCAATGTTCGCACCTCCCATGGCCATCGAGCGTGGACTGATGTCTGATTTCAGAAACGCATGCGTAGAGATACCAGCGCGCTGTCCACCGAGGTTTGGTAGCAGCTGAGCCTGTGCCGTCCATTGAACTCCAATGACGGCTACAAGGCAAAGTAGTATGGTTGTAAGCCTGTTCATTAGATTCTGAAGGATATTCCGTAGAGGATTTGACGTGGGTTTAAGAATCGAGCGGGATTTGTTGGAGGTTCGCTGTCGTCCAGTGGATCAGGGTAAGCAAGATCTCTCCATGATTCCGGTACCGGATCACCAAACTCGTATGCCCGGCCGGTGACAGGGTTGATGATCTGAGCGTTTTTCTGATCAAATACGTTCTTGATTTCAATGCTCAGGGAAATTCCTCGGCCGCTCTTCAACAGGATGTCGCGCGACAATTTGATGTCTACCCAGCTCCATGCTTCTCCGATTTCTGAGAATGGCTTGTCTACGATTGGCTGGTAGATGGGGCGACCAACATCGTTTGTTCCCACAAATTCATGTGGAGTGTAACGCAGACCAGACTTGTACGTAGCGCTGATGAAGAGTCTGAACCCTTTCAAGCTCACGCCAAATACTTTGCTTGTGGTGTCCGGAACGAGAATCACGCCTGCTTTCAAATCCCATGGACGGTCCCATGCGAGGTACTGTTCTTTGGTGGTGTTGACAAAGCCTGTCTGGCGAATCTGTTGCAGCGATTCAGCAGCAGAATTCGACTTTCCTGTCGCCACCTGGTAAGCTCCGTTGAAGAAGGTTCTGATCTGCTTGGTCAGGCGGTAGTTCAGTCCCAGTTCCAATCCAATGATCCTTGCGTAATCCTGGTTGATGCTGGTGGTGCGGTCTACAAGGCGTCCCGTTTGGTCCTCCAAAACAATGGTTCGGGTGACGATGTAGTCGTACTTGTCATTGTTGAAAGCGGTGAAAGTGATTCCGAGGTTTCGGCTTGCCTGAGCCTTGATTCCCATTTCGTAGGCCACCGTGGTTTCAGGCTTCAGGTTTGGGTTTCCGATGCGCGACAAGAAACCACGGTCCTGATACACAGGATCGAGGCCGGCATACACAAAGCGAGGGTGTGGCGCGCGCATGCTGTGTCCGTAGTTGAAGTAGAGAACGATGTTTTCTGTTACCGGGAAGGACACATTCAAACGAGGAAGAACACGCGCCTGGAATCTGCGACCCAGGATTGGGATGGTGCGTTCTTCATAATCTCTTCGCACCTCATCGAGGATGATCGCATTTGAATCCTGGATGGCATCGTCTACAAAGGTTCCGAATGCCCAATAGTTCAGGCGAACACCAAGCGTAGCATTGATGCCTTTATACACAATGTTGTCTTCCACAAAGAAACCTCCGCTGGCCGCATTGGCTGCCCAGATGTCATTGCTGGACCCCACGCTGATGGATGGAGTAGAAAGAGTATCGTTGATCCTGATCGGAGCGCCTACCCACGGACGGTTCACATCCACCCATTGGTACTGCGTTTCCTTGTGCTCCTGGCCAAAGGAAAACTTGTGTACCTCATTCTTAGGGTAGTAGCTCACCTTGGTTTTTACCGTGTACTCCTGAACGTAGTGATCGTGCCACAGCGTTGAAATACCATCATTGTTGATGAGCCCTGAAGGTGCATTCACAAATACAATGGAATCACCAGGGTTGAAAATGGTGACAGGATCAGTGACGATGGATTCAGGGTCGAAGATCTGGTCCACCGATTCGGTTCTGAACGGCCTTCCATTTGCATCCGCGCGGAGATTCGTGAAGAGACGGCCGAGTGAGGTGTTGATGTTCCAGCGGTTATTCGGGAAGGAGTAGTTTATACCCAAAACACTCAGGTTTGAGTTGTGGGTGTAAGTCGTGGCGTTGTCCAGGTTCTCGCTGAACTCATATTGCAATCCAGGCTGAACCACCGCATCAAATCCCACAATCTGCAGCGATCGCGTGTTTTGGTTGATGCTCAGAGAATTCTGATTGGTGAAAAAGAGTTTGAATCCCGGGCGGATCGTGTAGGCTAACTTGACTGTGTTGGCCCAAGCATTGGCTTGCCGTGGAGCCCAGCGATCAGGATTGTTTTCAAAGAGCGAACTGTTGAGTTGATCTGCCTGAAGTCTGTAGTAGCCATCCGTCAGATTCGCACTGGCTGTGGCAAAAAGTGTAAGCTTCTTCTTGGTTCCGGGGATCGGAGTTCCCAAACTTAGTTCTACGATGTCTGAGTTCCAGCTTGAACCCTCATTGCGGTTGGTGAAATAGTTATCTGTGATGAGGCTGCCGCTCATTTCGAACTTGTCGCCCCCTTCACGAATGCTGGTGGAGATTACACCTGCTGAACCATCACCGTACTCCGCACCGGCTCCACCGGTTACTACCGTCACATCGCTGATTGCAGAAGATGATACATTCACCCCGAAGCCTGTCCCGGCCAGTGGATCCTGAGCAGAAATACCATCAACCACATACTGTGTTTCATACACACGACCTCCGCGGATTTGAATACCATCAGGGTTTTCGCTTACCCCGGCCTGCATTTTCACCACGTCTTTCACATCGCGCACCGCCATTTCCTGGATGTCTTCGCGCGAAATGCTGATCTCCGACTTCCCACTTTCAAGGTCTACAATCTGCTCACCCACAACGATGACTTCCTGAAGGGAAGTAGAGCGGCTTTTCATGCGAGCGTTGAGCTCGTTTTGATCGCCCTTTTTGATGCGGATTCCATTAAACACCTGGTCGCTATAGCCGATGAAGGTGACCTTCACCGAATAGTCGCCCGGCTTGATGTCTTCAATTTTGTATTCACCGTTCATGTCTGTGCTGGCACCCTTATAGGTTCCAACCAGGAATACGGTAGCTCCTGGAAGTGTCTCTCCGGTTTCGTCATCGTAGATCGTTCCGGAAAGCGTAGCGGTTTGCGCAAAACCGACCGCGCAAAGGAGCATCGTTAGTACGAGGAGTGAGAACCTGCTTTGGATTCTCTTGAAATTCAAATGTGTGCTGCTTTTCATGCGGATCACCAGTTGAATTCTTCTTTTATGATCTTATCAAAGAGTGCGGCCATGGCTACTTGGTCTCCATCCAGCTTGTGAAGCTCCACGCTAAAGAAAATGAAGTTGGTATTACCGGTAGAAGGTCTTCTGACGCCTATAATATCGGGGCCTTCCCAGCCGTCATTCTTGGTGAGCTGAGCGGTGTAGAGCACTCCTGCGTCACTGGTTGGGTAGATCGGGTCCAAACCTACGATGAAGGCGGAGCTCGTGAGATTTGGGAAGCCTTGTTGTCCCACGGCCAGAGAGTCAACGGCCAAACGGGCCTGGCCTTCAGAGGTGCTTAAGCTATCCATCGGCAATACTCCGAACAGCGCATTGCTCAACCCAAGTTCGTTGGGGAAGCTCGTGGTGATCATGAGTTTGCCACCGTTATCGGTGAAGGTTTGGATGCTGGTTGCAGCAAATTCAAGCAAAGTGCCCTCTGCATTGGTTTGTGCGTTGGTCAGTGTACTGGCATCTGAATAAATCAGAACCTGATCGTAAGCGTTGAGCAGCTGGCCAAAGGTTGGGGTCCAGATTTTGGGTTGGTTCTTACCATCAGCACGCATCATATCAATGAAGTCGTAGCTGGCTCCGGCACCGTCAAGGTAACCTTTATAGAAGGCGTTGGGCATGGCAGCATTTGCACCAATCACAAGGAAGTCCTCTGTTTGTCCTTGAACCACAATTGTTGCTGAGGTGTCCTCAATACTCTCTGAACCGGCAATATCTACTGCCCTCAAATAGATGGTGTTCTCAGCACCAAGCTGCAATCCGTTTACATCAGGACCTGCCGTGCCATCATCGTAAAAAATCTTGGCGCTGGTTGCACCTGTTGCCTTTGGATCGTCTGGAACGATGGAGGCAAAGGTCCTCGTCCGGGGCATGCTTACCCATTCTCCATCATTGATACGAAGTTGAACGCTCTCCAGGGTTTCGATGCCATCCAGATCTGTTGCCGACCATGTGAGTGAGGTCACAATGAAAGCGGTGTCTTCGGGCATCAGAGACTTGTTCAGGTCGATTTCCGGAGGCGTGTTTTTGAGTGGAATGCGCAGGTAGGCAGGATCGGGATCTACCGCACCTTCGTTGTCGATGGCTCGGACCCAAAAGTCGACATCTACGGTGTCGCTACCCGCGTTGATGGTAAACTGAAAGGTCGAGTCCTGCACTTCAGTGTAGAACCACTCTTGCTGATCGAATGAAAGCTCAAAACCTTCCACCACGCCATCGGCATCCGTTCCCCACCAGCGAAGGCGCAGCAAGCTGTTCAGCCTGTTTTCGCCACTGAGGTTGATGGACTTGATAGAGATATCTGTGTCTGGAGCTTGATTAGGCGTTGCCTCGTCCTCTTTTTTGCAACCCCAGAGCAGGAGAATAAAAGGAAGGAGACGACCTATAGGTCTCAATCGGGAAAAAGAAAAGCTTCCGGTCATGACGTATAAATCGTCTCCTTGCTTCAGATTACTTCTTGATGATTCTTTCAGTCGTAGACAGAGATCCGTCTGCAGACCTCACCTCCATGATGTAGGTGCCAGCCTCGAAGTTCACCAAAGAGATGTTGGAAGTAGGCAGCATGGTAGTTCGGTTGAATACCTGTCGACCTTGAACATCATAAATAGTGATGGAGTAAACTTCTCCGTTTTCGAATGCGGTAGCCACAGTGATGAATTCATCGGCTGGGTTTGGATACACAGAAGTTGCGTTTTCATCGGCATCCTGGATACCTACTCCACAATTTCCGCCTTCTACCACTTCAATATCCTTGCTGTAAGTGTCATCCTCGCTGTCGAAGCTGTTGGTGGCAGTAAGTGCAACAGTGTAGGTTCCGATAGCATTGAAGCTTACTACTGGAGCTTCAACGTTGTCGGTTTTTCCGTTTCCGAAGTCCCAAGCGAGCTCGTCTGCAATGATGGAAGAAGCGTTAGTGAAGGTTACTTCTTCAAATACACATACCGTGTCACTTCCAACTTCATAATCAGCGGTTACAGGACCTGAATACTCTACGAAATCTTCGTTGTTTCGAGGAAGAAGCTTCATGTCACCAAAGCTGTAGTACATGATACCCGTTACAGACTGAAGGCTGTTGCCGGGCTCCATAACGTAAGGACGAACGTTCATCACACCATTGTTTTCTTCCCATCGATCAGAATTCACGAAGGATACCCATAGTGAACTGAAGGCAGAAGTAGACTGACGACCGGCAAGGATTCTTGAACCCGTGCCGAGGCCTGTACCGATGCGGTATTCTGCAAAGTTGGAAGGTGCATCAGGGTTGGTGTCAGCAATCACGAGGCGCTGACCGGCAGTTGGGTGTTGGAACTCGATCAACATTCCTTCATACTGCTCATGCATGTCAGGATCGTAAGAAGTGAACATGTCAGGATCGAGAACGGTAGCATCGATGTTTCCGGTTCCGTTCACAGTGGCAGAAGTAATGTCAGACAGTGAAGTCATACCAAATGACTCTTCAACAACTCCTTCAACGGTTACCTTATCGCCTCTTTCAAGGCCTCCAAGGGTACCTGCGCTTTGTGCAGAGCGCAACCAGATACCTGCATAGTTAGGCTGGTTTTCTTGCTGGATGTATACAAAGCCGAGGTCTCCACTTCCGGTAGTCTGCTGCGAAGCAGTTACCACTCCTTCTACGGTGACAGTTTCTCCATTAAATGGACTGTTTCCATTGCTGAATGGAGTGAACTGAAGGTCGAAAATGGTCAATCCGTTATCTCGAACTCTGTAGAGGTATGTTTCGATGTTTGGATCGCTGTTTGGCAATGTGTTCAACAGTGCGCTGTCGTCCTCCGCTTGAATGTACCACTTCACCAATGTTCCATCGTTTTGTGCAGGAATAGTGGCTTCGTAAGTATCTCCACCGATGTTGTTCATGTTCAGCTGAGTGTAGTTGGTAGAAGATGCGCCTGTTGTGTAGAAGACTCTGGCGCTGGTAACTACACCGTCAAGGTCTGTAACAGTGGCCTGCACAGTTACATCCTGAGAGCTGCCAGGTACAGCCGGTGTGCGGGAAATATTTGAAATGGCAGGAGCCGATGCACCGTAATCATAGTGTGATTCTTTGAACGGCTGAAGCTCATAACCTCGTGAACCTGGAGCGCCCGGGCAGAAGTTCTTATTGTGTTGAACAATACCACGGATGGCGTCAAACTGGTCACCAACGCTAGGTGGTACAAAGTTACCTCCGGCAGCTTGAGTGCGGCCTACAAGAAAACGGTCGCCAACGTTCATCAGGTTACCCTGAGCATCCTGCACATCGAAGCTGGCGCGGCCACCTCCAAAGTTTGAAACAGAAACTACAGTCACGTCCTGAACTTCAACAAACGCGCCTTCCCACTGCTCACCTGTGGTGAGAATGTTGTTTCGTTGGTCGTCATTTAGATCACCAACAGAAATAACCTGGAAGTTGATGGATTGGTTTTGCCCCAGGATGGTGATGGATGCTCCATCCAGCGGTGCGATCTGAGACTCTCCCTGAAAATTGCCTACAACTCCGGTGATCTCTACAGAGTCACCTTCGAGAAGGTTATCTGGGTCTTCTGTAGGGCTGGTGCTTGAAAGGGCAAATACATCGATTCCCTTGAAAGGTCCACCATCTCCCTGCTGGATCCAGAAGTTCTTGTGTCCCGGATTTACACCGACACCGCTTGGTACGGCCAAATCTCCGTCCATGACAACTTTTCCTCTCACGATGACTGTGTCACCGAGAAAGTTCTCATCGTCATTACAGTTTCCCAGGTTCGCTTGGGAAACTTCCTGAATGTCCTTAATGGTCACTACAGGATACTGCGCTAAGCTGATGAGAGACATCAGCACGGCAGAAATTGAAAGTAACGCTGTTTTCATATTGCTTCGATTAATTGTAGATGCTTGTTGCTTTGCTTGATTGTGCTTTGTATGGATTTCGCGATGATCATTTAATGACTACGAATCTCTCTTTCCACTTATTCCCGCTATCCAAATCTTCCACCGAGAATAGATACACTCCTCGGGCTATGATCTGTGCGTCCTCGGAAAGCAAATCCCAACTGTGTTCACCACCGCTGAACACGGTGTTGGAGGGATCGCTGTAGGTGCTATACCATCTTTGATCAGAACCGTTGTAGCTCTCGTCATGGTTGATGGTTTTGATCAGGTCGCCAGATAGTGTGTAGACTCTGATCACGCATCGCTGAGGAAGGTTTGCGAAGTTCAGCTTGCGATCTTCTTCGAAGGCCGAACGACCTTCCCAGGAAGCACCGGCATAATAGGGGTTGGGATATACGTAGGGCTTATACTTGTCCAGGCTGTCCTTCAAATCGGAATCGATGGTCGCGCGAAGACTGTTGAAACCACCTGCATACTCGTCAAATCGCTCGTTGGCTTCCGTGCCGGGAAATACTCTGAACGTGTTGCTCAACAATGAGGACTCAAGGGATTCCAGGTTATTGCTTTCGTCTCCCTGGTCAAATGCGGTGAGAGCAACAGCATATTGCCATCCGTCTACCAAGTTGTCCAGCGAATAGCGATAGCGATACGAGATTGAATCATCTTCAAAGGTCACCGGCTCTTCCAGCACAATGTCATCGAATCCACCATCGAAGAACAATCCGTTGCCTGACTGATCGAAGGTGGCTGCAAGCTGAAGGTCGTTGGCTAGATCAGCGCTTTGAGTAACGTCAAATCCGAGCTTGGTCAGGTAGACGTTGTAGCCCTCGAAATCTTCAATCTGAGAAATGGGATCTACAGAAGCTTCTGAATTATCCGCCCAGTAGATGTCTACACCATCTTCTCTCGCCACTACTCTGGTTTTGGGAATATCCGGAGGAGTTGGTAGAATGAAGCGGGTGATTTTTCCATCCTGGTCGCGGTCTTCTCCCGGATCCAAAACACCGTTGAAGTTTACATCTTCCCCGTTGTAGGCCGTTTGTGCCCATTCGGAGTTCTCGATCAGGTTGGCCTGTTGGGTAGGACTGTCATCCGTGTTTGGGTTGCCGTCTTCGTTCTTCTTCGCCAAGATCCAAGCCCAGGCAAAGTTGATAGACTCTCCAGGCTCAAGAGTGGCGAATGGGCCAACGGAAACGAGGTCACTGCGGTTTCCAGCTTGTCTGATGGTCTCTTTAATGCTGTTCGCCTGGAACTGAGAACAACGGGGATCTGGTGATCCGCTCTCTGTCCAGCATGGCCACTGGTTCAATCCAGTGCGCATTTTTTCGTAGCGCTGCAATTCAGAGGAAGGGAAAAAGAACACGGGCTGTCCAACAGAGTTGAACTGCCACGTTTGATAATTGACCTTAAAAGCCGTGTCCTGATTCGGATGCCGGAAGCCGTCTTTGTCTTCCGCACCGAGAAATTTATGCGCAATGTAGCTTTCGGTAAAACCGACATCACCCGTGGCGTCATAGCAATAGGCCATGCTCAGCGAGTCGATGAAACCATTTCCGCCCTTGTCGTAGAATGCTGAACCGCCCTGGCCTGCAGGTGTAATGTTGATGTTTCTTACCACCTCGTTTGACCACATGCCGATGTAAACGTCCTCGAGGGTGTTTGGTCCGTTGTTGGTGATCCGATAATTACAGATGATCATGAAGTCACTGAACGCAAAGTTCCAGTTGTAGGCTTCCATGTGAACATCGATGAAAAGAGGATCAGTGTGTTCGTTGATGCGGATTTCGGTACCCGGAACCAGCACATTCTTGTCGGAGAAATCGGCCACAAAATCCTGATGGGATACAGCCTCCGGGGTGTAATTGGGATTGTCAAAAAGTGAGGATCGCTCTTCAAATCCCGAGCCTACTTCCGCGGTGAACTCATAGCCGGCTCTTCCCGGGCTGTAGCCGCTGCTTTGATCATAGGCAGCTGAAGACACTGTGATCAACGAGCCATCGATTTTTGCTCCCACCCAAATACCAGCCTCAAACAAGTGCTCGATACCGGAATTAACAGGGAATTCGCAGGAAGGATAATCCAGAACTGCGAAGCTTCCGCGAAAGGCGTTGCCAAAGGTCCCAACGTTGTTGATAGTCATACCAACATTAGAGACTGAAGTAAGCTTTTCATCGAACGATTCCTGGGCTACAAGAACGGCCGTGAAAGCACTCAAAAACAGGATCAAAAAATGCTTTTGCATTGGAGCTGCAAAGGTAGAGTCACTCCGAGCGAATGCAGGTTAAGAGAGGGTTAATTCAGCGCCTTAACCCTCCTGTAAATACTGCTTTCTTACATGCTAATAGTAGCGACCTCTGTTGTCTTCGATATCGGCCTCTTCCTGGAGGGCTTGATAGAGGGATCTCTGAGCTCTGTTTTCGAGTTCAGACGAGTTAACCGTCTTCTCGTTAGCGATGTCAACTCCTGCTGGAGCTGCTGTCATTCCAGTCACCTCAATCACAAAGACTCCCCGGTTTCCTTCAATAGGCTTGGAGACTTTGCCTTGTTCCAGGGAGAACACAGTTCCCATCACAGCCATTTCACGTCCCATTCCTCCAGGCATGGAAGCAGAGCTGAAGTATACATCATTGGCATCTATGGCTTGTGATCCAAATTTTCCAGCGGCATCCGCTACAGAGTTGTAGGTTCCAAGCTCGCTAATGATGCGCTCAGCTTTCTTTTGCTTCATCACGTCTTGCTTGATCTCCACCTTGGCTGCCTCCAACGGAAGAATTCCTTTGGGGCGAACATTGCTCAGGCTAACCACGAGGAATCGATCACCGATTTCGATGGGTTCAGAAACGGCTCCTTTTTCGTTGTCGTAAGCCCAGCGAACTGCTTCGCGTGCTCCAGATATGGTTCCAATGTTTTCATCAGCGATGCGCACGGCACCTGCTGTTTGAATGTTCATGTCTGCGCCCTTCTCACGGAACTTGTCCGAAGTGTTGTTCTCAATGGAGAAACTGCTAGCTGTGCGGTAAACAGCATCCGTTGTGCTCTTGCTGGCTTCTTTCAGTCGATCCACGTTTGAAACGATGTAGCGCTTGATGTCTTCAGTCTGATCCGTGATCTCGATCAAGTGCATTCCTGATTGAGACAGTACTACAACCAAGTCTCCAACTTCACCTTCGAAACAGGCTTTTTCAAATCGAGGCACCATTCTTCCACGGCCGAACCAATCCAGGTCTCCGCCCAGTGCGCCAGATCCTGGATCTTCAGAATACTGAATGGCCATTTCAGCGAAGTTGTCATTCTCTTCAATGACGGTCTTCAAGCTGTCGAGCTTGGCTCTTGCAGAAGAGATCGCTGAAGTGTCGTTGCCAGTAGGTTGAATGAGTATGTGTCGTGCTCTCACGCTGTCAGGCGTGTAAACAATGCTGCTGATCTTAGAAATCACAATGCTGTTACCCTGATCGTAAGGTCCGAATACAGCACCGGTATCGCTGTTCGCCATGGTGTCTCTGAGCGACACAGGAAGTTCATCTTCTTTCAAGGTGCGGATCGCTGACTGAACTGGCATGTCTGCGTTTTCAGCTACAAAAGCGGTGTCATTGCTATCCGCTGCAAACAATGGAAGCAGGTCACTCATCTCTAAATAGATGTCCTGAATGTCAGCTTCAGTAGGAGTCACATCGAAGGTGATGTACTCTACACTTCTGATTTCTTCACCTTGCTTGAAGCGCTTCTCATTCTTGTGCTCATTGTAGTAGCTCTGCAAGTCGCTGTCAGAAATTTCGATTTCTTCATCAGGAATCGAATTGTATTCGCGAACTGCATACCTGATGTTTCTTTTGGCAGACTTCTCGTCATAGATCTGATTAGCTTCCGTTCCTGTGGCTGTGAGTCCCTTGGTCAACAGAGTCATGTACTTAGAGAACATTCTGTCCTGCTTCACAGCCTTTTCAATAGGGAGCCAGTTGGCGGCATCTTCGCTACCAAGTAACTGCTGGATCGCGGAAAGCACAGCCTGAGAATTCAGCATACCGGTGCTTGGATCGCGAAATTGCTCCAATACCTGACCTGTTTGAGGATCGGTGAAATACTGATATAGTACACTTCCAGGTTGTGTGTTCTGTACTTGGTCGAGCAGCTCATTGGGGCTCACAGAGATTCCGAGCTTGTCATACTCTTCAAACAAGATGTGCTCTTGCAGAAGTTGTTGCCAGATACGCTGACGGATGCTCTCCTTCGCAGCTTCAGGAGCTCCTTCTGCTCCGTAACGCTCCTGGATCTCCTTTTCTACCGCGAGTTCGAAGTCAC
This sequence comes from Flavobacteriales bacterium UBA6057, assembly GCA_002428995.1. Taxonomy (GTDB): domain Bacteria; phylum Bacteroidota; class Bacteroidia; order Flavobacteriales_G; family Salibacteraceae; genus UBA6057. Next base: position 8,680 of record DIYJ01000021.1, on the reverse strand, counting down.
GTTGTGTCACTTCATGATCACGGATTTCTCCGAGTACGTTTTCTGTATTTGTGAATGCTCCTGAACTTGAGCCTACAAAGTCACTGAGGATGAAAAGCACCATTGCGGCTCCCACCAAGATGATGAGTAGTCCGGATTGCTTTCGAATAGAACCAATAACTGCCATGACTGCAATTTGAAAAAATTGGTCGCGAAAATAGCGGAACTACTTGAGACTAGCGCTTCTAATTTGCACTTTCTGAGGGTTCTAGGATCACCTCTTCAATTTTGTTCTCGCTCACCTTGGTGATTTTGATGAGGTACGGGCCTATTTCAAGCGCGCTGCCTTCCTCAGGAAGATCTTCGTATTCGCTGATAATCAGGCCTGCAAGCGTCTCATAATCGTCTGATTCAGGAAGCTCAAGGTTGTGCTCTTCATTCAGATAGTCAATCTCCAGTCTCGCAGAAAGGTGATAACAATTCGGAGCGATTTCTTCTTCCACCAATTCTTCCTTGTCGTGCTCGTCTTCGATCTCTCCAAAAATCTCTTCGATGATGTCCTCGATGGTAAGCATGCCTGAAGTTCCTCCATATTCATCCACCACAAGTGCTACGTTGCGCTTTTGAGCGGTCAACAGCTTCAGCACCTTGTCTACCGTAGTTGTTTCAGGAATGATGGCAATAGGGCGAAGGATGTTCTTGATCGCTTCGGGCTTGCTGAACAGCTCGAAGGAATGCACATAGCCAATCACATGATCGATGTTGTTCTTGTAGATCAGGATTTTCGAATACCCCGTTTCAATGAATGTTTCTCGCAGTTCTTCAATGCTCGCGGTCAGGTTCATGGCTTCGATCTCGTTGCGGGGCACCATGCATTCCCGGGCTTTCACGCCTGAAAAATCCAGCGCATTCTGAAAGATCTGCAACTCATTCTCAATCTCTGACTCTTCCTTGCTGGAGGCTGTCGCTTCTTTCACGTAATGATCAAGGTCAATCTTCCCAAAGGAGTATTCATTCTCGGCAAGGCGCACAGAAAAGATTCGAAGTATGTAGTCGATGATCACAAAAACACCCCAGGTGATCATGAACAGCGGACCACAAAGAATGAGCACAGGAAGCGTAAACAGTTCGAGCTTCCTGTTTGGGTTAATTCGAAAGATCATTTTGGGCAGGAACTCCGCAAAAACCAGAATGACCAGCGTGGAGACGATGGTCTGTGCAATCAGAACAAGAACGTTGACGGCTGCTTCATTGGGAATGAAACGAAGGCTTTGGAATATGGGTCCTTCCAGCAGCCTGGCCATGAAGATTCCATAAACTACCAGCGCTACGTTGTTGCCGAGCAGCAGCGTGGAAATGAACTTGGATTGATGTCTGAAAAAGAAGGAGTAGATCCGGGCGGGATAAAGCCCCAGCTTTTTGTCCAACTCCATTTTGAGTCTGTTGGACGATACGAAGGCGATTTCCAGTCCGCTGAACATCGCTGAAAGCACCAGCGAAAAGAGGATGGATAGTAAAACGACTATGATCGAATACTGATCCATACGCTAGAGTATGACCTCCGATAAGTGCGGGTTATTCATCGTCCTGTTTATACTTGGACAATCGCTTGCGGGTGTAATAGCGCAAGTAAGCCATCACGCCAGTTCCAAAGGGTAAAACGAGGTAGAGTCCTGATTCCTGGAAAGACGTTTGACCGATTTTGTAGGCTGCGAAGAACAGAGCAAGGATAGCGGCCACGAGCCATACCTTTTCCATGATCTTGCTGTAGGTTTCCATGTTCATTGTTCTTCTCCCTCGTCTATTTTGATCCTCCCCTTGATGTTCTGGATTTCGTAGCGTGAGAAGTCTTCTTCTGCTTCCAGTCCATCACCAAAAAGGATTTCAGTTGGGGTGGTGATTTTTACAAACTTATCTGTAAAAATACGATGTTCTTGCTCGTCCCAGGTTAGTTCTTCGGTGTTGAGTTTTTTGCCTTCGCTGTTCTCCAGTTCTACATCATCCTGGGCCACCATTCGATTTTCGTTGGTGTAGTTGATGGCTTTTTGGGCTGTGACCTTCGAAGCAACTTCTCCATCGCGATTGTAGTTGATGACCTCCACGCCATCGCTGAACTCATCGTAAGCTTCCTCGCCTCCGTAGCGATCGATTCGGCCTGCACTGATCGTAAAGGTGATTCTGCCTGAATCTGTGTATTGCGTAATGCTGTTGTAAATGGTTTGTACAGGAAGAGAGGGGCGCTGTGTCACACGCTTCACTTCCTCCAGATCGTTTTCACAGGCAGAAACGAGCATCCCGGCTATAAGGGCCGGGATGCAAATCAATGGTATGTTAAACGATCGTCTCAGTTCTAGTTGCTTCGAGTACGGACAGTTGTGGTCACGCCAATCCAACAATCGAGCGTGTAGCTGTCACCTTCGTTGATGCTGTGGAAGAAGCAGTCTTCTTTCTTTGGGAACTGTCCTGTGTAAGTGTTGATGAGCTTCTGAGCTTTCTCAGCTACAGAAGGATCAACCGATTTAGCCTTTTGGAACTTGTCTACAGCAGCCCAGTATGCAGCGCGGTTGGTGCATTCATTGCCTCCACACTTGTTTCTTCCTTTTACGTAAGCATTGCCAATAATGATGTAAGCTCCTCCGCTGTTTGGATTCATTTCGAGCATCTTGTTGGCGTAGCTGCGAGCCGAGATATAATCACCGGTTAGCAGGTACGTATTAGCAGCCTTGTCCATAGCCTTGAACTTGAGCTCTTCATCATCCGTTTCGGTTGCTTTCACAAAGAACTTGACAGCTTCTGTGTAGTTCTGCTTCTTGGCGTACCCGTTGGCAATGGCGTATGCTGCCACTGCTGAAGGATCGATCTCGTAGAGTTTTACAGCAGCTTGCTGGTAGAGCTCTTCATCGGTGCATTCCTGCTTCTCGAAAAACTTAATGATTTGCCTGAGCAGAGCTTCATCTCCTGGATTTGCTTCAAACTTGGGAGTGTATACCCCAATCAGGTCTGGGCACTCAGCTACTTTGCTGAACATCTTGTCTACATTCGATTGAGCAGTGGTATAGCCTTTCTTAGCGCGCTCATCGCCATTGGCCATGTTGTGGTCAATTACTGCGCTCACCTTTGGGTAAAGGTCAAAAAGCAATTCCTTGTCGGCCATCTTCTTGCGGTACATGTCGTAAGCCGTCTTGTAAACGTAGATCACGCCACTTGCTCCCATCTTGTTTCCACGAAGCTCAAGGGAACGCGCCAATACTTCATGCGCAGTTTTAGGGTCGTCCTTGCGAAGCTTTGCGAGGTCAACTCCTTTTCGTTCGAGCACGTAACCTTCCTTGCCGAAGTACTTGATGCGCTGATCGTGAACCCACATCAACGTGTCGATGTAAGCTGATTTAAGTGCTTCGTCCTCCGTGTTGGCGATGAGGTTATCCATGATTTTCTCACCATTCTGATAATGTGCTTCGCTCATCTTGGGGCAAATCGCCACAGATTTTCTCCATCCGGGAAGTGCGTCCACAAAGTTCTTTTGCTTCACAAATTCGCTGTAGAGCGAGTAATTCTGAATACAAGCCATACTATCAGCTTCGCTGGTAGTGTAGGTGCGAATCTGCTGAGCATTAATCTGATGGATAAAAAAGAAACCACCGAGGGCGATGATAAATGCGATCCTTTTCATGCGTTTGTTTTTACTGCTAGTCGTATTTCCGTTTATTAAACCATTTGTCGTACACATTCGGTGTAATGCTTACTCCGAATTGAAAATTGAAGTAAGTCTCAGAGACCTGAATGTTTCCACCATCTCTTCTGGCATACTCGAATGCTACGTTGAACATCGAAGTAGAGCGAGATGCAAACAGTGGAATCCCTAAACCAAGATTAATGCCATAGCGCAGCGGCTGACCTCCATTCACATCCAATCTGGTCTGTTGCAGCGAGAATCCGGCACGATAGCGCATTACTTCAAAAAAGCGCTTGTAAGCGGTGATGTCAGGCACGAACTCGGTTCCAAAGGAAATTCTACTGGAATTATTCAGGTCCGCATTCACTCCTCCAATTGAGAGTTCGGACCAGCTGGTTGAAGCCAAATCCAACCCAAAATTCCATCGGTTGTTCAGTGATAAGCCTAAACCAAGGCCAAAAGACGATGGATAAACGACCTCAGAACCTGAATCTTCATTCAAAACGGTATCGATGACACCAATATCCTGATTTGGATTGGTGACGTCTCCAGTGTAGGTGTAGACATAATCACGTTCGGAAGCGCTCAGATTGGACGAAGGTTGGAAGTATGCGCCAGCAGAGAAGAATCCGGTCTCGTCTTCGCGATTCACATAGAGCTTACGCAGGTATGTGACACCCAGCTGAAAGTCTCCATCGCTAACCTCTATCTGATTCTCTCTCGAAACATTGCTCGCTCGCACCGTTGGGCTGAAAATGGTGTAGCGGTTCCGCTCAATGTTTCCAAATACATACTGACCTCTTACTCCAAGGCTCAGCGTATTGACTGCACCACTGTCGCGAATGATATCGTAACCCAAACCGAGGTACATTTCATTCAACCCTCCGTCACCTGTGAACAGATAGTCAACCGCACCGAGATCAGGTATTGTCTCCTGGGTGAGTGTCTCGTATCCAGATTGCGTTCTTGGTAACAGGCCAAAGCTGATACCAGCGTTTCTCTTTCTCTTGGCTCTTACCAGAAGTGGAAAAGCGAACGTGAGGTTGCTGATCGATACCAGCGTGTTAGACTGATTGGAGGTGGCATTGTCCAGAACCAATGTCTCTGCGCGCAGGTCGAAGTTGAATACGGGCCGTGCTATCTGCGAGAAAGTCGCAGGATTCAACGGGTTGATGGATACGGTGCTCAGCATGGCGATCTGAGCGTGTCCTGTTCCCATGTAAGTAGATGCAGGGCTGAGTTGCGCATCACCGATTCCATAGATGGAGAATGGCGATTGCGAATTGCTTTGGCCTACTGCATTCAGTGTAATGCTTACCAGGAAGGTGAGTATGAAAATGTGTTTTCTCAATCCGAGTCGGAATGCAATAAAACCTCATTCAATCCAAGCAGGACTAAATTTTGGGCTGCAAAAATGGCATTTTCAAGGTGTTGCTCAAAGATTGTTTGATCCCCGCCTGTTAAAATAACCTTAAGATCAGGCTCTAATCCTTTGAAATATTGGATAAAACCCTTCACTTCTTCTATGATTCCCTGCTCTGCACCAAGTTTCATTGAGCCCTCAGTGGTTTGTCCAATACTTGGCTTCTCCACTGATTTGCTTACCAACGGAAGCTTGCTGGTAAACTTGTACATCGCCTTTAACCTCATCTCGAAACCTGGACTGATTGCACCTCCCAGGTATTCACCTTTCCCGTTCACAAGATCATAGGTCACACAGCTGCCGGCATCGATCACCAGCACTGGTTGGGGACGATTCATGGCCCATCCTGCAATAGCGTTGCAGTAGCGATCCACTCCAAGCGTTTCGGGACTTTTATACAAGATTTTGACAGGGGAGGGCCTCATACTGGTCATCTGGATGATCGCATGGTCTTCGAGCCAGCGCAGAATTTCGGGTGATAACGCTTTTACCGTGCTGTAATTGCCAACCGATGGCAGATCCTTTTCAATGACTTTGTTCAGCTCCCGGACTGCTTCAGAATAATCACAGCGAATAGAGGATTTCATCTCACGGCCATGAAAAACGGCAGCCTTCACGAGGGTGTTTCCAAAATCGATGCAGAGTTGAACGCTCACAATGCAAGATTAACGGATATCCTGTCAAAACAGGGCTCAGACTTCGAATAAGGCCAGCCGTTGCATTCTCGCTTATACGGATGCCGTCAACCAGCTCTAACAAGCCGTAGAATATTTATAACGTGGCTCAACGTTTGATTGATGACTACCGTTATAAATTTCACAGTCTTTCTCCTTAATCCTGCACACTAAATGGAGCATGGCAAACTTTTATTGGCAGCGGTTTTTTTAGCGTTCTCATGTGCGATCTATGGTGAATCGCCCTTCACTTGGCATTACACGGAGGCTGATGGCCTTGCGAGCAACAATGTGTATTGCGCTTTCCAGGATTCGCAGTCCTACATGTGGTTTGGCACTGACAAGGGCGTTTGCCGCTTCGATGGGGCCAGGTTTGAGTGCTTTACCATACAAGATGGTTTGACGGACCTGGAGGTGTTTCAGATTCATGAAGACTCCCAGGGGCGCATTTGGTTTCTTACCTACAGCGGGATTCCGTGTTTTTACAAGGATGGAATCTTCCATAATCCATCCAACGCACCATTTCTGGCGCAAGTAGACGACAATAGTTTCCTGTCTTCGTTTACGGAGACTTCTGATGGGAGCGTCTACCTGTCGACCTTCCATGGTAATATTTACCGCATTACCCAGCAGCATGAAGTCATGCAGATCCCCATGGATGTAATGGATGAGCACGTGTCTGTGCGCTATCTCTGGAACATCAACGATCGAGTGTATGCATCCATGGGGCCCAATTGGATTTACGACCTGTCGAGGCGGGAGCTCTCGAGCCTGCTCCACGATTCTATTCATGACGTTGGACGGTTCTTGTATGAAGACGATCTGCTCTTTGGATGCTTCTTCCATGAGGTGTACATTTTCAACCGTGGGTTAGAGCCGATCGACACATTGGCGCTGCAAGAGGATGAGCGCATCATCTTTATCGGGCCTGGATTCCATTCCGGAGAGCTTTCGGTCGCTTCAAGAAGTGGTGTGCGATTTTTGGACAAGGACACCCGAAGCCTTTCCGCAAAGCATCTCGAAGGGCTGAGCGTGACTATGGTTTTTCGTGACAGGCGAGGAGGTGTCTGGGCTTCTACGCTCGAGGATGGAGTGTTTTATGCGCCTTCAAGGGGCATCGTAAATCTTTCTAAATCGCAGATTCCAGATCCTCCGGTGTATAGCTTGACCACAGATGGCACTGATCTTTGGTTCGGGGCGAGTTCAGCACACTTTGGAAAACTGAGCAATGACTCGCTCACTTTCTATGAGAGCCTTGAGTCAACGTTGGGTGGAATGAGGCGCGTGTTGGATATCTATCCTCGTGAAAAGAGCAAGGTCATTCGGATGGAGAAGGAACTGTTCGTGTTTGATAGCGAGACGGGACTTACCTCTCAGTTCTGCGCTCCAGGGATATGCTTTTCAAAAGATGACAAGGGCGTGCCTTGGGTGGGTGGTTTGACAGGAGTCACACCCTTCCACTGTGACTACAAACGCATGAATGCCGACCATTACCTTCACTACATTGGGCAGCGTGTGTTCGACATGGTAAATGATTCCGTTGGGACCATGATTTTAGGAACAACGGATGGACTCTACCGACTCCAATTAGATGGTGGCGAACATTGGCGCATTCTGGAGGAAACCCGAAACAAGCGCGTTGAACAGCTTTTCTATGCTGGCGACCTTCTAGTAGCCGGAGTCCCTGGTCACGGAGTTTACGTTTATCGAAAGGGCGTTTTAGTTTCAGTTTTGACAGAAGCCAAAGGGCTGGTGAGCTCGAACATTCTGAGGATCAAGGAAGATCCCCAGGAAGGGCTTTGGATCGTTTGCGACAATGGCTTAACCTATTTGCCTGATCCGCATCAACCTGCCGAACAGCTGGAATGGAGAACTTTCACATCGAGCAATGGATTGCCCATGCGGGGAATCCAGGACATCGCCTTCCTCCAGGATAGAATTTACATCGCCAGCGACATGGGGGTCACACGAATGGACACCTTTTACTTGTCTAATGGCTTTAGCGCTCCGGTGCTGAACCTTAAGTCGATCCATTTTGACGGAGAATCACTTCCATTGTTGGGTTCTCGACTGGAGTTGCCTAGAGGGATGAATAGCTTCGTTTTGTCCTATGGAGGTGTAGCTTTTCCTTCCGTTCAGTTCCAATACCGCTATCGGATCAACCAAGGTGCCTGGCAGGAATCCGAATTAAACCAGGTGAATCTGGCAGGGGTTTCACCCGGAGAGTACCAATTCGATGTCGCTGTCAGAAATGATTTTGCCGATTGGTCTGAAACGAAATCAGTTACCGTTTCTGTTACCGGCTATTTCTGGCAAAGCGAGTGGTTTGTGTGGGTCAAGGTAGTGTTGATTGTATCTCTTCTTTGGGGAATTTGGCGAATTCAAAGAATCCTGCGACAGCATAGATGGTTGAGAAATACCTTGCAGCGTTGGGCCGAGCGGTTGTCCAGAAAGAGCATTCTCACCTTGAAGACGAGCTCGCAAACGGTTCGCGTGCCAATAGATAAAATACTCTGGATCAAATCCGAGTCAAACTACTGTGCTGTGGTAACCAAATCCCAGAGAATTATGGTTTTGGCTACGCTTAAGTCTTTTGAGAAACGTTTAGAGCATGAAAAGAGCTTCCTGCGCGTGCACAGAAGCTACATCGTAAACCTGAATCACGTTTCAGCTGCCAAGCGCGACCGGGTTACTATCATTGACACGGTTATCCCGGTTGGGGAAACTCATCAGAAGAGTTTCAAGCAATACATCGATGGTCTCAGTAAACAGGTCGCTTAAGAAGCTTTATCTAAGCTGGAAATAAAGCGGAGATGATTTTCTGCATCAGATAAAACCGAGAATAGGAATAAATTTTACTTTTGCCGCCCTGTTGATCGGTAATATCCGATAAGCAGATACGGTGGGTGCGGTAGCTCAGTTGGTAGAGCA
>DIYJ01000015.1 GCA_002428995.1 Flavobacteriales bacterium UBA6057 | reverse complement strand
GATTAGATGATTAGATGATTAGATGCAAAATTCCGGAGTCTTCGGAACGTAGTGCATTGAAATTGAAAAACTTGCGCACAAATCACAAACAGGCCGGCCGTTCATGATCTAATCATCTGATCCCCCTCCCTCTTCATCGAGCCTTTCAGCCCACTCGTCCAAAACCTCGACTGACAGCTGTTACTTTTCTCCAAGCCTGCATTTTTCCAGTGAGTGATCGCTCAGAGCGCCCGCAGTTGTAGCTACCTGGGGCCGGTAAAAATCGATTTCCGGACATCGGTTTTCCTCCACTTCTTTTTCTCCCTCAATCAGCATCGATGAGCTGACCTGGCACCGCTGTGTCTGCTCATCAGAGCTACAAACCTTCTAAAACGAAAACTCTAATGGCAGGATCCAAAGAAACTCCCAGGCAACGAATGATTGGAATGATGTACCTCGTGCTCACCGCCCTGCTGGCACTCAACGTCAGCAAGGAAATTTTGCACGCCTTTGTCGTCATCAACGATGGTCTTGAAAGCACCAACCGCATTTTCGAGGCTAAGAACAGCACCACAATGAACCAGTTCAGGCAGCAGATGGCCTACGACCCGGAAAAAACCAAACCCTACTTCGATCGGGCTCAGCAGGTGGTCGATTATTCAGAAGCACTGGACACTCACATCGAGGCTCTGAAACGCCACCTGATCACAAAAACAGCGGGATATGATGACAACACTCCTGACTCGCTGTTTGCACTGAAAAACATCAAGTCGCTCGACAATTACGACATCCCGACTTCCATCCTCATCGGCTCAGAGCCTAGTACTCCCGTTGAAACAGAATTCTCCGCAATCGAGCTCAAAGGCAAAATCGAGGCTTATCAAAGTTCGCTCATCGCATTGTTTGACCAGGAATCGGACACAGAGCTGATCGCTGAGTTGAACGAGGGATTGGCATTGACCGAAGTACCGAAACCTGAAGGTGGCATCGAGCCCTGGGAAACGGGAAACTTTTACCGGATGCCATTGGCAGGGTGCATCACCAACCTGAGCAAGATACAGGCAGACATCAAAAATGCAGAAGCCGATGCGCTGAAAGCACTCTTTCAAAACATCCGCCAAAACGATTTTAAGTTCGACACCATCGAGGCGAAGGTCATTCCTCAGAGCAGCTACGTGCTTCAGGGAGAGGAATACAAAGCAGATGTATTCCTGGCAGCCTACAGCCGAACCGAACAACCTGTGATGCTCACCGGTACTTATGATTCCAGTGCCAACACCTTTGATGTTTCAGATTCGTTGCTGGTAGAATCAGGGCTTGGAAAGATTTCCATTCCTACCCAAAGCACTGGCTTTAAAACCTATGACGGTGTCATCAAGCTCAAAAAGGAAGACGGCAGCTACCAGGATTTTCGCTTCAAAAGCGACTACATTGTTGCGGCTCCCAGCGCTACCGTAGCGCCTACTCAGATGAATGCCTTCTACAAGGGGCTCAAAAATCCGGTGAAGGTTTCAGCACCCGGTGTGGCCAGTGAAAACATCTCAGTGTCCATCACCGGTGGCAATTCGATCAGACGCACCGCGAGTGGGGACTACGAAGTTGAGTTGAGCAATAACTCTCCCAGAAATGTGGAAGTTGTGGTGACCGCTACCATGCCGGATGGCAGTCAACGCGTGATGGGACGAAGCCCGTTCCGCGCTAAGCCGCTGCCAAAGCCTTACGCCAAAATTGGTGACATTGAGTCTACCGGACGCATGACGGCCAATCAGTTGATCTCAAAGCAAGGCATCCGCGCGCTGTATGCCGATGACTTCCCGTTTCAGTTGAATTGTCGGGTAGGGAGTTTCAAAGTGGACCTGAAATACCAGGGAAGCTTTGTGACCATGGAGAGCAGATCAAACCGCTGGACACAGCAAATGGAAACTTCCTTCAGGGCACTTCCGAGTGGCACCCGGCTTACGTTTTATGACATCAACGCCAAGGGAAGTGATGGAGTGCGCCATGAAATGGGGCCGATCGTTGTGATCATTCAGTAAGTGCTTCCGGCATCTGCGCCTGGATGAAATCACGCACCACCACACCGTGATCAAAAGCCAGAGTTGGCAATGCATTGAGCGGGAACCATTGCGCTTCCGCTGCATCATCATCGGCTCTGGCTTCCATGGCTTTTTCAAGGAATTGGTAGTATACCACACTCACCGTTCGCGCTCGCGGATCTCGACCCGGTTTGCCATAGGTGCCAAACTGAATGAGTTCATCTGAGTTGAGGGAAATAGACGTCTCTTCCAGCAACTCGCGCTGGGCTGTTTGAGCAAGGTCCTCATCGTCTTCGGCAAACCCTCCTGGCAGCGCCCAGCAACCCTGAAAAGGTGGATTCTTTCGCTGGATCAAAAGGATCTTTCGATCAGGAGAGATCACAATGGTGTCGCAGGCAAGGAGTATGTTTTGCTGAATCGCCATCAGGTCATGCGAATCGTTTAAGAGGCTCAAATGTAGTGCATGCTCACCCCTCCATTTATTGCTAATTTTGCCGCCAAATGATGATTGAGGTAGTAAAATCGAAGATCCACCGGGTGACTGTCACAGACAGCGACCTGGACTACATCGGTAGCATTGAAATCGATGCAGCGCTCATGGAAGCATGCAACATGATCGAGGGAGAGAAGGTGACCATCGTGAATATCAACAACGGTGAACGACTTGAGACCTATGTGATTACCGGAGAGCGAAACAGTGGTGTCATCAGCTTGAACGGACCCGCTGCCCGCAAAGCCATGAAAGGTGATATCATCATCATCATTTCCTATGCTTCCCTGGAGTTTGAAGAGGCTAAGTCTTTCAAGCCCTGGATCATCTTCCCGGATGAAAGAACGAACACTCTTAAAGCCTGATTCTTGAAGAAGCGTCTGAAATCTATACTCCAGGTTGTCATTTCACTGGCACTGGGCTTCTTTCTCATTTGGTATGTCTATCAAAAGCTCACCGAGGAAGACAAGCAAAACATCATGGAGTCTTTCCAGGAAGCCAATTACTGGTGGATTGTACTTTCTCTGGTAGTCGCCATCCTGAGCCATGTGTTTCGGGCATATCGGTGGAAATACCCTCTGGAAGCACTGGACTTGAAGGTCAGCATGATCAATCGTTTTTCGGCTGTGATGATCGGCTACCTGGCGAACCTGGCTTTTCCCCGGCTCGGTGAAGTCACCCGATGTGGCGTTTTGGCCCGATACCAGCGCCTGCCCTTCGAGAAGCTTTTTGGAACAGTGGTGGCCGAGCGATTGGTTGACTTGATCATTCTGCTCTCCCTGGTAGTGCTGTCTGTAGCACTTCAAGCCGAAATCCTTCTGGATTTTGTGATGGGAATACTGGAGCCGATGCTCGAGAAAACCAGCAGCATTTTGATACTGGCGGGAGTCGGAGTTGTAGGGCTTATTGCAGCCTTCATCGGTTGGAGGTTTCTTCAGCAGTCCGTGAATCCTATCGCTGTTAAGTTCCGCGAGATTGTAGCAGGTCTCATCGAGGGTTTCAAGTCACTGAGAACCATGAAGGGTCAAGCTGGATTCTACTTCCACACCGCCCTGATTTGGATTGCTTACTACGTGATGTACCTGGTCACTTTTCAGACGTTTCCCGAAACGCAGGAAGTACCTCCCGGTGGAGTACTTGCTTCCTTTGTCCTCGGTGGTATCGCCATTGTGGCCGTACAAGGCGGACTGGGAGCCTATCCGTTGGCCATCATGTTGATCCTTACCCTTTACGGTATTGAAGAATCCCGGGGCTATGCTTTCGGATGGATTGTTTGGGTTGGACAAACGGCTCTGAATGTTGTGCTCGGTTTTATGGCCATCATCGCCATGCCGCTGATCAATTCCAAAACTGCTAAAGAGGCGCCAGGCGATGCCAGCTGATCGCGATCCATTTGGCAAGATTTTCGAACTGACCACCCTGCAACAAAAGGTCGACCAATGGCAGCGTGAAGGATTGAAGGTGGTGTTTACAAACGGGGTATTCGACCTCCTGCACCCCGGCCATATGATCTACTTACAAGAAGCCGCTGAACTCGGTGATCGCCTCGTGGTAGGACTGAACAGCGATGCATCCGTAAAGCGCCTTGGCAAAGGCAGCAATCGCCCCATCAACAGCGAGCAGGACAGAGCCATTGTAATGAGCGCGCTGCGCATGGTAGACGCGTTGTGCATCTTTGACCAGGACACACCGCTGAAGCTTATTCAAACGCTGCTGCCGGATGTGCTCGTGAAAGGCGGAGATTATCGCATCGAGGACATTGTAGGTGCGAAGGAGGTGATGGAAAGCGGAGGCAATGTCAAGAGTCTGCAATTCGTTGAAGGTTACTCCACCACTTCGATCGAACAAAAGATCAAATCAACTAGTTAATGACACCGTGAAAAGCATCAACGAGATACAGGACGAAGTCATTGAAGAGTTTGCCTTTTTCGGTGACTGGATGGAGAAGTATGAACACATCATCTCCTTCGGAAAGCAGCTACCGGACTTGAAAGAAGAAGCCAAAACAGAAGATAACCTCGTGAAGGGTTGTCAGTCACGTGTTTGGCTCAATGCTGAAATGACCGATGCTCAACTGACGTTTGAAGCAGACAGCGATGCGGTCATCACCAAAGGCTTGGTTGGACTCATGGTACGCGTGCTCTCAGGGCATTCACCTAAAGAAATTGCCGAGGCAGACCTTTACTTTGTAGATGAGATCGGATTGAAGGAGCATCTCTCGCCCAACCGGGCCAACGGATTGGCTTCGATGATCAAGAAAATGAAAATGTACGGCCTGGCGTATCAGGCAAAAACAAACGCGTGATGGAACTTGCAGAACGCAGAGCAATGGAAAAGGTAATCATAGACGTGCTGAAGACCGTTTATGATCCGGAAATCCCGGTGGACATTTACGAGCTGGGGTTGATCTATGAAATCAAGATCAGCGAAGAGAAGGATGTGGTCATTGTAATGACACTTACCTCCCCGAGCTGTCCCGTTGCAGAGAGTTTGCCAGCAGAAGTGGAACAGAAGGTTGCAGGTGCAAAAGGTGTGAAATCAGCGAAGATCGACCTCACTTGGGAGCCAGCTTGGGACAAAGACATGATGAGCGAAGAAGCACTTGTGGAGCTGGGAATGATATGAGCGGAGAGATTGTAAATAAAGTAGCTACCAGTGGCCTTGTCACACTTGACCTTGAGGAACTCAAACCTCAATGGGAGGTGGTGAGCTTCGACATTGCCCCATGGCTTTGGCAAGGTTTGGCATTGAAAGAGAAGGACTTTAGAACGAGCGCCAGCGAATTTGACTGGAGCCAGTTCGAAGGGAAGTCGGTGGCCGTCCAGTGTTCTGCAGATGCCATCATTCCGCTTTGGGCATGGATGCTCATCTCTTCCAAGTTGGAACCTCACGCAGCGCATGTAATGGTAGGCTCAGAAGCCGAGCTCAGTACAATGCTTTGGAGAGCATTCATACAAACACTGCAACCCGAAGACTACAGAGATAAGCGTGTTATTCTGAAAGGCTGCAGCAAGGAGTCCATTTCAGAATCAATTTATGCCGAGCTTACCTTTCGCTTACAGCCAGTAGTGAAAACGCTGATGTTTGGCGAGCCGTGCTCAACGGTTCCGGTCTTCAAAAGAAGATAAGGGCCGGACAGTACCCGACCCTATTCCATCAGGTTAGTAGATCGTTTCATCCAAACAGGCATAGTTTAGGTAAGCGTAGATTTCATTCATTTCTGCCATCGCAACTCTCTCGCCATTCAGGTAGTGATTAACCGCGGCTTCCTCAAAGCCAAGCGCCTGCATTCTGAGAACCGCTTCTTCAGCGTCCTCGCGGGCTGCAAAATCACCCCACGCATAGGAGAAGGTGTAGTCGGAATTCACTTCAAAGCTGAGTGTTCCATCGATGCCCTCTATCTCGCTATCGGAGAGCAGGCGATCATAAGTACCAAAATAGACCGTGTAGGACACCACTTCGCTGGACAGCTCTGCGAGGCCTTGATCCACAGCATTGAGGTTGCCGAGTAATGCCATTGCATCTTCTGTTGCGATGCTGCGTTGGTTGAAGAAAGGCACCAATTCCACCGCACCCTTACTGTACAGCTGCACTTGTTCTGCTGCTGCCAAGGCACTTTCCAGATTGTCATACACTCCAAAGTATACCTGAAGGCCTTCGCTCGTTCTCACCGTAGAGAAACTTTCATTGGCCCATGACGGGTTGACTTGACTGGCAGCGAATCGCCATTGGAAAACAAGGTGGTTGGGAAGATTGGGATTGTAGACTCTGTCTTGAGCTACGACTAGCACATTTGCAACGATCAACAAGATCAGCGCAATAACAACGGGTAGAAGCTTTTTCATGATATCAGGTTTTAAAAGGTTCAACATGCGTTAGTGGTTGTTCCTATCACAAACCTGATTGCCAAAGGGGAACCGGTTATTTATTTAAACTCCCTTCAATCTCAAACAGTTACATTATATTCTGAAATAACCAAAATATTAGAATAATATTCTGTTTTTATCGCTGAAAACAATCATTTCTTCGATTAGCAAAACATGAAGGCGGATTATCCTCAACTATGAGAATCTTCTCTTCAGCGAGCGTAAAGTCGCCTTAATGGATCAGTAGGCGCGAACCCTTCTTCCCTCGTAATAATTGACAAAAGCGCGATTCACCACGCGGTTACCGCCCTTGGTTGGATAGTTGCCGCTGAAGTACCAGTCTCCGCGATGATCCGGACAAGCAGCATGCAACCCATCCAGCGTTTGATAGATGATTTGAAGGTCCGCTTTCAGTCCTTCCGGCCAGAGAATCTCACTGATTTTAGCGGAGATCTCATCCTCGGAAAACGGCTCGTAAATCTTCTGAACATGATTCACCATGCCCGTGGAAGACTGAGCACTCTCCTTGCAGAGTTCGTAAACCTCCTTGATGAGATTCTCCTTGCCATGATCTTTCAAAAGAGCGATGGCAGCCTGGAAGGCCACGAAGTCCTGCAGCAGGCTCATGTCGATGCCGTAGCAATCCGGGTAGCGGATCTGCGGTGCGCTGGAAACAATCACGATCTTCTTGGGCCCTAACCGATCCAGGATTCTCAGAATACTTTGCTTGAGCGTGGTACCACGTACGATGGAATCGTCAATCACCACCAGGTTGTCTTTACCCGGCCTCAACGTGCCGTAGGTAATGTCATAGACGTGTGCCACAAGGTCATTGCGCTCGCTATCCTGGGTAATGAAGGTTCTCAGCTTGGCATCTTTAATCGCCACCTTCTCCATTCGGATACGCTCGTTCAGAATCTTTCTGATATCCTCTTCGCTCCCACCTTCAAGAGCTTTGATGCGATTGATCTTGACTTCATTGTGGTATTCTTCGAGCCCCTTCAGCATTCCATAAAACGACACCTCCGCAGTGTTGGGAATGAACGAGAACACTGAATTATCAAGATCATGGTCGATCGTGTTGAGAATTCCCGGCACTACCGACCGTCCTAATTCCAGGCGCTCCCGATAAATATCCCGATCGCTGCCTCGCGAGAAGTAAATCCGCTCAAAAGAACATGAAAGCTTTTCTTGCGGCTTTCGAATCATGTCCATGCTGATGGTGCCGTCACTCTTCACAATGAGTGCGTGACCTGGATCAATCTCCTTTACCTGCTCGGCTACAAGGTTGAAAGCGGTCTGAATCACCGGCCGTTCAGAAGCTGCAACCACAACTTCATCATCCGCATACCAGAAAGCAGGGCGGATGCCATTGGGATCACGCAGGACAAAGAGGTCTCCATGACCAAAAAGCCCACACATGGTGTAGCCACCGTCAAAGTCTTCTGCTGAGCGTGTAAGGATATTCCTCACATCCAATTCTTTAGCTACACGTTGCGTGATTTCAGGGTTGCTATAGCCCAGTCGTTTGAACTTCTGAAAGATCGCTTCGTTTTCTTCATCCAGAAAATGACCAATCTTCTCCAATACTGTTACCGTATCAGCCTTCTTCTTTGGATGCTGCCCCAGGCGAATAAGCAGATCAAATTGCTCGTCCACGTTGGTCATGTTGAAGTTCCCAGCCAACACGAGGTTTCTGGTCATCCAGTTGCTCTGACGCAAAAAGGGATGGCAGGCTTCAATGCTGTTCTCCCCATAGGTTCCGTAGCGCAGGTGTCCAAGGAAAACCTCTCCGCTGAAAGGCGCATTGTCCTTCAGCCACTGCGGATCGTCCAACAGCTGTCGATCACCACCTGCAACCTCATTAAAGCGGCCGTGAATGTGGCCAAAAATGTCCTGCAACGGTTTCGAATCGATCGAGCGAAAGCGGCTTATGTAGCGCTTTCCAGGCTGAACGTCCAACTTAATGTTTGCCAATCCGGCTCCATCCTGCCCTCGGTTGTGCTGTTTCTCCATCAGGAGATACATCTTGTTCAGGCCGTAGAAAGAAGTGCCGTATTTTTCTTTGTAGTAATCAAGTGGTTTCAGCAGCCGTACCAGCGCAATACCACATTCGTGCTTGATTTGATCGCTCATGGAGAGGGAGCAAAGTTATACAAGTTTGGAGCTTGTAAGCCTATACCATTTGTTCATCCTCTAGCAACGAAATGTAATCCTGTCTCGTCTTATGGAGGCACTGATAAACGGGGATAAACCTCTAAATTAGACCATTGTCCGAACGCGCTTGAATTCAGCCATTAAATACCTTCTTTCCTTTCTCATTTTTTTCTCCGCGCTGGCTACGGCTCAGCATGGGCATGATCATGGGGATGAGGCGCATGATCACGCACATCAAGCGCATTGGATCAAGTATGCCGAGAACAAAGGGCAATGGGGTGAGGATCTCTTTTTCCTGGCTCGCACAGGTGCCATGGACATCTACATCGGGGATGGAAAGTTCACCCTTCAGCTGAAAAGCGGGGAAGATTACGACAACTTGCATGCACAACATCACGGGGAAATTGGTTTCCCAGAGGCCATGCCGGTGCGCTTTCACAACATTGAGTTTGCGTTGGTCGATGCGAATCCTACACAACCCATCGGCCAAAACATGGCCGCGGACTACGTCAACTATTTCCTTGGGAACGACCCAAAACGATGGGCAGGTGAGGTACGCCAGTTTGGCGAAGTGATCAGCCCTTCAGTTTATCCGGGCATTGACATGCACCTGGCCAGCATCGGCCATCACATGAAGTATGAATTCACGGTTGCTCCCGGAGCCAATCCCGATCAAATCCAATTCATCATCAGCGGTGCAGATGACCTCTACCTCTCAGAGGGGAAGCTTCACCTCAACAATTCCATCGATCTGCTGATCGATGACACACCTATCGCCTGGCAAACAATTGACGGCACCCAGGGCACAGTTCCGTGTGCTTATCGGCTCTCTGGAGACACACTTTCCTTTGACGTTGGGAAATACGATAAAACAGAAGAGTTGATCATCGATCCAACGCTGATCTTCGCCACACTGATGGGTTCGGCTTCTGACAACTGGGGTTCAACCGCGACTTACGACAGCCTTGGAAATATGTACACGGGCGGCATTGTCATTGGCCCGCAGAACGTAGACCTTAATCACTACCCAACCACCACTGGGGCATTTCAGCTGACATACAACGGTGGCGCCAGCACTGGATTTGGAACAGACATTGTCATCTCCAAGATCAACGGTACGGGGACAAACCTGATCTACTCCACTTACCTCGGGGGTGAAAACAATGAAATTCCTCACAGTTTGGTGGTAAACGGTAACAACGAGCTCTACTTGTTGGGAACAACCAGTAGCTCCATGTTTCCCACCTCTCTCAATCCTTATGACGGAACGTTTAACGGTGGTGACAGCATTGGTACAGGTGGAGCTGGAAACCTGAATTCGAACTCAGTGGGCTATCCCAATGGTTCTGATATCGTTGTCACCAAATTCAGCGCCAACGGCAATGTGCTTCTAGGGAGCACCTATGTTGGCGGTAGTGGCAATGACGGCATCAACATGAGCGACACCCTGCAACGCGCTTATGCCGATGAATTCCGGGGCGAGATCATTGTAGACGCCAATGACAATTGTTACATCGCAACAAGTACGGGTTCCGACAATTTCCCCATCGTTAATGGTTTTCAAAATGTCTATGGCGGAGGAACCACCGATGGCGTGGTCTTCAAGTTCAACTCCAACCTCACCGCGCTGCTTTGGTCAACCTATATCGGTGGATTGAGAAGTGATGCTGCTTATTCGCTCCAGTTTGATCCAAACTTTGATGTGTTTGTAACAGGCGGAACCGAAAGCAACAATTTCCCTGTGACCACAGGCGTCATCAACGGAGGCTATCAAGGAGGCATTTCAGATGGCTGGGTGGCTAAGATCTCCAACAACGGTCAGACCCTGCTGGCTTCTACCTTCCTTGGAACTGATGATTACGACCAAAGCTTCTTCGTTCAGCTCGATCAACAGGGTTTTGTGTACACCGTTGGACACTCTATCGGTAACTATCCAGTAGGCCCTAACTGGGTGTATTCGGTTCCCAACAGCGGGCAGTTTCTGCACAAGCTGTCCAATGATCTTCAGAGCACGGAATTCTCTACTCGCTGGGGATCCAGCACCAACGCAGGCATCAACCTCTCACTTTCTGCCTTTCTGGTCAATGAGTGTAATAACATCTTCATTGCTGGCTGGGGCGGTGGTCTGTTTGGTACCGGTTCCGTTTTTGGTGGTGCCTCTTCTGTTTCGGGTCTTCCTACTACCAATAATGCCATTCAACCCGCCACAGCCGATGGCAGCGACATGTATTTCCTGGTCCTAAGCGACAGTGCCCTTGGCGTTCTGTTTGGGTCTTACTATGGCGGTAATGTGGGAGAACACGTAGATGGTGGAACCTCACGATTCGACAAAAAGGGCATCATCTATCAAGCCGTTTGCGCCAGCTGTGGAGGCGGAGCCACTACCTTCCCCACCTTCCCAAATCCGGGAGTTTGGAGCTCTCAGGATTCAGGCGCCAACTGTAACCTTGGAGCCATAAAATATGACCTGGTCACACTGGATGCCTCTGCCGATGTGGATGGACCAACCACAGTATGTATCAACGACAGCATTCAGTTCCAGAACGAAAGCATCGGAGGATCGCTGTTTTTCTGGGACTTTGGAGACGGTAACACCAGTGATGAGTTTGAGCCGCGCCACGCCTATCCTACGGCTGGAACCTACCAAACAATGTTGGTCATTTATGATTCCGTGAGCTGCATTGAACAGGACACGGACTACATCGCGATTACCGTGCAACCGGGGCCTACTGGTCAGGTAGAGATTCCGGATGCTGTGTGTCCATTTGAGCCTGCCCAAATGCAGGCATCGGGCGGCACGCAATACCTATGGTCTCCTTCCACCGGAGTTGATAACAGCGGACTGCCTAACCCTATTGCTACCGTGGGAGCCACTACTCTCTTCACGGTCTACGTGAGCGATAGCTGCGCCACCGATACACTTACCGTGGAGCTTCCCATTCATGTCAACAGCACAAGTGTTTCAGGCGACACCTCCCTTTGCCGGGGGCAGTCGAGCAGGATTTATGCGTTTGGAGGTTCGCAATATGAATGGTCTCCTGACGTGTTCCTCAGCGACACGGATGTGAGCAATCCCGTTGCAACACCCGACTCAACCATCGAATACAATGTCGACATCGTGGACCTGTTTGGCTGTGAGCGCAGTTGGCCGGTGAAAATCTACATTGAAGGTTTTGTGCCCATCGTGGAGGCATCGGGAGACACAGCCATTTGCGATGAGGGGCGTGTGGTGTTGGAAGCAAAAGGCGCCTCCAACTATGAGTGGTTCCCCAAAGGCACCATTCTGAATCCATTCCTGAATTCCACACCGGCATATCCGGAAGAAACGACCATGTACAAAGTGAGATCGTTCAATTCCTGCGGGTATGGTTATGATTCCATATTGGTGAAAGTGGAGCCCGTGGAGCTTTACACACTGGAGGATACCGCTATTTGTGAAGGTGATTCTGCACAGCTTCAAGCCTTTGGGTCTTTGACCTATTACTGGGAAGGTGATGTATTCAGTCAGCCGAACTACAATCCCGCACCGAAGATTCGCCCGGAGAAGAGTGGATGGTATCGGGTAACGGGAGAAAACTCCATTGGCTGTAGCACGGTGGATAGCATGTTTGTCTCCGTGTTTGATGTACCAAACATGGAAATCACTACAGACGCTGACACGATTACCGGACTGTATCCTGTCTGGCTGGTGGTAGAGTCAGACTACGATTTTACGTGGTCTTCGGAAGGAGATATTCCTTGCGACACCTGTGATTCCATCCTGGTGGCTCCACTGTATAAGACCTGGTACTACGCCACTGCTTTCACGGATAAAGGCTGTATTGTAGAGGACAGCATCAGCGTCTATTCGATCAGCAAAATCTTTATTCCGAATACTTTCACACCAGACTTCAACGGCACGAATGAGGAGTTCAAAGCTCAGGGACACAACATCCTGGACTTCAGCATGCGCATCTACGATCGTTGGGGGCACGTGGTGTTCAACAGCAGCCACATCGACCACGGATGGAACGGCCGAAAGTTCAACGATGGCGAACCCGTTCAATTAGGCGCCTACAGCTATGTAGTGCGTTATACCATCCTTCCAGGTCAGGAACAGGTTCAAACGGGCGTTGTGAATGTGCTTCGCTAGGTGAAGCGGGGATCAGTTTCCATTACGTGCCCGCAGTTGGAGCAGGTTCTCAGCTCTTCCGATCCATAGAATTCTTTAAACCGAGGTAGGAAGTCCTTCTCTATGTTGCCGAGAGGGAAATATGTCTCATGCAACTTGTTGTTGCAGTTGTCACAAAACCACATGAGGCCGTCCTGATGCTCAGGCTTTCGTACACGCTCTACCACCAGTCCAATGGAACCTTCCTTACGCATGGGAGAGTGTGGAATTTTTGGAGGAAGGAGAAACATGTCTCCAGGACCTAAGTTAACGTCCACTGCCTTTCCCTCTTCCTGTATGCGGACCGTAATGTTGCCCTCCAATTGATAGAACAGCTCCTCAGTTTCATTGTAGTGGTAGTCCTTCCGGGCATTCGGCCCGCCAACGATCATCACGATGTAGTCCGTACCCTCGGGGTAAAGGTTTTTATTTCCAACGGGCGGCTTCAGCAAGTGGCGGTTATCATCGATCCATTGCTGAAGGTTAAAGGGCTTTTTCACAGACATAACTTGATCATTTGGATGGACCAAAATAAAAAAGGCGGCTCAGAAGCCGCCTTTAATTTCATCATCTGCTCTATGCAGGTCTATTTAAGTGTGACCTTAAAGTCTTCTACAATACCCTCTGCAGTCACCCTCACGAAATAGGTTCCTGAAGCCATCGCACTAAGATCAAGCAGCACTTCCTGGCCTGGATTCATGTCCGTTACAACCGCGTGGACTTCACGTCCTGAGAGGTCAAACACGGTTAACATGGCATTGGTGATCAACTGATCTGAACGAATAAACACACGATCCTTCGCAGGATTAGGATACAGAGTAAGACGGTTGTCCTGAACTTCATCCACACCGGATGGCCAAATGTCTATCAGCACACTGTCTGAGGACTTGCAGCCGTTGCTGTCGGTTACGGTAACGCTATACTCTCCGCTGAGGGAGGCAGTGACGATCTGCGTATTCGCACCCGTACTCCAAAGGAAGTTGGTGAACATGCTTCCTGCATCAATGTCCACGGGCACAGGACCGGATTGATTCGCTCCCAAATCAACCTGGGCGGGTGTGTACACCGTGACGGTGACATCATCAGAAGCAGAACAACCGGCATTGCTCGTGACCGTCAGCGAATAAACTCCAGCCGAAGACACGATGGTGCTCAGGATGGTATCTCCGTTGCTCCAGGCATAGTTATCTTCTCCAGCAGGGCCGACCAAAACAGCCGACTGACCAGGACAGAAGCCTTTGTCTTCTCCGAGATCCACATCCGGATCGGGATTGTCAAAGCCAATGGTGATTCCCGTGGCAAACTCACACCCATTCGCGTCAGTAGCTGTGAAACCATAGCTTCCGGGCTCGAGGCCTGACACATCAATAGTGGTAGAATTATTCGGATCAGCCCATAGGTAGGTATAGGGCTCAACACCACCTACTACTGCTGCAATAGCAGAACCATCAGTGCTGGATTCGCAAGTAGCATTGGTTTCCATGAATGTAGCTCCAATTGGATCTGGTGATGTGACTTCGATATCAATGGTAGATGCACATCCGGAATTATCCGTGACAGAACAAGTATAGGTTCCTACACCCAAGCCTGAGACACTGCTCGAAGTGCTTCCATTGCTCCAGAGATAGGTGAAAGGAGCTCCGCCAGTGGCGATGACACTTGAGGAAGCATTCGAATCTCCAAAACAAACCACAGAATCATCCATAGCTGTGAGATCAGGACCACCTGAAACAATCACAGTATCCGTAGAGCATTCAGCAGGAACAAAGGCTACGAAGTCATTTGTAGCCGTCCATGTGGCAGCGTTTCTGCCGACAGGAGTCGCAGCCAGCGTTCCTCCGGCTTTCTCGATCCCCATCGTGTGGATTTGTCCTCCATCAGGCTGGCTGGTAGTGTGGATCTCTATGCGGCCGCAACCTTCCCAGAGCTGAACCTGGGTGGTAACGTTGTTATTAGGGCCTGGGCCTGGGAAATGCGGAACGTCAATGATGTTGACGATGAGTCTCCGCTCAGGCGGTGTTCCAATCGTGAAGTATTCGATGGTACCCGCACCATCCGGATCCAGGTCTTCCCATGCAAAAGCAATCAGATCATTAGGTGTAGTGGCGCTGGGCAAAAGCTGACCTGTACAGCATCCATTGTCATTGTTTGATCCAAAAAACAGGAATCCATTGGACGAAATCCCAAAGGTGTTGTAGTTGTTCTCGTAGAATCGGAAGGAGAATCCGACTGGCAAGCCGGTGACTACTGCATCATCCCCAAGCAATACTGCCGTACCTGATCCGGGGACCGGGTTAAAGGTTCCATTATCAATAACAGCATATAAATCAGGGTCGCCAAAAGCAGTGATCACATGTGTTCCCGGGCCGGCAACAGAAGGATGAAATACCCCTTGGCCATCTACTCCAGTTCCATAAACATCAGCAGGCGAACCATTGCAGACGGCTGTCAACGTATCAGGTGCGTCACTCGAGCAATAGACCCCATTTAATCCGTTGATGACACATTGGGAATAAACTCCCACATTCGCGATGGAAGTCATACATAATGTAATCAGGAGTATGCGTAGTCTCATAAAGTCAGGTTTAGATACAGGATAATTAATCCTCAAATCTACGCAACTCATCGTCAAAAACAAGTAATTCATGGACATCAACCTGAAGGATAAGTGGGCATTGGTATGCGGAGCAAGCCAGGGAATCGGCTTCGAAACAGCCCGTGAAATGGCCAATTCAGGAGCATCAGTAACCCTCTGTGCCCGCAACGAAGAGAGCCTAAGGACAGCCGTAGCACAACTATCGACCGACAACGGACAGCAGCATGATTACATTGTTGCTGATTTCAGCACTCCGTCTGTGCTGGAGGCCTCTTTGGACGCTCATCTGGCGAAACGATCCAACCCTTATCACATCCTCGTAAACAACACTGGCGGCCCTCCGGCTGGCTTAGCGCATGAGGCCGAAATTGAGCACTTCCGATCAGCGTTTGAATTACATCTGATTTGCAATCACATTCTGGCTACACGATTGATTCCAGGTATGAAAGATGCGGGATACGGACGCATCATTAACGTGATCTCCACTTCGGTGAAGCAACCGCTTCCCAATCTCGGAGTTTCAAATACCATCCGCGGAGCGGTAGCCAACTGGGCTAAAACACTGGCGAACGAATTGGGGCAGTTCAACATCACCGTCAACAATGTGTTGCCGGGAGCAACCAATACTGCGCGCCTGAAGTCCATCGTAAGCAACAAGGCCAGCAAAACGGGTCAGGAAGAGCAAAAGGTACTGGAAGGCATGGCGAATCAGGTGCCGATGAAAAGGGTGGGCGAACCGGAAGAAGTGGCGGGCGCCATCACCTTCCTTGCTTCTCCCTCAGCGGGATATATCAACGGTGTGAACCTGCCCGTAGACGGTGGAAGAACTTCCTCGCTCTAAGCATCGGGGACGAGCAGCTTAAAGCCTTTGCCATGCTCGTTGATGATCTGCACGCGCTCATCCTCTTTGAGGTATTTCCTCAGTTTGGCGATGTACACGTCCATGCTTCTGGAATTGAAATAGCTGTTGTCTCCCCAAATGGCGAGCAGCGCCTGTGAACGATCCATCAATTGATTGGAATGCTGGCAAAGCATCTTGAGGAGCGCATTTTCCTTCGAGGTCAATCGCTTGTCTTCTTCGCCTCCTTTGAGCACCTGATTTCTGAAATCAAAGCTGAATTTTCCAATTTCATATTGGGTGCGTTCAGGTGACTTGCTTTCTCCCTTGGTTCTGCGCAGAATCGCTTTGAGGCGCATGAGCAATTCCTCCATGCTGAAAGGCTTGGTGATGTAATCATCGCCTCCAGACTTGAAGCCGAGCAGCGTGTCTTCCTTCATAGACTTCGCAGTCAGGAAAATGATCGGCACGGTTTCGTTGATCTGGCGGATTTCCTTCGCGAGGGTAAAACCATCTTTGTTTGGCATCATCACATCGAGGATGCAGCAATCAAACTCACCATTGGAAAACGCTTTCCAACCTTCCACGCCATCTTTGGCGAGTGTTGGCACATAGTCTTTGGCCTCGAGGTATTCAGCGAGGATAGTGCCCAAATTGGGATCATCCTCGGCTACAAGTATCCTGGCCTTATCAAGCGGCTGCTTTTCGTTCGTCTCCATGGTTCGATGATTTTTTAAGTGGTAGTTCGATGGTAAATGTGCTCCCCTGGCCAAGCTTACTCTGCGCAAGTACCTGACCTCCGTGGCGCTCAGTGATGATCTTCACATAGCTCAATCCAAGACCAAAGCCCTTCACGTTGTGCACGTTGCCGGTAGGTACGCGATAAAGCTTGTCGAAGACCTTTCTCAGATTCTCACCACCAATACCAATGCCATTGTCAGTAACGGATATTCTGATGCGATCTTCTTCCACAGCGGTAGAAACAGTGATTTCTGGCGATTCCTTGGAATACTTGGTGGCATTGTCCAACAGGTTGTAGATCACATTCACCAAGTGGTTTTTATCGCCTTCCACCAGTGTTTCCGAAGCATCGAGCTGCAGGTTGAGTGACCCGTCTCGCTCCTTCACCTGGATGAGGAATTTATCCGCCACATCCCTCAGCAGTTCGTGGACCTCCAGGTCAACCTTTTTGAGCTTGAAGTCTCCCTTATCCAGCACGGCACTCTGCAACACCTCTTCCACCAAAAGTCCCAAGCGCTTGTTCTCAGCATTGATGATGCCGATGTAGCGATTCTTGATGTTCTCGATTTTGCTCAGCTCGGGGTCGCTAAGTGCTTCACATGCCAGCGAAATGGTTGAAATCGGAGTTTTCAACTCGTGGGTCATGTTGTTGATGAAGTCGTTTTTGATGGCGCTGTTTTTCTTCTGACGGATGATGGTCAATACGGTGTAATAAGAAGTGGTGGTGATGGCCACCAAAAACAGCAAAGAGATCCCGAGCAGCAACCAAAGGTTTTTGAACAGATAGCCCGTAGCCCCGGGGAAATCGATGTGGATGAAGTAAGGTTGCTGGATCACATCGTTTGGAAAGAGACGGGCCGTCATGGGAGTCACTGCCAACGGAGCGGGATCCTCCATATTGCCAAACATGAACGTCTCACCCCGTTCGTAAACACCATATGAATAGTCAATTTCAATACCGTGCTTCTTCAGCGCCAGGTGAATCAATGAGTCGAGAACCTTAGGATCTACACGCTCCTCAATGCGCTCATTCAGGTTTACCTCAATCAGGCTCTTCACAATGTCTCCGAGGAATGCTCTTTTTGAAACCAGGCGATGACGCAACGAATCCATCTCCTCCGAGAGCTCGCCCAATTCAGCAGCCATCGGCAGGTGAGAGTCGGCTTCAATGACCCGTATCTTCACGTCTTCCTCCAGATCAAGCGTGAAAGGAACATCTTGCTGACTGTATTTGATCACGCTCTCCTTGGTGGTGCCGTCATGCTCTTCGGTGATCCTCATTTCAAGGTGATCACCCGTTTTTTCAATGTTTTTGCGCACCACAAACTCGACCAATGAATCTTCAGGGGGAAGCATGGGTTCGCCATCTACGGATTCCTCGATGAAAAGGTATTTAGCCTCCTGGTGTGACTTGAGTTTGGTGAGTGTTTCGTGCTTCTCGAGGAGCTCGGCCACCTCGTGGATCGCCTCGGTGGCACTTCGCTGTAAATCTTCCCGCTTGGTATCGATCGCATTGCTGATCCAATAGACCTGAATGGAGATCAATCCGATCAGCGCAAGGGCCGCAATGGAAACGATGATTCTGATGTGCGAAGCTTTCATAAAGAGCGACAAATGTAACGGGGGCAAAATCGGCTAATTTCCTGTTTAACAAGCGTTAACAATGGTTAACCACCGATTAACAGGGGCTTGCAGAGGGTCTAACGTATGTTTGGATCATCAACAAACCGACCCGTGAAAAGACACTTTTTATTCATCCTTGGAGCTATGCTTATCAGCACCGCTTCCTTTGCTCAGAATTCCAAAAACTGCACTTCGAAAACCATCAAGATCGATGACGATGGTAAGAACCCGGTAGTGAAAATCACCACGGTTGAGAATGGCAAGAAGAACAAGCAAGTACTGAAAGGCGAAGCTGCCAGAAAGTACATTGAAGAGCAAAACGGTACCGAGAGCTCCAGCAGCTACAGCACCACAAAATCTTCCAACGCTTACGTAATAGATCTTACAGGCCTTGAAAATCTGGAAGATGACCTTGAGCGCCTTGAAGAACAGATTGAGCGACAAGTAGAAGCGGCAACGGCTGAACTGGATAGCGATGAATTCAAAGTCATGATGAGTTCGGTGGAAGAGTCGTTGAAAGACGCCTTTGGAACTTTCTCATACCAATACACCACGGATAACGAGAATAGCCACACCTACGTGATCACCAATCAACGTGGAGATGAAGACATAGAGGTCATCGTAGAAATCGACACGGATTCAGACAATGATGATGAGGGCACATCCAACCGAAGCATTGACATTGAAGACATGCCCGGCAGCGGTGATGAGCCAGAGCTGAAGCTAAAGAAGCTGAGCACCAAGGCACGCTCAAATAGTGTGCGTGTGGCTTACGAAAATGAAAGTGGCAACCAGGTGGAAATCACACTCCGAAATGAGGAGGGAAAAACGATGCACAAAACCATCATGGTTGGCGAAGGGTCACAAACCATTGAGATTGATCTCAGCGATGTACCTGTAGGAGATTACACGCTCGAATTCGAGCAAGACGATAAAAGAACCACCAAGAAGCTGGAGGTTCGTTAAGAAACCGTTCTTTTCATTATTTGCTGTTTAGTTAGGTTAAAAGCCTCGGCACGAATGTGATTTTGCCGGGGCTTTTCTTATTGATGAACATCGGAATTCAATCCTACTCGGAACAGTCGGAAATCAAACAGGCCGCGAGAGCATATCTGCTGGAAGCATGGAACAATCAACAGGTGATTTCCAGATCACGGTTCAGTGAGAATTAACCACATCGAATCGCAATGTTTCGATGTGGTTTTTTTCCAGATTTCATGTGGTATTGACCGGATTTCATTTATAGGCGGAGTTATCCTTGGATTCCTCAAACCTTCTCTCACCTTCACAGTCTTTCACCAACTGAAACGTAGTCTGTGATGATCGTCAATATTTCAGCCAGCGCTATTTCCTCAGGGAAACTTGTTGCCAGAATTTATGTTGCCATTTGTCTGTTGCTTCACATTGGAGCATCTCATGAACTCAATGCTCAGGTATTGAATCTGGATTGGGCGCACACCATGAATACAAGCGGAAACATGAAGTTTGCTGTATCCGAGACAGGACATTCCTATCACATGGGAAGCTACTCCGCCAGCAATACGGATTTTGATCCCGGCCCAGGCGTTTTCACTTTATCCGGAGCTACTCCACGGTATTACCTTCAGAAGCTGGACAGCGCACAAAACTTGAAGTGGGCGAAGCTTATTTTCACTGGTAATTCTGTTTCAGGTTCATCCACTGTGTTCCCCGAGTTGATCGAAGTTGATAAACACGAGAACATCTATGTGGCCGGAGAATTTGAAGGTACTGTCGATTTCGATCCCGGTTCCGGGGTTGACAATAAGAGCTCGCTAGACCTGAATGAAGGCAGCGGATTCGTCACCAAATACGACAGCGCAGGCACGTACATGTGGACAAAGGTCTTTGGAGGCGATGGAGGCATTTCTGTCCCCTACTTTGTCGTTGACACCTTCTCCAATCTGCATCTTTTTGGGTCATTTATCAATGGCACCATTGATTTTGATCCCGATCCAAATTCTTCCGTTTCCATAAACACCACCTGGCCAACTTTCTCTGTAGGCAATGGATACATTTTGAAGCTTGATCAGGATGGAGATTTTCAATGGGTACAACGCATTCAAACATCTTATCCTTTTGGTCCAAGAGGCCTGGATGTGGATGAAGATGGCAATGTTTACACAACGGGAGAGTTCAGAGGCACTGTTGACTTTGATCCCGGTTCCGGGATATTCAATCTTATCACACCCTCCGCCAATAATAGTGATGCCTACGTTCAAAAACTTGATTCAAATGGAAACTTGGTTTGGGCGAAGCAATTTGAAAGGATAGAACCGGCAGGAGTTATCGTTGATCAGGATGGTGACGTCACTGTTCACGGTAAGTTTTCGGGCAATTATGACTTCGATCCCGGACCTGGAACATACAATATGGTGTCCTGGGGGGCAGGAAACTCCAACTACTTTCATGTTCAGCTTTCCTCGCTGGGAGATTTTAATTGGGCCAGACAAATAGAGTCCTCTGGATCGGGAGGATTTACTCTTGCACATGCAGATGTTGATTCCAGAGGAAACATCATTACGCTGGGTCGGTACTCTCAATTTATTGATCTCAACACGGAGGACGGACTAGATACTTCTAGTGTCTTCGGAAGTCTCGACCTGTACTTACATGTACTTTCTGAAGATGGTGTTTACATTGGAGGGTATACGTTTGGCAGTGCTGGAAATGAGTTTGCAGATGGAGTAAACATTGGTCCCGGGGATAGAATTTATGGCGCTGGGGAAGTAAGTGGGTCAAGTGTGGACGTGGACCCCACAGATTCCGTTTTTGCCGTTACGAACTATGGAATAAACCGCGCTCCGTTAAGGCTAAAGCTATCCGGAAATTACCCAGGGATTCGCGTAGATAAGGTCACGGCCTGTGATGCATACACCTGGAACGGGGTAACTTATACGTCCAGCACATTCAGCCCGCGAGACACCCTTACTACTCTTTCTTCAGGTGGCACTGATTCCATTGCGGTGTTGCAGCTCACCATTCTTCATTCTTCTGAAGATACCATTGCCGTTACCGCTTGTGACAGCTTTTTATGGAATGTGAATAACATGGTCTACACCGCAAATGGGTTTTATGTAGATACCATCTTGAATGTCGCAGGTTGTGATTCTATAATTACACTTGACCTGACCCTGAACAGCAGCAGTGCAAGCACGGACACGGTTACTGCCTGCAACAGCTACACATGGATTGATGGAAACACCTATACAGCTTCCAACACAACGGCCACCGACACTTTCATGAATGCCATGGGCTGTGATTCCATTGTCACATTAAACCTGACGATCAACTACAGTGACACAACCGCGGAAACCATTACTGCTTGTGACAGCTTTGCGTGGAGCACGAATGGAATGACTTATAATACTTCCGGCATTTACATGGATACCCTGACAAATTCGCTGGGGTGTGATTCTATTGTTTCCTTGAACCTTACCATCAACTACAGCAATACAGGCTCAGAGACCGCTACAGCATGCGACAGCTATACGTGGCCAACTTCCGGATTGACTTATACGACCTCAGGAACATACCTGGATACGTTGACCAACATTGACGGATGCGACTCTGTGATTACCTTGAACCTGACAGTGAATTATGGAGACTCCGCTGCCCAGAACATCACCGCATGTGATAGTTTTTTCTGGTCAACAACAAACATGACTTACTTCTCATCAGGTACCTACGACACACTTCTTTCGACTGTTTTGGGATGTGATTCACTCGCAACGATCCATTTAACCATCCATAGTTCTACTGCGGGCTCAGAAAACATCACCGCATGTGACAGCTATGCCTGGTCTGCAAATAACATGACATATATGGCTTCAGGCCCCTACACCGCCACCTTGACGAATGCAGTAGGCTGCGATTCCATCGCCACATTAAACCTGACCATCCATCAAAGCACTTCAGGAAGCGAAACCATCATCGCATGCGATGCCTACAACTGGCCCACCAGCGGCATTACATACCTGCAGTCGGGCACGTACACAGACACCCTTGTAAATGCAGTAGGCTGTGACTCGATCGCCATCCTCAATCTTACCATCAATGAAACGGCTACATCCACTGAAGTGGTAGATGCGTGCGACAACTACACTTGGGGAGTAAACGGGGTATTGTACAACACATCAGGGTTGTACGTAGATACGCTTGCTACATCTCAAGGCTGCGACTCTATTGTATTCCTCGACCTGACGGTTCACTCGAGCTTTCTTGATGAGGATACGGTCTCAGCATGTAACAGCTATACATGGCCAGTCAATGATTCCCTGATCCTAACCTCGGGCAGCTATGTGGCAACGTATCCAACCATATCCGGTTGCGATTCTATTTATGAGTTGGAGCTGACCATAAACAGTGTCTCCGATATCACCACCCTCGTATCTGCCACAACCATCATGGCCAACAATGAAAGCGCCTCTTATCAATGGCTTGATTGCAATACAGGAATTGCTTTCACGAACGAAACTGAGCAAGAATTCACTCCATCAAGTAACGGAGATTATGCCGTAGAACTGACGGAAAATGGGTGCGTGGATACTTCTGAGTGTGTCAGCATCAATAATGTGGGAATCGGTGAGCTGAATACTGATCCATTGTTGATCTACCCGAACCCGAACAGCGGGCAATTCACCGTTGACATGGGGACATCAAAAGTGCAGGTGCTAAGGGTATTCAACAGCCAGGGCCAACTGGTTCAGGAAAAGCGTGTTCAATCGAACCATGAAGTGATTCAAACCACCCGAGTCACTGGTGTTTACTTTTTAGAAGCCTGGAATGATCAGAAAGTGATTTCCAGAACACGGTTCATTGTTCAGTAGCATTCTGGTGGTCTCTCCGACTGACCTTCAATTTCTGTCGAGTGGAGATGGTGGCTTCATCACCCGCAGTTTGGCTTTTGCATCTACCTTTGATCGCCTCACAAGTCAGCATGGAAAAGATCCTGAATTACATCAACGGAGCGTTGGTCGAGCCACACTCCGGAAACCACCTCGACAACATTGAACCAGCCACCGGCAAGCCTTATGGAACCATCCCAGACAGCACAAAGGAGGACGTGGATCAGGCTACGGCAGCAGCGAAGGCCGCCTTCCCGAGTTGGGCAGCGTTGAGCATTCAGGAACGATCCAACTATCTTCTGAAAATCGCAGAGCTGATTGGCCAGAACCTGGAGGAACTCGCGCAGGCAGAAAGCCGAGACAATGGAAAACCGGTGAAGCTGGCAAGAACCGTGGACATTCCACGCGCACAGGCCAACTTCCATTTCTACGGCACAGCCATTCTGCATTATGCTTCAGAATCCCATTCGATGGGAGAAGTGGGCATCAACTACACGCTGAGAGAACCCATTGGTGTTGCCGGCTGCATTTCACCCTGGAACCTGCCACTCTACCTGTTCAGCTGGAAAATTGCCCCGGCCCTGGCGGCAGGCAATACGGTGGTGGCCAAACCTTCGGAGGTTACCCCCTTCACAGCCTTCCTTCTTTCTAAAATCTGCATCGAAGCCGGATTGCCCAAAGGTGTGCTCAACATCGTTCACGGGTTGGGGCCAAAGGCAGGAGCAGCCATCATCGAGCATGAAGACATTCCCATGATCAGCTTCACAGGAGGCACGGCTACCGGAGAATGGATCGCACGGACGGCAGCTCCGAAGTTCAAAAAGCTGAGCCTGGAGCTGGGAGGCAAAAACCCGAACATCATTTTCGCGGACTGCGACTTCGACAAGATGCTGAAAACGACCCTGCTATCATCCTTCGCCAACCAGGGACAAATTTGCTTATGCGGCTCGCGCATACTCATTGAACGCTCCATTTACGATCTCTTCAAAACCGAATTCGTGAAACGCGTGAAGGCCATGAAAGTGGGTAACCCCAAAGAAGAAGACACGAAGCTGGGGGCGGTAGTGAGCAAGCCTCACATGGAAAAAGTGCTGAGCTACATCGAGCTGGCCAAGGAAGAAGGAGGCACCGTGTTGACTGGTGGCAAGCAGGCTGAAATGACGGGCGAGTTTAAAGACGGCTATTACCTGGAGCCCACAGTCATTGAAGGGTTGCCACACACCTGCCGCACCAATCAGGAAGAGATTTTCGGCCCGGTAGTTACACTCATTCCCTTCGATTCTGAAGAAGAAGTGCTGGAAATGGCCAATAGCACCAAATACGGTTTAGCCAGCTCCGTCTGGACTGAGAACCTGAGTAAAGCACACAGAGTTGCGAAAGGCCTTCACACAGGCATTGTATGGGTCAACTGCTGGTTGCTCCGCGATCTGCGTACGCCATTCGGAGGTGTGAAAAGCTCAGGCGTGGGCCGCGAAGGTGGTTTTGAGGCGCTTCAATTCTTTACGGAGCCCAAGAACGTTTGCATTAAGTATTGATGAAAAGGCTGTCAGCTGCTAGCTATCAGCAGTTCACACTAGCCGATCGCTTTCTATCAATTGTTGTCTACTACCAGCCTTTGCTTCATCCACTGGCTACCCGTCAACACAGAAACGGTGTACATACCAGAAGGCAGGTCATGATTTAGTTCCGTTCGCTGACCGTTGGCTGTGGTTTGAATCAACACACGTCCCTGAACATCCGTGACCTGAATTTCAGAGATTCTGAATTCTGATTCAATCACCAAGCGGCCGTCAGAGGATGGATTGGGGAAAAGGTTGAATCCGGCATCGCCCAGCTCGGATACTCCTTTTGGGTAAACGTCCGCGATGATGGGCTCATAGTCACCCGTACCCATGCATCCGAAGGGGCCGAAGAACTGGGTAGAATACTGATAGTTGAAATCCAGGTCATCCACCACTACGATGACTGAGTCGCCATAGGGCGGTGAAATCAAGTGATCTTGCGGAGACCACACAATGGAATCTAACTCGCAGGAAAAGGAAGGGCGAGCACGTAGAACAATAGTGTCTCCTTGCTCTGCATAAACCACGCTGACTCCGAGAGGGACGGGCAGTTGGCCACAGATCTGAATGAACATGGTATCCAGGGCTACAGCACCGGTTGAATCCGTAATCTCCAACTGAATGTTGTGCTCCGGTCCGGGCATGAAAAAAGTAGAGATGGTTACTTCTGGATTGGCGATCGTAGTATCGTTCAGAATCTCGCTGGCACTCCAACCCGAATCAGCCGAATACCATCTATACGTGTAAGGACCAGTTCCGTTTTCAGCCGTTGGAGAGCCGCCAATCGTGAAGTTGGTGTCAAAGTTTATGGCCTGGACACAAACCAAAACGTCTGCTCCGGCATTGGCCGTGAAGGTTTGAGAAAATCCAACTGCCGTTGCCAGCAATGTGCAGAGAAGGAGGATGCTTCGTGGTGTAGTCATGCGCTTGTAGTTAGTAGGTTTCCTACAAGACGCGACTACTTGAATTCAGGTTTGATCCCGCTCAGAGCTCATGAAAGCGGGCACTCTCCACCTTGGCGATCATGGAGTGGTAGTATTTATACCATCGCTTCATGCCTTCTGCTTTGGCTTTGATGTGGGTGCTATTCTTTCGCCATTCGTCTATCGACTCCAGGTCCTTCCAGTAGCTTATGAATGAACCGCGGCCGTTGGACTTGTGGCTTTCATAGCCGAGATAGCCCGGGTTTTGCTGGGCAAGCTCCAGGGTGATGTCGTCCATTGCTGCATAGCCTTCCAGGTCATCTCCGAGGTAGTAATGGAAGATGGAGGCGTAGTAGGGCGGTTCGGGGGCTTTGTTGTTTTTCCAGTTGATCATTTTCACGCAAAGATCATACATGCGTAGGCTTTGGAGCTTAAAGTCCGTTGGCAATACGATGAATACTCTCTTTCAAGACTTTCGAGTTGAAATTGATAAGAAGGCCCAGTCTTCGATCAGACAAACGCAAATAGGTTAGTAGTTGAGACTTATGTACCGGGAGTATAGCCTGAACCGATTTGATTTCAATGATCACCATGTCCTCTACTAGCAAATCCAACCGAAAACCACGTTCAAAATTCAAAGACTTGTAACTCATGGGAACTGAAACCTGCTGCTTTACCTTCAGACCTGAGGCACGCAAATCCAGTGCTAAAGACTCCTCATATACACTTTCCAGTAATCCCGGCCCAAGCGCCTTATGCAACTCAATAGAAGCACCAATGATCTTATAAGAAATCTCGTTCTCCGTCATCCTTTGCGTTCTCTGCGTGTCTTCCCTTTGCGAACTCTGCGTGAACCCGCCCGAAAGCCTAAGACTGATCCAGCTTCTTCACCATCGTAAGAATCGTAGCAATAGCAACCGTCTCTCCTTCATCATCATACATATCCACCAAGAACTTCACGATACCCTTCGCCACATCATCCTCACTGCGCTTCTCCTGATCAATCTTCTCCTTCACCGTAAAGCGAACACCCACCGTAGTACCGAAATAAACCGGCTTGGTAAAACGAGCCTGCTCCACTCCATAGTTCAACAACACTGGCCCCTTCTTAGGATCAACAAAGAGTCCTGCCGCCTTCGAAAGCAAGAAATACCCATGTGCAACGCGCTCCTCGAAGATGGTTCCATCCAGTGAGGTAGCATCCATGTGTGCATAGAAGTTATCGCCACTCACATTCGCAAAGTTCACGATGTCCGCCTCCGTGATCGTGTGCTTATGGGTGAAGACGGTATCTCCCACCGTCAACTCCTCAAAGTGCTGGCGGAATACATGCGGATTGGCTTCTGGCTGATCTGCTCCAACCTGGAATTGCTCCGTGATGCGTGTGATCGTTTCAGGATGACCCTGAATGGCCGTACGCTGCATGTAGTGTTTCACACCTCTTACACCACCCATTTCTTCGCCACCTCCTGCTCTACCAGGTCCACCGTGGCTCAGCAGTGGCATGGGCGAACCATGACCCGTGCTTTCCTTGGCGCATCGCTCGTTCAGCACCAGAATACGGCCGTGGAGATGTGCTGTATTGAGTACAAATTCCTTGGCAATGTTATCATCGGCAGTAACGATCGAAGTCACCAATGAGCCTTTACCCATTTCGGTGATGCGGATTGCCTCGTCCATGTCCTTGTAGGGAATGAGCGTGCTCACCGGACCAAAGGCTTCAATGTCGTGCACGGCCGTTTTGTTGAACGGATCATCGTTGCGGAACAGGATGGGACTGAAGAACGCGCCTTTGTCCTTGTCTGCTCCAACTACATCAAAGTTGTCCATGTCTCCATACACAATGTCCTGCTCTTTCATCAGCAGCTCAACATTCTGGCGCACACGCTCCACCTGCAATCGAGAAGCCAGCGAACCCATTCGAACACCATCAACGGATGGGTCTCCAATAGTGGTTTTGGCCAGCTGCTTGCCAAGAGCGATTTGTACATCCTCCATGTATTTTTCAGGGACAATGATCCTTCGAATGGCGGTACACTTTTGTCCTGCTTTCACGGTAATCTCCGCTCTTACAGCCTTGATGAAGATGTCGAATTCAGGGGTACCGGGAGCAGCATCTTCGCCCAGCATGGAAGCATTCAGCGAGTCTGCTTCGAGGTTGAAAGGAACCGAGTTTTCAGTGATGTGTGGCAATGCCTTCAGCTTTCGCCCGGTGGCGGCAGAACCCGTGAACGTAACCACATCCTGATTGGTAACATGATCAATGATTCCACGGCCAAGGCCGCTCACCAGTTGCAAGCTTCCTTCCGGAAGAATCTTAGAGTCGAGGATTTCCTTGACCATCAGCTCGGTGAGGTAGCCTGTGATCTCCGAAGGCTTCACTACTGCTGGAACTCCGGCCAGTAGGTTCACTGCAATTTTCTCCAGCATGCCCCAGATTGGGAAGTTGAAGGCATTGATATGAACGGCAACACCGCGCTTAGGCACCAAGATGTGATGACCAATGA
The DNA here is from genome assembly GCA_002428995.1 of Flavobacteriales bacterium UBA6057. Classification (GTDB taxonomy): domain Bacteria; phylum Bacteroidota; class Bacteroidia; order Flavobacteriales_G; family Salibacteraceae; genus UBA6057. The sequence goes on along the minus strand of DIYJ01000015.1, from coordinate 185,279 downwards.
ACGACCCTCCTTTTGACAGAGGAGCAACATCACCCTCCACGGCATAAGGCAGATCCGGAAATTGTCTCCTGAGCGAAGCGTAAGCAAATAGGTTCCCGATACCTCCTTCAATGTCGATCCAGCTATCCACGCGCGTGGCACCAGTAGCGGCACTCAGCGTGTAGAACTTCTCTTTGCGCTCGATCAGGTAAAGGGCCAATGCCTTGAGCATTCTTCCCCGTTCCTGGAAGGTCATTTTACGCAATGCAGGACCACCCGTATTTCGTGCATAATCCAGCATGGCCTTGTAGTCGAGCCCGGCACTGGAAACCGCGCCAATCGCCTCACCATTGATCGCGTTGTAAGCCACCAATTCTTCCCCTTCACCCTCGACCCACTGGCCTTGTACATAGTTCTTGATCTTCATATGTTGCAATGTTGTGTTCTAGTGATTTATGTGCCCTGAACAAGCCTCTCGACTCACCCTTCCCGGGCCTTTCGCGAATATACTTACTCGACTTTCTATTTCAGGCAGGTTCCCTTGGCTGCCCACTAGGGGTGACACTCATAGGTCAATCGCCCGGCCTTCACAGCAGGATCCGAACTGATTGCTTCTTCTGCCTCTTCCGTAGTAGCCACATCAAAGACCAGAATGCCTCGCTTTTCGGATTCATCACCAAAAGGTCCAGCTACGATCAAGCCCTTTTCTTCAGCCATGGAATTCATATGATTCATGTGCTGTGCCTGCAAAGCCTGCGCTTCTTCTTCAGACTGTGAGCGATTGTCACCACTCAGGTAGAGGCAGAAGACATACTGCTTCATGGTATACGTAGTGTCGCCCTCGGTCATTTCAAACTCGCGTGGCGCTTCTTTCTCCTGGCTCACTCCTGCCACACAAAGGCACAAAAGGGCAAGGGCGAGGACTACTGATTTTTCCATAGGTCGTAGATTTTTTGCTGTTCAGGCCGGTTGGGTTCAACCTCTCTCAAGGGTTCGCACTCCCGCAGTGTAGCGTAGCAATCAGAAGGCAATTTCTGATAGAGCTCTGTGCCCTTGGTCTTCCACTGAATCATGTCATCGCTCACGTCCTTTACAATCTTGGCAGGATTCCCGACCACCACCTTGCGAGGAGGGATTTGTGTTTTGGCCGGTACAAAACAGAGAGCACCCACGATGCACTCATCTCCGATCACCACCTCATCCATCAACACAGCATTCATCCCAATCAGGCAATTGCGGCCGAGCGTGGCACCATGAACAATGGCTCCATGTCCCACATGCGCCCCTTCATGCAGGCGTATTTCAACACCGGGAAACATATGGATGGTGCAATTCTCCTGCACATTACAACCGTCTTCGATCACAATCTTTCCCCAGTCACCGCGAATAGCTGCTCCAGGGCCGATGTAAACGTTTTTCCCAATGAATACATTCCCAGTGACAGCCGCCTGCGGATGGATGAAAGCGCTCTCGTGGATGACAGGTTTATAGCCCTCAAATTCATAGATCATGACCAAATATGGGAATAGCGGCCATATATGACTGCTTACTCATTTGAATTCCGACACATTAAAAACTAACGTTTTAAGTATTTTATATCTATACTTAATTGTTATTTTTGAACAACTTGGTGTTAATTAAATGAGCAAAATCCTACAACTGCAGATTGATCAAACAGAAACCACCAAACCTGATTCCAGTCCAGGTTTTTGGGCGGCTGACATCAAGCACTATTCGCAGCGTCAAACTGAATTCAATAGTGAAATAAGATCACGGTTGAAGATGCGAACTGCCCTTAGGATCTTCTTGATTTCACCTCTCTTTTTGTGCATTTCATTTATTGCCTGCTACCTTCTCTCTCTTATGGTTGAACTTCCTTGGGAAATAAACACTAACAGCATAGACACCAAGACGAAGGCTCTGTTGCCTTTCGCACCCGGATCTGTACTGATCTTCATTTGGACAATACATAAGCGAAACACCTATTACCTGAGGGTATATCTGAAGTGCTACTGGCTACTTGATCAAATCATTGAGAGATGCAAAGTCGGTGACGAATCCGAGCTGCCATATCGTAACAAGGAAATCCAAGACGAGCTGAAGTTACTAAAGAAGGATTTACGCAAAGCCGAAGCACTGGTAATAAGACATACTGAAGGATTTTACACTAAGGTTTTCTCGCGCTTCAAACGCAACCCAGATGACGGAGATTGATTCATACCGAAAATCGTATTCTGTTTCGGTAATGGTAGCCGGAGCGGTCTTGATGGTTTTTCTCGTTTCGGCCGTATTGATTTATGGATACACCGATGAGGTAGAGGCTGCCGCGCACCAAATACAACAGAACGAAGAGATGATTCAGCAACTTGCTCTGGATACGAATGGGTTTAGGGCACTCAGCGATAGTCTCTGGGCTCAAAAAAGGGAAATTGAGAACACCGTCATTCAGGCCAAAGCTTCTGAAGACACCATTAGATCTTACAAAGAAAAGCTAGTCCTTATGCAAGAGGTGATTCAGGCCAATCATCAGCGGGATTCTGTCATTAGAGAATTGGAAAAGGTTCGACAAAAGCTTCGAGTCAAAAGAAAGAAGGATGGTGGCCAGGTGATAGAACTATCGTCTGATCAAGCTAAGATCGCGGACAGCCTGAGGATCGAGCTAAGAATTAAGCAAGAAGAGCTGGACATGGCGAAAAAAAAGCTGATTAACTACAAAGATTCCACTCGGTTTGACCCTGCAATTTTGTATTCCGAAAATCAAAACGTGAATGACCGTTTCTCCAAAGTTAGAGCAGACATTGAAATTCTGAATAAACCAAAAGCGAACCGGCTTCCAATAAGGATATATGGTTCCCGGCTCGTTGATCTCGTATCTGAGTCTGGTTCCAACGTTAATCATTATGGGGTTTTGATACGAGTGAATATTACCGAAACAACTTATACTAACGCAGGTCATGAGGAAGAATCTATACTCTATGATGGTTCGGCAAATGGATTTCAAGGCTTATGCCTGCTGCGATGTTCAAACTTGAAGGACAAACCAGTTTGGGACTTTGACTACATATCTTCGGATCTCACAGGTTGGTACAAGCGAGACTGTATCATTAGAGTCGAGTCCTTCCTTTGCATAGCATCAGACCCACAGATTAATCCCAACTTACTTATAGGCAGTTCTGTTTTTACGGCAACTGCAGAATAAGCTACGCAAAACACTTTCCAGCATCGAGCTAGCGCCCAAGCTCAATAGTTATTTGCACTCCACATTCATGCATCTTCATTGATCCAGGTGACTCTAAACCTTGATACAGATAAGAAATGAGATGTATGTGTGGAGGTCGACTCTATCTCACTCGCCTTTCCCGTATCACGCTGGATATGCAATGAGACTATTTTCCTTGAAATCGCTCGATGTTGCTAATCTGCAACACATCAAAAATGTGACGATCCCACTTTTCCATCTGCCCCCAATTCTTTCCGCGGTTCACCTCATACCTGAAGAGCTTGCCTTGCTCTTTCGCTTTTTCGGTGTATTCGTCAAAGATCTCTTCCATGCGGCTTTCGTCACAATCGCAGCGCTCCAGAGCCTTCACCATTTCACGGTAGTGGATTTCAAAAAGGTCGAAATACATGTTGACAAACATGTGATCCACCGGATTCATCTTGTAGTCGTAGTAAGTCTCAAACGGATCCAACACATTGGCCGAAAGGAAATGGAGTTCATTATCAAAGCTATTGATATCCAGGTAGTACTTCACCGTCAACGCATAGCGCTCAGAAGGCAGCGTTCCCTGCCATTCTTCCCGAGGTGTTTTGATCGCCCCGCCACCCGCCAAAAAAACAGGATCCCCATTCCAATGGACATAAGGTTGCTGCAGAACACCACCCACAAAGAATTCATTGTCTCCAAACATGTCACGATCGGTAAGTGCCGAATTCCCGGGTAAGAAGAGCTGATTCTTCTCTGCACGACTGTCGTCCGCAAACTCATTCATATTCTCCCAGAAAAAGGCATTGTACGGTGCCGCATTGATCTTCACATAATCACCGTAGCGAGCATCGATAAAATCAAATTGGGGTAGGCGAAAGAGCTCTTCAGAGTTGTATCCTATGAGTACCGCGCGTGTATCTGTCACAAGCTTTTCGCTTTTGTTGGTCGTGTAATGCACACTGTAGTCGAAATTCACCGATTCAAAGATCATCCCTTTGTCCGCGGGTTTGAAGTTCTTGGTGATGTCCAGATCAATGCGATCCAGTCGCTTCACATTACCCATAGGTAGAAACGGATGATTCTTCGCACTGCGTTTTTGAAGGTTCACCTTGTAGATATCCGCAGTCAGCGAATCGATCCAAACCTGGCCGCTAAACAGATCATCCGTAGAGTCCCGCGGTGTGAAATCGATGACAAAAATTAGGTTATCCTGTTCGTCCTTGTACTTGCTCAGCAAGCGCAGGTCGTAGTCTTTTTTCAGGCGGCCTTTGGTTAACTGGAAGGGACTTGCAGGGAAGTAAGGATTGTCCCCAAACAGTTCGTGAGAGTAGATCGCCTTAGAACTCTCGGTAGACACGAAAAAGCGATTGCCAAACTCTGCCAGCGCAATGCGGCCGTTTTTCAACTCCAGTTTCTGAATGTCATAACCCGCAAAATGACCGTTGTAGTAACACTCTAAAAGCTCTACCCGCTGATCATTCGCAAACGATTCCAGCGAGAAGTAAGTCTTGGCGCTTTGCTTGCGATAGGTCTGCGCTTTGCGCGCACGCTGGATGAGCTTGTACAGTACCGACCAATCTCCCAGCAGCGTAAACTCTGAGAGCATGGCAGGCTTTCGTTCCAATTTCAGTGTCCGATTGCTCCTCTGAAGTTCACTGCCGGAAAGCTTCAGGGTGGTGTAGCCTACAAAGGAGAAACGAACCGTATCCTCGGTTGAAACGCCCGCAAGCCTGAAAAAGCCTTCGTTGTTAGAGACCGTTCCCGTTCCATTCCCAAGGTTGTAAACCGTGACGTAAGGCAGCGGCTCGCTCGTCTCAAAGTCAACAATGGTTGCTTCGAGCATCAGCACTTCAGATTCCTGTGCGGTAACAGCAAGATTCACCAGGAAACAAAATGATAGAAACGGGAAAATCAGCCTTCGGCTCATAGTGTCGAAAATACACCACGATTGGCCAAGACAAAAGATTCGAGCATGAAGGTCAAATCAATCCTGCAACACGGTCTTTGCTTCTTCGATTCTTTCTGTATTCTGTTGGAGTAGTATGAAACTGCTCCCTGAAGGCCTTGTTGAAGGTTTGTCGGGTTCTAAAACCCACCATCGTGGCAATTTCAGTCATACCGTGATTGGTACTTTGAATCAGCTCGGCCGCTTTTCGGAGTCTGACAGTCTTGATAAAATGAGAGGTGTTTTCTCCTGTTAACGCCTTTAGCTTTAGGTACACCCCCGAACGATTGTAAGCCAGCTGCTTGCAGAAATCTTCTACCGTTAGCTCTGGATCGTCCAGGTGACTTTCCACTATGGCCACGGCTTTCTGAAGAAATTCCTTGTCCAAGTCAGTCGCTGCCATTTGGCTGGGAGCAATCCAGGGATCCTTAGAGAAGACAACGCGAAGCCTGTCACGCTGCTCCAACAAATTCTGACAACGCTGCAGCAATTCCTTTGAGTGAAACGGCTTGGACAGGTAGTCATCAGCCCCGGTTTTGAGCCCTTCCAGCCGATGATCCAGAGATGCCTTTGCGGTTAACAATACAATGGGAATATGACTCGTAGGAAAGTGTTGCTTCAGATGAGCCGTCAGCTCAAGGCCATCTTTGCCCGGCATCATAATATCACTAACAACTAAATCAGGGCTGTGCGTTTCGGCAATTCGGATACCGGCATCCCCATCTTCCGCCAGGAGTGTTCTATAGATTGGACTGAGCAGTTCATTCAGGTATTCCCTCACCTCTTCGTTGTCTTCGATGATGAGGATGGTTTTCCCGGACTCAGCAACAGCTTCTGACGGCTCCATCTTTTTTAGGTGTTCAAGCTCAACACCATTGGTTTGAATGGATGGCTGTACCGTGGCTTCTTGTTGCAGCGGAATTGTGATGTCAAATGTGCTGCCGATACCAGGCTTGCTCGTCACCGAAATAGTGCCTCTATGCAGTTCTATGAGCTGTTTTGTCAAGGCTAACCCAATGCCCGTACCTGTAGCAGCCTTAGCATCCGCTTGATAGAAGCGATCAAACAATCGTGGTAGATGTTCAGGCGCGATTCCTTTGCCTGAATCCTTCACATGGATGGTGACATCATTCTCCGAGGGAGGATCGATGACGATGGCAATATCCGCTCCAGGCTTCGTATGCGTGAAGGCATTTTGGAGCAGATTTGTCAGCACCTTCTCCATTTTTTCTTCGTCAAAATCGACACTCAAGCCCTCAGAATGATCATCAACTTTCAATTCAACTGCATTCCTTTCTGCCAGTGGAGCAAATGTTTGAGCAATCTTCCTGACTGCCGCCCCGATGGGCTGACTCGTTGGGCGCAAGGGCAAATACCCACTTTCCAGCTTTGATAGATCCAACGTTTCATTGACCAATTCAAGCAGTCGGGTTGCGCTCTGGTTGATTCGCTGCAAGTCTGTACGATGCTCCAGGTGGTCTTTGCTCAACAGCTTTTCAAGCGGCCCGAGAATGAGGGTCAACGGAGTTCTGAGCTCATGAGAAACGGAAGTGAGAAAATCGGCTTTGAACTTTGCCTGCTCCAGATGTTGTTTGGTGCGTTCCTGCTCGTGCTCCAGCTCTGTCTGCCTTGAGGCCAGGAGCAGTTTGTTGTTTTTTTGTTTGAGCCGGTAGCCGTTGAACAACAGCAGTCCGGTGCTCAACAACAACAAGCATCCAAGCAGGATAAATACCGTAGTCTGCCGCTGTTTATCCAGGCTAGCCTGTTGGTTGGTAAGAGTGACCGAAGCCAAAGCATTCTTTTCTTTCAATAATTTGATCTCCGATTGCTTTCGCTCGTCCTCAAACTCTGCCTGCATATGAGCGATTTGAAATAAACGCGCCTTATCATTTAAAATACTGTCAATCCCCATCTGCTTCTTTCGGAAAAGCAGGGATTGGCGGTAATCTCCTAATTGCTCATAAGCTCTGGCCAAACCCGTGTAGCACTCCAGACTAATGGTCTTCTTGCTTGTTCCTTCATTGAGATTCAAAGCCCTATGAAACGCTTGGATAGCCTTCTTGTATCGCCCTTGTTTAATAAGCAGCCTTCCCTGCGCACTTCTGAGATGGGCATAGTAGGGATGTTTATCCACCACTTCTTCTCCAAATGCAAGCGCAGAGTCGAGGTAATGGTTGGCCGATGCCAATTTTGACTGCTTTAAACACACGCCTATCAACCCATGAAGCGAAGCGAGTTGATTCTCGACACTCTTTACTTCTTCACTCAGTCTCTTCGCCTCTTTGAAAGCGCTTTCAGCTTCATCAAACGCTTCCAGCTTGGTCAACACATATCCCAGGGTGATATTGGAGAGCGCTATGCGAACAGGCGAGTTATTGATGGATTCCAGTCTCAGGGCCTCCCTTCCATATTCCAAAGCCTCATCCAGGTAGTGCATCCTATGGTAGATCCCGGAGAGGACCCGCTTAAACTTTGCCTGTTCGGGCCCTAGTGAGAGCGTATCACAAATTTCAGCCCCTTCAAGAAGCAACGGCAGGGCAAGTGCCAGTTTATCTTGCTTTTGATAAATGATTGCGAGATGAAACTGGAGCGACTGAACCTCCTCCATGTCGCCCGATGATCTGGCCAATGCCACTGCTTCGCTGATATGATAAATGGCTTTTTCAAATGAACCCAGTCGCTTGTACATCTCATAAAGGGCATAATGCGATGATTTCTTCAACCAGAAATCGTCCAATTGTGATGCAAGCTCAAGTGCACTTTCAAAATAAAGTTTGCAACTGTCCATGTCTCCCTGGATCATTTGAACCAGACCAATGTTCAGTTTTATCAAAGCCACGCGCGAGGGTTTTTTTCCGTGCTTCAGACTCTGTAGGGCCTTCTTATAAACATAAAGACAGGAGTCCACCATTCCTTTCTCCATATGGAACCTGGCAAGATCCAGCTGAATTTTACTGATGTCGTTTTTGGGATCATCCGTGAGCAGCAGCCTTACAGCTTCGTCAAAGCTCTTTCTTGCCGCTTCAAAATCTCCATCACTGAAATAAACAAGTCCCCTGATGTGTGACAGGTTGGAATGCGTTCGGTAAAAATTGAAGCGCCTCGCCATTTCAATGCCTCTGTCTATGAAGACCAGCGCAGAGTCCCTATGCCCTAACAGCCGATGCATATTTGCACTGTGTGCCAGGCATTTAGTATACAACAATGGGGATTGATCTTCGGAAACTAATTTCAGCGCTGTGGTGATGTAAGAAAGTGATTCCTCGTACTCACCGAGTTTCCAGTTCACTCTTGCAAAACCATACAAAGAGGAAGCCTCCCCCCATAAATACCTATGTTCCCTTGACAGCTCCAGCGCCTTTTCAAACGTACCGAGACCCTCTTTAGGCTCAACGTCCCTCTGTAGCCTTCCGAGCTGCAAAAGAGGTCTTATGCGATGCGTATCCCTCAACACCTCCAATTCACCTTTGATGCTGTCTATTTTATGATCCTGCTGAGCACCGGCTTTCAACAGCGGCAGCAACAACACCAGAAGCAACAGGAACAGAAGCTTTGGTAGCAAGTAACCGCACTTTATCCTGAATAAGGGTTGAAAAGGAGATCTCTTCATCTTCAATAATCGAATTAATAATGAGCGTAGATCTTGGTGAGAACCCGGCTTACTTATCCTCGAAAACGCTCTGTAAAAGAAGCAACGGAAATCTTGAATCGGATGTTTGTTTGGCACAGACACCGTTAGAGCTTCAAAGCCTAAAAGTGAACCTAGACAATTCTAACATCAGCCATAAATATGACGCATATAAAATCGTATTCCTATTGAGAATAAGAAGACGGCAGTGTTGGATTATATAAGGCAACTGGGTAAAGGAGCTTCCGATTCAAATGAATCGGAACTCCGCTTGAGGGGAGCTTTCTGGGGCCAAAGAAAAAACATAAGACGACATAAAAAAAACATAGCTTGACATGATTCGGTGAGACATACAGGAAGTTTGGAAGCGCACAACAGTTAGGTCAAAACGAACTGCAAACACACCAGATCATGCTTCAACGAATCAGAGAATCCTTTATTACAAAAATCATAGCGCTCCTGGTTATGCCAGGAATGCTACTTGCCTATTTCCAACCCGCCCACGCGAATGGCGGACCCACCGACAGTAATTTTTCAGGCGGCTCAGACGGCCAACTGGTGGACATGTCCTCCGGTAGCTTTAACTATAACATACCTCTACTAACAGTAGGTGGCTACCCCATCAACCTTAGCTACGATGCCGATGTCACCATGGACCAGCAAGCCTCGATGGTTGGTCTGGGTTGGAATCTAAACCTGGGAGCCATCCAACGAGTGGTACGTGGTGTACCCGATGATTTTGATGGAGATGAGATCGTCACAGAAATGAACCTCCGGCCGCGGTTGAACATCACTAATATTCTGAGCGTGAGCTCTGAAATTGTAGGGGCCGACCTTGAGTTAAGTGCAGGTTCGGCTGAAACAGAACACCTGGCAGGAAGCATCAGCACCGACTTTGGTTTTGTCTTTAACAACTACACAGGTAACGAGAACATCATCGGTATCGGTGGAGGAATTGGGATTTTCGAAAAGACTGGAGATGATGTGGGTCCCAGCGCTTTTTTGAATGGCGGGATTAGCTCATCGTCCCGATCTGGATTGTCCACCAACCTTGGAGTATCGATCTCCCTGGGTTACGACCATAAGTTCTCTTCCTCCCTCGGAATCAATCGCAATTCGCTCTACGGCTCCAGTCTGAACACCGGCTTCGGGTATTCGCATGTCACTAAAAAGGAGCGGCAGGAAGGATACAAACCAGAGCATGGCCGCTATAAGAAGTCTACGCAGGGCATCAATCTTACCGGCTCCTTTCCATTGGGAATGCAGGCTTATTCTCCAACGGCAACTTTTGAATTTGAGAACAAGTCCTTCACGTTTGACCTGGGTGCAGGAGGAACCGTAGTAGCAGGATTCGATGTGCATGGCAATGGTTCGAGAACCAAGTCTACAGTCTGCCTGAAAAGTAATGTCCGCAGCCAAAAAGCCTATGGTTACATGAACCAGCAAAACGGCTATGATCAAAACGCCCTGCAGGATTTCAACCTTTCCCTGCCTTCCATTTATGAAAACACCAACGCGCTGCCCACACCCATGCCCACCAACGACTATTTCATGGTTAATGGAAGTGGCATGTTCCGAGCATTGCGCAACGATGCCGGTTATGTAAAAAGCCCAATAACAAGAAGCGAAGGAGACGCCACGGCTTTTTCAGGAGACGCAGCCTTTGGAGCGGGCTTCGAAGCCGGTGTGAATGTCACTTACAACTGGAACAACACCACTATCAGCAACTGGGAAGGCAACAATCCCTTCAGCGATATGGGATTGTTCGAGTTTGAGCAGACAACGCCCAGCACAGATCCGGTGGTGAAGGGGAAATATGAACACTTCTCCTTCATCCAGATAGGGAACGGCAGTTCAGTATCTGACGTCCGTTTCACAGGCATTGAAGAAAAAAAGGCGCTGCGACAGGAGATAACCGAAGAGGACGGAACCATTGTGGGACACCACTACATGCCCACCGATGAAGGAGAAAACTACCACCCCGCTTCAGGTTTACACTATCAGAACGAGAGGCTCGACCGGAGTCAAGTGATGCTGCACTCAACCAATCAGGAACTGCGGTTGAGAGGAGATGACAGCTTTGAAAACTATACGCTCAACAATTTCAGTTTCAGTGCAGGAGACTATACTGGAGTAGCTATTAAGAGCCGAAACGAGGCCAATTATCGCAACAATCACATTGGTCAATTGACCATCATCAATGGTGGTGGTTCGAGGGATGTGTATGGCATTCCTGTGCTTAACAGCAGCCAGCAGGTTTCCTTCAACATATCGGAATACAACAACTATGATCCGGTGGAGAATGCCCCAGCCGTGGATGCGCAGGGGCTGGTGGAATACATACCAGGAGCCGACAACTCCCTCGGCAACAAGCGTGGAGACAATCACTTCTACCTGAACAACCACCTGCCCCAGCATGCCACTTCCTATTTGCTCACCCAACAGTTGTCTGACAACTATGTGGACAGAACTGGAAATGGCCCTACACCGGATGATTATGGAAGCTACACCAAGTTCAATTATGCCTACAACGGAGAGAAAAAGTGGCGCTTCCCCTACCACCACAACAAAGCCATTTTCAACGAGGGCTTTAAGTCCAACAAACTGGACGACATGGCGAACTACGCCTATGGCGAGCGTGATGAGTGGTATGTGCACTCGATCGAATCAAAAGACTACATCGCGGAGTTTGTGTACAGCAACCGCAAGGATGCACACGGTGTGCAGGACGAAAACGGAGGTGTGGACGCTTCGGCCAAGGCTAAAAAACTCGATCAAATCAAGCTCTACACACGCAAAGGGAAAGAGTATGGCGAAGGCCCGATTAAGACGGTTCACTTTAACTACAGCTATGAACTCTGCAAGAACATACCTGACCATATCGGCTTCAGCGAGACCTCCGAAACAGGCCCGGGCAAACTGACCCTTGAGTCTGTTTACTTTAAAGGACAGGACTCCCCGCAAGGCGAATTGCACAAGTATAAATTCACCTACGGAGCCAATGCTGATTATGCACTCGGTCAGCTGGACCGTTGGGGAAACTATCAAGCTGGTGCCGCCATTGACCACGATCACACTTCTTCGCTGGACAACGCAGAATATCCCTACACCACCCAGAACAAATCTCAGGCTGACTTAAACATTCAGCAATGGAAACTGACTGCCGTTGACTTGCCAACCGGAGGCAGACTTGAGGTAGACTACGAAGCCAACGACTACGAATACATTCAGGACAAGGAAGCCACGCGGATGTACAAGATTGGTGGGTTCTACTCTACCGATGTGGAGCCCGAGAGCTTTACTCCAACCGCTGGTGATTTCGGATCTGCTTTGTTCGATCCGGACAACGATGACATCGACAACTTCTACATCAAAATCAACCTTGATGTGCCCATCACGGGCAACCCCACCAGCGCCCGCAATCAATTTGAGGAGCACTTTTTACCGGAGCGCAGATTTCCTGAAGACCGCTATTTGTACTTCAATACGCTCCTCAACCTCGCTCCACACAACGATGGCATTGTTGATCCCGATGTCTATGAATACATCCAGGGCTATGCTTCTATCATTGAGAATAGCTGGTACTTGCTGGAAAGCTCACCAGGCGTTTGGAATGCCGCGGTCTTCAGATTAAAACCTGCATGGCTCAAAAGCCACACAAAGCCTGACCCCAAAGGGCATCCCATCTGGCGCAAGGCCTGTCAAGTGGTCAAGCAGGCATTACCGCTGGTGCTCTATCCTGAAAACGACCTGCAGGCCATCTACGCCAAAGACGGCAGCATCAACTGCGGCAGCTCCGAAACGGAAGACGGAGGCACGGAACCTGACATGGGAGACGACTCTAAAAACCATAAAAAGAACCTGAAAAGCATCCGCTCGGTGTACCACATGATGCGCAAAACGGGTTACGCTTCACGCGCGGTTTTACCTAAGTGCTGGGTTCGCATGCGCTCAGGATTGCAGTCCAAAGTAGGGGGAGGCTATCGGGTAAAGGAAATCCGCACCTATGACAATTGGAATGCCTTTGTGGCCGGGGAAAGTGGTGCGAAGTACGGAACGAGGTATGAATACCAAACCACAAATCTGGCGGGTGATACCATCAGCAGTGGTGTCACCTCCTACGAACCCACCAACCGAGGCGGGGACGAAATAGCCCTTCGTCACCCTCATTTTTACGTACATGAACAAAAGGGAACACCCAGTGAATCGTTCTACACCGAGTTCCCACTCAACGAAGAAATCTTTGCCAGCGCACAGGTTCGCTACTCTAAAGTAACCTCAAGGCCGCTGGACTACAGCGAACATGGTTTAGAAGTGAATACTCCGGGATACACTGTGTATGAAAGCTACACCGCACGAGACTATCCACTGCAATTCGACTACACCAATTTCAAGGATGAACTAAAGCCTCCCGGGCTAGCGGGTTTCTTTGGATTTAATACGAGCAGATTCGGTGTGTCCTTTGGCGCAGCAGTCATCGCCAACGACATGCACGGAAAGTTCAAGCAAAAGCGCTCGTTCACGGCAGATGGCAACACCATCTATCTCATGAAGCATGAGTACTGGGAAGCCGAAGACGGCACCTTAACCAGTAAGGTCCCGACCATCAATCCTGGAGGCACCCATCAAAACAGGTTGATCGGCATGAACATAGACCTGATTACTCACCTCAGTAAAACCGAATCCAACAGCTCGCGCGTTTCGGGAAAAACAAACTTTGAGTTCACCCCTCCATTCTTGTTTGTCCCCTCTTTCTGGCCCGGGTTCAACGATTCTGAGAGCAGTGTCTATTCTACGCTGACGACCAAGGTGGTGTACCAATCCGGGCTGCTGAAGCAGGTGATGGTCGAAGACAACGGTCGTGCTAAATACACTACCACCTTATTGTATGATGCCAAGACCGGCAACCCCATTGCCAAAGAGGTAATCCCTGAAAAGGGTGACGAGGATGGCATTCAGAAGATGTATGAGTACACCTACCCCGCATACTGGGCTTATGAAGGCATGGGCATGGCTTCGGACAACTCTGGCATTACCCGATTCGATATTACCGGAGCTGGAACCACCGTATTACCGGGTGAAAAGCCCTTTTTCTATCCCGGAGATGAACTCGCCATCATTGAGTTTGACGATAGCGGCATATTGCCCGTTCCCCTGGGCGGATTGCCCAATCATTGGGTGGTTGAAAATGAAATCACCGGAGCTTGGTTTCTGGCTGATGCCAATGGAAACGTGTTCAATCCAAATCCGAGCAGGCTCTATTGGTTCAAGGTGCAAAACCCAGGCAAGGCTAACCTGGCGGGCGTGGGAATGGCTTCGGTTTCAACATTGGGAACCTATGCCGGAGACAACCTCTACACCGCGGGATTTACAGGACACACCCATGTGATCAACACATCGGGCACCGACTTTTTCGAGAAAGCCAAGCTGCGCACCGACCCATGCACCGAAGAGGGCGATGTCATCAATCCATATGCGCACAACCTCCTGGGCCAATGGAAGCAGGAACACAGCTACGTGTTTGACGGAGATCGTGACTACAGTGCCGATGACAGTCGTAAAGACGGCCTGCTGACCGAGCATCAACCCTTTTGGAAAAACGAAGCGGGCACCTGGCGAGCGATCTACGACCCAGCACGAACGAGTGACTATGATGCATCTGATCCGCTTCAGGATTGGATCCAGACGGGCTCAGCCACCTTGTATGATTCCTATGGTTTTGGCCTGGAATCTAAAAACGCTATCGACATCTATCAAAGTCAGGGAATTGGCTACAACAAACGGCTTCAGAAAAGCGCAACCGCAAATGCCCGCTACGCAGAGTCAGGCTTTGACGGCTTTGAAGACTACTTCTCTGATGGTGTCTACGATGGTGGAAGCTTCACTCCTTACGGGTGCCACACCAGGCACTTTGGAGTGCCAAACGGCCACAACTTAGTCACTGATCAGGAGGCTCACTCTGGTAGATACAGCGTGAGAGCACATGGGCCTTATGGTGTGCAGTTTATCTACAGCACCTGGGACGGAACCGAACCCACTGCCACAGATCATGGCCAACCCTTTATGGTTCAGGAGGCAGACATCATCCCGCAGCTACAGTTGATGACCGACCAACCGGAAAACAGGTACGTGCTGACCGTTTGGGCTAAGAAGAGTAGCAATGGATTGCTGGTCACAAACCCCACAAGCTACACCGAGGCACAGGTTGACATCAGCATTGCCGGAATGACGGATCTGGTGGAGACGCGGTCCAACATCATTGACGGTTGGCAACGCATTGAAATCACCTTCAACCTGCCACCTTCCATCCCCAACAACACCTTGGTACAAATCCGCCTGCGCAGCATGGATGGTGATGTATTCTATGACGACCTGCGCCTGCAACCTTATGACAGTGAAATGCAGTCAGCGGCCATTGACGCCATTGAGAGGCGCAACATGGCCAGCTTAGGAAGTCGAGACTTTGCCACCAGCTACCAATACGATGAAAACGGCCGTATGGTGCGCGTGTTCCAGGAAACAGAGCGAGGTGTGCAAACCGTGCAAGAAAGCCGATCAGGCATCAAAACCAACTATTAAGAACGAGAAACCATGCAGAACATCATGAAAACTCCGATGAAAAAAATCGCGTTTATCCTAGCGTTATTGGTTTGCCAGTTCGCTGCTTACGCTACCACAGAAACCCAAGAAGCAAGCAATACCGGGTTGGATCTTACGCTGGACCTCAGTGTAGCTTCCAGCAAGCATCCAGACATCCTTCCAGGATGGGAGTCTGACTTTGGGTTTACCCAAATCACCAACGAAATCACCTTTGGTATTGATGAGACCATGCACCTCATCGACCCTGAGTTTCACTACAAAATCGTGTTTACGCTCGATTGGGATGAAATAGAGGGCGGCATACTGGTATCGAACACGACCTCCGGCATTGAACTCTTTGTGGATTATGCGCCAGATATGGCCTATCAGGACCGGCAGGTTTACACCTTCAATGGCGCCCTCAGCATGGATTTAAGGGATATTGAATTGCATAAATCCAGCGATGGTGGAGTGACCTACACCCCGGTGGCGGTCGACCGCGAAAACCTTTTTCTGCATGCATCCATCCAAACAGAATACTTCGATGCTTTTGCCTACAACGTGATTCCATCGGATGCGATGACCATTGCCGAGGAGATCGGCACCAGCAATTGGATTGTGACCTGGCCATCGCTCGATGGAGCCGATCAATACGACCTGGAGTGGACCTGGGTGAATGGTTACACGGGCGAGGAAGTTGCAGGCGACCCGGTAGTAGCGACAGAAACAGCCGTGAATTACGACTTTGAGAACAACGCCTCTCGTGTTCGCGTAACCGGCAATGAATACCGCATCCCTATGATCTATGGCGATGGATACCTGCTGGTTCGCTATCGCGGTGTGGGTCGCATTCCCGATTTCATTGACCATGACATCGATGGACTCTGGAACACCAATGGAGCCTGGGGGTATGTGGACAATGGTGTAGTAAACGACTACTGTGGCACGTGCAAAATCACCGTCACCCCACACGAAGACAACAACATGAGCTACAGCGCTTCCATGGCCTTTGTGGAAGAAGGGAAGCGAAACACCAGCATTACCTATGTAGATGGCACCATGAAGCCGCGTCAGAGCGTATCGCAACTCAGCAGCCAGGATGAACTCATTGTGGGTTCAGCCCTCTACGATTTCTACGGCCGACCGGCCATCGGTGTGATGGGTAGTCCGGTAGGCGAAACCAACCTCGGGTATATCGAGAACCTGAACATGTTGGACCATGATACTCAATACGATAAGCACGTCTTCCATTCAGATGAAGCCATGCTCGGTGACTGTGGCCCAAAGGCCGCATTACCGATGAGTTCAGAACACTCTATGGGTTCCGCCAAGTACTACAGCCACCAAAACCCCAATCAAGAAGGAGTTGAGGCCTTTGTACCCGAATCAGAAGGATTCAATTTCGCACAGGTTCACTATACCAACGACCCCACTGGAAGAGTAAGACGTTCAGGCGGTGTTGGTCCTGATCATCAGCTCGATCCTGCGGGACATTATACTGAAGTGATCATCGAAGCTCAACAAGATCCAGATGAGGTAGACCGCTTCATCGGCTCGGAAGCCGCAGACTATGTGAATTACACACGCGTCATCACCAAAGATGTGCACGGCCAGGTGAGCGTAACCATCCTGGACAACATGGGACGCACCGTCATCAGCTACCTCGAAGGATCAGCTCCGGCTGGTTTAGAAGCGATTGAAGGCAATGGCCCCGAAACTCCCATTCATACCAACCTTGTCGATTTCACCAGCGATAGCCCCGAATTGCTTGATCAAGGAATCTTGCTTGTGGAGCAAAAGATTGCAGTGACTGACCCCGCTCAGGTCTACACGTTTAACTACGATTTTGCAGCCGAGCAATTTACCGACTGCCTGCCTCCAGGCTTTTGCTTCGATTGTATTTACGAGATTGAATTCAAGGTAACGCCCACCGAAGGAGCGTTCACAGATGCGTGCCAGTTGAGCGATGGCACTGACATGATCGAATCAGTCTGGATTGATACTGTGGGTCAGTTGCTACCCCTAGATTCAGTTTGTGGTGACACGGTTCGTTTTTCGGATGATCACCCCAGCACCTTCACCCTCAAGTTTCCTCGGTTTGGAGAATACTATGTGACGAAAACACTCCGCGTGATGCACGAACCCATCGAGTATTACTGGGATCAATACGTGGAACTGGCGGACACCAACTGCCTGATCCCCTACTCCAACTTCCTGGCAGATGCTTTAATGGAGATAGACTTTAGCGACTGCTATGAGGGCAGCCCCTGTGAAATGAGCTTTTACTACGAGTATGGCACCTGGGAGGAATATTCGCTTGAGACGGGCGAAACAAATGAAGCAGTATACAACACCTTGCGCACCGAATACCTTGAAGACTGCGAGAACCAACCCCTATGCACACAAATGCGCCCGATACTGCTGGCCGATGTAAGCCCTGGAGGCCAATACGGTGATATCAGCGGAAGTTCAGGGCTCAGCGTATTCAATTCAGCCGATCCTATGCTTTACAGCTGGCGTGATGTCATCTTTTACGAGATAGATGGAGTCACCGAAGCCATGACTACCAACGTTTTTGGAGACGAGGTGCGTGTAAATCACGCGACCATACCCCTCAGCCAGTTTGCATTGCTCTGGAAAGACTGGTGGGCAGAAGAATTAATAGGCGCGCACCCTGAATACGAGACCTATCGATTCTGCGAGCTATACTCAGGAGTTTTTGACTACGCCACCGATTTTAAACTGACGGAAACTTATGCCGAAGCTTCAGCTGCTGGCTATATCACTCCTGTTGACCCAGGAGATTATCCCGCATGCTTTGCAGGCTCACCTGATCCGTTCATTGCTTCCAACGAAGATCCATTGGTCACGTTGATCAATGGACCGCTCAGCACTGTTTTGGATGACGAAGACTACATCTATGACGATGGCTATGCTGGGTTTGGATCCAACGATTACGAACAGGTTTGCCAATACATGCTCGGAGTAAGTGGAGGTAACACACTCTACGAAATGGCTTCCGCACTTTCGGATGGTTCCACCTTTGGTACCAGCACCTGCGATCTGGATGCGCAATGGATTGCCTTCAGAGATCTTTACCTGGCCCGCAGAAACATCATTCTGGGTGTGGTAATGGAAGGCCGTACCATGACCTACAACGACTGTGTAAAGTGTATCGGTAACGTCATACCACCATGTATGGTGAGCTGTGCGGATTATACCACCAGGGCGAAACGCTTCATGATGTACGATCAAATGGCGCCCTACCCGCTCATCCAGATGATGACAGACCCCACCATTTTGGATGATTTGGAAATGGATGTGGAAGCGGACATCAATGACTATTGCCAGAGCGCCTGCGAAACCATGGCCGATGGCTGGATGTTTGAATTGGAAGGCTGTGTTCCTTTCCTTCCCTTCGGAGAAACGTGGGAACCCGGTCAGGCAACGTACGATGCTGTACGTACTGATCTGATCACGGTATGTACGGGCGGCTGTGGTGCCGACTACCCGTTCCCAAGTCAGTGCGATGATGGGGCGACCATGGTTGAATTATCATCGTTTGAGGAAGTGATCAAAAACCACCTGGTAGATCCTGTGGTGCTGGAATGTACACACCACCTCATCGACCGGCCTTCGCCTGTGTGTGAAGTGACCATCATTCCTGCGCTCGACACTTGTGCCTGCAACAAGCTCTTAGCCGCTTCAGATGAAGATGACTTTGAAGCCTTGTACGGATTTATACCTGTGAACTTTTGCCGCGATCGTGCGATTTGTGCCGAAATAGCTGCAGTGCCTTTGGCGGCTACGTATGCACCTGGAAGCATCACATGGACTGGTCTCCAAATGGCCGAACTTGCAGATACCACCACCGTAACAGACTACGGTTGCTACGGTGACGGTTGCATCGACTGTGACCAGCTTGACGCGGCCATCACGAGCTTCCTCACCACCTATCCTACCGCAAGCATCGAGGAAGACCCCGTGGTGTTCGTTTCGTATGTCAATGAAACCCACGGTACCGGCTTCGACTACTTTTCGCTGATGACCTTCATGGAAATGTGCGATTCGCTGGATGCGGGCGCTACCATAACAGAAGGCTTTTCAGAAGAGGCACTGGACTTCAAAGTCCTGCTCAACAGGTTGGTGGATGATGGTTTGACCACCACCGGAACGTATGGTAGCGGCTATCCTCCGTTGCCTGAATACTTCGAAAGTGAGTTCCACACCTGCGATGAAGAGGTCGTGCCTTTTTACTACGAACCCTATGTCAACCCGATCACGGGAGCACTGAGCTTTCCGTTGGGCACGGATATTCCCGGAATTACGGATTGTGACTTCTGCCCGAAAGGCTCCATTGTGCTGACCCCTGAAAGTTTTGGAGGTTGGCCCATCGATGAAGTGTTCGAACATGTGATTTCATTCACCGGAATCTACTTGACTCCGGCCGACCTGACAACAGGCCCAGCACCCCTCACCGTACATTTTCACCTTACAGCTTTAGTCGAAGATCCGGAGGGTGGTGACCCCATCGAGATTAGTGTTTTGGTCATTAACCGCTGTTTTGACGTTTTTGGCGGGAACACGCTGTGCGAGAACTACATTCCTGAGATCGAAGATGACTGCATCGATGCACTCATCACGAATGCTGAGCTGGAAGCCGATGCAGCTTATGGCATTTACCTGGAAACCGCCAAAGAGGAATTCATAGCGAACTACATCGAGACATGCCGTGGTGTGGACGAAACCTACAACATGAACTACTTAGCCAACCGCTACCACTACACGCTCATGTACTATGACCGCGCTGGCAACCTTGTAAAAACAGTTCCACCAAAAGGTGTACAACCATTGGATGATGCAGAAATTGATGAGCTCCAGGATTACCGCAATGGTGATGGCGGATCCGAGCACTACAACAATCACGGTTTTGTAACCTACCATTATTACAATGCCCTGAATCAGCCTATTGAAACGGTGACACCCGATGGTGGTTCCTCCAAACTTTGGTACGATCAGGTGGGCCGATTGATTGTGAGCCAAAATGCACGACAAGCCGAGTTGACGCATAACGTCATCACAGGCGACCCGATGGGTACGGGTTATGCAACCCAAGCGTGGTCCTACACTCAATTTGATGACTTGGGCAGACCGGTTGAAATGGGTGAGTTTGTGCAACCTACTCCATTCACCAAGGCCAAGGCCAAGGACCCTTCCCAATTCGCCACTTGGTTCAACCAATTGTCGGCAGTTGGGGAAGATCGCTACCGTAACCAGGTCATGCGGGTCAATTACTCCAATCCAACCAGCACGGCCGCACTGGATGCATTCGGTGAAGCAGCGCAGGGTGACATACGCAATCGTGTATCCTCTGTGTCCATTGTGGAAGGCTACACACACATGGTGCCCAGCTGGGTTCTGGAAGATCCGGATTACCTCTACCACTATGCCTATGATGTGCACGGAAATGTGCGTTCACACTTGCAAGAAAACGCAGACTTGGTGGCCGATGGCCGACAGTTCTTCCAGAGCAATTATGAGTATGACTTGTTGAGCGGTTTGCCGCACTACGCACACTTTCAACAAGGTAAGCTCGATCAATACAGCCATCGCTACACCTACGATGCCGACAACCGACTGAAGGAAGTACACACCTCGAAAGACGGTTTCATCTGGGACCGCGATGCGGAGTACAACTACCGACTCGATGGCAAGCTGGCTCGAACAGAGCTCGGTGAAATGGATGTGCAGGGCGCTGACTATGCCTACACCCTGCAAGGCTGGATCAAAGGCCTGAACAGCGCAGTGCTCGACCCTACCAAAGACATGGGCAAAGACGGTCGCCAGCTCACCGGTTCGCTTTCACACCTCAGTTCAACCGTGGCACAGGATGCGCTGGCCTTTACGCTGGACTATTACGAAGGCGATTACCAGTCCATCGACACCGATCCGTTGAATCAGTTTTTAGCAGCTACCACCGGTGATTACAAAACCGACTTGAACGAGCTCTTCAACGGCAACATAGCAGGCGTGACCACGGCCATGATGGACCTGGACGAGTTACCTATTGACGTGACCGGGACAGCTTATCGCTACGACCAGTTGCACCGCTTCAAAGAGAGTCATGTGCACAGCGCCAGCGACATCACAGAGTTGAACTCGTTCGTAAACGCTGCGCGGCAAAACATGACCGCCAGCGGTAGCCACACGTTAGGCGATTACGAAGTGCATGTGGACTACGATCCGAATGGCAATATCACCGCGCTTGACAGGCGTGCCTACACCTTTGGCGCTACCATCAATGCCATGGATCAGTTCACCTATGACGATGCGCTGTTGCCCTATGAAACGAATAACCGCTTGGATTATGTGGAGGACGCCATTGCAGGCACTGCCTATGATGACATCCAAAATGGGCAATTGCCGGGCAACTACCAATACCACAGTGACGGTGCATTAAAGAGCGACCTTCAGGAAGGAATCGGTTACCTGGAATGGTATCCTAACGGAAAACTGAAGCGCGTTTGGCGCGATGGATTGTCCACAGATCCTGACCTTTATTTTGAGTACGGCCCGATGGGCAATCGCATCTTAAAGGTGGAAATGCCGCGCGATATGGGAGGCAATATTCTACCCGAAGCGCAGTGGAACAAAACATGGTATGGCATGGACGCCAATGGGGTGCCAATGGCCATCTATCAAAAGACCGAGAGTCAACCCGAACTACACCGCACAGAAGCCACTATTTATGGCTCCAAGCGCCATGGTTTAGATACGCGCAGCGTAGAAATCACGGAAGACTCGTATGCCTACAGCTTTGATGACTTCCTGGAAGATGCATTGTGCGGGGCGCCTGGCAGCTGGTACATGACCGAAACCGCAGGCACCACCCACGGATTCAGCGATGTGGATATGGACGGCAACACGGACTTAACGGTGATGAATGCAACGGCCACCAACTTCAGAGTGGCACATACCTTCAACACCATTCCAACAGAAACCTACACGGTAAGCTTCGAAGTGGTAGCTAAGACAGTGCCATGGGTATACAGCCAGGCACGCGGTTGTGGG
Source organism: Flavobacteriales bacterium UBA6057 (assembly GCA_002428995.1). Classification (GTDB taxonomy): domain Bacteria; phylum Bacteroidota; class Bacteroidia; order Flavobacteriales_G; family Salibacteraceae; genus UBA6057. Next base: position 162,869 of record DIYJ01000015.1, on the reverse strand, counting down.
ATTGGAGGTAGCTCTTTGGGTTCTCTCAACGTAGTAGCCCCAGGAGTGTATAGCTACACCTTCACCGCAAATGCCACACAAAGCCGCGTCTACTTCAGAGGATGGGGCAGCACGGGCAACTTCACCTTGGGCAATGTGAAAATTACAGGCCCGGGAGACGTATATGGAGTAGCTGATGCACCAGTGGTCTACCATCGCATGATTGGTGAGAAAATGTACGAGTTGGGCGATCATCTCGGCAACGTAAAGGAGGTGATCACCGACCGTAAAATACTGGTGCCAGACGAGTATGATCTGGACAGCGATTTTGTGATTGCCAACAGCAGCTGTGACGCTCCCGGCACCTGGTTTTTATCTCCAGTAGGAACCACCACCGCTACCATTGCTGATGTAAATGCCGATGGCAATTCTGACTTGGCGGTGGAACATCCTTCCAGCACCAACTTCCTGGCCTTTCTCACCATCGCTACCGAAACAGGTGAGACCTATACGGTAAGCTTTGACATACTGGAGCAAACCGTGCCAGTGGTAAAAGCCCGCGCACAGAGCTGCTCCGGAGGTGGAAACCTAGGCTTGCTGGATATCTTTAGTACCGGAAGCTATAGCTACACCTTTACGGCCACCTCTACTAAAACCAAGCTCTTTTGGGCGGGGCAAGGGAGCCCAGGCGGCAAGTTTACACTGGGCAGCATCACCATCAGCGGTCCAGGCGACATCTATGGCAGCTTTACCGAAGATGTTGCCGTAGGCTACTTGCCCGATGTGATGCGCTACACGGATTATTATCCTTATGGCATGGCTATGCCGGGTCGGAAGGGTGCCGTGGAGGATTACAGGTACGGCATCAATGGGCAAGAAATGGATGATGAGTTCAAGGGAGACGGCAACTCCGCCAACTATTCATTCAGAATGCATGACCCCAGGTTGTCGCGGTTTTTTGCGGTTGATCCGGCTGCACCGGATTTCCCGGAGCTTACCCCTTATCAATTCGCGCATAATAATCCTGTCGCCAATGTTGAATCAGAAGGATTAAGTGGTGTCAGTTTTCATTCTTTTGATCCTCCGCCATGGCTTGGTGCTGGCATAGGATTAACTCTCACGGTTGGCAGAGGGTTTTCAGTAGAGCAAGCCAATTTGACTTTTGGAGCTGAGACTAAATTCTCATGGAAGTATGGCAAACCAAAAGAAGGGCCCGGGATTAACACAACCTATGGTGGTGGATTAACCTTGGAAACAAGGGCAACCATGAGAGTCTATCCAAGCTTTGTGTTTTTGGCGGGAGAGACGAAACAAAAACTCTCTTTTAAGTCCGAAACCAAAGAGACATTCGAAGACGAAAGCATGGATGATAGGCCTATCGACTCGTACAGCTTTTCGGGTACTTACAAATTTGGTACTGAGGGAAATACATGGAAGTCATTTGTAGATAAGGCTGAGTCCCGAGAGAATAAGGCGGTGATGAAGCAGTTCAAGCAAGATTCAAAGGGCTACGTACCACCCACGACACCTATAAAAACTCCTAAAGGATTTGGACTTTATCCGGGGCAACAGCACACACTGGTACAACCTGTTACACAAAAAACCAAGTACAAGACTCCGCTAAAGAAAGGATTAGGGGCTTCGTCTTTGGGACCAAATTTCACGCGGCCCGGAATTTTCGGTACTGAACTGAACGGAAGCTATTCGGTTGGTAACCTTTCCGGGATGGGTCAAAGTAATATTGGAGGATTGCCTCGTAGTTTGACAATAGATGTTGACTTTGAGATGCCCGGTCTCTCTTTGCAAACACCGTCTTTCACGGTTGAGGCTCTGATGCAGCGCATGCTCAATGATATATCGAACCGTTCTGAATCAGCGCATACCGAAGCAGGCGGAACAGAAAATGACGATTGGCATCCCCCTATGGCTGACCCAGGTGGCAGACCAGAAGGCATTTCAGGTCCTGTGCAAGAAGATGGATCTTATTGATCCATGGCCAACCGCTCGGGGGCGATAATTCACCCCCGAGCGCACTTCTAGTACAGGCAGATCTTTACCCTTTCTACAATACCGAGCATAAAAAGCCCTGAGGTTTCTCAGGGCTTTTTTTAGTCGCGGGGCAAGACTTACTTCGATTCGTTCATGCTTCACTCGCTGCTCCTTAGCTGAAGCTTGAGCGCAATCAGCATAAACTTTCTCAATCAACGAAGCATTGCGAAGTTGATCTCGTCCTGCTCTTCTTTTGAAAGTTTCCGGCATAAAAAAGCCCTGAATTTCTTCAAGGCTTTTTCCTAGTTGCGGGGGCAGGACTCGAACCTGCGACCTTTGGGTTATGAGCCCAACGAGCTACCAACTGCTCCACCCCGCGGTATATATTGTGTTCAGCGATGCTGAAAAACTGTCAAGAACGCATCCGATTTTTATCGGGTCGACAAAGGTAATAGTATTCACGGAACGTGCAACCTTTCTTTGTGCTCAGGGTTAAAACAGAAATAAACTCGTCATTCACTTCTTGGGCTAACTTTGCCCCTTCCTTCGATTCGGATTGAACAACCACAAGGTCATACTCATCACAGGTGCCTCATCGGGCATCGGAAAAAGCTGCGCCACCTTCCTCGCTGAGAAAGGTCACACCGTTTATGGAACCTCTCGTGATCTGGCCAAGTTCGATGATATGGACACTCCGTTTCGCCCACTGGCGCTGGATGTGAAGGATTCCGAGTCTGTGAAGAAGGCCGTGGCTCAAATCATGGAAGAGCAGGGCCGATTGGATGTGTTGGTCAACAATGCAGGGTTTGCTTTGATGGGATCCATCGAAGAATCATCGGAGGAGCAGGTGATGGAAGCATACAATACCAACCTGTTTGGTGTTCACCGTTTGGTGAAGGAAGTATTGCCCATCATGCGCGCTCAGGATAGCGGCTGGATCATCAGCCTGAGCTCGATCGCAGGCCGGTTTGGCCTTCCATTCCGTGGAATTTACAGTTCTACCAAGGCTGCTCTGGAAAACATGATGGAGGCGCTTCAATACGAGGTAGAATCCTTTGGCATAAAAGTCTCATTGATCGAACCGGGAGACGTAAAGACCGACATCAACGAACACCGTCAGAAGGCAGACTCGATGAACGGGAATTCGCCTTACGAGAAGTCGTACAGCAAAGCAGAGAAGCACATTGTGGATACTGTGAGCTATGGCTTGGATCCCATGGAAGTGAGCAAGCGGGTGAACGAGGCCATCTCCACTGAAAGCCCTGCATTTCGCTATGTGGTCGGCTCCATTACCCAACGCCTGAGCATCACGGCCAGTCATCTGCTTCCGAATCACGTGTTTCGGCAGATCGTAAAGCAGTACATGAAACTCGATTAAGCGCTTGGACCTTCGCACTTACTTCCGGGAAAATCAACGAGAGCTACTACTCTGGGCCATCGTGGTCATTTTCATTACGGTGAAGATCTACCAAGGTGATCAATCCTTTTACACCAAGCATTTCGCAAACGGAATGGAGGCTGGTCCTGTGCTGGATTGGTACCGCTGGCTCTATCATCATCTGGCAAGCCTCGTACTCTGGGCATTCGTTCCCTTCGCGATCATTGTCTTGCTCTTCAAAGAGAAGATCAGTGACTTCGGCTGGCAGGCGGGTGACTGGAAATTTGGACTGAAGGCCACGCTCATCGCCATTATTGTGATGCCCATTCCAGTGTATATATCGAGCCTGAATCCTGAACACCGGGAGTGGTATCCATTGACAACGCTTGCTACTGCTTCGGCAGGTTACTTCGCACTTTGGGGCTTGAGTTACTTGCCTCACTACATCGGTTGGGAGTTCTTTTTCCGGGGATTTGTAGGCATCGGAATGAGCAAATTTTACGGCAAGATTGGAGCCACCGGAATTCAGGTGATCATGACTACGCTCTTGCACATCGGAAAACCGATGGGAGAAACCTGGGGAGCGGCCGTTGGAGGCATCTACCTCGGTTGGCTGACCTACCGAACGGGATCTGTTTGGTGGGCCATCCTCTTTCACTTTTACTTGGGAATGCTCAATACCTGGCTGTGCGCATGAAATACCTGGTAACAGGTGCGAGTGGATTGGTAGGCAGAGCACTGACGCTGAAGCTTGCGGACGATGGCCATCACGTGGTAGCAATGTACCGATCTACGCTTCCGGTAGAATTCATGGAAGCGGAGAATATAGAGCTTGTGAAAGGCGATGTGACCAATGCCGATTTCTTGGACCGCATCATGGAAGGTGTGGATGGAGTTTTTCATGTGGCGGCCTTCGCCAAACCTTGGGCCCGTGACCCGAAAACCTACTACTCCATCAATGAAGAAGGAACGCGCAAGGTATGCGAGGCATGCATAAAGCATGGCGTGAAACGATTGGTATACACTTCTTCGGCTGGTATTCACGGAGCGCAGCATGGGAGCGAACTGATTCACGAAGACACCTGGCCCGAGGAATATCATACAGACTATGAGCGAAGCAAGTTGAACGGAATGAAAGTGGCCCTCTCCCACTCCGAAAAGGGATTGGAAGTCACGATCATAAGTCCTGCGCGTGTTTACAGTCCGGGCGAGGTTTCTGAAAGCAACGTTCCGGTGAGGATGCTCCACCTATTCCTGAAGAACAAGTTTGGCTTTGTACCGGCCAGCGGTGAAGGTGTTGGAAGCTATGTCTACATCGATGACATTGTACACGGGCACATGCTGGCAATGACCGAAGGCGAGAACGGACAGGAATACCTGCTCGGGGGCGAAAACCTTTCGTACCTGGAGTTCTTCGAAGTTCTAAAGACGGTCACAGGCAAGAGCTACCCGGTGCTCAAAGTGCCCTACAGCTTGAGCCTGGCAATTGGAAAAACACAACTCTTCCTGGCTGACAAACTGGGATTAAAGCCCACCATTACCACGCCCTGGGTCAGGCGCTACCTTCAAAACTGGGGCGTGAATTCGGACAAAATCAAAGCACTGGGCTACCAACCCATTTCACTGAAAGAGGGAATGCAAAAGGTGCTGGGCGGCTGGAGTCAGGACTAAGACGGATCTCCGCCTTTCTCAGTCTTTCTTCGCGCGGCTTCATCCGCGATTTCCTGAATTTCTTCAGGCGTTTTTCCTTTCAAAAACTCAGGTAAATCCAGGCCTGCCATGTTGAACATGTCCTGCAAGGGAGGCACGGACTGATAGAGTCCTGAAATGAAATTAGCCGTGGAAGTCTTCCCGTTTCCACTGTCTCCGCCTTCCCAAACGGTGATCTTATCAATCTCAATATTCTGGATGGCTTCAGACTGCAATTTCACCAGTTCCGGCAGTTTATCCGTGATCAGAAGCATAGCCGCGTGGTTAGCATTTCCACCGGCTGCCTGCACGATCTGATCCAATCCCTGGGCTTGCTTGGTGAGCACTTCATAGAGTCCCTGTGCTTCCGCCTGACGTTTAAACAGGATGGCGTCTGCCTCACCCTTGGCAATGCGCCTGATCTGCTCCGCATCTGCTTCAGCCGCAATTTCCACCTTCTCCTTGTCGATTCTGGCAGGAACCACAATATCTGCCGTTTGTGAGGCTTGGTCACGCTCTGCCCGCGCACTTTCCGCGGCCTGCTCCGCAGCATAAGCTTCTTCGAGCGCCTTGGCCGATTGGACTTTCTCAGCAGCCGTGGCAATCTTCTGAGCTTCCGCCTCTTTCTCCATACGAGAGGCATCGGACTGCGCTACTTTAATCTTCGCAAGGTTCTCCCCTTCTACAGCAATCGCATCTGCATCCGCCACCTGAACACGCTGATCCTGAACAGCCACGGCCTCACCAATGGAACCGTCTCGATTCTTTTCAGCCACACTCTTTCGAGCATCGTTGATCGCCTTGGCAGCGGCTTCTTTTCCGAGTGCCTCGATGTAACCTGACTCATCCTTGATGTCGGTGACATTCACGTTGATCAGCTTCAAACCGATCTTCTTGAGCTCAGCTTCTACGTTCGAGGCAACGTTGGCAAGGAACTTATCACGGTTACTGTTGATCTCTTCAATGTCCATGGTCGCGACTACCAAACGGAGCTGACCAAAAATGATATCCTTGGCGAGGTCATGTACATTCTGCATGCTCAGGCCGAGCAAGCGTTCAGCGGCATTGTTCATTATACCCTGCTCTGTGGAAATACCGACCGTAAAGCGAGAGGGAACATCCACACGAATGTTTTGGCGGCTCAGAGCGTTGGTGAGGTTCACCTCAATGGAAATCGGAGTCAGGTCCAGAAATTCATAATCCTGAATGATCGGCCAGATGAAGGCAGCACCACCGTGGATACACTTGGCGGAACGTCCCTCGGGGCCACCACCGCTTACCTTACCATAAACAACCAAAATCCTGTCAGACGGACAACGCTTGTAGCGCCTGAACAAGCCAATGAGCAGAACAAAAATGAAGACGACTGCCGCTGCGGCAATGATGATAAACTGTGATCCCATGCTTGAGGTGTATTAGCTTTTCGTTATCAGTAATAAGTTTCCATTGATGACTTCCCTAACCTCAATCACCATCCCGTTCTTGAGGTCTTGTTCGTCATCTGTAATGGCTTCGAGCTCTCGCAGAGAGCCTTGCACCATGATGCTGACTTTTCCCACATTTCCGCGCTTTGCCTGGACTGTAAGGTAGACTTCACCTACTCCCCCAATGGCATTGTTGATGTCCATGGTGCCGCTATCGGTCAATCGGCTGAAGAAAAAGAAAATAGCCGCCATCACGGTCATCATGATCAATCCAGCTACGAGCGAAACAATGACAGTTAGCGGCAAGCTGTATCCACTGTCGAGGCAGGCAAGCCCGGTCCAACCGAAAATGGTGAAGAAGGCGACAAAGTTCTTGATGGTAAAGAACTGAAAGCCCATCTCGGTGTCACCATCCGCGTCCATATCATCGGCATCTATCTCACTGCCGATAAAAGTGAGCACGGTCTGAATGATGAAAATCAGCGTAAAGGGCACCGCAATACCCCAATAAATCTGTTGGTAGGTGGAAAGGGCATCCCACCAGCTGGGAAGGTCTTCGAACATGGCGTTAATGCTTCAGCAGGCAAACTAGAATTTTTTCTGTGCACAACCTCAACGCTAACGAGAAAAAGTGATCTGGCACGCTCAAGATCCGGAATGGCCAGAGTAATTGAAGAAGAGAAGGAAGTCTACTAGCGATAGCTCCTTCCCCTGAGATAGGGTGCTTCATCTATGGTCGGGTATTGCCCTTTTAGCAATCGCATGTGGCGCTCCACCGATTCATCGCTAATCACCCTTCCATCAAGATCCAGTTGACGAACCCTCATGAGTCTGGTGGTCGTCTCCTTCTTCCCGTTTTGATAGTTAATAGCAATGGAAAGTCCCTGATAGTAGCGTTCCTGAATCAAAGAATCCGTGAAGCTGCGTTCCAACCACATCAACCCACGGCCACTTCCACCCCATGGATATCGTTCCCCGAGTTGGTAAGGCAATGAATAGTATTCTCTCAGCGTCTTACCGCTTGAGTCCTGCACCACATTAAAAGCGATCGGCCCCACTCTGTAGGGTTTCGTAATACGCTCTCCAGGGTAAGGAGAGGTCACTGGCTGGTAGGTAATGACACTGTCATTGACACGCACAGCCCGAAGGAAATGATTCACCTTGACCACTTTCAGCAAGCTGTCCCTTTGATCTGCAACACCCCTCCAAAGCCCATTAAAATACGGATCGACATTCGACCCGTCATCAACGGTGATCACGTAGATGGAGTCATAACTGTAGTGATAAAAACTGGTGTCGTTTCCGAATTGAACCGAATACTGGATCAACCCATCGATGTAGTGTTCAACCCGCGTGGTATCCCACTCATCTTTCAGCTTTCTCATCGAATATTGAGGACCATGCAACAAACCTTCGCGCTTGTTGGAAATCTTCTTTCCCGTCAATTCTATATTTCCAGTAGCTGACCGTCCCGTTCTAGCATCTTCATACCGCCATTCTTCCATCCTCGTAAGCCAGCCCTCAGCATCATAGAAAGCACGCTGCGTCAGCAATGAATCCTCTACGGGCACATTCCACCTTGGCTTTTCCCAAAGTTCCACTGGCCCTACCAACTGCCCATTTTCGTAGGAAGCTATGACTGTGTAGCGCAAGTGGAAGGGTGTCTTTCTGCCTCCCATGCGATCCCAGTAGTAGTACTTCCACGTTCCCTCGCGTTTCTCATTCTTCACTTGCCCCTGGAGCAATACCTTATCCTTTAGCTTCTTACCGCGACTGTAGTAATATTCGGTCCACCTACCATTCAAAACACCACCCTGATATGGTCTTGTTTGTATGTGTCTTTTCCCTCGGTAAACCTCCCACAATCCTTCGCGTTCACCTTCCAGGTAGCGGCCTTTCATTCGACAACTGTGTTGACCATAAAAAGCATCTTGTCCAGTCTCAAGCAAATGGAGTAGATCATCCACCTCAGCTGTTGTGATCAATTCACCGTAAAGTGGATCATCCTCGAAGCTAGCTTCTGGATTGCGTTCGATCACGTTGTAGAAGGGAGTAATCATCCATTCCTCAAGTTTTACGCCCCAATTGTGCTGATCATAATAGGGGAAGTACTCAACCCAGCGACCAACCTTCTGGCCTCGCTCATACCGACCCTTTTGAATCACACGGCCTTTGGCGGAACGCAAGCGCCACATCCCATGTCGTTCTTCATCCAACAGGCGACCCGTGATCCTGGCCTTCGAATCAGGATGCTTAATGACGACCCTTTCACCTTTGCAAGACAATAGGCTCAGGCACATCCCAAGAAAAAGAAAGGAAAGAGGTTTCATGGTTTTGGTTAGCGTCACGAGAGCTCCAAAACCATACCAAGTCATCATCGAAGTTCTGCTCCCACCTCGCGCTTAAAGCGTTCCATCAGGCGATGCATGGTCTTATCGACTTCCTTGTCGGTTAGCGTTTTGGCGGCATCTCGCAGGCTGAAGGCTAAGGCGTAGCTCTTTTTGCCTTCAGGCAAGCCTTTGCCTTCATAAACGTCAAACAACCGGACATTTGTCAAAAGCTTCTTCTCGGTTTGGTAGGCTAGTCTCTCCAGTTCAGCGTATTCGATGGCGCTGTCTACCAGCAAGGCCAAATCTCTTCTCACCTCAGGATACTTTGGCAGATCGCCAATGCGGATTTCATCCTTTCGGAGCTTCAAGAGGTCCTTCCAGCGAAGCTCGAGGTAGAATACATCCCGCTTGAGTTCAAAGGTCTTTTTGAGTTTGTCTGACACCAAACCACCAGTGATCACCACTTTTTCGCCCTGCATCCAGTCCATGCCGTAAGCAAACCAATCGTTGGAAGTGGAAACCGTTTTCAGTCTGGACATGTTGAGTCCGAGTCTTGAACTGACCAGTTCCAGCGCGTTTTTCAAAAAGTACCAATCCGCGTTCAGGTCATCCATTCGCCAGTGGTCGGCAAGCTCATGGCCTGCTACAGTGATGCAAAGGCGTTCTTCTTCCCTGAACCCATTTTCCGAAGTGCGGTAGGTATTTCCGAATTCGAACAGCTTGAGGTTGAGTTGTTGGCGGTTGAGGTTGTGGCTGGCGTTTTGCAAAGCCGAGCACACCAGTGCCGGACGCATGATCCCGAGCTCAGAGCTGAGTGGGTTGTTGAGTCTTACTACACTGTCTTCTGACCACTCAGCAGAAATCCCTGCATAGGCTTCATCTACCATGGAGTTGGACATACACTCGAGGAAACCATTGCTGGAAAGCAGGTCGATCACGGCTTTCTTGGCCAGCACACTCTTCGAAGGCTTCATGTCCTTCACGGTGGAGCGGATCTGGTTGGTGAAAGGCACTTCATCGTAGCCAAACACGCGCAACACTTCTTCCACTACATCGGCTTCTCTGGTCACATCCACCTTGAAAGGCGGAATGCTGAGCTGCCATTGATGGCCGTTCTTGCTCGTCACCTTCACCTCAAGATCCTTGAGAATCTGCTCGGTGTCTGCTTCCGGAATGTCGATGCCGATGAAGCGATTGGCCTTAGCGACATCATACGTCAGCTCAAAGTCAGGGAACTCCTCGGGGTGTGTATCACTCAGCTCGCTGCTGATGGTGCCTCCTGCGAGCTCCGCAATGAGAAGCGCAGCACGCTGGGCCGCGTAAGCTGTGATGTTCGGATCAATTCCGCGCTCGAAGCGGAACGAAGCATCGGTATGAAGTCCGTGTCGTTTGGCGGTCTTGCGAACCCAGACCGGATTGAAATAGGCGCTCTCCAGGAAAATATCAGTGGTAGCATCTGTAACACCCGATTCAGCTCCGCCAAATACTCCGGCAATGCACATTCCACCATTGGTATTGCAGATCATCAGATCCTCAGAAGCTAGCTCTCGTTCTTCTTCATCCAGAGTCGTGAACTTGCTTCCAGCTGGAAGGGTCTGGACAATCACTTTCTGCCCTTCGATTTTGGCGGCATCAAAGGCATGAAGGGGTTGACCGAGTTCATGATTGACAAAATTGGTGACGTCCACCACGTTGTTGATCGGGCGCACGCCTACGGCCTTCAACCTGTTCTGAAGCCAGTCTGGTGAAGGCTTCACCGTAATGCCGGAAATAGTCACACCGCAATAGCGCGGACAAGCTTCTTCGTTCTTTACTTCCACAGGGATTTCAAGGCTCTTATCGCCCTGTTTGAATGCATCCACTGCAGCTCTCTGCAATTCAACGGTTCTGTTGTTTCGCTGCTTGAGCGCTGCTTTCAGGTCTCTGGCTACCCCGAGATGCGAAGCGGCATCTGCCCGGTTGGGCGTCAATCCGATTTCGTACACGTAGTCCGTTTCGACATCGTAGAGCTCACTGACGGGAGTTCCTACAACGGTTTCAGCGGGCAGTACCAGAATTCCATCATGACTCTGACCTACACCGATTTCATCTTCCGCGCAGATCATGCCGATGGATTCTTCTCCCCGGATTTTTGATTTCTTGATCTTGAATGGTTCTCCTTCGGATGGATACAAGGTTGTACCCACCGTGGCTACAATTACCTTCTGTCCGGCAGCCACGTTGGGAGCACCACACACAATGGGCAAGAGCTCTTCTGAGCCAATGTTCACTTTCGTCAGGCTCAGGCGATCAGCATTCGGATGCTGGCTCTTTTCCATCACTTCTCCTACTACCAGCCCCTTAAAACCGCCCTTGACGGATTCAAAGGTTTCTAACCCCTCCACTTCAAGTCCGATGCTTGTCAAAAGGTCACCGAGTTCTTCAGGCGACTCTTCAATGGAGATGAATTGCTTCAGCCAGTTGTAGGAAATTTTCATGCCGCGAAAGTAGGAATTGAGAAGGTGTTTGCCTTGCAGTAAATCCAGCTTTCAGGCACCGTTTGAACCTTGCTGGGCTTTAAACAAAAAACGCGGGGAGCTTCGCCATTTTCAACGACCCGTTACTTTTAGTCCATCAATCCACCACATGGCAAACCCACTTCTACTCCTCCACGGTGCGCTCGGCTCAGCAGCGCAGTTTGAACAGCTGGAAAAGACTCTCAAGCCGACCACAACAGTGTATTCCATGAACTTTGAGGGCCATGGAGGACGACTTTCCGACCGGGACTTCTCCATGCCAGTGTTCGTGAAAAACGTGGTGGACTTTCTTGATGAGAAGGAAATTGAAACGGCTGACATCTTCGGCTACAGTATGGGCGGTTATGTAGCCCTTTGCCTTGCACATCAGCTTCCGGATCGTGTCGGACGCATCATCACCCTCGGCACCAAGCTGGATTGGACCATGGAAGTTTATGAAGCGCAAAAACGCATGCTCGACCCTGAAAAGATAGAGGCAAAGGTTCCTGCTTTCGCGGCCACCTTGGCAAAAACGCATGCTCCAAACGACTGGAAAACGGTGGTTCACAAAACTGCGGACATGATGAAGATGCTGGCTTCAGGAGAGAAGCTATCGGACACCGACTTAAAGGCCATCCGACAATCTGTGACCATTGCCGTGGGAGATCAGGATCACATGGTGAGTCGTGAAGAATCGGAACACGCCAGTGAGCTAATGACCAAGGCAAAATTGGAGGTATTGAAGGACACTCCACACGCCTTTGAGAAAGTATCTATCGACAACATTCTTGAGCTTTTGAGGGATGTCTAAGCCATTGACCACCAATCAGGAGATTGAAGGGAAGAACTTCCGGCAGGAACTATTCACGCCACAGGATTTCGAAGGCTGCGCCTTCATTGACTGTGATTTCAGCGATGCAGACCTCACAGATTGCATTTTCATGGAATGCACCTTTGAGAACTGCAACCTCAGCAATGCGAAGCTGCTGAACACTGCTTTTCGAGAGCTGGAATTCGTGCAGTGTAAGATGGTCGGGCTGGCCTTCGAAATGTGCAGCGACTTTCTGTTTGCGGTAAACTTTAGAAGCTGTACACTGGACCTATCCTCTTTCCACGGTTGGAAGCTGAAAAAGACGCACTTCATCGACTGTAGCCTTCGCGAAGCAGACTTCACGGAATCGGATTTGACAGAAACTGTTTTCTCTGGCTCCAACCTTACCAATGCCTCCTTCGAACGTACCGTTCTCCGTGGAGCGGACTTTCGAAAGGCAGAATCCTTTAGCATCGACCCCGATAGAAACGAAGTGAAAAAAGCACGCTTTTCCCTGGATGGACTCCCCGGACTATTGGAGCGGCACGATTTAAGAATTGAGCGCTAAAAAACCCGGGCTTTGATCGTTGATCTTTCATCCTTGATCTAACCTCCTGCATCTCATCATCTTTGAGTTAAGAATGACCGGTATTTCTTGCTAGGGATCAGTGTTTGCCTTTCATTGACTTTCTTCGCAGCCTCAAAGCGACCCGCTCGCACGATCCCGAATCAAAAGTTTATGGAAGAAATCAAGTACAAAGTCTTCGGCCTCCACAATTTTCGAAACATACCTCAAGTACAGCAATTTCTGAGCGAAGAGGAAAAATTTGCCATTGAAGTGGTGGGAAACGTTCTCCCTTTCAAGGCAAACAACTACGTCATCGATGAATTGATTGAGTGGGAGAATGTACCCAATGATCCCATTTACATTCTGACGTTCCCACAGCGCGAAATGCTGAGCAAAGCTCATTTCGACCAAATGGCCGATGCATTGAAAGCTGGAAAGAACAAGAAGGAGATCAAGGAGGTTGCCAACGAGATCAGGATGCAGCTTAACCCACATCCTGCTGGACAGATGGAGCACAACGTTCCCATGATCGAGGATGTAAAGCTGACAGGTATTCAGCATAAGTATGATCAAACGATGCTCTTCTTCCCACAGCAGGGACAGACATGCCACGCCTATTGCACCTTCTGCTTCCGATGGCCGCAGTTTGTGGGCATGGACGAGCTAAAGTTTGCCATGCGCGAAACCGAGCTGATGGTGAAATACCTTCAAGCGCATCCAGAGATCACAGACGTGCTATTCACCGGTGGCGATCCTATGATCATGAAGATCGATCGCCTGAAAATGTACCTGGAGCCGATCCTCGAAAGCATGGGAACACACAATGTGCAGACCATTCGCATTGGCACCAAAGCACTCGGCTACTGGCCTTATCGCTTCACGCACGACAATGATGCGGACGAGGTGATGGAACTGTTCAAAAAGGTGAACAACTCAGGTATGCACCTGGCATTTATGGCGCACTTCAACCATCCGGCTGAGCTCAAGACCGAGGGTGTGAAAGAGGCGATCAAGCGCATCCGCGCCACGGGGACGCAGATTCGTTCGCAGTCGCCCATCATGAAGAATATCAATGACACTCCTGAAGCATGGCGAGATATGTGGAAAGAGCAGGTCAGATTAGGTATCATTCCTTACTACATGTTTCTGGCGCGCGATACCGGAGCGCAGGAATACTTTGCAGTTCCACTGGGACGTGCATGGCGCATTTTCCAAAAAGCCTACCAGCAGGTGAGCGGAGTTTCAAGAACGGTAAGAGGGCCAAGCATGAGCGCTGATCCTGGGAAGGTTCAAATTCTCGGCATCACCGAAATCCATGGCGAGAAGGTGTTCATGCTCCGCTTTTTGCAAGGCCGCGTAGCCAACTGGGTACATCGCCCATTCTTCGCGAAATACGACCCGGAAGCTATCTGGTTGGATGACCTGAAGCCCGCCTTTGGCGAGGAGCAATTTTTCTTCCAGAAGGAGTGGGAGTTGTTGGAGGTGAATCCTAATTAAGCTTTGCGCTCACCAATGTGAAGCCCCGCTTGAAGCTCATTGTTGACATCTTCACCCCTATGTAAAGTTTCATTGGAACTGTGGAGGCATTATCCTCGAGTCTGAGGGTTTGCACATGCGCGTTCCCAAAGAGCTTTGCGCTAACAACTCTTCGTTATGCGCACAGCCTCCATCATTCTCTCACTTTCTTTGTTTATCTCAGGTGTTTCTGCTCAAAAAGTATCCAGAGAAAAAGTCAAAATAGGTTACGTAAGGTTTCCCGAGCAAAAACTGGACTCGAGCATCGAAACCTACACCTACCACCTCAATAGCCTGAGGGGAAATTACATTGAACGGCTAGGCTCCAAGGGCAATTTGCACATCCATGGTGAAATGCCCGGATATGAGCGCGTTGAGAGAGAAGGAGACCTTCAAATCCACATTCGATTCATCTCTGGACTAGAGTTCATCTCAGAAGCTGCGAATGAACATGAACGCTCCAAAACGGTGGGAAAAGGTGAAAACAAGAAGAAGGTAAAATACATGGTCTACGATGTTCTACTGAATTACAGAACGCCTGTTTTCGAAGTAACCGCCACTGACCATCAAACACGAACGGTGTTCAAAGAAACCTACGGAGGCCATGTAGTGAAAGAGTCATGGGAAGATTATAGCACCACCAACGAGCATCTCTCCGCAAGCTCCGCACTTAGCGCATGGTCCAAAAACAAGCAGAGCTATTTGGCAAAAAAAGAGATGCAGTTTAGTGGCTTGCGCCAACTGAATGGCTTTGTCAGAACTTACTGCCTTACTCATAGTTCCGAGGAATTCAAGATTCCCAGCATCAAGAAGAGCAAACGCCACACCTACGATGGCCTGAACAGAGCGAGCGATATGTTAATGACCGCCATGAAGCGAATGTCCAGTGATCAAATCTGCCCTGTCAACACGCTAAGAAGAATGAGTTATGATGACATGAGCCGGGAACTCTCAGAAGTAATCGAAGTACTCACAAAGCTTTATGCCGAAAGAGACACCGATGACCGAAAAGCGAAGGTGAATACCAAGGTTCTCAACGCCATCTGCTACAATCTTGTATTGGCTCATATGTGGAAAGGAGAATTCGACAAAGCAGATATGTACCTAGGATTGAACGCGAACCTCATGGGTGGTAAGGGCATGTTCGAAGGAACGCGCAAACTCGAAGATTTTTACCGAGTCTATAAGCAGCAATACCTTGCCAATCTCTGGCGGGGCGAGCAGATGAATACGCAGCCAACTGCTGAGAATGCATGTATGTAGCTTCGACCAAAGTCCGAATGCTGGATTGTGGTTGATGAAAGCCCGAGTGCGCGTAAATTCGCGAATATGAAACGATCCATTTTTTTCTCTTTTCTCTTCTTCTTAACCATCGCTGCGGGATGCAACGAACTGGAAAGTGAAGTCCTCGAAAGCTGGACGGAAGAACAACCCAAGCTCGTAGGCTATTTCAAAACCGAGGGCAAGGAACGCATGAAGGTGAAGGAAGAAAAGTTCTACGAGAATGGCCAGATGGAATATGTAGGGAGTTACGACCAAGAGGGCAAGCGCCATGGTTCGTGGAAGTATTGGTATGCCAATGGCAAGCTTTGGAGCACCGGAGAATTTGTAGAAGGTCGCAGAACGGGTCCTGCAGAGGTGTACTATGAAAACGGCAACCTGCGCTACAAGGGCCAGTTCAAGGACAACAAAGAAGTGGGACAATGGATCTTTCACAAGGAAGATGGCTCGCTGTTGAACGAGATTGACTTCGACAGCTACGAGAAAACGAAAGCACCAAACGCAAGGTAGTTCCGTATCTTGTGGCGTAAAGAGCAGTTTCACACCCCAAAAATTCTGGAATGCGCTCCATTCGCCTTTTCATTCTTAGTTATCTGTTGGCCTTTTCAGCGCAAGCCTTTGCGCAAGTAGTCACCAACTATACTTCGTTTAACTCGGGCCTGGCTTCCAATAATGTAACGGAAGTAGTGGCTGCTGAAGACGGATCTATTTGGGTCGGAACCGAGGATGCAGGCATCTGTCGTTTCAAGGATAGTGTTTGGGTGTGTTATGACACCCTCAATTCAGGCCTTGGCGCCAATGGCTGCGCAGGCGTCATTGAACGCAACGGAGTGATTTGGACCTACCATAATGGCCAGCAACTGGGCGCTCCGAATGACAAGGGCATTTCAAGGTTTGACGCTGCCAACAACACTTGGGAAAGCACTGCAACCGGTCAGCTGGGAATGCCTCACGACTACGTCTACGGAATGGCTTTCAGGCCTGACGGTCGTGTTTGGATCGCGGTATCGAATCAAATTCATAACCTAACCGTAAGCACACCAGCTTTTGACCCTGCCTACAGCTACTGGAATGTAATCGACCTTTCAGAGATCAACGGTATCGCATCAGGTGCGGATTCAAAGCTTTGGATTGCCACTGAATCGAATGGACTCATCAGTTTTAATGGCAGCCAGTGGAGAAACTACACCCCTCAAACAGTCAACATCTTCAGGGATCAAATCAGCGCCATTACAGCCGATGAGAATGGAATCGTGTGGTTTGCTTCCGGCACTGCCGGGTTGATTTCCATCAATGCGAATACGGAATTCACCTTCTCAAACTTCAGCTTCTTCAACAATCTACCCTCAAGAGAAATACGAGCAATTGACGTTGTAGACTATGGTAACTACTACGTAGAATGGCTGGCAACAGCTAAAGGTGTTGGTGTAGATTTCCAGCCGATTTCCAACGACTTGCCTGCACTCAACCTCTTGCTAAACTCTTCAGACCTTGTTTCCATCAGCAGCAATGAGGAAGGTGTTGTTTGGGTCGGGCATGGATTGGGTGTTTCAAGATTGTCAATGAATACGGTAGTTGTTGGCACTGATAATCCTGAGCAATCTGAAATTCTGGGACTCTACCCGAATCCCACCAATGGCCTTACCCGACTTCATTGGACTGGAGTCTTGAAGGATCTGGAAATGCAACTCTTCGATGTCAGTGGACAGGAGGTAACTGGTCAAACCTTCATCACCGTAGAAAGCAGCAGCGCATCGATTGACTTGTCTTCGCTACCGTCCGGTGTCTACATCCTACAGCTTAAACATGCGAAGGGCGCAGCTACGCATCGCATTCTCTATCGCTGAGACGAAGGCATAATAAAACTGCACTGGCTCTCTAATCTTTGCACTTTGAGGTCATCTCAATCAGCCCTGTAATTTTGCAGCTATGATCCCTCCTGAGAAAGTCGAAGAAATATTCAGTGCAGCCCGCATTGAGGAGGTCATTGGAGAATTTGTAAACCTCAAGAAATCAGGAGCCAGCCTGAAAGGCCTCAGCCCGTGGACGGCTGAGAAGACACCGTCTTTCATGGTGTCCCCCGCCAAGGGTATCTACAAAGACTTCAGTTCCGGAAAGGGCGGAAACGTGGTGAGTTTCCTGATGGAGCACGAGCAGTTCAGCTATCCGGAAGCACTGCGCTGGCTGGCGGAACGCTACAACATCGAGATAGAGGAGGAAAAGCTGAGCCCGGAGATGGAGGAAGCGCGCAACGAGCGTGAATCCCTCTACGTGATCAATGAGTTTGCTCGAAACTGGTTCAGCGAGCAGATGTGGGAAACGGAAGAAGGTCAGAACATTGGGCTGAGCTACTTCAAAGAGCGCGGCTTCAATGAGAGCATTCTGAAAAAGTTCCAGCTGGGCTACAATCCGGATGATTTCCGGGCTTTCACCACGGTTTCCAAGGAGAAGGGCTACAAAGACGAATACTTGCTGGCCACTGCGCTGGTGAAGGAAAAAAACGGACGGCAGTACGATGGCTACAAGGGCCGTGTGATCTTTCCGATCCAAAACCTGAGCGGGCGCGTGATCGGTTTTGGTGGGCGAACGCTGAAAGCGGATAAGAACATCCCGAAGTACATCAACTCGCCCGAGAATGCGATTTACGATAAGAGCAAGACACTCTATGGCATCTACTTCGCCAAGAGTGCCATTGCACGGGAAGACAACTGCTACCTCGTTGAGGGCTACACGGACGTGCTCGCCTTTTATCAGAAGCACATCGAAAACACGGTGGCTTCTTCTGGAACCGCACTGACGCGGGATCAGATCAAGATCATCCAGCGCTATTCGCAAAACATCACCTTGGTGTATGACGGTGACCCTGCCGGTATCAAGGCTAGTTTGCGGGGAATCGACTTGATCCTTGAAGAAGGCATGAACGTCAAAATCGTGTTGCTGCCTGACGGCCACGATCCGGATTCGTTCAGCAAGGAGCATGATCGCATCGAAGTAAAGGAATACCTCGAAAAATCAGCGCGTGACTTCATCGTGTTCAAGGCCGACCTCCTGATGAAGGAGGCGCAGGGCGACCCGATCAAAACGAATGAGGTCATCCACGCGATGGTCGATTCCATCGCGCTGATCCCTGACACTATTCTGCGCTCCATCTATGTAGCTGAATGCTCGAAGCTCATGAGAGTCTCCGAGCGGGCGCTGATCAGCGAGCTCAACAAGGCACTTCGAAAACACCACCGGCAGAAGCACCGCATCCGTCACGAGGAAGAGCCTGAAGCTCCCATCATCGAAACGGATTTTACAGAAGAGAAGAAGTTCGTTGAAAACACGCTGGACAACCAGGAATACGACCTGCTTCGAATCATGGTGAACTATCCTGAGCTGGACTTTGTGATGGAAGACGCGATGGATGAAACGGAAGACTCGGAGCGTTTCAAGGTGTTGGACTTCATCCTGGACGAAATAGAGGGCGATGAACTGGTGTTCGAAACCGAAAGCTACCGTCAGCTCTTCGAAGCGATCTCCAGCGGATACGAGAACGAAGAGTTTTCCTTTGATCGCTTTGTGAATCACGAAAACCAGGAGATCCAAAGCCTGTACATCGACCTGATCACCTCTCCCCATGAATTGCATGACTGGGAGCGCAGAGACATCTACGTTACACTCGAAGAGCAGCGGATGCGAAGGGCTGTGCTGGCGTCCATCTATTCCTACAAGTCGAAGCGCGTTGATCGAATGATCAAAGAAAATCAGCAGCTGATGAAAGATCAGGAAACGCTCGGTGCCGATGTGGAAGAACTCCTTATTCGCCAGATTCAACTCGAAGGCATTAAAAAGGAGATCAACAAGAATCTGGGGCGCACAGTCATTCACTAGCTCAACTTTTCACACTTCCATCCAACTTTCGTCTGTTCGATTTTCAAACAGACCTGTTTTCTCGTTACGACCCTCGTACAGATCAGTAAACACAAGGCCTTTAAGGCCAAGTGCGCCCGTTGAATTTATCTGGCTAACATTTCGTTCAATTAAGAACAGATGCAAATTATTTGCGTTTTTACTTTGACGTTAGTTTTTTATAACCTTATTTTGATGTAAACCAAACCACAATCACCATGAAAAAACTCATGTTACTCTTAACGGTGCTTTGTTTAAGTGCCGTCTCTTATGCTCAACCACCGGGCATGCTCATCCAGAATTTCACCGGTTGTGACTATCTGGTAACCTTCCAGGCCGCGCCTGGCTGTTTTGTCATGCCAAACTGCAATCCTCCAGCGATTTGTGTACCCGCAGGAGCCGTGATTCCGGTTCCACCATGCGGACCCGTAAACTGGATTTGGGAACATGCCATTGTGATGCCAACGGATCAGACTTGCACGAAAGTTTGTCCTCCGGTAATGGTAAGTCCCTCCGGTTGCATGCCCCCTGTTGCGGGAGGCATTCACTGTGTTTGTGGAATTACCTACACGGCTGATTTCACCGTCATACCAGGATCGCTGGCGATCTACTAGCGTGAGTTTCAAGACATGAGGATGGATCTGTAACGCCCGCAATCTTCTATCCCCTCGTCAAAGATTCTCACTGCCCGTTTCGGCTTTGTTCGAGTGACCCGACATTTTTAGTCAAGTGGTGTCGGTTATCATCGGGCAAAGCCGAACTTTTTTCCATCATCTACACCTTAATTTGGCCCTGTGAAAACCTATTTCATCAGCGGCCTCGGAACGGGCGCCAGTGTCTTCGATCGTCTTCAACTCCATCCTGAGATCGAATTCATCCATCTTCCCTGGTTAATTCCTGAACCCAAAGAAAGCACGGAGCATTATGCACAGCGCATGCTCGATGGCATTCAGTATCCTGAACAGTCCGCGCTCGTGGGACTCTCCTTTGGTGGCATTATGAGCATTGAGATCAACAAACTTGCACCCATTCACAAGACCGTTCTGATCAGTTCCGTCAAAACCGTGGATGAAATGCCCGCCCTTTTCCGCGCGATTGGTTGGAGCCGACTCCACCGCATCGCACCCATCAAATTGATCATGCGGGACTATCCAGCCATCTACTATGCTTTTGGTGCGCGGACCAAAGAGCAGCGCTTGCGTGTCAGAGAAATCCTGAACAGCGGACATCCAGAAGTCTTTCGCTGGAGCATTGATCAGCTGCTGAATTGGAAAAACAGGACGGTCATTCCAGGCATCCGACATATTCACGGAACGAACGACAAGATTTTCCCGCACCGCTACGTAAAAGCCGATTACCTCGTTCCCAACGGCCCCCATTTCATGGTTTCGAGCAGAGCGGCCGAGATCAGTGAAATCCTAAATCAATACTTGCTCTCAACTGAAGCATCTTTTTAGCGAAAAAGCCTGAAAAAGCTGCCTACTTTTGCACCACCAAAATCGAATGATGGAAGATTTTTTGAAAGAACTGGGCATTGAAGCAATGAACGAAGGCACCTCCACAGGATCACAGTGGTCGGCCTCAAACGGAGAAGTGTTTGAATCCTTTTCTCCTGTAGATGGAAAGAAGATTGGCAGTGTAAAAGGAAGCTCTGCAGAAGAATATGAAGCGACAGTGAAGAAGGCCCAGGAAGCCTTTGAAGCATGGCGCATGTGGCCGGCACCGCGAAGAGGTGAAGTAGTTCGCCAGTTCGGTGAGGCGCTTCGCGAGAAAAAAGACGCCCTTGGAAAGCTAGTGAGCTATGAGATGGGAAAGAGTCTGCAAGAAGGCTTGGGTGAAGTACAGGAAATGATTGACATCTGCGATTTTGCCGTGGGTCTTTCTCGTCAGCTTCATGGCCTTACCATGCACAGCGAGCGCCCCATGCACCGCATGTATGAGCAGTATCACCCGCTGGGAATTGTTGGGATCATCTCCGCATTCAACTTTCCGGTAGCCGTTTGGGCATGGAACAGTGCACTCGCATGGGTGTGTGGTGATGTTTGCATCTGGAAGCCTTCTGAAAAAGTGCCGTTGTGTGCTGTGGCTTGTCAGAAGATCATTGCTGAAGTATTTGAGCGCAACGAAGTACCTGAAGGTGTTTCAGGGCTCGTGGTTGGTGATTACAAAGTAGGTGAGTTGATGACCAACGATACGCGTGTACCTCTGGTTTCAGCTACGGGATCCATCCGCATGGGTAAAAAAGTAGGCGAAGCTGTAGGGCGAAGATTGGGCAAGACCATTCTTGAATTGGGCGGAAACAACGCGATCATCATAAGTGAGCATGCCGACCTGAAGCTCGCCATTCCGGGTATTGTTTTCGGAGCGGTGGGAACCTGCGGCCAGCGCTGCACTTCTACCCGAAGACTGATCATTCATTCTTCGATTTACGATGAGGTCAAGAACACGCTTGCGAGTGCTTACGAGCAACTCCGCATCGGAGATCCATTGGACGCTAACAATCACGTTGGACCATTGATCGATACGGATGCCGTAAGAATGTACAACGAAGCGATTGACGCTATTCGCTCGAAGGGTGGAAACATTGTAGTAGAAGGCGGAGTATTGGAAGGCAGTGGTTACGAAAGCGGTTGCTACGTGAAGCCAGCCATCGCGGAAGCTGACAACTCATGGGAAATCGTTCAGGAAGAGACTTTTGCTCCCATCCTGTACTTGATGAAGTACGACACGTTTGAGGAAGCGCTGAACATGCAAAACGGTGTGAAGCAAGGCTTGAGTTCTGCATTGATGAGTACCAACATGCGTGAGGGAGAAACCTTCCTGAGCCATCGAGGCAGCGACTGTGGAATTGCCAACGTGAACATCGGTACGAGCGGTGCGGAGATTGGTGGAGCTTTCGGTGGAGAAAAGGAAACTGGTGGCGGCCGCGAAAGCGGTTCTGATGCCTGGAAGGCGTACATGAGACGTCAAACCAACACCATCAACTGGAGCACTGAGCTTCCACTGGCACAAGGAATCAAGTTCGATTTCTAAACCAGACCTTCAATCCTTTGATATCAAAAGGGCGACTCTTCAGGAGAGTCGCCCTTTTTTGTTTCGTGGTGAAGGCGCTCTTCTGCTCCGAAGCGTTTACTATCTATAGATGAACAAACGCAAATAATCAAGTTTTTTCTTGGATATATTTTCGCATGTTCATAGTTTGGTAGAAACTAAATCTAACACACTATGAAAAAACTACTTCTACTTTGCGCTGCATTGTTCATTACCGCTGCGATGTATGCCCAAGCCGTTCCCCTTACGGTGAAGAACGGAACTAACTGTGCCTTCTGGGTTTATGGCTATGCCTCTCCCGGTGGCTGCGGTCTTACATGTGTATCCGGCCCTGTATGCTGTTTGCCGGGTGTCGCTACTATTATTCCTCCCTGCGGTCCTGGCACCTGGGTTTGGGATGTAGCTCGCGTAGTGCCCGCAAACAACACCTGTACAGCTCCATGTCCCGGACCAAGCACCGGTGTGAGCCCACCCGGAGGATTTTGCCCATTCCCGGCAGTTGCGGGAGGAACGCACTGCATTTGCGGGCCTTTCGTAGCAGATTTCTCTGTAGCGCCAAACGTGGTGTACATCTTATAATGCATCATCGCATATCATTTCTCAAGGGGGCTTCGGCCCCCTTTTTTGTTTGTGACACACCAGATGAGGGAAGCAAGAATACGTCAAATGCCTTATTCAACGCCAGAAGCGAAGCGAATAGCTTCGCTTTAAATTGAGAGATATGAACCGATACCTGATCCTGGCCATTGCAGCGCTCACCACCTTTTCAGCGTGCAACAAAGACGATGACGACACCAATGATGACACCACGAATCCTGGCACCACACCAACGGAGGAACCCACAGATCTCCCATCCACCTATGTAGTCATCGAAGGAGATTCGTTCTATATGTCGGCCAACTCTGTCGCTCCCGATGCCAATGCTTATCGTTATCAGGTCAATTTCAGTTCGGCAGCTCAGTTGGATCAAACGGGAAATGACGGGAACACAGAAAGCACCCTGGCAATCGTCATGACCTTCAAGGACAAACCGACTCAAAGCGGCTCAGCTCCTTTTAGCAGCTCTCGCTTCCCGGCAATGGGGACAGATTCGGTGAACTTCTACACCAGCTTCTTTATAAACACCGGGCATCCGTTAGAGTCCAAGAACTTCCTGAGTCCAAAAGGAGAAAACCTCAATTTTACCATCGCGAACGGAAAACTAACTGCAGATCTGCCACCCATGGATCTTATCAACGAAGGTGATCCGGCTGAAACGGCCATTCTCAATGGTGGATCGTTCGAGATTGACTGGTAAACATCGCTTTGCCAGATTCTCCGGAAAGAAACCCTGATACAACTTATCAAAACCGAAATGCATCCTTATGAGGCTGCATGTTATGGTCGATTCAGACCATACTTTTTTCTGTTCCACCAGTAGCGCTTTAAGCATTGGCAAAGCAGTTAGTTTGAGTAAAAAAATACAAACTAACGTGAGTCGCTTTGCATGCCTCTAAATCTCTCGGCTACAACCTATTACAGCAGTTCTCTGACCGTCATTTTTTGAACTACTAACACTACTGTCTTTGAGGCTATTAGACCAAAAGTCTAAAGATTTTGCCCCAAATTCGTGAGCAAAGCAGTAGTTCAAATGGAAGTAAAAAAGGTATTGATCCGGCTCCGGCTCAAGGAACCGGGTATTGTCCTCAGTGCCCCTGAGGAGATCGAAGAAGAATTGAAATCTGGTGGATTTGAAACACAACTACCCACAGACGAAAAATCAAAATGCACTCTTCTTTTTGCCCTTGATAAGACAGACTTGGATGCCAAGATCGAAAACGCGGTGAATGGCAGTGACTTTGATGCCATTTTCTGGATCATCATACCCAGGGCCCAGGAAAACCTGACTGCTCAGGAATTGCACTCGGCTGTACGCGTACACGACATGCGTCCGGTGACTCAGGTTAAAGTACATCCAAAATGGTTTGCCTATCGCTACAGACCTACTGAGCGAGTGCGTTAGCATCGAAGAGAGAATCAGATCGACTTAAAGAAGAGGAAGTAGGTGCTTAGCTGACCGTTGCCGAGGTCCTGCTTCAGGGTGCAGTTCATCAGCGTATCGTTCACGATGGTGAATGGCATTCGAAAGCTTGCCTTGGAGGTATCCTGTTGATCTTCGAACTGATCATAAGCAAATAGCGTGCTGTCAGAAGATTCATAGTTCGTAGAGCGAACGTCAACGGTTGTGAGGTTGTGAAAACCAGTGTAAGTCAGCAAAAGCTCTTTCTGATCTCCGCAATTGACGGATAGATCGTAGAAAAAACCCGGCTGCCTGTTTTCAATCAACGAGTCCAGCGTATCAACTTCCGTGATGATCCAAACTGAGTCTGTGCGCCAATCACCGATAAGCACCTCATCAGCAAAGCAATAGACCACCTCTTCCGGCACAGGGTCCTGAACATCAACCACGCGCTCACAGCTCAACAAGGTGAGCAGACTTAGGGAAGCAATGAGAATGTTCTTCATTTTCGACTTGTATAGACGTCTCCACAAGAGACAGAGTCAATGGGTGACTCGGGTGGATCACAGAACGTAAAAACATTCCCTGCATTGTCTACGCAGTCCACACACTCCTCTGTTTCGCAACTGCTCAGCGAGATTATACTGACAACAAAGAGGAGCTTTTTCAGCATGGTTTGAAATTCTTCAGGATGTTGACCCGAGTGCAAACATAAACAGCTTGTTCCACCAACGCGTATTCTTTCCTTGTGACCATGCAATGGCTTCGCTCCATACCCGCCCCTTGAATCGGGCATGAATATGCCTGGAGTGGTGGAAGAGCAAACCAAAAAACCCATTGCTACTCCACTTCCATTCCCCATCCTTGCAAATGCCTTGGCTTGAATTGGGATACGTGGGACTCTTCCTTGCCACATTTCTGGCAGCCACCATTGTCCCCTTCAGTTCGGAAGCCATCCTCGCAGGCATGCTCACAGCCGAATTCGATCCATGGATATGCCTTGCTGTGGCCACTTTGGGCAATACAGCCGGAGGAATGTCCAGTTACTACATCGGGTATTTAGCCAACTGGCGCATACTATCGCGCTGGCTCAGAGTCAGCGAGGATGCGGTGACAGCATGGAAAACACGAAGTGAGCGTTTTGGTGCTTACCTGGCTTTCCTGTGTTGGCTGCCTTTTATCGGAGATGTTGTTGCCGTTGCGCTTGGAGTATTCAGAGTCTCTCCCCTCAAAGTCGGGATATGGATGCTGCTCGGGAAATTTCTGCGCTACCTCTTCATCGTTGAAATCATGACCGCCTTCTAGGTTCGCCATGGGCGTATCAATGAAGCTGCGGGCCTTCTGCCAGATCAGGCGGTTTCCGGCAATACCATCACCTCTTCCAGCAACTGAATGGCCTTATCGAGCGAGTTCACGTTGGTAAACACCATTGACAGTCGCTCTTTGCGTTCACGAATCTGCACGCGATTGACATTCGCCTGAACATACTGTAGCACCTTGGTGAACTTGGGAGACTCAAAGTAGCGCGAGTTCTTATCTCCGATGAAGTAGCCGATGAGCTTCTTTTGCTTGAACACGACTTTTTCCAGCCCGATGTCCTGCCCAGCCCATTGCAAACGCTTGGATTGAAGTAATCGCTCCACAGTTGCCGGAATAGGGCCAAACCGATCCTCAAGACCCTCCTGGAAGCTCAGCAGAGCATGACCATCATTCACATCGGCCAACTTTCGGTAGACGCTCATCCGCTCCGTTATGTTGTTGATGTAGTTGTCAGGAA
This sequence comes from Flavobacteriales bacterium UBA6057, assembly GCA_002428995.1. GTDB lineage: Bacteria > Bacteroidota > Bacteroidia > Flavobacteriales_G > Salibacteraceae > UBA6057. Next base: position 136,692 of record DIYJ01000015.1, on the reverse strand, counting down.
TCAGCAGTTCGAGGTCCGTTTCCAGCTGGCATTCCTTCACGTACATCTTACCCTGTTCTTCTTTGAACAGATCTCTGAACTCTGTCTCCTTGAGCTCTTCCATCGCCTCTTCGAGGATCTTCTGATAGGTCTCGTAGCCAATGTCTGAAATGAAGCCGCTTTGCTCACCTCCGAGTAGGTTTCCGGCTCCCCGGATATCAAGGTCGCGCATGGAAATATTGAACCCACTGCCCAGGTCGCTGAACTGCTCAATGGCCTGCAAACGCTTCCGCGCCTCGGTAGTCAGGGATGACAAAGGCGGGCAGAGCAGGTAGCAAAATGCCTTTCGGTTGGAACGTCCCACCCGGCCGCGCATCTGATGAAGGTCACTCAATCCGAAGTTTTGCGCCTGGTTGATGATGATGGTATTGGCATTCGGTATGTCCAGCCCACTCTCTACGATAGAGGTAGAAACGAGCACATCAAACTCACCATCGATGAATCCCATCATGATCTCTTCGAGCTGCTTACCATCCATCTGGCCGTGCGCAAACTGAACCTTGGCCTGCGGCACGATCTTATTGATCATCGCGCACACCTCGCCAATGTTCTGAATGCGGTTGTGAATGAAAAATACCTGACCGTTTCTGCTGAGCTCAGAATAGATCGCATCCTTGATGACGGCTTCATTGAAGGTGTGCAATTCCGTCTGAACAGGATAGCGATTGGGTGGTGGCGTATTGATGATGCTCAAATCACGCGCGCTCATCAATGAAAATTGCAAGGTTCTGGGAATCGGTGTTGCCGTCAGTGTGAGCGTATCCACGTTCACCTTCATGGTCTTCAGCTTATCCTTCACCCCTACCCCAAACTTCTGCTCTTCATCAATAATGAGCAGACCGAGGTCATTGAATTTCACATCCTTGCTTACCAGGCGGTGAGTTCCTATCAGGATATCGACTTTGCCTTCGGCCACAGCTTTCAAGGTTTCCTTCTGCTGCTTAGCCGTTCGAAAGCGATTGATGTAATCGACCTTCACAGGAAATTCAGACAATCGATTGCTGAAGGTCTTATAATGCTGAGAGGTCAGGATGGTGGTAGGCGCCAAAACTGCTACCTGCTTGCCATCGGTGGCCGCTTTGAAAGCTGCGCGAATGGCGATTTCGGTTTTCCCGAAACCAACATCACCGCATACAAGGCGATCCATCGGATAGGTCTTTTCCATGTCCGCCTTCACATCCTTGGTCGCTTTTTGCTGGTCAGGGGTATCCTCATAAATAAAGGATGACTCCAGCTCCGTCTGCAAATAGGTATCCGGCTCAAACGCGTGACCATCCTTCAGCTTGCGCTCTGCGTAAAGCTTAATGAGGTCATAGGCAATTTCCTTGACCTTCTTCTTGGTCTTGTTCTTCAGGTTTTGCCAGGCCTGTGATCCGAGCTTGTTGATCTTCGGTGGTGTACCTTCCTTGCCCACATACTTCGAGATGCGGTGCAGCGAATGAATGCTTACATAGAGCACATCACCACCCGAATAGATCAATCGAATCGCCTCCTGCATCTTCCCGTTGACATCAATCTTCTGAATACCGCTGTACTCACCTACCCCATGGTCAATGTGAACCACATAGTCTCCGGGCTGGAGGTTGGTCAACTCATTGAGGGTGATCTGCCGCTCTGCATCTGCAAAACCTTCCTTCAGTTTGTAGCGATGGTAGCGTTCAAAAACCTGATGGTCGGTGTAGCAAACGATTTTCAGGTCATGGTCAATGAAACCTTCGTGAATGGCCGTGTTGACTCCCTCAAAATCAAAGGGAATCTCCTTCATCTCCTTGTTTTTGAAGATGTCGTCAAAAATCTGGTGAAGCCGCTCGATCTGCTTCGGGTTTGAAGCAAACAGGATGTTTCTAAACTGGTTGTTCTGGTGGTTTGTAAGGTCCCGGATCAGGAGATCAAAATTCTTGTTGAAGGATGGCTGTGGCGATTGATGAAAGCTCACTTCCACATCCGGCTTCATCATCGATGGCCGATCAAATTCCACCTGGGTAAAGCCTGCCAACTGATCAAGGAATACCTGCTCGGTGAGGTAAAGATCTTCGGCAGGCACGTGTTCTACTTCTTTGCTCAGTCCCTCAAAGGCCTCTTGCGCTTCTTCAAAAGAGCTGGCGATCTTCTCCTGAACAAGCTCAAAGTTTTTCAGCCAAACCACCGTGTTTTGCGGCAGAAACTCCATGAAGGTCTGCCTTACCTCTTTCATCGCCTGTTTCTGAACATCAGGAATGATGTTGATGTGCTGATGGTTTTTGACAGAAAGCTGCGAAACCGGATCGAACGTTCGGATGCTGTCTACTTCATCGCCAAACAACTCCACGCGAAAGGGACGATCGTTGGAAAAGCTCCAGATGTCCACAATGCCTCCCCGAATGGCAAACTGACCGGGCTTGTGCACAAAATCAACCCGTTCAAATTCCAGCTCGAAAAGCATCTCGTTGACAAAGTCCAGCGACAGCTTATCATCTACCTGTACACTCAGTGTATTCTTGGCCAGGCTCTTCTTTGTGACTACACGCTCGCTCAAAGCCTCTGCGTAGCTCACCATTACAAAGTGCCGCTTGCGGGTATTGATTGCGTTCAGCACCTCTGCTCTCATCAGCCCGCTCTCAGACTCTGTCTTGCGCGCTGAGACATGCTCATCCTCCTCTTCAAACGCGTAAGGCTTCTTGCCACTGTGGGGAAGGAAAAACACACGATTTGGGCTGATCAGGTTTTGAAGGTCGTTGTAGAAGTAAGCCGCCTCTTCCCGATCGTTGAAAAGGAGCAGGTGATGCACATCGTGTTTCCTGAATAAAGCGGAAACAATAAAACTCAGCGCAGAGCCGGCAATTCCCTTGAGCCGGTGGCGAACAGGCAAAGCGAGGTCTGGCCCAAAGTCAAATTCAGTGATTTGCGGGCTTTTTTCAAACTTCCGTTTTAGATCGTCAATTCCCAAGACTCAAACGAACCGCGAAGGTGCAGAAAAGTTGAAGCACCTGCGCAGACTCAGGCACTTTGTCACACTGAGGAAAGTCGCTTGGCAACTTGTTTCGAGGTGTGACTGTGAACAAGACTCTCAGCAACCGGGTAAGTTTTTCCCAGAGACTTCGACATTAGCAAGCGATCACTTACCATCATGTTCTACGATTTCACAGAACCCAAGCTTAAGGGCCGTTTTGTCCTTCAGAACCCGCTAACACGGAACGAGGGACCGTTTGAAGACAGCCAGCTCATCCACTTTCTCTGGAACCATTCCAATGAGCCTTATCATTTCAAGGTGGATGAAATGCCGGTCACCCTTCCTCCTCACCACATCACCACCATCACCTTTCTTCATAAGGTGCATTTGCTGGAAGATCAGCCAGACATCACCACCTTTTCTTTCAACAAGGAGTTTTACTGCATTCACACGCACGATGAGGAAGTATCATGCAACGGGATCATCTTCTTCGGTACGCAAACCATTCCCGTGATTCACCTGGACAAAGAACACCAACGGAAACTCAACCTGCTGCTGGAGGTGTTCAAGGATGAATTTCAAACAGCCGATAAGATTCAAGGTGAAATGCTTCAAATGCTCCTCAAGAGGCTCATCATTATATGTACGCGCCTGGCGAAAGAACAGCTGGTCAATAAAGAAGTGAGCGACTCCCAGGTGGAGGTGATTCGTCAATTCAACTTCCTGGTCGACATGCACTTTCGGGAGCTTAAAACCGTGAATGAATATGCAGACCGGCTGCATCGATCTCCCAAAACACTCTCCAACATCTTCAAGCTTTACAATCAGAAGTCTCCGCTTCAGGTCGTTCACGAGCGCATTGTTTTGGAAGCGCGCAGGTTACTCGTCTACACTGATCTGTCCATCAAAGAAATTGCGGTAGAACTAGGCTACGTAGAAGTAAGCTCCTTCCACAAACTCTTCAAGAAACTGGAAGGAAAAAGCCCGCAGGAGTTCCGTGAAACGGCAAAAAATGCTGCTTAGGGAAAAATGGACAATGAGCCGGGAAACCTGGTCATAGACTCCCCTCTGAAACCGCCATAACCTTGTACCATCAAAACAAAAACACATTTAAACACAATAGTTATGGCAACTTTAACAGTCCCCACAAGAGAAGAAGTAAGCGAAGGAAACCAAGGTATCTTCGACAACCTGAACAAGAACCTGGGCTTTGTTCCAAACCTCTATGCTTACTACGCACACAGCGGCACAGCGCTCGGAGATTACCTCGCACTTCAAAACCGAAAAAGCTCATTGCGCGCTAAAGAGCGTGAGATCATCAACCTCGTAGTGAGTGAAGTAAACCAGTGCTTCTACTGCCTCTCAGCTCACACGGCTCTCGGTAAAATGAACGGATTCACAGACGAGCAGATCCTTGAGATCAGAAGCGGTCAGGCAAGCTTCGATGCAAAGTTTGACGCTTTGGCTCGATTCGTAAAAGATTCGGTCGTAAACAGAAGCCATCCTTCTCAAGGCGCCATCGATGGACTCCTGGCAGCAGGTTACAACCAGGAAAACCTCGTTGACATTATCATGGTAATCGGAGACAAGATGGTAAGCAACTTCATCCATGGAACGACAAACATTCCAATCGATTTCCCACTGGCGGAACCTTTGGAAACAGTGACAGCATAGCAAGTTAGGTTATGGGTTGAAAAGTGCGGAGTTCGTGAATACGGGCTCCGCACTTTTTTTTGTTGAAAATGAGGTCAGGAAGGCGAGAATACGACCTTTTTTTGCGAAGACACAACCGCAATTAAACCCACCCTAAATACCTGAATAACAGAACATTAAACATCAACACAAAAACTAACCTCCTAAAAGCAAACGCACATTGATTTAGAAACAAAAACAAAAAGCTAGCCGTAAGAGCTTCTCTAACCTGCAGCGGTTCTTACATATGCTATCCATTTACAAAGCCTCGTGTCTCTCATGAGCAAGCTGAGACTTCTTTGGAAGAATCTGTTCAACGATCATCATCATATAGAAGATCGATTGATCAGAATGATCAGCCTCGTGCTCAGTCTGCTGTTGATTCCTACGGTGGGATTGAACTACATGCTCGATCTACCTCCGGCTATCAATGCTATCCTGGGTGTATTGATTGTTTTTTACAGCGGGATTTTCTTTTACACCAAAAAACATCCAATCACCAGCAAGGTAAAGCTGGTCTTCATTGGTCTTGGTTTTTCGCTGCTCATTCCTCTTTGGTTTCTGAACGGTGGAATCCTCGGTTCTGTCACTCCCTTCCTATTCCTTCTGCTGTTCATGGGCTCCATTGTGCTCGACAAGCAGTATCAATACCACCTTCCTGTTAGTATTCTCATCTGTCTGGGTGGTTTGGTCACGATCGAGTTTCTGTATCCCGACCTGGTGGTAGACTACGAATCAGAAGCGGTGCAGCGTTGGGACATAGCCCTGAGTCTTGTATCCACACTGATGGCCAGCGCGGGGTTAATCATCACGTTCAGACTCAGCTACATCAAAGACCATGATCAACTTCTGAACGTCACCCAAGACCTGAACAGGTCCAACAAAAAACTTCAAGTAGCGAAGGAAGTTGCCGAGCAGGCTTCCAATGCCAAAACATCTTTCCTTGCCAAGATGAGCCATGAACTGCGCACTCCTTTGAACACGATCATCGGGGCAAATGACTTGCTCAAGAAAAAGAAACTAACCCCGGAGCAAGCCGAGTTGGTTCAGCTCATGGAAGAAAGCAGCGATCTTCTGCTGAATCTGATATCCGATATTTTGGATCTTTCCAAGGTGGAGGCCGATCGCCTGGAAGTGAAAAATGCGCCTACCGACATCCACGAGCTGGCTAAAAACATGGCGCAGTTCACCCGTTTCAAAATTGAAGAAACCAATAAGTCCATTGAGTTTTCATGGTCGATGGGACAGAATGTGCCCAAAGGAATCATTGGCGACAACCTACGTCTGAAGCAGGTTTTAACCAACCTGATTTCCAATGCCGTTAAGTACACAGATCAAGGTAAAATCGGTTTCTCCATTGATTGCTTTACAGACCCCGGCCAAAAAGAATGGTTAAGCTTTCGGATCGAAGACACGGGGATTGGCATTCCGGCTTCACAAATGGAGTTCATTCGGCAGCCCTTCAGGCAGGTGATCAATACCCGAAACGAAAATGGAGGCGCAGGACTGGGATTAGCAATTTGCCAGTCACTGGCAACGCTCATGGGCGGCTATATGACCATTGAAAGTGAAGTGGGACAAGGCTCTACTTTCACCTTTGCACTGCCGCTGAGGCGTCATGATTTTGCCATTGAAAAAGGCCACACTCCAAGGCTTGTCTCCAACAAACCACTGAATGAAGTCAAGGTATTGTTGACGGAGGACAACAGAGTCAACCAAATCATCATCGCCAAGCTCCTGGAAAGCTTATCCATCAAAGCCGACCTGGCTGAAAACGGTGCAGAAGCAGTTGAAATGGTTCGCCAGAACAAGTACGATATTGTGTTAATGGACCTGCACATGCCCGTGATGAATGGCCTCGATGCCTCCACAAAAATCCTCACGGATAGCTCCATTGAGCACAAACCTCACATCATTGCGCTCACTGCCAATGCACTGAAGGAGGACGAAGAACAGTGCAGAAAACTCGGAATGCACGGTTTCTTGTCGAAGCCAGTCACCAGCCAACGTCTTGAGAATGAGATCAGAAGCGTCATCGACACCAGCTATTTGGAGCTGATCAGCTAACATCTCTCCCCGGCTTATGTGAGGCTCGGCATCTGTCTTTAACAGGATGATTTTCGTGTCCGCTAAACTTGATACCAAATCGTATGTTTAGCTTTCAGTCATCACCTCCGCATTGCCTGTTTACATTCAACAAATTGCCACCGCACTGCCGACCCATCGTTACGATGCAGAGCAGATCACGCGTTTTCTCATTACATCCGCTCAAACGGAAGAAGCCGCACGGAAAGTGAAGCTTGTGGCGCGGAAGTCGGGGATTCAATCACGCTATTCAGTGCTGAATGACTTTAACTTCCCCAACGAGCGAGCCTTGTTCAATGGGCACAATCCTAAGGTAGAAGAGCGGATGAGAACGTATCAACGAGAGGCACTGCCGCTCACCATGCAAGCGATTCGCAAACTTGAAGGACTGAGGCCTGCTGAGATCACGCATGTGATCACGGTTTCATGCACGGGCCTCTCGGCTCCTGGGCTGGAATTGCAGATTGCGCAGGAGTTGGAACTGGATCAAAACTGTGCCAGGCACGCGGTAAATTTCATCGGTTGCCACGGAGCCTTTCACGCGCTGAAAATGGCTCGTCAAATGGCGTTGGCCGATTCACAAGCCCGTATTCTGATCGTCAGCGTAGAGCTCTGTAGCCTGCATTTTCAACCTTCAGAGGACGATGACAGCATTCTTGCAAACGCACTGTTCGGGGATGGTGCAGCGGCCTGCATTGTCTCTTCGGAAAACCCAACTGGTATCGCTATTCAGATGGATGGTTTTTCCCAGCGCTTTTTCCCGAACGACAGTCAACTCATGGCCTGGAACATTCACTCTGACGGCTTCTTGTTGAAACTGAGTTCATACGTCCCCAAGGTTCTGGAGCTTGGAATCGCGGATATTTTTGAGCATGAAGGACGTCCTGACAGCTCCACTTCCTGGGCTGTTCACCCAGGAGGCAAGAATATCCTTGAAGCGGTGGAAACAGGATTGAAGCTTGATAAAGGCAGCTTGGATGCATCGAGGCAAGTGTTGGAAGAAGTTGGAAACCTCTCTTCTGCTACGATCCTTTTTGTGCTCAAGAAGTTGATGGAATCCGCGGTTTCGGATCGCAATCTTCAGGCGCTGGGATTTGGCCCAGGCATTACCATCGAGCATTTGTACGGAAAAATCAGGGTGTGATGTGGCATTTTGCTCACCGCCATCCCGGACCGGAACTCATGGACGACCCTAAAGTAGATCGGGATGCGTTGAGGCTGAACCTGCGCGAACTGGAAACCATCAATACGCTACTCGGTGGTTACCAAACCACTTTCCACGGCCTGAAAAGGCTCATGAAAAAGCCCGAGAAAACCTACCACATCCTGGACATTGGTTGCGGTGGTGGAGATACCATTGCGGCAGTGGATCGATGGGCGCAAAAACGAAAACTGAAAGTTCGATTTACCGGACTGGACCTTTCCCCGACAGCTATTGAGTACGCCAAAGAGCGATGTGCATCCATCGAACGCATAGAGTTTTTGCAAATGCCCTTTCAGGCGCTTGAAGGGCAGACGGACAAGTTCGACATCGCCATGTGCAGCCTTTTCTGCCATCATTTCTATGATCAGGAACTCACGACATTGCTGCAGGTCATGCATCAAAACAGTCGCATCGGTTTTGTGATCAACGATCTGGAGCGGCACCGCATTGCACACGCCAGCATCACACTGCTGACACGCTTGCTGTCTAAATCTCACCTGGTGAAACACGATGCTCCGCTCTCGGTACAGCGCGGCTTCACGCTGGGGGAATGGCGTGAAATGCTCCTCAAAGCCGGAGTGCTTCACGTAGAGCTTTCGTGGCAATGGGCTTTTCGTCACTGCGTCATCGGATTCAAGGGATGAAGTACGATGTAGCCATCATAGGTGGAGGGCTTGCAGGACTTTCAATGAGCATTGAACTTGCCCGTGCAGGTTTCTCTGTTGTGCTCTTCGAAAAGAACACCTACCCCTTTCACAAAGTATGTGGCGAGTACATCTCCAATGAATCCGTTTCCTACTTACAGCACTTGGGAGCAGATCTGGAAGCTTTGGATGCAAAGCCCATCCATCGACTGCGGATCACCTTGACTTCCGGCAGCTCGCTTCAATCCCAACTCCCACTCGGAGGCATCGGCATTAGCCGTTATGCACTCGATGAGGCACTTGCTGAACGTGCTCGCCATGAAGGAGTAACAGTGTGTGATGGAACTACTGTGAAGAACCTGAGCGATGGCATTCTTGAGACAAGTGCGGGAGCATTTGAAGCAAGCTTGGTGATCGGAGCACACGGAAAGCGTTCTACCATTGACAAGCAGCTCAACCGGGATTTCATCCAAAAACCGCTTCCTGCATCCGAAAACTTCATCGGTGTGAAGTACCATGTAAAAGCTGATTTACCCCAGGACTTGATAGAGCTGCACCTCTTTCATGAAGGTTACTGCGGCATCTCAGCCATCGAAGGGGATCGCTACTGCATGTGTTATCTGAGCAAGGCCTCTAACCTCAAAAAAGGAATGACCATTTCAGACATGGAGCAGTTAGTGTTGTCCCGAAACCCGAATCTGGCTGATTACTTCAACCGCTTCGAGCGACTCTATGACGAACCGAAGGTCATTTCTCAGGTGAACTTTCAGAACAAGGAAAAAGGCAACTCGGAAGTCTTGTTTGCAGGAGATGCAGCTGGATTGATCGCCCCGCTGAGTGGCAATGGCATGAGCATGGCGCTGCACAGTGGTTACTTGCTGCACCAACAGGTGAGCGCTCACCTGAAAGGACAGATTTCAGCCCGTGAAATGACCTCCAACTACGAACGCGATTGGCAGAGAGCATTTGGTCATCGTTTCAGTTTTGCCCGCTGGATGCAGCGCGCTTTTTTCTCGCCTCCACTGATGGAAGCCCTGGTGCAAAGCGCCAACTTCTTTCCACCTTTAGCCACCGTAATGATCAAGCAAACTCATGGCAAACCGTTCTTCCCAGGATCATAGCAGCACCTCTCTTTCGGAGCCGGTGAGTCAGGCAAGGAACTGGCGGAACGCACTGGTGTTGATGCGGATTCCGTTTTCGATCTTCCTCATGCCCGTGTTCTGGTTTGCGCTTAGCAACAGTCAGGACTTTGAACTCTGGAATGCACTTTGGGTATTCATCATCATTCACGTATTCCTCTATCCGGCCAGCAACGGATACAACAGCTACTTCGATCGTGACGAAGAGAGTATTGGAGGCTTGGAAAAACCACCCACTGTCACCAACGAGCTTTTCTTGCTTGTCATCCTGTTTGATGTCCTTGCCGTTTTCGGGGGATGCTTCATTTCACCCCTGTTTGCCGCGATGATCTTCGCTTATACGCTCGTATCAAAGGCTTACAGCTACGACAAGATCCGATTGAAGCGCTTTCCGATTACCAGTACCGTGGTGGTGACTTCTTTCCAGGGAGCTTTCACTTATCTGACAGTTCTCGTTGGGATCGGAGTTGAAATCGATGGGACGCATTTGGCTTTTGCTGCAGTAAGCACCTTGCTCATTGCTGGCTCCTACCCGCTCACACAGATCTACCAACATAAGGAGGACAGCGAAAGAGGAGATCAAACGCTTTCACTGATGCTTGGGGTCCGCGGCACCTTCATCTTTTCAGCCGTGCTTTTTGCGCTGGGCTTCATCAGCATGCAAACACTCTACATGCTGGAGAACCGGATCATGGACTTAATCACCGTAGTAGCTGCCACAGCTCCCATTGGGGCCTATTTCGTTCGATGGATGTGGTTATCCTGGAAGGATGAGGCTCATGTCAATTTTCGAAATACCATGAACATGAACGCCATTTCATCGCTGGCGTTGAGCGCTGCCTTCATTGCCGTTTTGCTGATGCATCTCTACTTAGCGTGAGTGCTCGAAACGTTTTTTAACCACAGAGGTCACAGAGTTTTTCACAGAGCACACAGAGAAGCTCAGTGGTTACTCACGAGGAATTGCAACTATGAGATTCTTTAAGGTTTCATCACCTCATCCATCATCACAGGGCTACCAATGTAGAGCGGACAGCGCTGGTGCAGCTCCGTAGGCACAATGTCAAGGATGTTCTGAACGCCATCGGTCGCTTTTCCTCCTGCCTGAGTAATCAGAAAAGCCATTGGATTTCCTTCGTAAAGCAAGCGCAGTTTCCCATTGGGAGCCTCAACCGTGGCGGGATACACATAGATTCCTCCCTTGAGCAGGTTTCGGTGAAAATCCGCTACCAACGACCCAATGTATCTGCCCGTGTACTTGCGCTTTCCTTTTTCATTACGCTTATCACGGCAGTATTGCACAAAGCGCTGCAACGGTGCGTTGAAATCATCGAAGTTCACCTCGTTGATGGAATAAACCTTTCCGTCCTCGGGGATGGTGACATTCTCCTGGATGAGCATGTACTCTTGAGAAGAAGGATCCAAGGTGAAGATGTGAACTCCCGCACCCACGCTGAACACCAATTGGGTGGACACACTGTAGCTCACATAACCGGAAGCAACCTGCTTTGAACCGGCTTGCAGAAAGTCTTCAGGCGTCAAAGGCTGACCCACAGGAGAAACGCGCTCGTAAATGGCGAAAATGGTTCCGATCGCCACATTTACATCAATGTTTGAAGAACCATCCAATGGATCGATCATGATCACATAGCGGCCGTCCAGGCTTTCATCAAACTGAAGTGCATTGTCCACTTCTTCGCTTGCCATTCCTGCGATCACTCCCGATTTGCGAAACGCATCGGTAAAGAGGTTATCCGCATAAACATCCAGTTTTTGCTGCTCCTCTCCTTGAATATTCTCGCTTCCCTTTGCTCCATAGATATCAGCTCCCAGACCTGCGCGGCCGGTTTCCTGAGCTACTCTCAATGAAGCTTGCTGAATGGCTTGAAAAATCTTTTGCAATCCCGGATCTGCGTCCGCTAGATGTTGATGTAGTTCGATCATGATCCTTGGCTAATTGCTGCAAAAGAAAGAAGAATCGATCAAGCTGAAAGCCCTGAGAGAAGCTTGCCCTCAAGGCAAATTCTTGCACGGAGAAAGTACAGCCTGTCCAAAAAAACACACCGATGGATTGATAACCCCACGCAGCCCTCGAAATATCTCGATTTCGGATCAAAAAACGCCCTCCCAAATGCATCCTCTACTCAGAACAAAAATCAAAATCATGAAAAAGCAAGTTTCAATTTTCTTCGGTTTAGCCCTCGCGCTTCTTTCCATCACTTCGTGCAACAGATTCCAAAATCTTGAAGAGCCAGAGCCTTTAATGACTACCCGTTCCGGGGTCGTAACACCTGATCAACCGAGCCTCGAATGCCAGGAGTTCACCTTCCTTGACCCAGGCATGTGTGGCGGAATTTGGTTTATGTCGAATCAGGGTGAATACTTCGAAGTATTCGAAATCAGAGAGCCCGGCAGCCCAGTAGCTTTCGAGCCAGGTGAGATCGTGAACTTCAACTACGAAGCCTACGAGCCGTCAGACGTAATTCAATGCATGGCCCTCACATCCTTTGAGCAAGACCTTTACGACAGTGGTCAACTGATCCACCGTGTGAGCTTGCTTGACATCTGCACTCCGCAGGTGGACAACTAAAAACTCCTTGTTTCCAAGTTGAACGGAGTTTTCTCGTGAGAGGGAACTCCGTTTTTTATTTCCGTTTAGAGAGAGGCCAAAGACTGGCCTTATCCTCTTCCTCAACAGGCACTGGAACAAGTCCTGCCTGGAGGAAGCGATAACTATCCATGGAATAGATCACCTCCATGCCCACTGGCAGGAAATGATCGGTGATGATCGCCCTCAAATCGTTTTCGCGCGAAGAGAAGTACCGCTTCTTGATCAGGGAAAAGAGTTCAGCACCTGTGCTGTCAAAAACGGTGTAGTGCACTTTGATCACTCGTTTGTAATCGTCTGCCTCAAACTGGCGCTGGTCGTTCACGGCATTGAGAATATTCAGCTCATTGATGAACAGGTAATAGTTAGCCCCGTACTTCGCATTGATAGAGTCAAAAAGGATCGGGTTGTAGGTCTTTGCCTTGGTAATGAACTCACGCTCGTCTGGCACACTGATGATCTGACCTCGCTCAATCCTCGTTCCAGGATCTGGTCCCTTGTCCACCAATCCCTGTAGTTCCAACCACTTATTCGCGAGGCGGGTTTTGAAGCTTCGATCTTCATTGATCACAGGCGCCACATAGGGAACCACAGTTGGAGCCATGGTTTTGTACATGAAATCAAGGTCGTAATTCACATCCGCGATGTCTGCGTGCATGCTTACGTATTCGTTCCACTCCTTCGCCCCGATCAGCAAAGCATTGTCCAGGCCTTTTCGGAAAAAGCCCCTGGTGTGATTGTAATTGTAATGCGTGCCCTTGGCGATGTCTCGATCAATCTCTGACATGTATCGATCAGGATGAAAGGGCACAATGATCATGGTAGGGCGATCCAGCAGGGCTATACTGTCACGATGAAAGCCGAGGTAGAGCGAATCATTGGTAGGACCGTAGTCCTGAGCTACAGCGCTGATGCCCAGGAGCATAAAGCTGAAAAAGAGCAGACTTTTCATAATACTAAGCTAGCCGGAACTGCCACATCAATGAAGCGCAGCCATGCGCATTCCAAACAGCCCACTGTGAATGGCCCATCAAGGCATCAACCCGAAGCAAAAACATGAGTCGGTTGGCGCGCCTTTTTACCTTTGCTCTTTCAATTCATTCGAACATGCCGTTTTACCATAAACTCGGGAAGATCCCGCCCAAGCGCCACACCCAATTTCGCAAAGACGATGGTTCGCTCTACCAGGAGCAACTGTTTGGAACAATCGGCTTTGATGGAATGTCGAGCAACCTCTATCACGTGCATGCTCCAACACGCGTGAGCTCTATCAATGGCTCAATAAGCATGAAGCCTGAAATTGCGGTGGAGAACAACATGACCGCGCGCATGCTTGGAGGATGGAACGTTCCACCCAAAGATGATTTTTTGGAAAGTCGGGTCCCGGTATTGGTGAACAACGATGTGCAGATCATTCTCGCAGCCCCGAGAAAGTCACTGCGCGATTACTTCTACAAGAACACCGACTCTGATGAACTGATCTTCATTCACAAAGGCAGCGGAAAACTGCGCACGCACCTGGGAAACATCGACTTCAAGTATGGAGATTACCTGCTGATTCCCAGAGGCATGATCTTTCAAATCGACTTTGACGATGAAGACAATCGTCTCTTTATTGTAGAATCCCGGCAACCGATTTACACACCCAAACGCTACAGAAACTGGTTCGGTCAACTATTAGAGCATTCTCCATTCTGTGAGCGCGACCTGCGAGCGCCTTCGGAATTGGAAACGCATGATGAAAAGGGTGAATTTGAAATGAAGGTGAAGAAGCAAGATGAATTGCATTCCCTGAGCTACGATTCACATCCGTTTGACGTAGTGGGATGGGATGGATTCAACTTCCCTTATGCGTTTAGCATCCACGACTTCGAGCCCATCACCGGACGTATTCACCAGCCACCACCTGTACACCAAACGTTCGAGACCAGCACATTTGTAGTATGCTCCTTTGTGCCTCGCCTCTATGACTATCATCCACTGAGCATTCCTGCTCCGTACAACCACAGCAACATCGACTCTGATGAGGTGCTTTATTACGTGGATGGCGACTTCATGAGCCGCAACCACGTGGAGAAAGGCTTCATCTCGCTGCACCCTGCAGGCATCCCTCACGGACCGCACCCGGGAGCAATGGAACGCAGTATTGGACAAACGAAGACAGAAGAGTTAGCGGTAATGGTGGATACCTTTGCACCACTCAAACTCACCAAGCAAGCCCTGGATATCGACAGCGGAGACTACTGGAAAAGCTGGATAGAGTAAACAATAGATACAATATCTGTAGATTTAATATTGCTTTCGCGGTTCTTCATTCAAACGAGAACCACGAAAGCGGATGCCTAGACATCGAAAACCAACTGAAGCAAAGGACTAAATCAACTGATGATCTGATCATCTAATCGAAAAAAGAAATGACCACAGATACCACTTCACTAAAACTTGAGAAGACTGTTCCAGAAGCGGAGGACTTTCTTCCATTACTAGGAACGGATTACGTTGAATTCTATGTAGGGAATGCGAAGCAAGCGGCCCACTATTATAAGACTGCTTTTGGTTTCCAGTCTTTCGCATATGCTGGCTTGGAAACCGGAATGAAAGACCGTGCTTCCTATGTGGTAACACAGGACAAGATTAAGATCATTCTTACTTCGCCATTGACACCTGACAGCCCGATCAACGAGCATTTGACCAAGCATGGTGACGGAGTAAAAGTCGTTGCGCTGTGGGTTGATGATGCCACCAAGAGCTGGGAAGAGACCACCAAGCGAGGCGCCAAGTCTTACATGGAGCCTACGCGCGAAGAAGACGAACACGGATATGTAGTTCGAAGTGGTATCCATACCTATGGGGATACGGTTCACATTTTCGTGGAGCGATCCAACTACAACGGAGTTTTCCTTCCGGGCTTTAAGAAGTGGGAAAGTCACTATAACCCTGAGCCTACTGGATTGAAGTTCATCGATCATATGGTGGGTAACGTTGGCTGGGGCGAGATGAACAAGTGGGTTGATTTCTACGCCCGCATCATGGGCTTTGCTCAGCTTATTTCCTTTGACGATAAGGACATCAGCACCGACTACACCGCACTGATGAGTAAGGTGATGAGCAACGGCAACGGCCGCATCAAATTCCCGATCAACGAACCTGCTGAAGGGAAGAAGAAGTCTCAAATTGAAGAGTACATCGATTTCTACCAAGGCGCTGGTGTGCAGCACATTGCAGTAGCTACAGACGACATCATCCACACGGTGACAGAGCTCAAGAACAGAGGTGTTGAATTCCTCTACGTTCCGAACACTTACTACGATGATCTGCTAGATCGTGTAGGAGAAATTGACGAGGACATTGCTCCGCTCAAAGAGCGTGGAATCCTCGTGGATCGTGACGATGAAGGCTATTTGCTTCAATTGTTCACCAAACCTCAGATGGACCGTCCAACAGTCTTCTTTGAGATCATCCAGCGCAAAGGAGCCAAGAGCTTCGGCAAGGGTAATTTCAAGGCATTGTTTGAAGCCATTGAGCGCGAGCAGGAAGTGCGCGGAACGCTTTAATCGATCAGATGATGAGCTGATCAGATGATCTAATCATCTGATCTCCCTCAGGGTGTGGACGGCCTTCTTCTTTTTGTGGGCACCAGATCGAAGAGAAATTGAGCGTTGGCTCCGAGCAGCGATTTGGGTGTTTGAAGGTCGCACATCGTGCGATCGAGTTTCAAATCGCGGCAGGCTGAAATTTCGATTCGTTTTCTGGTCACAAAAAGATGATAGCCTTGACTTTTACTCCACTTTGTGTCAAGACAAAGTGGAAGACGGAAAAGCAAGAGGTAATGTACTCTTCATAAAGACGGGCCAACTGACCTGACGCTTAGATAATGCGGGCTCCCTAACCAAAAAAACTAACCGTTATTCCTCCATGATCTAATCAACTGATCACCCTAAGAGTCGTAGAAATCCTTCAAGAGGTTCCTATACGCGCTGAACAGCTTCGACTTGGATACAAAGCCCAGGTAATGTCCCTGATCATCCAGTACTGGAAGGTTCCAGGCTCCGCTGCTTTCGAATTTCTGCATGACGGCATCCATGCTATCATCCTTTCGGACATATTCAGGTGCATCGTTCATCAGGTCATGCACGTAGGTCGAATCGTACAGCTCTTGGTTGAAGATGATATGGCGGATTTCGTTGAGGTTTACGAAGCCAATGAAGCTGTTGTCCTTATCCACCACTGGGAACAGGTTCCGTTTTGACTTCGAGATCACTTTCACCAACTCACTGAGCTTATCATAAGGATCGATGGGCGTAAAGTCGGTTTCGATTTCCCGGTGAAGCTTCATCAACGTTAGCACTGCCTGGTCCTTATCGTGAGTAATCAGCTCGCCTCTGCGCGCCAGCTGAGCCGTGTAAATGCTGTGGGGCACAAACTGCTTCACCGTCACAAAAGCAATGGAGGATGTGATCATCAAGGGAACAAACAATTCATAGCCGCCCGTAATTTCTGCGATAAGGAAGATCGCCATCAGTGGAGCATGGAGATTTCCGGCCATCAGTCCCGCCATTGCCACCAGTGTGAAATTGCTCTCAGGGAGATTTCCCAGTCCCAATTCATTGATCAATCGAGCATACACGAAGCCCAACATGCTGCCCATGAAAAGCGTAGGCGCGAAGGTTCCGCCAATACCACCTGCCCGAAACGTGAGCGTAGCTGCAAACACCTTGAAAAGCCCTACCAACAGAATGAATCCAAGCAAGATGTAGATGTTCTGTGCGATCTCCGCAAAGAGACTGTTGCTCATGATGTCGTAAGGGCGCCCTTCAATGATCGCATTGATGGCTCCATAACCTTCACCGTAGAGCGGTGGCAGCAGGAACAACAGCAAACCCAACAGGAGACCAGCAATCACAGTCCTCCTTCGATCGCTCTTCATGCGGTCGAAAATGCGGTTGGTCCAGGTGTAGCTTCGGTAGAAATAAACGGAAGCGATTCCGGTGAAGATTCCCAAGCCCACATAGTAGGGAATGAGGCTGAACTGGAAGTCATCACGAATCGTGAAGTGAAAGAGGATGTCGTCACCAAAGAAAAACTGGGAAGTGATGGCAGCCGAGGCAGAGGCCAACAACAACGGAATGAGCGATGCCGTAGTCAAATCCAGCATGATCACCTCAATGGCAAAAACGATGGCCGCGACTGGAGCATTAAAGAGGCTTGCCATCGCCCCGGAGGCGGCACAGCCGATGAGCAAGGTTCGTGTTTTGTAGGGCAGTTTAAAAAGCTTGCCAAGGTTCGCTCCCCAGGCCGAGGTTGTTCCAACTGTCGGTCCCTCCAATCCCGCGCTTCCTCCAAAACCAACCGTCAGCGCAGCACTCACAATGCTCGAATAGAGGTTGTGCTTCTTGATCAGCGAGTTCTTCTTGGAGATGGCATGCAGCGTGTTTGGGATGCCGTGATTCACCGTCTGCTTAATGATCGTTCGAATGAACCACTGGGCCAGCAGCACCCCTACGAGCGGGTAAATGATGTAGAGGAAGTACTCGTACTGCTGAAAGAAAGACTTCGTAAGCAGCTCCTCGATGAAGTGAACCGTGGTTTTGATCGTCAAGGCGATCAGTCCAGAGCAAAACCCTACGACAATTGCCAGGATGTAGGTAAACTGACGTTCACTGAGGTTTTGCCTCCGCCAATCGTTGATGAACAGGATGGTCTTTCCCCACCACGTATTCGCTTCCCTTAGAAAGGGATCGAACTGTGTCTTCGTTTGATCGAAAAAATCGGATGCTTTCGACATCCCATCAAAATTGGTTATTCCGAAACGATATTCAGCCCTAGTTCATCCAGCTGATCGGGATGAACGGATGCGGGTGAATCAATCATCAAGTCACGCCCGGCATTGTTTTTCGGGAAGGCGATATAGTCGCGGATGGAATCGGTTCCTCCAAACATGGCGGCCAGTCGGTCAAACCCGAAGGCGATACCTCCGTGGGGAGGAGCTCCATACTGGAATGCGCCCAACAAGAAACCAAACTGCTTCTGTGCTTCTTCCTCTGAAAAGCCCAAAAGCGAGAACATCTTTTTCTGCAATTCCTGATCGTGGATTCTGATGGACCCACCACCGATCTCTACACCATTGATTACCAAATCGTAGGCATTAGCGTTCACCTTTCCAGGATCGCTTTCAAGCAAGCCTAGCTGATCAGCCTTCGGGCTGGTAAAAGGATGGTGCATGGCATGGTAGCGACCACCTTCTTCATCCCACTCCAGCAACGGGAAATCAACCACCCAAAGCGGTTGATACTCATCGGTTTTGCGAAGTCCGAGTTGGTTGCCCATCTCCAAACGCAGCTCATTCAGTTGCTTGCGGGTTTTATCCGTTTCTCCAGCCAATACGAGCATCAAGTCCCCAGGCTTTGCCTGAAGAATATCGCTCCATTCTCTCAGGGCATTCTGATCGAAAAACTTGTCAACTGAAGACTTAAAGCTTCCGTCTTCGTTCACTTTGCAGTAGATCAGCCCCTTTGCTCCGATCTGTGGTTTCTTCACGAAGCTGGTCAATGCGTCCAGCTGCTTACGGGAGTAGCTGGCAGCGCCCGGAGCGCAAATTCCGATCACACTCTCTGCTGCGTCAAACACAGGGAAACCCTTGTCCTTTGCCACGCTCGTGAGGTCTTCAAACTCCATCCCGAAACGGATGTCTGGCTTGTCTGACCCATACTTTGCCATCGCATCGCTGTAGAGCATGCGCGGGAATTCCGGAAGATCAACACCCTTTACTTCTTTGAACAAGTGTCGGGTCAGACCCTCGAACGTATTGAGTACATCATCCTGATCCACAAAGGACATTTCACAGTCGATTTGAGAGAACTCAGGCTGGCGGTCAGCTCTTAAATCTTCATCTCTGAAGCAGCGTACCAACTGAAAGTAGCGATCGTAGCCACTCACCATCAGAATCTGCTTGAAGGTTTGAGGCGATTGTGGCAATGCGTAGAATTCGCCCGGATGCATGCGCGAAGGCACCACAAAATCTCGGGCACCTTCTGGCGTAGACTTAATGAGGTAAGGTGTTTCTACTTCTATAAAACTTTGACCATCAAGGTACTTGCGCGTTTCAATCGCGAGACGGTGGCGCAGCTCCAGGTTTTGACGCAAGGGCTTTCTACGCAGGTCGAGGTAGCGATACTTCATCCTCAGCTCTTCTCCACCATCCGTTTCATCTTCGATGGTGAAGGGAGGAACTTCTGAAGCGTTCAACACCTTCAGATCAGATACCATCACCTCTACCTCACCAGTGGGAAGCTGCTTGTTTTTGCTTTCGCGCTCCACCACTTCTCCAGTCGCCTGGATCACAAACTCACGCCCCAGCTTTCGGGCCTGCTCACACAGTTCACTGTTTGTGTCCATGTTGAAGGAAAGCTGAGTGATGCCGTAGCGGTCGCGAAGGTCTACGAAGGTGAGCCCGCCCATGTCTCTGGCTCGCTGAACCCAGCCGGATAGTGTGATGGTTTCACCTTTGTTTTCAAGTCTTAATTCTCCGCAAGTGTGTGTGCGATACATGCCTGATCAATTGAGGCCGCGAAGTTAGAGTTTGCGTTGGAGCTACGAGTCGATGACGAGTGTCATTTCGATGCGTGACAGCCCTCACTTCAAAACCGCCATCCACCCGCCTACTTTGTCCTTTAAGAAACACGTAAAAACACCACTGATGAGCAAGCAAAACAAAGTGCACATTGACGACCTGCACTTCGAGCACGAACGATGGAGAAAGGAGCTTGATTTTTACAAGGATGAACTTCCCGTTTTTCACAGAAGGCTGGAGGAAATAGGACAACGCTACACGGACAAAACTGTATTGGGTGAACTCGATCAGTTTGCCAACCAGTTCAAAATCCAGCGAGATGCCTTCGACTTCCTCGCCCACGACATTCACGAGCACGAGGCTTCACTGGCTAACTATGCAAAGGAGCATCCTGTAGCTGTGGATCATGTCTTGTTTGAAAACCACGATCCGCTGCGAGAGCGAATGGTGACGGCCCGTAAGATCTATGGCGACCTCAAAGAAGATTTTCACCGCTACCTCTCAAAATGGATGTAAGATGGAAATCAAGATCAATGACCAACTGACCATTGACCAGATTCAGGATTTGTTCCACGCACACTTCGGCTACCTGAAGTTGGAGTTTTACGCCAGTGAACACGAACCTGGAGAAGGCACTTCGAGCCAGACAATGCTGAACAAGGCTTCTACCATTGGTCAGGTTCGCACGCGACACAACGAAGGCGAAATCAGCATCCATGGCAACCAGAAGGTGAGCACCCTGGAGCAGGCTTTTCACGATCACTACGGACTGAACGTGCAGGTTTTCAGGAAATCAGGAGAAGTGTGGCTTCAAACCACCACTACCGATGACTGGACACTTTCAGAACAAAACAAGAAGGGTGAAGAGATGGCCTGATGGCTTTCAAAGCACCCCACTATCAACCACAAGCGGCTGCCCCTGGGCGGCCGTTTCTGTTTCCGGAAGAATCTCGCAATTATCCCAAAGGCCGGTCTCGAGTGTTTGAGCATAGGCTTCGGGAAGACCCTTTTCGCGCATGGCGGTGGCAGCAGATGAATGATCGTAGCTCAAGCGGTGGAAACTCCAGTGCACGCGACCATCCACTTCCTCTAAAACAGCGTACCAGCAACGCGTATCTGCATCGTTCGCAGGCATGCCAATCACTCCGGCATTGAGCCAAACACGGCCCGATTGCTCAGAAACAAAGGGTAAACCACAGTGGCCGGCAATCACATGATCAGCTCCGCTCAGGTTCAATTGCTTGAGTTTACTTTCCGTTGGAGTGGACTCAAACACATAGCCAGCACGCGCTGAATATGAGCCGTGGAGCACAAGCCATGATTGGCCTCCCAATTCGAAGGAAAGGTGATCTGGCAAGCTCTGAACCCAAGACAAAGACTCGGGACTTAGCTGCTCTTGCGCAAAGGGATACCACTGCCGGGAAAAGGTGTCGCATCTTCCTCCGCTGTCGAAATCACAACCACAGTCTTCAGCACCTGTCGCTAACTGTTCTTCTACATTTCCTGCAATGCTCAAAGCACCCCAGTCTTGCATGAATCGCACGGTTTCGTCTGGAAAAGCGCAGTAACCGATGACGTCACCGGTACAGATCACCTCGTTGGCCTCAAAGCCTAAGCGGTCAGCTTCTTGCTTCAAAGCTTTGAGGGCGTGCAAGTTGCTGTAAGCGCCACCAAACAGCAGATAGCGCTTTCCTTCTTTCAGTTGAACAATGGACCTGGGTTCTTGCATCAAAAGCAAATAAAGGCATGAATACGGTCGCTTTTGTAAGGCTTCTTTTTTTAAGCCTTCCTTGGCGATTTATTGCTCTTTTGCGACACAGAAGAACGAACGCTTCCAAACATTACATCAACGAACTCAATATCCACTGCGCTGCTGGTTTTCGCCAGAACTCCGCAAGCAGATGCACGGCTTAAGTCCTTCGTAAGAGGCGGTGGCGCCCATCAAAACCTGCAGGTAGCAACTGCTCTTTTAGAGCACACCCTTCAGGAAGCGCGCGACTCCGGTATGTCAGTGTTTTGGCTGGATGGTTCACAGCAATATGGTGACACATTTGGCGAGCGATTGGCCAATGCCATGGAAGCGATTTGGTCGAAAGGTTTTGACCAGCAAATTGTGATTGGCTCTGACATCCCTGAGTTGGATGCCTCCATACTTAGGAATGCCGAAGACCGCTTGAAAGAGAATGAATGGGTTCTCGGTCCCAGTGAAGATGGTGGCACCTACCTGATCGGAATGAGGCGATCCGCGTATGACCGTCAGGCCATGCTGGATCAACCTTGGCTGACAGCTTCGGTTTTCGAATCGCTTCAATCAAATCTGGCAGGGCATCCAGGCTGTGTTTTAAGTGAGCTTGCTGATATTGACACCGCAGCTGATCTGATCAAGGTCACACACAGAGTTGATACGCCCTTCGTGCTCCTGCTTAAGTCCCTGCTTGCTCCTCAAAAGCATAACACCAGAAAGCCCTTTGCTCGACCTATTACCAACAGAAGTTTCGCCACAAAAGCTTTGCGCGCACCTCCGGCATTGGCAGCCTAAGACACCCTGCCAATCCTTGTTTCATCGCGCATCGCGCTTCTAATTTCAGTTTTCTACATGCGAATCCTTTTCCTCATCCTGTTGGGGAGCATACTCTCCTTTTCAGGATTTGCCCAAACCGTTGTTCAGGGTACCATTACAGACTCTGCTTCCAACACGCCTCTGCCTGGGGTTAACATTTGGGAAGTGGGCACCACCAACGGCACCGCCACCGACAACGAAGGCAGGTTCAGCCTCGAAGTGGCCTCGAAACAGTCGAAACTTGGCATTTACCTTATCGGGTACCAAAACCTGGAAATCCCCGTCAATGATGGTTCTGAGCTCAGCATCGTGATGGCCCCAAGTGCCACCACATTGAACGAGGTGGTAGTTACAGCGCTTGGGATTGAAAGGGATTCCAGAGATCTGGGCTACGCACTTCAGCGGGTGGAAGCCAAAGACATTTCGGAAGTGAAGTCCGCCAACGTGGTTGATAATCTGGCAGGGCGTGTAGCAGGTGTCACCGTAAGCCAGGGTGCCACAGGTGTGGGCTCTACTTCCAAGATCACCATTCGGGGCGAAGCATCTTTCACGAACAACAACCCACTCTTTGTGGTGGACGGAACTCCCATCAACAACAGCTCTATCGTCAATTTCACCAATGATGCCGCTGCCGGTTTCCAGGAGGTAGACTTTGGAAATGGAGCAATGGACGTGAACGCTGATGACATAGAGGCGGTCACCGTTTTGAAGGGTCCGGCTGCTGCTGCGCTCTATGGAACACGAGCGGCAAATGGGGTGATCCTGATCGAAACAAAAGGTGGCAAGGGATTGGAAGGCACGCGGGTCAGTGTCAATTCGAGCACTTTCCTTGAACGTCCCTTTCGCCTGCCTAAATTCCAAAATACCTACGGTCAGGGCAACTCTGGCGAGTTTGAATTTGTAGATGGCCTGGGCGGAGGCACCAACGACAACATCAGCTACAGTTACGGGCCGCGCCTGGATCAGGGACTGAACATCGCACAGTTTGACAGCCCGGTTACTCTGGCCGATGGCACTGTGGTGAGAGGTGGAGACGTAGCTGTTCATGGCGGACAGGCCATCACTCCCACGCCCTTCGTTTCAAACCCGGATAACCTCAAAGACTTTTACGAGACCGGCATCACCACCATCAACAATGTTTCGGTGGCCACTGGTTTTGACAAGGGCAACTACCGACTTTCCTTCACGGATTTGCGCAGCGATTCATACATCCCGGGCGTGAACTTGAATCGAAATACCGCGAGCGCGAGAACCACCTTTCGGCCGAACGAGAAGTGGACGGTCAACAGTTCCATCAACTACATGAACTCGCGCAGCGACAACCGGCCTTCGAGCGGATACGGTTCTGAAAACATCAACTATTCACTTGTGGCGTGGGGACCGCGCTCGATGAACATTGCCTCTCTGGAAGACTACTGGCAGCCCGGATTTGAAGGCCGCGAGCAGTTTTCGTTCAACTACACCTTCTTCGACAATCCTTACTTCATCCTGCTGGAAAACCGCAACAGCTTCAATCGCGACCGCCTGTTTGGGAATGTTTCTGCCCGCTACCAGATCATGGAGCGTCTGAGCGTTCAGGTGAGAACGGGCATGGATTATTCCAGTGAGCTCAGGAAATTCAGAAGAGCCTACAGTACGAATCGCTTTCGTTCAGGCGCTTATGCAGAGCACCAGGTGAACTTCCGTGAAAACAACACAGACGTGTTGCTCAACTACCGAAGGAGCTTTGGCATGATGAGCATTGATGTTTCAGCCGGAGCCAATCGCATGGATCAACTGGCGTCCACGCAGCAAACACAGGCGCTGTCATTGGCTCAACCGGGAATCTACTCCCTGGCGAATGCGGCCTCGCCTCTGGAAACCTTTCAATTCGAATCTCAAAAGCGGATCAACAGCACCTACGGAGTTCTGAAGTACAATGTGATGGACTACTTCAGCAGCGAAGTGACCGGTCGGGTGGATTGGTCGAGTGCACTGGCCACTCCTACCTCGGCAGAAAATGCTCGCTTCTCCTACGTCTCGGTTTCCTTCGCCATCATCGCCTCCAACCTGGTGGAACTTCCGAGCTACATCTCCTTTCTGAAATTCAGAGGAAGCCTTGCCGGTGTAGGTAATGATCCCGATCCTTACCAAACGGCTGGAGTGTTCGAGTCTCAAACGCCTTATGCGGGTAATCCAACCTTGAGCGATCAGGCAAGCATTGCGAATCAAAACCTGCTTCCTGAAAGCACGGGTTCGGTGGAGTTTGGCGGTGATATTCGCTTCTTGAAGGATCGAATCATGCTGGACGTAACGCACTACCGGGCATTAACGGAAAATCAAATCATTGCACTTCCTGTTCCGGTTTCTTCGGGCTACACGCAGCAAGTAGTGAATGGCGGAGCAGTCTTCTCGCAGGGTTGGGAAATAATCCTGGGCATCACACCCATCAAACAAAAAGACTTCGAGTGGAACAGCTTCGTGAACTTCAGCCGAAATGTTGCCACCGTGCAAGAATTACCTGAAGGTGTAGAAACGTTGACGCTGGCTTACTCAAGAGTGTATGACAACGTGAACCAAACCGTCTGGTTCCAGGTGGAAGAAGGCGGGCGGATCGGTGACATGTACGGGACGGGCTACCTGAAGAATGAAGAAGGCCGATTCGTGTTGGACGCAAACGGAAACTTCATCCCGGATAACAACCTGATCAAGCTTGGGAACTACAATCCCGATTTCATCCTGGGCTGGAGCAACCAGTTTCGCTGGAAAGACTTTGGCTTGAATGTGCTGCTCGACTGGCGACAGGGTGGCGTGCTCGTTTCCAGAACCCAGGCACTTGCCGGAGTCGGTGGCCAACTGGAAGAAACCGAAGATCGGCCCGAAGGCGGCATTGTAGCAGACGGTGTGGTGAATGTGGGGACGGAAGACAATCCGATCTATCAAGAAAACACTACCGCCATCAGCGCTGAGAGCTACTACCGTCAGTTCTACGACAGGAACCATGAAGAGAACAACACCTATGATGCGAGCTATCTCAAGCTTCGCGAGGTAGCGCTGAGCTACACCTTCCAAAAGCCTGAAGCGGAAAGTGGATGGCTGAAAAACGGCCGCAGCCTTCAGGTTTCGTTGATCGGTCGAAACTTATACGCGTGGAGCGCCATTCCACACTTCGACCCGGAACAACTGGCCGTTCAAGGCAATCAGTTTGTGAGCGGTGTGGAAGACATGTCCTATCCCACTGCACGAAGCATGGGTGTGAAACTCAACTTCACCTTTTAATCATCCTGGCCATGAACAGAATTTGCAACCATTCGATCGTGCTACTGATTATCCTCATCGCAGGATGCACCAAAGATTTTGAAGAGATCAACACCAACCCAAACGCCCCCATTGAGGCGGAGCCGAGCTTGTTGCTACGGCAGGTGATTTACAACACCGGAGAAGAAATGTCCTACGAGGGCTTTGTAGCTGGAAACCTTCTCAGCCAGCACTTTGCCATGGTAGACTTCAACCTGTTTGATCGTCACAACCTGAGGCAGCCTCAATACGGTGGCAATCCATGGCCGGTGCTTTACCGAAACCTTCGGGACAATCAGATCATTCTGGATCAGTCCAGGGATT
Organism: Flavobacteriales bacterium UBA6057; assembly: GCA_002428995.1. Lineage (GTDB taxonomy): Bacteria > Bacteroidota > Bacteroidia > Flavobacteriales_G > Salibacteraceae > UBA6057. The sequence continues at coordinate 110,622 of DIYJ01000015.1, read as the reverse complement.
CCGAATCGAAGGCCGTGTACAAAGGCCCTGCACTCATCCTTAAGGCCTACATCAGCGCCATGCTTACCGACATTTATGGCGATGTACCCTACCTACAAGCGGTAAGAGGTCGGGAAGGAAATGTGGCTCCTGCATACGATGAGCAGGAGAGCATTTACACAGGTCCTCAAGGTATTTTGGCAAACCTGGAATCAGGCATTCGAGCGTGCGAAAGCTATGATGGAACACCGCAGCTGGAAGGCGACATCCTCTTCAATGGAGACCTTACGGCATGGGTGCGCTTCGCGAACGCACTTCGCATCAAATATCTGATGCGCATCTCTTCCAAAGAGGATGTTTCAGAGCTTCTGCAACGCATTTATGATGAGCAGGACTTCATCCGCTTCAATGCGGAAAACGCAGCCTTCGATTTCACCGATGGCCAGCCCAACAACTTCAGAATGGCCACGCTGCGCTCAGGTGACTTCAACCTGTTTGTGATGTCTGAAACCAGCGACAGCATCTTTCGACATTTGGACGATCCGCGAGTTCAGGTCTTTTTCCGACCTGCGGAGGCGGACAGCTCGTTCAACGGTTTGCGCAACGGTACAGATGCCTCTCAAACTTCCATTTCCGTTTCTGATTACTCGCTAACGGGCACGATATTCCGTGAAAACACCGGGCGCCTGGATGCAAACTTCATGACGGCCTGGGAAACGCTCTTCTTTTTGGCAGAAGCAGCGGAGCGAGGATTCATCGCAGCCAGCGCACAAGAGCTGTACAACGAAGCCGTGGGATTGGCCTTTGAATACTGGCAAACTCCAATGCCAGCCACCTATTTAACCACGGGGAATGCTGCATATAACGCCCCCAATTCTGTTCCGTTGATGCAGATCATGACTCAGAAATGGCTGGCCAACAGTGTCAACGGCTATGAGGCGTGGATCGAATATCGCAGAACAAGGTTTCCACAACTGCAGGCACTGGCTGCAAGCCTGAACAACAACCTGATTCCAGTGAGAATGCCCTACCCCACGGACGAGGCAGCACTGAATGCCACCAACTTCGGAGAGGCCTCCGCTAACTCGGACGGAAACAGCATCAACGCTTTAGTATGGTGGGACCGATAACGTTTCATGCATGGAGGACGCGCTAAACTTGCAATGGTGGATCATGATCGGGGCGAGCATACTGCTAGTCGCGATAGCCCCTATTTCACGCACGGCTAGGCAGTTTTTCGCGGCTGGTTCTTCAAGCGGGAAAGCGCCCGGCTTTTTGCTCCTGACGAGCAGCCTCGTCATCAGCTGGATTTTTGCAAAGTCGATCACCAACGCGGCCAACCTTGGACGAGATTTCGGGATGGTCGGAGGCTTGGCCTACAGTGCTTATTACCTGAGTTTTCTGGTAGGTGGAATCGTGATCTGGAAGCTCCGAACGAAAGGCGGATACGACAGCATCCATCAGTTTCTGGAGCATCGCTTTGGAAGGAATGCGTTGGTTTTGTTTACCGTGCTGATCGGGTTCCGACTCTTCAATGAGGTTTGGTCAAACACGATGGTCATTGGTTCCTACTTCGGAACTCAAGGCAGCTGGCCTTACTATACCTCGATTCTGGTTTTCACCCTGCTCACACTTGCCTACGTGCTCAAGGGAGGCATGCGCAGTTCGCTCCTCACGGATGCGATCCAGATGGGACTGTTTGCGCTCCTGCTTGCACTCATTCTGGGCTACATCTTGCCTTCTGAGCCTGGAAACTTTCAGCGCTTTGTGAGCTCAGGCAGCTGGAGCATGGCGGGAGGTTTGAACCTTCTGTTCGTGGCACTTTTGCAAGTGCTCAGCTACCCCTTCCATGATCCGGTATTAACGGATCGTGGCTTTTTATCCAGTCCCAAAACCACCCTTCGCAGCTACGTGGCAGCGAGCCTGATCGGAATTGTGTGCATTGCCTTGTTCAGCTTTGTGGGAATCTCGGCCAGCTTTCAGGGTTTGGAAGGACAAGCTCCTGTAGCGCTGAGTCAATCATTGGGCGTTGGACTCATGCTGGCCATGAACCTCATCATGGTTACTTCAGCCGCCTCCACGCTGGACTCCACCTTTGCTTCCTTCTCGAAACTGGCTGTAGTAGACTTGAAACTGGGCCCCATTGAAGCGCAAGTCAGAAGTGGCCGACTCGCGATGGTCGCACTCGCTGTTGTGGGAACCATTCCGGTTTTCCTGAACGCAGAAATACTCTCAGCTACTACCATCAGCGGAACGATGGTCATTGGCCTGGCACCGGTTTTCATCTTTTGGAATGCGAAGGTTCCTAAGGTGTCTTTCAGCCTCTCGACAGGCGTTGGAATCGTGTTTGGAGTCTGGTTGGCTTCGGGGCTATTTCCCCATGAATGGGTTCCGTTTCCGGGTAAGTACGGGGATTTGCTGACCGTGAATCTCTACGGAAGTGTGGCATGCCTAATGGCCTTTTTTCTGCCTGTTCTGTTCAGGAGACGTTAAGCTGCTGCTAACCACAGAGCACACAGAGAAGACACAGAGTTCACAGAGTCTTTGTGTCCTCTGTGAAGAACTTTGTGCCCTCTGTGGTTAAATCCGAAAACTCAGATCGTTTTCTTGATCATCAAGGCTCTTACAGTAAAGAAGAAGCCAGCCAAAATGAGCGGAATACTGAGCCACTGTCCCATGTTCAATGCCATAGTCTGCTCAAAGGCCACCTGCACATCCTTGTAAAACTCAATGAAGAAGCGCGCAGAGAAAAGGAGGATCAGGAACAGACCAAAGATGAGTCCCTGGCGCTCACCAGCACCTGCAAAACGATAGGCAGCCAACAAAAGCAGGAAGATCAAAAAGTAGCTACCCGCCTCGAAGATTTGCGAAGGATAACGGGTTGGAATGATTTCCCAAACCTGAGCCATATCGGGGTTGCTGGCAATAGCATCATAGGCTTTTTCGAGCTCTGCCGGCATCAGGTGACCACCAGAAGCGCGATCATAAACCTCAATCCCGGTATACTTTTCCAATTGCAAGTAATCCAAGTCATCCGTATTGCGGAGAAACTTAAACCCGCTCTCAGAGACAGCTCCAACAATTTCATGATTCATCAGGTTTCCCGTACGGATAAAAACCCCACCCAAAGCCACAGTGATCACCACGCGATCCAGAATGTAGAGCACGGATTTCTTGGATATTTTCCTACTCCAGATCATCAGCGCAACGATGATACCCACGGCAGCACCATGACTCGCCAATCCACCTTTCCACACCTGCAATATTTCCAACAAGTGGTTCTGGTAATAATCCCATTGATAGAAGAAAACGTGTCCCAGCCGAGCACCCAGAACGGTACCTACCATCACATAGATGAGCACACTGTCCATCCATTCCTTCGGTTGATTCTCGCGCTTCAGCATGCCTTGCAACACGTAGTAACCAGCGAGAAATGCGCCTGCGAACAAAACGCCATACCAGCGCACTGTAAGCGGTCCTACCTCGAAAATTGTGGGATCAACAGTCCAGTGTACAGCTAGTAAATTCATGCGTTTTGAACGTTTAACTTCGTGCGCAAAGATAGAATTCGCATGATGCTAAGAAGGCCGAGAAGGAACCGCAAAAACGAAGTCATAAGAAGTCAGGCACGAGAGACGAATGTGGGCACCGAACACCTGATCTATCCGCTTTTTGTGGTAGATGGTCAAAATCACAGATCGGAGGTGAAATCACTTCCCGGTCAGTTTCGATTGTCGTTGGATCACCTGCTGAAAGAAGTGGAGGAATGCATGAATTTGGGCATTCAATGCTTTGACTTGTTCCCAGCGGTGGATGAGTCTTTGAAGGATAAAATGGCGACTTATAGCTACGCGAAGGAGAATTTCTACCTGCGTTACATCCAGGAGGTGAAAAAGCGTTTTCCAGAGGCGGTAATCATGACAGATGTTGCCATGGACCCCTACAGCAGTGATGGCCATGATGGTGTGGTAAAAGACGGAGAGATCATCAACGATGCCACCTTGGATGTGCTCGGAAAGATGTCTGTAGCTCAGGCAGAAGCCGGAGCTGATATCATCGGGCCTTCCGATATGATGGACGGGCGTGTGGAGTTTATCCGAAACGAACTGGACGAAGCAGGCTTCTCCAACGTGAGCATCATGTCTTACACCGCCAAATACGCTAGCGCATACTATGGCCCCTTCCGCGATGCACTGGATTCAGCTCCGAAGTTCGGGGACAAGAAGACCTACCAAATGGATCCGGCCAACAAGCGCGAAGCTTTGCTGGAAGCAGAACTCGACTACATGGAAGGCGCTGATTACATGATGGTAAAGCCAGCCTTGTGCTACTTGGATGTGATCCACTCACTAAAGGAGGCCTACCCTATTCCCATTGCAGCCTATAATGTGAGCGGTGAATATGCGATGCTGAAAGCAGCTGCCCAAAACGGATGGCTGGACTATGATCGGGCCATGCCTGAAATGTTGCTCAGTATTCGCAGGGCGGGTGCAGACGTCATTCTTACCTATTTTGCCAAGGAGTTTGCTCAGATGCAGAAAGGCTAGGATTGAGTTGATTTGAGGATCAGACAATCGGACAATCAGACAATCAGACAATCAGACAATCAGACAATCAGACAATCAGATGATTAGATGATTAGATGATCAAGAGTAACCCTGTTGAATGCTTGGGGCCCGTTGTTTGTGTGCTCCGTGAAAAACTCTGTGTTCTCTGTGGTTAAACCCAGAGTGAGCATCAGAACACTTAGAATGAATCTTAGCTCAAATCAGGCTAAGGCGCCTTAAATACTTGTGTTTCCAGGAAGCTGACGACCTCTTCCTGAACGTGCTTCCAATTGGGATTCTTGAGACTTGAACCAAGCACGTGTTCCGTGCCATCTGCAAAGGCAACAGCCTTTTTCTGGTCTTCGGGAGTAGAGATTTCCTCAAAGAAATCGTGCATGGCCTCTACTGAAACCACATGGTCCATTTCCTGCTCGTTTTTGTAGTAATAGCCCATGAAAACGGGCTTATCCAAGGTGGCGAAGGTCTCGGAAGTCATCGATTCATCGAGCAGTCGCTGAAGGGCAATGAGCCCGTCAATATGGTAGCGTGAGTACCAATAAGGTTGGACTTCTTTGGGATATTCCACGGTGCGGTATTCACTCCCTATTACCAATCCCGCGATCTGCTTTCCCCAAGGCATATCTAGCAAGAAAGCTGTAGGGTCATAAATTTCGATGTTTGGAGAAAGCAGGACCAGCGCTTCAACTGCCGGATCCTCTGGTGTGAGATAAATGCCGTAGGTACAGCCGGTAGAGGTTCCAAAAACAATGACCTTCTCACCCAGAAGCTTCCCGATGGCGATGGCTTCCTTGGCGGATTCGACCATCGCATCCGGTGTCAGGCCTTTGAAAGCATCTTCATCGTCCTGGCCATGCCCCACTTGAAGGGGTATGTAGAGGTTGCAACCAAAGCGCTTGGCGAGGTTCTTATGAATGGGATCTCCTTCCATAGCACTGGCGCTGAAGCCATGGAGATAAACCATGGAGTACTCCGTTTTGCGCACAGAGTCTGCCCAAACAATCTCACCCGCATTTCCCGGTAAAACATCCAGCGGCTGCTGTGCTGCAACAAAGCTCTCCAGCTTATCCAAATCGATATCAAGGGCCTTCGGAGCGTTATTGATCGGCCCAAAGTCCGGCATGGGACCAAGGAAATAGACGGCTACCAAGATGACGATGAGGGTGGATACGATACGGAAGGTTCTGTTCATAGGTTCACTAAATAAGTAAAAAGCCACCCTCGAAAGGATGGCTTTTCAAAGCAATTATATGTTTCGTCTCATTTACTCTACCGTGAATCTCTTCACGATGGTTTCACCAGAGTCAAGGGTAAAGTTCCCCATGTACAATCCGGTGTTCATGTCTTCCACACCAAGCTCAAGCAAATACTCGTTGAGTCCCGTTTCTGCTTTCACAGTGCGTCCCATCATATCGAAGATCTCATAAGAAGCAATGTTCATGGTTGGGCTGGAAGCCTTTACCGTAAGCGTGGTAGTCGCAGGATTTGGATACACATTCACGTCCTCGCGATCCATGTACAACTCGTCTACGTTCACCGATTGCCAGTTTCCAATCTGAAGGGTCTTTACAACGCGTGGAATCATGTAACCGATGATCGTATCGATGTAAACGCGTCCCTGTGTAGGAGACTGATTGGGATTTGTAGCCATTGAATTGGTATTGATTTCGTTCGCATCGTAGCTACCATTCGTTGCGGCATTAGTGGCGGATACAAGTGCGGTAAGGTCGCTCATGCTCCACCAATCCCATGGAGAACCGTTAGGCTCAATGTCACCATTACCATCTCTCACTACCACTGTAAACAGTCCTTCAACATCACCGTTGTCAGGGATCTCGATAGGATCATTCACATTGATTACCGGAGAGTTGCTCATGCTACGCCCATGGAATGAACTAGCTCGAGCAGTGTAAGCATCCGTGTAGGTACCAGAATATGCACTGTTTAATCCGAGTGCATTAGCCTTGACCATGAAAGTGTTTGGTCCATTTACATCCACCACGTCATCGTTGGTAGTTGGAACAATAACGGTTCCTGTATCAAATGGTGCAAACTGGTCGTAAGGAGAGTGGAAAGTAACAAGGGGAGCATCTGAGGCATCCATCCAGGAAAGCTCGCCTAAAGCACCACCGGCATTCACTGTCATGTCTACATCGTCAGAGAAACCATTGTCCTGATACAGGTTGATCAAGCCGCCTTCTCCATTGACATCACCAACCACACTTGGCACTACGATGGAGTTTCCTCCAAAAACAAACTTAGGAACCTGCGTTCCTGCCTGATCATCCAGCGTGTTGTAAGCTAAGGCAATGTAACCTCCTGAGCCAGAGCCGTACATCGCAAAGTTGTCCTCATCAATTCCATAATCAGTGGCATCCTCGCGCAATCCTTTCACACAGTATTGCACGTCATGAATCGCACGATAAACAGCATTCAACAGTGTAGCCCTTCTGGTGATCAGTCCTTCAGGACCGAGCGCTACAGGATTCCATCCGTGACGATAGTTTGGGGCAACAGCTACAAAGCCGCGTTTTGCCCATCGCTTACACAGTTCCACTGCCGAAGAGTCTTCTTTAGAACCGCCATAGCTTCCGTTCACTACAGGTGGAAGGAAGTTTCCAGTATGCACGTACACAATTACCGGACGCTCTGTTTCAGTATCAACTGACATGTCTGGCATGTAGACGTCCATTTCCAGTGTTGTCACCTTCAGCAGCGTACTGCTATCAAGCGCGAAAGGAGTAAGAAAGCTGGCAGGGATGGGATCGTCAGCCGCAATAATATTCACCAACGAGTCCTTTTCCATAGTGATCTGGACTGCATTTGCACCCACATAACTTGGATCAAGCAGCGAAGTGTTAAGGAGAGGGTTTACATTAATTCCGTAGGGAATATTCTTTGAGATGGTGATCTCACTATCAGTGAAAACCTCCTCAAGATAACGGTCTTGAGCCATCGAAACGGCTGCTACACAGACGCAAAGGAGAAAGGGTAAAACTCTTTTCATGAATAGATTAATTTAAAGTTAACAAAGTACATTATTTCGCCCTATTCCAGTCGAAAAGCAAGGAAATATAAGCTAATCGACCTACTCTGGGGCCACCATAAACTTGATATACACGATTATCTAAGACGTTGGAAGCGCCTAGTTTGAAAGTAACGAACCATGCGGGGATGGAATAGTTTACTTGTGCATTCACTAATCCGTAGGAAGAAATATCTCCTGTAAACTGAGGCGACCCTTCAAAACGGAAGCCTTCCACCCATCGGTAGTTTACCGCATAACCCCACCTGCCAAACTTCAGAAACGGTAGGATAATATCCCTGCCCGACAATCCTATGTTGTACTTGTGCTCTGGCGTGTTGTAGGCAGGAATGATCGGGTCATCATCGCCCGAAGTCAGCCGGTTGTAGGAGTAATTGCCATTAAAGGCATGTTTCTTAGCGTAGTAGTAATTAGCTCCAACCGATAATCCTTGTGTTTGAACCTCGCCCTCAGCATTGGCAGCCAGGCGATAAACCTGAGGATTGGAAGGAAAACCGATAAGGTCGAAATCAGAATCAATTCCAATCACAAAACCTATAAAATCAGTATACCAGCTTTGGTAAGCACTAAGGTCGATGTATACCTTATCAAACCAAGTTCCCCGATATCCAAATTCAACCGTTCTAACACGCTCCGGGCTGATCGGATCCACGTCAAAGTATTCGAGGGTATCAGAATTGAGGGTTGACAGATAATCAACAAATGAGTTGGTGGTGATCAATGAGTCATATCCTTCCAGGTTCCCAAGGAGGATGGCCCGTCCTACGTTGTAGTAGAGGTATTGATCGGCCAGGGTCGGATTTCGAATCGCAGAAGAAAATGTCGCACGAAACGTATGATTCTTGTTGGGCGAGTATACCGCGGAGACGGCTGGAGAGAACAGATAATCGAAGTTTTGGTTTTTATCTACCCTAACCGTGAAGTTGAAACGTAGCTTCTCGTCCAACACCTGTGTTCCAACTCCCAGGTAAAGTCCAAATTCCTCGTTTTGGATCTGGCGGTAACTCGAGTCTGTGAGGATCACCGTTCCCGAATCCGTCATTGCCCGTTCATAGGTCAGCGTATCCTGGAAGATGGTTCCGCGCGATTCCGGCCTGTACCAGCGGTAGTTTCCTCCAGTGGTCAGTTCGAATCGATCAATGTCAAATTTATACTCGCCTTGAACGTGGTAGAGAGCAGATCGATCGTAGAACAACGAACCTCCTTCTGTGAAATTCCTGCTGGTTACATCCGAAAAAACAGAATCGAAGCGAGCTGTTCCAGGTCTGTAGCTGGGGAGCCCGGCCCTTGGGTTGTCTTCCAGGGCTCCGCGTAGTTCCTGATGCCATGCCGTCAATGTATCGGTGTACTGAAGTAGCCATTCATCCAATGCTGCACCCCATGCTACTTCATCGTTTCCAAAATCAGCCAATTGAGGGAACCCCTCAAAACCACGGAGTCTTCGAGCATAATCACGACCACCCCAGTTGGTTCTGTACTCAGTAAACCAGTTGTCGTTTCCGTTTGCATCGGTCACTTCGGTGGACTCGGCCATTCGAATACCCGTTGTGACTATGTCGTAGGAATTACCTGCGTCTTCATGGGTGGCATACCCGCGTACAAACCACTTCCCTTTCTTCCCTACTTCTACCTGGTTTTGCAAGAACTGGATATCCTTCAGGCTGTAGCGGTTATCTCCCTGGTAGATGGTCGTCCCTGTGCTGTAGCTAATCGCATAACTCACTTCCAAACTATCTGTGATTCTGTAGTGGAATGCAGCGTTCAATTTCAGGTTATCCGTATTGTAATCCGCCAGATCCCGTTCCCGATAACCAGTTTTATGGACAATGCCGTATCCGGGATATTGCGTTTGAGAAAGAGGGTCTGTTCGATCGTCAAACTCCTCGTCTCCGTAGACATTCACCGCATCATAACCACCGGGGTTAGTGGAGCTCAAGTCAGAGTCGTCAACCGCATTGTAGTTCTCAGCAAACCAGTCGAACGCCTGCATGTAGAAGAAATTCAGCTTGTAGGCGAATTTGGGTTTGCCTTCCTTGTTTTCAATCACCTGTGCCCACCGGGCGGCATATTCCTGCAGGTTACGCTCGCCCACCTTTGTAGAAAAGCTCAATCCCGGAAAGTCGAAAGGATCTTTGGTGGTCATGTTGATCACACCGTTAAACGCTCCTGGACCATAAAAAGCAGAACTCGCGCCCGCTACAATGTCCACACTCATCACATCCAAATCAGACGAGCCGAGGAAGTTCCCGAGTGAAAAGTTCAGCCCCGGACTTTGATTGTCCACTCCATCAATTAACTGGAGCGACCGAACCGGGCTCGTGCTATTAAATCCACGTGTATTGATCACCTTAAAGCCCAAACTGGCTGAAGTAAGATCAACTCCTTTGAGCATCGCCAGACCATCATAGAAGTTATCGGAAGGCGTTTCCTTGATGGCCAAAATATCCATGCGCTCCACGGTGAGCGGTTCCTGCTTCTGACGCTCAGAGATTCTGAAATCGACCATCTCAAAAGCATCCAACATGGTAGCAGAAGCCTCCAATCCAACTTTAAACTTCTTTTCCTTTCCTGTGTAGGAAACCACCTTCGGCTCGTAGCCGATGAACGATATTTTCAGGTTCAGGGGTGGTTCCTGGTCCGTTTCAAAGGAGAATTTCCCATCCAGATCAGTGGTTGTACCCGTGGTAGTACCATCCAGCACTACGGTGGCCCCGATAAGAGGTTCGCCCGTGGAAGGGTCGGTAACGCTACCTTCTACTTTAGTTTGTGAAAGACCCAGATGTGCGCATGACACCAGGAGCAGGATAGTGAATAGGATTTGCCGCATGCTGTTACCAATAATAGTGAAGATATCCTTTGCTAGGCCAGCAAATAGTGCTTTCCAGGCAAGGACTTCACAGCTCCCTTAAACTCCATCTCGAGCAATAAGGTTGAGGTCCGGCTAATAGAAAACCCGGTTTCCGCACTCAAATCGTCTAACGAACACTTCCCCTTGTGTTGCAAATGGTCGTATACTTTCTGCTCGGCATCACTGAGCGCTTCAAACATTTTCGTCTGTTCAGGCACACTAGATTCTCCCCGCTCCCAGCCTAAAACGTACTCCAGGTCTTCAATGCCTTCGATCAGAGCAGCCCTATTTGTTTTGATCAGCCAGTTGCAACCTCCGGAATAAGGGTCGCTTGTGCGTCCCGGGAAGGCGAGAATGTCCCTGCTGTAACCCGATCCGAGGTTAGCAGTGATCATGGAACCACCTTTCACAGCCGTTTCAACTACTACAATGGCATCCACCAATCCCGCGACAATTCGATTCCGCTGTGGGAAGTTTTCGCGGTCAGGTTTTGTACCGATGGCAAATTCAGAAATGAGGCCTCCGTTTTCCAGCATGCGCTCAGCGGTGGAGCGATGCACCTGTGGATAAATTCGATCCAGAGAGTTTCCCAGCACTCCTACTGTAGGCAGTCCTTTTTGAACGGCCGCTTTGTGAGCCGCGATGTCAATGCCATATGCGAGTCCGCTCACAATCATTGCACCGTGAGGGACTAAACCGCTCACGAGCTTTTCAACCGCATCCTTGCCATAGTCCGAAGCATTCCGGGTTCCGACAATTGCCAAACTCTTTGGAGGATTGAGATCCATCTCTCCTTTTGTGTACAGCAGCACCGGACCATCATCGCATTGCAACAGCCGCTGGGGGTATTGAGGGTCGAGGTAAAACAGTAACCGAACACCCAACTCATCCACCTTTTTCAGCTCTGCTTCCGCCTCCCTCAATGCACCGTCCCTGTTGAGTTTTCGAGCTGTAATCTCACCAAATCCTGGAATCTTGGCGATGTTTTTCAACGACTCACCAAAGGCTGCCTCGACCCCACCACAATAAGACACAAGCCGTTTGGAGCGCATAGGCCCGATGCCGTCCAGCATTTTAAGTGCCAGTTGTAAAAGTCGAGGGTCGGTCACTGAAAGTTCGAATTTAACTTTTGAGGGAAAAGCAGATTGATAATTTCGCTGTTACGCATGAAGATACTTGGAGTTATTCCAGCCCGATATGGTTCTACCCGTTTCCCAGGCAAACCCTTGCTTGAGTTGAAAGGGAAAACCATGATACAGCGTGTTTACGAGCAAGCTGCAAAGAGTAACCAGCTCGCGAGAGTGATTGTTGCGACCGATGACGAGCGCATCTACGAGCACGTAAAGTCATTCGATGGTGAGGTGATGATGACGTCTACCGATCATCAAAGCGGTACAGACCGCTGTGTGGAGGTGATGAAGCAATTGGACGAACCTTTTGATGCCATCATCAACATACAGGGAGACGAGCCGCTCATTCACCCTGCTCAGCTTGATTTGCTCGCATTCTGCTTCAACGATGACGATACGGAGATTGCCACGCTGGCGGTGAAAATTGCAGATGTTGATCTCCTCTTTGATGCCAGCAAGGCCAAGGTGGTATTGAACAGTAACTGCGATGCTATTTACTTCAGCCGGCATGCGATCCCTTATCAGATGAAGCCTGCTGAACAGTGGTTGGAAAATCACGAATACTTCAAGCATGTAGGCATCTATGGATACCGTGCTGACATTTTGCGAGAGCTGGGCAAGCTTCCGGCCTCTGGGTTAGAGAAAGCTGAATCGCTTGAGCAGCTGAGATGGCTTGAAAACGGTTACAAGATCAAGGTGAAAGTGACAGAGTTTGACTCTGTGGCGATTGACACACCAGAAGATGTAAACCGCGTGCTGGCCTTGATGCCTGAATAGCATTTGGCTACGTTTGCAGACGCGTCATTCCTAAATGAACCTCGACCACTACATAGCCGACCTGTTGAAAGACCACGATTGTGTGGTAGTTCCCAACTTTGGAGGTTTTGTTGCCAATTATGCGCCTGCCAGGATCAATCCGGTGAATCACCGTTTCGATCCTCCCCATCGCAAAGTATCGTTCAACAAGCTTCTTACGCATAATGATGGATTGCTAGCGTCTTACGTAGCACGTAAAGAGCAAGAGCAATATGAGGCTGGATTGAAGTTGGTGCAGGAATATGCATTGTTCCTTCGATCAGAGCTGAAAGCCAGGAAACGTGTCAAGCTTCAGAAGGTAGGAATGCTATCGCTGAATGCGGACGGATCTATTCGGTTTGAGCAACTGGAGAACGCAGACTTCTACTCTGACGGGACGGGCCTGGAAAGCTTCTTTGCTCACCAGGTCGAACAACCTGAGGAAGAGCAAAAAGCCGAACCCGCTAAACCAAAGGTGGTGAAGGAGCAACCGAAGCGTCCTGAGCCAAAAGTGGTTTCCATTCAGGCTCCGGCAGTCGAAAAGCCTACTCCCAAAAAGCAGGTGGTTCTCGAAGAGGCTCAACAGGAAGAAGCGAAAAGGTCGTTCCCCTACGTGAAATTGGCAGCGGCTGCAGTGGTCATTCCCTTGATCGGTTATACGGTATGGCTCTCCGCCTTTACTCCGGTTTTAAAAGATCGAAGCAATTTTCACTATTCTGACCTGAATCCCTTTGCCGAAAAGGCTTGTGTCACTTACAAGGCTCGCACAGCAGGCGAAAACGCTGAAGAGTCACTCGACTATGTCAGCGCGCTGGAAATCGTGGAGAATGACCGCTTCCTGAGCATCAAGAAAACGAGTCAACCGGACAAGACATTGGTGGTAAGTAAGCGGGAAGCCAAGAGGGTGGCAAGATCCAACAGCACGCTTCGCTACCATGTGATTGGTGGATGCTTTGGAGAAAAGTCCAATGCTGATGGTTTGGCCAATACGTATGGTCGAATGGGGTACAGCGCTGGTATCGTGGATCAGAAAGGCTCGCTCTACCGGGTGAGTGTGGCAAGTTTTGCCACAAAAAAAGAGGCTAAGCAAGCGCTCACCTCTTTGAAAAATGATCTTCCCGGAGCGTGGCTCCTTTACAAATAGTTTTTGAGCAACTGGCTGTTGGCTCTCTTGCGCAAACTTCTCAACCCCTTCTCTCTGATCTGACGAATTCGCTCTCTTGTAAGGCCAAGATTATTCGCGATTTCTTCCAGTGTCATGGGTGGCATCCCGTTCAGTCCAAAGGATAGGCGAAGCACATCTGCTTCCCGCTCTTTGAGGTTTACCAAAACGCGTTCGATGTCTCTGCGAAGCGATTCATGCATGAGCATATCCGTAGGAACCTCCGAGGAATCGTTTTCCATTACATGCAGGAGGCTATTGTCTTCTCCCTCCAATAACGGAGCATCCACAGACACTTGCTTTTGTGCGTAAACGAAAAGGTCTCCAACACTGTCAGCGTTGGCTTCCAGGTATTCTCCAATTTCATCATTGGAAGGGGCACGTTCGTACTTCTGCTCCAATTGAGAAAATGCCTGAGCCACCTTCTGGATGGCACTTACCTTGTTGAGTGGCAGTCTTACGACACGCGAGTTTTCTGCAATGGCTTGCATGATGCTCTGGCGAATCCACCAAACAGCGTAAGAGATGAATTTAAAACCCTTCGTCTCGTCAAAACGCTTGGCAGCGATAATGAGACCGATGTTCCCCTCTGCGATCAGATCTTCTAATGTCAACCCATGACCTTGGTACTGTTTAGCAACAGAGATCACAAATCTCAGGTTGGCACTTACCATTTTGTTCAACGATGCCTCATCGCCCTGTTTGATGCGAATGGCGAGTTGAACTTCTTGTTCCGGAGTAATCATTCCTTCTTTGGAAACATCACTCAAATACTTGTCTATGGACTTACTATCGCGGTTGGTGAGTTGCTTAGTGATCTTAAGCTGACGCATGTGCGGGAAGGTTTAGGTTTTTGTTTTTCGGTAATAGGTTGGTCAAAGTAGTAAATATTTGGAAATTAACAAATTGACCTTGAGAACTTTCATTACTGCTCCGAAAGAACAGCTCAGATGTGTTAGGAAAATTACCGGAACATTAACTCTACTATCCTCTCCAGCGATCCAGAATGGCGTTAACGGACTGCGCTTCTTCTTCGGAAATGTTGTGGAGCCCTTGCTCCCAAATCTTCATTTCGCTATCAATCTCATCCAGGATTTGCAGGCCCTTATCTGTGATTTTGACATCCACCTGCCGTCTATCATCTTTACACGGTTTGCGGGTCACCAGCTGCTTGTCTTTGAGCTTGTCGATGATGCGCGAAACGTTGCTCATTTTATCGATCATTCGCTCTTTGAGAATGTTCACGCTTGCCGCCTTAGGGTGCTGACCGCGGAGGATTCGGAGGGCGTTGTATTGCTGCGCTGTGAGGCCGTGTTTCTTGAAAAAAACTCCCTGCAACCCGGAAAGCCAGCTGGAAGTGAACATGATGTTGATCAATAACTTGTGATACTCGTTGTCAAACTTCTTCTGCTTGATCTCCTCTTCAATAGACGCCATACTCAAATTTGAACAAAAGTATGTATCTACACTTAATGTCTGTGTATTTTTTAACTCACTTCTTGCGAAGCCGTTTGTAAATGCGGATGGCCAGCATGAGCATCACTCCCAAAAGCAAGAAACCCAAAACACCATACAACCAGTCCATTGCATTCTTCAGTGTCACAACAAATACGATTGCTACTAACAACAGCGTAGCGACTTCATTCCAAATGCGGAGGTGCAGAGAGTTCCAGCGGATGATATCCTTCTGCAGCCTGAGAAAGTGAATGTGAGTGATCACCTGATAGACCATCAGGAGCGTAGTAAGCGCCAGCTTTACCATCATCCAGGGCTGATTCCAGTAATTGAACCTGATGACCATCCAATACCCAAAAATGGTGGCGAGTATGGCTGCAGGCCAGGTAATTCCGTACCACAGCCTCTTTTCCATGATCCTGAACTGATCCCGCAGGGCGTTGCGCTCCACCTCGGGTTTTACTTCAGCCTCCGTGTGGTAAATGAAAAGCCGAACGATGTAGAGCAGTCCCGCAAACCAAGACACCACAAACACGATGTGCAATGCTTTGATGTAGAGAATTCCCATTGGGCCGAAAGTAAAGCAGACCAATGTCAATCCTACCTTTGCGACCAAAGAAATCGACCTTGAACAAGCAGAAAACACCGAGCGAATCGCGGGCAACAGCCACGCACATCGTTTTGCCAGACGACACCAACACGCTGAACAACCTCATGGGTGGCAGACTCATGTATTGGATGGACGTTATTTCAGCCGTGGCAGCGCACCGCCATTCTGGTCGTGTGGTAGTCACAGCCAGCGTGAACAACATTTCTTTCAATCAACCCATTCGGCTTGGAGATTTTGTAACCCTTGAAGCCAATGTGTCAAGGTCATTTGGCTCGAGCATGGAAGTCTTCATTGACGTTTGGGTGGAAGACCACCGGACCGGTGAAAAGAAGAAGTGCAACGAAGCCATTTTCACTTTCGTGGCCGTAGATCAGATCGGGACACCGATTGAGGTGCCTGAACTCATCCCTGAATCAGATGTTGAAAAAGAACGTCATGCGGCCGCCCTGCGCAGGAAACAGTTGAGCCTGGTTCTTGCAGGCCGAATGAAGCCCAACGATGCCACCGAACTAAAAGCCCTCTTTTAAAAAGATCGAGTAGAAGAACATGCCCAACAAACACGAACTGGTATTAGAAGCGCTCTCACATGTTGTGGAGCCAGAGTTGAAGAAAGACATTGTGACCCTCGGCCTCGTGTCGAACGTGAAGGTAGAAGGGAATACGATATCGTTTGAGGTAAAGGCCAGCAATCCCGCCATGCACTATCGCAAGCGATTGGAAGAGGCTTGCATCCACCAAGTGCGCAGATTTCTTGGTGAGGACGTAGCCGTGTTGGCAGAAATCGGTTCCCTACCGACCAACGCTGAGCGCAGCGCAGAACAGCGCAAAATTTTACCCAAGGTGAAGAAAGTGATTGCGGTAGCCTCCGGAAAGGGCGGTGTGGGTAAAAGCACCATTTGTGCGAACCTTGCTGCTGGGCTGGCAGCACGTGGCTACAAAGTTGGTTTAGTAGACGCTGACATCTATGGTCCTTCCATGCCGCTGATGTTTGATGCCGTGAATGAAAAGCCAACCGTAGAAACACGCGATGGTGATAACCGCATGGTGCCGATCGAAAGCTATGGTGTGAAAATGCTCTCCATTGGCTTTTTTGCAGAAGCCAACCAAGCTATTGTGTGGAGAGGCCCCATGGCTAGCAAGGCACTCTCTCAAATGTTTACTGATGTGCATTGGGATGAGCTCGACTTCATGTTCATCGACCTACCTCCTGGAACCGGGGACGTGCACTTATCACTCGTACAGCAAATTCCACTCGATGGCGCGATCATCGTCAGTACTCCGCAGGAGGTGGCCCTGGCAGACGCAAGAAAAGGCATTGGCATGTTCCAGCTCGACAGCATCAAGGTTAGAGTGCTCGGTCTTGTGGAAAACATGAGCTGGTTCACTCCGGCAGAATTACCGGAAAACAAGTACTACATCTTTGGCCAGGACGGAGCCAAAAAGCTGGCTGAAGAGATGAACGTAAGTCTGCTCGGGCAGATCCCATTGGTGCAGAGCATCAGGGAAGCAGGGGACGTTGGCAGGCCTGCAGTGCTGCAAGAACACACACCTCAAGCCCAAGCTCTGAACGAAATGATCGATAACTTGTTGAGAACCACGTCAATTGATGCGTAGTGCATACTTTTGAAAAGAAGACAAGAGGATGAACAGTGAATTACTAGACAAGGCGGCAGCTGCTCTCGAAGAGATCAGACCTTTCCTGAAAGAAGATGGTGGCGACCTGGAGATCGTTGAGCTCACAGACGAAGGCGTACTGCGCATTGAGTTTAAAGGGGCGTGCAGCAATTGTTCCATGAACAACATGACCTTTAAGAATGGTGTAGAAGATGCCATTCGCAGGCTGGTACCGGAGATCAAGAGCGTGGAGCCGGTAAATTTCGTGCTTCAGTAAAGTTTTTTTCTCTCTTACCCAACCCTTCTCATTTTCCTTCCGTGTCCACTGCCGGAACTGATTTTCTGTTATTTGAAACGAGGAAATGAGCGTTTTCAAAACCGGTGTAATCAATAAAATAGCAACGTTGACGGTTTTCTCAACGTTTGTATGGATATGCAGCCCGATGCTGACTTATTGTTGCGATGCCGAAAAAACAATCGCAAAGCTCAGAATGAGCTTTACAGGTTTTGTTATGGCTATTTGATGGCTATATGCTTGCGCTATTGCAATCAACGGGAAGATGCTGAAGCGCTGCTCAATCTTGGTTTCCTTAAGCTGGTTACCAACCTCGACAAATACAAGGAAAGTGTTCCCTTCAAGTCCTGGATGAGCCGCATCATGATCAACGCGATCATTGATGAGTTTCGAAAGGATCAGAAGCGCAGGGATGCGATGACCGGGATCGACATTGATGAGGTTCAAAACCTCGATCAGGTAGATTTCAACGAAGCAGCCCAGCAACTAGAGGCTGAAGAGCTGGAGCGAATGATCCAGCGTTTGCCCGATATGAGCCGAAAGGTTTTTAACCTCTACGCCATTGACGGTTTCACGCACAAGGAGATTGGTGAAATGCTCAACATCAGCAATGGAACAAGCAAGTGGCATGTTTCGTTTGCACGCAAAAGCCTCCAGGAAATGATGAAAAAGGCGATGTCAAGATTTGCATCGCTGACACTATAAAGAATGGCAGAAGGCAATAACATAGATGATCTCTTTCGGCAAAAGCTCGCCTCGCGTGAGGTAGCCTACTCCGAAGCGGGATGGGCCGGAGCAGAGCAACTGCTCGACAAGCACTACAAGTGGCTGTTCTGGAAAAAGCTCGGGCTTTTCCTATTGCCGGTTGCTGCTGTAACAGGTAGCTTGTTTTTCCTTCTTCCTGCTGAAACAGAGATTGTAGACACCAACAAAGAGGTGAAGGTAGAATCACAAACCCACCTTCTGCCATCTGCAACGCCTGCTCGCACAGTTGAATCCACCGAGTCTTCAGAATCTGAGGTCATCGCTTCACAACCTGCTGCAATTGGTGTGAGCAGCTCGGTTCAAGCAGATGAGTCGGTTGAATCGGTTTCTGCTCCATTGGATCAGGCCAACGCTGATGTGGCTGAGTCCACGACCAGGACTCCAGAATCGAAAGATGGATTGGTAGAGAGTGATCCACAGACAATAGGACTCAAGAAAACGCAGAGATCGCAGCCTTCTTCATCAGCTCCTCAAACGGATGCGGCTACATTGGCAAAAGCAGCCTCTTCTTCGGCTAAAACCAATCAGGAGTTATTCGCCTCCAAGAATTCGACCATTCCTCCGGTTATTTCCAATCGAAGAGACATGCAACGGATGCCCTGGTCCAGCATTACAAATCTTGCTGGAGCTCAAAACGACATCCTTGATCGTGCGGGATCCGTGGATCTGAGAGAGCACAAAAGGAAAATACTTGTTGTTGAGGCTCACGGTGGTTTGCTGTTCAGCAGTCGTCTCTCCAACAGCGGATCACAGTCGTGGGAAACTCCGCTGGGAGCTTATGCCGGAGCAAACGTGCAGTGGTTCTTCCAGCCGAGGGTATCGCTCGGTATGGGTACCACGGTTCACAGCAGAAGCGGCTTGAATTCGAGCATCAGCCAGGAAGGCAATGCGGTAGAAAACAGCTTAGCTGCTACTTATGCGGACATCACTCTGGACCTTCGAGTCAATGTCATTAAGCGCCACACTCTGGGCTTCGGTATTGCATTCGCTCCGTTGATTCAGGTCTACAAAGAATCAGAAACGGCCAATGGTAGCGACCGGTCCTTCGGTCGTGATGGTTTTGCCAGTCTAGACGCTGGAGGCATGCTCTATTATCAGTTCAGACTAAGTCAGCGTTTGAATCTGGATGCAAGTGCACGCATCGGACTCTTTGACCTGACGGACGATGACTACTTTGGAACCGAATCAGTTGATGATCGAAATCATCAGTTCCGCCTCGGTCTCAGCTATCGCTTGCTTCAGCGCTAAAGCGGATATCCCGAACGGTCATTTCCAGCGTCTTTCTCCCTCTGAACTCATTCATTTCCAAGGAATAAGCCAGATCGAACGATTCTCCATTCGCGATGCGGTCATAGTGCTCTCCAAAACCAAACGCAATGCCTTGCATGCGTTGGTCAGGATTTGATTCTTGGAAAACGTCCATTTTCAGGTGCGAGCCATCACCTACTCTCCGGGTGCTTCCACGGTCAAGACAACCTTTGGTCATAAACACAGGCCGCATATTAAACGGGCCGTAGGGCTCAAGGCGCTCCACCTGCTGGAAAAAACGATCATGGATTTGATCAAAGCCGATCTCCACATGCGTCTCCACAAAAGGAACAAGCACGGCCTCATCAATATCCCTCGCCACTACTTCCTCAAATTTCTGCTGAAACGCCTCGACATTCTCCCTGTTCATGGTCAAACCGGCAGCGTTGGTATGCCCTCCGTAGCTCAGCAGCAACTCGCTGCATGCTTCCACAGCCTTGTGCACATCAAATCCCTTCACCGACCGTGCGGAGCCAGTGACGACACCGTCTGACTCAGCGAGCATAATGGTAGGCTTATAGTAGTGATCCTGCATGCGCGAAGCCACAATGCCAATCACTCCCTTGTGCCAATGCTCGCCAAACAATACCGTGGTTTTGGCTTGTTCCAGCGGTGCATTACCCTTAACCATGCTGAGCGCCTCATCCAGCGTCTTCAGGTCGATGTCTCTTCGGTCTGTATTGCTTTGGATGATTTTTTCGGAGGCAGCTTTGGCTGAGTCCAACGACTCAGCGGTGAGTAAGTCCACCGCTACTGAACCATGATCCATTCTTCCTGCCGCGTTGATCCGAGGCCCAATGACAAACACCAGGTCGCTGGTGTGCAACATGCGCTTCAGCCGGCCTTCGTTACACAATCCCCCATTTTCCATGATGAGCTGCAGACCGGGTCTTAACGACTGCTCCATACGCCTGAGGCCAAAATGGGTGAGCACCCTGTTTTCACCTACCATCGGTACAATGTCGCAGGCCGTAGACACGGCAACCAGATCGATGTAATGAAAGGCAAGCGCAGGCTCCAAGTCCCAGGCTGTGAGCAGTGCCTGCAACAACTTAAAGCCGATGCCGCAGCCGGATAAACCCTTGTAGGGATAATCACAGTCTTCCTGAAGCGGATTGAGAATGGCATGAGCAGCCGGAAGCTCTTTGCCGGGTAAATGGTGATCGCAAATGATGAAGTCAATGCCTTGACTGGCAGCATGCTTCACCTGCTCCACGGCTTTGATGCCGCAATCCAGGGCAATGACCAATGAAATATCATTATCGCTGGCATAGTCCACACTCTTCATGGAAATGCCGTATCCTTCGCCATAGCGATCGGGGATGTAGTAGCTCACCTGATCGTATTGATTCGAAAGGAAGCTGTAGACCAGGGAAACAGCGGTAGTTCCGTCCACATCATAGTCACCATACACGAGTATATTCTCACCTGATTCGATGGCTTTTGTAATGCGATCTACAGCCCTCTGCATATCCTTCATCAAGAAGGGTGGATGCAATTGATCGGTAGAAGGATTGAAAAACTTCCGGGCGGTCTCAAAGTCTTTGATGTCGCGCTGGAGAAGGAGCTTTGCCAATGGCTCACTGGCATTGATGGCCTGGCGCAGAGCCTTGATTTCATCAGAAGTGGGTTGTGGCGCGAGCTTCCAGCGTTTTTTGAGCATTCTATGAAAGTAAAGTTTGAGAACCAGCTAACAAGGATGCCTACTCGAATTCCATGTGCTGAATCTCGATGAACCGCTGTTCCTTCAGTGTTTTATCCTTCTCGGCAAAGGGGTTGTATTCAAAGGCCTTATGCAGACTCGCAGACATGGTGCCGTCATAAATGATCAACTCACAACGGCCGCGCTTGCCTTCGCTGTCTGCTGCCTTCCTGATCAAGTCGAAGTGGGGATGATCGGATTTCATATGCTCCACGAAAAAGGAGGTGCGGTAGTATCTGATGCGCTTCTTTTTGATCTTCAGTGAATACGCGTATTTGCTGGCATCCAGGTTCAACCCGATGGGCTGCGGACTTCCGGTTAATCCGGCTTCTTTGACTCCATCAAAACGAATGCCTTTGAGGGCGTCCAGCTCAATGATGTTGGTGTTCTCGTTGGTCTCCGTGCGCTCATCTTTCAACTCCGTGGGATTCCCTGCGGCATCGGCAGTCACAAAGAAATACTCCTTGATGTGCAGCGCAGTATCGCTACTGTCGGGAGCAAAAAAATCGCCCATCACCTGCTCCAAAAACAGCAACTCGCTGAGGCGATCTGAGGCAGGGATGTCAGGCATGTCATCTTTAGGAGCTTCTTCTTCCACGGGAGCTTCCAGTTGTTCTCTGATCTTCTTCAGAGCCTCCAAACTCTCCGTGATGCTCTTCGAAAGGTCTTCCAGTTCAGCCTCCTCATTGACTAGATCTGCGGGCTCTTGCTCTTCTTCTGCCACTTGCGCAACAGGCGTGGCAACTGGATATGAAATCGGTTCTTCAACTATGGGCTCGCTTTCTTCGGTGATCTCGGGTTCTTCTTCACGCGGCTTTTCACTATCGATCAGGGAAACCGCTTCCTCCAATGGTGTGACCTGCTTCTTTGAAGTTCCCGTAGGTGGGGCAACAGGTTCGGGAGGACGAGACTCCACCAATTGCGGCTCAGCCTTTTGCTGCTTTACCTTAAGCTTACTCATCGCATCATACGACTCGAAGGAGCAAGGTATGCGAAGCTCCATTCCGGGGGTTAAACCCTTCACAACATCGGGATTCGCATCAGAGATGATTTTAGCCTCCGTGTAGTAGGCTTTGGCAATCGCCTCAATCTGCTGCCCACTCTTCACCTTATGCAAATAGTATGTCTCTCCCCCAATGATGTTCACCTTGGGGTTCACATTATCCACCTGAGCCCGTAAGCTGTTGCAGGAAAGAAAAATGAGGATGAGAAGCAGGGTGGCTCTTACCGCAGACATGGACCGAAATTAGTCGTTTTCACGCAGGTGTCGCTGGGCGATCTCGGTTTGTAACTGAATGGATGCCTTGTGCAGATCTCCCCAAATAGCTTTGATCATTTCTGGCTCCAATCCCTTGGACTCACCGTGCTCCAGGCGGTCGTTCAAGATTTGCCTCCAACGTTCAAGTTGGAACACGGTCACATTGTGTTCGGCCTTGTAGTGTCCAATCTGTTCCACAATCTCCAGCCTGCGACTCAGGTTTTCAATCAGATTGTGATCTACCTGGTCGATCAACTTCCGAAGCTGTTCCAGTTGATTGATGACAATGGTGTCTTCGAAGTGACTCTGTCTAATCTCCAACTGCGTGAGGAAATCTTCAAACTGCTCCAGGAAGATTTGCTGCTTGGGATCGCTCCAGGCCTCATCAGGATTGGGATGAGTCTCGATCATCAGGCCATCGAAGCTCAGGTCAAGGGCTTTTTGCGACACTTCATGCAGCAGCGAACGCTTTCCACTGATGTGGCTGGGATCAACAATGACATCCAGTTCAGGGAATCGGGTTTTTAGTTCAATGGGAATTTCCCAATTCGGTGAGTTCCTGAACACATGATCCTGATAGGTATTGAATCCTCGGTGAACAGCCACAAGCTTCTTGATCCCTGCCTTATTCAACCTTTCCAACGCACCGATCCACAGGTCGAGATCAGGATTCAGTGGATTCTTCACCAACACAGGAATATCCTGACCTTGCAGCGCATCCGCGATTCCCTGCACGGAGAAAGGGTTGACGGTGGTTCGCGCACCGATCCAGAGATGTCTCAAACCAGCATCCAGCGCCTTCTTGACGTGATCTTCGTTTGCCACTTCTATGATGGCTGGGATGCCAAACTGATGTTCAGCTTTCATCAACCAGGCAAGTGCTTTGTCACCAATTCCCTCGAATGAATTCGGACGCGTTCGTGGTTTCCAGACTCCGGCTCGCAGGAGCGAAACCCTGTTGGTAGCAGCCAATTTTTTGGCCACCTCCAATACCTGCGACTCCGTTTCTGCACTGCACGGCCCGGCAATAACCACCGGCTTGTTGGCCTTTGGCAGCCAGCTCTTCATAGACTCAATGTGCAAACCTCCGCTTTTCATACTGGTGATCAAACTGCTTAGATCAAGGAATGTTTGCAAATGTGCGGGTTTCGGCCTTATGCAGATGGCTTGCTGGCTACATTTGACCCCGATGCAGCGGAGCTTTCACATCACGGCCGATCAAAAACGACTTTGGAGCACGGGTTGGCCCTACGCTCTGCTGGCCTTGCTGATCTTCCTCTTCATTCCCGTGGTTGGCATTTTGACACAGTTCAGGCCGGATGTGATTCAGTTGATGGGCTCGGTAATCCTTTCTGAAAGCTCTCTGAACAGCTTGCTCCTCGTCTTCATGACTGGAATTTGGGCACTGATATTTGGTATTTCAACCGCCTGGGTGGTCACTTTCTATCGGTTCCCGCTGCGCGAGTGGCTGGATTGGTTGATGATCCTTCCTCTCACCGTTCCAGCGTATGTGATGGCCTACATTTCCAAAGGCTTTTTTGGGCCTTTTGGAACGCTGGATCAATGGACTGGAGTCCATCTCGATCCTGCCAACCTGCCGGTGCTGGCGTTGCTCATGGGTTTGGTCCTGTTTCCATATGTCTATACACCTTTGAGAGCATCGCTCAAGCTACAGAGCACAAGTCTCTTGGAAGTAGCCCTGATCAGCGGAAGACGCAGACCTCATCAACTGCTTCGAACTATTCTGCCGCTGCACCGCACAGCCATCATTGGTGGTTTGTTGCTCGTTTCGCTGGAGGTACTGAACGAATATGGTGCTCCGGCTTATTTTGGCATTCATACTTACACAACGGAAATCATCCGGAACTGGGACCCACGAAACCTGACGAGCTCTGTTTCTCACGCGCTGGTTGCTTTGCTATTAGTGGGCCTTTTACTCTTCCTAGAGTATCGTCAGCGCAGAAAGGTTCGCTTAGATGATCGCTTCAAAAAAGTGTCTTCTCCTTCGATTATTTCTTCCAGGCGGCCGCTCCTGGTGATCGTTTGTCTCGCACCGCTGTTGCTCGGCTTTGTCTTTCCTGTAGCTCAGATGCTTAGCTGGGCGGGCAACAGCCTGGAATATGCCATGGACGAAGACTTTTTACAAGTTACCGGATACACCTTTCTGTTGGCTTTTTCCGCATCCCTGATCCTGATAGTGACCGCTGTATTGCTGAGTTCGTTCAACTATCAGTTCGCCCGCTCTCCGCTGAGCAAGCTCTCCTTCATCGCCAACCTGGGTTACAGCATTCCGGCAGCTATCGTTGGAATTGGCATCCTCATCCCGGTGGCATGGATCAATCAATCGATGAATGTTTTGATGACAGGCACTGCCGGGCTTCTGATTGCGGCCTATTGCATGCGCTATCAAAGTGTTGCCTTCAACGCGGTAGATGGCAGTTTCAGAAAAATTCCGCTCAGTCAGCTGGAGGCTGGTTTGGTACTGGGAAGAAGTAGGCTGAGCAGTCTTTTTCAAGTAGTACTCCCACAGTCTTCCAAGGCTATTTTGGGAGGTATTCTCATCGTATTTGTAGATGTGTGCAAGGAACTCCCGCTCACGATGCTGTTTCAACGCTTCAACCAGGAGACTCTCGCGGTAAAAGCTTTTGTAATGATGGACACGGAAGGTGCTTTTTACAAGGCTTCCCTGCCCTCGTTGACAATTGTGTTGCTGGGTACCTTCTCCGTTATTGTTTTACGAATCATTGACCAACGCCTGAATGAACGCGCTTGACATTCGCCACATTACCAAAGTCTTTTCCAACGGGGTGAAGGCCCTTGATGAGGTTTCTTTTGCCCTACCGAGTAAGAGCATTGGTGCTTTAATTGGCCCTAGTGGTAGCGGCAAAACAACCTTGCTGCGCTGCGTTGCGGGGTTGGAGCAGGCAGATGGAGGAACCATCGCCATTCAGTCCAAACCGGTGTTTGACAAGCAAACGTCCATCAATCCTTCTGACCGGCAGGTGGGCTTCTTGTTTCAGGATTATGCATTGTTTCCTCACCTGACGGTAGAACAGAATGTGCGCTTTGGCATCTCGAAACTGAGCAAACAGGTTCAAAATGAGCGCATTCACAAGTACTTGTCACTTTGCTCGGTAGAGCATCTCACTCATCGCTACCCACATCAGCTCAGCGGAGGTCAGCAGCAGCGTGTAGCGCTCGCAAGAGCACTGGCCGCTGAGCCAACCCTGTTGCTGCTGGACGAACCCTTCAGCAATGTTGATGAAACCCTCAAACAGCAGATGCGCCTTGACATGGCAGAAGTGATTCATCAGTGCGGTATCTCAGCGCTCATGGTCGTGCACGATGTGAAAGACGCCTTTGCCATCGCCAGTCACATTGGAGTGTTAGCGGATGGTAAGCTGCATCAATCAGGAAGTCCGGCAGAACTCTATCGACATCCCAAGACTGCCGAGGTAGCTCGGGTCACGGGTGAAGTGAATGTTCTGCACGGCACCACGAAGCAGGACGGTTTCGAATGTGTGTTGGGAACATTGGCGCATGCTCACGGTCAGGCTGCAGGCAAAGAGATTGAACTCATGCTCAGGCCTGAACACCTGACTCTAAAGTCAAATGGAGAATGGAAGGTCTCGTCTGTACTTTTTGCCGGAGCGAGCCGTTCGGTGCGGTGTCGCAAAGGCATGCACTCCATCGATGTCAGGGTAGAAATTAATGCAGGAATATCTGTGGGCGATTTAGTAGGAATTGAGCTGAATCTTGGTCATTCTGAGCTTTGTTGGGTACGGAGATGAGATTCTGAGTCTCCGTTACAATGTGTTATAAAGTATACAAATTCACCTTTTAGTATACATATGATTCAAGAAGTGTATAGTTTTATGACACAAAGCATACATGTCATTCGAATATGTATATCAACGGTATTCGTGAATGCATCCATTTCCACCATCAGTCAACATAGAAAGCATTGAAACCCGCAAAGTTCTCAAACGACTTGCCACAGTGCGAGCTTGCCTTGCTGAGCTCAAAGGTGTCGCCAAAACAATCCCGAACGAGAACATCTTAATCGATACACTCTCACTGCAAGAAGCAAAAGACAGTTCGGAAATCGAGAATATTGTAACCACACATGATGAGCTTTACCAGAGCGGTCAACAATTACGAGTTTTTTCCTCGGCTGCAGCTAAAGAGGTGCATCGCTACGCCAAGGCACTGAAACGAGGTTATTCACATGTCCGTGATCAGGGAATCATTTCGCTCAATCTGATCATAGAGATTCAAGAAATCATAGAAGGGAATAACGCGGGCATTCGCAAGGTACCGGGAACAGTTCTGAAAGACGAACTCACCAATAAGGTTGTATATGAACCTCCACAAAACCATGGAGATATTATGAGCTTGCTGAGTAACCTGGAAAAATTTATCAACAATGAGCCTACTTATGATGTCGACCCACTCGTTAAGATGGCACTCATTCATCATCAATTTGAGAGCATCCACCCATTCTATGATGGCAATGGAAGAACAGGACGTATTATAAATCTACTCTATTTGATTAAAGAAAAGCTGCTTTCTATGCCCGTTCTTTATCTAAGCCGCTATATCATCAAACATCGCGAGGAGTACTATCATCTCTTGCAGTCGACACGCGATTCCCAAAACTGGGAGCCATGGGTATTGTACATGCTAAACGCGGTAGAACAAACGTCTCTGGAAACTATAGCTCTCATTGGCGAGATAAAGCTGACAATGCAAAAAGTCAAAAACAGTCTTCGCGATCAACAACCAAAGATCTACAGTCAGGACCTACTTAACAATCTCTTCAGGCATCCTTATACAAGAATCACATTGGTTCAACAAGACCTGGGAGTTTCAAGAATTACTGCGACTCGGTACCTCGAAGCGCTATGCGACATAGATGTTCTGACAAAGGTGAAAATTGGCAGGAATAGCTACTACGTCAACCATCAACTATTCGGCATTCTAGGCGCCATTGATTAACGAGACAAGGTGACTACAAAAGAACAATGCCGCAAGAGCGTCCTCCCGGGCATCATCCTCGAAACTTATCCGCCTCACGGTGATAAGTACCAAACCAATTGTTATGTAGTCTTCCTCGTTACAGGAAAGAGTTAGAAGACCTTGTTTCTTTATTTAGACTCTTTCTAAATAACACGACAAACATACCTTCGGTATTTAGGCGCATCAATACCACATTTAGGGTATTTTCAATGACCTGTGTGAGAGCCACAGTCTTTTAAATACTGGAAATCCAGCGCGGATCAATCAGGAAGTCGAATGGCAGTGAGAACAATGTTTTCAGCTCTGATGGAATTCCCTTCCAAATCCTCAGATGGCGGTTCAATGTGGTGTTCAGCATCTGTCACTTTAAAGCCACGCTCCTGCACCAACTCGGTGACGGTGTCCGTATCCCAGAAATGAAAGTTGTAGCGTGTCATGGGATAGAGTTTCATCACATTTTCGGGACGGAAGGCTATCATCAAACGGCCATTCGGTTTGAGCACACGCTTGAACTCCCTGAGCACTGCCTCCGGCTCATCCCAGAAGTAGATAGTGTTGACCGTAAAAATCAAGTCAAACTCTGTGTTGCGGTAGGGCATATCAACGGCTGATCCGCAATGGAAGCTAGCAACACCAGCGTTGATCGAAGCCTTGTTGCGTTTCTCTGCTTCCTTTACCATCACATCTGAGTAGTCGCACCCGGCATAGGTTACACCATCCGCAGCTCCCAAAATGCGCTCCACAAAATGCCCGTTGCCCATGCCCACTTCCAGCACGCGATCGTTGGCGCGCAGGTGAAGCAGCCGCATGGTGTCTTCGTTGATGGTTCGGTTGCCGATGTTCATGAGTTCGCCAACATTGGCGCCCTCTTCTCCCTCGGGTTTGCGCAGGTGACCTGCGATGATTTTGATGGTTGATTCGTCCATATCGTCAAAGGTGGCACCTTCCAACGAATCACCGACCGGCACTAGTTCACATATTCTTCTACGCTGCGTGCAATAGCATTCACCACCTTTTCCTGGTACTGCGCTGACAGCACTCTCTGCATCTCTTCTTCTGCGGTCATGAAACCCAATTCCACCAGCGCTGCCGGACATTTGGCATCTCTAAGAACCATGAACTCGGCCCTTTTCACTCCTCGGTGATCGAGCTCTGCAGCGGCAAGCTCTGAATTCAAAGAGCTTGCAAAGTCTTCGCTTTCCTCGGCATGCTGGTGAGCAGTCCCTGGAATGAAGATTTCCATTCCGCTCGCGGAAGCAGCCTCGCTGGCATTAAAGTGCAAGGAAATGAACAATGCCTGCTTATGATTGCCTGTGAGTTCTGCGCGATGCTTCAACGTCAGGAACTCGTCATCATCCCGCGTCATTGCAACTTTAAACCCTCTTTGCTCAAGCTCCTCACGCAGCGCCTGCGCATATCCAAGTGACAGCTCTTTTTCTTTGCGGCCATTCACTACCTGCCCGGGATCCTGGCCACCATGCCCGGCATCAATAATGACTGTGAACGATTCCTTTTTCATCGGCCTCGAATCTGACTTCCCAATCTCCGGCAGATACTTTTCAGGATCCTGCAGCTCACCATCCTTACGAATTTCCAGGTGAAGGTGCGGTCCGGTGCTTACGCCAGTGGTGCCACATAAACCAATGACCGCCCCAGCGTTCACCGAGTCACCCACGCTTGCAATGGTCTTGTTTAAATGCGCATACCGGGAAACGAAACCTTGCGCATGCTCCACCACTACCTGCCGGCCATACTTCGAATCATTGGGAGTCACTTTAATCACTTTTCCGGATGCAATGGAAACGACCTCGGTTCCGAGTTTTGCAACCAAGTCAATGCCATCGTGATGCTGACGGTCTCTGTCCAGAGGATGTATTCTCCAGCCATAGGAGCTGAAGCGTGTGATTTGCTCGCTGGCTATGGGCAGAACGAACTGAACTTCATTCGATAGTTCTTCGGAGACACCTGAGGGAAGGACTACAATGCGCTCTTCCGATTGGAAGGAAAAGGCGTAGAAAAGCCCTCCGAGAAGGGGTAGCATGAGTAGGAACCGTGCTTTTTTCATGTTAGAGGATGGTTGTTGATGAATCTTAAGAATGCGTTGCTTGAGGGATCGCATGGAAAACGGGTGAACGAAACCAACGGAACGTTGATCAGAAGTAAGCTTGAGTAGCAGCTTGCTGTAAGAGTGTTCCTGGCCATTGGAAGCAATGGAAGCATCCACCTGGAACTCGTGAACAGACTTCAGTTCGCCTTGCAACCACCAGTACAGAGGGTTGTACCAAAACAGGGGTTTGAGCAACTCGAGCAAGAGGCTATCAAATGAATGACCGAGCCGCGCATGAGTCTGCTCGTGAGCGATGACCCATTTCAAGTCCGCCTCTTGCAGCTGCAAGAAGCTCGCTGGAAGGTAGATGCGTTGAAAAAATGCAAAAGCAGACGGGAAGGCGCTACTGATGTAGAAACCAGAATCGTGCTGCGATGCTCTGCTCAATCGGACGGTTAATACCAGCAGAAGCGCACAAAAGCGAATCGCGAAAACTGCAGAACCCAGCCAAAAGACTGCCGCGATGACTGCCTGCGGAGATTCAATGATGTCTAGCAGCGGGGTCCACCAAGGCTTTGTTTGATCAGCCGCTACTTCCGGTTCAAGAGGAACTTCTGAAGGAGATTCCAACTCCAGGGGAACGCTCGGAGATGGAGCCTGGTAAACGGTGGTGACCGTTGTAATGCTCACACCGGCAACGGCCAGACTGGCCACCAGCATTACGAGAATATAAGCCCGATGCCATGCAAAATGCGTGAGCTTTCTCAATACCAGGAGGTAGAAAGCAATGAAACAGGCCATGGCTACATTGGCCTCGAGCAGGAACTCCAGAAGGCCGTGATGGTGAATAAGCTCAAGCATCTGGAGTCTGTTTTTTCTGTTCGGCAATCAGTTGTTCCAGCTCCTGAATCTGCTCATCCGTCAGTGCTTCCTCCTTCACGATGAAAGAAACCAGCGACTTGTAAGATCCATCGAAGTAGTTTCCCAGTAGCTTTTTGAAGGTCAGTTTCGAATATTCCTTTTTCTGGACAACAGGAAAGTACTCGTAAGTTTTACCGTAGGCTTTATGATCTACATAACCCTTCTTTTCCAGCAATCTGATGACAGAAGAAACAGTATTGTAGGGTGGCTTAGGATCGGGGAGTTCCCGGATCACATCCTTCACAAAAGCTGAGCGCAGCTTCCACAAAACATGCATGATCCGTTCTTCGGTTTGCGTTAATGATTCCATACCGCAAACGTATAACTGAAAAATCAGTTATACAACTGAAAAATCAGTTTAAAGAACACAAACGAGACGTAAAGACCAGAAATTCAGCATACTATAAATCAAATCAGAAACCCTACTCAGTGATGATGAACCGAAACTGCGAGATGGAATCACCAGACTGTATCCTTAGAAAATAGATCCCCGAACTGAGAGAACTTCGATCGAGGCCCAAGCCGGTAAATCGGTTCATCCCCTTCCTCAACTGACGTTCGAAAGCACTCACCTCTCTTCCCATTTGATCCATGATTGCAAAGCGAGCTTCTCCAGCCACTGGTGCATCTACCGTAACTACCGCCATATCCGCGATGGGATTCGGAAATACCTTCACCTTCATCTGCGATGATTGGACAAAAGCGATCGAGTTGATGGAATCATTCACGGTCGTGTCATTCACTGTGGTGTCGTTGATCGTAGTATCATTCACAGTGGTATCACCGATTGTTGTATCGATCGGCACGAGGATGCGTAAACTGTCCATGACGACATCCACGATGGGTCGATTCTGACCATTTACAGCCACATCTCCAATCGCCTGCACGACCTCGAAACTATCCGTCACCATTCCGAAGATGGGATGTGCCGAAGTGAAGGGAGGATTATCAAAATCGAGGTAGGTGTTGTTGACGAGGTTGATGAAAAACTGGCTGCCACCGCTGTTGGGTGCCCCTGTATTAGCCATGGCGATCGCTCGCTGCACATTGCTGAGCGTACCTGTGCTGTCAAACTCATCGGGAATGGTGTAGCCCGGTCCACCGGTTCCAGTACCAGTCGGATCGCCACCCTGTATCATGAAGTTGTCGATCACGCGGTGAAAAATCACACCATCATAATACCCGGAATCTGCCAGATCAATGAAATTCCCGGAAGTGATTGGAGTCAGGGAATCTGACATGGTTACTACGAAGTTGCCCATCGTAGTATAGAACTTGATTTGAGTTTGTGCTTCTAATCTTGAAGCACTCAGTGTAACCACACAACTCAGAAAACAGAGTAAAAATATCCTCATAACCAGTAATTTATAGGGGGAAATGTAACAATTCCATGGATGCCAAGAATTGTTGGTTCTCTAACGGTAGTGTTCTAACGACCGAATACTCCGATGGCCATACTTGCAAAGACCACAATGGCCAGCAATCGCACACCGCTGCTGATCAGGTAGTTTTTGATGTAGCCTTCATCCATGTTGGCGGCCTTCAGTTTACGGTAGGTCAACAAAGAAGATCCTGACATGAGCAATAGTGTGAACCCTAAGTAGGCCATGCTCGCGGCAAAAGCATCAATGACCTGGGTGCTGACCAACAGCCAATAACCGATGATCAACACTAGCACCAAGCCATAGTTCCAGGTTCGTTGCCCTGAAAACAAATCCACAAGCGCTGCCTTCTGATCTGCACTGATCTGCTTCAAGGCACGCTCGTTCAACCAGCGAGAGAGGATGAGAAGCGCAAGGGCGGCAAAGGAGGCAATGGCTAAAAGCGGGTCCATGCAGTTGAGTTTGATCAACGGCAAATGTGGTCATTCGTAACCGGAAATCAGCTTTGGCCGCGCAACGTTGGTATACGCTCCAGAAGGGCTGACGTCAATCCTTCCAATTCCGTGACGAGCTGCGCATCTACAGGCTCATCCCGCTCATTGGACCACATTCCAGTTTCCGCGATCAGCAGTGTTTGCTCCTTTGAAACATCCGCTTCCATGGCGCGCAATGTCCGCAACAGCAATGTGTGTGCTTCGTCTCCGGCATCAGAAGTGCTGATCAATGCTATGGGCTTGCCTGAAAAAAGCGAGGTAGAGAGAGTCCATTCAAGGCAATTTTTAATCATTCCCGGCATGCTTCCGGCAGACTCAGGAACGCAGAAAATCACTGCATCCGCGAGCTCTATCTCTTCACGAAACATACCCACTTCTATGGGCAAATCATGAACGCCAAAATCGGGATTAAAATGAGGCAACATGGGAGGCCAGTCACTGATGCTCAAGCTGTAGCTACCATCGCTTCTCATCCCGAGGTACTCCAGAATGCTTCGATGGGCAGACGTTTGGGCATTGTTGCCAAGAAGGGCTAACACATTGAATACCGCGGGCATATTGTGAATTTGAACAGTCCGTAGCTACAGTGGGAAAATCTTCATGGAGCTACTCACAAATATGAATATCTGAGGCTTCGAGGAGCTCGAGTTCATCGCCACACTGTTCACTTGATCCACCACAGTTATCAGGGTCAAGGCCCGGTATTGTTGGATCCCACGGGCATTCGCGGCATTGCTTGCATTCTTCTTTTTTACACGAACTCACCGATAACGCTACTGAGACTAGCACAAATAATGGCAGAAGGGCCAATGATGTCAGTTTCATAAGAATGGGGGCTTATAGAGTGTTTTATGGGTACTGTACTTATTGGATTTCTTTCACGCGTCCGACCTGACCATCCTCCAGTCTCACTTTGATTCCGTGACTATGGAATGGCGCCTTGGTGAGAATGTCTTTCACCACACCCTGAGTGAGTGCTCCTGACCGTTGATCTTTCTTCAGCACAATGCTCACCTCTGCTCCAACCTTGATGTCGGCTCTTTTGGTTCCGTTCATGCTTCCACCCTGATTTGCTCACCATTGAACTCTACCACATCACCTGCTCTGAGCTTTCTGCGTTTTCTCAGCTCTACCTCTCCATTTACCGAAACCATGCCTTCGTCAATGATCATATGCGCTTCACCACCAGAACCTACGAGGTTCAACAGCTTCAGAAACTTATCCAAAGGAATGAACTCGTTTCCAGGAGTCAGTGTGAAAGACTGGTCACTCATATCCGTTGCTCCACCTCATCCAAAAACCGAATTCGATCAGCGAATGTGAGGCGATAATACGCGCTATTTAACCGTAAAGTATGTTACTCCATCCAAGACCATGCTCCATACCATGCTGGAGTCATTCACAGGTGCTGGATGCTGATCGACCTTGAAGCCTTTCAGCCTGGCGATGTTCAATCTATCATTGCGCAACCTGACCTTCCCAGTAAAATTCACAAAAGCACCTGCCGTATTCTCTTCATATTCAGCATCGCTGTTGGATTCAATGTTGAAGAAATAGAATGAATTGTTTTCCAGGGCTTCCCAGTAACCCACGTAGTCTTCATTGACTTTGTGAACCTGTTTTTTACAGGAAGTAGTGATCAATAGGCAGACAGCCATCACTGTCACAATCGGGGTAAAAATGCTTGCCTTCATGGGTTGTAGATTGTTTGTGCTGAACCGATCATCGCAGGCTCCAAAACTGGCCACAGCGCGCATCGAATTCGCAGTTTCAAAGAAAGCTGTTTTCAGCGTAAACCAAGGCTGAATGAGTTTTTACGGCACCGCTCTTCCACATTCCAGTCTTCTCATCAGGTGGTGATATGATATATGTCACCTTTTGATCAAACCCCGGTCATTCCTCGCCCTTCGCACCGCAGACACCTTTGTGCACATCAAACCAATTGTCTTATGAGTGTCATGATCATCCATATTGTAGTAAGCCTTCTGATCGCACTGGGCTTTCTGGCAGCCTTTATCTGGGCGATAAAAACGAACCAGTATGACGATGATTATTCGCCTTCTGTGCGGATGCTCTTTGACGATGAAAAATCTGACAACTAAAACCTGAATCGATGGAACTGGAAAAGTTTAATTACGACAACGGCATTGTCCGGAAGTTTCTCATCGCTACCGCCATCTTCGGTGTGGTCGGTATGTTGGTGGGGCTTCTTGCAGCACTTCAGCTTGTCTTCCCAAGCCTGGGCTTTGCCACAGATTTTCTCACGTTTGGCCGGATCAGACCGCTGCACACCAACGCAGTGATCTTCGCCTTTGTGGGTAATGGTATTTTCTGCGGGGTCTACTATTCGCTACAGCGATTGCTGAAAACGCGGATGTGGAGCGACCTGCTTAGTAACATTAACTTTTGGGGATGGCAGATCATCATTGTAGCTGCTGTGCTCACCCTTCCATTCGGGTATACTACCGGAAAGGAATATGCAGAGCTTGAATGGCCGATTGACATCGCCATCACGCTGCTTTGGGTGGTGTTCGGACTCAACATGATCATGACGATCATCAACAGACGCGAGCGCCACATCTATGTAGCGATCTGGTTCTACCTCGCCACGTTTGTGACGGTTGCCATTCTGCACATCTTCAACTCATTCGAACTTCCTGTTAGCTTCCTGAAGTCATACAGCTGGTATGCCGGGGTACAAGATGCACTGGTGCAATGGTGGTACGGACACAACGCGGTGGCGTTCTTCCTTACCACTCCATACCTCGGATTGATGTACTACTTCGTGCCTAAGGCGGCCAATCGTCCGGTGTATTCTTACCGACTGTCGATCATCCACTTCTGGGCACTCATCTTCATCTACATCTGGGCTGGCCCACACCACTTGCTCTACACCGCTCTTCCTGACTGGGCTCAGAGCCTTGGAGTCGTATTCTCCATCATGCTGATTGCCCCAAGCTGGGGTGGTATGCTGAACGGTCTGCTGACCCTTCGCGGGGCTTGGGACAAAGTTCGTGACAGCGCTGTACTGAAATTCATGGTGGTTGCGATCACCTGCTACGGTATGTCAACGTTCGAAGGCCCCATGATGTCACTCAAAAACGTGAACGCCATCAGTCACTTTACTGACTGGACCATCGCCCACGTTCACATCGGTGGCCTTGGATGGAACGGCTTCCTCACCTTCGGAATGCTCTACTTCCTGGTTCCTAAAATGTGGGGCACTAAGCTCTACTCCACCAAAATGGCCAACTTCCACTTCTGGATTGGCACACTCGGAATTGTATTCTACGCCATCCCTATGTACTGGGCTGGTTTCACACAGAGCTTGATGTGGAAAGAATTCACTCAGGACGGACTCCTCGCCTATCCTAACTTCCTGGAGACCGTGACTCAGCTCGCACCGATGTATGCCATGCGCGCCTTTGGTGGAGCAATCTACATTGTTGGTGTAATTGTCGGAGTCTACAACCTCATCCTGACCGCTCGCCAGGGCTCTTTCATCAAGGATGAAGCTGCCGAGGCCGCTCCTCTTGCTCCCGTTTATACCCGACACAAGGGCGAATACTGGCACCGAGCACTGGAGCGTAAGCCAATGGTGCTGATGGTACTCGCCATTGTTGCAGTGAGCATCGGTGGTCTCATTGAGATCATTCCTACCATGTTGGTGAAGTCCAACATCCCGACCATTAGCAGCGTGAAGCCATACACTCCGCTTGAACTGGAAGGCCGCGACATCTACATCCGTGAAGGTTGCTACAACTGCCATAGCCAGATGATCCGCCCATTCAGAAGCGAGACGGAACGCTACGGTGAATACAGCAAGGCTGGTGAGTTTGTATATGATCACCCATTCCAGTGGGGTTCTAAGCGAACCGGACCCGACCTCGCTCGTGAGGGTGGCAGCAAGTTGCGCAAGCCGAATAGCTGGCACTACAATCACATGTATGATCCTACCACCATGAGTCCGGGATCTATAATGCCGCCTTATCCATGGCTGATCGAAGATGATCTTGACATGAGCATGACTGCTGACAAGATCTCTGCCATGAGAACACTGGGAGTGCCTTATCCGGAAGGATTCGAGGAAACTGCTGTGGCCGACCTGCAGGCACAAGCCCAGGAGATCACAGACGATCTGGCTGAAACAGGCATTGAAACCGCACCCAACAAGGAGATCATAGCGCTGATCGCTTACCTCCAACGCCTGGGTCGCGACATAGAAACGACTGAAGTAGCAGAATCTAACTAAACCTCTAAAAGAAACACCATGCTTAAGTTCATAAAACACCACATGGAAACCATCGGAGGGATTGAGATCTACCCACTGATCTCCTTCTGCATCTTCTTCGCCTTTTTCCTGGGACTCTTCGTGTATGTCGCTACAATGCGCAAACAGTATGTGTCCGAACTTGAAAACTTACCACTCACCGAAAACTAAATCGTCATGAAAACCTTCCCCATAAAAAGAGGACTGGCCCTTATGGTTCTAGCCATTGCAGGACTTTATCCAGGGACAGCATCTGCGGCCAACACACTGGTCAAAAGCACCGGACTGGAGGATGAAACACTCTTCATGATCCTGGTGATCATCGCCATATTTCAATCGCTGGCCATTGTTGTGATCGCCAATGTGATCAAGGCCGTTGTGAGCAAAAGTTCACTTTGGAGCGGAACGGCCGGCAAGGCTGGTGCTGCTGTAGTCACAGGTTTGCTGCTCATGGTAAGCCTTCCAAGCCAGGCTGCCGAGACTCCAGACTTTGACGCTCTGGTGACCATGAACGACACTGCGTTTATCGCTTTGGTTACGCTCAACCTGTTCTTGTTCGCAGCCTTCATCTACCTCGTAACGAAGCTCAACGGATTATTGAACATGATTCGCCAGGCCAATGGTTATGAACTACCCGAAACCTTCATAACGAAGCTCAACGAAATGCTCACCGACACGGTGCCCATTGAGCGAGAGGAAGAAGTTGAAATGGATCACGAATACGATGGTATCCGTGAGCTGGACAACAACCTTCCACCATGGTGGCTCTGGGGCTTCTACTTCACCATTGTATTTGGTGTTGTATACCTCATCAACTTCCACATCTCCGGCACAGGTGATCTGCAAATTGCAGAGTATGAGCAGGAAATGGAAGCTGCGGAACTGGCGAAGAAGGAATTCCTCGCTACTCAGGAAAACGCCATCGATGAAAACAATCTGGAGCTGCTAACTGATGCTAGTGCGCTGGCAGCCGGAGAAAGCACCTTTAAGCTCTACTGTGCACCTTGCCACGGTGAATCTGGTGGAAGTAATCCTGGAGGAGTTGGACCAAACCTGACCGATGACTACTGGATTCACGGAGGTGGCATTGCTGATGTCTTCAAAACCATCAAGTATGGAGTCCCTGAAAAGGGCATGGTAAGCTGGCAGGCTCAGCTTTCTCCAAACAAGATGCTACAGGTGGCAAGCTACATCAAGTCTATTAGAGGCACTAATCCTGAAAACGCCAAAGAACCTCAAGGTGAGCTTTGGGAAGAAGCAGTACCAGAAGCACCAGCGGAAGAAGCCGTGGATAGTGCTGCGGTTGAGTTAGAGATTACAATGGCTGAAGAATAAAAGGAGTTGGCTGAAATCCAGACCTGGAAGCACACCCCGCCAGGTCTGGATGAGGTCATCCAATCACAACAATGACACAACAACCCGACAGCGAATCGTTCAGAGACCACATCGCTACCGTTGATGAAAAGGGTAAGCGGATTTGGGTTTATCCTAAAAAGCCAAAGGGACGCTACACGAACTGGCGCACCGTATTGGCTGTGGCATTGTTGGGCTTTCTGTTCACCGGGCCGTTCATTCGGATTAACGGTGAACCTCTGCTCCAGCTGAACGTACTCGAGCGGAAGTTCATCATTCTCGGGAACGTATTCTGGCCACAGGATTTTCACCTGTTTGTATTGGCCATGATTACGGGGATCGTTTTTGTGATCCTCTTTACGGTCGTCTTTGGCCGGCTTTTCTGTGGCTGGGTATGCCCTCAAACCATTTTCATGGAAATGGTATTCCGCAAAGTCGAGTACCTCATTGAAGGCGATTACAAGCAACAGCGCAGACTCAACAAACAGGAGTGGAACTTTGAAAAGATCTGGAAGAAAACGCTGAAACATGCCATTTTCCTGGCCATCAGCTTCCTGATCGGGAACACCTTTTTGGCATACATCATTGGTAGCGATGAGCTCATCAGCATCATCACCGAACCGGTGACAGAAAACCTCGCAGGTTTCTCGAGCATGATTGTGTTCAGCGGCCTGTTCTACGGAGTATTTGCTTTCATGCGCGAGCAAGTGTGCACCACGGTTTGTCCCTACGGACGTTTGCAAGGTGTGTTGCTCGATCGCAATTCCATGGTGGTCGCCTACGACCACAAGCGTGGAGAGAATCGCGCCAAATTCAGAAAGAATGAAGACCGCGCAAGCCTTGGTCATGGCGATTGCATCGCCTGTCATCAATGTGTGGATGTGTGCCCTACCGGAATCGACATCCGAAACGGAACGCAGCTGGAGTGTGTCAACTGCACCGCCTGTATGGATGCCTGCGATCACATGATGGATGCCGTTGGTCTCAAGCGCGGATTGATTGGCTACAAATCTGAAGCTTCCATCAGCGAGGGAAAGAAATTTAGATTCTCTCCACGGATCATCGGCTACAGCGCTGTGCTGGTTGTGCTTCTCGGAGTGATTACCGCCTTAATGCTCAGCCGAAGCGATGTTGAAACCAGCATCTTGCGTACTGCCGGGGTGATGTACCAAACGCAGGAAGACGGGCGCCTGAGCAATCTCTACAACGTGAAGGTGATCAACAAAACCAACAACGAATTCCCCGTGAGTTTGAAGCTCGAGAATGCAGTAGGCGAAATCAAACTTGTAGGTGACGGTCTTAAAATCGAAAAGCAAGGTGTGGCAGAAAGCGTCATGTTCATCATCGTAGATCGCGATCAGCTGGAAGGCATGAAGACCGAATTGAAGATTGGAGTGTATGACGGTGAAAAGAAGATTGAGACAGTCACCACAAACTTTTTAGGCCCGGCCATTTAGATGGCTTTGGGTGAGAAAAACGAAACAGCTGAAGGCGGAAAGCCCTCAGCATAAAACTGAAGATTATGAATTGGGGACACGGAGTAACAGCAGCATTCGTCCTTTTTGCGGGATACATTCTCTACCTGGTTACAGGTTGTCTCAATCAGGAAGTTGGCTTAGTAGCAGAAGACTACTACGCCCAGGAAGTTGCCTATCAGGACAGGATCGAACATCGAGCCAATGCACAGGCTTTCAAAGAAGACATTCTCGTTTCCAGAAATGCCAGTCAGGTAGTCATCGACTTCCCTGAAGAATGGCACAAAGCCCTCGAATCAGGCCAGGTGCACTTCTTCCGCCCCTCTGATAATGAGCTGGACGTTAAGCTTCCACTCACCCTTGATCAGGAAGGACAATTCAAGGTCAATGGAGAGAGCTTTGTTCCAGGCCGCTATGAAGTGAACTTGTCCTGGACTTATGATGGCAAGGGTTACTTCGTCAAAAAAGATCTTTTCATCTAATGTACTGGTGGGCCGCTCTCTCCATTGGATTGCTCGGCAGCGCGCATTGCGCAGGCATGTGCGGCCCCATTCTGCTCGCGGTTAACCAAGGAAAAAAGCCTTTTCATAGCTGGTTGCACCACGGTGGCAGGATTCTCACCTACGCCATCTTTGGCGCCATTGCCGGAGCCATCGGAACTACCTTTTCTGTGCTGGGCTTTCAGCAGCAGTTTTCCATCATCATTGGTGGACTGATGGTACTCTCTGTGTTGCTCATTCCCGTCAGCAAGTTCTTTGGCGCAGCTGAAGGAGCCATCAGCAAAATCGCCCTGAAGTTCAGCAGTTGGATCCACGCTCAGGGTTTTTCCCGGAATACAGTGAGGCTGCTCGGAGGCATGGGTAATGGTTTGCTGCCTTGCGGGCTTGTTTACCTCGGCATTGCTGGCGCAGCCAACACATTTACCCCTTGGGATGGAGCACTGTTTATGACGCTTTTTGGCATCGGAACACTGCCGGTGCTTTTGCTCATCACTTCCTTTGGCAGCAGACTCTCCGCAAGTTTCCGAACAAAGGTCAGAAGACTCATTCCTCTTACCATTTTGCTCATGGGTGCCTTATTGATCGTTCGGGGCATGAATTTGGGCATCCCCTACGTGAGCCCTGCTCAAAGCGCAGAAACAGAGCAGATCACCGATTGCCACTAAGGCAATGGAACGTTCTTCAGAAAATCATCCGCCCGCATGACCGGGATATCGGAAAAGTAGAAATCCTCCACGTTTTCAGTGAGAAGGTACTCGCAGCGATGATGCATAGCACTGAAGTACTGAATTCCATCTTCCACATCATGCACTCTCGGTTGCTCAATCGCCTTCACAGTCATTTCATGATTGATGGTACTCACCGTAACGTGCTCCAGCAGCAGATTCAACTTGCGTTTTGCCAACGCATCTCCTGATTTCTTCGAGGCGAAATAAAAGGCTATGGCAGCGCTCACAGGTGAGATAAACAGTGTGACACCCTTCCGATCAGAAAGGCTCAACACCTTAGCTGCATAGTTGAACAACGGATACTCTTTGTTCAATACTGCCACTAAGAGGTTAGCATCCAGAAACAGTCTCATTTCCGCGAGTCGAAATACTCATCCTTGTGCTTCGAACGACCGCGCCTTTTGTATTCAACTTCTCCCTCGGCCAGTTCCTGAACCCAGCCTGAAACGGGGAGATCTTCGAGGTTTGGATAGGAAGTTTCGAGGGTTCTGCGCAGCAAAAGCTCTGTCAATCTGGAAAGGCTGATGTTTTGCTTTTCAGCAAATTCCTTGGCCTTTTCGATCACGTCACGATCGAAACTCAAAGTCACTTTTGCGTCCATCATTTTTGATTTACGACAAAAATAAAAAACGAACACGTGTAAACACAATCTAACCCTATCAAATAGCCCGAACAAACCCAAAAGCATCTACTCGATAATGTTAGGAAAAGACCATATCGTAAAGCTGAGTTTCAAGTTGCCATACAGCCCTGATGATCGGCTGTACGTTGGAACGGAACGAAAGGCTTGGAAGGCTCCTACTCACTGTAAACCTGGAAGTCAATTGCTTCAGTTTAGGAATTGGATCATGCCATTCGAGGGTTAGAAACGCCCCTACAGGTATTGGCTATTGGCCCCAAGCCTGACCCTGGAAACATTTGGGAAAACACTCATCATGAAAAAACTGATTTTTATTCCTGCCCTCGTGGTATCAGTTATCGCGCAAGCGCAGCTTTACACACCTAACAGCGGAACATTTGTGTCTTCGAACGGAAACGTTGGCATCAACAATGCTTCGCCTTCCTACAACCTTGACATCCGCGGTGGCTCTCTGCGCCTGGAGTCATCCCTTAATCCCGGCAGGCAACTGACATTCAACGCCACAGGTTCACAATCCATTTCAGCCACGAACGACCTGAGCGTGGGCTCGGCACGAAACATCACACTTAATGTAAGTTCCAGCTCGTGGGGACAGAACAACGGAGCTCTGTTTGTGAACAATGGATTGAATGGAACCTCTCTCCTCAAGGTCACCGATCAGGGAAAAGTGGGGATCAACAATGGTAGCCCAGCCTATGAGTTGGATGTGAAGGGCGAAGGCTATTTCTCGGACTACCTGACTGTGAATGGATGGGGATTTAACCATGCTCGCATTAACACCTTCGACAACTCAGCCGGCTCGTTTGGCGTGAGCTCAATGACCGGCTACGTAGCAGGCTGGTTTCACGGAGCTGTGACAGGTATCGTGGGTATAGCCAACGCCTACATCATAGGCGGTTCCCAAAGCCCCGAAAAGATTGGTGTTTGGGGTGCTGCCTATCGAGGCGAGCGCGTGGTTGGAGTACATGGCGATGGTCATGGAAATGCGGACGCAGGAGCACAGAGTTTCGGTGTTTGGGGCCATGCCTACAACTCACCAACCGCCTACGGTATCTACGGTGACTACAATTCAGGCAGCTCCAACGGCTGGGCCGGTTATTTTGACGGAAGCGTATACACTACAGGCACCTACCAGAGCTCTGACCGAAAACTAAAAGACAACATCGCAGACCTCGATAACGCGATGGACATCATTGAATCGCTCAAGCCGAGGACTTACACATTCCGGGTGGGAGAATTCACCGGAATGAACTTGAATGAAGGGCAATGCATGGGGTTCATTGCGGATGAGATCAAAGAGGTTTTGCCCAACCTGGTAAGGGAAACCAAACTTCCTGAAGCACATGATGAAGACGGAAATCTTATTCAGCAAGAGGTAGACTTCGAATCCGTAGACTATGTCTCACTGATCCCTGTACTGGTCAAAGCCATTCAGGAGCAAAACGAAATGATCGCACAACTACAGGAAGCAGTACTTGACGCGAGCGATGTGGATACGCCTTCTCTCAATAAGTCAACAGACGAGGAGCAAACCGATGCAACAATGAACAAAGGCCTTTCGGTGTATCCAAACCCTGTCAGTGACGAGCTGCGCATTGATTTGCCAAACACAACAACCGCCAACTTCATGTACCGGGTTTTTGATCTGAACGGAAGGTCGGTCATGAATGGAGTGCTTCCATCAGGCGGGGAAGCGATCAACGTCCGTTCGCTGGTAAACGGAAACTACATTCTTCACGTGTCAGATGGAGCTGCCGTAGCCTACTCACAGCAATTCACAGTAGCCAAATAGCGAGCATCGAATGTCCCACGCCTCATCAGTTTGAAGAGGCAAAAAGTAGAGTGCTGCATCCAGGATTTGGGTGTGGCATTCTCGTTTAATATACCCTTGAGTTTGGGAGAAATATCCGGTTGTGCTACGCATGCCGAAGAAGCCGATTCATCGGGTTAAGTACCTCTAAAAGAGTGAAAACATGATATATCTCAGCTTTTTTGGTGAGCGCGGTCTCGCGGAACATCCGTCTGAACTTAGAGTTTTGCTCTCTAATGGATTTATTGGCCAAATACAATGTGCCAGGGCCGCGCTACACCAGTTATCCAACCGTGCCTTATTGGGATAATCCACCCAATGAAGAGCAATGGAAAGCACTGGTGAAGGAAGCTTTTCACGCCTACAATGACAAGGAAGGGTTGAGTATTTACATTCACCTGCCCTACTGTGAAAGCCTCTGTACTTTCTGCGGTTGCACCACTCGGATCACGGTGAATCACGAGGTGGAAGAACCTTATATCCAAGCACTGCTTGCTGAATGGGATCTTTACCTGAAACTCTTCGGGAGCAGACCGAACATTCGTGAAATACACCTTGGAGGTGGTACCCCGACCTTCTTCAGTCCTGCCAATCTTTCCAGACTGATTCATGGGCTCACCGGCCGCGCCACTGTTTCGGCAGATGCCCAATTTGGATTTGAAGCAAGCCCAAGATCCACCACACGCCAACATCTCATCACACTCTCTGAGCTTGGGTTTACGCGCATCAGCCTCGGAATTCAGGATTTTGACGAAAAGGTTCAGAAGACCATCAACCGCGTACAGAGCTTTGAGCAGGTAAGAGAAGTGACCGATTGG
Organism: Flavobacteriales bacterium UBA6057; assembly: GCA_002428995.1. GTDB lineage: Bacteria > Bacteroidota > Bacteroidia > Flavobacteriales_G > Salibacteraceae > UBA6057. The sequence goes on along the minus strand of DIYJ01000015.1, from coordinate 66,633 downwards.
GCGCGGGAGCAGGGCTTCACCTCCATCAACTACGACTTGGTTTACGGCCTGCCCTTCCAGACGGTAGACAGCATTGAATACACCATTGATTTGGTAAACCTGCTGAGGCCAGACCGCATCGCCTTCTACAGCTATGCTCATGTGCCATGGATCAAGCCGGGGCAGCGGTCCTTCACCGAGAAAGATCTTCCAGAAGGCGCAGAAAAGCACAACCTCTACGTAAGGGGCAAAAACATGCTTCGCGATGCCGGTTACCTGGAAATAGGAATGGACCATTTTGCCCTGCCGCAAGAAGAATTAGCCATTGCTTTTCGTCAGAACCGCCTGCATAGAAACTTCATGGGCTACACTACGGCACCGAGCAAACTCCTCGTTGGACTTGGCGTTTCCTCCATCAGCGACACCTGGACAGGTTTCGGACAAAACGTGAAGGTGGTGGAAGAGTACCTCAAGCGCGTGAACGAAGGCCACTTCCCAATTTTCAGAGGACATGTTCTGAACGAGGAAGACTTGCTGATCCGGCAACTCATTCTCGACCTGATGTGCCGCTTCAAGGCGCGCATAAAAGTTGCGGAAAACACAGAGGATGAGAACCTTAGGCTGTTGCGCGAAATGGAGGCCGACAAGCTCGTACAAATCCAAAAGGATCAGCTCAAAGTCACCAAGATCGGCCGATCATACATCCGGAACATCTGCATGGTATTTGACGAAAGGTTGAGAAGAAAACAACCTGACCGACAAGTGTTTAGCATGACGGTCTGAAAGACCCCTTGCACATTCTTTCAGTAGCAACTTTCTGTGCATTAATTTCGAAAAAAAGTTGCGATGACAGCCAAAGAACACCTGTTTTACGGCTTGGGTATGGTTGCCCATGCGGTGGCGAAAGCCGATGGAAAAATCCAGGAAGAGGAGAAGCGGGAATTGCACGACCTGGTCACGGAGTGGGCCAGCCAACTGGACGAAGATTATGACACTACGGAGATCATCTTCAGCGTCCTCAAAAACCGGCAGCCTGACTACGATCAAGGATATACCGAAGGCTTGAAAAACATACGCCTCGGAGATCAATACCTGACCGAAGCGATGAAGGAAAAGTTTGTTTTCCTCATCCAGGATATTGCGCGCGCCTTCCCTCCCATCACCATGGAGGAACACGCGGTCATCGAACGATTCAAAAAAGACATTGAAGCCTTATAGAAAACCCTATGCCTCACAGAGATCGGAGCAAGTTTTATGAACTCATGTTTTCTACGGCCGCGGAGGGGATGATCATCGCCAACCGAGGTGGTACCATTGAAGATGCGAATGACCGTGCGGTAGAGCTTTTTGGATATTCCGTAGATGAGTTGGTGGGCATGAATGTGGACGACTTGATTCCGAAACATTTGGCCCAGAAGCACCGCAAGCAACGTGAGGGATATGTCTCTGAGCCAAGAAAACGTCCCATGGGGCATGGCTATGACCTCATTGCCGTTCGTAAAGACGGTGGCTCTTTCCCCATTGAGATTAGCTTGAACTACATGGGTGAGGGAGAAGATCTGCGGGTGATGGCGCTGATCATGGATGTGACCGTTCGGAAAGAACAGGAAGCTCAGATCAAAATGCTCAACAAAACGCTGGAGCAGCGGGTCAAAAAACGCACCTCCGAGCTTCGTGAGTCTCAGCAACTCTATCAAACCGTAGCGCGGAACTTCCCGAATGGAACCATCAATGTATTTGATCGCGAATTCACCTATGTATTTGTAGAAGGAGAAGAGCTCTATCGCTTTGGAATCACCAGTGAAAAACTGGTGGGCATGAACTACCTCGATCGCTTGCATGAAGATCTGAGACCCATGATAAAAAAGCGCCTGGAAGCGGTGCTGAATGGCGAAAATCAGAGCTTCGAAGTAGAACTGAACCATCAATACTACCTCATCAATGCCGTAGGACTTGCCAACGAAAAAGGCACGGTCAATCGCATTCTGATGGTAGAACAAAACATATCAGCCCAGAAAAAGGCCGAAGAGCAGGTAAGGGAAGCGCTTGACAAGGAAAAGCACCTCAATGAGCTGAAATCCCGCTTCGTTTCCATGGCATCACACGAATTCAGAACACCGCTGAGTACCGTTTTGAGTTCACTATCGCTGATCGAGAAGTACGACAAGGCAGGCATTGAGGACAAGAAGGGCAAGCACTACAAGCGCATCCGATCTTCAGTGAGGCACCTGACCAACATCCTCAACGATTTCCTATCGCTGGAGAAAGTGGAAACAGGAAAGGTGAATGTGAACCCGAGTGATTTCTCGCTTCGACAGATGATCACCGATCTCATGGATCAGCAACAGGAAATTGCCAAGCCAGGACAGAAACTGAAACTGGTATACAGCGGTTATGATGAGATCTGCACGGATATGCACATGTTGCATATCATCATCAACAACCTACTCAGCAACGCAGTAAAGTATTCGGAAGCCAACACGGAAGTGACTGTGACGGTGACCAACGAAGCAGATGCCCTGTCACTGGCTGTAGCAGACCAGGGCATCGGAATTCCGGAGAGCGAACAAGCAAACATGTTCAGTCGCTTTTTCCGGGCCAAAAATGCACTCAACATTGAAGGAACCGGGCTTGGATTGAACATCATCAAGCGCTACCTCCAAATGTTGCGAGGCACCATTTATTACACCAGTGAGACGAATGTGGGCACCACATTCTATGTTAGAATTCCTCAAAATCAGACGGAGTGATGAAGAAGATATTATTGATTGAAGACAACGAATCGGTGAGAGAAAACACAGCTGAAATTCTGGAACTCACCGGCTATGAAGTAGTGACTGCAGAGAACGGCAAAGAGGGTGTTGCGAAAGCACAGGCCGAACCATTCGACCTGGTGATCTGCGACATTATGATGCCTGAACTGGATGGCTATGGTGTGCTGCACATTCTGAACAAAAACCCAAAGACCTCTTCTCTACCCTTCATTTTCCTGACGGCAAAAGCCGAGCGGGCCGATTTCAGAAAAGGGATGAGTTTAGGTGCCGATGACTACCTCACCAAACCATTTGAGGAGACAGAACTGCTCAACACCATAGAGCTTAGGCTGAACAAGGCAGACAAGCTAAAGGTCGGTTCAGAGCCGAATTCTGAAGATGCGGAGCGCTTCCTGGGTTATGCTTCAGAGGAAGCAACGCTCGAGGAACTGATCACCGAACGGAACACAAGAGCATTCGGAAAGAAAGACTTCATCTATCGCGAGGGTGAATATCCTCATGCCCTGTACTATGTGATCAAGGGAAAGGTGAAACTGTCCCGCTCAAGCGACTACGGGAAAGAGTTCATCACCAAGCTGTGCGGCCCTGGAGACTTCCTTGGCTACCTGGCCTTGTTGGAGAACACCACGCTGACCGAAGATGCCGTAGCCATTGAGGATTCTGAAGTTGCATTCATTTCCACCGAAGACTTCCGAAAGCTCATCCACAGCAACCGCGAGATAGCCAACAACTTCATCAAGCTACTCTCCAAAAACGCTTTGGAGCAGGAAGAGCGGCTGCTCAAACTCGCCTATGGAAATGTGAGGGAACGAGTAGCTACCATTCTGCTCAACCTTCATGAAAAGTATGCAGGTGAATCAAGCGGACGAATTGAATTGCAGATATCACGTGAAGAGCTTGCCGGGTTCACAGGTATCGCCACCGAATCACTCATCCGCACCTTGTCTGATTTTCGTTCTGAAGGAATCATTGCCATCGAGGGAAAAGAAATTTCTATAACGGTCTTTGAGCAAGTCAAAAAAATATCAATGGGACGAGGGTAATAGCCACGCTCATTTCCCTTAATTGCGGGTGTTCATAAGTGTATATTTTTACAAAAACTCACTTCTAACATTTATCGAAACCTCCCGATTTCATTGACGTAGAGGGCTGTGCAGTTCAATTAACGTTGACACCCTTTCCTATGTCAGAAATCATTCCCTACCTCACCCGAGTAGCGCTTCGGAAGCCGATGCTACTCGTGTGCTTGATGCTCACCTTCTCGCTTGTTGGTCAGTCACAATTGTCGGAGATCGAAGTAGAAGTCAACTGGCCTAACTGGTCGTCTGACAACAAGGTGGAAGTCTACGACCCTTCCAACAACCTCATCCTCGAGATTTGCGATCCGACTGATTGTCAAACCACGCTGGTCAACAGTTCTTACAGCACCACGGTCAATATTGGATGCTATCCGGATCAGAACAACTACTACCTCATCGCACTGGATGCCTATGGGGATGCGTGGAATGGTGCAGGGTCATTCGTTGAAGTGCGCAGTGGTGGTGTCACGGTTTTGAATTACGACCTCACGGTAGGGTCAACCTCGGGACAGCAATTCTTCAATGTATCCGGAGGAGGAAGCTGCAACACCGAAGATGCTTTTGTGGAAAACATCAGCTCTCCCACGGATGGATGTGGCCTCACCAATGCGGAACAGGTAACAATCCAGATCCGAAACCAAGGCTCGACTGCTATCACGACTTGTCCTATTGAATATCGACTCAACGGAGGCAGCTACCAGAGTGCCGGAACTTTTTCCGGAAACATAGCTGCCGGAGGAACTGCCAACTACAACTTCAACATAGACCTGTCTGCCCAGGGTGCTTACACGCTGGACGTGCGTACACAGCTTGCAGGGGATCAAAACAGCGGCAATGATGCTTTCACAGGATACACCGTCACCAACAGCATTGCGCATGACTTTGTGAATGACGGTGACTTCTCGATGGGCTTCGAAGCCGGAGAAAACACTTCCGGATGGGCTGTGCAGAATGTGAACAACGATGGTTTCACCTGGAATCTGGCAGATTCTGACTTCCCAAGAACCGGTTCCAACTCCGCAGGATATACCTACAGCCCGCTGAATGCAGCCAACGATTGGATGTTTACGCAATGCCTCAACATGGTAGCCGGTGAGACCTACAATCTTGAATACTACTACCGGGTAAGAAGCGCCTCCTTCCCCGAAGATTTCACGGTGTACATCTGCAACGCTCCGAACCCCGGAAGTGTGGTCAGCACCATTGAGTCGTTCAACAATCTGACAAATACGACCTACGCACAATCAACCAATGCCATCACTGTCCCATCCACCGGCACTTACTACATAGCATGGCACATCACAAGTCCGGCTGACCAGTGGTCGCTTTACATCGATGACATTGCCATTGCACTGGAAGTTCCTTCAGATGCACGCATCTCCAACATTGAAGGACCGGCTGACGATTGTAACCTTTCCACCAGCGAAACCATTACCGTTACGGTAGAGAACGTTGGAACAAACAGCATTAGCAATGTCCCGATTGAATACCGCGTGGACGGTGGAGCCTATCAATCGGCAGGCACCTTTGCCGGGCCACTCGCGCCAGGAGCAACTGCCACCTTCGACTTCACTGCCGACCTCTCAGGAACAGGTACCAGAACCGTAGATGCCAGAACGCAACTTCTGGGCGATGGAGTACCAGGCAATGACGAATTCACAGGGTTTACAGTGGAAAATCTCACGGTAGACTTTGCAGAGCAAGGCCTGACCATGGGTTTCGAAACCAATGAAGATTTCACCGGGTGGTCCATCCTGAACGAGAATGGTGACGGTGTGGAATGGTTCTTCACTACCAACAATCCAAACTCCGGAAGTCGCTGCCTGCGCTACAACCGCAACAACAGCCAGGCCGCCAACGATTGGGTGTTCTCACGCTGCCTTTACTTCGAAGCCGGTGAAACATACCAGGCAGACTTTTTCTACCGCGCCAGGAATGGCAACTTCCAGGAGAATCTAAGCCTGATTCTGACTTCAGATCAAACAGCTTCTTCAACGGTCACCACCATCACTTCCATCAACAACTTCAACAACACAAGCTACCAGGAGAGCAACAACGAATTCACTGTGGCTGTGTCAGGCACCTATTACCTCGCCTGGAGAGTAACCAGTGCAGCAGGTCAGCGAGGTGTGCACATTGACGATATTTCCATTCAAAGTTCCACTGCTACCTGGATCGGAAATTCTACCGCATGGACAGATGACAACAACTGGTCGGGAACCACTCCCACAGCTACACAGGATGTGCGTATTCCCAGTTCTCCCAGCGGAGGGAATCAACCCAGCATCACAAGTGCTGTCACATGCCGTGACTTGGAAATTGAAATGGGAGCCAACGTATCCATCACCAACAGTGGCAGTCTTTCCATCACAGGAAACCTCGATGGAGTCTTTGACTTAACCACGGGAGAGGTAATCTTCAGCGGTTCCACCAGCCAGAGCATTGCCGGTCAGAGCAAATTCAGCAACGTGACCATCGACAATCCTACCTCAGTGGTGTTGACGGATCCGCAATCGATTCGCGGAACGCTGGACCTGGTGAACGGAACGCTCAACACCAGCGGGAACGGTCTTACATTGGTATCAGACGCAAGCGGCACCGCACGAGTCGCTCCGGTAACCAGTGGAACCATTTCTGGTGACGTAACCGTACAGCGATACATCAATGCAGGCGCCACCAATTGGAGGTTCCTCACCGCTCCGGTTACCGGTGCAACCTTCGAAGATTGGGATGACGACATGATCACCAGCGGGTTTACAGGTTCTGACTTCCCTAACTTTCCTTTTGTCTCCATCTACGGCTATGATGAAACCATCGGTGGATTGGGAGAACTGGGCTTCGATCCGGTTACCAATTCAAACCAGCCCATCAACCTTGGTGAAGGATACTGGGTGTGGTCAGGAGACAATGGCGGAGGAACCAACGCCTTTACCATCGATGTGACGGGCCCTATCCACATTGGAAACCAAAACCTGAACGTAAGCTACACTCCAAGCGCTGGAGCGATCAACGATGGCTGGACCATGGTGGGTAATCCTTATGCCAGCCCAATCGATTGGGACTCACCCGGATGGACCAAAAACAACATCAATGATGCGATCTACATCTGGGATCCAGACCTTGGGCAGTACGCCACTTATGTAGGCGGTGTTGGCACCAACGGAGGTTCACGTTACATCGCCTCTTCTCAGGCATTCTGGGTGCAAGCCAATGGATCTTCACCGGTATTGCAGATCACCGAGTCTGCAAAAACGACTGAGAATCCCGTATTCTTCAACCAAACGCAGGAGGAAGTGCAGACCCTTAAACTGACCGTAGAGTCAAGCCAGGGCAACAAAGACGAAACAGTACTGCGATTCCTCAAAGGCGGAAAGTTCCCCTTCCAAAAGAAAATGGACGCACGCAAGCGGTACACTACCACACCGCAGGTGCCCAACATTGCCACGCACGCTGCCGGAGATGTGTATGCCATCAACAGCCTGCCTGAGCTCACCTACCGCATGACCATCCCTGTTGAAGTGATCGTGGGAGTTTCAGGAATTTACACCATCAGACTGTCTGAGCTGGATGACTTTGGCCCTACCGCTTGTGTGGTGCTCGAAGACAAACTCCTCGAGGAATTCACAGACCTAAAGAACAACGCTTCCTATTCCTGTCAGATTAATGACACCACTGCCTCAGCCCGTTTTGTGCTCCATGTGAGCCGTGGCCTGAAGCAAAGGGTTACCGATGTGACCTGTTTTGGTGACGGTAATGGCCGCATTCGAGTCACCACGGATGGAGTAGAAGGCCCCTGGAATTATACCTGGACCGATGAAGCAGGTATTGTAATGAAAGAGCAGCTCTATCACGGAACCGGAAGCACGCTGAACAACCTGGAGCCCGGACGCTACTATGTTGAGGTTACTTCTGATGGCATCTGTCCGCTCATGCGCGATTCATTCCGCATCACTGAACCGGAAGAAGTAATTGCTGGTTTTGAGGCATCGACCTACATCGTTGACCTTGCTACAGATCCAACTGTCGATTTCACCAATCTTTCCACTGGAGCCACTACGTTCAATTGGCACTTTGGAGGCGTCCACGTTTCAACGGAACAGGACCCACAGCACACATTCACTGTAGCCGGAAACTTCACCGTATCGCTATTGGCCCGGAATGAAAACGGATGTCAGAAGGTTGAAAGCAAACAGGTCAACGTATTCGACAGCACACCTCCGCTCAGTGTAGAAGAAACAAGCACCAGCAACGAACAGATCAGGGTGTTCGGAGCAGGAGATCAATTCACCGTTGATTTCAGTTTCCGAAGTGGAAAAGCAGTCAACATTTCTGTGATTGACATGCAGGGCCGTGTGGCTTCACAGCGCGCTCTGAGTGGAATATCCACGGCTCAGGTGCCGCTCAACCTCTCCACAGTCGCAGCCGGAGCCTATGTGGTTACCATAGAAACCGATGATTCGGAGGTCTTTTCACAGACGATCTCTGTGCAGTAACAATAGCTACTGACCATTGCTACCGGGGCACCTGAGGGTTGTCATTGTGACCATGCGCAACATGCCTGAGTTTTGGTATCATGGTCATGAGACGCACCATAGATCCAACACTCACCATCTCTGTCGTAGGCTTTGGCAACGTAGGTCGAAGCTTGGTACATGAGCTACTCAACGAGCAGGAAGACACGCTCATCAACATTGTAGATCCTGGTGACGATATAGAAGGCAGCGTGCTCGATCTTGGACACGGGGCGATGCTCAGTCCACACATCCGCTTTGAGCTGAATAACTTCTCAACGCTGCCCAAGTCTGACTACATCTTTGTTTGTGCGGGAGCCTGTCTGCCTCCGGGTGAATCACGAGACTATGGAATGGAGGTCAACGAAGAGATCATGCGGGAAGTCTTCCACAACTTTCCAAGTCACTCTTCCAAGGCCAGGGTGATTGTGCTCAGCAATCCGGTAGACACCATGTCTCTCTGTGTTTGGAAAGCAAGCGGCCTGCCCGCAGAAAATGTGGTTGGAGTGGGCACCATGCTCGACAGCCTCCGCCTGGAGTACAACATTAAAGCCGTTCTTGGAGATAAAGCACATGATATCCGGGCCATGGTCATTGGTGAACATGGAGACAACATGCTGCCCGTGCTCAGTCACACGTTTGTGAACCAAAGGCCCATCACGGAGATTCTACCACCCGAGGTGATCGGTGATTGCATCTTTGAGTGCAGGCAAGCAGCCGAAAAGATCAAAAGGACCCAAGGAGCCTCCTACTATGGTGCGGCTCGATGCGCAATTGAGATCATGAATCAGTGGCGCGAGCCCGAGGATGTTTGCTACCCCATCAGTGTTCTACACACACTACCGGACGGTACGCATCTCTACTATTCCACGCCCGTCAAATTCACCTCCCGGGGACTGTTTAACGTGAAAGATTTTCACCTCACACCAGAGGAAAAGCAGGCACTGGACTGGAGTATTCAGAAACTCGTCATGACAGCTGAACGCTGCTTCGAACCCGCTGAGAAGAATCAGTAATTCATCTGATGGGCGTCAAAAGTGCGCTTGTGACGATGGGTACATTTGCTTCACCAAAGAATTCAACGAAATGAAGAAGATACTTGTCCCAACCGATTTTAGCGAATGTGCAGAGCACGCTGTAGAAGTTGCAGCTTCTATTGCCAAGCGCACCGATGCTCGTCTCTACATTCTGCACGTTATGGATATTCCAGTGTATGATCGAAACGACTCCTTCCAGTCATACGCAGATGCAGCAGAGGGTATCTTCTGGATGAAGCTCGTGAAGAAGCGTTTCAAAGAGCTCTTTGCCAAGCCCTTTCTCAAGCAAGTAAATGCCGTTCAGGTGCTCCAGTTTGATGGAGTTTATGAGACCATTACCGATCAGGCCAAAGAGCATGAGATCGATTTAATCGTGATGGGATCACACGGAGATAAGGGCGCTCACGAAGTGTTCATTGGATCCAATACCGAAAAGGTGGTTCGACTAGCGGATTGCCCTGTGCTTACCGTGAAAGGAAAGGTGGAGAACTTCGAACCCAAGAACATCGTGTTTGCCTCTAATTTCTTTGGAGAAGCTACAGACAACTTCGGCCAGATTGCTGATTTTGTCAAACTCTTCGACCCTACGGTACACTTGCTCAAAGTCAACACACCCGATCAGTTTGAAACCACTCCATACACCGAAAAGCTTTTCAAGGATTTTCTGGAGAAAACCAAACTCAAGAACTACACGACCAATGTTTTCAACGAGCGAACCATTCACCTGGGAATTCTCCGCTTTGCTGAATCCATGAATGCCGACATGGTCACGATGGAAACACACGGACGCTCAGGAGTGATGCGTTTCTTCTCTGGCAGCCAAACAGAAGGCATCGTCAACCACTCCGACATCCCTGTGCTCTCTGTAAGAATCAAAGAATCCAATACCAATAACAACCCATTTTCAGACCTCTTTTAATCCAACTCTGAGTCATGAACATCCTCATTCCCACCGATTTTTCTGACACTGCCCGGAATGCCATAAGCTTCGCAATCGCAGCCTTTGGCAAGGACAATCGGTTCATCTTGATGAACGCCTACGAAGAGCCTTCAAGCACAACTTCTTCCATGATTTCCCTTCGGGATATTTTGCACGAGTCTTCTGTAGACTCCTTGAAAGATGAGGAGCAATACATCCGCGTGGAGCTTCACAATCCAGATTTGAACCTTACCACGAAGTCAATCTATGGAGACGCAATCAGCTCGATCAATAGCTGCTTGCAGCAGGATGACATCGACTTGGTAGTAATGGGAACTACCGGGGCAACAGGCCTTAAGGAAGTTACCATTGGTAGTGTAGCTTCAGGGGTGATCAACAATGTGAAGTGCCCGATTTTAGCCGTCCCTGGCGACTTTAAATTCACTTCACTGGGCAAAGTGTTGTTCGCTTCTGATCTCAGAACGCTGACCAACAACGAACTGCCGACCTTTTTCCTGGAGTGGCTCAAAGAACATGAAAGCAAAGTCACACTTCTGACAGTAGACAAGTCAGGAAAAATGGAAGACGAAGAAGCCGGTGAACAAAGTGATGCACTGAATGCTCAACTGGAAGGCATCGAACATCATTTTGAAACGATCCAGGCGAACGATATTGATGATGCTATCCTGGGGTATGCAGCGGTAAGCGGCACACAAATGATTGTCACTGTTCCCCGCAAAAGCTCTTGGTTCAACAGGCTGTTGAAGCCTAGCGTATCCAAGAAATTGGCTCACCACCTGGAAGTACCGATGCTGGCGCTGAGCCAGGATTAAGGAACGCTCAGAACCGAAGCATTCCTCCTACCATTAGTGACTGGCCGGAGGAATTGTCGCTCACCAGAAGATTCTCGAACTGCTCGCTGCGAAGTACCAGTAGCAATCGATCAAAGGGCTCGTAGGCCAGGGACAAACCACTGTTGGCAGTGTTCCAGCCTCCCAAGCGGAGCGATGGCTCCACAGTGAATCTTTCGGAAAGTCGAAGCGGTAAACCAACCCTCAGCTGCGGTAGGGCAGCTGCTCGCCACCATTGGCGCAGTTCCAGGTTGAGTCCCACTTTTTCGCTGAACGAGGTACTCAAGCCAATCATGAAATAACCGGGGGCCATCTTTGTCTGCGACTCGTTTGTCGTACGCAATCCAAGCAGCGCCTCCAGGCTATCGAGTGAACCGTCTTCAAACAGGCTGTCGTCCAGTTGCAAAATATTGCCGACATCAGCTCCCTCGAAGCGGTAAGCTGTATCCAGCACAGAGGTATTCAAACCTTCAAACTGCAGGAACCCGAGGTCTTTCACCTTTCCGTAAAACGCTGTGCGTTCAGAAGCATTCCACTGGAAATAGGTGTTCAGCGTAACACCCGTTCCATACCATGCTGATAGCTTGGCCTCATTCGACCCTGTAGTTTCATAAGTCAAATCGACATTGCTCTCTACAAACTCTCCGAAAGGAGCTGTAAACAAGTCGCTTTCGTTGAGATCTACCGACTGATAGCGACTCACCTTCAAAAGGTTCAGGGTGAAACCCCACGTAAACTTCTCGCTCGCTCGTTCCAGACCCAGCCCCATGAACTGATGGCTGGAGTAATACAACTGAGAAGGCCCCAGCGCGAGTGTTTCATCCGCATAAGGAGCATTGCCGCGCAGGTAAAGCCTGAACAGGTCGTTTTCCAGGCGCGCACCAAAAAGCTCGCGAAATCCTGCTCCCGCAATCCAGCTCCAGTTCTGCCCGCCTGAACGGTACCATATTTCCCCTTCGGCATATCCTCCGGCACGCCCCACGTCTCCGTCAAAACTATCCGTGGTTTCGCGTGCCGTCTCGGGGGTGATCTCCGCTTGAAAGATGGCCTCGTTGAGCAAACTATTGGTAAGGGAAGAACTTCCCATGTGATAGTCAAAGTGCATCCAAAGCAACCCGCCCGAAGAGGAGTCATTTTGGAAGTAAGCCTGATTGTTCCAGAGCCATTCCCCCTGAGCGAAAACAGAACAAGAAGCCGTCAAGGCAACGCAGAGTGTCAGTAGGTTTCGTGTGATCCTCATTCTTGTCCGTATAAATAGTTGAACTTACCAGAAAGCGTCAGCTCCAACTGGTCTGTAGAATAGATCTTGACAGGATCAGTTGTTTCGGTATCAAAACTTGCCTCTGCAATCACGAAACTCGCCCGTAGGATTTGATCGAGATCCGCCTTTACAAATTCCCATTCCAACACACTCTTGGTCACCTCCGTGGCTTTACCATTAGAGTTCACCTGAGCAGAAAGCATGCGATTCTCGAAGGTCAGATCGGTGAGTTGGTTGAAGTTCTGGTCATAGAAGGTCATCTTCATTGAAGCTTCCAGCGGCAGGCCATTGTATCCGATTAAATACAGCGTACCCGACAAGATTTCTTCCGGTGATTCTACGTTCGCTCCATCGAATTCAATCGTGTCCACCAACATCAAACCACTGGCCGAAAGGCTCAGCGGCATCTCAAGGTCAATGAAGGCGTTGAGCAAATTCGAGTCAACCGCGAACTGCATGAGGTTGTTGCTGTCCTGGAGTGGATTGCTGATGACTTCCATCTCATAGGTCAACACGTCCGGAAACACGTTGATGAGCTTGTTCAAATCATCTGTAGCATCACTGATGTCCCATGTTTCCTCCCAAACAGAGTTCAAGCCATCAGCGGCTCCAATTTGCAGCGGATTTGGCAAGCCGGAAAGATTGATTGTGGCCTTATCTCCCGTGCCGCTGTTCAGGCCTTCCAGCTGCTTTACATCCACTTCAAACGGCACTCCGTTTTCGTTGGAAATCGCCAGGCTAAGCTGGATGTCCTCGAAGTTCAGTTCTCCACCTCTGAAGCTCCTGAAGAGATCAATCGGTGAAGCCTCCGGCCCGACACTCGTTTCCAAATTCCCGAGGTAGCCCTCAATGTATTCGGGTATAAAGTCCCGAAGCTTCACGAACATGAGGATACTGTCGTTTAGGCTCAGGTTTACCAATCGTCCGGTTGAATCGATCCGACCGAAGAGCTCGCTGTAAAAAGCGTTGTAGGCATTGATGATGGGTTGACCGGTCAGGTCAAACGTATATCCGCTTACATCAAACTCGTAAATGCGCTCCACGCTTCCCCCAGAAGGCGCAGGCGGTATCTTCTCTGAGATCGCAAAAGGCACTCCATTCAGCTTGCCTTCCGGAATGAGGTAGTCAAAAAACATCGTGTCTTCCACCGTGCTCACAACGCGCAAATCGACAAAACCAGAGGCCGCAGTGGCGGTGATACCACGAAGGTCACGCGTGTTTTTCAAAGCAGCCGTATCCAGCAATTCGATCACATTTTGAGCCGGAAAAATGGCTGTTGCCGAACGCACCTTTGTGTCCCGCACCCGGAGCGTCACAATGAGCTTGTCGTTTGTGTCAATCGGTACGGCCGATGCTCCGCTACCGTCAATGTCAAAGTTCAGAATGTCCCCTTTGAGCAATCCTTCGACTGTTTTGTCCGTCAGGTCGATGGTTCGCTGCTGATTCGTTCCTGCGGGTATGCTGGCGAAGGTTTCCTGGCCGATCAGTGAATCGTTGCTTTGGTTCCTCACCTCAAACAATACGTTCGACAAGCCAGTCGGGAAGTTGTTTTGGATGATGATGTCCATGTAGCCCGAATCGAAAGTGACCGTCTCAAACAAGTTGGATCCATCCGCCAGCAAGGGACCGTAAGTCAGTCCCGGGATGGTTGGAATCACTGCATTGTTACCGTTCTGGGCGATGATGAAGTTTCCTAACGGGCCACTGGCGAGTGCAACCTGACCGAGTGAAACTTCCCGCACTGTCGACTGACTTCCCAACTCCAGGCTTTGGAGTTTTGCCACCTGAAGAAATTCCTCCGTTTCCAGCGGATCAAAAGAACCAAGGCTACTGCTGTAGAGCGATGAACGATAAGCAATCGAAACAAGCCCATCCGAGTCTTCGCTGCGCACAGAGTCGCTGATGATATCCTGTATAGACAACTGGCTTTGTACCAAGGGAACCAGAAGCTCGTTCTCTACCGAAGGCGGTCGAAACTCCTGTCTGCACCCTCCGAGGATTGCACCAAGCCCGAGGAGCGAGCACAGGTGGAGGGTAAGTCGTTTGCGCAAGTAGTTAAACATATATTATGAACGAAGGTTAGGATGAAAACTCACAAGCCTTTCAGAAGGCCTACTTTTGCACCCGTATTGATCAACAATGACGAAAGTAACAGAGAAAAAGCAAGACGTCACCATCCTTTTTGCCGGTGATTCCGGTGACGGAATGCAACTGACGGGAAGCCTTTTTACAGACACCACCGCCCTGTATGGCAACGATGTAAGCACCTTCCCGAATTTCCCTGCTGAGATCCGCGCCCCTCAAGGTACGGTAGCTGGGGTTTCAGGGTTCAAACTGCATTTTGCCAGCATGGACATCTTCACCCCAGGTGATGAAGTAGACGTGTTGGTTTCAATGAACGCTGCCGCCCTCAAGGCCAATCTCGATCAGCTGAAGCCCGGAGGAACCATCATCGCCAACATCACTGGATTCGATAAGAAGAACCTACGCCTCGCCAAGTATGAGGATGGTGAAAACCCATTGCTCGATAAATCACTGGACAAGTACCGGGTGATCGAATTGGACATTAGCAAGATGACGCGTGAAGCCTTGGTTGATTCAGGCTTGGGCACGAAGGAGATCGATCGTTGCAAGAACATGTTTGTGCTCGGTTTCCTTTTTTGGATGTACAACCGTCCTCTGGAAAATACCATCAAGTTCATCCAGGCCAAGTTTGCCAAGAAGGAAGCCATCCGCGATGCCAATGTGAAGTCACTGAAAGCGGGTTATTACTTTGGAGACACCAATGAGACCTTCACCTCGCGCTATGAGGTAGAATCGGCACACCTTCCCAGCGGAGAATACCGCAACATCATGGGAAATCAGGCTACGGCTCTTGGAGTGATCGTGGCTGCAAAAAAAGCCAGACTGGACCTCTTCTACGGCTCCTACCCCATCACACCGGCTTCGGATATTCTGCACGAGCTTGCCCGTCATAAAAACTTTGGAGTCAAAACCTTCCAGGCGGAAGATGAGATTGCGGCCGTTTGCGCTGCCATCGGAGCAAGCTACGGAGGAGCGTTGGGGGTAACCGCATCGAGTGGCCCGGGAATCGCCTTGAAAGGCGAAGCCATTGGCCTGGCCATCATGTTGGAACTGCCCTTGCTTATCATCAACGTACAGCGCGGAGGCCCGAGCACCGGACTCCCCACAAAAACAGAACAATCAGACCTCTTCCAAGCCATCTATGGCAGAAATGGAGAAGCGCCCATGGTAGTGGTATCCGCAAGTTCTCCATCCGATTGTTTCGAGACGGTCATTGAGGCGGCACGGATTTCCATTGAGCACATGGTGCCTGTGATGTACCTCAGCGATGGATTCATTGCGAATGGCTCTGAACCCTGGAGGTTTCCAAGTGCCGACAGCATTGATGCGATCAAACCTCGGAAGGCTGATCCATCAAAATATACCGAGCAAGACTACCTGCCCTACAAGCGCAATGCAGACCTCGTGAGAGAATGGGCTGTTCCGGGAATGGATGGCTTGCAACACCGCGTTGGAGGTCTTGAAAAAGAAAATGAAACCGGAAATGTGAGCTACGATGCACACAACCACGAGTTGATGGTGAAGCTGCGCCAGGAAAAGGTCAATCTCGTTGCAGAAGCCATTCCGGAGCAGACACTCGATCAGGGCGAAGCAAGCGGAAAAGTGCTCGTGTTGGGTTGGGGCTCCAGCTACGGAGCAATCAAAACCGCAGTGCGCGAATTGATCGCTGACGGACATTCCGTGAGCCATGCACACATTCGCTACATGAACCCGTTCCCCAAGAATCTGGGAAGCCTCATGCAGCAATTCGATAAGGTTATCATCCCCGAAATCAACAACGGACAGTTGGTGCACATTATCAACGCTCAGTATGAAGTGCGCGCCATTCCGTTCAACAAGGTCCAGGGCATGCCCTTCACTTCCAGAGAGATCAAAGAGCGATTGGCGGAAGAGCTGAACGGTTAACTGAATGCTCGCCTGAAAACAGAACAGAAATGACTACACAAGTTCCAGAATATAAAGCCAAAGATTTCGCAACCGATCAGGACGTTCGTTGGTGTCCCGGTTGTGGTGATTATTCCATCCTGAAGCAAATGCAAGCGGTGATGGCTGATGCCGGTATCCGCAAGGAAGACACTGTGTTTGTAAGCGGCATCGGCTGCTCCAGTCGTTTTCCTTATTACATGGATACGTACGGCATTCACAGCATCCACGGGCGCGCAACGGCTGTAGCCAGTGGTTTGAAAGCTTCCAGGCCAGATTTGAATGTATGGGTCATTACTGGAGATGGAGACAGCCTCTCCATTGGTGGCAATCACCTCATTCACTTATTGCGAAGGAACTTCGACCTGAACATTCTGATGTTCAACAACGAAATCTATGGACTTACCAAGGGCCAGTACTCACCTACCTCACCCAAAGGTCAGGTCACCAAGTCCACTCCGATGGGTTCGCTCGACTTTCCTTTCAATCCGGCAGCGTTGGCGCTTGGAGCCAGCTCCACCTTCGTGGCACGAAGCATGGACCGCGATCCAAAGCACATGCGCGAAATACTCGCTGCTGCGAGCAATCACAAGGGAACATCCTTCGTGGAAGTCTATCAAAACTGCAACGTATTCAATGACGGTGCCTTTGCCACTTTCACAGAGAAAGCAACCAAGACGGAGACGACCATCGTACTTGAAGAAGGCCAACCACTGGTTTTCGGTCAGGAATCGGACAAGGGAATCCGCCTGAATGGCATGAAGCCCGAGATCGTTTCGCTCGCTGATTTCAGCAAGGAAGACCTTTGGATTCACGACTCAAAAGATCTTGGAAAGGCCATGCTGCTCACACGCATGTTTGATGATCCCAGCGATGAGAATGCGCTGCCCCGACCCTTCGGGATCATGTACCAGGAAGACCGCTATTGCTATGAAGATGCAATGAACGACCAACTGGACAAAGCACTTGAAATAAAGGGTGAGGGTGATTTAGATCAACTGATCCGCGGGACAAATACCTGGGTTGTAGATTAAGTAGCAATCAGCCGCAAGCCGCTAGCTATCAGCTTTTAAGGCACTTGGGATTTCGCAGACGGGGATGGGGTTCATTTTGTGTTGATTGGCCCGGTTCAGCTTTCTGTAAATCGCCAGGACTTCTTTTTCCCGATCGTTGAGCGAAGCTTCATCGCCTTCAAACTCCATCGCCCATTCCAGCTCGGGATAGGTAGCTCCAATTTGGTCAGCATCTGTGCGATCGTCTCCCCAGAGGCCATCGGTAGGTGCAGCATCCATAATGCTTGAAATGATCCCTAATTCCGCGCCCAGCGCATATACTTCGGTTTTGTTGAGGTCCGCAATGGGGCTCAGGTCTACACCACCGTCTCCGTACTTGGTGTAAAAGCCGATGCCGAAGTCTTCGACCTTATTTCCTGTTCCGGCAACCAGCATGTTTCGCAGCCCAGCGAAATAATAGAGTGCCGTCATCCGAAGCCGGGCTCGAGTATTCACCAAAGCCATCGCTCGGGCTCCTTCATTTTGAGCCGATGGTACGGCATCAATGAAATTGTCAAACAGCTCCGTAAGCTCCACCGTTTGAGATTCCACCGAAGGAAATTGTTGCTTCAACCATTGGATGTGCTCAATGGCCCGATTCACCTGATTGGGATGTTGATGGATCGGCATCTCAACGCACACCGTGGGAAGGCCGGTGCGCGCAGCCAGTGTAGACGTGACTGCTGAATCGATCCCACCGGAGATGCCTACCACGAAACCTTTCGTACCGGCTCGCTCTGCGTAGGATCGCAACCAATCGGTGATATGTTCAATAACTGCTGCTCGCTGCATCAGAAGAAAACTCCCAAATCGAGCGAAATATAGTTGGTTACTGCCTTTCTATTCTGACCGATCATCGGATTTCCTGCTGCATCCAACAGCGGGTTTCCATCAGACTGCGGTTCCCAAACCCTACCCTTCAGGATATTGGTGAAGGCATTGTGCCATCCAATGGCCACGTAGATGTTGGTATTTCCGCTCAAATTGTACTCTGCACCTGCGGTGATGTTCAAGGCCATTTTCAGCGCACGCACATCGTTTTTGATGTCGATGTTGTCTTCATCCTCCGGCTGTAATGCAGCACTTCCCTGCCAGGTGTAATCCCTGTTTGCCCGGGCAGCCAGATTCAAACCGGCATCCATTCCGAACGAGCCGAAATAGTACATATATCCTATTTGATTCGTGCGCATCTTGAGCGTCAAGGGAACATTCAGGTATTGCAGGCGATAGGTTTGCTCAAGCGTACCGTTGAAGCGTGTGCCGTCCACCACTTCGGAAGCAGCTTCTACCAACCGGCCTCCATGGTGTGTGATTTCCACACCCGTTGAAAACAGGTAGTTCGGACTCTCAGAAAACATGATGTCGCCCATAAGCCCATAGCCGAAACCCAGCCGACCCATCACACCATCTTTTTCCAGCTCTGGAATGTTTGGTCGTAGCCAGCCATAATTGGGAGAGACTTTCAAGCCAAAACGAAATGGTCTGGCATCCTGGGCGGTGGCTGCAGCATAGGTGCTGACCAGGAAAAGTATAATGACAATTCTGTGAAGCATGAATTCTAACCCCTTTACATTTGTGGTCAAATTTAGGCGGTACTCAATGCCTTCTTTGTTCTTAATGCGGACTCTTCGAACACTCATCTGTTTAATAACTTTTGCTTTCGCACTTTATTCTTGCGATGACAATCCTCATGCCATAGATGTTTCCGGCATAGAAGCAGAGGTCGATATCCAACGCTTTGATCAGCAGCTTTTTGAGTGGACAGCGCTCAGCTTTCGTCAGGAAGCTCCACAGGTAAAATCTCAGTTTCCGGGCTTCTACAAACACTATTTCGAAGATGTGATCAACATCGGAAATGCCGAGGATTCAGCCTTGTTCAATAGCATCCGACTGTTCATCAACGACCCTTCCATTCAGCAGCTTCACCAAAGTGTGCAGGTCAAATACCCAACCCTGAATCAGGTGGAGGAGCAAATTGAAAGCGGATGGAAGCATTACAAGTATTACTTCCCAAACACTGAAGTTCCCAACCATCTGGCCTTTGTGGGAACTCTGGGCACAAACGTGATGGTGACCGACAACGAGGTGGGCATCGGTCTGGACGCCTATTTGGGACCGAAGGAAGAAATCTACGACCTGGCTCAGATTCCGATTTTCCAGCGAAACAAGATGATCCCGGAGCGTATTCCCTCGGATGTGATCTATGCCTGGATGCAAACGGAGTTTGTGTTGCAAAACGAGCAGCCTACACTTTTGGAAGTGATTGTACACGAGGGCCGATTGCTCTATGCTTTGGAAGCTTGCTTCCCTGAATTGGCAGACAGTTTAAAAATTGGCTACACTGCCGCTCAAATGCAATGGGCTAACAGCTTCGAGAAAGACGTTTGGACCTTCTTCATTGACAATGAAGTGCTGTTCAAGAAAGACTATCAAACGGTAACGAAATACGTGAGCGAAGGGCCTTTCACCACCGACTTTGCGAAGGAGTCGCCTGCGCGCATGGGAGTTTTCATCGGCTGGCAAATCGTTCGCAGCTACATGGAAAATCATCCCGACCAGGACTTGAAAGACCTCATGGCCCTCAACGATGCGCAGATCATTCTCTCAGAAAGCAAATACAAACCATAATGGCGAATAAGAAAGCACAGATCATTTTTGACGTTGAACTGGACGAGAACAACGTCCCCGAAAAGCTAGGCTGGAGAGCTTCTGACTCCAACGACACCGGGGAGAGCGATGCTGCCTTCATCACCATTTGGGACAAGCACGACAAAAACGCCTTGCGCATTGACCTCTGGACAAAGGAAATGACGGTTGACGATATGAAGATTTTCCTTCATCAGGTGCTGCTAAGCATGAGCGAAACCTTCGAAAGAGCCACAGGAGACAAAGAAATCTCCAATGATGTGAAGCAGTTCGGCCTTCAACTAGGCAAGAAGATGGGCATTATCAAGGAAAACCTCTGAGGGAACCAGAGGAATCTCAACTTCAATCTCAACCACAACTTCAATAAGCGGCATGCCCGGGCAGGGACTCCATTGCCCTTAGTTACTGGAGCTTCAGCGTGAGTGATCTGGTGCCTCAATAAGTTCAAGCTCAAGCGCAAGAGCAAATCCAATTGGATGGGCTGTAAAGCATGCGGAAGCCGTTGAAAGGTCAAGAACCTCAATCGCAATTTCAATCGCAACTTCAATGAGCGGCATGCCCGGGCAGGGACTCCGTTGCCCTTAGTTGCTGGAGCTTCAGCGTGAGTGAACTATTGCCTCAATAAATTCAAACTCTGGTTCAAGTACAAGCTCAAGGAAAAAAACACAAGGTTCCTGATAGCTGATAGCAAGAATAATCCAGATACCAGCGCCCACCTCTCAGAGCAGCCCCACAGGCACCTCAGCCCTGGCGTGCCCTACGAATAGGTCATTTGTCGTATTGCAGTGTCAGAGCATTCGCTGAAGCTTTGTCGTCAACAAACCCTATGTTATGAAGACCTTTCAGAAAACATTCGGCTTTCGGTTGATCTGCTCAGCGATCCTGATGGCTCTGGCATTTTCCTCTTGTAAGAACGACCCTCCTACGGCTGATTTCACATACACCGTTGACGGTCTCACAGTCAACTTCACGCATACCGGAGAAGGTGATGTAGATGCCTACGCCTGGAGCTTCGGTGATGGAAGCAGCAGTACCTCTGCCAACCCTTCACATACTTATGACGCTGGCGGAAGCTACAGCGTAACCCTCATTGCGACCAACAAATGGGGTGACGACACACAAACTCAAACCGTAGATGTTGCCGGAAGCAGTGGAGGAAACGATGAAAATCCGCAGCTCAGCTTTAGCGATGCGGATGGCGCGCTTTACGCCATCAATTCAGAATCCGTTACAAGTCAGGGAGGCTTTGATATTACCATAACCCTCGGAACTGCAGTGGCATGGTTTGGAAGCCCTACCTCGTTTGAATCTGCAGGCACGGTATCATGGGCACAGGGTTCAGACGGGGCCGACCTAGACATTCAGCCCAACAACTCCTACAACTGGGTAGAGACAGACTTCAACACCAGCGGATTCTCTTCCAGCTCTGCATTGGATTGGGATGTGAGCGGAGCAAACAGCACTCCGGCCTTCACTTACTCTGATACACGCTCTTTCCCTGATCTCGATCAAATCACAAGTGAAACGACCATCAACGCCTCCGAAGAATATGTGCTTTCACACAACGGCTTGATCAGCAATGCTGACTCTGTATACTATATCATCAGCAGTTCAAACGGTTCCTCCATCAAGCGTTCTAGCAGCTCGGTGACTTCCATGACGTTCAGCCCGGCAGATCTGGCGGACGTAGGAACAGGAACGGCCATCTTCCAGATCGCAGCCTTCAGCATTACGAGCGATGAGTTCAGCGGAAAGAAGATCTACTTCGTGAAAGAAACTGTAGTAAGTGCAACGGGCGAGATTCAGTAAGATCAAGCGCTAGCCCTATCCCCGAACCTAACCATAGGTCGAAGGCCCTGCCAATTAATTTGGTGGGGCTTTTTGCTTGAAAAAACACTGTTCACAGGCTTTCCCTTTTTGAGAATTAGGCTCCAGAAGACAGGCTTGGATTTCCTATTTTGCAATTCAACCGAACCTTATGAAGCCAGCTATATTCCTCGTCCTCCTCTTCGGCTCCCTTTCCCTGCATGCTCAGCAACTGATGGGATATTCAGGTCCCTTCGAAACCGGGAATGCGCAGTATCAATATTTCGAGAACGATCAGGGGCAACGTATGTTTCAGGGGAAGTTCAGCTACACGGATACGATCGTGGTGCCGGGGCGAGACAGCTGCAAGGTGAATGTTACGGGGAGCTACCAGAACAACAAAAAGAACCTCGCCTGGGCTGTCACCGTGAAATCGACCGATCTGAACGAAACGATCATCGGGCAATACTCAAAAGGCGAGAAAACGGGAGTGTGGACACATCGCCTGTCCAACACAAATACTCAGACCGACCTCAAACTGGTTCAAGCTTCGTTTTTCAAGAATCGCTTTCGGGGAAACTTCTCCTACGCCTTCACTCCGGAGGAAACAGAGGGAAAATACCGAAGCCTTACCATCAAGGGAAAGTTCGACAGCCAGGGAAAGTTTGATGGAGACTGGGTGATTGACTATCTGGATAAAGACAGCGTTGCCTTCCAGGAGCAACTGTCTTTCCAACATGGGATGCTGGCCATGCGCAGCCTCCGAAACATTGCAACCACAGAGGTTTTGGAACAGGAAGACCATGCCGAAGCCGTGAATAGCTTCTTCTCCAACATGAACCGAATGGATTCAAGTTCGACAGTAGCCGGACAACGGGTAGGGCTCAAACACGCTCCGGTGACTCATCCGGTTCTGAAGAGTGTCATGCAATCGTGGGTGGAGCTTCAAAATGCCAGCATCGGAAATACCTATAACGCTACAGCTCCATCGGCCATCATTCGACAAGGGGAAATGCCAGCTATTGCCGCGCTTCAGGCGCGCTACGAAGTAATCGACTGGTGGCAGACACCCAAAGGCAAAGCAGAAAAGGCGGAGAAGGAGCGCATTCAAAAAGCCTATGACAACAAGGTTTCGCAGGCGGACGAGCAGCTGAAAATGAAAAACTACAGCAACTCGATCCGACTCTACAAAGAGGCGCTGGCATTGAAAAAGGAAGAAACCTACCCGAAAGAAAAAATCAAGGAAGCGGAAGAACTCCTGGCAATTCAGAAGAAGAAAGAATCACTGAACAAGAGCATCACGGCTGAAGTGAAGACCTTCAAGGAGAACGATAAGAAGATGAAGGATGAGGCTTTTTTCAAGGGCAAAAAACACCTGTTCAGTGCCTCCACCATTCTGTTTGACCACTTGCGCAAAAGCATGCTCTCTGATCACCGGGAAACGCGAACCAACCTGCAACGTCAGGACATGGAAGCACTCACTGTGGGCGCCATGGAAAGCTACCTCAAAGACGTACGCACCGTCACTGACATGCAGAAACGCGTCATGAAACTGGTGATCACGGAAGACACAAAAGACATTGAGAAAGAGCTGAAGAAGATGGATGACCCAACGCAGATCATGCAGCGGATCAAAGGCGAAAGCGGCCAGAAACTTTAGGACTCAGCAGCAGAGATCACTTCCAGCTTGTAACCTCCACCGTGAACGCTGGTGAGTACCACACCGGGGTCTTGCTGCAAGTATTTTCGAAGCTTGCTGATGTACACATCCATGCTTCTACGTGTGAAGTAGCTG
This sequence comes from Flavobacteriales bacterium UBA6057, assembly GCA_002428995.1. Taxonomy (GTDB): domain Bacteria; phylum Bacteroidota; class Bacteroidia; order Flavobacteriales_G; family Salibacteraceae; genus UBA6057. The sequence goes on along the minus strand of DIYJ01000015.1, from coordinate 42,915 downwards.
TCCTCTTCCCATGCCGCGGTCACAAGGTCTTCGCGTGACACCACTTCGTTGAGGTGCGTAGCCAAGGCCCCCAACAACTTCGTTTCCTTGGGCGAAAGGTGGCGCTCATCCTGTCCAAATCGCAGGGTTTGAAGCTCCGGATCGAATTCAAATCCTCCGATCGTTGCCTGCGCAATGGGCTTGGGCGGAGCCGCTCTGCGTTCCATCAGCGCACGAATCTTATAGACCAGAATCTCGGAGTCAAACGGTTTGGTGATGTAGTCGTGGGCTCCGGCTTTGAACCCACGGATTATGTCTTCCTTCAGCGAACGCGCAGTTAAGAAGACAAAGGGAATCTCAGGAGATGAGCGCTTGATCTCTTCACCTAATGTGAAACCATCCATTTCAGGCATCATCACATCGAGCACGCAGCAGTCAAAGCTGCGATCAGACTTGATGACAGACCACGCTTCAGCCCCATTCTTCGCCCAGGTAACATTGAACCCATGCAGCGTGAGAAACTGAGAAAGTACCGAGCCGAAGTTCAGTTCGTCCTCCACCAAAAGGATGCTCACGTTGTCGCTCATGGCCGAGGGATTGAAAGGGTAAAACATGAGCCCTGACCGAGTGTGCTGGTCAATGCTATCGACCCACCATGAGCCTGTGCAACCATGGCCACATAGCTCAACCCTAATCCGAAACCCTTCTGATCATGCACATCACCAGCCTGAACGCGGTAGAATCGAGAGAAAATCAACTCGTGATGATCAGGCGCGATGCCGATTCCGTTGTCGCAGCACTCCATAAGCACCGCAGCACCTTCTTTCCTCAAGCTGATCCGCAGCTCAGGCTTGCGTTCGTTGTATTTCAGCGCATTGTCAATCAAGTTGCCGATGGCTGCTGTGATATGCAATACATCCACACTGGCCTGAACTTCCTCTTCTGGCAGGCTCAGTTGCACCTCTGCATCAGATTTTTCAAGTAACAACTTCATGGAGTCAACCGCTTCCGACACCAGTGTCCTGAGATCCTGCTTTTCACGCCTCAACTGAAATTCGCCTTGCTGCGCTTCTGCCATCTGCAACACCCGCTCAATGTGAACGTGCATGCGTTTGTGTTCCTGCCGAATGGTGGACACAAAGCTCTCAAGCATCCTGCTATCTTTTTGGCTTTCGGGGTGAAGCATGGCATCTGCCGCCAGCGAAATCGTGGCAAGTGGTGTTTTCAACTCATGGCTCATGTTGTTGATGAAATCGGTCTTTAATTGAGAAAGCCGACTCTGACTCAGAAGCTTGCGCATGATGACCACAAACAACACCACCATCAAAGCGGTGAAACCAAGCGAAAGCAATACCATCCACCACAGTCTCTTAAAGACTTCAGCCGTGACAGAGGTGACTCCAGCCTCGGCAAACACGCCTTTGGAACGCAGGTCAGCGGGAAACAAAGCCGCACGCGCAGCAATGCCTTCCTCAAAGGCCTGATCATCCGCGCTCTGGAATTGGTCAAATGCATTGCCATTGGCATCTACCACCCGAAATTCCACCTTGCTTTCTATTCCGTAAACCTTGGTCTGCTCCAGTAAGCTTTCATGAAAGGAAGCGCTGTCAATTCGGGACTTCCAATCTTCACGGCCCATCACGTTCTCTCGCTCGATCTTTTGCACAAGTTCCATCAAACGACCATCCTCGCTGAGTTTCAACACATGATCGAGAGCGCTATCCTCTGCCCACTTCACCTCAGCCCTACTGGAGATGCTGTCTGAAGAGCTGAACACCTCCATGCGAATCACCTCCTGCTGTTCTGCACCCAACACCCGTTCGGCTTCCTCTGCCCCGATTTCGGCTACCACGGAGTCAATAAAGGTGGATCGGAACTCAACCATCGAATCGGAGCTGAAAGACTTTCGCTGAACGAGGGTCACCTGTTGGTTAACAATGGTATCAGCCTCCTCTTCGCTGCTCATCCGGGCAATAAAAACGATCTCCTCCTTCGTCTCCAGATCCTGCACTGTGGCCGCTAATGCCTTGCTCAGTTGGTCTTTCAGATAGGCTTCAGATTGCTGATAACCTCGGTAAATCCAGATCATCTGCACCGCAGTGGAACCCACCAATGCGATGGTGGCCAGAGTAACCAGTGATAAGAATGTCTTCCGCTTCACACCTCAAAGCTAGGTTCCGGGCAAGCCTCCAGGAAAACTTTAACCAGGCTTTAACCGGTTTTAGGGAAGCCTTAACCACAGGCGGATGTAGCTCAAAATACTTTCGACTTCATGAATTTAAAATCCAAAACCATGAATACTTACACTCAATTTATCGGAGGAGTCGCAGCCGGTTTGCTGCTCACTTTTTCAGGACTACAAGCTCAGCAAAGCGCTGTCAGCATCGTATTTACCAATTCGGATGAACTGCGCTCCATTGATACAATCATAACCGAACACCCGGAAGCACTCACACAGTTGCTCACCACTTACAACCTATGTGAAAAAAACGCGCACATTCTTCGACTGGACGATCTGAGCGTACCCATGGGTAATTTGGGAGAAAAGCATCAAGAGATCGTTTTCATTGAAATGGAAGACATAGAAAGCACCGGAGAAGAGCCACATCGTGTGTACGTGGCAAAGGTGGATGGAGAGTTAAAATCAGATCGCGAGTTAACTCCTGAAGAGCTGGAGAAGATCAAGGCTGATGCTCTGGAAAAAGCCATGAACATGGAAGAAGGAGAAGCTTTTGAAAAGCGCATCGAGATCCGCAGGGAAGGCGATGGCAAAGAAGAGCTGGATGTTCGCATCGACCATGAAATAGTGAATGGAGAGGCCGTGACAAAAGCATGGGTCAACGGCAAGGAGGTGAGCCCCACAGAAGCAGAGCGGCTGCTGGAAGATGAAAACATCAAGGTGTGGAAAGACGCGGACCAGGAAAGTGAAATGATCTTCGTTCAGAGCTCCAGGGAAGTTCAGGAGAAAGCACTTATCATCGACCAGGAGGTGAAAGTGGAAATCCAGCATTCGAATGAAGCCAAAGAAGCTGTTGTCATTGTCAAGAAAGTGGCCGCGCCCAATGGCACGTCCGAGCCTGTGACGCCTGTTGAAGGCTCCATCAGCATTTATCCTAATCCAGCGAAGGAAAACGTGAAGATCACTTTCGATGGAAAGCTCAAGGGCGACTACTCACTGAACATTGCCAACCTGGCGGGCCAATCGCTCTGGAAAGAAGAAGGATCCGCTTCGGGACAGATCCGCAAGACGGTTGACCTGGCAGACTTTGCATCAGGAGCCTACATCGTAGCCCTAAGTCATGATCGGGGAGTGCATTCCAAGAAGTTGATCGTTGAATAGTCATTATTTGCTGATCAGTTGTTTACGGGCCGCATTCGAATGAATCGGCCCGTTTTGTTTTTACAGAGGATAGATCGTTTTACATTTAACTGCTGTGAACGCTTCTCTGACCGAATACCTATCCACGCGCATCGCCCTTGATGAAACAGAGCAGAATGCAGTAAGTGAGCTACTGGAAACAAAGGAGTTTAAGCGATCGCATTACCTGCTGAAGGAAGGAGAAGTAAGCAACGCGTTTTTCTTCCTTCAAAAGGGCTGTATCCGTCTGTTCTACAACGTAGACGGAGATGAAAAGTCTGCTTTTTTCTACACGGAAGGTCAATTTGTAAGTTCCTACGAAAGCTTCATCAAGCAGTCGCCCTGCAATCACTATCTGCAATGTGTAGAGGATTGTGAAGTAGTCGTGATCGGCTTTGAAGCAGCCGAGGCGCTACTGAAACTCTCTCCAAAGTTTGACGCCCTCGCCCGCATCATGATGGAAGAAGAGCTGGCGCTTTACCAAAGAATTGTTGCCTCCTACGTAACGCAAAACCCTGAGAAGCGCTACCAGCAGTTTTCATCTGAAAACCCTCACCTGATGCAACGACTTCCTCAGCACTATATCGCCTCCTACCTGGGCGTAAGTGCCGAAACACTGAGCCGCATCAAAAAGCGTGTCCTTTCGCGCACTTCTTGACGATCGTCAACGTCCGGCAGCCCGGCAAGTTTCTACCATTGCTTCAACAAACGAACCGTTGTGATATGCTCACAACACAAAGCGTTCAAAGCATGAAATCAGCATACCTCGCACTCACCGTTCTGGGCTTCTTAGGTCCAAATATTCTCATCACCAAGGTAGGCCTTGAAACGGGAAACATCCTGCTCTACACCGATATCCCCGCCACCCTGCAGGCAGCCTTTGCCAATGACATTTCATCTGCCTTCGTCATTGATCTACTGATCGCGGTAGTGGTGTTTTTTACCTGGTCGTTTGTGGAATGCAAACGACTGAAGATGAAAGCTCCCTGGTTGATATGGGCGATCACCATGCTCTTTGGTTTATCGGGCGCCCTTCCACTCTTTCTCTACCAGCGCGAACTACAGCTGGAACGCGCGAAGGCTCATTGACCGAGCTTTTTGTGAATCACTCCACTGTAGTGGTCCGTCATTTCTGATTTGAAATGAACGCGATCAATCCAAACCTTGGCGCTGTCGTATTTCTGTAGATTGTAGTAGACAATGGCGAGGTTGAAGATGGTGCCATCAAATCGCGGATTGATGGTGTTTGCTTCCAGCAACACATCCCTGGCTTCCTCGTAGCGCCTTTGCGCATTGAGACTCATGCCGTAGTTATTCATTACCTCGTAGTTGGCGGGTGCTTCTTTGTAGGCCTGCTCGCTGTAGTGAATGAACTCGGGCTCATTTTTAAGCCGATAGTGGGCCCGGGCCTGGAATGAAGCTATTGGTGTATCATCTGCGATGTAGCGATAAAAAGGAGATTGGGCATGCTCGGCCAGCTCCAGCACTTGTTCGTGCTCATCGGCATTCACAGCTTGCAGCAGCTTATTGCCATACCACTCACCCTTGACGCGATACACGCCCAAAACCAAGGCCACACAAACGAGGATCAACGCAGGGATTTTCAGGTTTACCCGCCAAGCGGGTAGTGCGGTTCCTGTGCTGTGATCCAGAAGGGCCGCGAGGAGGAAAAACAGCACGATGTGCTCAACGCGTTCGCTGGGAAAGCTGAGCACGATGACGCTGCTAAACGCCAACATACCTCCCATCAGCACGAGGGATTCCCTCCGCCCTGAAGAACGCCACCATCTTAAGCCAAGCTGTGAGAAAAAGCCTGTCAACAACAGAGCTCCTACAACTCCAAGCTCTGACAACACCCAAAGAAGGTCATTGTGAGGGCGCGTCATGCGCAGGCCATAAATCTCGAGCGTATCAAATCCCCCTACTCCATAGCGCGTAAAGTTGAGCACCCAATTGCCGACACCCACACCCCACACCGGATGATCAGCAATCATCAGCAGTGTTTTGCGCCACACAAACAGTCGCTCCTCAAAAGAGGTGAGGTCCACCAGATCTGTGAAGCCAAGCACACCAAACAGCCCTATCACAGAGAGCAACATCAAAGCGACCACGATGAAGCCGCGCTTTTTGGTCCAGCGAATTTTTCCGAGCACGAACAACGCACCAAAAACGAGGAGGGCAATGTATACCGAACGTGTTTTGAGCAGCGCAAGAAGAACAAGTGCCCATGCTATCAGGATAAGCGTGATACGTCCTAGCATCGGCTCGAACGACTGCCTGAGATAGAGCAGTATCGAAATGAACAGAAAGAGCAGAGAAGAAAGCAGGTTGCGATGCGCAGAAGTGCTGATGAAGTCAAATCCGGCAACATGGCTGAAGACAAGCCACACCGAGTTCACCACAAGCAAAAGCAGGAAGCAAACGAGCAACGTTCGGGACATGAACTTTTCCTCCTCCAGCTCGAGGAGGTGCTTGAAAAAGGCGAAGGCGAGCCCAAACATGAGGACCCGATGCGCACTGAAAAGGGCTTGGGAAGCACTGATGCTCCACAAGGCGCTCGTCAGAGAAAAAAGGTAAAGGAGCCATAGCCAGACATCGAGGCGATTCAGCTGGAGCCTCGGCAAGAAGATCAAAAAGAGCAGTGCTGCAACATGAAAGATGACATAACGAATAGCGAGGTTGTCATCCAAGAGCAGGGTAGACGAGGCAAAGCAAACCCCGAACACCAGAAACAAAAAAATCACCCTGAGTACAGAGTGATTTTTTCCAGAAGTTAATGCTGTTACCGCAGAGATTACTGCCTGGTATAATAAAGTTCGTACTGTGCCTGACCGCCCCAGCTGTTCTCGTGCAAGAGGATCAATTCCACATTTCCGGAAGTCTCAACGATTCCAGATCCGGACCATCTGTTTCCAGGTCCGCCCTGGGCAGGAATTTCGATCACATTACCATTAAGCTCTCCATATACTGGAAGCGCATCCAGGAAGAAACGATTGTTCAAAGTCGTTGAAGAAGTGATCTGCTCGGTGTTTGGAGCTCCGCTGGTTGGTGTACCCGTTGATGTTCCATACGTCTGATTTGCAGAAACGAAGTAGATACCATCGAGGTGATCTGCATCGTTTCTCACTTGAACGGTTCTGGACACGGCATTGGCAGCATTACCGGCTTCATCCTCTACGCGATAAACCAGAGAATAATCGCCAACAATGTCCACGTTTACCTCACCAGAAACCTGCACGTCTCCTGTGACATCTCCATCCTTGTTGTCGTCAGCAGTGAACCCAGGATCGGTGAAAGGTTCATTGAGTGTATGCTCTACAGAATTGCCTCCATTCAAAGAGACAGTCGGTATTTCGTTGTCTGTACAAGACACAAGTCCTAAGGCCAGGGCTGCACAGATGTAAAGGGTAGTCTTCATGGGTACTTAATTAAAAGTCAGACAAAATTAGTCCAAATTATAGTTGGTTAGAGACGATTAACGCCTGATTCACAGAATATTGCTTTTCGATTTGATTTGCTCATAAGCCCTTCCATGACGTCAGTGGCGTAGCAAGAGTTGAGTCAAACAAAGAATTATCTCCAGGGTTTAACAAAAAAATCATCTGAACAGAGAGCGACTGGACTTGACGATTCTCTCTCAGATTCTACATTCGAAGATGATGGAGAGTAACGCGCATAACGTTTTTGGAGAGACACTCATTTCTTGCAGTGCAGACCCTTTGACGGGTTTTTATCGCAACGGATGTTGTGACACCGGACCAGATGACCATGGAGTTCACACCATATGTGTGGAAGTCACAAAGGAGTTTCTCGAGTTTTCACAGGCCTGTGGCAACGACCTCAGTACCCCACATCCTGAATTTGGTTTTCCCGGGCTTGTTCCCGGTGATCGCTGGTGCCTTTGCGCCAGCCGATGGATGGAGGCTTATCATGCAGAGCTGGCGCCCAAAGTCGTACTGGAAGCCACTCATGAAAAAATGCTGGAATACATCACCCTGGAGGAGTTGGTGAAATTCGCCCTGAAGGATCCTTCAAGAAGCGAATAAGCTCAATTCGTTCTACTCCCGCTCCAAGGCAAGCTTCATGCTTCCGTCATTGGGCAACTCCTTCGTCCAGACCATTTTTGACCCCGTGAGCTTTTGGATAACGTAAATCTCCGGCTTGCTCTTTCCCTGATCTGAACCCTGGATAGTCAGTTCCCTTTGCCGCTCGTTGTAAGTCCAACGACCGGAATATCCTTCGGGCTTGCTGCTGGTTGTCATGATCGATTGACCATCATCCTGAAGGGAATACACGGTTGAAAGAGCCTCCTTTTTTGCCTTGCCCACGTTGTCTTCTGAAATGTCGTCCATTTCAACCTTGAAATCTGTGACTTTCCATGAACCCGGAATCTTAGCGGGGTCAATCTGTGCCATCGCGCTCATTGAGAAAGCACTGATGATGAGGGTGAGCAAAAATTGTTTCGGCATGGTCGTGTTTTAGAAACGCAAAAGCTGAACAGACAGCCCTTCATACATCTGACGTGATCATCAGAAAGAAGTTTGCCTGCATCCAGCGATTGCTCATTTTTCGCTGAAGTTAAGAATGGAGGAACGCAATCCATAGGCTGCGAGCAACTCCTTCATTTTGAGATCGAAGGCTTTTTGATAGAAATCCGGCACGCAACCGGCTTCTGCAAAGTATTGCTCATACCTGCTCACCAAATCGGGATAATGTTTCCCGATCGCACGCATGACGAGTGTCCTGCTATCTGATGGCCCCGAACCAAATAGCGTTAAAGTAGCAGGCAACACATAGTCCACTTTACAGCTCTGAAAAGCTGAAAGCATCTCATTCAGGCTCTGGGTAGTATCCGAAATCCATGGTAGCATGGGCATCATGCTGACTCCTGTCAACAGGCCGGAATCCTTGGTTTGGGACATGGCTTGTAAGCGCTGAGATGGTGGCGTTGCCCCGGGTTCAAAAATGCGAGCCACAGCATCATCGACAGTAGAAAATGAAAACGTGACAATGGCTCCCCGGCTCAACGGCTTTCGAATTTCTTCAGGCAAAATAGCAGCCTCATCAATGGCCTGGATTAAATCCAGGTCGCGGAGCACCAGATCAGACCTTGTAAGAATGTGGACGGGGAATCGGTATTTCAGAATGATCTCCAGCGCCTGCCTGGTGAAGCGAAAGTCTCGTTCCGCATGCAGATAGGGATCAGTGGCGGAACTGAGCGCAATGATTCCATACTGACCTTTTTTGGCTCGATTCGACAACTGCCTTTCCAGTAATTCAAGCGCATTGCTCTTTACAGAAAGGCTGCGCTCCATGTGCTGGCCATACTTGCTGCCACGGATGTAGCAAAACAGGCAATTGAAAGAGCATCCGCTGTAGAGGTTCACGGTATAATCATCCAGAAACCAGGGGTCGCGTCTTTTGCTCTTGTTGAGGATGGTTTTAACCTCTTTCTCTCTCGGCATAATAGGCATTCCTTTCCAAGCCGATCTTCACCTTTCCTCTGAACCACCTTCCGGTCTGCTTTGGATCATCGATGCGCGTTTGGTACCGCTCAATGATGGAAGGATGAAACCTGGCCGTTGTTTTTGCAGCCCAGCCTATTCCGCTCTTCACCTGTTTATCCTTAGACAAGGCCAGCGAGAGCAGTAAGCGAAACACTTCTTCCGTTCGTTCCTCGTCCAGACCGCGTTTGATGGCAAGATGAGCACCGGCACCAATCGCCCGGACCACCAGGTTGGAAGTGTGATTGCTCAGCTTTTTCAACACCTCCAAAGTCTTCTCTGTATCCTGAAGGAGGGCATTTCCAAACACCCGCTCGCCAATAAGGTCGCTGACAAACCATTCAGTACCCTCGGAAATGTACTGAGCTGCTTGCCAGACAGCTGGCTCCAAACGCTCAGGGAGATGCATCCAGAGCATCTTTCCAATGATCACATTGCTGCCATCTCGTGGCAGCCGGCTCAACTCATTACACACCGGAATGTGGTCTATTTCTTCCAACCGCTCGAAGGCCACCTCAGCGGCATATTCCAGCAACGGAAACCGCACCTTTTTCTGAAGCAATTGCGCATCCAGTTCGCCCACAAAGCCTTCCACTCCCTGCTGGAGGTACGCCTTGAAACAAACATCCAAAGCGGTCTCTATTTGAGCTTTGCGGGTGAGCAATTCCATGGAGTTAGCTTCCCATCGGCTTTTTGGTCATAGACAATACAGAGGTCTTGCCCGGCTCCTCCAAATAATCGACCCGGAGATTGATGAACTCTTTGTAGCCCTTAGCCGGATCCGTAGCAAACGCCTCCATCAAAAGGTATTTTCCACGATGGGTTACAAACCTCAAGCCTTCGTAGCCCAGATTGCTCTCACTTTGTTCGATGGCGTGATCAAAATGAAGATCATCCCTCAGGATGCTGCGCAGCGTATCGATATTGAAGTCTTTGGTGAAAACCAACCCTGTGTCATGCGTCAACACCATCAAAGTTCTGGAATCGGAATTGTCCATTTTCAGTTTGTACGGAGCTCCATACAGCGTCAGCTCGTGGGTGGAACTCACATCCATTTGCTTCGATGCTGTCTCTTGTCCGTTATTGCCAGAATTCCCGGATGAACCTCCGCACGAGGCAATGCCAATGGTCAAAAGGATCATTCCCCAGATTCTCACTGTCTTCATGGTGTGTATTTCTTGTGTGTAGTTTGAGTTTAGGATGCACATGGATTCCACCAAAACCTTTGCTTAGCAGTCCATGCATTTCTCCGGTCAAAATTAACCGAGCTCTCCGGTTATCATAGAATCGGAAAGGCAAAAATGAGTGGCCTTATTCAAGATTAGGACGTTTGCTAAATGCCTCCCAAAAGCTCCATGATCGCCACAATCAGGGCGATGGCAATGAGGTTCATCCAAATGCCTGCCCGAATCATCTGTGGGATGCGGATGTAACCACTGGCATATACGATGGCATTCGGTGGTGTGGAAATGGGCATCATGAAGGCACAACTGGCCGCCAGCGTCACTGGAATGGCGAGGAAGGTGATATCGATCCCCGAATTCTCGGCAATGGAAAAGACCACCGGAAGCAATACGGTGACCAGGGCTACATTGCTCATGAGTTCCGTAGCGAAAAGCGCTACAGCAGTGAGCACAAGGCAAAGAATCAAAGGTGAAGCAGGAAAGCTCTCAGACACCCAGGCACCGAGCAAATCGATGAGGCCTGCTTTTTCCAATCCACTCGCCAATGCCAATCCACCGCCAAAAAGGATGAGAATGCCCCAAGGAAGACGCTGAGTGCTTTTCCAGTCGAGAATGAATTCACCCTTCTTCCAGGAAACGGGGACGAGAAACATCAACAAGCCTCCACCCATTGCAATGTTTGTGTTACTCAGCACTTTCGACCCCAGCACATCATTGATGGGAGCCGCAAAAACCCAGCACAAAACCGTCAATGCAAAAACGAACATCACGGCTCGCTCGGCTTTGCTCACCGTTCCCAAAGCTTGCCATCTGGATTCAAAGAGGGCTTCCAATCCTTCCACTTTGTGTTGCTTCAGCGGGTAGATCAATCCAGTGAGCACCAAATAGCACAGGGCCAGAAGCAGCACTCCTACAGGAATCCCGATCATTAGCCAGCGCGCAAAGCTGAATTCCTCGCCCATCGCTTCGAAGTAGTAGCCTGCAAAAACGAGGTTGGGAGGGGTTCCGATCAGGGTTATGGTTCCTCCAATGTTGGCTGCGTAGGCAATCCCTATCATGAGCAACATCGCAAAGCGCTTAAACTGATGCTCTTGGGCCTGATCCTTCACCAGATTAACCACGGAAACCGCAATGGGAAGCATCATAACCGTGGTAGCCGTGTTGCTGATCCACATGGCGACCGTGGCCGTAGCAACCATAAATCCAAGGATCACACCGCGCAGATTGGTCCCTGTAATGCGAATCAATCCAAACGCGATGCGCTCATGAAGTTTGCGCTCCTCCATGGCCAGCGCAATCAAAAAACCACCGAGAAACAGAAAGATGATGGGGCTTCCGTAAGGTGCGAAGGTGGATTTCAAATCCATGATCCCGAGCGCAGGGAAAAACACCATGGGCAGCATGGCAGTGATGTAGATCGGAAAGATTTCGGTGATCCACCACACCAGCATCCACGCGGCTACAGCAAGCACTTTGCAGGCCATGGGGTTGGGACCAGCATTTGAAATAAGAATCGTGAGGAACAGCAATGGCCCCAGAAAAAAACCGATGCGCTTGGTCAGCTCCATGCGGTCGAAAGTATGGGAATCGGTGAGAGAAATAAACCTGAGCTGTAAAGACACTGCTGCCAGCTCTTCAAAAACTTCCAAGGCTACAGCGACCTTCCCTAGATTTGGCCGCACAGTCTTCGACAGTCACTATTCGTCATTCCAACTCCAAAACCATGGAAACTACTTTCAAACACAGCAGCGCTTCTGAAGTGACCATCTCCGAGCTGATGTCACCTTCTCATTCCAACTTCGGGGGTAAGATTCACGGAGGATATATCCTTTCGTTGATGGATTCCGTGGCCTTTGCCTGTGCATCCAAGCATTCTGAAAACTATTGTGTCACCGCTTCGGTGGATCGTGTGGACTTCCTGATGCCAATCGAAGTTGGGGAATTGGTGACGATGAAAGCTCGGGTGAACTATGTGGGCAACAGCTCGATGGTAGTGGGCATTCGTGTGGAAGCAGAGGACATCAGAACAGGGGAACGAAAGCACTGCAACTCCTCCTATTTCACCATGGTGGCCAAAGACGCGAGCGGAGCTTCTACGCGCGTGCCCGGATTGATTCTATCCGACCGAAATGAGGTGAGGCGATTTCTGAGGAGCATTGAGCGGATGGAGAGTCGCAGGCAACGCTCCAAGCGCTTTCACACAGATCACTTTGAGTTTGAAAAGCATGCGCACCTGCTGGAAGGGCATCGGGTGATGCTGGAGGTCTAAACCCTGGGGCGTAGTAAGTGGGTGGCAATGCTCACAAAACCGACTGCGGTAACCGAACTGAGTGGCATGAGAATGGCGGCCACAACAGGTGTCAATTCAGATTGCACCGCGAAGAAGAGACCAATGATGTTGTACATCAGCGAAATGGCAACGCTGGCTTTGACGATGTTCATGCTCTGCCTTGTGTAGCGAAAGAAGCGCGACAAATGCTGCAAGCGATCAGCCTGAAGAATGGCATCGCAGGCGGGTGAAAAGCTGAACACATCATCGGCAACGGCAATTCCCACATCAGCCTCTTTTAAGGCTCCTGCATCATTCAGTCCATCCCCGAGCATCATCACGGATTGACCTTTCTCCCTCAATTGCTTCACGTAGTCGAGCTTGGCCTGTGGCGATTGGTGGAAACGAACGTTTTGATCCGTACCAAAAAGGCCGGTCATTCGCTCGTGCTCACGTTCGTTGTCCCCGCTGAGCAAGTGAAGGTCGAACCTGTCTCGGAGGCTTTCAATCAGGGATTTCATCCCTGATCGCAATTCCTTCTGAATCTGGAAATATCCTCTGTACACGTTGTCAATCCAGACATGGACAATGGAGCTCATGCCCCGGACATCGGACAGGGAAATGGATTGACGCTCCAATTGCGGGAAACGATCAAGCATATGCAGTGAACCAATGGCGACATGCTTGCCGTTGACCGATCCGGCTACACCAACACCGGAGATGTCATTAAAGTCTTGCACCTGAGCGGTGGGTGAGGGCAAAAAGCTTCGGATGGAAACGCTGAGTGGATGCGTGGAGCTATTTACCAAGGCAGCCAAAACAGACTGGTCGTTGGCTGAGAGCTGATCACCTTGAAATTTGACCTGACCGGAGTTGCCTTGGGTCAGTGTTCCTGTTTTGTCAAAAACCACCGTATTGACCTGGGCGATGTGTTCCAGGGTGGAAGCATTTTTGACAAAGAAGCCCAGCTTCCCTAAGATTCTGGAAACACTGCCGGAAGCAAAAGGCATACTGAGGGCAAGCGCACAGGGACAAGCGATGATAAGCACCGCAGTGAAGGCGTCAAAAGCTTCTGAGGGATCAGCATACAGCCAATACGCAAGTGTAATGAAGGCAATCATCAGAATGCCAATGGAAAAGAACTTGCTGATTCGATCAATGAGTCCTGAGAAGGCGCGTTGGCCTTGTTCCTTGTCAAAGGCGCGCTGGTTCCACAGACTCGTGAGGTAGCCCTGAGAGACTTCCTTCACCACCTGCACTTCAATGATACCCCCAGTTTGCCGGCCACCGGCATAGAGATAGTCACCTTCCTTCTTGCTCACCGGTTCCGACTCTCCGTTCACGAAGCTGTAATCGACCGAAGCCTGACCGGTCATCAATACCGCATCTGCCGGGATCACCTGCTTGTTCAGAATCCTGAGCCGATCGCCTACCTCAATGTTTTCGAGCATGCACACCTCCTCCACTCCATCCTTGATGCGTGCAACGGCCATCGGGAAGTAAGACTTGAAGTCACGATCAAAAGCAAGCGCTTCATACGTTCTGCTCTGATACCATTTGCCAACCAGAAGGAAAAAGACCAAACCGGCAAACGAATCAAAATAGCCGGGACCGGTTCCCGAGATCACCTCAAAAGCACTTCGACCGAAAAGCGTGGCAATCCCTAAAGCAATGGGAACATCGATCGTGAGGTAACCAACCTTCAAGCTTTTCCAGGCACTTTTCAGATAGTCCACATCTGAGAAGAACAGCACCGGAAGGGCGAGGAACAAGTTCAGATAGCTGAAGAGGGTTTTGAATTCTTCCAAAGAAGCATCGCTCAGGGACAAATACTCCGGGAAGCTGAAGAGCATGATGTTGCCAAAGCAGAATCCTGCCACTCCCAGTTTCAGGAGCAATTTCTTGCTTTGAGAATTGTCCGGAGCTGTTTTACGGTCTCGCTTTAAGTCTGGCGGATAACCCAGATCTTCTAACAAGATCACTAACTCACGCAACGATATTCTGTTGGTGTCGAAAAACACCGTGAGTTCCTTCCTCAGGAAATTGACTTCGGATCGGGTGATGCCTTTGTTCAATCGATCGAGCTTTTCCAGCAACCAAATACATGCGGAGCAATGCACCGTGGGCAGGTAAAAAGTCACCTTGTTCACCGAGTCCTCGCTGAAGTCGATGAACTGCTTTTGCACCTCTTCCAGGTCCAGAAAGTCACGCGAAGCACGATCCTGTCGCATGTTCGCCCCGGGGCTGTTTTCGATCTCGTAGTAAGTGGTGAGGCCCGTATCCTGCAGAAGCGTGTATACCGTCTTGCAGCCATGGCAACAGAATTCATGTCCATCATGGTGGATCACTTCTTCCTGGCAAGTTTCACCGCAGTGAAAGCAATCGGTACGTTCCTGGATTTTGGGCATAAAAAAAGCGAGGCCTCAAAAGTGCCTCGCTTTTTGTGTGTCGTTGCTGATTTAAATCAGTTCAGCTGCTGAAGGTCATCATCGCTCGATGGTCACCCTTGAATAGGATTCCCGACCGGCTGCATTCACCAAGATGGTGTAAATACCTGGAGCCAGCTGGCTGACATCGAGGTGATTCACCACCTGAACATTGGTCATCTGAGCCACGGGAGTTCCAAGCAGGTTGTAAACCGTCAGTTGGTCAACATTGCCGTCTGTTTCAATTGTTAAGCGATCAATGGCTGGGTTTGGATAGATGCGCACCTGCTTTTCCGCTACCTGCGAAATACCGGTAAGCATCACATCGAAGCTCTCTTCTGCCGTACATCCATTTCCATCAGTGACCGTAAGGGTGTAAACACCGGGCTCAAGGTCTGTAATGATCTCGGAGGTAGAGGTAAATCCACTGTCGCTGCTCCATTCGTAGCTGTAGTCACCTTCTCCACCGCTAACAGAAGGCTCAATCGCTCCATCGGCTGAGGTATTCACTCCCTGAACAGCACCGGTAATAGAAATCGCAGTAGGATCTTCCAGCGTGATGGTCAGAATGTCTTCACCAACGGCATCGTCCGTAATGGTCACCGTGTAGGTTCCAGCACACAGATCATCTGCTGTTGCGGATGTTGCTCCATTAGACCAGTTGAATTCATAAGGAGGAACTCCACCCAATCCAAACACGGTGATAGAGCCATCGCAATCTCCGTTGCACTCCGGATCGTTTTCATTGTCTACCGCACCGATGAGGTTTTCATCAATCTTGAACGTTGCTTCGATGATTTCTCCATCCTGAGCATCAGCAATCGCTGTCAACACAGGCCAGTCTTCACCGATTGCAATCCAGCGATAGTTGTGAACGATGGCCACACTATCAATGATGGCGGGCTGCCATCCCACAAATGGGAATTTGAGCGCCAAAGAATCATGATTCTCTTCGCGATAATACTGGCGAATGACATGGTAAGTTCCACCGGGTGTAACGATGGTTCCGGTATCATCAATCACAGAAGTAATAGTCACTGTTCTGCGGAGATGAGCAGAATCGCATAGGTTTCCCTGATTTACCAGGTCACAGCTGGCGATGGTGTCAAATACTGCCGTATCCATGAAAGAAGTACCGAGTACAGAGGGGAAGCTGATTTGCGTGGCATTGGGCTTGAAGTCAGCCTGAAGGCTCGCACCCAGGCCAAAAGCATCTCCCGAAATTCCATCGATGGTAAGCTCGTTAGCATCCAGACGGAAAAACAGCGTATCTGATTGGCGCTGAATAGCCAGGTCAGACAGCGGGAACGCAAAGCCGCTCACCGTGTTGGCGGGATCCTCAAACTTGAGCGTATTGATATTATCAACCGCTAAGCTGGAATAGTCCCACATATTGGGTGTTCCAGGAACTACAGAGAGTCCGGTAGTGGTATTGTCCGTAGCTGTAACGATACTGTCACCTACGGAGCCGTAGTCTGCACTTGTGATGGTGATCTGCGAGATGGCAGACAGCGATACAAGGAGAGAGAGAACTGGTAGTAGTCTTTTCATATGGGACTGATTTGGTGCAAATTTACTCGTTATTAGACGCAGGGCATCATGCAAGGGTTTAGAATGCAAGCCCTATTGAATGCTAAATTTGCCGAATGGACAGTATCAGGCAACAAAAGGTCGCGCGCCTTCTTCAAAAAGAAATCGGCAATCTCTTCCAAAAAGAGCTCAAGCACCTTTGCCAGGGTCAGATGGTCACCGTGACGGTAGTCAGCATCACGCCCGACTTCAGTTTTGCGAGGGTGTACGTAAGCGTGTTTCCTACAAAGGAGCCGCAGCAATTCATTGAGCAATTCAACGATCAAATCCAGGAAATCAAGCGCATCTTGTTCCGCAGAATCAGAAATGACCTACGTGTTATGCCTGATCTCATGTTCATCCATGATGATTCGCTGGATCACGCGGAGCGCATCGAAACCTTGCTGAACTAGCCTGCTTTGAATGTTCCGCTGCTCATCGCAAGACGCTACCTCTTTTCGGTTGGAAACCGGAATGTGATCAACATCATTTCCGGCATTGCGGCCACAGGAGTAGCAGTGGGAACCTTCGCCATGATCATTGTGCTGTCGGCTTTTAATGGCTTGGAAACGCTCGTCTCTGACATGTATGCCAGCTTCGATCCTGACATACGAATAACACCGACCAAAGGAAAAACGATGGAACTGCAGGGCTTCCCTGCCGAAGAAGTGGCCCAATGGGAATCGGTAGCCTATCTGGCTCCGGTTTTGGAAGAAACAGTCTTTCTTCAGTACCGGGATCAGCAAACGATCGTTACCATCAAGGGCGTTCCGAAGGAGTACCTGCCGCTCATGGCATTGGACACGCACGTAGTGGAAGGTGAATATCGGTTGGGAATCAGCGGGCTGGAAGGAGCAATCCTGGGTTACGGCATTGCGGACAACCTGAACCTGTTCATTTCCTCAGGCTACGAGAACATCAAAGTATTTGCGGCCAAACGCGATGGCATCAACAGCGCAAATCCGCAAAACAAGTTTGTCACAAAGACCATCGTTCCCACGGGTATTGTAGCAGTGAACCCAGAGTTCGACTTCAAATACTTCATCACCTCCTTTGACTTCGCCCAGGATTTGCTGCAGTATGATGCACAGGCTTCTTCCATTGAATTGAAGCTTGATCCAAAGGCAAAGCCTGAAGCGGTTAAAGCCAGACTAAGCAAACTCCTCGGGCCTGATTTTGTAGTCAAAACGAGGGTAGAGATGAATGAAATCATCTACAAGACAAACCAGACCGAAAAGTGGATCACGTTCTTCATCCTGAGCTTCATTTTGATAGTGGCCACATTCAACCTCATCGGCAGCCTCACCATGTTGATCATGGAAAAGCGGAAAGACACTTCACTGCTTCGCAGCCTTGGAACGACCATTCAGAGCGTTCGCATGCTTTTCCTCTTCGAAGGTTTGCTGATTACTTTGCTCGGTATCTCGGTAGGCCTTGGGCTGGGTGTACTCACCATTCTGGCGCAACAATACATTGGTTTGTTCGCGCTGCCCGGAGGAATCGTTGAATACTATCCGGTGGAGTTTCGCTGGATAGACATTGTTGCCGTGTTTGGAGTGGTGATGTCGATCGGGCTGATCGCAAGCCTTATTCCCGTTCGTGTTCTACTCAGTCAGAAGCGACTTCAGGCCATCACTGGGTGACGTTCTATAACGCTATCGAGAATATCGATCAGCTCGTTTGGATCGTAGGTCGTTACTAGCTTGGTTCGGGTTTCCTTGAAATGCGGCACTCCTTTGAAATAGTTGGAATAGTGCCTTCTCATTTCAAGCACTCCGAGCTTTTCGCCCTTCCATTTGATGGAACGTTCCAAATGCTCTTTCGCCACGGCTGAGCGCTGTTCAAGCGTGGGTGCAGGAAGATGCTCCCCTGTTTTCATGAAGTGTTTGATCTCATTAAAGATCCAGGGATAACCAATGGCAGCACGGCCTATCATGACACCGTCCACACCGTAGCGTTCCCGCATCGCGATTGCTTTTTCAGGAGAATCCACATCGCCATTCCCAAAAATTGGAATGTGAATGCGAGGATTGTTTTTCACCTCACCGATCAAGGTCCAGTCCGCCTCACCTTTGTACATCTGAACGCGGGTGCGACCATGGATACTGAGCGCTTTGATGCCTACGTCTTGCAAACGTTCAGCGACTTCTACGATCTTCTTGGAGCTTTCGTCCCAGCCAAGGCGCGTCTTCACTGTCACCGGAAGGGAAGTGCTCTCCACAATCGCCTTGGTGAGCGTCACCATCTTGGGAATGTTCTTCAAAATACCGGCTCCGGCATCTTTGCAAACCACTTTCTTCACCGGGCACCCAAAGTTGATATCGAGGATATCAGGGTTGGTGCGTTCCACGATCTCTGCACTCTCGCGCATCGGACCTTCCTCTCCTCCGAATATCTGAATGCCTACCGGACGTTCGTCCTCGTAGATGTCAAGTTTCTGCACGCTCTTGGCGGCATCGCGAATAAGACCTTCGGAGCTGATGAACTCAGTATACATCACATCCGCACCGTGGCGCTTACAAAGCGCACGAAAGGGTGGATCGCTCACATCCTCCATTGGAGCGAGCAACAGGGGAAAGTCTCCGAGTTCTATGTTGTCAATCTTGACCATTTTTGCGGAATGCAAAATTACTGGAAAACAGCATCATGAGAGAAGAGTTCTCAAAAGCCCATCCTTTAGGGCAGTTGATGATCATGATCGCCCTTGGTTTTGGCTTCATGTTCGTGATGATTGTGCTCACACTGATTCCGCTGTTCGTTGCTGGAAACGGTCTCGATGTTTTGCAGACACTTTTGAGTGCGGATGAAAGTGATCCAGGCTCGCTGGTCTATGTAAAAGTGCTTCAGATCACCCAATCCATCGGGCTTTTCATTTGCCCTTACCTTGTCTATCGCTATTTCGGTCACCTGCCTTCCTACGATCACGGCTTCACCACCAATCGCGTGCTGCCGGTGCTTCTGTTCGGGATTACCATGGCTTGCGCCTTTCCTCTGGTGAACTGGCTGGCGCTGATCAACTCCAACCTTCACCTTCCCGAGTTTTTATCGGGAGTGGAAGAATGGATCTACAGTACCGAAGCACAGGCCGAGGCGCTCATCAAGAAATTCTTATCGATGGACAGCGCGGGTGACTTAGCGTTTAACCTGGTGGTGATTGCTCTTGTTCCGGCTCTTTCCGAAGAGTTGTTTTTCAGAGGTGCAGTGCAACCGATCTTTCAACGCTGGTTGAAAAACGGTCACCTGGCGGTATGGGTCACGGCCTTTGTTTTCTCCTTCATTCATCTCCAGTTTTTGGGCTTCCTCCCTCGTTTTTTACTCGGTGCGGTGTTGGGTTACGCAGCCCTCTGGTCAAATTCGCTGCTGGTTCCCATCATTGGTCACTTTGTTAACAACGCACTGGCCGTAATCACGGCATGGTTCATAGGTGAGGAATCGCTGGCAACCGATTACGCTTTCTTCGAATCGGATGCAGAAACCCATCTCTATGCTGCCATCAGTTTGGCCATTGTTCTGGCTGGGATGTTTGCACTTCAAAAGCTCAGAGTTCGACTACCTGACAAGACGACTGTCCAGTCGCAAGACTGAGTTACTAAACACACCTCACCCGGCACACTCCAGGAGCGTTTGCTCAATCCGCTCAGCCTTTCGGGCGACCTCGTGAAGTGTCTGCCCAACAACGATCAACACTCCTCTTTGCTCTAAACCCAGAACACTGGGCGTTGCATCCAAATGCACCTTCACTCCTTCTATGGAGAGGCTCTGTTCGAGGTACTCAGGAGGCAAATTGCGAGTGGAAATCATTACAGAAGGAAGCTTCAAACGGGTACTCCCCAACGGAAGACCCAAGACAGCCCTCAGATGCTGTTCATACTGCGAAGTGACGGTACTTTCGATGGTGTGATAGCCTAGTCCAAACGGACGCGGATGCGCTTCATTCACCCACAACCTTTGGTCGCGGTCGAGCAGAAATCTGACTTCTAGAATGCCGACATGCGAAAGGCTGTTTACCACTTTCTGAGCCAGCTCACAGACTTTAGACTCCAGGTCAACCTCAAGAGCCGCAGGGCAAGTGAGCTTTTGCACCTCTCCATTGTTTCCTCTGCTAAGCTCAGCCGGAGGGAAACAGAGACTTTTACCGTGAACATTGCGCGACACCACAACGGAGATTTCCTTGTCCACATCTACCCAGTGTTCTACTGCGAGGCTGCCGTTCGGCAATTTGCGAAGGTCTCGCTTGCGTAAAATGACATTCGCCCCGGTGACCCATGCATCGGGGTTTCGCATCCGCTGCACCAGCGGTGGCCGGAGCTCTCGATTGCGCATCGCGAGTTCCAACTCCTTGCGCGATTCAAAAACCTTACACGGAATGCAAGGAAGGTCGTGATCCTGGTAGAACATCTTCTGTACACAGCGATCATTCAAGATCGTCAACACATCGGGATCGGGATAGATGGCTTTGCCCTGGGACTTCAGAAGCTGAAGCGCTTCCATGTTGACATTCTCCGCTTCTACGAGGATGACCTCTGCCAGCTCACCAAACTGACAGACAGTATCAAAATCCATTAGGTCACCGCTTACATTCCTGGAAAACAGAGAAGCTCCAGGCTGATTTTTGTGATCTGATCCCAGAATGCAGGTGTTGACGTTCCAGTCGAGTGCGGCCAGGGTGAGGCGTTCAGATGGAACGCCTCCGGCTATGATCCCTAACTTGAATTTGCTGCTTGAAGCCTCCGTAAGGCTCGATCGTGTGCTCATGGTATGTAGGAATGCCTGGCTCATGTCAATCATCGGCCTCTAGCAAAAACGGGCTCTCACCGTTTGTGATGATCACCTTAGATCCTTCTGACTCTGCCAGCTTCAGGAATGCCTCAATGCTTCTGAGCTCCAGAATTTCTTTTGTCAACCCTTCCGATAGGATTTGCTGAGCATCGCGGTTTCCTTTCGCCTCGATCACTTTTCGCTCTGCTTCCAGGCGTTCCTGCTCCAGCGTGAACTGCATGCGCAAGGCATCTTGCTCCGCTTTCATTCGGCTCTCAATGGAATTGTAAAGCCCGGGAGGAAGCTGGATCGACTTCAAGAGCACGGCTTCGATCACAATGCCCTTTTCTTCCAGGATTCCAGCCATTGTTTTGGCAATCTCAGCTTCAATCTCCGCACGTTTTCCTGAGTGCATATCCTTGGCCATAAAGCGGGCACAGATGTCAGCAGAAGCCGATCGAAATACACTGATGATGATCTGCTCATAATCGTTTCCGATGGATTCAATGAGGTAAGGCACCCTGCTCTCTTCAATCCTGTAGAGGATGGAGATATTGGAACTGATGTTCAAGCCTTCCTTGCTCGGCAGGTTCAACTGAATCTCCAGGTTTACGGTCCTTACCGGTGACTTAATCACCACGGTGGTAAAGGGATTGAATGCATAAGCTCCGGGGGTCAAAACCCGATCTGAAAGCTTACCAATACGTTGCTTAACTCCTACTTCTCCTGGTCTTACTACTGCACAGCTGGAGAGCAATACAGCAACCACTAGCGTGGCCATGACGGCTTTGATCTTTTGCATGATTATTTGATTTTGATTCAACATTGATTTTGTTCTAAGCTTGTTCAGCAGAGGCCTCCTGGCGAAAAAGGCCTTTGGCTTGAATGGCACTCTTCACCTCCTCCGGCACCATTTCTTCCCAGCCTCCGTTTCCGGCTCGGATCATTCGCAGAACTTTATCTGACTTGATGTGGAGCACCTGCTGATCAAACTGCTCGATCCCGCAGATTCTCCCGTTATCTAAAAGGTGATCAAACAGGTGGCGCGCCTGATCCGACACTTTTACATTGGAGCAGTGCTTAATCACACCCTCCACTTGCATGCTGGGGTAGACATACAGCTTCATTCCTTCCGCAAACAGGGAGCCGAATGACTCCAGGATTCCTCCGCCAAGGTCCTTGTAGTAGTGATCTTGAAAGATTTCCTGAAGGTTTTGAACCCCTATGATGATTCGCACCTTTCGATGCCGGATGAAGCGATTGACGAAGTGAGCGAGCTGATGATGTTCGCGGAAATTGGAGATCAGAACGGAATAGCCCAACGAACAAAGCAGGTCAGCACGGTCCAGGAAATCCTGCGGATCGATGCTGCCTTGATCGCGCAGGTTAAACAGTGTGAGCTCGGCTATCTGAACGATGTTCTCATCGGCTACTTCCGGCTCCTGCCGGAACTGATCGTATGCGTTGGCAAACATGTCGATGTTCACCTTGGTTGGAGGTCGGAAGCGACCTCTTAATATGAGCAGGTCCTTTTTATAAAGCTCCACAGCCGGTTGCAACACTCTGCCATCCGGGCCGAACATGGCTACCCTGGAGATGTCGTTTTTCACCAGCAGCAGGCTCACCAGACGATTGTCGATATGGGCGAAGTGTGGCCCGCTGAAACTGAGCATGTTCACCTCTACCCTGCCCGCCTCAATGTTCTCCACCAGCGCATGAATAAACCGCTCCGGATCTGTGTAATGGAAGCAGGCATACAATAGGTTCACCCCGATCGTCCCTACCACTTCTTGTTGCATATGCGGAGTTGGATCGTGAAGCATCATGTGCAACACACACTCATTTACAGGACCTCCGGGTTGGGATTGAAAACGGACGCCCATCCATCCCTGACCTTGATTGGTCCTCTTGAAATTGAGCATTTCAATGGTGTTTGCCAGGGCAAAGAAGTTGGACTCCTCCACACGATGTGGGAGGGTTTGAGTCAATTGCGCAAACTCAATTTCGAGCATTTTCCGCAGGCGTTCCTCACTCACGTAGCGCTTCGTTTTGCCATAAGCCGCATCGCTGACTGCCATATCGTAGGCAGACATCGTTTTTGCTACCGAACCGGAAGCGGCTCCTGCTTTGAAAAAGTGGTTGGCCACTTCCTGTCCTGCGCCAATCTCGGCAAACGAGCCGTAGATGTGTGACTTAAGGTTAAGGTCAAGGGCCTTTTCTCGAGTAGTAAGTACTCTTTTATTACTCATGATCGCGTTGATGATTAAAATCTGAATTTGAATCCCTCACCAGGTAAAGGGGTGATTTCTTTGAGCGGCACGGGGATGACCCCGGTCTCCACATATCTTTTGTCCTGAAAATCGGCTGGATCTATGGCCATGCGCTTGATATCTTCATGTCCGAGGTGCAGCACATTCAAGCTGGGAAGGTTTGACAGCACTGAGAACGCCTGATCAAAATTGAGCTGTTGCTCATGATCGAGGTATAGCTCTTCAAGGCTGCTCATGCGTTCAAGCGCGGGTGGAAGTGTTTCAAAGTCGTTGTTGCCCAAATCCAATACGCGCAGTTCTTTCAGGTCGGTTACACTTTCAGGAACCGCGTCCAGTTGATCATCTCTCAAACTGAGGTAGCGAAGGCTTCTCAGCTCAGAAAGGTTGGAGGGAATTTGGGGGTGAGACAGGCTGTCTAAGTGCAGGACCTTCAATTCAGGAAGGCGACTGAGTACAGTGAAAGCCTGCTCGAGGTCGAGGTCTTGGTCGCGGCTGAGGTAGACTTCTTCCAGCGCGCTCAGCTCACCAAGTTCTTCGGAAAGCATCTTGAGGTTGTTTCCGCTTAGGTCGAGCACCTTGAGCCCTTTCAATGATTCCAGACCATCAGGAAGCTCTTCGAGTCCTGCATCACGCAGGCTGAGGTATTCGAGGTTTTGAAAATTGGAAATCTGGAGACTCTCGAGGGAAGAAACAGTAGCTCCCAGACTTAAGCCAAATACTTGGTCGGGTTGTTTGAGCGCCTCAGTGAGTGAGTTGAAATAGCAGGCCTCATTGCCTTTGGAGGAATCGTTTTGACCAATGAGGAAGGAGGGGCAGGTGAAGGCGATGAGAAGGACGAAAACCTTTGCGCTATTCATGGTCTGGGAATTTTCCCTAAACCTAGAAGCACCTTATTAGAGCCGAATTAAGGAGAGATTAGAATGGGATTAGAAAGACAGTCACGACTAAACGCAGGCAACAAAAAAACGCTTTGCTAGGAAGTCGGAAAGGACAACATCACGGTAGTGCCTCCAGAAGTATTTGACTCTAGCTTGACTTCACCGCGATGCATGTTCACGATGCGCTGGGTCAATGACAGGCCGATCCCAGAACCCTTGAATTTAATAGCATTCGAGCCTCTGTATAGCGGTTCAAAAATCTTCGGTTGATCGGTGTCTGGAATTCCAATTCCCTGATCCTTCACTTGAACCACTATGGCACCCTCTGCGCAACGCAAAAACACCTTGACAGCTCGGTGATCAGAAAATTTGGACGCGTTGTCCAGTACATTTGAAAAGGCCACTTTGAGCAAGTCCTGACTTCCTATGACCACCAGCTTATCGGAATCTTCTGGCAGGCCCGAAAAGTCGATTTGAATCTGATTTTCGGGTATGAGCTGATCGACCTCTGCTTTGGCCTGAAGCAGCACCTCATCCAAGCGGACAGCCTCCTGCTGACTGGGAGAATCGGTGGCGTCTACCCTGGAAAGCTCCAAGAAGCGATTGACCAATGCATTGAGCCGCTCTGCCTCGTGAATGATGAGTTGCATGGAAGCAACATATTCAGCATTGGTGCGCTCTTTCTCGATGCTCACCTCTGCCTCACCGATGATCGTTGTCAACGGGTTGCGAATCTCATGAGAAGCATTGCGCACAAAGTTTTTCTGCGTCTCAAACGCCTTTTCCAAACGGTCGAGCAAATCATTGAAGGTGATGGTCAGGTGTCCCAGCTCATCGTTCTTGTTTAGCACCGGCAGTCGCTCGTAGAGATTCGAAGCTCCAATGTTTTGAGCTTGTCTGATCTTCTTTGAAATCGGCTTCAACGCATGACCGGCAAACATTCGACTCACCAAGAACATCAGCAGCACACTTACAACTCCAAAAAGCAGCAGCATGCGGGTGAGGTTATCTACATAGGCAATGCCATGTGCATCGCTGGCCACTACGATCACAGCATAGCTCGCCCCATTCCGTGTATAAACCTGACCAACGCCTTGTTGATCCGCAGTTTGAAATCGAGCGGAGCCACGCTCCACGATTTGCCCGATGAAAGACTTGGGTAAAACGGCAAGGGAATCACTGGATTGGATCGACTCATGGTTTGCAAGCGTGACAATCTCCACCTCGTCAGGCAAGGTGTGGAGGAATTTCTCGCGGATGTCTTGGTAGACCTCATCCGAGAGGTTATCCTTTTCCAGAAAAAGCTGCTCCGTAATTCGCATGCGCTCTTCCAGGCGCTGGTAAAAGCTATCCGCTCTGAATGTGGATGCAGAATAGTGAATGGCGAGACTTACCAAACACAAAACGATGGCTGCCGCCAGGGTAAACACGAATGAAAGCCTGTTGCGGATCTTCATGTCAATCTTCTTTCAACACGTAGCCCATTCCCACTTTCGTGTGGATGAGCTTGGAATCTGCGCCTTTGTCAATTTTATTACGGAGGTAGTTGACGTAAACATCAACCACGTTGGTCCCGAGGTCGAAATCCACCTCCCACACGTTCTCAAGGATATCCACACGCGATACCACCTTACCTCGGTTTCGGATGAAATATTCCAACAGGTGAAACTCACGCGCAGTCAATTGTATGGGCTGTCCATTGCGGAGAACGGTTTTGGCATCCAAGTCCATCTCAAGGTCTGCAACGGCCAGTTTAGACTTGGAGACATCCACTGTGCTGCGTCTTGTCAATGCTCGAACCCTGGCAATGAGCTCTTTAAACTTGAAGGGCTTAGAGAGGTAATCATCGGCCCCGGAATCAAGCCCGGCTACGATGTCATCTGTTGTTCCCAGGGCAGTTAGCATCAGGATGGGAACAGAGGAATCTCCTCGCTCTCGGATGGTTTTGCAAACCTCGAGACCATTCATTCCGGGCAACACGATATCGAGCAAAATGAGGTGAAAGTCACCTTGAGAAGCAAGCCTGATTCCTGTGGTTCCATCAAAGGCCTGAACAACTTCATAACCTTGCTCTTCCAAGCCTTTACGGATGAAGGCAGAAACGCTTTGCTCGTCTTCTATAACCAGGATTCTCATCGGGCTAAACTCGAGGGATTAAGGTATGAAGAACAGCAAAGCCCAGGCCAAAAACAAAAAAGCCCTTCCGGTAAGAAAGGGCTTTTAATTCTATACTAAAACTCTTGATCAGAACTTCGTAGCGTCTGCTTTCTGGGCAGTAGAATAATTGATCTTCAGTGCCTGGACTTTTCGCAGTTCCTGCTTCACGTCCGTCACCAGACCCATCTTGGTTTCAGAGTCTACTTTCAGGGAAACAGTCACCAGTCCTTGCTCAGCTTCACTGCGCTCAGCTCTTCGACTGACAATGTAATCCTGAATCTCTTCTACCGTAGCGAAATCATCATCAAGCTGGATTCTTGGCACGGAACCGTAAACATTGGTATTCACAGGTTCTCCAATGTAGATGTAATCTACGAGTGCCTTGTTTTCAAGCTTGTCGATTTCAGTCGCCTCAGGCTGTTCCAAAACAATCTTCAGATCAACTTCTCTCATCACAGTACTTACCATGAAGAAGAAAAGTAGCATGAACACAATGTCTGGCAGTGAAGCCGTGGACACCGCGGGCGTGTGCTTATCTCCGTCTTTCTTAAACTTTGACATATTAGGATCCGATATCTTTTGGTTCTGCTTCTGAAATTCTCTGAGGATAAACCTGACGAATAGCCTTTACCATCTTCTTGTACTTAGGATCGGGATTCTCACCCTTCGTAAGCTCTTCGAGTTCATTGTAACCGATTCCAAAACGCGATCTGGAAAGGTCGTCACGAAGCTCTGTGTAAGCTGCGGCAAGTTCGTTTTGAACCTGGATGTACAGATCGTAAGAAGTACCGCGGTCATTCTGCAGAGAAATAACCTGCTTCGAAACCATGGTTTTTCCAAAGAATGGTACATCAACTTCCTTAAACTCTGGAAGATTGTCGGCTTTTCTTGGGTTGGCAATGAAGTCTTTTGCAGATTCACGCAACCTTCGAATATCCATCAGTTCGCCTTCTACCAGCAATTGGTCATTGGCGTTGGCCAACACCACAAACACGTTCCTATCCTTAATAGGAGGGGGCGGTGGCTGGTTTTCCTGAATGGGAGGTGGCAGCTTTCTGGCCAACCCCCAGCTGGTGTCCATGGTCGTGGTTACAAGAAAGAATACGAGCAGCAGGAAGGCGATGTCCGCCATCGAACCGGCATTGATTTCTTGTATTTCTCTTTTACCTCGTGCCATAGAGTCTTATTTAAGGGCTCTTGAAATAGCCGAATAAATGATCGAAAGGATGGCGAGTACGAACAGGATATAGAATGTATACAGTCCAACACCGCTCCACTTGGAAGCTGTGGCAGACACACCCTTGTAAGTACTGTAAACCTCATCGCTGGCAAGCACATAGCTGATGATCACAATCACTGCCATGGCTCCCAAGCCAATCAATGTTCCCTTAATACCTTTTGGATTTACGATGGCTCCGATAATCGCACCAGCAATAGCCGCCAGCGTGCTCAATCCGAGCAGAACGTAAGCCAGACCAAGGAAGGCACCGGTAGGCCAGCAAAGGTTGCAGATGGCTTCCTCACCGGAACTATCGAAGTCAACAAACGTCAGGATCATGAACAGACCACCAATAGCGATGATCAGGAACATGAGTCCTCTATTTATTTTTTCAAACATGTGCTATGCTGATTTATCGGTGATACCGTGCTTGATCAAAACGTCAATCAGGGAGATAGATGCGTTCTCCATTTCGTTAACGATGCTGTCAACCTTCGCTACAATGTAGTTGTAGAAGATTTGAAGAACCATCGCTACCAAGAGACCTGATACGGTAGTAATAAGTGCCACACCAATACCACCTGCAACGATACCCGGGGAGATGTTGTTTTGAGCAGCAATCGCGTCAAAGGCCTGGATCATACCGATTACTGTTCCGAAGAACCCAAGCATTGGAGCCAGAGCGATGAAGAGACCGATCCACGAAAGACCTTTCTCGAGCAATCCCATCTGAACACTTCCGTAAGACACTACTGACTTCTCAACCATGTCGATGCCTTGGTTGGCTCGGTCAAGACCTTGGTAGAAAATGCTGGCTACAGGACCACGTGTATTGCGGCATACTTCCTTAGCAGCATCAACACCACCGCTCTTCAGAGCTTCGTCTACCTGATCCAACAGCTTTTCAGTGTTGGTAGAGGCCATGTTGAGGTAAAGGATACGCTCGATGCAAATCGCCAGACCGAGGATCAAACAGATCAAAACGAAAGACATGAATTCAGGTCCACCCTCGATGAACTTTTGCTTGACCACTTGATGAAGGCCTCCTTCTGGTGCAGGAGCTTCTTCTGCCATGGGCTCAGCAGCTGCTGTCTCCTCCTCCATTGGAGCAGGTTCTTCTTCCATAGCGGCAGCAGAATCAACCATGCCTGCTGAGCTGTCAGCAACTGTGGCCGCTGTGTCTTCAGCCGGATCAGTTTGGGCAATGGATGGAGCGAGTCCCGCGCAGATAAGCGCAACGGTCATTGCGAATGATAGAACGATTCGTTTCATGTGAATTGGATTTGCAATTGAGCGAAAAAAGGAGTTTTAGATTTTTCTGGTTGTAAACATATGAGTCTGCAATAATATTGATTGTTACCAGTAGATGAAATTTTTAAACGGCACAATTGACGAAGGTTTTGGCGAATACTGGACTTTCTAGTGCGTATTTCAGCATTCATGCGTTGGTTTCCCAGCACTCGCCAAACACTGGAACCAGCTTCTACCCGGAAGTGAAAGTCCGTACCCGATGACAGAAAAACAGCGCCTACATTCTTTACCTCTTCTTGCTCACCCAAGCTCAGCAGCAGACTAAATCTAAATGAACAAACACAGTTCGGATGTCAATTTCCATGCGGGCGTTCATCTTCCTTGGTTATATTTTTAGTCTGTTCTATGTTTGTTACCAAACAAACCTAATGTACTATGAAAAAACTTGCTCTTCTCATCGTTGTGATAGTGGCCTCAGTGGCCACTGCTTGGGCTCAGTCCAGCCCTGTTACCGTCACCAACACTACTAACTGTGCCTACCTTGTTCGCCTGGTTGCAACGGAAGATGGATGTGGTGCTCAATGCCCTTCCGCTGTTGTGTGCGTTCTTCCGGGAAGCTCGGTCGTGATCAATCCATGCAATCCCAACTGGTTCTGGGATCGGGCTGTAGTAGTACCAACCATTGATGCATGCCAGCCTTGCGGTTCACTTCCAGTTCGCGTGAATTCACCTGCTCCGACTAACTGTCTGGGTTTATCAAACCCAATGAGCGGAGTACACTGTGCGGGATGCGGGTTCTTTACTGTAGACTTTGCAACCCTTACGACTTTGAACATATTCTAAGCCTCATTCGCAATTGTTTTTGGAATGGAGCGCCTCGGGGTGCTCCATTTTTTTTCGCCTCACCGCATGGACCGCAACTCGAATTCAATTCACTGTGGAGTGTAATGACTTAAGCTCTCAAACTTCTTCAGGGAAGCACAACCGATACCTCGGACAAAAAAGCTTGCACTGAAATGAGAAACACACGAATAAAGAACCTCAGGAGTTCATGGGACATTTGGAAGCTCAAACCTGCTTTCGTCCTTCTACTGATGCTGAGCGGCTGCATAGGCACCGATCAGTTTGATGATTTAAGCGGAGGGACCGCTCGCGTTGAGATCGCGGGAGTGAGCGATGAAGATGATTTTGACCAGATCAACGTTGGAGAAACTGTTCAATACGAAGCCTCTTATTTCAATGCAGGTGGAGTGGAAGAACAAATAGCCGTGGAATGGTCGAGTTCAGACAACGCGATCGCCACAATTGATGCAAATGGATTGGTGACTGGTATTGCACCGGGCACAATGATGATCAGCGCGGCTGCAGGAGGTGCAATGGCTGAGCGGCTCATCATTGTGAATGCGCTGGAGCGCATTAAGCTGTCAGCATCACAAACGTTCTTGCTCATCAATGAGGAGTTGACCGTAACGGCTTCCTACTTCGATGAAAATGGCATGGCCGCCAATGCCGATTTCACATGGAGTTCCAGCGATGAGAGCATCGCAACCGTGGATGCATCCGGAGTTGTTTCCGGACTGGCACAAGGAATGGTTGAGATTACCGCCTCGGCCAAGGGATTGACCAGCGAGCCTCTTACCCTGAACATTCTAACCAGCCTCGACCAGGTGGCGGAAGTGGTTATTTCAGCAGCACAAATGACCGTTGGTGAAGGCGAAGAGCTTCCTTTCCAGCTCTCTGTTTTCAATGCCAATGGCGATGAGGTCACCAATCAAACAGCGAGTTGGTCGAGTAACAACACGCAACTTCTGACCATCAACCAAGATGGTGTCGCCACGGGAGTCGCCCCAGGAGTGGTGCAAGTGACTGCTACCGTAGACAACGTGACGAGTACACCATTTGAAGTAGTGGTTACTCCAGCTTCTACCGGCATGCGAAATGGCATGTTCACGGGCGCAGGCAGCTACACCGTACAGGGAATGGTGACCATGCGGGAAACAGATTCAGGAGTGGAACTGGAATTTTCTCAGGACTTCTCCTCTTCCAGCGGACCGGGGCTTTATGTCTACCTGAGCAATACGACCTCGGGTGGTGTGAGTGTAGGAGCACTTCCTCAGAACAGCGGTGCATTTACGCTTGACGCCCCGAACATCGGGATAGATGAGTACAACTATGTGCTGATCTGGTGCGAACCCTTTGGTGTAACCTTCGGCTCTGCGCTGCTTAACTGATACCGATCATGAAAAGCACATTAAAACTTCGATCAATTGCTTTCCTCTGCTTCACGTTCATCAGCTTAGGCACCATGGCCGGTGGAGGCTGGACGCACGCAAAAGGAACAGGATACTTCAAATTGGGGCAGAGCATTCTCCGCTCTGATAAATTCTACGATGCCAATGGAGACATTGTAAGCATCTTCACTACAAGTGTTTACCAAACCAGTCTCTACGGAGAATATGGATTCACCGATCGACTGAACGGTGTTTTATACACTCCATTTTTCTCGCGCGTCACGCTCAATCGGGTGGAGTTCGCGAGCGGACGGGTGCAGGAAGGTGATGAGCACAACGGCATCGGTGACAGCCGCATTGGTTTGCAGTATGGACTCATTTCCGGAAAACCTTTCGTGATGAGCGTGAGTGCCTTCCTTGGTTTACCCCTGGGAACCACAAACGGTGGAAATACACAGGCACTGCAAACAGGCGATGGAGAATTCAACCAGCTGATCAAACTGGATGCGAGCTATGGATTTCAGAAAATCCCGGCATTTGCTTCTGCCTCCGTGGGTTTCAACAACCGGACAAAGGGTTTCTCGGAAGAATATCACATTGGTGCTGAAGTGGGCTACATCTGGAAGAAGAAGCTGATCACCATTTTCAAATTCGCAACCATTCAGTCCTTCAAAAACGGAGACGCCAGTGGCAGTGCAAATGGGATCTTTTCCAATGATCTGGAGTTTGTATCCTTCACACCGGAGATCGCTTATTTGATCACTGATCAATGGGGCGCGACCGCCAACTATGGCACTGCTATTGCCGGAGAACGAGTGTTGGCTGCTCCTGCTTATTCCTTTGGGATTTTCTACAACATGCGGTAAACGAGCAATGGTTCGGGAAGGTAGGTGGAGAATCTCTGAATACTGTTAAGGGCATTGGCAGGAAGCGTGAACGGTGCTTCCTTTCACAATAAGGGCTTATTTTGCGGTCGTTATTTAAGCCTCAAGAAGCATGTCCCAAGTATTTCGTCTTTTTCTGTCTCTACTATTTGTTGTCCTCATAGTTGCCCCTACAAGCTCATGCAAGAGAAGAGGCTGCCGATCTAATGTGGCCTGCGTAGACAACTATGACAGCCGGGCAAAACGCGATGGCGATTGCGATGGCTGCATCAACTTCGCAGCTCACAACTACTGTCCCGAAGCGACCGAAGACAATGGAACCTGTGTATTTGAACGGAAGTTCTATTCCGAGAACGGAGCAGATGGCTGGATCGACATCTGGGTATCAGACTCCGTGGACAACAGTAATCCCAACCTGCTGAGGTACGAAGGCAGGCTTACGAATTTCCCGGTATTCATTCCAGAATGCGATCAGAGTGATAGCACAATGCAGATCCTCCGCCAACCGGGTGAATACTATTATGAAATCGAAACGCAAACGGGTATCCTTTCCTGGGGCTGGGTCGTTTACAGGGAAGAAGGTTGTCGACTGCTGGATGTTTACTGATCTGCTTCTGAGAGCTTAGTCTTTGGTATAAACAGGCTAGAGGTATTCAGCCTTCACGTACTCCAGGGTTTTCGAAACCGTTTCGCAAAGCTCATCCAGTTTTTGACCGAGCTCATTTGAGGAGATTTCCCCTTGACTCATTCCTTCTTCAATGTCGCTGCTTTGCTCATGAATGAGTGTAGCTCCAAAAGAACCTGCAACTCCGCGCAACTGATGAACAGTCTTTTTAGCTGCATCCGGGTTTGATCTTACTTCATCATTCTTCAATTGATCTCGTAATCCTTCAATCTCCCTCATAAAGACGGGGAGCAAGGCTTTTAAGGTCTCGCGATCTATCAATTTTCGCTGCTCAAAAAGCTCACTCATGACCGGGCACACTTTGTGAGCATCTCTTCGGCCTTTTCGAGTGTCAGGGGCTTGCTCTGATAACCAACTACGGATTCAAATGCCCTTGCGCTGGTCTCGTCAGACTCGAGCATAGAAGTGGTAAGCATAATGATGATGATGCCTCCTTTGATGGCTTCGTCCAGCTCACGGTAAGCCTCAAGGAATTCAATGCCATTCATGACCGGCATGTTCAGGTCAAGAACAATGAGTTCTGGTCGGGGGTATTCACCATCTTCACCCTTGTTGGTAAGATATTCGATGGCTTCGGCTCCATTCTTAGCCACATCGATTTGCTCTGCTCCATTCAACCTGTTGAACAGGTAGACGTTCATGGCATTTGTGGCTTCGCTGTCATCCACCAGCAATATCCGCTTCAGTTTCTCACTCATTCGAAATGGCTTTTGTGTTCGTCCAAAAACTCAAGAATATCAATAGGTTCCAAGGGTTTCCTTAGCTGTTCTACCACACCGATATGCTCATAGCGCTTACTCATGTCGTGATTCTTACCCTTTGTCATGTGTTGGCTCACCATGCAAATCAAGGGCTTGAAATGGTCCGTCTTTTCAGGATCCAATCGCTCGTATTCATCCAGGAAATCGAAGCCGGTTTGTCCGCCAATCTCGATGTCCAGCAGAATCAATTCGGGGAGCGGAGTGCCAGCGTCCCGGTCTTTGAAATAAGCGATGGCCTCCCCAACGGAAACCCGCGAAGCTATCGACTCGGCAATCCCCATGGTTTTGAGCGCATGCGTAACGGCCAAATTGGTCGCTTCGCTATCGTCAATGATAAGTATGCCCCGCAGTTTTCTCATTTCGAAACACCGAAGCCAACAAGCTGATGCAACGCTCAGGTGGGCAATTCCACCTTAAAGGTGGAGCCTTTGCCCAGCTCACTCTCTACGGAGAGTTTGCCGTCAAGATTCTCAACTCCCTTTTTTGTGAGGTAAAGCCCCGCACCGCTACCTTCTACGTCTGCCTCGGGATGCAATCTAGCAAACATCTGGAAAAGTTTGTTTCCGTGTTCAGCCATATCTATCCCCAGACCATTGTCACTCACCTTTATTTCCAAGGTCTCACCGTGCATCTCTGCATCAATGCAGATGTGTGGCTCTACGTCTGGCTTTCGGTATTTTATCGCGTTACCGATGAGGTTTTCGAAAATGCTTCCGATGACTGCTTCGGGAGCATCCACTTCCAGTTCTTCAGGAACGTTCACCTCAATAAGCCCATTCGCCTCTTTCACTTTTGCATCCAGGGATTCTGCGATCTCTTCAATGATCGGCCGAAGCTTGGTGGGATCCAGCTCAGCCACATCGGCCAGTTTATTGGTCCGTTTGGCCACTTCCAACACTGCTCCGATCTTGCCCTCTGCCTGTTGCAGTGATTCATCAATCCAACCAACAGACTGATTGAGCATCTTCAGTTCGGAAGGTGCTTCCAGCTTAATGATCTCCAGGTGCCCCTTGATGTTGGACAAGGGAAGTTTGAGATCATGGGTGACGATGTAGGTAAAGCGTTCCAATTCCTCATTGGCACGTTCGAGCTGGCGTGTGCGTTTCACAATTTGAGCCTCGGCCCTCTTTTGCTTGGTGATATCCTGGAACATTCCATAAATCCTCTTGCAGGTTCCGTCCTGCATCTGAGGAATCCCGATGGTTCGTATCCATTTCGGGTTCCCCTTACCGGTAATGATCTCTAACTCCCGATCAAAACCAACTCCTCCCTCTACGGCCTTATTGAAGAGTCTGGTGATGGTATCCCGGTTCTCACCTTCCTTGTAAAAGTTGATGGCGGTCTCCAATTCGGGCTCATAATTCTCTGGCATTTCATGGATCTCGCGGGTAACCTTACTCCAGATGGGAAGATTCTTAACGAGGTCTACTTCCCATGTGCCGATGCGCGCCACATCGTTGGTTTTATCCAGCAGATCCTTGTAATTCAACAGCTGCGCCTCATTCTGCTTTCGCTCAGTCACATCCAGACAAATGGCGTGAATGAA
This sequence comes from Flavobacteriales bacterium UBA6057, assembly GCA_002428995.1. Classification (GTDB taxonomy): domain Bacteria; phylum Bacteroidota; class Bacteroidia; order Flavobacteriales_G; family Salibacteraceae; genus UBA6057. Next base: position 7,986 of record DIYJ01000015.1, on the reverse strand, counting down.
AGACTCTCCTTCGTAGTTGATCAACTTCAGTCTGAGTTCTATGTTTCGCAGGCTGCCCTCAGCCGTTTCAAACTGTGTTTCGATGTGCATGTCCTTTTTTTCCAGCATCTCCTGCCAGTGTTGACGCCAACCTTCCTGATCATAGTTGGGATCAAATTCATAGACATGTTTCTGCCTCAACTGATCCTCAGAAAATCCAAGGAGTTCAACATAGCGCTGATTAAAAGAAACCACCCGGGCCTGCTCATTCACCTGACAGATTCCCACAGAAGAAAGGTTCACTGCAAGCTGATTCAGGCCGAGATCGCGCTGCAGTCGCTTGTGTTCCGTAACATCTCGAACCAAACCAATCACCCGCGCGAAACGGTTCTCAGCAGAATAGAGCAATCGCGCGATCTGCGACACCCATATGACAGAGCCTGACTGCTGGCGAATTCGGAATTCGAGGTTCGCCTCCGGCAAACGTCTGCGAATGGCATCCTGGTAGTGCTCCTGAACGCGGTCTTGCTCCTCTTCAATCACCAACTCGAGGAAATGGGTCTTCAACAGCTTTTCACGGGTATGACCTGTGACCTTTACCATGTATTCGTTCACGTAGGAGAAGATACCGTTCGCATCGAGCTCATAAATGATTCCCCCGGCTGATTCCAAAATAGATTCAAAGTATCGACCTCGGTTGTGCGAAGCAGCCAGCTCACTGCTGAGCCTGATTTGAGCCATGACCTGCCTGGAGAGTGCAGCAATGGCCTTGCGCTGAGCCTCGCTTAGCTTCCTCGGCTTTCGGTCAATCACACAAAGGGTTCCCAGCGCCATACCTGCGTCATCCACAATGGGCACACCAGCATAAAAGCGGATGTGAGGATCAGCTGTAACGAGGGGATTGTCTGCAAAGCGTTCATCCTCCAGGGCATCTTCCACTTCCAGGAGTTCACCGGGTTGGTGGATGGCGTGCGCACAAAAAGACACGTTGCGGGGAGTGGAATCAGCATCCAGACCAACTTTGGATTTAAACCACTGTCGATCTCCATCCACAAGACTGATCAAGGCGATGGGTGCATCGCAAATCTGAGAGGCGAGGTAGGTAAGATCATCATAGGCCTCTTCGGCCAGGGTATCGAGAATTTGATAACCGTGCAACGCTCTGAGGCGTTCCGCTTCATTCTCTGGTATCAGGGGTTCTATCATTCTTTGTTCATCGCTAAAGGCACAAGTGGCATCGCTCAGAAAAGACCCACGCATTTGAGTATTCATTCCAGCAATTCATAAAAACTATCGTTTGCGCATACGTTTTTTATTCCGCTAAGGTTCCCAACAAAAAAACATTCGTTTCAAAATCAAGGTGTTCTTCTCGCTGCGTTCACGCGGTTTGCTCCTCTGCCAGACGAATGCAATCACAACCAAGAGCATCATCCACAAACTTTTTCAGAGCATACATTTCGTCCCGCGCGAGTCGTTTCCCTTCATAAGAAACCAAATACATCGCCACCACACCGATCACCGAGGCTAACAAAAGCCACAATCCCCAAATTGGTTTTTTCAGTGTCCACTGCGACATGGCGAGCGTGAGTCCCACAAAACCCAGAAAGCCAAAGAAACCATACACGAATGTGAACATGGTCCAGACGGTGGGTGAGGGAGCAATGAGGCATCGCGTTAAAACATGCCGATGCGGATGATCGGGATCTTCTTCCAGGTTAATATCCATGTGTGGAGTCCAGAAATGCCGATCTGCTTTTGGAAATGAAAGCACTAGATGGTTTTGAACCTTCTGCACCTCAATCAAGGGCTCTTGCGGTTGCTTGCTGTGCTTCACGATTTTATCGTTGATGTCTGACATGGACAACTCAGAATGAAATTTAAACCTGGGTCTAAACGCAAGGGTATCTGACATGGTGGTAGATTGACTGAGTAAGGTAAGCAACTTGCGAATAACTCCCTGGTTATTCGGCCTTACCATGTCACAACACGTCCCCTCAGGAAGCCTGGTATTGTGCTTCCTGTTCGTTCCTGAGGTTCGTCAAGAAAAGGTAAAGCGACTGGTCGGATTCCAAACCGAGCTTCTTGCGCAAGCGGTAGCGCGCCATATTCACACTGGAATGCTCAATGTTGAGAAGCTCGGCAATTTGCTTTGATGACAGGTTCAATGATATCAACCCTCCTAATCGGTGATCACCGTCTGTAAGTTGTGGATGAAGTTCCTGAAGCTTGCTGTAGAAATCGGGACTTACCTCCATAAGCCGCGCTTCAAACTCGCCCCACTCTGCGGAGTTACCAAGCATTCTATTGATTTGGCGATAAAGCCGCTTCACCTTGGGACTAGAGTCAGACTTGATCATTTCCCGCAACTCGATCAGGGCATTCTTCTTGCGCGAAAGGGAAAGGGTAAACATGAGTAGCTCTTTCTGCTTGGTTTCGAGTTTTTGCTGGACAAATTTGGTTTCCGCCTTGTGAAGATCGAGCTCAGCCTTCCGCGTTCTGTTGACGAGGCGATAGCGATTCAGCAACCACATACATAAGATCAGCAACACGGCAAACACCGCAACTACAAGAATGATGGTCTCGCGGTTCTTTTGCATTTCAGACTCCAATCGCGCCATCTCAAGCTCATGGTTCAGGGTTCTCCGCCATTCGCGTTCCGCATGAAAAGATTCTTCCAATGCATTGATCGAAGCCACAGATCGTAGGTCGAAGATGCTATCCTTCAGTGTGTGGTAGAGCTTGTTGTATGTGTAGGCCTCCTCGTGGTTTCCCAAGTCATAATTCGCCAGACTCAATACTTCTGCGGCAGCATGCCTTCCAATGTTATGCTCCTGTGCAACAGCAGAATCGAAACTCATCTGAGCCAATCTTAAGGCCTCTTGGGATCGACCACTTTTCAAAGCAATTTCAGCCTGAATGCAAAGAATTTCCACCACGTTCAATGAAAGCTTCGTGCGCTTCGCAACCTCCATAGCAAGCTGGGCAGCGGAGTCAGCACTGCTATACCGGCCCATCGCATTGTAAAGGTTCGCAAGGCTGCCGTAGCTAAAGCTCAACCCAATGCTATCACCCACGCCTTCCTTGAGGGCAATGGACTCCATCACCAGCACCAAACTGGAATCATGTTGACCAAGCTTCAGGTAAGGCTTCGAAAAGCCTGTAAGCACGCGGGCCCGAGACAAGCTATCGCGAGTCGGATCCTGAAGTGCTACACGAAACCTGCGTTTGCTTGCCTCATAGCGCCCCAGTCCCAGATCGATCAAGCCAAGCACATGTTGAACATCGGACACACCGGTCGGGATGTCCGCATCTTCATACATCCCCAAAGCTGTCAAGAGGCTTTTCTTGGATTTTGCATAATCCGCCCTGATGTACCAGAGCCCTCCTTCTGCGTAGTGAGTCCAGGCGATGAGCGAATCGTCTCCCAGCTCCAGCGCCTCTCTGCGACTCTCCAAAACCATTGAGAATGCTTTATCGGGATCGCGATAGGCCACCGCGCCAAAGTCTTTGACGCTATCCAGGGCATCCTGGGCCAAAACCTGTGGCCCAAACAGCATACAGGCCATCAGACAAAACAGGAACCTCCTCAGCATCTGTTGAGCCAAGTCAGTGCAGTATGGTAATCTCACCTCGATAGCTTTGCTCAATTTGGTCATAGGATGAAGTAAAAGTCAAAAGGTAGAAGTAAACCCCCGCTGCAACCCTGTTGCCCGATCGGTCTGTTCCCTTCCATGAATTTATGAGGCTGGAACTGTCAAAAACCTTATTCCCCCACCGGTTATAAACGGAAAGGCTCAGTTGATTGGCAGGACAGTCCAATCGTATGTCAAAGGCGTCATTCACCCCATCGCCATTGAGGGTCAACACATTGGGAATAAAGGGATCACAGTACGACTCATCGCACTGCTCAAACGACTCCACCACATCCACTGAATCGATGAACCTGCAACCCTGGCGCCAGATCTCTGCGATGTACAGATCCGGGAAGTCAATATGGATCACCGTGCCTTCTTCACCCGTACTCCACCGAATGCTGTCTGCCGGAAAATCATACCTGATCTGAAGCTCTTCTCCGGGGCAGAGCGAATCAACCTCCGGAGTGATCGGAGCCACCTCTGTAAAGCTGATGTTCACCGAATCAAACCGGACACCACAGGTGTTGGAAGACTGAAGGACGATCTTTTTTGACCCACTCAGCAGAACGGTATCTCGCAACGAAGAATCTGAACCAAGCCAGCCCACGGAAACATCAGGATCTACAGAAAGCGGCAAGTCAATGACAAGCGGTGGCACCCCGCACAGCGAAGAATCTGCAGCAAGTCCGGGCTGCGAAGGAGGCGCCAGAAAATCTACGCGGACGGAGTCAGAATCTGTTCCACAAAAGGAGCTGATGGTTACGGAGTAGGTGCCGCTTTCCGTGACCGTAATACTGGACCCAGCTGATCCATCACTCCAGGTGAACTGCACTCCATCGGCCGTTTCAGGAGTCAACAAAACGGACGTTCCCTCACATGCTGTTGTATCCTCCCTTAAGGAGATCAAAGCCGCTTCGATGATGGAGACAACGATGGAATCCTGCCCCTGGCAGCCGTTGGAGTCGGTGACAGACACAGCATAAAGGCCTGAATCAGTGACAAGCAAGGTCGCACTGTTACTTCCATCAGACCACGACAAAACCCAGTCGCTCCATGCCGTCTGGCCAAGTATGAGACTTTGATCGCTGCAGATGACAGTATCCTCTCCGAGGAATGGACGCGGATTAGGGGCATCGATTACCAGGAAGCTGTCTGAAACAACACAACCGTCCTCACTCTCAATGGTGAGTGTGTAAACCCCGCCCGTATCGATGGTATATGACTGACCTGTGGAACCATCCTGCCAAGTGTAAGTTCCAGGAATTGCGAACGATCGATTGAATTGTGAACCGGCACATCTCACAGTGTCTGGCCCGAGCGAAAATGCAGGTACAGCACCGGCCGTCACCACAACGGTATCTGCCACCTGACAGCTGCCAATCTGAACCTGCACGGAATAGACTCCTGTATCAGTCACTTGATACTGCTGGCTGGTATTTCCGTCCTGCCAAAAGGGCTGCCCGCCCAGAGAGGTAATATCAAAATCCAGTGTATCGATTCCAAGGCAAAGGGTTTGATCCGGCCCTAGGAATGCGTTGCCCGAGTCAGCCAGGTCAATCAGCATGGTGTCAGAAAACGAACCACAGCCGTTGAGTACGCGCAGCCAGTAGGTGCCCTCACCCGGGGCCTGAAAGGTGCTGGCGGTGGAGCTATCCTGCCAGAAGTAACTGCAAAAGGGACCTGGATCCAGCAATATGGGCGCGGATTGACACAAGAAGGTATCGGGCGGAAGCAATTGGACAGGCGGTTCATCAATACGAACCAATTGCGGGATGGTATCAGGAACACCTGCCTGATACACGATGGCAAAGGCCTGGTAGAATCCTGGAGCGCTGTAAGAATGGGCCGCGTGAAAGCCTGATTGGCCATTGGGCACACCACCTGTAGAATCTCCAAAAAACCATGCAGCTGAGTCGTAGCTAGTACTGTCATACACGGCAAAGAGCGTTGTGTCGGTTACACAGAAATTAGAAATCAAAAGGCGCCTGGACGAGAACAGATAGCCCGAAAAGTTGGGCAGACCATAGGCTGAATTCGCAGGACTCGTTAGCACCACATTCTGCGTGATCACGATCGAAGCCGCATCCTCATTCGGGTTGTCAATCGTTGACATTTCCGGATTATTCAGTCGGTTGAAGTAGATCTTCTCATCAGGACCGAGCTGAAGAGCAGACATGCCATAAGGACCCAGATTCACCACTTCAGTAACCGAAGCCAGCACGGCTGCCGGGCTGCCTGCGTTGAGGTCCATCTGGAAAATCTGCCCGCTGAGGAGAATCGGGTAATAAAGCTTCGATCCGTCAGGAGAAAACTCGAGTCCGTAGAGGTACGTATTCGCCACACTCAGCTGAGTGGGAATGGTGCTGTCCACCTGATGAATGAGCGCATTGGAGAGTTGACCCGTTGCATTGTCAAAGTCAAAAACCTCAACTGTTTCCTTTCCGCTGAGGGCTACCGCCACCCGATCTCCCTGAGGCGAGGCTTTTAAGTAACCCAAGGCACCCCAGGTAAATTCATGCACAGAACCAATCACACTGATGACGGGATTTGGATCGATACCAGCGGAAGTGATCGAAAAGACCCGGAAGGTATCTGAAAGCCAATCGTGGGTTACGATCCAGCTATCGAAGTTATTGGCGTGCTTCACCTCCACCACCCTCTCCGTAGCAAAGCTGCTCAGCTGTACATTCTTCTCAATAACATCGCCCAGCCCACCGTTCAAGGTCATATCGATGACGTTGTAGCGGATGCCATTGCCGGGTTGAGCCTCAGGCGGTGAAGTAATCAGATAATACATGGATGGGGTTCCGGGCTTCTGCACAATGGTCGCTGATTGAGTTGCACTCCAATGACCAAGGAGACCTGAACCGTTGGGCATGACCACGTGGTTGGCGTTGCGTACTTCAGAGCCGTTGCTGTAAAACAGAAGACTGCCCTGCCCATCTGAGGCTACAGCTGTTCCTTCACTTTGAACCATCGGGTTTGTGTTGATGGACTGTGGTGATCCCTGTGAAAAATCCATCGCTGCCTGAAAACCATAGTACCAGTTATCTGTCTCGCCCTGGCCCATTGCCTGCACGATGAACAACAGAAACAATGTGAAGACAATCCAATGTCGCCTAACGATGCTGTACTGGAGGATGTGCTGATTCATGTTGATCGGATGCTTAGTTGATAAACGCTGGACGGAATTTACCCTCCAAGCCGCTGATTTGTTGGAATTTGATGATCAACAAATGATCTACAAAAGATCACAAGTGATTGAATTTCAGAATACTAAGCGCCAATTCTCAAAATAACTGTCCGTGTAAACCCTGCATCGCTACTAGCGCTTCTTGCGCTTTTTCCTCAAGAACGATGAACACTGAAGCTATCCTTTTCTGAGGCCCTGCGAGGTCATTTTTCCAATGGTCATGGAAAGGAAGGAGAGTGATCAACAAAAGCTTTGGGATGGATGAAAAAAGATCAGGCACAGGAGAAAAAAAACAACATCTCACCAAACCTTTTGATTTGTTATGCGTACATAGCATCTAGCAGTTCAGGAAACTAAATGTGGAGGCACGCCTTCGCACGGACGTTTCAACCATTCACATTAATCCACTTAAGATTTGAAACCCTACTCATCTCTTAACGTGCTTCGCATTCGAGGCGCTTTTTTCTTTCCTCTCCTCCTCCTTCTCTTCTTGACTTTGCACACCTATTCACAGGTGGTCAATGGCTATGCTGAAGTCACTGGTATTGCGGGAAGCGTTTTAACAGTCGCCTCTGCAAACGAAAGCGCGGATAGCTTTGAGGATGGCGAATATGTGGTGATCATTCAAATGCAGGACGATGTGATTGGAGATGTGAGCAACACTTCTTCGTTTGGAGATTTAGGATCCATTGTCTCGGCAGGTCTTTATGAAATTCGACAGATCAGCTCCCATACGGAGTCTGGTGGTGTGCCCACATCGATCACCATCTCGGGATCACTTACCAACACCTACAATACAGGCTCAAACAGCCACGTGCAGGTGGTAACCTTCCCCACTTTCGGAAGCCCTGATTACACCACCACTTCCACCATGGCCGCAGCAGATTGGGACGGAACAACCGGAGGAATTCTGGCCTTCAATGTAGACGGTACGCTGACGCTTGCTCATTCGCTGAACGCTGACGAAGCCGGTTTCCGGGGAGGAGCGCGCGATTTATCCAGCTCAGGCTCCTGTGATGTGACTACTTTTTTCAGCACCAACACCAATGCCTTTGCAGGAAAGGGCGAAGGCATTTATCGCAACACCAACAGCGCCTACGAGGAAGCCAAAGGAAAGATTCTGAATGGCGGTGGCGGTGGCAACGAACACAACGGTGGTGGCGGTGGTGGCGGTGGCTA
>DIYJ01000019.1 GCA_002428995.1 Flavobacteriales bacterium UBA6057 | reverse complement strand
AGGACTGAAAATCCTCGTGTCGGGGGTTCGATTCCCTCCCGCACCACAGACTTGAAAAGGCCGCTATTGCGGCCTTTTTTTATGCAAAACGGCTTCCTCATTTCAGTATTTGACAAAAAGCAAGTCGCCTTTTTTGGCACTTCAACCGAAGCGTGTCAAGTACCTTTGCAGCATGGATAAGGCACCGAGGATTTTACTTCTACACTATGTGCTGATCGCCTATGTCACCTTGCAGTTTGTATGGTGGGCATGGCTTATTTATGATCTGAATGTGGAGATCATTGAATTGCGAGCCCTAATCGCTGGTGAGACGGTCGCATCTGACGACATCAAGCGTAAGCTCTGGATGATCCTCGGTGAGGGGAGCGTGTTCTTCACGTTGCTCGGAATAGGAGCATGGTACATTCGAAAGTTTGTGCTCCGGGAACATCGTTTGGCCCGGCAGGAGCGGAATTTCTTGCTGGCTACTACGCATGAATTCAATTCTCCGATTGCGGCTGTCAAACTGAATCTGCAAACTCTGCAACGAAAGGAGCTGAATCCTGAGCAACGGGAGACGATGGTGCAAGGTGCGCTGCAAGCGACTACCAGATTGCAATCATTGGTTGGAAATGTGTTGATGGCTTCTCGGATTGACGCGGGTAAGTATCAATTGCATCGTGAACCAGTGGATCTTGGTAGACTGCTGCAACGTCTCACCGGGAGTCTTCAACCGCTTATTGCAGAAGCTGGGAATACCCTGGAATTGGATGTTCAGGTCTCAGAGTCGGTCAATATTGATCCCTCTTCTTTCGAGTTCGTGATCAGCAACTTGGTGGTGAATGCGATCAAGTATGCCCCGGGAACGATCATCTCTCTGAGCGTTCATGAAATGGATGGAGTGCTTCATATAGTGGTTTCGGATCATGGCCCAGGAATTCCTGAGCAGGAACGAGAACGTGTTTTTACGAAGTTCTATCGCATGGGATCTGAAGACACGAGAGCAAAAAAGGGAACTGGGCTAGGGCTCTACCTTGTAAAAGAATTGATAGATCTGCAAGGAGGGAAGATTCAGGTAATGGCAACCTCAGAAAGAGGAGGAGCAACCTTTAAATTTCAACTACCATATGGCAAACAATAAAGTTGGCCTCATCATTTTAGATGGTTGGGGCATTGGTGATCACTCCGAAGGAGATGCGGTTTTCAACGCTCAGACACCATTCTTCGATCAGCTGATGAGCGAGAATGGAAATGCCACCCTCAAAACGTACGGTGAGCACGTAGGTCTTCCCGAAGGCCAAATGGGCAACAGCGAAGTTGGTCACCTGAATATCGGTGCGGGTCGAATTGTTTTTCAGGACCTCGCCAAGATCAACAATGCTGTTGAAACCGGAGACATTCTACAGAATAAGGTGTTGCTGGAAGCCATCGCCTATGCCGAGAAGCAAGGGAAACCCATTCATCTGATGGGACTCACCAGTCACGGAGGAGTTCATAGCTCTCAAAAGCATCTCTATGCTTTGGTGGACATGATCGAAGGCCAGTCAGAGGTGCCGGTTTTTATTCATGCTTTCACCGATGGTCGCGATACGGAACAGCGCAATGCTATTCGCTGTGTTGGCGAGCTGGAAGAGTTTCTGGAAGGTAAGAGGAGTAAGCTCGCTTCGATGATCGGTCGTTACTATGCCATGGATCGCGATAAGAGGTGGGAGCGCACAAAAGTGGCTTTTGACTTGCTTACCGCAGGCAAAGGAGTCGCTGTGGAACGAATGACCCAAGCCATCACGGAGCAGTATGAAAAGGATATCACGGATGAGTTTTTTGAGCCTTTCCGGTCCGCCACATCCTTTCAGTCAATTGCGGAAGGTGATGTAGTGATCTGCTTTAATTTCCGAACAGACCGATGCCGTCAGATCACCCAGGTATTGACGCAAGCCGATATGCCGGAGCATGAAATGCATCGCATACCGTTGCACTATGTGACAATGACACGCTATGATGAGTCATTCCAGGGCGTGCACGTATTGTTTGAAAAGGGAAATCTAGAGCGCACCCTCGGAGAGGTGGTTGCAGGCGAGAAGTTATCGCAGCTCAGAGTTGCTGAAACGGAGAAGTATCCTCACGTTACTTTTTTCTTTTCAGGAGGCCGTGAAGAGCCATTTGATGGCGAGCAGCGACTGATGGTCAACAGCCCCAAGGTATCCACGTATGATTTACAGCCAGAGATGAGCGCACAAGAGGTAGCTGCAAAGACAGTTGCCACCCTACAGAGCGATCAGCCAGACTTTTTGTGTCTCAATTTTGCCAACCCAGATATGGTTGGGCACACGGGTGTTTACGATGCGATTGTCAAAGCGGTCGAAACCACAGATGACTGTTTAAGGCAGGTAGTAGAGGCAGGGGAAGAGCTTGGATATAGTTTCATCATTATTGCGGACCACGGGAATGCGGACAAAACGAGACAGGAGAATGGAAAACCCCATACCGCTCATACTGTGAATCCCGTTCCGGTTATTGTAATGACTGCGGAGCATGTAAATGTAGCAGATGGCATTCTTGCCGATGTGGCTCCTACGTGCTGTGCCCTGCTTGGAATTGACCCTCCAGCAGAAATGACCGGACGCTCTCTTATCAGCCGCTAAAGAAGAGACAGAATCACTGGAAGAGTGGACTGCTTTTAGCAGAAACTTAATGGCACAAAAAAAGCCCTGAAGCAATTTGCTCCAGGGCTTTTTTATGATTTTGATTCGGAATTATCGAATGATCAATCTTTCAGTTTCTGAGTGATCTTGTCCGATTACTTTGAGAAGGTAAACACCAGTAGCAGCACCTTCAAGATCGATCATCTTGCGGGTGTCTTTTCCAATGCTCATTCCTTCTTCGTAAACGACTTCACCTTTCATGGATTGAACGATGATTTTCACATCCTCAGTGCTTTCGCTGCTCAACTGTACGTTGAATACACCGTTGTTAGGGTTAGGCATCAACGTCATGTTGAAAGCTGTACCCTGAACATCTCCAACAGAGAGGTTACAGATGATTTCGCTGTTTGTTACGTTGAACTCAGCAGTCTCCACACAGTTCTGATCGTCAGTAACAGTGATGGTGTACATACCTTCTTCAGTTACAGTAATATCAAGGCTGTCGTCACCGTTGCTCCACTCGTAAGCTGTTGGCTCTACACCGCCAGTGATGGTAACATCAATGTCAGCAGCGTTGTTAGCAAAATCACAAGATACAGAACCAGTTACGTCCAGCGTAGAAAGTGAACAATCAGGGCTTTCGTAAGTGATCATGTGGACAATGGGCACAAAGTCAACCCAACCATCGATGTTGTCATCGCTTCCTACGTCAACGAAAGAAGTAACAACAGCAGTACCGTTTTGTGAGTTAGCTGTTCGAATGGTTCCTGACAACCACTTGTAACCAGCAACAACTTCAGTAATACCTGCAGGGATTGGAGTAGGATCGTAGTCTACGCGAATCAGGTTAGAGTTATTGAGGTCAGAAGCTTCAACAGTGTAGAAGTCAGATACGATTGGATTAGTGAAATCAATCTCACCGTCACCAGCAATTGCACCGCCAGTTACTGGCCATACACCTACCTGAACAACACTACCTACTGCAGTTTCGAAACCGTCAGAGCTCCAGAGGCCGATTTCTACAGCTTCGATGGTATCAGCTGCATAAATGTCAAACTTGGTGTAGATAGAATGTGTACCACCACCCCAGGAAACAGCATCGTCAAATGAACTGTTATCCCATGCGTAAGTGTGCTCAGTAACTCTGAAGCTAGCTTCTCTTTCGTTGTCGAAAATGAAATCATCAGCAGCATCCTGAACAGCAGCGAAGGTTACATTATAAGTTCCTGGTGTGCTGGGATTATAAGTTGTAGTTACATCAACTGTATCTGCTTCAGCGAACGTGCTGTAGTTTACAGAAGTTGAAGAGCTGGTGAATGGTTCTGGACCGGTTACAGATACTTCAAGTCGAGAGTTTGTCTGCGTAGTAGTAGAAAGTGAACGAAGTGCACCACCGAATGTCAATGGATCACCACTGATTTGACGAACTGGAATTCGATCGTAGAAACGGGTGAATTGAAAGCTTGAGGTAGCTGAGCTTGCACCTTTGAAGAAAGTCTCTTCGAGTGCAAGGTCATTGGTGGGGGATCCTCTCAATACGATGTCGTCAATTTGCCAGAAGTAGTATCCTGTAGCCGCTGGAACAGGATCAGACTCGAATACAAAACGAATGCGAACGTTTCCTTGACCACCAGCAGTAGATGTGATGTTCAGTCTGTGGTAAACATCGTCAGCGCTGGACTCATTCACTGGAATATCTTCACCAGCCTGAAGGAAAGTATCAGCAGTACTGAAGTTGTCGTTAGTTACAATCACCCACATGAATGAGTTGAACTGACGCAAGTATGATTCAAAAGAAAGGAATACTTCAGACTGACCTGCGCAGTTGATAGCAGGGCTAGTCAATGCAGCACGGTGTGGAGTTGGCTGAAGACCGGTGCCAGCACCGTTTTGATCTCCACCGTTATCCCACCAATCAGAATCGAAGATCATGAATCCGTTGTCTTCAGAAGTGGAAGCGATGGTACCTGTTCCTGCAGCAAAAGCACCAATAGATCCAGTGTCATTGTTTGGACTGGTGTTTGGTCCGCGGAACTCCCAAAGCTCGTTTCCACCTGAAAGAGATGCGTTGTCCCAACCACCAGCGAAACCGTTGGCGAAGTCTTCGTAATAGAAAACAGTTCCGGAATCTTCAGCGAAGATTTGGCTGGTAGGCGTAGCGCCTTCCCACATACTGTAAGTACCGTTACCTTCTGTGTAAGTCGCTGCTCTCTCAGGAGCAGAAATTGGCCTTTTGTTAAGGCCTGTTTGAGCCGTAACCGTAAGTCCACCTATAAGACCTAATAGTAAAAGTTTGATTTTCATATTCTGTTTATTTCCAAATTCAAGATTACAAATCTATGTTATCCGCGTTAGCTATTGTTAACAAGACGCAAAAAACGCAAGAATAGAAAGTGTGATTAGCGAATAATCAAAAGATGCTTGTAATCCTTTTGACCGGATTTATACTCTACCCGAAGCATATAAAGGCCTGCAGGAATCAGCGGAAGAGTGTAGGAGCCATTTGCATCCTGAGGGAAGGTGTTTACCACGCTGCCTCGCATATCTAATAATTGTAAGGCAAGCGGAGTGCTCTCGCTGAGTAGTTGAATTGTATGGCCTGTGCGGGCTGGGTTCGGATAAACAAGCAGATCGTTGGTGCCTGTGTTGATGGGCGTCACACTAAGTGGATACTTTGACATCAACTCTTCCAGGGACTGCACACAGCCCATTTGATCTGTGACGGTCAGTTGATAGAGTCCTGAGTCGAGCCCCATAATGTTCGGTGTTGTCTCACCATTGTTCCACACGAAATTGTAAGGCTGTGTGCCTCCAAAAGCAGAGGTGTAGATAGCACCATCCGGTATGATAAGGCTATCAGAGAGCCTGTTGATGGAATCTACAGTGAGAAAAAAGGGCGGTAGCTCGTCAATCACAACTGAATCACTCATGAAACAATCGTTGGCATCCGTGAGGGTCAATCGATAGGAATCAGCCGTCACGTCAGTCAGGCTTTCATTCGATGCTCCAGTGCTCCAAGCATAGGTGTATGGTGTAGAACCACCCCAGGCATAACTGAGGATGCTGCCACTGCTGTCTCCATGACAGAGAATTCCAATTTCATCAAGGGAGAGATGGAGTGGGGTGCTCGATTCCTGAACACTCGAACGGAGGATGCTACGGCAGCCGTTAAGGTCAGTAACAGTGACATCGTAATCACCAGCGGTGATTTGTGCCGCAGAATCGGCAGTGCTTCCATTGCTCCAGGCATAGGTAAAGGGGCCAGAACCCGTTGCTGCAATCCTGATGAGTCCGGTGTTGGTGCCCCAGCATTGAACGTCTTCCAGATCTATAATGCTCAATGCAGCCGAGTTGCTGTCATTCAGCTCTACGGTGATTTGCTCAGAACAACCCAGGCTGTCTGAGACGGTCAGCGTATAAACACCCGCATGCAAATTCATGAGCGTGTCTTGTGTGCTGTCGTTTGACCATAGGTAGTTGAATTCGCCAATTCCACCAAGCACATCGGGTGACAGTATTCCATTGGTGTCTCCACATCCTGATTGCTGGATGTCGATGTTGACGATGAAGCCTGGAGAACCCTCTATTTCTACGATACTGTCTACAACACATCCGTTGGCATCGGTTAAAGTCAGGGTGTAAGTCCCCGCGCTTAGTCCCGACAACTCCTGACTTGTGGAGCCATTACTCCAGTCGAACATGTAAGGTTCGTGGCCACCAAATCCATTGCTTGCAATACCGCCCAACGATCCTGAGCAAGTATCGTTGCTGGTGCTCATGGTGATGCCGAGGGTGTCTGGATCAGGCAATTGAAAACTCCTGATGTACTCACAACCTGTTACATCCGTGACTGTCACCGTGTAAGTTCCGGCAGCAAGGTTTGTCGCGATAGGATTGTTGCCGTTGAAGAAAGACCAATCGTAAGTATCAGGAATTCCCGAACCGAGTGACACCTCAATGCTACCGTCATTAACTCCGCTACAACTTACCTGTTCTACCGTGGCGCTGATGAAGTCATTACAAGGAGTGTCAACAGGCAGCACCAGGGATATAAATGGAACATATGGGAAATCAGTCCATTCCTGTCCTACCCTTTGGCTGAGTACATTGCCGGTGGTCGCTCTCTGAAATTGATTGGTGGAGATCACAATGCGCCCCGTCTCTTTCTCAATGACAAAAAGATACTTTCCTGCTTCCAGGTCGAATTCTACAGGAACGTCCACTGTTTGACCGATCTCATCGTTGGTGATGATGATCGGATCACTTTGCGCGAAAGACGAGGTCAGTGTCTCGTATTTGAAGACCTTGATTCTGTAGCGGCTGTTGGAGTCGCAGGCCGGGTGATAAGCTACTCTCACCGTTTTGATGGAGTCATCCTGGAAAAGATGGTAAACCAAGCCAATACGGTCAATCGGGTTCAATACCCAAATCCCGGTTCCATCGGTTTCTCCATGATGGCGTTGGTAAAGACTGTCGGTCACACCAAAAGAAACACTTGCCTGATTATCTCCACTGACGAGGTCTGTTGAGTCCGTCTCCAACGTCATTTCGATGGTGTAAGCGCCCGAATCTCTCGGATTCAGCGTTTGATCGGGAGTGAAGCGTAGGATTTGCGACTCAAAGGCATTGAGGAGCCAAACCCCGTGAGAATCAGATGCGCTCAGAGTACCGGACATTTCTGCTTCCAATTGCGCATTGCTGGAGCTGATGCTCGAATTGTCAACGCTGGCTCCTGGGCGCAGGTTGGCAAACCTTGCCTGAGAAATGGGAATCAGATCATAGAAGTCAGATGCCGCACCGTCATCCCCGTTGATGGTGTAGAACTCATTCAACTTTAGGTTTTGCTCAGCGCTGACGCCCAGAAAAATGTCATCCAGCGCAAGTCCGGAAGCATAAGCGCCATTGTCTGAATAGACAAACCGGATCTGAAATCCAGGCCCCAGAAAGCCTGTTGGGATAAAGATCTGATGATCTTGCCATTGAGACGAGGCTGGTATCTCCAGCAGCTGAAACCATGGCTGTCCGGTCGTGCGGATCTCCACCCATGCTTGCTGACCCGCGCTTCCATTTTGAAACGCTGAAAAGCCGAGCTGCACATCCGAAAGGCCAGCGAGGTTGAAGGTGCGCGAGATGAGCCGATCGTTGCTTTTGTCGCAGTCACAAACATCATCGTTGGTCATCGCGAAGATGCCGTGGAATGGTACCGGCCAGAAACCATTTTCGTTCGCCTGAGATGGAGCATCGCCTGCTACTCCGGTGAAAAATGGCACTCCTGAAGGACTGAAAGAGCTCCAGTCGTTGGGCAAATTGGTCAAATCCCCGTTTTCGAAGCTCTCCACATAAAGCAATTCACCATCAAAGCTCAGTGCACGAGATGAACTGTGGTGATTCAATGTAGGACCCGAAACGCGCTGTGCGTAAAGGCTACATGTCATCAACAAGGCAAGGATAGTTAGCGGTTGCTTCATGTGACGGCCAAAGGTAACGAAGCGGAGCGGCAAAAATTTTACGGCTTATGCGCCAACTTGCATCGCCATGTGGTTCTCATACTCCTCGATGGGAGGGCAAGTACACACAAGGTTGCGATCTCCGTAAGCGTCATCCACTCTTGCTACAGGCACCCAATATTTGTTTTCCGTGATCCATTGCAGCGGGAATGCAGCCTTGCTCCTGGAATACTTCTGAGTCCATTCGTCAGCCATTACGGTTGTGGCTTTGTGAGGTGCATTTCGAAGCACACTTTCTTCGGCTTGCACCTGACCCTCTTCAATTTCGCGAATCTCTTCGCGGATCGAAAGAAGGGCTTCCACAAAACGATCCAGCTCTTTCTTCGATTCACTCTCGGTAGGCTCGATCATCACCGTTCCGGCAACGGGGAAGCTTACTGTTGGTGCATGGAAACCATAATCGATCAATCGCTTGGCAATGTCAGTCACCTCAATCTGCGCTGACTTCTTGAACGGACGACAGTCTACGATCATCTCGTGCGCCACGCGACCATTCTTTCCAGAATAGAGAATGGGGAAGTCATTGGACAGCTTTGCCTTCAAGTAGTTGGCGTTCAAAATGGCAAAACGCGTGGAGTCTGTGAGCCCTTGCGTACCGAGCATCTTGATGTAAGCGTAAGAAATAAGTAGGATCAATGTGCTGCCGTAGGGCGCGCTGCTGATCGCTCCAATGCCCTTATCGCCACCTGTCTTGTGATAAGGATGTGTGGGCAAGAAGGGGGTAAGATGTTCTACCACACCAATGGGACCCATTCCAGGACCTCCACCGCCATGCGGAATGGCGAAAGTCTTGTGCAGGTTTAAGTGACAAACATCCGCGCCAATGGTGGCCGGATTGGTCAACCCAACCTGTGCATTCATGTTCGCTCCGTCCATGTACACCTGACCACCGTGGCGGTGTACGATTTCAGTGATTTCCTGAATCGCTTCTTCAAATACACCATGCGTGGATGGATAGGTTACCATCAAAGCACCCAGGTTTTCAGCGTGTAGTTCTGCTTTCTTGTTCAGGTCTTCGAGGTCGATGTTGCCAAGTTCGTCACATGCAACCACCACTACCTTCATGCCTGCCATTACCGCACTCGCAGGGTTTGTTCCATGCGCTGAGGATGGAATCAATACAATGTTTCGATGTGAATCTCCTCGAGACTCATGATAAGCCTTGATGACCATCAACCCGGTGTATTCTCCCTGAGCACCAGAGTTTGGCTGAAACGACATGGCCGCAAAGCCGGTGATGTCACACAGATCTTTATTCAGCTCATGCACCATCTCAATGTATCCAGTTGCTTGATCAGCCGGAACAAAAGGATGGAGGTTTGCAAAGCGTGGGTTAGAGATCGGATAGAGCTCAGAAGCCGCGTTGAGCTTCATGGTGCAGCTTCCAAGTGTGATCATGCTGCGCGTGAGCGAAATATCCTTGTTCTCCAGTGTCTTGATGTAGCGCATCATGTCCGTCTCGCTCTGGAAAGCGTTGAAGATGGGATGCGTAAGGAATTCTGAAGTACGCTGCATGTGGAGCGGAATGGCACTGGTGACACCTTCTGAGGCTTCAGCAGCTTCTGCTTCGGTGAAGGAAGCGAACAGGCTGATTAATCCTGAAATCTCTTCATCTGAAGTGGTCTCATCGAGGCTAATTCCCACAAGTCCATTCTCGTGATACCAGACATTCATTCCTTTCTCTTCGCTCGCTTGCTTGAGTCGCTCAACGCTAACTATTGAGCCTGTATCAATCGCCAGTGTATCGAAGTAGTGTGAGTGAACAATAGAGTAACCAAGTTTGCCGAGGCTTTGGCTTAGTCGCGCGGTTTTGAGCGCGATACCTTCAGCAATCGCCTTGATGCGGTAAGGTCCATGGTATACTGCATACATGGAAGCCATGATGGCAAGCAGAGCCTGCGCTGTACAGATATTGGAAGTCGCCTTGTCTCTGCGGATGTGTTGTTCCCGGGTCTGCAGCGCCATTCTCAGTGCAGGAGTTCCATCGCGATCTACTGAAAGGCCGATGATGCGACCTGGAATGCTTCGCTTGTAGTTCTCCTTGGTTGCGAAGAATGCAGCGTGAGGACCACCATAGCCCATCGGTACCCCAAAGCGCTGGGTGTTTCCAACTACAATGTCCGCACCCCATTCACCGGGAGGTGTGAGCAGTGCTAATGCCATCAAATCACTTGCGGCTACCACTTTCACATCGGCTTCCGCGCAACGGGCGGTCAAGCTCTTATAATCTCTGATGGATCCTTCGCGATCGGGATATTGAAGCAGTACTCCAAAATCCTGCTCGGTCGGTTCGTATTCATCAATGTTTCCAACAACCACGTCCACACCTGCTGCAATGCCCTTGGTGCGCACCACCTCAATGGTTTGACCAAAGCACTTTTCATCGACAAAGAAGCGATTGACGTTGCTTTTCATCTGGCTCCTGGAGCGCGAGTGGAAGAGCATCAATACTGCTTCAGCGGCTGCCGTTCCTTCATCGAGCAAGCTAGCGTTGGCAATCGGAAGGCCGGTGAGGTCACTCACCATGGTCTGGAAATTCAACAACCCTTCCAAACGGCCCTGCGAGATTTCTGCCTGGTAAGGCGTGTAGGCCGTGTACCAACTTGGGTTTTCCAGAATATTTCGCTTGATCACCGCAGGAACGATGGTTCCGTAATACCCCTGACCAATAAAATTCTTGTGGAGCGTGTTTTTTTCTGCAAGCTCTCCGATGTGTTTTTCAAACTCAAATTCTGTCATTCCCTTGCCGGTCGACAGTTCCTTTTTCAGCCGGATCGAGGCCGGGATGGTCTCATCGATTAATTGATCCAAATCTGCTACACCAACCTCTTTGAGCATATCGCTCACTTCTTCTCTTCTGGGGCCAATGTGTCTAAGCTGAAAAGCGTCTAGTGCTATCATCGATTTCTATCTTGGTAAAAGGCTGCAAATATACCTCTGTTAACTGGCTCAATAGACCACCAAAACACCTCTTTGTTCAGTTTGATGAGAAGGCGTCATGAAAAAATCCCAATGTTTGTACAATGATCAGAGCTTGCAGCATTCTGGCGTGTTTCTTTCTCCTCGCTGGTACGGCCCTTTCACAGGATAAAAGCCCCCACATTTTACTCATGACAGGCAAGGTTTTGAAGGCCGAGGTTACGGGCAACGATACCATGTTCATGTACTACAACGAGACGCGCAAGTCTGGCAAGGTCAGAAGTGGCAAACTGGATATGGAACGCGTCTATTCCTTCACCAATTCAGCAGGTGAGGAGCGGATCATCTATTCCATGGATACCACGGTCGGGAATTATTTCAGCCAGGAAGAGATGCGCTACTACATTTATGGTGAACAGGATGCGATGCAATCCTACAAAGCCAACTGGGTGCTTTACGCTGCTGCACCGGTTGCAGGTGGCGGGGGCTATTTGCTCTCTTCCAGCTTTCTGGTTTTCGCGGTTCCCTTTCTGTATGTAGTGGGTGCTGCGGCTCCGAAGGTGAAGATCAAGACCGAAGGTTTGCAACATCCGAATCTTTTGAAAGAACCAGCCTATGTGCTAGGTTATGAGCGTACCGCCAGAACCAGGCGCTTGTTCAAAGCTTTGGTGGCGGGTGTTACAGGTACGGCTGTGGGCTTTGCACTCGGACAAACTCTTGCTCAATGATGCAGCGCTGGGCTGCCGGGCTTGTTTATTCCAACTTATTTGTAGCGATTGTACTTGGAACGCTCACCGCATCCAGTTTCTACATTCTTCCAACACTCGACCTCGCGTGGTATGTTCCACTCAGTGTGTTTTTTGGCAGCCACATGCTCTACAGCTTCCATCGGCTGTACAAGATTGACTTCATTCCCAGAGAGCGACTGGAAGCGAGACACCGTTGGATGCTGGGCAGAGGAAAAGCAGTTCGATACGCCATGGTCTTTTCCATGTTCTTTGGCATGCTGTTGCTTCCCAATTTTCAGGCTGACGCCATTATCTGGCTCATACCGGCCGGGCTGGTCTCTGTAGGATACACCATTCCCATTTTACCTTCTGAAGATGGCTGGCGCAGGTTTCGAGACATACCCTACACTAAGCCGCTGATCATCTCTTTTGTGGTCAGCTACTTTACCCTCGCCTTTCCCGTTTTTGAGCAGCAAGGAATTGAAGCCATTTTTGAGGGAGGCTTCCTGCGCGCTTTTTCCGAGCGTTTCCTGTTTTTACTGGCCGTCACCATTCCCTTTGACATGCGCGACATGCGCAACGATCATGAAGCGGGTTTAGAAACCTTAGCGACAGAATACGGATTCAAAGCTGCCAAGCGCACCGGCTACATTGTTATTACCGCCTGGCTGGTTCTCGTGTTTTGGAGGTTGCATGAATCTGACTATGCCTGGCCGTTTATTGTTGTGCCATTGGCGCTGCTTGCGGGCCTTTTGCTGGCCTACTTTGTGGTTTCGGAAAAGCACAGTGACCTTTTCTACGTCTACGTGTTCGAAGGACTGATTCTTTGTTACGCCATTCTCTGGTCGCTGTTGGGAATCCTCCACTGAGTGCTCTGCACCCATCCTTTGTATCGGCTGATTTTGCTGGCTTGTGAAAAACCTGCCGCCATGGTGAGTGCATCAAAAGGTGCCAGTCGCTTTGCTTCAATGGCTGTGGTCCAACGAAAAAAGGTGTAGAGCAAGTGAATGAAAGCTGACTTCAACCATGATGGTTGATACCCGCTTGCGATTTCACTGCTGAAGTCGGTAATGATCAATGAAGCCTGAGGATTCATTCTCGCCTGACAATCCTTGAGCATGGAAGTGATATTGGATTCAGAATAGCAGTCCAGCACAAAAGGCAGTAAAATCAGATCGAAGTTTACGCTCTTTGGTATCTCCGAGAGATCAGAATAGAAGAGCATTCGTTGCTTTTGAATCTCATTCAAACGCCCAGCTGCCAGGCTGCGCATGTTTTCGGAAAGCTCCGCGTAGTGAATCTGCTCAGGACCGATGTGCTCCAACAGATAGGGAAGCAAGGTGCCGCTGCCCCCACCGATGATAAGGATGCGAGAAGCACTATGGATGCTTTTCAGCGCATCTTGCTGAAGGCGATCCAGCTCAGAGCCAAAAACAAGCTTTACGATGGCATCATAAACCCAGGAAAGCCGATCGAAACCTCTGGCGATCTTCGCCTGGTTACCGTCCATACGCTTTGGCCAGCGCGCGTGTCATGGCTTCGGCTGTTTGTCGCAAATCTTCTTCTGAATGTGCGGCAGAAACAAAACCTACCTCGAAGCTGGATGGAGCAATGTAAACACCTTCCTGTAGCAAGGCATCGTGGAACACCTTGTAGCGTTCAGAGCTTCCTTCGGCAATCTCATTGGCGCTTCTCACGTGCTCGTTTTCACTGAACGACAGCCAGAAGATGGAACCAATATGGAAGATTTTGAAGGGCAGGTTTTCTCGGTCCGCAAAGTCCTGCACCAATGAGGACAGCAGTGCCGTTTTCTGCTCCATTGATTTATAGAATCCAGGCGCCAGGCACTCCTTGAGCTGTGCAATTCCCGCAGCCATGGCTACCGGGTTTCCACTCAGTGTTCCCGCTTGATAGACCGGCCCGTCAGGAGCAACAGTATCCATCACCTTGCTGGACGCACCATAAGCTCCAACAGGAAATCCTCCACCGATGATCTTGCCCATGGCGATCATGTCAGGCTGAATTCCATAGTAGCCGCTGGCACCTTCAAAGGCAAGTCTGAATCCGGAAATGACCTCATCAAAAAAGAGCAGAATGCCTGTACGGTCACAGGTTTCTCGCAAGAAGGTGAGGAATTTTTTGTCTTGGAGCAGCAGTCCGTTGTTGGCCGGTACCGGTTCTATGGCGATGCAGGCAATGTCATCTCCGAATTCTTCAATGGCCTTTTCTACGGCAGCTTCATCGTTGAGCGGCAGCACAATGGTGTCGCGAATCGATCCTTCTGGAATACCAGCCGAGGTGCTTGTGCCCAAAGTGGCCAGGCCTGAACCGGCTTTTACCATCAGGCT
Source organism: Flavobacteriales bacterium UBA6057 (assembly GCA_002428995.1). GTDB lineage: Bacteria > Bacteroidota > Bacteroidia > Flavobacteriales_G > Salibacteraceae > UBA6057. Next base: position 42,456 of record DIYJ01000019.1, on the reverse strand, counting down.
ATCCACATGGCCGTGGTAGCAGCCTTCAAACTTGATGATCTTGTTTTTTCCGGTGACTCCGCGAGCCAGGCGAATGGCGCTCATCGCGGCCTCGGTTCCCGAGTTCACAAACCGAATCTTCTCAATATAGCGGTGGTTTTCAACGATCAGCCTGGCAAGCTCGGTTTCGAGTTTGTTGGGCGCTCCGAAGGAAGTTCCCTTCACCATTGTGTCGGAAACCATTTTGAGCACTCCGGGATGTGCATGGCCCAAAATGAGCGGCCCCCAAGAGCAGCAATAATCAATATACTCGTTGCCGTCCTCGTCCCACACGTGAGAACCTTCTCCTCGTTCGAAGAAGAGAGGCGCTCCATTGACAGAGCGGAATGCACGAACAGGTGAATTTACACCACCTGGGAGGTATTGTTTGGCGTCTTCAAAAAGCTGTTCTGAAGTAGGTCTTTGATGCATGAAAACCGGTTTGGATGTATCTATAACCGCTGAGTGTCGCGGTAGGTTCTTATTCTTCTTCGCTCATGTCGTTGAGCCGCTGCTGCACTTCTTCTTCGCTCAACGTTTCGATGGACTGCGCGATCCACCATTGATTCCCTTGTGGATCCTGGACTCCCGCTTCTCGCGTTCCGTAAAACTGATCCGTAGGTTCGAGAATCGTCTCCGCTCCGTGCTTGAGGGAGCGCTCGTAGGTTTTGTCACAGTCCTTCACATAGACATAGCACATGCTTTGTAGCGAAGGATTCTCTTTTTCACCCAGGCCCACCATGATGATCACATTGCCGATTTTCAGGGAAGCGTGCATGATGGTTCCGTCAGGATTCTTCAGCTTTTCCTTTACCTCGGCCCCAAAAACATGCGCCAGAAACTGGATTTGTTCGTGGACATTTTCGACAAGTAGATAAGGACTTACAGTGCTAAAACCTTCAGGAGTGGCCATTGGGAATCTCAATTTGGCTGCGAAGTTAGGAGATCGTCAAGGGATTTTGGCCAAGAGTTGCGTTTGTCGCAGACTGATCGTGTCTGAAGGTTGCTCCAGCAGGAAACGCGCTCGGTCAAAGTATTGCTGCGCGTGTTCGGGATTGGAAGCTGCCATTTGAATTAACAGGTCTGCAAGGTGTTCCCTGTTGTTGCGATCCAATGCGGCTTCGCTCAATGCTTTTGCAAGCTGTTCTTGGCTGGCCTGTGGAGCCAGAAGTGCAGATGTGCGGGGATCATCCTTGAGCGCTTGTTCCACTTCCAGGAGTACATTAACTCCCTCATTGCTCTGTGTCCTCGAAACTTTGGCGATGAGCAGTTGAAGAAACTGCGAGAACTTCTGAATCTCCCTTAAGATGTAGTCTTCCTGTTGCATGCCTGATGTTCAAACATAGCAATCGAGGCGATGCTGTAGTTTCAAACTCAAACTCAAACTCAACTTCAACTACAATGACAAAGGCTTAAAGTCAAAATTCGCCCAAGCTGATGGTCGATGCCATGCATTTGAGTAAAAGATCACCCTGTCTTATCCCGAATTCAGGCTATTCAGAGCTTCACAGAAGTCTGTGTGCGCATGATGGAGTGGTGCTGGAAATCGTCAGAGCGACTGAAGGCGATGGTTAGGTAATAGTCGAGCGAGGGTGAGAGGTCCTTTTGAAATTCACCGCCCAGACCCGTAGGCACTGAAAAGGAAACATGTGTAGAATCGCCTGACTCATAACCCTGGCAGTCAAAGATCATTGACTTACCGTTGGTCTCTATCACAGGGATGTATTGCCCGGGCCTCAGCACTTTGTGTTCGGTCACATTCACATAACCGTCCTCCACCTTGGCCATGATAAGGTATGTGTTGTCCAGCCGCTGCTGTTCGTTGAATCCGATGGCCAGCCAGCCATTTGTGGGAGCCGCGAGTTCAAACCGAACGAAGCTTTGTTCATGGTGCCAGCCAATGGTCATCCCGTTTTTAGCCAGTAAGTTGGGAGCTTCCTCTGATGCTGGTTGCCACGGAATGGTGATCGCGAAGCTGTAGAGCAGTGTGAAAAGGATTGATTTCATTGCGGTGTATATTATTGATATATCAATTAATAGAAAAAAATTTTTTTAGCTCACGTTTTCCTGAATGCGCAGTAGCATGGAGCGCAAAGACTCGAGTTCTTTGGTGGTGAATCCCTTGGTGCCCTGCTTTCGTAGGTCTGTGATGGTGTCCATGTAACGGGCGACAAAGTCACTTCCCTCTTTGCTGAGCTCGATGAGGTATTTCCTCCGGTCAGACGGATCCGCAGACCGAATGAGTAGATTCTTTTTCTCCAGGATGTCCAAGGTACGAGTGATGGAAGCATTGTCTTTCACCGCCTTCTGCGCCAGCTCCGTTTGGGAGATCGGTTGAAACTGATCCACCGTTTTGATCAAAACCCATTGATCCACCGTCACTCCGGCACCGAGCTCGTCCAGCTTACGCTGCGAGTAGTGCTTCTGCTTCTTTGTGGTCTGGTCGATCACGTAGAAGATCACTTCTTCCAAGGGTGTCTGTCGTGAGGACATTTGATTGATAAATCAACTATTGGTACTGCAAACATAGGAGTTTGTGCCAGAAGTCCAAGACATCAGAACCAGCTTCCAATGGAATCGGGCCAGAATCAGCCTCACTTCTACCAGTTTCATTCTTGTGATTGATGCGCGCAACTGTAACTCCAAAGTTTACGCTCTAAGGCGGATACCGAAAAGCCTTGAGAGAGTAGGTGCACTATACATACCATTATGATGAAACGAATTTTATTTTGCTTAACACTGATCCTAAGTGTGACGTGTTATTCCCAACTCTGGGATTTTAGTCCCAACACTTGCCCTGGCAGCAACATTGGGCTTGGGGGTTGCGCGGAAGGCTGGCTTCCTGCGCAGCGCACTCCGCAGGTTCTTTTTGCCAACCTTGTTGGCTTCAACACGGCCACTCCAGTATACGCTGAGGGCATGTATCACCCCATCACGATTGTAAAGGATACATGGTATAAAGTCACATTAGACTACAAAGCGTGGGATGCAGTAAACCAAATCCCATTCCCGAATGCGGCTCTAAACCTTCAGGTCACCACAGGGCTGGTTCCCAACAATGGCCCAACATCCGCTCCGGCAACACTTCAGAACATTCGAACTTTAGGTCCGACTGGAAATCAGTGGATTCCCGATGAGTTCTGCTTCAAGGCAGATGACGATTACACGCAGTTTCATGTGTTTGCCTCGGCAGCTACCGGTCGTGTAGATACCTACATAGATAATATTGACATCCAGGCTATCACTCATAGCCCTACCGTTGCAATCATCGAGGTTTGCATGAATGAGGTGGCCATTTTGAGTCCTGAAACAACAACAAACCCAAATTCTACCTGGGATTGGGATAACGGGGCCGTATTGAACAGCGGTTCTTGGGTAGCGCCCGTATCGGGAACCTACACGGGACTGCGACTAAGCGAGCATGGCTGTGTTCTTGAAGAACGAACTACTACAGTGACTATTCACCCTCTGCCCGCCATCACATCAGGATCTTTTGACGGGTGTGTTGGTGTTCCGGTAGACATCGTTCCATTCGTAACTGCTGGGGCAGCTCCACTTACCTTCAGTTGGGATGACGGATCTGTGATGCATTCAACCTCGGGACCGCTCACTGTTACACCTTCATCAGCAGGGGTGGTTGACTATAATGTCACTGTTACCGATGGGAATGGATGCACTGCGGTGGCCACGTATCAGCTGGATGTCAAAAACTTTCCAGATGCACCGGTTTTGAATGTTCCAAGTCCTGTTTGTGCCCCTTCTGCTGGGTTGCAGATACTGAATCATGCTTTTGGAGACCAAATGACCATCGAATGGGGTGACGGTTCTCCAGCCGTCAATACCACCGTTCCTCTGAGTCACACTCACGACTACAGTCCAGGTATCTATAACATTACCGTGACGGCTACCAACGACTGTGGAGGTACTTCAACAATCGCGCAGGTCGAGGTGCTCGAAGCTCCGAGCATATCATTGACCAAATCCGGGAACTGCAAAAACGGCTTTACGCTTACTACAACAGTCACAGGAAATGATGCTCCCTACACCTACAGTTGGAGCTCTGGCGATACCGAGAGCAGCGTTCTGAAGTATGTCGGAAATCAATCTGAGACTTACACAGTGACCGTAACCGGAGCAAACGGATGCACAGCCACGGAGAGCATCACCATTAATCCCTGCCCATGTCAACCCGTCATACCATCATTGGATTATAGATGCGAAGGCGATCAAATCATTCTCGAAGTCTTGAACGGACCGGATGGAAGTAAAATGGGAATCGAGGAATTGCAACTCACTATCTTCAAATGTGCAGAAGTGGGACAGCCATTGGATCAGGGATCGGTTCTCTATTTGCCAATGTTAACCGCTCAGGATCCTGATATTGGGTTCATCAATGGAGAGGCTGAGTACAACATCACGAGTTGGTTCAACGATCTCGCCAGTGAAGGGTGTATTTGCATGTGCATGGAGGGTGTGTTCAAAGGATGCGATGACCAATGGTATCGAATCAATGGTTACCCCATTTCACCATCCGTTCTTCAGACTTTCCTCTCTCCACCAGACTATTCTGCCACAGGCGGAGTGCGACCAGGTCCGGAGAACCAGAACTTGCATCAAACGCCAGGAATCGCGATCTGTGAATGTCCTGAAGCGGAGTACGCGGGAGAATGCGATGACATCATTACCTTTTTCTGGGATGAGCGAGTTTGGTTCAACTTGAAGCGTCAAGGCGACTTCGAGGCGAATGCTCAAACCGAACAAGGAGTCCATATTTACCCGAATCCAACCACTGGCCTTATTTCTGTGATGCTGCCAGCTGCTGCGAAATACATGACAGTAACGAGCATTCTCGGCCGTCAGATGATCCGGGTAGATCAGCTGCAATCTGGTAAGTACGATCTGGATTTGAGTGAGTTACCATCCGGGGTTTACCTCGTCAATTTTGAAATTGAGGGAAAAACGATCACTGAGCGATTGGTTGTTGAGTAGAAGCAACAAGCATTTTGAGCTCAAAGGCGGATCAGAAATGGTCCGCCTTTCTTTGTTTCTTAGTGTGCCGTGTTCCTTTAGGTTGGGGGATTCTATCCCTCATTCCTTAACATTGCAGCCTAAGTATTCAGCATGGAAAACACCCTCGCTTTCGCGCAACAAATGGATCAGGCAGATGAGCTGGCTGGCTTCAGATCTAAGTTTTTTATTCCTCAGCATCAGGGCAAGGACACGGTTTATTTCACGGGCAACAGTCTGGGGCTTCAGCCGAAGTCAGCCGAAAGCTACTTGCAGCAGGAGTTGGAAGACTGGCGTGCCTACGGAGTAGAAGGACACTTTGATGCCAAGCGACCCTGGTTTTCCTACCATGAGTTCTTTGCGGATCACCTTTCGGATGTAGTAGGAGCTAAATCAACCGAAGTTGTAGCCATGGGCTCGTTGACGGGCAACCTTCACCTACTCATGCATTCCTTCTATCGCCCTACCAAGGATCGCTACAAAATCCTGTGTGAAAAGAAGGCCTTTCCATCTGACAGCTATGCGCTGCAAGCACAAGCGAAGAGCCACGGCTTCGATCCAGAAGATGCGATTGTAGAGCTGGCTCCGGCAGAAGGCTCTTCCCTGATTTCGGATGCGAGTGTGATCGAAAAGATTTTTGAGCTGGGCGACTCATTGGCGATGGTGATGATCGGAGGTGTGAATTACTACAGCGGCCAGGTCTTTGACATGGGTTTCATCACCGATGCTGCACACAAAGTAGGAGCTACCTGCGGCTTTGATCTGGCACACGCAGTGGGCAACATTGAACTGAAGTTGCACGAGTGGCAAGTGGATTTCGCTGCCTGGTGCACCTATAAATACCTGAACAGCGGCCCCGGATCAGTCGGGGGCATTTTTGTGCACCAGAATAACCACCACAAGCGTTTACCGATTCTTGCTGGCTGGTGGGGACACGATAAGGAAAGCCGCTTTCTGATGGAGCCTGAATTTGTGCCCATTCAAAGTGCGGAGGCATGGCAGCAGAGCAATGCACCAGTGTTCAACATGGCCATTCACCTCGCATCGTTGGATATTTTCAAGGAGGCAGGATTGGAGCGCCTGAGAAAGAAGAGCCGACCGTTGACGGACTTCCTGGAGCTGGTAATCAACGATGTGGCGCAGAAAACCGGAAATCAGCTGGAGATCATTACACCCAAGGAACACGAGCGAAGAGGCTGCCAGTTAAGCGTAGTAGCTCACGGTCATGGCAAGGCTTTGTTTGACAAGATCACCGCAGAAGGTGTCATTGCCGATTGGCGCGAGCCGAATGTGATCAGAATGGCACCGGTACCGCTCTACAACTCCTTTGAAGACGTGTATCGCTTCGGAGAAATACTCACGCGGGCACTCGCCTGAGGTGAAAGAATGACTGCTTCCCGTTTGTCTGCGAACAAAATGGAGCGAAAGCGGTCTCAATTCGGTCGGTTAGAAGCAAAGTCTCCGGCCTGAGAAAAGAATAAAAAAGCAGCCTTCCCCGAGAAGGCGTGAATCGAGATAAGAATGAAGGAAGTAACGATCGTAGGAGCTGGACTTGTTGGATCGCTTTGGGCGGTTTACCTCAGTAAGGCAGGTTACAAAGTGCGGATTTTTGAACGCAGGCCAGACATTCGAAAAGCAGAGATCAGTGCAGGAAAATCGATCAACCTGGCGCTGAGCGATCGCGGATGGAAGGCCCTTGAAGGAGCTGGTGTTGCTGATCGCGTTCGCGACATCGCTATTCCGATGCCCGGAAGGATCATGCACGACATGGAGGGCAAGCTCACCTATCAGGCTTATGGAAAGGAAAACCAGGCGATCTATTCCGTTTCTAGAGGCGGTGTGAATGCGCGCATGATGGACATTGCAGAGCAAGTCGGCAATGCGGAGATTACTTACAATATGAAGTGTACTGGGGCCGATCTGAAAGAAGGCATCTGCCACTTTGAAAACACAGAGACCGGAGCAAAGCAGACGGTGAAGTCTGATTTGATCTTTGCCTGTGATGGAGCCTTTTCAGCCATTCGCTACAATTCCATGCAGAAGCTCGATCGCTTTAACTACAGCCAGCGCTACATTGAGGATGGATACCGCGAGGTTTTGCTGCCCGCGAATGAAGATGGTTCCTACAAGATTGAAAAGAACGCGCTGCACATCTGGCCGCGCGGTCGCTTTATGTTGATCGCCCTGCCCAATGAGGATGGCTCGTTCACCTGCACGCTGTTCATGCCCTACGAAGGCGAAAACAGCTTCAGTCAGTTGACTTCCGCAGATAAGGTGGATCGGTTCTTCAAAGAGACCTTCCCAGATTTCTACGAGATGATGCCCAACATCGGTGAGGCCTGGGAAGATCACCCGTTGTCATCACTGGCTATTACGCGTTGCTATCCCTGGCACCACGGCAAGGCGGTGTTGATGGGTGATGCGGCACATGCTACGGTTCCATTCTACGGGCAAGGCATGAATGCCGGCTTTGAGGACTGCACGGTGATGTGGGAGTTGATGCAAAAGCACAATGAAGACTGGGAAAAGATCTTCGAAGAATTCAGCATTCAGCGAAAGCCCGATGGTGACGGATTGCAAGACCTTTCACTCCACAATTATCATGTGATGCGCGACTATGTAGCAGACCCTAAGTTCCTGCTTCAGAAGAAGATCGAGGCGCATTTTTCGGCCAAGCATCCTGAAAAGTGGTTGCCGCTCTACAGCATGACCACCTTCAGTGACATTCGCTACTCCGTTGCCTGGAAAGAAGGTCAGCGCCAGCAGTCCATCATGGATGAGGTAATGACCACGGAGGACATTGAAGCGAAGTGGGATTCTGAAGAAGTAGAGTCGAAGATTTTGGAGCTCCTCGAGCGCTAGTCGAGCGGCTTTCCGAAGTACATTAATTCCCACACAGCTTTCGGGCTCGTGTGGCGTTCCACGAATTCATCGTTTTTGTAGACCCGAATTTCTGCCTCGCCATTGATGCGGAAATAAGCACCATCAAAACCGCTGAGGGCGCTCACCATCTTCCGCATGAACTTATTGCGGATCACCATGGCCAGCAGCTCTACTTCCAGGAGATTGGTATCGCGATGCAAGTAGTACTCGTAGCGGTAGTCATCTTCTTCAGAGTCATAAATGAACACCAGATCCTCGCTCACATCCTTGTCTAATTCAGGGTGCATCACACCGTGACTTCGGTAAAGTGTGACATCAGCTGCGTTATCCGCGAGCGTTTTTCCATCTCGCGACACGTTGAACACGACCACGGAATTGGTTTCAAACTTCTTGTCTGGAACCATCTCTGAAGCAATCACCGTGTAGGGGCCAATTTCGGCCCGCGACCAATACCAGTGGTTGAAGAGCAAGGCCAGGTTCTTGTTTCCCCAGTTGTGATCATGGTAGCAAGAGCCTTTCAGCGAAACGGCTTGCCCCTGATACGTGTAGTTGACTTCAGCTTTTCCCTGAGGCACAGGAACCATCCAGGCGAAGTAGTGGTCTGTAGGACTGAACTCTAAATGACCGGTTTCGGGCCTCCAGCTCTCGGTCGTGCGTTCTGCTTTTACGGTGATGTTCAAGTCCTCATCCTCGACATGAATCTCGTATTGCTCCAGATTGCCCCTGAAGTAGTTTTTGCCCATCTGGATGTTACACTCGGTTTTCGAGGCGCTGAATTCATCCAAATCTCCGTAATACTGCCGCTTGATGCTCGTGCCATCCGGCCGATCGATTTCCAGGGTGATGTAAGGTGTCAATCCCTTTCGAATGTCTACGAAGGGCTTCGTGTAGAAAATGATCACCACGTTGGTGCTGTCCTCCAAATGCGAATCGAAATACCACCACTCGAAGGTGCCTTTTTCGCCCTCTGTCCGCATTCCGTCTTCCCAGACCTCAGGCTTGTTTCCGGCTTTCAGATTGTACTTGGCGTAGTCCTTCGAAACAACAGCATTGGGAGCTTTTGTTCCTTGTGCCTTCAGGACCTCTGAAAGAGGAAAAGCAACCAAAACGATCCATAGGGTGAGCAGTCGTGTCCCGGACATTGAAAATGGTTTAGGGAGGAAACAAATGGAGACGAAATTGTTCACGGCACTATTGTCAGCACCTATTCTTCCAAGCGGCCAATTTTCATTTCAGACGCGATCAAACGGAAATTGTGGCCATCGTATTTGTACCAAAAGTAGCAGGTGTGCTCGCTGTACTCTTCATTCTCGTCTGACACTCCGTAGGGGTACTCGCTCTCCCGATCACACATGCAACCTTCGTTCAGGTCATCAAAGCCATAATTAATGTGCAGTACGGAGTCTGCCGTGTCAAACTCGATCTTGTTGTTCCAGAACCTTGAGCTTATATCATACCTGAACAGTGGTTTAAAGTCATCTTCTGAGGGAAGAATCAGTTCCACCGACTCGGCAAAGCAGTAGCTGCATCCCCGGACCCAACTAAAGAGGAGATAGGCCGTTTCGCCATCATGCTCCAGTTGTTCGATTCGGTAGTAGCCATCCGGACCGAATTCATAGTCAAAGTTTCGTTGAATCGAGTCTTTGCTATGCACGTAAAGCATCTGCGAATCATAGCTCCGATAGGTCCCACCACCGTTCGCGAAGTATCCAACAGACCAGAGTTTTCGGTTGGCTGAATGGGACACACTCAGGTTGCTGAGCAACGAATCAAGGTCATGGTTAAAAACGCCTGGTATTCTGAGCAAGCGTTCGAGCAGAACATCGATTTGTGAGTTGAGATGGTCAATGACCAGGGAAGCGCGGGCTGAGTCTTTGCTGGCGTTGAAGAAAAAGCGATCCTCCAGTTCTTCTCCTGAACCGAGATCTTCTGCTTTAAGCTTGTAGGGAGCCAATTCCACATAGTCGGCCAGTGGGGATGTTTGGTTTTGTTGGTCCACCAAATCGTTGATCTGCCTGCACAGTTTTGTAACCCCACGAGGTTGTGCCACAGCGTGTGACAGTGCTATGAGACTGAAGAGGAAGAGGCTTGCTTTTGACTTCAAATGGTTGGGGTTATGCCGTTTGGTAAAAGAGCTATAAAAGCCCTTCGCAATGCTCAAAAATATCCACTGCATTGGATGATCACCGACTGCATGCTGAAAAGTCACATGTACTAGGATCCGTTTTAGGCTCGTTGAAATAGTAATTTTGATCTATGCGCTTGCCACTGCTTCTCATCCTCACCTTGTTGATCTCCTCTTCCGCTCTGCACGCTCAGAAGCGAAAGGTCAACAAGAACAAGCCGGTTTCTTTCAACCGGCACTACAACGAGATTCTGCCCACCGATCCGCAATACAAACTGAGCGGATGGCTGCTGGCGCCCGGTGCCACTTACATGATGACGCGTTTCATCTCTCGCAACGAGACCTTATCTGAATCTGCTACAGAACGCTACGATGGCAAGTTTACACCACTCGGTAAACCCGGGATTTATCTGGAAGTAGGGCGCTATAAAATGTTCAAATATCCACGCCTGTTTCGCTACTTCGATTACGGGATTGCCTACAAGTCGCTGCGCGGAAGAGAAAAAGCAGAGGGTTCGATTGTAAGTCTTCCAGGAGAAGCCGAAGTTCAAAGCCTCAGTGCCGAAGGTTCTTTTGGCTATCACTACCTCACGGCACACTTCAATCTGAATCATGTCTGGAGGATTGGCAAGTACAACTTCCTTCAGAATACTTTGGGCTTTAATGCGGACTATGGCTTCATTCGAAACTATGATCAGACAAGCATTCCACAGGCGGAGTTGAATGACCCCGGACAGTTCCTTGCCAATGTGCACTATAAATTGGGCTATGGCATCAAGATGCGTGGAAACTGGCTGCTCATTCCATCCATCGAAACTCCCATCTTGAACGTACTGCCGTTTGAACCGCCACGCTCTTCACTGGGCTTTTTTACCAGTCGCTATCGCCCGGTGATCTTCAGCCTTCGCTTCCTGTTCATGAGGCCTTCAGACGGACTCGACTGTACTCCGGTGAGAACCCGGGAAGGTTTGTTCATGCCTACGGACATGGACAAGCAGCGACAGATGAACGAGGGGAAGTAAAGGGACTTATCCCTCGAAGCCTACTTTCTGGTGGGTGCCGTCACAGTAGGGTTTGTTGGACGACTGGCCACATCGGCAGAAAGCCGTCACCTTGTGTGCCGATTTCTCGCTTCCATCGGTGAGTTTTATGCGTTGGTTGCCATAAACCATCAGAGGTCCGTTGGGCGTCACCTCAACGATGGTCTCGGTCTCTTTTCGATTCTTTTCTTCCTGGTATTTATCGTTCAACTCCTTGTCGTTGAAATACCAGCTCAGTGCTCCCGAAGGGCACTTGTCAATTTGATTCATCATCTCTTGACTTGTGGCTCCGTTGACGTTGATCCAGGGCTTTTCCTTTGGCTGGAAAACGCTCCCTAAACCTCTCCAGCACTTTTCGGAGTGAATGCACGTTCGTGGCTTCCAAACTACGGTGATTTCCCCGTTTGAATACTCTTTGATGATCTCGTCTGCCAGATTTAATTGCTTAGGTCGAAAAGGTAAGATTTCCAGCGAATCAGTTCTTAACAAGTGCCGTCAAAAGTGATTGATCCTGAGTGTGTTCTTTTCGTGAAAAATGTTTGAAAATAGGTTCATGGAAACATAACACCCGTGGCTTTATCCTATTCTTTCGCAGGCTTTCTTTTGACACTTGTTGCGGACTGAATAAAACATCGTTTCCCGTCATGAATCTATCTCTCAAACTGATCTTTTTAGCACTTGTATTTGCCACCCTTGGAGCCTCTGCTCAGGATGCTGTTTTGGCCGAACTTTCTGAGCGGGAAGCCGTGCGCGTATATAAGGAAGCGCTCTACCGTCCTTCCAATGGTGTTTATCGCTTGCTGCTGTCCGATTCTGACTTTGAAACATTGCCCAAAGGCATTGGCCAGTTTCGCAATTTGATGGAATTGGACCTGTCTATGAATAAGGTCGAAGTGCTGAGCAAGGAGCTCTGGTATTGCACCAATCTCCGCGTGTTGAATCTTTCAGACAATCAGATCAAAAGCCTGAGCGGCACCATCTCCGAGCTTCAGAAGCTGCATTCGTTTCGCATCGCCAACAATGCCCTGGCTGAACTGCCTGCTTCGATCGTAAAACTCTCCGCTCTTCGCGTCCTTGATGTATCCGGCAATCAACTCACCTCGCTGCCTGATCCAATCGGAAGTATGAAGATTGAGTATCTCAATGCGAGTGCCAACCAGATCACCGCCTTGCCAGCGAGTATCGGTCAGGCTCAGGCGCTTGAAGCGCTCAAGCTTGGTTCCAATCAAATCACAGCGCTTCCGAAGGAATTCTTCTCTCTCACCGGCTTGGAAGAGCTGGACCTATCCGATAATCCGCTGACCGAACTCCCCGGAGATATTTCAAATCTGGACGCTCTACAGGTGTTGAACCTTGCCGGAACGCAAATCACATCGCTGCCAGCCGAGCTTTCCAAATTAAAGGCCCTCAAGGAACTTGACTTGAGCGGAACACCTCTTGAAGACGTTTCAGTGATCTACAAGCTCAAGAATCTGGAAAAACTGAACCTGACTGGCTGCAAAATCGCCACTTCGGAGGTCGAAGCCCTGAAGAAAAAACTCAAGGATACACAGCTTGAGTTTTAGGCTTTCTGACGGTTGAAGGTGACCTCTCTAACGCCATAATCGGCAGGCTTTTTAACGACTTTTGGTTTGTACACAGGCTTTGGTTTTCGGGCTTCAAAGCTTCATGTTGGCTTAACTCTGAGGTGATGAGTTTGGGCGAATCAAGGGTTAGTGACGCGAAAGCTTAACATTAACTCAAAGCTCATCTGCGTTCTTGTTAACGCATCCAGCAATTAGGGCATTCCGTTCATGAGCTGAACAGGTTGCATTACCAAACGGTCAAAGATTGTTCATGAATTGGTAAGCTGGACGATCGCTCAAGGTGTCATGCGGATTCTTCTTTTGACCGCAGAAATCCTCACGACACTATGAAACTTAAAACCTGTTTATTCTTTCTTTTTGCAATGCTCCTGCTCGCTCCTGCGGGCATGGCGCAGATCACGGTTACCTCTCAGGTATCCGCTTCCAGCGATGACGCTGAAGAGCAAGGAGCCAATGGTTCCTCTCCGGGATCTATGGATCTTACCAGTAGCGACCTTGAATTGGTTCGCGATGGCAACGATGGCGACCAGTGGGTCGGTATGCGATTCAATGGTTTGAGCATTCCTCAGGGAGCATACATTACCAATGCCTACATCCAGTTCACTGTTGACGAAGACGATGATATTGCCGGTGACAAAGTCATTTGGGCAGAAGATGTGGACAACTCCACCACGTTTGCCGGTACTGGCTTCAATATCTCCAGCCGAACGCTTACTACGGATAGTGTGATCTGGTCAAACATTCCGGTTTGGCCTACCGTGGGCGCTTCAGGTGTTGATCAACAAACAGCCAACCTCGCTCCTGTGATTCAGCAGGTGGTAAACCGTGCTGGATGGGCTTCAGGAAACTCCATCAACATCATCATGCACGGAGAAGGTGAGCGGGTAGCCGAGTCTTATGATGGAGCTATCTCTGCTGCTCCTGAGCTCGTGGTTGAATACATGATTCCGCTTCAGGCCAGCTTCCAGATTGGAGCCAGCTCTGACGATGCTGAAGAGCAGGGAGCCAACGGTTCCTCTCCAGGATCCATGGACCTTACCAGCAGCGACCTTGAATTGGTGCGCGATGGTAACGATGGCGATCAGTGGATCGGACTTCGCTTTGACGGCATTGCCATTCCACAAGGTTCTTTCATTACCAATGCCTACATCCAGTTCACCGTAGATGAAGATGATGACATTGCTGGTGACAAGTTCATTCGCGTAGAGGACGTAGATAACTCCACCACCTTTGCCGGCACCAACTCCAACATTTCCAGCCGAACAACTACGGGTGACAGTGTCATCTGGTCCAACATTCCGGTTTGGCCGACAGTTGGACTGGCAGGTCCAGACCAGCGCACTCCAAACATCTCATCACTCGTGCAGTCTATTGTAGATCGTGCAGGATGGGCTTCCGGAAACGCGTTGAACATTCTGATGGACGGAATGGGCGAGCGTGTAGCTGAATCTTACGATGGTTCTCCTTCTGATGCTCCTGTGCTGGTTGTAAGCTATCTGCCTGTAACAGAAACCTCTTATCAAGTAAGTGCCAGCTCTGATGATGCGGAAGAGCAGGGAGCCAATGGCTCTTCACCAGGTACGATGGACCTGACCAGCAGCGACCTCGAATTGGTGCGCGATGGAAACGATGGTGACCAATGGGTTGGAATGCGTTTCACCAACATCAACCTTCCGCAAGGTGCGGTGATTGCCAGTGCCTACATCCAGTTCACAGTAGATGAAGACGATGACATTGCCGGAGACAAGGTTCTCTGGGCGGAGGATGTAGATGATGCTACCACCTTCGCGGGCACTGCCAACAACATTTCTAGCCGATCAACAACAACAGACAGTGTTCTCTGGACCAACATCCCTGTTTGGCCAACAGTAGGCGTTGCGGGTGTTGATCAAAGAACATCCAACATCGGTAGCCTCATTCAAGCGATTGTAAACCGTCCGGGATGGGCCGCAGGAAACGCTCTGAATATTCTGATGAGTGGTGAGGGTGAGCGTGTGGCAGAGTCTTACGATGGTTCTCCTTCCGCTGCTCCACAATTGGTGATCAACTACGTTCCAGGTTCCATTCCGTTGGGAGAATTCCCGATCGATTCAGGAACCATCTGGGCTTATCACGACAGCGGCTTTGCACTGCCTTCTTCATGGGTTGATACCAACTTCAACGATTCTTCCTGGGCTTTCGGTCCTGCACAGCTGGGCTACGGTGACGGAGATGAAGTGACGGTGCTGGACTTCGGGCCAAACCCCAACAACAAGTATCCTACTTACTATTTCCGGAAGCAGTTTGAAGTGACAGATGCGAGCATCTGGGATTCACTCAGCTACAACATCAAGTATGACGATGGTGCCATCGTTTACCTGAACGGCACAGAAGTATTCAGAGTGAACATGCCAACCGGTACGGTAACCTACAATACACTGGCCTCGACCGTGATTGGCGGAGCACAGGAAAATGTGTTCACTGAGTTTGTGGAAGCAAATGACCTGGTGAACGGAATCAACACCATTGCTGTGGAAGTTCATCAGAATGCTGTTACAAGCTCTGACCTCAGCTTCGACTTCTGGATGGAAGGCATCCTTCCTCCATTGACACCTGACACCTTCCCAACTTCAGCAGGTGGAAGCTGGTATTACCTTGACAATGGAACGGATCAGGATACAGCATGGAGAGAATTCGTTTTTGATCCTTACGCTGAAGACTGGAGCCAGGGTGATGCACAACTCGGTTATGGTGACGGTGACGAAGCAACGGTTGTTTCCTTCGGCCCGGATCCCGGCAATAAGTTCATCACTACGTATTTCTACAAGGAGTTTTTCATTGACACTACCGGACTGGCAGACTCATTGGGCATCTTCCTGCTTCGGGATGACGGTGCCGCTGTTTACCTGAACGGTGAACGCGTGGTGTTGGATAACATGCCAGCAACTTACGATTACACGACTCACTCTTCATCCATCATTAGTGGTGCTGCTGAAAGTGCGTTCAATCAGTTTTCGGTTGCTAAAACTGATTTCAACCAGGGACTCAACAGCATCGCAGTGGAGATTCACCAGCGCGATGAAACAAGTTCAGACGTTTCGTTTGATCTCTACATCGACATTTTGCCTGATCCTCCCGTGGCCGGAAGCGGTTGTACCAATGGTATCCTCAACCACATCGGTTGTTTTACCAGCGTAGATGCGATCGGTCAGACTCCTTTCCTCACGATTCCCGAGTCTCACGCCTTCCAGGTGATCTTCCAGCAGGGAGACATCTACGACAACACTGGAACGGCCGCCCCAGGCAACAACGACTTCACGGGCTATGTGCCATTGAACGGAAGCAGTGTAGAAGGTTTTGTGGATGTGAACCACGAGACAACACCAGGTGGTGTTACAGTTCTTGATGTTCAGTATGATGCTGCTAACAGACTCTGGATCACAGACAGTGTGAACAGAGTAGATATGTATACCACTAACCAGGTGACTACTACACGTAACTGCTCCGGTGGAGTAACGCCATGGGAAACCAGCATCACTAGTGAGGAAACCTTCAATACTGGTGACTTGAACAACGATGGTTACGAGGATGTGGGATGGAACGTAGAAATCGATCCGGTTACAAGATCCGTAGTCAACGACACCAAGCTCTGGGCCATGGGTCGTATGTCACACGAGAACGTGGTTGTAGCAGATGATTCAATTCGCGTTTATCAGGGCGAAGATGGTGGTTCAAGCTGCGTGTTCAAGTACATCGCTGATACTCCAGGCGATCTTTCCAGCGGAACGCTGTATGTGCTGCGACTCAACGATCCTGTAGTAGGTGGAGAGCCAACAGGTGCTACTGGTCAGTGGATCATGGTGCCAAACACTACGCAGTCCGATCGAAACAACACGCGTTCATTGGCCGCTGCTTTGGGTGGAACATGGTTCAACGGTGTAGAAGATTGCGAGATCAATCCTTTGAACGGTCAGATCTACTTCACTTCAAAAGGCAACGGACGTACTTATCGATTCACAGACAACGGTATGACCATCTCTGACTTCGAAACCTTCGTTGGTGGTGCCACTTACGCGATCAACATCGGAAGTTCGATCATCAACGAACCATGGGGAAGCGGTAACGACAACCTCGATTTCGATGACCTTGGAAACCTCTGGGTAAACCAGGATGGTGGTAATGACTACATCTGGATGGTTCGTCCTGACCACACACAGTCCAATCCTAAAGTGGAGCTCTTCGCTTCTACACCCAACGGAAGTGAGTCTACCGGACTTACGTTCACTCCTGATCACCGCTTCATGTTCTTGTCTATTCAACACCCAAGCGGTGCCAACGGTAACTTTGAAGATGCATCAGGTCAGACTTATGCCTTCAATGTGAGCACCACGATTGTAGTAGCTCGCAAGGAGTACCTCGGACTGTATAGCCCGGCTCAGGAAGCTGCTTCTGCTCAAACACTTGATCCTGTAGATTGTGATCAGGTAGATGTAGAATGGACTTCAGGTGACGGAACCCATCGAATCGTGGTAGCCAAAGAAGGCAGCGCTGTGGATCAGATGCCTGTTGACGGTGTGATGTACAATGCGGACGCGACCTTCGGAGCAGGTGATGACCTGGGTGGAGGAAACTTTGTAGTGTATGACGGAACGGGCAACAGCGTTCAAATCGATGGTATCGATGATCAGGACGAGTACTTCTTCGCAGTCTATGAATACAACGAGCAGTTCGGTTCTTACTTCTACAACGTAGACAGTCCTGCAACCGCGAGCTTTGAGTTTGACGCTCCCGTTTCTGAGACCATCAGCGGTGTAGATAGCGCCTTGATCGGTGACTCTGAGGTGTACAGCGTAAATGGAACCACCGGTTACACTTACGATTGGACCGTGAACGGAGGAACCATCGCCAGCGGTCAGAATACTCCATCTATCACTGTTGACTGGACTGCCACTGGAAATCAGATCGTTGAAGTGATGCAAACCACAGATCAGGGTTGTGAAGACAGCGCGATCGACTTCAGCGTAGTGGTTTCTGACACACTTACAGGTATTGATCCAGTGAGTGGTGAAGTTGTCTACAACATCTATCCGAATCCAACATCTGGTTTGACTACCGTTGTGTTCTCCTCACAAGAGCAAGCGCGCTTCTCGCTTCTTACAATGAGCGGAGCAAGGGTTGATATGGAGTTTGTGAGCCAAGGCAATCAAACCACTTTCGATGTGTCTAACCTGGCAAGTGGTATGTACTTCTTGCGCGTGATCAGAGCATCAGGCGCGATGGAATCACACCAGTTGATTGTGAAATAAGACCACCTTATCGTTTACTCAGTCCGCCTGGCCATGTGCCAGGCGGACTTTTTACATTTTAAGTCATGCAACGTTTTTATCCTTTCATTCTCACCGTTCTTGTTTTCAACCTCAGCCTTTCCGCCCAGGATTCGATGTTGGCTGAACTCAGCGAACGGGAGATCATTTATTTCTTTCACGATGCGGAAAAGCAGAATCCGCAGCAGGTTTACCGCATGAATTTGCGTCAAACAGGTTTGACCGAGGTGCCAGCCGGCATCAGTAAGTATGAGAACCTTGGTGAGCTCAATCTCATGAAGAACAAAATCCCTGTTCTGGATGATGAGCTTTTCCAATTGCCCAACCTGCGCATTCTCAATCTTCGCCAGATTGGCATCAGCGAAGTGCCTGATGACGTGGACGGGCTTGTGAAACTTGAGAACCTGAAGCTTCAGAAAAACAAGCTCACCCGACTTCCCAGGGAAATCACCAACCTGAGTAATCTGCGATCCTTGTACTTGTCCGTCAACAAGCTGGAAAGTCTTCCCGAAGAGCTTGGAAAACTCAACCAGCTCCGCGTCCTCGATGCGGACGTAAACAAGATCAAGAGCATTCCAACCAGCGTTGGACAATTGCAAGAGCTGAAGACCTTCAACATCGCCAAGAATCAGATTACTGAAATTCCGATGGAGCTGTATACCCTTGGTAACCTCCGAGATCTAAACCTTCAGAACAACGCCATCGAGGTATTGCATCCTGAAGTGGCTAACCTGAAAGAGTTGAAGTCGCTTTCCCTTGGAGGTAATCAACTGACTTCAGTGCCAGAATCCATCACCAAGATGAAAAACCTGGAGCTGTTGATTCTAAGCCAGAACCAGCTGACCAAGATGCCGAAGAAGCTCCATAAGATGAAGAACCTGAAGACACTCATTCTGGTCGACAACAACTTCTCTCCCGAAGAACAAGCCCGCATCCAAAAGAAGCTCAAGAACACAGACATCCGCTTCTAACAAAAGTCACACTGAGGAGTCCATGAAAATGGACGTCTCGAAGTGTGACGGGCTCTCAGCATACTCCAACAAAAAAGGCGACACTGGACTATTCCGGTGTCGCCTTTTTTAAAACCTATTTGAAAGAAGCTTAGCTCATCCCCATGGGCACTTCCATGATCAGAACTTCGCTGTTAGCAGTCGCTTCAATGGATAATTGATCCAAGTCCCAAACCCCAAGACCATCGCGTTTGCCCAATGTTTGACCTCCTGCTTTCATGCTGCCGTTGAGCACAAACACATAGATGCCATTACCTTTTTTCTTGAGGTCGTACTGAACGCTTTTACCAGCATCAAACTTGCCGAGGTGGAACCACGCATCCTGGTGAATCCAAACGCCTTCATCTTCTGGCGTGGGTGAAAGCACCTGCTGCAAGCGGTTGTGACGGTCTGCCACGTTGAAGCTCATTTGATCGTAGCGAGGCTTTACGTTCTTCTTGTTCGGAAACAGCCAGATCTGCAGAAACTTGACTTGTCGGTCCTTGTTCTTGTTGTACTCGCTGTGCTGAATGCCCGTTCCAGCGCTCAACACCTGCACATCGCCTTGCTTGATCACAGCAGTGTTGCCCATGCTGTCCTTGTGTTCCAGGTCACCCTCTAGTGGAATAGAGATGATTTCCATGTTGTTGTGAGGATGAGTGCCGAAGCCTCGCCCTGCTTCTACCTGATCGTCATTCAATACCCGAAGCACCCCAAAGTGCATGCGTTCAGGATTGTAATAATTGGCGAAGCTGAAACTGTGGTGAGAATTGAGCCAACCGTGGTTGGCATGTCCGCGCGAGTTGGCGCGGTGTAAAACCATGTTTTCCATAATTTTTGCTGGCTTTGGAGGTAAGTGATTGAAGCCTAAATGTTCATCGCCAGCAGAAGGAATTGAGAGGTTCTCCGCCACCAGTTTCCCGGCCGCCAGACCACCTACCACTCCCAGTGCTGATCGTTTGATGAAGTCTTTTCGTTTCATAGCTTTTTTGATTAGATGATTAGTTCATTAGATGATCAGATAATTGGGCAGATCAGCTGAGTTTGAATGGGTGGTTCATCATCTGATTATCTGATTGATTTGTCTATCCACGCAGAACGTCTCTGATTTCTGGTGTGCGGTCAAATACACCTTTGGCGAAGGGGCAGAGCGGAAGGATTTTCTGATTGTTTTCACGCGCCCATTCTACCAGGTGGAAAACGATCGCCTTGCCGGCTCCCATGCCCGTGGAGGCCGGATCTACTGCGGTATGGTCAACAATGATGTTGTTGTCATCCATCCTGCTGTAGGTGAGTCTTGCAGTGACGGTTCCTTCGTGGGTTTGTACAAAGAGTCCTTTTGAGCTTTCTTCTTCTTGGGTGTAGGTGAATTCCATGGCTTAGAGTTTTTGGGTGAATTCTGAGATTGATTTGCGTGTTCTTGGGGCAAGTTCGCGGCTTTTGAAAGGTTCTTCGAGTGTCTCCGCATCATCCAGGTATCCTAGTGCGATGAAGCATCCGATTTCCCAGGCTTCTGTGTCAACTTCGAAAGCTTCCACTGCCTTGTCCATGAAGAAGCCTCCCATCATGTGGCCGTAAATGTCCAGTTCGGCAGCCTGTAAGAGCAATGTTGTGTTAGCCGCTCCCAAGTCATGCATGGCGTGTCGATTGGTCGCTCCATTGCGGTCGAAAGTCTTGCGTGCCAGGCTCAACACCATCACGGGAGCATTCTGTGCCCAAACGCGATTCCCATCCATCAGGCATGCCGCCATGCGGTCAAATGCTTCTGATCCTTTGTAAGCATAGAGAAACTTCCAGGGCTGCTCATTCATGCTGCTGGCCGACCATGAAGTTGCTTCGAAAAGGGTAGCCATCGTTTCTTCTGAGATGGCTTGATCTGCAAAGGCTCGGGCACTCCATCGCTTCGTAATAAATGGCGCTACGTTGTGGGTTGTATCCGGTGTTTTTTGTTCGATTGATGTCATGGGTTAAAACTTAAGGGCAAATATATACAATTACATTTAATGTATATACACATAATTAATTTGAACGGGTCGATGAAAGGAACAGCAGGTAAGATCAATTAGTTGTGAGGAGTGTCGCTTTCTGGCTGTGTAGGTGGTACATCATCCCCTGATTCCGAGCTGTTGGAACCCGCGGAAGCCGCTTGACCTTCCTGGTCTCTTTCCAGCATTTCGAGGACTTCTTCATCCACGTCTTTGCCGCTGGCTTTGATCATGGCCCAGGTCATCACCAGGCTGGTGGCGATGATCACAAAGAGCAGGATGCCGTTGTCGAATTCAGGATTCTGCATCTCTTTCGGGATGGCAAAGAAGAGCAGAACGGTGATCAATCCACGCGGAGCGATGTACACCTCAGGGAAGATGTCCCGGCCAAAAAAGAGCTGAAACATCGCAAATCGGATGGCATAAATGGAAGCCAGGATCAATACCGACACCAAGATGACCTTGATGCTCAGGAGCGAACTGAGGACGATGGTGACACCGAATATGACAAAGAAGAAGGTTCTTACAATGAAGGCTGACTCCACAGTGACAACGTGTAAATCCTTGAGCAAAAGAGATACATCTTCCTGCTTCAGTGTCTTTTTCAGGAACCCGGGGAAAAAGAGTTTCGAGTTGCTGATGACCAACCCAAAGATCAGAATGATGATGAGGCTTGACAGATGGAACTGCTTGCCAATCGCGTAGAGCAGAATGAGGATGGCGATCAGCAAATAGGTCTTTACCTGGGTCTTGATGTTTTGGAAAATGTAGATCAGTCCGTAGGTAGCAATGACTGAGATGACGATGGTGAGCAGAAGACTTAAAAAGAAGCTTCCAACGGCATCAGAACTGGACCCTGGCTCGGCCAGCGATATCAGAAAATAGAAGAGCATGATGCCCATGATGTCGCTGAAGGTGCTCTCATAAATGCTCAACTCCTTCTTGTGTTCGGGCAAATAGCTCACACTTGGAATGATGATGGCGCTGCTGAGGATTGACAAGGGAACGGCATAGATCATGGCCTGCATCCAGGTGAAACCCGGAATGATCAACATGATGATGAACGCGGCCACTGCGCTCGCGATCAATAAGCCGAGAAAGGCGATCAAGGCTGATTTCCCAATCAGGGGCATTTTCTTGCGTTCCAGCTTCAGGTCCAATGCAGCCTCCAAAACAATCATGATCAGCCCTACAATTCCAAGCAATTCCAGCACCGGAAACCAGTTCACGCGTACTACTCCGAAGTAAATCATCGCCTGCTTGATGACCATGCCCGTGGCAATCAGCATCAATACAGAAGGGATGTTGGACCGCTTGGCGATCAGGTTGTAGAAGTAGCTGAGGATGACGATTACCGAGCCGGCAATCACAAATTCGTAGACAGTCATGTACTTAGTTGGCTTGGATCACAAGTTTAAGCGAATCAGCCTCAGTGAGTGCCTTTAGCCATGCAGTCATTTTCTTGACTTCTGATTTGCGAGGGCGTCTGGAAACGTCCACGTAGGCGAAGGTGACCGTATCCATGCGATCTTCTTCGCACTGGATCATCGGATTTTTCATGATCGTGAACTGCCTCACATCTGGGTAAAGTGCGCGCATCTGATCACGGTATTTTTCAACAGGGAGCTCATTTTGGCGCAGCCTCACGATTTCAGCCTCCAAGGTCTCGATGCGCTGATCTTTACTTTGAATGACAGCCTCATTCTTTTTGTACAGATCCTCGATGATTCCCGTTTTCATGCTCTGGTTCATCAGTTGAACCGTCTCCAAGTCTAATCCTTGCTCCTGGATTGGGCCCTGTCTTACGATCAGCTCCGCATCCGTAAGCTGATCGTTCTGCTGCATTTTTTTGCGGAGGCTTGCCAGCAGATCTTCCGAAATGGGTTCACCAATGAGGGCGATTTCAATCCTCGGGTTTTCGCCATCGGCATAAAACTGCTTCGAGATCACTTGTGCATGATCAAACACAAAGTTCTCCGTGACAAAAAAGCGTGCCTCCCGCTCGAAGATGGAGTTACGCACTAGGTTGTAAGCAATGTAAAGCGAAGGCAAGGTGATGATCACCACAAACACACCGATGTAGCGCTTGACCCGGGTTTCTCTGGCCGGATCAATGAACTGCTTTCTGGGATAGCGCAGAAACCGCACAATGATCATCGTAGAAAGGCTGATGAACACGGAGTTGATCAGGAAGAGGTAGAAGGCTCCGAAAAAGTAGCTCAGGTTACCCGTGGCCAGGCCAAAACCTGCCGTACACAGTGGAGGCATCAGCGCTGTAGCAATGGCCACACCGGGAACCGCATTGCTCTTCTCTTTTCTTGATCCCGCAACAATGCCCGCCAAACCGCCACAGAGCGCAATGAGCACATCCCAAATGGTGGGTGTTGTTCTCGCTAATAGCTCCGATTGAGCTTCGTTGTAGGGGCTGATGAAGAAATAGATGGCGGAGGTAATGACCGATACCGAGACCATCAATCCGAGGTTCTTTGCTGATTTCTTGATCAGATCGAAGTCCATGATACCCACGCCCATGCCAAATCCCATGATGGGACCCATCAGGGGAGAAATAAGCATGGCTCCGATGATCACCGCTGCCGCGTCCATGTTCAGGCCGATGGAAGCCGTAAGGATGGCGAAGATGAGAATCCAAATATTGGTGCCTTTGAATTCTACTCCCTTGCGTATGTATTCGATCGTTTCCTCCGGGTCCGCTTTGTCCTCTTCCAAACTCAGTCTGGTTCTGAGAAATAGGATCAACTGAACGAACAACCTGCGCGGATTTATTGCGTCTAAATCTCGTGATTGCGGCTCCTTGACCGGTTCTGGATTCTGCTCCATAGAAGTGAATTGATCTGACTAAAGTGCGAAGGAAATGGACGATCCGGGCAAAAGAATTCCAGAATAATGGGTCTTCTCGTAGATGGAGCTGTCGTAAGTTTTTGAAGTCCAAAATGTTACAACCTTTTTTTCATCATCTCTGTTAACTTTGAGCGTAGATAGAATTCCAATGCACCCCCATTCCAAGTCATTCATTACCCTGCTTTGCTGCTGTATTGCTGTTCTCCTCAGCTTGAGCGCAAAGGCACAGGGAGAAGCAAACATTTGGTACTTCGGGCAAAACGCAGGATTGGATTTCAATGGAGGTGGAACACCGGTTCCGCTGCTCAATGGCCAAATGGTTACCCAGGAAGGTTGCGCTACCATCTCCGATGGTGGTGGGAATCTCCTGTTCTACACGGACGGAAGCACGGTATGGAATGCGAATCACGCGATCATGACAAACGGCACAGGTTTGCTGGGAAACTTCTCATCCACGCAGTCCGCCATTATTGTTCCCAAGCCGAATAGTTCCTCGATCTACTACATCTTTACTGTTCCTGCTGGTTGCACCATGGCCGGCACCGGATTAAGGTACTCGGAAGTAGACATGAGCCTTTCCGGAGGTTTGGGCGCGGTTACAACCGTTAAGAACATTCTGCTGACCACCGCTACCTGCGAGAAGGTGACAGCTGTGGCACACGCGAATGGAACGGATTATTGGGTCATCTGTCATGCTCCAGGTACAGCCATCAATACTTATCAGATTACTTCTGCTGGTGTAAATACTACTTCGGTTCCCAGCACGTCTGCTGCCAACTCCACAACAGCTGGCTACCTCAAAGCCTCCCCCGATGGAACGCTGGTCGGGCGCGGTTCGAATGGAGTGGTTGAGGTGATGAACTTTGATGCATCCACCGGGATTCTGACGCCTTACTTCTCCATCACCAACTCGGGTTTGAATTACGGAGTCGAGTTTTCTCAGACCGGAAATAGATTCTATTACTACGACATTGGAGTTGGAGTGTATCAAGTAGATCTTACCCTTGGTTCGGCCGCGGCCATTGTGGCTTCGAACACCTTCATTGGGTCCACAGCTCCCAATCAGGGATATGGAATGCAGATCGGACCAGACGGAAAGATCTATGTGACAGAATATCAAGTCAGCTTCCTGAGTGTGATTAACGATCCGGATTCCTTGGGTGCATCCTGCAACATGGTTGCTCAGCAGCTGCCTTTGGGCGGAGGTACCGGATCTACCGGTCCAGGCATTTGCCGCATCGGATTGCCCACGTTTATCCAAACCTTTTTCCTCGCGCCCACGCTGACGGTTGAAGACACCTGTTTCTCTGATACCACCACTCTCACGGCTTATTCACCCAGTGCCGACTCGGTGTTCTGGAATTTTGGAGATACGGCCAGTGGTACGAACAACGTAGCCCAGGGAGATACTGTTGAGCACATCTTCTCTTCTCCCGGAACCTATCAAGTGGGAACGGTGACCTACTTCACCAATACTACCGGACTTTTTGGCTTTGTGGATTCCGTCTTCGACACCATCGAGGTGACGATTCATCCGCTCCCTGAGATTGAGCTTGGAAACGACACGGTGCTGTGTCAGGGAGACTCTTTAACCATCCTGAATTCCAATACGGTGCTCAACATGACCTACCTCTGGTCAGATGGTTCCACCGATGAGTTCCTGCCGATTGCTGCCGCGGATACTTATTATGTGGAGGTTACCACGCTTTGTGGAATCGCCTATGACACGATTGTGATCGATAGTGTGTTGCCTTCCATGGTAGACCTTGGCCCTGATAGCATCCTGTGTACTGGAGATACTGTGGTATTTGATGTGGAAGTCGCAGCAGGTAACTACATCTGGCAGGATGGAACCCCCGGGTCACCCTATGAAGCCACCACCACAGGACAGTATGCGGTTACGGCTACTGGTTTGTGCAACACCAGCATTGATACGGTGGAATTATACTTCGTGGATCCCGCTACGAGCAACTTCCCGCCTGATACCACTTTTTGCAATGGCCAGACGGTTGATCTCGTGACGTTTGCAGACAGTGCCACCTTCCTCTGGCATGATGGCAGCACCGACTCTACGTTCACGGCCAGCATCGCTGATACGTTCAAAGTGACAGTGACCAATGCATGCGGTGTGTTCACAGACAGTGTCATTGTGACCATTGATTTCCCGCTCCCTGTGGATTTGGGCAATGACACGGTGTTGTGCGCAGGAACTTCTTTCCCATTGCATGCAGATCTTCCCGGCAACAATACCTACCTGTGGAGTGGCGGTGTAATGATCGATTCCATCACGGTAGATGAACCGGGAACCTACTGGTTGGAAGCTACCAATACCTGTGGCATTTATTCCGATACGGTGGAGATAGATGGAGAAGTGGTACCCAACATCGAACTGCCAGAACGCACCTTGTTGTGTGAGGGGCAGACCTTTCCGGTGGAAGTGCCCTTTTCCAGATCCAGCTACTTGTGGAACACGGGAAGCCAGGATTCAGGGATCGTGATCAATTCAACGGGAGTGTATAAAGTGACCGTCACAAACCTTTGCGGTGTAGATCAGGACTCCATAGAAGTTGTTTACGATGCTCCGCTCGACATTGATATCGGGGATGTTTATGAACTCTGTGAAGGGGACTCACTGAAGCTCTCTGTTTACGCTCCCAATGAGCCCGAATACAAATGGAACAATGGCAGCGCAAGCTCGCTCTACACCGTGACCGAGCAAGGTTTCTACAGTGTTACAGTGACCAACGCTTGCGGCAGTTTCACGGATGAAACTGCGGTGTACATCGAACGCAAGCCCAAACCTGAACTGCCAACGGATACTGTGCTCTGCAAAGGAGAAGAGTGGTCCGTTCTTATTTCTCAGTTCTACTCTGGTTATCAATGGCAGGACGGCTCGCAGAAACATCGCTATTTGATTTCCGAGCCCGGCAGATACACCCTGAAAAAATGGAATCGCTGCGGTGTGAGGATTGACACCTTGCTGGTGGAATACCGCGATGCTCCGGAAATAGACCTGGGGGCTGATACGGTGGTTTGCCCATCGATAGAACCGGTCACACTCGAGCTTCCCGAGCAACAGGGAGTTAGTGTCTTGTGGTCTGACGAGAGCGAGGATTGGGTGCGATCCATCGAAGATCCCGGTGTTTATGAGGTCATGCTCACCGATGATGAGTATGGTTGCTCAAGCACCGATGAGGTGTTGATTGATGAGTGTCCGGTAGCCATCTGGATTCCGAGAGCATTCACGCCAAACAGCGATACCAAGAACGAGGTCTTCCTTCCAGAACTGAACTATGTGACGCGCTATAACCTCAAGATCTTCGACCGTTGGGGAGCACAGCTCTTTACGACCATCAATCCGGATGTTGGTTGGGATGGAACCTACCAGGGCATCCTTCAGCCGGAAGGAGTGTATGTCTACATTCTTGAGTTCAAGGTAGAAGGCATGACCCGCCAGAAGCTTACAGGGGCGGTGACGCTCATAAGGTAGTCCTGAGTCTTCCCGCACACGGCTAGCGGAAGGTTCTGGGACGTTTGATCTAATTTTGATTGGATGTGTTAACCCTAAATCTCCGTTTCCGCCTGCTTCTATTGGTGGCGTTTCTCTGCGCTGCAAAGCTATCCAGTGCACAGGGCGAGGGCAATTTCTGGTACTTCGGATTCAATGCAGGGCTTGATTTCACGAGTGGTTCGCCCGTTGGATTATCCAATGGAGCCATGATCACCTTCGAAGGTTGTGCGAGCATTTCAGATGCCAGTGGCAACCTTCTTTTCTACACAGATGGTAGCACGGTATTCAATGCCAATCATTCGGCCATGACCAATGGCACCGGCTTGCTCGGGGGCGCTTCATCCTGCCAGTCGGCCATCATTGTGCCTAAACCAAACAATCCCAACATTTACTACATCTTCACCGTGCCCAGCGGTTTGTGGTTTACAGGAAATGGCCTTCGATATTCAGAAGTAGACATGAGCCTGCAATCTGGCCTGGGCGCGGTCACCACCACCAAGAATGTGTTGCTGACTCCTAGTACCAGCGAAAAGATCACAGCCGTGAGGCATGCCAATGGTGTGGATTATTGGGTGGTATGTCATAGCGCCAACCTCGTGATTAACAGCTTCGAAGTGACTTCTGCCGGAGTGAACACAACACCGGTCACCAGCAACACGGTTGGCCCTCTGAGCATTTTCTGTTACATGAAAGCTTCCCCCGATGGCAAGTGGATGGTCAGAGGAGGGAACGGTTTTGCGACCCTCATGGAGTTTGATGATGCCACGGGGCAGGTTGTGAATAATATTTCACTCCCTCTCAATACAGGGTTTTGCTACGGGTTGGACTTTTCATCCACGGGGAAGTACTTGTATTTGAACCACAACACTTCCAGCCTCACTCCTGATCCTGTCATTCAATACGACCTCTCGGTCAACAACAGCGCAGCCATTATTAGTTCAGCAACTCCCGTTGGCTATCCGCCTATAGGGCAGAGCTATGCCATTCAGTTGGCTCCGGACAACAAAATCTATTTCACAGATAACGGGAACAACACGCTGGGGGTTCTCAATGCGCCCGATTCGGCCGGAACTGCCAGTAACTATGTAGCGAACGCTGTTACACTACCCGGAACTGCGGTCGGTAGATTGGGCCTGCCAACGTTTATTCAATCCATTTTCCTCTTCACCGACATTACGGTGGAGGATACATGCGAGCTTGACTCCACCTTTTTCAGTGCCAATAACTCCGCCATCGATTCCATTTTTTGGGATTTTGGAGACACCGCCAGTGGAGCGAATAACTACGGAGAAGGAGACTCGATTTATCACGTGTTCACCAGTCCCGGAACGTATCAGGTTTCTACACAGGCTTACTTCACCAACAACACCGGTTTTATCCCTTTTGTAGATTCTCTTTTCGACACGCTTACCGTCACCATTCATCCCCTTCCGTTCATTGATCTTGGAAACGACACCGTGCTCTGTCAGGGCGATTCGCTGACCATTCAAAGTGCCAACACCATTTTGAACATGACCTTCCTGTGGTCGGATTCTTCGACCAATGAATTTCTGCCCATTCAAGTGGCAGATACCTACCATGTAGAAGTGAGCACACTTTGCGGTACTTACTACGATACGATTGTCATCGACAGTGTGCTTCCCTCCACGGTAGACCTGGGACCGGACAGCATTCTGTGCGTTGGGGATACCGTCTTGTTTGAGCTCTTCGTGGCTGGGGGTAGCTACTTATGGCAGGATGGAAGTGTAGACACCATCTATGCTGCGACTACCACGGGTATGTATGCGGTTACTGCGACAGGCTATTGCAATACCAGCATCGATACGGTGAATCTCTATTTTGTCGATCCTCCAAGCACGAACTTTCCGGGTGATACTACCTTTTGCGATGGTCAGTCATTCGACTTGAAATCGTTTGCGGATAGCGCGGTAATCTCCTGGCAGGATGGTAGCAATGATTCCATTCTTACTGCGGCCACAAGCGACACCTTTAGCGTGATTGCTTCGAACGCCTGCGGTACTTACTATGACACGGTGGTCATTACCATCGACTTTCCACTGCCTGCGGATTTGGGGAACGATACTGTTTTGTGTGCAGGAACTTCTTTTCCATTGCGCGCAGACCTCACCGGGAACAATCATTACCTGTGGAGTAGTGGAGACACGATCGATTCCATCATCGTGGATGAGCCGGGAACCTTTTGGCTGGAAGCCACCAACACCTGTGGTGTGTATTCTGACACCGTAGAGATTGATGGAGAAGTAGTACCTGACATCGCGCTTCCCGAGCGTACCTTGCTTTGTGTGGGACAGACTTTGCCGTTAGAAGTGCCCTTTTCAAGGTCCAGCTATTTGTGGAACACAGGAAGCCAGGATTCAGGGATTGTGATCAATTCCAGCGGAGTTTACAAGGTAACCGTCACCAACTTGTGTGGCACCGATCAGGATTCGGTGGAAGTAGTGTATGATGCTCCGCTAAACCTTGATATCGGTGATGTTTATGAACTGTGTGAGGGAGACTCGCTTCGTGTCTCTGCGCATGCGCCCAATGAACCTGTGTACAATTGGAACAATGGAAGTGTGGATTCGACCTACACGATCACAGAGCAAGGTTATTACAGCGTCACAGTAACCAATGCCTGCGGTAGCTTCTCGGATGAGGTGGCCGTTTACATTGAACCGAAACCAAAGCCTGAACTGCCCACAGATACGGTGCTTTGTACGGGTGAAGAGTGGTCCGTGATGCTTTCCCAGTTCTACTCCGGTTATCAATGGCAAGACGGTTCACAAGAGCATCGTTACCTCATCTCCAAGCCCGGGAGGTACACACTCAGGAAATGGAATCGCTGCGGTGTGACCATTGACTCGCTTTTGGTTGAATACCGCGATGCTCCTGCTATAGATCTTGGCGAGGATACAGTCGTCTGCCCATCAATTGAGCCTGTTACTTTGGAGATTCCTGAGCAACAAGGAGTAAGTGTCTTCTGGTCTGATAAGAGTGAGGACTGGGTGCGATCCATTGACACCCCAGGAATCTATGAGGTCACCATCATCGACAATGAGCACGGCTGCGTAAGTACAGATGAAGTGCGGATTGACGGGTGCCCGATCGCCATTTGGATTCCCAGTGCGTTTACTCCAAACAGCGATTCGAAGAACGAAGTCTTCCTGCCTCAGCTGGATTACGTCACCCGCTATAACCTCAAGGTCTTTGATCGCTGGGGAGCGCAACTCTTTACCACCATCAATCCTGATGTAGGCTGGGATGGAACCTATCAGGGAATTTCGCAGCCTGAAGGTGTTTACGTCTACATTCTTGAGTTTAAGGTAGAAGGCATGACTCGTCAGAAGCTGACTGGAGCCTTTACCCTGATCCGATAAGAGTTCCTCCGTTTTCCATTACAGGCCATTGATATCGTCCTCTCACTGGCCTTTTTGATGCTTACTTCACGGCAGAACTTATTCAGAAGGCCGAATGTTATCTTTGGGCTCCTTAATTTTCGGAGATGAGTGATACAGTGAAGGCTACTGCAGAGAAGATAAAACTACCCGCGCCCAAAGACACCTTGTTGAAGGCCTGGGAATTGATGTGCACCGCCAAGTGCATGAGCGAGACCTACAACGAGAACATTCAACTCACTTCGAAATACGTTCATGCCACCAGCCGTGGTCATGAAGCTGCACAGCTCGCCCTTGGTCTTCAGCTCAAGCCACAGGATTATCTCAGTGGATACTACCGCGATGATTCTATTTTGCTTGGTATCGGCATGACTCCTTATGATCTCATGCTTCAGCTTTTTGCAAAACGTGATGATCCTTTTTCCGGTGGACGAACCTATTACAGCCATCCATCACTGAACGACCCTGATAAACCCAAAATTCCGCATCAGTCCTCGGCTACAGGCATGCAGGCCATTCCAACCACCGGAGTGGCGATGGGTGTGCATTACAAGGAAAAAATGGGGCTGGCGGAAGATCACAAGGGTGAAAACCCGGTAGTGGTTTGTTCGCTCGGAGATGCTTCCATCACCGAAGGTGAAGTTGCTGAGGCCATGCAAATGGCTGTGCTCAAGCAATTGCCCATCCTTTATTTCATTCAAGACAACGAGTGGGATATCAGTGCTCATGCACGCGAGATTCGGGCCGGTGATGCTACACACTACGCCAAGGGCTTCAAAGGACTCGAGGTAAGAACAGTGGAGAAAGGGCATGACTTTGTAGAGTGCTGGAAAACCCTGAACGAGGTCATCGGCACCATCCGCAAGGAGCGCAGACCTTTCCTCGTGCACCTCAAAGTGCCATTGCTAAGCCACCACACCAGCGGTGTGCGCATGGAATGGTATCGTGACGATTTGGATGAGCAGCGACAAAGAGATCCCTATCCATACTTCAAAGACCAACTGACGGGCTTGGGGATCAAGGCGAAAGAACTCGACAAGCTGGAGCAGCAGGCAAAGGACTTAGTGGCTGGGGATTTTGAACGAGCAAAGAACGCAGAAGACCCAAAGCCTGAAGACCTGCTTGACCACATGTTTGCTCCCACTCCGATTACCGAAGAAAAGGGAGAACGAGATCCAGCCGGTAAGGAGAAAACAGTGATGGTGGACAGCGCACTGTTTGCTGTTCGTGAAATCCTCGAAAAGCATCCAGAGGCATTGCTCTATGGTCAGGATGTTGGGGCCCGCTTGGGTGGAGTATTCCGCGAAGCGGCCACGCTTGCTCAGCAGTTTGGCGATCATCGCGTTTTCAACACTCCTATTCAGGAAGCCTTCATCATCGGTAGTACGGTGGGTATGAGTGTCGCTGGTCTGAAACCCATTGTAGAAGTTCAGTTTGCCGATTACATCTGGCCGGGATTGAATCAGCTATTTACCGAAGTCAGCCGTAGTTACTACCTCAGTAATGGTAAGTGGCCGGTAGGTTGTGTGATTCGTGTGCCGATTGGTGCTTACGGCAGTGGTGGTCCTTACCACAGTTCTTCCGTGGAGAGCGTTTTGTCCAACATTCGAGGCATCAAGGTGGCATATCCAAGCACCGGAGCTGATTTGAAGGGTTTGCTGAAATCAGCGTATTACGATCCGAATCCGTGCGTGCTATTGGAGCACAAAGGACTCTATTGGTCAAAGATCAAGGGCACGGAAGGAGCAAAGACTACTGAGCCGGATGAAGAATATGTCATTCCATTCGGGAAGGCCAGAGTGGTGCAATCAGCCGATGAGCAGCAAGTGAAAGACGGTAATTCGCTGGCTGTGATCACCTACGGTCGTGGTGTTTACTGGAGCATTGGCGCTGCCAAGCAATTCCCGGGAAGAGTCGAAATCATCGACCTACGAACCATTTCGCCCGTGGATGAAGCCGCCATTTTCGAAGCTGCCAGAACCCACGGCAAAATCATGGTTGTGACGGAAGAGCCGGTGGGTAATTCCTTCGCTCAAAGCATTGCCGGACGCATTGCTCAGGAGTGTTTTGAAAGCCTTGATGGACCTGTGAAGGTGGTTGGTTCTGAAAATACACCCGCCATTCCGCTGAACGAAACATTGGAAGCCACCTATCTCCCGAACGAGGAGAAAGTGCGCGCAGCAATGGACTCCTTGCTGAGTTTCTAAGAAAAGAGCTTAAAGCAAAAAAGCCGGGAATAACCCCGGCTTTTTTTATGGCGCTCCACGAAGCTTTATTCCACTCTGATTTTCTGTACAAACGATTTGCCCATGTTGCCATGGATGGTCAGAATGTACATACCCGCAGTCACGTCACTCAAGTTGATTGTCTGAAGGCCAGAGTTCCATTCTTGCCCGGCTGATTTCACCAGCTGGCCGGAAATCGAGGTGAGTTGGTATTGATAGGTTTCCCACGAATCAGGAAGGCTGATGTTGAGCGAGCCCTCGGTTGGATTTGGGAAAACCTGAACAGGCTCATTTTCCTCAGCCTGGATGGTAAGGATGTCATTCGGAATGATCATCATGGACGTTCCGCAAATGCCGCTGTAACCTGTGAGATCCGGAACGGAATAGCAAACCGTGTCGTTACCGCAAATCGTATCCGAAACAACTGCCGTCCATTCAGCTCCATTCATGGCTACATCAATGGAAGCAGTGCTGTAGGTGGTGCCGTTTTGATTGTTTGACCAAGAAACTGTGGCGCCTGAATTGAGGGCCACGCTCAATGTGATGTCAGGAATGACAGCGGTGATATTAGCAGCCAAACCGGTGTTTGTCAGCGTAAAGCTCAAGCTGTCCAAACAGCCATTGTGATCTGTTACTGTCACCGTATATGTGCCCGGAGTAAGCCCGCTGATGTCTTCCGTGGTGGCCGAGTTTGACCAATTGAAGGAAAACGGTGCGGTTCCGTTGATGGTGGTGAGGTCAATGGAACCATTACTGGAACCACAGCTGGGGTGGGTTACGCTTCCAGAAAGGTCCATCAGGGAGCAACCATGAAACCCTACCACACATGTATCCTGGCTTTCCATCCAGTTTCCATTGAAATCCCGCGCGGTTACTACTACGTCATACACTTCCTGAATGTTGAGGTATCCTCCTAAGGTCGTGGTGTCTCCGCACACATAGAGCTGATCATCAAAATCAGGAATTGGTGATTGGGGATTCACGAAGTAATGTTGACCAACACAAATACCGTTTGAATCATAGTATTTGACAATATGGGCCGAGTACCAAACGGCACTTGCCCCAACTGGGTTGACATTTGTGCCATAATTGAGATTAAGCTTATCGCATTGAGCATGATGGAGCCCCTGGTTAAAGACAAGGTTGATGGTACAGGTGTCTCCGGCATGCCAGTTGCCGAGTTGGTCGGAAGCCTCCACCACTACCTTATAGGTTGTGTTGAATGATAGAAAACCACCACTTCCACCTGAGCATTTCGTCAATTGATGATTGTAACTCCATGATCCCGTATAGGGAGCCAGGTGTTCGAGGTATCCGATGCAGGTATCGTTGACGTTGTCGTAGAAATAAGCGCGGTAGCCCAGGTGACTCAGGCTGTTGCCATGAAGAACATTCAGAGGCGTTTGATACCTGAGCGCCTGATGTCCACAGTGCACCGGGTGGACTTTTCCTAGCCATGCCAGGGTGATTTGCTTGCCGGTTCCCGCGGAAGCAGCGCTCAATCCTGCCGCAGTGGTAGCTGTCTTTACCTTAAATCGATAAGTGCCATAGCCAATGTGATTACCTGAAGCAAGTTGATCCGAGTAATTTGGATAGGTACCCGAGTACTGAAAATCAATGGAGTCTAAAGGATTGTTGAAGGTGTCACAAATGATCACCCTGTACCAATCTCCATTCACTGGATTGGTAACGGAAATCGTACTGTGGTACTGGATGGTTGATCCATCTGGAGGAGCAACTTCTACGGCCTGAATTTGAAGTGTGCACAAGAAAATTGCACACAGGAGAATGCGGATGCGTAACATAGAATTTAGGGTATTGAATAGTAACCAAACCTACAGGTTGCTATCGTTCTATGGACTAACTAAACAGCCAGTCTTTTTTCCAGATCCGCTATCTTTTAGCGCCAGCTAAGCTCTCAGCTTTGAAGTGAGAAGCGCATTTTCCCCTTCTGTGCCCGTAGAGATGCGCACACAGTGTGGCAGGCCAAAAGCAGGTAAGTGTCGAATGAATATCCCTTTATGAAGCATATCAGTGGTGAATTGCTTCGCGTTTTCCGCAGTCTCCAGATCGAGCATCACGAAATTCCCAAAGCTCGGGATGTACTTCAGCTCTTTGTCATGAAAGGCTTGGTAAAACTCGCTCAGCGCTTTTGTGTTTAAATCGATCGTTTTCTGGAGATGCTCATCATCCTCCAATGCTCCGATGCCCGCTGCCTGAGCCACATTGCTGGGAGCAAAGGTCATGCGTACCTTATTCAATGCTTCGATCACCTCGGGATGCCCAATCGCATAACCCACGCGAATGGCGGCAATTCCATAAGCCTTGCTGAAGGTGCGCAACGTAAGCACATTGGGCAGGTTGAGTCTCGAACTGTCCGGGTAATCCGGAGATAGGGCCAAGGCGTATTCAAAGTAAGCTTCATCCACAATGATCAACACATCATCCGGGACTTGCGCAATGAGGTAATCCAATTCATCACGCGTGATCATCGTTCCCGTGGGGTTGTTGGGATTCGCGATGTAGATGGCCTTGGTGTTGGGGGTCAGCGCCTCCACAATGCGCTGAACATCGAATCCGTAACCCGAATTCAGCGGGACTTTGGTTACTGGCACGTTGTTGGACTTTGCCCAGATGTAGACCGCCACAAAGGTTCCTTCGCACGTCAGCAGTTCGTCTTCTCCTTCGAAAAAGGCCCCGAATAAGTTGTCCAGAATCGATTCGCTCCCATTTCCTACTACCACATTTTCAAGCTTGCAATGGTTGCGCTCAGCGATCATCTCGCGCAGCTTCGTAGAAACGGGATCGGGGTAGAGGTGGGAGGTAGCAAGTGCCTCCGTGATGCGCTGCAAGGCCTTTGGAGAAGGTCCAAGGTTGTTTTCGTTGTTCCAAAGAATGGCCCATTCCTTTAACCCCAATTCTTCAATGATTTGAGGTACGGGCTTACCGGGCTTGTAAGAAACAAGCTCCTGAATGTTTTGTGGAATAGAAATCATAGCGCAGCAATGTTCTGCGCTAAAAGTAATACCTGCGAGGTTTTACCCGAGGAGGAGGAGCAGGAAGATCACAACCAAGGCGATCCCCACCCAAAGAATACCGAAACCGCCTACGGTTTCATCAAAAACAGTGTTCAAGAAGCCTTCTGGCTTTTCTTCGTGGTGATCGTGTGATTCTCCGTGAGACATACCTTCCGATTGTTTGGGCGAAAATAATCCTTTTACTCATTTACTACGTCCTTTAACTACTTGGTTTTTACGGACTATTTTCGTCCATCACATTCGCTCTATGAAACAGCTCGGAAAAGTTCTTTGGATATTATTCCTTCCCCTCATGCTCAATGCTCAGCACGGATCACGCCTCAAAGTGTGGCTCGATCCCATCTCCGAGCAGATGATGCAGGCTGCGGGTTTTGAAATGGATCACGGTATTGTAAAGCAAGGTGTATTCCTCATCTCTGACTTTTCTGCGGAGGAGCGCGCCTGGCTCGATGATCATTCCATTCGCTATGAGGTGGAAATTGAGGATGTGTCTCATTACTA
The DNA here is from genome assembly GCA_002428995.1 of Flavobacteriales bacterium UBA6057. Classification (GTDB taxonomy): domain Bacteria; phylum Bacteroidota; class Bacteroidia; order Flavobacteriales_G; family Salibacteraceae; genus UBA6057. The sequence continues at coordinate 5,988 of DIYJ01000019.1, read as the reverse complement.
CAGCACACGCGTTGCCACCACAGCAGACCGAGGTTCCAGAGTGGACTGCGCGTCCGGCAATGCTGCCGAATATCCAACTCCTGACAACTTTGAGTTGGGCTCTATGGGAGGCTTTTTTACCTACGATGAGTTCATTGATCACCTGGACAACATGGTCAGCGAGTTTCCAAACCTGATCACCGCAAAGGCTCCTATTGATACTTTCCTGAGCCATGAGGATAGACCGATTTACTGGCTCAAGATCTCTGACAATCCTGGAATGGATGAGAACGAGCCGGAAGTGCTCTACACGTCTATTCATCATGCCCGCGAGCCAGAGTCGCTTTCACAGCTGATTTTCTTCATGTATTACCTCCTCGAGAACTACGGTTCCGATCCCGAGGTGACCCATCTGGTGGATGAAACCGAGATGTATTTCATTCCCATGATCAATCCTGACGGCTATGTGCGCAATCACACCACGAACCCCAATGGCGGTGGACTCTGGAGGAAAAACATGCGCGACAATGGAAACGGAACTACAGGAGTAGATCTGAATCGCAACTACGGTTTCAGCTGGGGATTGGACAATACCGGAAGCTCTCCCATGTCGAGCAGCGAGACCTACAGAGGAACAGCGGCTTTCAGCGAACCGGAAACACAAGCCGTGAAGTGGCTTTGCGAGCAGCACAACTTTAAGATTGCCCTGAACTACCATTCGTTTGGCAACTACCTGATCTATCCATGGGGATTTCAGCAATCTCCGCTCAGCCCCGACTCGAATGAGTTTATCGCCTTTGCCTCAGAAATGACCGCACAGAACAATTACCTGTTCGGAACCGGATTCCAGACCGTGGGCTATTTCACAAACGGAGATTCTGACGACTGGATGTATGGTGAGCAAACTTCCAAAGCGAAGATCCTGGCAATGACTCCGGAAGTAGGAAGCCAGGATGATGGGTTCTGGCCTGCCCAAAGCCGCATCATTCCGCTGGCTGAAGAAAACGTTTTGCCCAATCTGGTGACTGCGCATCTCGTGGGTAATTACCTCTCATTAGAAGATTTGAGTCCTCAGTATTTGTCCTCAACCAGCGGATCGCTGAATCTGGAGGTTACCCGCCTCGGATTGGAGTATACTGGAACCAACAGCATCGAGCTCGTTGCGGTGAGCAATGTCGCTTCCACCGGTCCATTGCAGTCGTTGCCAGCCATGACACATCTCGGCACCGAGGATGTGACGTTTAGCTATGACCTGTCCCCGGGCGTTCAAGCCGGAGATTTGATTGAGTTTGATGCCATCCTCACCATGGGCGGCTACAGCAAAACCATTCGCATTCAAAAGACGTTTGGAACGCCCACCTTGGCGCTGAACGACAACGCCAGCGGAATGGATGATTTCCAAAGCGGTACTTCCTGGAGCACCACGGATGAGGCATTTGTAAGCCCGTCCACCAGCATTACCGATAGCCCCTACAGCAATTACAATTCCAATGGTTCATCAGTATTAAGCTATTCCCGGATCATTGATCTGCGCAGTGCACATTCTGCTTCTATGAACTTTCAGGCTCAATGGGCGATCGAGGATGGCTGGGATTATTGCCAGATGCAGGCCAGCTCTGTTGATGCGGATGCATGGCAACCGCTGTGCGGTTTGTACACCGAAACAGGCAACAGTAACCAGGATGAGGGCGAGCCCTTGTGGGATGGCCTGCAGGAATCTTGGGTGACGGAGCAGATTGACCTCAGCGACTACATTGGTCAGCGAATCAAAGTGCGTTGGGTGTTGGTGTCCGACCAGTTTGTGGAGCTGGATGGTTTCTACATTGACGATCTTCAATTCAATGTACTCGTAGACGAATCTTCGGGTATTCCCCTGGATACTGGCTACATCGATACGCTTGGAACGGGCGGTGGTGACACTGTAGACGTCACTGGTATTGCTGAGCTGAACCAGTTGGTGAAGATTTATCCAAATCCAGCGCATGATGTGCTGCGTATCGACAATGAGTCAGGTGCTCCTGTTCAGTTAGAGCTTTATTCGCTTTCCGGGCAGCTTATCAGGTCCTGGAATGTGTCGCTCGGGCAGACTGCCGCAAACCTGGATGGAATCGCATCCGGTAGCTACCTCGTTCGCATTGAGAGTGCACGATCAGTGGGCTTTGAACGCTTGGTGATTCAGCATTAGGTTTTCCACAATGGCCGGGTAAAAAACTTCATCGAATACCCTTTTTGGGGTAGTGCACCTTCTTGGAGCTAATTGTAGTTTAGATAAAATTTTGAGTGATGATTAATCAAGCGACAACGCTTGCAGAATTGGAGCAGATAGAGCCGATGTATCGCTTGGTGCTGGAGCGATACGAGCTACCTGAAGGTTCTGACAACGATGACCTTTCTAACCTCCTCATGGGGCGTGTGAAGGATCCTTTATTCGTGATTCGGTTGTTGAACCTGTATGCCGACCACCGAACGTTTCGCCTGGCCGATTACTCCGACCATAGCATCGCAGCCATTCTTGACTATCTCCAGAAAACGCACACTTTTTATGAGCAGCGCTTCCTTCCAAAAATGGACATGTGCATCGCTGGTGTAAAACGCAACTTTCCAGGGCATCCTATCGCGGAGGTGTTGGACACGTTCTTTCGAACCTATCGCAATGAATTGCTTGAGCACATTGAGCTCGAAGAGAAGAAGCTTTTCCCGTATGCTTCCAGTCTGTATGATGGGAAGTTTGATGTCAGCTATTCCGTGAAGGAGTTCAAGCTTCAGCACGATCACCATGTGGAAGACGAGCTGGGTACCATGCTGAAGTTGGTGGAGGAAGGTTATCCCGACATTGCCAAAAGCATGTCTTTCCGTGCGTTCCGTTCGCTCCTAGAGAAATTTGAGAAGGATCTGTTCATCCACCACATCATTGAAGAGCGTGTGTTTGTAGCCCGCATTCATGAGATGGAACTCAACACACATCACAAGGGCGCTGCCACACTGCCCAAGCAACTCTGATCATTCATCTTTGATCTAGGATCTTACGATCCATCCTAAATTTGCGGTCTTCGACTAGCAGGCTGAATTTCTGTGCCCTGGTTGAATCTTTCTAGGAATTGTTCTTTTGCAGTTCGATTTCGAGCACTTTGTTCTTGAGATCGCTGCAAAATTTCCTGGCCCCGTAGTTCAATGGATAGAATAGGAGTTTCCTAAACTCTAGATCCAAGTTCGATTCTTGGCGGGGCTACAAAAACAGCGCGAGTGTGAGTGACGAGGAACGAGGAGTCCACATTCGTGCTGTTTTCCCTCGAAACTCGCGCTCACACTCACACTAGAAATGTGCATTGATGTTTGAGTTCGAAAAGCTTACAGTCTACCAAAAAGCTAAATCATTCCACAAGGCAATTTTGAAAATGCTGCTGGAAAACGAGGGCATTAACAGAATGACCAGAGATCAGCTTTCCAGAGCTTCTCTAAGCGTTGTGCTCAACATTGCAGAAGGTACGAGTCGATTTACAAATCCCTCCAAGAAGAATTACTACGTCATTTCTAGAGGCTCAGCTTTTGAGTGTGTTGCTGCGCTTGATATTCTAAAAGACACAGAGATTATTTCTGAGTTGGAGTACGATCAATTGTATGGCCGTGCTGACGAGCTCTCGCGGATGTTGTTCAAGATGATCCGGAACTTAGAGTTAGAATCTGGAGGATAAGAACTCGGCACATGTTCAGTCAAGGCGAAACATGAAGCAGAAATGAGAGGGCTTTTCACGAAAACTATTGTCCAGCTCACTCAAATGCATTCCGAGCATTAACAGTCACAGATAGCCGTTTTGCGCTACAACTACGAAAAAAGAGAATGAGGAATGAAAAACTCGTTCAAGAAGGCTTTCACAAAGTGGAAGCCTTTTTTATTTCTGCCCATTCAAAGGGATTATCTACGACCCACACTCCCTAAGTGTTTTTACGGGTGTTTCAAGGCATAACTACGTGATTCACTAAATGCCCCATAAACACGGATGTAGAGGCTTGTCGTCTGTTCGAGGTTTGATGTGAAAACAAACTGTCGTTTTCAGATCAGGATACTGTGCTGCATGGAAGTGTATTAGGCTTTGAATATAAATGCGGGTAATAACCGCAGTTTGTCCGAGATGAGAATGTCAGTGAGCCATACGCTGACCTCATGCTCACATCAAGGCTGGTAATCCTGGAAATCGTGGTTTATGTCGCTGCACCGCACAGGCGCTGACAGCCACGGAAATGTCCGCTCTTCTCTGGAGGACATTCCCAGGGAGAAGCTTTGCGCAACGATAGAGGAACACCTTTCTGACGCTCGCTTTGGTGTTGGAGATCTGTGCCGCTTGTTCAAACGCAGTCGCGTAGAGGTGACCCACCTTTCGCAAAGGCTGACCGGAACAAGCCCTGGAAGACTGATCCGGCAGATGAGGCTGGACCATGCCACGTTTTTGCTGCGTCATTCCACCCGTCCCGTCAAAAGCCTGGCACTCGAGTGTGGCTTCAAGACATACAACAGTTTTTGGCGAACGTTCAGGAAGGAATATGGCTTGACGCCCTCGGAGTATCGTATCTATAAAGCTCATGCACACGGGAAATGGATCATGCCGCCCGACCCGAATGCAAGCATCACACTCATACGGTTAATAAGAGATGATGCGCTACTCAACGGCTTTTTCGGATTTGTGTTGTCTGACCTGACGGACAGAGACTTTACTCTTTCTGATCTCTCAAACCAACTGAGCATAAGTCCTTCTCAATTGTGCCGAAGCCTGCGTCAAAAGCTTCAGGTAAGCCCCATGAGACTGATCCAGGACATCCGCCTGCTTCATGGGGTTGAGCTGTTGGATAAGAGCGAGTTGAGCATCACAGAGATTGCGTACAGTTCGGGCTTCTGCGATCAGGCTCATTTCTGCAGATCCCTCAAAAAAGTTTTTGGTTGTACGCCTTCCGACTATCGCAAAGCTTCCTTCAACACAGATTTCATTTCCTGGCTCAGTCAATCATTGGAAATACAAACTGAGATGCACATGCGCATTTGATTCAATGATCGGCTTGTGCCAAGACGCAGGTTTGTGGCGTTCCCGGATGCATCAACGGACAGGCGGAATCCGAAAAGCCTTACGAGTAGGAAAATCTGTGTAATACTAATTCAATCAAAATGGCAAAATCAGCCCACACCATCCAGAAGGTGGAGGTAGACAAAACCTATGACGGTTACGATAGCGTTGCCGCCATAGAGTGGTGTTCCCCGAGCTTTCTTGGATTTCAAATTTGCATTTCCGCCAGCGCGGACAATGGTGAAGTAGTTCTGACGGTGACACTGAAGACACCAATTGGAAACTACTCCAAACAGTTCTCTTTTTCTGCGGACGTCAGCTTTACCTGGCAGCCTATTGCTCAGGCCAAGGTGACCTTGTCTGTTACCGGTTTTACAGAATCTGATGGTGTTATTTCATTCACCCTTGGACTCAAGCCTTGCATCGATGTCCCTATCCTGGGATGGAAGTGCTACAGTTTTAGCAACAAGTTCAATATTCCTATCAAGCTTGCTGAATTCTCTGACCTGGACAACAACGCATTCGCGAGCCTTATCGCAATGAGTGGTTCGAGTGCTGGCATGCTTCAAGGTGATATCTACAACAACTACATGGGTGGCACTCAAGCAGGATTCCCCACAGTACCTGTGGTATCCTGTGTGACTTGTACCGGAGTTTCTCCTATCTGCGCCAGTCAGGCTGCTGATACAGCCGGAGCCGGAGCTCAAGCAGGATTCCCGACCGTACCTGTAGTATCCTGTGTGACTTGTACCGGGGTTTCTCCCATCTGCGCCAGTCAGGCCGCTGCTACAGTCGGAGCCGGATCACAAGTCGGATTCCCAACTGTGCCCGTAGTATCTTGTGTGACTTGTACCGGAGTTTCTCCCATCTGTGCCAGTCAGGCCGCTACTGCAGCCGGAGTCGGATCACAAGTCGGATTCCCGACCGTACCTGTAGTATCCTGTGTGACCTGTAC
>DIYJ01000011.1 GCA_002428995.1 Flavobacteriales bacterium UBA6057 | reverse complement strand
GAGCCGCATGGACTCTTTCGTTGTGAATTTGTTCTAATCCGTTAGAACCGTACAAAAGGAAAAGCCGCCACTGAGCGGCTTTTCCTTTTTCAAAGAAAGAATACTGGCTAAATGAGCTCTACGAGCCGATGCTTTACGGCATACATCACTAAACCGGTGACGTTTTTCGATCCTGTTTTCTGAAGCAGATTGTTGCGGTGCCCGTTCACCGTCTTCTCGCTAATGAAGAGTTCCTCTGCGATTTCGCGGGCGGTTTTCTGCTGGCAAATAAGCTTTAAGACTTCCACCTCTCTGCCCGACAGCGATTCAAACTCTTTGGGCTTTCGCACCTTGCCTGTCATCTTTTTGCGCAAGGCATCCAGGGTAAAGGCATTGATGTAGGAACCGGTTTCATACACCGATACAATCGCATCGTGCAAGTCCTGTGGATCGCAGTCCTTGAGCAAATAGCCATTGGCGCCCTGCTCAATGAGTTGGGCAATGATGTAGGGATCGTTGTGCACGGACAACATGATGCACTTCACATCGGGATAGCGCTCGCGTATCATTTCCAGGACGCGGTCACCATTAAACGGCTCACCTCCGTGGGGTGGAAGCGACAAGTCGAGGAACATCACATCTGGTACCGTTTCAGCGGCAGCCAAACGCTCCTCCACACTGAACCCGTCAGCCGCCTCAAACACCACCTGGAAACGCGGCCACTGCTCAAGAATAGCTTTGATCCCCTTGCGGAAAAGGTCCTGGTCTTCTACCAGGCCAATGGAAATATGATCGGTTGTCATGGGTCGGTTGATTAACTGCTGCGGGATCAAAGAAACAGACTAACGCCTGAACCACAAAGTGACAGCTGTTCAAACGAGTGGCACCCGGATGATGGCATAAAATCCACCGAGGGCGCGGTTTCCGTATTCGAGTTTCCCGTCCATGGCGCTCACCCGTCCTTCCAACCCTTTCAGGCCTATACCTCCCTGCCCAAGGGTTTCAGAGGTTCCGCTGGGTTGCTCGGGAAGTCCCTGACCGTCATCCTCGTAGCGGAAGGTGAGGTTTGGAGTGTCGTTGTGCAATTGAATGGAAACATGGGAAGCTTTGGCATGCTTCAGCGAGTTGTTCAGCAATTCTGCCGCCACCCGGTATAACCAAAGGTTTTGCTGAGCCGACAGGGAGGGCATCGGATCAGGAACCTCGAGGGTTGATGACACACCACCCGCTGCCTCCGCCTGCTCCAACAACTTTTGAAGTGCCTCGTTCAATCCCTTTTCTTCGAAGTGAAGCGGCATGAGTTCGTGGCTGATCCTGCGCGTTGAGCTCAGGGCATTTTCCATCAACTCGCGGATAAAAGGAAGGCGCCTATCAAGCAGTTCGGGCTGTTTTTCCAACTGCACCAATTGCATCCGTCCCATGCTGAGTGCTGCTCCCAATTCGTCATGAATATCTTGTGCGATTCGCTTCCGTTCGTTGTCCTGAACCTCGATGGCGGTTTTGAGCAAGTCTTTCTGATGGGCATGTTTGAGCTCCTGTTGCTCGAGTTGCTGCCGGTAGAGGCTCTTGCGAAACTGCTGATTGAGCAGCACCACGCCCATGGCAATGACAAACACAATGATCCCAAAGGGAATCAGAGCGTTGATGAAGTTGATGGCTTCGGGCGTTTCCATATACCGAGGAAAAAGCAAACGTACATCACCGTGCTAAACAGTGAGTGCAAGAGCCACGTTCGCTGGCTGAGCTCTGCGGGAAGTGCATGCATGATGAGCTCACCGAAATAGAACAGAATCAGGGCTGAAACATAGTAGATAAAAAGACCGGAATTGATCCAGTTGAGGCTGCGGGTCACTTCGGTTTTTTCTTCGCGAATGCTGTCATTCATGAGCAACCCGTAGGTAGAAAGGGACAACACTACCACCAGAATGGCCTGAGCGGTCAATGCATGAGAATTGAACACATCCAGCCCTTGATAGAAGACAGAATTCCACACTGAATACAAGCAGAAAGCGATGAGCGTGGCTGGGAAAATCCATCCCGGCAACATGGGCTTCCAAAGCTGTTTGTAAAACCAGAGAATCAATACGGTGCTCACGGGAACATAGATGTGGACCAACAACAAATTACTGAGCCCGAACAGCCAGAGCACTTGCATGATCGTGTTGTTCACAGCTGCAACTACAGGCAGCCAGGCAAACACCCTGAGTTCCGGTGCTGATCGAAAAAGCTTCAGAGAGTAAACTCCCACAATCAGCACCGGAAGGTAGCTCAGTAAAATGATGATGTAGTTCGTGTCCATTTAAGCACCCTTGGGAGAAGCTTCATGCGGGTGGGAAGGACTTCTTTTGGAATCTAATGCATCCATGAAGGTCGTATACAGCACACTGCTTGGATCACAGGTATTCGGGCAAGGACAGGTGAGATCCAGCAAATAGGGTTCAGCGCCTCCCAGGAAGTGATCTTTTCCATCGGAATCAATGGGAGTCATGTAAAGGTGCATGCGTGCTCCGTCCAATCCGAGGTAGGCACGGATGCGGCCGTAGCTGTGTGCAGCACGTGCCTCAATGCCAAACGCCTGCTGAATGTCTCCATATTCAATCTGGAATGCAATTGTAGGTGTGTACTTATAGATTGGATCTATGGCACCACATTCTGAGATTCGATCATCAATCGGAATCATATTGTGTGAAGTATCAATCTTGTTCCAGGTTTCTGCATATGCAATGATCTTGTCCTTCACGCTGGATAAAGGAACTTCCATGCTATCAGAAGGGGTAGGTTCTGAAGGAGTCATAGGGTTTGAAGCAGCGAGATGTGCGGCAGGTGCAGAGGACTCTTCCATGTGCGCGGGTGCTGAATCAGAATTCTCGGAAGCGAGCAGGTATCCACCTGCGAACGCTACAACGGCTGCAATGGTGGCGGAAATAATGGTCGTTTTCATGCTGGGAGATGATTAATGATTAGATGCACAATACTAAGGTGAACTCTATCTAGTGAGGCACATGTGGGTGTCTGTTCAGGTAATTATCTACCCGATCAAAAGCAAAACAGTGCTTTTTACCTGTTTAGCAAACTCCACCATTCAGCTCTTTCCCAACGGCTCTACCCTAGACACATTTGTCCCTGTCAAAAGCGCTAGACATCCGGTGGAGCGGCAACCACTTAAAAAACGACCTGACCTCAACAGGTAAAAACGAGGGGCGGTTTCTGAAAAGCCTTACGAGTAGGAACCAATACTTCAATTTTTCAACCATGAGTTTAAAATTCAACCTCAGCTCCGCTGCACACAAAGTAGATGTCATGTTTCTCGCTGACAGCACAGGCAGCATGTACACCGCAATGGAGAACGTTAAAGCAAACTTCCTGAATGCTTACAAGGCATTCCAAACACAGACCAAGTGGGACGTTGGTGTAGGCATCGCTTATTACAAGGATGTAACTGATCCAGATCCATTCAAGGTACTCACCAAGATCACTACGGATCACACGACCATTCAAAACGCAGTTAACAGCCTGACTCCATCCGGTGGTGGTGACACACCCGAAGGACAGTTGTATGCATTGCAACAACTCTCTACCACTGCAAATTCAGGATGGAGAATCGGTGCTACACGCATCCTTGCCTGGTTTGGCGATGAGCCCGGCCACGATCCATCAAACGGTGTTACCCTCAAGGCCGCTGAATATGATCTCGGAGATCACAACATCTACGTGTGTGCTTTCAGCATGGCTCCATCCAACGATCTGGATTCAACCGGACAAGCTACGGCCATCACCAACTACACCAACGGTGTAACCGGAGGTCAATATGTGAAGTCCAATGTTCAGCAAGCGGGCGTAACCACAACCATCTTCGACTTCATCGGAGACCACGTATTCTAGTCAACCCTCGCTAACCCTGCGAACCCGAGCCGCCTTCCCATGAATGGGGAGGCGGCTTTTTTGTTTGGGGTGTTTGGGAAGTGTGTGATTGGTGGGGTCACCCTTCGAGACATGCCGCCCAGCGGCATTCCTCAGGATGACAGATCTCCTTTCCAGGCGGGAGTCATCCTGAGGAGACCCTGCGAAGGGTCGTCTCGAAGGGTGACGTTGCTTCCGAACAGCAACAGCCACGCAAAACAGGGCCACCTTGAATTGGAGTGCACTCCTGAACTCCATTCTAGCATTTGAGAAGGTGAGAAGAATGTGAATTGATGGTGAAATGTGTGTGCTCGGTAGGGCACCCTTCGAGACATGCCGCCCAGCGGCATTCCTCAGGATGACAGATCTCCTTTCCAGGGGGAAAGTCATCCTGAGGAGACCCTGCGAAGGGTCGTCTCGAAGGGTGACGTTGCTTCCGAACACCAAAAGCCATGCAGAACAGGCGGGCCTTGAATTGGAGTGCACTCATGGGCTCCATTTTAGCATTTGAGAAGGTGAATTGAGGGTGTAATGTGCGTGCTCGGTAGGGCACCCTTCGAGACATGCCGCTCAGCGGCATTCCTCAGGATGACAGATCTTCTTTCCAGACGGGAAGTCATCCTGAGGAGACCCTGCGAAGGGTCGTCTCGAAGGGTGACGTTGCTTCCGAACACCTTTTTACTCTCCAACAACATCATGAAGTAATAAGAAGCCGCATCTTTAAAGCACGCTATGTCATTGTATCAAACCCTTGCTGATGTTGGGAGTAAGTTCATCAGTAAACCCACACTGTTTAAATATGGGTTTAACCTCTCCCCTATGTACCGAAGGAGTACGGCTAAGATCACGTGCGTTTCCAGTGACCTGCTTCACATTGAGGTGAAGCTGCCGATCAGCTACAAAAACCGGAATTACATGAATTCGATTTTTGGAGGCAGCATGTTTTCAGCAGTCGATCCGATCCCGATGGTTCAGCTCATTCAGCTCTTGGGTAAAGACTATGTTGTTTGGGACAAGTCGGCACAGATCAACTTCAAGCGTCCAGCCAGAGAACACCTGTATGCCCATTTTCGATATTCCGATGCGGAGCTGGAAACGATAAAAGCAGCCGTTCAGGAAAACCAGGAAACAGAAATCGTCAAAACCACTCTCTTGACAAGCAAAGACGAAAGCACCGTTTTCTGCGAAGTGCACAAAACGATCTACATCGCAGACAAAACCTACTTCAAGGAAAAAAGAAGGAAAAAATCGTGAGCTATCAGCCCGTTAATCCCTCCTTGATCTTTGATCCATGATCCTTAAACTTTGACCTTCCAACTTTGATCCTCGATCTTCCTCATGCCCTACACAGTCTACGTCATTGAGCTGTCCAAAAAAGTCTTCACCGAGAACCGGAAATTCCGCGAAGCGAATCCCCAGTTCAACGGTGTGTTGGAATGCCTGTACGTGGGAATGACCAGCAAGACACCTCAAGAGCGATTCAAGCAACACAAAACAGGATACGTCAATCGAAAGGGGCACAAGCTCTCGGCCAACATCGTAGAAAAATACGGTGTCTATTTACGACCCAGTCTCTACAATCACCTTCCTCCCATGACCCGAAGCGAAGCCCTGAAGATGGAAAAGCAATTAGCACTGGAATTGCGTAGAAAGCGCTATGCCGTCTGGTTTAACTGAGCGGTAACAGGCTCAACAAACGCACTGCCGCTGGAAGCGCTAGTTCTCAAACGTCCATTCCGAACCATCGTCTGATTCGAGGATCAGCTCGTCCGAAGCCAGCTTGATGATCTTATAAGTTCGGCTGCGGAAGGTCTCGAAATAGGCTCCATACTCGGAAGGGTCAAAGTCGATTTCGATGTCCTCTTTGTCCGAAGAGAATTCCCAGTCTCCATTGATCTTGACTCGGAAAGACTCTGTGTATTCGTAATCGAATCCGTAGTCATCGTCTTCATAGCTGAATTCGACAAGGTATTCGGCTTCCATGGTGAAATCTCCATCTTCCTGAAAATCGAATTCAATGTCGTAGTCCACCAGCCGGGTGGACATAGCGTAGCCCTGCTCCACATAAATCTGTTCCAGCGGAGTGTTTCCTGAAAGCTCTTCCAGGTCCCAGTTATTCGCCAGGCGCTTGGTTTTGGACCTTAACGAGATAAGCGGCCCTTCTTCATACTTCCTACAACTGGATACGCTCAGGGCAGTCATCAGCACAAGAGCCATCACCAGCTTGGATTGATGTTTAGAATCGTAAATCATAGTAGTCTCTGGTTGAGGTTATTGGATGTTGAGTGTAAGTGTCGTTATCAGATCAACTGCCTGCGTCAAGGCGGTTACTAATTGTCAAAAGTCAATTCATCTCCATCTTCTGTTTCAAGAATGAGCTCGTCCGTTGCCAGCTTGATGATCTTGTACGTCCGCTCCTTGAAGATGCCTCCATAGTCATAATCATTTCGTTCAAAGTCAATGTCGATTTCCTCCTTATCAGACGAAAATTCCCATTCACCGTCCAATTGAACTTCCCGAATCAATTCACTGGTAATAGGCCCCCAGTCACCACCTAAGTCAAGGGTGAACCGAAAAGCGTAATAAGCATCCAACTCAAAGTCTCCATCCTCCTGAAATTCAAATTCGATATCGTAATCCAACAGCGTAACCTCAGACTGGTATTCCAGCCCTTCATCCATCGTGCTTAAGGCCTTTAAAAGGGGCAGCTCTCCCTTCAGCTCCTCCAGGTCCCAGTCACTGGCCAGGCGTTTGGTTTTAGACTTCAGCGAGAATACCGGACCCTCTTCATATTTGGAACAGCTGCTTGCGCTCAATGCTGTAGCCAGCACCAGCGCCATGATCATTCGGGATTTGAGCTTATGGTTTGGATTCATCGGGTCGTGGTTTTTGAGTTGGTTTAGGAATTTCTCTCACTCCCCAAACACTCTTGTCAGGCAATGCCAGTCCGTAGTGTGGGGAGCGGTTATTCGGAGTCATCAAGGCCGTAGACCTTGAGTTTTCAATGATTTGAATGTCGTAGATCTCATCAATGTCTGTGAGGTATTCGATCATGCCAAGGTTCTGGCCCGTTTCAAGGTCGATGAAAACGATTCCTGCCCGAGTGGCAATATCCGCGACCGGAAGCACCTTAGCCGTCTTGCTCTCGCGCCTGATTTTGCTGAGACCAATGCAGGCAATGTTGCCCATGAAAGCCAGTCCACGGACAAAACCCTGAATCTCAGCGACTACTGATGTTGCTCCGCTGGCAGCATCAACTTTCAAAAGCCTGCCCTGCCCTGATTCCAACACATACAGCTCATCGCGATATACACGCGGAGAATGCGGCATGCAGAGATGATCAGCGATGATGGTATTGGAGTCAATGGACATCAGAACCCCATTGTATTCAATGCCTGACCTCCACCCTTCCCGCTCATCAGATTTACCAAGCGCGGTAACATAATGCGGAGCACCATCCACCATGGCCAGGCCGTTCAGGTGGCATCGGTCTTCCGGAACAAGGTCAGAAATGAAATGAGGCTTCCAGATGGGGGTAAAATTGTAGCGATAATCAAACTTGCAGAGGCACGAAAACTGCGTATTCACAGCCATCAATCCCTTGGGAGTCCAGTGCAGGTCGTGCAGATCGAGCCCACCGCTGTGATAGGTGGTTCTCGGAAAATAGAGCGCCTCGAAGTGGCTCGGTTTGGGTGGATAAGATGCCGCCAGGGTTGGATTGTTGGTGAACACGTCTACCCTGTCGATCGAGGCCACGCCAAGGAGATTTTTGCCCGCTGCAATGCCCATCGGCTTTTTGAAGCTCACGGGAGTTTGTGTGAGACGATCGGGTTGTTTCGCCCCAATAAAAATGAGCTTGCCTGCTTTGTAAGTGCTCAATACCAACGATACTCCAAGGCGATGTAACAACTGAGATACTTCCTGGGGATAGGCAATGTCAAACCTGGCTTTTCGCTCCTCAATGGTCATTTCCAAAGGTGTCAAACGGGTTGAAATCTCTTTTTAGGTTAGATGCGTATATCCACGCAAAACTTGCTCCATAACTCAAACTTTTTGAGTTTAGTCTTTCGCACGACATTTTTCATAGAAGAAAAACAACTATTGGTCTTCACAACCAACAGACCAAAGATATCCCAGTAATAGAAAGGTGTGGAACAAGCTGCCTTGCCAAAGATTGCCCAGAGCAAATGGTCGTTAGAACTCATTAACATGGTGCATAGGATCGTGATCGCTTACCTTTCCACTTCAAACCGATGCGGTAGTTGATGATAAGCCGGATGCCTCAGGCATTCACTCCCCAGGCTTTGGACCAATTGCCAACCACCATGGATAAGTCACTTATCTTCATTCCGGATATCTCAGGCTTTACAGAGTTTGTAGAAACCACCGAGGTAGAGCACAGTCTTCATGTGATCGCTGAAATACTCGAGGTTCTGATCCAATCCAACACACTCGATCTGCAGCTGGCCGAGGTAGAGGGCGATGCCTTGTTTTTCTACCGGGATCGGGTTCCCAGCAAGGAGGCTTTGATGAACCAGGTAGAGGTAATGTTCACCGCTTTTTATAGCCATTTGAAATTACTGGAACACAACCGGATTTGCCCATGCCGTGCCTGCTCTTCAGCGGCCGACCTTCAACTGAAGATCATCGTGCATACGGGCAAGATGGAGTTGATCGAAGTGCAGGGTAGAAAAAAGCCTTTTGGAAAGCCGGTGATTGAAGCGCATCAGCTCATGAAGAATTCCATCGAGGGGCATAGCTATGTGTTGCTCAGTGAAGAGCTCGCGACTGACATTGAGCTTCAGGAAGGCTCCATCGCTCAGGGATATTCGTTTCAGGCGGGAACCAACACTTATTCCGAGAAGAAGCTCTCTTACCAGTTTGCAGCGATTCCGAAGGAGTCTCTGAAACTCGCCCCTTTTGTACCGACCAATAAGCTGAGTTTCAAGGAAGCGCCCAACGTGGTGCTCAAGCGCACGATCCCGCTGCCCGCTGAGCAGTTCTTTGAATACATCACGAATTACCGGTTTCGCCACCATTGGCTGGAAGGTGCAGAAGAGTTTGTTTACAACGAGGAAGAAGTGACCAAGGCAGGTACGGAACATCTGTGTGTGGTGAATGGAAAGCATTTGAATTTTGTCGCGGTCACCAAAGCGGGTAAACCCGGGCAGCTCATCTACGGAGAACGCACCACCAGTCCCGAGCCGGTGGACGCGCTCACTTCCTTTTTCATTGTCACACCTGTGGATGAGCAATCATGTGAGCTGGAGTTGGAAGTCTACCTTGAAATTAAATCACCGATCAAAAAGCTGCTGCTCACTCCCATTGCCAAACGAGGGATCAAAAAGGGTGTCACGAAGTCCATCAACAAGTTGACGCTATTTGCCGAAAAACGAGTCGCCTAAAACACAAAAGCGTCTCGCCAAACCGAAGAAATCAGACACCTTCTTCCGAAGCAATAACCAGCTGATTTCCAGAATCATCCTGCAATTGAGCGGGGTTTCAAGGTTTGCATTATTGGCATCCAAGTCCAAGGGCTGAATTCCATCACGTTAAAATCACGCCCACCGTATCTATACGTGTCCTTTCTTCGTTGCGTCAAAGACAGAATCTGTCCATCCACAGCCGCAACGTAAAAAACCCGCTTCTGAGGCATTGAAAAACAAGGAGTTAAGGATATTCTCCAAATTCTGGAGCAGCTTGTCGTTTTGCCTGGCAATGGCCTGTTGCCTGCTGCCCAGCAGCAGCTCCGCGCAAGAACCGTTTTACTTCCAATACGATGAAAAAGATGGACTCCCGAGCTCTGAAGTATATGGTGTAGAGGAAGATGAACTCGGCTTTTTATGGTTCATCACGGACAGAGGTCTGGCCCGGTTTGATGGGTATGAGTTTCAGACGGTTCAGTCGGATCATTTGGAGCTGAGCCAGACTTTTACGAGCATCACAAAACTCAACAGTGGCAGGATCTACCTCTCAACCCTTGCAGGCCAACTTTGCTTCTTGGAAGATGCCCGAATCATTCCGAGTTTCCAGCCGTTTGCAGGAGATTCCACAGAAGCAATGCACGCACCCCTCATACCTGCTGACATCAGTGAGTCATTGAAGGATGAAGACTCGCTGCTGTTCAGAAACAAGGAGGACCACGAGCAATACTATAGTTATTCGAAACACTCCGGATCCTGCGAAAAGCACAGCATGCAGGAGCTGGAAGAAGTAGTGATCCACAATCTTGATTCTTCGCTCGCGGTACTTGAAGTGGGCAATGGGGCTTATTGGCTCATCGAGACGAGACACTGGAAGGCGGATGGCGGAGTTTCGAGCATGGTCTCCAATGCTGAGGGAGTAAGGGCGTTTTGCCGCTTCTCAGACCAGAACAGCTTCGTAGGTCTGATCAAAGACGGCATCTACCAAACCCTGAAGCAATTCCCCTCCTACTATTTCAGGTCCTACTTCGACCCTAAGGGTCAACTATGGGTATTGGGGCGCAATGGCATCTATCGGTTTAAAGACCCGGAATCCGGGGAGGAGCCGGACCACTTCCTTCAAAACATCAGCGTACTTGACCTGAAGATGGACCGTGAGGGAAACTATTGGGTATGTACACAGAGAAGAGGAGTATTACGCATCCCATCCTTTGAAATTCTGATGCCCTTCCCGGAAGAGCACGGTATCAATGCCAATGTAACGAGCATCGGGCGCATCGACTCGCTGATGATGATCCAAAACCACGCGCTCAAGCTTACGGTACGCACCGCTTCGGGTCGTGAATGGAGCTTTGGTGAAAAGAAGAATCGCTCGTCCTGGACCAATTCCATTCTGAAGGTTTGTAATACGTGCTCGCTGCTGAGCATCACCAATGATGATCGCTTTTCCATTCTAACAGGTCTACCCAATGGAATGAACTTCGCAGGACGTGAGTTGCTCCTGGAGAACGGGGATCGAATAGATCCTGGATACCGCTATTTCTCGGTCCAGACTTACCAGTCGGGTTTTCTGGATTACACCAGGATCAAATTCCGCGATCGCATCAACTATGCGATCCAGGACGAGACCAAAACCATCTGGATCGGTGGGCTCAAGAGCCTTTATCGCATTGATGACTATGAGTATTCAAAGTGGAAAGACCTTTCAAAGGTGCACCCAAACCTGGCCATCAGAATCAGCGACTTGAAAATGGAATCGGCTGAAGAGGAGCAAATCTGGGTCGGCACGCTTGGAAATGGTTTGATGTTTCTCACACGAGATAGCTGCTATCGCTTTTCCATAGAAGACGGCCTTTGCAGCAATATGATCCAATGCCTGCAGCGGGAGAATGACTCGGTTCTGTGGGTAGGAACCGTGAGCGGGCTCAACAAACTGGTGTTCCGGATTGACGATGATGAACTTACAATGCTGCGCGTGGAATCTTACGGCAGGGACAATGGGTTGTCAAGCAACCGCATCAATGCCATGACCTGGTGGAATGATGAGCTCTGGATAGCTACCAATGCGGGCATCATGAGTGCTCAGACCGATGTCTTTGTTCCCAATCAGGTGTCTCCGATGGTGATATTGGAAGAGGTAAAAGCGGACTCATTGTTGATCACCAATCAACTGAATCCCAAGCTGGAATGGCACTACCGCAACGTTCAGTTCAAATTCCTGGGAATCTCGAATCACAAACCCTTCAACGACTACTTCTATCGCTACAAACTTCAAAAGGCGGGGGATAGAGAACCGGAATGGAGCTACACCAACGACCGGAGCATTCAATTCACCAACCTGGAAAGCGGGGCCTACACCTTTGAACTGCAGGCGCAAAACAACTATGCCAACTGGTCAGAAAACCCTATCGCCTATCGGTTTGCGGTGGAACCTCATTACACTCAAACGTGGTGGTTCCTCGTACTGATGATTGCGGGCGGCCTGCTCCTGGCGTGGGCTATATTTTACATCCGCTTGTTTTTCGTGAAGCGCGAAATGGCGTTGAAGCTCGAAATTCAGGACTCTGAGTTGAGGTTACTAAGAACCCAGATGAGCCCCCATTTTGTATTTAACCTGCTCAATGGCGTGCAGCAATTGATCTTCGATAACAATCCTGAGAAAGCAAGCTTCTATCTGTCCAGGATCGCACGTCTGTTGAGGAACAACATGAACTTCTCGAAGCAGCCGTACATCAGTCTGAAGGCCGAGCTTGAATTCCTGGAAAACTACCTCACGATGGAGCAATCGAGGTTTGACGATCAGTTCATCTTTACGATACGGGTCGCCCCCGAACTCAAAGAAGTGGAAGAAGATGTTTTTGTTCCTCCGTTCATGGTACAACCGCTTCTCGAAAATGCCATTGGCCATGGTATTTCTGGCTTGGACTATCAGGGAAAAATTGAACTGAATGTAAGCGCTGCTGCAGACATCATATGCTTCGAAGTGCTGGATAACGGACGGGGATTTGAAGAACAGAAACGTGCAAAAAGTGATGCGGAGCATGCGCTTGGTATCCTGAGAAATCGCATTCGCTTATTAAACGCAGAATGGCCACAGCAAGAGGCATTGCTGAACATAGAACAAGGACCTGAAACATCGGACGGGCAGTCAGGCGTTCGTGCGATACTCAAGCTTCCCAGACTGCTGAAGCAAATGCTGCCTACACGAATAAAAACCACAAAAAACTAGCGACATGATCCGTGCCTTGATCCTTGAAGATGAAAGAAAGAGCAGAGAACTGCTCTCAGCGATGTTGAGCAATTACTGCGAGGGAGTAGATGTGATCGGCACTGGTTCGAACATCGAAGAAGGCGAAGCGCTGATCGGGCAGTTGAAACCGCAGCTGGTGTTTATGGACATCATGTTGGGTGGCAAAACTGCCTTCGAGCTGTTGGATAAGGCGAAGGCTCGCAACTACGAGGTAGTCTTCACCACAGCTCATGAAAAGTATGCCATCAAAGCGGTTAAGTATTCAGGACTTGACTACCTTCTCAAACCTATCAGCCTGGAAGAACTGCGGCAAACAATCACGCGAGTATCGGATAGAATAAGACAGCAAGGAAGGACAGCCAATTCCGAACAAAAAACACCTGATGATCAGCTCGTGGTGCCCACCAGCCAGGGATACATGATGCTTGATGTGCTGAACATTGTGTTCCTCGCAGCGGACGGTGCCTACACCAGAATCTTCCTGCGCGAAGGTTCCGAGGTTTTGATCAGCAACTCGATCGGGACGTTACAAAACCGGCTTTGCTTTCCGGATTTCATTCGCATTCACCGATCCTGGGTGGTACACAGGCGATTCATCCAGGAATACGTGAACGGGCGCGGTGGCTACGTGCTGCTGAAAAGCGGCCATCACTTGAGTGTATCGGCCCGCAGAAAAGCAGAACTTCTCAAGGCTTTAGGTCTCTGACTTCAGCATTTCATCGCAATGTTGGGAGCCGTTTCTGCGTGTGACTAGTTCACTTAATATTGTCGCTCACAAGAACGTCTTTCGCCATGAGCAACGCGGCTAACAACTACCTGGAAATCAATCGAAATTCCTGGAACAACAGACTGGAAGCGCACCTTCAGTCTGATTTCTATGACATGGAAGGCTTTTTGGGTGGCAAGAATTCACTGAATGAGATCGAGCTTGCATTGCTGGGTGACGTTCAGGGCAAGCGGATTCTTCACTTGCAGTGCCACTTTGGTCAAGACACCATTTCGCTCAGCAGATTAGGCGCAGAGGCAACGGGTGTTGACCTTTCGGATCAGGCGATTGAGAAAGCGCGGGAGCTGGCAAACACCACCAAACAGAGCAACACTTTCATCTGCTCGGAT
Organism: Flavobacteriales bacterium UBA6057; assembly: GCA_002428995.1. Classification (GTDB taxonomy): domain Bacteria; phylum Bacteroidota; class Bacteroidia; order Flavobacteriales_G; family Salibacteraceae; genus UBA6057. Next base: position 608,298 of record DIYJ01000011.1, on the reverse strand, counting down.
GTATATGCACTGCCCCAACAGCTAGAGCAGCAATTCGACATCGTGTTCACTTCTTACGGCACCATTTCCTGGCTCCCCGATCTTGAGAAATGGGCCAACGTAATCCATCACTTCCTGAAGCCGGGCGGACAGTTTGTCTTTGCCGAGTTCCACCCCGTAGTTTGGATGTTTGACGATGACATGAACAAGGTTTACTATCCATATTTCAACAAGGAAGCCATCGTAGAGGAAGAAAGCGGAACCTATGCCGACCGTGCAGCGGAGATCAGTCAGCAATACGTATGCTGGAACCACAGCATTGCGGAGGTTGTCAATAACCTGATCAAAGCGGGTTTGCAGATTGATCGGCTCGATGAATACGATTATGCACCCTATTCATTTGTCAATAAAATGGAAGAATACGAACCGGGTAAACACCGCATCCAACACATGGGCAACCTGGTTCCTCTGGTCTATTCTATACTCGCCACCAAGCAATAAATGTGTCAGCACCGACACCTCACAATCCTACATCCATGATCACTACACCACGACTCACCCTGCGACCATTGATATCAGAAGATGCTCCTCATGTTTTCGAATACAGGTCTGACAAGGAAGCCAACGAATTCCAGGGCTGGGTGCCCGAATCGCTGGCCGAGGTGAAAGAATTCATCCAAACCAAGATAGCGACCGAGCCCGATCAGGAAGGAACATGGTTTCAGCTGGCGATCGTGGAAACGGAAACGCAAAAACTTGTGGGAGACGCTGGGATTCATTTTCAGTCTCGCGATCAGGTGGAACTAGGTTGCACGCTCAACACTGCCTTCCAGGGCCAGGGCTACGCTACCGAAGCGATGAAGTCGATCATGGGATTTGTGTTTGAAGAACTTCAGAAACATCGCATCATGACCTCCATCGATCCGCGCAACGTGGCTTCCATCAAACTGGTGGAGCGACTGGGTATGCGAAAGGAAGCTCACTTTGTGCAGAGCTATTTCTTCAAGGGTGAGTGGACCGATGATGTGGTCTACGCCATGCTGCAATCTGAGTGGAAGGGCTGAGAATGAAAAAGCCACCACCCTCTTTCGAGGATGATGGCTTTGATCAAGGTTCTAAAAAGTGATCTTACTTCTTGATCACCTTGGATTGATAAACCACCTGGTTACCTGAACGCAGGATGATCATGTTCATTCCGGAAGAAAGCTTGCTGGCATCCAGAGAAAGCTGGTCGCCACCGGCATTCAACATTTCACGTCCGGTGAATACCATTTGGCCGAGTGAATTGTACACCTCTACATCCACCATGGCTGATTCCTCAATGGTGTAAGCAATGCGAAGGTCAGACTCATCACTGGTAATGGGGTTCGGATATACGCTGAACTCAACAGCTGATTCGAAGCCAGCAATGTCATCGTTCTTGAAGGTACCTCCACCGGTTCCATCACACTGGGCCCACTTGCCGTTCACTTCTTTCTTTTCGATTTCGCGCTTCTTGTCATCACCAAAATCGAATTCCTTGTACTCGCGAGCTTCGCTCTTCGCTTCACGCTCCTTACGGTTGATAGGCTCTTCTTCAGCACACTCTGTTTTTCCATCAGGCTGTGTACCTGCGAGCAAGAATCCATTCTCGTTTGTATTCAAATGAAGCGCCTTGGCCGTGTATCCCAACTTCGTTCTCACCAACGCAGTTGGATACTTGTCGTTGCTGAATTCGCTTCTGTTGTACTTCAGGAAGTAGTTAATCGGCCCGTCCAGATCAACGTTGAGGAAACCTGGGTTGTTGGTGTTGCGGATCGTGCTGGTGTACACATCAAAGGTTTTCAGCTCCAACGTGCTCTGGTAAATCGACAGCCCAAGGTTGTTGGGGTGTCCGCTCTGCCAGTAGTGGTTTGCACGGATGGCCTTGCGATCCTGATTAAGCAGAAGAACCGTGATGGCCTCGTTGATGCCACTTGCCACACCTGGATCACGAGAAGTGAAAGCCAGACCAAAACCTGTAAATCCGCTTACAGATACATTGCAGATCGCACCTTCGTAGTGGTTGCGCTGATCCACATCGTAACGGATGTACTTATCTGTCAACACCCCGGTAAATGGGTTGATACCAACTGTGAAGATGTCAGATGGAAGGTTGTCTTCGTAACGGGTACCGCTCACAATGAAGTTGTTGTTGATGTTGTTGCGAACCATGCCAAACGACAGATCGTTCACCTTAGGGAACAGGTTGGTTTCCAGGTAGATGTTTGACCACTGACGAGCACCGTTGAAGTCAAAGATTGCTGCGGCATACAGTGCACTCTTCAGCTGATTGTCAATAGATGTTGACCCTACAAAGAGGTAAGTCGGCTGAGAAGGGAAGAAAGGTCCTGGGTAAGCCTGCTCTACCATTCGGAACTCCTGATAGCTTTCAGCTTTTCCGTGCTGCGTAGACCAAACAACGTTACCCGAACTGATTTCCACTTTCATGGCAAGCGCGTTCCAATCCGTTGGATTCTCCTTGTCCTGAGCTGTTCCAGCAACGATGATGTGCTTCTTATCATAAGAGAGTGTCAACCCGAAAGCCTTTTCATCCAGGTCTTCCAGACCATAACGGTTGGCCCAGATCACTGCTCCATTCGAAGACTTCGTCTTCACGATAATGATGTCAAAGCGGGTATTGGATCCTGGCTCGCGTACATAACCTACGGTCATGATCTCATCCGGACTGACCAGCTCAGTCGCCTTCAGCGTGCTGCGATCAGAATAATCCGGATCGGAATTCGGGCTGAAGAAGTAGTTGTTGTTGAACACTTGCCCAACAGATGCTAACGCAAAAAGCGTAAACGCGAAAAGTGTAATCGAAGATTTCATTTTAATTCTGTGAATTGATTTGAATGGTTAGTAGTCACCTTTCTTGTCTAGAAGTCGAAAGATCATTTTTACGCATGTGCACTTTACGTAGTTAAAAGCAAACATATAAAAATCACTCTACCGCACAAACACAGTTTGAATTTCCATCAAGGAAAAAGAATAGACTCACGCGAAGCACTCCAGACTGAAGTCCGGGCGCGGGATAGAAGAACATGAAGCTTAAAGAAAATGGGGGCAAAAGGCATAAAAAAACCCCGCACCTCTGCGGGGTTCATCCTATTGTAACTAAACCTACTCTTACGAGAAGAGCATGTACTAAAGACGGCAAAAACACAATGCGGTTGCGCAAAAAGCCAGCATATACAGTGGATTTATTGTCAAACAATTGCGAATCGTAGATAAAGCGTTTTAAACGATCGACTTAGCTCCTCTCTATCTGTGAACATGCGCATCAAATAACACATCGGTTCACCTTCGATTTTAAGACCTGAAGCGCTTATTCGCGCTTAGTTTCATCTTTGCATGCTCCAACTATGAAAGACATCTACATCAAAAACCGCAAGGCATCTTTTGATTTTGAACTTCTGGACACTTTCACAGCGGGCATCCAGCTGCTGGGAACAGAGATCAAAAGCATTCGACACGGGCGGGCAAGCCTCAATGAAGCTTACTGCCTGTTTCTAGGCGATGAGCTCTTTGTGCGCAGCATGCACGTAGATGAATATGAGTTTGGATCAGACAACAACCACGACCCTAAGCGTGACAAAAAGCTTCTGCTTCAGCGCCAGGAACTGGGAAGGTTGCATAAAAAGGTGACCGAGAAAGGACTCACCATTGTGCCGCTGGCGCTCTTCATCAATGATAAAGGGCTTGCCAAGCTGAAGATTGCACTGGGCCAGGGTAAAAAGACTCACGACAAGCGCGATTCGATTCGCGACAAGGATTCGAAGCGCGACCTGGCGCGACTCAAAAAGACATTCGGGTAATCAGAAGCGGGTTTAGGACTTCAGATTGATCTCCGCTGATTCCACGTACTGATCAAAGGCGGAGGAATGGGTGACCTCGTACTTCAAAATCAACTCATCCGAAGCCAATCGGTCAATGTTATAAATCCTTCCCTCGTTTGGATTCGTTTGGGTGGTAACGTTCACGTTGGCTCCCTGATCACTTCGCGTGATGGATGTTTCTGTGGGCAGCAATAAGAGCTGTTCTTTGAGCTTGGCTCCTCCGCTTCCGCCCGTAAACTGCCACGTGCCAAGCTCCGTAATCACACTGGTGATGGAAGCTGAGCCATCACCAAAATAGCCTTCGGGATACTGGCGCTGCTCTACGATTTCGTAATCGCCATCGCGTGTGAAGCTCATGGTCCAAGTAAGCCCATAGGTGCGCTCATCAGCAGTCGAGTCTTGCACCGAGCTAAGCACAGCATCGGTTCCATCAAAACTCATCGAAGTATCTCTCGTCACTACGGTGGCCGTTTCCACGGTCCAGTCAGTGGACAATCTGGCCTTGCGGCTCTTCAGGCTGAAAAACGGATCGTTTTCACCCTTCTTGCAACTGCCGGCTGCCAGCGCCAGCCACACTACTACTCCAATGAATTTCAATGCCTTCATACCATGCTATAAACTAAAGAAGTACCCAAAAGTTATCTGAACACCGGGATCGACCGCAAATAAGAGATTGTTGTTACGCGCAGCACTCAATTCGCGATCCACGGTGGAAGAACCGCTCACAGGCTCAAACTGGGTAACATCTTCCCGGTCACCGCCAGAAATGAGGGTAGAAAAGCCCAGCCCATACTCCACGCCCAGAAAGAGGTTTTTGGCAATGAAATAGTTCATGCCCAACCGGAGACGCGCACCTAAGGCATAGCCTCCATCTTCATTGATGGTTCGTGTCACCTTCGAGGTTCCTGTTGTGTCTGTAGTGTTCTGAATAGTGGCAATTTTCAGCTGCCCGACCAGCCCTAGTTCAAGGTCGGCTGCCACGTAAGGATCGAGTCGCTTAGTGCCCGCCAGGTGATATTCCACTCCCGGAAAAATACTGAACACGGATTGCGAAGCGGTGGAATCAAATTCAACGAGGTCTTTCCCAATACTGTCCGTTGTATTGCGCTTTACGCGACCAATGTTTGGAGCAATTCCCATCCTGAAAGTGAATTGATCATCAATCTTATAGCGAAGCATCAACGAACTGGTGTTGAGCAAATCCCGTTGTGGAGCCGCGTCAATGTTGGCTACCAAGCCGCTCACATTCAGCATGGCTCCGAAACTCTTTGCCGCTGGTTTCAATGAATCAACATCATTGTCCTGAGCCATGGCAGAGGTGAGGAACAAGAAAGTGAATGCAAGGCTGACAAAATTCAAATAGGACTTCATATTGCTGTGGTTAGGGCGTGACAAACGCAATCAGTATTCAATTATTTTATTTCGATCGTTCCGTGCTTTCCAACATGGGGACAAATTGGAAGTCACCGTGTTCACTCACTTCAAATTCATTTTCCGAAAGCTTGTCCACGGTCATCATTTTCTGGACACCTTGAGACTCACCCACGGGGATCACCATCCGCCCTCCTACTTTCAGTTGCGCTTTCAAATCTTCAGGAATGAAAGGAGCTCCGCAAGTGATGAGCACTTTGTCAAAAGGAGCGTAGGCAGGCTTGCCTTTGTAGCCATCGCCATAAAAGCATCTCGCTTTGATGCGGAGCTCATCCAACAAGGCCGTTGCCTTCAGGTGAAGGTCATGCTGGCGTTCAATGCTGAATACCTTGACCCCCAACTTGGCTAACACCGCGGTTTGATAACCACTACCGGTTCCTATTTCCAACACTTTTTCCCGCTTCTTCGGCTGAAGTAAAGACGTTTGAAACGCGACCGTGTAGGGCTGAGAAATCGTTTGTCCGCTTCCAATGGGAAAGGCTTGATCTGCGTAAGCGAAATTCAAAAAGGCCGTATCAAAAAAGAAGAGATGCCTCGGTACTTCTGAAATGGCATCCAGCACCTGCTGGTCATTGATGCCTTTTTGGATCAACTCTTCCACAAGCTTTTTGCGCAGGCCCTGATGTCGAAAGGAATCTTGCATAAAGGCCCGAAAGTATCCATTTCGACAATCACATGTTAAACGAATGTTGGAACGGATTTGTCGGCTAGGACAAATCCAGTGACCTTTGTTCATCTATGGAAAAGGAACGTATCAAACTGGGGATTTTAGGGGCCGGACATTTGGGTAAGATTCACATCAGACTGGCGCTGGAACTGGAGGATCATTTTGAGCTGGTGGGCTTCTTTGACCCGGATGAAGAGAAAAGCGAGTTCGTGAAGAAGGAATACGGACTGCATCGGTTCGATTCAGTGGAAGACCTGGTAGCTCATGTTGATGCCGTAGATATTGTAACGGCTACGCTTTCTCACTTTGAGTCTGCCATGCATTCGCTGCGCAACAGCAAGCACGTATTCATTGAAAAGCCGATCACCAATACACTGGAAGAAGCAAAGAAGCTGGTGGACCTGGCGCACGAGGCCAATGTGAAGGTGCAGGTTGGTCATGTAGAGCGATTCAACCCTGCATTTGAGGCGGTTCAAAACCACTTTGATCAGGTGCTCTTCATTGAAACACACCGACTGGCGCAGTTCAACGCGCGCGGCACCGATGTTTCCGTAGTGCTTGATCTGATGATCCACGATATTGACATCACGCTCAGCGTGGTGAAGGCCAACCTGAGAAAGGTGAGCGCGAGTGGTGTGTCGGTCGTGAGTGATTCTCCAGACATCTGCAACGCCAGGCTGGAATTTGACAACGGCTGTGTAGCCAACCTCACTGCGAGCCGCATTTCCCTGAAAAACATGCGCAAGTCTCGCTTCTTCCAGCGCAATGCGTACATCACGGTTGATTTCATGGAACGCAAGTCTGAGGTCGTTAGGATCAAGGACGTGGATCCGGATGATCCGTTCGCGATTCTCATTGATCCGGGAGAAGGAAAAGACCCACGGCAGATTTACTTCGACAATCCTGAAGTGCGTGACCAAAACGCGATCAAGGAAGAACTGAGAACCTTTGCTGAATCGATTCGCACCAACCAATCGCCACTCGTGACTGTAGAGGATGGCTATAATGCCATGCATGTTGCGCAGCAAATTCTCGATCAACTAACCTATAGTAATTCTATTTTCGCACACTGATCGATCAGCGCATAATAAACAGCCCCAACGCTCGTTTATCCCGCGCACGCGAAACAGACTTGCGATTTGAGTAGAAGATTTAGTGCGTTTTTCGCTTCAGTTACCCTAGCCTGCTTGTTATTGGCGCAAGCCTGCAACATCATCAATCCTGATGAGCAGGAACCTGCGTACCTGAGAATTGATTCCATCAATGTCGTCTCCACCGATTTTGAGGCACATGGTTCTGTTTCGAGCAACATCACCGATGCGTGGGTATTTGTGAACGACACCATGCTCGGCATCTTCGAGCTTCCCGCAACCATTCCCGTTCTCGCTCAGGGAGAACAAGACCTGTTGATAGGTCCGGGCATCATCGTTTCCACCCTTTCAGAGCTGCGAGACAACTACCTGTTCTACGATGCCTTCCGCACCACATTTGATTTCAAGCCAGGAGAAATCCAGGAAATAGAACCCTTCGTGACCTACCGGGAAGAAGCGAATCAATACGTCTACCTCACGGTGGATGATTTTGACGATGTGGACATCACCTTCAATGGGTTCACCAAATCCAACGGCAGTGATACCAACATTGTAGTAACCCGCGATCCAAACGAGGTATTTGAAGGAAGAGGCAGTGGCGTCATTGACATCACGCCTGACATGAATTTCGTTCAGATTCAAACCTCTGCTGCTTACACGCTTCCGCAACAGGGAAACATCGTCTACATGGAGCTGGATTATAAGACAGACACAGAGTTTACCCTCGGTGTGTTCATCAACAACATCAGTGGCCAGGACCAGACGATTGACTATGTCACCTTTCGGGACACAGGTGGTGAATGGAAGAAAGCTTACATGGCACTTACATCATTGATCAGCAATGGCTTCAGCCCTGAGGATTACATTTTCTATTTCCGGGCCCGACTACCGGCCGATGGTGGTGTTACAGGACAAATCATGATTGACAACGTGAAGTTGATGATTGAGTCGTGAATCGAACGCTACAAACCCTACGCTACCTCATCAGTGATTCGTTGGCTGCAGCCCTCGCCTACAGCCTGTTTTTCACGTATCGAAAACTTTTCATTGAAACGCAGGTTTTCGGAGACAACGTGATGGTCATTTATGATCAGAAGTTTTTCCTGAGTCTGAGTCTGATCGTAGTGTTTTGGCTGAGTCTCTACACGCTGAGTGGTGCCTACCGCGATGTGTACCGTAAATCACGGCTGAAAGAATTAGGGCAAACGCTTTTTGTGTCGCTCCTGGGCTCTGTCTTTCTCTTCTTTTCGATCATCCTGGACGACTTCATCCTTTCTTATAAAACCTACTATCAGTCTTTTGCGGTGCTCTTCTCATTGCACTTCACCCTCACCGAAATTGGAAGACTGACACTGAGTAGCATCACGGCTTATCGCGTTCACAACCGATTGATGGGCTTCAACACGTTGATGATCGGTAGTAACGAGAACGCGCTGAAGCTGTATGAAGACCTCGAGAAACAGAAGAAGGGCTCGGGATTCAAGTTCATCGGTTTTGTGCACATCAACGGAGGTAAGAACCATGCGCTGCACAATTCACTTCAACACCTCGGGCACTTCAGAGACATCGACCCGATCCTTGATCAATACGAAGTGGAAGATGTGATCATTGCGCTGGAGAGCAGCGAACACGATAAGATCGGACAGATTCTGAACGGATTGGAAGACAAGGGAGTCAACATCCGCATCATCCCGAAGATGTATGACATTCTGAGTGGGCAGGTGAAAATGTCCTCCATTCTGGGTGCACCGCTGATCGACATCAAGCGCGAGATCATGCCTCCATGGCAGCAATACGCGAAGCGCTTTCTGGACATTGTAATCTCCGTGATTTGCCTCATCCTTTTGTCTCCGGTTTATTTGATCATCGGCCTGGCCGTGGCCCTCAGCTCAAAAGGACCGATCATCTATTCCCACGAGCGCATCGGATTGCACGGCAAACCTTTCACGATCTACAAGTTCCGGTCGATGTACAAGGATGCGGAAAAGAACGGCCCAGCCCTTTCCAGCGAACACGACAGCCGGATCACTCCGATCGGGAAGTTTCTAAGAAGATCGCGCCTGGACGAGTTACCTCAGTTCCTGAACGTATTGGTGGGCGATATGAGCCTGGTGGGCCCTCGGCCCGAACGTCAATTCTTCATTCAGCAGATTGTAGAGTCTGCTCCCCACTACAAGCACCTTCAGAAGGTTCGCCCGGGCATTACTTCCTGGGGTCAGGTGAAGTATGGCTACGCTGAAAACGTATCAGAAATGATCGAGCGGCTGAAGTTCGACATCCTCTACATTGAGAACATGTCACTCCTGGTGGATTTCAAAATCATGATCCACACCGTGTTGATCGTGCTTCAGGGTCGGGGGAAATAGAGCACGCTACCTTCTTTACGGTAAGAGTTTGACAAGGACCATAAAAAAGGGCCTCTCCTGATGGAGAAGCCCTCGATTTCAATCATTGATTTCTTCGGCTTAGATCTCTTCGATCTCTACCATTTTAAAAGGAATGTTGATGATGGCCTCGTAATCTTCACCGGCCTCCAGCATATCCTCATCGTCTTCTTCAAAATACCAGTTGATGGTAATGTTTGTTTGCCCGTTGATGGACTCCAGCTTCTTGAATACATCAAGGATGCACTTTGAAGAACTGGTATTGAAATACTCCAGTCGAATGTTTACTTCTGTGTTGTCCTTGGCTGCACTCCCATACTCTCCAATCCAATCAACCAGAGGCTTGTAAAACTCAACTGCGTTTTCAGGAATGGAGCGGCCCGCAATCTCTAACACACCGGTTTCTGCGCTAAACTGCACGGTGGGTGTTTTCGGGGTGCCCTCAATAATGATTGAATCCATCGTATTTCTATTGTTTTAGGTTCAGGGTTAATTTTTAAACTTTAATTCTTAATGCGAACAAGCTGAAATCTTCATTTACTTCATCAAACTCATAATCAAGCTTGTTCCCGGATTTACGTGCAATGTCGATCATTCCCAGTCCGCCTCCTCCATGCTCGGAATACTGACCATTGTTGAGCACTTCTTTGTAGAAGCCTCTCAATTCGTCCTTATCCATCGCGTTGATCTTATCCAACCTGGAGCGCAAAGAGGGAATGTTTGAATTCTTGATGTAGTTCGCGGCCAGAATGCTGTACTCCGCTTCTGTTTTTCCGAGCATAAACACCACATCACGATTGGTGTCACCATCCTTCACGGTGTATTGCTCCAGCTTCTCTGTATGATGATACAGATTCTGTAGGGTCTCCACCAGGATGTTGTAAACCTTCCTTTGCTTTTTGAATTCTGGTTCTGTTTCCTCCAAGCGCTGCTCAAGATCCGTAAGGATCGCATTGACCTTCTGCTCTGAGATTGTGCCCGCAAAATTCATGAGCAAATTGGCTTCTCCAATATTGTCTATAAAGTGATTGATCTGATCTACTTTCAAGTGTGTGGAAGCTTGTGCTCGCAGCAAATATAAGTGATAAGTAAACCGCTCAACGCCTGTCGGATCAAACCGTTGATCATTTGTTTGTTCAAATATCCCCGAAGCAATGCCCAAGGAATGAGCCTTTTATACTTTTGCGGCCTATCTCAAGAACAATCGATTATGAATATGAACGGAATTAAAGCGTTGTTGCTTGCCATCTTGGTTGTAGGATCTACACTGAGGTTGCACGCAGACGAGGGGATGTGGCTTCCCATGTTTATCAAAAGACTCAACTACGATGACATGAAGAAGCACGGACTTCAGTTGACACCTGAAGAGATTTACAGTGTGAACAACGCAAGCTTGAAAGATGCAATCGTAGTATTGAATGGTGGCTCATGTACTGCTGAAATGATCAGCGATAACGGGCTTTTCCTCACCAATCATCACTGCGCTTTTGGAGCCATTCAGGACAATAGTACCACCGAACACGATTACCTCACCGATGGATTCTGGGCCAAGACCAAGGCTGATGAGTTGCAGGCCAATGGCATGACCGCATCCTACCTCATCGAGATGAGAGATGTGACCGACAAGGTGCTGCAAGATGTAGACGTCACTCTCAAAGGCTCTGAAAGAGATGAAGCTCTGAGAGCTGCGATCGAAAAAGTAGAAGCGGAAGTTGCCGAAGAAGTTGCTGAACACTACGAGATCAAGACCCGAAGCTTTTTTGAAGGAAACGAGTACTACCTCTTCGTTTACGAAACGTTCAGAGATGTAAGATTGGTTGGAGCTCCTCCCTCTTCCATCGGAAAGTATGGCGGTGACACAGACAACTGGATGTGGCCACGACATACAGGTGATTTCTCCCTGATGAGAGTATATGAAGGTCCTGACGGACTTCCTGCTGACTATTCTACTGAGAACGTTCCTCACGCTCCTAAGCACCACCTTCCTATTTCACTGAACGGTGTAGAGCAAGGTGACTACGCCATGATTATGGGTTACCCGGGCAGCACAGATCGCTACCTGAGTTCTTACGGTGTTCAGCAAGAGCTGAGCCTTCGCCAGCCTACCATCGTGAGCATTCGAGAAAAGCGCCTCCAGCTGATGAAAGCGGACATGGACAACAGCGCTGAGGTTCGAATTAAGTATGCTTCCAAGTATGCCGGGGTGAGCAACTATTACAAGTACTTCATTGGCCAGCAACGCGGTCTGAAGCGCTTGAAAGTATACGAGCAGAAGAAAGCTACCGAAGATCAGTTTGACGCTTGGGCGGCCAAGCAATCAGATGCTGGCGAAACCTATCAAGCAGTTACCAAGCTGTGGAAAGATGGTTTTGCAACTACAGACAAAACGGTGAAGGCGATGACCTACATCAATGAGGCCATGTTTGCCAGTGAGATTGTGGTGTTGTCTTACCGCGCCACCGGACTCCTCGCAGCACTTTCGCAAGAAGGGGCACCTGCATCAGCAATTGATGAGGCTAAAGCGATGTTGAAGAAGCGCGCTGACAAGCACTTTAAAGACTACAACCAGCCAACGGATCGCAAGATTACTGCTGCACTCTTTAAGATGTACAGTGAAGATGTGCCTACCAACATGCAGCCTGAGAAATTCCGTGAGATGGCTTCGAAAGCGAACGGTGATTTCACCAAAGAAGTGGACAAGATGTTTGATAAATCCATCTTCGCTTCTGAAGAATCTCTGGACGCGTTCCTGGAAAAGCCTTCTGCCAAGAAGCTTGAGAAAGATCCCGTCTTTGACCTGATGATGAATACCCTCGGATTTTTCCGCGGCCAGCTCTTGCCAATGGTAGGTAATGCGGATGAAGACATCGTATACGCTAACCGACTGTTTGTTGACGGTTTGAGAAAGATGAACGCTGACAAAAACTACTATCCAAATGCCAACTCCACCATGCGCCTTACCTATGGTAAAGTTGGAGACTACTATCCAGCAGACGCTGTGTACTACAACTACTACACTACGCTGGCAGGTGTGATGGAGAAGGAAGATCCGAACAACCCGGAATTCGTAGTGCCAGGCAAGCTCAAGACTCTTTATGAGAACAAAGACTACGGAGACTATGGCGAGGATGGAGAAATGCGTGTATGCTTCATTTCCAACAACGACATCACAGGAGGAAACTCCGGAAGCCCGGTGATCAACGCCAAAGGAGAGCTGATTGGTTGTGCCTTTGACGGAAACTGGGAAGCGATGAGTGGTGACATTGCGTTCGAGCACAAACTGCAGCGAACCATTTCTGTTGACATTCGTTACGTGCTGTTCATCATCGACAAATTTGCCGATGCTGGTCACCTGGTAGACGAAATGACCTTGGTTAAAAGCGAACCTGAGGCTTCCGTAACTCCAGCGAACCCAGAGGCTACTACATCACATGAGTAAACAAGAATGGTTCAGGTCGTGGTTTGATTCCCCGTACTATCCCATTCTATACAGAAATAGAGACTTCTCAGAAGCGCGTCAATTCATTGATGCGCTTCTGTCGTTTTTAAAGCCTGAGAAGCAGGCATCCTTTCTGGATGTAGCCTGCGGGCGTGGAAGACACTCTATCTATCTGAATAGTCTTGGTTTTGAGGTCACGGGAATCGATATTTCTGAGAATAGCATCGAGGAAGCCAAGGCTTCTGCTTCGTCCTCCTTGCATTTTCATGTACACGACATGCGCTTACCGCTGGAGTTACCCCAGTTCCATGTTGCGCTGAATCTGTTCACCAGTTTTGGATATTTCGATACTTGGGAAGAGCACATTGAAAGTCTTCAAAACATTCACAATACGCTGAACCCCAATGGGCTTTTTGTATTGGATTATCTCAACACCAGTTATATTCAGAAGCAGTTGGTTCATTTCCAGCACGATGAAGCCAATGGGGTGAAATTCACCATCTCCAAGTCCATTCAAGGTCAGCACATTGTCAAGAAGATCGAGGTGGAGGATGGAGCCAAAAGCTATGAGTTCGAAGAAAGGGTGATGGCTTTCTCAAAAGAAGACCTCACAGGCATGCTGGAGCAAGTAGGGTTTCGTATCGAGCAAACTTTTGGAGACTATCAGCTCAACGCAATGACCGAGGAAGCTACTCGGGTGATTATCATTGCACGTAAATCATGATCCTATATATTCTTGGTTTGTTGATCAGCTTCGGAGCTGGTGCCTGGGTGCTGTTCAAGGGTGCCGAGAATCGCAAAGGACTCAACCTGTTCTTATCAGGTGGAGGCGCCTTTTTGGTGACAATCCTGTTCACCCATGTGCTCCCCGAAGTTTTTGAGGTGATTCCAGAATATGCTGGTCTGGCGCTGCTCGCAGGCTTTTTACTTCAGATCGTACTAGAAAACTTCTCCAGCGGGATTGAACATGGACATGCTCATGTCAAGTCATCACGGTCAGCAGTCATCGTGGCCGTCATAGCCTTGTGCATTCATGCTTTGATTGAAGGAATGCCCATCGCCTCTGCCCTGCTTGGAGACACAGAAGAACACATGCGCCCCTTCCTCGTGGGTGTCTTCATGCATAAGATTCCTGTAGCCATTACCCTGAGTCTTCTGCTTTCACGAGTCAATACGAGCATGACTATAAAGCTTGTAATTCTTGCCGTTTTCATTCTATGCACGGTGGTGGGCTCGTTGATCCAGGTCTTTTTGACGCACTCTTTTCACGAAATAGCAGAGCAGCTCATTTTCGCAAGCTTGGCATTGACCGTTGGCATCTTGCTACACGTGTCTACGACCATTCTCTTTGAAAGCGGGGAACAACACAAATTGACTGGCTCCAAGATCTTATCCATGATCGTGGGGATCAGCATTGGTTTGCTGTTGGGCTAAAGCTGCTTGGCTTCTTCCCAGTATGATTCCATTTCCTCCAGGCTCATGTCTGCCAGAGACTTGCCTTCTTCCTGGCTTTTATGCTCAAGGTACTGGAAGCGCTGAATGAATTTCTTGTTGGTGCGCTCCAGGGCATCTTCCGGGTTGATGCCGATGAAACGGGCATAGTTGATCATGCTGAACAACACATCGCCAAACTCGTCTTCAACCTTCTTTGGATCAGCTCCTGAATCGATTTCATGCTTCAGCTCACCTAGCTCTTCGTTGAGTTTCTCCCACACTTGATCAGAATGATCCCAGTCAAAACCTACACCTCTCGCCTTCTCCTGTATGCGATTGGCTTTCACCATGGCAGGCAATGATTTTGGCACTCCCTGCAACACAGATTTTTTTCCTTCCTTCAGCTTGATCTGCTCCCAGTTGCGCTTCACATCTTCTTCGCTTTCCACCTTCACATCACCATAAATGTGAGGATGCCTGCGCACCAGCTTATCACATACTCCATTCAGCACATCATCAATGGCAAATGCTTTTTGCTCATAACCAATCTGTGCATAAAACACCACATGCATGATGAGGTCTCCAAGCTCTTGCTTCACCTCTTCCAGGTTGTTGTCCAAGATGGCATCGCTCAACTCGTAAGTTTCCTCAATGGTCAGGTAGCGAAGGCTTTCCAGGGTTTGCTTGCGATCCCAGGGGCACTTTTGACGGAGCTCAGTAATGATCGTCAAAAGGCGTTCGAAGGCGTCCAGTTCAGGTCTCATGCAGCAAAGATGAAAGCCTCATCGGATCTGTGCAACGACCTGAGCGAATTGCCACTACTTTTAAGGCCTCGTCTTTCAAACGCGTTGACGGGACAACCTGCTGAAACGTCTTTGTTCGCATCGCAAATAGATTACGTGACTCGTCTGCTCAAATTCATCTTTTTCATTGGATTGTTCCTGGCCAGCTGCTCCAGTTTTGAGGCTATAGCTCAAGACTCACTCTCTATTCGCGGCTATGAGGTGAATCTGCACCGAGGGTACTTATTGACGCACCGGCAAACGATGCGGCACCTGCCAGAACGCCCGGCCACCGCCCTGGAATTCCGATACATTGTCCAAACCACCGGGAGCCGAGCATGGCACAAATACTATCGAATGCCCATCTATGGCATTAGCTTGCGGGCATTCGACCTTGGGAATACTCAAATGCTGGGGTATGGATTTGGATTCAGTGCGTTTCTGAGTTTGCCTGTCATTCAAACAAAACGCTTCAGCAGCCATTTTGAAATCGGCTGGGGGCCGGGCATTGTGACCCAGCCCTACGATGAGGACGACAATCGTCTGAACCCCTCTATCGGAAGTCACCTGAACTTTTTTCCCTTTATGTCCCAGAAGGTCTCTTACCGAATCAGCGACCTTCTCGTGATGAATGGAAGTGTTTCATTCAATCACTTTTCGAACGCCCACCTGAATCTGCCGAATACGGGTATCAACTATCCCATGCTCGGTGTTGGAGTGGCTTACCTGCCTAAAAATCAGTCCCCTTTACCTGACACACACCAATATGTGAAGCGGAAAGGACGTTGGGCGTTATCCCTCGCAGGAAGTATCAAGGAAAACACCTCTAAAAGAGATGTAAAGCATCCTATCGGAGTGTTAAGGGTAGAACGAATCATGGGTATTTCCGGTAAGTCAGAGGTAGGCATCGGCATCGATGCGATGTATAACTCGGCCAGAATCAGTAGCCTGGAGGAGAACGGGGACACGCTGAATTCTGCTCTACAGAATACGCAACTTGGGATCAGCGCCAACTACCACCTTGTCATCGAGAAAATCACATTGCTCGTTGGTGGTGGACTATTCCTCTACACAGCTTATCCTGACTTCAGAAACTATTACAACAGAGCAGGAATGCGCTATGATTTTGCTCCGGGCTGGGCCCTCAACATGACTATAAAAACCTACATTTTCAGAGCTGACTATTTTGAATTGGGCATGTCCAAATACTTCTAGAGTTTATCTCCTAGTGCTGCTCATCCTGGCAGTTGCGTGTTCCAAGGAAAAGGGAGCGTGCATTCAACTACCAGGCGATGATGTGGAGATGACCGAACCTTTCACTTCAGGCATCAAGGCCATTGAGGTACACGACAAGGTTGATGTTACCTTGATTCAGGACAGCCTGTTCTTTGCAGAGATTATTTACGGTGAAAACCTGATCGAATACATGGATCTCGAAGTAGTGGACGAAACACTGCACGTCAGGGACAACAATCGCTGTCCTTGGACGCGTCCGAGGAATAGCAACCCCACCGTAATTCTGCACACAGGTGCGTTGCAAGGAATCTACTCCAGAACCTCCGGAGATATCCAGGCTACTGGTTTTATGACCGATTCGCTGAACGTAGAATCATGGGATGCCAGCGGAGCCATTGAACTGGATCTTGTTTGTCGAAAGCTGAATGCTGTTCACCACAGTGGGATCAGCGAATTCAAATTGTCAGGAATCGCAGAGGTCACTTACATGTACGCCAGTTCGTCCAGTGATTTTGAGGCTGAGCAGCTTCAATGCAGAAGTCTCACCATCCATAATGAAGGCTCCGGAGACATGATCGTAAGGTCCTCAGAATTCCTCTTCTATCAGATCTACGATGTGGGAAACATTACCGTTTTCGGAGATCCGGCCATTACAAGATGGGCTGATGAAGGGGATGGACAACTCTTTTTAGGAGGCGAATGAACCTTGAAAGTTGAGGGAGTTTTATCTTTGCAGCTATGAAAGTTTTTCTCTTGGTATTAGTCCTCCTGGGACTTGCCTTCGCGGGCATCGCAGTAAAGATTCTCTTTAAGAAAAACGGAGAGTTTGCAGGTACGTGTGCCAGCAACAATCCCATGCTTGCTGACGGAAGCGGAACATGTTCGGTGTGTGGCGCCCGCCCTTCCGAAAAATGCAAGAGCTAAATTCAGTTCTCCTCGATCAAAGCTTCGATTTCAGGGCTGACTTCCGTTGTAAAGACTCCGTTTTCAGAAGAAATCAGGTACACGTAGTTATTCAGGTAGCTCTTCTCTTCGATGAAGCTCAACGTAGAATCCTGTCCCATGACTAAGAAAGCAGTGGCGTAAGCATCGGCAATTGCAGCTTCATCCGATACAACCGTAGCACTCAGCAAATTGTGCTTGACCGGATATCCAGTCGCTGGATCAATGGTATGAGCATAGCGCACGCCCTCCTTCATGTAGAACTTTCGATAGTTCCCGCTGGTAGCCAGGCCCTTGTTTCTCAAGGCTACAATCGCTTGCAACTCACGCTCCTCGAGATCTTCTATGGGTTTATCAACTCCAAAGCGCCATAGGCTTCCATCTGGCTTGGGCTGTCCGGCTCTGATTTCGCCACCCAGCTCAAGGAAATAGACCTTGATGCCCTTTGCATCGAGAAACTCCACCACCTTGTCTACGCTCCACCCCTGCCCTACGGCATTGAAATCAAGCTGCGCCTGTGGAAAAGGCTTGGAAAGGAAGAATGAATCTGTTGACAGCGTGTCGTGAATCAATGATTCTAACTTGAAGCTTCGCTGGTTCCGTCTTAATCTCAAACGATCGAAGCATAGCAGTCCCCTGAGCGAATCAATGGCCTCTGCCTCTACGAGATCGGGTTGCTCGTATTTCTCAGGGCCAAATCCCCAGTACTTGACCAGTGGCATGACGGTAGGGTCAAATGCTCCGGAGGTGCTGTTGTAAACACTCCATGAAATCTTTAGCAACTCCACAAACAGCGGGTCAACAAAAGTGCCGGAGTCGGAATGATTCCATCGATCAATGACAGAACCCTTGAGATAGGTCGACACTGAGCGATCAATTTCCTTGAGAATACTGTCAACCTGTGGTTTGAAATTCCGGCCCTGCAAGTCGTAATAGACCATGGTCCAGGTAGTGCCCTGCGCCTCACCCGAGACCTCCATTCGAAATTCCTCGGCTGTGGTCTTTTTCAGTTCCTGTCTGCAAGAACTTACGGAGACTACCAACACAGACCATAAAAAAGCCCTTAGGAGTAATCCAAAGGGCTTTCTTGTACTTTGTTGTTTCATCGCAGAGTTATCCTCCGAAGTCGTCAAATGAAACATTCTCTGGTGGAACCCCCCAGTCGTCACACATTTTCAGAACGGCTTGGTTCATCAATGGAGGTCCGCAGAAATAGAACTCGATGTCTTCGGGAGCTTCGTGCTTGCTGAGGTATTGATCGATGACCGCCTGGTGAACGAAACCAAGGAAGCCGTCTCCTTCTTTATCATCAATGCTTTTCTTTTCAACCCAATTATCTTCCTCTGCAGGCTCACTTAGCACTACATGGAATTTGAAGTTGGGGAACTCATCAGCAATCTTCTGGAAGTGATCCAGGTAGAACAATTCTCTTTTAGATCGGCCTCCATACCAGTAGCTCACCTTACGGTTGGTCTTCACAGTGTGGAAGAGGTGAAAGAGGTGTGAACGCATCGGAGCCATTCCAGCACCACCACCAATATAGAGCATTTCAGAATCATTTTCCTTGATGAAGAATTCTCCGTAAGGACCTGAAACAGTCACCTTATCGCCTGGCTTGCAGCCAAAGACATAGGAAGAACAAATACCTGGATTCACATCCATCCACTTATTGTTAGCACGATCCCATGGCGGAGTGGCGATACGAATGTTCAGCATCACAATGTTTCCTTCCGCTGGGTGGTTGGCCATGGAGTAGGCTCGGAAGATCTCTTCGTCATTCTTCATCTTGAGATCCCAAAGACCGAACTTATCCCATTCGCTCTTGAAATCCTGCGGATCACGACCGTGAATCTCAACCAGATCAGGGTGAGCAGTGATGTCAATGTCCTTAAAGTTCACTTCGATAGGTGGAACATCGATTTGAATGTATCCTCCAGCTTCGAATTCCAATGTCTCACCTTCTGGAAGGCGCACCACAAATTCCTTGATGAAAGAAGCTACGTTGTAGTTGGAAACTACTTCACACTCCCACTTCTTAATACCGAAGATTTCCTCAGGAATCTGGATTTCCATGTCTTCCTTGATCTTCACCTGGCAACCAAGTCGCCAGTTTTCCTGCACTTCCTTACGGGTGAAGTAAGGCTTTTCAGTGGGAAGGATTTCTCCTCCACCTTTCATCACCTGACACTTACACATAGCGCAGGTTCCACCACCACCACATGCAGAAGGAAGGAAAATCTTGTTGTTTCCAAGCGTAGAGAGAATGGTGTTACCAGCCTCCACCTCAACGGTCTTTTCCCCGTTGATCACCAGCTTCACGTTTCCGCTTGGTGAGAGCTTGGCTTTGGCGAAGAGGATGATCGACACCAAAAGCAGCACAAAGACGAGGAATACTACAATACTTACAATAACTGTTGTTGCCATGTTTTTTTGCTTAGAGTTCTATGCCCATGAAGGCCATAAAGGCAATGCCCATTAAACCTGTAATGATAAATGTGATTCCCAAGCCACGAAGTGCTGGTGGAACGTTGGAATACTTGATCTTCTCACGGATTGCTGCAATTGCAACAATCGCGAGGAACCATCCAACACCGGAACCAAGGCCGAAAGAAGTAGCTTCTGCAATGCTGGTGTATTGACGCTCTTGCATGAACAGAGCACCACCAAGAATAGAGCAGTTTACCGCAATCAACGGAAGGAAGATTCCAAGCGCTCCGTAGAGCGCTGGTGCAAACTTCTCCACTGCCATCTCTACCAGCTGAACCATGGACGCGATGACCGCGATAAACATGATAAAGCTCAGAAAGCTGAGATCAACGCTTGCGAACGAAGCATCAATCCAGGTGAGGGCTCCTTCTTTAAGGATGTAATTTTCAAGTAGGTAGTTGACGGGTACTGTGATTCCCAAAACGAAGATCACAGCGGCTCCCAGGCCTACCCCCGTTTTTACGGTTTTGGAAACCGCGAGGTAGGAACACATTCCCAGGAAGTAGGCGAAAATCATGTTCTCCACGAAGATCGCCTTGACAAATATGTTGACTAAATCTAGCATCGTTTCTTAGTTTTCTTCGAAGAGTTTGGTGTTTCTGTTTCGTTGGATCCAGATGATGATTCCAACCGTAATGAGAGCCATTGGAGGCAGAATCATCAGGTTGTTGTTCATGTATCCAAAATCAAATACGGAAGCTGGTACCAGTGTAATCGCTTCATCCAGGCCAGGGAAACTGATCGTTCCTGATCCAAACACTTCTCTTACCAGTGCAACAGCGATCAGAATCCAACCGTAACCCGCTGCATTACCAATCGCATCAAGAATGGATGGCCAGGGCTTGTTTCCGAGAGCAAAGGCCTCGAGGCGTCCCATGATGATACAGTTGGTGATGATCAGTCCAACGAATACGGACAGCGCTTTACTCACATCGTATACATAGGCCTTCAACACCTGGTCTACGAGAATTACAAGTGATGCCACAACCACCAGCTGAACAATGATCCGGATTCGGTTCGGGATCATGTTTCTGATCAAACTCACGATTAGGTTACCGAAGATCATTACTGCCAGTACGGACAACGACATTACAATCGCTTGCTTCACTTGAACCGTAATCGCAAGTGCTGAGCAAATACCCAATACCTGAACGGTAATCGGGTTAGCATCGTCCAGCGGATCTATAAGTAGCTTTTTATTCTTCTTCGAAAAGAGCGGCTCACTGGGCTCTTTCACGACAACTTCCTTTGCAGGAGCTTCTTTAACTTCTGTACTCATAAGGCTTTAGATTGAAGCGATGTCTGATTTGCTTTTAAAATAAGGAACGTAGATCTCCAGTGTATTCTGCAGCATGTTTGACACACCGTTGCTGGTAATCGTGCCACCGGTAATGGCGTCTACACCGTGCTTGTCGGCTGCGTCAGCCCCTCCCTTGATGACCTTGATTGAGACAAACTCTCCGTTTGCATCAAAAATCTGATCTCCAACAAATGGAGACTCAAACCAGGATTGGTTGATTTCAGCTCCAAGACCTGGAGTTTCGGTTTTGTGATCGAAGGTTGCTCCGAAAACAGTGTTCATGTCAGACTCCAGGGCAATGTAGCCCCAGATCGGTCCCCAAAGACCAGTTCCGACCAATGGAATTACATAGTAAACGTTACCATCCTTCTCACATTCGAAGAGCGGGAACTTTTTCTCCTCCAAAGCCTTGGATTTATCTCGATACTGCTTGCGCACATCTACGTTGAAAGCATCCTTTTCGGCTTCTTCCTTGCCATCCTTAGCGATGGTTCTCACGTCACCGTCCATTTCACTTACCACCTCGCCACTGCTATTGAGTATGTAGCGCTTCTTCACATACTTGCCAAAGCTTTCGCTGGCTTCCTGACGTGATACTTCAACCTGCACAGAACCTAAAATGCTCTGCATTTTTTCCTGCTTCTCATTCTCCTGCTGAGGAGCTTTCAAGCCCATAGCAGCCAGAGAAAGAACAGTAGCTACTACTATTACCATTACGACTGCAAAGCCGAATGTAAATACCTGTGAATCTTTGTTTATTGCCATCTCAGTATAGGGTTAAGCAGCTACAGTAGCTCGTTTTAGTCTTCGCTTCACATTTGCCTCCACCACGTAATGGTCGATCAATGGAGCCATCACATTCATAAAGAGGATGGCCATCATAATACCTTCAGGATATGCGGGATTGAATACCCGAATCATAATGCCGAGGAACCCGGCAAAGAATCCGTAAATCCATTTGCCCATGTTGGTTTGAGCAGCACTTACAGGATCAGTCGCCATGAACACCATGCCGAACATGAAGCTTCCCATCATCAGCTGCTGCAATGGATGAACGGACATAAATGTATTGGCTCCCCAAGCGTTGAAGATGAATGACATAGCTGCGCCACCGATGAGGAAGGAAAGCATGATTCTCCAGCTACCGATACCGGTAAACAAAAGGAAGGCTGCTCCCAAAAGGATGGCGAACACTGAAGTCTCTCCAATGGAACCTGGAATCCATCCCCAAAAAGATGCCCACATGGTGTCGGCAATGCTTCCGAACTGCTGTCCGGCAGAGTCATAGGCTACCGTTCCAAAATCGCTGCCTGGAGCTGCGTTGTAAGCCTGAGAGAGAAGTGTTTCACCGGTGTAGCCATCTACAGTCGCCTTGTCAGCTTCAGTAGGGATCCACACCATGTTACCACTCATTTTAGTTGGGTATGCAAAGAAGAGGAAGGCTCTGGCTGTCAGTGCCGGATTCAGGATGTTCATTCCGGTTCCTCCAAACACTTCCTTACCAATTACCACAGCAAAAATGGTAGCCACAGCCACCATCCACAATGGAATCTCTGAAGGAAGAACAAGAGGAATCAACATTCCTGAAACGAGGTACCCTTCGTTGACAGAGTGATTCTTAATGATGGCGAAGAGGAATTCAATTCCCAAACCGACACCATAGCTTACGACCACAATCGGTAGCACGCGGATGGCTCCGAAAATGAACTTATCCATGAAGCCTTCGGTGAGTCCGGTCATTTCTCCGATCGCCAGGAAGTGCTGATGGCCGGTATTCCACATCCCGAAGAGGAGACAAGGAACCAGCGCAATGATCACGAAGAACATGGTACGCTTGAGGTCAATCGCGTCTTTGACGTGTGTACCGTCATGCGTCACATGGCCGGGTGTAAAAGCAAACGTTTCGATCGCTTCAAACCCTTTGTAGTATTTCTCAAACTTCCCACCTTTCTCAAAGTTGGGGCGGAGATTGTCGAATATGTTCAGTAAAAACTTCATTGCTGCACTTTTATCCTAACTCTTTCATTGCTACATCAAGACCGTCTCGAACGATTTTCTGGACCTGTGTCTTACTCGTACAAGCAAACTCACAAAGCGCCATATCTTCAGGAGCAATCTCATAAATACCCAACTGCTCCATTCGCTCAACATCATTGGTCATGATCGACTTGATGAGGTGAACAGGATAGAGGTCCATGGGCAATAAATCTTCGTATTGGCCAGAAACAACATAAGCTCGGTCCTCACCATTCATATTGGTATTCAACCTGTACTTCTTGTTTGGCATGAGCCAACTGAAATATGCTTTGGAAAGAGAGAACTTATGGAAGTTAGGAGCTAACCATCCCATAAACTGAGGGTCATGTCCTTCAGGAATCACCGTAATCAGATCATCATAGAAGCCAAGATAGCCGTCAGCTCCAACAGAAGTTCCGGTCAATACGTTTCCGCTGATGATTCTCAAATCACCGTCATTCAACTGACCTTCTACAATGGATTGTACAGAGGCTCCAACCTTCGTTTTGATGTATCGAGGCTTTTGCACTTCGCTACCGGCCAAAGCAATGGTCTTAGACAGATCAAGCTTTCCGGTTTGGAAGAACTTACCGATCATCGCGACAGCTTGCACATTCACACTCCATACTGTTTCTCCCTTGTTGACAGGAGATATATGGTGCATTTGAATACCAACATTCCCTGCTGGATGCGGTCCTGCGAATGAGTTGCGAGTCACATTCTTGGCGTTGGCAAACACTGGATCCGTAGAGGCTCCAGATCTTACATTCAAATGAACAGCGCCACTTGTGAGCTTCGCCAATGCGTTAATACCTTCCTGGAACGCACCATCTTCTCCGTGCAGGATAAAGTCGTAGTCAGGTCCCAGCGGGGCACTATCGAAAGCCGAAATGAAAATGGCTTTAGGCTTCGATTCTGGCTTGGCAACGACATCATAAGGCCGTTGCTTGATCAGAGGCCACAGGCCGCTTTTCAGCAACAATCCCGTCACTTGCTCACCTGACATTGATCCTGCATTGGCAGTGTCAAACGAAACGTACTTCTGTTCCGAGTCCGGAACAATACGAACTTCCAGTATTTTACGTTTAGCACCTCGAACAATGCTTGCAACCTCACCACTAACCGGGGAAGTGAAGAGCACTTTATCGTTGTACTTATCGTGGAAAAGGGGACTTCCGGCCTTTACTTCTTCTCCCTCTTTGACGAGCATCTTAGGAGTGAGACCATGAAAGTCAGGTGGCTTGATCGCAAAGGAGCTTGGGGTATTGGAATCAGACTTCACCTGATCGGCCTTCCCAGCCAATTTAATATTGGCTCCTCTACGAATTTTAACGTTTTTAGACATCTGTTAATGTTAAAATTGTCGCGGTAAAACGGCCGCAAATTTATGTATTTGAGGGTTTTGACAAGACGAATTAATCAACGATGCACAGATTTCTGTTTTCGTGGACATTGCTTTTGAATCAGACAAACAAATAGACCAAGTGTTGAGAGTTATTAACAACGTTTTTTCTCTATTCCTGCTTTTGCTGGCAACTGAGAATGCTTTCGCCCAGGAAAGCTTCACTACTCATCACGATAGTGCGGGTACAGAGTACTATTCCGACAACTTTCTGCGCTACGATAATCATGTCTACCAAGACAATGTCAAAACCGTTCTGTTACATGGACAAGGCTGGCAATTGGCCCCGCCCGTAATTATGCTGAACGACCCTGGAAGTATTCTGGAGTTGCACTTCGATGTAGTGGATTCTGTGTTGGGCAACTACATGTACTCTGTGATTCACTGCAATGCTGACTGGCAACCTTCAGATCTGGACTTTCAGGAGTACATCATCGGGAACTTTGAGGACTTCATTAACGACTACGACTACTCGCGTAATACCTTCCAGAAGTACATCCACTACAAGCTGGAAATCCCCAGCTTCAATCTTCAAATCACCAAATCAGGGAACTACCTTCTGAAGGTTTTTGATTCTGAGGATCCAGATAAACTCATCCTCACCAGAAGGTTCTGTGTCTCAGAAGAGATTACCGCTGTTGAGGCAAAAGTTAAACAGGCCACAAGGGTGCACGAGCGAAGGGAGAAGCAGGAAGTAGATTTCTCAGTGTATCAGGGTAACTACGAATTGACGAATCCCTATTCTGACTTAAAAGTCGTGGTGCTCCAGAATCACCATTGGCTCAACGCAGTGGAAGGATTAGATCCACGGTTTATCAAGGAGAATGTGCTGGACTATGACTACGATCACGAAAACACCTTCTGGGGTGGGAATGAGTATAGAATGCTGGACATCCAGAATACGCGTTACCCAGGTCAGGGAGTTAACAGAGTGACATTCGTGGATCAGGAAAACCATGCTTACCTGGAACCAGACAAGAGGCGCTCCTCAAAAGTGTATTTAGAGCGGCCAGATCTGAATGGCTGGCGATACATTAAAACGAACTCTGGTTTCTCTGACGGTGAGGTGGATGCTGATTATGTAAACGCTCACTTTGTGCTGAAGCAAGACTATGAATTGCAGAACGGAGACATCTACGTTTTCGGAGCGCTCACGGATTGGAGAATTCAGCCCGAGGCCAAAATGGTGTTCAACGCTGATAACATGCAGTATGAAAGCACGCTCTATCTGAAGCAGGGGCTCTACAACTATATATATGTGTATGTAGAAGACGGAACCCTCGAGCCCAATATGATCGAGCTGGAGGGTTCACATTTTCAAACTGAGAATGAATATGCCATTCTCGTATATCATCGCGAACGGGGCTGGGACTTTGACCGGCTTCTGAAATATGCCGTGGTCCGCTTTCCCGATCGGCAGGACTAGACTTGGTTGATTAGTTGATCAGATAATTAGATGATGAGTTGATTCCATTATCTGATCATCTGATTTTCTAATCTTCTGATCACTCTACTATCTAGTTGATCTTAACCAACTCTACGTCAAACACCAAATCTGCTGCCGGAGGAATAGGACCTCTTCCCTGCTCACCGTAAGCCAGTGCGTAAGGAATCACGAGCTTGGCTTTTGAGCCTTCCTTCAACAATGCAATGCCTTCTTCCCAACCTGGGATCACCTGGCCGCTTCCCAATGGAAACTGGATGGGTTCACCTCTGGAGAAGGAATCATCGAAACGCGTTTCGCCCTCTTTCAGGTATCCATAGTAGTGAACGCTTACCATATCCCCAGCTTTCGCCTGTGGGCCGGTTCCCTCTTCAATGATATAGTACTGAAGACCGCTGTTGGTGGTTTGAGGTTCCATACCAGACACGTCATAAACCTTGTGCGGTTCTATATGATCAATGTCCAAAATCTCAACTTCAAAAATCAAATCGCTGTTTGCTGGAATACCCGGACGATCCTGTGGTCCATAAGCCAGATTCGATGGAATGATCAATCTTGCTTTTGTTCCTACATTGAACAAAAGAATTCCCTCGTCCCAACCTGGAATAACGCGTCCCTGACCAACAGGAAAGCTGAACGGCTGTCCTCTGTCTAAACTGCTATCAAACTTGTCTCCGGTAGCTTTAAGTGTGCCAGTGTAGTGCACGGTTACTTTGTCACCTACCTCTGGCTTCTGACCGTTTCCTTCCTGAATGATCTCATACTGAAGCCCTGAAGGCAAAGTGACCAATTCTCCTGGGGTCGCACTCATATTGTTTTCTTGCGCAGCCTCCGCACTTTCTGCCTCACCTTCTGCAGAGCTCGCAGATTCTCCACCTTGCCCGGAACATGCAACAATCATGGTTGCGAGAAAGGAATACGTTACAAATCTTTTGATCATGATTCTATTTCTTGTTTGTGCGCAAAACTATCAGAAATTAAGCGCGGACACGGACAAGAGACACCTCATATATAAGTGTAGAGAATGGTGGGACGATACCGCTTGAAGATCCGTCCTCTCCAAACCCCAAAGTTGATGGGATGATAAAGAGGGCCTTCCCTCCTTCTCGCATCTGCGAAATCCCGATCGCAAACCCTGGAATAACCTGATCAGGCTTACCAATCTGATACTCCAGCGCAAGCTTTCCCTCATACGTGTTGTCAAATACTTTTCCGGAAGGAAATCGACCTATATAATTCACCCACACAGTGGCACCTGAAACTGGCTTTCCGCCTTTCCCCGACTTTAGCGACTTGTAGTACACACCAGAAATCTCAGCGCTGGGATCGATGTTCAAAGAGTCTAACACCATAGAGAGAGTTTTCATTTCACTCATCTCTTGATCCTTAAGGCTTCTTTCAACAGCCCGGATACCCCGATACTCTTCGTCAGATAGAAGTTCGTCCACAGTGACGGTGAAACTCAAAACGGAATCAGCGTCTAGCTCCATCCCGGGAAAAGCACCTGCCAACTCCATTTCAACGGCCCTTCCCTTGAAGCTTGTACTATCGTTCAGGTGCATTTGCTGTAGCGCAAGGTCCAGTCCTCGCCCCTGCTCCGAGAGCCGTTTCACAGAGACTCGATGCACTTTCTTTCGTGCAGCAACCTTGCCTTCCTCATCTATCAAGCGCACCGTAAATGAAACATAGGCGTCTTCAGCTTCTGCGACACTCTTGGATTCTTCGCCCAAGACTTCGAAACGGTAATGAAGGGAATCAACCAAACGTGTGTAACCCAGATGGTCGCTATCAGTGCAGCGGGCAAAAAAGAAGATTAGAAAGGCGTAGGGTAACCAGCGCATCATCGATCCCTTAAAGCGAGCAGGTGCAAGTCATACACCACAGAAGAACGAGGTGGAATCTTGTTGTTGTCTCCGGTCAATCCATGAGCACGGTGTGACGAAAGAATAATCTTAGCCCTGTCCCCTACTTTCATGAATTGTATGGCTTCGTGCAAGCCGCTCTCCACATTGTCCTGGCCTATCAGAAATTCTTTTGGGCCACTTTCATCCGAACTATACACCACCTCTCCGTTGAGCAAGCTTACTTCATAGTTTACCTTGGCAAATTGCCCCTCTGAAGCGGTTTCTCCAGAACCTTGCTCATAGATGTAATAATGCACTCCTGTTCCTGTGGCAATGGTTTGCCACTCTCTCCGCTCAATGTAGGAAGCAATCATACGCTCTTCATCCCGAACGAAATTCCGGTTCACCTCTTCCATGCCACGATTCACCTCGCGCTGGGTAGGTCCAGTTTCATTGGTAGCAGGCTGTTCACTGCATTTGGCAGTTAAAAAAACCAGGAAAAGAAGCAGAATCGACTTCATGCCAGCAAGCTTCTGTTTTCCTGCAAAACCGAATCAATCTTTGAAAGCGATTCATCCAGAGAAAGATCAAGGCGACCTCCTGCCGCGTTCTTATGACCTCCGCCATTAAAGTATTGACGCGCGATCTGATTCACGTCAAGTTCTCCCTTGGAGCGCAAACTCAGTTTGCAATAGCCGTCTTCTTCCGAAATGAAGATGGACATTCGACTGCCCAGAATAGACAGACCATAGTTTACAAGACCCTCAGTATCTCCTTTTCGATAGTGGTACCGGTTTTTTTCGCGCAGTGAAATAGGAATGACGGCCGTATGGAGATCAGCATCATATTTCATCTTGTTGCCCAATGCATGGCCAAGCAACTGCAGGCGTTCGAAGCGATTGGTGTCAAACACATGGTGATACACACGTTCCGGAACAAGTCCTCGATCCATCAAGTCAGCCACCACGCGATGTGTTTGCGCGGAGGTGGATGAAAACCGGAACGAACCGGTATCGGTCATGATACCCGTGTAGAGGCATTCCGCCACATCACGATCAATCAGCTCTGTCCACTCCATCCCTACAAAAAAGCGATGGATCAGTTCACAAGTGGAGGATGCAGAAGTATCGCTGAGAGCGTGAAGAAAATACGATTCGGGAGACAAGTGGTGATCAATGAGAATAAGCGGCTTCCCAGATTCCTTCACAACATCTCCATAACCCTCCAGTCTGTTCAAGTTGTTGAAATCCAGGCAGAAGATCAGCTCCGATTCCGCAGTTACCGTCTTAGCCTTTTCGCCCTCCTCCTCGTAAATGATAGTGGAAGAAGCCTCGGGCATCCATGCCAGAAAAGGCGGATAAGAATTCGGGACAACAACACTGGCCTTGAGTCCCTTTTTGCGCAAGACAAGGGCTAGGGCAAGTGCTGATCCCATAGCGTCACCATCCGGTGAACGATGTGTTGTAATTACGACCTGCTGACTTTTGGCCAGCAACTCATGAATGGCAGAATAATCCAATCGATCGAATTTGTGTTCAAAGCTACCCGTTCAGATTGAAATAGTGTTTCGCGGAAGCGTTTGCACTGGTACTTTTGACCTTTACTCAGTCCGTGCAATTCTTCACTCTTTCTCAGTCCACAGCTCACGCCAATCTGGCCTACGAGGAATGGCTTTTTTCTAACTTCCACGAAGACCTACTCAGGCTGTGGGTAAATCCGACATCTGTCATCATTGGGAAGCATCAAACGGCAGTAGCCGAAGCCAATGTTCAGTTTTGTGTGCTCCATGATGTGCCCATTATCCGGAGAATCAGTGGCGGTGGCACCGTGTATCACGATCCAGGAAATGTCAATTTCAGCTTCTTCAGAAATGTAGACCCCAATGATCCGATTGACTATGAGTCGAATCTGCGAATCATCCAAAAAGCACTTCAGTCGTTAGGTTATCCGGTGGAGCTCAACGCACGACACGACCTCATTCTGGAGGGGATGAAAATTTCCGGCAATGCTCAGCATATCAAGAAAAAGCGTGCCCTTCATCATGGCACTCTGCTCTATGATGCCGACATCGAAATGCTGCGTAGATCTATCAAGCGCTCGTCCGGTAGTGTAGAGCACAGAGCCGTGGCAAGTGTTCGAAGCAAATCAAGAAACCTTCGTGAATACCTTGATTTAGGAGAGACGTCCGACTTTGTAATGAAACTGGAGCAAGCGCTGAAAGACTCCATGGAGCAGTGCTCCATTGTTCCCATGCCTTCAAAGCAGGAACTTGACGAGATGGTGAATGATCGGTATCGCACGGAAGCCTGGAATTACGGATACGGTCCTAAGTATGTGTTAAAGTCTCAGTTGGAGATTGACGGGCGTCTTCAGGAATTTGAGTTGCAGGTGGATCGAGGTGGAAACATCAGCGCATTGACCGGTCATCAATTCAGGGAGCTGGAAACGCTTAAAGTAGCTCTGATTGATTCAAATCACTTTCCAGAAGAACTGAAAGAAAGAATACATCAGATGGGATTGACCACCGTCAACGCCCTCGAATTATTTTAAGAAAGCTTATTGTTAGAGCTTGATTCTGTAGGAAAGAGAGAGCAATCCCACGAAATAACCTGTACGGCCATTGTCTCCGGCCAGGGAACCGATAGGATCGTTTGAATCACCATAGGTAACAACACCCACAAATGATTCATTTTCATAGATGCTCGGTGCATCAGCACTGGCACCTTCCTGGGTGTAGTAGACCCCGCTCACGTTGCCTATGTATTCTCTGAAACCGAGACGATATCCTAAATCCAACCCTACTCTCCACTGTTTGTCCACCACGTATCGGATATTCACTCCTAGTGGAACCTGCAGGAAACCTCGATCATAGCTTGGAACATCCACGTCCACACCAGGATTGCTCGTAATGGGCCTTAGCTCAACTTCGTCACCAAAATACTCACCAAATGGACGAATGACGCTATAGGCGATACCTGCATAGGCGCTGATACCAAAGCGAAGCGAGCTTTTCAATCCTCCACGAGCCCTTCGCTGCTTGCCGCCTCTAGCCAGGCTAGTCTCGTCAAACAGGTGAAACTCAGCAATTCCGGCAAACTCACTGAAACTGCTTTTATAATCGATCCGGAGGTTATTCGGCCTATCGTCTTGTAGCTCGGCTTTATCATTCTTTCGCGTATATCCGTGCATCAAACTGCCTTTGACGGAAAGAAACCGAAGAATGAAAAAGCGATAATTGGCGTTGAACGTGGACCGCTGAAGCACTGATCTTACTCCCAGGTTATCTTTTTCTCCAAGGCCCGCATAAATACTGCTGTAACCGTAGCCCACACCCACTTCGTGTCTGTAGGTCTTCCAACGATCACTTCGTCTTTTCTGAGCATTCGTCACCTCAGACAAGAGCAATAAACATGTAAGAAGGAGTAGGGTATGTCTCATGATCCAGCTGCGAATTTAGTTTTTTTATCAGGTGTGAAGTATTCGCAACTCTGAATACGAGAAGCAGTATTTTTGAGAATATATGCGAGCACACCTATTCTGTCTTCTTTTCATTGCTCTTCTGCTTCAGAGTTATTCCTCTTACGCACAGCGCCAGCATTTCGTTTCCTACTCTATTAAAGAGGGGCTTGCGCAAAGCCAGGTAAGAGATATGCTCCAAGCCGAAGACGGGTTTATATGGGTCGCCACAGGAGGAGGTTTGAGTCGCTTTGATGGTTTTCGGTTTACGAACTACAATCGATCAAATGGGTTATTGAGCACCTATGTAAGTTGCTTATTGGAGCACAACGGAGTGCTATGGGCCGCATGTCAGGGTGGTCTTGTGACGATTGATGGTGATTCTCTACACGCCTATCCCTTTGACAGTGCCTATGCCAACACTACCATCGTTGACATGGCTAGCGGAACTCAAGCTGGCGAGCTTCACCTTATCACCAATGATCGAAGATTGATCACTTTCAAAAACGGTCGAATTGAAAATGTGGTAACTGTTCCCCTACCTCAAACCACGCTCCGCTCCATCGAAATTTTCGAGGACCGCTTGATGCTTGGGACAAAGGATGGCCTGTTCGAATGGAAAAACGAAACGTTGATTCCGATCCTCGAGAATGCCTCTATCTCTTCCATCCATCAGTATAATGGTGAATTATGGGCTACGAGCTTTAATAAGGGAGTATTCAGAAGTCGCTCCCATGCTCAGCGTTGGGATACGATCAATGTAAACAGAGGCCTTAAGAGTAATCACACCCGAGACCTAGCCTTCGACTCGCTCGGTAATTGCTGGATCATTGGCAAGTATCAGATGTTCTTGTATCACCCTGTAAACAACAGCATCAAGCGAATCTATCCGTTGAATGACGAGATCGAAAACAGTCCTCGTCAGGTCATTTGTGACCATGAAGGGAATTTCTGGCTAGGTACGGATGGTGCCGGAATCGCCAAATACACGGGACCAGATTTCGAGATTTTCACGACCGAAGATGGCCTTGTATCTGACCTGGTAATGAACATTGTCCAGCGTGAAGACAGCAGCCTTTGGTTTGCCACGTTTGGAAAAGGAGTGATGACTTACCAGAACGGAGTCTGGGGACATTACAGCTATGCTGATAACCTGATGAACAATACCGTCTGGTGTTTACTGGAAACTCCCGAGGGTGTTTGGATTGGCACCAGCGATGGTATCAACATCTGGGAAGAGTCAAGCGAAAAAATCAGATCCTTCGAATTCAATGATCAGCTTCCTTTCTCCCGTGTTTCAGCACTGTTCAGAGCGGATAATGGTGATATATGGATTGGAACAAGAGATGGAATTGCTGTTTACGATGGTGAACAACTCTTCACTCCCAATGCACTCAAAAACGTGAAGATTCAAGGAGTGAAAGCTTTTCTGCAACAGGCTTCTAAAGTTTACTTCACTTCTTTAAATGGGCTCTTCTGCTATGATCTCACTTCAGGGTTACTCAATCAGTTCTCAGAAGAGGAAGGCCTGCCGGATAAAATCGTCAACTGCCTGTCAGTCGATCCTCTTGGAAACATATGGATGGGGTCGAGCAACGGAATCGCCATGCTCAATCCAGAAACGAAGCAGATCCGTTCTTACCAGGTTTCGCACAATTTCAGTTCGAACATTGTAAGCTTCATCCTCGCAGATAAGAGCAATATGCTCTGGGCTGGAACAGACAACGGCTTGTTTAAGATGGACTTGCAAACGCTGTATGCCAGTGACTCCGTGAGCTGGGTGAGCTGTGGAGAGCACCAGGGAGTCATCAGTTCAGAATGTAACCAGAATGCCATTTTTGAGGACATTGAAGGGAATATCTGGTTTGGAACCAACAATGGTTTCTTCAAATTCAATGGATCGGGTAGCAGAAACCAAAACAATGCTGTTGTGCCCGTTTACATCAGTAGGCTGGAACTGAACTACGAGCCTATCAAGCGGAACAAAAGGAGCAACTCAAGCGGAGCCCTGGAGTTCAGGGCAAACGAAAACAGATTGACCTTCTATTATTCTGCCGTTCACTTCACCAGCCCGCAGAGCACACAATACAGCTACCGATTGTTGGGATCTGGTGATGAGTGGTCGCCTCCCGCCAGCGAAGACCATGTAACCTTTTCCAATATGAGCCCGGGCACCTACATCTTTGAAGTACGTGCGAAAATCTTGGGAGGAGCATGGGGCAATCCCGTTCGATCTCAGGAAATACGGATTAACCCACCTTTTTGGCTAAGCTGGTGGTTCATTGGTCTGGTTCTGGTGTTCATGGGATTTATCGGTTACCAGGTCCACCTCTTCAGGGACAAGCAACGAAAGCGAAAAAAGGTGATCAATGAACTCGAAAACAAGGCCAAGATCCTGGGACTGGAGCAGCAAACGCTGAATGCTCACATGAACAGGCACTTCATTTTCAATGCCCTGAATTCCATTCAGTATTACATTAATACACAGGATCGCAAGTCGGCCAATATGTACCTCACAAACTTTGCTCATCTGGTGCGCAAAAACCTGGATAGTGCTCAGGTAGATATGATCTATTTGAAAGATGAACTAGATCGTTTGAAGCTTTATCTGAAGCTAGAACAAATGCGTTTCTCCGATCGCTTTGTATACGAGTTGAACGTGGACACGACCATTGACCAGGAAACGATCAAAGTCCCTTCGATGATCCTGCAGCCCTTTGTTGAGAACAGTATTATGCACGGAATACTCCCTCTTGAACGCAAGGGAAACATCCTAATTCAGATTAAGCGAACAGATGAAGGTCTGGAGTTTACCATCAGAGACAATGGCATTGGCATTACTCAAAGCGCGAAACAAAAGAAAGGGACTTCTCAACACGTTTCGAATGGGATGAGAATTACACGCCAACGCATGGATCTGCTTCGGAAAGTGACGGGCAAGAACTATTCTGTCATCGGTCCTTTTGAATTGCAAGACTCTGTAGGAGGCGCAATAATTGGAACTGAGGTGCGTATTATATTACCCGAAGCCCCTGTAATGATGGCGCCTTTGGTCATGAATTGATGTGGGTTTTGGAATTTCGGATAATAGTTTTACCTTTGATACAGTTGTAATGAAAAAAGTCGCATATATAGCAGCAGCCTTCTCGATCCTCTTTTTGGCTTCATGTCAGAAAGAAGAGTTCCAAGAGGCGTACGAAACTGTTGAGACTCAAGAGTCGAAAACAGCGGCAGTATCCATGGAAGCTTCTCCAAGCGGAAACTCAGGCATCATGATTGAGGATAAGGTAGAAGTCGAAGATTCAGCTTCTTCTCAAGATGATCCTGTATTAACAGACAGTGAGGAAGAAGAAGACATCGGAATTTCAATTCGCGAAATCACTTACACTGACAGTGAGGAAGATGGTGGCGATGATGCCGAAGTAAACTAAGAGCATATCACTCAGATATAGAGCCGATCTTTTTGATCGGCTTTTTTTATGCCCTTTTCTGAGCAAAACAACTTCCTCAAAGTAGCTTCTCGAGTCCACCTACTGAGTTTGGTGATCCCAATATCGAGCAGTGGTTGGTCTGTCATCAACGAAGTAGTAAACTCCGCCCCAGTTATGCTCGACCTTTTTGTACACTGTTACAAATCCGTTGTCGTTGATGTATACATAGGTGACCATCGAATTGCCCACCTTCTCTTGCTCTACAGTCTTTGTAGCCGGGTATTTCTTGGCAAGCTCATTTTGACGCTGTTCCATTTCACCTTCGATGGCCTGCTGAGCTACTCGCTTCTCAATGCCATCATATACATCGTCTTCTGATAATGTACCTGCTGCGCCACGCGCCACCGGTTTGGGATCAGAGATCACAACTACCGAAGAAGCCTTTGCGGCCGAACTTCCACTCTCACCTCCCACTGTAGGGCTTGCATTGGCCTTGGCAGGCTTCGATTCAGACTGAATGATATCTGTAAGTTCTTTTGCCTCGTTTCCCGTTTTCTCGGCTGCAAGAGCCTTGGCTGCATCAGCATTTTGTTTTTGCCTTGCCGCCAGAATCTGATCTATTTTCTCTATCCTCTTCTTCGGTTCATCTTCGTCAAAAATGGTCAACGCCTGCTCATAGCTCCTTTTGGATTCCTCCAAAGCATTGGATTGAAAAAGCTTGTTCCCATCGGCCATCAACTGATCATACTCAGCACGTTTCTGCTCTTCCGCAGCCTCCAGAGCATCCTTTTTCAAATTCTCCTCTGCGATGGAGATTTGAATTTTAGGGTGATCATCTTCCTTGATGGAAAGAGCCTCATTGTACTTAGCAATGGCATCTGACCAACTCTCGTCATCAAACAGTTTATCCCCATCCTGCACCAACTGCGTAAAGCGCTCCTCACGCTCTTTAGCTGTGTCAGCCTCAGCTTCTTCAGCTGCACGATCCGCCAATTCTTGTCTCTTGGCCGCGATGGCGGCCAACTGATCCTTAGGATAGGTTTCGTCTTTCACAGCAAGCGCATCCTTGTATCCCTGCTCAGCAGCATCGAGGTCGTCCTTGCCAAAGGATTTATCGGCTTCTGCGATGAGCTTGTTGTATTCATCATCAATGGCAGCCTGCGCAGCTGCAGCCTCTGCATTGGCAGCATCAGTAGCGAGAGCTTCACGCTTTGCGGCAATGGCGACTAATTGATCTTTGGGATAGACTTCATCCTTCACACCAAGCGCGGATGTGTAGCTTTCTTCAGCGGCATCTAAATCATCCTTACCAAAGGCTTTGTCACCTGCAGCAATCAGCTTATTGTATTCTTCATCAGTCGCAGCCTGAGCGGCTGCAGCCTCTGCATTGGCAGCATCATTAGCGAGAGCTTCACGCTTTGCGGCAATGGCGGCTAATTGATCTTTGGGATAGACTTCATCCTTCACGCCAAGCGCGGCTGTGTAGCTTTCTTCAGCGGCATCCAGATCATCCTTTCCAAAGGCCTTGTCACCTGCAGCAATCAGCTTATTGTACTCTTCATCAGTCGAGGCCTGTTCGGCTGCAGCCTCTGCATTGGCCGCATCAGTAGCCAAAGCTTCACGCTTTGCGGCAATAGCAGCTAATTGATCTTTGGGATAGACTTCATCCTTCACGCCTAGCGCGGCTGTGTAGCTTTCTTCAGCGGCATCCAGATCATCCTTTCCAAAGGCCTTGTCAGCTTCTGAAATCAGCTTGTTATATTCTTCCTCAATAGCGGCTTGTGCGGCTGTTGCTTCTGCATTCGCGGCTTCACTGGCAAGTGCCTCACGCTTTGCGGCAATGGCGGCCAATTGATCTTTGGGATAGACTTCATCCTTCACGCCTAGCGCGGCCTTGTAACTTTCCTCTGCGGCATCCAGATCATCCTTTCCAAAGGATTTGTCGGCTTCTGCGATGAGCTTATTGTATTCATCATCAATGGCAGCTTGTGTAGCTGCAGCCTCTGCATTGGCAGCATCGGTAGCCAGAGCTTCACGCTTTGCGGCAATGGCAGCCAACTGATCTTTAGGATAGACTTCATCCTTCACACCTAGTGCAGCCTTGTAACTTTCCTCCGCGGCATCCAGATCATCCTTGCCAAAGGCTTTGTCGGCCGCGGCAATCAACTTATTGTATTCTTCATCAGTCGCGGCCTGCGCGGCTGCAGCCTCTGCATTGGCAGCATCGGTAGCCAGAGCTTCACGCTTTGCGGCAATGGCAGCCAACTGATCTTTAGGATAGACTTCATCCTTCACACCTAGTGCAGCCTTGTAATTTTCTTCAGCGACATCCAGGTCATCCTTACCAAAGGCTTTATCGGCTTCTGCGATGAGCTTGTTGTATTCATCGTCAACGGCAGCTTGCGCAGCCGCGGCTTCTGCATTGGCAGCTTCAGTAGCAAGAGCTTCTCGTTTTGCGGCAATGGCGGCCAATTGGTCCTTAGGATAAGTCTCATCCTTCACACCCAAGGCGGCCTTGTAACTTTCCTCTGCGGCATCCAAATCATCCTTGCCAAAGGCTTTATCGGCCTCTGCAATAAGCTTGTTGTATTCATCATCAATGGCAGCTTGTGTAGCTGCGGCTTCTGCATTGGCAACTTCAGTAGCAAGAGCTTCTCGTTTTGCAGCAATAGCGGCCAATTGGTCCTTAGGGTAAGTCTCATCTTTCACACCCAGCGCGGCCTTATAACTGTCCTCTGCAGCATCTAAATCATCCTTGCCAAAGGCCTTGTCAGCTTCAGCAATGAGCTTGTTGTACTCATCGTCAATGGCCGCTTGTTCTGCTGCTTGCTTCTGAGTTTCCTCTAGCTCCGCTATTTTTTGATCGATGGCCGCGAGTTGATCCTTTGGATATACTTCATCGGGCAGTACTTCCAATGCTTTCTCGTAATTGTCGCGGGCCTTCTCATAATCACCTCCATTGAAGGACTCATCAGCCTTGGTTATAAGACCATCATACTCTGCTTGTTTAGCAGCTGCTTCTTCCTCTGCTTGTTTTTGGGCTGCAGCTTCTTCAGCCAATTTTGAGAGTTCCTCGCGTCTTGCTGCTATCTCCTCCAGCTTCTGTTTAGGTTCGTCTTCCTCAAACAAATCGAGGGCTTGCTTGAACGCATCTTCTGCAGCATCAAGATCATCATTTCCAAAGGCGCTGTTGCCGCTCGCTATCAAATCATTAAAACGTTGGCGATTCTCAGCTTCAGCTGCTGCCTGCGCCTGTATGTCGTCTAAGGCCTTTTGGGCTTTGTCAAGTCCTTTCGAAGCCCGATCATCCTCCATGACACCAATGGCTTGGGTGTATAGATTCTTTGCTTCTTCCGGGTTTCCTCCCTCAAGCGCAGCATCTGCCTGTTCAAGCAATGATTCAAACTGCTTTCGCTTTTCTTCTTCCAGTTGGGCCTGAGCCAGCTGAGCCTCTCGAGCACTGGACACAGCTTTCAGACCATCATCTGCCCGTGAATCATCCAGACCGAGGTCTTTAGCCTTGTTGAACTCTTCTTCTGCACCGTCCAGATCTCCGTTGTTCAACTTGTCGTTTCCTCCAGCGATGAATTCTTCAAAATCATCCTTTTTCTTTTGCGCCTGCTCTGCCTGCTGAGCCAATTCATCCTGACGATCTTTGATGCGCTTATCCAGGTCTTTTAATTGA
Organism: Flavobacteriales bacterium UBA6057; assembly: GCA_002428995.1. Lineage (GTDB taxonomy): Bacteria > Bacteroidota > Bacteroidia > Flavobacteriales_G > Salibacteraceae > UBA6057. The sequence continues at coordinate 569,988 of DIYJ01000011.1, read as the reverse complement.
GGATGCTCTGGAAACAGGCCACGAGCCTGATTGACCTTGTCGGAAGCGTCTGTCAGTTGATCATTGTTAATGTGATCATTCGCCTGGTTGACGAGGTCATCAAATTGTTTCTTCTGCTCTGCCTGCTTCGCTTCTTCTTCGGCCTGCTGCGTAATGGCGACATCCGTTTCGTTCAATCTGTTGCGAACGTCACTGTCATCCATGATTCCCAGAGCCGCTTGATAAGCCTGCTTGGCTTCTGGTAACTTTCCCTCCTCCAACAGTTTGTCGGCTTCAGCTACTTTCTCATCAAACTGTTCTTGCTGCTCCTTCCGCTTTCGGGTCTCTTCTTCCATTACCGCTACGGCCTGGGTAATTTGTGACTGAAGTTGAGTAGCGGTTTCGTCATCAGGCTTGATGCTCAAAGCCTCTTGAACCAGCTTTTGAGCTTCATCGTAGTTGTTGGCCTGATTGGCTTGTTTTGCCTGATCTACCAATTCATCGAAGCGCTGGTTTTGTTTTTCCTGGTCCTGAATTTTTGAATTCACATCGGTCAGGCGCTTGGACACTTCTTTATCATCAGGTGCCAGGGTTTGCGCTTGCTCCAAGAGTTTTTTTGCTTCCGGGAAATTCCGTTTTCCTTCCTCATCCGTGGCTTGGGTCAGCAAATCCTGGATTTTGGCCTTATTTTCCTCCTGTTTTTTCTGCTGCTCCTGTCCTTTCCTGGCTTCATCCAGTTTCGCCTTAATTTCAGGATCATCTGGTTTAAGACTCAGTGCTTTTTCAAAATCATCAATGGCCTCATCAAACCTGCCTGAGCTTAGGTTCTTGGATCCGGAAGAAGAGAGGTTTGACACTTCCTTGTTGCGCTTGGCTTCTGCACGTTCAGCCTCTTCCATAGCCTCAGCCTCCTCGGCTATCTTCTCTTCAATTTCCTCCTGGATTTCTTCGATCTGGGCCTGAATAGACTTGGTGTAGTCTGTATCGTAGTCGAACTCATCAATGGTCTCGCTGTAGGAGATCATTCCCACAGGTTGATTAAAGATGACCGTATTTACACCATCGTATTGCTTGAAGATGGAGACCACAAACTCAAAGGGAAGAAAGCCGAATTCTACGCGTTCATCTGGTACGTGGGTATCAAACCTGAGTTTTTTGGTCACATAGTCATCCTTGGTAAACGAGATGATGTATACTGCCTGAAAGTCGAGTTCAAACTCGAAGCGCCCGCTCGCTTCCATGGTTTTGATGCGCTGCCCGTCCTTTTCGATCAGCACCTTGGCGCCATTCAGGTTCCCATTCTCAACCTTGATACGCCCGGACACGGTAAGACCTGATTGCCCCAGAGCTGATCCTGCATAGCAGATAAGGAACCCAACCACAAGCGCCAGAAAGGCAGCGTGGAACCTTGTGTTGAAACTTCGCCTATGTTCAGGAAATCCGATCAGAATAGCCGTGTATTTTTGGTGCGATGGTTGATTAAACTCGGTGCAAAAATAGAACCTCTAATATTCTTAATTTTCTGAGTGATTCGAGCCGGCAAACCTTTGATTATGAACATAAACATTACTCACCTCCTATTTCTGTGCTTAACCCTGTGTACATGCAGTGTTCAAGGGATTTCTCAAGACGTTGTGTATGATGAGGAATACACTGTCAAGTACATTAATGACCGTTTAGCATCAAAATGCCAGCTTCAGCTAGAGCGTAAAAACATTGTGGTGGAGTTCTATGAGAAAGGTCGGCTTGTTCGTGTCGATCACATCTTTCCAGAATCCATTGACCCAGAAAAGATCTACTATTCGGCAGAAGAAGGAGCCGTAATCATCAAGTGCTTTGAGAAGGCAGGTCGCTGCATTGATCGTGAGATCATCAAGTTGAAGAAGAAAAACGGATACGACCGATGCAACCTGATCACGAAATGTGCACCCGAGGATTGCACGGGAATGGCAACCGCAGTTCAGCATTTGATCAATCTATTCACCCTCGATGATTACGAACGGACCAAGCCATTTGAAGAAAATTAGATTAATTTGATCATATGAAACCCTTGTTGAGGCTAACACTTACGGCAGTACTCCTTCTGTTTGCAGTCTTGGGCAACGCTCAGGAAGCGAAGGAGCTCACCGATAAAGCCAAGCGACTGGCCGATGCTGGAAAGCATGAGCAAGCCATCGAGCTTTACAATCAAGCATTGGATGCAGATGATTCTTACCTGGATGCATATGTGAAGCGAGCTTTCTCTTATACAGTGCTCAAGAAGTACGATGACTCCGTCCGAGACTATTCCAAGATTATTGAGTTGAAGCCTGGATTCATTTATGCCTACATGGGCAGAGGCAGTGCCTACAACAAGTTGAAGAAATACAAAGAAGCCCTCACTGATTTCAACAAAGCGATTTCTTTAGACCCGGAAAACCAGGAAGCTTACAACAATCGCGGATGGGCCAAAAAAGGGTTGGGTGATGATGATGGAGCTTGCAGTGACTGGAAGGCCTCCAAGAAAATGGGGAATTCTGAAGCCAAGATCATCATGAAAAACAACAACTGCTAAGCGTTATGAATCAAAAGAACCTCTTGCTCGTCTCTACCCTCGTAACCAGTTTAGTGCTGCTTTTCGTGCTCTCATCGCATTCGAGTAAACCTGTGGCGCAAAAAGGAGTAGATGAGGTGTACCTCAATCTCCATGCTCAGAAAGACTGGAACAGTTGTATTTCCAAAGCCGGATCATCATGGGGTGGTAAGTGCCTGAGTTACGGTTTCAGCGAAGACATGTACAACATTGACCTCGTGAATAACTGTACGGACAAATTGGATTTGATGTGCTGTGTTCAACGTATGAACGGCCAATGGCGTTGTTTCTACCGATTGGACATGAATCCCAACGATACCTTGAGCGCATATGCCTGCAAAGGGACTGGGAAGTACTTGAAGTGGGTTCGAAAGGCAGGAGATGTGCAGGTGAAGTTCCCTTCCGTGGATGAAGTGAACGACCAGTACTAAATCAATCGAGGTTCTTCGTAAACTCTATTTGAGGAATTAGAGTCTCTTCCACCGCTCGTCTTGTTTTTTGAGAGCTGCGTTTCAGTTCAAATGCCATTTGCTTACCCTCTGTCCAGAATTCAACGGACACAGAGGCATCTTCTATGAACAGTCCCTTGATTTGCTCGTATGGAACAAAGGAGCCGTAGCGGTGGGTAATGAGCTTGTCCTTCTCTACGTAGAAGCGATCGAAAGGTGGTTGCACCACAAATGATCTCTGACTGTTAAGATAGTATACGAGGCTGTCTGGTGTTTTAACCATCTCCTCAGACAACAAGCTAAAATTCATGGCCACCTCGCTCACCGAGTGGGTAGAATCACGAAGGGTGTAATCGATCGCCATGCTTCTATCATCATCGCCTTCGAAGAGCAGGGGTCCAATGAAATATTGGGTGACACCTGGCTGCATGTAAAACTCTACATAAGGTCTGCCAGCCTTACCTGAGCTCTGAGTTTTAATCGCACCTCCACAGGAATAGAGAACGACCAGCGGTAGCAACAGCAGACAACTACTTCTTCTCACAATTCCTCCGGGTCTGAATATAGTTCTCATCGTGATAGAGCTTGGCAATGACCAATGAGTCGGCAGAAACATCGTTCACAACCAGTGTCATAAGAGGCTCAGCAATGGTAAAGATGTACTTGTGATTGTAGAGATCGCCCTTCTTGCAAAAAATCTGATAGCTCCACATCCCGGTTGAACGGTCGTTAATCTTGCGAGAGTCCAGTACTTGATAACTGTTGTCATTCAGGTAGGCATCGAAAAGCAACTTCTGATCTGCATCGAAACCTACTCCTATGCCGAAGTAAGTGGTGTGGCTTTTCCCTGCAATGCACTTGTGAATGGGAATCTGATATGACTCAACACCATGAAAAGGGTCATAGTAATCGACCAATCGTTGCGTGGTCTCAATGATCTTCTCATCTGCTCTGAGTGACAGACACTGCCCTGGTCCATAGGGTATGCTCTCCTGAACATCTCCAAAGGCGATAAAGATCAATAGTGCGATGAGGGTTCTCATAGGCCTAAAATGAAAGAACACCCAGTTTGGGTGTTCTTTCTATGATTCTAAACAGAAGAGGTTTTACTCTCCTGTAACGATGCATTCGTGAGTTTGGATAATTCCGAGAAGGTCATCGTACTTGTAGTCAACAGTACTGATCTTGCTGATACCACCATTCTTGGCAGCAGTCATGATGCTCGCGTCAACATTCACACACACGAGGTTCAAATAGCAGTTACCTGATGCCTTGCCTACCTTACCTCCAACGGGGTTTGAAGTAGCTGCAACAGGAACAGTGATTGAACAAGAAGAAATCATGGCTGCTACTACAGCAAGACCGAGGAATTGGGTAATTTTTTTCATGGTTTTTAGGAATTTGTTCGGTCAAAATTAACTGCAAATGATTGAAATCAAAATTTAGCTTCTCGGAAATAAAAAAGCCCCTGCGATATGCAGAGGCATGATGTGATCCATTTAGCCTGAACTAACCTCTTAAAGAAGAAGTCTCAAGGCGATGCCAGTGTTCAAATACTCGCTGACGAACAAAAGCCCGTATCCGAAAGATAGTCGGCTGCGATCCATTTTCATAATGCCAATACGCCAAGTCCGGTGGTTTGTGTTAAGCCTTCAGACGAAACGAATCGTTGATTTCCATCAATGAACTTCTTAATAACCAAGTAAGCCATTCCTATTCGTTCCAGCATGAGTAAGGCGTCAGGACGTTCACAAGTGGCCCAAACCTGTGAACAAGTCACAAAAAAGCCGAAGAAAATTCTTCGGCTCACATATTTTATTTGCCACGCACCGATTATTCATCGGAATCGTCTTCTTCCACAGATTCTTCTTCCTCAATGGCGTCCATCTCGCCATTTTCCTCAGCTGGTGGCAATTGCTGAACGGGAGCCTCCGAAATCAACTCAATCGAAGCTGTAATATCCTCGGGAGCATGGTAGCTTCCTTTTTCCACAACCACATACCAATCTCCATATTGGGGAACCGAGAACTCGTAAGGAGAATCTTCCTTTTGACCACCGTAGTAAGTAAACGTGAGATTGTTTTTGTACTTCTCAAAATTCCTTTGAGTCATGACCAGCACACGCGTGGGAGCGCTGAAAGTCACGCTGATCTTTTGACCTTTTCTCGCTTTTACTTTCCCGTGAAGAAATCTCATAGTCGCTTGGATTAAGTGGTGATCAAATAAATCATTTTTTTTCATGCCATCAACGCACAAAACCTATTCTTTATCCATGTGTTTGACAGATGCACCTACTTTTGAGCTTGCTCTATGAAGGAATTTGAGATCCCCACATTTTACCGAAGTAACCTGATTACGGATGTTAAGAATCTCCGTAAAAAACAAGATCCAAGAAAGAAGGACTTCACCCCCACCGAGCTTTCTTTTGGACCAATTTCATTCTACCTGGGAAGGCACTTTGGCTTTTGTTATGGCGTTGAAAATGCCATTGAGATTGCCTACAAAGCACTAAAGGAAAACGAGGGAAGAGACATCTACATGCTCAGTCAGATGATTCATAATCCGGTGGTAAATGCCGACCTTAACGATCGTGGCATATCCTTCATACTGGATACACAGGGGAATCAATTGACTCCTTGGGAAGAGGTAAAAGATGATGCGATCGTCATCATTCCCGCTTTTGGAACCACATTGGAAACTGAAGCCTACCTGCAATCTAGAGGAATAGAAACCACGACCTACAATACCACTTGCCCGTTCGTAGAGAAGGTCTGGAAAATGGCTGGAAAGTTGGGCAAGCAGGATTTCACCATTCTGATTCACGGGAAGTTCAAACACGAGGAAACACAGGCTACCTTTTCGCACAGTAAGGCTGAATCTCCATCCATCGTTTTGAAGGACATCAATGAGGCGAGAGTACTGGCAGACTTCATTTCAGGAAAACGAGATCTATCCACATTCGATGAGTTTTTTGAGGGAAAGTATAGCTCGAACTTTGATCCGAAACTCCATCTGGAGCGGGTTGGAGTGATCAACCAAACGACCATGCTCGCGAGCGAAACGCATGAAATCTCCGAATTCTTCAAGCAGGTGATGATAGAGACTTTTGGTGAAGAGAACATCAAACATCATTTTGCGGATACGAGGGATACCCTCTGCTATGCAACCAATGATAACCAACAATCTACCTTGGGACTGTTGGAGTGCCAAGCGGACCTTGCCATTGTTGTTGGAGGTTACAATAGTTCAAACACCAGCCATATCGCTGACCTATGCGCCACCAAATTTCCGACCTACTTCATCAACGGAGCTGACGAGATTAAATCTGAGGAGCTGATTAGACATTTCAATTACCATAAGCAGAGCTTCTCGGAGACCAATCACTGGCTTCCCAAAGCGGAGCCTGTCAAAATTGCTTTGACGAGTGGTGCTTCATGTCCGGATCGTGTGGTGGATGAAGTGATGGATAAGATTCTTTCCTTCTTTCCCAATGCAAAACAGAAAGAAGAAGTACATGAGGCGCTAGCGCTTCATGTGGGGCAGTAAACCTGAATCTGTCAAAGGAGCTACCAAGGCCAGACACAATCGGAGAAGTTCCTCAAAACTCACATCTGAGTTATCTATTATCACTGCACCGTCAGCGATACTGAGAGGCGCAGTTTCGCGCGTGCTGTCTATTCTATCTCGCTCTCGTAAATTATGACCCACAGCTTCAAGATCTGGGGTGTTGGCCTGCCCCCTCACCTGCTCGTAGCGCCTCCTTGCCCGCACTTCAAACCGTGCGGTAACGAATAGCTTCAGCTCCGCATCAGGCATGATCACTGTGCCAATATCGCGACCTTCCATCACCACTGATTTTTCCTTGATAAAGGACCTCTGTCGCTCAAGCAAATAATTCCTTACCTCGGACATGGCAGCCACTTCACTCACTTTCCTTGCCACGTGCTGAGATCGAATTTCTTCCTCACAATCCACGCCATTCACCAGGATGTGATTGTCAGTTGGTGCGAATTGTAAGTCGGTTCCTTCCAAAATGCCTCCGATTTCATCAGGAGTATCCAACGCATTGTGCTCCAATAAAATCAAGGTAGCAGCACGATACAATGCACCAGTGTCAATGAAGCGATAGTCAATGGCATTTGCCAAAGCTTTTGCCAGCGTGCTCTTCCCCGACCCTGCATAGCCGTCAATGGCAATGTTGATGGCCTGCTTCTCTACTTCCTTCGATACCATTCGTTGAGGTTGGTAGAAACCGCAAAAAGATGAGAGGTGGCTCCGAGCGTATAGCTCGCCAGAGCATAGTGAATCTGAATTCTCCTGACTTTCATCAGGACTCCAAAAGAGAAACCGGAAAGACCGGCACGATCATTCAATGCCAGCTCCAATCTTCGCCTGAAGTTGTATCCCACGATCAGGTTAAAACCTTCAGCGGGCAGTATTTCAACCGAAGCGGTCATGTGCCGAAGAAAGTTGTCAGCAGTAAAGACACGCCTGGATGAATCTCCGGTCAAAGGGTCGTTAGTCACAAGCAACTGGGCATCAGCATCAGCTCCTGCCAAATCCCAGCGCTGCAGATCATTGTACTGCATGCCGAAACGAATGGGCGCCTTGCTGAATTTCTTTGAAAACCCAACCCTCATGTTGAAGGGCATGGCCTGAGCACCTGAGTTGGTATAATCTACCACACTGAAACCCATATTGTCAGCAACTAAGCCAACGATGAATTCACCGTCCTTACTTGTGTAATGAATACCGAGATCAGCTCCCACACCATAGCTCCAGAAGTTGTAGTACGAGGAGTATATCTGCTTCAATGTGGCTCCGTAGCGAAAGCGACTGGTTGGTGTGAATGGCCTGGAAAGTGAAACTCCTAGCTCATAGTCGGTGACTTTGAAGTTTCCAATCTGGTTTCCAAACTGATCTGTTTCATCGAACGAACCATAGTCGAAGTAGCGGATGTAAGCTGAAGCAAGACCCACAGAGTCGATGGTACGCGAATAAAATGCAGTGGCCTGATTGATGTTGGTCACATAGTTCAGGTAACCCAGGTTCATATTGTGGTGCATGGAACTGTCACCGATGGCTGGGTTATCCGCAATCATACTCAGGTCTTTCTGCCCCGAGGCAACCTGGGAACCAGCAAGAGCGCTGGAAAGCGCAGATGAGGGCAGGTCAAGGAATGTGTAGACAGAATTACCTTGTTGAGCAAGGAGTGTTCCTGAAAAAAGAAGAAAGGCAAATAGGACGCGCGCCATGAGGGCTTCAAAGTTATTGTGGTATGCTATACGATGTGATTGGACAATTATTTTATTCCTTTACAGGTACGAAGAAGCGAACGAACCGATCCCCTGAATAGACGGAAATCTGGAACCAGAAGGTAAACATCTTGTAAATCCTCTTCTTAGACTTTACGACAGCATCGACTATGGTGTATGTGTAGTAAGTGAGTCTTGGGTAATTCGCTTTGCCAACCAGTTCTACGCTCAAACACTGGGCTACTCCGCAGAAGAGCTAGTGGACACTTCCTTCAACCAGTTATTGGACGATGATCATGAAGCCTTTGAAAAACTTCATCAGTCCTTAATGGGTGATGAATCAAAAGTGCATCACTTTGAAAAGCGTGCGCTCAGAAAAGATGGGAATACCATTTGGCTTCGCTTCAAGGTTTCCAGGTGTCCGCAAATCATAAATGAGGAATCCGGCTTTTTGGTAGAAGCTTCAGAAACAACTCCTTTGCGCGCAGCACAAGAAACCGGTGACAAACTTCTTAAGAGCTATAAAGACTTATTTGACGCCAGCAATGACCTGGCGTTTATTCTCTCCAGGGCGGGGAAGATTATCGATCTTAACCAGGTTGCGCTTGATTACTTCTCTTTGAATGCCTCTGATGTGATTGGCACCTCTATCACAGATTACGCGGGCCAGCGCACCAAAAACATTGCTTCCATAAAAGAGGCCTTCGAAGATGCCTGGAACGGAACACCTCAACGATTCGAGTGGTGGGCAAAGCTGGTAGACAAAGAAACTCCCCAGGAGGCAGTAATCAGTAAAGCCGCGTATTTGGGAGAGCAAGTGTTGATTGCAAGCTTTCGCGACATTCATGAACGTATCGCTTCGGAGAAAAAGTTGCACGAACAGGAAGCGATGCTCCGCCTGGTGACGGAAAACAGCACGGATGCGGTATCACTTTTTGACGCTACCCAACAATTGGTATACATCAGTCCCGTCATTGAAAAAATGATCGGTTTCACACCTGACGAACTGGTGCAACTGGGATTCCATCAATTGATTCACCCGGAGGATCAAAGAGCGGTAAAAGTGGAGATTGACGGATCGATTGCCCGCCAGCAAACACAGTCCAGGTATAAATTCCGCCAGCAAAAAAAAGATGGAAGCTATTGCTGGCTGGAAGTAAACGCCCTTCGGAGGTATGACGATCAGGGAAAGATCATCCAAACCATCGCCAACCTAAGAGATGTGGACGAACAGGTAGAGGCTGAAACAAAGCTGAAGGAAAGTGAACGCTTTCTGGCAGAGACCCAGCGTTTGGCTCAAATCGGAAGCTGGGAATACCACCTGCACCGTGACGAATACAAATTCAGTCCTGAGTTTCTGCATCTGCTTCACTTAACTGAAGCAAAGGCAAAGTCACCGGATGCGCTGCTGCAAAGGGTTTCTGCCGAGCATCGAAAGCTACTGTCCGAAAAGCTCGCTGCCTTGCTAAAGGATGGCAATGGCTTCAACATTGACTTTACCATTGAATTGGATGATGGTAGCCAACGCTCACTCAACGGAATTGGATATGCGGAACGAGATGCCGAAGGCAGAATTCCCCGAGTGAGAGGAGCCATCATCGACATCACAAAACGAAAAAGCACAGAGCGGGTGCTTCGCGGCTTGAAAGAACGGGCTGAAAGAGCCGCAACCGTAAAGCAGCAATTCCTGAGCAATATGAGCCATGAGCTCCGCACACCTCTCAATGCGGTTCTTGGAATGACCAACCTGCTCAAGATCGACAAGCCCCGAAAAGATCAGCTAGAGAAGATTAAGCTGCTGGAATACTCAGCGGAGAATCTGCTTCATATCATCAACGACATACTGGATTTCTCAGCCCTTGAAGAGCAGCATCTTCAGCTGAACCCAGAGCCCGTGGAGCTGGATGTGCTGATGAACAATGTCATTCACCTCTTTACAGAAAAAGCTCGGGAGAAATCACTGGAGCTCAAACTGAACATAGAAGATACTCCCAGCTTGATCATCGCAGACAAATTCCGGCTCAATCAGATTCTTTTCAACATCATTGGCAACGCCATCAAGTTCACGGATGAGGGTGAAGTAGCAGTCTCAGTGAGCGTCAAAAACGAGGAGGAATCAAAGCTTGTTTTTGAGATTTCGGATACAGGCATCGGCATCGATGCTTCAGAGTTCGAAGACATTTTTGATCGCTTTCACCAATCCAAACTCGGAGGCTCTTTTCGCCTTGGAGGAACTGGACTTGGTTTGTCCATAACCAAAGGCTTGCTGGAGTTGATGGAATCTGAGATCAAGCTCACCAGCGAGTTAGGAAAAGGGTCGACTTTCAGTTTTGAATTGGAGCTTTTAGAGCCGTCCAACACCAAATTAGAGGAACCCGAAGCCGAATACAAAACGGATCAATCGGGATTATCCAACCTCAAGGTATTGGTCGCTGAAGACAACACCATTAACCAGTTCGTGGTCACCAAAATTTTATCCCGCTGGAGCATCAAACCAGTCGTGGTCGAGAACGGCCAGCGGGTATTGGATCTCATTCTGGAACAGGGAGAGCATTTCGACATCATTCTCATCGACCTCCAAATGCCCGTCATGGACGGAATCGAGGCTACACAACTATTGAGGAGAAATGGAATCAAAACACCCATCATCGCCATCACAGCTGCCGTACTTCCTGATCAAAGAAACCACGTGATCGAGAGTGGAATGGACGATTTCATCGGCAAACCCTTCAAACCTCAGGAGTTGAAGGAAGCACTGCTGCGCCACTCTGTTCAGGTCAATAGCTAAGCCACCTTCAGTGCATTTCTGACGCGCTGTTTTTCAAGCGCCAAATCCATCACCTCGATCATGTTTTTGACGTAGTGAAACTTCACTCCCTTGAGGTATTGCGGCTCTATCTCCTTCACATCCTTCTCGTTCATCTCAGAGAGAACGATCTCGTTCAATCCCGCGCGCTTGGCAGCCAAGATTTTCTCCTTGATTCCACCAACTGGCAGCACCTTTCCTCTCAGTGTGATCTCACCTGTCATGGCCAGATTGCTGCGAAACTTGCGCTGCGTGAAAATAGAGGCAAGTGCACTCATGATGGTGATACCGGCTGAGGGACCATCTTTAGGGGTAGCGCCCTCCGGTACATGGATGTGGACGTTGTAGTTATTAAACACCTCTTCGTCCAGCCCAATCATTTCTGCATGTGCCTTGAGGTATTCCAAAGCGATGATTGCTGACTCCTTCATTACAGATCCAAGATTTCCGGTAAGGGTGAGCTTGCCCTTTCCCTTGGTGATGCTGGATTCTATGTGCAACACTTCACCTCCAACGGATGTCCAGGCCAAGCCATTGGCCACGCCCGGCACTTCGTGTTTGTTCTCCACATCTCTTTCTCTACCGGGCCCGAGCATGTCTACCAAATGATCTTCCAGGATGGTCGGTTCATATTCCTCTCCCATGACCATTTGCTTTGCCTTCTTTCGGATCAGTGCAGCAATTCTCTTCTCCAATTGACGAACTCCAGATTCACGCGTGTACTGTTCAATGACTCTTTTGAGCACCGCCTTGGACATCTTCACATCCGTTTTCTTCTGTCCGTGCTCTTTCAGCTGCTTCGGAATCAAATGTTTCTGGGCGATGGACACTTTCTCCTCCACCGTGTAACCACTCAAGTCAATCACTTCCAAGCGATCCCTCAGTGCCGGGTGCACATTGCCGAGATTATTGGTAGTCGCAATGAACATGACATTCGACAGATCAAACTCTTGCTCCAGGAAATTATCGTAGAACGTATCGTTCTGCTCAGGGTCGAGAACCTCTAGCAAAGCACTGGAAGGATCTCCGTGACCTTCTCGTCCAACTTTGTCCAGCTCATCAAGGATGAAAACCGGATTAGCGCTGCCGGCTTTTCGCAAGCTTTGAAGTACTCGACCGGGAAGTGCTCCAATGTAAGTCTTGCGGTGTCCACGTATTTCGGCCTCATCGCGCAAACCACCCAGACTCATTCGGATGTACTTTCTTCCCAGAGCCTCAGCAATACTCTTCCCAAGAGAAGTTTTACCCACACCGGGAGGGCCGTTGAAACAAAGAATGGGAGACTTCATGTCACCTTTCAACTTCAAAACTGCGAGGTGTTCCAGTACCCTGTCTTTGATCTTTGTGAGCCCGTAATGATCGCGATCGAGCACTCGCTGTGCCTTCTTCAGGTCAAACTTATCCTTGGTAAACTCATTCCAGGGCAGATCAACAAAAACGTCCAGGTAGTTGAGCTGGACAGAATACTCCATCCCACTTGGATTCATACGCTCCAACTTTGAGAGCTCCTTGTCAAAAGCTTCCTGGGTTTTGTCGTTCCACTTCTTCTTTGCACCACGCGCCCTCAGTTCCTCTACCTCCTGCTCAGATGGATTGCCTCCAAGTTCCTCCTGGATGGTCTTCATTTGCTGGCTCAGGAAGTACTCACGCTGCTGCTTCTCAATGTCACTCTTCACCTTGCTCTGAATGTCATTCTTGATTTCCAGCATTTGAAGTTCCCTGGTGAGGTACTCAAGCACTTGTGTTGCCCTTGCTTGAAGATCTTTGATCTCCAGCATGTGCTGCTTGTCTTTCACCTCTGTCTGCATGTTCGCAGAAATGAAGTTGATCAGAAAAACAGGGCTTTCGATGTTCTTAATGGCGATGGATGCCTCTGAGGGAATGTTAGGTGATTCATTGATGATGCGCAGCGCCATGTCGCGGATCGATCCGATCAACGCCTTGAATCGTTCACTCTTGGGTGCCTTCTCTTCGTTCTTGAAAGGCTCCACCGTTGCTCTGAAATAGGGATCTGTTTGTGTGGCTTCCTTAAGCCTGATCCTTCGCTTTCCCTGAATGATGATGGTGGAGCTGCCATCAGGCATCTTCAACATCTTCAGAATCCGCGCAACCGTTCCAACCTTATGCAGATCCTCAAAATCGGGATCTTCCTTTTCTTCATCTGCCTGGGCGACTACACCAATGATTTTCTCTCCATTGTATGCATCCTTTACCAGCTTGATCGACTTATCTCGTCCAACCGTAATGGGGATCACAACGCCCGGAAAAAGCACCGTATTGCGAACCGGCAATATTGGCAGTTCTTCGGGTGTTTCCTCCTTATACATTCGTTCTTCATCCTCTGAAGTCATCAGGGGAATGAACTCCGTGCCTTCGTCAATGCCTCCCGAAAAATTCAAGAGGTCCAGTGTAAATAACTCGTCTGTCATGGCTTTCAACTCAATAATCAACCCGGCTCGCACCGGTATTCCTACAACTCGTTCGGCCGGTTTATGGCAAGGGATGTGCCACGAGGTTTACACTGACCATTTGGCGCAAGAAGCTCTACGCTAATTGCTCATGCAGTCCGGTGTACAAGTCCCTGAGGGCTGGGGTGAGTTCTACTTTCCTGCGTTCCATCACCCGCTCTGCCATTTCCAGGGCCTTCTCAAGTTTAAAGGTCACGGCATCCTTGCCTCCACCCCAACTGAAGTCTTTAATGTGCTTGGGCGGAAAACCTCCGTCAAACACGTTGGCAAATACTCCGCACACCGTGCCCGTGTTGAACATGGTATTGATCCCGCTCTTGGCATGATCACCCATCATTAAACCGCTGAACTGTGCTCCGGTTTTTTCAGACGCATTCAAGTGGTAATTCCATACACTGACCTCTGAATAATTATTCTTGAGGTTTGAGGTATTTGTGTCGGCTCCAAGGTTGCACCACTCTCCAATGACAGAATTTCCCATGAAACCGTCATGCCCTTTATTAGAGTATCCGATGACTACAGAGTTGGATACTTCTCCACCTATCTTAGAATGAGGACCGATGGTAGTTGGTCCGTAAATCTTTGTTCCCATCTTCAGCTGAGAGCCCTCGTGCAGCGCCAACGAACCTCGCACCATAGAACCCTCCATGACGAGGCTGTTTTTCCCGAGGTAGACGGGACCTTCCAAACTGTTGATGATGCTAGGCATAATGCGCGCGCCCTCTTCGAGAAAAACTTTGTCTCCGAGCAGCGTCACACCTTCCGGAATGGGCATGCTTGTAGCGGTTCGTTCCAGAAGTTCAAAATCCTTTTCCATCGCCCATCCATTCCACTGGAAAATATTCCAGTTACGCTGCAGAACACGCACCTCGGAAACAGCTTCGCGCTGCTGCAATCCTGAAACATGAGGTTCTGAACCTTCCGTACAGGTGGCAATCCACTTTCCATCTTTTTCGAGCACACTGCCTTTAGGAAGATGCTTTATTTCTTCTGCCAGATCAGCATGTGCAATCACACGCGCATCCATGAAATAGTTGAGCGATGATGTTTGCTCAGGAAAAAGCGTGGACAGCGCCTCTGATGTTCGGTGGCTCACATGAGCATTGCAATGGCGCTCCCACTTTTCAGCAAGGGTCCAAATTCCGATGCGCAATGCACCAATAGGTCGGGTAAACACAAACGGAAGGAAGTGATTCCTTTCTTCTCCATCCACGAGTATGATGTTCATTCTGCGCTGTTTTTTGACAAACCTAATGGAAACAAAAAAGCCTTCCTGGAAGGGAAGGCTCGAGATTCTTGATGTAATTCAGAATTACTTCTTGAGGTGCTTGCCGTAGCGGTTGCGGAACTTGTCCACACGACCTGCCGTATCGACCAGCTGAAGTTTTCCTGTGTAAAAAGGATGTGATGTATTTGAGATTTCCAACTTCACCAACGGGTATTCATTGCCGTCTTCCCAAGTCATTGTCTCTTTTGTGTTGGCGCATGACCTGCACAAAAAAGCCTCTCCGTTACTCATATCCTTAAATACGACTAATCTATAGTTCTCTGGATGAATACCTTTTTTCATACCTATCTCAATTGGGGCGGCAAATATAGAAAGCTTTCCTCAGATTATTCACGTTTTGACAATAATTAAAGGATGAACCAGTTTATTTGCACCATGCGACTTTGGTTTATCATTCCCATTTGTTTGCTTGCTCTACTTTCCTGCAAAAGGGATGAGCCAGTTCGCGATGCAAATGTAAAGCTGCGCTTCTCATCAGATACGATCTTCTTCGATACCGTTTTCACCTCTATCGGATCGTTGACAGAGCGGGTGAAAGTGTTCAACACGAATGACTTCCCGATCGTCATCGATCGAATCTCTCTTAGAAACGGTCAGTCTTCGAACTTCAAGTTTAATGCCGATGGTTTCTCTGGGAAGTCTGCCAAGGAGATTGAGATAGCAGCGGAGGACAGCATTTTTGTATTCATAGAGGTAACGGTTGATCCTAATGGGGGAACAAGCCCTTTGGTCATTGAAGATGAATTGATCTTCCAAACCTCGGGTGGAACACAAGGTGTGGGACTTGTAGCCTGGGGGCAAGATGCCTACTTCTATCCTTCCGTTTCCTTCGGAGGCGGAGCGATGTACGAGCTTCCAACGGACAAACCGCATGTTTTCTACGGTTATTCCGTAGTAGATACGGGCAGCACACTCACCATACCATGCGGAGCGCGCATACATTTCCATGAAGCCAGTGGAATGATTGTAGGGCACGAAGCATCTCTGAAGATTCTGGGCTGCGTGGATGACCCAGTGATCATCCAGGGCGATCGCCTGGAGAACTTCTTTGAGAACGTGCCCGGCCAATGGGGACAAATAGCCTTGACTCAAACCAGCAAAGACAATGAAGTACGCAACGCTATTATTAAGAATGGAGGCATTGGCCTGAGTGTAGGATTTACTGTGAACTTGGATGAGTTTTCAAGACCGAAGGCTACGCTCGAGAACGTACAAATACTCAACATGAGCTTCATCGGGCTTGTAGGTATTGACGGAGACATTGATGCCACAAATACGGTGGTGGCGAATTGCGGAGATCACACCGTGGCACTGGCCTTTGGTGGGGAATACAATTTCAATCATTGCACCTTCGCCAACTACTGGGCAGAAAACCCTAGGAGTCAACCGGTGCTACGACTTTCCAATTTCTCGTTTACAGAAGATGGTACCGAACTGGCCAGACCGCTAAACTCTCAATTCACCAACACCATCATTCACGGGGCTTTGGATGAGGAAATTGAATACGCTGAGTCCGATCTGGAGCCTTATAACTTCAACTTCGACCACTGCATCATTCGTACAGAGGAAGAACCGGAGTCGCTGGAAAACTACACGAGTGTCATTTTTGATACTCCTGACAATGCAGCAGTACTGCCACTCTTCGAAAACGTTGCGGATAACGACTACAGCCTCGATACTCTATCCAAAGCAGAAGATGTAGGAATCACAACAGATGTGATCACAGATCTCAACGGTGATCCTCGAGATTCTAATCCCGATTTAGGAGCTTACGAGTTTCAGAAGTAACGAGATCAATATTGATCGGTGCGCAGCATGACCAAGGTGCATGCATTGATCGTCTCTATACCTTTTTCACGGGCTACCTTAGCCAATGCGGGGTTCTCAGCTCCAGGATTGAAAATGATTCGCTCAGGCTCCAGCCCAAGCACATAATCCATGAAGGGTTCCTGGTGCTTCGCATTCATATACATGGTCACCGTATGCACATCTTCAGCTTCGGGCCAGTCAGTAATGATATCATGACCTTCAATCTTTCCCTGACGTCTCCCCAGAGGAATCACTTCATATTGGTAATCCGTGAGCATCTTGGTAGCGATATAGCTATACCTGCCTGGGTTAGGGCTAGCGCCCAACACCGCTGTCTTTTTTGAAGCCATGCGGCAAAACTACACTGCGCTGCGATAAGCAAACATCAACAGGACGACAATTCCAGGAGACGTCTGTTGAGGAGAAAGCAGTTAGTCTTCGTCTGATTCCAGGGAAGCAAATTCGGCCTGCTCGTCTTCACCGGCAACTTCGGCTTCCTGCTCAGCAGCAAAATCCTTCCGAAGGTTCCCGTCCTCGTTGTAATCGTCATCTTCTTCTACGATGCGCTGAGCTTCATACTTGGTCATTCGAATGAGGAAGTACACATCTTCAGTATCGAAAGGAAGCGCAGATACTTTATCTCCCCGAGCATCTCGATAGGACACGAGGCTTTCTTCAAAACCAAAGGGATATTCCAGTTTGATCCTGGCTACCAACTCTTCGGGTAGCTGATCATAATCCTTGACAATTCGCTTTTTGGTAGCAGGCACAATCGAGGGTATTGGTCCTATCAAAGGAATAGAAAAGGGGACCAATTTCAGAGCTACCAATACAGACAAAGGATAGATTTAACAGAGTCTTGACACTAAAGACGTCTGTTCCTAACGTTGTGTCCGAAGCAAGCTCCTAGCTTGGCTTAACAGCCTCGATCAGCAGCTGCATTTGTTGCTTCAGATCACGTACCTCACTGGCCAGATCAGATTCGGTAGAAGCATTCATGAGATCCTCGAAACTGACAATGCCGTGTGACTTCCAAACCTCGATGATCTGATCCACGGGAAGCTCGTAAGGCTTGAACTCGGGATTGTCAGATTTCATGGTAAACGAACCGTCTGTCATGTTATTCAAAACGCGCTTGAATGCGATTCCGTCATCCTTGCTCAGCACTACGTAGCAATGGTCATTCTTCACATCATTCCAATCCTGAACGTAGCTGCAGATGATGTACGCACCTGAAGGCACAGGCAGCATGCTATCTCCTTCGATTTGAAAAATACGGTAGGTACGACCTGAAGGAAGTTCCGGAAAAGGCAGGCTAAAGGAAGGAAGCGATTCAATGAACTCCACATCACCATAACCTCCAAGGTAACCGGCCGCAGCTTTTACGGGAACGAGGGTGGAGCGTTCATCGTTTGTGTCCTTGTCAATGGCGATTGGCAGGATGCGCAGGTGCTGTCCTTCCGCGTACCGCTTGTGCCCTTCCCCCTTCTCAAGTGGCTGGCTTACCAGCTGATCAAGCGAAACTTCAAAACGCTCAGCCACAAGCTGCAGAAATGAAATCCTCGGCTCTGCCCTGCCCTCTTCATACGCTCCGATCAATGAGCGTTTCACCCCCAGCTGTTTGGCAAAGTCTTGCTGCGTGAGGTTGTGGAACTTTCGAATGGACTTTAAGTTTTCAGCGAGAAAATGCACGTGCTAATATTTTTTAGATGCTAAAAATAAAAGCAAATCTACGCATTGTTTCTCAGAAGCATTTCTAACGCTTCGAGATGAGCTTCAAATGACTTCCTGCCGTCCTTGGTAGCGCGAAACGAGGTGTTGGGTTTTTTCCCCACAAAACGCTTTCTGGTTTCGATGAAGCCCTTTTTCTCCAGCGCAGCAATGTGACTGGCCAGGTTTCCGTCCGTTACATCCAACAGCTTTTTCAGCTCATTGAATTCCATCCATTCATTCACCACCAACACGGACATCATTCCGAGTCGAATGCGGCTTTCGAACGCCTTATCCAGTTGGTGGATGATTTCTTTCATCGATCGTGACGCAAATACATGATGATGCCGTAGGCGATGTGCAATACACCAAAGCCCACGCCCCAGAACACCAATCCATAACCGAGCATGAACATGCTGGCGAAACCGAGCAGGATTTCTGTCATGCCCAGGTAGCTGATCTCTTCCAGCGTGAATTTGCTGCTGCTGACGAGTGCCAATCCATAAAAAATGAGTGTGGTGGGAGCGATCAGCCCTATGAGGCCGTAGTAGAAGAGGAAACAACAGAATACAGCTCCAGAGAACAAGGGAATGCTCACATTGAGCAACAACTGCTTGCTATACGCTCCCCACATCGGTTGGCCGGTTTTCCTGGCTTTTCGCTGTGTGAAGTAGAGAGAGGTTCCAACAGCCGCAAGCAATACCAGCAAACCATCAATAACCAGGAAGCTCACTACCTCGGCATCAACGCTGATGACACTACCGAGTCCGAAGGCTCCCAACTCTTCCCGAGTGGTCCACGATCCAAGGTTGACCCGCCAATAGGCAGCACCGGCACCGATCAATGCATAGATTCCACTAAAGACACCAGCGAGGCCACTCAACGAGATGAAGCGCGAGCTTTTCGCCATCATCTGCCGGATGTCTTTCAGTGCTTCCAGTTGTTCCTTTTCAGCTTCCATGAATTCTACTTTGAATTACAAAGTACGGACATTTCGATGCATCATCTTTGTCAGGCCAACCTTTCTCCGCGCTTTTAGTCTTTTATCTTAGCCACTGAATATGCGCGTACTTCCTATTGTAATTATTCTCCTCTGCTGGTTTGGCCCGGCTTGGTGTGTTGATGGTTTTGTAGAAAACCGAGGACAGTGGGATGGTGACTTTCGCTACAAGGCAGAGATCAGCGCAGGCAAGATCTACCTCGAGCGAGGTTCTATCCTCTTCCACCTGATGGACGTTTCGGAGATTCATTACCACCACATCGGTAAGGGAGGTCATTTACATATTCCCACAATCCGGCACCATGCCTTCCGTCTCAAAGTCATAGGAGCAAATCAGGATGCGGAAATCACCGAGCATTTTCCATTTGACCCTTCCATCAATTACTTCCTCGGTTCAGATCCTAAGCGATGGAAAAGCGACCTGAAAGGCTACCGGCAAATCACCTATCATGACATCTATAAGGGCGTTGACATGCATGTTTATGTTAATGGCACAGGGGTGAAATACGAGTTCGAGTTGGAGGCTGAAGTCGACCCCAGCATCATTCGATTGGAACTGGAAGGCAGTGACGGCCAGCGGATGGACAAGGATGGGAACCTGCTCATCTTCACTCAGCTTGAGGATGTGAAGGAAAGCAAACCGGTCGCTTCGCAAAAACGAGGAAAAAAAGACTATGACATAGCCTGTGAGTTTCAATTGGAAGGGAACACAATTCGCTATGCTTTTCCTGAAGGTTATGATCGATCAATCCCCTTGCTGATTGATCCGGAGCTCATTTTCTCCACCTTTTCAGGTTCGGCTTCTGACAACTTTGGCTATACCGCCACCTTTGATGATGATGGCCATCTCTACGGAGGAAGTACGGCTTTTGGTGATCAATACCCTACTACCACCGGAGCATGGGACGAAACCTTTAACAACGGACAAACGGACCTGGCGATCACAAAATTCAACCTGAACGGTACTGGAGTCATCTACTCTACCTACATCGGAGGCGCAGCCGCTGAAATGCCGCACAGCATGATCACCGATGATGACGGTCGACTCTACATTTTGGGAACAACTGGTTCCGACAACTTCCCTGTAACAAGTGGAGTGGTAGACAATTCATTTAACGGTGGTCCATCCATAACGCTCACCAGCCTTGGGCTGAGCTATGAGGACGGTGCGGACATGTTTGTGACAGCCCTCACCCCCAACGGAAACGCGCTGGCAGCCAGCACCTTTTTGGGAGGCTCCAACACCGATGGCCTGAATACAGCCGAACCGCTCCGCTACAACTACGCAGACGAAGCACGAGGCGAAATAAACATCGGGAAGGAAGGTGACATCTATATCGCATCTTGCTCACGTAGTAACGACTTTCCGGTGGTCAACGCGCCTGTATCAACAGGTTCCAACGGCACTCAAAACGGCATTATTTCGCGGATGAATCCATCGTTGACCAACTTGATTTGGTCGGCACGCTGGGGCGGTGAGAGTGCGGATGCCATCTTCAGCATCGACTTTGCAGAAGACTCCACACTTTATGTGGCAGGCGGCACCGTTTCCAACAACTTCCCCACCACCACCGGAGCCTTTGATGAAGGCTTTAATTCAGGACGATCAGACGCCTTTTTGTCTCACCTCAACGAGAATGGAACTGCAGTTATTTCCTCTACCTATTATGGAACCTCCGCCTATGATCAGGCATACTTTGTAAGAATTGACCGGGAAGGCAGACCGAGCATCTTTGGGCAAACCGAACACGCGGGTGCGCAACTCATTTTCAATGTTTCCTACTTCGACAATGGTGGTGGACAGTTCATCGCGCGGTTCGATGAGGACCTGTCATCGCTTGATTGGAGCACGCAGTTTGGCTCTACTCCGGGCCAACCGAATATTTCACCTACGGCTTTCCTCGTGGATGTCTGCAACTCGGTTTACCTGAGCGGCTGGGGCGGTTTTGTCAACTCTGTTGGCACCACGAACAATGCTTCCAATGTCTCTGGCTTAGACGTCACATTTGACGCGTTTCAATCCACCACTGATTTTAATGGTTCTGACTTCTACCTGATGGTGCTCAGCTCTGATGGCAACTCGTTGCTGTATGGATCATTCTACGGAGGAAGCTTCAGCAGCGAACACGTAGATGGCGGGACCAGCCGTTTCGATCGTTCTGGAAAAATTTATCAGGCGGTGTGTGCTGGCTGTGGAGGCGCAAGTGATTTTCCAATCAAGCCTGATCCGGGAGCACATGCTGTGAATAACCCCAGCCCGAATTGCAACCTGGGTGTTTTCAAAATGGACTTTGAGCTTCCGCTGATCATCGCTGACTTCAACATGCCGGGCTTTGGATGTGCTCCATTGACAATAAACCCAAATAACCAGAGTATAAGTCAAGACAACACGAGCTATTCATGGTTTGTGGAAGGGGCGTTTGTGAGCGCAGCGCAAAACCCAAGCTTCACCTTCCAAAACTCTGGAACGTTTGAGGTGACCCTCGTTTTGAACGACCCGTTGAGTTGCAATTTCACCGATACGATCACGCGTCAGATCGAGATTCAGAAAGACACGAGCTACACACTTCCGCCTGTTCCGGCATGCATTGATCAGGTGGTGACCCTGGGACCAGATCCCGATGATTATGATGATGATCTGGACATTCGCTGGTCACCTTCTGGGCCGTTGAATGCCTCTGACATTCTGAATCCCCGTGTTGCATTGCGCAACTCTGCTACCTTCACCATGATCATCGATTACGGAGGTTGCCAGGAAACCGTAACCCAGGAAGTACAAGTCGATAATTTCCCGGTTGATGTGACGGAAGATACCATCGTGTGTAGCACCAGCGAGGCGCTGCAACTCGTTGGCACCAGCTTCGGGGAAGCTATCGGTTATGAATGGAGCAGCGATTCGCTGTTTGAAGACATTCTCTCAACAGATTCTGCCTTCCTCATCGGTAATTGGCCCGATGGATTGAACTTCTATTATTTCCGGGCCACAAAGCCGAACGGATGTCAGAACCTGGACACAGCGCTGATCACGGTGAGCGATTACGACCTGGAACTTTCACCGGACTCTTTCATCTGCTTCCGGGACACACTCCGCATTCAAGCGCTGTCGCGCAATCCTCAAAACACGTTCACCTACCTCTGGACGGATAATGCGATTGTTTCAGACACCTTTAACCAGAACTTAATCGGAGACACCAACCTGAACTTTCTGGATGTATCTCCGGAACAGGACAACACCTATCATTTGCTTGCCCTGAGCAAGGCGGTGGACAATTGCCTCGTGCAGGATTCTACACGGGTAAATGTTTCGCAACTGGACCCCGAAACGGTTACGGCTGATGCCGAAAAGCACTCTGCCTACTTCTTTGAGCGTGTGCAGCTGACGGGCACTCCTGAACTGGAAGGGACCTTCACTGGATTCTGGACACCGGCACGTTTGCTCAACGATTCATTGATCAATGATCCTGTGGCGACCATGGCACTCACTACCACCTTCAATTGGACTGTGACAGACGAGGCCTACCCTACTTGCAAATACGGTGACACGACCATCGTTGAGGTGTTTGAGATCGTATGCGAAGAGCCGAATATTTTCATTCCGGATGCGTTTACCCCCAATGGAGATGGCAGCAATGATGAATTATTCGTCCGCGGTCAATACCTGGAGTCGATCGACTTCTCCGTGTACAATCGCTGGGGCGAACAGGTGTTTGCCACTCAAACGCTGAACGAAGGATGGGATGGAACTTTCAACGGAAGCAATGTAGAACCCGCAGTTTACGTCTATCAATTAACGGCCTTTTGCCTGGATGGTGCCCGCTACTACACAAAGGGTAATGTAACCGTGATCAGATGAGGAAGATCTGGACGATCATAGCAATGTTAGCTGCGTTGGCAGGTCATGCGCAAGACATGCATTTCACGCAATTCTTCGCGACTCCCATGTTCACCAATCCCGCATTCACGGGTGATTTCAAGGGCACTTATCGATTTTCTGGAGTGGGTCGAAGTCAATGGTCGAGTATTTCATCACAGCCCTTCCGCACTTTTGGAGGCGGTGTTGACATGAATGCTCCGTTCAACCTGAAACCGCTGGGCGTTGGACTGCATTTGGCTCAGGATCAGGCAGGGGTTTCTATTCTCACCCGCCAGCAAGCACATCTCTTTCTCGCTGGTCATATTCCGTTCGGAGCTTCCAAAGACATCATTTTATCATTGGGTGCGCAGCTGGGATTTTCGCGGCAGATGATCAACAACACTGGGGTCAGGTTTGATCGTCAATACAACGGATCGGCTTACGACCCAAACCTGCCTTCAGGCGAGCAACTGAATGATGATCCCATTCAATGGTTGAGCCCAGCCGGTGGAGCTTACCTCCAGAAGAAATATTCGAAGAGAAAGCACTTTGGAGTTGGAGTATCATTATTCAATCTGAACGAGCCCAACATCTCTGCTTTTGAATCAGCTGACGCAAACCTCCCTCGCAGGCTGAATGTGCATGGAATGTCGTCTCTGCCGTTTGCCACGCGATGGGATGTGATGCCTGCATTTCAGTTGATGCGACAAGGGCCGCATTCAGAACTTTTGGTGGGTAGCTCGGTGCGCTATCATTTGTCCGAAACTCCGCTGAACAAGCAAGCGATACTGCTCGGTGTTTGGGGTCGTCCCGGAGATGCGGGCAACGTTTCCCTGGGAGTAGAAATGAACAGCCTTTTTGTAGGCGGCAGCTACGATGTCAATTTCTCTTCGCTGCAACCGGCTTCACGCTACCGCGGTGGATGGGAAGTCACCGTAATCTACATTCTTTCAACGGTGCGGGAAAAAGTGAAACGCGTCCGTCAATGCCCTGACTACATTTGACGGTCTGAATGAGAATTCTATTCCTAACATGGCTGCTGCTCCTCAGCACTCCGCTGTGGGCCCAAACTCCTAAACAGTACATCACCTCTGGTGACAAAGAACTGAATGAAGGGTATCCACAATCAGCCATTTTCTTTTACGAGAAGGCCTTAGCGCTCGATACTACCATAGCCGAAGGTCACTTCAAGATTGGTGAAAGCTATCGCTACCTGAGAAACTACAAACGAGCCTCTGCCTATTACCTGGCGGCTACCGATTTTGACGCAAAGGATGATTTTCCAGAGGCGCATTTCTGGCTGGCTATGATGCTCAAGCAACAAGGAAAGTACAGGGATGCAGGTAAGCGCTTCGACTACTTCCTGGACATTTATCGCTTGCGCGATGATCTCTATCGCTGGGCACGCGATGAGGTTGAAAGCTGTGAATGGGCGGCTGAACATGTGGACGATGAACCAAAATATGAAGTTTCAAAACCAGATTCAGGCCTCAACACCTTCCATGCGGAATTGAGTCCGATGCTGGTCGATTCAAACACGGTTTATTTCTCCACCATGCGCTACGAAAGTGATCGCGTCAGGAAATCAAACCCGGTGTTTATTGAAGTGAAAAAAGCAGTGAAGGATTCGTCCATCTGGAAGCTGGTGGATGTTGACATTCCTGCCTCCGAGCCTGGGTTTCACATTGCCAATCCTACGCTGAGTGCTGACAGCTCTACGATTTACTTCAGCCGATGTGCGACTCTGGGAGATTGTAAAATCTATCGCTCGAGGAGGATTGGCGAAGACTGGGCTGCGGCAGAAGAGGCGCCTGAGCCGGTCAATACTTCTGGCAGTTCTTCCACCCAGCCCATGGTGGTGTCGCTGGAGGATGATGAGTACCTCTTTTTTGCCTCCGATCGTGAGCGGGGAAAGGGTGGCATGGACATTTGGTTTGTGCAAATCAAAAAGGGCGAACCGGTAAGAAGGGTGCGCAACCTGGGCAGCCGAGTAAACTCCAAGGGAGATGAGATCACTCCATGGTTTGACGCTAACGACTCCACTTTCTACTTCGCTTCGAATCGAAAAGCTGGTTTTGGAGGCTTCGACATCTTTACCAGCCAGGGAGCTCCCGGCAGCTTTTCATTGGTCGAAAACGCGGGAACGGAAGTGAACAGCCCGGCTGATGACTACTATCCAAGCGTCCGAAGCCAGGACAGCATCGGCTACTTTGCATCGAACAGGAGCTCAGGTTTGAAAAAGGAGGGCAACGAAACCTGCTGCAACGACTTCTACAAATTGCGCCTCAAGCCAGAGCCCGTAGTCATCGATACAGTGGTAGAAGACAGTGTGGAGATCGTAGAGGTAGACACCATCATTCCTGAGCCCATTCCGCAGACCATCGAAGAGTTGCAGGAGTATCTGCCGATCACCCTTTATTTTCACAACGACCGTCCAAATCCAAGATCGTTGGACACCACCACCAATCGAAGTTATTCAACAACCCTCATCGACTATTCAGCCCGGCTCGGGGAATACCTGGAAGAAATCGACAAAAGTGGCTTGAGCGATTATGACAAGCAGCTGAACAAACAGAAAACGGAGGACTTCTTCGCCAATACGATTGGGCAGAGCGAGGAAAATCTGGCGAGAGCCACAGACGTGTTGTGGAAGGAATTACAGAAGGGAGCTCAGATTGAACTGGCAGTGAAAGGGTATGCAAGTCCTTTGGCACAGAGCGATTACAACCTCAACCTCACGCTTCGAAGAATTGAGAGCATGATCAATTTCTTCAAGAAATATGAAGACGGAGTACTTCTGTCCTACTTGAACGGAACAGCAGAGAATGGAGGAAGTCTGGCGATACAGAAGATACCGTACGGAGAGAGTCAGGCTTCGGGTGAAGCTACCAGTTTAGGAACAGATCGCTACAACGCAATCTACAGCCTGACTGCGGCACGTGAACGAAGAATTGAGATCTTGCGCATTGAACGTACGGAAGCGCAAGAATGAATTTTACTCCATCGAGACAGCTTTGGTCGGCCTTTGTGATTTATTTCATTGGCCTTGCCTACATGTTGTTTGGAGTTGATCGTTCTGATACACCGATCGTGCTCGGCATGTTCGGGCTACTCACCCTGGTTTACGTACAGCTGATCTTCTCAAACATCAGCATTCGCAACGTGGCCAACATTGCCATCACACTGAGGTGCCTGGCTTGGTTCGCCTTTCCTTCCTTCAGTGACGACATCTATCGATTCATGTGGGATGGATCACTCATTCTGGACGGAGTGAATCCATACCTCTTCACACCAACGGAATTCATCGCCACCCACATTCAACCACCGTATGAAGCGCTGTTTCCCCAACTCAACTCCAGCGGTTATTATTCGGTTTACCCAGCTGTCATTCAGTTCTTTTCAGCCTTTGGAGCACTCGCAGCAAATGATCCCTATCTGTCCAGTCTGTTGATCAAGCTTCCGATTCTGGTAGCCGAAATTGGCACCCTATGGATGTTGCCTCAGATCTTGACGCGCTTCCGCTTGGATCCGAGGCTCTACAAGCTTTATGCACTCCACCCGCTGGTAATTATTGAGTTATGCGGCAACGCTCACTTCGAGGGAGTGATGATCTTCTTTTTCGTGCTTTCGATCCGCTGGCTTTTGTCAGATCAAGCTGAGCTGGCAGGGATTGCGCTGGCACTGGCCGTTGCCACGAAGCTCATACCGCTGCTCTTCTTCCCGTTTCTGGCAAAGGCAGTGAGAGGTAGAGAACGGTGGTGGTTTGTACTCACGTTCGGACTCAGTTCACTCATCCTGTTTATTCCTGTGCTGCAGCCAACGTTTGTCGCGCATTTCCTGGACAGCATTGACCTTTACTTCAGAAGCTTTGAGTTCAACGCGAGTGTGTATTACATCTTGCGGTACATCGGTTATCTGATGGTGGGATACAATGCCATTGCAGGCATTGGGCCGGCACTCTTGATGGCGACTTGTGTAGTTCTGCTCTACTTGTGGTTACGTCAAAAGGGAAGTCTGCGTCATGCGATCCTGCAAGCAGGAATTGGATTAACGGTGTATTACCTGCTTTCCACAACGGTGCATCCTTGGTATTTGAGCATGCTGCTCTTGCTCAGCGTTTTTTTCAGAAAGCCTTACATGGTTGTTTGGCCCACGCTGGCCTTTCTCAGCTATGCTACGTACGGAAATCCAGGATTCGAGGAGAACGTATTCCTGCTTGTCCTGGAATACGGAGTGGTAGCCGCGACTATTCTTTGGGCTCCGTGGATTAAGCGGAAACTGCCATTAACTCTTCAATGATCTTCTCGGTGCTGATGCCTTCCGCCTCTGCCTTGTAGTTACGAACGATGCGGTGACGCAACACGTTGGTAGCCACTGCTCTTACGTCCTCATTGTCGGGCGTATATTTTCCGCGCATCAGGGCGTGGCACTTGGCACCTAACACCAGGTATTGACTGGCACGAGGTCCGGCTCCCCAGTTGATGAACTCAGCGGTCACTTTAGGACTATTTGCGTTTGGACGGGTCGCATTCGAAAGCTTCACGGCAAAATCCACAACACCATCAGGCACCGGAACTTTGCGGACCAATTGCTGGAAGAAAACAATCTCTTCTGCAGACATCACTTCCTGTAGGGTCACCTTCTGGTTAGAGGTGGTCGCCTTTACAATGTCTACTTCTTCCTGGAAGCTCGGATAGTCCACCCATACGTTGAACATGAATCGGTCGAGCTGTGCTTCCGGCAAGGGATAAGTACCTTCCTGTTCAATGGGGTTTTGAGTGGCCAGCACAAAAAATGGAGCTTGCAACTGATACGTCTTGCCGGCAGCGGTCACCGCACGCTCCTGCATGGCTTCGAGCAAAGCACTCTGCGTTTTAGGAGGCGTTCTGTTGATCTCATCTGCCAGGACGATGTTCGCGAAAATCGGCCCCTTTACAAACTTGAAATTGCGCTGCTCATCCAATATCTCTGAACCAACAATGTCTGAAGGCATCAAGTCAGGCGTAAACTGAACGCGGCTAAAGGAAAGTCCAAGCGCATCGGCCATGGTATTCACCAAAAGTGTCTTCGCAAGACCCGGGACACCTACCAGTAGACAGTGACCATTGCTAAAAATGGCAGTGAGCACAGCATCAATCACCTCGTCCTGTCCGACAATGACCTTACCCACCTCAGACTTCAATTGCTTCACGCGCTGACCGAAATCATCTGCGGCCTCTACTTCATCCTTGTACTGCTTCATAGGTTCAAATCAATGGCGGTAAAAATAGCAAAGCATACACAGCGTCAACGGTTCAAGGCCATGGATAGTGTTATTAGCTGTTAAGCGATCTGCAATGGATGAACGTGAGCTCACGCCACGTGAAACACAACCTCTGGATAAATACGTAATCGATTCATTTTTAAGAGGTTGTTGCGCTTCCGGGTTCTATCCACTAGATTTGATACAAACCCAAGTCTTATTCTAATCACTAAACCATACCCCTCATGAATAGACCTTTTACCAATCTGTGCAAAGCCAGCTTTGCTCTGCTCATCGCTGTGCTTACCACAACTTCCGTAAGTGCACAAGACTGGAGCAATATCACGAGTCAATTCGAATTTCCTGAAGAAGGCACCGAGCTTCCCGAGCTGCGTGATCAGCATTCAAAGCATTTTTTGATGCCAAATGGAAACATTCAAGCATTCATCCTGTCAGGTTCGCTTCACTACATGGACGAGCAAGGAAAATGGCAGGATATCTCTACCGAGATCACTCCTTCTTCTTCCTCGAATTACACTTACGAAAACACAGCAAATGGCCTGAAGAGTTACTTCCCGGATGCGAACAACGCTCGAAACGAAGGCATCACATTAAGAAACCAGTCAGGATCCATTCGCATCGCCATTCAACCTTCGATCAACGGACTCGATGCAAACTTTGAGGAGAATTCTGCACTCTATGACACTTCCCCTACTCCGATCAGTGTAACTGCGAATGAGATTGTTTACGAGGATCTGGTTTCCGGTATCCACAACATGTTTGAGGTTCAGCATGACCTGATTAAAAACAACGTCATCGTAGAAGCGCTTCCCGGAAACGTGGCGGGCTCTGAATTCATTGGTTACAGCGAGACACTCGAACTCCCGGCCGGTTGGAAGTTGATGGCCAACAATGGCATCGTGGAGGAAACAATGGTAGCCAACGGTGGATTGATCATTGTAAATGAGCAGAATGCTATGGAGTTCGTCATCCCGGTGCCAGACGTTTACGAGCAAAACAATCCCTCCGCGAACATTCACCCGGATGGAGATTGGGATTTCACCTACAAAATCGAGCCTGAAAGCAACAACACATACCGATTGACCACTTTGGTTCCCATGGACTGGATGACCGACCCGAGTCGTCAGTATCCGGTAGTCATCGACCCGACCGTGACCTTAAACGGCAATTGGGGAGGCTGGCTTCGCCCCACCTCAATTGTAGAAAGTAATCCAAGCATTTTTGTGTACTGCGGATTCAGTGGGGATCCCTACAGCGCCTGGACCAAGTTTGACATTTCCTCTGTTCCCAATTCCGGTTTGGTGATCGATACCAAACTTCAGGCGTACATGAACGCTACGTTGAACGGTAGTGCTTCAGAAACGATTGAACTGAACAGTGTCACAGGAACTATGGGCCCCTACACCACCTACAACGCAAGTGCCTATACAGACATCTCAAACGGAACTTACACGAGCTTCTCAGCGCTTGATGTTGGAACCTACGGTTACTACGACCTTGGCCCCACTGCGGATGCAGACGTTCAGTCGAACCTGAACCTTGGAGAATTCCAGGTAGGCTTCTACAACGGCAATCTCAGTAATCCTCCGTACAAGCGGTTCACTTCCAACCTGAACGTGCTCGAAGTGGAATACGTCACCTGCTCAGGCCAAGTGAACGCAACAGCAAATCCGGTCATGTTATCCAATGGACTGAACCTCGGATGCCCTGGTGACTCCAATGCTTCCGTCTCTACTTCGGCCTCCGGAGGAAGCGGCACCTACTTCTTTATTTGGAGTGGTCCAGGTTATAATGACACCGTGAATAATCCAACGAACCTGCACGCAGGAACCTATTTCCTTCAGGTTTTTGATGACGGTCTCACCTGCCCTGACACCATGACCATCGTAATCTCTGAGCCAGACCTCACCGTTAACACCACGCTTTCACAGTTTGGCAGCTACAACCTCGCTTGTGCCGGTAATGCCGATGGTACCATTAGCGCCTCAGTGGCAGGCACCGGGCCATACTCTTACAGTTGGACGGGCCCCGGAGGCTTTACCTCTTCCAACGCCAGCTTGAGCGCACTGGCGCCAGGAACTTATTATTATACTGTAACCGAGACTGTATTCGGTTGCGTGGTTGAAGACTCTGTGACCCTCACCTCACCACCGCTCGTTACCACTACTGCTCAATTGGATAGCAACGCTTTCTGCGAGAATGAATCCAACGGTGGTGTAAGTGCCATGCCAAGCGGTGGAGTGGGCAACTTCACCTACCAATGGGATGATCCAAACAGCACCACTACGGCCTCGGCAACCGGTCTTGCTGTTGGGACCTACAACGTAACTGTGACCGATGGAAATGGATGCACCGCTGTGACATCCGTAGATGTAGGCTTCGAAATTCCATTGCCTCTAATTGATCTGGGACCAGACACCGGCATATGTACCGGAGGAAGTGTCATCCTCAATACAGGTGGTGGCTTCCTATCCTATGCCTGGAGTGATGGATCTACAGGACAGTTCATTGAAGTAGATGCCTTCGGAGTTTATGAGGTCACGGTCACCGATTTTGAAGGCTGCATGAACTCAGATGCGGTAGAAGTAAATCAGGAATATCCTTTGCCAACACCCAATCTTGGGCCGAATATTTCCACGCCCATCACACCGGTGGTCCTGGACCCTGGAAGCTATGAAAGCTACCTGTGGAGTACGGGGTCGTTTGACCCGACCATTTCAGTAGGTCTATCAGGCACCTACAGTGTGGTTGTCACGGATGAGAACGGCTGTGAAGGTTCTGATGAGATCGTGGTTTCCATTTGGGCTGCGGGTATTTCATCCCTGGATGCTTCTGGAATCAACATCTATCCAAACCCTGCCATCGATCGTCTGACGATTGATGCGACAGCGTCCGCAGAAACGGCACTGGACATCACATTGACCAATGCTGTTGGACAGGTAGTTTATCACCAAACTGCTGCTACCTCCAATCGAATTTTCATTGAAGTAGGAAGCATGGATCGTGGAACGTACTTCCTGACCGCTGTCGGCAAGGAAACCGTATGGAACCGCTCCATTGTGCTGGAGTAGAAAGCATACACCACCCACCACTATGAACGAAGCCCCGTAGTCGCTCCACTACGGGGCTTTCTATGTTTTGCCCTCACGCGGTCGAGTGCCGTTTTTAACATTTCTTCCATGCCTTTTGTGAAACAATGGCATGCTGCAAATACGAAGAGTCGTCATCAAGCGTTTTTCGGGGAAATCTCTGCTATGACCTTTCCCAAACCTCTCACTCAGGTGCTACTCAGCGCCCTGTTGTTTACCCTCCTCTTTTACCGAAGCCTGCCCGGACTGAACCTGTTGATTTTTGAACTGGCCACCATCATCACCTTGGTCCTGACCGGACACTTCAAACTCAACCAGAACTCCTTGATCGCTCTGGCGGGAACCGTTGTCACGACTTCAGCCTTTGTATTGTACAACTCAAGCTGGGCTTTTATGGTCAACATGATCGCTATCCTTTTGATGGTAGGCGTTTCCATTGATCCAGACGCAAAGTCGCTGCTAACGAATGTGAGGCTTGGACTGGAGAACATCTTCTTTGGGCCCATCGAGTTCTTTCGTAAGCTCGGTGGCGTGAAACTTGGGAAACGCCCGGTTTTTGGCCTGATCGTTCGCTATTACTATCTGATTCTTCCCGTCTTCATCATCGGTGTATTCATGTTTCTTTATCGGAACTCCAATCCCATTTTTGACGGATACATGGCCAATGCCTTCGGTTTTATTGGAGATGCATTCCGAGGGTTATTCCGCCACATCGATGGCATCCTGATTTCCCTGCTCATCCTTGGGGCGATCATCAGTTCCTTTCTATTTGTTCAATTTAAGAGTCCTCAAGTCATCAAGGCAGACCGGGAATCGCAAGATCAACTGGTACGCCATCGCTCCAATGACAGATTGATCAGAAACATGCTGGGGCTCAAAAATGAATGGCGCGCGGGTGTTTTTCTGCTCATTGCGCTGAACCTGCTGCTGTTCTTCGTCAACACGATTGATGTCTATTGGGTCTGGTTCAACTTTGAGTGGGATGGAAATTACCTCAAGCAGTTTGTGCATGAAGGCACATACCTGCTCATCCTGAGTATTCTCATTTCGGTAGCCATCGTGCTCTACTTTTTCCGAAGGAATCAAAACTTCTATGCCAAGAGCGGGCTTCTTCGGATTCTATGCTACGCCTGGCTCGCCCAAAACGTAATCCTTACCATCTCCGTAGGGATCAGAAACCTTCACTACATCGAGTACTTCGCCCTTGCGTACAAACGCATTGCTGTCATGTTTTTCCTCGCACTCGTGATTGTCGGTATCATCACCGTGTTTTTGAAGGTTAAGCAGCGAAAAACAGCCTTCTACCTCTTTCGGGTCAATGCCATGGCTGTGTTTATTGTTTTGGTAACATCCACGGCCATAAACTGGGACATGATCATCGCACGCTATAATTTCAGCCATGCCCATGAGTCATACCTCCACTTTGACTTTGTGGCCAGGCTTTCTCCAGCGGCCTTTCCCATTCTTGATAAGAGCCTGGAAGAATTGCAGGAAATAGAGGCCTACCAACTCGCAACCTTTCCAGAAGAGCCGGAATACATGAATGCGGAGTCCTACCACTATCGCATCAATGAGCGCATGAAGGCTTTTGCGCATAGCGAGCAGAAAGACAACTGGAAGGAATGGAACTGGGCGGACCAGCGAGCCATGAACTACTTGCGCGAAGCTCACCCTGAATACTTTGAGGAGTCACCCAAAATGGAGGAAGAAGAAAGCTAGGCAGAAGCCTCGTCCCGGAATTCGAGCGTAAAAGTGGTGGTTCCTGGTTGAGACCTCATGGATATGCTCCCTCCGTGATTGCGCATGATCTGCCGGCAAAGACTCAACCCGATTCCGCTGCCGTCTTCCCGCGTGCTGAAGAAGGGAATGAAAATGTCTTTCTGATGCTCGGGCGATATGCCTGAACCATTGTCCGTCACACTGAGACGAGTGTGTGTTCCTTCCTTGTGGACTGAGAGGCGGAGTTCGGGCTCTTCGGTTTCGCTCAAAGCATGCACGGCATTTAGCAGCAGGTTCAACATGACCTGTCCCAGCTGATCCGGGTCGGCCAATACCTGCAATTGCTCGCTGCCTTCATAGTTGACCTGGATCCCTTTCTCCTCTAATTGGGCTTGAAGTGTTTGCACTTGCTGTCGGGCAAAATCGAGTGCAGATACCCATTTCTTACTCGGCTTAGGCACGTGGGTAAGCCTTCGATAGTCGGCCACAAATCCAAGCATGCCCTCGCTGCGCTTCTTGATGGATTGTAGGGCAGGCTCTATCCGATCCTGTGATTCGCCTTTGTGGGTCATTTCAAGTGCGGTGGAAGAAAGCGAGGAAATGGAGGTGACACTATTCATGATCTCATGCGTCAGGATTCGGATGAGCTTTAGCCAGGCTTGTTCCTCTGCCTCTTCTATGGCGTCCTTCAGGTCCTGGAACAGCAAAACGGTTCGCTGATCCGTGCCCTTCACTTCGAGCTTAAGCACACTGGCAGAAATGCTAGTACCTCTTTGACTCCATTCCAGTGTTACGAATCGCTCCTGAGGCATTTCCAACAGTTGCTGAGCCAGATCTGGTGACAGCTTTTGCAAACGATCAAGACTGGCGATGGATGGCAGCTGCGTAAGTTCCTGTGCGGATGGGTTCATCCACTCGATTTCACCTTTTGCGGTGATCACCATTAATCCAATGGGCAATCGATCCATGATCAGCTGAAGGAATCGAAACTGCTCCTCTTTATCAATGTGATTTTGGTGATAGAGCTTGAGCATGCTTCGAAAGCTCTCATGAAGCTCATCAAACGCGCTGCCCAAACCATGGCTTCGAAAACCTACCGAGAAATCTTGGTGCTCGATGGCCGAAATGAATTTGCTCAGGTCACGGTTCGTTTTGGTGACGTAGCGAAAAAACTCGACCAATAGCCCTACGAGAAGTACCCCCAATACCAACTGCGTAAACAGGTAACGGGAATCACCGATGATAATGGACAGCGCCACCAGCAATCCAAAGACCATGGCAAGCCGCACAAGTACGCCAACGGTGAATTTTTGGAAGATCATAGGCCGTATTTTTCCATTCTACGATAGAGGGCCGCGCGGGTGATTCCCAGTTCCTGAGCCGCGTGAGAAATGTTTCCTTTCTGTTGATCCAATACGCGCGAAATGTGCCACCGCTCCAGCTCTTCCAACTTCCTCGGAACTTGATTTCCAGCACCTGTGGAACGAGATTTCGCCATCACATCAGCAGCGCGCAGCTTGCCGGTCTTGCTCATGATGACAGCCCGTTCGATGGCATGCTGAAACTCGCGCACATTTCCGGGCCAGTCATATTTCTGCAATGAGCGCCATTCGCTGCTGTCCATCTGAACAGACTTCTTGTACTTCTGGCCAAACCGTTCCATGAAGTGACGTCCAAGCAAAGGCAAATCCTCCAAACGTTCCCGGAGTGGAGGAACGGTTACCTCGATGGTGTTGATGCGATACAGCAAATCCTGACGAAAGGCTCTTTCAGCCACCATTGTATCCAGTGTGGCATTGGTCGCACACACCACGCGAACATTCACTTTTTGGGCAGCATTGGAACCCACGCGATAGATCTCTCGATTCTGCAATACGCTGAGCAGTTTGGACTGAAGTGTCAAATCTAGATTGGCGATTTCATCCAGAAACAGGGTGCCTTTGTGGGCCAATTCAAACCTACCAACCTTGTCTTCCTTCAGATCCGTGTAGGCACCTTTCTTCGCCCCAAAGAGTTCGCTTTCAAAAAGGTTTTGGTGGAGCGCTCCCAAGTCCACCTTCACAAACGGTTGATCGCTACGCAGCGACTGGCGATGAATGTGCTGGGCTACAATTTCCTTCCCGGTCCCGTTTTCTCCAAGGATGAGGACATTGGCATCTGTAGGAGCTACTTGCTCAATGATGTGTTTCACCGATTGGATGGCCTCACTCTCCCCGATCATCTCCGGCATTTCCTCCCGATGGCGATTCCAGGCTTCCTGCTGTCGCTTGAGCTCCTCTACTTCCCTCCTGCTCTTGCTCAACTCCAGCGCGGTCATTATGGTAGCGAGCAATTTCTCGTTGCTCCACGGCTTCACCACAAAGTCCAGCGCTCCCGCTTTGATGGCTTCCACCGCAAGCCCTACCTCGGCATATGCCGTCATCACCACTACCTCTGTTTGAGGTGCCTGTTCCTTCACACGTTTGAGCCAATGCAACCCTTCACCGCCATCGTTTCTGCCTCTGCGATAATTCATATCAAGCAGCGCCACGTCTACGGGATGTTCGAGCAACGTAGGGAGAAGATCTGTGGGTTTGTTCAGCGCTACGACCTTCTGGAAGTATTGCTCGAGGTAGAGGCGTGCCGAGAGCAGGACGTCTTCATCGTCATCCACAATCAATATGCTGCCCTCCATCTTACTCATGAGCCAAAAGTAGAACGAAACAGTGTTCGAAATCGAACAGTTTGGTGTACCAAAACCGTACACTTTCAGAGCATATAGATAGGCTCCAAAAACACCAAGGAGCTGATTTAAAGAGACTTACATTTTATGGCATGATGATCCTTATTCACATCATCGAAAAGCCTTAGACTCAAAACAGAAACCATGAAACGAAGACACACCTACACCTTGTTGATCTTAGGGATTTGCATGATTGCCCTCTGGTCAATCTCCGCATTTCAAATCGAGAATGATGGAAACAATGAACTTGCTACCAGCGAGGTATACCTGAACAAACCATCCAAATCAAAACCAAAACAAGCCGAGGCTAAAAGCTTCATCTTCCCTAGCATCTGGTCATTGATCTATTAAACCATTGGATCGTCAACTCACAAAAAAGAAATGGACCCCAAGGCGAATATTGCTTTGGACCGCACTTCCTTTGCTCGTCATTGTGTTGGTGATCATGGCCTTTTCGGGCAGTGAATCTACCTTCCGGGTCAACGAAAACCGAGTGACCGTTGGTGAGGTGATCTTTGACGATTTCCAGGATATCATTGCCATACAGGGAACTGTTGAGCCGTTGAGCACCATTCAAATTGACGCCTCGGAAGGCGGTGTGGTGGAAGAGCTGTTTGCAGAAGACGGCATGCAGGTGGAAGCCGGAACGCCATTGCTGCGCTTGAGCAATACATCACTCACGCTGGATTTCATGAATCGGGAAACGCAAATCGTGGAGCAGATCAACAACCTTCGCAGCACGCGCATCTCACTCGATTTGACCCGAAGGCAGGTGCAAGAGCAATTGGTTGACATCCGCTACCAACTCTCAGAACAGAAACGCCAGTGGGGCATTGATTCACAGCTTCACAGCACCCAGGCCATCTCGGAAGCGGAATTCCTTGCTTCCAAAGCCAATGTGGTCTACCTCGAAGAAAAGCTCGCCCTGTTGGAGGATCGTTTCAAAACGGATGAAGCCTACCGGAAAAGCCAGATGAGTCGCATCGACTCCAGCATTGACATGATGGAGCGCAACCTGCAGGCCATTCGCAAAAACCTTGAAAATCTGGTGGTGAAGGCTCCGATTGCCGGTCAGTTGAATTCCTTCGACCATGAAATAGGCCAGACCAAAAGTCGCGGGGAAAACCTCGGCCGGGTGGATGTTCTGGACGGCTTTCGTGTAAGCGCTCAGGTAGACCAATACTACCTCAGTCGGGTGAAAGTGGGGCAAATGGCCAACGCCATCATCAGCGGAACAGAGTATGCGATGAAAGTATCAAAGGTGTTGCCGACCGTAGTCAACAACCAATTCGAAGTTCAACTCCAGTTCCTGACGAATCCGGAGGATAACATCCGCAGAGGTCAGAACCTGCAAATCAAGCTCGAACTGAGCGCTAAGACCAAGGCATTGATGATTCCCCGGGGAGCTTTCTACCAAAGCACGGGAGGCAAGTATGCCTTTGTACTGAACGAATCCGGTGAGGCCTTTAAACGTCCCATCACACTGGGAACACAAAACCCAACTTACATTCAGGTGCTCGATGGCCTGGATGAAGGAGAACAAGTCATCACCTCAAGCTACGAGGCTTTTGGAGATGTAGAACGCATTGTATTGACGCCATAAACGAACCAAAGAATATGATCAAAACTGTCAACCTGAGCAAAGTGTACCGCACAGAAGATGTGGAAACCACTGCATTGAATCAATTGAACCTCGAGGTCAAAAAAGGAGAATTTGTATCCATCATGGGCGAGTCCGGCTGCGGAAAATCGACCCTGCTGAATATCATTGGTTTGCTAGACAGTCCTTCGGCAGGACAGTACTTCTTTGACGGCATCGAAGTAT
Source organism: Flavobacteriales bacterium UBA6057 (assembly GCA_002428995.1). Taxonomy (GTDB): domain Bacteria; phylum Bacteroidota; class Bacteroidia; order Flavobacteriales_G; family Salibacteraceae; genus UBA6057. The sequence continues at coordinate 532,181 of DIYJ01000011.1, read as the reverse complement.
CTGCCTACAGCGAACGAAAGCGAGCGGAGCTTCGCAAAAAGAACATCGGTTTTGTGTTTCAGAGCTTCAATCTGATTGATGAGCTGAGTGTGTTTGAAAACGCTGAGTTGCCCCTTGTCTACCTCGGCAAGTCAAAATCTGAACGAAAGGAGATGGTGAGTACCATGCTGGAACGTGTAGGCATTTCGCACCGGGCCAAACACTTCCCGCAGCAACTGAGCGGAGGTCAGCAACAGCGTGTTGCCATCGCGAGAGCGGTCATCGCCAATCCGAAGCTCATCCTTGCAGATGAACCCACCGGAAACCTTGACAGCGCGCACGGAAACGAAGTAATGGAGCTACTGACTCAGCTTAACGACCAGGGTGCCACCATCGTGATGGTGACCCACTCGCAACACGATGCCAACTTCAGTAGCCGAACCATCCGCCTGCTGGATGGACAAGTGGTCACCGAAAGCTCAAACCGAACCGTAGACGCTATTTAAGCACGAACCGATCATCTAATGATCTGATCAACTAATCATCCGATTATCCAAAAAATGCTCCAAAACTTCCTAAAAATCACCCTCAGAAATCTTGCCCGAAACAAGGTTTACACAGCCATCAGTATCACAGGGCTGGCGCTGGGAATCTCGTCCTGCCTGCTGATTTCGCTTTATGTGAGCAGCGAACTGAGCTACGAGGATTTCCACGAGAAGAACGAACGCATCTATCGACTCACGAGCAAGCTGTTCTTCAATGGGGAAACGACTGCTGCCAGAACCAGCCTGGCAGCGGGACCTACCATGATGGAAGAATATCCTGAGGTCGAAAACTTTGTGAGATTTCAGGGACCAAGCAGTTCTACGGATGTGACGGTCAACGATCGGGTCTTTAGCATCGATAATCTCTGGACCACAGACAGCACAGTGTTTGAGGTATTCACCTACGAGCTGCTGGAAGGGAACCCTCAAAAGGCACTGACCGCTCCTCGCAGTATAGTGTTGACTCAATCATTGAGGGAAAAACTGTTTGGCGACCAAAAAGCACTGGGCGAGCAGATCAAGATCAACAACTCCATGATGGAGGTGACCGGAATCATGGCAGATCCACCAGACAACACAGAGATCAAAATCTCGGCCCTCTTGTCCATGAGCACACTCTCACCTCAGACACGGGAGAACTTTAATCAAGACTGGTTTAGAATAGGCTTTTTCACCTTCCTGCTTTTCAACGAACCAATTGACGCGCCCGCATTTGAAGCAAAACTGGTAGAATTTGAAAAGAAGTATGTACAGCCCTGGTCAGCCGAAAATCAGATTGAAGCCAGCCTTGAATATCAAATTGCTCCTTTGGCGGATGTTCATTTTCAGCGCCAGTATGACTACGATCTGGCAAAGGGTGACATGAGCTATATTCTGGTGTTTTCACTGCTCGCCCTCTTTATTCTCATCATCGCCAGCATCAACTACATCAATCTGAGCTTAGCGCAAAGCAGCAAACGCTCCAAGGAGGTCGGCATTCGTAAAACACTGGGAGCTCTTCGCCAAGAGCTGGTGACACAGTTTCTGGGTGAATCCATGCTCATCACTCTCCTGGCGACCGTTCTGGGTCTGGCGTTGGTTGAGCTCTTGATGGGCACCTTCAATGAGATTACAGGGAAGTCCTTATCCACTACCTCCATGCTTACAGGTCCAATGATCATGACCCTTTTGGGCATCATCCTGCTTGTTGGACTTCTCGCTGGCAGTTATCCGGCAGCAGTTCTTAGCTCATTCCGACCAGTAAGGGTTTTGAAAGGCGCGATTCCAGGCAAAGGAGGAATTGGGAACTTACAAAAGGGGCTCATCCTTTTGCAGTTCATCTTCTCGCTGTTCATGATCACAGGTACCGTTTTGATCAACGACCAGATGCGCTTCATGCAATCTATGAACCTTGGCTTTGACAAGGAAAACATCGTGACAATACCATTGCCAGCTGATACCAATCTGGCCAAACAGGTTCCTGCCTGGGTGGAAGAACTAAGGCAAGATTCGAGAATCGAAGCGGCCTCCACCGCCAACATGCCAACCGGGCATTCAGGAATAACGATGGTGAGGCTTGAACAGGATGGCGAAATGGTAGAGCAATCCGCGCGCATGCTGTTTGTAGATCAGTACTTCATTGACGTGCTCGACCTTGAGATCAACAGCGGCCGAAACTTCAACAAGGACATCGCGACAGATCAGCGAGAAGCCTTTGTCATCAATGAGCAGGCAGCGGAAGCTTATGGATGGCATGATGCAGCACTTGGTAAGCGTGTTCAGTGGGGGTTGATGGCAAATGGTCAGGCGGCCAACGATGGTAAAGTAGTCGGTGTGGTCGACAATTTCCATTTTCTGAGTCTTCACAACCCAATGGAGCCTCTCATCCTGTTTTTTGCCCCTGATCGCGCTCGTGTATTAAGCCTGCGCCTGCAGGAAGGAGACTATACCAGTACACTTGCTTCGCTGGAGTCGCGTTGGAAGGAGATTGCCTCCAACCATCCCTTCTCGTTCACCTTTTTGGACGATCGCTTGCAACAGAACTACCAACAGGAACAAGCCGTCAGTTCCATTTTCGACTACTTCGCAGTGATCTCAATCCTCATTGCCTCGCTGGGACTGTTTGCGTTGCTGAGCTTCAGCATTCAAAACCGAATCAAGGAAATCGGCATTCGCAAAGTATTGGGAGCGAGTGTCGGCCAGATCTCATGGATCCTGGTGAAGGATTTCTTCTACCTGCTCATCGCTGCCTTTGTGATCACCACACCTGTGTGCATCTACCTGATGAATCGCTGGTTGGAAGGCTTTGCATACGATGTACCCATTCATCCATTGAGCTTTGTTCTGGCACTGGGCATGGCTGGTTTGCTGGCCTCTGTTACCATCAGCTTTCATGTATTCCGAATATCCAAAGCAGATCCTGTGAATTCTCTGCGGTATGAATAAGGGTCGCTGCAACTGATAAAAGATGATTTCTGTTTGAGTGAAAACCCATCGGGCTAAGGTTCGGTGGGTTTTGTCTTCTTAGTAAGCTCATACGGCCTTGGAACACATCAAGGGCTATTATTGTCAAACAAACAGCGTCAAACAACGGTTTTGAGTACTATGAATTGGAACGATGTCATCAAAATGGCCAACCACGGCAGCCCGGAGCCGCCAAGAAGGGTTGAGAAAAGCGAAGCAGAATGGCAGCAACAGCTCACCCCCGAGCAATTTCAAATCACCAGACGAAAAGGCACTGAACGGGCGTTTACAGGACAATACTGTGAGGCGCATGATCCTGGTCGTTATGGTTGCATTTGCTGCGGAACTCCGCTCTTTGATTCCAACCTGAAATTCGAATCGCGCTCTGGCTGGCCCAGCTTCACAGAACCCATGGCGGACAATGTGATCAAGTACGAAAAGGACACCTCGTTCGGAATGGTGCGCGTAGAAGTCATGTGCAATGTATGTGATGCCCATTTGGGTCATGTGTTTCCGGATGGCCCGGAGCCTTCAGGCCTCAGGTTTTGCATCAACTCGGCCTCGCTGAAAATGGAGGAGAAACAACTTCAATAGCAATCTCAACCTCAACCTCAAGCTACTAGCCGAATGGTTAGGGAGCACCGGCAAGGGAATCTGCGCTTTTTTGCGCAATTTGCAGCATGAATAGAATTCTACTCCTCCTTTCATTCACCCTACTCACAGTTTCTCCACTGCTCGCACAGCGTCCCGGTTGTGACGGACAGCGCTATCGACAGCAAGTCTTTTCTCAGGTAGACTCAACGGTAGACATCCTGTATGGAAGCAATTTCAGCCACGCTGGCTTTCCGATCGACCTTTACCTTGATGTGTATGAGCCGGCTGGAGACTCGCTGACTTCACGTCCGCTGATCGTGATGGCGCATGGAGGAAGCTTCTATTTTGGAGATCGAAAGCAACTGCGTGATGCATGCATTGATTATGCAAAGCGTGGCTATGTGGCTGTATCGATCAACTACCGTCTCTATTACAACATTGGAACGCCACTCGACACGCTTGGACTGTTTGACGTGGTGATGAAGGCCGTGGGTGATTTCAAAGCGGCCATACGCTACATGCGCGAAACGGTAGACTCTGGAAACGTATACGGCATCGATCCAGATTGGGTGTTCGGTGGAGGTGTGTCATCAGGAGCCATCACAGCCACCATTGCAACCTATGTCAAAGACACTGCTTTGATTCCTCAGTACATCGAGGATATCATAGACAGCAACGGAGGTTTCGAAGGAAACACTCTGGATAATTATCAGTACTCCTCCGAGGTCAAGGGTATGATTGGTTACTCAGGAGCCATCCGGGACACCGGGTGGATCTCGATGAACGAGACTATTCCTGCCTTCTGCGTGCATGAAGATGAAGACGGTATCGTTCCTTACGGAAAAGCGGAAGTAACCTCTGCAGGATTAACGCTTGAGCTCATGGGCAGCCTTGCCATTACCGAAAAACTCACACAGGCGGGAGCTTTCAACGATCTGATCACTTTCGAACAAAATGCTGGACATGTGGGCTACTTCCTGGATTCCGCCAACGCAGATTTTGTGTTGGACCAAACCGCAAGCTTTCTCAACACCATTTACTGCCCGAGCTTCAGTGACACCATCATTGTACCTGACACTGCAGGACCGGGCGGCATCGCCAATTTGCGCGAACAGGCCGATGCCCAACTGATGGCATTCCCCAACCCCGTCAGCGATAGACTAACCATTGACTTTGGACAGGAAGGCGATCATATCCTGATGATTTACACGATGCAGGGGTCGCTTGTTGCTCAATCGCGTCACAGCACGTCACGAGCCGAAGTGAACACGGAAGAACTGAGCGAAGGCATGTACTTCGTGCGATCCAGAGATGGGCTGGGGAGACACAGCAATACTTCCGTTATCGTGAGGCATTGATTGCCTTTTTTCAGCCCTGAAAGCACCTTGTCGCATCCTGCAAAAAATGCTAGGTTGCGCCTCCTTGTAAGCACAAAAACACAAACGATATAAGATGAGTCAAGACGTAAGAAACCTGGAACCCAAAGCGATGTGGAATCATTTTGCTGACCTGAACGCAGTTCCGCGCCCCTCGAAAAAAGAAGAACGTGTCATCGCTTTTGCGAAGGCATTTGGTGAAGGTTTGGGGCTTCCGACTCACGTAGATGCAGTAGGCAACGTGATTATCAAAAAACCTGCCACTCCGGGAATGGAAAACCGCAAGACCATTGTGATGCAAAGTCATCTCGACATGGTGCATCAGAAGAATGCAGATACCAATTTTGACTTCGACACAGAAGGCATTAAGATGTATGTAGATGGAGATTGGGTAAGAGCAAAAGGAACCACACTCGGAGCAGACAACGGTATCGGAGTGGCATCCATCATGGCTTTGCTGAGCTCAACAGACATTCCCCATCCTGCACTCGAGGCGCTTTTCACCATTGATGAAGAAACCGGCATGACCGGAGCTCAGGGGCTGGTAGGCGGATTGTTGGATGCGGAAATCATGCTCAACCTTGATACCGAAGATGACGATGAACTCACCATCGGATGTGCGGGTGGAATCGATGTAACCGCCACTGGAAGCTACAACCTAGAAGCTACTCCGGGTGGCATGAAAAGCTATGAAATCGCCCTTCGCGGTTTGAGCGGTGGCCACAGCGGCATGGACATTCACAAAGGATTGGGGAACGCTAACAAACTTATGAACCGCCTGCTCTCTGAAGCCTCTGAAAAATTCGAGGTGCGCATCAGCGCTATCGATGGCGGAGGGTTGCGCAATGCGATTCCGCGTGAATCCTTCTCCAGTGTTTCCGTGCCTGAGCAGCACGCCTCCGCTTTTGAAAGCTGGATCAACGAGCAGGAATCCGTCTTCAAATCGGAGCACTCCACTACGGATCCAAACATGGAACTGACGGCAACTTCAGCATCTGATCCAGCGCATGTCATGGGCAGTGACTTCCAATCGAGCATTCTGCGCGCCATTTACGCGTGTCCCGTGGGCATTTACCGCATGAGTCCAGACATTCCTGACCTTGTTCAAACCTCCAACAACCTCGCAAGGGTGGAGATCAAGGATGGTGCTTACAGCATTCAATGCCTCACGCGCAGTGCAGTGGACTCCGAAAAGCTGGACGAAGCCAATGCCATCAAGAGCGCCTTTGAACTGGCAGGCGCCTCTGTGTCCTTCTCAGGTTCTTACCCCGGCTGGACTCCACGTCCCGGAGCTGACATTGTTCGCATCATGGAAGACCTTTACAAGGAGATGTTCAATGGCGAGCAACCGCATGTAATGGCTTGCCATGCCGGATTGGAGTGCGGAATCCTGGGAACGAACTATCCAGACATGGAAATGATCTCCTTCGGGCCAAACATCCGCGGAGCGCATTCTCCAGACGAATGTGTGCAGATCAGCTCCGTGCACAAGTATTGGAAGTTCCTGCTGGAGACGCTGGAAAGAATACCGGAAAAGGGATAAAATCCCTTGTTGGCATGCTTTGTGTTTAGCACGGTTTCATCTAATCTATTTTAACATGAAACTACTGCGCTTACTCTTCATTGCATTCCTGGCATTTGCCGCTATTCCAGCTTCTGCTCAAGTTTATGAATTCACCGTTGTGACCTCCATTGAATCCATTGTACCAATGGGTCTGGGACGTTCGAGGCTGCTCATGAACCAACAAGAAGTTGATCACACCGCTTTTACCACCGAACGAACTGCGGGTACAGATTCCGGTCAGAAAAAAGTAAAGCGCAGAGATCTGAAAGTGGATGAATTGGAAGAAACAAAGCTTCTGAACTTTTACTCAGGAGTGGGAATCAACTTTCAGAACATCGCGTCCAACGATGCCATGATCACCTCCATGTTGAACGACATGTCTGCGAAAGGATGGGAACTCTACACCGTGGTGAGCGGAGTAGAAAGTGAAGGTGGCGATGGAGACGGTCAAGGTATTTTCATCACGCGCTACATCTTTCGGAAGCCTAAATAAGGCGATTTCTCCGCTGTTCGATAAACTGATTTGTAATGGATGAGGCGTCCGCTCTTCATGAGCTTTTTTAACGAGCGGAAGGTTCGAGATTTGATACCTTGCCAACAAAAACTTACAAACCATGAGAGCATTGATCCTCGCAGCGCTGGTGGCCGCTTTTGCCATCAACACAGGAAACGCTCAAGACGAACAGTCGAAGCGTAAAAGTCCTCCGGCAACCGCAAAAGCTGTGGTTGGAGATATGAACGTAGTTGTTGAATACAGCCAACCCTCTGTAAAAGGGAGAACCATTTGGGGTGATCTCGTTCCTTACGGCAAGGTGTGGAGAACGGGAGCCAACGAGGCGACAATCATCTCCTTCAGCAAGGAAGCCATGGTGAACGGCAAAAAGCTGAAGCCAGGGAACTATTCACTCTTCACCATTCCTGGAGAAAACGAGTGGACTGTAATCCTCAACAGCGTTGCAGAACAATGGGGAGCCTACAAGTACGATGAAAGCAAAGATGTTGTCCGAATGAAAGTGAAGCCTGAAAACGCAGGCGAAGCCATGGAGATGCTCACCTTTATGGTGGACAAGAGCGGCATGGTAACCATGCATTGGGACAAGCTGAAAGTTTCCTTCAAGGTAGAGCAAGCTAAATAAGCTTCTCCAACGAAATCACAAGAGCCACCTTCGGGTGGCTTTTTTGTTTTTAGAAGTTTCCTCAGCAGCCTGAAACCAACTCTATCAAAGCACCTTGATTCTGGAAGCGAGCTCGGCAGCTCGTGCGCGGAGTTCGTCCGAATCAGCATCAACCGGACCGTCTACAAGCACAACAGCCATTCTTCGATAAGGGCGAGTAGAAGGCTTTCCAAACACGCGAACGTCCGCATGCGGATCTTGCATGACCTCTTCGAGACCTTCGTAGCGAGGAGCTTCCTGGCTTTCTTCGCTGGCCAGCACAACCGCGCTGACACCAGCATTTTCCTGCCTGATTTCTGGAATGGGCAATCCTAATATTGCGCGTGCATGCAATTCGAATTCAGTGAGATTCTGAGTCTTGGCCAGGGTCACCATGCCCGTATCATGTGGTCTCGGACTCAACTCTGAGAAATACACTCCATCCTTCGCAATGAAGAATTCCACACCCCACAAACCGGAACCTCCTAGCGCTTCGGTGACTTTGGCTGCCATCGCCTGAGCATCTTTCAGGTGCTTCTTCTTCAAGTCACAGGGCTGCCAGCTTTCCTGGTAATCTCCGCGCTCCTGCCGGTGACCGATGGGAGGGCAAAAAAGTGTTGGTCCCTCTTTTTGAGTAACCGTCAAAAGGGTGATCTCGGTATCAAAGGCGATGAATTCTTCTACAATGATCTCCTTCAAATCTCCCCGGCTGCCTTCCAGGGCATACTTCCAGGCAGGTTCAATGTCTGTCTCTTTTCGAATGATGCTTTGACCTTTGCCTGACGAAGACATCAAAGGCTTCACCACACAAGGAATACCTATCTCGCGAATAGCGGTCATAAACTCCGTGCGCGAGGTGGCATAGCGATAATTGGCTGTTCGAACGCCAAGGTCCTGAGCCGCCAAATCTCGGATCAGCTTCCTGTTCATGGTGAAATTCGCAGCCTTAGAACTTGGAACCACGGTTCGTCCTTCAGCCTCAAACTCGTAAAAGCGCTCGGTTCGGATGGATTCAATCTCAGGAACGATCAAGCTTGGATCATGCTTATCCACAGCGGCTCTCAGCGCCTCTCCGTCCAGCATGTCAAACACCTCAAAACCGTCTGCGACCTGCATGGCCGGTGCACCCTCATAACTATCACAAGCGATGACATGTTTTCCCAGGCGTTGCAGGGCAATCACCAATTCCTTTCCAAGCTCACCAGAGCCAAGCAACAGTATCGTATCGGTCATATTGCAACGTTAAGTCTTCTTAATCAATCTGCAAGCCGCAGCAAACCGATGACCTACGGAGGCCACCACTCATCAAAAACCCATTGCCCAAAGCACTTTGATCTTTGAGCTTTGATCCATGAACCAAAAAGGAGGAGCATGGCTGGCCATTGGAATTGGTGTGGGCACAGCCATCGGAGTATCGACCGATCATGTAGCCGTAGGCATTGGCCTGGGTTCCATCATCGGGTTTTTACTCTTTTATCTCAATTCAAAAAAAGTAGAGCGATAGCACCATCGCATTTGCCAACTTCTGGCAGGAAGTATTCAGAAAGAGCCATCCCACTATTGAGATGGCTCTTTTATCATCGGCTATTGAAGATAAGGTGAGGTGCTCAGATCAGCACATCCCAAATCAATGTTGGATCACCACGCGATCGCGCGAGAGCTGATTACCAACATTCGATTGGATCACATACATGCCGCTGGGCAAATGCTGCACACTGAAGCTGTTCTCTCCGGGCTGTAGCTGCTCGTTCAGCACGACCTTGCCATCCAGTGAGAACACCTGAAACGGTACGGATTGGTTTTCATTCAGAAGTACCAATCGAAGCTGATCGCTCACTGGATTCTGCACAATCCTTACCTCAGGAATTTCCTCTGCTGAAAAGGGGAATGCTCCTGACTCTTCGCCAGCCTGATTAGAAGCAACATCTCCCGATTTGGAGGAAGCCGTTGTACACGGCCTGATCCTGAACTCTCGCTTGATCGGCCCGAAGTAATTGGGGATTGGGGCGATGTTCATGCCGGGTTTAAGTGTGATGCGTTGCCCGGCATTCACCCTGGCATACGATTGAAACCAATGATCAGGACTGTTTACGTTGGTTGCCGGTAACACGATCTGATTCGGACTCACCGTGCTGACCGTTACAGTATGATCATCAATGAATTGCCCCGTCAGGCCATACATCTCTATTCTGTAGCTACCGGTAACACATGAAGCATATGGCCCGGTGAAGTTTGCCCCAATATCAAGCGAGTTGAAACCTTTGTTCATGTACACAAAGCCGGATGCAAAATTGTTTCCGGCCGTCAACGTTGCAACCGTCAGGTTATTGACCGCGACCGTAATGGTCTGATGCGGTATGGAACTGGTAGAGGCATTAATGGTGAAGGCATATACACCAGCGGAACCGGCATAGGCCTGCGTATTTGACCCTGAGTACATCCATTGCCCGGTAATGCCGGTGACCGTCACGTCAGGATAATGCGTACTACTTCCTTGGTAGTGGATTTGTCCCAGGCTCAGCAACGGAAGCATGAAGCCAAGGACAAGGTATGTTCGGATTTTCATGATTTCTCAGTTTGATGTTCCAAAACCCTCATCACTCTGCATCCACAGTAGCATCCAGCCTGGAGTTCAACTGATCGATCTCGTCCTTCAACTGAAAGATGTACAGGGTGAGCTCTTCGATTTTCTCCATTTGAAGTCGCTCCAACTCCCCTAACCCGGTGCTGCCACTTTCCATTTCTTCGGCATCAGGGATATTCGGCAGGTGACCATTTTGGGCTACATAGTCCTCCAGTTCCCCGATAGACATCAGGTCATAGCCATCCTCAAACACGTAATCGGGAAAAGGTGCCAGCTGAACGATGACCTCTTCGGCATAGACCGTTCCATGCACTTTCAGGTCGCCATCCGTTCCGAATACAAATACCTTGGTAAGGTCCCAGGTGTTGGTGCTCATATCCATTGGTATGATATGAAAGTCTGAGCCCGCTGTATTCCAGGTTTGTGTGTGGAGCAGGAATTTCTGATGAGGCCCGCCTATGGTAATGTCACCATCAAACACCTCCAGGGCCGTTTCAGGTGTAGAAGTGCCGATTCCGATTTTTCCATCGTGTGTAATCCTCATCCTTTCAACCACAGAGGGTGAGTCGGAAGGCGAGGTAGAGAAAGCCAATTCACCGGCAGGTCCGGTGCCCCAAACTTTGTAGATCGAAGAAATGGAGCTCAGCAGGTAATTGCTGGCAATTCCGAATTGCAGCTCGGCCAGGCTGTTGTAATCCCATGTGTTGTTGTTGATCCGGATGGAGCTCTTGGCATTCTCCCCCAGGGTTTTGTTGGTCGACCAGCCGTGTATCTCCAGTTGGTTGGCTGGGCTATTGCTGGAAAAATGATTCCCGATACCCACAAATTTGCTGGTTGGATCTGCATAGGCAGCGCCCTGGTTATCATAGTTGTGGTTTTGGGCTTGCGCGAATCCTGCCAGGAGGATCGAGCAGATGACGATTTGAACTTTTGTCTTCATAACTGTTTTTGGTTGTTAATCGCCCTGCGGTTACTTACTAGCACACGCAAGACGTCTGATTTTGAAAGACAAGTTCGACTGAGTCTGTGCCGTCAACAATAGAGACTTGATGACTACGGCTTTTGAACTGATGAAATACAGGTTTTATTGAATGGAGTGCTGAGTTTGGCTCAAAGCATAAACAAGCATAACAGACCTACTCTACAGAAGGCCCCACTCTACTATCTAACCTTTGGCCTGAGTCCCTTGGAGTCAGAATAAGCCCCTCGTGGCTAAAATCTCCTGCCATGGCCCATTTATTGGGATTCGGATGCAGCTTGTTTGAGTGGGATTCGAACAGTTGCTATCAGCCCCTTTTCAACCCCATTCTCAAAACTCACCTTACCCTGAATGGCCGCAACGCGAGAGTTGATGTTCATCATTCCAATCCCCTCAGCAACCTCATCAGCCGGTAGACCTTTTCCATTGTCTTCCACGCTCAGCACCAAGCTGGAGTTCGCTTCATAGAGAAGCACATTGACCTCGCTCGCTTCGCTGTGTTTGATAATGTTTTGAACCAACTCCTGGCAAATGCGGTACAGCGCGATTTCGATCCGCTGCTCCAGCTGTTTGTTTTTAATCGCGGAATATTCAAACTGATAGGTGATTCCGAGAATTCCGAGCGACTTTTGGAGCAACTCCTCCATAGCAGATATCAACCCAAGCTCGAGCAAGGCTGGAGCCATCATTTGGTGTGAGATGTTGCGCACTTCTGTGCACGCATCGTCCAGCGAATCAATCGAGGTTTCAAATTCAAGCTTATACTCTTCTGACAGATTGCGTTCCCCCATCAACAATGCGTAAAACCGCAGTTTAAGGGAAACCAATGTTTGTGCAATGCCATCATGCAGCTCTTTTGCAATGCGCCTGCGCTCTTCCTCTTCGCTGTTGATTCGTGTCGACAGAAGGTTTTCCTGAAACTGAACCTCTTTTTGAGCCAGGATTACTTCTTGCCTTTGACGTGTATAATAGAAGAGAAAGCCTCCGGAAATCAAGAGAATGATACCACCTCCGATCACCGCAAACAGTAGGTTTTGTTGTTGACTAGCCTCGAGCTCTGCCTGAGCCTTTTCTGCTGAAAGCGAAGCAATAGACCGTTCCTTTTCAGCGGTTTCATAGCGCGTTTGAAGGTTGGCAACCTGCTTCGCTTTTTCTGCATTGAAAATGGAGTCGTTCAAGTCTGTGTAGCGAAGCAGATGGCTGTTGGCCTGCTGATAGTTACCGATGGCGCTCTGACATTCGTAGAGTGAATAGAGCGCATCCATTTCAAAGCTGCGATCATCCACTTTCCGCGACCACCGAAGCCCTGAATTCAAGGTATCCAGCGCTGAGGTGTATTCTCCTTTATCCACATAAGCTTTTCCCATATTGATGATGTTCATCGTGTAGGGATGACTTAAGCCCAATGATCGGTTGGATTGTGCTGCTTGATTGAGAATGGAAAGTGCTTCATCAGGCTTGCCCTGAAGCCGGAGCACATTACCGATATTTCCCTGCGTTTGAGCTATTCTCCGTTCATCATCAATAGATTGGTATAGACCGAGCGCGATTTGGTAATAATACAGTGCACTGTCAAGATCACCGTCTCCATTACCATCCTTAGCGGCCGCTATTCTCATGTGAATTAACCCGAGCATAAACGTATCACGCGCTTCAACGGCCAGAGGCAACGCCTTTCGATGAACCTCCACAGCTGTTTCATAGTCATGCATCCGGTCGTAGATATAGCCCAGGTTTGTGGTCAGGGCTATCTGATTGCGCTCGCTTCCCTCTCGAAGTACATATTCGAGGCCCATCTGTTGATAGGTAATCGCCTGTTCATAATCGCCCAGATCAACCAATATGGTCGCAGCATTGGACAATGCTTGCGCCTGAAACCGGTGGTTGTTTTTGACAAGAATGGGGATGGCCTTTTCGTAATACTCCAACGAACGCATCACCAGCGAATCGGGTAAGACAAAAGCGTTCATGCATAGGCTCGCTGCCCAGCTTAGGCTGTCATCGTTTTGAAGGGCCAGTATTTGAGCCTGCTCCAAAAGGCGAGCGGCTTCTGAAGGGTTTGGCCCTAAGCGCGGTAACGCTTCATTCATTAATGTTTTCACCGCAGCGCTGTCGCCTGCGTTGCCGATGCTTTGAAGGATGCTGTCTACTTCAGAAGCGTCAGCATAGGAAGGCGCCAACGTTTGAAAGAACAGTAGCAGCAGAAGTAGGGTTTTGAGGAAATTCATACCCGAAGATTAGGCATTGACATCGAAAGTAAACTACGCAGTAAGAACAGTATAAAGGGCTGGGACGAAAAGCTGGTTTCTTAGGATTCGTATCGGTAACCTCAACCGCATAAAACAAAGAAGCCGTCTACTTATGAGACGGCTTCTCCTTATGTTCCAACTGACTGGATATTAGGATGCAATCAAATCCGCACTTCGCTGAATGAACTGCGTGAGCTTCTCTCCCTTGAGCATTCCCTTAGATAGCAACGCCAAGTCTGTCGCCTGCTTCACCATCTGAGATTGCTTTTCGACATCTGATTCCATCAGCACTTTAGAGATGAGCGGGTGATTGCTATTGACCACCAGGTTGTAGTACTCTGGCATGTTGGCCATGCCCATCATTCCACCACCACCTACTTCACTCTGCTCTTTCATCCTGCGCATGTATTCGCTCTGCGTAACAAGGATCGGTGCGTCTGACTCATCCAAACCTTCATACACAACTGTGAACTTCTCTTTCTCAACGGCTGATTCGATGACGGGAGTCAGCGTCTCTTTCTGCTCGTCTGTCAGGTTGCTATCGGTAGCACCTTCCTGGGGCACCAGTTTGTCCAGCGGATCAGCATCAATGCGCTTGAAGGTGACCTTCTCTTCTTTCGTTTCAAAATGCTGCACCAGGTGAGCCGTCAAGGGCGTGTTCAACTCCAGCACTTTGAGGCCTCGCTTACCTGCCCCGGCCAGAAGGCTGTGGTGCGCCTCAGCATCGTTGGTGTAGATCACCACGAGGTTTCCGTCTTTGTCGGTATGCTTTTCTTTCAGCGCCTCGCGCAGCTCTTCAATGTTGTAGAACTTATCGTCCGTGTCTTTGAAAAGGTAGGAAGGCTGAATGCGCTCGTAAAACTTCTCATCGGTCAACAAGCCATAGTCCATGAACACCTGCATGTCTGGCCACTTGGCCTCGAAGTCTTCACGGTCGTTCTTAAACATGTCGGCCAGCTTGTCTGCCACCTTCTTGGTGATGTGAGAGCTGATCTTCTTCACGTTTGAATCGCTCTGCAAATAGCTTCGGCTTACGTTCAACGGAATATCCGGTGAATCAATCACTCCGTGAAGCAGCGTGAGAAACTCAGGAACGATGTTCTCCACGGCATCGGTGATGAAAACCTGGTTGCTGTAGAGCTGAATCTTGTTTTTCTGAAGCTCCACCTTGTGTCTACTCAGCCTTGGGAAGTAAAGAACTCCGGTGAGGTTGAACGGATAATCCACATTGATGTGAATGTTGAACAATGGATCCTCGAAGGTCATTGGGTAAAGCTCCCGGTAGAACGACTGGTAGTCTTCTGCGTTCAACTCAGAAGGCTGCTGCTTCCAAAGCGGGTTGGGATTGTTGACGATGTTGTCCACCGTCTGCGATACCTTCTTGACGTTTCCATCTTCATCCTTCTCACCATCCTCGCTGTCTACCTGAATCTCCTTTGTTCCAAACTTGATCTCTACAGGAAGGAACTTGCAATATTTATCCAGGATTCCCTTGATGCGACCTTCTTCCAGAAACTCTTTGGACTCATCATCGATGTAAAGCACAATGTCAGTACCGCGTACTTCCTTCTCTACTTCTTCAATGTCATACTCTGGACTGCCATCACACGTCCACTTCACCGCAGGAGCATCTTTCCAGCTTTTGGTAGTCACTTCTACCTTCTTCGCCACCATGAATGCGGAATAGAATCCCAAGCCAAAGTGCCCGATGATGCCGGCATCTTCCACTTGTCCTTCATACTGCTTCAAAAACTCTGTAGCCCCTGAAAATGCTACCTGATTGAGGTATTTTACCACCTCTTCTTCAGTCATACCGATGCCCCTATCGCTGACCGTCAGTGTGCCTTTCTCGGCATCCAGGCTTACTTCAATTTTTGCATCTCCCACCTCATCTTTAAACTCGCCCATCCTAGACAGAGCCTTGAGTTTAGAGGTAGCGTCTACTGCATTTGAGACCAATTCACGCAGGAATATTTCATGGTCAGAGTAGAGAAATTTCTTGATGATCGGAAAGATATTCTCCGCCTGCACATTGATGGTTCCCTTCATAGCATTCCAAGGTTTTTCAAGTTGTATGTATTAAAATTCAATCGTTCGTAGATGAAATGAACTTGTTTGTCGGGTGTGCCGTTTGTCAAAGCACATGCCAGCGGGTCAGTACTGACAATGTGTCAATAAGGTCGATCCAAGATTGCAGAAATTGAACCGGCCGAGTGACTTCTAACCGACAAACCGACAACCGACCGTGTCTTATATTCGTGAACATCTAACTAAGCAGATATGAAGAGACTTTTTACAATCCTCCTTCTCACCACCTTATTTCTCCCCACAACTCAAGCAGAACGTGTTCTACGCGGAGCTGAGGCCTGGCAAGAGATTCACGGTACTACCGTGGTTCGCTACAAGGACTTCTCAGCTGTGCCGGCCTACATCAAATTCCATCCTGAACATCAGATGGACATGTCTGAATGGCAAAGCTGGGTTCTGAACAAATACTTCAAAGGTGCTGATGAGGCTGGATTTGAGTTGATTTCATCCGATCCTGATCGCATGGGCATGGTTCACTACCGCTATCGCCAAACCTGGGATGGCAAGGACGTGGAATTGGGCATGTGGCTCGTTCACACCCGCAATGGAAAAGTGGTAAGCATGAACGGAGAGCTCTTCGGTGAGATCCCTACACTGACTGCCGGCCTGAGCGAAGCAGCGGCACTGAACACCGCCATACAATATGTTGGTGCATCCGTATACAAGTGGGATCTTCCAGAAGAAGAAGCACTGTTGAAAGCCGAAACTGGTGATGACAATGCGACCTACTACCCTACAGGAGAATTGATGTACATGAACAGTGATGTCACACTGAAAACGGTTGACATGCACCTGACCTGGAAGTTCAACATCTATGCTCAGGACCCCATGAGCCGTTCAGAAATCTATGTAGATGCACAGAACGGAGCCATCATTTTCGATCATGACTTGATCCATCATGCGGATTCCAACGGAACAGCCGTTACGGGATACAGCGGAACACAAAACATTGTAGCAGACTACACCGGAACCAACTTCCGACTGAGAGAGTCAGGCCGTGGAAACGGAATCATGACCTACAACATGAATAACGGAACCAGCTACGGTGGTTCCTCTGATTTCTTTGATGATGACAATCACTGGGATCCAGGAAACGTGAGCAATTGGGCAGGAGATGCGCACTGGGGTTCTGAAATGACCTATGATTACTTCTGGGTGAATTTCAACCGAAACAGTATCAATAACAATGGTTTTGCCCTTCGCAGCTATGTCCACTACGGAAACAACTTCGGAAATGCTTTCTGGGATGGTCAGCGAATGACCTACGGAGACGGAGGCAACGGTAATTCTCCTTTCACTGCTATTGACATCGCGGGTCATGAGATTACACATGGACTCACAACATTTACCGCAGGCCTGATCTATCAAAATGAGTCTGGAGCATTGAACGAAAGCTTCAGCGACATCTTTGGTGCTGCTGTGGAATTCTTTGCCCTTGGTTTCGGAAACGGAGACTGGTTGATGGGAGAAGATCTCGGATTTGTGATTCGTTCCATGGATAACCCTGGTACTTACGGAGATCCTGATACTTACCTCGCTGGTTTGTGGTACACAGGAGCCAACGACAACGGAGGTGTTCACATCAACAGTGGAGTACAGAACTTCTGGTTTTACCTTCTAACAGAAGGCGGTTCAGGAACCAACGATCTCGGAAATTCTTACAACGTGCCAGCCATTGGTGTGAATGACGCAGCAGCTATTGCCTTCAGAAACCTCACCGTTTACCTCACGCAGAGTTCCGGATATGTAGATGCCAGATTCTACGCGCTGGAAGCTGCAGAAGATCTCTTCGGAGTTTGCAGCCAGCAGCTGATCTCTACAGGAAAAGCCTGGTATGCGGTAGGTGTTGGCAGCGATTACTCCGCTACTGTTGACGCTGACTTCATGACCAGTGAACCAAACGAATGCTCTGTTCCACATACGGTTGATTTCTTCGACCTCAGCTCTAACGCAGCTACATATTCCTGGAACTTCGGAGATGGAGGCACAAGCACACAAGCTAACCCAAGCCATACATACAACACTCCCGGTACTTACACGGTGGTGCTTCAGGTAAGCTCAAGCTGCGGAAACAACACAATCACAGAGACAGACCTTATTGAAGTAGGTCCTGATGCACCATGCAACTTTGTGATGCCCCAGAATGGAAACGGAGTGACACAAACTGGTTGTAGCGGAATCCTCTACGATGACGGAGGTTCTGTTTCCCAATACTCCAACAACACCAATGCGGTTGTGACCATAGCTCCAAACAACGCTGGGACGATCGCCCTAGACTTCCTCGAGTTTTCAATGGAAGCTGGTTTCCAATGTGGATTTGACTATTTGGCTGTTTACGATGGTCCAACGACCAACGATCCTTTGATTGGCAGCTATTGCAACTCCAACCCTCCACCTGCAACGATTGAGTCAAGCGGTGGGTCTATCACCATCCAGCAGTTCACCGATGGTGGAGCAACAGAAGATGGATTCAAGATTGCCTGGAGCTGCGTTGATCCTACTACACCTCCCGTTGCTGAGTTTATGGCTGCCGATGTAGAAAGCTGTGATGGCACCATCTACTTCGAAGACATGAGTACCAATGCGGCCATTCAGTGGGCATGGGACTTTGGTGATGGAAACACCAGCACGCAGCAAGATCCAATTCACACGTACGCCATGAGCGGAACCTACACCGTGACGCTGGTTGCTACGAACGTCATTGGTAGCAACACAATCACCAAGCCTAGCTACGTTAACATCAACAAGCCTGCAGCACCAACCGGTCAGGACGTTGAAGTATGTCCTGGAGACATTGCGCAACTGGTAGCTTCAGGAGCTGGAACACAGCGCTGGTATGACGTACCAACAGCTGGAACTCCACTTCATGTAGGTGATTCGTTCCTGGTGGGCATCGTCAACACAACTACTCCATACTTTGTGGAAACAGTGACCAACAATACGCCACAGGATGTAGGCCCAGAAAATGCAGCCATTGGCCCGGGTGGTAACTTCAATACCAACACTCATTTCCTCTACTTCGATGTGCTCAAGCCCATCGTGCTGGAATCGGTGAAAGTATTTGCTTCCGGTGCTGGTACACGAACCATTGAGCTCCGTGATGCAAATGGTATGTCGCTGCAAACGCTGGATGTAGACATGAGCGGTGGCGAAGAGGTGATTCCATTAGGCTTTGAAATTCTGCCGGGTACGGACTACCAACTGGGACTGGCATCTACTTCCGTTGTCAACCTCTACAGAAACACCAGCGGAGCACAGTATCCTTACGATATCACTGGAATGGTATCCATTACGCGCAGCAGCGCGAATACTGGTCCTTTCTCCTACTACTACTTCTTCTACGATTGGAGTGTAAGCGACAAGTGCATCAGCGAGCGAGCACAGATCAACGCAAGCACTTTTGAATGTACAGTTGGTGTTGAAGAGATCGAGGGCGATGTTCTTGAGGTATTCCCGAATCCGAACCAAGGTGAGTTCACCATTCGTTGGGAAGGTCCGCTGGTAGAGAATGTTGAACTTGTGAACATGGCAGGTCAGGTTATCCAGTCCGTGGCCACCAACGGCAAGAATCAAGTCACTATTACCGAAACACTTCCTGCAGGAATCTATTCCATTCGTGCCCTGAGTACGGAAGGCGTGATCCAGCGACAGGTAGTCGTTCAGTAATCACGAACTCAACGATATCCGAAAGCCCTGTAGCTAAATGCTTCAGGGCTTTTTTGTTGCTTCTAAGCTCAAAATCCAAGACCTGGAAATACACACACTTACGAGTTCCTCTAGATGATATTTAGGTCCTGGCTTACCTCAGAACAGTCGTTCGGTCACACTGAGGAGCGAAGCGTCTCGAAGTGTGAAGGCTTTCAGGCTTGATCCATAACCCTTCGAGACCATCTGTTGAAGATCTCCCTTTGCTTCGCTGATCTCAGGCCGCCTTGGCTTTGGCAATGCACAAGCCTCACGAAAGCAAGATCAGGATGACTTGGGCTTAGGGTAGATTTGACTTGAGCAGAGAAAGCTCTAAGGCTCAAAGAAGATAAATGCCTGATCGCTGGAATTCTGCTGATGGCGAATCTTCGCAGCGTTCACACCATACATTTCCAGTGCCTCCAACACAGGTTGAAGATCTTCATTGGTGATGGTCTGTTTCACGACCGATTCACCCGCTGCGTGCTGGTTTTCCCGGTACAGCCTTAGTGTGATTTTCTGTCCTTCTTTCAGAATCTTGGCGATCGCTTCTAAACGAGCATAGTTGGTCTTCTCCAATTGGTTGAGATCAAAATCGAAGAAGGTTGCACCGTTCATCTCCATTGCCTCTGATCCGAAACCGGGCTCGGCTTGATAAGGACTGGAGAGCAGCACATCCAACGTGGGTAGCACCTGGAAGCTGAATACATACTTGTTGGTCCGATTGACCAACACGTTGCGATTAGAACCGCTCAGGTAGATCTCATAGATGTCCGAAAGTCCTGATTCGTTCTCAACGTTGATGAAGTAGTTCTTATTGACCGTGTAATTCTCAAACTCGAAGGTGCCGTCTTCATCCACATCGGTGATCTGAATGATGTTTTCCTGTGCATCCAGCAGCTGGAGTTTGACACCTTGCTTCGGCAATGAAGCATATTCGAACTTACCTCGGAGCTTTGTCTCTGTTTCGTTTACCACTTCTCCCCGCTCGGTACTGGTGCGCAGTGAATACAGGGTCATTGGTTCCCCACTCACCAGCTTCTTAAATGCAAAAACACCGTTCCGTTCGTCATTGAGGTAGAAAAGCATGTCAGCGGGATTACGCGCGAGGTAGATCTCGCTGTTTTCCAGATCACTGGACTGCTCCTCATCCAGCATAAGCTTATAATCGCCCGTAACCAGTTGATGATCAAAGGAGAACCGTCCCTCGGCATCTGTTTGGACCGTTCCAATCACATTGTCCCGTTCATCCATCAGATGCACCTGAGCATCAATCATTGGAAGCTTGTTGAGTCGGAGGTAGCCGGTAATGTTCGCATCGGCCGATGCTCCCTCTTTCAACACGTAACGATCGAGGATGTACTGAGGCATGCCGCTGTCTTTCTCCTCAATACGCTTCAAGCGCGATGACTCACCATCACTGAGCGCCCGGAACTCAAACAAGTGTTTGTCTGTCTTTGTGACCACAATGTCTTCATTGGGATTGTCATTGGTCAGGTAGATCTCGTACACATCCACCAAACCGCTCGCATTGGCATCCACAGAGAGGAAGTAACTCTTTTCCCGGGCATCAGATTCGAAGCTGAAAAAACCCTTGTCGTCCGTTTCGATCACCTTCACCACCTCGTTGTTATCGTCAACGATGTTGAGCTTCACCTTTTCGTTGAGTGTGCCGAAGGTTTCCACGCGTCCGGTGATCTTCGTTTGATCATCCACTACTTTGCCCTTGCGCGCGAGGCTTTCAAGATTTTCAAGGTTCTCGACATTCTTGCCGGACAATACCTTGAAGCCGAAGAGTCCTAAATCCGGGTTGTTCATGAACACCATGTTGTCTCCCAGCGAATTGGTAAGGTAGATGTCCGCATCCCCGATCGTTTCACGGATGGAATCGTCCACAGCTATCTTATAGTCACGATCCGGAAGGAAGGCCTGCAGGTTAAAGTATCCCTCATCGTTGGTCACCACCGATTGCACCACCTGGTCGTTTTCATCGATCAGGTTCAGTTTAACGTTAAGCGCTGGCAGCTTGGCAATCTGCAGGTAACCACTTGCGGAGCGGTGGGCGCTGATCGGGTCATCCTGCTCTGAAGCCTCGTAGGGAATGCGCAGAACCTGCCCCGTTTTGTTGGAGACGTTGGTCACATAATAAGCTTCCTTTCTCACCTCATTGAGGCAGAAATAAGCTTCGAACTCAGGCGTATTGATGTTGGGCCCAAGGTTGATGGGCCGGGACCAGTTTTGCCAGGTGTCATCCAATCGAACCGATACAAAAATGTCAGAGCTTCCATAGCTGTTGTGCCCTTCACTGGCGAAAAACAGGTGTCGGTCGTCCTGAGCCATGAATGGAGACATTTCGAAGCCGATGGTGTTAATCCTGGCTCCCATGTGATCAGGACCAATCCACTCCTTACCTCGCTTTCGCAAGATGTAGAGGTCTTCTTTGCCAAAGGAGTATTCACCCTTCATTGACATGATCACGTAACTCTCATCTCTGGCTACGTAGAAACCAAAAAACTCGCTCAACAGATCCACCTGAGGCAACTGGATGCTATGGTCAAGGATGTATCTTCCATTTTCCTCACGATAAGCGTTCACCTGCTGCAAACCATCGTCACTCTCGTTCTTGAAGTGCATGGCATACAGAAAGTTGTTCAGCGAAGTACCTACGACCAGATCGTTTAGTTCTGAATTGAGATTGTGCAATTCGTTCGTAGGTGTCTGCCATTCTCCGTTTTCATAACTGGTATACCAGATATCCTGGTCATCGCTGCGGCCATTGTTAGACGGGTGATCAATCTTCGTAAACCAGAGCTTGTTGCCATCGCGGCTGATGGTGGGATTGATGTTTTGAAACCCATCATTGAGCTGCACGAAGTTTTCCGGCTTGAAAGAGAAGTCAGCAGGTTTATACTGTCCTGAGCCGCTTATAACGCTCACTGAACAGATCAGGGCGGCTAACATCTTGGGGAATAGATGGGAAAAATATCTCATGCTTGAGGAGAGCACAGCAAAAGTAATCCTTCAATATTACCGGGGGTCAACGGTTTGCTGTAAACAAGAAAAGCCCCCATGAATGGGAGCTTTTTCTTGAAACTTAACCTAACAAAACCTAACCTCTGTGAGAGTGATATCGAAATAAGGCCATGGGCTTTGATTGACAATTCCAGAACAAGTAAATGGAGTGATTTGACGAGAGTGCGGTAGTGTCGCTTTTAAAAATCCGCTGCTTCCCGCTTTTTGAGCTTGTTTTTGTCAGAAGCAACATCCTTCTCATCACCACCGGAGCCATCCTGCATTTCGGTGTACTTGATAGACTCCTTCAACGGCACTTTGCGGCCATAGTTGAACGAAACAACAAACGCGTCTTCGATGCCGCTGTCGATCAGCTCATCCCGGAAAGAAGCTGCTTCCTCATAGTGCTGGAAGCTTCCAACAGTGAGCACGGTGAGATCGTTCTGTCGATTTTCCTTGATGCCATCTACAGTAAGGTACTTTTCTGCTACTGCGCTAGGCACAATGGTTCTGAAGGCACCAACCTGCACCCTGAAATCAATCTTACCGGTAATGCTCCAGTTGATGTTCTCGGCTCCCACCCCCAATACTTCTGTATTGTAAAGCGGTTGATTGACGTCCACGATGAAAGCGTCTTCATAACCGCGCTCTCTCACCTTTTGCTTAAGAGCCTCAGCCTGAGACCGGTAGGAGAAACGACCAATCACGTAGCGGAAGACTCCGTTTTCATCTACATACACTTCCACATTTTTCAATCCTTCCAGATCGCGCGTGGGCTTGAGGTCAATGAGCGAGGCCACCTGCACTCCATATAGCGAAGACATGGTGGTATAATCCACGGGGCGGGTTCTTAGTTTTTCCCATTCGTTGAAAGGGATCAGGCGCTCTTTGAAACGAGGCTCCTCTTTAGGAGCTGGTGGAGCAACCTGCGCTACAGGTTCTTCCTTTGTTGCTTCCAGTTCTTCAGTCACCGGTGCTGGTGAAGAAGCTACAGCCTCCAATGTGGGCGTTGTAGAAGGCTCCTCAGTGGCAGTCGTTTCTTCGGCTACATTCGCATCATCTTCACTGGTACGCTGAGCCAAAACGGGGACTTCTTCTTCTTTCTCTTCCTTCTTCTCGAGGTTACACTCTCTCACCCATTTCTGCCCGTCCACCAGATAGTATTCATCCTGATAGGTATACACTTGGTAGAACTTATTCAAAGCACCCAGCGCTTCTTCACACTGATTGTTCTTGGAATAGGCGATGGTCAGGTAATAGTAGACGTATTCAGGAGCTCTGCGCTCGCGGTTAGAACCGGCTTCATAGTTCGTGGTGTAGATGTTCGAGGCCGTCTCCAACAGCTCTACAGACTTCTCAATGTTTGTGTCTTCCTTTACGTAGCAAAGGCCCAACAGATAGTTGAGGTTTGCATTGTTCGGATCTTGTCCCCAAAGCCTCTCCAGAATGGGGATGGCCATGTTGAGCTTATGGTTTGCCAGATGAAGCTTCGCCTGGTTAAAGTTTTCATTTCGAGCGTCTTGCGCAATGGAAGCATTGCTCAAAAGCGACAGCACTACAATCAACAACAACGGCAAGCTTTTCATGGTGTGAGTTTTCTAACTCAAACTTAGGGAAGAAGCCTGCGGGGATTTTCAGCGCTATCAGCACTTATCGACAGCTACATGTAAATAGGCTAAGGCAGCCAAAACTCGCATAAAATCCCGAAATGATCGGAGGAGATGGGCGTCTCGAGGTGGACCGATCGAACCTGCCAATCGAGCGGACAAAACACGTAGTCAATCCGAACAGGAAAGTGCCGGTAAGTTGCCATCATCCCAAGCCCTGCAACCTTCTGTACATCTTGTCTTCCATGGGCCAGCAGCTCATAGTTTTTACTTCCCGGGACGGTGTTCATATCACCGCAGATCAGCAAAGGATGGGCTGAAGACTGTGCATACGAGATCATTGCTTTGGCCTGCTTTATTCGAACCTGGATCACGGAATCATTGGGTGTTTTCTTTTCAAAGTTGTAGCTCTCCAAATGCCCGTTCACAATGGTGATCCACTGCTTGCGCCAGTAGAGGCGATGTGCCTTCACCTGGTTGATGCTCGGTTCGGAACCCTGAATCACGCTATCAATCTGAATCGGATATCGGCTGAATATCGCAGTTCCGTATACACTACCGGGGAAGGGGTCAAAATCGGCATTTCTCAATCCGGAAGCGGCCGCGAATCGCTCTGCTGCCAGACGCGTTTCGGGCCACTCTGACATCAATCCAAATTCCTGAAGGCAGAGCACATCAATGTCAGCTTCTTTCACCCACCTGGCGAGTTCCAGGTATTCTTCATCGCGGTGGCCAAACTGCTGTACGTTGAGCGTCATCAACCGAAGCGAAGCGGAATGTTCCACAACCTCTTCGGAGCCATTGGTAGCAAGATGGCGATTCGCCAACAGTCCCATCCACAGTAGACTCACCAGCAGCAAAACACCGATGCGCTTATCAATCACCACCAATACGATGAGCAGCATGAAATGTGCAATAACCGCTACAATATCGAAGGCCGGAATCAGTTCCAGAAAGAACCAGCGCTCCCAACGAAGCACCGAAAAAGCAGACAAGGACCACCAGGCTACATCGAGGATCAACAAAACGAAAAATAGGTAGCGCATGTGTGGACGAATCTCTACAAATTTGAACTTAGACTAAAGTCACCAACATGATCAGAACCAGCCTTTTTGTAACCGCACTGCTGCTTTCGTTGGGCAGCCTTGCACAGCAGTTCCCTACCATTGAAACAGAGTCTCTGAAAAAGAAGAAGGTAGAACTTCCGGGCGATCTAAAAGGCAAGAAAACAATCCTGTTTCTGGCATTCACTGCCAAAGCGGAACAACAGCTCGACAATTGGTACGCGCCTGTCTATACGCTATTCCTGGATGAATCGGGATTCAATGCCATGGCTTATGACTGCCATGTAAAGCTCGTGATGATGTTTACGGGCCCGGCCCAGGCAGCTGCCGACAAGGTGATTACCAAGATTCGCAAAAATGTAGCGGAAGACATGAACGACTACTTGCTCTTCTACCAGGGCAATTTCAAGCAGGGCATGTCTGATTTGGGCCTGAAGAAGAAGGACGACTGCTATGTAGTGGTACTGGACGAAGCAGGCAAAGTCATCTACAAGGAAACGGGCAACTACAGCGAAAGCAAACTGGACAAAATAGCTGAGCTGGTCGAGTTGTGATTAGCCGTAGTTCCGTTGACCAAAGATGGCAGACCCCACACGGACCATGTTGCTTCCTTGCTCAACGGCTAGTTTCCAATCGCCACTCATTCCCATGGACAGCGTATCAGGCTGCCAGCCTTCAAAGGCATCAACCTCTTGCTTGAGTTCATCAAACTTCGATTTCAAGCCTGAGAATTCACGTTTTACCTGATCCTGATCTTCCGTAAACGTGGCCATGCCCATCAATCCGCGGATGCGAACATGCTGCATAGCACTTAGCTCATCGCTGATCAGGAGCTCGCGCACTTCGTCCATGTCCAGTCCAAACTTGGTGTCTTCCTCGGCAATGTGAACCTGAAGCAAGCAATCAATGACACGCTCAGCCTTTGCTGCCCGCTTGTTGATCTCCTTCAGCAGTTTCAGGCTATCTACAGAGTGAATCAGATGCACAAATTCCGCGATGTACTTCACCTTATTGGTCTGCAAATGGCCAATTAAATGCCAACAGATGTCTTTGGGAAGCTCTTCGGCCTTTGCGGCCATTTCCTGCACCTTGTTCTCACCAAAGTGTCTCTGACCGTGTCCGTAAGCTTCCTCGATGAACGAGGCTGGATGCGTTTTGGACACGGCCACCAACTCCACATCTTCTGGCAGCTGGGCTCTGATGGCCTCTAAGTTTTCGGCAATACTCATGGCTGGCAAAGATGCTGCCTGAGGCGCGAACGATCAAGTCAAAACAGCACAGCTCGCCTCTACGGCTCCACCAGAATTCGCTTGGTAACGCTCCGTTCTGAAGTTCTCAAGTGCACCATGTAGGATCCACGTGCAAGATCGGTTACATCCAAAGCTCCGAAGCTAGTTTGTGGTGCCTCACGCACTACAACTCTGCCACTGAAGTCGATGACCTCGATTTCTTCCACAGGTTGATCCGCCTGGAAGGATAAGCTGTTGCTCACAGGGTTTGGAAACACCGATACGGAAGCGTTTGCAAGCTCTTCTGTTCCAACAAAATTCACCGGCTCGGAAAGCGGAGAAGTACAGCCATTGATGTCTGTGACGGTCAACTGGAAAACACCATTCTGAGTAGGTGTGTAAGTGCTGCTTGTTGCTCCGTCTATGGCTGTTCCGTTCAGGTACCATTGATTCCCAAGCCCGGTGCTGGAAACCAGTGTTCCGCTGCTGATAGTAATGTCAGGTGCAGCAGGATTCAGATTTACATTCACAAAGCCACTTTCTGACCCTTCACAGCCTTCGTTGGAAGCCACCGTATATGTAACCTCGAAAGAGCCAGCGCCTGACACGGAAGCATCGAATTCTGTTCCGGTGACACCTGTACCCGAGTAGGTTCCTCCGGTTGGTGTTGCCACGTCAATGTCAAGCATTTCGCCTTCGCAGATGTTTGTGTCGAGGGGAAAATCTATGGCTGGAGATCCAAAAACAACAACCTGTGTGGATGCGGAATCGCTGCAATCAAGGTTTGCACCAAACACAACGTAGCGTACCTCATGTGTACCTGCACCTACCGCACCGGGATCAAAGTCGGGATTGAATACTCCATTCACCTTGTAGAATCCTGAATTCGGGGTACCTCCGGAAAGCGCGACTGCTGCATCTCCTTCACAGAAGGGGCCGAAAGTGCCAATGGTAACGTCACCCGGATCGGTATCCACCATCACGGGAAGGAAATTCAGTACACAGCCGCTTGCGGTGGTAGCGGTAGCGCTGTAAGTTCCAGAATCTTGAGCTGTGAATACCGTATCGGTTTCTCCCGTCAGCAACACACCATCCTGGAACCAGCTCACATTATTGAGTGTAAACAAACCGAGGTTCGCCATGGTGAGCACAACACTATCTCCGTTGCAGAATTCCAAAGGTCCACTCTGTGCAAGGTTAAAAGAGTCTGCACGGGCCGTCCAGAATTCTCCACGGGTAATCCCTGAGTTTGACATGGTCTGGGTTCCGGCATCATTCGTTACACCACCTGGAACAATCCACGCAGATGCTGCCCCGTTCGGCCGTCCCAAAAGGGTGGCGTTGCAATCAAAACTCGGTTGATAGAGGCTTACACCAGTGTAGTTGTAATTGTAATCGAAGGCAATGGATCCGGTGGTTCCTGCAGCGAAAACACCCCAGTAATGATCATTCTGAGCAGTGTCCACACCATTGGGCAACTGTGTAACACCCGGCAATTCATCTACGCGGTAAACATGGATCAACTCAGCAGCGGTGCTGGCACTTGTTGCTTGAAATACTCCTCCAGATGGATGCGAAAGACTCACATCGAAGGGGGCAGCATAGTCGTGCATGCTTTCATCTCCCAATGGAGCACTCGAAGACTGCCATTGCGGTGTACCAACAAATGTTCCGGTATGGCCGTTGCCAGAGAGATCCGTGACTGTGGTTCCTGAACCATCATCCATTCTCCAGTAACCTTCCAAGTCGGCATAATTTGGATGTGTGTTCGTAATCTTCTTACACATCCAGTCACGGATGGTAGTCTGGCTCAAGGCTGTGGTCCAAACAGAAGCTTCGTCCAACTGACCATCGAGGATACGATCGTTTCCATAGTTTCTGCCCAGTTCAAATAGTTCATTACTCTCAATGGAACCTGTAACGGTCATGCTGGCATCGAGCATCCCATTGATGTAAATTCTCATTTCGGAACCATCGTAGGTACAGGCGATGTGATACCAACGGTTGGTGGAAAGGCCTGTCACAGCGTCCAGCTTTTCAAACGCTCCATTGATGCGCAATACAAACTGAACAATGTTGCTCGGTATCCCTGCATCTCCCAGTCTGATCAAGGCACTGCTGGGAGCCGCTTCCGTTCCCATAATTGAGGTAATAAAGGGAAAAGCGGTTTTAAAGGCATCCACTTTCACCCAAGCCGCCATGGTGATCTGAGCACCATCTAAATTGACGGTTCCGCAATCCACAGAGGTACTTGAGCCATTGAAGTCAAGCATGGTATGTGAACCCGGTGTTTGAGCTGAAACCATAGAAATGGCGCAGCATACAATAAGTGTAAAGAGATACTTCATAGTAATGGTTTTGAGTGAAGTTAATGAATCAACCCACTTGCAAGGGGCGAATAAAGGGGGACAAAAAAGCCCTGCAGTGAAATGCTGCAGGGCTTCAAAAAAGTTTATGTCTCTCCGAGTCTTAGACTTCCAGGTCGTGAATAAACAACCCGCTGCGAAGCTTTGGCTCAAACCATGTCACCTTTGGAGGCATGATCAAATCAGCATCGCTGATGTCGATGAGCTGCTGCATGGAGACAGGGTACATGGCAAAGGCCACCTTCATGTCTCCTGAGTTGACGCGTTTCTCCAGCTCACCCAATCCGCGGATACCTCCCACAAATTCAATGCGCTTATCTCTGCGCAGATCGGTGATTCCGAAAAGTGGATCAAGCACGCTGTTCGAAAGAATCGTCACATCCAGTACGCCCACTGGATCGTTGTCGTCATAAGTACCACTCTTTGCTGTGAGCTTATACCATTGGTTGTTCATGTACATGCCCATGGTATGGAGAGCTTCGGGCTTGTACTGCTCGCC
Source organism: Flavobacteriales bacterium UBA6057 (assembly GCA_002428995.1). Taxonomy (GTDB): domain Bacteria; phylum Bacteroidota; class Bacteroidia; order Flavobacteriales_G; family Salibacteraceae; genus UBA6057. The sequence continues at coordinate 503,166 of DIYJ01000011.1, read as the reverse complement.
CTTGGCTTCTACCTCAAAGTTTTCAGCCAGCTTTTCGAGGAGCTGCTCTTCGCTCATCCCATTCAGATCCTTTACCACACGGTTGTAGTCGATGATCTTCAGTTGATTATCGGGGAAAAGAACGGCCATGAAATAATTGTAGCGTCCACCGTCTTCTGCATTTCCTCCAGTCTTTTCTCTGAACTCCTTGCCAACCAACGCACCTGCCGCAGTTCTGTGATGGCCATCAGCCACGTAAATGGAAGGAACCTGCTCAGCAAAGAGACGCTCAATAGAAGCGTTTTGCGCGTCATCCTCCACCACCCATAGTGTGTGTTGAATACCATCATCGGTAGTGACATCATACACGGGTGCACCGTTTTCTTTTACGCTGGCTACCAGTGTGTCCATGTCATTGACATGAGGATAGCTGAAGAAAACAGGCTCCGCGTTGATCTTGCCGTAGCGAACATGATTCTTGCGATCCTCTTCCTTGTCCGGACGGGTGAGTTCATGCTTCTTGATCACATTGTTGAAGTAATCATCGATGGCACAGCAACCTACTATTCCGGTTTGCTTGTGGCCATCCATGATGAGCTGGTAAACATAAAATCGCTCATTGGCCTCTTTACTCAAAACGCCATTGGAGAGGAGCAACTCAAAGTTCTCACGTCCTTTCTTGTAAACGGATTCATCATAGTAGTCATGATCTTCCGGGAAGTTGATCTCCGGCTTGATGACGTGGTAAAATGAATTCGGATTTCCAGCTGCTTCTGCCTTGGCTTCGGCTGCATTCAAAACATCATAGGGGCGACAAGCAACATCCTTTACCGCCTCTGCGGTAGGACGAATCGCCTTAAAGGGTTTTACAATACTCATGTGCTCTTAGGTCTAAGAAATAATTGAAAATGGGCTCTACTTACCAAGCAGGGCAATGATCTGATCTGCAAGCTCGGTTCCAATGCGATCCTGAGCTTCCACTGTGCTACCTCCAATGTGAGGTGTGCTTACGATGCGTGGGTGCTGCAGGATATCTTCACGAGGCTGAGGTTCGTTCACAAATACGTCAAGCGTAGCGGCTTTCACCTTTCCACTGTCCAACGCCTGGATGAGCGCATCCTCGTCAATGGAACCTCCTCTGGAAGTATTCACCAAGCAAACACCATCTTTCATTTTCGCGAGCTCGTCAGCACCGATGACCGCTTTACCATCAGCCTGCTTTGGAACGTGAAGGCTAATGAAGTCCGCATTTGCAAACAAATCGTCAGCCGAACTTGGCGCGATCTCGACCTTCACATCCTGGCCGGCAACGGAAAGCGTCAGGGTTTTGGAATCGTTGCTCCCCTTGGTGGTGAACATGACGTTCATTCCACATCCAAGCGCATACTTTGCCAACTCTTGGCCGATGCCTCCAAAGCCGATCACTCCAAGTGTTTTTCCTCTGAGTTCGGTTCCCTTGCTGTAAGATTTCTTCAGCGCCTTGAAGTCTCCGGCACCCTTCGCAGGCATATTGCGATCCGCATCATAGAGATATCGAGACATGCTGAACAGGCTTCCGATCGCGAGCTCAGCAACAGACTGTGCACTAGCTGAAGGTGTGTTGATCACGTGAAGCCCCTTTTCGCGGGCGTAGGCAACATCAATGTTGTCCATTCCAACGCCACCTCGCCCGATCAATTTCAGTCCAGGACATGCGTCAATATGTGCCTGGCGAACTTTGGTGGCACTGCGCACCAACACGGCATCGTATCCTTTGGAATTGATGCCCTCGGCCAATTGGTCTTGTTCTACTTTATCGGTGTCAACGGTGAATCCGTGGGCCTCCAGTTTGGCTTTTCCGGAAGCTGAAATTCCATCGTTTGCTAAGATCTTCATCAGGTTTGTGTTTTGAGTTGGTATTAGTCAAGCTCCGTAGCCGCTGCCACGTTGATTTCTTCTATGAGTTTCCGAAATTCAGCATCCACCTCAGTTTCCACACTCTTCTTCGTGGGGCTTCTGAATTGCTGAAGGAGGAGCGAATCTTGCATGGTAGCTCCTTTTCGATCTTCTTCCTCGAACAGGTAGCGGATTTCGGAAATGGTGTAGGTATAGTCCTTACGATCCATCTCGAGCTTGAGCGTGTATTCGACCAGACGCTTGCGGTGAATTCGATTCACTCCGAAATGACTTTCGGGGAGCGTCATGGTAGCTCCCACGGTGATGGATTCCTTGTTGGTATCATCCAACATGATTTCAGCTGTAGGACCGAATTTTTCACCGGTCCATTTCTCGAACCTCCTGTAAAGATCACCGGTACCGGCACGCTTTACCGTGAGGCTTTCCTTGTATTCGTATTGCTTGTCAGAATTGCTGGGAATTTGAGCGCTGGCCGCACCGGCAAAACCAAGGCTGAAGACAAAAAGCAAGAGTAATCCGCGCATATTCTAACCGTTTTTCGTTTCGAAATCCTTCATCACATCCACGAGTAGTTGCACGCTTTCAATGGTCAGCGCATTGTACATACTCGCACGGAAACCACCCACGGAGCGGTGTCCTTTAACTCCGCTGATGTTGGCATCCTTGCAAGCATCGAGGAAGGCTTGATTGAGGCTTTCATCTACTCCATCTGCCAACACAAACGTTGGGTTCATGTGAGACCTGTCTTCTACGGCAGCTGTTCCCTTGAAGAGTGAGTTACGATCTACTTCTGTGTAGAGCAACGAAGACTTCTCTGCGTTGCGTCTTCCGATTTCTGCGAGTCCGTGCTTCTTCACCCATCGCAGTACCAACATGCTCACATACACGGCAAAAACAGGAGGCGTATTGAACATTGAATCTTTTTCGGCATGCGTCTGCAGATTCAACATGGTAGGAATATCAATGGAAGATTTTCCGATCTGATCCTTCTTGACAATGAAAACGGTGGTTCCCGCAGGTCCCATGTTCTTCTGGGCTCCTGCGTAGATAAGGTCAAACTTAGAAGCATCCACTTCACGGCTCACAAAGTCGGATGACATGTCGCAAACCAACGGCAGGTCCGTGGAAGGCATATCATGGAACTGGGTTCCGAAAATGGTGTTGTTGCTGGTGAAATGCAGGTAATCCAAATCTGCAGGGATGCTGTATCCTTTGGGAATGTGGTTGAAGTTCTCTGGCTTAGAGGTCGCTACTTCTACTCCACCGCCTAACCACTTCGCTTCTTTAAGCGCCTTGCTGGCCCAGGAACCGGTCGTAATGTAGCCGCCCTTTTTGTTATCCCGCATCATATTGTAGGCCGAGATAAGGAAACCCAAGCTGGCTCCACCTTGAAGGAAGAGCACTTCATAATCGTCACCGAGGTTATGAATTTCCTTCACCAAAGCCCTGGCTTCATCCATCACAGCAACAATCTCCTTGCTTCTGTGTGACATTTCGAGAATGGAAAGGCCTGCTCCATTAAAATCGAGAACGGCTTGAGAGGCTTCCTGAAATACCTCCTGAGGTAAGATGCTGGGGCCTGCGCTGAAGTTGTGAATTTTCGCCATCGGATATTTGGTTTTAATCGCGGACGAAATTGTGAAATTTTCGCTGCATGGAGCGAGTCACAACCTTATGGATTTGTTAGGCTCTTCCAGAAGCTTGCTACCGCTCACGCACGAAGGCCTCTCCATTCCAAAAATAGCTTCCCGGATTGAGGTTCTGATGTTGAGGAACGATAAGGGAATCGATCAGCGAATCATTTTGATAGGACACCTTGGTACACGCTTCAATTTCTAACCTCGACTGATGCCATTCAACTGGACATCGCGTGGACGTTGATTCTGTTTCCTCGAGTTCATACTCCTCACCGTAGTAAAAGGATTTACTGAGAAATGCCGTGTTAAAATCCGCCAGAACCCTTCGCTGCTTCAAGTCCAACATCAGAAAATAGTGTGCTTCAGACTGCCATGCATCTCTTTCGTATCCCCTGCCATGACCAGTAGAATAATAACAGACGTATGCATTCACCTGATCATCATCCAGATCTACTTGTTCGCATTCGAATTCGCCCAATCTCATGGGATCACCTTCTGGCTCAATGGTCCAATATTCCCAGTGATCATCGCAGTCAATGAGTACGCCATGGTCCGACCATTCAAACCTTGAAATCCGTTGTTCGGGGGGATCTGTGTAAAACTCCTTCTTGAGGCTATCAGCAGAGTAGTAGGAAATGATCTTCAGCGGAACTCTGGGCCAGAGCGTGTCTGTGCCCTGCGTCTTAGCTGTATGACTGAGGATTAGAAAGGGGAAGATCAGGTAGGATACAATCTTGAGATGCTTACCAAGCATTGGTGCGATGCGTTCGGTGAAATTTGCGGGTTCCAAATTATTCGCGAAGATCACAAGATCAATCACTCAGATACCATCGTATTTCCTTCTCGTTTGTAACGACCGGGAGGACACTCCTCCATTGTGACTTTCACGGGCCCAGAATCCAAAATGTTGTTTTCTAGTTTGGAAAACAAACACGTTCCAATCTCAATCGCCCCCTCTTTCCATGTCACTTCGCAGTGTTTTTCCCGGCTTATGAGCACGTGTTGCAAAGGATCCGTGGCACTCTTTTCATAAACGCTGCGGCTCTGGTGAGTTTTTAGCGCCATCAATATGACTTGTTGTTCAAGATCAACCACGAAATGATAGATTTCGCGGTTCTCTGAAATGTCTGAGATGTCATTTAACTTTTCATGATAGCGCATGTAGCTTGCGGAAAAGATTTGCCATGTAGAGTCGTTCAACTGGAATTGCTCTGAACGACAATACCTGGGATGGAGCAGATAGTCTTTCGAATTCAAGAGCCAGTACTCCCAATGTTTTTCCTGCTTCACGAGAAGTGCATGTTCCAGCCATGGAGTAGCACTACGGATAGAATCCGGCATAGCACCGCCAGGGCTCGTGGGTATGAGCTCCGATTCTGAAAGGCAACAAATGATTGAATCTGGTGCTATGGCATGAATTCGTTCAGCTGTTTGAGCATGAACACTCCCCTCCACAAGCAGGATCCAGGTTAAGCTGAAACAAGCAAATTCTAGAAAGCCTTGAACAAGTCGGCCCATTCCTTTTGCATGGTTATCTGCTTGTCTCTCGCATACCAGAGCTGCATGTTCTTTTTCAGCTCGTCTGCATCGGATCTGGGCTCCGGTTCTTTTTTCCAATCCATGAGCATTTTCTGTACCGGTTCAGGTCGAGGTCCCCAATGCCCCATCAAAGCAAGTGTCTCCGGATGAAGAAAAACTACGATCGGAATGGACTTTCCTCCATTGGTGAGGTGCTGATCCATCAACTCCGGGTTTTCATCTCGAAGCACGTAACGAACTTCCAGATGATTCGCAGAGGCGACACTTTGCAACACAGGAACGATTTGAGCGGCATCTCCACACCATCCTTCTGTAATGACCAAAGCCTTAGGCTTGGTTGCCATGTTTCCGATAACCTCAGAGAGTTCTTCCGAAACCTTCGTGGTTTTATCAATCCGTTTCATGCGCGTCACGTTCAGTTCAGAATAGTGCACCAACGCTTCACTTTGTTCTGGTCCTGTGGCCTTTCCTTCAGCCAAAAGGTCATCGATCAATGTACGATACTGCTCGTAGCTCATTGACTTCGACCAGTAACCATTGTAATTGAAATTATTTGCTTCCATGAGGTTTGTAATGACGATTCAACCACCCGTTCCTGACGACCGAATCACAGCATCAAAACTGCTGTATTTTGGTGAATCAGACGATGGAAAACAGGCCTTCAGTTTTGGATTTCCCGGACCAGCCTCTGCCCGATGGTTCCAGCCAACGCAATGCCCATACCACCCATTTTGAGTGCACAAAACAGTCCGTCATCCAATGATTCTACAATCGGGAATTTATCATTCCCAAAGGCCATGATGCCTGACCATCGCATGTCAACTTCAAACTCCAGAGGCTCGCGGAATAAATGGGAGAGCTTTTCTTCTAAATGCCGTTGAATCTGGTCATTTAGCTGAAACTCTGTAGAGCGTTCGGTTTCAAAGTCCAAATTGCGGGCACCTCCAAAAAGCAAGCGATCTCCCACATTGCGGAGGTAGTAGTAGCCTTCGTCAATGTGCAGATTGCCACGGAATTTCAATCCCGGAATAGGTTTGGTGATGAAAACTTGCCCGCGTCCGGGCTCCAATGCAGCTTGAGGAAGCAAGTCTTGCGCGAAGGCATTGGTGCAGAGTATCACTTGTCTGGCGTTGAAATCCAGGGTTCCTCTGCTGCTGTCTTCAACGGTCAACTGCCAATCGTTTCCTCGCTCAAGTTTGAGAAGATTGGCTCCGGTTCGAAGGTTCACGCCCAGCTGTCGAACATAGGCTTCCAGTGACCGCATCAGTTTACCTGTATCCACTTGTCCTTCGTCCTTCATTTCAACGATCGTGAACTCTGGATGAAGACCAGCGCTTGCAGCAAAAGTTTTGTTGACGCTGAGGTAGTCAGGAAGAAAGTCAGACACAAGGTCATTGACCTGACCGAGCATATCCAAAGCCTCCTCGTACTTTCCTTCCAGGATTTCAAATCCACCGGCAGGCTCGAAACCAATTGCTTCATCCCCCAAACGCTTGCGCGTAATGCGCAGGCCATCCCAACGATCATGGAGCAACTGCCGCGCCTTCTCTACACCCATTTGCTCCAGGTCTGATAACACTTCCGTGAGGCTGCCGAAGCAGGCAAAACCGGCATTGCGGGTGCTGGCGCCATAAGGCAAAACAGACCGTTCAAAAACGGTAACACTCTGATCGGGAAAGGTTTCTTTCAGCGAAGCGGCTACAGAAAGTCCCGTAATGCCTCCGCCTATGACTGCGAAGTCAGTAGAAACGAGTGATTGCTTTTCCCAGAATGAGAGCATCTTTTTTTGGGACTAGGGATGAGGAACCAGGGACTAGGAACCAGGCATTTGGCACTGGATGAGGGAAATTACTCGAATGGATTGGTCGCGTGTACGGTTAACTCGGGCACATAGCCTCGGTCATCCATTTCCAGGGCGCTGATGATTGCGTGCGCGATCTCTTCACTTCGGAGCTTGTTGTGAACCTCTTCACGCTCTTTTCGGCTCGCCTGGCCAAATGCGGTTGTAACCTCAGAAGGATTGATGCCGATGACGCGGACATTGTGCCTGCGAAGTTCTCCTTGCCAACACTGTGTCATGCCTCGAAGCGCAAACTTGGACGAACTGTAAACACTACCTCCAGGATAGCCTTTCAAGGCAGCCGTGGAAGCGATGTTGACAATATTGCCTGAATTCTGGCGAACGAATATGCGCGCAGCCGCCTGAGCCATCATCGCAGCTCCAAAGACATTCACTTTGTAAATCTCTTCAAAGTCTTCCCATTCCAATTCCAGCAAAGGCTTTGTCCATCCATGGCCGGCATTGTTGATGAGTCCATGGAGGCCACCAAAGGCATCCAGACATTCTTCAATCGTTCGATCAATGTCAGCTTGTTTGCTGATGTCCGCATGCACAGCCAGCGCTCCTGTTTCATCGGCAGCCTGTTGGAGCTTTTCTTCATCCCGACCGGTGATAACCACATCGGCTCCCATATCTACCAGTTTCGCAGCTGTAGCCTTTCCTATTCCCGAACTTCCACCGGTGACGATGAACGTTGAACCGTCAATTTCCATGTTCAATTTCTTTTTTCTGATTCGTTTTTTTCTCAGCGCAATACTGAATCAAAATCTCTTCAATTCCTGACTTGGAAACGGGTTTGGTCACATACTGCTGAATGCCGGCATCGTAGGCGGCCTTGATGGCTTCCGAAGTTGCATTTGCTGATACAGCAATAATCGGGGTTTTTATCTCCATTTCCCGAATTTTTCGAGTGGCTTCAAAACCATCCATCACAGGCATGTGCAAATCCATCAGAATGAGATCATAGCGTTGCTTTTTGACCTGATCCAGCGCTTTCGAACCATTGTCCACAATGTCAACTTCGAGTTGGTACCCGGATAACAGCTTTTGCATCACCAACTGGTTCAATTCATTATCCTCTACCAGTAGAATTCTTTTGTCGATGATCTCGATCTCTTCTCCTTCCTCGGAAACGTCACCATTGCTGTGGTTGGCCTTTTCGAAGGGGATCTCTATTTCAAAGGTGCTTCCCTCATTTTCCTGACTGGATACACTGATGGTTCCTCCCATCAATTCCACCAGGTGCTTGCTGATGGACAAGCCTAGTCCTGAGCCTTCATAGCGCTTTCTGTAAACGGGTTCAAGCTGAGCAAATCGATTGAAGATGCGCTCCAGATTGTCGGACGGAATGCCAATTCCGGTGTCAATGATCTTGACATTGACAATGACAGCGTGTCCGGCATCGGTTTCATTGTAAACAAGCCGAATGCTCCCCCTTGAGGTGAATTTAAATGCGTTTCGCAAAAGGTTATTGACAACCTGAATGAACTTTACCGCATCACCCCGTACGGTCTGCCCACTGTGTGCGTACCACTCTTGCGTAAATGAAACGCGGTCGGTGTTGAGGTTTTGCTGAAAAACCCTTGCAACAGCCTTAAGTCGATCCGTAGGCACAAAGACTTCCTCATTCACATCCAAAGAGCCGGATTCGATGCGCTCGATCTCGAGCACGTTGTTGAGCAGTCCGTGCAGGTACTTCGATGACTCGTCAATCAACTCTGCATTCTTGGCTTGTTCAGGACTGAGCTCATCGTCTTTCCTCAAAATAGAAATGAGCCCCATGATACCGTTAAGCGGGGTTCGAATTTCATGGCTCATGTTCGCCAGAAACTCGGTTTTGGCATGGCTTGCTCGCTCTGCCCGTTCACGTTCTACATTCAGGTAGCGGTTGGCTTCTGTAAGCTCCTGGTTCGCCTTTCTCACCAGTACTCGATCGCGGGAATAATTGATCAGAAAAAACAGTACTACCGCCAGCGTAAGACTGAGAAAAAGCGAGAGCAACAGTCCAATGAGATTGCTGCGCTCTGCTCCTTGATCGAAAAACTCTTCGGTCGGGAACAATTCCATTCGCCAGTTCACACCTTCGATCACCGGAAGCTGTGCATTGTAAACCAAGCTCTCATCTACCTCAATGGGCTTGCATTTGATGGTATCAGAACAATAAAACAACAACCCCTGATGATCGTGGAGATGGAAATGATAACCAATGCGCTCGTCAAAAATCTCATTCACGTGGCGGGTAAAATCCATACCGGCCGTCAACGTTCCCCAGAATACTTCATCAATGAAAACGGGAGCATCCACAAGAAAGAATTCACCTCCCTGAACCAATCGCAACCAGGGAGTAAAATTGATCTTCCGGGTCTGGACACTGTTTTTCCAGGCATCACCACGGTAATCTAGCTCTCCGATGTTCAACTCCAGAGAACTCTCGTTGCCCTCGTAGGGAACGACCTTTTGAACGATCATGCTACTATCGATCCACTCGATGAGATGAAAGGTGGGATTCTGATCGAGAATCAACTCCGCATCATGATCCCAAAACTGGAAGTAATAGCCTTCTGTGGCCTCGATGCGCCTTCTGAGATTGTCAAGAATGTTGATGTTCTCGTTGACCACCGTCACAACCTTCTCCTCGGCAAACTCGCCAATGAGCTTTACGCGCTCAATGCGCTGCTTGTGTACTTCTTTATTGAATTGACTCCAGGCCCAATAGAATGATGAGGCCAGCAAAAGGAAGAGCGCAAAAGAGGCAATCCAGTCTCTTTTCCTGGTAGTGGATACGGTTGTCTCTTTTCGGGTGGTTGAGCTCATTCCAACGAAAGATCGCCTTCAAGATATAATGAGCTCTTACTACGTGTGCACTCAGGATTTGGTTTCCCGGGTAAAAACCCACTCCTCATCAGACGACATAGGCTCATTGAAGGAGTAGTCTGCAAAACCTTTCAATTGTTCTGGATTTGTGATGCGATTTCGCAGAATATAGCCTGCCATTGCACCACGGGCAAGCTTGGCCCATGTCATCACCACCTTGTATTCTCCGTTTTTGAAATCCTTGAATACCGGGGTGATCACTTTCCCATGAACACCTGAAAAGTCCACCACCTTGGAGTACTCGGTTGAAGCCAGGTTGATCAACACCTCTGTCTCAGCTGCATCCATGGCTTCATTAATCGCCTTGGTGACGCGATCTCCCCAAAAGGCATAGAGGTTCTTTTTGCGCTGCACGGGTAAGGTTGTTCCCATTTCAAGGCGGTAGGGCTGAATGCGATCCAGAGGTCTGAGCAATCCATGTAATCCGCTCAGAATGCGCAGGTGAGACTGGGCAAACTCCAGATCATCGTGCGACAGACTTTTGGCATCCAGACCTCGGTACACGTCTCCGCTAAATGTCAAAAGTGCAGGGCGGCTGTTTTGAGGAGTGAACTCTGGTGACCATTCTTGGTAACGCATGGCATTCAATTCTGTCAGATCCTTGCTCAACCCCATCAACGTGCTGATCTTCTTCTTACTCAGAGTTCTGAGCTTCATGATCAACTTTTCCGAATCCTCAACAAAATCAGGCAGCGTAGGCTCCATGTCAGGAAGTGTTGAATCGAAGTCTAAGGTCTTAGCGGGGGAAAGAATCGTAATCATGGTCGATTAAAGTTTGAACGAACGGCACGCTTACCGTCCTCTTTTTCAGTGATGCTGTGATACTACAAAATTCAACCGTTTTGGTTTGAATGCGGCCGTCTCAAATATCAGGATCTCCCAATCCTTCCCTCACCAGTTCTGGCTCACCGCTGGTGCAGTCAATGATGGTGGAGGGCACCTGCAAACCGTAACCTCCATCGATCACACATTCCACCTGGTGTTCGAATTTTTCGTGAATCAACTCTGGATCTGTAGAGTATTCGATAATGTCATCATCATCATGAATTGAGGTGGTCACGATGGGGTTTCCTAACAGTCTCACCAGTTCGCGAGGAATGGAGTGATCGGGCACGCGAATCCCGATGGTCTTTTTCTTGGATTTGAAAATCTTCGGCACTTGGTGATTCGCCTCTAAGATGAAGGTGTAAGCCCCTGGGAGCGCCTTTTTCATCAGCTTGAACACCTGGTTGCTGAGCGGTCGAGTGAAATCAGAGATGTGGCTCAGGTCGTAGCAAATGATCGAAAAGTTTGACTTCTCCGGCTTGATGCCCTTGATGCGCGCCACGCGCTCCACTGCACGCGCGTTCATCATATCACAGCCCAAGCCATAAACCGTGTCGGTTGGGTAAATCACCAGTCCTCCTTTTTTGAGGATTTCCACCACTTGCATCAATTCCCTTTCCCGAGGGTTGTTGGGATGTATTTTCACCAGCATCGCGCTGCAAAGGTAGTACTGGCTTGCCCCCAAATCAGCGATTGGGTATTATTGCCAAAAAAGAAACCTATGACGCGCTCGCTCCTCTTTCTGGCAGCTCTTGTTATCCTCGGCATCTCTTCACGAGCCCAGGACGTCCTCACCCCAGAAGTTCTTTGGAAATTCCATCGTATTTATGGTGTTTCCGTATCTCCTGACGAGAAGCAGCTCCTGTACATGGATCGGGCTTACAACCTGGACGAGGACGGAGGAACAACAAGTCTTTACATCATGCCAGCCGGTGGTGGAGATGCTCAAAAGATCAGTGCAGATGGCGAAAGTATCATCAGCGCCATGTGGCGGCCCGATGGGAACAAGATCGGATACCTGAGTGCAAAGAGTGGTTCTGTACAGCTTTGGGAAATGAATCCCGATGGAAGTGATGCAAGCCAGGTAACCAACTTCGACTACAGCATATCGAATGCGAGCTATGCACCTGACTTGAAACACATCAGCTTCAGCTTCACCGTGAAGGTGAACGACATGTTGTCTGACAAATACACCGATTTGCCAATGGCTACCGGCCGTAGCTACGACAACCTCATGATTCGTCACTGGACAGAGTGGTATGATGGTACACATTCACACGTGGCCATCTCAGAATATAAGGATGGCAAGGCGCTGGGATTGGCCAAGGATATCATGGAAGGAGAGCCCTATGACAGCCCGATGAAACCCTTCGGTGGTGGAGAGCAAATTACATGGAGTCCCGATGGTCAGAAGTTGGTATACGTATGCAAAAAGAAGTTCGGGAAGGATTACGCAGTAAGCACGAATTCAGAGCTCTACTCCTATGACCTTGCGAGCGGAGAAACGGTGAACCTCACCAGCGGCCGAATGGGCTATGACATGGATCCTGCATTCTCTCCAGATGGAAAAATGTTGGCTTGGATGAGCATGGAGCGCGATGGTTTTGAATCCGACAAAAACGTGGTGTGGATCATGGACGTTCAGTCTGGCAAGCGCAAGGCACTTACGGAGAATGTCGACCAAAGCTTTGGCAGTCTGGCCTGGGCCTCGAATGGAAAGACCATTTATGCTACCAGCGCTGTTAACGCCACTTATCAGGCCTATCGCATCGATCTCACTTCTTCCAGCTTTTCAAAGGCTGCACTGAAGTCCGTCACACCGATCACATCTGGCATTCACAACATCAATGGAGTAGCGCTGGCTGGTGATCGACTGATCGGAACTAAAAACACCATGACCGAGCCTGCGGAAATCTACAGCTGGAGCATCAAGTCAGGCGAAGAAAAGCAGCTTACATCAGCCAACACAGAGCTGCTGAAGGGCATGAAAAAGAGCAAGGTGGAAAAACGAATGATCAAAACCACGGATGATAAGGACATGTTGACATGGGTGATCTACCCGCCAGACTTCGATCCCAATAAGAAGTATCCTACCTTGCTCTATTGCCAGGGCGGTCCGCAGAGCGCGGTCAGTCAGTTTTTCAGCTACCGCTGGAACTTTGCGTTGATGGCAGCAAAGGGTTATATCGTAGTGGCTCCAAACCGAAGAGGCTTGCCAAGTTTCGGGCAGAAATGGAACGATGACATTTCAAAAGACTGGGGTGGACAAGCTATGAAGGATTACCTCAGCGCGATTGACGCTGTGAAAACGGAACCCTTTGTGGATGAAACCAAGCTAGGTGCAGTTGGAGCAAGCTATGGAGGCTATTCAGTGTACTACCTCGCGGGTATTCACGAAGGACGCTTCAAGACCTTCATCAGCCACTGTGGACTGTTCAATCTTGAAAGCTGGTATGGCAGCACGGAGGAACTCTTCTTTGCAAACTGGGACATCGGTGGTGCCTACTGGGAAGATCCTATGCCTAGAAGCTACAAGCTCTTCTCGCCTCACAAACTGGTTCAGAATTGGAACACTCCGATTTTGGTGATCCACAATGAGCTTGATTTCAGAGTGCCGTTGAACCAAGGCCTTGAAGCGTTCACTGCTGCCCAGTTAAAGGGTATTCCAAGCAAGCTTCTCTATTATCCGGATGAAGGGCACTGGGTGCTGAAACCTCAAAATGGCATCATGTGGCACCGCGAGTTCTTCGGCTGGCTGGACGAGTGGCTGAAGTAGGGATTACGATCAGATAATCAGACAATTAGATCATTAGATGATTGGATAATCAGTTGATGAGGTGATTTAGGATGGGATCAATGATCTGATCGTCTAATCAACTCATCATCTAATTAAGCAAAAGCCCGTTCTCCATCCTGCTTTCCTGCAGATGGAGCAAGTTCAGGTATTGCAGACAGCGCTTAAGCATGAGCGTTCTTCGCTCCTCGTCTTTAAGTCTCACGTAATTGATCTTTTCGCGATTGCTTAAGGCTACACTGGATGCGATGTCAAGCAACTGATATCTGGACAACTGCGCTGCCGAAGGAACAGATCCGAATTTGTATTCGATGTAGGTTCTGAAGAGGTTGAGGGTTTCACCGTCTGCTTCCTGGTCGAGATCGTCAGAAAGTCGTTTTTGCACTTCACCTCCCGGATAAAGCTTTCCTGGCAAAGTGGACTCAAAGTTTTTCATATCCGCCAGTGAATGGGCTTCAATGATCACATCCATTTCACCGGTCTGGTAAACCTTGGTCGTTTTCAGCAACCGGCAGATCGATACCATATGCTCTCCCAACTCTCGCTCATGGTAAGGTAAACCGAACTCGAAGCTCTCATCCTGAGCCTCTTCGAAGAGTTGGCGATAGCGAGGCTCGAAGATGTGCAACGGTAATTGCTCACCCGGAAGCAGAAAAATATTCAATGGAAAAAGCGCTATGGTCAATGTCTTTTCAGTCACAATCCACAGTGTAACAATACCAATAATAAAAGAGTTCGGGAACTAATACAAACTCAATATCTCCTCGGCCTTCAGGTAACCACCTCTAACGGTGTTGGTGAGGGCAATGAAACACTTGTCTTCTTTTTTACTCCACCAGAAATAAGTTCTGAAGCCACGCCACCATCCATTGTGAAAGATGAGTGTATCTCCTTCAACATCGGTTTTCATGCGCCAACCCAGCGCATAAAACTGTCCTGGTTTGCTTGGTTCAGGATGCTCAAAGCTCTTGGAAATAGTAAGGCTTGAAACCTCTTTCGGAGCTTTCCACTCCTGATAGAATCGAAAGAGGTCATACACCGTAGAGTATACTCCTTTATCGCCCGTAATTCCATTGAGGTAGAAGGGCAGCTTATGCTTTCCGTTCGGGTAATGTCCCTGAACGGTGTAATCCAGGCAAGTCTTTTGTGCTGGGTTCAACAATTCACTCGAATCCATGCCCAGAGGTTCAAACACTTCCTGTTTCATGAAGGAGGAAAAATCCATCCCCGTGTTGCAATCAATGATCGAAGCGAGTAGCGCATAATTGGAGTTGCAGTAATCGAAGGTCACACCGGGTTCGTAGTAGATCGGTACGTGGCCCTGAAGGAACTCACGCAGCAGATCGTCATTGATCATCACAGAGTCGGGCATTCCCCACAAACTATCGGTGACATAGGTATAGTTTCCCAGTCCACTTGTATGGTTGAGCAGCATGCGGACGGTCACATCGGCATAAGGGAATCCTTCGAGGTATTCAGACACCAGATGATCCAAATGAATCTTTCCCTGGTCAGCGAGCTTGAGAATGGCATAAGCCGTGAGCGGTTTGGAAACCGAAGCAAGCTGAAAGGCATCGTTTACCTGCAGCGAATCGCGGTTTCGCAGGCTTCTGAAGCCTCGGGTTGTGGTGAACAAGCTGTCGGCAGAATAAGCGAGTGCCACACCGTTGAACCGCTTTTCACGGAAGAGCGAATCCAGATAGGCTTCCATTCGCTGCTGCGTTGATGCGGAAAAATCCACAAGCTGTTTCTCTGGCTCGGGTTCCTCTTCGGGTAGTTCGGATTCTGAATGATCACACGAAGCAAAAGCAAGGATCAGCGCAACAAGTAGGGTCCAGCGAAGCATGCGCGGAGGTACAAAAAACCCCGCCTCAAATGGGCAGGGTTGATATTTTATGAAAAAGTCGTTGTGACCGAATCAATCGTCACTACAGGCGCAGTCAAATCCAAATGAACCGTACTGAGCTTCGCACTGGTTCTTGTAGTCATCAATCACATCTTTGTTACCGCAGGTCTCTGCATAATCATAGATCACGGTACCGTCTGTTTCCTTTACAATGCACGTAGAACATTTCTCACAAGAAGCGGTCACTGTGAGGAGAAAAGCTCCTGCCGCTAACACCATCATTAGACGTTTCATCTCAGCACTTTTTTTGATCGATTGCTTTCACAAACCTAAATATTTGTTGGCATTCCCCGCCTTGCGCAAATGATCGTATTTTTAAACTTCTGGTTCGTTGTTGTGAACGAACTGTATTGAAAGGACGAGAAAAGTATGGAGAAGGTAAAAGGCGATCTGAAGGGACTGAATTACCCGGTGAAAGTTTTGCTGGCGTGGGGAGAGAGTATTTCGGGGAATGAAAAGATCACAGAGTGGCTCCTGAAAAATGGTTACACCGAGCTGGGCTTGTGCTACTATGCCGTGCGCAACGAAGACCGTTCACGAGAATGGCTCATGAAAAACGGCTTTCCTCACATCATGGCGATGATCCACGGGGCGGAAGGCAGCGAAAAAGCGCTTGAGTGGCTGGAAAAGAACGGCTACGAAACCCTGCGCGATATGGCGCTCATTGGAGATGGAGATACAGATGCCTTTGAGAAGCTCTTGAAAAAGGACTACAAGGTGTTCGCCATGGTGGCCAAAAAGATCGAATCGATCAAAGACGAGATCGAGGTGAATAAATCAGACTTCCATCGCTATTATAGCTCTTAGTCCTCTTCCTTCAGTGGTTCATTGTTTTTGAACTCACCCTTCCAGATGCTTCCGTCAGGATATTTGATTTTGCCCTTTCCGGTGCGCTTTCCGTATTGAAATTCGCCTTTGTAGAGCTGTCCGTTGGGCCATTCCATTTGCCCTTTTCCGTGGGCTTCATCTTCTTTCCACTTTCCGAAGTAGGCGCGTCCATTGGCCCAATGCATTTCACCTTTACCATGGCGCATACCAGCCTTCCAGCTCCCGCGGTAGTAGCTACTGTCTGGCCACACCATTGTTCCCTTTCCACTGAACTCACCATTGTAGATATCGCCCGTGTAGCGTGCTCCATTTTCCCACAGAATGTTGTGAAAGCCATCGGCCATGTCCCGAAGGTCATCGGGACTTTTGATCTGTGCGAAAAGCGAGTGTGCTGAAATAAGGGCCAACAAGGCCAAAAAGAGGGGTGCAGAGCTTCTCCAATTCATGGGCTAAAGTTGCGTCAATTCTCCGGCACCTGTGATACTCTTTTTAATGTCGTCAGGATTTCCCTTGTAGCGCACTTCTCCGGCTCCTGTAATGTCTACATCCAAAGCCTTTGCTACACTCACTTCAATCTCACCAGCGCCCGAAATATCAATGGAACATTGCTGCGTTTGCAAATCAAGCGCTCTCACTTCTCCGGCTCCGGCAATGTCGAAATCAGCCATCGTGGCATTTCCAACCACTTCCACTTCGCTGCCACCGGCAAGGTCGAGTGAAAGATTCTTGACGTCTACATCAAGCTCCGCCTCCGCTGCTCCGGCCACTTCCAGTTCAAAGCTTTCTCCCTGAATAGGAGATTTGCAGGTGATTTGAGCAGCACCGGCAATGTCAACACTGTTCAGTTGTTCGAAAGAAACCTTGACCAGCAGCTCTTTTGCATCGAGCATCTTGTCATTGGTGTAAATCCGGAGACTTCCATTCTTCACCTCCACCTCAATGTGTTCATGTAGATTCTCATCGGTTACGATCTCAACACCTTCTGTTCCTTCCATCAACTCGATTTCAAAAAAGCCAGAAGCTTCCACAGAGTGAAAATCGGATACATCACGACTCTGCGTGGTTACATTTCCATTGCCTTTAATGGTTTCGCCACAAGCCGAGAGTACGAGGCAAATGGCAGCGATTGCGGTAAGTAGTTTCATAAGAGTTGGTTTTGGTCAAAAATCTGAAATGAGCTGCAGAAATCCATCCCGCTTATCATCCAGGCTTACCGCTGAAGTATTTCAAAAGAATGACTATGATTGCGAGGACGAATCCGTTCAACTTTAAACAATAGCAAAGCTTTGGCACGACTTCTCCTCCTCAGTAACTCTACCCTTCCCGGAACTCCATACCTTCAATGGGCGCGTCCGGAAATAGACCGCTTCCTGAATCAAACGCGCAGCATGCTCTTCATTCCTTATGCAGCCGTTGGCTTTTCCTATGATCACTACACAGACATGGTGAAAAAGGGATTGGACGGCACAGGCATCCAGGTAAGTTCCATCCATGAGCATGATAACAAGATAGAAGCCGTGAATCAGGCGGAAGCTATTGCGGTAGGCGGAGGAAATACCTTTCAACTGCTGAAGCTGTTGCAAGAACAAGGATTGGTGACAGCCATCAGGGAACGTGCCGAGGCCGGAACTCCTTACATCGGTTGGAGCGCGGGATCAAACGTGTGCGGGCCAAGCATCAAGACCACCAATGACATGCCTATCACGCAGCCTCCATCCTTTGATGCCATCGGATTGTTTCCGCTACAGCTGAATCCTCACTACACGGAGAAAACCATCGAAGGTCATGGAGGTGAAAGCCGAAAGCAGCGGCTGAAAGAATACATCGCCATCAACACCACACCGGTAATATGCCTTCCCGAAGGAACGGCCGTTGAAGAAGACAACGGAAGCTACAGCCTGGTAGGAAACGAAAACGCACTGATTCTCTCACCATCCGGAGAACGAACCATAGAGCCCGGACACTTCGAACTTTGATACTTGATCTATAGTCTTTGATCTCTAAAGCTTCCCTTTCGTCTTAGCCGCCTTCACAGAATCGATGTAATCCTGGTTAGGTGCTGCATGTCTGTGGATACTGACTGCACCACCATCCAATTCAGCCTCTTCCTCTGCCGTTTGCCTGGCTTCTTCCATCTTTTGCTCCACGGTAATGGGTTCGGGAGCTTCGGCTTCAGGCTGGACTTTGGCTACTTCCGTGGCCGCAGGTTCGGTGTATTTTTCCTCTGACTTTTTTGCTCCCTCGCTTTTGCAGGATAGCAAAAAGGCAAGCAACAGACTACTGAACAATAAGCTTCTCATGACGGAGAATTTGGTCGTTGGACAGAATCCTCACCATGTATTGGCCTGCCGGCAATGCAAGCTTATTGAACGAAAGACGGTGCTTTCCTGGCTTCAGGTGATCGTCAAACAGCACTTTAACCTCACGACCGTTGATGTCGAAAATGGTAGCATTGATACGCGCTGGATGCTGCACGTCCATGTCGAAATGAACCAGCTCATAGTCAGCCACGGGATTTGGATACATCCTGAAGGAGCCTTCCCGAATGGTTTGGATGGCTGTAGCCGTGTCAGTTGTATCCACCGGAGCAGCGGTATCAGAGCTCAACACTTCGATGTAGTCGAACTTGGTCAGCGAATCGGAGCCCCACGTATTGGAAGCCTTCAGAGTAACATCATAGAAACCAGAATCAGGATAAACTACCACAGGATTCTGATTCAGAGAGGTCGCAGGCACACCACCGGGAAACTCCCAGTTCCAATTGGTGGGGTTGTTGGTAGTGCTGTCATAGAAGGAAACGGTAAGCTGTTGATAGCCTACCAGTGTATCGCCTGCGAACTCAACTACTGGAGTCGGCACAGGCTCAATCGTTCCTTTGATCTCCGCAATCCAGGCATTGTAAGTATTGCTCACAGGATTGTTGGCACCAAAGCATCCTGTCAACCACACCTCCGGTGGATTTGCATTGTGCTTGCGCTGCATGTCTGAGTAATCGCCCCAGCGCTCGAGCAGTCCGCCCAAAATATTAACATGCGTTTGACCTGCCCTCACCAAAGTGGAGCTACCAAAGTCCATATTCAGGTCACAATTGATGACACGTTGCTGCGGGTAGATGCTCGATCCGGCCCTCAGGTAACCAATCATCACACTCGGGCTAAGATCTGTATCAGCAAAAGAAGCTACACTCGGATAACTTAGGTCAAAACCAGACTCACCATAGGTTTCCGTCTGAGTCGCACTGGTGTTTGCCACTGGGATTCGGTAATAGCGAATACCATTGAAGCCGTTTTGAAATTCTGCTCCATGCACCGCATGCACCGTTCCGTTCAGGTAAAAACCTTGTTGCATGCGGCAATCGCCAATGTCGAGTTGGTTACTCGTGCCAAGCTGAAGAGCATCACCGCCCACATCATAAGATGGTACATTGATGTTGAACGCCAGCAATTGCTCATTGGAAGAACCGATCACATCGGTTACCTCGTAAAGCGTGATCCGGTTTCCACCACCTGGACGGCTGCTCGCGAGGTAAATACCCGGTCCGTAGTTCCCCTGCTGCCCGTAAGACATAGGCACCAGAGAGAAGGCCGAGCTTCCAACTCCATCTTCAATATCGTCCCAGATCTGCCAGTTGAGTGTGGAACCGTTGTAACCACTGGTTTTGTCTACCTGAAAGAGTACCGTTTGATCGAAGCTGAAGTTGTCGGTAAACATATTACCGGAGATGAACAGCTCGTTGTCGCTCACTCCAATCTGAGGAAAATCCGTCCAGCTGTTGGTGTTGAAAGGACTTCCGGGCAAGTAATAAACATTCCATCCGTCTTGCGGATTATTGGTCTGTGAGAAGCAGGTGATGACCAGCGAGTTGGCGGAATTTGATCCGTGCAGAATCACAAAAATGAAGCGATCCGCACCACTGTCATAGATCAACCGTGGGTCAAAAATGTTACCATTCAAACCGGGATCGTTGAAGAAATCATCATGCTGTTCATTGATCATGACATAAACGCCAGTCTCAGTGTAGTACTCGATGGTGCGATTGTCAGAACTCACAATACGCCCACCGTTGGAGATGGCCAGTGCATTGTCTGGTGGAGTCGTGAAGGCAATCTGATTGCCGAGGAAGTTAGTACCCAACTGTGGTGTCACCGCTCGCGAAGCTTTTTGAACTTCTGTGGGTAGCAGGTCCTCCCGCTTCAATTGCTTGAGCTTGGTTTTTAAGGCTTTCACAACCTTGATGGAATCATCAGGATGGTGATCATACACCTCCAGCTTTGAAACGCTTCGCATCCATTTTGGTCCCTTCACAGCGCCTTCATGCTCGATGGTATACTGCAATGGAGTGTGGAATACTTCACTGTGTTTTGCTGCGATAATGCCCCTTTCCTCGGAGGCAGGCTTTTGTATCTGCTGTGCCATGGCAGCGCTGCAGAAGCAAAGGCTCAAGGCAACGGTGAAAACGGTAACGGTTCGTCTCATATCGGAATGCTTAAAAGTTAGGTCTGAGAAGCTTCTTACAAATATGCTTCTTTTGCATGCTATCAGACGATATTACCCATGAAAAAGTCCCATTACTTCAAGCTCGTTTTCAGCCTATTATCCATTGTTTTTGCATTCGCCTTACCTGCGAAGGAGGGCATGTGGATCCCTTCCAGAATTCAACAGCTGGTGGGCGATGACATGGCAGCAATGGGCATGAAAATCAGCGTGGAAGAGCTGTATTCCATCAACAAGTCGAGCATCAAAGATGCCGTGGTACACTTTGGCGGTGGTTGCACCTCAGTCTTGGTAAGTGGTGAAGGCCTGTTGCTCACAAACCATCATTGCGGTTACAGCAGAATACAATCACACTCCACGCTGGAAAACGACTACCTGGAAGACGGCTTCTGGGCTATGAATAAAAGCGAGGAGTTGCCCAATGAGGGATTAACGGCTGCCATCATCAAGGAAATCAGAGATGTAACGGATCTGGTGATGGCAGACATGGATGAACTGGTTTCAGAAGAAGACAGAGCGAAGCACATCTCCGCCAAGATCGAGGAAATCGTTGCCGAAGCAACCAAGGATTCGCACTATGAAGCCTACATCAAGCCCTTCTATTTCGGCAACCAGTACTTGCTGTTCATCACCGAAGTGTTCAATGATGTTCGATTGGTGGGTGCTCCACCCTCTTCCATCGGGAAGTTTGGCTTTGACACTGACAACTGGGTTTGGCCGCGACACACCGGTGACTTCTCAGTGTTCAGAGTGTATGCCAATGCGGAAAACAAACCGGCTGAATACAGTGAGGACAACAAGCCTTATCAACCTCTGAAGTACTTGCCAGTGAACCTCAACGGTGCTGATAAGGGAGACTTCACCCTGGTGTATGGTTTCCCGGGACGAACGGACAATTACATTACCAGCGCAGAAGTGACCAAGAGCCTGGAGGTGATCAATCCACAGCGCATCGAAATGCGCAGGGCTTCGCTAGCAGTGATTGACCAGGCAATGCGCAGCGACAAGCTTCTAAAAATTCAATATGCAGCGAAGCAAAGCCGCATCAGCAATGCGTACAAAAAGTGGATCGGGCAGAACAAAGGCTTGATTCGTCATAAGGCTGTAGCTAAGCGTGATTCCATTGAACGCGTATTCACAGAGCGGGTAAAGGCCAATGCAGATTTCAAGAGCACTTATGGAAACACGCTTGCGGCATTGAACAAACAATCGGAGGAGATGCTCCCACTGGATGTTGGACGCAACTACTTCATTGAGTTCTACTACATGGGACCTGAAATCCTGCGTTTTGCCGAAAGCTTCGCGACCCTGGTTGCTGCAAGCAAATCGGATACAACCACTGACGAGCAGATCGAAGCACTGGTGAAAGAGCAGTTTGAAAGCATGGGCTTCTTCAAAAACTACAGTGCTGCTGTGGATGAGAAGATCATGAAGGCTCAGCTGCCTATTACAGAGGCAGCCTTGAAGAAATACCTGTCCTTCAACCTGATTCCAGACATGGGCAAGGCTTCAAATCTGAACGAATACACTGAGATGCTTTATGCCAACAGCATCTTTTCAAGCAGTGAACGTACACGGGAATTCCTTGTGAAGTACAAGCGTAGTGCTTACAAGAAGATCGAGAAGGACCCAGCCTTCCAGATGGCCATGCGCATGATAGAAATGTACTATGTGGCGGTAAGACCAAAGCTGATCATCTACAACACGGCTAAAGAGCAACTGATGCGTGACTGGATGAAAGGTATGATGACGGTGATTCCTGAACGTACGTATTACGCTGACGCCAATAGCACACTCCGCATCACCTACGGAAAGGTGGAAGGCTATGAACCTTTTGATGGAGCGAACTACATGCACTACACTACCCTGGAAGGCGTGATGGAAAAAGAAGACGCCACCAATCCTGAATTTGTGGTTCCGGCCAAGCTGAAGAAACTCTACGAAACGAAAAACTATGGCCGCTATGCCGATCAAAACGGACAGATCAGAGTGGCATTCACGGCCAGCAATCACACCTCGGGTGGCAACAGTGGAAGCCCGGTGATCGATGCGAATGGAAACCTGATCGGCCTGAACTTCGACCGTACGTGGGAAAGCACAATGAGCGACATCATGTTCAACGCGGAGATTTGCCGAAACATCACCGTAGATATTCGCTACGTGCTTTTCATCATGGACAAGTACGCGGACGCGGGCCACCTTGTGGATGAAATGACCTTGGTTGAATAGTTAGATCAAAGAGGAAAGATCAAGGATCAAAGCTTGCCCCGTCTCTCTGACCTTTGATCCTTGAACTTTGATCTCTTCTCTCATGAAGAAAGTCGTCCCATCTACCCTTACCTCGCTCAATCTGCTCTGTGGTTTTTGGGCCATTCTGGTCAATGATCCGCAGCTGAGCTTTTACCTGGTTTTGGTAGCCATCGGCTTTGACTTTGTGGACGGACTTTCTGCCAGAGCGCTGAAGGTCCAAAGCTTGTTTGGGAAGGAGCTGGATTCATTGGCAGATATGGTAACCTTTGGCGTAGTCCCCGGATTTCTTTACTACCATCATGTTCTACAACCGCTGGCTGATGGCACCCTCGCCTCCGTTGGTTTGATGCTGCTTGCTACACTCGTGCCCGTTTGCGCAGGTCTCCGCCTGGCCAAGTTCAATGTGAAAGACAGTGGTAAGAAGGAGTTCAGTGGAATGCCCTCTTCGGCCGCTGCGCTCATGATTGTTTCCATTCCCTATCTCGGCCTTGAATGGGTTTCCTGGACGGGAAACTGGCCATTGATTGCATTGCCTCTTGTGTTTTCTCTTCTGATGGTATCAAAACTGCGGATGTTCAGTCTCAAAAACCTGAATGGGGGCTGGAAGGCCAACTTGTTTCCGATCATCTACGCTCTGGGGATGCTTCCACTCATCTTCCTTCTGGGATCGTATGCATTACCCGTCTCCATCTTATGGTATTTGATGCTTTCGCTGGTATACGCAGTTTTCACGGAACCTTCCTGATGGGAACGGTTGAGCGCTCTTGATTTCCCCCTTTCTGCACACTCCCAACGTTAGACTCCATCGATGCGTCTCTGGCAGTAACCCGAGCTACCATGAAGAACTACTCCATCCTCGCGATTGCATTGACGATCCTTCACTTGAATGTGTACAGTCAAATCGTTCCATCCTCCTGCACCGCTAATCAATCCGTAGTGGATAGCTACTATGGCGATGCGCAATACATGGCCCTTCAGCACACCTTCAATACTTTGAGTCCTGAGGTGGACAGCTTTCAGATATCAACTGCGTTCACCAATACCTTTCTGGATGCGCTGATTGCTGTATACAATGCGACCTCTCTGCCCGCTCGCGATACGGTGGTTGAGATGATCGACATCCATCACTTGGCAAATCCAACGATGAACTCCTTCAACGTATCAGCCGATCCGAACCTGGATTGGATGGTCAATCTCTCAAACGATCAGTTTCCAACCGGCAACATACTATTGGATGCCATGATGATGAGTCATGGATACGAAGTGACAACCTACCTGGAATACAACGATCAGAACTTCTTCCATACGGCATTCTTCAAAAGCGAGATGAATCACAACCTGAACCCAGTGGTCAACGCATTGGACGCTGATTCAGGTGTTTACAACGCGGAGCAAAATTGGTTAGGTGGAGATGGAAATTCACTGGAAGGAGAGATCACCGATACCTATATTGAATTGATCTATACCTACGCATGGGGCGATTGCTTTTCCGGTTGTGCCTATAGCCGAAGCTGGACATTTCGAGTATACGATAACTGCGATGTGGAATATATGGGAAGCGAAGGAGATGTAACCATGGGAGTCGGTATTCAGGCATTCTCTGAAAGCAAGGTTCGCCTGTTCCCAAATCCTGTTCAAGACCTGCTTCAGTTGGAAGGTATTTCGAATCAGGTGAACTACCAGATTTTCAACATCAACGGACAAGTAGTGCAAACTGGAAGCATCGGAAACTCATCCATTTCAGTAACTGAGTTACCAGCAGGAAACTATCACCTGTTGTTGGATGAAAACGGAGAGACCTATCGATCGACCTTCGTGAAGTACTAGCCAAAGAAGAGGTAGGCAATGACAATGGCGGCTACAATGCCGCAGAAATCAGCAAACAGTCCAGCTCCCAGGGCGTAGCGCGTTTTGCTCACGTTCACAGCACCAAAATAAACGGCCAGCGTGTAGAAGGTAGTTTCAGTTGATCCCTGAAAAACACTCGCTAATCGGCCCACAAAGCCGTCAACTCCGAAGTGTTCGATTTGCTCCACCATCATACCTCGAGCTCCGCTCCCGCTCAGCGGTTTCATCAACGCAGTGGGAAGGGCGTCCACAAAACGGGTATCCTCCAGGAAAAGGGCAAAGACCATTCTGAATCCTTCTACCAGATAGTCCAGGGCTCCGCTTGTTCTGAAAAGCCCGATAGCGACCAGCATAGCCACGAGGTAGGGAATGATCTTGATCGAAACGCCAAAACCTTCCTTTGCTCCATCAATGAAGGCTTCATATACGTTGATGCGCTTCACAAGTGCCAGCACGAAAAAGGTCATAATAATGAGCAGGATGATTCCATTGCCAGCAGCGCTGGACAGAGTTCCCACCTGAGCAGGATCCAATTGACTGAACCACCAGAGGAACAAACCAATCAAACCTGTAATGCCGAGCAGCCATCCCAAAATCACCGGCTGCAAAAGATTGATGCGCTGACGGATGGAAACCGCAATCAACCCGCCCAACGAGGCAAAGTAGGTGGCCAAAAGAATGGGTAGAAAAACGTCAGCTGGATTCACCGCACCCTGCGCAGCGCGAATTGCCATCACGCTCACCGGCACTATGGTTAATCCGGATGTGTTCAGCACGATGAACATGATCATCGCATTAGAAGCCTTGTCTTTTTCAGGGTTCAGCTCCTGAAGCTCGTTCATGGCCTTGAGCCCAAGAGGAGTGGCAGCATTGTCCAAACCGAGCATATTGGCACTGAAATTCATCATCATGGCGCCAATGGCAGGATGGTTTTTGGGAACTTCCGGAAACAGTCGACTGAAAAATGGCGACACCAGCCGCGTCAGATGTCTTACGGCTCCGCCCTTCTCGCCCACTCGCATGATACCCTGCCAAAGCGAGATCACACCAATCAGATAGATGGCAATGTCCACACTGGTTTTTGCCATGTCGAAGGTGCTTTGAACCATGTCCGCAAACACTCCGGTTTCTCCCGTGAGGAAGCGGAGCAAAGCCACAGCAAAACCCACAACAAAGAAGCCTGCCCAGATGTAGTTCAACGCCATTTGGTCAAATGTGCAGAAGAATTTGGAGCAAGCACGGACGGTGAAGGATTGTTTTCAGAAGAGAAGCGTTAACAGTCATGGCTGCTAGCTAGTAGCTGATAGCCTTTTCGTTACCACAGCTCTACGGTTTCGACCACCCGTCTTCCAAAATGTCGGTTGATGTTGTCGGCAATGTCTTGTCGCTGGTAGTGCAGCTCCTGTTTCAGCGCAGCTGAGCTCAATCGGATCACCAGCTTTTGGCCTCTGAGGAACACCTCATCTGTCCGGCTCGCAATCAGCGCCCCAACCAGGTTTTCCCACTCGCTTCGGATCGTTACTTCTGTCAATCCGCTTTTTAGGTGATACATCTCCAACATGCGGTTGATCACCTCACCCAGCGATTCTTGATTCTCATTGCGCGCCATGCTCTAAAGTTCCTCTACTTTTCCGTGAGAGACAAGAAATTTCTTGATTGGAA
This sequence comes from Flavobacteriales bacterium UBA6057, assembly GCA_002428995.1. Classification (GTDB taxonomy): domain Bacteria; phylum Bacteroidota; class Bacteroidia; order Flavobacteriales_G; family Salibacteraceae; genus UBA6057. The sequence goes on along the minus strand of DIYJ01000011.1, from coordinate 476,794 downwards.
TATCCACATCGCGAAACAGGTCGGGCACGCGATGCACGTTGGCATCAGTGATGAAGATCTGACCAAAATGGTCTTCACTCACCAGCTTCATCAGCGCTGCCACGCGCTGGTCATCCAGCTTGTCGAAGATGTCGTCCAGCAACAACATGGGGTTTTTCTGCTTCAAGTCTTTGAGGTAGTCAAACTGGGCAAGGCGCAGGGCAATGACAAAGCTCTTTTGCTGCCCCTGACTTCCAAACTTTTTCAGAGGATGATCCCCAATCGTGAATACCAAATCGTCCTTATGGACTCCTTTAGTAGTGTACTGCGATCGGTAATCCTTTTCGCGGACTTCCTGAAACCACTCCAGCAATGGCTTGTCGTTTAAGTGGCTCTCATATCGAATACTCACTTCCTCTTCTCCACCCGATATCATCTGATAGAACGCGCTGAAAATGGGCATGTAATCCGCCAGAAAGGCCTTTCGGTCCTTGTGAATTTCCGTGGCCAAAGCGTGCAATTGCTCGTCAAACACCTCCAGCGTGGTATCGTCTCGCCTGCCTTCAGCCCAGAAGTGCTTGAGCATGGCATTGCGTTGCGCCAGCTGTCGGTTGTACTGAAGCAGCGTATCGAGGTAGGCGCGATTGTACTGAGAGATGATGCCGTCCATGAATTTCCTGCGAAACTCACTTCCCTCACGAATAAGATCGGTATCAGAGGGAGCAATCATAACCAGCGGTAAAACACCAATGTGATCCGCCAAACGGTCGTATTCCTTTTGATTGCGCTTGAACTTCTTCTTCTCTGCGCGCTTCACCCCGCAAAAGATCTTTTCCTCTTCACCATTGAGATGCAGCAATCCGTCAATCACAAAGAAGTCCTGCTTGTGCTGGATGTTCTGTGAGTCGATCGGATTGAAAAAGCTTTTGCAAAAAGCGAGGTAGTAGATCGCGTCCAGCAATGTTGTTTTACCAGCACCATTGTTGCCGAGGAAGCAGTTCACCTTCTCAGCAAGTTCGAGCTCGGCTTCGCCTACATTCTTGAATTGAACAACGTTGAGGTGCTTTAAATGCATGGTCACAAATATGCAATCCTTACATGCGCTCGGGAACCTTGATTCCCAGCAGGCTCATGGCCACTCTGATGGTTTCCGCAGTGAGTGCCGTCAACGTCAGGCGGAAGTTTCGCTCTTCACCTTCGGCCTTAAGGATGTTTACATCATGGTAAAACTGATTGTAAAGCTTCGCTACTTCGAGGCAATAGCTGGAAATGAGTGCCGGGCTCATTTGCTCGGAAGCCTCAGCCGCAACCGATCTGAATTGCATGAGGGCGCGCAACAACAATCGTTCTTTCGGGTCGAGGGAAGCAGGTTTTCCTGAAGTGTATTCACCGGCTTTTCTCAACACAGCGCGGCATCGGGCGTGTGTATACTGTACAAAAGGTCCCGTATCACCGTTCAGTGAAACCGATTCCACAGGATCAAACATCATTCGCTTCTTCGGATCTACCCTCAACAGGAAGAACTTAAGTGCTCCGATTCCGAGCATTTCAAAAAGCTCCTCCTGTTCCTCGTCTGACATGCCTTCCAGCTTTCCCTTTTCTTCAGAAGAGGCCTTGGCTGCCATCACCACATCCTGCATCAGATCATCAGCATCTACCACTGTACCCTCACGGCTCTTCATTTTGCCGGAAGGAAGGTCTACCATGCCATAGCTCAGGTGGCGACAGGCGGGAGCCCATTCGTATCCCAGCTTTTCGAGAATGAGAAACAACACCTTGAAGTGATAGTCTTGTTCGTCTCCCACGGTGTAAATGACCTGGCTCAACAGAGGATAGTCTTCATAGCGCATGACGGCTGTTCCGATATCCTGGGTCATGTATACAGTAGTGCCATCGGCTCGCATCAAGAGCTTCTGATCTAATCCATCTGCTACGAGATCGGCCCAGACCGAACCGTCCTCTTTCTGGTAAAAATCGTCCGAGCCTTTTTCAAGGGCCTTCAACACGATGTCCTTTCCGGTAGTGTAGGTATCAGATTCATAGTAGAGCTTGTCAAACTCCACTCCCATTCGATCATAGGTTTTGGCAAAACCATCGTAAACCCAAGTGTTCATGGTTTCCCAAAGCTTGCGTGTTTCGGCATCTCCCTGCTCCCATTTCACCAACATTTGCTGCACTTCCTGTGTCAAGGGAGCGTTCTTCTTGGCTACTTCCTCGTCTGCACCCTTTTCCATGAGCTGAGCAATTTCAGCCTTCAGCTCCTGATCATACTTCACGTAGTATTTACCCACAAGCTTGTCGCCTTTCAGGCCACTGGATTCGGGAGTTTCGCCTTCGCCAAACTTCTTCCATGCCAACATGCTTTTACAGATGTGTACACCGCGATCGTTGATGATTTGTGTCTTCACCACCTCGTGGCCGTCAAAGGCTTTGATCAGGCTGACGGAATGTCCAAGAAAGTTGTTTCTCAGGTGCCCCAAGTGAAGCGGTTTGTTGGTGTTGGGTGAACTGTACTCCACGAGGATCACCTCTTTAGATTCTTTAGCACCGAGCCAGCCTTTGTCAGCTGCCCGCTCCATCAGCTCGCCAGACCAATAGTCCGCAGAGAGGCTGATGTTCAGAAATCCCTTGATGACGTTGAATCCTGTCACAGCTTCAACGTGTTCCTCTAAGTAGGCACCTATCGCCTTGCCCGCTTGCTCAGGAGCGGTGCGCATCACTTTCACAAAGGGAAAAACAACCAGCGTGTAATCCCCTTCAAATTCCTTCCGCGTCTGATCCAGTTGGATTTGAGAATTTGAGGCTTCAAAATCATATTCCTGCTTCAAAAAAGCCAGGGTCGCTTCTGCAATCTGTTGTAGGATCATTATCGGTTTTCTAGGGTTTCTACAGCCTTTTCAAGGATGCCCAAAGAGGTTTCGGCCATCTTGTTAGCCTTGTTATCCAGCAAGGGATTGACTTCCACCATTTCAAAACAAACCACTCGCTGGTCAGCCAGCAGAATAGAAAGAAGTTCGCTCGCTTGTTCTGGTGTGATGCCATCAGGCACAGGAGTTCCGGTACCGTAGGAGACCACATCGGGATCCATGCTGTCCACATCAAAGGAGATATAAAGAATATCGCAGTCTTTCAATTGACTGAGCACTGCATCTGCAATGTGCTGCATGCCATGCTGGTTCACCTCAGCTACGGTATGGTTGCGAATGGAATGAGCTTCCAAGAGGTGTTCCTCTTCTTCCTCTGTATCCCGAACTCCCACAAAAACCAAGTCTTCCGGCTGAATCTTTGGTGTCATTCCACCTAATTCTTTCATGCGATCCCAAAAATTTCGGGTCTCTTCGCTTGGAGCATTGCGCTGCTTTTCGGTGTTATCCACACCAAGCGTGGCAGCCAGAGGCATGCCATGTACGTTCCCGGAAGGTGTGGTGTAAGGCGAATGAAGGTCAGCATGTGCGTCTACCCAAACAACCCCGAGTCTCTGGTCAGGATGAGCTGATTTGATGCCAGCAATGGTTCCTCCGGCTGATGCGTGATCACCTGAGATCACAACAGGGGTCGCATCGCCTTTTATACTGTTAGCTACAGCTTCGCATTGGGCTTCCCAAGTTCGGCTGATTTGCTCAATTCGAAGCGCATGAGGCGTGGAGGTCGGGGAAAAGAGAGCGTCATTCCAGTCTTGAATATTCTCGATGGAATAACGGTTGAAAAGTTGACGATCGGAATTCAGAGAAGCCAACCTCATGGCGTCAGGCCCCAGGCTACTTCCTCGAGTTCCGGCTCCTATTTCAGAGCGTTGTACCAAAAACTTTAGCATAAGAAAAGATTGAGGGCCAAAGGTAGCTTCGTTGTTCCAGTCTGAAAGCCAAGTCTTTTGTCTTTTCAGATTGGTCGCCATTTTTACTTTTGTCCAGCTAGGCGTACTTGCGTGAAAACTCTACCTGCTAACTTCTTATGCCTTTTGTGGCTCGCCTTCTTATTGGGAAGTTGCGGCAATGATGGCGCCTATGAAAAAAACATTTCAGAGGGGATCATTGAATATAAAGTGACCTATCCCGAACTGGACTCGAACAACCTTATGTTGGAGATGCTTCCGGAGAGAATGGTCATGAAATTCAAGAAAGACAAGTACAAGAGCGAACTCAAGACCGCTGCCGGAATCATCGAAATGAGTGTTATTGCCGATGCTTCAAACCACACCATGCAAAATGTGGTGAAGCTCTTTTCGGACAAATACGTCCTCAAGCTGAATAAGGAGGAAGCGCTCAAAATGACTGGTGTTTTGCCTCCATTCCAACTGCAGCGACTGGATGAAGAAAAGAAGATCGCAGAGGCAGATTGCAAGAAAGTGTTGCTCGACTTTGGAACGGGAAAAGCGGAGAGCTATCTCTTTTATTATACGAATGATATTGACCTGCTGGAACCAAATTGGTGCACTCCCTTCAACGAGATAGAAGGTGTGTTGCTGGACTATCGCATCGAGAACTACGAAATGAGCATGCGCCTCGAGGCAGTGAACATCATGCCTGCCAAAATTGACGACAGCGAATTCCAGGTAGACGACAGTTACAAAGAACTCACCCCCGAGGAATTTGAGGCATATGTCATCAAAAACCTGAAGACCTTCATGGAGTGATGTTTTGCCGTTGAAGGTGTTTAAAAATCACTTGATAACTCTGGCACACCCCTCCGATTCCCCTTTACAGCTCCTCTAATTTTGGTAGTTAAATCAGGCTTGATTGAGCTATTCGAACCATTACAAAAGCAAGGTTGACGAGGTCAGCAAAGAGAAGGGCAAAAAGAAGAAGCCCAAACCGAAACGGGAAAAATCCGAGAAGTCGGGCAACAGCTGGTTGAAGCTGAGTGTGCTGCCTCAACTGCTGAAAGATGATCGGACTAAGAACGTGGCCGGCTCCTTTCTTTTGCTGGTCAGTGCCATCCTCCTGCTTTCGTTCACATCCTTTCTGTTCACCTGGAAAATTGATCAGGACAAGCTGTTCGGGGTTTCGTGGATTGACATTCTGACCAATCCTGAGATTGAAATCGAAAACTGGCTTGGAACCTTTGGTGCTTTGGTAAGCCATCAGCTCATCAACAATGGCTTTGGCATTGCCTCCTTTGTCTTTGTCCTGCTGCTCTTCCTGTTTGGGTTTCGCATTGTTTTCAATGTTTACCTACTTCCCATTCGCAAAACATTGGCCTTCGCGCTGTTCTTCCTGGTGTGGGCTTCTACATTTCTGGGTGCCTTGTTCACCGATTCCTTCCTCTTCCTGGGTGGCTCTTTTGGATATCACACCAACATCTGGCTTCAGGGAGTTTTTGGAAAAGTGGGGGCCATCGGCATCATCTTCTTTGCGCTGCTGGTATTTAGCATCATAGCGTTCAACCTATCCCTGGCTTCCATCACTGGCTGGCTATCTTCCAGTAAAGGCCAGGACGATGTGCTCGGTGCGGATAATCCGGATCATGAAAGCGAGGAAACCCTTGAGGGTTCCGAATCTGAGGAAGGCGAGGAAGAGTTCATCGATGAAGAAGCTGGGCAGGAAACAGAGGAAGAGATTCCCGAGCCTTTTGTAAAAGCTGTGGAGGAAGAACAGGAAAGCGATGCAGCGCTGTCGGTAGAGCAAGGCACTGAACTGGAACTGGAAGATGCCACAGTTGTGGAGGAGACACCGGCAGAAGCTTCAGATGAACTTGAGCTGGAGGCCGAAATCCCTGTGCCGGAAGTGGTGATGGATGCGCAGCCAGAGGTTGTTGCTGACGACAACGATGTAGACTTCGCTGTAGAGGAATCGAGGCCCGAAGAAGAGCATATCGAGGAAGAAAAAGAACCCACCGAGGAGCTTGCCGATTACGATCCGCTGCTAGACTTGAGTCGCTACCAATATCCTGAGCTTGATCTCTTGGAAGACCACGGTGACGGTAAGATCCAGGTAGAGCGTGAGGAACTGGAGCACAACAAGAACAGAATTGTTGATACGCTGAGGAACTACAACATTGGCATCTCGAAGATCAAGGCGACCATCGGTCCTACAGTGACGCTGTATGAGATTGTCCCCGAGGCAGGCGTGCGCATTTCGAAGATCAAGAACTTGGAAGACGACATCGCCCTGAGTTTAGCAGCATTGGGTATCCGCATCATTGCCCCAATTCCCGGAAAAGGCACCATTGGTATCGAAGTTCCGAATCAGAACCCGGATGTAGTTTCCATGCTTACCGTCATTAGCAGCGATAAGTTCCAGCACACCAAGATGGAACTGCCCGTTGCGCTGGGTAAAACGATTTCCAATGAAATCTTCGTGGTGGATCTTGCCAAGATGCCACACTTGCTCATGGCCGGTGCCACAGGTCAGGGTAAGTCCGTTGGTTTGAACTGCATCCTGGCTTCACTGCTTTACAAGAAGCATCCGGCTCAGGTGAAGTTTGTGCTCGTAGACCCGAAGAAGGTGGAATTGACCCTCTTCAATAAAATAGAGCGCCACTTCCTTGCCAAGCTGCCAGACGAAGAAGAACCGATCATCACAGATACCTCGAAGGTGGTAACCACCTTGAACTCACTGTGCATTGAGATGGATGATCGCTATGATCTGCTCAAGAACGCTCAGTGTCGAAACATCAAGGAATACAACGGTAAGTTCATCAAGCGCAAGCTGAATCCAAATGATGGCCACCGCTACCTGCCCTACATCGTGTTGGTGGTGGACGAATTTGCCGACCTCATCATGACAGCCGGCAAAGAAGTGGAAATGCCTATCGCACGACTGGCACAGCTGGCCCGGGCGATCGGAATACACTTGATCATCGCCACGCAGCGACCTTCCGTGAACATCATCACGGGAACGATCAAAGCAAACTTCCCGAGCCGCATCGCCTTCCGCGTAACCTCCAAGATCGACTCACGAACCATTCTGGATGCCGGAGGAGCAGAACAGTTGATCGGACGCGGTGACATGCTCTACAGCAATGGCAACGACATGGTGAGACTGCAGTGTGCCTTTGTCGACACGCCTGAAGTAGAAAAAATCACGGACTACATCGGGAACCAGCAAGGCTATCCTGATGCTCACCTCCTGCCAGAATACCTGGAAGAAGGAGGAGAGAGCGGAGGCGAAAGCTTCCAGGACATGGATCGCGATGCGCTCTTCGAGGAAGCAGCACGTGTAGTAGTCATTCATCAGCAGGGAAGTGCTTCTTTGCTCCAGCGAAAACTAAAATTGGGCTACAACAGAGCAGGACGAATCGTAGACCAGCTCGAAGCTGCAGGCGTGATTGGCCCCTTCGAGGGAAGCAAGGCACGCCAGGTGCTCATCCCGGATGAGATATCTTTGGAACAGCATTTGAATAGCCTGAACGACAATTAATAATTCTGACCCATGAATCTTTTGAAATCACTGGCCTTGATCGCACTCTTTATTCCTGCCATTGGTAGTGCCCAAAACACTGATGCAGACCTGAATCCGAAGGACCCGAAGGCCAAAGCAATACTGGACGAACTGCGAGACAAGGTGATGGGTTTTGACTCATTCAAAGCAGATTTGGAATACACCCTCGTAAACAAGGCTGCCGGACTGAACGAAACTCAAAAAGGCTCGCTGATGATGAAGGGCAAAAAGAAATACAAAGTGGCCATGGCAGGTCGCGAGATCTACTGCGATGGAGAAACCGTCTGGACATTCCTTCCTGAGGAAGGAGAACTGCAAATTGCTGATCTTCCAGATGAGGACGATGAAGAAGGGAACCTGATGAACCCCGCCAATGTCTTCAACATGTATGAAAACGGCTTCAAATACCGTCACGATGGCACCAGCAATGCAGCCGGAGTAAGCCTCGACCAGATTTCCATGTTCCCTATGCAGCCAGAGGGCAAGCCCTTTCACACCATTGTGGTTTACATCGACAATCAGAAGAAAGAGCTCTCGAAGATGGTTGTAAAAGCCAAAGACGGTAACACCTACAGCTACCAACTCAAAAACTTCGAAGGAAACATTGGAGCAAAGGACTCAGACTTCGTGTTCAACGAGGACAATGCGGACGATGTGATCGATTTGCGTGAATAGGTTTCTGTCCTATTCTAAATCTGACAAACAACAAAAGCTCTGATTCACGTCATTAGAGCTTTTGTCGTCTAAGGTTCTACCTGTTCATTCTTCTACCGGAAATGTACTTCTCTCACACTCCTGCTCTTTTGAAAAGAGCATGTCTTTTTTCCCTCAGCTGCGTGCTCAGCTTTTGGTCCTCCGGACAAGTGCTTGACTGGGCTCATGTTGTAGGGCCGGGTTACCTCTACTCAGAAGACGGCTTGAACATGCAAGTTGACGCTGACAGCAATCTGATCATCATTTCTACCATCACAGAGTTTGACTCCCTGGACATTGATCCAGCTTCTCAGGTACAGGTTGTTAAAGCGAGAGGATACAGCAATACCATCATCCAAAAATTTGACGCCAGCGGAAACCTCATCTGGCACCATTCCATTTCTTCTAATGTGTTCAATGAGGCCGTAGCACTGGATGTTGACGATGAGAACAACATCCTGGTACTCGGGAGTTTTGCAGGCACCGTTGATTTTGATCCGGGTGCTGAAGAATTCCTGCTCGCAGGCAGTTCCGCGCAGGAGAGCATTAGTCACTTCCTGCTGAAGCTAAACGCTGATGGTGAGTTCATTTGGGCGCGCGAAATTGACCGGTTGAGTTACCGGAAAGAGAATAAAAGCATCGCTGCTCTGCCAGACGGCAGCACGCTTGTTTTTTCGGATTACCAGCGAAATGTGGACGCGGATCCCGGCCCGGGAATTGTCCCCTACTTCAGCTCAAGCGAATATTCAGGCTTCTTGACCAAGCTTGACCCTATGGGGTTTTATGAATGGTCCGTTCATTTCAGCTCGGATTCCATCCTGTTTCCCTTGGCTTTAGAGTCGGATGCTGATGGTAAAGCTTATGCATGCTTCGTTCACGTGGGGAATACGGAAATCAATGGCACCAACATTTCCCAGCCTGTAAACCTTACCGCCACACAAAATGCAGGATCGCATTTGATCAGCATTAGCGATGAAGGAAAAATTGAGTGGATGAAAGGCTTTGATGGTCGTATCGGATGCGAAAACATCTACGCTGACAATGCACAGAACCTTTATGTATCAGGTGTATTCTTCGGCAATCCAGACTTTGATTTTTCGGATCAGACTTTCACCCTCAACAGCATTGGGAATGACGATGGATTTATCCTCAAAATGAGTGATGAAGGTCAATTTGAGCATGCCATCCAATTCAATGAGCGCGCACGCCCCAGCATTACCAGCAATGGTATTTACAATAGAATTGAAACAGACTTCAGGGAAGACATTGATCCGGGACCGGATACGGTGGAAGTGAATGCATATCCGAACCAAACGGCTGTGATTTTCGTGCAACTCACCAAAGACCTCGAACTGCTTGATTACAAAACCTACTCCCAACAGCGAAATGTCTCCACCGTGAACGGTTGGGTTGCTGGCCCTAATGGAGAAGCCTACACTGCCGGGATGATCACAGAAGAGTTTGATTTCGATCCTGAGCTGGAGTCGGTTGTGAAGTCGGCACCGGGAGGATTGGGCAACTTTCTGTTCAAGCTTTGGCTGTTCGCTCCTCCGCTGGGTATATCAGCAATCACTGAAAACCCATCGCATCGCATCTATCCCAATCCTGCTGCTGATGATCGCTGGTACCTGACTTTTGAGGAAGTGCAGGAATCTGTCTCCATAGACCTGTACGCTGCAAATGGTCAACGCATCAGATCGTTGAAAGCGAATCAGGTGAGTTCATTAGAGGTGGCCACACCCGAGACTCCAGGGATTTACTTCATGAAGGTTTCAACAACGGAGCGAGAAAGCACTCACAGGCTGATCAAGCAGTAGCTACGGACTAAAACTCAACCAGCTTGGCCAATTCCTGCTGGATGGTCATCAAGATGCGCTCATCTTCCAGGAAACCATCCTCGTTTAAGTGCTTATCAATGTGATTGATGCTGGTCTTCATGGGTTGAACGGCTACCTGCAGATAGTTCAGGATGTTCGTCAAGTGATCCAAGCCTCTGACATTTCCTGCACGCCCCGAAGAAAGGCCAATCAAGGCCGCTTTTTTTCCCTTAAACTGCTCGGGCCAAACGGCATCAATGAAAGCCTTGCACACACCGGGAATACTTCCATTGTACTCAGGTACCACAAACACGAACTTGTCTGCATTGCCCACAAACTGAGAAGCAATGGCCGAAAAACCTGGGTCCGGATTTCCGAAGACATCGTTTCGAAAAGCAAAGTCGACCGGGAGCTTTCGCAGGTCGAGCAGTTGAGCATCCACTTTACTGTTTGTTAATAACTCCAACACCGTCTGAGCCACGCTCACACTGACGTTTCCCTCTCTATTCGTACCGCTAATAACAGTTATCACCGCTCAGTTCACAGATTTTTGTTCATAAAAACACCAATAAAATCAAGGGTTTCACGCGCAACGCCAATGAATTAATCCTGATTTTTGATCCTATCCCAGAAGCGCGCAAAGAAAGAAGATCGAAATGAAAATCACCTATCTAGGTCACTCAACATTTTTACTGGAAACTGCGAAAGCGAAGATCCTGTTTGATCCATTCATCAGCCCCAATTCGCTTGCTCAGGAAATCAGAACATCTTCTTTGGATAAGGATTGGGCTTCGATGCTGGACGTGGAGCAAATCGAATGCGACTATGTGCTGCTGAGTCATGGTCACGAAGACCATGTTGCGGATGCGGAAGCGATCCTCAAGCGCACTGGAGCAACCGTGGTGAGCAACTTTGAAATCGCCAGTTGGTTTGGCGCCAAGGGCATCGAAAAGTATCACCCCATGAACATTGGAGGTTCATGGGATTTTGACTTTGGTCGTGTGAAGTATGTGACTGCAGTTCACACCAGCTCCATGCCCGATGGAAGCTACGGAGGCAATCCTGGCGGATTTGTGCTTCAGGTAGATGGAAAAACGATCTACTATGCCGGAGATACGGCACTTACTTATGACATGAAACTGTTGGGCGAGGAGTTCAACATAGATGTCGCATTGCTGCCCATTGGGGATAACTTCACCATGGGACCTAAAGATGCTGTGAGAGCTGCTGAGTTCATTAGCTGCAACAACATCATCGGCATGCATTACGACACCTTCGGATACATTAAGATTGACCACGACCAAACGCAGTCGCTCTTTTCCGACAACGGAAAAACGCTGACACTGATGGAGATCGGGGAAACGAAAGAACTATAATTGAACATGGGAAAGATCATTGCAATAGCGAATCAAAAAGGCGGAGTTGGCAAGACCACCACAGCGATCAACCTTGCTGCCAGCCTTGGTGTATTGGAGAAGCGCACGCTCATCGTAGATGCTGATCCTCAGGCCAACGCGACTTCTGGAGTTGGATTTGATCCGCGCAATGTGCGCACCAGCATCTATGAGTGCATCATCAACCAGGTGGAGCCAAAGGATATCATTCTGAACACCAAGAGCCCCAACCTGGACATCATGCCGGCTCACATTGACCTTGTGGGTGCAGAGATCGAGATGATCAACATGCCCAACCGTGAGCGTATGATGCGCATGGCACTGAACAAGGTGAAAGACCAATACGATTTCATCATTATTGACTGCTCTCCCTCACTCGGTTTGATCACCGTGAATGCATTGACAGCAGCTGACAGCGTCATCGTGCCCGTTCAGTGTGAATACTTCGCGCTGGAAGGTCTGGGCAAACTTCTGAATACCATTAAGATCGTTCAGTCACGCCTCAACAAAGACCTCGGCATTGAAGGAATGCTATTGACCATGTATGACCAGCGCCTTCGACTGGCCAACCAAGTGGTTGAAGAAGTAAAGATGCACTTCCAGCAGTTGGTGTTCGATACCATCGTACATCGCAATACACGCCTAGGAGAAGCTCCATCGCATGGTGAAACAATCATCATGCACGATGCTGCCAGCAGTGGAGCCGTGAATTATTTGAACCTCGCCCGTGAAATCCTCCAGAAGAACGAGATGACGAGAATTAGTGACAAGGACAAAATTGTGGAGGTATACGATGGCGAATCCTAAAAAGAACGCACTCGGTCGTGGATTGAGTGCACTGCTGGAAAACAGCGAAACAGATATTACTGCCCGGGTAGCCCAGGGCGATCATGCAGTGCTTGGCAGCATTGCCAATATTCCCGTAGATAAGATTGAGGCGAACCCATTTCAGCCGCGAACACGATTTGACAGTGCCGCCCTGGATGAGCTTGCCGAGAGCATTCGCACACACGGAGTGATCCAGCCGGTGACGGTGCGCAAGATGGGCAACGACACCTTTCAGCTCATCAGTGGTGAGCGAAGGTTCAGAGCTTCGCAACTGGCTGGTCTGGAGCAGGTGCCTGCTTACATCCGCGTGGCGAATGATCAGGCTATGCTTGAAATGGCGCTCGTGGAGAACATTCAACGAGAAGACCTGAATCCAATTGAAGTAGCGATCTCCTACAAGCGACTCATTGACGAATGCGATCTTACCCACGAAGGATTGAGTGAGAAGGTCAGCAAGAGCCGGTCAAACATCACGAACTTTCTTCGCCTGCTCAAGCTTCCGCCCGAAATACAGATGGCCCTCCAAAAGGGAAACATCAGCATGGGGCACGCACGTGCGTTGATCAACATCGATGACCACGAGAAGCAGATGGAGATTTTCGAACGCATCATTGATGAAGTGCTTTCTGTTCGGGATGTAGAAAACCTTGCGCGCCAGGCCAAGAAGCCCAAAACGCCCAAGAACAAGGCGGAAGAGACCAATCAGTATTACAAGGATGTGAAGTACAATATGAGTCAGCAGCTCGGAGCAAAAGTTGACTTGAAGTTCTTACCTAAGGGCAACGGTAAGATCACCATTGAATTCACCAATGAGTATGACTTGAACCGCCTGATCCAGCTGCTTCAGTCCTCGCCTCAGAAAATAGCTTACTAGAATTCCCCTTTGGTACAGACATTGTTTCTTTGCAGCGATGCAGAGAATCCTGTTGTGTTTCGTGTTCCTGATCCTGGCGATTTCCTCCAGAAGTCAGGTCATGCTGGATAGCCTGGCCTCTGATTCTGTGGAAGTGGAAACGGTAGAAGAATCGGAACCTCAGTATAAGAGTCCTGCCAGAGCCTCTCTCCTGAGCGCGCTGCTTCCCGGGGCAGGACAGATCTACAACAAGAAGTATTGGAAGCTTCCAATCGTTTATGGCGGTTTAGGAACTTCCATTTTCTTCATCATCGACAACCGCCAGCAATACGTGCGATTCCGCGATGCTTACATCCGAGACATCAACGACATCGTGTCTGACTCCAGCGATTTTGCCAAGCAAGGCATTTCACCTGATCAGCTGCGTGCAGCTGCAGATCAGCGCAGGCAATGGATGGAATACTCCTACATCGCCACTGGCATTGTTTACGTACTTCAAATCGTGGATGCAGCCGTGGATGCTCACTTGTACTACTTCAACGTGTCAGACGATCTGACCCTGCACTGGAGACCGGAAGTATATTCTACGCGCAATCGAGGCATGTACACGGGAGTCACACTTAACCTTCGTTTTTGACCCATGAACATCGGACTGATTGGATACGGTAAAATGGGGCGTGAGATTGACGCCATTGCCCAAGAGCGCGGTCACTCGATCACTGCAAGACTCACGAGCCAGTCTTCACCCAGCGATTGGGATCAGCTGAAAGAGGCGGATGTGTGCATCGAGTTTTCACGACCGGAGGCTGCGATCGACAATTTCAGGCACTGCTTTGAAAATGGTATTCCATTGGTGACAGGAACCACCGGTTGGTACGATCGGTTTGAGGAGGTAAAAGAGCTTTGCACTCAAAAGAATGGTGCTTTTTTCTGGGCCTCCAATTTCAGCATTGGTGTCAACCTCTTCTGGCAAGTGAATACCCAACTGGCACAATTGATGGCGGGCTATCCTGAATACAATGTCACCCTTCAGGAAATTCATCATACTCAAAAGCTGGATGCTCCAAGCGGCACGGCCATCACCACCGCAGAACAAATCATTGACCAGCGAGAGGAACTGAACGGATGGTCGCTCAGTACAGAACCGGATGATACCTCCAAACTGTCGATTGAGGCGATCCGCGAGGGAGATGTGAAGGGTACGCACACAGTCCGCTACGAAAGCGCCATCGATTCTATAGAGCTCACGCATGCGGCTAAAAACCGCAAAGGCTTCGCCATTGGGGCTGTGCTCGCTGCTGAATACCTTAAAGACAAAACAGGTGTCTTTACGATGAAGGATCTGCTCGGTGCATGATCTCTGATAACACCCTTTAACGCAGCGCCACGCTGAGCGTCCGTTCATCCGAAAAAAGCGTTTTTATCGACTTGAAAGTTCGTTTCTTCGCTTCGCAATCTTTTCTGCTATGAGCATCGCAATCTACCTGATCATTTTCCTGGGAATCAGCTTCGGCTTTTTCAAGCTCTTTCCGCTGGCAGGTCAACCCGCATGGAAAGGCCTCGTGCCGATCTACAATCTTTTTGTAGCCATCAAAATCCTGGAACGTCCCTGGTGGTGGATTTTCCTCTTCATCTTTCCTGGGGTGAATGTGGTGATGCTGATGGTAGTATGCCAATCGCTGGCAAGAAGGTTCGGAAAGCACCAAATTCCAGACGTGCTAATGTCCATTTTCATTCCGTTCATCTACCTCCCCTACCTCGGGTTTCAGGATGTAAAGTTCCAGCCCAAAATGGATTGGTCAGATGAAGACCAACGCAAAGAGCGAGATGCTGCTGATAAGGCTGTTTTTGTAGTCTCTACCCTTGGTTTGGGTGCAGCGTTTGTCCTCGGCCTGAAAAAACTTCTGGTGATTAAAGACAAGGTGGGTAAGCCTACTTTTTACAAGGAATGGGGTGATTCTATTGTATTCGCGATTGTCGCAGCCGCCATCATCAGAACCTACGTTTTTGAAGCCTTCACCATTCCCACCAGCTCGATGGAAAAATCGCTCCTGATTGGTGATTATCTGTTCGTGAGCAAAATGGCGTATGGTCCAAAGGTGCCACAAACTCCTCTTAGCTTTCCACTGGCGCACCATAGCTTCCCCGGAACCAACCTGAAGAGCTACCTGGAATGGATTCACCTTCCGTACCAACGACTCCCAGGATTTGGTGACGTAGAACGAAACGACATTGTAGTGTTTAACTACCCTGAAGGAGACACGGTTTTGGTGCAATACCAGAGTAATCTGAGCTATAACCGAGCAGTACGTCTCAAAGCCAGAGAGTTGCAGCAACAAGATCAAATGACCGGGAAAAACGCGCGCTCTTTCGAAGCCTACAAGCGCGTAGCTCGCAAGCTTTTGAAAAACAACCTGGAGTATGTGGTACGGCCAGTTGACAAGCGCGAAAACTACATTAAGCGATGTGTCGCGGTTCCTGGTGATGAGATCTACATCGAAGCGGGAAAGCTTCACATCAATGGCGAAACCGCTTACATCCCCACGGAATTCCAGTTTAACTATCTGCTTCAATCTTCCACGATGCTGAATAAGCAGTCCATCAAGGATGAACTGAACGTCAACCTTCAGGACTTTGCGCTGGATAACAACCCTTACCAGGCTCAGCCTGCCAATGGCTTTGTATACAACTTCCCTCTAACGATGGAAAACTATGACAAAGCGAAGTCGCTGAACATTATGAAATCAGTGAAGATGAGGATCAATTATCCTGAAGCTAAGAATGGTCTTCACATCTTCCCCAACACTTGGGAAAGCAGCTGGACCGAAGACTTCTGGGGACCGTTGAGTGTTCCTTCAAAGGGAGAAACCGTAGCCTTAACACTGGCAAACCTGCCCTTCTATGAGCGCATCATTACGGTGTATGAAGGCCATTCGCTGGAAGTGAACAATGGTGTAATCATGATTGATGGTGCGAATGCCAGTGAGTACACCTTCGAGATGGACTATTACTTCATGATGGGAGACAACCGGCACAATTCAGCCGATTCGCGCTTCTGGGGCTTTGTTCCAGAGGACCACATCGTGGGTAAGGCATCTTTCATCTGGCTTTCGATGGATCCTGAGCGAGGCCTCTTTGATGGCAAAATTCGCTTCTCAAGGATGTTTTCCGTGCCTGAGTAATGACGGTTTTCCCGCTATTCTACGCTGGGAACATCCATTATTTCCAGAGACTACTTCAGAGCAGCAATCCGCTGATCGAACTGTACGAGCATTATCCCAAGCAGACGTATCGCAATCGCATGGAAATCCTGGGACCGAACGGAATCCATCGACTGAGTATTCCGGTAAAAAAGACCGGTCTGCGCATGACTACCAACGACATCTGCATTGGATATGAGGAACACTGGCAGAAAGATCACTGGAAGGGATTAGAAGCGGCCTACAGGCGCTCCGCATACTTTGAATACTATGAGGATCGCCTCCGCTCTGTGTATGTGGAAAAACCAAAACGGCTGGTTGATCTAAACCTGCGTGTCCTGCACTTTATTCTGGAATCTCTGGATTGCGATCCTGGCATTCAATTCACTACAGAGTACATGGATTTAGGTAACGAAGGGGATGTGGATTACCGCGACTTTGATTTCAGCAAGCCAAGCGCGGAGACAGGACATTCATACGAAACGTATTTCCAAGTATTCAGTGATCGCCACCCTTTCGTTGCCAACTTGAGCATACTGGACGCTTTGTTCAACCTCGGACCTTCCACTCGCGATCTGGTGATGACTTCTTCTTGAAGCTACTTCAGATCATCTGAGGCTTGAGCCTTTCCCGAATGGTTCCCGGAATTCTCCTCAAATCCCTCTCATGGCTTAGAAAGGGCCCGTTTGATACCCATTCAACAATTACTTCGATTGCTTCCTCCCTGGACAGGGAAATACACTGCTCGCTTGACCAAAGCTTTCTTGCTGCTTCGTTGAAGTTGTGAAAATCACTCCAAAGATGGATTTCGCGGTTGTGCAGAAGCAAGCGATTCAGGCGCTCGGATGTCCAGGTTATTGAATAACCTTCATCGGGCAAGACCTTTAGAGAATCGTTAGAAATTGAGTCACTCATATCTGAAAACCCAAACCTAACACAAAATCACCACATTAACCACTTTTTAAACACCGCATTATAACCAAACAATACACTTATCAAGGACTGAGCCCCTGTTATAAAATCAACCGAAACCAAGCTTCCAACCACCCTGTAACAGCCGAACCATTTTCCGGACATCGACTTCTGAAACAGCCACTACATTTGGGTTTGAGCAGCATGAAACACATCGGAAAAGAATTCAAAAAGGCCATTTCAGAAGGCGGGTATTCCCAAGCAAAAGTTGCTGAATTGGTGGGCAAGGGTAAAAACACGATCCATCGCTGGACTCTCTCACCCAATCTTGGTTTGAAAGAGATTCGAATTGTTCATGCTTCCATTCCTCAACTCTACCTCAAGAACGTCTTTGACGCCTTGGAAGAGCGACTGGGACACGAAATACCTGACAACCCCTATCGCAACCCAGAACGTCCCACACCGACCCCAAAAAAGGAAGCCCGATCGGGTATTCAGTTGATGATTGATGCGAACCAATTTGCAGGATATCGCATTCCTTCTGACATCATGGACCGGGTCATCGACATCCTTGAGGATGCTCAGGATGATGATTACGGGAAGCCTTCGAAGGATGGCGACACAGACGCCTAGAGAACCAGATCACCTCCACCAGTACTTACCACTATTCCCCGGTCAAAAGACCCAGGGAATCAGCTTCTTGGTTCGACTGCTATAGCTGCGATATTCAGGGAAACGATCGTTTAGCCCCTGCTCCTCGTAGTTGACCTTGGCCAGCTGATTGAGCAGCAGAAGTACAAACACAGTTCCATCGAGCCACGTGAGGCGCTCCAGGGTGATGGAGAGGGCAATCAATAGCAAACCGGTATACATCGGGTGTCTGATCCATCGAAAAGGGCCCGTGGTTACGAGCTCTGCATCGCTCCTGGGTTCTGGAAAAACAGATACCCGGCCAACTCTTACCGTGGCCACCGCCCACACCCCGATTCCGATGCCGGTCAGTTCCATCATCAACAGCCAAAAGGTAGACACCACAACCGCTCCTGAAAGGGCATAGTATCCCAGACACGCAAACTGAACCACTACCAGAATCCAAGATCTCATCACCTCAAAAATCATGATTCCAATCCAACGAAACGCAGGCAGACACGCATAAAAAAAGCCCTGCAGCATAATGCTACAGGGCTTTGAGTACAATCTATCAAAAGGCTTACTGCAGGACGATCTGCCCTACCTGTGTGCCTCGATTTGTTTCCATGAGGATGAAGTAAGTTCCAGAAGCAAGGCCAGTGAGATCAATGGTTTCATTGCTCACAAAAGCTCGCTGCTCGCTCTTCACCAATGTTCCGCTAAGGTCCATCACCGTCACTCCACTTACGGTCAAACCAGCATCGTCAAAGCTGATGCTTACGATACCGCTGGTTGGGTTCGGGAAGAGTTTGATGTTCGCCTGAGCAAAACCGCGTTCAGAGATACCTACACAGAATACGGTGTCAACCATAATGGTGTCACCACCTACACATCCTGAGTCTGATGTCACGATCACAGAGTAAGTTCCTGGCTCGCTCACAACGAATGAATCATCATCCGATCCATCAGACCATGCGTAAGACGCATAATCACCTGGAGAGAGTGTGAATGTTGCATTGGAACAAATGCTGGTATCGTTTCCAAGGTTTGGCATTGGATCAGCAGCGTTGAATGAAACATCAAAGCTGGCTGTCTCCTGACAATCGTTATCATCAATTACATCCACGGTGTAGTTACCTACCATGAGATCAGTAACATCTTCCGTAGTCTCTGAATTAGACCAAGCGTAGACATATGGTGCTGTTCCACCGGTTACGCTGATGTCGATTCCACCATTGTCATCTACAGAACATGTGGTGTTAGATACCTGACCATTGATGCTGATGGCATCTGGCTCGGTTACATCGCCTGTAGAAACAAGCTCACAACCGTTGTCATCGGTAATGGTCACAGTATGCGTACCGGCAGCAAGGCCGTCTGCAGAAGCAGTGGTTTGAGTGTTACTCCATACATAGGTGTATGGTGCAGTTCCACCGTTACCAGCTGCGGTAAGACCTCCATCACTGAGTCCGTTACAAGTCACATTGCTATCCACGATGATGGCAGACGCCAGAGCTGTTGGCTCAGACACCACAACTTCAGATGTATCCAAACATCCGTTGTCGTCCATCGCAATCAACGTGTAGGTACCTGCAGCGATTCCGGTAATGGAAGCTGTAGTAGCGGTTGTGTTCCATGCATAGGTGTAAGGCATAGTACCTCCCATTGCAGATCCTGAAGCTCCACCGTCCATGAACCCGAAGCAGCTTGCGTTGCTATCGAGCACAGTAGCGGCAACAAGTGCTGTTGGCTCTGTAATGGTTACTTCACTTGTTTCATTACATCCGTTATCATCTGTAACGGTAACAGTGTGGGTTCCGGCAGGAAGAATTCCAATGGAAGCCTGTGTAACGCTACCTACTGACCACAAGTAAGTGTAAGGACTCACACCTCCGGCTGCACTGGCAGTAGCACCTCCGTCCATGAATCCGTTACAGCTTGCGTTGCTGTCAACCACTGATGCAGGAACAAGAGCAGCAGGCTCAGAAATTGTTGCAGTTGCTGTAGCCTCACATCCGTTGGCGTCTGTCAAAGTCAATGTGTAAGGACCAGCTGCAAGACCTGATTCTGTCGCAGCAGTTCCACTTGAAGACCAGTCGTAAGAATACGGCATGGTTCCTCCGGTGCCGCTACCTGTCAACTGACCATCCATGAATCCATTACAGCTTACGCTGTCATCGATGTTGATGGAAGCCATCAACATGGCTGGCTCAGAGATGGAAACGGAAGACGAATCAGTACAACCGTTGGCATCCGTGATCGTCACGGAGTAAGTAGCACTTGCAACTCCTGTAATAGAAGCAGTCACAGCAGAGTTACTCCAAGCAAATGTGTATGCTCCGGTACCTCCTGTTGCACTGGCAGTAGCACCACCATCGAGGAAGGTATTACAGGTTACATTGCTGTCTACGATCGCAGCGGAAACAACAGCAGTTGGCTCCGTCACCGTTTCGCTCAAACTGAAGCTACAACCATCAGCATCCGTCACAGTAAGGGTGTAAGCACCGGCTGCTACTCCAGTAATGGAAGCAGTTACAGCACTGTTACTCCAATCGTAGGTATAAGGCAAGGTACCTCCGGTAGCTGATCCTGTCAAACCACCGCTCAAGCCTGCATTACAAGCAACGTTGCTATCCAAGGTTATAGACAGGGACAATGCACCAGGCTGTGTTACGGTGTCCAATCCAGTGATCGTACATCCGTTGCCATCGGTAACTGTCACTGTGTAAACAGCAGCTGCAAGGCCGCTATTGATCTGAGTGTTGGCTCCGTTGCTCCAGTTGTAAGTGTAAGGCATTGTACCTCCTGAAGGAAGGGCAACCATTCCACCATTATTCAATCCACAAGTAGAGTTGCTGTCTACAACCACATTCAGCATGAGTGCGGTTGGTTCAGCGATCATCGCACTTCCGGTCTCTGTACAACCAGAGGCTGAAGTCACCGTCACTGTATAAGGACCTGCTGCGAGGTTGTCAATGGTAGCAGTTGTTTCACCGTTTGACCAGAGATAGCTGAATGGAGCTTCGCCCGTTGATGCAGTCACGGCAATGGTTCCGTCATTGGCACCATTACAGCTAATGCTCGTATCAGCGAGCGCGATGTTTACCTCTCCGTTCACCACCTGATAGAAAGCAGTGTCGTTGCAATCAAAGAAGTCTCCTGTTGCAGTGGTGTAAACCATGACATCGTATACACCAGGAGCGCTGAAGTCTGCGGTAGTGGCAAACGAAGCAGTGATTGTTTCGTCACCACCGATGTTCACTGTCAGCGTTTCGCAAACAGGTGTACCACCGTTAATTACGTAGCAAATAGGCAATGAAGTAATCGTGTCAGGACCGAAGTTGGTAACGGCTGCGCTGATGATCTCCATACTACCGAGGCTGCATGCTGACATAGGGCTGCCGAGTGTATCCATTCCAGCATCTACTTGAGAGCCGCTGTAAATGGTTACGTTGTCAAATCCGAAACCATCTCTTATGGATGATCCGTCAGAGCTGAAGAAGAATCGGAAACGAACAGAGTCTTCTCCAAACACCGCTCCGAGAGAATGAGCTGCGCTTCTCCAAACGTTGGATGCGCCACTGTTTCCATCCCACCAGTCATTACCAGAATCATTGTACCAGTTTTCGATTCCTGAAGAGGAATCTCCAAGCTTGGTCCAGTTGGCTCCGGCATCTGTGGAGTACTCAACCCATCCTTCATCACAACAAGACTCCGTCTCATAAATGTGATCAAAGCGAAGGGTAAGGGTATCGGTAACACCAGTAAAGTCGAAGATCGGAGACTCTACAAAAGAGTTCTCATTGTTATTGTAGTCTCCATCCAGATTGGTCACCCATGCGTTCTCTCCACACTTCACAGTAGAAGCGATGAAATCACCATCAGGAATACCATGCTCCCATGAGGAAGCTGTACCTCCGGCAATCCAAACACCGTTTCCACTCTCGAAGTCTTCAGCGTATGGGAAGGTGCTGATGGTAGGAATGCTGGTTACCATTTCATGAATGGTGTCGTTACAGCTGATCGCATCTCCGGAAAGATTCGTGTAGAGCACCACATCGTAGTTACCTCCCGCGAGGAAATCAGCTGTTTGAGTGAAGGTCACAGTATCGATCGTTCCACCCGCGACATTCACGGTGAATGTCTCACATACAGGTGTTCCTCCGTTAATCACATAGCATACCTCAATCGAAGTGATGGTCGTGGTACCCTGATTTACAAAGGATGCGCTTACTGTCTCCGTAGCTGAAAGCTGACCGGAAGATGGTGGTGTTACCAATTCGGCTACAGTTGCATCCGTCAAGCTTTCGAAAACAAGGAGGTTGTCAACTCCAAAACCATCGCGCGTGACGCTTCCATCTGAAGAGAACGCGAAACGAATTCGAACGGAGTCTTCTCCGGCAAGTCCGGTCAGTATGTGAGCTGCTGTTCTCCACTCACCTACGTTCCCGGATGTTCCGTCCCACCAATCGTTACCACTATCGTTGTACCAGTTGGCAAGACCAGAGCTCGAAGTACCAAGCTTTGTCCAGTTGGCACCACCGTCCATAGAATACTCAACCCAGCCTTCGTCACAGCAGCCTTCTGTTTCAAAAATGTGCTCGAAGCGCAGGATCGGATCGTTGGTCATACCAGTGAAATCCATGAAAGGCGAAACCAGGAATGAATTCTCACTGCTGGAGTAGTCTCCATCCAGATTAGTCACCCAAGCCTGATCACCACATGCACCGGCTTCGGTAATGAAATTGGAATTTGGCAGACCGTGCTCCCACGTTGTGTTTGAACCTTCTGTAATCCAGGATCCATCGCCTGCCTCGAAATCTTCGATGTATGGGAAGCTGGTAATGTTTGGAAGTGTGAGTACCTGCGTTGAAATCGTATCTGCACAGGTGTAAACATCACCCATCAGGGCAGTGTACACAATGATGTCATGTGCACCGGCACCACTCAGGTCTGCGGTTTGAGTGAATGAAAGTGTATCAATTTCAGAACCGAGGATGTTTGTGCTGAATGTTTGGCAAACCGGAGCTCCACCATCCAGTATGTAGCATACTTGGAGAGAAGTGATCGTGTTTGTACCCAGATTGGCAACAGAAACCTCAACCGTTTCAGTAGAGCCGAACAATCCTGTTGGTGCCGGGCTTACGACCGAAATTGGAGTCGCATCGGTAAGGGTTTCAAAGATGAAAATGTTGTCAACCCCGAAACCATCGCGAACAGCACTACCATCTGAAGAAAGTGCAAATCGAATTCGAACAGAGTCCTCACCACCAAGACCGGTCAGGATATGGGCAGCTGTTCTCCATTCGCCCGGGTTACCGGAGGTTCCATCCCACCAGTCGTTACCGGAATCGTTGTACCAGTTAGCGATACCTGATGAAGAAGTACCCAACTTGGACCAGTTGGCACCACCATCTGTAGAAAACTCAACCCAGCCTTCATCGCAGCAGCCTTCTGTTTCAAAGATGTGCTCAAAGCGCAGAATAGGATCGTTGGTCATGCCCGTGAAATCAAATACAGGAGACTCCATGAAAGAGTTCTCATTATTCATATAGTCACCATCAAGATTGGTTACCCAGGCTTGGTTTCCACACTGGCCCGCTCCGTCAATGAAGTCAGAGTTAGGTACACCGTGCTCCCATGATCCACCGGCACTAGCGAGCCAATTGCCATTACCAGACTCAAAGTCTTCGATGTAAGGGAAAGTAGTAACGCTTGGCAGAGTAAAGACTGAAACAGTCACAGCTGTATCGTTGCAAACCCAGGCATCACCAGTGAGTGTCGTGTAGAAATCAACTGTATGAGGTCCGAGTGCACTTAGGTCAGCAGTTTGAGTAAATGTTGCGGTGCCCAAGCTAAGGCTCGCAATGTTCGTTGTGATGGTTTCACAAACAGGAGTTCCTCCGTCAACACTATAGCAAGCCTGAAGAGAAGTAATCGGAGCCGTTCCTTGGTTGAACACCTCAATTGTAATTGTCTCTGTAGCACTGAATGCACCAGAAGATGTCGGGTTTGCCAGTCCAACCGGAGCCGCATCTACCAAATCCTCGAAGACGAAGAGGTTGTCAACACCAAATCCATCTTCCGTGGCGCTTCCATCTGAAGAAAAGGCGAAGCGAATACGAACGGAATCCTCACCGGCCAAACCGGTCAACACGTGAGCTGCGGTTCGCCATTCTCCTGCGTTTCCTGATGTTCCGTCCCACCAATCGTTACCACCATCATTGTACCAGTTGGAAATACCTGAAGTGGAAGTACCAAGCTTGGTCCAGGAACCACCACCGTCTGTGGAGAATTCCACCCAGCCTTCATCACAACAACCTTCTGTTTGGTAGATGTGGTCGAATCTCAGGACAGGGTCGTTGGTAAGACCTGTGAAATCAAAAGAAGGCGACTCCAGGAAAGAGTTCTCGCTATTTTGATAATCACCATCCAGGTTGGTTACCCATGCCTGTTGGCTACAAGGTGCGGCATCATCAATGAAAGTTCCGGCTGGCATTCCGTGTTCCCAGGATGAACCAACAGAAGGAATCCATGATCCTCCACCCATTTCGAAACCTTCGAAGTATGGAAAAGAGGTAATGGTTGGCAGCGCGTTGATACTGATGCTCGTAGTGTCATTACACTGGAAATCTTCACCACTGAGCACAGTGTATGTCTCCAGGGTATAGATACCACCTGCACTCAGATCAATGGTTTGAGTAAAGTCTACGGTATCGATGGTCGCAGGCGCAATGTTTGTTGTGAACGTCTGGCAAACGGGAGTTCCACTGTTGAGCACGTAGCACACCTGAACTGAGGTGATTGCTGAGCTACCTTGATTGGAAACTACTACTTCAACGGCTTCAGTAGTTCCAAAAGAACCTACCGTCATAGGAGCAACAAAACCAATCGGAGCAGCATCATCGATGCTTTCGAAGATCAAAACGTTGTCAACTCCGAAACCATTACGAGTAACACTACCATCTGAAGAGAACGCAAAACGGATCATCACCGAATCCTCTCCGGCAAGTCCCGTCAAAACGTGAGCGGCAGTTCTCCATTCTCCGGGATTTCCGGATGTTCCATCCCACCAATCATTGCCTGAGTCGTTGTACCAATTTGCAAGACCTGAGCTTGAAGTCCCAAGCTTGGTCCAGTTAGTACCCGCATCGGTGGAATATTCAACCCAACCTTCATCACAACATCCTTCTGTCTCGAAAATATGATCGAAACGAAGCACTGGATCTGACGTCAAACCGGTAAAGTCGAATTCAGGAGATTCTATAAAAGAGTTTTCACTGCTGTTATAATCTCCTGTAAGATTTGTCACCCATGCTTGTGAACCACAAGCGGATGAGGACGTGATAAAGTTGTCGCTGGGAACACCGTGGGCCCACGAGGAATTCGAGCCGGTTGGCGACCAGCTTCCGTTCGAGGACTCGAAGTCCTCCACGTACGGAAACGTGGTTATTTGAGCGTGTCCGATAAGGACCAATAAGCTCATTAAACAAAGGGATAATAGGGATTTAATCATACATGTAAGTTTTCCGAGATACTTAGCAACAAAGGAACCTTTTCAGTATGCGGGTGTCAACAAAGTTGCCTGACTCGAATGGCAATCGGCCACAGGTTTTAGGACTCCTAAATCACGAATTGATATCTGCGGAATCACCTATTCGCGCAATAATTACGCGAAGCGACATCGTATAATTGGATTGTTAATTTCTCAGAAATTCGATGAACTGACAGCAAGCTGAGACGAACGCCATGTCACGCGAAAAGAAGGTGAATTGTATTCCTAAGTCAGGACTTCAGAAGGGTGATGGGCTTTCGAAATCACCAATAACGAGCGTACAAGTATGCTCGATGAAACTCTTGGGTTCGGCCGTGTTTTTGACCCATGCTCCAGGAGACTGCCAATCGATAAACAGAGGAAAAGATCGACCGTATTGATCCTTCATAAATAGTTTGACGCTGTCAATATCGCTGCTACAGTTAGGGCTGTTTCGCTCCAAGCCTTTTGTATCCCGTTCCCAAAAAATGAAGGTTTCACCCGGTGCAAGGTTCTTGTACGCGTTTCTGGGAAGACCTTCAGTCCAATAGATGTCCACCTCTACGGGTACATCCATGCGATTTTCTACGGATCGCAGGTAGTAAGTCTTCTTCTTACAAGAGAAGAATCCGAGGCCTATAAACAGAGCGATGAGGATGCGCATCGAGAGGGGGCTTTTATACATAGACGAAAATATTTCCAGAGCGTATACCTACCACAAGATATTGAGCAAAAGGTTTAATTTGGCCCAAACCCCAAGCAAAATTGACGAACCGAAGATCCTTCCTCAAGAGTGCAGGCTTGATGGGTGCAGGGCTTTATGCAGCACCTTTTTTGAGCTCAGCAGCCGCCTCTGAAACCAGCCGAGTGATGCAAGACATTGCATCCGTTCCACCCGATGACCTGGCAAGCAACGAAGACTTTTGGAGCTGGGTAAAGCATCAGTTTACCACGTCTTCTTCCATTATCAACATGAACAATGGAGGCGTGTCACCGCATCCCAGGGTTGTGGCGGAAGCATTCGAGCGATTCGAATCCATGTCGAACGAGGCTCCCTCCTATTACATGTGGCGTATTCTGGAAAAGGAGCGCCCCTTTGTGCGTGAAAAGCTGGCCAACATCGCTGGTGTGAGCATGGACGAGATTGTGATCAACCGCAATGCCACTGAAGCTTTGGACACCGTCATCTTTGGTATTGATTTAGAAAAAGGTGATGAAGTAGTACACAGCAACTTCATTTATCCCAACATGAATCAGGCGTGGGCTCAGCGAGCACAACGCGAAGGCATCGTAAGAAAGATCGCGAAGCTGCCCATGCCTTCGACAGACAACGATGCACTGGTGAAAGCATACACAGACCTGTTCACCAAGAACACGAAGGTGGTCCACGTCACGCATGTGATCAACTGGACAGGGCAGGTCATGCCTGTTCGCCAGATCGCTGATGCAGCGAAAAAGATTGGAGCCAAAGTGGTAGTGGATGGTGCTCATTCCTTTGCTCATCTCGACTTCAAGATTCCCGATCTGAACTGCGATTATTTTGGCACCAGCCTTCACAAATGGCTCTGCGCTCCTTACGGAACCGGAATGCTTTATGTGAAAAAGGAAAACATCGCTGACTTGTGGCCGCTCTTCCCCAATCCTGACCCCAAATCTTCAGACATCAGAAAGTTTGAGGCGCAAGGAACCCGAAGTGTTGCCGCAGAAATAGCCGTTGGAGCTGCCGCAGATTTCCACACCAGCATTGGAATCGAACGCAAATTTGAGCGCTTGCACTACCTGAAGCAGTACTGGATGGAACGCGTGAAGGACATTCCGGGAATTCAGTTCTGGTGTCCTCAGGACAGAGAGTTCAGCGGTGCCATCTCCACCTTTGGCTTCGAAACACCCAGAACACCAAAGATTTCGTCTCAGCTGATGGAGGTCTGGCGGGTGCACACCACACATATCAAGCATGAAGGCATCAACGCCTGCCGGGTGACTCCCAATGTTTACACCTCCCTCGAAGACTTAGACTATTTGGTCAAAGCAATTCACAACCTCACCTAAAGGGTCGATTTTTCACGATCGAAATCAACATCTTTGGCCATCTGGTGTAGTATCAATTTCACTCGAATGGCAACTAAGAAACAAGACCTTGAATTCAATAAGAACGAAGACCAGATGCGTCTTCTCATCTCTCAACTAAAGAGCCGGCTGGAAACCGTTCACCAGGGAGGTGGAAAAAAGCGCATTGAAAAGCTTCACAACCAAGGCAAGCTGCATGCGCGCGAGCGTATTGAGTTGTTGATGGACAAGGACAAACCGATGCTTGAAATCGGGGCGTTTGCCGGAGACGGCATGTACAAGGAACACGGAGGGTGCCCGAGTGGAGGTGTAGTAGTGATGCTCGGATACGTGAGCGGAAAGCAATGCATCGTTGTGGCCAATGATGCCACCGTGAAAGCTGGAGCATGGTTTCCCATCACGGGCAAGAAAAACCTGCGGGCACAGGAAATAGCCATGGACAATTATCTGCCCATCATCTACCTGGTGGATAGTGCGGGTGTTTTCCTGCCCATGCAAGATGAAATATTCCCTGATAAGGAGCACTTCGGACGAATCTTCCGCAACAATGCAGTGATGTCATCTCGTGGCATCAGTCAGATTTCTGCCATTATGGGTAGCTGCGTGGCCGGTGGCGCCTATCTCCCCATCATGAGTGATGAGGCGATGATCGTAGAGAAAACAGGAAGCATATTTCTTGCCGGTTCCTACCTTGTGAAAGCGGCCATCGGTGAAGACATTGACAACGAAACATTAGGTGGTTCCACCACGCACAGCGAAATATCCGGGGTGACAGATTACACCTGCGCCAATGATGAAGACTGCCTCGAACGCATTCGTGGCATCATGGATAAAATGGGTGGACAACCCAAAGTTCCCTTTGATCGAAAAACAGCGAAAGCTCCCAAACTCGATCCAAGGGAAATTCACGGAATCTTCAGCGAAAAAGGTTACGAAACACGCGACATCATCAAGCGATTGGTGGACGACTCTGAATTCGAAGAGTACAAAGCACTCTATGGTAAGAGCATTGTCACGTGTTATGCCCGCATCGATGGATGGGCGGTGGGCATCGTTGCCAACCAGCGCAAGATGGTGAAAAGCAAGAAAGGCGAAATGCAGCTGGGTGGTGTGATTTACTCCGATTCAGCAGACAAGGCAGCCCGCTTCATCATGAACTGCAATCAGAAAAACATTCCATTGGTCTTCCTGCAGGACGTGACGGGCTTTATGGTCGGATCGCGATCCGAACATGGAGGTATCATCAAGGATGGAGCTAAGATGGTGAACGCCATGAGCAACAGCGTTGTACCCAAATTCACTTTTGTGATGGGCAACAGCTACGGAGCCGGAAACTATGCCATGTGTGGCAAAGCTTATGATCCACGTTTGATCTATGCCTGGCCGACCGCAAACCTTGCAGTAATGAGCGGAAAGTCTGCTGCAAATACGCTGCTATCCATTGAAAAAGCCTCGGCAGTGAAGAGCAAGGGTTCGGAACTCAGCCAGGAAGAAGAACAAGAGCTCTTGACAAGAGTAAAGCAACGCTACGATGAGCAGCTTTCTCCATACTATGCAGCTTCGCGACTGTGGGTAGACGGCATCATTGATCCTGTTGACACGCGAAAGGTTGTGAGCATGGGTATCGAAATGGCCAGTCATGAACAAAACGTCCAACGATACAATGTGGGAGTATTGCAAACCTGAGCATAAACCTTACTGCTGAACGAAGCGTTATAGAATCATGAGCCACCACTACCTCTTATCTATAATCCTTTCCATCGTTCTCTTCTGGAGCGATGGGCATGCACAGTCTTACCAGCGCATTCAGGCCATGCGCATGGTGCAGCAGGGCGACAACATGTCTAAGACAGCCCTGTTTGATGAAGCCATCTTTTCCTACACCAACGCAATAGCCACAGACAATTCCTATGCAGAAGCCTACATGAAAAGGGCTTCCCTGTATCAGCGTTTGGGACGCTACACCGAGGCTCAGCGCGACTATGACATGGCCATTCGGCTAAACCCATATTCAGCGTACTTCCTGGACGCAAAGGCAAAACTCAACTTCCTGGCACAGAATTATGAGGAAGGCTTGAAGGACGTTCAACGGGCGATCGAAATGGATCCTGACAACCGGGATTTCATAGATCACCGGATTGATGGCTGCATTCTCTCAGGGGAATACGAGCAGGCCATGGAAGACATCGATCAGCTTCAGCGAGAGAACTACAACCCTGAGCTCACGCAACTGAAGAAGGCACTTGTTCACTTCCTCAACGAAGATTTGACCGCGGCCGAAGAAGATGTAAGAATGGTGCTGGATTTGAACGATCAGAATGCCTTGGCCTATGATGTACTGGGGCTGATTTCTCTCAAGGAAAATAAACCTGAAGAGGCCATCGAACACTTCGATCAGGCACTGGAGATCAACCCAAACTTTGCACTTGCCTTTTATAATAAAGGCATTGCCTATGACCTGCTGGGTGATAAACAAACAGCGCTCAAGTTTTTCAACCAAGCCATGGACACACAGCTGGATCAGGCCAAGGTCTATTTCGCCAGTGGTTTAGTGAGAAAGGAAATGGGAGATTTCGCAGGCGCCATAAAGGACTATTCTGCTGCAAACGAATTTGATACCGCTTACTTCAACGCGATTTACAACCGCGCCTTCTCCTACAAGATGCTTGGAAACTTCCCAAGCGCCCTGGATGATGCCAACAGAGCCATTGAGCTGGAACCTCAAGACGCTGATGCTTATGCGCTGCGCGGGAACGTTTACCTGCTCTTTGGCGAATATGAGCGTGCGATCAGTGATTATAACCGAGCATTGACTTACGATTCTGATCAGCACGAGGCTCGCTTCAACCGCGGATTGGCGAAGCTCTTCAACTATGACATTCTGAACGGTTGCCAGGATCTGCGTATGGCTGTGGATCTCGGCTACGATGCCGGAGAGGATGCCATGAAGAATTTCTGCGCTCCTTAGTGAACGATCACGCGCTTCACCTCCACATTCGATGCGTCTGAAAGGCGGAAGAAGTAGACTCCGGCACTCAAGTTACTCACGTCCAGCTCTTCTCTGTTTCGAACCTGTCGATTCAACACTTCTGAGCCTGATGCATTCAACACCGAGAGGCGCATGGAGCTACTTTTCTCGAACGCGATGACCACACGATCCTTTGCAGGATTCGGGTACACACTGATCATTTCCTCGTCAGCCACTTTTGGTACGGATAGCCAAACGGGCCAGCTGCCATGGCTGAAGTTCTGACCTTCTGCTGCCAGCAAATTGTGCTGGAGAGGCGGGCCTGCCAAACTACGATCATAGCTATACACGAGACCTAGTTCAGCGCTATAGTCCTGGAAAACACCTACTCCATCTACAATAATGTTTGAATCACAGTGGCTGGTTTGGAATCCACCTGTTGATACCACAATCCCTGAATCACCACCCGTGTCCATCCAGTGGGGATAACTCGGTATCAAAGTCGCATACTGACTACCAATAGGGGAAATATCTGCAAGATGTGGAACGCTGTAGGGGTTCTCCAGCATCTGCCTCAAGAGATGAAAGGTCATCGAAAAGCTACTGTCGATGTTCTGAAATACACCCACTGAATTGTAGCGATGTACGATGCCGTCAATGGTGAGATCGGATGTATCAACGGAGGTGATCTCAATGGATAGCAGGTCTGTATATGGCTCAAACTCCATCATGTCGTTTGCCCGGTGACCATTCTCTTCCAACAGAAGTTCGTCTCCTATGCTGTACGGAAAGTAGTCAGCTTTATCCGGCAATGCCAAGCCGCCCTGCTGCCCCGATTGCTCGTATCCCGCAAGAACCCATTTACCAAAAGAAGAGGTATTCACACAATCCAAAAACTTGAAAGGAGTAAACTCCAGAAGTCCATGATTTTTGGAGAGTTTAATGATGCCGCCCTGTTGCTGTATGTTCACAATGATCAATGAGTAGTTCTTGACGGAATCCTCCACTCCGAATACCGTATCCAACGTCATCGGCTCTACCACAATGTTCCATCCAGGTCCGAAAAAGTGTGAAGACCCGACCTCTTCATACAGCGGAATGACAAACTCATTGTCCCTGGCCCGAACGGTAATGTCCTCAGGGCGGTGCACAAATCCTCGAAAATCAGCGAAGGGGTTCTGCTGAAAATCTCCAGTCCATACCTGAAAAGCGCAGCTGTCAAAATGCTCCTGCATTTGATCGTAGCAAATCTCATAGAAATCTCCGCTGCCACCTGGATAAGACCAATCGCATTCCATGGATAGTATTTCGCTCGTTTGGCTCTGCTCGAAGTAACTGGTTTGACCAAGCGGAATGGGATTCCAGAAGGAACTCTGGCAAAAGGCCTGGCAGGTCAGAAGGAAGACACCAAGCAGTAAACTAAGATGTTGAAGGATTGGAAAGCGCATAGTTAGTGGGTTTATTTTCCAGACGGAATCGCTCCAAAAAAGGTAAGGCGTTACCGGTATATCGATCTACTTACCAGATGAACAGCTGAGTCTGAACTGCTCTAAACCATGGACAAGCATTACCATCACTGACGTCTCCTCCTTACAGCACATAGCATAGCGATGGTGCTCCCATTTTTGTGAGACCGAACACCGTTGAACTAATCAATTAGTCCTTACTTCGTAAACGTGAAGGTGGCTTTTGTACATGACTGGTTTACAATGCCCGGAGGCGCAGACAAGGTGGCTCACGAGATCATTGACGTGATCCAGCCGAGCGGTGTGTTCTGCCTGTTCAATTTTATGTCCCCTTCCTCCATGGACGCAGTGAGTCCTGGTCTGGAGCCAAAAACAAGTTTCATTCAAAAACTGCCCTTTGCTCGCAAGGTGTATCGTCAACTCGCGCCACTTTACCCTGTGGCGATCTCCCGGCTGGATGTGAGTGACTTCGATGTGATCATCTCCTCATCGTGGGCGGCTGCCAAGGGCATCAAGAAAAGACCGGGACAGGTCCATTTATGCTATTGCCATACACCCATGCGCTTTGCATGGGATCTTCAAGACACCTACCTCGAGAAATACGGCTACGACAGTGGAGTGAAGCGCAAGCTGGCCAAGCGCATGATTACCCGGCTTCGAAACTGGGATGCAAAAACGGCCCAGCAGGTAGACTATTTCATGGCCAATTCGGCCTTTGTAGCGGATCGCATCGTTCGCGCTTATGGAAGACGCAGTGAGGTGATCTATCCACCGGTAGACACCTCCCGCTTTACGCTACACGAACCCAAGCTGAACTACTATTTTACAGCCTCACGCTTTGTAGACTATAAGAATCTGGACCTGATCATCCGCGCCTTCAATGGCATGCCAGACCGGCAATTGCTGATAGCAGGTCAGGGGCCACTGGAAAAGTCCCTGAAGAAGATCGCAGGCCCGAACATTCGCTTCCTGGGGTGGATCAACGACTCTGAGCTGGTGCACTTCATGCAACGAGCACGCGCATTTGTGAATGCCTCGGTAGAAGATTTTGGCATTGCAGGCTTAGAAGCACAAGCGTGTGGAACTCCGGTGATCGCGCTGGGCAGAGGCGGTTACTCAGAGACGGTGATTGAAGGTGAAACGGGGTTGTTTTTTCATCGCGAGCACCACGAAGCTCTGGCCGATGCCATCATTCGCTTTGAAAAACGAACGTTCGACCCCTACTCCATTCGCCATCACGCGGTCACCTTCGATCGCTCCATCTTTCGGGAATCCTTCGTGAACTTCTTTCTGGATAAGACTTTCAGCAATGTCCGCGAACTGGCTTGACAGGCTGGAGGCCGTCTTGCTGGTAGTGCTCTCTGGTTTTCTGTTCTGGCCGATGGGCATCTCTTCTTCATGCCTCATTGCCTTGTTGCTGCTTCACATCGTTCGGAAGGGGAAAGACATTCTGCCTCCACTGAAGCGATGGTGGTTCATCACTCCTGCTCTTGTTGCCATCCTTTCATGGGTGGCGTGGCGATTGCCTGAGGACGGACTGAGGGAAGTTCGCCTTTGGCCCATTCTCATCGTGGCTTTTCCGGTGTTTTACAGAAACCCGCTTCATGGCTACTTTTTGCTTGGATTTCGATGGCTTTCTATTCTTCAGGTTGCCATCATCCTCGTGTTTCTTGCACTGCATCCGCCCTTTGAGTCGGCTTCATTCAGTTACGAACTGCGGGAATCCATTGCAGCCGTATTTCACGTACATCCCACCTACCTCAGTGCTGCCTGGTTTTTTGCTGCATTCCTGTTTTTAGGCGACCAGGACTTTCCGAAACTCCTGAAATGGGGCAGTATCACACTGTTGTTTGCAGGCGCCAGCCTCTGCGGAGGCAAAATGCCGCTGATTGCTTTTCTACTGATTTCTGCTCTCTGGTTTTTAAAAGAATGGAAACAGCCCATGCTGAAAGCTACCGCCCTGATTTCTCTGGCAGCGGTCTCAGTTTTGGTGGTAATATTCAATCCTGCCATGAGACAACGCTTTGATGAGCTCACCAGCATTCGAACGGATTTTGAAGAAGGAGACTTACTTTCTTCCACAGACCTGCGCATTGGGATCTGGAATTGCAGCCTCAAACTCATCGGGGAACATCCCTTAGCAGGCGTAGGAACAGGAAACACGCGAAGTTCCCTGGAGGATTGCTTTTCGAGCTATGAGCAAGTTGAATTCTTTGACGGTGAATACAACACACACAACCAATTCCTTCATTTCGGGCTGCTTTTCGGGATTCCGGGAATGATGCTGTTCCTCGCTGTGCTTTTCGGTTTTTTAGTGCAGGGAATAAGAACTGGAAATAACTTGCTGCTTTACACCACGCTCTTCTTCCTGCTTCTTTTCCTAACCGAAAACTATCTGGGAAGGCAACTCGGTATGATGTTCTTCAGCTTTTTTGCTGCACTGGCCTTTGGGCTTGGAGGTAAACAGCCAACGTCTGCTCGGCCGTTCGGCTCCAGGTAAACTCCCAGCTCCTTTCCAGGGACTGTTGCGACAGTCGCTCCTGCAAGGTGTCATCCGTGATCAGGTTCTGAAGATGCTGTGACAATGCCCGCTCATCGGTTGGATCACACATCAAACCTGCAGATCCCGCCACCTCAGGTAAGGAAGAAGTGTTGGACACAATCACAGGAACACCGCAGGCCATCGCTTCGAGCACGGGCAAACCAAAACCTTCATAATGGCTCATGTAGCAGAACCCTCGCGCAAGTGTGTAGAGTGCGGGAAGGTGCTCCTCACGCACAAATCCCGTGAAATGAATTTGGTTTCTGCATTCAGCGGGGATTTCCTCTTGCGACCACTTCCACCCTTTTCTTCCGGCCAACACCAGGTGACATTGCTCCCTCACATCCAGTGGAAGGGAAGCATACGCCTTGATCACCATGCGGATGTTTTTC
Organism: Flavobacteriales bacterium UBA6057; assembly: GCA_002428995.1. Taxonomy (GTDB): domain Bacteria; phylum Bacteroidota; class Bacteroidia; order Flavobacteriales_G; family Salibacteraceae; genus UBA6057. Next base: position 442,140 of record DIYJ01000011.1, on the reverse strand, counting down.
CTGGGTTCCAGCGTGGAGACGGAGAGCAGGAACTTTTGCTCAGGCAATCGATACCGATCTCTGATATGACCCAACAAATGCTGATTTGGAATGGGATAGAACTTCCTGCGATCGACACCGAGTGGAACGACTTTCACTGATCTCCAATCGCCTTTCAAGTCCGCAGCAGTAGACTTTGACACCGCGATCACCGAAGCATTTCTGGCCGCCATCCAGCGCATGCCCTCTTCTGCCAGCGAGCGATTGTTCTGCTCATGAAAGGCAGGATGAAGTTGGTGTGTCATGTCATGCACGGTAGCCACCAGATTGCTCACCTGTTCGTTCACCAATCGATGATTTTGAGGCAGTGTCAAATGGAGTAGTTGAGGTCTGTCATCGCTCTGCTCCATAGAGGCTGATGAAACACTTCTTCGTCCCCAACTTCTCACCACATGCAATGGAAACCTGCGAGCCAGCTCGTCATATGCCTTTGTTGGCAACACCAGTTTCGCCAGCTGCTTTAGCTGCGAAAGCAGTCCCGTTTCTATCGGTCCCTGACCCCGACCATCCAACTCCAATGCATTCTCCAGATTGAGGCACTCGCCTTCAACCAGAGTTGTAAGTTCAAACCCCTCCGGTTGGAAACGTTCATAGGTTCTGAGCAGTTCTACCACGTAACGCTTGATTCCATCTACAAAAGGATCGATCACCTTGGTAGCTTCGATCACGACTGAGTTTCGCTGCTGCTCGGTTTCGCTGCTTTGAAATCGCGATCCCAGAATAGGGAAGCAATGCTCTATCGCCCCGCTGTAGCTGTAGCCCGCCACCTCCATCGTCTCGCCATGCATGTGCCAAAACAAGCGGAGCATGTCTTCCGGTAGCTCTTCTTTCCAGCTTCCTGTTTTCCCCTTGCGAAACCACTTGTCCGCCATTTGCTTCTGCTCTGATTCGCTCTTCAGCACCTCTTTCCCGGCACCGTATTCAGGTGTTCCTCGCTTGAGTTTTTCAAAGCTTGGCAACTTCTCCAATTCGGGATCGGGAAGGTTCAGGTATGGTCGCAGGCGTTCACATTGCCCGATGGGATCTTCGATTAGCTCTTCAAAACGAATAATCACTGCGGCCTTCTTTGACCATTCTTCCACATGCTGCGACCAACCTCCAAAGTGACTTCCTTCGGCTGCATAAATCGCCTCCACCAGGTTTTGTCGGTAATCTGAGCCTGGCGCCACAATGTCCTTGCGGTGATGGGCAAATGAGACAAGGCTATCCCGCCCATCGCGAAGAAGGTAGACAGCAGGTCTCTCCTGTAATTCGGTGGGCAGCTCGTGAGGCAGATGATGGGTTTTCACCACCGCGAAATCCTGCCATCGGTCATCCGGTCCATGACCATCCAGAAGGAAGGTACCCGAGCGGACGCCATACACCTCAAACAGCACGTTGCGCAAAAAGGTATTCCCGCTGCGAGGGTATGAAGCAAGAGTGATCAATAGTCTACGGATTCAAAACCGGCTCTTTTGTAGATCTCCATTGGGTTGAGACCATCGCCCTGGATCGAATAAATCACTCCGTATGCTTCCAGGGAATCTACCTTAGTGAAAGGCACCTCCAATGATGTGAGCAACGAGTCACTCAGCTCTGGAGAGATCCATAAAAAGCTGGAATATTTTGGCTGATCAAGCGCCCGCAACTCCCATGTTTTCCGCTCATACTCCGGCCGGATGGTATGATGCATTTCGGTGATGCATTCACAACCTCTGGCCATCACCCAATCGCCCAACAAATCTCCGGGGCCATAGAAGAGGGCTTGTGCTTCGGTCTCTTTCCAATACACCTCCAGTTCTTCACACCGCCATTGCATTTGCTCCAGATCCATAATGGTCAGCCCGGACGGTATGTCCGGATCGCGCAGTTCGAGGATTTTCTCTTCAATGTTGATCCTCTCGTCCAGCATGGAAGTGATACTGAGGAAGGCCACGCAAAGCGCAATGCGCCAGCCAGGCTTGAACAACAGCAGCAAAAACAGGAAACTCACCGGCAAGGCAAAGTACATTCGCTCGAAGCTGAAGTAGATCGCATCGAAGGCATCGTGGATCTTTTCAAGGCCCAGCGTCACAACCATCAGAACACTCAGAACAAGTGTGGCGATCAACAAGGCTTTCTTCCTCCACCAAATGGCAGCGAGTGTCATTCCTGCAAATCCGGCCAGGTAAAGCCCACCATAATTATGAAAGAAAGGCACCAATCGCCCCCAATGCCTGCTCAGGTGTGTGATTCCCTGCTCGAAACGAAACCATTGCCAATCCAACGGCCATTTTCGATGGATGATCAACTCAGGATGCAGTATGTAGAACCATTCCACCAATCCATGAACTCCAAGAGCGATCAGGTATCCCAAGCCAACCCACAGCCAGGTTCTGAAATTCCTGCCGCCTTCTGAAAACAGAACCACGAGGGTGATAACCGCACCAAAGGGAGCGGCATTCGCATTAAACGACCATCCGAGCAAGCAGAAAAAACCTACCAGCAACCTATGAAACCATCGCTTGCCTCTGAGAAAGGGCAGTGACAGCGCGGTGATGGCCAGTCCCGAACTCATATCGCGCGGCATCGCACCAATGGCGATGTACTCGACAGACATCAATCCCAGAAAGGCGAGCACCAACACCAATCCCCAAAGCCTTTGGCGCGCTGGAATTGCAAACACCATGAGTCCGTAAGGCAGCATGCAGAGGAAATAGGCAGCGAGTGGAAGCAGCTTGTTGTAGTTCACAAAGGTGAACGGAACGGAGATCCAGGCTTCGAGCATGCTGCCGTAGTCCTGTCCGAAATAGCGTGGCATGTGAAATCTACCTGCCCGCATCTCCTCCACTCCATACCACATAAACAACTGATCCATGTCGGTCATCAGCCAGTTGAACTTGGCCAGAATCGCCCAGTGAAGCCAAAGCAACAAGGCTGCTAACAGGGCGATGAGCAACAGGGGAAGCCCAACGGATGGATAGGCGTGTTTACGAATGAATGAATCCAAAGCAGCACAAATAAACGAGGTTTCGATTTCTAAGCCTTCAACCGTTCATTCGCTCCCACCATCTCAACTTCTCCACCATCTTTGCGCTACTGACTGAAACCACGCTGATGAGCCAAAGAATCACCGAATCCGCCTCCAACTACGATCGCCTCGAGCACATGTCATTCGAGGAATTGCTGACCAACATGAACCGGGAAGATCATTCGGTTCCACAAGCCATTTCGAAAGTGATTCCGGCCATTGAAAAGCTTGCGCAGGCGGTACACGAAAAGCTAAGTGCTGGAGGACGACTCTTCTACATCGGAGCTGGAACAAGCGGAAGACTCGGGATTGTGGATGCCTCTGAATGCCCGCCTACTTATGGTGTACCTCACGGAATGGTGGTGGGAATAATTGCCGGAGGCGATGGAGCCATCCGAAAAGCGGTGGAATTTGCAGAGGACAATCCCGATGGCGCCTGGGAAGACCTGCAGCAGTATAACGTGAACGAAAAGGACATTGTAGTGGGAATTGCTGCGTCAGGAACGACTCCATATGTAGTAGGTGGATTAAGGCACTGCCAGGAACACGGAATAGCAACGGGCTGTGTGACCTGCAATCCTGATGCAGCTGTGAGTCGCTTTGCCAACTACCCTGTGGAAGTCGTGGTCGGCCCAGAATTTGTGACAGGCAGCACGCGCATGAAAGCGGGAACCGCTCAGAAACTGGTCCTGAATATGATTACCACTTCAGCCATGGTAAAACTGGGAAGAGTGAAGGGCAATCGCATGGTGGACATGCAGCTCAGCAACGATAAGCTGGTAGACCGAGGCACAAAAATGGTGATGGCCGAAACAGGACTTGATTATGAAGCTGCCAAAAAACTCTTGCAGGAAACGGGCAGTGTGAGAAAGGCTGCTGAGACATTCCACTCAACTACTTAAGTAACGAATCCACAGGAAGAATGAAGAAGCTCTTACCCATCATTGCATGCGGATTAATGCTCGCGCAAGCCATTTCTGGCTTTTGTCAGTCTAGCGTATCAGAACCACCTCTGTATGAAGGAGGCACTCATGCGTTTTACAATGACCTATCTCACGACATTACGTTAAAACACTGGCGAGATTGTCAGATCAATCGCTATGTCTATGCAAGTATTGCCCTGAATCGAGAGGGTAAAATAGATTCTGTTTGGATCAAAAACGCCTTCTATGATGATTGTAAGGAACTACTAACTCAAGCTTTAAAAGACAATGACAATTGGCTTCCAACCTTGAACCACGACACAGCGGTGCGATGCACGCTTCGACTACCTATTGGCAAGTTTGACTATACCCCTTATGCCAGAGAGAACAGAGTAAGGCGTTTTTTCAAGGACACTCTCTCAAACAACTTCTGGATGGAGCCTTTTATAACCAAAGGAGAACCAAAGAGGTCGGTAGATAGCATAAGTGTCATCAGCTCCGATGAAGTCAAGGTTATCGCCTCTATTCTCGGCACCGTGGATAACAGCACTCTAAAACTCCATTATGAAGAAAAAAACCAAGGGACAGCGGAACTCATGAATGGAAATTACGAGGAGGCGATATACCATTACTATTGGGCACTGAGGGGACTTCCCGAAGACGCGGAAATTTATTTCAATCGTGCTATTGCATTCCTCAAAATTGACCAGCAACGATTGGCTTGCTCAGATTGGATAAGAGCTGCTAAACTCGGTGATGAGGAGGCGAATAACATTGTGCAGCAACGGTGCAAATAATATCTGTTAATCGACCGCTTAAATACTGCTAAGAACCTTTCCAATAGTCCGTGAGTATTAACCAAAACATTCCTTGACATCCACCGTTCCTTTTGCGTCCTTCGAACAAGCAGAAGGAAGGCAACATGCACACGATTGAGCCATATTGGAACTGGAGAAACCTTTACACGGCAGAGGAAGACGCGCGCTCACCATTTTTCGGAAGAGAATACTCCGAAACGTATTACACGGATACAATCTACGATCACTACATCCATCCTCAATGGGATAACATAGGATCAGCTACGCTGTTCCTGAAAATCCTGTACACGGACTATGAGGATGGCTTCACCATCATTGAGATGATTGGCGAGTGGAACGACACCCTCTACAACGACATCATGACGCTGAAGCGAGACATCATCGACCAGTTGGTGGATCAGGGTGTCAACAAGTTCATCCTGATTGGAGAGAACGTGCTGAACTTCCACAGTTCAGATGATTGTTACTACGAAGAATGGTTTGACGACATCGAGGACGGTTGGATCACGTTGCTCAACTTCCGCGAGCACGTGCTGGCAGACTTTTCAGCAATCAACATCGACAACTACTTCATCTACGGAGGAGCTTTGAACGACTTCCCGTGGGCCACATTTCGCCCGCTTCAACTGTTCCAAAAAGTAGATGAAATGGTCAATAAAAGGTTTGACGCTGGATTGCTACTAACTCAGTGAAATGATCAGATCATTAGTTGATTAGATCATCAGATGATGAACTCAGCAACAGCGTCCCTGGACTGATAATCATCTAATTTTCTGATTATCTAATCATCTGATCACCAACAATCATCTGCACCACTGTTTTATCAACGGGCCATTTGAAGTCATCTGCAGAAAGATCCTTGATAGGCACCCATCGCGGCACTTCATACTGATTGCCGATTTCGTCTGGAAAATCGAAGGGTGTTGTTTTTGCTTCGAAAGACTGTCCACCTTTCAGCTCCACACGATAATAGAGACTTAAGAGCTGATCGTCCGGATTAAAGGCCGAGGCGAGGAAGTAATCTGTGGTATAGTAGTGCTCACCTACCTCTACTTGCTGGTTCAGCTCTTCCTGGAATTCTCTTTCCAGACATTCTCTGGTACCTTCTCCCCACTCCAGGCCACCACCGGGAAACTTGGTAAACTCAATGCCTCGGATCAGCTCGTCCATCACCAACAGTTCCCCGCGATCATTGATCACAATTCCATACACCCTTACGTTGAACCTTTTCTTTGTCATGGCTTCCTTGCTCTTGTCATTTCTCGTTTTCCCGGAGGGCCGGGTAATCCTTCCACTTCAAATCCTGCTGCCTTCATATCTCGTTTTACCTGTCCCTTTGCGCAGTAGGTGACCAATACACCTTGATGTGACATCATGGCAAATAACCTGGTCCATATTTCTGGTTCCCACAGCTCGGGCTGAGCGTGGGGAGCAAAGGCATCGTAATACACCAAATCGTAGGACTCATGCGCTTCATATTCCTGAATTGGGCATTCGATCTTTTGAAGTTTGAAGCACTCGTCAACTGGCACCTCTATTTCCCATTCGGCTTTGTGGATGGCATTAAAGGTTTGTGCTGCGTGATCTGAATCCAGCAGCTGAGCATAATTCAACTCACTCACTAATTCCGCGTTCAGCGGGAAGGTTTCCAGTGTGTGGTAAGTCACTTTTTGAGGTTGGGCTGCCAGCGCTGTCAACAGCGCATTCAAACCGGTTCCAAAACCCACCTCAAGGATTCGCAGCTCTGAGCGATTTGAAAAGACCTCAAAACCATGCTTCAGGAAAACGTGTTGACTCTCACGCAAAGCACCTTTGTGAGAGTGGTAGTGCTCCTTCAATTCAGCTACTTTGAGGGTGTGTGAGCCATCTTCGCTCACCACCAGCTCTGGTTTCAGTGTTCCTTTTTCCATGCTTCTGTTGCGGCTTTCAGCTCGGGAAAAAACTGTTGGAAGTGAACGTCCAAAGCGCTGTAGTGTTCCGGCAATGTGTCAATGGCTTCCTGCATGTTCGATGCATATGGAGTTCTGGAATCCATGCCTTGCAAAACCTTTCGAATTCCCTGGCGAGAGGCATACTTCGGCAAAATATTGTTGGCAGTCATGTAGCCGAAAAAGCGCTCCGCACGCAGGGGCAACAGATCATACCTTGAGCGCACTACTCGGTAACATTCGGCTGCAAAGGACTCCAGGCTGTCATCGTGGTATTCAGACCAGTGCAATGCCAGCAAATGGTCAAACAATACATCCACTACCACACCGCTGTACTTTCCCTGTGAAGGCCTCATTAACGCCTTGGACGCCTTTACTTCAGGATGCTGATCGGTGAATGAATCGATGAATCGGTGAAAATGAATCCCTCTGGCCACCTGCTCCGGATATTCATCGAAGGAATTGCCTTTGATGGCATCACCCATAAAATTGCCCACCATCATCTCTTCTTCAGGAGCCGCGAGGTAAAAATGAGCGAGGTAATTCAAATCTCGTCAAAGGTAAGCGACCGCTTCTACCGCACATGTTCCGGTCGTGTAAACTATGCATGAAGATGTAAGACGCGCACTAACTTTGACTTCAACATGACGCCCTCACGCTATTACTACAAAGCTCAGGTGATCGGCTGGTCGCTCTACGTGCTGATCTCCACAGCGGTCTTCATTATGTCAGGTACAGACATGTCAATGAAGGTAGTAGGTGGCATCTACCTCGTATTCGCCCTTGGATTGATCGTGACGCACCTCTATCGACTGGTGATCATACGATTAGGGTGGCTGGAACAGGACATTGGCAGACTGCTGCCGAGGGTAACCATTGCCTGTGTGGTTGTATCGGTCATTTTTCACGCACTTTACATCAGCATCGGCAATCTGGTATTCAATTGGGGCATCGAGTTCAGTTGGCGAGACCCCAACATTGTGACCTGGGGAATGCTCTTTTTCATCTGGAGTCTGATCTACTTCTCCTACGCTTTTTTCCAGCGATTCCGAAAAGAAGAGCTCAAGAACTTCAAGCTGGAAGCGACCCGCAACGAATACGAACTGAGAAGACTGAAGGATCAAATGAACCCTCACTTCATCTTCAACGCGATGAACACGATTCGCGCGCTCATTGATGAAGACCCCAACAAAGCGAAGCGAGCGGTAACACAGTTGAGCAACGTGCTGCGTTCTTCATTGCAGGCAGGCCGCAAAGATCTGATTCGTCTGGAGCAGGAATATCAGATGGTCCGCGATTACCTTGAAATTGAGAAAGCACGCTACGAGGAACGGCTGGAAGTGGAATGGCAAGTTCCGGATGAATTAATGAGCATCAAGATTCCACCGCTGATGTTGCAAACACTGGTTGAAAACTCCATCAAACACGGCATCTCAAAGCTGCCTAAAGGAGGCACGATTAAGATTGAAGCTTCGAAGAGTGCGGATGGAGTTGATCTGGCTGTGACAAACTCAGGTCATTACGAACCCAACACCAGCAGTGATTCTTCTCTGGGCCTTGAGAATACCCGCGCGCGACTCAGGCTGTCATTTGGAGAACGAGCAGATCTGGAAATTAAAAACGTGAATGGCGCTTCGGTGCAAACCACGGTGCACATTCCTTTAACACAAGAAACCCATGATTCGAACATTGATCGTTGATGATGAGCGACTGGCTCGTCAGGAAGTAAAGAATATCATCTCCAGCTGGGACGACCTGGAGATTGTAGGTGAAGCAGGCAATGCTGAAGAAGCACTGGAGCAAATCGATAAACTGGACCCGGATCTTTTGTTGCTCGACATTCAAATGCCAGGCAAAACCGGCTTCGAACTACTGGACGAAATCGAAGGGCGTGCACCTGCCGTTATCTTCATTACCGCCTACGATGAATATGCGCTCAAAGCCTTCGATGTGAATGCCCTGGATTACCTGATGAAACCAGTAGAAGAAGCTCGCCTGCGAGATGCTGTAGATAAGGTTAAAGCACGTCTTCAAAAGAAGCGGGAAGAAGAAGAAAAAGCACCAGAGGCTCAGGGTTTACTGAGGCCTACGGACCAGGTCTTTTTAAAAGATGGCGAGAAGTGCTGGTTTGTGGAATTACAGAACATTCGGCTCTTTGAGAGCGAAGGAAACTATGTGCGCGTCTATTTTGACGACAGTCGTCCGCTGATCCTTAAATCCCTGAATGCACTGACAGAGCGGCTTAGCGAGCGTGACTTTTTCAGAGCAAGCCGTAAGCACATCGTGAACATGAAATGGATCGACAAGGTAGAGACCTGGTTCAACGGTGGGCTGCTCGTTATTCTGAAGGATGGAACCAAAGTGGAGGTCTCGCGAAGACAGTCTGTGAAACTGAAAGAAATGATGGCGCTCTAATAGTTATAAACAATTGTAACCTAGCGAAAGTCCGCCCGTAGTCTTCAGAGTAACTGTAATTCTACCCATCTTCAAACGTCTATGGAAGGTCTTTACAAGCAAGGTAACGGAGTCACACCACGAATCTTTTTCGATCCAGAAAGCAGCACATTGTCCATCAAGGGAAATTCTATTTCCGTAGATGCTCATCACTTTTTTGCGGACGCTATCCATTGGCTGGAACGGTATGCGGACCAGCCCAATGACCACACCAAGCTGGAGATTGACCTGAAGTATTGGAATGCGCGCTCCATTCAAAACATCATGAGCATGCTGAATCAGATGAAGAAGATCGACCAAAGTGGCAAAGAAGTTCGCGTTGTCTGGTGCGTTCCCGAAGAAGCGGAAGATCTGAGAGAGTTGACAGAAGATATTCTCAACAAGCTGAGCATTCCCCACCTCATCCTGAGTAATTGAGTTAACAATTTGCGTGCTACTCCGTTGTTTTCAGCATGCCATCATTTGTAGACAACATCCTCACGAGCCTCTTTCCCAAGAGCGCGGAGCCTGTAAGCGTATCCGGTCCCTTGAAATGGACCACAGAGCTGAACCAAAAACTGAGCTTCTGGCAGCCTGAAGGCATCAAAATCCTGCAACAGATACAGGCAGACATTTCAAGGCAAAGGGTCATTGACACTTCCGAGTTGGACCTTCAGTGGTACAACGATCGAGCGGCTAACGGCCTCATGGCCGATCTGTCTTCCATCATGCCACCCGAGGCGGATCTGCGATTGTTGGGACGTCTGATTTCCAATCGCGTGAGCAACATTGGTTATCGCCTCTATACTGCGGAGTACAACACAACCGAGAAGGGAGAAGAAATTGAAAACAACTATTGGTTCTACCTCAAGCCTATTCCAAACATCGAAGAAGGCCAAACGGTGCATGATCAGAAATACGGCAATGTGAAGATCGAATTGATCCAGCGCAACGAGCGCGTTCATCTTAAATTCCTGTGCACCGTTTATTCAGGTTTCAACTACTCTCAGCCGCTGCCATTTGACAGCCTGCTAAGAGAAGTGTTCGATGCAGGTTAATGTACCCATAGCTTAGTATCTTCGCGCAAAATTTTCACGTGAAAACCTCATCCATCCTAGCGTCACTCATTGCTCTTGCTCTGCTCGCCTCCTGCGGCAACGAGGGTGGCTCACCTACTCCTGAATCCAACGCAAAATCCTCCAAACCAAAAGCAGACATTGCTGCCATGGATGCTTCCGGCCTTAAGATCGCTTACATCAATACGGACACCGTATTGAGTAATTATGACTTGGTGAAGGAGCTTGAAGAGGAGATCATCCAAGAGAAAATATCCCTGGAAAACCGCTACAAAGGACAGGTAGAGCAACTTGAAAAAGAGTTTGCCTATGCGCAGCAAGAAGCTGCTTCCCTTCCACCGGACAAGCTTCAAATGTTGCAGGCAGAGTTCGCTCAGAAGGAGCAACAGTTGATGCTGTCCAAGCAACAATTGGAACAGCAGTTACTCAGTAGTGAGCAAAACAAGAACGAACGCCTTTACAAGGAAATCCAGGATTTCCTGGCCGCCTATTCTACCAATGAAGGCTTTGATATTATCTTCGGATACAATGGATTTGGCAACGTGCTTTATGCCGCAGATCGATTCGACATCACACAAATGGTGGTTGATTCTCTGAATACCATGTATGCCAACGAGAACGAAGAACTCAGCGAAAAGTAAGTCATGTACATCGCTCAGAAATACCGTGAATCAAACATTGTAGAGTACATCCTCTATATGTGGCACATCGAAGAGGTGGTGCGTTCGATGAACCTCGAAATCCATCGGATTGAAGCGGAGATTATCTCACAGTTTTCTCTGGGTGACGAAGCCCACGAGCAGATGAAGGCCTGGTATGCTGACATCATTGACCGCATGAACAGCGAGCGTATCCGAGAAACTGGACATCTGGAAGAGCTGCGCGAACTGATGAACGAAATCCACTACCTGCATCACAGCCTCATCACACTCTATCAGGATAAGGACTACAAGCAACTGCTGGCTGATGCCAAGCCCAACCTGGATATTTTGAAGGCTAAATCAAACGATACCGAGAAAAGCGAAGTGGAACTCGCCATGAACGGGCTGTTTGGTGTTTTGGTGCTCAAACTGAGAAAGCAGCAGGTGAGCGAAGCAACTCAGGATGCAGTGAAGAGCATCAGCAAAATGATGGGCCACCTCGCCAAGCAATACAACAAGATGAAGCTCGGCCAACTCGCCTTACCCAAGGTGATGGAGAACTGATTTCTTTCTCTCTGAATTTCCTTTAGAAAGCTGCCAACAGCAAGGACAGGTCCTTGTAAGGCAGATGCAACGATTCTGCCAGGTAGCGGTTGGTGAGCGCTCCTTTGTAGAGGTAGATGCCACTGCGCAAACCTTTGTGCTCACGAATCATGTTTTCGATGCCTCCATGCTCTCCAATCTCGAGCATGACGGGCGCCATGATATTGCTCAGCGCGTTGGAAGCCGTGCGGCACATGCGCGAGGCAATGTTCGGCACACAGTAATGAATCACATCGTGCGTTCGGTAGATCGGAGCTTCGTGAGTGGTGACCTGGGAAGTCTCAAAGCAACCTCCCTGATCGATGCTGACGTCCACAATGACCGAACCCGATTTCATGCTGCTCACCATCTCCTCGGTTACAAGACATGGAGTCTTCCCGGTAGCGCTGCGCATGGCACCAATCGCCACATCACAACGCATCAATGACTTAGCGAGGATTTTTGGCTGAATGGTAGAAGTATAGACCCTCTGCCCTAATGTGTTTTGAAGCCTTCGAAGCTTTGTCAGGGAATTGTCGAAAACGCGGACATCAGCTCCAAGGCCCAGGGCCGCTCGCGCTGCATATTCACCCACAGTACCCGCTCCAATGATCACTACCTGTGTGGGCGCTACACCGGTGATTCCGCCCAACATGATTCCCTGCCCTGAAGTATTGCTGAGGTATTCCGCAGCAATGAGAATGGAGGTAGTTCCCGCAATCTCACCCATACTCCGAACAATGGGCAACACACCGTCTTCATCCGAAATGAAATCCCAGGCTATGGCTGTAGCCTTTTGCTTCATGAGATTCTGGATGTAGTTTTTTGGATGCACCGTAAGCTGCATGGCCGAAATCAAGGTCTGCTTTGGCTTCATCATGCTGATCTCCTCGTCACTGGGCGGTTCGATCTTTACGATGAGGTCAGCTTCATAAATGGTTTTGACGTCTGGAGCAATCTCAGCTCCCACTTCGCTGTATTGGTTGTCAGGAAAGTTAGAAGCCAGCCCGGCATTGGTCTCTATCACCACTCTGTGACCGTTGTTCACCAACAGCTGTACCGCTTCGGGCACCAAGGCCACCCGATTCTCCTGCAATGAAATCTCTTTCGGAATGCCGATGTAGAGCTTCTTGTGCTTTGCTCCGACCGCCTGCAATTTTTCCTGCGGCAGCATCATTACCGCTTCAGACAGCGATTGAGTTTCTTTTGAAAACGGCATGGATCAATAGGTTAAGGTTATGTGGCGGGTTCCGTCCTTCGGTTCTATAAAGATATGCAAAGCATCATCCGGCATGAATGCCTCCGCGTTTTCAGGCCACTCCACAAATACCAGTTGCTCCTGATCCAGGTAGTCATACCAACCGATGTCCAACAGCTCCTCGGGATCTGTGAGTCGGTAGAGGTCAAAATGAAAAATCAGAACATCGTCATGGCCCTCATACTCATTCACCAGGCCGTAGCTGGGACTGCTGAGTCCTTCTTTTACACCTAAGGCGGTAGCTATTGCTTTGATCAGCGTGGTTTTCCCTGCTCCCATCGGGCCATGCATACACACAACATCGCCCTCTCTGAGCACTTCCTGAAGCGCATCAACTACCTGCGTCAGATCATCAACACTGTGAGAGGTAAACTGCTTTTCCATAAGGCCCGCGAATTTATCGAAACCACGGGCTGCCTCAACAAGCCTTACTTAGGATTGCAGATCACAAAAGGAATCAGCATTTCTTCCAGCGAAATCCCGCCATGCTGGAAGGTATCGCGGTAGTAATTCACGTAGTAATTGTAGTTGTTGGGATACGCGAAGAACTCGTTACCCCGCGCAAAGATGAAGCGGCTGCTGACATTCGTTTTTGGCAAGTATGCATCTGCCGGGTTGGTCACCTCAAACACCTCTTTGTGGTTGTAGTTCAGGTTCTTCCCCTTCTTGTAGCGCAGATTGGTATTGGTGTTTCGATCGCCCACCACCTTCACAGGGTTCTTCACGTGGATCGTTCCATGATCTGTAGTGATGATCATCTTGCCTCCCATCTCTGCAATGCCGCGCATGATGTCTCTCAGCGGAGAATGCTCATACCAGGATTTGGTAATCGAGCGGTAGGCAGACTCGTCTTCCGCCAATTCGCGAATCACCTCCATCTCCGTGCGCGCATGGCTCAGCATGTCCACGAAGTTGTAAACGATCACGTTCAGCTCATTATCCGCCATGTTGGTGATGTTCTCAGACACCTTCTTTCCAAAGCCAACATTGGTGATCTTAGAGTAGCTGTGTTTTACGGACTTTCCAAGGCGCTTTAATTGCTCCACGAGCAGTTCTTCTTCGTGCTGATTCTTGCCGCCTTCGTCCTCGTCATTTTTCCAAAGGTTGCGGTGACGCTTTTCAATCTCAGAAGGCATCAAACCTGAGAAAATCGCATTTCGCGCATACTGCGTAGCCGTAGGCAAAATGCTGTAGAACATCTTCTCCTCTTCAATGGTGAACAGTTCTGAAATCAGCGGCTGGATCACCTTCCACTGGTCTTGCCTCAGGTTGTCAATCACCACCAGAAATAGCGGTTGATTCTCCTTGATCAAAGGAGCCACCCAGTTCTTAAAGACCGTGTGTGACATGTTGGGCTTCGAGTCAGAACTTCCGTCCAGCCAATCGAAGTAATTGTCCTCCACAAAGCGGCAGAATTGATTGTTCGCCTCCTCTTTTTGCGTTCCCAGGATCTCCTTCATACTTGGATCTCCACTCTGATCGAGTTCAAGATCCCAGTATACAATCTGCTTGTAGAGGTCCATCCATTCGTCCCAATCGAGGCGATCATTCAATCGCATTCCAATCTGACGGAACTGCTGCTGATAACCCAGTGTGGTTTTTTCACTTCTCAGTCGCTTGCTGTCCAGGTTCTTTTTCAAGCTCAGCAGGATTTGGTTGGGATTCACCGGCTTGATCAGGTAGTCCGAAATCTTGGATCCAATCGCATCTTCCATGATGGATTCTTCCTCGCTCTTGGTAATCATCACCACTGGAATCGATGGCTTCATGGCCTTGATCCTGGAAAGGGCTTCCAGGCCTGAAATTCCCGGCATATTTTCATCCAGAAAGATGATGTCAAAATTCTTCTCTTCGACTTCTTCAATGGCGTCACTTCCACTGTTTACGGTGGTTACGCTGTATCCTTTGTTTTCCAAAAAGATGACATGTGGCTTGAGAAGATCGATTTCATCGTCTGCCCAGAGGATGGAGACTGGTTCGTTGCTCATTTGTTGGATTATCTTCGCGGGCAAAGGTAAATTTGGTGTCCAGCCCGCAATCGATTAATACGATAAAGACGTTTAACGACCCGATTTACGGGTTTATTACGATCACCGACCCACTTATTTTCAAGCTCATTGAGCACCCCTATTTTCAGCGTCTTCGCAGAATAACGCAGTTGGGACTTACCAACCTGGTGTATGGCGGTGCCAATCACAGCCGCTTCCAGCATGCACTCGGAGCTATGAACCTGATGCACAGCGCCATCAGCGTACTCAGAGACAAGGGTATTGAAGTAACACCGGAAGAAGAACAAGCTTCCAAAATCGCCATCCTTTTGCATGATGTGGGCCATGGTCCTTTCTCCCATGCGCTCGAAAACACCATCGTTCAAGGAGTGCATCACGAGTCCATCAGTCTGATGGTGTTTGTGAAGCTGAATCGCGAATTTGAAGGACAGCTTGAAATGGCGCTGGACATCTATGATGGCTCTCACCCCAAGCACTTCCTTCATCAATTGGTGAGCAGTCAGCTGGACGTAGATCGATTAGATTACCTGAAGCGAGATAGCTTTTTCACCGGAGTGACAGAAGGTGTGATTGGCTCAGAGCGGATCATCAAAATGCTAACCGTGGTGAACGGCAACCTCGCGGTAGAAGCGAAAGGAATCTACTCACTGGAAAAATTTCTGGTGGCCAGAAGGCTCATGTACTGGCAGGTTTATCTGCACAAAACGGTGCTCTCAGCCGAGTACATGCTGATGAACATTTTGATTCGAGCGAAGGAAGTCTTCAATGAAGAATTGAGCAAAGCCTGTTCCCCCTGGCTGGCTGCTATGCTCCAACAACAAGAACCTACCTCGGATGGAGATCCCGCGTGGTTAGAGCAATTCATGCGATTGGATGATTACGATATCCTATATGCGATCAAGATCTGGCAGCATGCCGAAGATGCTGTGCTTGCAGAGCTATGCACACGACTGATCGAGCGGCAACTGCTCAAGACAAGAGTTTCGGATGATCCTTTCTCTGCTGAGCAACTGAAGGAATGGCGAGAAAAGTATGCTCAGGAACAAGGAGTAAGCAAGGATATGGCCCGCTATCTCATCTTCACCAAAGCCGTGAAAAACAAGGCTTACAGTGCTGAGAGTGAAAACATCAACATCCTGTACAAGGATGGAGCCCTCAAAGACATCTCTGACGCGGGCAACATTTTTCGTTTTGCATCGCTCGAAGCACAAGAAACCAAGCACTTCCTCTACTACCCCAATGGAATAAGCTTTTAATAAGTAGTGTTGATAATTACGCTGGTTGAGCACAGACGGACACAAAAGCGAGGATACCTTTGAAAAGCTGCAAAAGCATTATTCTACTTTTGCAGCGATTTAAGCCGATCAATATTTGAATGAAGTTTTCTGCAGGGCAAATAGCTGAATTGATCAAAGGAGATATCGTAGGAGATGCCTCTGTTACCGTAAACGATCTTTCGAAAATCGAAGAAGGTAAACCCGGAACAATCACGTTTCTAGCCAACCCAGCCTACACCTCTTACATCTACACCACACAGGCCTCGATCGCAATCGTTGCCAGTGATTTTGAAGCAGAAAAGCCGCTACCGGAAAGCCTCACGCTCATCAAAACGGCTGACCCAAGACTTGCCTTCACCTCACTCATTGAGGTGTACTATCAATATATCAATTCCCGATCTGGCGTGCATGCCAGCGCTGTGGTGCATGAAGAAGCGACCATCGCTGAGGAGTGCTACATAGGCCCAAACGCTGTGGTAGAAAAAGGCGCCTCCATTGGTGCCGGAGCTCAGATTCATGCGGGTGCGGTGATTGGTGAGGCCGCTTCGGTTGGTGATAAATCTGTCATCCATTCTGGTTGCCAGGTAGGTCATCATTGTGTTATCGGCAACGACTGTAGCCTTCAGCCGGGAGCCATCATTGGTGGAGACGGTTTCGGATTTGCTCCGAATCAAGCGAACCAATACAAGAAAGTGGTGCACATGGGCAATGTGATCCTGGAAGATCATGTGGAAATTGGCGCCAACACTACCATTGATCGGGCAACCCTGGGAAGTACCATCATCCGCAAAGGAGTCAAGCTGGACAACCTTATCCAGATTGCACACAATGTGGAAATTGGAGAAAACACCGTCATCGCAGCACAAACCGGAGTTGCGGGAAGCACCAAGATTGGCAAGAACTGCATGATTGGTGGACAAGTAGGCATTGTGGGACATATCCATATAGCCGATGAAGTGAAAATTGCTGCCCAGTCGGGCATTGGAAATAGCATTGAAAAAGAGGGAACGATCGTACAAGGCTCACCGGCCATTCCCATCGGAGATTTTAAACGAGCTTACATACACTTCCGAAACTTACCTGAGATAGCGAATAAGGTTTCCCGCATCTCAGAGGAACAATCGAAAGCTAAATAAGAATGGCTGAAAAACAGAGAACACTGAAATCCTCATTTACCCTCGAAGGCGTTGGTCTTCATACGGGTAAGATGTCCAAGCTTACGGTGCTTCCGGCCAAGGAAAACGAGTGGTACCACTTTCAAAGAGTGGATTTGCCTGATCAACCAAAGATCAAGGCAGATGTGGACAACGTGATTGCCACCACCAGAGGTACAAGCCTGGGTAACGACAAAATGGAAGTTCACACTACCGAGCACATCCTGGCGGCATTGCACGGAATGGGAGTGGACAACGCATTGATTCAAATCGATGGACCTGAAATTCCCATCCTGGATGGGAGCTCCAAGTACTTTGTGGAGGCTATCGAAAAGGTTGGTTTGGTTGATTTGGATGCAGAACGAGACTACTTCGTCCTGAAAGACAACATCACCTTTGAAGATCCGGAGCGCGAAGTAGAAATGCTGGCCGTACCAGCTCCTGAATACCGCATTACAGTAATGGTTGATTACCGTTCGCCATTGCTCGGTACGCAACACGCTCAGATGTATAAGCTGAGTGAGTTCAAGGATGAATTCTCGCGCTGCCGAACCTTTGTGTTCCTGCGTGAACTCATTCAATTGGTGAACAAAGGCCTGATCAAAGGTGGAGATGTGAACAACGCCATCGTAATGGTGGACACAGAGCTCAGCGAGGATGAAAAAGATCGCCTGGCGGCTACCTTCAACCGTGAAAAATCTGAGCTTCAGAAGATCGGCATCGGTATTCTGAACAACGTAAAACTGAATTTCCAAAACGAGCCTGCCAGACACAAACTGCTGGACATTGTGGGTGACCTGGCCTTGGTAGGAAAGCCGATCAAAGGACACTTCCTGGCAGCACGCCCCGGACACACCACCAACGTGGCCTTTGGACGTATTCTCAAAGACCTGATTAAGCAGGAGCAAAAGGCCGCGCCCAAGTTTGACCTTAACGCTGATGCTATCTACGGCATCACGGAGATTCGCGATATGCTTCCTCATCGCTACCCATTCCTGTTGGTAGACAAGGTGATTGAGATGAGCGATTCACACGTGGTAGGAGTCAAGAATGTGACGGTGAACGAAGAGTTCTTCCAGGGACATTTCCCCGGCAATCCGGTAATGCCTGGAGTATTGATCGTAGAGGCAATGGCGCAAACAGGAGGAATCCTTGTGTTGAGCCAAATCCCTGATCCGAAGAACTACGAGACCCTTTTCATGAAGATCGACAAGGTCCGCTTCAAGCGCAAAGTTGTTCCGGGTGATACGCTAGTCTTTAAGCTCGATCTCATGTCTCCGATCAGACGCGGCATCTGCCAGATGAGAGCACAGGCATTTGTAAGAAACATTGTGGTGGCTGAGGGCGAATTGATGGCCCAAATCGTAAAAGTGAAGCAAGATGAGTCAGTTGAAAGCAAACATTCATCCTGACGCGAAGATTGGAGAAGGTGTCACCATTGAGCCTTTTTCAACCGTTTATGGGGATGTAGAGATTGGAGACGGAACGTGGATTGGCCCCAATGTTACCATCATGGATGGGGCACGGATTGGAAAGAACTGCAGGATTTTCCCTGGTGCTGTAATCAGTGCCATTCCCCAGGACTTGAAGTTTGCGGGAGAAGTCACTACTGCTGAAATTGGTGACAACACCACCATTCGTGAATGTGTGACCATGAACCGTGGCACTTCCGATCGAATGACCTCGAAGGTGGGCGATAATTGCCTGCTGATGGCCTACGTGCACGTAGCACACGATTGCATCATTGGTAACAACGTAATCCTGGCCAACTGTGTAAATCTCGCAGGTCATGTCACCATTGAAGATCACGCCATTTTGGAAGGTCTGGTAGCTGTTCAGCAGTTCCTTCGCATCGGTGCTCATGCGTTCATTGCCGGTGGTTCTCTCGTTCGTAAGAATGTTCCTCCCTTTGTGAAAGCTGCACGCGAGCCCCTGGGTTATGTAGGTATCAATTCGGTGGGACTGAAGCGCAGAGGTTTTGATGAAACCACCATTCGTGACGTAGAGCACATCTACCGATTGATCTACGTTCACAACGACAACACCAGCAAAGGAGTAGATGCTGTACTGCGCGAACTGCCAGACAGCGTACACAGAGAAAACATTCTGTCCTTTATCAAGGGTTCGGAAAAAGGCATCATGCGAGGCCATTCCTAAATGATTACCATCGAGTTTTCGGAGATCGGAAAGAAGTTCGGTACAGACTGGATCTTCCAACGTATCTCCGGGAAATTCCCACCCGGAATTCACGCGATTACCGGAAAGAACGGCAGCGGAAAGTCTACGCTACTTCAAATACTGTCTGGCTTTGTAACTCCAAACGAGGGAACGCTATCGTTCACTGACTCTAATGGGGAAGCCATAGAGAAGGAAGCATGGTTTCTTCAGCTGAGCATCTGCTCGCCCATGATGGAACTGTTTGATGAACTGCAAGTGGAAGAGCTGATAGATCTCCATCGGAGGATGAAACCGCTGACAGTGTCAACGGCTCAAATACTGGATGAGATTCGGCTTGCAGAACACAAGAGCAAAGCGATCAATACACTGAGTTCAGGCATGAAGCAACGATTGAAGCTAGCCCTGAGCCTCTTCTCTGAAAGCTCTATTCTCTTCTTTGACGAGCCCTGCTCTAACCTGGACCTGGAATGGTCAGAATGGTACGGCAGCAAGCTGACGTCTATCTCGGAAAGCCGAACGATTGTTATCGCTTCCAACAGCCAGGAACTGGAATTGGCTCCGGTGAATGGGCAGAGGATTGATATATCTGATTAGATGATTTGACTATCAGTTAATCAGTTGATTAACTAATCGCTATTCAGCGATCACCGTCACATCTCCTCTGAGCTCATCAAAGAATTCGGAACGCAACACATAGAAATACACACCTGAACTAAGCTCAGATGGGCTCCAGTCGTTTTTGTAGGAAGATGATTCATACACCTTGGCTCCCCAACGATTGTAGACAACCAGCTCTGCATCCGGGATGTTGTTGGCGTTGTCGATCTGGAAGAAATCATTCATTCCATCACCGTTTGGAGTAATCACATTTGGAATAAAGATGCAAGGGTCCACGATGATATTCAGAGAATCCTCGTAGGTATTTCCACAGAAGTCCGTGATCCTTACCAAGTGAATGTTGGTCTGATTTGGAACGACACGGAAGAGGTTGCTGTCGAGCTTCTCGTAGATTTCTCCCGTTCTTGGCGCTTTCTGAGGAATCCAATCGTAGGTATAATCCCCGGCTCCTCCAAAGCCTTGTGCCTCAATGATGTATTCCTCACCAAAGCAGAGCTTATCCGATCCCGAGAGTGTGAGTCCCAAATCAAGGAATTCGGGTGTATTGATAGAGGCCTCAGCTGAAGCGATTCGTCCACAGAAATCGGTCACCGTCACAACGATGGATTGATCGAGATCTACCGTAAGGATGATCGTTGAAGTAGTATCCTCCGTGTTCCAACTGTAAGTGTAAGGTTCCAAGCCACCTTCAGCATCTGAAGGAATGGTCACCTCTACCCCGTCACATGCAACTTCCCGGTCAGGAATGGAAACCATGAAGGAGTCAATATCCCGGATTTGAACCCTGATCGTATCAGTGCCTACGCGGCCGCATCGATCCTGAACCCAGAAGAACATCAAGGTGTCACTGAAAGGCTGAACAAACTTGAAAACGGAATCATCGTAGGTCGGATTCACCAACTCCCAATCGTAGTTGTAACCCGCCAAGCCACCGCTCACTTGCGGCCTCACAGTTATAGTATCTCCCGGGCAGGAAATCACCGTATCTGGAAAAACAGATGTAATAGGGTTCACTGCAATAAAATCCAGGAAGGCCGTATCCACATCCACACGACCGCAGCTGTCTGTCATGGTAATCTGGTAGGTTCTGGCCGATGGAATAACTACGGTTGCTGTAAGAGAAGAGTCATTCCCTTCCCATACAAAGGAACTCTGTCCAGATCCAAAGAAGGCATCATAGGAAAGCGTCACCGAATCACCAGGACAGTCGACAATGGTATCTTTTACAATGTTGACCAAAGGAGCCCGATCGACATCACGGGTATATACCAAGGTATCCACGAAAGTGAACAGCGCACAACTATCAGTTACGGTTATGAATAACGAATCAAAGCCATTCCCCTGCAGTGCTGGCACCGTAACAGCTGAACCTGTCGCTCCGGTACTCCAGGTGTATTGGTAGGGAGGTGGCCCACCGCTCAACACCACTGCTTCCAGTTCAAGCGAGTCAGCCGGGCATTTCAAAATCGTATCCGTGAGGCTTACATCCAGGTTTGGAACATCAAAAAAGTAAAGTGTTCCCGTACTGATGAAGGTATCCCCGCATGGATTAAAGGTCCAGGCCTCGATGGTAATGAATTCCATGCCTTCCGTAATTCCATCGTTGAAAGGGTCTATGACGATGGTGGTATCAAACTGACCGGGATACAACACAATAGAATCAGGCAGTAGCGTAAAATCTACACCATTGGTAGCCGTTCCGGTAAAAAACAGCGGAGTGAATGTGGTATCTGAGGTGTCTGTTCTGGTAAACTGGATCGTAGCCGTTCCGCATCCTTCGTTAATGGTGCTGTCACCATTTACAGAAGCGATGGAGACTTCTACAACATCAGAAGAAAAGCTTCCTCCTTCGAGAAACACTCCCGAATCAAATGCACCATCTCCTGCGTCTGCAATGGCAAGCTTGATGTGATAAGTATCCCCACAATTCACCTCATAACGCGCAACGAGTGGAACAGTATATCCATCGTATTGAATGGTGGTATCATTTGTATTCTGCACGTAGAAGGCGGTATTCTGATTCCAGTTGGGCGACACATTTGTGCAGTTTGAAAGCATGCCATTGGTACCGACTGTCCCATTGTTCACCGTATTGATACTCACTTGAATGGCTGGGTTGGTACCGGGAATGGTAGCAATATTCACAGCTCCACTGGAAAATGGTCCGGCAATCCCTGGGCCGCTCAAGAAAAAGCCAAAGGCATCATTCACGCTACCGCACACATATTCGTCATACTCCTCGCTTCCAAACACGTAACTAAACTTTACCGAATCACCCTGAGGCACAAAGTCAAATTCCAGAATAGCTGCATCAAAAATTGAGAACCCTGAAAGCTGCGCGAGATCTGCATCACTATTACCGCTGACGGTGATGGCTCCAGCACCTTCACTGTTGTCGGGTCCTTCTGCTATTTCCACATCGCCAGAAGACATGATCACACCATCCGGGATAATGATTCCTGAGTTGGTTTGATCAAATTCTCCTATCTGCATTGAGTCTCCGGAAAACGTGATGTTAAAGGCGGTAACACCAGAACCAAGAAGAACATTATTCACGTAATAGCTTGCCCAGTTTCCGCTTTGTTGAGCTGATGTGACGTTCAATTGTGAGAACCCTGAAAACGATATCATCAAACCAAGGAGAAGAGCGCAGAAAAACCTCATAGAATTCATTGTGTAGTCGATAGAGTGAAAGACGAAAAGAGTCTGTTGATAGTTGTTTTAGTTCTGAATTCAAATGTCGAAGGCCTGAACCTCCTCTGACATCTTTCGAACCTTGTCTTTTAAGCCTGCTTTGTAGGCGTCCATCGCAGTTGCCAATTCATCGTTGCTGATGGCCAGAATCTGAGCCGCAAGGATGCCTGCATTTTTGGATCCATTCAATGCCACCGTAGCCACTGGAACACCTCCAGGCATTTGAAGGATGGAAAGCACAGAGTCCCAACCATCAATTGAATTGGATGATTTCACGGGCACTCCGATCACCGGAAGTGGGGTCACTGATGCTACCATGCCGGGCAGATGAGCAGCACCTCCGGCTCCCGCAACGATCACCTTGATTCCACGAGACTTTGCTTCACGTGCGTAGTCAAACATCTTCTCGGGCGTTCGATGGGCACTTACAATGTCCACTTCAACGGGGACACCAAATTCTTTCAGAATGTCAACGGCATCTTTCATGACGGGGAAGTCGCTTTTGCTTCCCATGATCACACCAACTACAGGAGCTTTTTCCATGCTTCTTATTCAGTTATAACCTTAATCGTTTCTTTCACCTTTTCGGCTTTTGCCAAGGCATCTTCGCGTGTATCACCGATCACCGTAACATGTCCCATTTTACGGAAGGGCTTGGTCAACGCCTTGCCATATACATGTGGATAAACCCCTGAAGTGCTGATCGCCTCATCCATGCCTTTGTAGACCACCTTACCCGTGTGACCTTTTTCTCCCAGCAAATTGATCATGGCCGCTGGAGTCTGAAGTTTGGTATCACCAAGTGGCCAGTTCAAAATGGAGCGCAAAAGCTGATCAAATTGAGAACTCACACAAGCTTCGATGGTGTGGTGTCCACTGTTGTGAGGTCTGGGTGCTACCTCATTCACCATCAATTCACCTTCCTTCGAGAGGAACAGTTCCACCGCGAGCAGCCCCACCATGTCGAGTTTAGCAATGAGCGATTCTGCCATTTCTCTGGCCTTCACTTCAATGCCGGAATCCACCTTCGCTGGGCTTACCAGGTAGTCTACGAGGTTAGCCTCAGGGTTGAAAACAAGTTCCACCAAGGGAAATGACGAGACTTCTCCGCTTTCATTCCGTGCCACCAGCATGGCATATTCAGCCACGTCCGGGACCCACTTTTCCAACACACTCGGAGCATCAAATCCTTGTTCAATATCCTGCTCAGAATGCAGGGGATGAACTCCTTTTCCATCGTAACCACCTACTCGCATCTTCTGCATCGCAGGAAGGAAATCGATGTGTTGCTTTGCTTCTTCTTTAGAATCGACTAAAAGGAACGGAGCGGTTGCAATTCCATGCTCCTGATAAAACAGCTTTTGCAAGCCCTTGTCCTTGATGCGCTCCAACACATGCGGTTGGGGAAAGACCTTCTTACCCTCAGCTTCAAGTCGCTTCAAGGCTTCAATGCTGACATTCTCAATCTCGATGGTGATCACATCGCATTGCTGACCGAATTGGTAAACCGCCTCTTCATCGTTGCGATCTGCGCA
This sequence comes from Flavobacteriales bacterium UBA6057, assembly GCA_002428995.1. GTDB lineage: Bacteria > Bacteroidota > Bacteroidia > Flavobacteriales_G > Salibacteraceae > UBA6057. The sequence continues at coordinate 417,988 of DIYJ01000011.1, read as the reverse complement.
TATAAACTTGTGCGCAATCGGCTCGCATGGAGCCTCTGGGTCGGGATCTAATACGTGAAAAGTGAGCCCGTAATTCAACCCATTCTGGATGAACATTCTTCCCAGTTGTCCTCCGCCTACAATTCCAATGGTCATAATCTAAAATTCCGGCAAAGATACCCTTAGTGTAGAAGTGATCGAACACTACCTTTGCCAGCTATTTTTCATGACAGAAATCGTAGTTCGAGACCGGGTATTCACAGAATACATTTCCGCAGCTGATCTCCAGGATAACATTGTTCAACTGAGTGAAAGAATTGCCAATGACTTCGCTTCCGAAGAGGTATTCTTTCTTGGTGTGCTGAATGGCTCCTTTATGTTCTTCTCCGATTTGATGAAGGCCTATCCCCACCCATGCCAGTTGGGCTTCATCAGAGCAGCTTCATACAAAGGCATGGAAAGCTCGGGAAGCGTGAAATTTCGAGAAGCAGAAGACCTTGATATCAAGGGCAAGGATGTGATCATTGTGGAAGACATTGTGGACACGGGCAATACCTTGAAGGCGCTGTTCGAGTTTTTGAAGCGTTACGAGCCTCGCTCTCTGAAGGTCTGTACCCTACTGTTTAAGCGGGAAGCATACAAGGCATCGTTGCCGATTGACTATGTTTGCTTTGAGGTCAAAAACAAGTTCTTGCTGGGTTATGGACTGGACTTTGACGGGTTGGGCAGGAACACCGATTCGATCTACATTTTAAAGGACGAAACAAGATGATAAACATTGTAATATTTGGCCCTCCGGGTGCTGGAAAAGGAACGCAGAGTGCCAAGCTGCTTGATAAGTACCAGCTGGTTCACATTTCAACAGGTGACCTCTTCCGCATGCACATGAAGGAAGAAACCGAACTGGGCAAAAAGGCAAAATCGTTCATGGATGCGGGGAATCTTGTACCGGACAGTGTGACCATTGAGATGCTCAAGGACAAGGTTCAGGCTCACCCAGAAGCCAGGGGTTTCATCTTTGACGGCTTCCCAAGAACTACCCAGCAGGCAGAAGCTTTGGACGCCTTGCTCAGCACATTGAGCACTTCTATTTCTGTATGCCTGTCGCTTCAAGTTCCCGATGAGGAACTGATCAAACGACTGTTGGAGCGCGGAAAAACAAGCGGAAGAGCTGATGACGCCAACGAAGAGGTGATCCAAAACAGGCTGAACGTCTATATGCGTGAGACCTCCCCATTGCAGGACTTCTATCAGAATCAGAATAAGCTGAGTGCGGTAAACGGTGTCGGAACCGTGGACGAGATCTTTGATCGACTTTGTGAGTCCATCGACAAGCTTTCCGCTCAAACGGTATAACCGACCTTTTCATGTCTCGCAACCGCAAGGTTCAATCTTCCAATTTTGTCGACTACGTAAAAATCCATTGCCGCAGTGGCCATGGTGGCGCTGGCAGTGCCCATTTGCGAAGGGAAAAATTCGTGGCCAAAGGTGGTCCGGATGGTGGTGATGGTGGACGAGGTGGTCATGTAATCCTCAGAGCTAACACTCAGCTCTGGACACTGATCAACCTCAAATACCGAAAGCACGTGATGGCCGGAGACGGCAAGAACGGAGGCAAGCAAAATGCCACGGGAGCTTCAGGAAAGGATGTAGTCCTTGAAATTCCCGTTGGCACGGTAGCAAGAGACGGAGAGACCGGAGAATTCCTTTTTGAGATCACCGAGGATGGCGCAGAAAAAACGCTCGTTCCTGGTGGGCGCGGAGGCTTGGGAAACTCACAATTCAAAACGGCCACGAACCAAACACCGCGAGAAGCTCAACCCGGAGAGCCAGGCCGCGAAGGCTGGTACATTCTTGAGCTGAAGGTGTTGGCAGATGTTGGGCTGGTTGGTTTTCCCAATGCAGGTAAATCCACACTACTCAGTGCCGTCACAGCAGCAAAACCAGAGATTGCAGACTACGCTTTTACTACGATGGAGCCCAATCTTGGGATTGTTCCCTACCGCGACCATCGTTCCTTCATCATGGCGGACATTCCTGGGATCATCGAAGGTGCGAGCGAGGGCCGTGGCATTGGGTACCAGTTCCTTCGGCACATTGAACGTAACTCAGGGCTGCTGTTCATGATTCCCGCGGACAGTGACGATCACTTCAAAGAGTTTCAGGTACTCCAGTCGGAGTTGGAGAAATACAATCCTGAGTTGATGCACAAAGATTTCCTGGTGGTTATCTCCAAGGCAGACATGCTGGACCAGGAGCTGATGGATGAAATTGCTGACAGTATGCCCGATGGACTGCCTCACCTGTTCATTTCTTCGGTGAGCGGTCTCAACGTCCAAACCCTGAAAGACAAGCTTTGGCAGTTGCTGGACAAACCTGCCGATGAATTCTAATTGACTATGCTGCGCAGACTGAGGATCTATTTCATTGGCTTCGGGCTCGGACTCATCATGGTTTATGTGCTCTTTCTAAGGCACGGAGATCGGGATCTGGATTTCTGGACACCGGATCAGCGTGTTTTGGAGGCCATTCGGATGGACAGTGTTTTTCATATAAGTCAGCCATTGATTTGCTTCACAGACTGTCTTGAACTCGACTCCACGGAAGTGGCTGAATTCTGGACCCTTGCAAAGGTGAAGAGCCTTAATCCAGGAGGATCTCCGTATCGCTATCTGGTATCGCTGGACAAGGATGGACACCACCTCGAGGCCACCATTGAGCAAGAAGGTGGAAAGCATCGACTCCTTGCCCTTAAATCATATTCGAACCCCAAGACTTGTGACTGCTAAACCAGAAGGAAACGTGCTTTTTGAGCGCTCAGAGTGGAATTTTCTGCTCGATTCCCTCACACCTTCTCGTTGGGTAATTCTTTGCGATCGCAACACAAAAGAGCATTGTCTGCCCTACTTCCTTGAACATTACTTCGAGCAGGAGCCGGCCCTGATCCTTGAGGTTGAGGCGGGAGAGCAGTACAAGTCACTGACGGAGGCCGAACGGCTGTGGCAGGAAATGATGCAACAAGGCATCGATCGAAATGCTGTGTTGATTTGCCTTGGAGGCGGCATGCTGACAGATCTTGGAGGTTTTGTCGGCAGCGTTTACAAGCGAGGCCTCAAAACGCTGTTGGTACCCACCACACTGCTGGCGATGACTGATGCTGCCATTGGAGGAAAAAACGGAGTTAACTTTCTGTCCCTCAAAAACCAGTTGGGCACCATCCGCAACCCGGAGGCCATTCTGATCGATCCCGGATTTCTACAAACCCTTTCAGTGCGCGAGCTGCGTTCAGGTTTTGCTGAAACCATCAAACACGCACTCATTGGCGATGAACGGCTTTGGCAGGAGCTCCTGCATTCCAGGGAAACGCTGCCGGTTCAAAACGAAGCTTTGATCAAAAGATCCATCCAGATCAAACAGCAGATAGTTGCACAAGATCAAGACGATCATGGCATTCGCCAACTGCTCAACTTTGGACACAGCGTAGGTCATGCACTCGAAGCATTGAGCCACGACACAAACGCTCCTTTGCTGCACGGAGAATGTGTGGCCCTGGGAATGATAGCAGCATTAAAGATTTCTGTTCAGCAATGCGGATTTCCAAAAACAAAGGCTGATCAGGCCATCGGTTACCTGACCGCCTTGTACGAGGATGTAAAAGCTCCTTTTGCAGAATCTGAGGTGCTGGAAGCGATGAGGCACGACAAGAAAAACCGCAGGGATGAAATCGTCTTCAGCCTGTTGAAAGATGTGGCTGATCCTGAAATTGGTCAATCCGTTGAAAAAACAACAATCTCTGATGCTCTGAAAGGTGTACTTTCCTAGCCAATGAGATTTATCCTCCGCGCGAAAACTCATAGCCTTAGCGGCTCGGTTCAATTACCGGCATCGAAGAGCATCAGCAACCGATTGCTCATCATTCGTGCGTTGTCACCACATCCCTTTGAAATTGAGAACCTAAGCGGTGCAGACGACACTGCCTCACTCCAACTCGCTCTGGAGCGAAATGACATCATCACCGATGTTGGTCCGGCAGGAACGGCCATGCGCTTTCTCACTGCGCTCTACGCTTCGCGCCCCGGGGAAAAAGTCCTCACAGGGTCCAAGAGAATGAAGCAACGCCCCATCTCGGTGTTGGTGGACGCCTTGCGCCAGCTTGGAGCTAACATCAACTATTTGGAAAAAGAGGGCTTTCCTCCGCTCCACATCGAGGGTAGAAGACTCAACGGTGGCAAAGTGGAAGTGGCCGGAGACATCAGCAGTCAATTCATCACCGCACTGATGCTCATTGGGCCCACATTGCCACAACCGCTGGTGATCTCAATCCAGGGCGATCCATTGTCACGTCCTTACATCAAGATGACCCAAAAGCTCATGCAGAAGTGCGGAGCACAGGTGGAAATCGACCAACATACCATCACCGTACAGCCGGGGCGTTACCGCTCCTCCACCTTCCCTGTGGAGCAGGATTGGAGTGCTGCTGCATTCTGGATGGCCTTTGCTGCATTGGCTCGAAAAGCCAAATTCACCCTTCAGGGATTGGAATCGCATTCCATTCAAGGCGATGCCAGCGTTACGGAGGTCTTTGAGGCCTTTGGAGTGAGCAGCACCTTCACAGAAGAGGGCCTTCTGGTCACAAAAAACAACGCCCCTTCAGCCATGGAACGGTGGAACTTCCGCGATCATCCAGACCTGGTTCAGCCCGCTGCGGTAGCTGCTGCAGGTATTGGCAAGGCATTCTCGTTTGAAGGATTGGATAACCTCCGCCTGAAGGAAACCGACCGAATCGCGGCATTGCAGGAAGAATTGAAAAAGATTGGAGTTTCCAGCGCTGTTGATCAACACACGCTCTCTCTCGTGGCCAGCGCTGCTACTGCGCCATCCGATGCCTTTGAAGTGTACAGCGATCACCGCATGGCCATGTCACTTGCCTCCCTGTCCATGATCTTCGATGAATTGACCATTCGCGACCCGATGGTGGTTTCAAAGAGTTATCCAGGATTCTGGAAAGAAGTCGAGAAATACGTGGATGTAAGAGCAGGACGCTAGATTACAGCGTCAACTTGTAGAGCCTGTATTGTCCTACTTCATGCGCTAGCTCAATGTTTGGATCTTCACGATCATCATTCGTCAGCATGTACGTAATACCGTAGCGTTCATGGCCTTCAGGAAGAAAGTCCAGCTTGCTGCGCAGTTGCATGTAAAATTGATAGCGTTCATACCACTCCACCAACTTTATGCGCTCAGCGGATACAAACTTGGGAACGTAGAAGTTCTCTCGTTCCGCTCTTCGGGTGAACGAGTTATAGTCGCGATGTCCCCAATAGGGATGAAGAATGAAGAAAACGTCTTCCCGGTCCGTGTGGCTTGAAATGAAGGCGCACATCTCCCTGAAGTCTGGATCCGTAGCCAGATGCTTTTTCGAACGTTCAATGTTATTCACGAGCTGCGCCACGGCCAACACCGTAAACGATCCCAGCAAGAGGTATCGAAGCCTTTTCCCCTGAGACCAGATCTCCATTTTTTGCCACAACAAGCCCATCAGAATGACCATTCCCAGCAACATTCCGATCGAGTTGGTGCGAAAGGGATAGAACTTCAATCCAAGGCCACCAGAGTTTTCGAGTAAAAAGTGGTCGATCGCTGCAACTCCCACGAACAACAGGTTTATGATGAAGCAGAGCAGCATGATGGCATTCAAGCGCCTGAGGTTTTCGGGCAGCCACTTTCGCCATACAATACCTATTGCAAAAAGTCCGACTGTTTGCACCACACCCCAAAAGTGTCCCTTCATGAAGTACTCGGTCGTTTTCCAAAGTCCCAGATGATGAGGCAAGCGATGGTAAGCATAGACCCAGTCCAGGTTAAAGTCTGTCTCCGGGACGGTCTGTCCAAAGTATCCGGGCAAGAGGTAGGCAATCATGGGAGCCATGAGCAGAGCGTAAAAAACTCCAAGCTGGACAGACTTTTTCCAAAAACCTTCCAGAAAAAAGATGAGCACCAGAACGCCCAACAACCAACCACCGACCAGAATGTGGAAGTAGGACGCGAGCGCAAGGTGCACTGCCACAAGGCCTTGACGCTTATCAAGAAAATAGTAGAGTGCAAAAAAGACGAAGATGTAAGCCACACTCTTCGGCTCGAAGGTTTTGAGTATCCACTCCCCTCCTACCAGGTTTTGATCGCTCATCAGAAAGATCTGCAGCGTCAAAAAGCTCAACGGAAGCGAGAATCCCAGGCGATGGAAAAACAAACCTATTGGGATGCCAATGAGTAGGAAATTGACGAGCCGAAAAAAGAAAACCGCTTGCTCGAAAGGCATGAGCTCCATTACAGGCCCGACAAGCCATTGAAACACAATGCGGGAGCCAGCGAATTCGGTGAGTGTGAATGAACCAGGGATCCAGTCAGGATTGATAAACTGCCTCGCAAACGCGAGGTACTGCTCTTCTCCACCAGAGACATCTACACCCAGCTTATTGGCGCAGATCAGCAAAAAAGCCATCACCATATGAGCAATGGGCAAGGCTTGCAGGGCGGCTTTTGTAGACGCGAAGTTCATCAAGGGCTCAAAACTAAGATGATCGCGGGTTTCGCGGCAAGCTGTATTTTCGGGCATGCGCTGGAACATAGCCCTGATTTCATTCCTTCTCTTTTCATCGATCAGCTTTGCTCAGAATAAGATGCAGCTGGGATTGGTGAAATACAATGGTGGAGGTGACTGGTATGCCAACCTTGAGACCTCACTCCCGAACCTGGCCCGTTTTTGCAATCAGCAACTGGGCACGCAGCTGAGCGAAGAACAGATCATTGTAGACCTTGCCGATCGAAACCTGTTCAGCATTCCCTTCCTGCATCTCACGGGACATGGAAATGTGATCTTCAGCGATCAGGAAGCCCAAAACCTGAGAAAGTACCTGATCGCAGGTGGCTTTTTGCACATTGATGACAACTACGGCATCGACCCTTTCATCCGTCCGCAGATGAAAAAGGTGTTCCCGGAACTGGATTTCATTGAACTGCCGGCCGATCATCCCATTTTCGAGCAGAAGTTCAGTTTTCCTAAAGGCTTACCGAAGATTCACGAGCATGATGGGGAACGACCGAAAGCTCTGGGTCTGTTTTACGAAGGCCGCTTGGTTTGCCTCTACACCTTGGAGAGCGATTTGGGCGATGGCTGGGAAGACCCACGCATTCACAACGATACGGAGGCAAACCATCGCAAGGCATTGCAGATGGGAGCCAACATTATCCAGTTTGTATTTCTAAATGACGATGCAGCCGCAGGATCGTAAGGAAAGCCTAAAAGAACGCCTTTACAGGATCATCTTTGAATCGGACACCCCCACGGGCAGGCGATTCGATATTCTGCTGCTTTATGCCATTTTGTTGAGCACCCTGGTGGTGATGCTCGAGAGTGTTAGAGAAGTACGGGAAGCGTATGGCTTCTACCTCACGGTCATCGAATGGGTGTTCACCATTGTTTTTACCGTAGAATACATTGTTCGGCTATACAGCGCAAGGAAAACATGGGGTTATGTATTCAGCTTCTACGGCCTGATCGACCTGCTTTCCATACTTCCGGAATACCTCAGCCTGCTGGCCATTTCTTCGCAGTATCTGATGGTGATCCGCATTTTTAGGCTGATGCGCGTCTTCCGTGTGCTGAAGTTGGCGCGTTTCATGCGCGAGTCGGATGTATTGCTTAAATCCTTCCAGGCGAGTCGCGCCAAAATCGCTGTTTTCCTTTTTGCCGTCTTGAATGTTGCAGTGATCATGGGTACGATCATGTACATCGTAGAAGGCGAAAAAACCGGTTTTACAAGTATTCCAAGAAGCATCTATTGGGCAGTGGTAACGATGACTACGGTTGGATATGGCGACATACGTCCAGATACCGCCATGGGGCAGTTCCTCGCGCTCATCCTGATGATCCTGGGCTATGGAATCATTGCGGTGCCCACAGGTTTAGTGGGTGTGGAAGTAGCCAAAAACCAGCTTCAAAGCCCACAGGAAAACGTTTTTGGCAAAGACACCATCTGCAACAATTGCGGCCATACAGCCCACCTGAAAGACGCCAGATACTGTCAAAATTGTGGTGCCAGCCTGGGTTAGGGTGTAGTTTTTAGTGCAAGAAATTCATTAGACAACCCTATCTATTACTTTCGCGACTCGTCTAATGAACTCTAAACGAACCATTAAAATAATTCACATGACCACTTTTACTCGACTACTTCTAGTTTTAACTGTAGTAGGCTTGGGCTTCAATGCTACCGCCCAGATCTACGACATTGGCGCTGCTTATGTAGCTGTTGCGTCTACTGGATCTGACGAGGTTTTCCCTCGCTACCAGACTCCAGCTGTATACGGTATTGAAAACACTGGTGGAGACACCATCATGGCAGATTTCCGTTATTCAAGAACTCTCCTCGTTGACGGTACTCCAGTTGTTGGACCAGACACTTTCATTTTTGGCGAAATGATTTTGGTTGGAGATACCTTCGAAACTGTGATTGGAGGCTACCTCCACCAATTTGGAAACGCAGCCGGTACAGAAGACATCTGCATCGTTGTTGCATTGGTAGATTCTGTTGAAACAAGCCTTCTGAACAACCTTGAGTGTACTGAATACACCATCAACCCTGACATTACCAATGACTGGGCGGTTGACACAGTTGAGATTGCTAACTGGGTTGCTCTGGATAGCCACGTAGTACTGGACGGAGTTCCTGCCCCGGAAATTGATTCTCTCGACATTACCTTCACTTGCAACAGTACGCTGCCTTACTGGGCAGGAAGTGATTTCAACATCACGCTTTATAGCGGAACCAACGACTCTATCGAATGGAGCGGTAGCATTGGTGCGGACATCTTCCCAGGTACTCAGTTCACCATTACTTACTATCCAAACCTGGGTATTCCAGATGTGAAGCAGACAAAGGGTTTCCACGATTTCTGTGTTAGAATTCGTCAAACCAACGACACTACAGATACCAATGACATCGCTTGTACTACCTACGAAATCGCGGTGCCTGAAGCCATCGGAATCGGTGAGTACGGAGCAGATGATCCTATTTCTGTGTACAACGCTTACAACTTCATCCACGTGGAAGGATTTGAAGGAACTGCACAGGTTCAGATCATGGATGCAACAGGTAAGATCATGGCAAGCACCGTGATCCGCGAAAACGATCGCATCCCATTGGCTGAATTCTCCAGTGGTATGTACATCGTCAATGTTGCCACTCAGGATGCAAGAGTGCAGACTGAGCGCATCATGAAGTACTAAAGACCTTTCGTTTTAGTCATGAAAAAGGGCCGCAAATTGCGGCCCTTTTTTTATGTCCTTTTGTTCTTAAACGTCTAGGCGATCATCTCTTCGAAGCGAGACTCTGAAATGATCTCAACTCCGAGCTTCTCGGCTTTCTGACGCTTGCTCGGCCCCATGTTTTCTCCGGCCAACAAGAAGTTGGTTTTAGCGCTGATGGAACCGGTGTTCTTTCCACCGTTCTGCTCAATCAACTGCTTCAGTTCATCGCGACTGTGATTGGTAAACACTCCCGAAATCACAAAGGATTGTCCCGCTAGTTTTTGGGTTTGTCCTTCCAGCTGCTCAGCAGGAATCTCGAATTGCAGTCCTGCTTCTTTCAGTTTCAGTACCATTTCCCGATTGGTTTCAACGCTGAAGTACTCCAACACACTCTGTGCAATGCGATCCCCAATCTCATCCAAGGCCACCAGCGCCTCCTGATCAGCGGCCATCAGTGCTTCGATGGTATGCAATGCTCGCACCAGTTTCTTGGCCACCGTTTCTCCTACGTAGCGAATTCCCAGAGCAAAGAGCACACGCTCGAAAGGCACTTGCTTCGAATCTTCAATGCCCTTCAGCATGTTCTCTACTGACTTCTCAGCCATGCGTTCCAAGGGAAGAAGTTGATCTGCTGTCAGGTCATAAATATCAGCCGGAGTGCGAATGAGGCCGGCTTCGTGCAGTTGCTCTATGGTTTCTGATCCCAGTCCCTCAATGTCCATGGCCTTGCGGGAAATGAAATGCTCCATTTTACCCTTGATCTGAGGTGGACATCCATTTTCATTGGGACAGTAGTGCAAGGCTTCACCCTCCAGACGAATAAGCTCTGTATTACACTCGGGGCAATGCGTAGCATACACAAACGGCTGACTATCTGCCGGGCGCTTATCCAGATCAACAGCGGTGACTTTTGGGATGATCTCACCGCCCTTTTCAACATACACTTCATCACCCTCTCGCAGGTCGAGTTTGGCGATCTGGTCGGCATTGTGCAAGGAAGCTCGCTTCACGGTTGTTCCTGCCAACAACACAGGCTTGAGGTTGGCCACTGGAGTGATGGCGCCTGTTCTACCAACCTGGTAGGTAATGTTCTCCAGCCGTGTCGTAACCTCTGCGGCCTTGTATTTATAGGCGATGGCCCAGCGCGGAGACTTGGCGGTATAACCCAGCTCTTCCTGTTGCAGGTAATTGTTCACCTTGATGACCACCCCATCGATCTCGAAATCGAGCGTGTGTCGCTTTTCTTCCCAGTAATTGATGAATTCCATGATCTCGTCAATGCTCTTGCACAAGCGGATCATGTTGTCTTCGCGCTTCGGAATCTTGAATCCCCAGGAGCCGGCATTTTGTACGCTGTTAAAATGATTGTCAGCCACTCGCTGCGGACTGTAAACACCATAGAGGTAGCAATCAAGGTTGCGTGATGCCACCACCGAAGAATCTTGCATTTTCAGCGTACCCGAGGCCGTATTTCTGGGGTTCGCAAAAAGCGCTTCACCTTCGGTTTCTCGCTGGGCATTGAGCGCGTTGAAGTGCTTGAGCGGAAAAAAGATCTCACCCCGGATTTCAAATTCCTCCGGATATCCTTCTCCCCTCACGTACATCGGAATGGTGCGAATCGTTTTCACGTTGGTGCTGATGTCTTCACCCTTCACGCCATCCCCGCGAGTTGCAGCTCTAACTAACTCTCCATTGACATATTTAATTCCAATGGCAACTCCATCATACTTCAGCTCGCAGACATATTCCAACTCGCCATCGGCCAGTTTTCGCACCCGGCTCTCGAAGTCTTCGATCTCCTCTTTTGAATAGGTATTCGATAGAGACATCATGGGATAATCATGCACTACCTCAGCGAACTTCTTGGTAATATCCCCACCCACTCGCTTTGTTGGAGAATTGACATGGGCCAGCTCGGGGAACTCCTCTTCCAGCTTTTCGAGCTCCTTCAGCATCATGTCAAACTCATAGTCTGAGATGGTAGGATTGCTGAGCACATAGTAGCTGTAGTTGTGATCTTCCAGCTCTTTGGAAAGCGCATCAATGCGCTGCCGGGCTTCGGTAGAGGTCATATTCCGTTATCGTTTGGCTTTTCTGGCTGCCCGCTCCGCCATGTAGGCATCGCGTTCTTCCTGAACTACTTCGGGTTTAAAAATACCCTTATAGATGTATCCGAGGAAGAGTTTGACTTTGAAGTCTATGTATGGCGCAGAAAAGGGCTTGCGGTAAAGCGGATCGAGTGAAAGCATTTGTCGATAGCCAACTCCAGCACCAACTCCAAACCAGGGAAACACCTTCACATGTCCCATGAGGCCAAGGTCAATCAAACGCGCTCGATCGATCGTATCAGAACCTACAAACTCGGGAAGTCCATTGACCCTTGCAAAGTTGTTCAACCGAATGTTGCCGCCTCCGTAGGACAGCGGCATGGAGAGTTCCCAGCGGAAGTCTTCATAGAGGATCCATTCCATGAAAATGTTGCTGTAGTTAAGCTGGATAGTCTGTTGAAGCGAATCATTCGCTGAAGGAGGCTCGAAAGAGTAGTAGTTGTTGTTTTGGTAGAGTCCAAACCCCACTCTCAGCGTCTTTTCGATTTCGATGCCGAGCCGAATGCCATTCATGCGCGCGCCTACGCCATAATAGCGCTCGTTGCGATTATCCAACTGGAAAATGACATTGCTGATGAAGCGCTTTCGCTCAATCACCGGACTATCTGCGATAGCATCCTGAGAGACTCCCATGGCAGGGAGGCCGACCAAGCCAACAAGAAGAAAGAGCAATCGCTTCACTGCGCAAATTTGACAACTCCCATGCATGAACAGCCCAGAGCGTCAAGAAAGAATTCAATCCTCGCTGTTAGCAGCGGCCTCAATCATTTGCAGCAAGTCAGTAGGCGGATTGATGGGACGTTTGGTTTCGAAGCTCGCAAACACGAGCGTGGTAGTGGCTGCATTCAAAACCTCGTTTTTCTCATTGTAGGTTTTGTAAGAGAAATAGATTCGAGGACCTTTCAGCGCTTCGATCACGGTTTCAATGCGAAGCTCTTCATCGTAATAAGCCGGCTTGAAATACTTGATCTGATATTCGAGTACCGGAAGAATGATCCCGTCATCTTCCAAATCTCTGTAGCTCACCCCCAGCTCTCGCAACGCTTCTACCCGAGCCACCTCGAAGTAGGCAGCAAAGTTTCCGTAGTAACAGTAACCCATGCGGTCCGTCTCTGCATAGCGCACGCGCAGCTTGCTCTCAAATGTTCTCAACGTCTATCGGCTTTAGACGCAAAAGTGAACATCAAACCCGAAACGAGCCAGTCGAATGCTCATTTCGAGGGATTGATGTAGTTGTTGATGGAATTCACATAGGCCTCAAAGGCCTTCTCACCTTTTGGTGTGATCTGGCAACTGGTATGAGGCCGCTTGCCTTTGTAACCTTTGGTAACAGCTACGTAACCGGCCTGCTCCAGCTTGGTGATCTGAACACTGAGATTGCCGGCTGTGGATTCCGTTTTTTCCTTCAGAAAGTTAAAGTCAGCCTTCTCCACGCTGATGAGCAAGGACATCACCGCCAATCGCAATGGAGAATGCAATAATGGATCGAGCCGACTAAACATGGTCACGCTTGATGTTTCGCATGAGCAAGCCTGGAATGAGGTAACCCTGAACGATGCTCACGGCAAAGATCAAAGAGCCATAATCCTTGAGAATAAAAAGGCTTGCAAATCCAAGTACCCAAAATCCGCAGCCTCCGATGATGAGTGGGCGGAAACGCAGTACAAAGCCGGTCAGGAACGTAGGAAATCCGGTGAGTACCATCACCTGGCTCCCAGGATTGATGTGCTGGCTCACAGATCCAATAAGAAACAAGGCCAAGGTTGCGAAGTAGGTGATCCATATACCGGCATATACTCGATCGAGGTGTGTCAGTGCTTCTTTGCGCTCACTGCGTGCTCCAAACACAAAGCTTGCAATTCCACCCATCATGCCTACAACAGGCCATGCCACATAAGCCCACTGACTTTCTACGATGTGGCCCATATAGAACTCAAAAAGAGCCGCCCCGATGAGCAAGGTTCCCCACAGGATGAAATAGAAACTGGCGCGACTGAAATTGAATCGGGCCTTGTTGATCATCTCCTTGATGATCTGCATGCTTTGATCTGCTGACATGGATGGTTTTGTATCGGTCATGATTCTGAATTTTCATCAAATGTAAAACAGTTTATGATATAAACTAATTTAATCCAGGAAATAGACTTGTAGAGATGAGCTCTTTTTAACGGTTCTTCAGGAAGAGTACGCTGGCTTCAATCTTCAGATGAATGACCTCATCAGACTCCATGAAGGTTACATGCTCACGGTATTCTGACCGGAGTCGCTCCAATTCTGAAGAAGACTTTCCGGTTCTAAAATCCGCAGCCTGAGCGGCATTCAACAGTTCGATAGCCACTACTCTCTGGTAGTTTTCAAAAACACGATAGGCCTTGGTGGCGCCATTCGCTCCCATGCTCACATGGTCTTCCTGACCATTTGAAGAGTCAATGGTATCGACCGAACTCGGGGTGCAGAGTTGTTTGTTTTGACTGACAATAGAAGCGGCCGAGTATTGGGCGATCATCATTCCACTGTTCAAACCAGGGTCCGCCACCAGGTAGGCAGGTAATCCCCGCTGCCCGGAAATCAACTTATAAACCCTTCGTTCTGAAATGCTGGCGAGTTCCGCCATGGCAATGCACAAAAAGTCCAGAGCCAGGGCCAAGGGCTGACCGTGGAAATTCCCTGCTGAAATGATTTTGTCCTCGTCAGGAATCAAGGTGGGATTGTCGGTCACAGAATTGATTTCGGTCTCCACCACAGATCGCACATACTCGATGGAATCCTTGCTGGTGCCATGCACCTGTGGGATACAGCGGAACGAGTAAGGATCCTGAACATGCTGTTTTGGTTGTTTGATCCATTCAGAATCACTGAGAATCTCTCTCATGATGCGGGCCGTATCGCGCTGACCGGTATGAGGTCTCAATACGTGCACAGCATCGTCAAAGGCATTGATGCGCCCTTCAAAAGCATCAAACGAAAGCGCTGCCACCTGCTCACCCTGGTCCACCCAACGCTCAAGGCCGTGAAGAATCACCGTGGCATAGGCTGCCATAAACTGCGTTCCGTTGAGCAATGCCAAACCTTCCTTCGCGCCCAACTCAATGGGGGCAATCTGCTCTAGATTCAACGCATGCGCTGCCGAACATCGATCTCCTTTGTAATACACTTCTCCCATTCCCAACAGCGGAAGCGAGAGATGGGCCAGAGGAGCCAGGTCACCGGAAGCTCCGAGCGAGCCCTGCTCATACACTACGGGGATAATGTCTCGATTGTAGAGCTCAATCAATTGGGTTACCGTCTCCAACCGCACTCCGCTGTTGCCTTTGGAAAGGCCAAGCACCTTCAGCACCATCATGTGGCGAACGATGCCAGAAGGAACCAACGCGCCTGTTCCGCATGCATGAGACATCACAAGGTTGCGCTGCAAGGTGTTCAGGTCGTCTCGCGATATCTCCGTATCACACAATGACCCGAAGCCGGTGTTGATTCCGTAAATGGGTTGTTCAGCCCGTTCGATGTAGTCTTCAAGAAACGCTCTGCCTTTCCGGATGCACTCAGCCAGTTCTGCCGACAGTCGCAGAGGTTCTCCGGATTGCACCAAATCTCCAACTTCGGAAATGCGGTAGTGTCGATGCTCCAACTCTATCATGCGCGTGTTTTTTCGATGAGGAAATTACACAAGTCCTTCTGCATCACAGTAAACTGATCTCCGCTCTTCATTTCCTTCACTTGTACTTGTTCGTTTTTCAATTCTTCGCTTCCCATCATCACCGTGTAAGCAAATCCCTTGGCGTCCGCATACTTCATTTGCTTCTTCATCTTCGCCTCGTCTGGATAGACTTCCGCAGAGAAGTCATTGGCTCGCAATTCAGCTGCCAACCGAAGGCAGGCCTCCGCCTCTTCAGAACCAAAGTTTACAAACAGTACTTCGCTCGCTGCCTTCAATGAATCGGGAAAGAGTCCTTTCGCTTCCATCAAATCGTAGATGCGATCGGCTCCAAAGGACACTCCTACTCCACTCATATTGGAGAGGCCAAAAATGCCCGTTAGATCATCGTAGCGTCCACCACCGCAGATGCTGGATGGAAATTCAGGATGCCCTACTTCGATGATGGCCCCGGTGTAATAGTTCAATCCACGGGCAAGGGTAAGGTCAATTTCAACTTTGGACTTCACCTCAGCAGGCAGGGCTTTGAGCACTTTCTTCATTTCATCGATACCGCGCAGCGCTTCCTCTACTCCGGTCATCGCGCCTTGCAACATTCTCAGGACCGTGTCGGGGTCGCCTTTGCGCTTGAGGTGGTCGAGTACCTTCTTCACACCTTGCTCGGGCAAGCCGCGTTTGAGCATTTCTTCCTTCACTCCGTCCACTCCGATTTTATCGAGCTTATCAATCGCCACTGTCATCTCCTGGAAGTAACCACTCAAACCCGCAGACTCCGCTATGCCGCTCAGGATCTTGCGATTGTTGAGGCGAATGCTGATGTCTCCAAGACCGAGTTTATTGAACACATCGCTGATGATGCAAATCAGCTCTGCCTCATTCAACAGCGAATCGCTGCCAATGACATCGACATCACACTGATAGAACTCCCGATATCGGCCACGCTGCGGTCGATCGGCTCGCCAGACCGGTTGAATCTGGTAGCGCTTGAACGGAAAGGAAAGGTCATTCTGGTGTTGTACGACAAAGCGGGCAAAGGGCACGGTGAGGTCGTAACGAAGGGCTTTTTCAGACAAAAGCATGCCAATTCTATCGGAGAAAGCAGTTATAGCAGTCGCAAATAATCGCCTAAGTCCCGTTGACTGCATCGAGAATCCTAAGTAAGCTGTTACCATTTTTAATGCATCAGGTTTACCAGCGTACGACTGAATGAGACTTTCATCTAGCTCATTAGCCTTTTCTGTTGGCCTCGAGTCGAACAAGTATTCCAACAGTATCTTATGAATCTCGACACCTAAATCATCTTTTATATGATCAGGTTTAGATTCTTCTATTTGGATTCTAAGGTTATCAACGACTTGTTTCGAGGGGTTCTCATCTTGTGACTGTAAAAGCGTTCCAACTCGTTGAGCAATATCTGCCCCAATGCTAGAGATATACTCTTCATAAACAGGGCTGATATTCGATGGAGATATTTCTTTTTGAATGGTTCGATTAGGCTTGTCCGCACTATCCAAAACCTTAAAAATCAACCGATCACCTTCTTCTCCATACTTACCCATGAGCGTATCAAGGTTCTCCATAGCGGGAGTCTCAATCGGCTGATAACCGTACAACTGAAAGGCCATTCGGGCAGTATCGAAAATGTATTCACGCCTGAGGCTCTGCTCGGGCAGAAAGTCTCGCGTTCCCTTGGGGATGGATGGTTTGTTTGCCATAAGGCGGCAAAAATAGCTTCTAGCTATCAGCTTTCAGCATGGACCGTGGAAGAGCAAAAAAACCTCAAACTCAATATCAACTGCAAACTCAATCAACGGCACGTTCATCTAATTGCTTTGATCCTTAATCTTTGATCTTTGCACTCCATCAATAACTCTTCGCTGATGGCTGATGGCTGATAGCTGACAGCTCTCTTAACTCACACTCCCCAGCTTCTTATACCGGATTCGTTTCGGTCCTTCATCGCCCAGGCGCTTCTTGCGGTTCTCTTCGTAGTCGCTGTATCCACCTTCGAAATAAACAACTTGACTATCCCCTTCAAATGCAAGAATGTGCGTGCAGATACGGTCGAGGAACCAGCGGTCGTGACTGATGACTACGGCACATCCGGCAAAGTTCTCCAATGCTTCCTCAAGGGCACGGAGGGTATTTACGTCCAGATCGTTAGTAGGCTCATCGAGCAGCAACACATTCGCGCCTTCTTTCAAGGTCATGGCAAGGTGGAGACGGTTGCGCTCACCACCGCTGAGCACCTTCACTTTCTTACCTTGATCGTTACCGGCAAAGTTGAACTTGCTGACGTAGGCCCTGGAATTAAGCTCCCGGTCACCGAGTTCAATGATCTCATTGCCACCGCTAATGACTTCCCACACGGTTTTCTCAGGATCGATCTCTTCATGTGCCTGATCTACGTAGGCAACCTTCACGGTTTCTCCGAGCTTGAAGTCACCGGCATCGGGTTGCTGCTGTTCCATGATCATGCGGAAAAGCGTGGTTTTACCCGCTCCGTTGGGCCCAATGATTCCTACAATTCCTGCGGGTGGCAAGTTGAAGTTGAGGTTCTCGTAAAGCAGCTTGTCACCAAATGCTTTTTTGACATCGATGGCTTCAATGACATTGTTTCCGAGGCGCGGCCCGGGTGGGATGTAAAGCTCAAGCTGTTCTTCACGGCTCTTTTGCTCTTCGCCCATCATCTTATCGTAATTGGCGAGTCGGGCCTTGCTCTTCGCATGGCGACCTTTCGGAGACATGCGCACCCATTCCAATTCTCGCTCCAGGGTCTTCTGGCGCTTGCTGGCTTGCTTTTCTTCTTGCGCCAAACGCTTGGATTTTTGATCAAGCCAGGACGAGTAGTTACCCTTCCATGGAATTCCTTCTCCACGATCGAGCTCCAGAATCCAACCGGCTACATTGTCCAGGAAGTAGCGGTCGTGCGTGATGGCGATCACTGTGCCTTCGTATTCCTGGAGGTGTTGCTCAAGCCAATCCACCGATTCGGCATCGAGGTGGTTGGTAGGTTCGTCTAGCAACAGGATTTCTGGGCGTTGAATGAGCAGGCGGCACAGCGCCACTCTTCTGCGCTCTCCTCCACTTAGGTTTTTGATGGGAGTATCACCTTCGGGTGTCCGGAGTGCATCCATGGCGCGCTCAAGCTTTGACTCCAGCTCCCAGGCGCCCACCGCATCAATCTTGTCCTGAAGCTCACCCTGACGTGCCATCAGCTTCTCCATCTTATCGGGATCTTCATACACCTCGGGCAAGCCGAAGTCGTTGTTGATCTGCTCATACTCTTCCAGCAGTGCAGTAACCTCAGCGGCTCCTTCCTTGACCACTTCCATCACGGTCTTGCTGTCATCCAACTCAGGTTCCTGCTCGAGGTATCCAACCCGATAGCCTTGGCTGAAACTCAGATCACCCTGAAATTCCTTGTCGACCCCGGCAATGATCTTCAACAATGAAGACTTACCAGAACCATTGAGACCGATGATCCCGATCTTGGCTCCGTAGAAAAAGGAGAGGTAAATATTCTTGAGTACCTGCTTGCTCGGAGGATATACTTTGCTGACTCCCTGAAGGGAAAAAATGATCTTCTTATCGTCTGACATGTGAGCTCCTGATTTTTGGAAGACGGCAAAGATAGAAGGGTGTGGAGACCTGTTTGAGAACTTTTATTAACCACAGATGGCAGGAAGTCCCGCACAAAGAACACAGACAAGAAATTCTGAGAACTCTGTGTCTTCTCTGTGTCCTCTGTAGTTCACAAAAACACTAACCTTCACCCAACACTAGAAGCGAAAGTAAATGAAGGGCTGACCTTCGGCTACAGCCAGTTGCCCAAGACAAAGGACCAACAGCACAGCGATCAAAACGGCTTTGGCAACAACCTCCAAAGGCTGATTATCAGAACCCGAGAGGAAAGCAAAAACCTTGCTCTGCAAAGCCCCCGAAAAGAAAGAAAACACGATGGCGAGGAATAGGATGAATGCTTCTCTGCCTCCCACTTCCAGGCTCAGCGAACCTTTCACCGAGAAGAGCGCCTGATAGTATTCGATGGCATTGGGAACCGTTTCAGCATTGAACCAGACCCAACCAAAAGCAACGAGGAAAAAGGTGAGCGCCACACTCATAAAGTGAGGCATCTTTCGGAAGAGGCCGGTAAACCGATCGATGGAAAGAAAGGCCCCATGCCACGCTCCCCAGATGATAAAGTTCCAACTGGCGCCATGCCACAAACCGGAGAGCAGAAAAACAATCCACAGGTTGCGGAGGGTGAGAATTTCAGAAATTCGGTTTCCCCCCAAAGGAATGTAGAGGTAGTCTCGCATCCAGGTACTGAGCGTGATGTGCCATCGTTGCCAAAAGTCCTGAAAGCCTCGGGCGATGTACGGACAGTTGAAGTTTTCTGGGAAACGAAAACCCATCATCTGACCCAGCCCAATGGCCATGTCGCTGTAACCGGAAAAGTCAAAGTAAATCTGGAAGGTGTAGGCGATCAACCCCAGCCATGCATCGGGTGAACTGAGCACCTCAGCTTCAAAGGCCGGATCTGCCAGTGTCGCTAGTGCATCTGCGATCAAAACCTTCTTCGCCAACCCGATGGTGAATCGGAAGAGCCCGGCAAAACGTTGATTCCAGTTGCCTGACTCCCCACGGTCAACAATCTGCCGAGCCAGGTCTTTGTAGCGAATGATGGGGCCTGCAATGAGCTGTGGGAAGAGTGAAACAAACAAAAGGTAATCCCAGAGACTGCGAGCAGGAGGTGTGTCTTGCCGGTATACATCCACCAGGTAGCTGACTTTTTGGAAGGTGAAAAACGAAATGCCAATGGGCAGCGCTATGGTCAGCAGTTCAGGAAAATGCCACCCAATGAGTTCAAAAACATCCCGGACGTTGGCGACAAAGAAGTTGAAATACTTGAAGGCTGCCAGCGTGGCCAAATTGACGGCAAGGCCGAGCCACAGAAGTTGTTTGCGCTGACCAGCGTTCTGCGCCATGCGGCTGGAAATCACATAATCCAATGCCCCACTGACCAACAGCACAAAAACAAACTTGGGAGCTCCCCAAGTGTAAAATGCAATGCTAGCCAACAGCGCCACACCATTCTTCCAGGATCGGGGCGCAAGCAAGTACACCGCCAGAAACACAGGCAGAAAATAGATGAGGAACAAAGGGCTGCTGAAAACCATCCGAACAAAAACAGAGAACTGCGAAGTACGTTATTTAGCTGTCAGCCTTCAGCCACTGGCTATCAGCTTTGGCTCTGTGGGCGGAGTTTAGCGCTGAATTTTGATTCCAGATGCCGCGTTTTCTGTTTTGCCTGATGGGTGTTACGTGTTGGATGAGGTTCCGAACGATCGGTTTTCAAGGGGTATATCTGGAAATGCATGCTTTATCTTCTTTTCAAAAGGCTTGGACATTGGCCATCGCTCCCGATCAAAGAACAACGCAGCTGATAGCCAAAAGCCAGTAGCTGACAGCTATCAAGCTGCCTTCGCTCCATACTGCTCTGAAGGTCCGGTCTTTCTGCTGTTGATGATCTCAAAGCTTCGGTTCAGATCCATTTTCGCTCCGGCACGATCACCTAAAGACAAACGGAACTTACCTCTCACTTCATAAGCTTCAGCACAATTGGAATTCAGCTTAATGGCTTTGTTTAAATCGCTCATAGCCTTAAAATCTACATCGAGGAGGCGATAAACTTGCGCACGCTTCAGGTAGAGGTTCTCATTTTCTGGCTGTAGTTCGATGGCCTTGTTCAGATCAGCAAGCGCAGATTTATTGTTCAAAAGCTTCATGCTGACCAAAGCTCTGCGGTAGTAGTTCAAAGCGTGCTTTCCATCTACTTTGATGGCTTTGCCAAAATACTGCTCGGCTCGCTTGTAGCGCTTCTCACGGATGGCTCTTAATGCGATGTCTTCGAGCTTGCTTCTCCAGGCGCGGGTGTGCTCGTTTTGAACATAGTTGAGCAAGCTATCATTGTTGATGACGAGCTTTCCGTTGGTATCCACCAACATCAGGTAAGACTCCTTACAGGTAATGTCAATGGCTTGCTCCCAGGTATTTCCGTTGAGGTAAGCATTCCAGATCTCTTTGCTGTGAGCGATCAGGTTTTCCCAGGCGTCACGGTCGTAGTTTGCTGGCTTTTGGAAGGAATTTAGAAAGGCATTCAGTTCATTGGTACTCATGGCTTCAGACTTTTTGTTTGTTTCTGAAACCAAAACTCCTTTGGCAGAATGTAATCTATTTACGTCCTGAAATTGATCCTGAAAAAAGTGCGAAAACAGTGGGGTTTTTCCCGATTTGCAGGCGACCTTTTCTCCATTCTCTCACCGGTTTAGTTTGAATGGATTCCTGCGGACAGGTGATGTTGGTGGCGATGCAAAGTGAAGAGTGCGGTTGCAAAACCTTTAAGAGTGTCGCCAACAACTTATCGTTTCGGTAAGGTGTTTCGATGAACAGCTGTGTTTTATCCAACCTGGATGAATCGGCTTCCAGATTCCGCAATTGCTGTCCCAAGGCTTTCTCATCCCTGGAAAGGTAGCCGTGAAACTCAAAGTGCTGTCCGTTCATGCCAGAGGCCATTAGCGCCAGAAGAATGGAACTGGGACCAATCAAGGGTGACACCGCAAAACCTCTTCGGTGAGCTTCACGAACGATCTCACCACCTGGGTCGGCCACTCCAGGAACTCCGGCTTCTGAGATCACTCCGACCGAATGGCCTTCGGACAACGGGCGTAGCAACTCATCGTAAGATTGGACTTTAGCATGCTTATCCAGTTCCAGCAAGACGGTTTCATCGAAGTTTTTCTCATATCCCGCTGCGCGAAGGAAATGGCGAGCCGTCTTGGCGCGTTCTACGATGAAGTGATCCAGGGAACAAATGATTTCTCTGGTGTGTGCAGGTAGCAAATGCTCGACACGCTCACTACCCAAACCACTGGGGATCAAGTATAAAACAGGAGAGTCTGCCACTACTTCAATTCTCCAAGAACCTTATCGGCAGCTGCATCCAGCATTGCAAACACACCATTGAATCCTTCATCTCCACCAAAGTATGGATCGGGCACAGAAAGGTTCTGACCAGGATGTGTTTCATTGAGGATCATTCTCACCTTCTCCCGTTCCTCGTCCGTTTCAGCCAGCTTCAGGATGTTCTCATAGTTGGAAGCATCCATGGCATAGATGCGATCGAAGCGATCGAAATCAGCGGCTGTGAACTGGCGTCCTCTGAGCCCGGAGATGTCAATTCCGTTTTTACGAGTTGTCTGTTGCGCTCTTGGATCTGGTTCTTCACCTACATGCCAGTTTCCCGTGCCGGCTGAATCGAGTGAAACGTCCAAACCAAGGCGGTCCACTTTTTCTTGAAAAATACCTTCTGCCATCGGTGAGCGACAGATGTTTCCAAGGCAAACGAATAGGATATTCATGGGATTGAGAGATTGAGATGCTGTTGATGTTGTTGTCACACAAAACTATGTAAGCAGCATTGCTACAAATGGAATGGTCAGAACATAAAAAAGCCACTCCGATTGCTCGGAGTGGCCACGAATTCCAAAACCAAAATTTATTGAATCGCCATCTTCTTCTCCAGCTCATCAATGTAGCTGCGGAAGCGCTTATCGGTTTCCATCAGGTTGTTCACCGTTTTACAGGCGTGCAACACAGTGGCGTGATCCTTTCCTCCGCAGTGAGCACCGATGCTTGCCAGAGAAGCTTTGGTTAACTGCTTTGCGAAGTACATGGCGATTTGACGCGCCTGCACCACTTCTCGCTTTCTTGTCTTAGACTTCATCAGCTCGATGGGCAGATCGAAATAATCGCACACCACTTTCTGGATGTAGTCAATAGATACTTCGCGAGCTGTATTGCGCACAAACTTGTCGATCATGGCTTTCGCCAGATCGAGTGTGATGGACTTACGGTTGAGTGAAGCCTGGGCGATCAAGGAAATGAGTGCACCTTCCAGCTCACGAATATTCGTGGTGATGCTGTAGGCGAGGTATTCTACCACCTCACGTGGCAACTCGATACCCTCGATGTACATTTTCTTTTCAAGGATGGCAATGCGGGATTCCAAATCCGGCACCTGGAGGTCTGCACTGAGACCCCACTTAAACCTGCTGAGCAATCGCTGCTCCATGCCCTGCATTTCTACAGGTGGCTTGTCGCTGGTCAGCACAATCTGCTTACCGGTTTGATGCAGGTGGTTAAAGACGGTAAAGAATACGTCTTGCGTCTTTTCCTTGCCAGCCATGAACTGCACGTCATCAATGATCAGAACATCGATCATTTGATAGAAGTGCACAAAGTCGTTTTGGGTGTTGTTTCGAACGGCATCAATAAACTGATGCGTGAATTTTTCAGACGAAACATACAGAACAGTCTTGTTCGGGTGATTTTTCTTAATCTCTATACCGATGGCATGCGCCAGATGTGTTTTACCCAGACCTACGCTTCCGTAGATCAATAGCGGGTTAAACGAAGTTCCGCCTGGTTTCTGCGCTACAGCGAACCCTGCAGAACGCGCCAATCGGTTGCAATCTCCTTCTACAAAGTTTTCGAAGGAGTAGTTCGGGTTCAGTTGTGAATCCACCACAACTTTTTTCAACCCGGGAATGATAAATGGATTCTTAATGGTCTTACTACCAATATCCAGCGGCATGCTTACCGAAGGATTCTTAACAGTACTGATGTTGGAAGTTGGAATGCGTACAGTGTAAGGCTTGGAGCTGGTATAGTTGTTCTCCATAATGATGCTGTATTCCAGCCGCCCTTCTGCCCCAAGCTCTTTTTTGATTGTCTTTTTCAACAACCCAATGTAATGCTCTTCCAACCACTCATAGAAGAACTGACTAGGCACCTGAATTGTTAATGTGGACTCCTTCATTTTTACAGGCTTGATTGGCTCGAACCAAGTCTTGTAGCTCTGAAGACTCACATTGTCCCGAATGATGTCCAGACACTTCTCCCAAATTTCCTCGTGTGGTTTACTCATTGAATAATACTTGTTTTATGTCAGCAGGTTTTGACACCTGCCGCGCACTTTAACTGAACGTTAAATACCATTTGATTTTGGGCGAGAACCTCCCTGATTGATGGGGCAAATATTGACCAAAAAAAATGAAAAAAAAAGCTGACTCCCTCTTGATTTTATCAAATGTTTTACTTGACGAGCGCGCTCCTGAAGACATTCTGAAAGCCGCGCCACATAAGTGATTGAAAGATAGCACACTTAAACAGCTGATCCCGTTCGGGCGCCAAAACTTACGTTGAAATGATGAGTAAAATTCCCTTACAAAAGGGAGGTGTTTATAAGTCTTGACCGTAGAGGTTTAAACACTTTGTTAACACTGCCTTAACCTCCTCCTTTAAATCCCTTGGTTTGAGCACCACTACACGATCAGCATACGCCAAAATGGTGGTCACCAACTCGATGGTCAATTGAACATGGAGACGTACCCTCACAAAATCTTCACTCTTTTCAATCACCTGTTGAGAGGCATGAATGGGCTGCGTCAAAATGTATGGAGCAAACTGCTTGTCAAACTCCAGCTCAACCTCCATCGGTTTATCATTGGTGACCGTGATACCGATAGCATGCTTGAAAAACTGCTCGGCATCAAAACCTTCCAATCCGTGGTACCGCTCTTCGGTTGGCTGGAGATCGCGAATGCGTTCCAAACCAAAGGTCAGCAAGCGCCCATCTTCTGCCCCTCTTCCAATCATATACCAACGGTTGCGATACTCTTTTAATATGTATGGCTTCAGATGGTAGCTCTTTTGTTGATCGGATTGAAACTTTTGATAATCGAAGCGCACAGTCCTTCGTTCAGATATGGCTCTAAACACAGGTTCCAGGAATTCACTTCCCTGATAATCGGGAGCGCTTTCAAACTGAATGATCTGATCTAGGGCCTCACCATCCTCAGAACGAGAGATCTTCATCCGATCCATGATCTTTTCAATCGCAGACCCAAACTGCTCGAAAATGGGAATGTCACGGAACTGAAAAAGCGTTTGAGCCGCCATGTTAATGGCTTGAAGGTCGTCCTCGTTGAGCGGAATCTCAGCAATCGAGAAATCAGATTCGGTATAGAAGTATCCTCCCTCGGCCTTGTCAAACTTGATGGGTGCGTAATACCCCAATTCACCTTCATTCCGCATCGCCCACAAATCTTTATCGATGGTACTCATCGAAATACGCTCACCATCACTTCCATAGAGCGCCTCTTCACATGCAGTCCGCAAATCTTCTTTAGAAGGATAAGGCCTTCCCTTGCTTCGAATGCAGCGATCGATGATGCGGTAGCGTAGTAAGGCGAATTTGTTGGCGGGCAAGGTTTGGGTTGATTAGATGATTAGACAATTAGATGATCAGATCATGAACGATCCTTGATCCTTGATCCTTGATCCTTGATCCAAAAGTTCAGGTTCTGAATGAAAGCAACAAGCTAAAAATTCAGTTTGAGCTTTGCAAAGAAGCTTTATCTTTGCGGCCCTTTTGGCCTCGTAGCATAACTGAATAGTGCACTAGATTACGGCTCTAGAGGTTGCAGGTTTGAATCCTGCCGAGGTCACTGATGATGAAAGCCCTTCTGCGATAGCAGAGGGGCTTTTTCATTCCACAAGCCAAGCAAAGCTTGAGCGAAGAGGAATGAAAAAGCCCCAAGCGAGTGAAACGAGCAGGGCTTTCATCCACTTCATGACAAAGCAGGATCACGAAGTAATCCCCGTTGAAAATGTCAAAATCAGATTTTAGGATGGGCCAAATTCACTCCTTCACAACGCGAAGAACAGTCCGGTTCACTCCGTCAAAGACTTCGAGAAAGTAAATCCCCTTTTCTCCTTCAATAAAGAGTTCTGCACGACCATCAGACAACACGGATGGTTTTCCGATCAACCGCCCCAAGGGATCGCGTATCGTAACAACAAAAGGAGCTTTCGTTCCCGATGCACTCAAAGTCACCAAACCTGAAGTAGGATTAGGATAAAGCTCTATGCTCGGAGAGTTCAATGGTTTACCAATACCAATGGGTATCGCAGCAAAGCAGTCTGAAGTGTCCATACATCCCTCTTTCTCAATCGCCACAGCATAAAACCCACCGAAGTCCGGAATAAGCGTATCATTCGTTTCATTGGCCATGATGGCATAACCACTCAAACAGTCGAGCCATTGATATTGTCCCTGCGGCTCTTGAGCGATGAGCAGATTTTGAATACTGATGACGGTGGTATCAATCGTAATTACATGCAGGTCAATGGTGATGACACTATCACAGCCCATTACATTGACAAGCGTATCCTGATAAACACCACTCATCGTCCACCAGTGATTTCCACTTGGTGATTCATAAATCTGACAGGCCGTATCGCTCAAATTGGAGCTAGAGCTACTCGCAATGGTCAACACAATGGTGAGCACACTGTCCTGCCCGGAGGCGTTTTCAAGGGTGTCTTTGTACACACCGCTTGTTATGTACGTGGCTTGTCCGCTCGGCACGGTGTAAGTGTTACACGAAGTATCGCTGATGAGTCCGGCCGAGTTGTAGCTCGGAAAGAGCTTCATGACAAAATGATCGCGCTGGGCATTGGTACTTAGCAAATGAACCCCAGGCCCAAACTGAAAATCTGTTGTTTCAGTGAAGTGCCCTGTAGCGTACACATTACCAAGCTGATCAATGTCCAAGGCGCGCACAGCATCATACTGCGTGGGACCGCCAAAGACAGCTGACCAAATGGAGTTTCCGCCATCGTCAAACTTCTGGATGTACGAGTCATGGTAAATGATCTGATCGTTGAAGCCCGTATGCAAATCCTGCCCTGGCCCCGGATCAAAGTCGATGTAGATGCTAGAGTCACATGTATAGTGCCCGCCAAGAAAAGGCTGGCCGTTTACATCCAGCTCAAGCGTTCGTGGTTGCAATCGCGCGTACGGAGGCGCAGTATTGACATTCGCCCACATCAGCTGACCTAATGAATCGAGCTTCACCATGAAGGCGGAATGATTCGAATCACCGCCTACCTGCATGATATTGCTTCCAGGATCGATATCAAATTCACCGAAGCAAGTTCCTGACCAATAGACCTGGCCCAGATGATCGACTGCAAATGCATAAGAATCGTCTGGCGCTATTCCTCCTATAAACTTCACCCACGACAAATCTCCATCGGACATGAGCTTGATCAAAAAGCAGTCTGAGTGGCCTTGTGTCGTGTAGTTATAAACTGCAGGCCCGGGGTCAAAATCACCAGTTCCGGAAACGTGACCAACAGCCAGGACGTATCCCGTGGGATCAACGTCCAGCTCAAAAACGCTGTTCTCGATGCCATCCCCTCCAATGGCTCTGGCCCAAACAAAGTCCCCATTCTCGGTAAGCTTTACAATGAACCCGTTCTTGTCATTGAACCCGCCAGCATTGAGCTGATAGACTCCCGGGCTGGGGTCAAAGTCCATCGTGTTTTTAAATGACCCTCCGATGAACACGTGACCATCGGCAGACCATTTCAGTGTCCATACATCTTCATCAACGGTACTACCCTGAAAAGCGTGCCCCCAGATGTAGTTGCCATTGGAATCGAGCTTCACCAAATAGATGTCAGCATTTCCACCTACGGAACTCACCTGATCTACTCCTGCTCCGGGATTCAGATCCATGGTACCCTCAAAAGTTCCGGTGACGTAGATGTTCCCATCCAAATCAGTGTCTATGGAATGCACCACATCCCAGAAACCGCTCCCTCCAAACTTCAGCCACCAATCGAGATTTCCCAGCGTATCCATCCGCACCACAAAACCATCATATCCCCCGGCACTGACGCCATTGGAGACGGCTGGGCCGGGATCGAAATCCTTGGTAGCCTGAAAGCCTCCTGCAACATAGAGATGTCCGAAGGCATTGACGCGAATGTCATTAACAGTAGTAGCTCCAGCAGATGTGGAACCGGCACCTACTACCCAGTCGAGTGGCGCGACCTGAGCCACTGACGAGAAGACGCTGAATACCAGAAGGATTGCGAGAAACAAGTGGGGTGTGATTCGCATGATCAGCTCAAAGATAGAGGAAGTCGTGAGCTGACCTCATGCTTACGTAGTGTAGAACAGCTGGATCATCCCGATTTGAATTGAAACGCACCCGATTTGAATTCCCGACTCCTGAATCAACCGGTGCACGTGTCCTTTGAAGGAATGCCTAAAAACTAAATACCATGCACTTCGCACGACAGACACTACTCTATGCGACCTTATTGATCCTGTACCTGAATTCGCTTCAGGCGCAGTCAACCTCCACTGCACCGGCCTCCCTATCGGTCAATCCTTGTGACAACACAATTTCATTGAGCGTGGATGTATTGCATCCCTCCATCGCCTCGGTGCAGCAGGTGAAGCTCTCTGTAGTCAACACGCAGGGTTTGTATTTCAGCGATACCACCAGTACAACAAACCTCACCATGGATTCGATCACCGTAGACAACGACTCTATCCACCTCTACATGTCAAACCTGAGTGCGGGTGCTGCGGTCGATCTCTTACTGAAAACCACTTGCGAGGCCATTGCTGCCACCACCCAGAATTTTAATCTCCCGATTCGATCGCTATTCAAATATGGCTTAGGGAATTCTGATGCGCATCTGCTGAATGTTCCGGTTACCACAAACAGTCCCTTTCTGATTTTGGCCAATCCGTGGGTTGCGCCCTTCGGAGTTAATGCACCCACAGTGGGTGACACGGTGGTTCGAACTACAATAATCAAAAACACGGGAACACAACCCTACACCGGTTCTTTCCGCTTTGAGCATCGCTCCGGACCAGACGCTCAGGTATTAGGCATTGGCGTTAAGCCTGGCTCCTTCCTTCAAGCTACGGTTGATGTGAATCAAACCGACACTGGTGAGATCTCTGGAACCATCACCGGGTTTCAGCACAATGATTCCCTGGTCTTTTACGATACCACCATCATTTCAAGCTGCGATGTCGACTCCACCAAAACGGATTACTTCTTCAACTATGGATGCTCTACAGGTGCTCTGTGCGCTTCCACAAACATTGGTAATGCTTTTTACCCTGAGGTAAACGAATCTGGTGGCAAGCCGGAAATATTCTATTTCTCCGGTGATACTGTTTGCTACCTCTCCGGTGACACCCTTCCCTTTCTGATTGGCATTACAAACATTGGCGCAGGTCCTTCTCGCAATGTGGCCATTGCCATCGGAAACGATCCGAGCAGCGGAAACTACTCCATGGATCTTTTGGCCAATACGATCGCATGTACCTTTAATGGATTGCCGGTCCCGGCAGACTCTGCGGATACTGTAGCCTCCTATTGCGGAAACTTCAGCCTCAAAGAAATTTCCTACACGATACCGGAAATGCATCCGGGTGATACGGTCTGGTTGTCCTATGACCTTTTTGAATGTTGTGAAGACTACCGAACAACCATTTTCTACCCTTGGATTAACATCAACTCGGACTATTGGTGTTCAGAGAATCAACAGTTTCATCGATCCGTCAACAAGATCCTGACCTTCAAGCAAAGCCAGTTTTTTGAAAACCTGAATTCCTATGTGCAGGTGCCTCCTGGTGACACGGTTTCGGATACAACTAACTTCTGCATTGAAAACACCTCCGCCAACTTTAAATCATCCGTTTTCTTCAACTACGATGTCAGTTTGTTTGGAGATGACAGCGCTGCGGTCATTGAAGTAGAGATCATGATGGATACCGGACTTCGCTACGTGGACAACTCGTTCTTTATCCAGTCTTTGGAAAGTTCGCCCATCGATTTCACATGGATCCCCTTCGAGGTGACAAAGCACCTTGGAGCCCACCCGTCACCTCGCTACAACAATGGCGGAGCAAAGGATACGATCAAAGCCAGATTTGCGCTGCCGGATAACTTCTACCACCTGGATACGGTCGGGAACACCTTCTTTTTCGACACGCTCAATCTCTTCATGTCGAACTCTAAAGTCAATTTTGATCTTCAAGGCATTTGCCCTGCAATTCCAAGCCCGGAACTGCTGCGACAGTTCATGTACATCATTCCTGACACAAACTGCGATGATGCTTGCAGGCTCTTAATTTCCGCAGTAGAAGAACCTGTTACAGTGCTGTGCCCGGGATGCGAGATTCCCGGTGCGATCACACGGGATTTCAGCATTCAGCGTATCAATATTGGGGAGCAGGACACCAATAACAATCATTTCCCCGACTTCCCGAACAGCTTTGTAGCCGCAAACAGCGATGTTGCCAACACGCAACGAATGATTCATGGGGATACGGTTCTGATTTCGTCCAAGTCAACCCTCTGGCCGGGCTCGACCGTGACACTTAACTCTCTGAATTTCCAGATGCGCAATATGATTGCGATCTATGACCTGAGTTCGCTGCAATACCAGATTCTAGATTCGATCACGTGCACATTCGTGGAAAACGCACCGGCCGGAGAGGTGGTAATCAAGCTGCCGGCAAGCTATCTGAATGTCAACATGACCGATACAACCATGACGCTGAACCTGCACATCGACAGCCTTCAGGCTCAAGGTTGGCCAAATGCTCACTTGCTGGATTACTACGAAGGTTACGACTCCGTATACATCGATATGAAGGCTCGCTTCATTTACAATCCTACGGAAGCTCAGGAACTGATCTACAGCCAAATCAGAGTATTTGCGAGCGGAGTGTACAGCACTTCAACCTGTGGGGATGCTGATGGCGCCTACTATGCAGAACCAAGTCAACCTCTGCTGGATTGCCATCGCTATTGGTGTGAGTTCTGGGGAACGGGAGTTTCTGCCATCCGCGTGAGTAATCTGCCTTCAGCCGTACTTTATAAAAAGGATTATAACACCGGTGCGCCATGGCGTGTCTCTAGCTACAACACGCTGCATGTGTTGCAGCCGAATCAGGGACTTACCATCGGTGGCACTTATGATGATAGTTTTCCCTACGAGGTTCGGAAGTTTCTGAGGTTTGACTCCGTGGTGATAGAGAAACCAGAAGGATATAAGATCGCCTTCTTCGACATTTTACGCACGATGTCTCCTCACACCGGTTCGTGGCCCAGCATCAGCTCGAAGATGTTGCCGAAAAGTCCACCTGCAATGGTAGATGGTCATTATCACTTTTCTCCGGAAACCTATGTCAGGGACACAAACTACCTCTTCCCGATCGTGAACAGCGAAGCCGTGCGCACTGACTATGTCTACGACTCAGATGAAGATGAGGGATTCAAGAACACCTACTATCTGACCCCGGAAATCTGCAGCAATGTGATTGGCGACAGCGTCAAATTTGGGTTCCGGGCCTACATCAATAATGTGCCGATGAGCGACACAACGGTGGTGGTAGAAGACAGTCTATACGCCTACATGCCACCGATGGTGCTGGAAACGGAAAGGATATCAACAGACACAATCTACCTCACAGACACGACTGCCATCTCATCGCTGAGGATACGAAACCTGGTGAGCAACCAACCGATCTACAACACACAAACGGGGCAGCATTGGGACCTCTACCAAATGCAAAACTGCTTCGCCAAGATCGAGACGTCCAGCAGAATCACCTTGACGGATGGAGTTTTTCTCCCCATCGGCAACTTGCGCCTTCCATACACTTACGACAATGGCAAGAAGCTTTACGAATTAGGCACTGTACTGTCCACAGGTATCGCATCCAAAAGCTTCTACTTCGAGTACAAGTATGACTGTCCTGACAGTATCAATGGAGCCGTAGATACGATCACCGTCTACACGGGATGGAACTGTGATGGATACCCGGATGACATAGCGCATGCTTGTCAGGTTGACACCACCATCTTCCTGGTATATCCTGAGGCCGTTGGATTGGATGCTGTGCTCACCACTATGGACTCGGTTTCACTCTGCGACACGATAGATTACACCTTGGAGCTCAACTCCCAGGGTCCTGGTAAAATGCTGGACATCGAAATTGAGCTCGGACTTGGAAACGGAGCGTTCACTTATGTTCCTAATTCAGCATACGCGGACTTCGCAGCATCAAGTTCAAACCCCATAGCGCTGGAACCTGATGGTTCTAATAAGTGGCAGCTGAATGACCTCACCTATCTGAACAACAATGGATTCGATTTTGCGGACGGACAATTGGATCTTCATTTCAAGCTGGTGCGTGTGCTGACGCAAGATCCACAACCGATGACGCTGGACATCCTTTCGCGCACCTACTGTGGAGACACCATCGAATTCCACCTGACCAAGGACCACCCGACCACGCAGGTTCAAAGCATCTTCGAAATTGTGAGCATCGACTCCAATACCAACTGCGGTGATGTGGACACCGTGTTCATTCACTATGCCTTTGGATCCAACGTTTCGGCCATTGACTCTGCGAAGATCAGGGTGGGTTTTGTCGAATCAACGCTCCCACTATGGATGAATACGCAACTGGACGTGAAGGACTTGGAGAATGGGTTCTACGATATATCCATACCGACTCCTATCGTTGCAAACGACACGGATACCATCTTGCTCCGCATCTCAAGACTCGATCCAATCTGCGATTATCCTGACAGCATGACGATTGCGACACACATCTATGGTCCTGATGCCTGCAGTAACTCAGAGTACATCACATCTGACAGTCTGTTTCGTTTACACTACTTCTACGACCGATTCTTTCCGAATATCCTGAACTGCAAAAACGAAGAAGTAGCTCCGGATAGTCATGTTGTGAGCGTAACCCTTGTAAATCCGCAGGCCTTTGACGTAGAGTATCAACTACTAGCCAAAGTAGGCTCATGGTCCAGTAAGCGACAGTACGTCACCGTTGCAGGGAATAGTGCGGACACAAACAAGGTGCTGTTCACGACCGACCACTTCAATCAAAGTCCATCGGGTGATGCCGGAACGATCTACGTTTACAGCGGACTCTGTGGCTGTATCATCGACTCCTGCACGTTTGGTGAAGCATGTGAGCCCCTGGCTTTTGACGGTTGCGGTGACACATTGGGCATCAATGAAAACATCCGTATCTACTATCCTGGGGATGCCCTCACGAGTACGGTATTCGAGTTGAAGTTCACCCCGATTGATCAGCCGGCCGGTTGTGCACCTTATGAGGAGTTTATCGCCAAGGTGCACAAAGGATTCCCCTTCCGGTCGTTGCATGCGCTGATGCATCCAGCGCATCACATTTCGGGTGCACCTCATTATGGCACCACCTATAGCATCCAAACACGAAGGATTGACACAACGGACACAAGTATTTGGTGTGATGCCGAATGCACAATCCGCATCCAGGACATCCCGTATACAAGTCTGAGTCTGACGGGGGCAGCGCCCAAGACTCCGCCTTGTGGTGACTCAGTTCAGATGGGTGACCGAATCTACATTCAGGGTATCATCTATGTGGATCGCTTTCAGTATCGTTTCATCAACCAGGATACTACGGTCGATTCCACTTATCGTGAGTTCATCGGCTGGACTTCAGGAACGGGAACCGCGTATTTCACGCCCTGCACGTTCATGCCTTCCTACCCAGCCAATGTCTCAGGTTCGCCCTGGTTTGGCCAGCGCTACGATGTCGTCACCCGAAGCATAGACGGATGCGACACCACAGCATGGAGCAGTGATACCTGTGAGATTTTCATCGATTATCCGCCTTGCGGACTCTACTATGAAAATGTAGCAACGGGTATGAGTGCTTGCAGAGATACGATTGAATACACCAATTCGAACCGAAACTCGATCCTTCGCCTGATGAACAATGCATACGTGTGCAACAATACAGGCCAGCAGGTGCGAATCTTCGAAGTTGGATCTGGTGGCAGCCTGACACTTGTACAAACGCTTCAAACAAGTGCCAGCTTCCTGAACACGGCCAATTGGCTCAATGACAGCACGACTTACAAAATCGTGATCGATCAGAAGTTCAATGGCCAGGTGATCGGCAACTGCACGGACACGTGTGAGATCACCTTCATTGACACGACCAACGGAAGTTCTAAGCGAGGACTCGGAAGCTACAGCACGAGTGCAAACCAAGGAGTAAGGACCGTTATCACAGAAGAGCCCTTAACCATCAGTTACCTCACGGATGGCAGCACGGAAATTGAGCTTCAGGAAGTGAACGTGCTGGACATTACCGGCCGAGTGCTGACCAATCAGCTCAACCTGGAGATTTCTGCAAATCAGGTGATCATCTACGGATGGGAAACGCTGGCCAGTGGCGCTTATCTGATACAGACCACCGATCAATATCAACATGTAAGGACCGAAAAGATCACACGCAGATAGCGTTCCTTACAGGTTACTCAATCGATTCAACAGGCCATCTCGGTTCCTCTTACTTAGAGGAACTGTATGGCCTGTTTTCATGACCAAGTATCCACCATCAGATTTGGAGTATCGCTGCACGAAGTTGAGATTCACGAGGTGTGACTGATGAGAACGGAAAAACACCTGCTTCGAAAGGCGTTCATCATAGTGATTCAATCGCTTGCTGGCGGTCAGTTTACGCTCATCTGCCAGGTAAAACGTGGAGTAACTTCCCGAACCTTCAATGCGAACAATATCAGCTACGCTCACAATGTGGTAATCCGGCCCTTCCGCGATGGTGATGCGGTCACCGAGATCGCGGATCTGCTTCACAGCAGTGAACAGCCCTTCTGAAGAGCTGCCCTCATCTTGATGCTTAATGCGACCGACTGCTTCTTTGAGCAATTGAGGATCGATGGGCTTCAGCAGATAATGCACGGCATTTTTTTCGAAAGCTTTTACGGCATACTTATCAAAGGCCGTTGTGAAGATGATCGAAGGCATCTTACTCCGATCCAGATTCTCAATGAACTCAAAGCCATCCATCTCGGGCATTTCTATGTCAAGGAAAAGCACATCAATCGTCTCCTGATCAATCAACGTGAGCGCTTGCTGAGGATCGGTACACACCCCTACCCTTTCGAAATCGCTGCAGTGTTCTGAAATCAAATCCTGAAGAAGTTCAGCGGGAATACGTTCATCGTCAAGGATCAGTGCTGTCATTGTGGAATTGTTTGATGTGGAATCGAGAGTCTTACGCAAGTGCCCGAGGCAACGCCATTGGCTTCCAGATCTTCCACCTCAATACTGCCATTGTGCTTCTGATTGAGGATCTCAATGCGCCTGGAGGCGATCATCATACCAAAGGAACGGTGCTTGCCGCGAGCCTCGTGTTGAGCCGCGGCCTTTCGTCCAACGCCATTGTCCGTAATGCTGATGAGCAACAAGTCGCTAGACACCGTAAACTGGAGGTGCAGTATCCGTTCACCTGCCTTTGTTCGCAAGCCATGCCATACTGCGTTTTCGATGTAAGGTTGAAAGAGGGTTGGAGGAACCAATGTGAGATGCTCATCTACC
Source organism: Flavobacteriales bacterium UBA6057 (assembly GCA_002428995.1). Lineage (GTDB taxonomy): Bacteria > Bacteroidota > Bacteroidia > Flavobacteriales_G > Salibacteraceae > UBA6057. Next base: position 382,569 of record DIYJ01000011.1, on the reverse strand, counting down.
TCATGCAAGGAGACTTTGAACTGAATGGGGTCGCCATCAAAGCGCTCTGATTCCAATTCCACGTAGTGTTTCATGAGCTTCAATTCACTGGTCAAAGGGACCAATGCTTCCTCTGAGTTCTCAAGCACCTGGCGAATGACTCCGGCAAAACGCTGGAGATAGCTACCCGCCTCTTCCGGCCTGTTTTTCTTCAAGTAGTATTGAACGCTGGAGATGGCGTTGAAAATGAAGTGAGGATTGATCTGAGCTTTGAGCGCCCGCATCTCTAATCGACTGGATTCGAGCGCCATCTCTGATTTCAGTCGTTCGCGCGCCACAATCTGACGGGAGCGGAAGAGAAAAAGTGCCAAAATAGAAGCGGCCAAAACAAGCCCAACCAGCAACCTGAACCACCAGGTTTCCCAGTAAGGTGGATGGATGCTGATATCAATCACTGTAGGATCTGGACGATAGCCATTTCCGAAATAGCTGTAAAATTTGAGCTGATACTCACCCGAAGGTAGCGTGGTATAAGTGATACTGCTCTTTTCTTTCACCTCGTTCCAATCCTGTTCCAGGCCTTTCAGTGCGTAGCGCAGATACTTAATGGTGTAGGTACTCTGCAAAAACTGAAGCTGCCTCAAATCAAGGTCTATGAAATTCTGATCGTAGTCCAGATCATAGCTCGATTGTATCGTTGTATCCTTACCGTTGATCTTCAGACTGGAGATGATCGTTCTGGGAGCCTGAAACTGCGGCATGATCTGATCAGGCATTGATATTCTGCAGATTCCACTCGGGGTTCCAGCGTAGTATTCATCTCCCAATCGATTGCCCAGCCAGCGCTGGGATTTTAGTACTTCAATATCCCCGGGAAACACGGACACCATTCGCTTTTCGCTATCATCAGGGTGTGCAATGCACACCATTCCATCCATGTTCGTTCCGATCAAATCCCCATTCTCAGCCCGAAACAGATTCCGCGTGTTGCGCAGCTCCCAGCCTCTGTAGGCAATGGTGTCAAGCTGACCATGGATCACACTCACGGTTGCCCATCCCATGGTAGAGACCCATAGCGAACTATCTGTGTAAACGAGACGCGCAGGATGCTTGCTCAGGTAAGGAAAAGAATCATGGAAATTCTCCCAGTTACCTTCAGCGTATTTCCAGATACCGCGCCATGTACTCGCCCATGCTCTGCCGTCTTTCAAAGACACCACATCGTGGATATAATCCTCAAAGAACATGGACTTGAACCTTACTTCTCCTCCATTCATGCGCAGGAAAAAGTGGGGTTGCTCAAAGATGACGAGCATTTCGCCCGGATCATTTCCCGGAAGGATTTCCTTGACTATTCCTGATGCAGCCTCTGAATCGAGATCGGCAGGCTGAAAAGGTCTTCCATCCTGAGGGTCGCAGGCAAACAAACCATTCCCGGTTCCGAGCCACAGTATATTTCTCAGTGTGTCAAAATGGATGCTTTTGATGCCGTTCAACTCCAAACCGGCAGTATCAAGTTTGATAAGTCGTAAGGCTGTATCTCCCGGCTGGAAGTATCCAATGCCGCTTTTTCGGTTTACAAACCAAATCCGTTCCCTGTCATTGGTAATGGAGATGATGCTGTTGGAAATGTCCAGAAGATCATCGTTCATCCGGTAAAATCGATAGTACGGATAGGGAACCTGAAAGACCCCTTCGTCTCGTGTGGCCATCCATACACCACCATCGGCATCGGAAATGCCGGGCTTGGCTTCCGGCTTCCCCTTCAGGTATATGGATTCGGGTGTAGCTCGGTAATCGGCATTGAAATGATGAGCAACACCGTTCACATCTCCTCCAATCCACAGCCCATTGCGATTGTCGAGCAGCAAGCCGTTCACTGCATGACGATAACGGAAGGATTGACCGTTCCACGAAGCATCAAACTCAACCAAGGTTCTGGTACCGGTGGACAGCAGCTTATGACCATTGGGCAGGTCGAGCATTTGAGGAGCATGCCCCAGTTCCGTTTCTGATAGCCGTGCCTGCGACCGAATTGAAAAATCCTCGTTCAGAACGTAGACTGAAAACGGTTCGCCAAGCCTGGAAGAATCAACCATGCTTGCCAGCACAGGAGTTCCTTCAGCAAAATCAACCACCGCGTACCCGTGCAGCCTCAACGAATCACTGATGTTCCTTAGGTCACCTTCCTTTGAAATAATGTAGATCCCCCGCCCGCGAACGGCCATCCAAACGCTGCCGTCTTTCGTAACCTTGAGTGATTCAAGAGATTTTTCCTTTGTGACGGGACGGATTTTCTCATTGAATTCGAAAAGCTCAAACCGATTGGTGGACGGCATGAAGGAGGCTAAATCACCGGAAAGGCTCTGCGTCCAGATATCACCCTTATCCGTCTTGAATATCTGCGCTACTTGGGTGTAGGGAACCAGCCCCATGTTAGGGTAGTAAAAGTCCATGCCATCAAAGCAGCCGATGGCATTGCCGTGACTGACCCAAAGCCAGCCCGTACTGTCAGCCACCATGCCCGTGATCATATTATTGGACAGCCCATTCCCCGTATTGTAGTTAAGCATCCGCGCATTGGCGCCATCCTGGCCTTGCATGCTCAAACACGTGCAGACCAGGCATAGCAGGAGCGCGAGCATTCCTTCTGCGGATTTAGAATAGGTTATTGTCACAAACGGAGGATGGAGCAAGGTAAGACGATGGTCAGCCGTGAGTTGTTGGCCGGAATGGAGCGTTGATCCATCCATCCCAAAACAAGCACTCATGACTCACCATTCAGCCAATATTCATTCCTTTATTGCGTGCTGGAAAGTAACGGAACAATCGTTTCGCTGCTCACATCACAGAGAAAGAATGGAAGGAAAGAAAGAACGTCAGCTGGCAGCAGTCATGTTCACAGATATTGTGGGCTACACAGCTCTCATGCAGGGCGATGAAGCAAAGGCGGCTGGCTTGCGCAAAAGACACCGGGAAGTGTTCAACGAGCAACACGCGCTCTTTGAAGGCCGAATTGTGCAGTATTACGGTGATGGCACGCTTAGCGTGTTTAAAAGCGCAGTAGAAGCCAGCAATTGCGCACTGGCCATTCAGCGCATTCTGCAGGTCGGAGATCATGTTCCGTTGCGCATCGGCATTCACCTGGGAGACATCGTGTATGACAACACGGAAGTGTATGGCGATGGGGTGAACCTGGCATCGCGTATCGAAAGCTTGTCTACTTCAGGAGCCATCCTGCTCTCAGACAAAGTGAACGATGAACTCAAAAATCACAGTACGATCACCACCCAATCGCTCGGAAGCTTTAACCTGAAGAATGTGGAGCGTTCTGTGGAAGTATTTGCTGTGACCAATGAGGGCGTTACTGTGCCAGAGCGTTCAGAACTCAGAAACAAGGCTCCAGAGCAACACAAGACAATCGCAGTGTTGCCATTCGTAAACATGAGCGCAAGCGAGGAAAACGAGTATTTCAGCGATGGCATCACAGAAGACATCATCACTGCACTGTCCAAGATCGAGCAGCTGAAGGTGACTTCCAGAACCTCCTCCTTTTATTTCAAGGGGAAGCACGTTCCCTTGAAAGAGATCGCCCGGGAACTGAATGTTTCCACCATTCTGGAAGGTAGCGTGAGACTTGCGGGAGGCATGATCCGTGTGAACGCGCAGCTCATCGAAGCCGAGCAGGATTTTCATTTCTGGTCAGACACCTGGGATCGGAAGCTGGAGAACATTTTTGAGATCCAGGACGAGATCAGCCTGGCGATTGCGGATAAACTCAGAGAACAGCTCGGACACCTTCAAATTGAGGAACACCTGGTAGAGAAGCAAACGGACAGCGTGACGGCTTATGAGTTCTTCCTCAAGGGCCGCTTCCATTTCCGAAAGTGGAATCCGACCAGTGTAAACGAAGCCCTATCCTTTTATCAGCGAGCCATTGAACTGGATCCAAAACACACGGAGTCATACGTAGGATTAGCAGATAGCTACAGCTTTTTGGCAACAACGGGCTTCCTGCCTGAAGAAGAGGGTTGGGCAAAATCAGCAGAGATGACGGCTAAAGCCCAGGCTCTGGAAGAAGAGAATGACGGTGTACAATACTTGTTGGCCAATCAACAGTTCTTTCTGGCCTGCGATCACAGCAACGCACTTCAGCATGCTTTGAAAGCTGCAAAACTGAATCCGAACAACGTGGAGGCGCAACAATTCATCGCCTTCCTATACTTAGTTGCGGGGAATCACGCACAGGCTCGCCAGCACCTCGATCACGCCATCAGCATCGATCCGCTGTCCGTAGAAACGATGTTCTACAACGCTTACTATCAATATGTCACCGGTGATTCAGAACAGGCACTGAAAGAACTGAACGCTTGCCTCGAGCGTAACCCGGCCAATCTACCGGCCCATGTGATCAAGTGCTACGTATTGCTCCATACCGGACGGGCGAAGGAAGTCATCAACTACTTCGACCGGGTGCCCATGGAAATCGTGGTGAATCACGATAAGTTGGGGCTTACGGCACTGGCTTATGCCTACCTGAAGGATGATGAGAAAACGAAGGAATACCTTGCACGCTTGCAAGCCGAAGCAAAGGAGCCGAATGGTTTCAGAGCACACTCCTTTCTGTTGCTGATGCACGTGGCGATGGGCTACCATGAACCGGCCTTCCAGTGGATCGATCAGGCCATCAAGGATAAATTCTCATTCATTCTGTTTCACTTCATGGATCCTTTGGTGGCTCCGCTTCGAAGCGATCCACGGTATGCGGAGTATCACAACGTTCTCTATCCTGAAGTCGCCACTCAAGAGCTAAAACCAAGGAAGAAGCCTCTGCTGAGCGATGATGACGCCACAAGCATTGTGGAGCGCCTGAACGACTACATGCGTAAGGAACGTCCTTACCTGAAGCCTGATCTGACCTTGCGTCAGCTGGCAGAGCAAATTGCGGTGCATCCCAACAAGCTTTCCTGGCTGCTGAACGAACACCTTCACCGGAATTTCAACGAATTCATCAATCGCTACCGGGTCGAAAACTTCAAGCGACTGGCCATGGATAAAGCGAATTCAGTGGTCACGCTGCTGGGATTGGCTTACGACAGTGGATTCAACTCCAAGACAGCTTTCAACACTTATTTCAAAAAGGAGACAGGCCAGACACCGAAGCAGTTTTTGGAAGAGCAGGATGGGAAGGAGTGAGAAACTTTAATCTCAACCTCAATGACAATTTCAATCTCAATGGGCGGCATGTCCGGCTGAGTGCTTTGATCCTTGAGCTTTGATCTTTGATCTCGCAAAAGCGCAAACACAAACTCAAGCTCAAATTCAAGGAGCGGCATGTCCGTGGGCAACTGCACCCTCAATGGCAATCTCAATCTCAATGGGCGGCTTGTCCGGCTGAGTGCTTTGATCTTTGAGCTTTGAGCTTTGAGCTTTGAGCTTTGATCCTTGATCTTCCCCCTCCAACAAGTTCCGATTTATAATCCCGAACCTGCTTTGTGAGAAGCGGAACTCCTGCGCCATGGCTTCCCGCTAGCATTGTTCCATGAAAACAATGACAGCATCAAAGCAAGCGAACGTCACACCGGAAAGGGTGGCTCGCACAACGAACCTTATGACAACGGTTTCTCAGGATCGCTATGGCGGGCCGGAGGTATTGAAGCTGAAGCCGGCAGCTAAACCTATTCCAAAGGACAACGAAATATTAGTGAGGGTGTATGCTGCTCCGGTCACCGCTGCTGGCACCTTCATGCGCGAAGGTTCTCCCTACATCGGACGGCTGTTCATGGGGTTGTTCAAACCAAAGTTTGATATCCCGGGGACTGGTTTTTCCGGAGAAGTAGAAGCAGTAGGCTCGACCGTTCAGAAGTTCAAAGAGGGAGACCAGGTTTTTGGCGAGAAGATCTTCGCGCAGGGAACTTTTTCGCAGTACATCACGCTGCCGGAAGATGATGTAATCTTCATCAAACCGAAGAACGTCACACATGCAGAAGCAGCTCCAGTCACAGATGGTCATCTCACATCTCTGAATTTCCTGCAAAACGTGGTGCAACTGAAGCCAGGACAGCGTATTCTGATCGTTGGAGCTTCTGGCAGCCTCGGAAGTGCTGCGGTTCAATTGGCTGCACATCGCGGGGCGCATGTCACAGGGGTATGTAGCTCGAAGAATGTAGAGTGGGTCAAAAACCTGGGAGCACATGCGGTGATTGACTACACCAAAGAGGATTTCACAAAAACATCGACACCCTACGATGTGATCTATGACACGCTTGGCAAAAGCTCTTTCCGTGCCTGCAAACCAGTGCTTTCCAGACGCGGAGTCTACATGTCGCCCGTCCTCGACTTTGGATTGCTCCTTCAGGTACTTTGGACTTCTTTCATTGGAAAGAAAAAAGCGCGATTTTCAGCTACGGGAATGGTTCCTAAACCGCAGCTGAACACCATGATGAAAACACTGGCTCAACTCATTGCCGAAGGAAAACTCATCACGGTGATCGATCGGAAGTATCCGATGGAGCAAATTGTGGAGGCAAGTGCCTATGTGGATAGCGGCCGAAAAAAGGGGAATGTGGTGATAACCATGGAGTGATGATGGCGCAGCCGCGGGATTTTTCGTTCATTCATCGCTTCAACGATGAACACGCAAGCCCTCACTTTCACCCGTTTTATAGCTGCCCTCGGGGTGGTTGTATTCCACTATGGAGGTGAGGCCTTTCCCTTTGATCACGGGACGTTGCATCAACTGGCGATGAATGGAAACATTGGAGTTTCCTACTTCTTCTTTCTCTCGGGTTTTGTGATGACGATTGCCTATGGAGCGAAGGCGCAACAGGGTAAACTGAAGGTATTGCACTACCTCCAAAACCGGTTTTCCCGAATCTATCCGCTTTACCTGTTCGCCCTGGCTTTCTTCTTCTGGCAAACCCATTTAGCCTGGGGACAGGAGGTCTTCAATTTGCAAACCCTGGTCAATGTATTGCTGATACAGGCATGGGTTCCGGGTTGGGAATTAAGTCTGAACTATCCGGGATGGTCGCTCAGTGTTGAGTTTTTCCTCTACGTGACGTTCCCATTCCTTCTTCGCCTCTTCCTGAAAATCAATAACATCAGGGCACTTTTGGTGACCGCCATTGTCTGGTTCATCACCCAAGGCATCAGCCTGACCGGTACTGTTTCTGACTACCATCCGTTGATCCACCTAAGCACCTTCATGGCTGGAATGATCACTGCGCTCACGCTAAAACAGTTCAACGAGAGCGGTGATCGCCTGCTCCACCGGCCGTTGCTCGTATCGCTCTTCGCATTGATGATGCTCGTGGCAACGTTTGCTTCCTCGGGCTGGATCATCAGGGAAGGTCACAATGGACTGCTTGTTCCGCTTTACGGGCTATTTGTAGTAGGCTTGGTTCAGAATCAGTATTTTCTGAATCGCTGGCTTTCCATACGTCCCTTGCAGTTCCTGGGCGAGATCAGCTACGGAGTGTACATTCTGCAGTATCCCACACTCATGCTTACACAGTACCTGAATCGCATTTCAGGAGATGCTATGTATGCAAGTAAGACCCAGGAGTTCTACCTTTTTGTAGCGCTGTTGCTGATCCTTTCTACGGGTGCATACTATTTGATAGAATTGCCAGCGAAGCGTTTCATACGATCCTTGTAGGAGAAGGCCCGTGAGGTATCATGAATTGGCTTTTCTTTCGTTAAACCCCAAAGCTCCGCGTGAAGACAGCTCCCCTCAAAGCATTCCTGCGCAAAAAGAAGAAGTTTATCATCGCTGCGATTCTGGTGATCGCCTTCCTCCTTGCCGCGCCTGCCATCCTTTTCTATGGCATTGCATTGGTATTCAAATACCAAGATGACGGTGACTTCTATACCTGGAAGGTACCGGCCCAAAATGAGGAGATTGAACTGGAATGTGGAACGGTGAGACTGGAAAAGATCAGGCAAAATTCTGCGGGAAGCGACATGATCACGGAGCACTATGGAGCCTTCATCGGCCGTGGTGAACTCTGCGTTTTCAGCGGTCTGGCGGTCATGGACTTTCTGTTGGTAGAGCATGGCCTGGTGTACCGTGTTGGAGATACGGACTGGGACTTTACGCCTGACCTGGTACTCAGAACGGGCGTAAATCCGAGATCAGATGATGAGCGCGGGTATCACTTCATTTCGGGAAAAACCTGCGAGTGTATCCAAGAATGAACAAGCGTCACCACCATACCGTAGATCATCCTTCCAGCCCTGGAAGAATGCGGCTCTTCTTTGGCTATTTGCTGATACTGATCATGGCGTGGCTGAGTTTTGCGGACGACATCAAACTCGGAGTATCAGGGCTGTTGATCTTCACGGCACTCTATCGTTCGGCACACCGCAACAGGAAAAAGATCCCACCTCAAAGCTCATTCTGGAAAGAAGCCGATCATGCCATGCAAAGGCTGTTACTGGGATTTTCGGCACCAACATTCCTTGTACTCTATCGCTACGTGCTGGCTCCGGTCACCATCGATACACGCTGGATTCTCCTGGTCGCCCTGCTCGCTTCGCTCATTGGATGCCTTCTGGCCTTGGGGCGAAGAAACATGGCCATCGCGAAAACGCTCCTTCAAAGGCAATGGAATGACTGTTTCAAACTACTGAAAAAGAGCCGATTGAGACTGTTCCTTGGCACCATCGTTCCCATCGGACTCTTCTTTGCAATTACCTCTCCCATTGCTGCGCTCAGCATACTGTTCGGAGAAGAGCGAGATGAAATGAGCTGGGAAACGGAGGCACGAGAAGAAAGCCATGAGCTGATGTGTGGTACCATCATACTAAAGTCCAGCGATGAACTTTATCCACCGGGATCAAAAACAGTCTGGATCCTGGAATTGGAGGGAAAAGAACTGGCGCGTTTCCAGCCTTACGATGCAGACTACCTCCACTGGCATCCTGAGCTTAGCATCGCACATGCAGACTTGAATTGGGATTTTGTCGAAGACCTCAAGTTTCGGGTGTATGGACCTGAGCATTACTACTATTTCACTGTCTCGGGCTTAACCTGTAGTTGTTCTAAAGCACAGCACTGACTCCATTCAATCCAGGGAAACACTGTCCAGCGTGAGCGCATAACCGCCAAAAATCCCCAAGCCTCCATCAATGTTTGAGCTCACAGAAACGGGTTCTGCAAAAGGATCCTGGAAAGCTTTTCGCGCAGCATCCAGTTCGAGCAGGTAGTTGTAATACGTTTCTGAAACAGCCTTCATGTGCACATAAACCGGACGCTCTGGAAAAAGTGGCACCATCTGAAACTCGATGGTAAATCGCTGACCGTTGAAAAGTGCATCGGTAAATAGTGCTTCCTGGAAGAAATTGTCGCCTCCGCCCAGAACATCCGCTGTGGCCTCATTGTCGAGACTCAAACTGCTCGATCGAAAAATCACCGGCTGCAAGGTGTCCTCCTCTCCCAACTGATACAACCAGAGGTCGTAATAGTTGGCCTCACCTACCGGATCGTCAATGGTGACGGTCAGCTGAGAAATCACCATTCCAAGATTAAGCGTTCCGACCGAATCGAGCAGAGAAATGCTTTGGAAAGGAACTGGCCTCGGAATATAATCTTGTGCACTGGCGCGGCCGAGGGAAGAAGTCACCTCCACCTCGCATTGCTCTCCGGCTGCCACGCGTTCGGAAGAAACATAGCGCCCAAATTCAGTATGCTCCAGACGAATACGCTGATCTCCTTGCGTCATTTCAACAATCGCGTTTGGATCATAGCTATAAGGCTCACCATCCAGAATGCCCTTGCTGTCGGAAAGTTGTACGACAATGTCTCTCTGTGATGAAACCGCAGCATTCACCACCAGCTTGTTTTGGTAGTCATTCAATCCCAGGTTTCCTTTTACATCGGACTCGCAAGCGATGCTGAGTGCGGACAGTGAAAACAGCAGCAGTTTAAGGGTTCTCATGCTAGTGAAATTTGAAGTTGTAAGTGACGGAGGGCACGATCCAGAATGCACTCACCTGACGCAGCTTGCGTTCGCTGCTTTGAGTGAAGCGCTCGAATGAACGCTGGTAGCCGTCTTCGGTAGAAACAAAAACGAAGAAGGCGTTCCTGCGGATGTAGGCATTGTAAACCGAGAAATTCCAGGTGCGCACTCCGCGTTTTTTCTCTTTCACCAGGTTCAGCCCGATGTCCAACCGGTGATAACTCGGAAGTCGCAGTGCGTTGCGTCCTTCGTATTCTGGTACATCCACATTGTTCGAAAAGGCAACGAGGTCCGGATCAAGCTCCGGAAAAGCTCCCAAAGCCTGATAAGTCGCTGCCGGGAAGGTGGCCGAGTTACCAGTAGCATACACCCAGGAAGTACTGACACTGACCCTGTCATTAAACGCATGCATGATTACTACAGAGGCATCATGCCTGCGGTCGTACTTGTAGGGGAAGGCATCTCCGCCATTGATTTGATCGAATTGCCGGTTTGTCCAGGACAAGGTGTAACCCGCCCAGCCCGTGGTTTTTCCTCGGTTCTTCCTCAGCAGGAACTCCGCACCGTAAGCTTCTCCCGTTCCACCTGTCACGATCTTCTCCTGCCAGGGATCCTGCACATCGGTAAAGCGCGCTCCCTCCTTGTAGGCAATGAGATCGGTCATGCGCTTGTAGTAAGCCTCAGTAGAAAACTCCCACCCTTGAGCGATGTCCCAGGACGAGCCTATGGCCACCTGTCTTGATTGCATGGGCAAAGCATCGGGCGTGGCGGGTACCCACAGGTCAAGTGGAATGCCGAGTGTGCTGTTGGTCAACAAGTGGATGAACTGTGTCATCTCAGCATAGGAAGCCCTCAGGTTCCAGAATTCCGAGACCTGATATTGCATGGAAATGCGCGGCTGAAGACTGGGATACCACTCATCTTCCACCAAAAGGCCGGCCGCATGAATTCCCACATTGGCGCTTAGTCTGGTGGAAAGCTTGATCTCATCTTCCACAAAGGCATACGATTCGAGCGAGTTCAGCTTTTGATCACCAAAGAGCGTATCGATGGCTTGCTCAGATGTGGAAGAAGACTGTTCGAAAGTGTTGACTCCGGGGGTGAATTCATGCCATACGCTACCAACACCATACTTGATGCTATGCCTGGAAGTTGGATAGTAGTCAAATTGTAGCTGGAGTCCGTAATCTTCGATTTTGGAAGAAAACTCAGTCAGCAGATTGGTCTGAAAATTTGTGCCACTCGCATTTCCTTTCTGCTCGCTTTCAAACGAGATTCCGATGTTGAACCGGCTATAGGTGGCTGTCGTATTCAGGAACAGTTTATCACCAAACTGATGGTTCCAGCGAGCGGCTGCCACACGGTTAGCCCACTTTAACTCTGCGGTGAAGCTCTCTTCAAACGAAACTCCGGGGTCGTCTTCCACCTTGATCGTTTCCTTCACCTTAAAAAGGTCACCGCTGTTGTAGAAACTGAGGTAGACCCGATCCTTCGCGCCCAGCTTTGCGTTGATCTTGGCCGTGATGTCGGAAAAGACAATGCGTTGCGTCAGTCGCTGATCCTCAGTGCTGCTTGCGAGTGTGATCAGAGGACTGAAGGCATCCAGAAATGTGCGTCTCCCGGAAACGAGGAACGAAACCTTGTCTTTAATAATGGGCCCTTCGATGGTGCCGGAGCTTAGCAAATAACCCAAGCCTACCTCACCCGTCAATTTTTGCATGTTGCCCTCCCGCAATCGAATGTCCATCACCGAGGAAAGCCTTCCTCCGTAGCGAGCTGGAAAGCCTCCCTTGATCAGGTCCACACGCTTTACCGCATCAGCATTGATGGTGGAAAACAAGTCAAAGGCGTGGGCGGAGTTGTAAATGTTGGCACCATCCAGCAACACGAGGTTTTGATCGGGTCCTCCTCCCCTGACATAAAACCCGCCCGAGTTATCATTTCCCGAAGAAATACCCGGCAGAAGTGTCAAGCTCTTAATGATATCTGGCTCACCCATGAATGCTGGTAACTGCTCAATCTCCCGTGGAGTAAGCGTTACCATGCTCATCTGCGTTTCTTGCCGCTGTGTGGCAGTGACCTCAAAAGCTTTAAGCACACTTGCACTGGGGCGAAGCTCCAGGCTCAGTTCCTGATCACTCAAAGCGGTGATGGTGGTATCTCCAAATCCGATGGACTGAATGCGAAGAGTGACCGGAGGAACAGCAGTGTAACTGAAGAATCCGTAGAGGTTTGTAGATGTTCCTGTGCGATTCACGGTATCAAACACCGTCACACCGATGAGCGACTCCTTACTGGTTTGATCGTAGACATATCCACTGATGGTCACCTTACCATTGCTCTGACCACCCTGTCCACTTCTTGAACGAGGGAACACAATGAACTTATCGCCCTGGCGCTTGAAGTCAAAGCCTGCCTTTGAACCAATCTCCTTTAAAAGCTGATCGGGTGTCAGCACCTTGCTGCTCAAGGTCACCTGCTGATCGAGGTTTACATTGTTGCCATGGCTAATGGTAAAGCCTTGCTGACGCATGGTGCTGAAAATCTCGCCAACAGTCATTTCTAGCTTCGGGAGTTCTATTTGCTGCTGCTGAGCATGCGCTGCAATGCCCATGAAAACCATGATGCACAAGAGTGCAGCTGCAAGTGGATTCAATTGTTTCATTGGATGGTTGTGGTAAATGGAGCGGGTGAGCTTATTTCTGGAGCTGATAGTTTCCACCCGCAGAGTCGAGTTTCAATTCGTGAATGAGGGTGATCTCACTGAGCACAGTCGTTAGTGATTCATTGTCGAAAACAGAGGTCAGCGCCAACGTATCGGAACCTTCAGGCATGGTTACAACGGCCCGGTAGTGCTCAGACAATACTTCACCTACTTCCGCAAGACTAGCATCTTCAAAACGGAGAATTCCGGTTCGCCAAGCCATGGCATTCAGGTCGGGTTGCTGCGACTGAATACGACCGTTGAGGCCTGCCATTGCGGCTTCGTCCCTGATGAGAATGAGCGTATCCTGATCACTGGCAAAGCGCACCTTACCATGTGCTACATGCAGGCCTACACCCTCGCCTAATTGCTCGAGGTTAAAAGCTGTTCCTAAAACCTCCGTTTGCGTGGCACCGGTACTGACCCTGAAAGGTTTGGATGGATCTGGAGCGACTTCGAAGTAGCCTTCGCCCGTGAGCTCTACTTCGCGAGTGTTTTGGCTAAAATCCTCGGAAAGCCTCAAAGTCGACTTGCGATTGAGATGGACCAGGGTGCCGTCTTCAAGCTCAACGGTTGTCACCTCATCGCCAGCCGCGTAGTATTGGGAAGCATCCTGCACAGAGGAATAAAACCAGCTGCCGGCAAGCCCGATCAACAGAGCAGCAGCTGCAGCCCAACGCAGCCACAGGCGACTCGATCCTCGTTCACGCACTTTGCTGATCACCTGATCCCAATCGGCTTGTGCATTCACCTGCGCGAGATGCTGGAGGTCCTTGCTTTTCTCCCACACCTCCTTCACTTCTTCGTAGGCCAGGCGGTTTTCTTCAGAAGCCGCCATCCACTCCTGAAGTGCCTGTTGCTGTTCTTTGGAAGCATTGCCCGTGAGTTCACTCACGATTAGCTGCATATGTTCATCGTTCATGCGTGCCAGTTTGCCTTATGACAAGCTGCCCACCTCAAACACGTAGACCCTACCAGAAAAAAAATGAGACTAGAAACCTAAAACCCAGAATACCAGCAACTTATTTTTCAACTTTTTTAAAGCATTGGAGATTTGCGTCTCCACTGTGCGCTTTGAAATGTTGAGCTCACCGGCAATTTGATCGTTGGTCAGTCCCTCGAAACGATTCATAAGAAAGATGCGCCTGCACTGTTCCGGGAGCGCTTCAATGGCCGTCCATATTCTTGCTTCTTCTTCCGCTGACTCAAGCAAATCTAAGTGCTCATCGGCCAGAGGCAGCGTATCATCCTGAGGCAGAGCGATGGTTCCCTGCGCTTTACTCTTGAGGTTAAGGGCTGCATTGATGACTGAGCGATTGAGGTAAGAGGACAGCGAGGTCCTTATTTCAATGCTGTTCCGCTTTTCGTAGAGCCTCACCATCACATCCTGAGCACACTCGCGGGACTGATCCAAATCTGAAATGATCTTGTAGGCGATGTTCACCAATCTCAGGTAGTGCTGATCAAACAGCATCTGGAAAGCCCGTTCAGAGCCTCCAACAACCGATTCCCAGAGTATGCGTTCCTCCTCGCTCATGTGCGCGTGCAAAGATTGGGTAAAGCGCTTGCTTGAAAGGCTTATTGCAGTTAGGTGTATTTTTCCAGCATTTAACACCCTAACCATGAAGCACCTCCTCCCTTTCATGTTGGTGATATTGAGCTGGCAGATAAGTCTGGCTCAACACCAAAACGACCTCCTCATTCTGCGATCCGGTGATAGCGTCCAATGCGAGATCATTTCCTTTGACGCAGACTGGGTGACGATCAAATATGACGTCAACGAAAGAACCCGAAGAAAGACCTACCCCAACGCCCGGATCACCGCATTGGTGGAAAACTACGGTCAGGAAAGTGAACGCGTGGTTCTCGGGGAAAACGCTTACTGGCGCAACTCTGCTCAAAAAACGCAAGAGCCCGTAAAGCCTGAAAAGCCGACTCAACCACAACCCATAGCTTCCTCTCCTGCTCCACCTTCACCGCAGGCGCCTGATGCAGCCTCGGCTATGAACATGGCCGCATCTCACTTGATGGAAGCAGGAAACCTTGGAATCACCGCTATCATAATCAGCCTGGCGGCTACTACCGGTGGTGTATTGATCGCCTCCGTTGGTGGCGCTCCTGTAGGGTTTGCCGTTATCACAGTAGGGACTGTGGTTTCGCTCGTTCTCGAGGTGATGTCCCGTGGAAGCCTGAAAAAATCAGCCCGAAACCTCAAGCGCGCAGCCGATCAACTTGACGGCTAGCGGCCCTGCATCGGCAGGCTTAGCGAGACCTTTGTGTCCGTTCACCCTGCTATAGATAGATGAATCACTCCACCGGTATTAATCAGCAAAGATTCGAGCCCAACCTCAGGGCTCTCATCCCAATCAGCCAGAATTTCAACACCCGAGATATTGCACTTTTCCGAAAAGGTCGGAAGATTATATTTGCACCCCATTTGAATGGCCCCGTAGTTCAACTGAATAGAATATCAGATTTCGGCTCTGAGGGTTACAGGTTTGAATCCTGTCGGGGTCACTAGATGATAAAGCCCATCGCGAAAGCGATCGGGCTTTTTTCGTTTCATAAGCCAAGCTAGCTTGAGCGAAATGGAACGAAAAAAGCCCAAGTGAGCGAAGCGAACCGGGCAACATCCACTCCTCGGACAAGACAGGATCATGGAAATAATCCTGAAACAAAAAAGCTGTGTTTGCAGGAATTAGTGGCGAGCACACCAAGCGTTACAGATTGCCTATTGAACCATACAATGAGCGCAACAATACTCTCCGCTTCACATATTACTCCGCTCCCCTGACAACCAACCGATTGGTTCCAATAACCTTATCGCCATCCACCAGTTGAACGATGTACATTCCATCCATTAACCCTTGTGCCTCAAACACAACCGACTCGCCCGTGACAGCACTGTAAGTACGCACAATGGCCCCGAAACTGTTGAAGATAACAATGTCCAGCGGCTTAGCATCGCGATTGCTGAAGGTGATGAAACTTCGATCGCTGACAAGTGTGGGTACTGAGCGGATTCTATCTGAAATGAGGTCGTCTGGTGCTTCATCTTGATTGAGCGGAGCAAGTCCCAATCGCATAAGAAGCGGACTTCCCCGATAATCATTGCCTACCACAAGCACATCGCCATTTTGAGTTTCGACCACGTTGTTCACAAGCAAACCATTCGGTAATTCCAGGTTGTGAGTATATACTTCTTCACCGCTTGACGAGAGAATTGAAAAGCCAGAAGAATAGCGACCTATCAGCAAGTTGCCATCGGCCATTTCCATGGCTGAGCAACCCAGCGTCCGATCTATGGTCGTTTCCCAGATGAGATTGCCGTCCAAGTCAATCTTTTTGACTTGCGTATTGAGTTCCAGATAGACATCGTCCCCCTGCTCTTCTTCAAACTCAGCACTGCCTGTGGCAACAATATGGCCTTCAGAAGTAAGTGTGGCTCCGCGGAAACTCAGGCTGAGATCTGGCAGCGAATAGGCCCGGGTCCACACGGTATCACCCTGGGAGTCATAACGGGCGAGGTAAGCGCTGGAAAGGGCACTTTCACTGTGTCCAACGTAGCCAGCAACAATGAATCCCCCATCTTCCAATGCCATCACTTGTTCCGCAGAAGTGCTGTGTTCCAGATCAATTCTTTTCGTCCAAATAATCGTTCCATCCACGGCTACTCTTGTCAACTGCATATCCTGAGTGCCGTCAGCAGCCTGATTCCACTCTGCGACACCTCCCAACAGGAAGCTGCTATCTGAAAGCTGCACCATCGAATAGAGGCGATCATCTGAAGTGCTGGAAAAAGATGTTTGCCATACTATCGAGCCATCTCCCTTCATTCGTTTTAAGGCAAAATCTGAATCCCAGGTTGGAGCGGTTCTCCGCGTTCCTGCAACGATGAAGTCACCATTGTATGCACGCGAGATCACCCGGGCAGAAAGCTCTTCACCCTCGCCTTCACCCATGGTCCAAATCTCATCTCCGACCTCGGTAAGCTTTACGGTGTAGTACCTCCAATCCTGAAAGTCGGGCTGGTTACCAACTAAAAGCAGATCTCCATTGCCATCTTCAAGCACGTCATAAAACCGAACCCCGCTCAGGTCAACACTGTAGCTCCATTCCTCCACCCATTGACAATGGCTCATGAACGGCATCATCACAACCTTCATTACCAACAAAAAGCTCCTGACGTAAGGTAGGTCTCTGAACATAGGAATCAAGCAAGGTGGATAGTGAGACGAGTGTATCAAGCCGAGTGTTAGCAATTCAAAGAGGTTGCAGTTAAAAAGATCCCAATGAAGGGATGAGAACTCAAATGCAAGTGGCATGGAAAAAAAGTCAATGCCAGTCCAATAAAGGTAATGAAGCAATCTTACTTGCCGGAAAAGATCCAATCAACATCGCGTATTCATCCATATATCAAATGGGTTCCCCTTTTTTGTAAAAAGTTAAAGCATGTACGTACAGAGGCGATACCCGTTCAAGAGAGTATTGATTTGGACCAAGCGAGAGCTCATATTCTTCGTTGTCCTGGCTACCATCATCACGGTTCTTTACGAGATTGTGGGTATCAAATGGTTGCAGGTTCCCTTGACACCTGTTGGGCTTATAGGCACAGCTGTGGCCTTCATGGTAGGTTTTCAAAACAATGCTGCCTATGATCGAATCTGGGAGGCACGAAAAATCTGGGGAGGAATTGTAAATGCATCTCGCTCACTGATCATCACCGTCAAAGACAGCTTTTACATGCATCGTTCGGATGCAATCAAGGATGAGTCGGATGCGTTGAGAACCATCACGCATCGCCACATTGCATGGTTAACGGCACTGCGCTACGCGATGCGAAGCAAAAAATCATGGGAAGCTTCCTACGATTCGATCCACAAGAAAAACGTCTTTGGTTACCATGTTCCTGAATTCACAACAAGCCTTGAAGACGAACTCAGGCCTTACCTCTCTGAGGAGGAGTTTAGCTATGTGATGTCTAAAGACAATAAGCCGAATGCCATCACCAGCTTGCAGTCAAAGCACCTGAGGGCTCTCACAGATGAAAAGAAGATTTGGGACTTCAGCTTGCTGAATATGCAGCAGATTCTTCAAGAGCTTACAGCGCTTCAGGGAAAATCTGAACGCATCAAAAACTTCCCATACCCGAAACAATATGGCAGCATCGGGTACCATTTCGTTCACATTTTCATGTGGCTGCTTCCCATGGCAATCATCCCTTCTTTCGCGAATATGGGGCACAACATTGCGGAAACAAATCCCTTCATCGGGACCTACTTTGTGTGGCTCAACATTCCCTTTACCGTGATCGTGATCTGGGTATTCAATACCATGTTGCGCATTGGCCTGGCTGGAGAGAACCCCTTTGAAGGTTCTCCAAATGATGTCCCGATCTCAAACATTTCCCGGGGAATTACAAGAGATCTGTTGCAGATCATTGACGAAGACGCGGCCAACATTCCCGAGCCGTTCGAAAACATTAATGATGTGGATATGTAGCCTGGGACCAGGAAGGCAGAAAAAGGTTGATACACGAACTATTGGGGTAGCCTTTCTAAAACAGTTGCAACTTCCCTCGCTCCGTTTTCTTTTTTGGCTTTTAGGGCCAACCTTCAATCCAGGTATCAAGTCTTCACTTCAGGTTTATAGGCCTCACCCTTGCTTAATTAAACACCTCTAGCTTACTGAGCATGAAGCACTCCCTGACAATCCTTTTTACATGTGTGTTTGCCGCGTCTGGCATGGCACAACAATTGAGATTCATCCCTTCCACAAACCAACCTTTCGTTCCCATGATACTTGCCAACGCAGCGGCTGGTGACATGGACAACGATGGCGATATTGACCTTTTCACAACCGGAGCTCAAGTTGGTAATGGTGTTCTTGTCCAGCTCTATCTGAATGATGGCTCAGGCTTGTTCACACTTGACACCGCCTCCACCTTTGAAGGTGCAGTCAATGGTGATTTACACCTTGCCGATTTTAACGGAGACAATGCGCTGGACATCTTCTGCTTTGGGCTAACAGAGAATTCGGGTCGGATAAGCCTCCTCTATCTCAACGATGGTACAGGAACATTTTCCGGCAGTCCGACCGATTCAATTTCGGGATTCCTTTTTGGGGCTTCTGATTATGCGGATGTCGATGGAGACGGTGATTTAGATCTGTTAGTAACGGGGCGTCAACCCGTTGGGCTACCCGTCACAAGACTCTATCTAAACGATGGTAATGCAGGATTCACTCCTTCAACCATGAATACGTTTCCAGGATTGTACCACTCTTCTGTGGAGTTCGGAGATCTGGATGGAGACAATGACTTTGACCTTGTAATTACTGGAAATCGGCTCGTGGGAGGCTCTGAAAACACATTGGTTTACACCAACGATGGGAACGGTGTATTTACCGAGCTATTCGGTCATTCCCTTCCTGATATTCAGACAGGTGCAACAGCGATGCACGATATGAATGATGACGGTGATTTGGATATCATCATCACCGGTGAATTGGGTGTAGGTAGTTCCGTTGCCGCTCAATTTGAAAACAACGGCAGCGGAGTGTTCACAGAAATCATTCCCAGCGACTTCATCGATGTAGGTTATAGCAAGGTAGTCATTGAAGACCTTGATAATGACGGTGCTCCAGATGCCATTATTCGTGGCTGGACTGCAAACTCCGGTAGCAGTGCAATCACAAACCTATACCTAAATAATGGCGCAGGAATCCTCTCTACTATCGACACCAGTGCATTTCCTGACCTCTATGACGGTGGTATTGTCGTTGCCGACTTCGATGGAGATGAGGATCAGGATATCTTCTTTGTGGGTGGCACAACCGAAAACGGTGACACAGCCATTCTTTACCTGAATGATTTGATCAATGGGGTCAACGAAATCAACAGCTCCAGCGATGAGTTGATGCTTTATCCAAATCCAGCCTCTGATCAAGTTCAATTTGATGAGCCCATCAATTTCTCCTTGTTCAACATGCAGGGGCAGTTGATTCTGAAACGGAGGAATACCGCTACCCTGGATGTCCGGGAATTGACTCCGGGCAACTACGTACTTAGGACGGAGGAAGGAAAGCAATCGCGGCTGGTGATTCGATGATCAGATCATGTGTTGATTAGGTGCAATGACTATCCGCTTATTTACCCTGAAGAGTACTTTGAGGTCAGATAATCAGAAAATTAGCTGATGAATTTAGGCAGAGCACGAAGTCGGCCTTTTTCTTTTTGTGGGCACCAGATCGAAGAGAAATTGCGCGTTGGCCTCGCGCAGCGATTTAGTGTTTGAAGGTCGCGTAAAACGCGAACAAGTTTAAATCGCGGCAAGCTGAAATTTCGATTCGCCCTCTGGTCACAAAAAGATGGCAGCCTTGACATTTGCTCTACTTTGTGTCAAGACAAAGTAGAAGGAGTAAAAACCATCTAACTCTACCTGTTGGATTAACCAGGGTAAACATGCGGATAGTCATTTTAGGTGATTAGATCATAAGGTCATTCATTGGGGTTTGTGAACTTTCGAATTGGTGGGTCTTTTGATCCTAGTCTGGAAATACAAATGGCCCGATCGCATCTTGACCAAGCCATTTGAAGGAAACAACAGAGACTTGAATTAGCGCATGATCACTAAGCGCTCCTGACTCAGCATTTGTCCCTGATGGAGCAATCGGATGAGGTATACTCCATTGGCGAGGTCATGGATGGGCAACACCACATCACCATCCGATGCCACCTTGGCTTCAAGCTTCAGTCGCTGCCCACCTAAGCTGAGTACCTCAATGGACTTGGCACGCTGATCAGAGGAAACGATCCGTAGGGTTACCGATTCATTCGCAGGATTTGGAAAGAGCGTGAAAGCTGTCTGGAGGTCTTCACCGGTAGCATCTGTGAGTGATTTGCCAGCTTCGGCACCACCACCTCCTCCTGAGCCTCCACCCGTACCGCCTCCGGAACAGGCAGCGTGACTTGAACTTCTGGCAGTGACCAGCACCTCATCGGAAGCTACACAGCTTCCCTGAGTGACCGTTACACGATAGGTACGCGTCACATGATCGTTGACGGTTAGCGAATTGGAATTTCCGGCAAAAACCCAGGTTGTACCCTGAAGGTAGTGCCACTGATAGCTGTAGCCACTCACCAGCTGCGTGGACAAAACGACCGGAGTTCCCGGACACTTGTCGCGATCCGCTCCTGCATTTACAGCCGGGCCAGCCAATCTGAACTCGATATCGTCCACGGCAAAAGCGCGTTCCTCGGCCGGTGGCAAAAGCCTGCGGTGTCGCTTGATGAGGATGAACAGCTCCTTATTCCCGGTAGAAGTGGCCCGGTGATTTCCACAGACCTTCACCCATCCATCGGCTGACTCAACAACATTAGATGTCATGATGATCGTTCCGGATGGATCTTCAATCCCAAGCAAAACCTGGAACTCCGGGAAATCAAAATTCAATCGCTTGACCCAAACACTGGCATAGTAGTTCTTTCCCTTCTCCACATAGACATCTGTCTTCCAAACCTTCAGGTCAGTAGCCCCGGGAATAGTGCCGACCAACATGGAAGTGTTTCCTCCGGGTGTGTGATCCGTGGCTGACCAGCTGGAGTTCCAAAGTGTTGGATTATCCGTTACCGTGTAGGCCGCGATGCCCTCCAAACCATTCGATATCTGGCAATCTTGAGTAAAATCCGAAGTGAAGCCACCTGCTCCGGAGCAATACGGAATAGCCGTGGTGAACGAGGGGTTTGCCACGATGTTGTTGCCAAAAGCAGGGCAAATAGGATCGCAGAAGCCGTATTCCACATCCAGGTAATAATGCCCACGCGAGTCAGCGCTTGGGAAGTTGCTCTTATTCCCCACCTTGATGTAATAGGTACCAACAGGCAATTGTCCTACTTCCACCTGAGATAAGCCCGTACCTCCGAAATCATCGTTGTAGGCAAGCTGGTTCAGGGAAGCATCATACAGCCAGAGTTTTGTGTTCGGAGTTGGTCGGCCGGGTACTTCAGAGGTGTAAACTCGAACGGATGTCGTAGCAGAGATCTCGAGCTTGGCCCAATCTTCATCGCAGGACGACTCCCAGGTTCCATCGGCCTTGGTTTGCCAGTGGAAGGTGTGATGCTGCCGCTCCCCGAGCATGATGTCCCGGGCCAGTGTAGCGCTGTTGTCGTTTTCATACACGTCAAAATCATTCTGAACCATCGCACCGGGATTCGCGATGTTCCCATTGATGAGATGATCTAGCATCACTCCAACCTGGCCAGCCGTGAAGTCGTGACGGCATTTGTGGGGTGCTAAGGACATGAAGTTGGATACGTCTGGTTGCCAGGCATCATTCCAGTTGTCCTCTCCGATGCCGGTGTATTGACAGGTATTAATGTCTACCAATCCTACCAGTAAGGGGTCAGCCTCAGTATCACAAAGAAAATCCCCATTGACGTCACACTTCTTTAAGCCCATCATGGTACATGGAAACCATTGGGTTCTTGTACGGGAAACCGATTCCATCGTGCAGTTGGTAGCATCCTTGTTTGTGTACTCATTGTATGGGTTAGCGACAAATGAGTTGCCATTGAGCGGAGTTTGACCCCACGAGTGAGTATCAAGGTTCCGCAGGCAATGCGCCAGGTGGCGGACAATCACCTTGTGAAAGTCCTGACCGGAGGTGATGTCAATGGTACTGGACATCCAACCCTCATAGTTGAGTGCCGAGTGCTTAGGATAAGACGAGACCCCAAAGTCCAGATTCTGCCCGGAGTTAAACGTGAGGCCGTCTACAAAATGGAGGTTGATCGTATTGTTTTCGCGGTAGGTGGACCACATGGTGGGCATGTCACCAATGTCACACACATTCCAGTTGTCATCATCCACAAATGTGACGTCACACTTGAGGTAGAACTGAACCCCGGTATTGTCCCAGCGGTATTCATCGTTTACATCATTGAGCCATTGGCCAATCTGATCTTCCGTGGCGCCACCAGTACCACTGTTGGTACGGTAAACCCACACCGAAACCGGAACCCGCCAAATTCCCTCCGTCACACCATCGCGTCCGTAGGTCGTTCCGGATTCTGCTCCTGTATTTTCCTCGGTTTCATCACTGGCCTGCTCCAATCTGAAATCGCGGAGTTGCCCCAGTGGATCGGGAACCTGGCCAATCCGTTTGCCTTCCAGCGTGTAACCATGCTGTTCCAGGAGGTTGTACAAATAGTCGTTGTTGCCTGCATAAGGCAGGTTCAACATGTGCTCCGGAGTTTCCGGTTCTATGTCCTGCGCCATGGTTCCCATGCTCAGGCACAACAAAGCTCCCATCAGAGCTCTGATCTTCTTCAATTTCATGGTCGTTTGAGTTTAAAAAGAACACTTCACCCGTTATGCACAGGTGAAGAAATCATCGTTTGTTTTCACCTACTCTTTTGGAGCTTTTCGGTATTCGCTCGGATGTCTTTTATGCACTCGAAGGGAGACAACCAGACCTCGAATGCACAGTGTGAAGATCAAATTCAATGCGACAGAAGTGAATGAAATCACGGCTTAATGGACGAACCAGCAGGCTGCATGTACGAACCGGATTCATCAAATCACAAGATGGACGAATGGAAAGAGGGCAATGGAGCAAACAGATGGTCTCGAGAAAGAGGGACTCGTCCATCGAAGGCAGCCGATTAACCTTTCGTGAATAATTACACACATGTTCGTTAAACGTTATTCAATTCAATACCATTGTAACGATGTGTTGAATTCATCCTACCGACTTTGTTTCGGTTCGATCGATGCATTGAACAATGATTTCGTAAACCCATAAACCATTCAAAATGTCCCATTTTAGAGTCTCCGATCTCAAGCATGCCGAAGGGCATCAAATACCTAAGCAAGCAGAAGTAGTCATCGTTGGAGCCGGTATGGCCGGTCTGTATTCGGCCTGGCGCCTGATCAATGAAGCGAACATCGATCCCAAAGACATCGTCATCCTCGAAAAACTGAACCGAACCGGTGGAAGGCTGGATTCGGATCTGGTGAAATTCGAGGGAGTTGGAGGAAAGGAAATCGATGTGAAAGAGGAAGAGGGTGGCATGCGCTTCACGTTTGACAGCATGGATAACCTGATGGCGCTGTTTATGACCCTTCCCATTGCCGAACAAGGCCAGCCGAATTCAGACGGCACCATCATCGCCAACCAGATCGTTCCCTTTCCCATGAACAGCGATGGCAACAACCGCCTCTACTTCAGGGGTGTGCCTTTTAACCAGATGGAAGCCGAAGTCACCTGGCCGGAATTGTACAACCTTTCAGATCCGGAAATCAATCAGACACCTTCCGAAATTGTGAACACGGTCTATAACAGGATTCTGGCTGCCAATCCTGAATTCATTGCCCGTTATCCCAAAACAGAAGACCGGAAGGGGCCAGACTACTGGGGCGACTTCCGTTTGAATTGCCAGTGGGAAGGAACCAAAATGAAAGACTGGTCGCTTTGGAACCTCTACTCCAACATGGGCTATACCAACGAGGCAATTCAGATGGTCTATCAATCTTCGGGATTCAATGGCACCTTCCTTTCGCAAATGAACGGTGGTGTAGCTTATCAGTTGCTGAAGGAGTTCCCTGCCAATCCGCAATTCAGAACCTTGAGCGAAGGATTCAGCACCCTTCCCAATGCATTGGCTGCGCAGGTCGGAGCAAACTCGATTTTCCTCAATACCACCGTGGACAGTCTTGACACCTCGGAGCTGGGTTACAGCCTCAACTATGTGGTGTTCAACGAGGAAGACAACTCGCCCCATTCTTCCGGCACCATCCAAGCCAAGAAAGTGATCCTGGCCCTGCCCCGCCTGGCACTGGAAACACTTTTTGTGCGCTCCAATGCTTTCAACAAGCTGGAGGATAATGTATCCAAAGAGCTCTGGAACACGCTGCAGACAGCCACAAACCAACCTTTGGTAAAAATCAACCTCTACTACGACCGCGCCTGGTGGGGCATCGATGCGTTGAACGAAAACGGAACAGTGGCCTTCGGTCCCAACTTCGCTGATCTGCCCGTTGGATCCATTTATCCCTTCTATGCTGTAGATGCAGAGCTTGCCGCAGCTTTGGAATACGAAGACTACATGAACTCTACCGGGCAGCCCATCGATCCGGAGATCCAGGAAAAGCTGGACATCATCAACGTGAAGAAGTACAGCAAACCTGCAGCCCTGACCATCTACTGCGATTTCATGAATGTGAACTACTGGTTGGGCTTGCAAAACAATGGACCACTCTTCAGCTCAACGATGCAGGAAGAACAAAATCAAAAGGTACCTCAAACCATGTATGCTGCTTCGCAGCGCATCGTTGAAGTGGCTACCGAGTATTTCAAGAAGGTATTCAACACTTCCTACGTTCCAGCTCCGGTGCTGACCAGTGCCAGAATCTGGGCTGGTAGCACCTCCATCGGAGAAGAGGCCAGCGAGCGATTTGGCTATGGAGTGCACCAGTGGGCACTGAACGCTCAGGACGATCAAACACAGCAAACATTGATTGAACCTTTGCCTAACCTTTACACCTGCAACGAGGCTTTTTCTGATTATCAAGGCTGGGTGGAAGGTTCTCTTCGCTCTACCAACCTCGTGATGGAAAAGTTTGGACTGAAACCCTTCAGCAAAGTGTTTGAAGAACAAACAGGCGAGTCCTCAGAAGATGCCGTCACCACCTACTATCAGGAAAACTCTGCCGAGCAGATCCGAGAGTACATCGATCCCAACTTCGGTACCTTCTCAGAAGTGGACAGCGAAGAGCGGGAGAAGAACATGGAAGAAATGCGGATGGCCATCGGAGCTACTCACGGTGTGGTTCTGACAAACTTTGACCTTGAAACTCAGAATTTGAACTGACACTCTGGTGTTTTGAGCATCACTCTTTACGCAATGACAGGAAATGAAAGGTCGACTCAATGAGTCGACCTTTTTGTTTGGGCAACACTCCATTTGAAGGCCTTAAAGTTGGTTCAATCAGATTCACAAATCTCAGGTCAAAACACCCTTAGCAAATCAAAAAAGCTCAAAAAAGACTGATAAACAACCGCTTACAAACTCGCCTGATGTGTTAAACAGGGACTTCCCAGCTTTGAAGCTGACACCCCTTTTTAAATCAGCTTCTATGACCTCAAACACTCCATATCCGCACTCGAACGAGTTCAGTCGCACCCGTTTCTCAGATGAATCTTTCCCGTATCAAAAGCATTAACCGTCACGGCATTTCGGCCACCTAAATTCGCAGAAACCAGTATACAACGGGCCAGAATCTGGCTTTCCAAGATTCTACAACGAAGTATCGGAGTCTGGCATCAAAACGGGAGAAACTACAGCCAGAAATGCTGTTCCCTCAACGGGACATGTAGTTACTACACAAACGTTAGATACCGTTACTCCAGAGACTAGGTTCAAGAAGTTGGAGATAGGCTCTTCACACCAGCCTCCTCCAGCTGACAATGCTGCAGCCAGCAACACCTGGTTCCAGGTGATCATATCAATCTTTCAATCTATGCAATCAATCGTCAAATCCCTGTTTTGGTTGGCCCCACTAGTATTCCTTCTAATGGGCGCCAACATCGATTCCGAAATGGACTTCGGAACACCGCAGAGCTCTTCCTCTTCCGTGTATTCAGTCAACTGGAACAACCTCTACAACTCCAATGTGATCGTGGATGGAAACGTTCTTAAAAACCTGAACACCAGTTCAGGAATTCACTGCTTCGCCACCGCATCGAACGTGCTAACCAGCGGTACAGACGGCTGGATCGAATACACCGTGGCCAGCATCAAGAACAAATCCTTTGGGTTAAGGGATGCCAATATCACCACACTCAACGACCTCTCTGACTACGACTATGGATTTGCCATCCGTGCCTCTGGGAACATCCAAACGATGCTCTCTGGCACGCTTACCACCATTGGTTCTGCGCAAATGGATGATGTGCTTCGGCTTGAAAAAATCGGCACCACACTCTACTATAAGAAGAATGGAACCACGTTGACTACGGTGAGCATGGGCACCGACCGAGACCTGGTAGCGGCCGCCAACATTACCAGCAAGCTTTCGAACCTGGAGGCTGTCACCTCCTCCTTTCCTCAGACTCCTGATCCAGGGGTTGACAAGGGCGACAACTTCGCCATTCTGAAGAAACAACCGGATGCAGGTTACCATCACACCTACAACGAATACCTCAACATCCGCTACGAAGAGCGCTACGATCTGGCCGCCACCAAAACGCTGATCTATCGCATCTATGACAGCAATCACATGCTGATAGCCGGTGCCAACGAGTCAGGAACTGCTACCCCATCTGGCGCTCCAACGGCAACCCTCCGCTACGGGCTCAACTACATCCACCTGAACCTCGGTGCTCTTGGTCTCACACCTGGAGCCTTTTACAACCTGGAGGTCTCGAACCGAAAAGGCGAAGTGAAATACCTGCGCTTCGTGTATGAAAACAACAACGGAAACACCCCTTGAACACATGACCGAACAACGCACAACATCGAAGAAAATGGCATGGATTCTAGGAACCTGCCTAACACTCGCGATCATTATCTCCTTTGGCTTTTTGTGGCATCCTACGGCTTTGATTCCCAGTCAATATGCGGACTATGTGTCCAATACTGAAAACGGCCTGAGGCAGCAAAAACAGGAAGGCGACCTGGTCTTCAGAATGCAATACAAACCGGTGGACTATACCGTAGTGCTGGAAACAAAAACAGATGACCTCACCGAAACTGAGTATGAGGAAATCAAACAAGAACTGGACGGAGCCCACTACCTCAGCTTCTCGATCGGAGCCCCACAAAAGGGCAAGCTGCTGGACCTGCTGGCTGCGGGCTCCGATGAAGCCTATGGACAACTGGTGCAATACCTGGCAGTAACCGTTCGGGAAGATTTTCGCCTGACGCAAGGTTCCGACACCTTGAACTGCATCGGCCTGCACTACGAGCGCAACTACGGAGCGCAGCCCTGGGAAACGCTCAACCTGGCTTTCGACACCCAGCCAGAATCCACGGAAGACCTCACGCTTTGGTACCAGGATCGACTGTTGGGTACCGGCCTCCACGCTTTTCACATTCGCCAGGATGCATTGAACAACCTGCCAACACTCGCCCTGAAATGATTGACTCACCCCGAACCTCAAAACGATTTGCAATGCGACCAAGCATGAACCCCAATCGCAAGATCTACAAGATCACCGCTGTGACAGTGGTGCTTCTGATGCTCAACCAGATGATCTTCCCAACGGCTGCACTCGCTCTCACGAGTGGTGCCGCCAGCCCGGAAACGGCCTCCTTCGAACCGGCCGGAGCTTCAGACATGGTGAACCTCTTCACAGGAGACTTCACCTACAACATTCCCCTGATGGAAGTGGAAGGCTACCCCATCAACCTGAGCTACCACGGAGATGTAGGCATGGAACACGAAGCTTCGTGGGTCGGCCTGGGATGGAACATCAACCCTGGGGCGATGACACGTAACATGCGTGGGCTGCCGGATGATTTTAAGGGGGACGAGGTGAAGCAAACACTTCACCAGCTCAACCAAACAGAAGATTACGCCAAGGAAGGCAATGGAGCTTCCGTGAGTGTGCCTATCTCTCAAATCGTGATTGGAATTGTGACCGGGGGTGCTGGCAGTGAGGTTGGTAAATACCTGAACGTGAGTGCCAGCGGAAACGCCAGCATCGCCCATGGTATTTCGCAGAACAATTATACTGGTACCGGTGTAGATCGCATCATTGATCTGTCCTATGGTGCGACCATTGGACTGACGTTGCCACTTTCTTATGCAGCTACCGATCAGTCGATCGGACCTGGAATTGGAGTGAGTCGTAGTGGTGGACTGAGTATTGTTCACAGCTCCAAAACAGGAATTGGCATTAACCCTCGCGAGTCTTTTGGCATCAACGTTGGGCTCAAGGGTACACAAGGAAATTCTGGCACTTCGTTGGGGATTGGCGGAACCAACTCCATAAGTGCACAATACTCTACTCGCACGGGACTTCAGCAAATTGTAAACAGCAAAGGTGTTTCAGTCAGCGCCTCAATCAGTGTAACCCCCGAAGCGAATAATCCTTACGATATTGTTCAGTTCAACTATGGAGTTGGAGCTGGTACCTCAGGCTCTTCAGCCATATCTCTCGGAACCTCCACCTACACACCCTACAGCGGGTTCTCCAGTTACTCAGGAGGCAAAGGTCAGAGCATCCACTCCGGCACCCTCCATTTGATGGGAAACATCGACCTCTATCGCACGGACATCAACAGCTTATCCTCCAATGTCCTGCTTCAGGAAGACGGCACTGCAGTAGTCGCAGAGAACTCTGATGTAGAGCTTTTGAACAAAGGTTACGGCTACTACTACGCTCAGGAAACAAGCACCAAGGAAACAAAGGGACAGTTGATGGACTTCAATCGCGAAGGTCAAATCTTTCACATCCCTCAAACGATTCCTCACCTGCCTGCTGCGCATCAGAGCTACGATCGGTTTTCTGTGACGGGCCAAGGCATGGCAGCCTCCATGCGTCCCTACAGAAACGACCTCGGGATGGTGTTCGATCAACGGGTGACCAACGATGGAATCTCCAACAACTCGATCACCAAAATCTCCTCGGCAAAACCCAAGCTTGGCCCTGGAGGTCTGATCGTAGGAACCATCGCAGCGGGACTGGCGAAGAAGATCAAGAAGCTTCCACCGGAAGTGCAGCACATCATCGATCAAGGCGGTTTGGCGATGCCCATTCACTACAGCAAGGGCTCGGGAAATGGTAAGCGAACCAGCTACAGCGGGCCTTGGCTAAGTGCGGATGGAAACGAAGCCGAAGACCAGCTCAAATTCCAGAAGGATGGGTATGGAACGGGATACGAACCGGCTTTCTTCAGAAGCCAGGGTGAGCGAACTCCGTTGAATCAAGCCTTCTACAGCGATATGCAGGGCAGCAACGCGGTCGCTCCCAAAATTGACCTGAAGGAGAAAGATGACCTGGAAGACTCTTACTTCAAGTGGGAGTCCAAATTGGTGAAGCCCGTCCATAACCGAGAATACCAACATCACCTTCCAACTGAAGGCTATAAAAACAAGCGTGAATACCGCAACACGAACTACGGAGCATTGACAGCCGCGGAAGCCGCATCACATGGCCTGTTCACCACCATCCAGGACTATGCTCCCTACAACGGCACCGCTGGAACGCAGACCATTGATCAAAACATCGCCAGAAACAGTGGAGGCCGCGCTGATCACCACCTCTCGGAAATGACGGTGACCCAGGAAAACGGAAGTCGCTATGTGTACGGCATACCGGTTTACAACCATGTTCAAAAGACGGTCTCATTCAACACAGAAGGCAACAGCACCATCGATTGCCAAAAGCTGACACGCTACGAACACACAGTCGACAATTCTCAGAGCAACAACCGTGGCAAAAACCACCTCTTCCAGAGTACGGAGATGCCGGGCTACGCCACAAGCTATTTGCTCAGCTCCATCCTCTCTCCTGACTATGTAGATCGAACGGGAGACGGACCCAGCGATGACGACCTTGGCAACTGGACGCAGCTGAACTACAGCCAGCTCTACGAAGATTACGCATGGCGCTATCCCTATTCAGAGGGCGATCCCAACGATCCAAACTTCCCCATTGCCGCCTGGGAGCAGGGATACCGCTGTCGCGAATATGACGACAAGGGGAACTACACTTACGGTGAGAAGGAAATCTGGTACACTCACTCCATCGTCACCAAAAACCGCATCGCGGAATTCTACCTCAGCGATCGGGAGGATGGTTTTGGAGTAAGAAATGAAGACGGCCAACGAGACAATGCAAAGCCACTCCAAAAGCTGGACAAGATCGTCCTCTACGATCGCCACGACCGAGAGGCAAACGGAGCCAATGCCATACCCCTTCAAACTGCTCATTTTGAATACGACTATTCGCTATGCCAGGGAGTGCCCAACAACTCTGGAGCGCTGGGAACAGGAAACGAAGGAAAGCTCACCCTCCAAAAGGTGTGGTTCACTTACGGTAACTCAGAGAAGGGACGCCTGAGTCCCTACACGTTCACCTACGACCAAGCCTACAACTATGACTACAGCTATTCGGCCATGGACCGCTGGGGATCTTACAAGCCCAACGATTGCAACTACCCGAATGCTGAATATCCCTATGCGACTCAAGACCAAACACTGGCCGACAACTACGCCCGCGCCTGGAAGCTTTCACACATCGACCTTCCTTCGGGCGGCAGCATTGACGTGAGCTACGAGGCGGATGACTACGCCTATGTGCAGGATAAAAAAGCCATGCGCATGTTTACCATCGAAGGGTTTGGACAGGATGAAAACTTCGATCCTCAGAACATCAACGACAAACTGTTTGATGGTCCAAAGGCCAATGACTACATCTACTTCAAGCTAGATGAAGCGCTGACCGGAAGTGAAGCCGCAGCCAACATTCTGTTGGGCAAACAATACATGGACGGTGTTAAGCACCTCTACTTCCGCTGCCTCACCGATCTGCTGGACAAAGGCACCACCTACGAATATGTACCCGGATATGCGGAGGTCGCTGCCTACGGTGTCGTGCCAGATCCGGGCAATACTTATACCCACGCTTGGGTGAAGGTAAAAACGGTTAGGGTGATGGATAAAGATGAAGATGTACCTGAAACAACACCCTTTATCGGCTGGTCATTACCAGGTACAAACACCAATGATTTCACACACCCCTTTGCGAAGGCCGCGTGGCAGTTTGCCCGGCTCAACCTCTCCGATAAGCTGTGGCCACCGTTCAACTGCACCGCAGGCGGAAGCAGTTTTGCTCAAGGGGCGATCGGCTTTCTGACGAACCAGTTTGTGGGCATCAATGCCGGCAATCCGTTCAATTCATCGGGCATACGAGCCTGCTTCAAGCAGTATGCCCAGGACAATTTTCAGCTGGACATGGCGACACTCCAACTGGGTGGGCTCAATGTGGCGCTGCGCAACAAGCAGTATGGCCGCACCGTGGACCTCAGTCATTCGTTCATCCGACTGAACGACCCAGATCAGGATAAGATCGGAGGAGGCTATCGCGTGACCAGCATCACCTCCACCGATGGCTGGGGTTCGATGGGCGGGAGTGATATGACTTACGGCCAGACCTATTACTACACGATGGAAAACAGCGATAAAGAGGTCATCAGCAGCGGTGTGGCGGCTTACGAACCGCTGATTGGCAACAACGAAAACCCGTGGCATCAACCGGAATTCTACGAGGTGGAGAATCTGCTCGCCCCGGATGATTACCACTACCTGGATATTCCTGTGGGAGAAGCCATATTTCCTGCACCCATCGTAGGCTATAGAGCTGTAAAAGTTGAAAACCTGGAACGCGTGAACGTCACCAGAACTGCCACCGGGCACCGCGAATATGAATTCTACACCGCCAAGGATTTCCCGGTGGTGACCAAGAAGACCTCGATCCTTTCAGACCTGCTGACCACAGATACGGAAACCACACTCAAGCTTCCAGGCTTGAAGCACATCCGTGAGAGCAAGGACGCTCATATTAGTGTTGAAATGTATGGAGCCAGCCAGGGTTTTGTTGTTGAGCTCAACGACATGCACGGCAAACCTAAGTCCCGATCCAACTATGATGCGCATGGAGAACTGGTAAACCAGGTTCGGTTTGAATACGATACACAACTGGACGAAACAGGTGTGACCAAGCTCAACAACAAGGTCACCGCTTATGACAACAACGGCAACAAGCTCACGGGAGTAATCCTTGGGCAAGAGGTCGATTACACCTTCGATTCGCGACACAGCTACAACAGCAATAAGTCGCTGGTGAAAACCTGGAACTTCTCGGTAGGCATGGGAGTCTCCATTAGCCCAGGAAAGCAAAAGCAAGAGACCTACAACCGCTTTGCTTCCGCCACGCTCACCAAAGTGATCAGCCGCTTTGGCATCCTGGATAAGACTTACGTGGTAGATGGGTCTTCCACTATCCTGACGCAGAACCTGGCCTATGACTACGAAACAGGACAACCGATTCTCACCTCGGTGTGGAACAACTACAGCGACCAGGTTTTTGGCTTTGCCTATCCGGCTTACTGGATTTACGATGGCATGGCTCAGGCTTTCTGGAATCAAGGTCTGGCCTACGAAGAATTGGGTATCAACGACCTGGTAAACACCACCGGGAAGTTTGACAACGGAGTGGCCAACGGAAACTTCACTCCAGGGGATGAACTCATCCTCCAAAACCAAAGCACCGAAGCCTGGTATCCTGAAAAGTACTGGGTGTTGAAAGAGCAAAGCACCGGACATCTCTACCTCGTGGACAAAAATGGAGACATTCCTACTGGGGTGTTGACCGATGGTGTGCAGAAAACCTATAAGGTGTTGCGCTCAGGCCGCAGGAATGTGCTTGGTGGAAGCGCAGCCGCCTTCAGCAGCTTGGAAGACCCAAGGGCCGCCAGCCTGAATGCAGTAGACAAAGTGATTGCAGCAAATGCTTCTGAATTCAGTGATCAGTGGGAAATGTACTGTGGCATCGACTATGGCGATCCAGTACCTATCACTCCCGGCATGCCCACTTACACGAGCATTCTGAATTTTTTCAATGAGCTTATTGCCAATGGACAACTGGAGTCTACCGGACTAGACCTGAGCTCTTATCCCTACCCCAACCTGTATGCTCAGACCTACAGCAGTTATGCAGGATGCACACCGTGGAAGTACATGACACTAGCAAACACGGGCAGCTACATGGCCTTCCGGTTTATTTGCGAGCCAAGCCTGGGCGTGTACAACAAAGGCTCCTTCTTCATTGTGTCGCCTGGCAGCTACACCTTCAGTGACATTGCCTATTTATCGAATCCTGTCGACAATTCCGGAACGGTGCAATTCACGGCTCACATGAATGATGGTGGCACCCGAACGATCAACACGGAGTGGCCAACCAGCGAATTCTCCACAGAGACGAGCTGTACCGAACCCATCGCCCAGTGTGGTGAGCTTC
The DNA here is from genome assembly GCA_002428995.1 of Flavobacteriales bacterium UBA6057. Classification (GTDB taxonomy): domain Bacteria; phylum Bacteroidota; class Bacteroidia; order Flavobacteriales_G; family Salibacteraceae; genus UBA6057. The sequence goes on along the minus strand of DIYJ01000011.1, from coordinate 348,897 downwards.
CAGGGAATACGGTCAATCCCTACTACGAAGGAATCAGAGGGACGTGGCGTCCACTGCGCAGCTATGCTTACCAGGCACCGGAACGACTGGAGGGTAGTAATCCAGACATTCGGAAAGATGGACAACACGACATCATTCCATTCTGGAACAGCACGGGCGGATGGCATGCACTGTATGAAACCGGGCATCCAGACAACGTTGCAGCTGGCGATACGGAGAAATGGCTGATGACCGGGGAAATCACGAAGTGCGATCCCTATGGAAACATGCTGGAAAGTCAAGACGCCATGGGACTTTATTCCTCCAGCGTTTACGGCTACAACAAGACTGTACCCGTGCTGCAAGCAGGCAATGCCCGCTACCAGGAAGTGGCCTACGATGGATTTGAGGACTACGATTATTACACCTCCGCCTGCCACAACGGTCACCTCAACTATTACACCTACAAAGGGAATCTGAACAGTACCTATGCCCATACCGGCAACTACAGTCTGTTTGTACCAGCAGCCGGTGATGCGACCGCCACCAGAGGCCTCACACCACGCAGCGAAAACAACCCTGGTGATGATGTGCAGTACACGCTGAAGTACCGCGATTGTGCGGGAAGCTTCTCCCCTACCACCAATGGCGTGAACTCCAAATACGTGGTGAGCGCCTGGGTGAAGGAAGGCAACACGGCCGGCACCAAGCTGAGCTACCCGGATCTGGAAATCGAGCTTACCGCAGATTGCATCCCATTGGTTCCTCTGAGCGAAGACCGAACCACTATCATCGATGGGTGGCAGCGGGTGGAATACGTGTTTGAATTGCCCGGTGGAGCAGCCCATCAGCTGGACATTACCCTGGCGAACAACGGGAACACCAACGGCTACTTTGACGACCTGCGGATTCATCCGTTCCAGGCCGCCATGGCCAGCTATGTCTACGAACCAGAATCCATGCGCATGCTGGCGAGCCTGGACGATCGAAACTTCGCCACCTTCTATGAATACGATAGCGAAGGTCGATTGGTGAACACCAAAGTAGAAACCGAACGCGGAATCTTCACTGTGAGCGAAACCCGAAGTGGCATCCGCAAAAACTGATCATCATGCATCCAACCAACATCCTCAACAACATGAAGGGCGGCTTGATGGCAGGTCTCCTTCTCATCCTACATCTTTCCACTCAGGCGCAACAAGCACCGGAGGTGCTGGAGCAAATTGAAGCTCGATACCAATCCCAGGTGGCATTCAAGGCGGAGCAGGAATTCCGCTACTACCTGAACCACGAAACGGAGCAGGTAATGGAATCGCAGCCGGTGACCGTGAGCATCAAAAACGGCAACTATTACAAGCACCTGAAAGCTGGGACTTCAGCCAAAGGCGAACCCTTGCCAGAGATCGAAACGCTGATCAATGACGAATACCTCATCCATGTGGATCACAGCCAGCAGGTGTTGATGGTAAAGCCAGTGGAGGAATCGGATCGCGCGCAAGCCATGGCTCTCAACTACTCGGAACTGGTGGATTTCGCGGAAGCGCAGCAGATCGAGCGCCTGGACGATCAGCACAGTCAATTAACCCTCGTGCTCAAGGAACATCCCATTCAAACGCTCATCCTGACCTACGACCATCGGAGCTATGAACTGGAAGGCCAGGAAATTCAATTTGCCTCCCCGCTGTCCAACTTCATCTACAAAAGCCCGGAAAAACCGCGCATCGAGATCAGTCACCTCTCCAAAGACACCTCAGCAGAGATTCCAGATGCGCTCTTCAGCGAGGCCAACTTCCTGCAATCCACCTCCGATGGATTTGCGCTGATCGACCACCTCTCCCATTACGAACTCATTGATCTCACCCAGGAATGAAACCAGCCATGAAAGCACATACGAGCCCTTTTGTTCCAGGAACAGATTATACACCGCATCCCCAAAACGACCATACCATGATTGCACCCTCATCATTGGCAGCCAAGGCTCACTCATCCTCGCGATGGGTTCTGATACTCCTCGCCTGCTTCGGTTTTGCCACTCAGCTGATCGCAGGACAAGAATCCTTCACTAACCGGATCAGTGGGGCTTCAATAGCGCCTACGCAGCAGTTCCAGACCGAAGATGACAAACTCACCTTCATGGTCAATACTCCCGGCTGGGCGACCTACTTCAGCCACGGAGATGTAAATGGCGACATCATCCTGCGCATCGATCCGAATGATTTGACAGTGTACAACGACTTCACCGCCACGGTGGACTTTGACGTGACTTTCACCGATGAGGATCTGGTGGTGCACACCTTTTCTTCCAGCCTCGATGTGAGTTACGATCCAGTTGCTGGGACGAGCTACAAAAACGAAGACCGCCTCCGCATTCCGGGTGCGCATAAAATTTCGGTCACCGTCACCAACACCAGCACAAACCTGGGTAGCTTCCCCACGAACCTCGAGTTGATCGCAGAGATCGAAGTGGACCGCATCTATGCCTTCAATCCGTTTGCGAGCACAACCATCAGCGCGGTGCCGATTCAATCCAACAGCTTCATTCAGTTTTCGTGGCCTCCACAGATGGGTGCCGAATCGTATGAACTGGAATGGGTGTGGATTGACGACTATGGAAGCAACGGTGGCTTCCAATCTCCGGGAGATCTCGATTTTGACTTTGATCAATACGCTACGCGGGTGAGCACCCCACATACCTGGTTTCAAACGTCCTATGTATTTGAGCACGGCTACCTGCTCTATCGTGTTCGTGCCCTGGGTCGTCATGCGAGCGATGCCAGCGCCCGTTTTGAAGGCGCCTGGTCTTCGTCCATCACGAGTGGAGCGGTCAACAGCTTCAGCGATCGTATTCATCTTTTGAGTCCGCACGAATCGGATGATTTCAACTGGTCGTTTGGTGCGAGCTATGCCGAGAACGGAAAGCATGCAGAAGGTGTCGGCTACATGGACGGCCTCTTGCGCGGACGTCAATCGGTAGGTCGCAGCAACTCTAAAGACCTTACCATCGCGGCCGAGACATTCTATGATTATCAAGGTCGACCAACACTTAGCGCCCTACCCGCTCCTACGTTTGACAAGGAGCTGAAATACTACCCCAACTTCAACCGTGACGCCCTCGGAGGCAGCTACGGCCCGGAGGACTTTGATACCGATCCCAACGATAGCTGCGCCAACCTTGTAAGCCCGATGAGCACCGCCAGCGGAGCTTCGCGCTACTATTCTCCCAACAATCCCGATCAGGAAGGCGCACAGGCATGGCTACCAGATGCCGAAGAGTATCCATTTGCCCATGTGGAATACACGCCTGACTTCACCGGCCGCGTGCGCAGATCCGGTGCTTTTGGCCCGGAACACCAGTTAGGTACTGGCCATGAAACCCGCTACTTCTATGTAGATCCTTTTCAGGAACGCCTCAACAGCCTTTTTGGCACCGACATTGGCTGGTCCAATCACTACAAAGAGATCTTCAGTATTGACCCGAATGGACAGGGCAGCAGCTCTATCATTGACCAGGATGGAAAAGTGGTGATGACTATGCTCTCCGGTGATGCTACCCCAGGCACTTCTCCGCTGCCCTCCAACTCGGGATCAGAAGTAGATACCGTAAGTCTGCTGGATGTAAATGCGATCACCACCACCGTGGACAATGAAACGGTGATTCGCATGCAACGAACCATGGCGGCAAAAGTGGCCGGCAACTACAACTTTTCTTACGGCATGACGGCCGAGATGTACAGAGACTCCTGCCTCAATGCGGAAATCTGCTTCGACTGCATCTACGATTTGACCATCAGCATCATCGATGAGTGTGGCAACCAGATGATCACCAGCGGACCGATCACGACCACCATCGGCACGATTCCGCTGGACTCCATTTGCAACGATTCTGTGCATCATACGGAAGACTTTTCAGTGTACCTGACGGTGGGTTCGTATACCGTTATCAAGGAACTGACCGTCAACAAAGCGGCTGTCGATTACTACACAGAGCAGTACCTGGAAAACGATTCCTGCCTGCTCACCTATGAAGACTTCTACCAGAACTTCCTGGACAGCCTCGATTTCAGCGGTTGTGGATTAACGCCTTGTGAAAACGAGGCACTCGATAGTCTGGGCACCCGCGAAGCCTTTGTATTGGCCGGTGGCACGGAGGAAGATTACAACCAGCTCTATGCCGACTTCCTGGTGTATTGCCTGACCGAAGATCCTTGCCAGGAACTGATGGACGCCATGCTTTTTGATGTAAGCCCGAATGGACAGTATGGCCTTTACCTGGACAGTACGCTGACGATCAATCCTATTTTATTTCCGCTGTCGGTATTCAATACCAACAACCAATTGCCGGATGCAAACGCCAACTGGCGCAATCCTACCACACCTTATGTGGATGAGGACGGAAACCCATCGGTGATCACCATCAACGGGGTGAACTACGCCCCTGAGCACCCTAGCGTAACGCTAGCCTTATTCCTTGCCAACTGGGAGGATTCCTGGGCGGCCTCGCTAGTGACTTACCACCCTGAATATTGCTACTACGACTGGTGCCAGCTCAACGCGGCCAGCCATGCCTGGGACGATGAATTTGCTTCGGCCTTTTCCTTTGACGAAGCGAATACACTGGGTTATTTCAACCCTGTCAATATGACCTTAGGGCAAGGCAAGCCCGGTGGCGTAAACACCGTGGGCGCCAATCTCGATCCCTTCTTTGCAAGTGGTGGACAAGGTGCAGGTGTAGCCAGCCAAATGCAGAACCTGATGCAGAATTACCTGGTGATGGGTTCCAGCACTTACACCATTTGGCAGGCCGCTCAACTGATGACCTTCTGCCCTTCCATCTCTACTGCAGCGCAGGCCGATAGTTGCTTGCTAGCATCCGGAACTTTTGGAAGCAACGACTGCAAAACGGATGACTTGTGGTTCGCCTTCCAGGATATGTACACCGGACTGAAGGCTTATTACTACGATTCACTGGCCACGGATTACGCCATTTTGAATGGATGTTACAACGGATGCATCGGTGAGCAAACAGCCGGCTGGCACACCTTCGTAAGTTGCTATCCCATGTTGGGCGCAAGCTGCACCCAAGACATCAAAGACGGTTATGATGCCTGGGCCGATCCTGAACAACCCTGCAACGACAGCACTGCCAACCTTTATGCGAACAAGGTGAGCATTCACGGTGGTTATCCAGTACCCGATTCGCTGGACACCTTTTTGGTACAAACCATTACGGGCATCGTGCAAACGGACAGCGCGGCTTGCCTTTACACCTGCGAATCGTATGCGGATTCCTGGTTCATGGCTCTGGCACCTTGTGGCATTGATCCGGCTGATTCTGTGAACATTCGCCAGCAGCTGATCGAGATCTGTAGCATCGGATGCCTTCTGGGGAATCCTTATGGAGCTTCCATCATTACACCCGACACCAACTCCTTTGGCAATTCCACCTTCCAACAGGTGCTGAACCAATACGGGTACACCCAACACGACAGTTGTGCGGCTACCCTGATTGCCAATCCTTATGCGTGGGATCATGACTATACCGGAAGCTTTGCGACCGCGGATACTTGTTTCTGTGACCGGGTATTGGAAAACAACTTCGAGTTCCTGAACCAACCGCTTCCGAATGGAATCACCACCGAATTCGACCTCTTCCTTTACAACTACGGGGTGATGGTGCCGAACCTGCAATCGATGGTCTGCGACTGTGATGAAGCCTTTGCCCAAGGCGGAGGAGCTTGGAGCAGCGGAGCTACCTGGCCTGTAGCGTCACAAACCTTCCTGGACGGAGCACAATTGTATGCGCCTAATGCATTAACCTGTGAAGAATGCCTGCCTTGTGCGGAGCTGGAAGACTGGAAGGACAGCTTTGCGCTGTCGCTCCCCAATCCGATGGTGGACTCCAGCTACTACAACGTGATGCTCGGAAACTACCTCAACATCAAACTCGGCTATAACCTGAGTGTGTTGGAATACAAGAACTTCCGACTGCACTGCGACAGTGCATTGAACACCGTGGGCGACACTTTCACCCTTTGCAATCGCTCGGTCTTCCCCACCATTCCTGTGGACACTACGGATGATTGCATGGACCTGCTGATTCAGCAAGCGGCCTGGCATGCGCAGCGGTTGTTTGAGGAATACCTGGATTCGGCCAGTGCTGCCTTCCAATTGGCTTACACGCTTAAATGCACGGAAGCGATGGACTCGGAGTACTTCGACATGATTTATGACAACTACGAGTACCACTACACGCTGTATTACTACGACCAAAGTGGCATGCTGCGCAAGACCGTTCCTCCGACCGGAGTAGTCGCACTGAGCAATCAACAAACGGCTTCCATCAACTCGCTGCGGAAGAACCACAACACCCTGGTGCCGGCACATACGATGGAAACCAACTATGCTTACAATGCCTTTGGCGGGCCGACAACTACAAGTTCACCGGATGGAGGAACGAGCGAATTCTGGTACGATCGCCTGGGACGACTGGTGTTGTCGCAAAACGCGCAACAGAAGGTGGACGACCACTACAGCTACACGCTCTTTGACGACTTGGGCAGGATTGCTGAAGTGGGGCAACTCGAGAGTGTTCCAACACCCACCGAAGCGATTGTGAAAGATCCCAGCGTGCTGGACGCCTGGATTGCATCGAAGACCAAGACGGAAATCACGAGAAGCTTCTACGATGAACCGCTGAGCAGCACCATTGCGGGACACTTCGCTGGCGGGCAGAACAACCTGCGCCTGCGGGTGGCGACTATGGCCTTTTACGACACGGATGTGAGCAACACTGCTTACACCCATGCCACACACTACAGCTACGACCGGCATGGAAACGTGAACGAGTTGGTGCAGGAAATCCCTTCGCTCAACGCCATCGGGCACGATGTGAAGCGGGTGGCGTATTCCTACGAATTGGTGAGTGGCAATGTGGTAGCCGTGGATTACCAGGATGGCGCCAGTGACGCCTTCCACCACCGCTATTGCTACGATGCTGACAATCGCCTGTCGGACGTAGAAACCAGCCCGGACGACATCACCTGGAGCCGGGATGCACACTACGAATACTACGATCACGGACCGCTGGCGCGTACTGAACGTGGAGAACATCAAGTAAATGCGGAAGACCTCGCCTACACCATCAACGGATGGATGAAAGGCGTGAACTCGGGCAGCGATGACGCCAGTCGTGAGCAGGGCAAGGACGGTGAAACGGGTTACTTCAGCTTTGATCCGGAAGCACACGCACGCTTTGCGCGAGACGTCACCGGCTGGGAGCTGGGCTACTTCGACAGCGCGTATACAGCCATTAGTCAGCCCAACCCAACGGATGATTGGGTAACGCAAAAAACCAATAGCGGACTGCTCAATCAGAGTGGAGAACTGTTCAACGGCAACATCAGAAACATGGTCACGGCCATTGAAGGCATGGATATCCAGGCGACTGCCTATCGCTATGATCAGCTGAATCGGTTGGTTGAATTAACGGCCTTCCAGAACTTCACACAGGTAACAAACTCGTGGGACGCCAATGGTGCGCTGAACGATTACCGGACGGAGATTACTTACGATGGGAATGGCAACATCATAACCCTGGATCGGAATGGGCATGGCAGCACCTATGCCATGGATAACTTTATCTACCGCTACATCCCCGGCACGAACCAGCTGGATCACGTGGATGACAATCCTGCAAACACCGCGAACTATGCCGTGGACATTGACGATCAGGACACCGTGAACTATTCCTACAATGCCATCGGCCAGTTAATCGCAGATGCAGATGAGCAAATCAAGACCATTACCTGGAATGCCTACAAGAAGGTGCAGAAGATCGAACGAGATGCCTCCAGCACAAAGTCCGATCTGGAGTTTGCCTACAACGCAGCTGGGCAAAGGATTCTGAAAATCGAGAAGCCGCGTTCCTGCGGAGGCCTGTGTCCACAAACGGACTGGACCCTGACCTGGTATGTACGGGACGCGCAAGGAAACATCCTAACGACTTACGCTTCAACCTACGAGATCGATCCCAACAGCGATCCGCAGAATCGAACTTACCTGGAGCACTTCTCGCTGGCAGACTATCACCTCTACGGCTCCAGCCGCTTAGGACTCACCAACGTACAAAGCGAGCTTACCGAAGCCGCCTTCACCGCGCAGATCGAAGAATCTACTGGAGCCTTCACCGGGCCCTTGGTGACAACTGTAGCCAACTATCATCCAGGCGATGGGATGGACGAAACCGAGATCACTTACCCCACCGGAGGCAGCACCAGCGTAGACGCCATCCTAACGAGCGAAAATCTGGGCGGCAAGCGCTACGAATTCACCAATCACCTGGGCAACGTGCTGGCCGTGATCAACGACCGCAAGCTCCCCAACGACCCGAATACGGACAACACCATCGACTTCTACTCCCCCGATTGGACGTCCACCTCAGACTACTATGCCTTTGGCATGACGATGACGAATCGGAATAACAGTATAGGGGATTATCGCTTTGGGTTCAATGGAATGGAGCAGGATCAGGAGGTTAAGGGTGATGGGAATCATTATACTACGTTTTTCAGGCAGTATGATGCTCGATTGGGGAGGTGGTTTACTACCGATCCCGTTACACATCCTCATGAGTCCCCCTACGCAGCAATGGCAAACAACCCAATATTACTAAACGATCCGGACGGAGATAAGCCAACAAAGGGGTGGTTCAAAAAGGCATGGGGCAAGACAAAAGAATTTATAAAACACCCCTTTAACAAATCAGCTCGCGCGAGATATACTTTCAAATCAAAAACTCCGAAACGGATAAAACCAAAGAAGCCGAACAGAGTCTCTAGGGATAATTCAGGATACATTGCAAAAGGTGGATTCGTGCGAAAAGAGTATATCGAAAACCTAAAAGAAAAAGACCAGCCGTGGGCTGAACGTAAGTTGGAAAGTATCGAGAAGAGAATCAATTGGGAGTATCGTGCTTCACAAAAAAAAGCCACGAACAATTTGCACAGAGTTCCTCCATATAGAGGACGAGTCAGCGAAGTCAAAATTTCTCACAATGGTGTAGACGATCGTACAGATTTAGTGATTTCACATAATGGCAATGTTCTGGAGTACGGCAAAAGTCTTGCACCACGCACTATCAGCTTGACAAACCCAAGATCGGGAGATTTGCTAAGAGTAAGAACCAGCCTAACCATTGAGACAGTAATGTTTTTGAGTCTTTATGATTTGGGAGAACCATTGAGGGATTTAATAGAGGATATCACCGATAGGATGGATCGTTTATCTCCAGTTAGATATATCGAACCATTTGAAATTAAGATACCTCCTAGAAGCTTCACATATCAGATTGAGGTCGATTTTCGAAGAACTCGCTAACTGAGCTGGTGCGGACATGCTGTCCGTGCCAGCCACCCAAACTTCAAAGGCTGTAAGCACATTCAACATCCGCACCTCCAAACATGATCATCCAACTTCGCCAACACATTCAACCCAAGCTGGCGCGGACATGCTGTCCGTGCCAGCAACCTAAACTTCAAAGGCTGTAAACACATTCAACATCCGCACCTCCAAACATGATCATCCAACTGCGTCAACACATCCAACAAATCGGTGAAAGCTTCACCGTCTCCGTCAACGGTGAGAAGCAGTTTACGATCGCAGGCCATGAGGTACTGATCACTACTAAGTACGACCTGTTCACACTGGACAACAAAAGAGCATTGTCAGTATTTCAGCGTTGGCTTTCATGGACTCCACGCTACAGTGTCTACTTCAACCAGGAAGTGCATCAAGATGTGGAAGTCCCGGTCTTGATTCGAGCGTTGGACTATTGGAAGAACGCCTATTCACTGACCTACAGAGGTGAGAAGTATCGGTTCTTCGCCCATCGGGAGCTGAAGTATTCGATTTTCAGGGGTGGCAAGCAGGTCGCGCGCATTGATCAGTCTCGCTGGGTGAACCTGGAGGAAGACCTGCACATCATGGAATGCAACGATGACGAACCCACGGAGCTCATGATCGTGTTGCTGCTGGTGATTAACCTGATCTTTGATCGAAGTGTTGGTTTTACGTGGGGGCTGTTCAATTACAACATTGGCGTTCGGAAGGAGTTTCAGCCCAACGATGAGGACTGGGAGCCGAACGCTCACCATGGTTAACAACGGCTCATGAGGCAGTCTGAAGCAGGCATTTTCATCCTTCCGATGAATGGCCGAAACACATTAACAAGTGTTCCACAAATCGTGTAGTTTGGCCACTCATTCAAACCCCTTCAAAATGATCCGACTGCTCCTTGTGCCAGCGCTGTTTTACTGCTCTATTTCCTTCGCCCAAACCGATTACAACCTGGGCAAGAGCCTCACCGCTCCCACGTTTGTGGACATCGACAATGATGGTGACCTGGATGCCTTTGGGGTGGAAACCGGAATGACGGCTGGCAATGTTTTGTACTATGAGAACACCGGGTCGAAGGAGAGTCCTGAATTTGCCAAGCCCGTTAAGGCCGCTTTTGGGCTGAAGGCGAAGTCGCTGTCAGCACTGAAGTTTGTGGACATTGACAATGACGGTGACCTGGATGCCTTTGGGGTGGAAACAGGTATGTCAGCGGGCAAGGCGTTTTACCATGAAAACACAGGATCAAAAGAAAGCCCTGAATTTGGGAAGGCCGTCTCCTACCCTTTTGGACTCAAGTCTAAATCACTTTCGGCCTTCGCCTTTGTGGACATCGACAATGACGGTGACCTGGATGCCATTGGAGTAGAAACCGGAATGTCGGCCGGCAAAGTATTCTGCCATCAAAACACTGGAACCAAGGATAAACCGGCCTTTGAAAAACGAGCTTACAATCCCTTTGGATTGAGCAGCAAATCACTCTCCGCATTCTCGTTTGTTGACATCGACAATGATGGCGATTTGGAAGCCTTTGGAATCGAGACCGGAATGTCAGCGGGCAAGGTTTTTATGCTGGAAGTTCAAAAGTGAAGCGGGATCATTATTCAGACTAAAACAAAACTGCCGCCATCAAAATCTACAGTGCATGCGCTTATGGCTATGCACCATACCTAAACCATTGGAAAGCAGCGGGAAAAGCAAAAGGCAAAATGGATAAACGAATAGAGAGAATATCACAGGTTTCCGGTTCAATACGTTACGTGGCGATTTATCAGAACAACAATCTGAAGAGCTGGCAGCGAGCTGACTTGAACGAGCCAAGTTCATCGGATTCTGATAAATATGAGGAGTTGTTGGTTAATCCTACGATTCTGAAGATTGCGAAACAGAGAGGTGATATTGATTGTGGGGGACTTGATTTTGTGGTGATTAAGTATGGTAGTTTTTTCCAATTAATCCGGGAGATCAACAATGGACACATCTCCATTTGCATTGATGAAGCTGCCAATCCGATAGATCTTGAACCTAGAATAAATGACGTGCTGGACTCAATGATGGATTAGTTCAGAGTTTGCAGCTCGCAAGCACTTGTAGTCCTTGAGAACAAAGCCCCGTTAGGACATACCAAATATTATAACACTTTTAACGGTCGTTACCAGCCGAAATGACCGTGAACGTGACTCAGCTACCACTCTATGTTCGCCTCCTGGCAAACCTGGCTTTCCTTCTTCTTGCAGGGGAAACATTGGCTCAGTCTCCGCATTTCATTCATTTCACCACACAGGATGGATTGCCAAGCAACGAGACTTATGACTTGCTTCAGGACAGTGCAGGATTCATCTGGATCGGCACAGATCATGGTGTTGCCCGCTTTGACGGCACCAACTTCCGCACCTTCACCACACGCGATGGCCTGGTATCCAACCTGGTGACCGGACTTTACAACGGAAGAGACGGGAAGATTTGGTGCACCTCCTACAGAAATGGCTTATCGATCATTGCTGACGAAGAAGCCACAGTTCCCGATTGGATGGACGAACTGGGCCCTGCGGGATTGTTGGTAAACGATCTTGCGGAGCTGAAAGACGGCAGTCTTCTGTTTAGCTTCATTGAATCCGATGCGCAGTTGATCAGGCTGAGTTTGAACGACTCGGGAGACGTTCGAATTGAACGAGAGGATCTGGGTTCAAGCAACCTCGTTTTCTACTCTGCTGAGCATCGATTAATGGCCAGCAATTACGTCCCAGAAGACTCGGTGCTCACCCTGGTTTATGGTGATGATCGAAAGCGGCTTAAAATCTCGCTCCAGGAGCAGATTCATGATGGTCTTGGAACCAGCTCTGATCATTTCTTTTTTGTAGCGCGTGAGCATTTCTATGCCCTCACCGACACAGGAGTATCACATCACCTGTTACCGGACAAGGCCCTCAACTCCCTTTATCTGGACACTGCTGGAGGATTGTGGATCGGCATGCGCGATCATGGAGCTTACCTCTTCCGTCCAGAAGACTATCGGCAGCCCGCACGGCAACTTTTAAAGGGATATTCAGTCACCTCTGTGCTGCAGGATCATGAGGGTGGTTTCTGGTTTTCGACCCTGGAAGATGGTGTTTTTTACATGCCTTTTTCAGAGGTAACAACAATCACTGTGGCAGACGGAATTCCACATCAGAGAATTACTCACTCCGCCATGAGCGATTCACTTCTTTGGTTAGCCTTGAGAGATGGTTCCCTCCTTACACTTCCGTTTTCCGATCTATCCAGCGTCTCGAAAATAGCGGACTACCGATACATCTCCTCCATGATGACCGATAAGTCTGGGACTGTCCAGATCAGTGCCATTCCATTTCTGGGTGGTTCCACAGGCTTCCATGAGCAGATGATGGGCCCGGCCATGATTGAAATAGCACCCAATGAGTTTCTATTGGCCATGACCTCGCAAGGTATTTGCCGAACAGAAAGCGATTCCACACGCTGGGAAACAGTTTCATTACCACGGACCCATTGCATGGCTAAACACCCCGATGGCAGCATTTGGCTCGGCAGCATCAATGGGCTTTATCGCTACAAGGGTGACCAAGTAACGCAACATTTCGGTGATGATGCATTCCTGCAAAAAGACATTCGCTGCATCGCTTTTCACAATGAACGAGCCTTTCTTGGCATTAATGGTCACGGGATTCTTGTCGTGGATCAACAGGACACGATCTTGCTCAATACCGACAACGTACTTCAGAGTAACTTCTCCCACGAAATCAAAGTCAGGAATGGCATTGTTTGGGTGGCTACGTCCAACGGGATTGATCACTTTGCGGCTGATTTCAGGCTGGATACTCTGCCCGTTTCAATGCACATAGGCATGGGAATGGGATTGCCGGATCTCTCGGTGAACGGTCTTCACTTCCGGGGAGATTCGCTCTGGGCCATCACCGACAAAGGCATCGCTGTGCTTCCAGCAGATCTTGCGTCCAGAGATTCCGAAAGTGACCCTCGTCTCTACATCACAGGAGTCAGTGTGAATGGAATGCCGCTTGATTCCCATCAAATGACCGCTTTGAAATACGATCAAAACAATGTCAGAATCGGGTTTCAGGCCATTAGCTATCGTCAGCCAGCGTCTATCCGCTACAAATACCGATTGCTTGGATCGTCAGACACAGTATGGCAAATCACAAAAGACCGATCGATTAGCTATGGAGATCTGGCACCAGGAGATTACACCTTTGAAGTTCATGCTGTCAACACTTTCCGCGACAAAAAGGAAAACCTTCAGGTCAGGTTCTCGGTGGTGACCCCGTTTTGGTTATCCCTCTATTTCTACCTTCTACTGAGTTTGATGGTATTGACACTCATCGCCCTCTTCGCCTTTTGGAAAATAAGTTCAGTGAAAAAAGCTGCTGCTGTTCAGCAAGAGATAGACTCACTGAGCTACAATGCACTCCGCGCTCAAATGCGCCCCCATTTCATCTACAACTCCTTGAACGCCCTTCGGGGTTTCATTCTTCATAACGACCCCAAGGCATCCATTTCTTACCTGGAATCGTTTTCATCATTGGTACAGAGAATCTTTGATCATTCTGCGGAAACCTCCGTGCCGCTGGTGGAAGAAATCGAAACACTTAAGCTCTACGTAGACCTCCAGCAAAAGAGGTATCCTGATAAACTCGAGTTTGAGGTTTCTACCACCGGAGATATCTCAAAGCTGGAGGTTCCCCCGTTGTTGCTTCAACCGTTCATCGAAAACTCCATAGAACACGGTATTCTGCCTTCGCAAAGACCCGGTCGCCTCACACTCGACCTCCAACGACAGCCTCATGTGCTGAAGGTGGTGATTACCGACAATGGAATCGGCCTCGCCAAAAGCCGAATGATCAACCAGCGCAAGGCACGCTTCCTGGGCAAAACAAGGAACAAGAAAAATGGCGCTCTCAACGTAAGCTGGGAGCGTATAATGAGTGTTGCTCGTGCGGCTGACATCGACTGTGCGTACAGCATCGAAGACTACAAAAACACTGAAAGTAAAGAGGGAACGCGCGTTTCATTTAATCTGCCTATTACCGAACGTCATGACGATAGCCATTTTTGATGATGACATTACCGCCATCGATGTGATGGCCGACATCTGCCTGAATGCATATCCGGAAAGCCATATCGTGGGAAAAGCCACCACGATCCGGGAGGCTCAGAAGATTATCAATCGGGAAAAACCTGAGTTGATATTCATGGATGTAGAGTTTCCCGAAGGCACCGGGTTTGACGTTTTAGAATCGATCCTTGAGTATCCCTTTCAACTCATTTTTGTCACCGCACATTCGGATTATGCCATCAGTGCCATTGAGCATGAAGCGATCGGCTACGTGCTGAAGCCGATCAAAGAGCAGGAGGTTTTAGATGCGATGGAAAGAGCCATTCGCAGGCTAAAAAAAGGACAGGTGCATACGGGATCATCGATGGTAAACATGGCAAAAGCGAGCATGGCCCATCGTCTGGCAATCCCTATTTCTGATGGCCATCGCTATGTGAACATTGACGACATAGTCTACCTTAAATCAGACTATGGATATACGGATGTTTACCTGAGCAGTGGGGAAAAGATCACCGTATCCAAAAAGCTAAGCTGGTTTGAAAAGCAGTTGGAGACAGAAACTTTTTTGCGGGTACATCGCTCCTTTTTGGTGAATAAGTATCACATCACGGAAGTACATCGAAAGGACGGTGGATACTTGTGCACCACGCTGGGAAATCGCATCAATGTTTCGCGGGGGTTCACCCTCAAAAGCTGATTGAGAGCTACCAGCTGCTGGCCATCAGCTTTCAGCTCCCTGTCGAAACGTAAGAGATCCTGCTTTCTCGTTTACCCCACTCTCGGATTCAGAAGTGCTGTTTTAGGATTCAGAGCCATGCTTCAGGGACTATGGATTGACCACGGTCGTGCATAAAGGCACATTGCAAGAAAAACCATGAAAACACTACTATCAAGCCTGATGATCATTGCCATCATTGGGATTCAGGCGCAGAGCTTTAACCTCTACAACGTCTCTGCGAACAACATGCCTCACTCTCCTGGAAACAACGAGGTCATCGATGTAGACGTTGACGGCTGGGTGGTTTGGGGGTCGCCACAGGACATGACAGGAAACGATGAATACTCCCTGCAAATCATCGAGAACACCGGATCCGGAACCTTCAGTTTAAAATCCCATTCCATCTTTTCCAGCTCCACCTATGATCTGGATTTCAAGGCGCTCCTATGCCTGTCAAAGGAAACGATGGTAGTTGGAGAAGCTACCAACTCGGTTGGAGAAAAAGCAATCTTCATAAACGCGATAGACAACAATAATGGCCAAATCGTTTGGGGATCGTTGTTGAACATGGATGGTCCGGATTTTCTCCTTTCCAATCCTGTGATCACCAAACTCAACGAGCATGAATTCATTCTCGCATGTGAATACACTCACAGCGATCCATTTATTGGAGAACGGGGAATCTATGTACTCCGGATGACACAGTCTGGCGGTATTGTCTGGGGCTCGGTGCACAACACGTGGACCAACCTCATGATTGGACCAGACGAAAAACTCTCTCTTCGACTCACCGACATTCACGCGGATGAAAACCTAAACACTGTGTGGATTGCTGGTGATGTGTATCAACCAACCAGTAACGCAAGCCGAAACTGGAGCATGTTTCTCTACACCATAGATGTGGTTTCAGGGTTGTCCTCGAGTGACTTCCACTACTACGATCTCGGGTTCAGCACGCAACGCACTTCGATGGCAGTGAAGGACGAGGATCATGTTTATCTTTCTACCCATAGTGCGACTGCGGGTACTGGATTGCTTCACATCAATTCGATTTTTGGCGTGACCCAATCCATTGACTACCTGCCACCGACAGGATTCTTTGAAATGTATTTCAACGAAATGGAGTTCAATCCTACCACTGGATTCATCGATGTTTTACCCCAGTATTACGGTGCCACAGCTACCGGCTACGCAAGCCTTGACCCTGGCAATCTACTCAACCCCAAAGCCTGGAAGTTCGATCATGTTTCTAGTGCTGATGAAGAAGCCATAGGAATGGTCTACGCAGGATTCGGACAACCGACCTATGATCACTACTTCCTGAGCACCTCGAGCGTTCCAACAGTAAACCAAACCGTGCAAATCCTCTACAATGATGGTGGAAACTGCCTGCCAACCACCCAGCTGAGCGTTTCCACATCTTCCCTGAACTACTCCGCTTTCTCCTCTGAAGCAGATTCCCGGCCCGTTTGGGAAGAACAGCCCTTTGTTCCAAACCGGACAGCGTTTACCATGGATGTGTACAACTGCAACCGCACCTACGTGACTACGCACAAGCAGGGCGGTTCAGAAACCATCCCTGAAACAGACCCAAGCCAGCGTGTATATCCAAACCCAACCCAGTCAATTCTGAACATAGACTTTGGCGTGGAAACCTCCGGTGAATGGACCCTGACAGACGCATTCGGAAGGTTGGTAAAGCGCAACACGTTTGTCGAAAGCAGCAAGGATCAACTTGACATGCAGCTGTTACCTGTGGGTATTTACATGCTCAGCATTAACACTGATGAAAGCCACGAAACACATCGCATTGTAAAATCCAACTAAGTCATAAAATCAGCAGTTCTGAGCCGATTCCCAAAAACTGATAGCTGACAGCTGTTTTTCAGTTTTTGGGAATCTTCCTACCAGCTGTCGCACTTCGCAAAAGCATCATCTAATCTTGAAATACGCTTCATACGTTCAGGCAAAACCGCACCCTTGTCCCATGCGCATCTGCCCTCTGTTGTGATAAGTCTTCGATCTCCAGGTCCATCGCTCCCTTTTGGAGGCTGAGGCGTTCTTTGATCAGCTGGATGGCCAGGCTGTTGTGGCTCGAAGTTCTTTGCTGGTCAGCATTGATACCGACTCCGTTATCGGTGATCACTACTTGAAGCATGGTCTCCGTTTTCATGCTGAATGCAAGGCGTATCATCCCCTTTTCCTGCTGCGGCAGGATGCCGTGTATGATCGCATTCTCCACGAAGGGCTGAAGCATTAGAGGTGGAATTTCAAGGTCTTCCAGATCTACATCTTCTTCAGCTTCCACAATTAGTTCAAAGGGTGTTTCAAAGCGCAGTTGCTCCAGGGAGCAGTACAACTCCAGACGCTCAATTTCCTCTGAAATGGGAACCTGGGCGCATTGGGCCTGTTCCAGGTTCATGCGGATGAGCTGTGCAAAATCCTCTGAATAGCGAACGGACTTCGCTTGCTGGTTTTTGCTGATATAATGTTGGATGGAATTGAGCGCATTGAAGATGAAATGTGGATTCATCATGGCATTCAGTGCTTTGTGCCTCAAGTCTACAATCTGTAGAAGGCGCTTGCGCTTGCTGGTCTGCAACCGGTGTCTGATTAAACTCCCCAACTTGTAGGACAGCAAGCCAAATAAGATCAGCAAAATCAACGCCAACACGATTACCCATGGGCTCTGCCACCAATAGTCCTGTATCGTAAACCGGAGCTGAGCTGCTTCGCTTTCCTGGTTCATCAGCCTAAGGGTCAGCAGGTATTTTCCAGGCTCGAGCTGGTGAAACAAGAGCGTATTGGAAACGTCTTTCTCCGAAGCATAGAGCTGCCCATCCCGCAGCAACTCAAACTCATAGTTGAATTCTCCGTGGTCGCTGAAGTCGATGGCCTTGAAACGTATGATCAGTGGGTGTTTGCCAGGGCTGAGTTCAAATCCTCCGGAGCTCATCTGCTGATCGTTGAACTTTGCCTGTTCAATCTTTATTCGTGGTGGATGAGAGATGGGAGAATCCATCCCAAGGTTAATCCTGGCAAGGTGATTCAAAGAGCCGTAAAGCAGATGGTTCGTATCTAAAGCCAGCAGTGAATAAACCACCTTACTTCCATGAGCCTCCAGCGATGGGAATGACTCCAGAACACCGTCCTCTCTCAGGCTAAAAAGTCCATTTTGTGTTCCTGCCCATAAGCGACCATTTGGCATGCGTTCAAGACAATAAGCAGGATGAAATGCTCCGGTGGAAGTGCTATGGTGTGTCCACGCTCCATTCCTGTATCCAAAGATTCCCTCTGACGTAGCCGCCACAAGAAAGGTGTCTCCCTCGCTCAAAAGGTCATGAACTTCGACATCTGCAAGCAGGCCAGACTGTGACCATTTTACCAGGCGATCGTTTTCCATCGTCCATAGGCCCGAACGTGTTCCAAACAGCACACTTTCATCCCAAAAGGCAATGGCGCGGATGTTGGCCACTTGTGGCGCCTCATCCCGGGTATCTTCACCGTTGGGCAGCTTCAATCCGCGATAACCTCCGAAAAACGTCCCCAGCTCAGGATGCCGCGCATAAGAAAGCACATTTCCGTAGGAAGTCTCCCGAAGCTCACCATCGCCAAAAACATAGCTGGCATGCGCTGCACCAATGAAGATGGAACCATCATCCTGCTCGTGAAAATGACACACGAGGCCGTCCAACTCACTCCTGCCCAATAAAGGAAGGAGCGTATCCTGCTTCAAAAGCCCGGCACTTCCCATGGAACCTACAAATACTTCTCCCTGGCTGCTTCGATAAAGCGTTCGGAAAAAGTGAGCTGTTTTTTCTACGATGTGAACCTGCTCGACCACTGGGTTCTGATGAAGCGCGTAGACGCCAGAGCCGTACGTTGCCAGCCAAATATTGCCAGCATAATCTTCCGCAATCTGATTCACCAGGGCGCCAGCCAAACCCAATTCGTCCGTAAGATTGGAGATTGTATCGTCCGCCAGCACGAGCAGCCCCTGATCCGCTGCCACCCACAATCTATTTCGGTGATCGACAAACACTTCCCTCACATTGTCTACCTCGAGCACTTCCCGTAAGCCATCTTCTTCCAGCCTCATCAACCGGGAAGCCGTTGCAATCCATAGCTTGCCATCCTGTACAACAGTTTGCAGCACGTTTGCTGAATCGAGAAAGGAATGGAACGCTCCATTTTCGTAGGCCAGAATTCCATGATCATGTGGAAACAGTACTTTACCGTTGAATTCGCCAATAGACGCAGCGTTTTTCGAGAAGCGATAGATCGTGTCATCTTGCTTGAACGCATGAGCCATACCCTCACCAGCCTCAAAGTACACGAGGCCTTGCTTACCATCGATCATCCAATCCCGCCCTGCTGCATCCCGAAAGACACTCAATACTTGGGTTAAAGCACCTCCCGGACCTCTCCGCTCTTTTGTTCTTACTTCACCTTCATGCCACTCAAACCAACCCTCCTTGAAAGCGCTGAATTCAACGCGATCGCTGCTGATCGCATCTATGGCTAGTATGTGGCTGGAGTACACTTTACCTGGGAGCGCAAAATTCTCCCAGTCAGAGCCATCAAACCTGGAAAGTCCCTGGTCCGTTCCGAACCAAATGCAGAGGCTGTCAGGGCTAGGTGATACACGAAACACAGTAGAGTGCCCCAATCCATCAGAAACATCGAAGTTCCGAACACTCC
Organism: Flavobacteriales bacterium UBA6057; assembly: GCA_002428995.1. Taxonomy (GTDB): domain Bacteria; phylum Bacteroidota; class Bacteroidia; order Flavobacteriales_G; family Salibacteraceae; genus UBA6057. The sequence continues at coordinate 329,023 of DIYJ01000011.1, read as the reverse complement.
AGGTTTGAGCACTTACGTGCACAGTACTGAACAGGAATAGAAAAAGATGAAATCGAAGTCTTCCTCTACGTAACCACATTTCGTTCTTTCATGAAATCGAGGAGGGCTTGTTTCTTTCTTCGGGAAACCTCCCGTTTAGCCCCATTGCTGAGGAGTACGCAGCTACTGGAGTCAAAGAGAAAATCCCGAAAGTGATGAGTATTGATGATGGTCGATTTGTGGATACGGAAGAAGATCCGAGGATCGAGCAACTTCTCGAAGCTGCGCAATCCGCGGGAGGCCATGATGCGTTCATCGTTCGATTTATGGATGACGGTGTAGCTTCCGCTGGCTTCGAGGTAGACAATCTCCTCCATGCGAATGAGCTTCATACCCTTCTGGTGCATGATCACCAGTTGCTCGGTAGATTGGCCTTGCTGCAGCTGACCAATGACCTTTTGTCGGTTTTCCAAATACGCTCCCGAAGCACGAGGTGAATGCTTAAAGACTTCGCGAAACCATGCAATCTTTTGATTGATGAGCATCAACTGCTCTGACTGAATGGGCTTGAGCAAGTAATCCAGGGCGTTGAGCTCAAAAGCCTTGATGGCATAGGAATCAAATGCGGTAGTGAAGATCACCTGAAAGCTCCTGTCCTTCATACGATCCAGCAAATCAAACCCACTGCCATCGGTGAGATGGATGTCCAAAAAGACCAGATCGGGTCGCATGGCAGTGATCAGTGTTTCAGCTTCACCGATGGTAGAAGCCTCTGCGGCAATCATAACCTCCGGACAATGCGCGGCAAGGCCTGCACGGAGTTGATCCCTGCAGATTTTTTCATCATCAACTATCACACATTTCAATTCCATTCCTGTCCGGTGATGCCTGGAAAAAAGCATCAAAGAAGGGATTCACCCAATAACCGCTTCAAGTATGCGACAAATGCCGCAGCCTTCGTAAAGCGGAGGAAAATTAAGCAAAAACATCATTTCTGAGACTTCCGAAAGAGGCTTCAACAACCGGTACTAAAACCACAGCGGCCGATCCTAAAACGCACCTCAGAAACTGCGGTCGCCCACTCTACTTTGGACCATAACGGCAAAACCACAGGCACACATAACGCCCAAACAACTGCCTTAAAAAACCAAACACAAACTAAACTCATGAACCAATCCTGATTATGAAGAATCCTTTGATCCACGCGATTGCGATGACCATCGCAATGATCCTGAGCATATACCAAGTGCATGCTCAGTGTACCGGAACCGTTGAAGGGATGTACGGAATAAATACGCCTTCAGACATCGATGAAGAACAGGCAACTGCAGTGAAAATCACCAACGATGATGGGTCGATTGTAGCTGGGAACGTTGCCAACGGAAACCTGCAACTGATGAAACTCTACCCGAATGGCACGATAGAATGGCAAGAAGAATACATCTTTTATTCCAACTTTCCAGGAACCTATCAACGCGGACAAATCCTGGACGTGGAACAAACCTGGGATGGCGGCTACATGGCTTGCGGCTGGATTGATGAAGGTCAATCGACAGGTGAAAACTCCATTCTTTTCAAAACCGATGCACAGGGCAATGTGCAATGGCAGTATCAATGGCCCCTCGATGGTGACGATCGATTAACCGACATCGAGTTCTCCATGGACGATGTGAACATGCAGATCGAGCTTCGTTACTACGTAGTAGGCTACACCGAAGCCGGGCAACCCATAGGGTTAAAACTGGATGAATACGGGAACTTTCAGTGGCAGAGGAGGTATTATCATGACCAAGGAAGAAAGGCTACTGGCCAAGCCCTGGAAATGATGGGAGGAGCATGGCCGAATAAACCTACCGTTGCAGGAGAAATAGAAGATGTATTTGGACGAATGCAAACCGCAATCATGGTCATCGAGCCACACGGTGCAATGACCTTATGCTACAGTCTCCAATCAGGTGGAGCTCCAACTGATGGTGTAGACATCATCCAATGCACAGACAATGGCAGCTACATACCCAACACGATGATGCTCCTGGGGAGCGATCATTCAACCAGCGCAAGCGGCCCCTTCTACCGCACCTTCTTGCTAAAGTTCAACGTCAGCAACGGAAGTTGGGAAAGAACCTCCTTCTACGGAGGCCAGAGCATGCGCGGTGTGAGCCTTGTTCAAGGAGCAGACAACACGCCTGGGTTGAGCAAATCGCTGCTCATTGCTGCACAAGTTTCTGACAGTCCGCACGAGAAGGCTGTGTTGATGGACGTTCAATATGATTTTAGCAATCCAGCCGCCACGGCCATGAACTGGAGCTATGAGTACGATTTCAACAGCAGCATCAAATCGCGTGTGTTCGACCTGGATTTTAAGAACTCCCCCGTTTTGTCAGGAGCGGTGGACAACACGCTGAATAGCACCCAGGACTATTTCGTAGTACAGCCAAACCTGCTCGGTAAAACCTGTTGCAGCGATTCCAAGTCCATCACACCACATTTGGAAACAGGCCAGGGAGATCTGGAAACATTCACGTCAATGCCCATTGAGGAAACTTCACTCTATGCACTGCAAAGTCCAACCAATCTTAACCACGCCTTCTGTTCCCAACCAGTGGCAACTTCATGCCCCAACAATGTGCCCTACGAAACGGCTTTTGGTAAGGGTGTTCTGGATGAAACGGGAGAAGGCATTGCCTTCACAGATGATTGCGGAAGCGTAATAGTTGGTCGAGCGGTAGCCGGTGACGACTACATGAGCATGACTAAGCTGGATCATCTCGGTAACATCAGCTGGCACATGAAATACAAGACCAACATCACCATACCGGGAGAACTGCTTGATGTGGAACAAACGCGCGATGGTGGTTACGTAGCCTGCGGATGGGTAGAAGAAGACAATGGTGCACAGTTGGACAATGGTTTCATTATCCGAACCGATGCCAATGGTGCTCTCGTTTGGAAGCGGAGAACCATCATTTCCGCCAAGGATAAGTTCACAGAAATTGAGGTGTATGTAGATGATCAGCTCAATGAGAAGTACGTGGTCACAGGTTACAGCGAATGGGGTTCATTGCTGTTGGCGCAGTTTGACCAATCAGGGAATACCGACTGGGCCAAGGAATTCCAATTGAACTATTACCGTGATACCAAAGGCCATGCGCTGGAAGTCACAGATGAAGATGGAAACGGAGATGCTAATGATGCCATCATCGTTTCAGGAGCGCAGCAAGACGCCAATGGCGACTGGCAGTCCATGGTCGCGCGGTTCGGTACTGCGAATGGCAACCTTCAGTGGGCCTACCTGATCCCGGCCATCAATGGGACAACCGATGCTTTGGACATTGTTCAGCGCACTTCGAATGGGGTAGGCGTTCCAGACAACTACGTCTATGTTGGTGGAGAATTCAATCCGTCCATTTCAAACAACGGTGCCATAGCGTTCGTGCAGATCAACTCTACAGGAGCCTTTGACAGACGCTTACTCACCAGCGATCACAATTTATTTGGGCTCTCCGTCAAGCAAAGCGGAAACGAGTCGTTTGTCATTGGCGGCCAATCCGAGAATCAGGGATTAGGACACGCCTGTATGTTGCTTGACCTCAATCACACCTTCAATGGCAGCTGTTACACCAACTGGAGCAAGAAGTATCCGTTCAACGTCAATTCTTCAGAGTTTGGAGATATGGACTTCTATGATGGACTGGCCATATTCACGGGAACCGGGCAGCGAACAACCTCTACGGACAGTGATTTTCTTGTAGGTGCTCCAGATGCGAACGGAGATTCACCCTGTAGCATGAACCTGTCCCTGGATGTGAATACGTTCTCAGGTACAGCCGCAAGCCTGAGCTTCACAGAGCAATCGTTCAATCTGTACAATTTCATTCTCTACGACACACCGCTGAGCGTGCCTGCTCAGGAAGGCTGTACTACTTGCGATGAAGTGGGACCTATCTCCATTGTTCAGATCGGTCCTTTCTGTGAGGATGATCCAGCAGCTACCCTGTCTGCTACTCCGGCAGGAGGAACATTTGTTGGTCCTGGGGTATTTGGAAATCAATTCCACCCTCAAATGATCGGCCCCGGGATACATCCCATTCACTATTTCGTGGGTGAAGGTCAATGCATGGAAATGGCCGAGATCTTCGTGGAGGTCTTGCCTTCTGCAATGGTGTTTGCCCCAGGGATTGTTTGTGTAAACGAAGGCCCCTTTCCTCTCGATGGCTACCCGCTCAACGGAACCTTCTCAGGTCCAGGTGTATCCGGAAACACCTTTGATCCAGCAGCTGCAGGTGTTGGTGTTCATCAGATCACCTACACCGTCACCGGATATGCCTGTGAATCAGTCGGCACGACTATGATTGAAGTGTTACCGACCTACACTGCATCTCTGGATCCGGTGGCCACCACTTGTTTTGGAAATGCTCCTGTAACACTGGTCGGTAGTCCGGCTGGCGGCACTTATTCGGGGCCCGGGGTAACTGGAAATGTCTTCGACCCACAAGCAGCGGGTGTGGGAACACATCAAGTGATCTATTCCATTGGTCAGGCTCCTTGCAACTCGAGCGATACCATCTTCATCGAGGTGTTCAACCTCGTAACTTTGAATTCGATCGACACACTTTGTGAAGATGACCAACCTGTAACCCTCTCAGGAAGTCCAGCAGGCGGAACGTATTCCGGCCCAGGAGTGGTGGGCAACACCTTTGATCCATCGATCACGGGTCCGGGAACACATGTTCTTCAGTACAGCTATGGTTCACCTCCCTGCACCGCTACCATCAGCGTAGTAGTACTTGAGAAGCCTTCGCCCAGTATTGCCAGTGTTCCGAACCTGTGTGTGAACGGTGGATCGGTAGTACTCTCTGCCACCCCTGCGGGAGGAACGTTCACAGGTACGGGGCTTACCGGAAACGTGTTTGACCCTCAAAGTGCCGGCCTTGGTAATCATACCATTACTTACACCGTTGGACCATCTTTCTGCTCAAGTTCTACATCCATTCAGATCGGGGTTTACGACAGTGTGCTGATCGGCATGGAAGACTCGTTGAGCTTCTGTGAAACAGACTATCCTTTTATGGTATCAGCTTCACCCGGTAACGGCTCGTGGTACCTGGATGGATCAGCTTTTTGGGGTGGCATTAATCCAGCGAACCTCACAGTCGGGTGGCATACTATCACCTACGTGAGCAACTCGTGCAGCGATGCCGATACCGTAGTCTTTGAAGTCATAGACTCTGCATTTTGCTGTGTCGATGTTCCCTTTGATGTCAGCGTTGCCGGAGACTCGCTTTACGATGACGAGATTCTCCACGAAATGAAGCGCCTGGATGACTGCGGTTACATTGGAGCCGGGGAGCATAACATTGCTTTCACTCCTCAGTTGTCACTCGTAAAAACGGATGCCAATGGACAGACCGAATGGTATAAAACCTATTCTTACCTCTACCGAAACCAATATCCACAACCGGTAACCTACGGTACTTTCCTGGATGTAGAGCAAACCTCGGACAGCGGTTATGTGATGTGTGGATGGATTGCGGATAGCTTCTCTACTGATTTTGCCACCGCCTTCGCAATTGTCAAAACAGATTACTTCGGCAATGTAGAATGGGGCCGAACAGGATACTATGAGCAATATGATGTCCTTTATGACATTGAGGAGACGAGTGACGGAGGATACATCGCAGTCGGTTATGCTGATCTGGGTGCGGCACTCTTAGTGGTGAAACTCGATGCCTTTGGCCAGCAAGACTGGCTGTATCACTACTCCCTTGCCAACTCATCCCGAAAAATCCTCGGTTACGCGGTGACCGAAACGGATGAAGATCGCGATGGAGTCAGGGACGATGCCTTTGTCATCACCGGATTCTATGAGGAAACAGGGCCTCCGTCCGGTGATCGTGCGGTTGTGATTCGCCTGAATCAGAACGGGCAATGGATGGATGACGATCGCATTCCGTTCCTGTATTCTGGCGGTCGTGACATTGTGCAGATTGTAGACAGCAATGGCATTGGAATACCGTTTAACTACGCCATCACCGGCTATGTCTCGGAGGTTACCTGGCCCACAACAACGGTAACGGATGCTCTGTTCCTGGAAATCAATACGAATTCAGGGATGTTCAGGGTGCAGCGCAATGCCCGCAGCTACAATCAGGACGGTTATTCCCTGGTACAGATTCGCCCTAACGAGTTCGTAATCGCAGGTGAATCCTACGAAAATGGAGTTCCCAAGGCGCTGGCATTTGAACTGGATACTTCGAGAAACATCATCTGGAGCCAGCACTTTGGTAAATCTTCTGGCCGCGACTATTTCCGATCTGTTGGGGCGGAGCCAAGTTCTCATCTCTACTTTGGAGGCTCTGTCAACGGGCACTTCAATACGGGCTCAAATGACATGAACTTCCATATGGTCAGGACAGATTTGATGGGAATTGGTGCCTGCAGCGAGTTTCTGAACATGGCTCCTGATGTGACCCTTGGCGCAAGCCTGGAGCTCTCGCTGGTCAGACGTCCAGATACCAGCCAATTCCTTGATTTCACGGCCGTCAGTTTAGATTATTATGAAACCTACTGTGATCCATCGGCCAGTAAGCAAGGTGTGGTACAACCTTCGGAAATCGGGCGCTCCGGTGACGCACTCCAGGTATTCCCCAACCCGCTACCGAACAATCGTGACCTCACTGTTCAGTACTCAGCTCCACAAGCAGGCCCAGCCCAAGTGGTGGTGACAGACATCACAGGCAAACCCTTGGTGGTGCAGCAGCATGAAATGGTGGAAGGTCAAAATGAAGTGACCGTGAACACTGCTCAATTCGCTTCAGGCATGTACCTGCTGAGGTTTGAATTCGGAGGCAAAGTTCAAACACGAAGGATCATCGTGGCGAACTGATCATCAGGAGGTCTTTTCAAAAGGTCTCATTCGTCCATGTAGGAAAGCCAGGCTCCTTGAGTACTGGCTTTCCTGCGTTTTAAAAAGATGGTTGTATGAAAAGGACAGTGCCTGCAGAGTCGATCGCTAACGCATTCTGAATTTTCGGAAAGCCGTGATCAGCTGATAGATGCCAAATCCGATGACGATTCTTCCTAGAACACCTATTAGCACAGTCAGAGCCCCCAGTTCGCAGGGAACGACTTCAAAACCGCGCAGGGGAAATAGAAACTGAAGATAGCTCGCAATCACTCCGTCCGCAGCGAGCCAATCACCCCAATAAATCCGGCAATCCAGAAAAGCATGCTGAATGAAGAGAATGATACTCGCAGCAAATATGAATAGAGCTCCTCGTCCAGGGCTGGTTCCATGGTTGTTTGAGATTTGGTCAGCCATAGAATGGCCTTGTCGGAGAAAGAGAGCTGCTCTTTGTCCAAGTAGGCGTTCATTTCCTTTGCGTAGTAGCGATGTGCCTGTATCTTATCATTGACCCGCTCAAAGCTGTCTTTGATCATCCGGAAGGTTTCGCGATCTGCATGGTGTACTTCAGAGTCCATGAACGAGGCGAACGGATAGCGAGATCCTGCTAAAGCCAATTGCTGTAGGCTACATCTGTGGATGTTGAGTTCGCTTTCAAACGTGGTATAACCCAGATCTATTCCGCTGTTCTTATCATCAGAAGAATGGAAGTTCAGGAAGTGAGCTTTTCCCTGGAACAGGCTATCAAAAAAGCTCACTTCGCCTTTAAAGTCGGAATGACGGAAGTCCAGCGTGTCATGAAACCGAGCCGACTCAGCGCTAAACCCCTGTTCAAAATGACAGCTCTCAATGGTGAATGGCTTTTCGAATCGCGCCCACAAAAAATCTGTTTCATCCTGGAAACGAACGTCTACGAAATCAAAGTAATCACCTGCATACAATTGATGGAAACTCGCACGACTCTCAAATGTGGAATTTTCTACAATGACCTTGTTTTTAAAGTAGACGAACTCAAAATACGCCAGCTCGAAGAGACAGTTCTTCCACTCTTGCTGTCCTTCAAATTTGGTGGAGTTGAAGTTGCTGATTCCCTTGAATTGAGTCTCAGACAAGCTTACAAACCGCGTAAATAGTGAACTATCGAATGAAGCATCTGTGAGCTCACATGCAGAAAAGATCACATCGCCTTTGAAATGCGTAGCTGTAAAAGAGGTCTTTCCCTTGCCGATCAAGCCATTGAAATTGCACACCTCCAACTGAGCCGATTGAAAATCTACTCCCTGTTCGAAGTTTACTTCCGTAAACGATAGGGTGGAAAAAACAGCCTTTGTAAAAGCTGCCGCCTTCGTAAATGTGGACCCTAAGAACTTCAGATCCGCAATGGACTTCACTTCCAAGAACTCTGCGCCTTCGTGAAACGAACACTTCTCAAACAAGGTCTTTTCCTTGAAAGCTGTTTCCCGGAAATCTGCAGCGCCCGAAAAAGCAACCTGCGAGAACTCAATACTTCCAAGCACCTGGTTTAGCGGAAAGTCAAAAGAGGATTTAAACTGGACCTCATTGAATTCGACAGGCTTTCGGAATACACAATCACGGAGGGAAACCCGGCCTTCGAAGCAAACACCCTCAAACGTCAGGCTACCGCGAAAGCCGCATTCAAAGGATACTACTTTCAGGAACTTGCAGCCACTAAATGCAAGCTGATTGTAGAATACAGTTGTTGCTTCAATTTCAATGGAATCATGAAAAACACAATCCTCAAACTCCAGTGAGAGGTTTTTCGGGAAGTGTGACGCATCCAAAGAAAACTCAAAATCGCAGTGCTGGTAGAGCCTTCTGCCTTTCCTGGAATAGCTTGCAAAAGCAGCTAAACTCAAGTTCTCTCGTTCTGATTCACTCTCGCTCATTTAGTTGAGTTTTGGGGCTTAACTAGAAGATGCAGAAAGTAACAGTTTTCGAAAGAGGAGGCAAAACTTCAAGCCCTTCGCAAGTCGTTAAACCGGCTATACTCAATGGCCGATCCGAAAGGTCGAGCATCAACCTCTGCCATTCTTCCCTATTTTCGTCTTAAACATTTTCTGAACGATGAATACAAAGTTGATATACCTGTGCATCCTTGCCTTAGGTTTTGCCTTCACCTCTTGTAAGAAATGCGCTGACTGCGCGTGCACCAACAACGTCACCTACACCTATGGCGACAGCATTGACCAAACTGTGAAGGACGCGATCGAGTCTGCCACCAACTCAGCTTTTGCTACGCAATACCCTGAGATCACGGAAGAGATTTGCGAACGAGGCGGATCCTTTGACGATGAAAAAGACAAGTTCGAGGAACAAGGCGCTACAGACTCTTTTGAGAATCCAGCGGGCGGTACTGAGTACAGCTATGAATTCGTTCGTTCCTGCGTTTGCACCGACAATTAAATCGGTCATAACTCCAAAATATATTCAGGCACTCTTTCATGAGTGCCTTTTTTGTTTCCGCTCCTCCGCTCACAAAACCAGCCATCAAATCATTGTGTCCCTGCCACCAAAGTGAAGGGGTTCACCAAGCACACTCCGTAATATTGCGACTATGATTCGGCTCGTTGATATCAATAAGTACTACAAGACAGGTACTCACAAGCTTCACGTGCTCAAAAACGTGAACCTCGAGATTGGAAACGGAGAGCTGGTTTCCATCATGGGTTCTTCGGGTTCAGGAAAGTCTACGATGCTGAACATCATGGGTATCCTGGACAAGTATGACAGTGGAGAGTACTGGCTGGACGATACCTTGATCAAGAACCTCTCGGAGCCAAAGGCGGCTCACTATCGCAACGATTTCATTGGATTCATTTTCCAGTCTTTCCATTTGCTGAACTACAAGAATGCCATGGAGAATGTGGCACTACCACTCTATTACCGAGGCATTGGAAGAAAGCAACGCAATGCGATGGCATTGGAATACCTCGACAAAGTGGGGCTGAAAGACTGGGCTGAGCACTTGCCTTCACAGCTTTCCGGAGGTCAACAGCAACGTGTTTCCATCGCGCGGGCGCTGATCTCCACACCAAAGATGATCCTGGCGGACGAACCAACCGGAGCACTGGATTCTCAAACCAGTAACGATGTGATGAAGCTCTTTCGGGAGGTGAACAAGCAAGGGATCACCGTGGTGATTGTGACCCACGAACGAGACATCGCTGAGATGTGTGACCGCATCATTCACCTGAAAGACGGGGTGATCTACGAAGACCGCCACCTGCCTCAAAACGCCATCGACCATGTTTGACCTCGATAAGTGGCAGGAAATATTTGAAACCATCCGCCAGAACAAACTGCGGACCTTCCTCACGGCCTTCAGCGTGGCGTGGGGAATTTTCATGCTGATCATTTTGTTGGGAGCGGGTAATGGAATTGAGAATGGCGTTCAAACCGAATTCGAGGGAGACGCGATCAACACCATTTGGATCTGGCCAGGCAGAACAAGCATTCCCTACGAGGGACTTCAACCGGGTCGATTCGTGCAGCTTACCAACGATGATTACGATCACATCTCGCGAAACTTTCCGGAGGTGGAAAATGTGACCGGTCGCAAATACATGGGTGGCTCAGCTCAGATCGCTTACAAGGATAAAACGGGCAGTTACGGCATCCTGGGAACGCACCCGGGCCAGAAGGTGGTGGAAGCCCTTGAAATCATTGAAGGGCGGTTCATCAATGAGAAAGATCAGCAAGAGTATCGTAAAGTGGCCTGCCTGGGCCGGGACATGAAGGTCGAGCTGTTTGGTGAAGCCAACCCGATTGGAGAATACATAGAAGTGAATGGCATTGCCTTTAAGGTAGTGGGTTACTATATGGACAACGGTGGTGACCGCGATGTAAGACGCGCTTGGATCCCGATGTCGACTCACCAGCGCGTGTTTGCTGGTAAGAACCGCATGAGCGCGATGGCCATGACCACCAAAGGACAGGTGACCCTGGAGGAAAGCGCTGAAATTGTGGCGCGCATGACCAAGGAAATGGCCAAGCTCCACCACTTCGATCCAAGAGATGCCCGCGCAGTGAATATCCGGAATGCGGCAGAGAACTATGAGCAATACATGAGCCTCTTTGACAACATCCGCATCTTCATCTGGGTGATTGGTATCGGAACCATTACTGCTGGAATTGTAGGTGTGAGCAACATCATGATGATCCTGGTGAAGGAGCGCACACGTGAGATTGGCATTCGCAAGGCAATGGGAGCTACGCCCATGTCTGTGGTTGGCCTGATCATGCAAGAGGCAGTGGTTATCACCACGGTGGCCGGCTACATAGGACTGGTTATGGGTGTTGGCCTGCTCGAATTTTTGGGAGATCTCGTAGGATCTGTGGAGTATTTCCAGAATCCAGAAGTGGACTTCCGCGTGGCTGTTGGAGCAACGGCCTTGCTCATCATATCCGGAAGTTTGGCTGGCCTGTTTCCAGCCATCAGAGCCGCAAACATTCAACCTGTAAACGCGCTAAGAGAAGACTGATGTTTGACAAGGACCGCTGGCAAGAAATCTACCACGTTTTGGCGATGAATCCGCTCAGGACCATCCTCACGGCCTTTGGCGTGTTCTGGGGAATCTTCATGCTGGTGATTATGATGGGAGCGGGCAACGGACTGGAAACAGGAGCCAAGGCAAGCTTTGGCAGCTTTGCGACCAACAGCGTTTACATCTGGGGCCAAAGCACCAACATGCCGTACAAAGGATTCAAGCGCGGTCGCAGCGTGAATTTTGACAACGAAGACACAAAGGCCCTGCAGAACATTGAAGGCATGGAGGTGATCTGCCCTAAGAATCAACTAGGTGGTCACAGAGGTTCGAACACGGTTCAGCGCGGCACCAAATTCTCCTCTTTTCAGGTTTCCGGAGACATTCCGGAGATCATCCGAATTACACCACGTAAAATGATCAACGGGCGCTTTCTGAATGACAAGGATGAGGAAGATAAGCGCAAAGTGGCGGTGATTGGTACTCGGGTGCGTGACGTACTCTTTGAACCAGATGAAGATCCGATTGGGGAGTATATTGAGATTGGTGGTATTTACTTCCTGGTGGTTGGGGTATTTGACCTGTATGCGGGTGGCGAAATGAGCGAAAGGGAACTCGAACGCATTCATGTCCCCTTTTCCACCTTCCAGCAAGCGTTCAACTATGGCAACTTTGTAAGTTGGTTCTCCGTGCTCTCCAAGCCCGATGTACCGGTTTCGATTGTGGAGGAGCGTGTGAAGGCTGTCCTCAAAGAACGTCATAAAGTTCATCCTGACGACCCAAGAGCTTTAGGAAGCTTTAATGCAGAGGAGCAATTCAACAAGATGAACAACTTGTTCATCGGCATCAACTTCCTGGTTTGGATTGTGGGCATTGGTACACTGCTGGCGGGAGTGATTGGTGTGAGCAACATCATGCTCATTGTGGTGAAGGAACGAACCAAAGAAATCGGAATACGCAAAGCCATTGGAGCAACACCTTTCTCCATCATCGCACAGATTCTGCTCGAATCCGTCACCCTTACCTCGATTGCGGGCTACCTGGGACTGGTGAGCGCGGTAGGATTGCTGGAGCTCATCAACGACATCGTAGGAGAAAGCGGAGGCATGTTCCGCAACCCGGAAATTGACTTTCAGGCGGCCATTGTTTCGCTTGTCATTCTCATCATTGGAGGAACGCTGGCAGGCCTCATTCCTGCTCAGAAAGCGGCCAGTGTTGACCCGATCATTGCATTAAGAAGTGAATAATCAATCATGAAGATCAAGACCATCATTCGAATCATCATTGGAGTTGCTGTGTTAGGCGTGTTTGTCTGGACGCTGGTGTTTCTCTACCAGAAAAACCAGGAAGTACCAGTAGTGTATGAAACACAAACACCTGAAATGCGCACGATCATCAAAAAGAGTGTGGCCACTGGTTCTGTGGTACCGCGCAAGGAGATCTTGATCAAACCACAGATTTCGGGAATCCTTCAAAAGATTCTCGTGCAGCCCGGCCAGATCATCAAAGAGGGAGACCTGATCGCGCAGGTGAAAGTGATTCCGGACATGGTGGCTCTCAACAATGCAGAGAATAGGGTAAACAGAGCGGTGATTGGACTGGACAACGCCAACATGGACTATGACCGAAACAAGCAGCTGCTAGACCAGCAGGTGATTTCAGCTGCAGAATTTCAGCCTTTCGAATTGGGTCGAAAGCAAGCCCTCGAAGAGTTGAATGCGGCTGAAGATGCCCTGGCCATTGTGAAGGATGGTATCTCCAAAAAATCAGGAAATGAGTCCAATACACTCATTCGCTCTACCGTCAGCGGAATGATCCTGGATGTTCCCGTGGAGGAAGGTTTCAACGTGATTGAAGCCAACAACTTCAACGAGGGAACCACCATTGCCTCTGTGGCAGATATGGACGAACTGATCTTTGAAGGTCAGGTAGATGAATCAGAAGTGGAGAAACTGAAGCTGGGCATGGAACTCATCATGTCCATCGGGGCGATCGAAAACCAAAACTTCAAAGCCATCCTGGAGTACATCTCACCCAAGGGCATTGAACAGGATGGAGCTATTCAGTTTGAAATTGAAGCCGCGGTAGAAATCGACAGCAGCCAGTTTATCCGTGCCGGTTACTCTGCGAACGCTGACGTGGTTCTCGAAAAGCGAGATGATGTCCTGAGTATTGCTGAGTCTGTGGTTGCCTTTGAAGAGGATAAGGCCTTTGTGGAGGTAGAGAACGGTGAACAGCAGTTCGAGCGCAGAGAAATTCAAACTGGGTTATCCGATGGAATTCACATTGAAGTGCTGAGCGGAATCACGGAGAGCGATCAAATCAAGATCCCTCAATAAAGCATAGGCGCTCTAGCGCTGAGCGATCTTCCAGCTGGTTTCAAAGTCACAGTTGACATACTTGGGATCTACCCACACGTAGGCATTGCCCTTATGCTCACTGATCCACTTCTGTAGATTGTCGTTTTCCTTTACGCGACTGGCAGCCTGTTGCAAACGGGCATAATCCTGCTTCAAATTAGCCACGTGGGGATCGGTCATCCGAAGCAGCTTCAGAATGCGGTAAGCTCTTTTACCATCGCGTGCCTGGAAAAGTACCGGCTCGGTCATCTCTCCTACCTTCAGCTTCTGGACTGCAAAAAGCAAGGAGCGATCGATCTGCCCCAGTTCTTCAACATCGAATCGAGGAGTTCCATTGGCGGGATTCACCAATCGCCCACCGTTCATCTTTGTGTCCTTGTCATCTGAGTAGCGCGCTGCTGCCTTTTCAAAGGTCAGCGTGTCCTGGCTTTGGATGTCGTTGTACACCGTATCCAGGAAAAGTTTCGCCTGGAATAGGTCTTCCTGAGATACCTGGGGAATCAAAAGGATGTGACGCACGTTGATCTGCTCTCCCCTGCGATCGATCATCTGAAGCAGGTGGTAGCCAAACTGCGTTTTCACAATGTCAGACATTTGGCCTTTTTGAAGACCGTTCGCGGCATTGGCAAACTCAGGCACCAATTCTCCCCGGCTCATAAAACCAAGCTCACCGTTTTTCTCCGCAGAGCCCGGATCTTTTGAATAGAGGTAAGCGAGTGTACCAAAATCCTCTCCCTGATTCACACGCTCTTTAAACTCTTTGAGCTTTCCGATGATGCGCTCTTCTTCATCCTTGCTGATCGGTGATTTCTTCACGATCTGAGCCAATTCCACCTCCGTGTTGATGTAGGGCAAGCTATCCTTTGGAATGCTGTTGTAGAACTCCTTCACCTCAAGTGGTGAAACGTTCACATTGCTCATCACCTGTTGCTGCATTTGCTGAATGAGCAAGATGTCACTTACTTCATCACGGAAATCTTCGCGGATCTCATCCATGGTTTTGCCATAGTAGCGAACGAGTTCTTCTTCTGAACCGATCTGGCTCACGAAGTAGCGAAGTCTGCGATTCAATTCCTGCTCCACCTGATCTTCAGAAACCACGAGGCTATCTTCTTTGGCTTGATTCAGAAAGAGCTTTTGATACATCAGGTCTTCCAGAATCTGGCATCGGGTAGAACTCGTGACAGGAACTCCCTGAATGGTCATTTGATCGATCTGGTCCTCAATCTCAGAATAGAGCACGATGTTCTCTCCCACCACGGCCACAACCTTGTCGATCAGTTGGTCCTCGCCCTTGTTTTGAGACCAAACGGGCACAGTGATCAGAAGACCAAAGAAGAGTGTGCTAAGGCAATTGTGGAGTGACATATGTTTCTGCTTTTCCGCTGGATACCGCATCACGATAAATCCTGCGTCTTATTGTGTTCAGTAACTCGATCTTTCGCCTGTTCAAGATCAGGTTTTGGATCCGCTTTCGCTCAAGATCAAGGGGCGAAAGTGTGTTTTTTGACTGGATATCCTTAATCAGAAGCAGGTAGAGCTGATCCGTGTCAATGAAGTCCACCAGATTCCCACTTCGAAGGAAAGCTTCTTTATTGTAGACCTGGATTGGAAGTTCACGCAGCAGCTCATTGAAGTAAACCCACTGCGTATCGGTGAAGCACTTTACGGCATAGGTATGGCAGTAATCCATCAATTGTTCCTGAGCCTCTTCGTCTCCTGACTTCATCCATTCTTTCACACGCTCCAAATCCGGTGAATTCGGTCTGAGCTTCATGTAAGACACCTTGAGGATGTAGTCGTTCAATTGAAACATGTCAGAATTCTCGGTGTAGAATTCTTCGATTTCCCGATCTGAAATGTTGGTATCGAGCTTTTGGTTTAAGAGCTCTTTCTCGTAGGCAAAAATGAACAGGTCCTTTCGGTAACTCTCTACCTGTTTGTCAATGTCCTGTTGCTCCTCTGCAAGGTTATAGGCTGCCTTGTCAAACATCAGCTCGCCCATCATCCAGGTTTGAATGAGGTTTCCGGCAAGCTCGGTGCTGTCTTCTACACTCAAATCATTGGGAATGGAGGCATTCAGATCTTCCTCCAGATAGTACTGCTCCCCTACCCGAGCAACAATGCGCCCTTCAGGCTTATCATTGCTACAGGCTGTAAAGATCAATCCGAGGAACGCAAGCCAACCCGGAAACAGCGTTCCACGCATTCTTATCACTTGATGTCGTTGAATACATCTTGTTTTACGCTGTAAGAATATTCTTCTCTCAGCTCCTTGATCCACGCTTGCTCCAGGTGGTTTTGATAAGAGGATGTGATCACACCACGCGCTTCGGAAAGCTTCTTAGGCTGTGGCTCAAGAACAGCTTCGATCTGTACAAAAGCGGTCTTGTCGCCTTTGCTCATCAGATCGCTCAAACCAGTTTGCCATGGCACACTGTCTAATATCTCATCATCACCTTTGGAGAAGACACCGGAACGAATGCTAAGGTTCAACGGATTGTCACCGTTCATTGCATTCATGATGTCAGCATCTGTATAGCCCTTCTTGGCACGCTTCTTTGCCATCTTCAATGCTCCTTTGGCAATGCTCTCATTGGCCGCAAGGTAGATGGAAGCCTCGGCACGCTGAGGCCACATAAAGTCGTTCATGTGTTCCTGGTAGTACGCCTCGAGGCCGGCAGAATCCTTCACAGCCTTCGACCATACGCGCTGGTCCATAAGGTCGAATAAGAGGATACCATCGTGGTATTCCTTCATCAAAGCCTTGAAATCCGCATACTTATTCTCGAGGTTCATGTCCTCGAAGCGAATCACCGCATCGTCTACAAAAGCCGTCCAACGCTCTTCGAGCACCTGGCTCAGAAGCTTGGTTTCCTTTCCTCTCTTCTGATTCTTTCGGAGGAAATTAGCGTAATCTTCCTGGGTGAAGTTGTGGCTGAGTTTTGCGTGCTCAGGATCGGTAATGGTCAATACGGTTTCGGTCAGTGCTGACACACTCTGAGGGTTCAACGTCCATGACCCGGCCAGGTATTCCTGATTCACCATCTTATTCACCTGATCACGTCCCTTGTAGTTCATGCTCAGGCTGTATTCCTTCTTCAGCTTAGCAACCAGGGAAGCCTTTCCTTTCGCACCACGTGAGTCGCGCTCAATTCTTCGTTTGATGGTAGCCTCAAGCTCATCAAATGTTTGAATGCCTCGGTAATCATGACGCTTGATGATGTGCCATCCGTAGGCCGTTTGAACAGGCTCTGAAAACCCACCATTCTCCTTGATACTAAACGCGGCATCCTCAAAGCTCTCGACCATGCGGCCGGTGCCAAACCAAGGCAGCATACCACCCTTGTTAGCGGTGCCTTCATCCTCGGAGTATTCCTTGGCCAACATTTCGAATTCTTCGCCCTTCTTCAGGCGCTCGTAAATTTCAAACGCCTTAGCCTTGGCAGCTGCTCGCTCTTCCTCCGTGTTTTTATCAGTCGCTTTCACCATGATGTGGGCAGCGCGAATCTCCCCTCGGGCAGGACGCTTGTCTTGCACCAGGATGAGGTGATAACCAAACCGTGTACGAGCGGGCTGAGAGATCTCTCCAACCTTCGTAGTGTAAGCGGCATTCTCAAATGGATACACCATCTTGAAAGCTGTAAAGTATCCGAGGTATCCCTGGTTTTCCTTCGCAGATGGATCTTCTGACTTCTCGCCCGCGAGTTTTTTGAAATCCTCCGGAGTTTTGATGGTCTTACGATAAGCCTTGATGAGGTTGTAAGCCTTGAGCGTGTCGGCTGGAGAAGCATCTTCATCCAATCTTACAAGGATGTGATACGCTTCAACGTCCTGGGTCATGCGATCATAAGCTTCACGCACCAACTTGTCCGTGGTCTCACGGTCTACCAAATATGGATTGGCCAACTGCCGTCTGTAACCAGCCAGCTCACCCTGAAACTTTCGAGCTGTATCCATTCCCAAGGACTGTGCTTCAGCCACTTTCAGCTTGAAGTTGATGAACAGATCCAGGTACTCTTCCATGGACTTCTTGTCCACCACATTATTGGTGTTGTTTTTATTGTAGATCGCCAGGAACTCATCTACGCTCACATCTTCGTTGGCGATGGACATTAAGACTCGGCTGTCCTGGGCATTCGTGAAAGCTGCAATCAGTACTGCAGCCATGATCAAAAGGGTCGTCTTCATTGTATTCACAATTATCTACTGGTATAGTTTGGTGCTTCGCGGGTGATCGTTACGTCATGTGGATGACTTTCACGGACGCCCGCAGCCGTTACGCGAATAAACTGAGCATTTTGCAAGCCTGCAATATCTTTTGCTCCGCAATATCCCATGCCCGCTCTCAAACCTCCGATCATTTGATAGAGAATTTCACTGAGTTTTCCTTTAAACGGAACGCGGCCGCTGATACCTTCGGGAACAAGCTTTTTGATATCATCTTCAACATCCTGGAAGTAGCGGTCCTTAGAGCCTTTTTGCATGGCCTCAATACTTCCCATACCGCGGTAGGTCTTGAATCTTCTTCCTTCGTAAATGATGGTTTCTCCGGGTGACTCTTCTACCCCGGCAAACATGGACCCGGCCATGATGCTGGATGCTCCGGCTGCCAAAGCCTTCACGATATCACCTGAGAAGCGAATACCTCCATCAGCGATGACAGGTACTCCAAGTTCTTTCAATGCATCTGCTGCATACATGATAGCAGAGAGCTGTGGCACACCTACACCTGCAATTACACGCGTGGTACAAATGGAACCAGGACCGATACCAACCTTCACACCGTCTGCACCTGCTTCAGCTAATGCTAATGCAGCCTCAGAAGTCGCAACATTACCAACCACAAGGTCCACTGTGGAATCCGCAAAACGTTGTTTAGCCTCTTTCAGCAGGTCGATCACACCTTTGGAATGACCGTGAGCCGTATCAATTACGATGGCGTCCGCTCCGGCAGCAATCAGCGCATCCATTCGCTCGAACGTATCTGCGGTAACTCCTACAGCAGCTGCAACGCGCAATCTGCCGAAGTCATCCTTACAAGCGTTTGGACGAATCTTGGATTTTACAATGTCTTTGAAGGTGATGAGTCCAACCAGCTTGTTGTTATCATCCACCACCGGAAGCTTTTCAATCTTATGCTGCTGGAGGATCTCTTCTGCCCGCTCCAGGTCTGAACCGTCTTTGGTCGTCACCAGGCTATCCATGGTCATGACCTCGCTCAACGGTCTTCCCATATGCTTTTCGAAGCGCAGGTCTCTGTTGGTAACAATCCCAACTAAGCTCATTTGATCATCCACCACCGGAATTCCTCCGATGGAATGCTCTTTCATCAACGCCAGCGCATCTCCTACCTGGGCATCTTTTTGAATCGTCACAGGATCCTGGATCATTCCGCTCTCTGATCGCTTCACCTTCCGAACCTCAGCTGCCTGAGCTTTGATGCTCATGTTTTTGTGCAACACGCCAATACCACCCTCTTGGGCAATGGCAATCGCCAGTTCTGCCTGGGTCACCGTGTCCATCGCTGCGGACACAATGGGCGCGCGCAGCTCAATGTTCTTTGAAAACTTACTGGTGATGTCCACGTTTCTCGGGAGTATTTCCGAGTATC
This sequence comes from Flavobacteriales bacterium UBA6057, assembly GCA_002428995.1. Taxonomy (GTDB): domain Bacteria; phylum Bacteroidota; class Bacteroidia; order Flavobacteriales_G; family Salibacteraceae; genus UBA6057. The sequence continues at coordinate 309,661 of DIYJ01000011.1, read as the reverse complement.
CCGGAACGAGGAGAACATCATCAAATGTGAGGCCTTCGGGGATGGAGCTGGAGATGTGTTTCATGCGGTTGAGCGGCTTAAAAAATTGCGCAAAAATAGAAAGCCTGAACCGTTAATGAACTACATGGAGTAATTTGACTGTTAAGGTTCTTAAATTATCGAACCAAGTGGAGCTTTCCAGAGAACACGTCCTCTTCGCCACGCACGTTGACAAGGTCCATTCTGTATACATAAACGCCTATCGCTGAGCCTACTCCATCCCAGCCTTCCGTGGGATCGGAAGTAGAAAAGACAAGATTTCCTGAGCGGTCGTAAATGTTGAGTCGGTATGATCCGGGCTCCACATAATTGACATAAGGCAGGAAGGTATCATTGATCATATCCCCGTCAGGCGTGAAAGCGTTGGGAATAAACACTCTTGGATCTTGCGGGAAGCAAAGGAGATTGGATTGACAGGTCTCCATCAATCCCAGGGAATTCTCGTTCGACTCGTTGATCTCCACGTAATAGCAAATGTTTCCACCTACATTATCGAGTGGCACGAGATTATCCTGGTAAGTTCCAGGCAATGCAGAAGTGAAGAGATAGTCACGATTGACATCGCTGGTGAGCCTCACAAGCTCGTAGTCATCTACCACCGTGGAAGATGAGTCGAACCCTTCATAAGCGTTCCACTCAAGGTTCACAAGCAAATCAGTATTGTCCAGAAATCCCTCGAGCCTCACGCTCCTCACCGTATCGGTGGATGTGATCACCAACCCACATTCGTCCAGTCCCTGAACCATGTAGAAGAAGGGACCCTGGTTTCCATAATCACTCTCGTCTGCAATGCTGAAGGAACTGCTCCGGGGATCGCCAATCCGCTGAATGGCCTGAAACTCGGTATCTCGTGAAAGGGATCGAAGGAGGCGATATTCTCTCACATCAGAAACGGTATCTGTCTCTATGTGCACCACATTCTCATCCGTCTCGTGATCTCCCGAAACACAACTTATGTAGAGATGGTCAGGCAAATTAGGCGCGCTTAGCGTCACTTCAATCTTGTTGGAAATGGCCTCCTTATCGGTTTCGGCATCGTAGGCAGCGATCACATAAGTGTAGTTCTGACCAAGCGCGACATTGGTATCAATGAACACTGAATCTTCGGGCCCCACGGTGCCACGCAGCGTAGAAACTCCCTGTTCGTCCTTGGCGTAGATGCGATACTCAGAAGGATTGAGCACACCCACGAAGTATTCATCATCGGGCATGTTCCACTGAAACGTGACCTCACCCTCGCAGCGATCGATGTCAGTCACCTCTCCGAAAATGGTGCTGAAGCGATCGGAACCGGGCGCCACATTGTAAAACATGGTGACATTGCTGAAGCAGCTGTCAAAGCCTGCCACTGAAAGCGTTTCCGGCTGGACCTGAGCGTTGATGCCACGTTTGTCAAAGGTGAACGTGAGATCTATGGTATCAAAGGTGGTGTCAATCCAGTTGAAGTCGCTGAAGTAATAAACAAGGTACCCAAACACATCGGGAGAAACCGAGTTTCTCCACTCCAGTTTCACAGCTCCCGTAGCCGTATCCACTGAGGCACACAAAAGGTCATTGATCTCAGGAGCAACGTCATCCGTGATGGTTACGCTGCTTCTGTTCGATCGGCTCAGGCACCCTCCCAAGCCTCCAATCTCGACCATGTATTCGTAGGTTTCTGTGCATGCACCGGCACTGTCCAGCAGGCTGGTTGTAAAGTAATCAGTCGAGTCGATGATCACCCAATCTTCTCCGACCGTTCTGCGAGAAATACGGTAAATGGAATCCTCGCTGGGAAGCTGGAGGTCATTCCAGCTCAGCTGAATTGAAGTGCCGTTTGCCACAGCCGAGATGAGCATAGGTGCCACCGTATCGGATGAAATACTGGTGTCAACACCGGATCCATCATCAAACACAGTTACCATGTAGAACTTCCCATTCCCAGCAAACAATCCCGTCTCGAACAGCGATTCCTGACTGAGCAGCGGAACGGTATTGAGCACGATGAATGGATCAATGGAGCTGGCCTGGTAATACACGATGAAGGTGATGAACTCGTTACCAGGATCAGCCGGACTGGTCCAATGCAGCGTGATGTCATCGGTCTCATTCAGCTCCACACACCTGAACTCGGGCGGAGGCAATGCCGCCAAAGCCAGAACTGGACTGAGCACAAGTATGAGTTGAATGAGTAAGGAGCGCATAAAAAACTCTGCAAAGGTATTTGACGTAACGATGCCTTTGTAGGTAGTCCTAACGTGCTTTTTTTACACTTGTTTTAGTCGAATCTGTGGCTTATCAGATTTGCTAACTTTGCAAGGCAGTTTGTACATGCGGAAGTTTATAGCCATATTAACCCTACTGCTCTCGACTTCCGCGCTCCAGTCCCAGTATGCCTGGGATGTTGGTGTGCGGTTAGGTATGAGCAACTACCTTGGAGAAATCGGAGGAGGTCCAGGCGAGGCTCGCGATTGGATCTATGACATGCAAGTAAATCAAACGCGCTGGAACCCCGGAGTGTTTGCCCGCTACCGACTTCATTACAATTTTGCCATTCAAGGCACTTTCAACTATATCCGCCTTCAGGCCGCAGATAGCCTGATTGAGAACCCACTTCGGTTTACGCGAAACCTGAGCTTCAGGAATGACATTTATGAGCTCGCATTTACCGGTGAGTATTACTTCGTTAATACGCCAGACGTTGGACGTACGGGGCGCTACCTCATCGACTTTAAAGCATTCATTTTTGCAGGGATTGCCGCTTTCTACAACAATCCTAAAGCGAGGCTAGATGGTCAGTGGTATGCGCTTCAGCCACTGCAAACCGAAGGACAGTCTTACGGAAGAATCCAACCCGCGATTCCGGTTGGAATGGGACTTTTCTACACTTTTTCCCGGGTGCATCGTTTCGGTTTCAGCATGAGTTGGAGGTACACCTTTACAGACTATTTGGATGACGTAAGCAGTGCCTACCCTGACCCTGCAAATCTTGGCAGCGATGAAGCTCGTGCACTCTCAAATCGATCCGCTGAGCTCGAGGCCGATCCCGTAGCTCAGGAATGGCTTCCCTATTTCAAGGAGGGAGCGATTCGAGGAAACCCGGAAACCAATGACAGCTATCTGCTGGCTGCCTTCACGTATTCATACGTGATCCGAGGAAACTCCAAGAGCTTTGGAAAGAGAAGAAACTACCTTTACGGTCGTAAGAAATCCAAAGTGGGCAGAGCTCGATTCTAACCTTCTCTCTATGAAGTTCATTTTTCAATGCCTTGTGTTCCTTTTTGTAGCCACTGGAACGGAGGCGATTTGTCAGGACACAGTGAAAACAGATTCCGCCAGTCAAATGGCAACCCAGGATACACTATCCATGGACTCTGCTACCATGGTAGTCGCTGCTGATACCGCGCGCCCTATAGACACCGATAGTGCGAAGCTCCACATGCAGATGGATCAAATTTATGAATCGGCCAAGCGCAGTTTTGGCGATCTGAAGGGCAGTCGAACGGGAACGAATGATGGGAAGACCGTTTATGAAAGCAAGATCGAGGTGCTACACTCTAACTCAAATACGATAGAGGTCGACAGCGAACGAAGTCACGCGTTCACATGTAAGTTTGATGGCCTTACGCTGGAAGAAGCCCTGGAGCAGCAGGAAAAACTCACCATGATTCTGCACAAGCGCCTGGTTCCAGAGGGATTCAAGCGAGGAATAGGTTCAAACTTCCGTTACTACAAGTATCAATTGAACACCGTGGAGTTTGAATCTGACAACATTGACGAGATGGGTAAGCGCCCCTCTTTTACCATTGGGTTGCTAGAAGCTAACGATGGTTCTTTTACGGTGGAACTCCTTGCCATCGACCCACTCTGGAAATAGGTTACAGGCTCTCTATTTGCGCCTTTTCACAAGGCTTCTTCCGAAACTTTACCGGACGTCCTCCGTTATGGACAAATGACTCTTAATTATTTCTGTTCGGATTGCTATGAATTTTCATTTTTGTAGCACCTATCCATTTTATTTGCGCTGTCAGCTCGAAGCCTTTTTCCAACATGAGATCCCTCCTTATTATTCTTTTATTAGTCAGCGTTTGCGCACAGACGTATGGACAAAGGAGAGGCTATAAGTTCAGGGGGCATAATTACCGAAGTCTGGGAACCGATTTCGGGGTAAGCCTCGGAGGCTCAAAGTATTTTGGAGACATCGGAGAAACCGATGCTCTTTATTCTCCGAGAGATTTCAGGCAAACAAGATGGTCTACGGGAGTGCACTATCGTTGGCAGTTTCACAAACACATGGCTGTGCAGGGAGCTGCGAACTATTTCAGATTGCAGGGGGCCGACAGCCTGCTGGATGACCCAAACAGGTTCACCAGAAATTTAAGCTTCATCAATGACGTCATTGAATTTGCGGGAGAATACCAGTTCGTTTGGAGTTTTCATAAGGCTCGTCAACGATACAATCCAGTACAGTTTGACCGGAAGGCGTATTTCACGATCGGCATCGCAGCATTCCGAAACAACCCTCGCGCCAAGCTACCGGGTGAATCGCGTTTCCGGCCTTTGCGTCCATTGAATACCGAAGGTCCTCAAAATGCCTACAACGCCTGGAATGTGGCCATCCCCATTGGTGTGGGCTATGACTATGTTTTCAATCAAAAGCACAGGGTCGGTTTGTTTGTCAAGTACAGAATCACCTTCACGGACTACCTGGACGATGTAAGTACGGTTTACCCAAGTCCGAGTGCACTCTCTGCTGAAGCAGCACCTTATTCCAATCGAACCCAGGAAGTGCTGGATACACCCCAGGCCCAATCAGTGGCAGCCGGTGGTGGAGCTCCCTTGTATCTTTTCTATAAAGAAGGTGGAATTCGTGGGAACCCAGACAATCTGGACTACTACATGACCTTTGGCATTACCTACTCCTGGTTCCGCAGCAAGGGATCCAGAAAGAGCTTCTAGAGCTCCGACTACTTGAAAAACTGCTTGATTTTAGACAGCGGCTTCTGCCAGCGGGTCAGTGTTCCCGGCTTCATTCCATTCACCTTCCAGGCCCGCGCATCTTCCTGATTCGCCTTCCATCGATTGGCCAGCGACACATTGCTTTCACCACCTACTCGCATCCTGATCAGGGTTTCAGGTATGTAGTGTGCCTCGATTCCATGGCGGAGCAGCATGCGCATCATTAGCTCATAATCGGCACTGATCTGGAATGAAATATCGTAGCCGCCAAATTCCCGATAGTGCTCAGCGCGCAGGTAGAAGGTTGGATGAGCAGGCATCCAGCCTTTGTGAAACAATCCAGGATCGTATGGTTTGGACTTCCAGGTTCTGATCACTTTGGAACTGTCTTCGCGATCTACATATAAGAGATCAGCATAGCAGGCATCACAGCTGTGATCTGCAAAGGTTTTTGAGACTAGTTCCAGGGAGTTGGATGAGAAGAACAGGTCATCTGAGTGCAAAAAACCAATGACGTCTCCGGTAGCCAGGCCGATGCCCTTATTCATGGCATCGTAGATTCCTTTGTCTGGTTCGCTCACCCAATTGGTGATGATATCCGCGTTTTGCTCAATGATGGCTTTTGTATTGTCCGCTGATGCTCCATCCACCACGATGTATTCGAAATCCTGAAGTGTTTGAGTCCTTACGGAATCAAGGGTCGCTGGCAAGGTTTGAGCGCTGTTGTAACAGCATGTGATCAGTGAAATCTTCATTCCTTGATGCTTCGTTCCTTCAATTTTGTTGCAGGGTTTCCACGGTAAATGGCATACGGCTCCAAATCAGCAGATGCTACAGACTGAACAGCCAGCACCGCATGACTTCCCACATGAACTCCTTGAGTAACAATGCTTTTTGCTCCGATCCACGCACCTTCATCAATCTGAATCGGTTTCAAAAGCAAGTCGAAGGTACTCCTGGAATAATCATGGTTTCCGGAAAGCAGCAAGGCACCCTGGGAGATACAGGCGTTTGCGCCAATGGTGATCACCTCAAGATTGTCAATCCAAACACCTTCGCCCACCCAGGCATGATCACCGATTTGAAGCTTCCACGGATACTTGATGTTCACGTGAGGCTTGATCACCACTCCTTTGCCTATGACAGCACCAAAGCTGCGCAGAAGGGAGCATTTGAAGGTATAGGGAAGTAAGGCGTGAGAGTTGAAAAAGACCGCATTCACAATGTACCAGCAAAGGCGTTTCAGCCTGCCTGCTCCTGGGTCATACCAGTCGTTGTTGAATTTGGAAAGGTCAGTTTTGAGCACCAAAGAGGGTTTTGTACCGCTTGCGAAGTTCTTCAAAATCAAACTTCCCTCGCACATATTCCTGAGCCTGCTGAGACATGCGTTGAAATTCCTCGGTGGGCATATGAGTTGCCAGCTCCAGCGTTGAGGCCCATCGCGCATGATCCTGCAAGGGTATGACCCAGCCAGCTCCGGCTGCTTCAAGGTCATTCCACGGAGTCTGATCGCTGATGATGACCGGTGTTCCTACCGCGAGCGCTTCGATGATGGAATGACCAAAGTTCTCGTTGCGGGTAGGCAAGACACAGAGGTCAGACGCTTCCAGCTGCTGCTTTAGCTCCTCCGGAGTCACTGCTCCATGGAAGCGAATGCGACCATCGTCCGATGTAATTTGCAGGCATCGGTCATAATAGTCCTGATCATCCGCAGCTCCAAACACGTTCAATTCAAACGGCCGTGTTGATTGAGTCGCCAACTCAAGCAAAAGATGAAGGTTCTTCTTAGGTGAAATGCGCGAGGCGAAAATGATCCTCAAAGGCTCATGCCTGGAGTGAACAGCGTCCTCGGCAACCTGCACCGGGATGTTCATCACCTCTGTGAGCTTTACCTGACCTAGCACCGCCTGGATGGATTTAGTTTCCGAAACATCTGTGGAATGAAACGCGATCCTGCGATGAATGCCCAGGCTTTTGAAAAGAAACAGAAACAGTTTTTTCTTGCGCGGCTTAATACTCAACGCACCTTCTCCGAGCATTCCCCTTGGCGCCAAAATCACCTTACTCAACAAGCGGAGCTTCCAAAGCTTCAGGAGCGGTTTTAAGGTAAAGGCAACAGAAAAGAAACTATTGAGATAGACCTTATCAAACTCATTGCTTTCAAGGGTTGTCCGGATTTCATGTGACAATCGTTCAGGACTGAGGTACATGACCCGATAGCCGCCCCGATCGATCCATTGATTGGCTTCTATTCCATGGTATGGATTTGCATCGAGCAAGTCACGATCGCTGGTGAGGATGGAAAAGTCAACCTCATTCTTTAAGGCATCCACCAGGTTTTGTACGGATCGTATGGGACCTCCTGCCTTGAACCCGGGAGTAAACCAGTCTGTAAGAATGAGTATGCGCGGTTTATTGGACATCGTTTTTCATCATCCAGTCAGAAAGCACTACCAAAGGCCACAGGCGCGACCAGGAAAGCTTCTCAGAGCTGAGGAAGGTACTCCACAACTTCTGAATCTCTCCCGCATGAAAGGCATCGTGTTCTCCCAAAGCGGAAAGACGCTCTTCGCAAAAAGACTTCAGCTCACCTCGCATCCATCGTTCCCACGGGAGCACAAAACCCATTTTGGGTCGATCCACAATTTCGTTGGGTAACAGATCCTGGAAGCTTTCGACCAGCAATCGCTTGGGCCGGTGAGGAAATTTGAGCTCATCAGAAACGTGTACCATGTATTCCACCAAACGATGATCAAGAAATGGCACCCTGACTTCGAGCGCATGAGCCATGCTCATTTGATCCGTATCTCGCAGCAATACGTTCTGCATGTAGGTGCTCATCTCGGCCACACTGATGCGACTGAGCACGGCCAGCGATTCAAAATCATGGAATTCCTCCCAGTTGGCGACCGTCTCAAACACCGCATTGCCTCCTGATTTCGTGTGGAGCAATCCTGACACTTGCGGCTCCAGAAGCACCTTTCTCATCAGAGGATAGAGGTGCTTCAGGTCAAAATAGTCACTCGTCAACACTTGCGCCATCTTTTCTGACGGCATGCCGGGTTTGTAGGTCTTGTAAATCCATGCCACCAGAGACCGCAGTTCTTTAGGGAAGCTGAGCAGCCATTCCTTATCGGCAATTTCAGGGATGCGCTTGAAGAGATCGTAGCCGGCAAAGAGTTCATCTCCACCCAATCCGGAAAGTGCCATGGTAACACCTTGACGCTTGGTTTCTCTGGAAACAATCCAGGTATTGGGCCCATCTCCCGAGGGATGATCCACAGCCGCAAGAGCTTCAGGAAGCGAGTTCAAAAAATCATCTGGCTTCAGCAGGATTTCGTGATGATTGCAAGCGTATTTCTCCGCTATCATTCGGGCGTAGCGCGCTTCGGAATACTCACTTTCATCAAACGAGACATTGAAGGTATCCACACTTCGATCCATCACCTGCGACATGATGGTGACCACGAGGCTCGAGTCAATACCACCGGAAAGGAAGGCTCCAAAAGGCACGTCAGCTACTAATCTGGCTTCTATGCTGGAAGTCAAAAGTTCACGCACTTGCTTCTTCACCTTGAACTCGTCCCGATCCGAATGAGGTGTTTGCCATGGAACCCAGTATTGATGCGTATTCACCTCATTATCAGAAATCTCGAGGTAATGGCCGGGCATCAGCATTTTCACGGACTCGATCAATGTGTGCGGTGCGTGCACAGTTTGATAGAGCAGATAGTCAGAGAGTTTCGAACGATTGAGCTTTGGCTCTACCAAACCGGATGCGAGCATGGCCCGAACTTCAGACGCAAACACAAATGCACCTTGGCTCTGAGCATAGTAAAGCGGTTTGATTCCGAGCCGGTCGCGCGCGATGAAAGTGGTTTCCCGTTCCGCGTCCCAAATGGCAAAAGCAAACATGCCATTCAACGATTGCAGGCATTTGTTTCCCCAGCGCATATAGGCTGCAAGCAAGACTTCCGTATCGGTATTCGTAATGAAGTTATAGTCACTCAGCTGACTACGGAGCTCACGATAATTGTAGATCTCCCCGTTGAAGACAATCGTGAAGCGACCATTCTGAGAATGAAAAGGCTGATTGCCTGAATTGCTCAGATCGATGATGGACAAGCGTTGATGGCCCAGCACGGCATTGGAGGCCTCGAAAATGCCACTGGCATCTGGTCCGCGATGCTCCAAACGTTGCAACATTTTAGAGATTCGACAGGGGGCATCGGATACAGATTCAAGCCCTATAATACCTGCAATTCCACACATTTTCAGAGGAAGGATAAAGTTTTCTGTGCCCAAACATCAGGAGAAATTTCCTGTGCCAACTGATGACTTTCCATCGTCATGGCCAGCAGCTCCTCCGGTGTTTTTTGAGCAATGGTTTTCATACGCTGAACGAGTTGACCGACATTTCCCGGTTCATAGAGATAGCCGTTCATTCCGTCCCTCAGAAAGGCTTCTCTCGCCCCTACCTCATCGCTCAGGATCATCGGATAGCCAGAAGCAGCCATTTCATGGACTGATACTCCCCAAGGCTCGAAGTGGCTTCCGAGGATGTAAACGCCCGTGTCTTTCAGAATGGGAAGAAACTCGGAGGGCTGTACAAAGCCAAAGTGACGAATGCCAGGTGACTCCACGCGATTCTCAAATTCTTCTCCGGTGCCGCAACACCAAAGTTCCCAATCGGGATATTCCTTTTGCACCTGCTGGAATGCCTCCCAAACATCATAGATACCCTTGTGCTGTACATAACGCCCTACAAAGAGGAATCGCTTCGGGAAGCTCTTTTCCTTATCTGGAATCAGCTGATCGTAGTACTTGTTGAATTTGCTCAGGTCCGCGCTGTAGAAACCCGTTTGAATGTCTTTCCGGGCAAAGCCGAGTTTCCGGGCATATTCCAATTGAGGGCTACCGGGAACAAAGGCACGCGAAAAGGAATGGGCAAGGGTGAAAGGCGCGACAAGGACCGCAAGCCTTTGACGCCAGGTACCCTTCCAGTGATTGTCCAACGTGAGCACGGTGGGAATGCTCTGCCGCCAAAGCTTACAGGTAGCAACATAACCTCTGTCCATCCAGCCACTGCACATGATAAGGTCAGGATTGAAGTCCTGCACCAACGCCTTCAATTCATCATTGTTCACTTCAGAACGCGAGACGGCCCTTTCACAAAAGTCAAGGTCAAATACGAACGGAGCTTCAGGGTTGATGGGCCAATGAACGAGCAAAATTTTGGCGCCCCGCTGTGCAAGTGCACGAAAGCATGCGAGAGAATACTCAGCAAGCTCAGAGTAAAGAATGACAATGCCAGGGTTCGTTTTCAAGCTGCACTAAAGTGGCTCGAAGATAGCCGAAAGATCAAGCCTTGAGTGCTCTGGAAGAAGGCGACTGCCCGAGCTCTTCACCTTCCGACTCCTCCTCTGCTCCATCCTCGGCTTCACCTTGCTGATAAAAGCCCGTAAACGCGAGCAGAGAAAGCGCTACAAGGAAAAGACTGGTGAAGGGATTGAGTGATGCGGCAAGCCAGGATTCAAAGTTAACGGAGAAGATAATCGTGTAGATAAACGGCAAAGTGTAAGAGCTCCTGGACCAGCAAAAGATCACCGATCTTATCAGTCCAAACAGCGCAAGCACCAAGCCAATGATTCCCGTGTCAAGCCAAAGGGTCAGAAAGGAGTTGTGCGCATTTCCCTGGTGTCCGAGACGGCTGAGGTAATCGTAGAATTTGAGGTACAGGCCATTTGTATAGTCAAAGCCTCCACCGAAGTAAAACACCTCCTGAATTTGTGTCCAGGCAAACTCCCACGCCACGACCCTGCCCGAACCTTCCATGAGCGTATCGATCCTGAAATATTCTCCCAGGTTTAGCGCCAAAATGATCACGGGCAATTGCGACAAGGCAAATTCATAGGAGAGAATGAGTGCCGCAAAAACAATGAGACCAACCCCACCCCGAAGCATATCCACGGAGTTGAACAACAAAAAGATGCCACAGGCAAGCATGGCCGTTCGGCTACCGCACAGGATGAGGCTGCTGATGATGAGACCGTAGAAAACCCATCGCCATTGCAGGGATATCTTCAGGTAGTCCATGATCATATATCCAATGGGAAACGCAAGCGTGATGAAAATTCCCAATCCGTTCGGATTACCCAGCAGACCTCTGAAACGGGACTGGAGCATGACAAACGGAGGGTTTATCACCATCAGGACCAACCCAATGAGCAAGATCAAGCCGAGGTAGATTACGATGTGCTTATTAAACGAAGCGTCTTTCAGCGCTGCGAGCAACAACGTGGGAACAATCAGATAGATGATAAAATAGGAAGTTGACTTCTGAAAAGCACTGAAGAAATCGTTGGCAAAAGGCAGCGATATGAATACATAAACCATGAAGGGTATCATGTAGAAGAAGAACTTGTTTTCCCGGATAGGCAATTCGTTGCGCTTCAGCAACAAGTAGAGGAACGTAAGAACTACGATCCCGATCTTGGCCTGTATGGCAAAAGCCAGGGAATAGTTCCGGGAATCGGAGAAGAGCAACATCAACAGCAATGCAAACAGAATATGACTGTTGTTTTGCCGCTGCAACAGAAAAAGATACACCACAACAGCCACTCCCGCGGCAGCAGTGACAGGAAGGAAATAACCTCCCAAAAACCAAGCTGTAACGAGGAGCAACAATGCTTTGTACTCCGCCACAAGATGATAGATGCGTGCCCTAAGATTTAGTGATTCGCTCAATGTGACTTGCTAGTTTGCTTCCGAGAATTTGCCACGTGAATTTAGCACCAATACGATCAATGCATTGCCCGGAAAGCTCTTTGTAGGTCTTGGAGTCAAGTTGAACACCCCACTCCAGACCCTGAATAATCTCGTGAATTTGAGATGACTCAATAAGATATCCTGTGGATTCATCCACGAGCATTTTCATAGCTCCCACATTGGTAGCAATGGCAGGAACGCCTCTAGACATGGCCTCAAGAATTACATTGGGCATTCCTTCTGAGATACTGGGGCAAATGAGGTAAGTGGCTTCATCAAAGACCTTTCTCAGGTCCTGTGCATTGCTGATAAGGCCTACATACCTACATCGCGCATCATCCAGTCGATGGTCAGCCGGAATGTCTCCCACAAACACAAATTCGACTTTCAGCTTTGTCTCTTTCCAAGTCTGGATGGCCTTGTAGAATTCCGGAAGTCCTTTTACACGATCGAATCTCCCAACAAACAGGTAGCGAATTGTCTCGCCCTTCTCCCTGGAGCTTGAACCGTCAAGCCAACTGGAATCCACTCCTGCAGGAACCTCAATGATCCTATCCCTTGGAATACCTTGCGCATGAATAATGTTGGTGATTTGACCTCCGTAAGAGAAGGTATAGTCAGCCGCATTCATGATCCATCGGACTGCAGGCCTGAGCATGTACTTTGAGAGATCGCCCTTCCAGTCTGGTTGCTTCTGGAACATGTTCATGCCGTGAAACTTGACGCTCACCTTCGCCTTGATACCGTGCTCCTTTCTCCTTTTCAGAAGCTCCCAACCGGTGAATCCCTTGGTGTAGATAAAATCAGCACCGGGAGACTGGAGGTAAGCTTCCAGATATTGCCTGCTGAGCTGCCGTTGCGCTCTGAGGTAGTGGCCGGGAAGTTTTCCGCTGTCTTTGTAGGGAAAGAGCGACACCTCAATCTTGGATCTGAGGTGTTCTGGAAACGATGCGCAGATTTCATCGGCACTGAAAGTGTCACCTTCTCCTTTTGGATGGTAGATGATAATCTCAAAGCCTTCTTCGGCCAGGTATTGAGTCATCAGCCTGGAATGGCGTTGCATTCCACCCAACACGTAAGGTGTAATGCCATCAGTAAAAAAGGCAACTCTCACGCGCGGTGTTGGAAAAAGTGGATGACTGCATCGGCCACCCGGTCTACATCTTCATCAGACAAGTGCATATGAAGCGGCAGGCGAACGAGGCATTCGGTGTATCGATCGGAATAGGGCAACGCTCGTCCATCGTGCTTGCTGGCGAAATAGGGGCTTTGATGCAAAGACTGATAATGAAACACAGCATTCACCTTCACGTCCTTCAGGTACTGGATCAGCGCGGAACGTTCTTCGAGACTTTCACACACGAGGTAGAACATGTGTGCATTGTTGGTGGCATATTCAGGAATAGAAGGCAATGTCACTTGATGGGAAATGACGGCAAAGGCCTTCGAATAGCGTTCCCAGATTTCAAGTCGCCTCTTTTGTATGGCGTCCAGAGCTTCTAGCTGGGCGTTCAAAAAAGCTGCGGTTATTTCTGAGGGAAGAAAGGAGGAACCAATATCTACCCAGCCATATTTATCAACTTCTCCTCGCCAAAAGGCAGCCCGATTTGTTCCTTTCTCCCAGATGATCTCCGCACGACCGACATAATCAGAGTTGTTTACAGCGAGCAGGCCGCCTTCCCCTGAAATGATGTTTTTGGTTTCATGAAATGAAAAAGCTGCCAGGTCACCGATCCTTCCGAGTGGCAGTCCTTTGTAAAATGAATCTACCGCCTGCGCAGCATCTTCAATAACGATGAGATCATGGTCGCGAGCAACGCGGCTCACCACATCCATATCGCACGCCACGCCTGCATAATGGACGGGAATAATGGCTTTGGTTTTCTCATTCACCAACTCCTCGATAGCCGCCTCATCCATTCCGGGATGGTCAGGCCTGGAGTCGATGAACCGAATCGTAGCACCGCGTAACATAAACGCATTGGCTGTGCTCACAAAGGTGTAGCTGGGCATGATGACTTCGTCATCCGGCTCAATATTGGCAAGAATGGAAGCCATTTCAAGCGCATCTGTACACGAAGAGGTAAGCAATGCTTTGCTGAACTGATAACGTTCCTGAAAGAGATCCTGGCAAAGCTTGGTGTAATGACCGTTGCCGGAAATCTTGAGCCGATCAACAGCATCTCGGATATTGTCCAATTCACTTCCTACGATGTAGGGGGCATTGAATGGTATGTGATGAAGTTCGGCCATTTGATCAATAAGCGACTTACAATGATAAAAGCTGAGATGAATCTATTTCTGCGGCTCCAAACCCAGTAGCACCGTAGCCGTTTCCGTTGTAAAGCATAACATGCTTGTCCCGATGAGCGATCACATTGGGATATTCAATCATTTCGCTGTCCCATCCACTGGGGGAAACATCAATACCAACATGCTCATCCTGACGAGACCAATGAGTGCCATCATTAGAAATAGCAATGCCAATCCTGTAGGTTTCCGCCTTGGGCGTAGCGCGATGAGAATACCACATCAGGTATTGGCCTCCGTGTTTGATCACAAATGGCTTGGACAGTGCGTACTCCAAATCCTGGTTCAGATTCACGGCAATCTTTCCTTCGCGAAGCCAGTGAATAGCATCTTTCGACTCTGCCACCTTTATCACATGCTTCATCTGGCTCTGATCGCTGCCCCAGCTTAAGTTGGATCCGTACCACATTCGGTAGGTATTGCCTTCTTTCAAAATACTCGGATAGGAGATCGAGAAAGGATCTTCATGCGACCGATCGAGCACGGGAGCCATGGAGTGTTTTTGGAAGGTTTTGCCACCGTCTTCAGAGATGGCTAGCCCAATGGAATTCAACCATGGAACGGTGACTTTTAGGTTCCATCCAAGATAGTAGAGGTATAGCTTCTCCCCTACTTCGAGTAAAAAACCCATCATCGTTCCGCTGTCGTCAAACATGCCGGGTTCCCCGGGAACAACGAAGGGCTCAGCACTTACTTCCAACACCTTGTAATCATCATCAAAATCGAGGATTGCAGCTCCGATGTGCGATCGATTTTGAGCATCGCGGCAGGTAAAAAAGACCTGGTAATTTGAATCATCAAGCCTCCTGGCAAAGGGATTTCCCGCATGGCTGTTCATCCATGGCAGTTTGCCGGAAGGCGCGAATACATGACCCTTCTTTTCCCAGTTCATCAAAGCTTGAATTGATCGGAGGTCTTTTCAAGCTTCACAGAGCGGGGGGCTACATATACTCCTTTTGCATCGGTGCTCTTGGCAATGACAGCACCCGCACCAATCAAGCACTCGGAAGCGATGGTCACATTGTGGGCCAGCGTAGAATTAACCCCAAGAAAACAGTGCGACTCAATGGTACAGTGCCCAGAAATGACCACGTGTGAACTCACGAAGTTGTGACTGTGAATGATGCTGTGATGACCGATATGGTTTCCACTCCAAAGGGTCACATTGTCCTCGATCTTCACGTAGGGCTGAATGGTATTGTCTTCAAAAATGAAGCAGTTTTTTCCGCAGGGATAAATCGAGAGGTACGAAGTTTTGGAACTGATGTAGCTTGGAAGGTCATATCCCCATTCCAAAGCCTGATTGAATTTCTGCTCCCGAAGCTTGTTCATCCCGCTATAGCTGAGGGCAATAAACATGTCATACTGAGCTGGCGGATACAACTTGGTTACATCTTCAAAAGCCACCACTGGCTTGCCTTCAAAAGATTCTTCCTGGATGTAATCACGATCGAGGGTGAAAGCTACAACCTCATATTCCGAGTCTGTTTCGAAGTAGTAATTCGCAATTTGAGCAATGTCGCCCGATCCAAAGATGATCAGCTTTTTGTCTTTCATTTTCTTACCAGGATGGTGAATTCATAAAGTTCATAGTCGTGCAATAAAGCTACTTCCTTGCTGTAGTTTCTCTTGCAGTGATCAAAGAAATACAGTGGATCGGCATAGTACAGGTAATCGCGCTGCTTGTCCGCATCGGAATATGAGGTGAGGATGTTGAATGCGAAACCACGGGTTGTAATGCTGTCAAACTGATCAAGCGTTTGGACAATGTAGTCCTTCCATTCTTCATCCGACTTATCGAGCCTTACGTTGAACAAACCGCTGGCTACCAGAAAGTCAAATTTCTGTTCCTCTTGAAGCTCCGATGTGAATGCCCCTTTCTGGCTGTGCAACTTTTCGGCTTCTAACAGCATTTGAGCGCTGATGTCGAATCCAGTGTATTGAAAATCCTTGAAGGAAGGCTTCAGGTAGTCGAGAAAAGCACCGTAGCCACATCCGTAGTCGAGGATGGAAAATCCTTCAGTAGGCAACACCTTGCCCAGCTGCGAGAATCGGAGAAACTGCGATTCTTCCCCGTTCCAATCTACGCCCTTACCTGTTGGTCCGTGTTCTTTTACCTTCTCGGTGTAGTAGTGATTCACAGAATCAATGATCTCCTTCTTACTCATTGGAAAATGATTTCATGAAACGTGTGGAGTTCTGCCCTTCGTTGAGCAGCAGATCCAAAATCGACAGGCTGTGTTCAAAGTCGCCATGAAGCTGTCGGTATTCAGGATAACCTGAATAATCGGCCCATTCCACTTTTATGTTATTGCTCTCGAAGAGCTCTGTATCCAGATAGTCCTTCGCTGCCGGCCCGCTTAAATAGGTACTCGTTTCTACTGCCTGACAAATGTCCAGCAAACGCTGATTGCGGTCCTCTACCAACTCAAACTCTGAAGACATTCGAATGTCCGTAACCATGTTGAGCATTTGCATAATCCCGCGAATGAAATGCAGGTTAATCTCTGTAAGCCATTCGGAAGGAATGGTGGCATACAGCGCCTCGATTTGTGGGCCGTATTCTTTCATGGCTGGAGCCTTGGAGTAGCTCATTTGGATCGTTCGCCAGTGCTTTTGTGCCCATCCGCCTTCGCTCACCTTCGTATCCCGAATTCGCTGAAAATATTTCCCCTTCACCTCTACAGGGATTGTGAGCCAGGTAGCACCCTGCGCTGTTTTCACCTTGTTTCGGTTCCGCCAGTCTCTGCGCGTGTACTGCATATCATCGTACACGACCCAGACATCTGCTTCGTTCAACTGGTCAAAATATCCCTTCCAAGGAATGTAGTTTGACTGGGTAACGACCGTTTTCTTCACTTGATATGGACCTTTTCTTCAATGATGTAGAGTGGCCTGTCTTTCACCTGGATAAAGATCTTTCCAATGTAAATCCCTGTAATGCCAATGGAAATCAACAACACTCCGGTGCTGAATAGAACCGTGAGGAATAGACTGGGCCAACCGGGAAGAAAGCCATGGGCGAAATAGCGATAGATGATCAACAGACCGGAGAGAAATGACAGCCCCGAAAGTCCGAATCCAAAGTAGATCGAATATCGAAGCAAGCGATCAGAGTGGAATGTCCAGCCCTGTATTGCAATCTTGAGCAATCTGGCAAAGGAATACGTGCTCTTGCCTCCCGCCCGCTGCTCATGCTCCACAATGACCTCTGTAGATCGGAAGCCGATCCACTTCAGCAGTTGAATGTAGAGTCTGTCTTGATCTTTGATGCGCATAAAGGCCTCTTTCGCCTTGGAAGTCATCATTACGAGCGAATTATAGTCGATGGAATACTCCGATCCTGAGAAAATGGTGAAGGCTCGATTATAAATCACGGAAAACAGTGATTTCAAGAATGAGTGCCTCCGTTTTTTGCGCTTTGTAAAGACAACGTGATATCCTTTCTTGACCTCTTCGTAAAGCATGCCTATGGACTCCGGTCTATCCTGCAGATCACAGTCCATGATCACAATGGTATTGCCTCGGGCATGTTCCAAACCAGCTGTCACGGCATAGTGCTGACCAAAGTTTCTACTCAACTTGAGAGCCCTTACATTGGATCGACCTTCGCAGGCCTTGAGAACGGCCTGCCAGCTTTCTTCAGAGCTTCCATCCTCCACCAAAACAATCTCATGACTCGAGCAAATTTGCGGCAGGTAATCAGAAAGACTCTCCACCAGCAGACCTACAGTATGTTCTCCTTTGTATACTGGACTGACAACTGAAATGTCAACACCGGAGGATTCTGGAAGATGCTCTATACCCAAGAGTTTCAGCGGCTTTAAATGGAATCAGGATTAGCTAGACAATAGACGGGCTAAAGTAAAGAAGTTTAATGCTTGTCCCACTTTGAAAGGCAAATTCAAAATTGTCGAACAAGTTCCGCAGTTGGCAATCCCGAAGCGCGTTCTAAGGCCGTTGCAGGGCTAACCATCCTTCGCTATATATGATGTTCATACCTGAAAAGTGCGGGATCTACTGACGTCTTTATGTGCCTTTGGGAAAATCAATTTCGGGTATATTCTTTCCAGTGCGGCTTCCGCTTAAGTTTGTACACTCACTTTTTGATTTCAACGCCCCGTTGCTTGATGCTTCAGTATTTGAATTTCCTGAATCGCGACAGATTGAACCTTTTTTTCCTTGCGGTTCACATCATTGTTCTTGGTCATTTGTGGTTAAACTTTCGGGAGTACAAAGAAGCCACACTTCAAGGGTATCATTTCTTTTTTGCTGAGGGAGAAACAGGCAGCTACTACGAGCCCATTATCAGGCTTGCGGATACGGGTGAATACAGCTGGCGCACCTCCACAGATCGCTACGGTTCAGAGTCCATCGAGCCAAGTACCCGCAGGACTCCGGGATTGCTTCCTTTCTTCTATCCTGTTTACAAGATTTCCGGGGACGAAAAGGCGGCTAAAGACGTAGTGATCATCATTCAGTTATTGCTGTTCCTGCTATCCGTTTTTGCGCTGGCCAGAAGTGCAGAACTCATTTTCCAGACCCCACTGGCTTATTATGGTACCCATGTACTGGCGGCTTTGTTTTGGTTCAACCATCCCTTCGTGTTTCTTGGAATTCCCGAATCCCCAGCTAACTCTATGCTCATTTTCAGCCTCTTCTTCTTCCTAAGAGTTGTTCGTGAGCAAAAGGTGAATCAATCTCTTTGGCTCCTCGCCTTGACAGGTTCCTGGGCCATCATGCTCAGGCCGGCATTGATCATTTGGATTTTCTCCCTGGGCATCGTGGTGGTGTTAGCATTGCTTACTTCTCGATGGAGCCTCAGAAGAACACTACACATATTCATGATTGGATTCGTGCCCATAGGTCTGGTAATGGGTTTGTGGGTCACCCGGAACTACTCGATAAACGGGACACTTGCCCCAGAAGACAGTGTCTTTGAAAGTTCACCGGCCGTGTACACTCCGTGCACGAAAGCCATCTATCAGCTCATCGGGACATGGGGAGGAGTTGTTCAGCATTGGGTGCCTGGGACAGAAGGAAGTTGGTTCTTTGCTTCGGAAGAGACTAATCCGCTAAAGCCCCATTATCACTTCGGCTCATATGACCAAGAGTGGTTCTCAGAAATCCGTACACTCTATCGAGAGTCACAGGAAAAGTCTACCAGCCGGGAAAGGTTGGACGAAATCGATCAGACCGTTCAAACGAGCATAGATGGATACATCGAAGAGTATGCAGCACGGTACCCATTTCGATATCATGTGCTGAACAGGATGCGCGCCATCACCATATTCATACACCTAAAGACATACTCTTACCTGCCCTATCCTGCTGCCGCTCAGATGAATATTCTGCAGCTAGCGATTCGATCTTTCCAAGTGGTGATTGTGTATCTGCTTTACCTGATTGCTGCAGCAGGAGTGATGCTGACTATTTATTCCAGAGAGCAACTCATTTTCACCTTAGTTCCCATCCTGTTTACCATTCTCTACATTCTGCTGCTGGGAGGTTTTCTCAGGGCCATTGAACCGCGCTACCTTGTGCCTGTCTTCCCTTTTCTGATGGTTTCTGGTCAACCGGTTTTTACCTGGATCGTGAAAAAGATAACATCCAACTAATCAATGGTCTGTTTATGATGCTTGGCAGACTTCAAAGGGCCCTACCGGCAAACAAATCCGTGACTTTTCATTTGAGACCTTTTAGTTTTCTCACATTTGACTACTACTAACCTGAACCTGTTATGAATTCGATTTTCAAGATTGGCAAGAAACTGGATTACCTGGGCATCTTTTGTTTGTATGCTGCGGTTTTCTTAATGATCGCCCTACTAGCTCAATTCAACTTTCCCCAATCCGATGATTTTCGATTTGAGTTTCAATTCCGCGATAGTCGATCCATCTGGGATTACCTCGTTTCCGCATACGTAAATGATGGAAGCCGCCTTGGAGGAAGCATTTGGCAAATCTTAATCTTTCAGGTAGAGGGATTTTTTAAATACAAATTGGCTCCAATCAGCCTCTTCGCGCTTTTGAGTTTGTCGGTCACCTACCTCATCAGTGGTTTGTTTAAGCAAATGGACTCTGCGCGAACAGTAAGCCTCGGTCTGCTCATCGTGCTCGCCTACATTGCAGGCATGCCAGACTTTCCTTCTGGTTTTTTCTGGATGACAGCATCCGTATCCACCTTTTTAGAAGCCATATTTCTGTTTGCGCTTGGCATCATCGCTCATAAAGGGATTCAGCACCTCAGAGCACAACACTGGATTCTACTGAGCATTGTTCTTCTCTTTTTTCTCAACTCTGGAGAAATACACATGGCTTACGGTCTTGCACTTGTCTGCATGGCCATCTTCATAGCGGCAACGAATGGGTCAATTCCACGATGGGTAATCATCACAATGACCGTAATCGTTATCGCGACCATCGTCTTTTACTTTCTATCCCCGGCATTCTATTCACGCGTTAGTGACACTCAATCGGTGGCGGTTGAGCAGAGCATAATCACTCGCCTGCTTTTTGCCCTTGGGAATTCTCTGCTTCAGTACTGGTCGTGGTTGATGGATCCGAGACTTCTGCTGCTGTTTGGTTTTGGATTGTTTCTTCCAACACAGCTGGTTCTGGTTGGCGAAAAGTCAACCTTCAGCATTATGGGCAGACAGCTGCCGGTGCAGCAAGTCTTTTTGATTTTGATCCCGCTGTTTGGCTTGGGAACGCTCATCGTTTTTTCAATCGTTTTGGGGAATCACGTGCCTAAAAGATTGCTGAATTTTCATTTCCTGACCCTATTGATCTGGGCGGTTTTTTCAGGAGCATTCCTCAGCCAATACATCAAGCGGGAACACACGAATTCAGGTTGGATTTACAGAACACTCATCCTGAGCTTTCTGGTGTTAAGCTTTGGCATAAGTGATTTACGTCCCAACAATGCCTTTTCCATTGTTCGGGACCTTGGAAAAAAAGAAGGTCAAAAGTTTATGGCCTCCCAACAAAAGCGGCAGATCGAACTGGAGAACTGCACTACTGACACCTGCTTTGTTTCACCACTGGAAGCATATCCCAAATCATTCTATCGATATCATCCGAACAACGAGGTGCTAACGGAACGAGGGTTCAAGAAAAAGGGTGCTCACTTTATCAATGAGTACTATGTAAGAGGTTACGGAAAACAAGCTGTTTTCCTTGACTCAAACAACAACCTCGGGTATGACTATTATTACTGGCGAGTGCTGGGAAGGAATTAGACCTTTTTCCTGCATCTATGGAGGCATGGGTATGCATTCGAATGATAAGCGCTGAAAATTTACGCACTGAGTAAGTGCAGCTAGACGCACGCGATCATAAGTGCTATTATTGCCGTTGATCCGACAAGACCTAGAAGCCAACCTCAATGAGAGTTACAACAGTTGTAGGCGCACGGCCACAATTCATTAAAGCCGCCACCCTGAGCAGGGTGTTTAAAGCACGGGGCATACAGGAACACATCATCCATTCCAACCAGCACTACGACAAGAACATGAGCGATGTCTTTTTTCAGGAGCTGGAAATTCCTGCACCTGAGATACGCTTGTCTGATATCGGATCCACGCATGGTGAAATGACAGGCCGAATGACGGAGAAGCTGGAGAAGCACTTTCAAGAACTAAACCCAGACGTGGTTGTGATCTACGGAGACACCAACACCACCCTGGCTGCGGCCATTGCCGCGCGTAAAATCCACCTGAAGATTGCTCACATTGAAGGAGGCTTGCGAAACTTTGACCTCTCCATTCCCGAGGAAGTAAACCGCGTGGTAAGCGATCGTCTGAGCGATTGTGTGTTCTGCCCAACGGATGAAG
This sequence comes from Flavobacteriales bacterium UBA6057, assembly GCA_002428995.1. Classification (GTDB taxonomy): domain Bacteria; phylum Bacteroidota; class Bacteroidia; order Flavobacteriales_G; family Salibacteraceae; genus UBA6057. Next base: position 287,772 of record DIYJ01000011.1, on the reverse strand, counting down.
CAGTGAAGAACCTGATCGAGGAAGGCTTTGACAAACGAGACATTGCCGTAGTGCGCACTGGAGATGTGATGGCAGATTCGATCTACTACTTCCGCGACCGCGTAGATCACATCGATTGGGAATACCAAGACTACATTCTCTGCACGGTTCACCGCGCCTCAAACACCGAAGAAGAAGCACTCAGAAGCATCTGCGGTGCGTTGGGCACCATCGCTGAAAAGCAAACCATTGTATTCCCAGCTCACCCCAGAACAACCAAAGCCATTGCCAGATTTGGCATCGAGCTTCATCCCAACATCAAGGTAATTGAGCCGCTCTCGTATCTGCAAATGGTGAAAGCATTGAAGCATTGCAACTACGTGATCACAGACAGCGGTGGGTTGCAAAAGGAGGCGTACATGATGGGACGACCAAGCATGGTCTTGATGCCCTTTACGCCTTGGGTAGAACTGGTGGATAACAAGTTTTCGATCCAAACAAACATCACTACCGAAGCTATATTGAAGAACTACGAGACCTCGCTGTCCTTCACCCCTGACTTCAGCATGAAGCTTTACGGAGACGGGAAAAGCGCAGAATTCATCGTAGATTACTTGGTGAACGAAGTTGTAAAGAAGTCATGAAAGTGCTGATCACAAAGGCGATGGTGGATGTGTTTGCCGACTTGGTAGACGATCACAACCCGATCCACGTGGATGATGATTTCGCGGCCAACACCAAATTTGGCAGATGCATCGTACACGGCCCATTAGTGGTAGGGCTAATCGGCTCAAAAATGGCTCGTGATTTTGAAAAGCCGGTGCTGAAGGACATCGACCTGAAGTTTGTAAAGCCCATCATGGTGGGCGATACCATCGAGATTGAGTTTTCGAATGAGCGCATTGACGGAAACACCAAATTGTTTGACATTGTGGTAACCTGCGAGGCAGCTGTTACGGTAACCGGCACAGGTCAACTTGTTTTCAGGAAAAAATGAAATACTCGGTACAATACAACGGTCAGGAATTGCACTTCAACGGAGTGTCGCCCTGGAACAATCCAGAGGAGAACACACTGCTCTTTGCACTGGACAAATACGTTGAACCGGGCACTGATTTCAAGCAAGAAGGCTGCGTTGTCATCCTTACCCCTGAAGCGAGCAAGGGCGTGAACCTTCCGGATTCATGCACACTTATTCCATCTGAATCACCCAAGTACACCTACGCGCTTATTCTCAGAACAGCACTAGAAGCGCTGGGGCATTATGAGCGCATCAAAGACCTGAGTCGTTACGAGGCATCAAACGGAAGCTACGTTTCTACCGACAATGTGTCGATTGGCGAGGGAACGGTGATTCTGCCGGGATGTGTGATCGGCCCTGATGTACAGATTGGCAAGAACTGTCTGATCAATGCTGGGGTTCGGATTGTGAGCAACACCAAGATCGGCAACAACGTGGTTGTGGGTTCTAATACGGTGATCGGTCACGAGGGCTTCGGATTCGCGGAAGAATCGCCTGCCTCGCGCATCAGATTGCCTCACCTTGGTGGTGTCATCATCCATGATGACTGCGAAGTTGGCCAATTGACAACCGTAGTAGCAGGAACCATTGAGCCTACACAAATAGGCCGAAACACGAAAATTGACGACCATGTGCATGTCGGTCACAACGTGAAACTGGATGAAAACTGCATCATTACTGCCTGCGCTGAACTCAGCCGCTCGAGCATCGGTAAAAACGTGTGGGTCGGGCCTAATGCTGCCGTGATCCAGGGAGTCACCATCGCGGATGATGTTTTTGTGGGAATCGGGGCAGTCGTTACCAAGTCTCTGGAAGAAAAAGGGATGGTGTATGCCGGAAACCCTGCCACTGAAATGGAGGAATACATCCGCCAGCGCAAAGGCTTGAAAAACCTCGCAGAGCGTACCAAGCTCTGATCAATTAAGCATAAAGCTCCGCGTATTTTGCCCTGATTTCTTTGGAATGCTTGGAAAAGTGGAGTTCCCCTTTTTCCCGGTTCGCCAGGCGCACATCTCTGGAAGGTTTAGGAATAGGTTCTCCGAGCAGATCGAAGTCATTTACTACCAGCCCAACACGCTCTGATTCGATGAGGCGGTAAACAGCCATGTTGCGATTGGTAATCACACCTAAGCCCGCCAGCAGGTATTCCGCTGTTTTGATCGGAGAACCCACGCTGTTGGCCCTGGAATACGTTCGCAGCATCAGTCCATAATCAGCACAAGACAAGTAAATCGGAACTTCTGCGTGCTTCACGAATCGATTCTGCACCCGATCTGGAAACTCCTCCATGAGCGCCTGAATGTTCGCCTCTGGCTTGGACAAGAAGAGTGCCTTGAGCTCCGGTTGTTGCTGCATCATCTTGCGCAGCCAATCCGTAAGCCGATCGAGGCTTTGCCACGCAGCCGTGGAGCCGGAATAGATCAGGACAATATCAGTATCTGAGTAGCCGAGCTCACGCTTGAAAGCCTCCACCTTCGCAGAGTCCACTTCCCGGAGTAGCTTATCAGTGACGGTGCAGGGAATGACGAGTTTCGAGTCGTGGAAGTCCAGCTTAAACTCTGCCTCCCAGTAGTCATACATCTCTGCGGTGACAGCCGTCACCTGATCTGCTGTGCGCAGAGAGTCGATCTCGATTTGTCGAATGTCTCCCGAAATGCGGGGCGGAAAAATACCATAGGCTACTTCTTCCTCATACATCAGCGCCCGGGCATCCATGGTGAGCTTAAAGCGCATGAGCTTTCTCAATGGGCTGGCGATCAGCGTGGCGAAGCTGCCACGGCAAACGACTTTTCGAGGTCGGGACAACAGCAGGTATGGAATCAAGAACAGAAAATGCCACCGGATGAACAAAAAGCCGGGGGCACAGGGTAACACAATCGCATCAGGAGATAAGGCCTTCACCTGCTTCCGGGTGGCAGCGAAACCTCGAATCGACACAAAGGCAATCAGTTGAACGGGCATGCCAATATCACCTTCAATGAAGTTTGTGACTTCTACAACCTGGCTTTCATACAAGCCGTTGGGCGGCTCGTTATAGGTAACATACCAGTGCATGGATCAAGAGGTTTTAAGCAATCTTCGATAAAACTGATCCAACTGCTTTACGTGCACGCGGGCGCTGAATCGCTGCTCCACTTGCTCGCGGCTTAATGTCAGTCTGTTTTGTTCCCAGCCGCTCACCTCTGCCATCTGCGCAGCAAATTCGTCCACATCTTTTTCAGCGCTGAGGAACCCGTGAACACCATGCTCCACCAGCTCCGGGATACCGGAATGCTTTGTTGTCAGCACGGGAAGTCCCATTGCCATGGCTTCCATAATGGCTGTGGGTATACCTTCCTGGTCTCCATTTTGGGAGGTGATGCTGTGATGCACAAAAACATCCGCAGATTTCAAAAGCGCGATCACTTGTTCTTTGGAAATCTGACCATGAAAAACAACATGGGAAGCCACTCCCAACTCGTTCACCAAGGTGCGCAGATTTGCTTCCAGCGGCCCGGCACCGGCAATGGAAAATTCAAAATTTGCAGGATCAGACTGATGCTTTAAGAACTGCGCAAAAGCCCGGATAGAAAACTCAATGCCCTTCTTTTCGATGAGGTTCGATACCTGAACAAAGCGAAATTTTGCATTGTCCGATTGCTTGGGAACAGACTCGAACTTATCGGCTTCAATGCCACAATAGAGCACCTCACTCCTGCTGCTCTCAAGCCCCACCGCCTTCAGCTTCTCCCGGATGTTGTTGGACACATAGAGGCAATGAACACGTGGGTCATTGAATGCACTTTTCAGGGCTTTGACGTACGACTTCTTGCGTAGCATCTGAGAAGCATCGTATCCGTGAAAATGTAAAATGAGCGGTATGTCAACATCCAGGTTTTGCAACACATAAAGCCCTTCATACGCAAAGTGGCAATGGATCACATCTGGCTTGGAGGCTTTCAAAAAAGCAGAAAGCTGCTTTCGAAAGCGGGTGTTTCTGAAAGTGCACACTAAGTCTTGCTGCCAAAGGATCCATCGAACACGCCTTATCCACTTGTTTTCCTCAAATGGTATGACCGTGCTTTTCACCTCTTTGTCTCCAGCATGGTCGATGGCCTCAATTGAAAGGTATTCTACTTCACCTGACTGCGTGAAGTGCTCCAGTTCGTTCCAGATGAAACGCGAGTTTGGAGAAGGAAACCGGTGAGAGAAATAGAGGATCTTCATGCTAGCGGCTCAGAAGACTTTTAACGATGAACTTCACTCTTTCAGCTGGCTTTCGATCTCCTGGTTCTGAAAAGGAGGCCTGGTAATAGTTTTTGAAGCTATTCATACCTGCCCGTCCGGTAGAGTGAAAGCAGGCCTCAAAGAATTTTTCACTCAGAAATACCCGCAGCGTTTCCTGGTGGAAAAACCTCCAGCCGGCATTTGAAGCAAGCAGTTTTTCATAGAGTCCACGAAGTGAATCGAGTTCACCAAGCGTGAACGGATACTTAAAGGCAAATGCTTTGATGAAGGTTTCCTTCTCTGATTCTGAAAGCTCCATCCCCAGGTCTTCCATCAATTCGATCGAAATCTTGGCGGCATCGCGGATCATGTCCTTCTTCTGCAGAAGCGTTTGCTGGGCATCGTGCATGCGATACGCCACCCACTCATCGGGCAGGTTCACAAGCTTCCCCTTTTGCGAGAGTCGCGCAAAGAGTTTGAAATCCTCCGCAGAGGCGTAACCGTATTCGTACTTCAACGCAGCATCACGCAATACTGAGGCCCTCATCATCACACTCGAATTGAGGTTGGGTACTCCTTTGAGCATCCATACCCGCGCTTCACGATCGGTGATGGGAAAGTACCACGACTCATCCTTGCCATTGGGGAAAAAGCGTCTGGCACAGGTCCCGCAAACGACTACATCATCGTGCGCTTCCAGGTATTTCACCTGCGCTTCGAGTCGCTTGGGATCGCTGATGTCGTCTGCGTCATTGATGGCAATGTAATCGCCTGTTGCCATTTCCAACGCAACATTCCGGGTGAAGGTGAGGCCTGAATTCTTCTCATTGGAAGTGTACTTCACGCGCTCGTCTTTGGATGCATATTCCTCAATGATATTCAGTGTGCGATCCTTCGAACCATCATTCACAAGCACCAGCTCAAGGTTCTGATACGTTTGATTCAGGATGCCATCAATCGCTTCGCGCAGAAACTCTTCTCCGTTGTAAACGATCATGCATACTGAAACAAGGGGTAGGCTCATGCTCCCAAAACTTTTCGGGCCACGAAGTTCGGAAACCTTGCCAAGTCATATCCCAACAGTTTCCACCAGAATAGAATTTGATATTCCACCACCAAAGGATCGGCTTCAGAGGCACGAAGAGCGGATTGGATCTTATCGCGGATTTCAGATTCGGTGTACAATCCTGATGAACGAATGACATAGAAATACTCCAGAAGTCCTTTGTAGGAATACTGCGAGAGTGCATCGGCATCGTCTCCAAGTTTGTAAGAGATGGGCAAGCGATCTTTCCACTTCAGAAACAGCTGAAAGGTTGACTCGTAAAACTCCCGATTGGCGTTGGCGTCAGAAAAGTGCTCGATGAGAATATCGAACACCACGAACACATTGCTGTGCTGATTCACCTGTAGCGAACAATCGGAGTCATAGCAGTGAAAGCCTTTGAAGTAGTCACTGTCAAAGCGGATGCCCTGCTCGGCAAACAAGCTCTTTCTCACACAAAACCACAACCCATCTACACAAGCGGCTCGTGCCCGATTTGCTCCACCGGGATTGTTGAACATGATGGTTTTGTTCGGCTCTCCTTCCACCGGACGATTGTAGGCTTGTTTCGCCTCCTTCGTGCTCCACACCTGTAAGAGGTTTACAAGGTGATCGTTTCCAAAATGGGTGTTCCACCACCAAGACGGGGCCTTTGGAAAGCCATTGCCCCCGGCCACACCGATCATACCTGTTTCGGGATCTTCGAAATGCGCAAAAACACTCTGCCCCCAGTCCTGCGAATGAAACGCAATGTCTTCGTGAGAAAAACAAAGGATGTCGCCTTTGCTTTGCTTCACTCCAAGGTTGTAAGCTTCGAAAATGGAGTAACGGTTCTCGCTGTTATCGATCACCACCCACTCATGCTCCACTCCTATGGTTTGCTCTACGTTCTGTTTGAACGCGTCCAGCAGCCGCTGATCACGGTGACAAACGATGATCGATAAGAGCGTGCTCATAGCAAGGCACCAATACTATTTGGAAAACGGTTTCACCGATAGCTGCACGTCAAAAGTCTTGCTTGGAAACTGAGGAAAACCTCCGGTGTAGGTCGGAAGCTTTTGTTTCACAAATACAGCGCACATGGTATTGGAAACGTGGTAAAGGTATTGGCGCAAATGCGCAGGAGTTCCATCTACGATGGCTGCCATCACCGAGTGGCGGACATCTTCGGTGTTGTAGCCGTAATCATGCCAAATGATCACAGAGTCTTCTCTTTCGTTCAGGACAGAAAAAGAGTTTTCCGTGTCCTTTTTCACTGCTGCATAGGTGTGATCTCCATCCACAAAGATCAGGTTCGGTTTCTCAGGGATGCGTGAAAAGTCGAAGACCTGAGAATCACCTGTAAACTCTGTAATGTTCTGCAACTGAGAAGTGAACAACGCGTGAGACTCGATGAACTTTTCAGAAATACCCATTCTGCGCATATCATCTGCCCCCAGGGTCAATGAATAACAGTGCTTGGCTACACTGGCAACGTTCGAAAGCGTTTCACCGCGCCAGCTACCGATCTCGAGAAAACGGCATTCGGGAATAGACGCTGCCATCTCCTTGACCAGGGCCATATCCGTGGGCAGAGAGTTGCCTCCGAGATAGGTGTAGTTGGCTACAGAAATCACCTCCTTCTTCACCAACTCTCGGAAATCAACGGTGGGCAGGCGGTCAGCACCATAACCTTGTACAAGGGCCTGGCGAAAGTTCTCCTCCTCATTTCTGGTCAGCGAAGCCTGTATGGAAGGCCTATCGGTCAATACGATGTTCAGTAAGGACCTGAGATTGCTAAGAAATGACATCAACGATTTTTTGGATGATTCGTGGTAGGAAAAGCATGCAATATTAAGAGGTTATTTGAATATCGGCTTTGGTGCACCGGATCGTAATTCAGACGCTCACTGATTCCTTTCCACCTGTCCTTCAAGCGATGGTCAATCAACAGCATCAATGGTGCTTCAACATGGTTGCTACAAATCGTATTTTGCCTTTAGGCCGATGAAGCGTTTTTCGATGAACAGATATGAAAAATGGGCAACACCAATGGTCAAGCCTGTGGCGATGAAAACCGACAACCAATTGGGCAGATCAATCCCTACTTTGGGTAGCACGAGCTTTATGAAATAGGGCATGAACTTATGGTAGAGATAAATGCCGTAGCTGATCTTCCCAAGATGCAATATCCATCGCTGTTCCAGCACTTTTTGCATGACTCCCTTAAACCCCACACTGGCCATCAATACCAAGAGAAAAGAGAGGGCCAACACAAACAATTCCCTGACATTGTAGCGCTCTGTCAAATACCAATCTATGGCGAAGTATCCGACCGCTAACGCAACCACAACAAGACCGGGAGCTCTCATGAAGCGCAATGCTCGCTCAGGCCAACCAGGTCGATAGTGTGTCATGTAACCAAGAAAGCAGCCGAGGCCCAGCGTATCCAGATGGCTGATGGTAAGGAAAAAGGTCTGCGTCTCCAGAAAGGTCATTTTGTACGCCACGCTTCCAATGACCATGAATACAATGGCAAAGAGTTCCTTCCGCATCGGAATGAAGAGCAAAAGCCAGGGCCAGACAAGGTAGAACTGCTCTTCAATGGCGAGGGTCCAAACATGGTTCAACTGAATGCCCTTCATGCCTTCCATGGCAAAAAGAATATTGGCGGTGTAGGTGTAGTAGAAAATGGCGTCTCCCTGATCCCAGACGTAAAGCCCGAGAGCGCTGAGGATTGTAAAAAAACCAATGACCAGATAGTAGATCGGAAACAGCCGTAATGCCCGTTTGATGACAAAGTTTTTGACGATCAACAGCTTATTGGAGACCGCTTCTTTTTGGCGCAGCAGAACGAGCGTGATCAGAAATCCTGAGAGCACAAAGAAAAACTGAACACCATAGGACAGGAAGTAGTAGCGTGTAAAACCAAAATCGGGCAGGAAATGATAGTACATGACCATGAGCGCTGCTACGGCTCGCAAAGCATCCAATTGGGGCATGAAGCTTATTCGTTGACTCATGATCAGTGTTGTCTATTCCTGAACTGGAACTTTATCTTCTTTAGCACGGGCTTCTGTACCGTAAAAGGTGGAGTAACATGTCACCACATAGTTGTAAGTGCTGGAAAGATCTGAATACATCAGCAGCTCCAAAGGAGCTTCATCCAAATGGATTACGTGCGCCTCTCCGGATTCTATCTGCGCCATACGTGCCTCGTAAATGTCGAGATGCCGGGAAGCCTTGGAATCGAAAACAGCTGTGTAAGCCTGCCCTAAGTTCCCTACAAACCGATCTGTGTTTTTGACCATAGCCAGCGGAACAATCAGGCAAATCACAATGGCCACAAACTCTCTTGAGTTCAGCGCTGAGGAAACCTGATTGAAGTAGAACGCTACCGACAACACCAGAGGAACGAAAAACGCAATGGCCGCAATGTTTTGAAAGCGGCCGGGTGGAACACCACGCAAAGCATAGAAGCCAATCACCTCACACAATGCCAGCAATAAAAAAGGCAAGGCAAACAACGGCACAATGTGCAACCACTTCCTGGGTTGAGACTTTCCGAGCAATACGAGCGCCACGAGAAAGGGCAGAATGGGAGTTGTTGAACACCAATTGAAGAAAACCTTGACAGAATGGACCAGCGCCCCAAACACAAGTGGGATAAGGCTCGCAGAGTTTTCACCTACACCATGGCTTGCCATTCGAACACCATTTCCGGGAGCAAGAAACATGAACATTGAAACCCCAAGAAGCGCTGCGAGCAGCACTAGTTCTATCCCGGACCACTGGCTAAGAGCCACACGTTTATAGGCAAAGGAGCCGCCCAGAAAAGCAGCCATTAGAATTACGGCCAGCTCATTCGACATGCTGATGTAAAGCACCAAAGGCAATGCAATGGCCAGATGCAACCAGAGCTTACCCACACGATGGTGACGGACAACCGCTGCAGCCACGAGCAAAACAAAGCTGATGGGGACTGTGAACATGACGACCGAGGTAATCCAATAAAAGGCCTCAACCGGGCTTTGAAAGCCGTGAAGCACGCAAATCACAATGGCTGCAAACACAAGAACTCGATGCAGCAATGCAGCCCGATGCAGCACCTGAGACAGCAGTACAAAAATGGAAGTGTAGAACAATGACTGAATCAGGAAAGCGGCAGCGATCATTCCAGTTCTGGAATACTCCATGTAAGATTCAAGCACAAAGGATGTGACCAAAGTGCTGGAGAAACGCCCCGTCCAATTGAAGTACTTGAACTCGGCCGTCCCCAATACACCTAGCTCCTTGATAAGCTCCAGGTAGCAGTAATCGTCACCCTGAGGCACTACATAGCCCGTGAGAAAGAGAAATGGAATTACATGAAGAACCAGCAAAAAGGCGGACCCCAGGAGCAATAGTCCCTTCTTATCTGGATTCAACAGCCCCATTGCTAGGCTTTAACCGCCACTACTACTTTGGAAGGATAAGCGTAGATGGGAAAGTTGACACGCGAAATGCCTAAGGCCTTTGACAAGGTCAACAGCCACTTCCAATGCAAAAGAGTACTGATTTTCTCGAGGTGCATGTAGCGAACATCCCAATGCTGACGCTTGATCTTGAAGCCATATTTCTTCATCATTTTAGCTACTGTAAATCGATCAATCACGTAGCAAATGGGAGGGCGATAAATGAAGTACTTCTTCCCCTGCAATTTGGCGATCAGGTTGTTGTGCATGTCCACGTAGTTGAACACAAAGTGTCCATTCGGTGACAGCGTACGCACAATGGCCTGCATGAACTCATCCAGGTTGGGGACATTTTCAATCACGTTGAGCAACATGATGACATCAAACTGGCCATCCTTGTAGCCCTTTCTCTCAAAACGTCCGATGTCAATCGGCACATCATAGTTTTCCATCGCATAATTGGCAAACTGGTTGGATACATCGCAACCGAGAACATTATGTCCCTTCTTTTTTGCCAGGTACAGAAAAGTGCCGGTAGCAGGCCCGATCTTCATCACATTCAATGGACGATCGGTTCCCTCGAAAATGTACTTCAACCTGCGATGCCGGTAAGCAGAGGTTGCCATTCGGGAAGACTCATCCTTGAAGTAATCGTAGTATCCCCAAATGAAGTCCTTATCCGTCTTTTTGGCGCTGAAAAACACATCCGAGTTGAAAAACCATTCGAAGAACTTTTCATTGGGCATGGGTGTCTGCTTCACCATTCCACACTTGCATGTTTTGTACTCGAAAGGAAAGTCGAAGTGGTCGATCTTGATCGTTTTATAGTAACGAGGATTGTTACACAAAAAGCAAGAATTGTCGCTATCGTTGAGATCGAAAAACTCGGGTTTCGGTTGCGTTTTTGTCATCGTTTGCTCCAAATAAATCCGTGCAATGGTAAACTAAAAATGGTGTCAGACACCGTGTCCGTGATCGGGTATTCCTGCCCTACAAAATCAGCTCGAAAGGCTTCCGACCGATGAGGGGGAATTGGATAATGAATGATGCACTTATATCCTTCTTCTTCCAGTTTTTTCATGTCTTCATCGCGCTGCTCAGAGCGTACCACCAGCTGGTGATAAACATGTGAATATCCTTCCGGAGTCACTGGCCAAATCCAGTTGCGATCGCTGAACAGTTCGCGCATTTCTACATGTGCCTCCTGCCGCAATCCATTCCACTCATCCAGATGCTCAAGCTTCACCCGAAGCATGGCGGCCTGCATTTCATCGAGCCTCGAATTCACTCCGACCAGCTCGTTGTGATATTTTTTGGATGATCCGTAATTCCTCAGCATTCGGATTTTATCCCTCAAACCTTCATCATCGGTCACAACACAGCCTGCGTCACCAAAAGCTCCTAAATTCTTGGTGGGATAAAAGCTGAAGCACCCCAGGTGACCAAAGGTTCCAGCCTTTTGACCTTGAATGGAAGCTCCGTGGGTTTGGGCACAGTCTTCAACCACCCATAGTTTGTGACGCTCTGCAATCAGCATGATTTCCGGCATGGCTGAGAGCAATCCATAGAGATGCACCGGCAGAACAGCCTTGGTGCGCTCCGTGATCGCTGCTTCGATCTTTTCGGGATCGATGTTGTACGTTTCGATGTCTGGTTCTACCAACACGGGTGTTGCCCCTACGTTGGCAATGGCGAGAACACTTGCGATGTAAGCATTGGCCGGGACAATCACTTCATCTCCTGCACCAATCTCAAGTGCTTTAAGCGACAGCTCCAGAGCATCGAGTCCATTGCCCACACCGATGGCATGAGCCGAGCCATTGTAAGCCGCAAATTCAGCTTCAAACGCTTCTACCTCCTTGCCCAGAATGTACCAACCGCTGCGCAGCACCCTGGAGACGGCTGCCTCCACATCGGAAGCGATACTCTCAAACTCCTTCTTAAAATCGTTAGGTAAGATCACCAGTAATGCTTGCTGTATTGACGGAAATAATCAATGGTCTCCTTGATACCTTCAGATAGCAACACTTTTGGCTCCCAACCGCTTTGGCTGTGGAACTTTGAAAAGTCCGCATAGTAGTCTCCAATGTCAATCTTCTTGTGGTCTTCAGGGAAGGGAACAATGTCAAACTCGAAGGAGACATGCTTCTGAAGCTCCTTCACAAAATCGAGCAGCGAAAACTTCTCCTCCGCTCCTAAGTTGAATACTCCACCACTGAGGCCTTCCTCATCCACACAGTGAAGAAAAGCGTTCACCACATCATCGATGTAATTGAAGTCCCGAAGCTGCTTGCCATCACCAAAAATCTGGATCTTCTCTCCGCTCAGTACTTTCCGAATGAAAATGCCTGTAAATCCCTGACTATCACCGCTCAGGTGTTGCCGTGGTCCATAAGTATTGGTCAACCTCAGTGAAATGCAGCGCATTCCATGCACCTTGGAATAAAGCGTGAAGTAGTTTTCCGCGGCAAGCTTGTTGATCCCGTTCACGTCTACCGGATCAATCGGATGCGCTTCGTCTACCGGAAGATACTTCGGCTTTCCATAAATCTGTCGTGTACTGGCGTAGATGATCTGTGCGGAAGGATTTTCCTTGCGACATGCTTCAAGCAGGGTAAGCTGGCTTTTGCAATTAATGTCCAGATCCGTGTGTGGATCGCGCATACTGTCGATGTGGCTTGTCTGGCCGGCCATGCTGAACACCACATCCACATCTTTCACCAGGTAATTCATGGAATAGGTATCCCGGATGTCAGAGTAATTGATTTTACATCTCCCGAGGATCGGTTGAATGTTCTGCGAGTTGCCCCCGTATTGCGGCAACATAGAGTCTACAAGCGTGACCTTGGCTCCCAGATCAACGAGCCGGATAGCAAGGTTGCTACCAATAAACCCGAGGCCTCCCAGAATGAGAATGTTCTTGTCTTTAAACCGTTTCTGAAGGTTGGTCATTTGAATTGTCCAGTGTTGTGCGAATAAGGAACTGCGGCTTTTTGTTTACCGTCAGAAAGAGTCTTCCAAGGTACTCACCTGTCAGCCCCAAAACAAGGAGCTGAAGTCCACCAAAGAAATTGACCAAAATGATGAGCGAAGCCCATCCGGGCGGGATCACTTTGTTGACGAAAATTCCGCCATAGAAGTAGCTGAAAATGTAAAAGGCGATCATCAGCGGAGTGAGCATAGACATGATCAGACCAAGGATAGAAGCGATGCGCAAGGGCGCAATGGAATACCCCGTGAACATGTTGAGCCAGAGGCGAACCAGCCTTCGGAGCGTGTAGTTCGACTTACCTTCTACCCTGCTGTCGTGGCGCGCCAACTGCGTTCCGATTTTCTTAGTAGCCGTAAAGATGATCCCGTCAATGTATGGGAAGGGGCCATCGTAGCGAACGATGCTCCTCACCAGGTCTTTCGAAATGACCTTAAAGCTTGACAAATAGAGGTTCTTGGGCTTGTTGAGAAGCAAGGTAGCCACCCGATCATTGAATCTGCTTCCAAGGTTGCGGAACCAGTGGTGCTTTTTTCGTTCATAATAACTGTACACCACATCATAACCTTCGAGGAGCTTACGGAGCAGGAGCAACACCTCACTCGGTGGATTTTGGAAATCGTCATCGATGATGGCCACGTAGTCTCCTGTTGAGTGGTTCAGACCGCACATCACCGCATTGTGCTCTCCGAAGTTGGTCATCAGCTCGATGTATTTGAGCTCCATCCCACTGAGATTCATGCATGCCTCTATCTCCGCCCGACTGTTGTCTGGACTACCATCGTTGACCGTAACCACCTCCAACTTTTCCACGCTCGGAGCGATTTCCCTGTGCACCGTCTTGAGCAGCGCACCGATGGACGATTCACCGTTGTAAACGGGAATGACAATCGTGAGTTTTCCAGGGATTTTTGTTTCCGGCATTTGGCTCATCCGATCGACTGATTTAGCAAGTCTTGGTAGAGTTGATCTACTGACAAAGGAAGCGTTTTTGCGTGTTTTCGCTTCGGCTTCATACGCACATTCTGATGGAGGAGTTCACCCACTTCGGCAGCCGTTTTATTCAGGTTCAGGAACGCAAGTACAGCACTTAAATGCTCCACTCCCGTTTCGGCATTTGTGAGCGTTTCGTGGCTTACTACTTTGTAAGGAATGCCTTGCTGATGCAACGTGTTCAAGAGGCGTTCGTTGTGCAACAGCCAAATCCTGTAACCAAACCATGCGGGGAGCTTATTCCGCTTCCAAAGCGACCGAACCACATTAGCCGGATGACGGATGCACACCAAGGCTTTCTCCACTTCGAGACCATGATCGATCCAGGCAGGAAGCGTGAGACAGAAGCGGTTTTCTTTTACGGTGTTTTTCCCGTGAGTACGAATCGCAGCTTTCACTTTTGGACTGATAGATTTAGCACGCTGTCGGATCGTTTTCTCACCTGGCAGAAAGGCATAACTAAGCTTGCCAAATGGCCCGTTCACCAGTTTCAGGTTGACATCGAGGATATCTAAATGCTCAAAGTATCCATCAGGATTCCATTGATCTGCCGGATAGAAGGTCTCAGGATTTCCAAAGTCTGCACCAGCTTCCAAAAGAAGCTTAGCCAGGATGGACGATCCGGAGCGATGCATGCCTGCTACCAGGATCATTTCAGCACTGATCTTACAATGTCCAACACCTTCTCCATCTGCTTGTCAATGCTGAGTTCCTCAATCAAAATCTTGTGGCATTGATTACCCCAATCCTTTCTCTTGGATTCATCGCTGAGAAGGGGTATCAAGCCCTCGGCAAGGGATGCGCTACTAGCTTCAGGAACCACCAAGGCGGGGTCTTTCAAAACCTCGGGAATACCTCCCGTGCCTCCGATGCAAACGACAGGTTTCCGAAAGAAGGCCGCCTCCATCGCAGTCAATGGAAAAGGGTCATCTCTTGAAGTCAGTAGCAGGACATCAAACATCTGATAGTGGTCATACGGATGCGGGATTTCTCCGACCAAGTGGACCTTCTTCCGTTGTTCATCAGACCAGGAACTGAGCATGTCTGTCACCTCTTCCTGTGTTCCACCTCCAACCCATACAAAGTGAGCCTCCGGATGATTTTCGAACACTTTTTGGGCGGTTTCCACAAACAAGTCTCCTCCCTTTCTGGAGTTCAGTGTTCCTACATTACCAACTACTACATCCGTCTTTGCGATGCCCAGAGACTCACGCAAGGCTGCATGATTTCCCGTAGAGCGCTTTTCAATTTCCGCGTGCTCAAGGAAATTGTAGATGACGTTCACCTTCTTGCCATCTACGCCATACTCACTTAGAACGTTGCCGGCAGTTTTGCTGACCGCGATGTATTTGTTGACATATCGATCCAGCAAATCAATCATTTCACGGCCACCATATGAATCAATGGCCGTGTGCATTTCCCTCAAGTGAGCCACAACAGGCAAACCAAGCGGAGCCAGGAACTCAAGTACATTGGCATTGACTACTGTATTGCAATAGATCACATCAAAGTTCTGATCCTTGAGGTGACTCAAAAGCTTGGCTCGATGCTGCCGCAAAGTCATCTTGCGATAGAGGTTTCCCACAATGGCACCTTCTTTAGGAATGAGGTGAGCCGGCAGAAACGAGTGCAACGTGCACACTTCTTCATACTCAGACATCAAGGGACCATCATTTCTCAGCAAGCATTCAAACGTTCCCAATTCCTTGGATTTGATGTAGCGCATGATGCGCAACAAGGACTTGGGGGCTCCCGAGTAACTGGCGTTATGTCCAATAAAAAGGATGTTCATTCCTGAGCTGTGCTGCAAATAAAGGCGTTCTGAGAATGATGTCACCACGAGTCATGGATGATCATACTTTTGGCACTTATTTGAAACTAGGGTATGCCACACATACTGATCACCGGCTGTGCCGGATTCATCGGTTCTCACCTCACTGAAAAGCTACTGGCGGAAGGACATCAAGTCACCGGACTTGACAACTTCGACCCCTTCTATGCGCGCGAACACAAGGAGGCCAACCTTCAGCATGCGAAGCAAAATCCTGCGTTCGCTTTTGTGGAAGGCGATATCGCAGATCAGAAAACGTGGGACTCATTGTCGGTGAAGCCGGATGCAGTGATTCACCTGGCAGCCAAGGCGGGCGTTTTGCCTTCGCTCAAGGACCCGAGCGGATATCTGAGAACGAATGTGAGCGGTACTCAGCTTTTGCTGGAGTGGATGCGTAAAGCAGATTGCGATCGGTTGGTTTTTGGGTCGTCATCATCCGTGTACGGGAATACTTCTGAAACACCCTTTCATGAGAAAATGGATGTTTCCAGGCCCATTTCAAACTATGCTTTTACCAAGGTAGCCTGTGAAACCTTGATTCGAACGTATCATGAGCTTTACGGATTGAACGCGGTAAACCTTCGTTTCTTCACGGTGATCGGTGAGCGACAGCGCCCTGACCTTGCGGTAAACAAGTTCGTTCGTATGATCCGCAATGGAGAAGCTGTGACCATGTACGGTGACGGAACCACAGCCCGCGACTACACTTATGTGGGCGACATTGTATCAGGCATTGGCAAGGCGCTGAGCTGGATACTGGATCAAGACAAGGCTTTCGAAACCGTGAACCTTGGGAATCATTCACCGGTGAATTTGCTGGAGATGATCCATACGGTGTATCGGGTACTTGGGCAGGAGCCAAACATCGAGCAGTTGCCAATGCAAAAGGGTGATGTACAGATCACCTACGCCAATGTGGAAAAGGCTGGACGTCTATTTGGCTACGAGCCCACTACTTCCTTTGAGCAGGGCGTTCGGAAGTTTGTGGACTGGAAAGACCAGCAGGCTAAGAGCTAGCCGAAATATTCATCATACCAAAGCTGAAAAACAAACAGGTTCCAAAGAAATTTTGGATGCACCAAGCCTGTGTGTAAGGCGTGGTGTTGAATTGCCTGCATCATCCGAGGCTCGAAAATGCCTTGTTGTCGGATGCGAGCAGGATCAAAACTTTCCTGAACCGAATCGCGAAGTGCAGAAGCAAACCACGACTTGAGCGGTGGACTGAACCCTCGTTTGGGAAGGTTGATGATCTCGCTGGGCAAGTATTCCGCAAGGATTTTTCGCAGAGCATATTTCCGGGTTCCATCCCTGAATTTCATGTCCAAAGGCAAACCAAAAGCAAATTCCACCAGGCGGTGATCCAGCAGAGGCTCACGACCTTCAAGCGCTACGCTCATGGTGGCTCGATCCACTTTCTGCATGATGTCATCTGGCAGGTAATTCAGCACATCCCAGTGTGCCATTCGATCGAGGTCGTGGGTATTCATCTCAGAGCTGCGGGATTCGCACATGATCGAGGGTTCCCGGAACAGCCAGTCGATCATTTCAGGATGTGCAAGACTCATCTGAAACTGCAATAGCTCAGTGATATCTGAGTTAGACTTTCGAAAAGACTGGCGCACGCGTTTGGCGTACATGGCCGGATCCAGAATGAACGCCTTTTTTCGATCCAAGGCGTTGGTCAACTGATAGCGCAAGCTGGATCGGACGGCAGGCTGTGATTCATCCCGGAGTTTCAGCACTTCATAAAATGCATCATAACCGGCAAAGAGTTCGTCACCGCCATCCGCGCTGAGCGCCACTTTCACATGTTCCCTGGATTTGCGAGCCAGAAGCAGTGTTGGAATGGCAGAAGAATCACCAAAAGGCTCATCATATACTTTAGGGAGATCATGAACTAAGTCCAGCGCCTCCTTGTCTGAGCACATCCATTCGTGATGCTGTGTCCCCAGATGCTCAGCAATTTTTCGAGCCACGCTTGACTCATCAAACTGCTGATCTTCAAATCCTATGGTGAAGGTTTGAAGCTTGGAAGACACCGATTCCTGGAGCAAGGAAGCGACCAGCGAAGAATCGACTCCACCACTGAGGAAAACACCCACAGGCACATCTGCCACCATGCGCAACCGGGCCGCTTTCAAAAGCTCTTCCTTCGTTCGCTTGACCCATTCTGCATCGCTGAGCTCTTCCGGCTGAGACGATTTAAGCTCCCAGTAGGGATACTCTTCTATCTGTTGATTTGAGTCTACAGTCAACCAATGCCCAGGCAAAAGCTTCCGGGTATGACGGTAGATGGTATGAGGTGCAGCTATGAAACCAAACCTTACAAATTGCTTAGCCGCAGCGAGATCCAGTTCTTTATTAAATCCTGGATGTGGCAGTAACCCCTTCAGTTCGGACGCGAAGGCAAACAAGCCTTCCTTGTGATAATAGAACAGCGGTTTTACACCTATCCTATCCCGACATAGCAGCAATTTTCCGGTACTCTTATCGGCAATGGCAAAGGCCCACATTCCATGGAACTGTTCAACACATTTTGTTCCCCAGCGATGAAAGGCTTTCAACACCACTTCAGTATCCGAATCAGAAACAAAGCTGTACCCCTCTTGACGCAGTTGCTGTTGAATCTCCTTGTAGTTGTACACTTCTCCGTTGAACACAATGCTCAGGTGCTCAAAGTGCATGGGTTGGTTTCCAAGCTCACTCAAATCGATGATCGACAGCCTTCTGTGCCCGAACGCAATACCAGAAGCATCATCCATGTATTCACCAGCATCATCGGGACCTCCATGCTCCAGCGAATCGCGCATTGAGCGAAGCACACTCCATCGATCGTAGTTGTTATTGGAGCGGTCCCAGAAACCAGCAATGCGGCACATCAGGATTCAAATTTGATTCCGGTCATTTGCTCAAATTCAACGCTATCCTCCCGATAGAGGTTATGGAGCAACTCCATCGTTCGCTCTTCGGGTTTCACCTTGAGATGGCGATCTCTGAAACTACTTTTCCAGGCTTCTGGAATCGGCAGACGTCCCTTAAACAGCCTGTAGCGAAGATCATACAACGCTTTGGCTACGCCCGCTTTCATGACATGATTGGCATTTTTGGCGGGAACGCCAGACTCGTCTTCCTTGTAAGGCAGCTCCAAGTGCGCGGAGATTTTAGAGAAAAAAGAGTTTCCATTCGTTTTCAACTCTGTGTACTCCAGCAGCAGTAGGTTTCTCTCCGGGAACACGTCCAGGTAACGCTTCCAGTTGCGCGCATAAAACCCTGATTCGATGTGATGGCGATCATGAGCATCGGCATCCGATTTAAGTCCATCTTCCACAAACTGATGAAAGAGTCTTTGTTCACCATAGCGCCCGACATAGTGCAGGTAATGAGAAAAGACCCGGTCCACAGGATTACGCACAATGGCAATGATCTTTGCTGATGGAGCCTTGGCATAGATCAATTCAGCACTCTGAGGTGTCCATAGATAAGAAGTGCTGGCATCTGTTATGATTCTCTGATCCTTGACAGAATCAAAGAGAGTGAGATAGTCTTTTTCGCTGGTCAGAATGGGGACCTGCTCGCGGATTTTTGAATCGTAGAGCTCAGGTGAAAAGTAGAACGGCTCTTTGATGGAGGGAAGAAAAACCTCTTCGAATCGAGACAGGTATTGCACTACGGAAGTTGTACCCGAGCGAGGTGCTCCGATTAAGAAAAAGTTAGGATGACGCCCCTTCATCTGATGATCTTACGAGAAAGTGTGCTTTCCAATGGTTAGCATGAAAACGATACCATTTCCAAGGGCGTCAAAGCTAAAACTATTTGCCACCTTACTTTCGCCTCTGAATATTTAACCTCCACAGTTTGCGCGTTTGCTTTGTTTGCTTGGATGCCTTCGGTTTGTTTCGGCCGGAACTTCGTATTCCCTTTGGTGGAGCACAATACAGAAGCGTCACCCTTGCAAGAGGCGTAGCCCAGCGCTCATCGGGAAACGTCAGCTTTCTGGTCTATGACTACGGTCAGGAATCACCCACTCTGTTTGACGGAATCGGAGTATTCAGAACCAATGGGAATCGGAAGGAAACGTATCTGAATGCGTGGCAGCAGTTCCAGCGGAAAGCGCTGGATCGAATCCAAGCCTTGAAACATACAGGCGGCAACATGATCAAATTGTATCAAACCTTCTATCCCGAGCAGGATTTGCTGCAATGCGAAGCAGATGCCTACTGCATTTTTGGTCTCACACCAACTACACTTGAACAAGCAAGGGTTCTTAGAAAGCACGACCGGAAAGTGCTCATTTTCCTCACGCATGATGAAGATGTAGCGGACATCAATCATGAAGGATCAACCATCAAAAACCGACACGGAATTGTGGGTGATGATGTGTGGCGAATTATTCATGAAAATGAGGTGTTTGTGTGCCAGAATGATCTTCAGGCCCAGCGCATTGAAAATGACTTTGGCAAGCAGGCCTTTTTGCTCAAAAACCCCATCAGCCTTGAGGGCTCGGGTGAATCCAGCAGAGAATTCATCTTATGGGTAGGTCGCGACTCCTCTGTAAAGCGTCCCTTACTTTTTCTTGACTTGGTGAAGAGCCTTCCGAACGAGCAGTTTGTGATGGTACTCAATCCTTCTGCCGGAGGTGACTACGAGTCCATCAAAAGTGCCGGGCTCCCAAATCTTCAACTCATACCTGAAGTACCAGCCCATGAAATTGAGACCTACTTCGCCAAAGCCAAACTCTTTGTCAGCACAAGCGAAAGTGAAGGCTTTCCAAACACCTTCCTGCAGGCTGGCAAGTTCTCAGTACCTGTTTTCTCCATGGGGATTGACCCGTTTGGATACATTCAATCCAACCGCTGTGGCATTTCCACATTCAGAAATGTTGATGAGATGACTCAAACTTTAAGCTCGTCAAGTATTGATTCAGAGCTTAACGAGATGGGAGCAAGTCACTTTAGGTATGTGAGTACTCACCATTCACTCTTGAAGGTATCTGCGCAGCTTGTCGACTGGGTGTCAGGTTTGTGAAGGTGTTCAGGGGTGTTAACCGATCACCCACTTCTGCTCTAGCAACACGCCATTGAACCAATTCGGAGTGGAATAGTCTACGCCATAATAACGTTCCTCAAACGATTCAAAGTCCAGGGCCTTCTGGATTTTATCCTCCACAATGTTGCTCCTTCGGATTCCCACATCAAGCACAAAACGCCCTTTGCTCAAGGGGTTTCGCTCGAACCCAACCAACACATCGTTTTCTCCCGGCAGAAGATCAATCTGCTGCCCGGAGGTTTTTGAATGCAGAAACCCAATCGTCTCCTCTCGCCAGTTTTTGAGTACTACCCTTAAATCGATGTTAGTGGCGGTTTCAGGATGGCTATTCATCAGCGTCAACCGGAAGAACATAGGCTTTCCGCTGAGCGCCATCACCATGGGTTCTTTGTTTTGATCCACCACCTCGATGTTCATCAACTTCACAAAACCAAGCCCCTCACGGTCGGTCCGGTCTGCCACATTCCTGCGCGCGGAGTCAAGAGAATCCTGCAAATAGCGGCTCGTTACCTCCTGGATGTCGTCATGCATCATCTCAATGGTGCCATTGTTCATCAGCAGACCTCGGTTGCAGAGCTGGTTCACCGAATTCATGTTGTGGCTCACAAACAGGATGGTTCGTCCCTGCTTGCTTACATCCTCCATTTTTGCAACACAACGCTGCTGGAAATCCGCATCACCTACCGCCAGCACCTCATCTACAATGAGGATTTCAGGCTCCAGGTGTGCTGCCACCGCGAACCCTAAGCGGACGGTCATACCGGAAGAATAACGCTTTACAGGAGTATCAATGTATTTCGCCACCCCAGCGAAGTCCACAATGTCATCGAGCTTGGCAGCAATTTCCTGCTTGTTCATCCCAAGGATGGCTCCGTTCAGGAATATGTTCTCACGACCTGTGAGCTCTGGATGAAATCCAGTTCCAACCTCCAGCAATGATGCGATTCGCCCGTTGTATTTGATCGATCCTTTTGTGGGATGCGTGATCCGGGAGAGCACCTTCAGCAGGGTAGACTTTCCTGCTCCATTCTTGCCAATGATTCCAAGCACCTCACCTTCATTCATGTCGAACGAAATGTCACGCAACGCCCACACATATTCTCCTCCTTCTTCCTCTCGTTTATTCTCCTGACTGATGCTGAGGTAAGGATCGGGAAGACCTCGGGCTTTGTACCACCAACGGTTCAGATCATGGCTCAACGTGCCCGTACCAACGACCCCTAAGCGGTATTGCTTCGCCACGTTTTTAACTTCCAAAATCTTCTTAGCTGCCATGATCTTCGACTAAATGGTGTCAACGAAGGTTTTTTCTACGCGCTTGAAAATCCACATTCCGAGCAAGAAGGTTACAAGGGTGAAGCAAACCGAATAGAGCAGATAGCTCCACTCAAATACACCAATTCCAAAGAATGCATACTTCACGGCCTCCAATATTCCCGTCATCGGATTGGCCAGAATGATCAGCTTGAAACGATCGGAAACTGTGGATAGCGGATACACGATTGGAGAAGCATACATGAGCAATTGAATCCCAAACTGAATGAGGAATTTTAAGTCGCGATACTTTGTGGTAAGCGAAGAGATGATCATTCCAATCGAAAGCCCCAGAACTGCCTCTACCAGGACCAACAACGGCAACAAGGCGAGATGCCATGTAGGACCGAAAGAAGGAGACTGTACGTAGTAGATGACATAAATGATCAAGAAGATAACCAGCTGAATTCCAAGCTTGAAGAGGTTGGAAATGGATATCGATACAGGCAGGATGATCCTCGGGAAATAGACTTTGCCAAAAAGCTTCTGATTGGCATAGAAAGTATCCGAAATCTTCAGCAAGGTCTCTGAGAAGTAAGTCCAGAAGGTAATTCCTGAAAGGTAGAACAGGATCTTGGGCAGGCCGTCCGTTGAGATACCCGCAATGCCTCCAAAAATCACCGCAAAGGTGAGTGTGGTCAACAAAGGCTGTATGATGTACCACAACGGTCCCAATACGGTTTGCTTGTAAAGGGTCACAAAGTCTCTTCGAACGAAAAGGATCAGGAGATCGCGGTACCGAAAAGCCTCTCCCCACCCTTTGTAGGCACGAGTGGAAGAATCATCTATGGTGTGCTCCCAATGTTCCTCTGGCTGAACGTCAACAGTATGGGTGGCAGGCTTCAAAACTGGTTGGCAATATTAGCGCTATCAACGCAGAGTAAGTAACTCATTAATGGTGGTAAATTCACGATCGTCAGGGTGACTCAGGAATTTGTGTCTGAGCCATAAGTACCGTAGCTACCTCCGTAGTAATACATCTGCTTACCGTAATAGAAGCGCGAGAAGGAAGGCTTGGCCTTATTCAAAATCACCGCGGTATTGTCCAGTTCGCTGCGTTCGATGATCTGCTCAATCTGTCGAATGGTATTTCTTGTAGTGAAGTTGCTACTCATCACAAAGAGCTTCACATCGACCATTTTCATCATCACAAGCGTATCAGTGATCAGGCCAATGGGAGGCGTATCAATGATGATGTACTCGTATTGATTATCAATAGAATCAAGGAAGGCGGAGAATGCTGGTGAGGCAATCAGTTCGGAAGCATTGGGAGGTAAAGGACCAGCCGTAAGAATGTCAAGGTATTCATCAAAATGATGCACGTGATCCTCAAACTTAGCCTGGCTACTGAGCAGGTTACTCAAGCCCTTAGAGTTGCCAATTTTATAGACATCGGCAACTTTCGGCTTGTGCAGATCGCAATCCACAAGCAGCACTTTGTTCTGTGTTCTGGAAAGGATGTAGGAAAGATTGACCGAAGTAAAGGTCTTTCCTTCACTGGGCTGAAGTGAAGTAATAAGAATACGCTTCTTAGAATCCTGGCTTCCTAAAAACTCAAGATTGGCACGTAGGGAGCGAAAGGCTTCGTATAGCGCAGAGCGTGAATTCTCCTCATCGAACAAGTATTTGGAATCCTCCTTCAAGGCAGGTGCGATTCCTAATATGGAAAGATTGGTAATCGAGCTAAGGGCGTCCAGCGTTTCTACTTTTTCAATGGTGAATATCTTGAGGAGCGAGATGCCCAAGCCAATCACAAGTCCTATGAGTAGCCACCTTCCAAGCACTTTCTGTCTTTCGGGATAAACGATACCGCCTGATCTGGGCTCCTCAATGATCCTGGTTTCAGGAAGTATGGCAGCTCTTGCAATGATGGTCTCCGCTCTGCGGGAAAGCAGGAATGAATACAGTTCTTCATTCACATGCAGTCTGCGCTCAATATTCAAGAGTTCCCGGTGCGTTCGGGGGATGTATTTGATCTTTCCTTCAAGATCCCGGATTTCCGATTTGGAGATGGCAATGCGCTCTTGAAGGGCTGTAGCATATGAATCCAGGTATTTCAAAATCTCCTGGCGAGTCGCTTCGATATCCCGGACAATGTTTTCGTAGGCAGGATTGCCCGTCTTTACGTCATCCAATGCCCGCAGCCGTCCTAGGTGCAGACTGTACAGCTTATCGATCATAGCACTCAGGGCCTTATCATCTCCCTGGAGCAAGAGTGTGGGAGGCAGACTCACATCATCCTTCCTTAGGCCCGAAACATACTTGGTGAGATCACCGAGCGAATTCAGTTGTACCTCTAGTGTTTTGAGTTCCTGCTCCGTATTCACCAGTCGGTTGAAGTAGGTTTCCTCTTCCTTGGTGAGATTGAGGATGCTCTTGGAGTTTTTATACTGCTCAATTTCAGAACCGATCTGATTGATGTATTCCGTTACCTCCGAAATCTGCTTGTCAATGTATCTCAGAGTGTTTTCGTTTACCTCAATCTTGTTCTGCAAGCTGTTTTCGATGTACACTTTGCCCAGCGAATCCAGAAACATCTGAGCCCTTTTCGGAATGTTATCCCTGACCGAAATAACGATGATGCTCGTGTAATCAATGTTGCTTACCTGCAAGGAAGAACCATACTTACCCAAGAGCGCTGAACGCGCATTTATCTTAAAGGCATAGTCGATATCCTTGAGCGTACGAACAGTGATGTTATTGAGGTTCGAATTGCGACTGATGGTGAGGTATACGTGCTCGTTAGCGACCAGCTCTCCAAACCTGTGGGAAGACACAAACTGCTGCTCATTCACTTCGTATTGAAGCTCGTAATTCTCCAGGTCAAGGATTTTCAGATTAAAATCCCGCACTGCATTTGCACCGTAATTATTCGAGGAAACTGTGAAAGGCAGGTGTTCGAAAACTTCGGCCGTTTTGACCCTTCCACGTATGAAATACGACACATCCAGATTCAACCGATCGAGCACATCGTTAAGAATACTCGTAGACTTTACGACCCTCATTTGGCTCGCAATTCGCTCGTAGTTCCCATAAACGCTGTTCTGCACTCCCAATCCCTTGAGCAGGTTATTCTGGTAGTCGTAGGTCTCTTCAGACTTCAAAAGGATCTGCATGCGCGACTCATACAGTTCCTGCTGTTTGTGTAAATAAATGTATGCTCCACCAATCGAAACCACTGCGATGGTGAGGATTATATACCAGTTCTTCAAAACCAGCAACATCAACCTTAGCAGCTGGCTAACATCGATCAACCCTTTGTTATCCTGCACGATTCTCCCTCCTTGACATGAAGTGACAAAGCTATTTATTGATTCCGTTCCTCAGCTTATCCATGAAACTCCTTTAAAAGAGCTACTTTTGAACATTACTTGGGACAACTACGTAGGAACGTTAAAGGACACGATCTCCGATAGCAATACATCGGCAATGAGACAAATCACTTTTTTGAGCTTCGCCATTCTCCTTATTGGCGTTATGCTGCCTTTTGCCTCGCTCGCGCAAACAGGGCCTGGAGGTGTTGGTAATAGCACCACGCTTAGGTGCTGGGTATCAGCTTCATCAGGTGTGTTTACAGATCTGGGAGTTACAGAAGCATCCAACAATGAGACCATCAGGCAATGGTCTGACCTCAGCGGGAACGGCAACAACCTCACACAATCAACCGCTAGTAACAGACCCACACTCATCACAGGGCAATTGAACGGACAGCCCGTTGTGAGGTTTGACGGCACCAATGATGTCATTGACGCTACATTGGGCGTTAATCCTACTGAAACTAGTGTTTTTGTAACAGGTAACTTCTCTACGGCCAACCAGTCGACCGGGGATTTCGATTACATGATCAACATCGGCACGAGCTTTTCGGACGGTATCAGCATCAGTAGAAACACCAGCGAACGCTATTATTCGTTTACGGAGAACGAAACCAGAACAGGGCCAATCCTGTCCACTTCATATCAAACCTTCCACCAGGAGTTTACCGCATCTAATCCTTTTCATTTCCTTCGAATCAATGGCTCTTCACAATCGGTGACGGCTCACAATGCGCAAATTAGCATTGGCCAAAACCTTCGCCTTGGAGGGATGCTACTGTCTACCGGACTGAACTTTCTAACCGGAGATATTGCCGAGGTGATTGTTTACAGCTCAAATCTGAATACCACGCAGCGGATTCTGGTTGAGAACTACCTGGACGCGAATTACGGTTTAGGTTCCAGCTCCGATAAATATGCATTTGAAGGCACCCATGGGAACGAGCTTGCGGGCATTGGTCGGGAGTCAAGTTCTGATAATCACACGCAAGGGCAGGGAACATCCATCGTAAGAATCCGAGACGCTAATTCACTGGGGGATGGAGACTACCTGATGTGGGGACATGACGGAGGCGCGCTCACTACCAATAGTGTTGATGTACCGGCAAGCTACAGCGGATCAGGAGGAATGAGACTGAGCCGGGTTTGGCGTGCAGATGAGAGCAATACTGATGTCGGAGACATGACGGTGATCTTTGTAATGACCGGTATTGATTTTGGAACAGACCCGAACCTTTATGAGCTGTTGACGGACGACAACGGAGTATTCACGGACGCCACCTCAACAGGTATGAGTCCCACAATTTCCGGAGACTCGGTTATTTTCTCCAACGTCAATATTCCTGACAACCATTACTTCACCATTGGCAATACAGATGCTGTCAATACTTGTGCTTCTTTCATGGATGGTTTGTGGCCTGCAGTCATTTGGGACTGCGCTCCCCTGACCCCAGATAGCACAAGAAACGCCATTGTTTCTGTCGCTAACTCAGTGACTATTACCGATGCTCAATCCGTAAACGACTTGACCATTGAAGGAACGTTGAACATCAATGCAAGCGGTTCTCTGATTGTGAAGGGAGACATCACCGTAAGTGCCACAGGATCTGTGGTCTTCGATGAGTCCAGTACGGTGATCATGCGCGGTAACGCAGGACAGCAAACAATAACCAACAATAGCGCTTCAGCCGTTGTATTTGGGAACCTTGAGATTAACAATAACGATGGTGCAGAGCTTGCAGCCGGAGGTGAAATTCATTTGAGTTCAGGGTTGAGCCTCACCGATGGCACCCTTACTTGCTCGCAGACGTTGAGAATGTTATCTGTTAGCGGCAGACAGTCTGCTGTGGTATCTGTTGGAACCGGATCACTTGGTGGCACGATACAAATGGACCGATTCATAGATGGAAGATTGGCGGCTTGGTCAACAATGTCTGCCCCCATCACCAATGCGGACTTTGAAAGCATTGATGATGATATCTTCATCAGTGGTGTGACTGGAGGAGACGGCACCGCAGCTGGCTTCATATCCATGTGGTCTTACGATGAAGTTGCGAACAGCTACACTGCGGTTTCCAACACCACAGATCCCATGGAATCTGGGAGAGGTTACGAAATTTGGCTTGCTACCGACATCAGTGCATGGAATGCTGCCACACTGGACTACACAGGCTCGCCAGACGTCTCTGAGCAAGTCATTTCACTGAACACCACGGGTGGCTGGAATCTCATCGGCAATCCGTATCCTGCATTTCTTGATTGGACAAATGTGTCAGATGGTGTTACAGGTATAAGCGGTGATCAATATTTCATTTACGATCAGGCTACTTCTCAATACGTTGCGCACGGAGACGGCACCAACATTCCCCCAGGCCAAGGTTTCTGGGTGAATAGTTCGGTGAGTTCATTGACGCTGACACCAGCGAATGATTTTGCCAATTCATCTTCCAGCAGCTTCTTCAAAGCAGGCTACATCTCTACTTTACCTGAATTGACCATTGGTCTGGAAAGCGTGAATGATAAATACGCTCACAACGCTTATGTGCGTAGAGAACCGATGGCTTTTGACGGTTTTGACGAATTTGACATGACCATGCTGAGGAGCCCCGATTCCGCTTCCTGCGAAGTGGCGCTGGAATCGGATGTGGAAGACTTGCTCGTAAGCTATGTTCCTGCAGAAGCCTCTCAGCTTTCCATTCCTTTTCACGTTACGGCAGGTACTCCCGGTGCTTACTCACTGAAATTAGATGGTTTTGAAAACCTGAGTGAGTATAGCTGCGTGAACCTCCTGGACAAGCAGACCAATACTCAAGTCTCCGTTTCATCCGGGTTTGAGCTGAACGTAATGCTGGAAGAAAACAATCCACAGCATTTTGAGCTACTGCTTGTGAACGCTGGCGTTGCAGACTGTGTGGATAAAACAGCTGCTACAGAAAACGACCCGCTTGACATTTATGCCTTCGACAAGGACGTGTTGATCTCCTACTACCTTGATAGAAGCACAGGTGCCAACGTTGAAGTATTTGATCTCATGGGAAATCGGGTTCATAATGTTTCTCATACTGCAGGTTACAATCGAGAAAGAATTTCCCTTTCCAACGCTGCATCAGGAGTCTATTTTGTAAACGTGACTTTCAATAATGGAGCAACCTTCTCTCGAAAGGTCTTCATTCAATAGCATACTATGATCTACTCATCACTAAGAAACATCGCACTGGTACTTCTGATGACAGGAGGCATGTATCTGGTGTCAAATGCTCAACCCGGTGGTGGGCCGCCCACAGCCGGTTCTCCGTCTTGCTGGCCTCCCCCCTGCGTTCCGATAGATGGTGGAATCAGCATACTAATGGTTGCAGGACTGGCCATTGGTGCCAAGAAAATGTACGACCTGAGAAAGTGATGCCCTTTGATCTTAAGCGCTAAGCTTCGAACAGTCTGGTCAGACCCCTTGTACCGCTTTCTACTGAAGGCGGTTTTTCTTTTTTTGGCCTGGTACTTTATCTATGAATTGTGGCTACACCCTCATTCGGGGTTAGACATGATTGTGATTAGAAATCTGGAGGACCTCAGCGCAGTGTTGCTAGAGCTCTTGGGTTTTGATCTCATTCCTGACAGTCATGTGGAGAACATAAGAACCATTGGCATTGACGGAACGAGCGGTGTTTGGATTGGAGATCCGTGCAACGGACTTACCCTATTTTCTCTTTTTTCCGGCTTTGTCATCGCCTATCCTGGTTCTGTCAAAAAGAAACTTTGGTTTATTCCTCTGGGATTGGTGTTGATCCACTTGTTGAATGTTCTACGCATCACCGCTTTAGCACTCATTCTTCACTACTCCCAAGATCCCGCGGTTCTTGAGTTCAACCATACTTACACCTTTACCATCATTGTATACGGCTTCGTCCTCTACCTCTGGTATGTATGGTCAACCAAGCTTTCTGATGCGTCAATGAAGAAACCGGCATGATTCAGAAATTGCTGGTTGTTGCTGCGATTGCGCTCCTTATTCTCACAGGGTTTCTGCGCGATTTGGTCTTTGTCAACATCAACATACAGTTGGCCAATACAATCTTCGAGACCAACGAGCATCAACTGTCACCGCTCTTCTCTTTTCTCGCTGAGATGGATTACTGGACCACCTACGGCATGAAGTGGGTTGCAGTCATTGTTTTTTTTACCCTCTATGGCCTTGAAACACATTTGGTGCTTCGAACCTTCTTCAGATATAATCACTGGAATCTGGTGGCCTATTGCTACGCTTTTCTTGGCTTGACGAGCGGCATCATTTATGGCACGTTTTGGTTATTGGGATTTCCTAATGAAGGGTATGAGGTAGCACGTTACCCTCTGTCGTGGGCGCAGTCTCCAATCCCCACTATGCTTTTGATCCCAGCGCTTTATCTCCGCGAAAACTCCAGGAGTCAAACCAGCGCATGATTCTCAGCGCCAGTTCTTCGGGCAAAAAGATGGTATAGATGGTCATGAGGGCGAATCCAAAGTCCGCAACACCAATGATCCAAACAATGAACATGTGAAACGCGAATCCAAACAGGAGTAGATAAGGACGGATGCGCGAAAACCACAAGAGCACTGGAAAGCTCAATTGGTAAAACAGCCCCGCGAAAGTGAGTAATTGAAGTATCCAGTGATTGGACTCAACCCAATCGCGCACCCATGACAAACTGTACTCTTCGAGGTTCAGCACCAGAGCCATCGCCTCTCCGGAGACCCACAGATCTCCTCGAAGCTTTTGCACTCCCGCCATTCCATACATCATGGCCACCTGTATCCAGATGGCATAAATCGCCAGATTGTGCAGGAGATTGCGAAGTTCGGAGAAGCGTTTCTCTTCCTGGCCTCCAACGAAAAAAACGGAGAAGAAAAACAACTGCTGCGAAAGGTGATAACTTCCATTGCTGACCTCGGGATTGGCATTGTGAAGGCTGGCAAAAAGCAACCATGCAAGTATTCGTGTAAATACATTGTGAACGCCAAAAACACCCAGAAACAACAAGATCACCAAAACCCAGACAAACCATAGATAGTACGCACGAATCGGCTCGAAATTCAACAGCATTGTTAAGGCGTCAAAACCCGAGTAAAAGGAGTTCATGATGACCGGTGCATCCGGCCCCCAGATTTGATTGCCATAGGGAAGCATCCTGAGAATGTTCACCCCCCAGAACAGGTAGAATGCACGCAGAAAAACCTGGCTCGCACACCTTCTATTGACCGATTCTTGCCACTGTTTCAGAATGGTAATCAAGGCTGCGACATTTTTGGAAACGGGAAGAAGCTGTATTCGGAAATCAGTTCATCGTCCGCAATCCCATTATGCTCAATGAAGAGTCCAAACTGTAAGGTATCGCTCAAAGGACTATTAAGTGAGGCAAACTTTCTGGCTTGCTCATAGCAGAGCTGAACAGCAGGATAATCCTTGAAACTTTCGGAGGATTTCTCCATGCTAAACCTTTCCTTTTGCATGGTGAGGTAGAGGTTATCCGCCATCCCTTCGCTCATGTCAAACAATTCTGAATGAACAGAGAGTCGATTGGCTTGCATTTCATAGAGGTGCTCGAAGCCTGGCCATTGCCATGGACTCCATCCGTCCTGTGTATGAAAGCGGAATACTACGGCACGACTCTGAGTAGGTGGATCAGGAGCAAAAACCTTGTAGTTCTGATAAAACAATGGATCTACATAGGGAGCCAGCGCATACCAGTATTTCGCAGGTAGATAGTTACCTCCTAAAGAAGCGATCACCACGACCAGAAAGTGCAGTGCAAAAAGCCCGGCAACACCTGTACTTAACCACGTGGGCATGTACTTCCCTCGCTTGCCTGTTGTGCCTTTCTTAAACTCCTCCAATGGTTACATTTGTGCGCAAGATAAAACTACACTTTATGCAGCGCGACACCCAGGTTTTCGACCTTATCGAAGACGAGAGAATCCGCCAAACTCATGGCATTGAACTGATTGCTTCAGAGAACTTTGTGAGCGATCAGGTGATGGAAGCCATGGGCTCTGTTATGACCAATAAATACGCGGAAGGATATCCCGGAAAGCGCTACTACGGTGGATGTGAGATCGTAGATCAAACTGAAACACTGGCCATCGATCGCGCAAAAGCACTTTTTAATGCCGAGTGGGTAAACGTTCAACCTCACAGCGGTGCTCAAGCCAACGCGGCCGTAATGCTGGCTTGCCTGAAGGCGGGAGATACCATCCTCGGTTTTGACTTGAGCCACGGGGGCCACCTCACCCACGGAAGTCCGGTTAACTTCAGCGGCAAACTCTACAATAGCACCTTTTATGGTGTGGAAGAAGAGACTGGCCTGATTGACTATGACAAGGTAGAGGCCAAGGCGAAGGAAGTGAAGCCCAAGATGATTATCTGCGGGGCTTCAGCTTATAGCCGGGACTGGGATTATGAGCGACTGAGAAGCATTGCCGATGCAGTTGACGCTCTGTTACTTGCCGATATTTCCCACCCAGCCGGACTCATTTCCAGAGGTTTGCTCAACGACCCTCTTCCCCATTGCCACATCGTGACCACCACCACGCACAAAACACTGCGCGGCCCACGAGGAGGTATGATCATGATGGGTAAAGACTTTGAAAATCCCTGGGGGTTGAAAACTCCCAAAGGAGTGGTTAGAAAAATGAGCGCCTTACTCGACAGTGGTGTATTTCCAGGAACGCAAGGTGGACCGCTGGAGCACGTAATCGCTTCAAAAGCAGTAGCATTTGGCGAAGCGCTCACCGATGAATACCTCCAATACTGTATTCAGGTAGTGAAAAATGCTCAGACGATGGCTGAGGAACTGATGAACCGAGACTACAAAGTGATCTCAGGTGGAACGGACAATCATCTGATGCTGGTAGACCTTCGCAACAAGGGCATTTCAGGCAAGGAAGCCGAAGCAGCTCTTGTTGCTGCGGATTTGACGGTCAATAAGAACATGGTTCCTTTTGATGATAAATCACCTTTTGTGACTTCCGGAATCCGTTTTGGCACTGCAGCCATCACCACCCGAGGGCTCAAAGAGGATAGAATTCCGTGGATCGTGGAATTGATCGATCAGGTGATCAGCAGCAAAGGCGAGGAAAAGGTGATTGAGCGTGTGAAAGAAGATGTGAACCACGAAATGCAGAAGTATCCGCTTTTTGCATCCTAAAAAGACGAACGAAACAACATGGAATTAGCCTCCAACAATCCCAACAGAAAAAGCTGGCTCGACATCCCAGAAGGCAGTGACTTCCCCATTCAAAACCTCCCTTTTGGTATTCTCTCGAAAGATGGAGGCCCTAAGAAAGTTGGGGTCGCCATCGGTGAATATGCGCTCGATGTAGCTGCGCTCTACGATTACGGTTATCTGGATCTGAACATGTTTGAACGCAAGCATTTTCAGAACGACAGCCTCAACGACCTGATCAGTCTGGGTAAAGAAAAGAACCGCGCCCTTCGAGAGCGCATTTCTCACCTCCTGAGCACTGAAACTGATGAGCTCAAGAGCCGCACTAATCGCGATGAATTTCTTGTAAAGATTGATCGACTCGACATGCACATGCCGGTGCAGATTGGCGATTACACTGATTTCTATTCCAGCGAGGAGCATGCACGCAATGTGGGAACTATGTTTCGCGATCCGGCCAAGGCGCTGTTACCCAATTGGAAGCACCTTCCGGTAGCCTACCACGGGCGAAGCTCTTCCATCATTCCTTCCGGTCAAGACATTCATCGTCCCAAGGGACAAACCCGACCAAACGATCAGGAACCTCCTGTTTTTGGACCAACCCAGCGATTGGACATTGAACTCGAAATGGCATTCATCACTTATCCTGGAAAGCCGATCGGGCAATCGATCAGCACCAGTGAGGCTGAAGACCACATCTATGGTATGGTGATGTTCAACGACTGGAGCGCTCGCGATATGCAGAAATGGGAATATGTGCCGTTGGGACCATTCCTCGCCAAGAACTTCGCTTCATCCATTTCTCTGTGGGTTGTGACCATGGATGCTTTGGATCCTTTCAAAACACAGGGCCCAAATCAAGATCCGAAGGTGCTGCCATACCTTGAATACGAGGGAGAAAAGAACTACGACATCAACCTGGATGTATTCTTGAAGCCAGAGGGAGGAGACGACAATCACATCTGCCGCTCCAATTACAAATACATGTATTGGAACATGGCGCAGCAACTGGCGCATCACACTTGCAATGGATGCCCCATCAATGCGGGAGACATGATGGCCTCAGGAACTATTTCAGGTCCTGATGAAAACTCCTTTGGTTCTATGCTTGAGCTGGCATGGATGGGTACTAAGCCTATTCAGCTGTCGGATGGCACCGAGCGTAAGTTTCTAAAAGACCACGATACCATCACCATGAAAGCTCATTGTGAGAAAGATGGTGTACACATCGGTTTTGGCGAGGTTACCACCAAAATTCTTCCAGCGATTTAATTTCTCCCTACTGAGCGCACCCAATCATACGTTCGCGTGTTACATTAGTGTGTGCGAATGGATCAGGAAGCTTTAGAGAAAGAGAACAAGGAAATACTTCGTCAATACCGCGCATTGCTCAAGAACGCGGTTCGTGTACAGAGCGATGCAGACAAAGTATTGGTGAGGCGAGCCTTCAACATGGCCGTGGATGCTCACAGCGATACACGGAGAAAATCAGGCGAGGCATACATATTCCACCCCATTGCAGTAGCCAGGATCGTCTCTGAGGAGATTGGCCTTGGAACAACTTCCATCGTCTGTGGATTGCTTCATGACGTGGTGGAGGATACCGAAACCACGCTCGATGACATTCAGAGCTATTATGGTGAGAAGGTTGCGCGGATCATTGACGGCCTGACCAAAATCAAGGGTGCCTACTTCGGAGATGATGTATCCA
This sequence comes from Flavobacteriales bacterium UBA6057, assembly GCA_002428995.1. Classification (GTDB taxonomy): domain Bacteria; phylum Bacteroidota; class Bacteroidia; order Flavobacteriales_G; family Salibacteraceae; genus UBA6057. The sequence continues at coordinate 253,693 of DIYJ01000011.1, read as the reverse complement.
TCCAGGCGGAGAATTTCCGCAAGATGCTGCTTACGCTGAGCGATGATGTAAGGGTCATCCTAATCAAGATCGCAGACCGGCTGCACAACATGCGAACGCTCGAGTCGATGCGGCACGACAAGCAGCAGAAGATCGCCTCGGAAACGCTTTTTCTCTACGCTCCCCTCGCCCACCGATTAGGGCTCTACAACATCAAATCGGAACTTGAAGACCTCTGCCTGCGCTACCTTGAGCCGGAGGTATACCATCAGGTAGAAGAATCGCTGCGAAAGAGTAAAGCCGTTCGAACACGGTTCATCAACCAGTTTGGACTCCCTATCAAGCGTGACCTGGAAGCCAGTGGACTATCCTACGAGTTCAAGAGCCGAACCAAGTCCATTCATTCCATCTACCACAAAATGATCGCGAAGAACATTCCGTTCTCCGAGGTCTATGACGTTTTTGCCATCCGAATCATCCTGGACTCACCTCTGGACCGCGAAAAATCTGATTGCTGGAAGGCCTATTCCATAGTTACGGACAATTACAAACCGAATCCGGATCGGCTCAGGGACTGGATTTCAACACCCAAGTCCAACGGTTATGAGTCACTGCATACCACGGTAATGAGTCCAAGCGGTAAGTGGGTTGAAGTGCAGATCCGTACCAAGCGAATGGACGAGATCGCAGAACTGGGTTATGCGGCTCACTGGAAATACAAGGAAAGTGCCAGCGAGAATGCCTTGGACGATTGGATCAGGCGCATCAGGGAAATGCTGAAGAATCCAGATCCGAATGCGCTGGACTTTATAGACGATTTCAAGCTCAACCTGTTTTCTGACGAGATCTTCGTGTTTACACCCAAGGGACAGTTGCGCAAACTACCCAGTGGAGCAACCGCACTGGACTTTGCCTTTGAAATTCATACACAGGTAGGAGCAAGTTGTATTGGAGCCAAGGTCAATCACAAACTGGTTCCTCTCAGTCAGGTACTGAGAAGTGGCGATCAAGTCGAAATCCTGAATTCTGAGAAGCAAAAACCCAAAGAAGGTTGGCTCAAATTTGTGGTTACCGCCAAGGCCAAATCCAACATCAAGAACCTCCTGAAGGAGGATAAGAAAAGGATTGCGCTTGATGGAAAAGAAATCCTGCAACGTAAGCTGCGCAACCTTAAGCTGGAGTTCAACGATACCAACGTCAACAAGATCCTCTCCTTTTACAAACTCGCCACCTCTCAGGATTTGTTCTTCCGAATTGGGGAGAAATCACTTGATCTGAGCAAGCTGAGTAACCTGAAAAAGGAAGATGGGTTGCTCAAATACCGGGTAAACCGAGCGAAGAAGAAGGCCAGCGTCACAGAAATCGTCACCAAACTCAAGGAAGAAAGCAACAACCTTGTGATTGGTGATAACATGGAGAAGCTGGAATACAAGCTTTCCCCTTGCTGCAATCCAATTCCCGGTGATAAAGTGTTTGGCTTTGTGACCATCAATGACGGCATCAAAATTCACCGTGAAAACTGCCCGAATGCCATCCAGTTGATGTCCAACTATGCCTATCGCATCGTGAAGGCTAAATGGACGAACCAGGATTCTTTGGCGTTCCTCGCAGGAATCCGCGTCAGTGGAATTGACAAAGTGGGCCTCGTCAACGAGCTAACACGTATCATTTCAAGTGAATATCACGTCAATATGCGCAGTATATCCTTCGATACAGATGATGGAATTTTCGAGGGCACGATCATGGTATTTGTCAATGACACCGAGCATCTGACAGAACTTATGCGTAAGCTGCGCAATGTCAACGGAGTAACCGGGGTGAGCAGGATTAAAGGAAAGTTATTGGAACCTGCTGTTCCAGATGCGAATTGATACTTTTGCCCACTTGCAATGGAACAGAGAGACCTCATACTGGAAGTACGTAGCATCTTCAAACGATACCTGGAAGACAATGGGCACAGGAAAACTCCTGAACGCTTTGCCATCCTGGAGGAGATCTACCAATCAGAGGGACATTTCGATGTAGAATCGCTGTACGTTCAGATGAAGAACAAGAAGTACCGCGTAAGCCGTGCTACCCTGTACAATACCATCGAACTGTTGCTGGCGTGTAATCTGATTCGCAAGCATCAGTTTGGCAAAACGATGGCACAGTTTGAAAAAAGCTACGCCAATCGCCAGCACGACCATATCATCTTTACTGAGACAGGAGAGGTAAGAGAGTTTTGCGACCCACGGCTTCAGCTGATCAAAAAGTCGCTCGAAGAGTCGCTCGGCATTAAAATCCTGCACCATTCGCTGAATTTTTACGCTGTTAAAAACGAACAAGAGGTCGAAGAAAAGACCTGATCAATCCACAACACATGCAAGTTGACGTATTGCTAGGCCTTCAATGGGGAGATGAAGGAAAGGGAAAAATTGTTGATGTCCTTACACCAAACTATGACATCATTGCCCGTTTTCAGGGTGGTCCAAACGCTGGGCACACACTTGAATTCGATGGTAAGAAACACGTTCTACACACCATTCCTTCCGGAATTTTCCACGAGAAAACGATGAACATCATCGGCAACGGTGTAGTGATCGATCCCATTGTGTTGCGAAAGGAGATTCTCGGCCTCGTGGGTAATGATGTACCTGTAAGTGACCGATTGAAGGTATCCCGGAAGGCACATCTGATCATGCCTACGCATTGCTTGCTCGATCGCGCATCAGAAACTGCAAAGGGCAAGGATAAGATTGGATCCACGCTCAAGGGAATTGGTCCTACATACATGGATAAAACAGGCCGCAATGGTCTGCGCATAGGAGACCTCGAAAGAGCTGACTTCACCAAGCGCTATGACGCGCTCCGGGATAAGCACGTTCAGATGCTGGAGCGACTGGACTTCGATATTGAAGGCTTAGAGGCCATGGAAAACGACTGGATGGAGGCTATGGAGTACATCCGCCAGCTCAACTTCATCAACTCTGAGTACTACATCAACGAAAAGCTGAAAAACGAAAAGCGTGTACTGGCTGAAGGAGCGCAAGGCTCATTGCTCGACATCGACTTTGGTTCCTATCCTTACGTCACTTCATCCAATACCGTTTGCGCTGGTGCCTGCACCGGGCTTGGTATTGCTCCTTCGAGCATCGGTGAGGTTTACGGTATTTTCAAAGCCTACTGCACACGCGTTGGAAGCGGTCCCTTCCCTACTGAGCTGCTGGACGAAACCGGCCAAAAGCTGAGAGACGAAGGAAACGAGTATGGCTCCACTACAGGCCGTCCGAGAAGATGTGGATGGTTAGACGTTGTGGCGCTGAACTATGCCACGATGTTGAACGGAGTGACACAGCTCATCATGACCAAAGCAGATGTATTGAACAGCTTCGACACCATTGAAGTATGCAAGCAGTACAAAGTGGACGGCAAGCGTTCAGAAGAGCTTCCATTCTATTATGAATCCAGCGAAGTGGAACCCAAAATGGAAAGCCTGAAAGGCTGGAAAAAAGAACTCGACCATACCCAGGAACTCCCAGCAGAGCTGGAAGATTACATCGATTACATTGAAACAGAAACAGGGTGCCCGATCAGCATTGTTTCGCTTGGCCCTGATCGCACACAAACCTTGGTAAGGGATTTGCACACGGTGTAAATTTTCCATGAGGCATACGCTCCTTCTTGGTTTTCTCCTCGCAATGGCGTTTCCTGCACTGTCCCAAACCAAAGTGCAGGAGATTGAATTGTTGCATGCCGACAGACTGGTAGCAGACAACAGTACTCCCAACGGTGCCAACAAGCTCATTGGTAACGTAAGACTTCAACAAAAAGAAGTCTTTATGTACTGTGATAGCGCCTATCTCTATGACAACAACAGTCTGGATGCTTTTGGCAATGTTCGAATCGAGGAAGGCGATTCACTTACCATGACCGGTGACAGTTTGTATTACGATGGAAATGTGAAGCTCGCCCGAGTGCGCAACAACGTGGTCATTGACAACAAGAGCTCCATCCTGAAAACAGATTACTTAGACTACGATCGAGCATCAGGGGTGGCGTATTACTTCGGTGGCGGAGAGATTGACAGCGAGCAGGAAAAGACACACCTCACCAGCGAAAAGGGCTACTACTACCCCAGTTCAAGAACATTCCACTTCAAGGACAGTGTGGTGATGAACCATCCTGACTATGACATTCTCACGGATACCATGCACTATTCCTCTGATCTGGAGAAAACATGGTTTTTCGGCCCCACTTACATCAAGAGTTCTTCGCGTACCATCTATTGTGAATATGGCTGGTTCGATCAACTTCAGGACGAAGCCAAGTTCATTAAAAACGCAGAAATCGCCTCAGCACAGCAAATCCTGAAAGGTGATACGATCTATTACGATGAGGCCGCAAAGATTGGTGAGTCTTTCTGCAACGTGGCGATGATAGACACCAACCAGAAGTTTGAAGTAACGGGTGACTATGCCATCTACTATGAGGAAGACAGTGTTTCCTACGTCACTGAAAACCTGCTTCTGAAGCAGGACATGGACGGAGATACATTTTTTCTGACAGCAGACACATTGCACTCGCTTGTAGATACACTGCACAAGCGAATCGTTAAAACCTATCACGGTGTTCGTTTCTTCAAAAGCGACCTTCAAGGTAAGTGCGACTCGCTGGTTTACCTCACCGTTGACAGTATCATACATCTTTACCGTGATCCCATTCTCTGGTCAGATGCGAATCAGATCACGGCTGATAGCATTGCGCTTCTGATGAAGAATCAGGACATCGACCGAATGCTGATGGATCGCAACGCCTACATCATTTCGCTGGACGATAGCATCTACTATAACCAGATCAAAGGGCGGGATATGATCGCTTACTTCAAGGAATCAGCCCTGAGTCGGGTGGATGTGTTTGGCAATGGTGAAACCGTCTATTATTCGAGAGAGGATGACGGTAATATGATTGGTGTGAATGAGACCAAATGCGCGAACATGACTATCATGATCGACAGCAATAAGGTTCAGCGGATCAAATTTTTCGATCAGCCTGATGCCGTGCTTACACCCTCGGATGACATGGTGGCCACAGGAATTAAACTGAAAGGCTTTATCTGGAGAGCTGATGAGCGGCCGACCTCCGTGGAGGATCTTATGATCCCTCAGCCGAGATTACCGAAGGCGGAAAAAAAGGTGAAGAAGCCTAAGGCGCTGGACAAGATGATGACTACGGATTCAAATTCGAGTGCCAACTCTGACTCACCGGAACCTCCCACTGAGCCTCAAGCTGCCCCAGAGTCTCCGCAAGGTTATTGAACACCAGGGTATCGTTGTTCGCTTCCCCACTCTTGAGCATTTCGGTAAATCGATTCACACTTACTTCCTCCACGCCTTCTCCTTTTCGATAGGCCACCTTCATCCGGTCGAGTAAGTTCATGGAATAATGCTGGTCCAGCGCTTGAACAAAGCGCATCATCTTATCAATAGAACAACCGGAAGCTGCAGCGAGCTTTTCGTCCACAGCGATGATGATGAAACGGCCAAAGCGAATCTCAAAACCTGCAAAGAGCTGTTTGCCGTGAGCGGCCCAATCTCTTAGAAAAGACTCCAACTGCGTGGAAATTTCTTTGAGTGACTCTCCTTCCAGAACTCTTGAACTCTGGAAAATCCAGAGCCTCGAGTGTGCCGGTAGATTGTCCAAACCCATTTCTTTTTCAGTGGAGGTCATCATAAGTCAGCAGCTTCAGCGATGAGCTCGGCAATGTCTTTCACTTCAATTTCTTCCTCTTTGTTGAAGTGCTTTACACCGTCTGTCATCATGGTATTGCAAAATGGGCAACCAGCTGCGATGATATCCGGCTTGATTTCCAGCGCATCTTCCGTGCGCTCGATGTTGACTTCTTTATTGCCCTTTTCCGCTTCCTTAAACATCTGAGCTCCACCGGCACCGCAACACAATCCTCGTTCTTTGCATCGCTTCATTTCAGAAAGCTCGGCATCGAGTTTCTGAAGCACTTGCCTTGGAGCTTCATATTCTCCATTGGCTCTTCCCAGGTAGCAAGGATCATGGAAGGTAATGCGCTTGCCCTTAAAAGCTCCGCCTTCTACTTTAAGGCGTCCTTCATCCATGAGCTTTTGCAGGAACTGCGTGTGATGAATCACCTCGTAGTTTCCTCCTAGCTCAGGGTATTCGTTCTTGATGATGTTGAAGCAATGAGGACAAGCAGTGACAATGCGTTTCACCTCATAAGCGTTCAGTACTTGAATGTTGGTAAACGCTTGCATTTGATACAGGAACTCATTTCCCGCGCGCTTTGCGGGATCTCCCGTACATGATTCCTCTGTGCCCAGCACAGCAAAGCTCACGCCTGCCTGATTCAAGAGTTTCGCAAAAGCCTTGGTGATCTTCTTTGCCCGATCATCAAAACTTCCCATACAACCAACCCAGAACAGCACCTCAGGAGCTTCTCCCGCTGCTGCCATCTCGGCCATGGTTTTTATCTGAATGTTCTCAGCCATTTTCTTTAATATCTGAAGGCAATCCAAAGGCTTCCCAGAACTAAGCTGATCCACCAAAGAGCAAATGCCTATTGCCTATTGCCTATTGCCTATTGCCTATTGCAAATCATCTATTCATCTTTCCAATTCAGGCGATCCGCCTGCGCAAACTGCCACGGAGCTCCGTTGTTCTCTACATTGGTGAACATCATATTCAGCTCTTGCGGAGCGGCAGACTCTTCCATCACCAAAAACCTTCGGAGATCTACAATGATTGAAAGCGGGTTAATGTTTACTGGGCATGCCTGTACACAAGCGTTGCAGGTAGTACAAGCCCAGAGTTCCTCTTTTGAAATGTAATCTCCAACAAGGCTTTTGCCGTCCTCGTGGTCCTGACCATGCTTCCGTTTTGCGCTTCCCACTTCTTCAAGCCGATCGCGCGTATCCATCATAATCTTTCGGGGGGACAGCAACTTTCCGGTTTGATTCGCTGGACACTCGGATGTACATCGGCCACACTCTGTGCAGGAGTAAGCATCCATCAGTTGCTTCCAGTTCAGGTCAGTCACATCTTTTGCACCAAAGCGCTGCGGAGCGGCATTCTCATCTGGCGCGGGTGCAGCATATGGATCTGCTTCCGGATCCATCATCAATTCCACTTCCTTCTTCACGGATTCAAGATTGTTGAACTCACCGGAAGGCTGCAGCCTGCTGTAGTAGGTATTGGGAAACGAAATGATGATGTGAAAGTGCTTGGAATAAGGCACGTAATTCAAAAAGGCAAAGATTCCTATGATGTGAAACCACCACATGGCTCGTTCAGTGAACATCAAGGTGGCTGGGTCAGCAGACAAAGCACCTGCAAACATCCCGCTGACAAGGAATGGCTCACCAAAATCAAAACCAGAGTACTTATCCAATCCGAGGCTTGCAAGGCTCTCAGCATCCATGGCCATCAAAAGTCCATCCGAAGCATTCATGGTAAGGAAAGCTCCCATGAGCAAGATTTCAACGACCAGAATGATGTTCGCATCGGAAGTAGGCCATTTGACCATCTCTTTCCCGCGAAAACGCTTGAGGTTTATGACATTTCTTCGCAATAGAAATACGACACAAGCCACTAAAACCAGCACCGCCAGGATTTCGAACGTGTTGATGAAAAAGCCATAAGCCGCAGGACCGATCAATCCATACAGAACGCGATGGGTTCCAAAAACACCGTCAATCACAATCTCGAGCACCTCGATGTTGATGATAATGAATCCGAGGTAGATAAACACGTGCATGATACCTGCAACAGGACGAGTCACGAGCTTTCCCTGCCCAAGTGCGACCCTTGCCATGGTCTTCCAACGCTCAGCGCTGTTTCCACTCAGATCGAGGTCTAAGCCGAGGTTTATATTGCTGGATATTTCACGAATGCGCTTCGTGAAGAAGAAAATCGTGACGCCCAGAAGGATCACGAAAATGATGCTAGATACCATGTTTACTCTCCCTTTCGAGGTTTCTTATCCGGCTTGTCTTCCGCCTTTTCCTTGCGACCGAATACGGAGAAATGTACATATCTCTTCGGATTCACACGCATGTCTTCCGTGAGTTTGTCAATCTCCAATGCAGCTTGCTCCAGATTTCGGTAGAGCTCATCGTCATTCAACAGGAGTCCGAGGGAGCCTTCCCCGTTGTTCACCTTGGTGATCATAGAGTCAACCTGAGCCAAAGCCCTACTGGCATTTTCGATGGCAGAAGCGTATTGAGCCCTGGTCAGTGAGTCGCTAATGGTCGCGAGGTTATCCAGGATCTCGTTGATCTTGCCGTTATTGTTCTTAATGTTTTCTGCGATGGCGTTGATGTTCCGTGATACGCGGCCGAGGTTGTTGGTTGTTCCCCTGAAGGCCGTGTCAATATTATAAACTGCGGTGTTGATCGTACCGATGGCCAGCTTCGCGGTATCCACCGTTTCTTCAACCGTACCTACAGTAAGAGTCACCTTGGCAATGAGGTCGCGGGTCTCTTCCACCAAGTCTTCGATCTTCTGCTGAATCGGTGCCAGGCGCTGTTCCACAACCTTCTGAATTTCCATTTCAACGGTACCTAGGAGTGTATCTCCGTAAGCGTGCATGGCTGTATCATCAGAAAACTCGAATTCCACCGCTTTGGTACCGAGCAGGTCGGCATTGATGATCACCGCCTTGGAATTCATAGGAACATGAAGGCCTTCCTGCAAGATCTCCATCTTCACCAAAATCTGGTTTCCGCTGTTGGGCAACAGAGTTAACGAAGACACTCGCCCTACTTTAAACCCGTTCAGTTGAACAGCATTGTCTACACCCAAACCATCCACAGTTTCATAAACAGCGTAGTATTGACTTGAGTTCGCGAAAATGTCGGACCCTTTCAGGTAGTTCAGGCCGAAATACAGCAGTACAAGTGATACGAGGATGACAAAGCCAACCTTAATTTCTGGTCTGATCTTCAATTTATTTGCCCATTGGCGAGCTTTCGAGAGATTTCCAAGGCCTCAGAAATAGGGATGCGCTTGTCATCCTGGAATGCGATGATGAATGCCTTTGGAAATGCCTTTTCCCGCACGGTTCGTTGCAAAGAAACGGCTTTTTTGTAATCGGTCACTTCACCGACTGTGTACTTGTAGAGGCCATCTACTTCATATTCCTGAACACCCTCCAAGCCCTTGAAATTCGCAGGTTCCAAGTCAATGGAAGTGCTGGAAGCCATCAATTGAATTTTATACAAAACCGGCTCCATAGAGGCTGTCGAAGATTTCTTCTCCTCTACCTCGGCCACGGGTTCTGGAATTGTTTCATCCACCTCAGAAATCCTCACTTCCACGCCTTCGATTTCGGCTTTGTATTGCTTGAAGGCACGGTAGATGGCCGAAGCCATATAAACCTTGCCATTTTCAGAATTCAAAAAATCCTCTTCTCCGGCATGCGTGAGAAAGCCAAGCTCCGTCAAAATACTGGGCATGGTAGTGAAACTGATCACCCAATAAGGCGCTTGCTTCACGCCCCTGTCTCGCCTGCTAACGCGCTCACGGTATTGATCCTGGATTTTTGCGCTGAGGTTCAGACTCTGCTCCAGATAAGCAGACTGAGCAATCACGCGTTCGATCAGACTTTCAGGAGAATCAGGATTGAAACCTTCGTATACCTGCTCGTAGTTTTCTTCGAGTAAGATCACCGAGTTTTCCTTTTGTGCAGTTTTGAGATTTGCCTCCAGCTTATTCAGTCCCATTACGAAGGTTTCTGTACCGTGTGCACCTTTATTAGCAGCGGAATTGCAGTGAATGGAAATGAAAAGATCCGCCTGGGACTTGTTTGCAATGGTGGTGCGATCCTTCAACGTCACAAACTTGTCTGTCTTGCGGGTATAGATCACATCCACGTCAGGGTAGGCGCGCTGAATATAGTCGCCTAGCTGGATGGATACTTCAAGGGCAATATCTTTTTCGGTGGTTTTGTATCGCCCGGTGCCCAGGTTTCCCGGATCATGCCCGCCATGACCGGCATCGATCACCACCTTCATTACACCGAGAGAGGCTAGTTTCGCGCCACGATGGTTTGGCACGAAAGATGAAAAGAGCAGCAAAACCATTGCGCCAAAAACTGTGCACAACACTCCTTTTGAATTCTTCAGAAATCGCTTCATAACCGCTGTTGGTTTCGTTCTTAGCTTTGCCCACGCAAATTCTGCGCCTAACAAAAGTAGAATCATCCATTGCCCTTCCCTGTGATATTCCAGCGTTTATTTCACCTGGTTGTGTTAATACTTCTGGCATCTGCTGCGGCTTTTGCACAAGAAGTTGTGGCGCCAACACAGGACTCGGCAAACTCAGTGAGTGACTCCATTGAATTGAGCCTCCTGCCAGCCGATTCAGCGCTGGATAGCTTGGCGCTGGACAGCTTGACTTTGGATAGTCTGGCGCTCGACTCGCTGCAACAAGATTCCATCCCCAAAAGAAGGTCGCCTTTGGACGGCCCCGTAAGCTACAACGCTGTGGATTCAATGACCTTCGATCTGCAGGCCAGAAAGGTTTACCTGTATGGCGAGGCAACTGCCATCTATGAAGACATTGAACTGAAAGCTGACTACATCGAGATTAACATGGACTCGAAAGAGATCTATGCCACGGGCCTTCCTGACAGCACGGGCGAGATAGCCGGAACCCCAATTTTCAAACAAGGGGAACAGCAATTTGACTCGTATGAAATGACGTACAACTTCGACACCAAGCGAGGGTTAAGCAAGCGCGTGAAAACGCAGCAAGGCGAAGGATACCTGCACGGAGAAAAGGTGAAGAAGGATACCGGAGAAGTGATTTACATCCGCAACGGTAAGTACACAACCTGTGAATATGATGAGCCGCACTTTCACATCCACGCAGCTAAGCTGAAGGTGATCCAACAGGATAAGATTGTCACTGGCCCTGCTTATCTGTCCATTGAGAACATTCCTACTCCTCTGGCCGTGCCCTTTGGGCTCTTCCCAAACAATGAAGAGCGCTCCAATGGACTGATCGTACCCACCTGGGGAGAAACAGCTTTGCAGGGTTTTTTCCTGGGCCGCGGTGGCTATTATTTCGGCTACAAAGACTACGCTGATTTCGCGTTGACCGCTGACGTTTACTCACGCGGTAGCTGGGCCACCTATCTCAACAGCAACTATGCCGTCAAGTATCGATTCAGGGGAAACATAGACCTGGAATACATCAACTCAAAGTTCAGCGAGCCGGAATATCCTGACTTTTTCCAGGCCAGGAGTTACAATATTCGCTGGACGCATACTCAAGATCCAAAGGCGAGACCGAACAGCAACTTCCTGGCAAATGTGAACTTTGGTTCTTCACAGAACTTCCGAAACAACCCACTGGCGACTTCAAACGACTTCCTGCAATCGAGTTTGAATTCCAGCATTCGCTACACCCAGAGTTTTCCGAATGCTCCGATCCCCCTGACTGCGAACATCTCAGGAACACACAGTACGGTAATTCAAGACTCAATCACCACGATCAACTTCCCGAACGCGAGTATTAACATGGCGCGTGTTTATCCTTTCAAAAGGAAGGTGCAGATTGGGAAAGAAGGTTTTTACGAGAAGATTGGGGTAAGCTCGGGAATAGATATTCAGAACCGCTTGCAAGCCAAGGAAGACTCACTATTCACCGTGGAAACGCTGGATAACATGCGGAACGGTTTGCGCTGGAATACGCAGGTTGCAACGAATGAAAAGCTCGGCCCTGTGAGCATTACTCCTGCGTTGAATTTGAGAGCGGTTGGTTACCTCCAAACCAACGAGCAGATCTACAATGCGGCATTGGAGACTACAACAACGCAGAGAATAAATAACCCTGACGGATTCATTGATGGACGTGCGAGCGTAAACTTCAGCACGGTAGCCTACGGCCTTTATCAGTATCGATCACAGGTAGTGAAAGCGATGAGGCATCAATTAACTCCTACCATTGGATTTAGCTATGCACCTGATTTCAGCAGTGCTTTCTGGGGCTATTTCGACAGTGTTCAGGTGGACTCAAGTGGAAACTTCAGACGCTACACGCGCTTTGATGAAGGAATTTACGGAGGTCCAAGTGCACGCCAAAATGGAGTAATCTCAGCGTCACTGGCAAACACCTTTGAGCTCAAAGTTCGTGAGCGAACCGACAGCGCAGACACGGACAAAAAACTAAAGCTGCTGGATGCATTGAATGTATCCACTAACTATAGCCTGGCTGCAGATTCTCTTAAACTGGCGCCACTGAGCTTCACCGTGCGAACCCAGGTCATCCCCGGCTTTGTTTTCAATGGTTCTGCCACTTACGATCCTTATGCTCTTAACAGTGAGGGAAGGCGCGTCAATGAATTCAGGCTGGAGCGAAATGGAAAACTGGGCCACTGGACGGCCGCGCAGGGAGCGTTGAGCTGGCAACTATCACCTAAGAAGAACAAGGAAAAAACCGAGGAAAAGGAAGAAGCACTTGCGGAACAGAACCTTTACTACACAGACTTTGTCGACTTCGAAGTTCCCTGGAGATTATCGGTAACCTACAATATCTCTTATCGAAAATCAGGCTTCAACGAAACGGTGACGAACAACCTTGATTTGAATGGAGAAGTGAATGTCACAAAAAACTGGAGGGTCGCCATGCGCACGAGCTATGACGTCACCAACCAAGAATTCGGATACAGCCAATTCAATGTTTTCCGGAATCTGCATTGCTGGGAATTCTCGCTCAGCGTCATTCCCTTCGGGATCCGCCAGAGCTACAACTTCCAGATCAACGTGAAGTCAGCCGTTCTACAAGATCTAAAGCTGAACCGAAGAAGATCCTTCGCAGTACCGCAGAGGTAGAGCCGATTTGATGATCAGACAATCAGACAATCAGATGATTAGATGATTAGATGATGATGGGATAACAGTTGGAGGCGTGAAGCTAATCCTGGACCTCCATCAACTGATCATCTGATTACCCAATCATCTGATCAAATTAATATCCCCTGTACTCGACTTCCCGCTCTTTGAACTCAATGTCGTAGTTACCGAGTTCCTCTAATACGGGCTCGTAAACGTCCTTGGTGATCGGAATTCGCACTCCGGGTTCTTTGATCTTGCCGTTCAAGATCATCTTCGCTGTGATGGCCACGGGTAGTCCCACTGTTTTTGCCATCGCTGTTTTCACGCGATCTTCCCCAATGATGACCATATAGCTTTCGCGGCTTTTCTTTTCACCATTCAACTCATAACCAAAGAGGTGATACATTACCACCATATCCAGATCATCATCGGTCATACTCCACTTCTGCTCAAGGATGTGCTGTAGAATCTGGGCGGGTGTGGCATCCGGGATGCCCACTTTAGTGTCGCTGAACATGCCTAACCATCGAAGCTTGTCGATGATCTCACTGTCGCGATCAATGTTCAGGTAGTGCATGAGCTTTAACTCCACAGAGTCGTTGGGATTGTACGCCAGAAAAGAGTTCAGAAACTGACGGTAGGTCATGTTCTCAGAGTCCTCCATCACGTAGCTATCGTCCGTTGCCCCAAGCTTCACAAAAACGTTCCATGCACGGCAAAATCCAGGTCTGCGCAGCGTTCCCCGGTAAATGGTTGGAATATCAGAAAGACCATACACCTCTCTATATTTCAGCGAATCGCGGTTGGCGTATCCTTCAAAGCGATCGTAACCGGGGATCTCGATCACTTCGGTTCTACGGAAAACCTGATCGTATGGAATGTACTTGTAACGACCTTCCTGCTTGAATTTCACCGCACCGCTGGCACCGGCAAGCACTACATTTCTTGGATTCCAGGCGAATTTGTAGTTCCAGGGGTTGTCATCACTCTGCGGAGCAGGCAATCCACCTGTGAAACTCTCAAACTGCACGATCTTACCTCCTTGGTCCTTGATCTCATCCAACACCTGCTTTGCACTCATGTGATCAATTCCGGGATCTACGCCCACTTCGTTCATGATCACTACACCAGCTTCCCGAGCCTTTTCATCGAGTTCCTGCATTTCATTGGACACATAGCTCGCAGTCACCATGTGCTTCCCCAACCCGATGCACTCGCGCGCCACATCCACATGCATGTGTGCTGGCAACATCGAGATCACAAGGTCAGCGTTCGAGATCTCATGCAACCGCTGAATGCCATCATTCACATTAAAGGCAAAAGCTTCGGCACGTGGGTGTCCCTTGATCTTTTCCTTCGCCACTTCCACATTCATATCTCCCACACGAATCTTCCAGTCTTCCGCTTCAGCATTTTCGAGCAAATAGTCGATCAAAACAGAAGTACTGAGTCCGGCTCCAAAAACAACAATCGTCTGCATTCAATAAGCTTTGGGGGCGAATGTAACGAGCTGAGTTTATCGAAAGGAAGAGAGTTATGAAAAGCTATTAGTTGCTAGCTATCAGTCACAGGCTATCAGCTTTAATGCATCGAAAGCTTTGCTTGTCTGACTGTAGAGAAAAAAGGACCTCGATGGAAATTGAACACAGGCAAAAGCTTGCTGATCGCTAACGAATTGTTGATCAATAGTGAAAACTCTTTCATGCGAGAGTGGCATTTCCCTCAATATTTGTAGCTAATCCGTTCGGATTATGATGAGGAAAAGAGCCTTTTTGGCGGGAACAATCTTCGCTTTGACCAGTGTAATTCTGGGAGCCCTGGGCGCTCATGCGCTGAAAGATTTGCTTACGGAAGCACAATTAGACTCTTTCGAAACAGGAGTGAGATTTCAGATGTATCATGCCATTATGCTGATTGTTCTCGGAATCAAGGGACATGCGTTTCACATCGGCTTTGAAAAAGTAATTGTAACGCTCTTTGCCTTGGGCACTGTCTTTTTCTCCTTCTCTATCTATTTATTGAACCTTCAAGAGGTTCTTAACGCAAACCTTTTATGGCTCGGACCGGTTACACCTTTTGGTGGATCGCTCCTGATTATCGGGTGGACTTTGCTACTCGTGGATGCCATTCGTCTATTTATCAGGAAAGAGCACTAATTGTGTAAAAAAAGGCCGCTTTTCCTGCCTTTGCGATAAATGAATCACAAACTTTGCAACCTTAAATTCAATTAAATCTTAATCCAGGTTTAAGACAAATTCAATTTTATGAATGAATTCGGAAGAAAACCAAAGAATGCCTCTGTAGCTGATTTGGGATTAGGCAACGTTCGAGCCGCTTATTGGAACCTCGAGCCAGCCGAACTCGTTGAAGACACCATCCTGAATGGTGAGGGCTTTCTAACCGACACCGGAGCCTTGGCAATCGATACGGGTGAGTTTACCGGCAGATCGCCAAAAGACAAGTTCATCGTATTTGACGAAACCACCAAAGACACAGTCTGGTGGGATGGAAGCTTCAACAATCGTTTCGAAGCTGAAAAGGTAGAGCCACTGCTGAACCGCATGCGTGCCTACCTCATGAATAAAGACATTTATGTAAGAGATTGCATCGCTTGCGCTGACCCTGAGCACAAGCTGAACATTCGCGTAGTCACTGAATTGCCCTGGAGCAACATGTTTGCCTACAACATGTTCCTGCGCCCTACGGAAGAGGAGCAAGAAAACTTCGATCCGGAATGGACGATCATCTGTGCGCCAGGTTTCCACGCAGATCCTGAAATCGATGGCACACGTCAGCACAACTTCAGCATCCTCGACTTCACACGTAAGATTGCGATGGTGGGTGGTTCTGGCTACACTGGAGAGATTAAGAAGGGCATCTTTACTGTGCTCAACTATGTGCTTCCACAAGACCGCAATGTATTGAGCATGCACTGCTCTGCCAACAAAGGCGAAGAAGGTGATACAGCAGTGTTCTTTGGGCTTTCAGGAACTGGAAAAACTACATTGTCTGCAGATCCAGACCGTCAGCTCATCGGTGATGATGAACACGGATGGACCGCCAATGGTATTTTCAACTTTGAAGGTGGTTGCTATGCCAAGTGTATCGACCTCAGCGAAGAGAAGGAACCACAGATTTGGAAGGCCATCAAGTTCGGAGCTCTGCTTGAGAACATCGAAGTGTTGGAAGGAACCAGCAAGGTGGACTACAGCAATGGATCGAAGACAGAAAACACACGGGTAAGCTACCCGATCCATCACATTGAGGGCATCGCTAAGCCTTCTACCGGTGGAATTCCTAAAAACATCTTCTTCCTTACAGCAGATGCTTTTGGTGTATTGCCTCCGGTTTCTAAGCTTACTACCGGACAAGCGATGTATCACTTCATCTCTGGCTACACCGCCAAGGTTGCAGGTACAGAGGCTGGAGTGACTGAACCTCAGACTACATTCTCAGCTTGCTTTGGAGCACCATTCCTTCCTCTTCACCCTACTCAGTACGCTGAGATGCTGGGTAAGAAAATGAATGAGCACGGTGTGAACATCTGGTTGATCAATACCGGATGGAGCGGTGGAGAATACGGAGTTGGGGAGCGAATCAAGCTTCCTTACACCCGCGCCATGATTACTGCGATCCTGAACGGAAAGCTGGACGGTGTAGAATATACCCAGCATGAAGTATTTGGCCTCAACATGCCTACTTCCTGCCCTGGTGTTCCTTCTGAAATTCTTGATCCGAGAAACACATGGTCGGACAAAGCAGGATATGACAAGAAAGCCAACGATCTGGCTGAAGCATTTGTAGAGAACTTTAAAAAGTTTGAATCCTATGCAAATGAGGAGATCATGAAAGCTGCCCCACGAGTGGTGCAGAACGCGTGATCTCGTCTAACAACCTAACTTGTGAAGGGCTGCCTTTGGGCGGCCCTTTTTTGTTTCCGCACTGATAACTTTTCGGTGCGATTGGTAGGTTTTCGAGGATCGTTGGTGCTGTTGACATCGTCCTCTACACCATGAACCTATGTTCGCGTCTTCCAAGAAACTCGACTCATGAGATCCATCACACTCTTTGTTACGGTGCTGCTAACCTGCTCGGCCTATCTATGTCAGGCACAAAATGCCTGCGATTCGCTGATCATCAACAGTGTCCACTTCGATCCATTATTTGCCGATTCCACCATCATTGTAATGGTTGACAATCAATCATCTCAGATTTACGATTATCCGGTCTTTCAATTGATCTCCGGGAGCAACGACACGTTAGCGACAGAAATAGTGAACCTTTTTGCCCTCTCGGCAACAAGCCGGCATTCCCTGATCAAAGACATGGATGTGTCATCCAACACACTTAACGGTGTAACACTGGGCCTCTACACTGCACCCAGCGACTCTTTTGTTTGTAGTTATTCACTGGATGTTGACCTGTGCTATGCCAACTGCACGCCCATTTCGTTTTCCATTCAGAAAACCACCAGCGACAGCCTGTCTTACACCTTTGACTACACCGTCACCGACAGCATGAACCAAGTGGTCGCAACGGGGCAGCTGGAACTGGCGGACACCTCCGTGTACTTCACTTCTGCCACCGCTTGTTTAAGCCCTGGTGAGTACTCCATCAACTATACGCACACGGGCGGCACCGGAGTGAGTGATGTGTATTGCAGAGTATACACTCCTGTTGGCAACCCAGGTTCGCTGCAGGTTTACGATCAGGGATTGAACAGTTTGGAATATGGATTTGATGTCATGCTTCCCTGCTTAGTCGCGCCTCAGGACAGCTCGATAGACTCTACTGTTAGTGTTCGGGAGCTCTACAATGAGCACCAAATTGAGCCCCGATGGGTTGGTCAGCAGTTGGCGCTGGAGCATGCAACAAGTGTCTTGGAGCACGTTCAGGTGTTCGATGTGAATGGCCGTTTGATCCACCAATCGACTCCATTGCAAAAGAGGACAACGATTGACCTTAGCGATGCCGCCACCGGAGTACTGATTGTTCAGGTTCGCACCGCTGAAGGCACCGAGACCTTCAAAACTGTTAGCTCAGTCAGGTAGTCGGCAGCAGCCATCTTCCTGCCGCTCGCAGAGATTCGAAATCACCTTTTCGCTTTCAAGGGTGAATCTGCACTTTCGTGCTATGAATTTGCCTGATCTGCCACGTTTCTACACGCGCCATTTAGCCCTTGGCTCTGCAATAGAGCTCTCGGACGAAGAAGCCCGCCATGCAAAAGTCTTGCGCCTTCAACCGGGTTCAGAAATTCAACTGGTGAATGGTGTTGGACAATTGGCTTCTGCAACGGTTGTGGAGCACAAAAAGCGATTCAGCGCTCGAATCAACACTCTCACTGAACCAACGGCACAGGAATCGAACCTGTGCCTCGCAGTAGCTCCAACCAAAAACACTGCCCGCATGGAAATGGTGGTCGAAAAGGCTACTGAAATAGGCGTCCAGCGCATCATCCCCATCCAATGTGCACAATCGGAACGATCGCGCGTAAATACGGCTCGATTGCAGAAGATCGCGATCAGTGCCATGAAACAAAGTGAAGGATTATGGCTACCTCAAATCGATGAATTGACGGACTTTCAATCGATCCTGGGATTCGAGGGCGAATGCTGGATGGCTCATTGCGAGGAGGATGAAAAGAAAGAGCCACTGAGTGCTTTGATGAAGCCGGTGGATACTTCCAAACTGGTAGCCATCGGCCCGGAAGGCGATTTCAGCACTGCAGAAATCAACGATGCGCACGCTTCAGGATTCAAAATGCTGGACCTGGGCGAGAAACGACTCCGAACGGAAACTGCCGCCCTGGTAGTCTGTCTGGCCAAGATCATTCAATAACCTGACCCAGAGCTTCTGAATACACTACCGAGCTTCTTCCTTTACGATCCGAACCACAGAAGAAGTATCTCCGGAAGTCACCTCCAGAAAATAAACTCCTGCCGGAGCATCTTCCAATGTGAGAATCTGCGGAGAAGCTGAAGGCTCAAGGCGGACGGTTCTCAGTTCCCGTCCAGTCAGATCGCGCCACCTCACCGTCAAGGGTTCAACAAGCTCCGTTTCCAAATAAACAGCTTCTGAGAAAGGATTCGGATAGACCTGTAGCGATTGCTCTTCCCATACATCGGCCATTCCAACCGGAGCATCGATGACTTCACAGGTGGTGTGCTCACAACCGACATCAGTGGCAACGGTGAGGCAAACCTGATAGTTACCGCCTGTTGCATAGCTATGCGTAGGATTTTGAGCAGTAGATGTATTTCCATCGCCAAAATCCCATGCAAATGTGGAGGCATCTACGGACTGATCCATAAAAGTTAACTCCCAGGGCTGACCTGTTCCTGAAGAACTGAAAATGGCAATCGGCTCGGGCTCAATGATCACAACCTGCTCTGTGCTGTCCACACATCCCAGATCCGTTGCCACCAAGCGAACAGTGTTGGCTCCAAGGTTGGTTAATACAGTGCTGTAGTCCTGCGCATTGCTCACGACAGCTCCATTGATCTTCCATGTAAAGTCATTGGCATTGCTGACACTGGTGTTGGTGAGGTGGAGTGTATCGCTGATGCAGAGCTCTGTCTCGTTCATTTGAAAGTCAGGCTGTGGATCATCTCCAACCAAAATCAGGGGCAATTGAATGGTATCCACGCACACTCCTGATGTGGCAATCAGGTCTACATCGAAGCTGCCGGATGTCGTGAAATCCACAGTAGTCAGCGTTCCAACGTTGATGTTGACTCCATCCAAAAGCCATGCATAATCCAAAAACGGAGTAGCGGCAAAAGTGACGGTTTCACCGATGCAGATAATGCTGTCAGATGTAACCGTATTGACTGGAGGCAGGCTGTCTGCATGAATCTCAACCTCAGCGGAGGTGATGCATCCAGAATTGCTTTCCACAGTCAAGACCACGGTGGAGGAGCCGGACGAAACGGGGTTTAACACAAAGTCCTGAGTGCTGGCAGCCATCGATCCATTTACAGTCCAGGTGTTGGAAATAGCACCAGCCGTAGAAGTATTCACAAACGAAACGGAATCGCCCGCACAAACCGAATCACCAGAAGCTGAAAACGATGCAATACTCGCAGGCTTGACAATGATCATGTTGGGAATGGTTAATGAATCCGAACCAAACGAGTTGGAAGCCACGAGTTTCACATCATAGTTACCGGGCACCATGTAGCAAACGGTGTCTGGATTCTGCACGGAAGCACCTCCCTGGACACTGCCCGGGAAAGTCCACGTCCAACTGGTTGGAAATTGCGCAGACAAATCTGCGAAGCTGATGCACTCATTCTGACAAATCACACTGTCAGAAGATTCAAAGCTAACCACGGGTGGTGCAGTGGAAGGCGGTGGAGAAAAGCCCATCATTGGCCGTGCGGTGTTCGCACTTGCAGTCGTTGCAGTGTTTGAGTTGGCGTACTGCGTAATAGGCACACCTCCATTATCCGCATAAAACGGAACAGGAACGGAAGAAGAAGAAAAGCTGATTTGGATGGCAATGTTGTCGACACCGTTGTACGCAAACGGGGTGGTGAGTTGCATTTCTGTCCATCCGTTGGCCGGAACATTCCAGGTACCTGCAACAGAGGAATAATTGTAGGATGCAGAAGACAACACGACTTGTGGACTGCCTGAATTGAAGTTGCCTGCGAAGCTGGTGATGGGCACACCCAGCGTGGAATGCCCCATGGTAACCTCAAAGTTGGTCAACGAGCCGGACATGGCCTGATTGTGACGAAACCAAATCGATCCAATACCTGAAGCCCCTGAAATACCGGCAGCTGCCAACTCAGCCTGGGTGTAAATGAAGACGATCTTCCCCGACACGCTGGAATTGAAAAACAGGTTATTGACACCCGCATTGGATGGAATATGATAGAAGTTGGTAGGTGTTTGCGCATTGGAAATCAACGTCCCAGTGAGCAAAAGAATCAAAACCAGAAGCTTTTTCATGGAGTTCATTTTGGAGCGTTTTTAAATATACACTCCCACCGTGATTTCCCAAGAATCAAAGAAGAAAAACGGAACTCAATATTGAACAGGGACGATCAGCGGGATAACCGCGAATACAATAATGTAGAGAATACTCACTCTGAACGGACCTGTCTTGGAGCAAGCTCCCGAAGCTAAATCCCAGATGCGGGTATCAAGGCGCTCAGAAAACGAAAGGCTGTGAGTATCCAAGACTCAAAACTTCACCCGAAGTTGCACCTTCACTTCCGTTCGCGAGGGGCCATCAATGGTGTTGAGTCCACTTCCGCTTTCATCCCGGTTCGTCAGAAAAGTCTGCGCTACACGAACGGTCAAATCACTCCATCTGGAAATGTCATATCCCGCAATAATGTAGAACCGACTGCCACGATGATAATAAGCAGGAACACTGAACGAATAGAGGACATCGTGCTCGTAAGCATAAATGCGGCTGTTAAAGCTTTCAGTATCAAACATGGCATAGCGGAGCTTGAACTGGTATTTCGCTGGCCAGGGTTTGTAGACGAGATCCTGATAGATCAGCCATCCTGATTCGAGGCCGCCAGCCGGAAGACGCACGGAGGTATACTCTACCCGATTGCGGAAACTCAGCGATTTGGAAAGCGCATACTGTACATTGAGCCTTACCCACTGACGCTCCAGCGTTCCAAAACTTCGGGTTGGGCTGCCTTCTACCGTGACATTTTCAACCTTGTTTTCAAAGCGATAGCGCCCGTAGATCAGCACACCGCGCTTGGGTTTAAACTCCAATTGCGCCAGGTATTCATTCCCTTTCGATGGACTGCTGGTGCGAAATCGTAGCCAGGGGAAGCTGAAGAGGTCATAAAACCCTCGAAAAGTCCAGCGATTACTGAGTTTGGCCGTCATGCCGAAAAACATGCCCTGCTCATTCGTATTGCGACTGGCTTCACCTACAGCGTTGCCGCGCGGGTTGGCATAAGAGGCGTGGTAGTAGCGTTGAAGGAAAGACAGGTCCAACCGCGGATCTACACTTACAATCGCTCCATTCAGAAAAGCAGTCCCTCCATCAGAGTGTTGCGACACCTCTCCGAAGGCAAGGATGTTCCGCACTAAAAATTGATAATCCAGTCCACCGACAAAAAACGAACTCGCAGTCGGTTCAAACTGATTGTACAACTGAGGTGTGCGTGTGAATTCTCCAAAATATTTGGTGTAAGTGCCGGTCAAGCCCACCTGAAACTGATCTGTGATGTAGCGCAAGTGTCCCCCGGTGTTCATTTCATCTACTGCATCCTTATCCTGCAATTCGCCCGGTGTACGGTGGAACCCTGTGAGCTGAAAAGAAGAAAACTCCGTGACTGCCGGTTCACCAATATCCGCCACGCTCGTGTCCCGGGCAATGACATTGGCATCCACCTTCTTGCGACTGTAGAAACCGGTCACCTCAAGCTTACCAAAGGCCAGCGTAGTGGCTGCTCCACGCATGAAATTGTTCTCGTCTGCTGAAACATACGGAGTGATTTCCCGTGCGGTGCGCTTGATACTGCTGATGTCTGCCGATTTGCCAAAAGCGAGGCCTGTCCAGAAATTTAACCCCTGTCCAAAGCGCACCTGATAATCGCCCACAATGGCGTGCTTTACAATGCCGTAATTCCCGAAATAGATGTGTCCCGAATAAAAGTCAAACGCCCCGGGAATACTATCCTGACGAAACTCTTCCCCTGCATCTTTTTCGACCGTAAAACCCACACTGATGTTGTTGAGGTAACGAAAGCGATAACGCCCAAACACGCGATCAGGGCTTCCGAGGTAGCGCCTGTTGGGGTTTTCTGCTAACACCGAATCCTCGATGAAAGAATATCCTTCCATTTCTTCCAGCACTCGTTGCCAGCGGACAAAAGCTTCATGGCTTCCCTCCTTCCGAATGTCTTCCCATCGCAACACCCTTCGATCCAACTGATCACTCACCTTCGCAAAAGGCAGGATCGCCTCAATGGTCTCCAGGTCGAACCCTTCAATGCCCTGCAATTCGTAGATCGAGATCAGGCGGCCTGTTTCCTGAATGTGGCGCAGGAGGTAATTGATCTGAAACTGATCCAGGAGATACAACCGCTCCAGTTCATCGCTCGTGGCGCGGCTCAGGTTCAGCGGATGTTCATAGTAATAGTTGAGGTCTTCCAGCAGTGTGCTGAAATCCAAGTCTTCCGTTTCCAGGTTTTCAGAGATCAGTTCGATGATCTGGTCGATCGCCAATTGCCGATCTTCTACCTGCGCGTCCTGAGCGCTGGCAGCTCCAAACACTACCGCGAATACGAGGGTCCAAAGGCTTGTCCCCCACTTCATTCCTTTTTCTTCTTAGCGAGGCGATAACCGAGAGAAGCCGTTGTTCCGTATCCCAGGTTTTGATCCCAATGCGCAGCCAGCGCAAACACCGCATTCTTCCATATATACCCCAGCCCAAAGCTGAACGATTGCTGGGCAGTAGCAAAACCCAATCTCAGATCAAAGTTCTCCACCGGTGAATACTCGATACCCGTTTGAATGTTGACCGGTCGATCCACGTCCTTTTCAACCTCCAGCATCGCTGATACACGCTCCGAGAACAGGTACTGACCACCGATGCTCAGGATGGATGGAATACGCTCATCATCAAAGTCGGCCAGCGAGCTGCGCGTAGGATTGTAGACATGAGCAGCGAGAAGAATATCCTCGGCAGGCTGCAAAAGAATGCCGACCTCGGCCACAAGGGTGCCTCGATTTCCATACACATCCCCGATCCGGGTATCCAGGTAATTCATCTGAACCCCAATGCTTAAGCTCTTGCTGAGCGATCGTCCATAAGCCAGTCCCAGACGGTTTTCGGTGTATTGAGAATACCCAAAGGAATGACCGTTCAGCGCAAAGGTTCCTCCACCGACAGGCGCAGTAACTGCAAGTGCTCTCAAGCCCAGTTCGGGCAACAGGAAGTTGTTCTGATAGGCTACTCCAAAATTCCAGTCCTTCACAAGGCCCAGTGCCGCCTGATTGTTGACACCACTCCAGCCATCAGCCAGGGTTAACGAGGCTCCGCCCAGACCTTTCGCGCGGCCACCGGTGGTTTCATTTTCATGACCAGCAAATGCGGTAAGGCTGACAAGTAAAAGCAATAATAGAGTTCGCGCCTTGCTCACCGGACTAAAGTAGCATGTTGCCCAGTTCAACGCGAATGTGCCGTCATATTTAATAGAAGGGTAATTGAACCATCCTGATCACAAACCGCTTTCTGCACCACAACCTGTTGCGCTACTTAACTTTCAGCGGCTACATTTGTGCGGATACACAGAAAACGACCATGGCATCAACTTCAGACTTCAGAAACGGCATGACGATCAAGTTCAATCATGACCTTTTCACCATCATAGAATTCCTTCACGTAAAACCTGGAAAAGGAGCTGCCTTTGTGCGCAGCAAGCTGAAAAGCATCAATACAGGTAAGGTATTGGATCACACGTTCCCGGCCGGAACAAAGATCGAAGAGGTGAGGATTGAAAGACGACCTTATCAGTTCCTCTATAAGGACGAGCAGGGTTTTCACCTCATGCACCGAGAAACCTACGAGCAGATGTTCATGCAAAAGGAAGCGATCAATGGCTATGAATTTCTGAAGGATGGCCAAGAAGTAGAAGTGGTGTTCCACGCAGATGAAGAACGCGCACTTTACTGCGATCTTCCTCCATTTGTGATCCTCGAGGTGACTTATACTGAGCCAGGTGTAAAAGGAGACACTGCCACCAATACGCTGAAGCCAGCGACACTGGAAACGGGTGCTGAGATCAAAGTTCCATTGTTCATCGACACAGGAGAGGTGATCAAGGTGGATACACGAGATGGCAGCTACTCAGAGCGTGTGAAATGAGGTTTCCTTCAGCCCTCACGCTGAGAGAGCTAGCGGCTTTTCTTGACGCTTCTTTTACTGGAGATGGCGACATGCCTGTCACTGGCATCAACGAAATTCACGTTGTTGAGCCTGGAGATGTAGTCTTCGTAGATCATCCCAAATACTATGAACCAACGCTTAATAGCGCGGCATCCGTGGTATTGATTGATAAGGAGGTTGAGGTCCCGGAGGGAAAGGGCATCATTGTTTGCGAGGATCCCTTCTCTGCGTTCAACAAGATCACAAGACACTACCGTCCTTTCGAGGCTTTGGGAGCATCCGTATCAGCAACAGCGACCATTGGAGATCGAACAGTGATCCAACCCAATGCCGTAGTCGGAAACCATGTAACCATTGGTGCTGATTGCATCATACACTCCGGAGTGATCATCTATGATCATGCTGTGATCGGAAATGGCGTGGTGATACACGCGAACACAGTCATTGGCGGAGATGCTTTCTACTATAAAAATCGCCCGACCGGCCATGATAAGATGCACACCTGTGGAACGGTTCAAATCGAGGACGATGTTGAAATTGGCGTGAGCTGCACCATTGATCGCGGAGTTACCGGAACAACGGTGATTGGACGTGGCACCAAGATGGACAACCAAGTGCACATTGGACACGACACCAAAGTAGGAGCTCACTGCCTTTTTGCCGCTCAAGTGGGCATTTCGGGTTGTGTTGTGATCGAAGACCGGGTTTCTTTCTGGGGCCAATCAGGCTGCACGGCCAACGTTCGCATCGGTTCTGGCGCTACGATCTATGCCCAGAGTGGCATCATGACAGACATTCCTTCTGGTCAGAAGTACTTCGGTTCACCGGCTGGTCCTGCCCGCGAAAAATACAGGGAACTCTTCACGCTCGAACGCTTGGCTAAAGGGGGGAAAAGCGACTGAAACCTCTGGTTTTAAAGCCGTAACACCCTCGGAAATGGTCAAAAAAATGGCGTAGGTTTGTTTGCAGCAAGCGAACCTATTGTGCTCATAGCTACTGATGGAATAAAGAGAAGAAGGCCGCGCGAGTTTAAGCTAAACACCCTGCTTGAGATCACCAAGGCGATCAATCAAAACCTCCCTGACAGGAAGTTGTATGTCCTGTTTTCTGATATCCTTGAGAATGACCTGAAAATCGGTAAAGCCATCATGTTTATGAAACGCGATGGCCGATGGGTAAAAGTGCTCGAATACGGAGCTACGGAGGACGAGCAAAACACCGATGTAGAACAACGTCTGAACCACGTTGATGACATCACGGTCGTCACCATGGAAGGGATCAACGACACCACGAGTTTCGATGTAGTGATCCCCGTTTTCAATGATTCAAAGGTGATTGCCTACCTACTCATGGGTGACCATGACGAGCAAGAGCGAAAAGCAAGCCCGATCATCAAGCACCTGCCTTTTGTGCAAACACTGGCGAACATTACAGCAGTAGCGGTAGAAAACCAGCGACTCATCCGCGCTGGACTGGAGCGTGAACGTATGAATCGTGAGCTGGAGATGGCGCGGGAAATGCAGTCAATGCTGTTTCCTAAAATGCTCCCGGACGATCACGTGATCCAGATTGCGGCCGAGTATTTACCACATCAGCAGGTGGGAGGCGACTACTACGACATCATTCAAAACGGAGACGAGGTGTTCATTTGCCTTGCAGATGTTTCAGGCAAGGGAATATCTGCGGCCATTTTGATGGCTAATTTCCAGGCAAACCTGCGCGCGATTGTGAACTTCGAAAGCGATATGCGGGTGATCATCGAAGAGCTGAACGACCGTGTGTGGAATAGCGCAGCAGGTGAAAAATTCATCACCATGTTTTTGGCGCGTTACAACGTGAAGACCAAGGTTCTGGATTACGTGAATGCTGCGCATCCTGCCCCTCTACTCTTGCAGGACAATCATGAATTCCACCTTCAGGAAGGATGTGTTGGCCTGGGCATGTTTGATGAGATGCCCTTCATCAATCAGGGAGAAATTCGCATCAAACCGAACAGCACACTCATGTGCTTCACGGATGGCATCTCCGAACTCGAAGACGCGGACGGAAGAATCTTCGGAGAAGAAGCGCTATTCTCCATCATGAAGCAGAACACAAAGGAACCTGTGGATGTCTTAGGACGTCAGGTAATCGAAGCCTTGAACGATTTTGCAGGATGGGATCGCTTTCACGATGACATCGCCCTAGTGACCTGCCGGTTCTTCTAGCGTGTCGTCCTGTTGTTTGTGATAAACATCAATCGCCACCAGGATCGCGAGGAATCCCCAAAAAGGCACGCTAGCTTTATCCAGATCCAGAAAGTTGTTTAGAAATCCGTGAGTGATGTAGGTAGTAAATCCCAACAGCGTTCCGATCAACGGAATTCGAACTTCTCTTGACTTCACCCGCTGGTACAGAATCACATAGTAGTAGATGGTCACACCGATGATCAGGAGGAAGGTAACCAGGCCCAAAACCCCGGTTTCTGCCAGAGGCCCGAAGTATTCGCTGTGTGCATTTCCCAAGTCACCAAAGTTGGTACTGATGATGGTGAGCTGACTTGAATGCTGGTAAGAGGCGTAGTGAAACTTATAGGAACCGGGACCAAAGCCAAAAACGGGCCGTTCACTGAACATCCTAAGTGCTGCAGACCATCGATTGATCCGCTCCAGGTTACTGGCATCCGTAGCCACATTGCTGATTGAATTCACGTGCTCCGCCAGATCACCGGAAGAGTCCTGACGGTTTTTCTCCAGCTTCATGAGAATCTCATCCTGAAAGGTGAAAAGTCCAACAAGAACAGCCACTCCAAGAACAGCCAGAATCCAGAATCGTACACGCGCCAGAATGACCAGAAGCAGTACCAAGGCTACCGCCAGACTTACCCAGGCCGCACGCGTGTAGGAAAGTACAATGCCAAGGGTCAAAATCAGGATCACGAAACCGATCAGGATTTTGGTATTGATGGACAGCTTGCGGCTCCACAGATAAGCAATCACCACAGGATAGAACATGGCAAGGATGGCTCCATAAATCGTGTGATCCTTGAAAAAGGGCTGCATCACCCAGTGCGCTGGCTTCTCCTCAAACTGATGCGTGGCATGCATGATCACCGTATACACCACGACCCCGGTGAG
The DNA here is from genome assembly GCA_002428995.1 of Flavobacteriales bacterium UBA6057. GTDB lineage: Bacteria > Bacteroidota > Bacteroidia > Flavobacteriales_G > Salibacteraceae > UBA6057. The sequence goes on along the minus strand of DIYJ01000011.1, from coordinate 225,878 downwards.
CGGAACAATGTAGAGCCATAGAAAGCGTGTGATGTTTTCCGGCTTTCTGAAAACTTGTGTGGCGATGAAATAGAACCCGATCACAAACCAGAGCCTGGAAATGAAGAATTTGGCGCTCACCAATGGTTCTTCACTCGTGAAGCATGTAATCAGAATCCAGGACATGTTGATGCCCAGCACCAGCGTAATGGGATGTTTTAGCACCCTTGAATCGAAGTGTCCATCGTAGAATACGCGAATCAAAAACACCAGCATGAGCCCGAACATGAGTGGCTCAGTAGGCAGGTGCAGCCCAAAACCTCCACCAATGTCGTCCACGCTGATGGACAGTGGAGTGAGTGCCGTAATCAGCAGAAAAAGAAGGTCAAGCCTGAACAGGGCAAGCGCAATGATGCTCACGGCAATCGGCACTCCGAGGAACCAAAATTGCTCTAAGCCGATCGCTACCCCCAACATGGCCAGGAAGGCGCCCACGATGAGGTAGAGATGCTTCGTTGAAATGCGCTCTGTCAAAGCTTCTTACTTTTCTTCCGCGTTGCGGAAACGCTTCACATTTTCAAGCGCAATGATGGCCAGAATCGTGAGCAGGAAAGCTGAGAAGGTGGAAACCACCACGATCAACCAACGGATTGGATAGGCCTTCTTTTCAGATGGCCATGCGCGGTTCACAACAAACTTGGTAGTCAGCGATTCGCTCGCATCCGCCTTGGTTTCTTCGTATTTCGCACGCAGCAAGGACAATTGTTCCTGCTCGAATTCCCTGGCTTCTGTCAAGGTCAGATACGCAGATCCGTATTCAGAAAAGATAGCCAGCTTCTCTTCCAGTTTCTTCACCACTGAAGTCTTACCCTGAGCTACCGCCTCGTAGTATGCTTTTGTCAACTGCTCCACTTCCACCTCAAAATCCGTCAGTCCCTTGGCACGAATGCCGGTGAGAGAGTCATCAATCTGGCGCATGTACTTCAACATGTCCTGGTATTCCTGTTCGATGATTCGCAACCCCTGCTTCGCACGGTCGTGCTGCATCCTCGTTCGAACCGTATCCAGCAAGGCTGCAATGTCGTTGGCAATCATGGCCGCGGTGTCCGCACTGTGATCCATCACATCAATTCGAACCGAGTTAAACTCTGTTCGCTTGAACGTCACATTGTCTTCGTATTCCTTCAACGTCTCCGTCAACGCGTACTGATCATCCGGATCAATTCCGTAGTGCTTCATCAGCTGATACTTTGCGCGAATACGACCGCTGATCTCGTCAGAGTTGAGGATTTGCAACAATTGCTCTGCTTCTTCCTCTTCACCAAAGGCATTGATGTCCTGCTTACCAGTGACATCTTCTGTCATCAGCGACTTGGAGATCGAGTTACTGGCCGCTGGAAAGAGCACCACCGAGGAAAGGTATTTCTCCTGAATCATAAGGGAGACAACTGCGGAAACAAGTGCAGCTGCCAGAGAAACGACTATTAAAGTCTTGCGGTGTTGATAGAGGAAGAACAGAAGGTTGGAAGAATCGAAGTTCTTCATGTAGGCTTGATCTTCTTGGTTTTGCATGATCAGTCGTTCGTGTTTTGGAAAGCCGCAAATGTAGCCAATCGGCCCATTGAAGGTTTGGGTTTATCAGTCATCAACAACGTTGGTTTTGCCTGCAACGATCTGTCGAATGCCCACAAAAATTTCTTGTCGGAAAAGCCAGAAATAGAGCGCAATGCACATGCTCAACCCAAGACTCAACTCTACCCACCAAGTCAATGACAAGAAGCGATGAACGCCACCCAGCACAAGCACGGAGATCACCCAAAGCAACAGGGACATCCAAAGCCATCGCCAGCGATCCACCTGGAAGTTTTTCCAGGAAATGATCAGTTGCCCTCCCGCCATTACAGTGAGCGAGAAAAAGCTCGCCATCGCTGCTCCTTTTGCGGCCCACTGCGGAATGAGAAGCGCGTTTAACGCAATGTTCACCACAAAGGTGAGAGCGGCCAATGCAATCAATGCCCTGAGCTTTCCGGAAGCGGTGATGAGGGTTCCGAATACGTTTCCCAGCGCCACAAACACGAAACTTCCCATGAGCCATGTTAAGGCCTGGAAGCTTTGATCCGCATGTTCATGGTAAAGCAGATTCATCAGATCCGCTCCCCAAAAGAGGCAAACACAGGCAATCAGTCCCGCTGGAGCGATCAAGAGTATGGAAGCCTGATTGGCTAATCCATTCACCTCCTCTTTGGCCGAATGGAGCATTCGCGCAAACATGGGCAGGAGCAGCCCGGCATAGAGAAAGGCAAAATTGTTTCCGGCATCCAGCAGACGATAAGCCTGCGCATAGATACCGGCCGCTTCCTCTCCGTTCGGAAGCAGGCGCTCCAACATCACCCCATCAATTTTATAGTACCCGGTCATGAAAAGAATCAGCAGACCGTAGGGATAAGTCTCCTTGATGACACCGAAGAATTTCGAGAGCCGGAAGGAAGGCATGCTCTTGCTCTTCGCCTTGGGTAGCAACAGAATCGCCAATGAAAGCGAAACCACATAAGCAGCCGTTTGCGCCATTACAAACCAGCGAATATTTACCGCCTCCCGATCGAAGAGTAAGAGGTAACCAATAAGTGCAATGAGCACGACCCTATCTGTAATCGATAAGATGCTATCCCGAAAGAAGTAGTGTAGCCCGGCAATGGTAGCCCGAAAGAGTTGCAGGCAAGCCAACAGCACCTGATTGAGCATGAGCAGGCCAATGAAAAACCAATAATCCTTGGGATAGCCCACGGAATAAGCCGTGATCGAGGACACGGCAATGTAGGCTATGGCTAAAAGCAACTTTAGGACCACCAACTGAAACAGGTCACTTCTCCCCTTCTCCCCATCCCGGGCGGCCGATGCACGCTGAAAGTTGTTGATCCCCATATCGAGGATGATGTTGAAGAGAAAGGTAAAATTGAACAGCGCGTAGTAAACCCCGTAGGCTTCCGCCCCTACTGCATTCTGCACACCTACCTCGATACCAAAGAGCCACACAGGCTTGACGATAACGTTAAGCAGCAGCAGGAAAAGCAGGTTAACAGAAAAGCTTCGATTCACAATCAGGCGTTGCGCTGCGAAGTACGTTCAATCGGGGCAAAGTATTGTGCTTACCATTCCACTCCTTATATAGAGAGGAGCCATGAAATGCAGTTCAGCTACAACAATCTCGAAGATTGCGCTGGAAGCAAACCCAACGAAGCCACATCTTTGCAGCTTGCATGTAGTTGTTAACACCCGCTTGCTTCTTCCCCACGGCCTTGATGGTATCGGATGGTTTACCCATGAGGTATTGCAGCGTATTACCCAGGAATTGAGCGATTGGCAATTCACCTTCCTTTTCGATCGCCCCTTTGATGATCGCTTTATCTATGGTGACAACGTCAAAGGTGTGGTGCTTCCACCTCCTGCACGTCATCCCCTGCTCTACATCGCCTATTTCGAGTGGAGTGTGGCCAACTATTTGAACAAGACGAAGCCGGACTTCTTTTTTTCACCCGATGGTTTTCTGTCCCTTCGAGCTGGAGTTCCGCAGTTGGCAGTAATCCACGACATCAACTTTGAGCACCGACCCAAAGACCTGCCATGGGCCTACCGAAAATATTACCGCTACTTTTTTCCACGCTTTGCACGACTGGCCAAACACATCATCACAGTCTCGGAATATTCCAGACAAGACATTCACAAAAGCTATGACGTGGATCTCGATAAGATCTCAGTGGCCTACAACGGGGCTAATGAGCAATACCGGCCGCTGAGTGACAAGGAAAAAACGAGTGCCAGGGAGCAATTTGCACACGGCTCCGCATACTGGGTTTTTGTGGGCAATTTTTCTTCGCGCAAGAATATTCACGGGATCATTGAGTCCTACGATGGCTACCGCAGAAAAGGAGGAATCAAAAAACTCGTGCTTGTAGGAAACCCTCTCTGGCAATATTCAGAGATGAAGGAGACTCTGGCCCAATCTCCCTTTTCATCGGACATCATTTTTGCGGGTCACTTGAGTGCCAAGCGTCTTACGCTGGCCATGGGAGGAGCATTCGCGATGCTTTTTCCATCTTTTTTTGAAGGTTTTGGCATTCCTGTAGTAGAAGCTTTCCGGGCAGGCATTCCCGTCATCACGAGTAACCAAACGTCTCTACCCGAAGTAGCAGGAGACGCTGCAATAACCGTCAATCCTACAAACCAGGAAGAAATCACTGCTGCAATGTTTGCTTTGGAGCAGGATGAAAAGACACGAAACGAGCGGATCAAAAAAGGATTAATACGCGGAGAAAAATTTTCTTGGGCACATACTGCGAACAAAGTGAAACTAGCCATGTTTCATATGGCATCTCGGCAACGCTGAGATTGAAATAAGAAGTTTTCATAGTGGTGGTTGATAGTGTGTGCCTGTAGAAACCCTTGTGGTGGAGGGCACACACATTTTTTATACTCATCTCCAAATCACATACTCTTCTACTCCCTTCCGATTCTGAGGTTCCGGAAGCTCCACTTCTGTTTTCCCAATGTAAAACCACCCAAGGTGTTCGTCCTTCTCTTCTATTTCCAGAAAGGCACGTACCTCCTCTGAGTTGGTTCCAGATCCGGTACTCCAATATCCGGCCAGGCCAAACGACTTCAGTGACAGCCAAAAGTTTTGGACTGCGCAGGCCGTTGCACTGAGTTCCTCAAAATATGGTATACGCTCTCCATCGTCACGTTTCATTACAATGGCAATGACCGCTCCCGAAACCCTGAAATTGTCATGGAGCTTAGTAATCTTTTTTTGGATCACTTCAGGAGTTGTGGGACGAGCTTTTGTCCACGCCTCCAGAACATGAAGTAGCGGTTCTTTGCTTTCACCCATAAATACCTGAAACCTCCATGGTTGCGTCAACTTGTGGGTTGGGGCCCAACGGGCGGTTTCAAGTGCCTTTTCCAGTTCATCCCGCTGCACGGGTGCATCCGAAAACATTCTTGGATAAATTGATCTTCTTTCCTTGATTATTTCTGTTGAGGTTTTCATTTATTCCAGCTTTTGTATTACTATTGTCCCTTCTAATCGTTCTTAGAAAACAAGTCGTCTAAATAGACGAATTAACATATAACTTTTACTGGTGAGAGAGCGTTTCTATCATCAGTTAGGATTTTGGGGTGCTTCACCGGAGAAAGAGATCTTACTTGATCACATTCTTTCTCCGGTTTTTTTATGCTTGAATATGTCATCATAGCCGCTGTAGCCTTCGGGGCCTCCATGCTAACCTTCTTCTCGGGGTTTGGGCTTGGAACCCTTCTCACTCCTGTTCTCATCTTTTTCTTTCCTCCTGAAATTGCAGTAGCTACTACAGCCATTGTCCACTTTCTGAACAACCTTTTTAAGCTAACCTTGATCGGGCGCAGTGCGCACTGGCCGGTAGTGATCAAATTCGGTTTTCCAGCCATCCTCGGAGCCTTTGGTGGAGCATGGTTACTCACCATACTCTCCCACTCTGATAATACCGTTCACTTCACACTTTTTGGAGAACACGAGACTTACATGCTCAATCTGGTGCTTGGTGTTCTCATCTTCTTCTTCGCGCTGTTCGAACTGATCCCTTTCTTCAAAAAACTACAGTTTGGCGAGAACGCACTGATCCCGGGAGGAATACTCAGCGGTTTCTTTGGAGGACTCAGCGGGCATCAGGGTGCACTTCGCAGTGCCTTCCTCATTAAATTTCCACTTAGTAAGGAGCAGTTCATTGCGTCAGGAGTTGTCATTGCATGCCTTGTAGACACCATCCGTATCGGGACTTACGCGCTGAGTTTTGATGCTTCCCAAATGAACAACTGGACGGTGGTCGCAGTAGCTACTATTGCGGCATTTGGAGGCGCCTACCTTGGAAAGCGAGCACTTAAGAAAATCACCATCTCCTCCATTCAATACGCAGTTGGTTTACTCATGATCGTGATCGCTGCTTTAATGATCCTTGGTTACATTTAAACCATCCGCTGATCTTAACTGTTGAACTTTTGATGGCACCGGGAGAATACGTAGTTTTAGCCTTTCTATTCTTGATGCTCTTCGCTTTCTTCTCCATTTTCGGATGGTTTCAATGGAAGCGCTACAAACGCAAAAAGGACAATCGGTCAACCACCCATTAGTATTGAAAAAACAGCAATAATATGCAGGACATTAATCTACTGGATGAGTTGAACAAAGCGCAGCAGAGCGTTGCGCAAAAGCGATTGATAAACGAAGCCCTCACCATTCTTTCGAAAGACGAGCATGTTGAATCTGACATCAAGCAGCGCATCTTTCAAAAGCCAGGAAAACTGAGCGAGAATCTTGGTCTACATAAACTCGATGAAAGCAGAATTTATGACCGGGAGAGTATTGAGGCCATTTGTGTAAAGTACCGCCTCCGTTTTCTGGACAGCGAGCTATTCAAATCAGAAATTCCGGTGGAGGCGATTCATCATGTGAAGCATGTTGAGGCCAAAACAGGAATGCGATTTGAGAACTTCAAGGTAGTTGCACCAGCTGAGCGCTTCAAACTATTTGACAGCACAAAGGACCCGATCCTCTTCACGCAACTGCCCAACGGCAAGTATTACTACATACATCAGTGGGGTGACGATCTTTCCTGGATCCAACATGCGTTGAAATATCCATTCAGGCACATGAAGGCGCTGACCATTTCCTCAATTGTGATTGGATCGATCGTGGCGATGGCTGTACCTTCGCAGTTCCAGTCCGTTCAGGCAGAGTTCTTCTATCGCTTTTTCATTTTTAGCATGGGTTCCTGTCTGCTGTTGATGCTCGCCATCATCACTGGTATCATGTATTCAAAAGACTTCAGCGAAAATGTTTGGAACAGTAAGTTCATCCGCTAAAAGAATCTTCATAGCTCATTGCATGGCCCTGTTTTTCGGGGCCTTTTTATTGAGCTGTGGTGGCGGCCAGAGCAATGCAGACGATTGCTATTACGAAACCTACAACGTGATGGTGCGCGTCAAAAACTTTAAGCCTCATCCCGATGGTGACGGAAAGATCAGTGTGATCCTCGACTTTGACGGCAGCAGCCTCGCCTTCGAAGACCAGGAACTGAGCACGTTCAAGCCTGACGTTCGCATTGATCACGACTTTATTGAGAGAAACCGCATGGAGATCGGCAACAAGTATGAAGCTACGGTAAGCGAGATTTCAGAGGGAAATTGCACTCCGCTGTTCGTGAGCTTCCACCACGACCTGAATTGATTTCGGTGTTTGTACCTTGCTCCCAATCTTAATCACTTGCCACATCTTTCCACAGCAGAATTTGCCCATCGCATCGTTCAGGGCGACCGACTGGCACTTTCCAGAGCCATCACCCTGATTGAGAGTCAGGTGCCAGCTCATCGCACTCAATCGCTGGAACTACTCGATAAGATTTACAACCAGCGTACTCCCTCTTTTCGCATCGGATTGACCGGCATTCCCGGAGTTGGAAAAAGCACGTTTATTGAAGCCCTTGGCAAAGAAGTCATCGAAAGTGGCAACAAACTGGCCGTGCTCGCGATTGATCCCAGCAGCACGCAGAGCAAGGGCTCTATTCTCGGTGATAAAACCAGAATGGGAAGTTTGAGCCGCGCTCCCGAAGCTTTTATTCGCCCCAGTCCATCCGCTGGCACACTAGGAGGCATTGCTGCTAGAACACGGGAGACCATGCTCCTGTGTGAAGCTGCCGGATTTGACACCATCATCATTGAAACCGTGGGTGTGGGACAAAGCGAAACGGAGGCTCTGTTTTTGACCGATGTTTTTCTCATGCTCGCCATGCCAGGCACTGGAGATGAGCTACAAGGGATCAAGCGCGGAATCATGGAGGCTGCCGATCTCATTGTGATCAATAAAGCTGATGGAAGCAATGAATCGCTGGCGAAACAGGCCAAAAAGCAATTGGAAATTGCGCTGCACTTGTTTCCCGCAAAAGAAAGTGAATGGAGGGTGAAAGTGCTCTTAGCTTCAGGTCTGCACGGCCTTGGTGTAAAAGAGTGCTGGAAACGATTGAAAGCCTTCCGGGAGCACACCTCGTCCAATGGTTTTTTCGAGGCAAACCGGATTACCCAAAACCTACGAGCCTTTGAACGGCTGAGCGAAATGGGGCTTTATGACCTCGTAAGATCTGTGTTAGGTGACGATCAGTTGCTATCAGACATTCAGGCTCAGCTGGAAAACGGCAGCCTCAACGAATATGCCGGTGCGCTGCAAATTCTGGAACCGCTTCGCGAGCGTTTCGGAATTCCTAAAAGCTAGGAACGCATTCGCTTTCTGAACTCTGACTTGAGGATATCAATAGCTACTTCCGTAGGCAGCTTATCCATTTGAGAGACCAACTTCAAAATGGACTCGGCCATTTTCATTCCATCTGCATTTTCACCAGACTGGCTCGCAGCCACTTTCACAATCTTGATGGTTTCTTCCTTGGCAGCTTTCACTGCTGACCATGCCTCATTACTCAAATAGAGTTGCTGCGTAAGGTTATGGTCAAACTCATCGCGAATCACCTTCAACATGTCTGCCTGAATCAGTCGTGCACTCATCCCCGGCTTGTGTACTCTAAACACCAGGCTCTCAGGATGGATACGCTCGAGGAGCATGATCAATCGCTCGTAAGACTGCATCATCACCGGCATGTAGTGCTTTTGCTGACGCTGCTTCCAATCCTGATCCTGAGCACGCTTGATGTGATCCAGGTATTGCTTCAACATCAGGTATCCCATCAAGATGACGGCTGCCGCAGGTACAGTATAGAGCAGCACGTCCACTAATTTCCCAACAATTTCCATGGATGCAAATAACGGAGTTCTGAAGCTTGCAAGCCGTGTCCCCGAGCGGTGATTCAAATTTTTAGCTTTGCCCATCTATTCTTCGCTTCATGGCAATACTTACAGAACGAATTGAGAGACTCGCGGAATCCGCAACCATCGCCATGTCGCAGCGTAGTCGCGACCTCAAAGCCAAGGGCATCGATGTGATCAGCCTGAGCTTGGGTGAACCGGATTTTGACACGCCAGATTTCATCAAGGCTGCGGCCAAGCAAGCCATCGATGACAATTACTCGCATTATCCGCCCGTCCCTGGTTACATGGAGTTGAGGGAGGCAATTGCGAAGAAGCTCAAGAGAGACAACAACCTGGACTACAAGCCCAGTCAAATTGTGGTTTCTACCGGAGCCAAGCAGAGCCTCATGAATGCCATCCTCTGCCTCGTGAATCCTGGAGATGAAGTAATTCTGCCTTCGCCCTACTGGGTGAGCTACCGCGAGATGATTCGCTTTGCGGAAGGTGTGGTGGTAGATGTGGCCAGTTCATTGGAGAGCAACTTTAAGATCACACCCGAGCAACTGGAAGGAGCCATCACTCCAAAAACCAAAATGATGCTTTTCTCCTCGCCTTCCAACCCCACCGGAAGTGCCTACACCAAGGAGGAATTGATAGCATTGGCTGAGGTGATTAAAAAACACCCACAACTGATTGTGATCTGCGATGAGATCTATGAACACATTCGATTTGTGGGAACACATTTCAGCCTGGCGGAAGTGGATGATATCAAGGATAGAGTGATCACCGTGAATGGTGTCTCCAAAGCCTTTGCGATGACCGGTTGGAGAATCGGTTACCTGGCTGCGTCTGAAGAAATTGCCAAGGCCTGTTCCAAAATGCAGGGACAGTTCACCAGCGGTGCATCCGGCATCAGCCAAAAGGCAGCTCAGGCAGCAATGGAAGCACTTCCATCTTCCGTAGATTACATGAAGGAAGCATTCCGCCAACGAAGAGCGTTGATGATAAAGGGAGCTTCAGAAATTCCGGGCTTTGAATGCAATGAGCCGGAAGGAGCTTTCTATCTTTTTCCACGAGTCGCCCAGCTTTTCGGAAAGTCGCACAGTAAGGGAATCATCAACGACAGCAACGACCTTTGCATGTATCTGCTTGATACTGCTCACGTAGCCACCGTCCCTGGGTCCGCCTTTGGACTGGAAGGTTATATCAGAATTTCCTACGCAGCTTCTGAGGAAGATCTGCAAGAGGCGATCACACGGATCACCAAGGCCGTGAAAGAATTGGATTGACCGATGCAAGCCGCTCACATTATTCAGGCCCTGGAAAGTACAAAGGGAGCCAACATTCTCATCATTGGGGATGTAATGATCGATGCATACCATCGGGGAAAGGTGAATCGGATTTCACCAGAAGCGCCCGTGCCTGTGCTGGCTGTTGAAGAGCGTGAAAACAGATTGGGAGGCGCTGCCAATGTTGCCCTCAACGTTCAAGCGATGGGAGCACGCCCTATTCTCTGCTCTGTGATTGGCGCGGACGAGGGTGGCAAAGAAGTGATCAAGCTGATGGAATCTCTAGAGCTGGAAACATCCGGCATGGTGGTTTCAGAAGATCGTATCACCACCCTGAAGACACGCATGATGAGTGGTCATCAGCAATTGTTGAGGGTCGATCAGGAAGAAACCGGTGAACTGAATCATGATCTGGCTAATGGACTTCTTAAGAAGATCGAAAAACTGATCCGTGAGCTAAGTCCCCGAGCCATCATCTTCGAGGACTACGACAAGGGCGTTTTATCACACGAGGTGATCAGTAGGATCATCAACCTGGCCAGGGATCATGGCATCATTGTGACCGTAGACCCGAAGAAGAAAAACTTCTTTTCCTACGCTGGTGCAGACCTGTTCAAGCCTAACCTTCGAGAGCTGAAGGACGGTCTTGGCCTGCCACACATTGACACGAGCCAAGAGGGATTGGACGCAGTCTATAGCCAATTGCTGGATAAGATGAGCATGAAAGCCGGGCTGTTCACGCTGGCCAGTCAAGGTGTTTACATCTCTGACGGTAGCAACAGCGATCGTCAACCAGCGCACAAGCGCCAGATTGCAGATGTTTCCGGAGCGGGCGACACGGTGATCAGTGTTGCGACCTGTGCTCTTCTGGCGGGTTTATCGCTGCCGGAAGTCGCTTTTGTATCCAACCTCGCTGGAGGCTGGGTATGCCAATATCCCGGTGTTGTTTCTGTGCAATGGCCGGAGCTTCGTCAAGAAATTGAAAACGTACTCTCCAAACCGTGAGCCTTAGAGACACCAGGGAGCGCATCAACCTCCTGATCTACAACACCAAGAAACAAACCCTGAGAGCACTCAAGGTGGTTTCGATTGTGGTGTCGTTGATTGCCATCGGATGTTTATTCTACTATCACGGCTTTAAGCTCTCAGACGACACAAGCCAGACTTTGCAATGGATGGTGGAAGCCAGCTTTGGGTTTTATGTGCTGCACTACCTTGTCAAGGTATTCTACGATTTCTCTCCACGAGAGTATGTCAGGCGCAACTGGCTGGAAGGCGCAGTCGTTGCCACGCTTGTCATTGAAGGTATTTCCTACAACGCATTTGACACACTCATCCTTGAATCCATCTTCAATCAGCTGGGCCTGGAGAGCGTGAGTGCTCTTTCGGTAGTGTTCCTGCAATTCTACTTGTTCATTGTAGTGATTGCTGAGCTGGGTGATAATACGAACCTGATCAGCAACATCAAGCTGCACCCTTCAACGATTTTCATCCTCAGCTTCCTCATCATCATTGTTGCAGGAACCTTGCTTTTGATGATGCCGGAAATGTCGCACACCGTCAACGGAATGCCCTTTCTGGATGCACTTTTCACCTCGGTCAGTGCCACCTGTGTAACAGGCCTCATTGTGGAAGACACGGGAACTTTTTTCACCTACAAAGGCTTGGTCGTGATCCTGTTCCTGATGAAACTGGGAGGCTTGAACATCGTCTCCTTCGCTTACCTGGCTGCCTTCCTGGGGCGCGTAGGTTTCGGGGTAAAGCAGGATGAGATCATCGAAGACTTCGTCACCAAAGACGCCTTCTACAATGCCAAGGGAATGCTGGTGAGAGTCTTTACACTCAGCATCCTGATTGAAGTGGTGGGCGCCTTGCTCATCTATTTGCTCATAACGCCTGATATGCCCGTGAAGACGGAAGGTGACAAGATCTTTTTCAGTGTGTTCCATTCCATTTCAGCATTTAACAATGCAGGTTTTTCAACGCTCACCGATGGGATGTACAACGCCTTTTTGCGCGAAGCATATTTGATGCATTTGGTAGTGGCAGTGCTGATTTTGCTGGGAGCTTTTGGCTTCACAGTGTTGTTTGATCTCTTTTCCCCGGGCAAGCTCCGGGATCGATTACGCCATCCCTGGAAGCGCCCGCAAATGAGTACCCTGCTGGCCGTGCATACGCACATGATCCTTGTGGTGATTGGAGCCGTGCTCTTCTTTTTCGCGGAACTCAATCAGTCGATGGGGGACAAAAACTTCGTGGAAGCGAGCATCACAGCTGTTTTTCAATCCGTGTCCGCCCGCTCTGCCGGATTGAATACCGCAGACATTCACACGCTCACTGCAGCCTCCATCGTCATGTTGATATTCATGATGTTTGTGGGCGGGAATACCTTCTCTACGGCAGGTGGTATCAAGACCTCCACCTTCGCATTGATCATCATCAACACCTATTCGATCATTCGGGGGAAAAAGAGAATCGAGGTGTTTCGAAGAACCATTCCACAGGACGACATGTTAAAAGCATTCACCGTGCTCATCACTTTTGGTGGAGGTATGCTGATCTGTGTGTATGCCCTGTGTCTTACAGAAGGTCACATTCTGGCCATGGAAGGAAGAGGAGTCTTAGACCTGGTGTTTGAAGAGGTATCGGCCTTTTCCACTTGTGGGTTGAGCACAGGAATTACGGGAATGTTGAGTGCGCCAGGAAAAGTCATTCTGATCGTTTCGATGTTCATCGGTCGATTGGGCACGCTGTCGATCATCTTTGCTTTTACAAGGAAGATCATCAGCACGAATTATTCATATCCGGAAGAACATATAATGGTGGGTTAATGAGCGAAGTAGGAGCAGAACGGGTAAAGCCATACTCAGAAGATGGCAGCAAGAAGGAGCAAGTAGCTCAGATGTTCGACAACATCAGTGTACGCTATGATTTGCTCAATCACCTCTTAAGCCTGAACATTGATAAGCTGTGGCGCAGTAAGGCTGTGAGACTCTTGCGACCTTATCAACCCAAGGCCATTCTGGATGTGGCCACCGGCACCGCAGACTTTGCCATCGAGCTTCGAAAGCTTCAACCAGAAAGCATCATTGGTGTAGACATCAGCGCGGGCATGCTGGAGGTTGGAAAGCAGAAGATCAAAAAGCGCACGCTGGACAACCTGATCCGCCTGGAATTGGGCGATGCTGAAAACATGCCCTTCCCGGATGACACCTTCGATGCCATCACCGTGGCCTTTGGAGTCCGAAATTTCGAAAACCTGAAAAACGGATTGAAGGAAATCAGGAGGGTGTTGAAGCCCAACTATGCAGTGGCCGTGCTTGAGTTTTCCAAGCCCGCTTCGTTTCCATGGAAACAGGTTTACAATTTCTACTTCCGCTTCATACTCCCTTCCATCGGGAAACTGGTTTCTAAAGACAGTCGAGCCTATACCTACCTTCCCGAATCGGTAAACGCGTTTCCCGAAGGACAGGAATTCATGGACATTCTGAAGGAGGTCGGTTACCAAAACATTCGGCAATATCGACTCACCTTTGGCATTGCCACCATTTACCTGGCTGAAAAATAATTTCAGCTAGCTTTCGTTTTTTTGCCCTCTGATGCGCGCATTCGGCTTCTTGCTGTTGATGGTTCTGTGCTCATGCTTTCAAAGCATGGCCCAGAAAGATGTGCCTGACAATCTCCCGAAGTTTGACAACAAGTGGGTGCACTTCGGATTCTCCCTTGGTGTCTCCAGTCACGGACTCGTTGTAGAGCAAAACTTGGCGAACACAGATTCCCTCGCAAGCCTTGAAGTGAGAGCTCAACCGGGCTTCAACATCAACATTGTCTCGGAACTTCACATGGGAAAATTCTTCGGCCTGCGATTCACACCGGGAATATCGTTTGCCTCACGGAACTTGGAGTACACCTTCATCGATCCTGACGGGGGCTTAAAGCCGATTGAAACGAAGACGGTGGAGTCTACTTATGTGGACATCCCTTTGTCCATCAAATACAGATCGGCTCGCCTCAACAACTTCGCCACCTATGTATTTGCGGGATTCAAATACAGCATCGATCTGGCTTCCCAAACGGACGTGGATAATTCGTTGAATGCAGAAGGGGAGTTTGTGGTAAAACTCAAGCGCGACAATTACATCGCTGAAATAGGCATCGGGTTCGATTGCTTTCTGGAATACTTCAAATTCACTCCAGAACTACGATTCGGATGGGGATTAAACGATGTGAGCTTCCAGGATGACACTCCCTACTCCGATCCCATCGAACTGGCCAAGCCGCGCATGTTTATCCTGGCTTTCAACTTCGAGGGCTAAGCCACTGATACAGCAGAATGGATGCAGCGATGGAAGCATTCAAAGACTCTGTACCATGCTCACCACCGGGAATACGGACTAATTCATTGCACACTTCCAGAAGTTCGGGCCGAATGCCATGCGATTCGCTGCCGATGATAATGGCATCCACATTTAATCCTTTGCCGGTGTCCAATAGCTGTCCCTGAAGAGCGGCTCCTGCAACTCTGAGCGTTTTTCCATTGGCACTCTGGTCCTTCAGTATTTCTTCGAGATCAGCATAATAGGCCTGCACACGGAACAGGGAGCCCATTGATGACTGCACCACCTTTGGGTTATAAATGTCCACGCAATCATTGGACAACACCACCCTTCTCACTCCAAACCAATCAGCGGAACGGAGGATCGTACCAACATTTCCCGGATCTCGCAATCCATCCAGGAGAAGCACGGGCTCTTGAAAAAGATGCGAAAGCTCCAATTCTCGTGAAGGAATTGACAGCAGCGCGATGATACCGGAAGGTGTTACCTGCTGCGTAATTTCCTTGATGACAGGTGGCTCCATCACGCTCACGGGAACTCCGGGAGCTATGGATTCCACACGGTCAACCTCAGACTCCAAGGCAAACACCTTGGCAATGTTCCACTCGCTCGCTGCTGCTTCTTCCAGCAGCTTTGGTCCTTCAATGAGAAACTGTCCATGCTTTTCTCGAAAGCGCTTCTTAGAGAGGTTACGTAGAAGTTTTATCTCAGCATTTGACACCACGGTACACAGATTGCTTAAAATGTAGCTTTGGCACCAAATATAGCGTGAAGCCTGTCCTACATATTCTCAAAGCCCTGGTCTTCGTGGTGGCCGCGCTACTTCTGGTCACTGGCTGCAATCCGACACGCTATGTGAACGAAGGAGAACACCTGGTGGTGAAAAACGTCATTCACCTCAGTTCGGGAATCAAGAGCCCTGAAGAATTCGCAGACAGCAATGCCGGTGGTGTAAAACGAGCTTTGGTCTACTCAAAAAAGCAAATGAAGCAGGGTTTCGGAAGCGATGAAATCGAGGAGCCGGAGGTATCAGAAGAAGATTTGCTTGCCTTGTTACGCCAGAAACCGAACAGAAAGGTCGCGGGCATTATTCCTTTCCACCTGGCAGCATGGAACACCGCCAACCGCATGAAGGATGGCACCAAACGGAAAAACTTCCTTCAAAATACGGTGGGAGAAGCACCGGTGCTGTTTGAGCAAACGCTGTTTGAAAGAAGCACCGATCAGATTGAGCGGTTCATGAAGAGCAGTGGCTATTTCAGATCCAGAGTAGAAGCTGTAGCCATTAAGGATGAAAACACCGTTGAGATGCATTACTATGTGTACAGCGGGAAGCCCTATCGACTAAGGAAGCTGAGTTTCGCCCTGGAAGACACGGCTTTGCGTACCATGGTGAGCGAAAAGGAGCTGAACAGCAAGCTGAACCGAGGCGATCGCTTTGACACCAAGACCTTTGAACAGGAACGCTCGCGACTTACTACCTGGATGAAGGATCATGGGTATTACACCTTCGAAAAAATACACGTGATCTTCGACATCGATACCAATGTAAAAGGCATGCGCTATGATGTGGCCGTGAGGTTGCGCAACCTTCGCGAGAGCAAACAGGTCAACGGCAAAGATTCCATCGTTTCGGTCCGGCACGTCAAGTATCGCATCAATGATGTATTCATCAATCCGGTCTATGATGCGCAGGCTGTTTCGCAGGTTGCACCTGATACCATTTCCATTCGGGGCTACACCATTCTGTCTCGGGGCAAACCACCGGTCAGGCCATTCCGATTGGCACGCACGGTTCGCATTACTCCTGGAGACCTCTATTCCACCAAGCAAACGCAATACACCTACGGTCGCCTCAAGTCTCTCAACAACTTCAGGTTCATTGACATACGCTACGAACCCGTTGAAAGCGGAGAGCCTTTGCTGGACACGCGCATTAACCTCTCGATGGCGCCAAAGCAGAGTGTGACGGTAGAAGCGACCGGAACAAACCGCTCAGGAAACCTCGGAATCTCTGGATCGGTGAACTACCAGAACAAGAACCTCCTGAGAGGAGCGGAACAGCTGAATGTGAGCCTTTTTGGTGGACTGGAAGCACAGCGTACTGTCACACAAACAGAGAATTCATCTTCGGAAACGATCGAAACCTTCACGCCTTTCAACACTTACCAGATCGGTATGGAAGTGAGGCTCGACATCCCTGATTTTCTGTTTCAGAAGACTACTGAACGTTTGGCGTGGTTCAAAGAGCCTAAGACATCGATTGCGGTGACGGTAGACCGGCAAGTACGTCCCGATTACCTGCGCGACCTCCTGAATGCTTCTTACTTTATCTCTGGAAGAATTCGCGATCAGGATCAATTGACCTTTGCGCCCGTAGACATCAGCCTTATCCAACTGGACAAAGACCCTGAGTTTGAACTGAAGCTTCAGAACACCAACAACTCGCTGCTGATCAACAGTTTCAACGACCACCTCATTCCAGCCTCACGCCTCTCCTACTCCTACTCTACCCAGGATCTGGACAACGAGCTCAAAAACTTCTATTACTACAAGGCCAACCTGGAATGGGCTGGGAATCTGGCTCGCCTGGCTTCGCAAACGCTGGGAGGAAACTTTGTAGACTCCACCAACAGTTACCTGATCAATAACATTCGCTTCGCTCAATATGTGAAGGTTGACCTTGATGCTGTGAAGGTGAATGTGCTTGATAAAAACACCCGGTTTGTTTACAGATTCTATGGAGGCGTGGGTGTTCCGCTCACCAACTTGAACGCTCTGCCTTTTGATCGTAGTTTTTTTGGTGGTGGCTCCAACGGCATCCGTGCCTGGAACATTCGAACCCTGGGGCCAGGGTCTGCGGCTGACACAAATGTGATCGCCATTGACCAGGTTGGTGAAATGCACCTGGAACTAAACCTGGAGTATCGCCTCGGGTTGACAGACATTGTAGAGGCCGCTGTTTTTGCTGATATCGGAAACATCTGGCTGCTTCGTTATGACCCGCAGCGACCAAATGCAGAGTTCTCTGTCCGAAGGTTTCCGGAAGATTTGGCCATTGCTCCTGGAATGGGTCTGAGGTTGAATTTCAACTTCTTCATCATTCGCCTGGACTGGGGAATGCAATTGAGGAATCCTGCCTTGCCGGCAGGCGAACGTTGGGCTTTTCAACCCTGGCTTTTTCAGCCCAAAGAGAAGACAAATGAATTCAGGGCTGAGGCTTCCAGAGTGCGTGTGGATCAGGGACTTGACCCGCTTCCAACCTATCGTGGTATCCAAAGCACTTTGAATCTGGCCATCGGTTATCCATTCTGATCGCCTTCCTATTCTGGAATATTGGTATAGCTTTGCCCGCTAAACGGGGTTATAAATGGGATGGTTTAAACGAATGACCGAGGGTATTCGCACCCCAACACAGGAAAAGAAGGAAACTCCAGAAGGATTATGGTACAAGTGCAGAAGCTGCAACCACGTTGTGAGCTCTGAAGAACATGCACAATCACTTTGGGTTTGCGAAAACTGTGGGTTTCACGAGCGAATAAACTCTCACAAGTATTTCCAGATTCTATTCGACCGAAATAAGTTCAAGGAACTGGATCCACACCTTTCCTCTGGCGATCCTTTGGGATTTGAGGACACTAAGAAGTATACCAATCGACTCGCATCAACGATCAAGAAAACCGGGTTGCAGGATGCTGCGCGTTCAGCCGTAGGATCTATGAACCGCATGAAGGTGGTGGTTTGCTGCATGGATTTTGGTTTCATCGGTGGTAGCATGGGTTCTGTAGTTGGAGAAAAAATTGCGCGAGCTATTGATCACGCGATCCAAAATGATTTGCCGTTCATCATGATCAGCAAATCAGGTGGTGCACGAATGATGGAAGCTGCTTTCTCGCTGATGCAAATGGCCAAAACCTCTGCTAAGCTCACTCAGCTTTCAGAAAAGGGACTGCCTTACATTTCGCTGCTCACTGATCCAACAACGGGCGGTGTTACTGCTTCCTTTGCCATGCTCGGTGATTTCAACATCTCTGAACCAGGAGCTTTGATCGGTTTCGCAGGGCCACGAGTAGTGAAAGAAACCATCGGGAAAGACCTGCCTGAAGGCTTCCAGACCGCTGAGTTTGTTTTGGAACATGGTTTCCTCGATTTCATCGTGGAACGCGGTGAACTGAAATCGAAGCTGCATCAATTGCTCACGATGCTTAAAAAATGAGTTAATCCACTCATTGACAAGAAGTAAATCTATATCTTTGCGCCCCATTTAAGAAAAGACGCGGAAACAAGATGTATTTGAGCAACGAAGACAAGCAAGAGATTTTTAAGAAGCACGGTAAGTCAGCTACCGATACGGGAAGCGCTGAAGGACAAATCGCGTTATTTACCAAGCGCATTGAGCACCTTACAGGTCACCTGAAGCAGAACCGCAAAGACTTCAACACACAGCAGGCGTTGATCAGAATGGTTGGTAAGCGCAGAAGCTTGCTCGACTACCTTAAGAATAAGGACATTGAGCGTTATCGAGCGATCATCAAAGAGTTGAAGCTCAGAAAATAAAGAACTAGAAACTGATGGGAAAAGGCAATGCAACGATTGCCTTTTTTCATATCTACACTATTGGAAACATGTTAATTGGAACCCAACAAATCATCCCTGTTGAGAACGGTGATGACATTATCATAGAAACTGGCAAACTCGCCAAGCAAGCAGATGGATCTGTTGTTATCAAGCAGGGAAAGACCATGCTGCTCGCAGCCGTTGTATCAAATAAAGAAGCGAAAGAAGGAATCGACTTTCTTCCGCTGACCGTTGAGTATCGAGAAAAATTTGCCGCCACCGGAAAATATCCTGGAGGTTATTTCAAGCGAGAAGCTCGTCCTACAGATGGAGAGATTCTTACTGCACGATTGATTGACCGAGCGCTTCGTCCGCTCTTCCCAGACGATTACCACGCTGATACACAGATGGTTGTTAACCTGATCTCTTCAGATCGCGAAACTCAACCAGATGCACTGGCTTGTTTGGCAGCTTCAGCAGCTATTGCTGTTTCTGACCTTCCTTTTGCAGGTCCAATTTCAGAGGTGCGTGTTGGTAGATTGAACGGAGAGTTCATCATCAATCCAACGCTCGCGCAAATGGAGGAGTTGGATCTCGACATCATGGTAGGCGCTACTGCTGAGAACATCATGATGGTAGAGGGTGAAATGAAAGAGGTAAGCGAGCAAGACATGCTGGATGCCATCAAGTTCGCCCACGATGAAATTAAGCGCCACTGCGCAGCTCAGGTAGAGCTGGCGTCTAAGATTGAAAAGGCGAAAGAGAAGCGTGAGTATGAGCACGAAGTAAACGATGCTGACCTCGAAAAGGCAGTACACGAATTCTGCTACGACAAGTGTTACGAGATTGCTGCTTCAGCAAGCGCCAAGCACGATCGCAGCGATGCCTTCAAAGCATTGAGAGATTCTTTCCTCGAAACGCTTCCTGAAGAAGAGCAGGACGAAAAGAAGCCTTTGGTTTCAAAGTACTTCCACAAGACTGAAAAGAAGGCCATGCGCGATATGGTTTTGGCCACAGGTAAGCGACTGGATGGACGTGGTACTACTGATATCCGCCCCATCTGGTGTGAAGTAGACTACCTTCCAGGTACACATGGTTCAGCGATCTTCACCAGAGGTGAAACTCAATCGCTGACTACCGTAACACTGGGTACAAAGCTGGATGAGCAAACGGTTGACGGTGCCTTCCACCAGGGAAGTGAGAAGTTTTTGCTTCACTACAACTTTCCTCCTTTCTCCACCGGAGAAGCGCGTCCTATCAGAGGCGTAAGCCGAAGAGAGATCGGTCACGGAAACCTCGCTCTGAGAGCACTCAAGACAATGATTCCTACGGATGAAACCAATCCTTACACCGTGCGTGTTGTGAGTGACATCCTCGAATCCAACGGATCTTCTTCCATGGCAACGGTTTGTGCTGGAACACTCGCACTGATGGATGCCGGTGTAAAACTCAAGAAGCCTGTAAGTGGAATCGCCATGGGTCTCATCATGGACAACGAAGACAAGTATGCAATTCTGTCTGACATCCTTGGAGATGAAGATCACCTCGGTGATATGGACTTCAAAGTAACCGGAACAGAAGACGGAATTACTGCCTGCCAGATGGACATCAAAGTAGATGGACTTTCTTACGAAGTGATGGAAAAAGCATTGCTTCAAGCGAAGGAAGGCCGTATGCACATCTTGGGTAAAATGGTAGAGACGATGTCTGAGCCACGCGCTGACTACAAGCCGCACGTTCCTCGCATCGAAACCATCTGGATCGACAAAGATCAGATTGGTGCAGTGATCGGCCCAGGCGGAAAAGTAATCCAGGAAATCCAGGCGAAGACCGAAACCACCATCACCATCACAGAAGAAGGTGACAAGGGACGCGTTGATATCGCTTGCGACAACAAAGAAGGCATGGACGCTGCCATGAGCTGGGTGAAAGGCATTGTTGCCAAGCCAGAAGTTGGTGAAGTGTACCTCGGTAAAGTGAAGAACATTGTAGCGTTTGGAGCCTTCATCGAAATCCTTCCAGGTAAGGAAGGTCTTCTCCACGTTTCTGAAATCGACTGGAAGCGCATCGAGAACGTTGAAGACGTGCTCAAGACAGGAGAAGAGATCAAGGTGAAGCTGATCGAAGTGGATGCAAAATCTGGTAAGCTGAGACTCTCCAGAAAGGTCTTGATTCCACGACCAGAGCGTCCAGAGAAGACGGCTTCCTAAGTTCGGCTGAACGCCCGAAGAGGCGCTTTCAACACGACCATCTTTAAAACACTCACACCCCCGAAATAATAATCGGGGGTGTTTGATCTTTCTTTATCGCAGGAAAAATACTGTCCATGCGCCAACTAAAGATCACCCAACAGATTACCAATCGAGAGACTGCATCTCTTGATAAATACCTCACTGAAATTGGACGTGAGGAGCTGATCACCGCAGAGCAAGAGGTCGAACTCGCTCGAAAAATCAAACAAGGAGATCAGGTGGCGCTTGCCAAAATGGTTCGGGCAAACCTCCGGTTTGTTGTCTCCGTTTCGAAACAGTATCAAAACCAGGGACTGAGTCTTCCAGACCTGATCAATGAGGGTAACCTCGGATTGATCAAGGCTGCTCAGCGCTTTGATGAGACCAGAGGATTCAAGTTTATTTCCTACGCAGTTTGGTGGATTCGTCAATCCATTCTGCAAGCCCTTGCGGAGCAGGCGCGCATCGTAAGGCTTCCGCTGAATAAGATCGGGAACATCAATAAGATCAACCGTGCTTATGCCAAGCTGGAGCAGACCCTTGAACGTGAGCCCACAGCAGACGAGTTGGCAGTAACACTTGAAATGCAGGAGTCTGATGTTAAGCAAAACATCAAGAACAACAGAAGGCACGTATCCATGGATGCTCCTCTTCCCGGAGCAGATGATGACGATCGAAACATGTATGACATGATGGAAGGTGAAACTGCTCACAATCCTGAGTCTACACTGTTGAATGAATCACTGAGAAGAGAAATTGAACGCAGCCTGGCCACATTGAGCGAAAGAGAAGCAGACGTTATTCGCTACTACTTTGGACTGACGGGAAAACACCCAATGACCCTGGAAGAAATTGGAGAGCTGTTTGACCTCACACGAGAGCGCGTGCGCCAGATCAAGGAAAAGGGCATCCGAAGACTGAGACATACTTCTCGCAGTAAACTGCTGAAAGCATATTTGGGATAAACCCACCACACGAATCGTGAAGAAAAGCCGGGCAATTTGCCTGGCTTTTTTTTTCAGCCAATTCACAATTCTAACTTTGGGCAATGAATCAAACGATCGTTGCCCCATCCCTCCTCGCAAGTGACTTTGCGCGCATTAAGGAAGAGTCAGAAATGTTGAATGCCAGTGAAGCTGACTGGTTTCATTTAGACGTAATGGATGGGGTATTTGTGCCTAACATCTCGTTTGGCCTGCCCATCATCAGCGCCTATCGGAAACACACTGACAAAATCCTCGATGTGCATCTGATGATCGTGGAACCGGATAAGTACATCGGTGACTTCAAAAAGGCTGGAGCTGATGTGCTAACCGTTCATGCTGAAGCCTGTCCACATCTGCACAGATCTGTCCAACGCATCAAAGCGGAAGGAATGAAGGCCGGGGTTGCATTGAATCCTCATACTCCTGTCTCATTGCTGGAAGACATCATAGAGGACGTTGACCTGGTTTGCCTTATGAGCGTGAACCCGGGCTTTGGAGGTCAGAGCTTCATTGAGCGCACCTACTCCAAGATTGAAAAGCTGAGACAAATGATCGACTCCAGTTCCTCAACAGCACTCATCGAAATTGATGGTGGTGTGAGTCTGGACAATGCCAGCAAACTGGTTGCAGCAGGGGCAAATGTTCTGGTGGCAGGCAGCACAGTCTTCAAGTCTGAAAACCCGACTGCTACCATCTCAGAGCTGAAGAAGGCTTAGTCTTTAATCCAGTCTCTCAAATGAGAGAATCGCTCGGTAATAGCCCCATCTTTAACGATGGTAGCTCGCTCCAGCACACCGTCCTTATCTCCGTTCAGAAAACTAGGCAACACATGGTCTACGAAAGCGGTTCCAAAGTCCCTGGAGGCATCCTTAGGTAGCTCACAAGGTAGATTGTCCACAGCCATCACGGTGATGGCATCGGCAGCATCAAAGGCCGCCTCCTGCTCCGTCACTGGATTGTACCCATACAATGGATCTGCAATAGTGGACGGGCGGATGGTTGATGCCACAGGCCCATCAATGTCGCAGCTGATGTCCGCCACCACTTTGATGCGAAATTGCTCCTCTCTTGCATCTTCACGAGTGAATAGAAAGGGAGCTTCAGAATTCCAAAAGTGTCCGGCAATGTAGAAGTCAGTGGACTTCGCGAAGCGCATGAAGTCACTTTCAAACCGTTCTGGATAATTAAAGAACTCCTGGCTGCTGAACTCCTTCGATTCCTTGTGCCTGAAGTAGTCATGGAAAGTGATCTGCGTGTAAACAGCAGAACCGTTTGCCTCTCGCGTCAGGTATTCGTCTTGATCTACCTTTTTCAATCCGATTTCATCCAGAATTTCCATCGCACCCTGGGCCACACGTCCACGACCAGTCAACAGAATGTTCAAACCGGGCAAATCAACTTTCTTGAGTTCCTGACTCACTTCTCTCCGATCTTCACACAGATGAGCCGGCTTCAGCTCATACCTTCCGGTTCTCAATCCATAGGCGCGCAAACCGTTATAGGCTCCGACAATTCCAGCGTATCTACCAAAGCCAATGAGTCTGGCGCCCTTTCCATTCGTCAGATACTCCCAATCGATAAGGGTAATCTTCTTTTCCACGATACTCTTCAAAAGATCTCGATTGTAGGGCTGCATCTTAGCCGTATGTGAGAAAAAGACATAGGTAGAATTGGGAATCAACTGTGACATTGGCACCTCCTTTACACCTATGTAAACATCGGCATCCTGCTCTGACAGACTACCGCTAAGCGCCATTCCTGCACGTTCATATTCGGTATCGGCAAAGCAGCGGATGGGCGAGGCCTCTACTGTGAACTCAAGGTTCTCGTGGTTTGAAGCCGCATCTTTCACTTGCTCAGGACTCATCGGCACACGCGCATCTGGCGGCACCTTTCCTTCTCTAATTATCGCAATTCTCATTTTCGTTGGATCCAGGACTTTTGACCTAGCGTATATCCCAGCTTAACATAGAACACTCCCATAGAGTCTCTTCGCTGGCGTTCAAAAGCATCAATTTTATCGGAGAAATAACTGTAGTAGGTAAGCTCAAACCCAAAGTTCCAGCTCGGATCAAATCGATAACGATATCCGATGGTGACTGGAACAAAGAGGGCAATTCCTGAAGCTGATCCACCCTCAAACTCGGTGACCAGCGAATCACTGGCGGCCAGGTAGTTCGTGACATAAGATGCACTAAACTGCGAGCCTCCCAATCCAAGACCTATGTATGCGTTGGATTTGGCTAACGGATCTCGTTCGGTGAATTGTCGAATGCTGAAATCTTCCCAGGCAATCCAGCTAAACTGGCATGTTAGCGCTCCTTCCCACAACTTACCGGTAAGACGAGCATACGAACCTGACAAACCATATTGCCTCTCACCCCTGTAACCTCGGCCCCCAAGCTTGAGGGCAATTGCCCACTTGGGTCTCATTTGATACCGGGCTCCAAGCTGATATGCCAGATTTATTTTGTTGAACCTCGACCCTGATTGTTGAACATCACCAAAGTACATCCTCAATCCCGGCCCTACATCAAGGGACACATTGCGATACCGTTGTTTCTTCTTGGCTCCTTGCCAGTAGTAGCCTTGCGCGCAGACACTCGTACCCAGAGCAGCAAACAACAAAATGAGGAGGACACTTCTCATAGCTCAAAATAAAGGGTTGGTATCTAAAGACGGGCCAAAAAAAAGCCCCGCCAAAAGGCGAGGCTTAAATTATCCATTAATTCTCTATTTGATCACAACGATCTTGGCTCTTCGGGCTTCTTCTTCGGACATCTTTTCAGATACCTCACCCTTACCTACTGCGTCAATTCTAGAAGAGTTGATGCTGTACTTGTTCACGAGCAAATCTTTCAGCGTATCAGCTCTCTTCTGGCTGAGACGCATGTTGTAATCAGCATCTCCGGGAGGCGAAGCCCATCCTTCGACTCGGATTCTCATGTTAGGATTGTCCTTCATCTTCTGAGCAATCACAGAACCTTTTGTTCCTTTTTGATTGTCAGAGATCCAGAAGCTGTTGTGGCGGAAGTAGATGGTTTCTTTCTCGAAGGAAACTGCTACAGATGGCACTACAGCCTTATCATCTGCCTTCTCGCCATCAATCTTGTTGTCATCTCCATCTACACCAAGATCAATCTCAGGTGGAGTTTGAACTGTTTTTCTCCTGTAAAGCAGGTCTCCACCGTCATCTGTGAGCGGATCCAGCGATGCAAGTTCATCCTCTTCAATTGCCTTGAATGCATACGTTCCGTTTCCTTCCTCTCCGGCCTTCAGAACAGGCTCGTCATTGTCGTTCAGGAAGTACATGTCAGCACCTGCATACTTTGCCGCATCTTCTTCATCGAGCTTCACAAAGTACTCTTGGTCAGGATTCAGTTGATTGAACTTGAACGATCCGTCAGATCGAGTCACTGTGGAATCCATTCTGTTACCGTCTTCATCCATCAGATAAACCTTAACTCCGGCAGCAGGAAGATCTTCGTAAACAAATACACCTTCCATATCGGTAGCTGGCTTGTCTTCCACCAGCAAAGGCTGTGCGTTTACTTCATCACGCTTCATTTGCGTGAACGTGTAGTTGTTGAACTCTGGCTTGTTGGCCAATGCGATTCTCTCCTTATCATCATTCAAGATGTAGAGCTTACCACCATTGTAAAGTCCCTTATCATCTTCACTCAACTTCACAATGTAATTACGATCTGGCTTCAGATTCTTGAACTTGAAGTTACCGCTCAGGTCAGTAGTAGTAGAAGCGAGTTTCTTGTCATTCTCGTCATAGAGCTCAAGCTGAACACCTGACTTTGGCAGACCGTTGTAAGTAAACTGACCATTCACTTCCTGATCAGCAGAAGGAGTCTCTTCTACCAAAAGTGGTTCTGGCTCCTCGAAGATGGTCTCATCGCTGCCACCGAGCGTGTACCCTGCTCCGATGCCAATATAAGAGAGCCAATCATTAGATGAAGATTCGTTTGCAGGAAGGTTCAAACCTTCATATCCGTCTACCTGGTCAGTAAACATGTAGCGCATTTCGAGCGTACCAAATACTTTCCAGCGTTCGTTGAAGCTGTAGCCTAATCTACCTCCGAAAGCCAATCCAAATCCAAAGGTTTCTCCTTGGTTGATGTGATTCGCAGTGACTTCCTCACCTGTAGCTGTTCTTGTGACCAAAGGATCATAATAAGCTGCAGCTACACCTCCAAAAGGAACCAATTCCAACTTCGCATTCTCCTTTATTGCACCGATAAGATCGATTCCTGCTCGAACTGACAGGTCAGCATAGAAGGTTTCAAATTCGCTTCCGAGTGTCGTTTTACTACCAGAAAGGCGACCTAAGGTGAGCTGCAATTGTGGAACGAAAAGTCTACCAATCTTGCGGTCAGCGCTCAGCGCACCACCAAGATTCATTCCGTCAGGATCAAATGACTCATAGTCAGTAACATCTCCGTAGATGTTAAGTGCCCCTATGGATGCACCAATAGTCCAGCCATTGTTTCCCTGGGCAAACGCGTCTGCTGTCCAGAGGCCAATAGCAATCATGAGGATTACCGGCAATTTTAGGTTAAAAGGATTCATCTGCTTCATTGAAATTTGTGCAAAGGTAATTACTTAAAAACACTAAGCGACCTAGTGCTATACTTACTTACTTCTAGCTTTTCGAATTGCGATATTCATAAAGGCCTTGAAGAAATAGACGATGTCTGTTTTGAGTGGTTTATCCAGGTAAGCTTTAATGTATTTTTTCTCGCTAACCATGATGTCTTCCAGGCTTTTAGGCATGTCTGCGTAAAACGGAGGAACCAGTCCTGGCTTTACTTTCAGACGCAATTCCCGAAGCTCATCATCATATAAGCTTAAGTAGTGTTGGCTGATGGGGCGAACGCCCACAAGCTTGAGGTCACCTCTCAATACATTGATAAGCATAGGTAGCTCATCCAAAAACGTTCTGCGTAAATACTTTCCAATAGTGGTGATCCTGAAGTCGTCCTTGATCTTACCGCCTACTTCAAGGTTGTTGAGTTTGTAGACATATTCCTGCACATACTCGCTGTAAGCACACATTGATCGAACTTTATACACTTCGATCATTTTACCGCCTTTGCCGACACGCTTCATCTTGAAGATGGGGCCGTAAGTACGGTTTGGCAAGTTCATTACCGTCTTCCGCTTTCTGGCTACGAAGTATAGCTTGCCTCCAACATTCTTAAACTCGACTATTTCGAACCCACAGTAGTAGAGTCTTCCAAAAGACTCAGCCTGGGAGATGACTCTGTTTCTTCCTGAAGTCAGGAAGAAGTAGATGTCCTTAAATACAGGAAGCTTTGGGAAAATCCGCTTGAAGATGAAGTCCCCACAGAAATAAATGTGATTCAGTCCTCGTGGAAACTTTGCCATGATGCGCTCCTTTCGAAGGCTGGGAGTTTCAGTGCAGCCTACAAACAGGCCTCCAACAGGCAACTGATGATTGGTCGTTTGAAAAAGCTTGTTGATGAACCGCACATCATTGATCCGCTTAAGGTTTGCGATGCATTCCACTCTCTCCGGAGATCTGCGCAAAGCGTTGAGAATGTTAAGAGGATCACTTGTAGATAATACAAGCGCTTTCTGTGGATCCAAAACATCGAGGTAGGGAGCCAGAAAGTCGCGCAACTCAAGGGAAGACGCGTCTGGAAATTCGTTTACCTGAAAGCGATCATTCGCCTTACCAAGTGCACGTTGATGTAAGGACAGGTTCATTGCAGGGTGAGCTATTGGTGCGCGAAGATATATCAACCTTTTGACACCAACATTATCTTCCTACATCACTAGCCTAGATCCTTGACTTCAAAAGCAGAAGCAGATGAGCACTTTTTGCTTGAATCAAGGGTCTCAAAAGCCGTAATGAACCCCAACACTGAACGTGTTTGTTATTTCACCGAGGTAATACGCAGCTTGATAAGAATTGTTTCGAAAAGGATTCTGTCTTCGATCAAAAGCTGCAGAAAGCCTGAGTTTATCGGTCACCAATGCCGTAATCCTTAATGAGTAGGTCGTTTGAATCCAGCTCGTATTGGCTAAGTAGTCGATTCCCTGGACGAGAACAATATTGGTCACCGGATCGCGGGCGGGTCTATTGTCTACGATGTCAGCTCCCTTTTCCGCGTACTGAAATCTCCCATCAATCTGTAGCCAGTAGAGTGGCTTAAAGTCGATCCCCAGGATGAATTCCCTTGCGTTGTCTCTGAGATAGTGTCCAAGACTGTATTCTGCATTTGAATAATCTGTGGTCTCAATGAAATGCTTGTAGATCATCGCATTTGAGCGGATATGCTCGAAAGTGATGGTAGTATTTGGCAAAAGGTTGGTCCACCTGAATCCAGACTTAATGCTGAACCAATTTGAATGTCTGTCTTCGTCAAACATTCGGCCGAAGGAGACTTCGTCCACAAATAGTGTGCTGTACAGATGCAGTTTTTTCAGAGGCCTGATCGAGGCTGCCGCGAACATTTGGGCATTCCCACCTGCCCGATTGGACCTTCGATTCAGGTAGTGATCCGCTGATTTGTAGAACATGACCGGAACGAAGTAGGTTGGCTCAGGAGTCCGGGCGGAGTAAATGATACTATTCCCGAAAGACACCCAAAGTCGTTTCCAAGGCCTAAAGCTCAACATGTTGGCAGCCATGTACTTGTTATAGAAATCAAACGTGGTCACGCCATTGACGTTGGAGATGGTAGATGAATCAACAACATTGGACTGCAGCGAACCATGGAAGTAATCAAACTTGAACCAGTCAACAGGACTCACGTGCAACTTCAGTTGAGTAAAAGGAGGCGCGTTCATGTCCAATATATTGGACCCGTAGTAACCATAGCCCCATCGCACGTGATCGCGAACAAGGCCGATGTAGCCCCAATCACCGCCATAGGTAATGCCTCCTCTGGATTCGCTGTACTCTCCTCCCTGACCATTGAGCTTGTAAAGCGCACCTTCACGAGGAGTTAGCAAAGAATCTGTAGTGAGTCGCTTCAGTTCGGATACATCCCTCACACTACCATACAAACCAATCTTTCCAATGTAAGCCTGGAAATCGCCCCCGATTCTCCGCTGCCAGTTCGATCCATTTTCATTGTTGAGGATGGTCATTCCGATGATCGGATTGAGGCTGACTGTTGTGGAGCCCTGGCTGTAGTAGAAAATATCAGGTTGCTTATACCGATCCAGCATCTGAAACGGACTTGTAATCCAATTTGGAAGCTGAGGCCTGCTTTCAGCGGGCAAGTCCTTTGAAAAGGCTTGACGGTAAAACCTCAGCTGCTGTCGCTGGCGTTTATTGAGTGTTGTAGAATCGATGCTAAACAACACAGACGCGACTTCCAACCTGGAGACCGGTTGAATCAAGTAAGATGCATCTGTCAGTTGAAGGTTGTTCAGTTCATCGATGAAATCAAGAACACCTTCATTGGCTCTGATGTCGAGCTGAACACTCTGAGCTGTGAGCAGTTGCCCACCAAAAACCAGAAAGAAAATTGCTATGAAATGCCTGATTTGCAAAGCTTGAGATCCAAGTTCAAAGTAAGTGTTTTGAAGCTCCTGTCTGTTTAACGGCAACATCATGGTGTCATGATCAGACGATTCAACGCTCAGAAAGCGAGGCCAGGAACTTATCCTCTGTCATTTCACGAGCCGCCTGTTTGGGGTTTAACTCCTTCCTCAGGTTGGGGTAGTTCTCTGCCAACCAGATCATGTGGCGTGTCACATCAATTCTGGAGGCGATGAATTCTGCTCTTCGGGTTTGAAGCTGCTGGTGCATCTCCTCGGATCGAGGTTCAGCAAATTGTTCTACCGCTGTCATCAGCTCTTTCTCCTCACCGGCTACTATACCAATACTCAGTCCAGCATCTTCCAGCTCTGCGAGTATTCTGGATTTGCCAACGAAAGAACTGTATCGAATATTGGGGACTCCCAGAAGCGAAGCCTCCACTGCCATGCTTTGGCTATCACAAATGAACAAATCTGCCTTACTCATCACATGATGAATGTCGGCCAGGTCTGTTTTCAACCGAAGGTGCTCGTGTTGCTTGGGTATTCGCTTTTCAGAGGATATATGAATCTCATAATTGGGTTTCAGCAGCTCAATGATGCGATCTAAGAGTTCATCGCTTACTCCTGCTTTTCCAATATCATGGGCAGCTGACAATGCAGAAAGCCTAAGAATGCAATAAGGCTTGGATAGCTTGTACTTTTCGAGTATTGCCGGATTGAACTGAAACCTGTTGGGATGTAAATAAGCCAGTTTCTGTGTTCCAGAGTAGGCCACCTTCTTACCCTCAAATATCCAGAGATCAACCGTTTTGGGTGTGACCAGAATGTCTGCAAAAGGGTGGGCAACAATGGCATTGAGCATGACCGTCTTTGCATCATCTTCAGCGAATATGATGCTGGGAATGCCCTGCAGCCAGGAAACAAAAGTGAGCGGATGGGAAGGTCTTCCAACTACCAAATCTGGCTTAAACTCTTTCATGAGCTTCCAGAGGTGCAAATCCTGCCGCAAAATTTCTAGCGCCTTATTCCAGATACCCGGCTTGTTCTTTCCATAAACGAGGAACTCAAGACCGAGCTCTTTGAGCAAGCGAACCGTAATATCCTTTTCCAGCGCAAGAAGCTTCACCTCATGCCCTTGCTCTTTCAAATACTGAACGAGGAACTTGAAATGGTGAACGTGTGCCGGATGTCGGGCTTCAATGAGTACTCTCATACTTCTCGGCTTTTTTACAAAGTTCGGAACTGATCTGCTGTTTCATGCGCTCACGCTCAGACTCTTTGATTACGGAGGCTTTGATAGAGCCCAGCACGCCCTCTCCATCGAGCGGATCAGGTAATTCTACACCCAAAGCCTCAACGATCTTTTCAAAAGCCGCGAATGGGTCTTTGCAGAACTGCTCATAGGAAAGCCTGATAATCGTTTGATCAGATGCATCGCTCAGGACTTCTGCCTTTGCATTGTAGTCGACAATGAACTGAACAGCTTCTTTCAAGGAACGCGGATCGCCCCCCTTCTGGTTTCCTCCGCGACTCAGAATATGTATCCCCTTTTCCTCGGCTTTCACAATAGACTTGGCGTTGGAAAAGATATCGCGATGAATGATCAAAAAGACCTTTCGCCCGGGAACATTGCTGATGGCACTCAATCGATCAATGTTCCAGACATTCTTGATCACTAGTGGAGCTTTGAACACGGTCTTCAAGGCCTTGGAAGAACGAAGGGCTTCGGGGGAAGAAGGCCGATCGAACCAAAGGTCCATGACCCTGGCGGCTTCAGATGGCGCCATTAACCCTGCGATGTTTCCGTAGTTACTAGAAAGTTCAGTAGCTCTATATGGCTTCTTGAACTTCAACGCGAGGTGGCTTACAAAGCCAGGACAGTAAGGAAAAACGGAAGCAATATTTGAGACGTATGCCGCTTTCAGCGTATGGATAAGCACCTGATAAAGTAAGGTTGTGCCTGACCTCGGTGCTCCAATGATGTAAAGGGTAGGAAGCTCAGCAGCGCTATTTTGGGGAACCCAGGATTCAAGGTTCTTCAATATTGAAAGACGGGTGAATATCCCGCGCAAAAGCTTTCCCAAGTTCTTGATCACGAGAACTTCTTTATGATTCCCATTTTCTTCACCACCTCCAATCCCTTGGTGGCGAGTTTCATGCTCAGAGGTCTATTGACGCGTTGGAAACGACCAAACTCAACAACTTCTCCACCAAACTGAATCTTGAAGTCCCGCACACCGTATTCATCTCCGGGCTTGCCTGCACCGCCAAAGTCAAACAACTTGGCACTGTGTTTTCCGCTCCAGACGAGTGTCTCCCAGACCGTCCGGTCGTTGACACTGAGTTTTCTGTGCACAGGATCATCAGCAGCGTACCAATCAAACACGCGATCGTTGAACAGCATGTGAAGCCTGAACGCGATGATCTGTCCTTCATGCAAGGCCAGTGTGAAATAGGTTGAAGCACCCAATTCGCTGCGCATCAAATTCTGGAAGAACCCGACTTCGGGAAGTGGCAACTGGATGCGCGTATACAGGCCGCTTAGAATCTCATGGCAGCGCCCAAGTTCCTGATCACTCAGGTCTTGTTTGACTACTACTTCTACACCACCCTTGATCGACTTACGAATCTTATTCCGCTTGGAGGATTTAAGGGCCTCCCACATCTTGGTTTCTTCCTTTACGTCTACAAGAACATTGAGATGTGCTTTGTATTCAAATCCACTAGCTTCAAACTGAGCCCTGCCCCATGAAAGATCTGTGAAGAGTCGAACCTCAGTGTAAATTGCACCTGGATCTTTCGCGTTTTCTAAGAGTAGAGTAAGCACCTCAGCGTTCTGGCCTGCAACCAGCGGACCTCCGTAAGAAACGGCCCTGCCAGTAACCATCTTGAGCAGCGGATTTCCAGAACCATAGCCGATCCTGAAGTAGGCGCCTACCACTTTCTGGCCTTCCAACACAAAGGTGGATTGGACCTTGTGGTTCCCAGCAGTCGACATGAACTCGATGAAGGGCCGGGAGTGAAACACCATGGCGGACGGTTCACTATTCGCAAAATCATCCCAAGCATGTTTATCAACCTGATCAACAGACTTGACTATGCTGAAACGGCTCATTTTCTAAGGTATTTGAGCGCTTGCTTGGTTGGATTCTTGATGGCAGACTTCGTTGCCTCCCAAGCCCACTCTATCGGGCGATCGGTCCATCGCTCGGGATGGATGTTTTGAAGGATTTTATCGGGTGCCTTTCCAGCATTGATGGCTTCTATCAACTCTTGTGTGCTGTGGACTGAGAAATTGAAAGCTTGTGAAACACTGTCCCGCACGCTCACTTTGGCGCCATCCCATCTTCTGCCTGTATCTGTCAGGTAGTAGATGGTTGAAAAATCAAAATCGAAATAGGGCTCGGCTATGATGCCAAAGTCGCGATAGTTATAGTGCTTCCAGATATCACGATTGTCCCATTTGGTCATGGGACTTCCGTGCATACACACGGTATCTACAGGAGCAAAGCTTCTGAGGCGCTCCAAGCTGGATTCAAAATGTTCGATAGCCGCTTTTGTATCTCCCTTGCAAAGTGAGAGGTCTTCGTAGTGGTAGCCAATTTCATGCCCCAGACGGGCGATACCCTCTATGAATTGGGGCTGAAAACTCTCGGGAACGATTCTGAAATAATAAGTCCCCATCAATCCCAAATCGGCCTGCAACTGGGCAGTGGCAAGTGCATTTTGGGGTTTACGATCGACATCGTGTCTAAGAATGAAGAGCTTGTTGCTGGACTCGGTGATAGCCTCGCGAACCCTGCAAACCTTATATCCATTTGCTTTGATCGATTCAAGTAATCGAGCATAAGCAGCGAGTGTAAAATCTCTACTCAACCTTGCCGTTTTCAGGACGCAAGGTTAAATAGATTTTCCTGATTTTTTGCCCAATTACTGTTTTACCGACCTCATATGCGCGCTGCCGTCCCTGGGTTTTGCCAACCTTGAGTGCATGCTGAAGGCTCTCGGCTACTTCCCGGGGTTCAAAAGAGGTTACAAAACAACCTTCAACCCCGTTGAGTCTTTCTTCCACATCCCCCACGTTGGTACTCACAATGGGGCTGTTGCACGCCAAAGCCTCCTTGATGAACTGCGGAGAGCCTTCTGAAAAAGAGGTCATCAAACATGCGTCACATGCATTCATCAGTTCGGCTACTTCCTCTCTGCTTCTTCCGGCTAACTCAATGAGTTCTACCTGAGTCTTCTTTTTGATGAGATCAATGACCTCGAAAGCGAGCGTTGCATTCTTCACCTTGTTGTTGAACGCGGAACTGAACAGCACATAGCTTTTGCCCTTCTCGAAGTTGTATTTCTCTCTCAATGCTGCTGAATCCATGGGCTTGAACAGCTCGGTGTCCACACCACATGGAATAACGCTGCAATGCTCATGTACATCGAGCTTTTTCCGAAGCTGCTCATGAACAAAAACACTGTGAGAACACAGTCGATAAGCAAGTCTGGAGAATTTGCGGTTCTTAGCATTGTTGACGTCTGAACCGTGGAAGGTGACCACCTTGGGAGTTGCTATTGGCAGCAAACCGATTAAAAGACCCGATAATCCAAAGTGCGCATGAATGATTGCTGGTTTCTCTTTGCGTACAAAGGCGTGAAGCGAAACCATATTCTTGAGATAGCCGGACATGCCACTACCCTTGATTCTGTACATCACTGGTTCGATGTCGGGTGTGCTCTCGATCTGCTCAGTTACAAAGGGAGCATCCTTTCCCTTATTTCCGCTGACTACAAAAACTACTTTCAATGAAGGACGGGTTGTTTAACCTTCCGAGCCTCTAGCTTCTTTTGATGCTGAAAACTGGAATGTTTGAAGTAGTGGCTCACAAAAACGCTGCAAATAGCACCTAAAAAAAGGAAGATGATGGATCGAAAGGTGAGACTGTACATCTGACCTGCCGAGGATGTAATGAACTGGGTAAAGAACAAAACAGTGAATGTGCTCTTCATCTGTCGATAAAGTCCCTCGGGAATCTGAAATCTTGTCTTGTACTTTCTGTACAATGTCCAGAAGTGCACAAACATGAAGAGGTAGAGAGAAAACCCAACGAGTCCGATGGTATTCACAATCAGGTTGTAATCCACGTGCAACTGCCGGGGACCAAACCTTCCACCAGCATAATTACCAACCGAATTGAAGGCTTCTAAACCAAAAATGCTCTTTATCGGGTCTTCGAATGCAAGAACTTCTTCCCATACATAGATGGACTCCTGATAGCGGCCTTCCTCTTCTATAGCTCCTTCAGTGAAACGATCTTCTCTACTTTCAAATCGCTTGAGCAGCACCTCTTCATAAAGCGGAAACGCCATTGCCGCCAACAGAACAACGGGAATCAAATAGCTCACAAACTTTGAATAAGCCCGACTCACGAGCCCATTCAATCCCATTCCAAAAACAAGGCCTGCGATGGCAATTCTCTTCAATGACAACAATGTAAAAAGGCCATTGAGAAACGCCAGAACAAAAACCAGCTGTCGTTTTACGGGCTTTTCCTGAAGAAAGCTGATCACCAGGGGAGCGAGGAGCACGCTGTAAGCCAGAAGATTCCAATTATCTCTCAAACTCCCATTGTAAAAGCTGACCGCATCTGTGTAGGAACTGGCTCCGAGCTTAAATACATTGCTGATGATGAAATTGGCAATCAACATGATGTAGACAATGATGATCGACATGGACAGCTTCTTCAATCGCTCAATGGAACCTACAAGCACAAACCCGATGATGAAATTCGAAACGGTAATGATAATCTTGGAGCTCACCTGGGCAGAGTAAAGCAAGTCGCTACAGAACACCAGATTGAGGAGCAGATAGCCAACAAAGAGGAGCACCGGCCAAAAGAAACTAGCCATTCGCCATCCGCTAATGATGAAATAAGCGACCAGTGCAAGACTCAAGAAACCTCGCACAATTGCCAGCAATCCTCCTTCCGTAAAAAAGAAGGAGAAGACATCAAAAAACAGATTTAATGGCAGCAGGTATTTGAGCAACCAATGATCAAGTCCGGTTTTCATGTGCGCCACCTCAGTATTTCATTCTTTGAAACAGCCGGCAAAGATACTGAACAGCCAGGGCGCCTCTACAAGATTCGATAAACAACGACTTTCCGCTTGTTCAATGATCTGAGCAAGTAAAACTTACGCGCTCAGTCTTTTGCGTGCTTCTAAAAGTCCATCACCGCAAAAGACTTCGCAGGTGAAAAATGATCCATTGACGAAGGTTAGGGAGTGTATACAAAGCTCCGAACTCCGTAATCTCCTCTGGTATGAAATCATTCGATGAGACCTTCTGTACAGCTTTATACATCATCGGTTCACTCTGCGAAAAGAGGCGAGACTTCACGTCCGCGAGGCGATCCTTTCGGTCAATACCAACACTGATCTCCTCAACAGGCAGGCCCTTATCAAGACCTGTGGAAAGTAACTGAACAGTGGCTCCCACCTCATCCTCACCGTTGTACATCTCCCAGAATACGGGAGGCATTCCCCGATACCTACGCATGTTTCCATGATGGTAGGAAAGCACCCCAAGACGCGGAACTTCAAGGATGGATTTCTTCACAATCCCAAAACCGCCCACCAGAATTAGAATGTCCAAGCGAGCCTCGCGCAACTCTTGCAGAACCTCATTCGAATAAGGTTCAGCCGACACTACAGATTTAATTCCATGTGCTGAACAAAACTCCTGAACCGGAATACCGGGAGCCTCTGACTTCTGAAACTTCTTCAAAGCCATGATGAGCATATAACCTCCACGGCCTCTTCGCCAGTTCTTCTTCAGCTTTTGTTTAAATGACAATTTGGGACGGGCATCTACCAAAACGAAGTCAACGGATAGGTTCGGATCCTTCAGAATCGGATCCAGGAAGGCCTTCGCAAAAGGAGAAATCGTGGTGGATGAAAGGAGACCTATGCGGATCATTCGGTGGAGGTTTTACTGTATCCGTAACTCTGTCTTCCAAACACCCGATTTTTGAAGAATGACCAGATCCCGGAAGCTTTGACTGCCAGCTGGTTGATATCACCTGTGTCGTTCACACTGATTCGCTTCAATAGCAAGGGGTCTGTTGATAGAGTGTTGAAGCCCGTATCTACGGTAATCCCAAATGTATAACCCGAACTTCTGGTCAGACTCAAGTCACGATCGGAGTAATCACCATTGGGATAAGACAACGTGTTGATGGTTAGTCCAAAGTCCTTTTCGAGCTGATGCTTAGAACCTTCTATTTCCACCTTCGCTTCCTGAGGGTTACACTTTGGAAGGCATGGGTGAAACATGGTATGTGACTGAAAGTCCACCAGCTCCTTCATCTCCTCAATCTCTTTCTTGTTCAGAGCCTCGCGTTCTTTCATGTCTTGTTCCTGCTTGAAACCGCTGCGCTCAAGTTCAATAAGACGCTCCTGATTTGTCAATTTCTTATAGTGCCCTACGGGTTTGCTCAGGTTTGGCTGCAAAAACCAAAACCCTCTCCCCGTTCCGATAATGGAAGAACACAGAAATATGGTGATGGGAAATTCTAGTCTTTTCAGCAGAGGAAGCAATTCGTAGTTCTGCTTATGCCCATCATCAAAGGTCACGATCAATGATTTTGGCGGAAGCTTATGACATGAAGGATCTTTGCGAGCTTTCAAGTATTCCTGCAGACCAATCACATTATACCTCTCCTTGAGGTAGGCAAAACTCTTTTCAGCCGCCTTGGGTGAAATGTCGTGAAATAGCAAGATGGTGACTCGATTTCTCTGAAACACTTCCCTAATGATCCAGGGAATCCCCGAAGTCCGAATAAGTTTAAAGATGACTCTCATAAGCCTTAGACAGATTCTAGTACATCACGAAACTCCATTGCCCTTTTCTTCCATGAGAAATCGTGCCTTACGGCCTCTATTTCTTCAGGATTTACAGGACCTAATGTAGATAACTGCAAGATAGCCTCGGCAATGGACTCGGCTGTATTCGAACAATCAACCACATGCGCGAGCGGTTTCACAATTTCTCTGGAATGAGATTCATTGTTGTCGGAAACAAAGAGAATAGGCCTGCCGATGGCAGCCACTTCAAAGACTTTTCCAGGAGTTTGAATGCCGTGTGCGTTATCCAGAAACACAATGGCAGTACACTCTGAATAGGCTTCAAAAACTTGCTCGTTGCTCACCATCCCGTGAAAGCTGATTTTTTCAGGGTCGTATTTAGCCGGATAGAAAGCAGCATTGTATTTCCCGTACATGTGGAGGTGAAAACGTGCCTCTTGGTTCTCATTCAACTTATCAATCGCCTTGTAAAGCTCGAAGGCTTCCCGAAACTTAGTGTAGAGCCGGCCAGCATAAACGAGCGAAAAGTCATTCTTAGCACCATCCTTATCAGACAATTGAGAAATAGGAACCAGACTGTCAGTCGAAACCCCCATGCTTACAACACTGATTTTCGCATCCTCAAGTTGCTTGCGAAACCCTAAAGCATAGTAGCGCTTGGTCGCATCGTTGGTTACTACAAGGCTGTCTATGTATTGAAGCAGCGCCTTCTCATAGAATTTGGCCAGCCAGTTCCGGAAGTTTGATTCCACGGAACTGCACGAGAATGGGTCGCCCACGTCATAGTGGACGGTCATTTGGGGGAAGTCTTTTTTGATCCTCTTTGCAAGGGCAAGCATACTAAAGGGAAAAGCGCTCAGAATGACGGATTCGTAATGTCCTCCCTTCAGGACAGAAGCAATTTTCTTGTACAGCCTTGGGATTTCAAACCAATAGGTATCTGGAAACAAGAGCTTGCGAACAATTCCTTTGATCTGCCCTACAAAACGTGACTTCTGAGAAGTTTTCTTCTCTGATGTCGAACCTGAATCCCCACCAAGCTGTCGAAAAACCGGATTCAACACCCTACCAACACGACTGAGGGAAACTCGATGAAATTTGGCATACGGATCCTCGTACTCCTCTGGATTTTTACTCCATGTCAGCTCAATGACCTCCACTTGGTAGTGCTCACTGAGGTAGGGAATCATGTTCTTGAACCGGATCGCCTGTGCTCCGGTAGTGGAATAACCTGCTACAACGAATAAAAGTTTGGGCTTATCAGGCGAAGTACTTCGCATACCGATCCTTTCTTTTCGTCATGAAATCATGCATCTCCTCAATCTGAGTTGGATAATTGCTCACCTCAACAAAGTCAGCAGACTTTACAAGACTCTTATCAACGGCTTTCGAAGGATCATCCTGAATCGAGATGTTCTTTTGGAATTGGTCATTGATGATCCCGAGCAAATCGAGCTTTGTAATTCCCTTTTCGGGAGATACTTGAAACAAACCGGGTACATGATCGAAAATGAAATGATCGGAAATAATCCGCGCGAGCTCCAAGGTTGTCACTCCAGACCAAATGGCTTTGGAATATCCGCTGATCTCACCACTCTGACGCATAAACCAATCGAACAATCCTTCTCCCACTTCTTTTAATTCCGGCCCAATGATGGAGGTGCGGATGGTTGTGTCCTGCTCGTTCATCAATTCACCAAGTGACTTTGAACGACCGTAAGTATCATCTGCATCCCTGAAATCATCTACCCGGTAGTTTCCCCGCTTACCGGAGAACACACAATCAGTGCTCACTGTAACCACTCGTGCTCCGATCTCACTGGCAATCTGTGATAAGAGATGAGGCAAACGGCCATTGAGCAGAATGGCATTCGCTGGATTATCTGAAGAGCCTTTGATAAGCACTCCCACACAGTTGACAATCACCTGGGGCTTTGCCTCTTTGATAACCGTCTTGAGTCGGTCATCATTGGAGACATCTGCCAACACTGTTTCCGAATTGAAAGGTCTCCTTGCAACATTCACAAGCTCGACATCTTCTCGTGCTTCCAGCACATCGCAAAGCACATGACCAAGCATGCCTGTTGATCCAAGAACCAGTACTTTCATTTTATTGAGTTTATGCATACTCCTTCCAGACCGTTCTATTCACATAGTCTGTGTAGGAATAAATGATCTTCAAGATCTTTTTAGAGAGATTATCAGTGTTGTAGTCGCTAACAATGGAAGGCCTCGATTCGGGGCTTTGGTACTGATCGACTACAATATCGACCGCGTCCACAATTCTCTGCTTGTCCACCCCGGACATAATGAGCGTGGCTTCGTCCATGGCTTCCGGCCGTTCATGCGCCTCTCTGATGGTGATAGATGGAAAGCCCAACAGGGACGACTCTTCTGAAATAGTACCACTATCTGACAGCACACAGAAAGCATCGGATTGTAGCTTGATATAGTCGATGAACCCAAAGGGTTTCATGAACTCCACACGGTCGTTGCTATTGTTAAATCCCATGGCCTCCAGCTTCTTCCGGGTTCTTGGATGGGTAGAAACAATCACCTTCTTATCGAACTGGGTCGAGATGGCATCAATGGTGTCCAACAACTCCTGGATGTGCTTTGGGTTGTCGACATTCTCTTCGCGATGAATGCTCACGAGGAAGTATCCCTTCTGTTTTAGCTCGAGTCTTTCAAGCACATCAGAGCGTTCAATCTTGGGCCTGGCAAATTCCAGAACCTCTTTCATGGAAGAACCGACCTTGATGATGGTTTCGGGTTTCAATCCCTCAGACACGAGATAGTCCCGGGCATGCTCAGAGATGGGCATGTTGATGTCACTGAGGTGATCCACAATCTTCCGGTTGATCTCTTCCGGAACACGCTGATCAAAGCAGCGATTGCCGGCTTCCATATGGAATACGGGGATTCTTCTTCGCTTGGCGGCTATAACGCTCAGGCAGCTGTTGGTATCGCCATAAATAAGAAAGGCTTCCGGCTTCTCTTTTTCGAGCACATCATCCACACGGCTGATGATGTTGGCAATAGCCTGAGCAGCATTTTTGTCGGCTACATCCAGAAAGTAGTCAGGCTTTCGGATGTCAAGGTCCTGAAAGAAGACCTCGTTCATTTCATAATCATAGTTCTGACCAGTATGCACCAGAATGTGTTCTGCGTGCTTATCCAATTCAGCAATCACGCGACTGAGCTTGATCAGCTCCGGTCTGGTGCCAACTACGGTAACTACCTTTAGCATGAACGGTTATTTCAGTTGTTCCTGAACAAAGTCCTGAGCAAGCAGCAGCTTTTTCAGCTCTTCGTGGTCCAGTCGGTGAGTATTGTGTGAATTGTAGTCAACCAGTTCTTCGTTGAATGATTCCCCCTGCTCCATGTAGTTGGAATAGTTGAGATCACGATCGTCAGCGGGGACTTTGTAGAAGTCACCCATATCTACCGCTTTCGCCACTTCTTCTCGGGTGAGAAGAGCTTCGTAAAGCTTCTCTCCGTGCCTTGTCCCAATCACATTAATATCGTTAGAGCCATTGAAGATGTCTCTCAGCACTTCGGCCAAAAGTCCAATAGTAGCGGCAGGGGCTTTCTGAACGAAGATGTCTCCAGGAGAAGCATTTTGGAAGGCGAACTCGACCAGCTCCACAGATTGATCTAGCGACATCATGAAGCGCGTCATGTTTGGATCGGTAATGGTAATTGGCTTTCCACTTTTGATCTGCTCCATGAACAATGGAATCACAGAGCCTCTGGACCCCATCACATTCCCGTATCGGGTAGCGCAGAATACTTGCTCTTCCTTGTTGAGGAGCCTTGATTTTGCAACCATCAGTTTCTCCATCATGGCCTTGGAAAGTCCCATGACGTTGATAGGATACACCGCCTTATCTGTACTCAACACGATGAGCCTCTTCACTTTGTGTTCATACGCAGCCTTGAGCACATTCTCGGCTCCGAGGATGTTGGTTTTCGTAGCCTGCATAGGATAGAACTCGCAACTTGGAACTTGCTTAAGAGCGGCTGCGTGAAAGATGTAATCCACACCAATCATGCACTGGTTGACGCTATCAAAGTCACGGACATCACCAATGTAGAATTTGATACGGTTGTCATTCAGACGCTTGCGCATGTCATCTTGCTTCTTTTCATCCCGGCTGAGTATGCGTATCTCGGCAATCCGGGAATTCAAGAACTTTTTAAGGACTGCATTCCCGAAAGATCCTGTTCCGCCCGTAATTAGAAGCGTTTTTCCTGAGTAGTCAATCATTTGTTTTTCATTCGTTTGTAGAGCTGCTTGAGCAAACTGCTCATGATCAAAACTCGTTGCAATTGAGCTGTACGATTCAACGCCAATCCATTTTTCCTGGCATTTCGATAGGTCTTAAAAAAGAGCTCTTTATTATTCGTTTCGTATGCAAAATTGAGTGTTGCTCTTGCTTTTCTAGCATCCAGTTTTTTTTGAAACTCCTCACCTAACCCGAAATGCTTGACAAAGTATTCAGGTATTTCCATTCCCTTCATCATAAAACTGTAGTGTTTTTCAGGATCGGTGAAGCGGCTTGCTGAATCTTGAAGAATACGATAAACTGCTGTTGACTCGGGCATCACTGCAATGGGCTCAGATTTTGCGAAAAAAAGCCACATAGGTGTGTCTCCCGCAACGAAGTTGAGCTGATCGACAAAAGGAACACTCGCCATATATTCCCGATAGGCGCTGTTTCGAAACAAACATGTAGCCGTGCATATGGAAGACCGGTCGATGATGTAGTCTTCGAAGTAGATGAAATCCTTGATATTCTTCAGACGGAGATTGTTGCTCACCTGAGCTGAAGATCCCATAAACAGCATGGAATAATCAGTACACACCATTTGAGTTTTGCTGTGTTGCTCCAGGTATTGAACCTGTCGCTCAAGTTTTGTGGAATCAGTCCACATATCATCTCCTTCGCAAATGGCAATGTAGCGTCCCCGCGATGACAGCAAAGCATACGTAGCATTGAATCGACCTGTAGGTCGGCCGTTAATCTCAATATTGTTTTCTCTCCGGTGAAGGAAGAGCTTGATTCTTTCAGGATACTTGTTTGCGTATTCTATGCAAATCTCACGTGTGCCATCTGTAGATGCATCATCACCAACAAGTATTTCAAACGGGAAACTTGCTTTTTGTGCTAAAATGCTATCCAGGCAAGCTGCGATATGCCCGGCATGATTATAGGTAGGCACGCATACGGAAACCACCGGTGATGGAACTGTGGCACCAAGTTCCTCAACCGGAATTTTCTGGTAACGATCTATGAAGGCTTCTAAATTCAAACCTTATCCAGAGAATAAGCTTCAGGTAAAGTCACCCCCAATTCACTCAATCTTGTATTGGATGCTCGGTAAGCCTTGAAGAGCTTTTCTAGCAGAAATGGGTCCGCGAAGTAATCAATACCTCGAAAGACAGCTTCAGAATGACTCGTTTTCGAAATAGCTTCATCGATTGAGGCACGCTTGTTCATGAGTCCTGTATGGATCTTCTTCGGCAATGGCATCTCAAGGTCCA
The DNA here is from genome assembly GCA_002428995.1 of Flavobacteriales bacterium UBA6057. GTDB lineage: Bacteria > Bacteroidota > Bacteroidia > Flavobacteriales_G > Salibacteraceae > UBA6057. The sequence continues at coordinate 182,747 of DIYJ01000011.1, read as the reverse complement.
TGTTGAAATACTTGATATTCCTATGTGCATTTACTGCGCTATACATCGGCAAGCCCAAATCATGTGGAGCAGTCCGATTGAACATCATTTTTTGATAAAGTGCCTTGGAACTCAGTGGTTCGTTGTGGTGCTCCAGCTTTAATTCATGGTATGGTAAATCCAACGCCTGACACAACCAACGTGTAAGCTCCATTTGACCATCCTCGTTTATGGTGAGACCACCATCCGAATTCCTCACATTCTCAACCGGGAGCACCTCTACATTTTCACTTCCGAAGAGGTTCCTGTAGAGTTCCACCGTTGACGCATAATCAAAATCGAAAGCAAAGTTTCTATCCTGATAGTAGACCACGTACTCAATAAAATCCTGGAAGCTCTCACCATATCCGATCTTAATCACTTCTCGATAGAGCGACCTCAATAGGTCTCGCTGGTTGCGAATGAGCATGATAATCTTCGCATCTCCATCAAATAGCTCAGCCAACCTCCTTGCTTTCGTTTCGGAGTCGACATGATCAGGGGAAAACTTAAACGACAGAAGCTCGCCCGAAATCCCTACAGCCTGCTTGCCTTCTACCTGAACATTCAGGGCTTCCGTCAACACTTTTTTGCTAAATGCTTCTACTTGACGATACTTTCGATCGGTTGCATAGAGCACATAGTTTTCCATCACCAAGTTGAGCTCATCAGAGGCGTAATCGATATTGGACCCCACACCAACGCCTAAGTGATGAATGAGTGGATGCTGCGAAAAAAAATCGCGCTGGAGAGTAGTCGAAAGGTTCTTAGGATAGCCTATATGAATATATCTGGTCATGCTTCTTCTCTTATGGCATAGCCGAAGCCTGATTCACCGAAGCCATTACCATTGTAAATCATGTACCGCTTACCTTCAAACTGATAGGTAGTGCAGTACTCATTCATGATACTGTCCCAGCCTGCTTCGCTGAAAACAATACCTACTTCATTGTCTTTTCTAACCCAGTCTTTCCCATCGGAAGACTCTGCATATCCGAGTCGGTAGCTTTTTGAAGGGTCGGTGCGATAGTCGGTTGCATTCCGATAGGAATACATCATCTTGAACACCCCGTTTTCAACAAAAACGCAGGGCTTGCCAATGGCTTGGGTGAAATCATCGTATCCGATGCACGTAACACCTTGACGCTCCCAGTGAATTCCGTCTGTTGACTTCGCACATTTTATGTCGTAGAAAGGCTCGGGCCAGCCCTTGATCATTTCCCACTTCGTACATGAAACATACCAGAGCCAGTATTCGCCATTGACTTCCAATACACATGGTGCAGTATTGAAAAAGGGTTCATGCATATCGCGGTCGAGCAAGGGCCCCTTAGAGAACTTCTGAAAACTCTTACCGCCATCCTCACTGATTGCCAAACCGATAGAAAGCCTGTAAGAGACTGTTTGCTGGGGGTTCCAGCCGATGTAGTATAAATACTTCTTTCCGTCCTTGTTCAGAATCCAAGAAGGCATCATACCATTGTCATCAAAAGTGCCCCGATCACCGAGTGAAAGGATGGGGCCATCGTGGACATACTTCACATTCTCCGGAGTTCTTGGGTCCGTTTCCAAATAGGTGATCAAGCTCCGCCCCTTATCATCCCGGGTGGAGAAATATATCCTTAGTGTATTGCTATCTATAAGATCGGCAACGGGCAATGCCGCATAAGATTTGATCCAATCAACCCCAGAGGCCGAGGGATCGAAGATGCGTCCTTTCTTAATCCACTTCATCCTAATATATCTCTGAACTTATCTTACCCTCGAGGCGCTTGGCAGGATTGCCAATGTATACACCCCAGGCTTCCGTCTTTTGCTTTGTAAGACTTGCTCCCATAGCCAGCAGAGTACCCTGGGCAATTTCGGTGTAATCACGAATAGTAGCATTCACACCGAAGAAAGAATGCGAGTTTATGGTACAGTGACCAGACATCACTACGTGTGAAGTAAAAAACACATGATCATGAATCTGACCATGGTGTCCGATATGGTTTCCACTCCACAAGACCACGTTGTTACCTATCGTGGTGAAAGGCTGAATCGTGTTGTCTTCCAGAATAAAACAATTGTCACCGATTTGCGCCTCTGGCAAAATGGTGGCTTTAGAACTGATATAGGATATCAACCGATACCCCTTGCTCTTGACTTCATTGTAAACAGACTCTCTGAGTTTGTTCATCTTGCGCCCTGTCATTGGAGCAAAGAAGTAATAGTCTTCGGGTGGATAAATCTCTTGCACTTCTTCAAAAGCCACCACTGGAAGTCCACGAAATTCAGTGGATTCAAGGTATTTCTGATGCACTGCAAAAGCACATACGCTGTATTCCGAATCGTGGGTCAGATAAAAATGCGCAAGCTCAGCAGTATCTAAGACACCGAATACAACAACTTTTTTTTCAGCCATCGATGGGTTTGGTTGGGTTAATTCAGATCTAGATCAGCTTGTAGTTCCGGATTTGCTCCAATATCTCCTGTTTCGACAGATTCATCAGCAAATCCAGCATCGACAAACCGGGTACGAAAGTATTACTCTTCAACTGATCGTAAGGTGATAATTGAGATTCCAGGAAGAACAACGGAAGCCCACTTTCTGCAAAACCCTCTTTGGTGTAGAGTTCGCGGCCTCCGATGGCATTGACATATCGGTCAGCACCAGCTTGCTTACTGATCGTTATGAGACGTTCTTGCCGGTCAATTCCTTGACTATCAGAGTACTTTTGTGAGGAAACGCTAAACTCTACGGACTGTTCCAAATATTCCCAAACTATCCGAATGCTCTCGATGGCGAGTTCTCCAATGCTCTCGAAGCGCTGCTGCATGAGTTTGGAGACCAAAGGCATCACTGCCTCAAACTGTGGTGCTTTACGATAAGCATGCTCCAACTGAGTAGTGAACGAAGCGTATTTCGGATCCCCATAAGCCACTTCCACCTCATTGATAAGTTTGTTTTGACTCGCACCAATCAATGGAATGTTGAACATGAATTTGTTACCGTTCAGTAGAATGTTGTTGCGATTTACCCAGCCTCTTTTGATGAAGTTCACATCATCATAAAACACAAACTCATCCGCAGATTCCAGCAACTGAAAATAGCCCAGATACGGAAAGATATAGGGCTGCATGATGGCTACAGACTTCATGCCGCGAGAGCTCCCAAAATGATTCCACCAATGCGTTGCTGATCTTCATCGGTGAGGGTATGAAACAGAGGAAGGCAAAGAATGGTATCTGCAAGCGCATCCGACAGCGGTGTATCAAAGTCTGAGACATATGGAAGACTACTCAGAGATGGGTAGAAATATCTTCTGGCGAGTATATCCTGCTGCTTCAGCGCTTCCTGAACTCTAGCCCTACTCTCCCCGCTTTGGAAAACTACAGGATAATAAGCGTAGTTAAAATCTGTCGAGTGGTGAATTCGTTGCTTCCGAAGCTTCGTATTCTGCAACAGCAGATCATACCGCTCACTCTGATCTTTGCGCTTCGCGAAAATCTGTTTCATATCTCTCAACACAACTGATCCAAGAGCTGCGTGCAATTCAGAGTTCTTGCCATTGACCCCCACCTCTTGGAATCTTCCGGGGCCGTCATGCCCAAAGTTTCGCATGTACCACATCTTCTTGTTCAGCTCAGAGTCCTTGGTAATGATGGCACCACCCTCTCCGCAATGAATCAGTTTTGTAGCATGCAAGCTCAGTGTGCTTACGTCTCCAAAATTCATGATGCTCTCCCCCCTGAAGTTGGTCCCAAAACAATGAGCCGCATCATAGATGACTCTCAGTCCATGTTTTTGAGCAATGGCGGCAATGGCGTCAACATCACATGGATTCCCGAAGCAATGGGTAGCGAGGATCGCAGTTGTCTTGGGAGTGATCGCCTGCTCAATTTTTAGTGGATCAATGTTGAAGGTCTCTGGATCAATATCCACATATACTGGCTCAGCCCCTTCCCAAACGATAGCGCTTGAAGTAGCTACGTAACTGAATGGAGTGGTAATAATCTCGCCCGTAAGCCCAAGAGCTTTAATAGCAATCTGAAGAGCAATGGTACCATTTGTGGTCACCAATAGATGTTCTGCTGAAAAAAAATCTCGTAACTCCTCCTCGTAACGCTGAAAATAGGGCCCATTGTTCGTAATCCACTCGTTCTGCCAGATTTCATCCAAGGCCTTCTTGATCTCGGTCAAGTCAGGAAAATAAGGCTTAGTTACAGGTATCATGCGCGCTTTCGTTTTAATAACTCGCGTAGCTCATCTACTGTTGATCGGTTGAAGAAGAATGTATACGCAGAATAAGAGGCTAAGTAAACAAGACTTTTAATGATAGCATTTACCCACACTCCAAAATGATTCAAAGTGTAGTCGATACAAAGGAGCATAGCAACCGCCACCACCACATATCTAACAAGATTCACATATATCTTTCGTGTTTGCGTGAGTCCCAATCGATCGGTGTAAAAGGCGTTGATGCTGACGGCACAAAAGGAGAAAAGAACTTGGAACATGACTAGTTTCATCACTCCAAAGCGCGCTACCAGCAATGCTCCGAGCAATACGAGTACATTCTTTACAACTTCCAGTTTAAGGAATAGATCCGAACGACCTTGCACATTTAGAAGCGAAAGTATCAATGCGTTCAAGGGATAGAAAAATCCTGTAAACAAAAGGTACTTGAATAAAGGCACAGACTGTAACCACTGATCTCCCAATGCAACTCGAATGATGACCTCGGCATTTAAGAAGAACATACCGAGCACAAAAGCCAAGCCCATCAAGAGCACTCTGGAAATCTTGTAGAACAGCTCGCTTTGACGCCCCTTATCGTGTTTCACTTGTACAAAGAGTGGGAACGAGACCTTATTAACTGCTGTAAAGATGTTTTGAACGGGGAGTCGTTTGAGGTTATCCGCGCGGTTGTAATACCCTAGCAAGTCTAACTGATAGAACTTGCCGATGATGATGCTGTAAATGTTAGACGTGAAGGCATGAATCAGTCCTGAAAGCATGAGCTTATAAGCGAATGCAACATGATAAGAAAGATACAAACTACTCAACCTGAGCCTCGGAACCCACCGCATGTTGTAGGCCATCAAGAGTGCGTAAAGGAATTTATTGAGAATCGTCTGAAGGATCAAGGCGTAGACTCCAAAATCCATGTATGCCAAATAGAGTGCAATCCCCCCTGAAATGATTAAAGAAGGGAGCTGCAGAATAAATGATCGCTTGAAATTCAGATCCTTCGTCAGCTTGGCAAGTGGAACAAGGGTAAGCGGGCTGATGAACAGGATCAATCCGGTCAGCGGTAAAATACCAGCCAGTGTTTCAGACTCAAAGTAGCTTCCAAGAATGTTTCGGAATAGCAATATCAGCAAGTACAAGCCAAGGCCAACCAACTCCGCAAACCAAAAGACCGAGGAGGATTCTACAGTTGATATCTTATGTCTTCGGATTAAAGATTGAAGCAAACCTCCCTGACTGATCGCAAGAGAGATTTGGGTGATTACCTGCGCGATTGCAAAAACACCATAATCCTCAGGAATCAGGATTCTGGCCATCGCAACGGAAAAAAGAAAAGAGACGATCTGAGCGCTAAAGCTTTCCAAAAAAGCCCATACAAAACCTAGTACACCCTTTTTTCCTAGCATGGGTGACTACAATTTTACATCCGCACAGCTGCGAGGATCATTTTTGTGTTCCGTGTTAGTAAACACAAACGAAGGCAGGGTCATAGCTTCTTGGTTTCGCCATCCTCGTAATACCCACTGGCATACCCGTAGCCATATCCGTAGCCATGGTCCTGCGCCAGGTCATTCAACACGATACTGAACTTCTCGTTGGCGTGTGACTCCACGAGATCTTTGATCAGACCAAGATTCTGGCGCTTTGAGAGTTGACTCCTCAGGACAATCAGATTCATATCTGTTTTCTCAAACAGAACCTGCGCATCAGAAACAAGCATGAATGGACTGGTATCCACAATGATCATATCATACTTTGACCTCAAATGATCCAGCAATTGCGAGAATCTTTCAGAATCAAGCAATTCCATAGGATTAGGAGGAATAGGCCCGGAAGTAATCACATCCAAACGCCCTTGATAGTTTTGAATCACATCCTCCAAAGGCACTCTGCCTGCCAGATAGCTACTAAGGCCAACATCGTTCGGCAGATCGAGCTTGTTTTGAATCTGAGGTTTTCTCAGGTCACCGCCTATGAGGATAGTCTTAACATTCGCAGAAGCAGAGGAAACTGCCAGGTTTGACGACACAAAGGTTTTACCCTCACCTGGGAAACATGAGGTCACCAAAATGACCTTACCTCCATCCATGGTGATCAGATATTTGGCATTGGAGCGCAAAGTCCGGAAAGCTTCTGCCAGGCGGCTTTTGGGAGCATTCAAAATATACTGAGCCTGTTTTCCTTCAGCCGCTGGAATGTATCCCATAAACGGCAAGTCCAACATTTCTACTACCTCTTCCTTTGAGTGGATTGTTTTGTCAGCCCAAACAGAGATTACAATCCAAGCCAGTGGCAACGCCAGCCCCAGGAAAATAAGACTCAGATAAATAAGTCGTTTGTTGGGTTCAACAGGGCTGATCTGTAGCTTCCGTGCATGCTCCACAACCTTAATATCAGGCGTATTAGACGATTTGGAAATTTCCGCCTCCGTTTTCTTTTCGAGAAGCAACAAGTAGAGACTTTCGCTGAGCTTATGCAAGCGCTCGATGTTCATCAGCGCCATCTCCGAAACTGGCAGATCTTCGATGGTTGATTCCACAAGCTTCATACGGCTTCTCACCTGCTCCATCTGGATTTGATTCGTGCTCGCTACATTTTTGACGTAGTTAGCTAAAGCCTCTCGCAGGTCTTTGATTTTAGTGTCCATTTGACGAGCAATCTCACTTTCAGAGTCTGCCCCAAATACTTTTCTTTCTGACTCAAGCGTCAAAAGTTCACTCGTCAATCGAGACAGAGCCGGATCCTCAATTCCAAAGGAGGAGGGAGTAACAAGTTTCGACAACTCATCTTCATCCAGATATTGCTTTACAACAGACAAGTATTTCTCCCTCAATTTCAGCTCTGCGTTCTCCTCTTCCATTTCCAGCAGAAGTTCAAAAACCCGCTGTCCCTCCTGTTGGAGATTACCAATCTGATTGCGGCTCTTAAATGCCTGAAGCCTTCCTTCAATCTTCTTCAGAGAGTCTGTGATGATCTGTAGCTCCTCATTGATGAACTCAATGGTGTTGGAAGCACCTCGGTTTTTCTCTCCAAGATTTGCATTGACATAGTTGGAGATCAACTGTTCAATGAAGCGAGTTTCCCTATCCGTAAGCTGCCCCAGAATCTGCAGGTCAACAATGGTGGATCGTTCCATTGATATCTCAACATTGAGCCTGCTTTGATACTCGAGAACAGCAAGTTCCACGGACTGCGCTCTGAACATGTAGCTCACTTCCGTTTCATAATCGGTGAGTTCAGGATTTCGGACAATTCTGAAGGTATTTCCTTCATGCGTCATAAGGCTGCCAACCTCGCCCGACAAAATCTGCTTTTCATCCTCCGTGAGCAGCGTTACAGTTTCTCCTTCCAGCCGTACTATGATTTGTCGTCCACCAAGAAGACTGTTTGTTTCCACCCAATCTCCAACAACCTTCAGCTGGAAGGGACTGTCTTCCCGCTCAATCTCTATCACTCGTTCCAAGGCCTTGGTGGTCCTGTAGTAGCGTACATTGTGATCAACGTCCCGAATCGTTTTGGTCAGGATTGGGAACGATTTGATGATGATCAGCTCGTTCTGCAGGTCTTGTGCATTGCTAAAGGGTTGTTCATCAAACAGGAATGCCCGTGTATCAATACCTTGGGAAGAAGTCTCGATCAACAGTTTTGCACCGATGGAGTAGACCCTTGTAGAATACCTGACGATCGAAAAAGCGATAATCACGGCAAGAATGACACACGTGGCTATCAGCCATAAATATTTCCTGAGTTTCTGCAGGGTTCTGTTCAGAAACCTCTGTGTCTCGCGATTGGCTTGATCAAGGTGCGTCTCGAAATCCATTGAGGATGATTATCTGGATATGTTTACGATCAAGCTGGTAACAGCCACAAGAGCCGTAATGGAGCTGATCGCCCACTGAATGTTTGTAGTTACGAATTTCTTCCGCCTTAAAGGAGAAATGATGATAATATCATCGTTCTGAACATAGTAATCGCTCGTGCCAAGTAAGCTAATGTCATTCAAATCAACGATTGTCAATTCCTGGCCATTCTCCAAAATCCGAATCACCTTGACCTGTGCCCGATCAGCAAAAGGGGTAAGGTCCCCGGCCATGGCAACAGCATCAAGGATGGAATTGCGCCCTTTATACAGAGGATAGCGCCCGGGGCGCGACACTTCACCTATGATGGAAACCGTACCGTCCAACTGAAAGACCTCCACCACGGCATCAGGGTATTCTTTCGCAGCAAGTACCCTCAATTCCAATTGCAATTGCTCCGCAGTTCTGTCAGCAGCCTTTACGGAGCCCAACAACGGCAATGTGATATTACCCATCGGGTCAATCTTGTACCCAGCCATGTAGGGATGATTAACTCGCTGATTCCCTGCAAGCTGCTGAAAGCTGGAAATGGTGAACAATTCCTGACCTACTCTAAACTTTTCGATGTTGATGAAAAGGATGTCTCCCGAACGAAGTCGGTAGGTATCCAGCGCCACCTCAGCTTGAGTTTCCGGGAAAAACCTCTCCTCACCACTTTTTGATTTGTCCTGCAAATAGACTTGCTTTCGATTACCTACACAGGAAGCCATTAAGAGAGCTGCCAGAGAAAGGTAAAGGAGAAATTGGATGCGCATAAGGGAATTTCAGCCTGCAAAATTAAACCAATAATTGGATGCTGGAAACTCTTGGTTCGTCAATTGAAATACCTTTGTAGACTGTTCTTTCTGGGGCTGACTGGTTTTGACAGCAAGATGAATGAATACGTAAGCAAGCCGAGGATTGAATTGCTCCTCGCAAATCCGTTGTTCACTTTTTTAACTGGCGAATACAATTACGCTCTTGCAGCCTAATCATCCGATAGGAGATTAAGCCTAATCCCGCACAAGGTGCGCGGACAAGACGTCTCCGGCTAAGGTTTGTCTATCCCCTTGGTCAATGGAGGCGTGGTCGATGATAGAATAGGAAGGTCAAAGCTTTGATGATCTTCCGAAAATTTAGAAGCTAAGTTGCATGTGGTCTGCTCCCGGACAGCATGCAATCGAAAATCAATCGGAGAGCTAAGCTTGTAGAAAGCCTATTGGTTCCTTGTTTGGACGCGGGTTCGACTCCCGCCAGCTCCACCTTCGCTCACCGAAGCCGCGCAGCATGCGTGGCGCAGGTGAGCTTTTTTGTTTGAACCCAAAACGTCTTCTAGCCAAGAATTTCTGCCAGCTTCGATGAGCTTCGGTGGAGGCACTCCACCGGTTCTTCGCTTTCATTTCAGCGAATAAGCATCATGCATATTTGCTAAAAGACTTGAACAGTCTACACCTTGAAATGCTGTGGCGGATCTTTCTATGTCGGATGCACCAACAATTTGGATGACCGACTTATCCGGCATGGAAGAGGGGAAGTCCACTAAACTTCAACAAGACTTCCATTGAAATTGCAAACGCATATCGTCTTTCAAGACAAGTACAAGACATACTTCTTTGAGAAGTCTCTAAAGTCTGACTCAGGGCGTGCATTTATTTAGAATCGACTGGTTGATCGAGATCAATAAATCTCATCAAATCCTCCATCAAAAAGTTCAACACCTCGCCCACCAGCTCCATCTTCGCTCACTAAAGCCCCTCAACGCAGGGAAACCACCCAATGCCTTCTTACCAAATTTCGACCCCTTGTCAAGTATCGTTACTTGTGCGCACAATCGCGCAGACCATGTTGCTACTCCCCGGATTTTTCCGCTTCGACCTTAACTCTTTTGGCAGACTGAAAATACTTAAACCAGGTCCGAGTTCCTGCCGGATCTCCAACAGCGCTCATCCTTCCCTGCAACTGCCAGCCCTCGTTTAACTTTTCACTCACTAGCTTCTGAAAGGTGAGCAGGTCTTCACCATAGATAACAGTGTATTCCCAAGTCTCCTTTTCTTTTATCTGGTCACTCTTGGATGAAAGAAAAGACATTGTTACTATGGCAAGTACTCCAAGCAGTATAATTCGATTCATCATAATGCAAGTCAATTTAGATTCAAAAATTGAGAGGGTTGGAACATTAAACTCGTTGAAAGTACTGCACGGCTGAAGATCAGCTGCCCGTGTGCATATAAACTACCAGAGAAAAAGCATCCTGACAGGAAATGGAACGCCCGTTTATTTGCTGGTTATAGCCTTAGCCCACGCTTTAGATCGATAAAAAACACGCTATTGGAAAGGAAAAGACTTACGTCCTAAGTGCGATATATCCGAGAATCAGCATCAGTATGGAACTCACAAGAATTCCATAAATCAGTAAGAGCAGCGTAAAGTTCGCAAGGCTCCTACCCGTTTTCATGACAAACAACTTCTTTAAGGACTTAAACAGATAGAAACCAGCCAGAAGGCCACAAACACTGAGAATGTACACGTTCAAATAGCCCATTCCAACAGCCACTAAGAACCTACTCAACAGCAGGTATGCAATGAGAAGGAGGAATAGAAATGAGTGGAAGTGCAGGGAAGAAACGAGGTGAAATACATAACCTCTTTTAAACCTTCGGAAGAGGATGTTTTGAATACCGGCAAACATGGGTAACAGCAAGAAAAACACCCTTGGAAGGTAGTCCTGAAAAAAGCTATCCCAGATACTGGAATCCAGTTCGGAGCTATTGGAGTTTCCGCTCAGGCTCAGAACTACGAAAAAGATGATACTGATGAATATGTACAGTCGGAGCGGAGGAATATAGTTGACACGCTTTCCAGCCAGGTACTGTAGAGATAAAAAGCCGGGCTTGAATAACAATGGCCTTAGGCTTTTCATCAGCTTGGAATCGTAGGCAAAATAATCTCCAAGAAAGCTGGTGATTAGACTTTTAAGGCTCTCCTCTTCTTGAATACGCTTCTGACCACAAGCAGGACAAAAGACAAAAGATGGTTCCAAAACCTGATCACATTGGGGACATGTTTCTGCTGGTCTCTGGGGCAAAAAGCTTTTTTAACAATGATAAGTAACTTATTAAAGACCTTTACGTCCCAAAGAAGCTAACTAGATCAGCCGGTGTATAAACTCTTCATTGTCATGTTTTTTATGGGAGTCCTGTGGATAGATGAGGGATACGCTCAGAACGCCACACCGAAGACCACGAAGCCCAAAGTGGAAGCACGCGGCTCCGAAAAAGTGGTTGAACAAGAAGAGATAGACACGATCTGGGGCCTGGCCTATTACCTCGGAAAAAAACTAGCCAACGAAATGGGCAACCGCATGAATCTGGATGAATCTGAGCCTCAACCCAAGAGCCATTCGAAGAAGGTAAAGATCAACATTGGCCCAATAAATATTGAGCGTATTGAGCGAGCGCAGGAGAGTTAGGTGGCATATCTAAACCGGTAAGATTCGTTTTACAATCACGGCTCACCCAAACCACTCAAGCCATGAAAAACCTCCATTAGGCTTGGCTAGGAAAGCCTCATATATTGGTCCGATGGGATATTGAGGTAAATGGTCTTGTCGATAAGCCTACAGCTTTGAGATGTAGGACCAGTAACTCTATCGACTGACTGATACTATCAGACGTTTTTGTGATGAAGATCACCAATAGTTTGGCGCTTGTGCTTCACCTTTGCACCAAAGTTCAAGGCAATGAAAAAAGGCACAAAACTCTACAGCATTCTCAATCAGAAATGCCCTCGGTGCCATGAAGGAGATCTGTTCGAAGAGCGGAATCCTTACAAGCTGTCTAAGATATTTGACATGCCTGCCGAGTGTCCAAAATGTGGACAGCCCTATAGTTTAGAGCCCTCCTTCTATTACGGAGCAATGTATGTGAATTACGGCCTGACCGTAGGACTCGGCATTGCTGTATTCATCGCGATGCTGGTCCTTGGAGAAGAATGGCAGCTTCATGAATACCTCATCGCGATTATAGGCGCTATACTGATCACCATGCCTCTCAACTTCCGCTTGGGAAGGAGCATCTGGATCAACATGTTTGTGAAGTATAAAGGTGTTTCAGTAGAGAATTAAGCGATCCTTTTCTGACAGAAAATTCCGCTGATCACGACCCCCACTTCATTGCGTGGAATGATCACTGTACGACCGTCCTGAACTTCCGAGAGTTTTTCGAAGCCGGCATTGGAAGAAAACAGATTCTTGAGGTTCTTTCTCTTGCGATTGAACTTGAGCACGTAGTTATCCTCTTCCGCATGCCACTTGCCACTGAGCTTTAAGCTTCTTTCAGCGGTAGTGTGCGGCTGCAAATCCAGCTTAAACCGATTGTCTTGCTCCAACGCAAGCGTGATATCGGCCATTCCATTTCCGAGTGATTTGTACTTAACCTGCCCGAGGGAAGCGTGGGCCAACGCCAGGGATACTGCCAGCGAAGCATACTTTCTTCTTCGCTTAGTGAGGTACCTATACTTAATTAGTCTTAAAATGCTCATGATCTGTGCATATAAGACGTAAGTCAAACCAAAAAGATTGGTTCTTTCTATTTATTAACAATTAGGTCATTTTCCCAGTCCGCGCGCTGCTGACGCCAGTGCTCGCAAAACCTAGTTTGAAACTTCCACCACCAAGTAGTCAGACGCCTTCCAAAATGCCTCCTTATCCAATATGGTAAGTTTCTCTACCGTACCATCCGCTGCATTCACCAGCTCATACGCTGATTCAGGATGGTTAGTGATTAATCTGGCTTTCCTGGAATAGAGTAATACCTCATTCAGGTCGCGCATGTCTGTTTGCTGGAACTTTGACTCGTCCAGTGCACTTACATCTAATTGCTTCGAGCCACCGACCCCCAGCAGGCCACCTTCTTTTGTCACAATACCCTGACTTCTCAGGTCTTTTCCTTCGCCAACTACGAAGTAAACGGTGTGCATCTGATCCTCCATCTCCATCAGGTCTTCCGTAAGGTCAATGTTCTCCATCCTCATGCTGTCTACCCTCAGCTTGATATCTGCAATCTCCAGATCCTTTCTGGAAAGCAAGCTCATGAGGTCCTGGATTTCACCCTCACGCTGAGCTACCCTCTCCTGCATGGATTGGATCATGCGTTCAAACTTTTTGTTCTCGAGTTTAGTGGCACGCATGCGGTTGTACATGTTATCCAATTCCGCCTGGTTATTCTTGAGTAAGCGATCGAGCGCCTCTACCTTCTCAATGATTCTCTCGCGGGACAAAACCTGATTTCCATCGGTAGCCTCTTCAAAAATGCCGTTGTTCTCGCCCACGCGATCCATCTTCTCATCGATCGCTTGCAATTCTTGCCTCAATACTTCCAGCAAAGAATCTTGCTGAGCCTGGAGAAGAGACTCCTGCGATTCCTGATCAGTCGCTCCATCAGAGTTGGAATCAGAACTACAGGCGGAGAAGAGCAAAACAACCGAGAAGATTGCGAATAGGTATTTCATGGTTGAAAAACGTTTGATCAAACTTATGAATCAGCATCCACCCGCAGTTTCTTTTCGGGCCTCAGAACTGCCAAAAAGCGTTTTCGACAAATGAAAGATTGAGCGACTATGAATTCAGAAACTCGGAATACCAAAGTGCGGAATCCTTGACCATGCGGTTCTGAGTCTTGAAATCAACATAGATCAGTCCAAAACGGGGCTCATATCCTTCTGCCCACTCAAAGTTGTCCATAAGCGTCCAGACAAAGTATCCGTCCACTTTGGCACCGTGATTTTTGGCCTTTGCCACTTGATGCAGGTGATCTTCAATATACCTTGATCGGTCAGGATCCTTGACCAATCCAGACAATGGCTGATCCTTGAAGGCGGCTCCATTTTCCGTGACGATGATCTTCTTGATGCCAGGATAGGCAGAGAACTTCATCAACAGCTCATAAATACCTTGAGGATAAATCTCCCAGTTGAGTGCAGTGACAGGCCTTGATCGCTTCTCAGCCGGAACAATACGTGCTCTGACGATCGGAGTAAACAGGGAGTACTTTACCACCTCGCGGGTATAATTCTGAACGCCCAGAAAGTCAAAATCAAACACCATGCGCTCCCGATCTCCGGGATGAAAGAATTTCTCCATCAATCGCAAGCCGCGCAGATCCTTGGTCGGATATCCGAGGCCTAAAAACGGCTCAACAAAAAGCCGGTTAAGCAAGGCATCGACCTTCCTGACTGCTCGGTTGTCATGAAACATTCCTCTATGTGGAGTAATGTGAGAACAGGAAATGGTGGTACCTATTTCAGCATCTTGAACATGGGCGCGCAACACCCTGCCACCTTCAGCCTGGCAGAGGGTAGCATGATGCACCGCAGCGAGGAAGTCATTCATACTCTTCTTGCCGGGTGCGTGAACACCAAAGAAGTAACCGGCACCGGTGAAAACAAGGGGCTCATTGAGCACCATCCAGTGTTTTACACGATCTCCAAAACAATCCGCACAAACCTTGGCGTAGGCTGCGAACCAATCCACAATTTTACGATTGGCCCAACCTCCCTGTCTTTCCAAAGCCTGAGGCAAATCCCAGTGATACAGCGTAATCCAGGGTGTGATTCCGAACTCAAGGCATGTATCAATCAGCCTTTGATAGTATGCCACACCTTTAGGGTTCACTGCACCTACTCCCTCTGGTATGAGTCTGGGCCAGCTGATGGAGAATCTGAAGTTCTTTATGCCCAGTTCTTTCAGGATGTGGAGGTCCTCTTCGTATTTATAATAGAAGAGACACGCATCATTTCCATTGTGGTTCTGATAGATGGTTCCCTTTTTATTGGAAAACTCATCCCATATGGAAGCTCCCTTTCCATCCACATTATGGGCGCCTTCTGTTTGATAAGCAGACGAGGATATACCCCACGTAAAGTCATTCCCAAACTGTGAAGCAGAGATACCGTGAGTTGCTGTTTCGAGGAAGGAGAGCCGCGGTTCGCTCAAATTGCTGCGCTTTTCAACAGGTACTGATCCTTGGTTAAATAGTCGAGGTATGCGTCTTCTGCATTGTTGTGGTGATACTCAATTGCATTGATCACCTCTGGACATACGTTGGTGTAGTCTTTCTGAACCGCCACGCCCTCATCTACCCATGTTTGAATTTTAGGTGCGTGTTTCTTCTTGAGTGATTTCACAACACGAACGCCCATTTGCCTGAGTGCAACGGCATTACAAGCCTGTTCGTACTGATGCTTTTGAGGAATCACCAGCAAACGCTTTCCCATGTACAAGGCTTCGGTGGTTGTACCAAACCCCGCAGCGGTCAGAATTCCTTCCGATGAAGTAATGCTTTCTTCGAACTTATCCTTGTGAAGCGGTTGAATGTGTACGTTTTTGAACCTTGAAGCCTGGGTAGCATATTTGGAAAAAACCTGCCATTCTGCTCCTCTGACCATGCTCAACACTTTCATGAGTTTCTCATCTCCGTAGGAAGGAAGGTATACGGTAAAGTGTCCCTTGTTGCTGAGCTGAGCCTCTCGAATGCTTTCGCGGATTACCGGGGTAAATATGCCATGTGCATAAGACTCGAAGCTGAAACCGAAGTTCACAGGGCACGGAGCATAGTTGCGGATGATGAAGCGGCCAACAAAATCTTCATTCTTGGCTTTGGGCACATTTTCCGAAAGCAATGAAACCTGATTGCTCAGGCCATAGCAGTTCTTTCGATGTTGCATGCAAGCCCAGGCCGCAACAGGTTCGAAGTCGCTGATGACAAGGTCGTAGTCGTTGACGGGGGTATCTTTCACTTCTCTGTAGAAGGACTTCAAACGGCTCTTGCGGTAGGTTTTTACGAGGTCTATCCCCCCTTTTTTGCCAAACACAAATCCTAAGCCATGACAGGGATACTTGATAGGAAAAGGCAGCTTCAGCTCACTGTGCATACCGCTCACCAGAATATCAACGTCTCCCCTGTTCTGCAGCTCCGGAAGCAATTCCATTGCGCGGCTGATGTGCCCGTTCCCTGTGCCTTGTATGGCATAGAGTATTCTCACGGAGCCATCAGTTTAAATTCCTCCAGCAGGCTTTCAAATAATTCACTGGTGTTCTTCTCGACTTCATCAGGAGTAGCATCGATCTGCTTGTCCTTGTTCAACGTATCGTCTTCGTGGTAACGGTAAATCCTCCACTGTCCCTTGTGGTATTCCAATGCCGTCAGATTCTCAATCCAATCTCCGGAATTGAGATACAAGGTTTCTCCTGATCTATTGCTGACTTTTCTGATCACCGGCTGGTGAATATGGCCGCAGACTACGTAATCATATCCATTGTCAATGGCAATGTCAGCAGCGGTTTGCTCGAAATCGTTAATGAACTTAACCGCGCTTTTCACTCCGTTCTTCACCTTCTTGGACAGGGATATCCTCCCCTTGCCCATTCGCTCGGAAACAAAATTCACGAAGCGATTGATAATGATGAGCGTATCGTAGCCAACAGCCCCAAGCTTTGCCAACCACTTAGAATGCTGCATGGTGACATCAAAAACATCTCCGTGGAAAAACCATGCGCGCTCTCCACGCAATTGAAGCACAACCTTATTTACAATACGAAAGGAACCGAGCTTAAACCCTACGAACTTGCGCAGCATCTCGTCATGATTTCCTGTGATGTAGTAGACCTTTGTTCCGTTGGCAATCCAGCCTGCCAGATGCTTCACCACCTGCATGTGTGATTTGGGCCAGTAGCGCTTCTTGAACTGCCAGATATCAATGATATCACCGTTCAGAATCACCTTTTTGGGCTTGATGCTCTTCAGGTATTGGAGAAGTTCTTTGGAGTGACAGCCGTAAGTACCAAGGTGTACATCAGAGATGACCACGAGGTCTACTTTTCGCTTAGGCGTTTTCATAGCCACCCTTATTACCAAATGAATACTGATGGTAGTGGAGCGCCTCCTTGAAGGAATTGAGTTTATAGGCCAACATTTGCAGCAGCCTCAGTTCAAACTCTCTTCTTAAACGTTTCAGTGCTTTCAAAACTCTTTATTCTTAGCTACTACAAAGGACGCGGGGTATAAAACTCAAGGGTTTACCGCGCAATTAAGCATAGATTAACCTTTAAGGACAGACTCGCTTGTTTGTTAACTACACTCAACCTGACCAATAACATTGCGTTAAGCGTTCGAATCTGAATTGACCTATTCCTTAGGAAACACGGGGCCTGAAGAAGAATAAGAGTTGGAGATATGCAGATGATTGAGTTCATAACTTAAATCCTCAAAAAACCTGCTGACTCAGAGCTGCTAATTTTGGCGGCTCGAAAAGAACAACACCATGAACGCAAGAGAGAAGGCAAACGATTGGTTGAAACAAGAAATAGACCCTCAAACAAAAGCGGAAGTAGAAGCGCTTTTAAATGGCCCTGAATCCGAACTGGAAGATGCCTTTTACAAGGATCTCGAGTTTGGCACTGGCGGAATGCGCGGGATCATGGGTACAGGATCCAACAGGATCAACAAGTACACTTTGGGCAAGGCGACTCAGGGACTGGCCAATTACCTGGCCAAGAGCTTCCCCGACTCATCACTGAAGGTTGCGATAGCTCATGACAGCCGCAACAATAGCAAGGCTTTTGCTCGTTTAGTGGCTGAAGTGCTCAGCGCAAATGGTGTTGAGGTTTTTCTCTTCAGCGACCTGAGGCCAACACCGGAGCTCTCATTTGCTGTGCGTCACTTTCAGTGCCAAAGTGGAATCGTTATCACAGCTTCTCACAATCCTTCAGAATACAACGGCTACAAGGTCTACTGGAATGACGGTGCGCAGATTGTTGCGCCACATGACAAGAGCATCGTGAACGAAGTGAACGCCATCTCTTCTCTGAGCGAAGTAAACTACGCTGGAAATGATGACCTCATCCGAATGGTGGATGAAGAGGTGGATGAAGCGTTTTTGAGTGCTTCTCTCGCACAACGGGTCAGCGTTCCCGATCACAAGGATTTATCCATTGTTTTCACCTCTCTTCATGGAACGTCCATCACCCTGATGCCAGAACTACTGAAGCGTGCTGGGTATACCAACGTGCACATTGTGAAGGAACAGGAGGAACCCAACGGCAATTTCCCGACCGTAGACAGCCCAAATCCAGAGGAGCGGGCAGCCCTGAAAATGGCATTAGAACTTGCTGAGGAAGTACAGGCAGACGTGGTCATTGGCACGGATCCGGATAGTGATCGACTAGGTGTGGCAGTTCGAAACGAAGAGGGAGAGATGGTTCTGCTAAACGGGAATCAATGCGGTGCTCTGCTCACGGATTATCTGCTGGGAGAACGAACCCTGAAGGGTAACGAATTCATCGCTTACACGATCGTAAGCTCAGAGCTCTTTGGAGATATTGCCAAAGCGTATGGCTGCGAATACGAGATCTGCCTGACAGGATTCAAGCATATTGCAAGCCTGATCAGGGAAAATGAAGGCCAAAAGACGTTTGTCGGTGGCGGAGAAGAAAGCTACGGATTCATGATTGGAGACTTCGTGCGGGATAAGGACGCACTCACCTCCTCCCTGCTGTTTTGTGACCTCGCGCAACAGAGTAAATCAATGGGAGAGTCTGTCACCAAGCGTATGGACCGCCTCTTTGCGCAACACGGACTTTACCAGGAGCACCTGGTAAGCCTCACCAAGAAGGGAAAATCTGGAAGTGAAGAAATCGCCAATATGATGACTTCGTTCCGCGACAACACCCCTGAATCTATCGGTGGGGAAAAGGTTGTGAAACTCGCGGACATTCAAGCAGGGACGATGAAAGACCTTGCAACCGGTGCTTCTACAGCCATCGATCTGCCTTCCTCCAATGTTTTGCAATTCTTTACTGAGAAGGGCAGCAAGATCAGCGCACGTCCTTCAGGGACAGAACCGAAAATCAAGTTTTATTTCAGTGTGAAGGAGAAGCGCAACGCTGACATGAGCATGGAAGAACAACAAAAAATCCTTGACCAGCGGATTGAAGCCATGATCAAGGATTTGAATATCTAAGTCCCTACGATTGGTACTTCCTTACTGGAAGTATTGATCGTGGTTTTGCTTTCTGCGGATCAGGTATTGCTCAATCGCTCCAGGATTGTTTGTTGCCCAAACGATCCATGTTTGCTGCATCGTTTGATTACCGCTCGGGCTCTGAGGCACCTGGTACTGATCAAAGAAGTTCTGGACAAAAGCATTGGAAGGAGCAGGATTGTCTACCCTATCCTGAAAATCCATTGCTATTTCAACCGGGTTGAAAGGAAGAGTTGCAGCATCAGCATCGGAGCCGAACTGTGCCATGGAAGAGCTTGCACCCGCAAGCACTATGACGAGTGTTATCAAAAAATTCTTCATTCTCTTTTAGCGTTTGTTTTTGAGATCGTGAACGTTCCCTGTTCTGTCTGACGAATCATGTTTTTATGCTTGTACTTGAGTACAAAGCCATATACCCCGATAGGGCTCATTTTACTTCCAACTTTCCCGTTCCAGCGGGCGCCTTCATTCTTGCCATAGAAGAGTTCATTGCCCCAGCGATCATAGATCCAGAGCTCCATTTCCTCTAAATCTTCACCTTCGATGAAGAACCAATCGTTCAGACCATCACCATTCGGAGAAAAACTTGTTGGCACAAACAGGGTTTGGTGCCGCTCGATGATCAGTTCCTCACTCACTTGATCCAGGCAGCCAAACTGACTGGCAACATCAAGAGTGATTACGTAGTAACCAGGTTCCGCATATTCATGCTCGAACGGGTCCATCATTATTGTGGTCGTACTATCTCCAAAATCCCAATCGAAGAATTGTCCTCCAATGGACATGTTCTCAATGTAGACGACAGGGTCAAGGTAATCGAGCGTTTGATCATTGATGGTGAAATCCGCGATGGGATTTGCATGCACAGTGATGCGCTCACGGGTACCGGTGGAATCTACGCAACCATCCGGTGTTGTGACCTTGAGAGCGATGGGAAAGGTTCTGGAATCACCACCATCTTCAGCTGTGAAGCAATGCGTAGGATTCACGTTACCACTGGTTTTACCATCGCCAAACGTCCATTCGTTCACTAAGTCTTCGGCTGTTTTCACCACCGACTCATTTCTGAAGACCACGCAATAGGGTGAACAACCTTCATTGGAATCTGCGGAGAATCTGGCTACGGGATTATGGTAAACAATCGCCATGCGCTGGGCACTGTCCGCACAGCCAAAACTTGTTTCAACAGCCATTACTACTTCATACTCACCGCCCTCCTGATATTTATGGAAAGGATCCTGCTGCGTAGAAGTAAAATCATCTCCAAACTCCCAGTGCCAGTTCACCACACCAGCGCTATCGTAAGTGTAGTCGAAGTAGGTCTCATCCTTGAAATTGATTCGGGTCTGAGCACATACACGATCGTCTAAGATGACCAGATTAGCCTGCGGTCTGGGGCGGATCAAAACATCCTGAATTGCCGTCATCTCGCAACCGTGATTGGTAACGGGAGTATAATCAACCGTAAAGTAACCCGGCTCGCTGTAGAAGTGGCCTGGCACTTCCGTGTTTTCACTCAAGCCATCTCCGAACTCATAGTTCCATTCTGTGAGGTAGGAGTTGAAGGCGGTATCAAGAATACTGGCATCGTGGAATACAATTCTGGCATCCTGGCACACACCCTCCGTGGTGAAGGCGGGAATCGGAACCGGATATATGTTCACCGGTTTGACGACCGAATTTGTACATCCGCTATCGGTGGCAACAGTGAGTCGCACATTGTAAGTGCCTGCCGCAGCCCCGTATTGATAGACCGTGTCTTGAATTTGAACTGTTGTTGAACCATCACCAAAATCCCACTCCCAAAAAACGATGTCACCTTGCACACTGGTCGAATAATCAGTGAATTCAACCTCCACATTCCAACACTCGGGCGGAGCAGTGAAGTCAACCGTTGGCACAGTGTAGACCACTACGGAGTCACTGATGGTTGAAGTACATCCTTCGTCCGAGATGGCGGTGAGTGATACCAGGTAAACGCTGTCGTTATTGTAGATGTGCAATGGATTCTCTGCAGAGGCGGTACCTCCGTCTCCGAAATCCCAGAACCAGTCCACTACAAAACCACTGGCGATGCTCGAACCATCCGTAAACGCCATGGGCGTTCCTTCGCAATCCGCAGCGTAAGCAAAACTCGCTACCGGATTTGGAAAGACTTCTATAGTCTGAATGAGCGTGTCCTGACAACCAAGATTAGCCGTAACGATCAAGGTACATTGCTTGGTACCTGGGGTGCCATAAGCATGATTGAAGGTCGGCAAGGTGTAGTCGATTGCTCCATCACCGTCCACGTCCCAATCCCAGTCTACAATGTTTCCACCGAGCGCGAAGGATTGCGATTCAAAAAGAATAGGCGCTCCTTCACATCCATCAGGAGCAGTATACTGGGTAACCGGAATAGGATTGACGATGATACTGACCTCATCCATTACGGGAGGACAGTTCTGATTACTCATGGTCCACCGGAAGGTATTCACCGCTCCCGGAGTCATGCCGGAAACCGTGGCAGCTGGATCATTTAGATTAGAAAACGTACCCGAACCCTGTACGACTGACCAGGTACCGAGTCCTGCGTTTGCAGCCAGCTCAACACTGGTGGTGCAAACCGTCTGATCGGGACCAGCATCGGCAAATAGCGGATTGATGGTCACAGGAATGCAAGTCTGAGGCCCAGCACCGCAAGTATCTACAAGGGCTGCACAAATATTGACCTGGAAGGCTCCGGGAGAAAAAACAATCTGGATCTCGCTGCTATCGTTGTTGGAAGCAACAACGTTAGCACTCGGAGGCAACGTCCATGCTACATTCTGAATTTGCCATGCCCCCCAAACTGTGGGATCAACGCTGTAGGTAAAAGTATCACTCACACAGAGCTGTTGAGGAGCCTGATCAAATACTGGAGCGGGTGGATCCGGACAGCAATCATGATACATGATAATCCGGCCGATGTTGAAGTTGACCTCCGACCAGATATCGTGCATCTGCTGATTGTTCAATGGAAACTGCATTCCACTCCTCAGCAGAGTCATGTTGATTCCATTCACATTCGTTACGGTAGCAGTAGCTCCATAGGAGTTCATCATTTGGTTCGGATTCCCGACCTGACTCCTGGCTCCATAGGTTCCGTAAATGTTATTGTTCGTGACAGCTACGTTGGGAACAGTGATGATGTTCGTTCCAGCTACCTGACTGGCGTAGAACAGTGAAACAAAGTTGTTGGTAGTTCCGGCAAAAGGTGGTGGTGGTCCTTGTGTAAAACGCACAAACTCTACATTCATCGCCCCTGTACTATTATCAGTGGGGATGTAGAGACCACACAGCGTCCAGTTGCTAGTAGCGGTAAAGTGATAACCGCGTACACGGGTACTGTTGAACGTTGCGATTTGAGGACCGATCGGAATGGGCGTTTGGGCCAGCACAGAAAAATCGGCCACAAACAAGGTCAGCAACATTGTTGTCAACCCAATCAACCTCAACCTATTATGATGTAGGATCTTCATTCTGTTGCTCATATTAATTATCCACACCTACTACACTTACCTCACCCGACATCGTCACAGGATCACCGTTCACATCAATGTAGTTGATTTTGTAGGTGTAGAGTCCCTGCTGAATCACACTGCTTTGAACGTTTGTACCATCCCAGCTTGAGTTTACCCCAGTGGTGGAATACACTTTGCGTCCCCAGCGATCGTATATATCCATAGTGAACTCGGTGACTCCTTTGAGCCCATATACCTTGAAGGTTTCATTACGTCCATCACCATTTGGTGTGAATGCGGATGGAATGAAAGCCCGATTGATTGGCTCAACATACAAACGATCAGAAACAGTATCAGAACACTGGAAGATGTTCCTGGCAATCAAGGTTACCAGATATTCCCCTTCGTCCGCGTACTGGTGAGCTGGATTGTGCGCAATCGAAGAATTGCCATCACCAAACTGCCACTTCCAATAATTGGTTTCCTCTGCAAGGCTGACGAATTGAACCAGAGGTCTTTGAGTTGTTAATTCAGACTTGTTGGGTTCGGTAGTAAAATCAGCTATCGGCTGAGGCATCAGATAGATCAAACTGTCTTTGGTAGACTCAGTGACACAACCTGCATCGGAAGTGATGCGCATCGTTACATCATAGAAATAAGGTCTGCCTCCTTGCAAGTAGTAGGTGTACTGATTGGCTCCATTACCGATGGTGTCTCCGTTGCCAAAGGCCCATTCCATGCTGTATCCAATTCCGCTCTTGCTGACGGAACTGTCTGTCATCTGCACCAACAAGGGCGAGCAGCCTGAATCGATAGAGACTACAAATTCGGGTTCAATGTACTCGGAGATCTGCACTGGATAAGTAACCGTAGAAGGGCATTTTTGAGAAGAGAATACGGTCAGTGACACATTGTATTCCCCAAAGTCCTCATAAAGGAAGGTTGGGTGTCTTTCAGCACTTGTGCTTCCGGCCGTGTCACCAAACTGCCATAGCCAGGCATCAACGGAACCTTCTGAGAATCTGGAGGTATCCCTGAAACTGATGGAGTCTCCTGCACATGCACCTTCGAAGTAATAATCTGCATCTGGAATCGCCCAAACGGGAACTCGCTTCGCGCTGTAGCTGCGACAGCCTTGATCTGAGGTAACCAAAAGCCCGACCTTATACCAGCCTACTTCAGAAAAGTAGAACACAGTATCATCCGCGTAGTAAAGATTGGTATCCTCAATGTGCCAGCGGTTCTCCTGAATGAATCCATAATCAATGGTCGAGGTGTTCTCAACGTACATGGAGTCGCCAAGGCAAACCTCATTGGTGAAATTAAACTGCGAAACAGGAGTTGGGTAAACTTCAATAGGTATGGTTGTGTCTGAGCTACAACCCAAAGCACTCCACACTCTCAGTGTCACCGGCACATCGCCATTGATGGCATAATCGTGTTCGGTATCCTCAAGGTCGGATGATGAACCATCTCCAAAGCTCCAATCCCACTCATCAATGAATGAAGCCTGGACAGAACTCTGATCGAAAAACTCGGTGGTCTGATACTGACACGAATTCTTGAAAGAGAAATTGGGCACCGGTAGGTGGTGCACGGTCAGATTGATCAATTGAGAGTCGACACAGCCTTGATCAGAGGTGGCGTATGCGATGGCTGTATAGTCTCCGGCACTGGCGTAAGAATACAAAGGACTGAGTCCGGCATTTCCTACTTCCGGAGTACTTCCATCCCCGAAGTCATACATCATTTGGCTGATCGCTCCTGAGGCGATCACAGTATTATTGATGAAGTCAACCGGAGTCTCGAGGCACTGGTCATCCGCATTCACATTCATGACCGGTAGCGGATTCACATTGATAGGTTGAACGATCGTGTCTGCGCAGCCTTGAGCACTGGCAATCAGTCGGACCACATAAGTTCCGGGGCCTGGATACTGATGAACAGGGCTTTCAACGAGGTAATTATCTATTCCATCATTGTCGATATCCCACAGATAAGATCCCTGCAATCCAAAAGTTTCAGTGGTGTTTGTGAATGTAGCAAGTGACCCCTCACATGCATCAGGTGCATCAAAACTTGCATCTGGCGTAATCCCAACCTCCACATCCACGAAGTCGTGACTGGATGGACAGGCAGCGGAGGAGATGGTCCACTTGAGCGTGTACGTACCGGGTTGAAGATTGCTGAAGGAAGTCAGCGGATCATTGTCGTTGGCAAACGATCCTCCCCCAGGTCCATTTTCGATGGTCCAAAGCCCCGTACCTATTTGAGGATTGTTACCCTGCAGCGTGGTCGATAATCCAGAGCAGATGTTTTGATCCACTCCTGCAAGTGCAAATGGCGGACTTGTACTTACCTCTACGTAGGCGCAACTCGTACCACCGGTTGCACAACTATCGATGAGCTGCACGCAAATGCTGTCAGAATTGGTTCCGAAGACAACATCAATGGTGTTGCTATTGGGATTGGAGATGATCGTTGCACCGGGTGGAACAGTCCAGCTATAGGTAACTCCTGTCACCGAGGGAATGCTATACGTTGCGGTATCATTCGTACAGACGGTATCAGGTCCAGAAATGGCGCCTGGAGTTGGCGGTAAAGGCACGGTGTATCCGAAGCAGATTGGGTCACTGTCGGTACATGTGTCGGTCAAGAAAACACAAACACTGTCTCCAATGCTGTTTGGACCAATGGCAACAGAAACGGAAGTAGTTCCCTGTCCCGTTATCACAGTATCGAGCGGCCCTACAGACCATGTGTAACTGACCGCATTTGGATCGGGTGGAATGCTGTAAACAACCGTATCACCCTGACAAACGGATGCCGGTCCAGAAATAGGCCCTTGAGGCGGCAAAGGCTGTGGACAACAGCTGTGATACATGATCACACGGCCGATGAAAAAATTCACCTCAGACCAGATGTCATGCATCTGCTGATTATTGAGCGGAAACTGCATTCCACTCCTTTGCAGCGTCATATTGATTCCATTCACGTTCGTCACCGTGTTCGCAGTGCCATATGAATTCATCATTTGATTGAGGTTGCCAGGATTACTTCTGGCTCCATAAGTTCCATAGATATTCCCATTCGTGACAGGCACGTTCGGAACATTGATCATGTTCGTCCCTGCCACACCAGCGGCATAGAAAAGACTCACAAAATTGTTGGTGGTACCGGCAAAAGGTGGAGGTGGACCTTGAGTGAAGCGCACAAACTCCACATTCATAGGACCTGTGCTGTTATCGGTGGGTATGTAGAGGCCACAAAGGGACCATGTACTAGTCGCTGTAAAATGATAACCCCGCACACGGGTATCATTGTAGGTTGCCACCTGAGGCCCTAAGGGAATCGGTGTCTGAGCCAGCAAATCCGCACTGACCAGAACAACGATGAGTAGGAGCAAGTATTTTCTCACGAACATGGCTCTGCGTTAAGTGTATCAAGGAGCTTCCATCAAATGACGTGCTTTCACATCAAGGGATGCTTCGATTGACCCGTAAAAATAAGCAATTGATCGACAAGAAATAACAAGCAGTCGATTCTATCGAGCCTGATGCAGGGGGCGCAGCAGGTCACGAAATTCCTTCACGGGATTGAAGGTTTCAATCGGCACCTCTACAAACACAGTGATCCAGTTGGCCATCGCACCATTCCAAAGCCCAGGCCATTCCAGCACCCTGACCTCTTTTCCAAGGATTGTTTTCTCTGACAGGAAGTAGCGCGAATCGTCTATAAACTCCTTAAGATCAAGCTTTTCACCTTCAATGGTTTGCAATGAAACAACCAGGTCGACAGGATTAAAATGAGTAGATGATTCCAGGATAGCCTGCTGTCGCATGACCTCAGGATTAATCTGGCTCTTCTCAATGATCTGAAGGCTTTCTCCGTAGTTTTTATCGATGCAGAAAAATGGACCGCCACCGGGTTCGCCCTGATTTCGAACCATTCCGCACACGCGCATAGGACGGTTAATGAACGAACGCAGTTTTCGATAGTCGCGCGGAATGCGAAGTTTCCACTTGTCTCGCACCTCGTTGATCGATCGTTCATCGACCAACCCTTTTTGTACCTGCCGCCACAAACCGGTGAAGTCAGCGCGGAGTTCCAGCAGCTTTCCCGCCAGCGCCATCTTATAGTCAACCGTCAACCGAAGATGATCTGGATGACAAACATTGTCTATGTTCTTAATGAAGATCATATCCGCTTCCCGAGCGTTGAGGTTATGGATGAGCGCTCCATGTCCACCGGGACGAAAGATGAGCTTATCCTGATCATCCTTTAGCGGTTCGCCTTCCTGATCAACGCTTATCGTATCCGTCTCTTGGAGTTGTTGAGAGTAAGAAACATCCAGCTTGACCTTATCCGCATACTTTTCTTCCAATGCCGACATGGCCTCTTTGAAGCCTGCCTCGTGATGCGGTGAGATGGTGAAATGCATGGACAACACGCCATCATTCACGGCATATTGCATGCCTTCAGCAATGTGCTCTTCCAGTGCCAGCCTTACGTCATCACCTTTTTTGTGAAAAGGAATCAAAGCCTTTGGCAATGCTGCCAGATCCAAGCCTTTTTCACTGACCAACAGCTGCAGCCACTGCACTTTCGCATCGAGGTTTGCATAGTGGTCCGGCATTTTACCGTCATGAGCGAGGCCAGCCCACTCCTCGTACACCGCAAATTTCTCTATGTCATTGAAAAAAGCTTTGATCTCCGCACGGTATTCGGAAGGGTTCTCTAACCATTTGTAAACTTCCTTGAACATGCGGGAAGCAGCACCAGAGGACGGCACAAACTTCTCAATCTTCAAGGTCGACCTTTCCTCCTCAAAGCGCTGAATAGCATCTTCCCGAGCGTCTCTGTCGAGCTTGAGAATGCCATCTCCAAGGCTTGCCGGCCGCAATAGTTTTACGTAATCTGTACCATTTTGGAAACAGTTGAGTTGATGCTCTAATTGTGTTTCCGTAATTCCCTTTTCCTTAAGCTGGATTTGCTGTTCAGCGGACAATGTCATAGATGAGCAAATGTAAGTGGTCTTCCTGAGCGTCTGTAGTCGAGCTACGACCTTTTTTAAAGGAAACAACACACCTCCTTATGTTTGCAACATGGAAGGAAAAGAGGAGAGGCTGTTGGCATTAGAAGAGGGGTTCCTTCCAATCATGGAGCACTTCTACACGTTGCAGGGTGAGGGCGCTCATACTGGAACTCCGGCCTATTTCATACGAACGGGTGGTTGTGACGTAGGATGTCACTGGTGTGATGTGAAGGAAAGCTGGGACTTCCAGAAGCATCCCCCGATGAGCGTTGAAAGCCTGGCTCAGGCCGCAAAAGAGAGTGGCGCACCGATTGCCGTGGTCACAGGTGGAGAACCATTGATCTATAACCTTAACGCACTCACAAGAGCACTGAAGGATGTGGGAATGCAGACGCACATAGAAACCTCGGGAGCTTATCCCCTGAGTGGCTTCTGGGACTGGATCACTCTGTCTCCCAAAAAATTCAAGGCACCGGTCAAAGACTTTCACAAGGAAGTGAATGAGCTAAAGACTGTCATTTTTCACGGCTCTGATTTTCGCTTTGCCGAACAACATGCAGCATTGGTGAATGACAGTTGTGCATTGTTTTTGCAACCGGAGTGGGGTCGCCAAAATGAAATGACATCTTTGATCATCGACTACGTAAAACAAAATCCTCGGTGGCGCATTTCGCTGCAGAGCCATAAATACATGCAGATTCCATGAAGAACATCCTCACAATCAGCCTTCTACTGCTCGTATTTCTATCCGCTCAAGCTCAAATCGGAGAGTATCGCACCAAGGACAAAAAGGCCATCAAGCTGTTTGAGGAGGCGATCAACTACACCCGCTACGATCAATTTGAACTCTGCCAACTGAAGCTGGAAGCTGCCCTGGAACGAGATCCTAACTTTCTTGATGCGCAGGTGATGTTGGGCGAAATTCACATGGCGCAGGGCAATTATCCTGATGCAAAGACGTGGCTTCGAAAGGCCATAGACACCGATCCTGCTTTTTACCCGAACGCGCTTTTCATGGTCGCCAACCTTGAATTGGCCGAAGGAAACTACGAGGAAGCCAAAGCCAGCTTTGAAAGGTTTATGCCTTATCCCACCCGCAGTCCGAAAGAAAAAGAGCTGGCCAGAAGAGGCATCGAGAACTGCACGTTTGCGATAGAAGCCATGAAGCATCCGGTTGATTTCAATCCTGTCAATCTTGGTGAAAACGTAAACAGCGAGCATGCAGAATACTTTCCTGCCCTCACGGCTGACGAAAGCATGCTGCTGATGACACGGAGGCTGCCAGAGCCCAGGAGCCCGGTAGGTGCCAATGAAGATTTTTTCTTCTCCGAAAAAAAGGACGGGGAATGGATGCCAGCCTACAATCCCGGTAAACCGATCAACTCGCAAAACAACGAGGGAGCTCCTACCCTGTCGCCAGACGGCAAATTCATCATCTTCACTACGTGTGCGCTCTATGGAGAATACGGCCCAGGCCGTCAGGGCTATGGAAGCTGTGACCTTTTCATTGCAAAACGCATCGGTAAGGGATGGTCGAAACCCCGAAACATGGGCCGTACGATTAATTCTCCCATGTGGGAAACTCAGCCTTCGTTTGCCAGCGATGGGAAAACGCTCTACTTCATTCGTGGAAACCCCAGGCAGCGAAACAGCGCAGACATATATACCTCTTCCCTTGTAGATGGTAAGTGGACCCAGGCCACACCGCTATCAGATGTCATAAACTCTGATCAGCCTGAAGAATCCGTATTCATACATCCTGATAATCAAACGCTCTACTTCTCATCCCGCGGTCATACCGGAATGGGTGGACTTGATATTTTCCTGAGCAGAAAAGACGAAAACGGTGAATGGACCAAACCCGTGAACCTTGGATACCCAATCAACACGTTCAGGGATGAAAACAGTTTTCATGTTTCTGCCAGTGGAGCTATTGGCTTGATTGGCAGCAATCGTGCGGGCGGGTATGGAGAACTGGACCTATACAGCTTCGAGCTTCCAGAGCAAATCAGACCTCAGCCGGTCACATTTCTGCGAGGAAGAATTACTGACGCAAAAACAGGGCAACCACTGGAGGCAAGATTTGAATTGATAGACTTGGAAACCAATGAAACGGTGACGAAGTCATACAGCGATGAAGCAAATGGAAGCTACCTGGTGTGCATCCCTGTAGACAAAAGCTACGGGCTCAACGCGAACCATCCGGGCTACCTTTTTCACAGTGAAAACTTCGAGCTAAAGGGAGTTGAGAATATCACTCACTATGAGAAGAACATTGAGCTTCAGCCCATCGAGCCCGGTCGGACTGTCGTGCTAAAAAACGTGTTTTTCGATTCCGACAAGTTTGACCTGAAGCCCGCCTCACTCGCGGAATTAGACCGGCTTGTGAAGCTCCTTGAAGAAACAAACGGCCTGCGCATTGAAATCTCGGGGCATACAGATAGCCAAGGTAGCGCTGGAGCTAATCAAATCCTTTCCGAGAACAGAGCAAAAGCGGTGTATGATTACCTGGTTACTCAAGGCATCGCAGCCGACCGATTGATGTATGCAGGCTACGGTCAGATGAGCCCAATAGCCACCAACGATACGGAAGAAGGAAGGGCTCAGAACCGTAGAACGGAATTCAAGGTGCTGGAGTGAAGCTGATTAGGTGATTGGATGATTAGATGATCAGGTAATTAGATCATGAGTCTGTGGTAACCGACTTCGCTTTGCCCAAGGCTGGAGCATCATCTGATCTTCTGATTATCTAATTAACTGATTGTCCTAGATCTTCTTCCTGAAAACGGTAGCACTTGATATTCCTACCGTGTCCACAAAGACTGCTTCGTAGCCATCGGCTTCCCAGTCCTGATTGATGTTACATTCCGCTACGGTTCGGGTCCTGAGGACGTACTCTGTTTCACACGGTGTGAGGCAATAATTGACGTGTAGCAATTGATAACGCTCTTCCTCGCTTAGATAGCCTGCATGTGGATAAAGCAGGTAGTGGGCGCTGACAAAATTGGTGCAGATCCACGCATCCTGAGATACGTTATCTACAATCCAATCGACTGCATTCTGCTGCGCCTGAAGGTCATCGTAAAGTCCTAGATTCACTTCTCCCACATCGCGCAATGTGGCAGTGTAGTAGAGTGGTACACATACAAGAACCACCGACACCACCGTCTTCGCCCAAACAGGAATGAAACTCTTCCAGAGGCCAATAGAAACCAGTATGGTTGTCAACACAATGGAAGACAGCAGGTAGCGGATGGTAAAAAAGTTAATCGCTGAGAAAATCACATACCCGACCAAGGCCAGAAAGCCAACCGCAAGAAGATGGGTGGTTTGACTAGTTTGTTCTTTCACCCTCAATTTCAACCATACAAAGGGAGGAGCTATGCATGCGGTGAGCAAAATGAGAATCATCGCCCAATCGGGCACTACCCACTTGATGAACAGAACCTTGAACGCACTGAAAGCAGCAGCAATCAAAATCAACTTCACCCAGAAAGGCCTGATTCTGGATTCGAGCACCATCAACGCCATGATGGGAAAGAAAAGCCACTCACGTCCCTGAACATGGAAGTTTTGCTCAAACACCCTGCGTAACTGCCATTTCACATCCTCAATATCATCCAGGATGAGCGAGGTATGCTCTGGAAACAGGAACCACTCGAAGTTCCAATAGAGTATCAGCGGGTGTGCGATGATCACCAGGACTGGGATCGTATACTTCAGCAACAACTTGAAGGTGTCTTTGAGAAAAATGATCCTGAACAAGTCCCAGATCAGGAAGGCCATGAAATAGACCAGCCCGGATTCTTTGGTGTAGAGCAGGCAGGAAAGAGCGACCACAAACAAACTGACGCGCTGCTGATGGTATGCAAAGGCAGCCAGAACAGCGAATAAGGTCACCATCATTTCAGGGAACACCATGGCTGACTGTGTCAGAAAAATGGGCTGAACAATGATGAAGAGTACCGTAAAAAATGCGCCAAGAGGCCCAACTACTTTTCTGGTTCCCAAGTAAATAATCACGAGGGTCACATTCGCGAGCAAGAGCGCATAGGAATGACCCGCTTCATTGGACAAACCAAAGAGCTTGTACCACCACCCACCAATGAAATGAAACAGGAGTGGATGACCACGGGTCAACTCCACCGAAATGGTATGTGGAAAGAGAGAAACACCCTTTAAGCTCATTTCCTTCAGCGCAGGCACATACACCCAGGCCTCATCCCAAAAGTGCCCCAGATGAATGTACTGAAGTGCAAAGGCATTCATCCCCAGAAGGGACAAGACAAGAAGAGTAACAGACCAAAAGTCTTGTGAGCGGAAGAGCGTCAGGTTTAGCTTGTACATCTCAGATGCTATGGCAAGTAGAGTATTTTGCTTTGATGAATTCCATCACCGATCACCTCAATGATCGCAAGCTGCGAAGTAAAGGCACGCGTATCAATCACAACAGAATTAGACTGCAAGTCGTGGCGTTCTACTAAAGGCCGACCGAGCATGTCATAGATTCGAACGCTTTGAATGTTTTCCCGCTCTGTGCTGACGTGCATTTGATTCGCCTCTGCTCGCCAGGAGATCTCTGGCTGTTCAAGAGGAAGTGGGTCGGTTACATCCAAGATGAAAAAAACACTGTCTTCGACCAGCGAATCGCCTTGCTCTACCACCTCAATACTGCCCAGAATAGAGTCGCGTTGCACGATCAGGATATCCGTCAGTCCTTCACCGTACGAATCCGTGTATCCCACAGCCAAAAGTCCCGAGCGCCACGGCAATATCTTTCGTCCAACATCCACCTGTTCGCCTCCCAGCGTAGTAGAGCCAGGCACATCATAGAGTCCTGTATCCACGAGACTCATGAACAAATCAGCAGTGACTCCAGCCCCTTCGCCATAGGTGATTGTGTAGCCAGTCATTAGAAACTGTCTCTCATTCACAAAAAACGCGTCCAAGGCCTCGTCATTCACCTGAGGGCCACCGTTAAAAAAGCCGCGAACATCCTCGCCATACAGTACACCATCCTTCGTGTACTTATGCACAATAACATCCCGATCATCAGCATTGTAGCCGTTTGTGTAACCAGCCATGATGATCAAGTCAGCGTGATCAGCCACGGTGTTGTACCGATCTTCGCCATCGGTAGAAAAGGTAACCGAGTTCACCTCCTGAAACGCATCGCTCCACTCTATGAAGTGCGCGTCTTCCGTGTCATTGTAAACAGACCCGACCCCCATAAAGCCATCGTTCAACGAAGGCTTAAGCTGAATCAACTCAAAGCCTTCTGTACCTGACATTTCGATTGGGTTTCCAACGATGATCTCGTTTTCATTATTCCATTCAATCTGCGCCCTGTAAACACTTCTGGCAGCATCATTCCCAGCTTTCCACTGATTATAGATAGCATAAACATCACCGGAAGAATTGGTAACAAAAGCCCGAACCTCTGAGAAACCTGTTCGATCTCCTATTCTCATTGCGTCCAATCGATCTCCATTGGAATCTACCAGACATACAAACGCCTGATAGATGGGAGGAAGCGCATAAGACATTCCCCCAACGAGGTACATTCCGAGACTTGCTTCAAACACCGTGGTGGAGCGCTCGGGTTCCTCAGATCCATACCGATGAACCCAGACTGACTCATTATTCTCATCATACCGGGCCAATAAAAAATCACCCGCTGAGGCCTCATCTCCAGCGACATTTCCAAGAACCATGATGCCAGAATCCTGAAGATAAATGATGTCTACGCCCTCTTCAAACTCTCCAGTTCCGAGGGTCTTCACCAACACTGTGTCCTGCGCCCATGCATTCGATGCGAACGCAATCAGCGAAATCAGAATCAAATATGTGAGCTGTCGAATCATACTAAAAGCGATATCCTAAAGATAGACGTAGCCCGGCACCTGCAAGCTCAGCCGGAAGCATCCAAGCTTCCAGGTTTTGGAGTTGTAACCCCGCCATCACCGATTCTCCCCAATACTGAACCTCTGCTCCAAACTGAGCAGTTCCATATCCACCGTACCCAAGGTAAGCGAGTGCGCTCAGCTTCGTATTGAACTGGTAACCGGATTCAACCCAGGCGTATGGCCTGAACTGAGCCCGCCAACGCATGACGAGTCCAAGCCCATTCACCCAGCCTTTCTCGCGTTGCTGACGAGCGTGCACCTGAACCCATCCGGGCAAAAGTCGCTGAGTCCTTCCGCGTTGCAAAGGCCCAAGAAAGTCTTCGGTGAGAGAATCACCGTCAAAACCATTGATTGTACTATCACCCAGGTTCTCGAAACTCTCAATCTCAACACCCGTCCATTGCACAATCGTGTCGGTTTTATAGCGAAGACTCTGATCGTTCCAACCAATCCACCCAAGGTCTTTGACAAGGATGTTAATGACCCATTGGCTTTGAGGTGCATTGGCCACAAATTGGGCTCCCATGGTCAACGACCCACCCCATCCGTTAAAGGCATCAAATCCTGTATTGCCCGTGTCACTTTGATGATACGTTCCTTCTCCACCAGCCTCAAGCGTATCTCCAATTGCTGAAGTGTAGAGCCATGCGGTTTCGAGATCCAACTCTTGCAACTGCTCTCCCTTCAGGATGGAAGCCATGGCAAAGGCACTGAAATTGGGGGCTGCATGCCATGCGCCACCAATACCTATTTGCTGATACCTCACCTGACGCAACAGAAGCCCGGATAGCTGGGCTGTATCACCTGCAAAAGACTTATTACCGAGGAACACCAGAGAAAAAGCATCCGCAGGAGCGGTTGCATCCAGGTGGAACCGATCGCCCAGGTTGACCAATGCTGAAAAACGTTCATTGATGGCAATTTTTGCGCTCAACCCAATGTCGTAGTCCACTCCGATCAGGTTATCACTCTTTAGCGCGTCAATCTGCTCGATCCTAGCATCTCTGCTGATGGTATCAGAAGTGGCGAAGGGAAGTAAAAATCGATTGTTGATCCCCTGAGCGATGAAATTGCCCTCACCACGCACGGTTACAAAAGAACGATCCCACTGACCGGCCGGAGCTTGCAACCATGAGGTCGTGCTTTGGGAAACTCCGAGCGTTGCAACGAGAAGGGCGAAACAAAAAGTGAGAAATGACTTCAACGGCTATTGGCATTAAAGTCTCCAACAATCTTGACATCGATGAACCCATCACTGTATATTCCGACTGAATCAAGCTCAGTGGTATTCAGGTTGGCAACAGCCCGCAGCGAAGCCGTCTTTTCAAATTGATCAAATCGTTCCTGATCGATGGGAAGTTCAATTTTGCTTTGAATGGTATCCGTTACACGACCGCTCGCATTCACACCACCGCTGGCAATCCACTGCCGGGACGTAAACAAGCTGTCAAACACTACTCCGCTCGTGTCTTGCATGTAGAGTTGAAGACCGGCCTGCATTGGATAGGCATTTCTTACGTGGATGTTCACGAAACCATAGTTCAATTGCTCCAGCGGATCATTTTCGGCTTCCCGCTCAAAGGTGAAATCGAGTGTATCCACTAACTCCAGACCATCCAGCCCGACAATGAGTGGAACGTCAACTCGAAGGAATGCGGAAAGATTCTGTCCGTTGACCACAAAGTCGTTCCCCAGGGAAACATTTCCCAGAGGATTAATTTGAATGCCAAGATCAAACTCAATGGAGTCTGGCCGGATTTCAATTAGCTCATCAAGGTTCGAATTCTCTTGAGTCAAGGAAATCACCTCTCTGGTCGCGCGCACTTCATCTTCTGTCAACAAGGTGCCGCGACCTACAAAAACGTCTTCCTGCAAAACAGGGTGAACGAGGTTTGCCGAAGTGGCATCAGAAATGTTGAACGAACGAATGCCGTTGACATCCAGTGAAAGGTCAGCCCCAATCCGGTTGTCGATCTCCAGTGAAACATCAAACTCGGTGAAGTCGATCCGACCGTTTGGTATCTGTTCGAACCCTTCAATTTCGGAAACATCGTTGAAGTCAAAAACCTGATTACCAAAGTAGCCTCTGGCAAACGAAGGAATGATGTCACTGAAGGTGTTTTCAAGCACAAACAAATCACCCGCCTGCAATTGATAAGCAGAGTCTGCCGGATCGAGCATGATCTCTATTTCTGTCGTCAGGGTATTTGTTTTGTTCTTGTTGATCCCCGTCAAATCCAGGGTGTAGCCATTCAGCGTATACTGTCGGTTTAAAGTTGAATTCGGATCCACAAATTCTTCCACCCTGAAAACCAACCCGTCACGCTCGGCCGACAAAATGCTGTATCGCACCAGCATGCGAGCATCCAGCGTATTTCTCAGATTTACTTCAATGGCCGAATTCATGATGATGGCCTCCAGCAATTGAATATCCTTCAGATCGTATGTCGTCTCTGTGATCTCGTTCTGAAAAGGAATCCCACCGAAGATGAAAACACCTCCGATCGGAACAGCATATTCTTCTCGGATCGTGGTGTCTGGAATACCCACAAAAGTGTCGATTCCGATATTCAAAACTTCCTCCTCGAAAACGAGGTGAAACAATTTTTTAGCGTCCTCCGTAAGGGTACCTTCGTTTGACAGATCCTGTAGTTGCAGCCTGCCTTCTGCAAGCGGAACAAGGACATCCACGTCCCATGCAGCAGTATCGAATTGCTTCCGGCAAGCAAACAGCAAGATCAACGTCAAAATCGTTACGGAAAACTTGAAAACTGTAGGCTTTTGCATATGGAAGAGCCAAAGGTGTTAAAAAATAAACTTGACTAATTATGGAGACGCTATGTTGATTGAAACGGCTGGCATCAAGGGGTTTTTTGAACTCCAATCACGACAAGTAGCCAGTGTAACCCCAAAAGCAGACAGCAAATTTTTTGTGTCGTGGATGGTCTGCTCCAGTACCATGTTCATCTTATTCTATTTCTGGCATGGAATGGTGCTGAACGACTTCTCGTATATGGCTTATTCTAAAGCGCCCTTTCTGGTGACTTCAGTGGCCATTTATCTGGTGATCGGCATGCTGATCACATTTCTGACCTATGCTTTGAAGAAGATCAAAAACTCCTTCAAGTATGGTTTGACCGTTGGAGCAGCTGTGGGCGTGCTGGTCTATATGGTGATTGTTTTACTCCTGGGACTTTCGTTCTACCCACAGGTAGAATTCAAGATCGTGGCGTTCGATCTTGGGTGGCAGGTTGTTGAACAATCCGCGGGTGGTTTGCTTTGTGGCTGGATCTACCGCTTGATGTACATCAGGGAGAAGAGCTTCCACATCTACGCTAGGTAATAACCTGTAGCTGACTGAGTCGCTTGTAAACTCCGTTTTCCAGCGATTTCAGCGTTTCGTGGGAACCTTCCTCGATGATGGTTCCGTGGTCGAGTACCAGAATGGTATCGGCTTTTCTGATTGTACTGAGTCGATGGGCGATGATGATGCTCGTACGGCCTTCCATGAGTGTGTCTAATGCACCTTGTACGAGCTGTTCGCTTTCAGCGTCCAACGAGGATGTTGCCTCGTCCAGGATGAGGATTTTAGGATCCTTGAGAATGGCCCGTGCAATGGCTACACGCTGACGCTGACCACCGGAAAGCTGGATGCCACGTTCTCCTACAATGGTGTCAAGTCCTTCTGGAAAACTGGCAATGAAATCCCATGCGTTGGCCTTTTTTGCCGCATCCACGATCTCATCGTCAGAGGCATTCAGTTTTCCGTAGGCAATGTTCTCGCGGATGGTGCCTCCGAACAATAGAATCTCCTGAGGAACATACGCCATCTGATCCCGCAAATGATGAATGTCAAACTCCTCGGCATTCATTCCATCAATTTGAATATTCCCATCTACAGGTGAATAGAAACGCAGCAACAATGAGGCAATGGTGCTTTTACCCGCACCGCTGGAACCTACAATGGCTACCTTCTTACCGGCCTCGATGGAAAAGCTCAACTCCTTTAGCACTTGCTTATCAGGACGTGATTCATAGTAAAAGCCAACGTCATTGAAAGCTATCTGGCCAGCGATGGGTGTCGTTTTTCCTGCCTGAGCATGATCGCTATCCTCCGTCTTTTCGGCCAGCAGATCAAACAAGTCTTCTGTCGCTCCAACGGCTTTTTGAAGCTTTCCGAAAACATCTGCAATACCTCCTACGGAACCTCCAACAAAAACACTGTAAAGCAGAAAGGAAGTCAACACATCCAAACCAATCTCCCCTGCATTCATCAGCTTCACTCCATACCAGATCACCAGCACCACAGTGCCGAAAAGACCTACAATAATGAACGATGCAAACGCGCCACGCCACTTCGCCCCCTTCATCGCAATCCCTCTCACTTCCTGGACAATGGCTGAGTATCGATCTGTTTCGAACCGCTCATTAGCATACGACTTCACACTCTGAATGGCTTGAAGTGTTTCATCCACTACCGTGTGTGATTGAGCGAGTTCATCCTGGGTGCGTTTGGAAAGTGTACGAATGAACCTCCCGAAGAAAAACGCAATCATGACCATCACCGGTAGGGTTGACATCATGAGTAACGTTAGTTTTAAACTAAAAAAGAACAAGAGTGACAAGCCCACGGAAATGATCACCAGCTGCCTTACCAATTCAGCCAAAGTGGTCATGAACGTCTCTTGAAGTTGGCTTATATCGTTGGAAATTCTGCTGTTTAATTCTCCCACACGGTGCGTTGAGAAGTAGGAAACAGGAAGGTGCACGAGGTGTCGGTATGCGTCAATCCGAAGTTGTGCTATGGCTCGCTCCGTGACGTCCGCAAAAAGGTAGATTCTAAAAAAAGAAAAGAGTCCTTGCAGCAAAAAGGCCGCTAACAGCACCAAAGCCACCTGATCGATGTTATCCAGACTAATGAACTGATCTATAGGGCTGTCTGAAGCTTCTTCACTTCCTATGAGTCTACCCAACAAACCTGGGAATGTCATAAAGGTGAACGCGGAAAGAAAGAGGAAGACCAATCCCAGAAGGAACTTACCCCGATAAGGCCAAACGTATTTGTAGATGCGCAACGAGCGTTTCCATGCACCCTTCGACAGCTTCTTTTTCGATTCTTTTTGCATACTCGGCAAATGTCACAGTTCTGCTTGAATTCCTGACTTGCAGAAGGTTATTAACAGCATATGCACAGGCTCAGTTCTTAAAATATTCTATTGCCTCTTTACCAATGTTTCATAAGAATATATATTTGACCCACAGCAGCAGTTCAATTAAATCTGTATTAATAATGATCAAATCGTATTGGGACGAGGAGTGGAAGCTTGTTGATTTGGGTAAAGACAAGCTCCGCAACAAATACTCCATATCTAATTATGGACGTATTGCCAGCTATCCGAAGGAGCTGGAGAAGGGTAAATTACTAAAGGGAAGCCTCGTAGATGGTTATCCCGTTTTCCGTTACAAGCAATTTTACAAAACTGAACTCGGCACCGTTGTCAAAAACAAGCAAATGTTTGTGCACAAGCTGGTGGCTGAATACTTCAGCGAAAGACCGAGTGAGGATCACAAGTATGTGATTCACCTGGATTACAACAAGATGAACAATCACGTTTCCAACCTCAAGTGGGCTACGAAGCGTGAAATGGAACTTCATCAGCAGCGCAATCCGAACGTATTGAAAGCTCGTGAGGAGCGCAAGAACCGTAAGCCTTACAAGGGCCACAAGTTGAATGCGACTCAGGTGAAGCGTTTGAAGAAAAAGATTTTCGATCCTAATCGTAAAACAAGGTTGAAGATCCTGGCAAAGCAGTTTGGAATCTCTGAGATGCAGCTCTACCGCATCAAGTCCGGAGAAAACTGGAGCCATGTGACTATTGATGATTAGAAACGCGAAGCGTTATCATCAACAAAATTGAAAGGGTGCCCTGATAGCACCCTTTTTTATTGCCTAAAACTCCCGGCACAGCTGGGCTTGAAGGCCATTGATTTGACAGCTTTTCAAGGCTGCGGGAAAGTTACCCTGGAATACATCCATACTTCAACTTCGCGAGCGCTAACTTCGCATGATGCGCTATTCAGCTTTAACCTTCTGCCTGGGCTTTGCCCTGGCCCTATCTGCCCAAAACATGGACACTGCCAATGTTCCTGTTTGGGCAGACATGATGCAAGACCCCAATGCGAACTTCTTCGAAATTCAGGAAGCATTTGAAACCTACTGGGAAAACCGCGATCGGCAGCCGGGTGACGGCTGGAAGGTGTTTAAGCGCTGGGAATGGTATTGGAGCACCAGAGTCAACGAAGACGGTTCATTTCCTCAGCTCGATGCTGATAAGGATGCTTATCAACAGTGGCGCATCAACTACAATCAAACTCAGACGCAGGGCATTGAGTCAACTACCGGCAACTGGACGGAAATAGGCCCCATAGCAACGCCTACCAATGGAACGGGGCAACCCAACGGAAACGGCCGACTGAATGGCATCGCCTTCGACCCCACGGATGTGAATACGATATGGGTTGGTGCTCCTGCGGGCGGGCTTTGGAAGACTACGGATGGCGGGCAATCCTGGACATCCAACACGGATCTCATGCCTACGCTGGGCGTATCAAGTATTCTCATTAGTCCAAACGATATCGACACCATGTATCTGGGCAGCGGTGATCGCGATGCCGGAGACGCTCCCGGTTTGGGAGTTTACAAGTCCATCGACCAGGGACAGTCCTGGTTCAGCTCAAACACAGGAATGGGCAACCGCACCGTTGGAGCCATGGTGATGCATCCTAGCAGCTCAAATTACATCCTTGCAGCTACCTCCGCTGGTGTCTATCGAACGCTCAACGGTGGCCAAAACTGGACCAACGAGCAAAGTGGAAACTTCAAGGACATCCGCTTCCACCCTACCAATCCAGACATTGTATACGCTACGTCCAACGGAGATTTTTTCCGCAGCACCAATGGCGGAGACACTTGGTCAATGATCACCAGCGGGCTACCCGGAAACCCTCAACGATCCGTCATTGGAGTGAGCCCCGATGCTCCGGATGTAGTATACCTTCTGGTTTCCATCAGCTCAGAATTCGATGGATTGTATCGATCCACCAATGCAGGTGTTTCGTTTACGCAGCAATCTTCTTCCCCTAACATTCTCGGATATGCGGAAAATGGATCTTCTTCCGGAGGCCAGGGTTGGTATGACCTGTGCATCGCGGTGGATCCCAACGATGCGTCCACCGTATATGCTGGCGGGGTGAACATCTGGAAATCTACCAACAACGGTGTGACGTGGGATTGTGCAGCTCATTGGGTGGGTAGTTCAACGGCCGCTCCCGTGCATGCCGACCAGCATTGGATGGAGTATTCTCCCTACAACGGCAGACTCTACGTGTGCAACGATGGAGGACTTTATTACACCACAGATGGAGGTCAGACCTGGCCGGAAATCAGCTCAGGATTGGGCATTGCTCAAATCTATCGCATCGGTGTAAGTGGGCAAACGGATCCGTTGGTCATCAACGGTTACCAAGACAATGGAACAGCACTTTGGGACAACACGATCTTTCGCACCGAGCGCGGTGGCGATGGCATGGAGTGCATCATCGACTACTCTGATGATAACTATGTGTACGCTACGGTGTACTATGGCAACATCACCCGATCTACCAATGGAGGATACAACTTCAGCAGTTTTGCCGCCAACGGAACAAATGGAATCACAGAAGCCGGTGGATGGGTGACGCCTTTTATACTGGATCACGAGAACCCGAACAATATGTTCATTGGCTACAAAAACGTTTGGAGAACAACCAATGCCAAGGCGGGAACACCTTCCTTTTCACAAATCTCGAACAACTTAGGCGGTACCAACAGCAACAATATTCGCCAACTGAAGCAAAGTCGAGCCAACCTGAACAGGTTGTACGTGATCCGGTCGAACAATACCTTCTTCCGATCAGACAATATCTATTCGACCACACCAATCTGGAGTAACATTACGAGCAATCTGCCCGGCAGCGGAACACTCAGAGACCTGGCCACTCATCCCACCGACCCTAACACGGTTTGGATCTTGAGAAATAATAATGTTTACAGGTCAGACAATGCCGGAAGTACATGGTACTCTGTCAACGGATCGCTGCCAGGGGTGGGTAAAAACTGCCTGCTATCAGATCCATTAAGCCACGAAGGCTTATACGTAGGTACAGATGCAGGCATCTATTACATTGATTCGACCCTGAGCAGTTGGGTGGCGTTTGATGACAGCCTGCCGGCCAATGTAGAAGTAACGGAGCTGGAGATTTACCATCCGCAAGGAGACTGGCAGAACAGCAAGATCAGGGCAGCAACCTACGGCCGAGGGCTTTGGGAAAGTCCGCTTTATGATCCGGGGAACATTGCACCACTGGCCTTTTTTGAGGCAAGTTTGGACGATGTGGACTTGTGCGGCACAGACACTGTTGAGCTGATCAACAACTCTGCCTATGGCGCTACAACTGCAAGCTGGACAATCACTCCGAATACTGGATTTATCTATGTTGGAGGCACGTCTTCCAGTTCGCTACAACCGAAATTGCTTTTCACTCAATCGGGCACCTACACCGTCACCTTGGTGGCAGGAAACAACTTTGGCAATCATTCCACGACACAAACAAATGTGATCAGCGTTTCTCCCGGCCAGTCGGTACTCTGGACCGACAACTTTGAGTTCGATCAAAACTGTGCTACCAACAACTGCGACCTAAGCTGTGATATTCTGAACTGGAGAAACCTGGAAAACGGTGTGGACGATGACATTGACTTCCGCATCAACAACGGAACTACCCCTTCCTCCAACACAGGTCCTTCCACGGACTTCAATCCGGGCACCAGCAACGGCAAGTATGCCTACACGGAAGCATCTTCTTGCTTCAATCGTGTAGCATTGCTGGAAAGCCCTTGCATCTATGTAGAACCGTCTACGAATCCCGAGTTTAAGTGGGCTTACCACATGGACGGAGGCAGCATGGGAACACTCGAACTGGATGTGCTGAGCAACGGAAGCTGGGTCAACCTCGAAACGATCAGCGGCAATCAGGGTGGGAACTGGAACCTTGACAGTGTGAACATCTCTGCGTACATCGGTCAGAGTGTGAAGTTCCGCTTCAGAGGTGAGACAGGCTCCGCCTACACCAGCGACATTGCTATTGATGCGATTCAGCTCTCGGCAGCACCATTGGCCGATTTTGGTGTTTCCGACTCCACGCCTTGCGTAAGCACAGTGGTAACTTTCTCCGACAGCTCGAACCTGAATCCAACCTCCTGGAGCTGGTCCATTTCCCCAAACACATTCAGCTTTGTAAACGG
The DNA here is from genome assembly GCA_002428995.1 of Flavobacteriales bacterium UBA6057. Classification (GTDB taxonomy): domain Bacteria; phylum Bacteroidota; class Bacteroidia; order Flavobacteriales_G; family Salibacteraceae; genus UBA6057. The sequence goes on along the minus strand of DIYJ01000011.1, from coordinate 139,853 downwards.
GAGCACGCTGAACAGCCAGAACCCTGAGGTTCAGTTCCAGGCACCAGGGTTTTACACCATCACGATGCAGGCGACCAACGCCTTCGGATCTGATTTTGAAGTGAAGAGTAGCTACATTGAAGTAGAACAGCCTGGTGTGGTGCTCACAAGCAATGACCTGAATGACAGCTTTTGCACGGGAGACAGCGTTGAGATCACCGCAACACCGGGTTACAACACCTATCAATACTTCGTCAACGGGTTTAACGTCATTACGTCTGGGTCCAATACCAACACGTTTGACAACCTTGTGAGCGGCACAGAGATCTACGTCACAGTGGACGACAGCAACGGATGCTCTGGAGCAAGTAATACGATCATCGTTACAGTTTTCGAAAGCCCAACAGCCACACTTTCTTCTGATGACGATGACCTCACGATCTGCGAAGGCGATACCGTGACCTTCGAAGCGCAAGGCGCTGGGCTCACCGGCTATGACTTTGTCTTGAACGGATCAGTGGCTTCTTCGGGAAGCTCGAATACCTGGACAACGGATCAACTGATGGTGGGAGACAATGTATGGACCATGGTGACCGACAGCAATGACTGTGAGGGCCAGAGTAATTCAGTCATGCATACGGTGAATCCACTTCCTGTAACTCCTATCCTGGGTCTGGCGCAAGACAGCATCGAAAGCTCTGTAATGGGAAGTGAATACCTGTGGTCGTTTGACGACAGTGTTACCCTGAGCTTTAATCCGCGTTACCCCAAGCAGGGAGATGGCAGCTACCAGGTTCGGGTATTTGAAAACGGTTGCTGGAGTGATTGGTCAGAGCCGTTTGTGATCACCGGTGTTTCTGCTCCTGATGCATTTGAGTTGAAGCTTTATCCTTCACCGACTTCCGGTGAAGTAACCATCGAGCTCATTGGCTCCACTGCAACGCAGTCGGGCATCTCCATTACCGATCTGAATGGCCGTAATGTGATGAATCTAGAGCCTGTTTGGACGGAGGGACAAACAACACTGGATATCAGCTCCTTGGCCTCCGGATTGTATTATTTGTCTGTTCAGCTTGACGGCAAGCAACTGACCGTAGAAGTAGTAAAAGAAAATTGATCAAAAATTTGCGGTACGCACTTAGAAGATTACCTTTGCGGCCCTTTATAAGTAAAGAGCAATGAAAAGAACCTTTCAACCTTCGAGAAGAAAGCGAAACAACAAGCACGGATTTCGCGAAAGGATGGCCAGTAAGGACGGCCGTAAGGTACTCGCCCGCAGAAGAGCAAAAGGGCGTAAGAAGCTGACCGTTTCAGACGAAACCGGATTCAAGCGATAAGGTTTCTTTGACCAGATATTGAAAGGGCAATCAGTGATGATTGCCCTTTTTTGTTGCCCTATTCTTCTGTAGACTTATTCTGATTACCACTCTTCAGGCGACCCGATTTCTTCAAGCTTTGATGCAGCATCCACTCGATCTGCCCATTGACAGAGCGAAACTCATCCTGAGCCCACTTTTCAATAGCCTTCATGGTGTCTTCATCAACGCGAAGTGCAAATGCTTTTTTCGCCATAGGCCTTAACCTCGTTGCAGCAGTACCACGGTTCGATTAGAATCCCGGCTAATGGAGACGGCTTTCCAGCCTTCAGCTGCCGTACTGTTCAATCGCTCTTCGAAAGAGTCGTTTTTTTCAAACACCTTCTGTATGAGGATTTTGTACTTGTCCATCGCTTATTGATATAATGATCCGGTGTTGACAACAGGGGTCACCTCCTTGTCAGAGCATAAAACAACCATGAGGTTACTGACCATTGTCGCCTTTTTATCCTGATCAAAGGTGACAATATCTTTCTCTGACAATTCGCTCAACGCATTTTCCACCATTCCGACTGCTCCTTCCACAATCTTCTCGCGCGCTGAAATGATAGCCGTTGCTTGCTGTCGCTTGAGCATGGCACTCGCGATCTCTTCTGCATAAGCGAGGTATCCAATGCGAGCTTCCATCACTTCTATTCCAGCAATTTCCAATCGTTCACTCAATTCCTTTTCAAGGGCCTCGTTTACCTCTGTCATACCGGAACGCAAGGTGATGCGATAATCATCATGATCTTCCCAATCATCGTAAGGGTATAAGCCCGCCATTTTTCGCACCGCAGCGTCTGTTTGCACCCGAACAAAGTTCTCGTAGTTGTCCACCTCAAAGGCAGCCTTGAATGTGTCCTGCACCTTCCAAACAAGGATCACGCTGATCATGATGGGGTTTCCAAGTTTGTCATTCACCTTCACACGCTCTGAATCGAAGTTCCTGGCGCGCAGCGAAATCTTCTGTTTGGTGTAGAAAGGATTCGCCCAATACAACCCGTTCTTCTTGACAGTTCCCTTGTAATCACCAAAAAGCGTCAGCACTCGGGAGCCGTTGGGGTTGATGTAGAAAAACCCTGGTGCAACGAGGATCAACAGCAAAACGGAAAGAATGGCAACCGGAAGGAGCTTCATTGCAAAACCTGCAATAGCACCCGCCAGAAACAGGAGCGCCACAAAGAGATAGAAGTATCCGCTTGATGTGGTCACGTTTTTTTCTTCAGCTAATTTCATGTGATTTGATTTGATACATCAATGATATCAAAATCATATCACATGAAAAAAAGAAAAGGATGAGCGGAGGCTATCCTCCAGCATTGGTCACGAGCAGGAATCAATGCTCACGAACATAATTCAGCACGGTCTGCTCAAATGCATCGGGTTGATCGAAGTACGGTTGATGTCCGGCATCGGGAATTAAATGATACTCATGCGCAAACGGTGTTTGCAGTGTATCGAAAGCCTCCTGTATCATTCCGGGTGGAACGATGTCATCGAACCGTCCATTAAGGAACATGATGGGGACCTCAATTTCATTCAAATCACCCAGGAGATTATCCTCTTCAGAATCTTCAATAAGCGCAAACAGCACCTTTTCAGCATTGCTGCTGAAGTAAGCCGGAAACATGTTGTAAGAAGATGCAAACAATGCTCTGAGTGCCTGCCCCAGGCTAAGCGCAGGCAATGTTTCGGTGAACGCTTCGAAAGCGTATTCCTGCCACTGGTCTTTTTCCTCGTTCTCTTGCAGGGGCACATTGGCATCGAGCCAGTCGATGACCTCTTCCCAAAAAGCGACACGCTCGTTCTCCGCAATCTTCTCGTTTGCCACCTCCCTCAGATACTCAGCTTTATAAGCCCATCGGAGTTCCGACTCGAAAACAACGGGTCCGGCAATGCTTATGATGGAACTCACTGCGGGATGCAATCCACCAATCCCATATTTGAGTGATTGATATCCGCCATAGCTATGCCCGAACAAAATGATCTTAGCATCATAGCCATCTGACAGAATCGCAATTACTGCGTCAATGTCCCGAAGACTCTGAGCCAGGGACATATCATCTTCGCTGTAGTTCCCCTGAGCATTTCCCGTACCTCTCGGATCAAAGTAGGCCACTGCAAATTCACTTTCAAGGCTTTCGCTCCAATCGAGCAGGCCAATCTCAAATAAATCGAGGGTTGACAATCCTGGCCCTCCGTTCACGTAAAGCAGAATCTTTCGCGAAGCGGTGTTACCTCTCACCCATACCGGAAGTTTCGCCCCTTCCGTTTCTACATGAAAGAAATCATCAGCCTTCGCTGTAATTTCAAAATCTTCCTTGCTACAGGAAAGAAGACCTACCATCAATACCAACAAAACTATTCTTGTCATCTTCTATTTGAGTTTAACTGAAACACCTGCTTCGATGAAGAGGTAGCTAGTGAGACCACCGAATCCAGGCCCAAAAAGGCTAAGCACCGGGCCGAAGCTCCACGCAACCCGCTGCTCACGGCTGATGGACAAATCGCGGCCAATCGAAGTCGATATAAGCATGCAACCCTGATGGTCACCTCCAAGCCAGACCTTCTCCGCCCGGTCGTTCTCCACACGATAAACATCTTTCTGAAAGCTTCGCTGGTAGCCTAATCCCAGCCCAAGCTGCCTGAACCAACCAGAGTCATCATTCTGAACACGATAGTCCAGGGCCGGATATACCAATACGGCTGTGCGATACTTGAAGTGCACCTGCGCTGCAGCATTGATACTCCCAATCCAATGTCTTGACTTGTGTTTCTCCTTCCCTGATTTTTTAACCTTGATTTTCTTACTCCTCAGTGACGTTTTGCCGTACGCCATTTTTATACCTGGATGGGTAATCTGACCACCCAGGTATGTAACCTTCAGAAAGTTGGTGGAGGAATCCTGCGCAGCCGAGTGGAGCTGAATGCCTAGAAATGTGATAATGATGAGTGTCCGCATACCTTGTTTTCGGCTGCAAAAAAGCGCGCTAAATGAAGCGCAAAGACCCTTGAAAACAGGATTATACGCGAATGGATACCTTTTTCAGGCCGAGTGGACACCTGCATCCATCCACTTCCGAAACTGAGACGCTCTATGTCGAGAGACAACTACCTTCTCTTCAGGTAAAGGAAGATGAGCAAGTTGCACTTCTATGGACTTATTTGGAAGTGATCGAAATGCTCTCACTGCATCCCGGTGAACAAGATGCTGACGATTGAGTCTAAAGAATTCTTGTTTTCCCCATTGCTCCTCCAAAGCCGTCAAGCTCTTTTCGACCACAGTTCGATCACCGATTCGTGTATAGCAATAGACAATTCCATCCTTTCGGAAACCGATGATTTCATGCGCAGACAGTACATGCTTGCGCTGTCCGATCTTACCAACAATTCTAATGGAATCATCCGTCTCCGAATCTTGATCCTTTAACTCCTTAGGGGCATGCAACGAACGAAAGAAGTATATACTCCACCCATTGAACAAAACAAGCGCTAATGGCACATCCAGAGACAGGAAAGGAGAGCTTAGCAAGGGAATATCATAACTCACGTAGAAAAATGTACCTAAAGCCAGGGAAGGCATCAAAAAAACCAGATTCAAAATGAACCAATGCTTTGCTCGCAGATGCTCAAAGAGCTTGGAGGCAAGGTGAATAACGCCCCACCCCCAGAGTGCAACCAAAAGTGTGATGATGAGGGCTTCTAAATCTGACGCGTCAAGATGCCGGAAAATATACCTGTCAGGTATATTGATTGCCCAGAAGAAATAAATAGTGGCCAGGAAAAAAACAAGAGGTAACCAAGACCCCTTCATCTGCCACACGCGAGCGAACAACAATTTAATAGCCATACTTCCCTTTCCATCGATGCGACAGAAACTTGCGCATCTCGTTCTCACGGGGATTCATACCCGGATCATAGAAAGTGGTTCCGCTGATTTCTTCGGGCAAAAACTCCTGATCTACAAAATTCCCCTTGTGACTGTGGGCATATTCATAATCCCGACCATAACCCAGCTCTTTCATCAAACTGGTGGGAGCATTCCTGATGTGCAACGGAACGGAAAGGTCTCCGGTTTCCCGCACCTTGCTGATCGCATCTCCAATCGCGGCATAGCTTGCATTGCTCTTTGCTGAACTGGCCAGGTATATCGTAGCCTGTGAGAGCACAATCCGGCATTCGGGATATCCAATGGCATGCACTGCCTGATAACAGTTCATAGCAATCACCAATGCGGTGGGGTTCGCGTTGCCAATGTCTTCACTGGCAAGGATCACAATCCTGCGTGCAATGAACAGCGGGTCTTCCCCACCCTCAATCATGCGGGCAAGCCAATAGACGGCTGCATTTGGATCACTGCCGCGAACACTCTTGATGAAAGCTGAGATGATATCGTAGTGCTGCTCACCAGTTTTATCGTAGCGAGCCATTTTAGACTTTACCACCGCGGTCACCTTATCATCGGTAATCACCTTGTCACCCTCTTCAAGTGAAGTCACAACGAGCTCAAGGGTGTTGAGCATTTTCCGGCCATCACCGCCTGATAGCCTGAACAATGCCGTCTTTTCCTTCACTTCTACTTGTTGCTCCTGAAGCCACTCATCTTTTTCAAAGGCGCGGGTCAGGAGTGTTTCAAGCTCTTCTTTGCCAAAGGCTTCCAACACGTAGACCTGGCTTCTGGAGAGCAAGGCAGGAATTACTTCGAAGGAAGGATTCTCAGTGGTAGCGCCAATCAAGGTGATGACTCCGCGTTCAACCGCACCCAAAAGGCTATCCTGCTGACTTTTGCTGAAGCGGTGAATTTCATCGATGAACAGAATAGGTTTCCCGGATTTCGACAAGAGGTTGGGCTTTGAAGCCTGTTCAATGACCTGCCTCACATCCTTAACTCCGCTGCTAATTGCACTCAGCGTAAAGAAGGGACGATCTAATTCATCTGCGAGTATCTGAGCCAGTGTGGTTTTGCCAACCCCGGGAGGGCCCCAAAAGATCAACGAGGGTAAACTTCCTGCCTTCATGGCAAGCCTCAATGGCCCGCCAGTGCCAACCAGGGATTGTTGGCCCACAAAGTCTTCCAGTGTCTTTGGACGGAGTCGCTCAGCTAACGGAATGTCAGTCGAATGCATGATGAATCAGATTCATCAGCAAACTTACTTACTCCTGTACTCCCAAGCTGTAAAGACGGAGGTATTTGAACAATAGAAGCGACTGCTCTGAGGTTCCATTGGCATCAAGTCGGATCTCAAAAAAGTTAGAAGCTCCACTTCCTGTATTGGAGAAGTGGTTTCCAGATCCATCATCAAAACCGGGATTAATGCGAACACCGCTCAATTCGAAATAGATGTTGCCATTTTCCTCCGCTACTTTGAAGGTTCCATCGCCTCCTTCTCCAAGGCCGACATCCTCAATGAAAGGGACCAGATCAAGTTCCAGCTCTACGTTCTTGTAGTAAAGTGAAAGCCAGAGCTCTGTATTGGCGTTCGCGATATACTCGCTGAAGAAAAACTCGAAATTCAGTTCGCTCCACTCTTTGTCCACCACTTCATCACCTGCGATATCAGTATGCACCGTAAGCCCGAGGTCGCAAATATTGGAGTCTGGAATGAGGTGCAACACGATCTCATTCTGAGAGCTATCGTATTCAAAGAATGCGGGCTCCACACCTGTGCTTTCGCAGTTCATAGACTTGCGTTCAAGCGTCCAGAGGTCAAACTGAGGCGCAGTCATATCTCGTTCAAAATGGCTGATAATAGTCTGTTCCGGTTCTATAGGATCATCCGGATACTCGAAGGGTTCATCTTCTTCGCACCCAACAAGCGCGACACTGAATATGAGGAGTAGGTAGAAATATTTCATGAATCCCAATTTTCTCAAAAATAGTGGAATGGAGAAGCAATGAGTATAACGCTTACTTCCGATGAGAGTTCGGTGCTTTTTCGAAGTCGAGTGGTTTGAATGCCGATTCCTTAAAGATGATAGATTTGTCGAACCCGCATGAAAGACACCGGAATCATAAAGGTCTATACGGCAAACTTTGAGGAGCCATGGCCAGAATCAGACTTCAACCGATTGATGACCTATATCCCGGAAAGTCTCAGGGAAAACGTCTTGAAACATGACGAGTGGGAACTGGTACACGGCAGTCTGGCTCGTAAGCTTTTGCTCATTCATGGAATGAAGCAAGAGGGCCTGACCGAGAGTGAAATTCTCGATTCGGTGGAGTTCATGACTTCCGGCAAGCCTTACATTCCTGATGCTCCACATTTCAACCTCTCGAACGATGGAACATGGGCTGTTTGTTGCCTCGCCAGAGATGGAGAACTGGGTGTTGACCTGGAACGCATCAAGCCCATCAACCTGAGTGACTATCAATCGCAAATGACCTACCCTGAGTGGCGTGAGATCTATTCACACATGATCCCACTGCGTAGGTTTTATGAATTCTGGACCATCAAAGAGAGTGTCATCAAGGCAGATGGAGAACGGGAATCCATCGCGGTCAAAGACATTTTCATTCGTCCTGACGTTGCGTTTTGTCACGCGCGCTACTGGCACATACATCCCGTGGAGATAGACTATAGCTACGTGTGCTTCCTGGTGTGTTCACACCCTCAGCAGGAAATCGTCATGGAAGAAGTAGATCTCCTTAAGGTCTTTTAGCGCTCTACGAAAGAGCAATCCCCACTCCTAAGAGAACAGAAAAGAGAAACGTAGAGAGCGCCAACTGCTTCAACAGTGGATCCAGCTTCTGTGCTTCGCGGATGGTGACCACACGCACAGCGTTCATTACGAACAGTGGCGCAGTAAGCAGGAAAAGCCAGCTCCAGCCCCAATCGAAAAACCTCCAGGCGTAGAGCACGATGCCGAATAGCCCCAACGAAAGAAGCAACACTTGGTAGGCCCTTGCTTTAGAAGGCCCAAGCCGAACCGCGAGTGTAATTTTCCCTGAAGCTTCATCTGAATGAATATCGCGGGTGTTGTTCACATTCAACACACCAGCGCTGAATGCTCCAATGGTAACAGCTGGCAGAAGCGTCCAGGCATCGAACGTCCCGGTTTGAAGAACATAGGAGCCAACGACCCCCAGAAAGCCGAAAAACAGAATGACGGAAATATCACCAAGGCCTCGATAGCCGTAGGGCTTTGGGCCAGCTGTATAGGTGATGGATGCATAAACAGCCGCGAGTCCCAGAACAAACAGAACACCTTTGAGCCAGAGGGAAATATCTGCGACACCAAGCAGAGCGATTCCAGAAAGGACAGACAGCACGGAACAGATGGTAATCGCTTTTTTCATTTGAGCAGGCGTAATCAATCCTGCCTGCATCGTGCGCTGCGGCCCGATGCGATTGTCATTGTCAGCGCCACTTGAAAAGTCACCGTAATCGTTCGCCAAATTGCTATTGATTTGAAGGAACATAGTGGTCAACATGGCCAAGGCTAACACCCATCCATCAAATATTCCCTGGTGGAGCGCGATGAAGCTGCCCGTCAAAATGGAAGCAAACGACAGAGGCAATGTCCTCAGGCGCATGGCGTCTAACCAAACCTTGAAACCGGGTGAGCTGGCAGGCAATTCCTTATTAGATGTTTCTACATCCATTTCTCATTTTACTTTTGCGGCCTCATGGCGAAGCGCTATTTCGTGAAGCTGGCATACGATGGCACCCCCTTTCATGGATGGCAGATCCAACCGAACGCCAAATCTATTCAGGAATGTCTGAATGATGCCTTTTCCAAGGTGCTCCGCATGGATATTTACACCGTTGGTTGTGGCAGGACGGATACTGGCGTTCATGCTCGTGAATTCTATGCCCATTTTGATGTAGAGGAACCTGTTTCGCAACTCGAGGATTTGTACTACCGTGTAAACCAAATTCTGCCCAAAGAGATCGCGTTGTTTGAAATTTTTCCTGTGAAAGAGGACATGCATACGAGATTCTCAGCAACAGCAAGGACCTATGAATACCTCATCACACAGAAAAAGGATCCTTTTGTGGTTAACAGGATGCTTGAGTTTCGCCAACCGCTCGACTTGGATCGGATGAACGAAGCTTGCCGGGCGTTGTTTGATTTTAACGATTTTGAAAGTTTTTCGAGAACAGGCGGTCAAACAGAACATCATCTTTGTGATATCATGTCCGCGAGCTGGACAAAGGAGCTTTCTACACTGCGCTTCGAAGTAAAGGCAAACCGCTTTCTGAGAAACATGGTGAGAGCAATGGTGGGGACGATGATTGAAGTGGGACAGAAGAAAATTGACATACAGGCATTCAGGGACATCATCGCGGCTAAGAATCGTTCGAGGGCATCATCTTCGGCACCAGCTCACGGTTTATATCTCATTCAAATTGACTACCCGAAAGGCCTGAGAGAAGCATGAGCGATCAAGAGAAAAAGGATCAGTCTGTTTCCGGGAGCGCATTCAACTTTCGGATCTTCCTAAGGGTTTTGGGCTACGCCAAGCCGTACCGTACAGTGTTCTTCCTGACAGGATTGCTCACCATGGTTTCTGCTGTGCTGACACCACTTCGTCCCCTGCTCATCCAATACACGCTGGACAACTCGATTATCATCCCGGATGGGGAGTTGCTGGAACGCATGAGCCTCATCATCGTGGGATTGCTGTTCATGGAAGCGATGGCGCAGTTCTCGCACACCTACATGGCTTCCTGGCTGGGGCAATCGGTGATCCGCGACCTGAGGGTGGACATCTATCGCAAGATCACCAACTTTCGACTCAAGTATTTCGATCGCACTCCCATTGGCACTTTGGTCACACGGGCGGTATCAGATATTGAGACCATCGCCAATATTTTCTCGCAGGGAATCCTCATCATCATCGCTGAAATTCTGAAGCTGGTCGTAGTAGTGGCGTTTATGCTGTACCAAGACTGGAGATTAGCACTGATTTGCCTCATTCCCATCCCCGTACTTCTGTTTGCGACCAACGTATTCAAAAACTACATCAAGCTGGCTTTCCAGGATGTAAGAACAGAAGTCTCCAAGCTGAACGCGTTTGTGCAGGAACACATCACGGGTATGAACATCGTTCAGATTTTTAATCGGGAGAAGCAGGAGATGGAGAAATTCGAAACCATCAACGGCCGACACCGCGATGCACACCTGCGAACGGTTCTGGCCAACTCCATCTTCTTCCCTGTGGTGGAAGTGCTGAGTGCCCTGGCCATTGCTTTGCTCATTTGGTGGGGCAGCCGAGAAATGCTCAACGGGACGGTTACCTACGGCAGTCTGGTAGCCTTCATATTGTACATCTACATGCTCTTTCGTCCGATCCGGCAGTTGGCAGACCGGTTCAATACGCTTCAGATGGGGATGGTGGCAAGCGAGCGGGTATTCAAGGTTCTGGACACAGATGCTCAGATTCAAAGCTCAGGAAAAGGCTTACGCCCTAAAATCAAAGGCAACCTTGAATTCGAGAATGTTTGGTTCGCCTACAATGATGAAGACTGGGTAATCAGGGATATCTCATTCAGCGTGAAACCCGGGCAAAAGATTGCGATTGTTGGAGCAACGGGAGCGGGTAAAACAAGCATCATCAACTTGCTCAGCCGCTTCTATGAGTACAACAAGGGTAGCATTCGCATTGACGGCACGGAGATTCGCGATTTTGACCCTGCTTACCTAAGCATTGAGGTAGGTGTGGTACTTCAGGACGTATTCCTGTTTTCTGACACCATCTTCAACAACATCACGCTCAACAATCCTGACATCAGCAGGGAGCAAGTGATAAAGGCAGCCAAGAAAGTGGGTGCCCATCGATTCATCGATCGCTTAGCTGATGGCTATGATTTTAACGTGAAAGAACGCGGTGGAATGCTGAGTGTAGGCCAGCGTCAGTTGCTCTCCTTCATCAGGGCCTACATCTACAATCCTTCCATTCTGGTGCTCGATGAGGCCACATCATCGGTTGACACGGAGACAGAGGAAATGATCCAGGAGGCCATCGAAGAACTTACGAAGGACCGCACCTCGATCATTATTGCCCACAGGTTAGCCACAGTGCAGCACGCGGATGTCATCATCGTGATGGACAAAGGGAAAATAGTAGAAGCAGGAAACCACCAGGAGCTCCTCAAGAAAGAAGGAGCGTACAGAAATCTGTATGATCTGCAGTTTGCGTAGTGAGGATCAAAGCTCAAGGATCAAGGATCAAGGATCAAAGCTGGCCACATCATCTGATCATCTGATCTTCCAATGATCTCATTCTCCACCTCTTCAGGCGGATACGTTGCTTTTATCAAAGGGCTCTTTTGAGAGGCCATTCTTTGCGTTGCTTTATTGGGCGATATTCATGATTGTAGGCAAACTAGATTTGCATAGACACCGTCAATTTACTGCTATGAGGTTATCACTGATCTGCACATTGGCTCTTGCGTTTACTGCATTTGCTGGCTTTGCTCAAAACCTTATTCCCAACGGAAACTTCTCCAGCACCACCGCTTCGTTCGACACTGACCTGGACTACGTTTGCCCGGCAAATACCGAAGGAGACTACTGCATATCCGTATTTGGATGGAACAATAAACCCGATCACACAAATCCCGGAACAGGCAATCTTCTGAATGTAGACGGCTTTTCTTTTTGGGATTTAGAACACTTAGTGTGGGGGAAAAGCATCAACGGCTTAGACACGGGAAGCACCTATGAACTCTCCTACTGGCTTCGAAATCGCAATTCTTCTACACAGGCAATCTTAGAAGTCCTTGTAGATAGTATCGCAATGGATACCGCTTACTGCACTCAATCCGGTGAATGGCAGAAGTTTTCGTTAACCTTCACCAAAGGTTCGGGAAGTACTACTCGCATCGAGTTTGTTTCTCTGAAAAACGATGATTACGGTGATTTTGACATGGATGACATCTTTCTGAAAAGCGTCTATCCGGCAGGAATCACAACCTCCCCATCGACATATCCAGATACAAGATTAGGGCCCAATCCAGCAGATGAAAGCCTTTGGCTTTGGGTTGAGGGCTCAGAATCAGAATTGCATGATGTGCAGCTGTTCGATCAAAGCGGGAGAGTGGTGAAGAACGTGAATGATCTAGTACCAGGACAACCTTTCGATGTATCGAACCTGGCTGCCGGACTCTACATCTATCGGGTATTCAAACAATCTGAATTGGTAACAACCCAGAAGGTGCTCATCAAATAACCTGGTTCTGGAAGAACAAACTGCAGATCAAGGGAAACACTCTCATCCCAATCATCTGATCATTTAATTTTCTAGTAATTTGAAATGATTATCTGCATGTTTACCCTGGGCCATCCAACGGGTGGAGTTAGTGGTTTTCTATCCTTCTACTTTGTCTTGCTCGCCTACGCGAAAGCTTCAGCGACCGAAGGACACAAAGTAGAGCAAAAGTCAAGGCTGTCATCTTTTTGTGACCAGATCGCGAATCGAAATTTCTGCTTGCTGCGATTTAAACTCGGTCGCGTTTCACGCGACCCTCAAACACCAAATCGCTGCGCAAAGCCAACGCACAATTTCTCTTCGATCTGGTGCCCACAAAAAGAAAAAGGCCGGCTTCGAGCTCTGCCTGAATTCATCATCTGATCATCTAATTTTCTGATGATCTGATCAAGCAAGCTTCTCCGCCAAATACTTCCCCGTATAGCTCTCCTTCACCTTCACGAGGTCCTCGGGAGTTCCCTCAAACACAATTGTTCCACCTTCATCGCCTCCTTCGGGGCCAAGGTCAATGATCCAGTCGGCTTGTTTGATTACATCCAGATTGTGTTCAATAACGATGATGGTGTGTCCCAGTTCAAGCAGACGGTCAAAACTCGCCACAAGCTTTCGGATGTCGTGGACATGCAACCCAGTCGTAGGTTCATCAAAGAGGAACACTGTTCCGTTATTCTCTGAATTCTGTCCCTTTCCAATGAACGAGGCCAACTTAATCCGTTGTGCCTCTCCTCCACTGAGAGTGTTGGAACTTTGGCCGAGCGCCACGTAACCTAAACCAACTTGTTGAAGTGGTAACAGCTTGTCGATGATTTTACGCTGGCCTGCAGTCTTCGCATGCAGCTGGAAAAATGCGATCGCTTCGTCTACAGACATTTCCAACAGATCGGCAATGTTCTTCTCGTTGTATCGCACTTCCAGAATTTCCTCTTTGTAGCGCCTTCCTCCACAGTTCTCACACACCAGGTGAATGTCTGGCATGAACTGCATTTCTACAGTGATCTCGCCTTCACCCTGACACACCTCACAACGGCCTCCATCCACGTTGAATGAAAAGTGAGCTGGCTTATATCCGCGCATCTTGGAAAGAGGCTGTGCTGCAAAGAGGTTTCGGATGTCGTCAAATGCTTTCGTGAAGGTGACAGGATTACTTCGGGAGGAACGCCCGATGGGGTTTTGATCGATGAACTCGATCGAATCAATGCGATTCAACTGCCCTTCCAGGTCCAGAAAATGACCGCTCTCATCCGCATGTCCACCCAATCGCTTGGACAAAGCCGGATGCAATACTTTTTTGACCAGCGAAGATTTGCCACTTCCACTCACTCCAGTGACAACCGTGAATACACCAAGCGGGAACTTGACATTGACGTTCTTAAGGTTGTTTTCCTGCGCTCCCTTTACCTCTATAAAATACTTCCAAGGTCTTCGTGATGAAGGTGTAGGGATCGACTCACGGCCGGAGAGGTACTTTGCTGTAAGACTTTCTTCTTGCTTGCTCACCTGATCAAGCGCTCCCTGGAAAACAACATTTCCACCGTTCACACCTGCCTCAGGCCCAAGGTCAATCAGCTCATCTGCGGCCTTCATGATGTCTTCATCATGCTCAACAACGATCAACGTATTTCCAACACTCTGCAGGCTTTTCAACACCACAATCAAGCGTTCGGTATCGCGAGAATGGAGTCCGATGCTCGGTTCATCCAAGATATACATAGAGCCCACGAGAGCACTACCCAAGCTGGTCGCCAATTGAATACGCTGCGATTCACCGCCTGAAAGCGAGTTGGACAAGCGGTTCAGTGTAAGGTAGGATAGCCCCACATCGCACAGGTAGTTAAGTCGACTTTGAATCTCCTTGAGCAAGCGTTTGGCAACCTGCATTTCATATTCGCTTAGTTCCAGCGCATCGAAGTGATCGCGAAGCCTGCCAATCGGCAGAAGAAGCAGATCGGTGATGGATTTGCCTTGAACCTTTACATAAGAGGCTTCCTTTCGCAACCGCGTGCCTTTACACTCAGGGCAAGTGGTTTTACCTCGATAGCGCGAGAGCATCACGCGAAACTGAATTTTGTAGGATTGCTCCTCGAGGTGCTTGAAGAAAGCATGAATACCTTCAAAGTGCTCGTTGCCGTCCCACAACAAGTCTTTCTGTTCTTGTGTGAGATCGAAATATGGTCTGTGAATCGGAAAATCGAATTTGGAGGCACTTTGCACCAGCTGATTCTTCCACTGGCTCATCTTCTCTCCTTTCCAGGCTACGACTGCATCCTGGTAAATGCTCAATGACTTATCGGGCACCACAAGGTCTTCATCAATGCCGATTACACTGCCAAATCCTTCACATCTTGGGCAAGCGCCCTTTGGATTGTTGAAGCTCAAAAAGTGAGCATCGGGTTCCTCAAAACGAATCCCATCCAATTCAAACAGATTGGAGAATTCCCTGAGCTTAGAAGGATCATCATAATTGCGGAGCCGAACCACTCCACGCCCTTCATAAAACCCTAATTCAATGGAATCTGCCAATCGATTGCGGAAACCTTCCTCTTCCTCCTGGACCACGATCCGGTCAATTACCAGCTCCAGATTCTTTGGGTCTTCAATCTTATCACCGATGCGAATAACCTTGTCGCCATCAAGGAGACGAATGAATCCCTGCTTTTCCAATACATCCAACCGCTGCTCCAGGCTTTGCTTGTCCGCCAGAAAAATTGGCACGGCCATTAGCAAACGATCCCCTTCCTTTCTGGAAAAGACTTCCTTCAGTACATCTGCGGTGGTTTCCTTCTTCACTTCCTTGCCTGAAACTGGGGAATATGTTCGTCCGATTCTAGCATACAGGAGTTTGAGGTAGTCATAGACTTCCGTAGTTGTTCCTACCGTAGACCGAGGGTTGCGGCTGTTTACTTTCTGCTCGATGGCAATGGCCGGGGAAATCCCGTTGATGTACTCAACCTTTGGTTTTTCAATCTTACCGAGGAACTGACGGGCATAAGCACTCAGGCTTTCAATGTATCTGCGCTGCCCTTCTGCATACAGAGTATCGAATGCTAAGGAAGACTTCCCTGAGCCTGACAATCCGGTAATGACAGTAAACTTGTTCCTTCTGATGGCGACATCCACATCCTTCAGGTTGTGCATTTTCGCCCCCTTTATCACCACATAATCTTTCGTATCCAGCGCTGCTACGTCCGCCATATTCTCAGTCAATTCAGCCTTTTTAAGAAATCGGCCGCCAAAGGTAACCGGCTACTAAGTACATTCGATGGAAAGAAAAGTTTGGGGTCCGCATAATAAGCTCCCAACCTTTCCGTTTAATGTCGAGTCTAAACAACTAGAACCAAAATCATAAGTCTGCCTATAGCCTGATATCTACCTTGAAACACTAGTACGCGCAATTCTTAAAGGTTGATATTATGATGGTAACTAATGATGAAGATCGACTTCTCGTGAGTCGATACATTGCAGGCGATGAATCCGCGTTCGAGAGACTCCTGCTCAAGCACAAAGACAAAGTTTACGGCTACATCCGCATGATGGTGAAAGACGGCCAGCTCGCTGAAGATATCTTTCAGGATGTTTTCATGAAGGCAATTGGCACCATTAAGCGTGGACAATACAATGAGGAAGGAAAGTTCCTTCCGTGGATTATGAGGATCGCTCATAACCTGGTTATCGACACCTTCAGAAAAAGCAAAAGAATCCCCACGGTAGATGGAGGACCCGACTTCGACATTTTCGACATTGTGAAGAGCGAAGATCAGCGGGTGGATCAAAAAATCGTGGAAGAGCAGATTCATCAGGATGTAAGAAAACTGATTGAGCATCTGCCGGAGGAGCAAAAGCAAGTGTTGAAGATGCGACACTATGAAGGCCTGAGTTTCAAGGAAATCTCAGAACAAACTCAAGTGAGTATCAATACAGCTTTAGGTCGTATGCGCTACGCGCTGATCAATCTGAGGAAGCTCATCAAGGAACACGAAGTGATTCTAACGCAATAATTTTTTTGTGATTGCAATATGTTGTTGGCAATGTCGTTTAAGCGACATGTTTAACCACTCAACAATGCGATCGCATGAAGAACTCTTACTCTGTTGTTTCTCTTTCCGAACTGTATCAAAACGAGGAAGCCAAGTGGCTTGAAGAAATGGGTACAATAACCAGCTCACAAAGCCCTTCAGCATCTACAATTCAGAAAATACTTGGATATTCTAAAGCATTGCGCGTGGAGCGTTCTCAACATGTGGGAATGATCGAACAAGTATTGAACTGATTCCAATTACCGTTTTAAGAATTCAATCAAGCCGCGAGCGCATTACCGTTCGCGGCTTTTTCATGTTCAAAGCTCAAGCTCTCACAAACCCGCCAAATCATCTAATGATCTGATTAACTAATTATCGGATCATCTACTTAGGTAGCCTCGACTTCACCCCAATCTTCTGATCAATCGGTGACTTCTCCAGCTTGAATCCGCGTGCCGGACTGTATTCGCGTCCGTAGAAAATGATCTGAAGGTGGAGCTTATTCCAAAGTTCTTCCGGGAACAGCTTCTTAGCATCACGTTCAGTTTGCTCTACGCTCTTGCCATTGGTCAGCCCCCAGCGATACATCAGTCGATGAATGTGCGTATCGACCGGGAAGGCTGGAAAACCAAACGCCTGACTCATCACCACAGAAGCTGTTTTATGCCCTACCCCGGGCAATTCCTCCAATCCTTCAAAGGTTTGAGGCACTTCACCGTCATACTTTTCGATCAGGATATTCGAAGCGTTCCAGATGGCTTTTGACTTGGCAGGCGAAAGGCCGCAGGGACGAATGATCTCCTTGATCTCATCGATCGACAACTTCACCATGTCGAACGGATTGTTGGCCCGCTTGAATAGGATCGGTGTAATCTGGTTTACTCGCAAATCGGTGCATTGTGCACTGAGCAACACAGCAATCATCAATGTGTAGGGATCTGTATGGTCGAGCGGGATGGGCACTTTAGGATAGAGCCGCTCCAATTCTTCGATCACGATTTGGGCCTTCTCTTTTTTGGTCATAAGCAGTGAAACAAACATAGTGCGGTGTGGTTGGCTATCTTCAACGCGTCAGAAATAATTCATGGAAAACACTGTTGACTCGGCAGACCTGGACAAGTTCATCATCATTGGTGATCGCGTGTTGATCAAACCAACCACCGCGAGCAATCAAACCCGAAGCGGTTTGTACTTACCACCGGGAGTCAGAGAAAAGGAGCAAACCTTCAGTGGATATATCGTAAAGACAGGCCCAGGTTATCCTGTACCGGCACTTACTGATCAGGACGAGCCATGGAAGGCAAAGCAGGAAGAGGTTCAATACGTCCCATTGCAGGCAAGAGAAGGAGACTTAGCCATCTACCTTCAGAACCAGGCTTTTGAGCTCAAATTCAACAACGAGAAGTACGTGATCGTTCCGCACAATGCCATTCTGATGTTGATACGGGATGAGGATCTTTTTGATTAGATCATTAGATAGTCAGAAGATTAGAGGATCAGTTAATCAGATCATTAGGTAATGGAGATGGGAGAGTTTCCTACGACTTCGATAACTGATGGTTAGAAGCTGATAGCCGTTCAGCGGATGCTGAACTCAGTAAATCCTTCCAGCTGACCCTCGCTCACCTTGACTATTTCAACCTCTGCCCTCTCTGGACCTTGATGACACCAGGCAATAAAGGCTTTCATTACCTTTTCTTCTGCCTCGGCCTCAATGTAGACGGAACCATCCATCCGGTTTTGAACGTAACCCAGAACTCCCAGGCGTCTCGCTTCGCGCTGAGTATTCTTTCGAAACCAAACACCCTGAACACGGCCTTCTACCCTTAGTTTTCGGTGAATCTTTGACATTCTTTTGCGAATGTAAATAGGTTACGTTGTAGGGCAATTGCTTTGCCTTTGAAACAATCAGCGAATGATTTGTTTTTCATTGGTAACCAAATTAAATTGCCAAATGAACAGGATCAACGAAGGAGAAAACGCACCACAATTTGAGGCGAAAGACCAGAATGGAAACACGGTTAAACTTTCGGACTATAAAGGAAAAAAGGTGGTGCTGTATTTCTATCCCAAAGACAACACTCCAACCTGCACCGTAGAAGCCTGCAACCTGAGAGATAACTACCAGCTACTTCAGGAAAAGGGCATTGAAATCATCGGGGTAAGTGCTGACAGCGCTAAGAAGCATCAAAATTTCATCGGTAAATATGATTTACCTTTCGCGCTTCTGGCCGACACTGATTTGGAGGTGATCAACGCATTCGGAGTGTGGGGAGAGAAGAAGTTTATGGGGCGCACGTTCGATGGCATCCATCGCGTGACCTACGTGATTGACGAAGATGGAAAAGTGATCAAGCGCTTTGACAAGGTGAATTCCAAGCGACACTCGGAAGAGATCCTGGAGGCGCTGAATATGAATTGAAAACGGAAAACAAGAAACCACTATGGCTGAAGTATCAAAAGAGAAGTTGAAAGCGCTCCAACTGACGTTGGACCGCATGGATAAGACCTATGGCAAGGGTGCCGTGATGCGTCTGGGAGACAATGCAGTGGAAACGGTGGAGGTTATCCCTTCCGGTTCGCTGTCCATTGACCTTGCGTTGGGAATAGGCGGTTATCCTCGTGGACGAGTGATTGAAGTGTACGGACCAGAATCCTCCGGTAAGACGACCTTGGCCATTCATGCCATGGCTGAGGTACAGAAGCAGGGAGGCATCGCAGCGATCATCGATGCGGAACATGCTTTTGATCGTTTTTACGCAGAGAACCTGGGTGTGGACACCGAAAACCTTTTGATCTCTCAGCCGGACAACGGTGAGCAGGGACTTGAAATCGCAGATAACCTGATTCGCTCCGGAGCGATTGATTTGATCGTGATTGACTCCGTTGCCGCACTTACGCCCCGGGCAGAAATCGAAGGGGAAATGGGTGACAGCAAAGTTGGTCTGCAGGCTCGATTGATGTCACAGGCGCTCAGAAAACTGACGGGCTCGATCAGCAAGACAAACTGTACCTGCATCTTCATCAACCAGTTGCGCGAGAAGATTGGAGTGATGTTCGGAAATCCTGAAACAACCACGGGTGGTAATGCTCTCAAGTTCTACGCTTCCGTAAGAATTGACATTCGCAGATCATCCCAGATCAAGGTGGGTGACGATGTAGTTGGTAACAACATCAAGGTGAAGATCGTGAAGAACAAAGTGGCGCCTCCATTCAAGCGCGCGGAGTTTGACATTATGTATGGAACGGGTATTTCAAAGTCCGGAGAGCTGATCGACCTTGGGGTACTGCAAGGCATTGTAAAGAAGAGTGGATCATGGTTCTCTTATGGAGACACCAAACTTGGTCAAGGTAGAGATGCTGTGAAGCAACTACTCGAAGACAACCCGGAACTAGCAACGGAGATCGAAGGCAAGATCTTTGAATCCTTCAAACCGGAAACAAAAGAAGAAGCGGAACAGGTAGAGGCCTGATCCAAACCGAATCCTAATTTAAAAAGGCCAGACTTCAAGTCCGGCCTTTTTGCTTTTTATGTTTGAAGCATGAGAAACAGCATTTATGCATGCCTGATCGTGGTTCTGGCAGTGGCTTGTAATGAAAACCCAACGCCCAAACTAGAGAACCAAAACGATGCACCAGAACTCACCATCTACGACAGTTTGAATACTGAGATCAAGAAAGATCCCAACAATCCTTCACTATACTTCGAACGCGCCAAGGCACATTACGCAGATCGTGACATGGCCTCGAGTCTATCGGATGTGGGTCGTGCGTTGGCCCTGGATTCAGGCATGATCCAGCCTTATCTATTGCTTGCAGACCTGAAGCTCATCGGCAATCAAAGCCGCGAAGCAAGAGAGTCCTTGATGAAGGCACTGGAGCAAGAACCAAAGAACGTAGATGTGTTGGTAAAGCTGGGCGAACTCCACATGCTGGTGGAAGACTACGACAATTCATTTAAGTACCTGAACGATGCATTGAAAGAAGATGTGTATCGCTCAGATGCTTACCGTTTGAAGGGCTTTAATTACAAGTTCCTTGGCGACACCGTCAATGCTGTTTCCAGCTTCCAAACGGCCGTAGAACAGAATCCCGAAGACTATGACTCGTACATGCAATTGGGACTGCTCTATGCAAGCGCAAACCACAAGCTGGCACTGGACTACTTCAACAACGCACTGAAAGTTCGCCCAGAAAGCATGGAAACGCTTTATGCGATTGGATACTTCCATCAGAACAATGGATCCGCCAGAGAAGCGCTGATGACCTACGAGCGCATTCTTGAGTTGACGCCCAACTACTTCAATGCGTGGTATAACAGAGGCTATGTGTATCTGCAGCTTGTAGAAGACAATGACAGTGCTGCCCTGATGTTCACAAAGGCGATTGAAACCGGACCCAACGGATACTTTGCAGCCTACCACAATCGCGGGTTGGCCTACGAACGTGCTAACCAGCTGGAAAAAGCAGAGGCCGACTACCGAAAGGCCCTGGAGATTAATCCTCAGTACGACCTTTCAGCACTCGGCCTCAGCAGAATTTTGGATCGGTAAACTATGGTTGAACATCCTTCGAGACATGCCGCTTGGCGGCATTCCTCAGTATGACAACCTTTTTAGTCTAGAATGCTCGTTCGTTTACTCGGAGTCTCGTCCTACGTAGAACTCAACCACTTTCTCTGATTGGTTTCCGAGCTTGTCCTTAGCAACCACTCGAACCTTGTACTTCTTGTTCTTGCGGAAACGGCTTTGCTCTGATGCATCCAGCGTTTGTGGCGAAGAATACAGCGTCAAGGCTCCATCGTCCATGGAATACTGGATGGTTTCTGTTCCAACTTTCTTGTCCGTAGCAGCTACATACATGCGTGTGTAGTTTGGATAGATGGGCAAACCTTTCTTGGTTCCAATCGGCTGGATGCTGAACTTCACAAAGATCTCAGGAGCCGTATCGTCTACGAGACAGCTGCTGTTCTTGTCTTGCTCAACGTTGTTTACGTTGTCTTTCGACTTGAAGGTAATGGTGTGGTAGCCCTCACCGCTCATGTTAAACGGACTGTAAGTCTTGAAGCTTCCGCCATCCACTTTGTACTCTACGCTCTGCACTCCTGAATGTGGATCGCGGGTGCGAAGTGTGATGGGTGTTTTGCTGGTAACAAAGAGTGTATCCCGATCCATGAATTGTGGCTTTCCGTAGAAAATGCCTGTTTCAGGAGCGAGATTGTCCATGAATACATTGATGTATTTGTTGCCACTGAGGTTATCAACCTGGTCATTAGCATCGTACTTCACATTGTGAGTACCGAGCACATCCGGCATCTTGAAGTTGGAGGAGAAAATGCCACGCTCACCTCCGTCAATGCGGTAGTAGACATTCTTCACGCCTGACTTGTTATCCGTAGCAGCAAGGGCGATGGTAGTACGTGGAGAAATGTACAGGTACTTTCCCTGATGTTGATCTCCAATCACTTGGTGTGTTGGTACTGGAGGAATGCGATCGAGGTAGAACTTGAACGTGCTCGCTGAAGCACCTCCGTCACCGCCTTCCACGTTCTTCACATTATCCTCTGAGTAGTACTTAAAGACATGCTCTCCGTCTGACAATCCTGCCATGGAAACCTGTCCACCGTAACGTCTTGTAGTGCCTCCATCAAACTGGTAAGAGGTAAACTTCACACCCGAAAGATTATCGCTGGAAGTCAGTTTCAGCTTAGCCGTTGGAGAAAGGATATTGCCTCCTTTGTTGATGCCCACCACCTCATAGTTGGTCTTTGGTGCTGTGATGTCAAGTGTAAATGTTGAGCTTCTTGTTTCCTCATCGTTTCCAACGAAGTCTACTGAATACCAGTAAAGCGTTTGCTCACCTTCTTTGGTGACACTCACATTGGAAGAGTAATCAACATAGGCTCCATTGAGGGCATACTGTGTCATTTTCACACCACTCACTCCATCCGTAGCTTTCAGGGAGAATGAAAGATTCTTTCCAAAGTAGGTCTTGCCTCCACGAGTGTAGCGTGGTGCAGTCAGAAATGTCACATTGGTTCTTGGTGCCAATCCATCTGCCATCAGCTCATACAATACTTCCTGCTGCGGAATCACTGTCTTCTTGGTTTCGGGATCAACGGCCCACTTGCTGCGGATGTAGTTTGAACCTTCAGTATCCAGATACATGGGTTCAGAATACTTTGGATTCTTGCCTTTCAGGCTGTAATTCTTGCCATTGGGCTCCGTAGAAAAATTCAGATAGAGTGGCAGTCCCTTCTGTACGTAGATGTTTCCTGCTCCATCAATATAGACCTGCTTTTCGTAGGTCGGTTTGTTAGGTTGCTGTGCGAAAGTCGCTGCGGAGAAAAGAACAGTTGCCAATAAAACAAGGTAGCTGTTACGTATCATAAGCACATTAGGTTTTGTTTGAACGAACAATAATAAAAAACCTTAACGAGCTTGAGCCGTGTAATCCGCACGGATTGATTGCATGAGCCTGTTTCAAAGCACTCCATTTCAGGAACATAACCATCAACAAGTGTGAAACCTCCCTTCAAGACGCTTAAGATAAACACGTGATCAGCCAAATAAGGGAACCAAAGCGGACAGAATTATTTCCAAATAACAGTGAGCTTGATCATTCAGAAACTGAGATAGTCAACTCAGAAACCGTGAGCGACTGTTCACATATTCACCGCAGTTACTACATGTGCGAGTCACGAGCTTCGAATAAATCAAACAATTATGACACGCATTAAGTACCTCCTGATCGTGCTCTTTTTATCCGGAGCACCTCAGCTTTTTTCTCAGCAGTGGTTTGTAAAACAATGGCAAATCGCAGACGGAATTCCACCAAGCTTTGAACCTGATTTCGAACCCTGTGGGTCCACCATGAGTGGAGATGATGTAATCCTGTATGGAACCATCGGCTTCACTCAAAATTACCTCCCCGGTGCTCATGGTCGCGCTGACCTCCTGATCATGAAGAACGATGAAGAGGGAAACAACATTTGGGCATTCACCCTCGGCACAGCGGAAGAAGACGAGCACATTTCAAGAGTCGTTGAGGTGAACAATGATCTATTCATTATGGGCCACTTCAAACGCAGTTATGGTTTTGACGCTTTCATTATGAAGGCAGAAGTAGTGAGTGCCGGAAGTAGTTACTCCATGAATATCCTGCATCAACCGCTGGTGCGAACAAACGCAGAGTTCTATGATCTGGCTTATGCTCCACGAGTGGATGCTGGTGGTGGCTTTGCGGATACTGAACCCGGAATGGCAGTGTGTGGCTACGATAAAAATGAGCAGAAACCCTTCGTTTTTCGTTGCGACATGTCACTTGGATTCAATACCCCACGGACTTGGTTGAAATACTATATCAACGAAGCTCCTGAGTTTGAGCTACGATCACTACTTGCCATTAAGGAAGGTAACGTTGACGAGGACTTCATTGGTGGTGGAGTCCCTGGAAGCCGCGATGATGAGTATTTCACCACCCTTGTCGTTTGCGGTGAACAAGGCGATGGAGGACTCATATTGAAACTGAGCACGGGCTCTGGGGCTATCATTGATCAATTCGGCACCTATCGACTGATCGGTAGCAATTGTGTGGATCAGGAAACGCAGGAACCGCTTTTTAACCTTGGCTTGAGCGGAGCATTTGAATATGGCTTCACGGAAATCATACAGGTTGGAGATGGTGATTTGGTAGCATTGGGACAAAACGGTATAGATGGTAGCTCTACGTTCCCAAATTACACACAGAGTCTATTCCGGATTTCAAAAGACCTGAACAGTGTCAAATGGTTTTCGAGTGTCGGAGAGGAGTATCAATCCGCTGATGACTACCCCATCTTACTGGACCTCTTAAAGACGAATATGGGATTCGCTGTTGTCTCCAAATACTTTGACGATTCGCAGCAGATGGCCTACACCTTCACCCATTTCAACGATAATGGCCACTTTTTGATTCAAACTCAGGACCGGATTGGCGGTATTCTTCATGCCTTGATACATAGTCGTCTTGATCCACTGGACAAGCAAGCGACAGAGTGGAGTGATTTTGCACTTCAGTGTGGAAACTTCATTCACTATCCAGCCTTCCAGCACCGCGATGCCCCCTTCCCAAACTGGAACGAGTACAACGTAGTACACGCAAAAACGGGACTTGAGGCCATGAAACTCGGCTGCGTAGAAGAGGAAATCTCACCGCGCTTTGAAAGCTTCTGCGATGAGATAAGTTTGGATGAAGACTCATTCGATTTCGTTCAGGAGGGCAGCACCTTCTCTCTTGATGCAGGAACAGATCTGGAATGGGCAGAACAAACAGCCAACTTCGAAGAAGTATGTGCATCGAGCTGTACAGAAAGCTGTCAGATCATCCAACAGGCCGTTTTCGTATGTGAAGATGAAATAATAAATGTGATCCTGAATGCGCCTAGTGGATGGGATGCAGGTTCGACCTATTGGAATGATGGAACCACCGGACTTCAATTGGAAGTAAACCGGATTGGAGATTACTATGCTTACTCGGTGACTCCGCAAGGCTGCCTTGAAATGGTGAAGTATACCGTTGCTTTCTATCCAAGGCCTAATTTCACGGTTGACGTAACAGATGTGGAGTGCCATGGAGATGTAGATGGCGAGATCTGCATTACCTCTGATATTCAGTTCAATCAGATTGGTGGAATCGGCCCTAACGGCTCATTCGGACAGGGATTGCTTTCGCCTGTCAGCAGCTATTGCATTACGGATCTAATCGGCAATTCGGTGCCTGAAGGCATCTATCGAATCGACATCACAGACATCAACGGATGCACCTGGAAAGTAGTAGCCGAAGTTTCAGCCCCGGATCC
This sequence comes from Flavobacteriales bacterium UBA6057, assembly GCA_002428995.1. Lineage (GTDB taxonomy): Bacteria > Bacteroidota > Bacteroidia > Flavobacteriales_G > Salibacteraceae > UBA6057. Next base: position 114,446 of record DIYJ01000011.1, on the reverse strand, counting down.
CATTGCGATCACCAGCAACCAAACTCCAACCACCTCCGGTTGTGATGGCTCTATAGAGTTCATCGTTACAGGAGGTACTCCCGGATTCAATTACACCCTGACCCTGGGAGGATCGATCATCAGCTCAGGTACAGGTTCTGGTTATTACCTCTTCAGTTCTCTATGTCCGGGTATCTACACTTTTGCCGTTAGCGATCAAAACCAATGCACCGATCAAAACACAATCGAAGTAGGAGACGGTGAGAACAAAACGGATGGAGAAACCTCTATTCGCGCAACACTGGATGCGCTGACCATCTACCCTAACCCGACCAATGGGTTGCTAACCATTCAACTTCCTGCGACCATTACGGGCGAAGTTGAGGTCACGGATGTCATAGGCCGTACCGTATCGAACCATTCTTTCACCGATAAGGATAGAATTGACCTCGACCTGACGGGACAGCCCACCGGTAGCTACTTCGTGAAAGTGAGCAGTGCCGGTTTATCTCACATGGAAAAGGTGATAGTGATCGAATAAACAACCGTATTGTCCATCTAAAAAGCCCTGAAGTGAAGGTACTTCGGGGCTTTCATAGTGTTCACCCAAAACAAAAAAGGGAGTCCGAGTGGACTCCCTTTTCTATGCTTAGGAGGCTATTAGCCTACTTTACTTTCTCAACGACAGCTTTGAACGCCTCAGGGTGATTCATTGCCAGGTCGGCCAGCACCTTACGGTTGAGCTCAATACCTGATTTTGTCACCTTACCCATGAATTCGCTGTAAGACATTCCATGCAGACGTGCACCTGCATTAATACGCTGAATCCAAAGGGCTCTGAAGTTTCTTTTCTTCTGCTTGCGACCGGTGTATGCATAAAGTTGTGCCTTTTCAACGGCATTCTTTGATACGGTCCAAACATTCTTTCTGCGACCAAAGTATCCTTTGGCCTGCTTCATAATCTTCTTGCGTCTGGCGCGAGAAGCTACACTGTTTACTGATCTTGGCATTTTTGTTTTGCTTTTTGGCCTGAAGCGCTTCTTCTACGAGAAGTCTTGTTTACTCAAGGCCGGGTTAAACATCAGTTCCGAATTTTTCGGAACCAACCATGGTTTTGATTACTTAAGCACTAAGAGCTTCTTGATGTTGTTTTCATCAGAGGCATCCACTAAGCCTGGTTGCGTAAGGTTTCGCTTACGCTTCGTAGACTTCTTGGTCAGGATGTGACTCTTGAAGGCGTGCTTTCGCTTGATTTTACCAGAACCGGTCAGCTTGAAACGCTTCTTGGCGCTGGAATTGGTTTTCATCTTAGGCATCGCTGCTGATTTATAGACTAGTTATTCTTACTTCTTCTTTTTCGGGGCGAGCATCATGATCATTCGCTTTCCTTCCAGCTTTGGCATTTGCTCCACCACTCCCAATTCTTCCAACTCGGTCGCAAGCCTCAGCAAGAGAATTTCTCCCTTGTCTTTGAACAGAATCGACCTTCCCTTAAAAAACACATAAGCCTTCAGCTTCGAACCTTCTTCCAGGAACTTGATCGCATGCTTACGCTTGAATTCGTAGTCATGCTCGTCCGTGTTGGGTCCAAATCTGATTTCTTTTACAACAACCTTTTGCGCCTTGCTCTTGATCTCCTTCTGCTTCTTCTTCTGGTCATACAAGAACTTCTTGTAGTCCATGATTCTAACAACAGGCGGATCCGCTTTCTCAGAGATCATTACCAAATCGGCATTCATCTCTTGAGCAAGTTTTAGAGCCCTGTCCGTTGGCAATACCTGTGGTTCCACATCATCGCCTACGACACGCACTTTAGGAACCCGGATACGATCATTGATCATATGCTCAGGCTCCTGCCTTCTCGGTTTTCTGTAAGGTTTTCTTATCGCTTTTAAGTATTAATTAAACTTCTAACTCTTTTGAGACCTCCCCCGCCATAAAACGAGCAAAATCTTCCACTGACATCAATCCTTTATCTCCTTCTGATTGCTTTCGGACGGAAACCTGTCCGGATTCCAATTCTTTCTCTCCAATGATCAACATGTACGGAACCCTCGCCAGCTCGGCTTCCCGTATCTTTTTGCCAATCTTCTCCCCCCTCTCGTCAACGGAGGCGCGAATATCGTAATTTTCAAGGGATTGTAAAATGTTTTTACAGCCGTCATTGAATTTTTCGCTGATAGGCAAAATCCGCACCTGCTCTGGGGTTAACCAAAGCGGGAATTTACCAGCGCAATGCTCAATCAGCACGGCAACAAACCGTTCCATCGATCCGAAGGGTGCCCTGTGGATCATCACCGGACGATGCTTCTCATTGTCAGCGCCAACATACTCTAATTCAAAGCGTTCGGGCAAGTTATAGTCAACCTGAATAGTCCCAAGTTGCCATTTGCGGCCGATGGCATCCTTCACCATAAAGTCGAGCTTCGGACCGTAAAACGCAGCCTCATCGTATTCAATGACTGTATTCAATCCTTTCTCTTCCACCGCCTCGAGGATCGCGGCTTCTGCTTTCTCCCAGTTTTCCTCAGATCCGATGTACTTATCGCGATCGGTTTTATGCCTGAGAGAAACCTGGGCAATGAAGTCATTAAAATCCAGGGTCTTGAAGATGTAGAGCACGAGATCAATCACATCCTGGAACTCTTTCTTTACCTGTTCCGGGGTACAGAAAATATGCGCGTCATCCTGAGTAAACCCTCGGACACGCGTCAAACCGTGCAGCTCACCACTTTGCTCATAGCGATACACCGTCCCAAACTCTGCCATTCTCACAGGAAGGTCGCGGTAGGATCGCGGCTTGGAAGCATACATCTCGCAATGGTGAGGGCAGTTCATAGGCTTTAGCAGGAACTCTTCCCCTTCGTGCGGTGTTTGAATCGGCTGAAAACTATCTTCTCCATACTTGGCATAGTGCCCACTGCACACATACAGCTCTTTGCTACCGATGTGTGGTGAAATCACCTGCTCATATCCTGCTCTTTTCTGGGCTTTCTTGAGAAAGTTCTCCAGCCTTTCACGCAATGCGGCTCCTTTAGGCAACCACATTGGTAATCCCTGGCCTACACGCTGTGAGAAGGTGAATAGTTCCAACTCCTTACCCAGCTTGCGGTGATCGCGCTTCTTGGCCTCCTCCAGCATGGCGAGGTAGTCCTCCAGCTCCTGCTGCTTTGGAAAGGTAATGCCATAGATGCGGGTCAGCATCTTATTCTTTTCATCACCGCGCCAATAGGCTCCGGCTACACTCAGCAGTTTTACCGCTTTAATGTATCCTGTGTGCGGGATATGTGGACCACGACAGAGGTCAGTGAAATTGCCCTGTGTGTAGAAGGTGATATCTCCATCTTCCAGGTCTTCGAGCAATTCCAGCTTGTATGGATCGTTCTTCTCTTTGAAGTAGGCAATGGCGTCATCCTTGCTTATGTTTTGGCGGACGTAGGCATTCTTCTGCTTCGCCAGTTCCTTCATCTTCTTCTCCACCTTGGCCAGATCAGCATCGGTGAATTCGTGCCCCTCGAAATCAACATCGTAGTAGAATCCATTCTCAATGGGTGGTCCAATGGCGAGTTTGATTCCGGGATAGAAAGACTCCAGCGCTTCCGCCATCAAGTGGGCCGAGCTGTGCCACATGGTGCTTTTACCTTCTTCGTCTCTCCACGTGAGCAGATTGAGCGTAGCATCTTCCGTAAACGGGCGCGTGGCATCCCACACTTCACCATTCACTTTGGCACTCAATACGTTTCTGGCCAGTCCCTCGCTGATGGACTTTGCCACATCCATCGCGGTGCTACCCTGCGCTACTTCCTTCACCGAACCATCGGGAAGGGTAATGTTCACGTTGCTCATTGGTTCTTTTTTAAGCCTTTTTGCTTTTGAATCCGCGAAAGTAAGGATAGTGCTCAGGCCTTAGAGCGTTGCAGCAAGAAAATTGAACCGCTGCACCACCATGCGAGCGAATCGATCAAAATATCTCCAGCATCCACGTTCCATGAACTCCTCTCCAGTTTCAGAAATGGCATTGAGCTGCCGCTTTGCCATTCAGCGTGAAGCTCTTTCAGCCATCATTCAGCGGTGCTTCAAAAAGTCAAACCTGATATTTAAAAATTCTCTGGGCCACCTTCAGGGAGGATAATGTTAATTGCCGCTGAAAATGACGCGTAGTCTAATTCTTGCACTTCTCATCTCGTGGTTCCACGGAACCATCCATTGCACAGAACAGACAAAGGGTTACACTCCTTTGCATTCGTGTTATGATGCCAGCGATGGGCTTCCTTCAAACTTTGTGGTCTATGTCTTCAATGACTCACGGGGCCTGCTCTGGCTGGGCACCGACAAGGGCCTTAGCGTTTTTGATGGCCGAAGTTTTCAATCCATCGACTTCGAGGAAGTAGCAGACCCTTTTGTTGCGGTGATCAATGAAGACACTGCTGGAACACTGTGGTTTGCAACACTGGATGGAGCTGTTTATCGCCTGGAAAGTAATCGAGCAATTCCTCACCCGCAGGCGAGCAAGGCAGTTGAACTTTTTAACGCCAACATACCGCCAGTAAGCATGAGCTTCCGGAAAAATGGGAGCATTCTCATGTCCAATACCATTGAGCTGATCGAGGTGAACGACAGTAACGTGCGGCTCTTGATGGACGAGACCCAATTTAAGAACAGCCATTTTCAAACCTACGATGGCCACCTTCAAGGTGTTCGCAGCTTCCCTCAGCTGGATAGCTTGCGTTACAGCATATTGCTTGGCGTTGTTCGGATAGACTATCAGGACTCGACCAACAGCATCGTTCCGGACAGGGTGTTTTTCCAAGGTGATTCGAACGCGTTTGCGATCGTGACAGGTGCTTATTTAATCCTCTACAACCGTGGAGTTTTAAAACAATTAAAGTTCAGCGCCCCGATTTCCAACAGTCTGTTTTTCGAAAGCGATTCGGTGCTGTGGCTGGGCACTGAAGGCACAGGAGCGTATCGAATCATCAACGGTGAGGTGGATAAAAACCTCTTCCCTGCAGATCGCATCTACAGCATTTGCAGGGATTTCGAAGGAGGTCTTTTTTTTGGCACGGGGCAATCGGGGCTAAAGCATGTCGCCTTTGAAGACTCCAGATTGATCCGCGACCCGGAGGGTAATCCACTACAAGTTCGCAGCATCAGCACTTACCGTGATGAACTCCGGGCTCTGTGCACAGACTTTAGCATCTACCAGAATGGAAGGGTGAGGGCGCCCATCATGGATGAAAAGAAGGTGTTCAGTGCCAACCATGACATCCTGGAAACGGATGAGGCCAACTACTTCTCCTGGAGAAATCAGCGAGGAGAACGCAGAATCAGTCGGATTGACTGGAACACCTTGAGCATTTCAGAGCAATCCAGCAGAGCTGCTTACTGGAAAATCTTCATCGACAAAGGAGACACCATACTTGGTGGACACACCCACATGAGTGTAGCTTTTGCCGGCCGGCCGTTGATCAAGTTCATTCATCCATTTTTAAGAGTCCGCCAGATATCAAGAACCACAATCGAGGGCGATCTCTGGATCGTTTCAAAACGTGGTGTGGTTTTGCTGCATGTAGACAGCGACCGTCAAACAGCAAGCATTCGAAAAACTTATGCAGAGGACATGAATCCCCTGTTTATGTGGCAGATGAGCTCCGCGCTTGTGATGGCTTCTCAGAATGGTCACTTTTATCGACTGGATACCGCTACCAGCGAACTGACACAGTTGACTGAGCTTAGAAGTCAGCATGCGGAGTGTTTCGTGTCGTTGAACGAATCGCAGATGTTGGTAGGTACAGAACGAGGTTTGATTCTGCTGGAAACCGATGAAAAAGGTGAGATCAACGCCCGAGAGATTTCCAAAGAATTGGGACTCCTGGGCCATCCTGTTTCCGACATCGCATTGACAAGTTCCCACATCTACTGCCTGAGTTTATCGCAGGTGTTTTCGCTGCCTCGAAGCATCCTGTCTCAAAACTTCAACGATCAGGGGCGACTGAGTTTTGGTCAGGTATCAAGTGGACCAGAAGTTTTGAGCCCGACTGAACCGATCATGATCATGACCGATGAGCAACTTCAGGTGAAGTTAAATGCGGTCAGTTTCAAGGCTAAGCTTGATTACCAGGTGGAGTATCGACTCTGGCCCCTGCAAACAGAATGGGCTAAAGCTCACTCTTCCGAATTCTCCTTCTTCAATTTGCCTTCTGACGAATACGAGCTTCAGGTACGCGATGAATATGGGCATCAGGCCACTTTGGGCTTCAAGGTTGATAGCTACTTCTACGAACGAGTGTGGTTTATCGTCCTGGTCATTTTCATATGTGCAGTACTACTCGCCTCGCCCATCTATTTGAGCGCTCGATTCAAAACTGCTGCTGCCAGGCTTGAAACCGAGAAGAATAACCTGAGACTGAAGGCACTCACCTCCCAACTCAAACCTCATTTTGTGTTCAATGCACTCAGTTCCATACAGGCGTATATCCTGCGGCAGGATGCCCGAGCTTCCAGCGACTACCTGGCCAAATTTGCCATGCACATTCGCCATGCGCTAGAGCACTCGAATCAAGACTACATTTCGCTGGAAAGCTCACTGAGTTCATTGCGCAACTACCTCGACTTAGAACGCATGCGGCTTCAGCATTCATTCGACTACACCATCCAGATCGACCCGGAGATTCATGTTGAACGCGTGTACATTCCGGTCATGCTGATCCAGCCATACGTTGAAAACGCAGTCATGCATGGAATTGCACCAAAAGGAGAAGGTGGCTTGATTGCAATCCGCTTAACTCGCCTGAGCTCAAACCGCTTGCGTTGTGAAATTGAAGACAATGGGAAAGGACTCCCCGGCCCGGAAGGACCGCAAAAATCTGCGAAAGGAAATGGTTTGGGTACGCGCATCAACGGGGAGAGAATTCGCTTGCTCAACGCTCTCAAGAAGCATCATTACGAAGTGAGCATTCACTCGAATGATTCAAAACCGGGAGTGACCGTAACGCTGGAAATAAGATTTGAGGATGAGACGCATTAAAACCTTCCTTGTAGATGACGAACCTGGTGCACTGAACGCATTAGAATCGATGATCATCGCTGAATCACCACAGCTGGAAATCATCGGGTGCTCCGGAAATGTGGATGATGCATATGTGCAGATCAAAAGGCTCCAACCGGAGCTCATTTTCCTGGACATTCAACTCCGGGATCAAACGGGATTTGATCTACTCAACATGAAATTTGAGCACCCGTTCGAGGTCATCTTTGTGACTGCCTACGACCAATATGCCATTCAGGCCTTCGATAAAAACGCACTTTCCTATTTGCTCAAACCCATGAGTTTTGAATCACTTTCACGCGTAACAGAAAGGGCCACCAAGGTGCTGTTATCCAGTGATCGAAGCGCCTCCTCAGTTGTCAAAGCCAGGAGTGTTTTTAAAGATCGTATTGCCATTCCCCACGGATCGTCCATCGAGTATTTGGCAGAGGACGAACTGATCTATGCGAAAGCTGATGGCAGCTACTGTGAGATATACCTTGTGGATGGCCGTTGTAGAACACTATCAAAGCCGCTGAAATACATTACTTCCTGCATTGAATCACCGGATTTCTTTCGCCCTCACAGATCCTACCTCGTGAATACGGCATTCATCCGCAAGTGGGACAAGGCCGATGGTGGGAACATCATCTTGAAAGATGGGACACTCATTCCTCTGTCGAAAGAGGGACGTAAAGCACTTGCTGAATACACACTGAAATAGCTCAGATTCAACCTAACGTACACAGGTCACACAACAATGATTTTGCGGATTTGAGGCCAGGCTAAATTCGGTCTAAATCAAAATTCAAAATCATGAATCATCCCTTTTCAAAAGCATTGCTCATCATTGTTTTGATGACCATGCATCAAGTACTGTACGCCCAATTTCAGATGGGCTATCCACACAGTAATGTTTCCACTTCAATCGAAGCCTATGACGTGGCCCACACGCTTGAAGGAGTTCAAATACTGGCTGTCAATAATGGTCGCCAGGATGTGATCATCACAGACAATAATGGAGTTCACGTATCCGACTATTCAGCCGCCATCGGCTCAGATTTTTCTGAGCTTGACTCCAAAACAATGGCTGCCAGCATTACAGGTGAAACATCTCTTGCCGGATGCAACTTCCCTAACATTCGGGTGCTTTGGTTCAGCAGCACAGGAATTGTTCAAGCCGAGCAGGAGTATACAATCAACGTAGATGGGTACCAGCAAAACGTTCATTCCATTTATGAATCTGAAGCGACTGGAAGCTGGATTCTGATGCATGCACTGCTTGAAAACACCAATACCAGTAGCGGGTCAACAGACAATTTCTACCATGCCATTATCAAGGCTCACATCAGTCTTCCGATCGTGAGTTGGATTACACAGATCGGAGATCGATTCCCAGCTTCTTCTTTGCCAAACTTCAGAGATGTAAATGGGAAGTACGGTGACATGTATCCCACACAAGGGGGTGGCGTGGCCTTTACTGGCCGCTTGCAGGATGCCGCCATGGTCAACAATGATCGGTTGCTCAGTGCTTTGTTACTGGACGGATCAGGGAATACGGTTTGGGCCAAACACTACCTGAGTTCAGAGAGTGAAGATTTGGAAGGAACAGCCATCTATGAACTGGTAGAGTCAAACAACAAAAGCTACTTCATCGCTGGAATGCGGGGTGATGGAAACGCTGTTCTCATCAGAACAGATGCGCTTGGAAATTTTGGATGGATCAGAAGCTACGGCACAAATTCCGTAGAGCAAGACCAGGTTATTATTCGAGGCATCAGAGAGTCAGACAACGATGATATGCTCATCATTGGTGAGCATCAAACGGAGACCACCTCTATTGCCTTTGGCGCGCGCGTTGCGGGCTGGGGCAGCGTACCCGGAGGCATCAACAGCAGCTTCTATTACCCTGACTACCTGCGCTGCAATGACATCACTCGCACTACACCGGGTGTGATCTATGCTTCCGGGCAAACCAGGGAGGGAAGCGACCCCATCCTTCCGGGGCTGTTAAGATTCAATAACGATATGTCGACCAATTGCTCCTATCCTTTCGATCTGGGTGACTTTCACACCACCATGTTTTTGACCCAGCACACCCCAAAACTCCTTGCTCATGAGGCAGAGGTGAATAATCTCTTTCCGTATGGACTTACGAACAACAACTACTCTGACCAGGATAATTGCTGCATTCTAGACACTCCTGTGCTTGATCCGGTTTATATCTGTGATCCAAGTGGCGTGAACATCGGCCCCGAAAGCTCTTCATTCCCTAAAAGAGCCAACTACCTCTGGGTCAATGGATCCACAACCAATCAAATAACAGTTGATACGCCCGGTGATTACGACCTGATGACCTTTAACAGCTCTGGGTGCTGGAGCGTTGAGACCTACAATGTAGAGGAGAGTATCATCGACATTCACATTTCGAGCTACAGCATGAATACCGGAGCTTGCAACGGTCAGATTAACTTTTCGGCCAATGTTACAGGCACGCCTGGAACACTGACTTACAGCATTGCGAACCAAAGTGGAGTCACCGTTGCTACAGGCCCCGTTACAAGCCCGACCATCGTAAGTGGGTTATGCTCAGGCACACACTCCATCACCGTCTTCAACGATTTGGGTTGTTCTGATATAGAACTTGTTACGTTCAAACAAGGCGATGGATACATCAGTGGATTTGACCATAGCAGTGTCACCATTTATCCCAACCCGTCAAGAGGGTTGGTTAAAGTTCAACTCGAGCAACAACTTGAGTCTGGATCAATTGTCATTCGTGATATGCAAGGAAGAGTTGCTCAGAGCGCCACGATCACAGCATCTACCGGGCTGGATCTGGATGTGTCGAAGCTCAGCGGAGGAACATATTTCATAACAATTGAGGACAATGAGACTGGCTCCTTCACAACGCAAAAGTTGATGATACTGGAATAAGTTCATGTTCATATGCTGGTTGAATCAAAGGCTCCGTTTCAAGACGGGGCCTTTTTAGTTACTCCTTGAAATAGGCAGACTCAACTCAGCACTTTCTAAGTCCATGATTTGCAGTCTGGATTGCAAACAAAAACAGCGTTTCTGTGTAAATTTTGAAAGGATTGTCCATGCTAGTCGGCTTTCCTCTATCACTTATTCCACTGATATGAAACTCTTCAATATTGCTATTGCTACTGCATCTTTAAGCGTGCTCTTCGCTTGCTCCAGCTCTTCGACTCCGTCTAACGAAACGGGAACGGAGCAGCAAGCGGCAGCGGAAACCGCAATCCCAGCGAAAGACCTGTCAAAGTTCCACAGAGCCTATTTCGCCAGTGGTTGTTTTTGGTGTGTGGAAGCCGTGTTTGAATCTGTTGAGGGAGTAGAAGAGGTTATTTCAGGTTATTCGGGAGGAGAAAAACAAAACCCCACATATCAGGAGGTTAGCTCAGGAAGCTTGCGTCATGCAGAAGCCGTAGAGGTGTACTACGATAGCTCGAAAGTGGACTACCCAACGCTGCTCAAAGTGTTTTTTGGATCGCACGACCCTACTACTCCCAATCGGCAGGGCCCTGATCGTGGACCGCAGTATCGATCGATGATCTTCTACCAAAATCCCGCAGAAAAAGAGCTCGCTGACGCCTACATCCAAAAGCTGAATGAGTCAGGAGATTTGCCTGGACCGATTGTGACAGAGGTAGAAGCCTTCAAGAAATTCTGGCCTGCGGAGGATTACCACCAAAACTATGAGCGCTTACATCCGGATCAACCTTATGTGAAGAACGTTTCTATTCCCAGACTACGTAAGTTTCAAAAGGCTTATCCTGAGTTGCTGAAAGAAGGACATTGAGGGGTTTGATGATCAGATGATTGGATAATCAGATGATCAGACAATTAGATGATGACGTCTTCAATTATCTGAGGACTTTACGAACGAAGGCTACGGAGAAGTAGCCCATCAGGAAGACTCCTACATAGCCTTCAATGCTGGCAAAGAGGCGCATGATGCCTACGGGATAAAAATCTCCGTAACCCACGGTCAGAAAGGTAATCGCGCTGAAATAGAACGATTTGGCCACCAAGCCCAGTTCGGCAAGCCCTTCAGCTCCAGTATCTATGTACGTATCGCTTATCAGTGGAAGCGCCATATAGAGCAAGCTGAAGCAGGTGTAGATAACCATCACGGAGGACAAAACACGCAAGGGAGCTGTTGCATAAAGCCCGATCTTATCAAAGAGTAACCACTTGAAAAAGGCGGTTGGGTAAGCCCAAATTGCGTTGGATGGACTTCGCTCAATGGCATACTCAAGGTCTGCTTTCAGCTCCATTCGCTTGTACCACACATAGGCTCGATCTTCATCGGCATAGCGGCCGGTAGCATTGTAGCTCTCTTTCAAAATGAGGAACTGCTCTGACTTCTGGCGGTTGGAAGTGTCTGTTTGAGACAGGATCAAGCTTTTCACCTGGTTCGTTTTCCAATCCAGATAGAGTTTCCCGAGGTTTCGCATCCCGCTGAAATCAATCTGCTTCAGCTTTACCGGACAGCGATCTGTTGGCATCAGGTCAATGATGTCTCGTACGATGGTATAACTCAGATCCACCCTGCGCGCCTTTGTTACCCTGAGATCCACATGATTGTTGAAGTGGCAGAGCTTAAACGTAATGTCGCGCGCAGATGAGGCAAAAAAGGACAGGCTCCCGGTTCCAAATTCTGCTTTGTCAAAAATGAAGTCCGAAGCAGACTCAATGGACTCGAACAGGATGTTGCCTCGGCCAAACATCGCGGATCTAAAGTTGAGCTTGCCGCTTTGAATGGTAGCTTCCGAAAAATCGACTTCACCATCTGCAAACTGAACCCGCTTGAAGTCCACCTTGCCTTCTCCAAAATCAACCCGTTTAAAAGTGACATCTCCTCCTCCAAACACGGCCTTGTCAAACGTGATGTTTCCCTTGCCAAAACGGGAGTAATGAAAGTCTAAACATCCGGGACCAAAAATGACCTCGCGAAAGCTGACATGAGAGTCTCCGAAGCGGGTGCTCACGAACTGCACATCACCGGAATGAAACTCCACCCCGTCAAAATTCACCTCCTCCGTATTGAATTGGGCAAACTGGAAATTGGCTGTTCCGGCACCAAACTGGCATCCATGAAAATCCACCGTTTTTGTCTCAAACCTGGCGTGATAAAACGACAACGGACCATCACCGAAGGTGGCATTTTGAAAGAAAGCTGATTGGCCACGAAAAATGGAATGAGAGAAATCATTGTCGCTGTATTCATCGAAGTAGGCTCCTTCTGCATTGAACGAGAGAAGCTCTACGGTTTCATCTGCTGCCAGCCCTCTTCTTTTGCGATATTCAGTGAGTGAAAAGTCGCGTACATAGCGATTCTTTAAGTTCAGGTCTTCCCCTCGCTCGATCCAATCGTAGATCGTCTCTGCCTTCACGATGCCAAGCTTAAAACGCCTGCGGTTTCTGCCATTGATGTCCGTGCGCACGACTTCCATGCAGGAGGAGCAGTCTTCGAAGGGAACTTCGAGCGGTTGAAGCTTTATTTCGGCCAAATCAGAAGGGTTTGATCAGTACTAAATTGCAAAATCCGCCTGACTAATTCTTGTTCTTGCGCATCCGCATGTTGAGCACCTCAACGGCCAGGGAGAAAAACACGGCTACGTAGATGTATCCCTTGGGGACATGAATATCCTCAAAGGGCAAGCCTTCCACCACCAGCATGAAACCAATCAGTATCAGGAATGACAGTGCCAACACCTGCAGCGTAGGATGCTTATTGATGAAATCGCTGATGGAAGAGGCAAAAATCATCATGATGATGATGGAAATAATAACAGCTGCGATCATGACCGGAAGATCACGACTCATACCAACTGCAGTAAGGATCGAGTCAAACGAAAAGATAATGTCCAGTAATACGATCTGCACCAGGATACCCAGAAATGCGTTTTTCCCACTCTTCCCCTTATCATCAGGCGCATGCTCGTGGCCAGAGACCTTCGCATGGATTTCGCTCGTGCTCTTCGCCAGCAGGAAGAAACCTCCTACAATAAGAATGAGATTCCTGCCAGCCACGCCATAGCCGAACACACTGAACAAGGGCTCCGTTAACCCAATGATCCAGCTGATTCCAGCCAACATGATAATCCGAACGATGAGCGCAAGTGCCAAACCGATTGTGCGAGCCCTCGCCTGCTGATGTTCGGGCAGCTTGTTGGAGACAATCGAAATGAAAATGATGTTATCGATGCCGAGTACGATCTCCAAAAAGGTGAGCGTAAGCAGCGCAATCCAGGCTTCCGGGTTCAGGAATATTTCCATGGGCGACAGAATGGAATAGGTTTCACATCAAGTCACAAACGTAGTATTCACTGCAGAAAGCGGAGGAATCAAATTAGCAGAAATCCAGAGGAGATGAGGAAAGCAGAAGCGGCAGTATCAGGCGCTGCTTACTTGCACTTACAGCCGTAAAAATCTTCGTATTCTCTTACAAACTCGCGGAACTCAGAGCGCTCGTCATAAATGTCTTCGTATTCACGCCTGCAAAGCTCCTTCTCATTGGCCTCATCATCACAGTTGGTGCAATCGAAGCAATTCTTGCAAGACACGATGAATGCAGACAGCGGCACTAGTAAAAGCAAGGTCTTTTTCATTCGTTGGGGTAATGGTTGATCAGAGAACAAACATGCAAAACAACGAAGCGTTCAGTTCTTTAGTGTGAACCCGCAGCTGAGCAAATGGTGATCTGCATCGCTAGGTGATTGAGCTGATCACTTCCGTAAACAGCTTTCGCTTGCTTCGGGCAATGGGAATCATCTTTCTGTTTGTCAATTCGATTTCTGCATCATCGCCCGTGGAAAAACGTGAAATACAATGGAGATTGATCAAGTACGACTGATGAGGTCTGAAAAAAAGATCCTTGGGAAGGCTTTGCTCGATCATCTTCAGATTCTTACTGACTATGATGCGATGCCCGTCCAGCAAATAGACCTCGGTGTAGTTCCCATCGGCCTGACAATAGAGAATCTTTTCGACCTCCACCATTTCAAACCCGCGACTCCTCGGGAGCAAGACTTTTTTCGGCTTTTGACCTCCTGAATTAGACATCCAAACCTCCATCTTTTCCTTGAAGGAAGCTCCCCCGGCTTGATTCTTCGCCCTTTGAACTGCCTCCACCAATTGCTCCGCAACTACCGGTTTTAAAAGATAGTCGATGGCTGCGTAACGAAAAGCCTGAGAGGCATACTCGCTGTACGCGGTGGTAAAAATCACCTGAAATGGAATCTCCTCCAGCTGATCGAGAAGCCGAAAACCCGAGCCTCCGGGTAATTCGATGTCAAGGAATAGCAGGTCTGGTTGCTTCTCGTCAAGCAATTTCTGGCCCGATGCCAAACCATCTGCGACACCAATGATTTCAAGTTCAGGACAATGGTTTTGCACCAAATCACTCAGGTAGTCTCTACCTCCCTTTTCATCATCAATAATGATCGCTTTCATAATTCTTCGTTCTGTGGAAACCTGATGACCACCAGAGTTCCCGATGCGTGGCCCTGGTCATCGTAAAGGTCAGTGACTTTAATCTCCATTTCTGTTTTAAGGGTTTCGTTCAAGATCCGGATGCGCTCTTCCGATATCTTCATCCCCTTGCCGCTACGCTTGATGCGCTCCTTTTCCTGGATGGCGCGGCTCGCTGCCCTGCCAATACCATTATCGCGGATGCTAACTACCAAAACATCGTTTTCCAGCGCGAAATCAAGGTCCACTGTTTTTGAACCTTCCAGTTTATGATTCAGTCCGTGCTTAATCGCGTTTTCCACGTAGGGCTGAATGACCATCGGGGGCAACTCTACAAAGTCAGGATCAATAGCCGGATCCACGTTAATCTGGTATTGAAACTGTTCATCAAATCTCAGCCGCTCAAGGTTCAGATAGAGTTGCATCGCCTCCAGTTCTTCGCTCAACACTACGGATCGATGCTCGGAAAGCTGAAGCACCATCCGCATCAGTCTCGCAAAATGGGCCAGACCAAGCTTCGCTTTTTCGTTTTTGTGCTCGGTGATTAAACCGAGAATGGAATTGATAGAATTAAAGATGAAATGCGGAGTAATCTGGACCCTCAACGCCTTTTGTTCAGACTCCAGGTAGGCAAGTTTGAGACGGTTTTCGTTGCGCACCTTGTTCAGCTGATAGTTGACAACAAGAAAGATCATTGTGACAAGGGCAGCGCCTATCAGCAATCGGAACCACCAGCGCTGCCATATCGGAGGGTGAATTTGAAAGCTGCCACTTGCATAAGCTTCGCTGGTAAGCCCAAATGCATTCTCAACCTGAACCTGAAAAGTATAGGCACCGGGTGCCAACTCAGCGTAGTCAATTTGCCTTGCCGTAGTGTTGCGCCAGATGGTGTCTAACCCAAGAAGCCTGTAGCGATATCGGAGCTTACCGGCAAACCGATAGGAAAGCCCTGTAAACCGCACGGATATACTTCGTTGTTCATAGCTTAAATCGAGTTCCTGAACAGTTGTTTTTTGGTCATTGACAAGGATATCTGTAATGTAAACAAGCGGGGGAATGGGCTCAAGGTCGAGCTGCTTCTTGTTGATGATGGATATGCCCTGTTCGGACAAAGCGAATATTAACGTATCATCTATGATGGCCACCTTATGGACCTGGTTTGAAATCAAACTGGTGACACCCGAGTAATTGATGATTTTGGGCTTCGCGTCATTAGGTGGAAAAACAATGCGTGATAATCCTTCGTTGGTGCAGACCCAAACATCACCGTCACTGTCAATCTCTATGTGATTGCAGATGTCACTGAGCAGCCCATCCTTTTTACCGATGTTCCACACCTTCCCTCCTTCCTTGATGACTAAACCACGGCTTTTGGAAGCGATGTACAGCCGGTTCCCGGATGACTCAAGTTGTTCCATGCGATGGTCGAAAAACGGGTGGTAACCGGTCCAGTCTCGCCATTCCGCCATTGCACCGTTTGAATAACTCCACAAACTGAACCGGTCGGAAAACCAAAAAGTATCCCCAACAGCAGCCGCAGAAAACCAAGGCTTCTTACTCGCGAGGTCTGAAATGGTATCAAATTGGAGCTTCGGAGTATTGAAAACCCCAGCGAAGCCGTGCAAAGAAGCAAGGTGGGTGCTATCCGAGAGGCGGTTTAACATTCGGGGAAAATCATAGGCCTCAGCGGGCTGCAGCTGACGAAGGGGAAAAATGCCATAGGGAATGTACATTGGAGGGTTGTTATCACGAGAAGTGTGAAACATAATCGCGAGTGAATCGGAGTAGATACCCCGAAGGACAAGATTCGTATTCGCTACATTTTCACGATCGATCATCAGAGACTGGTCTGGCTTAACCTCGATACCATAAGCATTTCCCTGTGATGAGGTAACAATCAGCTTGCGACCTCCTGCGAGGATATCCTCTAAGCGATCGCCATCAAAAAATCGCTTGCTATCCAGCGCCAACAATGATTGGGAGGCCATGTAAAACACTCCTTGCTCTAAGGTGGAAAGCCAGATTCCCCCCTCGCGATCCTGCTCAATGTGAGAGACTCGGGTTCCTTCGAGCAGTTGTTCGGGAGGTCGAGAGAAATCACCCTTTCTATAGACTAATACTCCGCCTCCTTCCAAAGCCACCCAAATGTTGCCGGATCTGTCCTCCAACAATCCAAGATTGTTTCGCCATTCGATATACGATACCGGGGTAAATATCCCGTTGTGATATTTTACAACTTGATATCTGCTAACAATGAGCAGCTCTCCGTTCCTGAGCTGAAGCACCGCCAACTCCGTTTTTTGACTCTGATCCTCATTAATCGATTCAAAACGGTAACGGTAAGTAGTGCCCTTGTCATCAACCAGCAGTTCATCAGACCTGTAAGACCCTGAATAGATGAGACCTCCATCCTCCAGCAGTTTTATGGCGCTCACCAATGTATCTTCTGGATCGACCAAGGTATAACCACCCCCAGGTTCGCCTTTCAGGAGGAAGTTTCTTGAGATTGACTTATTGCCAAGCCAAACCGTGCCATCCTTGCCCACATGCATGGAGGTGATGACGACCTTGGGTTTGTAAAGAGCATCCTGTGTGTGAAACAGTCGGATACTATCCCCGTCTAAATAAGAGAGCCTGCGCGAAAAGCTATAGAACCAGATTCGCCCCTGGTAGTCTTTGTAGGTTCCCAGTATAGAGTTATCCGACAACCCATCAGATTCAGTAAGAACCTCAAACCCATAGCCATCAAAGCGGGCAATTCCATGGTCGGTCGATATCCATAAAAACCCTTGATCATCCTCCATTACCATGTAGGTTTCGTTGGATGGCAGCCCGTCCTCAATGGTAAATTGATTAAACACGGGCTGCTGTCCCTTGATGGAAACTGACAGGAAAAGGCTAAACAGAAAAGCTGCAATGGGAAGCCTTGGATTCCAGAACGACAGGGATGGGTAGTGCGAAGTCAAGTTCCGAAAATGCTGTTTTTTGCTTCAATGAAGCGGATGAAAAAGGCCGCTGCACCTGAAAAACAGCCTCTTTTCAAGAAGCAGAGCTACCGAATCTCACGGATACCAGACAGCTTATAACCGAAGACACTCCAATTCTGTATTAATCCAGCAAAAACTAAGTTCATCGACAGAGTATCATTCTGGAAGAGAGTCAGTCGCAAACTATCTGATGACAATCTTCTGAATGTGTGTTTGCCCGGATTGTTGAACCTTCAGAACATACACTCCTGCAGGCAAATCAGAAACCTCCAGACGCTCAGACTTTCCAGCCGGGAAACTGGATCGAAATACACGACCGGCAGCATCCTGCAACTCAAGATACTCGATGTGCTGTGCACCATTCACTTGGATGAAGTCCAAGGCAGGATTTGGGTAAATCGACACCTGCGAACCGGCAGCCTGATCCTCAACTCCGGTTCTAGTCGGAAGCTCGAGCATATTACCACCTCCACTGAAGGAAACCCACAGACCAAAAGAAGGGCCATCGCTATTCACCTCAGGATCCAGAAAACCACTGGCAAGCACCATCACTGCGGCACCTTCCAAATCAAAGTCAGCAAATGGTGCATCGTAACCTGCAACGATCTCACCGCTAGCATCCAAAACCTCAAGGGCGTAATTGGCAACTGGGAGTTCCACATAATCACTGAATTCGCCATAGCTGATGTTGTCTACGGCAGTAACATTCAGAATCTCACTCTCCATGATATCAACCGTAGGTGCATCCGAGGCCCCGTGAAAGACCATCACATCAGCGTTGGTACCGATGGAGGCTTCAGCTCTGACTTCAGTCACAAAAAGTTCAAATGGCTCAAAAGGATCGAAACCGGTACCAAGGACTCCGTTTGCCACAGCAGCGTAAGAACGACCAGCCTCAGCCACAATGGTAGAAGAGAAGAGCGGACTACCTGGATCTGGATCGTTGCGATCTACAATGTCCACTTTAAGTTCCACCGCGGAAGGAACTTCCTGGAAGGCTGTCGAACTGCGGAATCCCATATCATCCCGAACCAGGTTCCCGTTGATGTAGACATCTACGGTGTCTACAAACGGATCTGCGGCATTATGAATCACCTGCACCTGTGCAACACTTGGTTGAAGAGGGAGAAAGGAGCCTCCTGAGCTCAAGACAGCAAACAGGCCAAAAGGTGCTCCCATGCTGTTGGCCTCAGGGTCCACAAAACCGCTCGCTACTACTGTAATGGCTTGATCTTCGAGTCCCAGGGAGGCAAGTGGAGCTTCAAACTCGCTGATTACGGCTGTTTGCATCGAATCTGTCAATCGCAAGCGGTAATCATCCATGGGCAATGTCAAGTAGCCCTGGAATTGAGAATATTCAAGATTATCAACTGCTGTAGCGTTTAGTTCTTTGGATTCGATCACATCTACTGCCGGAGCATCTGTGACTCCATGGTGTACCAAAACGTCTATGGTTCCAATCTGCGCTGCTTGTTCCCGAGCTGCATCAAAGATTTCGAGGGTAAACGGAGGAGCGGGTGAATAACCGGCCGAGCTCAAAATACCTCCAGCGACCAGGATATAGCTGCCCTGATCCGCAAACATCGTATCGAAACGCGTGATAGGATTTGCAGTATCCACGCTGGCTGTATCTTTAATTCTGATCTCGACAGGCATGCCAGCGGGTGCGTCCACAAAAGCTGAAGCAGTTCGAAACTTAAAGTTGTCGAGCAACAGCGTGTTGTTCAGCCAAATGTCCACGTATTCTGCGGCTTCATCTGCTGAATTGTGAATGACCTGAACTCGTGCTGTTTGACTCATGGCCAACGTGGAGCAGAGTACAATTCCAAGGATGAATAAGATGGAGCGTTTCATGATCATTTGAATTTGCAGATAAAGACTAGACGTGTTCTTATGCTTCCGCGCCTAACAATTGCAAAAGAAGCTGAAACTGTGACACCTTGGAAGAATTTCAAAGCGGATAGAGACGGGCATAATTGATTACCTTGTTGAAAATTGTGACGTACTCCTTTTTTATGAAATTGAGAATCGGACTGTTAGCAGCGCTCTTCGTTTTTACCACTTCTTTTTTAGCGGCTCAGGATCAACCCAAGATTGACAGCTTGTTTCAGGTGTTGAGAACATCCAAGCAAGACACGAATAAAGTGCTCCTGCTCTATGACCTATCGCGGGAGTTCTTTAACAGCGACATTGAACGAGCGGAGAAATATTCCAACCGGGCACTCTTTCTCTCACAGAAGCTGGGCTTCAAGCGCGGTATTGCGATGTCCTACAACAACCTTGGAATGATCAACTATTTCAAGGCGATCTACAACGTGGCGCTGAGCTACCACGACCGTTCCCTGGAGCTTATGTCTGAAATCGGAGATCGGCAGGGAATGGCAGGCTCCCACAACAACAAGGGATTGGTCTACACCCAACAGGGAGACTATGCCAAGGCAATCCAGGAATACCTGAGTTCACTGAGGTTGAGAGAGGAGCTCAACGACCAGGAAGGTGTTGGTAAATCCTACAACAACATTGGTAGTGTTTATTACCTGCAAGGAAACTATGATCAGGCCAAAGATTACTACAACAAAGCGCTGAACATCCTTCGCCAGTATCCCGATCAGAACCTGATTGCCGGGATCATGAATAACCTGGGAATCATTTTCTACGAAGAGGGGAAATATGATGAATCCCTGGATTATCACTTCAAGGCCAAAGACATCCGCGAGGAAGCGGGAAATCAGCGCGGGTTAGCGGGTTCCTTCACAAACATCGGAGACGTTTATGCCGCGGAGGAGTCTTTTGCCATGGCGCTTGAATACCAGGAAAAAGCCCTTATGATCCAGGAAGAACTGGGAGACAAAAAGGGCATGCTCAGCTCGCTACAGGGCATCGCGACCGTTCACTCGCTCACAGGCGATATGGAACAGGCCCTCGAGTACATGGAAGAAGTGGTAGACATATCCACAGAAATTGGCGCCAAAAAGGAATTGCGCGATGCCTTCAACAAGATGAGCACCATGTATTCCAAGGAACGGAACTACGAGAAAGCGTTGGTTTTTAAGACGCGCTACGCGGAGATGAAAGACACGCTCTACAATGAGCAAACAAACGAATTGGCGACAAACCTCGAAGCCAAGTTTGAGAATGAAACCAAGTCGAAAGAGATCGAAATCCTGAAAGGTGAAAACAGGATCCAGGAACTGCAACTCGCACGGAACAGAATCCTGATCATATCATTTACCATTGGATTGGTGCTCGCCCTGATCTCAGTGGTAATCTACGCGCGCATCAACCGTGAAAAGCGCAAGGCATTGGAGCTGCTCCAACAACAGAACGTGAGCATCAAGCGCCAAAAAGATGAGAAAGAAGTACTGCTCAAGGAGATCCATCACCGGGTGAAGAACAACCTGCAGGTCATCAATAGCCTCATCCGATTGCAATGTGCTTACACGGAAGACCAGGAGGCACTCGATCTGTTTGACGAATGCCAGAACAGAATCATCTCGATGGCGCTCATCCACGAGAAAATGTACGAATCTTCTGACCTGAGCAATCTGAACATCAAGGAATATGTTTCCGAACTGGCTCAGAATCTTTTGCGCAGTTACCGATTAAACCAGCACATTGAACTGGATGTGAACGTGAGCATTGATCATTTGAGCTTGGACACCTTGGTGCCGCTGGGTCTCATGCTCAACGAAATGATATCCAACTCACTCAAGCACGCATTTCACAACAAGAAAGACGGTCTGATCACTGTCAAACTCGATGTTCTGCCTGACGGCATGTTTGATCTTGTAGTGGGCGATAATGGTGTTGGGCTTCCCAAGGATTTCTCTTTCCAGAGCGCTCACACCCTTGGCATGGAACTGATACTCACGCTCACCTCTCAGTTAGACGGTGAGATCACCCGATTGACCGAAGAGCAGGGAAGCTTCTTCCGAGTCGTTTTTAAAGGCCTGGAAAAGGAAAGAAGTGACATCAAGCAAGCCATGCTCAACGAAGAAGCTGTCGTAGCTTGATGGATGAGATGATGAGTTGATTAGATCATTCAATGATTAGGCAAGTACCCTCCCATTATCTGATCATCTGATTACCTAATGATCTGATCAGCCTAAAGGGAGATCAATCCCTCGATCTTGGTGGCGTCCTCGTACTTAGCAATAACCTCTTTGGGATTCATCATCATTTCCTTCGCGGTAATGCTGAGGTACTTACCCGTGCGACTTTCATTGATGCTTACCTGCGCGCCCTCCCCAAACAGAGCCTCTGTCTTGGCAAGCTTCTGGTTATCATTGGGAATGATGAATTTGAACATGTAGATTTTTGGCCAATCCGGATCTTGATCCAGCTTGGCAGCAAGCCCGTCAAAAGTGCTACTCATGGCGCGAAGTTACGCGTCTACAATCAGCTTAAACCCTACCCCGTGAACGTTCATGATCTTGACCCGCTCGTCTTTGGAAAGGTACTTACGCAGCTTAGTGATGAACACATCCATGGAGCGTCCCAGGAAGTAATCGTCACTTCCCCACACCACGGTTAAAGCCATCTCGCGGGTCAATACCTGATCGCGGTGCAAACAGAGCATTCGAAGCAACTCCGCTTCTTTTTTGGTCAGGCTCTTGTCACCATCCGGATGATTCAGACTGAGGTTCGGATAATCAAACGTGAACTGGCCTAACTCAAACTCATCGCGCTTGGCAGGTTTGTTATCATCTGGTTTGGCACGCTTCAGAATGGCCTTGATGCGCAGGTCCAATTCATCAAAACTGAACGGTTTTGTCAGGTAATCATCGGCACCGAGCTTAAACCCCTTGATCTTGTCATCGGTCATGCTCTTTGCGGTGAGAAAGAGAATAGGCACCTGCTCGTCAATCTTGCGAATGTCTTCGGCCAGGGCAAAGCCATCCTTCTTTGGAAGCATGATGTCTAGTATGCAGAGATCGTAGCCGCTGTTGTAGAATTTTTGAAATCCGCTGTAGCCGTCTTTTTCAAGATCAACGGTGTAGCCAAGGTTTTTGAGGTGATCCTGGACGACAAATCCGAGGTTGAGGTCATCTTCTACCAGAAGAACCTTCAGTCTGTCTTTTTTGCTCATAGACTAGCGTTTAACAAATTCCGTTCCGAACGGTAAAAACACCTCAAAAGTGCATCCCGACTCAGATTTGTTTTTGATGGTAACCTTGCCGTGGTGGGCTTCGGTGATGGTTTTAACATAGTGCAGTCCCAGTCCAAAGCCTTTGACATCGTGGACGTCTCCGGTGGGGATGCGATAAAATTTTTCGAACACGTAGCGCTGATGTTCCTTCTTGATACCAGGACCGTTATCACTCACTGAGATGAAGATGCCTTTGTTGTTATTGGTGGTAGCCACAACAATCTCGGGTTGCTCACCAGAGTATTTAGCAGCATTGTCCAACAGGTTGTAGATGATGTTGGTAATGTGCATTTCATCCGCGTCAATTTCAAAGCGATCGGCTTCCAGACTCGTCCAGATTTTCACCTTCTTTTCTTCAAAGTTCATCTGAATGGTGGGCACGGCTAGCTCGATAAGCTCATGAATGTTGATCAATTCGCGCTTGAGTTGTAGATCCTCCTTATCCAAACGGGCTACCTGAAGCACACGCTCTACCTGACTTTGCAGTCGCTGGTTTTCATTTTTGATGATCCGCGCATAGTTCTTCAGGCGCTCTGGGTTTTGCTCTACTCCTTCGCCCAACAACACATCGCTTGAGAGTGCAATGGTTGAAATCGGGGTTTTCAACTCATGCGTCATGTTGTTGATGAAATCATTCTTGATCTCAGACAGTCGTTTTTGCCGTAGAATCACACTGATCACATAAGCAAAGAATACCATGACCAAGAGCAATACAACGGAAGAAATGATCCAGAACGACATACCGCTCACGATGGCTCGGTTCAGCGATGGAAAAAACACCGAGAAGTAGTGGTTGTCATCCTTCCAGCTGATCGCTGGAACTTCAGTCTCATCTGAAGGCATGTCGTCCTCCTCATTCGAGATCATCTTCGCGTATACAATGGAATCATTGAAGCAATTGTATATGCTGTATTGAAAGTCAAAGTTGAGCTCCCGATTCAAAAACTCGGTTTTGAGCAACGACTCGAGGTAATAGGGCTGCAACTCTTCATTGATCTGAACCCGAAAGAAATTTGGTTCTACCTGCTTCACGGGATCTACCAAGAAAGCTGAATCACCGCTGTGACGCTGAATGTCCTGCACCACATCGATCAATGCAAGCTCAATCTCATGTTCGAGGCCTTCCTGCGCAATTTGATAGGCCTTTTGCACCCAAACGATTTGGGTCAGCACCAGACCGACAAACAGAATGGTAGCCAGAATGATAATGATGCGGATGTTGCTACGCTTCATGAGTGGCCAAAACTAAGGCCGTAGTCACCGCGAACTGAATAGGCTTAA
Source organism: Flavobacteriales bacterium UBA6057 (assembly GCA_002428995.1). Classification (GTDB taxonomy): domain Bacteria; phylum Bacteroidota; class Bacteroidia; order Flavobacteriales_G; family Salibacteraceae; genus UBA6057. The sequence goes on along the minus strand of DIYJ01000011.1, from coordinate 90,523 downwards.
CAGCCGATTAACAGGAACCGCTACCGGGCTTCAAAGACTTCTTTCAGCTCTTTCCAGAATCGCTGAACGGGAAACCCAACTACGTTGTAGAAATCTCCTTCCACGCGATGAATACCGATGTATCCGATAAACTCCTGTATGCCGTAGGCTCCAGCCTTATCAAAGGGTGCATGGCGATCGAGGTAGTATTCAATCTCTGCATCTGTCAATGCATTGAAGTGCACTTTGGTTCCTTCACTGAAAACATGCTGTACTTCAGTAGAGGTGAGGCATACGGCCGTAAAGACTTCGTGCGTTGCACCGCTGATCTCTTTCAGCATTTCCTTTGCCTCCGCTCGACCTTCCGGCTTGTTGAGTACATGATCATTAATCCAAACCACTGTATCCGCTGTGATCAGCAGCTCTCGATCCTTGAGTTCTGAACGAAACGCATGCGCCTTTTTTGCGCAGAGGTATTCCGGTATCTCGTTGGCCTCGAGTTCGGATGGGAAGTCTTCATTAACATCCTTGGTGCGGATTTCAAAATCCAGCCCCAAGCCTTTTAACAATGCATGCCTTCTGGGAGACTTTGAAGCGAGGACAAAGTCCCAGTCGTTGATCAGTTGGATGGTTTCGCTCATTGGAAGCTCAATGAAGTAAGCGGTAGTTTAACCTATTGAAAATGGTTCTCGATGGAAAATCTGACCAGCAATGCACTGAGCAACACCAACACCGTAATCAGGTTGTTGAAGTTTGCCGAGATCTTAAACTGCTTTTTGGTCTTGGCTCTGAAAATCAGAATGAACTGGAAAACGATGGCTCCAACAATGAGCAAGAACAAGGGTGTGATGCCCGTATGATCGACCAAAAAGTTCAAGAAATACCAGGTAACCACTAAGCCAAGAATGGCATACACAAGCGATAGAATCCATTTGGATTTGGTTACACCTAAGGTAATGGGGATCGTTTTGGCACCGAACACACGATCGCCCTTCATGTCTACCACGTCCTTTGTGATTTCTCGGGCCAGCGTCAGTATGAATAAAACCACCGCATAACCGATCACCCAGAATGCGGGTGTATTGAAGACTGAAAACCCATATTGCCTTATGAGGTCCACATTGGCCTGATTCTGAAGTGGAATCTCGTAAAGTCCTACCGTCAATGGCACAAAAGCGGCCATCAGCGCGATGATCACATTTCCAACGAGGAACTGGTGCTGGAATGTGGTCGAATAAAACCAAAGGCAGAATGAGACGAAGAAGTAGATCACGGAAAGCTGCCAAACCCCAAGCCGCCAGCTGACATAGGCTGCAATCAGCATTCCGAGGGATGATAGCACTACGTGCGTTGCCATGGCCACCCTGCGCTTAATCAAGCGGTTCACCAATACACGCTTGGGTTTGTTGATCCGATCGATCTTGGCATCGAAATAGTCATTGATGGCATACCCTCCTGCGGCAACCAGCACCGAGGACAAAACGAGCAGCGCAAACTGAGATTCGCTGATAATGAACTCAAAGCCATTCAGCCGAAACATAGGTTCAAGAATGCACCACCTCATCAAATACTGTATGGCTGCTATCAAGAGCAGTATCGGCAATCTGATCAGTCGAAAAAAGGTGAGTACTACCATGTGAAGTCAGAAATGCTATCCATGTTTTGCTCCGAGTCGAACCACTTGCCGTGGTGCCGCATCACCTGTTCGATGATGTCTCTTACACAGCCGTTTCCGCCTTCTACCTTGCTAATGAATTGACAGTATTGCCGAACCTCATAGCTGGCATCAGCAGGGCAGGCAGCCAGGCCTACCTTTTGCATTGCTGCAAGGTCTGGGATGTCATCGCCCATGTACATCACCTCTTCCCCTTTCAAACCATAGCTAAAGAGAAAGTCCTCCATAGACTCATCCTTGTGGCTGCTCTTGAGATAAACATCTGTGATTCCGAGGCCATTGAGGCGCTGTTTCACGGCTTCGCTACTCCCTCCAGTGATGATGGCTACATGATATCCCTTCTTCACGGCCAATTGCAGTGCGTAACCGTCCTTGGAATGCATCTGGCGCATCTGCTGACCATCGGGCAGCAACACGACCTGACCATTGGTGAGCACTCCATCAACATCAAAGGCAAAAGCCTTGATTGGCCCGAATTTGTCGAGGTAGTTCATCCTACTTGTAAGAATCTATAATCCCTTTCGAGAAGATTTGGTAAAGCTCGCGAAGCTGGGGATCATCTTCAAGTAGTTCGAGGTGTTTGTTGATGACCTCGTGGTCTTCTCTTCGTGCCGGGCCGGTCTGCGCTCCTGCTGGCCCGTGTTCAAACGCTTTCTTCACTGTCTCTTCCATCAGCGGCTTGAGCACATCAAACTCAATTCCATTTCTGGAAAGTAATTCTTGCGTGCGGTATAGCAGATGGTTGGTGAAGTTAGCACCGATCACTCCAGCAATGTGAATGGCTCTCCGTTGCTCAAATTTCACTTTAATGGCATCGTCAGAAATCTTACTCGCAATGCCCATCAATGTATCTGTAGTGTCCTTATCAGAACCTTCCACGAACGTGGTGATGTTATTCCATTCAATGGCGAAGAACTTAGTGAAGGTCTGGAAAGGATAAAGTACTCCTGATCCCTTAAAGTTTCCCTTAATCAGAGGTGTACTGCCGGAACAGTGACATACCATCAACTCCTCGCCTTTTAGGTCTTTCGCTACGTTATGAATGTGATCGTCAGGAACGCAGATGAAGATCACATCTGCCTTTTCAGCCACGGCTTCGGGCTTCTTCACGAGCTTGGCTTCAATGCGCTTCGCAAACTTCTGATTTGGCTCGTTTCGCTGACCATAGAGGGTGGTCACGTTGAACTTACGCTCATAGAGGCGCAGTGCCAGATTCCAGCCCAGGTTCCCGATTCCTATGATGCCGATGTTTGGCTTTTTCTTCATTTCCGCCTCATGCGCGTAAAGACAGCGATAAAAGTACCCAACCCCATGAGTATGCAACCTATCCAGAGAATATTAATTCCCGGGAAAATGATGGCACTCATCACAATGAATTCCTTATCATTTGGATCACGCTGCTCTACACGGAATGTGAAGTCTTGCGTATCCGGATTGATGCTCTCAAAATAGAGCTTCACTCCTACCTCTGGCACGCTGTCCGGCATGGACAGGGAAAACTGCTGATCGCGAATTACAAACAACGGCTCCAGCGAGTGAGAGACCGTGTTCATGTCAAAAAGCTGAAAGGTCGCCCCTAAGGCAAGGTCTGTGCTGTCGAGATTGTGACGGCCTCGATCTGGCTGACGATTGAGGTTGGTCAGCACCATGAAGCAGTTCTTTGCGAAAATGGTATCGCCCAACTTGATGACAGATTCGGACACATCCGATTCCTGATCTGTTTCTTCCAGCACAGCATAGGTGATGTGCGTGAAGATGTCTTTTTGAAAGAAGTGCTTCGTGTATGGCTCTGCCACATTCCCCATTCTTGGGTTGAGCTGAATGTAGGGATACAGCGTAAAGACAGAATCTAGTTCACCTGTAGCGTTGGGCTGCAAGTAATCCACTTGGTAGCGCACGAAAATCCCATCTTTTTCCTTCCCTCGGTAACTCACGAAATAGTCCCCCATCATCAGCGTGTCGTCCTTCAACAGCAAGATGTTCTCGCTGTTGGAATAGGTTTCGCCCAACACGGAGATATCAAAAAGCGAAGTATTCTGTGAGATGGTCTTCTTCTGGCTGGTGGAAATGAGCGCTCCAAGCAGAATGAGACCAAAACCCACATGCGCGATGCTTGGTCCAGCCGTTCTGATCTTACCGGACATGATTCTCGCCCAATAATCGAGGTTGGCAAACACGGCCAGCGAACTTCCGAGCAGCAGCCCGAGCACCAATGGATTTACAATCGACATTCCGATCGCCACCGACACGGTCACAATCACTGACAGCACTATCGCCACCGCCAGCTTCTTCAGCAACTCTTTGGGATCGGTCTTCTTGTATTTCAGGAATTGCCCAATGGCAACAACGTAAGAAATGACAACAGCCAAAGGAAGCTGCCAACTGTTGTAAAAGTCAGCTACATCCGAAGGTGTGGCCAGCTCAGTTCCAAAGATTTTGTTGATCACTGGAAACGAAGTGCTGAAGCTGATTTGGAAGGCAGACATGAACAACACCAGAGCTCCGATGAACATCCAGAACTCCCTTGACCAGATCGATTCTTCCTTCTCGGGTTTCGGGAAGTTTTTGGCATTGATCGCGATCATCACCGCGCTGAGCACAACGAAAAACATTAATGACAGGGCCAGCTGTCCGGTCATCCCAAGGTCGGTAAAGGAGTGCACGCTGGTTTCACCTAGCACACCACTCTTGGTAAGGAAAGAGGAATACTGCACCAAACAAAAGGTGAGCGTGATGAATACAAACATGGAAAGCACGGAGGTTCCTTTCTTGCGTTGGATCAACATCAAGTGACCACCAGCCACCATGGTCAACCAAGGCACCAGTGATGAATTCTCCACCGGGTCCCATGCCCAGAAACCACCAAAGCTCAATGCTTCATACGCCCATGCTCCTCCCATTAGAATACCCGTGCCCAAAACACCGATTCCAAAGAAGGTCCAGGTCAGGGCCGGTTTCACCCATTCAATGAACTGCTTGCGCCAGAGGCCAGCAATGGCGTAGGCGAAGGGAATGATCGATGTTGCAAACCCGAACAGAACGAGCGGAGGGTGAATGGTCATCCAGTAATTCTGTAGCAATGGATTCAAGCCCCGACCGTCAATAGCAGTGGTGTAGTTCGGAACCTGGAAGATGGGCAGGCTGGCAAAATCAGGATGTTCACGCAGCAGGATAGTGAAGGGATTGCTACCCACCTTGAATTCGAAGAGGTAAACCCCGAGCAGCATCGAAACAAGGAATGCCTGGACGGAGAGAATGACTGCCATCACCGGTGCCTCCCATTTCTTCACGCTGATGAGCAGAACGTTGGCAAGAATGGCATGCCAGAAAATCCAGAGCATGAAGCTTCCCTCAATCCCCTCCCAAAAGCAAGAGAAAATGTAGCGAAGCGGTAAATCAGAACTACTGTGTTGCCACACGTAGTGGTACTCAAAGTATTGATTAAAGATCATGATGAACAGGGTCATCACCATGCCTAAAACGGAAAGACTGTGAATCCACAGCGATACTCTCCCCATCTTTCTCCAGGCATCGTCTGATCTCTGCTCAGCTAGAAAATATGATATCGTAGAAAGTAGCGCAAACGCAAATGATGCTACTACAAAGAAGTTACCGATCTGCCCGATCAGTAGGTGCTCGCCAATGTACTCCATCCCTTAATTTAGATGGACGCCTCCGCCTTGGTTTTTACTTCACCGTCCGTGTATTTTGACGGGCATTTCATGAGAATTTCATTGGCATGAAATGCACCATCATCACCGGCTTCACCAATCAAAACGATTTGCTCTGATCGCTCGAAATCCTGTGGTTTGCTTTTGTGCAGAACCACCTTCTTCTCCTCACCGTTGGCATCCTTCATATGAAACACAAACATGTCAGGATTGGTTTGGGGGTCGTAAACGGTTTCTTTATCCTTCGCCAACTCACCCACCACGTGGAACTCGCTTCCAGGATTATCAAACGCTTCAGCAAAATCAGCATACGTACTGGAATCGCTGATCGCACCGATCATTGCACCGATCACTACCGCGATCACCACAATAAGAACAATGTGAGTCTTTTTCATGACTTTTTATTTTCCTTCTCCAACTTCTTCAATTTCAAATCAAGGCTGATCAGGTAGGCAAACAAAACCGCAAAGATCAACACCACCACTCCTACTACCACATATATCTTTCCCTCAGAACGGAACGTGTCCGCCATTGCAGGCTGAGCCAATCCGGCTACAGATGACAACAGAAAAAACAGCAGCAGGATATTCATATTCAATCCACTCATGATTCGCTCTCAGTTAATTGTTCCAGGCGGATTTTCACCTCGCTGATCCAGAGGCCTAGCAATATCCAGCCGATGACGGAAGGATAGAAGACCATTTTCATCGTGTTGTCGAGATCGTATCCTCCGAATCCAGGATTTCCACCATTGCCTGGATGGAGTGAATCTGTCATGCGAGGCAGGATGAACACAAACAGCACCATCATTACAAAAGCGAAGATGTTGTAGACAGCACTGACCCGACCGCGTTGCATTTTATCCCTCAAACTGTTCCTTAAAACAATGTAGGCGAGGTATGCCAGCATGGCGATGGCAGCACCATTAAGTTTGGGATCAGGAACCCAGAATCTACCCCAGGTAAATTGCGCCCAAAGCATTCCGGTTAACATGCCACCTATACCGAATACAATCCCTACCTGAGCAAACACCTTTGCCAATAAATCGTGCTTCTCAAGCCCGGAGCTCAAATGCCTGATACTGTAAACAAAGGAGGCGATGAACAGGAAGATCATGGCGAACCATGATGTCACATGAAAGAAGAGATTTCGGATGGATTCGTTGAGAATATCGAGGGCTGGAACTTCGATGAGGAAACCAGCGATCAGGGTGTAAAACACCAGTATGATCGCACCTATTTTAAAACCTGTGTTCAGCCTCACCGATCGTTCGGATTATTCGCGCCAAAGGTACGGAAACAACACCATAGACAGGGCAAAGCTTACGATGTTCAGCCCCCCTAAAACGGTAATATATTTCCACTGAACACTCCAATCGAGTCCATCGATGGCGTTTTTCATAAGTGTAGTATTCACAATCATCAGTGGTAGCAACACAGGCAGGCCCAGAATGGCCAGAAGGGTAAGATTGTTTCCAGCTTTGGCAGCAATGGAAGAAAGCAGACTCAGGGTGAATGCAATCCCGGTAGAACCCAATATGACGGATGCCCAAAAGATCAAAACATCATCAACGGGCATCTCAAACAACAGAGAGTATATCATCACAGCCACCACAGAGAGTAGCAACATCAAAATGCCGTGATAGAGCATTTTAGCAATGATGAAATGGGAAGGAGAAACCAATGTGTACCAGTAAAGCAAACGCCCTCTCTGCTCTTGCTGAAAGCTCTTAGCCACCGTGTTGAAAGAGGCAAACAACACAATGATCCAATACAAAGCCACCCAAAGCGCTGGAGCTGAGATACGCTTAACGGTGATGTAGCAAACAAAGAGTGAGGAAAGAAGGAATAGTCCTGCACCCGCCAGTACGTAGGGATTTCTAAAATCCGACTTGAACTCTTTGGCTAATATTGCGCTTATGTATGGGCTCGCTAACAAAGGGCCACAAAAGTACGGGACGAATGAACAAGGTTGACATTTTAGCCATCGGGGCCCACCCCGATGATGTGGAGTTGAGTTGCGCTGCAACACTGATTAAGCAGATCTCACTGGGAAACCGTGTAGGACTGTGTGATCTTACAAAAGGAGAATTAGGGACGCGGGGAAGTGCAGAGCTTCGCCTGAAAGAGGCAGAAGCGGCAAGAGAGATCATTGGCGCTGACTTCCGCGTCAACCTGGGTATGGCGGATGGTTTTTTTGACCTGAGTGAGGCTAATAAACTCGAGATCGTGAAAGTGATCAGGGCCTGCCAGCCCAAGATTTTGATGTGCAACGCACTGAGTGATCGACACCCAGACCACGCTCGGGGAGCTCAACTTGCCAAAGACGCAGCATTCCTTGCTGGTTTGAGAAGAATCGAAACGTCTTATGAAGGTGAGTCTCAGCTGCCTTGGAGGCCACAGCTGGTTATGCACTACATCCAGGATCATTACCTCAAGCCCGAGCTCATCATGGACGTTACTGATTTTTGGAGCCAAAAGCTGAAAGCTGTTCAGGCTTTTTCCTCACAGTTCTATGATCCAAAAAGCAAAGAACCTGCCTCCCCCATTTCTTCCAAGGAATTCATGGGAGTAATTGAAGGCCGTGGACTACAGTTTGGTCGATACATCAATGCAACCTATGGAGAGGGTTTCAACATAGAACGCCCCTTTGGTGTAGCGGATATCACAGGGCTGATCTAAGTACATTTTCAAGCATTAAAAAAGGCCCTTCCGCCATGGCGGAAGGGCCTTTTTTCTTATTCACTATCCGTAATTTATTTGATCACTACTGATCGGGTAGCCGTTCCAGCGTCTGCCTTGAGGGTCATGTTGTAAACTCCTGTTGGAATATCAGAGAGATCAACATACTCTACATGGTTTGCTGCATTTTGAACTTGGCTTGTGAACACCACTTGACCGATGCTATTGGTCAACTCAATGTTTACTTCACCGGCAACATCTCCAAATCGAACTTCGAACTGGCCGTTGCTTGGGTTAGGGAACACATTGATGTTAGCATTCAATCCATTGATGTCTTCGATACCTACCACTACTACTGCTTCTGATGGAACTGAAGAACATCCTGAACTTGGATCAGTAACGATCACAGTAATGTCTTGTCCTTCGAGAACACCTGTTACAGTCAATGTAGAGGAAGTAGCACCGTTGATGGCAGATCCATTCACATACCACTGGATGTCACCAGTACTACCGCTTACACTTGCTTCGCTACCTGAAACATTAATCACAGGCTGAGCAGGTGCAGGGTTGATGGTCACAGAAATCTGATCAGTATCAACGTCTCCACACTCATTAGATACAGAAACAGTGTATGTTCCGGTAGCAGTTGGAGTGAGGTTAGCTGTAGTTTCTCCAGAGCTCCACTCATACGTTGCACCACCGCTGGCAGTGAGCGTAATAATTTCACCCTCGCAGATTTCTGTTGCAGAAGCATCGATAGCAGCTACAGGAGCAGGCTCGGATGTAACTTCGAAACTAGCTGTTGAGCTACCAGCACAGTTTGTAATGGTAACAGTGTAAGTACCGGCTGTTGCGATATCAGTCGTGTTCAGAGTTGAACCTGTTGACCAGAGGTAAGAACCACCTGATACTTGCAGAGCTTCGAGCGTCTGAGCTGTACCGTCACAAATTGTAGGGTTACCTGCGATCTGCGCTGGTGGAATCATTGTAGGCTGGGTAATGGTAATCGTCTCAACAGTCTGTCCATTACAATCAGCTACAGTTACCGTGTAAGTACCTGGGGTATTTACTGTGATGGTGTTAGCAGTAGACCCTGTGCTCCAGAGGAATGCGCTTCCTGCAACATTGGAGGTAGCTGTCAAAGTAGAAGCATCACCAGGACACATTTCGAGATTTGTACCTGCAACCTGTACAGTAGGTCCGGAACCAGAAGCAGCAACTACTTCAAACGTTACATCGATGTCACCACAACCTGTTCCGCTGAGTGTACATGTGTAAGTTCCAACTGCATCAATCGTAGCAGTTTGAGTGCTACCACCACTTACGATACCAGGACCTGACCAGCTGTAGCTAGTAGCACATCCGTGAGCGAAGAGATCGATGGTAGCTCCAGGGCAAAGCATAGTATCACCAACGATGATAGCTGGACAAACATTCTCGTTGTTGAATGTAGTCACGTCTTCGTTCAGGTAAATCATCTTGTTCAGTACAACTGGATCCTCATCACCTGAAACGGCAATACCAGGGAAGTTATCTGACATGTAGAGAATGTGCACCTGGTTGTCTACCAGTTTTGCAATCGTTGGGAATACACACTCGCTGAAGTTGTTGGTAGAAGCACCTGTTACGTCCACTGGCTCAGTCCAGGTACAACCGTCATCACAAGTTCTTGTAACATAAGTGTGACGATAGTGCTGAGAACCGTCCTGCAAGTCTTCACGAACAGCAGTGTAGCTCATGTAGATACAACCGTTGGCGTCCATACCTGCTGATGGCATAGTAGCCATACCAGCGAAACGATACTGACCCAAAGCGTCTACTGGAGTTCCAAGAAGCTCGATACCTCCCGTGTTATCCATATCGATGGCTCCAACCAATGGCTGTGGATATGGACCTGGGAACGTTTCATTCCAGTAATCAATCTGGTTGGTTCCAGGGAAGAAAGAAAGAAGGTCATCGCCAGGAGTACCGTTAGAGATTCTTACTCCTCCGTACATTACGTGGCAAATGTCATTGTCGTCAATCAAAACGTTCACACTTCCATCAGAAGTGTAGAGAGAAGAAGCAAAATCATCAGGAATGTTGCTGGTTGCTTCATCAAACCATACAGCTGAAACGAGTACATCAGTCTTTGTCCAGTTCACACCGTTATCGGTAGACTTAAACAACTGAACACCGCGACCCAAACCTCCAACTACGATTGCAACTGTGTTTCCACGTGCATCGATGTGGTAGCTATCACCGTCAAAACCATCGAAGTATGCGAAGCCTGTTCCTGGGATCTGGAAATTCTCAATGTCCCATGTGTTTCCTCCATTCGTGCTACGAGCATAAAGGAAGGCACCGTCCATACCGTCAGGGTAAAGCGTTCCGTCATTAGCTTCAGGAAGAGTCATACCGATCAAGTGGATGGTATTGTTATTCGTACCTCCAACTACTGCGCGGCTCCAAACCTGAGATTGGTTGGTACTGATGTTGTCTTGCGCCCAAGTACCTGTACCGATGGTGCTTCGCTGTGTTCTGCGAATAACATCACTGTCTGTGTTGTGAGCCGTGATGATCTCAGCTCCCTGAGAAGTAGTCAGGATGCTTGGCCAACCTGTACGCTCTGTTTCGATTTCAGCTGTAGGAGCTGTTCCCCAGGTTGTTCCGTTGAAGAAGTTGTAACCTGTTCCACGGTTTTGCCAAACGTTATCATTGTCATCACTGAAAGTCCAAACCGCTGAAATGGTTCCGTTTCCGTGATTCAAAATTCTTCTTTGAATTGCGCTGTTTGTCTGGAGATCGTAACGTGAAGTTCCAATTTCCGTTTCTGTTGCGCTTCGCTGCGTACCTACAACAAATTCTGGTTGTTCTCCAGTCTCCGCTGACTGTGGGTTTTGGTTCGTCACAATATGGATTGGGACGTCCACCCTGGCAGCCTGCTGGTGCGCTGGGAGTTGTGGTATGTTCCCCGGAGTCTGTGCTACTGCAAAGAGGAGCGTGAAAACACCTGAGACAGTGAGTAGAGTCTTTTTCATGCTTTACTGATTAGTTATACGAATGTGAATTAAGATTTAACAAATGTATATAAATGAACGGTCGGTAATCAAGAGCCTGTCAGGGCTAAGGGCTTGATTTCACTGCGTCTTTCACCTTAGCCTTGAATTCCAGAATGTCCGAACGATCAACAAGAAGCCCCAACAAACTAATGCCGTCTTTGTGCACCATCAGGCCAATTTGATAACACGTTTGTAAGACGTAAGTGATGGACGCAGCGACAGCAGCCCCCCAGACCGAAAAGTAGAATACGGCAAAGTAGCCAACACCAATGGAGGAAATCAATCCGAGAACGGAAGCTTGAGCATTGAATCGGTTGTCTCCAACACCTGCAAAAAAATGGCTGATTCCATTGGAAACACTCAAGGCAATAATCCCCGGAATCAAGAGCAATACGAGGTTGCGAACGGAGCCGAAATCTTCACCCAATAAGCTGGAATAAAAAATTTCGGGAAGAAGGGCCAGCACCAGACATCCCAACGCAGTAACAGAGTAGTTAAACTTGATCAAGCGGATGGAAATCCGCAGCGCCTCTGCCCGATCCTTGATGTTGGAAACCCGGGAATACTGAACTGTAGCCACGCTGCGTGCCAACAACCAGAGCGATTCTGCAATCTGTATTGCAGCCGAGTAAATTCCAATTCGGACGAGAGCCATTGAATCCGATTGGGTCAATAATTCCAGGAAATAGTAGCTCGCTCGATAGTTGAGCAATTGCGCCAGATTGCCAATTTGAATCCACAATCCATGGTGCCAACTTTCGCTGATGGTTTTCCTCAGCGCATCCAATTGAAAGGAAGATTGGGTTTTCAGAACGAGGTAAAGAGAAACCAGAAAGGCCAACCCTGTAGCGATTCCATAAGCTTCTAGGAAAGCTAACACGCTTCGATCACCCCTGAAGTGAATGATGGATAAGAGGATTGCAACAGTTAAAAAGGGCTTAAGCACCTGGATAAAGTTGTGTTGCTTCACATTTTCTTTCCCGAGCAGGGTCATCAAGTGTGCGGCCAGCAAACACTCTGAGAGGCCGATAACCACAAAGTATATCGCGGGTTCTCCGGCACTCAAACCATACATATGTAGGAAGGCCGTCATCGACAGCGTCACGATCACAGACCACACGTAAGCCAGGAAGAGCAACGAGCCTCCCTGCTGTCGAGGAGTGAGATACACAAGCGAAGGCCCGGAGAAAATCCCACTGACCATGGCCAGGACACTGATGTTGAGAATGAACAAGCTGATCTGCCCCTTCACCTCTGCTCCCATGATGCGCGTAGTGATCAGGAGCAATGCAAGGTTTGCCAGCGCCATCAACGCCCTACTCCCAACGGTGTGAATGATCTTATTCAGCATGTTAGGATTGGATCTTTGCCATGGCGTTGGAAATAGCGGCTGTTACATCATCCAAATCAATATCCCGGATGCACCTGAAGTCGGGACATAGACCAGGCTCCGAAGCCTTAGAAGTATTCGGCTCGATCCAGCGATTGCAGGGATGGCAATCGAGATCCTTGATCCGTACCTCGTGATGCTTTTGTGGGTTGATCTTCTTCCAGCCGAAAAGCTCAGGGTCACTCCCACCCCAGACGGTAACGGTGGATGTTCCTACACAACCCGCAATGTGCATAAGCCCGCTATCACCGCCAATATGAAGTGCCGCTCCTTCGAGAATGGCGGGAAGCTCCTGAAGAGAAGTTGTTCCAATCAAGCTTTGCACCCTCCTTTTATCCCAGCTCAAGGCTTCATTTATCCATTCTTCGGTATTATCTCCAAGAAGGACGAGCTGATGATTTTGATATTCTGAGATGAGCCATTTCAAGAGCTCCTGCCAACGGTCAGCGGGCCATGTTTTCCAGGGTGTCTTGTTGTTTCCCGTCCCAGGCTGAACGGTGATGTATGGCCCTTTAAGCGCGCGCTGCGGAGGTTTCGCCAACAAACGAAAGTGCTCTTCATCGAGCATCTGTTCCGAAGCATCCGGGATGGCCAGCCTCAGGTTTTGCACTCCCTCGTGGATACCAACCACGGGAGAACGGAACGAGACCCCACGCGCCAAAGGCGAAGGAAGCCCAGACACTGTACGATTGGTAAACACGGAACGGCCAACGGCTTGCGCCATCAATAATTGCTTCCGGCCACCGGCAAAGTAATCGAGGTAGACCTGTTCGAAGGTATTCCGAAACTGAAGCCCGGCTGCCGCGAGTTTACTGTTGGTAGACACGTCCACCACTTCCTCAAACAGCTGATCTGCAAATCCTTCAAACACCTTTTCCGAATGAAAGGGAGAAGAGGCAAAGCAGGTCACCGTACCTGATGCTCGCAGATGCTTGATCAACGGCACCAGCATGAGTGCATTACCAATGCCCGAGGAAATGAAAATGGCTGATTTCAATGGAGTTGCTTCGATAAGCGCAGGCGCAATCTTAATGAATTCCCAATCACAACCACATCGCTGAAGGCCATGGAGAGCGCTGCGACCATCGGATCCAGAAAGCCTGCAGCGGCCAGTGGAATGGCGACCAGGTTGTAGGCAAACGCCCAGAAAAGGTTTTGTCGGATGGTGGAAACCACGGCTGAACCAATTTCAAACAACTGCTTCAACCGTTGAATATTGCTCCCCATGATCACTACGCTGGCGCTTTCTGCGGCAAGGGCATTGCTGTTTCCAATGCTGATACCAACATCTGCGGCAACCAAGGATGGTGCATCATTGATTCCATCGCCCACCATACCCGTGGCGCCTTCCGTGCGCAGTTCCTTTATATAGGTAAGCTTTTGATCCGGCAGTTGCTCACTGGCAAACTGCTGAATCCCAAGGCGAGCAGCTACATCCCTGGTTTTGCGTTCACTGTCACCGCTAAGGATATGAGGTTGAAGTCCTCGCGCTTGCAGCGATTCCACCACTTCCTGAGCAGCCGATTGAATTCGGTTTTGAATGACAATGGCAGCAGCCGGCAGTTCATCTACCAACAGGAAAACATCACCTTCGGCAGACGACTGACCAGTGAATATCGCGGACCCCAACTTCAGGCCTTTGCCTCTCCATTGTCCTGTGATCCCACGGCCTTTTACCTCTTCCACAGCCTCCAACTCCAGAAGCTTCGAACCTTTCACATGATCACCAATGGCCTCAGCCAATGGATGATTGCTATGGGCTTCTAAACTTCGAATCAAGCTTGTTACCTCATCTTGATCGAAACCATTATGAATCTTGAGTTTAACCTCGGGGCGGGACTCTGTAAGGGTACCTGTCTTATCAAATACAATACTGCGCAGAGATTGCAGCTGTTCAAAAACATCTGCTCTTTTCACCACAAGTCCCAGATTTCCGGCAATCCCTAAACCTACACTTACGGCTGTTGGAGTCGCAAGCCCCATGGCGCAGGGACAAGAGATTACCAAAACCGCAATGGCACGCAACAAAGCCTCACCAAGATCGGGCTGCAGCCAATAGTTAACTCCAAAAGTGATGAGAGCAATGATTAGGATGGCGGGAACAAAAACAGAACTGATACGATCTGCAAGCTTTTGAATTTCGGGCCTCGAAGCGCGACTCTCTTTCACGAGGTCGATGATCTTGCCAATGGTGCTTTCGCTGGCATTCTTCTCTACACGCAGGACACCGTTTCCATCGATGATCAAACTTCCGGATAGCAGCTGATCTCCTTTGGTTTTGTGCAACACGTCTGATTCACCAGTCAGCACTGACTCATCCACGCGTAGGTCACCATACTCGATGGAAGCATCAGCTGGCACCTTGTCACCAGCGTTGACCAGAATGCGCTCTCCTGGCTCCAAATCCATGGCTAACACAGGCTCCATTTCCTGGTTCAAACCTTTTTGAATGAGTCGCTTGGCTTTGAGAGGCTTTGAGTCAAGTAGCTTTTTCAAGACCACAGTGGTTTTTTGGACCGCTCGGTGCTCAATGACATAACCGAGTAAAACAAGTGTGATGATCGTAGAGGTTGTCTCAAAAAACAGAAAGTCATGCACCCTCTCCTGCCCTTCAAAAAGCAAGGTTCCTACAATGCTGTACACAAAAGCGCTCGTAGATCCAATGAAAATGAGAATATCCATGTTGATCGTCCGGCTGCGCAAGCTCTCCCAGCTACTCTTACCAAAGTGCCGAAAGCCAATGACATAAACCGGCACGCAAAGCATCAGCTGCACATATGGATCATTGATCCACCAGTCCATCGGAAGAAACATGTGCATGAACAGCACCAAGCTGAAGGGCAGGGAAATGAGAAATTTCTTCTCCACTGCGCTGAAGCGTTCCTTTTTCCGCTCCGACTCTTCTTCGTGCAAAGCAGCCTCCTGAGAAGTATATCCTGCGCTGTTCAGCCTTTTCAGAATGCGCTCTACCTGCTTTTCGTTGCCGAGTTCGAAGCTAGCCTCACCCAGCAAGTAGTCAACGTGGACGGCCTTGCCACCGCACTGTTGAATGATCCCATCCACCGTGCTAGCACAGTGATTACAGGTCATTCCTTCTACTTCCAGAACTACTTTCTCAGCCACGTTTTCTCACTTGAGATTCAAAATTAGCAGGAATTTACCCGAAGTACTTTCACGGTGTTACGGAACTATTATTTTTGCGTCCCTTTTCCAAAAAGGGGACACGGTGGTTGTAGCTCAGCTGGTTAGAGCGCTGGATTGTGGTTCCAGAGGTCGTGGGTTCGAACCCCATCTTCCACCCCAATGAAAGAGAAAGCCCTGAAGTAATGCTACTTCAGGGCTATTTTTTTGCTGTAACTCAATGCTGGTTACACTTCGAGATGCTTCGCTTCTTAGTTTGACAGCAACAACTTCCTGGTTTCGGAATGGAGACCTGCCCTGAATCGACAGAAGTACATTCCATTTACCAGTCCTGCTCCATTGAAGGTCACTGTGTGAATACCAGCCGGAAATGATTCATCCGCAGCAAGCACCCTGAGCTCCTTACCCGTAATGTCGGTAATCACTATATCTACTGTCATTTCCTCTTCCAGTTCAAACTCGATGGTGGTGTTTTCACTGAAAGGATTGGGATAGACGTTGATCTGACTGGCCTGCTTTGATGTCAACGAGGCGGGATCATTCCAACCTTCCACTTCTGCTTTACTGCTTCCACCACTGCAGCTGAATGAACCTCCGCTGAGCTGGGATTGCCAGCGGTTGTTGAGTTCAATCACCACATCTACGGCATTATCAGTGGTGAAAGGTCTGTGGTAGTTGTCTACCGCGATGAAGTTCGGCAGTCGCGTGGCACTACCACAACAGTGATTGTCGATCCGATTCATGATGTTCGTCTTGGTGTTCTCGATATCACTCGTGCCTATCAACGGGATTTGATCCAAGGGAATTGATCCAAAGTGATTGAATAGAAACAAGGACTTGTCGCAACCAAGATCGGACCATCCATCGCGCTTCGCACAGTTGCTGAAAGTGCCATACATATTCTGCACCATGAAGTCCTTGTCATAGGCCGCATAGCTGGAAGCATTGTTGTAGTCATGTTCAGAGAAGATCACCAGTCGCTTGTTGTTGCTGATCATCCACTGTAAGGTTGGCCATCCCTTCTCATGTACCTTCCAGTTCGGATCGTGGTAAGGATGGTAGATCATGTTCTGAATTCCGGTAGAATTGATCTTACCATCCAGGTAACCCGCATCCCTTACTCCATCCTGCAAGAAGAGCGTTAGCACCTCGTTGGGATTCGCATTCAGGAAGGTCTTGTATTCATTCAAGGAACCCGTGAATGTTGGGTATGGCAGAACGAAATGAACTCCGAGAACACCAGGATTGCACTGGCCATGACAGAAGTAGATATCCTCAAACTGATTGCCAATTAAAGCCTCGATAGGAGCACAGGCATCATCTGGAATGATACCGAAGATGTCAATCTTGCGGATCGTCTTTAGGATATCGTCACAAAGAGAAGTGAGTGTACCTGCCACGGGATCATACTTGTATACATCCAGCATAAAACCTCTCACTCCACCAGCAAGCTGCTGAGCAATGGTTTGATCCTGCTGAGAATGCAGCCAGCCCTCAGACCTGACCGTGAAAGCATTGTGCGTAACCAGATATGTTTTCTCATCATAACGTTGAGAAGATACGGGAGTAGTTTGAGGCCCACCGGTCACTTCCAGGTTCCCCGCGCCACTGATCTCAAGTCTCCCACCGCTATCTGTGTTGATTTCGAGCTGTGCGCAGATGGCATCGGAAGCGCTGACTTTCGGCTGGTTCGGGATGTTCGTACTGTCGGGAATGCGCACGTATAAGAATGGATTGGGAACATCTGCCGGAGACCAGTTATGTGGATTCCCCCAATCGTCATTGGCGCTGCCGTTCCAGGTAAGCGTGTCCGTACACTGAGCTTTCACTACTGAAGGTTGAATCAACAGCACTGAACACATCAGGCTTACCAGGATTGGCAGGGCTTTTTTATGGATTATCTTTTTCATAATAAATGATTTTATGAGTGAGGAATAAGGATCGCCTACTTGCCGGAGGCAAGTCCCGGAGTCGATGAAACTTTAGCTTCCAACTCGGCCAGTTGCTCAAGGATCGCATTCATTTGAATGTTGTCTTCCACGTTCATGGCCATCAAACGAACGATCTCCTCTTGTTGCTCCTTTACAGCCTCGATCAGCAGTGCTACCAAGTGGCTGTAAGCTACAGACTTGTATCCCTCACCATCCGTGTGCACGACCTCTGGTAACACCTGCTCAACCTCCTGCGCAATGAGTCCAATCTCAGTTCCATTCGCGAACTGCATTTCCTTGAACTCTTCGGTGCGCCATTCATAGCTCACTCCGCGCAAAGCTTTGACCTTATCCATTGCTTTATCAAGCGTCACAATGTTCTGCTTGAGTCTTTGATCTGAGGTCTCGTTGATGCCGTTGGATTTCACTCTTCCTACCACATGCAAAGCATATTGAGGATTGTCTAATCCGATTCCCACATTACCATTTCCGAGTACGCTGAACTTTGAATCTGAAAAACCAGGATTCGTCCCCGAGGAGTTGGAAGTAACCACAAAAAGGGTCCTCGGACGCTGGTAGGTCCAGGGGATAGATCCCGTGTACATCTGAATGCTCTCTATTCCTGAATCCTCACCATGAATGTGAAACTTGCCGAACGTAGTTTCTGTTCCTACACCCACATAGCCATTGTCAAACATAGTCATGCGCGTATCCGTACCTGCCTTAAAACGGATGACTCCATCTCCCGAATTATCATCATCCGCTTGAATGTTCATAATACCATTGGATCGAATCTGGCGATCGTGGTTCAAAAAGATATCTCCATCCACACTCAGCTTATGAAAAGGGTTGGTAATCCCAAGACCAAGGTTGCCGTTGTCCAACATAGTGATGCGCGTGTCCGTGCCCGCTTTGAAAGTGATGATACCATCTCCGGTATTGTCATCATCGGCCTGGATGTTTAATTGCCCATTAGACTTGAAGTGTTTGTTATCATCAATGTAAATGTCCCCAATCACCTCGAGCTTATTGGAAGGAGTTTCTGTTCCAATACCCACGTCTCCATTTTCCAGAACACTGAGCGCATCGCCCACACCATTAACCCAGATAGTAGCCCTGCCGCCAGGTCGATTTGCAAACTCTACGCGCTTCCCGTCTCCTTCATTTGTTTGTAATCTGACGTATGCAGTCGTACCGGTCGTTTCAAACAAAGCGATGTTGTCAGAACCCTTCACATGCAAGGGGTTGGCAGGATTGGTGATACCGATGCCAAGGCGACCATCATCCGTTAAGGTCATCCGGGTTTCAGGCCCAGCTTTGAAATTGATGATTCCATCTCCGGTATTGTCATCATCGGCCTGGATGTTCATGATGCCGTTGGATTTGAGCTGACGGTCATGGTCGATGTAAATGTCTCCCATCACTTGAAGCTTATTCGTAGGTGTAGTGGTGCCGATGCCTACGTTATCACCATTTGTTGGAAAAACGCTCTGCGCTGAAACAGAGCAACTAATAGAGATAAACAGCGCTGCACTCAGTGTGCGCTTTGTCCATTGAAAGATTGTCTTTGTTTTCATAATAATTTGATTTTGAATGATTTGAAGACAAACATCTCCCTCAGGCGTTTCCTCCCTTTCCGTGTAAATCCTGATTCTGAACAATCCGTATTAACACCACGATCTAAGCACAGACACTGACTAGAACTTCACTCTTTTGAAAAAAAATCTCCTCCAGGGGGTAGGGTGATTTTCCACCCACAGGTTTCCTCATCAAACCAATCATTATGAGGAAGCACATTTTCATCGCACTGCTGAGCATTTTCACTCAGGTTGCCATCGCTCAAGACCTCACCCAGAACTTCAAGCTGTGGAACATCACCAGCCTGAACCTGGAGGTCAAAAAGCGAAACACCTTTACGGTATCTCAACTTTCATCCTTTGATGTCAATCCCTCCAAGTTTGGATTTGGACAGTACGGACTGGGATACAAGCGAGAGTTGACCGATCACTGGTCGGTGGGTGTGGGATACGCCTTCAGCCGGATCAACAGCAAGACTCCACTCACCTATCACCGAGGGCACATCAATGCCACACACCGGTTCAAGTTTGGGGCCTTCCGAATCAGCAACCGGGTTCAGTTGGAACAGTACTTCCCGGGCCTTCAAAAGTTTGCCCAGCGCGGGGTGTTCACCAACAAGCTGAGGTACTACAACAAGAAGTGGCCACTGCGCATGTCGCCTTACATCCGCAATCAACTCTTCTACTACCAGGGTGGAACAGAGATCACCTACTGGCTCGAAGAAGAGGAAATTGAAGAGCTGCGGGCAGAACTGGAAGATCCGGATGACGATGTCGAAGACTTTGTGGAGCAGGCACCCAATGGCTTGCATCGTTACCGCTTCACAGCAGGAGTACGTGCCCGACTCGCTCCACGACTCTTTGTAAGTGTTTTCTACACGCTCCAGCGGGAGTTCAACACCAACCTCAGGCCCTACCGGGGACTCAATGTCCCCAACAAATCAGGCACCAAGATCAAACGACCATTCAACAACTATTCGCTCATCGGAATGAGCCTTTCCTACACCATTAAAATCAAATAAGATGATACAGCAGAGAGATATAAAGAAGGCAATCATTTGCCGCGATGTACAAGAGTTTCACATCAGCACTGCCTTCAACGAACACTACATTCCTCAGGCCGGAGACGTGGCCGTTTTCAAAGTCCTGAGCATTGGAAAACACAAAGCCATCCAGGGCGACAGCGGAAAGAACTCTTACATCTTTCCTGGAGATGTGATCATGGCGGCTTTTGGAAACCGCTACGCTACCAACCAGTTTGAAGGCTACGTGCCTACCGAGGTGATGCCTCAATACCAGATCCTGGGTCAGGGTGGTTGCATCGGAGTATTAAAAAGCAGCCACGCCAAGCTGGAAGATGTGGGGCCTACCGAACTTGTCTTGATGGGCTTTGCGGTAGACAGCTCAGAAAAGATCATCAATACTCACTACCTGAAGGAGAAGCCGTTGCGCTTCAACCCTGCCAAGGAAAGAAACTACGAAGTGATCCTTTCCGTGGGTTCCAGCATGGACAGCGGCAAAACGACCTCTGCGGCCTACTTGTGCAGAGGTTTGAAAAACGCTGGGAAGAAGGTGGGCTTCATCAAGCTGACCGGCACCGTTTTCTCCAAGGACAAGCGCTTTGTAAAGGACTGTGGAGCGGACGTAGCCTTCGACTTTTCAAACCTCGGCTTCCCCTCTACTTACATGTACGATTTGCCGGAGATCCTAGACATCTACGAAACCCTGCTCCAGAAAATGGAGCCGCTGAACCCGGATTACGTGGTAGTGGAAATCGCGGATGGCCTGCTGCAAAGGGAAACGAACATGCTGCTGAACGATATGGGTTTCATGAGCACGGTTCAGCACGTGATGCTCAGTTGCAGCGATAGCCTGGGAGTATTGAGTGGCCTCAGCTTCCTGGCAGGGATTGATGTTCGACCCTTTGCCATCTCCGGCTCCATCAATGCCAGTCCATTGCTGGTAGCGGAAACCAAAACTGCCACCAACATCCCAGTGCTTGACTTGGGCGACCTCATGTCTGCGCATGTGATGGCTCACCTGCTTGCTCGACCTAAACTTCAACGAAAAACTGCATGAACATGACAAAATGGTCTTTGCTTCTCCCCTTCTTCAGGAAGCATAGGGCTCGGTTGAGCCTCACCTTCCTGGCCGGCATCGTTTCCAGCATCACAACGATCCTCATGCCGATGTGCATAGGACATTTCTACCGGCTGGTATTCGACTTCCGAACGCGCACCGCCTCGTTCTTTGACTCCACACTCTTGCGGCAATTTGATACGCTGGAAGAGTTGCTTGCGGCCTTCACCCTGCTCCTGGTGATCAACCTGGCTACGGGTTTTATGCAGCGCTTCATGGTCTTCTCCATGGGCGAGCTGCTGGCCTTCGAACTACGGAACAAGCTCTTTGATCACCAGCTAAAGCTCGACCCGAGCGTGTACCTCCAGAAAGGGGTTGGCAAATACCTGTTGCGCTACAGCGGAGACTTGAAAAGCATTCAGAACTACTTGACAAAAGGGTTGGTTGGTTTCACCATCGATGTGCTGCTGATTTCGATGGTGGTGGTAGCACTGGCGATGATCTCGCCAGTGCTAACCACAATTGCCTTCATCGCCTTGTGCTTGATTGGCATTCCGATCTACCTTCTAAACAAGGGGCTGCACAGCATTTCGACAGAGCGAAGGAACCGCAAATCCAACCTGCTGTCGTTTGTAAGCAAGCGCCTGGAAGCGGTCCATACCATCAAGGCCTTCAACCGGGTGCAGCCGGAACTGGCCAAGTTCATGAAACACTCTACCCGGGTATACAAGACCGGACTGAGCTTTCACCGACTGTCCACCTTCATCTATGTGTTGGTTCCGGCCCTGCTTTATGCCATGATTGGGGTGATCATGTACGCCATTCACGTACAAAAAGCCAATGGAACTCCCGTGGATCATGTGGATCTTTTGACAGCCTTCCTGCTCATCATGAGCATGCTTCCGGTGCTACGCAGAACACTGCGTGTGATGGTAACCTGGAAGCTGGGAATGATCTCGATCAATAAGCTCTTGAACGTGCTAAAGCTACCAAGCGAGGAGCGCCTGGACGGGGATGACCTGGCAGTTCAGGAATCCATAATCAGCATGGAGAACGTGTCGCTGAGCTTTGGTGAGAACCGTGTTTTTGATCCACTGAACGCTGAGTGGAAAGGTCATGGACTGCACCTGATTCTAGGCGGGACGGGATCGGGAAAGTCCTGTCTGGCCAAGCTCTTACTCGGCCTACACTCTGAATACGAAGGCACCATCAGCATTGATCACCAAGACATTCGATCGCTCACCATCAAAAGCCTGAGGAAGCACGTCACGATCATTTCGGATGAGTTTCCGCTACTAGGAAACACCGTGTTCGAAGCGATTTCTTACAGCCGCAAGGAGGTGAAACGGAAGGGCGCAGAGCGCTGGTTGAATACGGTTCAAGAAGCGCTGCCCTTCGAAGCGCGCCTAAGCCTGGACGATCGTATCGGAGCGAAAGGCAAGGCCTTGTCCAAAGGCCAGGAGCGCGTGTTGTTGTTTACGAGAGCATTGCTGACCCGTAAACCGATCTTACTGATAGATGAGCCGTTTTACAACATGGAGCCTACCATTCAAGCGCACCTGACGAAGCTGATCATGAAGCTGAAGAACAAACGGACGGTGCTCCTCTTCCTGAAAAATTACCACCGTGAGGGCTTGAGTTACGACTCTTTGCTCGATCTTGATGAGCAAAAATCAGGATCTGGGAGCAAGCCATCCTTAAAACTGAGCGCATGAAAATCCTTGTAAAACTTCAACTCCTATTCACTTTGATGATGACGCAAAGCATGGCCCAAAACTTCAGTATCGCCATTCACGGTGGTGCGGGAAACCTGCTTCCAAAGAACTTTTCCGAGGAACGCGAGGCCACCTACCGTGCCGCCCTAGACAGCGCCTTGACCATAGGTTATGAAATGCTCCAAGACTCCGCTTCGGCTACCGATGTTTGCGAAGCCGTGGTCAATTACCTGGAGAACAATCCGCTCTTCAATGCGGGCCGGGGCTCAGTATTCAATGCCGAAGGCCAACACGAGATGGATGCTTCCATCATGGATGGAAAAACGCTGAACACAGGGGCGGTAGCCGGAGTCTCCCTGATCAAAAATCCTGTTTCTCTTGCTCGTTTGGTGCTGGACAGCTCTGAGCATGTATTCCTCAGCGGCCCGGGTGCGGAAACCTTCGGTAAATCACACGGGGCTGCTACGGTTTCAGCGGAATACTTCCACAACGAACGCAGGTACCGCCAATGGGAAAAGGCCAACAAAAAATCGGTCATCAAACTCGATCATGATGGCGATGCGGACATGGAAGAGAAGAAACATGGTACGGTGGGTGTTGCGGTAATGGACGTGTTTGGAAACCTGGCGGCCGCCACTTCCACGGGTGGCATGACCAATAAGAAATACGGCCGTGTGGGTGACTCACCGATCATTGGGGCCGGCACCTACGCTAACAATGCGACTTGTGCCGTTTCGTGCACGGGGCATGGGGAGTACTTCATTCGTGCGCAGGCTGCTTTTGAAGCGCATGCCTTGATGCAGTACAAAGGCCAATCGCTGCAGGATGCTTGTAACACCGCCATTTATGAACGGGTGGGCGTCCTGGGTGGTGAAGGAGGTATGATCGCGGTGGATTCGAAGGGAAATGTGGCTTATGCTTTTAATACGGCTGGGATGTATCGAGGCTCGGTGAGGCAGGATGGGGAGAAGCATATTGCAATCTTCAAGACTAATTCTGATTAACCACAGAGCTCACTGAGAAGACACAGAGTGCACAGAACGGATTCTTTGTGGTCTCTGTGGTTAAGATTCAGCATGTGAATCAAGGATATTAAGGCAGTTATGCTTGGATTCAGTCAAGTCCCAGTTATGGTATCAATCATGTCCGTCACCCTTCGAGACGATCGTCTTTTGACGATCTCCTCAGGATGACTCAGCGGTGAGGGAAGGGCTTACACCTTGGGAAACAGTCATCCTGAGGAATGCCGCTGAGCGGCATGTCTCGAAGGGTGTTTCAAAGGCGACCCACTCGCATTCAAGCTCTAATTGAAGTTGACCTTCAAAGAAATATTCGGAGTAAACCCAAGAAAGTATCTCGCCTCAGAAACCACTTCCGGCACCTGGTCGTCATCCTCATCATCAAGGAAGAAAAAGCGCTGCCAGACATTCTCCCGGTTGTAAACGTTTTGGATCGCAATCCCGATCAACCCGTTGAGCTTAGTGCGCTTCTTGGGAAACTTATACCAAACCGAGATATCCATCCGATGGTAGCTGGCCAATCGCTGATCGTTGAATTCTTCGTACTGAAGCTCATAGTAAGACTCTTCTTCATCGGTAATCAGCTCTAGCCCTGTTGGTTGGCTGTAAGGCGTGCCTGACTTGTAGTGCCAGCTCACAGCCACTTCAAACTGATTCAGATACAGGTTGTGCACCCATCTAAACTGATGCGGCCGATCCAGCGAAGAAGGGAAATCTTCCGATTGAAGTTCGTTGAAGGTACTGGTCGTTTGGCTGTAGGTATAGCTCAACCAGGATTGATAGCGCCCGAATTTCTTTCGAATCATGACGTCAACACCTCGGGTGTCAGCACTTCCCAGCGAGAAGTCTAAACCGATGTTATCCGATCTCTGAAACTGATTGATGGAACTCAATCCGTTGGTGCGCTTCCAATAGAAGTCCACATCGATGAGCCAGCCCTGCTCGGTAAACACTCCACCGAGGGAAGCCTGCCGACTGCCGAGTAGACTGAGATCCTCGTTTCCAGCCAACAGCCAGACGCTACCCGAAACATTAGAAACGTCCAGTTCACCATCGTTCAGGGTGCGCAGTGCTTGATTGTAATGGCCATACGAGCTTTTGAGCCACAGGCTTTTGGTGGTTCGATAGTGCACGTTTAGGATAGGATTCAGCCTCGCCTCTCCCAATTCCGGGAAGTAATCACCGCGCAATTGAGGATGAACCCGGAGCCGGTCTTTGCCTCGGTATTGATAGCCCACAAACACTCCGTGACCAGTTTGATCGGATTGCAGGAAGTCCGTTACATCTTCTTCAAATTCACTTTGCTCCCGGAAGTCAAAGGAGTTTTCATACAAATTGAGCTGGTAGCCAATCTCTGCTTTCGAGCCGTTGGCGGAAACGCGCTCCGTGCCGACCTTGAGTTCGGTGTTATTCAGCACATTATTGATCGAGATTTCAAAGTCCAGCTCCTGCTCATCTGTTTCCTCGCGGTCTACGTTATCCAATTCAAACTGCGACCGACTGATGCTCAGCGTACTGCTCCAATGCCCATTCCAGGTGCGCTGGTAAAAGGCGTTGAATCCTTGAAAGGAGATCTCGTTGGAACGGCTTGTTCTGCCTTCATCTTCTTCCAGCGAGGAGGTGGCAAACTCAAAGTTGTCGCGCGTCAGCATGCCGCTCACGCTGAAATAGTCTTGATCGCTGATCTGCCAAATGACCTTTGCGTTGAGGTCGTTGTAGTTCAGGTCGGCCTGCACTTCCTCGCCTTCTCCATCTCCCTCCAGGAAGTCTTCAGAACTGGTACCGCTGAACAGTTTATTCACCTGTGCCAAGTAAGCGGGTGAATTGAGCACCTGATTGAACGACAGCCTTCCTCCCAGCAGAACGCTTGCCTTCTGCTTGATCGGCATTCGAAGCATAAGGTCACCATGCGTCAGATTGAGGTTGGCCACCGCAGAAGCTTGATCAGGAATGGAATCGTAAACATGAATATCCAGCAGGCCGGAAGTTGCTCCCGTGAAGCTCACGGGAACGTAGTTTTTGTAGGCATTGATCTCGTTTACCGCACTCGGAATGAAGGAAGTGAGCGTACCGAAAAAATGCCCTTGCTGGTAAACCGGAATGCGGTCCCAATACATGATCAGTTCATCCTTGCCACCTCCGCGCACGTTGATCCCGGAAGCCGTCTCGTCATTGGACTCCATCCCCGGAATCATTTGGACGGAAAGCAACACGTCCGCCTCCGGCAGTCCTGGCAATACCTTCATTTCATCCGGCCGCAGTTTCACATAGCTCAGGTCTTCCAGCGTAATCGCCTGGTTGTGGTATTCGATCACCACCTGGTTCAGCTCAAACGAATTCACGTCCATTTCAATGACCAGCGTATCGCGGATGTAGTCGTTGAGTGGAATTTCTTGAGTAGCAAAGCCCACGTAATGCACTAGCAAACTCGTGTCCAGTAGCGGGTCGAAACTGAAGGACGCGAATCCTGCCGGATCGGTTAAGCTGCCCTTGTGCGTCACGGAGGAACTGGCTGTGGCGTAGGCCAAGGGCTCCGGAGGTTCGCGGGAGGAGATGATCAGGGTAATCGTGCGCTGAGTGCGCTGAATGAAGAAGTAGTTGTCTTTGTTTTGGACAGCTCTTAAACCGAGTGGTTCCAGAAGAAGGTTCAGAAACTCGTCCACCTCGGCATCCTGTATGTTGCAACTGGTAACGCGCGAGGCTAGCAGGGATGAGGAATAGGAAAAGTAGAGCTGGTAGCGCTCAGAAACTTCGTCCAGAATTTCAGAAAGCGGCTTCTCCTCCGATTGGTAGCTGATCGTTTGCGCTGAAGCTGAGCCCACCAACAAAAGCATCGCGATCACAAACCGCAACGCTCTGCGCTGGCTACTCAACTGTAATGGTCTTGCTCGATTGATCGATGCTGAAGTTTAGGTTGAAAGGTCGGAATACCTGAGCGAGTGCTACGTCCAGGTCGCTGTTTGGAAACGAACCGGAGAACGGCAAATTGCGATCAAACTCACCCGAGAACTGAACCCCGTAGATCTCCTCCAGCTGATCCAACACCTCACCCAGCGGCACATCCTTGAGGCTAACGTTTGGTGAAATCCAAATCGGTTGCACCAAATCAGTCTCCGATGTTTGATCCGCAGCATCTACTAATGCTACTACAGACTGGCCTTTTGTAAGGATGTGTTGCTCGCCAAAGGCCTCTACCCTCACCTTACCGCTGTAGCAGGTCACCAAGAGTTTATCATCCTCTTCTTCCACGTTGAAGCGTGTCCCTAAAACCACTACTCGACCATTGGCCACTTCTACAGAGAACTCAACGCCCTTTTCCACTTCAAAATAAGCCTCACCACTCAAGTCAACCTTGCGGGCTTCATCCCAGCTATTGGCCTCGTAGCGAATGGAGCTTCCCTTGCTGACCATTGCTTCAGATCCATCGGGAAAGGCCACCCTCTCGCTGGCATCAGCCGCCAGCACTTCCACGGAAGAATCCGCGAAAAACGCGACCCACAACCCAATGAAGCCTACCACACATGCGGCAGCGGCATAATACATCCAGCTTTTCGAATTGGACGCTTGGGGCAGCGTTCGCACCTCCGGGCCTTTAGCTTCTTGAATGCGTTGATGGAGCTTGTCGAATGCAGCACTTGTATCGTAAGGCTCCAATTCGAAGTTGTCCAGTGCACCGGCTGTTTTTACGTAGTATTCGTAGTCCGGTGATTCCTCGAAAGCACGCAATTCTTCAGCCGTCAGCGAGCCATCGAGCCACCGCGCCAAAAATGTTTCATCGTCTTCCCAGGGTTTCATATTTGTCTTTTCATACTACTACAACCGGTCAAAAGCCATTTACCCTAGCCCTTGTTCGGATGTAAAAGATCTTTCATTTTTTTCAATGCTTTGGACATACGCTTTTCCACTGCCTTTTGGCTGATTTCCAAGTGTTCAGCGATGTCTCCATAGGTCATCTTTTGAATGCGGTTCATCAGGAAAACTTCCTTCTGTCCATCTGGCAACGCATCAATCGCATTTTCAAGTCGAGCCTTAAACTCGTCCTGCTCCAGCTTGTGCTGCGGATCTTCCTTGTCTACCCGCTCCGAAAGCCCAGCCCGGTGATTCAATCGAACCTTCTTTTTCTCCACATCTTTCAGAAACTGGTTCTTCCCGACCACAAACAGGAAAGAACGCACCTTGTCAAACGGAACATCCTTGCACTTCTCCCAAAGCTTGAAGAAGATGTCCTGTACGAGGTCTTCACTCAGCCCATTGTCTCCCGAAAGGAAAAACAGGTAATCGCGCAGCGACTTCGCATGCTCCATGAACAAACCTTCAAAGGTCTTTTCATCACACACACTCGATGGCACTACTTCCATGATTCAGTTAAAAGTCGGGTCAGGATTCTCCAGGCTTGTGGGCCTGATTTGCTGCGGTCAAACTTATGCATTTGAGGGGTTTCCGTGTTGTAACCACACCGCCAACTGGCCCTTCCTCAAAAAGCAACCGTCAAGACGCAAAAAAGGCTCATCCTCGAAAGAATGAGCCTTCATCGGTCAGGTTGCGGTCGTTGTTTATCGTATTACCACACTCTTACGAGCGCTTGTCAATCCATTTTCGATGATCAAGAAGTAAAGCCCGGGTTGGGCGTTTGACACATCAAGATTTTCACTGGTTTTTCCTGAAACGCTGGACGAGAGCACCGTCCTTCCCATCGCATCATACAGTGTGATTCTCGTTTCAGAATCCATATCCAGGCCTTCAATGGTGAGGCGATCGTCAGCTGGATTCGGATACACCTTGATTTCAGGAGAAACCACCTCCTCCCATTCGGGGACTTCTTCATAGCCTTGCTTCAGGCGATTGCCATCGTTGGCACAGCACCAGCCCCACCAGCCTCTGGAGTGATTGTCTATTTCAAACACCGAAGGAGAATTTGCCTTCCAAAGGTGTGCTCTGGTCTCGTAGAGATTTGTCGCACCGTTGAGACCGTAATCGTAAAATGCCGTCACATCATCCACGTGCCCATCTCCGTCAAAGTCACCGCTCATGACTCTTCCTTTCACTCGATGCGCTCCATAGCCATTGGAGGTCCAACTGGTGAAGGTTCCGGCAAAATGATTCTTGTTTCCCTTGAATGTGTGGAAGTGAGAAACCCATCCACCATAATCATACATGCCCGTGACATCATCCACAAAACCATCATGGTCGGCATCGATCACCACTACCCTTCCAGATAGCTCACTCGGTTCGTAATTGTTGTTGGTGTACCATACACCATCGTATTGAATGTTAGTCAATGCCGTGTTCATCCTCCAGACATGCCACTTCGCAACAAAGTTGCTGTAGTCATAGATGCCTGTGATGTCATCGTGGAAACCGTCTTCGTCAAAATCCCCACTTACCAATCGCTTGGAAGTTTCCTGACCGGCAAATGAATAAGAAGTCCAGACGGGACCCCATGAATTGAAGCCATTGACCGTTCCTTCAAACAGGAAAAAAGAGGAATGGAGTCCACCGTAGTCGTAGAGCACGGCAACGTCATCATGTCGAAGGTCATGGTCGAAGTCACCAGAAACGACACAGCCCTGAATATTATCTCCATCAAAGAATGGACTGTCCCACCAGCCGGCTCCGTTCACAGCAAACTGAGTACCGTCTGAAATGAAAACAAAGGCGCGTGTGTGATCACCGCCATAGTAGTAGAAGGTGACAATGTCATCTTTAAAGCCATCGTTGTCGAAATCACCGGAAGCAACACGATACTTCACCTTGTTCGCATCGAAACCTGTGCTCTGCCAGAAGGGAGTTCCGGTTCCCTGTAGTTCAAAATGATCGCCTTCACCGGTCCATACGTGCCATGAGCTGTTGGTGCCGCCATAGTTGTAGAGGGCAGCTACATCATCTTCATCACCATCCTCATCAAAGTCTCCAGACACCATGGTGCCTTCCACTTTCACAGCGTTGTAGTCCGCACAGAGAGTCGGCCCAGCTGGCTCCTCCAAATCATACTCACATGACAGGATTTTACTACTGTGCCATCCGAACGTTTCGATGAGGTTTCTCACCACATCCATTTGACCATTGGAGTAATGATCCCGGCATTGACCCGGTGCGTAGGAGAGGATGTTTTGAACATCTGGATTGAAGAGGTCTCCGTTACTGTCCATCAGCGAACCGGTGTAGTTGCAATTGGCGTCTACATTGCTGGAGCTGAGTTGAGGGTCAGCGGGTGTGTCACATATTCTGTCTCCTGCCACCGTGCAATTGGATCCATCTACCAACTCACTCGTCAGCGTACCATTGACGAAACCATGCGTGTGTCTCAGCCCAAGGGCATGACCGAATTCATGCCATAGTGTGCTTGTCAAGGCGCGGGTTCTTTCTATGAAGATGCGTTCTGCTGATGGACCGATGTAGGCGTAACCGTTCGCATTTACAATGTTTTGAACTACATACAAATTGAATCTTCCTGGTTGATGACGGGCAGTCATGTTCGCCTCCAGGCTAGGGTCCTGGAAGTCGAGTGCTGTTTGATCAATGGTATAAATGACCTCGGGACACACCGTAAAAAACACCCCAGAGTGTGCCAGCCGGGTATTCATTTCAACGATCTTGGCATTCAAGTCAGCAATAAAGCCAGGGCCAATAGCATCGTAATTCTGCTCGCTGGCGATGTTGCAATACTGATTTGCATTCTGAACCTGAACGTGAATCACCACTCTGAACTCGTGTACATCTCTGCTACCCGTGGCAGGCAAATCAGTTACGATTTCCATGTCGTCACGCGCGTCATCCAGGATAATGTAGTCGTTTTGCTGCTGCAAAGGGTCGTCCTGGGCGGCAGCAGAAAGTGTAAGTAGGGTTAGAAATAGGATAATGATCTTCTTCATGTTTCACATGTTTAGCGTTGAATTTTAGTTGCTTCATTCTGACAAACTCGCTGAGGGAAAAGGAACCGCTACAAGTCCATCCCAGCAGGAAGTTTCGAAAGGCAATTTGAAGAGAATAGCAACCCATCAACCTAGCGGTTAACGAACGGTAGCAAAATGAAACGAGAGGTGATCGAGGGTTCAAAAGCGGTACTTATTTCCACACTGGAATACATGCGAAAACAAAAAACCGGCAAAGGCTCATGCCTTTGCCGGTAATCATTTGTGTTCTTCAGGGTTTGTACCTGAATTCAGTGCAGCGCTTAGCGCAGTATCAACTTCTTGGTTGATAAGCGTACTCCTTCACGCTCAACTACTACGAAGTAGATTCCCGCAGGCTCTTGAGCGAGATCCAGGCGACAGTAACCCTCACCAGACGATACATCCACCGGCCCGTGCATATGAACAATCTGTCCGTAGGCATCAACCACAGCGACCTGAACATTGGCAAGTCCATCATAAGCGATGTTTACTTCTACTTCACCCTGTGAAGGGTTCGGAAACAGTTGTACGCTGGCATCACCAGAAGCTAGACCGAAAGTGTTATCAGCATTCTCTTCATGCTTCGGCACCAGCGTCCCATTCATGTCGAAGCGGGTAACGTAGGACCCTGAATTGGTGGATGTGCTGTACCACCCCATGTTCAGGCTGTTAAACCAAGTGGCTCCGAGATAGCCGTTTCCGTTGTTGTACCCCATCAGGATGGGTGTACGCACGGCATTGTTCCCATTGATCTGAAAGCTGAATCCGGTGGGACCTCCGCTAAGATTATAGAAATGTACATCCTCAATGGGTGGGCCACCCAGGTAGACATCCGCAACGTAGATCATCAGCCCTGTGGGCGTAGGACATATCTCACGGTAGAATTCGCCACCGGTTACATTGTTCATCACGAAATTCGCGACAATGGTTGTGGATGTGACATCATACACGTGCACGTCATAGTTCGTAGCCAGGTACACCCGATCATTCACATCATCAAACTCAAAGTCTGTTTTGACGCCTGCGCCTGGGTGCGTGATACTCATGGGTGTGGAACCAAGTCCGTTGTAAAAACCGACATCTGTTGCATCCACGAAATAGATGAAGTTACCGTTGTCGCTGATGTCAATGGAAAAGAAGCTTCCTAACTCATCCACTACATCCAATAAGGTATTGGAATTCAATTCTTTGATGCGATCATTTGTTAGCACATAAAGCTTGTTTCCTGCATCGTTCACCTTAACGGATTCCTCATTTCCGGCACCGAACCCAGTACTGAACACGTAGGGAATGGAACGCCAGTTCACCAATGTTCCCTGGGTGTTGTATTTGAGAATGGCCAGCTGCGCTCCCGTGCCGGACACAACCGTTCCGTCTACGTTCATGGAGTTCTCGTATCCCACGATCACAAAGGAATTGCCATTGTCGTCCACAGCTAGCTTGTTATTGGTTTCCCAGGCCTTCATTTCCCCACCAGTGATTACGGATGACCATTCCTCTAAACCGTCATCGCAATACTTACTCAAAACGGTAACAGCAGAAGCGAATTGATTAACGGCCCCAGCTTTGGTTCTCAGGGCATACACGTTATTGTTGGCATCGAAATCCAGCCCTACAATCCACTGTTCTGTTCCAAAGCCACCAGAGGTTTCATAAATCCTGGGCCATGGATCCACAGAGCAATTCGGGCATTTTACTTCAATGGTCATCACTTCCGATCCAAAGCAATTACCATCAGTAATGGTATGCGTAACGGTGTACGTTCCGGTGGATGAATAGGTATGCGTGGGATTCACAGCGGTTGAGCTGTTTCCATCACCAAAATCCCAGGAGTGCACACCGTTTGCTCCGTTGGAAGTGAAGAAAGTCTCCGTGCAGTTGGGAGGAGTGATCACATAGGAGAATGAGGCATTTACATTGGGATTGGGCACCACCACTGCACCTGCCTGAGCATCACTCGGACAAATGGAAATGTTGTCCACCAACACGTAGGATACACCCGTAGCCGGGCAGTTTACCTCGGGGAATATGGTGATGTAGTTGAGGGCCGGAGCATTAGCCGGATGCTGATAGGTAGTGGAGTGCGAAGTCCAGCTTCCATTGAGCTGATAGAAGGCTGCCATGTCGTAAGGCGTGTAGCTGTTTCCGTTGTTGCACATCACGTTGCAACCTTCATCAGGACATATGGTAAGATCTGATTGAGACCAGAATGGACAAGCCTCTTCAGCGGATCCCTGAAGACGGAAGACTGTGTTGGCAGCATCGCCTACATGAAGCTGAAGCAGCATAGAAACATCGTAGACTTCTCCAGGCTGTATCGGCTCGCACAATTCGAAGGTCATGATCTCCCTGTTCAGCGAAACGACATTATTGGGAAGGTATCGACTTGCCGCTATTCCCACATACTGGTCACCACCGGTAGCAGCTGCCGGAAGCACCGGTACCAGCGTTAAGAGCATCTGGTTGGTCAGGGATAAGTTATCCGAAGACTTTACAGTACCCGTGGTTCCATTGTAAAGCTCCATGGAGTTGTCAATCGGCACTGCGAGCGATGGCAGCCAAAGGTCTTTGTGGAAGAAAAGCGGATCGAGCTCTGTGATGTTATGATCCTCAAAGTCGCCCCAGGGCACGATGTTGCAATCGGTAGGACAAGGGTCATTGAAGCAGGAGATTGTGATCTGCTGAGTGACGGTTTCGGTGCAGGATTCCATGAAGCTCACGGTATGCGTGACGGTGTAGGTTCCTGGAGCCATGTACAAGTGCGTAGGATTCGCCAGGTTACTTGAACCACCATCGCCAAAATCCCAGAAGTGCTGAATTCCTGGCACCGTGGGTGTGCTCATGAAGGAAATACTGTTGCAGTTGGCGGTGTAGCTGAAGTTGGCATTGCATGGATCTTCAACTTCTACCACCCAGGAATAATAATCGTAACACGGCTGGGTGCTGCCCTGAGCGCGCAGCGTAACTACGTAGCTTCCAACGGCCGTAAAGGTGTACGTCAGGTTCGTGCTTGTTCCTACTGACACTCCGTCTACAAACCATTCGTAGCTGAGCCCAGCAGTTGAGGTATTGGTGAATGTTGCAGGAGCACCTGCGTAGGCTGGCTGAGGTCCGGTAAAGTCGGCATTGACCGCACAGCACGTGGCAAAGCTGCAGAATGGATTTACAAATTGAGGATCGTTGGCATCCGTGAAGGCAATCGAACCTCGAATGCCGTGATTGGCCAGGGGTGATTGATCGTGCACAAACTG
The DNA here is from genome assembly GCA_002428995.1 of Flavobacteriales bacterium UBA6057. Taxonomy (GTDB): domain Bacteria; phylum Bacteroidota; class Bacteroidia; order Flavobacteriales_G; family Salibacteraceae; genus UBA6057. The sequence continues at coordinate 56,480 of DIYJ01000011.1, read as the reverse complement.
ACTGGAGGATACCTCGTCAAAATTGACGTACAGTAAATAAGGCCCATAGGTATTGGGACAGTTCACATTCCACCACTGAGCAAGGTCACCTGGAGCCAGTGCGAAGTTCCACACTCTCAGCTCGTCCAGTCCACCGCGGTAGAACTTGGACACTGTAGCCGGATTCGCCCCTAACCAAAGGTCTGAACCTGTAGCTGTCGCGTTCGGCAGCAAATCCTGGTAGATCAACGTGCCATTGATGTAGAAGGCAGCGATGCCTGAAGAGTTATCGTAGGTCACCGCGATGTGCGTGCAGCCTTGCAGTTGATACAAGTCCACCGTGGGTTCAATGAGCTGCGAACCCGCGATGGTCAACATCTGCCTGCCGCTGGCATGAATGCCCCACTCTACTCCATTGGTGAGGTTATCCCGGTTGCTGAGGATGGCAACATCCGTTCCCGGATTGGAGGACAGAGCAATCCACGTCTCGAACGTGAAGCTGTTGAAGTTGTAGGCTGTTTGATTGGGAAATTGAACATAGTCGTTGGTCCCATCAAAGAACATGGCACTCTGAGCCCAGAGAAAGTGGCTCGCCAGCAGCATGACCTTGAGAAGGATACCAACCCTTTGGAGGGGTGTGTAAAACATGAGTCGTTGAGTTTAAAGTTGATTTGGATGAATTTGTCTTCACCCAAACCTAGCGCTCAAACCCCACAAAGCACTTAGGCATAACCGTTAACAACAAAAAGAATTCAACAACGAGTAATCAGCTCGACTTAAACCAGTTATAAAGTAACCAAAACCAATTTTTCGCCAATACCAACCAGCTTTTGATACGATCCCAGGGAGCTATTGGCAGATTGTTAATAAGTCCCCTAAGGAGTCACTTCCGCAACACGTCATTTTATGGGTTGCTACAACTCGAAATCAAAAGAGGAGCTCTCAGGCTCCTCTCTTGCTTCAAATGTCATGTCGATCAGGCTCCTATTGAACCTGAAACGCTGTCTTTACCACTGCTTATTCTGCAATGATGATTCGCTGGATCGACTGTTCAGCACCAGCTCGGAGGCGGAGCATGTAAATCCCCGCAGGAAGCTGTCCCGGATTGTAGGTGAAGTTGTAAATACCTGCTGCATGAGCCGTATTCATGAGGGGTTTCACGGGTCGGCCCACAGCGTCCAACAGCTCGATTGAAACTTCCTCGCTGCTGTTCAAGGCGTATTGCACGGTGAAGGTGTGTCGTACAGGGTTTGGATACACACCCATCACTGCAAAAGATGCAGCTTTCGGCTGAGCGGCAATGCCTGTAGCGGTATCTGGAACATACGTTGGAGGTGTATCGGGTGCTGGATCTTCCTGAGTTGACTTTGCAGCACTGGCACCGCCCGCCTGCGACAAGTGATTGTCACCGTCCATTGAATACCATCCTTCTGCGAAGGACTCATTACCACTTACCTGATCGATGCGATCTACGAAGAACCAATCTGCCTGAGTACTATCGTCCTTCACATCCAGGATGAAATACCCGTGCTGATCCAGGTCCACGAACTTCATGTGTGGGTTTGGAATATTCTGTGGTGGCAGCGGAGCTGGCAGTGGATTGTTGATCTGAAATTCGATCGCAGCAGCCGTGGCTTCACCTACGTTCTCGTCAAAGTTGGCAGAGGCAATACTAGGCACCGCGAATTCAACAGCTACAGAGCCGTCTCCCGTGGCAGGGTTATAGTTAGAGGTCGGAGCGTAAAATGCTGCAGGATTCGTTACGGAGTCTGCCACATCAAAGGCGAAGGTGGAGTGGAAATCACCCGTGAGGAAGACAACGTTATCGATGCTATTATCCTCGAGGTATTCAATGATCGCAAGACGTTCTGCAGGATATCCATCCCAGATGTCAAGGAAGATGCTCTCCACATCTGTTGGTGTTTGTGGAGCTACGGCAGCCCATCCTACATGGAACTCAGAAAAAATCACTTGGTTACCAACGATCTTCCATTTGGCTGAGGAGTTGTCCAAAGCATCCAGAAACCAGCTGCGCTGCGTGCTACCCAGCATGGTACGTGCAGGGCTGTAAAGCGCAGGATCCAGTACATCGTTGATCTGCTCTTCCCTACCCTCGATACGGGTATCGAGCATGATAAGGTCTACCAGGTTTCCGTAGTTCAGTGTCCTGTAAATGGAGCTTGAAGTTTCGCGAATGGGAATCCACTCGAAAAAGGCCTGCTTCGCCACGTTGAGTCGCGCAGACCAGTCTCCTTCCGTAGAGTCGGTGTGATTCTCAGCACCGCCTGACCATGCATCGTTGGCACTTTCGTGATCATCCCAGATGTTCACAAAGGCGTGCTGCTGGTGCGCCCTGCGCAGATCGGCATCCAGGCGATAGAGTGAATAGCGTGTGCGGTACTGATCAAGCTCAACCGTTTCTACTGTATCGTGGTTTCGGTCGCCCGTGGCTTGCAGCAAGCTGTCGCCATAAACTCCTACAGGATACTCATAGATATAATCCCCAAGGTGAACCACAGCATCAATGTCGTTGCGGTCAGCGATGCGGCTAAAGGCATTGAAATAACCCGCTTCGTAGTTCTGGCACGAAACCACTGCAAACTTGAGGTGGTCAGCCTGTGCACCGGTAGGCGCGGTCTTCATTCTACCGATCAGGGAGTGAGCCTCCAGGGCGGTGAACATGTAGTAGTAAGTGGTATTTGACTGCAGACCATCTGCGTCAATCTTTACCGTGTAGTCTTTGGAAGCATTTGTGGTAAAGCTACCGGAAGCCACCGTATCGTTCATGGTGGTATCCGAAGACACGAGCCAGTTTCCTTCGATGGTCATGGCTGAATCTGGCGTGATACGCGTCCAGATGATCACACGGTCAGACAGCGGATCACCAGAGGCCACACCATGATAGAAGGGCTTCAGCGCAGGATCGAAGTATTGTTCAAGGTCTTGGCGAGCACCGGATTCCCGTTGATTCAGGTAAACCGCTGTCGAAGCGTTTCCCGCTCCGGAAGTCGGGCTATGAAGGATGTTTTGAGCAAAAGAAGCAGCTGTCAGAAAGGTCAGCAAAAGCGCTCCAGAAAGGCGTTTCATGGATCTGTGTTTTGCTACAAAGGATCAACGACTTCGTTAAGTCAATGTGCAGGCCAAACCATCAAAAAGTGAGCGTTTGATGAACTTTCTGTTATGCTACCGTTTAGCAGTGAACAATTTCAAATTCTTAGTGAAGCAGAAGGGGCTGCGCGGTTCTCACATTTCCACCCGCATCTTCAATACGGATGAAAATGACCTGACTCTTCATACGATCTGAAACTTGTACCTGCTCCTCCCCATTCACAACCTGAAGATTGAATTCACCCAGGCTACGGCCCAGTGCATCATACACCTGCAGCTGTCTGTCAGTATTCTTCAGGCCGCGTACATGCAGCAGCCCTTGCTGTGCATTGTAAAATGTGCTCATGCCTGATCCATCCTGAATGGAGGCAATACCAGTCGGTTCTTGCCAAAGCAGCATACGATCGGGTGTTGAACCCAGGTAAAGGTCCAGCTGGTCATCGCCATTGACGTCTGCCGCAGCAATGGCAATCATTCTGCCCTGGTACAGATCAGGAAACATTTCAGGAGCATGGCTGAAATAGCCCAGGCTGTCCGGGTTATTGAGGTAGGCCTTGGGGTTGAAAATATCGCCATCGCCACAGGTCACCATGTCTTTCACACCGTCTCCGTTCAAGTCCATGAACAGCGCGTCCAACGTGAAGGCATGTGCATAAGGAAAGCGAAGAGTCGTTTGATCGGTGAAGCTGCCGGTGCCATCGTTGATCATCAGCAGACTCTGAGAAATCACGGTATTTCGCCAGCTCACGTTGCACAAAAACAGATCGGGAAACTGATCTCCGTTTACGTCTTCTACTGCAATCTTTCGGGTCTCGTATTCCTCTACGTTGGTGTTGAATCGGTTGCTCTCTTCCGTAAAGAGGCCATTGTTGTTGATGTAAATGTTGGAGCCACCAAACTCACATCCTTCCACAATGTCCATGTCTCCATCCAGGTCCAGGTCTGCGGCCTTCAGGTCCTGGGTTTGATTCAGGTTGGTGGGAAACAGCCCCAAGCTGTCCTTGTAGAAGCTACCATCTCCATTGTTCAGGTAGAGGTAATTCTCGCCCGTGTGTCCCAATAGCACATCAATGTGTGTGTCTCCATTGAAGTCCATGGTCAGTACCGCGTTTGCCTTGTTTGTGCGCGGAATTTGACTCGGAGCCAGGTAGAAAGTGCCGCTGTCCGCCCCAAAAAGCAATTCATGATAAGGACTGTCTTCGCTCACAAAGAGGATGTCCATTTTCCCATCACCGTTGAAATCCTCCAGCGCAATGTCTTCGCTGTCTTCACCTTGGTTGAAGGTATTGGGTATGTAAGTGGTTCTGGGAGGAAACAGCCGTTGAACATCCTGACTAAAGTTTCCGAAGCCGTCATTGAAAAGCAGCAGGTTTTGTTGGAATTCGCACGCGAGGATAAGGTCGAGGTCGTTATCGTTGTCCACGTCAAAAAACTCGACATCCATGGTCAAGGGCACCGTTGCCGCCACTGGAAGTTGAGGAGTGGCATCCGTATAGTATTGTGCCTGGCCTCGCAGGGCAAGCAAGCTGAGCGCCAATGCGAGAATTGCAATCATGTTTTTCATAGCACCAAGCTCCGCATTGCGCTGCGTGATGAGGTGGACGATCTTGCTAATTCTTCCGCGTTTTAACCACAGAGTGCACAGAGAAGACACAGAGAACTCAGAGTTCTGGGGAAAAAGTGGATCAATGCAGCTGGGAAGGAGGCACACCGAAGTACTTCTTAAACCTGCGTGTGAAATACTTGGGATCCATGAACCCGAGCTGGGCAGACAATTCGGTAACTCCAATCTCTGAAACCTGCAGGATCTTGCGGGCTTTTGCCATTCGTATTCTTTCCAGGTATTGAGCAGGCGTTTCTCCGTGCAATTGCTTGAAGCTCCTCAATAAATGAAACGGAGACATCCCACAAAAGCGAGCCATGTTCTCCAGGCTGGGTGCTTCGGTTGGAGCGTCCAGCAGATAAGCCTCCAGGCGCTTCAGGCGTTTGTGGATTTCGTCACGGGTGGTTTGCTTCTTAGCAGGCAGTTTCTCCTTTTCCCGTTTGGATTCAAGATTCAGACTCCAAAGCAGCCCCGAAGCTTCTACAAGCACCTCATCGTAGTTGCGTTTGTCCCTGGCCAAATCACGAGACAGCTCAAACAAGCGCCTGGTCCACACATTCGATTCTGCATGAAAAAGCCTGCCAAACAGGTCGTAGGGCTGCGGATGATTTCCCAGGAACTCATCGCCCCCCAAGGCTGTCTCAAGCATCGGTGCAGCAATGTCCATACACATGCCGTGGGTAGGATGCTTGCTTGCACAATGGAAGTCGAAATGCTCATCGGGAGGCAACACGAGAAAATGTCCCGCGCCCACGGCATGCCAATTTCCAAGCGCCCGGTAATTCTCCGTGCCCTCGAAGCAAAACTTGATGCCCAGATGACGGGTGCGATGCGCCAGCTCCAAATCCTGACTGGCACTAAAATCCAGCTTCCCCTTCTGGGGGTCTTTCAGGAGAATGTCAAGGTGCATGTACGAATTGCGCATGTCAGAATGAACAGGATTCATCCCAAGGATATGCAGCAAATGCATAGAAACGCGAAATGATGTGATCAACTGTGAGAATAGCGGTTTAAACCATGGCATCAAGCAACACGGGAACATACCGTAAGCAAGATGTGAAGATCATCTCCACTAGACTCATGTCTTTTTTGGAAATTAAAATCGATGCAGGTATGTTGAAACAGTTCTTTCAACCAAAATCAAGTCATTTCAAATTGGAACAAAAAGACGCTTATCGACAAACTCAACAGCTACAAACACCCGCAAATCCTGCATCTACAGATCGATACAGCCGAAATTTTAATTATTAGTTTAGCTCACCAAAAACTAACGAATCAGGAATGAACTACATAGAACCTGTTCTAATTGGTCTTATAACATCTTTGCTAACCGCCCTTGCCTCAGGAATCTATTTTCAAATAAAACGATCCAAGAAGCAAGCAATGAAAGCACTGCTAGTGGCATCTATCAACTATTATTTCAAAGACATTGAGGTAGACGATAGAGAAAAACTGGATATCGTTGATGAAGAAATTGATAGGCTACGTTCAAAAATAAGGGTTCGCCTTTCGAAGAGGCAGATTAATAAATCTATGTTCTTCGATCTGAATAACTTATTAAACGACAGGATCCACAGCATACGCATTCAGTTCATTAAACACCTGCTAAATGATCACGGGAATATCAGAGATGATCTGGACTTCATTTTCTCTGATGGACTGATCTCAAAAGCGGAGTTGCTAGCTGTAACCGATAGAATTGCTTCGGACGAAAAAATCTCCGAGTTTTCACAAAAAGACCTCATCGAGCAAATCCGATACCATTGTATTGAGAAGAATAAAATACTGAGTAATGCCGAATTCCTCAATTCCATGGGGTTAGATAGGCACTTCTTCTTTATGGAATATCTCAGCTACGTAATCTTCCTGATCCCAGTTATTGGAATACTTGTTTTTGGAGGAATCGAGATTTCGCGGGAACCTATGTTGAAGAACAAAACTGAACCTGAAAAACCTTCATTCACATTCGGAGTCGTTGGTTTCGTAAGCCCGGAAAAAATGCTTGATGTAACGAGCAAGATGTCAGCATTCCTCAGTTCTCATTCTGGAATTAAAATTGTGATGAAGCCCTACCTCTACAAGCAGGTGAATGTCGAACTGGTTAATCACATTATGACTGGGCAACTAGATGGTTTTATCCTGAATCCAGGATCCTATGCCACCCTGATTATGGATAGCGAAGAGGCCTTAAAAAAATCAGAGATGTTCTGCTATCACACGGAGAAGGGCAGACACTCTTACAGATCCGTTATCGTCACCAAAAAGAAAGATTTCGAAAGTTACTGTGAAGAGATAGGAAAACCCATCTCGTATTTCAACTTTCATCAGCCATTAGACACCACAAGGCGATCGTTGCTTAGGGATTATTTGCTGAGAGGCGAAATAGCTTTCACGCATCGAAATTCTATGTCTGGATGTATGCTACCATACAACTACCTGGGAAGAGAATTTCGACTTTTTCGAGAAGGAGAAAAAGATATTGTAGGTGGGATCCGAATCAAATACTCGGATTCTCATACAAATTCATTGGATTGGGTAAAAAGGGGGCGCATCCACGCAGCCACCATATATGACGGTTACCTGAGCAAAGAGGACACCCTTGATTCAGTCACGATTCTGTACTCCACCAGCAATATTCCTTACAATTCGTATTGGTATCTGCTCGATAGCGATTCGGTGATCGTTCAAAAGCTTAAAACTGCCTTCTTGGCTATGAAAGAAGACAGCACCGTTTTGAGCAATACTCTAGGGATAGACGGATGGGTTCGATGCAGTAAAGATGAATATGCAAGAACCATTGAGCCAAGCCTCCAGACAATTGTCAGTGACTTTCCAAAACCAAAACTCGTGCTCAATTTTGTTGGGGAAACTGATTTCTGGAATACAAATCTACCTCTACACGTTCGAGGATCATTTAGCAGCTTTGGATACTGGGATTGTGTTCAAGAGGAGCATTATGAATACGACCCTCTTGAAGTCGCATACGTTGTTTCGCTTGAAGCAAAGAAGGTAAAAGATCATGACGTTGTGGACATTGTGGTCTCAAAGAATAACATTTATCAAGAAGAGAAACTTACACTTGACATAACAGAACTTACGTCAACAATGACTCCGGGCGAGGGTGAGAGAAACAAATCAGTTCTAATTGTGAATGCACTTGCCGAGTTAATCGCTCCTACCGAGATAGTGTATCGAGATAAGGGAGGTTGCTTTATTTGGTTAAAAGAAGAAGCGTCCAATTGCACGCTCCAAGTACCTGGCGGTGGAGTCATTTCGAATGAAAAAGTTTTTCCTGAATCGAAGCGAGCCATTTTAGATTTGGATTCTACCGAGATGGAGCAAATTGCGTATAAACCTGTACTGTTAGTCTATTCAATTGAGTAAATCGATCTCCATTAATTCTTATGAAGAATCAAAACTGCTAGCGACTCTAGTGTTGAGTTGGTTGTGGGTGCATTGTTTGGCACCACCAATCTCTCAAACCTTTTTCAGCCCCAACACGTGGAAAAGAAGTGGCTGCTTATTGATTGTAGGAACACGACTACTGGAATCTAGCAGTATAAAGGATGGTCTTTTGGATGGAAGCTTTGCAGCTTGACTTTGCTGATGCTTGTGATAGTTTCCTGTGGTTCTCAGCGAAAGACGGCTGGGTGAACGACCTTGACGGTTCCATGGACCTGCTGATGAAGCTTCAACCCAAAACCTATGAATTCAAAACAGAGGAATTCCCGAACATGACCCTGAGAGACGGGCAGCAGTATGGCTTCATTGCACAGGAAATAGAGCAGGTTTTCCCAACCTTGGTGAAGGAGAGTCTGCAACCCGCTGAAAAGCTGGATGAAGAAGTCATCGGTGAGGATATAGAATTCAAGGCTGTAGACTACATCTCTCTGATCCCAGTGATGGTAGCCGGTATGCAGGAACAACACGAGGTGATTGAGGCGCAAAACGCAGAACTCGAATACCTCCACGCTGAGCTGCAAGCGATCAAGGAAGAACTGGCCGCCAGTGCTGGTAACAATGCTGAGGGCAGAATTGGAGCTGGCACTGACGTGCTCGCCAATGATGATGTGGCCGTGCTCTATCAAAACGACCCCAACCCCTTTATGGATCGCACGGTGATTCGCTACAGCCTGCCGGAAACTACCCAAACAGCAACCATGCTGCTCTTCGACCTTCAGGGTACGCAGATCGCCAAGTATCCTTTGGAGATCAATCCTGAAGGCAAGCTCACGCTGGATGCTGGCGCTATGAAGCCCGGCATGTATATCTACGCCATGATTGCTGATGGAAAGCAGATCGACAGCAAGCGCATGATCCTGACGAACTAGGAACTCATTCCACAACTTTTGCGAAAGCCGCTTCATCTTTAGTCGATGATGAAGCGGTTTTTTCTTTTCCGCTGGAAATCCAAAAGCCGAACCTGTGTCACTGCTTGAGTCAAAACCCAGATTGACACAGGTGGTGTGTCAAAACAGAAAAACGAATAGAGGATGACACAGCGGGTGTGTCACTTTCACCATTTCCTTTCCTGATGACACAAGAGAAACCGACCCAACAAAAAAGGCCCGGCCAAAAGCCGGGCTTAAATTGCTGCCATCAATGGAGCGGTCGTTGTTATTCAGAAATGGTCGTCACCACCTGAACAGAGCCATCAGGAAAGTTGAATTGATTGACCAACAGAGTATTTGGCGCTGGATCCTGGCTCAGGATGACGGATGTTGTTGTGGTCGAATTTTCTGAGGACAAAACATCATCCTGATAAAGCATGGTTCCATTCAGGTCGGTCACCGTATAGCCGATGGTCAGTGTCTCGGTGGAGAAGATGTCTACATCAAACTCACTTCCCGATACCGGCACAGGATAGATATTGATGGTTGTTTTATCCGCCTCTTCAAGCTGGCCATCATCTGGATTGTAGCTGAAATAGATGGGCAGCATACCATCATCATCAAACCAGATGTTGAACATGTAGAGTCCCTTTTCAAGATCCAGGTTAGGATAAGCCACAGTGAAATCATTGGTCAGGAAAATATTCTGTGGGTCCAATGTCACTCCATCTGTCCCGGACTGATCTATCCTGGAAATGCTGAATTGTTTGTAGTTATCCACCTTGAACTCATCCTCACTGCTCACACCGGTGCTAAAATCCGGATCCCGATCTACCAGCATGTCGAAGAGGTTATTGACCTCAATGACGTTCCCGGGATTGAGCGCAACCTGATGGCCATCACATGGAGTCCAGAAATAGAATCCATTGCAGTAATACATAGTGAAGGTGACCGCGATATCACTTGGAATCTTCTGCTTGGTGATCTTCGTACCTCCAGTCACTGGAGGGTTCAGTTGTCCCGGTGCAGGAACACAGGCCAACGGAGCTCGAACTGCATTGCTCATATCTGAGTGTGAGTCGAAAGTGCTCATCGCCCAGCTGATCGGGTTGTTGCAGCTAAAGTTGAGGGCCCCAAGGGTATTGGAAGCTTGAGGATAGCCACTGAACTGCGCTTTCTTCTTCTCTATGCCAACCACAGCTCCTGTAAGTGGAGTGCCGGTTGGACTGTAAACCGGTTTTGAGGCCGGCACGTTCAGGTGAATCGTTTTGTAGCTAAGGAAGTTCGGGTTTTGGCTTGACCATCCAGGATAAGCGCTCGCTGGCATGTACTGATAAAAGGGAATGCGGGTATTGGTGGTTTGATCGAAACCCGCTGCCCCACCATTCAGATAGAAGTAGTGGCTTCCTACAGCTGTTCGATACAATTCAATATCGTACGCATAAGTGGGGCCATTGCAGGTCCAGACACACTCAAGCGTGTTCTTACACCCAGTGCACACCGGTTTGGGCTGATCACCGATTAGGATATCACCGTTCACGTCAATGGCTGACACGCTGTAGTAATACAACGGGTCATTCATGTACTGTGCATCAACGAGGAAGTAGTTCTCCGGTTGATCAATAGACATTACCGTTGAAAAAGAGCTGGGGTCATCACCATCTGCGATCCTCTCCATGATCTCGATGTGATAGTGATCAAAATCGGGGTCATCGCACGCAATCCAGGAAGCAAAACCCTGGGCATCATAAGGAGTCAAAACATGTTCCACCAAGGGAGGGTCATCTGTCGCAAAGGCTTGAGATGTCAGGATCAGCACGAGCGTCAAAACACTGAATAAGCGTAGAAGTCGTTGCGCACTGATCTGTTGGGGGGCTAGAGATAAATTCATAAAGCGATTTTTTTGATTTGTTGCTTGAAGATCTCTCTCGCTTTTAGGACCACACAGGCATATTGTATAGGTCTACTACCGCAATAAATGCACGTCCCCTTTTCATGTATAGGTGCGTTTTGATCGATTTTGAGCGAATGCCTCAGACAGAAAATGACCGGTGGGCCTTCGTTTTTCAGCCCCAACACGTGGAAAAGAAGTAGCTCCTGAGTGATTGTAAACGCACAACTGCTGTAATCTAGCAGTATGAAAGGATGGTCTTTTGGTTGGAAGTTTTGCAGCTTGACTTTGCTGATGCTTGTGATGGCTTCCTGCGGTTCTCAGCGAAAGACGGCTGGCGGAACCCCTCACTACCGCATTCCTGCCAGGAGTGCTGGAACACCTCCCAAGACCACCACTCCTCCCAAGTCTAATCCATCACCATCACCCATAAGAGATGTTCGAACCAAGTACGCTCCAAAGCTCGGTGTTCAGGCATCTGAGTTAAAAAGCGTTAAACTCTACTCCTTCGTAGACAGCTGGCAGGGCATCCCTTATCGCTATGGAGGCACCAATCGTTCGGGGGTGGATTGTTCAGGTTTTGTGGGAGCGCTTTACCGTGAAGTTTACCAAAAGAACGTACCCAGAACGAGCAGGGAAATAGGCCGTCAAAGCAAGAAGATCGGAAAGTCGCAATTGCGCGAGGGAGACCTTGTATTCTTTGATATCAGCGGAAAAGACTCCCATGTAGGCGTTTACCTGGCGAATAACCACTTCGTACATGCAAGTACGAGCAAGGGTGTAGTGATCAGCTCGCTCACCAATCCTTATTACCAAAAGGCTTTCTCAGCTGGCGGCCGGATCTGATTCCGCTCACATCCGTATTCTACCGTCCGCTAATTGAATTCACGTGCTGACGTATCTCAGGATGCAAGCATGACATGTAATGCTACATTTGATCGCTTCAAAACCGACCTGCATGTTCAGATGGATACTCATCCCCCTATTCTCATTGTTTTTGCCCTTGGCGATTGTTGCCCAAACGGGAACGATCAGAGGATTCGTTTACGATAAAACCACCGGGGAGCCAATCATTTTCACGAATGTCTATCTGAAAGGCACTCAGTATGGAGCATCCACGGATGTGAACGGGTTCTACCAGATCAGCCAGATTCCTCCGGGAGATTATGATCTTACGGTTTCCTACCTCGGTTATGACACTGCCTCGCAAGGCGTTACAGTAGGTCCGGGTCAAATCCTCAACCGAAAACTCTTCCTGTCGCAATCAGCTACCAAGCTGAAAACCTTCGATGTTTCTGCCGAAAAGCAAGAAGCTCAGAACGAGGTGCAGATGTCGGTTCAGAAGATTACTCCACGCGACATTGACAAGATCCCAACCGTAGGCGGTGAATCTGACCTGGCGCAATACCTTCAGGTGCTACCGGGTGTAGTTTTCACAGGTGACCAGGGTGGTCAGCTCTACATCAGAGGGGGATCGCCTATCCAGAACAAGGTACTGCTGGACGGCATGATCGTTTACAATCCGTTCCACTCGATCGGTCTTTTCTCCGTGTTTGATACGGACATCATTCGAAATGCTGATGTCTACACGGGCGGTTTTGATGCGCAGTATGGCGGCCGTATCTCTTCCATCATGGACGTGAGAACGAAGGATGGTAACAACAACGAGTTCCACGGAAATGCCTCCATCAGCACCTTTGGTGCCAAGCTAAACTTGGAAGGCCCGTTGGTGAAGCCTAAAGAAGTGGGAGGAAGCAACATCTCCTACATCGTTTCAGGAAAGCATAGCTACCTGAACGAGAGTTCTAAGATTTTCTACACCTACATTGATTCGGCAGGATTGCCCTTCCAGTTTACCGACCTCTACGGAAAGGTGACGTTCAACGGTGAGAACGGTAGCAAGGCGAATGTCTTTGGACTTTACTTTGACGATCAGGTACGCTACCAGGCCGTCAGTGATTTGAACTGGACCAACGCTGGAGTAGGTGCCAACTTCGTGTTGGTTCCTGGCAACAGTCCGGTGCTCATCGATGGTAACGTAGCGTACTCCAACTACCAAATCTCATTGGTAGAAGAGAACCTGCAAGACCGAACAAGCCTTATCTCAGGTTTCAATGGAGGATTGAACTTCACCTACTTCCTTGGAAAGGATGAAGTGAAGTATGGAGTGGAGATCGTTGGATTTACCACGGATTACTTCCTGCTGAACGAAACCAACCGAGTGATCCAGGACAAGCAGAGCACCACTGAGATCGCAGGATATGTGAAGTACAAAAAGCGCATTGGTAAACTCATTCTGGATCCAAGTATCAGACTCGTATACTACTCTTCACTGAGCCAGGGAAGCTTCGAGCCTCGCATGGGACTGAAGTACAATGTATCAGATCGTTTCAGACTGAAAGCAGCTGGTGGAGTGTACAGTCAGAACCTGATCGCTGCTAACAGCGACCGGGATGTTGTGAACCTTTTCTATGGTTTCCTTGCTGGTCCTGACAACCTTCAGTCTGAATTCACGGATGAAAGCGGAGATGTTCGCGAGCTCAACCACAAGCTTCAGAAAGCCAATCACTTCATCGCTGGTTTTGAACTGGATGTAAGCAAGAACATCAATGTCAATGTGGAAGGTTACTTCAAGCGCTTTACGCAGCTGACCAACCTCAACCGCAACAAGATCTTCGACAGCAATGATGATTCACAGCCTGAAGTATTCAGAAACGACTTCATCATTGAAACAGGCGATGCCTACGGTTGCGACTTCGTGATCAAGTATGATCGCAACGACCTGAACCTGTATGCAGTTTATTCCATCGGTCGTGTTACGCGCTGGGATGGAATTCGCGAATACGCTCCAGTCTTTGACCGTAGACACAACGTGAACTTCGTAGCCTCCTACCAATTTGGAAAGTCCAGACTATGGGAAGCCAGCGCACGCTGGAACATGGGTTCCGGATTCCCATTCACTCAAACCCTTGGTTTCTACGAGCAGTTCACTTTTGCTGATGGCACGGACACGGACATCATCAACGGAAACGGAGAAGTTGGAATCTTGTATGATGAGTTGAATAATGGCCGTCTGCCTTACTACCATCGATTGGACCTCACGGTGAAGCGCAAATTTGTTTTGAGCCTGAACTCGATCCTGGAGATCAACGCAGGTGTTACCAACGCCTACAACCGGGAGAATATCTTCTACTTTGATCGTGTGAACTACGATCGTGTGGATCAGCTTCCAATCATGCCTTCTGCGGGTGTAAGCCTGAGCTTCTAGAATCCTCAGAGTCGCTTAGCGGAAGAGAATTAGCTCAATGGGTCGTAAGCCTGGAGGGCTTGGGGACGTGACCCCAGATAGTTGATGAGTGAACGCAGAGCAATCTCAACCTCAATGACAATCTCAACTTCAATAAAAACCCGAGTTCGATCAACGCTGGACCTCAGCTGATAGCTGATAGCTGATAGCTGATAGCTGATAGCTGATAGCTGATAGCTGATAGCTGATAGCTGATAGCGAAACAAATTCAAATCAACGAGGCACCATCGCCCATTGCCCCTCCCAACAACCTTTCTCCTCCAAGCTTCCATTCCAGGAATCATTTATTTTAAAAGAGTTGCGAACAAACACCTTCAGGCTGCCGGAGGTTCTTAGTTTTGTATCCCGTATTTCAATTCTTAAAAACGAGTACGGGTGTCTACCAAATACATTTTTGTCACCGGTGGTGTGACGTCTTCCCTGGGAAAGGGAATTGTTTCTGCTTCACTGGCTAAGTTGCTGCAAGCCAGGGGCTACTCTGTAACCATTCAAAAGCTCGATCCCTACATCAATGTAGACCCAGGCACCCTGAATCCTTACGAGCATGGAGAATGTTACGTAACAGATGATGGCGCGGAAACCGACCTTGATCTAGGTCATTACGAGCGTTTCTTAAATGTGCCTACCTCTCAGGCCAACAATGTCACCACGGGTAGGATCTATCAAACCGTGATCGACAAAGAGCGCAGGGGTGACTACCTCGGAAAAACGGTACAGATTATTCCTCACATCACCGATGAGATCAAGAACTGTGTAACCAAGCTCGGAAACAAAGGCACCTACGAGATTGTGATCACCGAAATCGGAGGAACAGTAGGCGACATCGAATCTCTTCCCTATGTGGAAGCCGTTCGTCAGTTTCGCTATGAGCACGGCTATAAAAACACACTGGTCATTCACCTGACCCTTATCCCCTACCTG
The DNA here is from genome assembly GCA_002428995.1 of Flavobacteriales bacterium UBA6057. Taxonomy (GTDB): domain Bacteria; phylum Bacteroidota; class Bacteroidia; order Flavobacteriales_G; family Salibacteraceae; genus UBA6057. The sequence goes on along the minus strand of DIYJ01000011.1, from coordinate 41,340 downwards.
AATGCCGCGGGTGAACTGAAAACCAAGCCTACGCAGCACTCGGTTAAAACACTTCAATCGCTGGGAATTCAGCCAGACATTCTGGTCTGCCGAACAGAATACTCGCTGGGAGAAGATCAGAAACGCAAGATTGCCTTGTTCTGCAACCTCGACAACAATTCGGTGATTGAATCACTGGACGCAAGCACCATCTATGATGTCCCATTGATGATGGCGGATCAAAACCTCGATTCCGTAGTACTGGAAAAGATCGAGCTACCGCAACGAAACACTCCGGACCTCACCAACTGGAAGAGCTTCCTTTCCCGCCTGAAAAACCCGGTAAACACGGTACACATTGCTTTGGTGGGCAAGTATGTGGAACTTCAGGATGCCTACAAATCCATCCAGGAGGCGTTGGTGCATGCAGGTGCCAGCAGCGAATGCAAGGTGGAAGTGACTTCTTTTCACTCTGAAGAGCTTGACGATGAAAACGTAGCCGCAGCGCTGGAAGGCATGCAAGGCATCATTGTAGCTCCCGGCTTTGGCCGCAGAGGTCTTGGAGGTAAGATCACCGCTATTAAATACGCAAGAGAAAACAACATCCCATTCCTTGGCATATGCCTGGGCATGCAGTGTGCGGTGATTGAATTTGGCAGAAACGTGATTGGCCTGAACGAGGCCAACAGTGCGGAGATGGATCCTCAAACGGAACATCCCGTGATCGATATCATGGAGCAGCAGAAGGATGTTACAGACATGGGTGGAACCATGCGCCTGGGTGCCTACACCTGCAAGCTGGAAGCGGATTCCCTCGCTCATGCGATCTACGGTCGTTCAGAAATCTCCGAGCGCCACAGACACCGCTATGAGTTCAATAACAACTACATGGACAACTATGTAGAAAAGGGGATGGTGCCTTCTGGAATGAATCCAGAGAACAACCTGGTTGAGATCGTGGAGATTCCCGAACACCCATTCTTCATTGGAGTTCAGTTCCACCCGGAGTATCGCAGCACGGTTGCAAATCCTCATCCACTGTTTGTGAATCTGGTAAAAGCCGCCATCGGAGAAAAGCACGCAATAGCCGTTAACTGAAGCAATGCTTGAGTCGCTCCTTTCGGTAGATCGTGCACTGAGCATTACCATCAATCACTTCCATACGCCCTGGCTGGACGAAGCCATGGTGATGATCAGCGACAAGCTTACCTGGCTGCCACTTTACCTTGGTATACTCTTGCTGATCACCAGGCGCTTCGGTAAAATGAATGCGCTCTTCATCGTCTTGCTGATCTTCGCGAACCTCGTCCTCACAGATCAGATTTCCGTTCTGTTCAAAGAGTCCTTTGGTCGATTGAGACCCTGCCACGCTCCCGGTGTCATGGAACACCTTCACCTGGTTGATGGATGTGGCGGCAAGTTCAGCTTTGTCTCTTCTCATGCCACTAACACTATGGGCCTGGCGATGATACTCAGTTTTATCATGAAACAGCGTTGGCTGTCTTTCACCATGATCGTTTGGGCTGTGTTGAATGGATATTCGAGAATATACCTGGGCAAGCACTACGCTTTTGACGTGATGGGAGGCTTCATGCTTTCTAGTGTCATTGCTATACTCTTGTTCAGCACCTTCCGAAGCCTCATGAAAAGGTTTCGCCCCGAACTTCTAAGCGAGTTATGAACTGGCTGGCGGTATTCATAGGAGGCGGAATCGGAAGCGTCTTGCGCTATGGACTCAGCCTTGCCTTTCGCCATTTAGAGCTTACTTCTTTCCCGATCGCCACGCTGGCTGCCAATGTGTTGAGCTGCCTGCTCCTGGGCTGGTTGGTGTTTCGCTTCTCGTGGACCGAACAGCCTACGCTGGCTGCACTGCTGATCGTTGGTGTGTGCGGTGGATTCAGCACCTTCTCCACGTTCAGCCTGGAAACCTTGCAGCTTATGCGTTCAGGCCAAACGCTGTGGGCCATCATCAACGTGGCGCTCAGCATTGCCGTTTGTATCATCATCCTTTTTGCATGGAGCAAAACCATCAACGAATGAACAAGTATGTCCTTTCCTTAAGTCTGTTGTTACTTGCATCCTGGTCGCAAGCGCAGCAACAGCCCAAGCTCATTGTTGGAATTGTGGTCGATCAGATGCGCGCAGATTACATCACGCGCTATTGGGATAAGCTGGGCGATGACGGATTCAAGCGTCTGCTTCGGGATGGATTCAATTGCAAGAACGCTCATTTCAACTACATCCCGACCTACACGGGACCGGGGCATGCTTCCATCTACACGGGGACTTCGCCCATGGTGCACGGCATCATTGCCAATAACTGGTATGACAAGCAAGAGGGCACCAGTGCATATTGCGTCTCTGACGAAGAGGCCAATACCGTAGGCTCGGAAACAGAGAATGGAAAAATGTCTCCTCACCGATTGCTTTCTCCCGGACTGGGAGACGCTGTGCGCATCGGAACTCTGTTTCGCGGCAAAAGCATTGGCATATCGATCAAAGATCGAGGAGCCATTCTGCCCGCGGGTCACGCTGCGAATGCGGCCTATTGGTTTGATTATGAAACAGGCGACTTCATTTCGAGCAACTACTACAGGGACACACTGCCCCAGTGGTTGGTGAACACAAACGAGAAACGCACGGTGGATCAATACGTCAAAAGCGGATGGTCTACACTGCTTCCCATTGGGGAATACACCGAGAGCACGCAGGACGACACACCTTACGAGCGCTCCATTACCGGATCTGAAAAGCCTGTCTTTCCTTACGAGCTGGAAAAGGCCGTTCGCGAGCAGGGATTCAAGGTTCTGGCTTCTACACCCCATGGCAATACCATACTACGGGAGCTCGCTGAGGCTGCCATCGAGGGAGAAGCACTGGGAACGGATGAGTACACAGACTTGCTGGCGGTATCGTTTTCTTCACCTGACATGGTCGGTCACAGCTATGGGCCGCAGTCCATCGAAGTGGAAGACACCTACCTACGACTCGACCTTGAAATTGCTGCCCTGCTCAAGACCCTGGATGAAAAAGTGGGAACGGGGAACTATGCGCTTTTCCTTACTGCGGACCATGCTGCCGCACAAGTGCCTCAGTACTTGAACGATCACAAAATACCAGCCAACTACCTGAGCAACAGCGAGCTGAAAAAGGGAATGCAAGAGTTCCTCGCGGAGGAGTTTGGACTAGGCGCAGCGCTACTGAGCTACTCAAACCAGCAAGTGTTCCTGAGTCGGGCTGACATTAAGGAGAAGGGAATGGAGCCCGAAATGGTGATTCAGCGCCTCCAGGGCTTCATCATGGAACAACGAGGCGTTGCCAATGTATTGACCAAGACTCAACTGACCGCACCGCTGCCTCCAGATGATTTTTCAAGTCTTGCCCGCATGGGATGGCATCCGCAGAGGTCGGGTGATCTGGTGGTGCAATACCTTCCAGGATGGATGAGCTATCATGCCGGTGGAACCACTCACGGCACTTCCTACACCTATGACACTCACGTGCCGATGATCTTCTACGGCCCTGGAATCAAAAAGGGGGAAAGCCATCGTTACCACAGCATCACACAGATCGCATCGACCATCTGTTTGCTTTATGACCTCCCCTTGCCTGACACGGCTACTCCGAAGGTGGTTGAAGAGGTGTTTGAATAGAGAAGGAGAAGGACAATCTCAACTGCAACCGGCAACCGCAACCTCAAATAGCGGCATGTCCACGACACGAGGTTCCAAAATCAGCCCAATTCAGCGTGGCATATGCTTAGTAAGCACATCATGGTCATCTTGAGGAGTGCTGCTTGGCAGCACGTCTCGAAAGAGACCTGGAAAAACCCCAAACCTGAAGAACTACTGCTGATCGTCCTGCAAAGCAAAAACATCCTCGAGCAGCTCGGTAACGCGCTCCACTGGGTTTTCACGAATGCCTTTCTCTTGTTCCCCTACTTTGATGAAAAGGCCTCTTAGCGCCTTGTTAGTTGTATGCTCGCTCAGCGAATTACTCTCAATGCGGTCCCAAAGCAGGCCACCGATGGAGGCCGTGTTGTAAGTTCCGATCAACTGAGAATAGACATCTTCAGCGGAAAGGCCACCGATCAAATCCTTGGAGAGTGAAGTCTCGATCTTGGGCTTAAAAGCATCGTAAAGTCCCTGATACGTGTTGGTTCGGAGGTAGGAAGTAGCCGCAGTATCCTCACCGTAGAGAATGTCTGTGGCATCGTTCAGGGTCATGTTGGTGATCGCATCCACGAATATGGGCTTGGCCTCCACCGCTGCGTCTTCGGCAGAGCGGTTGATGGCGAGGATGGTTTCGTCAATCACATTGCTGATTCCTGGAATTTGGCTCGCCACATCATAAACGGGTTGAGCTTCTTCTGGCAGTAGAATCTTGACGATCTCGTCTCCAAAAAAGCCATCGGTTACGTTCAGCTTCGCTACTGCTGTATCCGTACCTACTTCCAAGGCTTGTTTCAATCCAGCTACGATCTCCACATAACCTACTTCATCTTCCAACAGATCGAAGCCCTCATCGCAGGAGCTGAATACGGTACCGACCATCGCTAAAACCAACAGAAACTTCTTCATATGACTTGTCTTTTTCGTGCTTGCAAAGATCAGCACTTCAGTTTAGGCAGGGTGTCAAAGGTGAAAGATATTAACTCTTCATCAATGTCGAGGTGGGTTACAAAACGGATCTGCCGGCTTCCAAAAGGTACCGCCAACACTCCCTGCGCCTGCAGTTGCTCAACAGCGGCCGAAGGCGTCAGACCTTCTATCAATTCAGCTACCACAATGTTTGTCTCTACCGGAATCACCTGACTCACCCAATGTTGCTTTAACAGCTCGGCTTCCAATTGGCGTGCCAGTGCATGATCGTCTTTCAAACGCTGCACCTGATGGTTCAGTGCATACAACCCTGCCGCAGCGATGTATCCGGCCTGACGCATACCACCGCCAAACGCCTTCCTTACCCGCCTGGCCTGGTGGATGAAGTCAGCATCTCCGATCACCAAAGACCCCACAGGGCAGCCAAGCCCCTTGCTGAGGCAAATAGAGATGGAATCAAAAGTAGCTCCCACTTCCACGGGTGTTTGCCCGGTTTCCACCAACGCGTTGAACAGTCTGGCACCATCTAGGTGGAACTTCAGATTGTGGGAATCACAAACCGCTCGGATCTGAGCGATTTCTGCATTGTTCCAAATGGCACCTCCTCCCTTGTTGCTCGTGTTTTCAACGGAAACTAAGCTTGTTCTCGGAAAATGTGGATCATCCGGTAGCACACTTGCTTCTACATCAGCGGCAGTATATCGACCGCGTTCTCCACGCATCAGCCGGACGCTGCAACCGGAGTTGGAAGCAATTCCTCCTCCTTCATAGTTGTAAATATGGCTCAGCTGATCACACACCACTTCGTCTCCGGGCTGCGTATGCACCTTGATCGCAATCTGGTTGGTCATGGTACCGGATGGACAAAACAGAGCGGCTTCTCTTCCAAACAACTCAGCCGCAAAAGACTGGAGTTCGTTGACCGTTGGGTCGTCTTCAAACACATCGTCACCAACCTTGGCCCGGTGCATAGCCTCGAGCATTCCCGGTGTAGGTTTCGTTACCGTATCACTTCTGAAATCTGCAATCATAGCCTAGGATTTTCGTGCGATCAACAGTCCATCGCGGATGGGAAACAACACATTTTGAACCCGGTCGTCCGAATGGATCTTGGATGAATAATCAAACAATGCCTTGGTCTCCATATCCATCTTTTCAACGGGATCCGTGACTTTGCCGCTCCAAAGCACATTGTCAGCAATGATGTATCCTCCGGGGCTCACGCGATCAAAAACAGCATCGTAGTAAGCTGCATAGTTCTCCTTGTCGGCATCGATGTACACCAGGTCAATCGGCCCTTCAATGGTGTTCAACACTTCTAGCGCATGACCAATGTGCAACTTGATTTGGTCCTTGTATTCAGATCGATCGAAAAACGAACGAATCTTATCCTCGAGTTCATCATTCACTTCGATGGTCTCCACTACTCCACCGCTGGCCAGTCCTTCGACCCAGCACAATGCAGAATAACCGGTGTAGGTTCCAATCTCCACTACTTTCTTCGGTCGAATCATGTGACTGAGCATGCTCAATACACGCCCCTGCAGATGTCCGGCAAGCATCCGTGGCATGAGCACTTTTGAGTTCGTGAAACGATTGAGCTCAGCCAACAGGCTGGATTCGGCTTGGGTAAACCGCTCAGAGTAAGCATCAATTTCTTCTGGTAGAAACTCCATGTGGGTTCTTTTTTGCGAAGAAAGCCATCGAAAGTGAAATCACATGGAAGAGCCGGACTTAATCCCAATCACTCAACCCGACCGTTGTCCATTAGGATTTCCCGAGTGGGAATATAATGTTGCTTCATAGCGCGGATCTCATCGCAATCAGCTCCTTCTCCACAATAGCTGAACATGTAATAAAACGCATCGATCAAGACCTGCTCTTCAAACGGAATGCAATTGGTCACGGATTTCTGAAACACATCCAATGCCCAATGAGGTGTATTGCGAATGGCGATGATGGTAAGCTTGAGTTTACGCTCATCGTAATCGGACACCATAGCATCAATTCGTTGGACTGCGAGCTTCATGGCCAGCTGCCGATAGTGTAGGTCCTCCGTGGTTGGATCTGCGTGATTGAGGCTTTCAAAAGCTTCTTCATCCTGGCCCTTCGCCCGTTGAAGGAGCGCGATATTTACCCAGGCATCGCTGAAGCTTGGTGTGTAACGAACGGCCTGGTAGAAGTGATACTCTGCTGCTTTGGAATTGCCATGACGATACGCACAAACCCCGAGGCTGTTCTGCACCTCAGGATGATGCGGATTGATGGCTGCGGCATTGCGAAAGGCATTACACCCCACTTCGAGGCTACCGAGATTGAGCAGGGAAGCTCCCCTGTACCAATCTACTGGCAGAGAAGATGCATCGATAGCTAGAAATGCACGGTCAGCATCCTTCAGGTATTCCAAGGTTTCTTCCCATCGTCCCTCGTCATAAGCCTTCGAGGCTTGAGCAAGGGCCCGCTCGCTTTGTAAGCGATCGTGAAACCTCGAAAGACAAGACGCTAGTCCAACCATTGCCACAACCATGTATCGCCCAGAAAGCAAACGATGCGGTGCCTTGCTTTGGTAAGCCGCTACCAAAAACACCGCCAACAGGATGCGATGCTCCATTCGCTCCAATGGGAAGGCAATCAAGGTGATAAATACGTACACCAACAAACTGGACAGCAACCATGTGCGATCGGTTGATGGTGGCATTCTGAAGGTCAATCTCAGAGCTCCGAACAGCAGTAGCAAGAAGGTCAGCGCAGGAAATACCCCTCCTTCGCTCAGCAGCAAGAGCACATCATTGTGGGGTCTCTGATAGAAAAGCTTGCCGCTCTCGGTGAGCATTTCAAACTGATCAAAAGGCATGATGCTGACAGGCCAGGCGCCCCAACCGATGCCCAACAACCAGTTTTGGCTGAAGAGCATCCAACTTCGCGACAATAAGAGCATGCGGTCGCGTGTGGTGCCAGATGTAGTATCAAATGCCGTTTCGAAGTGATGGCCGATGGTGTAGAGTTCATCTACTGTTGCGAGCAAACACCCCAGGATGAGCGCGATGGGAAGCAGGTGAATCCAGCGAAACTTCCCGGAGAGGCTTTTCCGTTCAGCGATCAAAAACACCAACACCACGATTCCGAGCGAAATCCAGCCAGTGCGTCCCAGCAGCAGGACAAGCATGGCCGTCATCAAAAAAGCGATGCCGGCATGCAGCCACCGCTGAACACCTTTGAGCTGCATGCTACAGGCGATGGAAGCCGGCAAAAGCAGGCCCAGCCATTCCACCAAGATGTTTCGATGCTCAAAACCAGCCTTGACGTGATAGGTTGCCTGGTGTGTGATGGTAATACCTTCCAACTGTCCCAGCCATTCTTTCAGCGCCCAAAGTGCCGCCACGGCACCTGCCGCGGATAGCAAAACCAAGAGGTTTTTGAGGCTTGAATTGGGACGTAAAGAAGCAGCAAAAACAAGCAGAAAGAAGATCCAGCTGCATTCCCGGACTGTGAAGTAGACGGCTTCCGGAGAAAAAGAAGACACAAATAGACCGGGTAACAGGCTGATTAAATAAGAAAACAATCCCAGCATCAGCAACCTGGAAAGCTCCATTCGCTTCTGAAACAGAAGAAGAGAAGCTCCAAGCGCACTTACCACACCCAAGCCGAACCACTTAGGAAGCAGTGATGTATCAGCCAAAACGTTGTTCGAAAGAAAAAGTGCCACACACAGCGCGGCAAAAAGTAAAACGCCTCCTACATTCACTCTGGAATCAGCAGGCAGCATGTCATGCGTTTTCAGGGAAAAATGCCAGAGAACTCATTCGATCGCCATCAAACACACGGGCTGCAACTTCCTGAATTTCCTGTGAGGTGATGGAATGAACGTCTTCTACAAAATCCTCGAAGGTGTCTGCCTGACCGAAGTGAAGAACAGCTTTCCCCAGCGAAAGCATGTGGTTAGCTCTGTTTTCGCGCGCCAGCGCCACCTGACCGATGAGCTGTCCCTGCGCGTTGCTGAGTGCACGAGGAGTGAGTGGTTCATCGATGAATCGTTCCAATTCCTTTTTCACGAGGCGCAGGGTACGCGCATGGTGTTTTTGATCGGTCCCGAAATAGACTTGAAAGATGCCCGTATCGGAATAAGCATGGTAACCTGATTCGATGTGATAACAGAATCCATAGCGTTCCCGAATGTGAAGGTTGAGCCTGCTGTTCATCGCGGGTCCTCCAAGGATGTTGTTGAGCAGCACCATTGTTTTGCGTTCATCCTGATCCAGGGCAAAGGACTCTGATCCAACAATGGTGTGACACTGATGAACGGGTCTTTTCTCCAGCTTATCAAAAGCTGTGGTTTGAGGCCGCACCCGTTTCCCGTTCAAATATTTCCGGGTCGGAATCTGCTCCAGGTATTGCGCGCAGAAGCGCTCAAGCTGCCGCGGGCTCACATTGCCTACCACGCTGAACACGATGCGATCGGTAGCGTAGTGTTTACCCACAAAGTCGATGAGCTGCGACCGGCCCAGGTTGTTGATCACTTTTTCGGCACCGAGAATGGAACGACCAATGGAATGCCCGTCAAAAAGGTATTGCTCAAAGTCATCAAAGAGCATTTCGTCCGGTGCATCCTTGTAGGCATTGATCTCATCGAGAATGACTTGCTTCTCCTTTTCAATCTCTCGCTCGGGAAACATTGGGGAGAACACAATATCGAAGAGCAATTCCGCAGACCTGGTAAAGTGCTCGCGAAGTGCTGATGAAAACACACAGGTTTCTTCCTTAGTCGTGTATGCATTCAATTCCCCTCCAACCGAGTCAATGCGATTGAGAATGTGAAATGCTTTTCGCTTCTGGGTGCCCTTGAAAAGGCAGTGTTCGATCAGGTGAGCTAATCCGTGCTCTTCCGCTGTTTCATCCCGGGAACCGGCCTTGATCAGGAAACCACAATGAACGGTGTTGACCGACTTATCGAACTGGTGAATAACCCTGATCCCGTTATCGAGCTGAAAACTGCTGAATTCCATTAAGGGCGCAAAGTTAGCAATCAAGGTTGCGGCTCATCTGAGCGTCCATCAAGAATGATATTTTTGACCCTCCATCGAATAGAACAGCAATGCAGATACGTCTACTTCTTACCCTACCAATGCTACTGCTCGCGGTTTCAGGCTTCACTCAGGAAGCGAATTCCAACGCGTTCAAAAAGTCGCTCTACAATGCAGACATTCTGTTCGAGGATGGTCAGTACCTGAGAGCGCTGGCGCTTTATGACAGCTTGGGAGACATCGATCCTGAATCGAATCTAATCCAATACAAGATTGGAATCTGCAACGTTCACAAGTCCAACGGCCGAGACAAGGCTTATGACATTCTGAAGGATGTAAGCGCCAGTTCTGGTTTTCCGGATGTAAAGTTCTGGATGGCGAGAGCCAAACATCTGAACTATTTCTTCGAAGACGCTATTCAACTCTACAACGAATACCTGGAAACCAACCACGCCCGTGGAGCAAACCGGATCAACACGCTGAACTACATTCAGAATTGTGAGAATGGTATCGAGTTGATGAAGCGGAAGCTGAATCTGAGTCTTGAGATTCTGTCTCCTCCAAGTAATCCCACCAATTCGCAGTACAGCCCTGTCATCAGCCCGGACGGAAAGAAGCTCTACTACACCAACCGTGGTCCGGAAAGCCGTGGAGAAATCATGGACAATACGGCCAAGAAGAAGTTTCTGGGTAATTACTACGAAGATGTATTCGTGGTAGAACGTTCGGACAGCACAGGCCCCTTCAATCCGGGTTCAGGCCTCAGCAACAAGATCAATTCGCTGGAACACGAGGCTCCGTTGAGTATTTCCTACGACAACAAAATCCTCTTCCTGTACAAGAGCACCGTGAAAAACGAAGAAGACATCTACTACAGCGAGCGAGAGGATGAAGCCGACAGTTCATGGTCTGCACCCAAGAAAGTGAAGGGTATCAATACTCCTTACTGGGAGGGACATGCTTGCCTCGCACCTGACGGCAGAACGTTGTATTTCTCCAGCGACCGCCCTGGCGGCTATGGAGGACGCGACCTGTACTCTGCAATTCGAAAGTCTGATGGCAGCTACGGAAACGTCCGCAATCTTGGACCGAAGGTGAACACGGAGTTCAATGAAGATGCTCCGTTCATGTATTCGAATGGAACCTCGCTCTACTTCGCCTCTGAAGGTCACCAGAGCATGGGTGGATATGACATGCACTACATTAAGTATGACAGTGCGACCAATGACTGGCAGGAGCCCATCAACCTTGGTTATCCGATCAACACCACCGATGATGATCGCTTCTACTACATCACTACGGATGGAAGCTTTGGATACTTCTCCTCTGCCCGTGCCAGTGGTGAGAACCTGCACGACATCTATCAAATCAAGCCGGGTTCCTTCGAGCGCTTGAACCGCTTGGTGATCCTCATCGGAACGGTTTACATCAACGATGTGCCAGGTGTAGCGGTGATCAAAATTGCGGATGACAACACCGGAAAGCAGCTGACTACTCTGGTCACTGACAGCACTACCGGAGAGTTTGTGTATTCACTGAACCCTTGCCAGCGCTACAAGATTGTGATTCTGGCAGAAGGCTTTCAACCCAAGTTTGACTACGTGGATGTTCCGTGTGATGCAGAGGGAATTCTTCGGATCGAACACCGCTTCAACCTCTACAGCCAAAGCTACCTGGCGCTCAAAGGAGATACCCTCGGTATTGGTTTGCAGGATGAACTCGACACCAAACTGAAGTTGGTGATGGAAGAAGACAACGAACCTGGCTTCACCTTCTCGGAATTGGATGTTTCTTCAGAACAAGAACTTGAGCCGGAAACCCTCACAGATGCACAAATGGCAGCAGGACTGCGTTTCAGAGTACAAGTTGGCGCCTATCGAAATCCCGGGAAATTCCGCTACGGTTTCCTCCGAAGCCTGGACTTCGTGGAAATCAAAACCTACGATGACGGAATTACGCGCTACCTGATGGGGCAAACCTTCCTCACCCGTTCAGAGGCGGAAGTACTTCGCATGAAGTGCATCGAATTGGGAGAATGGGACGCCTGGATCACCATCCGATGATCAGGAAAAACAAGTCTTAATCTTCAGACTTTTCGGAAGCATCTGACAATAATTCCTGCATTTGAGGAATCATCAGCGGCTTTTGTAGAAATCCCTCTACGTAGGGAAAAGCCATCGCTCGCTCCCGGTCTTCATTTCGGGTTGAGGATGTAACAATGACAATGTCTACCCTGCGCATTCGAAGGTTCATCAATGGGTCACCTTTGATGGCCTCCAAAAACTCATAGCCGTTCATCTCAGGCATGTTGAGATCCAGGAGAATCAGCAGAGGCTCGCCATCATTTTCTGTCTCGAAAAGATGGTCAAGAATCTCTTTTCCAGTCTGAAATTCCTGGATATCAACCTCAGAACATATCCTCAAAAGGATTTTGGAACAAATAAGTCTGTCGAACTTATTATCGTCAACTATAGCGTACTTCTTCCAACGCATGTCTAGGGTTAAAACGCGGTGGTCGAAGTAACAAAAATAAGGTCGACTCCTCGATCAAAAATCGTATTTGTTACTGTCGATAAGGGTTTCAGCCACCTGTCTGCGCGCGATCTTTGTATTGAATGGTTGTGTTTTTGTGAATCTCTTGGCTCCCATGAGCATCATGGTGAGCTCATCACCTTCTGCAAACGACATGAGCGCCTCGCGGGATGCCTTGTGAATGCGGTCGGCCGCATCATGTACAAAGAGCTTCGCCATGTTCATGTATGCTTCCTGGCCTTCTTCCCCTTGCTGCATAATTCTTTTATGCACCCGAAGAACAATGGACTCAGCTACATAAGTATCAATGGCCATGTCGGCAATGTTCATCAGTATTTCCTGCTCCTTGGCTAATTCAGTGAGGAGGTTCTGAGCAGCGGCACCAGCCACCATCAGGATGGATTTCTTGAAGCTCTCGATCAACTTGTACTGAGCCGCAAAAAGTCCGCTGTCCTCATCTCCAAAATCAGGAATTCCCATCAGTTCGTCCTGCACAGCCTTGGCTGCTCCAAGCAAGTCGAGTTCTCCCTTCATGGCCTTTTTGAGGATCATGTCTACCGTCAGCATACGGTTGATCTCGTTGGTTCCCTCAAAAATTCGGTTGATACGGCTGTCTCTATAAGCTTTTTCAATGCGCGTTTCGGCAGAGTAGCCCATGCCTCCGTGAACCTGCACACCTTCATCCGTCACGTAATCGAGCACCTCAGATCCGTATACTTTCATCATCGCACACTCAGCAGCATATTCCTCGATGCCCTTCAGTGTGGCCTTGCCCTTTTCCATGCCCTCTTCTGCCAGTGCATCAATTCGATCCTGGATGTTCTGGCTGATTCGGTAAACGGCACTTTCGAGCGCATAGGTTCGGACCGCCATTTCTCCGAGCTTGTACTTGATGGCTCCGTATTTAGAGATCGGACGACCAAACTGGTTTCGTTCGTTGGCGTAGTTCACGCTGTTTGTAACCACATCCTTAGCCGCACCAAGAGTTGCCCCAGCGAGCTTGATTCGCCCAACATTGAGGATGTTGAGGGCGATTTTGAAGCCGTTCTCACGCTCGCTCAGTTGATGGTTTTCAGGAACGTGGACATCGTTGAAAAACACCTGACGCGTGGATGAACCTTTGATTCCCATCTTGCGCTCTTCAGGGTTCAGGGAAAGCCCTTCTGCTCCTTTATCTACAATAAACGCACTCAGCGTGCTGTCGTCTTCAATCTTGGCAAATACAGTAAACACGTCTGCGAACCCACCGTTGGTGATCCACATTTTCTGGCCGTTTATTTTCCACTGATCACCCGCCTTCTCAGCCTTGGTCTTACCAGAATTCGCATCTGACCCAGCTCCGGGCTCCGTAAGGCAATAACAGCCCAACCACTCACCGGATGCGAGTTTTGGAATGTACTTGGCTTTTTGCTCTTCAGAACCATAATAGAGGATCGGCAGGGTTCCAATGCCGGTATGAGCAGAAATTGCAACACTAAAGGAGTGACCACCACCAACTGCCTCAGCCGCCAGCATGGAAGCCTTGAAGTCCATGCCCATGCCACCGTACTGTTCTGGGATGGAAATGGCGAGAATTCCGAGCTCTCCAGCCTTCTTCAATAGTGAAGGCATCAGCTCAGGATTTTCCATGGAATCGATCGCATCGATGTTAGGAAGAACCTCTTGTGCCAGGAAGTCTTTACACGTCTGCGCGATCATTCTTTCCTCTTCAGTCCACTCTTCCGGAATGAAGATTTCTTCGGGCTTTGTTTGTCGGATGAGGAACTCTCCTCCTTTGATTGCTTTCATATTTACTTTATTTGCATTCTATTAATCATTCTATAACCCCAAACTTTTTTTTCACTTATGAAGAAATTAATACTCCCCATGGTTGCATTGGCGACAGTCTTTGCTTCCTGTACTAAAGAGCCTACTGCTTGTTTCACTCCTTCTCCAGCCAGCGCTGAAGTACACCAGGTTGTTAACCTGACTAACTGCTCTGAAGATGCTGACTCATACGAGTGGACGATCACTGATACTTGGTTCGGCACGTCTTCTACTTTAGAAAACCCAACCATGAGCTGGGATGAGCCAGGTACATACAGCGTTACTCTGAAGGCCATCTCTAAGAATGAGAAGAAGGATGATGAGGTATCTAGCAATGTTACTGTTACTGATGTCTGCTACGTATGTGAAGAAGACGATTTTGGTTTAACGGTTGACATTTGTGGATCTGACTACTTCACTGGTGCAGATTTCGAAGACGGAATCGAATTCTGGGAAGACGCTGGTTACACTTGTACGAAGCAATAAGAACACCGATATATCTTTTGAAAGCCCTGAGCAATCGCTCGGGGCTTTTTGTTTTACATCATTTCGAACACTCCGGCAGCACCCTGCCCTGTTCCTACGCACATGGTCACCAGACCGTGTTTCTGATCTCTGCGCCTCAGCTCGTTGAACAGCTGTACACTCAGTTTTGCCCCGGTGCAGCCCAGTGGATGCCCGATGGAAATGGCTCCGCCATTCACATTCACAATCTCCTGGTTCAATCCAAGGTGACGCATCACGGCAAGTGACTGTGAAGCAAAGGCTTCATTGAGTTCAATCAAGTCGATATCGTCCTGCTTCATGCCTGCCAGTTTCAGTGCTTTGGGAATGGCTTCGATCGGTCCAATACCCATGATGCGCGGTGGTACACCGGCAACCGCATAAGCCTTCAATCTGGCGATGGGCTCCACGTTCAGTTCTTTGAGCATTTTCTCAGAAACCACCATAACAAAGGCTGCTCCATCGCTGGTTTGTGATGCATTTCCAGCCGTTACGGTTCCCTTTGCGTCAAATACAGGACGCAGCCTTGCTAAACGCTCCATGGAGGTGTCGGGACGCGGTCCTTCATCCGTATCGAAGGTGTATTTGCGGGTGGCTCGCTTGCCATCTTTCACAAACACTTCCTCTACTTCAATCGGTACGATCTCACCCTTAAATGCTCCGCTCTTGATGGCCTCGATGGCTTTCATGTGTGAGTGATAGCCAAATTCATCCTGATCCTCGCGGCTTACGTTGTATTCTCTGGCCACAGCTTCGGCCGTCAGGCCCATTCCCCAATAATAATCGTGATTGGCATGAGCTACAGGAGCATTGGGAATGATGCGCCATCCTCCAAAAGGAATCGGGCTCATGCACTCTACCCCACCGGCAATGATGCAATCGGCCAAACCGGCATGGATCTTGGCAGAGGCAATGGCAATGGTTTCCAATCCTGAAGAGCAGTATCGGTTCACGGTCATTCCAGGCACCTTATCCGTATCGAGGCTCATCAGCGAGATCATGCGGCCGATGTTGAGGCCTTGCTCAGCTTCGGGTGTGGCATTCCCCACAATCACATCATCAATCCGATCCTTATCCAGGTTGGGAATACCTGCGATCATGCCTTTGATGACATCTGCCGCCAGGTCATCCGGGCGGAAAAAACGAAGCTTTCCCCGAGGTGCCTTGCCTACAGCAGATCGTTTTGCAGCAATTATATAAGCGTCCATATTTTATTGTTTTTCAGCCCTTAAGGCCGGTTATTCATTCAAAATCAAAATGATCTCAGATCACATCATCTGATGATCTGATCATCTAATTATCTAATCATCTGATCAATTACGCAGCACCTTGCCATACTTCACCATGCTTTGAAGCCGCTCCAGTGTTTTCCGGGTAGCGCATAATTCCAGGAACGCCTTCCGCTCGAGGTCGAGCAGGTACTGTTCCGAAACTTCCTGAGGATAGCTCAAGTCACCACCGCTCATTACCCATCCAAGCTTTTCGCTGATCACCCGATCGTGTTCGCTCATGTAGTTACCTGCAGCCATGGTTTCTGCTCCTACGTAAACGAGGCCCAAACCTTCGTTACCAAGCACGGTGATATCATCTCTTCGCTTGGGTTGTGTATAGCCTTGTTCGGCCAGGTCGAGCGCTGCCTTCTTCGCACGCGTCAGCTGTAGTTCCCGGCTGGTCACTACTTCATCAATTCCAGGTCGAAGTATTCCCAACTCAAAGGCTTCGTGCGCTGAGGTAGCTACTTTGGCCTGTGCGATGGTCATCAAGCGGTGACGGAATTGATTGCTCCGAATGTCTCCATCCCGCAATTCATCAGACAGGCGCACGGTGAACTCTTTGGTACCCCCACCGCCTGGAATCACACCAACTCCGAATTCTACCAAGCCCATGTAAAGCTCTGCATTCGCCACCACCTTATCGGCATGAAGACTCAGCTCGCAAGCTCCACCCAATGCAAGATTGTGCGGTGCAGAAACCACTGGAATGCTTGAATAGCGCATCCGCATCATGGTGTTCTGAAACTGGCGAATAGCCATGTTCAGCTCATCGTAGTCCTGCTCAGCGGCCATCATGAAAATAAGCCCGACATTGGCACCTGCACTGAAGTTTCCTCCTTCATTGTAAACCACCACGCCATTGTAGTCGGCCTCGGCCATGTCAATGGCCTTGTTCAATCCGGCAAGCACTTCACCTCCAATGGTATTCATCTTGGTGTGGAATTCTACGTTCAGAATGCCATCGCCCAAATCTGTGATGGTAGTGCCCGCGTTTTTCCAAAGCACGTTTTTGTGCTTGGCAATCATAAGACTTACGGTTCCCTCCTGTCCAGGAATATCCTGGTAGGACTTGCTCTGCTGATCCCAGAACTGCCGCTTTCCTTCGTGAATACGATAGAAGCTCTCTGCCCCTGCCGCGATCATTTCACCAATCCATGCCGAAGGCGTGATCTTGTGTTCCTCCATGGCTGCCGCAACAGCTTTTGTTCCGATGGCATCCCACGTTTCGAAAGGCCCCATCTCGTATCCAAAGCCTGCTTTCAGTGCATCATCCAATCTGTAGACCTCATCGCTGATCTCAGGAATTCGGTGCGATACATAGGCGAATAAATTCAGGAAGTGAGCACGGTAGAAATCACCTGCCCGATCCTTTGCCTGAAACAGCATTTGAATCCTCTTTCCGAGATCATCCACACCCTTCGCAGCATCCAGCGCCTGAAACTTTGGCTTTTGACGCGGAGCATACTCCATGGTATCGAGGTTGAGCGTCAGGATTTGTGACTTCCCATCCTCGCCCTTAATCTTTTTGAAGAAGCCCCCCTTGGTCTTGTCTCCGAGCATCTTGTTCTCCACCATGTGAGAGATGTATTCAGGAACCTCGAACAGGTGCTTTGCTTCATCGTCCGGGACATTGTTCTTGAGGCCATTCGCTACATGTACCAACGTATCGAGGCCTACAACATCGGTTGTTCTGAAGGTTGCAGACTTTGGTCGCCCTACCAGCGGCCCCGTCAGTCGATCCACTTCATCTACCGTAAAACCGTTTTCCTTCACGTAGTGGAAAAGCCACATGATGCTGTAGACACCAATGCGGTTGGCGATGAAAGCAGGAGTATCCTTACACCAAACCGTGGTTTTACCGAGAAACCGCTTTCCGTAGTCCATCAAGAAGTCGAGCACCACAGGATCGGTGTCGGGACCGGGAATAATCTCCAATAGCTTGAGGTATCGAGGAGGGTTGAAGAAATGCGTCCCGCAGAAGTGCTTTCTGAAATCTTCGCTCCGACCTTCATTCATCAGCTTGATGGGGATTCCCGAAGTGTTGGACGTAATGAGTGTTCCTGGTTTGCGGTGCTTCTCCACCTTCTCAAAGAGGGACTGCTTGATATCCAATCGCTCGATGATCACTTCCATCACCCAGTCGCAGTCGCTGATCTTGTGGAGATCATCATCAAAGTTTCCGGTTTCGATTCGCTTGGCAAATGACTTGGAATAGATCGGAGATGGATTGCTTTTGAGTGCTGTTTGAAGGCTGTCATTTACAATGCGGTTGCGGACGGCTGGAGACTCCAGGGTCAAGCCTTTCGACTCTTCCTTTTCGTTCAGCTCTCTGGGAACGATGTCCAACAGCAATACCTCCACACCAATGTTTGCAAAGTGACAGGCAATGCGCGACCCCATGATTCCGGAGCCAAGCACTGCTACCTTTTTGATTCTTCGTTTACTCATGATGCTTTTCTAACAGTATGTTGATCAATGATTTGAATGACTTCTTTGAAATGCCGCAGCTTTTCTTCTGAAAGCTCTTCGAGCACACGCTCGTTAAACGAAACCACGGTTTTGCGCGAAATGTTGCGAAGGCGCTTGCCCTCTTCCGTGAGTACGATCCTGGATACACGACCATCCGACTTGTCCTCCTCCCGTTCAATCCAGCCGCGATCCTGCATATTCTTCAAGGTACGCGAAAGGCTGGTGGGCTCCATGCCCATCAACGGACCCAAGCTGGTAGAGGGTGTTCCTTGCTTTGGGTCAATGTTTAAAAGAATAAAGCCTGTAGACTGCGTAAGTCCATGAGGAGCAGCCTCATAATTGTACATCTTGGCTATCTTTAACCAAGCCCATCGTATGTGAAAATCAACCGTATCTTCTGGTTTCATAAGCGATTCTAACAAACATAGAAAATTTATTATGCGTGCATAATAAATTAGTCTTTTTTTTCAGAAGCATAAATGGATTGCTGGTAAGCTTACGATCACCTTTGGCTTAACCCTATCTGAAACCGCTCTAAAATCTTAGTTACCGCTTATACCTTTCTATGCTCTGGCTCGTCTGCAACCCTACATTTGCAGCCAAATTTCAACTGACCATGCGCGCACTGTTGTTTGCGTTGAGTATGATGATCTCATTCTCAATCGTTGCCCAGAAGAAAGTTACCCTCTCTGGTTACGTCAAGGACCTGGAAACCGGGGAAGGAATGATCGCAGCTACGGTTCTAGTGAAGGAACTTACGCTCGGTACCACTACCAACGAATACGGATTCTACTCCCTGTCACTAGAGCCAGGCACCTACACCATTGAATGGAGCTTCATTGGTTTCGAGACGGTGAGCGAGACCATCGATCTTACAGAAGACATGACTCGCAGTGTGGAGATCGGTTTCTCGGAAACAACCCTACAGGAATTTGAAGTGACTGCTGAGCGCAGGGATGAAAACATCTCGAGTGTAGAAATGAGTGTGGAGAAGCTCGACATCCAGGTGGTGAAGAAGATTCCTCAGCTACTCGGAGAAGCAGACATCATTCGAACCATCCAACTGCTGCCCGGTGTATCCTCAGTTGGTGAAGGAGCCACGGGCTTTAACGTACGAGGTGGAAACATTGACCAGAACCTGATCCTGTTGGACGAGAGTCCAATCTTCAGCTCAAGCCACTTGTTTGGTTTCTTCTCTGTGTTCAACGCAGATGCCATCAAGGATGTAAAGCTTTACAAGGGCGGAATCCCTGCCAAATACGGAGGGCGACTTTCTTCCGTATTGGACATTCGCCAGAAGGAAGGTAACGCCAAGCGATTGGGAGTAAGTGGTGGTATCGGACTTCTGTTTAGCCGATTGACCGTTGAGGCTCCGATTGTGAAAGACAAAGTGTCATTCATGGTTTCAGGAAGGCGCAGCTACTTCGACTTGTTCTTCCCACTGGCCAACAACGAAACGATCCAGGACAGTAAGCTCTATTTCTACGACCTGAACGGAAAGATCAACTGGACCATTAACGACAACAACCGCGTGTTTATCTCTGCTTACACCGGACGCGACATTTTTGACCTGGCTGGTGAGTTTGCCACACAATGGGGAAATCAAACCCTGACCACACGCTGGAATCACCTGTTCTCTGAAAAACTCTTCTCGAACTTCACCGGTCTCTACAGCGATTACCGCTACAAGCTGGGCGTTCCCGAAGGAACTTTTGCCTTTGACTGGGAAGCTCGTATTGAGAACTACGCTTTCAAAGCTGACTTTTCTTACTTCCCCAATCCTAACAACACAGTTGAGTTTGGCTGGCAAACGACCTATTACAAGTTTTCACCGGGCCGCGTAAGAAGCCTGGAAGGAAACGAGTTTGATTTCAACTTAGCCGTTCCGACCATTCCAGCGGTGGAAACTGCGGTTTACCTGAGCAACGAGCAGAAGGTTGGTCCAAGGATTACGCTCTCCTATGGTTTGCGCTACAGTGCTTTTGCGCAGATCGGAGAAGGAACCGTGTATGAATATGCCAACGATGAGCCCGTAAACTCTGAGGATCCTGACCTGGATGTGAACCCGATCGACTCCACCACCTTTGGCGCTGGAGATATTGTGAAGGCCTATCACGGTCCTGAACCACGATTCTCGGTCAACTACAAGATCAACGAGGTTTCATCGGTGAAGGCAAGCTACAATCGCATGCGCCAGTACATTCACCTGATCTCGAACACTACCGCTGCGACTCCTGTAGACATTTACATGCCATCAGGGGAATACATCCCCGCAGCCATTGCGGATCAGGTGGCAGCAGGATACTTCCGAAACTTCGCGGACAACGAATACGAGTCTTCTGTGGAGATCTACTACAAGTGGATGAACAACATTGTAGATTTCAAGGACAATGCAGAACTGCTTCTGAACGAGACTTTGGAAACTGAACTGCTCATTGGTCAGGGACGGGCCTACGGAGCTGAGTTCCAGATCAAGCGTCAACGAGGCAAGTTCACCGGGTGGGTCAGCTACACGCTCTCTCGTGTGGAGCGTCAGGTAGATCTGATCAACAGCGGAGAGTACTATCCGGCCAACTGGGACAAGACCCACGACATCAGCATTGTGGCGAGCTACGACATTAACGAGAAGTGGAACGTATCGTCCAACTTCGCTTACATGACGGGCCGTCCGTTCACTCCGCCAGATGCCCGTTTCGAGTTTGGCGAAGTGGTAACTCCGGTGTATAGCACACGAAACAGTGGAAGAACTCCAGCCTACCACCGACTTGACCTTTCAGCTACTTACACGAAGAAGATCAAGCGCAAGTGGCTCTACTACACTCCTTTCTTCCCATTCAAATACATCTGGAGGGAAACACCGGAGAGCCTGGAGAAGGAATCGGGTGAAATCAGCTGGGCCTTTGGTGCTTACAATGCCTATGCGCGAAAGAACCCCTACTCCATCTTCTTCCAGCAGGATGAGGATGACCCTACCATTACCAACGCTTACAGATTGTCGATTTACGCGACCATTATCCCATACGTCACACTCAACTTCAAATTCTAGGAAGTCATGAGAAAGCTATTTTTCCTTTTTGCGATTCCAGTATTGTTTGCTGGCTGCCAGGAGATAATCGAACTGGACCTGGACGACCCTGAACCGGAATTGGTCATTGAAGGCTATCTGGCCGGATTGGACTTTTGGATTCCGGATTCTGACTTGCGCTGTTCCGAGGATGACATCATTCCAAGAGACTCTCTGCTCTTTTATGCTGCATTCGCGGAACTCTTTGATATCGATTCGATTGCTGAACTCACAGACTACTTTCCCTACAACAGGGTGAAGTTGAGCTTGACGGCCGCCTATTTCAGCAATGCAGCCACACCTCGAGTGAGCAACGCGACCGTTCGTCTTTATGAAGATGGAAGCTTGGTGGAAACACTTGCTGAATCAACCGAAGAAGCAGGAATCTACCTCATCACTTATGATCCGGTGGTGGATGCAATGTATCACCTGGAAGTAGAAGCAGAAATTGGGGGAACGACCAAGCTTTACGAAACGACTCCTGAACCTTACTTGTCTACACCTCCAATCCTGGAGACCGCTGCCGTTTACAACCCTGATCCACTCTTCGGAGATTCAGCAGCTTATTACCTGAACATCAGCACTTATGAAGTGCCAGGCCTGGGTGATCACTACACCTGGAGTTTCTACATCAACAATGAATACCAGAGCGACCCGGGAGACATCAGCATTACGCCTGACGATGGAATCGATGGTGCCTGTGTTCCTGGCTCCGATGTTTACGGTGATCCGATTGATTTGGGTGCTGAGATCGCAGTCTTCCAAAGTCGTGTGAGTCAGAAGCATCACGACTTCCTGAGCAACATCCGTCAGCAGACAGCCTTTGTTGGAGGTCCTTTTGACACGCCTCCGGCTCCGATTGTGGGCAATGTGAAGAACGTTACGGATGGTGGAAACGCCTTTGGATACTTCGTGCCGGCCGCGGTTACTGTGGGCTTCACCACCGTACCTGACACCATTCCTGCGGAATTCGAGTAGGGCGTAAAAATTTCACGTTCGTTGTTTGAGATTCGAGTCTGACGAATACCTTTGTTTAGAATTATTCTAAACAAGGATGTCCAACGTTTCGACCCACCGAATATCAACCGAACAGCCACCTTGTATTTTTCTATCGCTTGACTTGGATGTAGTGCCGCTTGAATGCAAAAAGAAGTGCTGCAAGAAGTACAAGAAAAAAGGCAAAAAAGCCTGTAAGAACTGCCCGATCAACTAGACGGGGAGAAACCTATTCTACCAGTTCGTAGTTGGTGAACGTGGCAATCTGCCTTCCACCAAACAGATTTCGTTCAATCATGGTGAGCACCCGACTGCTGAGGCGTTCGTGTTTATGCACAAGTTGCATATCATCATCCTGAGTCTTGAAGAGTTCTTCCTCCCAGTCGAAACGTTCGATCCACTGTTGCATCACTTCCGGATGCCTGCCTTTGAATCGCTCCAACTTGTCCAGATCCCCGTAGTTGAACTTCTTGGGGTAACTGTTCTGCTGGTGAGAATGAATGCTGTCTAATTCCTGGACTTTTCGGGCCATCAGTCCCGGAGGACGTACCCATCCATAATGATACACGTGCGCGTCTAACGCAGCAACACGAAGCTTCCTGGTTCCTTCCTTCATTCGATAGGAGTGCCCGTCAAAATCCTCAATCACCCGAAAGGATTGTGCACTCTGCCATGAGTGAATCTCCGATTTGTTCCGAATGATTCTGATCTCCCGCTGATACCAGCCATGGGCATTGACAAAGTGCTTATAGTCACCCCAGAAATGGTAGTAATTCATCAGGAGACCTTCGATACGCTCATTGGAATGGTGACGCTCACAGCCTTCCCGAATGGTCTTCCATTCCTTTTCGTGCAACACCTCATCAGCCTGCAGATAAATCAGCCAGTCGCCTGAGCAGTGGCTTTTCGCCAGATCAGTTTGTTGGGCATGCACGGTACCATTCGGAAAAGCATCCAAGTCCCACGCTGTTTCAATGATCTTCAGCTTAGGTGAATCAATAGAAGAGAGAAGCTCCAGCGTTTGATCTTCTGCTCGCCCCTTCCCTACAGCGACCACAAACTCATCTACCAGCGGCAACGCACTAAGAATGCTCTGCTTCACGGGATAGTAAAGCGACTCTGCATTTCTGCACATGGAAAATCCTGAAATCTTCAATTGGCTGATCTTGAATTGAGATGCTGATTGCAAAGAAACGGGATTGAAGTAATCAGATCATTAAATGATTAGATCATCAGATGATGGGCGAACCGAACGCTACTAGCTGGCGGCCCAGGACAGGTAATCTTAAAAACCCACAGCTCTGAAGCTCACTGAAGCTTGTTGGCAAACGATCAGCTCCCGAGTTCCTGAAGCTCTACCAATCTCTTGTAGAGTCCTTCCTGAGCGATGAGCTCATCGTGTGTTCCTTCCTGTACCACTTCACCCTTTTCGAGCACAATGATCCGCTTGACGTGCTGCACGGTGCTCAATCGGTGAGCGATCACGAAGGATGTTCTTCCTACCATGAGCTTGTTCAGTGCGTCCTGCACCAAGCGTTCTGATTCGGTATCTAAGGCAGAAGTGGCTTCATCGAAGATCAGGATGGGAGGATCTTTCAGCACTGCTCGGGCAATACTCATACGTTGCTGCTGACCACCGCTGAGCTTGTTTCCTCCCTCACCGATGTTTGTGTCCAGACCATCTGGCAGGGCCATCACAAAATCGTACGCGTTCGCCACCTTCAAGGCTTCGATCATTTCAGCTTCCGTGGCATTCTCATTCCCAATCTGCAGGTTGCCGCGGATGGTGTCGTTAAACAGAATACTTTTTTGGGACACGATGCCAAACAGGGAACGAAGCGGGAACACTTCATATTCACCCAGCGGCACTCCATCCATAAGCAGCTGGCCTTCCTGGATGTCATAGAACCTCGGAAGAAGATCTACCAACGTGGACTTCCCTCCACCGGAAGGCCCGACCAATGCGATGGACTCGCCTTTCTGAATGGTAAGCTGAATGTTCTTCAACACTGGTTCATCAAGGTAGCTGAAGGTGACGTTTTTGAACTCCAGGCTGTTCTGGAAGCCTTTCACCGGCTTAGGCTGCTCTATTTCCAGTACTCGCTCATCAGCCAGGAGAATCTCATCGATTCGCTCGCTGGCCGCAATACCACGTTGAGCGCGCACCAGCGCTTCAGAAAGCCCTCGAGCAGGAGACAACAGCTGTGAAAAGATGACAATGTAGAGGATGAAGAATTCACCGTTCAAGAGGCGCCCTTCCAACACCAGATTTCCGCCAAACCACAAGATCATAGCAATGGTAGAAACGGAAATCAACTCACCGAGCGGACTGGCCAGATACTGTTTGCGAAACAAGCGTACCATCAAACGGAAGTAGCCGTTATTCAATACCTGGAAGCGATTCCAGAAGCGATCTTCTACAGTGAAGCCTTTCACAATGCGGATGCCACCCACGGTTTCTTCCACTGCGGATACCACTTCTCCCAATTCTTTCTGGCTTTCCTTGGCTGTTTTCTTCAGCGACTTACCAATGCGCCCAACGATCAGTCCTGTCAACGGAAGCAACACCAGCACAAAGAGGGTGAGCTGCCAGCTAATGGCCACGAGGCTCGAGAAATAGAGAATGATCATGGGTGGCTCGCGAAACAGCGCCTCGATCGATCCCATTACAGACCATTCGATTTCCGACACTTCGTTGGTCATACGAGACAGGATGTGGCCCTTGCGCTCCTCGGTGTAGTATCCCATCGGCAGGCGCAGAAGCTTTTGATAGATCTTGTTTCGAATGTCTCGGACGGCAGCATTGCGCAGGTAAGCCATTTGATGCAGCGCCAGGTAGCGAAACAGGTTCCTCAGAAGGAACAACACCACCATGGTACCACAAAACACAAGCAATGCCTGCTGAGCCCCTTCCTCACGGATGTATTGCTCGAAGATGACGTTCAGTCGATCCAACCAGCCGCTGTCATCGTCAATGACCGTAGCTTCTTTCTTCGAAGTACTGTCAAAGAGAATTTTGAGAAAGGGAACAATCGCTGAAAAGGAAATCAGCGAGGAGGCCGCAGTCAGTAAGTTAAAGAGAAAGTTTAGCGCCAGTCGCCCACGGTAGGGTGTGACGTAGGAAAGTATCTGAAGGAGTTTCTTCAATCGTTGCGCAATTCGGAAATACCGGTGTAATTCTCCGGTGTAATGGTTTTCATTTCCGCCTTAACGTTCTCACTCACCTCTAAAGTATCTATGAAATCGGCAATACTCTGCTGGGTCACTTTGTCGTTGCCCCGCGTCAAGGCCTTGAGTGTTTCATAGGGTTTTGGATAACCTTCTCTGCGGAGAATGGTTTGCAGCGCTTCTGCCACTACTTCCCAATGGCAGCTCAGGTCACCGGCAATGATCTCTTCGCGAAGAATCAACTTACCCAATCCTTTTTCGATGCTGGTCAGCGCGATCAGGATATGTGAGAAAGGCACACCGATGTTTCGGAGCACGGTAGAATCGGTGAGATCCCGCTGTAGCCTGGAGACTGGCAACTTACTAGCCAGGTGCTCGCAGATGGCGCTCGCAATCCCGAGGTTTCCTTCTGCGTTTTCGAAATCAATGGGATTCACCTTGTGCGGCATGGCAGAGGAGCCTACTTCGCCCTCTTTCAGCTTCTGCTTGAAGTAGTCCATGGAAACATAAGTCCAAATGTCCCGGCACAAGTCAATCAGGATGGAATCGATGCGCTTCCAGCCATCGAGCAAGGCCGCGAGATGATCGTAATGCTCGATCTGCGTGGTGGTCTGCGAACGATAGAGACCCAGGGTTTCGTTCACAAACTTGTTAGCAAAGGCTCGCCAGTCCACATCAGGATAAGCCACATGATGTGCGTTGAAATTGCCGGTGGCTCCGCCAAACTTGGCTGCAAAGGGGATGCGCTCCATCTGTACAAGCTGCTGATCCAGGCGTTCTACGAATACGTAGATTTCCTTGCCCAATCGTGTAGGAGACGCTGGCTGACCATGCGTCCGCGCCAGCATGGGAACATCTTTCCATTCCGCAGACAATTGACGGAGAACCTCCATCACCTTTAAAAGGCGAGGCAACAGCACATTGGCTTGAGCTTCCATGATGGAAAGCGGAATGGCGGTGTTGTTAATGTCTTGAGATGTCAACCCGAAATGCACGAATTCAAGCAAATCATCGCGCTTCAGTTTCTTCAGTTGTTCCTTCACGAAGTATTCCACCGCTTTCACATCGTGATTGGTGGTTCGCTCAATGTCTTTGATGTGTTCCGCGTCAATCACCGTGAAGTTTTCATACACCCCGCGAAGGCGTGTGCACTCCTCTTCTGTCAGTGGTTTTGTGCCTTGCAGGCCCAGTGAAGCAAGTTCTATGAGGTATTCAACCTCGATTCGCACACGGTACTTAAAAAGTGCCTGTTCAGAATAGTAGGCAATCAAAGGCTCGGTGTGGCGGGCATAGCGACCGTCAACGGGAGAAATGGAAACAAGCGCTTTTTGCGGCATAGCTGCGTTTTAAAAGGTGACAAATGTAGCCGGAAAGCAGGAATCAGGGGCTACCCAATAGGGTTGCCGGTGTGAATCGCCTGTCATCGGTTTCGAGCGCTTACGACCACCAAAGCGATTAACCTTTCAAGCTGTGGAACATTTGTCACAAGCGCCTTCCTTCACAAACACCACCTTTGCCCACCATGATTGAGATTATTGGATATGTATTGGCCATTCTCATTGGCGTTTCGCTCGGTTTGATCGGTGGCGGAGGTTCGATCCTCACTGTACCAGTTTTGGTTTATCTGTTGGGCATCAGTCCGGTATTGGGTACAGCTTATTCACTCTTCATTGTAGGAGCGGCCAGTTTGGTAGGAAGTGTTCGCTACGCCAGCAAAAAGCAAGTGGATTTCAGAACTGCACTGATCTTTGGGATTCCCAGCATCGCAGCAGTGTACTTCACACGAAAAACCCTCGTGCCGGCTATTCCCGAAACGCTTTTGAACCTCGGCTCTTTCGAGCTCACGAAAAACATGTTCCTCATGCTGCTCTTTGCCATTCTGATGTTGGTAGCGGCATTCGGAATGATTCGAAAAAAGCCCGCCAAAAAGGAGGATGACCAGGAAAGTCCAAAAGAGATCAATGGCAAACTGATTCTTGTGGTGCTGCTCGAAGGCTTGGTAGTAGGCGTGCTTACTGGATTGGTAGGTGCAGGTGGTGGATTTCTGATCATTCCTGCCCTTGTCATTTTCGGAGGCTTGCGCATGAAGGTTGCCATTGGCACCTCACTGACCATCATATCGGTAAAGTCGCTGATTGGCTTCCTGGGAGACGTGTCCAACTATTCCATCGATTGGACCTTTCTCCTCCTCTTCTCTGGCCTGGCCATGGCTGGAATCTTCCTCGGAAGTTTCCTCTCCACCAAAATTGATGGTTCCAAACTTCAGAAGGGCTTTGGGTGGTTTGTACTTGTGATGGGGGCTTTGGTTTTGATGAAAGAGCTTTTGTAAAAACTCTACTACTACTACTACTACTACTACTACGATTAACTGACGGTTTCAAACAAACACCTGATGGAATAGAGCTATAGAGTTCGAATCACAAAAGCTCTTTCAAGAGGCGTGTGCCTCAACAATTAGCTCTGCTCCTCAAAAATCTTCATGTAAGGATCAAAAACAAAGAGCCTGTTTCTACTCTGACCCGTAATCTCTCTTAAATACCGATTTTCCTGCATGATTGAGATGAGATCGTTAGCTGCTTTGTAGCTGAGTGAACAAATATCCATTGCTTGATGAACATTCACTATCGGGGTTCTGAACAAGGAATTGATCAGGGCTAAACCTGAGTGGCTGCGCTTTCCAAAGCTTTTGTGGATATCGGTTTCAATATCATCTTTAAGTGTCAGAATCTCGCCAAGTGTTGTTGCTGATTGTTCTGCGGTTTGAGCAACCCCTACCAGAAAGTACTTAAGCCATTGAGCCATATCATTCTTTTCTCTCACCCTAGTGAGATTATCATAGTATAAAGTCTTGTCTTTTTCAAAGAATGTCGACAGATACAAAAGTGGCTTCTCAAGAATTCCTTCACTTACTAAGTATAAGGTTATGAGCAATCGTCCTATCCTTCCATTTCCATCGAGAAATGGGTGAATGGTCTCAAATTGATAGTGGGCAATAGCAATTCTAACAAGCTCCGGCACATCAATCGAGTCATTATGTAGAAAGTTCTCTAAATCACCCATGAGGCGATGTACATCCTTATGATGTGGGGGGATAAAAATTGCGTCATCAAGACTGCTGCCACCAATCCAGTTTTGACTTGTGCGAAACTGACCAGGCATTTTTTGTTCTCCTCTTACACTATCTAGCAGGGTTTTATGAGCCTCTCTTAGCAGCCTTGAAGAAATTGGCAATGTTTCAAGTTGCCTGATAGCCTCGCTCATTGCGTTGCTATAGTTTCGGACTTCTCTCCAATCATTTTTTCTTTCTGGACTAATCTCTTCCTCTGGAAGCATAGCCTCTCCTATGTTGGTTTGCGTCCCTTCAATACGACTTGAAACCACCGCTTCCTTGGTAACATGTAATTGAATGAACAAATCAACATTGGGAACAAGCTTTGCAAACGAATTCAGCTCTCCGAGTTTTACAGCAGCCCTTTCGAGTAACTTGTTGATGCTCGGGTTCTTCCAAAGCCATTCATCATTGATTTCTTCCGGGATAAAATATCTATATCCCATTCCTTTTTCGAGGTGTCCGGCTTTGTATGTTTCTAGTTCAATGGCCATGTTGAAATTCGTTTGAAAGTATAACTAACTAGACTCTTGTTTTACTTAAGATTGTTAAAGTAAAATAAAGAGTTTTATATTTTATATTTCTCAATGGCAAAATGAGCAGGAGAAAAGAGTTGAAACAAAAGTGAAGTTGCAGTTGTGTTTTTACTAACACGTAAAATTCCAAGAAGCAATGCCACAATCTGACCCACGTCACCTCCTTCTGTAACACAAGTCACTGTAGAAGCAAAGCCCGGGGACGTCCTTTGTACCTGAATTAACAATAACACTCATGTACATTCAACAACTATATACCGGATGCCTCGCAGAAGCGGCTTATTACATTGAGTCCAATGGTGAGGCTGTGATCATTGACCCTCTTCGTGAAACGGAGCCTTACCTGGAACTGGCAAAGGAGCGCGGAGCGCAGATTAAGTACATACTGGAGACGCATTTCCATGCAGACTTTGTTTCGGGTCACCTGGACCTGGCCAATAAAACAGGAGCTACCATTGTGTACGGGCCAACGGCTAAGCCCGATTTCGAAGCTCACGTAGCTAAGGATCACGAATCTCTCCCCGTAGGAAACGCTTCCATTGAAGTATTGCATACTCCAGGACATACAATGGAGTCTTCGTGCTACTTGCTCAAA
Source organism: Flavobacteriales bacterium UBA6057 (assembly GCA_002428995.1). Taxonomy (GTDB): domain Bacteria; phylum Bacteroidota; class Bacteroidia; order Flavobacteriales_G; family Salibacteraceae; genus UBA6057. The sequence continues at coordinate 11,686 of DIYJ01000011.1, read as the reverse complement.
GACGAGAATGGCAAAGGCCACAGTGTTTACACCGGTGATACGCTGTTCATTGGAGATGTAGGCCGCCCTGACCTTGCGGTGAAAACCGACCTGAGCCAGGAAGACCTCGCCAGTTACCTTTTTGACTCACTTCGCAACAAGATCATGCCGCTGGCAGATGAAGTGATTGTATATCCGGGGCACGGACAAGGCAGCGCATGCGGTAAAAACATGAGCAGCGAAACCTTCGATACACTGGGAAATCAGAAGAAAACCAACTACGCTCTTAATGCAGATATGACGCGCGAGGAGTTCATCGAATCGGTGCTCACGGGCTTGGTGGCACCACCACAGTACTTCCCCAAAAACGCGGTGATGAACAAGATGGGCTACACCAGCCTGGATGCCATTCTGGAACGAGGAATGACAGCGCTCTCAGTAGAGGAATTTGAGGAAGAAATGAGCAAGCCGAATTCACTGGTTCTAGACACCCGTCACCAGTCAGAGTTTACACAAGGCTTCATCCCGGGCGCCATGTTCATTGGCATTGATGGCAGCTTTGCACCGTGGGTAGGCGCACTGATTGAAGATTTGGACACTCGCATTCTCATCTATTGTGCAGAAGGCCGTGAAGAAGAGGTGATTAAGCGACTGGCGCGTGTAGGGTATGACAACCCTGTGGGATACCTGAAAGGCGGTTTCTCCGCGTGGAGCAATGCAGGAAAAGCTATCGACACCATTCGCAACATAGCTCCGGAAGACTATGCCGAGCAATTCAAGCTCTATCCAAGCATCGAAACCCTGGATGTAAGAAAACGCAGTGAGTTTGACGCACAGCATGTGGAAGGCGTAACCAACTTTCCCCTCGACTTCATTCATCAGCATGTAGGGGAACTGGATAAGAACAAAGGCTATATGGTGCACTGTGCAGGTGGATACCGCTCCGTAGCAGCTGCTTCCATTCTGAAGCGCAATGGAATCGGAAACGTTACCAACGTTCTGGGCGGATTCAAGGCCATGAAGGAACAGGAAAGCCTACCGATATCTGCTCTTCAAGAGCAAACAACCATGCTCTAAACCAGAATACTTAAGGTTCCTCTGTCATGCTGAGCCGCGAAGCGTGTCGAAGCGCGACAGAGGAACAAAAGCTCTGCTCTGTAACAATTGTCACTGCGAGGCCGCCTTCGTCTTGGTTGCTTTGCCTTGAAATTCATTAAACACCAAAAACAATGCTTGGACTATTCAATAAAAGCAAGTCTTTCACAGACCTTTCATCCGCAGATTTTGAAGCCGAAATGAAGCGAGGAAACTCGGTAATCCTCGATGTGAGAAGTCGGGGGGAATTTGCTTCAGGCCATATTCAGGGTGCAAAGAACATCGATGTGCAAAGCCCCGATTTTGACGCACATGTTCAGAAGCTTGATAGCTCAAAAAGCTATCTCGTTTATTGCCGAAGTGGCATGCGTAGCGCCAGCGCTTGCAGTCGCCTTTCGAAGCAAGGCTTTGAAAACGTTTCGAACCTTAAAGGCGGTATCATGGCCTGGAGGGGAAAGGTGGTGCGCTAGGAAGTCGACAGGAGTATTGACTTCATTCTTCCACAAGCATCATACAAACAATTCAAATGAAACAAAGCTTCAACGACCTCATCGCCTCGGATCAAAAGGTGCTGGTTGACTTCTACGCAGACTGGTGTGGACCATGTAAAATGATGCAACCGATCTTGCAGGAGCTGCGCAGCATGGTAGGTGAAGATGTGCGCATCATCAAAATAGATGTGGACAAAAACCCCATGGTCGCCTCCGCCTACCAGGTTCGTGGTGTGCCCACGCTCATGGTTTTCAAGAACGGCAAGTCGCATTGGCGTCAGTCCGGAGTAGTAGGCGCTGATCAACTCAAACAAGTGCTCGACACCATTGAATGAAACACATCGCTGAAAACTGGAAACTCTGGCTGCTCGCGAGCCTAAGCCTTGGTCTGGCTCCGTTCGTTCCCGAGCCACACATTTGGGGTAAGATCAAATGGATCGGTGGAGGCGCTGTGGGCATGGGAACCATGGATTGGTTAGATGTCGTTTTTCACGGTACTCCGTGGGCGCTGCTCTTGGTATCTTTAGCCCTCAATCTCAAATCCAAATTATCATGATACGATCTCTTTTAATGCTGGTAACCATCGCTCTGTTTGTGAATTGCTCCAACGCCCAGGAGGGAGGAGAAATCAGAGACGTAAGCGTAGAAGAAGCTAAGGCCATGCTCTCAAGGCAGCCTGACATTCAGATCATTGATGTAAGAACAGATGAGGAATGCGAAGGAGGAATGATCGAAAACGCCCGTCAAATGGATATCTCAGACAGCGAATTCGCGCAACGCATAGAAAAGCTCGATCGGGAGGGAACTTACCTCGTGTATTGCAAGGCCGGAGGAAGAAGCAGACGCGCGCAGAACATGATGAAAGACATGGGCTTTCACCGGGTGTACAACCTGAATGGCGGTTACTCGGCATGGAGCGCAGCAAAATGATCGCGTGAACTGAGTCCCACGAAGAACGTTTCATTGATGCATAAAGAGTGCTGTAACGCACATGAACAAGTATTTACAAATCATTGAAGAGTCCTTTGTGGGCTATGGCAACTACCTCTGGACGGAGGTTTCGCAGCCTCAGTGGAACAGTTATTTCTGGTGGCTGATCGGCCTCTCAATGCTGGTCTGGGGACTGGAATTGGCTTTTCCCTGGCGCAAAGGCCAACGAGCCTTTCGCAGGGACTTCTGGCTTGATGCCTTCTACATGTTCTTCAATTTCTTTTTGTTCTCGCTGGTGGGCTACAACGCCATTTCCAACGTAGCGGTAGAAGCCTTCAACGACTTTCTGGCGCTCTTTGGCATTGAAAACCTTGTGGCGCTGGAAATTGGCTCCTGGCCTCCCTGGTCGCAGTTTCTACTCCTCTTTTTACTGGCGGATTTCATTCAGTGGAACGTCCACCGCCTGCTGCATGCCGTGCCCTGGCTGTGGGAGTTTCATAAGGTGCACCACAGTGTGAAAGAGATGGGCTTTGCGGCTCATCTGCGCTACCACTGGGCAGAGACGATTGTGTACCGAACGATCCAGTATTTGCCGCTGGCTATGATTGGCTACAGCATTCAGGACTTCTTTTTTGTGCACCTGCTGGCACTGACCATCGGGCACCTGAACCACGCGAACCTGAACCTGGACTACGGTCCACTGCGCTACATTCTCAACAATCCCAAAATGCACATCTGGCACCACGCCAAGGACATGCCTGCAGAGCATGCCTATGGTGTCAACTTTGGTATTTCGTTAAGCATTTGGGATTACATTTTTCGGACTGCATACATCCCCAAAACCGGACGAGACATCACCCTGGGTTACGAGGACGATGAAAAGATGCCGGATGGTTTTTGGGGTCAGGTGGTGCGACCGTTCAAGGCCATATTTTCCCGGCAGTAAAGTCCGCAGCTATTGTGCGGAATAGAATACCGATCTTTCATAAACGTCAAGACTCACCTCCATGGCATCCATTCAATCGATGATCGAACAACGGTTTCCATCCTTCGAACCCGAGCTGGTAAAGGAATTGGAAACCATTGGCACACTCCGAACCTTTGAAGAAGGAGAAGAGCTGATGCGCACCGGGCAGTATTTCCGCTCTACCATGCTCATTGTGGATGGGTTGGTGAAGCTCTACCGTGAAGGAGATGAGGGCAATGAGTTTTTTGTCTACTTCCTGGAACCGGGGAATGCCTGCGCGCTGTCCATGGTGTGTGCGAGTCAACAGAAAACCTCCGAAGTGATGGCCAAGGCGATGCAAAGCTCTGCCGCGATCATGATACCCATCGATAAGATGGACGAGCTGATGTTAAAGTATAAATCGTGGTACTACTTCGTGGTGGAGACCTATCGTTCAAGGTTTGGAGAACTGCTGCAAGTCATCGATGCGATTGCGTTCAAAGCGATGGATGAGCGCCTGGAGTTTTACCTCAAGAAGCAGGTACAAACGCTGCAAACGACCACCATTCGCACCACGCACCAGGAAATCGCAGATGACCTCAGCACTTCGCGGGAAGTGATTTCGAGGCTGCTGAAAAAGATGGAGCAGCGGAACATGATCGCACTGCACAGGCATCAAATTGACATCGCCCCAATGTTCGAAACCCTTTAGGATGTTTCAGAGCATTCGCGCATACGGCCAATCGTTTTCATTTCTGCGCAAGCATGGACTGCTCTACTTCCTGTGGTTTCCGCTTGTGATCACAGCCCTGGTGATTTGGGGCGGTTCTGAGCTGACCAAGACGCTCACAGAAACCCTCTTTGAAGCCCTGATCGGCTGGATGAATCCTGACAACTGGCTTCCGGAGGGATGGGACTTTGTAGTGGATGTCATCTATTGGTTGCTCTGGGTTCTGTTCAGAATACTGCTCTATTTTGCCTTTGCCTTTGTTGGTGGGTCGGTTGTACTGATTTTGATGTCGCCCGTACTCACGCTGCTTAGCGAAAAAGTGGCGGAAAAGCTTGGACATCCGATTCCCGGATTTTCCCTGCCTCAATTTTTTCGCGACCTCTTGCGTGCAATAGGATTGGCAGTGCGCAACGGTGCAATCCAGCTATTGCTATCACTGGGTTGCTTCGTGATCGGCTTCATCCCGGTTGTTGGACTTGCCGCTCCCTTTCTCCTCTTTGCGATCAACGCCTACTTCTATGGCTACAGTTTGATGGACTACTCTATGGAGCGGAAGCAGCTGGATGTTCGCGAAAGTCAGCGCTACGTATGGCAACACAAATTCAAAACCCTGGGACTGGGAGCTCCCTTTGCCCTATGGATGCTCGTTCCCTTCTTCGGGCCTATGTCTTCCGGTTTTGTGGCTCTGCTGGGCACGGTGGCCGCCACGCGCGTGGTAGAAGGCGAGGCTAAACCAAAGGAGATCGTTAAAGCTTAATCCCGATCCTGTCGCTTGGGCTTCTGTTCTTCCCAGGCCTTGCCCTTTATCATTTCTTCCACGGTGGTCTCCAGCGCTCTCAGCTCGTCAGGGCTATTCATGCGATTGTAGGTCCAATGCTCTGCCGACTCCGTGCGAATGATAAGCGTAGTAGACGGAAGGTCGGTGACAGGAGCATCGTACACATGGTTCATTTGGAAGAACCCAGCATCGGATGCAGCATCCATGATCTGCGAAAAGTCGGCCGGTGTAAACTGTCCCTTGAAGGTTCCGATGTGATCGAAGAAACGTTTGCCTTCCAGGACTGCCAAGCCGGAACTGTAAACGTTCAAGGTGTAAACCGGACACTGCCCAAAACAAGGCGTGCGCTGAAGGCGAAGAATCAAACTATCAGGATATTCGGGTTGCAAGGCTTTCACCTGCTCTGGATCTTCAGGCACACTCGCAGGATCTGGTTTTACGGCCTGGGGAACTTCTGAGCGGGAATCTTCGATGGACTCATTGTGAATCTGCTCTCTAACAATCGGATCTTCCTGCGATTTTTGTCCGTTTTTACAAGCCCCTAATGCCAGAACAACCAGCAATGTGAGGGCTACGATGTGCATCCAACTCTTCATTATTTCTTCTTGCGTTTTGGCTGTTGAGGCTGCTGATAGCCGCGCTCCTTCGCCATTTTCTCCAGTCGCTGCTGGAAACCAGACTTCTTCACAGGCTTCTTCTTGTTCTCCTGGATTTTCTTGTGAATCGCTTCCTCATCGATGAAGTAGCGCTTGATCACAAACTGTTGAGCCACGGAAATGATGTTGGCGGTGAAGTAGTAGTAACTCAAACCACTGGAATAACCGTTGAAGAAGAACAACAACATGATGGGCATGAAGTAGATCATGATCTTCATTTGAGCCATCTGCGGTCCACCAGCTCCGGCAGACATGTCCATGTTATACTTTGAGTAGAGGAAGGTGGAGATGGCCATCAAAATGGTGAAGAGGCTCACGTGATCTCCGTAGAAAGGGATTTCAAAAGGAAGCGTAAATATCGAGTCGTAGGTACTCAAATCCACGGCCCACAAAAAGCTCTCTTGTCGCAACTCGATACTCGATGGGAAGAAGCGGAATAAGGCCAACAGAATCGGGAACTGCAAGAGCATCGGAATACAGCCTGCCATCGGATTCACCCCAGCCTTGCGATACAGCGCCATGGTCGCCTGCTGCTTTTGCATCGCGTCCTTGTCTTCAAACTTCTTGTTGATCTCCTCAATCTCTGGACGCAACACCTTCATGCGCGCACTCGACACGTAGTTTCTCCATGTCAACGGGAAGAGGATCATCTTGATCACCAGCGTGAGGATCAGAATGATAATACCGTAGCTCAGTCCCGTATTTTGGTCCAGGAAGTTGAACAATGGAATCACCAGCCAACGGTTCACCCAGGCGAAAATGTACCAGCCGAGATCGATTTGCTCTTCCAGGCCAATGTCATAATCGTTCAGCGTCTGGAAGTGATTCGGTCCTAAGTAGAATGAGAAGGGAAAGCTTGGATTATCGGTGCGTCCGAAGTCAATGCCCAAATTGGTAGCAAAGCCCTTCGTGTACTTTTCATCTTCTACTTCCAAAATCTCTACCTCAGCCCCCGTGCGGTCAAAGCCCTTTTCAGAGATGATAGCAGTAGAAAAGAATTGCTGCTTAAAGGATACCCACTGAACGGAGGCTTCCATCTTTTCAGACTCGTAGTCCGTAAGGGAAAGATTATCAGAGCTTTCGTCAAAGTACTTGTAGTAAGCCGTGGTGGACTCCATTTCCTTTTCGCGGCTGCGCTCCTTCACAATTCCCTGAGCCTCCCAGGAAAGTTGAAAGAGTTCTTCGCTGGCGTCTAAAACACGATCCATGTTCTGCACCGAAATCTCGGTTTGAAGCATGTAGTCTCCTTCATTCAGGGAGTAGCTGATCTCGATGTACTCACTGCGGGAAGCTCCATAGAGTCGATAAGCTGCTTCGGACGAGGACATCTCATCACGAACTGGTTCAAAGTAGAAGTCACTGCTGTGCAGCTCCTGACTGCGATTGATCCAGAAACTGACGTCAAACGCAGAAGTCTCTTTATCAAAAAGGTAGAGCGGAAGAGAATCGAAGGTCTGGTATTGCACCAGCTGAGCCTGGATGGGCGCTGCTCCAAGGCTGCTGAGCGTCACTTTAAGGTTTTCGTTCTCCAGTGTATGAAACTGCTCCTCCCCGTTGGCAGCAGCAGCAAAGGTGCCATAGCGCTCGCTAGCCTCCACCTTGCGAAGAGAATCTGCTTTGGCCTGTGAGAGCGAATCCATCGGCACCTCTGTTTCAGAAATAGCCGCTCCCTCTTCCTGTTCAAATCTTGCACTGCGCTCTCGCTCCAGCCTTTCTTTATCCGCCTCCGCAGCAGCAATACTGTCCTGCTGTTCCTGCAGTCGCAAGCGCTCTGCTTCCGAAGGCTGCATCCACACGAAGTAGCCGATCATGATCGCACTGATCAGAACCAATCCCGTCAACGTATTCTTATCCATCCCTTTTCCTTCCTAAAATAAGCGCGCAAAGGTAGGTGTATCGCTTGGGAAAAGGGAATGAACCGAGCTGAATGTTGAATGAGGGCGGATGAGCGGTCGTTCAGGCGGATGAGAGCAGGGCATAATTTCGCCATACTCTCTTCGTTTGATTCCTCTGCTTCGATTTTTTCGAAACACCAACCTTCTGATTTTCAGTTCCGTATTTTAGTATCACCTCATCCATAAAACCCATCATGAACCGTATCACCTTCCACAACAAACTGCGCCTTCCCTTCCTGGCTTTTGCCGGTTTACTTTTCTTGTTTACGGCCTGCGACAAAGATGATGGAGACGATCTCGCGCCTCCAATAGAACCGGATCAATCTACAACCGCTACTGAAGATCAAGCGTTGGCAGAAGCTCTTTGGAACGATGTGGGTGAACAAGCCGACAACAGCTCTCAGAGCGAGCAAGTAGAAGAAGGGCGATCCGGACGAGAACTCTGGATGGGCTGCGCCAACATCACCGTAACATCTACTGGAGATCCTTTTCCACTTGAGGTGGAATTGGATTTCGGGAGCAGCAACTGCACTGGACCAGATGGCAGGGAAAGGCGCGGCATCATTACCTATCGCATGACCGATCGTTATCGCACACCAGGCTGTACGCTGGTTGTTTCAACCACCGACTACCATGTCAACGATTATAAGATCGAAGGAGAACGAACGATCATAAATCTTGGGGAAAACAATAGCGGCCAAAGCCAATACAAGATCATGGTGGAAGATGCGACCATCACTTCTCCAAGCGGAGAAACAACCATTTGGAACTCTGATCGCGTAAGGACCTGGGCCGAGGGCGAAGACACGGGCTTTTTGACTCCTGATGGAAACGGAGGTTTCTTAGGCCTGGATGGGATTCTGGACGATGTCTACCTGATCTCAGGTTCCGCCAATGGAGTCGATCGCAATGGCAGGGCTTACGAAATGGAAATCACTGATCGTTTGCGGGTGCAGCTGGACTGCTATTACATCACTGCGGGGTCACTCACCATTACACCTGAGGATTTGGATACGCGAACCGTTAACTATGGAGACGGCACGTGTGACAATGAAGCAACTCTTACCATTGGCCGCGATTTTGCGGGAGGCCCCATCACGATCACTTTGCGCTAGAAAAGCCAAATCAGAACAAAAAGCAAAGCCCGAACGCACATTGCATTCGGGCTTTTAATATTTCATTCAAGAAGAAACTACTTCAAATACCTGAAGTCGTGGTCTTTCTCGATTTTCTGCAAAGACTGGAAAATCAATCGGATCACATTCTCCACATCGTTTCGGTGCACCATCTCCACAGTAGTGTGCATGTAGCGAAGTGGTAAAGAAATCAGCGCAGAAGCTACACCACCCGCTCCGAAGGCGAAGGCGTCTGTATCTGTGCCTGTCCATCGACTGGAGGCCATTCTCTGGAAAGGAATATCATTTTCATCGGCTGCATCAAGGATCAGTTTTCTCAGGTTGTTCTGTACGGATGGCGCGTAAGTAACTACAGGTCCATCGCCTGATTTGAAGTCGCCTTGTTCCAGTTTCTTGATCATTGGAGTGTTGGTATCGTGGCATACATCCGTGACAATCGCTGCATTCGGACGCAAGCGCTCTACGATCATCTCAGCACCGCGAAGACCTACTTCTTCCTGCACAGCGTTCACGATGTAGAGTCCAAAAGGAAGTTCCACCTTGTTCTCCTTGAGCAATCGTGCCACCTCCGCGATCATGAAACCACCCATTCGATTATCCAGTGCCCGACCTACAAAATGGTCCTTGTTGAGGATCATGAACTCGTCAGGGTAAGTGATCATGCAACCGATATGGATGCCCATTTCCTCCACTTCCTTCTTAGAGCGAGCTCCGCAATCAAGGAAGATGTTGGTCACCTTGGGAATGTCTTCCTTGTCTGATTTACGTGTATGGATCGCTGGCCAGCCAAACACTGCATTCACCGGTCCGTTGTCCGTGTGAATGATCACGCGCTTAGATGGGGCAATCTGGTGATCCGAACCTCCGTTGCGCTTCACATAAATGAACCCGCGCTCATCAATGTAATGCACATACCATGAGATTTCATCCGCATGGGCTTCGATCACAACCTTATACTCTGCCTTTGGATTCACCACACCAACAACGGTCCCGTAAGTATCGACCATGTATTCATCGATGTAGGGTTTAATGTAGTCAAGCCAGATTTTCTGTCCTTCAGATTCCGCTCCAGTGGGAGATGCGTTGTTGAGGTACTCCGCCAAAAACTTCATGGAGTTGTCGTTCAACACCTTCATCGGCTCTTTCTTTTTTGCCTTATCACCTTTTCCTTTTTCGGTCTTTGCCATGCTTTTCTCTTTGATGTGTTCGAAGGTAGAAAGTGTCACTCAATCCACAGGATGCTGCAAATGCGAAATATCTACCCTGCATAAAAAGCTGTCAGCCTAGCAGAGGTCACTGATAGCTGATAAATCAAAACCAAGCGGATCAAACAGTGTTTACATTTTGAGCTATGAGCTTCAACTCTGATTCATAACCTTCGCAGCATGTTCACAACAGGACGCATCATTTTTGCGCTGCTCTTCTTTGCAGCCTTTTTTGGTTTTCTCATCTGGGCTTACGTTAAAGACGCCCGCCTGCAGCGCAAATACTACAAGGGCACGGGCGTCATTCTCCTGATCCTGATCGGGATTTGGCTCGCCTTTTACGGCTTTGTAAAGCTCACTTAGGTAAACCGACTGCCGGATATTCCGTATCTAAGCACCATGGGACGGTGCCTTACCTTTCTTATATCTATTCTGCTCCTCACTGCGTGCAACAATCCTGCACCCAAACAAGAGGTATCTGTCCCCCTTGCTGACACGCTCGATCTGGACGATATCATTCAACGCGGCAAGCTGGTAGCACTCACGGATTTTAGCAGCACGAGCTATTTCATTTACCGGGGTGTCCCTATGGGGTTTGAATATGAAATGCTTCAGCTGTTTGCGGATCATCTGGGTGTAGAGCTCAGCATTGAGATTGTGGATGACATGGACAGTGTGATCCAGGTACTGAACAGCGAACAGGGCGACATCATCGCAGCGAACTTTACCATCACCCAGGAACGAGCTGAAGAAGTAGCCTTCACCACTCCAGTGCTTCAAACACGGCAAGTGTTGGTGCAGCGACTCCCTGATAACTGGACTCGATTGAATGCTGATGCACGGGAAGCTCAATTGGTAAGAGACCCCGTAGAACTCATTGACCGGGAAGTGTTTGTTAGAAAGGAAAGCTCGTTCTACAAGCGCCTTCAGAACTTGATGGACGAAATCGGTGGAAACATCCACATCAAGGAAGCAGGCAACGTTGGCACGGAAGATCTCATTGAGCAGGTTTCGCTGGGCGATATTGAGTTTACTGTAGCCGATGAGAACATCGCGAAACTGAACAAAGGCTACTTCCCAAACATCGACATTAAGACACCATTGAGTTTCAACCAGCGGGTGGCGTGGGCCACGCGCAAAAGCTCGACCCTATTGCAAGACACGCTCAGCAGCTGGCTTGATGAGTTCGTCAAAACTCAGGATTACGCTATTCTCTATTTGAAATACTTCAAGGCTCGAACACAGCACCGGCAGCGTGTGCTGAGTGAATACTCTTCCCTTAAAGGAGACAAGATTTCGCCCTATGATGCCATGATCAAGAGAGAAAGTGAACGATTGGGCTGGGACTGGAAACTGCTGACGGCCATGATCTACCAGGAATCAAACTTTGTGGCAGATGCTGAAGCATGGACAGGCGCCAGCGGGCTTATGCAGCTGATTCCCGAAACTGCAGAACGCTTTGGAGCTGACAGCTTGAGCGACCCTCAGCAGAACATTCATGCCGGAGTTTCCTTCCTGCTCACACTTCAGGATTATTGGTCAGACAAAGAGTTGGATTCGCTGGAGCAAACCAAGTTCATCCTGGCATCCTATAACGTGGGATTGGGACACATTCTGGACGCCATCAGGTTGACGGAAAAGTATGAGGGAGATCCAAAAAAGTGGAGCGATGTAGCGGTTTACCTTGAGAACAAGTCTCAACCGGAGTTCTACAAGGATGAGGTTGTGAGACACGGCTACTGCCGGGGAAGTGAACCTGTCAACTACGTTAAGCAGGTGATGAGCAACTATGAGCACTATCGGAATACTCCGATTTGAGGGATTAGATGATTAGATGATTAGATG
>DIYJ01000008.1:14077-15979 GCA_002428995.1 Flavobacteriales bacterium UBA6057 | reverse complement strand
TCGAGTCCCTTCATCCGCACAAAGCTCTTAGAAGTGTTTTCGATCGAAGTTGAGGTTTCAGATGCACTGAGCGATCTCCTTCGTGAGTAACACATGCCTCCATCGTAAGTGTTGAGCTGCATGGGTGCAAAGAGCAAAATCTAGTCCCAGTAAACAAAAGACCTCGTTAGGTCTTTTTTTTATCCAACCAACGCATATTCATGAATATCACACAAGAAAACCCGGATGCGCTGAATGCGACTGTTACCATTCAGATAGAGCCAGCTGATTACAACGAGCCGGTAAAGAAGGTGCTCGAATCTTACCGAAAGCAAGCCAAACTTCAAGGCTTTCGCCCCGGCAAGGTTCCTTATTCAGTCGTGAAAAAGATGTACGGTAAAGCCGTATTGGCAGAAGAGTTGAATAAAATCCTCAGCGAAAAACTGCAAAGCCATATTCGCGATAATGACTTGAAACTGCTTGGGCAGCCAATGCCAAAAGATCAGGAGCAAGTCAACCTCGATCTGGAAGAATCATTCAAGTTTGAATACGAAATAGGGCTGGCTCCCGAGTTTGAAGCCAACCTCACAGACAAGGACAAGTTTCCCATTTTCAAGATCAAGGTAGATGATGAACTCATCGATAAGTACGTGCGCGATTTTCAGCGCAGGCACGGTGATTCTCACGAAGTAGAAGTAGTGAGCGAAAATGATATGATCTACGGCACATTCCGCGAGCTCGACAAGGCTGGGGAGCTTAAAGACGGGGGTGTTCAGAATCAATCCACAGTCGCGATCGAGTACGTGGAGAACAAGGATGCGCAGAAGAAATTGATCGGCCTCAAAAAGGGTGATAAGGCAGTGGTTGAGCCAGCCAAGTTGAGCAAAGGCGATGCTGATTTGTCCGCCATGCTCGGAGTTCCTGCAGGAGATTTGGATGAGCTGAGTAAGAAATTTGAGTTGGAAGTAGAGTCCATTCACCACGTGCACCCACACGAGTTGAATACAGAGCTGTTTGACAAAATACTCGGTCCTGGAGCAGTGACCACAGAAGAAGAATTCAGAGCGAAGATTGCTGAAGATCTGGATAAGAACCTGAAGACTGATAGCGAGAAGAAGTTGAAGCGGGACATCCAGGATTACCTCCAGGAAAAGCTCAAACTCGAATTGCCAGATGAGTTCTTAAAGCGTTGGTTGGTGGAAGCCAACAGCAGTGAAGAGAAGCAGATTACCCTGGAAGACATCGAACGTGATTACGATGAGTACAGCCGATTCCTGAAGGGACAACTGATCGAGTCTCGCATTGCTGAAGAAAACAGCCTGAAAGTGGAGTATCCCGAAATCGAGGATGCAGCCCGGATGAATATCCGCAGGCAGTTTGAAAGTTATGGTCAGCAAGAACTTCCTGATGATATGCTGAACAATTTCGTGCAGAACTTCCTTCAGAATGAGGAGCAAGTCAGAAAGCTTTATGACGAGCTGCTAGAGGCGAAATTGATCACCTTTTATAGGAATACCGTAAAACTGCAGGAAAAGGAAGTGTCCTTTGACGAATTCGTTAAATTAGCCTCAAGTAAGCCTGGAAAAGGCAAGTTTATTGACCAGATTTCCAATCTTTTAAAGAGAAAATAATGTTTGACGAGAAGGAGTTTAGAAAGTATGCTGTGAAGCATATGGGGTTGAGTGGGACAGGTGTGGATGATTACCAGAAAGCATTTGGAACTCCGAACAACATGACACGGACTGTAATTGAGGAGCGACCTATGCCTTTCCGTGAGGTAGATGTGTTCTCGCGCCTCATGATGGATCGGATCATATTTCTCGGTCTGCCGGTGGATGATTTCATCGCCAATGTGGTGCAGGCTCAGCTCTTGTTCTTAGAATCAGCTGATTCCAGCAAGGACATTCAGATTTACATCAATAG
>DIYJ01000008.1:13122-13958 GCA_002428995.1 Flavobacteriales bacterium UBA6057 | reverse complement strand
ATTTATGACACCATGCAGTTCATCTCGCCAGATGTAGCGACCATCTGTACTGGAATGGCAGCTTCCATGGCTGCTGTAATCCTTTGCGCTGGCGCCAAGGGAAAGCGCACCGGACTGAAACACGCCCGTGTGATGATTCACCAGCCGATGGGCGGAGTAGGAGGTCAGGCTTCTGATATTGAGATCACTGCTGAGGAGATTAAGAAACTCAAGAATGAATTGTATCAGATCATTGCCGACCACAGCGGACAGGAGTTCGATAAAGTGTGGGCAGACAGTGATCGTGACTACTGGATGCGAGCAGAAGAAGCTGCCGCATACGGTATGATTGACGAGGTACTTGCTAAGAAAGAATCGTAAACCATGGCTCGACAAAGCGAAGAACAAGTTAAGTGCTCATTCTGCGGCCGCGACAAGCGCGAAACAGCAGTGATGATCGCTGGTATCACAGGGCATATCTGTGACCGATGTATTCAACAGGCTTCTCGCATTGTCGATGAAGAGCTCAGTTCACGTTTGCGTGACTCCGTTTTGGGTAGCGTAAACCTTCTGAAGCCTGCCGACATTAAAGCGCATTTGGATGAGTTTGTGATTGGCCAGGATGAGGCCAAGCGCGGACTCTCCGTTGCGGTTTACAATCACTACAAGCGTATTGCTCAGAAAGAAAGTGATGACAAAGAAGACATCACTATTGAGAAGAGCAACATGATTCTTGTAGGGGAGACGGGTACGGGAAAGACCTTGCTGGCCCGCACCATCGCTAAGATTCTCAACGTTCCATTTTGCATCGCAGATGCTACCGTGCTCACCGAGGCCGGATACGTTGGTGAAGACGT
>DIYJ01000008.1:10542-13059 GCA_002428995.1 Flavobacteriales bacterium UBA6057 | reverse complement strand
GCCGGATACGTTGGTGAAGACGTAGAGAGCATTCTTAGCCGTTTGCTGCAGGCAGCAGATTACAACATTGAAGCTGCTGAGCGCGGCATCGTGTTCATTGACGAGATTGATAAGATCAGCCGCAAGAGCGATAATCCCAGCATTACCCGCGATGTGAGTGGTGAAGGTGTGCAGCAAGGACTCCTAAAGCTGCTCGAAGGTTCCACGGTTGGTGTGCCACCACAAGGTGGTAGAAAGCATCCCGAACAAAAGCTCGTTCAAGTCAATACAAGAAATATCCTGTTCATCTGTGGAGGAGCCTTTGACGGTATCGATCGCATCATCTCACGCAGATTGAATACCTCAGCCATTGGCTACCGAAACATGGCTGGTGAGCACATTGAGAAGGATAAAGTATTACAGTATGTGTCTCCCTCAGATTTGAGAGAGTATGGTCTGATTCCAGAGTTAATCGGTCGTCTGCCGCTGCTCTCCTTCCTGCGTCCTCTGGATGCACAAGTGTTGAGAAGAATCCTTACCGAGCCCAAGAACGCCCTGGTAAAGCAGTACATCCGCTTGTTTGAAATGGAAGACATCAAACTGAGTTTCGATAAGCACGTACTCGATTACATTGTGGAGAAGGCGATGGAATACAAGCTCGGTGCCCGCGGATTACGCTCGATCTGTGAAGCGATCATGCTGGATGCTATGTATGAGCTTCCTTCCATGGAGGAAAAGCCCAATAGCTTCAGAATTACACTGCCTTACGCGCAAGAGAAGTTCAAGCACTCTGCCTTTAGCAAGCTAAGAGCTGCTTAAAAAGGAATTTCAACGTCCAGATAAGTATTGTTTCGCCTTGCAACGAGGATGTTGTTGCAGGCGTTCGTGTCCTCATAATTGATGAAGCGAGGACTCAGATTCTGAACCGTCAGCTCTGAGCGACCTTTTGTAAACCACTGACAGCTTAAGTCGGCCTCATATGCTGAGGTGATCTCATTGGTGAATGGTACTCCGCGAGAGTTCTCGCCTGTGGCCACACCCGTTACCCTGAATACATCGTCAAAAATGGAGCTGTATGTAGCACTGCCTTGTACCCAGCGATAGGTGTGTATACCTTCCCACTCAATGTCAATGTTGTTTCCGGTGATTCGTCCGTCTTCCACCTGGATGGAATAAACCGGTTGATCGTTGTCAAAACCGAGGTTGCGCACCGTAATCAGACCTTCAACATCAAAGTCATCCTTTCGATATCCATCAAAGCCGATGATGATGGTTGAACTCGCGGTGATGTAGCGCGCTCCGAAAGTGGCTTTGATTACACCAAATCGCTGAAATCCATCATTACAGACTTCGCCAACATCGCTGTAGTTGATCGTGAGCTCAAGTGGAAAAACGGGAACTGTATCAGAAATGATCAAACGCTGAATGCAGGCATTAGGTCTTCGGATCAGGTTAGAATCGTAATAGCCTAAAAGTGTGTCTTGCATGGCAACTCTGTGAACTTCTCTCCATGCATCGTCAAAAATGTGATACGCTAAAGCGTTGTCACGAGCGGATAAAGTCTCCAAATCTTCGTCCCTTTCAGACTTCCTACAGCTTGTATAAACTGTAGAAGCAGCAACGAGCAGGAATAGAATGTATCGTAAAGAAACCGAGAAGCGCTTCGTCATTGCGGAACCAAGGGTTAACAACAAATGTAATGAAAGCGGAAAATCAGAAAATTCGCTCGTACATCTTTATGTCAAACGAGAAGTTGTGAACATCATCTTTTGCATGATGAGCGATTTCTTCAACCCTCCACTCACTCGCATCAAACTCAGGAAAGAAGGTGTCACCGTCAATCTGTGCATGAACATGAGTAAGGTAAAGACGGTCAGCGTTGGCAATGGTTTGCCTGTAGATTTCGCCACCGCCAATGATGAACAGTTCTTTTTCTCCCTGCTGGCGAGCGTATTCGATACCTTCCTCGATGGTGTGGAAGATGTGTATGCCTTCCTCAGAAAATGCTTTTTGCCTTGTGATGACGATATTCTCTCGGCCCGGAAGTGGACGGTATTTCGCGGGAATGCTCTCATAATTCACGCGCCCCATCAATATGTGATGTCCTCGTGTGGTCTGAGAGAAAAACTTCATATCCGCTGGCAAGCTCCAGGGTAAATCACCCTTTGCGCCAATGACCCTGTTTTCAGAAACAGCGGCAATCAATGATACTTTCATGGAAATCTAAACTGCAACTTCTGCCTTAATGTGAGGATGCGGATCGTAGTTGATCAGCTCAAAGTCTTCATACTGGAAAGCGAAAATGTCGTTGACATCAGGATTGATGCGCATGATCGGGAGAGGACGAGGATCTCGGGTCAGCTGGAGTTCTGCCTGTTCGAGGTGGTTCGAATAGAGGTGAACATCGCCAAAGGTGTGAATGAATTCACCCGCTTCCAGGTCGCAAACCTGCGCAATCATTTGCAGCAGAAGTGCATAGGAAGCGATGTTGAAAGGAACACCCAGGAAGACATCTGCGCTGCGTTGGTACAACTGGCA
>DIYJ01000008.1:7687-10476 GCA_002428995.1 Flavobacteriales bacterium UBA6057 | reverse complement strand
GCGCTGCGTTGGTACAACTGGCAGCTGAGCTTTCCCTCGGCTACGTAGAATTGGAAGAGGCAATGGCAGGGCGGCAGCGCCATATTTTCAATGTCAGCAACGTTCCACGCGCTTACAATGTGCCTGCGAGAATCTGGGTTCGATTTGATCTGATCCACCAATCGGGCAATCTGATCTACTTTACCTCCGGACGGAGTTGGCCAGGATCGCCACTGATGGCCGTAAACCGGCCCAAGATCTCCGTTTTCATCCGCCCACTCATCCCATATTCTCACCTTGTTTTCCTTTAGGTAAGCAATGTTGGTGTCTCCTTTTAAGAACCAGAGCAGCTCGTGAATGATCGATCGCAGATGGAGCTTTTTGGTGGTCATTACCGGAAAGCCTTCTTCCAGATCGAAGCGCATCTGATGTCCAAAAACACTGATGGTTCCAACTCCTGTCCGGTCATTTTTGCGCGTGCCGTTTTCCAGGATGTGTTTTAAGAGATCGTGGTATTGTTCCATGCGTCAGCGTATAATCTTTCAAATTTCAGCTCTTCGCAAAGGTTGTGCAAGTCGGCCAGGGCAAAGATTTCAAGAAGTTATGACCACTTAAGAATAGAACATGCCAACGATGGTGGCCGTGAACAGGCAGGCGATGGTGCCTCCAAGCAATGCGTAGAAACCAAGCTTGCTCAGTTGCGCCCGCTTTCCAGGAGCCAATGCGCCAATTCCTCCGATCTGAATGCCGATGGATGCAAAGTTCGAGAACCCACAAAGGATGTAAGTCGCCATCACGATCGATTTCTCGTGGACAAAAGCTCCACTTTGCTTGAGTTCAGCCAGGCTCACATAAGCGTAGAATTCGTTCAGGATGGTTTTTTCTCCGAGTAGTTGACCAACCAACACTACATCGTCCAGGCTCACACCCATCGCAAATGCAATGGGAGCAAAAGCATATCCGATGAGGAATTGGAAACTGAGGCCTGAGTAGCCAGTGTTTGCAGAGATAAGATCGTTGATGCCCGTGTATTTGCCTATGACGTCTTCCAGGATGTAGTTGCCCAGATAGATGAAGGCGGTGAACACGAGGAGCATTGCTCCAACATTGATCGCAAGCCTGATACCATCGGTGGTTCCGTTCGCGATGGCCTCCAGGAAATTGGTGCCCACCTTCTGCTTACTCACCTTCATGGAGTGATCGAATTGCTCTGTTTCGGGAACAAGAAGCTTAGCGGCTACCACTGCAGCCGGAGCCGACATAACCGAAGCTGTCAGGAGGTGCTTCGCAAACAGAATACGTTCGACTTCACTGTCACCACCCAAAAAGTTAATGTAGGCAGCTAGTACACCACCGGCAATTGTTGCCATGCCTCCGGTCATCAAGCACAGAATCTCTGACTTGGTCATCTTCTCCAGGTAAGGCTTCACCAGCAGCGGTGCTTCGGTTTGTCCCATGAACATGTTACCCGCAGCTGCGAGGCTTTCGGCTCCACTCAGGTTCATGATCTTTTTCATGATCCAGGCAAAGCCATACACAAGCCGCTGGAGCACGCCCAGGTAATAAAGTAGGCTGGTGAGGGCGCTGAAGAAAACGATGGTGGGAAGTACGTTGAAGGCGAAGTTCAACAGTGCAGGATGGATCTTGCCATCCGCAAATGTTCCGAACAGAAATTCAGTGCCAAAAGAGGTGAAGGAGATAAGCTTCACAAAGGCGCGACTCAGCCAGTCGAAGAAACCGGCAACAAAATCGACTTCTAACACCAACAGCGCGAAAGTCAATTGGAACAGAAGTCCCTTTGCAATCAATGGCCAGGAGATAGCCTTACGATTGCTACTGAACAACCAAGCCACGCCTACAAGCACGGCAAGCCCAATCAGGCCTTTGAGAATGGAAAGGATCAATGAAACTTAAGTTTCGCGAAAAATAGACATCCGAAGCTTACAATCTCCGGTTGATCTCATCTCGAACCATGGAAGCACGCTCGTAGTTCTCCTCTTTGATCGCCTTTTCAAGTTCAGCATCGAGTTCTTCGCTGGATAGCGAGGACAACCCTGAACTCTCGGAAGCTGGTTCCACTGCGAGGTCTTCATCTTCGGAAACCTTCTCCATATCATCTTCTTCCAGAATGATACCGGCAGAAGAAAGAATCGATTCGTAGGTATAGATCGGACACTTGAAGCGCACGGCCAAAGCGATGGCATCGCTCGTTCGAGTGTCCAATTCTACCGCTTTTTCCTTGCCTTGCCGGCAAACCAGTTTTGCATAGAATATGCCTTCCACCAGTTTGTAAACGATCACTTCCGTGACGCTCACATGAAATGTATCTGCGAACGCCTTGAAAATGTCATGTGTAAGCGGTCTGCTGGGTTTCATCTTTTCGAGCTCGATGGCAATAGCCTGAGCTTCGAAGTTGCCAATGATGATGGGCAGTCTTCGTTTGCCATCTTCCTCGCCCAGAACGAGCGCATAGGCACCCGTTTGAGTCTGGCTGTAAGACAATCCCAGAATGTCCAGCTTGACCTTTCTATTGTCGTTTCCCGGCATGTGATGTTTTCTTAGGCCTGGGCTGCCTTGAATGCTTTTACGGCATCGAGAAGTTTAGGAACTACATCAAAGGCATCACCAACGATTCCATAGTCAGCAGCCTTGAAGAACGGAGCTTCTGCATCTGTGTTGACCACCACAATGACCTTGCTTCCATTCACTCCTGCCAAGTGCTGAATGGCTCCTGAAATTCCAACTGCGATGTACAGATTGGGACGGATGGCCACTCCTGTTTGTCCTACGTGCTCGTGGTGAGGTCTCCA
>DIYJ01000008.1:1500-7621 GCA_002428995.1 Flavobacteriales bacterium UBA6057 | reverse complement strand
ACGTGCTCGTGGTGAGGTCTCCAACCGATATCGGCCACCGGACGAGAGCAAGCGGTAGCTGCACCCAACTCCTGCGCCAACTCTTCGATCATGCCCCAATTTTCAGGTCCTTTCAATCCACGACCAGCAGACACAACCAAATCAGCTTCGGTCAGGTTGATGCCTTCACCTCCTGCTACCTTGAATTCCTTGATACGAAGTTTGCTTGCAGGCAATTCAGGTGAGAAAGCTTCAACATTCGCGGAGGTTTCACCTTTCTCCTTGGAAATGGAATTCGGAAGCAAACTCACGACCTTCTTGTCGGTATTCACTTTTACCTTGGCAAAAGCCTTACCTGAGAATACAGTTTTGAGAACCGTGAAATCACCGGAAGTGTCGGGCAGTTCAACTGCTCCTGCTACCAATCCTGCTTTCAAGCGAGCGGCAACCAGCGGTGCAATCGATTTTCCCGTGTAGTCGTGTGAACACACGACCAGTTCAGCTCCAGTTTTATCTGCCGCTGCGTGAATCAATGCCGCTATGACAGCTGGCTCCATTTCTGAAGTTCCGGCAGCGTGCAATACATTGGAAATACCGTAGCTGGCGAGTTCGTTCAACGAATCATTGGAGAGATCACCATAAGTGACGATGGTAGCTGTACCGCCTGTGCTGGCAGCCACCTTGGCTCCGTAGGTAATGACTTCAAAAGAAGACTTAACCGGAGCTCCTTCAAAACTATCTGCAAATACTAATACGTTCATCTTAAATCACTTTGGCTTCGTTGTGCAACAATTCAATGAGTTCAGCAGGATTTTCAACATCAATCAATTTCACTGATCCTTTTTCCGGTGGCAATTGATATTCGATGGTTTCGGTCAGTTTATCCGAACCGGTGGCTTCTACCACGTTCAACGGCTTGCTTCGGGCGGCCATGATGCCTCGCATGTTTGGAATGCGCTGTTCTGCCATGCCTTTTGCCGCGCTGATCACCATTGGAAGATCTCCTTCCAATACTTCAGTGCCGCCTTGCTTGTCTCGTTCAATGGAAGCTGTAGTTCCTGAAACGTCCAGCTTACTGGCGTTGGATACATAAGGCTGATCCAGCAGAGCTGCGATCATGCCTCCCACCTGGGATCCGTTGTAGTTGATGGTTTCTTTTCCGCAAAGGATGAGGTCAAAGCCCTTGTCTTTGGCGTAGTTGGCAATTTCGTTGGCTACAAAGAAGGCGTCAGTCGGTTCTGCATTGATGCGAACGGCTTCGTCCGCTCCGATGGCCAGCGCCTTGCGCATGATCGCATCATAATCTGCTCCACCTACACTAATGATGGTCACCTTGCCACCATCGCGTTCTTTGAGCTCCAATCCTCTCACGAGAGCATACCACTCATCGTATGGATTCACTATGAATTGAACACCGTCTTCAGCGAACTTGGTGTTATTGTCCTGGAACTGGATTTTGGTCGTAGTGTCAGGCGCTTTACTGATACAAACAAGAATATTCATGGATGTCTTGAAATGTGCGTTTTCAAAAGGACCGCAAAATTAGGTTATATCATTTTAAAATGATTGAAGTGCTCGATTGTTTAGCAAATCCATGTCTTATTGCAAGTAATTCACACAAGAGCATCATTTGTGCCGAGTCAAGTTTATTTTTGCCGACCTGAAAAGCAATCAGATATGCGCACGATCCAGTTTCGAGAAGCCTTGAGAGAGGCAATGAATGAGGAGATGAGGAGAGATGAAAGTGTCTACCTCATGGGGGAAGAAGTGGCTGAATACAACGGAGCCTACAAGGTGAGTCAAGGTATGTTGGACGAGTTTGGCCCGAAAAGAGTCATTGATACTCCTATCGCAGAACTTGGATTTGCGGGCATTGCTGTTGGCTCTGCGATGAACGGACTCCGCCCCATCGTAGAATTCATGACTTGGAACTTTGCGATCCTTGCTGCGGATCAGATCATCAACAGCGCGGCTAAGATGCTGCAAATGTCGGGTGGACAATACCATGTGCCCATCGTCTTCAGAGGTGGTAACGGTCAGGCGGGTCAGCTTGCCGCGACACACTCTCAAAGCTTCGAAGCTTTTTATGCTCACGTACCTGGTCTAAAAGTGATCACTCCTTCTAATCCATACGATGCCAAGGGACTGCTAAAGGCTGCCATCAGAGATGATGATCCGGTTGTGTTCCTGGAGTCTGAAAAGATGTACGGTGAGAAGGGCGAAGTGCCTGAGGGAGAATACTTGCTTCCGATCGGTAAAGCCAAGACTGTTCGCAAGGGTGATGACGTCACAATTGTAAGCTTTGGTAAGATCATCAAGGTAGCTGAAGCAGCTGCGGAAGAACTGGCCAAAGAAGGCATTGAATGCGATGTGATTGATCTACGCACCATCCGTCCGTATGATCATGAAGCGATCATCGAATCTGTGAAGCGCACCAACCGATGTGTGATTGTAGAAGAAAGCTGGCCGATGTCTAGCATCTCCAGTGAGATTGCCTACCGTGTTCAGAAGGATGCTTTCGATTACCTCGATGCTCCGGTGAGAAGAATCACCCAAAGCGATACTCCATTTCCTTTTGCTCCGAATCTGATTCAGATCGCAGTCCCTACCGTAGAGAAAACAGTAAGAGTGATCAAAGAATCGCTCTACCTGGTTTAATTCATTTTCCCTTCCAAGAAAAGGCAAGGCTGTCAAACTCTGTTTGATGGTACATGGCCGAAGTGCGTCTCGCAGCTATTTCTGCTTTAGACACTAACCAAGGACTGCCAAAGGCTTCTTCAAGACCCTGAGGGTGAATTGTCCCCTGTCTTCTCTTCCTCCATCAAGCAAGCCTTGATCCTGAAACTCTTATCCTTGATCTATAGTCTTGATTACTAAAAAAGCGAAAGGTCCTCACGAGTATGTGTGAGGACCTTCCGCTAAACTAAACCTACTAACCTATGTGCGTATATAAACGCCAGTTGCAGGATTTATTTCAATGACTATGCCAGAAAGTTGTGAATGAGTGTTAATTATTTCCCGAGGGCGATTGTACTCAAAGTTTGCAGGTTTCCGCTGCTGTTGTACTCGTATTGACGCAGGCCATCCGTACCGATTACGTGCAGGATGTTTCTGAATGAAATCACATCGTAAGTCTGCATATCGTTTACCTCGGCAAGCTTGTTTTGTCCAACACGACCTCTCTCGCTGTAGTTGTAAACCTTCAGTCCAGCGGTTCCATCACAAACAAATACCAGCTCGTCTTCATTGTCGATGGCCAATCCATGAGGATTTGACATCCATACCTCTTCTACGGTAGAAGGACGCATGATATCTGAAATGTCAACAATCTCAAGCATATCCTGAGTAACTCCGCCACAAGTGTTTCCTCCGCGAAGCGTGATGAAGGCATACTCATCGTTTGCAACCACGGGATCGCAAGCTGTGAAATGCTCGTGCATAGAAAGGTAGCGTGGGCTTGCAGGGTTGGAAACGTCATAAGTATACATGCCGTTGTTTGATCCAATGAAAAGGCGATCGTTGAATTCGAAAAGTGTTTCGATCGTTGACCATCCTCCGGCATCGCGTGCTGGGAAGAAGGTATTCACCATCACCGCTGCACTTCCCTGAACCTGGAATACTCTTACTTCTTCTGTATTGGAAATTGCGAACAGGTGGTCGTCCACCAAAAGGAAGCGTGCCATAGAACCTGCAATTCCTGAGCCTCCCTGAGGAGTGGCGGTCGTTCTTGCGTTGGTGGCATTTCCAGAGAAGCTCACTGGCGAACCTGTTTCGCTCATCATTCCCCAGTCACCGCCTTGCTGCATGCCAGCCATGTTGTCGTGGTAATAACCACCGCAATCTCCATTCACGCAGGTTTCTGAAACCTCCGCGATGGTAAAGCCGCTAACCACACCTTTTGACTGATCGATTTCAGAAACAGGATACTGAAAGTCGATGATGCTGTGAGGAATGGTGTAAGAAAGAACATCTTCAGATCTGCCAATTTCTTTGGCGTTGGCCGGATCCGTGATGTCAATAGATACAATGTCGATGTAGCTGTCTGCGTAGAGAACTCCGTCCTTCACAGCGATGTCCACATTTCCTGGAATGCTGATGAATGCTTCGTGTGCCGGATTCTGAGGGTTTGAGTTGTTGTAGATGTGAACGCCTTGCTCAAACTCATTGATGAAGATGTACTGATTGTAGAGGAAGATTTTTCCTGGTTTTTCCAGTTCACGCGCGTTGTCATTATGCACTGCCGACCTCAGACTTTCAAAAGTCATGTAGCTCGGAACATTAGCTGTATAAGTGGTGGTTTGAACGACCTTCTCACATTGTACGAAGGTTAGCGCCACCAAAAGGAAGGATGCTAGTCGCAATAGGTTTTTCATGGCATAGAAAAATTAAATGTTTCTAAAAGTACAGTTATTCGGTCAAGATTTCGAACCTCTAAGACGCGAGCCAAACGAGAAGGGTAGGGGAATAGTCTGTTTCGGTACTTTTTGTCTTTCTTTTTGGCGTAAATACCTGTGATCAGGCGTGATCATGTCGTTGATCACACAGAATCTGTGCACTGTTTAATAATTCTCTGCCACCCACGTTTGCTCAAATGAACCCTGAATGATGCAAAACACCATTACCACCCCTACATTTGATCCGTCTGTAGCATCAACTTGATCCTTTGTTTGTGAGACTACACAGAACCTTATTCATACTCTTCACTCTCCTTCTTTTCGGAGGAGCATCTTTTGCCCAGTCGATCGGAGACATCGTCTACCTCAAAAATGGTGGCGAATACCACGGGCGAGTGATTTCGGTAAGCCCGGAAACGGTGCTGCTTCAAATGGGAGTGAACATTATCCCCATTGATGCTTCGGAAGTCAGGAGTATCGGGCGGGAAACCATTGCTGTGGCGCCTAAGCCAAAGGCGCAAACTGCTTCTGCTCCGCGGCCTAAGCGTGAGCACAAGCCGCTCGATCGAAAAGTTCTTGTTGAGTTGAGAGGTGGATTAGCGCTAATCGAACCGATCGGTATGGAAGCTACGATGGGCATCTTGCATCGAATGGGAAAGCGCAATGCTCTAGGTATCAGTACCGGATTTATGGTGTCAAACCGAAGTGTGTTCAGCGGGTTTCTCGAATACCGCAGGTATTTCTCTGATCCTGGAGTTTCTCGATTCTTCGTGGGCTTGCGTCCGGGAATTGCTTTGCGCCCATGGGATAACTCCATTTTCCAGCCTGATAATTTCTTTGGAGAGATTACATACAGTCCTCTGAAATTCCTTGGCGCACAGGGCGGTTGGCTTCTGGATAGCGGTGTTGGCCTTGCCATGTCCATGAACCTCGGACTCAACTTTATCTGGTTTGATGAGGAGCTGACACAAGACTTTGGGTCGACTACTTCAGTGACCAATTATTACCTCCTGCGCCCTCAAGCTTCTTTGTCGCTTATTTTTTAATTCTTGCAGGTTTGATTATTTGCAAGGGCTACTATCTTTGCGCGCTCAAAAAATGAGGCTGATCACAGCTTTATAATTCGTTCAAAATCAGGAATAAATGGACAATTTGATTTATGTGTTGCCGGCTCTCGGAGTGCTGGCTTTGCTCTTTGTTGTATGGAAGAGCGCTTGGGTATCCAAGCAAGAGGTAGGAACCGAGAAGATGGGACGCATCGCAGACAACATTGCTGTTGGTGCAATGGCGTTCTTGAAAGCTGAGTATAAGATCCTGTCCATTTTTGTTGTTGGCGTGGCGATTCTGCTGGCTTTCAAGGGAAGCATGGAGGAGAATTCCAACGCCTTGGTAGCTGTTTCGTTTGTGGTAGGAGCGCTGTGCTCAGCCCTTGCAGGTTTCCTCGGTATGAGGGTGGCCACCAAGGCCAACGTTAGAACAACCAATGCTGCTCGCGAGTCTTTGGGCAAAGCGCTGGAAGTAGCCTTCACCGGAGGATCCGTGATGGGAATGGGAGTTGTTGGTTTGGGAGTGCTTGGATTGAGCATCCTCTATATTGTATACAGTATGATGTACCCAGGTGCTACAAACACCGGATTGGTACTCAATATTCTCGCTGGCTTTTCTCTTGGTGCATCTTCCATCGCCCTGTTTGCTCGTGTGGGTGGAGGTATCTACACTAAAGCAGCTGACGTAGGTGCTGACCTTGT
>DIYJ01000008.1:0-1328 GCA_002428995.1 Flavobacteriales bacterium UBA6057 | reverse complement strand
GCCGGTATGGGTGCTGACCTTTTCGA
This sequence comes from Flavobacteriales bacterium UBA6057, assembly GCA_002428995.1. Taxonomy (GTDB): domain Bacteria; phylum Bacteroidota; class Bacteroidia; order Flavobacteriales_G; family Salibacteraceae; genus UBA6057. The sequence continues at coordinate 1,302 of DIYJ01000008.1, read as the reverse complement.
ATCTTATGTAGGATCCATCATAGGTACCATGGTGCTCGGTGCTGCTTTTGTTGGCCTCGCTGGTTTTGGTGAAGCTGACTTCATGGGAGGACTCGGAGCTGTAATGCTTCCTTTGTTCCTTGCCGCTGCAGGCATCCTCGTTTCCATCATCGGAACATTCTTCGTGAAGGTGAAGGAAGGTGGTAACCCACAAACTGCACTAAACATTGGTGAGTTTGGGTCCTCCATCATCATGATCATCGTTTCTTATTTCCTGATTGACTTCGCTCTTCCTGCTGAATGGGTTGGAACCAATCCTCTCACAGGAGCGATTACAGAATATTCTTCACTCGGAGTTTTCCTCGCTACCATCGCTGGTCTTGTAGCCGGTTTAGGTATTGGAAAGATCACTGAGTACTACACCGGAACAGGTACAAAGCCTGTAAAGAGCATTGTAAACCAATCATTGACAGGTTCCGCTACCAACATCATCGCTGGCCTCGGAGTGGGTATGATGAGTACAGCTATTCCTATCATCCTGATTTCTGCTGCCATCCTCGTGTCTTACGCATTTGCTGGTCTTTACGGAATCGCAATTGCTGCTGTAGGTATGTTGGCTAATACAGGTATTCAGCTCGCAGTTGATGCTTACGGTCCTATCTCCGATAACGCAGGTGGTATCGCTGAAATGAGCGAGTTGCCGAAAGAAGTTCGTCAGCGTACTGATAAGCTCGATGCTGTAGGAAATACTACTGCTGCGATTGGTAAAGGATTCGCGATCGGTTCTGCGGCACTCACTGCTCTTGCGCTCTTCGCAGCGTTCATGCAGCAGGCGAATGTTCCTTCTATCAACATTGCCAACCCAACGGTAATGGCAGGTCTCTTGATCGGAGCGATGCTTCCTTTTGTATTCTCAGCAATGTCCATGAATGCTGTAGGTCGCGCTGCAATGGCTATGATCCAGGAAGTGAGACGTCAGTTCAAGGAAATTCCCGAATTGAGCAAGGCTTTGGACGCGATGAAGCGCAACGAAGGCAAGGAAACTTCCGAATGGTCAAAAGCTGATCAGGATATTTTCAACGCAGCCGATGGAAAAGCAGAATACGACAAGTGTGTGGAGATCTCTACTCAAGCTTCCATCCGTGAGATGGTGGTTCCAGGGCTTCTGGCTGTGATTGTTCCGGTACTCGTTGGTTTTGGAGACAAGATCATCGGAGTAGGTGGTGCTGAAATGCTCGGTGGACTGCTCGCAGGTGTAACTTCTGCTGGTGTATTGATGGCGATCTTCCAGTCCAACGCTGGTGGTGCCTGGGACAACGCCAA
>DIYJ01000001.1:11461-11585 GCA_002428995.1 Flavobacteriales bacterium UBA6057 | reverse complement strand
GGAGAATCAGATGATTAGGTGATTAGATCATTAGACGATTGACTAGTGAGCAGCATCCTTATCTCAGTCCTGCTCTCTAACAACCAGCAATGGATCATCTAATCGTCTGATTATCTAATCATCT
>DIYJ01000001.1:9145-11404 GCA_002428995.1 Flavobacteriales bacterium UBA6057 | reverse complement strand
ATCGTCTGATTATCTAATCATCTCATATTCCAGCCTCCCTCTGCTCGCGTGCATTTTCATTTCTTTACCGCATGCTTCCCGCGAGAATGGAAATTGATCGGCTCGAAGCCGGCTGTGACGAAGTTGGTCGTGGATGCCTTGCGGGTCCTGTGGTGGCAGCTGCTGTGATCTTGCCGGCAGATTTCCAACATCCTCAGCTCAACGACTCCAAGAAGCTAAGCCCGCGCAGAAGAGAAGAACTCAGGACCATCATCGAAGCCCATGCACTGGCATGGAATGTCACCTTCGTGAATGCGCAAACCATTGATCGCATCAACATCCTTCGAGCTTCATTTCTGGCCATGGAGCGCGCCATCCAGCGCCTTGAAGTCGTTCCTGAGCATCTTCTGGTGGATGGAAACCGTTTCTGGTCTTCGCTTAAGATTCCCTTCACTTGTGTGATCAAAGGAGACGGCAAGTTTGGCTCTATTGCTGCGGCCTCCATTCTTGCCAAGTGCTACAGGGATGAGTACATGGCGAGGGTAGGACTAAACTACCCACACTTTGAATGGGAGCGCAATGCAGGATATCCTACTCCCAAGCACAAACGTGCCCTGAAGACTCACCCGCACACCGACCTCCACCGCAAAAGCTTCCGCTGGGGAACAGAGCAAGTGGAGATCGACTTCGAGGGTTAAGGGAAAGGAAACTCCAGATTCTGCACGCAGACCAAACCACGCTTTTACCTTTGCGCGATGCGCATTTGGGTTATCCTACTCCTTCTTGTCCTGGCCGGATCTGGTGCCGCTGCTTGGTGGTTCATTTACAAGCCAGCCGCGATTACTGAAACCTCCGTAGATCGTTTCATTCCAGATAGCTCCACGATGGTGATCGAAAACACCACAGTGGCAGAGCTTCGCAATGCTCTGGCCGACTCCAACGGCATCCTGTTAGGTTTCAAAGCCTTGGAAGCATTGCGCCCAGGATTGAATTTGCTGAACGCCACCTCACTTTCAGATGCGGAGTTGATGGTCTGCTATGGTGCGGATAGCGCTAGTCTTCGCTTGATCATCTCGGGCACAAAAGAGCAACTGAAAGCCTTTCGATCCACCAGCGGAATTCCGACTGAAGGATCAGAACCTATGGCATTGGAATACCTGAATGCTGAAATCCAGTTTCCCTCAGCTACCATGGCTGTGATCTCCAGCGGCACACTCACGGGTGAGCAGGCTACTATGGAGAATCGTGCCTTCCAGGCTGCGCGTAAAACCCTGAGTGATGCGAAGGATTTGAGTATTCTACTCCGCCCTTCCAGCATGTTGGCGAAATGGTCCCAAAACTGGACCGGTACTCTTCAAACGCTGACACGTCAGATCCTTCAACACGAAGAATGGGTAGCCTTCGACCTATCAATCGAAGAAAAAGCGCTCTGGCTGAACGGTGTCGGTCTGGGAAACAGTGGTGAAGCCATGCCGCTGATGAACACGGACATTCTGCGCTATGTACCAGGAAACACGAGCCTGGCCTACGTTCGGTCCGTACCGAAGCAAGCCGAGGTTCAGGTAGGCATGATGTTTTGCCCCAATGATATTCTGGGAGCCGCCCAGGAGGAAGACCTCTATTTGCTGATCAAAGGCATTGACTGGGCTGGCTTATCTGCGGAGGAAAGCGAAGAAGATGGAACCCGCATCCTCACCATGAACTTCAGTGAGATTGCGCCTTTCATCGATTCCATGCAAGCCTCGGAAGGTGAAATCCACTTTGCGCGATTTGCGGACGTTGGCATCGGTCACCCTTCACGTGAACGCCTCAAGGAAGTGATCCAGCATTTTCGTGCGGACGACCGTCTCGTTCACCTCAAGCACATGGAGAGTGCGCTGGCGAAGCTGTCGGATGCCAGTTCCACACTCATTGTAAGACCACGATTGCTGAGCTCAGACTTTGAAAGTGTTTCGAGCGAGCGCTTGCCTCAGCTTCAGCTCATCACCCTGCAATCCTTCAATGACATTCCTGATCAGCGCTTCTACAACGTGGGCATGCTTCATCATCTGAAAACCGACAAGCAGGTTGCCACGGAATGGACTTTGGAAATGGACACGCTAGTTGCTGCCGGTCCATGGCTGTTCAAAAACCACGTGACTGGAGCATCTGAATTTGTATTGCAGGACGCCACCGCTCAACTCTACCTCGTGGATGGCGAAGGAAGGCTGCTTTGGAAACGAAAGCTCGAAGGCCCAATCGTTGGCAACCTTCAAATGGTGGACGCCTTCAACAATCGCA
>DIYJ01000001.1:0-9082 GCA_002428995.1 Flavobacteriales bacterium UBA6057 | reverse complement strand
GGTGGACGCCTTCAACAATCGCAAAAACCAGCTCCTCGTTTCCACTCCCGGTACGGTCTACCTGATCGATCGGAATGGGAAAGATGTGGAAGGTTTTCCCATCAGCAGAGACAATGGAGGAGCGGCTGCCTTTGTCAGCTATTCGCCCGAAAAGCAACGCCTGCTGATCCCGTCCGGCAATAAGCTCCTGAACCTGACCAACGAAGCCAGTCCCGTAAAAGGCTGGAAGGCTGAGGCGTTCGACACTGCGATTTCAGAGACCCCGCGCCTGGTGAGCTTTGGTTCCAAGGATTACTTGATCATCATGACGGCAGACGGCAACATGCACTTCCTCGATCCTTCCGGAAAGCAGAGAGCTGCTTCTGTGGAGTTCGCTGCCACCGTCAATCCAGAGTTCTGGAAAGGAGAAAGCTTCAAAACTTCGCGGATGATCTCGTATGACAGCCTGGGCAATATTCACACAACCACACTGGAAGGCACTTCCGAAGCAAACAACGTGCTGCCACTGGGGTCTCACGTGAGGCTTCAAACCATGGAACTGGACGGCAGGCAATACTATGCGCTGCTGGATGGAGATCGCTACCTAACCTTGAACAGCGACTTCGAAGTGGAACTGGACTACACACTCCCCGAGCCCTGCGACCAGCTTCAATACCTGAGCTATGAGGGTAAGCGATGTGTAAGAGCCTCAAGCTCGAACACCGGACGCACCTATATCTTCCTGCCAAAGACAGGACTTGTACAGGACATGCCGGTAAGGGGCGTTGGACGCACGTTGATTGCTTCCACCGATCCGGAAGCAGGACCAAAAATTCTGGTTTGTGACGGGCGAATGCTGTTGTGCTACAAGGCGGTGCTTAGCGCCCTGTAACCGCTGCTTCAAAACCTCCGATATTCCGAAGCTTCAGCCGATCTCCCACCGTGGGGATGTAGCTGTTATCGAACCCATTCATCTTGAGGATGCGCTTGATCTTCACACCATAGCGCTGCGAAACATCTCTCAGGCTTTCGCCTTCTGCTACGGTATGATACTCCACCTGGGCATTGTTCCGCTTAGGCTGCAGGTAAACGATCTCTCCGGGATAAATCACATCCCCTTTTCTCAAGTCATTGTATTTCAACACCTGCCAGGTGCCCATATCATTAGCTGCGGCAATGGACGCAGGAGTTTCACCTCCCTGAGCCAGCACATACTTGATATTGTTGTCGCTCACCTCTACCGTCCGTGCAGACAATACTTCTACCGGAGCACTTTCCTCTTGCTCAATGTTTACGGCTACTTCCGGTTCCGGCAGTTTCACCACGAGGTCATACTGTCCTAAATTGTTGTCCTCGATGATCCTGATCAGCAGATCGGCATACTTAGGATTGGTGGCGTAGCCAGCCTTCTTGAGTCCTCGTGCCCAGCCCTTGTAATCGGTGGTTTTGAGATCAAACAAACTGGCATAGCGATCGCGGGTGCGCAGGAAGTCGCTGTGGTCGCGGTATGACTCATAGGCTGAATGATACTTTCGAAAGCACTCATTGGCAGCATCATCGTCCTGAATGAAGGTTGGCCCATTCCATTCCTTATGGCACTTGATTCCAAAATGGTTGTTGGCATACTTGGCCAATGGACTGTTTCCAAAATCACTCTCAAGCATACCTTGTGCAAGCGTGATGCTTGCAGGAACTCCACTCACATGCATCTCGCGAATGGCGTGATCCTTAAACTTCGAAATGTACTCTGGTTTTGACATGCGCGGCTCACTGGGCTGCGACTGAGCCGTCAATGACCCCATCAGTAGCGAGGGCAGTAAGGCCAAAATGAAGATCAGTGTGTTACTTTGCATGCTTTCTTAGGCTTTCCGCGAAAATATCGAGATATCAACAGTGATATCAACATGTTATAAACAAGTATATCAACAATCGATTGTCAACTAACTCGCCCATACAAGGCCTCGTGCTCAAGAGCACAGGTAGCTGGTATAAGATCAAACTACGCAACTCTGATGAATTGGTTGATGCCCGTGCGAGGGGTCGGTTGCGCACCGAAGGAATCAAGAGCACCAACCCAGTAGCGGTAGGCGACATTGTATCTCTGGAATGCCGTGAGGGTAGCGAGTACTGGGTGAATGATGTAGAGGAGCGTAAGAATTACATCATTCGAAAGGCGACCAAACTGAGCAAGCAGACGCACATCATTGCAGCAAACATCGATCAGGCTTTTTTCATGGTGACACTCGTGGAGCCGAAGCTCAAACTGGGCTTCCTCGATCGCTTGCTCGTGACTGCGGAGGCTTATGGAATCCCAGCCCGAATCCTGGTGAATAAAATTGATCTCTGCACGCCCGGAGAACTGGAATACCTGGAGGAACTGGGTGCTGCTTATGCTTCCATTGGATACCCGATGAGTTTGCTATCTGTGAAAGATCAGTTCGGTATGAAAGAGGTGCATGAGCTCATGAAAGGCAAGACGACCTTGATTTCAGGAACCAGCGGCATTGGCAAAAGCTCGCTGCTCAATGCTCTAGATCCGGATTTGGAAATTAAGGTTACGGAGGTGAGTGACTTCAACGAAAAGGGGCGACATACCACGACCTTTGCTGAGATGCATGTCCTCGCAGAGGATACCAACATCATTGACACCCCGGGCTTGCGAAGTTTTGGATTTGCCACCCTCGAAGCAGAAGAGCTGAAAGACTATTTCCCGGAAATGGTGGAGCGGAGTGAGGGTTGTAAGTTTCACAATTGCCTTCATCTGAATGAACCGGGTTGTGCAGTTCGCCAAGCTTATGAAGCCAGTGAATTGCCATGGTTTCGTTACGAGAACTATTCCGTGTTCTACCACGAACTGAAAGAGCAGAACGCATGAGGATTGTACTTCAACGAGTTTCCAAGGCAAGCGTCACCGTGGACGATCAAATCACCGGCAGCATTCAGCAAGGCTTGCTTCTGTTGATTGGAGTGGAAGATGCTGACACATTGGATGACAGCGAATGGCTCCTGCGAAAGATCCTCAACATGCGCATTTTCGCTGACGAGGAAGGAAAGATGAACAAGAGCATTCTCGATGTACAAGGTGAGCTCCTTCTGGTCAGTCAATTCACCCTGCACGCTTCTACCAAAAAGGGGAATCGCCCGAGCTTCATCCATGCTGCTGCGCCTGAACATGCGAACCAGCTTTACAATGACTTCATTGAGCAGGCAAAGAGTTCAGGACTAAAGGTTGAAACGGGCATCTTTGGAGCCAATATGCAGGTGGAACTCATCAATGACGGCCCGGTAACCATTTTGCTGGACAGCAAAAACAAGGAATAACTGTAGATGCTGTTCAACTCGATTGACTTCCTCATCTTCCTTCCCTGCGTTGTTGCCATTTACGCGATTCTTCCGGTGCGTATGCGCTGGATGTTGTTGTTAGCAGCCAGCTATTTCTTTTACGGTTTCTGGAAGGTGGAATACCTGGGGCTGATTGCCTTCAGCACCGTAGTTGACTTTTTTGTGGCCCGACAGCTGGGCAAAAGCGAACGTGCGGATCAGCGAAAGCTCCTGCTGATCATCAGCCTTTGCTCGAACCTGGGATTGCTGTTCACCTTCAAATACTTCAACTGGTTTTTGGATGGCGTGTTGTTCCCCATTGGCATACTGAGCGAGGGTACCCTGAACGCTATTCAGTCGCATTGGAAATTAATCCTACCGGTCGGCATCTCGTTTTACACCTTCCAAACGATGGGATACACCATCGATGTGTACTACCGAAAGGTGAAGCCCGAGCGAAACCTCGCGAAGTTTGCACTCTTCGTAAGCTTTTTCCCGCAGCTGGTAGCAGGCCCGATCGAGCGCTTCGCACACCTGCATACGCAGCTTTTCAAAGGCAGTAAGATTACTTACGACAACTTCAAGCACGGTGCCCGACTGGCGCTGTACGGTCTGTTCATCAAAATGTGTGTGGCGGATAATATTTCCCCGATGGTCGATCAGGTTTTTGGCGCCATTGAGTCGGCCTCCGTTGGACAGCGCCTGCTGGGAATGTCGCTCTTTGCGATCCAGATCTTCAGCGACTTTCATGGATACTCGCTCATAGCGATAGGGACCGCGCGCATCTTCGACATTCACTTGATGGACAACTTCAAATCTCCCTACCTGTCGCAGTCCATACGCGAGTTTTGGTCGCGCTGGCACATCTCGCTTTCCACCTGGTTTCGGGACTACCTCTACATTCCGCTGGGCGGTAACCGAAGCGGTCAGCTTCGATTGATGGTCAACATATTGATCGTGTTCATTGTGAGCGGCTTTTGGCATGGGGCCAACTGGACCTTCATTGCATGGGGAGCACTGCATGGATTGGGATACCTTATCGAACAACGCTCCTGGAATTCAGCTGCTGCTACCCGATCCATTCCTGGCCTTTTTCGCTGGTTCATCACACTGGCCATCGTGGTAGTGGCGTGGGTGTTTTTCCGAAGCGCCTCCATCGCTGATGCGTTTTCCTTTCTCAGCTTCAGCCCAGTGAACAAGAATCTGGAGTTGGACATCCATCACCTGGGCATTGGCTTTGCCCTGCTCTTTCTTTGGTCTGATGTAGTCTTTGGACGTGTTGGCTTCCATCAATGGCTGGAAGGGAAAAGCACCTTCTATCGCTGGGTTGTCTACGCCTTGCTGATTTACTTCATTGCCGGCTTTGCCGGAACTGTCAACCATCCGTTTATTTACTTCCAGTTTTGACGAAGATTCTGATCAAAATAGCGGCTGTATTGACTCTGCTGGTAGCATTTAACGGCATCTATACACATTGCTCGATGCGCGACTACCAGTTTCATCATGCGCTGGAGCGATTGCAGATTGAGAGCATTCAGAATTGTGAAATTCTCTACTTCTCTGCTTCGAGCAACTTCTCCCAGCAGTACACGGTGGAAGAGTCAGACCCGAGGAAGCTGAGTCAGTTTTTGCAGGACTTCTACCCATCACTTCAGGTGGATGCAGTGAACAAACCCGCCTCACACGCAGGGACTCACCTGAAGCTCATGGAGATCATTGAAGAAGGTTCGGAAGTGCAAACGATTGTAGCCACCATGAACCTTCGGAGCTTCGGCCCGGACTGGGTGCATTCAAACCTTGAAACGGCCTTGAATCAATCTGAAGTGATGTACAATCACCGACCAGCGCTGCTCAACCGCCTGCTGGTAAGCCTGAAGGCTTACGATGACAAAACGGAAGAAGAACGACTGGAAGACAAGTTGAGCGATTGGGGAAGTTTGCCACTACCCTACGATCCTCCGATGCACAACGTAAATGCTTGGTGTGCCGTGGAGAAATGGGGCGACTGGCGCAACCCGAAGCGCCAGCTCGCGGATCAATACATCAAGCAGTTTGCACTGGTGCTAACAGAAGATCATCCGCGCGTCCACGACTTTGATCAGATGGTGGAACTAGCGAACGAACGAGGCTGGAACCTTGTATTCAACATCTTACCAGAAAATCTGGAAGTGGCGGATTCCTTGGTCGGAGCACCGCTTACGGATCTCATGAAACAGAATCGGGATTGGCTGAAGGAACGCTATGAAGCCCGAGGCGCCATCGTTGTAGACAACCTTGAGCTGCTCGGAGACGCTCACTTCACAGACAAGAACTTCCCCACCGAGCACTTTGACGACACCGGAAGGAAAAAGATTGCCCATCAACTGGCATCTTCCATGCAAACCATACATGCTTCGGCTTACCAAACTCCGCGCTGGAAATAAACAGACACCATAATGACCATCGAAGAGGCACAAAAACAAGTAGACGACTGGATCAAAACCATTGGAGTGCGCTATTTTAATGAGTTGACCAACATGGCGATGCTCACGGAAGAGGTGGGAGAATTGGCGCGCATCATCGCAAGACGCTATGGGGAACAAAGCGAAAAAGAGAGCGACAAGAACAAAGACCTGGGAGATGAAATGGCGGACGTACTATTTGTACTGATCTGCCTTGCCAATCAAACGGGTGTAGACCTCACCAAAGCGCTTGAGAAGAACTTCGAGAAGAAAACCATCCGGGACAAGGACCGTCACAAAAACAACCCGAAGCTGGGATAATCGAGACGGAAAGCGTCAACGCTTCATCACGCGCAACACCGCTACGTCACCTTCAGAAGTATAGACTTCCAGCAAATAGAGACCAGCGGGTTGCTTAACGCCCATTTCCAATTCCTGGATACCATTGAAACTTTGCTCTTGAATAAGCCGACCATCAGAAGACTTGAGCTTCACAACGACTTCCTCGTAAGTCTGTCCAAGATGTAGCATGAATGCCTCAGTAATCGGGTTTGGGTAGAGGGAAAGCCTATTTGCAAAGTTCTCGGACTCCACAAGCCCGACCAATTCTATCTCAATGCAGGCGGAAGTGTCAATGCATCCCTCCCTTTCAATTTCGACTGCATAGTTACCACCGACCGTTGCAACATACGAGACCGCAGTTTCACCTGATAGTTCCATGTAACCATCAGCGGTGCAATTGAGCCACTGATAACTCCCCATCTCAACCGCTGTGAGGGTATCACCAGATACGTTGACCGATGTATCAATAGTGATAATGTTCAACTCGTACGTGATGATCGAATCGCAGCCAAGTGCGTTTTGAAGGGTGTCGAAATAAGTTCCTGACTCGGTCCATTCTTTTCCATTGACAGATGTATAGCTTCCACAGGCCGTATCCATCAAAAGAGTATCGCTCGAAGGAAGAATGGTAAGATCAATAGTGAGCATAGAATCGCAACCGTTCACATTTAGCACACTGTCCGTATACACGCCTGAAGCAGTCAGCACTTGTCCTGAGGGTGCAGTGTAGCTTTCGCAGACTTCTACCGAGAAAGCTGTATCGCTGGGCTGGTAAATGGTCAAATCTATGGTAAGCAAAGAGTCACAGCCTGCAGCACTCATTAGGCTGTCTGTATAGACTCCCGTTACGTTAAATACCTGCCCTGATGGTGAAGCGTAGGTAATGCATGCAGCCTCTGTGATTGAGCCAGTAGCGACCTGATTGACAGTGAGGTTGATGGCAATGATCGAGTCACAACCTATCGCATTGGGTATGGTGTCTGAATACTGCCCAGAGCTGGTAAAGATGGCTCCGCTGGGTGCGGTATAGCTGTAGCAAACCTCCTGGGTGATGGTATCAAAACTGGAAGAATCTATGGTCAGATGGAGGGAGACAATGGAATCGCAACCGTTGACCGATGCACCCGGGAATACGAAAATAGAAGTGTTGTTATCCGCGTAATAAGTATTGCCGTCAATCCAGGTAAGGGAGTCACAAGCTACCAGAGTGTCAATCACCAGCGCTGGTGTGCAATAGCTAAGCTTCTGGACATAGATGTCTTGAACACCATTGGCGGCCGTCAACGTAAGCACTCCAGACCCGGGGTCAAAGTCTGCGAACGTCATGAAAGCACCCGTACTGTAAATGCCTCCTCCAGGACCAACCGCGATATCCCGTCCTTCATCATTCGAAGTCCCACCCACAGCAGTGGCCCACAGAAAATCTCCGTTCGCGTTCAACGCATGTACATACGTATCCACAAAACCATTCGAGCTCGCGTTGAAAACACCCACACCAGGATCAAAATCGATGGTCGCACCGAAATAGCCTGTGGAGAAAACATTACCCCCTAAATCTGTCGCAATGCCATATCCCTGATCAAAACCGGAACCAGCGATGGCTTTAGCCCAGATGTAATTCCCAGCCGAATCCAGCTTTTGGACATATGCATCGTCACCCCCGGATGACACGAGGGTAGCCGATCCCGAACCTGGATCGAAATCCACGCTTCCTCCACCGAAGTAACCTGTGCTTATCACATGCGTATCGCCCACCAATGCAATAGCTCTTCCATGGTCAACACCACCTGCCCCCGCGCTGGCAGCCCAAACGAGATTACCTGAAGAATTCAACTTCTGAAGGTAGATGTCCTGGCTTCCGTTTGAACTCAGGTTATTCACCCCTAATCCAGGGTCAAAGTCCACGGTATTTCTGAAGTAACCGGTGGTGTATACATTGCTGTCGCCATCCACCGCAATCCCGAGTCCGCTGTCAGACTGTCCGGAGCCTTGTGTAACGACCCAAACCAGGTTACCATTCTCATCCAACTTCAACACAAAAATGTCGACACCGCCTGTAGTCGGCCGATTCTCCACGCCAGTGCCGGGATCAAAGTCCATTGCAGCTCCGAAATAGCCGGTGCAATACACATTGCCATGCACGTCCGTATCAATGCCTTCTGCTCCATCCTCCTGCGCGCTTCCAAGCGCTACGGCCCAAACAAAATCTCCGTTCGCGTCCAGCTTTTGGATGAAAAAGTCCGTAAGTCCATTTGCGGAATAACTGGTGACGCCTGATCCCGGATCAAAATCAACCGTATTTGAGAAGCGTCCTGCGGTGTATACATTTCCATCATTGTCCACCGCAATCGAATTCCCCATATCCACAATGAGGCCTCCAAAAGATCTGGCCCAAATCAGGTTCCCGTCCTTGTCCAGCTTCTGGACAAACACTTCAAGCGATCCATTAGAACTGACGTTGAGCACACCGCTACCAGGATCCAAGTCCGCTGTGCCTTGATAGTAGCCTGTCACGTATACATTGCTATCCGCATCGGTGGTGATCGAGTGGCCGAAGTCACTGAAGTTTCCTCCTGTTCTGTGCGCCCATTCCAGTTCCTGGGCCAAAGAAAAGCCTGTGGTAAAACAGAGGATGATAAGGGTCGAGAGTAGCTTTCTCATGCTTGGGGTTTGAGTGCTTAAATTCTTTTTACTCGCAGAGCAGACGAAAATACCACTGCCACAGTCAAACAAAAAAGGGAATGAAGGCACTCAGCCAACATTCCCTTTGAATATCGAAAAGACTTAAAGTCTGCTTATTCTACAAAGCTTGCCGCAGCTACTTCTTCTACTTCCTGTGTTTGTTCCATTTCAATAGAAGTCGCCTCAGCTGGAGCATCCATTTCTCCCTTGTTTACATCCAGTGCAATAGAAGGAGCAATAACCAGTGCTACTACAGACATCAACTTGAGAAGGATGTTGAGGGATGGACCTGAAGTATCCTTGAATGGATCACCTAC
>DIYJ01000006.1 GCA_002428995.1 Flavobacteriales bacterium UBA6057 | reverse complement strand
ACCTCTGAAGTGAACTGGCGGGCCATGGTTTGCTGGCCCGCCAGCGTGTCAGAACTGGTGGCGGGCAGCTTCTAAAACTGGCCCGCCAGGTGTTGAAGGCTGCTGATGGTCTTGCAATTGCCAATATCTCATAAAACTTGTCGCGGGCTGTGACGCAGGGTTTGGAAAGCGCTTAGCTTAGAAGTGCTGAACCAACCAAAGCCACCACCCATGCACAAGTTCATCTTCCTGAGTTTGGTCGTGCTCCTCAACGCGTGCCAACATCAGCAGTCTCATTCATCCGAATCATCAGCCGATGCGATGAGCGACATGGAGTTGGAGATCGCCCGTGTTTTTTCAGATGTGGACAGCTTACTCGAACTCGACAATGGCTCTTTCTGGAACAAGAAGCTCTACGGTCCCTTCTTGATTATTGATCCTGAAACGCGCGTGTTCTATGCCAATCAGAACAGTGCCAACAATGATTTTCAGCAAGTGGGAACGGTGTATAGAGATACCCTGCCCGAGGAACTCACCATCGCAAACACGGCCATCGATTGGGAAGGCCAGCGGTGGTCCATGATTATGCAGCCGCTGCCTGAAAGCCAAATGGAACGCAATCATCTGATCGTTCACGAGTTGTTCCATCGCATTCAGCCTGAGATCGGGTATGAAAACCTCCAGGAACTGGACAATGCGCACTTGGATGGGGATGACGGTCGAGTACTGTTGAAACTAGAGTTGCAGGCTTTACTCGAAGCTGTTGCTGACACTGACGAGGCTCAGCGACTGCGACATATTCAAAACGCTCTCACCTTCAGAACCAAAAGGCAATCTACCCCTGAAATTGCCATGGCCGAACACTCGCTGGAACTCAACGAAGGACTGGCGGAATACACAGCCTTGATGCTGAGCGGACGAAACCCCGAGGAAATGAAAGATCATCTCACAAGCGTCACCCATCAATTCTACTCCAACCCCACCTTCGTTCGATCTTTTGCCTACCAAACCATTCCCTTGTACGGCTACCTTTTGTCGGCAATCCAGCCGGACTGGCACCAGAAAATCAATCGCACTGCTCACCTGACGGATGTCTTTGCTCAGGCTTTTGCGCTGGAAATAGATACGAGCGTTGCGACAGAGAAGATTGCATCACAAAGCAACTACGGTTATGAGCAGATTGTGGCGGAAGAGACCGAACGAGAAAACCAGCGAAGGGAAAAACTGGCAAAGCTCAGGGCCAAGTTTACAGCAGTTTCCGTGTTGGAGTTGCCTTTTGAGAACATGAACATCTCCTTTGATCCGCGAAACATAGTGCCGCTGGAGAACCTCGGAACGGTGTATCCAAACCTGACGGTCACAGACAACTGGGGAGTGCTCACCGTTGAAAACGAAGCACTGCTGGCTCCGGACTGGAGTAAGGTGACAGTTTCCGCTCCCAGCGAGATAAAGGGGCAATCGGTAACAGGTGATGGATGGCAATTGGAGCTAAAAAGCGGCTGGATGGTTGAGCGTGCTGGTGATGAGTATCGACTCGTGCGTGAATGATCGGTCTCTGATTAGCTGCCTCCCTTCCACTGGATTGCATCTTGGGCCTTCCGATGATGCCTATGTTTGGCAACGGGAAATGAAACCAATTGCCTCCACAATTTTCATACGCTTGATGCATCATTCAAATTACATCCTGTCCTTCGCTCTCATCGTTCTGCTTTCCGCCTGTCAAGGCGGGGCTTCCAGACAAAATACGGACGCAGCTACACCGCCAGCATCCGAATCGCCTCAGGCTCTTGCTATCTCAGAAGGCCTCAGTGTTGATCATTTCAATATCTGGGTTACTGATCCAGAGAAGGCGAAAAAGCGATTGATGGACATCGGTTTTACTGCGGTACCCGATTCGCTTTCGGAGGTTCACCACGGTCAGGGTACGACTGGTAGGTATTTCAATTTCCTGAACGGTTACCTTGAATTGATCTTTGTGAACGATTCCGCGGAGCTGCAGGAAAACAACAAAGCCAATCCTGAGCTGGATTTCACTGCCAGAGCTGACTTCGGGAAGAATGGTGCTTCCCCCTTTAGTATTGCGCTGAAAATGAAGGACTATGACCCTGAGCGTATTCCCTTTCAGAAGGTTCGCTATCACCAGAGCTGGATGAAGGAAGGAGTTGCCATTTATGCTGCCAAACGCTCTAAAACACACCTTAACGAGCCTTCCGTTTTTGTGGTATATCCTGAGATTGTGGCTGACCATTTTGAGACGCTTGCCGACCTGCAGAAGATCCCCGAGGAATACGCTTTCTGGCGCGAGTGTTTTAAGCACCCCAACGGTGCTCAAAGGGTAACAAGGATCAACATTACCTCTACCGATGTGGATCGAGCTGCCGAAACCATACAAACACTGAATGGCATCGATATCCTCACCGTACAACGCGGCCCGGCTCACTTGATGGAGCTCTACTTTGACGATCAGGTTCAGGGACAATCATTTGACCTAAGACCTGAGATACCCATTGTTATCTATCTGTAGTTTAGTGGTTTATGTCTTGCCTGATTTGCTCTTCTGTTGAAGATGCTTTCTCGCTGGTGTAGATTGATTTAACCGAGTTGGTTCGTTTCATTAGGGGACTCTTTTAGATTGTAGATGCTGTTAGTGATGTGAGTCGTTCGAAACGGGCTCCCGAGCAAAGGAGAAAACGGACCAGCCGTCTTATTCTAAGGGTAGAACCGCCTAAGCACTACCCTGCTCTATTGGGCCTTTGCCGGATTCTTATGTTTGAGAGGCATGCTGTCAAAAATCACCTGGAACGCCTTTTACGGCTTGTTGCCTTGTCGGCCGAGTGTTGTGCTACTCCTCATTGCCCTGCACTTTGGTTTCATAATCCGTGCGCAAAGCAGATCAGACACGCTGTATCAAACGCAGTACTTCTCCTTCCACAATCATATGTGGATGAACCTCCACCACTTTTTCTACGAGCAAGCCAGCCATGGTCAGCGGAATAAGCTTCAGGAAGACAGCCTTGATCTAAGGGACATAGGAGATCAGATGAAGCTATCTCAGCTATCCAGTGAAGAAAAGCAAGTGTTTGGCGAAGGCGTTGCGTTTTACCAACAGCACATCATCGACCAGGAGCTCTTGCATTCGCGTAACACTTTTAAATGGCTGCAAGCTCAGGCTACCGATCAGGCTATTACCGATACGGCCTTGTCAGCTGGTTTCACCCGTGTGCTCAATCGCCTGAGGCCTTTCTACCAAGCACACTTCTGGCTGAGGCATCAAAAGGAAAATCAAGCACTGATAGATCGGTACATTGAGTTGATTCGAAAGACGGAAACCCTCGTCATTCCTAAAATGGAGGAACTTTCAGGGGCGGAATGGCAAGGCCGCGTAAGGGTAGATCTTACCACCTATGGCAACTGGGCCGGAGCCTATTCGCCTGATTTTGACAACATCGTGGTTTCGTCCATCGATCCGCTGATGAACTCCAGCCTTTTCATTGAGTTTGTATTCCACGAAAGCTCTCATTTGCTGTTCCCGAGAAAGTCGACCTTCCGCATGGCCTTGTTCACCCAGTCCAAAGCAATGGAGATCAAACAGCCGAGAAACTTGTGGCATGCCGCCATGTTTTACCTCACCGGCCTCGCTACCCAGGATGCGCTGGCGGAGCAAGGAGTGCAGCACCAGTTGATCATGGAGCGCAAAAACGTATTCTTAGGCTACTATCAACAAGCAGCTTTCCGGTCGATTCTTATGAGCTACTACCATCAAGAGATTGGTTCGGAGGAGATGGCCGAACAGCTGTTGAATCTGGAGTAGAAGCGCAGTTCCTGAGTATCCAAACGTTGATCGCAGCCATCATCCTGTGCTGGCCGCAGAGGTGGACTTCAAAACCTGAGTCGTCATTTTCGCTGCCAAATCGCATCTTCACGGTCGTTTCGGAGCACCGATGGGCTACTGAAATGAGCATGGCATGAAAAACACCCGACAATTCTTCCATCTCCTGAGCTACCTACAATATCCTCTGATGTTGCTAGCGCTCTATCACATGGGCAAACCCTACTTCGATGGCTCCCTGGGCAATGCAGATCAAATCAACCTCTTCCTCGAAAGCATGAACAACATGCTGATCTTCATGGGGCTCGGCATCAGCTTTGCTTCCCTGCAAGACACCAGCAAAACCTCCCTTAAGTTTGAAAAGCGGATCTGGCAAAATGCCCGATGGGGAAAGCTGTTCCTTGTCATGATTACCGCCCTACCCCTTTTCACCATTGGCTTTGGCTTCTTTGGTTACTTCATCAGCGATCACGAGAAAATCCAGACCGTGGCCTTTGGAAGCATTGTGCTCGGGGTGGGATTGATCGGCTTCCTGAAAGTTGCGGTGGAGGTGTTTGAGAAGCATCGGGATGGAATATAGATCAAAGCTGATAGATCAAAGATCAAGGATTGAGGTGATCTTCCAGGCGGTCTAGCGCGTTTGTCCAGAAGCGATCGTAGAATGCGAGCCATTCTGAGATCAACTTGAGTTGCTCGGGCTGAGCCTGGCAATAGCGTTCTCTCCCCTGCTTTTCAATGGTAATGAGTCCGGCAGACTCCAGGGTTTTGATGTGCTTGGTGACCCCTTGCCGGCTGATCTCAAAGCGCTGCGTCAGGTGGGTAATAGTCAGTGCCGCACTGGCCACTACAAGCGCATGAAAGATTTCACGTCTTGTAGGGTCAGCAATGGCTTTGAAAATCTTGTCAATGAGCGGGTTCTGTGGCTTCTCCATTCAGGTAGTTTGGTAAAACAGACAAACAGGCATCCCAACCCTTATCGAAGTGACCGAATACCTCGGCAGCTGAGTCTCCGTACTGCGAAATACCCGTATGCGTAAGGGTAAGCAGTGTGTCCTCTCCTTGCTGTTGGAGCGTCCAGGTAACGGTTGTTTCGATCGGGGCATCGCCCGTACACCAGGTGTATTTCAAGGTGTATGGATCCGCTTCTAACACTCTTCCTTTGATTTGGGTTGAGCCGTGTTCTTCCGTTGCCGTGAATGTATACTGATATCCTGCTTCCGCCTTAAAATCAGCGTGAATGAACCATTTGGATATCTGCTCGGCCTCCGTGATGGCCTTCCATACGCGGTCAATAGACTGCTTAAATACTTTCTCTTTTACGATCTCTTCGTTCATGGTGTTTGAGTTTATATGCAACAATTTGGTTGCTAAACTAAAGCTCTGGAGCGAAACAAGCAACTAAATGGTTGCTTAATAGCTGCCGGCCGCTTAAGGCGTGTGCTTGGGAGAGTTTTGCCTGGTCATTGAATAGTGCATTAGCCTCCTCTGCACCAAAATGTATACGCCTTCTACCAAAGTGTTTAAGCCTTGAGCGGCTCGCCTGCGGGAAATTTGTCTCATCAAATAATTCAAGCACAAACCATCACTTAGCTCTTAAAAAATGAATGCATGGAAAGCAGTAAAAATGGGTTTCTTTTACCGCTCATTGGGATCGCTCTGAGCTATTTTCTCGCAGGAACAGTAGGCTTCTCTGTAGATGATTCACACTCCATAATCCTAACCTGCATAGTGATGTAACTTGTGGCTCTCTTGCTGAACACCTGGCTACACAGGCTTACCAAAACAATAATGAAATGAAACGGGTCCTGAAATGGTTTTTTGGAACAATTGGCATATTGATTCTGCTTGTTCTCGTAATTGGCACTGCCTTTCTCTACCTCAGCCCACAGTTTGGCGGCAGCGCCAGTGAGGCTCAGCAAGAAGCTTATGCGGCCACCGGGCATTACAGCGAAGGCACCTTCATCAATGCGGAAGAAATCAACATGGAGATGAATTGCCATAGCATCACAGCGATGCTGCGGGAAACCATGAATCCCGATCCGCATGTAGCGCCCGATCACGACCTCCGGGTGGAAAAGATCAATCCGGCCAGCCTGGCCAGTCTGCCAGACACCAGCACAAGAATCACCTGGTTGGGGCATTCCTCTTTTCTGATTGAAACAGAAGGCAAGAAGATTCTGCTCGATCCCGTGTTTGGCCTCTATGCCGCCCCGCACCCAATGCTTGGCCGTGCGCGCTTTCACCGTGAAATGCCCATCACCATTCCCGAGCTCACAGACATTGATGCCGTCATCATCTCGCATGATCATTATGATCACCTCGACTATCCTTCCATTGATCAACTGCGAGACAAGGTTCAGCACTTTTTTGTGCCGCTCGGTGTGGGAAATCATCTCCGCAGGTGGGATATCAGCGAAGAGCGCATCTCCGAGATGGATTGGTGGCAGGAAGAACGGTACGAAGGCTTGAAAATCGTTCTGACTCCATCCCGACACATGTCTGGCAGGGGATTAACAGACCAGTCTGCCACGCTCTGGGGATCATGGGTGATCCAAAGCGCGACAAGCAATATTTACTTCAGCGGAGATGGCGGCTATGGCAAGCACTTCAAGGAAATTGGCGAGAAATACGGCCCCTTTGACGTGGGGCTCATGGAGTGCGGTCAATACAATAAGCTCTGGGCTGGTGTGCATATGATGCCGGAAGAAACCGTGGTAGCCGCAGCCGATGTAAAGGCCAGATTTATCGTGCCCATTCATTGGGGTTCCTTTGCGCTGGCCACTCATAGCTGGACCGACCCCGTAGAACGCATCACCAAAGCTGCTGAGCAAGTAAATGTACCCATCGGCACGCCACGCATTGGGGAATCTATTCTGTTGACGGGCACTGACGCTAATACCACGGAATACTGGTGGGAAAGTGAAATGATGGCCCTTTTGCAACTACCATGAAAGAACTCGCATTCAAAAGCATAAGCGACTTCCATGCCTACAACGGTCTGTCGGAGCCTGAGAACCCGCTCTTCAGCGTCTCCCATTCTGAGAACAACGAAACAAGGTCACAGCGCTGCGAAGAGGGCATCGAGCCCATCAGCCTGACCTGCGATTTTTACAGCATCAGCCTGAAAAATATCATCTCGGGCGAGCTGGAATATGGTCGTACCAAATACGATTGCACCACCGGGATGCTACTGTTTACCGCGCCCAATCAAAAACTGGTGTTTAGAAACATGGTGTACAGTGCAGAGGCTTATCACCTTGCCTTTCACCGGGACTTCATCCTCGGCACGGAGTTGTATCGCCAGATCAGGAATTACAACTTCTTTGAGTATCGGGTGAACGAAGCGCTCCACCTTTCTCCGAAGGAAGAAGCTCAGGTAAAAGCCATTTTCGAGAGCATCGAAGCCGAGTATCACAACAACCAGGACGAATTCTCCAAGGAGATCATCTTGTCTCAGCTCGGCACCCTGCTCAAGTATTCCGATCGCTTTTACAAACGCCAGTTTCTGAACCGAAAAACGATCAATCAAACCATGCTCTCGCAGTTCAGGGATGTACTCAATGCCTATTTCGAAGAAGGGGCATTGCAGCGCAATGGCATCCCTACGGTAGATTGGCTTGCTGGTCAACTGAGCGTAAGCCATCGCTACATGAGCGATACCATCAAGGCGGAAACGGGCAAGACGGCCATTGATCAGATCAACCTCTTCCTGGTGGAAGAAGCGAAAAACCTGCTGCTCGAACCCAACGCCTCCATCTCTGAGACGGCTTATCAATTGGGTTTTGAGTATCCACAGTATTTCTCCCGGCTGTTTAAGAAGAAAACCGGAATGAGCCCAAAGGAATACATCCAGGCCAGGTCACTGAATTGACTTTCGGTAAGCAAAATGCCCGAGTAGTTCTTCGCATCAGAGTGCTGATGTTCCGTTGTGGATAAATCATAGGTGGTAATTACGCAGTGTACTGCGCGAATCATACCTTTACCCCATTCATCATCATCGTTTGTGCATGGGATACAGGGAAATGAAACTCAGTGCCAGTTGGATTAAGCATAGGGAAACCAAGGGAGGCAGCGCTTCCACCCTCTTGAATGTCTTCCGTCTACTTTATTGGAAATCCGAGCCATGAGAGTTTGCATTGTTCAATCGCTCGCACTACCCGGTGATGTTTCCGCTAACATTGAGAACCACCTCAGGCTCGTCCAAATGGCCATCGAGGAGGGTGTGGATTTGATCATGTTTCCCGAGCTATCCATCACCGGTTATGAACCCACGCTGGCCAGGGAGCTGGCCTGTGACGCCAGTGATCATCGATTCGATTCTTTTCAACGGCTGGCAGACGAGCACGATGTAAACATCGGCATTGGAATGCCGACCCTTACCGAGGGCGGAGTTCACATCACCATGATTGTGTTTTGCCCTATGGAACAGCGCTGGGTCTATTCCAAGCAAGAATTGCATGAGGATGAGCTGCCCTATTTCGTCCCCGGAAGCAACCGATCCGTGTTGCTGGTAAAGGGATGGAAAGTGGCCATGGGAATCTGTTACGAGACCTTGCAGCGTGCACATTTTGAGGCTGCAGCCGCTCAGGAAGCCGACCTTTTCATTGCCAGTGTTTCAAAGCCCGATCGCAAGATCGATGACGCGAGAAAGTACTTTTCTGCCGTCTCCAAAGAATTTGATCTGCCCGTGCTGATGTCCAACAGCATTGGCTTTTACGATGACTTTCTCAGCAATGGTAAAAGCGGAGCATGGAACAGGAAGGGAGAAACTTTGGCGCAGCTGGATGAGACGCGTCAGGGATTGTTGATCTACGATGCCAGCGCTGAAAACGTGGCCTTTGTCAAACAAGTAATAAACTGAAACGCATGGAAATCAGGCTTCACTGTGAAAACTGCGCTAAACCACTGCCAAACGACAGTGATGAGGCCATGGTCTGCACCTTCGATTGCACGTTTTGCCGCGACTGTGTGAACGATGTGCTCGAGAATGTCTGCCCCAACTGCGGTGGTGGGTTTGAAAAACGCCCCACGCGCCCACAACATATGCTGGAGAAATATCCCGTCAGAAAAGATCAGGTTTTAAAACCCGTGACCGAGAACAAATTCCTGGAGCAATATCGAAACATTGACCCGAGAAAAAGATGATGCGCTCCTTCCGAATGGACAAACAGAACGCATCATCCTCAATGACAAACGGTGAGCATTCCCCTACTCGATCACCGTCTTTTGAAGCCTGATGTGATGGCCAAATCGGAACAATTCGATGCACCCATTCGGACATTTAAAGGTGTTGTGTGTCCATCCTCCCAATGACGGCCCGGTTCCGGCTTTAGCATAGTCAAACACCAATTGGTTGTAGTGTTTGATGCAATCCACGGGATTGGGGAAACGGACCTCTTCTACGATTACAAGACCATTCCTTGAGCGGGTTTCTCGATGACTCACCAATTGCCCCACGTTCAAAACCCTTTTATGAGATCGTTTCCGCGCAAGGAAAAGCAGAGCCAACCCGCCAAGGATCAACTCAGGCATGCGCTTGCTTCAGCCCCATGTGATAATTCACGCTGTTCAGCAGCAAAAAATCAGCTTGCTCCCAGCTGGGATACAACTCCTGTATTGCGGTCATCGCCTCCTCTTCTGTAGTGGCGTTTTCAATCACGCGCTCGAAGTCTTCGATGTAGCTCAACACCTTGTCAAACAGCGTGAAGTCTGAGCGATCGCCATGTCCCGGATACACTGCCATGTCGCTGCCCTCATGCGCTGCTTTGAATCGCTTCAGCTCCGCCTTCCAATTGGCGATGTGCGCGGCATCTACGCCCTGACCGAGCCATGGGTGAGCCTCATTGTAGCAAAAATCGGAGGTAAACAGCGCATTCAGATCCTGAGAATAGACGGTGGTGAGGTGTTCAGCTTCTGCACCGTTATAGTCGCTTTTGATTTCCAGTGTTCCACCTCCATCCAATGTAATTTTGGGCTCCTCCAGCACTGCAATCTCCCTTTCGTAATCAAAACCATCCGGATGTTGGTCCGATTTCGGTTTAAGTGCGGGTTCCCCGTCCAGCCACCCGATGCTCTCCATCCAGGTGCTGAACCCGATGATGTCTTGCTTTATTGCTTCGCTCGCCACCACGATGCGTACAACAGGAAAATGCTGTTTCAGGCAATGCATGCCGATGTAGTGATCAGGATGGCCATGCGTGATGAGAATGTGGGTTAAGGGCAGTGCCTTTGCCTTGATGAATGCGGCTAATTCCTCCGCCTCCTTCGAGTTTCTCAATACGTCCATCACGATCATCGACTCTCCATTGCTGAATAGGTAGCTGTTTACGGAAGCTTCCTTGCCTTTGAATACCTCTACGGTTACGTTGTTTTCCATTGTATCTACATTTGGTTTCATTTAGAAACTTAGTGTTGAATTATAACTTTGTGACGCAATGTTACAGAGCAATGAAGCGGCTCAAACGTCCATTCATCGCTAGTGGTAACCTGGAAGTAACCGGAAAATGAGATACGTCTACAAAAACCCCGAAAACTGCCCTGTCACCAGGATCATGTCTGTATTGGGCGGCCGATGGAAGTTCATTATCCTCTATACACTGAGGAATACACCCAAGCGGTTTGGGCAAATCAATCACTTCATCCCCAGCATCAGCAACAAAGTGCTTACCGAGCAGCTGCGCGAACTGGAAGAGGACGGCATCATTGAAAGGCGCGTGTTGACAGACCGCATCCCCGTCAACGTGGAATACAGTTTAAGTGAAAAGGGCAAGGGACTGATCCCCATCATCAGCCTGATGGAATCATGGGGCGAGCGCATTTAGTGATTCGTCACCTCACGCTTTTGGATTAGTCTGGAATAACTTATTATGGGTAGGTGAAGGTTTGTGCAAAAGCTTAATTTGTCGCCTCCTATAAACCCTTAAATCTATACCCGTGCAAGACCTTAGAACCCTTAAGCGTGAATGCCTCTATGGTACTCCTGAAGCCGATGAAATTCTTTACAACCGTCACTACGTGACTGGTTACTCCTACTATTTCCGTCAACCGAAGTGGGTGCTGGAGATCATCAATCCCAGTGTGATCGACATTGATCCTGAGACGGACGTAGACCGACAGGATCACTTCCGGAAAGACTTTCGAGTGCCCACCAAGTTTCGCGCGGAGAAAACAGATTTCCGTGGGTCGGGATTTGATCGTGGACACATGGTGGCCAGTGCAAACCAGCGCTCGGTTGAAATTCAGAACAGTGAGACGTTCCTGCTCACCAACATGAGTCCACAATATCCCGCATTGAATCGAAGAGTCTGGGCTGACTTAGAGAATGCTGTTCGCCAGAAGAATGCGGAGAAAAGCGTATTGGAAACCTTTTGCGTGACCGGTCCCCTCTTCTTTTTTGATCAGCCCATTATCACCATTGGAACCAAGGATGCCAATGACGTGACCATCCCCGTTCCGCACGCCTTTTTTAAGTCCATCCTTACCGAGAACGACAAGGGTAAATTCTACATGTGGTCGTTCGTCATGGAGAATAAAAAGGACATGGATCGCAAGCCGCTCTCAGAGTACCAGGTGACTACGGATATGATCGAAACCATTGCAGGCATTGAACTCTGGAAGGGGCTGCATGGGAAGTACATCAATTGGGAAAAGAACCGCGTTCGAAAAATGTGGAAGGTGAAGTGAAATAAGTAAAAGCCCGGCATGTGCCGGGCTTTTAAGGGGTGAAAGATCAAGCATCAAGGATCAAGGATCAAAGTTTAATGGCTTTTGATTGTCCATTTCCTTTTTTGATCAACTCAGTCTGAACAGGGATTTGTAGGCCGAGTGATCTCTTTCCGGATTGTTGGTTTCGATCGTTTTGTCCTTGATGTTTTGGATATTCAGTTGCTGTAGCAAGTTTGAGAAGAAAAAGCTTGGAGCAATGCCATCGCACGTCACCAGAGATGATGATCCATTCTCTTCAAAAAGGTAGCGCGTGTGACCTACTCTGGCGTATCGGTAATCCATGGCGATACTTTTTGACGCATCTCCATAGGCTTCCATAATCTTCACCGCTAAGGGGACGATTTCATCCAGGAAATTGGCAAAGTTGGTGCTGGCTTCGTAGGCCTTCCATTTCTTCAGATCAGCGACCCAGGTTGCCCCGGCCACGTCAGCAATCGCAAGAAAAATGGTGAGGCTCCCCAGTTCAACAAGCCCCACATTGTTCTTCAGCTCCTCACCCAAATCAGGTTTGTTAGGTCCAAGCAGGTTCTTGTAAATGAAGCGAAAGATGTCAGTGATCATTGTGGCACCGTCCTGGTCTGTATCTGGAATGTCCTTTGTGATGTCGAAGGTGTTCAGAATGCTGAGCATATTGTCAATGGCAGCCTTGTCGATGACGTAGTCCTGCACGGTCGGGATAAAAGCCGTTCCTACTCCAAACAGTCCTGAGATCAGGGCATTCACGAGGATTTCAATGGTCGTTTCCTTCGCGCTTCCCAGTGCAATATTGGGCGATCCATTGCTTGACTCCAGAGGTTCCACATCGGTAATGTACAGACTGCTGTTTGCGGATATTGCAGACTCAGCCCATGAAATCAACCAAGTGGAGAAGGTGGAACCAAGCGCAGTATAAATGTTATGGTATTGGTATGTGACGAAGGCTTCCATTTCCACATCAAAGGGTAGCCAGGGCACAAAGTCAGCCCGATAGATGTAGGAATAGGAAGATCGAATCTGCTCATCGTAAATGGCAGCAAAAAGTTGGTTGCCAACCTTCGGAGCTCCGAAGGTGGCTACTTCGAGGCTTATGGCATCTCCGTATTTGGATTTGAGCAAGAGAGCCGCAATGTTGCACATCGCTCCGCCCTTGCTGTGGCCGCCCATGGCGATGGATAGGGTTTCGCCCTTTTTGATCCGCTCGTTGATGTATTGATACACTCCGATCTTATCGGTACCTAACACCGCGAGGGTGGCATAGTAGATACCGGCATGAACTCCCAATGTGTTTCCATCCAATGTCAGTGATACCTGGCCGGCAATGAAGTTATTGGCCCAGTCGTAATAAGTACCTCCGGTCACTTCACCAAAATCACTTAGCGTACCTCGAAAGCTGAGTATGAGGCCGCCCTGTCCGTCTTCAGCAACGCAGGCTACGTTCATATACTCGCTAGCCTCCGTGATGTTGATGTCCCTCACGTTTTCAGGTGAAAGGTCAAATCCTGCCAATGACACCTGTGTCGCTCCATAAAAGGTGCAGGCATTTTGAAGCTCACCTTCGCTTAGTAAGCCGAGATTGTCCAGGCTGGTTGAGGTAAGATCGTCTGCATAGCTGCTGTAGGCGATCTCAACCATCTTGGCTTGTACGCGCTGAAGACTCGCAGGTATGATGCGAAGTAAGCTGAACGTTTTTAGCGTGAATACTCCGCTTTTCCATGGAAAGGTGGCTTCGCTCGCGGACTTAGGATAGGTGCCTACGGCAAAGCCCTTACCTTCTTGCCAACCACGGGCGACATAAAGGCTTACACCACTTGCGTCCTGGCCTGAAACCAGGAATTGGCCGCCTACAGATTCGGGTGTTTCACCATTCTCCAGGTTGATTTCTACCCATTCCAGTTGAAAGACCTCGTCATAGTTGTTGTAGTTCATGGTCGCTACTTCTGCCACCAACACTTGGTAGCCACTCTTCTCCAACTGGAATTCACCGTTCGAAATCATTCGACCGCAATCGATGTTGTCTGCCGGGTGGTATTCGCCTGCCGCTACCAGCTTGGCAGTACTCGCTGGAACAAAGTCAGATTCGGGTTCTTCGGCTAGTTTTCGGGCGATGAAGAGGTCGTGTCCACCAGAGTCTTGCGCTCCTGCATAGAAGTGTTGAGCCTCGATTTTGCTACCGTCTTCACGATTTAAATAATGCTGCCCGGCATTGTCGCTCCAGTTCTTCCAGCTCAGGAGATAATAAGGTGCAAGCAATGAGGTGTTTGGGTTGCTTGAGGTAAGCGAGGCCGGAGCCGCTGTTGAAGCTTGTTGCGGTGATGTGGTTTCTGTTGCCATAAAAGCGTGGTTTAAGAGTTTTATTGGTTGTAGGTGATAGAATTACCACATTTTGAAATCCATTTGAGCTAAATGTTCTGAACAGGGCTGGTCATGTGCTTAACATGTAGCACGATGTGCCGAGGATTCCAATCACTTAAACCGGAAAAGGAACATCAGACTTTGTTATCCTTGAGAAGGATTCTGTATGCTGCGGATCTTTGTATATGCCTGCGGGAAGGAGCCTTCCCGACTCATTGGCAAACTTGCCGAAGGCCAGAAAACCACGCTGAAGGTCACCGTCACTACAAATGGACAGAGGAACGGGTGCCTTGGGAAGGTTTGGAGAAATTAGGGCTATGCACCTGATGCATAGCCCATAAAAGCATTTAGTTCACCTCGTTGCCCAAAGTAGCACTCGTTCGAACCGTTACGTTGTTCTGCATCGAGATTGTTCCGGTTGTTTGAAGTTCCGTGAGGTCCACATCATCGCCAATGTTGATCACGGAGGCCATTCCAAAGTTTGCGAAGACAAGATTGTCGAAGGGTATTGCAGCTAAAGAGCTTCTGTTCAGAATCTTCAGGTTGCTGTTTCGCCCAAATCCAACCGTGCTTCCGCTTGGGAATATGTTGTCCACGCTTTCCACGGTGAAGTCTCCTTTGATGCTGATGAAATCCTGGAAGTAGACATCTCCTCCACTCTTATCAATCGTGATGTTCGGAAGTATTCCATTTCCGAGTATGGAAGCGTGACCTGTGATGGTTTGATCCAATGTCGGATCTACCAAATGAATGGTGCTGGTTCCGTTGGCATAGCGCTTCGTGAAGTTCGAGGTGAGATCACCAAAGAGTTGAATGTCTCCTCCGTTCACGCTCACGTGATCTGAGCCGGTGATGACCAGGTCATTTTCGACCGTGATTTCATCAATGATGGTAAAGATCAACGGCTGTAGTGAAGTAGCGATGTACACGTTATAGAAAGACGTGGTTCCCGGGTTCAGGCCGTCAACGGTGATGTTGTTTTGCCTGCGTCTGAAATACACCGTACTCGTCCCCGGATCTACATTTCCACTGATGTGGGTCCAGTTTTGGTATGTGCTGATGAGCCCGGACAGATTGAGTGTTCCGGCAGACTTGTCAATCTCCAGTTTACCTATGCCGCCCGCTCTGTAAGCAATACCTGACCCGGTCAGTGTTTGGGTTGCCAGAGCACCGGAAATGCGAATCGTAGCCGTGCTGGAAAAACCGCTGGCGCTGTTGTTGTTGGTAAAGTTGATCGCAGGGCCAACACAGTCAATGGTCCCGTTTCCGGGGCTTTCGATGTGTATGGTGTTGTTGCCTGTTACGCTGAAGTTGTTGTTGACCGTGAGCAGCGTACCTGCAGGCAGAGTGATTCCCACGCCAGGAGCTCCGTTTTCGTGAAATCTCAGATCGTAGAAGCTAATGGTACCGGTGATGGTACGCGAGCTGTTGTTGCTGGGGCCGCTGAATCGAACAAAGCCGTTATTATGGTTGAACGTACCGCCCGAGACGGTCATATCATCACTGATTTCGAACGTCTGAGATGTACTTTCAAACGTTCCATCATCCTGTGTGAACGAGCCACTCAGGGTCACATTGTTGCTGCCGCAAACGACCGTACCAGTATATCCCATCATCGTCACATCGATCACATCGACCGCTGCACTCAAGGTGCAGTTGGAAGTGACATTGTTGGTAAAAAACACAATGTCGCTGCTTCCGGGAGGTGTTGCATAGGCCGTTCCTCCACCACCGGGCGTGTCGGTCCAGTTGGCGCCTTTGTGCCAGTCTTCATCAACGGCTGCGTGCCAGTAATAAGATGCGGCTGAGGCTTGGGTTACGTGTAAGAGCAGAAGGGTGAAAAGGGTTAGTGTGGAAAAGAGAGCAGCTCTCATAGTTTGATAAGGTTAATGGATTGATCGAATGATGTTTCTTGAAATTGAATGGTGTAGTAGCCGGTTGGCAGTTCAGTCACGGATAGCCTGGCGCTGCCAGATGCGTTGGGTGTGATTTGCTGGCGTAAGACTGGCTTTCCGCTGATGTCGTAAATGGTCATCGAGATGGACTCCGGCCAGGTGTCATTGCCATAAAACTGAACGTTGACTTCGTCCGTTGCGGGATTGGGATAGACCTCAGCTCCGGCTTTATCAAGCCCATGGACTGTATTTGCAGTTTCCGTTTCTGACGTTTTATTCCCGTTGATCACGAAGGAACCCTTCGAGATGTGTGTACCTGCAATGAGCTCATTTTCTGGTGAATAGTGAAGCTTCTCTGCGTAAAAGTCTTCATCTGTCAAGAGGGGCTCTTGAGTAGTCAGTTCCGGGCCTGAAAACTGGAATACTCCTTTGCCGGGAATGCTCGCAACCAGTTCACTTCCGGTGGATTGAATGGATCGCATACAATCCTGTGAACGCTGCTCCCAGCTTAATCCTTCGCTTGTGCTGATGAACAATCCATGATTACCCGCAGCGGCCAAGGTTCCATTGCTGAGCCGTTCCAGGTGATAGAGTTCTCCGTGATTCTTTGCCGTGAAGAACCGATCGTTACGAACTTCCCAGTTTTTCTGGGCTGTGTTGTAAGCAAGGATCCGTCCCTGGTGCGTTGAAACCAGAACGGTGCTGCCACTACCCTCTCCATATCCGGTAATGAAGTCATCGTTGAGATGCTGAGGGAGATCAATACGTTGCCAGGAATCATCGCTGGTGTAGTGATAGAGAAATGAGGCACGAAGTGGATGCAGGTAGACAGCTCCGTGAATGGCTTTCAAACCCAGACTGTAGTCAAAGCCGAGTTCTTCCACACTGTTTTCGAGAATTGCATTCCCTTGCCAGTCGTCCTGTTTCAGTCGATAAACGGTTGAATGATCCTCTTCCCTGGTAAGAACGTAAAGTTCTTCTCCTACAGTGACCATGCTCATAACCTTGTCTGTGCTTGGGTTGATGGCCAGGATACTGCTCTTCTGCCAGGAGCCGCCTTGATCGTCAGAGATCATCATGCCTTCTCCTTTTACAGCGAGGTAAAGTCGTTGATCCAAATGGCCAATGGCATCTGTGCCTTCCGGGAATGAACGCTGTTGCGAAACCGCTAAAAGGCTTGAAGACAAAAGCATGGAAAGCACGAGTGTTCCTCTTTTTGGAATGGTGTGTTTCATAAAGTAATTGATTGGTTTTTGTGCAGATGAATCGATCACTTTCATTGCTCTTTGGGTGAAGTAAATTGGGTTTTATACTCTGAAATTCAGAGCTTGAATCCTGATCGTTGGATTCACATGTCGCGTATAGACGTATGTGTGTTCTGGGGTGTTGGTCTGATCCTGTAAAAGTTCCCTTTTGTGATCCATTCAACCTAAATCTGAGATAAGGGGTCTTAAATCGACTCCTGGTAAAACACGGCTTCTTCGAGGATCAGTGTTTATGCGGTTACCCAGGGTTTTCCATACCGCTAAGATTGCTGCATAAACCAATTAAAACTCATTTTTATGAAGAATTATCTGATTACTAATCGTGATTCTGGCTGGGCCTTAGGCGTTGCCAGTACGTCACCCGGAAACGAAGATGCCGTAGTCGTTTTTGATCCGAAAAATCCACCTCGCAATGTTTCTTCTGCGTGGGGTGTTAAGCGAGTCAATGGAGGTTTTAACATCGTGTTGACCAATGCCCCTCATTTGAAGCTTGGAGTGGATACCGATAAACCCTTCCGTGAAGGAATTGGCTTATTCGTTTATCAAAAGGATACGGATAACAACACGCTTTGGTCAGGCGATCAGCTCGAACCGTTCATTGTAAGCCTTGAGAAGACGGGCCCTGATGATACGGTTCTGGTCATCGATGTTGACGGACCTGACAATACAGCTCAACTGTGGCGTTTTCTTGCCAATGGTCATCAGCGGTGGTCATTTACTGCGGTTTAATACCAGTGCAAGGATTTGGGTGACTTGGATACTTCCGGGTCACCCATTTTTACAAACAGCTGGCTCCGTTCTTTAACACCTATCACGCTGTATTTACCCGGCTTTCTTGCTCTTTCCGAAAGTCCATCCAAAGGTGGCATAGAACATCCTCGGATCAGCTGGGATCACCCCAGGGCCGGGATAGCCAGTTGCTCTGCGCGTGAAGTAGGTTTCATTGAGCAGGTTGGTGATGCCTCCTTCCAGTTCCAGGAAGCGCCACTGATAACGGACGCTGAGGTCGACCAGCTGATAGGCGGGAATTTCACCTGAAATAGCCGTCACCGGAGCTTCGGTGGTATTAAAGGCATCGGTGAATTGGGCCGCTATGTAGCTGTATTGAACCGTTCCGCTCCAGGCTCCGAATCGGGCCTGA
This sequence comes from Flavobacteriales bacterium UBA6057, assembly GCA_002428995.1. Taxonomy (GTDB): domain Bacteria; phylum Bacteroidota; class Bacteroidia; order Flavobacteriales_G; family Salibacteraceae; genus UBA6057. The sequence continues at coordinate 323,985 of DIYJ01000006.1, read as the reverse complement.
ACACCCGTTTTGAGGTTTACATAAGGAACAAGCTCTACGTTCTTTCCCTCCACATTGGGTACATCAGATCTTATGTAGCTTGCTTCGATCCATCCTACATTCAAAAAACCGCTCAACGCGTTCACGGACTCTTCATCGATGAGAAGCTTGTAGAAATCCAGCTCTACAAAACTTTCGACCCCATAGGAACGAGAGTCTCCCACATTTGTGCGTAGGCGTTGTTCCAGGAAGGTGCTTTGATCCACTTGGGTTACAAAGCCAATGCGATTGTTGTAGGCGAGGTAAAATGCGCTGAGGTCAAAGAACAGAACCTTGTTCAGGTTGCCCCTCAGGCCTACATCTGCGTTGTAGCCAAACTCATCACTGATGTTGGAATCCACCACAATGTTGGGATTGTCGATGCGAATGTCTGAGAAGGTAATAGCCCTGTAGTTCTGAGAGATGTTGGTGTAAACCTCTACTCCACCCTTGAGCCGGTAACCGACACCTACTCCACCAAACAGAAATTGCCTTGAAAGCTCACGAGACTCTGGAAACACCTGCTCCGCAACGACTTCTCCTGCAAAGTTCCGCGTGATCTGCTTGTAGTAGCCTTCGGCATCGGTTCGGATGTATTCGAAACGCAGACCTGGTGTGATGGTGAGGCGATGTGTGGGACGGAAAATGTGTTCTGTGAATACAGCAATGTTGGTGCTCGGAAAGTCATAGTCTGAGCCTTCCGGATCATCGGGATTGAGGAAGGAAAAATCGGCTCCAGTACCGTCATTGGCATCTCCCTGTGTAGCTCGTGAATAACCTCTGTAGAGTCTGAAACCTACCAATCCACTGGCGAGGCTACCAAAGAGCTTGTAGTTGCGCAAAACCCGTGATTCGTTGCCGATGTTCCGGTATTCTCCCAAAATATAGGTTCGATTGCCTCCGATGTCCTGGCGATTGATCCGGCTCAAATCGCCCAACGCTTCGCGAGAGGCCAGCAACCCAAAGTTTCGAACGTCAATTTTTGTGTGCTCGTTGATGTTTCCCTTGAAGGTGACGTTGACAATGTTCCAGTTCACGCGAAACCAGTTCCGCGATCGCTTGCTCTGTGTGGGGTCGTCTTCAAACTCAGCATCGGTTAAGCCGCCCGGTTGCTGCGCTAGGTAGTGCATGTGTGTCAACTCCGCTGAAAGGCTCCAACGTTTGTTGAAATCATGTGTAAGCGAAGCATAGGCCGTATGCTGATCCAGCGATGAATTGGGCCGCCAACCCTCGCTTTGCTTGTATTGGTAGTAGCCGCTGAAGGCTGTTTTGCCTTTTCGCGCATAAAAACCATGGAAGGTGGAAAGCAGTCCATAACTTCCACCTGTGGTGCGGCCGCGGTATTCCCAATGATCCCCTTTTTGGGGTTGCTTCAGCACAAAGTTGAGCATGCCGCCAAACTGGGTTCCGTATTGCAGGCTTGCAGCACCCCGAACAATTTCAATGCGTTCCAGCGCTTCAACAGGAGGAGTGTAATAGCTTTCCGGATATCCCAATGCATCAGCGGCAATGTCGTAGCCGTTTTGGCGCGTGTTGAAATTCGAGGTGCGGTTCGGGCTCAGCCCTCTTGCACCGATGCCCAGTTGCACACCCGCTTGATCGCTTTCCCAGATGTTCAACCCAGGAACCTTAGCGTAGACCTGCCGCGCATTGTTAGTAGCCTTGTTGGCGTTAAGATCGGTGGGCAGAATCACCTCGTTTTTCTTGGAGGAATAAATGGCCACACCGTCCACAGCTGACAGTCGTGCCATGCCCATGGCTGTTTCCGTTCTCCGGCCTTCGATTTCAACCTCCGCAAGGTCGAAATTCACCAGTTCGAGCCCAATTTCCAGATCTACCACTGAGTCGCTCACAGTCACTTCCTGGGTGTGTGTCTGGAAACCGTAGCTGTTGGCTTGCAACATGTAGACTCCAGGCTTCAACCCCTTGAATACAAAGGAACCATCCGTAGAAGTAAACGCTTGCCAAGCGCCTGGATCCAACACAATGAGCACATCAGAGAGCGGCTTTCCTGATTCAGTTACTTTGCCTTTGATAATTTGGCTGAACAGTGAAAAAGGTGTGACGAGCAGCGCCAACCAAAGGAAAAACCGCTTCCCTGTCATCGCTGCTGAGGGTTTATCCAGGCTTTGGGTGCCCATGAATCCCGGACCTCTGTCAAGTCCAATTGAGGGTCAAACAGCAGTTGGCCAGGTCGTCCATTCAAGGTGACCCAGGCTTCGCAGCGCACAATGGGATCCTTCATCCCCTGAGCTTTGTAGTGATCTTCCAGGAAGTGTGCGAATTGCAGGATCATGTCCGGCTGAAAGCTCATTTGCTTTTCCTGGTGCGGGTTCAGGAATTCACGATTGTAGACTTCTCCTTCCCGGCCGTCTTCACCATCGCGCACAAAGAACTGTGCCGTGCCGGCCTTTTCTACCAACATCACCCGCCAGCCAAAGCGATAGGCTTCCTCGGTCCAATACATGGAACCGGGATAAGCAATGAAGCGCCAGGGAAAGGTGAGTTGAAACAGCATGTAGGTGGCTACAAGGAAAAGTCCCGCCTTTTTTAGCCGCGGCAAATCAATGGTTTTTGATCCGGATTCCGACTGCTTAGCGGGTAAGATGCTGTATACTACATTCTGTAGGCGTTGCAGCACTTTTTGATGCCATGATTCTGAAAAGAAAACAAGGACCAAAAGGCTCATTACCAGCGGAAAAACACCGATCTGGAACAGGATGCCGGTGATGGTATGGAAAACCACCACCACCACATAGGCCGCAGGACGGGTAAAACGGTTGAGCAGGAAAAACACAATGAAGGTGTCAAACAGCATCCCGATCCAGCTGAAGAGATAGGCTGTTTCGGGGTATTTGAACATCCATCCGATGATGGGCAATCCTGAATCGGCCGGGAGCCAGATGCGCAAGGGCAAGCCTTGGAAGAGCCAGTCGTAGTTCATCTTGGCGAGTCCTGCGAAAATGTAAACGGTGGCAATTTGAAATTGCACCAGAAGCAGTGGCCAACGGGGCAATTGATCGGTTTCCTCTACCCTTCCAAGGCGCACATCCAGAGAGAAGTAGCGATGGAGAGGCATGAAGATGATCAGGCCACTTACCAGGCTGATGAAGTAGTAATGATTCAGGTAATAGGTAAGATCGATCAGCTCGAAATAAGTGAAGAGCAGAAAGAAAAGCAGCGCGGATAAGCGATAAAAGAATCCGAGCATGATGCCGATGGCAGCAAGAAAGGCTAAGACATGCAGGCCATACATCCATGCTTCGGACAAGGGCTTTATCCAATCAAAACCAAAATAAGTGAAGTGAAAACTGGGATCTACAAAGTGATTTTGAATCCAGCCGAAATACCAGAAACGGACGGTATTGAAGGCCATCAATAAACCAAAAAGCACCCGAAACATCGTTAAGGGTGCTGCATGGATGGGCTTGTTCAGCCAATCAAGTATGTTCTCAATCTTCGTTTGCACTAGTCTCCATCTCCACTGTCGAAGGTAATGGTCAACCCTAGCCTGGAGGAGAGTTCGCTTTTGAAGAACCGCGTGTGTTGGGAAAGCGCAGTGTAAAGTGTTTCTACCTTGTCGGTCTCATTTACCACGAGGTCGTCCAGCGGCTGATTCGGAAGATCGTTGTAGGCACTCCAGATCACTTGCCACTGTTCCTTCGTTTGATCCAGCACTTCCGCCCCTCCAACAGTGGTTAGGAGATAATCGTCAAACCCAATGGCATTGGCGTCCGCGTCCAGCAAATCGCCAAAGTACATCACCTCAATGTGCTCCAGGTGATTTCGAACCAGCTCTCTGCTCGTGCCACTGTAGAGGCCGGCTACCTGTGTTGGGTCTGGTTCTGTCTGTCCCACACGCAAGCCTGCCGGAATTCCAACCTTGAAGTTTTTGACTACTTCAAAGCCCTTAATCCAAGCGTTGTAGAGTTCAGTGATACCGCTGGAAACCTCAGTGCCTGCATCCGTGGCAAACTCCTGCCCGTAGCTGCTCCAGCCTTCTTCCAATTCCTGAGCTTGCTCCAAAACATCGCTTGCCACCGTGCTGGTGTAGGCTGCGTAGTTGGCATTTGAAAGATCTGAGAGCGCATTCTGCTGAAATAAGAGATAGTCCAATCCGTATACACCACGGGTGTCACGATCGAAATTGTTGAGCGTAAAGTCCTCAGCATCAATATACCCGGTAATCTTTTCCACGCTCACCGGAAACGTTGCGATGTTTTCTGCAAACGATCCGAAGGTCGATTCTCCCGGCCCAAAGTTGAAACTCTGACATCCGGAATAAGCCAGAGCTAAGGCCCTCCAGTTGGATTGAGCATCAGCCAGGGCGTTCTCGCTCGGGTTTGACTGGAGCAAAGAGACGCTATTGTCCAGCTCCTCGGCCGCAGCTACAAGCGCATCAATATTCGGTTGAATGATGGTGCTCTCATAAGCTGCCAGCAATTGAGTCACATCAAAGCTGTCCGTTTGAGGGTTGTCGTCCACGTCATCGTCATCCGGATCACAGCTGCTGGCATAAAACACCAAAGCTCCTAACGAGAGGAGCCACAGTGTTTTGTATCCTGGAAAATGGGATATCTTCAATTTCATCAGCGCAAATTTACCTGCCTTCTTCGTTTACCCAGTTCTTCTTGAAATCCTCGATTTCCTGATCGCTGAAATCATAGATGGACTGAAGCTCATCGATAGCGGCCTGAATATCTCCAAGTTCGTTGGCGGGTTCCTGAACCAACTTGTAAGAAGTTGGATCCTGACCAAAAGGAGCATTCATCAATTCCAGGATTGAATTACCCTGAGCATCTGTGAAGCTTCTGTAGCCAGCGGGGTTGGCGAGCAATCCGCTGAAGAAACCAACACCTTCACCGTAAGCATGCATACCGTCTTCGATGGTTGCATCATCAGGACTGGTTACGGAGAGTTTCGCAATGGTTGTGTGCAGATAGTTGATGGTAGTTGCGGCAAGGCTCTTTTCCCAGGCATCCAGCATGTTGTTCACAGCCGACATTTTCTGGGAGTTGTAATCGGCTCCTTCAGCAGCATAGGTACGCGCTTCGATGAACCAATCTCTCATGTCAAGGTAAAGACCACCATCACCACGGGTTCTTCGGGCTGCGTATTTCGCCTGGAAAGCATCAGGGTTGTTCGCTGCCTTGTCAGAATTTGGGAAAGCAGGTGTTGTTCCAAACAGAGCTACCAACTTGTCGATGTCAGCGGCTGTCAGATCATTGCCCTTATCAGCTACAAGCTTTTGAGCCTGGTAGTACAGAGCTGCTCCGAAGAGACCTTTCTCAGTCAACTGAACACACTCCAGACCTTGAGCACTGAATACTCGGTTCTCGAAGTGACCACCATCGTTGTCAGGTGCTGTGAACCAGTTGTAAGTACCTGCTGCACTTGCAGTGGCAAGCTTGCCGATTTCGGTTTCCACGAGAGGAATGAAGTCAGACGCAGTCATGTTGGGAAGCGCAGTAGCGTTCCAGGCGTCCTGAAGAGAAGCGAGCGTTACTGTGTTACCACCGTCAGCTGCTTTCTGAGCAGATGTGAAAGAGCTGAGCTCACCAGTGAAGGCAATCTTGTCAGCCGCATTGGATTCAAAGTCGCTGCTTGGATATTCTGAAGGAATAGTAACCGTTGGGTTGTCATTGTTGTTATCGTCATCATCATCGTCCTTATCGCAAGAAGTAAGCACGGAAAGGGGAAGTAAACTCAATACCAGAAACCGGTGAAATCGAACGTTCATATTTATTTAGATTGGATCTTAATAATCGGCTGCAAGATTAGTGGCTGACCCAATGCATTTCAATACCTCATTTTAGGTATTCTGAAGAGAATTTCCGTTTTCAACGCTGAGCTGTTTTGATTCAGTCACAACAAAATCAAGTTACTGACTTCGAAAAAGCATGCCTTTGACTTCAGGTTGCTTTTGTTTGCAGAGCGATGAAGTTTCTCAAGCTGATCATACTTCTCCCCTTTCTCTTGGTGAGTGTCGGGCTTCGGTCTCAAGAAGTGACAGTCCAGGACGCATATGACGCTCACATCGAACTGGCAGAGCAATATGCTGAGCTGTTCATGTATGTAGAAAGCGGTGATGAATGGAAGGCGGCCATCGAACTGGCACGAGAAAACAACCTGGAACGTGAATACATCAACGCCAGCATATCGCTGGCAGAACTCTATCGGAGCATTGAAAACTATGATGAAGCGGTTCAGATACTCGAAGCGTTGGACGCCAGCGAGCGCTACCCTGATCTCCACGTCAGGAAGTTGGGACGGCTGGCCGCTCTTCTGATACTGGAGGCTGCTCCTGGAGACGATAGTTCGCGCGACATCATTTTAGGGATGTTGGAAAGCGCATTGGCCCTGGCGATAAAACACGACTTACGCTTGCAGGAAGCGACCCTCAAAAATGAATTGGGTTTTCTCTATCGATTTGAACCAGGCGAGGATCATGGACTGGATTTCTTGATTTCCGCTGCCAGCATTTTCAGGGAGATTCAGGAAGATCGCCACCTCGTTCGGGTGATGATCAACCTTGTAAATGTCTACCAGGACCTGAAAGACTACGAGCGAGCGGATTCCGTTGCTGATGGTGTTTTTGAACTCATGGAGGGCAAGGATTGGTACGCGGATGAACGGGACCTGCATGACGCGCTGGCTTATCGTCAGTACATATTGGGCGATTCGCTTCAGCATCTCATTTGGATGTTAGAATCTCTTCGCAGTCATCAGAAATACTTGGAAGTGACGCACTCTAAGCGAATGGCCCAGTTTCGGGTATTGCAAGAGACAGAGAAACTTCAGCTACAGGCCCAGAAATCAGAACTGCGCGCAGAACAAACCGAAGAAGAGTTGCGCTTGCAGCAGGAACGATCCCGGGAGCTCATACTCTACTTGTCGGTGTTGGCACTGCTCGTGCTTGGAGTAGCGGGGTTGCTGTTCCGTGAGCGAAGCCTGAAAATGAAGTTAGGTACCGCTAACGCGAAATACCAGGTGTTGATGGTGGAGAGTAATCACCGCATCAAGAATAACTTGCAGATGATCATTTCCATGCTACAGTTTGCCAGCCATGGATTGAATGAGGAGAACTCACGCGCTTTTGATCGTATGTCGAGTAAGATTCATACTGTCAGCGCCTTGCACAAGCATTTGTACCTGGATGTGCACAACGAACGGGTGGATGTGGCGCAATACTTCAATGACATCATTGGCATGTATCAGGAAATGGCATCCAACGAATTGAAGGTAGAAAAGCACATTGATCCCGTGCGCATCAAGAGCGAGCGCATTGTATACTTTGGCCTCATTCTCAACGAGTTGCTTTCCAACACGGTGGAACACCGCATTGACAAGACGCTGCCTGTCTACGTAAGAATTGTGCGCGTTAATGGGCACTTCAGGTTTACTTACAGTGATGGTTCATCCATTGTGAACAAGGAAAAGAAAGGCACAGGAACACTGCTGGTAGACCAGCTAATCGAACGCGTTGGCGGAAGAGCGAAAGTTTTTGATGCCAGCATTGGCCAATATCAATTCGAATTCAATGAGTAAAACCCGCGTCATCATCATCGAGGATGAATTCTTTGCTGCCACGCACTTGAAGGAATTGGTGCGCTCGCTGGATTATTGGGTGGTTGGTGTTTACCACAGTGGTGAGGACTTCCTCGAAAAAACGGATTGGCGCTTTGATGCGGCCATTGTAGACATTTTCCTTTCTGAAAACATGAGTGGGCTTGATGTGGCTGAGCACTTGAAGGAGCGGCAGAAGTTCTTCGTGTTTCTTACGGCCAACCAGGACAGTGCCACGTTGAAAACGGCCGCTCGCCTCGCCCCTGCCGCTTACATCAGCAAACCCTTTAAACCAAATGATGTGGCAGCCGCGCTGGAAATCATCTCCACCAAGCTGCATCCCAAGATTCACATTCGTGGTCTTCACGGCATCGAAGAACTCGACCCCTCAGATCTCTTATTTGTAAAGTCAGACGGAGTCTACATTGAAATGCACACCCGTGCTGGGATGACAGTTCAGCGCAAGCTTCTCAAGGAAATCGAACAGGAACTTCCTCCAAGGTTTATCCGCATCCACCGCTCCTACCTTGTCAATAAGGATTACATCGAGCATTGGAATACATCCGTGGTTGGAATTGCCGGAAAGGAACTCCCCGTTTCCCGGAGCTACCGGAAGAATCTGGAGTAAGGGAGTTTTAAGGATTTGATGGTTGCATGACTGCATGACTGCATGATCAAAAAGCCCTTACTTCTTTATTATCCAGAATCTTATGTTCTGTTGATTAGGGTTAAACGGACCTCACCAATGATGATGGGATTCTCGGGCTTTCCAGTTGTTTCCGGTACCAGAATAATGGTCAATGTCCGGTCTCCCGTGCGGTGAAAGCTTTGGAGTAAATTGGTAATGTCAAGGGTCTGTTCCATTCCCTTGCCATCATGATGAGCGCTGGGTGTCGAGCTCTCTTCCAGCCCATAGAGCGCCAGAGTGCCGGCATGGTATTCAGAAGAAGGGAATTCCTTTGCTTCCGGATTGAGGTATACTTCCACTATGGGAGGTGAACCCTTCCCCGTGATCTTGTCGAAATGAAGCAACACGTGATGCTTGTCCGCAAAATCATCTTCATGAAGCTCGTACAAAACCGCTTGAGAGTTCAGGTCTGTCTTGTAGCCAAGCGAAAGACTTACCTGTTCTTGCTGTAGAAGAAGACTCGGGAGTGCTTCTGCAATGATTGTATGGGAGCCTTCAAATTCCACTTCTATTCAGGAAAGCCCTAAAGTTAGCTGCTAAACAGGAACACAGTAAGGGATCGCCTGTTCCCCACCCTGACCAAGGCTTAGAAGTGCCAAGCCTGTGAAAAAGGCAGCGATCAATAACCAGGCATACCCTATCAATTTGCTTTCATGAGGAATGAGGTAGCGCTCATAAATGAGTACCAGGGTTACAAGCGCCATCGTCCACAAATTGTGATGCGCCAGCATCAGCGCAAACATGGGAATCCAGCAAGTGCGGGCGCAAACGAAGCCCTTTTTCATGCCATAGTTGAAACTGTCCAGGTGAGATTTCCAGGTGTTGATGCGCAAAGGCATTCTCAGTCCACAGGCAGCCATCCAAACAATGCGCTGCGGCCACCATACTACGGCTGCCGCAAGTAGAAAAGCCACAGCGGGTAGTGATGCTTTAAAAATGGCGGAACGTCCAGCCAGCAGCATATCGATCACAGCAATCAACAGTTGCAAGCCTGCACCAACAGCCAGCCAGGTGAGTGAATAACCTGAAAGGAAGGAAAGCACCCCTTTGGCTCTTTCACTTCTTGGAAGCGAAAAAGCAACATGCTCCACCTGGGTGTTGAGCAAAGGGAACATCATAGCAATGACCATGAGCATCCAGGGAAGCATACTCGCTGAAAGCTGGATCAGAAAATCGGTCAAGTCGGTTGAGCCATAGACCATTGTCACCAGCGATGGGTGGCTCATTTGCACAGAACCACCCGCGATAAACGCTGAATAAAACAACCACACCCAAGTGGCCAACGACATCAACCACACCCAGGAGGCAGGCCAACGCTGAAAGGTTGTTTTCAAATCACTCCTGAATACTGGCTTTTCTCTGACCAGTATCCAGGAGTAAAGGAGTTGCTGTCTCATTCACTGTAGAGACTGATCCGACCTACGCTCACTGAGGCGTCTTCGGGCATTGCTCCCGTAGCCATCAGGCGAACACTTAGTTTAGATTCGTCCCAGTTTGACTGGCTTCTCAGCTTGTTGAGCAATGGGCCCACGTCCAGCACGTACTGAATTCCAGAACCGTCCGAGTGAGTGCCCGGTGTGGACGCTTCCTCAATACCGAAGAAGCCCATGGAACCGGCCAGGTATTCTTCATCCATTTCCTTTTCATTGGGAAGGTTCAGGTAAACGTTGTAAACGGGCGGAACTCCCTTGCCTGTGATGTTTTCAAACAGTAAGTAGGCAGATTGCGGAACCTGAACGGCCCGTGCCATGGTCCGCAAATTGGCTTTCTGCTTTTCCTGGGCACTTCCAAGGTTCAGAGAAAGATCGGTGACGCCATCACCTAGAGGTTTTACCTCATTGTCTGCAGCTACTACCTCCAAAGGCATAGCGGCTTCTGCGGGTGCAGCCGCGCGCATCAGCATGGGTTGTGGTGCCTGAGCGGGAACTCCCTGATAGGTGTATCCCCCAAGTATGGTTCTGGTGTCCAATACCTCTTCGCAACTCATGCTTACCTTATTGCGGTCGGCATCGTGGAATCGGAATCGGTAGTTCAACCAACTGGCTTGGCTGGGATTAGTCCTGCCGCCTCCCATGTTTATCCACACCTGCCAGAGGCGATCAATGTTGGCATGATGCAGCCAGAAAATGGGATCCAGGGCAGCAGTCTGAGGGTTACCCATGGCTCCACCAATACGCACATGCACTAGGTTGTGAGGTGTTTGTTCGAGTCCGCCAAAAGGGCCGCCACCGTGGTTAAACGCGGTCTCACGACCGCCAAATCCTTGCGGGATGGAACCTACAAATGGAACAATGTTGAGAGAGCCTAAGCCTACATCATATGGGGTCAAGGCGTTGTTCACGCGACCTGGAATCCAAAGTGGATTGCTTCCATCTTGAGGATCAGTAAAGGCTGGAGGAATATCGAGTGCATGAGGGTTGGTGGTGTCGCTGTAGTTCCAGAAAGGCAGAGCCCAATCAGCTGGACCGCCTAGCTCTACAACTACGCTTAAAACAATCTGCTCGAAATACGCCAAATACATTCGGTGCCATGGAAGAAAGAACCATGTGGAGTGCTGGCAGCGCTTCCAGAACTCGAGCTGTTCACTTTCTGGTGGCAAGGGTGGCGCCCCGGCCCAGAAAGGATTACCAGCATTGAATCCGTGAATAGCACCTTGGTAATTCCAGCTGGTTGGATCTGTAGTGGGACGACTCTTCATATTGGCAACGGCTTTGGCATACCATTCCAGAGTGGTGTCTCCCGGAGGAAGTTCGTACACGTTTTTTCTTTCGCGCATGGTCAATTGGGTTTTTGGTGAATGAAGTATTTGATTGGTATTGATTCTAAACGGATAACGTTAAATGCGATGTCGCAGAGGCAAACATAGTTGAAGAGTTAGTTTTAGGGAATCACTGCAAAGGGTTATTTTTAATTATAACAGGACGTTTTTTTAAGAGTAGGATTCTACAAAGCGTGAAGGTTTTCATCTGCGCGCAAGAATGCCCTGTTCTTGTACAGTCATTTGTCGCGATAGTGTTTTCAATCGATCCGTAACTTTGGCTGACCTACCTATCATCATTTGTTTTCTGTACGATTCGCTATTAGCCTGCTGTTTCTGCTTGCGATGTCCTCTGGCGTAAAGTCACAAGGCTCGGGCAATGCCCTTGATTTTGATGGCACTGACGACTTTGTGAGCATCAGTGATGCAGCAGCTCTGGACATTCAGGATGAAATCACCATTGAGTTCTGGTTTCTACTCGAAGGCGAAAGTTCCAACAATAACTTCCCCCGGGCGGTGGCCAAGGGGCTTAATAATGGCTCCAATGGCGCGTATGGCATCTTTATCAAGGATGTGACAGACCCTGATGACATTGCCTTTCGATTCATTGACGGTGGTAATAATCTGCAACAGGCACGATCTCAAAGTGTCCCCAACTACGATGATGGAGAGTGGCACCATGTAGCCGGAGTCTACAGCAATGACGGAAACTTTGCGGCTCTCTATGTAGACGGTCTATTGGAAGCTTCTGCCTCTATTACAGGCAATACTCAAATCAGAACTACAGCAGATGATCTGACCATTGGCACGGCCGGTACCAACCGCTTTTTCAACGGACGGATTGACGATGTACGGATCTGGAACGTAGCCAGAACTGAGCAAGAAGTAAGGGAGTTCATGTGTGCAAAACTCACTGGATCAGAGTCAGGTTTGGTAGGCTACTGGAATTTTGATGGTGCGAGCACAGGAGCAAACAACGTCCCGGATTTGACCTCGAACAATCTGGATGGCACCATGACAAACATGGCTTCTGATGATGTGGTAACATCTGGGGCTCCTATGGGAGATGAGAGTATTTATGCTTACATCGGTGACTGGGGTGGCAATGCCCTTGAGTTTGATGGTTCTGACGACTACGTAGACATCGGTGATGTGTTGATTGATGGCTTGAGCGAGGTGACGGTTGAGGCCTGGATCTACCCTACTGCTGTTCCCACAAAGGCTTCTCCAAGCGGACACAACTCTAATGAAGGTGCTATCATTCACAAAAGCGGATCAGGAGACGATAACATCGGCCTGACGGTTTCTACGGGTGGTTTGGCGTTTTACATCGACAATGGTTCTGATAATACTTTGATTGGTACACAGCCAACGCTGAATACATGGACCCACGTAGCAGCCACCTACGATGGAACTAACCTGATCATTTACCAAGACGGTGTTTTAGATGATTCACAGGCGTCCAATGGTTCTTCCAACATCATCAACAATTCGAACAATCTGAGGCTTGGAGGTGGTCACATCCCGGGAGGTTCTCCTCATGAGTTCACGGGGCGCATTGATGAAGTTCGGGTTTGGAACTATGCACGAACAGCCAACGAGATTGTCAACGACATGTGCCGCTCGCTGGAAGGCGATGAAAGTGGGTTGATTGGATACTGGCGCTTGGATGAATTGGTGAACTCCACCACCATAGCTGATGCCATCAGTGGAAATAACGGAAGCCTTACCAATATGAATGCAGCTTCAGATTGGGTAGATGCTGATCATACGTGCGACTACACGGGCTTTGAACTCTACATGGCTTCCGCGCAAGCTGATTCATTCAGGGTGAGCTCCTTCACGGGTGACCCTGAGGGGTTTCATATTTACAGCGTTACCGATGTACCGAGCTCTACCACGGGTATAACTGGCCTGGGTGACAACAACACTTACTACGGAGTCTGGAAGGTCGAGGGGACATCGCCCACCTACACGGGAACCTATTTCTATGATGGGAATGATGCCTGGGAAGGAACAATGGTGCAGGTAGAAGCCAACCTTCGATTGTTTACACGCGCTGACAACGCTGCCGCTTCCTGGTCAGATGTTTCAGCATCACTCAATGCTGTAGAAAACTCGCTAACAGCCACAGCTCAGAATACTGAGTTCATCATTGGTTTGACAGGCGGTGGTGTGCTTCCCATTGAGTTGATCGACTTTCAGGCCACGCTGGAAGGTGATCAGGTGAACCTGAACTGGTCTACGGCAAGTGAGCGGATGAATGAGTTGTTTGTGGTCGAAAAGAGTACAGACTTGAATCAATGGACCGAAGTCCTCAGGCAGCCAGGAGCACTCAATAGTTCTGTGCAGATCGACTATCATGGAGTGGATCCTTCCCCCTACCTCGGTTGGTCGTATTATCGATTGAAGCAAATTGATCTGGATGGTTCGTCCTCATACTCTGAGGTTCGGGTGATTCACTATGACATCAGCGGAAGCATCCGATTCTATCCAAATCCCGTCCATGACCGCCTCTACTTGCAGGCCGAAGCCGCCTGGGATGCTCCCCTACAACTTTTGAATGCCTTAGGCCAGGATGTGAGCAACCGAATAACATCAATGCCTTCTCGAGACAACGTCATGATCCTTGACATGAGTTCCCTGACTGCCGGAGTATACTATCTGAGAGTTGGTGATCAGCAGCTCAAAGTGCTGAAGCAATAGCCTTTTGAAACAGCTAAAAAATGGATTCGTTTGCTACTGTGCCTTGATTCTGTAGTGAATGTAGACGCTGGCCTCGCAGTCCAGCGAATCGACTATTCCGGAGAGGTTTCCCGTGTTTATTGTGAACTGATCGGCCTCCACCAGTTCCTGAGCCAGCTTATCGTAGGCTTCAGCTCCTTCCACTCCGTCTGCTGTTAAGCGATGAACCTCGTGGTTCTCTGAGTCTTTGTATTCGTTTCCAACCTCAAAGAGCTCCATCTCGAAGGTGGTGCCGGCATTGCTGGTGAGATTAGCAGTGCCATTGATTCGGGTGCTGTCGTTATCCGCGCGGAAAGAGAACATTCTGAATTCAATCCGGTAGATTTCAAATTCCTTGATCTTATCCCGTTCGTCCTTGTAGCGTTTGAGCTCTTCCGTGTCGTAAGGGTTCACAATTTCATTGCTCAGCTCAAAAGAGTCTTCATTGGCGCTCACCTGATAATCGAAGCGCACCACGTCATCGCGATCGATGGCCAGCTTATCACATGAATTGAACAGAAAGATGACGATCAGGGCAAAACAGGCTTTTTTCATGATCGGAAAGGATTAGGCGGTTTAGTATTTCACAAGGTAATAAGTCTGTATGGTTCACCAGCAATGGTGGTGTCGGTTAAAATTCGCTTCGGTACGGTTGCTTCTTGCAAAAGCTTATATGCCATTTGACTGGCTTTTATGACCGAAGGCTCATTAATGAAAGCTCTTACGTCTATAGGAGTGGATTGTAATACCTTCATTCTATGTTCTTACGACCACTACTCTTTCTTGCTGTTCTAACAGCAACTACGTGCCTTGGACAGCAGCATCGCTCTGCTATTTTCATCGGCAATAGCTATACCTACTCGAACGATATGCCCTCGTTGATTCAGCAAATCGCTCAATCTAAGGGAAACACCTTTTCATCACAGCAAAACACCCCGGGTGGCCACACCCTGAACGGTCATGCTCAGAATCCGGCATCGCTGAACTTGGTGGAGAATGCTGCTTACGATTACATGATTCTACAGGGCCAGAGTGCAGAACTGGCCATCACACCGAGCAGTGAGAATCAGCACCGTGCCAGCAATTTTGCGGCAGCAGAGCATTTGCAGCACCTGAGTAAGCTTAAGGATACTTGTCATCAAGCGCTGCTGTTTATGACGTGGGGCTACAACGACAGTCCGCAGGAATACCTGGATATGCAATCCGATGTAAGCGCTAACTACGAAGAGATGGGTCGTGTGATCAATTCTGGTGTAGCTCCCGTGGGCGAAGCATGGCGTCACGTCATTGAAAACTACCCGAGTATTCCGTTGCACAGTCAAGACTTATCTCACCCGAATCTGGCCGGGAGCTATCTGGCAGCATGTGTGTTTTATGCCTGCATGTATCAGGAAAGCCCTGAAGGTGCCTGGAACCCGACCGGCATTTCTGCATCCGATGCGCTGACCCTTCAGCAAACGGCACAGACGATCGTTACTAGTGAGCCTGAAAGATGGAATCTTCAGCCGTTCTCCACTTCCTGTGCTTCTGCTGGCTATCCTCACAAGAACGACCTCTGGGAGCCGGTGAACTTTCCAGACAGCCTTCACATCATCAATATTGATTTCCCGGATGATCAAACCGGTTACGTTCATTGCGAGTTCCCTTTTTCGCTGGTCAAAACACATGATGAAGGGGCTTCATGGAGCGATGTGCAGGTGCCTAACAACGGAAGCAGAAGCTTCACCACGCATTTCATCACAGACAGTATTGGCTTTTTCGCAACTGCTGACCATGCGATTGATTCCAACAGCATCGACAGCACTGGATGGCGAGGTCCAAAAGCAGATCAAATACTCTTTCCACGGGTTTTCAAAACCACAGATGCCGGGCTGTCATGGACAGAGCTGCCCATCGATTCGGAGCAGGTGGCAGTTCACTACAATGGTTCACTCAATGGTGACATTATGAACAACCTGTATCTGCATTTTGACGATGAGCAGCGTGGGACATTGATCTATTCACAGATCATTAAGCAGAAAGACACCCTTTTTGCCATTACGACCAATGATGGTGGTCAGTCATGGTCCTTTGCCACCAATAAGCTGGACTGGGTGAATCCAATCGTGCAGCTTCGCTCTGCGGATACCATCTATGCGGCTTCTCGACTCAATTCCTTCCAGATCATGGGCAACAAGATGGCGTGGTGGCGTTCCATTGATGGTGGGATGAGCTGGCAAGAAGCCGACTCCATTGCATTGGGATGTTGCTCAACATATGCGACTCAGGTGGTGCAGGTCATGTATCCCGGAAAGGAAGGAATGCTGGCCGCGAACGATTTGTACTCTCCCTACCTCGTCCAATTTCAGGATGATGCGCTGGGCTGGGATACGCTCGGACAGGCCTCTTTCATGGCAGAACTGGTGGATGTGGAGGAAGTTGGCTCAGAAACGATCTTAGGGTTGTTTGAGAATGCCTACAATCACCGCATCGGTATTTCAAATGACGGTGGTCAAAGCTGGGAGCTTGATAGTTATTACGATGACAGACTGCTCGATTTCGCACGTACTTCAGAATACGTTTACGTGGGTCTGCGTGAGGGTGTGATGCTCAGAAGAAAATTCGAAAGCGAAACCCTGCCTCCACCCCCACCTCCTCCCGTTGTCGGAATGGAGGACTTGAACCTGGATGCGTCCGTGCAAGTGTTCCCGAATCCTGCTGAAGATCAGTTGTTTGTGCAACTCTCCCCGGCCCACCAAGGTGCATCAGTGACGTTCAGCATTTTTGATGTTGCAGGAAAGCGCTTACATGAAACCAAGGTTTCTGCTGAGGTTACAAGTATATCCATTGATCAGCTTTCACCAGGAATGTACTTCTATCGTGCCAGCGGCCCTGTAAATACCTCAGGTAGGTTTTTGGTGCGCTAGCGATACTTCGGTTTGGGCTGGCTCATCATGAATACTAGTCGCATAGGCCCCAGCCAGTTCAAAATCCTCTGATACACCAAGCGCCAGAACGAAAAAAGGCGAGCCATTGGACTCGCCTTTCGTATTGAAACTTAGTTCGTGATTAGTCAGCATTCAAGATGATCGGCATGCCGTCATCTCCTCCACCAATCATGATCACTTTAGAATTAGGGGAATCTGCCAACTTCAAGGTGGCTTCGATGCCTTTCTCTCGCAGAATTTTATCCGTCAAGGATGCGCTGAGAATCTCGTTAGCTTTTGCCTTACCTTCTGATTCGATGCGCTGACGCTCCGCTTCTTTTCGGGCTTTCTCCAATCTGAATTCATACTCCAGCGATTCCTGCTCCTGGCGCAGCTTTCGCTCAATCGCATCCTTGATGGTCGCGGGCAGGGTCACATCTCTTACCAGCACGCTGTTGAGCTGAACGTATTGATCTGCTACCACACTCTTGGTTTCCTCATAAATCTCCTGCTGAATGGCATCTCGCTTGCTGGAATAAATCTGCTCCGGTGTGTAGCGTCCTACTACACTTCGGGTGGCAGAGCGCATCGCGGGTTTGATGATCCGTTCTACGTAGTTCTCGCCCTTCTTCTTGTGCAAGAGCGCCAACTGGGAGTAGTTCGGTTCAAACCAAACAGAGGCTTCCAGCTTGATGTCCAATCCGTTGGACGAAAGCACGGTCATTTCCTCGAACACATCTTGCTGACGAACTTCGTAGACAAACACAGTGTTCCAGGGAGCTATAATGTGAAATCCTTCTCCCAAAGTTTGCGTGGTGTCTACACCGCCTCCAAAGCGCTTGTAGAGCACGCCTGCCGTACCTGAGCCAATCGTAGTCGCTGACTTTGCCAACAGCAGCACGATGAACAGTGCCACCACTCCCAGCGTGATCAGATTTCTAGGGATGTTCATGCGCTTTTATTAGTCGAATTGGCTGAACCGTCAGCTCCAGCTTCTCCTTCAGCCTTAGTTTCGTTTTCAGAACCCTCTTCTTCTTGGTTGCCTTCCAGTTCTTTTGGATCGATGTCGTTTGCTAACAGCGTTTTTTCAGTTGGGGCACTGCTCCAGTCTATTTCAAGACCTCCGCTCTCCTCTTTAATCTCCTTGCGCTTTTCGCGCTCCTCCATTTTGTCTAGTTTCTTCTTTGCTTTTGCTTTTTCTCTTTGCCTTTTTTGAAATGTGTGCTGTGATCTACCCATGTAAACGTTTGTGTTTTCCCTCGTTAAGTGTCGCGAGCAGCCCGATCGGGACAATTAGAAATGCTCACGATCTGTTTTCTTGAAGCTTCAAAGATAGCAATCGCAGGCTCAAAAATGGAAGGCATCTACCAGTCGATACGCTGGCCATCTCGGTAAAAACCGCCTGTTGGACCGTCTTTGTCAAGGTCTGCGGCCCATACAATGCTCTGAGCTCCTTCTGCGACACTCCTCGGTGCAGCAGATCCTCCCATATCGGTACGCACCCAGCCTGGGCAAACAGAATTCACTTTGAAGCCTTCCGATTCCAGTTCAGCAGAAAGCTTAATGGTCAATACATTAAGAGCCGCCTTCGATGCACTGTAGGCAGGTGTGCCACCGGTCATGCCAATGAGTCCGCCTGCTCCGCTGGTCACATTCACAATTCTGGGCAGGTCGGCTTTCCGGAGAAACGGAAGCAAGGCTACGGTAAGCTTCCAGGCTCCCGTGAAGTTGACAGCAAATGCCTCGTCTACAATGGCAAAGTCAGGTGATTGCGCCTGCTGAAAAGTGTCGTAGTGAATGCCGGCATTATTGATGAGTACGTCCAAGGTGATGGCCTCAGCTTTGAGTTGATCAGCCAGGGAGTGAATCGAGCTGTCATCACTCACATCCAGTTTCAAAAACCGAACATCGAGCCCTTCCGCCTGCAGCAGATCCAAGGCTTTTTGCCCCTTTTGGTTGTCGCGCGCTGTGAGGATAACGTGGTATCCTTTCTGAGCCAATTGGCGAACGGTCTCTAAGCCTAGGCCCTTGTTAGCACCTGTAACTAATGCATTCATTTTGTTGAAATAATAATCTGTTCGTAAGTGTTTTAGTCCAGGTATGCTGCATTGAAGCTTGTATACTTGGGCTTCATTGGTTCTGGCAAATCTGTTTCCCCGAGCATCTGCCGAAGATCAATCTCAATCGTCCTGCACAAGGTGGTCATCGGTGTATCCGCAGCGCGTCCCTCAAAGGGCTCTTCCGTAATGGTTCCTGACTTTTCGAGAATGTGGAATACGAAAGAAATTGCAGCGCTTACAGGGATGTAGGCCCAGCTCATGGTATCTACCAACGAAAAGGGAAGAATGATGAGGAAGAGGTTTAGGAAAAGCCGTGTGAAGAAGTTGTAGTAATAGGGGAACACCGTGTTTTTGATCCGCTCCCCTTTTCCTTGAAGGTTGTAGAATTCAACCAATACCTGGTTCAGATCGCTGTGTCGGAATTGGTTGGTGCTTCCTTTTTTCCATGCCGTTTCCAATTCCTTCGACTGGATATTGATCAGTTGAGCAGGAATGTTTTTGAAACCCTGAAGCTTTTCAAACTCGGCCGCCTCCAGGAAAGGCTTGAGCACGCTGGTGTCCATGTCTTTGCGAAGATGCATGGACAAGGCATACAACCAGGCGATATGCCGGTAAACCAGGCGCTTGTGAAAGGCTTTTACCTCGGTTTCCGAGAGTTCCTCAGAAGGAGCGATGAAGCTGGTGACGAGCATGGCCCATGAACGGCTGTAATTCACAATTCCTCCCCAGATCTTCCGGGCCTCCCACCATCGATCGTAGGCAGAGCTGTTTCTAAAACCGAGAAATATCGCCAGACCAACACCTGTAATACTGACCGGAGCCAGAGGCAATGCGACTTCCTCAATGCCCAGAATGTTGTAGAAGACATAAGCAGTGATGGCCAGCGCGAAAAACCACGCAATGTTTTTCAAATTGAAGAAGATCACACCGTAGATGCGTTGCCACCTTCGCTCTGAATACTGTAAGATCATGAGTTGCTCAGATTAGACCCGATACTATTGCTTCGCAATGATAAAAGGAATTCGTCACGAAAGGTGACGCCCCATGTAGAGATGGCCACGAACTGTTTCACCAAATTCTGCAATGCCTCGAAAATTGGCCCATTGGCTATATCCGAGGGATGACAGTAATCCCTTGCTCGCCTCGTTGTCGTCCAGCAAAATGGCGATCAGGTGCTTTACTCCAGAAGCCTGCGCCTGATGCTCCAGGTACTGAGTGAGTTTGCGTCCCAAGCCTTGGCCACGGTGATCGCGATGGACGTAAAAGGTGATCTCGGCCGTGGTAGAAAGAGCCCCTCTGCCCTGTCGGTAATCAGTTAGTGTTCCCCAGGCTACGATCCGCCCGTTCTCTTTGGCAACGACCAGTAACCGCGAATGCTGCAGACGTTGATACCAGTCTCTGGCCAGTTCCCCGGTTAATGGCTCCAGGAAAGCATTGCGCTCTTCTGCAATGGCCTGATTCATGATCTCGACTACCGCTTCTTGATCGGCTTCAAGGGCTGCTTCAAAAGTCATGCGACCAAAGTATCGATTTGGTCGTCTGAAGAACCTGAGTATTTTCAGCGCTTCCTTAACCAAGTAGTTATGAGTCAAGAAACCATCCTGGGGCATCCCAAAGGCCTCTTCATCCTCTTTTTCACTGAGCTGTGGGAACGCTTTAGTTTTTATGGCATGCGCGCCATTTTGGTGTTGTACCTCACAGCAGAAACAACAGGTGATAATCCCGGATTGGGATGGAAAAATGCCTCTGCACTGGAGCTGTATGGATGGTATGGAATGTTGGTCTACGTAATGAGTATTCCTGGAGGTCTGCTGGCTGACAGGTTGCTCGGGCAAAAGAAATCCGTGCTTGTTGGAGGTGTGCTGATCATACTTGGGCAGTTTGTGCTCGCCATTGAGGCAATCGAAGCTTTTTATGCAGGATTGGGCCTTGTCATTTGTGGTGTTGGAGCCTTAAAACCGAACATCAGTACCATGGTTGGAGGTCTTTATAAATCGGGTGACCCAAGACGTGATGCAGGATTTACCATCTTCTACATTGGTATCAATGTCGGAGCCTTTGCCGCTCCTCTTCTGGTAGGCTACTTTGGAGAAATGGTGGACTGGCAACTTGGATTCAGCCTTGCTGGCTTTGGAATGATTCTCGGTCAGATCGTCTACGTCTTTGGTCAGAAGTCGCTTCTGGGGGTTGGAGATCATCATAGCTCTACACCTGAGAGTGCTGAACTCATGAAAAAGCCATTAACCAAGATCGAAAAGGACAGAACCATTGTGCTTTTCCTGTCTTTCCTCATCATGATTGTGTTCTGGGGGGCTTATGAGCAAGCTGGTGGTTTCATGAACCTCTATGCCAAGCAAACAGTGGATCGCGTGGTATTTGGTTACGAGATTCCGGCTAGCTTCCTGCAGTCGTTGCACGCCTTCTATGTGATCATTCTCGGAGCTCCAATGGCAGCTTTCTGGCTGTGGTGGAGAAAGCAAGGCCGTGAATCATCCGCGATCTTCAAAATGGCCATCGGAACCATTGTCATGGGATTTGGCTTCATGGCGCTGATGGGAGCCGCTTATGAAGTGAGCATTTCAGCTTTGGAGAAGGCGAGCCTCTATTGGTTGTTGATTTCCTACTTCCTGCACGTGGTTGGAGAGTTGAGTAGTTCTCCGGTAGCATTGTCGTTCATCACAAAACTGGCTCCGGCTAAATATGCCAGCTTCATGATGGGCGCCTACTTTGCAGTGACCGGACTAGGAAACAAGGTTGCAGGTTTGATTGGTGAAGCGGCCGAGAATGCAGGTGCACTGGAAGTGTTTACTGGTGTGACCGTATTCTGCCTACTATTCGGGTTGTTGCTGCTCGTCTTTGTGAAGCGCTTGAAGGCCCTGGCCCATGGCGCGGAAGAGGTTACCGCTTAACAGCCATCAGCTGTCAGCTTGCTGTACTTTGATCCTTGATCCTTGATCCTTGATCCTTGATCTTTTCCTGAAGCTCCCTGCGCAGGAGAGACTATCAAATCATTTTGTCTCCTGCCAGTAGCCAGCAGCTGACAGCCTTCTTCATCGGTCGAGCAAAAGTTTCACCATCGCTACGCTGCAAAACACCAGCAGAATCACCGCAGGCAATCCACCCAAATTGCTCAAGATTTTAATTCCATCTACGCCCGAGTAGCTGAC
This sequence comes from Flavobacteriales bacterium UBA6057, assembly GCA_002428995.1. Classification (GTDB taxonomy): domain Bacteria; phylum Bacteroidota; class Bacteroidia; order Flavobacteriales_G; family Salibacteraceae; genus UBA6057. The sequence goes on along the minus strand of DIYJ01000006.1, from coordinate 302,098 downwards.
CATGACCCAGGAAATCAGTCCAACGAGTACACCCCAAATCAGTTGGATGTAAACGGAGGGCTCAGGATCGTCTGGTGAGATTCCCGTGCTACTCAGTCCTGACATAGCCATGGTATTGGAATCCGCGGCCGTTACGTAGGAAATGAACATGGTGAACAGGAACACTACGATCACCACATTGGTAAGAGGAAATGCGCTGATCATCTCGTAGACTACAGATTGAGGTCCGTATGTATTCAGTGCTTCCACCAAAGGAATGCCTTGCTCCAGTTGCTGATGCATGACGGTGCCGCTGAACACAGACATCCAGATGATGCTGAACACCGCAGGAATGATCCAATTGAAGAGCATGAATTCCCTTACCGTATACCCATAGGCGATTCGTCCCAGGAACAATGCCGTAACGGGAGCCCAGGCCATCCAATTGGCCCAGTAGAAGGTGGTCCAGGAATGTGTCCAGGCTTTGTTGTTAAACGGCTCCAGCATGAGGCTCTGCGCCAGGAAATTCTGACTGTACTCTACTAACCCGTTTCCAGCTTGCTGAATGATGGAAGCCGTTGGGCCGAAGGCAAATACAAAGACCACCAATAGCATGAAAATGGCCATGTTGATGGAGGAAAGCATGCGAATGCCTCGAAGTAATCCACTCGCTGATGAAGCGGTAAACGTAATGACAATGACCAGTGCAATAACTCCGAGTGATAGCGGTGAAGTGGCGATTTCTATGATTTTGGCAGCACCACCATTCATGCTTAATAGCCCCGCACCGAGCGAAGCTGCCATACCGGCTACGAGGGCAAAAAGGCAAAGCACATTGATGGTATCGTTCAGCCAGCGGTGATTGGTGTGCTTGAGAATGGGGAATAGCATGGAACCCAACGAAAATGCATGGCCGCGGTTGTAATAAGCAATAGCAAAGAGCAGAGCCGGAATCGCGTAGATTGCGTAGGGTGTGAAGCTCCAATGAAGAAACAGGGTTCCCATAGAAAACCGAGCGGCTGATTGGCTCATGGGGTCTACACCACTATCACTTGGTGGTGAGCTGAGGTGAAACATCGGTTCAGCCGTTCCCCAGAAGAGGATTCCGACTGCCACCGTGGTGCACAAAATGATGGAGAACCAGCGCCAGCGATTCAGCAAGGGTTTGGCCTCCTTCCCTCCTATTCGCATTTTGCCAATGGGCGAAAACAGAATGGCGATGCACAAGATGACCATGAAGAAACTGGTGTAGCTAAACAGCCAATCAAAGCGATCGAGAATCCAGTCATTGACGAGGCTTACACGCTCATGAAACTTATCGGGAAACAGCAGACTCGAAGCCGAAGCCGCAATCAATAATAGAAACGGAGGCCAGAAAACCCGATGGTTGAGCCGTTGCCTCAGCGCCCGTAGGCCCGGGCCTATCTTCAGCGATTGTCTCTGATGATCTGAATTGTTCTCTGTTCGCTTTGCCATCCCTCGATCGAAGGTAACAGAACGTAGAAACCCGAAGGCAGCTCTGCTACTGAAGCCTCATAGCGACCAGTGCCCAAAGCAGAGAACTCTAAATCGATATTCGCGCCCAAGGCATTGATGAGCGTAAGGCCCGTGAGCGGTTGAGATGATTTTGTTTCGATGGTCAAAAGATCCGTGGCCGGGTTCGGATAGACCTTAACATCGAAACCTTCGCGCTCGCCAATGCCTACGGGCAAGAACGTCACCGTATCCGTTGCAACACAACCGTTGGCATCCGTAACTTCTACGGAGTAAGACTGACTGGCTCCGTTGGAGAGTACGTTGTCAATAGTCCCATTACTCCATTCAAACGCATAAGCCATGGTTCCACCAGTGGCAGAGGCCGAAGCATAGCCATTCGGTGGTGAAAGCGTTGTTGGCTGGCTCACGGAATCGATGCTCGCAACGAGCAGATCAGGCTGCGTCAGCTCCACGGATCCAATAAAGCCACAGTTGTTGATGTCCGTTACCGTAATCGTGTAAGTGCCAGCGTTCAGCGGGCTGTTAGCGGACTGTTGCGCTCCATTGTTCCATTGGTAGGCATAGGGCGATGTACCACCACTTACACTGGCAGAAACACCGCCATTGTTATCACCGAAGCAAAGAATCGGTGTGGTGGTGAAGTCTACCTGCAACGCTTCGTTTTGGAGAATGTCTATGGAAATGACCGTGTCGCAACCACCGGAAGCACCTGTTACAGTGACTGTATAAGTGCCCGCAAACAGATTGCCGATGATGGGATCCGTCTCTCCGTTGCTCCAATCGTATTCGTAAGAGCCTCCGCTGCTCACCAGTACCGCAATAGCTCCGGTTGGTGCTCCATTACAAAGGACATCATCTTTGATGAAGGTCGCGTCAACGCTTGTTTCAACGTTCACCTGCACCGTGTCAATGCGATAACATCCATTCGTATCGTTGATCTCCACAAAATAGGAAGTCGAGCTTTCAGGCGCTACAAACTCGCCATTGCTGACGCTGTCCAACCAGTTGACTGAACCGTTGGCTTGAGCGAAGAGTTGAGTAGAATCTCCCAGACAAAGCGTTGCATCCGGGCTGATGCTGTCCAGCGCTACCGCGCCACAACTTCCGCTCGCAATCTTCAAAACCAAAGCTCCCCCGGAAATAAGAAGGTGATTATAGTTCTCTAGTGTGTCACCATAAATAGTGAAGTTCAACGTGTCGTAAGTCGCTGTCAAATAAATGTCGTTGTTAGCATTTACAGACAGGGCTTCATTGACGAGGAAACCTCGGTTAATCTGTTGTCCATTCAGAATATCTCCCGTTGACAAAGCGTATTTGGCAAAGAAGTATGGCACGAATCCATCTGGTTGAAGAATAAAGGAAGAAGGTGTTGGATCCAGATCAAGGCTATTGTTAAACACACCTATGACTACGATAGAGTCTTGTTGTCTTACGAACTCCGTGATCCATGTGGAAGTATTCGTGTCAGTGCCAATGACATCCAACCATTGAAGTGCACCACTTGTATCATACTTGCATAGATAAGACCCAAAATTAGCAGCAGTCTGGCCTAGTTGGGCACCCATTCCAATGTCGAAGTCCGTTGACTGATTGAATGCACCCGCGATGTAAACACCGTCAGCATCGTCTACTTCGAGTAGGTGTGCGCTAGGAGCCTGAACAAGATCCATGAGGTTTGTAGCTATGCTTCCACCCCAGGCAAAGTCACCATTTGCTTGATACATAGCCATCAGAACACCTTCCGTATGCTCCGTTAGCGAAACGGCTACACTGGGATCTAGGTCATGTACCTGGTTTTGCGCAGCTCTGAGCACGATAGATCCTGAGTTAAGGACTTTCATGGAACAGTTTTTATACTGCGCGTGTATCGGAAGAACATTGATGGTAGCACCAACCTGTGGAAGCTTACGATGATAGATGTAGTTGCCGTTCAGATCGTATTTCGCAAAGAAGATGTTATTGTCAACGCCTGCGGTTGCCGGGGTTGTTCCTGCTCCAGGGTCAAAATCCACTGCATCCATGGTTCCGCATGCATCATAGCCACCAGATATAATGAGCGTGCCATTGTGAATCTCAATGTCAGAGACGGCCATCATCCCTCCGGTACACCCAAATGTGGAAACCCACTCCAACTGCTGCGTTTGAGCATTGTATTTGGCAACGTAGCCATCGGTGCCCTGGGACGTGATGTTGTTCGTGCCAACAGGGTCGAAGTCATAGGTTCCACTAAAGTATCCAACGACATAAATCCCTCCTTGATGATCGTATGCCACTTCATTGACGACAATCCCTGCTGGATTAGAGTTACGTTCAGCAAATGGAATCAACCACTGCAGGTATCCGGCTGGAGAGTACTTTGCAAGCATCCCGATGTGCTCTGATGCATAATAATAGGTGCCGTTGCCTGAGAGCGGGTTCATATTGACAGTATCCTCTAAAATACCTCCAATCAACACTCCTCCATCTGGACTTGCTGTGTTGTCTTGTACGCCTGCGTAGGAGAGAAATGACTGAGCGCTGGAATCGTTAGCCAGGCGAAGTGCCCAGTCAACGGATTGACCATGAAAGACAGTGGTGTAGAGCAGTACACCAAGAATCAAAGAGAGTTTGGAGTGCATGTGTTAGGGGGTGTTTGTGGGCTCAGACTCAAAGCTACTTGAAGTTGCTGATCTAAAAGAGTTATCTCTTTATCAATTAGTAAAGTCAGGGTTTAATCTAGAATTAATAGGTGCTCGATTTGGTTTTGAGCCCGTTGATCGACTGGAATGTGAGGTTCGTACAAAAACGATTCTTTCACAGCCGGTCGAAGCTCCGGGCCGCTACCTTCGTTGCTTTATTGTTACGAGCCGTTTCGTCCCGCGGTTGGCTGGAATCAAAACGTCTTCAAATTCGATTGCGAAAGCGATGACTAGATTCAACATTGGCGGGGTTCCCGAACATTACAACCTCCCCTTCTATTTGCTCCACGAAGAGCAACCCCTAAAAACCTCTGGACTTGAAGTTCATTGGTCAACCTATTCCACAGGCACAGGTGCCATGCTCAAGGATTTGCGCAGTGGTAAGCTGGACATTGCCATCCTTCTGACCGAGGGCATTGTAACCGATCAGCACGCGGGAAACACCGCGCAGATCGTAGCGCAGTATGTGGCCTCTCCCCTTGTCTGGGGTGTGCATACACATGTGAATCATGCGTGGGATATCTCTAAAGGCGTGACACCAGAAACGCGCTTTGCCATCAGCAGAAAGAAGTCAGGTTCGCACCTCATGGCTTACTTGTATGCCCAGCGTTTTGGGGTGTCTCTGAGCGATGGACAATTTGTGATAGTCAACAACATGCCGGGCGCTGCTGAGGCTATGTCTCAGGGTGAGGCAGACCTCTTTCTCTGGGAGAAGTTTACCACCAAGCCAATGGTAGATCAGGGCGTGTTTCAACGTGTGGACGCTATTCCAACGCCCTGGGCACCTTTCATGATAGTGGCCCGCAAAGAGGTGGTGGAAGAAAAACGTATGGAGCTTGCCTTGCTCATAGCCTGGCTGCAAAAGAGAACAGCGCTTCTAACGCATCAACATGACTCGACCATCGAAACCATCGCAGAGCGTTTTGGCCAAAAGCCTGATGATGTGGCGCAATGGTTCCAAGCATTGCAATGGGATGTAGCGCCCATTCACGGCTTTACTGCATTGGAAAAGGTGGAGCAAACGTTGATTGATTTGCAGATCATTGAGCCTTCTGGGGTATTTGTCTAAAGGAATGCCAGTTCAGGCAAGCGTTGACTGAAGGTGTGAGCCGTGTTTATTTGCTATTAGCACTTTGGTGCAGAAGCTTAAGCGAAGGAACCTATCAGCGAAGTCTTTGCTTGTAGTTGCCGTTGTTATTGAAGTTGAGGTTTCTAGGTTATAGGCGAATCAAGCATTTACGGGGCTCCATTGCACTTGCGCTTGAATTTGCACTTGAACTTATCAGCAAAGGCTTTGCTTGAAATTGTAGTTGTTATTGAAGTTGAGGTTTCATAGGTCATAGGCGAATCAAGTATTTACGGGGCTCCATTGCACTTGCGCTTGAGTTTGCACTTGAATTAATCAGCAAGGGCTTTGCTTGAAATTGTAGTTGTAATTGAAGTTGAGGTTTCTCCGACTACCCTCTTTCCCCTTACTTCGCAGCATGGAACTAAGCCTTCTACTCGGCTTTTTAGGTGCTACAGCGGTATTGGCATTCATGCCCGGGCCAGACAATATTTATGTGCTCTCGGAGAGCATTTCCAAAGGAGCGCGCCAAGGCATCAGCATCACGGCTGGTTTGGTGAGCGGTGTGGTGGTTCATACGCTGCTGGTAGCCACCGGACTTTCCCTCTTGGTTTTTAAGAGTGAGTTGGCGTATGACATTGTAAAGTATGCAGGTGCTGCATACCTGCTCTACATCGCCTATGGAGCTACCTGGGAGCAACCGATGCAAATTGAATGGTCAGAAAAAGGCGAAGGCGAACCGTTTTGGAAACTTTACCAGCGCGGTGTGATCATGAACCTGCTTAATCCCAAAGTTTCGATCTTCTTCATTGCCTTCCTGCCGCAGTTTGTAAGCAGCAATGGCTGGAGTCCCATGCTTCAGATGTCAGTGATGGGATTGATCTTCATGTTCGAGTCCTTTCTCATTTTCTCCTCCATCGCCTTAGTGGCAGGGAGCCTGGCAAGTCTGGTGAAGAGTGATGTGTTTTGGAAGGTTACCAAATGGGTGAAAGTGGTGGTTTTGATTTCACTGGCGCTGCTGCTGGCTTTCTCAGAGTTGGAGGGATAATGACCATCGTGATTTGCATTCCTGAGTAGCTTTGAATCATGTTAGCTGGTCTTTCGAAAACACTGATTCCACTTTTCTTTCTTTTTATGACGCATACCTGGATAAATGCACAGGAAACCACCATCGTTTACATTGGAGACCCGATGTGCAGTTGGTGCTATGGTTTTGCTCCTGAAATCTCAGAGGTGAAGGAGCACTATCCCAACCTCAATTTTGAAGTGGTCCTTGGAGGTTTGAGGCCCAATGGAACCGAAACGATGAAGGACCTTGGAGACTTTTTGGAACACCACTGGGCAGAGGTGCACGAGCGCTCCGGGCAACCGTTCAATTACGGCATCATCGGTGATGAAACCTTTATTCTGGACACGGAGCCGGGTTGCAGAGCGGTAGTGGCGGCACGCAGCATGAAAGCGGGAATCGAAATGGACTTCTTCAAGGCAGTTCAAAAAGCCTTTTTTGTGGATAACAAGGACATGCGCGCTTCCGAAACCTTTGGCGATGTAGCCGAGGAAATGGGCTTTGATCGTGCGGAATTCCTTCAGGTGTTTGAATCTGAAGAATGTCGCTACAACACCCGGGCTGATTTTCAACTCTCTGCTGAGATGGGCATCCGCGGCTTTCCTTCCGTGGTGGTGAAGCATGGAGATCAGTTCTTCCTCATTGCCAATGGTTACCGCGAGGCCGATGACCTCATCAAGACCATTGACAAGATCACGAGCGGCAAAGGAGGTTGACTATAGCTTCATCCCTTTCCTGAGTCTTCGGATGGCTGCGATGTGTCCAAAGATGACCATGGGGACAATGATTCCCGGAAGCCACACAAAAGGGAAATAGAGTATCCCGTTGTTAGGCTGTTCAAATTCGATCTGCTGAACGGGACTCGGAGCGGAGAAGATACCCGTGACAACAACCTGCAAAACCAGCAACAGGCAAATTACCTCCCAGGCCATGAGTGTTTTGTTGGACAGCTTGCCCTTGGTGTAACCGTAATAAGCAATGAAAGGAGCTGTGAGACCGGATAGAATGTCAAAGTTTCGGCCTTCAAAGCTCATGGATTCAGGCATATAGCCGTACAGGAAGAGCATAAGGATGCTGAATTCCACCGGCACTCGCACGGTGTGTAAATAAGTATAAGCCACCGGGTCAATGCGATTCAAGGTTGCCTTTCCCTGTTTGGTGAAAAACACCAGCACAATGAGCAGCACATTGGGCACGAGCAGAAAGGCGATCCTCGGTGGAACGGCTTGAGAGTCCAGAAAGAAACCAGCAGATGCAAGTCCGGCCTGAAGGGCCATGATGAGCAGTGTCAAACCAAGCCAAAGCCTGTTTTTGGTGGCTCGGTAAAACATCCAGACGGTGAAGAAGGTCAGCAGCACAAAGGCAATGCTGAACCATAGGGGAAGATCGGTCATGATGCGTGTGATTGAGGGTTGGCGTTGATGTTTTCCAACACCTCCATCATCCGATCAAGTGCGAACAGGTTTTCTGCGCCTATCGCCTCTGTCATACGTTGATGAAGGGCAGACCACCGGGGCGAAACCTCTTCCAAAAGCTCATAACCGGATTCAGTAATCCGAAGGTTGGAGTGACGCTGATCTCTGCCCTTTGCAATTTGGATGAACCCCATGGATTCGAGCTTTTTCAAGTCTCGGCTCATGGTGGACTGATCGAGCACCAAACGCTCGGCAATCGCTTTTTGATTCACATGCGCCTTGCCGATCATGAATAGAATCGACAGCATGCTTCCTTTCAATCCGTAGGGTTTGATGAGATCCTGATAAGGCTTGTTGAGCAGTCGGTGAAGCCTGCGGACCTTCGCGTTTACGCAAGCTGTGGGCTCTATTTGGTCAAAGTTGGAGGATTTTGACATGCAACGAAAGTAGAGAATACTTGCATATACATGTATTTTAGAGTTGACCATAAAATCAGATGATCAGTTGATCAGATCATTAGATGATTGTCTGTTTCTATGAAATGACTGTCAACATGTTCGCCTCAGCTTTGAGGCATCAGAATTAACTGCTCTGTCTTACTCGCTTTGTCATCTTCGTGCCAGCTTCAGAGCATTCACCAAGGCTAGTCATCCTGAGGAGGCACATTTGTGCCGTCTCGAAGGGTGACGGACAATGAAGGTCAACTGAACGCTAACCCACAATTCCTATCTGATCTGGAGCCCCCAAATAGAAGAGTGCCGTTTCTGATCTCCTCTCCTTCATAAAAGCATCAACTAATCAACTGATGATCTAATCACCTGATCACCTGATCACGACCTCAAATACCAATATATGCTACTAAAGTCTGAATCCGCAAAACCAGCTTCCTTAGCCTTATTGTAAAGCTCTTCAGCCTTTTGAAGCGACCCTGTGTTCACATCCAACTCTGCAGCAGTCTTGTTGGCCAGTCGCAGGTCTTTATGCATCCACTTTAGTGGAAAGTTGGTGGTGGCGTTCGCTGAGTCTGCCAACAAGGGGCGAACATTGCTCAAGAAAGGAGCCGTCACAGGGAGGTTCAGCAGTATGTCCAGCAGTTTAGACTGCTCAAAGTCCATTGCTTCACCTACCGTCAATATCTCTGAGAAAGACAGCATGGCCTGGGCCAGCAGTGCGTTGATCAACATTTTCATCGAAGCACCTCTCCCCGCTTCTGCTCCCAGATGGAGGGTTTTCTTCCCCATGGCATCCAGCAGGTGCGCCACCTCTTTCAGATCTGCTTCAGCACCTCCAACCAGAAAAACAAGCTCACCTTTCTCTGCCGGGCCCTTGGTTCCTGCCACGGGGGCGTCCATGAAGCGAACTCCGTATTGCTTCGCTGCGGTGGCCATCTCTCGTGAAAATCCCGGATCCACGGTGCTGCAATCCACCCAGAGGCTTCCCGGGTTCATGTGTTTTAAGAATCCGTCTTCTCCCAGAGCGACTGTGTTTACGATCTCCGGATCCCCCAGCATGGTGATGAGCACGCTACTCTGCTTCGCGACATCAGCCGGGGTTTCTGCCCACACTGCTCCATTCGCGATCAGCTCCGAAGCCTTGGCCCGTGTTCGATTGTTAACGATGATTTCAATGCCTGCTTTTTGAAGGTTGGCGGCCATCCTGCTGCCCATTATTCCAAGGCCTATAAATCCTGTTTTCATTGGTTTCATTTTTTGCTACCACCATCTACGCTAAGGCTTGTGCCACCGCTAAAGCTATCAGCGGTGAGTTTGGTTAAGCGTTCACTAGAAGGTGTTCCTTGTAGTTGAAGTTGTTATTGAGGTTGAAGTTTTTTGCTGGCTATCATCCATTGCCATTGATCCTTAATCCTTGATCTTTCAACTTCAAAACTCCTCCCAATCGGGCAGGCAAAAAATGAACTGGTTCAAGAAAACTAGGAGCGCAGCGTTCGCTTCCTGACTTTGCTGAGGAATTCGGCAGACATTCCGAGGTAAGAGGCTAAAGCGTATTGAGGAACCCTTTGCACAATGGACGGATAGAGCTCGTTGAATCGAATGAAGCGAGTTTCCGCATCCATGCTCAGGTTTGTGAGCATTCGCTTCTGTGCAAAGGCAAAGGCCTTTTGAGCGACCAACCTGAAGTAACGTTCAAATCTGGGATAGTCCCTGCAAAGCTGCTCGGCATCGTTGAAGTGGAGTTGCAGGACCTGAGTCGTTTCAATGGCCTCCACATGCAGCGTGGCCGGTTCCTGTGCAATGTAGCTGTTGAAGTCGCTGATCCACCAGTCCTCAATCGCGAATTGAACGGTATGCTCTGAACCATCATCGGCTATGAGATAAGACCGAAGCGCGCCCTGTACTACGTAGGTTTGATGATGGCACACATGGCCCGGGTGCTCCAGAAAGTCGCGTTTCTCAAGCGTACGCGTGGACAAAAGAGCTGACAGGGCTTGCTGTTCCCAGCTCGTCAAATCAACGTAGCGGGCAATGTTTTGAAGTATGCCTTCGGTGCTCATTCCTGTGATTCAAATGTGATGAGCCTGCGCAGGCTCGCACGAAGAGATGCGCTAAAACCCGACTACAACCCTTCCGCGGGTTTTGCCTTTGAGGATAAGGTCCATTTGCTCGATGATGCCGTCCAGTTGGATGAAGTGACCATAAGACTCCAGATCAGCGATTTTCCAATCGGTTGCCAATCGTTGCCAAAGCTTTTCCCGAAGCGACATCTCCGTTTCTGCGGAATCTACACCCAGAATGTTGATGCCGTTGAGCAGGAAGGGATATACAGTCATGTTCAACTCATGTGTAGCAACCAACCCGCAGGAAACCACACTTCCGCGTCTCATGCAGCCTTTCACGCAGGTGGCGAGTGTATTTCCTCCTACCGTGTCGATGGCTCCGGCCCATTGACTTCTGAGCAAAGGTCTGCCGCTTTCATCGTTGGCAAAGGTTCGGTCTTCGATGCGATTGGCTCCGAGCTTGTTCAAATGCTCATGTGCATCTGTCTTTCCGGTAGATGCAATGACTTCGAAACCGGCTTCATGCAGAATTCCAACTGCCATGCTCCCCACTCCACCGGTGGAACCGGTTACAAGAACAGGCCCCATTTCCGGTGACTGTCCCATCAGTTGCATCTTATGCAGTCCAAGAGCAGCAGTGAAACCAGCTGTTCCATATACCATGGCTTCTTTCAAACTCAAACCTTCGGGCTTTCGAACTACCCAACCAACAGGTACCCTGATGTATTCCTGAAAGCCTCCAGAGGTGTTCATGCCCAGATCATAGCCGGTCACGATGACTTCGTCACCTGCGTTGAATTTGCCAGAACTATCCTCTACCACAATCCCGCAGGCATCAACGCCCGGAGTGTGTGGAAAGTTCCTGGAAATGCCCTTGTGCCCAGAGGCTGAAAGCGCGTCCTTGTAGTTCAGCCCGGCAAACTTGTTTTGAATAATGACCTCACCTTCCGGCAGTTCCTGAATCTGCTTTTCCTCGATGGCACGAGTGAAGGTTTTGTCTTCGTTTTCGCGCACTACCAGCGCTCTGTAGGTTGTGTTCTTATCCATGGCGTTCGTGTGGTTCTGAGTGAGGCACGAAGATGTGGAATTCGAAGCTTTGGATCGCATCGCGCGGCTGTCTTTGAAGCTAAAAGAAGTGTCCTCCAGGAAATGCGAAGTTTGCCGGAAACGCATCTCCATGAAAGCCACCTTCCTCCTATCCTCGCTTTTGAGTGTTCTTTGCAGCTTGTGTATGGCTCAGCAGCCAAAAGACAAAGCCTCGATTCACTTCCTGGCCCTGGGAGATTCGTATACAATCGGAGAAAGTGTGGAGCCTGATGAACGTTGGCCTCATCAGTTGGCGGATAGATTGTCAGCTCGTGGCAAAAGCATTGACAGTGTCCACATCATCGCTACCACAGGTTGGAGAACAGATGAGTTGATGACGGCCATCAACCATGCCTCACTCCAACCAGATTGGGATTTGGTTGGGCTTTTAATCGGAGTAAATAATCAATATCAGGGGCGGCCGCTGGCACAGTACCGGAAAGAGTTTCCTGAACTGTTAGCCAAAGCCATTGAACTAGCGGATGGCGACACGGGAAGTGTGTTTGTGGTAAGCATTCCCGACTATGCCTTTACTCCGTTTGGTCAAACGCATGAACCGAATAAGATTTCGACCGAGCTGGATGTGTACAATACCATCAACGATTCTGTTGCCACCGCATGGAAGGTGCAGTATTTCAACATTACGCCCATCTCGCGTCAGGGAGTCGCAGATCCAAAGCTTGTAGCCAAGGACAATCTCCATCCGTCAGGAGAACAATACAAGCGCTGGGCAGAACTGATTCTTTCTAAACTGGATTGGTGACGATAACGGCTTGCGGCTTCTGTCATCATCTGCGCCAAGGCTACGCTTATTAAAACGCTATCAGCCACCAGCATATCGTGCTGTCTAGCTTTTACTCTGTGCTCTCACTTCTTCGCAACCTGCCCCACGGAACAGACTGTTACTCATTGTATTTGAGGTTGTTATTGAGGTTGAAGTTTTCGTGCTGTTACCTACACTTAAGTTGCAATGATTCAAAGGCCATCAGCCCAAGGCTTTACAACGTCTCCGTTGACTGGGCTATGTACATAAGAGCCTGAGAACGCCACGTTTATCAAGAACCTCTCACAATCAAAGCCCAACCCAAGCTAACAGCTAACAGCCCGCAGCTCTCCTTTGTTAAAGTATCACATCCATGCACGAAAAGGAGAAAGATGGGGTTAGCGCCTCAACCTTCAAAATCCTTTCTGCTATGATCAAGACATCCACTTTCTGGAAAGCCCATTTCACGCAAAACCTCAAGCAACAACGCATCGACTGGTCGAGAGAAGCCACCATCAGCTCGGAAGAAAAGTCGAAGCTCCTCTACTCCATTAAGGCCTTCCAGCTGGGGGAAACAGGCGATGGAGAACACTTTCTTGCTGCAGTTCGAAGGCGAAACGATCGCATTGGTGAACCGGAATATGTGGAAGCTGCAAAGCTCTTTGTGAAGGAAGAGCAAAAGCATGGAGCCAATCTTGGGCGATACCTGGATACGATTGGCGAGGCCCGCGCAACGGCTGATTTGGGCGACTGGTTTTTCAGGCATGTTCGTCACTTCAATCGGAGTCTGGAGCTATGGACGATCACCATCATCATCGTTGAATGCGCTGCGCAAATCTTCTATCAGGCCGTGCATGATGCTACGCGATGTGAGTTACTGCGCGATATCTGCAAAGACATCTTAATCGATGAAGCGCATCACATCAAATTTCAGAATGAGCGGCTCTTTGTGATCTTCCAGGACAAAGGCTTTTATGCCCGAGCCATAGCCGTGACTTGGTATTGTCTATTGTTCTTCGCCACAGCGCACGCAGTTTGGATCGGTCATCGTAGGGCTTTCATGGCGGGTGGTGTTGACATGAAAGACTTCATGCGCTCCATGTATTACAAGTTCTTCAAGAGCCTCCAGTTCATCCACGGGAAGCAGGAAGTGGAATCCCAGCCGGTGTTGCAAATAGTAAGAGGCTAGAAACTGGCGCCTCGGGTAATCACAGCGGTGATTCGCCTGTGTGCCTTGTCGTCAGTGGGTAATCCGGGGATCAGTGCATCGTCTGCCATGCCACTGGCGGAGATATTTTCTTTGTTTACACCTCTGGTCCGGAGTTTGGCCATCACCCAGAGCGCGCGTGCTTTGCAGGTGGCGCGTTTGGCCGTGCGTCCTACCTTGTTTTTGGCAGCAGTGCTGTGCGCCTGTATGTCGATGTTGAGGAAGGGAAAAGCGGTTTGAATTTCCGCTAAGTGATCAAGTTCGAGACCTCCTTCACTCGGAAGCTCCTCCCCTTCAAAGGGAACTTTTTCGAGCACAAAACTGATCTCAGGTTCATCGGACTCTATGAAATCCAGCAACTGCCATTCCCAACTGCCTTCGGCAAAACCAGTGCGCAACCGCTCCATTTCGTTGGATTCTTCGTTGCTTTCTGCCATTTCTGGTTCGACTGTCTCTTCGGCTTCTTCAACAATGTGGGCATTGGCTTCATGATGCCCGTGATCATCATGACCGGTTGCAGTCACATCATGTTGATGATGATCCTTGCTCGGAAGGACATTGAAAAGAATAAGAATGATGAGGCTAACCACGATACCTCCCCAGAATCCAGCGTTTCGCATAGGGTTTATTTATGCGCGTATAACGTTAGTGGCGTGAACAAGGTTGCAATGAACAAGGCAGAAACTATCAACAAGCAATCGACACAACATCGATGCTTACAAATCCCAACCATTCACCAAGGCCGCTCAAAAGCCTTGATCCTCCAACCTTGATCTTTGAACTACTTAATGATGTGCTTCTTCAGCATGCTCGCCATGAGTCTCGTGCGTGTCATGGCCATGAGCACCATCACCATGATCTTCGCTGTGACCACCGAGCGTAAGGCTCATCAGAAAGAGAAAGAGGATAGAAACAAAGATTCCTGCGTAGAAGCTTGGATTTTTCATGGTGTCGAGTCTTTAATAATGCAGCGCAAATCTGAACGCCTTTCAGGTCACAAATCTATGAAAGGAAGGTTTCTAGCATGTGCCTGACTCCTAGAATTTCCAACATTGAGCGGGGTGTAAAAACACCTTCATTCCTGGGTAGTCTCCACAAGGCGCCATTCTGATAGTCTTTTGCAGTCGATGTTTCCAATGAACTTCTTCTAAGAATCGAGCTGCCGTTCCCGAATTCTCATTTCAAACTCTTCAATCAGCCCGCCCCCGGCAGGTGTCAATGCCACATTCTAGATATGACTAAGTGGGGTCCGCATGTCCATGCATATTGCGTCAACTAAACCCACTTCTTACTTATGATACGAGCTCATTCACTCATCATCATGCTCTTGCTGTTTGCCTGTTCAGGAAGAGCGCAAATCACAGTTTCCACATTTGCTGGGCCAAATACCGGCATAGATGACGCACTGATCATGGACAGTGATGGCAACCTCTATGGATCTCACTTTGGGAATACCACCGCTGGCAACGGCACGCTTTACAAGGTTGATACAGCCGGGAATGTCAGTGTTTTTTCTACGGGTTTTAATTCGTGTAATGGTTTGGCGATCAATGGTAATGGTGAATTGTTCGCGGTGGACTACATGCAAGACGAGGATAGTAATCGCGTTTATCAGATCGATGAGAATGGAACTCGAACTCCCTACGGTCCGCTTATTTATGGAGCTTCCGGGCTGATCGCTGATCCGAACAGCGACACACTCTATGTGAGTCAATATGCTTCAGGGACTGGTGGTCACAGGATCTCTCAACTTGCTCCTGATGGCTCTGTCATCGCCTACTGTACAGATTCCTTGCTGGATGGCCCTGTGGGAATGGCATTTGACGATGACGATCAATTGTATGTGGCCAATTTCAGCAATGCGGAAGTTTACCGGGTGACACACAGAGGCGATAGTCTCACACTCCTGGCCGAAATCCCGAATACGGGCTTTTTAGGAATTGGCTTCTTGACCTTTGCTGCCGGGAGTATCTATGCTACGGGCATGGGGGTGAACAAGGTGTTTCAGATCAGCCTGACAGGAGAAGTGACAGAGCTTGCCGGATCGGGGCTCGCGGGCTTTGTAGATGGAGCAGCTGACACTGCCCGCTTCCATCGACCCAATGGAATCACCACCAACCGGGAACACACCAAGCTCTATGTCTCGGATTTTACCACACAATCCGTGCGCGTGATTTCGGGCTTTAACGAACCTGACACTGCCACAGGTGTAGCAACGGCTGGGGCTCAGCATCCACTTCACCTGCGCTGTTTCCCGAATCCAGCCAGGGAACTGCTCTTGGTGGAATCCAGTGAGCCGCTATCCAGCCTGAGCCTTGTGAACATGGCTGGTCAGGTGATCCTGCACAACTTCCTGAATGAGTCAAAAGCACGTTTGGACATTTCAGGATTGGAAAGCGGTACCTACACGCTTGTTGCTGAAGGAACTTCCACCGTGCACTCGCAGCGCGTTGTCATTGCCCCGTAGATCTTCAAACCGTCAAGTCTCAGAAGAACAGCCTGAGTGACCTTGACCTTTCAGAGCATTCCCCTGTTCTACTCGATTGATCTGAGTTGGTCAAGGGAATGCGTGTTCCTGCTTACCGGATGGATATCCAACTACTCATTCATTACGGTCAACCACTCGTTGAGGTCGTGTAAGTGCGTCTTCCCCATTGCGATAGCCTGAGGATGCAGGCAGATTTGAAAAGGGCTTAGGTAGGATCCACGAATCCTTTATCAGTTGCCCGATCTGTAAACATCATTAACTCACTTAACTCTATTGCAATGAATACAAAGCACTTGCGTATCGGTTGGCTCCTCGCCATGCTGATCTTATTGATGGCTCCGGCCTATAGCCAGCCACCAGTTGCGCCCCCACTCAAGAACCCATTGAAACATGTGAACCAGCAACTGCGAGACATCTTCACTCCGCTATCCAGACCAGCCCCTGTGATGGAATACCTCTACGACATGTCTGGCCATTACACTGATGATAAATTCTGGACGCCCATTTCCTATGATCCAAGTACGAGCGACAACTGGTATGCCCTGTATTGGGAGACGTATCACATGGCCTATGATCAGGCGGGCTTGCCTACTGATCAGGACATCTATGATGATGTGCTGGACATGGAAACGGACAAGATTCCGATCGGGGTTTTGGACAAATCGTACTACGAGCTGGTGCCGGGGGCATTGAACAGCAATCAGTACTTCGATTTTGACGTGAGCGCCAACAAGATTTATGACAAGCCCGGGCGCCCTAGTGATCCGTATGTGACGAACAACATTTTTACCTGTGCTCCACTCTTTGGAACGAGTAAGTATGGCCGGATCGCCTGGCAGATTGACCCACAATACATGTTTGTGGATGGAGCAAACCAACAGTTCTATGATCCGCTCTTCTACACCTTCCAGGTGGACTTTGGCGATGGAAATGGGTGGGTCACTTTCGACCCTTTGGTATTAACCGAGCATGTAGTCGATTACAATGGAATCGCCTCACAGGGACAGGACATCGCTATCCAGGTGCGCATCATGAAAGACGGAGTCTTGTATAAGCATTCGGTCAGCCGTTTTATGATGGGAAATGCAGGAAAGCAGCCTCGAGCCGCGGATGAAGTGATTCAGGTTGGTGGCCTGGATGTATCCATTTTCAAGTCCTGTAACTCTACTCCAGCCACGCGCAAGGTGGTCATATACCTGGAGGGAATGGATATCTATGATTTCAGCCCGAGACTGAACCGGACGGCTGAAGATGTGTACTTCGAAATGCTTCAGGAACCAAGGGTTTCGCAGTTGAGCAACTTCGGCTACGATTTCTATGTGGTGGATTGGGGCAACAGCAGACGCGACTTGCACCTCAACAGCATGGATGTGGTAGAGTTGATCGATTTATTAAAAGGTCAGATCACGAACGACAATCTGAATGAGTTTGTCATCATGGGTGAAAGTATGGGTGGAATCATCGCCCGGTATGTCACTACCTACATGGAATCACCCAACTATACGGACCCTCTTCTGCGGCCGATTGCCAACAAGCGCGAGCGGATGCACAATTGCCGTTTGATGGTCTCTATTGACGCTCCACACCAGGGAGCTAACCTGCCCATGGGCTTGCAGCACTTTTACAAAACTGTCACCAGCGGTGTCGACTACCTCTTTGGTACTCCGATGCTGACGCGCTACGTGATGCGACACTTCAACCTGTTTCTGGATGCGGATGCAGCCAAGCAGTTGCTCTATTACCACGTAGATACAAAGGGAGCAGCCGGATTGCACAAAACGTACACACAGCACCAGAAGCGCACGGACTTCGTGAACAACCTTGCAGCTATGGGGAACTATCCTCAGTACTGCAAGAAACTGGCTATCTCAAACGGTGCCTTGAACGGTGAGAAACAGACCCAAAGCTTTGCCATGGTGGCACGCGCAGCCAATGATCGCATTCTCACCTTCAGTGCTGATCTCTATGCCAAGATTCTCGGTATCCTGAAGGTTCCGGTGGCGGGTGCTGACGTTGACATCAGAACCAACCCGGATGGTCAGGGTCAGGTGTTTCAGATGAATGCCGGAACATGGGGTATACGTGTGAAGTTCTATCTGTGGGGCGTGCAGCTCATCACCGGATATAACACCCTGGTGAACGTGAGCGAATATGCTGATGTGAAGCCTTTCTGCACCAATGCCGGTGGCTACTACGGCAGCTCAGCCCTTGATCCTGTAATTGGCAATTCAACCAACAATAGTTTCTCCTGGAGATTCAACCTTGATCCGATGCTCACCTTCGCATCCATCCGAAGCGGGTCGGATGGTTATGGGTGCTGGTCGAGCTATTCGAAGGTGGGCTTTGACGGTTTTGCGAAGATCAACTTCGACCTTTCGCTTTGCAGTGACGGATTGTGGTTCTGCCTTGTTCCTACGCAGAGTGCACTCGACTATGGAACCCTGGGAAGTGTGCCTTTGGATTATGATTTTGAAGCGGATCTGAATGGCAATCCTTCCCTCATCAACTCGAATACGGAGTTTGATGTGATCGTTGCCATGGGTGAAGATGATGACCAGCCCCCGTTGAGCCTTCCCGCTCAGCGGCTGAATCAGCAGCATCTCTATGTCAAGTACATGGATCAGCTGGGATACATGCAATCCCAATTCCCCTACGGTCATTGTGTGGCGACACCAGAGGTGCACGGTCATTGGCTCAACAGAGAGATCGGAGATGAATGGTTGTTCCTCGATAACCGAAAAGCAAAATGGAACAGTGACATAGAAGTGCAATCAGGCATCATGATCAACACTTTTGGAAACCCATGGTACACATATCCTGGAAGTGGTGTAGGTTCACACGTAGGCTTCTATTCCAAAGCCGACTATTTCGAGGTGCTGGACAATGTAAATGTGGACTTCTTCTATGATTACAACTCCAACTACCCTCCTCCGGGCAATCCGAACTACTTGTATTTCAACTTTGTGCAGTCTCCAAACCAGAGCGGATATACCGGAATCTGGACTGAGAATCAGCAGAACGCACCTGCCTGCTCAAGCTGTGAAGACTTCAGCAAGAAAACCTGGAAGGACTATGCTCCGCTGGCATTGGAAGAGGATGAAAGCTTTGCTACCATCTATCCAAATCCCACACAGGATGGGCAGGTGAATCTGGCGTGTAGATTCAGCCATTCTGGAGAGATCCATGTGGTGATCATGAACGTTTCCGGTCAAGTGGTTTACGACCGGCTACATACGGGCGCAGCAGCCGATCAGGAGAACATTCTCCACCTAAATCTCCCCGAGACGCATTTCCAAAGCGGTATGTATTTCGTAAATGTGAGTAGCGGCTCTGAATTGTTCGACCACAAGCTCATTGTCAATTAATCCACAAGCCCTGTTCTTGCTGCTGTGAACAGGACAGCGGATCAAAGAAAACCGGCCTCATGAAGAAGGCCGGTTTTTTATTGTCCATAAAACTGAAGGCGGTCTCAATAAAACAAGATCAGACCCAGACAATTAATGATCAGATGATGGTTTTGAAAAGGGAAAGCTGAACCGACCTGTTCTTCACGTGCGCTTTTCTTCGATCATCGAGCTCCTTGCTTCGCCATAGCGGCTACGCGAAGGCACAGTTACCGTAGATGCATCGTGCAGATATTAACTACAATGGGTACGCGCTACAAGCGCGCACCAGCTTATCAAAGCCATGTCATCAATGATCTGATTAACTAATCATCTAATCAACTGATCAACTGATTAACTGATTAACTCATCATCCCATCAAACTCAAACCGCCCCGCCAACAATCTCATCCACCACACTAGGGTCCAGCAGCGTAGAAGTATCCCCCAACTTATCGGGCTCCCCTTCGGCCACCTTGCGCAGAATCCTTCGCATGATCTTTCCTGAGCGCGTCTTGGGCAGGCCGCTTACAAACTGGATTTTATCCGGTTTGGCGATGGGGCCGATTTCCTTCACAACGGTCGCAATGATCTCTTTCTTAGCAGCTTCCAGATCGTCTGGTGCTTTTTCCTGGATCACGTAGGCGTAGATGCCTTGTCCTTTGATGTCATGCGGATAGCCTACCACAGCGGACTCTACCACGTATTCACTTTCGTTGATCGCATTTTCAATCTCGGCTGTTCCAAAGCGGTGTCCGCTGACGTTGATCACGTCATCTACCCGACCGATAATGCGATACATGCCGTTTTCATCCCTTCTGGCTCCGTCACCGGTGAAATACATGTCGTTGTAGTGAGAGAAGTACGTAATACGGCAGCGCTCGTGGTCACCATAAGTGGTGCGCAGGATGCTCGGCCAGGGAAATTTCATGCAGAGCAGCCCTTCTACTCCATTCTCCGTGATCTCGTTTCCTTCGGTGTCAACGAGGCAGGGTTGAATTCCCGGAAGTGGATAACCGGCAAAGGTCGCTTGCTGAGGCGAGTGTCCGCCCAAACCTGAGATCATGATGCCTCCCGTTTCTGTTTGCCACCAAGTGTCCACAATCGGCACCGTGCCTTTGCCGATCATTTGCTTGTACCAATCCCAGGCTTCCTGGTTGATGGGTTCTCCCACCGTTCCCAGTACTTTGAGAGAACTCAGGTCATAAGGTGTCACCACATCGTTGCCGCAGCTCATCAGCGCTCGAATGGCCGTTGGTGCCGTGTAGAACTGATTCACCTTGTGTTTTTCCACAATCTGCCAGAAACGTCCCGCGTCCGGCCATGTAGGAACACCTTCAAACATCATGGTGGTGGCGCCATTGAGCAGCGGTCCGTAAATGATGTAGCTGTGACCCGTGATCCAGCCGATGTCAGCTGTACACCAGTAAATGTCTCCTTCTTCGTATTGGAACACATTGGCAAAGCTGTAACCTGCATATACCATGTAACCTCCGCAGGTGTGGACCACTCCTTTGGGTTTTCCGGTGCTTCCGCTGGTGTAGAGAATGAAGAGCGGATCTTCGCTGTCCATCACTTCGGCAGCGCATGTAGCAGACTGCTGAGGAACGATGTCATCCCACCACTGGTCGCGGCCTTCGCTCCAGCCGATGTCTTCACCCGTGCATTTTTTCACCAACACGTGCTCTATAGAATCGCATTGCTGAAGGGCTTCATCCACGATCGATTTCAAGCCCACTTGCTTGGCTCCGCGGTAGAGCCCGTCTGAGGTGATGACAACGTTGCAGGTTGCGTCATTGATTCGATCAGCCAGCGCCTGCGCAGAAAAGCCTGCAAACACCACGGAATGGATGGCGCCAATACGGGCACAGGCCAGCACAGAAATGGCCAGCTCCGGAATCATGGGCATGTAGAGGCAGATGCGATCTCCCTTTTTCACTCCCATGGATTTCAGGGCATTGGCAGCACGGCAAACCTCTGCGTGCAGCTGCGTGTAGCTCAGCCGAATGTTGTCCCGATCTGGGAAGTTTGATTCCCAAAGGATGGCCGTTTGGTCACCGCGTGTCTCCACGTGACGATCGAGGCAGTTCTCGGTAATGTTCAGCTTGGCGTTCAGGAACCACTTTACGTTGGGTTCCTTGAAATTCCAGTCCAAGACCTGACCCCAGGGGGATTGCCATTGGTAATGATCGGCTACTTCAGACCAGAATTGCTCTGGTTGATCTACGCTCTGCTTGTATTTGGCTTGGTATTCTTCAAAGGATTTGATGCGTAAGTCCATGTCGTTTGATTTTTTGGTGGTTCAGGTGTGTCAGATTTAGTGGGGTATCATTAGGCGGCTGCGGTGCTGAGTTTACAGACCTTCACCGTTTTCAGTAAGTCAGTTATTTCATCCAGGATCGCAGGATCGTCAATGGTAGAAGGAATCGTGTAATCTCTGCCATCTGCGATCATGCGAATGGTTTTGCGCAGCGTTTTGCCTGAGCGTGTCTTAGGCAGTCGCTTGGCTATCGCAACATTTTTGAGCGCAGCTACGGCACCGATTTGTTCGCGAACGGAGGAAATGATTTGAGCTTCCAATTGGTCTTTCGAAGGCTCAATATCAGGTCGAGACACGACAATCGCAAGCGGCACTTGTCCCTTCAGTTCATTTTGAATGCCGATCACTGCACATTCAGCGACTGCTGGATGGGCTGCCACGATCTCTTCCATCTCTGCAGTGGACAGCCGGTGGCCGGCTACATTGATCACATCATCTACCCTTCCGGTGATGAAAACGTAACCCTCATCGTCCCGGTAACCACCATCTCCTGAGAAGTAGTAGCCGGGAAATTTGGAGAGGTAGCTTTCGCGAAAACGAGGCGTGTCGTTGTAGAGCGTGGGAAGGCATCCCGGAGGCAATGGAAGCTTCACAGCAACGTAACCTTCCTCTCCTGCTGCACAGGGCTGGCCTTCTTCATCCAATACTTGAATATCATAACCACAAACAGGTTTGCCAGCAGAACCAGCCTTGACGGGCAGGAGCTCTGTGCCGACCATGTTGGCCAGCATAGGCCATCCGCTTTCGGTTTGCCACCAGTGGTCGATGACGGGCACGTTCAGTTGTTCTTCCAGCCAGTGAAGTGTGGCGGCATCGCAGCGCTCACCGGCAAGGAATTGAGTGCGCAGACAACCGAGGTCATGTTTTTTGAGAAAGGCTCCACTGGGATCCTCTTTGCGGATCGCGCGAATGGCAGTTGGTGCAGTAAACATCACATTGACCTGATGTTCGCTGATCACCCGCCAGAAAGTGGAGGCATCCGGAGTTTTGATCGGTTTGCCTTCAAAAAGAACGGTGGTGCAACCTTGAATCAGCGGAGCATAAACGATGTAGGAATGACCAACTACCCAGCCGACATCACTCGCTGCCCAGAAGGTTTCTCCGGGTTGACATCCATAGATGGCGTCCATGCTGAACTTTAGCACCACCGCATGCCCGCCATTGTCACGCACAATGCCTTTGGGCTTTCCGGTCGTTCCGGAAGTGTAGAGAATATAAAGAGGGTCAGTGGCATTTAGCGCTACACAAGGTGCCGGGGTCGCGGAGTGAACCAATTTCCGGTAATCACAATCACGTTCATGAGTTTCGAAAGGCACTGCCTCTCCCCGATTCAGCACAACTACTTGTGTGGGCGGATGTGCACTCAATCCAATCGCTTCATCTACAATAGGCTTGTAGTGAATGTATCGATCGATTTCAATTCCGTAGTTGGCGGTGATCAACACCTTCGGCTTGGCATCATCCATGCGAATGGCCAGCTCGTGGGCGGCAAATCCCCCAAACACCACCGAATGAACGGCTCCAATGCGAGCGCAGGCCAGCATGCTGAATACAGCTTCCGGAATCATGGGCATGTAGATGATTACACGATCACCTTTGGTTACTCCCAGTTCCGTTAATCCGCCAGCCAGTTTGGCCACCTGCTCTTGCATTTGACCGTAGGTGAAGCGCTCAACAGTGTTGGTGACCGGGCTATCGTAGATCAATGCCACCTGATCTTTGCGTCCATTCTCCACGTGATAATCGATGGCCAGGTAAGAGGTGTTGAGCTGACCATCGGCAAACCAACGATCCAGTCCGTTCTCATCCTTGCTCAGGATGTTGTTGGGGTGTTTAAACCAGGCCAATGAGCCTGCCTGTTGTTTCCAGAATTCAGCAGGATTACTGATGCTTTGATTGTAGAGTTCCTCGTATGTGTGGTGTGGTTTCATGATGCTTCATTCAGTAGTTGGTTGACAGATTTCAATAAGTTTCTGGTAGAGAAAGGTTTTGTGATGTAGAGATCGGCTCCGAGCTCATAGCCCTTTTCAATGTCGCTTACCTTGCTCTTGGCAGAGAGAAAGACCACTTTAGAGTCTTTCAGTCGCGGTTCTTGCTTGACAATCATGCAGATCTCGTAACCGTCTACGTCCGGCATCATGATGTCGAGCAGAATGAGGTCCGGCACCTTGCCAGAGAGCAGCTCCAGCGCTTCGCTACCGTTTCGTGCGATGAAAACCTCGTAATCGTTTTTGCGCATCAGGAATTCCAGCGACATCACAATGTTGGGTTCATCATCTACGATCAATACTTTCTTCTTCATACAGCAATGTCTTTATACATGGGTAGTTGAAAAGAGAAACGCACCTTTTCTTCGTGCATCTCCACTCCTATTGTGCCTTTGTGCATTTCAATGATGTTCTTGCAAATGGCCAGACCAAGCCCGTGGCCCACTGGCTTCTTTCGGGTTTGATGCTTTACCTGATAGAACTTATCGAAGATGCTGGCCAGGTCTTCATTCTGAATGCCCGGGCCGTTGTTGCTAATGTTCACCTTCACCTGTTCTTCCAGATTGTAGGCTGTGATCTCAATGAATCCATTGGTTTGATCACAGTACTTTATGGCATTTGATATCAGATTGTTAAGAACTTGACGAATGCGCTCAGAATCTGCAAAAACGGGGCTGATGTGGCTGTTGATCGAAACCTCCATCCGGATGTTTTTATCCTGCAACAAAAGTTGAGCTGCTGAGCACTCCTGATCGATGAGCGATTTCAAATCGAGCGATGCACGTTCCAGTTGTTGATTACCGCTTTCGAACTTCTCAAGGTCGAGTACATTCGAGATGAGCGTGGTCATTCGTTCGGCCTCATAAATGATGTTGGAGACAAAGGAAGATTGCTGTTCCTGCTCCATTTCAGGGTTGTCCTCGATCAGCTCAGCCATGGCGCGTATGGAGGTGATGGGCGTGCGCAACTCATGCGTCACTGTGTAGAGGAACTCGTTCTTCAAGTCGCTGTAGTGCTGAAGTTGTGTATTCGCTGACTTCAGGTTCTCTGTGGCCTTGGCCAATTGCTGAGACTTGAGCCTCAGCTCCTTGTTCAACTTGATTACTTCCCTTGATTCCTGTAGGATGTCCAGCACATCACCCATACCGATCTCTTCCTCTTCTACCACGTTGGAAACCATGATGCGGGCGCTGGAAGGACCAATGATTCCTGTGAGCACGCGCTCTGCGTAGGAGATCACACGACTGTCCACCCGTGGATTGGCATCCCAGTCAATCCCATGTCTGCGGGCGTAGCGGTCCAGCACGGCATCCGTTCGGTCGCGACCGATGAACTGATTGAGCAGGGATTTGATGTCCGGAAAGCGGGCGGTTCCCTTCCACGCTACAGAGCTGTCAAAGGAGCCTGAATAGCGGAAAATGTCTACAAACAGTGTGGCCTGGTTCACTTCTGCGGCTGACTGGCGAGTCGTCAGGCTTAGATAGACATAGCAAAACACATTGACCAGAAGGCTGAGAATGATGGTTGCTGAAGTGGTTGAAACCTCCATGCGATCGCCAATCCAGTTCACAGCGGCAATGCTTGCATCGGCTGAATTTCCACCAAGAATGGAATCGATTTGAAGGGCCGTGTTGGGCCATACCAACATGAAAAACCAGATGGCCAATCCCGAAAGAATACCAGCCGTGGCAGCTCTGTGATTGGCTTGCTTCCAATAAAGTCCGCCAAAGAAGGCAGGCGCCAGTTGGGCGATGGCAATGAAGGAGATCATTCCAATGCTGATGAGCGATTCCTTGCCCGTGAGAAACTGGAAATAGGCATAGGCCAGCACCATGATGGTGACAATGGAAACACGTCTCCAAAACAGCAGCAAACGCTGGTAGTCGTTGCGTTCGGTTACTTCAAACTTGTGGGATTTGAGCACAGCCGGGATGAACACATAGTTACTGAGCATGGTGCTGAGCGCTGTGGTGGAAACCATAATCATGCTTGTGGCCGCTGAAAAACCTCCGATGAATACCAATGCTGCGAGGAACTCATAACCGGCTTCCAGAGGAGCCGACAGCACGAGGAAGTCAGGATTATTATCAGGGAGCAGCAGGCTTCCACCCAAGGCGATGGGAACCACAAAAAGATTGATGAGCAGCAGGTATCCGGGAACGACCTTCATCGCTGTGAGAATGTGTTCCTCCTTCCCTGCTTCCACGCTACCTACCTGGAACTGACGTGGCAACAACAGAAACGCAAAGGCACTGACCATGCAGGTGAAAAACCAATCGGCAAAGTCTCCTTCTTCGCTCAGGCTGGTGAGCCGGTCGAGTTCAAGAGCTCCATCGGCCTTGGAAAACAGATCTCCAAAACCGCTGAACAGGAAAAAGACCACCACAATGCCTACCACGCAAAACGCGACAAGCTTCACTACACTCTCCACCGCGATGGCAGAGATCAAACCGGGCTTTCGCTGGTTGGCGTCCACGTTTCGCGCTCCAAACAAGATTGCAAAACCAGTGACCAGCAGTGCAATGATCCATGAAGGGTCAAAGAGCGAGCCGGTGCTCATGATTTGGATGCTGCTGGAAATGGCTTTCAGCTGCAAGGAGATGTAGGGAATCACACCAACGATGCAAGCCAGAGCGACAATGGTTCCCAGGCGTGCATTCTTTCCGTAGCGGCTGGAAATGAAGTCAGCGATGGATGAGATGCGGAAGGTTCTCGTGACCCGCACCATTTTCCGAAGCACGAGCCACCAGAAGGGAACGGTCATCAGTGGGCCGATGTAGATGGCCAGAAAATCGATGCCGCCTGTAGCGGCCCTGCCTACGCTTCCGTAGAAAGTCCAGGCGGTGCAATACACCATGAGCGAGAGCGCGTAAACCCAGCCGTTGTTCGAAAATCGGGATAGTGTGTTTTCACTCTTGAAAGCCACGTAGAAAAGCCCCAGCAGGTAGCACACGGCCAGCAGTATGACGATCCACTCATTCATCTTCGCTGGAACTATTGGACGAACCGAGGTCTTTTGTAAAGCGGTGAAGCGCCAATAGCAGGCCCACCCAAACGATGAACAGGTAAATCAAAAAAGCAGGAATGCCCATCCATCGGGCATCACTGCTGAAAAACGAAACCACCGGATAGTGCAGCAAAAAGGCCAGTACGATCCCTGTGAAGATCAGCTTGACTTGTTTGCGTGCAGGTTTCATTCTTAGTGCTTAGCAATATAGCCCGAAGACTCGTTTAGCAAGCCTTCGGGCTGTTTTTGTCATGGATTAATGGGCTTGAGCTTCCCCGGCTCCACTGGGCAGTCGAATCTCTTCCACCAGTTCCTGAACGTCTGTTGGAGGTTCGGAAGTGAACCTGGAAACTGCGATGGCGACTATGAAATTCACCAGCATTCCCACGGTTCCGAAGCCTTCGGGAGAAATGCCAAACCACCAGTCTTCCTTCGCGTCAGAGCCGATAAGGCCAAACTTGAACTTCAGGATGTAGAAAATGGTCAGCCCTAAACCGACTACCATGCCGGCAATGGCGCCTTCCTTGTTCATGCGCTTGCTGAAGATGCCCATTACAATCGCTGGGAAGAAGGAAGCAGCAGCTAATCCAAAGGCCAGGGCTACCACAGCAGCTACATAGTCAGGCGGGTTGATGCCGAAGTAACCAGCTACCACTACAGCAGCGGCAGCAGCAATGCGAGCAGCAATCAGTTCGCCACGCTCAGAAATGTCCGGCTTGATTTGCTTCTTGAACAGATCGTGCGCCACAGAAGTGGAGATCACCAAAAGGAGTCCGGCAGCGGTAGAGAGCGCAGCAGCCAAACCACCGGCACCTACCAGTGCAATCACCCAGTTGGGCAGTTGAGCAATCTCAGGATTCGCCAATACCATGATGTCACGGTCTACCTTGAGCTCATTTCCGGCCCAACCCATGGCTGTAGCCTTTTCATTCATTTCGGGATTAGCATCGTTGTAGTACTGCACTTTGCCGTCTCCGTTTTTGTCTTCCCATCCCAGTAGTCCGGTGCGCTCCCAGTTTCCGACCCATGCAGGCATGGCATCGTAGTCCTTGTCGCTCACCGTCTCGATGAGGTTGGTTCTTGCGAATACCGCTACAGCAGGCGCTGTGGTGTAGAGAATGGCGATGAAAAGCAGTGCATAACCGGCAGACTTGCGCGCATCCTTCACTTTAGGGACAGTGAAGAACCGAACGATGACGTGTGGCAGACCAGCCGTGCCCACCATAAGTGCTGCGGTGATGAAAAACACATCCATCATGCCTTTCGATCCATTGGTGTATTCAGCAAAGCCCAGCTCTCGGTGCAACCCGTCCAGTTTGTCGAGCAGGTAAACTCCGTCTTCCCCTGCCCCACCAAACCCAATCTGTGGAAGCCAGCTCCCCGTCATTTGAATGGAGATGAAGATGGCAGGAACCATGAAGGCGAAAATCAAAACACAGTATTGCGCTACTTGCGTGTAAGTAATACCCTTCATTCCACCCAAAACAGCGTAGAAGAACACGATGATCATACCGATGATCACTCCTACTTCCACATCTACTTCCAGAAAGCGCGAGAACACCACGCCTACTCCGCGCATCTGACCCGCCACGTAGGTGAACGATACAAAGAGGGCGCAAATCACGGCCACCGTTCGTGCGGTGTTGGAGTAATAGCGGTCACCGATGAAATCCGGCACGGTAAACTTGCCAAACTTCCTCAAGTAAGGTGCGAGCAGGAGTGCCAACAAAACGTAACCTCCCGTCCAGCCCATGAGGTAAACAGAACCGTCATAGCCGCTGAACGAGATGAGGCCGGCCATGGAGATGAAAGATGCTGCCGACATCCAGTCAGCCGCAGTAGCCAAGCCGTTGGCAAGAGGCGAAACACCACCGCCAGCCACGTAAAAATCCTTGGTAGAACCGGCCCGCGACCAAATGGCGATGCCGATGTAGAGCGCAAAAGTGGCGCCTACGAGTATGTATGTCCAGGTTAAAATATCCATGATTTCAGTGTTTTAGTTAGTCGTCTTGACCGTATTTCTTGTCCAACTTGTTCATCAGGCGCACATAGATGAAGATGAGTGCTACGAACACGTAGATCGATCCTTGCTGTGCGAACCAGAAGCCCAGTTTAAAACCTCCGAGCTTGATTCCGTTCAGGGCATCCGCGAAGAGGATTCCGAAGCCATAGGACACGAGGAACCAGATGCTCATCAGGATGGTGAGGTACTGGAGGTTTTCCTTCCAGTAGGCTTTTGCTTTATCTCTAGTCATGATTGTTGAGTTCAGGGTTTATAGGTAAATCATGGCCTGCAGGTTGATCAGATGACTGTTTGCAGCGCCTTGATTGGTTTGATTGTATTCGAGGGTGATTTTGGCGTTGTGGCCGCTGAGGTAGAAGTTCGCTCCGGCTGCCCATGTGGTGGCCACATCAGAGAAGGCGTCCAGATCGCGGTAGCTTCCGCTGAGGTAAGGCTGTAAGCGGCCTTTCTCGGTAAAGTCTGGTAATGTGAACCCGGTTTGTGCGTAGAAGATCTGACCCGTGGCAATGACATTGCTGGTGTTGGTCAGTCGGTAATTGGGGCCGAAGTCATAGTTGTAATAGGCTACATAAGCGTTGTAAGAAGCGCCCTTCTCTCCCAGCGGAGTATCGTAGAAAACATCTACCGCGAAGAGGTTGACATCATGCGTGATGGTATCTCCTGCGGTATTCAGACCTACGGTTCCCTCCGTATGATTGAAGAATCCTGCTCCAATGTTGAAGACCTTCTTGGTTCCGAGGTAAGAGCCTACTGCATAGGGCAAGAAGTTGCTCTCCTCATCCAGAAACTGGTACATGAGGTAGCCTTGAAAGGCGTACTGGGCGCGCGTGTTTCCATACACCTGCCGACTTCTGTACGTTGATTCATTGGTGTCCAACGCTACGTTGTTGATG
Organism: Flavobacteriales bacterium UBA6057; assembly: GCA_002428995.1. Lineage (GTDB taxonomy): Bacteria > Bacteroidota > Bacteroidia > Flavobacteriales_G > Salibacteraceae > UBA6057. The sequence goes on along the minus strand of DIYJ01000006.1, from coordinate 272,725 downwards.
ACGTCCAGGGAATTGACGATGGGATTGTTAATCGCGACCCGGTAATCAAGCTTTCCGAGCTTTCCTTTTGCATACATCCCCATGTGGCGTGCAAACTGATCAGAGGTTCCGATGGTCGCCCAGTTGAAGCGCGGAGCATCCAGCGTCATGATGTTGAGCGTGCTTTGATTGGTAAGCCTTGAAATGCCGTTCCAATAGTGAAGACCGCCACCGATGGATAGGTTTCTGGGAACGATGGTGTATTCAGCCCAGGCATCGTGCATGAATACTGCGGCACTTGAGTTTTTACCCACGGGGTGCATATTGCCCGCATTCAAGCTGTTGAGTCCGAAGTGTGTTAGAATCAGAAAGCGCTTATTGATTTGTGCATACATCAGCAAGCGTGAGCGCCTGAGCGAAGCAGTGGATACGTAGTCGTCCTGAGCGTTTTGTTGTGTGGTCAGCCAGGCTTGGTGCCAGGTGATGAGGCGGAAATACTTGGAGCCGTCTTCATTAAGCTTCACCTTCAGTCCACCCGTGTATTCGGTAGAACCTTGTGAGAAGGCGGAGATCGAAAGCATCATACCCAAGGCGAGAATGGATAGTCTTTTCATAGCAATAGGTGTTAGTAATAGTTCTTGCCTTCTCCGGGCTATCCCGATGAAGGAGAATCTGGAGGCGCGCACTTCCGTTTTCCGAAATCAAATAGAGGCCAACCTCTGCGAAGAATCTATACCCAATATCGCTATCCGCTAAATTATATAGCTGTTTTGGGATTGATATGCTACTCCCGGAAGCGTTCCCATTTGATCAGCATGAACTTGTCTCCAAGCTCTGTGATCATCATACCCGCTCCTGACAATTGCTCTTTGTTGCCCATGTATTCGATGAGTTCCGTGTGGCTTAGGATTCGATACGTGGGATGGTAATCGGTGTTTTCCGGGCGCAGGATTTTGTACTTCTTTACCCAGTTGATCACGGAAACATGACTCACACCCAGGATGCGTTCAATTTCCCGATAGCTCACCCCTTCTACATAGAGCTGTAGGGCTTTGGTGACGTAGTAGTTGTCAATGGATTTGCCCGCCTTGTCTACCGTAAAATGATAGTTACAGTCCTTACATTTAAAGCGCTGACGTTGATTGACGACACCACTTTTGATGATTCTTTGAGAGCGGCAGTTGGGGCAATTTCTCATGACCTATATCAATTGAGCATAAATATATCTATTTAGCATAATACTTCTCTCACCCTGCTCCATCTTTGTGGTGATATGAAACCAGAGTTAGACCCTGAGAGAGAGTCCATTGCAGGACGAATTGTAGAATTTCTGCGCCTTCATCAGCCTTTTGAAGTCCTGGTGCAGGAGCAGCTATTGACATTGGCGAACACTTCATCCATGCATTACCTGGACAAGGGTGAAACGATTTTTAAGGCAGGTGATCCACTTCATGATGGGCTCTACATTCTGCGCAAAGGGTCGATCAAAGTGATTGACAAAGAAGGCGCCTTGGTGGACCAGTGTGGTGAGGGTGAAATTGTGGGCGCACGTGCCTTCATGTCTACTGAAACCTACAAAGCTTCGGTGGTGGCCGATCCTGAAGCGCTATTGATCAAGCTTTCGATGGATACGTTGCGAAAGGTGGTGGTGACAGAGCCTAAGGTGCTTGAGTTCTTCTTTGGTGACTTTGCTTCAGGAGTTGCGTTGCGAAGGCGAAAGCTGAGGGAGATTGATGAACACTTCAAAAGCACACGTCCCCGAAAGGATTTCAGGTTCAACTTCGAAAATAGCTTTATCAGTACATGGAAATTACCGGTTACGTGCTCGGCTGAGACTACAATCAGGGAAGTGGCTCAAACGATGAGAGAGCATCGCGTAGGATCGATTGTGGTGGTGGATGATGAGTTTCGCCCCAAGGGAATCGCGACAGATACAGATCTGAGGGATAAGGTGGTAACAGGTGACCATTCGATTGAAGATCGCATTGAGCGCATCATGACAAAACCGGTCAAAACGGTGGCGAATGGTTTGTCCACTGAAGAATATTTGATGGAAATGATTTCGCTGGGGGCGCATCACCTGTGCGTCACTCAAAAAGGCACGAATGATGAGCCGCTGCTCGGTGTTGTCACCGATCATGATCTGCTTGTTTCTCGCGGTAACAACGCAGCTGTATTGATCAAGGAACTGCGCAGAGCAAGCGGTGATAAAAGGAAGGAGATCGTGGAGCGCTTTGACGGCCACGTTCGAAATCTGGTGCTTCACCACCACCCTATTCAGGACATCGCCCGCATCGTTCAGGCCTTCAACCGGGAATTGCTTGGATGCACGATCAAGGATGTAATGTCTGCGCATGACTTCAGCTTTGGTGGGGATGATTTCTGCTGGCTGGCGTTGGGAAGCACGGCCCGCGGAGAGCAGGTAATCCGTACGGACTTTGACAGCGCCATCATCTTTCGGGAACAGAAAGGCGGCATGGAACAAGAGCTGAAAACGTTTGCAGATGAGGTATTTGAACGCTTGGTGGCTTACGGCTACGAAACGGACAAGGCTGGCATTCAAGCCAATAATCCCGAATGGATCTTGCCGCTGGAAGCGTGGGAACTCCGCTTTCGACAATGGATTGCTGTCCCTGAAGAACGCGCCTTACTCTATGCAACCATCTTCTTTGACTTGCAGGGATTTTTTGGAAACCTAGAATTGGCTTCGGCATTGCAAGACACCATCTATCGAAGCTACAAGGGCAACAAACGCTTCACAGCCTTCCTGGCGGGCAATGCGCTGCAAAACCCACCACCGCTGGGATTCTTTAAAAACCTGGTCTTGGAAAAGGGCGGTGAACACAACAACACGTTCGACATTAAGGCCCGCGCCATGATGCCACTGGCGGACGCGGCACGGCTGCAATCACTGGAGTTCAACACCATGTTTCCAGCGAACACCATTGCGCGCTATCAGCGGCTCGCAAAGGTCGATCTGCCGAACGCCAGCCGCTACGAAGACTGCGCAGTGGCGTATCGCATCTTCATGCGCATGCGGGCCTATGAAGGGTTGAAGCACGGTAGCAACGGGCGTTTTGTGGATCCGACTCATTTGAGCTCATTGGAGAAGCAGGTGCTTAAAAATGCCTTCGAGCCGATCAGCAGTATTCAACACCTCATCAAGCCGATGTGATGAAGTTCTGGAAAACCAAGAACGATCGGCTGCTGGATGATCCGGCAACCCTGGATGCCATCCGCGATTACCTTGAGCTTGACTGGGGCAAGAAGCACAAGGATATTCTGGAGCAGCGTTATGTAGTGTTCGATTTGGAAACCACCGGCCTGGACCCCAAGGCGGATCGCATTTTGTCGTTTGCCTTCATCACCGTAGATCAGGGCGCTATCTTTCTCAAACAACGCCTGGAAGGCTTCATCGGCCTGGAGCGAGATGCTGCTATCAAGGCGAGCGACATTCATCACATCACCAAAACAGACATGGCGCTGGGGCTTCCGGAGCCTGAGTTTGCCTTGGAAGCGCTTAAACTCATTGGAAACAGTGCTTTAGTCGGTCATCATGTCGCCTTTGATGTAGCCTGCCTGAACGCGGTGTTGGAGACTCACTTTGGGATGTCGCTTCAAAATGCCACGGTGGACACTGCCCAGCTTGGTGCTCGCCTGGAGAATCCGCTGATGGGCGGATACGGTGGCAAGAAGGCTTTTAAAGGGTTGGATGCCCTTTGCAAGGAATATGGCGTTCAACCAGAGGCGCGCCACAGCGCCAGCGGGGATGCGCTCACCACGGCCATGCTATTCCTGAAGCTGATGAAAAAGGCAAAGGCAAGGGGGATCAGGAAGCTTTTTAAATAATCAGATCATTAGATAATCAGGTGATTAGATCATTGGGGGCAGACGATGAGAGGTTCTATGAAACAGTGGTTTAGACACCTATACGGCAGGTGGTCGGCAAAATGGAAGCTGCTCACAGCTGATAGCTAGTAGCCGATAGCCAAGAATCACATCCCACCACCAAATCCAAAGCCCCGCAATTCATCATCTGATCATCTAATCAACACATCACCTGATCAGAATTTTAAACCTGATCTTTGCAGTCAAGAATCGAAATTATATGTGGAATCCCTTTGGATCAACGAAGCTGCCCGAAGACTGGAAGCGACTGGAAAATGAAGAACAACTGAACGAAATCGATGCGATTTCGAAGACAAAGCCTGTGGTAATCTTTAAGCACAGCACGAGCTGTAGCAGAAGTGCCTTTGCCAAAGAGAAACTGTCCGGCAACTTTGATCTTGACCCGGAAAAGGCACTATTCTATTACTTAGACCTTCTCTCCTATCGCCACATCTCCAATGCGATTGCAGCAAGGTATAATGTGATTCACCAAAGCCCTCAGATCCTGATCATCAAAAATGGAAAGTCGGTGTTTGACACTTCGCACGAAAGCATCGATTATGCGGTAGTTGTTGATCGCGTGGCCTGATCAACCCGGGATTAGACACACATTGTTCAGGCTTTCCCGAGGTCGTAGGTATATCCCAAGCTGATTGAAAGCTGGTTGGTGGTAACTCTGTTTGGAAGGGAGCGCCAGTAGGCTCCATCCAGTGTGAAACCAAAGGCACTGATTCCGGCACCAATCGTCACAAATTTTCGACCTCCCTTTGAATCTGCTTCGAGGAAGATGCCTTGTCGAAGTGATAGACTCACTTTTTCTTTATACTCAATGCTCACCTCATTGCCGATGCGGTGAATCACCTCGGATATTTCCTCGCGAAAGCCATCTGGAGCATCATAGAAAGACTGGAAAATGGCCTGAGCTTGGGAGATGTTAGGATCGTACCCTTGGGCTATGATCAGGTCTCCATTCTCATCGAAGGTGAATTGACCGTTTTCATCCACCTCGTATATGGGCGGAGTCGGAACCAACAGCTTTGACCAACTCGCAAACACCCGTTCAGTCACTTTAATATCGGTGAACTCCAACTCTATTCCAACCGATCCACCCAACAGCAGCTCAGCAGGTAGGAAATCCCTGCGTCTCCCTTGCGTATAAGTCATTTTAGAACCTACATTGGTGGCTGAAATCCCACCTGAGACCAGTAGGTTGCTTTGCTCTGTAGTGGGGATTGAGCGATCATAGGCTACACCTACATCGGTTGCAAGCGAACGCCCGGCTTCCAGTTCCTGATTATCAACCACTACCCTGCCTCCCAGGTCGGAATACAGGTACTTGATGGCTGTACCAACTTTGAGATGTTTGGTTAGTTGAAGCCCATAATTGAGCTGCACCGACATTTCGTAAGGAGTTGTGGTTGAGGCTACCGTTCCGAATTGGTCAAACCACACGACATCTCCGAGGGAGAAATAGCGGTAACTCAGCCCTACAGCCTGACGTCTGGTGAACCCGGCAGCGAAATGAGCAGAGTACGAATTCATGTCAGGTACAAGGCTTCTCAACCAAGGCATGTAGTTGATATTCGCTGCTGCATATTGTGTTCCTCTTGCGATCAGGGCTGGGTTAGAATGCGCATATCCCCATCTGTTTTGCTCAGCAGGAACAACTCCACTCAATCCCATCCCAAGTTGCCTGCTGTCCGTGGGAATGGAGAAAATGGGAACAGCTGTGGTTATGGTGTTGAGGTTGCTGAAATCAGGGGTGGCGAATACTATTTGGGCATTTGAAAACACCGGAGTCAGGGCGATTAGAAATACAAGGAAATAGGGGCGCATGCTGTTTGGGGTTATGCGTGATGGTTGGTTAGGTGCGATCAAACGAAGGCTTCAACCAAAAAATTGTCTCCTGTATTCTTCATCGCTCTCACCCCTTCTTTCCAAGCATCTCGTCCGTAAAGTGTTCTCGTGATTTTTCCTTGGCAAACTTCTCAGCATTATAGGCCTTAGACCCTCCCTTGGGGATGGAAAGCGATTCCCAGTCCGCGCCTCGAATGAGCTTTCCCAACAGAACGATTTGCCCAACGTGATAGGAATAGTGAGCCAGCTGTCTGTTGATGGCTTCGGTGACGGTGTGTCCCTGGTTACGGATGTAGATGATGTGTTCCAGGTCACTGCTGCTCAATGGTCGAATGGCCTCAAACAAACAGTTCCAGCCTTTTTGCCAGGCTTCTTCTACCTCCGCCCTGTTGCTCAATTTCGGGTCAAATTCATCGTCTCTGTTGCGCCATTCCTTTTCTCCGTCTTCGGTGATGAAGTTGGTCCATCGGGAAAGCATGTTTCCCGAGAGATGAGCTACGATGGTGGATACAGAATTGCCATCAGCGTGCGGTATCCAAAACAGTTCTTCATCTGAGAGCTGTTGCATGGTTTTATCGCCCAATTGCTGGTAATACTCGAATTGCTTGATGGCGCTGATGAGGTAGGAGTTTTCCATGGCGTTAAAATAGCAAGCCGCGATCAATATGGATGACGCCTTGCGAAAATGAGCACGCTCAACTGCTTAGGCTACAACCATCATGTTTTTGCAGGATGGTATGCGCTAACGTTGTATGATGCAAGAAGCCTCACCACTAAAAGCCCTTGTTCTTTATGAGTCTTTCTTTGGAAACACCAGAATAATTGCTGAATCAATTGCGAAGGGTTTGGAGAGAAAGGCGGAAGTTGTTTCGAAGAATATCAAGAGCTGCACCCCGGAAGAACTCAGATCTGTTCATTTATTGGTAATAGGCTGCGCCACACGAGGATTTCGTCCCTCACCCGAGACTCATGAGTTTCTCACCAGTTTGAGCCGCGAGGATGTGAAACACTTGGCAGTGGCTTCTTTTGATACACGCATCGATCTTCATACCATCGAATCTGCCATTCTGCGATGGATTGTTGATCTCGGAGGTTATGCTGCCAAACCCATCGCTAAAAAGCTTGAGCAAAAGGGTGCTCGATTGATTGCTGAGCCTATGGGATTTCTTGTATTGGACAAAGAAGGCCCTCTCAAAGTGGGTGAATTGGAGCGTGCTCAGGCCTGGGCCGAAGGACTTCACATGAGTTGAGCCCAAGCATAGGTGCTTGGATTAAGTGTTTAGTAACTCCCCTTTTCTAGGTCCTGCTTCTTTTGCCGCTTCTTGAGTCTGGCGCGTGAAAAAACGATCGAACACCACACAGGCTGTCAAGTCGCCCGTCACGTTCACTGCTGTTCTGAACATACCGAGTATCCGGTCGATGCCTATGAGGATCATCAAACCCTGGGCTGGAATGCCTGCACCTTGTAAAACGGTGGTCATAATGATGATGCCTCCGCCCGGAATGGCGGGTGTACCGATGGAGGCTGCCACGATCGTAAACATCACCAAAACCAGGTTCATCAGGCTTAACTCAATACCGTACACCTGGGCAATGAAGATCGTGGCGGCACACTGAAAGAGTGCGGTGCCATCCATGTTAATGGTAGCTCCAATCGGAACGATGAATTTTGCAATGAAACCACTGACCTTAAGCTCTTCCCGGGCCGTTTTCATGCTGAGGGGCATCACTGCAGCAGAGCTGGCGGTGGAGAATGCCAATAGCTGCACATCTCTGAGCTTAGACATGAATTTCCTTGGGTTTCTGCCGCCAAATAACCACACAATGAGCATGTAGAAGCCAGTAAGCAATCCCAGCCCCAGCAGTACATCCAGCACAAACACTCCCAATCCGAGAATACTCTTCAATCCGACTGTTATGATGAGTTGAGCCATGAGGCCGAGCACAGCATACGGAGCAATTTCCATGGCCCATCGCACAACCGTCATGCAGATTTCCTGAACGGCAGATAGCAGTTCGAGGAGCGGCCGCGCGGTCTTTTCGTTCATCATGGTGATGGCAATGCCAATGATAATGGTGAAGATCACAATGCTGAGCATCTCCCCGGTGACCATGCTGGCCAGTGGATTCGAGGGCAACAGGTTGGAGATGACGTCAGGGAGTTCGCTGATCGATGGTAGCGCTGCGTCTTCGGCCGTTGATGCATCGCTTGCTACCGCTTCCAATGGCGTTTCTGGTACAAAGTAGTTCCCGGGTTTGATGATGCTGGTCACCACTGTGCCGATGGTGATGGCGACAATGGTGGTCCCCAGGAAGTAAAGCACTAGGTTCAGCCCTACCTTTTTCAGTTGGTCTTTCTCTGAATTGCTCGCCAGCCCGGTAATGATGGAAGAGAATATCAGAGGAATCATGATCATCTGCACCAGCTTCAGAAACAAGGTTCCCGGAAAGCCCAGCCAAACGGAAATGCCCTGAGCCAGCTTTGGACTGACCAGACCTGCCCCGGACGAAAGCAGCAAACCAACGATAATGCCGATGAACATTCCAAGAAGAATCTTGGCCCAGAGTTTCGACTCTACGAGTTTCTGTAGATAGCTGCTAAGCTCGCTCAGTTCTTTAAACCGTTCGTTGATCATGGGGCGCAAAGTTTCTACACTACCGGGCAGGCAGCAACCGAATTTCTTTGACATTGATCATGGAACCGCATGATTTCGCTCTTGTGCCGAATTCAGTGCATAAAGTGGTCTGGCTTAGTATTACATCGGTTGTGGCAAGAATCTGAGCCGTTTTAACAAGGATTTTGAGGTGAAACTTCATGCGCACCCCCTGAAAACAGGAGTTTCACGACTCGCTGGGAGCGTGAGCATTGGAATCTCAAACTATCTTGCGGCTGTTAAGCGCGTTTTACATGCATGTTAGCAAAACCCTACTTCTATGCATCGGGATGTTTATGCTGATGCCCTTGTTCGGATTGAGCTCGCTTGAAGGAGAATCGCGCGAAGTTTACACCTTCCAACCCTACTTCAAGCATTTCTCTACTGAGGATGGTTTGCCCTCATCTGTCGTTCATGAGGTTTTCCAGGATTCGAAGAACAACTTGTGGTTTTGTACTGAAAATGGCATCTCCCGTTACAATGGCCACGACTTCAAAAATTATGGCGAAGAAGAGGGGCTGTGCCTGTCTGCCACCATTTTCGGGCATGAAATGGAGAATGGTGAAATCTGGTTTTTCAGTGCTCATACCCGGGTCTTCGTTTACCTGCCAAGCCGAGATGAGGTGGTATGCCCTTCTTTCAGCGGATTGATAGAGCAACAACTGCGACAGAGGGAAATCCAGAGGCTTACCAGCTACAAAGACACGGTTTACATTATCTCGAAGAAAAAGAGTGTCTGTCGCCTCGTTTATGATGCGGAGCAAGATACAGCCGTTTGGCTGGACGTGAAGGAATATGCTGATGACCCTGAGTTCCTGCGGTTTGGTGATGATGAGTACCTGTTCCTGGGAAACTACAATGTTGAAGACATGCAAGCGCTGGCAGGGCCTGGAGATTACAGCGATGAGCAGTTTAAATTTTACTCGCATGCACGCCCCATAACCATCAATGCAGGAGATGATTATGTCTTTGGACTCGGTCGATTCATCTTTCTTCTTGACAGTAATCTGAAAGTGAAAGATTATCTGGTTACTTCCCATGAACTCATCGGACACCTCCTCTATGAGGAAGAACGAAATACAGTGCTTGCAGGAACCTTTTTTGGAGGTGTTTTAGAGGTTGACCTTGACAGTTTTGAGATTCGGAGAAACCTACTCGATGGCCACACCATCACCTGTTCGTTTCGCGATCATGAAGGTGGATATTGGTTCTCTACGCACGAACACGGGGTCTACTATTATCCTCCCAGAGGCGTGGAATTGGCCGTAAATGAGTCTGGCGATAATCTTCTCTACCCCGTTACCATCAACGGGTTCAATGATACTCTGGGTTTCGTAGGCACAAAGCACGGGGATCTGTATTCCATGCACAGTCGTCTCCCCGATCGGCTGATCTACCGGCAGCGGTTCTCCAAGGAAATTGGAGACGTCAAACCGTTTCTGAGGCATAAGGATAAGGCAACAGTGTATACACTCGGCTCACCGGTCATTGACATTCAAGATTTTTCGATCCTCTCTAACGATGGAATTCGCGGTCATTTCCCCATTGGAGGTGGTGAAATAGTGGTCTTGAGGAAGGACAAGGGTGATCTGGTTCTCAACGACACGAACGGAGCGTTTGTAAAAGTAGTTGTTCAAAACTGGGGTGGACCCGGAATCAGGATGACGTTTCCCCTGGATACATGCCGGTGCTACATAGCCACTCCTCTTACCATGTCGCTCTACAACTATTGCGAGGAAAAAATGGAGGTCATTGATTTTACAGATAAAGATGATACCTCCAAGACGTCCATTGTAGAACGACAGACCATTCATTTGACAGGAGACACCATTCTGGTCGCTACTTCATACCGAGGGCTCTTTCTAATCCATGAGGATCAGGTGATCAGGCATTTCACCAAAGGTGATGGCTTGATATCCAATTCTATTCGAGAGTTGATCAAATCTGAAGATGGGTCCTGCTGGCTGGGAACTGATGCGGGTATACAGCAATTTAGGGTCAAAGGGGAATCTATAAAAATGCTGATGGAACTTCGACCTGAAACCGGCTACCCCTTCAACCTGGTAAAAAGGTTAGCGATTTTTGGAAACCGACTTTTGGTGGCGACAGAGTCCAGTTTATATAGAGTTCCGATTTCTCTGACTCCTGACGCGGGCGTTCAGTGCAATCGGCTGGAGGTTGCAAAGGTGTCCTCTCACGACCGGAAGGTAGAGCCTGATGAGGACGGAGTATTCATTTTTCCTCCTGACTTCGGAACCATCATTGTCGAATTGTCCAATGTGTGTTTTGTGAATAGCGGATCGCACGCCAAGCGCTACAGGATTGCTGACATTGACACCAACTGGACGACCATTCTGAGCAATCGCGTAGTAGTACAGGGAGTTCCCGCGGGCAACTACGAGGTGGAACTGCAGGTGATGGACTTGACGGGACGGTGGAGAGAAAGTGAAGAATCAGCAAGAATAAAAGTCCTGCACCCCTTCTATCTGCGTTGGTGGTTCATCCTGACGGTTCTTCTTCTGTTAGGATCAGGTGCCGGAGCCCTACTCTATCAACGCACCGTCATGGTGGCCAATAAATCCCGCTTCCAGATGGGGTTGTCAGAAGCTAAAAACCGTGCACTCGGAGCACAGCTCAACCCACATTTCCTCTACAATGTGCTCAATACAGTCGGAGGTAGTGTTGCCCGCAACAATGTTCCTGAGTCCCTGGAAGTGATTGGCAAATTTTCCAGTTTAATGCGCATGGTCTTTCACAACTCTCAGTCAGATCTCATCAGCCTTGAGGCAGAGCTGATTGCCGTTGAGTCATACATAGAACTCGAGCTTGTGCGACTGGAGTATCGATTCGACTTTGAACTCATCAACACCGTAGATGAATACGAGTCACTCCTGGTTCCCCCTCTCCTGCTCCAACCCATTCTCGAAAATGCGATCTGGCACGGAATAGCTGAGTCTGATGATCCCGGCCATTTGGAACTGGAAGTAAAACAAGAGGATCAATTGCTCTGCCTCTCCATCAAAAACACCGGAAAGGCAGCTGAAACTGACCTCATGGAGCATGTGGGGAAAGGTCGAAACTCGAGCTTGAAGCTGATCAAAGAACGCTTATTGCTTCTCAAAAAGATCTACGGAAGCTCTGCGCAGTTGTCCTTTTCCAGTTCAGACAAATGGTCTACTGTCGCCACGTTTAAACTCCCCCTCGTTCGTAAAGCCAAGGATGAAGCATAGTGTATCCAATAGTACGATGCAGGTATTGCTCCCATCAAACGCTGGCTTTAACTCGGCACCGATCGGTCGGCTTTTGAGGTTCTCTCAGGCACTGGTATTGCTCCTCGGGATGATCATTCTGAATCCCATGCCTGCATTGAGCTCATCGGAGGGTCAGCCTAAGGAAGGATACAAGTTCAGCCCCTATTTAAAGCACTTCTCCACGGAACAGGGGATGCCCTCCACCATTGTGCATGAAGTGTTTCAGGATTCGAAGAACAACCTCTGGTTTTGTACCGAAAATGGCATTTCACGCTACAATGGTGAGACGTTCAAAAACTATGGCGAAGCGGAAGGCCTGTGCTTTAACACTGCGCTTTACGGACATGAAGTGGACAATGGGCAGATCTGGTTTTATACTTCCCTCACGCAGGTTTTCACTTACCTGCCGGATGAGGATCGCATCGTTTGTCACTCCTTTAACGACTCCCTGGTCTCGGCTTTTCGGCAAATGCAGATTCAGCGACTCACCAGTCATGGCGATACAGTGATCATCGTTTCTCTGAGAAAGAGCATGTTCAAGGTGATCTACGATGATGAGGCTGATAGCACTACTTACTTTGAATTCATCGAACATGAGCGAAAGCCAGAATTCATACGCTTCGGTGACGATCAGGTCTTGTTTATCGGCTACTACAATGCCGAGCATATTCGGGCAATTACCGGGATAGAAGGCCCTCTCACGGATGACGTTTTCTTTTTCCGGGGAGCAAACCGCCCCATGGCCATTCGAGCTGGAAAGAATTATGCGTTCAGCATCAGTCGGGTTCTGATGTTGCTTGACAGCAATCTGAACGTGATCGATTACATGGTGCGGCCTGAAGAATTTATCGGACATCTGTTTTACCGGGAAGATCGAAACAGCTTATGGGCTGGCACTCTGGACGATGGAGTACTTGAGATTTCTCTGGATGATTTTGAGGTGAAAAGCGCCATGCTGGAAGGTCTGGGAGTTACGGCTACATGTAAGGATCATGAAGGAGGACATTGGTTTTCCACGGTGGAAGGCGGAGTCTATTATTACCCACCCAACGAGGTGGAATATGCCAGGCCATTGCCGCACCTGGAAAGGATTTACACCATGCACTTGGGCAGGATCAACGACACGGTAGCTTTTCTTGGAACAAAGCACGGAGAACTCTATTCTGTCTCGACCACAAAGCCATCTGAGCTTCATCTGCGCTACAAGGGTCAAAAGACGATTGTAGATATAAATCCGCACCGCAAGGAGCCAGACTGGCTAGTAATCGGCACGTACAAGCTCCCCATCATAGACCTGAGAACCTATGAAATCATTGAAAATGATGGTGGACGCTTTTTTTTCGAAGACACGACAGGTCAAGTGTTTCGGTTTTCCGGTTTCAATGCTAAAGCCCGGATCATAAGTGAAGCCAACGACACAACTCGGATCAACTGGGATAAGTACAGGATTCGAATCAGCTACAAAAAAGATGAATGCTCGATCTATTTGGTAAGTCATGCAGGGATTTCGATCTACAATCACTGTGCGGACACCTCTACCGATGTTACGTTTCAGGGTAAGGTGAAGAACCATCTCTTGGTGACTGGCGTGCTTCCTTTCAAAGGAGATACGCTCCTGGTTGTAAGTGCCTCTGAAGGCCTCTTCCTAATGCACGAGGCGGAGTTAATATGTCAAATAACCACCGACAATGGCTTGATTTCCAATTCCTGCAGAGGGATAAGCACTACGGATGATGGATCCTATTGGGTGGGCACAGATCTGGGCGTTCAGCGATTTCGCATGGATGGCTGCAGTCTTGAGTCGATCATGCAACTCAGGCCAGAAACAGGATACCCCTTCCAACTGGTAAAAGGATTGACTGCTCTGGGTGATTATCTCTACGTTGGTACCGAATCAAATGTCTTTCGGACTCCTCTGCCTAAGACTCCCCTCAATCAGGCAGAATGCAATCAATTAGCGGTGGGGCAAGTGTATTACCATGATCAAAACGTGATCCCTGACGATAGGGGTGTCTTCACCTTTCCGTCTGACTTTGGGACCATCATCATTGAATTATCGAACGTATGCTTCACCAACAGTGGATCGCACCTGAAGCGCTACCGGATCGCAGAATTGGATACCAATTGGACCAACATTGTGGAGAGTCGATTGGTGGTACAGGGAATTCCAGCTGGAAGCTACAATCTTGAACTACAGGTAATGGACCTTTCAGGGAATTGGCAACACAGCGCTCAGCCTGCACGGATCATGGTGTTGGAACCATTCTACCTGCGCTGGTGGTTCATCTTTTCTGTATTCGTCACGCTCGCCTTGGTAGCAGGCACCGTTTTGTACCAACGTACAGTGATGGTTGCGAACAATTCACGCCTGCAGATGGGATTGCTTGAGGCCAACAATAGAGCCCTGGGTGCACAGCTGAACCCGCACTTTCTTTACAATGTGCTCAATACTGTGGGTGGTAGTGTAGCTCGCAATGATATTCGTGAATCCCTCGAAGTCATTGGCAAGTTTTCCAGCTTGATGCGCAGGGTTTTTCACAACTCTCGTTCAGACCTTATCAGCCTGGAAGATGAGATGAAAGCGGTCGAATCCTACATCGAGCTAGAGTTGCTTCGCCTGGAGCGAGGCTTCGATTTTACGTTGCTCAATTCCATCCCCGATCAAAAAGGATTGCACATCCCACCGCTGATCCTTCAACCACTGGTCGAAAACGCGATTTGGCATGGAATCGCAGAATCTGATGTAAAAGGACGGTTGGAGCTTGAGATACGTATTGAAGGCGAGCTGCTCTGTGTATGTGTGAAGAATAGCGGTAAAGCAGCTGATGGCAGAATCCTGGAACGAGTCGAACGAAACAGAAACTCTAGCCTCAGCGTCATCGTGGAGCGATTGGCTCTCCTCAAAAAGATTTACGGAAACCCAACAGAGTTGTCATTTTCCAGCAATTCAGAGTGGGCAACCATCGCAACCCTTAAATTTCCTATTATACTACACCCCTATGACTAAGATTAAAGCTCTTATTATCGATGATGAGCAGCATGCCATAGACATGCTTGGTGCTCTTCTGGAACATGCCACGGAGCCTGTGGAGCTCTGTGGTCAATACCAGGATCCACGAAAAGCCCTCACTTTTGACCAGTGGTACAACCTGGATGTGCTCTTCATTGACATCCAGATGCCCTTCATGAATGCCTTTGCCTTTTTGGAGCAATTGGGGCCTATTTCCGCTTCCATCGTTTTCACCACAGCCTTCGATCAGTATGCCCTCGATGCCGTAAAAATGGGCGCTGAAGATTACTTGCTGAAACCGATTGCACAAAGCGATCTCAATCAGGTGTTGGCGAGGATCGCAGAGCAAAAGCGGCAAAAGGAACTGAGAACTACCCACACTCCCGTTACCCGCATTTGTGTGCCCAACAGCAACGGTTTTCAGATTTTGGAATTGTCTGACATTGTTTGGCTGGAGGCATCCAACAGCTACACCTACGTGAACTTAAAAGACCAGGAAAAACCACTGCTCATCTCGCGAACGCTCAAATCTTTTGAAAACAAACTGGATCAGACTTCTTTCATCCGCATCAATCAGTCGGTGATCATCAATAGTACCTACGTGGATGTGTTTAACAAGCGAGGTGGAAGCAGTGCGATTCTCAAGAACGGAAAGGAGTTTACCATCACCCCTATCTACCGTAAGCGGTTCATGGAGGCTTTTGATCATCTCATGCTCTAAGAGCGTGCAGATGTGAAATGACTCAGCAGGATGGCTGCGCTCACCGAAACATTAAGCGAGTCCACCACTCCGCGCATGGGGATGACCAAATGTTCGCTGGCGTTTTCCAGCCAGAAATCGGATAAGCCCGTAGACTCTGGGCCAAAAACATAGGCATGCTTGCCAGACGATAACTCGCGATAGTCCTTTGCGCCTAGAGTCAATGCGGCCGCCATTGGCAGGATGTGATGAGCCTTGATATAGCTCAATGCCTCTTCGTTTGAGCAGAAAACGGTTTTTACCGTGAATGCCGCTCCCCTGCTGTTTCGGAGAACGTTGGGATTGTAGAGATCCATGGCCGTTTCTGTCACGATTAACTCCTGGATTCCAAGCGCATCGCACGTACGGAGAATGGCGCCCAGGTTACCCGGCTTTTCAACGGATTCCAACACCACCAAAGGAGCGTTTCCCGAAAGGTCATTCAAAGAGTAGTTCCTCGACTCAAACACGGCCATGAAATTGCCTGGAACGTGCTGATAGGCCAGGTCATCGAACAGGGCTCTGCTAAGCTTGAGAAGTTTACCGTCTCCTTTGGCGGAGAAAGTGCTCAGATCCTCCAGTGAAGTGTAGCTGTCACAATACACAATCGTTTGAGGCACCAAGTGAGAGTTAAATGCAATGTCCAACTCTGGCCTTCCTTCCATTAGAAATACTCCTGAAGCCTTACGGCTTCTGGATTTGGAAAGTCCCTTTAGTTCTTTGAACCTGGGATTTGAAAAGCTTGTGATTTCAGTATCTGGCATCGATCAAGGTCCGAAAGTAGAGAACTGAGACTTGCATTCGCCCCATCTCCATCAAGTGCTCAGATCCGCTCCATGATTTCATCCAATGGAACATCCAGAGGTTCCGCCTCAAAATCGCGTGGTAGCTCGTAGCGTTCACTCATCGCAATTCGCTTTTCATTGTGCGGATGTGTCATGAGCCATTCCAACGATTCGTCAAACGACATGTCTTCTTCATTGAGCGATTCAAAGAACTCGCCCAATACCCAGGGATGAATGTTGGAGTCTCTGAGCAAATCCAGGGCATAAACATCAGCTTCTGTCTCCTGTCCTCTGCTGAATACGTTGGATAGTAAGGAAGCGCTGAGTTGCTGAATAAGGCCCGGATCACCACCAGTGAGCGCGGCCAGAATGAGAGTGACTCCTACTTCCCGTGCCAGCTTTTCCATTACATGGTTGTGGTAAACATGACCCAGTTCGTGGGCCACCACGCCTGCCAGCTGCTCGGGTTCATCGCAAAACTCAATCAGCCCGGTAAAGATGACAATGTTGCCTCCGGGTAAGGTGATGGCATTGATGGCATCATCCTTCACCACGTGAAAGCTAATGTCCGCTCGGTCCAGCCTTGAGTGCTCCAGAAGCCGGGTATACAGGATTTCCATGGTGGAGTCCACAAATGAGTCACTCACGATCACGTTCTGATCGATCAGTTCATCCATGAAGAAATCACCAAGAACTTCCTCCTGCTCCTCTGAAAGAATGCTCCACTCCTCCTCTTCCTCATCACCGAAGCTCAATGCATCTGGAAATTGCTGTCGAAGCAGCACAAAACCGGCAACGATACCTCCAAAAACCAGAACTAGGATAAGCAGGTCCCGAATAATCTTCTCCATGTCTATCGGGGTGGTTTGTTCTCCATCTGCTCAACCGGCTCATTCTGATAAGTGAACCCGCGCTTTTTGGCAAAAACGATTTCGTAAGACACCCTCCCGAAGAAGATGAGGTAGTACATCCTGCCCTTTCTTGCCTTAACGGCCGCCACGATGCTAAAGGTGAAGTAGATGATGTTGGCTGCAACAGTCGCGATCAGGTAGCCCGTGAAATAATCGTTGTGTTCATTCAGGTCGAGGATCCAGATCCTGACAAACCAGATCAATAATCCCCAGCTCATGAATGTAGTTGGGAGTTGCGACAGGAGGCTCTGCAAGGAATGAAAGTGAATGAACCGGCTCTTTCTCCGATTCACGAAATAATAAATGATCGCAGCCAGCAGGTTGATGACGGGCAGCGGTAGCGCTACGGCCACCGCGGCAAACATCATCAGGTATGCTCCCATCGCGTCTTCCTTTTCCCGGTCAGAGATTTCGTCAGGCTGAGGAAGTGGATGGTATTTCAGCGTTTCGTCATTGATAAGGGGTTCCTCCATCATGTTGATCTTATCGCTTGCTATTCTTTAGAAGTATCGTCCTTGTTGGTTTCATCGCCCTTCGCGTTATCATCGCCATCAGAGGGCTTGTCATCGCTGGATGGTGGCATGAATCTTCCTGGATCTTCATTCTTTTTCTCCTCAGGTTCCTGTGGAGCTTCCTGTGCAGATGCTTCGGTTTCCTCAGGAGTAGCAGGAGCCGGATCAGGATCGCCTGAGAACGGTGGATAAGTATCCGTCATGTGTCCCAAATAGAGCGATACCCGCTGGTTCCAGCGAAGGAAGTAAACCACGAAGTCGAACATTCCTTTCGGGTGCTTACCAGTAAACAGGATGGCGAAAAAAGCAATGAACGACAGAAGAGAGACCGCCACATTAAGAAGTGATAGAATGATTCCGTGTGGGATCATCACGTAGATAAATCCAAACAGGCCACGTACCAGGGTGAGCCCACGGCTGATCTTTTCCGGATAAGGAACTTCGAAGGTTACGTTGTCATCAGTAGCATTCAGGCCAAAGGCAGGATATCCGTCAGCAAGATTGAAGATGCGAGCCGTCAGCCTCAGATTCCAGCGCATGTACTTGACCTGGAATTCAAACCAGCTTTCGGGATAGCGTCCTGTGAAGAGGATAACCCAAAAGGCCAGGAATTGCAGCACGGCCGCAGCAATACCGAAGATGCCCAACAGGAGCGCGTGCGGTAAAATCAAGTAGAAGAATCCTAGAATGGTACGGAGCAGCAACTCTCCTCGCGAGTAACGCTCCTGATATTTGAATTCTAAAATCATAGGTAGTATGGATTAGTTAGAGATGGTAAAATTGATGTATGGATAGCAATAATAACATGTGAATGTGAATGGAGGGGCATTTGAATGATAAGCGGATTAATCGCTCTGATCATAGGCTGTCATAAAGAGATGCTCATTTGTCGAATACCCCTGTTCAAATCCTATCTGTTGGCTTAAATTCGCGCCACGAAAAATTAGAAAACGAGTCATCCATGGATTTTGATCTGATAGTATTGGGCAGCGGCCCTGGAGGGTATGCGGCAGCTATTCGCGCTGCACAGTTGGGCATGAAAACGGCTATTGTAGAGCGGGAAGCGCTGGGAGGAATATGCCTTAACTGGGGCTGTATCCCTACAAAGGCATTGCTGAAGAGTGCTCAGGTGTTTCAATACCTCCAGCATGCTGAAGACTTTGGAATTAACGTAAAAGATTCTTCCGTTGACTTCGGTGGTATGGTCAAGCGTAGCCGCGAGGTAGCTGACAGCAACAGCAAGGGAATCGGGTTCCTGATGAAGAAAAACAAGATCGAAGTGATCATGGGGACAGGAAAGCTCAAGTCTGCGAACACCCTGACTGTGACTGCTGAGGATGGAACCAGTAAGGACGTTTCTGCTAAGAACATCATCGTTGCTACAGGAGCGCGTTCACGAGAGTTGCCAAACCTTCCACAGGATGGTGAAAAAGTAATTGGCTACAGAAAGGCCATGGTGCTTGATAAGCAACCTAAGAAAATGGTAGTGGTAGGCTCAGGAGCGATTGGATCTGAGTTTGCTTATTTCTATCAGGGAATTGGAACTGAAGTGACCCTCATCGAATACATGGATCAGATTGTTCCTGTTGAAGATGAAGAAGTGAGCAAGCAGTTGGCCAGAAGCTTCAAGAAGATGGGCATGGAAGTGATGACTTCTACAGAAGTGACCAACGTAGACACCAAGGGCAAAGGCTGCAAGGTGACCTACAAAAACAAAAAGGGAGAAGAAAAAGTGATCGATTGCGATGTTGTGCTTTCCGCTGTTGGAGTGGTTGCCAACATCGAAAACATCGGCCTTGAAGAAGTTGGAGTTGCTACAGACAAGGGCAAGATCATGGTGAACGAATACTATGAAACCAACATCCCCGGTGTTTGGGCTATTGGTGATTGCGTTCCTGGCCAGGCGTTGGCACACGTTGCCACAGCAGAAGGTATTACCTGTGTGGAAAAGATGGCCGGAATGGACCCAGAACCCATTGACTACAAAAACATCCCTGGGTGTACTTACACCATGCCTGAGATCGCTAGTGTTGGGCATACAGAGAAAGCTGCCAAAGAAGCAGGCTATGAATTGAAGGTTGGTAAGTTCCCCTACTCCGCTTCCGGAAAAGCAAAAGCTGCCGGCCACACCGATGGATTTGTGAAACTGATCTTTGACGCTAAGTATGGTGAATTGCTCGGAGCACACATGATCGGCTACAACGTGACTGAAATGATCGCTGAAATCGTTGCTATCCGTAAGCTGGAAACTACAGGTCATGAATTGATCAAGACCGTTCACCCACACCCAACCATGAGCGAAGCAATCATGGAAGCGGCAGCAGCTGCTTATGGTGAGGTGATCCACCTGTAGCAATCCTGAACATAGGACTTTCGAATCCCGGCCATAGTGCCGGGATTTTTTTTGCCCCTTGACGAAACAGAGGTTTTTCTAAAAATCTACGATTTTAGCCATGTGAGACATGTTGTATGCCTTGAGCGCATGACAATATGCGCGTGCCCTCTATAGATTTGTTGTCTATGAGCGAGAGTAAGAACGATTCATTGGAAGAGGGCAGCAATCAGCCTCCACACAGAGCACAAAGAGCGATGCGTGCAGCCCGAAAGCGTGCTGGACTTTCCCAAGAGGTTGCCGCTGATGCTGTAGGTGTCACTCAGAGCACATACGCCCGATGGGAAACGAGCCACGTAATGCTGGATCTTCACAAGCTTGAAATCCTCGCGAAACTCTTTAAAGTCAAGATGAGCGTCTTGTTTCTCGAAGACGAAGAGATCATTGAGCAGGAGCGCATTATCCGCAAAGTAGAAGATGGAGATGCATTCTACATTCAATCCAGAGAGCAAAAGGAATTGCTGGAAAGGCGCATCGAACAACTGGAACAGCAAGTCAAAGATTTGCGCAAGAGCGCTGACTATCAAGATGAATTGATCAAAGCTTTGAAGCAGGAGATCAACAGGTTAAAGAGTGACCTCGCTGCCTGCGAGGAAAAACTCGGATAGACTCAACTCATGCATTTCGAGGTTCTCCCTGCAATAGGGACTTGGAAAGATTTGTGTGATTCGTGCATCTTTACCCCATGAAAGCTCTAGCCTCCACCACCCTTTTGATTCTTGCTTTAACTTCCTTCTCCCTGGCTCAAACCGAGCTCGAACAGGAGGTGATGAAACTCATGACCGGTTCCTTTACCAGCGAAGCTCAAAGCCTGGAAGACACCAGCTACTTCAGCATTACCCTGCACATGTATCCAATCTGGGAGGGTGAGAAAGGAAATTGGCTTTATGTGGAGCAAGCGTTGAGTAGTACCCCTGACAAACCTTACCGTCAGCGTATTTATGAAGTGAAAGTAGCGGAAGATGGAACGATTGCCAGTAGTGTATACCGTGTAGAAGATCAGGACAAGGCTGTGGGGCAATGGAAAACACCAGAGTATTTTGACGCGCTTGGAAAAGACATTCTGGTCGAGCGAGAAGGATGCACGGTTTTCCTTCGCAAGCAGGACGATGGCAGGTTTAAGGGTTCGACAAATGAACGTGATTGCAAAAGCTCTATGCTAGGTGCAAGCTATGCAACTTCCGAGGTAGAATTTGACGAGAAGGGAGTCATGAGCTGGGACCGGGGTTTTGATGATAGCGGTGAACAGGTTTGGGGTGCGGAAAAAGCCGGTTATCGCTTCGATCGCATTGGTGAGTAGACCTGTCAGGAGTATCCGGTATCCGAAACAAAAAAGGCCAATCAAATGATGATTGGCCTCTTGATGGATGGTGATTAATAAAGGCTCTGCCCTAGCCTTCCAACTGCTTCAAGTACCTCTCTGAATTGGCCTTCACATTGGGTGCAGGATTTAAGCTCAATGATTTCTTGAAGCTTTTCACGGCCTTGTCTTTCTCCTTTGCCATTACGTAAGCCTCTCCCAGGCTGTCCCACGCATTGGCACTTTTAGGGTGACGTTTGGTATTCATCTGCATGATTTCTATCGCGCGCTTGGTGTTCCCAGCATTGATCAGTTGGTAGCCGTAAGCATTCATTTCCGCCTCTGTAGCATCTACAATCGCTTCATCCATGATTTTGCTTCCTTCAGCTTCCTTACCCATTGCTGTCAGAATCCCGGCTTTTACCCTTAGCGTTGAAAAACTGTTGTTTTGTGCAACGGCCGTCTCGGACCAGGCCAGTGCTTGCTCCAGGTTATGATTGTTTTGTAGCAAATAGGCGGCTGCGCTGTTGAACCCTTGCCAGCTAAAGCCGGTTGGGCCTTTGAGCTCTTCAGCAGCATTCGCAGCAACGATGGCGTCTACGTCAAATTCAATCTTTACCGGGAACTGCTTTTTCTCCCAATTGAGAACCAACTCACCGGAAGTCCTGCTGATGTTGGTCACATCATAAGTGAGGCGTTCTGTAAATGTGTGTTCCCGAATGCTAATATCAGCGCGCATAACGTCCTCCGCAGGATCGTACCAATAGCTTCCCCATGAGCGGTGGTTTTTGCTCAATATGACTTCACCGGTATTATCCTCATTGATGACGAAGAACAATCCATAGCTTCCGGCTGGTACTTTTTTTCCTTCAACTATGGCATCATGGCTGAGTGTCAAAACAGAGTTTTCGTTAGCGCCTGATCGCCACGGGGCTTCGTTTCCTGCTCCAAAACCTTGAACATTCCAGCCATAGCGGACGAGTCTCCCCCAAATCTCCCGCTCATTGACAGAGGGGCGTGAATAATCCACGGTAATGGTGGAAATACCCACCGTTTGTGTCATTGAGGCAGCAGGGCTTGCGGCCCTCGGTGTGGTGATAGATTGAGCAAAGAATGCCATGGGGATGCTCAAAAGCGATAAAAGCGTGAGCATCCTGATCTGTAGTGTTTGAGTGAACATGATCAGTGGTTTTTGATTTGAATACTAGTTATGCAAACTAGACGAACAAGCACGGGTAAACTATCACTTCATGTTCATGAACAGTGAATTCGTTGACCGGAGGTGAACCGTTCTCGATACGTCTTAAGCTTTGCTTAAGACACTCGAACTGACACAGCACTCTGGTCTGGAGCAGCAGACTCCGGTTTTATCGATGAATACGTGCTAGTAAAAACCCAACTACATCCATGACCGCATGTCAGTTCGAGTGTCCCGATGCAAATCGGGATGTATCGAGAACGGCTACTCCTTCCCTCCGAATCTCTTCTTTGATCGCTGAGCAAGCTCTTTCCAATCGCTATTCATAAGAGCTCTCTTTTTTGCCCAAGACCACCGTTTGATCTGCTTTTCCTTAGCGATTGCTTCTTTAACATCAGTGAACTCTCCGAACCATTTCAATTCCAACGGCCTTCGAACGCTGGTGTAACTGCCAGGGTTTCGGCCTTCTTGATGCTCTTGAAATCTTCGCTTCAGGTTGTTGGTTACGCCCGTGTATAGATTCCCGTCAGCGCATTCAAGAATATAAACGTAGTAGGACACGTGGATATGAAGCTAGTGAATCTGTATTTAGCGTGATGTAATGAACCGTTCTCGATACATCCCAAGCTGAGCTTGGGACACTCGAACTGACATGGTACTCCACTCCAGAGGTGTTTTTGGGGTTTGGCTTTGTTTAAGAATGACTAGAAGCGTGTGACACCAACCCTGTCCGTAGCCATATGTCAGTTCGAGTGTCCCGATGTAAATCGGGATGTATCGAGAACGGTTAAAGCTGTTCCAGCTTATCCTTCTTCCTTTCCAGGAACTCGCGCTCAGCTTTGTTCCTCACCTTAGCCAGGGCTTCTTCCATGGCTGCCAGCCCTTCTTTCTTTAGGTGCATGCGAAGGAAGTATTCGGCCCACAGCCCATGATACAAGTAAGCACGTTGTTCAAGGCTCTCGGGTTCAATGGCTTCGAGCAGCGATCGGGCGGCTTCAAAATCATTCAATTGCAGATGTACGGTCGCCAGGTTAAGCTTGTTGAAGG
Organism: Flavobacteriales bacterium UBA6057; assembly: GCA_002428995.1. Taxonomy (GTDB): domain Bacteria; phylum Bacteroidota; class Bacteroidia; order Flavobacteriales_G; family Salibacteraceae; genus UBA6057. The sequence goes on along the minus strand of DIYJ01000006.1, from coordinate 249,202 downwards.
TAGAGGGATGCAGAATGTCGAGTTGCTCGTAGTGTCGCAATATCTGCTTCCAGTTGGTGTCTTCATAGCTCTCGGCCATTACGTGCTCAGCGGCAATGGCGGCCTCAAAGTGATAGATACCAAAAGGGCTTTGGACAGCCTTTTGAAGTGCGTGGTAACCCACACTAATCAATGGGGCGTACCACAAGGAGCGGTCCTGTTCTTTCAGGCTTAAGACTTGCCCCTGTTCGTTCACCTTGCTGCGCAGGCGTGCAGAATGAAAGCAAAACAGTGCAAAGAGCGCCTGAGCATCGCCAGTGGCGGTGTGTTCATTGGTCAGCAATAGTTTGCAGAGCCGCAGCGCTTCTCCGCAAAGCTCTTCGCGGATGAGGGCTTCTTGACGATTGCTGTGAAAACCTTCATTGAAGATCAGGTAAATCACCTCCATCACGCGGTGCAATCTCTCTGGTAAACTTGGCCCTGTAGGAATCTCAAACACGATGTTTTCAGAAGCGATGACCTTCCGAGCTCTGACCAGACGCTTCTTCACGGTTTCTTCCTTCAGCAAGAGCGCTGAAGCAATTTCCTGAGCGCTGAATCCCGAAATCGTTTTGAGAGCAAAAGCAATTTGATCCTGAGGCTTTAAAGCAGGATTGCAGGCTGCAAAAATCATCCTCAACTGACTGTCCACAATTTCGCTATCGAGGAAAAGCTCATTCAGGGCAATGGTGGCCGGACCACTCACCCACTTACCTTCCCGTTCCTGGTCTGCATTGATCTTTCTGAAAAGATCGAGCACGCGGTTCTTTGCCGCTTTTGTAAGCCATGCCTCGGGATTCTCAGGAACGCCTTCCCGCCAGGTCTTCATGGCCATCACAAAAGTGTCCTGCACAGCATCTTCAATCAACTGAAGATGAGCCAGTCCAAAAATTCGGGTCAGGATAGAGACCATCTTTCCGTACTGATGACGGAAAAGATGGTCTATCATTTTAGGCTTGGTCACTATTCGAACACCATCACCTCGCGTACCTCTACATAGCCGCCAAGATCGTAGTCAGGATAATCCTGAGCGACCTCAATGGCCTTTTCAAGGTTTTCTACAGTAATGGTGTAGTAGCCACCTACAAGCTCCTTTACTTCTGCCGCAGCAAGATCGGTGCGTGTTCGCTCTACTCCGCTGATGCGGGTAACGGGGGCGAGCAACGCGTCTCCGCGATGCTTGATGCCATTGGCGTCCATTTTTTCGCTCCAGGCCGCCCAGCGGCCCATGCGCTCTTGCATTTCTTCGGGAGACATTCCCATTGTGATGTAATCTTCTCCAATGAAAATGAGCATGAAGTCTTTCATAGTAATCAGTAATTAGTGGTTATTGAAAAATGCGACCAGCCAGTGTTTTGCTTTTCTCAACTTGCTGACCAACATAGGATTTACATGGCAATAAATTCGAGAAATTCTATTTCCTTATGCGGATGATCAACGCAAGCTTCCTTCAGAGCTTCGAGGCTTTCGGCTTGAAGAACTGAATAGCCGCTTGCTGCACTTGGGGTGGCTCCACCTACAACATCTGCGGGCATTAAAGGAGCTCCGAAGTCAATGATGTTTTCTTCGTGAGCTGCTTTCCACTTCATCCATTCCTGCATTACCGCAGCGCTTTGCTCCGGAGTTGCATTTGCCATTGCCGCCACTGATTCTGGCGTGCTTTGATAGATCGCTAAGAACTTTTTCATGTGTGATTGAATTGATTAAGATTAAAATTCACGAGCATGACGAAGCCGATCCAAAAAGTGGGGACACTTTTTTTGAAAAAGAATGAAGAAAAGTTTTTACTGCTGCTAGTGCCCCCGTATTTACTGGGTTTTCAACGCCTCCTTCTGAGTGCGGAGGTGATTCGTATTCCGTACTTTTGTGCCAGCTTATGCAGTTAATTTCAGCAGCGAAATGGTTTGAATCGCTTCATCCAAATCTTGTAGCTTTCATCAATCACTTCTGACCCGTGCGCGTTTCAGCCCTCCTCTACCGAGTCGTATCCAAAAGCAAGTTTCCGGACATCTATGACTTCCATTCGGAACAGCGTAAAATAGGCTTGCTCAGAATTCTGTTCGGAGCCCTGTTTATGATTCGATATGCTCAGATTCTGGCCGTGGCCTGGACGTTGCCTAATCTTGAGATGCACCTGCCTCTTCTTTTGGTTTCTCTGCTTGTGATGCTGTTGCTCACGATGGGGCTTTTCACTCCATTCATGACGCTATTGGCATTACTCCTGGTGCCTTACGTTGACATTGTGTTCAAGACATCCATGCTGGGCAGCGCTATCTCGTTACAGTTTCTTGTGGTGCTGCTGATGGGAAATGCCTCCGGGTATTATAGCCTTGATCGCTCTATACTGCAGGGTAAGGAAGGCTTGTTGAAGAAGCTGGTAGTACACAGTCATCAAATGTTGGGAGCAATTACTGCCCGCAGATTGAGACTGGCTTTCTTTCTTGGTTTTACTGCCTACGCCACGGTGAACTTTGGTGCTCTGAGCTACCACATTTTTGATGACTTCTGGTTGAGCGGCAAAACCGTAGGCGTCATGCTTACGGGCTCTTATTTCAGCAAATTCAACCTCGTGTTTCGCGAGGTGCTGTTTGCAAACCCCACTTTTTTTGAAGTCTTTTCTCGAACCATCACTTACATCCAGATCTTCTATCAATTGCTGATGCTTCCTCTTATGTTCTTTCGGTGGGGGCGGCTTTTTGTCATTACCTGGGGTTGGATCTTCATCCTGTTTTCATTGGTGTTCATCGAGTTGTCCATCCTTCCACATGTGGAAGCATTGTTATGGTTACTCATTCTGCATCCCGTGAACCCAAGCAGACGCGTCAAAATACTGTTCGATGATCGTTGCAACCTCTGCAAGAAATCAATGAAGGTGCTTCGAAAGATCAATTTCAACGGAAGCATTCTATTCATGCCCCTGAGCTACTCTTCAGATTTGATCGCTGAACATGGGCTGTCTGAGGAAGAAGTCAGGGTTTGGATGTGCGGTGTTGATTCAAACAACAGGGTGTATAAAGGATATGATCTCTACATAGAAATCATCAAGCTCAATCCTGCAACATGGGTGCTGATGCCGATTTTCCTTATCGGCAGATGGACGCGCCTTGGCTACATGATCTATGCACAGATTGCAAAACACCGCTACAAGATCTTTGGGACTTGTGCCTTGGAACCACCTACTCCTCCACCAACGATCAAGCGCATTCAATCCACAGAAAGCGCGACTTTCAGTTTGAATTGGCTCCTTGGTGGATATGCGATTCTGATTCTACTCTACGCGGTAACGCGATTCCCTGTGCTCAGTGGAATATCAATGAACGTGCTGCCCGACTCTGCCTACAACAGCATCAAGCGGGTCACTTATGCAGGTGGTCTTGAAATGCCTTTTGTTTTCAATCATGACGACTTGCTCACGAATCAGCGTTGGATTACCCTGCATCGCGTTAGCAAGGATGGAAGCGAAGAGTTGGTTCCCATTTTTACTGCCAATGGTGATCGAATGGACTTTACGGGCTATGACTGGTTTTGGCTCGACAACTTCGGGAGCGACCTGCTCTACTGTACCCTGATTCGATACAAATCTGCTTTGTCAACCTTGGATGTGGATAGCATGGCGCGGTTCCATACACCGGGCGAGCGTGGCCATCATATGCTGAATAAGTTCATTCAACTGGATCAACGATACCGGGGAACGGGCGCGGAGTCCTACCGGCTGACGATCTATGAAAACAAGATCATCAATCTCAACGGTTTCGAAACGGAAGAGAACTACAAGGGCAAGGTGATTTTCTCCAGTGACTTTCCCCTGCCAGCGATGGCAAATCAGAATTCAACCAATCCATCGTCTTGAAGCGCTATTGGAAACTCTTCGTTGTAGTGCTCCTTGTGGGAGCAGCTACTCCGTTTATCTGGCTGTCGTACTTCGTGGTGGCCAATGAAGCTCCCATCCTGGAGGGTGAGGTCATTTATGGAGAGGAATACAAACCAGGACTCTCGCTGGACCTTTATACTCCAACGGTTCGTGTCCATGAACGCTTTCCTGTGGTTATGTTCATCCACGGTGGAGCATGGATTGGCGGCAGCAAGGAAGGGCTCAACATGAATCGCTACAACGAAGCTGTCAATGAACTCCGTGACCTGGGACACGCAGTTGTGAGCATCGATTATACCTTAGCCAGACCGGATCAAAGCCCCTTTCCTGAGTGCATTCAGGATGCCGCAGATGCTGTTGCCTGGATTGTGCAACACGCGGACACTTTCAACCTGGACACCCTCAATATTGGTTTGTTTGGTGAATCTGCGGGAGCCCACATTGCAATGATGGTTGCTTACGCAGAACCGTCCGTATATGGCAGTAGACACCGCTTTCCGGCATTCCGATATGTTGTCAGCGTTTACGGCCCCAATCGCTTGAGAGGCCTTTTTGAAATGCCCACTGCGGACTCTATTTATTCATTCCTTGAGGAACTTCCTGAGCCGATCAGTTCAAGACTGGACTTGACGCAGTACATCTTTGGGTTTGATCCGCATGCCGATAGTGTCAGAGCGTATACGCTGCTAGACACCTATTCTCCGTTCAATTATGTTGGTCGCCAGGCCCCGCCTACCCTCTTTGTTCACGGTGATGAAGACTTCATTGTGCCTGTGGATCAAACACATCGCCTGGCACAAAGGCTTGATTCACTCTCAGTAGATCACGCGGTTCATATTCTGGAAGGAATGAACCACGGCTTTGTGGATGCCACCAATGAACAGAAATCAGACGCTCAAAGCTGGATCGTTGATTTTATCAAGCATCATCACGAGTCAGCTGACCAGGCCTTGTAGCCTGTTTCAAGCAGAATGTCATCTTTGACGTAGTGCTTTAACACGCTAATCAGTCAAGTCATGTTGAATGTAATTGTTACCGGAGCTACGGGAATGGTTGGAAAGGGTGTGCTCCTTGAATGCCTGGATCATCCAGAAATTGAGCAGGTTCTTTCCATTTCCCGCAGGAACACAGGGATTGATCATCCCAAATTGAAAGAACTAATCCACAAGGACTTCTCTGAATTCGACTCTGTGGCCGATCAGTTGAAAGGCTATGACACCTGTTATGCCTGTATGGGTGTAAGTGCTGCTGGAATGAACGAAGATCAGTATACAAAGATGACGTACGGTTTCACCATGGCTCTCGCGAAGCAATTACTCCAACTCAATGCGAACATGACGTTTTGTTATGTCTCCGGAGAAGGAACCGATTCTTCTGAAAAAGGCCGCACTATGTGGGCACGGGTGAAAGGAAAAACCGAGAATGATCTGCTCAAGCTGGGTTTCAAAGCTGCGTTTATGTTCAGGCCCGGAGGTATCATTCCTCTGCGCGGCATTGAACCGAGCAGTAAGCTCTACCGGGTGATGATCAAGAACCTGATGTGGCTCTTGAAGCTGGTGAAGGCCTTAGCTCCAAAATCTGTGGTAGACACTACACAAATCGGCTTGGCGATGGTCAATGCGGCTCGGAAGGGATATTCCAAAAACGTGCTGCGACCACACGATATTCAGCTGCTTGCCAAGGATTAAAGATTTACTTCAACCCAGACCACCAATCACCTGTTATTGAGTTGATTGTAGTGATCTCTCCAATGGCTGGAGTCAGGTGCTTCACCGATTGCTTTTCGGCCTCACTCACAAAGCGTTCAATGGGATCTTTCCAGTGGTGTTGAGCCAGTGCGAAGCCAGCCCAGTGAACTGGAAGTGCAGCAGTCACCCTGGCATCTTTCGCAGCTTCAATGCTCTCTTCAGGATACATGTGAATCAGGTGCCAGTTTTCGTTGTACTGACCGCATTCCATGAAACCAAGATCAAACGGTCCTAGTTTCTCCCCCACTTCCTTGAAGTGATCGCCATAACCTCCGTCACCGCTCCAATAAAGATTCATTCCGCTGGAATTCATGGCCCATCCACCCCAGAGCGACTTGGCACGATCGTTCAACCCTCTTCCAGAGAAGTGCCTCGATGGTGTGAAGGTGAAGCGAATGGAAGCAAAATCCGCATGGTCCCACCAATCAAACTCACGAATGGACTCGCTGGCAATGCCCCACGATTCCAGGTGCCTACCTATACCTAGCGCCACAAACCACTGAGATGTTTTGTCACGGAGCTTCTTAATACTGTCGTAATCCAGGTGATCGTAGTGATCATGAGTCATAAGGAGCAAATCGATGGGTGGAAACTGATCGATCAGGTCTAGTGTGTTTTGGGAGAATCGCTTGGTAGCGATGGGTGCGATGGGAGATGCATTAGGTCCCAACATAGGATCGATTAGGATCGTTTTTCCCATCCAGCGCAGCAGAAGAGCCGAATGACCGTACCAAATGAACTTAGGTTCTGGGCTGTCTTCCAAGAAGGCAGCTTGATCAAACGGAGTCACTGGCAGCGGCTCAGCAGGGATCCTTCCCTTGTTCTCAAAGAATTGCTTGTACAGGAGCTTGGGTATGGAATGGAAGCTGAAATTCATGCTTGTTTCTTCCAGGTTCACAAAGGCATTGTCCTTCCAGTTTTTGGATTGTTTGTATCGATCCTTCAACTGAGAGGTCACTTTTCCACCAAACTGCTTACTCATACGCGGGAATTCAAAAGAATTTAAACCACAAGAATGCAAAGAAAATCGTGGACAGGGACGTGAAAACAGCGCGCTGCCCCTTCAGATCAGAGTCGTATCGCTTATTGACAGGGATTCGTTGGCAGTTAAAACGACATTCCATGCGGTGGAATGAATCATAAGCGTTTCTTCGCAGCGATTTGGAAGCGTTCTATCCCTATGATCGTCCAGCGCTTCCAGAAACTGAGATTGCATGGAAGAGTTGGTGAATGAATTACCTCCGATCATCTTATGGGTTTCGCCAGTGATGGTCGGGCTGGTGATTTTGGAGTATTGGCTGCGCTATCGAAAATTTGGCCGCAAGGATGATGTGAAAGACATGTTTGCAGCTTCCTTGGTGGGTATCGGCAACCTCGTTTCCAGTGCCATCACAAAGGGCGCCTTGTTCGGATTGATTTTGCTGATCTATAAGATCACTCCTTTTAAGATCCCGCACACCTGGTGGTCTTACATTCTGTGCATCATAGTTCTCGACTTCTGCCGTTACTGGGCGCATAGAGTAGCACACGAATACCGTTTTTGGTGGGCCACGCATGTCACTCACCACTCATCGAAGCAATACAACTGGTCAGTATCGTTCCGGCTTTCATGGGTTCAGCAGATCAAAGTCATCTTCTTCCTTCCTGTAGCGTTTATGGGCTTTCATCCGTTGGTATTCTTCGTGTGTCACCAATTGGAGGTGTTGTATCAGTTCTGGATTCACACAGAATTGATTTACAAACTGCCCCGGCCTATTGAATATGTGTTCACCACTCCATCCCATCATAGGGTACACCACGCTACCAATGCTCATTACCTGGACAAGAACTACGGCTCCACCTTCATCATATGGGATCGGCTCTTTGGAACTTTCCAGGAGGAGGACGAGCAGCCCGTCTATGGTATTTTGAAGGATGTGAATTCCTACAACCCGGTGCGGCTGGTATTTCATGAATTCGTGGACATTGCCAGAGATCTTAAGAAAACACCGGGCAAGGCGATGACGATCTTATTTGGTAGCCCGAATCAAACACTCTCCGACAGCGATTTACAGGAGATTGAGCAGGCCAAAGTGGAGCATGAACGACAGGTTTAATGGCTGAGCACCCGATCCATCAGGGATTTAAGCTTGCGCCTGGAGACTTCCAACTTCACATTTCCTCGTAGTTCCACAAAACAATTCTGCTGAGATTCATACCCCTCCAGGTGATCGAGGTTGATGAGGTAAGATCTGTGGATGCGAAAGAAAAGTGCGTCCGGCAGCTGTTTTTCAAAGTAGCCGATGGCCCTGCTGGCAACTTGCACGTCTCCCGATGTCAGGTGAAACTCAGTATAGTTTCCACAGCTCTTGAGGAAGTTAATGTCTGAAATGCGGAGAATCTTAAATCCGGTTCGATGCGCGACAATGATCCGGTCTTCCTCCTGACTCATGTCGTTTTTCATGGCGTTGGATGCCACTAAGGCTTCCAACTGCTTCCCGTTGATCCGGCTGTTGTTTGCTTTTCTGTCCCCGGCCCGACCTTGGAGCACTCGCTTCACCGCCTTCTTCAGCTCTTCTGGCTGGCAGGGCTTGATGAGGTAGTGCAAAGCAGCAGTCTTAAAAGCCTCTACTGCATACTCTTCATATCCGGATATAAACACCACTGAGATCGGCTGCTCTGACAGGGTTTCCAGCAAATCAAAACCACTTTCATCGGGCATTCTCACATCTAAAAAGATGAGATCGGGCTGTAGCTCAGCAATCAGCGCGCGCGCCTCCAATGCAGATGATGCCTTGCCTACCACGTAAACTTCAGGGCAGTATTCGACCAGCAAATCTTCAAGTTCGTTTCTGGACGAGCGTTCATCGTCTACAATGAGGCAGCTGAGTGTGTTCTGTTGTGGCATGTTAGTGTGTGTTGTGCTTAGCTGGTGAATGAAAGGCGATGAGTAGTTCGATCCTTGTGCCGGATGATTCATCCTTTTTGCTCTTGCTTGCTATGTGGAGTTTAGAGCCCGGGTCAATCAGTTGAAGGCGGTGTTCCGTCATTTTTATTCCCGATCTTCGCTTGGGAAGTAAAGACCGTTTGCCAGAATGGAAGAGCCCAACACCGTTGTCTTCGATCAGAATTCGAAGTCTCAAGCGGTCTTCTGTAAGCTCGAAGCAAACATGAACCTCTCCCGCCCTGTCTTTAAGGCGCGAGATGCCATGCCAAACGGCATTTTCCACAAAGGGCTGAACTACCATCAACGGAATCCGGGTTTCCATCGGTATTTCATCCGATACGCTCACGGAGAAGCGAAAAGGGATCTCGAACCTGAGCTGTTCAATTGATAGGTAGGCTTCAAGCAATTGCACTTCTTCGTCAATGCTGATGGTGTTTTCTTCGAGCCGTTCAAAGTTTTTGCGAAGCAGGTAGGTAAATCGGTTCACATAGTCCAACGCGTCATCCTGACTACCAGACCTCAATAAGTCCTTCATGGTCTGCAGAGCATTGGACAGAAAATGCGGATTTAGCTGGTTGTTCAGCGCCTTCATTTTCAATGTCTCCATTTCCAGTCGCTTCTGGTATCGTTTGCGCTGGAATCGGGCGGCCAACCATATCGCGAGTGCAATCATGGAGGCCAAGGCAAAAGCCAGCAAACCCTGGACCCACGGGATAGACCACCACGGAGGCTTCACCTCGATGTCAAGGCTATAGTGTGACGCCTCTTGGGCGCCAAGGATATGGCTTGCTTCCAACTTCAATTCATAGTGTCCGGGCGATAAGTTAGAGAACGTTAGTTCTTTGTCTAACGTTGTCTTCCATTCCTGCATTTCAGGAAGAAGGCGATAGCGAACGTTCATTCCTCTGCTCAGCGAGAGGTCAATAACGTCAAAGCTCAGGTTTAACCGGGCTTCGTTGTGGTTCAGGGTTATGGGTTCAAACGGCTTCACATTGTTTTGAAACTCCTTCCCCGTTCTAAGGTGTGTGATGATCAGCGATGGCCTGTGCCTCACGGTGCGCACAGAGGTATCGTTCAGTGAAAAAAAGCGCGCATTGCTTCCGAGGTAAAGCGTGCCATCATTCCCGAAAAAGAGCATTTCAAGCTCCTCATTCTTTTGTATTTCAGACACCAGAACAGTTTCTACCCTGTCTTTTTGATCCACCACTTCAACACTCTTCGCGGTGGTTACCCAGATCCTGTTTTGTTGATCAATGGCCAGCGCAAGACAGCGCGGTTGCTCTGTATTGCTGTTCAGCGCTATGTGTTCCCAACGACTATCATGGAAGCGATAAAGACCTGTATTGGTAGCGCAATAAAAGCGCCCATCAGCGTCAATGGCCACATCATTGACGATCCGGTCCAGCCTCGAATTTTCGCAACTCATACTCATCGAACCTGAAGTGATGTTGTATTGACAGAGCGTTTCTCGTGTCATCAGGTAGAGCATTTCCCCGTTGATGGCGATGTCGATGATGTTCTCATTTACCCTGAAAAGCAATAGCAGGGCTTGTCCCAGAACTTGATACACACTGTTGTCGTGGGCCAGGTAGATGTTTCCATTAGCAGCCGAATCAAAGGTGCAGCCTGCCATCAAATCGATCCTGTGAGCAGAGTCGCTTCCGTTTTGGTGCAGATATACTCCCTGGTTGGTGGAAATGTATGTAAGCTCATTCGTTGACAGCAGATCGTATACGTACACCTTATCGGTCATCTGATTCAATTGCAGGGAATAGCAGGAAGAGTCATCACAGGAGAATACGCCTTGATCTCCGCCAATGATGAACTGTCCTCTTTCGGTCAGCTGTCCTGCCTTGAGATAGAAGCTGGCTTTGGGAACCTCCCACTCCCGCAGAATGGAGGGCGATACCGTAAATTGATACACCCCAGCCCCTAAAGTCGCGGCCCAAATGTTGTGATCGTGATCCTCGAAGAACTGATGCACCACAATATCCTGATCCCCAAGAGTTTCACCTATGTCGATCCAGCCGTTTTCATCGTGGTAATAGAATCCTCCAGTGTGCTCGCTAACCCATAGAGCTCCATCCGCTGCCCGAAGAAAATGATCGATGTTGTGTTTCCCGGGACAGGTTTCGAGAAGTTCCGGACTTTCTTCTTTCCACAGGTATATGGAATGCTGATCGGCATAATAGAGCCCCCTCTCATCGCTGTCCAACCAGGAAACTGGCTGAGTGCTCAACACTTCAAGCTGCCCATTCCATCTGTAAAACCCTGATTCTGATGCCAGGTAGATAGCGTCATCGTACACTTCGAAGTCCCTGATCCAGAATGGCACAATGCATAATGTATCGATCTTGTCCTGATCTTCACCTGTCCAGAACTGGAGCGCTATGGACTGCACTTCGAGAATGAGGAAGCCATTCCTGAACCGCTCCATTTTGATCACCCGGTCCAATGGAGAATAGTGTTCGGTGATTAAATCCTCGTAGGGTGGTTTCAAAGTGCCAACTCCTCGGTTAAAATGAGCAATCCTAAGGTTTCCGGATGGATCTCCACACAGTCCGAGCACGCTGTGTTTCGTGTTTTCAGGTTCACTCAGTTGCTTTAGCTCATGTCCGTTGTATCGGACCAGACCGATGTCGGTTCCAAACCAGATATAGCCCGTGTCAGGATGCTGAAATACCCGAAACACAATGTCATGGGACAGATTATCTTCTGTGGTAAGCTGCTTGTATTGAATATCCTGGCCCAGCGAAAGAACCTGCCAAAAACAAAAGGCCAGCAATGACAGGTAAGACCTTATGCATAAGCACTTGTAGGGATATTCCATGTAAGCGTGCGAGGTGTTGATGGTGTGGAGCAGGCAGATACGGCTGCTCACGAAACCTAACAATAATACGCAGGAAATATCCCCTTCGGTTGTCTCAGGTCATTCAGAAAACTCCAAAGAAGGCATAGCTCTGATGTGTTGGCTGGAATAAGGTCAGGACAGAAAGCGCTTCTAGATATAGTCCTAGATGATGATAGGCTTTCTGCGCTTTCGCAGTGCTACCGCACCAGCTCCTCTTTCCATTGTGCTGGCTGCGTGTCGCGCGGCATCAGGTTTTTGGTCCTCACCTCTTACTCCAGAGGCATATTCGTTCACTTCAGGATGCTTCTCTGCACACCTGGAAGCAATGACGGGATAATCACGCATGGCCGCGCAAAGCTTATGCTCAAGCAGCCCAATATCATTGGCCAGTGCAATCACTTTGTCTTCACCATCAGTGACGCGATCGTCCAGTTTCGCAACAATATTCATCATTAATTGCACGGGTAAATTGGGTTTCCCTACTCCACTTTTCAGATCTTCGATGATTCCTCTGTTCACTGCCACCAGCGCGGTAATGTTCATCACCTTGCTTTCAATGACTGAATCTTCCGCCTGGCTGATTAGATCAAGGCGAAGATCTCTTTCCAATTCATTGAGATCATCCAGGTTGTGTTGAAGGATTTTTGACCCAAAACCTACCCTGGATATGACAGAGTCTCGTTCAGCGATCTCCTTCTTCAACTGAGTATTTTCCGCCATGAGCTCAGTCTTGGTAGGACTCATAGAGCAACTACCCGAAAGGAGCAGTAGGCCAAAGCCAGCAAGCAACACGTGGTATTTCAACTTCGAGCGCATCATAATGGGGGTGTATGATTTAATCCTCAGGAGGATTGAACTGCTGAGCTGTCTACGTAGAAAGTTGAAAGAGGTTCGGAAAAAGGGTTTTCGCGTTACTCTGATGGCGCTATTGCACCTTCATAAAAGCGAATCTGGATTCCGAATGAATCAGAAATCCATGTCCTGACTATAAGTAAGTTTGACCCACTTCTTCATTTTCTTTTGGATCACCTTGAAATGATGAAGATCCTCTTCAGTGATCAGGCTAATGGCTTCACCGGGATTCTCTGCACGACCGGTTCTTCCTATCCTGTGCACATAATCTTTCGGAGACCGGGGGAGCTCATAGTTGATGACACATGGAAGGAACTCGATGTCAATGCCCCTGGAAAGTAAGTCAGTAGCAACAAGCACTCGAATCTCTCCTGACTTGAAGTCTTCCAGGGCTTCTGTCCTCGCTCCCTGGCTCTTTTTGCGGTGAGTGGCACGGGCGTCAATGCCGTTCTTCATCAGTTTATCTACCACATGATCAGCGCTTCGCACCGTGGAAGTGAAGATGAGCACTTGCTCCAGGTTTTTGCTGTTGATCAAATGACGAAGAAGTGGGCCCTTGCGCTCGGGAGCAACCAAGTAGGCTGACTGTTGAATTAAGTCGATGTTGACCTCCTCCGCTTCAATCTGGACGACCTGAGGATTGTGGAGCAAGAGTTCCTTTACATTCCTAACCTCCGGGCTGAGAGTGGCAGAAAACAACAGATTCTGTCGCTTGCGTGGCAACAAGTCCAGAATGCCGTTGAGCTCTTCTTTGAAGCCGAGATTCAGGAGTTTATCTGCTTCATCAAGCACCAGAGCCTGGACGGCTGATAGTTGTACGGCCTTTGAGTCGATCAATTCCAGCAATCGGCCTGGCGTGGCAATCAAGATTCTGACACCTTGCAGCTGGATCATCTGTGGATTGATGGATACACCACCGTAAACCGCCAGGGATTTGATAGGATTCTTTGAACCGGAGCTAAAGGTCTTGCACACATCTGCCACCTGAATGGCCAGTTCGCGGGTAGGAACTACGATAAGAAAATCAACATGACGATTCTTTGGTGCTTTCTGCGTTTCCAGTTTCGCCAGCAGAGGAAGAACGTAGCTTGCGGTTTTACCAGAACCTGTTTGAGCAATTCCTAGTACATCCCTTCCACTCAATGCGGCCGGAATAGCCTTTTCCTGGATGGGAGTGGGTTTTGTGAACTTCTCAGCTTCAATTGCGCGAAGCAGATGAGCAGGTAAACCGAGTTTAGAAAAGCTCATGTATGATGATTTGTGTCGGATAAAAGCTGACTGCGCTTATTTCTTCTTTCGCTTCTTTTTCTTGTCAGGTTTTTGAAGCGTGAACTTGAGGGGTAGTTTGAAATAAACACTCACCGCTTTTCCTCTCTGTCTGCCAGGTGTCCATCGAGGCATCCCTTTCACGACTCTTACAGCTTCTTCATCCAGCAGAGGATGAACGCCTTGCAGGACAGTAATGTTATTGGTGTCTACGTAACCCGCTGTATCCAGTACAAACTGAAGATAAACGGTGCCCTGGTATCCCTTATCCTTCGCTTCTTGTGGATAGGTTGTGTTACCTCCGAGGTACTGAAACAAGGCAGGCAAACCTCCCGGATACTCTGGCATTTCCTCAACAATCTGGTATGCAGTACCATCAAATACGGTGTCAGGTTCAATGCCCATGCTCTTCTCCTGCGCAGCCAGACTGAGGCTCATCACCATGAGAGGAGCCATGAAAAGACATCGAGTGATTGCGTTCATAAGTACAGACAAGTTTGAGTGCAAGTATATGCCTTCCCGGAGGGTCAGCCATTGAGTCCTGCTACAGGTCTCGCAAATAGAGGAACATCGTAGCCATCGCGGTGTGGTGTTCCAGTGAATCTGTGCAATCGTAAACACTCCTGAGTTTGTAGTGATGGTCGGCAAAGACCTCGAATCCTTGCTGGCTCGAATAGTGATCGATCTCCTCAATCCCTATCCCCTGCTCATATCCCTTTACATGGGCTTTAAACAACATGGTGTCTGCTGTAACGTCCCATAGTTCCAATGATTTGGCAAACGGATGCATGTGTACACCAATGTAATGGACCGTTGTGTTGTAAGGAAGGTTGAGCATGCGTGTAACGTCTGTTTCAAGCACCTCCATTCCGTTGGGGATTTTCCAATGGCCAGTGAAGGATCTGCCTTGCCGGTCGTGGTATGGATTGTATTCCTCTTTCGAATATTCAATGGCACAGACGTGCTTGGGACGCTTTCCCAGAATGGATGAACTGTCCGGTTCCTCCACACCGCATACAGGTGGTTGCCCTTGTTCACCTGCGGGTCCAGATACTTGCTTGGTCACAAACACAGCTTGCTGGTAAAGTGGAATAAGCGGTTCTGCTAGCTCAGACTCTTTCAAGTATTGCAACTCTATGTTGTGAACGGCCTCCAGGTTGATCTTTGGCTGATTGTGATTAAGAACCTGGGAAATGGCGTTCATTTCAGCATTCGCGGGAATCGGCACTCCAAAACCTTCAGGAAGCTTCACTTCCGTCTGGCCTTCGGTGAGTGTGAAAAGACGGGTACTCGTCCCCAGTGTTTTTACCCTCCAAGGCAATTCCTCCTTTTGAGCGATGTTCAGGTTGTTGTGGCACATGAAGCCATCGGAGAGGCGTTCACCGCTCTGAGCATCCATCACTTGGGCTTTGTAGCCCGTGAGCCAGAGGAGCTCTTCATCTTCATTGAACTGAACCAGCTGCGTTTCATAAGGACCCTGCATGGAGCGATAAATGGTGTCAATGCTCAAACTGGCCGATCGAATGTTCATGGTTTGCACCTCGGAAGCCGCTGCAGAGGCAGAGCGTTCTAGTTTCTGATACCAGGCACTGAAGCTTTCAGCCGGAGTATTCGAGCATCCGAAGGATATCAACAGAAGAAGAGAGAACCCTATGTAGTTTCCTTTGATGATCAAAATGAAGATGGGATTACCGCTTCCGCTTTTTCTTCTTTTTCTTTTGTTCAAAGGCTTCGGCCTCATCCAGCAGAGCCTGCCAGTCGTTCTTCTTTTCTTCGGAGGATTCTACGGTGTATTTATAGTCGTCCTTGGAAACCTCCAGTCGCTGGATCGGTTTGCCCAGGTTTTCTTCGATCTCTTTCAGTAGTGCCTTTTCCTCTTCACTGCAAAAGGAGAATGCCTGCCCCTTGGCACTTCCTCTGCCCGTGCGTCCTACCCTATGCACATAATGTGCTGAGCTTTCGGGAAGATCATAGTTGATGACGTACTCTACGTTGGGAATATCGATCCCTCGGGCACTTACATCTGTGGCAATCAGCACTGTCAATTCGCTTTTGCGAAAGTTGTGCATAATCTTAGCCCGATCCTGAGCACTGCGGTCGCTGTGAATGGTGTCTGCATAGAGTCCCACGCGCAGCATTGCCTTTTTCACACGCTCAGCGCGGACCTTTGTACGCACAAACACCAGTATTTTTTGATCCGGGTGTTCGCGGATGACGGCTTCAAGGAAAAAGCGCTTGTCGTCCATGGCAATGAAAGCCACCGAGTGTTCAATGTTTTTGGCTACCGGGTCTTTAGGAGATATCTGAATTCGGATGGGATTGACCACCAAGGAATAGGCTAGTTTCTTAATCTTTTCGTCAATGGTGGCTGAGAAAAACAAGGTCTGGCGCTTCTCGGGGAGATGACGCATCACATCCCGAATATCCTTGATGAATCCCAGGTCCAGCATGTGGTCGGCTTCATCCAGCACCAGGGTTTCAATCCGGCTGAGGTCCACTGCTCCTTGATGGATCAGGTCAAACATACGGCCCGGAGTCACCACCAATACATCTACTCCTTCAGCAAGGCGCTTGATCTGCGGCTCCTGCTCTACTCCTCCATGAAGCGCATAGGAAGTCACACGGGTGTGCTTGCCCAATTCCCTGAACACCTGATCCACCTGGATCGCCAGTTCGTGGGTTGGCGTCATCACCAGGCATCGGATTCCTTCAGCCCGGCTCTTGCTTTTGCGCTCTTGCAATACGTGCAGAATGGGGATTACATAAGCTGCGGTTTTTCCAGTGCCCGTTTGAGCAATGGCCAATACATCCTCTCCTTTCAGAATGGCTGGGATCGACTTGTATTGAATGTCGGTCGGCTTTTTATAACCCAGCTTCGAAATACTGGTTTTAATGCCCTCGTGAATGTGATACTGTTCAAACCTCATGCTAGCGCGGAATCCACCGCAAGGTTAGGCATAAAGCTTCAGAGCAGTGATGAGCCTACCTCGATCTTCCTCTGCGTCCGCTTGACGACCTCTTTTTTCCGGAAGAACTCTGGCGTTTGGGGCTGCCCGGCTTATTGCTCTTGTGGCGACTGGAAGATCTGCCACCAGTCGACTTGGGTTTAGCAGATTGCTTTTTAGACGGTGAACTCTTGCTCTTCTGTGGGGCTTTGCTTCCGCCCTTCTGGGTTTTACTCGAGCTCCTGGTGAGCCGCATCAGTTCGGCCAGTTCTTCTTCCGTCAGCTCACGCCATTGCCCGGAAGGCACGTCCAGCGAGATGTTCATGATGCGTGTGCGCTTCAGCTTTTTCACTTCATAGCCAAAGTGCTCACACATCCTTCTGATCTGCCGATTCATTCCCTGAACCAACACAATGCGGAAGGTGTTTGCCGCAATCGCCTCTACCTTGCATTTCTTGGTCATGGTCCCCATGATGGGCACACCGCCTCCCATTTTTGCCACAAAGTCAGGTGTCACCAGTTTGTCCACCGTGACTTCATATTCCTTTTCGTGTTCGTTGCCGGCCCGAAGGATTTTGTTGACGATGTCACCATCACTGGTCATGAAAATGAGGCCTTCACTAGGTTTGTCCAGCCTGCCAATGGGAAAGACCCGTTTGGGATAGTTTACAAAGTCTGTGATGTTGTCTGGCTCCGAAGTATCTGTGGTGCAAACAATTCCCGGTGGTTTGTTCAGGGCCAGGTAAATGTCTGGTTCCCTGGGCTGGGAAACCACTCTGCCATCTACCCTCACTTGGTCACGCCTGGTTACTCGAGTGCCCGCAGTAGGCCGCTTTCCGTTGATGGTCACGCGTCCCATGTCGATCCAGCGATCTGCGTCTCGCCTGGAGCATATGCCAAGTTCGCTCAGGTATTTGTTGATGCGTGTGCCGTCCTGATCCATGAATGGGCGAAACTAACGAAACGGGATTTCTATCCTCTGTTGGTATTTGCTGTGATTTAGGTTTGATCCACGTCTTTGATCCATTGGGTTCCCTGCGAAGGCTGATGACGGGATAGCATATCCATCAACTCTTCTACATGTTCGCTTACCATCACCAGCTTCTGATTTGCTGTGCTGAGAAAACCATTCTGCACCATGGTTTCGATTTGCGCGATCAATGCGTTGTAGTATCCCTTGGTATTGAGAATGCCAATGGGTTTTTGATGTAAGCCTAGTTGCCCCCATGTGAGCATTTCGAAGAGTTCCTCCATGGTTCCAAAACCTCCGGGCAGGGCCACAAAGGCGCCTGCAAGCCGGTACATTTCTGCTTTTCGCTCATGCATGGTGTCCACGAGAATAAGTTCTGAAAGACGGTCATGAGCGACTTCCTTTGAGGAGAGAAACCTGGGGATCACTCCGATGGCTGTTCCTCCGGCCTTTAATACCTCATCCGCCATGCTTCCCATCAATCCCACTTTCGCGCCCCCGTAGATCAGCTGGATGTTTCCTTGTGCCAGCCTTGCTCCGAGCGTACGCGCTTCTTTTTCGAATACACCATCGTTTCCAGAGCTGGAACCGCAATAAACTGCTATGCCTTTCATGAATTTGGACTTTGCGTGAAAGTATGCTTCCGGTCACTTCTGGCAAGAAGCGAAGAGGAATCAGGTGAGTTCTTCAGCGTTCAATCGCTCAAGCCCAGCGCTTAATCATTCTTTACAGGCGCTCAATCGTTCATCGCGCTAACGGTGTGGGCTAAGTATAACTTCAGTCCAAACCAAAAATCAATAACCATGAGAACTTTACAGATCGGAATGATCACCGTCTTCCTGAGCTGGGCGGGCATGTCCTTTTCCACCCTTGAAGCTCAGAACCTTTACACCCCGGGAAGCCTGGTTGGAGCCTCGCTGTCGGGCACCAATGTTGGGGTCGGAACCAACAATCCTGTGGCGCTCTTGGAAGTGAACAATGGCGCTATGCTTTGCAATGGAGCCGTTGGAGCTACCCCTGTTGCTGGAGCTGGCACACGCCTGATGTGGGTGCCGGATCGAACGGCCTTCAGGGCTGGCCGGGTTACAGGAACACAGTGGGACAATGCCAACATTGGAACGGGCTCCATCGCGATGGGTATCGATGCCACCGCAACAGGAATATCTACCGTTGCTCTTGGAGAAACAGCCACCGCATCGGGAAACTACGCAGTGAGCACGGGCTGGTTTTCGAATGCCACCGGTGAAGGCGCCTGGGCTTCCGGAGCTGGAACCCTGGCCAGCGGACAGTATTCCGCAGTAACGGGCTTTTTGAACAAATCAACCGGAGTGTCATCCACCGCCATGGGCCAGCAAACACAGGCCAGCGGTGATTACTCAACGGCCACAGGTTGGTTCACACTCTCAACAGGTACTGCATCTTTTTGCTCGGGAGCACTCACCAATGCAAGCGGAGATTACTCCACTGCTATGGGGCAAGGTTCGGTAGCCAGCGGAGGTGCTTCTACCGCAATTGGAAACGTGGTTACTTCAAGTTTTAGCGAAGCGGTAGCGTTAGGGAGTTTCCTAACTTCCAGTGCATCGGCCAGCATGGCCATTGGCAAGGGCATTGATAATGCGAACCGCCTGATCAATAACACTGCAAACTCGCTGATGATTGGCTACCTCAGCGATGTTCCTACCGTTTTTGTGGGTCCCAGCAGCGGTTCAGGAACCACAGGAGATGTTGGAATAGGAACAGCAAGCCCGAACGCCAAACTTCATGTGAGTGGTGGTGCATTCCTGGCCGATGGAACTTCTGGTTCTACACCTGCCTCCGGAGCGGGAACGCGCATGATGTGGGTGCCAGATAAGAGTTCATTCCGGGCTGGCATTGTCACCAATGCGGATTGGGATGCAGCCAACATTGGCCTGTATTCCGTAGGTTTTGGAGAAGGCGGTCGTGCCTATGGCGATTACTCTTCCACCTTTGGTTGGGAGTGTGATGCCGCTGATTTTGCCTTTGCCGCAGGAGCACAATGTGAAGCGAGCAGTACGGCTTGTATCGCATTAGGAGATTTGGCGGTTGCCAGCGGCTCTAACAGTCAGTCTATCGGAAACGGCTCGCAGGCAACAGGGCTCTTTTCGTTGGCTATGGGCACCAATGTGCGGGCCACCAATACACAAAGCATGGCCATCGGTGTTGGCGTCTCTACTTCTTCTCGCATGACAAACAGCCAGTCGAATTCATTGGCTGTAGGTTTCAACAGCGACATCCCAACCTTCTTTGTAGGTGGCGCTTCTGGCGTGGGAACTGTAGGACGTGTTGGTGTAGGTACTACGGCTCCAAGTGCTACACTTGACGTAGTAGGCACAGGTTTCATCAATGGCATGGCCATTACCTCGGATAAACGCTACAAGAACAACATAGAGACGATTGAATCAGGGCTGGATAAGGTCATGGCTCTGCGAGGAACGACCTATGAATACAACAATGAGAATGGCCATCGCAACAACTTCCGCGAAGGGCTTACTTATGGCTTCATCGCGCAGGAGGTGAAGGAAGTGCTTCCGGAATTGGTTTGGGAAGATGAAGACGGCTACTACGCTGTGAACTACGATGGTGTTTTACCCGTGTTGGTGGAAGCCATTAAGGAACTCAACGATAAGTCAACCGAGAATGCAGAACTTGAAGATCGCCTGACTGCGATGGAGCAGGAACTGGAGGCGCTGAAGAATCTGCTGAAGGATGCTTCAGGCTCCGATTCGAGTATTGATATTACACCTGAAGATGAAGGTGATAAAAATGAAGCATCACTTTCTCAAAATGCTCCTAACCCGTTTGAAAATGAGACAATTATCGGAGCCTATATTCCTGATCACTCAAGCCATGCGGAGCTGGTGATTCACACGCTGGCTGGGAAGGAAATTCATCGTGAAACGCTGTTGCAAAGAGGGCAGGCTCAAATTCGAATTTCCGGAGATAAGCTTCAGAAGGGCGGACAATACTTGTACAGCCTCATCATTGACGGTGAGAAAATTGACACCAAAAAGATGATCCTGGCGAACTAACGCAGGACGTAAATGAAGGTAGAAGGCCGATGTGCTACTCAGGAGTTACCTCAGGATCCGATGAACTGAGCAATGGGAATGTGAGTGGTGTGTTGGCCTTCACTTTTTGGGACTTTGGCGAATGTTTCAAAGAAGCTGTTGAAGGCTAAAAGTTTTCATGTGATGGCTTGGTCGTTTTTTGCTTTTTGACCTACATTCACTGCGTCTGATCAGTTGCACATCAGTTATGTGGCCGATAGACAAACCGTCATAACCCAATAGACTCAAGTTAACTCCCATGACCGAATCACAGAACCAAACGGCCCAGGACCTGGATCGCATTAAGCTTCCCATCACATTTGACGTTGACAAGATCAAGGCTGAGATTGAAGCGCTCAATTTGAAGGAATACATCTACTACGATGCCATGCCATTGAGGGCACCGGCCCATCAGATCGACCCATCACGCCCCTTCCCTCCTCCCGCTGATGACTACGCAGATGGTTCATGGACGGATTGGCTAAATGCTTCTGAACTGGACAACTCTCCGTACCTAAAGAGCATGGTGGAACAGTTTCAGGAGCATACACGCGTTACGCTCGTTCGAATCCTAAGGCTTGGGCCTGACTCGATTGTAAAAGAGCACACAGATCCAACACTAGGTCTGCAAATTGAAAAGTCAGTGATTCGCCTCACAGTTCCCGTTGTTACAGACGAGGGTGTTGTGTTTTACCTCAACAACGAGCCTGTGGCTATGAAGCCGGGAGAGTGCTGGTACATGCGACTTACCGATCCGCACAAAGTGGTGAATGAAAGCGCTACAGACAGGATCAGCATTTCCATAGACATGGTTCCCAACGAATGGGTGAGATCAATGATTGAGGAATCGGCAGCTTAGGTTTGCCTCTGAGTAGAATAAAAACAAAAGAAGCCCTTCAGTGTTTGCAGGGCTTCCTTTTTGGGCCGCGTTGATTACAGACCTATCGAACTACTGTGAATTTCTTGGTGAAGCTTGTTTCGCCTGTTCGGAGCACGGCAATGTAAATGCCGCTGGGGACACTTCTGCCTTGATCATTGGTCAAATCCCAGTTCATCAAAAAGGAATCGGTGGTTCTTCGCTCTGTTTTGTGCGTGACTCCATCAATCGAATAGATCGTCAACTCCATTTCTGATTCCTGGTTGGATCGGAACTCGATTTGTTTCAACTGAATACCTCATTGGCTTTTAAAAGGATGCCCTGTGGTTAGCAGAGCATCCTCAGTGTAGTTACAAGGTTATCTGGCCCCAAAAAGCTGATTATAAATGCCAGATAGTGTGCCTAAAGTAATCCTGGCCGAACTAAAAACTCACGGTGATCTAGCAACAGGCGTTTCCCGGTTAGTAAACCGAGCATCCTAAGGATCAACGAGAATGGGATTCCATTCCTCATCCCAGCCTATGCGTACGATTGTCTTTTCTTCAGAATCCTGTTCGTAATGCTCGTTGCTGCAGGGAATGAGCAATTGATTTCGCTCTGCATCCCATTCAATGAATTCAGTGTCGATCGGAGAGACCTCTTCCTCATAATCCTCTGAAGCAAACTCAAAATCGGGGATCCAATACTCTTCAATTTCCATCTCAAAAGACCAACGGCAGACCATGTTTCCGCTGTTGTAGTCCATGGAAAGAATCGCCTCCACCCCGTTTTCTGTAATCCTGATCAGCTCCGTCACAAAGTGCATACACGCGCCACACGGCCCTGTACCCCAGGGGCTTTGCATATAGCTTGTGCGATTGAAAAAGCCGACACCCCCATCATTGAAGGTGATAATGTCAAAACTGTCCTTGAGTTCCTCGTAGATGAGTTCCGTTTCTATCCACCTGTTCTGTTTTGGAAAATGGAGCAGCTGAACATCACCTCCGCGATCGTAGATAAACGCAGCATGCGGGCCGATCCTGACTTTCTGGCGCGATAGTGTTATGGGCATCCAGTCAATATCATACAGGTCATCCCACCAATAGTCGGTGTCGTAAGCCTCGATATGAGGTTTCCACTGCCCGTCATAAAACACATAGCTATTGGTCTCATTGAAAAATGGACTTTGCTCATAATCTTGGTAGGCTGCATCCAGCGGAATGGTGAGTGGCTGATCGAGTTTCACAGAAGGAAAGCCAGTGACATCTCCCCAGGCATACGCTTCCGTAAGCGAATGAATAGCTAGTCCATCCTCATCCTGATCAAACACCACCACGTTGAGGCGCAGGTCGCTGGTTTTGATCTTTCGCAGAAAGACGAGATGCTCTATTCTGAAATTGATACTGAGCTTCCACCCTTCCGATGTTTCCGTAAAGTTCGAAGTGAGCGGAGGTAGTTGCCGTGGAAGTTCGCTCTGCTTATACAGGTGACTATCAAACAGAATGCTCGTGTCGCTGAAAACACCCCAGTGCACCAGCCCTGAAAAATCTCTGTGCATTTTCACCTCCGCGTTATCAATGACCTCCTCCGGGATGTTCAAATAATGTGTCTTACCCGCGAAGCTTTGCTTGAACTGTTCTTCAAAGTCTTCATTTGGGTCACGCGGTTCAAAACTGTAGGGCGTCCCAAAGTACATCCAGGCTTCATCATCTACTTCATCTTCGCTGTTATTGATGTAACCCCTGTTTTCCAGCGAATAGAGCTGCTTATTTTCGGTGTTGATGGTAAACCAGAACTCCACATGATCTGAATTGATCCTGCCTGAGTTGAGCTGAAGCTGGTCGTCTTTCACTTCGACTTCGAAGTGCAGTTGATTCTTATTGACGCTCACCTCGCACTTGGTAACCTCAAGATCTGCTGTACCGGAATGGTGTTCCTGGCCTTTGGTGGCGTAGTGTAATAAAAGGTTTTGCTGTGCTGATACACCAGATGCAAAAAGCGAAATGAACAGCATGAATAACTTGTAGCGCAGTAACACTTGATTACTAAGAATTTGCAAGCTTTTTCTGTTGATTGGACAATGATTCACAGGGGCAAGTTTACGAGGACGTTGGCAGATATCCGAAATCAAATCAGATGCCATCATTCTCAAGCTCAATTCCATCATCCTCAAATGAAGGACGCCCTGAGAAACGAGAGCTCATCACTTTCATGGGAAGGCGGTCGCTGAAAAGCCTCAACAGAGTAGGCACTTACCAAACTCATAACCCATGAACACAAAACGTAAAGCATTAATCAAACTGGCTTTGTCGGCTCAACTTATGCTGGCCTCCTTCGCACTGACAGCGCAGCAAGCCTATTGGGAGCCTTCTACCACTCTTCCCTTTTGCGCTGAAACAGGCGGATTTCCTGGTGAATATGACAATGTATACAAATTTACAGGAGATCATCGTGGCCTAGGAGATGTCAACATCTATTGGGTAAAACACGATGAATATGGCACCCCGCTGCCAAACCCCACTTACATAGGGCATTTGACCAACCTGTCGGCACCGTATAACTTTAATGTGAAAACGGATGGAACGGACCTCAAATTCTATCACATTCCAGATCACAATAGTTCCTACCATAAAAAGACCATCAGTTATCCGGAAGCGGGGAATTATTCTCTCAGGGCTGTTTTTACTCCATCAGGAGTAGAATGGGGTTTAACAGGTAGTGTTCCATTGGTGATAGACCACGGTGCTTATCCTGAAATCAGTATCAACGGCCAAATCGAAGCACCTTTTGTTGCCCTTGAAGATTGTAACCAGGGACAGGTTTTGTTGAGTAATGTGAGCGATTGCCGTGGTGACGAAATGCATCTGACCATCTATGAGATCAATCCGTTCACCCAAACTACTACAGGGAATAGCTATGGTAGGTATTTGAATGGCTCTGAGGTCTCACAGCTAAACAGTGGTGGACTTGATATTCGCGATTATCACGATCCGGGGAATCCCCAGAACGGAATCCAGATGGTCACGGGAAAGTCTTACCGTGTAGAGCTTACCTATGCTGAGTTTGGCGAATGGAAGCCTTCCTATGCTGACCTTCAGTTCAAGGAAGGTGACTATGATCTGCAAATGCGCGATAACCTCTCGCTTGACAATGGATTTGAACCCTGGAGTAACTCAAGCATGGATATCTATGAAAGTCCAGACCTTTGGAATCGGATTTCCTCTCCCGCCTTGATCGGTGATCCACATGAAAACCCTGCCTACAACGGAGGAAATCCTAATAAACTGCAAACAAGGGTGAAAAATGTTGGATGTGTTGCCAGCCCCGCAGGTGTAGACCTCAGACTCTTTTGGACGCGAGCAAGGATGGGAGAATTATGGGATCAGCATTGGGTGTATAGTTTCACCAATACTTTCTCAAGCGCTCAGAGCACGCAAAACAACCCTATTCTTGCCATCGGAGGTTCTGAGATTACAATTTTGAATCCGACCCCGAGTAATCCCTACAACTCCAGTTCTCTTCCCTTTCAACTTCCTTCGATTCAGCCCGGGCAAACCTGGACCATGACGTATGCTCAAGCTGTAGAATGGTATCCTCCCAATCCGATTCACTATAACGCCCAAAATGGTCAGATGAGCCAGCAACAGCAGCGGCCTATCATCTGCTTGCTGGCGCGAATCAACGAACCGACAAGCACAGACGACCCAATTATCTGGGAACCAACAGGCACCTCTGACAAAATCACGCCCTATGTCAGAAACAACAACAATGTTGTTACCAGAAACTCTATGCTGTATGATGACCCCAACTATATCGTGGATCAGGGAAGCGGAGTCTGGGACTATGGATACACAACCGTTAGACTAGACAATACCACGGAAACGCCTCAAACGGTTACAGTGTGTCTTGACCTTATTGTTGATCCTTCGACAAATGAAACCTTCAGCGATTACGGTGTCGTGGAGCTAGCTACCACCACGGGAGTCTACAATCAATGGGTTCAGGGTGGTAGTAATGCTGGTGGGTTTGTTGCCCAAAGTCCGACCGTTTTTGAGTTTACCGGTTCAACGCACGGATGCATCTCTAACATCGAGGTAACCTCTGGAGCTGATGAAATGCTCGGCCTCAGGTTTCAGGCGAACGGTCAGAACTTTCCAACGGAAGATCTGAGATTCACCTATGAACTATCCATGATGTATGCAGATGGATCGATGGGAAGCAGCGTTTTGAACTATGTGGGAATGCCTGCTACTCCACCGGTAATGGGTGGGTCACAAAAACGACAAGAACAAAAAGGAGTGGAAAGCTCTGGGGTAAGCGTATTTCCTAATCCGGCCAGTGAGCGTTTGACCATCAGATTTGACAACAGTGAAGAAAATCTAGATCCGTCCTACTCGCTTGAAATACTCAGCCTTTCAGGCCAGGTGGTGATTAGAAAAGACCATTTGCTCAAAGGGCAAAACCAGTCTTTGGATATCTCAGATCTGGCACCGGGTAGTTACATCGTTCAGTTGAAAGACAAAGAATCAGCAAAAGCGCTGAACTTTATTAAGGAGTAACAAAATCCATTCAAAACGATCCGCCACGCTCAACTGGCGGATCGTTTTTTATTGTGTTGCTGTAAATAGCACAAATCCCTGCCGCCTCAAAAACCTGTGCTAACATTGCAGCTTGAAACTGATTGCCAAAACACTGTTCGGCCTGGAGCCGGTGCTTGCGAAGGAATTGACAGATCTCGGGGCTAAGAACATCGAGCTTCTCAACCGCGCGGTTCAATTTGAGGGAGATCTTCAAGTGCTCTACAAGGCGAACATCCACAGCAGGACAGCCTTGCGCGTCCTGCTTCCTATCGCTTCTTATCGGGCGCATAACGACCGCCACCTGTATACACAGTCGATGAAGGTGGATTGGAGCAAGTACCTGAGCGTGGATCAAACCTTCGCCATCAACAGCACCACCAACGGAGAGCGCTTTACGCACTCCTTGTATGCAGCGCAGAAGCTGAAGGATGCCATTGTGGACTGGTTTAGAAACTCAACTGGGAGACGTCCCTCCGTGGACACTTACGATCCTGATGTATACATCAACCTTCACATTTCGGATACTGATGTAAGCCTTTCGCTGGACAGCTCTGGAGAAGCGTTACACAAGCGTGGCTACAGAACAGAAAGCAACGAGGCTCCGATCAGCGAAGCGCTGGCAGCGGGTATGATCATGCTGGCCGAGTGGCCGAACGGCACTCCCCTGCTCGATCCGATGACCGGGTCTGGCACCGTGGCCATTGAAGCGGCTATGATTGATCGGAACATTCCTCCGGGTCTACACCGCAACTTCGCCTTTCAAAAGTGGGCCGACTACGATGCGGAGCTTTTTGAAGCCCTGAGAATGGAAGCTGGAAAAGCGGTCCGTAGCTCATCGAACACAATTGTGGCCCGAGACATCAACAAGCAATCGCTGGGAATTGCAAGACGCAACGCCAGGCGCGCTGGGGTGGCTGATGCCATCCGCTTTGAACAAGCTGACTTCGCGGACTCTGAACCCGTAGCCGAAGAAGGTACGATCATCATGAATCCGCCTTACGGTGAGCGATTGGAGGAAATGGATGAAGTGAAGGAACTCTACGGTGAAGTGGGCACAAGACTCAAGCATCACTTTCCTGGCCACACGGCATGGATCATCAGCAGCAATTTCTCTGCGATGAAGTGCATCGGCCTGAAACCGGAAAAGCGCATCAAGCTCTACAACGGTTCGCTCGAGTGTCGCTACAATGTCTACAAGCTGTTCAAAGGCAAGCGTGTGGATCAGTTCACGAACAAAGACTCAAAGGGCTAACAACAAAAAGCCCCCTCCCTGAAAACACTTGCTTTCTGAGAGGAGGCTTAACCCTACCTTGCCTAACCTATGGCTTAGAAATTCACGGTGTAGATGATGTTTGGAATGAGTGGAAGCTGTGTTGAGCCGTCTACGATTTTGTCTTCTACCGGATCGTAAGACCTTGAGAGCACCGCTTGATTGTTGGTCGCATTCAATACTTCAAACTTGATTTCGTGGGTGGCCTTTGGTCGGTTCACCTTGTAACCTCCGGAGATGTTAACGAAGAACACATCGTCTCCCTTGGCTTCGAACGGACGGCTGTCATCGCGGACCGTTTCTCCTTCCAGTCGGGAAGCGGCCATGTCGATCGGTGTGTAGCGATTCGCTCCAAGCAGTGACGCTTTGATGTTGGTGGTGATGGCTCGGTTCTTTTTCAACTGGAATTCTTTTCCAAAGAGGAAGTTCATGTTGTAGTTACCGTTGTAGCGTGTGTTTCTCCACACATCGTCAGACGCCTTGTATTCAGATTGATAGATGGAAGCTGTCGCCAGATAATAGTAGTTGTTGGCAAAGAATCGCTCCACGGTCAGTTCCAATCCATAGTTTCTTCCATAACCTCCGTTATTGAGTCCAACGGTGGTGAACCACTCAGAGGAGTTGATCAATGAATAGGTGCTGTTCAGAGAGTCTTCCAGCGGAATGTCATACAGATGCTGGTAGTAAGTCTCTGCCTTGATGTGCACATTCTTCGATACCTGGATTCCGTAACCTACTACAAAGTGATGCGCTTTTGGAAGTTCCAGTTCTGTGTTTGGTGTCAACACTTCTCCTACAGCACCTGGAGTCTTAGCCGTGTAGTTCAGCAGCGATTCTGTCTTGCTGTGCTTGCCGTATCCGGCTGTGAAGGTGTGGCGATCAGTAGGTGTCCATTCAAAGGCCAGTCTTGGTTCAATCGAGTTCGTGTTGTTGTACATGAACTGCAGGTAGTGAAGTCCTCCCACGAGTTTCAAGTCTTCGGTGAATCGATGCTTCACACTGATGAAACCCTGCGCCATAGAAGCAGAGCCGCTTTCGTCTAATGGGCGGTTTACCACGTTGTCATCGTCCAGGTATTCGAAGTAGAAATCGTAGCCCAGCTGCGTGTAGATTCCTCCTACCTGTAGTCTTGTTCGGGCGGAGAGCTTCTGGTTGTAGGTGCTGGACAGTCGATAAGCCATCTTGGTAAGACTTGCCTCATCCACCAGTCTGAGCTGGTCCTCCTGAATGCCTTCATCATTTCGATATCCCGAGCCGTTGGAAGAAACAGAGGCTACCGTTTTCAGGTAAGAATTGTCTGAAAGCATGTAGGTGTTTGTCACTCCCATCACGCCTACGTGAGCGGTGTACTTGTCTTTGAAGTAAGTCGTGTCACCTGCTTCTTCGTAGAAGTCTTCGTCAGAAATGCTGCTGATTCCTCCCAGACCAAACACGGTGAAGGTTCCCATTTTCTTGGTGGGCAGGAAGAGGTTGAACGAACCATCCTGGTAGCGTGGAATTCCTCCGAAGTCCACTACCCCAGCCTTGTCCAGCAGGCCAAGTGTAGAATAACGATAGTTCGCGAGGTAGGAAGCGCGTCCACCTTTTTTGAAAGGACCTTCTACTGTAGCTTCTGTACCGATCACTCCTACTCCGATGGAGTATTCACGATCATCACTGTTTCCCTTTCGCAGCTTCATGTCGAATACTCCAGACATCGCGTTCCCATATTCAGGTGCAAAAGCTCCGGTAGAGAAATCCGAATTGGCCAGCATGGAGCTGTTCAGTGCGTTAATAGGACCTCCGGTGGCGCCTTCATCTGCAAAGTGGTTAGGGTTGGGGATTTCCACACCTTCCAGTCTCCACAGGATGCCTTTAGGCGAGTTTCCACGAACGATGATATCGTTGTTGCCCTCAGCATTGCTGCTGACTCCCGCAAAGGATGAAACCATTCTTGCAGGATCGTTCAAGCTGCCAGCATAGCGCTTGGTTTCTTCTACCGTCACCATCTTGGAACTCATCAGCGACATTTCGTTGATGCTCTCGGTCTTGTCCGAATAGGCGTTCACTTCGAAGGTTTCCAGCATCTTCACGTCCTCCACAATGGTCAGGTCCATGTATACTTCCTTGCCTGAAGTCACATCTACGTTGGCAATCGTTCGAGGCTCGTAACCAATGTAGGTGAGTTGCAGTGTAACGCGGCCTACGGGTACATTCTCAATTCGAAAATTTCCATCCAGATCGGTAGACGCTCCAAGGATGGGATCAGAGTCCAACACCACAATCGTAGCTCCGATGATGGGCATTTGTGAATCTTCGTCTATTACAGTTCCCTTGATACTTTGGGTCAATTCCTGTGCTGACACCGCAGTGATCAACAAGAGGAAGAAGGCAGTCAATAAGTTCGTTTTCATCGTTTTGGTTTTCCGTGTTGCTGGTATGACATCACAGAACCCCAATACCCCTATCTCAGTCTCAGCTTTTTTTTCTCTGAGAGGTTCAAAACACTTACTGAACAAGCTTTAAGTGATTGACTTGCAGGAGGTTGTGTAGATCTCTTTTTTTTTGAGAAAAGAGCTTGAAAGACTCTAAAGCAGTGCCGGGACTAGTAGATCTTCTCGATTTCAGCCTCTCGTGGTCCGAAAGCAAAACGATCTCCCTGCCGTTTATTCATGATCTGCTGACCGACCGGTGAATGAGCGCCAATCGCATAGAATTTCATTCCGCCTTGTTTCACCTCTCCCAAACCAACAGAGACATAAAAGTCACCCTGAGAGGTTTTAACATAGCTTCCTATTTCCACAGTATCTTTGCCACTGTTCAATGGTATCTTCATCAAAGCCGCGTGCAGCATTTGAAGGTTGTGCAGCTGTTGCGCGAGGCGGTCCCGTTCGCCCTGAGCCATAGCGCGGGAAG
The DNA here is from genome assembly GCA_002428995.1 of Flavobacteriales bacterium UBA6057. Taxonomy (GTDB): domain Bacteria; phylum Bacteroidota; class Bacteroidia; order Flavobacteriales_G; family Salibacteraceae; genus UBA6057. The sequence goes on along the minus strand of DIYJ01000006.1, from coordinate 219,086 downwards.
TTTCATGCTTGTCCCCTGCTGTGCTTTTGGTTTCTGAGTTAGCCGAAGACTGCGCCTCTTCCATCGCTTGCTGCACGGGCTCCATGCGCTGCTGAACCAAGGCTTCGCAAATACCTCGAATCTCTGATTTATCTACATCCACGCTCCAAAGCTAGAATGGATTCCGCATGTGAAGTCATCAATGACCTTTATGTTGACTGGGGGAAGCACTTCGGTCTGCCACCTGCTCGGCTGTGAGCCCATAAAGGGGCGGTGTTGTCACGTTCAACATGGCGAGGTAAGTATAGATCTGAGCGCGGTGGTGAATTTCGTGCTCAAGCATGGCGCGCAACCATTTCCAGGTGGTGATGGGAACACCTGCAGGCGTTTCTGCCTTTTGCATCAGCTGATCGTTGGACAGCGCGGCATACACTTTTCGGCAATGTTCGTAGGAAGCCTTGTAAAGTTCGATGACGGCTTCTTTGCCACTTGCATGCTCTTCCCCATAGCTTTGATAGCGGCTCTTTCGCTGCTGGACGTTTTCAGCAAACATCTGCTGCTCAAGCAATGCCAGATGACGAACGATATCCCCCAGCGTGAACTTTCCAGCTTTGAATGTCCATTCTATGTGTTGTTCAGGAATGCACTCTACAATGCGGAGCGTTCGTCCCTTCACCTTGTCATAATAGCTGAGGAATTCGTCAATGCTGGTGATGGTCATCGTTTGGATTTGCTTTTGAAGTTATGGAATTCTCTTCCCGGTCCTAAGCCGTCTGAGTCTGGCCCTTCTGGAACAAAGAGATGATCACTACAATCCCGATGATGACAGCCGGAAGCAAGAAGATCATGGCTCCAAACAGGCTGTAGAAAACTCCACCAACCAGCAGACCAATAATGCTTGCGCTGCTTCCAACGCTGCTGGCGAGTCCTTGAATGCCTCCCTGCTCCTTTTTATCGCCAATGGTGGAGAGAATGGCGAGGTAAGATGGCCACATCAGCCCATTGCCTGCGGCAAACAGCAAAAGGCCCACACCCAGAAACACAATGTTCTCAGAAAGAAAAGCCAGGAAACCAATGGCAAGTATCACTCCGCCAACGTTGAACAACACCCGATCGGAAACACGCTTGGACAGGTAGCTCAAAACGGGGCCTTGAAACAGCACCATCAGGCCTCCGGAAATGGAGAAGAATATGCCCAATTCAAATACGTCCCATTCGAGTTTAGCGAGTGCGTGAACAGGAAAGGCTACGTAGAAGAAGTTGAAACCAAGGAAAATGAGGAAGTAAAACACCAGCATCAAGGGAAAAGAAGGGATCTGAAGAAGCTCGCTCCATGATTTGTCCTTCTCGTGCTTCATTTGGTAGCATTCCTTGTGTTCCTGGGAGAGCACCTTGTGGTTTTGATCCTCGGAAAGGCAGCGCTCAACATCCTTGTTCCTCGTTTCCTTGAGACCGAAGTAGATCACAAGAATGGCAACAAGCGAAATGACAAGGGCTGCAATGATCGGGAGCAGGTTTCCCAGAACGGTGGAACCCAGAAGCCCTGCCAGCACGGGGCCGACAATGAATCCCAGATTGGAAGAAGCGGACATTTTTCCGAAATCCTGCTTCCGGTTTTCATCGGTGGTGATGTCAGCGAGGTAGGCGTTGGCCACGGAAACATTTCCTCCGGTGATGCCATCCAGTGCCCTGGCGGCAAACAGCATGAGCAAAGGCAGCGTAAGCAGGAATGGCCCGGTCCATCCATAGTTCAGCTGAAGGAGCGCATCTCCGGGCAAGTACAATGCTACGATGAAGAGAATCCAGGCAATGCAAGTTCCGATCTGACTGACAAGCAATACCCTCCTGCGGCCAATGCGGTCAGACCAACTACCCAAAATGGGCGCTCCTATGAGCTGGAAGAAGGAATAAGTGGCTCCGAGGATGCCGTAAATCAATTCATTGCCGCCAAAGCTGAGCACCAATACAACCAGGAAAGGCAGTACCACACTGTAGCCAAGCGTACCAATAAAGTTGACGAGAAGAATGGGAAAGACGCCCCTGGTTTGTGCACTCACGCATACAATGTATTAAAAGCATCGATGGCATCTTTGAAAAAGGCTTTCGCCTCCTCCTCTGTTGTGCCCTCAGCTTCCAATACCGCACCTTTCCAGTCTCCGTTGATCCAGCGTCCGTGTTGTAGATCCCTGGCATTCTTCAAGTCTGGCTGTGTGCTTCCGTTCCAGCCACTTGCGTAGTAATAATGCCCATTGATCATGGAATCGGGAATGGCCATTCCTAGCCCCACCGTGTCAATGATGCTGTTGATATGAGCAGCGCTGTCCACGTAGCCCAACGCACCTGTGTCAAAATGATGTGGCCAGATACGGATGAACGAGAAGTGATGAAAAAAGGTCGTGCTGTACTTCACGGCAGCATCCACGTTTGAGCGCAGGGCAGCCAGCTTATTCAGCGTTTCCTGGTTTACCGAGGGGAAGCGGAAATCATCCGGAATGGTTCCGTAAGGAAGCTCGTAATGCAGCTCCGGTGAATACGGTTTTTCAATGCCCAGAAACTGCCGTTCCTTGCCAATCCAATTGATAATGTCCAGATGACGCGCACCTTCCAGAGCAAAGCTTGCAATCAGCCCTTGATGGGGATGAACAAAGTCCAGTGAATAGCTCTCGAAGTTCAGGGCAAGCTTATGCCCTTCTGCATTCAAGCCCCACGTGAGCATACTTTGCGTCTCATGGTCCCAGCAGAGGTTCGTGTGGCTATCGTCACTGGCTTCTGGAAGAAAGCTCTTGCCAGCGGCCGCCAAGTATTGTGCCGCCTGATGTAGTGGTTGAGTATCCATGCTTAATGGCTATCAGCTACGAGCTGTCAGCTACCGGTGGCAAATCCTTCCAATAGCTGACAGCTGATAGCTTGCGACTAGTCCTTTACCTCTACTCCTTTCCAGAATGCAACGTATCCCTCGATGTTCTTGGCCATTTCCTTGGCTTGTGGGTAATACCAGGCTGCATCAGCGTTCTGCTTTCCATCCACGTCCAGGGTGTAGTAACTGGCGGTTCCCTTCCAGGGGCAAACTGTGTGCGTGGAAGAATCCTTGAAGAGGTCTTTGTTGATCGAGCTGGGTGGGAAATAGTGGTTTCCTTCGATCACGATGGTGTCATCGCTTTCTGCGAGCACCTGTCCATTCCAAATGGCTTTCATATCTGTTTGTTTCGATTGTTGAATGACAAAATAGACAGTTGTGACGCCTGCTTGTTTGCAGCCTTACGCAAACGGGCTTCAACCTGCCTTTTCGAACACGATGTCGCTGAAGAGCTTGTCGCGATCATAGAAGCGTTCTACGATCTCAAATTCCGTGTTCTTAGCGATGGCCTCAATGGTGGCATCATCGTATTTTCTGGAGATCTCGACAAAGATCTTTTCTCCCTTCTCAAACTTAAACTCACGATCTAAAGTCTTGATCTTTACACTTTGACCTTCAGTGCTTTCTACATAGCTTTCAGCTAATCCGGTTTCCTCATCATACCTTGGGGCGTGCTCGAATTTGGAGCGATCAAAGTCGCCTCCCAACTCCCGGTTGATTCGATCTAAAAGGTTGAGGTTGAACTCGCGGGTGTAGCCCTGAGCATCGTTGTAAGCGGGAAGAATGACCGATGCAGGTTTCTTCAAATCCACCCCGATCAACAGCTTGTCGCCTGTGTTCATGCTGGCCGAAAGCTGCCTCAAGAAGCTGTTGGCTACATCATCCAGCATGTTACCGATGTTGGAGCCCATGAACAGGATCACCTTGGGCGTTTCAGAAGCGAGCGAAGACAATACCTGGAAGTATTCGCCTTGCTTCCCTTCTACCGCAACATCTGGTAGTTCCTTGCTGATGCGCTTTTGCAGTGTGGCAATGGCGTGCTCTGAAATGTCAATGGGTTTGTAGGTGAACTGGTAACCCTTCAGTCCTTTCAGCAGTTCAATGGTTTTGGTGCCATCACCTGCTCCAAGCTCGTAGAGGTCGAAGTTTTCTCCGGGCTTTACTCCGAAGGCCTTGATCAAATCATCGGTTTGCTCGCTGAAGATCTGGAACTCGCTCCGTGTAAGGTAGTATTCAGGCATTCCCATGATTTTCACAAAGAGCTGATCGCCCTTTTCATCATAGAAATACTTGGAAGAGAGTCTTTTAGGAGTGTCGCTCAGTCCTTCGTCAACTTCGCGCGCAAACTCCTGGAGAAATTTATCGGTCATGTGCTAGTCTGATGCCAGAGTATTGCCATTGCAGGTGTGGATGGAAGAAGTTCCGGTACGTCTTTCGACTATGGCCGGGCGAGGTCGCAGCGGAAGCCCCTCTCAACACCATTTGATTAATCATGAATTTGCCGTTGTATTCACCAACAGCTCCGGGGGGCTTTTTAAATCCGGGATACGGCAGGTAGGCGCTGTTGGTCCATTCCCATCGCGTTCCCCAGCTGAAATGCTCTGAAGCGGCTTCCCACTCAAACTCGGTAGGCAGGCGCATGCCCTTCCACTCTGCAAAGGCGGCAGCCTCATACAGGTTGATGTGACAGAGAATGGCATTGGGATCAACGGGCTTCAAACCTTCCAGGGTGAAGTAATGCCATGCATCGTCCACCTTGTGCCAATGAAGCGGCTTGGCTTCTTTCTGACTGTTTACCCAACTCCAGCCTTCGTCCAGCCAAAGCTCGAAGCGCTCGTAACCACCATCATTGATGAATTCGAGGTATTCTCCATTGGTCACCAAAGCTTTGGAGATGGCGTAGTCGTGCAAGTAGGTCTTATGAGGCATGAGCTCGTTGTCGTAGCAAAAGCCTTCGTCCCGGTGTCCGATTTCATAAACGCCTTCTGCCATGTTCACCCAGCCGCTGTGTTCGTTGTGCTGGCTCATTCTGGAGCCTCCGGGCTTGTAAACGGGAAACAGAGGATTGTGTCCTAAAATGTACTTCAGGTCAGTAATCAGCAATTCCTGGTGCTGTTGCTCGTGATTGAGCCCGATGGCCAATAAGCCATGGAGCTTCTGGGCGAGCTCGGTATTGCTCAACAAAGCTTCCATGTACTGATCAACGTATGCGCGATATGCATACACCTCTTCCACGGAGGGTCGGGTCATGTTGCCACGGTCAGTGCGCATGATCCTCGTTCCGATGGTGTTGTAATAGCTGTTGAACAGAAAGCTGAAGTCTGAGTGATACTCCCGATAGCCTTCTGCGTGATGCTTGAGGATGAACTCTTCAAAAAACCAACTGGTGTGCCCAAGGTGCCACTTGGCGGGGCTGATATATTCCACAGGCTGCGGAATATAGTCTTCCACTTTCAGTGGTTGACAGAGGTTTTCTGTGTAAGATCTCACACTTCGAAAGTCAAGAAGTGCGGTCGATTCGGTGGTTTGAATCATAACGCCACAAATATGCAGGAAGCTATTCGATGACCAAGGAAACTTTGTGATATTATGGCAAGTCTGACCATTATCAGGGTGGTTTTCTGACCAAGAGATTGAGCTAAATATGCAAGTGTGGGAGCCACTCGTCTTGTAAATGGCTCCGGTGAGGTCAATGCACCTGGAATTCTGGTTTACCCTGTCATTCGCTCCAGTATGTTTTCGACCCACGAACCTTTGTAGGAGTACAGAGACATGATGGTGACCAATGTTCCGGCTAAGGCATATGGGATGATAACAATCACAAAACCAGAGGGGTTGGTCCAATCTCCGTAGGCAATGGCATCAAATAAGTACACCACTATTGGAAGGCTTGCGAATCCAAGTTGCGTGATCATCAGCCATTTGCGCGTGTTTCCCTGGTGTGTATTGGAATTTGTGATCACTGCATAACACATGAAAACCCAGGGCAATGAACAAAGCCCTGAAATGAAACTAGCGATGAGGGTCAACGCAAAATGATCGGAGAGCTGTCTGGCCTCCAGCTCTGAATCCACCGAGTTCATGAAATAAGACAGGATGAAAGACCCCAGAAGTATTGTCCAAGTCCATATCCAGATCAACTGTGCATAGCTCACGCGGTTTTGCTGGGCTTCCGTCTTTTCTTTTTGGTGCGCTCTGTCATCGTAAGCAGCGTCATAGGGTTTGTCTACATAAACGAAGTACACCGCGTTTGCGGTGGCGATGATCGCGCTCAAGAGTGTGCCCCAAACGGTCGGCACAGTGAAGAGCACATCGTTCGTCAGAACCTTTCCTGCGATGAGCAGGATACCGTTGCAAAGCACTGCTGCCCCTAATGCAATGCCTAACTGCTCTTTTTTGCTGACACTGGCCAGCACCGAAAAGCTGTTGGCCGCGCGGCTGGCGAGCACACCGGGCAAAGTGAGAAATGGACTGATCAACAAGCCCATGAATCCGAATGCCAGACCGAGAAAGGCTCGATCGCCCATTCCCTGGTCTGTTTCAAAGCTAAACGCATAGATGAAGGACGACAGGACAAGGCAAACTCCTGTTCCAGCGCTAGCTCTCAGCCATGTTCTTTTCCATATCCCAAGGCTCATGTCAATTGTGTTTTGCCTCGCAGCAAATGCCCCATCGCATCTCCTACATGGTCGTACTGGAAGCGAAATCCGCTTTGCAGCAGTCGCTCAGGAATCACCCAACGGCTTTTGAGAATCAACTCTGCCTCTGTTTGAATCAGTACCGCACCAAGGCGCACCATCCAGGCAGGCATGGACAATCCAAAGGGCCAACCAACCAACCTACGCAACTGATGCATGACTTCGTGATTGGTGACCGGATATGGGCTGGTGAGGTTAATGGGACCTTCCAGTTCGTTGTGTTGAATGATGTGTTCGATGGCGCGACAGAAGTCTGTGTAGTGCAACCAGCTCATCATTTGGCTTCCGCTGCCTTGAGATCCTCCGAAACCTGTGGCCGCCAATCTTGCCAGGGGCTGCAACGCACTGCCCGCCCGTCCAAACACGATGCCCGTACGCACGGCAACCTGCCGCACAGCGGGCAGATCAAAGGAGAAAAAGAGACGTTCCCATTTCTCACAAACATCTACCGAGAAGCCATGCCCGTGTACACCGCTGCGCTCAGTCATGGCGCGATCTTCTGCGTGACGGTAAATGGTGGCTGAAGCGGCATTGATCCATAGTTTGGGTTTTTGCTTGCAGTGAATCAACGCAAGTCCAAGCGCTCTGGTGCTCTCCAATCGTGATTTATAGATAAGCGCCTTGTTCCGAGCCGTATAGCGGCAGTTGACAGACTTGCCGCTGAGATTGATCAGTACATCCGCACCTTCCAGACACTGAGTCCAATCTCCCAGGCTTTGTCCATCCCACTGGATGTATTGGATTCCGTTCTTTTCTGGTTTCGTGCTCTTTCGGGTAAGCACGCTGAGCTGATAGTCGTCAGCGTTGAAATGCTGTTGAAGCTTTTTACCCAGGAAGCCTGTTCCTCCGGCAATGACGATACGGGTTTTCTTGTATTTCATGACTTTAGTGATTGGTAGCTGTCGGTACGTGTTGATTTCTCGCTTTCCGCGAATCCTTGATCAGGTTGTAGACCAGGAAGAAGGCGCCTGTTTGCGGGTAAATGATGACCAGGAATGCCTCAGGAAACCGAGACAGATCTACACCGACCGCATGCATAATTCCAAAGCTGGCAGCACTCAGAAGGTAATGCACGACCAGCACCAAGGTGATGCGGGTTTTCAGAGTTTCCTGTTGTCCATTGCTTGGCGCCAGGAGCAAGCACATCAGCACCATGTAGGGCAACGAGCAGATCAATGCCGCGATGGTGATCAGTACCGTTGGAGTGAAAATGTCCGGAAGCACCTGATGCCATTCTGAAGTCTCCGTGCTGATGCGGTAAAAGATGCTCACAAGGGCGATGAACAACATTCCTGACAACACAGACTGAAGCCAGCTCGTGATAATGCGTGCAGGTAACATGTGGTTTGAGTTTTTGGAGTGAAAGCACAGGCGGCAGTTCATAAATGTTTCACTGCCGCCCTGGCTTGAATGTGTTCCTATCAGGCTGTTTGCGGTGGTTGGTTCATGCCCTTCATCGTTTGTGTAGCGATGAGGTTTCGCTCCTTGGCCTTTCGCTTGCCTCTGAAGAAGAGGTAAAGGTTCAGGAAGAGCATGATTCCCAGGTAGATGCTGAAGCCTCCGACTTTTTTACTGAGCGCTTCAATCATTTCCTGCTTTCCGAACATCTCCGGATCGTAGACATCGAGCTTCAGAATGAGCAAAGCAAACCCAAGGTTGAGCAGGTAGAATCCCATTTCAAAGAGCCTGTTGGTCGCTAAGGCGATGTTCTCACGGCCGTTGAAAATGTCCAGCATGAACACTTTTCCGTTCTTGAAGAGTGTGCGCGCCACGTAGTAAGTCAGTGTGATGGCTACGGGCAAATAGATGAGGTAGGCAACCACAATCATGGTCTTGTCTACGGTTTCGGTAACAATCATTGGATCATTCATGGTATCTGGTTTTAGTGATTTCGGATGGTGTAGTGTTTGACGAGTCGCACCCAGGCCATATTCATGAAGTGCATCACGCCCAGGCCGAGTACGATAATTCCTGTTCGCTCACCGAGCATTTCGATCAGCTGTACATAGTCTTCAATCTGCGGCCAGAAGCTGAGACTCACGGCCACATAGCCAAGGTTTAGCAGGTAGTAGCCGAGCAAGAGCAGTCGATTCAGACTGTCAGCCGTATCCCGGTCGCTGATGAAGATGTCATACAGGTAATGCGCTCCATTCACGTAGAACACCCACCCTACTCTGAACACGAGAAAGGCGGTGACCAAGGTGTAAATCGCGTAGGTGAGGATGTTGAGGTTCATGGTGTTTGTATTTCTTGACATTTCAGAACTTTCAGAAAAAATTGAAAGTTTGGAAGCAAATTTTTTTGTTACCGAATGAGTTTCATGAGTGTTTTCAGAAACCAGTTAGAATCAGACTTGATGAACTTCTCGATCACCTTGTCAATTTTCTCGGTGATGTCTCCAATCTCTCCCAGCATGTTGCGGAACTCCTTCTCCTCTGGCCCATCGCCTTCAATATCCTGCACGTTTCGAATCACATCCATGATGGGATCAATTTCTCTGCGCTTTCGCTCCTTGGCAATCTGTCGGGCGATGTTCATCACATCCTTCCCGGCCTCGAAATACTCCTTACGTTCACCTTGCTTTAAATGCTTTTTCACCAACCCCCACTCCATCAAGGCGCGCAGGTTCATGTTTACATTACCCCGGCTGGCCTTTAGCTCGTGCATGATCTCCTCTGCACTCATGGGATCAGGGCTGATGATCAACAAAGCGTGGATCTGGCTCATCGTGCGGTTGATGCCCCAGTTACTTCCCAGGGTGCCCCACGCTTGAATGAATTCCGCTTTTGCTTCGTTGATTTCCATGGGTCAAACATACAATTATTTTCAGAACTTTCAATTATTTCTGAAAGTATTGAATATTTAAGACGATCAGATGATTAGATGATGATGTCTTGACGTGAGCGTGGCTATTGTCAGTAGCCTTCGAATCCGCTCAGGCTACGTGATTGGATGTTCGATACAGAATTGGGTTGGATACCCGGACTGGGATTCACACCCACACTAAGCCGAGGCCACGGCCGGAGACTGAGCGGAGTCGAAGGCGTAGGCTGCCCTTCAATACTTCCCAATCGGAGCCTTGCTTGCTCCCAGCTGCACAAACTGCACATTCAGCAATCTGCTGAAGCGCTCCTCTGCCCTGCTCACAAAGGCAATGACTGTGTAATCCTGAGCACTGCCGCCCAGCTCGCCCAAGTCTGTGGAATACACCTTGGAAACGTTCCAGCGCCCTTCATTTTCGAGCACATCACCGGCAAAATCGGTGAATACGTGACGGATCACATTCTTATGCTCAAATCCTTCAATCCATTCTCCCTGACGGTAATATGGATGACGCTGATCGGAATGGCCATAGTTGCGTTGGTCGTAACCTCCACCCTCTCCGATGATCTTGTTTTGCACCAGCACCACCGTCAATTCTACTGCCGATTCTTCAAAGGCGTCCGTGGACTGAACAGTGACGTTCACAATGGCTTCATCGCCTTGCATTTGAGTTTCCAGTGCAATGCCCACATCGGTCCATTCTGAGAACAGCGCCCCTTGAATCATCTCTTCAAAACGCTCCATTCGGTAGTAAACCGGTCCCATGCCATCATCCTCTCCCAGTCGCTGAACGTGCGCGAGTGGAGTAAACAGTGTGCGATCGTTTTGATCGGTGGCATACCAGCCATAATCATGCGTCATCGGGCCTCTCAACTTATGAGAGATGTGAATGACAGTGCTGAGTGAATCCTCCAGATGATCAATGATAGAATGCGCCAACGGGCATGCTCCGCAACTGGGACTGGTGAAAGCCTCGATGAGCACTTGTTGCTGAAACGCGAGCGGTTCGTCCTGCGATACCTCCAATGTAGGGTGATCGCTGATGCTATTGTTACAGCCGCTAAGCAGCAGGCCTATCAGTCCGAATGAGAAGAATATGTTTTTCATGGATCTCTGATTCACAGTGTGAAGTGCAACCAACGCAAAAGACGTTGGTTCAGTATCAGACGATGAAGATCATTTTGAAGAATCCTTGCGTTGCTAACCCTGCAATTCGTCCAGCTCCATCCAGCGCATCATCTTCGCATCGAGCAATTCGCTGATCTCGCCCAATCTTCCGGATACTTCCTGCAAACGCTCGTAGCCGAGTTCAGGTGTTTGTATTTCAGCTTCCAGCTGGGCCTTTTCCTGCTCCAGCGCTTCCATCTCACCTTCGAGCATTTCATACTCGCGCTTGTCCTTGTAGCTCAGTTTCTTCTTTTCCTTCGGCTTGTTCTGTTCGGCCTTTTCTGCCTTGTTACTCGCAGCTTCCCGGGCTTGTTGCTCGATGGCTTCCTGCTCTTTTTTCAGCTCCTTCCATTCTGAATAAGGTCCCCAGAAATCCCGAATCTGCGCATCGCCTTCGAACACAAAAAGGTGATCCACCAACTTGTCGAGGAAGTAGCGATCGTGGGAAACGACAATGAGGCAGCCGCCAAAGTTTTCGAGGAACTCTTCAAGCTTCTGGAGTGTTAGCAAGTCCAGGTCATTGGTAGGCTCATCCAGGATGAGGAAGTTGGGATTCTTCATCAGCACCGTCATCAGATGCAAACGCCTCTTCTCTCCTCCACTCAGCATGCTCACATAGGTGTATTGCATCTCAGGCGGAAACAGGAAATGAAGCAAAAACTGTGAAGCGGTCAGTTTAGAACCATCGGCCAGTTCAATGACTTCGGCAATATCTTTCAACACCTCAATGACACGCTTGTCTTCCTTGAGCTTCATGCCTTGCTGGTGGTAGTATCCATAGATGATAGTCTCACCCGTGTTGATCTTTCCTGAGTCTGCTTCTTCACGCCCGGTAATGATGTTGAGGAAGGTGCTCTTTCCTACTCCGTTTTTACCGATGATGCCAATGCGCTCTCCCTTCTTGAAGGTGTAATCGAACCCGCGCATAATCGGTAAATCGCCATAGCTTTTGTAGACCTTTTTCAGCTCAAGGATCTTTCCACCAACCCTCGACATCTTCACCTCGAGGCGGATTTCCTGTTGCTTCTTTCCGCTTTTGGCTTTGGCCTCGGTTTCGTAGTAGGAGTCAATGCGGGCTTTGCTTTTGGTAGTCCGCGCTTTGGGCTGCCTGCGCATCCATTCCAGTTCCCGCTTCATGAGCTTGCCTGCCTTGTCAATTTCTGTCTGCAAGGCGGCTTCGCGCTCCTCCCGCTTTTCAAGGAAGTAGCTGTAGTTCCCCTGGTGACGGAAAAGCTTGCCATGGTGCATCTCGAGGATCACATTGCACACCCGATCCAGGAAATAGCGGTCGTGCGTCACCATCAGGAGCGTGATGGTCGATTGACTGAGGTAATCTTCCAGCCATTCCACCATTTCAATGTCCAGGTGGTTGGTAGGTTCATCGAGGATGAGGAACTCTGGATTGTCCAGCAGGGTGAGTGACAGCGCCAGACGTTTCTTCTGTCCTCCGCTCAGGGTGTTGATACGCTGGCTGAGGTCGTTGATGCCAAACCGTGTCAACATGGCCTTCAACCTTCGATCATAGTCCCACGCCTGGTTGGCGTCCATTTGCGCCTGGGCTTGCTCCAGCTCGCGCATGTTGGCCTCGTTGTATTGATCGCCTTGCTTTTCGAGGACCTTGTTGTAGTGATCGATGATCTTGAGGATCTCGAAATTGGCGTTCGCTACAAAGTCCTCAATGGTATGGTCATCCTTGAAGTCGGGTTCCTGTTCCAGGTAAGAAACCTTCACACCTTGCCGAAAGTTGAATTCACCTCCATCTGCGATGTCCTTCCCAGCCAGGATGCGCAACAAGGTGCTTTTGCCGGTTCCGTTGTTGGCGATGAGCGCGACCTTATCGCCTTTCGCCAGGCCAAAGTTGAGCCCTCCGAACAGTATGCGTTCTCCGAAGTTTTTTGACAGCTCTTCTACCGAGAGGTAATTCATGTCGCGAATGTCTGGTTTTTCCACTCTTGAAGTAACTTGCGTTCACATACCGCCACATGACCACCACCTACGACCACTACTATCAAACAGAGAATTATTTCGGAGCGCCCTACCCTGCGCTGATGGCTTTTTTCGCTGAGCAACCTACAGCAGCTAGCATTCTCGACCTGGGATGCGGTCAAGGTAGAAATGCCATTGCACTGGCTCAGCTGGGATTTGCGGTGACGGGCATTGACAGTTCCAAAGTCGGGATCGAGCAAATGGCCCGAATGGCTCAGGATCGCCAACTGAATGTCGAGGGAATAGTAGCTGACATTCATGCGTTTGATGCAATCCACACCTTCGACTTTGTGCTGTTAGACAGCATGTTTCACTTTGCCAAAAAGGATAAGGAACGCGAGGTGCAATTGCTCAGGAAGATCATCACAGACATGAAAAGTGATGCCCTATTGGTGGTCTGCATTCAGGATGTGGGAAGCAAGGTGGAAATGCTGCTGAGTGTGATCCAAAGCACTGAAGTCATGGATGTGCTGGATGAACAAAGCTTCGTCTACGTGTTCAAGGAGGAAAGCACGGGGCATACGTCTGAGTCGCCCTATCGCATGATCATTGGCAGAAAGCAAGCATGAGGGGCTTCAAGGCATACGTTCGCATCTTGTTTTGGGCTGCTTTCCTATTGTTTGTGTTCAATCGTTTCTCTCTGCGTCCGCTGGTGCTGGAGAGTGATCTGCCTGAATTCCTTCACATTGCAGTGCTATCCTTTCCAAACCTCGCAGAAGCTATTCTGGGCATGACGGTGGTGACGGGTATCGTATTTCGTCTGCGGGACTCACTGGCTGCAGCAATGAAGGATGTGATGCTCTACCTCCTTGCTGCACTCGCTACTCTGATTTACGTGGTTTCCCAGGAATTGGGATACCATCACCTCGGTGGAAACAACACTTATGACGTTTTCGACTTGCTGGCTTCCATCTTAGGAGTGGTGCTCATGTTTGCTCTGTTCTGCTTTTTCGGGTTTCAAGCCACTGAAAGTGAGTAGTTCGTTGGTCAAAAATGTAAACTGAGTGCAATGGATGAGTTCGAAGTTCGTCCAAGGTTATTCATTGTTGATTAAGCTTCTTCGTGCAACAATCGAGGTTCATATTACCCATCATCATTCTGTCGCAGTTCTTCTGCACTTCCCTATGGTTTGCGGGAAATGCAGTGATGAACGACTTGGTGGCAAATTTTGGACTGACGGAGGGCGCAGTAGGTCACCTTACCTCTGCCGTGCAGTTTGGTTTCATCATCGGCACGCTGGTGTTTGCCATCTTCACCATTGCCGACCGCTTCTCCCCTTCGAGGGTTTTCTTTACCTGTGCTGTTTTGGGTGCGCTCTTTAATGCTGGAATCATTTGGGATGGCAACGGTTTGGCGAGCATTCTTTCTGTTCGCTTTCTCACCGGCTTTTTTCTGGCCGGAATCTATCCTGTTGGCATGAAGATCGCGGCCGACCACTTTGAAAAGGGACTGGGCAAGTCACTGGGTTTTCTGGTTGGGGCGCTGGTCATTGGCACAGCCTTCCCCCACTTGTTGAAGGAACTCTCCGGGGCATTTCCCTGGAAATCTGTTTTGATCGTGACTTCCCTGCTTGCTTTTCTCGGTGGTTTGTTGATGCTGGTGTTGGTTCCAGATGGCCCGTATCGAAAGCCTGGGCAACAGGTCAATTTATCAGCCTTCTTCAGCGTGTTTCAAAACCGGAGTTTCCGCTCTGCTGCCTTCGGGTATTTTGGCCATATGTGGGAGTTGTATGCCTTTTGGGCCTTTGTTCCGCTGATGCTAAAGACCTACAGCACACATCACGATTCTGTGGATTTCAACATTCCTCTGCTGTCTTTCATCATCATCGGTTCCGGTGGATTGGCGTGCGTAACTGGTGGATACCTTGCTGAGAAAGCTGGGACAAAACGCATAGCGTCCACGGCTTTGTTACTATCAGGTTTGTGTTGCCTGCTTTTCCCGTTTGTATTTACGATCAATTCCGAGCTCCTCTTCATCGCCTTTCTTTGGTTCTGGGGGTTGGTGGTCATCGCAGATTCTCCCCTCTTTTCCACACTTGTGGCTCAAAATGCATCTCCTGAAATGAAGGGCACAGCACTGACTATTGTGAATTGCATTGGGTTTTCCATCACCATCGTCAGCATCCAGCTGTTGAGCATGTTGACTGGGGCACTGGATTCCGCAGGTGTCTATGTTGTTTTGGCGGTGGGGCCGGCTTTCGGGTTGTTGGCCTTGAGAAGCTAGACTTCCAGAAAAACCTGCGCGACCATGAAAAAGTATCCGACCTACCGGAATTAGTATAACACCTCTGGGGGGCTCATCCTGAACCTTTGTCTCATCAAAAAAAACAAAGTAGGATGAGCAAGAATTGGACAACGGATAACATCCCGAATCAGAAAGGAAAGACCTTTTTGGTGACGGGCGCAAACAGCGGACTAGGACTGGGCACATCTAAGGTGTTGGCCAGCAAAGGCGCCAAAGTGATCATGACTGCCCGCAGCATGAACAAGGGCCATCAGGCGATCGCGGAGATGAAGAAAGAAGTTCCTAACGCTGATGTCACACTTATGCAGCTGGATCTCGCAGATCTGAGCAATGTCAAGCAATTTACCGCACGCTTTAAGGCGGAATACTCGAAACTGGACGTGTTGATCAACAACGCGGGGGTGATGATGCCCAACGAACGCTTAGAAACAAAGCAGGGCTTTGAAGGCCAGTTTGGCACCAATCACCTGGGGCACTTTGTACTGACTCATGGGCTTTTGGAGGTTCTGGAGAACATTCCCGGTTCCAGAATCGTGGTGCTTAGCAGCCTCGTAGCAAAAATGAAGAAGGCAGACATCTACTGGAACGACCTTCAGTTCGAAAAATCCTACGACAAGATGGCGTCTTATGCGCAGAGCAAACTGGCCAACATGATGTTTGCCGCTGAGCTGAACCAGAAATTGCGCACCAAGGG
This sequence comes from Flavobacteriales bacterium UBA6057, assembly GCA_002428995.1. Lineage (GTDB taxonomy): Bacteria > Bacteroidota > Bacteroidia > Flavobacteriales_G > Salibacteraceae > UBA6057. The sequence goes on along the minus strand of DIYJ01000006.1, from coordinate 203,638 downwards.
CAGCTCTGCCATGTGCCTGATGGCGCATCCGGGCTATACCGCCACCAACTTGCAGCAGCACATGGGATTGCAAGGCAGAATCATGAATGCGCTGCTGGCGCAGAAAATTGACATGGGCATCCTCCCTACGCTGAGAGCGGCTACAGATCCCGATGCCAAAGGCGGTGAATACTATGGGCCCGAGAAGATGGGCAACTGGCGCGGCTACCCGGTACTAAACGAACCCAATCCCGTGGCCAATGAGCGCAAGGCGACTCAAAAGCTATGGAGCATCAGCGAAAGGCTGACTGAAACCACTTATTAATCGCATACAAACACTTAAAAATCAAAACAATGAACAAGACTGTAATCATCACCGGAACCTCAAGCGGCATCGGCAAATCCGCTGCTAAAATCTTTCAATCCAACGGCTGGAACGTCATCGCAACGATGCGCAAACCAGAAGGGGAAAACGAACTCAACCAGCTGGAGAATGTGCTTGTGGAAGAGCTGGATGTCACCAAACAGGAAAGCATTGATCGCGCCATTGCCAGGGGCATTGAAGCCTTTGGAAAAATCGATCTACTCGTCAACAATGCGGGGTTTGGAATGATGGGGCCTTTGGAGGCTTCCTCTGCCGATCTTATGCACAGGATCTTTGACGTAAACGTGTTCGGAGTGATCTGCACGACCAAGGCCATTCTCCCCCACTTTCGCGCTAACAAAGGCGGCATGATCCTCAACGTTTCATCCATCGTAGGTCGGGCAACTTTCCCCTACCAGGCGCTTTATCATGCCACCAAGCACGCCTTAGAGGGACTCACCGATTCAAGCCAGTATGAACTGAAGCCTTTGGGCATCACTCACAAGCTGGTGGAGCCGGGCGGAGTAGCGACCGAATTCCTGAACAGCATTTCCATGACGGGCGACAACGGCATCGAGGACTACAAACCTGGAATGGAGAAGTACTTCGCGGGGATTCAATCGATGACCGGCTCCCTGAGCACCGCTGACGATATCGCCCAAGTGGTTTACAGCGCTGCTACGGATGGTACAGATCAGTTGCGCTACCTTGCAGGACCTGATGCGGAGCAAGTGATGGGGGCCCGCCAGCAAATGGATGACAAGGCCTTCTATGAAATGATGTCCGGTCAGTTTGGACTTTAAAAGCAAAGAGTATCTATCATGATCCCAGGTGGATTTACCGCACCCGGGATCTTAACTTAAAATGCCATGAAACGAATCGTTCCCATTCTCCTGTCGGTCATGATGCTGGCCAGTGCCATCGGACACATAATGGCTCCTGAGTTCTATGCAGCCATGATTCCGGATTTCATTCCATCTCTTGCTGCAAACTACTTGGCCGCTCTTATTGAAGCCGCTATCGGAATTGGGCTCCTGTTACCTCAATATCGACACCTGGGAGGTTTGGGTTTCCTGCTGTTGATGATCGGTTTTTTACCCATTCACGTCTGGGACCTGTTCAGAGAAGATCCAGCGATTGGGCCACCTCCGGCACCCATCATTCGTGTGATTTTTCAGTTCGTGTTGATGTTTGCGGGATTCTGGGTTTTTCGCTCTAACCGTACAAAACAAGCTTCCTGATGTCTGCGATTTTCAACATTAAGTCGATTACACAGCTGCATGAGGTGATGGGGTATCCAAAGCCTGCTCATCCTCTGATCAGCCTTGTGGATCTGTCTCAGGCGGAAGTGAAGACGGGGTATGCCAACAAGGTTTCCTGCGGCATGTACACCATCTCGCTGAAAACAAAGTACACCTCAGCCCCCGTGCTCTACGGACAACGGCATTTTGACTTTGAGGAAGGTGTTCTGCTTGGAATGGCACCCGGACAGGTGTTTACTATTGAGGAAAATATCGAAAAAGGCGACATGCAGGGCTGGGCACTCTACATCCATCCTGATCTTGTGCAGGGATATTCTTTGGGCGATTCCATCAGCAGCTTTGGCTTCTTTGATTACGCCACTCATGAAGCCTTGCATCTTTCTGATCGGGAGAAGTCCACGCTCAACGAGATTGCGTTCAAGATCCAGGAAGAGAGCGAATTGAACATTGATGATTACAGCAACGACCTGCTGGTTTCCAACCTGGAATTGCTCTTGAATTACATAAGACGCTACTACGGCCGTCAGTTCAAAACCAGGAAGTCGATCAACAGCGACTTGCTGTCCAACTTCGAGGGTTTGCTCAAGGATTACATGAACTCTGAAGAGCTGCAGGAATATGGCCTGCCATCGGTCGGCTATTTTTCAGACAAGCTGAATCTGTCCCCCAGCTATTTCAGCGATTTGTTAAAGAAAGAAACAGGGATGAGCGCACAGGACCACCTTCATAACGCGCTGATTAAAAGAGCAAAAAGCTTGCTTCTTGGCAGTGATGCTTCTATCTCGCAAATCGCCTTTGAACTTGGGTTTGAGCATCCTCCTTATTTCAGCAGACTGTTCAAAAAGAAGACCGGCCAAACACCCGTTGAATTCAGAACACAACTCAACTAGCCATGGAAATCTTAGACTATTTAGAGGCATATTCGAAAGCTCAGAAGCTCTCTGGCTTCCACTTCATCCTACTCTCTGCGGCCTTATTTCTGCTCTCCGGAGGGCTACAGTTCTTCTTTCAGTCTTCTGATCTGGCATCAGGATTAAAGATTGGAGCACTGGTCTGTGGTTTGCTCTTCGCGGTGATGGGTTTTTCCTACCGCAATTACGTTGACAAAATGCAGTCTGCCACCGTGGAGCAATTTCGAGCGAACCCTGCAGAGGCTTTGCAAACGGAACAACTGAGAATGGAAAAGACCCTTCGAGAATTTCCCCTGTATCAGTACGTCTTCGCAGGCATCATTGTCATCGGTTTGCTAGTCGTGCTTTTTGTCGGCTCGGGCTTCTGGCAAGGAATCGCGTACTCTATGATACTCACCTTCTGGGGCGCCATGGTGATTGAAACGGGTTCCTCTCACCCATCGATGATCGAGTATGAACAGGGAATTGAGATGCTTACTGAGCGTTCGCGGTAATTCCGTTGCACAGTAGGGAGTGAAATCAGCGGGTTATCTGGCTCCTGAAAAACGCAATGAGATCGGCTTTTCTGGCTCGTGCCACTTCCAGTTTCTCCCCGGTTTTCATTTCCACATAGCCAAGTCTGCCGTTGCTGTTGAACTGCTTAACATGTTGAAGATTGATCAGGTAAGAATGGTGAATCCTGAAAAAGCCTTTAGGAATGAGCAGATCATCAAATTGCTTTAGAGTTTTGCTCACCAACAGCTTCGTGTCATCGGTGAAGTGGATGGCGCTGTAATTCCGATCTGCCTCCAGATAGATAATCTCTTCAATCTTGCTGATCCTGTAGCCTCCAGAGAAGGGCAAAACGATGTTCTTTTCCTGTCCTCCCTTCTTATCAAGGTGTTCCAGCAAGACTCTTAAATAGCTCTCATTTCGATCCAACTGCTTCTGTGCCTTGGCAACGGCCGCGGTCAATGCTTCCGGATCCAGAGGCTTCAACAGATAGTCGATCGCGCTGAACTTGATGGCTTGCAGGGCATAATTGTCATAGGCTGTGGTGAAGATGACAGAATACTTCTGGTAATCGATCCTTTGCAGAAGGTCAAAGCCAGAGTTTTTGCCGATTCTAATGTCCAGGAAAATGAGGTCTGGGTTGGTAGATTCAATCAGCTCTTCGGCAGCAGAAACGGATTCGGCATCTCCCAGCAAGCTTACTTCGGGACAATACCGCTCCAACATCTTTGTCATGGTTTGACGTGCGCTCTCTTCGTCATCTACTACAATCGCTTTCATACATTGAGGTTCTAAAATTCAAGGGGAACCAAAAAACTGACCGAGGTGCCGGCTGGGCTTCCATCCTCGTTTTTCAGGTCAACCACTTTAATGCTTTGATCTAGGCCGTATTGTTTCCAAAGAAGGCGAACCCTGTCGTCTGTGATTTGCATTCCACTGGGAGACTCCTTGGAAAACGTGCTCTTGCCTATGACTTCCTGTGGCCGCCCTACTCCATTGTCACGGATTTCGCAAAACAGCGTGTCTGCATTCTCCCTTCGCAGAATCAGGTCTATTCTTCCTTGTTTTTTGTGCGGTAACACCCCATGCCAGATGGCGTTTTCCACAAATGGCTGGAGAAGCATGGGAGGAATTTCCATCACATATGGATTGAGGTCAGGATCAATTTCAATTCTAAAGTCAATCGGCTCATTCAATCGCAGCCCTTCGAGGCTTACGTAATCCTTAAGCAGCTCCAACTCAGCCTGGATGGACACAAATGATTTCACGGAGTGATGCAGCGCCTGACGGATGATTCTGGCGAACACATTCAGGTATTTCTGAGCGGAAGGTGGATCTGCATCCAGAATGAACTTCTGAATCGAATTCAGCGAATTGAAGACGAAATGAGGATTCATCTGGGCCCGCAGGGCTTTTTGCTCCGTTTGACGAAGCTCTTGCAACAATTCATACTCTCTGCGGATCACGCGAATTCTGATCCAGAAAACGGTGAATACAATGACTGCAGCCACCGTTATTAGCAAGAATAAGAACCACCCGCTCGTCCAATAGGGCGGTTCTATTTGGATAGAGAAGGCCGAAGGTTGACCCCAGACTCCGTCCTCATTGCTGGCCATTACCTCAAATCGATAGGCTCCCGGTGGCAGGTTAGGAAACCTCACCAGCGTGCTTTGACCATAGATCCAGTTTTCTTCCAATCCTTTCAGGCGATAGCGGTAGAGAACATCTCCGTCATTTCTGTACGCCAGACCTGCAAACTTTATGGTAAGATCGTTTTGATCGTATGACAACGTGAGATCTGACACGGCATCTATCGGCTTGGCATTGATTTCAACGGAATTGAAAACACACGATGGTCCTTGGTTATTGATAGTCAGCAATCGTTTATTGAACACTTGGAGACCTTTGTTGGTGGCCAGGAACACGGTATCGCTGACCACCTGAACTTGTTGAATACTGGAAGAAACTAAGCCATGCTTGGTGTTTAGTTGCTGGAGACGGTACGTCACGGTATCCTTGCCAATCACGAGCGAGTCTAACCGAAAGAGGCCATTATTGGTCCCCAGCCAGCCAATTTGGTTTGAATCGATGAAAATGGAGTTGACGTTCAAAGGCTGTCCCTTTGCTTCCAATCTAATCTCGGTCGACACACCGTTGTTGAGGTGTCTTACTCCATGATCGTTCAGTGCCACAAGTAGCGTGTTGTCACCGGGGTATTTGTCCATTGCGCGGACAGGAAAGCCAAAATCCGGATGAACCGCGGAAAGGTTGACGAGCTCAGCATTTGAAGTGATTCGAAAAAGCCCCTCCTCTGCTCCTACCCAAAGCCCCCCGTCTGCACACCTCTCCGTTTCATGAATGTGAGAGAACCTGGCTATTTCCTGCGCTTTCGCTGGGTTTTCCTTTGAACCAAGCGATACGCTGTTTTTGGTGATCAGGTACTCGAAGAATTCATCGCGCTTGACTACCTGCTGTAATCTCCGTGATTGAAACAAGATGTCAGGATGCTGATAAAGTGTGTAGCTGAACGGCCCCAATCTTACGTAGGCGATGGACTCCTTTGGCCCCTTGTACAATGCCCTCAACTCGTCTCCTCGATTCAGGATCTCTGTTTTATTTGCATTGACTCCATGCCATGGCATGCGCACCAGTTCCCCACCCTTCATTCCTAGATAGAGGTATCCCGCATCTTTTAGTAAACAATTGATGGCTGGGCTTTTTGTACCCAAGTCGTTCCAAAAGGGAAGCAAGAAGTTGGGATAGTAGAAAACTCCGTCTTCAAGTGTCGAGAACCAGTAACCTCCTTCATGATCCTGAAAGATGGATGAGACAGAATAAGATCTGAGGATTTGCAGAGGTTTTGCATTCAGGTCACCATTTGGAAAGCAGAATACCCCGTTGCTTGCAGTTCCTGCCCAAATGTTGCCATCCCGATCTTCTTTCACTGCGATGATTCGAGAAACATCGGGAAGCTCGCGATAATCCGTTTCTCCATCTTTTGAAATTCGGATGAGATGGTCGGTGAAGCCCAACAAAACGCTCTCATCTTCCAACTGGCATGCTCCATAAAAAACAGACCTCCAGGTAATACTGTCTGGCACTTCTATTTCAAGACCATCGAGATTGATCATAAAAGGAAGTCCTACCCTTTTTGTATTCCTGTCCCGAAAGCTGGTTGTGCCTACGCTCAGGCGTTTTCGGGAAAGGCGTGATACGGTCAACTCGCCCCATGCGGTGGTGTCTCTTCCTATTCTTTGATTGCCGGAAGAAGCAATCAATAGAGGATGTCCATTCGTGAAAGAGACATAAACCGAGTCTTTGCTGATGGGCGAAATCATAGTGATAACACCAATGTTCGGATCTAAATGCTCCAGGTATTTGTTCAGAGCAAACGCATGGAACTGACCATGCTCGAAGTAGGCGAGCTTTCTGGATGTTCCATATACCCATAGGCGTTTCCTGTCATCCGTTCCAAACCCAAGGATAGCTTCATCCGGCAAACCATCATTCGTGGAGAAGTATGTGAATCCCTGACCGTCAAACCGACAAACACCCTGATCCGTTGCAATCCAGATGTAGTCAGCACTGTCTTGAATAACGCGGTAGACTTCAGAACTCGGAAGCCCTTCTTCTGGCGAGAGATGACGGGAAGCAAACTGCTGTGAATATCCCGAAATGGTCACCGACAAGAAGATCAACAGTGGTAGTAAGTATGTATTCGTCATGCAATCAACGGCAGCTGAGGAATGCTCTCAACGCTTGAGAAGTCAAATCTATGGTGGATTAACACATGAGGCTGCACCCGAAACACCCGATTGCATGGTCCGAAAGCCCGGTTGATAAATCCATGAAGCACGCGTTCCATTCATGCCTGCGAATGGCATTTGCTGATGGGCTAAATCGAACATGCCATGCCTTGCATCACCCCATTCTGGCAGCTGAAACTCCCAACACATGATTATGGCCTCGTGCCAAAGATTTTAGCCCAGACTGATTATCACGCTCTGAGGCCCGATGGATATGTTGATGTCGCTCGATTTGGAATGGCGTTTTCCTCCCTCTTCATTCGAACTCGTTTTCGGTGAATCACCCTTTCCTGCTTGCGCAAAATGACAAGAGGTCGACAAGCCGACATGGCCATTTACGAACCTTAAATCATCTGATTCGAAACCTCATTCACTCACTCTATGCAACATCACATCTTCTCAGCAGCACCTCTGGCATCTGAGCAACACCTGGAACTAAAACAGAGCAGGCCGCAAATCCTGACGTCCGGGGTTTTAAGCCTTCTGAAATGTCCATACCTCCTCATGTTAACCTTAGCGTTGGTAGTGGCTCCCCTGACAGTGATCCAAGCACAAACTACCCACAGGGTGGTTTCTGGTAACACCTGTTCCGGTAATTGTGGTGACTCCTGGAGCAATGCCTTTGGAGATTTACAGTCTGCACTGAGTCAAGCCGTTGCCGGAGATGAAATATGGATCGCCCAAGGCACATATGTGCCTTCCCTGGATAAAAATGGTCTTGTACCTGCAGACCCCCGAGACAAAACTTTCAACCTGCCGGATGGAGTGGAACTCTATGGAGGGTTTCAGGGAATAACATCTGAAGCAAGTATAAATGACCGTCAATGGAACAATGGATCGCTGGTGTACACCACTATCCTCAGCGGAGACATTGGAGGCGGCTCAAAGTGCTACACAGTTGTTTATGGTGAGAACATCGGCAACAACGCTCATAATGTAATTGTAAATGGGCTCACCATTATCAATGGGGATGCTAGTCTCACCTCTGGAGCCAGCGATCAGATGGAAGGTGGAGGTATATATCTGAGCACTTCAGATATAAGCCTTGAGTACATCATACTAAACAACCACTACGCAAAATCAGGTGCTGCCATATATGTCAATGGAGGTGTTTTGCACCTTCATCACTCCGACATCTATGACAATACAAATAGCAGCGTTGGTTCAGGTGTAGCCATCTCAACACTGAATGCTGAACTGGCAATGGACCAAACGGTGGTACGCAATAACAATGGTAATGTCGGAGGAGCACTCTTTATGAATGGCGGTGCCATGCTCATTACCAACAGTGTATTTGCCAATAATGATGTGCTGTACGATGGTGGTGCCATTTTCATGACGGGAACAATCGCACAAGGATCATTGAGCAATTGTGTGTTTGCGGGGAATGCAGCCGGTTTCAACGGAGGAGCCATCCGTGATTTTGGCAACACCTTCAGCATGAAGCAATGCACTTTTTATGACAATCATGCTGCCGGGAACCCCGGAGGTGGCGCCATTATGTCGAGCGGCAATGTGACTGTGTACAACAGCATTTTCAACGGCAACACAGGAGTGGCTCCAAACATCCATATGGTAAATGGAGGTACGGCCAGCGTGCAATACAGCATCACCCAGCTCAGCAATTTTGGACACTCCAGCAACATCATTGGTGGAGATCCAGCATTCTCTTCTACCAACGATCTGGATGGTGTTGACAATACCTGGATGACGGACGATGATGGGTTACGTCTTGGATTGAGCAGTGATGGCCTGAACTCCGGACTCAACAGTCACGCAAACAACATCGCTACTGACATTCTCCAAAACGCACGCATACAGAATAACCAGGTAGACATGGGAGCGTACGAAGGAGCGTCCTACACCTGTATTCCCGATCCCTTTGTGATCTATGTAGATGCCAGTGCCACCGGAGCCAATGACGGATCCTGTTGGGTGGATGCATTTACCACCATCGTAGATGCCTTTGCAGCATTGCCCGCCAGTCACGCAGGATATACAATCCGAGTAGCATCAGGAACCTACTACCCGTCCAAGACAAACAATGTTCAACACGTTTTTCAGGTGAAAGATGGATTAAAGATGTATGGCGGTTATCCAGCAGGCGGTGGCGATGAAGCCAGTCGTGACTGGCAGAGCAACCCAACCATCGTCAGTGGAGACATCGGAACTCAAGGCGTACGAACCGACAACTCGCGCAACCTATTCTTCTTCAATCATGGAGTTTCAAGCGCAACAGAAATTGAAGGCTTTATTCTGGAGAAAGGAAATGCAGCCAGACTTGCCCAGATTGGCTGGGGCGGGAGCGCTATGCGTTTGACAGGGTTTAGCTACTCGCGCTGCTCCCCTGTTTTTAAAAACCTGATCATTCGTGACCACTATGCCTATAACAAGTTCGATCATCTGAACGCACACGGAGGAGCTGTATACCTCTACTCCTGGTCCGAGCCCTTGTTTGAAAATGTAACATTCGAAAGCAACACCATGGAGAATGGTCGTGGCGGTGCGGTTGCTGTTCGCAACAACAGCAGTCCCACATTCGCCAATTGTACTTTCCGCTACAATCAGGCCCTCAGTGGCACAAACGCTCACGTAAATGAGACATCTGCTCCGGGCATTGGTGGTGCCTTAAGTGTTTGGGAAACATGTCAACCCGTGTTTTACAACTGCACCTTCGATGACAACTCTGCCGATTCACATGGTGGTGCCATTGCCATGGAATACTCCTCTGGCAGGATCGAGCATTCAACTTTTGAAAACAATTTTGGGGGCAACGGAGGAGTTTTGCATCTGGATCACTCGGAACCTAAAATCATAGGCAACAAGGTCATTTCCAACTTCACAGATGGTGATGGTGCCGCAGTCTTCCTCACGGCTTCCAGCCCAATGATGGTCGGCAACGTAATGGCTCAGAATGAGGCAGAGGCGAACGGTGGCGCCATGTTCTGTACTGCCAACAGTCAACCGGTGCTCATCAATATGATTTACAGCGAGAACGTTGCCAACGGGAATGGCGGAGCCATTCACAACAATGACAATGGAGATGTTCGCATCTTCAATTCAACCTTTTTCGCCAATAATGCCGGCAATGACGGTGGCGCTATCTACAACCTCGATGGTTCTGACCCAGAGATCAAAAACTCCATTTTCTACAGCAACACCGCAGGAGCTGGGACAGCACATGATATATATGACCATCCCGGAAATGGCGCCATACCTACAAGCCAAACCACCATTGCCAACTCCATCTCGCAGATCATTGGGGGAATCGGTGTTCAGGTTGGCGCAAATCCTCTTTTTGTGAATGCCGGTATCCCAGACGGAGGAGACGGCTGGTTGAGTGGAACTGAGGGGTTGCAACTCACAGCAGGAAGTCCGGCCGTGAACGCAGGCTTGAATGGCCATATGCCCAACAACATTACTACTGATGTTTTGGGTGATCACCGGGTATATGGCACATCCATTGACCTGGGAGCTTATGAGTTGGCCGTGGGAAGCCCGGTGCTTCCAGCTGCATGTATTCCAAGTCATATCCTGTACGTGGACGAAAACGCTTGTGGAAACGAAACGGGCGAGTGCTGGCAGCACGCCTTTTCAACGCTGAGGCAGGCATGGGACGCCATGGAAGCCGATACGAACATCAAGGAAATAAGGGTTGCAGAAGGAACCTACAACCCAGTCACGCCAAGCACAACTACGGATCTCAACGCTTCCTTCAGGCTAAGGTCTTACTTAAAACTCAAAGGAGGATATCCCTTTGGTGGCGGTGATGAAGCCAGTCGGGACTGGCAAGCGAACCCTACCATCATTACCGGAAATATTGGAAATCCATTACTGACCTCCGATAACACACAGAACCTCTTTTTCAGCTATAAAAACACTCTTGAACCGGTCATAGATGGGTTCACGATCGAAGGAGGCAATGCAGTTAACCCTTACAACGCCAAAGGTGGATCCGCGATCCATATTGAAGGAGAACTGCTCAGTGAACCCTCTACTCCCATTATTCGCAACTGCACGATTCGAGACAACTATTCGATCAACAACACAGGAACAGTGGTGAGGAACGGTGGAGCGATTCTTTGCAATGGCCACGCATTCCCCACGTTCGACAATGTTGTTTTCATCAACAATACCGCTGAAGATGGATATGGAGGCGCAGTTGGTCTTCGTAAATTCAGTCTCGCTACATTCTACGACTGCCATTTCATCAACAACCAATCAATCAACGGAACAGGAGGCGCTATCCACGCGTGGGATTCTTCTGCGGTGATGGTATACGACTGCACATTTGATGGCAACCAGGCCGATGGGAAAGGCGGTGCGGTATTCCTTGGAGAGACTACAAATTCAAGTCTTTTCGAAGAGACATTGTTTAAGAGTAATAGCTCTCAACGGGAGGGCGGTGCAGTGTATCAAGAGTATACGGGCAGTCGCTTTGCCAACTGCATCTTTCAGGCAAACAACTCCCAAGCAACGGGTGGAGCGCTACACAATCATGGAGTTACGTACACTGAATTAAATAACGCTGTGCTCTACGCAAACACATCAGCTCTGGAAGGGGGCGCGATCTACAATGCAGCGAGCCAACCGTTGATTAACAACAGTAACTTTTATCAGAACCAGGGAACAACCGGTGGAGCGTTTTACAACAGTGATTTCAGCGCTCCCAGGGTCTACAATTGCATCCTTTGGGACAACAATGCCAGTTCGGGCAACGGCCATGATGTGTATGACCTGGTAGTGATCGGAGATACTTCCGATACGGACATTCGGTACTCGATCACCCAAGGATTTAAAGTAGGTATACAGCACAACTTCAACCAGGACCCCCTCTTCAACATGGTGGTGAACGGAGTACCTTTTGAAGGAGTAAACACCACCTTATTTGACGCTGATGATGGATTAAGCATTACCAGTGGAAGTCCTGCTATTGATGCCGGTTTTGACATACACTCACCATCAGGGGTGGCATTTGACCTGGGCGGGCAAACGAGGATACAAATGGCCCGCATTGATCGTGGTGCGTATGAATCAGGCTTCGGAACTCCTCCTCCATCACCTACTCCGGTTGGAAACACTCCTGCTCAAATTCACCAAGGATGCCCGAACCTGCCAACGCCCGCTCAGTACGATGCATCGCTGCAAGACTTCATTGACGGGGTTTGGCCGAGCGGCACACCGCCAACCAATGTGAGTGAGGCTTTGATCTATGCAAGCGCATGGATCAATCAGGTGAGTGGTCCTAACCACAGGGTTAAGTTGGAGATTCCGGCCCAAACCTATGTGGTTGGCCTGCAAATTCAGGGAGGCACCACCCAGACGTTCCCGGCTAGATCTTTTACAATCGGGGGGCAACAATACTCTGTTGGTCCCATCACATTGACTGGCGGATCTAACTATAAGGGTGTTCGGCTGATCGAGTTAGAAAATGTCGAAAATGTCACAATCTATGGGCATGAAGGCAGTAAAATCGTGATGGATGGAAACTTGTATTACGGAGCTTGGGATGCTAACCTTCTGGTCGCTCAAGATGATTTAACCAATAGCAATGCCACTTCGGTTGGGATCATCTTCACCTACTACGATTGCGACTGTATCGAAACCAAGGACCTGGAACTTGATGGCAATTTGGACGTGGTTACCAACAGCGGGAATGGATCGATCCAGCGTGATTATGATGGTTTTTTCGTCCATAGCTGCCGCAATGTGTCTATTGAGCGTGTGAAAGCCCACCATTTCGGTCGTGATGGAATCCTGCTGATCGATGCAGAGCAGTATGGGGCCATTCTCACGAAAATCGATGGACATGACTTGTTTCTGCGTGACGTGGAGCTCACTTACAACGGACGAACGGGTATGGCGTGGGTCGGCACAGATACGGTAACCGCCATCAATTGCAGCTTCAGTTATTCTGGTCAGGCTTCCTACACCAATGACCCGGGTATTGGTCTTAACATTGAATCCACCACCGGTCAGGTCACCGAAGGCAACTTCTACCGATGTGAGTTCTACAACAATCACAAACAAGCTTTTTCAGTGGACTTGCAGAAGATCAACTATTGGCTTGTAGGTGATCTCACCTTCGATGAATGCACGTTTTGGGCACCACTGGAAGGTAGCTTTTTTGCTATCTATGCGGTACGGCTCCGCAATTCGAAATTCTTGAATTGCAACATCCACGGTGGCCTTCTCCACATTGGTGGTTCCGGTCCAAATGACTACCTGACTTTCGACAACTGCCTTATCTCCGATCAGGGACCGGATGGGAAGCCTGCCTTTACCCAGGCTTCAAGGCTTGTCAATCTTGGAGACGATCATGGATGGAGGCCGTTTCCAATCAACACCACTCACATGTATGTCAACTTCAGCAATACGCTCTTCGAGAGCAGGTATTACATGCCCATAGCGTCTAATAATGGTGACAATGATATCCGCAATGGATCAACACGAATGTTCGAGTGTAATCGCTTTGATTTTTATACGGATGAGCTGGCCAATCACCTACAATGCAAGGGAGGTAACTATGGATTGCAGGCTGGCAAAGTGTTCAACTCTAGTTGGTACTCCAATGTGTTGATGGATCGAAACCCAGTGGATCCCAGTTTGATCAATCTGGATCAGGAAGGGTGCAACCCACTGACCAACTTCTACTTTGACATAGAAACAATTGAACTGAATGGTCGACACAATAAAACCAATGGTGAGAATTACATCCTACCCCGAAGGGATAATGCTTCTGGAGCATCAAGGATAACTCAACACCGAAATTTTGGGGCATTCAGTACTCCTGGCAACACAAGCATCCAATTTGCGAAATTCTTCCAATTCTAATCCGAACCACAACAAATTCAATAATCATGAGAACAATCAAATCCATCGTTTTCACCGCGATCATGTTCTGGACCGGAACAACGCTTGGAGCCACTATATACGTTGATCTGGGTAGCACCGCTGATCAATTATCTCCCAGTGTCGGAACAAGTTGGGCTCTGGCTTACAACTCACTGCGAGAAGCGCTTGCAACTGCTCAAAATGGTGATGAAATACTCTTGACTGAAGGCACTTACTATACTCAAACACTTGCACCTGGTTCTGTATGTATGACAGGAGCTTTCATAGTTCCCAATGGGGTCAGCATTTATGGCGGCTACCCTGCCGGAGGCGCTGGCAGTCGCGACATCAGTGCTCACGCAACCATCATATCGGGAGACTTGAACAGCAATGGTGCGGCAGATGCTTCTGACGCGAGGGAGCTGATGCTGGTACAAGCTGTTTCCACTTCGAATCAGACCGTGTTTGACGGCATCACATTTGAATTGGCGCGTACGGCTATCCGTTCAGAGCAGGCATCTTACAAAACGGTGGACTGCACCTTTCGAAACTTCAGAGCCGAGCAGGGTGTGTTGGTCAACATGGATACAGACGCCATTCTCGTGCGAACCACTTTTGAGGATAATCTGGCGGTTGGAAGGATTTCGGCTCTTTTGTTTACCGATGGAGGTAGCTTGGAGGCCATTTCCAGTCATTTTCATGACAATACCAGCGAATCTCTCAAAACCTTTGGGGCAGGAATGTGGCTGCCGATGGACACAGATGGAAAGTTCACGAACTGCACGTTTTACAACAACCAGGGACTGTCTTCCCGACTACCGTCATTCTTGCCCAGTAGTTCAAGTTTGGAATTGATCAACTGTTCGTTTCACAGCAATGCACAAACCTCACCGGGAATCGTGCACGTAGTATTCACAGACCTGAATGTCTTGAATACTGTGGTATATGATGATCAAACGCTTGAATTTGTCACGGCCTCTGCCGCAGGTGGGGTGATCACTATTGATTACTCAGTAGTTCCAACTGCTTACCTGTCACAGGCTACGAACTCTACAGATTCAGACCCTTTGCTCACAACACCCGATTTACACCTTTCCCTTGGTTCATCTGCGATTGATGCAGGTCTTGATGCATACAATGCAGAGCTAAAGGATGGTTTTAACAACGACCGCATTCAAGATGGAGGCAGCAGCTGTTCGATAGACATCGGGGCTCACGAACGAGCGGGTACTGCCTGCGGCACACCAAAGTTGGATGAAGAATCGGAGGCCGTTCCCGTATTGGGCTACAATGCATACCCCAACCCCAGCAACGGAGTCTTTGTACTGGAATTTTCCGAAGAAACCACTGGCCACATAAGGGTCTATGATCTACAGGCTCGACTGATCCTCTCCATGAAGCTCAATGAAACCTTGAGACACACCATCAACATATCGGACCAACCGAATGGAGTTTATCAAGTTATTCTGAATAGCAACGATCGTCAGATCACCCACCTTGCCATGGTTCAACGTTGATTAGAAGTTTACGTTGTGAAAAGGCTATTTCGTTTCAACGGGATAGCCTTTTTTGTGCTCTCACCCCACTCTTCCGGTTTTGACGGTCGTTACTTTTGGAGGAACGCCCGACTCAAAAGTCATAGCCTATGAAGCCTTCCATGCCATTGTCCCTTGTTATTGTGCTGCTGGCATCGGTGTTCGGAACTGCGAAGGCTCAGGAATTGGAAGTTGAATATCAAAACATTACTAAAACACTTTCCATCAAAGAATTTGAACGCATCAAGAATTTCATTCTGGCAAATGGCGACCGGCAGACCTATTGCATGAAGGTGGGCAACAACCCTCACTACTCTATCGATGGGCTTGAATTCTACTTGCACCCTGAGCTGGGACAGCAAAACATGAGCTGCGATCCTGCTGTATCAGATTTCAACGAGTTGGTCATTCGCGATACCAGTGCAATGCCACAATACCAACACATCCTCATCATGAGGAAGGGCGATCCGGAAAACGCGCAAATCACTCTGAAGCATCAAGAGGGAATGCGGGAAGGGAAAGTGTATGTCGTGCAGTACGATGATGAATACGACCTCAAAACCTCCGTCAAGAACGTAAAAAGCTACCTTCAAATCATGGATGCCGAGATGAACGGTCATTAATCAGGAAGCACTGATTCAACATGGAAGAGAAAGAAAAACCGAGGCTTTCACGGCTTACTGCCATCATTACACAGCTGCAATCGAAGCAACTCGTAACGGCCACCCAGCTGGCAGAAAAGCACGGTGTGAGCGTTCGCACCATCTACCGCGACATCCGAACCCTTGAAAAATCAGGCATCCCCATCATTACGGAAGAAGGCAAGGGCTATTCGATCATGGAGGGTTATCACCTGCCACCTGTGTTGTTTTCGGAAGATGAGGCCAATGCCTTGATCACAGTGGAGCAATGGATGATCAATAACAAGGATGAATCGCTAAGCCGCAACGTATCCAGCGCCATCGAGAAGATCAAGGCAATCCTGAGGTTTTCCCAGAAGGGAAATGCCGAGTTGTTGTCAGAGCGGATCTACTTCAACGGACACCAGGGGACTGGAACCACTAGTGATAACTTGATGAAGATTCAATCGGCTATCACCAATTTTAAAGTGATGCGTATTGAGTATCAATCTTCTTTGAATCAAACATCTCGCAGAAACATTGAACCCTTCGCCATTTACAGCACAAATGACAACTTTCTGCTCATTGCTTTTTGCCTACTGAGGAATGATTTTCGGGTTTTTCGCATTGACTACATCTCGGATCTAGTCATTCAGGATGAGGTGTTCACACCTCATAAAATGACGCTGGAAGAGTTTTTTGAGGAATACATCCAGCCTCAAAAACACCCCTGACACACCTCTGTCGCAACTCCCTTCTACTCTTGCTCTATCAAACTTAAAAGAGCAACAAAATGGAAATCGTTCAGATCGTAATTCTAGCTATCACCGGGCTTTTCTTAACCTTCATCGGACTTCTTCGTGTCAGCAACCCCATCGCCAACTACTCCAAAAATTCAGGCATCAACCTTGACAAGGATGTGAACCTCCTGAATGAAATCAGAGGTGTGAGCGCAGTGATGCTATGTGGAGGACTCATCATCGGTTCGGGTGCCTTATTCCAGCCCATGACCTTCACATCATCCGTGGTTGGGCTATTGATCTTTGTTGGCTTTGCCATCGGACGGTTTATCAGCATCGCTATTGATGGAAAGCCCAATAAGCAGCTGGTTACAGGCATCGCATTTGAGCTGGTTTTTGGCGTAGCACATGCCTTCGGTTTGTTTTCCCAGTTGATGTAGACAGGAACTTCAAACAGCAGGTTTGTCGTTGGCGATGTTGATACATTTGGTTGCCGGGCATGAATGTACCGCCCGGCAACTGCCTGATGAAATACTGTTTATCGTTTATCCTGGTTTTCCTGCTTACACATTTATCGTGGAGTCAGGATCGGGTGGTTGTCACCATTCCCTCAGCAGCGCAAGAAGCTGACTACATCTGGCAGACCATTCGCGACATTTCGTTTTTTGAAGAACACGGATATGAAGTGAATTTACCTGAAGGTGAGTTGATCTCTACACTCAAGCAAAAGGCGAGATCGGGACAATTGAGCGATGCAGATCAGGTGGCATTGACAGAGTTGATGGTGGACGAGGTTTATCGGAAGAAGGATTACCTGCCAGGGTTCAAGCATATTGAAGCCCAGCTGAAATCACTGAATCTGCTGATTGACAGTCTTCATGCCATGGATTTTGCCTGGGACTTCAAAGTTTATGAGGAGTATAGAGTAAACCTTTCGCTGTACGGCCCCGGAGGAAGCTACGACCCTTATGAAGGTTCAATTCTCCTTTGCACTACCTCAAATGGAGACTTCAAGGGTTATAAGAATCCAACTAACACGATCATTCACGAGATTGTACACATTGGCATCGAAGAATCGATCGTCCTTCAGTACCAGGTTCCACACACTATGAAGGAGAGGATTGTAGACACCTTCGTATCGCTCCATTTCAAGGAGTTTTTACCCGAATACCGCATACAAGACATGGGTGAATACCGAACGGACTCCTATCTAGATACGGTGGAAGATATTGTAGAGCTGGACAGTATTGTGCAGGACATCTTGAAAGAAGAATGAACCCTCCGCTTCCCGCCCAGCGTTCGTGCAGCTTGAGCTGCCAAATGATGCGATGAAGAGTGAAACGGTTAAACCGCCTATCCTCCAAATCCAACAGCTTGCTTGATAAGTCAACTGTGCTCTTGGCTCCAGAACAACAAAGCATGCATGGCCTCTAACTTTGAGTTTTCAAAAGGAAGTCTACCATCAGCTTATGCATCGTTTCACCTCTCTTCTGCTCTTTTCTCTTGTTCTTCTCAGCTGCTCGCAGAGACCTCAACAGCCAGAGGATTCGACTTCAGGTTTAGAATCGGACATTTCAATCAACACACGCTCTGCAGAGCGTGTGATTGAGATAGCCCGGGACATTCGGAGTGGAGCTACCATGGACGACAGCACCTGGGATGACCTTTTCCACACGGCCGGCTATCAGCATTACCTCGTTTACCGCGATTCCATAACAAAACGGGAGATGATCAAGGAGGCCATGCTGATCGTATTTGACACCTCCAATTCTGCCCGGCTCGATAGCCTTCTCGACCTGACCATAAAGCTCGATCATAACTTCCTCAAGCTATCCCTCATTCACAACTTCTACAGTTTGAAAAACAATCTGGAGGCAATGGATCTCTACCTCAAGGATACTGATTTTCATCAAGTGCTGATTCAGGCTGATTCAATGGCACGTGCATACCTTCCTGCCTCCTCCAGCGGTGCTGCGCCTGACCTCTACCCTGTTTATGTGATCGTTTCTGATCCTGATGGGCGTGTTCAGGAAGGGGCGATCATTCTGGATTTGAACCTTATGTATGAACGCGGTCCAGAGGGCTTGGTGAAGTTTATCGCGCATGAATTTCATCACAACTACAGAGGCCTGGTTCAGCGTGATTATGAGCATCCCTTGATGATTGAGTTGAACAAATTGCATCAGGAAGCAATTGCTGATTTGATTGACAAGCAAACACCTCCGGTTGAGAAGTTGGGGCTAGCTCCAAAATCGATCGTAGCGCAATACAACAAAGATTACCGCACCACACCCGATAAACTGAGGCGGCTGGATTCACTGGTTGTAGGCTACCTCAATGAGGAAATGGCCGAGGATCAGTTCAACAAACACATCCAAGGTTTTTTCAAGTTTGGAGGGCATACCAACGGCATCTACATGTCTTTCCTGGTCAATGAAACCATCGGGCGAGCGCAAATGATCGAAAGCTACAGCGACCCGGTAAAGTTTCTGGCGATCTACAATTCGGTGGCCAGTGAGTTGGAAGGTGAGCACGTGTTTTCAGATGCGTTCATGGACTATGTCGGTGGATTGAGTCGGAAGACGATGAGTGCTCCTACAAAGAGCAATTAGTCTGTGCATATATTGTAGTTTTGGGACAAACACCCTGACAACATGAGCAGACGAGAGTTTCTCACCACCGCCTGGGGAGGCGGCATCAAGTTGGCGTTGATCATCGTGGCAATCGTTTTTTGCACCATGATTTTCCTGCCCTTTTTCGAAGCCCTTAACCGCCAGGACAGCCTTCAGAACGTGTTCCTTGTGGTTGGAGTAATTATTGCTTTCAGGCTGGGAATAGGGCTGCTTAACTGGCTGGTGGATTGGATAAAATCAAAGCTCGATGAGCTTCTCCCAGTACCTGTCAAGCGATGGCTCAAAACCGCTGGCCAGGTTGTAGGCAGCTTTTTCATAGCATTCGCTATTGTCATGACCTACGAGGCATGGCAGGCAGGTGATGTGATGACTGTCCTATCCGTAGTTACCACAACTCTACTGCTAGCATTGACAAATCCAAAGGCTAAGCAAACGCAAACCTCTACAGATCAATAGTACTCGTTGAGCACGCAGACCAATGGAGGAAAATCATGCCTCACACTTCACAGTCACTACCTTTAGCCCAAAAGCCCCATTTTGAAATCAACATTCATCCTCCTCTTCTTCACGGCAAGCAGCCTTGCACTCTACAGCCAACGCAGTGACACGCTGTATTTCAAGGACAAGTGGAAAGAAAAGAAAACCCCCGAGAAGAAAGCAAAGTTTTATGAGGTACTGAAAGCCGAAAATGGAGTAAAACAACAGACCCTCTACTCTGCTTCCACACAGCGTGTTATTGTACACGAAGAACACACCAATGGTTTGCCATCAGGAGAATGGTTAGACAATCGCTATGAAGGCAGAACAGAAACGCGCGATTACCGTTTCGAACTGAAATATTCTGACGAGAAGGTTGAAGGCGGTATTTACCCGGAAGAAGATGAAGATAGCGCTCAACCAGCAACTTTTCCCGGAGGCACTCCAGCGTTTTATGAGTTTCTGGGGAGAAACCTTCGCTATCCGGCAGCGGCTATGGACAAGAGAATCCAGGGCAAGGTTTTGCTGCACACAAAAGTGACGGAGGAAGGTGATTTACAAGTCGTGTCCATTTTCAAGGGAGTGAACAAGCATCTGGACCAAGAAGCCGTAAGGGTAATGATGAAAAGTCCTGACTGGATGCCTGCCAAGAAAGATGGTGAATCGGTTGACAGCTTTTATATAATTCCGATTTCCTTTATCATTCGTTGAGCTGATCAGAACTGGCTTTTCAAAGAATACACCCACCAGCTAACGCCATGTCATAACTGCCTTCAGTCGTATTCAACCCCAATCATATGAGCTCCATAACAACCCGCTTCCTCAGCCTGCATCCAGGAGTCCTATTTCTATTCACCATCATGGTTGGCTTCAACTGGTACGGTGATGATCACCCTTCGAGGGAAATCATAACAAGCATAGTCAACACGATAGGGACGGTCGGATTGTTGATTTGGTTCTATGCAATTTGCGAGAAAAGTGTGGCTGTGCTCAGAAAGAAAAAGAAGGAACTTAAAATCATGAAGACATACAAGATTGCGCCTGCCGCAGTTTTGATCTCGTTTATTGCATTGATGATGGTTGGCTTCGTTGACCCCTTAGACGTTGCCACAGAGAGCGACTTACAACGCGGGGAAGCCTTTACTTACAAGAGAATCGTATTCGGAATACTGACTGTTACAGCTATTGGAGTGTTACTGATGTATAGAAACACCTTGAAGCTTTTGTCAAGCGCAGAAACCGGTAAGGAGCAATCCTTCTCTGACTATTACAAATCCTTCTTACTACTGTTCTTTTTGCCGTGGATTGCGGTTTGGTTCATACAGCCAAGGGTGAAGAAGATTTGAAGAAGCGGGCTAATTACAGCCATTCAAAAGACCATTTGCGGAAGTTCCCAGCTTTTGAACAACCTTTTGCAATGACTGCCATGTTGGGCTTCAATGATACCAAGAATTGGTATTTTCGGAGAACGAATTCACATCATGTCAAGAAACACATCCATTCTGCTAGGAGATTACTTTAACGATTTCATCCGAAAGCAGATTAAAACAGGAAAGTACTCTTCAGCAAGTGAAGTCGTTCGAGCGGCTTTACGATTATTCGAGCAAGAGGAAGCAAAAAGGACTGAATTAATTGAAGAATTGGAGAAAGGTGAGAAGTCAGGTTTTGTAGAGCCTTTTGACCGGAAACAGCGCTTAGAAAACCTTCATAGAAAACACCTGAGCGAATAGTGAACTATAGGATAAGTCAAGAGGCAAATCGGGATATCGAGCGCATATGGCTGTTTACCTATGAGAATTGGTCGCTCGAACAAGCCGACAGGTACTACAATCTCTTGATCGATGAAATCGAATACCTCGCTGAAAAGCCTGAATCAGGAAAGCGTTGCGATCAGATTCGAGAAGGCTATTTCTGGTCAAGAGTAAAATCCCACATCATCTTCTACAAGATCAACCTTAAGCAAAGTTGCATTGAGGTGATCAGAGTTTTGCACCAAAGGATGGACTTTCAAACTCGGTTGAGTGAATAAGACCCCTTTGGTTTCTGAGCGTGCAAGAGTATCTAGCCTTATTCCCCAAACACTCCAGCTATCAATCTCTTCGCAACGACCATCCCCGATTCTCCAGGGCCTTCTGTTTCTGTGCCTCCGTCAAATGAGGAGACACCAGCAATCGGTCATAAGTCGCCACCGCTTCCTCATGCAGCCCTAAATGATAGCAACACACCGCATATTCCAACGGGATACTCCAATGGTATAACCTCGGCTCGACATAGAGATGATTCAGATTCAGAGGCCGATGAGCGGCTGGCTGAAGAAACAGAAAAGCAGTGCTGTAATCCTCTTCTACATACATGTAGTAGCTGGCGATGGCAAACAAGGGCTCAGGCCGGCCGGGCATGTATTCGTAGGCTTTGAGATAGGCTTCCATCTGTTTTGCCCATGACTTTCCCAGAAAGCACTTCAGCTCCGCAATTTGAAACAGGGAAAACCACACCTCTTCTTCCCAGCCACCCAACTTGGCTCGCTTTTGATACCATCGAATGGCTTTGTCCAGTTGCCCTGCATCCCTGTAGCTCTGCGCGAGGTAGAAGACATAGCGGACATTGTCAGGCTCCTTCTTGAGCGCACGTTTCAGGACACGAGCATCCGCCTCGTACTTTTCGGGATTGGTGGAACGAGCACCATCGTGGTGCACCACTGTGGTGATTCCTGGGTACACCTCTCCCCTTGCCGCGCCCGGTGCAAAGGCATATTCGTGCAACACACCTTCGTAACGCCAAGGCAAGCGGTTGTTCATGAGTTGACAGCGGTGATAATGCATGCCGTTGTTTTCCGAACTGATCATGAAGCAATCCTGCCCCTGAAGGTGCGCCCAGCTGAAATCAGGTGCCAGCCGGAAGCATTCATCCGCATCAATCACCAAGGTGTAGTCCGCCTTGTTCCGCGCCAGAGTCATGGCCTCGCTGCGATTGCTCCCAAAATCCTTCCAGGGACGTTCATGCAATTCACCTGGAACATCCTGCATGAATGCACGAATCACATCCTGGGTTCCATCTGTTGAACCCGTATCCACAATCACCCAGTGGTGGATGATCGGCTTCACCGAAGCAAGACAGCGCTCGATCACGTGCGCCTCGTTTTTCACGATCATGCACAAACCGACCGTGTAGCTTGGTTGATTCGGGTCGATCATGAGACACTGGTTGGCCATGAACTAATGTTGCCAACGGGCACGTATAGCTCGCCCAACACCGCCAAAGGCGTTTGAGGATTCTGATTCGAATACTGCTCCACCCGAATGTTGATGCGGCCATTGTAGTGATAAGGGCCCGTTGTGGCGTTTGTTGGAGTGTCCGTCTGCAGATTGCGATCGGTCACAAATTGATTGATATAGATTCCCAACTGAGCCAGGTTTGCATCCGTATCCGAAGAATCTGCGTAAGCGAAGTGGGTCGTGATCACAATCGGAAGAATGATCTCAGGTGCTTTTGCATCATTGATCAAGGTGTAGCGATAATCGATCTGGAAACGCAGGTAAGCTTTGGTAAAGCTGGCCGGTGATGTACAGAACACCTCCATCAATGCTTTTAAATACGCTGAAATGTCAGAACCACTGACTCCCAGGCTGGTAAGATTATAGGCTGTTTTGTGCTCCAACATTGGGGTCAGCACGTTCCTGGCTTTCACCACCGGAGAACAGAAGACGAAATCCGAGTTCGTGGCAGGACCTGTGCTACCCAGCAACTGTGAATTCCGAATGATACTCACTCCCGCCCATGCATCCTGCTGGTTCAACAACGACAGACCTTTGAAATTCAAGGTACGCTGCGGGTACTCATTCCGATCCTCATAACTCAGGTAGTTCCCATTTCCATCCTTGAAGTATCCTGTCCAGGAATCTGAAACCATTTCTGGCTGATATGGTGATTCAGGAATCGTCACAACAGCTGTCCCAACCGAGGCTCCAGTGGATGTTACTGTCATTTTCAGACCCTTGGCCTTATTCTTTTCCTTCACCGTGTAAACCAAAGCTCCATCTGTTGGATTCTGCGCAGGCTCCAATTCTGTCCAGGCCTTCCATTGGGTAGCAATGGCGCTCACATCGCTGGCAAAAGCAGTCAGTGCTGCTGATGCTTTGGTGTAGGCCTCATTCGAAGTATCCATTCCAAAATAGACCTGCGGGAGATTCCCTAAAAGATCGGTCTGAATAGCACCATAGTTATGAATGAAGCTGGCTAATGCCTGTTCAAACGGTAATGCCGGTGTTGGCGGGGTGTTTAATCCGTTTGAAGGCGGAGTAGCATTGTAGTTGATCTGCACAGAAACCTCATCTTGCGCAGCCGCCACCAAGGTGTAGGTGAAGGCATAATCCCATTCCAGCAAGTCTGAAACAACCGAAACAGTCTCAGGTGTATCACTACTGAACGCCTGCCCCAACAGCGAAGGCGGTGTTGGATAGGAACGCAATAACAACGGCACGTCCAGGTCGCCAGTACCGCCTAGCTCCAACGTCAGACCAACTGCTGTAAGCTCTGAGATCGTTGGAGGTAGAACAAAGGAAAGCATGCTAGCAGGTGCCGTCCCCCCCAGCTGATGTTCGATGTGCTGAATGAGGAACTCCACATCGCTCAGGGAAAGCGACTTGTGTGCTCCTGAATGTCCTTTCAGACTTAGGAAAGTGGTAAGATTCACTGGATCCGTGGCATTGGCGCCAGCTTGCAGTGGATGGCTTGTCAACGAGTAGTTCCCGGGAGTCTCGCTGCCCGAAGACAGTTCCAGCTTTCCGTGCAGGTTTACCGATGCCGGAGTCGTTCCATTCACTGCAGCAGTTACAGGAGCTTCAATGATCGCTTCCACGTCATAAGCGTAGGCAAGCTTCTGTAACAGCAGTTCTCTATAGTGTTTGGCTCCGTTGGGTGAAATGCTCGCACCTCCCGATTCAATGGGTGCTAGCGAAGCTGCAATCGCATTTGCCAAGGTGTTCTTTGCAGCTAAAATCTGCTCGTAGCTGTTGTCTGCTGGCGTGGAAGCCGCATTCCCAATGATGCTGGCCGGTATCGCGTATTCTGGCAACAACAATTGATCAATCGCTTCCAGCACCGTTCTCCCCCACTTATCCAGGCTTACGCTGGAGAAATTCTGTGTGGTCGTCTTAGATGATCCATAATCAGTGATGCTTACTTCACCCAGGTTCACAACAGCTGTTGAAAGCGGTGCAGGTGCATAGTAATTGGGCGTTGAACCGAAGGTGACATTGATGCCGCCAGCGCCAAACTGTGCGACCCACAGCTTCTTAGCCGCAGTGGTTCCCTGCACACTTTTGTTGTCGTCTCCAACCACGAGCTTATACAAGGCTGTGGAAGACTTGTAGCTGCTTTCAAACTGTGAAGCAAAACCTTTCAGTGACTGAGCCTCTCCGGCTGACGAAGCATCCGTGTCAGGCTTCACCATCATGCTGCGCGTTCGCACGTGCTGAACAGCAACACAGTTCGGATCAATCAATGCGCTGTCTCGCTGAATGATCAGTTCTGTGCTCAACTCAAAAATGGCTTTCGTATTGCTCATCGGGATGGCAATGCTGCTGGAAGTCCAGGTAATGGGCAGGCACTCCTTCACAGGCAGTATGCCTCCGACTTCTTTGATAACATAAGGTGCATCCTTCGCTATCACTGCTTGCAGGAAGTTGATCGCATTGGTATAGATCAGGTTTACATCAGCAGCCGACAAGGGATGACTCGTTGCGCTGCCCAGCGTGTTGTCGATGCTTGTTCCTACCACCACAGGTGCCGTGCTGTTGTTGGCAGAGAACAAGGTCTGCATCTGATAGAAGGATTGGGTGTAGGTGTAAAGGTCTTGGTAAGCCTTCTTGATTCCAGCTTCCACATCCTCCTCGCTACCTCCTACTCCATAGCTCTGCGTGGCAAAGGTGAAGTTCAGAACGAGGTTTCCATCGTTGATGGTATACGTAAGACTCAGACCTGGCAATTGATCCAAACCAATGATTGCATCCCGGTAAAGCATCGTCAGATTGTGGTCAGCCGGCTGATGCGTAGTCAAGTCATTTCCAAACAGATCTACCCAATGAAAAGAAAGCGATGCGGAGTCACCCATCCCCAGGTAGGGATTGCTTGCCGGCACAATGCCCGTTGGGGTGTTTGCCAAGCCTGTGTAAGAGCGTGTGCTGAATTTGTACAACGGGAAGGTATGCTCGTAATACCAGGTATTATTATCAGCTGCACCGTGCTCCTTCTTTGGACTTAACGGCATGCTCGAATTGCTGGTGTTGAAATGCGTCCCCGAAAGCTTGTAGCGCAACATGCTGAAGGTGTGCAGCAAAAAGATCTGATCTGCGGTAGTAGGCGCTCCCAAGCTTGAAGGATTGGGACGGGTGGCGTAGAATCCATAATTCCCAACCGGCATGGTAGAAGTTGGAGTGCTCTGATCTATACACTCGAGGTAGAGCGAGGTGTTTTTAGTCATTGATGGGAGGCCTGCTATCAGCGCATTCACATAGTCAGGAACAGCTGCCGTTGCGGCTGTAGAATACGTAATTACCAGTTCAATCTCACCGATCGACTTCTGATTAAACACGCTGCTCGGGAATCCCGCACCGGAAGTCGAATCATTGTAATACAAATAGTAACCGCCATTGCGCTCCTGACTGGCTTGCGAAAGCAGGTTCAGGAAGTTGGAATCGGGCATCAACAATCCAGTTGTTGTTGGAGTGGTTTGCCCACCGATGGATGCCTGTGCATCACCGAACACTGAGAGATCTGCTTGTGTAATCAACAGCTGCTGATTCCCTGTAGAAGCAGATTGATAACCTTCAGGTGTCTTGCTTTGGGCTACAGGCCTGTACAAGGCCACGATGCTCTCTATGGGTCGTGGTGACGGGGCTGCCAGCAAGCGTTTCAGCAGCACCAGATCTTCATGATCGACTCCAAGCAATTCATAGCAGCCGCCCTTGGCTGTTGGAGAGTGTGGTAATTCCTTAATCTCCATGGTGATGCTGGCGGCCCAAATGAAGTCCGTAATCGGTTCTTCAGTGGGATTGTAGGTTGGATGATGTTGGTCTACCCTGTTCAGTGTAAACACCGGAGCACTGGCACTGGCATGCTCATGGATGTAGTTCATGGTATGCCTGGACAGCGGAATCAACTGAATCTCCTTATTGCTGGTAATTCCAGTCGCCAGTATACCCGGATACTTCCAATTGGTCACAGTTCCCAATGCAAAGTGGATCGGCACTTGTTTCGTTGGATCCAGCGTATGGATGTGCTCTCCGAAGCTTAGCGTGCCAAGTGCGGTTTGCTTCGCCTGAATCTTGCTGATCTCATTCTGCGTCATGGGCACGGTCAACGAGTTAGGCGAAACCGTTTCCGCATGCTCATGGTGCAGCAGATCGTGTACCGAGTGCTCTACCCTATCCAACAGACTTTGGTGCTGAGGTGGCGCTGGATCGACTACCGTCATGTTCAGGCCATTGAAAAATAGCTCAATGCTGGCATTGGTACTGAGATTCACCCCAAACTGTTGTCCTGTCAGGTTGTAGAGCCCATAAACGCTCGGGTGAGCTGCTCCGTCACCATCAGTAACTTGTTCCGTGCCTGCAGTGATGAAGGAAGGACCAACCCAATTCAAACTGGTGGTGTTAGGCAATTGCAGTCCGCTCATGAACACCCTTGATCCCATGCCGGCAGTATTCACCATCGCGCTTCCCTTGGTTGCATCTTTCGTGGCGATCAACCCATCTGCAATGGTATTGGCGCTTAGTGCAACAAGATTGGGTACAACAACGTCCTGAGAGTCCGCCCAAATGCCAGGAACCCCTTCATTGCTCAACGCCAGATCCGCCACGGTGATGCTGTAGCTGTTGGCAATTCCTGCTAAGTTGGCTTGTGTGGGAGAAGTAGTCTCAAACTCAACTGCAGGAATCATCCATGTCACATTATGGCTCAGGCAAGCCGTAGCATCCAGAGATGTTGCTGTTTGGTGGGGTAGTTTAGCTGTTCCAGCTACCAACTGAGTAATGGTTGCATTGCTGAGTTTGCCGAGAATGATCTCCACCGTATCTCCTTCTTTCACCGTATGAGTAGCCGCATTGGCCGACAGCTCCACACCTGGGAGGAAAACACCCGGAGTCTGTGTATTTGCGCTCAAAAGCGCATGCGCATTCAATGAATCCGTTGGGGTTACGCTGATGCTCTGATAGTGCGCAGTTCCATAAGCAGCACCCGGTGACAGGTAATGACCGGAAATATCCGTGACGGTGTCTCCCGCTTTGGTGAGGTAAAGCACATTGGGAATGGTCACCGTAATGTCCGAGCTGAGTGCCGGATTGTTTTGCTGGAGCAAAGCACCTGCAGAAATAGATGCAGCGTTGGATATGGCGGCCTCAAATACTCTGATGATGGAATGAAGCGTGTTTCCGCTTACCGTAGTGTAGGGCGTTTGCGCAGTTCCCTGATAAGTGAAGTTGAAGGTGGTTCCTACCGGAAAGAGATTGGGCGTTCGCAGGTTCGCCTCCAGAAAGTCCGCTTCCGTCACATTGTAGCGGGAACAGATATCTGAAATTGTTGAGCTGCTCGTTGGGCTGCTTGGTTGGCTGGCAGGAAGCTTAAATCCATTGACCAGCAGTTTGATTCCGCCTCCCAGCGTCAGATTTCCGTTCTGCTCGGCCAACGAAACAGCGTTGACAAGGTTGTCAGCGCTAAGTGTAGTATACTCCGTGACAATCGAAGACAACGAAGCAGTTGTTCCTGATAAGGAAGACGAACTGTAATTCTTGGGATAATCAATAGCGTGCTGCAATAGGGTCTTCGCCAACATCAGGAAGTAATCCTGGAACACAAAGGCAGCAATGGAGGTAGGTCCTGAAGCTGAGTAGCCGTCTCCGCTGGAAGTCTGTCCCAGGTTCTTTTCATAGTCAGTGGCGAGACCTGCGAAGAAGGACTGAATATCTTTCAAGTAGGCCGAATCTCCGGTAGCAAAGTCGTTGAAGTTAATGGAGATCCCCGTTGTACCATGATCGGGAGATGTGACCACCGAATGCATCTTAAATCCAGGAAACATGGGAAACAGTGCCATGTAAGCTGCTTGCGCCTGCGTTGCAGTGTGAGGTGACCTGATGTTCAGATTAAACTGTTTCTGCAAGAAACTCTCAATATCCTCTACAGTAAAGAGATCTGTAGAACTCTCCAACACCTTCAGATAGGACTTCAGGTCACTGATAGACACCACCGTGCCACCGGTATCTTCCAGCGTCTGGTTTTGCGTACCCTGCATCGAATTGATCACCCACAGCAGAATGCCCTTCGATAGCTTTTCAAAAGAGGTGCTCCCAGCAGGCGGTGGAGTCATCGGAGGATTTTTGCTGGCGTAAGAAGCAGCAGTGGCCGGTGCATCCATGTAGAGCATGGCTACATACTGCGGATTGGCGCTTGACTCAAAGGTGACCTGTGGAACAAAATAGTATTGTAGGTGATGCTTTGCATCAGTCGGAGCAGCGAAGAGGGACCATTTGGGTGTTGGCAAAGCCGTGCTGCCAAGTGCTGTTTGGTCGAAGGAGGTGAAGTATTCCGGTGGAACAATCTGGCCGTTGCTTCCACCGCTGTACCAGGGAATTTCTGAGGTTGGAGCGTTGGAACCGACCGTCATGTGCTCGGTAATGCTGGTATGGAAGCTGAAGCCGATGTGAATGGTGAAGAGCCCACAATCAATGCTGATTTCCGCATGAGCCTCTACTTCTGCAAATAGCGTGAGCGGAATGTCCTTGTAACTCTCCAGCACTGTGGAAGCTCGAGCGGTGATGATCAGGCTTACGTTGGCTTGTACAATGGCAAAGTTGATGTCTCCGTATACCTTCCCCATCAGCCCGAACGTACCCAGCAAGCGGTAATACATGTCCGATTCGCTGGTGCTGGAGGTTGGATGGAACCAAGCCATCGTTCCTTGTAGCGAGCCGAGGGCTACCACACTGATTCCCGCTTTCAGCATGCCTTTGTGAATCGACTTGCCCAATCCCAGATTCATCGCGAAGCCAAACTCGATCACTGGATGGAAGGTGCCCTTGGTCGTAACAGGCAATCCCTTGGCAGTAGCTTCGTCCAGATCCGCGAAGTAGAAACCTCCGGAACCTGTGAACGGGAAGGCCTGAATAGTCAAGCAATTCGAGAAGTTTGTCATGCTCACCGGGTAGCCTACATCGATCTTGAAGTTCCCGTTGGTGTAGATGTTCAGCGATAAGACGGGCAGCGTTACCGCCACCTCGCCAAACTGCAGGTGTCTCATTTCCGAAGGCAACTTCAGCTCGATGTAATACATGCCAATGGTGCTGCTGATCTTCTTGTAGAGGATCTCAAACTTGAGCCCGTTCAATACTTTGAGGACTTTCCCTGCCTTGGAAGAACTGCCAATTCCGTCTACTTCGATCAATAGGCCATAAAGCGAAGGATCATTGAATACAAAGCCCAGTTTAATAGCGTCCAGGAGCTTCAGATCCGTGGCGATGAGCCAACTGCTGTTCGCGTTGAACTCCAACGCATCCGGCACCGGAGATTTAGTGCTCGGCTTCTTGAAGGCATTCTCCAAATAGTTGATGGCTTCTTCAACTGTATCGATACTGCTTTCGGAAGCGACCGTCACACGCTGCCCCAGACCGAGGTATTCAAGGTCAAAGTATTTGTTTCCCTTGCCGGGAACCGAAGGCATATTGTTGATGGACTTTCCCTGTCCAGACCCTCCGGAAGAAGCTCCCATCAGATCGTTCCAACCTGGCAAAGAGGTTAACCCCGGCATCGCCTTCGCATTGAGAGTCATGAGCACGTCATGTTTCTCCTCTACCTTCTTACGCTCAAGCGTAAAACCATAGATATCAATGAAGTAAAGATTGATACCTGAAGCGAAATCACAAGTCAACGAAATGTTGTGACTGGAGAAATCAAAGACAATGTCCAGCTCCTGGATCTCAATGTCATTCAACAGATTCCAGGGTGATTCCAATTCAAAACCTTCGATGCCAATTGTCTTGGCAAGTGACACCAACACCTGACCCACGTTCCAGTTCTTGGCCTTGAACGTGAGGGATCCTCCCCCACTCGATTTATAGGTTGCCTTGATGTCCTCCCACTTCATGGAAAGGTTCGAACCGTCATCCTTCGCGGAACCCGTCTTGTACTTGTACTCAATCTCAACCTGAGTATTGATCTCCGGGGCAATGGTGTTGCCCTTGGCTTTGAACTCCTTTGCTCCACCGTCTTTCTGCTTCAAGGTGATGCTCGCTCCCGTGATTGGCAGTTGGTACGTTTTACTACCCGGAATCAGATCAATGGTCCAGTCAAAGTCCACTTTGGCTTTGAACGAATCCTTCCCATCGCTCCCATGAGATGCCTTTAAGCTCAGCTTCTTGATGATAATGCCATCATTGATGGCCTTTGTCAAAAATGTAAGGGCTGACAAATCAGCTTCACCGAGGATTGTATTGATGACGGCTGCCACGGATATCTCCTGGGTGGTGGTTGCTGCGATGCTCCAGGTGTCGCCATCGGTGTCGTATTCACCGCTTACGTTGACATAAAACGTATTGGTACTGTGTGTCAGCTCCAGCCAGCCGCTGAAGCTCATGTCATAGGTATGCGTGTGTTGCGTAGCACCCACCAACGCTGCTCCTTCTGACAACAAGTCACCACCGCCTCCACCAGGAGCAGGTTTCTTGGTCGCCTTTACCGTGATCACCACATCACTCATCTTCGCTCCGCCCAAACCGGGTGCCTCCAGCTGTGCTCCGGCTGTGAAGGAGACTGAATAGTCGCCCGTTCCTGTATCCACATTGGTAACAAGGTCAGAAATGGAGACGCTGTCTCCGCTCGTCCAGGACTGGGGTAAGGAAAGCCCGATGGCAGTACCCAACTCTTGTAGGGTAAGGCTTACGGTGCCGGTGGCCGAACCGTTGATGGTGAATCCTTTGCTCATGGAAATTGTGGGTTGGTATGGGTGTTGGTAGGGCTAGTCTTGAATGGAAATGGCGAGGTCTATAGGGCTGGCAGAACCAATGGTCAATTGTGATGTGGCGTAGAAATCAACCGAAGTGCTTCTGGTGCTGGGGTCCCTTGGATTCAAAATAGTCCATACGGCTTTCACCTTGGAATCACTCAACGGAGGCTCCAGCGTTAGACTGCTCGTGGACTCTACCTCAACGGTGAGCCACTGCAGGTCAAACTTGGGTTCATCGGCAGAAGCATCCGGGAAACCGATGTTCGCGGAAAAGCTTTGAAGTCCTACATCGTTGAGCACATCTTGCAGTGGCGCTGGAATCATTCCTGCCCAGCTGCTGCCATGCATAAGGGCGAATATCTGGGTCAACGTGATGGATTGAGCGTCATCATTGGTCGCCTTGATGTTCATGGAACTCAATACCGGTGGCGCTCCGGCTGAAAAGGTCAGATCAACAGCACTTGGACCACTGCCAATGATTAAGTCCATGTCGAACGTAGGCACAATGGCCGCATGCTCATATTTACCGGAAGTGGGATCAGTCGCTTTGGAAGGAACTGTAGTAAATGACAAACGAGGTTTTTGTACGGTCATGCAATCAAACAAGGTGAAGCTGTCATCACTTC
The DNA here is from genome assembly GCA_002428995.1 of Flavobacteriales bacterium UBA6057. GTDB lineage: Bacteria > Bacteroidota > Bacteroidia > Flavobacteriales_G > Salibacteraceae > UBA6057. The sequence continues at coordinate 171,367 of DIYJ01000006.1, read as the reverse complement.
CGTTCAGAGAAGCCGTCAATTGCAGATTTGGTAGTGATCCACCATTGACGGTCTGTATTGGGTCCGCAAAATCTATAGATCCTGAAAGGTCAATTCCATCTCCGATCGCGCCACCTTCAACTGCATAGAGAAACTGCTGAACGACTCCTGTTTTACCAAAGAAGGCAATGAAGTCACTGGCCTCATCCCCCAGGTTACTGCCAGAAGTGGAAATGGTCGCATCAAAAGTCAGCTCGCTCTTTTTGATGGTTCCATTATTGCCGGAAGTCGCTTCCAGCTCGTAGGTGAACGATGGATTAGCGATGAGTCCTTCGATGAGCTTCAGGCAATACACACCAGGAACAGAATCACTCAGGTTAAAGGGACCGGAGCTCGTGGCAAGCGCAGTGGCTGTCAAAGACAAGGTATAGGTCGTTGGATCGATTTTCAAATGGCTGATCAGCAGCTTCACATTCATGAAGCTGATCTCTCCATAGGTCACCTCTATGACGTTGGTTGTAGTGTTTTTCGTTCCGTTTACTTTCCCGGTCACCTGTAGTTTGGTTGTGGATGCTCCTAGCTGCAGGGCGTCAACCACGGTGCTAAGAACAGGAGCGCTGCCGTCCGTCCAGTTGGTGCCAAACCAGCCGCTGATCTCGCTGAAAACATCGAAGGGGGCCGTGAAGGGAGTTGTAGTTGGTGTTGCCATCAGTTAGGTTGTTGGTGGAATGATGTCCAGGGCAATAGGCAGATGGTCCGTCAAATAGTAGAGATTCTGTATCACCTCAGTCTCAGTAAATTCGCTTTTAGTTCCAGTTGGTTTCTGTGCCCACTCAGCGATTTGCTTTTTGACCAAACTCGGCATTCCATAACTGGCCTGGTTGTTAAGTAATCCTTTCCCCTCAAGCCCCTGATAGCCGAAAATGGACATGACGGAGTCATCAAAAGGTTCTGGAGACGATCCAAGTATGGGGTTGACAATCCAGGGTACAAGCTCATACTCATCTGAGCTGACCATAGGACTCTTCAGCAAAAGAATCTTATCGTATGCATAATTCAGTAGACCGAAACTCGGATAACTACCATGGAGAGACCATGGAATACTCTTACCGGTTGTTCGAACGGTATGCGTATTGTCAAGGAAGTTCCAGCCTTGAGCAGCGGCATATTTGGCTTGTGCATCGCTAGTCGCGAAGCAGTCGATCCAATTATCACCGGGCGGAGCGCTCCCATTGAAGTCACCTCCAATAACAGTTATTTCTGAAGAACTGCTTACATATTGCTGCTCAGCAGTATCCATGAGGTATTTTATATGCTTATCACGAATGCTGTCAGCCCCACCAGTCCGTGGACTCTTGGCATGAATCGAGTAAACATTCAGCAGGTTCCCTGCTTTCGTCTTGAATCGAGATAAAATGGGAGTCTTGGACCTGTAGACTTGATCGTTCTGAATTTTGATACTTACGTAGACTTGACTTGAACTCCCTGGAACCTCAGAAAGTGCTAAAGGATTCGTCACATTAGCTTTGGGCAAGACGTCTTGTGGTTCAACCTTTTTTGGGTTGAAAAAAACAGCCATAGAATGACAGTCATTGCCAGACACCCCCAAATACTCTGGATAAAGCATACCGGTTAAACCAGACTCGGACATATTGGTCGCCAACACCTTTAATAGCGTATCAGGCATGTTCCCCTGATTCGTTGCATAGACCTCTTGCAACACGAAAACAGCTGGTTTTAGCTGGTTGATGACTTGGGCGATAGTAGCCAGACGCGTAGGGCTGTAGGTATTTGTCTCACCAGTTGCCTTCAGCGTCCTAGGCTGCCCAAAATTCTCAACATTCCACCAAACGATTCTCAGTCTTTTTTTTGCCATGAGAGGGGGGTTAAGATTTGTCTGTAAATGCTCCATACCAGCCCAACTTGTGGTCTGTGTTCGCAGCGCTTGGGTTTCCGAAAATCAGGAACTCGGTACTTGCTCCCGGAGGCAGCTTAATGCCCAGGAATTTCAGAGCGATATCTGAAATCTGAATAATGTAGCCGATGCTATTGGTGCTGGTATTGATCGCCCCGATCAGCTTGATGCCGTCCATCGTGACCTTGAGGATGCCTTCCAGGTCAAACAGCTGCCCTTTGCCATTCACACCGGGCAGGGCAATGCCAACAGCCGCTGGATAAATGCCAGGACTGCTGTCCACGCCCCAGGCCAGCAAGAGCTTTGCGGTAAAGGTGACCTTCGCCCCCATCGCTCCCAGGCCTCCCAGGTTCATGTCGAAGGTGATCCCAAACCAGTCTTTTTCCGGTGACTGCCAGTTAGCTCCCGGAATGTCCATCTCCATGGGGATGAAACCGAGCTTGCTAATGTCGGCTGAGCCGCTTCCGCTGACCAGCGAACCAATGGACATGGCCAATTGATCCACCATTGACTTGGGACGAATGGAACTGAGGGCTTTGTCAAACTCAAGATGCGCTGTTTCAGTAGTAAACACTGGTTTCCCAGGAGGCGTTGTGTTCGCAAAGTCCATGTTCACCAGCATGTTGCTAAAGCTCAGCCCTGTTTTAGGCGCCTTGGCTCCGGGCAGTTCGCCATAGGAGAACAGATCAGGTGTGGAATTGGGATGGGCCACCGCATCGCCTGAAGGCGCAAAACCCATGTAGCCCCATATCGTAAAGCGCGACTTGATGATGGGCTGAGGGTCGGCTTTTGTGCTAGGCAGAATGGTGTTGAATGTGGCCTTGGAAATCTCCACGTAGTCCAGCACGGTGTTTTGCATGGCAAAGCGCGTATCCTGCAGATCTGTGAAGGTGTAGACCGGAATGCCATCATGCACCTCAAAACCGCTGTCGAAGAACAGCGAATTGCTGCTGATGGGTAATCCCTGAACCGTGGTTGCGCCTACGGTACTTCCAAACAGTTCATTCACAAGCAACTGAATGCGCCCTTTGAAATTGGTGATCTTCGATTGTTGGAACACTACTTTCAGCAGCAGCACGGTGAAATCGAACGGAGATGATGGATCAATATGTGCTGGAAGCGGAGGGCTTGTGTAGTTGATCAAGCCAAACATGTTGCTCTGGATGCCCAACTCCAGTACTTCATCCGTGGTCAGCTTAGGCTGGTTGACCTGAATACCAAAGTGATGCGCGGTGAATTTGCTTTCATCAATCCCTGCCAGCAATCCTTGCAGCTGTGAGGGAAAGTCCTTGAAGTCAATGTCTACGTTCAGGCCAATCACACCTTGCCAATCCGGATCGGTGGCGATCTGTGCAAATTGTGCAAAATCCTCATCCCCGTTTTCATAGGATGCGATGCCTTTGGTGATGTAGTCGCTCATCCAGTTGGAGAGGCCTCCCAAGTCTGAAGTTTGGGTGACTCCATTCAGCTTTTCGCCTTCTGTCCAGTTTTGCGGAGAGCCGACCATGTCCAACAGCTTTCCGTTGCAAAACTTGATGATCATCACGTTACCATAGCCGCTCGTTTGCTTTGTCGCTGGCATGTTGAACATGAAGGGCCATCCTTCGATGGACATTTCAGCATCGAACCACGCTGTTGAACCTCCAGCTGTTCCCTGTGGCTCTGGGGTTCCAACCTCGCTGCTAGTACTGATCACAATGAACTGCTGGCTGCTTTGAAGCGCATTGGTTAGCGTGCGCGTCAGATTGTGGAAGCACAGGTTGTAAGTAACTTCTTTATAGCCTCCAGGCGCTGATTTGTCTGCCTTCTTCACTTGGTTGGTGGCCAACAATACCTGCGACCAATCGGCCGTGTCCTTGTCCACTGTGACCAGCAAACCTTGCGGATTGATGGTGACAACAGGATCTGAGCCCGGTGATGGGTCTGAGCTCAGGCTCAGCTGTGTTTTCCGCACCGGACTCAGTATTTCAGCTTCAAAATTGGCAGGCTGAGGGCCATTGGCGGCAGCCAGGAAAGGAATGGTGTTCTGCTTCACCAAAGCTCCATAGGGCACCAAGGGAAATGGGTTCTGTGAATATTCCAGTCCGCTGTAGGTACCGTTTGAAACACTGCTGGAGCTTCCCAAATTCAGGAGTGGATTCTCATAGTGTCCCTGGTAGGCAAATACTTCCGGTTGATCTGTGGCATTCGGAGTGCCGGCAGCATATTCCTGCTGGTAAAGCGGACTCGACTCGGGTTGTGAGTTGTATCGCGGGCTTTCTGGCAGAGAGGGCGTAGTCACTGTTGTTGGAAGAATCTCCACCCATGCCGTTTGACAGCTGGAGGTCAACAAGCCAGAGGTGACTTCATTGCTGTTTTGTACGGAAGCTGGAAACGTAGGCGCCATGGCAGGCTGACCAGCCGTGAAGTTCATAATGTCGCCCGGACAAAAAGTAATGTATTCTGTTCCGGTCAATCCGCAGAGTAATTGGTATGGCGTTGTACTCACAGAACCAGGCGTTCCCACTCCCTCTATTCCAAGGATAAATTCACCCGAGGGAACGAGGTAGTATTCAGTGCCACTGCTGCTGCTGCTTGATTTTTCCTGAAACAGCAGTTTAGGTACTTCGCCAGCGGATGGGTTTGGGTATAATGTGATCACCTGCCCTTCTCGTGTGCGGAAGAAGCTATTCATCACCTGCGTGGGAGTGACATCGTTAAGCTGGTAGACACCATCGGTCTCAGAAAGGTTGAATTGTTGACCTGTGAACTGCAGGAAGGTGTTAGTATCCAGCGTTGGATTGAACAAGTCCCACTGCATCTGGAAGGCATAGTAGTTTTCGGCAGGATTGTCGAACACCTGATAGAACTGAGAAACCACCTCTTCTCCATCGTTCATAAAGTAGCGCAGTCCTACCTCCCAGCCTGAGGCTTTGTCGTTGGAGAAGTCTGAGATGATCCCCAAACCACTGATCGTTCCCAGTGCGTCTGTATCTTCTCCCACATGGATGTGCTGGGTATAATCGCTTTCCTGCTTCGACTCTGGATGCAACAGTGAAAAGTGAGTCGCCTGATCAAAATCGGAAGGCTCGAGTCGTGTACCATCCTTTGTAGGGTAGATCATCATGCCGGAATCAATGGGCATGGTATAATTCCCAATCCCGATCTCAGAGCTTTCAGTGACGGTAGCGAAATTGTTCCACTGGTTGACTTTGAAGGTGACTTTTCCAATGACCTCTACTCCTCCCGTACCAGAGCTGAGCCAGAGCAGATGGCGTTTATCCTGAAAGGGATGGAGGAAGTCAGGCACCGTTTCCACCTCCAATGCAGCCAGAATGCTGGTACTATGCGCGGGATCCACAAAAATGAAATAGCCGTTGTAGTCATACCACACTTCCTTTAGGGTAAGTGTGCCGCTTGGGCGAGGTCCCTTTACAGCAGGTGGCATGTAGTAGACCAGCGAAGACGCAGTTGTATAAACTCCGTGCTTGGTTTGGTTGAAAGTGAGGGCCGCCATTAGGTGTTCACTAAATAGGGAGCCAGCGCTGCAATGAGCCTGTGACGAACGCCCAATGCCTGCATGCTGAGTATAACGCCAACCACGGGTATGTCTGCAAAATGACCTGCCTGGTTTTGGCTAAAAATGTCAGAAAAGCGAGAAAGTGCGTCCTCGGCATCTTGGTTGTCAGTCAACCAACTAGGTTGTTGATGTGGCTTGGGAACCTGCTGACCATTGGCCAAAGCGAAGAATTGATTGAACTGGTAGAGAAGCTGGTTCAGCACATCACTGGTGAGGTGTTTTTCAAAGCCTTGAATAGGTATATCTGGCCCATTGGGCTGCTGATATTGCCCTCCTATGACAAAGTTCCCAGGGGTGTTAATTTGAACCGGAGCGACCAATTGTTGAGATAGACTTATTATTTCGTGCGGATTCTGAGGTATGGGTGGCATCAACTTTAGAACAGGAAACCCCTCATATTGAGTGATCGAGTGCGGATAATTAGTTACTGCAAACTTGTAGAGGCTATTGCTCTGCAATAACTCAATGATCCCAGCTCCTGCACCATAGTAAGTAATGGTTTGAAGCCACATATCTGTCAGCATTTCCCCCATGTTTATCACCAGGCTTTCAAACTCTGAATACTGATGAGGGCCCGGTGCGGGACTTGAACCCTTGCTGGAGTTGCCACCGGTAGAGCTCCCTGACTTTCCAGTGATTCCATTGACAATGAGGTAGCTCCATCGATTACCTGCTTCTCCAGTAGGGCCTGGACTTCCTGTTGCCCCTGTTGCTCCCGTTGGCCCTTGCAAACCGGTCGGGCCAATAGGGCCCGTAGGCCCAGTGGCACCAGCATTCGCGCCTGAGGTTAAGAGCCCAGAGTTATCCATCAAATCTTCGTGACGAGATTGGGCCTCTTCCTGATGGCTTTTCTTTTCGGCCTTCTTTGATTTCTTCTTTTCCTTGTCCTTTTTAGACATCTATTTTGGGTTTGAGGGTATGCGGTCGAATAACGTTGGATGATCGAAACCAAAATAGATTGTTGCCTTTCTAAAACGCAAGCGTTTGTTGTGAACGACATGTTTTTGTTCTCAACGACATCCACGGTACAATGCAAGAGAACACCTGTACATGCTCGTTGCAAGCCCTACAACTACTCTTAATGTCTGAAAACCAATCCTTGAGAGGTTTTTACAAGTAGTGAATAATGCCGATTGGAAGCGCCAAGCTCCTTATTTCAAGCAAAAAGGTGCCGCCCCAAAAAGGACTGCACCTCTATCGAATTTGTCTTGCTCGCTTGCGTTAAAATCGCTCCGCGAGACCAATACACAATTTCTCTTCGATTTGGTACCCACAAAAAGAAATAGGCGGGTTGAGTTCTGCCTTCTCAAAAACATCATCTAATCTTCTAATTATCTGATAATCTGATCTAAAAGCGCTCTCCACAACAAACACTCAGACGGTCATCTCAAAGTGTTTGCGTGCGTACGGTGACTCAACAGCAGTACGACTAGTGATAACACGCATAACGCTGCCTCGATGGTGAGCCATTGCGTTCCAAAACTGCCCAATGGTCCATCGCTGGCGATGGTCCACATTCGGGAGATGGCATAAGCGCCCCAGAACAGGGCGAGAAACAGAAGCCCACGATCTACTTCGCGGAGCAACATAAAGACCAAGCTGCCGGTGATCACCAGCCCTACTCCACCGTAAATACCACGAATGGAGCTGATGGCATCTGTATTGCTCAACTCCAGGTTGACCATGGCCATGGTGGCGTGTGGATCAAACAGGGAGAGCAGGCTCACATATCCGATGCTGAGGATGGAAAATGAAATGAAGATTTTACTGACAATGCGAATGATTTTTTGTGCGTTCATGATGCTTGGTTTTGATGCAGCGAAGGTGCTGCGCAAGCGATCGGCAGATCTTGGTAATTGCCAAGATTAAACCCGCACGGCATTCATCAATTTGCTGAAGTTGGTAGGATCTACCCCTAAATAATTAGCGAGGTAGCGCTGAGGAACACACTGCAATACGTGAGGGCTTCGCTTTAACAGGGCTCGGAATTTCTGTTCGGAAGAGAAGCTTTGAAGCTCCACCATTCGGGCCAACAGCCCGGCTAGCACTTGATGGACGCTTTGCTGAATGATGGCATCCAGGGCGGGTTGAGCCTTCAAGGCATTGGTAAAGGACTCATGAGAACACCTCAGCAACTCAGAAGCAGTGAGCGATTCAAAGAAATAAGCAGATGGTGCCTGAAGGAGAAAGGCATCGAGTACTCCGCCAAAGGAATGGGGATAAGTGAAAACGAGCGTGGCCTCTTTATCATCGTCTGACAAGTGAAACACTCGCTGTGCACCGTCCAGCACAAAATAGAGGTAGCGTTCGCGATCGCCCGGGCGGGTGATAACCTCCTTGCGTTTGTAGGAGCGAACTTCCCAGATGGATGCAAAGGAGTTCCACTCATCTTCGCTGAGCTGCCCCTCAATTCCGAGGAAGTGTTTGAGTTTTTCCTGCGCTGTTTCCAACTTGTTTCCGGATGGAATCAAAGAAAGCGAAACTTCAGATCACCTTGCGCCTGTTTCAGCTACTTCCATCAATTCGCCATTTTGCGAGGCGGGAAAGCCTGTGGATGTAAACCGAGGCTCCTGCTATTGGATCTTACCAAAGTATTCATTCATCTTATCCCAGATGGCGTAATACTCCAACTCTCTGGCGCGCTCATCGTTTCCCATGTCCGTATTGATCGCAATGTACCTTCCGGTCTTTTTCTCCTTGTCGAAATACATCCAGGTTGCAACCCCTGCATCTCCGCCCGAGTGCCCGATATAACCCAAGGCACTGTGACCAACAAAAATGGCGGGACTGTAATCTCCGTCATATGGATGTTCCGCATTCCGCGATTCAAAATGGTGTTCCTCCAGCTGTTCGGTGTAGAACTCTTGGTAGCCTTCCTTTGAAAGCAACACACCCTCACCGCTGTATCCCCTGATCAGCTCAACCAGGTACTTTGCCATGTCGCTGCTGGATGAAATGAGCATCCCATCAGGATAGGTGATGGCGGTATAGAAAGGCAGAAGTGTGTTATCATTTCTATACAGCCTGGAATGCCTGGTCATATCCACGTCTTCCAATGACCAGGCCGTGGAACTCATGTTCAAGGGATTTAAAATGTGTTCCTCGGTGAAAGCGTCAAACGGTTGACCAGTGGCTTTTTCAATCACCAGAGCACACAGCGTAGCACCGATATTGGAGTATTCAAACCGCTCCCCAGGTTTGAAATTCAAATAATTGCCCTCCTGATAGAATGCGCCACTCTGCTCCAGATAACCTTTCAAATACTCTTCCATGGGGACATCATCTTCAGCAGGGTTTAATCGCTGAAAGTGATAATCGATGCTGACATTGGTTAAGTCCTGACCTTTGGCCAGTATCCAAGCCTTTTGGTCATACTGTTCGGTGTCCGTAATTCCTGAAGTGTGCGTGGCCAGGTGTCGAATGGTGATCAGCTCATCAGGGAAGTTTGGATTCAACACCTTAAAGGGTAGGTAATTCTCGATAGGATCATCCAAGTTTAACTTCCCCATCTCCTTTGCCTTCATTAGCGCAATGCCAATCAGGGTTTTCGAAACAGAAGCAATATGCTGTAAGGTGTTTTCGGTGTATTTTTCTTGAGTTTCTGCATTCGAATAACCAAAGCCCCTGGTGTAAAGGACTCCGCTCTTGTCCACCATGGCCACAGCAAATCCATTGATGAGTCCATGCTTCTGAATGGAGTCCAGCTCAGCAGTCAACGCCTCTCTGGCGGTTTGACGATCATCGGGCGCGACATCTTTAGCGGGCTTGCTCTTCTGTTGGCAGGATGCAACAGCGATGCTCATGATGGTGAAGACGAAGGCTATGTTCCTCATTTGGTGGTTTTTCTGTTGCGGTAAACGCTGATCTTAAAGAGGTGCAATAATACCTTCTGACAGCTTGTGGAACGACCGAAAAACATGGATTAACAAGTAAGAAGCAGATGATCGAGGATGTGCTGAGAACGGCAAGCTTCAGGGCACTTCATACGCTGCCTGATACAGGTCTAAGTATGCATGGTAGAATTGATGATACAAGACATTCTTAGAAGTAGTGTCTGGGCTCACCCTACTGACGTTGAAGTAGAGCTTCTTTATGTTTTGCTCGTTGGCGTTCAGTTCTATGGCATCGATGTTCTTCTTTCCCAATGACTGTCCAAGTTTTTGAATGATTTTACTAACAGTCAATGGATATATTTGATTTAGAAAAGCATGCTGTAAATTGAGAAGAAAAGTCCTGATATCAATACTTATAGTGACACTGAATCCATACACACATGCTCAGAACGGTACAATTGGGAATCCTTTTACATCGCTGCATCAGGCAGCATCTGTAACGAGTGCCGGAACGTACTATTTCAACATCGGAGGTAGTTCCTTTGATTCCCATGTAGATGCCAATGGATACCTTCAAATTGCAATCGATTTTGGCAACGGAAGCGGAAATTTGCCGCAGTCTACTTCACTAACTACATCCGCTCGGGGAATACTTACTACCTCAGCATTAGCGGTATTAAGCGAAATCCGAGAGGTTCGGGTTTCTTCGAGTACGGGAAACATTGATCTAACAACCACGGATGCAACAATCATATCCAGAATCCAAAGCAATACTACCCTGCATCAAGGCTCCGCAGACAACAGCATCAATGACAATTGGACGGGTACAAATTCGGGTTTTCTTACTACCAATGCATCATGCACTACTGTAGACGGCACCGCTCTGAATCAGAACATATTCCACCCATGTGGAAACGCGGCCACAGGTTTTCATTGGATACCATCTGCAAGCCTTCAAAGGGAACAGTTCTCTAATGGAGAGGTTGCGGACGGGACATTTTTCCAGCTTTGGGTGAAAGGGAATGAAGATTGCTCATCCACAACTACATCTTTACATGATGCTGCTGCCATAACAACAGCTGGAATTTATTGCTTCGATATAGCCGGAGTTGCATTTGACACTTATGTGGATGACAATGGATATGTGCAGGTGGCGATCGATTTTGGCAATGGTTCAGGAAACATACCTCAGTCTAATTCACTCACCAATGCAACGAGAGGGATTTTGACATCAACGGCATTGGCAGCGTTAACCGAAGCCCAGGAGGTTCGATTTTCTTCAAGTACGGGAAACATTGATGTAACTACTACCGATGCAACCATCATATCCAGAATCCAAAGCAATACTACCTTGCATCAAGGCACAGCAGACAATAGCATAAACGATAATTGGATCGGTACAAACTCGGGGTTCCTCACTGCCGATGCATCATGTGTCACTGTAGACGGCACCACGCTGGAGCAGAACTTATTCCACCCTTGCGGAAATGCGACTACCGGTTTTCATTGGATACCATCTTCGAGCACACAGAGAGAGCAATTTGGAAGTGGTGACGTTGCCAACGCGACATTTTTCCAGCTTTGGGTGAAAGGGGATATTGCACTTCCAATTGAACTCACACGCTTTGACGCAGTTGCCATAGATGAAACGCAGGTTCATTTGTTCTGGCAGACAGCTTCGGAGGTGAACAATGACTATTTCACGGTGGAGCGATCCACAAATGGGCGAAACTGGCAGGAGCTGATGTTGGTTGATGGAGCGGGGAATTCATCTTCAACGCTAGATTACTCAGTGGTTGATACAGCCCCGTATTCGGGCGTATCCTACTACCGCCTGAAACAATCCGATTTTGATGGGCAGGTTTCGTATTCTCCAATACGAAGAGTGAACATCACAGATCGATTTCCTTCGGTCAGAGTTTATCCCAACCCGACCAACAGTGTAATCAATTTGGTCGCCAGCTCCTTCGAATTAACTCATATCGAAATCTTCAATAGCACTGGTCAAAATGTTACCACTACCGCTGCCATAACGCGAACGTCTGATGCAAACCTGATGATTGATCTATCGCAGCTGAGTTCAGGTTTCTACTATCTGAAAACAAAAAACCAGGCTCATAAGATTTACAGGCGATAAAGCTTTTGAACAGGGGTTTTTCTGTTGCGGTAAACGCTGATCAAGGGAGTTTATGAAACGGCAAGCGTCAGGGCACTTCATACGCTGCCTGATGCAGGTCTAAGTATGCGTGGTGGAATTGATGAGCAAAGCGCAAATAAGTCTGAAGTGGTTCATTGTGAGTTTGGTGCTTCTGGGTGCAGTCGGTCTGCATGCTCAAATATATCCATCGGAAGTTCGCGGAGGTTTCCGGTACTAACTCACTTGATTACGCTGAGAGGCTTCGCGAAAGCCTCTTTATGGATAGAGCAAATACGCTTCCCTGGTTTTCTTGAAAGCGGACAGTTCGGGCTCCCAGGAGGCTTGAATTTCCTCCACCGTGTTTCCGGCTTCAATTTGCTTCCTAAACTCTCGGGTGCCCGCCAGCAAGTCTATATTGCCCATCTGCCGGCTCAGCTTGGAATCAAAGAAATCTTCCTTGCTTGGATAGGCATGGTACATGTCTATGATCCATTGAATGTTGAGTCTCTTGCTTCGCCTCAACTGCTCCACATCATAATCCCTCAGGTCAAGCCCATAGCACACTTCATTCATGTGAAGGGGCGCTTCGCTCATGCCCGGAATACTCTTGGGAACAAAGCTGAAATCAAACTGCTCTTTCAATGCCGGACTTCCGATGACCGTGAATGGGAATAAGGTGCCTCGTCCGTGATTCAGAAAGGTTCCTTCGAACAAGCAGGTGGAAGGATAAAGCATGATGCTTTGCTGCGTATTCAGATTGGGCGAGGGTGGAACAGGCAATACATATTCCATGTCATGGTCATAGTTTTCCATTGCTATGATCTTTAAGCGGCATTGCAGGGAGTCCTTCAACCAGTACTGACCATTGATCATTTGGGCAAACTCGGCCATGGTCAATCCATGCGCGATGGGAATGGGAAATTGACCAATTCCAGACTTAAGGCTCATATCCAGAACGGGACCATCTACCAGGTAGCCGTTGGGATTAGGCCGGTCGAGGATCAGAAGCTCGACCTCATGCTTCGCGCAGGCGTACATCACATTGCGGAGCACATTGATGTAGGTATAGAACCTACAGCCGACATCCTGAATGTCGAATACAACCACATCGATGTTCGCTAAATCCTCTTTGGAAGGCGTTCGCTTTGAACCGTACAACGAAACGATGTTGATGCTGCCCGCTCCGAGGCTATCATCTTCAAACTCCACTCCGGCAGAGAGGTTGCCCCTGAAGCCATGCTCGGGGGCGAAAATGGTTTTGACGCTTATTCCAGAAGCGAGGAGCGTGTCTACCAGATGAATGGAGTCGATGACAGCTGTTTGATTTGCCAGAACTGCAACACGCTTTCCCCTGAGGTAGGGAAAATAAACCTCCGTTTGCTCGGCTCCTGTAATGATCCTTTGTTCTTCGTTGACGTTGAGGCCAGCGGCAGATTCAGCGCTTACATCAGAGCCAGCAGTATGGGTACAGGCAAGCAGCGTAAGAGCAGTTGTACAAGCTAAGAGGATCGACTTCACAGGTTTGTTTTCAATGGTTCCACAACATTAACCGGTATCGGAGCTTCATTTCCCGTGGTTCCAGGAACTTGCGCACAAGGTGGAGTACAGAGGAAACGACCACTTCTCCACTACTCCATCTCATAGTTTCCATGAGCCCAACGGATCGTTGGTTCCATCCATTCCTTCAGAGGTTTGAACAAAAAGCCATGCCCCATTCCTGTGTTGAGCTCGATTTCCCGGAAGTGATCGATGGTGCAAGTGGATTGCTGCTTTCTCTCCACAGCAGAAACTCCGTATGGATCGGTCTTTTCGTAAATCGCCAGAATGTTCCCGCAATAATTGATTTCGGGAATCCTCTCGATATCGCTAGCCTGAAAACTCGCGATGAAGACAAAATTCAGTTCCGGGTTGTTGGTCAGTGTTGAGACGTACTGGGCAATGTATCCTCCTTTGGATGTGCCAACAACTGTGATGTTTCCAGCCGGCACACCTTTATCCAACAGGCTGTCAATTTGCTGAACGACTTTGGTCGCGTACTCGCGAGCATTCACATTTCCATTTCTCTTTTCGCTGATCACAGTGAGGTCATCGTTCTCAAATGCAGCAATGATCTCCTCATATTCCGCACGTCCAAATTGGGGATGCAGCTCCTCAAGTCCGTGGTTCTCAAGGAAGCGGTTGTGTAGGAAGAACAGAAATCGCTCGTTGTAGGGACTGAACAGTTGGATGGTATAGTCCAGGAGTTCGGTGCCGCCATCTCTTCCGTGCCCTGGAATAACAACTTCAACATCCGAGACTTCTTCTTTGAGCCTCTTAATGGTTTGGGGCCAATCAGAAGGTGTTGCGTCTGCAAGGTTTCCTTCCGGAGCATTGACGGCCTTCACCAGGCAGCCACCAAAAAGTGTTTTCTCGCTGGGGATGTATCCAATAATGTTGTCTTTGGTATGCCCTTCTCCAAAATACCTGGCGTGAACCAGTTCATTCCCAACGCGAAACTCCTTGCGTTCATCAAATCCATTTTTTGGAAGCGGCTCCTTGCCACGTTCCTCTGCCAACGCTATGGTTTGGCGGGTGGCATAAGATGGAACGTTACGCGCATGGAATTCAGCCAAACCGCCCAGACAGTCCACGTGGAAATGGGTAACCACCACGGCTTTGATCTTCTTTTCCCCGATCCAATCGAGCAATTCGACCGAAGCTTCATCATTGACCGGAGTGTCAAAGACAATGGCTTCATCGCCCTGGAAAAACACCATGCCATTGCAGCCTATTTTGCCGTAGCTCTTCGAGTGTAAATAGGACGTATGTCGAAAAACGTTCTTGCTGATCTGCACCACTTCAAGAAGCTCCGATTCGTACGCCAGCGTTCGCTGCTTTTCAACGGCAACGGCATTTAGCACCAACAGCAAACAGAGTATTTGCAATACGTTTTTCATTTCCAGGAAGGTCTTCAGCGCATTCTGAAGTTTTATTGGAGAGCGCTGTTTGCAAGGATACGAGTAGCAAAACGTTCAGGACATTGACTTTCTCTTTTGACAAATACTACCTAGAACAATCTTCACCCGTTAGGTAAAAACACCTACGAAAAAGCCCCGAAGCAAACACTCCGGGGCCATTACAAAACTTTGATCCTTGATCTTAAGTCTTTGATCTCAAGCCTAAAATCACTTCGACCACTCAGCGATCGACTTCTCGTTCATTCTTACATAGTCCATGTTTCCGGCTTCCTTGGCTGCGTCCAGCGACTTCTTCGCAGTAGCGATGGCAGCTTCCTTCTTTCCAAGCTCCGCTTCGATCAAAGCCTTTCTTCTGAGCAACCAGTATGGATTATCATCGCGCATTTCCAGTGCCTTCTTCATCCACTCATAAGCCTGTGCCATGTCCTTTTTCTCATCCAGGTAATAAGCAGCTGCTGAGGCGTAATCGCGAGAGCTTGGTCCGGCCATGGTGCGCTCAATACTCTTCATCGTGATATCATCCGTAGGAACAGTGATGGGCACTGCTACCGCAGTCATGTCCCACTCAATCATAAGCTCAGCAGAAGCGTTCTTCACATTCTCTACGGAGATTCGGAAAGACTCCAGGGCAGTTCCGCGCTTTTGCACGTTGACGGTAGCCTTAGCCGCAATTTTGGATTCTTCCCATTCGTCTGGTGTACCACCGATCTTCCAATCATTGTAGAGGAATACTTCCCAGGTTTTTTCACCAGGAATGGTATAAAGTGCATACTTGCCAGCGTCTACCTCTTTGCCGCCAAAGGTGATGTCGGTGTTGAACTCAATGGTCGAAGCCATGTTGGCTCCTGTTCTCCAGAGCTTGCCATAAGGCACGAGGTCTCCAAAAATGGTTCGTCCTTTTTTACCTGGACGTGAATATTCGATTTCGATTTCCGTGTGTCCTACGGTCTGTTCCATTTCAGCGGAAGGACTAGGGCGTGGAGCCTTCACCTGTGCGCTGACATAAAGGGTTGAGGAAAGCAATAGTGCTACAGCAGTAAGTGTTCGTGTCATGTTTGAGTTGGTTGTGTGTTGAATGTTTTGATTTCTATTCAAAGCATCCCAAACACTCAAATCCGGGAAACGTTCGAACAAAAACGCGGCAAATCTATAAGACTTGTTCAGACGGCTTTGTACACCAATGCCCTCATTCAACGCAGGCTTGGAAGGCTTATCCTGCTGGAGACAGCATATTCCCAAGCGCTCCCTCCTATCGTTGAATCATAAGCTGATTCGTCAATCCGGCATCGGTTCTAACGAAGTATAAACCGCTGTCCAGCGCTCTCACATCAATGCTGGAAACAGACGTTTGATGCAGCATCAGCTGTCCTGATGCACTGTAAATCCAGACATCGCAGCGCTCTGAGAACCAAAGATCCGTGTTGGCTGGATTTGGATAGAAGCTTGTTTCACTGGCCTCAGGACTTGCCAGGCCAACAACGGTGAATTCATAGCAATCAGTGGTATCGGTGCATCCATTGCTTGAAATCCTCACGGAGTAGCTGCCTGAATTCTGGGTTGGAAGATTGAAGGTTTGACCGATGGCTCCAGCCACAGCTTCGTTGGTGCTGCAATTGATCCATTGATAGTTGGCGCCCGACATTTCAGCCATCAACCGTGGAGGATTGTCCAAAAAAGTCAACGCAGTATCAATGTTGGTAACGCTCAGGTTGATGGTGATCACACTGTCACATCCATCCTGATTGACAAGTGTATCCTGATACGTTCCCGACTGATCCCAGCTGTATAGTCCGCTCGGAGAAGTGTAAGCACCGCAGCTGTTTTCACTGATGGTACTGCTCGTAGCTCCGTTGATGCTCAGCGTGATGAACAGAATCGAATCGCAGCCGGCTGCATTTGGGATGGTATCCACATAGAAGCCGGAAATGCTCCAGACGTTGTTTCCACTTGGAGAAGTGTAGGCTCCGCAACTGCTCACATCAATGGAAGCGCTGGAAGAGTCAATCACAACATCCACGGTGACGATCGAGTCGCAGCCGGCAGCGTTGGGAATGGTATCCAGGTAAGAGCCGGTGGCAAACCAGACAGCATTGCCCGAAGGTGCGACCACGCTGTCACAGGCTATCTCGGTGATGGTAGAGGAAGTGTTCTGCCCAATGCTGAGATCGATGGTGAGGACGGAATCACAACCTGCGATGCTGAGAACGGTATCCTGGTACATACCCGGAGTTGTCCACGTGTAGTTTCCGCTGGGGCTGATGTAGCTACCACATCCCTGGGCAGAAATGCTGGCGAACACAGAACTTGTGGTCAAACCATAACCGGTCACCCAATTTGAACCGCTACCTGTCAATGCAAATCCATTCAACACACCGTTGTTCCCGTTTCCGCTTGCATCGTAGGAGCTTGTGAGCCCTGTATTGCTTCCTCCGGCTACTCCATGGTTGAATTTGTGATAAGCCACTAACCCACTCTGCAGGCTGCAAAACTCTGCGTTCATGTTGTTGACGATCTCGGTTTGGCTGCGGGCATAGTCCCAAACGCGAACCTCGTCCATGTCTCCGTTAAAATGGTTGACATTATCCACTCGCCTTCCGATTCGGAAGTTGGTGGTGGAAAGGGTATTGGTGCTGACGCTTAGGTTGTAGGTCAATTCTACAGCCCCGTCCACATAAAGGGTAAAGTCTGAACTGGCATTATTGTCATACACAACGGCCACATGATGCCACTGACCATCGGCCAACATGGTCGTACCCGTCATGCCAGCTCCTCCCACTTCACACCTGAGCATTCCACCAATCAGGTTCAGCGTAAACCTCGAACCCAACGGAGTCATGGCTCCCCAGTCCGCAATCACCATTTGGGTGGACAGGAATTGCGGGCGTATCCACGCTTCTATGGTCCGGGGATTGGAACCAAGGATTCCGTCAAAGCCTGTTTGTACGTAGTCATTCGAGCCATCGAAGTTGAGTCCGTTCTGGCTAAACGAGGATGTAGAAACAAGCAATAAGGCGGTGAAAAGCGGTAGAAGATTCTTCATGAGAAATCGGATGTCATCCAAAGATGGGAAAAGGATTAGGGATGCGAGATCAAGGATCAAGGATCATGGATCAAAGTACTCAGCCGGACATGCCGCCCATTGTAATTGAGGTTGTTATTGAGGTTGCGGTTTCCCGGATAACAGAGTTGGGCACTGAAAACCGCTAATCGCTCAGTGCATCAACCCGTTTTCCACCGCGTCTACAAAGCCAGCCATGCGGCTGAACGATATCTGCACAGAAGCACCAGAGGCTAGCTCGGCATATCCACTTTTCCCCTTGGTAAAGGATTTCACAGAGTTGAGGTTGATCAGGTATTGCCGATGGCTGCGGTAAAACTTGTAGTTGCGGAGCAAGTGCTCGTAGAATCCGATGTTCTTGGAGGAAGTCAATGAATTGCCATTGGCCAGAACGATGTCCGTATAGCTGCCTTCTGATTTCAGGTATTCGATTTCGGAGACATTGACCAGCTGGTGGCCCGAGGTGCTGGCAACAGCGAGCTTCCCGTCAGGAGATTGGCTGTAAACACCTCTCGGGTCTGCGGGGCGAATCCGCTCTGCCACTCTTTGCACAGCAACACTGAGTTGCACAAGATCTATGGGCTTCAACAGGTAGTGAACAGCTCCCAGCTCAAAGGCTTTCACCGCGTAGGATTGGTGAGCTGTGACGTACACGAATTCAAAATCAGGATTGGGGAACTTCCTCACCAGATCGAGCCCATCTTCTCCTGGCATTGAGATATCGAGGAACAACAGCTCCGGGCGATGCTTGATGATCAGTTCTGTGGCTTCCTCAGCTGAAGATGCAGAGGCAACAACATCGATGTTTGTGGCATATTCTTTCAAGTACCCGCAGAGCATTTCTGCGGAGTGTGGCTCATCATCTACAACCAACGTTCGGATGTTCTTCATGCTCTCAAGAATCAAAGACGAAGATGACCTCCGTTCCTGTTGGGTCAACACCCGATCCTCTAATTTTTTTTATCCTGAAGGAGGCGTGCCCGTATCCGAGTCGATTATACAGATTGATTCTGTTTTGAATGTTCTTCAAACTAAGGGACGGTCGATTTAGTCGCTTATTCGGCTCACTTGTTTCATAGCCCGCCCCGTTGTCCCTTACCACAAGTTTGAACCCGTTTGATTGTTGGCTGCATTCCACTTCCAGGCTTCGCGCTCCCTCCTTCTTGAGCAGTCCATGCCAAATGGCATTTTCCACAATGGGCTGAAGCAGCAAAGGCGGAATCATCACCTGCTCCACATCCAACGTTTGGTCAATGGAGAGTTCGAATGTGAACGGTCGGTTTTCAAAGCGAATGCGTTCCATTTCCACGTAGCGCTCCAGGTTTTCAAGCTCGCTGCCCAGTGTGATCAGCGGGCGGTCCGAGTCGTTGAGCATGTTCCGGATGAGGCTGGAAAGGTGGGAAATGAAGCTGTTCACCTTTTCATGCTTGCCACCATAGGACAACGCCTGAACGCTGTTGAGCGCATTGAACAGGAAATGAGGGTTCATCTGAAGCCCCAAGGCCTGAAGTCGGGCGTTGGCATAGTTCCAGGAATATTTCCGCTTCTCGTTTTGTTGCCTGAAAAACCAAAAGACTAACCCACTGAACACACCCAGGGCCAGGAACCCAGCTAAAAACCAGAACCAGCTTTGTTCATAGATAGTCGGTGGAACCAGGATGGTCAGATTCACAGATTCTGGTCCTGTCTCGCCTGATTGATTGCTGACTTTGGCTTTAAACACATACTCGCCAGGAGGCAGATTAAAGTAGGAAGCAAAGCCTTCCTTGCTATCCACCCAGTTATCATGGAATCCTTCGAGCTTGTACAAATAAGTCAACTCAAGCCCAGGGCGAAAAGTCACCGCAGCATAGTTGACCCGGAAGTTGCGCTGCTCCGGTTTCAGCTCCATGAAATCCTTTTCCACGATAACATTGGAGTCATTGATCTGGAAGGACTGCAACTTGAGCTCTGGCAGGCGCGTGGAGCGGCTGAATTGCTTGGTATTGAAAAAGCGAACTCCTTGCTGTGTAGATACATAGAGCGTATCGTTTGAACAGGAAAGGAATTCAATGGATCTGGGGCTTAAACCTTCCGGAACACCAATGGGGTAAACGTCATACGTACCATTTGGCAAAAGCTCAGCTCTGATGATCCCGTTGGTAGAAGCAACCCAAAAAATAGTGGATGATTCCCAGGCGATGTCCATGTAAAAAGGAAAGTGTGTACCGTGATTGTCAACAACCATCCTGAGTGAGTCACCATCAAACAGATAAACTCCATTGGACGAGCTGATGGCCAGCAACGAGTCCTTGAAAGCTTTCATTTCCATGATCTGCTCCTCTCCCACTTCCCATGAACGTTCGTGCAGCAGGGAGCCGTCACTTACCCGGTATCTGTTTAAGAAGGATTCGGAACCAAGCCATAGCTCGTCCTGGAAAACCATCGGCACACACATGGTTTGATTGTAGCCATCAATTTTCCAGCTCCTCGCATTTGTGTAATCAAACACCGTATCCCGGTTGCGACCAAAAACAGCAGATTCGCTGTGATGAAGATGATAGTGAACAGTGCGGCTAAAGCGCTCTACTTCTTCTGTCTCCACATTCACCCTTGCAGCTCCCTTGTAATACCAGCCATCTAAAAATGCAGAGCCTCCCCTGGCAGGTGCTGTTTTGGCCATTTCGGAAAACGGCACTTTTCGAATGGTCGGATTTGAGATACTTCCTTCCGCAATGATGAGCTCATTCTTGAAGTTCGGCACAATGAGAGGTCCCCGGTCTTGCTTGTATACATTGCCCGCAACCCCGTCTTGAACTTCTTCTAAATCGATGTTACGTATATACATGGAAGGCACGTACAAAATGCCACGGTTAAGGGTAGAAATCCATGTTCCGCCTTCATGGTCAAAGGTTATGTTCCCGATCTGATAACCTTCAAAGAGGTACTCAAGCTCTTTGCTTCCATGTTGTTGAAAGTACGCTCCATTGGCGGTAGAAATGGCAACCATTCCATTGGCTAAAGTATCGATACCGTGCACCCTGGCCTTGGTTGTATCTAACCTCATTTCGTTGGTTTCAAGATTTACTCTCAGAATGAGGTGTCCTGTCCCAAACCAAAGTTCTGCATCGATTTCCAACGCCTTAATGTGCGCATCGCCACCGATCTTGAGCGGTTGAGCTACTGCACCTAAGTGAATATTCCACTCGTTGTCACCTTTCCTATAAATGCCTAAGGGCTCGCGTTGCTCACTCGCTGGCCAGTGGCTACGCCCATTATTACAATGAAACCCAATGAACCGCTGAGTACCTTTTACACGATGCAGATGAACTACAGAACCATGTTCGTGAACATCCTCACACACAATGGAATCGAGCATTCCGTTCGGCAAAATCCTTCGAAGTTGATTTGGATGCCTCCTTTGAGTGAACAGCATAGTGTCGCCTGCTTCCATCTCGAAGTCCTGGATTATTTCTTTGATGCCCTTCACCATGGTATGCTTGCGGTAAACAGACTGCTGGATCAATCCTCCCCAAATCGGATAGATGCCGGAGGAAATTGTCTGCAACCATGGAACTCCTGATACAGATTTGCGAATCTTCAGGTAGTGATTCATCGAAGACCTGTTGCTGTTGGATCTTATGATCTCAAAACTCTGACCGTCAAACCGATAAGCCCCGACATAGGTCGCAAAGAGCATGCTTCCATCTACATCCTGAAGACCCTCGTGGACACCATTTGTTGGCAATCCATTCTGGGTGCCATACTGTATGAAATAAGGAGTTTGGGAACACAGTGGTCCTCCAGTCAGGATCAGCACAAGGGTGCAATAAATGAGGGTGGTTATGTGCTCCTTTAGCATTGTTTCAGGCAGTTTCTCAAGGCGGCCCGAATCCTGAGATTCCTGGCTATTGGTTTGATCTGGCCATTTCAGCTGATCAGATCCTGTTTCGTTTTCAAGCGCGCGAATTTTGAAATTAACCCGTGATGGCAAAGCTCGAATGCGCAAAAGGCTCCAAACAGACAGAGAACCGGGTAATTGGCTTTAGGAATGAATCCTTGATTCTCATCTGAAGCTTGACCAGGTAAAAAGCAAAAGCCCGCCATGGAATACACCATGGCGGGCTTTGTTTTAAAGAACTGCTGTGGGTCGCTTATCGAATGATCAGCGTTTCTGTAAGGCTATGACCAGCCTGATCAGTAGCTTGCAGCATGTAGGTACCAGCGGTGATTCCGCTTACATCTACCTGTTCATTGCTGTTCACCGTCTTCATCAGCACTACTCTACCCTGTAGATCTGTCAGTGTGATGTTCACATTGTTCTCAAAACCTTTCAGCGTGATGACTTCGGCTGCCGGGTTTGGATAAACGGCCTGAACCTTCTCCGCGTCAATTTCTGATCCTTTCTCGAATCCAGGCTCGAAGATTCCACCACCACCTGTGTTTCCTGATACATCCGTACCGTTGAATGTTCCATCCAGCACAGGCTCATATCCACATACGTTGCCGTAGGAGATTCCGGTTGGGCTGCTGATTTCCGCCTCCAGGCTTACCGCAGTCGGGCCGGTTCCATTTCGCTGCAAGAGCGCCAGTGAATACTGTCCGGGCACGAGACCCACTGTTTGTGATGCGGCATCCGTTGGATTCAGGAAGTTATCCGTTTGCTGAGCATAAGTTTGACTGAGCAGCAACATGATGGGTGCTCCGCTGGCATCCATCAGCCATACTTCACTCCAGTTGTCGCAGTGCAGATCTAGGTCAAAGGTCACGAGAGCTTCTTCCGCCACGTCACCACACACACAGAAACCAAACTGATACACAAACGGCAGCTGCGATCCAGCCCAGTTGTTAACTCCTGTGCCGCTGTTGTGATAGTTCATGTACTTCGCGCTAGGTCCAGCCCAGTGATAGCTGGTGTGCTTGGTAATGATGCTTCCGGGAACGTTGATCGGAGCGGTAACTCCAGCAGGCACCTGCGTCAATATCCAATCATCATCAGGTTGACCATCTGCGATCTTCGCACCGGCTACCTGATCATATCCGGTGCTTGCATTGACTGACTTTGGACAGCCTGTGCCAGTGCCTGGCTCGCCTGAACCATCGCAGTTTGAAGCAGCAGGGCCCGTCATTGGATCAGAAAGCTCAGGTGTGTGACCACATTCATTACCGCTCAACACGCCACCACCTTCAGCCACAGTGATGGTTCCATCCAATGTCACACCCGTCACTGAAGACTTGTTTCGCTGTAGCAAGGCAATGCTGTAATTACCTGCTGGCAAGGAGTGTACTGTAGTTGAGTGATCCGTTGGGTTCTGGAAGTTGGCTGCAATTTCCTGATGCACTTGAGAGAGAAGCATGGAGATAGTATTTCCTGAGCCATCCATCAACCAGACTTCCGCCCAGTTATCGCAGTGAACGTCAAAGGAGATCGTTACCTGGAACTCCTCTCCTTCTCCGCAAATGCAGAAAGGATTCTGATACACCCAAGGCAATTCGTTGCTGCAAAAGTTGTCAGGCCCATTACCGCTGTTCTGATAGTTCATCCACTTTGACGTACTTCCAGCCCAATCGTAAGGTGAATACTTGGGAATGATGAATCCATAATTTCCGGTGAAGCCCGAAAGCCCTGCGGGTGTTTGTGTAATGATCCAGTCATCATCCGGATCTCCGTCCGGAATGAGCGAACTGGTGTTCTGGTCGTAACCAGTGCTGATGTTGAGGGTTTGCGGACATTCTTGCCCGAGCACCACAGAAGCGCTCATTAAGAGTCCGAGAAAGAGCCATATGTGTTTCATAATTGTTTGATTTGAACTCAACTTTACGCAGTATTCATCTGTGCTTTCCAGGTGAATTTATATTCGCTCGTTTTCGATTTACAAACGCTCCGGTTGAATCCAAATTCGCCAACTCATCAGCCAAAATGTACTCATGTCTACCAGCAGTAGATTCAGGCGTAAGTAAAAAGGCGGGAAAAATGGCCCTAGAACATTTGGTATCACAGCAGAGGATTGGCTGTAACCGGGAATACTTTGGGTTCTATGGTCTCGCTAAAGAAATGAGGCTCAGTTTTCGACTGGCGGGAATAGCGTTAGGTAGGAAACAACCGCCCCTATCAATACCAGAAGATAGATGAGGTTGCCAATGGCGTAAATGCCGATCAATTCAAACCATGAACGCAGCCACCCTTTGTTGAAGAATTGCTTGTACATCCAGGTGTAGAAAAAGAGGAACAGCAGCAAGTTGACAGGGAGCAACACCCAATTAGAAATGAAGAAATCAAGAATGAACATCAGAGTGAAGATGTTGCTGAGTACAAAAAAGTAGGTGTGGAAAGCCAGGTTCTCCGCGTAGTTGAGCTTCAGTTTTTTGTTGAGCGCCCATGAGAATAAGGAGACAATTGGTATGTAGGCCCAGATGATGAGGTTGACGTAAGATTGAATCTGAGCAAAAAAGCTGGTGATGTCACTGTTGACGGTAATGTCCTCCTTGAAATTGCTGCTGAATCGCTCGAACAATTCAGATTGAGAAATTGCCAGAAGGGCTAAGGCCGTGGAGATCACCAGCAACTTGAATGGCCCCACATATTTATACCTTCCTGCTCCTATGTAATCCAACACCATGTGTCCGGGTGCCGTGAAAAGACGCTTGAGCGTGTAGATGGCTCCACGCTCCAGGTTGAAAGCCTCCAGAATGGAAGCAAAAAAGTTTTTGACGCTCAATCGCCTGATCGTGCGCTCTTCGGTATACTGGAGCTCTCCCTTTTTGTCAAAATCTGACATGTGACGAACATAAGTCATGGCCAGGCCAAAAACCAAACACTCTCCGTTTTTTGTAGCCATACACAGCTTCCAATGTTTTCCTGTCACCGGCTCCATTGCAGGCATCGAAAGGCCGCTCGGATGTTTCGTATTATTGGAACCGAACGAAATAAACGGGACTTAATACGTCATTGTAACTGAGCTAAACAGCCACAAATGGAAGAAGTATCTGAAAAGGAAAAGTGGAGCCTCGCGCAGAAGCTCCTTGAATTTCAAAAAAACGGGCTCCTCTCGTACGGCAAATACCTGGACAAGGAATTGGAATCCGCTTCACAATCCAGTATCAAGAAGGCCTATAAGAAGTACATCGAAAATGAGATCAAGCGGAACACCGAAAAGATCGCCAGCCTGGAAGAAAAGCTGAACAAACGATCTGAAGCCTGATCGTTCTCCCTTGCTGCTATCAAGAGCAGTTCGCATCAATACAAAACGAATGAACGAAGAGGGTTTTCATGTGACGCTCCATGGGCAAACCATCAAAGCTCGCAGGCCAGAGCCGATCACGGCAGAGATTGAGGTGATGCCATACCACAGAGGCATAAATCCCAAACAGGCGGTGGAAGCCCTTGAAGGGGGGCTTTTTGTGCTGATTGAGGATGTCTACAGTTCCGGACTCGAGGTTCTGAAAGCCCTGAAGAACCACCTGCGACACCGCTATACCGAGGACTCTTTTCAAGATCAGCGAAAGTTCAGAGCTGCCTTTCGCGAGCTATCGCATAAAATCCTGGTAGAAATCGGAGATGGACGCCCCATGGTTCGGAAGGCTCCTGACATTGGGTGGCTCAAAATCCTTTATCCCGATGTGGTTGACTTCCTGCTCCCCTTCCCACAGCTACAAGGTCTCAACAGCTCATGGCAATGGTATTCCAAAGGTGTTGCCATTCCAGGCCTTCAACCATCCATACATCCGTTCTACGACACCTACTTCCCTACTCGCTTTGAGCATCTGGAGCTTTTTGACCGTTGGCTTAAAGCTTATGCCGGAGCAAAGCACTCAGCCCTCGATGTTGGCGTTGGAGCTGGTGTGCTCACCTTTTTCCTCCTGAAGCATGGTTTCCAGCATGTATTCTGCACCGACTCCAATCCCAATGCGTTGATCGGGATGCAACAGAGTCTAACCAAGCGTCAGCTCACCACACGGGTGGAACTGGGATACGGTGATCTCTTTGCTCACTTCGATCAGAAGGTAGAGTTGATTGTATTCAATCCACCCTGGATTCCAGCCAACAGCTCCCTGGAAGGACTTGATCAAGCCATCTACTATGACGATCAATTGTTCCCTCGCTTTTTCGAGCAAGCATCAACACGGTTGACCGCTTCAGGCTCTCTGGTGCTTCTCTTCTCTAATCTGGCGGATCAAACGCACACAGATTTTTCACACCCAATTCAGCACGAAATCGAGCAGCACTCACGATTCAGGCTGGAAAGTGTAAAACGTCAGCAAGTGGGCAGGGCTTCCTCCAAAACAAAGCGCAATCAATTTTGGCGCTCTTCTGAAGAAGTGGAGCTATGGGTACTAAGGCCCAACACGCCCTAACATAAGCTCATCCAGCACCTTTCTTTTAGATCTTCCTTAGCGGAAGACTTCATGGTTTAAGCAGTGTTTAAAGCAAAGAGGTACATCTGTACATAAAAAGATGTACGCGCATACTCTTTTATCCTCTTGAAGCTTCAACACCACCCCTCTATGTTTGGATTCTGTTTTTGAAGCAAGCCTCCTCTTCGTATAAACATCAAGAATATCATTTGAATCAAACCCATGAATCCACTATTACCCAAAATGTGCTTTAAAGTCCTGCTCAAATCCATTTACCTACTAACGTTTGTATTGATCACCAACCTCATCCCAATCGTTACTCAAAGCCAAAATGCCACCTGCTCCTTTGAAGACAACCACAATCAAATGATGCAGCTGCCAGGCTATCAGTCTCAGATGCAAACCATCATGACTGCAGCTCAATCCATGATGCAACAATTTCAGAGCGAAACAAACGGAACTACCTACACCGTTCCCATCGTATTCCACATCATTCACAATGCCGGTGTAGGGAACATATCAAATGCACAGGTTCAGGCTCAGCTGGATCGCTTGAATGCTGATTTTGCGGGGAACCCCAACTCGGTCACGGGGGCATCGATGGGGATTCAATTCTGTTTTGCTCAGAACACGCCTGACAATGACGACAATTGGGCCGATTATGGCAGCAACTTCCCAGGCATCACAAGGCATGACGATCCTGCCAACAGCTCCATTGCAACGGGCAATGATGGTGCGATTGTCAGCGCTTATGGATTTCCAGCCAGCGAATATTTCAATGTTTATGTGATCCCGGAGATCATCGGCAACACACTGGGATACTCCAACTTTTCTGGTGGCCTTGGAGTGGTTCAGGAAGCTCAGGTCACGGGAGACGTTTCCAATCCGAACTGTAGCTGCACGATGCTTTCGAATTACGACCTGGGAATGGTGCTTGTGCATGAAGTGGGACACTTTTTCAACCTTCCCCACCCCTGGGGATTGCAAACCGGAGAATGCACGGAAGACGATAACATCGCTGATACACCCGTTACGAATGGCCCCAACTATTTCTGCCCCAGCAATGTGAACTCATGCCCGGAAACTCCAGCGGTGTTGGATCAGGTGGAGAATTACATGGACTATACCTACGATGCGTGTAAGAACACCTTCACTGCCGGGCAGCGCTGTGTAGCTCATGCGGTCATTCAAAACAACCCCATTGTTGCCAATCTGGTTTCACTTCAAAACCTGATCAGAACCGGAGTAGCCGGTGAAAACGGCTGCCTCAGCACGGAAATCGACCCAACTCCGGAGTTCAGCACGCTGGTGCCTTGCACCAACACACCTTTTGACATTACCATCTTCAACGATGCAGGAAACACAATCGATCAATGGGAGATTGTCCTCACCAACGGAACAGTGCAGGAAACGGCAACAGGGACAAATACGACCGGAAACATCGTTGCACCGTTCACGCTTACCCAGGAAGGTTCTTACACGGTGAACATCACCATCGTAGACCTTGATTTCTCGCCTCCCACCTTCTCCGCCACCTTTCCCAATGCCATCTATGCCTCAGAGTGCGAGCCCATCTGTGATGGCGCATTTTGGCATTTTGCAAAAACATCGAATGGGGATTTTGGTGTCAGCCTGAACTTCTCCAACGGAGTGACTGCACAGACCTACGAGCTCATCGGCAACAGTGATATGTTGGCAGATGCCACTTACACCTATTCCTGCGGGCCCAATATGTTCTACACAGATGGTCGGGACGTGTACGGTGAGGATGGAGATCTCGTAGTGAATGGATTTCGGGCACTGAGCGCCAATGGATGTTCTGATCAACTCGAAAAGAGAGTAAGAAGTAATCAGGGAGTTATTGGTGTTCCTGCATCAGATGGTGTGGTCGACTTATTCATGGTCACCGACAATCAGTTCGGAAGTTGCCAGGAAGTCGCCTATGGTCTATCGCATTATCAGGTCAACACCATTCCCCAGGTGGAAGTGGTGACTGGGTTTCCAGGAAACAGCCCTGCTGCGAACTATTCCTTTGTGAACGCAATTACTGTGATCCCCCGTTGTCAGGGCGATGGGCACTGGATCATAACCAAAGGCGCCAGTGATCAGGCGGACGTAAACCAAGGCCCCGGCATCGATGCGCACGAGCAAATTCTAGCCTATCCATTTGACGGGAGCGCGCTAGGTGCTCCGGTGATCAGCAGTTCAGGCCCTTACATGGTTGATCCCGCAACAACCAGCTCCTGGAACGCTCACATTGAAGCCTCACCGGATGGGCGGTGGTTCATTTTTTCGGCCGGAGGAGCCGCCTACATTTATGAATTCAACGCCCTGACAGGAACGGCTTCCTTCAAGCATAAACTGGATGCAAGAATGACGGCCTTCAGTGCTTCGGGTGATATTCTCTACGCCCTGAATGGGACTGTACTCTCTCAATATGATTTCAAGCATTTCAGAGAGTGCTGCGAACTTCTTCCTGCTGAAGACATAGACATTGCATCCGCTGCTCACGTGCAACGAGGCCCTGATGATAAACTCTACTTGTGGCGAAATGGATCGGGTGTTGACCTTGACGTGGTTAACACACCCGACATTCTGATAGAAAACGGCAACGATGCTGTCGTGAACTACATACCCGGAATACTTCAGTTTCCGATTGTTCCGGCACTGAGTCCCTGGGGGGCGGGAGCTGTGCCAAACGTGATTGAAGCTACTTCCTCTGAAGGGGTTGACTTCTATTGCTGCGTTTCCAATTGCCGTGACGTTACCTTCCGTGCCGAGGGATGCTCTGACAGCTACAGCTGGGACCTTGGAAACAATACCACTGCCACCGGAAACACAGCTTCTACCACCTATCAGCAGGATGGTGTCTATACCGTGACCCTCACTACGGGCTCTGGCATGCAGATCATCAAGGACATTAGCATCGGACTACCCGTTCCACCGGAGATCTTCCCGGAAGGAAACCTCTGCATCTCCCCTGCCATGACCTACAACACCAATCTGCCTGACATGGAGTATGAATGGTCCGTCACCAGCGGAGGCATGCTGGTTTCCAATCCTTCCCTGTCTTTTGCAGAAGTGATTTGGGACGATCCAGCTGTTGGCGGCACCGTTTGCCTTCAGGTGAAAGATCCGGCCACAGGATGCGCTTCAGAACTCATCTGCTTCACACAGGAACCTTGTGAGCCCTGCACCTCTCTTACTATCACGGAAGTAGTGACTCCGGCATGTGATAACGATGGCACCATCACCCTGACAGTAACCGGTGGCAGTGGTTTCTACAGCTATACATGGTCTGACCCAGGCTTCGACCCCGGACCCAATCAAGTGGATGTGCCCGCTGGCGTCTATGGCGTAACGGTCACTGATGCGCAAAGTGAAGACTGCACCGGTGAACTTCAAATCATTGTTCCGTTGAACCCTGATTGCGGTGGCAGCGAGTGTGAAGAGCCCATTGATATTGAGTTTGGTCTCTCTCCTGAAATCATATGCTACGAGTCGGATGAAGAGTTTACCTACTACTACGTCAATATCTGGATCGGAAACTGGGGCAATCAGAACGTTCCCTTTGACTTCTGTTCGGAAGATTATCGGTTCTCCGTGGGTGAACTTCTGAATCCATTTGTAAGCTACAGCAACGGGCTTTATGAGCTGGGCGGCTTCTTGCAAGTTCCCAATGCGAGTGCCGGAGGTGAGGTATGTGTGGAGATGATTGTATGTCAAAACGAGGAGGAAATCTGCGCCCGCTTTTGTTTTGATCTACCAGAATGCAGGGAAGAATGCTCGGAATGGGAAATTGAGGCTCAGGTCACACAAACGCCTCTTGGTGTTATCAATCCAGCCCCCTGTGGCAATCCGGGATACGAAGCCTACAGCATGGACTTTGCAATTGACATCACTATTCCCTCTCAGATTGCCGGACACGATTTCACCGTAGGAATATGGTCGTCCGTGGGAGAACTATGCACCGAAGGATTCATCAATGGGCAGCCAGGCATCATCAATGCTCCTGTGAACTTCCAGCTGAATCACTCCAGCCTGTTCAATGCCTACAATCTGAAACACTTCTGCTTCCACATTTTGTTGAGGGACGAAACCACTGGAGAAGAATGCACTGAATACTTCTGCATTCCGTTGGCAGATCCACTGGGCGGTGAATTTGCCGGTGGCGGCTTCGACAACCTGGGAGGAGAAGATAAAGGCAAGGAAGGTGATGGTTCTGTAGATGTAAAGGGTGTAAAGAAAACAGGCGAAGTGATTGTGGAAGGTGTAGAAGATGGCTTCTGGGCGTATGAGGTCTACTCCATCACCGGGCAATTCCTGGAAAACGGAAAACTCACAGACTCTCGTGTACAGAGATTGAACTTCAACCACCTAACACCTGGTTACTACCTTATTCGCCTCCAAAACAAAGCAACGCAGGAAACACAAGTCGAGCAGTTCATCCGCTGGTAATGCAGCATTAAATACCAGATTTACTGGATAGGAAGGCGGGGCCAAAAGCTCCGCCTTCTTGCGTTTTGCTCGAAAAAAGACAACCCATATGAAAGATTGTACATCTGTTCATAAAAGCTCATTAAAAGCTTACCTCTTTTCGATGGATTGAGGTTATTATTGATTGACTAACAAACTCACCAACCTGACATGAAACACTTTTCACATCTACTCGCGCTAGCACTGCTCTGCTCTTTTGCATGGCTTTCCCCGCAAATGAATTATGCACAGAATGCATCTTGCTCTTTTGATGAGCACCATGCTGAAATTGCATCCTTCCCAGGTCTGACCGAACAGCTTCAAAGAGTTCAGGAACTGGCTCAACACATGTTGATGCAACCAGAAAGCCGCAGCTCAGGCGGTTCCTACACCATTCCTGTTGTTTTCCACGTGATCCACACCGGAGGCGCGGGCAACATCTCCAACGAACAGATTGAAGCACAGCTTGAGCGCCTGAATGCCGAGTTTGCCGGGAATCCCAATTCCGTTACTGGTGCATCCATGGACATCCAGTTCTGTTTTGCACAAATCAACCCTTTCAACTCCACAAACTGGGCGTTCTACGGCAGTAATCATCCTGGTATTACCCGCCATTTCGATGCTGCCAACTCGAGCATCGGAACCGGTGGACATGCCAACATCGTGAGCAGCTACGGATTCCCTCCTGATGAATACCTCAACATCTACATCGTTCAGAACATTTCAGGCGGAACACTTGGTTATTCAGACCTAACGGGAAGCCTTGGTGTAGTGATTGAAGCTCAGGTAGTGGGTGATGAATCCAATCCATCCTGTGGCTGCACACTGCTGGCAAACTACAACCTTGGGATGGCACTTGTGCACGAAGTGGGACACTACCTTTCCCTGCTCCACACATGGGGGTTTGTATCCGGTGAATGCCAGGAAGATGACGGCATCAGCGATACTCCGATCATCCTTGGCCCCAATGCGGGCTGCCCGGTGGGTGTGAATTCCTGCCCCGAAAGCCCCGCGGTGCTCGATCAAATCGAGAACTACATGGACTATACGCTTGATGCCTGCAAAAACACCTTCAGCGAAGGTCAACGATGCGCAGCGCACGCCATGATACAGACCAATGGCTTCCTGGCCAGCCTGGTAACTCCACAAAACCTCATTCGAACAGGAGTCGCAGGCGTAAACGGCTGTATCGATGTCGGACTCATTCCAAACTATGAACTGACCAGTTCCACACCCTGTACCGGAGATGATTTTACACTCACGATTTTTAATGACCCCGCCAACACACTCGATTCATGGGAAGTAACGATCACCAACGGAACCTTCACCTTCACGGATAATGGTACCAATCAAATGGGCAATGTGGTGATCCCAGTAAACCTGCAAGACCCTGGATCCTACGACATTACGGTAACACTGGAAGACATGGACTTTAATCCCTCCACCGCTACCACCACCTTCCCAGGAGCGATCTATGTTTCAGAGTGTGCTCCCATTTGCCAGGGCGCCATCTGGCACGCCAACAAGGGCAACACGCACGATTATGTCACCCAGTTTGACTTTTCCAACGGTTTGCAAATGAATGCTCTGCTGATTCCGAATGGATTTGGAACAGAGGCTCTTAGAGGTGGGATGTACACCTATGGCGATTGTGAAGGAAACATGTTTTTCACAGACGGAAAGGATGTTCGAAACAGCAGCGGAAACCTTATCAGCAACGGAGACAACATTTTCTCCAGTTCAGGATGTCAGGACGACTTTGATGGATCACGCGATCATCAGTCTGTGCTGGGAATCCCCAATGCCGAAGGTGGTGTCACTGTGTTCATGACCACCGACCCTTTCATCAATCCATTCTGCAACAGCACGGCTTACGGGTTGAGCTATTACGATATCAATACTTCAACCTCTTCCGTCACGACCGCCTTTCCCGGCAACAGCCCAGGACAGAATTATTCATTCATGGACGCCATCACCGCGATTCCCCACTGCCAGGGCGAAGGCACCTGGATTATTGTGAAAGGCGGAAGTGATGCCGTAGACGTGAATCCCGGACCAGCAGTAGGCGCAGAAAACCAAATCATGGCTTACCTCTTTGACGGCTCCTCGCTGGGTAATCCAGTGGTAAGTCCATCCGGACCGTTTGTGGGCGCCATGAACAACGTGAACTTCAATGGATTCACCCGCGTGGAAGCATCTCCCGATGGGCGCTGGGTCGTTTTCTCCTACGAAGGCGTGTCTTACATCTATGAATTCAACGGCTTGACCGGAACTTGCAGCTACAAGGGGCAAGTCAGTGGAGGCGCAGCAGCCTTCAGCGGATCGGGCGATCAACTCTACACCGTTGGTGGCGCACAGATCAACCAGTATGATTTCAAGTCATTCAGGGAATGCTGCATCTTGCCCGAGCCAGAAGAAATTCCGACTGATTTCCCCTTCCCGAGCGTGATTCAGCGAGGACCTGACGGCAAGGTTTATTTATGGTCGCCCAGCGGAGCCAGCGGAGTTTCGGTGATCAACACACCGGATGAAACCATTGAAAACGGAAACTTCGGGGTGGTGAACTACATTTTTGAAGCCTACGATTGGCCTGCACTGGCCCAGGGCTTCAGCCCTTACAGCGCTGGAGTGCCCAACGTGATGGAAGCCAGCTCATCTTCCGGAATCGACTTCTATTGCTGCGTGTCTGATTGCTACGACTTCACCTTCCGGGCAGAAGGATGCGCTGCCAGCTACACCTGGAACCTCGGGAACGGAGAAACGGCCACAGGCTCCACTGCCAGCACCACCTATCCAGCCAATGGCGTTTACACAGTCACCCTCACTGCCGGAGACGGCATGACCATCACCAAGGATATTGAGGTGGGACTTCCTGTAGTTCCAGAAATCTTCCCGGAAGGCAACATCTGCCTCAGCCCTTTCATGACCTACAACGTGAGCATTCCAGACATGGAATACAACTGGACGGTGAGCAGCGGAGGAACATTACTCTCTATACCGGGCTTGCCTTATGCCGAAGTAAACTGGGATGACCCCACCGTTGGCGGGACCATTTGTGTGGTAGTCACCGATCCTGAAACCGGTTGCTCCTCGGATGAAATATGTTTTGACCAGGAGCCGTGTGATCCCTGTGAAGGACTGGAGATCAGCGCGGAAGTCACACCTTCCTGTGGGGATGATGGCTCCATTACGTTAACTGTGGCGGGCGGCAGCGGCCAATACATCTACATCTGGACTCCGGGCACACTTCCCTCCTCACCCATTCAACAAGGCCTCGCTCCCGGCACCTATGGCGTGAAAGTGATGGACTCTCAATTCGAAGACTGCTACGGAGAACTGGAAATCGTAGTTCCTGAAGGAACCAATTGTGGAGGCTGCGAAGATCCCATTCCGCTGAAGTTTGGCCTTAGCCCCTTGCCCTTCTGCTATGAGTCTGACAATGATTTCACCTATTTCTATGTCAACATGCATGTGCCCAACTGGACAGGATCGCAGAGTGTGAACTTCCAGTTCTGCGGAGATGAATACGAATTCTCCATTGGTGAACTGATGGATCCTTATGTGAACGTAACCAACAGCGTCTTTGAAATAGAAGGATTCCTAAAGGTTCCCACCGCGAATATTCCCGCTGAAGTTTGTGTGTCCATTCCCATATGCATTGATGGTATGGAGCAATGTGGACAGTTTTGCTTCAAGCTGGATGGCTGTGAACAAGAGTGTACCAACTGGCAGGTGGATGCCCAGGTGAACCAGCTGCTGATCGGGCCCATGCCCAACGAACCCTGCGGGATCATGGGACAAGGCTACAACATCTATAAGCTCGACTTCCTGATCACTGTAACAATCCCCGCTCAGCTCGTGGGTGATGACTTTGCACTCAGCATCTGGTCAGATGTGGGACAGCTTTGCACTACCGGTCAGATCAATCCGATCGTAACGAATGCTCCGATCACATTCACGGTGCCATTCAGCAGTTTCTACAATTCGAACAACGCGAAGCACTTCTGCTTCCATATTCAGGTGAAGAACCTGGACACCTATCACTCCTGTGTTGAGAATTTCTGCGTTCCGCTCGTTTTGCCAGAGGGGCTGGATTTCCCCGATGGCGGCTACGAGGGACTTGATGGTCCTGGAAAAGATGAAGGAGAAGTGCTGATTGTGAAAGGAGTGGAAAAGACGGGCGAAGTGCTTGTAGAAGGCGTTACCGATGAATTCTGGAACTACGAAGTCTATTCATTGACCGGGCAATTCCTGGAGAACGGCAAGCTTTCCGGTGCACATACACAGTGGCTCAACTTTGGCCACCTCACACCGGGCTATTACCTGATCCGACTGCGCAACGAAGTTTCTCGCGAAACCCAGGTAGAGCAGTTCGTTCGCTGGTAAAAGCGATTATCTGAGATCAATGAAAGGAGGGGCGTTTGCTCCTCCTTTTTTTTGCATTGCAATCAAAGAGTACAGAATCTCACTTCCTGAAACCAGCTTTCTTAAACCCCTTCTTGCCGATACTTCACTTCGGCTTAAAGAAATCGGGGGTCAAAAAGCATGACCGGTGTTAGCATGTAAGCTGACAAAAGGTGGCATGGACCCGAAAAGCCCTCCGGCATTGCCAGGCTGATCTCAGCATTTACGCCCTCTGAACGAGTTTTTGTAAACATCCGGTTAAGCGATCATCAACTCTGTGACAGGTGATTCTTGTCATTTACACGCGCATCTGTAAGCTTCTTCTTTGCCTCATAAAATCAACCCATGAAGCGTAATCAGAACCTGAGAGAAACCCTGACCAGCACCCTGGGAGTTGCGGTCATGGTGAGCGCACTCATTGTCGCCTACTTCATCTATCACAACCTACTCGGAGCGCCTGACAATTTTGTGGGTGGAGACATCAACAAAGATCCGGTGGAGGGAAACTACCTCGGTGTCATTCACAAGGGTGGTCCCATTGTGATTGTTCAAATCGCGTTTCTCATCATCCTTCTTACTTACATCATTGAAAGGGGCATTTCGTTGACACGTGCATCCGGCAAACAACGCAGTAAAGCCTTTGCCAATAAAATCAAGAGCCTCTTGGGAAGTGAAGATTACGGTGCCGCTGAAGCAGCATGTGACGAGCAAAAAGGTTCCGTGGCCAATGTGGTGAAAAAGGGACTTCACTCCTACTCCGAAGCCACGGAAGACCAAGGGCTGCGAACCGAGGAGAAAGCCTTCCGCATCAAGCGAGAGCTGGAGGAAGCTACCCACCTGGAAGTCCCCGTGTTGGAAAAGAACATGATCATCCTGTCTACCCTCGCTTCCATTGCTACCCTCGTGGGACTGCTGGGAACCGTAACGGGCATGATCAAAGCGTTTGCAGCTTTAGCTCGTGCCGGAACTCCTGATGCTGTGGGGCTTGCCGGAGGTATTTCACAAGCACTGGTGACTACTGCATTAGGGATTTCCACCGCAGCCGTAGCCATCGTTTTTTACAATTTCTACTCGAATGTCATAGATCGTGTCACTTACTCGATTGACGAGACCAACTATGCCATCCTGAACCATTTCAAGGCAAAATCAAGCACCCACAACAACGCCTGAAATGCCTGGCCTAAAGCGACTTAAAAAGCTTCCAAAACTGGACATGAACCCCATGGTGGACATGGCCTTTCTGCTGGTCAGTTTCTTTATGATGACGACCACTTTTAAGACCGACACCCCAGTGGATGTGGTGATGCCGAGCGCACATGTAGACCTGAAAGTTCCCAGTACTGATGTGTGCCTTGTGACCATCGGTGATGATGAACGCGTATTCATAGGCATCGACAACAAGTTTGACCGCAAGCGCATGCTCGAAGTAGTTGGCAAGCAAAACAACCAGACCTTCAGTGAGGCCGAAAAAGGGCGTTTCTCCCTGCTTTCTTCCACAGGCATGCCAATCAAGGAAATCAGCAGAATGCTGAAGCTTCCAAGGGAAGAGCAGAAACAGGTCGTGCAGCCTGGAATTCCAATGACCGAGGAGAATAATGAATTCCGTCAATGGATCATCGCAGCAAGGCTTGCCAACCCAAGGCTGCGCTTTGCAATTCATGCGGACGAAGGCGTTTCTTTTCCTGTAGTTGAGCTCTGCTTCAACACCCTTCAAGACTTAAACATCACTCGTTTTAACCTCATTACAGAAGCTAAGAAAGATGATCCCGGCACTCGAAGACATTGAGGTAGAACGCATACACCGCGGTAACGACTCGGAAAAGAAAGCCGAGCGTAAATCCGTGAATGTAGACATGAATCCGATGGTGGATCTTGCCTTTCTCCTCCTCACCTTTTTCATGTTGGCAACCACCTTCAGTAAACCTCAAGCCATGGAACTTTTGATCCCTGCCAAGGCGGACGCCTCCAACACTGAAAAGGAAATGGCGGTGAAAGAATCCAAAACACTGAGCCTTGTGCTCCACAGCGATGAGCTTACCTGGTATCGAGGCATCACCGATCCGGAAACATTCAATGTGGCCTATGATAGCAAAGAGTTTCACCAAGTGTTGAACACGCACGTTTCCACGATTGACGGTCTTGTAGTGCTCATCAAACCACAGGAAGGCAGTAACTATGGTCAACTTGTATCCGTCCTCGATGCCCTCAACCTGGAAGGTGTGAAACGATATGCCATATCCGAGTTGAGTGAATTTGATCAAGGCCTGAATCAACCCTCTGACGAAACAACCGAAGGCGATGGAGAATAAACCATACAATCGATACGGAGCCGAGGATTTGAAGCAGCGCTATCCGGTAAGCGCCACATTTTCTTTCGCAATAGCAAGTGCATTGATCATCAGCACCTTCGCCTACCCAAAGCTCAAAGAAATGCTGTCAAAGAAGGTGGAATCAGAGCAGCTTCAGGTGAAAACCTCCAGAGTGATCAACTATTCCCAGCTCTCCGCACCACCACCTATTGACCTGGAGCGCACTCCACCTCCCACCTACCAGGCTAAGCCCAAGATTAAGACCGTCAAGTTCCTCAAACCAGTCGCAAAAAAAGACGAAGAAGTAGAAGACGACACCGAGATTCCCACCATGGATGACATGGCCAATACCCAAATCGGAACGGTGGATCAGGATGGCATCGACAGTGTGGTGGTTGACGTGGACTTTGTCGTAGAGCTTCCTCCGGAACCAGAACCTGAACCACAACCTGAGGAAGTTTTCATCCGAGTAGAACAAATGCCGGAATTCAAAGGAGGTGAAGAAGCCTTCATGAAGTACTTGTCCACCAGCATTAAATACCCAGCCATAGCACTGGATGCAGCTATTGAAGGCATTGTATACATCGAGTTTGTGATTGAAAAGGATGGCACCATCACCCATCTCAACATCCTGCGCAGTGTACATCCCTCACTGGATCAGGAAGCCATGAGAGTCATTCAGGATATGCCCGCCTGGATACCCGGATCACAAAACGGAAAGAGCGTGAGGGTAAAATTCGCACTTCCGATACGGTTCCGCTTGAACTATGACTAGCGGGCATAGCTTGTAGCATTCCGATCTCAGCAGAGTGTCACAAATTCCCCGAGAAGCAAATCATATAAAGCCAGGGAGCTCATAAACTAAGATCTATCTGCACATCACCACGTCCAACACACGGAACAAACACAGATTCACAATCTCAGAATCTGAGATGAAGTTTTTTCTACATTTGCCGCCCAAATTAGACCTCTGGAACCACAATCAGGAGGTCTAAGTAATAACCAAGCTCAGACGACAGAGGCAGTGCCATCTGAAGTCTCAGCGAAAGATGGCGAGGTAGCTCAGATGGTTAGAGCGCAGGATTCATAACCCTGAGGTCGGGGGTTCGACTCCCCCCTTCGCTACGAAGACAAAAGGTCAGCAGAAATGCTGGCCTTTTTGTTTTATGAAAACAATCCGCGAAGAGAGGTTCATACTGATTATAGTTAAGCGGGGCCGAAGTGACTCCAACCTTCGCTACTAAGCATCAAGCAAAGGCTTTCTCACAAGTAAAATCCAGTCTAGCTTCACACTTCCACAGACCGTAGATACGCTGAGGGACTCTTTCCAAATCGCTTTTTAAAGAGTCTGGAGAAACTCGAAACATCTTCGAAACCTACCATGTAGACTACTTCTGAAACGGTCGGATATTGGCGTGACTCCAGGAGTTGCAGAGCTGTTTGCATCCGAATTTCGCGGATGAAGTTGCCTGGGGTCAGGCCCGTCACTTTTTTGAGTTGTCGGTTCAGGCTACTCTCGCTCAGGCTGGCATGTTTGGCCAGTTCATGGACAGAAAATGAACTTTCCGCCAGGTGATCACGAACGAACTGCTCCCATTCATTGACCAGTCGTTCTTCATGGCTCAAATCGCGTTTGTCGTTTGACTCCGTCAACTCTTCCAACGCCTTTCTGCGCTCGCGGGCATTGACGATCAGGTTGTGGACACGGGCCAACAATTCCTCTGCGTGGAAGGGTTTCAATAGGTAATCATCTACCCCCGTTTTCAAAGCGGTAAGGCGATCCTTCTCATTGGCATGAGCCGTCAGACTGATGAAGGGAATCAACCGCAAGCGCTCGTCTTCCTTCACTTTTCTGGCAAAAGTGAGGCCGTCCATGTCGGGCATTTTCACATCCGAAATGATCAGGTCTGGAAGGAAGTTCTCTAGCGCATCGAGTGCCTTGACTCCATCCGAAGCTTCTCTTACGTCAAACTCAGGTTCCAGCAGCCTTCTGATGTAGCTACGCATGTCCGGGTGATCTTCCACCAACAGAATACGGGGCTGAGAACCACCAAAGGTTTGCGGAACGCGGTAGTCGATAGTTTCTTCTTCTTTGGTAAGGACCTCTGTAGCATTCAACACCTCTCCCCCCTTGACGCGGGCAGCAGGCAGCAGAAGTGTGAACGTGCTTCCCTTTCCTTCTACGCTGCTTGCGACAATCTGACCTCCGTGAAGCTTTGCCAGTTCCTGCGAAAGCGTGAGCCCGACACCAGAGCCACCAAAGGCTTCCTTCTTATGGCCTGCGGATTGGTAAAAGCGATCGAATACATGAGGAAGGTCTTCTTCCGAAATGCCAATGCCAGCATCAGCCACGCGAATCATAACGGATTCCTTGCAATCCAATTCCAAGTGAACCTCTTTACCAACAGGAGTGAACTTGATGGCATTGGAAACGAGGTTGTTTAATATGGTGGTGACCTTTTGCTGATCGATCAGCATGACCAGCGGTTCCGTCTGGATTTCCGTGCGCAGCATAATGCCTTTTTCAGAGGCGTAGGATTCGAACGCGGCAGCAACCTGCCTCACCACTGCGGACAGATCGGTCAGTTCGGCCTTCAGTT
Organism: Flavobacteriales bacterium UBA6057; assembly: GCA_002428995.1. Lineage (GTDB taxonomy): Bacteria > Bacteroidota > Bacteroidia > Flavobacteriales_G > Salibacteraceae > UBA6057. The sequence goes on along the minus strand of DIYJ01000006.1, from coordinate 131,806 downwards.
CCAGCTTGCCGGATTCAAGGCGCGAAATTTCAAGGATTTCATTCACACGCACCACGAGGTCGTCTCCGTATTTTTTAGCGAGCCTCACTTCAGGTTTCAGACTGGATGGAATTTCAGGATGTTTCAACAAATGTTGAATAGGCCCAAGAATGAGCGTGAGCGGAGTGCGCAACTCATGCGCGATATTGGTAAACCAGCGCGACTGGGTACTCTGCAATTCCCTCACCCGCAATGCCGATTCTTCGATTTGTCTGTTTTTGCGCCTGAGCAAACGCGCGTTTCGATACACCAACGCGGCAATCACAATCAGGAGCAATACACCACCAATCAGTGTGTTGCGTAGCACGAATTCCTGGTTGATTTCCGCTTCCTGCCTCGCCAGCGTTTCTTCCTGCAAGCGGATCTGTTGCTCCTTTTTCTCTGTGGCATATTTCGCTTCCAATTCCTGGCCAAGCGCGATTTTTTCCTGGCTCATCACGCTGTCGTTGAGCAAGAGAAAGGCAGACAGGTAATGGTGCGCCTCTGCATAGTTTCCAAGCGCAGCGTAGGCGTCTCCCAACAGCCTTGACGTCTGATGTTGCAGAGGATGATGTCCGAATTGATCGGCAATATCCAATGCCATATGAGCGTAAGGAATGGCCTTTTTGGGCTGATCTGTGCGAACGAAAAGTATGGCCAATTCTTTGTGGCAGTACGCCTGCGAAACGGGTTGATCGATCCGCGTAAAACAATCCAACGCCTTCACCAGGCTCGATTCACAGGCATCATAGCGCTTCAAATCGAGGTAAATATTACCAAGGTTCGAGTAAATCCTAGCCGAATCCCAGGTATTAAACATGTCTGCAAAATCCACCAGAATGCTATTGTAGGTATGCAGTGCAAGTTCCGGCTCATGCAGTTTTTGCGCCAGCGCGAGGTTGACCCGGGCCGCCAGCATTCCACGTTTAAGCCCAGCCTTTTCAAAATGGTCATATGCCGACTGAAGGTGCTTCACAGCATTTTCCATGTCGTCCTGTTCTCGGTACATCTCCCCGATCTGGTTATGAAAATTCGCCATGTGCCGATGATCCACGATCGATTCTGCGAGCCGCAACGCTTCAAAGGCAAGATTAAACGCTTCGGTGAGGTTCCCTTTCAGGCGCCAGCAATCGGAAATATTTTTCAACGCGCTTACCTGCAACAAGGTATCGTTCAGTTTCAGTCCTTTACCATAAGCCTTTCTGAAGATCGTCCGGGCCGTATCGTAGGAATGCTGGTCAAAATAGCTGTAAGCCAGGTAGGTGTAATTGTTGTAAAACTGGGCATCGGTAAGTTGCATGGAGTCCTCCAGGGCCTGCCTGGCAAAGTGCCTTGACATCTCCGGGTCTTTGCCAGAGTAGTAATAGCCGAGCGAAGTAAGAGCAACGATCCGAGTGCTGTCCGATTCCGGATTTTCCAGAGCGTTCAGTAAGCTATCTGCATACCGATCGTGCGCACTCAATGTGAGGCACCCGAAGACGATGATCATGGCCTGAACAAGGCATTGGCTTAACCATTGCATCGCGTTTTCCTGAGTTGCTTCGGTCATCCTGAATTCCACGTCATTTGGGGTTTTCGCATACCATTTGACGGTTTTCGCACAGTGCTTTTGAGTGCTTCCCCGGCAGTTTTGGCCCCGTAAACATACGACTCGCTCCTTGGATGCTTTGCCTCACACATGGCAAGATGTTAACCTACAAAATCGCTAAAACCAATACGCTATGAAAACACAGGAAGTCGCTTCCATTAAAAACAGTACGATCATCTTAGCCCTTGCTCTGGCCGTGACGGCAATCGCAGGATGGGAAATGTATTGCCGAAGCCTCGGCTATGAAGCCAATCCAAACGATGATAAACATCTCTGGGCGGAACATCGGGCTCAACTGGATGACCTGACTTCAGATGATGTGACCATCATCGGTTCCTCACGCGTCATGTTCAATTTTCAGCAGGAACAATGGAAGGAAGCTCATGGCAAAAAACCACTCATGCTGGCTGCTGCAGGTTCTTCCGTCATGCCTGTGTTGCGCGATGTGGTGAAGAACAGCGATTTTGCCGGAACGCTGGTTGTAGGTGTCACTCCTCCCCTGTTTTTCGTGCCACCCTCGATGGATGTGATCCCTTTCGCGCGGATTCAAACGTGGGTGGATCATGCACTGGACCGAACCTATGCAGATCGCTTTAATCACTTCATCGCGGTGAACAGCACCCAACAGGCCTTTTCGTTCCTCACCACATCCAACGAGGTGTTTTACAACGAACTGGACTTGCGGACAATGCTTGAGCAGATTCCACTGCCTCAGCGCCTCCCTGGCCCGCCAAAATTCCCGATCCTCTACCAGGTGGACCGCGATCGCAATGTGCACCTTGTAAAACATGTCCTTGAAGACCCTGACTATGCAGGCATGGTGACTCAATTCTGGAGTGCGGTGTTTCAGCCGCCTCCCGGGACCGAGCCAGCTCCGGAAATTGTTGAAGAAAACCGGAAAGCGATCATTGGCGAAACGTCCGAGCTGTTGGCTGAGTTCAAAGCACGGGGTGGAAAGGTCATCCTTGTACGATGCCCTTCTCAATCCGGGGTGCGTGACATCGAAGCAACATTCTACCCGCGTGCCGATTACTGGGATGCACTGGTAAATGCGGTGGATGCCCCTGCGTATCATTTTGAAGACCATCCGTTCATGAATCGCTATGAACTACCTGAATGGTCGCACCTCGCTACAGAGGACGCAAAGCAGTTCACGCTCGACTTCGTTGAAAAAGCCAAAGCCGACAAGGCACTTTAAACACTTGCCAAAACCACTCTATCATGTTATTTAATTCTATCGGATTCATCGTTTTTTTCCTTGCGGTCCTGGTACTATACTACTCATCCATGAGCTGGATCAATAAAAAGCGCATGCTGCTCTTTGCCAGCTACGTGTTTTATGGCCTCTGGAATCCACCACTTATTCTTCTGCTCTGGATCTCAACCGTGATCGATTGGACAGCGGGCAACAGGCTGTTTCATACGCAGCATGAAGGCAAACGAAAGCTCTGGCTGTTTCTTAGCCTGGCCGTGAACCTGGGTTTTCTGGCCTTCTTTAAATACGGAGGTTTTTTGCTTGAAAACTTTGTGCTGATCGTCAATGCGATCGGCATGGATTTTCATCCTGCTCAGCCAAGTATTCTCCTGCCGATGGGGATCTCGTTCTACACCTTTCAAACCATGTCCTACACCATCGACATTTATCAACGTAAGGCAGAACCATCTAAATCCTTCCTCGATTTTGCGCTGTACGTCACGTTTTTCCCACAGCTGGTGGCCGGGCCCATTGTTCGGGCAGAAGGCTTGCTCGGGCAGTTTATCACGCCAAAAAAAGCAACCCGCGATCAGTTTGTTTGGGGCAGTTTTTTGCTCACGCTTGGTTTGTTTCAAAAGGTAGTATTGGCTGATACGCTGCTGGCACCAACTGCTGATGCTGTGTTCAATGCACCGGATGGTTTGATGAGCATTGACGCCTGGGCCGGGCTACTGGCCTTTTCGGGACAAATCTTCTTTGACTTTGCAGGCTATTCAACCTGTGCCATTGGCATTGCCATGATGCTCGGCATCTTTTTGCCGCATAATTTCTTGTATCCCTACGCTTCCATGGGGTTTTCAGACTTGTGGAGACGATGGCACATCTCACTGTCGTCCTGGTTGCGCGATTACCTCTACATACCGATGGGCGGAAACCGCAAGGGTGTAGTTCGCACCTACGTTTTCCTTACGCTAACGATGTTGCTCGGAGGACTTTGGCACGGGGCGGCCTGGACCTTTGTCGCCTGGGGTGGACTGCACGGATTCTACCTCGTGATTGAACGCCTGCTGCGCGAGAAAGTCAACCTGAAGGCCACAGGTGTCTCTGGAGTATTCATCGCCTTGCTCACGTTTATATGCGTGAACATCACATGGGTGTTTTTTCGGGCAGATGATTTTCATGGAGCCATAGAGATTCTCTGGGCCATGTTCTCCTTTACCGGGCAGGGTGCACAGGTAATCAGCTACCTGGACATTTATGTCACATTCACCGTAGTGGCATTGCTTTTTGCTTCGCATTACTACATGCGCAGCCACACTTTGGCGGATCGGGCCATGGGCAGACAAAGCCTGCTGGGAATCGCTTGGGGCATCATGCTGGTGCTCATCATTGTTGCGCAAGGCAGCGGAGAGCAGTTTGTGTATTTCCAGTTTTAGAGACACTCCGCCAAAAAGCTCGACCAATCGTTTGGCCTCTGGCCATGCAAAAAGACTTTCACCTCGATGAGAGCCTTTTTTGTTGGTGTCGGCAGATGAGCAGATGGGAAAAGGCTTTGAGCAGGTGCTTCTATGAGTCATGCAGCCATGGCATTATTCCAGGATAACCGTGGCACGTTGCGTACCACTACCCGAACTCACTTCAACGAAATAAACACCTGAGGTCGTACCTAAATCAATCCTTTCCCTCTGCCGAATCAGGTTATGGGTTGAGGTCAATTGCCCGAAGGCATTGTACACCCTTAGGATTGCTTGAGAAGTTTCCATCAACTCTACCCACAGCGTTCCTTGAGATGGATTAGGATAGAGCCTCGATTGCCATTCAGGAAAAAGCTCGGTTACATTGACGCCTTGTATCTCGTAACACAAGGATGTATCCGAGCATTCTTCGACAGTTCCTGCAAGTGCATAGAGACCATTAGAGGTCGGTGTACAGATAGAAGATGTGGCATTCTCCGGTGAACCGGATTTAATCATATTCGCATCGAATTTCATCTTCTGAGGTTAGGAATGTGCTTATCCTCTAGCTTCACCCTCATTATCTCTGCGCATTACCTTAAAAAATCATTCAGCTACATGAATCCGAAGAAATTCAGCATTGTGGCTCTGGCAATAGCATTGAGTATTATTTCGTGTACTCCAGCGAGCGAGAAAATGAATAGTATCACGGTGTTGATGCTTCCTTCAGGAGATACCGTTTATGCTCAAAAGTTTGATGAATCTGGTCGAATAAAGAGCGAAAGAATTATGAATTCAGACTACTGGAGCTCTGGATTGACTGAACTCCTTGTCCTGCCACAAACCGGCTTTCGAAACATCAATGCTCATTTCTTCAATACAGGCGTTGACCCTGTAAATGATTTCAACTGGGACCTTCCCTATTTCATTGTTTACGACCGATCCACAGATCCCGCGGGAGTCTCGGTTCGAAATACCATGAACAGCATTCCCTACCCGGATGAGTATGAGGTTTCATTCAAGGATACCTTCACTTACGAGCAATTCTTTGATTTTGAGGCTAAAATCTTTCCTGATCGCATTTACCCACTCCACAATATCACTGAAAAGGAGGAATGGAATTTCGACAAAAGCTTAAGTGACTCTACGTCCATTCTCAGAAGCAATGGAAATGCGATGGTTCATAGAAAATACGACAAGAATGAGGGGAAACTGGAGGTGAGATGCAAGAATTTCATTTACTACCTCAGCGAGGTTTCAGACCTGGTGAACATTTCCCCAATGAGCCTGGCGGGTGTGCAACTGAACAACGACTGGCTCTATGATTTCGCCCCTCTGTATCACCGGTTTGGGAACAAAGTGTTTCGAAACGATCGTACCATCTTTGACCATGTTCACGAAGTGCTACACCCCATCGATACGATGGACTTCACCTATCATCCAAATGGTCAATTAGCGCGCGTTCATCGCTACGGAACAAACGAGCGTGGCAAGCATCAGGACTTTAGCGTAGACATGAATGATCGATCTCAGTTGTTGAGCCTGCTCTCCAAAGAATACAGCCAGGGAGAGCTTTCGGCTACTTCCACAGCGACCAACAGCTATGAAGATGGTAAGATCATCGCTATTGAACAGTCGTTTGTATATGCATCCAGGCCAGGCCAACCATCAGCGAGCACCAGAAGCTTTGAGTATGATGACCTTGGCCGAATCACCAGAATACTCACTACCAACCATGTCAACGGATATGAAGGCGGATATCAGGTGATCTATGAATAGGCTACGAACGCTTTGCTCATGGCTGTGTCTGATGGCAACCTCGCTCAGCTTACTTCTTTCATGCAAGGAAGCACCAAACGTGCTGGAGGGGGAAGTCACGGAAAAGTTCGATTTCAATGCGGAGGAAAGGGAGCGGTTCCAACAAATGCAAGATGAGCTTTCTGCCCTGGGAGACGAGTACATCTTTTTTGACCCTGATGACTTGAAAGCCCCGGCTCATAACATCTGCTTTGAACCGCTGTCCTTCTCGTTGCAAACAAGGCCTGTGCGCTACTCAGATGCCTTTGACGCTTCTTCGTTGGAATGGGTAGAGGAAAAAGGTATCCTCTACTTTGGAGTTATCCCACAAAACTGGAGCGGTCGCTCCTTGAACAAGGAGTTGATCTATGCAGTCGGGCCGAATCTCACCTTCACGATCTTTGATGCACAAGGCAATGAATTGTTGTTCATCCCTGATTCGGATACTCTGGAAAATGGTGAGGTATGGCTCTTCGAGATGCAATACCAATTTTACGCGATTCCAAAAGAAATAGGCTTGATAAGACTTTACAGGACCTGTATTGAAAAAGGCATCCATGAATATCGCATCCTCGACATGAGAGGAGCCCCGATTTCACGCTGGAAGAGGGTGTCAGACGGAGTATTCGATCCTTACTTTGGGGCTTTTATTGACATCGACAGAAAGGAAAACACCGCCACCTTCACTTCGTTGGATAACAAAGAGCTCTACAGCTGTACGAACTGCAAATGGATGCCATTTTCGACCGGCACACACTGCTTTATCAAGCTACCAAAGCCTTACAGAAAGGTCATTGTAAACTTTCAGAGCAAGGAGCTCGAGATTGGTTTCGCACCCAATTTCACGGGACTCTTCGTTTCGAAGAATCAAGACTAGCGATTCCTCTTTTCTAAAGGCAAAGCGTGTGATTCGAACTATTCCAGGCCTGTCACGCGAGGGTAATACCACCATCATCGGCTCCATTCATTGCCAAATCTCACTGAATAGAGCCAGATTTCATTTAACCCGTCAATGGGGTCTTCATATCGCTTACCATCCTGGATATTCGGGGTATTGAAGAAAGGTGAGCCATGAGATTCATGGCCTTCATATTCGCCATTCTAATGGCAAAAATCACACCGGTGAAGCCGCCTAACCCCAGGAGTTTGAATTCCTCTCCCCATTGACCACGTGGATGTAATGTGTCTCAGGGAGAGGAATCAGCTTCATTTTCTCGCGAAAGCAATCGCAGTAGCCTGAAGTGCTCCATTTGTATCCAAAACCGGCATCAGAAATGGGATAGATAACACCATGGGCAAGGTGATTCAAGCAAATAGACCACTATTCACTTTAGCTGTCGGTGCATACTAGCTGTAGAAGGTATCCAACCTTGATTTGAGCTCGCTGCGCTTTCTTCTCGATACAGGTAATCTCATGCCATTGGCGAGCTCCACTTCGGAGTTGCTGGACCTGTAGAGCTTAGAAACCTGAGCCAGGCTCACAATGTAAGATTGATGGACTCTGAAAAAAAGAGCTGGATCCAGCTCCGCTTCCAATTGCTTAAGATTCTTGTTGGTCAGTACATGTCTTCCTTCCGTTCGGTAAATCAGGGAATAGTTCCCGTTGGATTGGAAATACCGTACTTCATCCATATGAATCACCTCCATTTCCCTGCCTGACTCGACCAACATTTTCTGGACATGGACTTCGGTTTCGCCCTCTTTCTGTTGCAGCTGAATCTCCTCCAGCTTTTGAGCGTTTTCAACCCGTTTTATGGCCTCAATGAGGTCATCTTCCTCTATCGGTTTCAGCAAGTAATCCACAGCATTGTATCGGAAGGCGGTGGCACCGTAAGCGGGATAGGCAGTGGTGATGATCACCTTTATCTGAATATCATTCAAGGCATCCAAAAGATCAAACCCACTTCCACCCGGCAGCTCAAGGTCCAGGAAAAGCAAATCAGCTTGCTTCGTGCGTACCAGATCGATTCCTGACTCTAATGAATCTGCGAACCCGACTACCTCTACTTCCGGGCAATGCCTGGTGAGCATCGTCTCCAAATAGATCCTTCCTCCCCGCTCGTCTTCTACGATAACTGCATTCATTCTTTCTCCAAATCAATCAATATTTCAACTCTTGTACCCAGCGCCAAACCTGCTGCATCGGTCAAATCAACAATCTTCAAATCGATCTTTTGCTCAGAGATACGATTGTGCAAGGCAATGCGCTCATTGGAAATCTGAACTCCCTGACCGTTGTGTTCCTGAAGGTGCTGCTTACGGAGCATCCGGGCGGCAGCCCGTCCTATTCCATTGTCCTCAACCGTGCAATGGAGCAATCCTAAGGTCTGACGAAACGAAATGTGCAGTTGCTTCTCGCCTTTTGATTTATGTCTTAGACCATGTACAATCGCATTCTCAATGAACGGCTGAATGATCATAGGTGGCAGGCTGATGGTTGAAGGATCTTCTACTCCTTCCACGGAAAGCTGAACGTTCAATTGATGGTCAAACCGCAGTTGCTCGAGCGAAATGTAGGTCTCAACAGACTTAACCTCCTGCTCTAAGGAGATGAATTCCTGCTGCGAGAGGTGCAGTGTTCCTCTCACCATTCTCGCGAAGGCCTTTAGAGCCTTTTCGGCCTTGTAGTTTTCTGACTGAGAGATCAGAAAGAGAATGGAATTGATGACATTGAAAATGAAATGAGGAGTCATCAGCGCCTTCAAAGCCTTTTGCTCAGATTGCAATCGATCGTTCTTAAGTCTGGATATCCGCTTCAATCTGCGGATCTGAAGCCTGGTGATCAAAAGAACAACAAGGAGAAAGCTAAGTATAACAATGGATCTGAACCACCACGTCATCCAATAAGGTGGTTCAACAATGAAAGCATAGGACAAGGTGGTTGCGGTCTCCACACCCGCTTCGTTCATCGCTTTGAGTTGGAAAACATATTCTCCAGGCTCAAGAGATGCAAAAACTACCCGATCAAACGCGCTCCAGGTCCAATCATCGCTCATGTTCAAAAGCCGGTAACCGTATCGGATGAAGTCAGCATCATGAAAGGTATTGGAAGCAAACTCAAAGGACAGGCTACCGAAGCCGTACTTCATTGTAAGAAGGCTATCCTTCTCAACTACGGAGTCATTGATGGACACTTTCTCAATACGGACATTGGGTATGGTCTTTTCGGCCATGCTTTCCTGTGGGAGAATAGTAAAGCCTTCATCTGAGAAAGCCCAGATTTCCTGGCCAACGGCTTCCAGCTGGTCTATCTGATTGGAGAACAACTCATGAGTACCTGTGAAGTGCCTGATTAACAACCGATCATGGTTCTGATAGCCTTTTATTCTGGTAAGCCCATGCGTTGTAGACACCCATATTACTCCTTCTGCGGTGATTTCAACATCTGAACAATAGTCATTGAGTAATCCATTGTTTTCAGAAATGACCGAGGTATCAGATCCCGTTGCCAAAATAACGCCTCCACCCTCTGTGGCCACAGCCAGAGAATCACCGAAGGAAGCCAGGCCGCTGATTGGATAAGAAGACCATTTATCGAAAGACGCCAGACGCACCATAGTCGAATCTCTCATCACCCATAATCCTTCGTTGTCACCGAGATACTGTTCTCCGCGATGGGTCACAAATGCTACCCACCGATGGGGTTTTTCAAGGGAAACACGCTTAACTCCCATGTCCCGGAGGTCCAGAAAAAAAAGATCCATTCGTCCAAAACCCAGAAGTTGGTTTCCGGCAATTGTTTGAAACAATACACAATTAAATCCAGGGTACCATGTGGCTTGCCCGCTGGATAGATCGAGCAGGTATAGCCGATGGACGCTATCACGTAGTGGTTTATTGCACGTACATATCAACGAATCCGAGAATATGCCGAGTCGGCCATATTTTCCTTCGAGGTTAAATAGCTCAGCTATTTTCTGGGCTTTCAGGCGATTAGCATCAAGTTTAAGTGACAGTAGATCACCATCAGTGGTCATGGCATACTGCCGCCCCTTAGAAACAAAATAGCGCAATGGCGGCAGAGCTCCGCCTCGCTTCGTTGAAGCGGTTTTTATGTCCAGAGACGAAGTATAAAACAGGCCCTCCGAGAGGGAGGAGAACCAATAGCCACCTTCGTGATCATGTAATACCTGGGTGATCGGTATATCCTTTAGCAGCGTATCCACCGCATGGGAAAAATCATAGTCGCGAAATACCAACACACCACCCGTTACTACTGGTACAAACACATTGCCCTTGCGATCTTCGTAAATCCCCAGATCTGCATGCAGACCAATATCAATGAATCGATGCTCCTGATCGCGTAGGATGTGGAGTATCCGACCACAGGAAAAGAGGATATCACCATTTCCCAGTTTAATGGAACTGCCCATCTCACCCCTGATCTCAGGGGCAAACGTCAGCTTTACCTTAACGCTTTTGTCACGGTTGTAAACAAAGACGCCTTCCCGCAAGAAGTTGCGATTGGAGCTTCCAAAGACGAGTTCATTTTTTTCGAGCACCATGATGGCTCCGTAATGCCCTGGATGAGACTCGTCTAAAAAACCAACTTTTCCACGAGTATCCATTCGCATTAACTGAAACTGCCTATGGTTTCTGATACCGGTCCAGATGGAGCTATCTTCTGTCATGCAAATGCTGACAGGAACTTTAAGGTAAACGCCTTCGGTCATTTCCTTTGGCTCATGGTGAATGATTTCGTCATCTACCACTGAGAACACCTTGGTATGATAAGAAGCAAACAAAGGGTGGCCCTGAGGAGTGATCGAGGCTGTGAGTATTACATTTTCAGGAATACCATCCTGAGTAGTATAGTTCCTGAATGATGTACCATCGTAACGGGCAATGCCTCGATCCGTGCAAAGCCACAGCATGGCATCCTTGTCTTGAACCACCTTGTAGATTTTCAAGGATGGCAGGCCATCTTGCAGCTTGAATTGGCGAAACGGAGGCCCTTGAGCACAGACCGCCAGAGGAAGCACCCATCCGATGAGCACAACAGCGAGCAGAGGGATAATTGATCTCAACGGATCAATAGTAGGGTTTTAGAGCACATTGTGCTGCTATCGACCATTTCAGGCGATGAGCTTCATGAAATTCGGTTGCAATGAAGAGGAATTTGGTGGTGCGATATTTTGTGTTCCTGGAATGATATTGAAAACTGTTCGGCACGCATTGACTGATTGCCTTCTTTATTCAGAGGAACGAACCTCATGCGATGCAACCAAAAAGTCCACAAACCTCGCCTTGGTTTCAGGGAGGCTTGCGGACTCTTTTTTGAATGAAACTGCTTATGCTATGCATCAGGCAATTGCATGGGATGCCCACTACTGTCCCATTCGGATGATCTTACCAGATTCAATCTTGTTGCCAATTTGGAAGAGATACATGTATGTTCCTGCAGACCAATCACTTGTGTTCACCCTCACCTGATTATTGCCGTCAGAGTGAGACAGATTCACAATGTGCAGAAGCTGACGTCCATACATGTCCAGAATCGTGAAGTTCACGTCATCGCTCTGCACCGCTGAAAACTCTAGTGTGAGCTCCTGGCTGAAAGGATTCGGATACACAAGCACACGTTCTGGGTCTGCCCCGGAAGCAAGGGTTTCTTCCCACTTCTCACGACCGGAACCTGACTCATTGCGATGATCGCGCACCACACTTTCCTCACGCGGGCAGTCCGGCACTTCTATGTAAGCATGAAAACTGGTGCCCTTTATGGCGCGAAAACCTGGTTTCAAATCTACTTTGAACCCCGCATAAAAATCCACGTCCGCTCCCGGCTGAACAGTTACAGGACCAGGAGACTGAGTGGTAGTAACATTCTCCCCTGCCATCAGCGTTGAGCTGGCAGATTGCTCGGATACACCGGTAAAGGTTTGATCTTGAATGTAGCGAACAGTGGCAGCCCAAACAGCTTCGTGTGCGTTCACCAATCCATAACCCATGTGCTCGTTCCAGTCGCCATGAGGACGGCCAGGGGATGGATCGTAAGGAATGCTTCCGACCTTCTGCGCAGTCGATTCCAAAATTTCTCTGGCTGCTTGGCCGGTTAAAAGCGTATTGGCGGATAGAATAAGCGCTGCAACACCTGCAGCGTTGGGACAAGCGGCTGAAGTTCCGCGAAAATCCAATTTGTAATCACCCGACACTTCACCGGCAGTGCCAGCAATATCAGTGGTTGGTATCTTCACCCCTGGAGCCACAACGTCCAGATCATCTCCGTATTTACTAAACCAATTACTCTCCCCATCACAACTGGATAAGCTCTTTCTTTCCTCGCACATGGACATGGCTCCCACGGCAATGGCATCAGGATGTGACGCTGGATATTCCACAATGCCGTCTCCATCATTGCCCGCAGCAAACAGCACTAGGCTGCCAAGCCCGTCACGACCGGAAGTAACTGCATTGTGAATAGCATTGTCCATACCTGTACTTGGAGCTTGCCCTCCCCAGGAGTTACTTAGTACGTCAGCCTTGCCTTCATACCAGGCCCAGTTGATGCCATAAGCAGCCTGGGAAGGTGTGGTTGTCCATACGATCTTGGAAAATCCATCCTTCGTGATTCTGATCCCAACGGCAATTCTCACCGCTACGAGCTTGCAGGAGTAGGCCACTCCTGCGACACCAATTCCATTATCACCAACGGCTGCGGCAACACCGGCACACAACGTTCCATGGCTATCATTATTCCATGGGTGCCCTCCGCTATTGTGAATCGTAGCGTCAAATCCGGCTACGACATTCGGAGCAAGATCGGGATGACTCATATCTACCCCATCATCAATGATCGCAATTCGAACGCTCGGACAACCCGTAGTTATATCCCAGGCTTCCTCGGCATCGATATCTGCATCTGGCGTGCCTCCCCATTGGGCTGATGACCCGTCATTCAATAATCCCCACTGCTTGTAAAACAAGGGATCGTCAGGAACACTGCTTGCACCGTTAAACCACAGAAAATCAGGCTCGGCATAATGAAACATCCCTGTTTCAAACAACCTGTTAGCAAGACCAAGAGCGTTCTCTGAGGCTTCATCACCAAGTGTAAGGATGAAGGTGTTCGGGTCGTACTTGTAAGTCTCTGACTTGACCGCTGCGTAAGGTGCTACGAACTCTTCCAACTGCTGCTCAGACATAGGCACTTTTGTTTGCACCATCAATCTATCGATGAGTCCAAGTGGAGAGTCCTCACCGGGCAAACGATACATGGAGTCGCAGAAACGAATACCGGGCAGTTGGCTGATTGATTCAATCAGCTGCCTGATCTCACTCTCGGGCTGTGTTTTGTCCACCGTGATCAACCAGCAGTTTCGGGTGAACAGAGGAATTTCACTCATTTCCCCTCCGAGAGGATCAACGATTGCCTGAAGGCGGGATTCATCTTCAACTGAAAAGCCTTCTTGTGCTCCTACAATCAGCTGTTCTGGAACAGATTCCAAGGTCATTCTTTCCTGACCGTAGTAATAGTAATGCCCTTGTGCGAATCCCGAGATCTGAAACATCAGAAGGGATAGCATACTGAGCATCAATAAGTCTCTTATTGTTCTCACCATTTCACATGATTTAAAAGTTTGGAAAGAAGTAGCTTATTGCTTCGCAACCTGAGCCTGCAGGGCTTCATTGGCGCGCTTCAGAGCTTCCATTTCCTTGTTCATGTCAATCATATGAAGCGTGAGTTCTTCAATCTTCTCAAGGAGTTTGGCATCCATTTCTGCCATGTTCACTCCCGATTCCACTACTTCTTCCGCAGATGGAATACCTGGTAAATGGTGGTTTTCCTCTACGTAGGCTTCGACCTCCGTTAGTGGCATAAGCTTGTAGCCTTCTGCGAACACGTAGTCTGCCCAGTCCGAAGCATTTTTCACGGCCACCCTTACCTGCTCAGTCAGTATTCCTCCCTCTACAAACAAGCGGTAACCATCTGGCAGGCTCATGGTTTCATCGCCCACCGCCACCTTTCCGTTGGCGAGAATCCTGAACAGAATGTTTTCATCAAAGTCTCCATTCGCCTCCACCTGCAACACGGGTGTATCATTGGAAGAATGAGGCCAGCCGCCTTTCAAGCGCATCACACGACCTGTGCCAGCTGGATTGAAGAATGAAGAAAGGTAATTGGTGCTGAGGTCAAGCGCAGTATTGTCTTGTCCCCACACTTCAAATTCTGCGCGTGTGGCGCTGTTTACAGATGAACTGCTGAAGGGCGTTCCTACGTGGACCACTCCCCTGTCGTTCACACCAAATGTGGTGTGGTGATGGTTCTCACTTTCAATCTGAAACAAGTACCTGGACCAGCTGGCAGTATTAGTGTAAGTGGGACGCTCCAAATGCAGATACGCTCCGGGAGTTCTGGTTCCCAATCCAATCTTCCCCTGGCTGCTCGCGATGAACACGGCATTGTTCTCCACATTTGATCCGCTTGTGTAATCGTAAGAGATATCGACCAGATCAACATAGTTATTCGGCCACGCCATGGGGACGGTTTGATCCCTGAAAATCAGCAACCCTGGCTCGCTTGCGTCTACATCGGTTACGTGTAGCTTAGCCAAAGGTGTTTGAGTCCCAATTCCTACTCTTCCATTGAATCCCGTTTCGGTCACCAAGTTGTCAGGAGAGGAAGTGTTGATCCAGGCATCGTTGGTCAGATCCTGAGCTGTGATGGTCATTGTTGCACTTGCCCCGAGCAACAGGGCTGCGATTGTCTTTTTCATGTTGTTTGTTTTGGATGATAACATACTGTGGCTCGAGGCCGAGACAAGGTTATTCAGTGCCCAAGGTTTAGCTCCGATCGAGTTCATAATCCCAACGTTCGGCTTCATATTCCCCGCTTTTTTGAGCAAATTCCGTTTGATCCATGTATTCGAAGAATGGCTTCAGAATAGGGCATAAAAAACCCGCCTCGATGTAGACTAAGGCGGGCTTACTTATTCCGAAGTTGAGGCGACTACTGGCCCCTATACGTTGTCGCGCTCCGTCAATTCACTTACCTAAGCATTGATGATCAACCGCTTAAGCGCTCTAAGAAAGAGTCGCGCAGTTCCTTGCTGAGGGTAACCTGCTCTCCTCCTCTCATGGTGATGGAACCGCCATCAGTTTTCTCGTACTTCTCCACGTAGTCAAGATTCACGACATAGCTGCGTCCACACCTGAATAGTCGCGGATGGTCCAGCAGCTCATACAGCGCACCTATTTTCTTGGTCACCAGAATTTTTTGAGTGTCTTTCAGCACCACAGAGCAATAGCCTCCTTCGGCCTTTAGAAACAGAATGTCTTGAAGCGCCACAAATTGATATCCATGGCCCACCGGAATGGCCAGTCGCTGAGGTACACCTTGCTGCAGATAGTTTGTCTTCAGCGTGTCCAGCTGCTGTTTATAGCTCTCCATGCTGATCTGCTCTTCCGTTTTTTGCAGGGCGGCCTGAAGCTTTTCACCGTCAACAGGCTTCAGCAAATAGGCTACAGCAGAAAGCTCAAATGCTTTGACGGCATAGGCATCGTAGGCAGTGATGAAGATGATTTTAAAGGAAGGTGCATCAAAAAAATCGAGCAGCTGCAGTCCAGTGTAGCCAGGCATTTCGATGTCCAACAATACCACATCGGGCTTCAGTTTGATGATGGCTTTCACAGCCTCGGGAACATCAGATGCTTCAGCTACTACGGAAACATCGGGACAGAAGACTTCAAGTAGAATTCGCAGGCTTTCACGTGCATTTTGCTCGTCATCAACAATGAGTGCTTTCATGAGGGCTGAGTTAAAGGCATTCTGACGGTTACCCGCGTTCCTGCTGGTTGTTGATTGTGATGGTAGAGATCATCAATGTCAATCCCCACGTCTTTGTGGCCGGCATCTTTGAGCAATGAGATTCTTCGTGCGCTTGCACCAGATGCAAACGAACGGTGCTTTTTACTCTTTTCACGCAGTGCAGCGGCTTGCTTTCGTCCGACTCCATTGTCCTCAATGGTGCAGATCAGGACTTCATCCTTGCAGTTGAAAGCCACGCTCAGTCTGCGGTCTTCTTTTTTATGCAGGAGGCCGTGGTTGATCGCATTTTCTACAAAGGGTTGCACGAGCATGGGTGGAATGAGCATATGCAGGCGCGTCTCTAATTCCTGACCAACGATTATTTCATAATTGAAGTCATTCGAAAAACGGTGCTTCTCGAGTTTAAGGTAATTCTGAAGCATCTCTAACTCGTCCTCAAACGGGATGTATGCCTCACCGGAATAATGGAGAATCTTGCGCACAAAGGTGGAGAGCTCACTCATGATCTTGTTGGCCTTGACCTTATCCTCTTTCAGCACCATGGTCTGCATGGAATTCAACACGTTGAAAAGGAAATGAGGATTCATCTGAGCTTTGAGCGCGGTGTGCTGGGCTTCGTTGAGTTTCTGCCGCACTTTGTTTTGCTTTTGGATCGCACGAATCCGTCCCCGAAAAAACACTACGGTTCCGCCAAACACACTGAACACGATCAACCCGATGAATGCTTTAGTCTCGTACCATCGAGGTGCTATGCTAAAGCTGAGACTGCGCTCGTTTATGGTACTCACCCCCCGGTGTATACGAACGCTCAAGTGGTAGTCTCCGGCCGCTAGGTTTGACAGCGTTAGAACGTTGGTAAGCTGATCCATAAAGATCCAATCTCCATCATTGAGCTTATAGCTGCATTTCAACTGATGCCTCACCAAAACATCGGTGTAGTTCAGTGCTATTCTAACCGGATCCAGATCTGCAGGAAGTTGCTGGGCGTCTTCCACATTCGGTGTTCCTTGGATGGAAAGTGGCTGTAGCAAATGCGAAGCTTCGGTTTTCAACACCGAAAAGGGGATTCTGTAGAGGGTTGAAGAATAGGCCAGCCATAGGTAGTTGTTAGTGACTTCGATATCTACTAAGTCGTCAAAGTTGAAGGGGACCAAGGCCTTGAACTGGTGCTGAACTTGTTCAAATCGATCCATGTAAAGCACGTCTCCGTTACTATACACCAAAAACTTATCGCCTTTCACGATCAGGCGTTCAGGTATTTCCGTACAGCGGAACTCTACTACCTTCTGTAACTGCAGGGAGTTGGAATCGATGATGTACACCGCTCCTGCCCTATCCAGAACGTACCCATGGTTTTGGTCATCAGAGTAAATATCAGCCACCCCAAACGGTCGCCCGTTTAAAGAATCAAGGTAAGTGATGCCAGACTCGGAAATACGTTTGCAGCGCCCCAGGCTTGCTCCTAACATGTAGGTCCCATCCTTCCGAGCCCATAGTTGCTCGAAGGGAACCGCGCTATACAACGTTCCGTCTCGCGAAGAGGGTGAGAGCACTGTAAAGGCGGGAATGCTGTTGCTCACATCTGCAGAGGATTCCAGAGAAATGAGAGAACTGGAATACCATGAGTAGGACATCAGGTGATGGTTGAACAACTGGATGTTTTTGGCAATTCCAGAGGAGGGCATTTGATGAGTAACACCCTCTTGCCATCTCATGACTCCGGGTGATGATGCTATATATAAACCTTCGTTTTCATAACAAAGGTCATATAGCTCTCTAACAGGTATGGCAGATAAATAATGAATTCTATCGCTTGGCCCAATGGAATACAAATGGCCATCCATGGTGGCCGCAAACAAGGAATCTGAACCAGGGATAGCAGCAAGGCTTGAGAAGTTGCCATGCTCTGGCTGGGTAGCCTCGAACTTGGTGATTTCCACCGAGGGTACCACCAGGATACCCTGACCAAGGGTTCCCACCCAATAGTTTCCCTGCAAATCCTGCTCGACCTGCGAGATAGACGTTCCAGTGAACAGGGGAACCGCAGTAGTATCCTCAAACGAAGGGTCATACAGAAGTAATCCCCGATTTGTGGCCACCCAAAAATGCGAATCTGTGTAGCCGATGTTTTGCAGCATGGCTCCTTCTAAAACACTGCGACAATCGAGCTCGATGCCCTCTGAGTGGAGAAAAACCAGCCCGATGCTTGTCCTTATTGATATTCTTCGGTTATCGCGCTCGTAGTAGCGAATGCCAGACGACCGGGCCTCAACAATGGGTTTCCAAAGGATGGTATCAGATTTGAGGGTTGCATTCCCAAAAAACAACGAACGTTCCTCATCGGTATCCACAGCGCCCAGAGTCATTTCCAAAGCCTCCAACTGCCGGTCAACTCGCTTATTCCATGACTCCATCGGCTTACCCGTTGCTAGGTCATACCGCCTAAGCGATTTGTAGCTAAATGCCACGATCGTTTTGCTCCAAAAGTGGTAATCAATGACTCGCTCCTCAAAGTCCTTGGTGAGATCCAGAATCAGAACCAGAGAATCCTCTTTTACCTCATAAATCTGGTTCCGGAAGTTCTGCGCATAGATCCTGCCACTTGCGTCTTCTCGAATGTTGGTGTAACTGTTGCGAATCGCATTTCTATTGGTGAGCATTTTCACTCCACCCATGGTGATGAGCGCGACACCGTGGTCAGTAGCTGCCACAAAGCTGCCATCATCGAGCATGTGAAGATCATACACCATGTTGCTGCCCAACTGCCTGTTAGACAATTGAAACGAAGCGGTTTCCTGCCCACAGAGGCTTACCCAGGTAAGCATTAAAAAAACCAGAAGGGAAGGCACCTTCCACCGCATATTGCGAATCTATGTTTTGCCAATGGAATATGGCTGCGCCACGAATAATGAGGCGCAGCCACTTTGGACGGTTAAATGATGCAGGCGAGAATCGGGGTACAAATACCCTTAATGTTTCAGTACCCGATGAACGCTACTTCCCGATGCAAATTGAGCTTCAACGAAATATACGCCAGGGGCCAGCGATTTCAAGTCAATCTGATCGGAAGCGTAAGGTTGCGCGATCACCTTCTCGCCTGCTGTATTGTAGATAAAGACATTGTAAATGGTGCTCTCACTTCTGAGGTGAAGGACATCCGATGTGGGATTGGGCCAAACTCTTACCTGGACAAAAGCATATTCTTTTATTCCAGTTCCCGTCCCATTCTGATCCGTAACCTCAACGGCCGCAGATGTATCCACTCCACACGCTTCGTCATTGCTGGCAACCAGCCAATAGGTTCCGTTCTCAGAGAGGCTAAGTGTTGAATCATTTCCACCCGATACAGGGCTTCCATCCATCACCCATTGGTAATTGTCATAAGATCCGTTGGTGACCTGCAACACGCTGCCCTGTTGTTCGATCATGGGACGATCAAATGTGGAGGTTTCGTAGGCACCTACGTCCACTGTTCCTCCCTGAACTCTGGCATTTCCAAGAATGTCGCTACCGCTCACAAGGGATCCAGGCAGCAGATCATTGAGTCCATCGTTGTATCCAGGAGCATCGCAATCGAGGATGAAAACACCCAGGGTATTATCCTCAGTAATGTAGGTTATAGGCTCTCCTTCCTTCCAATTGCTGAGTACGATGAGGCCATCATTAGCGCCAATGCTTGCATTGGCACCCCAGCCAGCAGAGAAGCTTCCAACACAATTGTTCATGTTGATCGTGTCACTTTCAAAAAGGCCAAACGCGGGAACGTTGCTCAGTTCATCGATCAGGCAATTGTTAAACACCGTAGATGCGGAAACAGACAGGGGAATGCCTGAATAGACCGTGGCAAGCGTGTCAGCATTGTTGTCTTTAAAGGTTGAGTTCAACACTGTCAGATCTCCCGTACCCGCGTTCAGGCGTCCAATCGTGCCACTTCGGTCGCCTTGATTTGTACCAGCCACAGACGTGTTGTTGTAAAAAACAGAGTTGATGATGGTAGCAGGTCCTGCGCCTGCTGAAGAGCCACTAACAGCGATGGCGCTTCCCAGCTCGGCTTCATTCTCGATAAAGACGCAGTTGTTCAATTCCGCGGTACCGCCATAAATCAGTGCCGCACCAAACTTCGCTCGGTTATTCCTGAAGAGCACATTCTGGAGGTCAACTACGTCAGTTGCATTCACTGCTCCAGCCCTGATGGCTCCTCCGTCACCGACCAATGCTCCCCCGCTGGTGACCCAATTGTTTTCAAAAAGGCAATTGGTAATCTGAGCCCCACGGCTTGTAGTTCCATTCAGCGTTAAACCAGCTCCAACACCGCCTGAATCATCACCGCCATTGCGCACCACAAAGCCATCCAGTCGACCAAAGGTGTCGAAGACCAAAACGCGCCTGGCATTGTCCACTCGTGTCATGGATGTATTGTCATCGTCTCCCAATACGTCTCCGTTCAAAACCGTGAGATGAGCCTGCCAGTCGCGATCTTCAAATTCGGGATTTCCCGATGAAGGAAAGCCACCAAAGAGGGCTATTTGAGGTGGGCAGTTGAAGACGGGAAAGCCAAGCTGATTATCCACATCAGGAACATAAATGCCTTCAGCTACAAAAAGCGAATCAGCATTGCTTGCATTATTAGCTGCATGTTGAATGGCTTGTGAGAGATTGGTAAACGCATTGGCCCATGACGAGCCGTCATTGTTTCCGGTGGCCTGCGTATTCACAAAGATGACCGCTGAAAAACCTTGAATGAAACACCCTAAGAGAGTGCACACTGTGAGTAGGATTGATTTCATAAACATTCGATTTTGTGCGATCGAAAGTCTATGGTGTGCTCAATCCAGCGGGCTCTATGTCATGAACCCTTCAAAATAGTTCACGAACCAGGGATTTCAGCAACCCATCATGATCAGAGGAAGCAATAATTCAGATCTTGACACGGCTTTACCTGAGACAAACCGGTCAATAAAGCCACAGATCCAGATGGCTTCATCAGTATCATGGATTGGAACGAACAAGCGTTTCAGGAACATCGAGGACAAACGCACCATCTGTCATTCGCAATAAAAAGCCCACCTGGTCATCGCAACCAAGGTGGGCTAACTACTGCAATGAAGAAAGTGACTACTCCTTCACCAAGATCTGGGTGTTGCTCTTCGCATTGTTTTGAATGGACTGCACGAAATAGATTCCGGCCGCCCAATCCTGGATGTTTAACTGGAGGCTTCCATCCTCGTTCAGGCCATCTCGCTCGAAAAGGATACGACCATAGGTATCAATGATGACCAACGAACCTTCGCTTTCACCATAAAAACTGTAAGCAATGCTCAGTTCTCCCAGTGTTGGATTTGGCATGAGCTTCAACCCTGTCACCAGCTCAGTAGCTGTTTCCGTCTCAGGGCTAAGGAAATCTCGTTTGCCCGGTACCGACCCAGCACTCACGCATGGTAGTCTATGAAAGCAGACCTCACAGGGTGTTACCTCATCATTTTGAGGATCATACACCCAAATGGTGAAACACACCGGCTCATAAAACGGAGGTAAGGCAGTGAAGAAAGCGATGAACGCATTAGAACCGCTGCTGAGCGAAGCTGGATAGTTGGTCACAATCCCTTGCGTGGATGTAATCGCCACAATATCCAGGCTGTAAGACTCTGAATTATCAATTCGAAAATCCACTTCGTAGATGGGGTTTCCTGCGGCATCCACATCAGCACAGTTGATGCTTCTGATTTCCGATTCCAGCGCTCTGCATGCTTCTACCTCACACTGAGGAATTTCAAAGCAGACTTCTTCCTTGCAGAAGGTATTGGTACCCACCTCACGCATAATCACTTGAAGGCATTGATTGGTTCCTGCGGGCAAGTAAGAAGAAAAGGTAATGTCCAATTGCGTGGACCCCATGATGACAGTGCCCGGGGCAAAAGCGATCGGAGCGTTCGACACGAGGTCCGTAACGGCCACTACTTCCAACGGAGATGAGGTACCATTAAACAGGTTGAGACTGACGCTGTAGGTGTTGAAGTTGTTCTGGCTTTGAACCAGGCATTCCTTGCTCAACACCTCGATCTCTTCCAATCTACAAGACGGTAGTTCATCACAACGCTCTAACTCCGGACATAGCTCAAATGTGCAGGTGTACTCAACAGCGGGGTCTGCAGACGTAAATGTGATGTCGAAGCAGGGAAACAGATTCCCCGAAGTATTGGTGTAGGTGAATCCAAAGTTTTGTGACACTTGACCAATGCTGGCGGGGTTCACATTGCTCACCAAGCCATTCCCGTTGGCATTCACTGTGATGTCACCAGGAAAGGGAAAGGTGCTGACTCCGAACTCAAGGAAGTACACATCGTTTCTGTTTTCGTCCTGCCCGATGCAAACGGCCTGGAGGAAGTTCACATCCATTCGCGTGCAAAACTGATCGCACGGTATGTGAGAAATGGAAGCAATCGGACTAATGGCTGTACATCCGTTGATGGTTGTGACTTCCAACTGGTAATCGCCAGGCGAAGTGATGGCGAGCGTGGGAACAGAAACGTAGACTCCCATTCCAGGTGATGGCGCTGTTCCGCTGCTCACCACTACTCCATTCCTGTACCACGTGTAGCTTAAAAAGTTACCGGGTATTCCGGGCCAGTCCACGAGCTCATCCAGGCATACATCATAGCATCCACTCATAAACTCACTGAAGTCTGGCAATGCGTGCAGTTTAAAGCTGCCTGAATCGCTGCAGTTTGAAGCATCGGTGAATGTGACTGCGTAGAGCCCGGGATGGTCTACCGAAATGGACGAGGTGGTGCTGTTAGACGTGAAACCACCCGTGCTCCAAGTGAAATCGCCTGTAGCTGGGTTGCTGGTAGAAAGCGTTCGTGCTCCGTCCATGCAATAAGGCGCCCCACCGCTGGCGGTAATTGTAGGAGGTGTAAGCGGAGCTTTTACAAGCACGTTATTTGGCGTTGACACGTCCGTACAGGATAATCCGCTGTAGGTTTCAGTCACCGTAACGCTGAATGCATTCGGCCCTGACGGTGCATTGAAGGCGGTCAGATTACCTTGGGCTAAACCTGTTGTCGACACTCCTGAAGGAGCAGACCAAGCATAGTCGAAGTCATCTCCCTGGAAGGCCTTACGCTCAATTTCTTCACCCAGGCAATACTCCAGCGGACCACGGATGAAGGCATCGGGTGAAGGCACGACTTCCATGTAGTGGGAATACCTTTTTTCGCAGCCTAAAGAGTTAGTGGCAGTCAGGTAGTATTCTCCCGTTTCGGTCACCAAGGTGCTCGAAGTAGCAGAGCCTGTACTCCACAGAAAGTCAGTTGAAAAAGAGCCGTTGTTGGTAGCGGTGAGCGTAGCGGCAGCTCCCTCGCATATCTTGGTTGCTGGAATAGACCATTGCACATCGATGTCGTTTTCATAGACTGCAATGGTGTCACTGACGCTGTCCGCGCAGCCATACACATCGGTAATTTTTAGCCACACAACAATCTCGTCTACGAGTGGAGATGTAGCAGCGTCTATGTAAGTCCGAGAGGCATCTCTGAAAACATGGATTCCTCCATCACCAAAGTCCCAGAAGTAGCTAGCGATATCGCCAGTAGATGTGTTGTTCATGTCCACTGCTACTCCCTCGCAAGCTACAGAGGGAGCATCGAAAATGGCTTCGGCCATGTCAGGCGCAGTGATGGTCTTTGTTTTTGTACACACCTCACCCGATGAATGGCTCACCGTCCAGGTAAATGTTGCTGTAGAGCCAGGTGTCATGCTAAAGGTATGGTTACCAAGCGCGGTTGCCCCAACCGCGGAAGAGGTGTAAGTGAAGCTTCCTTGGAGGTTGGTCCAGTCACTGAGGTCTTTCAGCTTCACATTCATTTTGTTATTTGCAGGATCACATTCAAATTCAGGTAGGAAATCTGCGATAAGCGGCACATAAACTATCTGTGTGCTGAATATCTGGTCTGTAGTGGGAGGAGGTCCCCAAGTAAAAGTGCCAGACACGGTCACCGAATGGTAGCCGCTGGAAGAAAATGCATGGCTAAAGCTGGAGCCCGTTCCTGTGGTGGAGGTACTGAAAGGGTCGGTGACCGACCAGTTGAGATTCGTTGGAGCCGGACTGCCGCTCAATGGTAGCACCGAAAAGGTGAAGTCGCCACAAGCATTGGCCGTTGGCGTGATCTCAATGGGATAAAAGCCAACGTTGGATGGAGGCGGAGTTCCGGATGCGCTAGAATTGCTTGTATTGCCTCCCGAACCACCGCTGCAGTTAGCAGAAACATATTTTCCGTCCGATGCTGAACAACCATTATCCAGGTTTGTGACTGTGCAGAAGTAAGAGCCACCTGTAGTTACGGAGATGTCACTCGTTGTGAGGCCTCCTCCCCAATCGTAGGTGTAATTACTAAACGACCCAAAATCTTCAACGGTGCAGTAAAGATTCACCGGACTGTTGATGCTCAAGCACATATGGTCTGGCGTGGTAACTGAAACAATTGGCACCGGAAGTACTTCCACAACAACACTGACCTCGGGATTTCCACAAGCTGGCGCGCCAACTCCGCTCCTTGTCACTTTCACTACGTAGGAACCTGGCTCGGTAAAAGTGTGATTCAGAGTAGTGCCACCAGATTGGATTTGTCCATCAACATCCCACGTAAACGTTGCACTACCTGGATAGAGGTTTGCGTTGGTCAAACTGACCGAAAACGGAGCGCCTGCACAAACACTCACTGGTGAAGCGGGAAGCTCGGGCAGTAGCGGCTTTGTGTATTGAATGGTCCAGGGATATGCGGCCACAAGTGCTCCACAGTGCCATATATCAACCCCTATACTGAGATTCTTAGGGTATGTGGAAGTATTGTCATAATGAAATTCGAACGTAGGTGAAGTTGTTCCTTGCCCGTCAATGATGGAAGCATCCGGTGAATTAACACTCCATTGAATCTTGTCAATATCCGTGAAGGTGCTTGTGAGCTGCGCTTCACACATATAGGGCCCAAGAGCTGTCAGAATAGATCCTGTAAACTTTCTTTGAGTGAGGGTCTTTCTGACTGTACTAGAGCTACATTGAGGAAAGTCCTTTGAACGCTGCCTCACAACGATCCAAGGCTTTACAGCGTTCCATTCGACTAGAACCCTGTCTCCTTGCACTTGCGAAGGGTTTCCACCGATAGAAGTGGTCCAATCGAGGAAGTAGTCTTCTGAAGTAGGTTCCATGGAGAATTCGTATCCACGACCTAGACAAATTTCATCCTCTCCAATGATATCATTCGAATCAAGTTCAGGAACCTCCACAACGTTGATTTCGGCAGTAGCCACCTCATTGCAAAACGCAGAGGCATTATCATAGGCATAGACTGTGTAAGTGCCAGCGGGAAAATCGAAGTCATTGGTGAAATTCCCAGTGACCGCAGATGGACCAAAAACGGTATTGAAATCATCGTCTTTGATCTCCCAGTCAAAGGAAGTTCCGTTGCTTGGAGTGAAGGTCGTGGTTGTGTTTCGGCAGGCATATTCAGGCCCGCTGATGTTAAACACTCCCTCAATGGTCACGGGCTTGGTGGCCGTACCTCCACAATCCAATACGGGATTGTCATAAGTGAGGCTTACGGTTCCATTGACCGTACTCCAGTTTACGGTGATCTCGTTGGTAAAGTGTCCTGCAATGAGGGTTCCGTTGGACACGTTCCATCCATAGGTGGTTCCTGGCATTTTAGGCACCCAATAGCGCTCTTGTGAGTTGGCGCAGACAGGGCTCTTCCCTTGAATCGTCACTGAATTATCGATGACAGGAACATACACCAGCGCATTCGGGCATCCGTTGCCGCAGCCTGAGGTCAATACTTCCAGGATTCCGTGCGCACCTGCGGTCCACTCTACCACCACTACATCACCACTGGAGGAGACCACATTTCCATTGGTCACGTTCCAGTTGTAGCTGTTGCACTGAGTCAGGCACTGATAGGTTGCTGTGTTGTTCGCGCATTCCACGCCAATGCAAACAATCTCCGGAGCTGAGTTGGGAGAGACAACAATGTTAGTGGTGTAGGTGTCTGTGCAGTGGCACTCATTTTCTACCGTCAGCGTGACCTGATAGGTTCCGCTTTGGGTGTATTCCACTTTCGGCAGCGGATTAGGATCGTTGATCGAGTAGTCCAGGGTTTCGCCATTGCCAAAATCCCAATGCCAGTTGACAGCATCGGTGGACTGATCAATGAAGTAGACTGCTTGATTGAGGCAAACATTGGTACCGGGCTGAACACTGAAATCTGCCGTTGGCTTTTCAATGATGTTGATGCACACCTTGGTAGAGTCGATGCAGTGAGCTCCATTGGCTTCTACCAGTTTTACAAAACCAAAACCGGGTGTTGAAGGCCAGGTGACGGTCACTTCGTTGTTGTTTACTACAAACGATTGTGCACCATCAACCAGCCAAGTATAGGTATAGCCCGTGGTTTCCTCAGTACTGTAAGTGACGGTGCTGCCCTCGCAAACCTGAAAGCAATCCGATTCGCTTTCCACCCACTGATAGGGCGGACCGATGCTCGATCCGGCTCCTGCTTCCAAAACTTCCGTGCATCGCCAGTCTTGGTCGGTGCGAATTCGCGCCACTGGAAGGTCATCAGCCTGCACCACGATGGAAGCACTGCCAACAGACACTGCATTTGCATCCGTGATGGAAACGGTGATGGTTACCGACCCATCGGCATTGAAAAGCACCTTTTGATTGGCTTGACCGCTGGGAGAACTCAGTGTGGCTCCCGTGGCCGACCATACATACGAATAGCCTGGTTCAGACGGAGTCACGGTGTAGGTAGGCTCCTCCCCTACACAAACTTGAGTTGGCCCATTAATCGTGGTTTGAGCATGAACCGAAGCGGCAATGAAGAAAAATAAAAGGGGTAGCAAATGCCAGGTCAAAAACCTAGAAACAGGAATGAGATGGATGGGAACATCATACGCTGGATTGCGCACCTCCCCAACCTTTCGTTCGATGGATTTCATGAATGTGTGTTTTAAAAGTTAGGGTTCCCACTTACCCCGGGAGTGACCAAGGCAAAAGGCCTCTGTCACCGGGTACAGGCGGTGTAAGTAGAACCTACTTTAAAGGTGTCGGTGAGATGAAGACCTCACAACGTAGAATGGAGAACCGCAACCATTTCTTTGCGGAACGCGACCATTTTGGAAAAACGAATTACAAGCTGGTCTGATTCTGATCCAGAGCTTCCAGGAACTCACCTTTCTTTCGATAGGATATTTCCAGCGCATCTCCGTTTTCCAGGTGCACATATCCACCCTTGCCTCTTGTCACCGATTTTACCGAAGCAAGATTGACCAGATACTGCTTGTGAATCCTGAAGAAGCCACAAGGATGAAGTTGTTCTTCAAAATGCTTGATATTCCGGGAGGTCGTGAACGTTCTTCCATCCTTCATCACGATGGAAGTGTAGCTACTGTCGGCTTCCAGGTATTGAATGTCAGCGATCTTTACTACGCTGTGAGATTTTGCTTCTGTAATCCTCAGCGTAGATGGAGGGGACGGCAATGAGGCTTTCTGCGATCTGTCCCGTATAATCTCGCTACAGCGTTGAACAGCTTCTTTGAGCTTGACAAGGCTGATTGGTTTCAGCAGGTAATGCACGGCTCCTACATCAAACGCATCCAGGGAATAGTCCTGAAAGGCTGTCACAAAAATGATCTCAAAATTCCGGGACTTGAAATTCTTCAGCATGTCCAGTCCATTCACTCCTGGCATGGAGATATCCAGGAACACCAATTCAGGTTCGAGCCTCAGTATCTTTTCCATCCCCTCCTCGCTGGAACGCGCGGTGTCAATGACCTCCACATTCTTCGTGTATTGAGACAGGTATCCCTTGAGCATGCTTAGGGCATTGGGTTCGTCATCAATCAGAAGTGTTCGGATTTTATGCATCTTTTGAAAGTATTTGGTGAAAGGTGAGGGTGGCTCTTGTTCCTTGTGAACTGAACGTATCGTTTGCGTTGAAGTCTATTTCGAACTTGCAGGTTCCCAGTTCAAGCTTGTTGTACAGATCAATACGCTTCTGAATATTGCTCAAGCTGATGGACGGCTTGCCCGGTCGGGTGCTCGTGCTCGACAGCCCATTGCCATTGTCTCTGACGGAAATCAGAATATCTCTCCCCTTTACCTGCCCTGCAATTTCGAGGCATCGATCCTCATTTTTTTGAAGTAAACCGTGCCACAGCGCATTTTCCACCAGAGGCTGCAACAGCATTGGAGGCACCATGAACTGATCCTGATCAATGCCAGTATCAATTCTAATGTTGCTGGTAAAAGGTTTATCCTTAAACCGGAGATGCTCAATGTCCAGGTATTCCCGAAGGTTCTCCAATTCTGAGCGAAGGCTAATGACGGGCGTGAAGGAGTGATCCAGCAATCTTCGTGTCAGGTTCGAGAGTTTCTCGATGAAGAGGTTTACCGATTCATGATCACCCAAATAGGAAAGCGACTGGACATTGTTCAGAACATTAAAGAAAAAGTGAGGATTCATCTGAAGCCCAAGCGCTTTCAACTGTGCGTTTGAATAGCTCCATTTCAGCTGACGCTGTTGCTCCACGTTTCTGAAATACCAGTAAAACAATCCGGAGGTCAATAGCAACACCAACGTAGCGATGGCGATCCAGAAAAGAGCATATTCGGTAAGTTTTCGTGAAACTGATACAGGGAAGCGAATGGCGGTCGCCTGCCAGGGATTGATGCCGCGTTTGCTACGCGCTTCAAACGTGAATTCACCAGGCGGTAAGTCGTAAAAAGTAGCAACTCCTTCTTCGGTATCCATCCACTCATCGTCCAGTCCCAGTAGTCTGTATTGATACTTCATGTTCATCCCAGCACGAAACGTTTGCGCTGAAAAGCGAATGCTCATGTTGCGCTGTTTCGGAAGGATTTGAATCGGCTCCTCCAGACCATGATCGATATGATTGATATGGATGGAAGTCACCTTCAATTCCGGCTCCATGATTTCCAGGTTGAGATTCTTAGAATTGAAGTAGCTGATCCTGCCTTCAGTGGCTACGTAGAGCGTATCATTCCTAAATGTGAGATCCTTTACTGCGGGAGAAATCAATCCCAGAGAGGCACCTAGATGTCGGATTTCAAAACCACCCTTGTGGACGCTTACACGATCTACCCCTTTATTGGAACCTACCCAAAACACAGAATCAGACTCTACTTCCAGTGAGGTGCAATGATTGGAGATCAAACCATCCTTCGTTTGCAGTAGCCGGGATATTGCTCCATTTCGGTAATAAAGCCCCCTGTCCGAAGCAATCACAAAACTCTCAGGACCTATCCTCCTGATTTTTCGAATGTAAACACCCTCCAATTCAGCAATTTGGTTGTGTATGAGCTGCCTGAATTCCAAGTCGTAAATAGAGACCCCGGCCGTGGTGCCCAGCAATAACTTTTTCTCCAAAGGTGTACGCTCACTTGCAGTGGCTCGCCTGTCTCCCAGAAGATGTTTGAGGCTTATTCTACCAGCCATGCATTGAAACGTCCCACCCTTACTAACCCAAAACCGATCACTGTAATAAGGAGCCAGATTTACGGGATCCCAATTTTCCAGGCTAGTGGTGTGTGATTTGAGATCATATTTGATTGGGCCTGCGACAAGGGTATCGTTTTCCAACAGTAAGATGTCTTCCCTCCAAGGCCCAGGTATTTCCGGACCATCAATGGTCAGGTTTGCTCCCTGCCAACCATTGCCAGCATGCTCGATCAAAAAGATACCATGGTCAAGCGAATTCACTGCCAACCACTGTTGATTAGATTCAATCCTGCGGATGCCGATCATATCCGGTAAGGGTTTTCCAATGGTTCTGAGGCTCCAACAGGGAATATAGAGGATGCCCTTGTTGAGTGTGGTCAGCCAAATAGCTCCTTCCGCATCTACGGCACAATCCGTCACGGTAAAACCATCAAACAAAAACTCAAGCTGCTGGCTTCCGGGGTAATAAGCATAGAGGCCGTTATTGGTACCTACCACCAGTGCGCCTCCTACCAACGTATCAACTGAGTTGATGCGTTGCTCTACCTCGAATAAACGCTCTTCACCAGTATCGAGGTTTTTGACCGCAAAGTGAAGACCGCTTCCAAAGCCGAGATAAGGTCCGCATTGAGCGACCCTTGTGAGCTCTGTCATACTCTCGTCATTTCCGTAGACTTCGTCAACGTAGATCATCCAGCCTGTATTGGTCTGTTCAAAAAGCGGTTTGTTGATCTTGGAACTCCGCCTGCGCACCAAATCGTCTCTACCGGGAAAACAACGCTGTGAAATCCAGCCACTGGTGCCAGGAATTCTGTGGAGTTGAAACACAGGCAAATCTCCATGAGCTTCGTGGCAGGCCAATGGTTTGATGGTTCCATCAGGACTAGCAACGAAGGAGTTTTCATTTACATCTGTTGAGACCACATAGATATTATCGGCACTGTCCACCTCAAGCTCATTGATGTACTCCCAGCCCAGTAACGCACTCAGCGCAGAGTCAAACACGGAAACGGTAAAATGTCCGTTTCGCAGGTGGCAAAGTCTGTTCCTGTAAAGAATAGCTGCCATGCCCTCTTTGCCTTCACGAAGCTTGAAACAGCTCTTGCTGCGGGTGTTTTGAAGGGGACTGGGCAATGACTGAAAACGCTTTGAGTCGTACATCACAATACCCGATTCCATGCTGAAGTACATGGTTCCATCCCTGGATTGAATCACCTCATATACTTCATTGCTCGGCAGGACATCCCGAGAACTGTAGTTGATGTATGCAGGATTCTGCGATCGAGGCTCAAAACCGATCGCGACAATCAGAGCAAGTTGAACTAAAAACCCGACAGCATTCTTCATTTCAATAAGTGATAAAATGGTTCTGCGGTAGGATTCAGAAAAAGACCATTTGTCAACTAAACGTAGCCTGGAGGTAATTCGCTTGTGACTCCGGCTGTACAATCAGCAGTGAATGTAATTCCAAACCGTGAGAGACCGTAATGATTTTGGAAGTACGAGCTGATTAAATATGTAGACGACAGAACTTAACACCTCGGCACATTCCCAAAGACCATTGGCAAGAACTTCATGCATTGTCGCTGCTCGTTCTCGATACCAAGTGGGAGAATAGTCCAAAGTGTGCATGCGATCAAATAAGGATAAAGCGTACATCTATGCATAACAAACCTGCTCATATAGTTGCCAGAGTGAGCGCCTATTGGGTTTGTTTATCTACTTTGGCCGACATTGGGATCAAAGGAAACAAAGCCCGAACCTACTAAACCATGAGACTAACTAACCCTGAATGGCTCCTTGCGGGCATAACTGTATTCTTCTTTACCGCATGTTCAACTCCTGAACCTCAAAAGCCCAAGCAAGTTGCCGAGATCATAGATGGCATTCCCCTTTGCCCTCCTCTTATCAACACTGACCGACCACCCAACCTCCTTGAGTTTGTAGCTGATGTTACGGATCTCGACATTTCAGAGTCCTATTATGCTATTCCGGAGATTGTACAGGAGAAACGACAACTGGTGGTGGACCTGCACACTTACTATCGTCACTTCATGAACGGCCCTGATCATGTATGGCTCAGATCTTATGATGCGGAGCAAGGTGAAGAAGTTGATGTGCCACTAGGCCCAACAATTCGAGTCAAACCGAACGGCAGGCTCACCATTCGTGTGCACAATGACCTACCGCTCAACGAAAACTGGAACTACCTCTACATGCTGGATGATACTGAAGCAAATCGAAAGCTTCTGGATGCAGGTCCATCTCAAGCGCTCATTGACCTTCTGGCTAACGCTGACAGTGCAGAAGTGAAACGCAGAAACTCCTCTACCGGAATGATCCATCTCACCACTACTTCGGGAATGACTGTGACACGAGATCAAAACGACAAGCTGGGAAAATGGAGGATCACAGCCAACGATTCCGCGATGATTGTAAAGTGCAGAATGAACTGGCAGCAGCAGAAACTGATGCTCTTTACTTACCTCGAGTTTTATGCGGACAACACCAATATTTCACACGACTTCAATAACACGAACATGCACTTTCATGGTTCACATGTGAGCCCCTTCCAGGATGATGTGCTACGAAACGTGTCACCCCGATATTCTTCTTATTACACCTATGACATTGTGGATCATCAACCCGGAACTTTCTGGTATCACCCTCATGTTCACGGAAGCACCGCCATGCAGGTAGCCAGTGGCATGGGCGGTGTGATCATCGTTGAGGAAGACAACCTCGATGACTTTCCTGCTTTGAAGGCTGCTTCTTCGGAGGAACATGAACGTGTCATGATCTTTGACCAGCTCCAATATGACACCATCAACGGTGAGTTGACAGACTTTGAAATGCTGGACTTACTGGGTGGATTCCAGGGCTCCCAAACGGCTGGAGCAAGAGGCACAACTGTAAACGGACGGATCAAGCCTTCAGTTACCCTTCAGGCAGGCGAAGTCGCTCGCTGGAGACTGCTCCACAAAGGCTTCCACTCTGCCCTGGCCTTGCGCTTCCCTGATGAGATCGAAGTATATCAGATTGCAGTGGACGGCATCATGTTCGATGAGCCAAGAAGGATCACCAGCCTGCACATGGCTCCAGGTAATCGTTCAGACATTCTGGTGAAGGTTCCTATAGATGTCACTCCTCAAAGACTTCAGGTCAAATCGGTAACCTACATTCCTGCCTGCGAGTATTTCCCGGAAGATGATCAGTGTACAGCAGCTGCTGCTGAGGATACCGAGCCAATGTTCTACCTGGCCATTGGAGAGCAAATGCAGCGAGAAATGCGCATCCCACGAAAACTACCTGCGCGTGCTCCCGAATTGCGGCAAAACATCCGACCTGATGAAATCAGCAAGGTACGCAGGACCCAATTCAATATTGCCAACGGTGAATTCATGATTAACAACCAGCCTTTCGATGGCAACCGCATTGACAACACTCCATTGCTGGATAGTAAAGAACAGTGGAACATCTCTTCACTGAGAGGCGGCCACCCTTATCACATTCACATCAACCCATTCCAGGTTGTAGAATACGGTGGCCGAAAGCTCAACTTCCCAATGTGGAAAGATGTGGTCTTCGCCAATAATGGAGCAGACTCCGCCATTGCATATACCCACTACGACAAGTACTGGGGTGACTTTGTACTACACTGCCACATTCTGGATCATGAAGACCGCGGCATGATGCAGCGTGTGACCATCGTGCGCTATCCGGACGGGACGGAGTATGTACCGGACCGTGCTCCTGAGGCTTTGGCCGCGGAGTAAGAGACGGCATAATACCTCGGGCTGGTTGATCAAAGACTTTCAAGAGCCTATGAAGACTAAAACTAGCTAAACAGATAGCAGGGCTTGATGACCCGGTGACTAATCTTGGGACTTAAATTGTTGAACCAATGCGTAACGTTCCATCGATTAAGCCCTATCGTAAGAAATATACTTTCGGCCTTTTGGCATCCATGCTCTTCTTCTCAGTATCAGAGCAGTCTATGGGCCAGAGCGTAAATCCTTTTAATGGTGATTTTTCTGAAAGACTCACGGTGCTGGAGATTCCAGGTGTTGGAGGTCCGGCTATTCCGATCTTTGTAGATTATACCTCGGGAATCAAAGTTGATCAACCGGCATCAGAGATCGGTTTAGGCTGGGAGCTCATTGCCGGTGGAGGAATCGACCGAAATGTAGTTGGAATTCCAGACGATTGGAAGCGCACCAACACCTATCTGAACGGTACAGGCGAGTTTGGTTCTACAGTTGGTTATCTAAACTTTGGAAACCTTACTCACACGAATGATTTTCGTCAAACTGAGTTCAAAGCTGACGAGGAGTACTATTTAATTGCCAAAGATCATTACGCTGTGAATGGAACCGGGCTTTCCGGAACAATTACACCTTATCGTCATGAGTATTTCCGAACGTTGACCATTGATGATGCTACTGGTGTTCAACGAACCGAGCTGGCCGGTTCGGATGCTCAATTTGTATTTGACAAGAGCTTTAACGGGGAGATGTATTCTCGCCACTTCCCTTCTTCATGGACTTCTTCAGATCCTTTCTATGCACCAGGAGATCTGGTATCTGGGAGCGCAGATCCATATGACGGAAGTGAATACGCCAAAACTCCCACTCCGCGCATGGTTAGCTCGAAATACGTAGAGCATTTTACCAATGCGGAGATTCTTGATCACATCAATGGAGTCACCACTATTCCTGATTTTATGGAAGCTCGCGAAGATTTTGGACGTGAGAACCTTGACCCCAATGCGGTTGGAGCCTTCCGAATCACGGACGAATACGGTTTTGTATATCACTATAGTCTTCCAGTCACAAATTTCTCAACCATCAACGGTACCTATCCTTATAAGCTTGACTGGCAAGACTTTGACTACTACGATGACAACCAGCTGTATACAGAAGAAAATGGTGATTACTTCATTGCCTTCACAGACCTGGAAATGATCGTAGAACAATCCAGCGATGACCCTTATTCAACAAGCTGGAAACTGACGGGACTTACAGGTCCAACTTATAAAGACCTCAACGACAATGGGTTGTTGGACGATGAGGACGAAGGCTACTGGGTGAAATACAACTACATCGAATGGGCCTCTCGCTTTTCTCAAAGAAGCCCTGCATTTGGTTTTGAACAGTCTTACATAAAAGGACCACAGGACCTGGACATGGACCACAATGGAAACATGGGAACTTCTTTCAGCTACGATCACGAATTGTTCTACTTAAAGTCCATCGAAACCAATACGCACATCGCTGTTTTGGTTCGCGACTATCGAAAAGATGAGCACTCCACCTTCCTTCATGATTCCTACAGCAGGCAGATGCCAGTGATCGACAACATCGATGACTACTACTTGTACAAAATGCCGGATCCTGGAGACCCTGCCATTACAACTACTTCCAGCAAGGGAATACTCACAGACAATGGAGGACCTGATGGTATGTATCAGATGGGTGGTAGTCCGGTCGAATTCACGGTTCAACCTTCAGGTGGTGCTGACCAAATCACCCTTCGTTTCGGGCACTTCGACATGGCCTACAACATCAATGACCCGAGGATCACTCAGTGGATAGGAGGCTTTCCTCCCACCACCACTGTTTTCTACAACGAAAACAAGGAATGTGAAATTCAGTATCTGGAGTTTTTTGATGCTCCCACGTCTGACTACAATCACATCATCGATGTGGATGGAAGAACCCGCTTCTGCGGATTGACATGGTGGAACGGAGATTTAACTCCGAAAATGGTGACCGCTGAAAGCGGTGCGATGACCGTAAAGATGACGACACACAATGAGTCAGGAACGAATAATGTACCTCACAACGGGTTTATTGCCCAGTTCCAAACGAAGAATGCCAGGAACGTTCAGAAAAACTGGTTTGGAACCCTCTATGACCACCATGGTGATCAACCTTACACAACAAGTGCGAATGTTCAGTATACGCTTGAGCCGGAAGATGCTGATCAAGTAAGACTTACTTTCTCTGAGTTTGACCTGAAGCTTGGAGACGAATTGCAAGTATATGATGGACGTTCAACAGATCCTGGTGACCATATCGCAACCTTTGATTACAACAATGCACCTCCCACAACACTGACTTCTACCTCACCTCAGTTGACACTAAAATTTGTTGCAGCATCCGGTAATACAGCGTTTGAAGGCTTTAAGATTGAATGGGAGGCACTGTGGAACGATAAACCTGCTGTGATTCCTCAATTGAATGTGACACGAATTGCGTTGTTCTCAAAGGAAGACTTTCAGGAGGAGCGCTTTCTCGTGCAGTTCCCTTCCAACCTTCCTGAGTTCAACATGGAATTGACCAACTACCTCTGGGAGATGCCTTATACTGAGCACTGGTATCAGTTGAATCAGTCGTTCCTCGAGAGTAAGTCACTACGAACTGTGGAGTTTGAGCAGGACTATAGCCTGGCCAAGGGATACTATCAAAATGTGAATGTGGACGTACTAAACACACACAAACTGATGAGTCAGAACGAAGTAGCTGCTCAGGTGACTATTAACGATCTTGCAAACTCAGGAAAGCTAACCCTCAATAAAATTGTAGTTTATGATAAGGGACACGTCCAAACCATACCGGCTTACACATTTGACTATGAAAGTGCTTCCCCTGTAAGCAATCCAAACTACGATCCCAGAAGGAAAGACTTGAGTGGATTTTACCGCTCTAACCTTTCCCCTTCCGGAAGACCTGGACTTCGTCCATTAGATATTGATGATCCGCAGGCTTCAGCTTGGTCCATGAGGAGCATCACCTATCCGCTTGGTAAGCGTGTGTTCATTGACTATGAGTCTGACACCTATGAGCACTATGTGCCAGAAGACATGAGCAACGGCCCCGAAAATCCACGTTTAGTGATTCCTATACAGTCTGCGGTTCCAATCTCCACCTCTTCCAGCAATCCGGCAGATCACATATGGGATGTTGTATTGGACGAAAACCAAGCACTATTTCACAGCTACATGACAGACGTTTCAACAACGAAAACTGTTAAGACGGTCATTCCTTTTGAATGGTTCGGAGTAGTCTCCTATGTCGCTGTCAGTGAATCGATGGTGTCCACAGGTACGGTGAATTCGCCTACTCAATTCACCTATTATGACCGAAACTCTGGAAGTTCGAGCTCATCATCCTTAAACTCAGGTGATGTAGAATACAAAGGAGGCGGATATGTAGTCATCGAATATTCTGCGAACAGCCAGATACCTTCCAGTGATATTCGGGTGAAAAACCTTCGTTTCCAAAACTCAAGCACAGAAGAATACACTCTAAACTATGAGTACGATGGAGGAAGTATGACAAAGGATGATCACGGCTTCGAACGACCAGAAACGTACTTGGCTTCCGGTTCAAACTACATCTATGATAACCTGACCACAAAGCGGTCAGAAATACACGAAATGCCTGGCACTCACGGGTATTCTACTACGAAAATGCGGTTCCTTGGACAGGGAACAGTATCTGAGGGTTATTCCGAGGTCGACTTCTGCACCCTGAATAAAACAGGACAAAAATCAACGGTGAACATCGATATCAACCACGATCCACTAACGTTTGTCCATGACAGGCGTTACCGCTTCGAGCTAGGAAATGACTTCCTGAATCTTTGGGGCACCCCTAAAGAGGAACGAATCTATGATGGCCAGGATGTACTGATTAAAAAAATCGTAAATGACTATGTATTTGATTCTGACGGTGAAATCACCGAAGTATTTGATCATTTCACAGACGCTACTCCAACCGGTGGCGGAATTGTTCATGATACAGAGCAAGAACATAGGATCACAGTCAACAGACAGCGTAAACTTCGTATGAAGCGTACCACGGTCTATGAAAAGGGCTTGAGCAATAGCACAGAGACCATCGACTGGAACTCGATCACAGCTGCACCGATTGAAATACGACAGACTAATAGTGATGGTGAAGTGACCAAGACCACACAGAAGGCTGCTTTCGAAATACCTACTTATAGCTTCATGGGGCCTAAAAGTCTGGATCCTACCAATACCAACCAGGTTAATGTATCAGGCGAGACCTTTGAGCAAGTGGATATTTCAAGAACGGGAAGTGATTTTGTTTCCAGCACAGCCTCTCAATATTTTACTTCAACACCAAGACGTACATGGAATGACTCCGAGTGTCAGTGGGAGACCCAACTCGTTTCAGACAATGCAGGAATCAGCAGTGCAACTTATGCCTGGGATGGAGATTTGGGAACCTATGGTATTTACGATGATTCTGGATACGATGACTTTGACCATGAAGACCCCAGCAACAATAGTGAAGACTGGCGATTGATTCAACAGACTACACTGTTTGACGAACTCAACCATAAGATCGAATACATTGACCAAAACGGAGACTACAACGCGACCAAACGAGTGTTTGATCATTTGATGATCATGTCTGAAGCAAAGAACACCAATTATGCCAGCTTCACCTGCACTGGTTTCGAAGAAGACATGGGAGTGGACTGCGCTTCAGGGAGAACGTTCGTAGAAGGAGAAGTAAGTTTTTCATCTGCTTCAACGCTATGGGATGGCTCTTCGCACACCGGAGAGCGACACTTGATCATTCAACCGTCTAACACGGAAACACTGTTCACAACCCAACGTGAGTCTACCTCATCCAATGATCTCATACCAGGACGCACATATCGAGCCGTTGTTTGGGCACATGTCACATCTCACAACAACAGCCAGCTTCGCATTTACCTGGATGGCAGTGCTAATGGTGGTGCTCATCAGCAAATTGTGAGTATTTCCAAAAACGATCCTTCCAACATAACCATTAACGGTTGGGTAAGGATGCAAGTGGAACTAACCGTTCCTTACGACTACGTTTCATCTGGTGGAAGTGGTGACAACGAACTACGCGTGGAAATTGTAGCTGGTAGCTCAGGTGCCTGGACCCGTGTAGATGACTTCCGATTCTTTGCCATTGACAGCCCGATCGAAATGAACGTCTTTGATGCGAAAACAGGGCGCAAAACGGCAGTGTTGGATAAGGAGAACTTCGCCACATTCTATACTTACGAACCTAACGGACGGATCGAAAAAATAGAGAAGGAAATCGAGGGTGAAGGTGTTGTAAAGCTTCAGGAATACGACTACAATTACTACCGCGATCTGGAGTAACTTCGTCAGCTCATCCAATGTAGGTTAAATGCTCTACTTCTGGCGAAGTTATCCTCTTGTTATTACGTTCATTTTGCTTTGCGCGATCTGCTGCCAAGGTCAGGCCATTGCATGGGAAGTGTATGAGGGTAGCATCGTAAATGGCTTGTCCAACGATCAGGAGATCGCAGACATAACCACCGACAGCTTTGGTAACGTTTACATCACCGGAAGCTGTGAGTTTTTGAGTCGCATTGGAACGGACACATTAAACCCCGCTAACAATTCAATCCACGGATTCATAGCGAAGTACACCTCAAGCGGACAACATGAGTGGACGCGGAGCATCGAAGGAACCGGTCAATACATCGGGCAGGAAATCGCTACAGACATTAATGGTGATCTCTACATGGCAGGCTTGGTGGGAGGTGTGTCTGGCGGCTCTTTCTCGCTCGATTCGATATTGATCTCCAATCCCTCAAACACTGCATTCCTACTTTCTAAATGGTCTCCAGACGGAACGTTGCTGTGGTACAAGCTATTCGACTCCCCCTTTGTTTCCTCCAATAACTTCTGCAGTGGATTGGCGACCAATCCGAATGGTGATGTGTACTTCGCGGGACGCTACAATCGCTCGATCAACATCGACACGCTCACTCTTAGCACGGCATTTAACGTAGTGGATCAGGGGCTATTCCTGGCCAGGTTGGATGGCTCAGGTAATCTAACCTGGGTCGAAAACATTGAAGGTTTAAATACAGGGCTATTCATCTCCTTGAGGAGCGGAGACATTAGCCTTGGAGAGAATGGTCAAGTATACCTCTCTTCCTTCTTTGATTCGCTGCGAGTTGATAGTATTACGTACGCTGCAAATCATAAAAACCTGGCGCTGTTTCGCTTTACGGAAGATGGACAACTGGTTTGGCTCCACCGAGTTGGATTGCCAGGGTTAAGCAGTGTTAACACCATGGAGCACGACATTGTCTACAACGAAGGCTTCCTCTACTTCATTGGCTCTCAAAAGACCTTCAACAATCAGGTCAATCCACTGTATTTCGACACGATCATTATAGACACCTTGCTCTCACCTTCTCCCTTTTTCGGACGTGTTGATTCATCCGGAAATCTTGGGTTTGTGGACGTTGTGAACGAGCAAATTACTTCCGGCAACACGCTGAAATCATTGGCAGCCAAAGCCGGACAAGTCATGATCTCAGGAATCGGAAATACTGAAGTTCAGCTCGGCAATGTTTACCAAAGCTTAGGCAGTACCTTCGAAAACTCTTTTGGCATAGCCTACTCCCCTGGTTTAAACAACTACGACATTTCCTTCGTTGCTACAGCTCAACAGGTACAGGTAGCCATCACTACAGCGCATTATGACCTCAACGGTGATTTAATCATCGGAGGACAACTCGAAGGTCTGGCTTCGCTCGACACCCTGAGCATTGGTGCAAACCTTGATCAAGAACTTTGTCTATTCAAACGTATAGACTGCTCCTACCTCAGCCCTGCTGTGTCACTGGATCCTGGTGATTCTGTCATCTGTGGAAATGCAGAAGCCAGCCTTTCACTTACAGGTTTTTCAAACGGACTCGGCATTCAATGGCTGTTTAGTGGAAATCCAATTCCCTCGGCTACATTCCCAAGTTATTCAGCGCTGATTCCAGGTTCCTATTCGGTAAAGGTGACGGATAGTGTTTGCAATGCCACCTCTGCTCCCGTTACCATCTCTTCAGGCTCGAGTGTTCCCGTTTCGTTTACACCCAATCAAACGCAGTTTTGCGCCTCCGACAGCGCTGTTCTTCTTTCCGGTGGAAATCCATCAGGCGGAGTCTTCTTCGGAACAGGCGTTAGCAATGGTGTATTCGATCCTTCGATTTCAGGAGCGGGTAACTTCGATGTTTTCTATGTCTACGACCAAGGAAATGGTTGTATAGACAGTGTGTCACAAACCTTTTCCGTGCTCAATGCTCCTGGAGCTTTTTTCTTCCCAGCATTCGATTCGGTATGCTTAGGCATCGCTACCACGCTCAACAGCGGATTTCCAATTGGCGGTGTGTACAGCGGTTCAGGAGTCTCAGGCAACACGTTCCTATCTGACAGTGCCGGTGTTGGCCATCATACGCTCTACTACCTCAACACGAATGGCAGCTGTAGCAGCGTTGACTCCATCCAAGTGACTGTTGTAGACACTCCGATGGTATCGTTAAACCTGAGTGTCACTGAAACGTGCGAAAACGGGGCTACAATAACACTAAGTGGTGGGACTCCTGCCGGAGGGATGTACAGCGGTTCCGGGGTATCAGGCGGTTTCTTCCTTCCTGGCATTGTGGATCCCGGAACAAAATCCATTAGCTACTCAATTACCGAAGGCGGATGCACGGCCACTGCAATCGATCACATCTCGGTGGACAGCTTCCCTCAACTTTCGCTACCTGTATTGGATTCTGTTTGTTTAGGCTCAACAGCACTTTCTCTCCATCATGCCAGCCCAGGTTCAGGAGTCTATTCCGGCATCGGTATCAGCTCCAATATTTTCAATGCCAGTATAGCGGGGCTGGGAATGCATCCCATCGAATACGTTTTCACCAATAGCTGCGCCAGCGATACGGCCAATAGTACTATCCAAGTCATTGGCGATCCAACGATCAGCGCTTCCGTTCAGGACGTTGCATGCAATGGAAGCAATGACGGTAACATTTCGGTTTCCGTAGCCGGTGGAGCTGGCCCATACGGGTATAGCTGGAGCTCAGGCGATACGACCAACTCTACAGCACAGCTTACTGCCCAAACCTATTCGGTTACGGTCACAGGGCTGAACGGATGCGTAGCTGAGGGGAGTTATGTGGTGGACGAACCGGCATCACTGGAGACCACACTCGATAGTCTGGACGATGTGGTTTGCAATGGATTCAGTAATGGCAAGGCCTACACCTCCACTTCAGGAGGCACCGCTCCGTACAGTTTTCAGTGGAGTAATGGATCTGTCCTGGCAAACCCTATTGACCTTAGTGTAGGTTCCCACCAACTGGTCGTGACTGATTCGGAAGCATGTTCCGATACCCTACAAATTGAAGTGATGGAGGTAGCTCCCGTATCCATAAATGCAACATCGATCAACGTGACGTGCAACGGAGCGCAGGATGGAATAGCAGCCGTTAGTGCCTTGGGAGGAACAGGAGCTTACGCGTATCAATGGAGTAATGGAGCAACTCAGGACTCCGTTCCTGGTCTCGATACGGGCTGGTATCAGGTAACCGTAACCGATGGTAACAGCTGCTC
The DNA here is from genome assembly GCA_002428995.1 of Flavobacteriales bacterium UBA6057. Lineage (GTDB taxonomy): Bacteria > Bacteroidota > Bacteroidia > Flavobacteriales_G > Salibacteraceae > UBA6057. The sequence continues at coordinate 90,029 of DIYJ01000006.1, read as the reverse complement.
CACTACCGACTCAGTCTTGATCCTCGAGCCAGATAGCCTAACGACAGACTTTGTAGTCACAAACGTCAGCTGCTTCGGAGAAGCAAGCGGAACGATTCAAACCTCTGTGACCGGTGGCAACGAAGGATACACGTATCAATGGAGTAACGGGGCTTCCGATGACAGTCTGTATGCCCTGGTTTCAGGAACCTACACGTTGACACTTTCTGACGCTAAGAGCTGTACTCGAGTCGACAGCGCTTTGGTGGAACAACCAGATAGCCTCACGATTCAAATTACTGCACTCTCAAACTTGTTGTGTCATGGAGACAGCACTGCGAGTTTCCAGGCATCAATCGCTGGAGGCACAAGTCCCTATGCCCTTACCTGGAATACAGGAGCTAGTGTTTCTACATTGAACCAAATGCCTGCAGGCACATACACTGCATCCGTTTCTGATAGCAATGGATGCATCAACCAACAGAGCTACTTGCTGACTGAGCCCGACCCGTTGCTAATAGGCTTTGACACCATCCTCAACCCGATTTGCCATTCAGAAAGCAACGGATTGGTGGGTGCTTCCGGAAATGGCGGCACGCTCCCCTATTCCTTCAGCTGGAGCAACGGTGTTCAACAATCCTTGAATGTCGGTTTGGACAGTGGGGCCTATGCACTCACTGTGACAGATGGAAATGGATGCGCCTCGGATACTTCAATTGTGCTTAACCATCCTCCGGCTCTAAGTGCCGCATTTAGCATCACGGATGTGGCCTGCGCAGGTGATAGCAGTGGAAGCATCTTAACCACGACATCCAATGCTCAGGGAAGCGAAGATTATTTATGGAGCAATGGCTCTGTGGCTGCGAACCCTGGAAATATTCCTGCAGACATTTACATGGTGACCATCACTGACAGTGTGGGCTGTGAGCTGATCGAAAGTGTGATAGTCAACGAGCCAGATTCGCTTGGACTGGAAATCCTGGCAAATTTGAATCTCTGTTTCGGTGATAGCTCCGGTAGTCTTCAAGCATCTGTTGCTGGTGGTATACTACCTTATTCTTATGCATGGAGCAATGGAGCCAGCTCCTCGCAAAACCTGAATTTGCCAGCAGGCACCTACACACTGATAGTAACGGACAGCAACGGCTGTTTTCAGGAGGAATCATTGGTCCTCAACCAACCTCCACAGCTCCAGATCACCGTTGATTCCATTGAACATATCCTCTGCTTCGATGATAGCAGCGGCTACATCGGCATCAGCGCAAACGGTGGATCAGGAACGCCTCTGTTTCAGTGGAATGATGGCTTTGGGGGCAGCGTATACAGCAATATTCCTGCGGCCACTTACACCATCATAGCTACTGACACCAACATGTGTTCGGCTGACACCACACTTACGCTAACAGAACCATTGCCCCTCACCCTTTCGCTGGATAGTGCTGAGAACAACCCTTGTTTTGGAGACAGCAGCGGGACGATCTACACCTCTACTTCCGGAGGAACCGGAAACCTAAACTTCCTGTGGAATACGGCTCAAACGGGAACAAGTCTGCAGCAGTTAGCTGCAGGAAGCTATGAGCTGACGGTTACAGATGAGAATGGCTGCACAGACTCGTTGAGCTACAACTTGACACAGCCGGATGAGCTATTGAATAGTTCCACCGTTGTTCATACCAACTGCGACAACACGGCTGATGGAAGCATCTCGGTGCAGACCGTTGGAGGTATCAGCCCGTTTGAATATGATTGGAATGACGGCTCTTCGGCTGCATCTATTGACATGCTGGGTTCAGGAGTCTATGTATTGACAACCACAGATTCAGCAGGCTGCTTCCGGGTAGACAGCTTCAACCTTGGGTTTGACCATTTGGCTCCCGTAGTGCAGCTAGGAAACGACACTGTTTTTTGTTCTGGTGATACTTTCCTGCTGTCTGCAGCTCCAGGGCTGAGCTCTTATTCATGGTCTACTGGAGCAACATCTCAAAGTATTCAAGTTAACATAGCGGGGACTTACTCACTCAGCGCTGCAGACACTGCAGGTTGCGAGAACAGCGATACCATAGCTATCATTGAACATGCGCTACCGGTGTTTGACCTTGGCAACGACACCTTGTTGTGTCAGGATAGTCTTGAAGCAGGGTTTGAAATTCAGGGCCCACTCGACATGAACCTTTACGAATGGAACACTGGTTCCATGATTTCAAGTGAATCCATCACCCAATTTGGGTTGTATACCTTGATGGTAGAAGACAGCAACGCTTGCCGTTGGTCCGATAGTATAGCTGTGACACAAGACACATGCCTGGGCCATCCAGAGAAGGCAGATCAAGCTCCGATCATCTTATATCCAAATCCAAATAGGGGGCGATTCACCTTATCAAACCTCGGAAGGGATGCTTGGAGTTTTAACATCTACAACAAGAGTGGGCAGATTGTTCATCAGCTTCAAACGCGATCATCGCAGGAAGAAATCGATCTCACGGGCCAGCCAGCTGGTGTCTACTCTATCATTGGACGGCAACAAAATCGTCAAGTCACATTTCGCATGGTCATCCTTTAGATGCATAACGCTCCATTCACTAATACAATAGCCAAGACGAACGAAACAGCTCCTCATCAACGCGCAGATTAACCGGCTTGTTCAGGCAAGATTAGCAGCGTTAAGACTTAGAAATTCTCATCAAGCCATTTTCGAGTCCTTCCTTCTGAGGAATGTCTGGTCGATTCAAGATCATCTTATTCAATCGAAAGTGTTGCGTGCTACTCAGCTAGTTTAGCTCAATTCATATTTGCGACCAATATGATGAAGGCCGTGGTCAATCCTACGTAGCTGATGACACCCGATCCGCCTTGAATGTTCAGATCAAAGTGATACTTTAAAAAGCGCTTCGACCGAACAATGAATACGTGATTTATAATCCGTGGGATGAAAGCTCCTAAAAGCACTACAAACTTGTTGCATAGTGCAGGAACGAATTCATAATAATTCAATAGGAAGTACAGCGTCAGAACACTAAACCAGAACAGTCCTGTGCTTGAACTCTGCTGGTGACCAATTTGTACTTAAACCTGTTGCCTTGCCCGATAGCGGATAAAAACTTGATACACATAGAAGATTCCTCCACCGTAGAGCGCGGCTAGCGCTCCCCAATTCGGGCTCCTTTGGTAAAACCAAAGCAAAGCTGGAATTAGCAGCATGCATATGACCAAGACTATAGCACTAGGTACGGCCAACTTAGACCCATAAGTTCCTTCAAGCTGTCGAATCTGCAATTCAGTCTTATGTTTTGTATTCCAAACATCGATTCTAGACTCAAAATCCTCAATAAACTCTGAGAATTCATCTGCATTTTGATGATCTCTATTGAGGGTCACTTTAGTTCCGTCTCTTCGTACAACTCGAAACAAAACGAAATAGGGTTCGTGCTGAATCAGGTAACCATCAATATCATCGAATTGAGCCTCAAACGCTACCTCTTTTCTTCTAAGAGCCATTTGTTGTTTTATTTCCAATCGGTCCACGTACAAGGTCACTAGCGCTGTGCCTCTCGAGAGTGATTTAGTAAAGTGCAGCGTCAGATAAAGCCCCAAGGGATAAATAAGCGCCAGCCACCTGGGGTCTATTCCCAAAACCGGAGCAATGTCAAGCCAAGCTGCGGCTGCGATTAAAGGAATTGGGAGAAGCATTGCAAGCAACAAACGAGTAATAAACCCTCCCTTACTGCTCAGCTCAATATTGTATTCTTCGTTTTTCAAATTATGGGTCGCGTTTATACCCTTCAATTACAACCTCGTTGCCGCCAAAATAATCTTTTATGTCATCAAAGGCTCCCAGCGAGTCCAGAACACCATAGATACCAAATCCAACCAGCAGAGCTGGATTCGTTACAGTGGCAAAGGTTAAAACAGCGGTAACACCTATGTCAAAGAGTTGTCCTCCGGTAATTCCTTCTCCAGAGAAATAGTCAATCCCAGCAGAAGTTCCTTGGATCACAAGGCCTGCGATGCCGAGCCCTTTGGCAGCCTTACCCAGCTTCGCAATACTCTGATTGTTGACTTTGATATTTCTCAGCGACTGTTTCGTCTTTATTCTGCTTAGGTTTCTATTATTCTGCTCAAGCATAGCGGTTACCTGGTTAATGACCAGCCCTGCTCCACCCAAGCCATAATTCAACACGTCCTTGGGTCCATAATCTCCGTTCAGGAGACTTGCTTGAGTCACATTACCTGCGTTCGTGAACTCGGCAAGATGATCAATGGACACCCAAAACTTTGTGAATACTCTGAAAAGCCTGCCAAAATCAAAGTCGTAAGTCACACCCCAACCGTCATAGCCTCTTGACTTAGGGTCATACGACAAGTTTGTGCCGGTCTGCATGGAGGCAGCAGTTCCTTTTACATAAGGATCAGCCAATGGATCATTGAGCAAACTGCTCAGTTGCTCCTGGCTTTCAAAAGCTGCAGATAACCCACCTTGAAGCCTAGGCTCTCCCCAATCTGTCTTGGATGTACCTCCAGGCACACCACCAACACTACCACCATTGTCTCCAGCCCAGGAGCCAGAGGCGCCACCTCCACTTGAAGCAGAAACGCCACCGAGGTTATCAACCGGATCTGGAGAACCACCTCCGCCTCCACCTGGACTACCGCTTCCCCAAGAAAGCGATCCAACCAAATCACCGACAAAGTCAACCAGCTTCTGCACCCATTCAGGAACACCTCCCGTAGGGTCTGTAAAGTTGATCGGGTTATTAGCCATTCCATTGTACGGAGAATGCTCTGCATGCATAGGGTCAGGTGAAGTAAACTGACCAATCAAAGGATTATACATCCGCAGCGGATAGTGACGCCATGTGTTGTTGATTGCCTGTTCCGTATTGTCTTGGCCGTATCGATAGTCGCCTGCATTCAGAGAACGACCAGGCATGGTATGTCCGAAGGGATAGTAATCCGCCCAGAAGGTTACTTCCAAGGTAACCCCGGATTCCTTAAAGGTGGCGCGAACATCGTCACGGTAGTCTCTGATCTCATAGTGTACTTCGTCTGCTTCCGGATAGTAGATTCCAATGCGTTCTGCTCCATACACCGGCTGTTCAGTAACACCATACGTGGAGGAAGCATAATCATAGGTGCTGACCGCGAATGTGTGCCCCATGGCTCCTGAAATGATCCACTCCCAGTTTGTTGGAGTTCCGCCACCCGAATGCTTCGCCTTGTACTTAGAACCACTCGCAGCATAGTAATAGTTACTGTAGGATCCGTTATCGTGTTTGATTTGCTTGGTGAAGTTTGTATGGTAATATGATACCTCATCCACTCCCTCCGCCTCGCTATACTTGAGTCGTCCCGCATTGTCGTATGCGAAATATTGCATTGTTGAAGCATCAAAATCATCCGCAAACGTGCCGTTGGAAATAGTCGCCACATCCTCAATGCCGGAGAGTCTGTTTTGGAAAGAAGGATAGCTGTACTCAAGGTAATCCATGGAGTAGTCTCCTCCTCCACTGTTGTAGGCATTGCGATTCAACGAAATGATATTTCCATTCGCATCGTATGCAATAGAAGTTCCTCCGCCTGCTGAACCGTAAACTTTATAGTCAGTACGAGCGGTGGAAGTGTTCGATGAAGGGGTAGAACTGGTATGATGGTAGATATGGAAATTGCTTGATGCCAGTCTGCCTAAATCATCATATGCGTACACATTCATTACCTCATCTGTGGCTGCTGCAATTATGGTTTCATTAGTCGGAGAGATTTTGTGTCCATTGGCACCATAGGCAGAGGTCACATTGTGACGAATGGCTGAAATATATCCATCGAACCTACCTCCAACGCTGATGCTTGAGATGATGGAATTATCATTGCTACGGTAGTCGTTGGCGTGATAATCCAACGTTTGCCCAAAAATATCAGCGAACACCGGGCTCATGGCACCACCATCCCCGCCAGGGTCATCGGTTGCATTTAGAGATGGATGATTAATAGCCTTGAGATAGCCGCGTGCGTTGTAGATATAGTCCAATCCTTGCAGGTCTTCACCTAGTACGTTCCGTTTGAGAGGTCCATGACTGTAGTATTCGTAGGTAGCAGATGCGATTTCTCCACTTCCGTTGTGGACACTTGAATTTGTCAAGCGCATGTCAGCATCATGGCTGAGGTAATGCCAAGTACGCTCGGAAGCCTCATATCGTTGGAAAATCATCTCCTTCAAAGTTCCAGAGGCAGGTTCATAGACGTACTCGATCGATTTATATTTATCATCACTTGTAATCAGAGCGCTGGTTTCAAGGCTCTGCATGTCATTGTCATTCAGAGAGTGAATCTCAAAGACAATCCTGTCGAACTGATCATATCCATAGTAAACAGATTGTCCATCCGTAGTCCTCGTGCGAGTCGGTTTATCTAGGGTAAATCGAGGGTTGTATTGGCCTGAGTGCACCCAGGCGGAATATTCGGGATTATGATATTCCGAGTTGTACTCATAATAAACCTCTTCTGAACAGGTAGTTTCAGTACACGGAGTTACCAGAGAATTGACGATGTTCAACACACTGACAGTTCCAGTATAGGTTGAGCTGCCGGTTCCATAGTGATTAACAAAGCGATACGTCCCATCATCGGTGCTGTAGACTCCTCGTTTCACCATTCGGTAATACTCATCGTAATCTATAAACGTGAATTCTTCATCAGCTCGTTGCTGTGAGTTTTGGCTATATCTAAGCAAACCAGCATCGCTGTAGATGTACTCAGTAGTTCCCGCATCCTCTGTATTGGTGGCGAGGATATTGCCCCGGTTATCATAGTCGTAGTTTTCGTAGACAACAGCACTTCCGCTGAAATCACAGGAATTGAACCTCGGCTTGCCAATCCTGCGAATCTGACCTGCGTGATCGCGGATGTACTTGGTCCAATGGCTGTAATCCAGTTCATAAGTAGTCTCCACGGGGTTGAAGTCACCACCTACGGCTTCGATTGATTCTTTTGCGCCTGCAGCAAACTGAACCTCAATCCTGAAGAAATGGTCTCCAGTAGCATAGGACGACAGGAAAGTAACCGCGCCACCGGAAGTGTTATGGGTGAAGTCTGTTCCCTCCGTCAATTCTGTATTCGTAACCAAATCGTAGATGTGATAGCTCCTTTGAGAAGTCGCTAATGTGTAAAGCGAACCACCCCACTGATAGGTAACATTCTGGATTTTCAATGAACTCTTGTTCGCTTCAGGGATATGTACATCTATGGAAGAGCATCCATCAAGGTCGATGAAAGCTTTACCTGTTTGGGTATTGCAAGAACTCGTCAAACCTGAGAAAGCTGATGCGATAACCGCTCCGCTCACGTTTTCATAGGTGACGATTGTCTTTCCCTCAGCGTTGATCTTGATGGTTTTATACCCCTTTATCCCCGAATTCTTCGTTAGCTGAGTGACGCTGAACTTATTCACCGCTGGAATGGAAACCAAGTAGTCTTTGTCGGTGCCGAAGATCAGCTCCAACTCATCGTAGACGGGCATGGTGTGTTCCCAGGTTTCTTTTCCACTACCCATACGGTGGGTGACACCAGGTTGCGCAACCCGTTTGGGTATGGCCCCTGGTTCTGCCGCGTATTGCACCCGAGTATAAGGATAGGTGGTTTCATCAATGTGTTGTTCTCCATTACTGCTGTAGTAATGCCCGAGCGTATTCGCGGTGGTTTGATCAACGGCTACTGGATTATTAAGGGTGCTTACAACATCAAAATGATTCACGTTATACTCATCCAGCGTTCCCGTTCTAAGGACAAATTCAGTCTTGTAGGTAAGCGATGTTCCGCTCACTGCTGGTAGCGTCTGGATAGCAGGCCTACCATAGATATCGTAAATGACCTGTGAGGCTATTACCTTGTTCTTCTCCAGGTTCTTCTTCTGGAATTGTGACCTGCGTCCCAAGCCATCGAAGTATTGTTTGTCGGCAGAAATCACATTCCCTTGTGCATCATAGTTCTTCACCATGATCCAGTTCATAGGATCATCACAATTCTCTGCTATATAGGAACTGATCATAGGACGCAGAGGACCGATTACAAAAGCAAAATTGGTTTCTGCTATAGCATAGGATTCCCCGTCCATATTTATAAACTCCGTCTTAGTCTCGCTCCAGATCTGGGGTGGGCCGTAAACAGATAATTCATCTGTTCTGAAATTGACCATGTAATCATAACAATCCTTACTAGGAACCTCTACCCAGTAGTTCGCGTTTCCGATGAAGTCAAGACCATCTGCCCAGCCAACCTCGAGCATTTCGCTGGAAGAATAGCTAACGTCCAATTTTGTGCTATTAATGAAATCATTGTAGACTCTGAAGGTCATTGGTTCCGCGAGAGCGGTCTCCGCAAAAGGAAGGCTGAATGAAACACCGGGTGCAACATTCTTTCGCACTACTCCACCGCCAACTCGATCAATGAAAAAGGCGTTACCGACATTTACACTTCCGTTGTCCTCTGAATTGATGTGCAGAACATTTCCATTGAGGTCTACCCATCCATAGTCCAGGTGAAGGCTACCATTCACTACCAAATTGGCGGAGAGCATCACCTGAGCATTGCTTCGAATGAATACGTTTTCACAATCGATGGAAGCTGCAGATTTGAGCTCTTGATTCGCGGTACCTGAAAACACGATGCTACCGTTACCACTGTTTAGTTGACCATCTACTGTAAGCCCTTCCTCCACAGTCAGCGTAGAGTTAAGGTCGAGCGTACAGCCAGCGGTAAGAGTGAAGAGCTTCGCAGCAGCCAGTGCTCCGTTGAGCTGCAAAACCGTACCGGGAGAACTACTCACATTGACCGTCTCCAACTCCAACGGTTGAAATGGATGTTCATTGGTGAATCGCTGAGAGGCTCCTGTTCCGGTGAATGCAAAGCTGTTATCGTAGTATTCATGTTCAATCTCCCCCTGCACATAAGTCAGATTACCTTCTACGCTGACATTGTCTTTTAAATAAAGGAGACCTTCTGATTTATCGATCACCACAGAGGGCAATGATGAATTATTCGCTGAAATAGCTCCTTGAATCACCTGGTTTCCATTACCCATGAAACGAATGACACCATCTCCAGAACCGTCCGCACTGTTCTCGAGGTGTACATTACCGCTAACATCAAGATTCCCTTCTAATACCTCAAAGTTTCGATTGCCTTTGAGGTACAGATTGCCTGTCACCTCAGCCGTACCATTACTGAACCTGTATTGATTCCTTGTACTCGTGGAATAGAACTCCAGTTCAGGAAGCGTAAAAGATCCTGAAATGCGCGCTGTTCGTGCATTCGGACGAAGTACCAGTGTTGCCCCGTAGGTATCAAAGTCAACCGTTCCGGAAGTGACATCCAAGGCCTTGCAAATCACCTGAACAGAGTGAAAGAATGCTGTTCCGGAGGCTTTGTTAACCTCCAATACTGGAAGACGCCCGCTGTCCCGATCACCACTTCCTGTAACATGCTGATCGCTGGCACCCACCAATCGGATGATCCCAGAACCAATTCCAGCACTTTTGTTGGTGTGACTTTGGTTGATGTCGCCAACAACGTTGTACTCTCCGTTAATACGAAGCCTACCGTCTCCTGCGACAGAGAAATCATTGTAAACAGAGATCGCAGACTCTCCGGTGTTGCGGATTTCAGGTGTTTGGGAGGCGGACTCGCTGGTAAACTTCAAATCCCAGAATCCATTAGAGCTTCCAATATCAATACCTATGACTCCGGCTCCCACATTGGAGGCATCAATCACTACCAGGCCTGACTGCTCATTGAATGTTCCGGTCGCAGTGATGCCGGAATAACAAATCAACTGATCAGGAGCGTCCAAAATCCCGTCATCGCCAATCTTCAAGAACCCTTCTATACTAATGTCTCCGGAGCTCCCCATCAGCGTGCCAGACTGAATGTCGAGTCCAAATGTTCCGATGGTCATATCATGACCATCTTGCTCCAACTCTCCGGAATAATCAGGCTGAAATGTGATTCCGCCAACCTCAATTTGATCCGTCAACGTACAAGTCGTTGAATAATGCTTCGTGAAGTAGGCATGATCTTCACTTCCAGGAACGCCAAAACCGCCAGAGCCTGCTTCTTTATCCGACCAATTATTCGCGTCATCCCAATCTCCGTTGGAAGCTGCTACCCAGTAATAATCCTTAGCACTAAGATTTGAGCACAGAATGAAAGTAAACGCGATTACGAGAGAAAGAATGTTGGTTCTATTCATGATCATATTGCATAAGAGTCAATGAGGACAAATACGGGTTCAAGAATAGCCGATCACGAAGCAAGCGACCCTATCCTTTTAGTTAGTTTTCACTTACCAACAGACAGGTCGAACGCTTTCAGAAGAATCAATAAGACACTAACAATCAAAGACTTGCACCCAAACCCCGACCTCTCATTCTGCCTCTGATCCCGAAGAAGCCGCGCTTGTGCAGGGTAATTGCCAGCTGCAAAACAGATTGACATTCATAGCGCTCTCTCAGCTTGTCAAGGTGAAACTTCACCGTGGTTTCGGCAATGAATAGCTTATTCGCAATTTCCTTTCGAGGAACTCCGTTGCAGATGAAGTATAGGATTTCCGCCTCTCGCTCTGAGACATCTTCAATATCACGAAGCGCTCTTACTTCCGAACGTTCAGACACAGAATCTTGCTGAATGCTTGCAAGTTGCTCAATCAAACGAATAAGCTCTTCTGAATTGTTCTCCTTGATGGTGACGTATTCATCAACACCAAGTCTTCTTACGGCATGCTCAAGAGTAGCAGGAATCGCTACATCGTAGACAATAATCTTAGTGTCTTCTCCATCGTGGCCCAGAAGGTCCAGAAGGTTTGCTTCTTTGTCTCCAAGACTCATCACAATCACATCTGATTGATTTCCAACATGTGCGCTGTCAAGCCATAACTGCTGAGAGCCTGACCATGCAAGCTTCATAGAGCTATGATGTCGAACAGCGTCAGAACACTCGTTCAGAATCTTGGGGTCGGTATGTATAACGGATACTTCAATTCGCCTTGGGGAGGCGCTCTCTAAAAATTTGGGGTGCATTTAACATTGTGATTTGGGGTGCTTTTTGGGACTACGAATATCAAAAACAAATAATTACACGTAGGCCAAAACCCCTCAAAAAAGTTTTAACATACCATAAAGATCGAGCTAAAATGGATTTCCTAACCTCAGATTTGACAACGAAAGAGCAATAAACCCGAAGACACAAAAGCACACAAAAGACTCATTAACAAACACTTACAAACCCTAGTAGAACATCTGGTTGACAACACAGATCAGAAATCAACGATGATCTGCATTAACATCAAGAATCCATGGAAGCATTCAAGCCTAAACACTAACTAACGTTGAAACAATCAGTAGGCAGAATCACTACCAACGTCTTTGAGGGTCAGTACTCACCTTCAAACGACCTTAGTCAGATTAAGGCTTCATATCCGTCCAGGTTGTCTATGCCCCAATTTTTCAGCTCCTCTTCTGTCCAAAGGCCAGGAAAGAAGATCCGCTTTTGATACTTTGGGTGCATGTATTTGTGCCAGTCACTCCCACCCGTTGCCTCGGCACTTTCCTTTCCACTGTCCAGGTATTTGGCCGCTGCGTTGTAGTGCGCCATCACCCAGCGAACATTCACTGTGTGGTCATAGTGACGCATTGCATTGCGCAGTGACACATTTTGCTGATCAGCCTCTGGCAGGGACTTAAACTTGGTCCAAAGGTTCATGGTGTTGTACGTCTGCATAAACACGATGAAGTCATCCATATAGCGCTCCTCAAAGAGGTTCAGTAGTGTGGACTTTTTACCCGTCTTGTGATCCTTTCCTGCCGCTTGCCAGTAGAGGTGATCAAAGGCATGTTGAAAGGGTGTGTTGCGATCAATGGTTGCCCGGAATCGATTGTCAATGAGGTTGATAAGTTCTGTTGATGCAAACTCGATCTTGCGGTATTGAGCGCTCTGAAAGCCACTTGCTGGTGTCAGCGTGTTTCTGAATTTCATGTACTGCTCCACCTCCATTCCCTCGCCCATGATTTCGAACGAAGAGCTGAGCATATCAAAATAGCGACTGATTCTCCCAAGGCGTTCGGCAAAAAAGGCCGTAGTGAGCGATTCTTGGGTCGCCACCTGCTCAATCTCCCAAAGGATCATTTTGAATAGCAGCTCATTGATTTGATGATACATGATGAAGACCATCTCATCTTTCAGCGTAGTGCGCTGTGTTTGAAGATTGAGCAACGCATCCGTTTGAATATAGTCCCAGTAAGTGATTGGCTTGGCATGTACCAAACCTTCCAGGTGTGTCATTTGATCCTGACCTATCGCCTCATACTTTTCCTGAATGCGTGCAAGGAGGTCTTCTTGTTTCTTATCCATGTCTCTCGTTCTATTGTGGTTGATGCGCAAGTCCTGTCTTGGGCGGGCAAGATGTCGCTATCCGAATAAAAAAGCAAGTTGACCTTGCTCAGGTCCTTGTGAACGGGAAACAGAAAACCGGGGCTAAAAAGCCGCCAGCGCCTTTAGAAATGAATCTCGTTTCCTGGAAGCCACGGGTATTTCGGCTCCATTGCAAAGCCGCACAACTCCGCCATCGCGCTTCTCAAAACACCGGACCGCCCGAAGGTTGAGGATATGCGAGCGATGAACCTTAAAAAAGCCTGTCTGCAACAGTTGCTCCTCAAAGCTCTTCATGGTCTTGGAGACCAAGATCTCCTGCCCATCTGCTGTGAAAAACCAAGTGTAATTTCCCTCTGCCCGGCAATGAAGAATTTGTTCCGCCTCCAACACATGCACGGCATCTTCTTTCCTGAGCACAATCTTGAAATTCTTTGGAGCGAATGGCGCCTCCAATTCCTGCTTTTCTCTGGTGATCAATTCACGCGCTCGTTCAACAACATCGAGGAGTTGCCGAGGGTCGACAGGCTTTAGCAAATAATCCAATGGCTGCACCCTCACAGCATCAATTGCATATTCTTCATGAGCTGTGAAGAAAACCACCTTCTGATTGTAATGAGGCAATTGCCTGAGCAAGTCAAATCCAGTACCATCCGGCATCTCGATGTCCAGGAAGAGTAAGTCCGGTTGGATGCGGGTGAGCGACTCAATGGCTTCTCCGACTGAATGAGCCGGATTCATCAACTGCAACTCCGGGCAGTAAAAATGGAGCATTTGTGTAAGAGAATCGCATACAGCAGGCTCATCGTCAATGATCATGGCATTCATAAAGCGGGTTGAGTTTGAAGGTTAGATACATGAACCAATGGCAGGCGAAGGATGGCGCGGGTTCCGCGAACAACGTCATCAACTGTGATGGTTTCCAGTTGCAGAGTTGCCTTCCCTTTCCGTCTGCCATTTATAAAAGCCAGGCGATCAAGGATGATCTGAGTTCCCATCGATCGATGTCGAACTCCTTGTTTCACCTTCTCAGTTTCCAATCCTTTTCCATTGTCTTCAACAATGATCGAGGTCCAGCTACCTTCCCTGGAAACCTGAACCTGTATGTCGCCTTGTTTGCCTGGAATGGTTTTCCTCAGTCCATGTTTTACCGCATTTTCTAACAACGGTTGAACCAGCATGGGCGGCAAGAGCCAGGATGGGGCATTCACATCAGGCTCCAGATGAATGCTGAAATCGAAACGCCCCTGAAGCCTTAATTGCTGCAATTCCAAGTAGTCATGCCAGTTCTGTCGCTCTTTTTCCAACGAGATATACTCAAGCCTTGTTCCCTCCAGGGTACTGCGCACGTGAGTAGCTAACCGGAAGAGGTAATGATCCATCGCTACAACATCTCCACGATAGAGAAAACTCTTCATCGCCATCAAAGTGTTAAAAAGGAAATGAGGGTTCATTTGAGCACGAAGCAATCGCTTTCCCAATTCGATGTTCTTGTTCCGGATACGATGGCTTCTCAGCTGAATCACAAGTGCAAGGATCAGGCAGAGGAGAATGATCAAACCGGCTGATAATGTGGTGACTCTCCACTGGTGTTTCCGCTCCAATGCCTGAATGTGCAGCATTTGCCTCGCTTCCGTCAGTTCATGTTCTTTCCGCTCGGTCTCATATCTTATTTCAAGTTCGGCAATGGTTTTCGCACTGGCTTCATTCAAAATGGAGTCTTTCAATCTGGCAAACATCTGATGGTAGGCGTAAGCGAGATCAAAGCGATTTTGTGCTGCATGAGCTTCTGCAAGGTTCTCAGCATGCTCGCGCATGTGGAGGTAATTCCCAAACGATCGCGCCAGTTCCATTCCTTCTTTGGCAATCGTCAATGCTTTAGCGGATTCGCCATTCAGGAGGTATGCATCAGCGAGATCAATGTAGGCGCTGGAAAAAGAGTTTTGGCGCTGAGGGAAATACTCACCCGAACAATCGATGTGCTGAAGGTGATATGCGATCGCTTCTTCATAGCGCTCCAGCTGAGTGTATGTTTTCCCAATATCACCATACATGGAACACTGGATTTTCCCCAGTCGGTTGCCCCGGTTGACAACACTCATGTATAGTTCAAGTGCTTTGTGTGGCCGGCCTGTGAGCCGATAGATATGAGCAATATTCGCATCAAATTGCATCTCGCTCCTGGGATTGTGGTGATGCCTGAGCCACGACTTACCGAGAGAGAAATAGTGCATGGCCTTGTCATAATCGGACAGGTAGTGATACAATCCCCCTAATTGCTGATAGAACCTAATGCGCCTCACAGTATCGCGTTCCTGAACAGCTAGCGTGAGTCCATGCTGTGAATACTGAATACCGAGGTCGAAATCTCCGCGCACTTTCGCCATCCTCGAACCTCTTGAGTAGGCACGCATCTGTGTCTCAGGAGTCATGGACTGAGACAGGGCTATGGCCTGAGCGGCATAGCGAAGAGAGGAATCCATGGAAGAGTGGACAAAACTCTGACTAAGCTCGAAGGTGAGCTCGAACGCCTCTGCCTTGGTGGAAGCGGACTTCAATGCACTCCTGAGGGAATCGATTCTTGGAGCGTCTGATGAATAGGTAGGCTGAGCGCATAACATGAGCAGCCAGAATGGCAACAAGCGGATATACACACAACGCTCTTTCGCAATGGCTTGCATGGTGGTGGTTTTGATCTTGCAAGATTGCCTTACCTAAGGCAGAAACTGGTCCTTTTCAGTAGTAAGAAGGTCATCCGTTGAAGTGCTCAAAATCAACAAGAACTTCCCACTACCTTATGACAGACGTAACACAAACGTTGGTGTTGGGTACGAATTGTAACTGTGAGTATCGGTCGAGCGGAACTCTGGGCTAAAAAGCCTCCCCAAACGCTACATAGAAACCAGTGCTTCCATCACTTCCGGCAGCGAAATCGAACCGCATGTTGATATTGTCCTCATCATCCACTCTGAAGCGGAGGCCACCACCATACGATGGTTTGAGATTGGTGGGAGTGAGATTGCCAACTCTTCGTCCTACTTTTCCCACACCCGCGAAACCAACGACTCCGACTCGCCAAAAGAGTTGCTGCCTCCACTCCGCCTGAACAGCGCCCAACTGACGATCACGATACTGCCCGATGTAATAGCCGCGCATGATTTGATCACCACCTAGCAAGGCCAACATGCGCATAGGAGGCTCGTTCGTATGGAACTGAGCAAGGCCTTGAAAAGCAAGCACTGAGCTTTTGGTGATTCGCTGAAACTTGCGAATGTCGAGGCGCATTCGCTGAAACTCGAATTCACTCCCCGTAAGGTCATCAAACACCGTGTGTTGCCATTGGGCAAGCCAGCCTTCGGTAGCGTTTAATACACCGTCTCTATTATCCCAACGCAGGGCATAGCCCCCTCCTGAGCTGATGCCCCCATCAAAGCCAGTGATACCTTCTGAGGAAAACCCCGTGTTCTCAGGGAAAGCGACATCCCACATCCTCTGACCTTGTACAAACACTCCCACATACATTCGGCTGAAAATCCGCTGCTCAAGTCCAGCAAACCATTCGATTCTGCGGCTTTCATACAACTCTTCATCTTCCTCCTCGGTGTTGTTTCCAATTCCGTAAAACAGCTCAGGAAACAGGAGGTAGCTCAAACTGGTTGTCAAGATGTAGTCGTCATTCGGAAAGTAGTGCTCATAAGCCGCGGTAAAAATCCACTGGCGGTTTTGCGTGTAGTTGATCTCCAGCTTACCGTTTGAGATTCGAGTGGAGTCGTTCTTGTAAAAGTCAGTGGTGACTAACGCCACAGCACCCACATATCCTCTTGTTTCGGGTGTATAACCAAAAGCCGGGACGGGTAGAATCCCGAAGGTTTTATCGCGTGAATCTGTAGAATCCTGGGCGAACGCCAACGAAGTAAGAAAAACCGCCAGCAATAGTGCTATTGCGGATCGCATACTTACTTTTCCTCGTTGTAAAAAACCTTGTAATACTTCATTCCCTTGTCATCATCGAAACCCTGCTCAATGTACTCACGGTTTCCATGCACGTAAATATGGAAATTCTTATCAAGTTTCAGCACACTCTTGAATAGCTTTTTACCTTGCTTCACAGCTTGTTTCGAAGACTCAAATTCATCCTCAATGGTGATGCCGTGATCTTCGGTGAACTGTTCGCGGTATTCGTGGAATGACTCAATCACTTCAGGTTGTTCCAGTACTGCTTCCGTGAATCCGGCATTGCTTACGCTCTCATTACCAGTGAAATAGTCAGAAGAGCGGTTTAGAAGATCGATCTGAGTAGCTCGATCCACTTCAAACTCCTGTGGCATATGATCTGTCACAAAAGACTTGCACATGCTCATGTAGTTTTTGGTCATGGCGTACTCGTTTGACGTGGGAGCTACGCCAAGAAAATCTTCCTTCCAGTATTGTGCTTCTTCACCTTTGCTGAGCTGATCATGCGTCAGGATCTTGAAGCCCTTTTTTGCATCCTGGTGTAGAATGAGGCAGCCCTTATCGAGTTTGCGAATGTCGATGCCTTCGTCAAATTCAACCCCGAAAGTCTCTGTGTCTGGTACAACATTCAGGAAGTAATCCTTTCGCTCTGACTTGAATAAACCAATGGCCTCCACAGCTTCACCATCTACCACCACATCGGCAAAGTGAACCATGTAGAACTCACCTCCATTGATGCGCGGATGAACAGAACACTCAAAGAGGTGTCCTGCCAGCTTTCGTGAGCTTGGCAAAAATTCAGTGGGCGTCTCGAAGGCCGAGTAAACGTAATTGTAGGCTTCGTTCATTTCCAGCTCAGAGTGATGACTGAAGGCATGGTAGTCCTCATTTTGAAAGGGTTTCAGGAAGTAATCCAAAAACAGCTCCTCCTCCTCTACCGCTAGAGTTCGCAAATGATTATCTGATAGAACCAGACGCTCTTCTCGCGCCTTGTTTCCTACATAGTGAATCACCATTCGGGTGATGTGTGCAGCACTGAAATCCAACATGCCGCAAAGATGTAGATTCTAAAATGTGAAACGTAGGGTGAGATTAAAGTTCAAGGGTCAAGGATCAAAGTTCAACTGCAACTGCAAGTTCAATCACAACTTCAAAAGGAGGGTGAACTAGTGAACTCCCACTCCCTAGAAGCTGATAGCCCACAAAACGTTTTCCTAGCTTCGCCCCGTGATCATTGGAGACTATAACACTCTCACCATTGCACGGGATGCGAGCATTGGTATTTTCCTGACGGATGAAGAAGGCAACGAAGTGCTGCTTCCCAAGCGCTATGTCCCGGATTTATATCGGATTGGGGATCGAATGGAAGTGTTTATTTACAATGACTCAGAAGATCGTCTGATCGCCACCACTGATGAGCCTCTGGGCATTGTCAATCGACTGGCTTTTCTTGAAGTTGTGAGCGTTGCTCCCATGGGCGCCTTCCTTGATTGGGGGCTTATGAAGGACCTTTTTGTTCCGAAGAAGGAACAAAACATCAACATGGAGGTCGGGCAGAAATACCTGGTCTACATCTATCTTGATGAGAAGACGGATCGCTTGGTGGCCTCTTCCCGACTCGATCGTTTCATGACCGATCAGGCGGTGGACATTGAAAAGGGCAACGAGGTAGACATCTGGGTGTGGATGGAACACGAGCTGGGATACCGTGTGATTGTGAATGATAAATATGTCGGCATGATCTACAACTCACAAACCTTTGTGCCGGTGATGTCAGGTGAAAAACGCCAGGGGTATGTAAACCAGATTCGTCAGGATGGTCGCGTGGACGTTCTGTTGCAAAAACCTGGTTTCACAGGGAATATCGAGGACACTTCGCGCACATTACTCGATGCTTTAGAAGCGAATGATGGTTTTCTTCCGCTAACAGACAAGAGTGCGCCAGAAGCCATTCAAGAGACACTCCAGATGAGCAAAAAGTCTTTCAAAAAGGCCGTTGGGAACCTTTACAAGCGGAAGATCATTCGCATTGAAGAGGACGGACTTCGGTTGAATTAAATCTAAACTGCCATGATCCATTTTGAGATAGAACAACTGATTCCAGCTACTGCGGAGGAAGTTTACAAAGCTTGGCTGGACAGCAAGGCACACTCTCAAATGACAGGTGGTGAAGCGATCTGCAGCGATGCGGAGGGTGAAGCTTTTTCGGCTTGGGATGAGTACATCCATGGCGTCAATAAGAAGCTGATCCAAGGTCAAGAGATCGTTCAGTCCTGGCGAACGGTGGAGTTTGATGAGCAGGATGAAGACTCAGAATTAGTGATCAGATTAAAAGATGTTGACGGTCAATGCCTGCTAACACTCATTCACAGGAATATACCAAATGGTCAGCCAGATTACGAGCAGGGCTGGATCGACAACTATTTTGAGCCGATGCTGGTTTACTTCGGGAAACGAAGATGACACAGTATACGACCAAAACCGCTCTAGCCCAACGCAGCGCCAATCACGTATTGCCAACTGTCTGGAATCATATCCTCCTTGTTGGCCTTCCATTGGGCGAACACAATTCGAAACTCTGCTTTCACCTCTTCTTCATTCAGGATGCTGCTTTCGGGTAAGCTCAACTGATCATTGAGCACGTCAAAGTCATCGAGGTACATGCGAATCTTGTCTTGCAGCATTCTTCTGGCAATCGAGCGTATTTCGTCTTGGTCTACCTGCCTTCGGTGGAGTTCTGCACGGGCCGCACTTGGGGCGTCCTCTGTATAGTCAGCCTGATTTTCCAGCAAACCAATCAGGAACTCAATGGACTTGCCCTTGTAAGTTTCTTCGAGCGACATGAATTAATTTGGATGGAGTCAAAGATAGACAGGCAACGTCAAGTTAGCGTGGATCGACTGAAAAGCAAAAGACCGGAACGAATCAACGCCCCGGCCTTTTTGATCGCAGGATAACTACTGCATTACTTTTTCACAACTCGGTGGACGCTGGTTTCCCCGGCAGCTGTGATGGACATGAGGTAAACTCCATGATCCAGGTCCTGAATAGAGATCTTGTGATCCGCATTCATTTCCAAGGTGTTTTGACTCATGACCACCTGGCCAGCCATGTTCAGCACTTCCATGTCGAAAGTGGCTGACTCGGTCAGGTCTGTCGATGGAAAACGGAGGTGTAGCAGATCGTTCGCTGGATTGGGAAAGATCAATACACGCTCCTTGGCTACTTCACGAACGGTGTACTCGATTTCACGCTTCGAGCCTCCCAGCGGGGAGTTAGCCGGCATGGTAATGTCCAAAAGGCAACTCACCTCCTGCGTTCCATTGGAACGAGAAATACTGAGCTTGAAGGTGTATTCCAAGTCTTGAGTTGGAAGATTGCTTTCATCTCCCCAGAACCGCACACCAACTTGTTCGCTCATTCCAGGGTCAACTACAATGTTTGATACACATCCGGTATTCGCCTGCAAATCAAAAAGCCCCGGATCAATTTCAGGGAGGTTTACTTCTTGCTCGCCTCCACTCTGCCAGCTGTTGAACAAGTCATCGGTCATTCCCAGTTCTATGGTTCCATAGTCCAGATAGTCATCAGCGTAGCTCGTGGGAAGCTGCTCCAGACAGATGGTGGTAGTGATAGGACCTTCCGTATTGCCCTCTTCATCCGGCTGTGGGTTGTGCGTGACTCCCATGGTTGAGAAACCATAGTTCCAGGTTCCGTTTCCGGGAGCTACAATGAAGGTTTGATCATCCACCATGTGAGTATTGCGGGTAATGACGTTATTGTTATTTCTCACATAATCCTTGATAGGTTGTTGAGTTGTTGTGGGTTCCCACGTGATCGGGTCCTTGGCTGACGATTTTTCGTTGAGTATCGCCAGCAAGCAGATGATGGGGCGTCCAAGTCCTAGCATCTGGCCATTTGAAGCATCAAAATCTGCAGGATTTGGTGGATACCAATCCACAGCATCGTCATTAAACGTCATGGGCCAAACCTGATTTGGGGTAAGTGGTGGCACCATAAATGGGTCTTGGTTGTCATTGTAAGGGTCGGCCATTGTTGGATTCACGATCGTAATCTCAGAACCGGCAGCTACGTCATCAAAAGGAGGCTGCGCACTTGTTTCTACATTGTCAGACAGACTGTAAATCCAATGTTCTTCCCAATATTCAGGAAATCGAGCTCTCGTCCAGAACAGGCGAAGCGGAACTGATTCACTTTCTGTACAACCATGGTTTTCAATCCTAACCATGAGCTTGTTGGTGTTCTCATCGACCGTCACGTGATCAGGAGCATCATGCTCACCGTCATCCCAAAACATTGGATCGGTATCTGAGAGTTTGTTCCAGATATCCGTACTGCGAAACAGATCGTCATCAAATGGATCGAACGGCTCAGATCCGTTGTCATTGTCGTTATCCTTCATTCTCAGGTCCCAGGTTCCTTCTTTCACATGCATTCGTGTGTGCGAGGTTTTCCCGGTGCCGTATGCATTCATCGTCAAGGAAATGCGAAATGTTTTCCCTCCGGGAGAAGGACCGAGTAGCCCAAGAATGTCAAGGCCACTTCCATTTAAGGCGTTAACCTGTGCTGTATTCATGGTCGTAGGCCCAAAAAAAGCCCCAGCACCTATTGGCAATCGAAAGGGCCAATTGGCCTGGTCAGCCTCGAACGCATCAACTTCGGTAATTGTCAAGGTCATATCGTCAGATTGACAACCTGAAAAGGTTTGAAGCAGGACTTGATTTGCGCATCCTTCAAGCACCGTCAAATCCTCTATGTTCAAATCATCTCCTTCTTGTCCGTTGATCTTAACAGCGGGCCGTACACCTTGCTCGAAAAACATTGGAAGATCTACATCGTAGATCGTGTTTCCGTTAGACACCAGTCTCAACGCATAAGCGCCTTCCCCTTTCGAAGCTGCCCCTGAACCGGTGCCAAAAACAGGACTCGATGATTGAATAGTGGTGGATATAAAAACATTGTTTCCTGTTTCCGCTCCTGTAAACCTTACCCGCAAGGAGAACTGATTTACCGTTGAACCCGAAGGTGGAGAAACGGTGAAGTTGGCAGGCCCATCATCGGTCCAACTGGTTCCATCGAATTTCATCCAGCGTACCTCGGTGTTATTCGCCAGAGTTCCTCCCGTGAACGTGTAGAGAGTCTGCCAATCACTGCTGAGTGGACATAGCTGAATCCAGGTTTCGTTGAATCCACCCGTTCCAATTTGAGTAAATGCGGGTAATGTGAAAAGGCTCAGAAAGAGCATGAACAGCACATGCCTGAAGCTTTGGGGCCTTCCGTTGAGTGTTCTATAATTCATAAGTCATAAGTGTGTTTTCCGGCCAAGGCCGATTACATCATTGTGTTGTTTGAACATTTGGGTATAAAAAGGCTGGAACGCCCGATCGCTGCGCCTGACCTTCATTTCAAAGGTTGACCGTAACGCCTCAATGGCTGGAGAACCTTGAGCCAGTGATACGCATCATTGTACTGGCGATGTAAAAACACGGATAACTGCAAGGATGCGCATAGCCCAAAACTGAGGTTGGACGCTAACGTCCAAACCTCGGCAATGACATTCTCACGAACGTTCAACCACAACCATTACTGGTGAAGACCTGAAATCAAGAGGAAGCTCTGGTGCTAGAGGTATTCGATGATGTAGAAGTAGAGTGGCATTCCCAGGGTAATGTTGAAGGGGAATGTAATGGCAAGCGCCATGGGCAGGTAAAGCCCTGGATTCGCTTTTGGAGCGGCCAGTTTCATGGCGGCAGGCACAGCAATGTAGGAAGCACTGGCCGCGAGGATGGCGAAGAGCAGTCGATCACCATGACTTTCGGTCACAAAAGCGCTGATGAAAGCCACAGACACTCCGTTCACGAATGGAATGACCAACGCAAAGGCGAACGGAAAGAAACCGTTCTTCCAGAAGGCAGACAGCTTCTTGCCACTTACAATGCCCATATCAAGCAGAAAGACGGCCAGGAACCCCTTGAAAATATCCGAAGTGAACGGAGCAATCCCTTCCGCTTGAGCATCACTGGCGAGGAAGCCAATGGTGAGGCTGCCAAGGATCAAGAGCACACTACCATTGGTCAATGAGTGTTGCAGGAGTTCACCAAAGCTCAAATGCTTCTCAGAATCTTTCTTGAACACGGAGAGCAGCAGCACACCAACAATGATGGCCGGAGCCTCCATCAGCGCCATCACAGCCACCATGTATCCTCCGTAATGCACCTCATGCATATCGAGGAAGGAAACAGCGGTCACAAAGGTTACCGCACTTACCGAACCGTAAGCGGCCGCAATGGCGCTGGCATTGTACGGTCCGAGTCGCTGCTTCAAGATCAAAAAGGTGTAAAGCGGCACAGCGAGTGCAAGTAGCACACCAAAGGCGAGAATGATGAAGATGTCCATGCCCAGCGTGCTGTGTGCCAGTTCCTGCCCTCCCTTAAAACCAATGGAAAACAGCAGGTAAAGTGATATGAATTTGGACGAGGTCTCGGGGATGGCCAGATCGCTCTTCAACTGAACAGCGAGAATTCCGAGAAAGAAAAACAGTAAGGCAGGGTTGGTGAGGTTTTCGAGTAATAGTTGCAGACTCATGTAGGGTCGTGTTTTGCTGCGGAGGATTCGCTTTTACACAATTCTCCCAGGGAAATAGTAGATAGGTTATGAAAAAGAAGTAAGCTTAGAATGCAGCTAGTGACTAGCTGGAGGGCTCTTCAGCCAATACGCGGATGTTGATGTCGCAGTTGATTTCCACCATGTGGTTGGTTTGTTCCAGTTTTTCCAAGGACTGCTGTAGTCTTTCTTTTTCAGCCTTGAGTTCTTTCACCCGTTGCTCTAGGTGGCTGGTGACGTTTCCTGAGCGTTCCTGGTTACTGAAAATCTGGTGGTTCAAAAACTTGATCTTTTCATTGAGTAGTGAAATGATCACCTCCCGGGCTTTCTGCGCGGGATAACAGCTGTCAATGAGCTTCACCTGTTCTTGTTCCATCACATCTGCGTTTAAATGTTTCCGCAAAAGTGATGAGATCAACCCATTAGATTTCATTAATGTTTTTCAAATTTGCCATAAACCATGATTTATGGATTTCACGCTTCACCAACTTCGGGTCTTCCTCAAAGTGGTAGAAAAGCAGAGCATTAGCCGGGCGGCCGATGAATTGCACCTGACACAACCGGCCGTCTCTATCCAGTTGAAAAACCTGCAACAGCAATTTGATTTGCCACTGGTTGAAGTCATTGGCAGGCAGCTTTATGTGACCGATTTTGGCCAGGAAATCGCGGAGGCGAGCCGAAGCATTGTGGATCAGGTTCATGAAATCACGAACAAAACCATGGCCTACAAAGGATTGATGGTTGGGCAATTGAACATTGCAGTGGTATCTACCGGTAAATATGTGATGCCCTACTTCCTGACGGATTTCACCAAGCGATATCCCGGTGTTGAACTTGTGATGGATGTTACCAACCGATCGATTGTGTTGCAACACCTGGAGCGCAACGAAGTAGATTTTGCACTCGTGTCCGTCATGCCGGATCACCTGAACGTGGACCGGGTGGAATTACTGGAAAACCGCCTGTACCTGACGCGTAAATACCGAAGCGAAGACCCTTCTACCCTAATGCAGGCAGAGCCTTTGGAGAGCATTCAACTGATCTACCGCGAAAAGGGGTCTGCGACCCGGCAGGCCATGGAAAAATTCATCGCCAGTCATACGGCCACACCTAAGAAATCCATCGAGTTGACGTCCAATGAGGCGGTAAAGCAAGCTGTGCTCGCAGGTTTGGGCTATTCGGTGATGCCGCTGATTGGCATTCGCAACGAGCTCCAAAACAATGAATTGGAAATCATCCCCATCACAGGGCTTCCGCTGGTGACACACTGGAACCTGATCTGGCTTCGGGAAAAGAAGCTATCTCCAGTGGCAAAGGCTTACCTGGAATTCCTGGGTGAACACAAGGACGACATGATCAAGACTCACTTTGAGTGGTATGAGCAATATGACGACAGCTAAGGCTGAATCAACAAATCAGATCGAAACTGATCCGCTTTAAATACCAAGCACCTCTTTCAAGCGCTGATAGCCGGACCGACTGACCGGCACACGCTCCCCGCTGGTGAGTACGGCTACATGGCTCGTTTTCTCATAAGGGTCGATACGGGTAATGAATTGCACATTCAGCAGGAATGAACGATGCACTCTGACAAATTGCTTTTCGGGAAGGCTTGATTCATAGTGACTGAGGGTGGCCTTTTTAAGGAAAGCACCGTCCTTGGTTTTGATCTTCACATAGTCATCATCGGCTTCAAGGACAGAAATCTCTGACAGTGGCAAAATGCGAATCCGGCCGCTGTCTTTCAACACAATGCGATTCACTTGTTGCGTGCTCATCAGTCGCTGTACCTCCATCTGTTGTCCACCCTGTCGGGTTGCCAAACGGTTCATCGCTTCATCAAAGCGATCCTGACTGAACGGCTTGAGCAGATAGTCTACGGCATTAGCCTCAAACGCTTTGATGGCGTGCTTTTCGAAGGCTGTGGTGAAGATGATCATAGGCACCTCATCGAGCAATTCCAGCAACTCCAACCCTGAGATTTTGGGCATTTGAACATCGAGGAAAAGCAAGTCAGGCTTATGCTCCGCAATCGCCTTCAAGGCCTGGAATCCATCGTTGCACTCCGCGACCACTTCCACTTCTTCATGATTGCCGAGGTATTCTTTTACCACACTTATAGCAAGGGGTTCATCGTCAATGAGAATGGCCTTTATCATGATGACTGTGGGATTTTGATGGTGGCTTTAAAAGTGTTTTTCGTGCGCTCGGTTTCCAGCAGGTCGTTTCGTCCATAGATCAGCTGAAGTCTTCTTCGGATGGAGGTTAATCCAAAACCAGTACCTGACTGGCTGTCGGCATCTTCATCGATTGGATTTACGACCTGAATGATGAGCATTCCTTCGTGCACCTGAGCTTTCATCACAATCTCCACTTCTCCGGTAGTGCCATACAATCCAAACTTGATCGCGTTCTCCATCAACGGCTGCAACAGCAGGGCTGGAAGGGTAGCTTTCTCGCAGCTTTCCTCTCCTTCAATCCGAGTTTTCAACCGATGGCCAAAACGTACTTTCTCAATGTCCAGATAGAGCTGCATGTATTCAAGCTCTGAATGCAGGTCGATGGTTTTTACGTCATCCGCCTTGAGCGTTCCCCGAAGGAAGGCGCTTAACTGATGGATCATAGACCTCGCCTGCTCTGGCTTCACGCTGATGAGCGCATTGATGGAATTGAGGCTATTGAACAGAAAATGCGGCTGCAACTGATGCCTGAGTTTGAGCAGTTCCGCTTCCCTGGCCATGCGTTCTGATTCTTCCTGCCGCTTCTGAACGCTTCCAGACTCCTTTAAATCATTCTTCAGGATGGCAAAGCCTGCAACAGCTGCGTGAATCAAAAAGGCTACTCCACCGTGGATCAGAGCGTGTTTTTCGAAGCTCTCCGTGTTCATGTATTCCGTTCCGGAAAGCAAGCCGAGGATAGAACCGAAGATGAACACTGCAAGCACTCCAAGGGCAATGACAACGCCTACATAAAACCAAAACCGATCCTTTGATGGCCGGTAATAAACAATGCCCTTGTAGGATACAAAGGCAAGCAACGCAATTTCTGCGTTCACAATCAGACTTTCAATCAACGCACTTTGCCATGGCAGCTCAAAAACCGTTTCGAGCATGGTGGAGTAAAACCCGCACCAAAGCAGCCCGAGGGTCGCAAACTGGATCAGGTGCCAACGACTCACGTTGATTGAAACGCTCATGCTTCTAGCGGTTCATTTTCAGGATAGCGTTGGGCTTTCGCTTTATTGGAAAGCAGGTAGAGGTATTCATTGTCTGGTTGTTCAATGCGTGAAAACAGCTCTGCTCCATTCAGATCGTGTGTAAAAGGATGAAGATCGGTGACGCAAATGAACTCCCATCGCACCGACTGACCGTTTGATTTCAGTATTTGTTCGCTTTCCTTCCGGCCGATCTGGTTTGCAGTGGCCAGCGCCTCCCGCTCTGAGGCTGCATGAATCATTCTCCATTGTTCATCAAACTGAGCAGCGCTGGAGCCGTGATCCACGATTCTGAAAATGAGTTTGCTTATGTACCAATTCATGGTCTTGTGTTTTGGCAATTAAATGGTTGTAATCTCAACTCCACCCATGATGATGGTGCCGTTGATGGTGAGGTGTTTGTGCTCTGCTGTATCTGCTGCGAAGTACTGGCGCTTATCCTCTACTCCTCCTGCGATATTGGTGGTGTTGATTTTCACATCCCAGTGCCTTGGAACGATCAGTTTCACTCCTCCCATCACAATCGTGAGGTCTATCTCGCCTGCTTTGCCCGAGATGTCTGCGTTGGCAAAATTGATCTCAATACCACCCAGCACCGCTGTAATGTCTCCGCCCTTGAAATCCTTGGAGATCACATCCTTGGTCACTGCACTGAACACCGCTAGTGTATCGAGCTTATCGGAGCTATCCACATCCACCTCATCGAAATCTACATCTTCAATCTTCTTGCCTCTCTCATAGCGCCTGCCCCATTTTGGACGGCATTTTTTTTTTGGTTTCAACAAGAGGATAATACCGATGAAGATCACTATTACCGGCCACAAGTAGCGCTCAACGTCAACGGGAAAGTCTAACTGTTGATGTGCCAGAAAAGCGGCTCCAACCAACATCAGCACGTAACCACCAAAGTTTCTAAAGCCGTTGCTCAGCAGGTTGACAAAGCCCAATACAATGAGCAGAACCGGCCATGTCAAAACCCACTCAGGAACCAAAGTTGGCTCCACACGGTGTAGCAACCACCATGCTCCCAGAAAGATGATGAACAAACCAAAGTAGCTCTTCCTGCCTGGTCGCTTTCTGATGTTCCTCGAATCGTCTTGCACTTCCATGATTTGAATTTTGATCAAATGTATTGGGAGTCTATCCCCATGAAAAGAACAAATCGATGAGCTGTAGAAACAAGGTCGGTGAGCGGTATATACCGGTCGGTGAATGGGATCATGATTCGCGATTTCCGCTGCAAGGCAGAAAACACAAAGGATCACACGAATGAGCTAACATCCGTGTGACCCTGAGTATCATGTTTCTGAGAGGCGGCCTATTCGGCCGGCACCGTGTGGAAGAATTGTTCGTTGACAATCTTGCCGTCAACCACATGGTAAACGCAGATTTCGTCCATCTGCATCTTGGGTGGAGCATCCTGCATGTCGAGGTTCATGTAGAGTCCGATGGTGAAGAAATTCTCCGCTACAATAGGATCCGAAACTTCGAGCGAATTGACTTTGATGGTCTGCTTCGCAAACATGTCAGACTTAACCTTCACATCTGCCAGTCCTTCTGTACGCTCAGTTCTGGAACCTTTTGGCTCAAGGCTCACAATGTTCTCAGCATAAAGCTCTTCTACAGCCTGATTGAATTCTCCTTTCCGACAAAGCTCAACGAGTCGGTCGGCCACTTCCTTTACGGTCATAATGATTGATGTTTTGATGATTTGGAGCGAAGGAAAACTGGTCTTGTGACAAGGGTATGTCAGCAGCATTGAGGATGCTCAAAAAAATGTTTTGAAAAACTCATCAGGATTCAGAGAAGCCAGGCGCGACTCCAAAAAACTACTTACTGTAGTGCTTGAGCAGATCCTCAGCCAACTCTTTCATGAGCGTCTTCAGAGCCTCAGGATTGACAACCTCCACATACTTGGTGTACATGAGCAGCCAGCGTGCGATGAGGTGGTAATCAGGAACAAGGAAGGTCATCTTCACCGACTCGCCTTCGTCTACTTCCTGCACCAAACCGAAGTTGAACCGATCGTTCTCAATGTATTCATACATCGATTTTGGAAAGCGCACTTCTACTTTTAGTGCCTTCTTGCTCTTCGATTCACGCTCAATGTATTCTGTCAGGCTTGGATGGGTGTATTCAAAATGCTCTGCCCGAAGCTTCAAAGCCTCAATCCGATTCACCTTGAAGGTGCGATAATCCTTGCGCAGGCGGCACCATGCAATCAAATACCAGTTGTTATAATCGAAGTAGCAACCCATCGGCTCCAGATCACGCCATTCCGCCTCCATGCTATCAGGCTTGCGGTATTGAATTCGCATCACCCAGCGCCCGCTGATCGCCCCGAAGATTTCAGACAGGTGTTTGGTCGTGTATGTTTTTGGATGTGATCTGAACACAATCGAATCATCAAGCCGCTCTACTCCTTCCAGATTCGCAGACTCGAGCACTGCCCGAATCTTTGCCAATGCAGAAGCGTATGCCTTGGCGGTCGCTTCATCAACGATGTTAGCAATAAATTTTTCACCTGCCGTCAGCGCAAAAGCTTCAGACTCATCAAAAATGACTGGTGGCAAACGGTAACCCTCTGCAATAGAATATCCAACGCCCGCTTCTCCGCAAATAGGCACCCCGGCCTCTTCCAGCGTGCGGATATCCCTATAAACGGTGCGCAAGCTCACATCAAAGCGCTCAGAAATCTGCTGCGCCTTCACCACCTTCCGCGATTGAAGCAAAATGAGAATGGATATAACCCGGTCGAAGCGATTCACGAGGCGAAGAAAGACTATAAATTCAATCACAAGAGCAAACTCAAATTCAATCTCAAACTCAACTGCAATCAAGAGTCAGACTTCCAGATCCGTGCGAGCCAATGCCGTTGGCTTTTTAATCATCGAAGCTGAAGCGTAGATGATGATGGCCAAAAAAAAATTGAACCTTTCTCCTACTTCTGGATACTACCCTACATAAATCGCTGTCTTAGGTTTGGAGGCCTCCTTCTTTTGACACTTCAATCACAACTTCAATGCTACAACGATTGCTTTTGAGTGCGCTGCTGTGCACAATGTTCCTTCTGTCAGGCTATTCGACTGAGCGTCAAACTGTTTACTCGCTGGTGAAGCAACGTCAAACCGTGGAATGGTATCAGGAACAAGCCAGCCTTTGGGAAAAGTATGTAAAGCAAAACCCCCAGAATGGCGAGGCATGGCTCAACTACTACACTGCCACACGGATGCTGAAGGTTTATCAGAAAGGGCCGAATCAGGATGATCTGGACGCCTTGGTGAAGGACATGGGAACTTCCATTCCTGAGTCTTTCGAATACCATTACGCAGCCTATCAGAACGGTGGCATTTTCAAGAACGAAGACCTCACAAAACATCTGATGAAGGCGGTGGAGATGCAACCGGACAACCCGATGCTCTTCGTTCATCTTTTCACGTATTATGAACTCAGACGGGACAAGGAATATCTCCAATCGGTGGCCGAGCGCTGGTTGGCTTCCAATGACATGGCTTATGGACTGTATGCCTGGAACTACAACATGCTGGAAAGCACCGAAGAGTCAGCCATACTGCTGACTGCGGGTGACAATGACACCTACCCTGCTCTGGTATTGCAGTATGCCAGGGATGTAAGAACGGATGTTGAATTGCTGAACATTCACCTGCTCGCAAACATGGAATACAGAAAGCGGGTATTCACAGAGCTGGGAATTCGGCCATTCGACAAAGCGGTGGAAGACTATGACTCGGAACTGGATTATAAAAGAGCCATTTGCCGACACCTGAAAAAACAAACCGAACGCCCCATCTACTTTGGAGTAGCTACACAACCTGCCATTTATGAGCCGTTCAAGGAAAACATGCATAATACGGGCATGGCCCTGAAATGGAGCGATGACAGGTTTGATAACATCGCAGTGATCAAGAAAAACTACGAGAAACGCTTCCTGCTTGATCACTTGAGGCTGGAAGCGAATTCACACATCAGCGATGGTGTGGTGAATCATTCCAATGCAAACTACCTTGTTTCCATGCTCACGCTTTACAATCACTATCGTGAGAGTGAAGACCCAAAGGCGGAAAACATGAAAGCATTGATCACCCACGTAGCTGAAAAAGCGAACATGAAGGATCGCGTAGTTGCCTTACTGGAGGATGAACCGATCTCCGGAACGTCCATGGTCATTCATCATCCCAAGGAGATCATGCAGTATTTCGTGAAAGTGGATGAATACCTCTATGCCGGGACCCATGAAGTGAGCAATGGCATGTATAACCTCTTCCTGACAGACCTGATCAAGCAGCGCAAGTTTGATCAACTGAACCGGGTGAAGATGCAGAACGTGGACTGGAGGTCGCTGCTGAGTCCTGAGATGGCGGCACTCAATGAAGCCGAGCTCTTTCAAAACGGAGCTCCGCTGGAAGACGAATTTCCAGTATGCAACATTTCGAAGGAATCCGCAGAGCTTTACTGCAAATGGCTGACCGATGTTTACAACGGAATGGAGCACAAAAAGAAGCAGCACAAACTGGTTCACTTCCGCCTTCCGACAGAAAAGGAATGGGAAATGTTGGCTTCTTCCAATGGAAAGCATGGTCCGTATCCCTGGGGTGGGCCCTATTTGAGAAACGCTAAAGGGTGCTTCCTCGCCAACGTCAACACAAGTGACGCGGTGCCTCCAAGTGAGCATGCCTCCGAAAAGGAAGCATGTCCGGAAATTGCCAACTACACAAACGACCTGGATGGAGGAATCATTCCGGTGCGCACCGGAACATACATGCCCAATGCTTTTGGGTTGTACAACATGTGTGGAAATGTGGCAGAAATGGTGAAAGAGGAAGGCATTTCGAAAGGCGGAAGCTGGAACACACCGGGGGGACATGCCATCATTAGCGCTTCCGAAAGCTTCGAAGCTCCCAGTCCCGAAGTTGGTTTCAGAGTGGTAATGCAAGTGCTGGACTGAGTCTCTGTGAAGCTGTTCAACACGTTTAAAGGCGATTCTGATGAGGCTTTGATGGAGCAATTCCAGCAAGGCAAGCATGCCGCGTTTGAAGAACTCTACCGAAGGTATAGCCCACGGCTGCTGCATTTCATCTACCGGATGCTGGATCATCGCGAGGCTGAGTCGCAGGATGTGCTGCAAGACGTATTCATGATGCTTGCGGAGCAACCGTTCCGTTTTGATACTTCACGGGATTTCAAACCATGGATATTTACGGTGACCGCCAATGCCTGCCGGAAGCAATTCCGCATTCCACAGCATCGGGACAGCGAGGAGCATCTGTCGGAGCTTCCACTTCATGACGATAAGATCGAAGCCTTACTAGATCAGAAGGCCTTCAAACGTGTATTGAAGAAGGAACTGACCATGCTCAAATACGATCATCGATGCACGTTCATTCTGCGCTATCAAGAGCGGCTCAGCATTCGTGAAGTCGCCCAGATCATGGAGTGTTCGGAAGGAACGGTAAAATCACGCATTCACTACACCATCAAGCATTTAGCAAAGCGCCTGAGCGCTTTTCACCCCACCAATCAATGAAGTTATGACAGAACACGAAGAACAATTGCAGCTTTGGATTGAGGCCTATGACTTCGAAGCGCTTACACCTTCTCAGCAAGAATTGGTGTTGGCACACATGACAGAAGAAGACTATCGCCAGCAGCGAACGACCCTGTTGGCCAGCCAGTGGCTGTTTGAAGACGAGGCACCGATGCTCACACCTGATCCTGCCATTTTGAGCTCATTGCAATCCAGGTTGAAGGAGAAAAGCGAACCAGCAATCGGTGAAAGGTTAATGATGTTGTTCACTGCCAGAATTCCTGCCTATCAGGCCGGGCTGGCGGTGGCAGCCACCTTCCTCCTGCTCTTTTGGTTGCGAACACCGGGAGTTGAGTACATCGAAACGGAGCGGATTGTCTACCAACCTGACGTGGATACGGTCACCGTGGTGAAGGAAGTGTTGGTAGAGGTGCCGGTTGAACGTGTGCGTGTCATAGAGAAACAGGTTCCTGCTCCTCCATTGCAGCTTCCGGAAAGCACCCTATTGAACAACAAAGGCATCACTCCGGAGAGTGATGCCTTGCTCGCCACAGAATTGTCGCGATCATTTGGAAATACGGCCTTGCCTCTGCAAGAGCTGAATCAATTTGTGGTGGGTATGTAAAGCCCCGTCACCCTAGTTAAAGAGCAAACCAGCGCGAAATGCGAAGCGGTGAAACTCATCTCTGATCACCCCAAAGTCATCATCCTGAAACCACCAGTAATCTTGTCTTGAAACGGATTGCTGATAACGGTAGCCTACACTGAACGTGATAGCGGCATTGTGACCGATGTAATTGATCACACCGATCTCTGCGTTACCCATCACACCGCCTCGTTCCTGCCACTCGCCTCCTTCGGCCCTGTAGTTGTCAATGGGAATGGAATAACCTCCCTGCAAGCCAACAAAAGGCGTGAATTTGCTTTCCAAAAGGTTGTAACGCCCTTCCAGAAATATGGGGGCAAGCCCTGGCTCAAAGGATTCAATTCCAACACCAATTCCTATGCTGTAATGTGGATTGATCTTGTAGCCACAAACGGTGGTGATACTCGCAGTAAGCTCTGTGAAGTTTTCACTTCTGCCCACCATCAAACCAGCGCTGCTGGCATTGTAGAATCCTTTCTTGGAAATCACCAGTGTTCGTTTCAGGGCGTAGTAATCTTCCTGAGTCACTTCCTTTACCTCATCTGCTTTAAACACCCAAAGGCTTCCATCCATAGTCTTTACGCGAATGCTTCCGTCTGTAGAAGTTTGAAGCTCACCACGGATGATGGAACCGTTGTGTAAGTGCACCGCATCTTGCAGTCCGTTTTTCTGAGCTTTTGCCCCACCGGCCAGCGCAACCAATGCCAGCGCCAAGAGCATCATTCTGAATGCTGACTTTCTCATTGGACAGGAGTTGAAATGGTGCTTAGCAACTGAATATTCTCAGGATTGGAGAAGTCGTACTGATACAACCCGTCCTCGGCAATCGCCATCAGTACATCGCCCAGCGGGATGACATCATAGGCCTTCACATCAGGATAATGCGCCAACTGGTTTTGATCAATGGAGTGCTTGTCCGCAGCATCATAGATTTTCAAACCATCAGGCCCGTCACAGATGAAGATTACGTCATTCTTCACCCCCAAACCTCCGGGGCTGGTCATTGGATAGGTCGCTACCAATGATGGGCTCTCAATGTTCTCAATATCGATCACGTCCAGCTGATCGCTCCATCCACCGCAGGCG
Source organism: Flavobacteriales bacterium UBA6057 (assembly GCA_002428995.1). Lineage (GTDB taxonomy): Bacteria > Bacteroidota > Bacteroidia > Flavobacteriales_G > Salibacteraceae > UBA6057. Next base: position 56,570 of record DIYJ01000006.1, on the reverse strand, counting down.
GAGCCGCCTCGCAATGTGACATACGCATACTTGCCTTCCACTACTACTGGATCACAGCTCGTGGCATGGTTAAAATTAGAAATGAAGTTAGGGCTGGAAGGGTTTTCGAGGCCGTAGATCAGCATTCCCGTAGTGGTTCCAACAAAAAGCTTCTGCTGCGCTGGAAACAGTGTTTCAATGTCTCGCCAGGTGTTGATGACCGCGCCCTCCTTTGGGTCTCTTACGTCCGAAAGGTCAAACACGCGAATGTCCTGGCCATTCACTACATAAAGCTGTTCACCAAAGGCGATGAATCGTGCGAGTGAACCACTGACACCGTTTCCGCCAAAATTCATGGTACGGTTGCCACCGCCCTGCGAACCAGAAGTGAGCTGGTCGTTCCACAATACGCTTTCGGGACCGCCAAACCAGCCTTGGTTGTTCACTTCTACTTCCTCCGTGATGGTCTGCACATTCCACCCGATCACCACTCCTTTTTCAGGATCAATGTCAGCAATCGGATAACTATTCTCTACAGGAGGCAGTGCCGCTTTAAAAACATTCTCGTCTCTGTCTACCTGAAAAATGTTCTGGAGGTCAGAAATATCGATGGTCACCAAATCCTTGTAGCTGTCTGCATACAATGTGGTTCCGCTCGTGGCGATGTCTATGACGCCCGGGATGCGCAGGTATGCAAGGTTCACCGGAGAGGAAGGATTGCTGTTGTCAAAAACATGAACGCCAATGAAATTGTCCACGATGAACAGGAAATTGCCGCGCATGTGAATCTTCCCGCTTCCTTTCAGCGGTTGAGGATCTAAGGTTTGAATTTCCGCTTCCAGGAAATCTGTGTTGGCATACACGGGCACGTTGGCCTTATAGGTGATTTCCTCCATGCTTCTGTCCTGGCAACCCACGAGGCCAATGCTGAGCAACGCGGGGAGTAGCCATACCAGATAAAGTCTGTTGTATCGTTTCATGATCTTGGTTTTAGTGTCTCTTTGAAAGGAAGATGCAGGCAGGCAGAAAAACCTTGCATGACGAGGACGAATTGGTTGGATTTACTGGAAATGGTCGCTTGAGCGCAGGAACCATTCGGCCTGAAAAGAGCGGTTCTTCACGTGCTGACTGAGCGCGTCAAGACCAGGGAAAAGCTGAAAACCAGGAGTAGCCGCTTACAGATCGAAGCGGATGCCCAGGTTCAAACTGGGCCAGAGCAAATTGGCGTTGCGAATATTCTCAAATACCTCACGATTGTAAATCCAGCTGGTGACGCTGGGCTCTGCGTAGAAATTGATCGTGTTGGTAATGCGATGAGCATATCCAAGGCCGAAGTAAAGACCTCCCTGTTCTCCAGAAGGGTCGCCTCTGAACTGTTCATTCACCTCCTCGCCCGAAGCAAAGTTTTGCTGACGTCTCAGGTTTCGGATGATCGCCTTGTCAAACATCACACCCTGTACACAGTAAATCGAAAAACGCCTGCGATCCACAAAACGATACTGCAATAGCAACGGAATGCCCAGGTAATGTTCATCTTCCAGAATCATGGTCAGTGTCTGGCCAGAATCCACTCTTGTTTGGCTTGCTCCAAGCAGCGTGTAGATCAGCCCGGTTTCAATACTGAAGCGCCTGGAAAGCGAAATGTTTGCCTTCACCCCAAGGCTGAAGGGCGCTTGGTAACGATCTGGTTCAAGCCCCCGATCACTCCGATTTACGACCGATTGATTGAGGTCTTGAGCTCCAAAACCTTCCTCATTGGAAAGGAAGGCGGAGTTATTGCCCTGAGGTGTTCCGCTGGCCGAAGAGCCAAAATGCGCCAGCAATCCAAAATTCGACTGGTTGGGATCATCTTCCCAATCTACCCATCGATCGTCCACCTTCTTTTCCTTGCCATCCGAAACCTTGCCGGAAATCGGATCGAGATCGCGCATGGCAAGACTGCGCTGGAGCTTGGTTCTAACTTCAGCGGGCAAAATGGGCATTAAATCAAGCGAAGGGTCTTCCGCTTCTGTCTCTGGCGGATTGATTCCTCCGGGACCGTCTCCTGAGCTCGCTTGTGCTGTTGAGGCGGCTAGAATTCCGCCTGTTTCACTGAGAGTGTTGATTGGGTCGCCAACGTCTTGTTGCTCATCGTTTTGGGCAAAAGCTTCACGTCCGGAAGAAGATACAGCCTCGTCTCTTGCTGCATTTACATTGTTGGGACTGACAGAACGTTGAGCATCCACATCCAACGCATCCCCTTCTTCATCACCTGGGGAAACCTCTTTTTCAACGCCAGCGATGGCTTCATCCTCATCGTTCAAACCTTCCTCCGCAGCGTTCAGGTCCTTCACCTGTTCCTCTCCTCCATCGTTGGCAAGCGACTCAGAACCCTCATCTATTAAAACCGAACCTTCGCTTGAATTCGCTTCTGTCTCAACTCCGGCCTGACCTCCGGCCTCGGAAGGGCTGTAGAGCACAGAGAACAACCCAATGGCGAGTGCCAGGGCGGCCGCCACACCGGAATACCACCAATAAGCGGCAATCCTTCTCTTTTTGCCCTTGAGCTGATTTTCAATATCCGTCCACACCACATCGTCAGCCGTTTCAGCAAAACCGTCAAAGGCATTTTGCATGGCCTCCTCAAAAGCGTCCTTATGATTGTCTACATCACTCATAGCACTGCATTGTTAGTGGGCGTTTGTTTTTCTGTGGAGAGCATCTTCTTCAGCATGGCCCGAGCCCGGTGATACTGGGAGTAAGAAGTATTGGCAGAGATGTTTAACTGGTCTGCAATTTCCTGGTGGCTGTAGCCTTCAATCGCAAACAGGTTGAACACCATGCGATAGCCGGATGGCAACTGCTGCACCAGTCTCAGGATATCTTTTGCACTCATGTCACTTACCACATTATCATCAGCGACCACCATCATTGATTCATGTTCCAGTTCAACTTCTTCTGCGCCAGCCTTCTGTTTCCGAAAATGCTCAAGAGCTGTGTTCACCATGATTCTCTTCACCCAGCCAATGAAAGATCCCGTTCCCTTGAAGGAATCTATTTTCTGAAACACCTTCACGAAGCCTTCCTGGAGCAAATCCTGCGCTTGATCACGATCGCGCGCATAGCGGAGGCACACCCCAAACATTTGAGGGTGCAGCAGGTCATAAAGAGCCTTTTGACTCCTTAAATCCTGCTCTCTGCAACCAGAGATAAGCTGTTCAATATCCATTCGCGAAGGGCGACAATCAGTAGATGCAACGATGACGTGGAACCTTGCATGAAGGTGAAAGATTTTTTCAAGATCGCAGATTCATACCCTGCGTTTGCGCTTACGCATCCAATCACACCGCTCGTCCCGGTAATTTGGGCTTTCGATCATTCTTCCACTTTTTTTAGTTTCGACCACTACCCATGTGCCATGTAGGTTCGTCTACAAACCAAACTACTCACCGATGAAACAATCGCTACTAGAAAAACTAAAGGCTTATTCGCTTTCTGCTGGGGCCATCGCTACCGCAGCCTCAGCACAAGGACAAGTGCTCTACACCAACGTAGAACCGGATTTGAATGTCTCGGGAGTTGGAAGCATTTATGATTTGGATCTGAACAATGACAACATCATTGATTTCAGCATCAACATTACCAGTTCAACCAATACAGGAAGTTTCACGTTCACCTCTGGCTTCTTCAATTACAGCGTCCAAAGCTCATCAGTGGGCATCGATCCTCAGGGCTCAAATGCGGTAAGAGGAAACTGGCCATTGGCTCTGTTCAGTTCTCAAGTAGTTCAACCGGGGTCTTATGGCTGGTATGCCTACAGCAACATGGTATTGGGTGGAGAATTCAACGGTTTCTCATCCTACTCCTTTTCGAGCTACACCGGCTCTTTCACCTTCTATGGCACCTCTGGAAACTTTATCGGAAACACCGATCGGTATGTGGGGCTGAGAATCGAGCTGAGTGGCAACGAACACTACGGATGGGCGCGTATTGATGTACTGAGTCCAACATCCTTTACCCTGAAGGACTACGCCATCAACCTCACTCCGAACCAATCCATCATCACCGGTGATACAGGCCTTGCTGCGAATGCCTCACCTGCTCAAAACGTAGTACTTCAAGACGTTGCCGATGCCGGTAACTCAAGCGACCTTCATGTACAGTTTGACCAGGCGGCTAACGAAGCAAGTGTTCTGCTCTACCGCGCCATTGTGGTGAAAGAGTCTTCAGCAGCATCTTTCACCTTACAAGATGCACAGGCTCAAAGTTCTCTGAGCGCCTTAAGCATTGTTCCGAATGGCACTGCAACCTACAGCGAGAGCTTGTTGGGTGGAATGGCAGACAGTGATGGAGACCTCATTACGGTTGGTATACCTTATCAGGTTTTCATTCATACCATCAGCGACCAAAATGTTGCGCTGAATGATGTGCTGTCCAATCCCTCAGATACGGTAGTGTTGGAGAGCATCCCTGATTTCGGTCCTGTACAGGCGGTGAACATTGTAGACGTGAACAACAATGTGAACGGTACTGACATGGAAGTGAACTTCAACAAGCTCGCCAACGAGACAGGGCTGAATGAGTATCGAATCTTCGTAGTGAAGGCAGCGAATGCCAATTCATTCAACCTGCTCGATGCACAAGGCAACAACAATTTCTTTGCTGTTACTCCGAACGGACAGAACATAAGCACCGAGCTCCTCGCCACCTCCGCGGATGTGGATGGCGATGCGATTACGGAAGGGGTTCCCTATCGCGCTTTTGTGATGAGCAAGGCAAATGGAGTGCTGCAAACGCAAGACTTCCTGAGCCCTGCATCCAACGAGCTGACCTTGGACGGTAGCGTAGGAATTGATCCAATTGATGCCAACGATCGTATCAAAGTTGCATATACAAATGAAGGTGTCAGACTCTCCGCGATTGGAGGAAACCGCTTCCAGCATCATGAAGTCTTCACAGCTCAGGGGCGATCTGTCCAGCGAGCAGAAACAGATCACCTGGAGATTGAGCTCAACCGCTCTGAGTTAGCTGCTGGTGTCTACATGATTCGCCTCAGCGACAGCGATGGAGATCACTACACTCGCATCGTATTGCACTAAAGTCATTTATCAGTCACATGATAAAAGCTCTCCAAATGGAGGGCTTTTATCATGCTCTAAAAACCGCAGAGAGAAGTTGCTCAACTGAGGGATATGTCTCTCCTTTGCCGTTACCCATGGAAGCCATGGATCAATGACCTTAACAACCGAATCGATTCACTGAAATCATGAAAAGCCTTCTTACATCTCTGCTGGCACTTATGCTTATAAGTCTCCACTCCTGCAACGTAGAAGTGGACACCACTTCCGGAGAAACAAAAGCACAGACCGTAGAGATCACCCTCCTGCAGCTGAACGATGTGTATGAAATGACTGCGGTGAGCAGCGGAACACGAGGTGGATTAGCTCGTGTTCAAACCTTGCTGAAGTCGCTGAAAGAGGAGAATCCGAATACATTTTCCGTCCTGGCTGGCGACCTCTACAGTCCTTCGGTCATCGGAAATGCAGAAGTGAACGGAAAAAGGCTCGCGGGTCAGCAAATGGTCAATGTGCTCAACGCCATGCAGTGGGACTTCTTCACCATCGGAAATCATGAGTTCGACATACCTGAAGAAGACTTTCGAGAGCGATTGAAGGAGTCTGAATTCAAGAACATTACCGATAACGTGAGCGATTCAGTCGGTAAGCCATTTGATAACACAATGCCTGCTCAAATCATAGATGTTGAAGGCGTGAAAATGGGCATCCTGGGAATCACCATGGATAACTTCAATCAGGACTTCGCTACCATCACTCCGCCTCTTGAAGCCGCACGCAAAGCTGTCAAGCAACTGCAAGAGCAGAAGGCAGACATCATCATTGCCATGACACATCAATCCCTGGAAGATGACATTGCCCTCGCGCGCCAGGTGCCGGAGATCAATCTGATCCTGGGTGGTCATGAGCATGATAACTTCAAATTGCTGCGCAACGATGAGCAAACACCCATTACCAAGGCGGACGCGAATTCCAAGAGCGCTTTTGTACACTACCTAACCTTCAACAAGGACTCGGGCACCCTTTCTCAGCGCTCTGAAATCATACTGATTGATGAAACCATAGAAAAGGACATCGAGATCGAGCGACTGGCTAAAGCATGGGAAGGAAAGGCCTACGAGTATTACACTGCCGCGGGCTATGAGCCGGATCAAGTCGTTTGCAAGGTGAACGTAACGCTGGATGGAACCGAGGCTTCCGTCAGAAGTCAGTCGACTAACCTCACCGACCTACTGACTCAAGGATTCATCGATGCATTCCCAGATCAGGCTAAGGCTGGTATCATGAACGGAGGGTCCATTCGCCTGGATGACAAAATCAATCCTAAAAACCTGTCGGATTGCCCGGTGACACAGTATGAGATCATGAAAATCTCGCCTTTCGGAGGTTCTGTTTCCCTGGTAGAAATGCGGGGAGATATTCTGATGGAAGCCCTGAACCAGGGGGCAAAAAACACTGGAAAAGGGTCGTTTCTTCAATACAGCGGCATTTCACAAAAAGACGGACAGTGGCTTTTGCAAGGTGCTCCCATTGACAACAACACACGCTACAAAATTGCTATCTCCAGCTACCTGGTGGAAAAAGGTGATCAAGGCTTGAAGTTCCTCGTTTATGAGAACAGCCGGGGCCGTGTCAAGAAGGTGGAGGGAGCGCCAAAGCCTGAGTTCAATAAAGTCGCCATTTCAGCTTTTGAGCGCGCATTCCCTGGTTCCTGAGCATAAAAAAACGCCTGTTGCAGGCGTTTTCAAGGGTGGTATTTCGGGATGACTCTTTCAGAGTTTCATGTATTTGGAAATACACGGTTCAATGCATGGATATTGGATTTGCAACTCGTTACCGCTCAGTTCGAAATAAAGCTTTTGGCAGGTAGATGTGATGGATGAGTCCTGCATATTGAAGGTGCCTGTGGTAGCAGAATCCGTTGCGATCGATGTATTGCAGATGATTCCGTTGGAGGTGACGGTACCACCGCTGTGAAACTCCACAATCTTATCGCTGGTCACCGGCTGAAAAGTTCCACTACCATCTCCCGGATCCATCAGCACTTCCACCAATCTGTAGCTACCCTCAATTCCTGTTTGCTCGATTTCTGCCGGCAATTCTTCCTTTTCACATGCAATCGCCAGAGCCGCGATGCTCAGGCAGATGAATAAAGTTCTCATATTATCTCGTTTGATGAATAGATGAGATGAAGGGGAGATTCCTTGCATCGCATGTGAAAAAGCATACCGATAGGATGTCAAGATTCAAACCGAGGGTCACAGCGCGAAGCTTCACTGTTGATAAATGTTGGAAAGCATCTGTGTCATCAAGGGCTCTCAGGCCTCCCCGATTACCTCCAAAAGTTTATATTGCGCGGCTTACCCATCGCAAGGTGTAAAAAGATCAACCCATGTCTGAAGAGAAGAAAAAAATAGAGTTGGAATTCGCGATCAGAAGCTCCGTTAAGATACTTTATCAGTGTTTGAGCACGTCTAGCGGTCTGTCTGAATGGTTTGCTGATGATGTCACGATCAAGAAGGATTACGCGAAGTTTGAGTGGGATGGAACTGCCGAAGAAGCAAAGGTTGTTGCCAAGCGTGCTGATAGCTTCATTCGCTTTCAGTTCCTGGAAGACGAAGGCACGGACTACTACTTTGAATTCAACATCAAAACCGATCCATTGACCAATGATGTGGCGCTCATCGTCACCGATTTTGTGGATCCTGACGAAGAAGAGGAACAACAACTTTTATGGGAATCTCAGATAAATGAGCTTCTCCACGTGCTGGGCGGCTAATTTTTGCGCTTAATTGACGTTACCTTTGGCGTAATTTTCAGGAGCACTTGAAAAAACTTCACGCCCTTCTCATCAAGTCGTATTTCGGTCCGTTCATTCTGACCTTCTTCATTACCCTCTTCATCTTTGTGATGCAGTTCCTCTGGAAGTACATCGATGAACTGGTAGGGAAAGGTTTGGAATGGTACCTCGTAGCTGAATTGCTGTTCTACGCATCAGCGAACCTGGTGCCTATGGCTCTACCGCTGGCGGTATTGCTTGCCTCCATCATGACGTTTGGCAGTTTTGGGGAGCACTACGAGCTCGTGGCTATGAAATCCTCTGGCATGAGCCTCATTCGGATCATGTATCCCCTGCTCCTCTTTACATGTTGTGTAAGCTTGGGAGCCTTCCTGTTCACCAACCATGTATGGCCTAAGGCCAACCTGGAATTTGCCTCACTGCTTTACGACATTCGGCACAAAAAGCCCTCGTTCGATATACAGCCCGGCATCTACTACAAAGGGTTGGATGGCTTCGTGATCCGCGTAGGAGAAAAAGACAAGGATGGACAAGGCTTGAAGGATGTTCTGATCTACGATCATTCCAAGCGAGATGGCAACAAGCATGTGATCCGGGCAAAGTCCGGTAACATGAAAATGTCTGACGATGAGAATTACCTCATTTTCACCCTCTACGATGGCTACCGGTACGAGGAATCCACAGGGAATAACTATCCACACATAGGAACAACGTTTGGAGAGCAGATCATGCGCTTCGACCTCAGCGGTTTCCAAATACAGCGAACGGACAAAGACATCTTCAAAGACAACTACCAGATGCTGAATCTGAGTCAGTTGGAATCTGCAATGGACACGCTGAAGACTCAGCTTGAAGAGCGTAGGGAAGACTTTGGCGGCCTGCTGATCAAGCGTACCAATCCCATCCGGTTAGACAGCGCAAAGGACTACATCGTTGATGTTAGCGACAGCGCAAAGCTGGTAGCATATGCCAAGTTCAAAAAAGACAAGGGTGTGGATGTGATCGAAACGGCCATGTCTCAAATACGAGGCAACAAAACTTTTGCCTTTGGCAAATCGGAGATGTTCTCGTCCAACGAACGAAGCATCAGAAGACACGAAATTGAATGGCACCGGAAGTTCACACTGTCCATCGCCTGCATCATCCTCTTCTTCATCGGAGCACCCCTGGGTGCGATCATTCGGAAAGGCGGACTTGGTTTGCCGGTGGTCATTTCAGTACTGTTTTTTGTAGTCTTTCACATCACTTCCATTACCGGTGAAAAACTGGCCAAACAAGGCGAAATGCTTCCTACTACAGGCATGTGGATGGCCACAGTAGTGCTATTGCCGATCGGCATTTTCCTCACCTACAAAGCCACAACAGATTCCGGATTGCTGGACATGGATACTTACACCAAAAGCATCCGTAAGATTACCCAGTTCTTTCGCGGATTCGCTACCAAAGGCGGGGCATGAGAATTCTTGTCGTACTCAGTCGGGTTCCATGGCCACTTGAAAAGGGGGATAAACTCCGAGCCTATCACCTCATTCGAGAACTGTCCAAGAAGCACGAGATCATCCTCTTTTGCCTTTCAGATCAGGAAGTTCACCCAGATGCGGAGCGCAAGCTCAACGAGTTTTGCACGGAAGTGCTGATCCATCGCCTTTCGCGTGCTGGACTCTTGTTCCGGTTACTCACTTCCTTCTTCAACGGTCTTCCCTTTCAGGTCAACTACTTTTCATCGAAGCGGGCGCAGCGTGTATTTGACCGCTACCTGGAAGAGCACATTCCTCAGCACATCTATTGTCAGTTGGTGAGAACAGCGGGCTACGCCATGCCCTACCCGACCCTGCCCAAAACGATGGACTACATGGACGCGCTTTCCACCGGGATGAACCGGATGTCCAAGGCAGCGCGCTGGCCCATGAGCATCATCATGAAGCTGGAGCAAAGACGACTAGCAGCCTACGAGGCCCTCATCTACGATCATTTCGATCAGCACAGCATCATCAGCGAGCAGGATGGACAATCGATGCAATTGCCCGGAAAGGTTCACGTCATTCCCAACGGCATTGACGAACGCTTTTTCGAAGCAGGAGACACCCCAAAAACGCGAGACATCTTGTTCACTGGCAACATGAATTACCGGCCCAACGTGGAAAGCGCACGCTACCTCGTGAATGAGATCATGCCGATTGTCTGGGCCAAACATCCCGGGTTGAAGGTTTGTCTCGCAGGAGCAAACCCAGCTCCTGCCATCCGCGCGCTGGCAAGCTCAAAGGTGGAGGTAACAGGATGGGTCGATGACATTGTGGAAGTCTACCGCAGCGCCCGGATTTTTGCCGCTCCGATGCTGATCAATTCAGGCATGCAGAACAAATTGTTGGAAGCCATGGCCACTGGTTTACCATGCATCACCACTACCCTGGCCAATGACGCCATCGGCTCCAAACCGGGAACAGAAATCCACATTGGCGACAACGCCCAGGACTTTGCCCAACACATCATAGCATTGGCGGAGCGCGAAGACCAGCGCAAGTCCTACGGAGAAGCAGGACGTGCATTCGTGACGTCCCGCTATAGCTGGGCAACAGAAGCCGATAGATTGGAAAAGGTGTTCATGAGTGAAGAGCTACCCATGAACACCCTTGCCTGAGCTGAATGCTTAACGCAGGATCAATCTTTCAGTACCAACGCGAGCTCCATCGCTCTCCACAACAATGAAGTACATACCGGCAGGTTGACTGGTCAAATCCAGACTACTTAAGCCTTTGCCATTTTGGATGGCCACCTGACCCTGTTGCAACACCACCTGACCGTAAGCATCGATCACTGTAACATTCACCGCCTCGACATCTCCGGTAGTTATGGCCAGTTCAACCCTTCCATCCGTTGGGTTGGGATAAAGCTGAATAGCAGCCACACCGCCTGAGAGTGCATCGGATGCATCTTCGAAGGAAGCTTCATCACTGCCGGTCTTGGAAACCATGGTTCCTGTAAGATCAAAGCGCGTCACAAATGAACCTGAATTCACTGGTGTGCTGTACCATCCAAGCGTCAACTGATCCCACCACATAGCTCCGAGGTAGCCGAGGTTATTGTTGAAGCCCATCATAATGGACGATCGTGGTGCTGTTTGTCCGTTGATCGGAAGGTTCCATTGCTGCACTCCTGCGAGGTTGTAATAATCGATGCCATCAAACGGCAACACACCATAGTACTGATCAACATTGTAAATCAACAAACCACCGGGTGTCGGATGTATTTCATGATAGCGCTCTGAGTTGAACACGTTCACCATCGGAGAAATGCTATTGGCGGAAATGGATGTTGAGGTAACGTCATACACATATACATCCTGAGCAGATCCGAGGTAAAGACGATCGTTCGCTTCATCATACTCAAGGTCTGTGCGCGCTAATCCCCAGGTTGGTGGAGTCATCGTCACCGGAGTTGTACCAAGACCAGCATAGAAACCAATCGCAGCGTTGTTGACGAAGTAGATGAAACCTCCATTATCACTGATATCAATAGAATGGAACACTCCCAGCTCATCCGTAACATCAAGCAACGACACTGGGTTGATCTGCTTGATACGATCATTCAACAGCACAAACACTGTACTTCCGTTACCACTCACCTTGATGGACTCAATTCGACCAAAGCCGATATTACCTGGGAGTGTATAAGGAATGGAACGCCAGTTCAGCAGAGTTCCCGCATCATCAAACCTGAGAATGGCCAGGTTGGTTCCGGTATTGGAAATGGTGGTTCCAGCAGCAATCATGGAGTTTTCATAGGCCACGAGAACGTATGAGTTACCATTATCATCTACCGCGAGGCGAGTGTTTGGCTCATAAGCGGTTAACTCTGCTCCATTCAACTCCACAGACCAAAGCTCTTCCCCATCCTCGCAATACTTGGTGAGATAGGAAGTAGCTGAAGGCAACGTCAGCGCATAGGAATAGTTACTGTTGCGCAACGTGTAGACATTGTTATCGGTATCAAATTCAAGACCCAGCACGGAAGCTCTTGTACTAAATGGCCCGGTGGTTTCGTAGATTTTCGGCCAAGGATCAACCTGGCAGCCCTTGCAGTCAACTTCTACTGTCATCACTTCAGAACTGAAGCAATCATCACCATCCGTCACGGTATGAATGACCGTGTAGGTGCCCTGGCTGGCGTATACGTGTGTAGGGCTCACTGCGGTGGAAGTATTTGCATCGCCAAAGTCCCAGGTATGTGTGCCGGAAGTAGTAACGGGTGTAAATGTGACTTCAGGACAATTCGTGGAAGAAACCGTAAAGGTGAAGTTGGCATCTATGTTGGGATTCGGAACAACTGGTGTACCTGCCGTAGCCGAGCTTGGGCAGATAGAAACATTATCTGCCAGTACATAGACATTGCCTGTTTCAGGACAGGGAACCTCTGGGAAGATCACAATGTAATTCAGAGGCGGAGCGGTTGCAGGATGCTCATACACACTTGAATGTGTTGTCCAGGATCCGTTGAGCGGATAATAAGCGGCAATGTCATACGGTGTATAGCTGTTACCTCCGTTACACATCACGTTGCAACCTTCGTCAGAGCAAACAGCCAGATCTCCCTGTGTCCAGAACGCACAGGCTTCCTGCTCAGATCCCTGAATTCGGAAGACCGCGTCTGATTGACTTCCTACATAGAGTTGCAGGAGAATGGAAACATCATAGACCTGCCCGGGAAGAATAGGTTCGCACAACTCGAAACTCAGAATTTCACGAGTCAGATACTCGTTGCTTCCGATCACCGATCTGCTGGCAGCCATCGCCACATACTGGTCTCCTCCACCAGAAGCAGCAGGAACAATAGGAGCATTCGTGACCAGCATTTGATTGATGATTCCACCATTGTCAATGGAATTACCAATACTCAGAGCGCTGTTGTAGAGATCGACAGAATTTGCAATCGGCACCACCAGGGATGTAAGCCAGAGATCATTGTGCGCATAGAGCGGAATGGAAGAATAGATGTTCTGGCTTTCGAAATCACCCCATGGAACAATGTTGCAGTCATCCAGGCACGGATCGTCAAAACAATCGATCTCAACATCCAGGACGACCGTGTCCATGCAGCTTTCTCCGAATGATACGATATGGGTAACAGTGTAGGTTCCGGTACCTAGATAGAGGTGCGTTGGGTTCACCTGCGTGGACGAACCGCCATCACCAAAAAACCAAGTGTGGGATAAACCGGGTTGCGTGGAATTGCTGAAGAAGTTGACCGTGTTGCAGTCAATGGTAAAAGTGAACCCCGCATCACACGGATTGCCTTCCACTTCAACAACCAAGGAATAGAAATCAAAACAACCGGGTTCACTTCCTATGGCCTTGAGTGTGACAACATGAAGACCTCCGGTGGTGAAGGCGGTATTAAAGTTCGTAGTTGTGGCGCTCAGCACTCCATCTACGTACCACTCGTAGGCGATCGCAGAAATACTGGCGTTGATATATGTTACGGGAGTACCAACGGCAGCAGACACAGGCCCGGAAAAGAAGGCCTCAACCTCGCAGCAATCTTTGAATTCACAAAAGGGCTCCACAAATACAGGGTCGCTAACATCTGCAGTCAAAAACGCTCCCCTGAAGCCGTGATTGGCTATGGGTGAGAAGTCATGTACAATCTGACTGGCAGGATCTTCATCGAAGTCGGCATAAAGCAAAAACTTACCATAGTTATCCGGGCAGTTGTTAAGGTACCACTGGCTTACCTCATCCTCGCTGAGGGCTATGCCCCAGATGCGTACCTCATCCATGCCACCATAGTAGAACATGCTGAACGAGGAAGGCTCAGCTCCTAACCAGAGGTCAGAAGCGGTGGCTGTAACATTGGGTAATATATCTTGGAATACGAGTGAACCATTGACGTAAAAGGATACGCGTTCACTTTCTTCATCATAGGTAACGGCAATGTGGGTGCACTCCTGAAAATCGTAGAGGTTAATATTCGGCTCGATGGCCTGCTGCCCCTGAATCGTCAGGGTTTGATTTCCATTGGAATTGATGCCCCACTGAACTCCGTTTCCAAAATTGTCCATGTTGCTGATCACGACTACATCAACACCAGGGTTATCAGGCAAAAAGACCCAGGCCTCCATTGTGAAGCTGTCGAAGTTGTAGGCGCTTTGATTGGCAAACTGTACATAGTCATCTTCTCCGTCAAAGCGCAGAGCAAATTGAGCGTACAGCGATGCATTTGCCCATAAAATGAGGGCAAGGAAAGACAAGGTGTTCTTGAGGTGTTTAGTTAGCATATGAAAGTGGGTTTTATATGAACAGAAAATTCATCTGTGCACTCAAACGTAAGTAAAAAATCACAACAGCATCTATGCACAACCAGTGATCAATATGAATTCGTGTGATTAACCATTTCCTCACGTTAAAAACACACTGTATTCACAAATCCCTGATTTGGTGGAAATGAACAGCCGCAGCGTTAATTACTTCTGAGAACTCTTTCGGGAATCCAGCTTTTCAGCCGCTACATTCGTAAGGAACCATAAGCCGCATTATGCCTCCGAAAAAGAAAAAAAACCGGAAAATATTTGTCCTGGATACTTCCGTCATCCTCCACGACCACCAATCCATCAACAACTTCGATGAGCACGACATATGCATGCCCATCACAGTATTGGAGGAGCTGGATAATTTCAAACGGGGAAAGGAAACGAAGAACTATGAAGCCAGGGAGTTCATCCGATTGATGGATAAGCTCAGCGCTGATTTCACCCTTCAGGAGTGGATACCACTGGAAGGCGAAAAGAAAGGGCGTTTCAAGATCATTCTGAGCAACGGAAAGCTTAGCACAGATGCGGAGAAAATTTATAGCGAGCGGAAGGCTGACCATCGCATTCTGAATACCGTATTGTTTCTTCTGGAGACCGAGAAAGACGCCAAGGTGATCCTGGTATCCAAGGACATCAACTTGCGACTGAAGGCCAAAGCCCTGAACATTCAGGCGGAGGATTATGAAACTGGCAAGATTGAGAACATCGATGCGCTCTACCAAGGCAACGAAGTGATTGAAGATGTAGAGAGTGAATACATCCGAAAACTCTACACTGCCGGATCTACAGAAGACTTGAGTGTGTTGGACAAGGTGATCGACAATCACTACTACATCATCAAAAACGGCAAGACCTCTTCCCTCGCCTACTACAATCCAATGTCCATGATGCTGGAGCGTGTGGAGAAGCTCTACACCTACGGTATCAAACCCAGAAATGCCGAGCAGACCTTTGCGTTGCACGCTTTGATGAACCCAAACATCAAGCTTGTTACAGTGCAGGGAGTGGCGGGAACAGGAAAAACCCTGCTCGCTCTTGCTGCCGCCCTAGAGCAGAAAAAGGAATTCCTCCAGATCATCATGGCACGACCACTGGTTCCATTGAGCAACCGAGACATCGGTTACCTACCGGGAACGGCTGAGAAGAAGATCGATCCTTACATGCAGCCGCTGTTCGACAACCTAGAGTTCATCAAGAGCCAGTTTTCGGAAAACGAGAAGCGCTACAAGCAGATCATGATCATGCTGAAGGAGAAGAAAATTGAAATCACTCCACTGGCATTCATCAGAGGTCGAAGTCTATCCAATGTATATTTTATCATTGATGAAGCTCAAAACCTGACGCCTCACGAGGTGAAAACCATCATCACACGCGCAGGTGAGAACACCAAAATCGTGTTCACGGGAGACATTCACCAGATCGACACGCCTTACCTTGATGAACAGTCCAACGGCCTGAGTTACATCATTGATCGACTGCGCGGCAATCCCCTGTTTGCTCACGTGACCCTCACCAAGGGCGAACGTTCAGAACTTGCCAATTTGGCGAATGAGTTGCTGTAGTAACTTGCGGCCGAATTACAGGCGGTGGATCACTTAAAGCGATGCAAACAATGCAATAAATGGACGGACGGAGATCTGGCCTTTTGTTCGTATTGCGGTTTCGAACACAACCTCGAAGCCAATAAGGAAAAGGAAGAACGTAAGAAGAAGGGAGACATTGACGTCCCTATTCTTCGAATTCACGATACGGACCCTACATGGCTGAAGGTCGTTAAGCGTCCCTTTCAGGTCATTCAGCTTGTCCTATATGCCATCATTGGCTTTTTGATCTACTTGTCAACCGCTTTCGCACATTGAGATTGGGGAACGACATATGGATCTACGGAGCCTTGGTAGTGCTATTTTTCATCTACAAGATTGTTGAGGTATTTCATCCTGACCTGCCCTTTGCACATGCATACCTGGAAGACTTGATCGCCATTCCACTTGTACTAAAGACTGCCCTGCTTGCAGTTCAGCAGGTTCGAGGAAAGTGGAGCTCCTACACCCTCTCGACAGCGGAAGCCATTGTGATTACCGTGCTTTTTTCAGCCTACTTTGAATGGATGCTCCCAGCTCGCAATCCCCTTTTCACGGCAGATGTGTGGGATGTGCTGTGTTATGGAATCGGATGTGCCTTCTTCCTTCTGTGGCTAAACACACCATCTGTGCCACATACAGGGTTGAACATGGCGCTTGCGCAGCTGTTCAGTAGAACTAAATCAGCAAGAAAATGAAGCAATACCGACATGGAGACATCCTCCTTCAGGAAGTGAAGCAAAAAGACGACAGCGCGAAATCAACTGCTGATAAACTGTTGGCAGAAGGTGAAGGCCAAAATCACGGACACTACATTGAAGGTGATGCCCAGGTGTATCGCAAGCCCGGCAATGAATTTCCGGAACAGTACATCGAAGTAACAGGAGACGCCAAAATGCGCCACTTATTGATCGACTCTGGTGTGTGGACAGGTGAACACCATGACATTGAAGTGGCGCCCGGGACTTACAAAGTGGTTCGGCAGCGTGAATATGATCCATTTGCTAAAACCATCCGCACCATCAACGACTAGCCCTTGCTTCTTTGAAGCCTGCCGAACACCTTTTTGATCATCTTTTTGAGCTAGCCGGACTGAGCCTCGGAGAACTGCATGAAACGCAGGATCCTGAGGAGTTTAAGAAATGGATTGGCCAAAGCTCCGCTTCATCGCATGCACTCACCAATAGCAAACTGAGCAAGTGCATGCTTCAGGGATTCGCGCGGCCTTTGATGCGTGAACTAAGGCAGACTTTCGAGAAGTCAACGATGGAGGAACATCGCCTGGCGCATTGGATACCGATGCAACGGCACGTGGACTTCCAGTTGCTCAACACCACGCTGGAAGCCTTTGAAATCCCGCCCACGCTGATCGCCTCCCACCCTCACCCGTCTGATCTGGCGTGGAGGAACTTCATTCGGTCGTTTGACCATCCCATCAGCCAGGATCTGGATCGCTACTTTGAATTACTGGACCATGCACCACTGGCAACGTTCTACAGTGGAGATCAGGTGTTTTCGCTCATTTGGCCCGAACACGTCTTTGTCAACGAACTGGGCTTTCTCCACCATGCCGAGCATGCAGCACTGCGCTATCCTGATCGCGAAATTTTCGCCTGGAACGGGCTTTCCATTCCTGCACGCTACATCACAGAGCGGGACAAAATCACACGCGAAGACATCCTCGAAGAAGGCAATGCAGAACGCAGACGTGCGTTACTCGAAATCCTTGGGCATCGCAGGTTTGCAGAATTGCTGGACGTTCAGGTGATCGATCAAAGCATAGACCGGCAAGGCAGATTACAAACCTTGTACAAGACACACGAACCAGATTCCATCACCAAAGAATACATCTTCTTCGCTGAAGTGGTCTGCCCAAGCACTGAGCGTCATTACTTCCTTTGCGTTCCTCCAACCATGAGAACCGCCCAGGAAGCTGTAGCCTGGACCTTTGGAATGAGCGAGCAGGAATACGATCCCAACACCGAGACCTGATCAGCGCTTCCCGGTGAGCTGCAGAAAAATGTGCGCCACGGCCGGGCATATCCTGGAATTCCGCTCCGTTAATTTACTGATCGCGGCCTGCCCTGAATCATCCGTGTGTGGATAAGCTCGACAAGCTCGTGGACGATCCTCGTAAACTTCACACTTATTGTCGTCCATCAAAAACGGGCAAGGGACACTTTTCAGAATCAAATCGCCTTCTTCGTCTTCTCTCAAATAGGTTTCGGTGAAAGCTGAAGCGGTCATCTTTAAACGCTTCGCCAATCTCTTCACATCAGAGTACAAAAAAAGCGGACCGGTGGTCTTGCAACAGTTGGCACATTGCAGGCAATCTGTGCACTCAAAAGCCTGGTTGTGAGCCTTGTTAATAGTGGAATCGAGTCCTTTTAAATGGGTGCCACGTGTGTAATATTTACGAATTAGCTTTCGATTACTTTTTGCCCAGTTGATTCGATCTGCATATTCTTGTAACATTCTCTCGTGCTAAACGTAAGCACGAAGTTCTGTTTTAAACGGCAGATTCTTAAGGAAAAGACCAACTTGTGCAGACCCTCATGAAGAAACCCGAAGCTGAACCGGAGGTATCAAACCTGGTCCATGACACCGGCAAAAGCATTGTGGATGAGCAGTTCCTCTTCTCGTGCAGGGGCAGCTTCAACACGGGAATCATCGACAATATTCTGTTTCTCACAGAGTCGAACCTTCTGAGACTTGACACCAATAAGGTGGCTAAGAAAGTGTACTACCTGCTTGTAGAAGGCCTTCAAAACATTACGCGCCATCAGCCCAAGGGAGACAATTTGAATCCATACAGCGGTGGCTTCTTTATCATTCAGCGCAAGCAAGAGGCCTATAGCATTACTTACGGAAACCCCGTAAGCAGTGAAACCAAGGGGCAGCTGATTGAACGTCTGGAAGAGATTCGCTGCAAGACTCCTTCAGAGCTGAAGGAATACTACATGGACTTGCTAAACAACTCCGGGTTCTCTACAAAGGGAGGCGCTGGACTAGGTTTGGTAGACATGGCTCGCAAATCCTCAGGAAACCTGAACTACGAGTTTGTACCGCTCCCAAACGGAGAGTACTTCTATTACCTCAACCTTACGATTGCCATTGATCCTGAAGACTTTTTCAAGGTCGACCATTCAGCCTATATCAAGGAAGCCATTGCATTTCACCAGCGCATGCTGGACGAAGAGTCTATCCTGATGTTCAAAGGCTTGTTGAATGAGGAAAACATTGAATACCTCAGCATCCAAATTGATTCTGCCCTGGCGTCCAAGGATGAAGACTCGCAAGGCCTTTCACTGGTGATGAATGAGCTGTTAAGAAATATGGCGAAACACGCCTACAACAGGTTCAATCAGGTCGGAAAGCCAGGCGTTTTTATGCTCCGACAGCAGCCTGATGGATATGAGATGCTCACCGGAAACTATATCAATGAGCGCAAAAAGAAGGGCTTGATCAGAAGCCTGGAGGCCGTGAATAGCCTCTCCACTGCCGAGCTCACCGGATACATCGAAGACAGTCTGTCCATGCAAGACAACAAACCCGCTGGTAATGGCCTTGTTAGACTGCGCAAAATCACAGGCCATTCCTTTGGTCATGAGTTTATTGAGCAAATGGATGAAACTCCATTTTTCATCCTGAAAATTCAGGTGAACCAGTAACTCTTATTTGTTCCTGCATCCATTACCTTTGAGTTTTAATGGTCTTCTCCTCTCCTGCCATCCTTTGGGGCCTTCTTCTGCTGGCCGTTCCGGTCATCATCCACCTTTTTCAATTCAAGCGATACAAGAAGCTGCTATTCCCGGATGTCAGTCTTTTAAAGGAACTTCAGAGTAAGTCCAGTACCAAAAACCAGCTGCGTCACCTGCTGGTGCTTTTCACGCGCCTCCTTTTCATTGCCTTTCTGGTGATGGCATTTGCAGAACCACTTCTGCCACCTGAAAACAATCAATCGCAGGATCAGCCGGCATTGGTGTCGATCTACCTCGACAATAGTTTCAGCATGGATGCCAAGTCAGAAAAAGGCAGACTGTTTGACCAGGCTAGGGCTCTTGCCTACGATATTGCCGCAACCTATACGAGCTCCACACGCTTTCAGCTAATCACCAACGAACTGCAGGCCAGGCAGCGCAAGGCGCTGGATTTCAACGGACTGCTGAGTCTCATTGACGAAACGGAGGTATCCGCCTTTTCACAATCGCTGGATCGCATTCAGGAATTCCATCAGCAGACCAAGTCTGATCTAGAAATCAGTGCATCCGTGCTCTACTTCCTGTCCGACTTTTCAGGAAATGCAAGCGAAACCCTGGAGCTTGGTGACTCACTGACCGATGTGCGCATCATTGCGCTGGAAAAACAACCCACCGGAAACCTCTCCATCGATTCCATCCAGATTGCCTCTCCTTCCATCCAGGAAGAGATGGAGGTAGCACTGAAACTGACCGTTACCAATCATGGTGCTTCGGCCGTTGAAAACGCTCCTATGGAAGTAAACATCAACGGTGAGAACACTTGCCGGATGCTGCTAACCATACCAGCTCAAACAACCATCGACACGCAGTGTGTTGTTCAAACCAGCGGAGCAGGCTACTACCAGGGCATTGCTTCCATCGAAGACTTCCCGGTGACCTATGACAATGAGTACTTCTTTAGTCTGCTGGTAAACAATCGCATCAGCGTTGTTGAGGTAGGTGATCAGGAAAAAGACTCCCCTTTCAATCGCCTGTTGGATCAAGGTACGTTCAGCTATCAGTCTCAATCGAGTGGACAGATCAACCAAGGTGAAATCAGCGAGGCTCGCTTCCTGATTTTCAACGAAGTCAGCAACTGGACCTCAGGATTGGTGAGTATTGTAAACGAAGCCACAGACAACGGAAAGACCGTCCTCATTATACCGCCATCTGACGAATCTGCTGACTTGTCTGGCCTGTCTGCGGCTCTGGGTCTGAATTTCAGCAGTGTCGACACCCAGCGCATGGAGGCCAATCAGGTCAACGTTGAGCATACTCTCTACAACGAAGTATTCGAGCGGATTCCCGAGAACCTCAACTATCCACAGGCCAACAAGCACTGGTCGCTGAGTACCAACGAAGCTTCCAATGAATCAGTAATCGAACTCATCAATGGGACTCCCCTGCTTGGAGGCTTTGAAAAGAACAGCGGTAAGATCTACTACACCACTGTGCCATTAACGGACAGCTATACCAACCTGCATCGCCACGCGCTCTTTGTTCCTGCTGTCTACAACATGGCCATTCAGTCAGGCAGACTTCAACCTCTGGCCTACCGCGTGGGAGCTTCGAAAATTGAGTTGGATCTTCCATTCACGGAAAACACATTCATCCGCAAGAAAAACGACAGCCTGCAATTCCGTCCATCCATTGGCTTCAATGAGCTAGGCCTCTACGGTCAGCTGGAATCCAGCGGTTTCTATGAGGTGAACGATGGCGATAGCAACCTCGCACTGACGGCTTTCAATTATGCCAGAAGCGAAAGCAGCTCAGAACCTCTGGATGAAGCACTGATCGAACGATTGCAATCACAGCCCTACGTGAGTGCGCTTTCAACGGATAGTGAGCGTATTGCGCAAAGCATTGCTCAGGCAGATGTTGGAACCAACTTGTGGCCCTGGTTCATTCTGTTAGCCCTTTCAATGGCGGTGCTGGAAATGCTGCTTCTCAAAATCTTGAAGACATGAAAACGCTTCTGAAAAACCTGCATGTAGTTTACCCAGGAACGGAGTGGAACGGAAAAAAGTGGAACATCCTCCTGAACGATGGTGTGATCGAACAGGTGAGCGAGCATCCCATTGAAGCCAGTGGAGCCGAGGAACTGGACGGAGAAGAACTCATTGGAATTCCCGGACTGGTGGATGCTCAATGCACTGTGGGAGAACCGGGATATGAAGACAAGGAAAGTCTGGGCACCTTAACCGCTGCAGCTAAGGCTGGAGGTTTTTCAGATGTGATGGTATTGCCACATACACTTCCAGTTGTAGATACAAGTGCCCAGGTAAGCTACATCCAGAAACACGGAAAGGCTCCTGGAATCAACGTGCATCCTTATGCTGCCATTACTAAGGAATTAAAGGGCAAGGAACTGGCAGAAATGTACGACATGCACTCTGTGGGTGCCATTGCCTTCTCTGATGCCAAGCATCCTGTGGCAGATGTGAACATGATGAAGCGTGCGCTGGAGTATGCCAAGGGATTCGGAGGTCTTGTTTGCTCTTTCCCCTATGATGAACGGCTCAATCCGGGAGGCTACATGCACGAAGGACCTGTTTCTACGTCCATGGGCGTGAAGTCCACTCCCGCGCTGGCAGAAGAGCTCATGCTCAACCGGGACCTCTACTTGTTAGAGTACACCAAATCAAAGTTGCACGTGTCGACTGTGAGCAGCGAAGGATCGCTGAACCTGATCCGGGAAGCACGGGCAAAGGGATTGGACGTGACCTGTGGTGTCGCTCTTCCAAATCTGCTGTACACCGATGAGCAGCTCACGGGCTTCGACACGAACTACAAAACCAATCCTCCACTCCGAGACGAGGCTCATCGTCAGGCTCTGATCCAAGCACTAAAGGATGGAACGATTGACATGATCGTCACAGATCACAGTCCTGAAGTGATTGAAAACAAAGCTGTTGAGCTGGACCATGCTGCACATGGAATGACGATGCTCGAAACTGCACTTCCCCTCGCCTATCAAGAACTGAAAGATGCTCTGGGTTTGGATAAGCTTGTAGAAGTCATGGCTTTGAATCCGAGGAAGCGTTTTGGTTTGGAAATGCCCGCCTTAGCACCGGGAGCTGAATTCAGCTTCACGCTGTTCTCACCTGACGAAACATGGCACTACAGCACTGATAACGCAAGATCAAGGGCTCACAACAGCCCAAACCTCAATACACAGTTGACTGGTAAGGTCATCAGCCTTACCCATTAATTGTACATTTTGCCGAGTTGACAGGCTCTTTCCGACCTGTAGTATTTTCACCCCACTAACGACCAAACCTATGCATAGAATTTTGTCACTTTCAACAGCAATCATGGTGTTGCTGACCTTCACCCAGTGTAAAGATGAGATCGCTCCCGTTCCTGGAGAACAAACAGACATTGAGAACCTGGTAGATGGTGAAATCAAGGTTTCAGAAGAATTCATGCACATCGCTCCGCTAAGCGCAGCAGCCGTTTTTGAAACGAAAGCACCCTGTCAAGTAAAGGTGGAAGTGAAAGGAGACATTCCGGTTTCACACATGTATGAGGCTTACAACGACAACCACTCGGTGCCCATTCTCGGGTTGTATGCAAATACGACCAATGAAGTCGTCATCACGATCACCAACCAAGATGGAGCCTTTGCCTCACAAACACTCACTGTGATTACAGAACCTCTTCCGACCTACTTGCCTGAAGTAGTGATTGATCGAAAAGCTCAGGGGGCCATGGCCAACGGTATGCATCTCTGCGGGCTGCACCTTGCCGGTGGCGAGCATTTCCGCACCTCCCCGATCATATTCGACAACAATGGAGACGTGCGCTGGGTACTGAATCTTTTCGATAAGGAGGAAATCACATGGCCCGTTCAGCGCTTTTCGAACGGAAACATCTTCCTCGGAAACGGTGACGGCATTTATGAATACTCCATGACCGGTGAGCTCATGAATACATGGGTGTTGCCGGGATATCGAATGCATCACGATTTGATCGAAATGCCCAATGGGAACATGCTCGTGTCCGTTCAGAAGTATGGAACGAACATCAACAATGGCTCTGGTGTGGTTGAATCAACAGATGATTTTGTGATTGAGGTGATTCCCGCCAATGGAGCGGTAGTGAATGAATGGGACCTGCGGCAAGTGCTAGATGTAGATCGCCACGATTACATCAATGGTGACGGTGACTGGTTCCATATGAATGCCGTAACCTACAGCGAAGACGATGATTGCATCATTGTCTCTGGCCGAAATCAGGGGGTTGTGAAGCTCAATCGCAACAATGAGGTCGTTTGGATCATGTCGCCTCACCAAGGCTGGGGAAAGGCCGGTGAAAACGGTGATGGACCAGAAACCACTCCTTTCCTGCTCACAGCAGTCAACGCAGATGGAGCAGCTTACCGGGATGAAGTGCAGCAAGGCACAGAACGAAACGATGACTTTGACTGGCCCTGGGGTCAGCATGCGCCACTCGTCATGCCCAATGGAAACATCTTCCTCTTCGACAATGGAGGTGGACGCCAATTTGGAGGAGCACCTTCCAATTATTCCCGTGCGGTAGAGTATGATGTGAATGAAGGCGCCATGACGATCCAACAAACGTGGGCTTATGGACGCGAGCGAGATGCTGAACTCTTCTCACTGATCATCAGCGATGTTGATCTGCTGGAAAATGGAAATCGCCTGATGACCTCCGGCTCCATTCGCGATGAATCCGGTGGACGTGCTAAGATCATCGAGCTCAACGAGAACGGATCAGAAGTATTTGAGGCTACGGTCCACTTTCAGGACGAAGGCGGCAGCGGAGAATTTGCGTGGGGTCAGTTCGACATCATGTACCGCTCTGAGCGACTCACCCTCTATCCCTAAACCTCGATCTGCAACTGATCGTAGGCGATGTACTTGCCTTTTGGCAATGAAGCCTCCACTTCCTCATGCCGCCCCATTTGGTGGCTAATGTGGGTGAAATAAGTACGCTCCACCCCCAACTCATCAGAAAGCGCAACAGCCTCATCGAGCGTGTAGTGCGAAATATGAGAGGTTTTGCGAAGTGCATTCAGCACCAACACCTTCGATCCCTTGATCTTTTCTTTCTCCTCTTCAGAGATATAGTTCGCATCCGTGACGTAGGTGAAATCCCCAATGCGGAAGGCTTTCACGGGCAGTTTGTGGTGCATCACTTCAATGGGCGTGAATTCAAGTCCATTAATGTCAAATGGAACCTCATCAATGCGCGTAAAACGAACTTCTGGAACACCGGGATACTTCACGGCTGCAAAGGCATAGTGAAACTCCTTCCGAAGTGCAGCCTCTACCCGCTCGCTAGCGAAGATGCTCACAGGTTGGCGCTGAATGAAGTTGTAAGCCCGAACATCATCCATACCGGCAGTATGATCCTTGTGCTCATGGGTGAACACAAGAGCATCCAGATGCTTCACCTCGCCCCTCAGCATTTGGTAACGAAAGTCTGGACCCGAATCAATGACGATGTTCGTATCGCCCTGCTGGATCAAAATGCTTGATCTCAGCCGTTTGTCTTTGAAATCTGAACTGGTGCAAACCTCGCAAGTGCAACCAATCACCGGTACTCCCATGGAAGTGCCAGTGCCGAGGAAGGTCACTTTGAGGCTTTGGTTACTCAAAGCTCGTAGATGCCTTTGAGTTTTTCCATGGTGTAGTCAATCTCTTCCTTAGTGGTGTACTTGCTGAATGAGAATCGAACGGCTGGGCGATCGGCAGGAGCATTGAGTGCCGCCAACACATGGGAGCCGATAGAGCTTCCTGAGCTGCATGCGCTTCCACCAGAGACAGCAATCCCTTCTATGTCCAGATTGAACAACAGCATCTCACTTTTAGACGATGGTGGCAGGCAAACGTTCAAGACCGTATACAGCGATTCGCCATCCACATCTCCATTGAACCGAACACCTGGAATATCCCGAACCAAACACTCTCTGAAATAGTCCTTCAATCCTTGCATGTGTGAGGTGTGTTCATCCAATTCCTCGTAGCACAGATCGAGTGCTTTTGCCAGTCCCATGATGCCATAAACATTCTCTGTTCCCGCACGCATGTTGCGCTCCTGGCTACCACCTCTGATCCATGGACTGATCTTCACGCTATCATTCAAGTACAAGAAGCCTACACCCTTGGGACCGTGAAACTTATGAGCCGCACAAGCCATGAAATGAACATTCAACTCTTTCACATTCATGCGGTAGTGTCCAATGGTTTGAACAGTGTCGGCATGGAAGAGCGCATCGTACTCAGCACAGATATCACCCACCTCTTTGATGGGTAGTAAATTGCCAATCTCGTTGTTCGCATGCATGAGCGAGACAAACGACCGTTCGTTGTTCGCCAGAAGCTCTCGAAGATGATCCAATTTCACCCGTCCGAGTTCATCTACATCTACGTAGCTCAACTTAATCTTTCCAGCCTCGGCCAGTTCCTCCAACGGATACAACACTGCGTGGTGCTCAATTTTAGAGGTAATCGCGTGCTTTAGACCGAAGTCATGAATGGAACAGTGAATGGCCATGTTGTCCGCCTCCGTTCCACCACTGGTAAAGATGATCTCTCCAGGCGTGGCGCCAATGTGATCTGCAATTCGCTTTCGTGCCAGCTCAATAGCCGCGCGGCACTTTCTTCCGTAGGCGTGTGTGGAGGATGGATTCCCAAACTGCTCACGCATGTATGGAATCATTTCATCTACTACCGCAGGATCCATGGGAGTGGTAGCAGCGTTGTCAAGGTAAACTTTCATAGGTCGGTCTTTAGGTCAGGGCAAGCAGTTCTTCTTCAATGCGTTCAGCCAGCGATCGGGCTTTTTCAGCTGACTTACTCTCTGTGTAAATACGGATGATAGGCTCTGTGTTGGATTTGCGCAGGTGTACCCATTCTTCCGCAAAATCAATCTTCAAACCATCAATGGTGTTGGTGTTTTCAGAGGCGTATTTCTCGCGCATCGATTCAATCAGGTCATCCGGAACCATTCCCGGCTCAAGGCTCACTTTATTCTTAGCCATCTCGTAATGAGGATAGCTGGCACGCATATAGGAAACCTTCACTCCGGTAGTCGCCAGATGGGAAAGGAATAGCGCAATGCCAGCCAGCGCGTCACGGCCATAGTGAAGATCAGGCACGATGATTCCACCGTTGCCCTCACCACCAATGATGGCATTTACGGCTTTCATCTTTTCCACTACGTTCACCTCGCCCACAGCGCTGGCGTGATAGCTTCCACCGTTTTGCTCGGCTACGTCACGCAGAGCGCGAGAGGAAGAGAGATTGCTTACCACAGCGCCCTTCGAGTGCTTCAGGAAGTATTCGGCAATGGCTACCAGCGTATACTCTTCTCCGAACATCTCTCCGTCTTCGCTGATCAGCGCAAGGCGATCTACATCAGGATCTACAACGATCCCCAAGTCACAGCCCTTGTCTTGTACAGCGGCCGAAATGTCGGTCAGGTGTGCTTTAAGAGGCTCTGGATTGTGAGCGAACAAGCCGGTCACTTCTCCATTGATCATTTCCACCTGCTTCACTCCCAAGGCATCCAGCAGCACAGGAATGGAGAGTCCTCCGGTTGAATTCACAGGATCAACAGCTACTTTGAAGTTGGCCGCAGTAATGGCCTCCTTATTTACCAGGGGATGCTCGAGGATCATGGCAACATGCCGTTCGATCCAGTCATTTTGCTGTTCGTAGCGCCCGGTCTCCTGAACAGGAACAAACTCGAAGCTCTTGTTTTGAATAGCAGCTAGCAATTCCTTGCCATCGGCAGCAGAAATGAACTCTCCCTTGCCGTTGAGCAACTTCAGGGCGTTCCACTCGATGGGGTTATGACTGGCAGTAAGAATGATTCCTCCATCTGCCTTGCAACCCGGAACCGCGACTTCTACCGTGGGTGTTGTGCTCAAACCGAGATCGATCACATTCACTCCACTGGCCTGCAGCGTGGCACAAACAAGGTTGGAGAGCCATCCACCAGAAGGGCGCGCATCCCGGCCGATCACCACCGTTGGATTTCCTTTCCCAGACTGCTTTTTGATGAACGATGCAAATGCTGATGCAAACTCCGTAGCATCGAGCGGTGTGAGGTTCTCACCCGGCTTACCACCTATGGTTCCGCGGGTGCCTGAAATGGAAGATATTAGGGTCATATTTTTCGAAACCGCAAATATAGAACGATGCATTTGCCTATGGCTTGGCTACTTATAAACCATACCCTCTGAATAGCTTGATAAAACGGTATGATTACTGCTAACTTCGCACTTATGTTCAAAAGGCTGTTGATAAAGGGAATCGCGCAAAAATGACTTCGGATAGTGAAGTTCTAAATTTGCCTATACCCTCTTTCGTTCTATGGAAAATTTCGATGATAACTACTTGAACAATCAAGGTTTAACGGAGCTCGCTGGTAAGTTCGAGCAGATGGTGAAGCAGGGATCCTCGCAGTATTACGAGGTGGACGACTTGGAAGACCTTTTGGAGCATTACATGATCCATCATCGGTTTGATTTAGCGTTTAAAGTCATCGAAACTGCCAAGGAGCAGTATCCTTACAATAAGCAGATGACCATCAAAGAGGCAGAACTTCTGTCACTCTCTGACAAACCGACAGAAGCATTAGTGCTGTTGGATGAGGTCGAAACACTTGAATTCTTCAATCCTGAATACCATTTGGTTCGAGCCAACGTGCTGAGCCAGATTGGTAAATACCAGAATGCCATTCATGCGCTGCAAAATGCGCTGGAGTATTCTACAGAGGAGCTGGACACGATTTATCTGAACATCGCGGTAGAGCATCAGAACCTTGAGCAATACCACCAGGCGATTGAATTCCTTGAAAAGGCACTGGAAATCAACTCCAACAACGAGGACGCGATCTATGAGATGGCTTACTGTTTTGAGCTGATCAAGGATTATGAAGCGGGTATTCAGATGTTCAAGCGTCTGATCGATGCTCAACCTTACAATGCTCATGCATGGTACAACCTTGGAACCTTTCATCAGTCTTCCTTCGACTATGAGAAGGCGCTCATCGCTTTTGATTATGCCCTGGTGATTGATGAAGACTTCAGTGCTGCGTTTTTCAACAAGGCCAACATCCTCGTTCGCCTGGAGCGCTACGAAGAAGCCATCGAGCTTTATCACAAAGCACTGGCCTTTGAGATGCTGGATTCACTGATCTATTTCTACATCGGTGATTGCTACGATCACCTCGAAAATCACAAGCAAGCCCTTGTTTTCTTCGAGAAGGCCTTGAAAAAGGATCGGAACATGGCCGAGGCGTGGATTGGAGCTTCCAGCTCATTAGACATGCTAAACCGCCAGCTTGAAGCCTTGGAGTATGCTAAGCAGGCCATTAAGATAGATGGTGAAAACGGTGAGTACTGGCACTATCAGGCAGGCCTTCAGGCGAAGTACAAACTGCATGACGAAGCTTTCGTCAGCTATGAAAAGGCCATCGGTTTTGGTTTCACCAAGGAAGAGCTTTGGGAAGACTACGTGGAGCTCTGCCTGCAGGTGAAGCTCAATGAAATTGCCCTCGAGAACATCAACCGGGGATTGGCTTTGCATCCTGACAACCTGTTGCTTCAGGTTTACAAAAGCGTTTACCTCTACCGAAACAGAGACGAAGAAAACGGCTTTGAACTGTTGGTGAGTGTATTGCTGAAAGAGCCCTCGCTTATCGAAGAATTCATTCTCTTTTATCCTAAGGGAATCGAGCTGGAGGAAATCCAGTACTTGATCGAATCAAAAAAATAAATGCGCAACTACGACCTACCTTTTATCCCAGAGCGGACAGAAAAACCGCGAACGGGAGGTATGACCATGGTAATGGACAAAGGCATTGCCACTCGCGAAGCCGAGATGATGCTCGAAACCTCCAGCCACCTTATTGACTATGTGAAGCTCGGGTTTGGAACTTCCTTCATCTCCCCTAACATCGAGGAAAAGATCAAGCTTTACCACGAGGCGAACATCCGTGTTTACCTAGGAGGAACGCTCTTCGAGGCATTCTATGTAAGAGGAATGCTGGATGATTACCAAAAGCTGATCGACAAGCTCGGGCTGCAAGCGCTTGAAGTGTCAGATGGCTCAGCGGTCATCGAGCACGATGAGAAGTGTGAGTTGATCCAGCGTTTTGCCAAGAACTATCACGTCCTTTCTGAAGTAGGCTCCAAGGAAGCGGGAATCCTCATCTCTCCGGGAAAATGGATCAAGATGATGACCAAGGAACTGGATGCAGGATCGGTGAAAGTGATTGCAGAGGCTCGCGAGAGTGGTACTGTAGGTATTTACAAGCCAAACGGAAGCGCCCATACAGGACTCATCGACAAGATTCTGTCTAAAGTGAAGCCTGAGGACATCCTCTGGGAAGCTCCTCAGAAGGGCCAGCAAGTATGGTTCATTAAGTTCCTCGGTCCGAATGTGAACCTGGGTAACATCGGTACACATGATGTGATTCCATTGGAAACACTGCGACTGGGCTTGAGAGGCGATACCTTCTTCACCTTCCTTCCAGAAGACATCAAAAACAAATACAAATGAAAAGCATCAGCGTTTCAGAATTGAAAGCTCGCCTTGACAAAGGAGATGACATTCAGGTCATTGATGTGCGCGAGCAAATGGAATACGACATCTGCAACATCGGTGGAGAATTGATCCCCATGGGTGAGATTATGGAGAATCTGGATAAGATTTCCCGGGACAAGGATGTAGTGATTCATTGCAGATCAGGAGGCCGTTCAGGATCCATCGTTCAGATGCTGGATTCCAAAGGCTTTACCAACCTTCACAACCTTACCGGAGGCATTTTGGCTTGGGCTGACGAGATCGACCCTTCCATGCCGAAATACTAGCAGCAAATGCGTTTCATACTCTTTAATGCCGCCAAAGGCGCAGCCATGGGCATGGCCGAAGTCGTGCCGGGTGTTTCCGGAGGAACCATCGCCTTCATTACTGGAATCTACGAGCGCCTGCTCAATGTGATCAAAGCAATAGGCCCCGATGCGATCAATGCACTGAGAAAAGATGGGATCAAAGGTTTATGGCAAGCCATGGACGGAACTTTCCTTGCTTCCCTGCTGGGAGGAATGGTGGTCGGTATCGGCATTGGAGTATTTCTCATCACCCACCTGCTGGAGGTATATCCATTGCAGGTTTGGTCTTTTTTCTTTGGGCTTATACTGGTCAGTGCCTGGTTTGTAGGCAAGCAGATTTCTTCGTGGAACGGTCAAATCATTTTCATTGCCACACTTGGAGCTGCCATTGCCTACTACATCACGGTCGCGGTTCCTGGAAGTGAAAACCCAGCACTTTGGTTTGTTTTCCTCTGTGGAATGATTGCCGTGAGTGCACTGATGCTACCAGGGATTTCAGGAAGCTTTATTCTCCTGTTGATGGGAATGTACACCTACATCATCCCAACAGTAAAAGAAGCCCTGAAGACCTTCGAATTGGACAAACTCATCATCCTGGTGGTGTTTGGTGGCGGTATGCTCGTGGGAATGGTTGCCTTCTCCCGAATTCTCTCCTGGACATTCAAAAACTACCGAGATTACACCTTGGCCGCATTGACTGGCTTTCTGATTGGTTCTCTCAACAAGATCTGGCCTTGGCAGGAAGTGTTAACCACTGCTGATAAAGGTGAAGGTGAACTGGTGGTGGTCTACAGCAAAAGCGTTTTGCCCGGTACGTTTTCTGAGCTTTCTGACAACTTCCTCTACGGCAACGATCCTCACTTGATCGGCTGTATTGCAATGATGATAGCAGGTTTCGCACTGGTGTTTTTCATGGAGCGTTTTTCTCCAAAAGCAGATTCTTGAGGCACTTCGGGCTGATAGGGAACCCACTGGGACACAGCTTTTCTCCGGGATATTTCAAGCGCAAATTCGAGGGTGAGTTCATTATCGATGCTTCCTATCAAGCACTGGAAATCGAGGATTTGAAGTCATTGCCAGACCTGATCGCTGATCGCGAATGGAGAGGCTTTAACGTGACCATTCCGTACAAGAAGTCGGTGATGACCTTTCTTTCTGAGCTTTCGCACGAAGCCAGGGTCATTGGTGCCGTAAACTGTGTGCATGTAAAGGGTGATTACTGGACAGGTTACAACACGGACGCCCTGGCCTTTGAGACATCGCTACTTCGCATGCTCAATGGAATACGCCCCAAGCAAACCTTAGTGCTCGGAACAGGCGGAAGCGCAGCTGCGGTGAACTACACACTGGCGAAACTGAACCTACCTTTCAAAAGCGTCTCCCGCACAGATCGAGGAGACCTTAATTACAGCGACATTTCTCCTTCACTCTTAAGAGCGTGTGAGCTGGTGGTGAACTGTACTCCGCTCGGAATGCACCCCAACACAGAGGCTTGCCCTGATTTGCCCTACGAAGCAGTGACGGATAAGCATTTCTTCTTCGACTTGGTTTACAATCCCGAGGAGACGCTGTTTCTGAGACGAGGCACCATTCTGGGCGCTACCACTCAAAATGGGCTGGAGATGTTGCATTTACAGGCTGAAAAAAGCTGGGAGATCTGGAATTCTTCCAACGAGAATTCCAACCTTCTCAGCACTGACTAGACTTTTGTGTTCAGCGCTCCGTCTTTGGAACATAACTGAACTGAACATGCCTCGTTTACCATCACTGCCCTTCTCAGGCCTTATACCAATCCTTGTACTCTTGTTAGTCACTCCAATTCTATGCGAAGCTCAGGAGGAAGCTCGAGAACGGAAGAATGTGATTGCCATTACACCGTTAAAGCTGGTTGTATTTACCCACCTGGGCCCCGAATTTACTTACCAGCGAAAACTCAAGTCCAGACTCTCTCTACAAACCAAGGCCGCCTGGATTTATAGTTATGCATCCGGGCCGATAGGCAGAGAGCCATTCAGAATCTCCAATGGTGGTGGAAAACTAGGTTTAGAAGTCAAATACTTCCCTTTAGGATCATTTGAGAAAGGTTTATACCTCGCAGCTGAGATCGATGCTGCCTACCACAGCTATCCTGGTAGTTTGAGCTATCAGGTTAGTTCAAGGCAAACAGATTCCGACAGATTTGATGTTGTATTGAAGTATGGTGGCCCAAGCATCAAACTCGGCTACCAGAAGGTCCGCGGCTTCTTCTTCTATGAGTTTTACGCAGGCATTGGGATCCGGCATGTTGACGTTCAATATGAGGGCATCACGAGTGTGGGCTACTCAAATCTAATTCGCGATGAAGGACTCGGTAAAAGCGATCCAGCACGCTTATTTCTTCCGTATCCATCTGTGGAAGGCACTAGCCGCTCCATTGCAATTCCCCTCAATGTAAGGATCGGAATCGCATTTTAAGAAGAGCAAGAGATTAAGCTCGCAACTCAGGCACGTGCACTGTCTTGAGGTAGTTCTCGGTGAACATCTCAGGGCCGTCTTCTTTCCAATGGGTGGTGTATTTCCATCCTGTTTCTGGCGGTAGGCTCATCAAGATTGAATCGATGCGACCGTCCGTGTCCAGACCAAACTTGGTTCCCTTGTCATACACCAGGTTGAACTCCACGTAACGACTTCGCCTGTGCATTTGCCAGGCGCGATGTTCATCCGTGAATGGCTTTTCAGCATTGTCGCGCATGAGCGTGGTGTAGGTAGGTGCAAAAGCGGATGCAACGTCCTGAACGAATGCAAATAGTTCTTCCTTACTCTTCCCTTCAGCAGCCGTATTCAGGCGATCGAAGAAAATGCCACTCACTCCCCTGCTCTCTTTGCGATGCTTGATGTAGAAGTACCGATCAGCCCATTCTGCAAAACGCTGGTGGTAACCGGAGTCGTGCTTGTCGCAAACAGATTTCAATTGCTGATGAAACCACTTCGCCTCCTCTGGATTGATGTAATGAGGCGTTAAATCAATCCCACCTCCGAACCACCATGTTTCGTTTTCGATCTCGAAGTAGCGCACGTTCATGTGGATGATCGGAACAAAAGGATTTTGGGTGTGCATCACAATGCTCACACCAGTGGCAAAAAAGCGATCATCCTGCACCTTCAGCGCTTGCTGAATGTTCTCAGGAAGCCGGCCATGTACAGCAGAGAAATTCACTCCACCCTTGGCAATGATCCGCCCGTTTTCAATGACGCGTGTATGCCCACCACCTCCACCGGGCCGCTCCCACAGGTCAGACTGGAAGCTTGCTACCCCGTCTGCGGTTTCAACTTCCTGACATATGTGTTGCTGAATCTCCTGGAACCAGCTGGCTATTTGTTCTTTGCTAAGGGCCATGAAGCGACTTTTTTCAGACGAAACTGATTGTAGCGGTACAGTTGAATGTATCGGTTCTCCACTCCGCTACCTTCCGTGATTCTCTTGAAGTAATAGTGTTGAGAAACACCGTGAAAAGCATAATTCTCGGGATGCACCGTCCAGTCCTGCGCCTCTTGCTCAAAACGCTGCTTCAGGTACAAAGCCAAATCAAAGCCTTGAATGGCATAGGCATCTGGCTCATAGCCGTTCTTGTTCCGGTAAGCCTTCACAAGGTTATTGACCTTGTAGTCATCATAGTCCAGATAGGTAGACAATGTCAAGGTTACATTCAAGTCATGCAGGTGACGGATGTCCAGGTTGTCTTCCATTTGGAGCCAGCCCTCCAGCCCGATCACCGTGAAGTGATAAGCATCACTGTTGTAGACCATGTCATAAAGCCCCGAAAGCAGCTGACTCACAAACACACGATCGTTCGAAGGCACGATGAGCACATAGTTTCCAGAATCCCCGAAGCGCATGGTGAGACTTTCGTTGTT
This sequence comes from Flavobacteriales bacterium UBA6057, assembly GCA_002428995.1. Classification (GTDB taxonomy): domain Bacteria; phylum Bacteroidota; class Bacteroidia; order Flavobacteriales_G; family Salibacteraceae; genus UBA6057. The sequence goes on along the minus strand of DIYJ01000006.1, from coordinate 22,349 downwards.
GATGTCCCAAAGCTTGATCTCGCGAATAGCCTCCTCGCGGGAAGTATCGGGAACGCTCAGCGCCTCTCGGTACCGTGCTTTGAAAAAGTCAAGGTTATCCTGATCGTAGACTTTATTGCTGTTGACCAATACGAGATTGCTATCCTGAAATTCGGCAGCCAACAACTCAGCCAGTGAATGCAGCTGCATGCTCATGCTGGGAGTGGTCTTCACCGCCATCGAGCGCTTGAACAAGATCTTCGAAGGTTTGGGAATCGGGCAAATCACTGGAATGTCTTTTCGCATCAGCGAATCACAGAGAAGCTCATACTGATCTGTGTAGAAAGGGCCGCAGATCGCATCAAAACTGTCCAAACGATTGGAAGCAATTAAGTCCTTGATCACACCGGAATCGGCCCGCGTATCAAAAACATGAATGTTCACAGGGTTCTCGCGATCCTGGAACAATGAATCAAGCCCAAACTTCATTCCCTGGTAGAAGTTGATGGAAACACGAGCGGCCTGGTTGATGGTGAAGTCTTTTTGTCCAGAATCAGGGAAGGATACTCTGAAAGGAAAGAGAAGGGCGAGGTCCAGCGTTCCTGAGGTGTCAGGTTCATAGACTATGGTCATAGAATCCGCTGCATTCTCATCTATGAGGGTAGAATCTACTTCGGCCATCAGTCCGGGAATTCGGAGTACCATACCTTCTTTCAACCCGATCGGAAGGCCATCATTGGCGCGCTTCAGCATGGTGATGTCCACATCGTATTGCTTGCTGAGTGAATAGAGGGTCTCTCCCTTTTTGACGATGTGTCCTTGCAAGGAATCGGGAGCAGCTGCAGATAGCGTACTTGGCTTTTCAGGCTTGATGGAAGCCACCGGTACTTTGATACTGGAACCTGCTTTTAACCCGTCTCCGCCCAACTCAGGGTTTGCATCCAGCAAGGCCTGGATTTCAATGTTGTATTGCCTGGAAACAGAATAGAGCGTCTGCTTTGGTTGCACCTGATGAACAAGAAAGTCCTTGTTCTCCTCCACCAACCCTCCGAGTTCTTTCTTGTTCTCAGAGGTCACGGGAACCAGCAAGGTTTGATTCACCTTCAGACCATCACTCTTCACCAATGGATTCTCAGCGAGAATCTGATCCACCTCCAGGTTGTAGAGTTTTGAAATACCGTAGAGCGTGTTTCCGGGCTCCACCACGTGCAAGTAGTACTTCTTGCCGTTGATCTTGTGCACCTCAGGTTTGTCCTGGGCGAAGCCGCCAAGACTGACAAGAAGAACAAGGACAAGAAAGATGCTTTTCGCTACTCCCATTCGATGGTTGCTGGCGGTTTGGAGCTAATATCGTAAACAACTCGGTTTACGCCTTTCACATTATTGATGATTCGATTGGAGATCAAGGCTAAAAACTCATGTGGAAAATGGTACCAGTCAGCCGTCATTCCGTCTGTAGAGGTCACGGCACGCAGCGCTACAGCATTCTCATAGGTACGTTCATCTCCCATCACCCCAACTGACTGAACGGGCAGAAGGATGCTTCCTGCTTGCCAAATTTTGTCATACAAGCCGTGTTCTTTCAATCCTTCAATGTAGATGTAGTCTACATCTTGGAGAATGCGAACCTTTTCGGGTGTGATGTCGCCCAGAATGCGAATGCCCATACCCGGCCCGGGGAATGGATGGCGACCGAGGATATCGGCTGTCAGTCCTAAGGTCTTCCCTACTTCCCGAACCTCGTCCTTAAACAGTGAACTTAGTGGTTCTACCACTTTGAGCTTCATGAAGTCCGGCAAACCGCCTACGTTGTGGTGAGACTTGATGGTTGCCGATGGACCTTTGACGGATTTTGATTCAATCACATCAGGATAAATGGTTCCTTGCCCCAGCCAGCTCACATCACTGATTTGGTGTGCCTCATCGTCAAATACCTCGATGAACACACGTCCAATCACCTTTCGCTTTTGCTCAGGGTCTTTGACACCAGCCAGCTCTTTGTAAAACCGCTGAGAAGCATCCACTCCTTTTACGTTCAGTCCCAAATCCTTGTACTGATGCAAAACGCTTTCAAACTCATTTTTTCGCAGCAGACCGTTGTCCACGAAAATGCAATAGAGATTCTTTCCGATGGCGCGGTGCAACAGCATGGCTGCCACTGAGCTGTCGACACCTCCGGAAAGACCAAGCACTACCCGATCGTTACCTAATTGCGCCTTAAGCTGAGCAACCGTAGTCTCCACGTAGGATTCTGAAGTCCAGGATTGAGCACATCCGCAGATGTCGACCACAAAGTTTTTGATCAGCTGCTTGCCATCCGTACTGTGGTATACTTCTGGGTGAAACTGAATTCCATAGGTTTCCTCGCCTTTGAAACGATAACCTCCAATCTTGACATCCGCAGTGCTGCAAATAACTTCCGTATTCTCGGGAAGCTCATAAATGGTATCCGCGTGTGACATCCAGACCTGAGAAGATTCAGGAACACCCTTCAGCAGCGTTTCCTCTGCGTTGACGTAATTGAGGTTGGCGCGTCCATATTCACGTTTGGATGAGGCCTGAACATCACCTCCAAATTCCTGGGCCATCAACTGAGCACCGTAACAGACACCCAACAGTGGCAGTTTGCCGCGTATGTCCGAGAGGTCAGGAACGGGATGGTCATCCTGACGAACAGAAAAGGGGCTTCCGCTGAGGATAACTCCTTTGACATGATCTCCGATCGGAGGATGGTCGTTAAACGGGTGGATTTCGCAATACACGTTGAGTTCCCGAACCCTTCGTGCGATCAACTGTGTGAACTGTGACCCGAAGTCAAGAATGAGCACCATTTCCTGCATGCGCAAATGTAGATTTTGCCCGTTGTTGAGGATCATTTCTGCGAGGGATATTACTCACTGCGCTTGTTGAAAACATCAAAGTCCCAGGTCTATCTTCAATGACCGCTCTTTTTCCTTGAGTTCTTTTTCCAGTTCCAGGCTCATCATGCCGATGGAATGCCGGTCTTTGTTCACCTTCTCCAGGTTTTGAGTTTTAGGCTCAAACGAACTGTTAAAATTCCATTGCATCTGAGGTTTAGAAGCCTCATCATACAGCTTACTCACCCGTCCCATTTCAAATCCATAGATGTATGCGAAGTCATAAGGGTGCAGTTCTCCCTTTTCCATGGCAGACATGAGTATCGGTTTCAATTCGCTGAATGAATAAGGCTTGTGGAGCAAAGTGGCCATGATCTTGGCATTGCGGAGACACCTGGAACGAATGCTGTTCATTACATCGCAATTGTCAATACCGATGTTTCGCTCAGAAGGAAAGCCATGGTCGCGAATGAAAGATCTGATGATTCCGAAGTTTTCATTGACCACTGAAGAGAAGCCTGGCTTAGCCTTTGCGGCCTGTTCTGTATTGTAGTTGCGCATGAATACCTGTCTGTATTTTGGCAACAGCCGTTCTCGATACTTACCTCGTTCAGACATGATCATGTCCTTACAAGGCCCAATTAAGTTCAGCGAATCAAGGAAGTCATAGGTGGTCGATAAAGCCAGGTGCTCGAGGGTTATACCCTGGCGAGCTCCAATAGCCATCAACTTGAGAACGATAGCACTGTCACCGTGCAGCGAAGCGATCTGCATTGCCGTGAACACATCTCTTGCGTACGGCTCATAGTCTGTGAACACGGCTTGCATAGAATCGAGCGAGCTACTTATGTTGTCACCCGCAAACTGCTCAAGGGCAGCGTTGAACCTATGATGATAAGCGAGGTATTCCTGTCCAACGATGGTGGAGGAAAAGAAGGAACTTAAAAGCAGGACTGTAATCAGACGCACCTTTCAAATATAGCGGGCACAAAAAAAAGGGCCTTCCCAACCGGAAGACCCTTTTAGAATCCATCGAAAAAATACGGATTATCCCTTATTAGCTACGAGTCTGATCTCGAGAGAGATATCATCTGAAAGAATCACATCCTCCAGGTAGTGAGCCCACGCTACGTCATACTTCTGACGATCGAAAACCAGTGTTCCGGTAGCAGTCATTGCGCTTCCATCTTCTGACATTTCCATGCCGTTGATAGTTACGGTTTCTTCATTGGTCTTACCTCTCACAGTCAGGTCACCAACGATCGTGTTGTCAGTGATTGACTTAATGGTGAAAGAAGCTGTTGGGTTCTCTTCTACAGCGAAGAAATCGGCCGTTGACAAGTGACCAACGAGATCGCTTGCAGGATGCTCTTCAGAGTAACCTTCGTCCTTAGGATCGATGGTCGTCATGTCAATCACGAAAGAACCGCCAGTGATTTTGTCACCTTCAGTCATTACTTTTCCTTCGCTGATCATGATATCACCATAGTGAGAATAAACCTGCGCTCCGGAAGTACCACCTTCCCAGCGCACGTTGGAAGCTGCGCCATCTACCGTCCAGGTAGCTGCTTCAGCCATTGGCTCTTCAGCCGGTGCTGCTGTTTCTTCAGCATTAGAATGATCTTCTCCGGCATGTTCGCCAGAACCTCCACCGCTGCAAGCCACCATCAGGCCGCTCACTGCGATAGCAGATAAAAATAAATAGCTCCTTTTCATTTCGTTTGAGATTAGATTACGGTGCAATTGTACAAAAAAGATGTTGATACATATAATTCGCTGAAATCTTTTCAAACACGGGACTCAAAGGCTAATCCGTGGTGGTCGAAATTGTTTCAGTGATCAATAGAACCTTTGTCTCATCAAAAGGTTCAATGGGCGTTTTGAGCAGTGCTTCGATCACATCGGTAAACACCGGACTCAATTCCAGATAGTTGACTACGCGTTCCTGAGGGCTGCCATTCGGGAACAGCATTTCATACAGCGCATCCAGGCGCTGAATCAAGGTTTCATTCTTCCGCTTCTCGGCCCTCAACACTTTCTTGCGGAGGGCTTCCATTCGTTTTTGAAAACGGACCTGCTCGGATTCGGAACTTCTTAGGAGAGTTGGCTCCACTCTTTCAAGCGCAACCTTGAGATCATTCATTAAACCGTCAATGTCTCGCGCGGCCTCCTGGACAAGATTCTCGTGAGTTCCGTGCGCGCGAAGCAGACGCTTGATCAATGTCTCCCGGTCATTGCGCAGATCTTCGTAACTCACCTTCAACTGATGCGATTTCTTCTGAGCCCGTTCATCCACTACAACAGCCATGTCTCTCAAAATCAACATGGGATAAAAAACATCGGCTTCGTCAAACATAGACTTCAGCTGGAGCCAGTAGCTTAGCTCCCCCGGGCCACCGATGTATGCAAGGTTGGGCAAGATCACTTCCTGGTAAACCGGTCGAAGAATCACATTCGGACTGAAATGATCAGGTGATTGCTGGAGTATTTCAGCGAACTCATCAGCCTTGAAGGACTTTGAGCCATTTGCCAGAGAGAATCCCTCATCTTCTCTAACGATGCGTTCTCGCACTCCGGGCTCAATCCAAAAAAGGTTTACTTCACGCGGAGTCACTTGCCCTGAGAAACCTAGTTCATTGAGCTTTTGAGTGGAAGCATTCACGGCAATCTCCGAAAAAGAGCTTGCCAGTTCTCGCTCAATGACGGGAGCGAATAACTTCTTCAATCTTGTATCAGCAGCATCAATCACAACCACACCGTAGTCTGCAAAAACACGGTATACAAAGTCCCTGATCGCATCACTCAGGTTGCGGTCCGTTTTGAAGATGCATTCCAGCTCCTTGAGCTCCTCCAGCGCGTGATGGTCGCTGGCAAGCAGCTCTCTTAGTTCCGAGGCAAAAGCATCCGCTTGCTTCAGCTCTAAATCACCCACTGCTCCACCTCCTGGTGTATTCCAGGTAAGTCGCTTGCCCTTTACATAGATATGATTGATCTCTTCAAAGTCGTGATCCTCCGAGGCCATCCAGTAAACAGGGACTGCTTTAATACCTTTTTCCTCAGCGGCACGACACCATTTGATGGTGGAAATAATCTTGTAGAAAAAGAACATAGGACCACCATAGATGCAAAGCTGATGACCGGTGGTGATGGTGAAGACGTTTGTCTCCCGCAGCAATCCAATGTTCTGTTTTGCCAAATCAGATGCAAAAGGACTTGAACTGGCCTGCTCTAACAATACATCAACTAATACCTCACGATTTACCGCATGCTGCGACCTTGCCTGAGCGGCCTGCCCCAATCCGTCCATTGACGGCTGGTAGCTGTAGAGGTGTGAAAGTGAAGTATCAGAGGCGAGATAATCGCGAATGATCTTTGGAAGTCCGGAGTGGATGGTAGATATATGCCTCAATGCTAAAAGTTGATCAAACGACAGGCGTTTTGGAATTGTTCGAAACTGGAAGCAATGTAGTTATTGGTGCCATTTAAGCCAATAAGCTGTAAAAGGCCTAGGAGAGAATTTCGGCTTCCAGGTCGAAGGCAGAAGCTGAAACTACTTTCACATCTACCATGTCTCCAATTCTAAGGTAATTGCCCTCAGCCGGAATCAACACTTCATTGTCTACCTCCGGAGAGTCATACTCTGTGCGTCCCACGAAGTAGCCAGCTTCCTTGCGATCGATCATCACTTTGAGTTGCTGACCAATTCGCGCTTCATTCTTTTCCAGCGATATTCCTTCCTGCAGGGCCATGATGGCATCTGCCCTTCTCTGCTTCTCTTCTTGCGGCACATCATCCTCCAGCAAGTGGGCAGTGGTATTCTCCTCGTGACTGTAAGTGAATACTCCGAGTCGATCAAAGCGCATTTCCTTCACCCACTCATACATTTCCTCAAACTGTTCCTGCGTTTCACCGGGAAAACCTGTGATAAGCGTGGTACGAATGGCCATTTCCGGATTGATCTTCCGCATCTCGTTCAGGATTCGATCCGTTCGCTCACGAGTGGTTCCTCGCTTCATATTCTTCAACACTTGATCACTGATGTGTTGAAGCGGCATATCCAGGTAGTTGCAGATCTTAGGGTTCTGGGCCATTTCCCTGATCACATCCATGGGGAAACCAGCGGGATAGGCGTAATGCAATCGAATCCAATCGATACCCTCCACTTCAGAGAGCTTCCGAAGCAACTCGTCCAGATTACGCTTTCCATAAAGATCTAAGCCATAATAGGTAGAGTCTTGTGCAATGAGAATGAGTTCGCGTGTACCCTGTGCCGCCAGATTCTTCGCTTGTGCCACCAAATCTTCCATCGGTGTAGAGCGATGCTTACCTCGCATCAACGGAATGGCACAAAAAGCGCAAGGGCGATCGCAACCCTCGCTTACTTTGAAATAAGCATAGTGAACAGGAGTGGTCAGTAAGCGCTCACCGACCAGTTCATGCTTGTAGTCGGCTTTTAAGGTCTTGAGAAGTCTTGGCAATTCACGTGTTCCGAACCAAGCATCTACTTCAGGAATCTCGGCTTCCAGCTCTTCGCGGTAGCGTTCAGAAAGGCATCCGGTCACAATGACTTTCTCCACCCAGCCATTTTGCTTGGCTTCAGAGAATTGAAGGATGGTGTTGATGGACTCTTCCTTAGCGTTATCAATGAATCCACAGGTATTGATAATGACGGTATCAAAGTCCTCGGATTCACTTTCATGTTCTACATCAAAGCGGTTGGCCTTCAACTGGGCCATAAGCACCTCTGAATCGAACACATTCTTTGAACAACCCAGAGTCACTACATTGACCTTTTCCGATCGCTGTCCTTTAGTCCTCATGCCTTTGCTTCTTCTGTGCCAAACAGCGAATCCACAAAAATCTTACGATCGAATAACTGAAGATCATCGATTTTCTCCCCAACTCCAATGTACTTTACTGGAATCTTGAACTGATCGCTGATGCCAATCACTACACCACCTTTTGCGGTACCATCAAGCTTGGTAAGTGCCAGGGAAGTCACTTCAGTAGCTGCGGTGAACTGCTTTGCCTGCTCAAAAGCATTCTGACCGGTAGAAGCATCCAACACGAGTAACACTTCATGCGGAGCATCAGGAACCACCTTCTGCATCACACGCTTGATTTTGCTCAGCTCGTTCATCAGGTTCACCTTGTTGTGCAAGCGACCTGCGGTATCAATCATCACGATATCAGCATTTTGCTTGACGGCAGACTCCAAAGTATCAAAAGCTACAGAAGCTGGATCTGAACCCATTTCCTGGCTGATGACAGGAACATTGGCACGATCGCCCCACACCTTGAGCTGATCAATGGCTGCCGCCCGAAAGGTATCGGCCGCACCAATGACCACATTCTTTCCTGCAGCTTTGAACTTGTTCGCGAGTTTTCCAATCGTAGTAGTCTTTCCAACCCCGTTCACTCCTACAACCATCATGACATATGGCTTCTTTTCAAAGGAAGCTTCAAAGTCAACGACCTCGCCAGCACGATTCTCATCCAGGAGACCGGCAATCTCTTCCCTCAGGATTCGATTGAGTTCTTCTGCATTGACATACTTGTCTTTGGATACGCGCTCCTCAATGCGTTGGATGATTTTGAGTGTAGTATCTACCCCAACATCTGAGGTCACGAGAACCTCTTCAAGGTTGTCCAATACCTCGTCATCAACTTTTGATTTGCCAACGACCGCCCGACTGAGCTTTGAAAAAACGCTTTCGCGTGTCTTTTCGAGGCCTTTGTCGAGTGACTCTTTTTTAGACTTGAATAATCCGAAGAGGGCCATGTTTATGGATGTGTTTAAACAAAGAAAGCCCTCCAACGGTAGCGGAAAGCTTTCTTATCAATGTTATGCAATGTGATTATTTGGAGGCCAGCCAATCCTTTACGGCATCCTTTGGCATTACCTCTTCTCGGAAGCTGTAGTTGGTTGCACCCTCAGCTTTCACCATCTTGATCACTTTTGTGTAGTCCTTCGCTCCTTGCTTACGAAGTCCCGCTACTGTTTTCTTAGCCATGGTATGTCGTTTTTATCTGAGTAATTACTTGATTTCTTTGTGAACGGTCATTCTCCTGAGAATCGGATTGTATTTCTTCAATTCGATGCGCTCTGGAGTGTTTTTGCGGTTCTTGGTTGTGATGTATCGTGAGGTTCCAGGTTGGCCGCTTTCCTTGTGTTCTGTACACTCTAAGATCACCTGTACTCTATTCCCTTTCTTTGCCATGGTCCAATACTTTTTCTAAATCGGGGCGCAAAAATAGAGATATTCCTGCGAATAGCGCCTTGAGCAGGACACTTTTTAAACACTTCAATGTCAACCTTTTAGACTGTTGGCTTAAGCCTACTTCACTGCAAGCTCCATGCACAGCGGCTTTCAAGTTGTCGTAAAAGTTGAAATCAGACGTACAACGATACCGAGGATTTTTACATTTGCAGCGGAGAGTTGGCAGAGTGGTCGATTGCGGTAGTCTTGAAAACTATTGAGGGTAACACCTCCGGGGGTTCGAATCCCTCACTCTCCGCAACAGAAATCCCGACAGGCAGTCGGGATTTTTTGTTTCTGGATATCAGCGAAACTTGTTTCGATGATGGGAAGAAACAAAAACACCTTGGAGCGCAGCGAAAAGGGATTTCTGTTGAACCTTACTCAAATGGGATCAATCCAAATTAATCCCTCACTCTCCGCCAAGATTTAAAGCCTTTGCGAAAGCAGAGGCTTTTTTGTTTTCTGACAAGCCAAATGAAATTCAAGCGAAGACTGAAAACAAAAAAGTTGGCAAACAACAGTTTGCCGGGCTTTGAAGCTTGAGCCTCCCCTATCCACTAATCCCTCACTCTCTGCCAAGTCAAGTGATACTCGTTGCAACACCAACGAGCATGTTTTATTTCTACTCGAATCAAACTGCGTTTGATTGAAGAACGCAGATGAAAAATCGAAATGAGCGACACGTGTAATGAAGCTTTAGCGAAGTCATGTGCGAAAGGCTCATTGCATTCAACTTTTATTGTTGATAGAGAACCATCTGCTTACCCCAGAACTCAACCCTGAGAAATGGAAAGAATTGGAAACAGCATCACCCTTGTCACAAAATATGTTTTGTCAGAAAAGGCATACACAGCCCCCTAAAACAGACCGATTTCGCTCAGATTTCGGGATTATACCTAATGGATGAATGAGGGCATTCACTCTTCCCGGTGCACGGATAGACGCATACGTTTACACTCTTGAAATACTAACAATAGAACAACTATGAAAAAACTTTGCACTTTGATCTTTTGCTTCCTGGTACTCTCACTGCAAGCACAAGACTATTATTACAACGGCAGTGAAAAGGTAGTCACTAACAACTCTGCCTATTCTTTCATCTCATTTGACAGCCCAACGAAGTTGAGACCGATCGAAACCGATTTCCAAGAGGTTGAAACATTTCCCGGGAGTGACTTCACAATTTTGCACGGAGAGAACAGCAGCTTTTCAACGCAAAGATTTCAAGACAATGACTTAAGTCAAACCGTACCTGCATTGATACTCAACAACGATGAAAGTTTTGTACTCTACCCAACGAGAACTGTTCGGGTAAAACTAAAACCTGAGTATACGATCAGTGACATAACTGACAAGTTGAATGTTCGAGACATTTTAAAAACTGAAGAGCGATACGGTGTGATCAGCATCGAAATCAAAAGCATTCATGAGGTTATTGAAATCGCCAACAAAATTTATGAGACCGGCATTGCAGAATACTCAATACCAGATTTCTACATTCCTATTGAACTCAACACAGTTGACGACCCGCTATTCCCTTTACAATATCAAATGCACAACACAGGGCAAGTAGTAGATGGCATAGCTGGAGTTAATGACATGGACTGTAATGCTCTGGAAGCATGGGACCTATCTTTAGGAGACAATGTTACGGTTGCTATCATTGATGAGGGGGTGGAAGCACATGAGGATATTGGAAACCGTCTAATAGGTGGATTTTCGCCTAGAATTGATGGCGATGGTACTCCTTTATTGAACAATAGAACGCATGGAATGAACTGTGCTGGTATTGTAGGTGCCTCCGATAACGATCTTGGTATTCGAGGCGTTGCTCCAAATGTCAATTTTTTATCCGTCAACATTTTTGATGGCAGTACAGCTGGTGATATAGCCGATGGTATTCTTTGGGCCGTAAATAATGGTGCAGACATATTGAGTAATTCATGGCATTTACCTAGCGCGTGTGACTTCACAAATGTTGATATTGAAAATGCTCTGCAAAATGCAGTAGATAATGGAAGAAACGGGGCTGGTGCAGTCATCGTGTTTTCAGCTGGTAACTCAGGTGCTTGTGTTGAATACCCTGCAAGAAATCCAAATGTTACTTCTGTTGGAGCAATAGATAATCGAGGCGTTTTGTTCGCTTACAGTTCAAGAGGACCTGAACTAGATTTAGTAGCTCCCTCAGGTAGTAAAGTCGGAGGACTTGGTGTGAGAACACTGGATAGAATGAATGACGCAGGTCTTACCATGGATAACTATGAGTCTAACTTTGGTGGGACTTCTGCTGCATGCCCTGTGGTATCAGGAGTTGCCGCATTGGTACTATCTGTAAATCCAGCGTTAACTCAACTGGAAGTACGGAATATTCTTAACCAAACGGCAACAGACATGGGGCCTAACGGATTTGACAATGACTTCGGTCACGGTCGAGTAAACGCCCTCCTGGCAGTAGAAGAAGCATTAATTGGAGACATATCCATCTCAGGAGGAACTGACATTGCTTGCTCCACGAATGAAACTATCACGTTTAACCTGGATGGTTTGGCAACTTCAGGTCTCACTGTGAATTGGACCACTTCCTGGAATCTTCAAATAATAAGTAGTTCAAACACGAGTGTAACCGTTTCTCCCACATCTACTGTTGGTTCAGCTTACGTGCGAGCCTCGGTAATGAACAGGAGTGTTACTCATAACATTTGGTTAGGGATACCTTCTTTAAGCTTGACAACGGACAGACCAACGACCAATTCAGTTCGAGTTAATATAAATGGTGGTGGAACTGATTTCCTTGAGGAGCAGAAAATCACAAATATGACTTGGCAGAAAATTTCGGGTAATGGCTCACTTACTCCTGCCTATTCGACCAATAACATCGCTTACACAGCTTATGGTGACCATTCCATTTCCTGGAGTATTTATGGTAGGGTTACGGCTTACAATCAATGCGGTTCAAGTAACAAGACATTTAATATTGGCTGGTCTGCACCAAACAACGGTGGCGGTGGTGGTGGAAGACCTCCCGCAAGATTGAGCTTGGATGAACCTACTACAAACGAAATGTACGTTTACCCAAATCCCTCGAATGCCGAAGTCAATATAAGTTTTGGGGATCTGTTTGTAGATTCGGAACAAGTCTTAGTTGAGGTCATTGACTTATCAAATCGGGTAGTAATTCAACAAAGGTTTTCATACGATTTTGGAACAGTGAATGTATCTGCACTACCAAATGGCATTTATATTCTTAAAGCTTCCGTGAATGAAGACACTAGAACTGAAAGACTAATTATAAAATAACTCCCGATCATACATTACTAGCTTTTTAAGGCTCAGAAAAGCAAAGCGAGGCACTGAATTGTTCCTCGCTTTGCTTGCTTGCTATTTTGATTTATTCCAAATGAGGAAATCCTTCCAGAAGTCCTCCCGCTTCTGAGTTAGATTTTAGACCTATTCCCTCCGCAAGATGAAAAGCCTTCGCGAAAGCGAGGGCTTTTTCTTCTCTAAGGAATTGAGCTTGCTTAGCCGAAGTCGCAAACTGAAAAATAAGCGATCTCCAAATCACAAGCTTTTGAAGCCCTCATCCCCGATCCGTTTCAGCCAGCAGGTTTCGGAACAACGCCTTAGCAGCGTATCGATCAAAGGGCCGAGTGTTCGCTGCCAGCTTGAGTTTCTTTTTTAATTCAACAGTGTCGCCTTCAACTTTTACTGTAGGGAGATAACCATCTGCTTACACCAGAACTCAACCCTGAAAAATGGAAAGAAGCAGAAATACCACCACCGTTTTCAGGAAATCATTTTGACGAAAAAGCCCCAGAAAGTCCCTCACACAGAAGGATTTTGCACACCATTCGGGATTATACCTAATGAACGAATGAGGGTATTCACTCTTCCCGGAGCGCGTATAGACGCATACGTTTACACACATAAAATTAACAGGCATGAAGTAACACTGGAAACACAACCATTTGCTTCAATACCCTCGAACTAATAACAATAAACAATGAAATGAAAATGAAAAATTTTTGCACTTTGATCTTATGCTTCCTGGTCCTTTCACTGCAAGCACAAGATTATTACTACAACGGCAGTGAAAAGGTGATCATCACCAACTCAGTCAATTCTTTCATCTCATTTGACAGTCCAACGAAATTGAGATCTGTTGAATCTGATTTTCAAGAAGTTGAAACATTTTCCCGCAGTGGATTCACAATTTTACATGGAGAGAACAGCAGCTTTTCAATGCAAAAGTTTCAAGACAGCGATTTAAGTCAAACTGCACCTGCATTGATACTTAACAACGATGAAAGTTCTGTACTCTACCCAACGAAGACTGTTCGCGTGAAACTAAAACCTGAGCATACGATCAATGACATAACTGATAAATTGAATGTTCGAGATATTGTAAAAACTGAAGAACGATACGGTGTGATCAGCATCGAAATCAAAAACATTCATGAGGTGATTGAAATCGCCAACAAAATTTACGAGACCGGCATTGCAGAATATTCACTACCTGATTTTTACATTCCCATTGAACTCAATACAGTTGACGATCCATTGTTCCCGTTGCAACATCAAATGCACAACACAGGGCAGGTCATTGATGGTATAGCTGGCGTAGTTGACATTGACTGTAATGCTCTGGAAGCATGGGATTTAACTTTAGGAGACAATGTTACGGTTGCGATCATTGACCAGGGGATGGAAGCACATGAGGATATTGGAAACCGCCTGATAGGGGGATTTTCGCCTGCAACCAATGGCAACGGCACTCCCGTAGGTGACAATTCATCACATGGGATGAAGTGTGCTGGTATTGTGGGTGCTTCCGATAACGATCTTGGCATTCGTGGCGTTGCTCCAAACGTCAATTTTTTATCGGTCAACATTTTTGATGGTAGTACAACTGGTGAAATTGCTAATGGTATTCTATGGGCCATAAATAACGGTGCGGATGTACTAAGCAATTCTTGGTCTTTCCGGAATGCTCCATGTGATTTCACAAATGTTGATATTGACAATGCCATCCAAACTGCGGTAAACACTGGAAGAAATGGGGATGGTGCGGTCATCGTATTTTCAGCTGGTAACTCAGGTGCTTGTGTTGAATACCCTGCAAGAAATCCAAACGTTATTGCTGTTGGAGCAATTGATAACAGAGGAAATTTGTACGGTTATAGTTCCAGAGGAGCTTCGCTGGATTTAGTTGCCCCCTCAGGCGAGAGAACTGCTGACGTAGGTGTAAGAACATTAGATCGAATGGGGCAAGCGGGTCAAGGTCCAGATAATTATGTCTCTGACTTTGATGGGACTTCTGCTGCGTGCCCGGTTGTATCAGGAGTTGCCGCACTGGTACTATCTGTAAACCCCGGTTTAACTCAACAGGAGGTAAGGAATATTCTTAACCAAACAGCAATAGACATGGGACCTAATGGATTTGACAATGACTTTGGTCATGGTCGAGTAAATGCACTTGCAGCAGTAGAAGAAGCATTAATTGGAGATATATCCATCTCTGGAGGAACGGACATAGTTTGCTCCACGAATGAAACCATCACTTTTAACCTCGATGGTTTGGCAAGTTCAGGTGTTGCAGTAAATTGGACTACCTCCTGGAATCTTCAAGTTATAAGTAGTTCAAACACGAGTATCACGGTTTCTCCAACATCAATGGGAAGTTCAGCTTATGTGAGAGCCACAGTAATGCATAAAAGTGTTACGCACAACCTTTGGTTAGGACTACCTACTTTAAACTTGACAACAGACAGACCCACAACCAACTCAGTCCGAGTCAATATAAATGGTGGCGGAACCAGCTTCCTTGAGGAGCAGAAAATCACAAATATGACTTGGCAGAAGATTTCGGGTAATGGCTCTCTTACTCCTGCTTATTCAACCACTAACATCGCTTACACAGCTTATGGTGACCATTCCATTTCCTGGAGTATTTATGGTAGGGTCACGGCCTACAATCAATGCGGTTCAAGTAACAAGACATTCAATATTGGCTGGTCTGCACCAAGCAATGGCAGTGGTGGCGGAGGAAGACCTCCAGCAAGATTGAGCTTAGATGAAACTACTACAGATGAACCTACCCCAAGCGAGTTGTACGTCTACCCTAACCCATCGAATGCCGAAGTCAATATAAGTTTTGGCGATTTGTTCATAGAATCGAAACAGGTTTTAGTTGAAATAACTGACTTGTCAGGTCGAGTAGTGATTCAACAAGCGTTTTCACACGATATTGGAACGGTGAATGTATCAACGCTTCCAGATGGTATTTACGTTCTTAAAGCTTCTGTGAATGAAGATATTAGGCTTAAAAAGCTAGTCGTAAAATAAACCGGGATCATACATTGCTAGTCTTTTAAGGCTCAAAAAAAGCAAAGTGAGGCACTGAATGGTGCCTCGCTTTGTTTTACGCGCTATTTTGAGTTGCCCCAAATCAGGAAGAAAGCGGCAAAGCGGAGTTTAATCCTTCCCAAAAAACCAAAACCTTAGGCTTCGGAGTTCCGTTTTAGATTCGTTCCCACCACTGGGATAAACAATCCTCATTGCAACAGCAGCGGGGATTTTTATGTGAGCTTCAATCAAACTGCGTTTGATTGAAGAGAGTCAAGTATTCAACAGAAGAGTACTTACGACAGTGATTCAATTGTTCGCCTCTACTCACTTTCAAGAGTTCGGTCAGAATACAGGAGACTCGCGTTGCACGGTCGTGAATTTGATCATCTCCTCTACTTCGAGTTTTCTCATGTCTCGGGCATACCTTTTACTGTACACAAACCGGTCTCTGTCTATGTCATACTCGAATACTCCGAAAGGAAAATCAAGTTCATCATTAAAACTCTCACCAGATGAATAATCCGGCACAAGCTCTATAGCCATGTACAAATCATGAAAGATGTACTTACTGCCATGAATGCCGGTCGTATTGATTTGGACCCTTTTTTTGAAGTAACCTCTGGAATAGACTTCAATCGTGTGCCATCCCTCGGAAGACAGAACAAACTCTACCTCGCCATTTTCATTGGGACGGATCGTTTGACAAAGCTCATTCCCCTCATAGATCCTCATTGAGATACCGAGCCTGTTCCCCCCTTGCTCTGTCAGCACGCAGAAAACGTTGGTGGTTGTGATTGCAGCTTTTTCATGGGTGCTTGCCGAGGTGCTGAAGAAAATAGAGGCAAGGGTGGCGGAGGTGACTAAGAGTGTTTTGATCATGTTGGCGCGTTTAAGGTTCCATGCACCAAATCAATCTAAAGGCCAGACGCAATTAAGTCTGGTTATCAACACATTAGCATTTTCGTCTGTCCAAAAAATCGAATGAAATTCCATTTTTTGGATTGTTGACTAATCCAATCAATCACGGATAGAGAAGGTGGTTTGATCGGTTTCCAATCCTGCGGCAACGAAACAAACTATAGTGGAAAGTATGACTTCATCTGACTAAACACCCTAGAAACTTATTATGCCACCCAACACAAACATTACTTGCTTTAGTGGCAAAAGAAGCTTCATATAAACTAACCTATGCCACATTAGCGTGAGAAACAAAAGCGCTTAACACCATAACTTTGGGATTCTAGCAAATTCAATTAGTTAGCCTCATTGATTTGTTATTCTAACCACTTTTCTTAGCAGGCGGAGGCGGTGGATTTCTCGGCCCGGGCACACTGCGCCTGTGTGGCGTTTCCGTGATTCTTCGCGGGGTTGGTTGATGAGTCGGTTTGGGGGGTGCCGGTTTCTTATCACTCATGGTGTCGTTCCGTTTGATGGTTGGTGCGCAGGTATTCCTGCCAGTCGGCTTCCGTCTTTTGAACGAGAAAATCCCATTCCGGTACTTTGACATGGGCGGTGCGTTCGATCTCTTCCAGGCCATGGTCTTTAAGTGACTGCACCTCTTCAAACACAGCCGATTCCTCTGCCCTTCCATTCTCAAGGGAAAACCACAGGCGTTCATACGCATGGTGCTGTTTCTCATAAAACACATAAGAGGCCGCCAGTTGGTCCTTCTCCTTCAGGTAAGGCAGGTAAGGTTTTACAACCTTGACCAGTTGAGACAGTCCAATGATGGCTGCCCAGAGCCATGGAAGGTGTGTCCACACGAGCCAACCTGCGACTGCTCCGGAAGAAGCGACCACCAGCAATCCTTCCAGCCAACGATCCATGGATCGCACATAGCTGTTGAAGTAGCTCAGGTAGATCGCCTTGTAGCGGGCCGCGATCATTTGATGCCAGATGTTGGTGCGCATCAGACAGTTTTATTTTGGAGGGTTGCGCTTATGTGGTTTCACCGGCATCGTTTTCGGCCCTGGTTTCGGATAGGGTGTTTTTGCCGGTTCTGAGGGTTTCGACCTACGATGTGGTTTTACGGGTACTGATTTTGCCATATTGAATTTGAGTTATGTTTTAGGAATAAAGTCCAGCTGAACGCTGTAGCCTCGAGCGGTGAGGTCTTTAGCAACTAGTCGGAGGGTTACTTTACTGAAGAATGGCAGCTCACGGACATTGCGCCCAAGTACAGCAAAAATCACAGTCCAATCGGCCGACTTATAGCGGGGAACGCTGAGTAGTCGCTTTTTGCCATCTGGAATTTTGTCATAAGCAGCCCTGCGAAAATTCTGGTCACCAAGTAGCAGTTGTGAAGAAACCAATCCCTGGCTAAACAAATGACTCAAGGGTGCAGAACCCGCATACTTCTTTACGTGAATGAGTTGCTTGTCCGGGGTCAGCACATCACAGACCTCGATGGTACTGTGGCCACCTCCATGACGAACATTTTTCTTATCCATGCAAGCGGCATCAAGCTTTTTGCTCAGTTCCGAATTGAATTCATCTTCATGCTGTCCCGTATAATTCACGTACGAAACTGAACTGGCCATCATTTCATCATCGAAGAATGCATCTACAGCGCTTTTAAAATCCCGATCCACCTGAAACCATGTGGCATCGCTTAAAAGATAGAGGTGGTCATCAAGAGTCAGTTCGGTTACTAGACAACGATAGGCCGGCCAGTTATGCATGACGTTGCCATCGCTGTCCTGCGCAGTAATGCGCTTTGTCTTTAGAAAATCAAGATCGATATCCTCATCCACTGGCTTAGCGGCTGATAGAAAATCTGTCAGATTGATCTCTCCGGGAGCAAATTCATCACGCTTGCGTGTGCTGTATTTGCACCCTTGTACCTTTTCCCAATCAATGATTTCAGGTACTGCCATGTGTACCTCCTCATGGCTACGACTATTGACAATACCAAGCAGATGATTATCTAGCTGCGCGATCATTCGATCATCCTTTACCTCTGCCACCAGATCCACCCAACTAAAGGCTTCCTTGTAGTGTTCGCTCTGGTACTGTTCAAACAAGTCTGAGAACCATGGGGCGATTGAGGAGATGTCGTGTTGAACTGATGCCTTATACGCATCGGTTCCAGTAATGCTTTTTCCAAAACGAGGATTAGTCGAAGTACCCGTGATTCCTTTCAAAATATCTCTGTCGATATCCACTCCGAATTCAGCCGTTTGGCCTGGTATGGCGATCTGCTCGCGGGTCTGCTTCGGGTTGCTGGAAATCACTTTTTTATCCAAGTGCCGGATCTGGTTGGCTTCTGTAAGATTCAAAACCGTTCGCAAACCAAAATTGCGTTCAATGGCCTCTGGCTTTATCAGGAAACGGCCAGTTCCGAAGGAAATAGCGAAGAACCGCGTGCCATTGCTTACAGGAACCTTGAGGAGGACAATGGCCTGTGCATTCGACACATAAATCTGCTGCTGAACCTCATCTTCAAGGTTATTCCCAAAAAACTTTCGTAACCAATCAGGTGGGTTTCCATGGGATTGCCGGTAGTAAAAGCGGGCTTCCACAGCCCCTTCGATTTGGAGTTCTACAAAGTCAATGGATGCCGCCTGGTCTCCAGTTTCAATGATTGATTCAAAATCGGAATACCGTTCTCGAATTAGGTAACTGACGATAGAGTTCGTATAGATATCGCTCATTTTTAGTTTTTGCATTTGGCTGTTTTGATGATAAATTCATGCCTAGTCAATGGCAATAATTCTCTCTGTACTGCTCTAAAAACTTTCTGAATGGTCATTTTCAGAATAACCATTCAGAAAGCCTATAAAACCTCCTTCCCCACTCCCTTTGGCACCAGTCCGTGGACCCGAAGCCAGTTGAGTGGTTCAATGAAATCTTCCTCACAAAAGTTCGCTTCCTTGGCTGCGCTCCACTCCCGGGATTTGGTGAAAATCAGGGTGTCATTCTCCACATTTTCCCCATTGATGATGAGGTTGTTCCAGGTCGCGTAAACCGTGGTAATGAGCTCGCACTGCCTGCGGTCCAGCGGAGCAAAGAGGTCGATGATGTGATCCACGGTGGATTGATGCGCGCCCACCTCTGATTCGTAGCTTTTTACCATGGCATCAAATCCCTCACCTTTCTGATAAAAGAAACCCGCCTCGGCATCGCGCGGATTATGCATGCGTTGCATAAAGGCCTCCTGCCCTTCTGCCACCTTGATGGCACCATCCAGGGCCACCAAGTCGGCCGGGCCGTAGTGATGCTTTTCCGGCAAGCGACCAAAGTCCAGCTCGGTTTTCGCCTCAATCATGTGTAGCACCTTTTCCATTTTGGTGCGGCCCAGCAAGCGCCTATAGCGGGGATGTTCGTTACGCTGGATGATGCGCGCCATCACGGGCGCCATCGTGCGGATTTTCGTGTAATTCCTTCGTGCCTTGTTTGGATCAGCCACTGCTTGATCGGCTATCATCTCAGGCCGCCTCCAAGGCTCATTCTTCCAGGCTTCCAGCACCAGGCGGGCCGTGCGGTATTCCTTGTATTGCCTGATCTCCTTTTCCTTCAGCACCCGGAAGGTTTCTCCGGGAAAGGCTTCCCGTTCTTCTTCTGTTTCTCCGGCCAGCGTGCTCAGCTTCGGGTCGAGGATGTATTTGAGTTCCTCCTCGTTGAGGCCATATTTCATGGCGAAATAGGCATCCAGCTCACATTGCACGCGGTGGCGATGGTCGCTGTCCCAGCGAAAAGGTGGAAATGGGAATTCATCTTCCTGGGTATCCACCCAATCGGGTTTCTCAAAAGAGGCTTCCAGCTCGGTCGGAATGGAGATGAGTTGTTTGTTGTAGTTCCAACGCGCTGTAATCAGCTCACGAAGCTTTGAATCCGCATCCTTCCAGACATCATCTGCGAAGTATTTCAGGTCCCAGGCGCTGTAGGTGAGTTCAAGGACGCGGGGGATGATGAATTGCATGTCCTCTTCGCCAAAATTTTCGGGTGGAATAATGGGCAACTGCTTCACAACGAAAATCCCAACCGAACTCCCTCCTACTTTCTGTCGACACAAAAAGTCGAAAACGAGTGAAGCGAGGTTAGCAGCAAATGCTCCAGACTTCTTACTGCTTTTTTTAACCTGGATGAGTAAACAGGTGTGTCCAAATGCAGCATCCGGTAAAACGGTGTTTACAAAAGTCCTTTCATTCGTTGGGCTAGCAGTTCCTCTGAATCCAAGCATCCATCGCACTCCTTCTCCCATTTTTAGAAGCTCTTTTCGCTTCTGAACTACGATAGAATCAACATGATAAAAGCTTTTAGACAAACACACTGGATTCATCAACTCTGACTCTGAAAATTGGCGGACACCTTCATCTCTGGACTCAATGCTTTTGAAAGAGTTCAATCGATGATTGTAGTGCCAGAACATTTTCGCTTCGTACAGTCGAAGTCGTTGTTTCTCTACTCCATAAAAATCAATGCGGTATTGAAAGTGCTCTGAATCATTCGACATATGGAATTGACTAGAAAACTTCACCTTCCAAGGAGAATCATTTGCCGTCTCAATAAGTGGAAACTTGCTGTGTAACTGCTTAATTAGCTCAGCATCAACCCTTGTTCTGATGATCGGACAATTCCTCGTATTTGGATTGATGTTTTGAAAGTCTTCATTGGTCAATTCAAAGACCCTCATAGGATCATTCAAATCACTGACCTGCCTTAAATAGAAAGCAAATTGAGCCTTTAACCTGTCTCCTACCTCACTCCCAACAATGGAAATCAATGAACACTTAAACCTTGTATCTACTTCTGGGAAAAGGCGATTTCGGTTTTCAAAATCATACAAGCTCGCTAAGCGGTTCTTCTTAATGAGGTGCGCGAAAAAGTTTCGGTTGGTATGATCTGTGGCAATTCCGGTTGGAACGATGGTACCAGCGCGTCCATGCGATTGGATCAGTCCAAGCACGCGTTCTGAAAACACCGAATAGGTATTGATATCCCCAGCATTCGTGAGCTTAAACTGCTTGCTCTTCCGCAAAAACCGACTGGTTCCAAAGGCGTGTCGCTTGGCACGGTGATAAGCTTGAAAGTGCGCATCCTCTGAAGGAAGCGCCAAAATCAAGCGCTTGCGTTCGGCAGCATTAGTAGCATTGGCGATTTCGGGGTTTCGCCCCGCAAAAAACTTCTTTTCCTGAAGCTTTATCCGCGACCAGGGCGGATTCCCCAGCAACACATCAAAGCCACCTTTTTCAAAGACATTTGGGAACTCCAAGGGCCAGTGAAAAAAGCGTGCGGCTTTGGCCTCGGCTTCCACTTCTTTCAGGAGCATGGAATCGGTATTCAACTTCCCCTGCTGGAAGGCTTCCAACACCTCATTGATCACCACCGGGCGCTGACTTTCGTCATACGGCTGAAAAAAGGCATAGGTCCAGAGGTTGTAGAGCGTGCGTTGATGAGCCGTCCATTCGTTTTGTGTCCAGTGCTGGTGTACCGTCCGTTTGCGCCAATAGTCCTCCAGTGAACCGACCTTGCTGCGATCCACTGTTTTGAAACCATCTACTTGTGCACGCCAAAGTTGTGAGCGGTTTTCCTCAAAGGGAATCGCCATGGCTTTGTGCTTCGATCCTGCATTGCGGAGCTTCCACGTACGTGCGATGGCCTTGTCATCTCCGGGAATCGGATCAAAGGCACCATCCGGAATGACCGGGAACTTCATCTCCCCCAACCAGCCCACCAGGCTATTACCGCAGCGGACCTTATGATCCAGGTAGGTAATCGGCTTGCCAGCTTCGTGGGCTTCAATCCACAGCACAAGGCGGCAGAGTTCCGCTGCATCGGGATTGAGGTCCACGCCATAGATGCAATGCTCGATGACCTCGCGCAAAGCTTCGCGCTCGTAGCGATCAATCGACTCTCCCGGCCGGGCTTTGAGGTAGGCCAGCTCGGTGGCCAATGCCCGAGC
>DIYJ01000020.1:55062-470898 GCA_002428995.1 Flavobacteriales bacterium UBA6057 | reverse complement strand
TCACGCGGCCGTTTCTACCTAACTAAACAGCATTTTTCATTCGATATTGATGCTTCCCTGGCTCGTTTCGATGGTCACTTTTTGCTCACCCGGGCTTTTACCAACGTGTCCCACAATATCCTTGTAGAGCATTTTCTCCACTTTGTTATCGATCATCGCGCCCTTGGGCAGAGAGATCGCCCCGATTTCAGCAATGGCATGGAAGACATAAGAAGCACCGTCTTCGATGTCGACATTTATACTTCCTCCTGCTTTTGATTTTACTTCCACATCCTTGAATTCTTTGGCAACATGGTCGATGTTCATCGCTCCATATTCAAGGTTGGCCTTTATCAGAAATTCCAGGTCATCCACTTCAAACGATGTGAACTTGCCATCCAGGTGCAGCGTTTCCGCGTTATCAATGGCGTATTGGTCGTAGGCCGAACTGGCATTCAGCATCGTGATATTGTCGATGCTGATGGATGAGTGTGCCGTCATGAGGTCTAGTTCTTTGGATTCTTCGATGGAAGCTGCACCGTGACGGACCTGGATGACACCACCTCCCAAAAAGTCGAACTGTCCGGTGCTGAAGGATAATGTGATCTCGTTTTTATTGCTGTTGAGCCTTTCCGCGTCCAGACTTCCATAGTCCAGCCTAAGTTTCACATTACCATCAATGGAGGCGATGAACACTCCGCCAAACTGGTTCTCCATGTCCAGTGAGCCGCTTTTCGGCATGGAGATCGTGTAATCGATTCTCAGGTCTGAATTTTTGATCTTGCCCATGTCCTTGAATTCCGTCTCCAGAATGACCCGCCCTTTGGATTGCTTGTGGTTGATGGAGATCTGCTCCAACAGCTTCATCGCTTTGTCTTCTGACGCCTTGTCAACCTGAACTGTAACGTCCACCTTGATTTCGTTCTGATCCCACGTATTGATGTGAACAGCTCCGTACTTATTGTCCACCTCAAGGGTGACATCCGATTCTACCTCAAAGCTGTGATTCCATTCTTTGGTGTAGGGCTTTTTAAAGAAGTGTGCGTTGGCTGAGAGGGCAAGCACAGTGCATAAGAGAAGTGTACTAAGCGTCTTCATGATGTTCTGGTTTTGTGTTGTTGTATTGGTTCAATGTCTCTCCGTGTTTTTGCAGGATTTGCAGGCGTGTGATGTAGTTTTCAATCATGCGTTCGATCACCCGCTGTTCACCATTGGTGCGGTAGAGTTCAGCTTTTAGCATTTCGTAGTCTCTTTCCAGTTCGCCCAGGTGCTGGTCCAGCAAATCCATTTTGAGGTCGGAGCCCGACTCCTGTATTTCACTGTAGGAGCGTTCAATCTGCTGGCTATAGTAAGCTTCCACGTCTGCCACTTCGGGAGCGATCTGTTCCAACGGAGCAGTAGTGGTTTCATCGGCTGCGGTCACCTCAGTTTTTGGCGATGGCTGCAAGAGGAAAACAAGCCCTGCGATCGCGGCAGCAGCCCACCAAAGCCCCGTGTTGAGCGGCTTGGAAGTCGACTTTTTCAGCTTCTTCCGGAAACGTGCTTCGTGCCCCGGCTGTGGAGTAGCGGAGGCCAGCGCATCCTGCTCCTTTCGAATGAAATCTTCTAACTCGTTCATGCGTGTGCGTTTAAGAGTGTTTTCAGCTTGTTCTTTCCCCGATTGAACTGTGATCGGGAAGTGGCACTGCTAATGCCCAGGATTTCTGCAATTTCTTCATGGTCGTAGCCCTCGAGCAGGTAAAGCGATACAATGGTGCGGTAACCATCCGGCAGGGATTCAATGGCGCTTTTGATCTGCGCCACTTGAAAGTTGGTGGCTTCAACAGCGCTCGGTTGCTCTTCTTCCCATTCGTTTTCGATGGTTTGAACGAAGTCGCTGTAGGTCTTTCGTTTCTTCAGCGCGTTCACCGCCTTATTCACGGTCAGGCGCTTCAGCCAGGCCCGAAAGAGCGTGGCATCTTTCAATTCATCCAGCCGATCGAAGGCCGTGATGAAGGCTTCCTGCATCACGTCTTCCGCCTCAAATACATCACCCAGAATGTAGAGTGCTGTATTGTACATGGCCTTGCAATAGCGATCGTAAACCTCCATTTGAGCCGATTCGCTTTGGCGCTTGCATCGCTCCAGGAGCAAAGCTTCAGAAGTCTTTGCCTGTTCGCCTTTCACAGCTTGCATATGGTGGTTTGTTCCTTCCATTTTCTGAACCTAAAGACAAGTGCCGTTTTCGAGTGATGCATGTCTTGTGGTTTTTATGTGTGGACGGTCTGCATAATTACCTGATACCCTTAAAAGGAGGGCTGTCATCATCTTCGCTTGAGCTACGGTGATTGAAAAGCTACTGGCTATTAGCTATCAGCGAAATGAATAGTCGCTGATGGCCATTGCGGGTCATCGTTCGGTGAAGGAATGTCGAATGCTTCTCCATTCTCTTTCTAAAGATCTTAAAGTCAGGGTGAAAATATTTACCAAGAAATAAATTTAGATTAGTCTAAATTCTATCTTTGGCAACAGAAAGATTAACTGAAAGACGAGTGAAAACTTTTGGATTGTCCATTTTCTGTGTGCTATTGCTGGTGGGCGGCTTTGCTCAAACCGGCTCTGTGCGCGGTAAAGTGATGGCAAATCAGGAGGTACTGAGCTTTGCTACAGTGGTGCTTTCAGGTACTTCTTTTGGGGCGAGTACTTCTGAAGATGGTAGCTTTTTGATCGGTGATGTTCCAGCCGGAGACTACGAATTACAGGTTCGACAAATCGGTTATGTCACATTTAAGCAGGCCGTTGAAGTGAAAGCAGGGCAAACGACTGAACTTAATCCTTCCGTAGAAAGAGACATGCTCAACCTTGAGCAGTTTGTAGTGACTGGAACCCGAAGCGAAGTGCCGGTGTATGATGCTCCCGTCATTGTCAATAAGATCGACAGCCGAACGTTTGAATCCACCCAGTCTTTGAGCGTGGCTGAAGGCTTGAACTTCTCTCCGGGATTGCGCGTGGAAACCAATTGTCAAAACTGTGGCTTTACCCAGCTACGCATGAACGGCATGGAGGGAGCCTACTCTCAGATTCTGATCAACAGCCGACCCATTTTCTCAGCATTGGCGGGTGTTTATGGATTGGACATGATCCCGCCTAACATGATCGACCGCATTGAAGTGGTGAAGGGTGGAGGTTCTGTCATGTATGGTGGCAGCGCCATTGCCGGAACGGTGAACATCATCACCAAAGACCCGATTGAGAACAGCTTTGAGATCGGCTACAACCAATCGTTTACCAATATGGAGGCTCCGGATCGAGTGCTTTCCTTCAGCGGTTCGATTGTTAGCAAGGATCTGGAAAAGGGCATCAGCCTGTATGGATTCAACCGCGAGCGCGACCATTGGGATGCCAACGGAGATGGCTTCTCAGAAGTGACCATGCTACAGAACAACACCTTTGGCTTTGATGCTTTTCTGAACCTGAACGAGCGCAATAAAATCAAGATCAACGGGCACAGCATCCAGGAATTCCGAAGAGGCGGAAACAAGTTTGACCTCGCTCCGCACCAAACCGATGTGACCGAGCAGCTTGATCATAGCATACTCGGAACCGGGCTTTCCTTCGAACACTACTCAAAGAATTACCGCCACAAGCTCTCCGCCTATGTTTCCGGTCAGTTTACCGATCGCGACAGCTACTACGGTGGAGGAGGCCGTGTATTAGGTCCCAACGACACACTCACGGCAGATGACATCATCGCCATCAATGCCTATGGAAAGTCAAAGGATGTGGCAGCCATTGGTGGCCTGCAGTATTCGTTTGAGATCAGCGAAAACCTGATCCTGTTGACAGGCTCTGAGTACACCTACAACGATGTCATCGATGAAATGCCCGGCTACGATCGGGTGATCGATCAGCAGGTGGGGACGCTAGGCACCTACGCTCAATTGGAATGGGATCCGTTCGAAAAGCTAGGCTTACTCTTTGGCGGTCGCTATGATCATGTGCATATCAATGGTCGCTATGATCTCGCTTCCGAGACTTTTGACAATGACCGACAACTCAATGTGTTGGTTCCCCGAATCACCGCCAAGTATGACATCCGCGATGATCTGAAAGCAAGAGTTTCCTTCGCGCAAGGCTACCGTGGGCCTCAAGCCTTTGATGAAGATCTGCACATCGAAACAGTAGGTGGTGCCGCTCGCTTCATTCGCCTCGATCCAGACTTGGAAACAGAGCGTTCTAACAGCTTTACCGCTTCTTTGAATTACACCAAGACCATTGGTAAGACCCAAAGCAACATTGTGTTGGAAGGCTTCTACACGGAGCTTCAGAATCCTTTTATCCTGTCCGATCAGGAAGAGCTTCCTTCGGGCGTAGCGGTCATTGAAAAACGAAATGGAGAGGGCGCCATGGTGCGTGGAATCAACCTGGAGGCTAACATGGCTTACAGCAGCTTGCTGTTACTGCAAGTGGGAGGAACGTATCAAATGGCGCGCTATTCCACTCCTGAAACCATCTGGGAGCCGGAAGATGAAACCAGCCCACTGGAAGCGACCGTTACCGAAGACATTTTGCGGACACCACGGGCTTACGGTTTCTTCACCTTGGTATTGACTCCGGTTGAGCCACTGAGCATTTCCTGGTCAGGCGTGATCACGGGGCCGATGAGTGTTCCTCATATCATTGATGTAGAGAACGAATACACCGTCATTAAGGAGTCACCTACCTTCTTTGAACAGAATACCAAGATTGGTTATGATTTCCGATTGCGCAAAAACTTTGGGTTGGAGGTGTATGCCGGTGTTCAGAATATCTTCAATAGTTATCAATCCGACTTCGACATCGGTGCCGATCGTGATGCAGGTTACATCTATGGGCCAACGCGTCCGCGTACAGGCTTCATGGGCATCAAGCTCCGAATGAACTGATGAGCTGAACATCTATGCGAGCATGCCGGTTCCAATTCCTGAGATTCTGCTGAAGGTTAATTTTACGGTCTCTTAACATTATGATGATGAAACGATGGATCGTTGTTGCCGCTGTTGCTCTTTTAGGTCTAGTGTCTTGCGATGGAGGTGGAACAAGCTCTGAGGAGACGGCTCAGGGGAAGTTGAATATGGTGGCGACCACAGGAATGATAGCTGACTTGGTTCAGAACATTGGAGGAGACTCGGTGGAGGTTGTTGCCCTGATGGGGCCGGGAGTTGACCCTCACTTATACAAGGCCACGCAAGGTGATTTGAAGCGTTTGCAAGCTGCAGACATTATTTTCTACAATGGCCTCCATCTCGAAGGAAAGATGGGCGAAGTGCTCGAAAAGATTGGGCGCATCCAACCTGTAGTTGCTGTGTCATCTGCTGTAACACCCGAGCAACTGGTGGAGGATTCAGCCTTCCAGGGAAACTACGATCCACACATCTGGTTTGATGTGGAACTCTGGTCTGGAGCCATCCCGGTGGTGTTGAAGGCATTGAACGAAAAAGCTCCCCAAAACGCGGCTTACTTCGAAGCCAACGCGGCAAAGCTGCAATCGAGGTGGATGGACTTACACGATTGGGCGAAGACTGAAATGTCCTCTATTCCAGACAGCCAGCGTATTCTGATCACCGCACATGATGCGTTCAGCTATTTCGGTCGCGCCTATGACATCAAAGTGCGTGGACTGCAAGGGCTCTCCACGATTTCCGAGTTTGGCCTTCGCGATCGGGTGGAGCTGGTGGACTTCATCGTGGCCCGCAACATCAAAGCCATTTTTGTGGAAACCTCCGTTTCGGAGAAGAACGTGAAATCCATTGTGGAGAGCTGCAAGCAGAAAGGGCATGACGTAAAAATCGGTGGGGCCCTTTTTTCCGATGCGATGGGCAATCCCGGAACTCCGGAAGGTACTTATGACGGCATGGTCAAGGCCAATGTAACCACCATTGTGAATGCACTGAAATGAAGCTAGAAGCCAAAGACCCGGTAGTAGAGTTCCACGATCTGACTGTTTCCTACGAGAAGAAGCCTGTGTTGTGGAACATCGACATGACGCTTCCCAAGGGCGCGTTGGTCGGAGTCATTGGCCCCAATGGAGCAGGAAAGTCCACTCTTATTAAATCTGCCATGGATCTGTTGCCGCTGGCTTCCGGCTACGTTCGGCTCTTCGATCAGCCTTTGGACGAAGTACGTGATCGGGTGAGCTACGTCCCACAGCGGGAGTCGGTAGATTGGGATTTTCCAACCACGGTTATGGATGTCGTCCTCATGGGACGTTACGGGAAGCTGGGGCTCTTCAAACGACCTCGAAAAGCAGACCGGGAAGTGGCCATGAACTGCCTGCGCAAGGTGGGCATGGAAGCCTTTGTCAAACGCCAGATTTCCCAGCTTTCCGGTGGTCAACAACAGCGTGTGTTTCTTGCCAGAGCGCTGGCGCAGGATGCGGATCTCTATTTCATGGATGAGCCCTTTGCCGGAGTGGATGCAGCCACGGAGTCTGCAATTCTTTCCATTCTGCGGGAGCTCACCAAACAGAATAAAACGGTGATTGTGGTGCATCACGACCTGCAATCTGCTGCCGAGTTTTTTGACTGGATCGTCTTGCTTAACATGCGTCTTGTAGCCAGTGGCCCCATCAAAGAAGTCTTCACCAACGAGTTGTTGCAGGAAACCTATGGTGGAAAGCTCACCGTGCTGGCCGAGGTAGGCGAGTTGGTTCGAAAACGTGAAATTCCAAGCCGCGAGAAGTACTGATGGAATCGCTCCTCGAATTCTTCTCTTTCACCAATCCGAGCGTAGTGTATGTGGCTTTGGGTTCCGTATTACTCACTTCGTCTTCCGCAGTGGTTGGAACCTTCACATTCTTGAAAAAGAAGGCCTTGGTAGGTGATGCCGTGGCGCATTCCGTACTGCCCGGGATTTGCCTCGCGTTCATTCTCGCTGGGAATAAAAATCCATTGGCGCTCATCATCGGAGCCTTTGCCACCGGCTGGCTCTCGTTGGTGATCATTGATTTCATCACCGAGCATACGAAGCTCAAAGAGGACACAGCTATTGCATTGATTCTTTCGGTGTTCTTTGGCATCGGCATTTTAATGCTGACCAATATTCAGCACACCGGAAATGCGGCCCAAACCGGTTTGGAGAACTTCCTTTTTGGCAAGGCTGCGGCTTTGGTCGAGCAGGACTTGATTGTTTTTGGTTCGGTCTCAGCCGTCCTCATTTTGCTGGTCGCTCTCTTTTTCAAAGAGCTCAAGCTTATCGCTTTTGATCAGGACTATGCCAAAGCCATTGGTGTACCCGTTTTTGCGGTGAATCTGCTGCTCACTTCTTTGACGGTGATGGCCGTGGTGACGGGGATTCAAGCCGTAGGTGTCGTGTTGATGGCAGCCATGCTCATTACACCAGCTGCTGCTGCGCGCTTCTGGACCAATCGCGTGTTTTCCATGACCTTGATCGCTGCGGCTATGGGTGCTTTTTCAGGACTGTCCGGAGCATACGTAAGCTATGTAGCACCCGCCATGCCCACAGGTCCGTGGATTGTGTTGATCATTTCTGCGATTGCACTGGTTTCCTTCTTTATCGCTCCGAAGCGTGGCATTCTGTCGCGCAGCCTTCAGCAGCGCAACCTGCAACACACGATCATGGACGAAAACCTGCTGAAGGAACTGTACCACATCCGTGAAAAGGAGGACGTGGAGAACAAAGGCCGCACGCTGGAAGAGATTGTGAAAGAGCGCTACTTCCCTAAAGGCAAACTTCAATCAAGTCTCAGCCGGTTGAGGCGGCAGGGATATGTGGAGAAGGAAGGCAAGTACTGGAAGTTCACCCGATCGGGTTACGACAAGGGCAAGCGCATGGTGAAGCTGCATCGCCTGTGGGAGATTTACCTTTCAGAATACCTGCGTATTGCTCCCGATCACGTGCACGAGGATGCAGAAACGATTGAACATGTGATTACACCAGAGCTGGAGGCGGAACTTGAAAAGATTCTGAAGTATCCTGAACGGGACCCTCACCAAAAAGAAATTCCCTACTCGTAGATGGAGGCAGTGTACATCATATTGACGGCTAGCATGTTTTCCATCTCGTGTGGATTGCTGGGTTCCTTCCTCATTTTGCGAAAGATGGCGATGCTTGGCGATGCCATTTCACATGCGGTACTACCCGGTATTGTGATCGCATTCCTGCTTACGGGTTCACGTGACTCCATGGAGATGATTGCCGGAGCTGCGCTACTGGGCATTTTCACCACTTTCATCATCGAGTTTTTTCACAAGCGGGCCCGGCTTCAAACCGATGCTGCCATTGGCGTCACCTTCACCTGGATGTTTGCCCTTGGCGTGATTCTCATCTCGGTGTTTGCCGGTCAGATAGACATTGATCAGGACTGTGTGCTGTATGGTGAGATCGCTTACGTTCCGCTCGATTTGTGGATCACGGACGGTGGTCAGGTACTTGGTCCAAGAGCGCTGTATGTATCAGCAGCTGTCTTGATCATCAATGTTGTTTTCCTGCTGATTGGATACAAACACCTCTACCTCACCACCTTCGATGCTTCCTTCGCAGCTACCATTGGTGTATCGGTGTCACTCTGGAATTACCTGCTCATGGGGGCAGTTTCTATGACTACAGTGGCTGCTTTTGAATCGGTGGGAGCGATCCTCGTTGTAGCCTTGCTCGTAGCTCCGGCAGCCACGGCTTACCTTCTTACGGAGCAAATGAAGCGTATGCTATTGTACACCGTGGTGATTTCCATCATCATCAGCATTGCCGGTTACTACCTAGCGGTGGCCATTGATGGTTCCATTGCTGGAGCCATGGTAGCCGTGGCCGGATTGCTGTTTGCGCTGGTACTGCTCTTTGCCCCCAAACAAGGCTATCTCACCAAGCTCTGGAAGCGAAGAAACCTGGCGGAGCCAACAGCCTAAAGGTTTCCCTCGATTCGGTCCTTCGTCTCCATGAAGATCTGCTGCTGTCATGCTGAGGAGCCTCGGAATCGAGGCGTCTCGAAGCGCGACAGCTGATTCAGAGTTCAACCTGTTTGGTCATCCTTCGAGACAGCACGTTCACGTGTCTCCTCAGGAGAACGAAACTACCTCAAGGCTTAAGTGTTCTCCGGGAAATGTCGGCATGCCATTCCTCTTCGATCTGATATCCATCAATAGAAACAGGCCAATATTGCCCCTTTCCCGATGCCATCACCTAATCATCTGATTCTCCCCACATCCTATGATCTTCCCCCCGAACGTCTAGCTTTGCCGTCAATCACTACGCATGCCTTCATTTACCGTAGAGAACTACATCAAAGCTATCTTTCACCTTAGTCGGGCGACTGAGGGAGGAGTGAGCACCAATGCCATTGCGGAAGCCATTGGCACGAGAGCCGCAACGGTTTCTGATATGTTGAAGAAGCTTGCTGCGCAGGAGTTGGTGAGCTATAAGAAGTACCAAGGCACAGAGTTGACGGAGAAAGGCCAGAAAATGGCCATTCACATCATTCGGAAGCACCGTCTCTGGGAGGTGTTTTTAATGGACACGCTCGGGTTTCGGTGGGACGAAGTGCACGACATAGCGGAAGAGCTGGAACACATTCCCTCGGATAAGCTGGTCAATCGTCTCGAAGAGTTTCTGGGTTATCCAAAGTTCGATCCTCACGGTGATCCAATCCCCGATCGCGATGGAAACATCCACCGCAGAGTGCAGGTGCCATTATTGGATTTGAAGCCCGGAGAAACCGGCCAGATTTCCAGTGTTAAGGACAGTTCCAAGGCCTTTTTGCAATACCTCGATGCGCAGCAGATCAAGCTGAACGACAAGCTGAAAGTGCTTGAGATCTACGATTTTGATCAAACCCACATCGTCCAGCTCAATGATCGCCAGTTGACAATGAGTCCCTTGGTGTGTGAGAATCTGTTTGTGATACAGGATTAAGTGCGTAAGATCAAGGAGGAAGGATCAAAGCCTAAGACGGTTTTGACTTTGAACTGACCTTTGATCCTTGATCCGTGAACTTTGATCTTCCACTCAACCCGCCCGGGTGAGCTAAATCTTGTCAGAAGTGATCCAAGTGCGCGGATACAGTTGTTTAGGAACTGTAATAAAGCCTTTTGGGTTTCAGAAGTGGTGTTGGAGGATTATGTGTTGAATTCAAGCGCGCTTATCCGAACGTTTGGTCAACTAATAATCCAAATCACTATGAATATTCTCAAAAAGAAGAAATGCCGCTGCACTCTGTCAGTAACCCTTTTCGTAATGCTGTTTTTAGGCAGTGCGCTGAAATCCCAGGGCCAGGTTTTGCAAGTGGTCAACAATGCCAATGATCAGTTACAAGTACTCCGTTCTTTCGGAAACCCCATGTTTGGTAAGTACTACATCAACGATCAAGGGTTGGTGATTGAAGCCATCAATCCTCTGAACGAAACAGGGATCGAGTTCCACACTAATGGTGTCGAGCATATGCGCATTCGAGATGTAGATGGTAATGTTGGAATCGGTACCCAAATGCCTGAATCGCGTTTGCACGTGAACGGAAAACTCACATTGTCAGGAGTCACCACAACCGGTTCAAGCATACTCCATCTTGGCATAGAACGCGCCTGGGATATACGTCAGAACGGCACCGGCATTGCGGCATGTCTGGCATTTAAGGACTTGACTGGAGGTAAATCCTTTCAGATCATGAATTATAATAATCAAGTCAAGTTCCAGGTGTTCTCCGATGGTGGCCATGTATTCATTGGTGATTTAGATCCATATTCAGATTGGAGATCCGGCTACCGGCTTTTTGTGGATGAAGGCATACTCACTGAACGGGTGAAGGTGGGTATTAAGTCCACCAGCAATTGGTCGGATTTTGTATTTGATGAGGATTATGAACTAGCGAGTCTCAGTGAAGTGGAAGCCTTCATCGAAGAAAACCATCACCTTCCTGACGTGCCTTCTGCCAAAGAAATGGTGCTGAAGGGATTGGATGTAGCCAAGTCAGATGCCTTGCTTTTGCAGAAAATCGAGGAGCTCACTCTCTACGTGATCCAGCAGCAAAAGGAGATTGAAGATCTAAAATCCAAGGTGCAATGAGATTGCTTGTATTAGTCGCTTTGTTTGTCGCTCATGGGTTGTTTTTGAGTGCTCAATGCGTTATATCGACCAATCCTGTAGCCGGATCCTCCTTCGGTTTAGCAAATAACCCTCAGACTGCATCACCCGCATGGGATTTGCATATTCCGAGCATTGCGCATGGCCTTTACTTCCTTGAGCTGGAGGTTTCTGGAAGCAATCCCTTGAAAAACGCAAGTGTCGCAAGTCCAACGAATGTGGTATTGGTTTCTGCCACGGCTGGTGGCGGTGCTCAACAGAGCAATGCCATGTTGTTTTCGGGGAACGTTACCTTCAAATTGCATGTCAACGGTGTGCTTAACAAGTGTAAGTCTGGCACGGTAACGTTCAGGTTGTTCACGATCACCAATAGCTTGGTTTGTTCTGTATCGAAGAGCTTACATACAATGGGGCAAAATCATTTGGTGATCGACAATACGACCACAGACAATGGTGATATTTTCTTTATGGCCAACGACTTCAATGCCTTTAAGAGTATCACGCTACTTCCAGGGTTTGATTTCGATGCGCAGGTTCAAACCTCCGGCACCTTCGACATTGTATCGGGTTGCGCTCAACAGAAAAAATCCTTAGCAAAACCTGGGGAGCATCCTACAGAAGAGGCGTTTAGTGTATTTCCAAATCCGGTAACCACGATGGTAACAGTCTCCAATCCAGGATCTTCTATTCGCAGGTATACCATACTGTCGATGGTAGGGAAATTCATGGACAGTAAGGTTGTTTCAGAAGATGTCACCAGAGTAGATATGTCCGATTATCCCAGTGGTTTTTACATCATGAATGTAGAAACTGTGGATGGCCAATCTCATGTTCTGAAGTTGATCAAACAATAAGTGTCCCGATCCTTTAAATGGATGAGAAGCCAGTGCTTAGGCACTGGCTTTTCTTTTACTGTTGCGCTGTTTGTCTTGATGTAATGGTTGCTGGGAGACCTTAAAAGAGATTTCACTGGAGTGAAACACGCTGAACAGTTATTCCCTCGTCAGCGCTGAGTAGGTAAGATCAAGGATCAAAGCCTGAGACGGTTTTGACTTTGAACTGACCTTTGATCCTTGATCCTTGATCCTTGAACTTTGATCTCCAACTCACCCCGCCAAAGGCGCGGCAAGGGTGAAAGCGATCAAGAAGTATAGTGCGACTCGAATGCTGAGTTTTTGAGTGGCATTGGCCCTCTCCCAGCGATTGGAGCATTGTTGAATCATGTTTGATGCTGCGACTTGCAATGGCATGGGGGCAGCGGGCTGAAATTGGTTTTTCATGGCATCGTGTTTTTGTTGTTTGATGAGTAAACCGGTTGCCACAAAAAGACCCTACCCCCGAGAGATGATATTTTCATGTTCTATACCACAGATCCCAGTTTGGGAAGTCCGGTTTACATGGTTGATATTATCATCGGTCGCGATACGTGCATCAAGGGCTGGGTGAAGTCAGACAAAGACCTGAACTCAGGGGCCGAAGGTGAGGATTTGTTCATCACCCTTTATTCTACGGATAGATCGTTGCAGTTTCATAAATGGATGATTAAAAAAGCCGACTCTGTGAATCAGAGCCGGCTTTTCCGTTACGTGAAGTAGTCGAGTTTATCCGCAGCTTACCTGCCGAGCAAAATCACTGTGGACAATTAGTTGCATCGTAATACACAGAACCGTCAGGCCCCATATGGCCGGATACAGAGCAGCCGATGTTCAGAAGAACATCTGCGATGTGGTGACAGTCATCGGCTATGCTTGCCGCACACTGAATGGATAAACTCCAACCGGGTCTCGGAACATGGGTGACAATGACGTCTCCTGTGCTCAGATTAGGGGTCATTAGAATATCGGTGTCATCATCGAGGTCGTTCATCAGCGGCACGATGATGGCTGTTTTCTCTGCCAGGCTCAGTGAAAGGTCAAAGGTGGCCACTGGCGCTACCAGGTATTCTGGTTCAACATTCTGAGGAGAACCGGGTGTCGGCTCCACAGGCTCTTTCGAACATGATACCATAAAAAGGACACCGAGACTTAATAACCCAATGGTGGCAAAATCAAATGCTCTCTTTTTCATTTTCATAAAGGGATTAAAACGCCTACTCTAAATGCTTTTCGGCTTCCGCATTCTTGAAAGTAAATTTCTGCGCCTTGCTAACGATGAAAGAATAAGTGCTTTCTCTGCGAGCGTGGTTGTTTTTTCTCTGAGCGTATCATCGCTTGGGTTCCGGCAACACATTTGTCAATATCAGTGGCTGTTTCATGCTTCTTCTGGGAACCACTTCTCTCAACTTGCGTCCTTGAGGAGATGCTACGCACGATCTCCTCTAAGCATGTCTTCAAGGTTTTGGGCTTCGCCATTCTCGTGGTGGCGCTCATCGATCTCCCGTCCTGGATTGTTGAGCAGCAGTTGGTGACCGGTGAAATGTCTATTTCGATTGGCTTGACCATTCAGGCGGTGCTGGCAGCAGCAATCGCTGTTGGGCTCTATCGATTTCTTCGGTCAGAGTTTCAATCAGCCAGGATGAGCAACGGTGGCTTGAGTGAGCGCGAGGTAGAAGTCATGAACTCCATCCTTCAGGGAATGACCAATAAGGAGATTCAAGAATCCCTTTTCATTGAAAAAAGTACCCTCAAAAGTCACATCAACCGCATCTATCGCAAATTAGAGGTCTCTAATCGGCAGGAATTAATCCTCAAGTATTCAAAGGGTTAAGTCTTTTCAACCCCTTTTTCAACCCCCTTTCCAGACATCTGAACCCGCTCCCCGGGGGTCTGCTTCATCGTGATTTGTCCATCGCATCGGCTCGACAATGAGTTGGTCGGTCAGGGCAGAGTTCACACTTGTGCATTGCAAACAATAACACCACTATCACGATGAAAACAACAATTCTATTCGCAACTATTCTAACGCTTTCACATGCAGTACTTTTCGCTCAGCCTTATGAATGGGCTCAGGTTCACGCACCAGATCTACCAGAGTATGACTTGCTCGATCTGCATGCTTTTGGAGACACACTCATCGCAGTCGGATACAAGTCTGATGGAGTGGCCAACATCTTCAAATCAGTAATTCTTACCTCTACCGATGATGGTGAAACCTGGGCCGAAGAATACCTGGACGGTCGTTTCTTCAAGACCATCGACTTCAACGAAGATGGCACGGGTTACATGGGTGGCTTTGGCGTTGGTGGAGGTGGTTTCATCATGCGCTCTACCGACCGCGGGCTGACCTGGCAAAATCATTTTGACGACTTCCAGCATGGTGGGATCACCGAAGTGCAATTCGTGAATGCTCAGCAGGGTTATGCCTCTGGGTATGGTGACATGCAATTCTTCAACCCCATTTTCTACAGCACAGAGGACGGTGGCGACACCTGGAATGTACGTTCGCAGAATACAGCCTCTTTCACCACTTATGATCAGGTTTCTGTGTTTGATCAGGAGATGTACAGCCTCAGTTCCGTCTACTTTTCAGGAAGCGTGTTGGGCAAGGATTTGTCTTACAGTTCAGATGGAGGTGCAACCTGGATTTTGATCCATGAGAACGATGAAAACCTGGGAGGCATGGCTTGGCTGGATGTGACAACCGGTTATTTGATCACAGCGGTTGGTTCGATTCAAAAGAGCACCGATGGAGGTGTTAACTGGACGGAGGTGCACAACACGGGAGGCGATGCCCTGTTTGACATCTACCTCGAAAATGGGCAGGACGGCTATGCGGTTGGCGCAGGTGGTTTGCTATTGAAAACGACCGATGATGGTGCTTCATGGGCCGCTGAGAATTCCGGAACCGACAGGAACCTCGCCAGGGTTTTGGTTCAGGATGGCCGGACCTATGCACTTGGTCAGGATGGTATCATCCTGCGCTGGCAACAACCCGGCACCGGAGGAGGAGATGGTGGCTCTGGAGATCCGGTAGATCCGATTGATTGGCCGATCGGTATCACTTCCGTACAAGCCGAGGATATTGGTTTTTCGGTATACCCGAACCCTATCGTGGGGCAGAATTTTGTAGTCGAGCTCAATGCGGGCGCTGAGGTCGAAACTCTGGAAATGACGTTGTATGACCCATTGGGCAAGCCCGTGTTTCAGACCAAGCCGAGCGTAGGTAAAAACGAAATCACACTACCCACCACCGCGTCCGGAGTCTACCACCTCCGCCTCACAAACCAAGGCCACACCATTGATCATCGGGTACTTCTGAAGAACTGAATACATCACAATTAGGCCAAGACAAATGGTTCGCCTTGAGTAGAGGAATAGGCGATGAGGAGCCCCGGGAACTTGTGTTTCCGGGTTCTTTATTTTGCCATAAGTCAACTTCCCTACAGCGATTCCAGTCTACAATCCACGAACGCTTCCCTATGACCAGACCGATCAAAATCATCCTCGCGATCGCTACCCTTACCGGAACCCTGAATCTGGCCTACTACCAATGGATGGATTTCAGTGGATTGCCAACGGATACAACGTCTTTGCTGGCCTTTGTTTCGTTGATAGTACTGGCTGTGGCCGTCTATTTTGCGCTGGTCAGGATTCAGCTCAGCGCTCAACGCTTGCTTCCCTGGTATCAAAATCTCGCCTACGGCATGGCAGTCGTTATCGGGGCTAGTCTTGTCATCATATTCCTTCGGATTTTAACCACGCTGCTCTCCCTTTCGAAGTACGAATCCCTCAGCGCCTACTTTGAGTCCGGGGCCATTTCTTCAACCCTGTTCTGGTACAGCGCAGTTGGCTTGATTTACTGCTTGGTAGCTCATTGTATTCTTTGGATGCAGAAGCGAAAGAAGTCCTGACATCCACGAGCTTTAACTTCAATCAACCAGTCGTTTGTACATGAAAGCTCATCTGAGCCGGATTTGGGGCATTTCTCAAGCTTGTGTTTGTCCTGAAGAAGGATGTCAGTGGGAGGAGTGACTGGGAATAGAAGTCTGGAATAAGCTCGATGCAATCAATGCCTTTTAACAAGGTCCCTCATTGTTATGGTTTGCTGGGCCCAACGGTCACTAAAGTGTCTTTAAGTATTCAATCAGCGCTGTTCGCTCTTCATCTGATAATGCATCCCCAAAAGTGTGCCCTTGATTGCCATAGCCTGGCAGGGTGGTGTCAAAGGTCCATTTGCCACCTGGGGAAGTGGATTCGGTGTAGCTCCACCCTACAGCTTCCATGTCGTAATCGCTGCTTGAACCGCTTCGTGTCCAGTAAGTGGGTCTTGCGCTGCTGTTGAGCAGCGTTTCCAGGTTGGGTACGGAAGCGTTGTGCAGGTACGGTGCAGTGGCCCATACTCCGTCCAGCGGTGGGGCGAGGTATCCATATTCGGGATCCATCAGAGCAGCATTGGGTGCGCTGGCAAACCAACTGTTGTTGTACCAATTGGTAAACTGCGCGTTAGACTGTTGTACTTCAGCCAATGCCGGGTCTGTACCCACAACATCGAGGTCTACCAGCAGGTTTGGATAGTATTCTTCATAACCATGACACGATGCGCAATTGGCTTTAAACACTTTTTCGCCTCTTCCTGCCATTGTCGTATTGATGTTGCCAGAGTAGGCAGGGGCCGTCAACGAAAGCAGGTAGGCAAGTACATCGTCAAAATGGCTGTCAATGGATTCCGCCTGGGTTTTGTCTTCCAATGTGAGGAGTCCGGAAGCCATCATGATGCGTGCAAAATCCCCCTTGCCAGATGCGGTGGCAAACATCGCGTTCTTCTTCTTCAGTAACCACCATGCAGGCACATCGGACGGTATGACTGAAGTCTCCAGTGGCCAATTGGTTTGTTGCTGCCATTCAAGGCTTTCCCCATCGCGGTAAGCAGCCAAAACAGTGGCTAGTTTATCTGCCGGATTTGCTCCGATCTTTTCCGAAACGATGTACGGGCCAGTAGCAGTCACGGCTTGTCGAAAGGGCTGATAGGCTGTCCATTCAGGCGAAGGATTGCCATAGGTGCTGGTCACAGCAAGATCCAGCAACGAAATACCGCTGCTCTGATCAGTGGTAAAATCTGCAAGACTGTTCCCTAACCCCATGATTAATTCTCCATTGAGCTCCTGTGCGTGGCACTGCAAGCAGTTTGCTGCCACTACGCGAACTCCGTTTGGTGCGTCAACAGCAGTGAAGCTGTAGGAGATATTGCTGTTATCACCTGACCTGTTCAGCTGGTTTGATGGATCGGTTCCATTGACCAGCGTGAAGATGTTATAGGGAATACCACTGCTCACATAATCGCCTGTTACGAGGTAATCACGACCATCACTTGCGTTGCCCGGGCGCTGTGGGGATGAGGGGATGAACTTGGTGCCAGCAGGCGGACCCGGAATTTCGATGCTATCCGTGGTTGTGGTGTCTTGCGGGATAACGGTGTCTGTAGTGTCCGTAGCAGTATCTGTAGTGTCTGTGGGTTGAATCTGTTCTTCCAATTCAAATGGATCGTGCTTACACTGCCAAAGGATGACAACTTGTAATAGGAGTAAGATCAGAAAGGTTCGGAATCGGATCATGGTCAATAAAAGAGCCAAGAAATAACATCCTACCCAGAGAGAACACGGCAAATTAGCGAATGACCTTTTTTGGCATGCCAATGGTGTTATATTTAAACATCTCAAGAAGCTTCAGGCCCTTGATGTTGCTTCTTCGTAAAATAAGTCCCCAAAAATCAGGAGCCTATAAACACAAAACCCCGCGAGTGCGGGGAGTGTGTTAGATGGTACAGGCGGCAATTGTCCTTCGTACTAGAACTGTTGAGGGAGGGGGCGAGCTCTTGACAAAGGATTTGACACCAATTATCGGTCTTGATCGACTAATCGTTTGTACATGAAAGCTCGCCCGGAACCCGATTTGAGGTATTTTTCGAATGCGTAGGCCTTGTATTTGTCCTGAAAAACGATGTGCGTGGAAAGGGTGACCGGTAGTCGGGTAGAAGTATAGCGCACCTCACCGCTACCATGTCGAATCAGTCGATCATCCAGGTTGCTTGTGCAACCAACATAGTGAGAGTTGTCGCAGCATTTTAGGATGTAGACGGTCTAGGTCATGTAGACAAAGATGCTCGATAGAAAGGTTCCCAAAAGGTGGAGTTCCTCCACCGAAGCTCAGCGAAGCCCGGTGTATGGCTTGATTCTGGAGGAAATGAAGTGTTACAAAATGCGAAGCTCACCTACGCCACGCATTCTGCGCGGCTTCGGTGAGCGTAGGTGGAGAAGATGGGAGTCGAACCCACGACCTCTTGACTGCCAGTCAAGCGCTCTAGCCAGCTGAGCTACATCCCCAAAAGTTTCTTTCTGAACCGTCTCCCGGCCGCGCTTTTCAGGTGTTTTTCCCTCACACGCGCCAGAATTCGATTCTCAGCTTCTTCATAGTAAAGTACCTGCCACGGAATTTTTGCCTTGGTGGACTTCACTGATCCTCGATTGTGTTCTGCTAGCCTTTGTTCAAGATTGCTGGTCATTCCAACGTATTGGGAGCCATCAACCTTGCTCTTGAGCAAATACACAAACATCAAACAAATAACATCATCAAATCGGGAAGGCTCTAGCCCCGTCCGAACGGATGAATCCTTTCATCCGGGCGGGCAGCTGAGCTACATCCCCATTTCCTGAGAACAGGGCTGCAAATATAACTGAATTCGCGAAGCGACTTATTGATCGAGCAGAAGTCTGTTCAATTTCTCGATGAACTCTTCGCTGTAGGGATCTACATTAGAAGCGAAGACCTCAACCAGTTTTCCATCGCGGTCGATGAGGTATTTCTGGAAGTTCCAGCTTACATCGCTGTCCATCACGCCATTTTGAGATTTCTGCGTGAGAAAGGCGTAGACAGGATGCTGATTGGCTCCTTTCACGTCAATCTTAGAGAACATAGGGAAGGTTACTCCATAGTTGGCAGAGCAAAACTGTGC
Source organism: Flavobacteriales bacterium UBA6057 (assembly GCA_002428995.1). Taxonomy (GTDB): domain Bacteria; phylum Bacteroidota; class Bacteroidia; order Flavobacteriales_G; family Salibacteraceae; genus UBA6057. Next base: position 451,983 of record DIYJ01000020.1, on the reverse strand, counting down.
GATCTCCTGGTTGGTGCCGGGCTCTTGTCCTCCAAACTGGTTGCTGGGGAATCCGAGAATTTCGAAGCCGAGACTTTCATAGCGCTGATAGAGCATTTGCAATTGCTCATACTGAGGTGTGAAACCACACTCGCTGGCCGTATTCACCACGAGCAGCACTTTGCCCTGATAGTCTGACAGATTCACTTCCTGACCATTGATGTCATTAGCTGAAAGTGTGTGGATCGATTGCGTTGCAGGTATTGACATCAGTCCTATCATTGAGATTGCGAGAGCAAGTATTTTCATGAGAAGGTTGTTTTGATCAGTAACAAAGGAATAACAGTTTTGCTTAATGACGCAAATTCTTCAAGAGGCTGTCTCTGAATTTTGGCCGAAGGCAAATCTTCTTGGAATTCAAGCGGTTTCAGGTGGTAGCATAAATGATTGCTGGGATGTGCAAACTTCTGAAGGCAGGCTATTTGCCAAGATAAACAGTGCGCTGCGGTTTCCGGGTATGTTTGAAACAGAGCGCCTTGGGTTGGCTTTGCTCAGGAAACACTCGGATTTTTTGATTCCCGAGCCGATGCATATTTATACAGGAGGCCAAGACATTGTCTTTTTGATGGAGCATGTGATCAGAGAGCCAGCAACAGCAGTCTTCTGGGAGCGGATGGGCCGCTTATTGGCGCAGATGCATCAGGTTACCGATGCATCGTTTGGATTGGATCATGACAACTACATCGGTTCATTGACTCAGCACAACAGACAAACCTCTCAGTGGAATCATTTTTTTCAGGCTCAGCGCATTTCACCGCTCGTGGAATTGGCAATGAAACGCGGCTATTTGTCCTCGCAGGACCGACAGCTCGTGGATCAGTTAATGAATCGTTTGGATGACTACTTCCCAGAAGAACCGCCTGCCTTGCTTCACGGAGACCTCTGGAGTGGAAATGCCTTTTGTGCTGCCGATCAGCAACCATCGATTTTCGACCCGGCAGTTTACTACGGACATCGATTCATGGACTTGGGAATGACAAGACTTTTTGGAGGTTTTGACGAGCGGATGTACGAGGCATACCAAGAGATTTATCCACTCCCCGGGCATTGGGAAGATAGGGCCGAAGTAGCCAATTTGTATCCATTGTTGGTACATGTCAATCTTTTCGGGACTTCGTATGTTTCTCAGGTGCGCCATGTTTTAAAGCGCTACTCCTGATGCTCAAGTTTACAGACAGAGGTATTTATTGCGTTCCGGGCGACTTCTACGTGGATCCATGGAAACCGGTGGATCGGGCTGTGATTACGCACGCTCACAGCGATCATGCGCGGTGGGGAATGAAACGCTACCTCACGCATCACCACTCCATACCGGTGATGAGGCATCGACTGGGAGAAGATATTCAGGTTCAGGGAATGGAATTTGGCGAATCACAAAACATCAATGGAGTCAGGGTCTCTCTGCATCCGGCCGGGCACATCATTGGTTCTGCCCAAGTGAGAATGGAACATCGCGGTGAAGTTTGGGTGGCGTCTGGTGATTATAAGGTTGCACCGGACGGTTTTAGCGAAGAATTTGAGCCAGTTGCCTGCCATCACTTTATCACTGAGAGCACCTTCGGATTACCCGTTTATAAGTGGAAGCCGCAGGAGGAGGTCATCAAAGAAATCAATGACTGGTGGCGAAGTAATGCTGAAAAAGGCGTGACTTCCGTTTTGGTGGCCTACGCTTTGGGTAAGGCGCAGCGCGTAATCAACAACGTAGACCATAGCATTGGGCGCATCTTCACGCACGGTGCAGTCGAAAATACCAACGTGGTTCTCCGATCAGCCGGCCTTGAGGTGTTGCCGACTACTTTGGTGGAGAAAGAGACCTCGAAAGAAGAGGTAAAGGGTTCCCTGGTCATTGCTACACCTTCCGCTTTAGGCACTTCATGGATGAACCGCTTCAAGCCCTTCCAGACGGCTATGGCCAGCGGATGGATGATGCTCAGGGGACCAAGAAGGAGAAGAAACGTGGATCGCGGTTTTGTGCTCTCTGATCATGCCGACTGGAGTGAACTGAATACTGCCATCAAAGCCACTGGTGCTGAGAATATCTATGTGACGCATGGTTATTCCACCATTTACTCCAAATACCTGCGCGAACAGGGCTACAACGCTTCCGTGGTAGAAACGGAATATGAAGGCGAGACAGACAGCGGAGAATCTGTGGACGCATAGAAGTGCGTTAGTTTTTTGGCGAATAGATTTATATTGCGTCTGTTCGTTCCGATATGTTCTCCTTTTCCCACTATCTCGAGGATTTCAGTCACCTCATTTTTCCGCTCAGTTGCCCGGGTTGTAATGTTGCGCTCGATTCCGAGGATGAAGTAATATGCACAGCATGCATGAACGACCTGCCCCTGACCAAATACTGGAAGCGGATGGACAACCCTGTCGAAAAGCTGTTTTGGGGAAAGATTAAGATAGAACGAGCCAGTTCTATGGCGTTTTTCAAAAAGGGAAATAAAGTGCAGAAGTTGATGCACGAGTTGAAATACAACGGAGCCGAGGAGGTAGGGTACATCCTTGGAAATCGCTTTGGCGAGTGTTTGTCCGATTCTGATCTATCGAATGTTGACGTGATCGCACCCGTACCTCTGCATCATTCAAAGCTGAAAAAGCGGGGCTACAATCAATGCGATTCCATTGTCGAAGGGCTGGCAGAAGTGATGCAAAAGCCAGTCGTGCATCAAGCTGTGAGGAGGCTTAAATACAATGAAAGTCAGACTCGAAAGGGAGTGTATGACCGCTGGTTGAACGTCCGCGAACTTTTCAGGGTTGAAACTCCCGAGTGCTTCCAGCATCAACACGTCTTGCTGGTGGATGATGTGGTGACCACAGGTTCTACGCTGGAGGCTTGTGCAGGCGCTATTCTCAGTGTGCCCGGGGCAAAGGTTTCCATTGCGGCCCTTGCTTCTCCCGCACCGTATTAGCACGGCATAGTACATCTTATCTTTGCGGTATTGTGGCAGAAAACATCACCATCGACAGCGGGGTAACAAAAGCAGAGCAGTATGAGCAGCTCCTGCCTCAGATTCAAAGTCTTGTAGGAGACGAAACGGATGAGCAGGCTTTGCTTGCCAGCACTGCCGCTGCCCTCCATCACGGGTTCGGTTTTTTCTGGACCGGCTTCTATCGGGTTATAGAGAACGAGTTGGTGCTTGGAGCTTTTCAAGGTCCTGTTGCCTGCATGCGCATCGCTTATGGCCGGGGAGTGTGTGGAACAGCCTGGAAGGAAGGTCAATCCATCATCGTTCCAGATGTGGATCAGTTTCCGGGGCACATTTCTTGCAATTCGGCCAGCCGTTCAGAAATTGTGGTGCCTTTGAAAGATAAAAACTCGGAAGTTCGCGCCATTCTGGACGTTGACAGTAATCAGCTCAATGCCTTTGACACGACCGATCAACAATACCTCGAACAAATTGCGAACTGGCTTAGCCAGAAACTCTTTTGAGCTCATCCTCCTGGTAAGCCTTCTGTTGCTTTCAGGATGTGCTCAGCAAGTAGCACCAACCGGTGGTTTGGCAGACGAGGAGCCGCCTAAGATTCTGGAATCAAGTCCCCTCAATGAGTCTACCAACTTCGAGGGATCTTCGATTGAACTTGAATTTGATGAATTCGTTCAGTTGAGAGATGCGTCCAGTAAACTCATTGTTTCTCCACCGCTGGAAGAGCCGGTGGTTTTTACCCTGCGAGGTAAAAAGGTGACGGTAGAGTGGACAGATACACTCGATGACAATACTACCTACATGTTTCAGTTTGGAGAAGGTATTGTCGATCTGCATGAGTCCAATCCTCTGGACAGCAACATTTTTGTGTTTTCTACCGGACCATACCTCGACTCTATGGAGTTGAAAGGCGTGGTGAAAAACGCCCTGGATCTGAATCCAGCAGAAGGTGTGTGGGTGATGCTGTATGATCAAAACATCGATTCCCTGCCTCTCACCGAGCTTCCGCGCTATTTTGCCAAGACTAACAAGCAAGGCATTTATCACCTCAAATACTTGCGGCCTGGTGATTACAAGATCTTTGCACTACAGTCTGAAGGTCAGGGGTATACCTATGATAAGCCAGAGGAGCTTATCGCCTTTGAAGACCAACTGGTGAGTGCTGTAGAACCAGGCTTGATCAATCCGCTGGATAGTGGTGAGTTTGTCGGTCCTTCCATGCTTCTGTTCCAGGAAGTGGATTCCACACAGTATGTCGATGAATACCTCCTGTCCGAAAACAAGGTGCTCATTCTCAAAATGAACATGCCAGTGGAGGAATTAACCCTAACAGACCTGACGGGCAATGACATCAGTAGCTGGGTGAAGGAATGGGGGCAGAACAAAGATTCCGTTGCTTTTTGGTTTGATTCTGTAATGGTGGCGGATTCGCTCTACCTGAGGTTGGAAACTGACCAGGGATTCATCGATACACTAAACATCAGAAAGCGTAGTTCTTCTAAGGGGAAGTTCAAGAAAAAGGCGAAGGGTCTGGGATTGGCTGTATCAGGTCAGGGGCGTCAGGATTTCTTTAAACCATTGACAATCAAAGCTTCCGAGCCCGTGGCCGACCTCATGCCAGAGCACTGGATTCTGAGACTTGACTCTGATACTTTGGATATTACCGGACTTGTGACGACTGACTTTAAGACCATCACGCTTGATTTTCCGTGGCAGCAGGAGAGCACTTATCAGCTGCTGATTCCGGATTCCACGATCTACGGTAAGTACGGCAAGACCAATGATACTCTCAAATACAGCTATACTGTTACGTCCAGAGAAGACTATGGTCAGATGACCTTCAATCTTGATTTTCAAGGCTACAGTGAAGGCTTAGTATGGCAGCTTTATCTGGGCGAGAAATTGAAGGATGAACGAGTGGTAAGAACGAAGGCAAGCATTCGCTACGATTACCTCAAGCCCGGTAAGTATCAGATCCGTGCGATCTTTGATACGAATGGCAACGGTGCATGGGACACTGGAAACTACAAGAGCAAGCTGCAACCAGAGAAAGTGATCTACTACGAAGAACTCATTGAGGTGCGCAGCAACTGGGAAGAGGAGATTGAGTGGCAATACCTCTTCCAGAAGACAAACTGACCAGCCCGAGCGATGGAGCGCGTCACGCGAAGGCTGAATTATGTTATTTTCGCCTACCCTAGAAAGAAGCTATGAAACACTTGATCGGACTTCTTATTGCCGTTCTACTCGGTATTACTGGCCTGCAGGCTCAGTTTATCGGGAAAGAACTGCAATGGTACATCGGCCCCCAATTTGGTGCTATGAACTACATAGGAGAGCTGAGCAAGAGTTCAGTTCCTTCTCCGGATTATCTGAATCCGGCTGCTGGAGTTCAGACCTATGTGCAGTATCGCAGGCTGTTTGGTCTGCAATTCAGCTATATGGCTGGCCGATTGAACGGTGCCGACTCGCTGGTGAGTCCTGAAAGAGGTACGAACAGAGGATTTGACTTCATCACCGTAGTTCATGATTTCAGCTTGATCGGTAAGTTGAATCTCCTGTTTCACAATCGTCACAAGAAGAACTATGGCCAGTGGATTTGGGCGCCAAAGCTCCTCTTCGGGGTTGGATATTTCCGCTACAATCCACGAACCAAACTCAACGGAGCCTGGATCGAGCTTCAGGAAATGGGCACTGAGGGGCAGCATCTGACCAGCTCAGTCGATGGTACAGCTTATCCCGAACCCTATAGCTTGTGGGCTTTCAACTACAAGATTGGAGGAGAGATTAGCATCGATATCGGAGGTAAAACCAGAGGCAGAGGTCGCTACAGAAGACGCGCTACGCTTGATTTCTTTGGTTATTTCACCCATGCCCGAACTGACTACCTCGATGACATCGGTGGAGGAAACTACATCAAGAAAGCAGATCTCGCATTCTCAGACAGACCAGAAACGCTTCGTGTGTTGGCCTATCCTGAGAACCTTCAGGAAGATAACGCCACTCCAAACATCACGCGCGGCAATCCGGATACGATGGATGGCTGGTTTTTCTACGGAGTTAGCCTTTCCTACCAGATTGATGCCCGAGGGCGCAGACGCGGAGGTTTTGGCCCTCGCAGATTCTAAAGTAAGCGGTAGTTATCCTTGTCTTTCCAGGCTGTGAATTTCGACCTGAATTGCTGCATGTCAGCATAGGACAGTTCGGCAATCTTCGTTTCCTCTTCACCTGCTTTGCACCCAGTGATGAGTTCTCCTTTCGGACTGAAGCACAGGCTGTCGCCACTGTGAGGAATTCCGTTTCCGTCTTCTCCTACTCGGTTTACACCGATCACATAGGCTTGATTTTCATGGGCTCTGGCCTCCAGTAAGTTCATCCAAGGCTTGCGCCTTGCCTGTGGCCAGTTCGCGACATAGATGAGCAAGTCGTACGCAAAATCAACTGCTTGTTCACCCGGTAGATTATTCCTGGACCAAACAGGGAACCTCAAGTCATAGCAGATCAACGGGCAGATTCTCCAGCCCTTGTGTTCCACAATGATGCGTTCTGTACCAGGGCTGTAGTGTTCCTCTTCATTGGCAAAGGAGAACAGATGCTTCTTGTTGTAGGTTTCGTGACTTCCATCGGGGCGAACCCAAAAGAGTCTGTTGAAATAGTGCTCTCCGTCTTTGATGATCAGGCTTCCAGTGATGACAGCATTAAGGCGTTGGGCATTGTCCTTCATCCATTCCACCGCAATGCCATCTTCGGTGTCGGCCAGTGCTTTGGCATTCATGGAAAAACCGGTGCTGAACATTTCAGGAAGTACAATCACATCCACCGCGTCTTTCAACGGCTGAATGCGCTCCTCAAACATGTTGAGGTTTTGTGCCTTCTGTTCCCAGAAGAGCCTGGACTGAACCATTGCAAGCTTCAATGTTTCAGCCTGGGCACTCATATCTTGCAAAGGATGTCTCCAGCCCTCAACAGGGTCTCCTCTTCTTTGGCGAAGCAAAAGCGAAGCACACTGTTTTGAACCGGGTTGTGATAGAAGACCGAAACGGGGATGGAGGCGACCTTAAACTCTTTGGTCAATCGAATGGCGAACTCGGTGTCTTCTTCTTCGCTGATTTGGCTGTAGTCCAGCAGCTGAAAGTATGTGCCCTTGCTCGGCTTGCTTTTAAAGCGAGACGCCTTCACTGCCGAAAGGAACAGGTTGCGCTTGTGCTGGTAGTGCTCCGCAACGTGCATGTAGTTTTCCTCATCCGCAAGGTAATCGGCAAAGGCATATTGCATCGGAGCATTGACGGTGAAAACGTTGTATTGATGCACCTTCCTGAATTCGGTCATCAGGTTGGCCGGAGCCAACACGTATCCCATTTTCCACCCGGTACAGTGAAAGGTCTTTCCAAAAGACGACACGATGATCGAGCGCTCTGCCAATTCAGGATACGCTGAAAGGCTGAGGTGCTTCTGGCTGTCGAACACCATGTGTTCATACACCTCATCGCTGAGGATCATGATGTCGTTGTTGTTCGTGAGCTTGATCAGTTCCTCAATGTCCTTCTCAGTGATGATCGCTCCTGAAGGATTGTGAGGAGTATTGATGATCAGCATGCGCGTATGTCGCGTGATCAGCTTCTTCACCTGCGGCCAATCAATGGCGTAGTTAGAAGCTTTGAGTTGAACATACACCGGCTTACCACCCGCCAGCTCAACAGCCGGAGCATACGAATCATAGGCGGGGGTGAAAATGATCACCTCATCACCTTCGTGAATGGTAGCCAGAATGGCCGTGAAAATGGCTTGAGCTCCACCCGCAGTGATGTTTATTTCCTTGTCAGGATCATAGCTTGCTCCATACAGCTTCTCCGTTTTTGCAGCAATCACTTCCCTCAGCTTGGGAATACCTGCCATAGGAGGATATTGATTGAGGCCCTGAAGCATGTATTGATTTACCAGTCCAATCAGCCTCGCATCCATTGGGAAGTCCGGGTAACCCTGAGAAAGGTTGATCGCCTGCTCTTCCTGCGCCAGCTGCGACATGACACTGAAAATGGTGCTGGTAACCTTAGGAAGTTTGGAGCTGATGGAATGAGGGTATTCGGGCATGTACTTTGACTTTCAAACAGCCCGTAAAAGTAGAATGCCGGGCAACTCGCAAGTTGTCTTTTAGATTATTGTTTCAACAGTTTTATGGGACCGTTGATTCCATTGTGAATTACAATGGAGTAGCGCTGAACGGAAGATGCCAGCCAAAATTGTAACCCCCGATTCATCAATGGTCGAAACGGTGAGTTGATCCAGCTCAGGTTGATTCCCCCAAATGGATGAATTCCTTGCAGGCCGGTGAGTATGGGAAGTTTTGTTTTTACTCCTTCGCGACTGAGGCGGAGAGGTATTCCCTGTTCATGCGGGCGATGTTCTCGAGGGAGATCTCTTTTGGACATTCTACAGCACACGCACCTGTGTTTGTACAGTTTCCGAAACCTTCTTCGTCCATCTGGTTCACCATGTTGATCGCTCGCTGCTTGGCTTCCGTTTGTCCCTGAGGCAGGAGTGAAAACTGAGAAACCTTGGCAGAAACGAACAGCATCGCTGAGGCATTCTTACAGGAGGCAACACAAGCGCCACAGCCAATGCAGGTAGCTGCATCAAAGGCCATGTCGGCATTCACCTTTTCAATGGGAATGGCATTCGCATCCTGGGTGTTACCAGAAGTGTTTACACTCACAAAACCTCCTGAAGCCATGATACGGTCAAAGGCACTTCGGTCTACCATCAAATCTTTGATAACCGGGAAAGCTCCCGCTCTCCAAGGCTCAATGTAAATGGTCTCACCATCCTTGAATTCACGCATGTGAAGCTGGCAGGTAGTGATGGCACGGCCCGGGCCATGCGCCTGACCGTTGATGTACATGGAGCAGCTTCCGCAGATGCCCTCGCGGCAATCGTGATCAAAAGCTACAGGCTCTTTGCCCTCGCCAATCAATTGCTCGTTAAGGATGTCAATCATTTCCAAAAAGGAGCTGTCAGGCGAAATATTGGATACCTGATAGGTTTCAATGCCTCCCTTGTCCTTGCTGTTTTTCTGGCGCCAAACTTTGAGCGTCAGGTTCAAACCTTTTTCTGCTGACATATCTTAATGTATAAAGTCCTTAATCAATTACTTGTACGAGCGCGTCTTCAATTCGATGTTCTCGTACTTCAGTTCTTCCCGGTGAAGTACAGCCTCGGAAGGCTCTCCTTTAAATTCCCAAGTGGATGCGAAGGTGTATCCCGCGTCATCGCGAACAGCTTCACCTTCTTCCGTTTGATATTCCTCGCGGAAATGCCCTCCACATGATTCGTTTCTTTCCAGTGCATCACGGGCAAAAAGCTCACCCAGCTCCAGGAAGTCTGCCACTCTACCGGCCTTTTCCAATTCGAGGTTGATGCCATCTGCTGAACCAGGCACGGTCACTTCCTTCCAAAACTCTTCTCTAATGGCCTTGATCTCCTGAATCGCTTCTTTCAAGCCTTGCTCGTTTCTCGCCATTCCCACCTTGTTCCACATCACTTTTCCAAGTCTGCGGTGGAAGTAGTCCACGGATTTAGAACCCTTGTTGTTGACGAAGAAATTGATGCGCTCTTTCACCGAAGCCTCTGCCGCTTCAAATTCTGGTGAATCGGTAGAAATAGCTCCGGTACGAATGTCATCTGCGAGGTAATCACCGATGGTATAAGGCAGTACAAAGTACCCGTCAGCAAGACCCTGCATCAGTGCCGAGGCTCCCAGTCGGTTCGCACCGTGATCAGAGAAATTGGCTTCTCCAATCGCGTAGCAGCCAGGAATGGTGGTCATCAAGTTGTAATCGACCCAAACACCTCCCATGGTATAGTGAACAGCCGGGTAAATCTTCATCGGAGTCTTGTACGGGTTATCAGCTGTGATCTTCTCGTACATCTGGAACAGGTTCCCGTATTTCTTCTCAACGACTTTTTCTCCCAAGGCTCTCACCTGGGCTTCGCTCGCGTTGTGAATACCTTTCACGTTGGCCTCTTCCTGGCCGTAGCGCATGATGGCGGAGGAGAAATCGAGGTAAACCGCTTCACCTGTTTCGTTGGTTCCTACACCAAAACCTGCGTCACATCGCTCTTTGGCAGCTCTGGAGGCAACATCTCTTGGAACGAGGTTTCCGAAGGATGGGTAACGTCTCTCGAGGTAATAATCTCTGTCTTCTTCCTTGAGCTGAGTCGGATCGAGCTTTCCGGCCCGAATAGCTTCGGCATCTTCCTTTTTGGCAGGCACCCAAATTCGTCCATCGTTTCGGAGTGACTCTGACATCAGGGTCAGTTTCGACTGCTGATCACCGTGCTGCGGAATGCAGGTTGGGTGGATCTGGGTGAAGCATGGATTGGCGAAGAAAGCACCCTTCTTGTGAACCTTCCAGCCTGCAGAAACATTCGATCCCATGGCATTGGTAGACAGGAAAAAAACGTTTCCGTATCCACCGGAAGCGATCACTACAGCATGCGCAGAATGACGCTCAATTTCACCGGTGATGAGGTTTCTGGCAATGATGCCTCTTGCTTTTCCATCTACGATCACCAAATCCAGCATCTCGTGGCGATTGTACATCTTGATCTTTCCCTTACCGATCTGACGTGACATCGCAGAGTAGCAACCCAGCAGCAGCTGCTGACCTGTCTGTCCTTTTGCATAAAACGTTCGGGAAACCTGCACACCACCAAACGAACGGTTGTCCAGCAATCCTCCATAATCACGGGCAAAAGGAACACCTTGCGCTACACATTGATCAATAATGTTGGCCGAGACCTCTGCCAGTCGGTATACGTTGGCTTCGCGAGAGCGATAATCACCACCCTTTACAGTATCGTAGAACAAGCGATAGGTGGAGTCACCATCTCCCTGGTAGTTCTTAGCGGCATTGATACCTCCCTGGGCAGCAATCGAGTGTGCCCGTCTTGGAGAGTCCTGGTAGCAAAAGGCCTTTACGTTATAACCCAGTTCAGCGAGTGTTGCAGATGCTGAACCTCCGGCCAAACCTGTTCCCACCACGATCACATCGATCAGACGCTTGTTTGCTGGATTTACCAGCCGAATGTTGTTCTTATGATTGGTCCACTTGTCTGAGATTGGACCTTCAGGAATTCTTGAATCTAACTTAGACATATAATGGGAAGTTAGTGAGCTACGAAATGATAGATGGCGATCACGATAAATCCGAAAGGCACAAGAACCGCATATGCCGTTCCCAGCTTTTCGATGATCGGGGTGTATTTCTTATGGCGCGCACCCATTGACTGGAACGCAGACTGGAAACCATGCAACAGGTGAAGTGCTAGAAATACAAATGACAGAACGTACAATCCAACCCTCACCGGGTTTTCGAACTTGTGAAGCAGTTCAGGATAGTAGCGAGTGGTATCATCCATCAAACCATCAACATACTTGATCTTTAGTTCTGGAATCCAGAAGTCATAAAAGTGCAGGGCGAGAAAGAGCAGCACGGTGATACCGGTGATGATCATGTTTCGACTAACCCAACTGGAATTTGCACCTGGCTTGCTGTAGGCGTACTTCACAGGACGTGCCTTCCTGTTCATGAGCTCCAACCGGATGCCCATGGCGAGGTGGAAAAACACCCCAAATGCCAGAACCGGTTGTAAAATAGCCTGAACCACAAAGTTTGTCCCCATGAAATGAGACAACTCGTTGAACGTCTCCGGACTGAACACCGATGTAAAATTGATGGTCAAATGCTGGAGCAAAAAGAAAATGAGGAAAAGGCCCGAGAGTGCCATTGCGTACTTACGCGCCAGGGAAGAACCTAAAGGAGATGATGATGCCATAGATTTAAAATGGTCTAGTAAGTGGACAAATGTATGCCCCAAAAGTTTGATAGAAAGCCGCTGAAAATGGAAGTCCTTATTTGGACTGATTCTCAATAAGCTTCTAAGGGAGCAGGAACTTGAGAATGGCCCAAGTCAGGCTATAGCGCTTCCAGCTATTCGGATATCGGAGGCTCCTGGACAGAGCCTTTTTTGCGGAAGCTCGGTTTCCAGCTTTCAAGAAGATATGTGCTCCCAGGAGGTAGCCTTCGCTCAGTATTTTTTGCTCCATGGATTTGTCCAGCTCGTTGCGACTTGCAAAGAGTTCTGAGGACTTTATGTTGTAACGTGCGATGCGCTCCAGGTCCATGGTGTTCATGGATCGTCCATCGTGCTCTCCTACCTCCACCGTTTTTTCATCGAACTTCCAAATGCTCGTTTTCAGGGCCAATTCACGCACGAATAGCCAGTCTTCAGCCATGGGTAAATCCTCTTCGTGAAAGCGAAGCTCAGCTGCGATGGATCGGTGCAGGCAAAGCTGAATGAGCGAGATAGGGTTGGTTCGAACGAAATGATTCAGCGTGAGCCATTGATCGCTCAGGCGATTCGTTTGGTTTTTGTCCGTGAGGGAATGATTGTGAACCAGCGTAGATGCGAAGGCCAAAGCTTCTTTTTTCAAGGCTCTCTGGCCTTCAAAAGATGCCAGATGATGGGAGTAGTAGAAGTCATCTGAGTCCAGGAAGCAAATCCACTCTCCTTTAGCTTCATCCAAACCCCGGTTGCGAGCCGCGCAACGACCCTTGTTCGTTTGGTCGAAAATGCGGACGCGCTGATCTTCTTTCGCGAGCCGCTCCAAAATGGGCCACGTCTGATCTGTGCTGCCGTTGTTGACGCACAGCACTTCCAGGTTCGGGAAACTTTGGTTCAGCACGGATCGAACAGAGCGTTCGATGAACTTTTCCCGGTTATGAACCGGGATGATGATGCTGTATTTGGGTTGAGCAGACATCGATGGATTCAGTGTAACAGCGCTTTATAGTGTGCTTCAAGTGGAGAAATCTCCTGCTCCCAGGAGAGCTTGTCTTTGGATGCGAGAGCATTGGCCTTCAGCGTTTCCCTTTCTTTCCTAAACTCTTTAAGGGCGCTGTTGAGAGTTGCTTCATCGCTCTCGTTGAACAACAAGACATGACCAAAAGCTTCCTGAAGTTCCCGGTGTGTGATTTGCTCTGTGGCGATGATGGGAATGCCCGCCATGGAGTACTCCATCACCCGATTGGAAGATCCCAGACGGTGGGCGATGTAGGAGTGAGCCCTCGTGTAAGCAATGCCGGCATCGCATTGTGCCAGATCCTGGATCAAATAGTCCACATCATAATCCATGAAATGTACCTGCGGATGCTGCGCGAATTCCTTTTGCAGCTCAAAATGCCTCGGGCGATTGCCGATGAACAGCAATGCAAAGTTCTTCTGCTCCTCAAGAAGTGCTACAAAAGTGTCGAGAAAGGCATCGCTCATGTAAACCGAGCCTGAGTGCACGAGAATGCTCTTGTCCGAATCAATCCCAGCTTCTGATCTGACGTCTCGCCTCTTTCCAGCTGCCATCTTAGAAGGAATGTTTCGAATGGCCAGGCTATCTCCCTGGAAGCGGTGATCAATGATCATCGCTTTGCGCAGCGCTTCAGACGGGGTAATGAGTAAATTACATTGGTGAATGTTCCGGGCTTCCAATTGCTTCAGTTGTTGCCACACCAGTCGCCCCTTGAAGCGATTGAGAGGATGTTCAATCTCCTTGTAGTAAGGCCAGCCTTTGAGGTATTCATGTGCATCATAAGTGAGGTACAGCTCGGGCCGTTTCTCCTTTACCTGAGCTGCCAATTGCAGCAGAAAATAATCATGGCAATGCAGGATGCGACAATGCTTGCTGAGCAGAAGATTCACGGCCTTCTCAAGTCGCTTTTTATAGCCTTTTCGCAGCGGATGTTTCAGTTCCACATCCAGCGACCGTTCAATGATATAGCCATTGCGCTTCTCATTGGTAGGAAGGTCGCTGTTTTCATTGGTCGCCAGAATAAGCACCTCGAAACCTGAAGAAGCCAGGCTCTGAGCTTCCTTTTCAACCCGCTGATCCGAAGCCAGAGGATTGTCGAGCAACATGATGATATCCGCGCTATCCATGTTGATCGATGATTTGGTGATACTCTGCCTCAATGGATGCTCCAACCGCTTCCGGTGAATAGAGCATCCGCGCTTCTTCTGCGATGGTTCTATGGTCGAAAGACGAGTGATTCAGCATCTGCTCCATAGCCTTAGCTAAAGCTGCTGCATCTCCCGGAGGAACCAGATGTCCATTTTGATCGGTGACCATTTCAGGAATTCCGTTTACCGCCATGGACAGAACAGGCGTCCCGCAGCACAGGGCTTCGGAGATGACGGTGGGTGCATTTTCAGCATCGGTCGGATGCACTAAAAACTGAGCTTCCTTTAAGTGACGGGCTATGTAGGTTTTGGACTGAGGGCCGTGAAACTCAAAGCTGATTTCGCGGACCGAGGAATCGATCAGCTCTTTCGCAGCAGTCAGCTCAGGACCGTCACCTATGAAATGAACTTCAAGGCCCTGCGCGAGTGCCTTGGGCAGCAGTTGCAGTGCCTCGATGAAGACTCTGGGGTTTTTGGGCTTGTTCCAGGATGCTACTAAGACCAGCTTACCGGATTTTCTGCCAATCTCTGAATCAAATGCAAAGACTGAACTGGCAATGTTCCTCACCATTTTTAGCTTGCCCTCAGGTGCCTCAAACTTACTAGCCAATACTTCCATCAGCTCAGAAGATACGGGCATGATTCTTCGGAGTTGAGTGGATTGAAACCAGCGCGCGATGGCAGCTTGTTGCGTTTTTTGCTCCTGTGGCTCCAGTAGAAAGAAACCACGGTGATAGAAGGAAAAGTGCTCGCTCAGCAGAAAGGGTTTGGAACGCAGAATGCTCAACTCCGGCACGAGCTTCGTCAAATGTGTCCGAACGTGGATGTGGTAGAGGTCGAACGGTTGTTCCCGCTCAATTCTTGAGATTGCCTGGCTGTAAGCGCGCTTTACCAACCAATCATGAACTCCAAACCTGCGAATGCTTGTACTGATCCTGAGCCGGATCACCCTCAGTCCTTCGTCATCTTGTTCCGTTGTCGAAATCTTAAATGGAATAGCCTCGTTGGACTTGTCAATTTCAAGATGAAGCACGGTAGGGTTGAAGTTATTCCGGGTTGCCAGGATGTGCTCACGGATAAACAAACCTCTGAAAGGACTTTCTTTTTGGGGCCACCACGCGACCACGTGCAGGATGTGAGGCTTCTCTCTCAATGGCTGTTCATTCTGAACCCCTTGCTGAGTTCATCTTCCCGCAAAACTAGCTGAGGATTTAAGTCTGGGGCACATGGAAGAGCCTCATCGTTGCATCGATTGGTCTTGTTGATCTGGTCCGGGACAAGAAGGGAGACATTCGAATTGAGTTGTTCCGTGGTGTAGACAAAGCGCTCGAGGAACAGCTCTTTGGGCTGTAAGATGACTTCTGCCAGAGTGTAGGGGTGCTTGTCAGTATGATAGGGGATGGAGCGAACGGCAACGTATAGGCAAAGGCCTGCGAGAGCAATTCCGGCCAGCCTTGAGAAGAGGTTGAAGTTAAACAGCAGGCTTATCCCAAATCCTGCGGAGAATATGAGAGGAGCGTAGTTGAAACGAACATCGGGCGCAGATAGAATCCAGAAAGCAGACATGATGACGAGGCTCGCCACGATGGGAAGCAGGCTTCGATTCTTGCGGTAGAGAAAAACAGCAACGAGTGTTGATAGTCCGGTGATTCCGCTGAGAATAAGCGCGCGTGGATTGAAGGAAAGGCTTTGAAACCATAGCCTGTACTGTTCTGGAAGCGGCTTCGAGAGCAACAGGTCGGCATCAGCACTTTTTACCAATGCCCATGACTTGATCCACTTGCGCTCATTGATGACCATGTCGGTGGGAACCTTCCAGTCAAATTGAAAGATGTCCAGCAGTTCAAAAGGGTAGACCAGGTAACCACTCAGCAAAACATTACGAGCAAAAAAGGGAGAGACCATGACTAGGAAACAGGCAGCAAACAGCATCCATTGTCGACCTTGAAATTGACCCATACCCCGATTCAGTATCACGGCCAAGGGCAGGATAAGGATCATCAGCGCTGAGAGCTTCACGGTCATGGCAAAGGCGCTTATGATGATGAGGGTGGCTACGGATGGTGTGCGTCCCTGGTAGACCATGGTCCTTGTTGTTACCAGGAAAAGCAGGAGAAGGATGGAGGCTAGAACAAGATCTGGCCAGGGCGAGGAAACATAGATCGGGAAGAGGAACCAGGTGAAAAAAATGATCAGGGCGCTTGCCATGCCCAGCGCAAATGGTCCTTGCCTGAAAGACTTGATGATCGTGAGGGTGCAAAAAGCGCTCAACCAGAAAAACAGCAATCCACAAAGGGGATAAAATGCGTTGAGCCCAAACCACTGCATAAAAGGCCTTCGAAAGAGTGCATCCAGCAGGAAGGAGTGGCAATTGAAAGCTAATCGGCCATGGAGGTTTCCCAGGCCTTTGACGACTGGATAGGATTCTGCCCATTGAATGCTTTGCGCATGGTACAGCCCTGTGTCATAAACCAGAATGGGGCCGGCCGAGAAATAGAGGCAGAGCATTAGCAAAGCGAGCAGGATGCCCCAAACGCTCCAATGTAGCCTTCGAAAACGATCGATGTGGTATTGAACGAACGGCTGAAACTCTCCCCGCATGGAGACCATGATGAGCACACTGCCCAGCAGTATGGCAGCGAGCATGGCTGGCCCGATGGTAACTGCCAGAGAAAACCAGGAAACAATACACGAAACGGATGCAAGCCCGAGTAAAAAAATCAGACTCAGGGATTTCTTTTGATCATCTGAGCCCGCTTCCTCAGTCACTTTGGAAAGAGCATATCCGTATGGAATACAAGCCAAGAGGATGATGCCCCAGCTAACGAGAAGTAAAAGCATTTCAGGATTCGTAGTGACTGCGCATCGAATTTATGAAAAGCTTTTTCTCACCGCCCGGATGAAGTACCTCCAGTTAATCGGCTTCAGCGGATTTGCTAAAATCGCCTGCCAGCTGTAGTGCCTCATCTGGCTGTATTGATGATACCATCCCGCATATTCCGCTACCGTCAGGTATTTCTTGGATGGGTCGGATTGCCACTCGCTCCACTTTTTGTCAAAGGATTGCTGAAGACCCTGAGCATCGAGCTCGACAGAGCAAGTGTAGTCGAGCAATTCTGGGTTTTGATCGGAGGAAGACTTCTTTCCTCGCAGGCCAGCAGCCAACAAACTTTGGTCGATTTTGAGTCGCTCCTCGTTAAACCCGAGTTGTGAGCTGATGGATTTACCCGACTCATGCATTCTGAAGTTGACCGTAACATGATCGATGCTGCTGAGATGATCACGCCCGTGTGTCAGAAAATAGCGCACAAAAAGATCTGTATCCATGCAGTAGTGCAGTTCCTCGTTCAGCGGAAAGAGGCTCTTGAAAACAGAGGTTTTCCAAAAGCATGAAGGCTGCATGTACCAGAAATTGAACAGGAAGTCCTCGTCTGACACATGCGATTGATCCCTCGGTACGATCTGATCTTCGATGCCTTCCCCAAACTTTCTCGACTTGGAAGCCGCCATGTGTACTTCCGGTTGCTCCTGGAAAGCTCTGGCGATGTTGAATAGCGCGTTAGGCTCCAGATAGTCGTCACTGTTGATCCAGTTCACCACATCGCCTGTTACCCGATCCATGCCCTTGTTGATCGCCTCACTTTGCCCACTGTCCTTTTCAGAAATCCAAAAGGTGATCCAGCGGTCATATTTCTTAATGATCTCGGGGGTTTCATCCGTGCTCTTACCATCAATGATGATGTACTCAAGGTTGGGATAGTTCTGAAGCAGGATGCTGCGAATCGTCTCTTCGATGTAGTCCGCCTGATTGAACGTTGGCGTTACGATGGACAGTTTGGGCCATGCCTCTGTGTTTTCGTAACCCTCGGCTGGAAATTCAGAATCCCAGGGCCATCCAGAACGGCCGGGTGGGGGTGGAGGAAGTTCACTGAGCAGTCCCATCTATGTTCTTGTTTTTTGAAGTTCGTCCACCATCTTCAACAGGCTTTCGGCAAAAGCAGTCTGGTGCCCGGCATAGTTGAATTCCACCTTCTGATACGAAGCGAGTCGTTCCAGCATTTTCGCAGCCCACGCTTCAGGATCGTTTGCGGTCACCAGCGAAGAGGTATCTGTCAGCTGTTCCTGATGCACCGGTATGTCAGAGGCGAGAACGGGAACATCAAGTGACTTGGCATCCTCGATGGACGTGTTCCAACCTTCAAAGAAACTTGGCTGTAGCAGTGAAGCAGCGTTTTTCATGAGCACAAGCAGCTTTTGTCGATCGGCAAATCCCAGAAAGGAGATGCGATCTTCCAGGCCAAGCTCGCTTACCAGCGACTTCATTTCCGCTGCGATACCGTCATTTCGAAAGCCGCTCTCCTTACCGCTCATCAGGAGCTTAAACTCTGGATGTGGTGGCTCAGCTTTGAGCATTTGTGCCACCGCTTCAATCAGCACCCGATGGTTTTTGTGCTTCCAGAATTGATTCGCGCAAACGAAGTAGCGGTGCTTGCTCACACCAAACTCTCGCAGAATCAGTTCCTGTTCGCTTTCTGTTTGGTTGATCGTATTGAAGACAGCAAAGGATTGAATGTGGACCTGGCAGCGATGGTGGGGATAGAAGCTTCGAAGGTCGGAGGCTGCTGCCTGGCTGCTCAGCATCAAATGCGGTGCGTTCATGGCGATGGCATCGCGTTCACGTTCCCGGTTTTGTAGTTCTTCTGCACTGAAGTTCTCCGGGTAGTGTTTTTCCTGGAAATCCGGAATCCAGAACACCATGTTGCTGATGAGCGCGAACGGATATTCCGCCCATCGACCCAGGGGAAGGACTACGTCAAATTCGTTGTCCTGGACGCGTTTCTCAACCAGGTTTTTGCCACTCACGATGCGGCTTGCCTTGTTTTGCAGCCGTTCAGAAAAGCTGTAGGCTGGCTCGAGTTGCCGAAACTTCAGCGCAATGGAATCGGTTATCTCAGCAGGAAATGCCGGTGCTTCGCCATCGTGAAGCACGGTGATTTCGATGGACTGCCTCGCGCCTCCCAGAGCTTTGATCAGGTTCTCGACATAATAGCGCCCTGCTGCCCACTGAGCGCTGAAGCGCGCCACAATCCCGATACGGTATCGCTGCTCCATTTAGCGCATCGATTTGTAAAAGAATTCATACCAGAAGTAGGGACTGAGGCGAGTCCAGGTGTTCATCCCATCCATGAAAACAGGCTTGCCTGAGCTATCATCTTCCAGGGACTTCTCCAGTATAGCAGACTCTTTTGGTCCATCAAAAAGCGGGTTTGACAGGAATGACTCTGAGCGAATATGGTCCAGGATGAAATTCTTCCAACTGGGGCTTTTCATCCACTCGTGGAAAGGACTGTTGAACCCGATTTTGTCCTTCCTGAAAACCACTTCGCGCGGCAGTCGATCAACAAAGGCGGAGCGCACTGGAGATTTGGTAAATCCAAGCTTGAATAAGCTGGAAACAGGTAGCGAGAAGATGTAGGAAACCACTCGGTGATCCATGAACGGCATGCGACTTTCCACAGAGCCGTACATGGAGTAATGATCGTAGTTGCGGAGCAAGGTGGGGAGCGTAGTCTCATGGAAAATGGTGTAGAGACGGCCCTTGTAAAAAGTCTCGCGTGGATCCTTTTGGGTGTGTTCAATGAGAATCTGTTTCAGTGATCCCAGCCATCCCATGTTGAGCTTGTGTCCCTGCTCCATCACTTTCTGCGTGGCAGAGATCATCCCAGCGCCATTCCATTCTTCTCCTTTTACATTGTTGTAGGCTCGGAGTAGATTATGAACAGCCTCGCTGCTGGGGAAGGAGGCGAAGAGGCCGTTGAGCGGCTCCTCTCCATAACCACAGAGCATCTCGTCTGCCCCATGACCATCGAGGCATACGGTGATGCCTTTGGCCTTGATGTTCTTGTAAAGCTCCATCATCGGTGATGGTGCCGTGATGAAAATCTCCTCAAACACCCGCATGTGTTCCGGAAGCTTATCAACACTGTCTTTTCCCGATACCGGAATGATGTCCGTTTCCTGACCGAAGTGTTGGGCCACTGCTTGAGCGTGATGCGTTTCATCAATGCTCGAACCTTCAAAACCGGCCGTGAAGGATTGATATCCTTCGCCCTTTCCATCCATGATCTCCTGGATTTGGGCATATACAGCACTGGAGTCCATTCCTCCACTGAGTCCCGTGGCGAGCTTTACATCACTTCGCAGGCGAAGTTCACAGGCATTTTTGAACAGCTCTTTGAATCGGCTGACCTGGTCGTCATAGGTTTTGGGAACACTTTCCAAATGCTCGGCTGTTTCCCAAAAAGAGGCCGGAGTAACTGAGGTGTCACCTGACCTCACAAACGCAAAGGATCCTTTCGGAAACCGGCAAATTCCCTTGATCAGGGTTTGACGTTGCGTTTCATAAATCAGTGTGTCTTTCAGGTCCTCATGAATGCTGGCGGCAAGTCCATTGTCGTCTTGCAGCGCCATCAATGCCTTCATTTCAGAGGCAAACAGAAAGCGCGAGTCACTGAAACTGTAGAACAGCGGCTTTTGCCCGAAACGGTCGCGAGCCAAAAACAGCACCTTCTTGCGCTCGTCCCAAATGGCAAAAGCCCACATACCGTTGAACCTGGAAAGGCAAGCTTCACCCCACGCATCAAAGGCGGCACAGATCACCTCTGTGTCAGAACTGGTTCTGAACTGATAGCCTTTTTGGCTCAGTTGCTCTTTCAGTTCAAGGTAGTTGTAGATCTCACCGTTAAAAACGATGGTCAGTGGCCCGTAGACAAAGGGTTGATTGGATCGATCATCGAGGTCAATGATCTTCAGTCGTTTGTGCCCAAAAGAGAATTGATGCTCTGGCGCATGCAAAATGCCGTCACCGTCTGGTCCGCGATGGGCGAGACGTTCTAGGGCAGCTCTAAACCGCGTGTGGGATCCATATTCCGGTATGCAACCTAGGATTCCACACATCTTATTGCCAGGATTGTTGCATCAGCAGTGGCCCCTGCGTAGGATCGGGGACCTGTCCTCCTGAGAAGAACGGCCCGCTCTCCACTTCGAAGGTGCCTGCAAAGAGTATCCAGTCTTCTACAATGGTTCCACTCTTCACACAGAGGTTGTAGCTGAATTCTCCCTTGTTGAGGATCAGCTGCGGAATGGTACACCTCACCTGCATGCTTTCACTGGTGGGTGTCAATTCTTGTTGGCTCGACTTACTCCAGAGGTCGCACAATTGGTGCCCTCGGCTGGTGGAAATGGCAATGGAAACCGAAATGTCACGAACGCTCGGATCCACGATATCAAGATCAATGACAAATTCCATGGGCTGGCCGCAGCGAATGGCTTCTTCTCCCGGTGTTTTTGAGACGGTTCGGCAGTCGCGCAGCTTAATCCTTCCCTCGCCCTGCCGATCAGTGCGTTCGGTGAGGTTTTGAGAGGCGAGCAGGCGCTTTTGCTCGTTCAGGTAATAGGTGATCGCATCTTTCTGGTTGCCCGAAAAAGAGAGTGTCCCCGAATTCAGAACAATGGCTTTGTTGCAAAGCGATTCCACCGCATTCATGTTGTGACTTACAAAGAGCACGGTGATCCCGCTGGAAGCGGCATCTCCCATTTTCGACAGGCACTTTTTTTGAAAGTCAGCATCGCCTACGGCCAATACTTCATCTATGATGAGAATTTCTGGTTCGAGGTGCGCGGCTACAGAAAAGGCCAGCCGCACATACATACCGCTGGAATAGCGCTTGACAGGAGTATCAAGGAAACGTTCAACTCCTGAAAAATCCACGATCTCGTCAAACTTCTGATTGATTTCCCGTTTGGTCATCCCAAGGATGGAACCATTCAGGAAGATGTTTTCCCGTCCGGTGAGTTCAGGGTGAAACCCGGTTCCCACTTCCAGCAGCGATGACACCCGACCATACATTTTAGCCGTGCCTTTGGTGGGCTGCGTGATCTTGGAAAGAACCTTTAGAAGCGTGCTTTTGCCAGACCCGTTTTTGCCAATGATGCCAAAGCAATCTCCCTCTTTGACCTCAAAGCTGACATCCTTCAAGGCCCAAAACTCCTTCTCAGAATCGGCATCACTGCGCTTCACAAGGTTGCTCAGCGTCTCGCGCAAGCTGCCTGAGGTTTCGCGGCCGAGCCTGTATTTTTTGGAAATGCCTTGTACTTCGATCGATATATCCATGCTACACGTAATCCGCTATTTTTCCGTCAATCGATTTGAAGAAGAATACTGAGGAAAAGAAAAGCACCAACACGGCAGCAAACGAAACATAGCTGAGTCCTGCCGGTGCTTCGGTGCCGAGAATAGACCAGCGAAAGCCTTCCACGATGCCTGCCATCGGGTTCATGAAGTAAACAAAGGAAGCCCACTCCGGCAGACGACTGATGGCGAATTCTGAAGGATAGGCTGTTGGTGTGATGTAAAGCCCAAGCTGCACCCCAAAAGGAATGATGTATTGGAAATCCCTGAACCGGATGGTGAGGCCGCTAAGCCAGATGCCAATGCCCAGCGCAGCCATGAGATTCAGCACCAGAAACAGGGGTAGCATGACGATGTTTCTGCTGACAGGAACGTCAAACAAGAACATGAGAATCACCAGAATGAGTGATGTGATGAACAGGTCGATCAGGCCCACTACAGCCTTGGAAAGCGGAATGATCAGCCTCGGGAAATAGATCTTTTTCACCATCGCCTGAGCATTGATGATGGAGTTGCCCGAGTTGGTCATTACATAGGCGAAGTAAGTCCACGCCATCACACCGCAGGTGGTGTACACAATGTGCGGAACAGAACCGGTATCCACCTGAGCGAAGCGCCCGAACACCACATACAAGACCAGAATAGTAAGAGCCGGTTGAATCAGTGCCCAGACCAATCCAATGGCTGTTTGAGCATACCGAACTCTGAAGTCTCGCCAAGCCAGCATCCAGAATAGCTCTCGATACTTGTAGAGGTCGCTGATTGAAAAGAGATTGGACCGGTTAGAAATTAATGCCGGGGAGTCCTTCATTGAAGGGGCAAAGATAACTTTGCTTGCTAGTAACCCGCAATGCTCAGGCATTGTTATTAACACGGAACTGATGGCTCTGGCGCCCGTTGCGCTTTTTGTTTATTGCAGACCTGATCACAGCTTGAAGACCTTGGAGGCGCTGGCCAAAAACCAGCTCGCTGATCAAACGGAACTCTACATTTTTTGTGATGGAGCGAAGGAGCCTTCGGATGCACGGGTTGCCGAGGTTAGGGAAGTGGTGCGCGCGTTTCACTGGCCGGGCCAAAAGACCGTCATAGAGCGCGAGCAGAACATGGGTTTGGCTCAATCGATCTTCTCAGGTGTGACTCAAGTGCTAGAGGAACACGCTAACATTATAGTGGTGGAGGATGACATTGTAACGGCTCCTGGATTTTTACAGTTTCACAACAACGCTCTTGCAGAGTACAGCTCCGAACCTCGTGTTTTTGCAGTTTCAGGTTATTCTCATCCGATTGACCACACTGAATTGAAGGATGACACTTTCCTCATTTGCTGGCCATCTTCCTGGGGATGGTCTACCTGGTCTGATGCGTGGAAGGACTTCAAACTGGATGAAAGACCATTGCTGGAGCGGGCGTATGAAGGAAGCACCGATAGAGTGCACTCGATGCCTGAACGATTTCGTGGGATGTTGAAGAAGCAATTGGAAGGCGCGATCGACTCGTGGGCGATTCAGTGGTATGCACACATTTATATGAAAGACGGTTTGTTCCTCTTCCCGAAAAGAAGCCTTGTTGAGAATATTGGGTTCGATGGAAGTGGTCGGCATTCCACCAATACGGGTGTCTTTCAGCAGGGGAATTCACTCCAACACACTCCTGAGGTCGTGAAGCTCCCAATCGTGCAAAACGATAAAGTACGAGCCGCAATCGATCATTTCTTTGTTTCTATGCAGTCGAATCCTAAACCTTCGCTGAAACAGTCACTGAAAAAAATATGGCGCAACGTGTTCCCTTAATCTACTTCGGCCATCACAAAGCCGGGTCTATCTGGATCACCTCAGTGATGAAATACATTGCCGAGCTGTATGGGCTGAGGCTGGCCAATTTTCACGCTCCCGGGATGTTTGATGGAGACCTGGCGAAGCGCATCCGAAAGGATAAACTTGATTTTGTGGCCTACACAAATGCCGAATACAATCAGGTCAATGTAGAGCACTTCAAGGGCCTTCACATCGTGAGAGATCCGCGCGACATGCTGGTGAGCGCCTACTACTCACACATGAATTCTCATCCCACCGACTACTGGCCCGAGCTGGAAGCACATCGAAAGCGACTGAAATCGATGGATTTGGATGAGGGACTTTTGGTGAGCATGGAGTTCACCTTTGAACTTGTGATTGATGGCGAACGCCTGGCTCCCTTTGAAGCAATGAATTCCTGGAATGCCGATGATCCCCGGATATTGGAAGTGAAGTTTGAACGCCTGACTCAACAGCCCTATGAAGCTTGGCCGGAGATCATTCGCCACCATGGATTGCTGGACGATGCAGAGGTGTCTCTGCGATCTGTTCCCGGTCAGTTGGTGGATGTGGTGCGGTCGCGTTTTGGAAGTCAAAGTGCCATTTCATTTCCAAGGTGGATGTGGCTCATGGCCGTTGATTCGCAGAGTTTCAAAAAGATTTCAGGCGGCAGGGCCAAGGGCCAGGAAGCCACAAAAAGCCATTTCAGGAAAGGCGTTCCGGGTGACTGGAAGAATCACTTTAAAGAGGAACACAAGGCTCTGTTTAAACAGAAGTACCCTGATTTGCTTCAGCGATTGGGCTACGAAACGGATGGTAACTGGTGATGTTGGCAAGTGAACTTTTATGCGATGCTTTCACGGTGAATGAGGTCAAGCCTCATCATCAAGGTGCTGTGGAGTGCCTTGAGAACAACATCACTCATACCGAAACCAACAAGTTCGATTGCCCATGAAGCTTTTGATCATTGGTTCTGAGGGTTTCATTGGAGCGCATTTGTTGGATCATTTCAATGCGACCACGTTTGATGTTTTCACGGCAGATGTAAGGTCAACTGATCGGCCCCAGCATTACCTCATTGACGAGCAACATGGGTTAAAGGCGATTCTGTCGGAAGTCAAACCAGCCGTCTGCATCAATGCCTCAGGTTCAGCCAATGTGTCTAAATCATTTGAAGATCCTGAGCACGACCGGTTGCTGAACGTGGAGATTGTGAGGACACTGCTCGAAGCCGTTCGAGACACATCCCCGCAAACCCGGCTGCTCAACATCTCGAGCGCTGCGGTATACGGTACTCCCGATAGCTTGCCGGTAAGGGAAGAGGATGCCATATCCTCCAATCCTATTTCACCCTACGGCAAGCACAAGCGAATGTCTGAGCTCCTGATCGAGCAGTTTGCTAAAGAGCACGGTGTTCAGGGATTGAGTGCGCGTGTGTTTTCCTGCTATGGTGAAGGGCAGTGTAAGCTGCTGCTTTGGGATATCTACCAGAAAGCCAAAGCCAACGATTTTAATCACTTGCAGCTAAGCGGTACGGGTGATGAAAGCCGCGATTACGTGCACGTCAGAGATCTATGCCTCGCCTTTGAGCGGATCATCCAATCTGCCGTATTTGATGGAAGTAGCATCAATGTTGCCAGTGGTATTGAAACGCGTATTTCAGAAGTAGCTCAATGGGCGGCTCAGTGCATCAATCCCTCCATGCAGTTGACGTTTAGCCATCAAGTCAGAAAGGGTGACCCCCAAAACTGGAGAGCAGACATTACCAAGCTGAAGGACTTGGGTTTCTCTCCCAACATCGCTTTGAAGCAAGGTATCAGGGAGTATTACGAATGGCTTATTCGTTTCGTTGACGAATCACCCTGAAGCCTTCGGTTTCATTGCCCTTGGTAAGCACAATCAGGTAGACCTCAGCAGAAACATCCACCGGGGTGATTTGGAACTCAGAATAGTTGTCTCGATCCAGTGTGTAGGTGTGATCCATTAAAACCTTGCCGGTCAAATCCACCAGCGAAACCTGAAATTCTTCTCCGACCTCACCATTCACACCTACTGTGAAAGAGGTTTCGAAGGGATTGGGGTAGGGTGCAGTGAAGATGCTTTCATCGGAAATGCACTGTGTGTTGTTTGACGCCAAGGCGTCATCCAATCCGTTCAGCGCGATGATTTCCACGCAAGTCACTTCCGGTTCCCGGCTGTTGCTGAGGGTCACTCCGCTGGGTTGAATCGTTGCAATTTCTCCAGGAATGAGAAACTGCTCCGAAGACAGCCCGATGGTGGAGCCGTTGGCCAATCTTACCTCGTAGGTAAAACCGAAAATGGGAACAACACCTGCATTCCGAACCTCAAAGCTTACGTTGTAAGTATCAGCCACAGTTACCGATAGCTGTTCGATGGCCAGATCCGCAATGCCGGAGTAGGCCAGAATGATGTCGGTTTTCGAAGCCCGGCAGCCATTGGAATCTGTAGCTACCAGAGTCAGTTCCTTTTGTCCATCATCGGATACTTCCAAATCTGTAACAGAAGTGCTCCCTGCGCTGTCCCCATCTACCAGCCACTGGAGCGTGTAAGGACCGGAAACCAGAGATGTGGCTTCCACTGAGAAAGGAACAATGCCAAATCCAGGTGAAAACTCGAAGTCGGTGGGCGGTGGTGCAATGAGCTCTACCGTGCGCGCTGCGACAACGGTGCAACCCAGTGAACTGGTGCCTCGGAGTTGAACGAAGCCACTCTGACCTTCCTCAATCACAACGCTCGCAGTATCAGAGATTCCTACAATTCTGCCTTCCAGCTCCCACTGAATGTTTTGCATCTGATTTACTCCTTCAGCGTTGCTCGTGTAGACTAGCTCTGTAGCGCTTCCCACGCAGCCGCGATCTGTCAGGATGCTCGCTTCAAGTGTTGGAGCGATGAACACGAAATTGGTGTCCAGCCCCATGCATCCGGTTACCCGATCAGTCAGCATTAGTGTTACACTGTAGCTTCCTGTGTCCGTGTAGATGTTCTGTGGGTTTTCATTGTTTGAGCTGCCACCGTCTCCGAATTCCCAGCTGCGCAGGAAGTTTGAACCTGAATAATTGTCGCCAAATGTGATGGCATTCCCCACGCAGGTGCTGTCAGAAGCAATGAGGGGGATTGGGCTTTCAGCTACTGCAAAGGCAATGGAGTCCGTTCGAATGCATCCAAATTCATTCACCGCAATGGCTTCCAGAATGTGATTTCCACTGGCTTCTGGAGTGATAGAGTCAGCAGAGGAGAAGGGAATCGTGTTTCCTCCAACAGGGATCAAATTCCAGGCTACAGACGTTAATTGGTGAGTGTCGCCTCCAGTGATGATGCTGTTGTTTGTAACGGGCAGATCAGAACAAAACGGGCCGCTCAGAAAGAGGTCGATCTCTGGCTGTGCATACAGGTCTACACTTTCCAGTACCTCGTTGGAGCACCCCGAGTCACTGGTCACGATGAGTGAAACGGTTGGTGTAGATACGGAAGAGTAGATGTGAGTCGCGGTGCTTCCGCTTCCATTGTTTCCATCTCCGAAATCCCAGGAGAAGCTGGCGGCCGAAGCGGAATCAAGCGGGTCTACATCGGCTTCGTAAATGACCTCTTGGGCTGCACAGCTATCCGAGCGACTGAAGCTAAACTGAGGTTGCCGATTGACATTCAACATGAAGTTCGAGTCGGCCACGCATGCTGTTCCTACAGCCAATTCAAACCAGCCTGCAACAGGGCCTGTCAAGGTTGTTGTAAGCGGTCCTGAAGGATTTGCAAAGGTGTCCGTAGCCATTGCAAACTCGGTGTAGATAACCGAGTCAATGGATGTAATGGTGGGTGTTACCTCAAAAGGCGCATTCTGACAAAGAGGCATCGGAAAAATGCTCAGATCAAACGAAGGGATGGGGCTGATTCGGATGGGGACGGTTGAAGTGTCGTTGCAGTTGTTGGCGCTCGTTGTCAACATTTCTACAAAGAAGGTTCCCGTGTCCTGATAGGCATGTTCCGGAGAAAACTCAGAGGAAACCGTGCCATCTCCGAAATCCCAATCGGTGGTGTAGGTGAAGCTGCTGGTCGAAAGGTTGGTGAACTGCGCGGTGTCTCCCTCGCAGGTGTTGGTTACCTCAAAATTAGCCAGTGGTGTTTCCTTGATCACCATGAACGCGGAGTCTACACCTACGCAACCGCTCACAGAGGTTACTACATGCCTCAGCAGGAAGGTGTCATTCTGCGTGTATTCATAGTTCGGGATTGTGTCAAACAAGGTGTCTGAATTCCCAAAGTCCCAGAGATAAGCCACGATGGAATCTTGTGATTGAACCATCGGATTCAGGTTCACCGGAGTGCCTGCACACACCGTGTCGTTGGCCACCGAAACTTGTGGTAGGGGAATGAGCGGTACGGACACAAGGGCACTGTCAGAACATCCGTTGGCCAGCGTAGTTGTGAGCTTTGCGGTGAAAGTGTCCAGCGTTAAATAAACGTGCTTGACGCTGTCCAAGCCGCTGGAAGTATTGTCTCCAAATTCCCAGAGTGATGTGAACGAAGCCCCGGTTTGGCTGGTCGATTGATTGGAAAAGACGGTAGAATCTCCAAAACACAAATCTGAAATCTGAAAAGCCGCGTCCAATCCCGGCCTCACATAAACCGAGTCGTATCGCAGTTCACAACCCGATGCATCACAGGCTTTCAGTTGAATGACATTCCATCCCGTATCCTGAAGGCTGATCTGAACCACGCTGTCGGTTAGTGTACCGCTCGTTATCTGATAATCGCATGCAGCACCGGTGTGAAAACGGTACAGATTGTTCCCCGCAAAGTTGGTTGCCAACGCAGTAACAGAATCGCCTTGCGCAATGGCCAATGCCTGGTTTGGTATGGCCGAGGAGTTGTCTGTGATATTCGTTACGGTGAGCGAAGAGACCGGTGTGCTTAGGGAGTTTCCAAACCCTACAGCTGTGGCTGTGACGCTTGACGTTCTGCGCTTAACATACAGTCTCCATTCTCCGAGTTCCGAAACCATTTTTGGGGCATAGGTCTCAGACCAATTGGACGGGTTTGGTATTGTTTCTATCGTAGGCGCATTCAGGAAGGAGGTCCCAAAGCTCAGCCGTTTCAGTCCAATTGCGGTTCTGCTGGTAACAAAGATGAACAGGCTGTCGCAGTCAATTTCAGCGTCAACGCCCACGGCTAAACTGATCGGGTCAACCCCGGTTCCCAAATTGATGTTGTTGCTCCATACAGGAGCATTCATGGGCGATGTGCCCAGATTGTAAATGGTCAGTATCCCGGAAACATTGATGACCGCGAGGTAGATGCTGTCACCACTGGCAATCACATCAATGTCGCGAGGAGCGAACATGGCTGAAAAAGGATTCCCCAGATCTGTCGCTGTGATGTTGTTCGACTGAAGGTTACTGCCAAACTCGTAACGATAGATCTTGGAGCCCGTTCGTGATGTGGTGAATCCATACCACTGACCCTGATGCTCGATGAACTTGATGTCAGCATCGGTGATCGAGTTTAGCTGAGGCCCGGTGATCGAGACGGAAGTGGCAGTAGGAGTGCCAGCAAATCCCGGCTGAAAATCCATCCTGTAGAGATCGTGCACATTGGTGCTCTTGATGAATGCAAACGCATCATTATTGGGCGGAATAGAGACAGCGGTAACACTTGACATCACTCCGCCCACATTGCCCAGGTTTTCAGAAGCGGTGAACGAAACTTCCGGCTGGCAAATGCTCCAGCGCAAACTGTCATTGGAACTGGATGTGCTGGTAAGCGTCAAGGTATCGCCTCTGCAAATACTGTCCGGCAAATTGAAAGCCGCAGTAGGGCATTGAGCCCGTAAGCTGCTTACTGCCAGGGCGAAAAGGAGGTATAAGAGAGGTACTGAGCGTAGATGACGCATCCGCCAGGTCAATTTGCATTCAAAGATCGAAAAATGAATGCCTCGTGATTCTTCATATTTGACGAGTGCAAGACTGCAAAGGATGAATGACGAGCTTTTTGTACGTTGCCGGCTAAATCGCAGGCCAGGCGCATGAACGTGCTGTTTATTTCCTATTGGGGCTTAGAAGAAGGGCTTACCCAAGCTACTGTGATCCCTCATCTCAGAATTTTGTCGGAGATGAAGGAGGTGGAGCGTATTCAATTCGTGACCATCGAGCGCGGTACGCTGCCCGGGCGCCTGGAGATGGCCAAGGTGGAACATCACTGGTTGTCGACATCTCACCGGGTGTTGGATAAGGTTTCTGATCTGAAGCGGATGCAACGAATCCTTTTGCAGATCAACGATCGGGTTCCGATCGATTGGATTCTTGCGCGAACCTCACTGGCGGCTCGCATGGTCATGAAGTTAAAGCGGAAAACAGGAGCCTTTCTGTCCATCGAATCCTTTGAGCCACATGCGGATTACATGGCTGAGGACGGGATCTGGAAAAAGGGAGGACTCAAATACAACCTTCTTGATCGATCGGAGCAGCAGCAAAAGATCCAATCAGATGCGCTTCTTCCACTGACGCAAGTCTATCGGGATCATCTGCGAGATCACGATCGAGTCGAACCGGCAAAAATGCTGGTGATGCCTTGCTGTGTGGATACCGGTCGTTTTGGTTTTAGTGGTGATGCTCGAGCTGAGGTAAGGAAAGAACTGAACATCAGCTCTGATTCCGTAGTTGGAGTCTACACTGGAAAGTATGGGGGCATTTACATGAGTGATACTGCCCTCGATTTATTCAAGCGCGCGCGCGACCATTTCGGGGATCGTTTTTTTCTGCTGATTCTTTCGCCTTCTCATGAAACATGGATTGAAAAGTTGCTCGAAATGGGTTTTCCAGCTCCTTCGTTTCATGCAGGACTGGTAGCGCAGCCGGAAGTGCCCCAATACCTTTCTGCTGCTGATTTTGCCTTTTCGCTGCACCGACCCACGCCCAGCAAAATGGCCATCTCACCGATCAAGAACGCAGAGTATCTCGCCAATGGATTGCCTGTGATCATGCCGGAAGGAATCGGAGATGATTCAAAGGTGGTGGCGAGCGAAGGTCTCGGTGTCACCTTCTCAGCAGATCACACGCTGCCTGATGATCTTTTTCAGAAGGTCGAAACCATGCTGGGGCAAGATCGGTCGGAGGGAGTCTTACCCCGCTGGACACGGGCAAATCGATCTTTTGACATTGTCAGAAACCATTATCAATACATTCTTAAACAGGTCAGATGAATGCGGTTTGAACCGTTGAAATATCCTTTCATTCCATTTCATTTGTAAGAACAAATCGATCTCATGAAGTATCATCGAATCAATAAAGAGCTTTTCATTCACAACCGTAAGAACTTTGCCGGCCGCATGGCTTCGGGAGCATTGGCGGTGTTTAATTCTAATGACATTGTCACCACCAGTGCTGATAGTACCAAACCATTTAAGCAGCACACGGACATTCTCTGGCTGAGTGGTGTGGATCAGGAAGAGAGCATTTTGGTCTTGTTTCCTGATTGCCATGATGAGAAGCACCGAGAGATGCTTTTCCTGAAGGAAACCAACGAGCACATTGCCATTTGGGAAGGGGAGAAGCTGACCAAGGAAGCGGCCTATGAGACTTCCGGCATTCGAACGGTTTATTGGCTCGATCAGTTCGAAACCATCCTCAAGAAACTGATGAGCGAGGCCAATGCCGTTTACATCAATCAAAACGAACATCTCAGAGCAAATACGGAAGCTCAAAACCGCGAAGATCGCTGGATCGAATGGTGTCAGAAGGAGTATCGCGGACATACCTACCTGCGCAGCAATCCGTTGCTTCATGATTTGCGTTCCGTGAAGCACGACCTCGAAATCGAGCTGATGCAAAATGCTTGCAACATCACCGAGAAGGGCTTTCGCAGAATCCTGAACTTCATCAAGCCGGGTGTGATGGAGTTTGAAATCGAAGCCGAGCTCTGGCATGAGTTCATCCGAAATCGCTCGGATGGGTTTGCCTACACTCCGATCATTGGTTCCGGGCGCAATGCTTGTGTGTTGCACTACATTGAAAACAACCAGGAGTGCAAGGACGGAGATGTGATCCTGATGGATTTTGGAGCCGGTTATGCAAACTATGCCTCAGACATGACGCGTTGCGTGCCAGTGAATGGTCGTTTTACGGATCGCCAGAAGGCCGTTTACAATGCGGTGAACCATGTCAAGAAGGAAGCAGCCAAGCTTTTGATTCCCGGAAAAACGCTCACTGAATACCACAAGGAAGTGGGGCATTTGATGGAGGAGCAACTGGTGAATCTCGGGCTGATTACCATGGATGATATCAAGAACCAAAATCCTGACTGGCCGGCCTACAAGAAGTACTTTATGCACGGCACGTCTCATTACATTGGCCTTGATACTCATGACTACGGTTCCTGGGTAGAGCCGATCAAGGCGGGCAATGTGTTCACTGTGGAGCCAGGAATTTACATCCTGGAAGAGAACCTTGGAATCCGATTAGAGGACGACTACGTGATTACCGACAACGGTCAGGTAAACCTGATGGGCAACATTCCCATTGAGGCCGAAGAGATCGAAGCATTGATGAATGCCTGAAGTCTCGTTTAAAGGGATTAAGATTCACTATGAAGAGCAGGGCAGTGGTAGCGCCATTGTGCTGCTCCACGGCTTTCTGGAAAGCAGCACCATGTGGAAGAACATGGTGCCATCGTTGGCGAAAAGTCATCGGGTGATATGCATTGACCTTCCCGGTCACGGGCGTTCGGAGTGCATCGGCTATGTTCATACCATGGAAGAAATGGCGGAAGCCGTGAGGGAGGTGATCCGCGCACTGAAACTGAGAAGGGTAGGCCTGGTAGGTCACTCGATGGGAGGATATGTGGCTCTGGCCTTTGCTGAGTCGTATCCGGATGAAGTGCGCGATCTGGTGCTTTACCAAAGCACGGCCCGAGCTGACACGGATGAAAAAAAGAAAGACCGCCTGAGGGCCATAGAGCTGATCAAAGCAAACGCGAAGAGTTTCATCAGGCAGGCTATTCCAGCGTTGTTCAGGCCGGTGAACCGAAAGCGTCACAGAGAGGTCATTCAGCAACTGAAAGAAGAGGCGTTCAACATTCCGCTCCAGGGAATCATTGCTGCGATTGACGGGATGCGGCTTCGTCAGAGCCGTGAGGTGTTGTTGAAGTTTCCTCCCTATCCCGTTCACATTGTTGCCGGGGACAAAGATCCACGCATTACCATCGAAGAAAGCAGGGCACTCGCTGGCATTTCAGAGTTTGTTCACCTGCACGTGATCAAGGGGTGTGGCCACATGAGCTATATAGAAGCACCGGAAGAAACCCTGAAAATCTTTAAGCGGATTTTATAATCCTGCCGACTAGTCTAACCTTTCTGAAGCCCGTGGGTTGAAGATGCGGTAGACGTATACATCCATTCCTCCGAAACGCATCGAACTATCAATCTTCATCCCGTTTCTGGTGGCTACGTTCTGCGAAGCTGTGTTGTCCACCTGGATGATAGATATTACGGATGGTGCAAGGTTATGGTTGAAGGCGTATTCCTTGAAAAAAGTAGCTGCTTCGGTAGCAAATCCCTTGCCCCAATATTCTGGTAAAAGGTGATAACCGATTTCCAGCTCTTCCTCACCATCTACGTACTGAAGCAGTAGTCCGCAGATGCCTATGAACGTACCTGAGTCTTTCTCGATTAATGCATGCAGACCATAGCTGTCAGATAAGTATCGCCCCAGTTGCTTTCGAATCAGGATGTCGGCTTGATTGGATCCTGCCTTTGAGGCAGCAGGGAAATAAAGTGTGGTTCTGGGGTCTTCGTAAAAGGGTTGCAAAAGGGGGACGTCATCCAAACTAAGGGGACGAAGATGGAGTCGCTCTGTGTCTTTCGGTTCTAGATAATCCATCAGGATGGATCAAATAAGTTGTTGAACATTTCAGTTCGGTATCAACCAAGCGAAGGCGTGCCGGGTGCTTCACTTAATTGTGCCTTTTGATTGACAGTGCAGGCCATCAGAAACTGATAAAACCTGCTGTTACTACGGCTTTATACCGTTTATCTGATGCAATGTTGCAAAATTTTGTTCGGATATACATCCTACGTTGTGCGTGGGTCGGGGTAAGTCGCAAGTAACCAGATTGTTGCTGGATAAAAATGTTTGCAAACCTTTTTGCGGTTCAACACCAAACTCAGAAAACTGATATAAATCAGTCTTTCACGTTACGAAGGTCATTTTTCACGCCTGAGCCATTCTTCAGTTTTGGTGCTGTAAATACACACACTATGGACACCACTCAATCTACCACCACTAGCTTCGAATCAACAGAAGAGGTAAGTGCTATATCAGCGATTCTTCACTTCAACGAGGAAGAAATGGAATTCAATCGCTACGGCATCATGTCCGTTGGCATTCTATTGATTGGCACGGTGGGCGGACTTACCGTAGGCTTGAGTGCCTTTCATCACCTCTGGCAAATTGCCGTGATCGCTGTTACTACCATGATTCCTTTCTCATTGATGTTGGCTGTAGCCCCAATGAAATGGATCATGAGAACACTGATGGCTTGCATCGCCCTGGATCTGGCCTTTGTGATTCTGAATCTGATCGCCTAAAAGGCTTTCCAACCCTGGGATTTGATCTCGATCAATTCACCCTGGGGGTAAACGATGGCTGCGCCCGAGTTCAAGTCGGTCATGTGGCCAATGAAGTGAAGGTCCTCGATGTCCTTCGCTTTTTCATAATCAGCTTGCGAAAGGGTGAAGAGTAGTTCATAGTCTTCACCCCCGTTCATGGCGCAAACACTCGGTTCGAGTTGAAATTCCTGCGCCTGACTTGCAACGAGTGGGTCAACAGGAATTTTCTCTTCAAAGAGTCGAGCTCCGCATTTGCTTTGCTTACAAATGTGAAGCACTTCCGATCCCAACCCATCCGAAACATCGATCATACTGGTAGGGACAATGCTTCGTTCAGCCAGTGCTTTCACGATATCGGGTCGAGGTTCAGGTTTTAGCATCCGTTCGATCACATAATCGTGTCCACTGAGGTCGGGCTGCACATCAGGATTTTCCTTCCATATCTGTTTTTCACGCTCCAAAATCTGCAGGCCGATGTAGGCAGCACCAAGGTTTCCACTCACGCAAAGCAGATCGTTTTCCTTAGCTCCTGAGCGGTAAACCACCTTGTCCTTATCTACCCGACCTACAACGGTTGGACTGATGAGTAAGCCGGTGACGCTGGAAGAAGTGTCTCCACCCACCAAATCAACACCATAGGTGTCGCAGGCTAGTTGAATGCCCTTGTAAAGCTCTTCAAGTGCCTCTACGGGAAAACGGCTGGAAGCTGCAATGGCTACGGTGACATGTGTTGGCGTTCCGTTCATCGCATAGATATCGCTGAGGTTCACAACAATGGACTTATAGCCCAAGTGCTTCAGCGGAGTGTAGCTCATATCGAAATGAATTCCTTCCACCAGAAGGTCTGTACTGATCAACTCAAAATGATCTCCACGGTCTATCACAGCGGCATCATCACCGATGGATTTGATCGTGTCCTCCCGCTTTGGGTTGAAGTTTTTGGTCAGGTGTTCAATGAGACCGAATTCACCTAATTCACCCAATTCAGTTCTTGTATCGCTCATGTCTTTCTTCTTTCAGTCGTTCACCTCGGCATCAACAAGCCAAGGCCGGGAAAATCCAACAGACTTGTTGGGTTATTTATAAAAGTTCATCTCGTCCAGGTACTTTAGAACGGACTCCGTCAATAAGTACCGGACATCGCGCCCCTCTTTGATGGCTTTGCGGATGAAGCTCGCGGAAATCTTCATCAACGGAGCATCTATCATGGTCACTTTAGGGTGCTGAAGGAAGGGGCTGCGTGCTTCCTGGTTTACGCTGAGATTTTCATCGCTTTCGACCCGTGGATACACCAGCACTGAATAATCTTCGAGGATTTGCTCATGGTTTTTCCACTTGTGGAAGGTGTTGAGATTGTCTTCACCCATGATGATGGTGAACACGTACTCAGGATATTTTTCACTCAGTGCCACCAGCGTATGAACGGTGTAGGAAGGCTGAGGTAAGTCGAATTCAATGTTGCTGGCCCCCAGCATAGGATTGTCTTCAACGGCAATTCGAGTCAGCGCCAGGCGATGATAATCAGCCAGCAAGGATGCCTTGGGTTTGAGCGGGTTTTGAGGAGTCACCACAAACCAGACCTGATCAAGGTCAGCGTATTGCACCATGTGGTTGGCGATGATAAGGTGCCCTACATGAATAGGGTTGAAGGTTCCGAAGTAGAGTCCGATGCGTTTACTCATTGCTGTAAAAAGTCGGTTACGGCTGCTTTTGTTTTTTCAATGGCCACTTCAAGGTCATCGTTTAAAATGACCAAGTCAAACTTATGGGCCTGTTCTAATTCTTCTTGTGCTTTTTTCAGGCGCATTTGAATCTTGTCCTCAGACTCTGTGTTTCGCACGCGCAGCCTTTGTTCGAGGATCTTCATGGATGGGGGTTCCACAAAAATGGACAAGGCCTTTGAGCCAAGCTTTTCCTTGAGGTTGATCCCTCCAAAAACATCTACATCAAAAATGACGGCCTTGTTTTCATTCCAAATCCGTTCTACTTCGGCTTTGAGTGTGCCATAAAATTGATTCCCGTAGACTTCTTCCCATTCCAGAAAGGCTTCGTTTTCTATTTCCTGCTTAAAACCCTCCACACCGAGAAAGTAATAGTCGGAGCCATGCTGCTCTCGTCCGCGCGGATCACGGCTGCAAGCGGAAATCGAAAAAGATAAGGGCAGATTGGCTCTGAGCAGGTTGTGAACGATGGTCGTTTTGCCTGCCCCTGAGGGTGCAGAAAAGATGATGGCCTTGCCTTTCGGGTTCAATGGTTCAGTTTCTACAATACGTTGAGCACTTGCTCCTTGATGCGCTCCAGTTCATCCTTCATTTCTACAACGATGCGCTGAATCTGTGCATGCTGGGCTTTGCTTCCCAATGTGTTGATTTCGCGACCCATCTCTTGCGCTATGAAAGAGAGCTTTTTGCCCTTCACGGTCTCCTCCTCCATGCATTGCAAGAAGTGATCGCAATGGGCTTGCAAACGTACTTTCTCTTCTGAGATATCAAGCTTTTCGAGGTAATATATCAGCTCCTGCTCAAAGCGATCGGCATCTACACTGCCACCTTCGCTAATGGCTTCATTGAGCCCCCGGCCTACGCGGCTTCGAATGCGCTCGATTCGCTCCTTCTCCAATGGCTCCACACGTTTCAGGTCTTCGGCAATTTTGTGGGTAGATTCCACGAGCACCTTTTCAAGTTTAGAGCCTTCGTTGGTTCTGAATTCCAGCAATCGGGTGATGCAAGCCTGCAGACCTTTCATGAGAGCAGAGACTTCTTCCTCTTCCAGGTCTTCCTGAACGGGTGCCATCACATCAGGCAGCTTCAGGATAGTGCTGAGGTAATCAACCTCACTGCTTCCACCTCCTCCGAGGTCTTGCTCAATGCCTTTGATTTGCTTGTAGTAGTCCAACACTGCAGACTTGTTGATCGCGTTGGTTGTGCTGCCGGTGGTGATGTCTCTCTGGATGGTTAAATCCACCTTTCCGCGCACGGTTTTCGCATTGATCATTTCTCTGATCTCTAGCTCCTTCTCGCGGTAAAATGACGGAATGCGAACATTGATGTCGCTTTGCTTGCTGTTGAGCGATCGCAGTTCAATGGTAATGACGTTTCCCCGGTAAGAAATGGTTTCCTTACCGTATCCGGTCATAGAAAATGTCTGACTCATGCAGCGAAGTTAGTTCGCATTGGAGTAAGGATACAGAATAGTAGATCCTGTTTCTGAGTTTCTGAAGCCGACAAGGATGGAAACACATCCATTTTGCTTCATTGAATTGCTGCTTCTCAGGCGCGGAACCACCACGTGTACCTTCAATTGCTGGGTGGATTCGAGGTTGAAGTCCCAAATGTTGGATTCTTTGCCCCGGCTGGAGTAAAGCAGGTTATCACCAAAATCCAATACCTCGAAATAGACGCTGTCGCTCAAAATGGACTGAGAACAAACGGCAAGGCGGTAATCCTGCCTGGAGTAAAAGGTCTGGATCATCGTAGCCTCATCTCCTTCAAACAAGAGTGCACCGTTGTATTGACCGTTGTTGGTATAACCATCAATCATGTCGAGGCACCGCTTTTTGGTGAAGAGCTTGCATTGGGCATGTGTGTAAACGATGTTGCCTAACATGAACAGTACAAGAAGTGTCGCTAGTTTCTTCATCCTTCAATGATTTGCGTTCGGATACTCTCTGTAATGTCTCTGAGGGTGACCAGTTCCTCGTCTGAATAATTGATCTCTTTCTTGCCTGAAATCCTCGAAACCCCTGTTGATTCTACGTACTCTACTACTGCTTGCTCTTCTTTCACCAATAGTTTGGCGTAGAACTCAAACAAGTCACTGAACTTGGCATTGAGAACGGCAATGTCAGGATCGTCCAGTTTCTGAGAGAACATCTCCTTGATTTGCGCGGAGGTGTATTTCTGCTCCATGAGTCGCAATACCACTTCCGGGTCTGGATTGTCCATGTCAATGATGTGTGAACCCAAATAGAGGCCTTCGAGCCAGCCGGAGGCCATGATCATCATGGAGGTTTGCCCGCGATCTTCTTCCTGCAGCTGACTGTTTGATTGCCAATAGATCTCCGTGAGGATATGAAGCATCGAATCCCTGTTATCCAGGTTGTTGTTGGCTCGCTCTATCAGCTCTGCGCTGAAGGCTTCGTGGATGCCCAGTTTTTCGCCAATTCGCTTGGTGGCAGCCAGGTACTTGATGGCTTCTTGCTGCTGACCGTAGATGCTGGAGTAACTTAGGTCAGCGCCATAAATGCCCAGGTTCATGGCCTGACTTTGCCGGGTTTGATATTCGTGCGCCAGCTGCGGATTGTGTAGAAGACTTCCCTTAAAAGTGCCTCCCGCTGATTTGATGAGCGTAGTGAGCTCCAGAGGCGAGGGCATGGAATAAAAAATCTTGGTCGCCTTCTCCAATACCACATCCGATTCGATGGCCTCAGGCATTTGCTTGGCATCCGAAGGATTGGTCTTGTTGCTGGATTCGTTGCTACAACTGAAAAGAAAGAGCGATAGGGTAGTGAGGAGTAAAGCTTGTTTGATCATCCTGAAAGGTTACCGCAAAAAAAGGGTTTGGCAGTTTCGGCTTAATGTGCCTCCAGCCAATTATTCCCCGTATTGATGTCAACAACCAACGGGACAGGCAGGCTGTGGGCGTTTTCCATCTCTGTACGTATGATCGGGGTAATAAGTTCGATCTCTTCTTTGTGGGCATCAAAGACCAGTTCATCATGAACCTGGAGCAGCATCCTGGACTGGAAACCTTCTTGTTTGAATCGCTTCTGAATGGCGATCATGGCCAGCTTAATGATGTCGGCTGCGGAGCCTTGAATAGGTGCGTTGATCGCGTTTCGCTCGGCAGCAGCTCTTACCGTGTGGTTAGCCGATTGAATGTCTGGAAGCTTCCTTCTTCTGCCCAGTAGTGTTTCTGCGTAGCCCTTTTCTCTGGCTTCTTCTACGCTCATTTCCTTGTAGCGGAGCAGTCCGGGAAATTGGTGGAAGTAGTTTTCAATGATCTCTTTGGCCTCTGTTCTGGAGATGTTGAGGTTCTGAGCCAGTCCAAAAGCTCCCTGACCGTAGGCAATGCCAAAGTTTACGGCCTTGGCCTTGCTTCGTTGATCGCGGGTTACCTCATCCAACCCAACATCAAAAACCTTGGCGGCCGTGGCGGCATGAATGTCCAATCCATCGCGGAAGGCCTGCTGCATGCCTTCGTCACCGCTGATGGCAGCGATGATTCTCAACTCAACCTGCGAATAGTCAGCAGCGAGAATGAGGTAGTCTTCGTTCCGAGGAATGAAGGCCTTTCTGATTTCCCGGCCTTTGGCGGTTCGAATGGGAATATTCTGAAGATTCGGGTTGTTCGAGGAAAGGCGCCCCGTAGCGGCTACGGTTTGCATGTAATTAGTGTGGATGCGTCCGGTGCTTTCCAGGACCATCTCGGGCAGGCTGTCCACGTAGGTGCTCTTGAGCTTTCTCACAGATCGGTAATCAAGGATCAGCGGAATGATCTCATGATCGTTGGCCAGCTTTTGCAAGGTGTCTTCCTTGGTAACGTACTGACCGCTCTTTGTTTTCTTCGGTTTGTCAGAAACCTTGAGGTGATCAAACAGCACTTCGCCCAGCTGCTTGGGTGAATCGATGTTGAAATCTAAACCCACAAGGCCGTGAATCTTGCCCTGCAGATCGAGGATGGTGTCACCCAATTCCTGAGAGAAGGTTTTCAGCGCCTCAACGTCCAGGTTGATGCCCTCTGTTTCCATGTCAGAAAGCACAGGAATGAGCGGGCACTCCATTTCGTAGAAGAGCTTTTCCGCCTCGTTTTCCTTAAGCTCTTTTTCGAGAATTTCCTTCAGCCTCCAGGTAATGTCTGCATCTTCCGTAGCGTAGCGGGCGATATCGTTAAGCGGCACATCACGCATGCTTCCCTGATTCTTGCCCTTTTTGCCGATCAATGTCTCAATGGATACCGGACGATAGCCGAGGTAATATTCAGCCATGTCGTCCATGCCGTGTTTCATGTCGGGATGCACCAGAAAGTGAGCGACCATCGTGTCAAACAAAGGACCCTTCACCTGAACATCATAGCGCTGCAACACTTCGATGTCATACTTCAGGTTTTGCCCGACTTTCTGGCTTTTTTCGTTTTCGAAAACGGGTCGGAATTCTTCCAGGATCAACCGGGCTTCCGCTTCGTCCTTGACGTGTACGTAGGAGCCTTTGCCTGCTTCCCAGCTAAACGACATGCCAACAAGCTCCGCTTCAAGCGGATTCACTCCGGTGGTTTCGGTGTCGAAGCAAAAGGATTCGAGTTTCAGCAATTGTTCGACCTCGCTTTTGCGCTTTTCAGGGGTGTCGAGGATTCTGTATTCCACTTCATCATCTACCAATGACTTCAAACCTGCTTCACTGTCTACGGTCGCCACGGCATCTCCTGCGCTACCAAACAGATCCAGCTGTGATTCACCCTGTGTCACGGTTACTTCTTCACCCAGAATATTGCGCGCAAGCTGCTTGAACTCCAGGTCTGTGAAAATTTCTACCAGCCGTTCCTTGTCGGGCTCTTCGCGAATGATGTCTTCTTCCACCAGATCCACCGGAACATCGAGTACGATGGTCGCCAGTTGCTTGGAAAGAAAAGCCAGATCACGGTTGGCTTCTACCTTTTCCTTCATTTTGCCCTTGAGCTGATCGAGGTTTTCATACAGACCTTCTATAGACCCGAATTGCTGTACAAACTTGATCGCGGTTTTTTCACCCACACCGGGCACTCCGGGAATGTTGTCTACAGAGTCTCCCATCAAACCCAGGATGTCAATCACCTGATCCGGGCGCTCGATTCCATACCGGGCGCAGATTTCGTCTACTCCCAAAACCTCTACATCGGAACCTTTGCGCCCGGGCTTGTACATGAAGATGTTTTCCTCTATCAGCTGGCCGTAGTCTTTATCGGGCGTCATCATGTAGACCTCGTATCCTGCCTTTCCGGCTTTTTTTGCCAAGGTGCCAATCGTGTCATCAGCTTCAAAACCGGGTACTTCAAGAATTGGGATGCGAAACCCTTTGATGATCTCCTTGATGTAGGGAACCGACTTTTTGATGTCTTCAGGAGTTTCATCCCGGTTGGCCTTGTACGCCTCGAATTGCTCACTTCTGAAGCTTTTGTCACCGGGTGGATCGAAGACAACGGCAATATGCGTTGGGTTTTCGCGCTGCAGAAGGCTCCAAAGCGTATTGGTAAATCCAAACATGGCGGAAGTGTTGAGCCCTTTGCTGTTGATCCTTGGGTTGGTGATAAACGAGTAATAAGCTCTGAAAATCAGGGCGTAAGCATCCAGCAAAAAGAGTTTCTTATCGTCTGCCATGTTGTGAAGATTTGAGGCGAAAGATAGCGTTACGAGGGAAGAGTAGGTGGCGGATGTGGGAAACTTGCTCAGGGCGCAGTCGGCAATCACTTTTCAGGCTCAGAGACCTTCAGAAATGATGATTTAGAAAAAAGGCAGAATCTTTTTGCTGTTTCCCCAACCATCCCCCATGGTTCTGCGTGTAACCTACCACTGCTCTTTGGAGCACTATTCAACGTAATTTTGCGACTTTCTGAATTGACAACCTATGAAGCTATCTAGTTTACTCAAGCAATTTGTTCTTGGTGTGGCGGTTTTTCTTTCGGCCCTGCAAGTTCAAGCTCAAGGCGAGCAAGTGCTGGCCAATGGATATGTGGGAGGATGGTTTGAAGTAGATGCCGGTAATCAGGGTGACACTGCTCTGATTCGACTGACACTGCTCTACACCTGTGTTTACGACATCACAGATCCAGATATCAACGTTTTTCGCTTCTGCGGTGAGTCTACCTACTCAGCCCCCATCAGTCTCTACACGCTGGACCTTGTTTCAGATGGTGAAGTCACAGACATCGATGGTGCTTGCGGTGAAACCACGGTTTGTAATGGAGGTACATTTTACGGTGTCAGAAGGGCCGTTTACGAAGGTTTAGATACCGGTGCCTTGAGTCTTGCAGATGCCGGATGCGGTATTTCCACCTTAGTGGTCTACCCAGGTTTTCGCCATGACGTTGAGAATATGAGTGTGTTGACGAATTCAGATCGTCTCCGGGTTAAGGCGCATATTTTCTATTCCAATGATGTTACGAATAGCACTCCGACTTACGCAGGAATCGAGAGTCCTTATGTGTGTCTGAACTCTCCTTTTGGCTTTGATCCCGGAGTAACGGATGCCGAGAATGATAGCCTCGTTTATTCGCTGCGCACAGCTTTGACTGGTACCGTTTCCACGGATACAGACATGTCTTACCTCGGGGCAGGGATATCAGGAACCAATCCAATTGACGGTATTTCTATCAACAGCGCTACAGGTGTCGTTCACTTTACTTCTCCAGCTGCCGCAGGAGAATACCAAGTAGTGATTCAGGTTGATGAATACGACCGAACCAGCGGCAACCAGCTGAGTATGACATACAAGGACTTCCAGTTCCATGTGTCTGATAGCTGTGACAATGCAGGGCCTTCTGCAGATACTGTTGACAACCTTACAAATGCGACATTGACTCCACCATACACGGTGACCATCGATGCCGGTCAGGCAGCCAGCTTTACCATTGGCTTCTCCGACAGTGCAGGTCAGAATATTACCCTCGCTCAAGCGATCACCAGCGCGATTCCAGGTGCTTCTGCAGTGGTGAACAGCAACGGGACAGGAAATCCAAGCATCGATGTGAGCTGGACACCTGGTGTTTCTGACATTGGAACTTACACATTTGATGTAGATGCTGAAGACGATGCTTGTCCGATCATTGGACGAAACGTGGGCGAATACACGGTGATCGTTCAGGGCGCTCAGCCATTGGCTATCGATAGCGTTACGGTGCAGGATGAGACTTGTGCCGGTGCGGCAGACGGAGAGCTTACGATCAACACTTCTGGTGGTGTAGGGCCTTTTGGTTACCAGATTCAATTTGCTACACCTGCCATTGTTACCATCAACCAAAGTACACCTGTGTTTACTGGGTTGGACGACAATGCCTATCAGGTCACAGTGATTGATAGTGGTAACAGCAATGCTCAGGTCATTACCACAGCCACTGTAAATGCAGGAGCTTCATTGGTTGTTACCAGCATTTCAAGTTCTACTGCTACTTGTCCCGGTTCTTGTACCGGTGACGGAACCGTATCATTCTTCTCTCCTTCAGGAACTCCAACCTTCCTCTGGGGGTCTGGTGAAACCACTCAGTCGGCTACGAACCTCTGTGCTGGATCCAATACACTTTCGCTCACTGTAGGTAGCTGTCAGCGAGACACCTCGGTAGTGGTTGCAACCAACCCTGCCATTGTCATTACTGTAGACAGCATTAATAATGTCAGCTGTAACGGTGGTACGGATGGTGGTATCTTCATCACTGCCACAGGTGGTTCAGGAGGTGGATACACTTATTCATGGACAGGTGGTAGCACCAACGAAGACCTAACTGGTCAGTCTCAGGGATCTTACACGGTTACTGTAACCGATGGAGCCGGATGTACAGAAACCAGCACTTCCGTCATCACTCAGCCCGTTGCGCTTTCAGCAACAGCTTCAGGAACGGACCCTACCTGTGATGGAGATTCTACCGGAACAGCCACGGCAAACCCATCAGATGGAACAGCGCCTTACACTTACGCCTGGAGCTTTGGCGGACAGACAAGCCAAACAGCCACGGGCCTTCCTGCTGGTACCTACACCGTAACTGTTACGGATGACAATAACTGTTCTACCACTGCGAGCACCACGATCAGTAACCCGGCTGCGGTGACTGCTTCTGTAACTGTTGACAGCAATGTGAGCTGCTTCGGTTTTGCAGATGGTGGACTGACAGCAAATCCAGGTGGTGGCGATGGTGGACCTTACACTT
Source organism: Flavobacteriales bacterium UBA6057 (assembly GCA_002428995.1). Lineage (GTDB taxonomy): Bacteria > Bacteroidota > Bacteroidia > Flavobacteriales_G > Salibacteraceae > UBA6057. The sequence goes on along the minus strand of DIYJ01000020.1, from coordinate 407,511 downwards.
ACCTGTGGGATGATGGCCCGGCTTCTACCACTCAGAGTGTTGACAACCTCGGCCCCGGAACATATAATGTCACAGTCTCAGACAATTCAGGTTGTACGGCAACTGCTTCTGAAACCATCACAGAGCCTACCGCTCTTTCTGCCTCCATTTCCCTCGATCAGAATGTCTCCTGTAACGGAGGTGACGATGGGGGAGCAACGGCAGCTGGCAACGGTGGAACCGCTCCTTACACATTTGTATGGGACAACGGTGAAGCAAATGCCGCGGCTGTGAACCTCGATGCCGGAACACACACCGTAACGGTGACCGACATTAACGGATGTACCGCGACTGAGCAAATTGTGATCACCGAGCCGCTGACAGGTGTTTCTGCTTCCATCGTAGTGGACAGCAATGTGACTTGTAACGGTTTCTCCAATGGTGGTCTTACCGCTTCAGGTAGCGGAGGTACAGGACCTTACAACTACCTCTGGTCAAACAATGATGTAACCGATTTTACAACCGGCCTTGCTGCTGGTAACTATACTGTTACAGTGACGGATCAAAACGGTTGTACTGCAACGGCTACTGAAACGGTTACAGAGCCAACGATGCTCAGTGCAACAGCCAGCGGCACAGATCCAACCTGTAATGGTGGTGCAGATGGAACAGCGACTGCAAATCCTTCAGGAGGAACTGTTGGACTTGACTACACTTATGTGTGGAGTGATGGCGCCAGCCAAACAACACAAACCGCCTTAGGGCTGACGGCCGGAACATATACGGTGACTGTTACCGATGATAACGGCTGTACCACTACGGCTTCAACCACCATTTCAGATCCTGCTACTCCAATTGTGACCTTTGCTCCGATTACCAACGTAGGTTGCTTTGGTGAAGCTACTGGTTCGGTTACTGCTTCCATTCCAGGTGGTGTTGACTATGACTGGAGCAATGGAATATTGAACAATCCTACCATTACAAATCTTGTTGCAGGTACCTACACCGTCACAGCTACTGATGCCAACGGCTGTACCGCTGTAGACGATGTTACCATCACCCAGCCTGCAGCTGCGTTGATTGCCAGCATCAGCAATATTCAGGATGTACTCTGTAATGGAGATAGCACGGGTAGTGCTACTGCTCAGGGAAGCCAGGGAACTGGACCTTACACCTATCAGTGGGATGCGGCTACCGGCAATCAGGCGACACAGACCGCTACCAATCTTCCAGCTGGAACTTACAATGTAACCGTCACCGATGCTAACTTCTGTACCGCTGTAAGTGCTGCGACTGTTAGCGAGCCTTTGACGGTAATTGCGATCGGATTGGATGTCCTTACCAATGCAAGCTGTAATGGAGACTCGTCCGGAGCCATTCAAATCACTCCTGCAGGAGGAACAGGTCCTTACACATATGTATGGAGCCATGGTCCAACCAGCGAAGATGTTTCCAACTTGCCAGCGGATACCTACACAGTAACCGTGACCGATCAAAACGGCTGTGACGAGACAGAATCTTATGTAATCACCGAGCCTGCTCCCATCGCTATTGGTGGAGCGATCGATACGGAAGTAGATTGTAATGCAGGCAACAATGGTGCAATCAGTGTAAATCCTTCCGGTGGTACCGGACCTTACACTGTTCTTTGGTCTACAGGGTCTAGTGCTACTGCGCTGAACGGTCTCTCAGGAGGTACTTACAGTGTAACGGTGACGGACGATAACTTATGTACCGCTGATACGGCCATCACCCTTGTGAATCCGGCTCCTGTTTTTGCTCAGCTCGATTCTTCGTTTGCTCCGAGCTGTAGCAACGATGACGGACAAGCCTACATCATAGGTTACGGAGGTCAGCAGGGAAGTAATTCAACGAATGACTATCACGTTATCCAGAACACTACGGACTTTGCTCCTTACGGAACAGATGTTTCCGGTGCTATTCAATTCGATCTGGGAGACGATGCTCTTTCCAGTTCTGTAGACATAGGCTTCAACTTCGACTTCTTCGGAAATACACAAACAAGCTTTGTGGTTGCCTCCAACGGTAACATTCAATTCCCAGGTGCTAATGCCACAGCTTTCTTGAACCTTGCCACTCCTACTGCTTCTGACCCAGATAACTGGATTGGGATCTGGGATGATTTGAACCCATTCGCCTCGGGCAGCGAGATCATTGAGACCTACCTCGGTGGTGTGGCACCTAACAGAGTGAGAGTTGTGAACTATGTGAACGTACCTCACTTCAACCAAAACAGTTCGCTGTTCACCTTCCAAATTGTTCTTCACGAAGGATCCAATATTATTGAATTCCACACCACCAGCGCACCCTCTGTAGCTGGAGACAACAGCCCAGGTAAGACATTTGGTATTGAGAACGCCAATGGAACAGCAGGATTTGCTGTTGATGGACGTAATCCTCTCCCTTCGGCTTCAAGTGTTTCTAACGATTATGTCGCCTTCATTCCCGTGGGTCAGGACTTTGATTTCCTCTGGCCTGATGGAGGAACAGATAGCGCCCGAACTGATCTTGCGAGTGGCGATTACTGTGTGACGGTGACAGACCCAAGTGGCAACGGCTGTATTGATACAGTATGCTTTAACCTCGCTGCTCCCGATACCTTCGACCTTAACCTTACAGCTACGGCTATTTCATGTCTCGGAGGCCCTGGAAGTGTGACCGCAAATGCCAGCGGAACTCCCGGACCTTTTGGATACCTCTGGAATACCAACGAAACGACTCAAACGATTTCTATCAGTGCCGGTGGAACTTACACCGTTACTGTAACCGATTCATCTACTAACTGTCAGATTGTGGCGGATACGGTAATGACCGGTCCTGTGTTGGTGACACTGGCTACAGATAGCACCGATGAATCCTGTCCAGGTGAAAGCGATGGTGTTGCGCGCATAGAAGTGCTCACTGGTTCTCCAACGTTTACTTACGCATGGAGCACCGGGGTGACCAACGGGCCTACTACTGCGGTTCTCGATTCGATCACCGGTCTTGCCCCTGGAACTTACACCGTGACTGTTACTGCAGCCAACGGTTGTGCGGATACAGCAACCATTACCATCAATCAATTTGCTACTCCTATTGCTGTGAACCCCGGAAGCACCAATGCTTCCTGCTCAGGGGTGAATGATGGAATTGCTTTCTCTGTCCCAACGGGTGGAACAGGTCCTTACACTTACAACTGGATTACGGGCGGAGTAACCGATACAATTACTGGTCTCTCTGCCGGTACATACACCGTAACTGTCACCGATGTTAATGGCTGTACAGCCGTTGACTCTGCTATTGTAACGGATGGAGCCGGAATCGCCTTCATTAATGTAAATACTACTGATCCTGATTGCTTTGGTGCCAACACAGGAAGCATCTTCTTCCAGGCTTCAGGCGGTGGAACCAGCTACAACTTCAGCTGGACTCCCGTATTGCCAGCAACAAACTTGCAGGCAGCACTTACTGCTGGAAGCTACACCGTGACAGTGACAAGCAATATCGGCTGTACTGCGGATACAACGTTTGTGCTTACTGACCCGGCAGCGCTTATGCTTGATACTACCGTGGTCAACGGAGATTGTGCCGGTCAGGCAGCTTCCATTAGTGTTCAGGTGACAGGTGGAACGTCTCCTTATTCCTTCGACTGGAATACTGGAGATACGACTCAGTCAATTACCAACCTCACAACAGGCTCTTATTCTGTAACTGTTGAAGATTTCAACGGGTGTCTTGACAGCATCGTAAATATTCCGGTCACTTCACCGGATACGCTTCAACTGACTCCGGTTGTGATCAACGATCCGAGCTGTGCCGGTGGTACGGACGGATCTGCTACAGTAAACGTCTCTGGAGGCTCAGGCCTCTACAACTACCTCTGGTTTGATAACTCCGTGCAGGATACGATCACCGGACTGGGTGACGGTACCTACACTGTAACGGTGAGCGATGCATTGGGACAGGCTTGTTCGGATACAACCTCTGTTACCCTGGTTGAGCCTGCTGGCATGACCATCGTACTGCAAAACCTTGTGGACCCAACGTGTGCCGGAGGAAATGATGGAGAGATTGACATTGATGTGATCGGAGGTCAGGGGCCATACAACTTCCTCTGGTCCAACGGAAACCTGACGGATAACCCCGATACACTGATTGCCGGTTCTTACACGGTTACCGTTACTGATGCCAACAACTGTACAGAGGTTTCTCCAGTGTATGTGCTTGGAGATGGTACTTCCATTCTCGTGGATGTAAGTACAAACAACAACGTATTCTGCTTTGGACCTTGCCAGGGTGATGCTGATGCTACCTGGATCGGTGGAACTGCTCCTTATACTTATGAGTGGAGTGAAGGAACCATTGGAGTAACCAACAACACAAACTTCCCCGGTGACCTTTCAGGCCTCTGTGCTGGAATCTACACCATCACAGTGACTGATGCCAACGGATGTACTGGAACAGATGTTGACGCTGTGCAGGACATCATCGGTGCCAGCCCGGTAACGGCAACTGCCACAGATGTAAGTTGCTTCGGAAGCTGTGACGGTACTGTTACTGCTGACACCACCGGTTGCATCGGTTCTTGTACCATCTACTGGTATGAGCTTGGAAACGGAACTCCTATCGATTCTGTAGAATCACTGTCTAACCTGTGTGCAGGAACTTACGTTGCAGAACTCGTCAACGGACTCGGGTGCTCTCGCTTTGATAGCGTTGTTGTAAATGAGCCTACTGAGTTGATCGGTGTCGTGACCCCGGTTGATGCCTCTTGTAGTGGAAATAATGACGGTAGTGCTTCTGTTGCAGTTTCAGGTGGAACACCTGGCTACACATTCCTTTGGAGCACCGGTTCTACCAACGATACGATCACAGGTCTTGCGGCCGGTCCTTACAGTGTTGTGATCACCGATCTGAGCAACTGTACGGATACTGTAACCTTTAACATTGATCAGCCATCTACGCTGAGTGTTTCAACCTTGTTGATCAACGGAGTAACCTGCTTCGGTGACAATGATGGCTCTGCTTCCGCCAATGCTGGTGGAGGAACGTCTCCTTATTCTTATGTCTGGAGTTCAGGAGAAACCACTCCGATCGCGACTCAGTTGCTGGGTGGAGTTCAGAGTGTGACCGTAACTGACGATAGCAACTGTACGGCCAGCACAACGATCAATATTCCTGAACCTACCGAGGTTGTTGCCTTGATTACTGAAGTACAATCTATCAGCTGTTTCGGAGGCGGAGCAAATGGAGAGCTGGATGCAAGTGCTTCTAGTGGCGGTACCGGAGGTCTCAGCTATTCATGGCTGCCTGGAGGTCAGAACAGTGCTTCTATCAATGGACTTTCCGCCAACACCTATTGTGTGACTGTAACGGATGTGAACGGTTGTGCCGCTGATACATGCTATGACCTTAACGATCCAACAGCGATCACTGCTGGAGTCATCAACCAAACAGATGCACTCTGTTTCGGAGATTCTACCGGAACGGCTACTGCAACCGGTACTGGTGGTTCAGGAGTTTACAACTTCACCTGGAGTACTGGAACGCTGACGGCTTTTGAAGGCAACCTGCCAGCAGGTACCTTCTCAGTGATTGTAGAAGATGCCAATACCGGATGTAGTGATACTACGGATGCCGTGATTGGACAGCCCACATTGCTCGTAGTTTCCATTGATTCTACTACTGATAACCAGTGCTTCAACGGAACTGAAGGTGAAGCCTTCGCTTCAGCTGCTGGAGGAACAGGGCCTTACAACTTTATCTGGTCCAATGGAGATGCCAGTGATTCAGCTGACTCTCTTGCCGCAGGTACTCATACCGTGACTGTGACTGACTTCAACGGATGTACGGATACCATTTCTGCGGTGATTACTCAACCGCTCACCGGATTGGATGCAGCAGCAGTTGTCGTGTTCAACGCTCCTTGTAACGGAGATTCAGGCCAGGTTGCTGCCTCAGCGTCTGGTGGCTCTGGTTCTTACACCTACGATTGGGGTGGCGGAATTGTAGGAGACACCGTGATGCTTCCAGCCGGAACTTACTGTGTGACCGTTTCTGACGGAGGTAACTGTACAGACACCGCTTGTGTGACGATTACCGAACCAACTCCTGCCCAGGTTGACATTACCATCGTTCAGGGAGTGACCTGCGGTGGTGGCGGTGCTGACGGTATCCTTGCTGCTGCGGGAAGTGGCGGAACTCCAGGTTATACTTTCTTGTGGAGCACCGGTTCAACAAATGACACAATCTTCGCTCTCAACCCAGGTACTTACACGGTGACCATGACCGATGCCAATGGTTGTACGGACGTGGATTCTGAAACCCTGACACCACCAACCAACATCACTGCCAACATCGTGTCGTCCAGTGATGCCCTTTGCTTCGGTGATACATCAGGTGTGGGTGTAGCAGAAGGACTCGGAGGCTCAGGACTCTATACTTATGCCTGGGAGCTTGGATCTACCAACGATACTTCAGCGCTGCCTGCTGGAACATGGTCTGTGATTGTGACCGATGCCATCAGCCTTTGCTCTGATACGGTTACGGTGACCATCGGTCAACCACTGTCACCTGTGGTGGCAACAGTGGACTCTACGAATAATAACGACTGCTTTAACGGTACAGAAGGTGAAGCCTTTGCTTCCGGAAGCGGTGGAACCGGAGGATATACCTTCTTGTGGTCGAATGGTGATGTCACTTTTGAGGCTGACTCCCTGGCCGCAGGTACTTACACGGTAACTGTGACCGATGCCAACGGCTGTACAGCCACAGATCAGGCCGTCATTACGCAGCCGCTCATCGGATTGGATGCGTCTGCTATTACCTTCCAGAATGCTGATTGCAACGGTGGACTTGGTATCGCAGTTGCGAATGCAACCGGTGGATCAGGTAACTACACCTACGATTGGGGTGGAGGAATCACAACGGATACCGCGAATCTTCCTGCCGGTTTCTATTGTGTGACCGTTTCTGACGGAGGTAACTGTACTGATACCGCTTGTGTGACGATTACAGAACCAGCGGCTCTTGGTTTCACCAGCACCGTTACTCCTCCAGTATGTGTTGGAGATAGCAACGGCTCGATTGACATTGTGGTCTTTGGAGGAACTGCTCCTTACACCGTCACCTGGTCCAACGGAATGATGGGTACAAACATCACAGGACTTCATGCTGATACTTACACAGCAACTGTGACCGACTTCAACGGATGCGTATTCGTTCAAGGTGTGGTTGTGAATGATCCTGACGCGATTGTTGCAACCTTCACCAACGTTGCGAACTCAAGCTGTACATCATGTACCGGAGATGCGATGGTGAACCCATCCAATGGAACTGCACCTTACAATTATCTCTGGACCTCCACAGAAACAAGCCAGATGGCCACCTCACTCTGTTCAGGCACGAATACGGTAACGGTGACTGATTTCAACGGATGTGAAGCTGAATTCAGCCTTTCCATCTCAAGCGATGGTGCTGATACGGTGACTGCCGGAGGAACAGATCCAACCTGTAACAATGATTGTAACGGAACCGTTTTCGCAACCTACAACTGCTCCATAGCACCTTGTACGGTTCAATGGCTCGATCTGATGGGTACTCCACTTGGTACTACCGATACACTCGATAGTGTATGTGCCGGAACCTACATTGTTCAGTTGACCAATGCGGGCGGATGTGTTGATCAGGATACTATAATTCTCAATCCTGCGAATGCTGTTGATGTATCTATCATCGCTTCTACAGATGTCTCCTGCTTCGGAGGTTCAGACGGAACAGCGGAAGCAGTTGCAGTCAACGGATTTGGACCCTACGGCTTTGAATGGAGCAACGGTGAACTCACCAATATCGCCATCGGCCTCTCAGCTGGAACAAATACGGTAACGGTGACTGACATCAGCGGATGTACCGACACAGCCAGCGTAGTGATCTCACAACCCGGTTCAGGACTTAGTGTGTCAGCAATCGTGATTGATGATGTGAGCTGCAACGGAGGATTTGATGGATCTGTCACTGCTCAGGCAACGGGTGGTTCTGGAACCTATAACTACACCTGGAATGGAACCACAACGGCAGACACTCTCTTCAACCTGCCTGCTGGCTCTTACATCGTTGTAGTGGATGACGGAGGAATCTGTACTGCTACTGACACAGCGATTGTAGTAGAACCTACCATGCTCGTAGCGATCATTGATAGCACCATAGATCCTAGCTGTCCAGGTGCGAGCGATGGTATTGCATTCGCTTCAGCCATCGGTGGTACAGCGCCTTACAACTTCTTGTGGCCAAGTGGAAGCACTTTTGCAAGCGACTCAAACTTGAGTGATGGCACCTACTGTGTGACCGTGACAGATGTGAATGGCTGTACCGATGTAGTATGTGCCAACATTGTCGATCCAGCAGGTATGACCAACAGCTTCACCGGTATCGGAGCTTCCAGCTGTGGCACCTGCGATGGAACAGCAACTGCGAATCCTGTAGGTGGTAATGGTGGTCCATTCACCTACTTGTGGAGTACGGGTGAAGTTACTGCCGGTGCAATCATGCTCTGCGGTGGAAGCAACACAGTGACCATTACAGATGCTGCCGGATGTACCTTAATAGAGAACCTTCCAATTCAGAACATCGGTGCTGATACAGTCACTGCTGGTGGTCAGGACGCCTCTTGTGGAGCTTGCGATGGCCAGGTGTTTGCCACTTACAACTGTACCAACGCACCATGTAATGTTGAATGGACAGAATTTGGTAGCGCCACAGTCATCGGAACTACGGACACCGTCTCTGGTCTTTGTGCCGGAACTTATGCTGTTGAGTTGACCAACGGTATCGGATGTGTAAGCATCGACACCATCACCATCAGTGCTCCAGATCCGATCATTGCAAACGAGACCATTACGGATGCAACCTGCTTCGGAGTATGCAACGGTGATATCACACTCAATCCAACGGGTGGTTCTGGTGTCTACACCTTCGCCTGGAGCAACATTGGAGCGAATACTCCAAATAATCCAAACCTCTGTGCAGGCACCTATACAGTGACCGTGAGCGACAATGCTGGTTGTGACAGCATCTTCACTTTCACCATCGATGAGCCTGCCGAGATTCAAACCAACGCGGTTGTGTCAGATGTGAGCTGCTTCGGTCAGTGTGATGGAAGTGTGGTCTTGTCGCCCACCAATGGTGTTGGAACTTACTCCTACAACTGGAACCCAGTGCCAGCGAATGGTAATGGAACATCTCAGGCAAATGGGCTCTGCGCTGGAACCTACTTCGTGACTGTGACTGATGCCAACGGATGCCAGAAACTCGATTCGTTCGACATTGATGAGCCTGCAGAGATCGTTCAGGGACTGGTTGTGGTGAACGATGCCAATTGTGGACAGTGTGATGGATCAGTAGCTGCCGCCTTCAGTGGAGGAACAGGCACAAACCTGAGCGTACAATGGTCCAATGGTGATACAGGACTCTTCGCAGATTCACTCTGCTTCGGTCTCTACACAGCTACTGTAACTGATTCGATCGGCTGTAGCCAGACATTTGACTATCCAGTGTCTGAAACCAATGGTCCGACCATCGCCCTCAGCGGGGTGAATACCTCTGCCAACGGAGTGTGTGATGGAACGGCAACGGTGTCCATCATCACAGGCGGAGGAACAATTACCTACAACTGGTCGAATGGAGACACAACTGCAACAGCCGATAGCCTCTGTGCAGGATTCTATTCAGTAACCGTTACGGACTCTACCGGATGCTCTACTGTAGATACCATTACCATCACTGAGCCTGACGCCATCTTTGTCACCTTCGCTGTGACTGAGATCAGCTGTCTCGGCAACGGATGTGATGGAGAGATCACTGCAACGGTGAGCGGTGGCATTCCTCCTTACGCTTATGTATGGAGCAACGGTGAGTTTGGGGATACTATCGACAGCCTTTGTGCCGGAACTTATGTGGTGACCATCACGGATGGATTGTCAGCGGTGATCATCGACTCTGTGATACTGACAGATCCAACACCGGTGAACATTGCAGCAACGATCACCAACACTACCTGTCCAGGTGTGTGTGATGGAAGCATCGACCTGAGTCTTTCAGGTGGAGTACTGCCTTACACCATTCAATGGTCTACAGGAGACACCACTGCAATGATCGATAGCCTTTGTGCAGGAGATTACAGTGTGACTGTTACGGACTCTACCGGATGCTTCAGCATCGATAGCTTCACGGTGACACAGCCACCGGTTATCACGATCAACATCGACAGCTTGTTCAATCCTGATTGTCAGGTAGCAGATGGCTACGTAGATGTATCCGCTTCCGGTGGAACTCCAGGCACGCCAAACGCCTACAGCTACCAGTGGCTGGATGTAAACTTCGATCCATTGACACCTCCTCAGAACGATACAGCAGCCAGTAACCTGTTTGCAGGTATCTACAATGTAGAGGTGACCGATGGCAACGGTTGTGTTGCTGCCTTCCCAATCATTCTAAACAACGACAGTGCTCCGGTGATCACCCTCGATTCCATACGACACGTAAGCTGCTTCGGCCTCTGTGATGGTATCATCTTTACTACCATCACAGAAGGCACAGCGCCTTACAACATCCTTTGGTCAAGCGGTGGAACCATGGCGATTGACTCTAACCTCTGTGCAGGGCCTGATACCCTGGCCGTATCCGATGCTGACCTCTGTCTGTCATTCGGAATCTACGAGGTGCTCGAGCCCGCTGAGCTGCTTGTGTTGAGTACACAGCAGGTGGATGTTACCTGTGCAGTTGATTGCAACGGTGAAGCATCTGTAGAGATTGGCGGTGGCACTGCGCCATATGCATACCTCTGGAGCAATGGAGGTACGGATAGTACGATCAACGGATTGTGTTCCGGTACTTACACCGTAACTGCGACTGATGCCAATGGCTGCTCACTCACTCAAGTGTTCACCATTGCCGGACCAGATACACTGGTGATCACCCTTGATTCGCTCAGAGATGCCTCTTGTAACAACATCAGCGATGGTGAAGTATCCGTGACAGTAACTGGAGGTGTTCCTCCATACAACTATGAGTGGACCAGTTCTACAGACACGCTGAACGCACAGGATCTGACGAACATCCTTCCTGATACCTATGTGTTGCTCGTTACTGATGGCAATGGTTGTACAATCTCAGACACCTTCGTGGTGAACGCACTGAATTCAGTAAGTGTCACAGCGGTTGGTGATAGCACCGTATGTCCAAATGCCATTGGAGTGCAGCTGAGTGCTATAGACAGCGGAGCCGCTTCCCTAAGATGGATCAATGGCAATGGTGTTGTACTTGGAACTACCAGCACTGTCTTCGTAGACATCTATGCTGACACCAGCATCTTCGTCATCGAAGCTGTGAACGACATCTGTATCGCTCGTGACACAGTGGTGCTCTTTGAGTCTGATGGACCTGGAATTGATGCCGGTCCAGATCGCACGATCGAGCCTGGTAACAGCGTTGCCATTGGAGGTTCTCCAACTGCTGCTGATGGAGTGAGTGTGACCTGGTCACCAATTACTGACCTCAGCGGTAGCACAGAAGCCAATCCTGATGCGAATCCACTCGTTACCACGCTCTACTATGTGAGTGGTACTGATGACATCGGGTGTTTCGGAATCGATAGCGTGCTCATCACGGTTGAGAAGTTGATCGATCCAAACGATGGTTTCTCACCAAACGGTGACGGTGTGAATGACTTCTTTACCATTGATCGTATTGATGAATTCCCGAACGCGACTGTCGAGATTTACAACCGATGGGGTAACTTGCTCTACAAATCAGATCCAGGTTACACGAACCCTTGGAACGGTCAGTTCAATGGTAACACCATGCCGACAGGAACCTACTATTATATCATCGACCTTGCAGATCCAAGAGCGGAAGACAAGATCACAGGTCCTGTAACTATCCTTAAGTAATCATGAAAAAATTCAGCGTCATGAAAAAGGCCCTCTTCATATGCTTCCTGTCGAGTATTGCCTTTGGCTCTGCCAAAGCACAACAGATAGAGCAGTACTCGCAGTTCATGCTGAACGAGTTCAGGGTTAATTCAGCAGTAGCCGGAATTAACAATTACTTCAACGCGACTGCCGTTTACAGAAACCAGTGGGTGGGAATTGACGGTGCTCCCGTTACTTACTACCTCGGTGTCAACGGCCCGATCATCCGTGATAACATGGGAATCGGAGGTTATGTCTACAGCGATGTAGCCGGTCACACGCGGAGGAATGGTTTCCAGCTCGCGTATGCCTATCACCTGAAACTGAATGATATTCTCCGACTCAGCTTTTCGCTTGCCGGAGGTTTTCAGCAGTTCTCTATTGATGGTAACCGCCTGGATTTGCAGAATTCAAACGATATCGCCCTGAGCAACGGCCTCATGAACGAGCTCCGTCCGGACATCGGTGCTGCGGTTCGTTTCTCCGGTGAGCACTTCCATGTAGGCATCGCAGCCCCGCAAGTAGTGGGAGGGAAGCTGCAGTTTTTCGATGATTATCCCGAAACACAAAGTGCGCTCAGTCGTCACTTCATGTTGAACGGAGCTTATACCTACAATATCAATGATAACTTCTCAGTCGAAGCAGGTGGTCTTGGTAAGTATGAAACCGAATCTACGCTCGGCATGATCGATGTGTATGCCCGTGGTTTTTACAAGGACATGGTATGGCTGGGAGCACTCTACAGAAGCTGGTTTCCGGTGATCTATGACAAGATTCAGGAGATCCCTAATGTAGATGCGAACAGTATCGGTATCATGGCTGGATACAAGTTCCAGAACAACCTCATGATCGGTTATGCTTATGATATTCCAACCGGTAGCATTGCGGGGAGCACTACAGGCTCCCATGAGCTCCTGTTGGCCATCAACTTCAGCAAGCGAAATCCAAGGCCGGTTGTGACCGAGTAGGTTTTCATTGTCACTCAGAATACAAAGCGAAGGTGGATTAGTTTCTACCTTCGCTTTTTCATTTCAGACTATGTACATAGAACAGATCTATACCAATTGCCTTGCTGAGGCAGCCTACTATATAGAATCTAACGGGGAAGCTGCGATTGTGGATCCTCTTCGTGAAACCGAACCCTACATTGAAAAGGCGAAGGAGCGGGGAGCTGAGATCAAGTTTGTGTTTGAAACACACTTCCATGCTGACTTTGTAAGTGGTCATCTCGACCTCAGCAAAGCCACGGGTGCGCCCATCGTCTACGGTCCGGGAGCGAAGACCTCCTTTGACATTATTGAAGCCAGGGATGAGCAAGTGTTCGAATTGGGAGATGTTAAGATCAAAGTGCTCCACACCCCAGGTCATACTCCAGAATCCTCTTGCTTCCTGTTGATCGATCAGGCCGGTGAGCCTCATGCCATTTTCACGGGCGACACCTTGTTCATTGGTGATGTAGGTCGACCAGATTTGGCACAGAAAGAAGGATCCATTACAGCTGAGGACATGGCAGGAACGCTCTACGATTCGTTGCGTTCCAAAATCATGGGGCTGCCCGATGTTGTCACGGTTTATCCAGCTCATGGGGCAGGTTCAGCCTGTGGCAAGAACATGTCGAAGGAAACCTTTTCAACTCTTGGTGAACAGCGACAGTCCAACTACGCCCTGAGTGATATTTCCAGAGAAGACTTCGTTGTTCAGCTTACAGATGGCATTCCGCCACCCCCGGCATACTTTGCGCAGGCCGCGAGTCTGAACAAGAGTGGTTACAGCTCCTTAGAGAGCCTCTATGAGCATTCCTTGAAAGGACTTGATCCCAGTGCATTCTTGGCTGCCAGTAAAGAGGATAATGTCCTTATACTGGATACACGTCACCAGGATGATTATCGAGCAGCACACATTCCCGGATCACTCTTCATTGGTTTGCATGGTCAGTTTGCGCCCTGGGCAGGAGCCTTGATTCATGACCTGAATCAACCCATGCTCATCATCGCGGATGAAGGCAAGGAGCAGGAGGTGGTCATGCGTTTGGCGCGTGTTGGCTTTTCCGGTGTCAACGGCTTCCTTTCCGGTGGAATGAACTCATGGCAGCAGGCAGGCCTTCCGGTTGTTTCCATGCCATCTGTTTCTGCGGAAGAGTTCCTTGCTCTGCAAGGAGAAAAGCAGACCGTGGACGTAAGAAAGCCAAGTGAGTTTGATACCAGCCATCTTCCAGGTGCTATCAATTCTCCGCTCGACTTCCTGCAGGATGGTTACAAGGCGTTCAATGCTTCCAGTCTCTACCATGTGCATTGCAAGAGTGGCTACCGTTCCATGGTGGCTGCTAGCCTCATGCGATCCAAGGGAATCTTGGGCGTTGTGGATGTAAAGGGAGGATTTGATGCCTTGAAGGCGCTCGGTGCAGAAGTAGTGGAGGCGCAGGCAGTCTAAAGCTTTTCTGGTCCTTCATCTTTTCCAGGTGTGCTCAATACAGATGAATGGGCGCCATCTTCAACCGCTTGCTAGAATAGTATTCAAGACAGCGAGGTAGGGCCGCTTCCAGTCGAGGCCACGCCTTTTCACTGTCGTGGAATACGACAATGCTACCTGACTTCACCTTGCTCGTAGCGAAGCGAACGCAATCGTCCGCTGTATAGGCAGCGTCAAAATCAGCGCTTAAATCGCTCCAGAGGATGATTTTGTACTCTTTCTTCAAGTGCACCGATTGTGAGCGGCTAATCTCACCATAGGGCGGTCTGAACAGCGTGCTTTGAACATGGTTGGCGCACGCTTCTACATCTGAGAAGTAGTCAGTGTTGGCTGTTTTCCATCCGCTTTTGTGCGAGTGACTATGATTACCGATGGCATGTCCGCGCTCCAATAATTCCTCCAAAAGCTCTGGATATTCGACTACATTTTTGCCAATCAGAAAAAAAGTAGCCTTTGCATCAAAGCGATCCAGTTCGTCCATGACCCAGGGGGTGATTTCCGGGTGAGGCCCGTCATCAAAGGTGAGGAAGAGATTTTGGTCTTCGTTGGGAAGGTCAAAAATCAGGTCTTTAGCCAGCGGTTTTACGATGTTTGGGACGTGCTTGAAGTACATTGAAAAACTTCCTTCGTACAAATATGAATTCTTTTTAATTTTGGCGCCCCTTAGAAGGGAATGCCCCATCGTCTAATTGGCAGGACAGCTGATTTTGGTTCAGTCAGTCTAGGTTCGAGTCCTAGTGGGGCAACAGGAAAAGGTCCGGCTTTCAAGCCGGACCTTTTTTCGTTTATCGCCTTATCGGCTCAAGATCATTCGTTTCGAATCCAGCTTGACGCCATTGCTCCATAGCGAGTACACATACATGCCGGCTTCTAATCCATCGCCAACTGTAATTACGCCTGCGCTTTTTGCAAGAATTCGCTCCTCCACCAACTTACCGTGCAGATCGTGAATGCGCATCACACCTTTCGCACCAGGCAATTCGTATTTGATTTGGGTAGACTCGAAAAAAGGGTTCGGGCTATTCTGTGCGAGGCTGCTCTTTTTTAGAGGGTTTCTTAGTCCGAGCAAAGGGTCGCTTGCACTTGTGTCTGTTTGGGTTGTATCCGTTGTTGTCGTGTCTTCAACAATGGCTGTGAATGACCTGCAAACTCTCGTTCCAGCAGAATCTGTTACATCGAAGACACAAACCTGTAGCACACTGGTTCCACTACCTTCTTTCACATGGATAACAGGCACAGATAGTATCGTGGAATTTGCAGGCATGGGCACATCGGCCGTCCATACCTCTGATATACTCGGCCAGCATATAATATCAAACATGTGAGCATCCCATGAGGGATCAGGCGATGAGAATGACATCACTCTCCAGCGCAGGTCAATGGCCGTGTCTGCATCATTGACATATTCCGAATCGAAATAAACGTCTGTATCTCCCTGGACAACAGCAACGCTGTCATCTATATAATTCCAATGGACGTGTTGAGAAAACGCTGGTAGGATCGAGAAGAGCAGCAGAAGGGTTGTAAAAAGCTTCATAATTGTGGGGTAGATGAGAAAGATAGGAAAGCCTTTGGGTTGATTGTGGCTCAACATCATGTTTAGTGCGCTCTAACGAGTATTGTTCTAGGATTCCTAACGATTCAAAGGTCTAAGGTTTGATCAAAAAAAAGCCCCAACAAAAGTTGAGGCTTCATCTTGTATTTCGATGCAGTGATGCTATTCAATCACCTGCATTCGCTTTGTTGCTTTCATTATTCCATTGTCCCAGAGGGAATAGAAGTAAACTCCTGATCTGAGTTCGTTGCCAACAGTAACTGCTCCTGATCTGGAAGTCAATGCTACTTCTTCTACCATCTTTCCAGTGAGGTCGTGAATGCGGATCATTCCATTTTCGCTGGCGATTTCGTAGCGAATTTCAGTGCTTTCACGGAAAGGGTTAGGAGCATTCTGCTTCAACTGGAACTGCTCTGCCTGAATCTTGGCGATCGAATTTGTAGTGTCAGTCACAGTAGTATCAGTAGTGTCAATCGGACCGGCTACCGCAGTGTCTGTAAGAGCGAAGTAAGTCTTGCACTCATAAGTACCCGCAGAGTCACTGAGGTCATGGGAGCAAAGCGTAATGTAAGCTGAACCTGAATCAGTCAACATCTCAACGTGCTGATACATCTGGAAGGTCCCATTTGCAGGAACAACCACATCACTCCAGGACTTTCCTGGATAATCTGGCCAACAAATCACCTCTTCACAGAGGTATGCTTCCCAATTGCCGGAGGAAGGCGAGAAATCAATGATTCTCCAACGCACATCGATGGGCGACATGCTGCTGTTTTGGTATTCTGAGTGAAACTCAATGTCTGTGCCGACAGGAGCCATGCGGATGGTGTCTCCTACATCTGCCCAAGTGAGATCCTGGGAAAAGCCAAAGGAGGCCATTAGAACGAAAAGTATAGTGTAAGCGTATTTCATGTGCGAGATCGTTTTAAAGTTCAAAAATACAGACGATCAAATTGAGTCGTAAGCAAAATGACGTCATTATTGTTCCTTTAACAAAGTGTAACGCTTGTTACTTTTGACTTCACTTTCAGATTTATGACAGCAACTAAAGAATCTTTATTCGACTTTCTTCTTCACCTCGGTGACAATGCTCTTGTGCTTGGACATCGATTGGGAGAGTGGTGTGGCCACGGCCCCGTACTTGAGCAGGACATTGCCATGACGAATATTGCGCTCGATCTCATCGGTCAATCGCGCAACTACCTCGATTATGCGGGAGCACTCGAAGGAAAAGGGCGCGATGAGGATGTATTGGCTTATCGCAGAGATGTACTCGACTTTAAGAATTTCCTCATCGTGGAGCAGCCGAATGGAAACTTCGCCTCCACCATAGCACGTCAATTTTATTTCGATGCCTGGCATTTGCTGGTGTTGCAGCAGCTGTCAGAATCGAAAGATGAGCGCCTTCGGGACATCGCTTTGAAGTCTGTGAAGGAAGTGACCTACCATCATCGCTGGAGCAGTGAATGGGTGATCAGACTTGGAGATGGCACGGAGGAAAGTCATGATAAGATGCAGCATGCCATTGATGACTTCTGGATGTTTACCGGTGAAATGTTTGAGCAGAGCGAGGATGAAGCTGAACTTCAGAAAGACGGAATGATCTACGATGCACCAGCAGTGAAAGAACGCTGGATGGCAGAGGTGAAGCGGGTGTTGGATGAAGCGGGATTGAAAATGCCGGAGGCCGAGTGGATGCAAAGCGGTGGAAAGACAGGATTTCATAGTGAGCACCTCGGATTCATATTGGCAGAGATGCAGTTCCTGCAGCGGGCATATCCAGATGCTGAATGGTAGGTGAACAAACATCTTTAGAGACTAAGGCCTGGGATGTTCTGGATAAGGTAGAAGATCCCGAAATCCCGGTGATTTCCATTGTGGACCTTGGGATCGTCCGATCTGTGAAGGATATAGAAGGTCACCTCCACGTGGACATCACTCCGACCTACTCAGGATGTCCTGCCACTCAGGTGATTGAAGACAGCGTGAATGATGCGCTGCACCATGCCAAAATGGAACCTTTCACGGTAAAAACAGTGCTGAGTCCTGCGTGGTCTACTGCCATGATCAGCGATAGCGGTCGCTCAAAATTGGAAGCCTACGGTATTGCCCCACCCGCAGATGAATCTTCAGACAAATTAGCCTTGATGGGCGAAGAGCGTCAGATCAAGTGCCCAAACTGCGGTTCGCATGACACTAAAATGGTAAGCCAGTTTGGCTCTACACCTTGCAAGGCCCATTTCAAGTGCAACGATTGCCTCGAGCCTTTCGACTATTTTAAGTGCTTGTAGTTTTTTAGATCAAAGTTCAAGGATCAGGGATTGTGGTAGGGCGGTGTCAAACTTTGAGTTTTCTTCCGCGCTTTTTCACCTTGATCTTTCATCTTTGACCCTTAATCTGTTCCCATGCCTTCCGATACATTACACTTCAACATTGACAACGGGATTGCAGTCATACGACTGAATCGCCCAACGGTATTTAACAGCTTCAATCGTGAAATGGCACTCGCCCTTCAGGATGCTTTGGATGAATGCGCATCAAACAGTGCTGTCCGGGCGATTTACCTGACGGGGGAAGGAAAAGCGTTCTGTGCAGGACAGGATTTACAAGAAGCGATTGCGGAAGGAGATCCGCAGATCGAAGAGATTGTAAGAGAGCACTACAACCCCATCATTCTGAAAATCCGCGAAATTGAAAAGCCGATCGTAGCGGCTGTAAATGGTGTAGCCGCAGGCGCTGGAGCTAACATTGCCTTGGCCTGCGATGTGGTTGTAGCAACCAAGTCTTCTTCCTTCTTACAAGCCTTCAGCAAGATTGGCCTCATCCCGGATAGCGGAGGAACCTTTATGCTTCCGAGGCTCATTGGCTGGCAAAAAGCCTCTGCACTCATGATGCTTGGTGAGAAAGTAGCCGCTGAAGAAGCGGAGCGCATGGGTATGATTTACAAGGTGCTGGAAGATGAAGAATTCTCCGATGGTAGCATGGCGATCGCGCAGAAACTCGCTAAGATGCCTACAAGAGGACTTGGACTTACGAAGCGTTTGCTCAATCGTTCTTTTGAAAACGATTTGGCGGAGCAATTGAACGAAGAAGGTGAAGCACAGGTTGAGGCAGCTGGCACCTACGATTACAACGAGGGAGTGAATGCTTTCCTCGAAAAGAGAAAACCCGAATTCAAAGGCGAATAATGGAAAAGATTGGAATCATTGGAGCAGGTACCATGGGCAGCGGTATTGCCCAGGTAGCTTCAACGGCCGGACATCAGGCCATTTTGTTTGATGTGAACGAAAGCGCGATTGCTAAGGCCAAAGCCGGTCATGAGAAAATCATGAATCGACTGGTGGAAAAAGGCCGGCTTGAGGCCTCAGT
Source organism: Flavobacteriales bacterium UBA6057 (assembly GCA_002428995.1). GTDB lineage: Bacteria > Bacteroidota > Bacteroidia > Flavobacteriales_G > Salibacteraceae > UBA6057. The sequence continues at coordinate 388,173 of DIYJ01000020.1, read as the reverse complement.
AGCGCAGGAGATATTGGGACGTATCGAATACGCTACTTCTTATGAAGCTTTCAGTGGTTGTGGAATGGTCATCGAAGCCATTGTTGAACGACTGGACGTAAAACGCGAAGTCTTTTCCTCGCTTGAGAATCATGTGGGAGAAGATTGCATCCTCGCATCCAACACTTCTTCACTTTCCATTGCATCCATTGCTTCTTCCTGCGAGAACGCCAGCCGGGTAATCGGAATCCACTTTTTTAACCCCGCACCGCTCATGCCTTTGGTGGAGATCGTTCCTGCGGTCCAGACTTCGGATGATACCCGGGATCGGGCAAAGCAGCTGATCGATAGCTGGAAGAAGGTGACGGTCATTACCAAGGATACTCCTGGATTCATCGTCAATCGTGTGGCGCGTCCATTTTACGGTGAAGCCCTTCGTATTTATGAAGAAGGCTTTGCGGACATACCGACCATCGACTGGGCGATGAAAGAACTTGGAGGCTTTAGAATGGGACCCTTTGAGCTGATGGACTACATCGGCAATGATGTGAACTATGCCGTGACTGAGTCGGTTTGGACAGCCTTTTATTACGACCCTCGCTACAAACCTTCTTTCACTCAAAAGAGAATGACAGAGGCCGGCTATCTTGGAAGGAAGTCGGGCAGAGGTTACTACGATTATTCAGAGGGTGCAGAACAGCCGGAAGCGGATAAAGACAAAACACTCGGAGAGGCCGTGGTTTCCAGAATTCTATCGATGCTGATCAATGAAGCGGCCGATGCATTGCATTTGGGCATCGCCAATCGCGATGACATTGAGCTGGCAATGACCAAGGGTGTGAACTACCCAAAGGGCTTGCTGCAGTGGGCGGATGAGCGAGGTATCGAACACTGTTTGCGCATGCTGGACGAGCTCTATAAGGAATACCACGAAGAACGCTACCGAGCCAGTCCGCTGCTGCGTAGAATGGTGATCGCAGGAACCAATTTCTTCTAGTATCGGTCTGATTCAGCGGCTACAAATTTCCTCGGGCTTTGTCCTGTCCAGGCTTTAAACGCTCTTACAAAAGCGCTGGGTTCTGAGTATCCTACAAGGTAGGCCACCTCATCGAGGTTGACCGGATGATTGCGCATGATTTTGCGTGCCAACTGTAGTCTGATCTCCTGTTGCACTTCGCGGAAGGAAAGACCTTGCGCTTTGAGCTGACGCTGTAGCGTGCGAGTTGTCACGTTGAGATCGCTGGCTACTGAAGCAATGTTGAAGTTGTCAGGGGCGGCAGTTTTCAAAATGGAACTTTTCACTCTTCGCAGAAGCGGTTCTTCATCCGGCAGAGATTCAAGCATTGTATTTGCCTGTTCCTGAAGCTGAGCAAGGAGTCCATGGTCAGTGTCAACAGCTGGCGTCTGCAAAAGGTGTTTGCTGAATACGATGGACGACACTGGCTGGCCAAAGTTGAGGTGACAATTGAAACTTTTAAAGTGTCCTGAGATCTTCTTCGGTTTGGGGTAGTAGAAGTTCACTTCTAGTGGGAAATGCGTTTCCCGGGTCAGGCGGCCGAGAGACTTCTGGCAACAGAGCAGTGCCAGATCCAGGTTTTGTGCAATGGCAAAATCGTCCAGAAGAGCCCATTCAGGATGAAGCTCAAAATTCACCTTGAAGCGATCCCCAAATACTTCCAGCGAACACTCCATTGAGTCGCTGATCAGCCTGCTGTAGGCAATGGCGAATTCAAAGGCTTCCTGGACGTTGGAGCACCGATCCATCATCTGATCGATGAACTGTGTCGATCTCAGGTTGATCTCTTCTCCCATCTCCAATCCGAAGTTTGGGGTGTGCCATTGTTGTCGGATCAGTCCAAAGACATTGGAAACGGCATGATAATCAACGATGGAGTTGGGCTCTGCCAATTGCTGCTCTGAAGCTGAGCTCATCTTCAACAACGATGAGCGGTCAGCACCTCGAGTGGAAGCGAACTCTGCTAAATCCAGTATGAAGCTGCCTGCAAAAAACATGTCGGTTCAGATTGTCGCAAAATGTCAATTTTTCGCGAATTCACCGGGATACTATTGCCACAAAAAGCAACATGAAAACCGGTAAGTTCCTTGTCTCCGTCTTTGGAGCCTTCCTGGTCAGCAACCTGCTCACCACGCTTTGGTACATGGCCATGGACGATGCGAATTACGTTCCCTATCGCAGGGAAGAAATCAACTATGCAGCCCTTTTGGTCAACCACTTGATCTATGCTCTGCTGGTCGTTTATCTCTTTCCCTATTACTATGAAAAGCACCGGACCAGGCTTGGAGCTTTTGGCTACGGAGTCATTGCCGCAGCCCTCATGTTCATTCCTCAGGCCTTGGTGGTACGCGCGATCTGGAAGGTAGATATCAACACCATTTTCCTGTTGAATTCCATTGCACATCTCGCCATTGGCGGTGTGATGGGAGTTGTTGTTGCGCTGATCTATGATTTCAAAAAATCCAAAACCACATGATACCCTATTCAAGCAAAGAAATCGAGTCATACGTGAACGGACTCGAAGAACCTCAGCGTCAACTTCTTCTGGAGATGCGAGAAGCCGTATTATCTGCCGACTCCAAAGTCAAGGAATCGATGAAATGGGGCAGCATTGCCTTCCATCATCACAAGAACATTTGTGGCTATCGAGTTGCTAAAAAGCACATTACGCTTTTGTTCATGGAAGGGGCAAGCCTGGATGACCCTTTCAAGATTCTGCAAGGCGATGGTGCAAAGGCGAGAACATACAAGCTCGGTTTTGGAGAAATGGTGAATGCAGAGGCGATACAAAATCTCGTACGTCAAGCCTTGGATATGGGGATGTGAGGAGCAGGCGTTAAGAATATTCTTGGTTTTTCTAACTTTCACGTCCCCAAACCAAGTTATGAAGCGTCTCCTATTACCTCTCATTTTTCTGTTTTGTGTTGTCGTTTCTTGCCGGGATGAATGCAAGGATGTTAGCTGTGTCAATGGTGAATGCCAAGAAGGTGAGTGTGTTTGCGATGAGCAATATCAAGGCTCGGATTGTAGCGAAGAACGCTTGCCATCTCTGGTGTATATCGATAGTATCATGATATTCGGTATGGATAGCTACACACAGGAGGAATGGGATCCACCGCATGAAAAAGAACCAGATGTTTACCTCAGCATCACAGAAAGTATTCGCCCACAGCCTTGGTTTGAATCACCAGAGCTATATGAGAACACCACGCTCGGCACTTTCATGTTCAGGGAAGGAATGCCTATCGTAAGTGAGGATGTCTGGAACTATTACCGATTCAGCCTAAATGATGCTGAGTGGAGTGATATTCCTCCTTCAGAAATCTATTGGTTCAATATGCGCCTCTTTGTTAGAGGAGATGGAAACCCAGGCTTTTTGGAATACCGAAATGAAGAAGGTCAGGGGATTAAGTTGTGGGTGCGTTACGAGTATAATTAATCGACCATCACACCTTCCAGCACTGTCTGAATCTTCGCCATCACTTCTCCTTTACGCTTCGCATCATAATCGTTCAGCATGATGCAAAAAGCGACAGTCTCTCCGCGATCGTTAATCAAGTATCCCGCGTAGTTTCTTACGCCTGACATGGTGCCACTTTTTGCCATCACCTTGCCTTCGAGCTTAGAGCCTTTAAAGCTGCTGGCGAGTGTTCCTGATTGTCCTGCAATGGGCAGGCTGCTTTTAAATGCCTCAAAACCTTCAGATCGATAAGCCTGTGTCAAAAGCTCAATCATCGTTTGGCAAGTCATGCGGTTGAGCGGTGAAAGCCCGCTGCCATCGATGAATCGGGTTCCTCCCAAGCTGATCTTCTTTTCTCTTAGATAGTTCTCGAGGCCAGCCAGACCACCCTCGGTGCTTCGCTGTTCCTGTCGCTGGTCAAGATGCAAGAGCAGCGCTTCAGCAAAAAGGTTGATGCTTTTCTGGTTGGTTAATCTTACAATCTCAAGCAGTGGTGGAGAACTTACGGTCACTGATTCTACCATCTGAAGAGATGTAGGTTTCTGAACCATTCGAATCTCGGTTCCCAGAAGTTTTGTTTGAGCGAGCAATGCCTTGGAAAACGACTCACTCACCTTTGGATTAGCTGCTTTAACGGTGAACGACTGTCGATGCATCGGAATGCTTCCCTTGGCATAGATCTTATCAGATCCTGGGGCACCAAAAAACCACGCGTTGTCTCGTTTCGAATTCGCAGCTTCCACTTGAATATCCATCTCCAGTCCTTCAAGCTTCGGAGCCACTTCTGCCACTGTAGCCCGCGTACCTTCCTGGCCACTGCGCAGTTTCACCTCCAGCAGGTTATCCATCCACATGACGGAAGTAGGGGTGGCGCCAAAATAATTGCCCATATCTTCCCACATCCAGCCGCGCGGAGTATTGTGCGAAGCGAAGTAGGACAGGTCTACTTCCAGACGTCCGTCCACCTTTGTGATGCCCGCTTGTGTGACATAGTCGGCAAAGGGTTGAAGCGTGGAAGAAGGGAAATACCGGGAAACAAGTGTGGGATCGCCTCCACCGATCACTACCAGGTTGCCGCTCAAGGTTCCATCTTTCACCGTTCCTGTATGGCCAAAGGTGGTTTTGAAGGTGTGATCCGCACCGAGCGTTTCCAATGCTACATAGGTGGTGAATAGTTTCTGAATGGAAGCCGGAACCATGCTTTTAAAGGGATCATGTTCCGCGATCACTGCTCCGTTATCCATGTTGATGGCCATGAAGGCCATACTTCCATGTTTCAGTGCAGGGTCGTACTGAAGTTTTTGAAGTTCAATCTGAGCTTTATTGAGCGCATTGTCTTGTGCCACAAGTCCGATGGACCAGCACAGGAGAACGAAGAGAACATGGAACGATTTCATAATTCAAAGAAGCATTATCATTGGTTGAGAATAGACCATAATCAAAGATCTTTCCAACAGATGAATGACGAAAGCCTTGCCAAACGTGTTGTCGACCGAATGTACAACCATGATCCTTTCAGCCAATGGCTTGGAATTGAACGTGTGGAAGAGTCAGCTGGAAGTTGTGTGCTCCGCATGACGGTGCGAAAAGAAATGCTCAATGGTTTCGGCATTGCCCATGGAGGGATCACTTATTCAATTGCGGATTCTGCACTTGCTTTCGCCTCGAATGGCCACGGTAGGAGGGCTGTTTCAGTAGAAACTTCCATCTCACACACGGAGAGCTTGAGGGAAGGAGATGTGATTACGGCTACGGCTGAAGAAGTGAGCCTCAGCAATAAAATTGGGATTTACCATGTTACGGTGCGCAATGCTTCTGATGCCGTTGTAGCTCTTTTTAAAGGCACGGTTTATCGCACAGGGAAAGATTGGTTTCCCGAAGACTAGAGCTCTCGCATATTGCCTGCGGAATTGACACATTTGCACCATAAAACAGATAAAATGAGAGAGTCTTTCATCGTAGATGCCATCCGTACACCCATTGGAAAGTTCCAGGGAGCCCTTTCAACCACTCGCGCGGACGATATGGGAGCGCATGTGATCAAGGCACTGGTGGACCGAAACAGCTCAGTCGACTGGGAAGCAGTGGACGATGTGATTATGGGATGCGCCAATCAGGCAGGTGAAGACAACCGAAACGTAGCGCGTATGTCACTCCTTCTCGCGGGTTTGCCCTGGAAGGTGCCGGGCGAAACGGTGAACCGACTGTGTTCTTCCGGAATGTCAGCTGCTGTTCATGCCCGAAGAGCGATTGCCGCTGATGAAGGCGATCTGTTTGTAATTGGAGGAGTCGAGAACATGACGCGCGGGCCTTGGGTAATGAGCAAGGCTTCCAGGCCTTTTGGGAATGACAGTAAGCTTTATGATTCCAGCTTTGGATGGCGCTTCGTGAATAAGAAAATGCACGAATTGTACGGCACGGATGCGATGGGAGAGACCGCTGAGAACTTAGTAGACAAGTTCAACATCAGCCGTGAAGATCAGGATCTGTTTGCCTACAATTCTCAGGTGAAGGCTTTCAAGGCGCAGGAAAGTGGTCGTTTGTCCGAAGAGATTAAGCCTGTCGAGATTCTGCTCAGAAAGAAGGAGACTGTGCTTTTTGCACACGATGAGTTCTTAAAGCCCACTACTACTCCAGAGATCCTCGCAAAGCTTCGCCCGGCATTCCGAAAGGAAGGCGGGACAGTGACCGCTGGAAACGCCTCTGGCTTGAACGATGGTGCCGCAGCCATGCTGGTGGCCAGTGAAGATGGATTGAAGCAACACAACCTCAAGCCCATGGCTCGAATTGTGGCTTCAGGTGTGGCGGGCGTGGAACCTCGCATCATGGGCATCGGGCCTGTGTATGCAGCTGAAAAAGCATTGAAGCGAGCAGGATTGACGTTGGATGATATGGACATCCTCGAGCTGAATGAAGCTTTCGCTTCTCAGGTGCTGGCGTGTACAAGGGAGATGGGCTTAGAGGATAACGATCCACGGATCAATCCAAATGGCGGAGCCATTGCACTCGGGCATCCACTGGGAATGACCGGTACCCGTATTCTGCATACTGCTGCCATTGAGCTCCACAGACAAAACAAACGCTATGCGCTGGTAGCAATGTGTGTTGGAGTAGGGCAGGGTTATGCTACTATTATTGAACGGGTATAAGCACTCTGCTGAACAAAGACGCCATGGCTCATAAATCCGGTTTTGTCAACATCATAGGAAATCCCAACGTGGGCAAATCCTCCCTGCTCAATTCCTTGATTGGGGAACGCCTCGCAGTGATCAACAGCAAAGCCCAAACCACGCGTCACCGCATTTTTGGAATCTACAATGACGATGAATACCAGATCGTCTTTTCCGATACTCCCGGGGTGATTCGACCTGCCTACAAGATGCAGGAGCACATGATGAACTTTGTGAAGGAAGCCCTTCAGGATGCGGATGTGTTTCTGTTCATGGCCGAGCTGGGAGACCGCGAGTTCAAGGATGAAAATGTGCTGGAGAAGCTCAAGAAAACCAACACGCCTGTTTTTGTGGCGATCAACAAGATTGATACAGGCGATCAGGAAGCCATGGAGGCGGACATGGAATACTGGGCGGGACAATTTCCCAATGCACAGCGCGTGGTTCCGATTTCGGTAAAAGAAGCTTTCAATGTAACCTCGCTTTTTCAGTCGATCAAGGACGAAATTCCAGAAGGGCCTGAGTGGTTTCCAAAGGAGCAGCTCACGGATAAAAGTGATCGTTTCATTGTTTCTGAGATCATTCGCGGCAAGATTCTTTCGCTCTACCAGCAAGAGATTCCCTATTCCGTTCAGGTGGAGGTCGAATCTTTCAAGGAAGAGCCCAAGATCATTCGCATCCGGGCATTGATCATTGTCTCACGCGACTCTCAGAAAAACATCATCATCGGTCGGAAAGGTTCGATGATCAAGAAGGTAGGAATTGAGTCGAGAAAGGATATTGAACGCTACTTCGGCAAGCAGGTGTTTCTGGAAACTTTCGTGAAGGTCGATCCCGACTGGCGCAACGATGGGCGCAAGCTGAAGCAATACGGCTACTAATCGGCTCCGAGGCCTAGCGGCAACACCAATTCTCCATCTCGCAACTGGATTACATCATCACCGTTGGTGAGGGTGCAATTGAAGGAAGCGGTGATCTTCTTGCTTCTGGATGAAGCCTGGAAGTTTGGATCGCTATAGTCCTCATGGCCCAGCAAGCGGAAGTTGATAGCATCCGGTTGCGCAATCCAGTAAGTGTAGTAGACATCACCCTCACCGTTGGTGTATTCGATCTCGATTTCAGTCAGGTCCGTCTCCACCACAGCAGGTACGAGTTGAATTTCTTCGCTGATGGAATAGTCGAAATTCACAGCGCATCCTGTAGCCGAAGAGTCAACAGGAACGAACTTGGATCGTGTAGCGTTGCAACTGTTTGAAGTCACAGTCAATTCTGCGCGTTCGAAGCCATCCGCTGGAAAGGCAGAGTAGTAGTAGTCCACTATTTCACTGGAAGCTGATACCGTAGAGTCTTTAAAACCCCAGGAGTAACCAAAGCTTGTGCTTCCCGATGTGATCGCGGTAAACCGCGTTTGTGCAGGTGCAACAATGGAAGCAGCAATATCGCAGTCACAGCCGTGATTCGGCAGGTATATCGTGTCGATGTTGCTCACCTGGCAACCATCAAAATTTGCCGTAATACTCACCGGTATTTTGGTCACCATCTCATCTTCGGGAAGCCGAATGGTCACCTGGTCGCCTGTGTAGGTTTCTCCCAGAACATCCCAGGTCACAACACCGTTCAACCCGTATTTCTCGGCATTCAATTCGATGTTGTAAATGGTGATCGAATCATCCGTGTTTTGAAATCGGAATTCAGGCTGATTGGTAGCCATTAATTCATCCAGGCTGGGATCGGTAAGTGAGTGAGATCTCCACCGGAGCAGGAAACGCTCTTCGCAACTGGCACAGCCCTCTGGAATGAGCTCCGCTTCGTAGAAGGTCACATCCAGCGAATCCTTGCTGAATCCGCTTTGCGCGCGATAGCTTCCATCAGCGATGAGGTTAAGCGATGCTCCATCGATGGAACCCTTCACCCAGAACTGCGGTTCATTGACCGGGTCTAGTTCAGTTGGGCCAAATTCCTTACAGCCCATCGCAATGATGAGTAGCAGGAAGAGGTATGCAAGTTTCTTCTCCATCATAGGTTCATGCGGATAAAGATTTCGAAACCTGTTTTTCGATCTGTCACTCCATTCAGACGGAACAAATCGTTGAATCCGTAGCGGTAACGTCCACCGATATAGTAATTATCACTGAATCGGTACATCACCTGAACGGGAACGTTGATGTTCAACGGAGTCATTTCCGACCAACGTGCGTAGCCGTCAAAGGTTTCTTCATTGGTAGGCGTGAAGTCAGAAGCGGTGCTCGATGTTTCGTAGGTCTCGCTGATCCTTGAAGAAAGGATGAACTGTGCGGACACTCCGGTTCCAATATTCCATCGGTTCCAGCGATAGTGAAGCATGAGTGGAACCTCCGCGCTCACGATCTCGGTCACGTTCACCTGTGAGGATTCTTGCGTTCTGAAGAAGCCATACTGCTCACTGTTTGCATCCAATGTATACCGCACTTGCTCGCGATACAAATTCACATCCGTACTGATGAGGAAGTGTGGTGCGGCTCGCCATTCAATGCCAACTCCGGCTGTCTGACCCCAGCCATCAAAGGCTCTGAGGTCTTTTGTTTCTGCAGTTTTTACAAAGCCAAAGCGTGCATATGGTCTCAGTGCGGGCCTGGCCTTTGTCTCGGGTTCAGGATCGGTAGTTACTACATCCCTCGCATCGTTTTCACTGCCGAGACCCAGCGCTTCCATTTTATCCAGGTTGTCCTTTTGCTGCTCCTCCAGAATTACGGGAGTTGGAGCACTCTGGCTAGCTATGTTGGAAGGCATTTTTGGTGCAACAGCTGTTTGATCCAGCGAAGGTTGACCTGCTGGAGATGATTCCTGCTGATCTGGAACTACGGGGTTTACAGTTGTAGCAACAGCCGCAGCATTGATGGTTTCTTGAGCCGCAGAAGTAGCGCTGGCAGATGGATTTGATCTGCCAGCACTATTCTGTGCACTTGAATGAATTGGAGTGCCAGGGGTGCTGGATTCTATGGGGTTGCTTGCGGTCGTTAATGTGGCGGTCGTTTGGGGCTGGGCTTCAGGTGAGGACGCAGGGGCGTTCACCGGATCCGGGGTGTCAGACGTAGGCGCGTTGACTGAAATGGTGTTTGGATCAATGTTATTAGGAGTGATGGAAAGATTCACATCCTCGATGGTAGCGTAATCCGCGAAGCTTGAGCGCGGATGATAAGATTCGGCTAGTCCTGAATTGAGCATGGAGAGGCCAATACCAGCTGCTACCAGAGCAATGCCGGAAAACAACCAGAAATATCCTGCTCTGTTGCTCGGCTGAGCATCCAGCATGGATTCCATTTGCTCCCAGCCCTGTGGATCAAAGGGAATGGCTTCCTGATCGAATGCCTTGTCGAATATTGACTTTAAAGGATCTTTTTCACTCATAGCGCCATGCGTTTTTCGGAGTTGATAGCCTCGGTGATCATTTTCTTCAGTTTCTGGCGGCTGTTGTGCACATGCCACCGGATCGTTGACTCCGCGATTCCCAGCATTTCGGAAGCCTCAGAGTATTCGTAGCCATCCAGTACACATAGGTTGAATACCTTCTGGCTGAGTTCGGGCAATTTCTCAATCATGAGTCGGAGCTCTTCCGCATCGAGGTTCACATCCGCTTCGTTCAGCGAGGTGCCCGCCTGGCTGTTCAGCGTTTGTATGTCTTCTACCTCTTGCATGTTTTCAACGTGTTTTTTCGACCTTCTGTATTCATCAATCATGGTGTTGATCATGATTCGTCTCATCCAAAACTCGAAGGGCGTGGCTCCGTCATATTTGTTGTTGGTTAGCGCGTTGAAGACTTTTAGAAGTCCTTGGTTTACAAGGGCTTGTGCGTCTTCTTTGTTGTTTTGGTAGCGTAGCGCTACCTGCATCATCTGGCCATAACACTCCCGGTAAAGCTCAAATTGAGCCTTTCGATCTTCGTTTTTGCACTTCTCTATGAGTGAAGCGTTTATAGGCACCAGGTGTGTTTAAATTGGAATGGAGGAGTTGCCCATGTTCGCAACTCCTCCTTCCATCGTCAGCGATAAAGGAAATTCATTTCTGCTTATTCCTTGATGATTGTTTGATGTGTCACACCGCTATCAGATTCTACTTTCAGGATGTACTGACCAGAAGACAGCTCTCCCAAAGAAAGGTCTGATTGAGAAGTGTTGCTCAGTGAAACGTTCATTACAGTTTCACCAAGGATGTTGAACAATACGATTGAAGTCAAGCCTTCACCTTTCACAGTAAGCTGATCGTTCACTGGGTTAGGGAATACGCTTACATCAGAAGATTCGATAGAACCAATTCCAACAACATCTACTTCTTCTACCGGACGAATCATTCCGCCAGCAACTTCGAAGTTGATTTCGTTAAAGCTTGCCTCATCTTCAGAAACAGTCACAGCGAATGGGTATGGGTCGAAGTTGATGATGTCAACCAAGACCTTGTACTCACCATAAGCCACACCGTCAAAGTTGTACTCACCGTTTGCATCAGTTTCAGTGAAACCAATCACTTCGTCATTCATGTCCATCAGGATCACTTCAGCTCCTGCAACAGGATCGCCTTCCCCACGGTTTGCACCCTGAGATACCAATCCACCTACGAAGCCAGGACCACCTGGATTTGTTCCTGAGATCAGGCTGATGTCGGCAGATACCCATCCGTTAGGTACGATTGCAGTAGCGTTACCCCAAAGTGCCTGGTTTACATAGTAAGTTGGGATGTAGTTGCTGTACTGAGAAGAAGCTGGTCGAAGAGCAGCCTTTACGTAGTAAGTACCGCTGCAAAGTGGGCCAAAGAAGTACATACCAGTATCCTGTGGACCGATGTCGATGCTGTCAGCGAGTGACAATACGCCTCCTGATTCCTGAACGAGGTATACAGTAGCCTCAGAGAATGGAGTTACAGAACCGTAGATGTAGTTCTGGCATGGGTTGCCGATGTTAACGCTACCGTATCCGGTACATCCAGTTGAGTTATCGGTAACGGTTACATAGTACCATCCGCTGCAGAGTCCTGATACGGATGCAGTAGTAGAACCGTTGCTCCAAGAGTAAGAGTATCCGCCACTACCTCCGGCAGCTGAAGCTGATGCAGAACCATCGCAGCAAGTGCCACATGTTACGTCATTAGAAGTAGTAGAAACAGTCAAAGCTGGGTGAACAGTTACAACAGTAGAAGCGGTAGCAGTACAGCCATTGGCATCAGTAACGGTTACAGTGTAAGTACCAGAAGCTCCAGCTACGATGCAGTTCCATGTTGAACCATCAGACCAGAGGTAAGAATACGGTGTAGCACCGCCTGAAGGGTAAGCACAAGCTGCTGAACCAGTATCACACATGTCGATGGTGGCTGGTAGATTGATTGTAACGCTACCAGAACCTAAAATGGATGTGGAAGCAGCTGCTGTTGCACCGTTGTTGTCGGTGATAGTTACGCTATAGCTACCTGGGCACAGTCCAGAAATAGTAGCTGAAGTAGAAGCATTGCTCCACAAATAAGTGAAAGGTGCAACTCCTCCATTGGCACTGGCTGTTAATGAACCATTGCACTGTCCACAGCTAGCCTGAGTCGAAGAAAGGCCTGCGGAAAGAGGGTTGGTTCCAGTTACTACGACTGTGTCGCAGATGCTGTCTGTACAGTTAGCCAGGGAATCATAAACCACCAGGCAGGCAGTATAAGTACCCGGACCTGGGTAAGAAACGTAAACGGAGTCGTTGATGTCAAAAGTCCAAATAGATGCTGGTGTTCCACCTGTAAATGTCCATTGATAGATGTTGTTAACTGTTCCTGACATGGTGGAGTTGTTATTGTAGAAAACACCCGCACCACTGCCATTCACAGTGCTAAAGCTCGCGACACACTGCGCAAAGCTGCCACTCGAAAATCCTAGCATGACAAACGATGCCAAGATTAGTTTGAGTATGATTTTACTTTTCATGTTGTTCGTTTTGATGATTTGATAATTCGTAGTTTGAACGTTCGATTATGTACACGGAGCCTTGTTCGGATCTGTTTGCTCTTGGGTGACTTTTTTTGGAAAAAAATCCCTCAAAATTCAGGGGGTTGCCTCTGATACCTGAGTTTTTTTGATCAACAGCCCAGACAATAGGGCTTTGAAACGCCTGCAGGTAAAGTCAAAGTTTTGGTTTTCAAGAGATTGTTTCGCCTTATGGCGTCTGGATTGAAATAAAAAAGGCGCCCCTCAGGGGCGCCCTTCATCTCTAAGTTATGAAGAAATAGAGGTGCTAATTCTTTACAAAGCGATGGCTTGAGTTGCTGCTTGCAGTTTCAATCTTCAGGATGTACTGTCCTGGGGCAAGCTCTTGCATATCCAATTCAGCCTGACTTTGGTTGCTCAAAGTTGTGGTTATCACCTGTTGGCCCACCACATTGTAGATCGTAACAGACATCAACCCTTCACCGGTGATGGTCAAAACATCGTTGACCGGATTGGGAAAGAATCGAACGTCAGAAGACTCATCTGCTGAGCCAATTCCAACGCTGTTGTCTTCTTCTTCCACCGGGCGAACAGTGCCGGCTTCTACCACAAAGTTCTTTTCATCAAAAGTTACTTCACCTTCCGTCACACTCACTGAATGATGAAAAGACTGAAAGTTCAGCAGGTCTACCAGCACTTTATATTCTCCAATGGCAACGTTGTCAAAGCTGTAAGCCCCGTTTTCATCACTGATTGTATAGTCAAGTGCTTGGTCATCATTGTCAAATAGGATCACGGTTGCTCCCGCTACCGGATCTCCTTCAGCACGATTTGCTCCTTGGGAAATCAGGCCACCCACAAATCCAGGTCCGCCAGGATTTGTACCCTGAATCATGGTAATATAGGCTGATGAGCCTCCACCCGCATTGACAGTGATCGATGTTGCGTTGGCCCAAAGAGCTTCGCTTGTGTAGTAGGTTGGGATGTAGTTTCCATACTGGAGAGAGGAAGGTCTCAATGCAGCTTTGACGTAATATGTTCCGTTGCACACGGTGTCGAAAGAATAGTAATTCGAGTCTATGGGATCAACGTTTGCACTGTCAACCAGCGAGAGCACGCCACCTGATTCTTGGATGAGGTAAACGGTAGCTGGTTCAAGAGGCAAGATGCGACCGTAAATGCTATTCTGACAAGGGTTGCCGATGAACGCGTAGTCGGCTATGGTACAGCCACTCACATTGTCGGTTACCACGAGGTAGTGTCCTCCGGTGCACAATCCATTCAATGATGCTGTGGTTGTTCCACTCGGTAGCCAGTTGTAGGCAAATCCTCCGCCCGTTCCTCCTGATACCACTGCAGTGGCAGAGCCATCGCAGCATGTGGGGCATGTGGCATCAGTGGTGGAAAATGAAAGAGATATGGCCGAAGGTGCTGAAACCAGAACGGTGGTAGAATCAGTACATCCGTTAGCATCGGTGATGGTTACGCTGTAGGTTCCGGCATTCAGGGCATCCACATAAATGCAATTGCTGGAATCTCCGTTTGACCATACATACGAATAGGGTACAGCTCCTCCAGTGGCACTTGCACAGACTTGGTTTGCACTGTCACAAACGTAGGCAATAGTGCCCGGGGTTGCTGTAACCGCTCCAGAAGCCTGGATGTTGGAGCTTACCACCTCCGTGGTGCCGTTGTTGTCGGTGATGGTGCACGTATATAGACCAGCGCAAAGTCCTGTAATACTATTGGAAGTGGATGCATTGCTCCATAGAAATGAATAGGGTGCCAAACCTCCAGAAGGCCAAGTTGTGATGGAACCATTGCATTGACCACAACTGGCATCAATCGCATTGACATTACCTATGAGCAAAGGATAAGTGGTGATGACGACCGTATCACAGATGCTGTCAGCGCAGTTGTTGATAGAGTCAGCGGCCACCAGACACGCAGTGTATGTACCCGGTCCCGGATATGCTACATAGACAGAGTCGCTGATCGCTGTTGTAAAGGCCGAGCCAGGGTTTCCTCCGGTGAATGTCCAGTAAAAATGGAGACCAGCGGTACTGGCCATGGAGGAAGTGTTGGTGTAAAGAGCTCCAGCCTGAGCGTTCGTACTCGCACTAAAACCTGCGGTACATTGGGCGTTTACCGAGCCCGTCAATCCTATGATGGCGAGCACCGACAGGATTGCTTTGATCATTTGTTTTGGGTGCATGATGAATGAGTTAAAGAGTTGATTTTGCTTCGTTCATAAACACGCGATGCGCTGATTCTCTGTTTGCTTACAACTTCCTTTTTCGCAAAAAAAAAGAGGCACCCGAGGGCGCCTCTTTTGTCAGAATGAAGAGATAGTTTATTGCTTTACCAAACGATGGCTGGAGCTTCCATTCAGCGAATGAATTTCGAGGATGTAGTTCCCTGGAGCCAAAGAGCGTACATCCAGCTCAGTCTGGTTTTGATTGTTCAAAGGTGTGATCATAACCTGTTGGCCCACCAAGTTGTAAACAGTGATGGATGTAAGTCCTTCACCGTTGATGGTCAAAAGATCGTTTGCCGGATTTGGAAAGAAGCTAACGCCAGCTGTTTCAGCTCCAGAGCCGATTCCAACGCTGTTGTCATCATCTTCTTCTACCGGACGAACGATGCCTCCTTCAACCACGAAGTCTTTCTCATCGAAAGTCACTTCGCCTTCCGCAACAGTTACGGTGTGAGGGTAAGCATCAAAGTTCAGGAGGTCGACCATCACTTTGTATTCTCCCAATGCTACACCGTCAAAGCTGTAAGCACCGTTTTCGTCACTGGTAGTGAATGCCAAAGGCTCATCATTGTTATCCATTAGGAAAACCGTGGCTCCAACGATCGGATCACCTTCTTCACGGTTTGCTCCCTGAGAAATGAGGCCTCCTACGAAGCCAGGACCACCAGGATTTGTTCCTGAAATCAGGCTGATGTTTGCAGTCACGTATCCGCTTGGAGTGATGGAAGTAGCATTTGCCCACAACGCCTGTCCCACATAGTAAGTAGGAAGATAATTGCTGTATTGAGAGCTTACGGGGCGCAGAGCCGCCTTCACGTAGAAGGTTCCGCAGAGGTCACCGAAATAGTACTGTCCTATGGAGTCAACGTCCATGGAGTCAACGAGTGAAAGCACTCCTCCTGATTCCTGGATCAGGTAAGCTGTAGCTTCTGAAACCGGAGTGATCTGTCCGGAAATACCGTTTGGACAAGGATTCGGAATTGCAGTCACCTGCAAGCTTGTTACTACCATCGAGCATCCGCTGGAGTCATCTGTTACGGTAACTCCATAAATTCCAGGACACAGCGCGCTGATGCTGCTGGTTGTTGCCCCGGTATTCCACAAGTAAGAGTAGGAACCGAGTCCTCCGGAAGCTGAAGCGGAGATGGCTCCATCGCAGCAGTTGTAGCAAGTTTCATCGGTAATGCTGGTGCTAACTGTAATAGCTCCCTGAACAGATACTTGAGTAGAACCAACAGCCGTGCAACCATTGGCATCGGTTACGGTGATGGTGTAGGTTCCGGTGGTAGAAACAGTGGTGCTTGAAGTGGTCGCTCCATTGCTCCAGGCGTATGTATAAGGTGCTGCTCCATTGCTTGCAATTCCCTGCAGCGTAGCGCTACCGCCAGCGCAAGGCATGGGGTTATTGTTCACAACGTTGAGGTTGGGGCCATTGGCAGCGGTGATCACAGCAGAAGCAGTTGCTGTTGAGCCATTTTGATCCGTAACGGTTACGGTATATGTTCCTGCGCACAGCCCACCTATCGTGTCTCCTGTTGCAGCATTTGACCATAGCAAGGTAAGGGGCGGTACACCGCCTCCGCTGTATGCTACACCCACTCCGTTGCACTGTCCGCATGTTGCCTGATTGGGAGTGCCTGTGCTCACCCAGAGGAACGACTGCGGATAAACATTCATGCAAAAAGTATCGCTACAGAGCGTAGATGTGTCTACAGCAATAAGGCAAACATTCTGCGGAGCGTTGCTAGTGTAAGTAACTGTTGGCCATGCGTTTATGTTGGTTGTTGTGTCTGCTGAAGGAGTTCCACCAGGCATGCTCCAGTAATAGACCATGTTAGGTGATGTGTTATTCGAGGTGTTGACCAGCCAGATTTCGTACGCGTTGGTTCCAACGGTGTCAGCAAAGGAAGCGTTGCACTGGGCCATGCCCGATGCCGAGAAGCCCAGAGTCAGGGCCGCAGCAAAAAAGAGTTGTAGTAGTGTTTTTGATTTCATGATTTGGGGATTGGAGTGTGGTTAGTTGGAGTGTTTTTTGAATTCACACCTTTACACGTGAGGTTGGGCCTACCTGTTTGGTAAGCTGCCAAAATTTTTTTCGCACTGATGCGAAAAGCCAATAAATACGGGCTTTATGGATCCGCTATTGTTTGATCAGGGGATGGAATGAGCTTCCCTCAGAGCCATTCACTTTCAAAATATAGTGTCCAGCTGGAAGATCAGAACAATTGAATTCTGAACGATCCTTCGCGCTGGCATCCAGCTTCATGATGCGCTGTCCGGTTGGCTGGTACAGTTCGAAATCGAGTAGCCCTTTTCCCTCTATTATGAGGTGATCGTCAACGGGATTGGGATACACGTGTATGTCAGCTTCAGTAAGCACTGGGCTAAGTCCCAGTGGCTCTACGGGTATGATGAGGCCCCGCTCTACTACAAAATCCTCGGAATCATGGAATGCGTCCTCATCCGATATGCTGACTAAGTGCGGAATAGGAGCATAGTTGAGCAGATCTACCATCACCTTGTAATCGCCATTGGGGACCGCGTCAAAGCTGTAAATGCCGTCCACATCACTTTTGGTGATCGCCAATGCCTGGTCTTGCATGTCCAGCAGAAGAACATCCGCACCTGCAACGGGATCACCTTCGGCCCGATTAGCGCCTTGAAGAATGGAACCACCGATGAATCCAGGTCCACCCAGGTTTGTGCCTTGAATCAGGTTGATGTCAATGTTGTTTGCGGAACCGCTCAACACCAATGCGTTGGATGAACTCCACAG
Organism: Flavobacteriales bacterium UBA6057; assembly: GCA_002428995.1. Lineage (GTDB taxonomy): Bacteria > Bacteroidota > Bacteroidia > Flavobacteriales_G > Salibacteraceae > UBA6057. The sequence continues at coordinate 370,586 of DIYJ01000020.1, read as the reverse complement.
CGTGTTGCTGATGTAGTAGGTCGGCAGATAATTGCCAAACTGCGATGATGCAGGCCGAAGGGCAGCCTTCACGTAATAAGTCCCTCCGCAGAGCCCGTTGAAAGAGTAGAAGCCGCTATCGATTTCAACGCTGTCCAACAGTGTCAGGATTCCCAATGATTCTTCGATCAGATACACGGTGGCTTGAGTCGAAGGGCTAATGTTTCCCGAAATCTCATACAGGCAGGGATTGGGCGTGCCTATGTCAACGTCACCGGTAGATGTACAGCCAGAACTGATGTCAGACACCGTAACCGAGTAGGTGCCAGCGCAAACGGCTATCAGGCTGTCATCAGTAGATCCCGTGCTCCACAAGTAGCTGAATCCATTGCCGCTTCCTCCACTTCCTGCAGCGTAAGCTAATCCGTCACAGCATCCAAAGCATGTTTCATCGAACGAGTTCAGGGATGAATAAACACTGTCGTTGACTACCAGGAAGCTGTCTGTGGCATTGCACCCACTGGAGTCAGAAATGGTAACCTCATAAAGACCTTCAAAGCTTACCAGGTTGATAGGACCGACACTGCCGTCACTCCAAATAAATGATACAGCAGGCAATCCTGCTAATTGGATGGCAGTAAGACTCACGGACCCGGTTTGGCACAGGCTGCCACTATCAACCACGGTCACCTGCAGTGCCGGAGGATCAGCTAAGGTGATGGTGTCGATTGCTGAACAGCCCGCGCTGTCAGTCACCGTCACCTGGTATGTCCCGGCACACAAGTTTGATGTGCTGGAAGACGTGGTTGCATTGCTCCAGAGAAACGATGCAGGACCGAAGTAGGCGTTGTTCAAAGAAACCACAGCTGCTGCCCCGTTACAGAATCCAGCACAGGATGGATTCGCGAACGAAGAGCTTACATTCATGCTGGAAGGGCATGGCATGGACACGCTGTTGCAGATGCTATCCACACAGTTCAAACTGGTGTCAAAGACGGTCAGGCATATTTGAAGCGGATCAATGTTGATGAGCGAGGCGATCGAGCCGCTAAAGTTGGAAAGTGGATTGTAGGTAGAATCGATGTAGATCACCGTACCGGCACTGTCTGTCACAAACCACACAAAAAGCGTTGAATTTGGCGTAAAACCAGTGGATACATTGGTGGCCTCAAAGAGAGTGTCTCCTACAAAAACTTCGTTGAAGGCCGCACTACATTGAGACCATCCCGAGTGTGCAAGCAGGGCACAAAAGAGGATCAATACAAATCGCTTCATTACTTCCATTTCTCTGACTCTGACACACACGCGAATTCTGAATCGTTTGTTTGGGGTAGTTGCATTTTATTATCTCAAAACTACTTCATCGAGCTTCTTAAAGTAGACTACTTTTGCTGGTTCTATGGCGCTTGTTGCAATCATTGGTAGGCCCAACGTGGGCAAATCCACCTTTTTTAATCGACTTACAGAATCCCGTCACGCTATTGTAGACGAATACAGTGGCGTTACGCGAGACCGTCATTACGGAACCGTTGATTGGGGTGGACGAGAGTTCTCCATCATCGATACTGGTGGCTACATAGACGAGTCAGACGATCGTTTTGAACGAGAAATTGCCAAGCAGGTTCGCATCGCGATGGAAGAAGCCCAGTTGCTGCTGTTTGTGGTTGACGTTGATTCCGGACTGAACGACCTGGACAAGGATGTTTCGCAGTTGCTTCGCCAAAGTGATAAGCCGGTGTTGCTGGTCGCCAATAAGGTGGATAACCACGAGCGTATCCAGAACACTTATGAGTTCTATGAACTCGGTTTTGAGAAGATGTTTCCTGTTTCAGCCATCAATGGTTCAGGAACAGGTGATCTGTTGGATGAGGTCATCAGCCTCCTGCCTGAGGAGCAACCCAAAGAAGAAGATCTACTGCCGCGCCTGTCTGTTGTTGGAAGACCAAATGCCGGTAAGTCATCCTTCATCAATGCTTTGCTGGGTGAAGAGCGCAACATTGTAACAGAAGTGGCCGGGACCACGCGCGATAGCATTGACACACGCTACAATGCTTACGGGTTTGATTTCACGCTCGTTGATACCGCTGGAATTCGCAAGAAATCCAAAGTACATGAGGATCTGGAGTTTTATTCGGTCATGCGCGCGATTCGGGCCATTGAGCATTCCGATGTGTGTGTGCTCATGATCGATGCCACAGAGGGTATCGGGCAACAGGACCTCAACATATTCCACCTCATCCACAAAAACCGCAAGGGCGTGGTGATCATGGTGAATAAGTGGGATTTGGTGAAGAAGGATACCCACAGCGCCAAGGAGTATGAAGACCTCATCCGGGAACGCATCGCGCCTTTCTCTGATGTTCCCATTCTTTTCACTTCGGTCATCAACAAACAACGGATTCACAAGGCGTTGGAAACAGCTCTGAGCGTTTATTCAAACCGTGTGAAGCGGATAAAAACCTCAGAGCTGAATGAGGTGATGCTGCCTTACATTGAGCACACACCACCTCCCGCAGTCAAAGGGAAATACATCAAAATCAAGTACGTTCAACAGCTACCTACGCACGCTCCCACGTTCGCCTTCTACTGCAACCTTCCACAATACATTCGGGAGCCTTACAAGCGGTTCATCGAGAACAAGTTGCGCGCGCACTTTGATTTTACAGGAGTGCCTATTCAGATCTTTTTCCGGAAGAAGTAGGTTTGACTCCGAAGCGGTAGAAAAGACCAAATTGGATACCGGTTGAAAGATTGAGGCTGCTAGAATACCTCCAGGAGGGATCATTTCTCGTTTCTCCTTCTATCCAGTTCTGGTTTCGCTGTATGTTGTACTGAAATTGGGGAGCAATCTCGGCTGAGCAATAGAGATTATCGAGAATGTTGTACATCATGCCGATACGCCAGCCAAAACCCGGTCTGATCGTCCAATTCTGAGAGCGCCTTGTGCCGGTTGGCTGAGCAACTTGTGGGTCTGGTGAATCATGACTTTCTGAAATAGATCCGGCCAGGCTCAACTCCGGACCGTGTAAGACGGAGACGCGATTGCTCAGCGTTTTACGCTTTTCAAACATGATCGCGAGTCCCACGGAGGTACCTATCTGCCAGTTTGAGTTATCCGAAGTTAGAAATGAGCTCGATCCTGCGTTCGCAGTAAACAGTCGGTAGCGCCTGTACCTATTGTTTTTGCCGCGCTTGAGGTTAAGACTGAAATCTTGAAGATTGGATGTAACCACACCTATTTCCGTGGTTTTTTTCTTTTGGGCGTTGGCCGGGAATGCGAAGAGCAAGCCCAGGAGCATGGTGATTCCAAGTATTGCATTTTTCATAAACGTGATTGTTAAGGTTTGTGCCCCCCTTTCCAGCATGTGTGCCATGCTTTGTTAAATTAACATTTAAGCCTCTTTCACACTTTGGTTAACACCTTCAGCGTCTGGTGTATAACTTTGCACTCGTGAGATTTTCTGCCTGGATACTTGTAGTGTTTTACTTCATGTCGGTCAACGGCTATGGGGTAGAGCTGCACTATTGCCTTGGGCAGATCACCGATGTGAACTATGCCTTGTTCGATACAAGCTGTGCTTGCGAGGATCACCGCACGGTAAAACTTCCGGGCTGTTGTGAAGAAAAGGTGCTTTTCGTTCAGGTGGACGAAGACCACCATTCCACATCAAAGCTTGATATCTCTTCTTCTGCTGATTTAGTCCCTGATTATCAGGTCATGGAAGATGCGATCACGGAGCGAACTCCCAAGTTGATCTACTTCGACCGCGGACCTCCCAGGGTATCCGATCTAAGGATTCTATACTGCTCTTTTCAATTCTATGGCTGATATGTGCTGTGAACCTCCCGGTTCCATTCATAGCCTGAAAGCTGTTCAGGCAAACACAGCATTACATCATTTCCAACTCTAATTTATTCAGTCATGAAAAGCATTCAATTATTCATCATATTCTTCGCTTGTTGTGCCATTTCTTTCCATTCAAATGCCCAGGATAAGGGTGTTGTAGAAGACACCATCACCGTGGAAGGTGTATGTGGAATGTGCAAGGAACGCATCGAGGAAGCAGCCTACGGCAAAGGAGTCAAATTCGCTTCCTGGGACAAAAACAGTAAGCAGTTGGTGCTCGCCTATCGCTCCGATAAAACAAGTCTTGAAGAGGTAGAAGGTCGCATTGCCGCTGCCGGTCACAAGACAGAGAATACAGCAGCCAAAAAGGATGACTACGAGTCACTACCTGATTGCTGCAAGTATGAGCACGTTGATACGCACTGAAAATGCGCTCTTTTCTTGTGAAACAGTTCATCCCATTCGTGGGATGCATGCTGGTGTTTTCCACGCTCTCGGCTCAGGTTTCGCTGAGCGGAGTGGTGATTGAGGAAAACGATCAGGGTGACTTCACTCCTGTAGCCTTTGCCAACGTGTTTTGGTTGGGGACACAGGTAGGAGCAGTTACCGATACCAGCGGTTATTTCGAGGTACCATTCACCTCAGATACCCGAAAACTGGTTGTGAGCTATGTAGGGTACACCGCAGACACGGTGGATGTTACCGAGAGCGACAAGCTTACCATCATCTTAAAACAAGCCAACACGCTCCGGCAGGTTGACGTGATTTACCGCGACAAGGGAACTTCCATCTCTTATATGAATCCGCTCAAAGTGGAAAACATCAGCGAAAAGGAGCTCTTTAAGGCGGCTTGTTGCAATTTGAGCGAGAGCTTTGAGACGAACCCTTCCGTGGATGTGGCCATTGCAGATGCGGTGACGGGAACCAAGCAAATCCAGATGCTGGGTCTGGCGGGTAAATACACCCAGATCACGATGGAGCAGCTTCCAGAAGTCAGAGGCCTCGCAACGATGCAAGGGATGACCTACATTCCCGGAACCTGGATTGAGGGCATTCAGTTGAACAAGGGTGCAGGCTCAGTCGTCAATGGGTTTGAGAGCATCACCGGACAGATCAACGCAGAGTTGAAAAAGCCCGAGCAGGCGGAACGTTGGATGCTGAACGGATATGCCAGCATGGGCGGACGCACTGAGCTCAATGCAAATCTGAATCAAGCGATTTCAGAAAATGTCCACAGCGGCTTGCTCTTGCACGGGAGCATGCGACCTTTCGAGATAGACAACAACAATGATAGCTACCTCGATTTCCCCATGGGCTATCAACTGAATGGAGCCAATCGCTGGAAGTTTGATAATCACAAAGGCTGGGAAGGAATGCTCGGTGTCCGTGTGCTGACTGAAGACCGCCAGGGAGGCCAGAAGGGATTCGATGAGGATGCGGATGATTTCTCACCGAGCGGACTTTATGGATTGGGCTGGCAAACAGATCGCATCCAGGGATGGGTGAAAACGGGCTACGTTTTTCCGAACAAGCGCTACAAGAGTATTGGGGTGCAGGCATCCGCAGTTTATCACGACATGGAAAGCTTCTTTGGCACGACTCAATACAATGCCCAGCAACAAACCGGATACCTCAATGTGATCTATCAGTCCATCATCGGCACGTCCACGCACAAATTCAGAACCGGAGGCGGTGTGCTCTATGATGACTATCAGGAGCGCTTGGATACGATCGACTTTGACCGTACCGAAGTGGTGCCCGGGGCGTTTTTCGAGTATACCTTGAATCTGTTTGACAAGTTTGGTTTGGTGGCTGGCATGCGCGGTGATTACCACAATTACTACGGCTTCTTCCTCACTCCCAGGCTTCATGTCCGCTACGAAATGGTGGAAGGTTCTGTGCTTCGTTTTTCAGGAGGGCGTGGGCAGCGCACAGCGAACGTCATAGCAGAGAATCTATCGCTGCTTGCCTCTTCTCGGCAATGGGTCATCAAAGGCTCTCCACGAATTCAAGGGTTTGGTTTGCAGCCGGAAGTCGCATGGAATGTCGGAACGAATTTTACACAGGAATTCAGGCTGAATTACAAGCCTGGCTCCTTTTCAGCCGATATCTACCACACCGAATTCCAAAACCAGACAGTCATAGACCTCGATCAAAACGCGCAGGAAGTCAATGTGTACAATCTTATCGGTCGAAGCTATAGTACCAGTGTGCAGTTGCAGGTGGATTACGAGCTCATGCGAAGGCTGGATGCAAGGCTCGCCTACAAGTGGTTTGACGTGATGACGACCTACGATGGTAGTTTGTTGCGTAAGCCTCTCGTGGCCATTCACCGGGCTTTTCTTAATCTGGCATATGAAACGCGAACTCAATGGAAGTTTGATGCTACACTGCACTGGCATGACAACAAGCGATTGCCTTCTACAGAGTCCAATCCGATTCAGTATAGGGCAGTAGCCAACTCACCGGATGTTCTGCTGCTGAATGCGCAGGTCACGAAGAGTTGGAAGGAGCGCTTTGATGTCTATGTTGGCATGGAGAATATTACCAATGTCAGGCAGAATGATCCCATCATTGCTGGGGATGATCCGTTCGGTCCTTACTTCGATACTTCCCTGGTTTGGGGACCGATCTTTGGTCGGATGACCTACATAGGCTTTCGTCTGAAGTCGAAGGCCTGATTCCAATAACTTGATCAAAAAAAGAGCGGTGTTCCACCCTGGAACACCGCTCTTTCTATATCGCAGAGTGACAGATCCTACATAGGATGGCAGTGGAAGGAAACCTTCTCTGATTCTGTTTCGCCTTCGTGCGTTACGAGCAGAACGATTTCAAGCTCCATGTCACTGTGATGCATCACATTGTTAACCCACATGTCGTGAATATGGATGGGGCTTTCGTGTGCGTGTTCTTCCAATTGAAAAACCACCTCATCGTTGTGCGAAGTGTTGCGCAGGTAAACCTCGTATCCATGAACTTCACCGCTTGAGGTAATCATCGCATCGATGTGAACTGTATCGCCCATGCTGAATGTAGAACCAGCCGCTGGATTGGTGATCATGAATTCGATGTCATCTTCTTCCATCGGATAGACACAGCTGCCGTCATCATCGTCAGCGTCTTCATCGTAGTTGGTTGCGGTTGAATCCGTGCACCCTTCTTTTTTACATGAAGTGAATAGCGCGGTGCTCGAAAATGTCACTACGAGCATGAGAATCATAGAATTTCTAAGAATCATTTTGTCTGAATTAAATAGTTGAGTTGAATGGTAGACTGAGGTTTCACCGTGATGTAACCTCCGCCTAAGTGTTGATGAATTGGAAAAGAATAAGTGACTCCACACACCCAGTTTTTCCACTGGGCATTGAGGCCAACACGTGTTTCGAGTACCGTTCCACCGGAATACTCGTTCATATCATTGATGCGCGTATTGCGATTGTCCTGTGCTGATTCATCCAGCAGCAGGCCAATTTGAGGGCGCAATAAAGCACGATCATCTGCCAGCATGAAGTTTCTGAATACGTCCACCGAAACATTCAGACGATCACCGAACTCATAATAGTTGTCGTTCGCCTGATTGATTCGATAAGAAATCTCCGTTGAAGTCCCCCAAAGCTTGTGCTGAACCATGTAGCCCAGGCTCAGCAAATAGTCCAGGGAACCTGTTCCGGGTTGCATGCTGGGAATCAGAATGCCTTGCTCATCCGCTTCAATCTGGCTTTCTCCGGTGGGCAGTTTGAGTCCTCCTCCTCCCGTAATCCGATGCTGAAAGCGACCGGAGTCATTCCTGGAGAAGAGTACAGCATGAGCTGTGAGTGTAATGTCACCCAAACCTTGCGTTCGGACTGTTTCGCCCTCCTCCTGCTTTTGGAAGAAGTTGTATGGAACAAACGCCATCAGTTGCAGGTTGCGTATCGGGAAGAAACGGGCACTCCACTGGAGTGTTTGAAAACGCTCATCCGACACCACAGGAGTTTCACCTTCGAACAAGGTGGGGTGCTCGCTTTGAAAGGAACGTGACGCGTAGCTCAATCCCAGAAGATGCTGATTCCGAATGGTCATAAATCCGGAGGAGAAGCTCCCGGAAGAACAGGCACACACGTCACACGCCATGATTGGTGTGCATACGCTCATGAGCATGATGCACACGATGCATCGCAGCATTGTGTAATGTTTTAATGAATGAAAAGAGGAGAGTGGGGGCTGATGCTGCTAGCTCATCCGTGGTGGTCTGAACAATCCTGAATCGGAAAACCGATGGTAGTGATTGCTTTCGCTTTTCCACTCAAGTTTCTGAACAGCCAGTGATTGCTGAGAAACCTTGGGAAGCTTGTGAATGATGAATGCGGAAATGCTCACTTCAATTTCAGGTGGGGCCTGCTGATCTGATGCGGCACTTTTTTCGGCTTGTTTCAGCTTTTGGGCCAGCACACATTTTCCGTCACAGTGCATTTCAGGCATGTTGCGATTCTCGCAAAGTACCTGACTGATGTAGCCTTTATTCACCTGATACCAGCCAAACACACCCAACTGCATGGCAAAGGGCATTAAGATGGTCGTCAATATGAACAGAGCAATTCCGCGCACGGCCGCGAAGCTAAGGATCGATGCTCCGGTATTTAAGTTGATTTTAATCAGACAGATGATTCTTAGCGTCCACAGAGTGATGATGACTGGAAAAATATTCGTTCATTGCTCAGACTGCCTTATTATCGTAGACATGAAGAATACCTTACGCTTTTCAAGCCTGCTTTTGATAGCAGCTTTTGCTTTGTTCAGTTGCACCCAGCCGCCCAAGGTTGAGCCTTCGGGAAATGCTGAAATTGACAGTCTTCAGAATGCGATTGCTCAAAGAGATTCTATGATTTCCGGCATTGGTCGCGCCTTCCAGAAAATCGACTCAAACCTGGCCATTATGCGCGAGTTAGAAGATGATGTGATGAGCGAGTTGAACAAAGGAGGCGGCCGCAGCCTGAATTCTATTCGTGGAACAGTGGATAGTCTGCGTTACCTCATGTCGTTGAACAGTGCGGAGATCAATGCATTGGATGATAGCTTTAATTCTGACACCCAAATTGGTGAGGTGCTTAGCCAGATCATCAGCACTATGCGCGATAAAATCCTGATCAGCAATCTGCGCACGGCTGAGCTGCAAAAAGATCTGGAAACACTCGGGAAGGACTTTGCCAACCTCTTTGACGAATACATCATGGCGGAGTTTCAGCGCATGACCTTGGAGGAAAACATTGTGATCATCGAAGAAAGTGCATCCAAGGTTCAGGATAGTCTGAGGGGAAACATGGAAACGATGGAGGCCGAAATGGAGGCACTGCGAGACGATCAGTTCAAAGGATTTGTAGTGGCTGGAAACACACAAGACCTGATAGACAAAGGCATTCTTCAGGATGGCGGAGACATGAGCAATGCCGTGGATATCGATCGTGTGGATCGCAGGTATTTCCGTGAGGCTAACATCATCGATATGAATGTGTTGGTGTTTGCTTCGAAAAAGATTTCACTCGCTTCGAACCATCCGGAAGGAAGCTACTCCATTACTACTGAGGGCGGCAGATCAAGTTTGAAGATCAGCGATAAGAATGCCTTCTGGAAGGACACACGCTACGTGGTGGTGGTCACCGACTAAGCATCCTCCGCAGAGATTCGATCACGGTGTTGCATCACCAGCGGATTCACTATCTGGAACCACAGCGGTGGTACCAGAGAAAGAAGCATAGCGCCAGGGTATCCGGTGGGTAATTGCGGGCTTTTCGGAAGATGTCGTAAGATCTGATACTTTCTGCTCGCCTTATAATGGTGATCGCTGTGACGGGTTAGCTCAAAAAGCATGATGCGTCCAAGGCTGTAATCGCTGTTCCACGAATGCCAGGGCTGGACGCGCTCAAAACGTCCGGGTGCTGTTTCCTTCCTCAGCAAACCGTAGTGTTCGATGTAATTCACCGTTTCGAGCAAGAGGATGCCCATCAGTGCAGAACCCAAAAAAGCGAGAAGTGCGGTGGTTCCCAGCGCAAAGTAGAGCGTTGCAAGCAAAGCCAATTCTATGCTGCTGTATAGCAACATGTCATTGCTGAAACTCCATGTTCGAATGTTCAGCTTGTTCAGCCGCTCGCGCTCAATGTTCCATGCCGAGCGAAAAGATCCAATGATGGTACGCGGCCAGAAAAGGTAGATCACTTCTCCAAATCGTGCCGTTGCCGGGTCTTTGGGAGTAGCTACATTCCGATGATGACCACGGTTGTGTTCCACGATGAAGTGCATGTAAAGCGAAGAAAGCAGCAGCAGCTTCGCAAGTAGTTTTTCGAAGCGGGAATTTCGATGTCCCAATTCATGCGCAACGTTAATTCCAATTGCTCCGCATTGTACACCCATACTCAGCGTCATTCCAACCAGTTCCATCGTGCCCAGAGGGGTGAAGGAAACGCGGTAGAGGAAGAAGCCAAGAATGGCATACTGCATAGGCACCATGAAGTAGAGCAGGTAGTCATAGAACCTCAGGCTCAGCAGGGCCGGTTCTCGCTCTTCCGGAATGTTCCGGTCGCTCTTCGGCAACACAAGTTCCAGCAGTGGGATGATAACAAAGGCTTCGATCAACGTGGAGAAACTCCAAAACCCTCCGCGGTAGATGGCCCAAATGGTCACCAACGGAATAGTGTATGCGAGTAAGTATTTGGCTTCTCTGAGCATCGAGTCAGAGTAAAAATAGCAGTTTGTGTTTGATCTGCTTGTGTCGGGTTTTCCAGGAAAAACACCTATGATTTCAGGAAGGGAACGCTAACCCTTGCTTGAATGAACCAACAAATCATCCGTTGTGGTCATTGTGTGGAGTGTTTCGATGGCAGAGCATGCGGCCCTCATTTGTTCCCCAACTGGCTTCGCCAGCTTCTGGTAATCTTCATTGCCATTGGTTTCCCAATCAGTTTGGTTGTGCCACTGAGCATAGGCGATGAATTCATGAGGCTTGTCGCTTTTGTGCAAGCGCGATCCCAGGCTGTTGCGGTGTTCGAGAATCAATTCGGTAAGGGCTTTCCAGCTTTGACGAAATGCTCCTTCCTGGCCGGGGTGAACTTCAAAACGATAGATGACGGTGAACATGATGATCTTTTTGTGCTATCAGCTTCCGGCTGATTTATTTCTCGTTTGCGACCTGCTCGTAGAACGCTTTGTAATCCTTCACTGATTTTTCGATGCTCAGGATGTTGGCAATGCGCTTTCGAGCTTCCTGGCCCATTTGTTTTCTCTCTTCCGGGTTTTTCCAGAACTGTTTTAAACCTTGAGCGATCGCCTTGGGGTCTTTGGGAGGTATCACAAGGCCGCTCTTTCCGTTTTCAGCCATGTTTCTATTCCCTGAAATATCTGTGATGAGCACCGGTCGCCCGAGGTACATGGCTTCGATCATCGCCTTTTGGGTGGCCTCTCCAAAAATGGAAACGGAAATCGCCACATCACACGCTTTGACCAGTTGATTAGCGTTTTTCCGAAAGCCTGCAAAAACGATTTGTTCTTTCATAGGGCTGGCTTCCACCAGTTTTTGAATGCCCTCGTCTGCGAGATCATTCCCGATCAGCAGCAGGAAAATCTTCGAATCTTCCGGCCAGTGATGCGTGCTTTCGATCAGGAAGTTCAGCCCCTTCATCTTGCTGCGCGAGTTGGCTACAAAGGAGCAAACCATTGCTCCTTCCGGGAAGTTGAACTCGCTGAGATCAGCCGGCTCCACATCATCGTACCAGGCTGGATCGTGTCCCTTGTTGATGGTGACCGCTTTCTTGGGGTTCATCAGGTTTGCCTGCATCACCTCTTTTACACTGTCTGCCAGGCAAGTGATGTAATCTACCCGCGGGTTCAGGTAAGTGAGGTAGCAACTCGGGTCGTACCAATAGATATTCCCGGTATAGCCGCGATAAGCCAACAGTTTCACAGGCAGGCCGATGCATGCCCATGTGCTGATCGCTACCGCTGCGTTTTTGAAACAATGCACGACTTCAAAGCCGCGCTCTTTGATCAGCTTTCGTACAAAGCGGATGTCCTGGAGATTGAACTTGGATCGGGCCTGGAAATCGATCACCTCGATGCCCGCTTCCCGGAAGCGATCCACGTAGTAGGCATTTTCTGTTGGAGTCAGGATGCAGAGTTCCACACCCAGCTTGTGCATGCCCAGGAATATCTCCGCTTCCGGACGGATCGGGTTAATGGCACCCTGATAATTACTAATGACGAGAACTTTAACCCCCACGCTGCGAAGATGGTGGATTCTGATCTAATCCATCAAAGGACCGTCAATAGGCTCCCAAAGTTCAATCTTGTTGCCTTCGGGATCCATGATCCAGCCAAACTTACCGTACTCATAGGTCTCCATCTCACCTACGATCTGTACTCCTTCTTCTTTCAGCACTTTGAGCAATTCTTCCAGGTTTTCAACCCGGTAGTTGAACATAAAGTCCTTCTTGCTCGGTGCGTAGTATTCGGTGTCCTTGGGAAACGGGCTCCAGGCGGTGATGCACTCCTTCTCCTTGTCTTGATGATCGCGCCAGACAAATTTCCCTCCGTATTGATCGCTTTTAATGCCAAGGTGATTCTGGTACCATTCCTTCATTTTGGATGGATCATCGCATTTGAAGAAGACGCCTCCAATTCCGGTAACTCGTTTCATAGTGGTGGTGGTTTTCGAATTTATTCTCCTGCCTTGCTCACCTTCAGCATGTTCGACATGCCTTTTTTCGTGATCGGCATACTGGCAATGTTGACCATCAAATCCTCCGCCTGAAGGTGATTGCCCTTCATCAGCTCGTATTTAATATCACCGATGGTATGGTCGGTGCTCACAAACTTGTCGTAATAGAAGGCCCGAACTCCCCAGATGAGGCTCAGCATGTTGAGAATACGGAAGTTAGAAGTGAACACAAAGATCCATGCCTTCGGTCTGTAAGAAGAGACGCGGAAGGCAGTGTATCCAGAAAAGGTCATGGTTACGATGGCCTTGGCGTCTACCTTCTGACTCAATCGAACAGCAGAGTGGCAGATAGCATCAGACACCAATCGATCTGGTTCAGAGGGATGCTCGATGTTTCGGAAGTAAATGCCTTCGTAATCTTCAACCCTTGAAACGATCTTCGACATGGTGGCAATCACTTCAACCGGGAATTTACCCACACTTGTTTCTCCGCTCAACATCACCGCGTCAGCTCCGTCCATCACCGCATTGGCCACATCATTCACTTCAGCGCGGCTGGGTGTGATGCTTGTGATCATGCTTTCCATCATTTGAGTGGCGATGATTACCGGCTTGCCTTCGCGCTGGCATTGCATCACGATCTCTTTCTGCACCAGCGGCACATTCTGCATTGGAATTTCAACTCCAAGGTCGCCTCGCGCTACCATGATACCGTCAGACACTGAGATGATCTCCTGGATGTTGTTGACCGCCTCCGGCTTCTCGATTTTGGCGATCACCAGGGCTTTGCCTTCTTGCGCTGCAATTTTTTCCTGGAGGTCGGTCACATCTTTGGGGTGGCGAACAAACGAAAGCGCTACCCACGAAACATTGTGCTTGAGGGCAAAGGCGAGGTCGTTTTCGTCCTTCTCGGTGAGGCTCGGCAGCGAAAGGTGTGTTTCTGGAAGGTTTACCCCTTTTTTGGGGCGCAAGATTCCGCCTTGTATGACGCGCGTAATGAGGTCGTCACCTTCGCGCCCTTCGGCCTTGATCACCAGTTTACCGTCATCAAGCAGAATGCGCTCACCGACTTTCACATCTTTCAAGAGCGTAGGATAGGTCACGGTGATACGCTCAGCTGTTCCTTCAATGTCTTGGGTGGTCAATCTCAGTTCAGCTCCATCTATTAGCTCAACCTCCTCGCTGGCTAGCTTGCCTACGCGGAGCTTCGGTCCACTCAGGTCGGCCAGAATGGCCGTGTGAGTGCGGAGTTCGCTGTCGATTTTTCGAAGCGTTGTAATCACCTCCTGGTGTTCTTCATGGCTGCCATGAGAGAAGTTGAGTCTGGCCACCGTCATGCCATTACGGATCATTTCCGTAAGTACTTCCTTGCTGGAGCTGGCAGGACCGATCGTGGCTACAATCTTGGTTTTGTTGTACTGCATATTCTAAAGCTGAGCGAATTTAACCAACCAGTTGACCCCACACCGATTTCCTTGTTATGGAAGCGTAATGTTTTGCTTTTATGGATTAGATCATCAGACAATCAGATCATTGGATGCAGCGCGACAACCAAGATCTCAGTGAGTGTCCAACATCATCTGATCACCTAATGATCTGATCAATCAAACGTCAAATATCTGATACTGAACCTTTTCAAAAGGCTCATTGTCAATAGCTTGAACGAGCTGCACCTCCGAAATCGACCTCAGGTCGTGCATGCAGGCGGATCGATCAAACATGTCGATGTAGCCCTCGGCAAGCAGCAAAAAGTCGAACTGCTTGAGTTTTTTGATCAGCAAGCCCTCTCTGCTTCGGTTGGAGATGAGGATGTAGCGTAGGTGAGTGTCCTCATCCGCGTAGCGAAAACAAGCATGGTGATGAGGTTCTGATTTGGGAGATGATTTAACACTTAGGGTTTCTCTCACAAGGTCCCAACGAAAGTGCTTGTTGATCAGCCAGGCAAGCTTGAAATCTCGAAGATGACAACTCAGACCTATGGCTTCAAACTCATAGCTGTCTGAGATATCCAACCGGTGCTTCATCAGATTCCCAGGGTTTGACAGGCGTCCCTTGAAGCAAGTTGTTCTGCCCGCTTCTTGGATCGTTCGGTGCCGGTCGAAACGGGCTCACCGTTGATGATGATCTCGCAAACGAAGCTCGTGGTGCCGTTCATGCTGGATTGTGTCTGAAAGCGGATTTGGTGCTTGTTTTTCTGCACCCATTCAATGAGCTTGCTTTTGAAGTCGGTGGTGTTTTCTACCACATTTTCCAGGTCGATCCATTCTTTGAGCAAGCGCTTTTCGATCACCGTCTTCACCCGTTGGAAGCCTTGATCGAGGTAAATGGCCCCAACCCATGCTTCAAATGCATTTCCCACAATCTTATCGATGCTGTCATCTACTCCCACGCTGCACTCCAGGTGCTGATCGAGCCCGCAGGCATAGCCCACTCGTGCCAGCATTTCGCGGTTCACAATGCGTGATCGGATCTTTGTAAGCTGGCCTTCATCCAGCTTGGGATACTGCTTGAACAGGAAGTCCGTAACGACTGTGTCTAACACAGCGTCACCTAAGAGCTCCAATCGTTCATTACACTGGCCGTAAACATACTTTCCCGTGCCAATGATGGACTTGTGTCTTAAGGCTTGTTCAAAGAGTCCAATCTTTCCGTGAGGCATTCCCCAGGTAGCGCGTAGATACCTGGACAGGTTTTTCTGCCTGGAATTGTACCGAAAAAAGAAAAGACGCTGGAATCTCATGCAGCCCTAGCTCAGGCCACGAATTTCTTGAAAATTACGGAAGCGTTGTGACCACCAAAACCGAAGGTGTTACTCAGCGCAGCATTTACGGTGCGTTTCTGAGCTTCATGGAACGTCAGGTTCAGGTTAGGGTCGATGTCTTCATCGTCCGTAAAATGATTGATCGTGGGAGGAACTATATCGTTTTTGACAGCCAGTAATGTAGCAATACCTTCAATCGCTCCAGCTGCCCCGAGCAAGTGTCCGGTCATGGATTTTGTGGAGCTGATGTTGAGCTTGTGTGCGTTGTCTCCAAATACACCCTTAATGGCCTTCAACTCGCTGATGTCTCCAAGAGGAGTGCTCGTTCCATGCACGTTGATGTAGTCAATGTCCTCAACGGTCAATGAAGGGTCGTCCTGCATCGCCATTCTCATCACGTTCAGCGCTCCCAATCCGTCAGGATGTGGAGCAGTGATGTGATGCGCGTCCGCAGAAGCTCCACCACCAGCTATCTCAGCATAGATGGTCGCACCACGTGCAATAGCGTGATCCAGCTCCTCCAGCACAACACAACCGGCTCCTTCACCCATTACAAAACCGTCCCGATCCTTGTCAAAAGGACGAGAGGCTGTCTCAGGGCTGTCGTTCCGTGTAGAAAGTGCGTGCATGGCATTAAAACCACCAACACCGGACTCATTGATCGCAGCTTCAGATCCTCCCGCAACAATGGCGCTGGCCTTGCCGAGGCGGATGTAATTGTAGGCATCGATCATGGAGTGTGTACTGGTAGCACATGCGCTCACCACACTAAAGTTCGGACCACGGAATCCGTACTTAATAGAAATGTGACCCGAAGCGATATCGGAGATCATTTTCGGGATAAAGAAGGGATTGAAACGTGGTGTTCCGTCTCCCTTGAGGAAGCCCTGAACTTCCTCTTGGAATGTATTAATACCGCCAATACCTGAGCCCCAAATCACACCGATTCTATCGGGGTCCAGTTGGTCGATGTTAAGACCTGCATCGGCAATGGCTTCATCAGCCACTATCAATGCGTATTTAGAAAACAGGTCTAGCTTTCGACCTTCCTTGCGATCGAAGAATTCAGACAAGTCCAGATTCTTCACCTCGCAAGCAAACTGAGTCTTGAATTTTGACGCATCAAAATGGGTAATTGGGGCTGCCCCACTGGTACCTTTCAGGAGGTTTTCCCAATATTCATTCGCGTTATTGCCAATTGGAGTCAGGGCTCCAATTCCGGTTACGACTACCCTTTTCAACGTCATAAGCAAAAGGAAACTTATCCTTGATTTTCTTCAATGTACTTGATCGCTTCTCCTACGGTAGAGATGTTCTCTGCCTGATCATCTGGGATGGCTATGTTGAACTCCTTCTCGAATTCCATGATCAGCTCTACTGTATCCAGGGAGTCAGCTCCGAGGTCATTAGTGAAGCTTGATTCTGGAGCTACTTCTCCCTGATCCACTCCTAACTTGTCAACAATGATTGCGATAACACGGTCTTTAGTATCCGCCATGATGCCTTGATTTTAGATTAGCTTAACGAAGGTGCAAAGAAATAGCTTTTCGGGAATAATCTGCAAATCGCTTGCTAGTCGTATTTCTGGCAGATTTCATCGAAGTTTTTTCGCTCCAGATTGGGTACTTGAACCCCTTCTTTTGGATAACCCACCGGTAACAATAGAAATGGCCTTTCATTATCCGGACGGTCGAGGATTTTGGTCAGAAAATTCATTGGGCTTGGCGTATGCGTCAACGTGACAAGTCCAGCATTGTGAATGGCAGAAATGAGCATACCGCATGCAATACCTACTGATTCGTTCACATAGTAGTTCTGCCATTTTTCTCCATCTACCATTTCATAGGCGCGCTTGAAGACGATGATAAGGTAAGGCGCAATCTCCAGAAAAGGCTTTTTCCAATTCGTGCCAAAAGGTTCCAGATCCTTCAGCCACTGATCGCTCATTCGCTTGGTGTAGCTTTCATATTCTTCCGCCTCTGCGGCTTCGCGAATGGCCTTTTTGGTGTCCGGGTTGCTCACCAGGCAGAAGGTCCATGGCTGCTTGTGCGCGCCTGATGGAGCTGTGCCGGCAGTTTTGATCACTTGCTCAATCACTTCCAGTGGCACCGGTCGGTCGGAATATTCCCTGACGCTGCGTCTCCGGTTGTGAAAGTTGAAATAGTCCAGGCTGCGCTGAGCGGATTCTTCCGTTGTAAATGTGGTTCCCGTATAAGGAATGAAGGCATCATCGTGGTGCATTGCGGCTACATTTGCGCGCTAAGAAACGCTTTTTAAGAAACTCAGAATGTCAAAAGTGCGACTGGCCATTTTCGCTTCAGGCGAGGGAACCAATGCTGAAAACATCATTCGTCATTTTGAAGGCCATCCCCGGTTGGAAGTGGCCTTGGTCGTTTCAAACAGGAGCAAAGCTGGTGTGCTCAGCCGTGCTGAGAAGCTTGGTGTTGAAACGCTCTTCATTTCCCGTGAAGATTGGAACGATGATGAAATGGTTTTAGAAGCATTGGAGGCTTATTCCGTCCACTGGATTGTGCTCTCGGGCTTCTTGCTCATGGTTCCTGCTTACCTCATCAAAGCGTTTCCGGATCGAATCGTCAATATTCATCCTGCCTTGCTTCCGAGGTTTGGGGGCAAGGGCATGTATGGCATGCATGTTCACAATGCCGTAAAGCAAGCGGGTGAGAAGGAATCAGGAATCACGATTCATATGGTCAATGAAGCCTACGATGAAGGTCGGGTGGTTTTTCAGGCCACTGCTGCGCTCACTGCCGCAGATACTCCCGAAGACATTCGAAACAAGGTGCAGGAACTCGAGCATGTGCATTTTGCCCGGGTGATCGAGTCCCTTGTGGTTGCTCCTTAGTACCTGCTCGTGGCAATTTTCTAAATTGCCAAAGCCTATGAAATCTTACCCTATGTATCCTTGGAAGTGGCTGTTCCTTGCGATGGTCACTTTGCTTTTACCTTACTCTTCAATCACCGCATCCCCTGATGAGCTTGGTGGATACCTCGAAGAGACTATTCAGAACTCTCAAGACCATGAACCTCTTCACGATCAAGCAACTGCGCATTTGGATGCTGAGCATGCGGACGATCATGGTGGAGGCCATCACGGGCCTGATACTTCGCCTCTGTTTTTCATCATCATTGCCATTTTCATTGGCGCGGCTACGCGTCACTTTCTGAAACGCATCCCGGTTCCCTTTACCGCTCTTCTGCTCATCATTGGGATCATTCTCGGTGTACTGACGCGCCTGGGGGCTTTCGAAACATGGGGAAGTCTGGACGTCAGTTTTATTGCTGATTCCTTCCACTTCGCGGCCAACATTGATCCGCACATGCTCTTTTTTGTGTTTCTGCCCATCCTGATTTTCGAAGCAGCTTTTGCCATGGATCTGCATACGTTTAAGAAGTCAGCCACCAACTCAGTGATCCTTGCTGTTCCCGGTATTCTCATGGCTTTGCTGCTCACGGGTGCGTTGGTCTATGCCATTGACTATTTCAACATTGGACTGGAAGGATGGTCAAACTGGGCGTTGGCTTTCATGTTTGGTTCAGTGATCAGCGCTACAGATCCTGTAGCCGTGGTCGCTCTTTTAAAAGACTTGGGAGCAAGCAAGAAACTGGGGACGCTGATCGAAGGAGAGTCGCTGCTGAACGATGGCACCGCCATTGTGCTGTTCATGGTTTTTTTCCTGGGCATTTCGGGACAGGCTTCCGATACAAATGGCTTTGTAGAATTTCTTAGAGTTTCATTAGGTGGAATAGGTGTGGGGCTTGTCGTTGGATGGATTGTGCTGCGCTGGATTCGAGGTGTGTTTAATGATGCCATGGTTGAGATATCGGTCGTGGTGGCCGCTGCTTACATCACTTTCTACATTGCCGAGCATTTCCTTCATGTCTCCGGAGTATTGGCACTTGTTGCCCTCGGTCTGCTGATTGGTGGTTTTGGGCGTTCCAGCATCTCACCGCAAGTCGAACATTTCATGCACGAGTTCTGGGAGCTGGCCGGGTTTGTAGCCAACTGCCTCATTTTCCTCATTGTGGGTATCGTGATCGCTCAGCGAACCCAGTTCACCGCCAATGACTTCCTGGCGTTGGGGATCGTGTATGTAGGTATTCATGTGGTCCGCGCACTTGTCATGTTGGTGCACTATCCTTTCATGCGAAAAAGTGGCTACGGTTTACCGGTGAAGGATGCCATTGTGGTGTGGTATGGAGCGTTGCGTGGAGCCATTGGCCTTGCCCTGGCATTGATTGTTGCTGGTGTGGATTCCAGGGTGATGGCAGAAACACTGGAGATGACACCTGCCGAGGCACAAACCATCAAGGATCAGTTCCTTTTCCTTATTGCCGGAACGGTGACACTCACCCTGCTGGTGAATGCCACTACCATTAAGCTTCTCATCAAGAAATTGGGGCTGCTGGATCTGGCTCCTGCGAAGGCCATCATGCTGAAATCAGCCAGCGAATACATGCGCAATAGTGCTGAAAACCACATGCAAAAGCTTAAGAGCGATCGCCACTTGCGCAGAGCAAACTGGAGTGCGGTGGCCGAATACCTCCCAGAGGAGATTTCGATGGTGGAAGATGTGGACACCACGGGACTTGAATTGGCCCGGATGGCCGAGCACCGCAGGCGAATACTGGAGAAGGAAAAGAGTAGTTATTGGAAGCAGTTCAAGGAAGGTTTGCTGGGGGCAGATGCGGTTCGAACGCTAACTGAAACGGTGAACGAAATCCTGGATGATGCCGGAGCTTCATCCCTGGCCAATCGAAAGGATTTAGAGATGCTGTGGAAGCCTCCCAAATGGCTCAGCAGTCTTCAGTCTGTTCCGGTGATTGGTCGCTTTACTGAAAACTCTTTTTTCGAACGCCTTGCCATCAGCTATGATTGTGCAGTGGGCTTTGTATATGCGCAGGAAGAGTGTTTGAAAATGATGGAAAGCATGTTCCGCTCTGAGGATCCGGAAGAGCATCCGAACCTTGAAATGCTTCAGCAGGAGGTGAACGCCAACATCATCAGCGGACAAACCTACATGCGCAATCTTCGCAATACCTATCCTGAGATTTATCGCGCCATTGCCACGCGTCAAGCCATTCGCTCTGTATTGAACTATGAATTGCACACTGCGGAGCGTCTCCGCGCGAAGGGCCGTCTGGACGGGAGCGAAGCTTCTAAGCTGATGCACAGCATAGAGGCACGCATGAAGGAATTGATGGAGAAACCTCCCAGTGTGGAAGCACCGGAGACAAAAGATTTGATTCAAAGCATCCACTGGCTGGTGGAGCTGGATGCGAAGACGCAGTCTGAACTTAGCAGACTATGCCAGACGCGTATTTTCTCGACTGGCCAAACCCTCGTTAAACCAGGTGCCGCGACAGGCCTGTTCATCATTGCACGAGGTTCAGTGAAGGTGCTTAAGAATGATGAAACGGTGGCTGTGTTAAGCAAGGGCGATATTCTCGGTGAGATTGCCCTCCTGAGCGGTGTTCGCAGCAAGGTGAAAGTCGTGGCCGAGACTCCCGTTACAGCATTGAGTCTGAACCAGAGCAGCGCTCAGTTGCTGTGTCAGGAATCAGCCGATTTCGAGAATACACTTTGGCGATTGGCAGGAAGCCGCATGGCTGTGAATACGATGGCCAGAATGCAGCGCTTTCAGGGAACAGATGTGAAGAGCCTGAGGCGAGAGGCTGCCAAAGGTTCTGTGAAAATCTATCAAAAAGCCGAGCGACTTAATCCACAAGGTGTACTTCCCATTATGATCGTTGGAAAGGCACACGCGGTTAAAAATGAGAAACTCGTTTTCGGGCCGGAAGCAGCTATCACAGCCAGCGAAGTGTTGTTTGATGAGGTTTCCCACGTCTGGGAAGTGCCCATCTAACCCTTCACCGGAGCGTCATACTTCATCAGGAGTCGGTTCAGGAATTCAGACTTTTTGCTTCGCGCAACCTCCACCACCGAACCATCCATCATCACCGCCTGGTTGGTTTCCTTATTGAAGTTCTTGATCACATTCATGTTGATCAGGTGTGAGTGGTGAACCCTCATAAACCCTTCCGGTGCCAGCGTTTCTTCAAAGTGCTTGAGCGTTCTGGAAGCGAGGAGGCTTTCACCGTTTGCCAGATGGATTTTCGTGTAGTTCCGGTCGGCCTGAGCCCGAACGATCTCGATGAAATTCACAATCTCAAAGCCCTTTCTGTGTGGGATTACCAATCGCTGGTGAAAGCGGTTTTTGTAGTGCTCCAAAAAGACTTCGAGTCTGTAGTCCTTCGGATTGTTGAGGCTGATGGCCTTGCTGACTGCTCCTTTCAGTTCATCAATTCGAATTGGCTTTTGCAAAAAGTCAATGGCGCTGTACTTGATGGCTTTCAGGGCATAGCGATCGTGCGCAGTGGTGATGATGGTTTGAAATTCTCTGTTCTCAGCGTGCTGTAGAAAATCGAATCCGCTCATTCCCGGCATGTGAATGTCCAGAAAAACAATGTCTGGATTATACTCACTCAGCCGCTGCAAAGCTTCCTTGCCGCTACCTGCCTCCGCCACAACTTTCACCTCAGGGCAATAAATGCCCAGCATTAAACTGAGGGTTTCTCGTGCGCTTGCTTCATCGTCTACGATGATGGCTGTTTTCATGGAAAAAAATCTGTTGGTACTTGAAATCTGACGAGTGTGCCGTGGCCTCCGTCAATAGACTCCCTGTTAATTACTTCAAGAATTTGTCTTTTCCCGATGCGAGACCAAATGGCTTCCAATCGCTTTCGGGTGATGGTTAGTCCTCGCGGTGCTGCTTCAGAACCGTTTGAGCCAACTGCGGAAGATTTTTGATCTGGTGCGTAGCCAATACCGGTGTCCTCTATCTCGCAGGTAATGATCTCGAGTTCTTCTTTGATGGAGACGGTTATTTTGCCACCCTCTTCCAGCGGCTTAAGTCCATGCCATATGGCATTTTCCACAAATGGCTGAATCAGCATGGGAGGAATGTGCACTTCATAAGGATTCAGCTCCTCCGAGACTTTAATGTTGAACTCCAATGGCTTGTCGAAGCGCAGTTTCTCCATTTCTACATAGTTGTTGACGGTTTCCAATTCGTCATGAAGCAGCACAAACGACTGATTAGAGTGATTCAAAACGCTGCGCATCATTGTGCCGAAAAGCCCCAGGTAGTTGAAGGAGGAATCCCGGTCGTTTTTGGCAATGAACTTTTGGATGGAGTTGAGAACATTGAAGATGAAGTGCGGCTTGATCTGTGCCAGCAGCGCTTTGAGTTCGAGCTGCTGTCGTTCTATTTGAAGTTCCATGTTTCTGGCGGCCAGTTCGTTGGTCTGAGCCTTATACTTCTCCAGAAACACGATGAGCATGATGATGAAGCCCAGCATCAATAGTGCAATCACGATCAAGGCGATGTTCATTACTTCCCTTCGCTCGTTCTCTGTTTTTTCAAGCTCGTTTTCAAGTCGAAGGCGCTCCAACTCGGCCTGCGTTCGCTCTGTTTCGTAAGTTTCTATACGATCACTGAATTCTTCTTTCTCCTGATCTTCAATGCTGTCGCGCTTGCTTGCAAAGTCCCTGTAGTTGACCAATGCCTTTTCATAATCTCCCAGCTGCTCGTAGGCCTTGCTTCGAAGCTCCGAAAGCAAATAATCATAGTAGGCGAATGTGGTGTCCGTTTCCAGTTCACTAATGATGCTGAGTGCCATTTCCGGCTTCGAGAATGTCAAGTGATCTCGTGCAATATTGATGGCCGCTATGTGAGTCTCGATGTTGAGTTGCCCCATCTCTTGGATCATCTCCCAAGCCTTGCGGTCAAACTCAAGACCTTTGGGGTCTTTTTGTTCCGAGAGGAAGTTTCCATAGTTGGCGTATACGACTGCCGAGGTTGAAGAACCTGGAGATTCGTTGGCGATTGAAATTGCTCTTTGGTAGTAGTAGTCCGCTGAATCCAGCTGATCCAGTTTTTCGTAGACGGTGGCGAAATTCACGCTGACAACAAGTGGATACCGCGATTCTTTCGGTACTGACGTTTGGATTTCCCGAGATAGCTTCAAAAAGCGCAGAGCTTCTTCATATTCCATTACACCAAGGGCTACTATTCCCATGCTGGCTGCAAACCCATACATGGCAGCAGAGTCTTGGTGTTCTTCACTGAATTGATATCCCTCGAGGTACCAATCCATGGCCACGAGCATGTCCCCTTTGTCGTAGTGTTTGAGGGCAATGCTATTAATCACTTTTGCCTTTAGACCTGCATCGCTTGCTGTGTCATAGAGATGCATCAGACTGTCCATCCTGTGTTCACGAGCCAAAAGGGTCTGACTAGCGAGCAGGAGAAGTATGAACACAACGGCTGTTTTGTGTGCGACCCTCATCGATCAATCAAATAAATGAATTTGGCCTGCGGCCGAACGTCCATAGACGCAGTATTGGTGTGTTTCAAGCGAACCATCCTTAAAAATAGACCAATTGATCAACAAGATGTGACTTGTCCGTAAGGTAGTCGCGTCAGATAACTAAGCGCAACTGACGCCTGAGGCTGCGGGTACATTAGGGAGTAATTGCAGTTCAAATGGATTTTTTACCCTATTTCAAAGCCTGCTTCGTGGCCCTGTTTTTTGGTATTTGCTTGCACGCGCAGGATGGCCCGGGAGGAGTGGGATCTGCAGATGGTAGCTCGGAGCTCGAACTTTGGTTAGATGCATCCAGTGTGGATGATTATTACGACCAGAACGTCATTGATTTTTGGGAGGATCGTTCGGGAAATGCCAATGATGCCGACTTCCTCAGTGGTGCACCAAGCATACACTTTGGAAGTCCTAACAACCAAGCGTATCTCTATTTCGATGCTTCATTCCTGGAGGGCCAAATGGCGGGAGGGTTGTCTGCTCCGGCTACCATTACAACGGTGGTTTACTTCGAGAACCTGAATCAAGGTGCGGCTGAAAACGACTACGTCATCAGTGTTGGGTCCAGCGGCAGCACTAACGCTCACACCTCGATCAGCAGGCGAAATACGGGCGGATCAAACAGCGATGAATATTACAGTTTCGATAACACAGCAGCTCGTTTTGGTCCAAGTTTGACAGGCCAGAGCTGGATGATCATCACCCAGGTGCTGAACAGTTCTGCTCCCTTTCACGAACTGTACGTGAGTGGCGCCTCTCAAACAGTAGCCGATTTCACCAGTGCTATTTCTACCGATGGCTCGTACAGAATCGGCCAGTACTATTTCAACGGTGATAATGAATTGGATGGGCGAGTGGCAGAAGTCATTGCTTACAGCGATGCTTTGAATAGCGCTAAGCTCAAGCTCCTGCATTCAGCGCTCTCCGCCAAGTATGAGATTGCCATTTCCAACGATGTTTACTCCGGTGACCTGGCTTCCAATGGCGACTTTGATTTGTTTGTCGCTGGAATTGGTGTGGAATCCGATGGTGGAAACGATACCGCAGAAAGTGAAGGAATGACGCTGATAGCCACCAGTGGTTTTGGTACGGGTGATTATGCTGTGCTCGGTTCTCGTGGGCTCACAAATGGAGTGAACGTAACGGATATCGCTTCTGGAGGTGCAGGCATCGAAGCGCGCTGGGATCGGCAATGGTTTCTGGATGCTACCGATGGTGGAACGGCAGCTGAAATCCAGGTGCGGGTAAACTTTAATGATGCACGCATGGGTGGGTTAGCTACCGGGACGGTCAGCAATTACAAACTGCTTTACAGATCTGACAGCACTTCGAACTGGTCTGTATTGTCGAGTGCCTCTTCTGCGCCCATTGGCAGCCTAGTGTTTAGTAGCGTTTCACTGCCCGGTGATGGTTACCTCACGCTTGGTACCATTGATTCCAGTGCCAGTGAGTTGGGAGCCACTTCCATTGAGTCAGATTTCAACGGTCCGGGAGGAATTGGCGGGGTTTCGGGTAATACCTCGTTGAAGTTATGGACCGACATCACGCGGATTTTTGGAGAAACAGATCAGAACATCATTACCCTCAAGGACTTTTCCGGTAACGATCATGATGTTTCCCAGTCCGTTGGTGACGCGGCAGATTTGATGGCCGATAGCTTGAACGGTCAAAACTTTGCCCGCTTCGATGGTATCGGGGATTATTATCCCGGAACGCTCAATTATACACCCACCGCTCCTCAAACGATGGTAGCAGTCGCGCTTTTTGATCAAACCAATCAGGGTGTTGCAGACAATGATTACATCGTGAGTATTGGTGGTACCGGTTCGGCTGGAGACCATGCAAGCTTGGCTCGAAGGCAGGATGCTTCCGGTGATATCAACAAATTCTACAGCTGGGATGGTGCAAATGCCCGTTTGAGTACATCAGTCATCACGGGCGACCAATGGAACATTCACACCCAAGTATTGGACGATGGAGGAGGTACCCGCCACTACTACTACCGCGATGGCGCAAACTTGAGTGTGGGAGACTATTCAAGTGCCAGCTTCAGCGCCTCGAGCACAGATTTTAATATAGGCCGATGGACGGCTGGCTCTCACTACATCGATGGTGATATTGCTGAAGTGATTGTTTTTGATAGTGCCCTCAACAGTGCCCAATTGAACATCCTGCACTCTTACCTCTCGGCTAAGTACGATCTGCCTGTGAGCGGAGATCAATACGTAGGTGATGATACCCTTCAGGGAAACTACGATCTGGAGGTTGCCGGGATTGGTACTGAGGCGGATGGTTCGCATACCATTGCCCAATCCAACGGCTTGAGAATGGAGTCCGTGAGCGGATTAGAAACCGGGGATTACATTCTGTTTGGACACGCAAAGACCAGCAATGATGTAAATCGAAATGACATTGCGGAAGGCACGAGTTCCATTGTCGGGCGTTGGGATCGTGTTTGGTATGTCGATATCACTAACACCACGGCAGGTGATCCCGAAGTGAACATCGTTTTCGACTACAGCGATGGCGGCATTGTTGGTTTTCCGTTGGCCAGCGATTTGGATGGCTATAAGTTGCTTTACCGCTCAGGACAGCTGGGCGCATGGACAGTAGTGACCGCAGCTTCCTCCGTTGAAGGTGACCAGGTAATGTTCGACAACATCACTTTGGATACCGATGGTTATTACACCATTGGTTCTTTGAGCAGTGTGAACAACCCACTGCCGCTCATCAACATGGGATTACAAGCTGAACAAACGGATGTTGCGCAAGAGGTGAAACTCAGCTGGTGGAAGCCACCTTACCGGGGAGATTACTACATCGTAGAAACAGCGAGCACGCAGAACTCATTCGAGGAAGTGGCCACATTGGATTGCAATGCACACGAGGAGCATCCCGAAATGACCTTTCCGGATGAGCGACAGGGAGATGTCTATTTCAGGGTTGTTTTTGTGCGCCAGTCAGGAGTGATCGATACTTCTGAGGTCGCTCATCTCTTCCTGAGCAATGAAGTTGGAGAGCCTTATTGGATGCAGCAGGACTATGAGGGCGTTCGGCTCAATTCGCGCAGCGAGCAGATTGAAACAGTGCGATGTTATTCCATGACCGGAAGTTTGCTCATGGAGCGAAGCAGCTCGGCAGGGACTGTTTTTATCAGGAAGCATGAGATGCGAGAATCGGTGGTGTTGCTTGAGATTACCACAGTGGAAGGGCACCGATATGCAGAAAAAGTATTGACCGTTTTCTAGCGAGGATCAAACTCGCAGCATAAATCCTTCAAAGACTGTCTTCAGATTGGGATATTGATTTATATTTGCCGCCCGTTTCGGGGCTAAGTCTTCGAAAATAAATCGGGCGCGTAGCTCAGTTGGTTCAGAGCACCTGGTTTACACCCAGGGGGTCAGGGGTTCGAATCCCTTCGCGCCCACATCACGAAACCTCGACTTTCAGTCGGGGTTTTTTGTTTTTGGTTCGAACCGAGACGAGCGAGTTCACGATCTCAGGGAGCAATTTCTTCGCTTTCACAGCAAAAAAAAAGCCCCGTCTGTTGAAGACGAGGCTTTGCATAAGTTCTGTGAGTTGAGCCGCTGCAGATCTATGGCTTCAGGCCACACACAGCTTGTGATCATCCTTATCGGATGATCTGAAACGGAATCAAATTCTTCTCTGCTCCCGAAGATGTCATGCGGATCCAGTATTGTCCTGCGGAAAGGCCTTCCAGGCTGATGTCCTGTGTCCCTTGTGCTGTATTCAGACGAATCACTCTGACTACCTTCCCGTTTTCACCAATGATCTGAGCTTCTTCAGTTTCAATGGGCTCATTGAACTCAATTGAAAGCCGATCGCTTGTTGGGTTAGGGTATACACGCACGTTGGATGCGCTCACCTCGTCCAATCCCAGGCCTTGGTAAGTGGCCTCATTGCTATACTGCGAATAGCCCCCAGCATTCTTAGCTCTTACCCGGTAGTAGTTCATGCCATACATGTCTGCTGTGAGGTCGTCATACGTTGTCACGTTAGCGCCTACACTGTCTATCAATGAAAAGGTGAAATTGTTGCCCAGTGATCGCTCAATCATGAAGTAGGTTTCGTTGTTGAAGCTGTCCGTCCAATTCAGCTCAACCAGCATGTTGGTTTGATCAGGAGTGGCGGTGAGCGAGATTCC
Source organism: Flavobacteriales bacterium UBA6057 (assembly GCA_002428995.1). Classification (GTDB taxonomy): domain Bacteria; phylum Bacteroidota; class Bacteroidia; order Flavobacteriales_G; family Salibacteraceae; genus UBA6057. The sequence continues at coordinate 342,745 of DIYJ01000020.1, read as the reverse complement.
AAAGTCTTCGGGCGCTTCTGGTTCCACCACCACGAACTGTCCTTCGTTGATGTTGAAGAATACATTGTCTGCTGCTCTCACCCTTACATACCTTCCAGTACCGATGGAGGCGGTGGAAATGTTCACCGTTTCGCTACCGTCATTTGGCGTGTTGGTCGCAAGCGTTTCGATCACGTTGAAGGCTCCGCTACTGAACGTGCAGAGTTCGATGATCACGTTCTGGCAGTTTACCGGAGCCATGTCTGTTCCAGCTACATCCCAGGTGATCACGTAGCCATTTCCTGCTTGAACTTGCTCGGAAGCAGCCGGTGAAGTCACTTCGAAGGGACCACTACCTCCGTCAACGTCAAAGCTGATTTCGTCAAATCCAACACCGCCACCAGCTGTGTTTTGATCGCGTGCCGTGAGCCTGAAGGTCATGTTTCTCGAATAGGTAGGATATGTTTCGCCAAACACTGTGTTTCCGATCACCACATTTACTGCTCTCGGGAAGGTTCGCTCGGGAATTGTCACCGGATCCCATGATCTGAAAATGGGAGCATCACCAAAAGGACTGTCGGGGCTTCCGCCCGGTCCAAGGTCCATTTGTTCCCAGGCATATGTAAGGTCATCACCGTTTGGATCCGTAGCAGAGCCGGTCAATACAAACGGGGTTTCACTCGGGATGTGGAAACCTCCGGTGCCTGCGTCTACCACTGGTGGATTATTGCCGGTGTTCGAAGTAGCTGCACAGTTGTTCCCATTGCTGAACTGTGAGAATTGAATGATCTGGTCCAGGCTGTAGGCATGGAAGTAGTCGTCACTGTTGTTCTGAATATTGTGTGCATTGCAGATGCCCGCGTAAGCCATGATCGTGGATCCACTGCCGGGCTCGAAAGCCGCAGTGCCTTCGCGATTGCCTCCTCCGCAAGAACCGCTGGTTCCGTTGAAGGTATGCTCGCCACCAAACTGGTGACCGATTTCATGGGCTACAAAGTCTACGTCAAACGGATCTCCAACCGGAGAAAAGCTGCCGGTAACTCCTCTGGCCTTTGAATTGGATGAGCATACACTTCCAAGAGCAGCGATTCCACCACCGCCTGTGCTGAACACGTGTCCGATGTCGTAGCCGCTTGAACCGATGATGCCGTTAATGGTCGATTGGTTTTGGCCCAACATGGCTCCACCGCTGTTGTTGGTGTAGGGGTCGGAATTGGGATTCGTAAAGATGAGGTCATCATTGTTGGCGATGATTTCCATCGTCAGTGAAACCTCACGTTCGTAGATGCCATTTACTCGATTCATGGTCACAACCATGGCGCTCAACGCTCCTGATACAGATCCACCGTGAAACTGGGTGTATTCTCCCGTGCAAGCCAGAGCGAGCCTATAGGTTCGCAGCACTTCTCCACTTCGGTCGCCACCGCGTCTGCTTATATTCTCCATGAGCTCTACGGAAACCTCATCATCCAATGCGCAATGGTGTCCCTTGCCGCTGCGGTGATGCTCCATGAAATCATTGCGGTAATAGGCGTTGTAATCATCCGCGTCTTCATTGATACGGTCAATGTATACTGTGCCTTTCTCCGTGAAGAGCATGCCGTGGAATCCCTTGTAAGTAAAACCGATGCGGCCTGAAATACCTTCACCTTGTACTTTGTAACTTCTGATTTCCGGATAACGCTCAGCCAGTCCGTCAGCGATGATCGGAGCGTAAACTACATCCAGTTTTTGAGTGCTTCCATCTGGCATGGGTAGAACCACTTGCTGAGCACTTCTTGCTGCTCCCGAACCCTCGCGCGGTGCCAGCGCCAGCTGAGATGCAAGCGACTCATGGTCCAGTTCAAACACAAAGGAAGAGTACGCGGTCTCTGCTTCGGGCTTTGCATCGAAGTTTACAGGTACATCAGAAGCAATGACAAAGGAGGATAGTAAGAAGAAGGTGATAGATAGTAAAGCTGATTTCATATGCTAGGTTTCTTATTCGTAAGACTCATCCCGACCGGGATTGGTGAGCGCATCTTTACGATAGGTGGCGTAATACGTTTTGCTGCCTTTGAGAAGAGGTGAGAGAAAAAATTGTTCAGACCCGGTTTCTGTGAACTCAACAAATAGTCCTTCATCATTGGTGTCTAGTCGAGCCTGAGTTTTGCCGTCTGTCGAGGTACCTTTAAAGGATCTAATGTTGGGGAACTTCTCGGCCAGCTCGGGACTCATGGTTCCTGAGTTTTCGAGAATGAATGTCTGTAAGCCTTTGCTGGTGGGAAGTTTGACCTTAGGCTCCTCAGCTGCCAGCCTTTTTCTCAGCACGTTGTAATCGCATTGCCACACATCAAATTCCGAGGGATTAATCCGCTTTTCCAAGTCTGGTAAGTCGTCTACGCTATAGGATTGCCAAATGCGATCTTCCACTTCCTTGTTGGGAGTGACCACCACCTCCGTTTTTGGTTTTGGCTTGGCAATAACCACTGGCTCAGTAGCTTTTGGCATTTCTGAATCGGTGCCAGAATCGGAAGTATTTTTCGAGGCGTTACACGACAGCAACACCAGTAAAACAAGAGATAGATAGACTCGCATGTTTTTGTTAGGTGATTTCAAAAGTAGTTTCCTGAAGACGTAAATGCTGTAGGCGCTGGAGAATTTAGCCAGAAAGCAAGGAATCCTGAGCGGTGAATTGGAAGCTTCAAAGCAGGTCCGGAAAAGCACGCTTCTGCTTTCCTGAAGACTGTTTCATGCTGTGGTGAGGTGATGATGGCGAAAACCGAACAGAACCGCTATTTTCGCCCCCTCAAGGGACATTAGCTCAGCTGGTTCAGAGCGCTACCTTGACAGGGTAGAGGTCACTGGTTCGAACCCAGTATGTCTCACAAAAGAAAAGCACCTTCGGTGATCCGAAGGTGCTTTTTTGCTTTCGTACCATCTGTATCAACGAACAGAGGTGTCATTGAATCCCCAAATCACCAGATGATCTGATTATCTCATCATCTGATCAATGAAACCCCATCTGCTGCTTGAACTCAGTAAGCTTCCTTCTCGATACTTCGATGAAAGACTCATCTTCCATTTCTACAAACCCGCCATCCTTGTAGGTGAAGCGTTTCGCGTACTTCAGATTTACAAGATGAGATCGGTGAATTCTGAAGAAATTGTAGCCTTCAACGAGGGCTTCTATGCGCTTGAGGTTTTGAGAAAGCAGCAGCTTTTTTCCATTGGTCAAATACACTTCGGAGTAGCTGCCGTTGCCCTTGAAGCGAATGATGTCATCCGGGGCAAAAAGCTCAAATCCTGTGGAGATGGGTAGAGCAATCTTGTTGACTTTGGTCGTGGAAGCGTTTGCATTCTGGCTTTCGTGTCCATGAGGTCTGGACGATTTGCGTTGCAGATCGAGAAAGTCTTTTGCTCGCTTCACAGCTGCTTTCAATCGTTCAGAATGCACGGGCTTCATCAGATAATCCTGGGCCTGATGTTCAAAGGCCTTCACCGCATGTTGCTCATGGGCAGTGGTGAAGACTACGGCAAAGGTTCGATCACTGAGTCCCTCAATGAGGTCGAAGCCGGACGCGCCAGGCAGGTTGATGTCAAGAAACACAAGATTGGGCTGCTGAGCCAACATACCGGCTCGTGCTTCAGGAAGGCTTTCATAGGTCCCAACGATACTCAGCTCAGGGCAGTTGATTTCGATCAGTCGTGAGAGTACTTTCCGCGCCTTGGGTTCATCGTCAACAATAATGCAAGTCATGTCAGGATGGTTTAGTGGCCATGGTTATGATTACTTCTGTGCCAGATAGAGATCCATTGTCGTCTTTCAGGTCTTCAATTTTCAGGCCATACGATTTACCTGTTTTCTCTGCGAGGAGATCAAGCCTTCTACTTGTGAGGTTGATTCCTGAGGAGGTGAAACGTGCCTTTTCAGCGCCTGGTTTCTTTTGTTTGAGAGCGTTTCTGCCAACGCCATTGTCTTTGATGCTCCAAACGATTTCATCCTTTTCCCTTCGCAATCGAATGCTCAGTTTGCCAGTTCCTTCAGCCTTGCCAAGCAACCCATGCCAAATGGCATTTTCAACGTGAGGCTGAATGATCATGGATGGAATAATAGTCTGCTCAGGATCTATCGAGTCATCGATCATCAGTTCAAAATCGAACCGCTGTTCAAAACGCTCTTTTTCCAACCCCAGGTAGAGGCGGATAATGTTCAGCTCCGACTCTAACGTTATAAAAGAGCTTTTTGTATTCGACAAAACGCTCCTCATCAATTCTGAGAACTGAGCCAGCTGATCCGCAGCTTTGCTTCGCTCACCTTCCAGCACATAATACTGGACAGAGTTCATGGCGTTGTAGATGAAATGAGGGTTGATCTGAGCGGTGAGGGCTTTTTGCTCGTTTTCCAGCACTGCAAGCTGAAGACCCAGTTGCCGGTTTTTGATGCGATAGCGAAGCCAAAAGCCAGTGGTAATGATCAGCAAGAAGGTGAAGATGAGCAGGAGCCGAAACCACCAGGTCTGCCAGTATGCCGGTGCGATGGTGAAGGAGAACTCAGCCGGAGAGCTGCTCATTAAGCCGTCATTGTTTGCTGCCTTTACTTGAAAGATGTAGTCCCCCGGAGGCAGTGCAGTATAGCTTACCTTTCCTTCTCTTGTGCTTGAAAACATACTATCCAGCCCCAGGAGTCTGTAGGAGTACTCAACTTCCAATGCATTGCGGTAAGTGATGCTCCCGAACCGAAGCTCGATGTTGTTCTCAAAATGCTGGAGTTTATTGTGGGTGATGCGGATGCTCGAATCCCGTTCCAGATGCAGTGTCTCTGTTATCCGTGCGGGTGGAGCGTAGGAATTGTGAATGGGCTGGCTTAAGTCAATCCTGCTGATGCCGTTTTGAGTAAGCACCCATACAATGCTGTCATCACGCATCACTCTCAGAACTTCTCCGTTCATTACTCCATCGTAACTCGTGAAGGTTTTGATGAGGTTCCAGCCACCTTGACCGTTGGGTGCAAGCAGGCAAAGCCCTTCCGAAGTGCCTATCCACAAATTGCCTTGGTCATCGTGATAAACGCTTGTGCAATTATCGCTTGGGAGGCCTGTGGATTGATCGATCAAGCTGTAATCCTTTGTTACCGGATCTATGCAAATCACTCCATATCCGAGAGTCGCTACAAAAACAAGGTGAGTCGCATCGATGTCTGCCACTCTTGCCTTGAAAGGTTCTTCCGCTCCAAAATCATTTAACTCACCATCCCGATACATCTGTAAACCGGCTGCGGTTCCGAGCCATACATTGCCTTCATCATCAGCCCCAATTGCTGTCTCGTATGCTTTGGCTCTGACTTCTGGCGTTGGAATGATCTGAAAATCCGAGTTATGAATAATGATGCCGCCATATGCACTATACAATAACGAATCCGTGAAGTCGAGTCTGAGTCCAATTTCCTCTATCTCCAGTGCGGACGACTCGTCACCATAAAATCCACCATAGGCTCCAATAGCAATGAGTTGATTCCAATGGCAGGCCAATGATTTGCCTTCCCCCTGCTTGTTAAAGGATTCAATGTTTGTGAATTTCGCCACACCTTCTTCCGCAAGATCAATGCGCTGGATTTTTCCGCTGTACGTGCTTACGTACAGATTTCCATTGCACAAAGTCATGTCGATGAGTTTCGACTCGGAATCGAAGCTCGAAGCAGGAATGTTCAGCAGATGTGGATTTGGCATATAGATCAATCCACTTTCAATGGATGAAAACCACATTCCGCCTTCGTGATCCTGGGCAACGGATGTAATGGATTGACCATCAAGGTAATGTCCAACTGTTTTGCAGCCATTACGGGGGTCAAGCTTCCTCACTCCATTCCGAATAGATCCTGTCCATATGTATCCATCCAGGTCTTCGTACATAGCATCACTTGATGCCCATATTTCGTCATAAAGCTTTGTTGCTTGCCCTCCAGATTCAAGGAGGTAAGCGTTTCCGAGCATTGCCATCACCAGGTCACCCGAACTTGTTGAATGCATACTGATTCTATGGCCTAGAAAGCGTTCATCACGTTTAAGAGGCACATGAATCTTCTGTGTGTCATTACCAACAACCTTGAATAGTGTCAGGAATGGGCTGTGAGGTAGTAGTTTGGTACGCTGATTCAACAAGGAGGAGACAAACTGACCTGGTCGAACCTGATAATAAAGGGCATTGCACTTGTAGGTGAGTGAATCTGAGCCGGTGACCTTCCCGTCTGTGGTAATACGCACCATCCCGTAGCCGTACACTCCCAGCCAAACCGTGTCATCGATCACCACCAGATTGTTGATGGTGTAGTTGCGTAGGGTTTTGGTGAGGAGTTCATTTTGGGCAAAAGCGTGAAACGTCCCCTCTTCATGATAAAAGAGAGTGCCCCCCAACGCAGCAAACCACATGCGTTGGTGATTGTCTTCTGCCATGGCGAAAATGGTCAGTTGTTCCAGCCCGTCTTTCTGATTAAAGGTCTTGAACTCCGTCCCGTCAAATCGGCTGACTCCTCGATCCGTGGCTACCCAAACAAAACCTTTAGAATCGACCTTTACTTGATAGGATTCCAAGCTTGGAAGGCCATTCTCAATCCCGTAGACTCTTGTTTGAGGTTCTTGAGCCAGAGATGGGAAGCCGATGAAGATTCCAAGGAGTAAAAAAAGGTGTAGCCCGAGCGGCTTGGGGTTGAAAGCCATTGTTGTCGAAAGTAGCCAGAAAAGTATTGCTGTCTGACTGCAAGTTATGTCGCTCCATTCAATGGATGACAATCACGTGACATTTTGCTTTTTCATAGGAATCTCAGTACAAGCAAGGTCTAAGTTTTATGGAGGTTTTACCAACCATGTACTGTCGCTTACGTTCTTTGAAGCTAACCAAACCATATTTGATGAAAAGACTTTACATTTTTCCCGCCCTGCTTATTGCGGTTGGCGGAACCATTCTTCTTCAATCTTATTCAAACGGGCCTGCCGCGCAGGGCTTCGGTGCTACAGGCGCCCCGGGCGAGAGCGGTAACAATTGTGTAACCTGCCATTCCGGTGGTAGTTTCAACACGGCTGTTGACATTCGCCTGCTGGACGGAGGAAATGCCGTGACGGAATACGAACCCGGTAAAACCTATGACATGGAAGTGGAAGTGACTGCTGCCAGTGGTACACCTTCCGGTTATGGATTCCAGCTGCTGAGCCTCTTGGATTCTGACAACTCCAATGTTTCAGGTTGGACAAACCCATCCTCGAATGCGAAGCTCTCGAGCGCGAACAATCGCGATTATGTGGAGCACAACGGAACAAGTGCTACAGGTACGTTCAGTGTTGAATGGACGGCACCTGCAGCGGGATCCGGAGACATTACGTTTTACGGTGCAGGAAATGCGGTTAACGGTAATGGAGCCACTTCTGGTGACTCTCCCATTTTCGGAGATCTTACGATTCCAGAAATGGTGGTTGATACCGTGCCAACTGACACTACAGACACCACCAATTCTATTTACGAGCTGGATAGAATGAGCTTGAGCATTTATCCAAACCCAGCGATTGATGTTATCACAATCACTTCTGATTTCAACCGCACTCAGGTAGAGATTCTGAACATCAACGGTCAGTATGTGAAGAGCCTCGTAGCAACGCGCGATGAGCGTATTGATGTGTCAGACCTTGAGCCAGGAATCTATTTCGTGCGCTTGGAAGGCACTCAGCGAATGGAGCGTATCCTGAAGTTGTAGAGTATTCATACCCGCAAGGGCCATTATTTCAAAGGCTGTCAGAGTAGCGAAGGAGTTTACCTCGTTGCGATGACAGCCTTTTTTTTGTTTCCAGATGCACTGCTGGAGTGTTGCTTAGCATCACACTCCTTACTAAGAGCTTTGGCTCCTGTGGAGGTTTAAGCTTCTCCACACGACTTTGCACCAATCATTTCGACTTCGCCTACCTTCCGTACAGCTACCATTCCTTATAGCTATCCATGACGGGGAAGGTCCCTATTCGTCAACTACAGATTGGATCAGTTGGATCTCTTTGGTTTTATGACAAGGATCATTTGTGTGGATGATTTTTAGTTAACCGTTTGGTCATTTAAAAATTGTACCTTAAGTTTGACCAATCGTTCAATTAAAAAATGTCACCGAGAACCACTGAACAATTTGAGCAGATGCGGGCAAAGCGCAGAGCCAGTATTCTGGATGCTGCGCTGAGTGTTTTTGCCGAAGAAGGTTACCATGCATCTTCCGTGAGCAGCATCGCCAAGCGCGCGGAAGTTTCAAAGGGCTTGCTCTACAATTATTTCAAAAGCAAGGAAGAGGTGCTCCTCACCCTCGTCCGCGATCTTTTCGATTACGCCATGGAGCTCTTGAAAATCGTTCCGGATGAGGTGATCACCGAAGAACGCTTCCGAGAGATCATTGAGCTGAGCATTGATATTCCCGTAGAGGAACCACAGCGTTGGAGGTTGTACATGTCTCTCGTGTTTCAACGCGATGTGGCTGAACTGCTCATGCAGGAAATGGCTCCACGAATGGGGACGTACATGACATCGCTTTCGCAATACTTCCAGTCCAGGGGATATGAAGATCCTATGGCGGCCATGAGGGTTTTCTCGGCTCTGCTAGACGGCATTCAAATGCACTGCCTGCTCGATCCTGAGAACTTTCCACGGGAGCAGGCCAAACAACACCTTATCAAACAGTTTACCTGACCATGAAAACCACCACACTGATATTGCTGAGTTTCTTTCTGTTCCAGGGACTTGTTGCCCAGGATGCAAAAGAGATCATTCGAAAGGCAGAAGAAAAGATGCGGGGCAAGGAATCTGCCTACATGGAGATGACCATCAACACCGTTCGTCCAAAGTGGGAGCGATCCATGTCCATCAAAAGCTGGTCGAAAGGAGATGATCTCAGCTTGATGGTAGTGACGGCACCCGCGAAGGACCAGGGAATCGCCTTTTTGAAGCGACACAAAGAAGTCTGGAACTGGATGCCCAGCATTGAGCGCTCCATCAAGATGCCTCCGAGCATGATGATGCAAAGCTGGATGGGAACAGATCTTACAAACGATGATCTCGTTCGTGAATCTTCCAGCGTGAAGGATTACACCCACCAGATTTCCGGAGACTCAACCATCAACGGCAGGAAGTGCTGGAAAATCACCCTTACTCCGAAACCCGATGCCCCGGTGGTGTGGGGTAGAATCGTGGCCTTCATTGATCAGGAAAACTACGTGCAGCTCAAGGCTGAGCAATACGATGAAGACGACTTCCTCATCAACATCATCAACGCCTCTGATATAAAGGAAATGGATGGAGTGATAATGGCAACCACCATGGAGTTTGTACCCGTTGAAAAGCGCGGCCAGAAAACCATCATGTCCATCAAAACCATCGAGTTCAACAAAGACTATGAAGACAGTTTTTTCACCGTGCAGCAAATGAAAAGGATACGATAAAAACCTGTCAGCTAGTAGCTGATGGCTTGCAACTGATGGCCTATCCAATGAATCCAGAAAAATGAACTTACAGATCAAACTTGCCTGGCGGAACCTTTGGCGCAACAAGCGCAGAACGTTGATTACGATGGCTTCTGTGTTTTTTGCTGTGATCCTCGCTACGCTCATGATGAGCATCAAGGAGGGCATGTACGGTGTGATGACCGAGTCGATGGTCGCTTCGTACACCGGTTTTGTGCAAGTGCATGCGAAAGGGTATTGGGAGGACAAATCACTGGATGAGGCTTTTTTAGTGAGCGACTCCATGACATCCGTGTTTGAACAGGATCCAGACCTTACGGGCTATGTCAGTCGCATTGAAAGCTTTGCGCTCAGCGCCACTGAAACCACGTCTAAGGGGGCGATGGTAGTCGGCACGGATGTGACGATGGAAAAACACATGACCAACCTCGATGAGCGCCTGGTAGATGGACAATACCTGGAACCGGGTGATGATGCGGTTTTGCTGGGTGCAGGACTGGCAGAATACCACAAAGTGGGAGTAGGTGATACGATCGTGTTGTTAGGGCAGGGCTATCACGGGACCAATGCAGCCGGTAAATATCCCATCAAAGGCATCGTCAAATTCGGATCCCCCGATCTCAGTAAAAGACTGGTGATGTTGCCCATAGAAACTGCGCAGACGCTCTTTGGAACAGAAGGGCAGGTTACCAATCTCGTTCTTCTGTTGGATGATGCTGATCAGGCTTTTGAAGCCGCAGCCAGATTGCAGCCACAACTAGGTGAGCAGCTCGAAGTGATGGACTGGCATCAACTTGTACCGGAATTGGTAGACATGATCGAGGCCGATCGGGTAGAAGGATACGTTTTCATGTTCATCCTCTACATGGTGATCTCCTTCGGCATCTTCGGCACGGTGCTGATGATGCTAGCGGAGCGCAGGCATGAGTTCGGGGTATTGGTAGCCGTAGGAATGAAGCGGATTCGGTTGGCATCGGTGGTGCTCATTGAAGTGGTCACCATTTCCCTCATCGGAGCTTTTGCCGGGCTGCTCGGGGCCATTCCCGTTTGCGCCTATTTCTTCCTCAACCCGGTGCCGATTGGTGGAGAAGAGACCGGACAAATGATGGAAGATTATGGCTTTGAACCAGTAATCCAGGCCTCAATGGATGCATCCATTTTCATTCAGCAGGCTTCCATAGTAGCCATTGTAGCTTGCTTGCTTGCGATCTATCCATTCATCAATATTCTCAGGATCAATGCCATACAAGCCATGCGGAGCTAGGCTCCCGGGCTTTGTGTATGCCATCAACCACAACATGAAACTCAAAAAACCATGAACCAAATCACCAAAATAGCCTGGCGAAACATCTGGCGAAACCGCGTCCGGAGCCTGGTGGTGATCATTGCGCTCGCGCTCGGGCTGTGGGCTGGAACCTTCACTTCGGGGTTCTACGAAGGCATGATGAAGCAAAAGGTGGATGATGTGATTCAAAGCGAGCTTTCTCACTTCCAGGTGCATGACACTGCCTTTCGCGATGAACTCATAGTGACTCACTTCATGGAGGACGCCACGGAAATCCAAAGAAGCATTGAGCAGAACTCCAATGTCATCAGCACCTCGGGAAGGGTGATCGCTACGTCCATGATGGCTTCTGCCAATAAGACGGGTGGGGTGAAATTGATCGGAATTGACCCGGAAGAAGAAAAGCGTACGACACAGCTCGATCAAAAGCTTCAGGAAGGAGCCTACTTCGAGGGCATCAAGCGAAACCCCATCCTCGTGAGCCGGAAGATGGCGGAGGAATACAAACTCAAGCTCAGGTCTAAGGTGGTGATGACCTTCCAGGATTTGAACGGGGAAATTGTGGCTTCCTCCTTTCGCGTAGTAGGCCTCTACAGTTCTGGGAACGGAATGCTCGATGAGGTGAATGCCTATGCGCGCAGAAGTGATCTGCAAGGGCTGATAGGACTAGCTCCAGAGCAATACCACCAGGTGGCTGTGCTGATCGATGATCACCAGCTAGCTGAGTCGATTGCCGGATCGTATCAAGAGCAACACCCGCACCTTGAAGTCTTGCCGTGGCTCGATCTTGCCCCGGGCATGCGCTACATGGTAGAAGCGTCCGGGACCTTTGCCTACATCATTGTCGCCATCATTTTGATCGCCCTGCTTTTCAGTGTGGTCAACACGATGCTGATGGCCGTTTTGGAGCGGACCCGCGAAATCGGCATGCTGATGGCCGTTGGAATGAACAAGAGCAAGGTCTTTTTCATGATCATGCTCGAAACCCTCTTTCTTTCCCTCATCGGAGGTCCGGTCGGATTGCTGATTGCGTTTGGATTTATTCGCTACACGGGTAGCCAGGGAATCGATCTGGGAGCGATTGGAGAATCGTACGCAGAGATGGGATTCTCGGCCGTGGTTTATCCTCAGCTTGGACTCTCAAGCTATATCTCCATTACGCTGATGGTGCTGGTCATGGCGATTCTGGCAGCCATTTATCCTGCGCGCAAAGCCCTCAAACTCAACCCGGCAGAAGCCGTTCGTAAAATCTGAATTAGAATACTACCACATCCATGGAACAGTTGGTCATAGAAACAAAGAACCTCAGCAAGATCTACGAAGGTGCAGTAGAGGTAAGAGCGGTTGACAACGTAGATCTACAGATTCAAAACGGTGAGTTTACCGCCATCGTAGGGCCTTCTGGCTCTGGGAAAACAACCTTGCTCAACATGATCGGTGGACTGGATCGACCTACATCCGGTAGCATTCGTGTGAATGGCGTGGAGCTTTCCGGAATGCGCGAAAATGAGCTGATCGACTTCCGGCTGCGGCACATTGGTTTTGTGTTTCAGAGCTATAACCTCATTCCTGTGCTCACCGCCCGGGAGAATACCGAGTTCATCATGCTCATGCAAAATGTGGATAAGGCACTTCGAAACGAGCGGGTGGAAAAGCTGCTCAGCGAAGTGGGCCTCAGCGATAAAATGGACAGTCGCCCTTCCCAGTTGAGTGGAGGTCAGCAGCAGCGTGTGGCAGTCGCCAGGGCGCTGGCTTCAAAACCAGACTTCGTACTTGCGGATGAACCTACGGCTAACCTTGATTCCAAGTCCACGGCCAACCTGCTCGACATTATGGCGCGACTCAACCGCGATGAAGGCACCACATTCATCTTTTCTACCCACGATCAGCGGGTGATTGATCGGGCCAGGCGAGTGATCACTCTGGTAGATGGAAAGATTGTAAGCGATGAGCAGCGCTAGAGGTTTTTGGGCGCTTCCGGGGGCATTGGTCATCGTTATCCTAACGCTGACGTTCAACGCTTTTGGTAGTTCCTCCAATGAATCCTTTTCTCCTTCCACGAAGAGCGATCTAAGCGAAAAGAAACCTCTGTCTGAGGTGATGCAACTCCGTGGTTATGTCAAAAACATGCAAACGTTTCAGATGGCAGATCTGAACTATGTGGCTCACGGTAATCTGGTTCATAACCGATTGAATTTCAGGTTGTATCCCTTGAAAACGACTACGGTGGGACTCGAGTTGAGGAACCGTTTGTTCACCGGGGATTTGGTGAATTTCGATCCTGCTTTTGGTGAGAGTGTGGACACGGATAATGGCCTGACTCACATGAGCTGGCTTCTGGTGGATGAGCCCGGCTTGGTAGCCCTAACGCAGATCGATCGCGCATGGATGCGGTGGAACAATGCCGACTGGGACATCACGCTGGGCCGGCAGCGCATCAATTGGGGACTCAATGCCTTCTGGAACTCCAACGACCTGTTCAATACGTTTAACCTCGTGGATTTCGACTATGAAGAGCGCCCGGGAACGGATGCGCTTCGGGTTCAGCGTTTTTTGCCCAGCATGGCAGCTATTGATGTAGCCATTGCTCCGTCATTGAACGATTCAACCTGGATTGCAGCGGGCATGTATAAATTCAACAAACGGACCTACGACTTCCAACTGCTGGCCGGCTGGTGGAACCAGGATGTGGCTCTCGGTGCAGGCTGGGCCGGGAATTTAAAAACGGCTGGATTCAAAGGAGAGGTCACTTACTTCCACCCACAGGACAATTGGCAGGAGGAAAGCGGTGCGATCAGCATTTCTACTTCGATCGACTATGTGTTCAAGGGTAACCTCTATGTCATGGCTGGAGCGCTCTACAGTTCCGAAGGGACAGATTCAACGTTCAACATCAATGCTCTGGCCAACACTGCTTTGGGCGCTTCAGAACCTCCTAGTGCCAAGAATTTGATGCCGACCAGGTATTCTACGCTGCTGTCAGTGTCAAGGCCGCTCAGCGCGTTGATCAACGGTTCCTTGGTCGGCATCTACGCCCCGGGTACCAACCTCTTATTTCTTATGCCTTCGCTCACCGTGGCTGTGGCCAACAACTGGGAATTTGCTGTTTTTGGGCAAACCACCTTTCTGGATAATGGTTCTGAGTTTCGGAATTACGGCACCTCCGTTTTTGCCCGCCTTAAATGGGGTTTCTGAGTGCGCATGAAGACTTGGTAACGGTCGCTTATTGGAACGGAACCTCGATGGTCATCCGTTGCTTGCGATCCGGAGCAATCCAGTTAGGTCCATTCTCAATCAGCTTGATCGCTTGCTTGTCACAGGAAGAGCACAGAGAGCGCTCCACTTTCACTTTCCTCGGCTGACCGTTTTTGTCAAACTCGAAAGACACCACTACGGAGCCTCGAGGCATGTCGTCCGCTTTTTTGACACCATCGGATAGGTATTGACGATATGCCTTCATTCCATTGCTTGGAGTCGCTGTGCTTGCAGTTCTTGCATTTTGTGGAGTGCTCTTTTCACTGCTTACGCTCAGTTGCTCTATCGCCTTGCTGGGAGCAGCAGTTTCCTCCATGGCAAAATCTGCACTGATTCCGACTTCCGACTCTGCATTGGTTGTAGTTCCTCCATCATCAGCATCTGCAATGTCCGTGCTCGCATCCGCTGACTCCTTGGCAACTTGGCGGTATTGGTTTTTCGAGTCAGCATTGGTGGGTGCTACGCGTTCACTGCGCTGTGTTTCTTCCTGGGCTGGAATCACCACCGGCTCTGCCAACGCCACCGCTTCTTCCATCTCATCCGGGACCGTTTCGGTAGAATCTGCTGTGGCTATCGCTTCCACTTCAGGAGCTTCAAGAACGGAGAATGAAGGTTGCACGTAGCGCGGTTTGTAATCAGGACCTTGAGTGGCTTCAGTTTCTGCCTCTGCTGGGGTGGATTCATTGGCCATATTGCCATCTCCACTCATTGGCAAAACAGAGAAGAGTGCAACGCCAACACCTATGATTGCCGCAACACCAGCCACCATTTTCCATGGAATAACGATCCGCCTTCTGGTCTTGCGATCGAGTCGGTCATCCAACTCGTCCAGCGCCTGCTGAATGTCAGACACGTGCAAGTCTTCGAATCCTTCGATGGCTTCATACAAGAAAGGATCTTGCTCCACTTCCCGCTCAAAAGCATGTGCGTCTTCCGCCACACGCCTTCGCATGAAGTAGGTCTTGATTCGTTTCAGTATGTCGCTGTCGTGCTTCACGCTTGCTGCTCGATGCAGATTTTAAGGTTTCTCTTCCCGTTTTGAATATGACTTTTCACTGCGCTCAAGTTCATCCGCTGCCCCTTGGAAATCTCCATGTAGCTCTGCTTTTTGAAGTAAAACAGTTCTACACATGAGCGTTGCAGGTCTTTCAATTGCTCCAGGCACTTCTTCAACTGAGCTTCTTTCATCTCCGGGTCATCTATAGGATGCACTTCTGTGGCCAATTCCATATCCCGATCTGAAATTTCTACGTGCTGGACCTTTTCACCCCGCTGCTTCATAAGGCAGAGGTTCTTGGTCATCACATAGAGGTAGGCTTTGAAATTCCGCACTTCCGATTTTGGCTCGGCACCGATCAGATGCTCAAATACATCCATGGTGGCATCCTGAGCTGCATTCTTTTCACCCAGGTATTTCATGCACACACCAAATACCAGCGGCATAAACTGCCTAAACAGGCTCCCCAGCACTTCCCGGTCCTTGTCTTCCAGGTAAGTCTTGTAAAGCACTTCCGGTGAAAGCCGGGGAGCATTCACCATGTCTATGATCTGAGTTTGCGTCAACGAGTGGTTTTGATCTTGAACTGCACGAGCTGCGAAAATAGTGGGTTTGGGGATAGGTTTTTAGAATGTGTAGGGCAGCGTCTAATGGTTTCTGGGTAGAACGGAATGGCTGTAGGTAATGAGGTTATTCCTGAAGCGCAGGAGGATGTTTGTCAGCATCAATTTCATCCTCATGATCAGATTATTTTTCACCTCGGCTTTCATTCTTTTCGCATTCTGCGTTTCTGCTCAGCAATTGTTTTATCAAAGCCCTTCGTCCACTGAGTTGAAGTCTCAAGGAGTCAAAAAGAAGGATGGAAACTTCTCAAGAGTGTATATAGATACCACGTTCTGGGAGTCACGTATGGACCACCAAACCCAGTTTTCCATCAATGGTCGTGATACATCCGGGACGGTATTTACTGAACTTATTACCGATCACATCAAATGCTGGAGAATCTCCTTTTCAGGCGCTATTTCCAATGAGACCGATGACAGTACGAATGTGCTGAATCAATTTCTGTCTACCGGAGGTAACGCGACCTTACGGTTTGATCGACCACTTTTGTTTTATGGTGATAATAAGTTGAACCACAGCTTTTACTTTAGTCCGAAGGTGTCAACTGCCTTACCGGCCCTTGGTACATCGGTCAATGATCCGTTATGGAATGTAGATGTGGGTTTAGAATGGCATTACCGTTTTGCCGGAACTGCCGGAAACCTAGCATTTGCTGGAAGAATCAGAGGCGCTGTGATGTATGGTAGTTCTGAGCTGGTAGGGCGGCTAACGGCAGACGGAAGGGATGTTTTAGGTTATTCTAATTTTTCTGGAGGCTTAATAGTGAAAGATTTAGCCATCATACTAGTGAACTTCCCGATTTCATGGATCGGACCTGATGACCCGATTGATCAGTTGCCAGTGACGGTTTCAGTCGGGGCGAATTTTTGACCATCGGAGAGGTTGACTACTCGCTAATTAAGAGTTGAATTATAAAAAGCTAATCATGAGAATCGGACTGAAACAATACTTCTCTCTCCTGTTCATCTCTGCAACTGTCTTACTAGTAGGATGTGGAGAAGATTCTAAAAAGGTGATCGTGAACCAGGGGCAATCGGAATCTGTGGGATTTAACCAATCAGTAAAAAAAGACTTCTCGCTTGACGGTGCCAATGGTAAGAAATCTCAAAAAGGTAATTCTTCGGATGGTCGATACGATGGTATGCCAACGAGTAGACTGACGGATACAGGGATGATTGAAAATGCTGAAAAGGTATTTGCCGTATTAGTAGATTCTAATCTGCGCCATGAGGGTGATCGCTGGATTCTCGACTCTTATGAAACGGTGGGTCAGAGCAGACCCTATCTATGCGATTCACATCCATTGCATGGAGAGTTAAACATTGTGCATTCTACTGGCTTTGCCCTTAATGATAGCATTGTCGCTCTCTCGGGGCATGCCGTGTGTCGAAATGATCAACTATTTCTATCAGACTTGGGATTCGTTCTTGTTTACGGATTTTATGACTACTCAACCAATCCTAACGGTTCGATAGTCTTTCCAGATAGCAATGTCTACCGTGTCTCACGTTACTACCATTCGGATTGTGGGGAACAAGATCTGGTGGACGCGGAAGACTACGCTTTTTACGGATTGGAACGAAAAATCCCCCAAAGACTCATCTTGGCAGATACAGGAACAGTGCAACCTGGAGACTCAGTTTATTCCATGGGCTTCCCCTTGGGTTCACGCCTTCGGCTAAACCCACCTGGAGTGGTGCTAAAAAGTACTTCTCAGGCTCCCTTTCATATTAGAGCCGATATCGACAATTCCGATGGTGATTCTGGTGGTCCCGTGTTCGACTCTGAGTCAAATAAGCTGGTTGGAATATTTGTGAGTGGTGGGCAGGACTTCAGCCGTGTCGAACAGGATTCGTGTCATGTTTACCGTACACACAGTCTTGAATCTTGTCAGGTCAGGATTATGCCTGTGGGTGTATTGATTGATGCATTGAAAAATAATATAACCAATTAAATATCAGTGATATGGCTTATGAAAACAGAGCTTTTGTTTACCTTAGGTATGACGATCCTAGCTACTCTTTGCACTGCATCGTTAAGTGTCGGCAAAGCATTTCTCCTACGCTTACGAGTACTAATTTATCTGCTGGTGAGATCCGAGCGGGTTACGCAGGTTTCCTTAAATACGTTATAGACTACGGTCATGTAGCAACGGGGCAGTTTGTTGCAAAAGAAGTAAACGCATTGAACTTTTTAGCAGGCGATAAACCACCTCTTCAACCATATGGAGTCCTTGTGGAAGTAATAGAGAGAAACTCAGATGGTTCGGTGAGGAAAAGCAAAACTACCAGGGTCAGATATACCGATGCTGAAATAGATGACGGCTCCGGCAATACGTAGATAGTATTTTGTGAGTGTTCGCTGCAGTTCTAGCTTTGAGCTCAAAGCTGGTTCATGCCACAGATACGCGCGTTTCTTTTACCCTTTCTTAGCCTTCTGCTTTTCACGAATGGTTGTTTCGCCCAGAAGGATTCAACCAGTCTTATGGCTCAACTGAGCGAAAGCTTCGAGTTGATCAATGATCATCCCGATAGCGCCCGTGGCATTGCCTTGGAAGTGATGAGGCAGGCTAAAGAAAGCAAGTATCCTACTGTAGAGGCGGCAAGCCTGAGAAAACTCGCTATCATCCAAAAGAACTGGGGAGACTATGAGCTTTCGATGGCTCATTCTCTGGCCTCTTTAAAGATGTGTGATTCTATAGGAGATCTTCAAGGCATGGCCAGCTCGTATTCGCAGCTGGCTGTCTTGAGGGCTCGACAAAAGGATAGACATTCGGCCATAGAGTACCACCGAAAAGCGTTGCGAATCCGGTTGGACCGAGAGGAACTGGATAAGGTGTCAGGCTTGTACGTCAATCTAGGCTCGAACTTCAAGAATTTGGGGCAACTGGACAGCGCTTGGCATTACTATAAAAGTGCGCTCCAGCTCATTCAGAACCATGGATTTCGAGACCAACTGATTGGGTGTTTGATCAATGTTGGCAATCTCCACATTCGAGAGGACAAAGTCGATTTAGCCATCGCTTCTTTTCGCAGAGCCTTGAGATTGGCTGGGGAAGAACAGGACAGTGTGAATATCGCAAAAGCCCTGGGAAACCTTGGAGCACTCTATCTACAGACCGGAATTCTCGACTCCGCAGAACTATACCTTGAGTCTGCCATCTCTATCAACAAGCGATTGTCCGCTGCTCAATCACTGACCGACAATTTGTACAATCTGGTGGTAGTTCATGATGAGCAAGGCCGTATTGACTCTGCCTATTCTGCACTTTGGCGATATGTAACGGCAAGCGAAGACTATTTCGATGCTGATCGAGAGAAGCGCATCAGAAGCATTGAAGCCAGGTATCAAGTTGAAAAAAAAGAACGCGAAAACACAGAGTTGAGAGCTTCTAACGCTGAGCTGGACGCTGCTCAACAGCGACAAAGCATGTGGATACTAGGTCTGGTTCTGGGAATGTTGATTTTGATGGTAG
Organism: Flavobacteriales bacterium UBA6057; assembly: GCA_002428995.1. Classification (GTDB taxonomy): domain Bacteria; phylum Bacteroidota; class Bacteroidia; order Flavobacteriales_G; family Salibacteraceae; genus UBA6057. The sequence goes on along the minus strand of DIYJ01000020.1, from coordinate 323,669 downwards.
CTGGAGCCTTTGCGATCTACCATCAGCGTCAACGCGCTCAAATGGCTCATAAGAACGAACAGATCAAGCAACAGAAGATCAACGAGCTATTGCAAAAGCAGGAACTAGCTGCGTTGGATGCCATGGTGCAAGGACAGGAGAAGGAGCGCAGGCGAATTGCCGAGGATTTACACGATCGTATTGGAAGTCAGCTTGCGACTGTCAAACACAACATGGAGGCGTTGGAAGGAAAGGTAGATAAGGGGCAAGCAGCAAACCAGAAGCAGTTTTCCAAGACTTACACCATGTTGGATCATTTGGTCGATGAGGTGCGCAAACTCTCTCATGACATGGTTTCGGGAGTGTTGATGAAGTTTGGTTTGGAAGAGGCTGTTCGAGAGCTGGGAGATCGAATATCTTCTTCAGACAAGATTCAGGTATCCGTTTTCGCCCACAACCTTGATCAGCGTGTCCCGAGCAAGGTAGAAATTGCGGTCTATCGAATCACGCAGGAATTGCTGGCGAATGTGTTGAAACATGCACAAGCCAGCGAGGTAACGATCAGTATGAATCGTCAGGAGGATCATCTGAATGTGATCGTAGAAGATGATGGTCAAGGGTTTGAGACTGGGCAGGTGAAGGAAGGCATGGGACTGGAAAACGTTCAGAAAAGAGCTGCATTGCTGAATGGAACGGTGATTTTTGATTCAAATAACGGGCGTGGAACGACCGTCATCATCGATATTCCATTACTTTAGTTAGACCCTAATATTCAACTGGTTAATTATGATCCGAGTTGCGATCGCTGACGATCACCAAATGTTTGTGGATGGTGTCAAGGCTTTGTTGTCTGACGAGCCCGGGATTGTCATGATAGGTGAGGCAGAAACAGGGAAACAGGTGATGGATGAGTATGCTGCCTGGAATCCTGACGTACTCCTGATGGATATCAATATGCCTGAGATGGATGGTCTGGAGGCGATGGCGGAACTTTTTAAGATAGACTCCAATGCCAGGGTCATACTGCTTACGATGTTCAAGGATCATGCATTTATCAATCGGGCGATGCAGGAGGGAGCGTATGGATACGTGATGAAGAATGCCGGACGAGAGGAGCTGGTGACAGCCATTACCAGAGTGTCGAACGGTGAGAAGCACTTTGGGGAGGAGGCGCTACAGGCTTATTTATCGCAATTCAGTCCAGCAAAAAAGGAAAAGGAGCGGCAAGGCCCGGAACATCTGCTTACCAAGCGTGAGATGGAGATTTTGAAGCTTGTGGCTGAGGCGTTGACAAGCCAGGAAATAGCGGATCAATTGTTCATTAGCCTTCATACCGTAGAAACGCACCGTAAAAACATCATGAGCAAGTTGGACTTGAAGAATACAGCAGGTTTGACGCGCTACGCGATACAGTACGGGGTGGTCGAGTTGGACTAGGCAGGCAATAGGCTCGGGTGGAGCTTAATGTTCGGGGGTGTTTGTTGAGCTTGAGTTTGTACTTGTGTTTTTTTGGCTATCAGCCATTAGCCTCGGTGAGATTCGCTCGAACACTTGCTTTATTGAAGTTGCAGTTGAGATTGTTATTGAGGTTTCTGGGTCTTGGCTTACTGATCTGGATGCTTTAGAAAATCTCCAACCACAAACGTGCTTCCACCAACAAATACAAGGTCTCCGGATTGTGCAGCATTGAAAGCTGCCTGATATGCTTCAGAGACGTTGGGATACGATTGATGCTCTAAACCAAAATCCTTGGCCATTGCGCTTAGTTCGCTCACTTCCAGCGCTCTTGGGATCGAAGCCTGGCACAGATAGTACGTTGCCTTTTTGGGAAACAGGTCCAGCACTTCCTTTACATTCTTGTCGTTTACGAAGCCAAGTACCAAGTGGAGTTTTTCGTGAGGAGTTTTTTCCAGCTGTTCTGTGATGTGTAGAACACCTTCCTTGTTGTGTCCAACATCGCATATCACCAGCGGATTTCTTTGCAACACTTCCCAGCGACCTCGTAGTCCCGAGTTCCTTTTCACACTTCCCAATCCGGCTTTTACCGCTGCCGGAGTCAAGCTCCAGCCCATTCCTGAAAGCCACGAACATGCCACGATAACGGTTTGGAAGTTTTCCGCCTGGTATTTCCCACGCAGGTCACTCTCGAGCATCGGAACCATCGGCTGCTTGTCTGCAAATACGATGGGGGCGCGCAACGCTTTGGCACGCTCTAAAAAGACTTCAACTGTTTCAGGTTGGCTTTTGCCGATGACAACCGGAGTATTCTCTTTGATGATACCTGCCTTTTCACCGGCAATTTTTGCGAGCGTATCGCCCAGAAACTGCATATGATCCCAACCGATGTTGGTGATGATGGAGAGTTGGGGTGTGATCACGTTGGTTGAATCCAGGCGTCCTCCCATTCCCACTTCAACAATGGCGATGTCCACAGACTCCTGAGCAAAGGACTGAAACGCAAGCCCTACGGTCCACTCGAAGAAGGAGAGCTGAAGTTCCTCAAAAGCTTCTTTGTAGTCTGCGACAAAATCGACTACCACTTGCTCGGGAATCATCTTCCCGTTCATGCGGATGCGTTCGCGGAAGTCCACGAGGTGTGGTGAGGTGTAAAGACCGGTTTTGTATCCAGCCTCCTTAAAGATGGAGGCAAGCATGTGAGATACAGAACCCTTTCCATTGGTGCCTGCTACATGGATCGTCTTGAACTTCTTGTGAGGACTGTTCAAGCGCTCCATCAGTGCCCACGTATTATCAAGGTCTGCCTTGTAGGCTGCCTTTCCCACACGCTGATACATTGGCAGCTGCTGGAAGAGGTATTCTAAAGTCTCGGGGTAGGTCATCGAAATGACTTACTGCAGGTAAATCGGATAGGTGATCACACCACGTTGCTCGGCAGGTGCATCTGCCATCGGAGTGAATTTCACTTTCATAGCCTCAGCGATGGCAGCATTGATGAGGGCGGAGTTGGTGATCGTAGTTCCACGTGCTTGCGAGGCGCTCACCACCTTTCCGTTCCGATCAACGATTACGGTGATCTTGATCATGCCCGACTCCTGCCAGTTACCGGGAATAGGCCGCAAGTTTTTTGCTGCCCGACCGCCTAAGCTGGCCGAAATTCCTCCACCGGCCTTAGTGCCAGTAAGTGAAGATCCGTCAGGTGAACCATTGGGCTTACCATGATCTCCGGCCTGATCTGTACTGCCTTGCCCCTTGCTATCGTTGTCCTTATTGGTTTGAAAGGGATTGCTCAGTGCCTTTTTCAGGCGTTCATCAAGCTCCGGTTTTTTCTCTACAGGTTTCTCCACAGGTTTGGTTTGCTCAGGAACGCTCATGTCAGAAACATCTTCCTGAGTGGCCACTTCTTCCGGGGCTTCTACCGGAGCACTCTCAACGGGCTGCGGTTCGGTGATTGGCTCGGTTTCATCCGGCTGCTTTGTGCTCTGAGGTTGCTCATCTCCTGATCCGAAATCGGTATTTCCAAGGTCTAGCTGAACAGGAAGTCCTTCTTCTTCAGGCAAAGGCACGGGAATGGTCAATCCGGTGAACATGAAAATGAGGAGTAGGACCAGATGAACTATAATGGTCGCGATGATTCCCCTCTTCTTATGTTCTTTCGACTTTTTCATCTTAAGGTTTGGTGGCTATAACGACACTAAAACCGTATTCTTTTGCGAGCGCTAAAAAGCCAACGGTTTCTCCCGTTGGTACTTTCTTGTCCACGCGGAGCACGATGCTTGTTTCATCGACTTCTGCTTTGCGCTGGTTCAAGATACCTTCCAATTCTGATTTGGCCACATCCCGGCCGTCAATATTGTAGGTAAGGTCTGGGCGAATGCTCACGGCAATTTTAGGCTGTTCCTTGGTTCGGGCCTTTCCAGTTGGGAGGTCCACTTTGGCTCCGTAAGGCGAAACAAGGGTAGAAAGAATGATAAAGAAGATCAGCAGCAGGAACACGATGTCCGTCATCGAGCTCATGCTGAAGCTTACACTAACCTTATTGCGTGACTTGATGCTCATTATTCAGCAGGTTCTTGCAACAGATCCATGAATTCTATGGTGGTGGCTTCCATCTTGTAGACCACTTTCTCCACTTTGGCCACAAGCACGTTGTAAGCGATGTAGGCAATAATTCCGATGACCAGACCGGCCACCGTGGTTACCATGGCCTGCATGATACCTCCCGAGAGTTGTTCTATCTCAATTCCGCTGTCGCTGATGCGCATTTCGTGGAATACTACGATCATCCCAATAACAGTCCCAAGGAAACCGATCATGGGTGCCGCACCTGCAATGGTTGCAAGTGTGGAAAGACTTTCCTCGAGTTTGTAAACTTCTAGCTTAGCCACATTTTCGACTGCAGCGCTGATGTCTCCCAAGGGTTTGCCAATGCGTTTGACACCTTTCTCAATCATGCGGGCGAAGGTGGTATCGGTTTGCTTGCAGAGGTGATTCGCTGCATCGATCTTGCCGTTGTGGATGAAATCCTTGATCTGGTTCATGAACTGCGGATCCTCTTTGGAAGCCTTTTGTATGGCCAGGAAGCGTTCAATGAAAATGTAGACGGCAATAACGGATAACACTGCCAGTGGGATCATGATGTACCAACCACCATTGATCAGTAGTTCAATGACCGACAACGTCTCTTCTGTAGGAACTACTTCTTCGGCAATTTCAGCCGCCTCACCATCTCCGGAACTAATCTGTAGCAGCAGACTCAATAGCATACTCTCAGGGAATTTAAGCCACTAAAGTATCAGGGCCACTATCCAGAACGGGCCAACAGCAGGGGAATTGTAAAGAAGAGGCTGTTAATTCACTCAGATCATCGATGCCATCGCGATGTAGGTGAATGCACCAGCGATGTAACCGATGAAGGCAAGCCAGGTGATCTTTTTCATGTACCAGATGAAATCGATCTGAAGAATACCCATCACTGCAACACCAGCAGCAGAGCCAATGATGAGGCAGCTACCTCCTGTTCCGGCACAGTAGGCGAGGAATTCCCAGAAGACATGATCGACCGGATAAGCCTGACCTGCAACAGCTGCAGCTCCGGCAGGAAGCAATTCATACATACCCATGGCACCAGCAACCAATGGCACGTTATCCACGATCGAGCTCAATACACCAATTACCATGTTGATGGCATACATGTTACCAATGGAAGACTCAAGGAATTGAGCCATGTAGCGAAGCAAACCGGCACTTTGAAGAGATCCAACAGCGGCAAGAATTCCGAGGAAGAAGAGCACACTGGGCGTATCGACCTTTTGAAGCACTCCGATGACGGAAAGCTTGCTGCGTTCAGCCTTATTCTTGGATCGGTGCATAATCTCGGTTACGGTCCAAAGAACCCCGAGGCCGAGCAGGATACCCATGTAGGGCGGGAGGTGAGTAATGGTCTTGAAGATGGGAACAAAGAGGAGTGAACCCACGCCCAAAAGGAGAACAGTCAACTGCTCCGTAGGTGTTGTTCGATCTTCGAGGTGCTGACGCTCCACCATACCCAGCTTTCGCTCAAACTCGCCCTTCATGATGAAGGAAAGCACGATCAATGGAACGATGAGGCATACAAGGGAAGGAATGATCAGCTTCACAACGATGTTGGCGGCTGTTACCTGACCACCAATCCAAAGCATGATCGTGGTAACATCACCAATCGGTGACCATGCACCTCCGGCATTCGCAGCAATAATGATGATTCCAGCGAACATCCACAGGTCTTCCTTGCTCTTCACCAGCTTTTTAAGCAGTGCTGACATTACGATGGCCGTGGTAAGGTTGTCGAGCGCAGCAGAGAGGAAGAAGGTGAGAATGCTCAGAATCCACATCAGCTTCACTTTGTTCGAAGTGTTGATGCGATCTGTAATAAGCGCAAAACCTTCGTGAGCATCAATGAGTTCCACAATGGTCATCGCACCAAGCAGGAAGAAGAGAATTTCAGCAATCTCAGCCAGGTGGTGACTGAGTTCATGCACTACATAGTGCTGTGCATCATGGCCCTGACCTATCTCTGAAGCGAGGTATTCCGCCAGCAGTGTAGAACCCTCCATAATGGATTCCGCATTGAGTGAGAAGATTGTCCAGGTGATCGCACCGATGAGGAGCGCACTGGCGGCCTTGTCAATTTTGATCGGATGTTCAAGGGCAATTGCCAGATAACCGAGTACAAATACGACAACCATCAATAAGTCCATGAGCTGTTTTGAGTTTTAAGGTTTTTCGAGGTGAATTGTTTGAGTTGGGAACGCGAAATCAGCGCCATGCTCTTCTACAATGCGCATGATTTTGAAATTAATCTCTTCCCGGATGCGGAGATACACACTCCAATCCATCGTATCGATGTAATAGAGAATCATGATGTCGAGCGAACTCGGACCAAATTCGGAGAAGTGAATCTCTCCGTCCTGGTTCGTGTTTGGATGCTCGTCCACTAGTTTTTGAATGTCTGCGACAATTCCTTGCAGTTGTGCTTCGGTCGTTCCGTATAGCACACCAATGTTGAAGTTTACCCTTCTGAAAGTTCGAAGCGAAAGATTGTCGAGCACATCATTCACCATCAGCATGTTTGGAATGGTGAGGTAGCTCTTTTCAAGGGTGCGGATGCGCGTGCTTCTGAACCCGATCTTATCTACGGTTCCAACATTTCCGTTGATAGAAACCAAGTCACCTACGGTAAAGGGTTTGTCAAAGAAGATCATGAAGGAAGCCAGGAGGTTTTCGAGGCTTTCTTTGGCTGCCAGTGCAAGTGCTAAACCTCCAACACCAAGACCGGCCACAAGTGCTGCAATGTCTACTTTGAATACCGTTCCAAGCACCACAAACACGGCAATGATCACAATGACGATTTTCACAATCTCCATCATAAATGGAATGATCTGATCGTCTGCCTTGCTCTCCGTCTGCAACGCTCGATCCATCAGGATAATGCCTGTAAACTTGGCGACTCTGAGTGCAATCCAAGTGACCACAACGCACAAGAAGAGAATGTAGGTTCGATAGAGGATCATGCGAAGGCCGAACTCTTCCTTTGGCGCCAGATCCCAATCTGCCGGATACTCCAGATGTGATGTACACACAAAGAGGACGATGAGCATAATGAACCATCGCAGCGGTGCTCCAACCAAGTCGTAGAGCGATTCTTTATCCAGCGAGGTCGTTGTTCTGGAAAGAAGTCGGAAGATGATGTCGCTGATGCGATGCGCAAGGAAACGCATGCAGACGAAACCTACGAGCAGCGAGCCAACCACCCACAGGTAGTCCTGCACGGTGTTACCAAAATAAACCTGGTCAAGAATGGCTCGGTAGTCGTTCACTTCAAACGAGTTGCGTCAACGCGATTTCGAAGGCGGTCTTAGCGATCTTCTTGTCAGAAGAATCCTTGGCATGAACCGCAGCCAGAGCATCCTTAATGGTAGAAGAGGTGTCTGAGAAAATGGCTTCGTCCACTTGCTGATACTCATCGCTCATGCAATAGGCGAATACCCGAGCCATACCACAATTTGCTATGAAGTCAGGTAGTAAGGCAATCTGGTTGTCTACATGGTCGCCAATCGGGCCGAAGAATATTTCAGGATCAGCAAAGGGTACGTTAGCTCCTGATGAAACTACTTCCAAGCCGTTTGCGATCATCTGATCTGCCTGATCTTGCGTGATCAGTCGAGAGGCAGCACAAGGCAGAAATACTTCAGCACCCATGCTCCAAATCTTTTCATTCACTTCGTCAAAAGGAATCAGGTTGTCTGCCTTCAGGGCGTTTCCATCCTTCTGGAGGAACAGCTCAGTAATCTCCTCGAAGCTAAAGCCATCAGGATTCATCAAGCCTCCAACACGGTCAATGATACCTACAACCTTGGCGCCAGCCTGCGCCATGTAATAAGCCGCTGCCGCACCCACATTACCCCATCCTTGCACAATGACGCGCTTTCCTTTGACATCTGTTGACTTCCAGATGTCATAGTAATGTCTTACCGCTTCGGATACACCATAGCCGGTGATCATATCTGCAACAACGTAGTGACGGTCAACATCAGGGGAATAGGCTCCATCTTCCAAGCGCTTGGAAACGCCTTGACGCAGTTGCTTTACTTTTTTGAGATGACTTGCAGCATCAGGCTTGAAGTGACCGTTTACGATTCCTTCCTGTGGATGCCACAGGCCATAGCTTTCGGTGATCGGAATCACTTCGTGGATCTCATCAACATTCAAATCTCCTCCCGTGCCGTAGTAGTTTTTCAGGATAGGATAGACGGCCTTATACCATCTGCGAAGCACTCCGTCCTTTCTTGGATCTCTTGGGTCGAAGTTGATTCCTGATTTAGCGCCACCAATGGGAGGGCCTGCAACGGTGAATTTCACTTCCATTGTTTTGGCCAACGACTCTACTTCTCGCTTGTCCAGCCCAACTCTCATTCGCGTTCCACCACCAGCTGCTCCACCTCTCAGGCTGTTGATCACAACCCATCCTTTCGCTTCTGTCTCAGCGTCACTCCATTCAAATACAACTTCGGGGGTCTTGTTCTCAAACTTGGCAAGAAGGTCTTTCATATCAAGGAATTTAGGGCTCAATTAAGGCGCAGCAAATGTATAAGAAAGAGACCTGTTTGCGCGGTCTTTTCAAGTCATTGTTCTCAGGCGCTTAAAGACCCGGCAGGTACACAGCTCCCGCGCTTGTTTGCTGAGCAGATCCGGTTACATTGGGATCTATATTCGGCTCTTCCAGAAGCCTCAACAAACCGAGGAACGCGAAGGCTAATGCTTCACGAAAATCGATGGTGGTAGCGTCAGGAATGACGACCGTGGAGGCTGTCTTGGCACTGATGCGCTCGATCAAATGTGTGTTATATGCACCACCACCGGTCACCAGTACTTTTCTTTTTCCTTCCAGTGCTCGAGCAATCATTTCTGAAATGTGCTCCGCAGAAGTGGCAAGCAGATCAGCAGTGGAATACTGGGAGTATTCAATGAACAAGGGATCTATTGTTTCTTTCACCCATTCGTAGCCGAGTGACTTTGGAGGAGTAGCGCTGAAATAGGGGAGGGCGTTCATTCGCTGAAGTAACTCCTGAATTGCATTTCCCGCGTTTGCCAGTTTACCTCCTGCGTCAAAATCGAAACCTTCTCGCTTTGCCAGTTGATTCAAGAGCAAGTTGCAGGCACAAAGGTCGTAACCGATGACTTCGTCTTCATGAAGCACGCTGATGTTGGCAAAACCTCCGAGGTTGAGTGTGTAGTGAAAATCGGAGAAGAGCTGTTTGTCAGCATATGGAACCAGCGGAGCACCGGTGCCTCCCGCGCTTACGTCTTGAATTCTGAAATCGCTGATCACCTTCAGTCCGGTCAGCATAGCCATGATTCCGCCATTCCCAATTTGCTGAGCTATTCCCCGATCAGGTTGATGAAATATGGTGACTCCATGGGATGCAATGAATGTGGCTTTCGAATTACTTCGGGCCATCTGCTCTGAAACCTGATCAGCACAGAAGTGTGCAAAGTCTCGATCAAGCAATGCGAGTTCGAGGGCTGAGCTGTCAGTGGCGTGAGCGAGTCTTTCCCTCAAGTTTTGAGGAAGGTCGATAGAAACAGCCTCATGGATCGTGTAGCTCCATTGGCCGTTGTCGAAATCGAAACCAACATCGGCTATATCCAGAGCATCGTGGGAGGTGCCACACATTAAACCAAACCCTCGATATGATGTTGGAATCATCGCAAAAGCTACTTTTGTCCGCCCACAAAGTATAATAGGAAATCCAGATAAAACATGTTTTTTGATTTAACCGAAGAGCAAATGGCCGTGCGGGATGCAGCACGTGATTTCGCTCAAAACGTATTGAAGCCAGGAGTGATCGAGCGCGATGAGAATCAGACTTTTCCTGCAGAACAGGTAAAGCAACTGGGAGAGCTCGGATTTATGGGAATGATGGTGTCGCCAGAGTATGGTGGCGGAGGAATGGATACGGTTTCCTATGTATTGGCCATGGAAGAGATTTCAAAGGTTGATGCAAGTACTTCCGTTTGCATGTCTGTAAACAATAGCCTCGTTTGCTGGGGACTCGACAAGTTTGGATCAGAGGAACAGAAGCAGAAGTATCTCGTGCCTTTAGCAAAAGGAGAGAAAATCGGAGCGTTCTGTCTTTCGGAACCAGAAGCAGGTTCAGACGCTACTTCGCAGCGCACCACAGCCATCGACATGGGTGATCACTATTTGTTGAATGGAACAAAGAACTGGATCACCAACGGAGGTACCGCTTCTACATACTTGGTGATGGCACAAACAGATGCTGACAAAGGTCACCGCGGAATCAACTGCCTCATCGTAGAGAAGGGCATGGACGGATTCATCATTGGAGCCAAAGAGAACAAATTGGGGATTCGAGGATCCGATACCCACACGCTGATGTTTCAGGATGTGAAAGTTCCAAAGGAGAATCGCATCGGTGAAGATGGATTTGGTTTCAAGTTCGCCATGAAAACTCTTGAAGGCGGACGTATTGGAATTGCAGCTCAGGCACTGGGAATTGCTTCCGGAGCAATGGAATTGGCAGTAGCTTATTCAAAAGAGCGTTCCGCTTTTGGAAAGCCGATTAACCAGCACCAGGCCGTAGCCTTCAAGCTGGCTGACATGGCGACTGAAATTGAAGGAGCTCGCCTTCTTTGCCTCAAGGCAGCATGGTTGAAAGATCAAAAGCAGCCTTTTGGTAAGCACAGTGCGATGGCAAAGCTTCGCGCTTCTGAAGTGGCGATGAAGACCACAGTTGAAGCAGTACAAGTTCACGGTGGATATGGCTTTGTGAAAGAGTACCACGTGGAGCGTCTCATGCGTGATGCCAAGATCACCCAGATCTATGAAGGTACAAGCGAGGTTCAGCGTATCGTAATTAGCCGCGCTGTATTGGATGGCCAGTAGATCGCTACGGATATAGAATTAAAGAAGCTCGAGCAATGTCTCAAGCTTTTTTTTGCGCGAACCTTTGAGGAGCACTAAGGAGTTTTCAATCGGTTGAGCAGTAAGGTGTTCAGCAGCTTCTGCAGTTTCGATCACAGATAGGTAGTTGTCAGATGAAAGGGCTTTTGCGAAGTGCTCTCCAACGAGAATTACCTTTTGAAACTCAGAGCGTTCCAGTTGATTCAATACTTCCGAGTGATAGCGCTCGGTTTCAGCTCCAAGTTCCAGCATGTCTCCCAGAATAACAACTTTATGACTGTGTGACTGGGCGTTCATGTTTTCGATGGCCGCCTTCATGCTACTCGGATTGGCATTGTAGCAGTCCACAATCACCTTATTGTCTCGTTCTGTTTCCTCTACTTGCGAGCGTTGGTTTTTCGGTTGATAGTTCTCAAGCCCGGTTTTAATCTCTTTGTTGGAAACTCCGAAATATCGGGCAATCGCAACAGCTGCCATGGTGTTTTGAAAGTTGTAACTACCGGTCAGGTTGGTTTGTATGGCAAACTTCTCAGTCGGTTTTTCCCGCCTCCACCAGCGAATCGCCAGTCGTTCATTTTCGATGGAGAAGTCTCCTTGGTATACAGCGGAATCTGAACTTCCATAACCAGTGTTTGGAGTGTTTCCAGCTGCGCGTTTTACTTTGGGATCGTCTTGATTTACAAACAGGGTTCCATTTGCAGCAATCAAATGGTCAAAGAGTTCTTTCTTGCCTTTGTAAACACCTTCTTCTCCGCCAAAACCTTCCAAATGTGCCAGACCGATGTTGGTGATCATTCCGTAGTCTGGCTTGGAGATGGTGCATAGAAATTCAATTTCTTTCTGGTGGTTGGCACCCATTTCAATCACGGCAATCTCGTGCTTCTTATTGATGCTGAGAACAGAGAGAGGAACGCCAATGTGGTTATTCAAATTCCCGCTTGTGGCATAGCATGAGTAGCGCTGAGACAGTGCTGCTTTGATGAGCTCCTTTGTAGTGGTTTTGCCATTGCTGCCAGTGAGGCCAATGACGGGGATTTTCAATTTGCTTCGGTGATAGCGCGCCAGTTGCTGAAGTGCTTCCAGGCCATCCTCCACTTTGATGAATCGACTGTCATCTTTGAACTCCGTTCGCTCTTCATCTACGATGGCATAAGAACAACCTTCACTCAGAGCTTTCTCAGCGAAATCGTTGCCATTAAAGCTCGGGCCCTTCAAGGCAAAGAAGATGTTGCCCTGTTGGATGGTCCGTGTGTCCGTAGTAACACCAGTGGAACTAAGGAAGATAGAATGAAGGCGTTTGATCATGCTGCAAAATAAAAAAGGCCTCGGGAGAGGCCTTTTAAATCTGATATATTTTATGATCGCTTAACGCGTTCCGCCAAGTCCAACAGGGCTGCCAACTCGATCCATAGCACAACGGAATCCAAGGTAGTTTGTAGACTGGCGTTCATCAAGGTATCTTCTTGTTCCTGGAACCATCCAGTAAGCTCTGTCTTTCCAGGATGCTCCTTTATACACACGAGCGTGATCATTCACGAGAGAGTTGTAGTCAGTCGCAGGACCTTCTCCTGGATAGAGATACATGTAGCTCGTTTCCGTTCGGTCTTCGCTTTGTTCAAAGTTTTCCCAATGAAGTTCATCCAGGTGAGATTCCCAATCACCATCCTTGAAGTTGATGTTGTCAGCGCGCTTGTAATTTCTTCGATCAATGTTCTCTTCAACGCGCGCATCTCTGTAGCGCAGTGTTCCTGGACGCTCCAGAATATATGAAGAGTAATCTTTCAAGAGCGTTGGAGCCAATCGGGCAGACTCGTCTGCGCCTTTGATCGCCTCGATAGATTCTTCAATGATGATCACATTCGCTTCATAGTTCTGCTCTTCATCTAAAAGCTCCAGGGCCTGATCAGTGTGTCCTTGCAGAGAGTTCAGAAGTTCAAGCTCTACTTCGTTTGCTGTAAGCTCAACCTGAGCCTGCATTTCATCCAAATAAGCCTTGATGCCAGGGATATCGTAAGTAGGGATGTCATACTTGTCGAGCAGCAGACCTTCATTGTCTTGCTCCTTGGTGCGGAATACGTTTCCTCTAAACGGACGGAAATCATCCATGTCCTCAAAGGAAATGGCACGGTAAACATCCATGACCCACTCGCTTACGTTTCCAGCCATGTTGTAAAGACCGTAGTCATTTGGCCAGTAAGAGAATACAGGCGCGGTGATGTCTGCATTATCATTCAGTTTTCCGGCAACCCCCATGTTGTCACCTCTACCACGCTTGTAGTTAGCGAGCATCATACCGATGTAGGCTTCGTCAGGGTTTCTGACAGCGTGGCCAGACCATGGATAAAGCTTTCTTTCTACCACACGTTCACCGATACTGTTACCGATAAGACCTAATGCGGCAAATTCCCATTCTGCTTCTGTCGGGAGACGATACTTAGGAAGCAGGATTCCGTCTTCCATTCTCACGTTTCGGGTTTCTGATCCGTTAGGGTTCAGGTTTGGAAGACCCTCAATTCGCTTACCAGAGTTGTACTGGTTAGCGAAGTATGCATCAGTGTTGAAGTTGTCCTCACCAATCTGGTCTACGTAATGCTCCAAAAGACCTTCGCGGATCAAAATGTATTCGTTCACACGATCTGATCTCCAGCTACAGAAGTCACTTGCTTGCAGCCAGTTGATACCTACTACAGGATAATCCCGGTAAGCTGGATGTCTTAGATAGTAATCTACATAAGGCTCATTGTACCCAAGCTTCGATCTCCAAACCAAGGTGTCAGGAAGAGCCTTCTTATAGAGTTCTGGGTAGTCAATGCTGTACACTCTGCGAACCCAATAGAGATATTCTAACCAGTGGAAGTTGCTGATCTCTGTTTGATCCATGTAGAAAGAAGATACCGTAACTCTTCTTGGGATGTTGTTCCAGTCATACATGAAGTCCTGTTCTACACGACCCATGGTGAACGTACCTCCTTCAATCAGCACCAGGTTTGGCCCGGTTTCTTGTTCCTCGAAAGGAACTTTTTGAAATCCTCCGTTCTTAGAGTCATTATAGTTCCAGCCAGTAATGGAGGACTTTTCGTAACCACAAGAGAAGAGAAGAAGAGAGAGAAAGAGCAAAGAAAAACTTGATCCTGCCTTCATGCGTAAGCGTTTAAGTTCTTGATCGAGAAATCAATAAGGCAAACGAAGATAGAGAAAATATTATTGCACAAATCAGCGTCCTAGAACTTGGGACACTGCATTTGGCGGAACTTTCTGCGCTTCTGACGACAAGGGAACATCATCGTGACAGAAATTTCGTGAGACCCTAGTGTTTGGGTTCCTAGAGATGAAACAGTTACGTCATAACTGTAGCCGAAACGGAACGCATCGGTGTAAATACCAACTAAGAAAATGAGAGCGTCATTCCATCGATACCAGACACCTCCAGTCATGATACCTTTATTAAGGTACATCCCGAGATTGAGTTGGTTGAACTCGCCTTGGCGTTGATAAACGATGTTAGGAGAAATGCTTCCCTCCTCTGGCACTGCACTATTCAAAGGTATCAACGCTCCAACGTGACCAGTGTATTTTCGAGGAAGTCTGCTTTCAGCATTCTGAAAGAATGATTCGTTCGGTTCTGTCAAATGGTGTGCGGCCAATCCGAAGTAGAAGCGATCAGTAAATCCGAGGAAACCTGCCGAGAAATCAATGCGATTTACGTTGCTTTCGATTGGAGTTTCGCCCGTATTGTAAATGAAGCCGAAGCGCTCATCGATTTGATCGCCAAATGTGAGACTGCTCCAGTCAATAGATCTTTGATAATAGGTTGCCTGGAATCCTGCCTTGATGCTGAAGTTTCGATCAACAGCCAATTGGTAGGCATACATTCCACTTACGTGATTTGTATTGATGATGCCCGTTCCTGCACGATCATGATAAGCTTGCAAACCAATTCCACCACTCAGCGCGTCTACATACTGATCGTAGGAAGCTGAATAGGTGACAAAAGTTGCTGGAATTCCGGGCCACTGATTTCTGTAGTTCAAGATTACCCTTGGACATTGAGCACTTCCGGCCAAAGCTGGATTCAAGTACAAAGGGTTCGCGTAGAATTGACTGAACGCAGGATCTTGCGCGCTCGATTCAAACGAGAGACCGCAGATGACAGCCAAAAACGACAGAATGGTTAGCGTCCTTTTCATCTTAATAGTGGTGCCGAAAGAGGCAATTATACGAATAATCTTACCCTGCAAACCTTTGTGATTAACTAATCGTTATTCTGTCAGCAAACAATATGATATTCTGATCTTCGTTTCTTTCGCTGTCAAAACAGAAACACGAATATAACTACAAAACGACTCAGTTAGTCGAAAAGAATAAGCAATTTGTATGAAAGCAGCATCGTTTATCCCCCTGCTCACCTTAATAAGCTTCTTGCATATTGCCCAGGCACAGCAAAAAACTCAAACACCAGCAAAGGCCAAAATCGTTCAAAAGAATGAGCGCGTAGAAAATGCGCAGGCGGATAAAAGTGTCGTGTCGTTGAAATGGGACCTTGCTCAGCATTCTACATTAGATGAACGTCAGATCAACTTGCTGTCTTGCAATAAATGTGAGCGCGATCCGCTGAGCGACAAGCCGCTGATTACTCAAATAGAGAAGGTGTCAAGCGGCAGCAAATTGTCTTCCGTAAGACTTAAGGTTCTAAAAGAAGAAGAGCTTACACCTCAGGAAGCTGCACTCTACACAGGGTCAGATATTGCCAAGGATTATAGTGTCACATACGCAGAGCGCAGATCGGCTGGAGTTACCTATGCCGTTGCCACCTTCAATCCTATCAGGAAAGTAGGCTCGAGACTGATGAAGCTCATGACATATAAGCTGGACTATCAGTTTGTCGCATCCAGTGCCGGAAGGGATGGAGGCAGGGCAAATAGCTGGAAAGCAAACTCAGTTTTGAGTAGTGGCGAGTGGTATAAAATCGCCACGGCTGAAGATGGTATATATAAGGTAGACTATCGCTTTCTGGAGCAATGTGGTTTGTCGGTTTCCGGGCTGGCTTCGAACCAAATTCGATTGTACGGTACGGGAGGTGGTAAAGTGGATATGGATAACAGCATGCCTCGACCGGATGATCTTGAAGAGATCGCCATTCTTGTGGAAGATGGAGGAGATGGAATCATGGACCGGGGAGATTACTTTCTGTTTTATGGTGAAGATCAGGTCGTTTGGAGCAATGAAGGCGCGCGCTATGAGCACGACATAAACCCTTTTGCGGATAGTGTATTCTACTTTTTAACCATCAATGGTGGTGTTGGCTCTCCGGCCAGAGTGCAGGAAACGAGCGCCTCGCGGTTTACCTCCACTACTACTCAGGTGGACTATTATGATTTCTACGAACAGGACCTGGTCAACGTTATTCAATCAGGAAGAACCTGGTATGCCGATGAGATCAGTGTAGCCGGGAGTCAGGATTTTGGTTTCACAGTTCCGAACGCAGTGCCCAATTCGACTGCCTTCGTGAAGAGTAGCTTCATTTCACGTTCGGTTAACATTCCGAACACCAAGATGACCGTTTCGGTACCGAATCAGAATGCCTCTCCGGGGGAGGTGATTTTTAACTCTGTAGCTGGATTCTATGGAGCTCCTTTTGCCCAAAGTGGCTCAGTGGATATGGAGTTCACCGCAAGGAGTGGTAACTTCCTTACCAAGCTCACCTACGACAACTCTGTGAATTCACAGGCACAAGCCTGGGTTGACTACATCAGCGTCAATGCGCGCAGAAACCTCATTTTCAATGGTCCCTTCATGAAGTTCTCAGACCATCGTTCGGTGGCTGATGGGGCTTTGGTGCGATTCCGTGTTGACGCGGGTAGCGAGGAAGTGACGGTCTGGGATATCACAGATCCGCTGGCTGTGCAACAAATGCAGTTGTCAAGAGCTCAGGGGCTTACTTCCTTTAATACAGAGTATGACACGCTCCGTACATTCCTAGCTTTTGATGGTTCCCAATGGCTGACTCCTCAGAGGGTGGGCTTTGTAGAGAATCAAAACCTGCATTCTCTCTCCAACATTAAATATGTAGTAGTCTCCCATGAAAACTTTGTGGCACAAGCGCAGGAGCTCGCTGATTTTCATGAGCAATACGATGGATTCAGCACTGCGGTGGTTCCGGTAAAGCAGATTTACAATGAGTTTTCCGGAGGTGCAGCTGATATAACCGCCATCAAGGAGTTCATGCGAATGCTCTATCATCGGGCTATAGATAATGGAGGTACGAGGCCTGAATATTTATTGCTGTTTGGAGATGCATCCTATGACTTCAAGGATCGTATTTCCGGTAACTCCAATTTCATTCCCGCTCACCAGACCATCAACAGCCTGATCCCGACTACTTCGGTGGTGTCCGATGATTATTTCGGTTTGATGGACGATGACGAGGGAGAGTCGCCCCAGGATCTCGTTGACATTGGTATTGGAAGGCTTCCTGCACGAAGCAGATCCGAGGCTCAGAACATGGTCAACAAGATCATTCACTACACACGCCAGCAGACGTTTGGAGCATGGAGGAACGAGGTGGTTTTTGTTGCCGATGACGAAGATGGAAATACCTACATGGAACAGTCTGACGCTCTGTCCTCAGTCATCAAGGGGGAGCATCCTGAATACAATATCGATAAGATCTACCTGGATGCTTATAAGCAGTCTTCAGGTGCTGGTGGTGAACGCTATCCTTCGGTGAATGTGGCCATCAACGACCGCATCAGCAGTGGTGCGCTAATCATGTATTATATAGGTCACGGTGGAGAACTGGGATGGGCGCATGAACGCGTGCTCGAAGTGGTGAATGTGAACGGCTGGCAGAACATGGATAACATGACGCTGCTGATCACGGCTACTTGTGAGTTTTCCCGTTTTGATGATCCCAGAAGGACTTCAGCTGGGGAATTTGCTTTGCTCAATCCAAATGGTGGAGCGGTGGCCTTGCTCACTACCACCCGGGCGGTTTATTCAAGCCCCAACTTTGTCCTGACGCAGGCTTTTACAGATCTGGCTTATGATACCGTTGGCAATGTGAGACCAAGGCTGGGCGATCTCGCCAGGATCACCAAAGTCCGAACGGTTTCAGAAGCTGCCAGTGCTGCTGCTAACAGCCGCTGCTTCTCGCTGCTGGGAGATCCAGGGTTGATGCTTGCCTATCCGCAGAAGCAGGTCATGGTTGAGAATATTCCCGATACCGTGAAGGCGCTCGAGAAAGTGACGGTTTCCGGCTATATAGCAGATGAGTTTGGGAACAAGATGTCTGGTTTCAACGGTGTGGTCTATCCGCTTCTGTTTGACAAGGAGGCCACTCTGAAAACCTTGAATAATGATGGTATCGGAGAGCATACCTACACGTTGAGGAAGAATGCTCTGTTTCGGGGTAAAGCCAGTGTAAAAGATGGTGACTTTAGCTTTGATTTCGTGGTGCCTCGAGACATTGATTTGAGCTTTGGAGGTGGCAAGCTTAGCTTCTATGCCGAAAATGGAGAAGTAGATGCGAATGGTGCTTTCCTCGATTTCACGGTTGGGGGTGTTTCAGACAATCCGATTACCGACAATCAAGGACCGGATGCTGATCTCTTCATGAACGATAACAAGTTCGTTTTTGGGGGATTGACAGATGAGAATCCTGAACTCTATGCTGAGGTCTCAGACTCCAACGGAATCAACATGGTAGGCAACGGAATCGGGCACGATATCACAGCGGTGTTGGATGATAACACGAAAAACACGATCGTTCTCAATGACTTTTATGAGTCGGATTTGGATTCCTATCAAAGCGGTAAGATCCGTTATCCTTTTAACAATTTGGAAGATGGACGCCATACACTCAAGCTTCAGGTCTGGGATGTGAACAACAATCCATCTACAGCCAACACCGAATTTGTAGTCGCTGATAACGAGCAGCTAGCGTTGGAGCACATACTCAATTATCCGAATCCATTCACCACAAACACCCAGTTCTACTTTGAACACAACAAGCCAGGACAGAGCCTGGACGTGCGAATCGAGGTGTTTACGGTCAGTGGAAAACTGGTGAAAACCATCGATACTGAAATGGCCTCTGAGGGCTACAGGGTAGGGCCCATTGCCTGGGATGGAAAAGATCAATATGGAGATAAAATTGGTCGAGGAGTCTACATCTATCGTCTTTCTGTTAAAACCCCAATTGGTGAGCGTGCGAACGAATTTGAGCGTTTGGTCATTTTGAATTAAGCGTATCCTTTCAGACCTATATATTTGTCCCTTTACTATCACAGCACGAAGCCTATTGAAGACAGTTACTCCAGAAAGATTTATAAGCTTTATGATTTCCAAGAGACTGACAGCGACCATCCTGGTCTCAATGATGGCTTCATCTGTATTCGCGCAGCTTGTTGTTGACCTGAATACAATTACCACAGCGGTTCCATTTCTTATCATCAACCCTGAAACAAGGGGTGGAGGAATGGGAGACGTGGGTGTAGCAACTGATCCTGATGCGAATTCCTTGCATTGGAATCCCGCCAAGTATGCCTTTGCGGAGGACAATTCTTCCATTGGTATTAGCTATACACCGTGGTTGAGAGCTCTGGTTCCAGACATTTCTCTGGCGTATCTGAGTTTCCACAAGCGTATCAATAGAATGAGTACGGTAGGAGGAGCCCTGCGCTACTTCTCACTGGGTGAAATTCAATTCACGGATCAGACGGGAACTCCAACGGTGCAGTTCAGACCTAATGAATTCACGGCCGACCTGGCTTACTCCAGGAAGCTTTCTCCTCGTTTCTCAGGTGGTATAGCCGTTCGTTACATTCATTCAAATCTTACGGGTAATCAAACTGTGAACAATGCAGACTCACGACCTGGTCGTACAGTAGCTGCCGATGTTTCGGTCTACTACCAGAACGATGATGCTGTGCTGTTTGACAAGGATGTTACATGGGCATGGGGCGTAAACATCTCCAACATCGGAGGTAAGATTTCTTATACGAACACGACACAGCGCGACTACTTGCCGATCAACTTAAGAGTTGGACCAAGGATTACCTTCCACCTCGATGACTACAACAAGCTGTCGTTTGCTGCAGACTTCAACAAATACATGGTGCCTTCTCCACCTGTCTACGCTACCAATGATGATGGTGTTCAGATTGAGGAAGATGGCAACTTGGTGATTGCTTCGGGTCAGGATCCTGATCGTCCCGTAGCCTCAGGGATGTTCACTTCTTTCTTTGATGCTCCGGGTGATGTCACCAGAAATGATGATGGCACCTATTCTGTAGCAGGTGGTAGCGTGCTAACGGAAGAATTGAAAGAAATTAACTGGGGTGTTGGAGCAGAGTATTGGTACGCTGATCAGTTTGCCTTCCGCACGGGATACTTCTGGGAGCACATCTCTAAAGGAAACCGTAAGTTCTTCACAGTGGGTGCGGGTTTGAGATATACCGTTTTTGGTCTCGATTTCAGCTACCTCATTCCAGCTTACTTTGGCCGAGCTCAGATTGTACAGAATTCTCCACTGGCCCGAACGCTGAGATTTACGCTGACCTTCAACTTCGCACAGAAGGCCAAGTCTTCCTCTGATACTCCTTCCGAATAAGTATGAAAATCAAGGTAGGCTTTGGATACGATGTTCATCAGCTAAAGCCAGGAAGAAAGTGTGTGCTCGGAGGAGTAGAGATACCTTCAGAGCTAGGTCCTGATGGTCATTCTGATGCTGATGTCTTGCTTCACGCGATTTGTGATGCTATCCTTGGAGCTATTGGCCAACGCGACATCGGTTACCACTTCCCGAATACCAATGCAGATTTTAAGGATGCTGATAGCCGTGAGCTGCTGAAAGCCGTGATGAAAATCACGAAAGAAAAAGGATTCGAGGTTGGAAATGTGGATGCTACGCTTGTGAGTGAAGTGCCGAAGATTGCACCTCATATTTCTGCAATGAAGGCTTCGATAGCTGATTTACTGGAAGTCGAAACAGACGATGTAGGAGTAAAGGCGACTACCTCAGAAACAGTCGGTTTTGTGGGGCGCAAAGAAGGGATAGAAGCACATGCTGTAGTTTTGGTCCATAAACCCTGATCATGTACACTCCGGAGCAACACTCTTTCGAATACTTTTCTGCTCCAGACATCAATGCGCTTTCTGAGGCTCACAAGAAACTTGTGCTCAAAGCCAGGGAGGCTTCATGGCAAGCTTATGCACCCTACTCCAGATTCAAGGTTGGAGCAGCCATTCTGTTGGAGGACGGAACGTTTGTGCAAGCCAGCAATACCGAAAATGCGGCTTTTCCAGCTTGCATATGTGCCGAGCGTAGTGCTCTTGTCCAATCTCGGGATCGTTTTCCTGATCTGAAAATCATCTCCTTGAGTGTCACGGCTAATCCCGTGGATTTCAATCTGAACAAGCCCGCTACGCCTTGCGGAACGTGCCGTCAGGTGATGGCAGAGTTTGAACGCCAGCAAGGTCAGGATTATGAAGTTGTGCTTTCAGGTCAAAGCGGTCAGATCCTTATTCTTAAGAGTGCCCGAATGCTTCTGCCGCTCGATTTTCACCTGGACGAACTGAAGCGCTGATTTCGCTTTTCGGAAGGTGTTATTCGCAAACCTTCAAGTACTATTTTTGCCAGCCATAACGAGAATCATGGCGAAGAAATCAAGTACAAAAAAGACCCGTTTTTCGAAGGCCCAATACATGAAGTGGTATGAGGACATGCTCGTCATGAGACGCTTCGAAGAAGCATGTGGTAACCTCTACCTTCAGCAAAAGTTTGGAGGTTTCTGTCACCTCTACATCGGGCAGGAGGCTGTAGCTGCAGGCTTCGCTTCAGCCATCAAGGAAGGAGATAAAATCATTACTGCATACCGTGATCATGCGCATCCGATTGCGCTTGGGCTTGAACCCAAATACGTAATGGCCGAGCTCTATGGTAAAAGCACAGGCTGTTCCAAGGGTAAAGGTGGATCGATGCACATGTTTGACAAGAGTCGTAACATGATGGGAGGCCATGGAATCGTTGGTGCTCAAATCCCTATGGGTGCCGGTATTGCCTTCGCTGAGAAATACAATGACACGGATAATGTTTGTCTCTGCTTCATGGGAGACGGAGCCGTTCGTCAGGGAGCATTGCACGAGACTTTCAACATGGCTATGCTCTGGGAACTGCCTGTGATCTTCATCATCGAGAATAACAATTACGCGATGGGAACTTCTGTGGAGCGTACTTCCAATGTGACCGACCTCTACAAACTAGGTGCAAGCTATGAGATGCCCAGCGAGCCAGTAGATGGGATGAATGTCGAGAGCATGCACGAAGCGATCGACAAGGCTGCGAAGCATTGCCGAGCGGGTAAAGGACCTATCCTGCTTGAGGTGAAGACGTATCGTTACAAGGGACACTCCATGAGTGATCCTCAGAAGTACCGAACCAAGGATGAGCTGAACGAATACAAAGAGAAAGACCCGCTTGCACAGATTCTGCATACGATCATGGAGCAAGGATGGATCGATGAGAAGGGTGTCGACAAAATGGAAGACAAGGTGAAGAAACTCGTGGAGGAAGCCATTGAGTTTGCTGAGAGTTCACCACTTCCTGAAGAAGACGAATTGTACAAGGACGTTTACATGCAAGAGGACTATCCATACATCATGGATTAAGAATAAAAGAACATGGCCGAAATCATTAAAATGCCAAAGCTGAGCGACACCATGGAAGAAGGGGTGATCGCGGCATGGCACAAGAAAGTTGGAGACAAGGTGAGCACCGGAGATGTGCTTGCGGAGATAGAGTCTGATAAGGCGACCCTCGATTTTGAATCCTTTCACAATGGCGTTCTGCTTCACATAGAAGTAGATGCGGGAAAGACAACTCCCGTTGACGTGCCGATTGCTGTCATTGGCAAAGAAGGTGAGGACTACAAGCAGCAATTGGAAGAAGCACGCGCTGGCGGTGGAGAATCGAAGGAAGCACCTGCTCCAAAGGCAGAGGCTAAGGAAGCGGCTCCTGCACCAGCAGCAGCTCCTGCACCGGCTCCAAAGCCTGCCGCTCCAAAACCAGCTGCTAAGCCTGTGGTGGTTGTTCAGAAAGAGGAATCAGCTTCGGATAGTGATCATATGAAGATTTCCCCTTTGGCCCGGAGATTGGCCCAGGAGCAAGGCGTGAATCTGCGCTCCGTGCGAGGCACTGGTGACAACGGCCGAATTGTGAAGCGTGACATCGAAAAAGCGAGCCGAAAGTCTTCCGGAGGTTTTGCCGGAATCGAGCGTCAGCGCAATGTTGAGATTTCTCAAATGAGGAAGAGTATTGCTAAGCACCTCGGTGCGAGCAAGTTCTCAGCGCCTCACTTCTATCTCACCATTGATCTGGACATGGATCGGGCGGTTGAGGCACGAAAGGCTATCAATGAAGCCATTGCTCCTGAGAAGATTTCCTTCAATGATATGGTGATCAAAGCAGCGGCAATCTCACTTCTGGAGCATCCACAGGTGAATGCTGCATGGAACGATCCATACATTACCTATAATGAACATGTCAATATCGGTGTAGCTGTCGCAGTGGACGAAGGACTTCTTGTTCCTGTTGTGCGCTTCGCTGATGGAAAGCCGTTGACCACGATTTCCAACGAGGTGAGGGACTATGCCAAGCGAGCACGAAATAAGAAGCTCTTGCCTCAGGAATGGGAGGGTAGCACCTTCACTATTTCCAACCTGGGAATGTTTGGCATCGAAGAATTTACTGCCATTATCAATGCTCCCGATAGTTGCATCATGGCGGTCGGTTCGATTCGTCAGGAACCCGTGGTAAAGGACGGTCAGATCGTTGTAGGAAATCGCATGAAGGTTACGCTGAGTTGCGACCACCGTGTGGTGGATGGCGCTACAGGAGCTCAGTTCCTGGCTACATTCCGCAAATACATTGAGAACCCCATCGTCATGTTGGGGATGTCTGAAATCTAAGGAAGCTGAGCTTTCGCGATCTCGGGAGAGGAACTAATTCCTACTGCTTCCAATCGCTGTTTCCAATCCTGCAAGTGAGCTTGGTAAGCGTCTTTGTAAGCCGGCTTGATGGGCTCACTTGGAGGCAGCTTCTCACGCCTGTGGTCTACCTGCTTCCCATTTTTCCAGAAACGGAAGCATACATGTGGTCCCGTTGCCAATCCTGTGCTTCCCACGTAGCCAATGGTTTCGCCTTGCCGCACCCGCGTTCCAGGTTTCATGCCGCTGGCTCTCTTGCTCATGTGTAAGTACTGAGTGGTGTAGGTACCGTTGTGTTTGATCTTCACATAGTTCCCGTTGAACTTGCTGTATCGAGCCTCAGTGACAACACCGTCTCCAACAGCCATAATAGGTGTGCCTCTTGGAGCAGCATAATCTGTTCCCAGGTGTGCCTTCCAACGTTTTTGAACCGGATGGAAGCGCTTCATGGTGTAGCCGGAACTGATTCGACTGAACTTGAGCGGAGCTTGCAAAAAGGCCTTGCGAAGGCTGTTACCCTGTTCATCAAAGTAGTCGAATTGTTCGCCCTGCTGAAAACGAAAGGCATAGTACGGCTCACTAAAATGAGTGAATATGCTCGCTTTGATAGAGGCGACTCCCACTTCCTGGTCTTCCACTTTCTTCACATCATAGATCAGCTTGAAGCCATCACCTTTCTGTATGCGATAGAAGTCTATGCTCCAGGCATAAATCTCAGAGAGCTCCATGGCCAGCGCAGGGCTCAGATTCTGATCCATTAAAGTTTGGTAAAGAGAACTACTGATTACTCCTGAAGCTGTTCGTTCTTCCAGTGTGACAGGCTTGCTCGCCTTAGACACGCGCATGCTGTCGCTGAGATCAAAAACGATGTAATCGATGGCCGACAACTCATAGATAAAGTACTCGGCTCTCAGCACTGAATCTGCCGAGCAGAGAATGGTGTAATCTGCCCCTGAGCGAATGTTCCGAATATCGAAAACCGGCTTTGCGCGCTCCACCAGTCGTGTGATTTCGGGATAAGTGACATTGTAAGGAAGGAGAAGCTCTGCAAGAAACTGATTGGGCCTCACTTTGCCTTTTTCGATGTGCATTCCCTGAAGGTCGATGCCGAATTCTTCATGGCACTCTTCCACCATGATGGAGTCCACGGTTTCTACAATAGCCAGCTCCTCTTCAAACAACCACCGCGAATGCATGGTAGTTGCCAATCCTATCGCCAACAGCGCTGCAAACACCAGCCAATAATGGTTCCTATGGATTCTCATGCACCCTTGATTGTAATACTGTCAGCGGTCACTTCTTCAACCCAGCCTTTTCCCCAGTTTTTCAATTCTTCAGCAGACCAAAGCTCGGGGTAGAAAATTCTCAGCTGAAGGCGTGGCGGGAGGTACTTCTGCCAGTTGGTGCCGCCTGTGGCTTCAATGTCGGAAGGATCGTTCTGGAGGTAGCGGACGGCTGATTTAAAATGCATCAAAGGCCAGTTTACATTTACGTTGATGTCCAGTTGGCGCATTTCTTTTACAAGTGCAGGAGCCTTTTGTTCCTCGGGTGTGAGGCTTTTGTATTTGTGCCAGACATTCTTCTGTTCAAATACCTGAGCGAAAACCTTCAGACGCTCGATGTACTTTGCTTCGAATTGTTTCAGCGTGAGCGTTTTCTTTCCAGTGGCCAACTCGGTAGCTCCCTCTTTCCAATATATGTGTTCAAAAAGCTCATCCACAGAACGCGTTTCCTGCTCCCGGTTTTCCTTTCTGTGCTCCTTCTTCACCAGTCTTGCTAATCCGGTAGAAGCAATTTCGATCATTCGATACTGAGCAGATTGAAATCCACTAGCGGGAAGCAAAGCCATCCGAAATCGAAGAAACTGATCCTTCTCCATTCCGTTGATCATGATTTCAAAGCTCTTGGTGAGGGCCGCGAAATAGCTGTTGATCCTGCGTAAGCGTTCGGTCAGAAAATCGGCTTCCAGCTTTTCGTTCCAACCGTTGTCGTGGCCATTGGTATCGATGTCCTTACCGTTGTTCGCAATCTGCTGGAATTCGTTCAGCGCAAGCTTAAAATACAGCTCCGTAATCTGATGATAGATGATGAAGATCTCTTCATCCGGGTAATCCGTTTTTGGATTTTGTAGCGTAAGAAGCGTATCCAGGTGAATGTAATCCCAGTAAGTGAGGTAGTTTGAAAAAAGGAGTCCATCGAGGTAGGCGTTGATATCCTGCCCCATGGACTCGTATTTCTGTCTGAGTTTCGCGAGCTGCTCGGTAAGAGACGTGTTCATTCCACGGGTTTGGTGGTCCGAAAGTAACCGTAATAAGCAGCTATCTGAATGATAGAAAGATCAATTCTCAACAAGCGAAGGTGAAGCTCACCGGCTAGTCGATCCTTGCAATCGGGTGCGCAAGGCCACTGTAGTCACGTAACTCCATGGTGATTGACCCTACAAGAACTTTCGCTTTGGCCATCACTGGTATTTTGTTCTGATCGTTGGTGACCCAAACCATCATATCTTCTTCCTCTTTGAAAATCCGCCCTTCCTGAACCACTGGGACAAATACTTTGCAGTTGAATTTTCCCATGTCCGTTTTGACAATTTCGTCTTTTAGGTAGCGAATCTTCAGTGGCCAAACTTTGTCATCTACAAATGCCTGGATTTCAAATACCTCGTTGGGCTTGGCATTGGAATAGTCAATAGCTCGCGCACGGTAAAAGGATGAAATCATGTCCTGAACACCAAGGGGAATTTCATAGGCCTTGCCCTTGTCATTTTTCACTTCTCCTTTGTAATGGTCGAAGGTGTAGTACTGCTTGATCTCGTAACCGCCTTCGTGGACATCACGAACGAAGATCCATGGAAATACTCCTTCAGCGTCCAAGTAGGTTTCGTAGGTATCCCTCACCTTGAAAAACCAGTTAAATGTGCCGGTTGAATTTCCTTTTCCGACTACATGCCATACATCGCGTCCTGCGATTTCCGTTTGATCCTTTTTGATTTCAATGATGGCTTCACCGGCATCAATCCATCCATAGGAAACGTCAAATTCCAAACGCTCCCCAGGTTTGAAAGCGGAGTGGCTTACCTCGGGTAACTTTACCTTTTCTTCTTTTCCCTTTACCGGGTCGCCTTGTGTGCTGGCAGGCTGCGCTGCGAGCAGAAAGGCTGAGATGATCATGGTTAGTTGCATGGCTTTGATTTTTCCATGCTTTTCCAAACGCTGTGCCAATGTCACTTATTGCTTTTCCGGTACTCGCTCAAGAGGATCCTCGTCACTACGAAAATCCCCCAAGCCATAAAGCTCTTAATGATGATGCCCACCAGGTAGGGAAGGAAGTGCTTTCCAAGGGAAATATCTCCGTATCCCATCACTTGAATCCACAACATTCCAAACACACTCAGGCCGAGATGCAGAGTTGGGAAAAGCCACATCGGCCGAAGTGGGTGGTGACGGGTCAATCCTGGCTTGAGCAGAGCCACAGCAATGGCCATGAGTAAGAAGCCGATGAGGTAACCACCACTGGGAGAAAGATATACGTCAAAGCCACCGTAACCATTCGCAAACACGGGTGCTCCCAAGGCACCTGCAATCAGAAACAGGGCTATTCCAAGGCAAGCTTCCCATTTCGGAAGGACCAGCGGCAGCACGATCACAAGCATACTCTGCCAGGTGATCGGGACTTCCAAACCTGGAATGGTGATAGCGGTTTGTCCACTCAATGTCATGGCCAGACCTGAAACCACAACTACGAGAAGCCTTGATAGCAAAGGGTTCATTATACTACAATGTTCACAATTCTACCCGGAACAACGATGACCTTTCTGGGCTGCTTGCCTTCCAGGTATTTTTGTGCTTCCTCGGCAGCGAGTACTTTTTCCTCCACTTCAGTTTTTGAAAGTGCGGCATCCAGTTCGATTTGAAAACGAGTCTTTCCATTAAAAGAAACAGGGTAGCGGATGGAATCGTCTTTCAGGTATTCTTCATTAAAAGCTGGCCAGGGCGCAGCGCTGATCGACTCTTCATGCCCCAAACGTTCCCAGAGCTCTTCTGAGATGTGAGGAGCATGACAGCTGACGAGAATAGTCAGTGATTCCAGTATTTCACGCTTGTGACACTTCAGGTCGGTCAATTCGTTTACGGCAATCATGAAGTGGCTTACCGAAGTGTTGAACGAGTGACGGTGCATGTCGTCCGTTACCTTTTGAATGCACTTGTGCAAAGATTTCAATTCTTCCTTGCTGGGTTTCTCGTCCGAAAGCAGTGAATTGCCTTGCTGGTCGTGGAACAGTCTCCAAAGCTTTCTGAGGAATTTGGACACACCTTCAATGCCTTTAGTGTTCCACGGCTTGTGCATTTCTATGGGTCCCAAAAACATTTCATGGAGTCTCAAGGAGTCAGCACCGTAACGCTCAATGACATCGTCAGGGTTCACCACATTTCCGTAGCGCTTGCTCATTTTCTGACCGTCTTCAGCCTGGATCATTCCCTGGTTAATGAGCTTTTTGGCTGGCTCGTCCACAGGAATGAACCCAAGATCGTAGAGGAACTTCGTCCAGAATCTGAAATAAAGAAGATGGCCCGTGGCGTGTTCTGCACCTCCTATGTAAAGGTCCACTTCCTTCCAGTATTCTACCGCCTCTTTCGAAACCAATTCCTTGTCTCTGATTTCTTTCTGGTCTTCCATCATGTAGCGCAGGAAATACCAGCTGGACCCTGCCCATCCAGGCATAGTGCTAAGCTCAATCGGAGCTCCGCTTCCATTTTCCACAATCTTTCCGGCCTCGCGGTCCCAATTCCATTGTGTTGCTCTTCCCAGGGGTGGATCACCATCTTCCGTGGGTTTGTACTCATCCACTTCCGGAAGCATCAATGGAAGCTTGTCCTCATCTATGGTGAAAGGGATGTCATCACGGTAGTAAACAGGGAAAGGTTCACCCCAGTAGCGCTGGCGGCTGAAGACTGCATCCCGAAGCTTATAGTTGATTTTTCGCTTCCCAATCTCCAGGCTTTCAATCTTTTCGATCACGAGGCTCAAAGCTTCTTCCACCGTATGACCATTGAGGAAACCTGAGTTGATCATTTTGCCTGTCTTGCGACTATCAGCTCCTTCACTGATATCCTGCCCCTCGATCACGGGAATAATCTCAAGCTTAAAGTGGTTCGCGAAATCCCAGTCGCGTTGATCACCAGCGGGCACCGCCATGATAGCACCGGTTCCATATCCCGCCAGTACATAGTCTCCAATCCAGATCGGAATACGGGTATTGGTTACCGGGTTGACGGCAAAGGCTCCGGTGAAAGCTCCGGTCACACTCTTGGCTTCTGCCATTCTCTCTCGTTCCGACCGGGCTTTGGTGAGCGTTTGATAGGCTTCAACCTCTTCTTTCTGATCCTCAGTCGTGATAAGCTCCACTAGCGGATGTTCAGGTGCAAGCACCATGAAGGTGGCCCCAAAAATGGTGTCAGGCCTGGTGGTGAATACTTCCACCGCGTGCTCTGATCCTTCTACCTGAAATGCAACTTCAGCACCCTGGCTTTTTCCAATCCAGTTTCGCTGAATTTCTTTCAGTGAATCCGTCCATTCTATCCTTTCCAATCCTTCGAGCAATCGCTCTGCATAGGCGGTGATTCTCAATGACCACTGAAGCATTTTTTTCTGCACCACAGGAAATCCTCCACGCTCACTGACTCCGTTCACCACTTCATCATTGGCGAGCACTGTTCCCAGTCCGGGACACCAGTTCACGACAGTCGCAGCCCGATAAGCCAAGCGATAGTCGAGCAATACTTCCCGTTTTTTTCCTGCGTCAAACGATTGCCATTCTTCTGCGCTGAACGCATACTCAGCAGTAGTAGCGGCCTTGGCTGCATTTGATCCTCCACGTTCGAATGCTTCGATCAATGTTTGGATAGGCTCTGCCTTGTCCAATTCTTTGTTGTACCAGCTATGGAAAAGCTGAATGAAAATCCACTGCGTCCATCTGTAGAAAGCTGGATCAGAAGTTTTTACCTGCCGGTCCCAATCGAAAGAGAATCCAATTTTGTCTAGTTGCTCTCTGTAGCGCTTGATGTTCTTTTCTGTAGTGATAGCCGGATGTTGACCTGTCTCAATAGCATATTGCTCGGCCGGCAATCCAAAGGCATCGTAACCCATGGGGTGGAGTACATTAAAACCCTCATGGCGCTTGTACCGCGCGAATATGTCAGAAGCAATGTAGCCCAGCGGATGTCCCACGTGTAAGCCCGATCCGGATGGATAGGGGAACATGTCCAGTACGTAGTATTTTGGAAGTCCGGATGAGTTGTTTTTTGCAGAAAAAATCTTCGATTCAGCCCATCGTTTCTGCCACTTTTTCTCAATTCCAGAGAAGTTGTACTCCATGATCACTTCAATTTGGCCGCGAATTTATTTCATTGAGAACAGACCGGACTACTTCGAGCTATATATGCAAGCCTTTTAGAACAAAATGCCCGAAGGTCCTTAGAATTAGCTGATTCAACCCCTTCAGTGTGTAACTTTGTCCATCATATTGCGTAGCGATGAGCCCTGCGGTTATATCTCACGTGCGCGAGAGGATAAAAACACTTATGACATCTAACCTTCTACGGTTGTTCACGGGAATCTTGGTGCTCCTATTCACCAATGCTTCGAGTGCACAAGTATTGCATGATGCTTCATGCGGTTCTACGAGTACATCTTTCACGCTGGATTGGTCTAACGAGAGCTACACTGCCGGTAGTACTTCGCAGACCATTACGGACATTGAGGGAAGTGGATACAGCGCTACTGTTTCTGTATCAGGAGCTACATCTACGCTAACGACCGAAAACGGAGTGCTCACTCCGGGCATCACGACTTCACTGTCTGGCGGAGCGGATGCACTGCATTTTTCTTCCACCGGTTTGGACGATGAAGAATTAGTAGTTATTGATATTTCGTTCTCTCCTTCCGTGGCGGGTAATATCGCTTTTGATCTTTACAATATCATCGATGCTGGAACTAATGGGCAGAAAGTGACCGTATATGCCATCACCGCAGGAGGAAACTACATCATTCCTCAGCTTGTAGACAATGGCAGCCCTTCATGGAACCTCGATGGTCCCGGTGTTGCTGACGGTGATGCGACAAGCACAGCAGGTACAAACGATCAGGTTGGAATCAACTTCAGTAGTTTCAATGAAGTGACCAATGTGTTCGTGGAGTTTGCGCGTTGCAATGACTGCGGAAATGCTGGAAACACTGAATTCGCCATTGGTGATATTGATTTCTGTCTGGTTCCGGATACGGATCAGGATGGAGTTGTTGACCCCGTGGATGACGATACCGATAATGACGGTATCCTTGATGATGTAGAGAAGTGTCCATCCAATACGGTTTATGTTTTTGATTGGAGCAACTACTCCTGGACCGGAGCTCCCTCCCAGGCGACTAATACCTTCACGATGCCTGACGGCACTGAGATGACAGCTTCAGCCATTACCAATGGTGCAGCTCTTCAGAGTACAGATATTAACTCCGACCGGGTTGCTGGTTTTGGCGCTACGGAAGAAACCTGGGAGATTATTGCCGATCAGCTCAATGACGATCAGTCCATCGATATTTCCATTTCTTTTTCTAGAGCTATCGATAGCCTGTCGTTTACAGTGACAGACAACGACCAGTTTGGCGGTGACTTTACGGATTCAACCATTGTGATTGGTTACTACAACGGATTTGTAGTTTTTCCAACGCTGAGCTCTTCAGGAACTTCCATTGAGATTACCGGAAACACAGCCGTTGGTACGGGACCACAGGATGATGTAACCGGTACAGAGTCAAACTACCTCGTGCAATTTGATACTCCGATTGATAGTATCTCCATCTACTACGGAAACGGAAACTCTGCACCTACTTCGCCCGGTGACCAGGCCATCGGAATCTATGACCTGACCTACATCGGAGATTGCGGTGCGGTTGATACAGACGGTGATGGCGTTGATGATTACCTGGATATTGATGCGGACAACGATGGTATTGTAGATTACATCGAATGGCAGGCTTCCTCCACCACACCGACCCAGCCAGCCGGTACTGACGGTGACGGAGATGGGGTAGATGACAATTTTGAGTCCAACGGAGATCCCGTGGACACGGATGGTGATGGCATTCCTGATTTCCAGGACCTTGACTCTGATGATGATGGAGAATTGGATAATGTGGAGGCCTATGATGGTAACAACGATGGTGTAGCCGATTCGCTTTCTCTTGGTATTGACGCAGACGGAGACGGACTCGATGATCAATACGATATTCAATCCGGTTTCAACAGCACCACGAACGTCACCAATGGTGGGCAGACCTCCCATACGTTCCCGGATCACGATCAGCCTGGAACAGATGAGCGTGATTGGCGCGAAAACGACTGGGATGGTGACGGTATTCAGGATTACGCAGACCTGGATGATGATAATGATGGTATTCCCGATACCGAAGAAATAGCCTCCGGGAATGATCCTACGGGTGATGCAGACGGTGATGGTATACCCAACTTCGCTGACGTCAGCGATTCAGGTAACCCCGGTGACGGATCCACTACGGATTACACGGATTCTGATGCTGATGGGGTTCCGGATGTTTATGATCAGGACGAGGATGGGCTGCCTAACCAATGCGACATAGATGCGGACAATGATGGAATCGTAGACTTGAGGGAATCAGGTATTGACGATGCCACCATTGCTACACTGGACGCTAATAACGATGGAATCATTGATAACGGTTTTACGTTTGGAACCAACGGCCTCGTTGACAACCTTGAAACTGTTGCCGATAACGGGACCATCAATTACACGATCTCTGATGTTGACGGAGACGGAACCTATCCTGATTTCCTGGACCTCGATTCTGATGCGGATGGAATCATTGACTACATAGAAGCACAGGCCACTACCAGTTCACCAACAGCACCCGGAGGAAGTGACTCAGACATCGATGGATTGGACAATAACTTCGAATCCGGAGGACTTATCCCCGTTGATACTGATTCGGACGGTACTCCTGATTACCGCGACCTTGACTCTGACGATGACCTTGTGTCTGATGCTATCGAAGGTTGGGATACGGACAATGACGGTGTGGCGAATACCACGCCTTCAGGAAGTGATTCTGATGGAGACGGTATAGACGACAGCTTTGATGATGTATCTGGTATCAACAACACCACCAACATCACAAACAACGGTGAGGACGCTTTCGATTTTCCCAACCTCGATGAAACAGGTACCACGGAGCGCGACTGGCGCGAGGGTATGGACACCGATGGCGATGGAATTCCCGATGGAGCTGATGAAGACTCTGACAATGATGGACTCTCTAACTTGACTGAAGGATGCACCAGCTCTACTACCTCCGGAGATACTATTGATTGGGAAACAACAGCATGGGGTGGGGCTCCGCAAACCCTCACACTGAACAACGTGAATGTGAGCATCTCCAGTCAGTTTACAGGAACAGCAGGTACGCTCACCAACAGCGATACTGAACAAGGAGGTTTTGGCGGAGAGAGTTCGCTCATGACTACTGTGAATGCCACTTCCAGCAGCGACTCTAACGAAATTTTCTTCTCGTTCTCTACAGATGTTGACACAACTACTTTTACCCTGATCGACATAGACCTCCGAGATGGCTCGGGAAGCCAGGAAGTGATTCGCGTTGAAGGCTATAACAATGGCTCCATCGTTTACCCAACGCTTGTTGGGGGAAGTGCGACATCAGTTTCAGGAAACGTTGTGACCGGAACAGGCAACTCTGTCACACCTGCCTCCACTGGTAATGTGACCGTTACCTTCTCCTCCACCATTGACAGCATGAGGGTTTCCATGACTTATGGCGCTTCATCCGATGCAAACCCCGGAAACACCCGCTGGTCAATTCATGACATGCGCCTGATACAGGTTGGTGATGGACTACTTGTATGTAATCAGGATACCGATGGTGACGGCACGCCTGACTACCTGGATTTAGATTCCGATGATGACGGCATCCTTGACTTGTATGAAGGAGGCTTGCCAACTGCTGCTACAGATACGCTCGATACAGATGGTGATGGTGTCATTGACGATGACAAAGACTTCGGAACCAACGGTATGGCCAATGCCGTGGAAACCGTTGCAAATAATGGCATCGAAAACTACGTGATCGCCAACACAGATGGCAATGGACCGAACGATTATCTCGATCTTGATTCTGACAACGATGGAATTCTGGATGCCGCAGAAAACGGAAACGGAACAGATTCTGACAACAACGGAATCATTGATGGTTCCACCGATGCTGACAATGACGGAGTCCTTTCTTCCGCAGATTCAGACGACAACACCATAGGTTCTCCCAGCACCACACCGAGAGATTCAGACGGAGACGGAATACCCAACTTCAGAGACCTCGATTCTGACAATGATGGAATTCTGGACCTTGCAGAAAACGGTAATGGAACCGATTCCGACAATAACGGAGTGATCGATGGTTCTACCGATAGTGATGGTGATGGAATTCTCGATTCAGGAGACAGCGAAGACGGCACTCGAGGCTCGCCAAGCACCGCACCATTGGACACGGATTTGGATAACGTTGCCAACTTCCTGGACATCGATTCTGACAACGATGGTATCACCGATCTCACGGAAAGTGGTGCGGGAACCGATGCTAACAATGATGGTATCGTTGACGGCTCTACAGATGCTGACGGTGATGGATACCTCGATTCTGCTGACAATGAAGATGGCACCTTCGGTTCTGCCGGATCTACTCCAACGGATACCGATAGCGATGGCTTTGGAAACTTCATTGACATCGATGCCGATGACGATGGTATCGTAGACTACATAGAAGCGCAGGCTACCACGAATTCTCCTTTGGTTCCCGGTGGAAGCGATTCAGATAATGACGGTCTGGACAACAATTTTGAATCCAATGGCCTGACTCCTGTAGATACGGACAATGATGGAACACCTGATTACCTCGATTCTGACTCAGAAAATGATACTCAATCAGACCTCATTGAAGGATGGGATACAGATGGTGACGGGGTAGCAGATACCTCACCTGCCGGGTCTGATAGCGATGGAGATGGCCTCGATGACAACTTCGATAATGTTTCAGGTTGGAACTCCACCACCAACGTGACAAACGGAGGGCAAACAGCCTTCACCTTCCCTAATGTAGATGAGGCCAATACCACCGAACGCGACTGGCGAGAAGAAGAGCCTGATTGCGATGGCGATGGTTTGATCAACATCCTCGATTCTGATGACGACAACGATGGTATCCCGGATGCAGTGGAAGGTAGCGGTGACTTTGATGGCGATGGTATCATCAACAGCTGCGATATCGACTCTGACAATGATGGAATTCCAGACATCGTGGAGGCCGGTGGAACGGATGCCAATAATGATGGGCAGGTAGATTATGGCACTCCAGGTGACCCAACCACCATGGTCGATGCCGATGGTGACGGCCTTGCCGATGAGTATGACGAAGACATTAGCTTCAATCCGATTTCGGTTACCGGAGATTGCTCAGGTACAGTGACTCAGTATGATCACAACATTTCGTTCTCGAGCTCACAAGATGTCAGTGCTCCTCTTTCTCTCAAACTTTATGTGCAAGGAGATTTTGGAGGTGGTACGGGCAGTTCAGAAACCATCATCATAACCGGTGAAGGAGCTACTTCACTTGGCACCCTTTCCAGAGCCGATTCCGATAATCCAACCTATGGCGATTGTGAGACTACACCAATGCTCTTTGTGGTTGAATTGACTTCAGCCCAATGGAATTCCTGGAATGATGACGGAAGTGTAGATATCACCGTAACAAGCGGTACAGGGGTTAACTTCTGTACCAACTACAGCTGTTTGGATTCTGCGCGCGTTGCTTTGAAAGCTACAGCGAGCCAGGCCGGAGATTGCTCAGGAACCACCACAGGCTACGATCATGACGTTTCAGTGACCGTAGGTACGGATGATGTGAGCAGCGATGTGATTCTCGAATGGTGGTTGCGCGGTGATTTCGGAGATGAGTCTGCGAACAATGAGGACATCACTGTCACAGGTGAAGGCTCCACCAATCTTGGGACCTTTGATCGTGACGATTCTGATGACAACGGTTACGATGATTGCGAAACCGCACCCATGAAATTCCTCACCACCATCTCCGCCACGAATTGGAATAGTTGGAACGATGATGGTGCGATCGAGTTGACCTTTACTTCTGGAAGTGGCGTAAACTTCTGTACGGACTACAGCTGTCTTGACAGTGTTCGGTTTACCTACGATTCTGTTGCGTCAAGCGCAGGTGGAACGGCTATTCCGTTGACGGATACGGATGGTGATGGAGTCACAGATTACCTTGATCTGGATAGCGACAATGACGGTGTGCTTGATCTTTATGAAGCCATCAACGATCCTTCGCTACTCGCCAATATCGATACCGATGCTGATGGTATCATTGATTCTACCGCAAGTGTTGGTGAAAACGGCCTTGCTGACAGCCTTGAAGTTTCTGTTGATGCTGATTCCCTGAATTACACCTACGCCAACACAGACGGTGACGCCTTGAACGATTGGCTCGACCTGGATTCTGACAATGACGGTATCACCGACCTGACAGAAAATGGCAACGGAACTGATGCCGACAACAATGGCATTGTAGATGGCTCGACCGATGTTGATGGAGATGGTATCCTCTCCAGTGCCGATTCTGATGACAATACCGATGGCTCTCCAAATACATCACCCGCAAATCTCGATCAGGATGATCTCTACAACTTCAGAGATATTGATGCGGATGGTGATGGCATCTCTGACTTTGTCGAGAATGATGATGGAACCGGAACAGACGGAGACAATGATGGCGTAGTAGACGGTTCTGCCGATAATGATGGAGACGGTATTCTCGATAGTGCCGATAGCGAGGATAGCATAAGAGGTTCATCCGGAGACACGCCAACTGATACTGACTCCGATGGGTTTGATGACTTCCTGGACATCGATGCTGACAACGATGGTATCGTGGACAACACCGAGGGGCAATCTACCTCAGGCTACGTAGCTCCGAGTGGTAATGACAGCGATGATGATGGCCTTGACGACAGCTATGAAGGTGGAAGCTACATTTCCAATCCAGAGGACACCGATGGTGACGGCACGGATGATTACCGAGACACCGACAGCGATGATGACGGTTTGCCAGATACCCTCGAAGGTCACGATAGCGATGGTGACTTCTTAGCAGATGGAAGTTCTCCAGCGAATACCGGACTATCTGGTGGTACAACTGATGCTGATGGCGATGGCCTCTACGATGGTTGGGACAACAATACCAGCAGCACGGATGCAACGAACAGCGGCCTTCAGGGAACAAGCCATCCAAACGTTGACAACAGCGCCACAAGCGAACGCGATTGGAGAGAGATCAAGGACAGTGATGAAGACGGAATTGCCGATAATATCGATCTGGATGATGACAATGATGGTATTCCAGATGTGGACGAAGCAGGAGGCAATGATCCTGATGGGGATGAAGACGGAGATGGAATTCTCAACTTCATCGATACCAACGATGATGGCACCGGTGATGGCAGTACCACAGATTACACCGACAGTAATTCTGATGGTATTCCAGACGTATATGAACTGGACAATGACGGTATTCCAAATCACCTCGATAAGGACAGCGACAACGATGGTATCGTAGACATCATTGAAGCAGGCGGTGTTGATGACAACGAAGATGGTGAGGTAGACTACCCAACTCCAGGTGATCCAACCACCATGACCGATGCTGATAACGATGGTTTAGATGACAATCGCGATGACGTAGATAGCGGAAGCGGTGGAGGAGAAGTAACCAGCGGAACTCCATGGGCTGAAACCAACACTGATGGAGTAGGGAACCCTGATTACCTCGACATTGATGCCGATGATGATGGTATTGTAGACAACACGGAAGGTCAGTCTACTTCCGGATATACTGCTCCAAGTGGCAGCGACACCGATCTTGACGGTATTGATGACGCCTACGATCCAGATGATGGAGGTAGCTACATCACTCCGGTGAATACAGAAGGAACAGGTAATCCAGATTACACCGATACCGATTCAGATGATGACGGTGAGTTGGATGAAGTAGAAGGCCATGATAGCAATGGCGATGGTACCGCAGATAGCGGAAGCCCAGCGTCAACCGGTGTGCCCGGTGGAAGTACGGACGCAGACGGTGACGGTCTCCTGGATGGATATGATAACGAGACATCAGATCGAGATCCAACCAATGCCAGCCTGAACCCTAATTCTCACCCCAATGAAGATGAAGGTGGCTCAGAACGCGACTGGAGAGAGGTGCCTTGCGCCAATGGACTTGTTACCCTTGCTCCTGATAACGCTACTACAACTGCCAGTGATTTCTGCGTCAACGGAGACTGGACCTACTACTACGATCCCGCAGATCCAACCGAGCTGTTGTTCGCTATTGAGCATACACCAGCAGGTGGTAACACCAATGACTTCACCGTGAGTGTGGACATTACGGCTTCCAGCAATCCGACCAGCGAAGCCGGAGTTTACAGTGCAGAGAGCACAGGTTCCGGTCAGGCGACCTTCATGATGGGACGTTACTACAACATCAACATCACCAGTGGCAGCCTGAACGGCAACGTGAACATCAGGTTCTACTACGATACGGATGAATCAGATACGCTTGCTGCGGTTGCAGATCGATGGAATCAGGACAATGCGGGTGGCACCGGCAATGTTTCCGGGTTGCGTTGGTTTACCATGAACAGCGGATCACTTGATCCCGGATCAGCGGATCTTCAAACAACCGGAATCCAAGGCTCAACAGAGCTGATACCATCCTCTACTTCCACGGAAAATGGAGTCCAGTTTGCACAATTCTCTGTAGGTAGTCTCACTGGTGGAGGCTTGGCTTACAGTGTAGGTACAAACTCTGTCATCCTTCCTGTAGAGTGGTTCTCGTTCGAAATTGAGAAGCAGACGGAACCCAATGAGGTGAAGCTTATCTGGAGCACCGTCAGTGAGAAAAACACCGATGTGTTTGTAGTGGAGCGTTCTTCACATGAAGATGATGGCTGGATTGAGATCGCACGAGAAAAGGCCGCGGGTAACAGTCAGGTGCTTCAGGTGTATGAGTCCTACGATTTTGCACCTGCTTTTGGAATGAACTACTACAGGATCAGACAAGTTGACCTCGATCAGTCGTTTGACTATTCAGAGATCAGACAAGCGAAGTTTGATTCCCGCATGGGCAACAGCCTCATGGTCTATCCAAATCCGAACGATGGCAACTTCAACGTTCAATTGAGCAACCCAGAGGTTGTGAACGAAGTATTCCTGATGAAAGCCAGCGGAGAGCTGGTGAGAATCTGGAACAAGTCCGAGTTCAGTGACGGTGATCTGAAGGTGAGCGGCATCAGTGCCGGTGTATACATGCTTCAGGTATATACTGTTGGTGAAGTGCAGTCCATGCGCATTATCGTGAACTAAGTATTTGAAACATAGCTCATTGTGGCTATGAGTAGTTTTTTCGCAATTCCACTTTTTTTTTAAAAAGTATGACCAGTTATCGCCAAAAGCGAGAAGTGGGATAAATGAGTGTAACTCAGAGTAGCGAGGGAGGGTTTCTTGCATTGACTTTAAAAGATCGCAGCAGTTCAACCCTACTTAGCTTCTCTCATGAGATCGTTTTCTTTTCTAAGAGTTCTCTTTGTGGTTCTCACTTGTAGCTTGTTTGCATTGCCAGGAAATGCGCAAACCCTACACAACACCGGCTGTTTTTCCAACGGCACCACTTTTTCATTGGATTGGAGCACTGTCGGCTGGACTCCGGCAGGCTCTACCACCTTCAGTGCCACCAACGTGGATGGCGCCACAACCGCGACCAGTTACGACATTGATTTCACCGTTTCCGGCTTGACCGGCACCCTCACCACAGAGAACAGTGTTTCAACTCCTGGAGTTACCAATTCGCTCTCAGACGGTGTGGATGGCTTGCACATTTCTTCCACCGGTCTTGGCGATGAAGAGGAAATCGTCCTCCGCATGGAGTTTACCCCCGCTCTGGCAGGTCGCATATCATTCGATCTTTACAATGTCATTGCACAAACCACCTCAGGAGTAGATACAGGGCAAAACCTGAAGGTCTACGCACAAACCAGCACAGGTTTTGTGCTCGTTCCCGAGCTAGTGGATAATGGTAGCCCATCCTGGGATTTGGACGGGCCTGGTATTGCGAATGGAAATAGCCCAAGCACCACGGCCAACAATGACCAGATTGGAGTAAACATTCAAAGCCTCGATGACATCACCGATGTCTACGTAGTGCTCGCCAGATGCTCCAGTTGCGATAGCACCGGAGACACCGAGTTTGCCATTGGTGATATCGATTTCTGTCTGATTCCCGATACTGATCAGGACGGTGTGGACGACTTTGCCGATGAAGACACCGACAACGATGGTATCTACGATAATGTAGAGCAGTGTCCCAGCCCTTCTGTTTACACCTTCGATTGGAACAACTACACCTGGGGTGGAGGATCGTCAGAACAGTTCACCATGCCCGATGGAACCGTGATGACCGCCAGCGCTGTATCCAATGGCGCAGTAGCTGTTTCCATCGATATCAACTCTAACCTTTTGGGAGGTTTCGGGGCTGGCACAGAGTCTTGGTTCCTCAACGCGAATCAACTCGTTCAGTCACAATCCATTGACGTGGTCATGGACTTTTCAGAGGGCATTGACAGCCTCTCTTTTACCTTGTTTGATGTAGATGAACAGTCTGGTCAATACACCGATAGTGTCATTGTGATCGGGTTTTACGCAGGTTTTGTAGTGTTCCCCACACTCACTGGTGCCACCAATACATCTATATCCGATAATAGCGCTTTGGGAACCGCTGTTTCAGCCGATGCCGGTAACCTTTCCAACGTGCTTGTACAGTTCAACAATCCAGTTGACAGCGTTTCCATCTTTTACACCAACGGAGAAGATGCACCAGCCTCACCCGGCAATCAATGGATTTCCATTTATGATCTTACCTATAAAGGGGATTGTGGACCTGTAGATACCGATGGCGAT
The DNA here is from genome assembly GCA_002428995.1 of Flavobacteriales bacterium UBA6057. Lineage (GTDB taxonomy): Bacteria > Bacteroidota > Bacteroidia > Flavobacteriales_G > Salibacteraceae > UBA6057. The sequence goes on along the minus strand of DIYJ01000020.1, from coordinate 282,659 downwards.
GGCATTGAGGACTACCTCGACATTGATGCCGACAACGATGGAATTGTTGACTACATCGAATTTCAGGCCTCCACGAGTACACCGATTGGCCCATCAGGCTCAGATTCTGACAACGATGGGATTGACAACAACTTTGAAACTGTAGGTGATCCTGTAGATACTGATGGTGATGGCGTTCCCGATTTCCGGGATCCTGACGCGGATGACGATGGCGATTTGGATTTGCTTGAAGGTTGGGATACGGACAATGACGGAACGGCCAACACCACACCCTCCGGTTCAGACAGCGATGGCGATGGCCTCGATGATGCCTTTGATGATGTGGATGGCTGGAACGCTGTCACCAACATCACCAACAATGGTCAGGATTCGGACGATTTCCCCAACCTCGATGACACTGGAACCAGTGAGCGTGACTGGCGTGAGCAGGATAGCGATGAAGATGGCATCAGCGATTTCGATGACATCGATGATGACAATGACGGAATTCCTGATGTTTCAGAAGCCGATGGCAATGACCCAGCCGGTGACGAAGACGGGGATGGCATTCCCAATTTTGCGGACACCTCTGATGGAGGAGATTCAGGAGATGGCTCCACCACTGATTACACTGACAACGATGGGGACGGTACCCCGGATGTATTCGACACCGACAACGATGGCATTCCCAATCACCTCGACATCGATGCGGACAATGATGGTATCGTAGACCTCATTGAATCTGGAATTCCCGATGCTACCATCACCACGTTGGATGCCAACAGCGATGGTATCATTGACGATTCCAATGACTTTGGAACCAACGGTTTGGCCAACACTCTGGAGACGGTGGCCAACAATGGAGTAATCACCTACACGATTCGAAACTCCGATGGAGGTGACTATGACAACTTCCTGGATATTGACAGCGATGATGACGGCATAGTGGATTACATTGAAGCGCAGGCGACCACCGCCAGCCCGCTCGCACCCTCTGGGGCTGATTCTGACAATGATGGATTGGACAATAACTTCGAGACCGGTGGTTTGAGTCCTGTAGATACCGATGCAGACGGTACACCAGACTACTACGATACCGATTCCGATGACGATGGAGACCTGGATTCCACCGAAGGCTGGGATACCGACAATGACGGCACTCCAAACACCACCGCAGCCGGTTCAGATTCTGATGGAGATGGACTGGATGACAATTATGACAATGTGGTGGGACCGAATGCTACAACCAACGTCACTAACAATGGTCAAACTTCCAACTCCTTTCCCAACCTGGATGAGTCAGGCACCTCTGAACGCGATTGGCGAGAAGCCCTTCCAGATTGCGATGGAGATGGAGTAACCGACCCCTTTGACCTGGATGATGACAACGATGGAATTCCTGATAGCGCAGAAGGATCAGGCGATTTCGATAATGACGGGTATGATAACCAATGCGACCTCGACTCAGATGGTGATGGCATTTCTGACTTAACCGAAAGCGGAGTAGGCACCGATGCCAACAATGACGGGATTGTGGATGGGTCCACCGATGCAGATGGCGATGGAGTACTCTCTTCTGCGGATAGCGATGATTCGAGCAGCGGGACTACGTATACAGAAGGTGACAACGATGAAGATGGTCATCCCGACTTCCTCGACATCGACAGTGACAACGATGGAATCACCGACAATGTAGAAGCCATGACTACTGCGGGCTACTCCAGTCCTTCCGGTAGCGATACCGACATGGATGGCCTGGATAATTCTTACGACCCCGACAACAGCGGTAGCTTCATCACTCCAACCGATACGGATGGCGATTCAACACCTGACTACCTTGATCAGGACAGCGACAATGACGCCATCGCAGACGAGATCGAAGGGCACGACAGTGATGGAGATGGAGTGGCTGACGCGAGCAGTCCATCCAGCACTGGTGTGTCTGGAGGAACAACAGATGCAGACAATGATGGATTGTACGATGGTTGGGATAACAACGCTTCCGATCCGGATGCCACAAACGGTTCCCTTCTTCCGACTTCGCATCCTGACATTCTGAACTCTGGAGGTGACCGTGACTGGCGCGAAGCCAATGACATGGACCAGGACGGCATCGTGGATATTTATGACATCGATAAGGACGATGACGGGATCATGGACAGCGTGGAACGAGCTTGCAACGCCCCTAGCACATTGGATTGGGATGCACACTATGCGACTGGCGCGTCTCCAGCCAGCGCAACACCTTCTCCAGCTACCACATTTAATGGCGTGACGCTGACCTTCAGTGACAACGACCCTTCTAGTATCCTGGCTTCGTCAACGACAAACTTCCTGAACTCCATTCTCGGGTGGCGAATCCTGAAGCAAAAATCACCGGTTGATGCTCAAACCACTCATACGGTGCACTTTGATGCACCCGTTTATGACCTGTCTTTTTCGCTCATCGATGTCGACTTCCTCGATGGTGATTTCAAGGATCAGGTCGTGGTCAATGCCTTTTACGGAGGCGTTGCCTATCCCATCAATGACAATGACTATACGCTCGGTAGTGTAGTGGAATACCTCGGGAATAACCGCTTCAGTGGCACGGCTTCTACTTCATCCACCCAGGGAAATGTGGACCTCGTGTTTCCCGGGCCTGTAGATTCTGTTCAGATCAAATATTCCAACAACGAGTCCAGTGCCTTTCCTTCCAGTAATCAGTTCCTGCTCATCGGTGATTTCACCTTCAGTGTATGCAACGCCACAGATTCGGATTCTGACGGCTTCCTGGATGAAGTAGACATCGATGCCGATAATGATGGCATCACTGACAATACCGAAGCTCAAAGCACCTCCGGTTACATTGCTCCGAGCGGCAGCGATACGGACATGGACGGCTTGGACAATGCCTACGATAATGACAACTCCGGAACCCTGATTCTGCCTGTTGATACTGATGGCGATGGAACAGGGGATTACCTGGACACGGATGCAGACAACGATGGATATGCGGACGTTCTCGAGGGCCACGACAGCGATGGAAGTGGTGATGCGGATTCAGGTAGCCCGGCAAACACCGGTGTTGCTGGCGGAACTACTGATGCAGATAGGGACGGCCTCTATGACGGCTGGGACAACAACACCTCGAGTACCGATCCTACCAACGGTAGTCTTACTCCTTCCTCGCATCCTGATGCCGATAATCCCGGAACAGATCGCGATTGGCGCGAAGCACGTGACACAGACGGTGACGGTGTGCTCGATCCTGTGGACCTGGATGACGACAATGATGGTATTCCAGATATCACCGAGGCTGGAGGTAATGAGCCAGATGGTGACGAGGATGGCGATGGTGTGTTGAACCATCTGGATGTAAGCGATGATGGAAATGGTGGAGATGGATCCACTACAGACTATACCGACAGTGATGCTGATGGTGTGCCGGATGCATATGACTTTGATGGCGATGGTGTGCCGAACCACCTGGATAAGGATAGTGACAACGATGGCATTGTAGACATCCTCGAGGTGGGTGGAACAGATACCAATGAGGACGGTGAGGTGGACTATCCAACGCCTGGTGATGCCACCACCATGACAGATTCAGACGGAGATGGTCTGGATGATAATCGGGACGATCAGGACAGCGGAAGCGGAGGTGGAGAAGTGACCAGCGGAACTCCATGGGCGATGACCAATACCGATCTTGCCGGGAATGCTGACTACCTGGACATCGATTCCGATGACGATGGGATTGTGGATAATGCCGAAGCGCAGAGCACGGCCGGGTACACCGCTCCCAGTGGTTCCGATACAGATGGTGATGGCATTGACAACTCTTACGACCCTGACAACGCAGGAACTTATGTCACACCTGTAAATACGGAGTCGACAGGTTTAGCAGATTACCGGGATACCGATTCTGATGATGATGGAGAGGCTGATAGTGTGGAAGGACATGATAGCGATGGCAACGGTTCTGCCGATTCAGGAAGCCCGGCCAATACGGGTGTGTCAGGAGGTAGTACAGATGCTGATTCCGATGGCTTGCTGGATGGCTTTGACAACGATACAGGCGATCGTGATCCCACCAACGGCAGCTTAACGGGAAGCTCCTATCCCAACGTGGATGCAGGTGAAAGCGAGCGAGACTGGCGCGAGGTTCCCTGCGATGGAGGCGCTGTCACGTTGGCTCCAAGCAATACCACAACCACAGCCAGTGACTTCTGTGTCAATGGCGATTGGACCTATTATTATGCTCCGGCCGACCCTACAGAACTCCTCTTTGCCATCGAGCATAAACCCACAGGTGGAAACACCAATGACTTTACTGCCTCTGTCGATATCACTGTTTCCAGCAATCCGACCTCTGAAGCCGGAGTTTTCAGTTCGGAAAATGCCGGAGCCGGTCAGGCGGCCTTTGTCATGGGGCGCTACTATAACATTACCGTCACCAGCGGCAGTTTGAATGGAAATGTCAACGTCCGGTTCTATTATGATACCGATGAATCCGACACCTTAGCGGCAGTGGCTGATCGCTGGAATCAGGACAATGCCGGAGGAACAGCCAATGTCTCGGGACTGCGCTGGTTTACCATGACTAGTGGCACTTTTGATCCTGGTACAGCCGATCTTCAAACAACCGGTATTCAGGGCTCCAGCGAGCAGTCGCCCACAGCTACCAGTACAGAGAACAGTGTGGACTTCGTGCAATTCTCCCTCAGTGACCTCACCGGTGGAAGTCTGGCGTACACGGTTGGAAATAACTCGGTAATACTCCCTGTTGAGTGGTTCTCTTTCGAAGCGAAGAAACAGGGTGATGAAGTGGAGTTGATTTGGGTGACCGCTTCAGAAAAGAATTCGGACGTATTCATCGCAGAGCGATCTACGGATGGACGCAACTGGACTTCAGTGGCTACGGTGCAGGCTGCAGGAAACAGTCAGGTTTTTGTGAGCTATCAGGTGTTCGATCGTGAGCCTGCAGAAGGAGAAAACTACTACCGCATCAAGCAAGTGGACTTCGATCAATCGTTTGAATACTCGCAAGTCCGAACCGTTGTTTTCGAATCCGAGCTGACGAACAGTGTCATTGTTTATCCAAACCCGAATGACGGAGAGTTCACCGCAAAACTTCACGACCCTGACAGGATCGATCGCGTCTCCCTGCTAAACTCAAAAGGTGAGCTGATCCGTGTTTGGTCTCCGGCCGAATTCAGAACCGGCAAGCTAAGCGCAAGTGACTTGAGCTCCGGTATGTACATGCTGCAAGTTGAAAAGGGGCAGGATGCCGAATTGGTGATGGTCATCGTACGTTGATGTAGCGAATCCTACGTGCTATTCGGTCAATCAAAGACAGGGTGGAAGTTCTTTGACTTGCTTGGCCCATATTTGTGACTTTGCATTCACTGATGGCAAAGCCTAAAAACAAAAAAGCCAAAGACAAGTCTAAAGCCAAATCCTCCGGGCCTCTCAAGTCCATCTGGCTCTTTGCCCTGATCCCAGCCATTGCTGCGATCCTTGCCTATGCCGGTACGAGCAATCACGGTTATGTGCTGGACGATTCTTCAGCCATCACAGACAACACGGTGGTGAAGCTTGGTCTGGACGGTGTGCCTACCATCTGGAAAACCCATTACCGTTATGGATATTGGAGCAATGCAGGTAGCCTCTACCGGCCGCTGGCTTTGACACTCTTTGCATGGCAATGGCAGATGTGGCCGAACGATCCGGGAGCCGCGCATGTCATGAACATACTCCTCTATGCGATCGGCTGTGTTGTACTTTTCTTCCTGCTCCATGCCTGGTTTGGTCGGGGAGATCCTTGGTTAGCCACCATCATCACCCTCATTTTTGCCCTCCATCCAATCCACACCGAAGTGGTGGCTAACATCAAGAGCGCTGATGAATTGCTCGCCTTTGTTTTCTCAGGACTGGCGTTGCTTGCGCTCTGGAAGAATGGTGATCGTCTTTTTTCGCCTTGGATCATTGCAGCACTGGCGAGTTTTTTCCTCGCCCTTGCCTCAAAGGAGAGTGTGGTGACCCTCATTCCCATTGCCGCCCTCGCCAATCATTTCTTCAAGGCGATGGATTGGAAGAAAAACCTCATCACCACTGCGTGGCTCATTTTACCCTTGATCGCGTACCTCGCCCTCCGCTCTTCCGTACTTGGCGGACTTACGGGACAAGGAGTCATTGCAAGCTTTGACAACATCCTCGTGAATGTAAAGGGAATGGATCGCTACGCCTCCGCGCTCTATTTGTGTGGCATGTATTTGATGCGATTGATTCTGCCGCATCCACTATCACACGACTACAGCAAGAAACAAATAGAGATTGTAGGTTTTGACGATCCCATGGTGTGGTTGGCATTGTTGGCCTATGGAGCATTGGCCTTTTTGGCGGTGCGAACGTTTCGATCGAAACCCATCATCAGCTTTGCCATCCTGTTTTTCCTGCTCACGTTTTCGCTCTATTCAAACCTTGTGCTCACCATCGGCACCCACTTTGGCGAGCGATTGCTGTTTTTGCCCTCCGTGGGGTTTGCGATAGCAGTTGGATGGTTGATCTGGAAGTGGGGCGAACAAGCAGGTCAATTCAATCCTGCCAAGGCTGTGCTCCCGAGTGCATTGTTGGCGGTTGGCCTTTTGGCTTACGGATTCAAAACTGTGGACCGCAATGCGGATTGGGCTTCGGAGGTAGACCTCTACGAAGCCGATGTTATCACTTCTTCCAAGAGCGCCCGCGTTCACCATCGACTAGGCATGGCCTACATGAAGGAAAAGGCATTGAAAACCAACAACGAGCAGGAACGCACAGCATGGTTGCAAAAGTCCATGGTTGAGCTGAAGAAGGCCATAGAGATCATGCCCAAGTACACCGATGCGCACAGCGAGTTGGGAATCGTTTACCATCGGATGGGCATGCGCGAAGAAGCCTTGAAACAATACGAACGAACCCTTGAGATCAGCGATCTTCATTACATCACCCATAGCAATATGGGCAGCGTTTTGTTTGAACTTGGGCGCTATGCCGAAGCTGTTCCTCACTTTGAGCGAGCCCTCGAACTCCATCCCCGCTATCAGGATGCGATCGGAAATCTCGCCAGTTCCTACGGCATGCTAGGCAACTTTGAAAAGGCGATCTACTGGTTCAAGAAGGGCATTGAGATCGCGCCTTCCGAAGCCTCTTACTATTACTTTCTTGGGATTACCTACAACAACATGGGCAATCCACAAGAAGCCAAAAAATGGCTGGATCAGGCCTATCAACTGAATCCCTCACTTCGGCCGAAATAGCTGCATTGAGTACCTTCCCGCTTCAAATTATTTTGGATGATCATCTATAACGTCACCGTAAAAATCGAGACAGAATCGCACGAAGAATGGCTTCAATGGATGCGAGAAAAACACATTCCCGAAGTCATGGAAACAGGATGCTTTCTGAAGCACAGAATGCTGAGAGTGTTAGTCGATGATACGGACGGAGTGAATTATGCCATTCAGTATGAATGCGAGAGCATGGAACGGTTGGATGAATACCAGCGAGATCATGCCCCCGCGCTCCAGAAAGAGCATGCAGAGCGTTACAAAGACCGATTTGTGGCTTTCAGAACGCTGCTCGAAGAAGTAGAATGAGCAGCCGGGTCAAACCAAAGAAGCACCTCGGCCAGCACTTCCTGACAGATGAATCGGTGGTGGAGCGAATCGTTCAGTCGTTGCCAGCCGATTCGTTTGAGTTACTGATTGAAGTAGGCCCGGGAGAAGGCGTCCTGACCAAACACCTGGCACCCGCTTACGATCAGTTTATGGTTGTGGAATTTGACCATGAGTCTGTGGACCATTTGCTCGCTAACGAAATCCTGCCTCCAGAGAAGATTTTCCAGGGAGATTTCCTTCGATGGAATTTCCCGGATTCGGAACAAATCATGGTCATTGGTAACTTCCCCTACAACATTTCTTCCCAGATCGTTTTCAAGCTCCTGGACGAGCGCCAGAAAGTGATGGGAATGGTAGGAATGTTTCAAAAGGAAGTGGCGGAACGCATTGCCAGCCCCCCCGGAAACAAGAGTTACGGAATTCTGAGTGTTCTCACTCAAGCTTGGTATGAGGTGGAATACTTGTTCACGGTGGATCGTCTCGCGTTTCGACCACCGCCCAAAGTGCAGAGCGGTGTGATTCGTATGAAGCGAAAAGAAGGCTTTGAATTGGGGTGTGAAGAGAAGCGCTTCCGTCAGGTTGTGAAAATGGCATTTAATCAACGCAGAAAGATGCTACGAAATTCGATCTCATCACTGCTTCAACCTGCGGCCAGAGAGGTGCTGGAAGAGTATCTCACCAAGCGTCCTGAACAGCTTGATTTTAATGACTTTGTGGCCATTGCCAAGGCCATTGACGAGGTGAAATAATACTACTTTTGAGCCGCTAGTCGCGGCCATGGAATTCGAATTAACACGGGAATACCTTGATGAACTCAGGGATGCTGTAGAGCAGAACAATGAAGAGCTTATGCTCGAGCTTGTGGCTGACCTGCACCCTGCAGACTTGGGTGATGTCCTCAATGAATTGGGAGTAGAGGAAGCCAAGACCCTCTACAAGGTGGTGGATGCGAAAAAGGCTTCCGAAGTGCTCACCTTCATGGAGGAGGACAATCGCGAGGAGTTTTTAGCCGCGCTCACACCTAAAGAGATTGCAGAGCAGTTCATTGATAACCTGGACAGTGACGATGCCGCTGACGTGCTCAATCTCATGGGCGAGGAGCAGAAGGATGAGATCATTTCTCTGCTCGAAGACCGCCAGCAGGCCAGCGACATCATTTCGCTTCTTCACTACGAAGAGGAGACGGCCGGTGCCCTTATGGCCAAGGAGCTCATTCGGGTGAACATGAACTGGACAGTGTCAAAGGCTGTCAAGGAAATGCGCAAGCAGGCCGAGCAGATTGAGCATGTTTACACCGTTTATGTAGTGGATGATGAAGATGTGTTGATGGGACGCCTACCCGTCAAAAAACTCTTGATCACTCCTTTGAAAGCGCTCATTTCAGACATCTACGACTCTGAAATTCGGTCTGTAAAAGTGGATACCGACCAGGAGGAAATCGCCAAGATCATGGAGAAGTATGACCTTGTTGTGCTTCCCGTTGTGGATGAGCTTGGTCGGCTGCTCGGTAGAATAACCATCGATGATGTGGTAGATGTCATCAAGGAAGAAGCCGAAAAAGACTATGCCCTTGCTTCTGGTATTTCCGGCAGCGTAGAATCTACAGATAGTGTGCTTACGCTCACGCGTGCCCGATTGCCATGGTTGCTCATCGGCCTGGTGGGCGGTGTGCTGGGTGCCCGCGTGATCGAGCTCTACGAAGGTGACCTTCAGCTCTATCCCGAAATGGCCTTCTTCATTCCCCTCATCGCAGCGATGGGAGGAAATGCAGGTGTTCAGTCCTCTGCGATCATCGTGCAAGGACTCGCGAACAAGTCGCTCGGGATCTCAGGATTTATGAGCAAGCTGGCTAAAGAGTTTTCTGTGGCTATGATCAACGGATTGGTGTGCGGGATTCTGTTTTTTGGTTACAATTTTCTTTTCTCCGATTCCTTGGATCTCAGCATTACCGTGAGTCTATCATTGCTCGCGGTCATCATATTCGCCACACTGTTTGGAACCTTTGTGCCGCTGGCACTCGATCGCTACAAAATCGATCCCGCACTCGCGACAGGCCCGTTTATTACAACGGTAAATGACGTGCTTGGTCTGTTCATTTACTTCCTCATAGGACACCTTTTTTACATCAGTTTATGAGGGCTGTTCTGACTTTACTGCTTAGCCTTTTCCTGCTCACAGCCGTAGCGCAAGGCCGCAGATTGCCTCACTTCTCTTTTGCGCCCAACAGCATTCAGTTTGCAGATGCCAACCGAGGATACAACGACAAAAACCAGTACACCGACACCATCCAGGATGAGCGAATTCTGCGCGCCTTGTGGCAGATTATGGAAAAGAATTCTGAGCTGATCATTGAAATTGTTGGTCATACGGCCATAAATGAGGACACCTTACTGGGCCAACAGCGTGCGGACACAATTCGCAACTATCTGCTCGGGCAGGGAGTTTCCTCTGAACGGGTTTCTGCACTCAATCGAGGATATTCAGAACCCATCATCAGTGAGGCAGTGATTGAATCGCTTCCTACAGCCATTGAAGTAGAAGCCGCTCATCAAAAGAACCGCAGGGCAGAGGTGAAGGTGGTGGCTGTGAAGGAGGAAGAATGAAGGTCCTGATCGTTGATACCATACACCCTATCCTGGAAGAGCTTCTCGATAAGTCTGGATTTGAGTGCCACAACCTTTCCAAAGCTGACGATGCGAAAATTTCAACAGAGCTGGAAACCGCTGAAGGTCTGGTGCTCAGAAGTCGGTTTCGTGTAGATGCCGAGATGATGGACAAGGCGCCTAATCTCAGGTTCATCGGCCGTGTGGGTGCAGGGTTGGAACACATCGATCGGGAAGCCGCCAAGGCCCGTGGAATCGAAGTTCTCAGTTCGCCAGAAGGAAACAGACAGGCAGTAGCAGAGCAAGCGCTGGGAATGCTGCTGGCACTCTTCAATCATCTGCCCATTGCCGACCGCGAAGTGAGAAAGGGAGAATGGCTGCGAAAGAAAAACGAAGGCGAAGAATTGGAAGGAAAGACCGTGGCAATCATCGGCTATGGAAACACCGGTTCCGCTTTCGGGAAGGTGATCTCTGGTTTTGACATTGAACGCCTCGCTTTTGACAAGTACAAAGAAGGTTATGGCAATACCTGGGTACGGGAAGCAAGCATGGAAGAAGTCTATGATCAAGCGGATGTGGTTAGCCTTCATCTACCAATGAACGCTGAGACGCGTATGCTGGTGAGCAAAGCCTGGATCGATCGCTTCAGGAAACCGTTCTACCTCATCAATACTTCAAGGGGGAAGATTGTGAACACAGCTGATGTGTTGGACGCACTGGATGATGGCCGGATGATGGGAGCTTGCCTCGATGTCCTTGAATTCGAAACCGAAAACCTGAAAATGCCTGCATTGGGTGACCTTCCGTCAAGTGCTGAACGACTGGCCAGACATCCACAGGTGATCCTCACTCCACACACAGCTGGATTGACAAAACAGTCGTACCAAAAGCTCAGCAGCATCTTGGCCCATAAGATCATTGAGCGTTTCCGTCCCGCATGAGCAGGCGCATGGTGTGACGTGTTTTCTGTTCGAGCAGTATCTCCTTACCCTTTACCAGTTCATCCACTACGCCTTCGTTGAAATGGCGAATGGTCATAAGCTCCAAGCCATCGTTGTAGAGCACCTGATAGTCCTCTTTAAGATCATTGATCAAAGCCTGAATCCTTGGTTTGTCGTTGGAGACACTCACCGAAAAACTGATGGCCGAGTTTTGCATCGTTTGGATATTCAGCCGGTGTTTGGCAAAGCGACTGAACAAGTCGCTGATGTGTTCTTCTACAATGAAGGAAAAGTCCCTTGTAGAAATGGACACGAGTACCTGATCCGTTTTGAAAATGTAGCTCGGGATTTTACTGTCTTCCGAGGTGTTATGATTGATCAGTGATCCAGGTTCCGATGGCGTGATAAAGCTCTTGACGTAAAGCGGAATCTGCTTGTTTTCCAGCGGTTTGATCGTTTTTGGATGGATCACTGATGCACCGAAGTAGCTCAATTCAATCGCCTCCCGGTAGGAGATGTTTTCCAGCAGTGATGTATTTGAAAAGTGCTTAGGATCTGCGTTAAGCATGCCCGGTACATCTTTCCAGATCGTTACCGATTCTGCGTCAAGGCAGAAGGCAAAAATGGCCGCAGAAAAGTCTGATCCCTCTCGTCCCAATGTCGTCATTCGCTTGTGGTCGCCACCGCCAATGAATCCCTGAGTGAGCACCATGCGCTTTTTTTTCTGCTTCCAGAAATCTTGAATTCGCTTTTCCGTCTCATCCCAGTTCACCCGGGCATCGCGGTAGTTGTTGTTGGTGTGAACCAGTTTTCTGGCGTCCGTCCATTCAATGGGAAGTCCCTCTTTTTCAAGGTAGCTCGCAATAATTTTGGTAGAGAGGATCTCACCCAGCGACACGATTTGATCGTAGACAAAGTCATAATCCGAACCCTCGTCCTGCTCCAGGAATGTGAAAGCATAGTGCTTGATCTTCTCCAGCGTATCATGCGCTGATCCGCTGTTTTCTTCCATCAATGCACTTAAATGGCTGAGATGAAATTCAAATACTCTTTCCAGGGAGGGTTTCCAATCTCCCTTACCCATGAACTCATTGACCACTTTCTCCAACCAGTTGGTGGTTTTATCCATGGCGCTTGTCACAATAAGCAGTTCCTGATCCTTTTTTGTTTCAAGGATTTGCCTGAGGTTCTGAACCGCTTCTGCATCTTTCACAGAAGCCCCACCGAATTTGAATACGATCATGCGTTAGGGTTTGAAAAAGTCAGTTTTGAGCCATGTTCCAAAAAGCGGATCAACGAGCATTAATTCACCCATGGCAGTGTCGATGATCTCTTTTCGCTCCAGTGCTTCTTTAATCTTTACCACGTTTGCGGAAGAGCCAAGCTCGTATTTTCTCAACACCTTTTGGGAGCTCAGTTCTTCTTCACCTTTCATGAGGGCACGAAGGAAATTTACCTGCTTAGGGCTCAAACCATCCATGAGATGAAGGTAAAGAGGACGTTGATGCTGGAAGAGTTCAGTCATGGCGTCAGTCAGTTGCTCTTCGGTGGCTTCGCTGCCTCCGGGTACTTTAGTCCATAGCAGATGGCTCATGTACTGAACGTAGTAAGGATGGTTGTTCGCAGTGTCGAGTAGTTTTCGAACTAACTCCACGCTGATGGTCTTTCCGGTTTTTTTGAAGCGCGCGGGGACATATCTCTCCCAGTGTTCAGGGGCAATTTTCTGAAGATAGATCACCTCACCAAACTTGAAGAAAGGCATCGATTGTTTTTCGAAAAGCTCCATGAGCATGCTGCGGTGACTTCCGTAGAGGCAATAGCTCACGTGCTTGTGATGTTGCCAATGTGCACGCAATCGTTGCTGAAATAGAAGGGCATTGTTGAATCGGGTGCAGTTCTGAAACTCATCAAGGGCAATGACGATTTTCAGACCTTGATCCTTGGCTATTCTTTCGGGAAGGTCGAGTATTTCCTGATAGTCGTCTTCTTTAAGCTCTACGTCAAAACCAAGTTCAAACTCCTGCATGGAGTCTCCAACCTTAATCACCGGTTTCAGCTTGCCGAGGAAGGAGGTAGCGTTTTTGATCCAACCTTCCATTTTAGTGGAAGTTGCCTTCAATAAGGCTTTGGAGAGTAATCGATAGAACTCGTCTTCAGAATACACATTGTACAAGTCGATATGACAAACCCGGTGTCTGGAGTGTTCCCTTTCAAACTGCTGTGCTGCCCGCATCACCAGGGATGTCTTTCCCCAACGCCTCGGTGATAGCAGAACAGTGTGTAAGTTGCTTCGGAAATTAAGCGCTAGCTTGTCCAATTCCCTTTCACGATTCACAAACGACTGTCCACTGGCTACCTGGCCAAAGCCAAACGGAGAAACTTCCTTCGACATACGATCAAAGGTAAGTATTTAGTGACTAACTAAATAGTGACTAACCAAATGGTTACTTAAATGAATGATCAGAAAATCAGTTGATTAGATCATTAGATAATGACGCTTCGGTGCACATCATCTAATCAACTGATTTTCTAATTATCTGATCATCTTTTCCCCGCTACTCGAAATACAAACGCCCGTTCAGCCATTCGCTGCTCAGGTCAGCTCCGTACTTCTCGTAGAATTTGATCGCAGGTTCGTTCCAGTCCAGCACCTGCCAGCCCATTCGCTTCACTCCAGTGGTTTTTGCCTTTTCCACCACAGCTTCAAACAACATAGAACCGATGCCTTTGCCTCGAGCCGCCTGGCTCACCACTAAATCTTCCAGGTAGAGGTAGCGACCTTTCCAGGTGGAGTAGGGATAGCAATAGAGTGCAATGCCTTGAACCCTTCCGTCAAGCTCAGCCACAAAAAACTCAAATGCCGGGTTGGTACCGAACGCGTCTTCTGTGAGAATGGCTTCAGTCACAATCACCGCATCGGGTTCTTTTTCATACTCCGCTAATTCCTGGATCAACCTCAGCAAATCCGGAATATCTTGTTTTTCCCCTGGACGAATGATAATGCCTTCCATGCGTTTGATTTTGTGATTTTTGTAATGATCCTACAGTTTCGCTCTTGTTTGCCCGCCACACAATAGTCCGCATTATTTTTCTCCTTTTCGCAGTGCTCGGAAGCTTCCAGAGCTATGCGCAAGGCAGAAGATTCTTGCACCTTACCACAGCGGATGGGCTTCCTCAGAATTCGGTGGAGTGCTTTGCTCAAGACTCGGCAGGTTTTCTTTGGATTGGAACTCAGGACGGACTTGTCCGCTACGATGGCTACGAAATGAAAGTGTTTCGCAGCAATCCTGAAGACTCCACTTCACTGTCCGATAACTTCATCACCGCGCTCAGCATTGATCATGAAGGTGATCTCTGGGTGGGGACTCGAAATGGCTTGAATTACTACGACCGCGAAAAAAACGGATTCATCAAGTTCTATCACCAGGCCGATGCCCTGCACCAAACGGTGCGCAATATTTATCCTGTTGGTGATAGTGTGTATGCGTTGGTGCGAAGCCGGGTCCGATCGCTCTCAAAGCTATCCGAGTGGAAGTGGGTGAATGAGTTCCATACAGAACCCTTGCACAGCAGCTTTTCTTCCCGTCACATCGTTGCACTCGGTTTTTCAGAGGGTTCGAATTTCCTCGAGTTGTCGTCCGACTCACTGTATTGGAACAACGAACAGGGCAGGCATCCGATTCCCTTATCCGGGCGATGGGAAGGCATCAAGCTTTCGAATTACGAGATTCTACAAGGCAGGGATAAGTGGTGGGTGCTGTCAGGAGGACTCTTCTCGTTTGATCCCGAATCACAAGAACTGGAGCTGCATCGGTTTCCTGGCTGCGATACCATCGCTTACACCAACTCGCTCGCCTTGATTGATGGAACGCTCTGGCTGGGAACGGATGTGGGACTCTTTCTAATGAATGAGGCTTATCCCGACAGCGTCAAAGAACACTACGCTCAGAATCCGGACGATCCTTATTCCCTCAACTACCATTTTGTGCATGGCATATTCAAGGATCGGGAAGGGCGAATCTGGGTAGGCAACGCCAATCGTGGGTTGAACATTCATGACCCCAACTGGCAGAACCTGCGCTACCTGGTTCATCGAAAGGAGGCGAACGAACTGCCTGATGCACTGGTTTGGTGCGCCTTCAAAAGGCGTAATGGTGATCTCTGGGTCGGCACAGCCGGAGGTGTGGTGACTTTTCCAGCCTTTAATCCCATCGATTCAAGATTGCCAGAAGGCCAGACCCCAGAAAAACTGCGTGACCTGGGGCCAGTGAGAGATGTATTGGAAGGCCGCGATGGCCGGATGTGGATGGCCACCAGCAGAGATGGCTTGGTGACGTATGATCCACGAACTGAGACGCGGGAGGAATGGGCCGGACTTTTGGAAGACATTGTTTCTGTGGCGGAGGATGCGCAAGGCGGGATTTGGGCAGCAACGTATGCCGGACTCTTTTACAAAGCATCTGATGCAGATGCCTTTGAAAGGAAAGACCGCGAATGGGGGACATCCAGTTACTGTATGTCGGTCGCAGCTCTTGGCGATGAGGTGATCGTTTGTCATTCGCAGGGCGTTCATCGGTTTTCGATCAGCGGGCCAGGCCCATCCGTCAGTTCAGTGGTAGAATCAATTCCCGGTGATCGGAGTACGTTGCCCTTTAGCATTTGCAGCAGTGCGATTCCATTGGGCGATAAGCTCTATGTTGGAATGTATGACCGTGGTTTAGCCGAGGTGGATGCAAACATGAATGTGTTGCGCACGCTGGACGAAAGCACCGGTCTTTCGGGTCATGTCATCGAAGAAGTAGCCAAGGATCATCGCGATCGATTGTGGATTGCCACAAACCAGGGCCTTTCGCTGTACAATCTGAAGGAGGCAAGCATTCTCAATATAGATGCCTCTTCAGGCCTGCGAAATCAGGAGTTTACGATGCACAGCTCCTTCCAGGACGAGGATGGTTGGATGTATTTCGGTACGGTGGATGGTCTGCTCTTTTTTCATCCTGACTCGATTCATGGCCAACGCAGCTTCCACCTTCCGCAGATTGCATTGACTGATTTACGCGTGAATTATGAAGATTATCGAAGCTCCAAGGCCACGTTTCGCGATCAGCCATTGGAGGAGATTCGCTCGCTCAGGTTATCTCCAGCCGAACGAGTGCTTTCGCTGCGCTTCAGTGCGTTGAATTTTGCAAACGCCAGCGACATTCGATACTTCTATCAAATGTCAGGCTTTGATCAGGAGTGGGTGGAGGTGGCTACAGATCAGAGACTGGCGAGCTATTCCAGTTTGCCACCGGGAGATTATACGTTTCGAACAAAGGCAACGTATCCGGACGGTTCGTTGGCGGCAAAACCATTGGAGATTCCCATTGTGGTTTTGCCACCGTTTTATGAAACGTGGTGGTTTCGGTTGGTAGCGTTGTTGACGCTTTTTGTGGCCGTGGCTGGCGTGGCCCGCTTCGTGGCGCGCAGGCGGTATCGCAAGCAATTGCAGGAACTCGAAACACGAGAACGCATTCAGCTGGAACGTGAGCGAATCTCCAGAGATCTGCACGACAACGTTGGCAGCCAGATCACCTACATGATCAGTTCTCTGGACAATCTTTCCTATCAAACATCAAGGGCGGGTGTACAAAAGGCTTCGGATGAAATCAACGAGTTAGGCGAGTTTGCGCGAGGTACCATGCAGCAACTTAGAGAGGCGATTTGGGTAATCAACAAAAGCGAAGTTTCCATTGAGGAGTTTCGCCTGAAGCTTGAAGAATACTGTCGCAAGCACCTCGATGTAGCCAATGGACCGGCATGGAAAATCAATATCTCAGGCGACCGTCAACACCTGCTTCCTCCGGGTGCAGCATTACATCTGTTCCGCATTTGCCAGGAAGCCATTCACAATACGGTCAAGCATGCTGCAGCCAAAAACGTCACGGTTGAATTCATCGCATCTGCAAGCGGCTTTGAATTGTGGATCATCGATGATGGTGTAGGCTTTGACCCTCAGGCCAGAAAAGAAGGACATTACGGGCTGGACAACATGAACGAGCGCGCACGCCAAATGGGCGCGGAGATAGACTGGCAATCAGCACCGAATGCGGGGACTAAAATTCACCTGAGGGTGCGCCAGTTGTCAGAATAGGCCCTGGATGTTTCCATCGGCATCCACATCGATCTGCTCTGAAGCAGGCGTTGCAGGAAGTCCTGGCATGCGCATCATTTCACCGGTGATGGGAATCAAAAAACCTGCTCCGGCAGCAATTTCAATGGATCGCACGTGAAGGGTGAAACCCGATGGCCGTCCGAGGAGTTTGGGATTGTCAGACAGCGATTTCTGTGTTTTGGCGATGCAGACGGGCAGTTGCTCCAGGCCAAGGTCAGCGATGGTTTTCAGGTCTTTACGTGCAGCAGCGGAGTATTCCACCTCTGAAGCTCCGTAGATGTTTTGGGCCACCTTGGCTATTTTTTCTTTAACACTCTCCTCGAGCTTGTAAAGCGGTTTGAACTTGCCATCCTCTTCAGAGAGGTCGATCACTCCCTGAGCCAAGCCGAGCGCTCCTTCTCCTCCTTTGCCCCAAACGTTGGCAACGTATGCTTTCACACCGAGCGATGCGCAGAAAGCCTCTAAAGCTTCGATCTCTTCCTTTGAATCAGAAGTGAATTGGTTGATCGCCACCACGGCAGGCAGTCCAAACTGATGAACGTTTGCCACGTGCTTTTCAAGGTTCACCAACCCAGCTTGGAGCGCTTCTACGTTAGGTTCGTTCAGGGCCTTCAGCGATTGGCCGCCATGGTACTTCAAAGCACGAATTGTTGCCACGAGCACCACAGCACTTGGAGCCATTCCCGCTGCCCGACACTTAATGTCCAGAAACTTTTCTCCTCCCAGGTCAAAACCGAAGCCTGCCTCTGTTACCACATACTCACTTCTGGACAAAGCCATGCGCGTGGCGATGATGGTGTTTGTTCCCTGGGCAATGTTTGCAAACGGCCCACCGTGAATGATGGCCGGATTGCCTTCCAGCGTTTGAACGAGATTCGGTTTGATCGCGTCTTTGAGCAGCGCAGTCATGGCACCCTCTGCGTGAAGGTCGCGGGCATACACCGGTTTCCGATCGAAGGTATAACCCACGAAAATGTTGCCGATGCGCTTTTTCAGGTCCTGGAGATCGGAAGCCAGGCAGAGAATGGCCATGATCTCTGAAGCAGCAGTAATGTCAAATCCTGATTCTCTTGGGATTCCTGAAGTAGTTCCTCCGAGTCCAACCACGATGTTTCGGAGCGCCCGGTCATTCATATCCATCACCCGTTTCCATGCAACGGTTCGGGCATCAATGTTTAAGCTTCGGGTGCGCGATTGCAAGTTGTTGTCGATGAGTGCCGCCAGCAGGTTGTGTGCTTTTTCAATGGCCGCAAAATCACCCGTGAAATGGAGGTTGATGTCTTCCATGGGCAACACCTGACTGTAACCACCGCCTGTAGCTCCGCCTTTGATCCCGAAAACGGGCCCCACTGAAGGTTCTCGAAGCACCACGGTAGTGCCTTTCCCAAGCCTATTCATGCCTTCGGTCAAACCGATAGAAACTGTTGTTTTTCCCTCTCCGGCCGGGGTAGGTGAAATGGCCGACACCAAGATGAGCTTTCCTTCCTTTTCATTGGTTTGCAGGTCCAGTGGAAGTTTGGCCTTGTGGTGACCGTAGGGTTCGATGGCTGCGCTCTCAATACCGAGCTTTCCGGCAATCTCCTGGATGGGCTTCAGCGTAGCTTTTCGGGCAATATCAAGGTCGTTCATTTCGCGTTCGTTTTCGAGGCAAATGAACATAGATTCGTTACATGTTGAGCTTCATTTTTCGTGTCTTTCAGGCCGTTGTTTGGCGAGCATGGTAAAGCTGAAATCATAAGAGTCTGAAGAGTAGGTAGTTTGTCGTATTGGGGTCGAAAGCCGTGGCTGATACTTTCGGATTAAATTTGAACAGCATGCCCATTACCCTTGGAATCGCAGAAGACAACGCCAACCTCCGAAAGTCCATCCTGAAGAACCTGGAGCTTTTCGAAGAGGTAGAGGTGCTTTTTGTGGGCGCCAATGGGCTGGAAGTGCTGAAGCATCTGGAGACTCAACAACCTGATCTCATCCTCATGGACATCAACATGCCGGGGATGAACGGCATTGAGGCCACGAAGCAGGTTCGCGAACAATATCCTGGGGTGAAGGTGATGATGCTGACGGTATTTGACGAAGACGATAAGATCTTTAAATCCATACTGGCGGGTGCTTCGGGATATTTGCTGAAAGATGAGAAACCAATGCGCCTGCTGGAGGCCATGGAGGAATGCATGGAAGGAGGCGCACCGATGTCGCCTGTGATTGCGACCAAAGCATTGCAGCTACTGCGAGGAAAGCACGCTCAGCAAACGAAGAATGCAGAAGAGTATAGCCTGACCAAACGCGAGCTGGAAATTCTTCAGAAGACCTCCGAAGGATTGACCAACAATCAAATAGCGGAGCAACTTTTTATCAGTCCCAAAACGGTTCGAAAGCACATCGAGAATATCTACCAGAAGCTTCAGGTGCACAATAGGGTAGAGGCTGTGAATCTCGCCACCCGTGAACGACTCATCTCTGTCGCTGTGTTGCTTTTGACAGGAGTTTCAAGTCTGTTCTTTGGTTGAGCGAACCTTGAAGTTGAACTGTCTCACGCGCTCTTCTTCTCCACCCAGATTTCGGTAGAACTCCAGGGCGTGTTCGTCCTCTTCATGAGCAGGCACAAAGATTGTTTTGATTCCCATATCCAGGCACAGATCCATGAGCCTCTGCCATAGCATGCGACCGATGCCTTTTCGTTGATGACTGGATCTTACAGCAATGTTGTAGACAAACACTTCAGAAGTGGAGCTTGCCAGCAGTGGAAGCACATAGGCGCTCAATCCTCCTACAACCGCACCGCTCTCTTCAGCGGTTAAAGCAATGAATTCCGGTTTTTCAAGCCATTCTGCTAATGACTGCGTTGAGTTGGGGTCACCCTGAGATTCTTCAAATACTTCTTCGAAGAGTTGAGCGAGAACTCGCGCAGTTGCCGCGTCCGCCTTGTTGAGTCGCCTGATTTGCGTTGCCATGTCTGGAACGGAATAGACGGTTGAAACTGCCATTCCTTTCTGTTGGAGAGGACGAAAAACAGTCTGTTGCGGAATTGCTCAGGAGCTTTGTCTGCCGAGGAATTGCAGGGAGAGGCTGTTGAATTGATCGGGCTCATCCACATTCACCACATGACCACAGTTCTCGATCACTGCGAGCTCCGAGTATTTGTGTTCAGGAACAAGTTTTGTGATGGCGGGCAAAAACATGTGGTCTTCGGAACCCATAATGTAGATGGTTGGAATTCCGATATCCTTCGAGCGGAAGAACGCGAGCAGCGGGTTGACCTCGGATGCGAGTGTGAACCAGCGCTTGAACTCCTTCTGGTAGAGCTTCTTCGCTTCCTGAATGAACAAGTTTCGGGATTCCCGATGGGTCTTACGGGGCATGATAATGAAGGCGAAAAAGCGATAGAGGATAAGGTAGGGTACAACAGATTTGAGAAGCACTCCCATGCGCATCAGAAATTGGCTGCGCAGATTTAGCCGAACAATGGCACCACCCATGATCATGCTAGACACTCTGTGGGGATACCGTTCCGCTAAGTCGCGAATGATCACAGTGCCTAAGGATATTCCCACGAAATGGCTTTGCCGGATTTTGAGATGATCCAGCACTTCAATGACCTCATCGCCAATAACATCGAAGGTGTAGCGCTTGAGCTTCTCGTAGATAGGCTGCTTGGACTTGCCATGTCCTCTTAGATCGATCAGAAGAACGTTGTAATTCTTGCGAAAAGCGCGCAACTGTCTGAACCAAATGGAACTACTTCCTCCAGCTCCATGGATGAAGGTTACCCACTTCCACTCAGGGTTCGACTCGTATTTCGTGTAGTGAAGCACATAAGAACAACACCAAGAACGCTATAGTGTTGTGGCTGCCATCACTGCACCTTGTTTCAGATTCCTTCTGCAACGCCTGATCAACTTGAGCGCTGAATCGTAACGACTGGATGTGGCAGAGGCAAAATAGTATCCCATGGATGTAGATCCTGTCCACTTGTATTGCTTCTTTTCAAACAGCTCTTCGTTGTTGTGTTTCATGATCAACTCACGGACTTGATGAAAGGAGGCTGCAAGCAACTCACGGGCTTCTTCCAGTTCCATGGTGCTGTATTGCTCTTGAATCTGCTCGTTCAGCTGGGGGCACGTTCTCCAGTTGAAGCCCTTGGCGGGCATATCGGGCTTTTTACCTGCCATTCCAACGGAATACCATTCCATCATCATCAGGTGCCACTCGTGCAAATGGGCGAGAACATCGCGAATGTTTCGGTTGAGTGTTCCTTTTGGGAACTCTTGCTCTTGTTCGGGTGTGGACAGTGAGTCGATATAGTCGTTCAGCTTCTGGAAGTTCTTCCATCCCAGATCGAGCAATTCTTCTTTGTTCGTTGGTCTCGGCATGTCAATGATGATGAATCAAGGCGTCAAAAGTCAAAGGCCTGCGCCTAGACTGAAATGACCGCGGTCACTCATCGCAATGACATTTGGAAAACTAAAGGGCTATGAGCTTTTTATGAAGGGCTCATGGTGCCGGAATCAGGCGAATCCCTGGCTCCGTTGTTTGAGAAGTTCCCTGAGTTGTCGCTCTTGTTCTTGTATTAAATCCTCCTCTTCTGAGAGTCGGATTTTGGCTTGTGTTCGCAGAGTGTCTTCCATTTGTTGTGCTGCCTTTCGCTCCTGAAGCTGTCGTTTCAACTGCGATATCTGTGCGTGGTTCATGTTCTCAAGCTGAACATCATAAGGGCTTTCGGGTGAGAGCAACTTCACCAAAACGGGGGCTGACTCTACAAATACAAACAACAAAAAGATGAAGGTTCGTGGCCACCAAGCCAACGTTTGAAGCGCCTCCAAGCGGGCCAGTAGCCCATCAAATCCATCGACAATCGGCTGTGTTTCCTCTACCGCCTTGTCTTTGGCCTTATATAGCTCTTCGAGCTGGTGACTGTTCGCAGTCATCTTTTTTCTGCTCTCTGTTCTCAGCGCGATCAACTCCTGCTGTGCAGCGTCATGCTTTGCTCTTTTTTCGGCATAAACAGGCCCTTTTCCCAACTTCATGCTGCCTCCTGTGCCCTCAGCTTCAGAGATGAAGGCTTGATACAGTTCATTGACTTCGACCTCTTTTTTCTGAAGCGCTTCGTGCAACTCATCATTGGCTTGGGTCAGGCGTTTGATTTCAGATTCGAACTGCGCTGCCACCTGATCCTGGTTCTGGAGCGTAAGCTGATGCTTCTTGGTCAGCAAGGCTTGATCAATTTCTTTTTCGAAAAGCCTCAGCTCCAGCGGTTTTGAGATTACGATGGCAATCAGCAAAGCCATCGCGAGCCTGGGTAAAGCCTGAAGCCATAATTGTCGCTGTCCGGCCGATTTACGCATGGTGGAGACAATGAAGCGGTCGAGGTTGAAGATGAGCAAGGCCCAGAGCACACCACACCCGAGCGCCAGAAGCAGATGGTCAAAGACGGTGTAGAGTGCGTAGGATGAGGCCAGGAAAGCCATGATGGCTGTGAAAAAAACAGCCGCTCCAATGCTCGCCTGATTGACTTGTGACGATGGTGTGCTGAGCGCCAGCAAATCCTGGTCGGCTCCGGAGCAAAGAATGAAAAATCGCTTAAGCATTACACGGTACTTTGTTATGCAAAGTAATGCAATACTCTCTTTCCGCTTGTTTATTGTAGCTCAAAAAAATGAGGCAGAAAAAAAGCCTTGCAACCGATGCGTTTCAGTCACAAGGCTTTTTCATGAGCCTCTGAAAGTCGTTGAGGATTATTCAACCACCAATCGGGCAAAGCTGCTTGTACCGTTTACCAAGAGGTTGACCAGGTAGATGCCTGCACTCATCTCGTCCGTTTTCAACACAATCTCTTGCAATCCAGATGGGGTATCGGTAGGAGACTGCAGGTAAACTTCTTCCCCGCGCAGATTGATGACTCGCACTCCTACCATTGCGCTGGACTGCAATTCAAAGCTGATGGTGGCTTGAGTGCTCGCTGGGTTGGGGTAGATCTTAGCTTCAGAAAGCTGAATCACTTTAGGTTCTTCTACCGACAGTGGAGTGACAGGCACATCAAACCAGCCCTGGAAAATGACAAAGCCGCTGACCGAGTTTCCATTTCCACTTGGATTAGCCTCGTTGATAGGTCCTGTAGGCTCACCCCACCAGTTGCCACGGGCGTCAATCGAGTTTGTTGTCAGGTTGTTGATCCCAATCGTGTTGTTCTCAATGTCATTGGATACAATGCGGTTCGCATTTCCTTCATAGTTGGTGATCAGCTTCACCCCTGCATCGTCAGATTCTTCAGCGACACCGTTGTCCCGAATCTTATTGTTCTCAATCATGTTGCTGCTGGAGTTGAACATGTGGGCTGCGAACAGAATCCCGTTTCCGCATCGCTCGATGATGTTTTCCTCAATCACATTGTTGTTACTACCCGAAATGTAGATGCCGGTGAGGTGATTGCTGATTCTGCAATTGCGAATGGTGCTGCTACCGGCAGCTTCCAGCAGGATGGCCATGCTATTGTGATTGGCATCAACATCAGAACTGGACTGGGTGATGGTGAATCCATCGATGATTGCCGACTGGGCATAAACCAATATCGTTCGGCCTTCATTGTAGGCTTGAGCATTTCCATTCTCTCCACCTGTGATGAAAGTTTCCCAAGTGCTTTCACCTTCGAGAATCACACTTTTATTGACCAGCAGACTTTCGTCATAGGTGCCTTTTGCCACCTTGATGGTGTCTCCGTTGCTGGCTTGGTTAATGGCTTGTTGAATGGATTCTTCTTCATTCACTTCAATCACCTGCTGCGCCAAAACTGCCGAGGTCGCTACCAACAGCGCGGTGGTGAGGAGAGCTTTTGTGGTGAGGTGTTTCATTCTGCTTTCTGTTGAAGTTAAAAGTAGTGGGATGCTCAGTTCATCAGAACTTCACTGGATTGCTTTATGTCGTTACGTACAGGTTCCAACCTGGGTTCAGCGGTTGACTCTGAGCGAAGTGTTCGTCTTATTTGCGTGAAGATGCTTGCTATGTGAAGCTCAATCATCAGCGAAACAAGAAAACCGATCATAGCCATTACAAGCACGACCCAAAGGCTGTTTGAAATCTCCTGAACTCCGGAGTTAATGACCGAGTAAGATTGGTAGCGAGGCGCCTGCTGATCGATCAAGACCTGCTGCACGATGTCTTCCAATTCATACTTTCGGTTAAGCTTCTGCCGGTAGATGCTTTGCAGCATTTCGGCCTGACTGGTAATAATCGGAGTTCTGGGCTTGGCGAAAAGGGTGTTCAGCTGGGCAGTGAGCGCATCCAACTCAGCATTGATGGTGTCAATCTGAATCTGCGCAGCCTGTTTTGTGATCGCATTGTTGTTGGCAATACGCTGGCCGTTCATTTCGTCCACCTGATCTACGAGCATCAGCAAAGCTGATTCGGCCACATCTCTGTCCTTATCAGTGAGCTTTACAATGAGGATAGGGTTCGGAGTGAGAAAATCCAGACTGTTCCTCAGGCGCTTTTGTGCAGCAAGGGAGCGATTCTCCATGTCTGGCGGAAGGTTGTAGTGGTCTGCAAGTTGCATCCGCTGGACCACAAACTCCATCAGCGAGTCAGACTGTAGAAGACCCAGAAATTCAGAGTGAGGTGAACCTTTCGAAAACTTGAAGAGGTGGTCGGCAGCCATGTTGTTCTCGAAGCTGTGATCCACTTTGTTGAAAGCAATCTTCACATTGGATCTGTAGTGCTTCTTCAGGGCTCCGGGCACAAAGTAGCTGATAATGGCAAGGTTGGTCACAACCAACAGAAGCGTGAGCAGCCGATTCCTTTGAGCAAACTGGATGGTACTTTTCAGGTCAAACATCAGCTGTCAGGTTATCGATTGCAGATAACATCGAGTAATTCATCAGGGCTTGGGGGCTTGGTAGTTAAAAGTAGTTTTCTTGGTGCTATTCACGAAGTTACCGCTTTTTGCCCAGCTCTTTTCACGATAAGCGAACACGCGCTACCTTTAACCGCAACTTAATATTCCGTGTTTCTCTTGTGCGGAAATTCGGGCAACCCCCTAGTGTAGCAAAGCATAAGCAATGTATCAGTTTCAGATTACAGACCTTCCACTGGCAGTGGTTTACGTGATCGTGCTTTTCATCATTATTGTGCGCATCAGTGAGCGGATGTCTCCACTGGAACGGAAGCACATGAGGCTGGGGTTTGCCTTGAAGATGCTTGGCAGCGTTCTGTTTTTTCTCGTTTACCTCTTCTACTACGGTGAAGGAGATACCATCATGTATTACCAGGGTGCCAAGGAGGTGTGGAAGACGATGTTGCGAGACCCTGGTGCAGCATTCCGTCTTCTGAGTCTTGAGGCGGGTAATCATACTGCGGAGTTTGAGGACTTCACACCTTATTTCAGGTATTTCCCTCGCGATGGAGAATGGCTTTTTACCAAGGTCGCTGGGGTCATCAACCTCTTTTGTCTCAACAATTTCCTTTGCCTCTCTATCGCTTTTTCCACCATCGCTTTCGCTGGACTTTGGGCCATTTATCAAACGTTTGCACAGCTTTATCCTACACAGAGACAATCGCTTTTTGTGTGGATTTTCCTTCCCATCTCTTGTTTGCTTTGGACTTCAGGACTGTTGAAAGATGCTTTGTGTATTGGGCTTGTTGGACTGACATTCTGGTCTGCCTATCGATTCAGCGAAGGGAGAAAAATCATTGTCAGCATCCTTTTGATGAGCGGGAGTCTGGTGTTGATTGGCGCTATCAAGCCTTATCTGGCCTACACCTTTCTGATGTGCTTGCTCGTTTGGCTGTACTTCCGATACATGGCTACGGTTCAGGATCAGCTATTCAAGGGAGTCCTGGGAATTATCGTAAGCCTCATTTTCGTCTTGCTTGCGGCAAATTTTGTGGACGTTTTAGAGGAGGCCAGTAAGCAGCGGGCTTACCAGGAGTCCATTGTCAGGGTAAAAGCCTTTCAGCGCGAGTATGGACAAAGTCAGCAGAATGACTCGAAGTATTTGATCGAATTGGATGACTACAGCCCTTCCGGACTCATGTTGAGTGCGCCAGAGGCGCTGTTTACAGCCCTTGTCCGTCCCTTTCCGTGGGAGGTGAGGAAGCCTGTTATGGCATTGATGACCCTGGAGCATCTCACCTTTCTGGCGGCTCTGTTTCTTGCGGTTTCGCATCCTTCTTTTTCAAGGAATTTGCCGAAGCATTTGAGGAATCCCGACCTCATTTTTTGCTTGCTGTTTGTGGTTCTGCTCGGCATCATAGTCGGGCTCACGTCTTCCAACTTCGGACTGCTGATGCGGGTTAAGACTCCATACATGCCATTCCTGGGAGTGTTTGTTGTGATCCTTAGTCAGGAGGTGGATTTTGGTTGGCTTCGTCATCAGAAGCTGATCTTTGCCTCAGGCAAAAGTCCCGGCACACCCATGGAGAACGGCCGCTAGGAGATGCGCGACCAGTTGGGATTGCGTTGAATTACGCTGGCCAAATGCATTCTTACAAGCGCCAGATCTTTGTGTTGCAACTGAGGGTCGTTTTCGAAGATGTATTCTGCCTCCTCTCTCGCTGACTTCAACAGTACGGTGTCTTTCACAATATCAGCGATCGAAAGATTGAGCGCTCCACTTTGCTGGGTTCCCATCAAATCACCTGGGCCTCGGAGCTTTAGGTCCACTTCTGCAATGCGAAAGCCATCGTTGGTTTCACACATCGTTTGCATCCGCTTACGGCCTTCGTTGCTGAGCTTGTTTCCCGTCATGAGGATGCAATAACTCTGCTCAGCTCCCCTGCCAACGCGACCTCTCAACTGGTGAAGCTGTGAAAGCCCAAAGCGCTCGGCACTCTCAATGATCATTACTGATGCATTGGGCACGTTTACTCCGACTTCAATCACTGTGGTGGCCACGAGGATCTGGCATTGCTTTTCAGCAAATCGCTTCATTTCAAAGTCCTTGTCTTCCGGCTTCATTTTGCCATGTACGATGCTCACTTGGTAATGTGGGGCAGGGAAGGCCCGTGTGATGCTCTCGTAGCCATCCATCAGGTCCTTGTAATCCAGCTTTTCAGACTCTTCGATCAAAGGGTAAACCACGTATGCTTGCCGTCCTTTCTGGATTTCTTCCTTGAGGAACCCGAATACCTGCAAGCGATGACTGTCGAAGCGATGCACCGTTTTGATGGGTTTTCTGCCGGGCGGAAGTTCATCGATGACACTTACATCGAGGTCGCCATACACCGTCATGGCAAGGGTGCGCGGAATGGGTGTTGCAGTCATTACCAGCACATGTGGTGGAGTGGCATTTTTTTTCCAAAGCCTTGATCGCTGAGCGACTCCAAAGCGGTGTTGCTCATCGATGACCACAAAACCGAGGTTTTGGAATTTCACCTTGTCTTCGATCAGTGCGTGTGTGCCGATGAGGATGTGAACCTGACCATTCTCAAGGTCTGCGTGAAGCCTCCTTCGGTAAGCAGCTTTCGAGCTTCCCGTCAAAAGCTCCACCTGTATGGGCATGTCTTCCACGAGCGACTGAATGGTCTCAAAGTGCTGTTGGGCAAGGATTTCGGTGGGTGCCATGATCGCTGACTGAAAGCCGTTGTCCACGGCAATCAACGCGCACAGTAAGGCGACAATCGTTTTGCCGCTTCCAACATCTCCCTGAAGCAAGCGATTGAGCTGTTGGCCGCTGCCCATGTCCTTGCGAATCTCTTTGATCACGCGCTTCTGGGCATTGGTCAGTTCAAAAGGCAGGTGATGGTTGAAGAAGTTGTTGAAATGATCTCCCACGGCTTTGAAAACCAATCCGCGGATTGTGGCGTTTCGGGTCGCCTTCACCTGCATGAGCCGCAGTTGGATGTAGAAGAGCTCTTCAAACTTTAGCGTCTTCTGTGCCAGGCTCAGTCGCTCCACCGATTCCGGAAAGTGGATTTGCTGCAAAGCTTCTGATCGGTCTAGCAGCTGCTGACGGCTTTTGAGGTACCTGGGAAGGTTTTCCTGCACCTTGGACAGCACTTGTGGTAAAAGGGTTTCCTGAAGCTTGCGAATAGCACGGCTGTCCACTTTCCTGGCTTTCAACTTTTCAGTCGTGGCATACACACCTTCCAACCCGCCTTTGAGCGGTTTGCTGAAGTTTTCGAGCGGCTCGATCTCCGGATGCACCATCTGCACTCGATTCTTGTAAAGCCCGGGTTTGCCAAAAATGACATAAGCCGTTCCGGGCGTGATGCTCTTTTTGATCCACGTAATGCCTCTGAACCACACCACTTCCATGAGTCCACCGGCTTCATCCTGAAAACTGCCTACCAGTCGGGTGGCGCGCTTTTCTCCAACACTGTCAATTCGGGTGAAGCGACCCCTTACCTGAACCAGGGCAGCTTCAGGATCTATGTCGCGGATGTAGTAGAATTGACTACGATCGATGTGGCGAAAGGGAAAGTAATAGAGTAAATCCCTGAAGGTGTAAATGCCCAACTCTGAACGCAGCAACTCGGCTCGCGCAGGGCCAACGCCTTTTAAAAATTCAATGGGACTTTCCAGCAAATCGGACACGCTGCAAAGTAAGACGGTGGGAAATATTTGTGAGCGTTGTTTTTTGTGATTGACCTCAAGACTTCAGCCGACAGCAGGCGAAGACTCAGCTGGTCTTTATTGCCATTGAGATTGCAGTTGAGTTTTCTCCGACCATTGTCAGGAGCAGATCAGCATCTCTGGCATACTTACCATAAAGCCTGAAAACTCCTGGATTGAGAAGTTTTTGTTCGACCTGCCGCATCTGTAATTTCTAACAAGATGGCTGCCGTTCCGAGGTTTCCGTTGGGAAAAGTGCTTGGATTGACGCCTGAAGCTTCATCAGAGTTCACGAAGCCGTTGCTGTAGTCTTCACTGACAAAGTCCTCAAAAATGTACCCGATGAAGTTACCGCTCTCGTCCACTTCAATAAAGCTGATGCTCGCTGACATGAGCATGTAATTGTCCTGCCAGGTGCCGAAAAAGGAAACTCCTCCTTCCATGAACAGGGTGACGGGCTCTGACGTGTTCAGATTGATGTCGAGAGATCCGGTAGGGTCCGTGTTGTCTACGAGTTCAAAGGAAAATTCATCTGAAACCACATTGCCGGCTTCATCCGCTATCTCCACCGTGAACGTGTGATCACCGAGTAGGTTGGATTCCAGGAGGTCTACTTCGATGGTTTGGGTGGAATTAATGTCAGGGTTATTGAATGTTTCCGCAGCATAGGTGCCACCGATGAATTCTTCGGAGCTGGCGGTGTAGTATAGCGTAAGCAGACTCAGGGCACTCGTGTTTTGTACCTCAACGCTGTAGCTGTTGCCAGACGGTTCAATGGTAGCTGGCTTTTCGGTGATCGAAACGGTAGGTGTGTAAACGCAGCTTCCATCATCTTCTTCCGCCTCTGAATCATAATTGTCTGCCAGGCGATCAGTACAACCCTCTGTTTTTCCGCAGGCTGAAAGGATGAGTATGAGGCTTGTCGAAAGAGAAAAGACGAATAGAAGGCGTTTCATGATGTTTTCTTGATGGTGATGTGGTGAATGTACGGTGTTCGATGCTAAAGGCTTGACACAAGGTGTTTTGAGTTAGCAGAAGTGCGTTTTCAATTGGTTTTTTTGCTGTTCGCTTCCAGCGTTGAGTGTTTTTCAGGCTGAGACTCCTGTGGCAGGTTGGGGTTTCTTATTTCCTTCCACGCCTGGCTTCTACTTCCTGTCTTCTCTTGTAAGCCGCTTCCATTCGTTTCTGGTACTTGTCTTCAGCAGGCAGATGGAGCAGTTTAGCGTACTTAGCCATGAATCGTTTCGCAGCGCGGTGAGATTCCAGATCGGCCAACTCAAAGGTTTCAACTTCACTTCCGGTGAGTGAAACACAGTAGACATCACTAGATCGGGTGCTGCCGCGTGGTCCCATTAAAGCAGTGGCACTGCCACCTGATTTATACCGTAAGCGCTGCCAGTGCAGGATCAACTTTTCATAGGGTGACAGAGGAAGCCATTGCCCCCAGCGAAGGCCGAGGTAAGCACGATACTTTCTGATTTGTTGGTTGGCAAGATCAATCTGCACCCCACGATAATCCAGGAAAAGAGGTGCAATCAGCACACCAACGAGCGCGGCTACCATTCCGAATACATATTCTCCGATGGCAAAGGCATAGATGGTTTGAATGACTACCAGCACCGTGACGAGCATCACGAGGCGTGACAGGGCACCACTGAACTGAGGACCAAGGGAAATGGTGATCGGCTTCTCTTCCATCTGGCCAAGTTAGTGCACCAAATGCAGATTGCCGGATAATGCTTCAGAATAGCCTTCGTGAACTCAGGGTGCAAGCCGATGCATTTCTGCATTGTCCACTTTGTGTACACCTTTGGTCGGGTTCAGCGCATGGTGGAGCATAGCGTATGCTACCTGGGCATCGTGAATGGCCTTGTAGCTTTTGGGAATGACGAATGAAAAGGCCTTCATCGCGATCTTTCCCACCGTTTCACCAAACCTGAATTCTGCTCGATTCCCCAGCAGCATGGAAGGTTGATAGACATAGATGCTGCGAATCTTACCCAGCTTCTGGAGCTCATTCTCCATTCTCCCCTTCACTTTGTTGTAAAAGATCTTCGAGTCGATATTGGCGCCTTTCGCGCTCACCACGTGGAATTGAGCCACACCGGAGCGTTGAGAGAATACGGCCAGCTTCACCACATATTCATAATCGACCTTGACAAATGCATCTCTGCTACCCGCAGTTTTCATCGTGGTTCCTAAACAGCAGAACGTGGCGTCCACATTCTTGGGAAAATCCTTTTCTGAGAGTGTTTCGAAATCAACTTGTTTCTCTGAGAGCTTGGCATGCGATCGCTCAAGCGGCCTGCGAGTGAATACGGTCACCTTGCCTACCTCATCATTGTTGAGCAGCATATCGAGCAAGCTGCTTCCAATCAATCCTGTAGCTCCGGCAAGTATGTAGTGTTGTTTGTTTCCGATCATTTCACGATGAGGTTGTGATGGTGAGGAATTCTAAGCTTCTACCGCTTCTGCTTCTACCCAATCGCCATGTTCGGCAATGAGCGCAATGAGTTCATCTACCGCCTGCTCTTCGGGTACGTTCCGCTTCACTACTTCCTTTTCCTTGTAGAGTGTAATCTTTCCAACGCCCGTTCCTACGTATCCATAATCGGCATCGGCCATTTCTCCCGGGCCGTTTACAATGCACCCCATGATGCCAATTTTAACTCCCTTCAAGTGACTGGTTCGAGCCCGAATTTTGGCGGTGGTTTCCTGAAGGTCGAACAAGGTTCTTCCGCAGGAAGGGCAGGAGATGTACTCCGTTTTGGAGATGCGCGTTCGCGAGGCTTGCAAAATTCCAAAGGACAGCGAATTGACCATTTTCCTGGAGCCGCAATTCTTAGCGTTGATCCAGATACCGTCTCCAAGTCCGTCAATGAGCAAACCGCCAAAGTCCGTGGCGCTGAACAACTGGAAGTCATCTTCCTTCAGGTCGCTGTACGCTCGCTGAATGATCACTGGAATTCGACATTCCGTTTCCATCAGTCGGATGAAAGCTGCCCGCTGCTCCGGCATTCCATGTAGGTTGTCAGTTTTAAGCACCAATACTGCTGTGGAGTCTTCCTTGAGTCGATCAATAAATTCATCCCTCAGCTCCGATAGCTCGGCCTTCACGAAATTCAATTGATCGGATTTGCTTGAGGCCTCCAGGTAGTCGCTGGACGAGAACAAGGGATAGTGGCGCTCTTCATCCTTCCATGAGGTCACATCCTGAATGATGCCAAGTGTTCCCGGAATCTCAAAGTTCAGTTGACTGTTCCCAACATAAACGAAATCGCAAGCCTGCTCACCAATGTTCCATTTATCCAGTGGAACAGAATAATTGTACCCAAGCGCATGAAAATTCGCGGGCTTGATCTCTGTCATGTCCGATAGGTCCTGAACCACTCGGGGAACCTCATGGTCGCCCATGTTTACGACCTGCTTCGAAGGTCTTCGGCTGTATTCAAACGGCTTCAGCGGATAGCTGGTCAGTTCAGGGATCTCCTTGTGTTCGCCCCTGTTTTTGTAGCGATTGACCAGTGCAAAGGCCACAGGGATCTCAAATTCGGGTTCTTCGGTCAGAGACACTCGAACAGTATCACCGAGGCCGTCTTCGAGCAGGGTTCCAATTCCAACGGCTGACTTTATTCTTCCATCTTCTCCTTCTCCAGCTTCGGTAACTCCAAGGTGAAGCGGGTAGTTCATGCCCTCGCCCATCATGCGATTGACAAGCAGTCGATACGCCTGAACCATCACCCGCGTGTTGCTGGCTTTCATCGAAAGCACAATCTGATGGTAGTCCATGTCGCGACAGATCTGAAGGAACTCCATGGCAGATTCAACCATGCCTAGCGGAGTATCACCGTAGCGGCTCAGGATCCGGTCGCTGAGTGAGCCGTGGTTGGTTCCGATGCGCATGGCTGTGCCGTGTGTCTTGCAAAGCTCTACCAGCGGGCTGAATCGCTCACGGATTCGGGCAAGTTCAGCCTGGTAGGTGGTATCGGTGTATTCTATGTGCTCGAACTTCTTCTTGTCCGCGTAGTTGCCCGGGTTCACCCTTACCTTTTCGACAATCTGCGCAGCAATTTCGGCAGCATTAGGAGTGAAATGTATGTCTGCCACGAGGGGAGTGTCATACCCTCTTTTGACCAACTCATTTTTAATGTTGGTGAGGTTTTCTGCGTCCTTTTTGCTCGGGGCAGTAATCCTTACCAGCTCGCAGCCGGCATCGATCATTCGCATGCTTTGCTCCACGGTCGCCATGGTGTCCATGGTGTCGGTTGTGGTCATTGATTGAACGCGAATGGGATTGTTGCCGCCAATGCCTACGGAGCCAACCATAACTTCCCTCGTTTGGAAGCGGCTATACTTCGTGAGACTGTTGGCGTACTGTGTCTTTTCAGTGATGGTTTTGAGAGCCATGGCTCAAAGGTATTTTTTGCGCCACACCTTCGAAATGGGCAACGCATGATTTTGTGGGTAGAGTGGGGTTAATTTTTTGATTCTCTTTGTATTGGATTCAACCAACGCTTCATAAGCGATCAACGTTTCTGAAACGATTAAATCTTTTGCCATGAGATCAGCGACACTCATCCTAACCATTTTAGGCTTAATTGGTTTTTACCAGCCAAAGGCGAACGCTCAATGTCAGGTAGATATTGACGTATTCCCGTCCGGCCTTGACATTTTCTACAGCAATAACTCAACCGGTCAGTATGATTCGTTGCTGTGGGATTTTGGTGATGGAACTACCTCTACAGATTCCTTTGGGATTCACACCTACGCTGCTCCTGGTACCTATTGGGCTTGTTTCTACTTGTTTTTCAATGGTTCAGTATGCGACAGCCTGTGTGATTCGATTGAAGTGATGAACAGTAACTGCATGGCTGATTTTACTTCTTCGTCCAATGGACTCAATGTGCAGTTTGCGAACTTTTCGACAGGATCTTTTAACGAGGTGTTTTGGGATTTTGGGGACGGTTTTGGTTTCTCTGATGAGCTCAATCCGGCTTACACATACATAACAGCCGGAACCTATGAAGTGTGTTTGGAGGTGTTTGACACAAATGGTTCTTGCTTTGACTTCTACTGCGAGGACATCACTGTTTCCGGTGGCGGAGGTGGAGGCGGTGGTGGATGCGCTGCCGATTTTATCGCAACGACCAACGAACTCGAAGTCAACTGCCAGAACCTATCCACAGGAAACTATACCAACGAGCTCTGGAGCTTCGGAGATGGTTCTTTTCCTTCAGCATCCTCCTCGCATGTCTATTCTGCGCCAGGCACCTACAATGTGTGCTTAACCATTACCAATATCCTCGCTGGCTGCTTCGACCTTTACTGTGAGGATGTTACGGTTTCGGAGTTTACCTGCGAGACAGACTTTACCTATTCCTTCAATTCTGCCAACGCTTTTCAATTCCAGAATACAACTCCAGCGGGTTTCACAGATGTGGAATGGAGCTTTGGAGATGGCAACTCCACCAGCTTCCTGAATCCATCCTACACCTACAATGCCCCCGGTACTTACGAAGTATGCCTGAAGACATTTGACGGAGAATTTCTCTGTGGTGAGGAATGCAAGGAAGTAGACGTTTATCCGCTCGGGATTTCCGATCGAGCTCAACAAGGATTACAGATCTACCCGAATCCTTCCGATGCTTCCCAGGTTTTTGTGAAGTGGAGTTCCATGAATGGTGAACCCTGGCAAGTGGAAGTCATGGATTTGACGGGGCGCGTGCTATCAATGCAGCAGCTCAATGCTCAATCCTCTGCACGACTCATCAGCTGGGAAGGTTCTTCAGGGACGTACGTGATTAAGGCAACGGATGGTCGTGGTAACGTCACCATAGAGCGCGTGCTTGTGCGCTAGTGCTAAAACCTCGCTTATGTTGAAACACTCCTCGGTTCTTCTGGTCCTCAGTTTATTCTTTGTGCATCAGCTTCACAGTCAGTCTTGTACGGGCGGTTTTGCTTGGGATACCTCGGGGTTAGTGTTAGCGGTAGACATTGAAAATCAAGCGACCGGTGCCTACACCGAAATCGGCTACAATTACGGTGACGGTGAGTTCGCCTACGAGAGTGGGGATCATACCTATACCTATCAGCAGAATGGAGTGTATGAGCTGTGTCAGTTCATTGCCGATCCGGATGGTGACTGCTACGATTATGTATGTGATCTGGTTTACATCGGTGGAGTTACTTGCAGCGCTGCATTTGACTGGACCGAGGGAGGATTGGACTATAACTTTTCGAGTGGCTCGCTGGGAGATTTCGATTCCCTCAGCTGGGATTTCGGAGATTCTACCTTTTCATCGGATGATGATCCGCAACACATTTATGATTCTTCCGGCACCTATGTAGTATGCTTGAGCTTATACGATGGCCCGGTGCTCTGCGATGTTTTTTGCGATACCATCACTGTGCAGGAAAAAGCCTGCGAGGCCTTGTTCGATGTCGATGCGCAGGGCTACACGGTGTTTTTTCAAAACGAATCGCGGGGTGACTTTGAAACCACTGATTGGAGTTTTGGAGATGGAATAGGAGTGTCTGACGAGGACAGCCCAACCTATGATTTCGGTCAGATTGGAAACTACGAGGTTCAATTGCGTGTCGCAAACTCCGATGAGTCGTGTGTGGACGTTCTCCGTCAGCGTGTGCGAATCGAGGAGACATGTTTCAGTCAGTTTTTCTTTGAGCAAGTACAGGGACTCACCTACACCTTTGAGCCTGTGACGCGGAACGATTTTCAAAGCCTGGAGTGGGAATTCAGCGATGGCTTTGTCTCCACTACTACAGAACCAACACGCACTTTCACCGCTCCCGGAACGTATGAAGTATGCCTGCGCAAATACTTCGCTGGAGGTGCGCTCTGTTCGTTCACATGCAAGGATGTAAATGTATTCCCTCTCGGGTTGGATGATAAGAGTACTGAGTCTGAGTGGGCTGTTTTTCCCAATCCTTCCAGTGGCCTGTTTACCGTGCGCTGGTCGCGTCAGAGTTTGGTGAACCGAATCCAGATTCTTGATCCGAGTGGACGTAGCGTTTATGAAGGTCGAGACCTCACGAATGTCACATCTGTGGATTTGAGTCCTGATCTGGCACCAGGCATTTACAGGGTAGTTGTTCAAACGGAGCGCGGACCAGAAGCGCAGCCCTTGATCGTCCACTAAGTAGATTCTGGCGCCTTTCGCCTGTTCTGCCGCTTCTTAATCATGCTGTTTAGGAAGATCATTCCCATTACAATGACTGCTCCTACGTAGAATCCAGGGCTCATAAATTCATCTTCCTGAAAGATCAGAAGTGCAAACACAATGGCATAGATCGGTTCCATGTTGATGCTGATGGAAACGGTAAACGGGCTCAGTTCCTTCATCACATCGATGCTTATTACAAACGCGAAGGAGGTGCACACCAATCCGAGAATGAGCAAGTAAACCCAGTCGATGGTCTCTGGAAGTGCGAAGCTTTCAAAACCATCCACGAGTGCGTAGTAGATGGTTATTCCCAAAACTCCTCCCGCCATTTCTATGGTAGTGATCAGCGTTGGACTGTCTTGTTTCACGAATAATCCGTTGACGGTGCCAAACACAGCCGCCAGTAAAGCGGAACCTAGTGCCAGCAGAATTCCCAGCCCATACTGGGTTTCAAACTGAAAAATGACGGCTAAACCCACCAATGTGATCACTCCAAAGAGTACTTCATAAGGGATGATCCTGCGTTTGAAAAAGAGAGGCTCCAGCAGAGCAACAAAAAGGGAAGTGGAAGCGAGGGTGGTCAGCGTAATGGAGACATTGGACACCTTCAACGCTTCAAAAAACAGGATCCAGTGGCCTGCGGTCACTACACCGGTCACCAGGTATTGAATCCGGTACTTCAGTGAAGTCTTGAACGAACGCTTGGTAGCGATCATGAACACAATCAATCCCGCCAGAGCAATCACCATGCGCCACCAAACGATGCTGAACGAGGAAATGGAAATGAGCCTGCCGAGGATGCCGGTGAAACCCCACAGAAAAATCACGCCATGCAAACTGAGCGTGTGTCTGTTCTTCGCTAAGAATGAGTTCAATGGAGGTCCTCAAGTTTGGTTACTCCTCCCGAGACGATGAATTTCATCACGTCCGCGGGTTTGGCATCAATGGGAGTTACGTTGGCGGCAGGCACCACAAAAAGGTTTCCCGAAAACGCATAGCTGTGAGGCAAATAAACGGCCACCTTTTCCTTGCCCAGGCCTATGTCAGAAAGGTCTTCCCGAGTCAGGAACCCGAGTTTCTGAACCTCGGCATTTTCGTACATCTTGACCAGAACAGGGCGGTCAAACCTTTTTTCCTGACCAACAAAGGCAGAGATTAGGTCTTTAACAGCCGTGTAAACCGTTTTGACCAGCGGGGCGCGTTCCAAAAACTGATTGCCCCAATAAATGAAAGGTTGTGCCAGCACGGTGCTACCGATCATTCCTACGATCGTAATGATGCCCAGCAAAGTGAGCAAACCCAGCCCCGGAAACTCTACCCCCAGTACGGGTATTTCATAGTGGATAATCCCATCAATGTAGATGAAGGATTGCACAAACACGTACACTGTGGCCGCTGTGGGAACCAAAAAAATCAGGCCGCGAAGGAAGTAGCTGACGATCTGCCTCAGAACGTGTTTCATGGCTTATGAAGTTACACGCAAAGTAAATCGACATCCACGCCTCGGAGCGCCTCTTTACGAAAGACTTTTCAACGCTTCTTTGTCCTTGCGGGTAAGCTTGGCAACCACCAAATCATAGGAGTGATCGGTCAATTCCAGAATAAGCTCATCGCTGACGGACCCATCACACAAAACGGTGTTCCAGTGTTTTTTGCTCATGTGATAGCCCGGCAAAATACCCTCGTTTTCTTCGCGCAACTCTACTGCTCGTTCCGGGTCGCATTTGAGGTTCACGCTCGCGAAATTGTCAATACCAGTGGCGCTGAACATTTTCCCCATCACCTTAAACACCAGGGTGCTCTCGTCAAAAGGGAACTCTTCGGTCACACCAGGCTTCTGGAGACAATACTCTCTGAAAGACTCGATGTTCATCGTTTGCTCAGGTATTGGAGAGCGAAGGCGCTACCTTGGACTGCTTTACGGTATTTAGGATGATATGAGACTTGATTTGAGCCACCTGTGGAATCTTGCTGATACGATCGGTGATGAGCCTGTCCAGGCTTGAAATATCACGTGAATAAACCTTGATGTGATAGTCGTAGTCTCCCGTCACCTGATGGCACTCTATCACTTCGGGGATTTTAATGATCTCTTCAATGAAACGATGAATCTCCACGTCCTTCTGGTGAACAAGTGTGACTTGCATGAAAGCTTTAATCGTGATCCCTAGTTTGTTAAGGTTCACGTCTGCATGATAGCCTTCAATGTAGTGTTCTCGTTCCAGCTTTTTGACACGTTCGAGTGTTGGGGCAGGCGAAAGCTTGATCTCACGGCTGAGGTCAATGTTGGTAATGCGACCACGCTCTTGTAAGATGTTCAGAATCTTATAATCGGTTTGATCTAATGCTCGCGGCATCTTAGAATATAATTTGGGATGTTTTGAAAATACAAAATTTTATTTCGCTTCTAGTTTGGTTTGCGTGATTATGTAGGGTGTGGGAATAACACTGGCCGACTAGGGGCAGCATCGTTTTCGAGTGGGGCGACTTGCAGGTTGAGTCGATACAGTCCGTCTGAAACCGAACTTGGTACGTATACCAACTCG
Source organism: Flavobacteriales bacterium UBA6057 (assembly GCA_002428995.1). GTDB lineage: Bacteria > Bacteroidota > Bacteroidia > Flavobacteriales_G > Salibacteraceae > UBA6057. The sequence continues at coordinate 244,073 of DIYJ01000020.1, read as the reverse complement.
GTAATTGTAGCCTCCATTCTTGGATCTTCAGGATAGTTCCAGAAGGCCCGATGGGCTGCCAGTATACCACCATCTACCTCCCGGTCTACCGAAGGCAAATCCAACAGCAGGTGATCAACTCCAATTTCTTTGATCCATCGTGCAGCGCTTTCATCCAGATAGGCAGGATTGGAATTCGAGTAGTTTCGATGGAGTTTGGAAGGGTCGTTAGGCAATGTCCGAATGATCAATGCTTCCGGGCGCTGATCATCAACTTCCTTTTGCAGTTGCCACAGTGAGATCACTCGATCTTCATCCCTTATTTCGGGGTTGATCGTTACCAACAGGGCATCGAAAAACCAGCGCTTCAGACATTGATTGATGCTGAAGCATTCCGGGGCAATGTGTCCCACGCACTCTGTGTGCGTTCCATTGCCATGAGGATTCAGCGTCACATCTCTGAAATTGACCGAACCTCCTTCTTTTACACTGCCAACAAATCCGTTTCCGCGCACCGGTTCAATCCTTACAGGACTTACATACCATGCAGAGGTGGCATTTGGGTCAGCAGTGTAAGGCAGTGAGATATCAATGCCGTTTTGTAGATCCATAGTGGTGGTTTTCAGGATTTAGAGCTCGCTACTACACGATGATGTTACGCAATATGGCGTCACATTTTAACCATTGTTTTGGATGCATGAGAATTCGGTCGTCATCTTTTTGCAGCCAGCCTTGCATTTTTAGTGAAAGGTTCGAAACGTTGTATGAAAAGCTTTTCATCCAATCTGCATCGGCTTGTTCCTTCAGTTGCGAAAGTGCAATGCCTTCCACTGTCCTCAGAGATGTCATAACAATTTCGTTACAGCGCTCGGTCAAAGTCAGGTCTTCAGACTCTGATTGTAACTGCTGTTCCCGAAGAGACTGCATGTATTTCGCATTGTTTGGAACGTTCCACTTTCTCCTGAGCTTACCGTCAAACGAATGAGCAGATGGACCAATGCCTACGTAAGGTTTCCCGCTCCAGTAGTTCCCGTTGTGCAAGGCACGAAAACCGGAGCGGGCGAAATTTGAAATCTCATAGTGTTCAAAGCCATTTGCTTCCAAAGCCTCGTGTAAGTAGAGGTATTCTGCCTCTACTTCATCATCTGCTTTCTCAGCAAATTGATCGGTTTCCAACGCGTAGTGCAGTGCGGTTCGGGGCTCAATAGTGAGGCAGTAGCTGCTCAGATGCTGAGTCTCCAGGGAAAGGGCTTTCCCCACATTCTCCTGCCAGCGAATTTTCGATTGGTTTGGAATGCCATAGATCAAGTCGATGGTGATGTTGTCGTAACCCGCATCCTGCGCACGCTTTACCGCCCCTTCGGCCTGCTCAGGGGTGTGATCGCGATTCATGAAACGCAAATCCTCTTCGAAAAAGGATTGAGTGCCGATGCTTAAACGATCGATTCCCATCTTTCTCCAGCCTGACAGCTGCACATTACTTACGTCTTCCGGGTTGGCTTCCAACGTCACCTCCTTCAGTTTTTCAAAGGAGACTTTTTGCTCCAGCGATCGCAAAATGTTCTCTAATGCACCCAGCGGAACCAGGGACGGTGTTCCACCCCCGAAGTAGATGGTTGTGGGAGCAGCGGGCAACTCATCCTTCCGAAGTTCAATCTCTGTCAGTAGTCCAGCCATTAACTTATCCACATTCTTCAAGCCCGTTGAAAAGTGGAAGTCGCAGTAGCTGCAAGCCTTTCTGCAAAAGGGAATGTGAATGTAAATTCCGCTCACCGGCCAAAATTAGAATCCCGATCCTATTTCTCGTTTTTGCACAATACCTTTGCAGCCTTGTTACATGAAAGTGCGCAGTGCTTCCATATCCTATTCGTTGAAGGCCAAGGTGTCTGATTATGCTCAGCTAACCAAAATGCGCCTGGCCTCGCTGGTCGTCTTCAGTGCACTTACAGGATACATTTTTGCGACAGGATTCAGCGGAATCGTTTGGGGGGAACTGATCTTGTTAGTCTTCGGAGGTTTCCTCGTTACTGGTTCCTCCAATGCATTTAACCAGATTATTGAAAAAGACCTCGATCGCTACATGAAGCGAACGGCAGATCGACCTATCCCGGACGGGCGCATGGATGTTTTTGAGGCATCTACTGTTGCCATCCTCACAGGAATTCTTGGCGTGTCCGTGCTCTGGCTTGGAATCAATCCACTCAGTGGCATCTTAGGGCTTTTGGCTCTTTTTCTCTACGTGGCCGTTTACACACCCATGAAGCGCATGGGGCCAATCGCGGTATTTGTGGGCGCATTTCCAGGAGCTATTCCTCCAATGCTTGGTTATGTAGCTGCTACAGACCATTTTGGACTCATTCCCGGACTGTTGTTTGCCACCCAGTTCATTTGGCAGTTCCCTCATTTTTGGGCCATCGCATGGAAGGCGGAAGGTGATTATTCAAAAGCTGGCTTCCGGTTGCTTCCCTCGGCTACCGGAAAGAGCAGGGTTTCTGCTCTTTATATTCTGATTTACACCCTGTTCTTAATACCGATCAGCCTGTTCCCGCTAGTCTTTACAGACATGGCAATCGTGCCGATGGTATTGGTGGCGCTCACCGGTACAGGGTTCCTTGTCTATGCTATTAAGCTCTATCGTGAATTAAATGATAAGGCCGCCCTTCAACTCATGTTCGCTTCGTTTGTTTATCTACCAATTGTGCAGTTACTGTACCTAATTTAATTGAACATGGAAGCGACATTTACACAGAACGAAATTCAGGAAGCGAAGAGAAAAGCGGCAAAACCGATGATGTGGATTGGCATCGTTGGGATTGTGATGCTCTTTGCAGGACTTACCAGTGCGTACATCGTAAGACAAGCAGAAGGAAACTGGCTGTATTTCGACCTCCCTCAGATGTTTTATGCCAGCACTGTAGTTATTCTGATCAGCAGTGCAACGATGCTTTTGGCGCAACGCGCCATCAAGAAGGGGAATCAATCATTGGCACAGAAGGGCCTGTTGGCTACGCTCATCGCTGGGCTCCTTTTCTGCGTTACACAGTTTTGGGCGTGGGGTGATTTGGTGGATGCCGGAGTCTTTTTCGCGGGGCGTGAAAGCAACGCTTCAGGTTCATTTTTATATGCCCTTTCCGGAGTTCATTTAGCTCACCTTTTTGGTGGAATTCTTGCCCTCCTTGTGACAACAATAAAGGCATATCGAGGACGATATTCGGCTGAGAATCACACAGGGATTGAAGTAGCAGCAATCTACTGGCATTTTTTGGATGTTCTGTGGGTTTACTTGCTGCTCTTTTTGCTGTTTATTCGTTAACATTGCACCCCGATCTTAATTAACGATTCTTTACATTCCTTATGGCAGGAGAAGCGACACAAGTCATAGACAAACAAGTACTCTGGGGAGGAGGTCGTTCCCCATTCAGTGTAAGTTACGGCAAGATGATGATGTGGTTCTTCCTCATCTCAGATGCGCTGACCTTCGGTGGTTTTCTCACAGCACTAGGCTTTCAACGTCACCATCTGGTGGATGAATGGCCGATTACTGAAGAGATCTTTTATCACCTTCCAGGAACCCACGCTCATGCTCCGCTTGTGTATGTGGCTCTCATGACCTTCATTCTTATCATTAGTTCAGTAACAATGGTGTTGGCTGTAGAAGCTGGACATCGCATGGATAAGAAAAATGTGGTCAAGTGGTTGGCGTTCACCGTAGTAGGTGGAGCTGTGTTTCTTGGCTCTCAAGCATGGGAATGGTACACGTTCATCAGTGGCCCTGATGGCATCTTCAGCACTTGGGAAGACAATGCTACGCTTGCAAGAAACTTTTACGGAATTGGTACAACGCCCGAGAATCCTGTAGAAGGACCTCAGCTTTATGCTAACTTCTTCTTCTTCATTACCGGATTTCATGGTTCCCACGTATTAAGTGGTGTAATCCTTAATCTGGTTGTGTTGATTCGCTCTATTCAGGGATGGTACGAGAAGCGAGGTCACTACGAGATGGTAGAAAAAGTAGGCCTCTATTGGCACTTTGTAGATCTCGTTTGGGTATTCGTATTCACCTTCTTCTACTTGATTTAATTCGTCATAAGCTAGCAACACATGGAAAGAGACGACATTATAGAATATTCGCTACACGCCCATCACAGCGAAGAAGAAGGGCGCAAGATTCGAAAGAAGATCTTCTTCGTTACCATGCTGCTCTCAGTAATAACAGCTGTAGAGGTGGGGATGGGAATGATCTGGGGTAAAGCACACATTGATGTCAATGGCTGGGGCTGGATGAGCATTAAGATTGCTTTCATCCTTATGACCATTCTCAAGGCTGGTTACATCATTATGATCTTCATGCACCTTGGAGATGAACGCAAGACCTTGAGGAGAATCATCCTGGTTCCTTACCTCATTTTTATCGCATACCTGTTTTTCATCCTGTTTTTTGAATCGACCTACATTCACGAATTCAAGGCATTTATAGGCTGGGTGTGATAAGCTAAAGAGTTACCTAACAAAACCAGGCCTTTGTATGTTATACAAGGGCCTTTTTTATATCCAATATTGTCTCCTATGCGCAAGGGCTTCTATCTGCTTGTTATCCTCCTCTTTCCATCCATCATTTACATGTTGTTTTCCCTGGCTCAGCATAATGTCGCCAGACTGGAATTTTATGGACAAACGGCTGTCTCTGCTGAGGGGGACACGATTTATCAATCCGTGCCCAATATTCGGCTTCATGAAGCAAAGGGAGGTGACTTCGCCTTGCACGACCTTGCAGGAAAGATCATTGTCCTGGATATCATTGATTGGCCTTGCGATGAGGCCTGCCGCAAAAAGGGCGTGACGCTGGCTAATTACCTGGTGGATGTTGAGGAGAAGGAAAACTGGATGGTACTCAGCGTTTGTCTGAATCCAAATACACCGGAAGAAGAACTGGCTGATTTTGCCTCAAAGCATCTGGCTGAAGGAGTAGAGTGGAAGTTTGTGACTGCGGACAATCCAAAAGAGTTGAACACTTTTCTGGACTATGTCTTTGTGGAGACTCAAACGCTTCAATCACGTAGCGAACTACCTTCTCGCCACTACGTTTTGCTAGACCGGGAACTCCGCATTCGTTCCTTCTTTGATTCGCGCATTCACAAGGAAGTAAAGAAACTCGAAGACGCTATTAAATTGATCATTCAGGAACCCTTTATCTCATGGAAGGAAAAGAAGAGCTAGAAAGAAAATACAATCGCTGGGTCATCATCATTGGCGTGGTGTTGGCGATAGCCGTGGGTGTCATCTATGTGACACCAAAAGTGGATATGCAAGGCACCTGGATGGATTTCCTTCCCATGGTGAACGCCACGATCAATGGAACGGTCAGCCTGCTTTTGATTGCCGGACTGGCCATGATCAAGCAGAAGCGCATCGAACTGCACAGATTGTGCATGACTTCGAGCATTGTGCTCAGTGCAATCTTCCTGGTGAGCTATGTCCTCTATCATACCACCCACCCAAGCACCTCTTTTGGTGGTGAAGGATTCATTCGCAACGTGTATTTCTTCATTTTGATCACCCATATCCTGCTCGCCATTGTGATTGCTCCACTGGTCCTTATTACCTATTTCAAGGCGTTGAGCGAGCGCTTCGACAAGCACAAGAAGTTGGCAAGGATCACTTATCCCATGTGGCTTTATGTCTCCATAACGGGAGTGTTGGTGTACATCATGATTTCTCCGTATTACTAGAACCTCTCGTGATATATCTTTGCTAGATGTCTATGAAGAAGATTGTTATCCTTTTGATCATCGGGGTGATTGTAACGATCGACCTTAATGCTCAGTGTAGCATGTGCAGTGCAGTGGTAGAATCAGGCCAGAAGTCGAGTGAAGACCTGGCGGAAGGGTTGAATGCAGGGATTCTCTACCTCATGGGCATCCCATATGCTCTGCTACTTGGCATGGGGATTCTGCTGTTCAGAAAATTGAACCAGAATCGCGCAGAGAGCTAAGAAGCACTTAACTTTGCTTCGCGTTCATTCTCACTTTAAGCTTATCAAGAAAGGTGGAGGGAAAGGCCCTTTGAAACCTTGGCAACCTGGTAGTTGATCTTGAGTATTGCGGCCGACAAGCCCGGCAATGCTTCGTCCTATCGTGGTGCCAATTCCGCTTCGGATTTCCGGAGCAAGATGAGTGACACTTACGCCAGCCATTGGGAGTCTCTCTTTGCTTTTCTTGCAGATCAATATCCCAATGAATAAATCAAACATACATACACTTCTTTCCGAGCGAATTCTCATCCTGGATGGTGCCATGGGCACTATGATACAGAGGTATGGATTGGGCGAGGACGACTTTCGCAACGAGGAGCTGAAGGATCATCCAAAGTCCTTGAGAGGGAACAATGATCTTTTGTCGATTACCCGACCTGATGTCATCAGAGCTATCCATGCTGAATACCTAGAGGCAGGTGCTGACCTGATTGAGACCAATACCTTCAGCAGCACCACCATTGCGCAGGAGGACTACGGAACCGAGCACCTCGTGCATGAGCTAAACAAGCAATCTGCTGCTATCGCCAGGGACGTAGCGGATGAATACACAGCAAAGAACCCCGATAAACCCAGGTTTGTAGCAGGCTCACTAGGACCGACCAACAAGACTGCTTCCATATCTCCGGATGTGAACGACCCAGGATTCCGAGCCATCCATTTTGATGAGTTGAAGGAAGCCTTCAAGCAACAAATGAGAGGATTGCAGGAAGGTGGCGCTGACCTTTTTCTGATCGAAACTGTCATTGACACCTTGAATGCAAAGGCTGCGTTGATGGCTGCCTTTGAGCTTCAGGATGAAACCGGTAAAGAGCTACCTGTCATGCTCAGTGGTACCATCACCGATGCAAGCGGCAGAACATTGAGCGGTCAGACGACAGAAGCTTTTCTTGTTTCTGTCGCACATTTCCCCATGCTAAGCATTGGCATCAACTGCGCATTGGGCGCAAAGAACATGCTCCCGTATGTCAAGGAGCTGTCAGAGAAAGCTTCTTGTTTTGTGAGTGTGTATCCCAATGCAGGGTTGCCAAATGAAATGGGGGAATATGATGAATCACCCGAAATCGTAGCAGATCAGCTCAAGGAGTTTCTGGACCTCGGCATCATCAATATTGTTGGTGGATGTTGTGGAACAACTCCTGATCATATCCGGGCTATCGCCAAGCTCGCCAGCAAGTATGAACCCCGTTCTATTCATCCAGAAACGGCTGTAGCTTAACCCTGGTTTCAACTTGTTTGTGATGCACGACCTTGTTCTGGATAGATCTAAGCTTGACGCGCTTAACCAAAGCTTGCCAAATCTCAAGCTGAGCGGTTTGGAGCCACTGGAGGTGCGCTCCGACTCTAATTTCATCAATGTCGGAGAGCGAACCAATGTGACCGGGTCGCGGAAGTTTCTTCGACTCATACAGGAAGACAGCTTTGACGAAGCCCTCAGCGTTGCCCGTGACCAAGTAGAAGGAGGCGCACAGATCATCGATATCAACATGGATGAGGGTATGATCGATGGAGTGGAGGCCATGACTCGTTTCCTGAACCTCATCCAGGCTGAACCCGATATCGCTCGCGTGCCAATTATGATCGATTCTTCCAAATGGGAGATCATCGAGGCAGGATTGAAAGTGGTGCAGGGAAAAAGTGTGGTGAACTCTATCAGTCTGAAATCAGGGGAGGAGGAGTTCATCGAACAAGCGCGAAAGGTGAAGCGCTATGGTGCTGCGGTCATTGTAATGGCCTTTGACGAGGAAGGGCAGGCAGATACTTACGAGCGAAGAGTTGAAATCTGCCAGCGGTCCTACCGCATTTTGGTAGATGTGGTCAATTTCCCACCTCAGGACATCATTTTCGATCCGAATATTTTTCCAGTAGCCACTGGCATGGAGGAACACCGCTTGAATGCGCTTGACTTTTTCCGCTCTGCCAAGTGGATCCGCGAAAACCTTCCTGGCGCTCATGTGAGCGGAGGGGTGAGTAATGTTTCCTTTTCATTTCGAGGTAACAATCTGGTGAGAGAAGCCATGCACTCGGCTTTCCTTTTCCACGGCATTCGTGCGGGAATGGACATGGGCATTGTGAACCCGACCATGCTAGAGGTGTACGATGATATTCCGAAAGACCTTCTGGAGCGCGTGGAAGACGTGTTGTTAGACAGAAGGGACGATGCCACCGAGCGCCTGCTCGAAATGTCAGAGTCGGTAAAGGGCAAGGCCAAGAAAAAGGAAGTGGACCTGAGCTGGCGCGACACTACCGTAGAAAAGCGCCTGGAGCATGCTTTGGTACATGGAATCACGGACTGGATTGAGGAAGACACCGAGTCAGCGCGTCAACAGTTCGATCGTCCGTTGGAGGTTATTGAAGGACCTTTGATGGATGGAATGAATGTGGTGGGCGACCTGTTTGGAGATGGAAAAATGTTCTTGCCACAGGTGGTGAAAAGTGCCCGTGTAATGAAGAAGGCCGTGGCATACCTCACACCCTACCTGGAAGCTGATAAGCGATCAGGGGAGCGCGCGGCTAAAGGGAAGATCCTGATGGCCACTGTAAAAGGTGACGTGCATGACATTGGGAAGAACATTGTGGGAGTGGTCCTCAGTTGCAACGATTACGAGATTGTTGATCTGGGAGTGATGGTCGCGCCCGAGAAGATTCTTGAAACGGCTCAAGCAGAGGATGTAGACATCATCGGCCTCAGCGGACTGATCACCCCTTCACTGGATGAGATGGTCCATGTTGCCAAAGAGATGCAGCGTCAGGACATAGATATTCCTCTGCTCATTGGAGGTGCGACTACCTCAAGAGTGCACACGGCCGTGAAGATAGAGCCGCAATTGGAACGTGCTCCGGTGGTCCATGTGCTTGATGCTTCTCGTTCGGTAACCATTGCAGGTAGCCTGCTTTCAAGCGATCGGGAACGCCTCGTGGAATCTACTAAGGCTGAGTATGAACGCGTGAGAGAGCATCACGCCAAGAAAAAATCGAAGAAGCAAATGCTCAGCTATGAGCAGGCCATGAACAATCGATTGAATCTCCATTTCGACTCTAAGGATATTACCAGGCCGAAACGACAGGGTGTTCAACACTTTGAGGATATAGACCTGAGCGAAGTAGTCGAGTTTATTGATTGGACACCATTCTTCAGAACATGGGAGCTGCATGGTCGCTATCCAAAGATTTTGAGTGATGAGGTAGTGGGTAGCGAAGCTCAGAAGCTTTTTGATGATGCGCAGGCAATGCTTCAAAAAATCATCGATGAACGATGGTTAGGAGCCCGAGCTACGATTGCCCTCTGGCCGGCCAACAGCAGCGGAGACGATATTGTACTTTACTCGGATAATAGTCGTAGCGAGGAGCTGGGACGTTTTCATATGCTCCGTCAGCAAGCCAAGTATGCTCCCGGAGTACCCAATCTTTCTCTGGCAGATTTCATTGCCCCCGTTGATTCGGGAGTGGAAGACTACATGGGCGGTTTTGTTGTCACTGCCGGCTTGGGAATAGAGGAGAAGGTCGAGGAATTCGAACGCAATCATGACGACTACAACTCCATCCTTCTCAAGGCGTTGGCCGACCGTTTTGCCGAAGCACTGGCCGAAATGATGCACAGGCGCGTCAGGCTGGATGATTGGGGTTACGCTGCTTCAGAAGACCTGGACAATGAAGCTTTGATCGGAGAAAAATACCGGGGAATACGCCCTGCGCCTGGTTATCCCGGATGTCCAGATCATACAGAGAAACCCGCACTCTTCGAGCTTCTGGAGGCTGATAAATCAGGGGTGAGCCTTACGGAATCTTTGGCCATGTATCCGGCAGCTTCTGTCAGTGGCTGGTACTTTGGTCATCCAGAGAGTAAGTATTTCGGGCTGGGCAAGATTGGCCTCGATCAGGTAGAGGCCTATGCGGCTCGCAAAGGTTACAGCAAGGAGGAAATGGAGCGCTGGCTTGGCCCCAACCTGCATTAATTCATCTCGCTTCGAAGTTCTTCCGGCTGATGCTAAGCCATTACCTTAGCTGTTTGCATGCAGGTCACCATTGAAATCTGGGAGTACGTTTTTGCGCTGTTTATAGCTGCTTTCTCGCTACTCCTCACGTTTGCGGTTGAGCCACACCTTCGCAAATTCTTCCTCGCGGGAATTTCAGGAAGGCTGCTCGGTGGGCTGTTTTTCGGTTTGGTTTACCTGCTCTACTACGGAGGAGGTGATACCACTGCTTATTATCAAACAGCTCACGCGGTTGTGAACCTCATGGTGGAGGATGTCGGGCAGGGGTTCCGCGTCTGGTTTGGTGGTTACAGTCCTGAGAATAGAGCCCTTTTTAGCACGGAAACCGGGAGGCCGGCTGTCCACATCTTTGTGGACCCCAGTAGCTATGCGGTATCTCAGGTGCTCGTCCCATTCCTGCTCCTTTCCTTCAACAGCTACCTCATTGCCACCGTCCTTTTTTCGGTGTTCTTTTTCTACGGGCCCTGGATGCTTTTCAAGGCGGTCCGCACCATTGTTGTTGGCTCTCCATGGTTGGTGGCGATTCCATTTCTCCTGGTGCCGAGTGTTTTATTCTGGGGCAGTGGTATTTCGAAGGACACGATCACCTATTCCGCATCCTGTTACTTCGTGTATGGCGTATTGATGCTCTTCATCAAGAAGAAGGTGACGGTGCTCAGGGTGGTCTTAACTTCTGTTGCCGGGGCATTGCTCTTGTTGATTAAGCCCTACATTTTCATTGTGCTCTTACCAGGAACACTGCTTTGGACATTGTTCTCCCAGGTTCAGCGAATCCAAAGCGTATGGCTCAGACGGTTCATTCTGCCCATCCTCATCCTCTTTTCCATCGTTGGAGTCGCTTTGATCTATTCTCAGCTATCGGGTGTTTTGGGAGACTATGGGGTGGATAAAATCCTGGATAAAGCCATCGTGACTCAGGAAGATCTGAAGCAGGATTACTACGGGGGAAACAACTTCGACATTGGAACCATTGAGCCCACATTCTTTGGTTTGCTGTCCAAATTTCCGATTGCCTCTTTTTACGGGCTCTACGGGCCTACGCTTCTGGAAATCAGAAGCCCCATCATGTTGTTTGCAGCACTGGAGAATACTTTTTTACTGGTGTATTCACTGCTCATTCTACTGTCCAAGCCCATTGCAAAGTTTCGAAGGTTGAGAAACAGCCCGTTCCTGATCTTTTGCCTCCTTTATACGTTGCTGTTTGGCTTTTCCATTGGTCTCACCACTCCTAACTATGGTGCTTTGGTGCGTTTCAAAATTCCCTTGCTTCCCTTCTTCGTGATCTTTTTGATGGTGATCAATTTTACCAAATCGCTCAAGCTCGAGGGTGAATAGTTCAACTCTTAGGCTCGGAAACTAAACCGCTTTTTCAACCTCAGGAATGGCGTTTCAAAAAAGCGGTAACTCAATGTGGCAAGTAGAATACTCAGGACCAGGGCGATGATCGTTTCCAGGATCAATACCTGCCAGAGTTCCTGATTGAGTCCCAGTCGGGTCGTTATTTTCAGTGTAACCAAGATCCCGATGAAGTGCAGGCAATAGAGGCCGTACGTAATGGTTCCCAACCTGGACAAGCCCTTGAACCTGGAAAGTTTGAACAGTGAATGGGATGCGTAGCATTGCTCAAGAATGATCAGTAAAATGATGCCTGCGATAAAAATTCGTTCGAAGGTGATCATCAGTGGATTCCAGTAAAAAAGCTCATAACGAAAGAGTAGCACTGAAATGAAGGCGGCATAGACCCCGGCAATGTGCCATCGCTTGAGCTTTTTGATCATGTTCAGGGCTTTGGGGCGCTCGGTCATAAGCCAGGCGCCAAAAGCTCCCATTGCCATATCGCCAATGCACGATAGTGTATGGTATTCATGCAAGCGCATACTTTGGTGGGTGGCCCTGAAAATGAGACTTGCAATGATGACGGATGCAAAGGCCATCCAATACTTCCTGACGGGCAGCAATGCCAGGATGATGGGCCAAATGAGGTAAAACTGCTCCTCAATGGCAATGCTCCATAACACGGCCAGAATACTTGCATCCGGTTCTGTGGCAATCTTATCGAAATTCCCCAGGAAGGTGACATAATAGGTGATGTTTGCCAACTCGTTGGGCGTCTCACCCAATAGGTTCTTTGCGATTGGAAACAACACAAAGCCAATCAAAACGCTGGCATAATAGAGCGGCCATATCCGCAAAGTGCGCCTCATCCAAAATCGTGGCAGATGGATTTTTCCGTTCAGCTTCTTTTCTTCGATCAGAAGGTAGGTGATCAGGAAGCCGCTCAGTACAAAGAATGCGTTGACTCCCAGGTTGCCATGGCCAAACAGTCCCGAGGCAACAAAGTCGTAGAGCTCAGAACTCTTGATATGGTCATACTCGGTGTAAAAGCTGTGGTAGAGGAAGACGAGTAAAAAGCAGATGAAACGCAATCCATCCAGGTTTTCGAAATACGTTCCTGCGTTCTGCTGTTTCTCGAGAGAGGACATGTGGATTGGCGTGCCGATTCCGGTCTTGTTAGCAGGAATCACAGCGAACTTAACCAATTACACTCCATTCATAAATCATCCAAGCCGCTCGCATCATTATTGAGTGCCAGCTTCAGTAGCAGTCTATTTTTGTGACATGCGAATATTGACCTCCATCGTTGTGCTATGCACCGTCATCAGTGCCTCGGCTCAGGAAGCTTTGAGCTTGCAGCAATGCATCGAACAGGCCTGGCAAAAGAATCTTCAGGTTCAGCAAGCTGAACTCGGCCTTCAGGCTACTGAAAGTGAATTGAAGAATGTGAAGGGCAACATGTTGCCCAACCTCAATGCCTTCGGAACGCACAACTATAACTGGGGGCAGAGAATTGATCCCTTTACCAACCAGTTTGCGAGCACCCGGGTGCAGAGTAATTCTTTTGGTTTAAACTCGGATATCACCCTGTTTAATGGGTTTCAGAATCAGAATGCACGCCTGGCCCAGGAAGCCAACCTGCGATCGTCAGAGTACGACCTGGAGGCTCAGAAAAACACCATTGCCCTCACGGTTTCTTCAGCCTTTCTGAACGTCCTGCTCACCGAAGAGCTGATCGAAGCGGCTGAGCAGCAAGTGGGAATTTCCAGGAATCAGCTTCAGCGCATGGAGAAATTGGTGAATGCTGGAAGCTCAAACATAGGAGCTCAATACGACCTTGAAGCCCAAGTGGCAAGGGACCAGGCAACGCTGACCCAACGTGTCAACGATCATCAGTTTGCATTGCTTCAGCTCAAGCAACTGATGCTCATGCCTGCCGATCAGGATTTGAGCCTGGTAAAGCCCGCCAACCTGGAGGCCGATGGTACTTACAGACTTGAAAATGCTTCCACCATTTATGGGATGGCCGAGGCCAGCATGCCGGAGGTAAAGAGCGCTGAATATTCGCTGACCGGTCAGGAACGCAGATTGAAGCAGGCGAAAAGCGGCTGGTATCCATCGTTGTCGTTGAGTGGCTCTGTCGGCTCGGGATACTCTGGTTTGCGCACAGAAGTGGACGAGGTGACCCCAGCGGGAAACAGTCAGATCGGTTTTACACAAACGGGAGAGAGTGTCTTTGCTCCAAACTTTGAAACTACCGTCATGCGCGTGCCTTTCGTGGATCAGATCTCAGACAACTTCAACCAGTTTCTGGGGCTTTCTTTGAGCGTGCCCATTTTCAATCGATTCGGTGTTGACAACAGTGTGCAGCAGGCCAAGATCAATCGTTCCATTGCAGAACTGCAATACGAGCAGGTGAAGCAGGATTTGAGACAGCAGATTGAGCAAGCCAGGCTGGATGCTGAAACGGCCCGGGAGACGTATCAGGCCAATCAGCGCAGTCTGCGATCCAGCGAAAAAGCATTTGAATTTGCTGAAGCGCGATACGAGGCCGGAGCCTTGAATACCATGGATTTCAATAATTCAAAAGGAAACCTGGCCATTGCTCAGAGTCAGGCGCTACAAGCGAAGTACGATTACCTGTTCCGGTTGAAGGTGCTGGACTTTTACATGGGCAAGCCACTGGCCTTTTAAGCGATCAACCGCCAGCTTGCGACTGAGAGCGAATACCTCTTACTTCGCGTTCCTTTTCATTGTCCCATGGCGCTGATACTTTGCATAGAATCTTCCACCACCATGTGTTCCGTTGCCTTAGGCAAGGATGGTGAATGTGTTGAACTTGCGGAGCTAAACGAAGGATATTCCCATGCTGAGCAGCTCGCGCCTTTTGTAGATCAGGTATTGGCGAAACATGATGTGAAACCCGAAACTCTGGATGCCATTGCCGTAAGCAAAGGGCCAGGGAGTTACACGGGCTTGCGCATTGGAGTGAGCCTGGCCAAGGGATTGGCCTATGGTTTGGGTAAGCCTCTTTTAGCCGTCCCTACGCTCCAGCACATGTGCCTGAATCAACAAGTTCGAAAGGAGCTTAACTACCTCAAAGATGCACTGCTGTGCCCCATGCTGGACGCTCGCAGGATGGAGGTGTTTACAGCGGTTTATGATTTTGGATTAGTGCTCGTTCAGGAAGTGCATGCGCACATTCTTGAGCCTGATTCCTTCGAGGGTTTGTTGGCCAAGGAAGGCATCATCTTCTTCGGAAACGGATCTCAGAAGTTCAAGGAGATTACCCCGGCTTCCAGCGCATACTTTGTGGAAGACGTCTGGCCATCAGCTGCTGACATGGTGCCGCTGGCCGAACAACGATTCAAAGATGCTTGTTACGAGGACGTTGCGTATTTTGAACCTTTCTACCTGAAAGACTTTATCGGTACGCAACCCAAACGAACATGAGATATTTTTCAATCCTGTCACTTCTCGTTGTTGGTGTTTTGACCTTAGCCTGCAAGAAAGAAGGCTGTACCAACTTCGCTGCTTCCAATTACGATTCCTCTGCTACCGAAGATGATGGCTCGTGTATGTTCACCGGCTGCACCGATCCTGACGCGGAGAATTACGACTCGCGGGCTGAATCGGATGATGGCTCTTGTCTCTACCTTGGAAACGTCTATTTCTACACTACCAGAACCCTTGGAGTAGGGAATGCCATCGAGGTTTATTGGCAGGAGCAATATGCTGGACGATTAGTCTACACATGCAAAGAAGATTTCATTGAATGTGATGATACTCCGTGTAATGTCATCGATTTACTTTCCGTGGAGCCTGGCAGCTATCCTTATTTCTGTGTTTACGGAAGAGTGGGAGGAGGGCAAAGTTTCATCCCCATTGACACCATTACCAATACCGTTCTGACGATTGGCACAAGCCAATGCAAGACCGTGATCATCGATTAGTGATCGATCTCGTAAGTGAATTCCCAAATATCCAGATCCTGTGTCACGGGATCGATGAACAGCCAGGCTTTGGGTAGGCCATCCGGATAATAGAACAGTGACCAGTCTTTGCAATCGGCCCTTCTGCAAAAGCGCCCCTTGTCTAAAGTTTCTCCCTTGTAGTTGTAGGTGATCAGCATCTGTGGGATCACTTCGCTGGCAACAAAGCGGCTGTAGGTGATGGTGGAATCTTCATAGTTCCAGGATTCTTTGGTTTGAAGCCTGGGGCCGTTCCACACCTCTCTTGTTTCAGGAAGTCCACCCTCGATATAGGTGGTCACGCATTCTTCGTAAGGTGGATTATTACCCGTGGCAATCGAGAATACCGTTCTGCTATCCTGTTCCTCCATTCTTACCACGTCCCTGCCTACAGATTGCCACTCATCGCTATGATGTTTGATCTGCACAGATCTGGTAGTGCTGCCATCCGGCTCGTCCTGGTAACGGGTTCGCTTGACATAAGCCCCGGTCGATTCCAGTTCGCTTACCAATTCTCCGGCTCGGTAGATCCAGTGGTGCTCGATGGTGTCCAAGCCTTTGTTTCGAATCGGGAACACCAACAAGAGATGGGAAAGCCTTCCCTCGTTGTCGAATTCATAAACCGACCTTCTACCGTGATCATAGATGGGCCGCGATGATGGTTTAGAGGTGTTTCGAAGCACGATTTTGGAAATGTGACGAGCAGCAATGCTGTCCTCGCAAAAGACCGGAAATCGATCTTCATGCAGTTCACCTGGACAGATCAGCTGAGCCATGGCGAATGGATGAATCAATGCAAATACGATACTACAGCCCCATCTGCTCCAGAGCGTCATCTTCTGCTTCCACCGGGAGCTGGCAGGCTCCGCTTTGACAAACGTAGATGAGTGTTTTTCCATCCACTTTGCGCATTTCCAGAATCGGTAAATCTCCTTCATCCCTTCCACCGCAAAGCACCGCCATCGGAAGATAGTCTTGTGTGAGCGTTCTCACTTTTTTTACACAATCGTCACCAACAATGGCCACCTCGTAAAACGGCATGGCAAACTGCATCTGTAGTCGCATCCATTGTGAGTAGCCTGAGGGATAGCGGCTGAAGCTCTGTTCCACAGAAGCGAGCATCTGTTTGGATATGGTTTCCAGTTCGCGATCTGCGAAAAGCAGTGATAGTTTGTGGAGCCCGGTCGCCAATACGGAGTTTGACGCAGGAATCACATTGTCATTGAGTTCCACTTTTTTGGCCACCAAAGCCTCATCATCTTTCGATTTGAAATAGAGGTGACCTGCTTCACTCCGCTCGAAATGCTCCATTACATAGCCGGCCAGCGCCTTGGCTTTCATCAGGTATTCTTCCTCCAGCGTGGCTTCATAAAAGCGAAGAAGCGCATCGATCATGTGCGCATAATCTTCCAGGTATCCGTTGATCGAAGAAGTGCCCTCCTTGTACGAATGCCATAATCCTCCGTCTTTCCTCAATTGCTGAGAGAGCAGGAAGTCCAGGTTTTTTCTTGCCAGCGACAGCCATCGTTCATCGCCCGTGGCCAGGAAGGCATCGGTAAGCCCCTTGGATGCGAGTGCGTTCCAGGAGGTGAGTGTTTTATCGTCCAACCCAGGTCGGATGCGTTCTGCCCGCTTTTTCAGGGCTTTTGCCTTGAATGATTCTACTTTGTTCTTGAGCTGCTCTTCTGAAACGTTGAATTTCTGCGCTATCCTGGCGTCAGAATCATCCCGGAGTAAGATGTAGTTCGCGTGTTCCCAAAAGCCTTTACCATTGAAGTTGTAGTACTCTTTGATGATGGGCCAGTCTTCACAGGCAACGGATTCCGCTTCCTCTGATTTCCACACGTAAAATTTACCCTCTTCGCCCTCGCTATCAGCGTCCAAGGCAGAATAGAAAGCACCTTCTTTCGAAGTGAGTTCACGTTCCAGAAAGGTGGCCGTTTCATTCACTACATCCAGGTACAGAGGTTTTTTGGACTGCCGGTAGGCATTGGAATACAGTGACAGCAGCTGGCCATTGTCGTAGAGCATTTTTTCGAAGTGAGGCACTTTCCAAACCTCATCCACAGAGTAGCGCGCAAAGCCACCGCCAATCTGATCGTAGATTCCGCCAAAAGCCATCTTCTCCAGTGTCAGGTGCACGTGTTTCAGTAAATCTGAGTCTTGCGTTTGACTTGCGTAGGCCAACAGGAAGTCATAGTTGTTCGGTAGCGGGAACTTTGGTGCCCGATTGGGGCCTCCTTCCTGGTTGTCAAACTCCTGGCTCCAACGCGCCACAGCCGCCTCAATTCCTTCGGTTGTGAATTCAGCCGGAATCGGGACAAGAGGCATGAGTTCCATCTGGTTGATGCCTTCGGTGAGTCTGGTAGCATATTCTTCCACCTTGTCAGGTGTTTGAGTGACGGCTCGATTCACGTTCTGCAGAATCTCCATCCATTGGGATTTTGGAAAATAAGTGCCACCAAAAAACGGTCGGCCGTCTGGCAAGGCAAAGCAGTTCAACGGCCATCCACCGCCACCCGTCATCAACTGCACCGCATCCATGTAAACCTGGTCTACATCCGGTCGCTCCTCACGGTCCACCTTGATGCAAACAAAGTATTCGTTCATGAGCCTGGCGACTGCTGTATCCTCAAAGCTCTCATGTTCCATCACATGACACCAGTGGCAAGCGCTGTATCCAATGCTGATCAGCATCGGCTTGTTTTCCAGCTTTGCCTTGTTCAAGGCAGCCTCACCCCACGGCATCCAATCCACGGGGTTGTGCGCATGTTGTAATAGGTAAGGACTGCTTTCTTCGATTAAAGCGTTTGTGTACATGTGTTCAGTCATACTTTTACGATCAGTAACAGATGGATTGCTACACCCTGTAATGAGCGAGCTAAACAGCAGGAAGAATCCAATGGTTCTTATCTTTTGCACTTCACCTCAATGATACATTCTTTGATCAACACCCATGCCGCTCCAGGCCTCAGTTATGCGGAAGTTGGTCCTGCGCCTTTCTTGACCGTTCTGTTCATAGTCGTTGGCTTCATTTACTATGCTTACAAGCAATCAAGATTGCATGAGAACGAGGAAGAAGATGAAGAACGCAAAGTGCTCAGGCAAAAGGAGATTGCAGAGGCAATGAACATTGCGGAGTCAATGTTGACAGAACGACTCGATTATTTCAAGAATCTAAGTGAGGACGGCCGTGCAAAATTTCTTGCGAGGCTCCGCATCATTCTTGCCACCAAGATTTTCATTGGTAAAGAAGGGATGAAGCTCACACCGGAGGTAGAAGTGATGACAGCTGCGGCCTTTGTTCAGGTGACTTTTGGGTTGAATGCCTTTCAGCTTCCGCGGTTCAATAAAATCGTGATCTACCCGGATGTGTTTTACAACAAGTTGCTCGATCGCAACCTGAAGGGCAGTGCCTCGCCACGCGGAGTGCTTCGGTTCTCATGGAAACACCTTGAGTATGGTTACAAGGTGGCCGATGACAACATAAACCTGGCGCTCCACGAGGTAGCTCACGCGCTCAAAGTGAGCGTGGATAAAGAGGATAAGACTGATCGGCACCTGGATGATGAACTGCGAGAGTTCTTCGAAAGTGGTGAACACATCCGGGATGCCATTTTAGCCGGCCGATTGACGCTCATTCGAAAGTATGCCGGAACTAATGAGCATGAGTTCTTCGCCTGCTGTGTGGAGTACTTTTTTGAATCTCCTGCTCACTTCAAGGTTCACCTTCCGAAACTCTACGATCAGATCTGTAGCGTACTTCAGCAAGACCTCACCAATGTTGAGAACGATTACGAGTATCGGGAGTCTATACCGATGAAGGGTTATGTGAGGAAGGAGAAACCCATCATGGCTCCTCATTTCTGGGAAACTCTCGAGCAGCAGATTCCCACCATTTTGATCATCGGTCTTTTCATTGGAGTGGGTGTCTGTGTGTGGCAAATCTGGGGATGCGAGAGTCCTGCCACGTCCATTCTCCTGTTTTTTGGAACCGTTGTCACCACCGGGCTGATGCTGTTTACCCGAAGATTTCTGTGGTCAGGCTTCATGTCTTTTTTCAGTTACACTGTTTTCCTGACCCTGGGATGGACACCATTGGTAGCAGGGGCTGCATTGGTTCTCAATATGCTCACTCCCGTTTATGAATACGAAGTGGTAGACAGCTATGATTACATCACTTACAAAAAGGGAGTACATCGGGTCATCTCTCAGGATAGCGAACTCCGAACCTTGAGACGCGGACTTGAAATCAGTGCCTCGGAATACAGCTTCTTAGCAAAGGATAAGAAGCGCGCTCGAATTCACTCGACCATCTATTACGGAATGTTTGGTTTGAAGGTGTTCGGAGATGTCGAGTGCAGAATGGACCCTCAGCCAGCTGAAACATATTGATGCTGGGAAGGGAGCTAAGCTGGTCCAGAGGCTCTGGGTTTTTGAGTGGTCTCTTCATTCTGCTCTTCCAAGTGCTGGTTGCCCAGGATTACGTGGATGTGGCACGTCTTGAATACGAGCATGGTTCAAGGAATCGCGTTGACGGGCGTACGTCTGACATCAGATTTTCGGAAGTCGCCTTAGATCTCAACCTTCCTTTAGTGGTTAATGATAGGTTAGCCATAGTTACAGGAGTTTTAGCGGAGGTTACTTCTGTTGCCAACGCTGTGGTTGATACCACTGTGGTGGTGCACGGACATGCATTCAAGGCCGGATTTAACCACAAGCATTCTCAGAAATGGTCGGGAACTTACCTGCTTCTTCCCAAAGTGTCTTCTGATCTGGAATCAGTTGGCGGAAGAGACATTCAAATAGGTGTTTTGGCATTGTTGAAGTATGGCCACAGGCCGGGAAAGAACTTCCGATTTGGTGTGTATGCCAATGATGAATTGTCCGGCCCACTGGTGGTGCCCATAATTGGTTACTATGGAATACATGGCCGATGGGAATTGAATGCAGCGCTGCCAATCAATGCTGATGTCAATTACCGTTTCCTCAATCGCCTTCGAATCGGAGCACAGTTCAAAGGCATATACAAAAGCTATGATCTTGAGTCTTTTCAACCTGCATACCTCGAAAAGGTGAATAACGAGCTCGGAGCTTACCTGCAGATGCATGTAGATAATTGGAATTTCCGCCTCTTGGCAGGGCACTCCATTGCCCGTAAAATCAGGGAGTTCAGTGCTGATGATCAACTGGATTTTGCGATTTCGGCTGTGCGCTTTGGTGACCGTCCTGAGCCACCTCCAAGCACTCAGGATGGAATCTTGTTCAGGCTAGCGGTCATCTATAGGATACCGACTGATAATTAACCCCCTGTTTTGACCAGATGCTGTGAACTTTGCATGCCTACTAGCGTTCACGGCCGCTGACTTCAGTCTGCTTAAGCGTATCCTAATTCAGGGTGGTTTTGAGTCTGAAGTTTTGATCTATTCAACCATTAAAACATGCACCGTATGAAACATTCTACTATTCTCCTTCTCATAGGACTTATCATCACCATTGCCGCACACTCACAAGAACAACCCGAAGCGACTGATTTTTTGATCTGCGCTGAATATGATTGGAACATGCAGGATTCCATATGGAACGATACGCTGCGGTTTGTCAGGGCGGTAGAGGATAGTGCCATGCGTGATGAACAACTGTATGAACGTCAAAATGGAATATGGGAGCATACGGGTGGAGCCCAATATCTGAACACTTCTGGCGATGCAGACACCACCCTGTTCTATTCTATTGGCAGTTCTGGCAGCCCGGAGTTAACCGGTCGCATTCTGGAGGTTTTTGAAAATGGCAGGCTTGTAGAATATCGAAGAAGTACCTACAGCCCAACTCTAAATGATTGGTCAGATAACGACCGCGTTAAATGGCAATACGATGGCGCGGGCGACATTCTAACGGAGGTAACCTACGGTTGGAATATTGTAGGAGGACAGAACCTCTTTATTCCCGCTGATTCCGCGTTTTACTTCTACGATTCTCAAGGGCAGGTCGATTCGATTTTCACTCGCTTTTACACTGGCGTAGAATGGATCTACAATGGAAAGGAAGGCTTTGAATACAACTCCATAGGACAGAGAATTACCTATACCAAAATAGCGATCGATACTGCTGGTAATTCCATTCCAGGAGAACGGCAGGCGTATTTCTACAACACCCAAGGTGAAGTTGAACAGACCGATATTCAGTATTATAATCCGATAAGCACTAGCTACGAGACCAATACCAGATTCAAGGGTGAGTACATATCAGGAACATCACTGATTGAGAAACACAGTTTCTTTCTGGTCTCAGATACCGGAGAGGCATTGCTACAGTTCACTGAATATGATTACCAGTCGGATACTCTTGTAGAGTCACGCGGGTTTTTCAACCAGTTTGGGATGAATGTTATCGGAACCCAGCGACTCACTTATTCTTACCCCTTGCCTGCTGCTCCTGTGGATACCACTGATACGCTTGTGGATGACACTACTGGAACGGTGGGACTTCAATCCACAACAGCGAACGTGTTTCTGATCTATCCAAATCCAGCAAGAGAGTATGTTGTTGTGACCGGTGGTGAGGGAAGCAAGATGCTCCGATTCGTGCTCTTCAACAGTATGGGGCAACCGGTTAGGGAAGAGCGCTTGAGTCAACGGTCCACAGCTCAGATCAACCTCGAAGGATTACCTCAAGGCAACTATTTCTACCGTGTGCTCATGGAAAATGGCGAATCCAAAACGGGAATACTGCAAAGGCAATAAGACAGCTATCAGCTGCTAGCTATCAGTCATCAGCAAACTCGGTACGCTGATGGCTGAGGCTTTTTCTCCAGGGCTTCCGTCCAATCATCTAATGATCTGATTATCTATTTATCCGATCAACCGATCAAACGGTCTTCAAACAGTGATCGATGTAGTCCAGCAGCTCAGTTCTCCCTAATCGACTGGAAGACGAGGAGGTGAAGATCGGAGGCAGCGATTCCCAGGCCTTCAGCATTTCCTTCTTATAGGCCTCCAGGTTTTTGCGGAGCTCGGTGCTCGATAGTTTGTCGATCTTGGTGAACACCATAGAGAAAGGGATGCCATTCGTTCCCAGCCATTCCATGAATTCAAGGTCTTTCTGCTGCGGGGCGTGTCGGCTGTCCAACAAAACGAAGGCATTGACCATGTTTTCGCGCTGCTCAAAATAATCGTAGATCAGGCGCATGAAATTGGCGCGGTCTTTCTTGGAGACCTTGGCATAGCCATATCCAGGAAGGTCCACCAGATACCACAGGTCGTTGATTATGAAATGGTTGATCAATCGCGTTTTTCCAGGGCTGCCTGAAGTTTTGGCCAAGCCCTTGCGCTGGCATAGCATGTTGATCAAGCTGGACTTGCCCACATTGGAGCGACCAATGAAGGCGAACTCGGGAATGTTGGGTTTGGGAGCCTTGGTTACATCAGGTGCGCTTTGAACGAACTCGGCCTTCTTAACCTCGCTCATGCTGCGGAGTAGAAGCGCTTGTCAAGCCACTCAGAAAGCAATCCATTGAATTCCTCCGGGTGCTCCATCATAGGCGCGTGGCCACACTTGTCGATCCAGAAGAGGTCTGCATCGGGAAGCAATTCCTTGAATTCCTCGGCTACGTCTGGAGGTGTGATCGTGTCATTCTTACCCCATATCAGGCAAGTGGGAATATTCATCTTCTCCAGTTCATCGCCCATGTTATGCCGGATGGCTGATTTGGCAAGGCTGATGATGCGAACGGTTTTGCCTTTGTCGTTCACAATATCGAAACACTCATCCACCAATTCCTTGGTAGCATGGCGTGGATCATAAAAGGTCACGGCTACCTTTTCCTTCACGAAGTCGTAGTTGCCACGCTTAGGGAAAGAACCGCCAAGGGTGTTTTCATACAAGCCGCTGCTTCCTGTCAACACCATCGATCTTACGCGGTGCAGGTACTTGCTGGCATAGATCAATGCCACATGCCCTCCAAGGGAGTTACCCAAAAGGTGCGCCTTTTCTATTTTCTTGAAGTCCATGAAGTCGGACAAGTAACGGCCCAAATTCTTCACATTGGTATCGATGATGGGCATGGTATATAGCGGCATCATCGGTATGATCACTTTGAATCGCTTGCTGAAATAGTCGAATACTCCGCGAAAGTTGCTGAGTGCTCCGAACAATCCATGCAGAACTATAAGCGGCTCTCCTTCACCTTGTTCGATGTAGGAGAAACCATTTTCCTCGATGAGTTTCGGATCCATAAGTTGACTGTACAGGACAAATAAGGTGGCCAAAAATAAAGATTTTGACCCTTGATGGATTCACCCCTATTGGTCGCGTCCACAAGGGGCTGTTGATACGCTCGTTTGAAGGCCGATTTCGTCTTCCTTTCTGCCATTTTCTCCCACCAAAATACTTTATTGATTTTTAGTTAGTTATGACGAGTATGATGTTCATATGTTTCGTACTTTTCAACAATGTGGTAAAGAGTGGTAAAAAGTGGGACTTTTCCTTTACTTTTACAGCTTGATTGATTAAACCCAGTAATGGCAAGCCTTTTAGGAGAATTTGAATGCAAGTTGGATGCGAAAGCGCGCTTCCTTTTGCCTTCCGGACTGCGGAAGCAGCTCGATCCTGCCTCAAAGGAGCAGTTTGTCATGAATCGGGGTTTCGAGGGTTGCTTGGTGCTTTATCCCATGACGGAGTGGGAGAAAATCACTGCTCAGCTCAAAAAGCTCAACCTCTTTGTCACGAAGAATCGAGCCTTTTATCGGCAGTTCCACAATGGGGCTACATCCATATCTCTTGACAGTAACGGGCGGGTGCTCGTTCCCAAGTCTTTGATGGCGCATGCCGCGCTGGATAAGGATGCGGTGCTGTTTGCGTATGCGAATCGCATCGAGCTGTGGTCCAAGGAACGCTATGAGGAAGTAATGAATCAGGATGCTGAGTCCTTCGCTGACCTTGCTGAAGATGTAATGGGCGGGATGGATGTTGAAGGCGAGCTGGAATGATGAGTTACCACACGACCGTTCTTTTACATGAGGGTGTTGAAGCGCTGAATGTGAAGTCAGATGGTGTGTACCTCGATGTCACCTTCGGAGGTGGTGGTCACAGCCGTTTGATTTTAGAGAAGCTTGGTGCTGATGGTAAGCTGTTGGGGTTTGATCAGGATGCTGATGCAAAAACCAATCTGCTGGAAGATGGTCGGTTTACGCTCTGCGAAGCCAACTTTCGCTACCTGTCCAATTTTCTCGATCTGTACGGGTATTCAGAGGTAGATGGTGTGCTGGCAGATCTCGGGGTTTCAGGCTTCCAGTTCGATGAGGCCGAGCGAGGTTTTTCCTTTCGTTTCGAAGCGGAACTCGATATGCGAATGAACCAGCAGCAGCCACTGAGTGCCAAAACGGTGCTGAATGAGTATCCAGTCGAAGAGCTCAAACGCATATTCAAAGAGTATGGGGAAACGCGATTCGGGGGCAAGCTTGCATACTTGATTCTTAAGGCGCGCGAAACGCAACAGATTTCCACCATTGAAGACTTCGTTTCGCTAATCGAGCAGGCGGTGCCACCGCAGAAGCAAGGTTCAGAGCTGGCGAAAATCTTCCAGGCAGTGCGCATTGAAGTGAATGATGAGCTCGGAGCCTTGAAAGCTATGCTTGAGCAGTCGGCTGATCGACTCGCTTCAGGTGGTCGACTGGTGGTGATCAGTTATCACTCACTGGAGGATCGGCTTGTGAAGTACTTCATGCGCAGCGGCAATTTTTCAGACACCCTTGATAAAGATCTATACGGCAATGTGAATCGTCCGCTCGATCCGGTTTCCGGCAAAGCGATGGTTCCATCCGATGAAGAGATACAACAAAACCCGCGCTCAAGGAGCGCCAAAATGAGAATCGCTGTCAAACGATGAATAAGAGCGAGGATAAAAAAGAAGCGAAGAAGAAATCAAATCCAGTGGTGGATGTGCTGACAGGTCGCCTTCTGTCTCAGGATGCGGTGATCAAACATCTGCCTTATCTGCTGTTCATGGTCTTCCTGGGGATTGTCTACATCGCCAACGGCTACCTCGCAGAGTCCAGCGTGCGCAAGATTAATAAGCTCCAAAATCAGATCAAGGAATTGCGATCGGAGCAGATCAGCATTAAGAGCGAGCTCAACAACACGATCATCGAATCTGAACTCAAGGAAATCATCTCAGAGCGTGAAATGGGCTTGGTGGAGTCGTTTGAGCCACCCAAGAAAATCACCCTCGAAGAATCTGAAATGGAAGACATCAACTGATGGCTGAAGATGGAAATAAGTCTGGGTTGAGTCGGGCCTACATCGCCTACTTCATGATGTGTGCCGTTGGGCTTGCTATCGTGGTGAAGATCTTCATCATTCAGGTGATTGAAGGTAGTCACTGGCGTGAGCGTGCTGAAAACCTGACTACGGTTTATCAGGATATTGATGCGGTACGCGGAAATATTTATGCAGATGATGGTAGCATGATGGCTACTTCCGTTCCCATCTACGAGGTGCGCATGGATCTCAATGCGGATGGGTTGACCAATGAAACTTTCTCTGAGGGCATTGACTCTCTTTCGATTAAACTTTCTGAACTCTTTCAGGATCGCACCCCCACGGAGTGGAAGCGTAGGTTGGTGGGGGCCCGGGACAACGGAGCGCGCTACCATCTGATCAAACGCAACGTGAAGTTTCATCAAATGAAGGCGCTGCGCACCTTTCCCATTTTCAGGAAGGGGAAGTTTCGAGGTGGTCTCATCGTGCTTCAGCAAAACAGACGCGAGCGCCCATTCAGAATGTTAGCTGCCCGAACCATCGGGTATGAGCGTGAGGATATTGCTCCCGTTGGTCTGGAAGGTGCGTACAGCAAAGAGCTTTCCGGTGTGAGCGGAAAGCGGCTCATGCAGAAAATCTCCGGTGGTATCTGGATGCCGTTGAACGATGACAATGAGATTGAGCCTCAGGATGGCTTCGATGTCCACACCACCATCAACCTGAATATTCAGGACGTAGCTGAGAATGCCCTGCTCAAGCAGTTGCGCATCAATGATGCAGATCACGGTTGTGTGATCCTCATGGAGGTGGCTACGGGTGAAATCAAAGCCATTGCCAACCTCGGTAAGGATGATGAGGGTGACTACTGGGAGTATTACAACTATGCCATCGGTGAAAGTGCAGAGCCAGGTTCAACCTTCAAGCTACCTGCGCTCATGGTGGCCATGGAAGATGGTTATGTCAAGGCAACGGATACGGTCAACACGGGTAACGGTGTGGCGGAATTCCAGGGCGAAACCATGCGTGACTCTAAAGAAGGTGGTTATGGTCGCGTGTCTGTAAAAGATGCCTTTGCGGTGTCCTCCAACATCGGGGTGATGCGCGCCATTGAAAAGAGCTACTCCGAGGAGCCTGCCAAGTTCATCAAAGGCTTGCGAAAGATGGATCTCGGCAAATCGATTGGTATTGAGATCGCAGGCGAAGGTGCTCCGGTGATCGTAGATCCTTCTGATCCTACCTGGTCAGGGATTACTTACCTCTGGTCGAGCATCGGCTATGAGGTGAAAATGACTCCGCTTCAGGTGCTGAGCTTCTACAATGCCGTAGCGAACAATGGGAAGATGGTAAAACCCAAGTTCGTGCGCAGAATCACGGATAAAAGCTCTGTGGTCAAGGAGTATCCTACGGAAGTCATAAGCGAGAGCATTTGCTCTTCTTCTACCATTAAGCAAGCGCATGAGTTGCTAGAAGAAGTAGTGCAAACCGGTACCGCCAAAAACCTTCGAAACTCCAACTACAGGATTGCTGGAAAAACGGGTACAGCGCGGATTGCCGTAAGCAATAAAGGGTATGGGAAGAAGATCAGGTATCTGGCTTCTTTTGTTGGGTACTTCCCGGCTGATAAGCCCCAGTACAGCTGCATCGTAGTGGTGAATGCGCCTAATCGTAATTCCTACTACGCGAGCCATGTAGCCGGTCCAATCTTCAAAGAGATTGCAGACAAGGTCTACTCAACCAGCATCGACATTCATGACGATCTCAAGTCCATCGAAACCGATGCCTTTACCAAGCTTCCAGTCGCCAAAAACGGCTATCAGAAAGACTTGATGAAGGTGTATGAAGAGTTGGAGATTCCAGCAGTTTCCAAGAATGCAGAGAACAAATGGGTGGTGGTTCAAACTGGTCCTGAGCATGTAGAGGTTTCCAGGCGAAACATCATGGAAAACCTTGTGCCCAATGTGCTTGGAATGTCCGCTCAGGATGCTGTGTTCCTGCTCGAGAATACAGGGTTGGTTGTAGAGCTCCGCGGCCGTGGAGTGATTAAGAAGCAAAGCATAACGCCAGGTGCCAAAATCCAGAATGGTGACCGCATAATCCTTGAGCTTACATGAAGTTGCTCAGAGACATATTATACAAGGCAGGCATAGATGAGGTGGTTGGAAATACCAATCTCGCAGTGGAGTCCATCTGTTTTGACAGTCGTGAAGCGGATAAGCTGAGTGCATTTGTGGCCGTGAGAGGCACACAAACCGATGGTCACTTATTCATTGATAAAGCGATTGCGCAAGGCTCACAAATCATCGTGTGCGAAGAAATACCCGATGCAATGCAGGACGGAGTCACCTATGTAAAGGTGAACGACACCAAGGCTGCGCTGGGCATCATGGCGTCCAACTTTTACGACAGCCCTTCAGAGCAGCTTCACCTGGTTGGAGTCACGGGTACCAATGGTAAAACGACTACGGTTACGCTGCTTTATCAGCTTTTTAAGGCTCTTGGTTATAAGTGTGGTTTGATTTCTACGGTGGTCAATCGTGTTGGGAATCGTGAAGTAAAAGCCACGCATACCACACCCGATCCCATTCAGCTCAACAAGCTGCTTGCCACCATGGTGGAGGAAGGCTGCGAGTACTGCTTCATGGAGGTCAGTTCACACGCAGTGCATCAGGAGCGCATTGCCGGGCTCATCTTCAAAGGAGCGCTCTTTAGCAATATCACGCGCGACCACCTCGACTACCACAAGACTTTCGATAATTACATCGCTGCCAAGAAGGCCTTTTTTGACGGATTGACTTCCGATGCCTTTTCGCTCATCAACCTCGATGACAAGCATGCGGAGATCATGGTGCAGAACACGAAATCACGTGTAAAAACCTATGCGCTCCGCACCGATGCTGATTTCAAAGCCAAGATTTTAGAGAGTCACTTCCAGGGCTTGTACCTCAACATAGAAGGTCGCGAACTCTGGACGAAGCTCATCGGCAAGTTCAATGCTTACAACCTGCTGGCTGCCTACGGCACTGCGCTCCTGCTTGATCAGGATAAAATGGAGGTGCTCACGATGCTTTCCAATCTGCAATCACCCAGCGGCCGTTTCGAATACATCCGCACGGATGAAGGGGTGACCGGCATTGTAGACTATGCGCATACTCCAGATGCTCTGAAAAATGTGCTCGGGACCATTCAGGATATCCGACAGGGGGATGAAACGCTTATTACTGTGGTGGGCTGTGGCGGTGATCGCGACAAGGGCAAACGGCCCGAAATGGCATCCATCGCCTGCGAGCTGAGTAATAAGGTGATACTCACCAGCGACAACCCGAGAAGTGAAGATCCTGCGCAGATCATTCATGACATGGAGGCTGGGCTCGAGCGCAAACAACTGAAGAATACACTTTCCATCACCGATAGAAGAGAGGCGATTAAGGCTGCGGCTGCCATGGCTGGCCCGGGAGACATCATCCTGGTAGCTGGCAAGGGGCATGAGACTTATCAGGAGATTAAAGGTGAGCGGTTCGATTTCGATGACCTGCAAATACTAACCGAGATGCTCAAACTCGTTCGCTGATGCTATACTACCTGTTTCAATACCTACAGTCTGTTGACTTTCCCGGTGCCGGGGTGTTTGACTACATCACCTTCCGCACCGCGATGGCGGTGATTACCTCACTGATCATTAGCTTGCTGTTTGGAAAGCGAATCATCGACTACCTGCGCAAACTTCAGGTGGGTGAATCCATCCGCGACCTTGGCCTCGAAGGTCAGATGCAAAAGCAGGGAACGCCTACCATGGGTGGTTTGATCATCCTTGCTGCGATCATCATTCCGACTCTGCTGTTTGCCAAGCTGCACAATACCTACATCTGGTTGATGCTCATCGCTACGGTTTGGCTCGGTGCCATCGGTTTCATCGATGACTACATCAAGGTATTCAAGAAGGACAAGCGAGGGCTTGCTGGGAAGTTCAAAGTAGTAGGGCAGGTCGGCTTCGGAGTTATTGCTGGAGCGATTCTCTACTTCAACGGTGAAATCTCCATCAAGCACAAGGTGTATGACGAGAGCGGTGCGGTGGTCAAGGAATCCGTGATCAACAGCGAAGGTGATGAGGTGAAAGTCACAAAGTGGGAAGAAACACGAAACACCAAAACCACCATTCCCTTTGTCAAGCACAACGAGTTTGATTACCGCTGGTTGCTGGATTGGGCGGGAGAAACAGCGGCTAACTACAGCTGGATCCTCTACATCCTCATCGTGATTTTTGTGATCACTGCTGTGTCTAATGGGGCCAACATGACGGACGGTCTGGACGGCCTTGCCGGAGGAACCTCAGCCATCAGCGGTTTGGCGCTCGCCATCTTCGCCTACCTCAGCTCCAACGTCATTTTTGCGGACTACCTGAACATCATGTTCATTCCCAACTCTGAGGAGCTGGTGATCTACATGGGGGCCTTTGTGGGTGCCTGCATTGGGTTCCTGTGGTACAACTCTTATCCAGCCCAGGTTTTCATGGGCGATACAGGAAGCCTCGCCATTGGCGGCATTATCGCGGTGATGGCGTTGGCGGTCAAAAAAGAATTGCTCATTCCCATTTTCTGCGGGGTCTTCCTCGTGGAAAACCTTTCGGTCATGCTCCAGGTCGCCTGGTTCAAGCATACAAAGAAGAAATACGGTGAAGGTCGCAGGATCTTCCTGATGGCTCCACTGCATCACCACTACCAGAAAAAAGGCCTCCACGAAAGCAAGATCGTTTCGCGCTTTTGGATTGTCGGAGTCATGCTGGCGGTGATCAGCATCATCACTCTCAAGCTGCGCTAGGATGAAGAAGGTGGCGGTGTTGGGAGCCGGAGAGAGTGGAGTAGGAGCTGCGCTGCTGGCGCAGAAAAATGGAATAGAGGTATGGGTCTCAGACAAGGGAGTCATACAGGAGAAGTACAGGGAAGTTCTTTCACATCATGGAATTCCGTTCGAAGAAGGGAAGCATACCGAGTCGCAGATTGAAGATGCGGATCTGGTAGTGAAAAGTCCTGGTATTCCGGATAAGGTAGACCTCGTTCAAAAGCTTTTGAAGCAAGGGGTGCCTGTAGTGAGCGAGATTGAGTTCGCAGGCAAGTTTACCAATGCTCGCTTTGTGGGAATCACAGGAAGCAATGGTAAAACAACTACCACGCTGCTCATTCATCACATCCTGCAGCGCTCAGGAATGAAGGTCGGGTTGGCTGGAAATGTGGGCAAAAGCCTCGCAGGTCTGCTGGCCGAGGGCGATGACTACGACTGGATCGTGGTTGAGCTCAGCAGCTTTCAACTGGATGGTGTTTTTGACTTCAAGTGCGACATCGCGCTGTTGCTCAACATCACCCCTGATCACCTCGACCGCTACGATTATGATCTGATGAAATACGCGAGTGCCAAAATGCGCATTACGCAGAATCAGGATCAGGACTGCCACTTTATCTACAACCTCGATGACCCCATCACGGCTGAGGCTATGAAAGCCATCGAGATCAACGCTCAAATGGTGCCCTTCAGCATCGAACAGAAACTTACCGAAGGCGATGGAGCCTTCATTGACAACGAACACATCATCATCAACACAAACAATAATTCATTCACTATGACCATACAGGAGCTCGCCTTACAAGGCAAACACAACTTGTACAATTCCATGGCCTCCGGAGTTGCTGCCCGGATATTGGAAGTACGGAAAGACCTGATCAGGGAGTGCCTGTCAGACTTTCAGAACATCGAGCACCGTCTCGAATATGTCAACACGATTTACGGCATGCGATTCATCAACGATTCGAAGGCCACAAACGTGAACTCAGCCTGGTATGCGCTGGAATCTATGTCAGAGCCTGTCGTTTGGATCGTGGGTGGAGTAGATAAAGGCAACGACTATGATCAGGTGATGGATCTGGTGAAGGAAAA
The DNA here is from genome assembly GCA_002428995.1 of Flavobacteriales bacterium UBA6057. Classification (GTDB taxonomy): domain Bacteria; phylum Bacteroidota; class Bacteroidia; order Flavobacteriales_G; family Salibacteraceae; genus UBA6057. Next base: position 212,580 of record DIYJ01000020.1, on the reverse strand, counting down.
GGTGCGTGCGATTGTGTGTCTGGGTAAGGACAATACAAAGCTGCATGAAGTCTTTGGTGATGTGGTGGAACACATAGCGGACGCTGATAATATGCGTGATGCCGTGTATGCATCTTACAAGTTGGGGCAAAAAGGAGATGCCGTGTTGTTGAGCCCGGCTTGCGCCAGTTTTGACCTCTTCCAGGATTATGAAGACCGTGGACGTCAGTTCAAGGAAGCTGTAAGAAACCTTTGATCCAACAACCCCCTTTAAACCACTGAACCCATGGATACTCAAACTAAAAAGATTTACCGTTCGCTTGAAGCCAAGATCGTTGAAGCGAGAAAGGAAAGTGTGCGTCAAATGACAGATATCGAACACCGCCTCGAGTTTGTGGAGGAAGTGAAGGGTGTGGAGTATATCAATGACGCAAAGTCTACCGACATCAACTCCAGTTGGTATTCACTTGATTGCCTGGAAGGGCCCATTGTTTGGATCGTTGAAAGCTGCAATTACGAAGACGACCTCAGTCTGTACCAGCAAATGGACGTAGAGAATGTCAAAGCTTTGATCATCTCCGGGAGCAACCCTCAGAGTGTGGAAGATGCGTTTAAAGGTTCTGTGTCGCTCATTGGTCATGTGGGCAACATCCATGAAGCCACGCATCACGCTTCTCTGATTGCTGAAGAAGGCGACACGGTGTTGTACTCACCTTCCTGCTCCGACTTCGATCAATATGTGAACTATAAAGAGAAAGGGCAGCGTTTCCGCAAGGCGGTTCGTGAAATGCAGTTGTGATGATGAAGGGCATTCTCACAAATGATTCGTCCATCTCCCGGCTTAAGTTTTCTGTCTTGCTGGGACTTGTAGTGATTGCCCTCATGGCTTTCACGCAGACTTCGAATCAGAACAAGAAAGCCTATGGTTTTTTGGATGTTCATCGCTATTCTACTGCAGGTGGTGAGTACAATGTCGCAGTTTTTGTGAACGCAGAAGGGGAGACCCGGAGAATGGCGTTGAGCAGAAATGTCCTCAAAAATTTTGATGAGAACGCCCAAACAATGCAGCGTTTTATTCAGGAAATAGCGAATGAAGGTTATGAATTGGTGTCCATGTCTGGTGGGGAAATGCACACCTCCTATGTTTTTGTCAAAGCCTGACATCATGAGAATGAAAAACGGGGATTTAATTATCAGCCTCTTAGGTGTAGCAACCCTCCTGCTAGCAAGTAGCTCTTTTGCCCAGGAGAATATTCAGTATGAATATCTAACGATGGTATCTGCTTCGCCATATATCTACACCTGCATTGGCGACTCTGAATTTGACGAGGAGAATGTTTTCGAAGAATACAACGCTGAAGGCAGTACTACCAGAAGGCTTGATGCAGGTCCATTGATCAAAAGGATAAAGGGCTTTGAGTCAGATGGATGGGAAATAATGCGAATGGATCTAAATCAACTATCGTACAACCAGATGCATGGTCCTTCTTTCTATGTCATAATGCGAAAGAAAAAGGAATAAAAAGCAGTGGAATTGATCTACAAACATATCAAAGGCGATCGCCCGATCTGGCTGATCATGGTGCTGCTCTCGCTGATAAGCCTGCTCCTGGTTTACAGCAGCATTGTCACCCTTGCCTATCGCTACCAGGATGGGAATACCTTTCATTACCTCTTTCGTCACGGGTTCATCCTCGCGGCCGGGCTAGGCTTGATGTACCTCGCCCACCGTGTAAGATTTACCTATTATTCCCGCATTGCCCAGCTGGCGCTCTACATCAGTGTGCCGCTGTTGATCATCACCATGTTGATCGGAACCAACATCAACAGTGCAGGTCGCTGGCTGACCATTCCCGTCATCAATCAAACGTTTCAGACTTCCGATTTAGCAAAGCTGGCGCTCATCATGTTCATGGCGCGTTTTCTCGCTGCGCGTCAAGATCAGATCAAAGACTTTCGAAAGGGTTTCCTGCCCATGCTGGTGCCTATTTTCATTGTGTGTGGACTTATTCTTCCTGCGGATTTAAGTACGGCCGCGCTGCTGTTTGTGAATTGCATTGTGTTGATGTTCATCGGCCGGGTCAGCCTCAAGCATATTGGCCTGTTGATGATAGCCGGTGTTATGTCCTTAGGTATGGTCTACATGATCGGAAAAGCTGTTCCGGGAACCTTTGGCCGTTTGGATACCTGGGTCAGTCGGGTTGAATCCTTTGTGGCTCCTGAAGATGTTACCAGCGGACAGAAGTATCAGGTGGAGCAGTCCAAGATCGCGATTGCAAAAGGCGGCATCGTACGACTGGCACCGGGTCATAGCGTTCAGCGAAACTTCCTGCCGCACCCTTACTCAGATTTCATTTATTCCATTGTATTGGAGGAATACGGGATGTTCGGAGGCATCATCATTCTGTTGCTCTACCTCGTATTGCTCTTCCGGTCCATTAAGGTCGGCATGTCGTGCCCGAAAACCTTTGGATCGCTCCTCGCCATCGGCATTGGATTCAGCTTGGTCTTTCAGGCCATGGTGAACATGGCCGTGGCCGTCAACCTGGTTCCGGTAACGGGCCAAACCCTCCCGATGGTTTCCATGGGTGGAACCTCCATTTGGTTCACCTGCCTCGCTGTTGGGATCATACTAAGCGTGAGCCGCGGACTGGGGAAACCCAAACAAGAACAACCGCTAAATCCTCCGCTCAGTCATGCCGCGTAAATTCCTCATCAGCGGTGGTGGAACCGGTGGGCACATCTTCCCCGCTATTGCCATTGCCAACACCATCCGCGAACGCGAACCCGATGCTGAGATCCTCTTTGTCGGTGCCCAGAATAAGATGGAAATGGAGAAGGTGCCAGCTGCTGGTTACAAGATCATCGGCCTTTGGATTTCCGGTTTGCAACGTAAGTTGACTCCGAGCAATCTGCTTTTCCCCGTCAAGCTGCTTTCCAGCCTCATGAAGGCGCGTTCGGTGATCAAGGACTTCAAGCCTGATGTTGTGATTGGGGTAGGAGGTTTTGCGAGCGGCCCTGTACTCAGGATGGCCACGTGGATGGGAGTTCCAACGCTCATACAGGAACAAAACTCTTTCGCGGGCATTACCAATCGCTGGGTGGCCAGCAAGGTCGATAAGGCCTGTGTGGCCTATGAAGGCATGGAGAAGTTCTTTCCCAAAGACCGCATCGTAATGACAGGGAATCCCGTGCGCAAGAAGGTGGTTGATATCAAAGGCAAAAGGGAGGAAGCGCTCAAGCAATACGGCTTTGATGCTTCATCACCGGTGTTGCTCGTGGTGGGTGGAAGCCTTGGCGCTCGCTCCATCAACCTTGCGATGGCAGCCGAGATTCAGCAACTGGTGGAAGCTGGCATTCAGATTATTTGGCAAACAGGTAAGCTTTTCAAAGAAGAGCGGGAACGACTGGCCCAAGAATACGAGGGCAAGGCCGTGCACATTACCGAGTTCATTTTCGACATGGAGAATGCCTACGCAGCAGCCGATGTGGTGGTGAGCCGTGCAGGAGCGATTGCAGTAAGCGAATTATGTGTGATTGGTAAACCCGTCATTCTGGTTCCGTTCCCACATGCTGCGGAAGATCACCAAACCAAAAACGCCCTATCGCTGGTCAATGACAATGCTGCGATCCACATTCCGGACCGGGAAGTGGGGCAGAAGTTGGTTCCAGCTATTTTGGAGCTCAAAGACGATGCTGCAAAGCGTGAGCAACTCGCCACTCAGATTGTGAAGCACGGGTTCCCGGCAGCAGCAGATCACATCGTTGACGAAGTGTTTAAACTGGTCAAAGCATGAAGCTTTCAGATGTCCATAGCGTCTACATGTTGGGCATTGGTGGCATTGGAATGAGTGCCATTGCGCGGTATTTCCATCGGCAGGGCATTCGGGTCAGTGGTTATGATAAAACCCCCAGTCCATTGACCAGGTATCTGGAGGCGGAGGGGATTCCCGTGTATTTTGAAGAGGATCCGGAAAGAGCCGATTTGAGTGCCGATCTTTTGGTGTATACACCCGCCATTCCGCAAAATCACAAAGAGTTTCTAAAGGCCAAAGCGGATCATAAAACCTGGTACAAGAGGGCAGAAGTTCTCAAATCTGTTACGGATCAGCACAGTACACTGGCGGTGGCAGGTACTCATGGCAAAACCACTACCACTGCTATACTCAGTCATCTGCTCTATCACAGCGGAGTAAAAATGGCCGGGTTTGTGGGCGGAGTTCTGTCCAACTACGATAGTAACCTCGTGTGCAGCTCAGAGGTCGATTATGTAGTGGCCGAAGCAGATGAGTTCGATCGTTCCTTCCATAGTTTGTTTCCCCGGGTTGCAGCTATTACCTCGCTTGATCCTGATCATCTCGACATCTACGGAAGTCATGACACGATGAAGGCCGACTTTCAGCAGTTTGCCGATCAGGTCACCGACTTGCTCATCGTACACGAGTCCATCGCAGATCAAATCGATCACAGCAACAAACGCACCTACGGCATCGGTGAAGGGTGTGACTACCGGCTTTCAGAAATGAAGGTCGAAAACGGGCTTTTTAAGTTCTCCGTACACACCCAAACCACAAGCCAAGGGCACACTGAGCGGAGTCGAAGTGAGACCGACTCAGGGACTCTAAACATCCAAACCACAGTACCCGGAAAGCATAACGCAGAAAATGCCACAGCTGCCATCGCCATAGCCCTGGAGCTGGGCCTTTCGAATCAGCAAGTGGAAAGCGCCATGGCCAGTTTCAAAGGCGTAAAGCGAAGGTTTGAGCACGTAGTCAGAACAGAAGACACTGTTTTCATAGATGACTATGCCCATCATCCCAAGGAGATTGACGCGGCTATTGAAGCCACACGAACGTTGTACCCTACGAAGAAATTGACCGTGCTTTTCCAGCCGCATCTTTTCACCCGAACCCGGGATTTTGAAGATGAATTCGCGCACAGTTTGTCAAAGGCTGACGAGCTTTTATTGCTCGACATCTATCCGGCCCGGGAAGAGCCAATACCGGGCGTTTCCAGCGCCAATCTTTTGAATAAAGTCACGTTGAAAACTAAGGAACTTGTGTCCAAAGCACAGGTGGTAAATGCTGTATTATCGCTAACGCCTGAAAGTGTCTTGTTGCTTGGGGCAGGTGACATCGATCGCCTCGTTCAGCCTATTGCAACCGCCTTAAAATCAGCGCATCATGTGGAATAAGATCTTCAACATATCAGCTTGGGTAGTAGGCGTAGCCGGCACGTTTGTGCTGTTTGCGGCAGCTGTTTCTACCTCCAAGCAGGCGCGCCTGAAGGATGTAGGAGTGAAGATCGATTATGCCGGTGAGAACTTCTTTCTGGATGAGAACGATGTGCTCAACACGATCAAGAATCTGGGCTTCACTACCGAGAACACCTTGATGGACACCATCAACCCCGGTTCCATCGAGCGCGTATTGGAGAACCACCCCTTCATTGAAGATGCCGAGGTCTACAAACGACTGAACAGCAAACTCTTCGTGGAGGTGCAGATGAGAAAGCCCGTGCTGAGGGTGTTTAACACAAAAGGTCAAAGCCTTTACCTGGATGAACATGGCGTGTTCATGCCGCTTTCTGATCGTTATGCTGCACGCACTCCCGTAGCCAATGGCTGGATCAAGCTTCCTTTTGACAATCTGGAAGGCAGCAACATCCATACGCTGAATGAGGATTCAGAAAACAAGGAAATGGCCAAGATCTACGAACTGTTTAAGCTGGTCACTCATGTGCGCAACGATGCGTTCTGGAGTGCCCAGTTCAATCAATATTATGTGAGCCGATCCGGTGAGTTGGAAATCATTCCGCGAGTCGGGGACCACGTGATCCAGATTGGGGACACCAAGGATCTGGACAAAAAGCTCACGAAACTTATGAAGTTCTACCAGGAAGGCCTTGCCAAAACAGGGTGGAACGAATACAAAACGATCAATCTGAAGTATGCAAACCAGGTGGTTTGCACCAAAAGCTAATCTATGGAATCGAACGAACAGATCATTGTTGGGTTGGACATTGGAACCACCAAGATCGCTTGCCTGGTTGGTAAGAAAAACGACTATGGTAAGCTGGAACTCCTGGGCATCGGCAAGTCCGAGTCTGTAGGGGTTAGACGAGGTGTGGTTTCGCATATCACACCCGCTGTTCAGGCCATCCAGAAGGCACTGGAAGAGGCTAAGCTCAATTCCGGTTACCAGATCAACGTGGTGAACGTGGGCATCGCGGGACAGCACATCAAGAGCCTGCAACACCGTGGTGTGATCACCCGTGACAACATGGAAGATGAGATTACCCAGAAGGACATGAACGACCTTATCGAGGACATGCATAAGTTGGTGTTGCCTCCGGGAGAGTCTATCATTCACGTGTTGCCACAAGACTTCATCGTTGACAATGAATCCGGCATCAAGGATCCGATCGGCATGAGCGGTATTCGTCTCGAGGCGAACTTCCACATCATCACCGGATTGGTGACGGCCGTACAGAACATCTACAAGTGTGTGCGCAAGGCGGGCCTTGAAGTAGCTGATCTTACGCTCGAGCCATTGGCTTCAGCGGACGCGGTGCTAAGCTCTGAAGAAAAAGAAGCCGGTGTTGCGCTGGTAGACATCGGAGGTGGAACCACAGACATCGCGATTTTCCAGGATGGCATCATTCGCCACACGGCTGTGATTCCTTTTGGCGGAAACATCATTACAGACGACATCAAGGAAGGCTGCACCATCATTCGCAAGCAAGCGGAGCAGCTCAAGGTGAAGTTTGGTTCTGCCCTCGCCAGCGAGAATCAAGCCAATGACATTGTGGTGATTCCCGGACTGAGCGGTCGCGAGCCTAAAGAAATCAGCGTAAAGAACCTGGCCCACATCATCCAGGCGCGCATGGAAGAAATCATCGAGCAGGTATACTTCGAGATTCGCAACTCTGGGTTCGAGCGCAAGCTCATTGCCGGTATTGTGATCACGGGAGGTGGAGCCCAGCTGAAGCATTTGCCTCAGTTGTTTGAATACCTGACAGGAATGGATACCCGCATTGGTTATCCAACGGAGCATTTGGCGTCAGGCAATGAAGACATTTCAAGCCCGATGTTCTCAACCGGTGTTGGATTGGTGTTGAAAGGCTTTGAGTATGCTGAGAAGCAGCGCCAGAAGTCTCCAACCATCACCCACCAAAAGCAATCAAAAAAGAAACTCGGACTCTTCGATAAGATCCTCACCAAGGGTAAGGAATGGTTTGAAGAAGACGAAGAAGCATAAGACAGATCAAGGTTTAACGATCAAGGATCAAAGACAATAGAATAGAAAAATAGAGAGCATAAGCTGATAGCCAGAAGCTGATGGCTCAAAAACCACAGATATGAAATTCGATCTTCCCAAAGAAAACTCCAGCATCATCAAAGTCATTGGTGTAGGTGGCGGAGGTAGCAACGCAGTCAACCACATGAGCGGCCAGGGCATCGAGGGTGTTGACTTCATCGTATGCAATACGGATCAGCAGGCTTTGGACATCAGCCCTGTTCCACTCAAGATTCAGTTGGGATCTACCTTGACTGAAGGTCGCGGTGCAGGCTCCATTCCAGAAGTTGGGAAAAATGCCGCATTGGAGGACATCGATGCGATCAAAGAGATTCTGTCCAAGAACACAAAAATGGCCTTTATCACTGCGGGAATGGGTGGTGGAACCGGTACCGGTGCTGCTCCTGTGATCGCAAGGGCAGCACGTGAGATGGGCATCCTCACGGTAGGAATTGTGACCATGCCGTTCTTCTTCGAAGGCCGCAAGCGAAGACAACAGGCAGAGCATGGTATCGAAGAGATTCGTGAAAGTGTTGACACATTGCTCATCATCAACAATGAGAAGCTGCGCGAAATGTGTGGTAACCTGCCGATTGCCAAAGCGTTTGCCATGGCGGATGATGTGTTGACCACTGCTTCGAAAGGAATTGCAGAGATCATTACGCGTACCGGTTACATCAACGTGGACTTTGAAGATGTGCGCACAGTGATGACCGAGTCTGGTGTAGCCATCATGGGATCGGCTCAGGCTGAAGGCGAGGATCGTGCCATCAAGGCTGTAGAGAAAGCGCTCGCGTCACCGCTGCTGAACGACAACAACATCGAGGGTGCTCGCTACGTGTTGCTGAATATCACGTTTGGTAACCAGGAAGTGCTCATGGATGAGATCTCTGATGTTACAGACTATATCCAGGACGAAGCCGGAGCCAGCGCAGATGTGATCTGGGGTTACGGCATGGATGAGTCTCTGGGAGATCAACTTTCTGTGACCATTATCGCTACAGGTTTCCACACCAACCCAAATACGGGTGTAAACCTTGAGCGCAACCTCGAGAAGCGTAAGATGAATCTGGAAGATCGCCAGGAAGAGAAGAAGGCGGAAGTGAAGCCCGATGCAGATGAGCCATTCATTCGCAAGACGGTGGAGCCAACAGCTGCTGAAGAGCCGGCAAAGCCAGATACTCCAGCCATGCCGCAGCGCACGATTGAGTTTGAACTTAACAGCCGCAGGCAAGAGCCGGTTGCTTCTGAGCCAACGCAGGAAGAAACGCCAGAACCTAAGCCTCAGCCTTTGAACGATCAGGAAGCACCTGCATGGGAGCCTTACATGAAGAGTGATGAGAAACCAGCTGAAGAGCCGGAAAAGAGCATCACTGAAGAGCAACCTACGTTCAAGACAACTACTCCAGAGCCAACACCTGCTCCGCAGGCTTCCAACCCGGCACCGGCACCTTCCATTCAGGATGAAGCCACCAAGGAAGAGCAGATGAAGCGTGCCAATGACCGACTTTCCCGATTGAGGGAGTTGAGTATGAAGCTGCGTTCTCCATCAGGAATGAGTGATCTGGAAAATGAGCCAGCGTTCAAGCGCAGACAAATCAATCTGGATGACGTTCCGCATTCATCGGAGTCCACATCCAGCCGCTATACATTGGGTGAGGAAGAAGGGGAAGACGGAGAGAAGAAGACAAAACTTCGTCCTAACAATCCGTTCCTCCACGACAATGTAGACTAAGAGTTTCGTTGAAAACCACTATGAATGGAAGAGGCCGCTGATTTCAGCGGCCTTTTTTATGGTATCATGCGCGGAGTAAGGTCCGTTTCAGCTCAACCAAATAATGTCACACTGAGGAGCGAAGCGTCTCGAAGTGTGACTGTGACGTTGAGCTATTCCTTGATGAACAGGTAAGTAGAGATCATTACAGCTTGGTTTCCTCCAGCATGTGAAGTTTCTAATTTGAAACCTGCTTTGCGGATATTGTACAATACCTCATTAATCTTCTTGGCATTCTCTTCTCGGTTAGCAGCTTTAACCGGATAGAGTATTGTTTTAGATTCAGATTGATTGTTCCCGTAAGCAATGTTGATGGTGGAACTGACGAATTGAGTCCCTCCTTCATGCACACGCACAAGAATTTGCTCCGTGCCTTCTGGAATGGTTTGAGCTTCTGTCGCGCAGAACGCCATAATGAATGCGAGGCTGAAAAGACCTCTGATAGCAATAGTCTTGGAGATCATGATTGGATTCAGGTTTTGCACTTATTCAGCCTTCTTGATCATCACTCCGACCTCCATCACGAGTTGAACATCTTCACGATTCATGTCGTGCTCCAACGCAAAAGAAACGGCACCTTTCTTCAGGGCCATTTTCTCGTACACCAGGTGATCAATGTCCCAGATGTCTACCGAACCTTCACCCAGGTATTCCTTATTGTCGCCAATGACGGGGATGGTCAATTTCTCTGAATGACCTTCATCTGCGGTCTTCATCTGAAAGTTCATTTTCATGTCCTGGTAGGGAAAACCCTGAACATGGCGGAATAGAACATAGACATCATATACTCCATCCTGCGACACTTCACCTTCAAAGGTTCTGATGTCGCTTTTATTCCAAGTGAATTGGGCGAATTCGTGCAATGAACGATACTCCCAGAAGGAGCCACAGGAAGCGAGTAAAGCAAGCGGTAAAATCAGGGTTAACAAGCGGAGGTGTTTCAGTAGCATTTGGATGTGTTTTGCTGGCAAAGTACTACTTGAAGTTTGCATCTCGAAAAGTGATGTTGATGCGTCCGCTCTTGCAATTGGTGTCTTCAGGAAGGCTATGCATGTAACGGGTTTGCGAGTGCGCATCCATAAGTAGCAGGCTGCCGTGCGCCAACTCGATCGAATACTCTTCTTGCGTGTTGTTGTTTCGGAAGGAGAACTTCCGCACCGCTCCAAGGCTGATGGATGGCAGAAGAGTGTTCATTCCTTCGGTGAGTTGGTCAAAATGATAAGGTGCTGAAAACGCTCCGTCTGGGTAGTAGAGGCACATCGCCAATTCAAATGCATGATCACAGTATTGATCGACCCGTTTTTTAAGCTCCGTCATCGGTCCTTTCCAGGGAAACGATTTTCCATGAATGTGCGCAGGATGGCTGTTGGAAGAGATGTGCTGCTCGGAAGCAAAGAGCATCTTAAAGCTTTCCGTTTCGATCAGCTTTCCATTCACCTCCATGGTCATGCGTGACTCCTCCATCTTGTACTCATCCATGAGCAGATCATAGAGTTCCGTGGCTTCTGAAGAACTCAGGAAATCTGGTATGTACCGGACGTTGCAGTTGAGTGGAAGTTTCATGGGAAATGTTCGACAAAACTAGCGTGACGAATGATCCGGAAAAATCAAATGAAAGACCTCCGCATGCATCCTTTTCATTCATCGCCATTCGAACATTTTTTCCTCCACAGAATGATCTGATCATCTGATTTTCTAATCACCTGATTTTCTATCCGATCCACTAGCTTTGATCTCAAATTTTGAGACCCATGAGCATCGCGGATAAGATCAATGCAGACATGAAAGAGGCCATGAAGGCCAAGGATAAAAAGCGACTCGAAGCGTTGCGTTCAGTGCGCAGTGCCATCCTTTTGCTAAACACGGAATCGGGCAGTGGAGAGGCTTCTGATGATGATATCATGAAGGCGATGATGAAGCTTGTAAAACAGCGCAAGGATGCCGCTGCTATTTACAAGGAGCAAGGTCGGGATGATCTTTACGAAGACGAAGTAGCACAGTACGGCATCATAGAAGCTTATTTGCCTAAAATGATGACAGAAGACGAGGTTAGAAAGGCTGTTCAGGACAAGATTGCGGCTGTAGGTGCTTCTGGTCCTTCAGACATGGGCAAGGTAATGGGCCCCATTATGGGTGAGCTTCAGGGCAAAGCCGATGGAAAGATGGTTTCTCAGATGGTGAAGGAGGAGTTGAACAAGTAATTCTGGCTATCAGCTATCAGTTGCAAGCTGATGGCTCAAAGCTTGCAACTGACAGCTCATCAAAGAATATTCATCTTATCGATTTCATTTCCCAGAACAACTTCCTTCATGGCCTTCTCCAGGTTGTGAAAGTGTCCCTTTCTCTCACTTTGAACTATTGTTCCTTCTGACAGTAGGTGAATCTCATCGCAGAGATTGCTGAGTGTGGAGAATATATGCGATGAAATCAGAATGGTCTTTCCTGCTGATCTCAGCTTTTGAATGAGTGCTTCAATGATGATGTTGCTTTGAATGTCCACTCCGTTGAAGGGCTCATCCAGTATGAATACATCGTTTTTCTGAAGGAGCACGCCCATCAATGCCAGTTTCTTCTTCATTCCTGTGGAGTACGTCTCGGCATATTGGTTCAGAGGCAGATCAAAGATGTTTTGGGACTCGAAATCCTCAGTTTCCACTTTCCTGGCCAAACACATCAGTTTGAGGTATTCCCAGCCGGTAATCCTTGGCATAAAGACCGGCTCCGTGGGAAGAAAGCCAAGCTGGTTCTTGAGTACCGGAAAGGATGAGCTGATTTTGCCCTTCGATGTTTCAAGGCCTGCAAGACTTCTGAAAAGAGTGGTTTTCCCAGCTCCGTTTCGGCCTACAATTCCATAGATGTTTCCTGGGCTGAAATCAAGACTGATGTCCTTTAGTACCTGCTTGGTGCCGTAGCTTTTGGATAATCGCTCTACTCGTATCATTCTAAAATGAGGTCAAGGCTGTCTTTCGATTGGCGGTAAAATCTCCAAACGATGAAGGGAAGCAGCGGGGGAAACATGAAGCCAAAGGCAAACAAAAAGCCCTGCGCTAAGCTCATTTCGTCAGGATAGGCAGAGTACTTTGCTACGATCATGGAACCGATGAGTAGCTGGGCAAGTAAATAGACAGCGATCGAAAGGATCATGTTTTCGGGGAAAGCGATGCAAAGAGCTGCTAACGCTGGAATTGCGATCAATGCTGTGCATAGCGCTGAGGTGACGCCTTTCTGCTTGAGAAACTCTCCACTGGTCCGTTTAAATATCCATACATAGTAGAGAGGTTCTGGCTTCGAAAAAAACGACATCACTACCATGAAGACTATTCCCATTGCGAATAGTCCAAGGTTGTAGTTGTGCACCTCAATGGCCTTGATCAGCAGCAGATAGGACATCATAAATCCAAGGTAGGTTTTGCGGAATCCGATGATGAACTCAAACGGATGTTTTCGAAATGGTGTTGGGATAACGTAAGATGTTCTCAGACTAATGGGGACAATGGCCATCAGTTGAGATAGAAAGGCTATTCCAGCCGCAACATAAAACTCTGAATAGAGGATCATGATGGGAATGAAAATGAAGGAAGTCAGTCCATTCTCAAGTAGTCTTACCTTGAAGTAATCCCGGTTTCGAAAGAGGCTTTTGAGGTGATCATTTCTTCCACGTTCTCCCAATCTAACAAATAGACCCACAGCGATCAAAGCATAGATCCATACAGCAAACTCGGTTTTTTCGAAGAGCAGAACGGAGAGACCTATGAAGCCGGTTGTCATTACAGAAAGGCCGAGTAGAATTAGTTTGCCATTCCCATCGATCAACCGGGCAATCCTTTGGAATTGTAACCAGAAGTAAAAGCGTATGACTTGAGGTAGAATATCAGCCGATTTGAAAGACATGATGGAGCTAAATTATCTGCCTCGGATGTTGCCCTGAGAGAGTTACGGACAAGCGCGTGAAATCAATGATTAGGCTCATTCAAGTGACTCCAAGCGGAGATTCGAGTGCCTTGTTCCGAGTCTTTAGAAATGCCTTCTGCGCCCCACCAAACATGAAAAAAGCCCTGAAGTATTTCACTTCAGGGCTTTCATATCTGATAGCTAGCAGCTAAAAGCTGACAGCTTGTTTTCGGGTTTTACATCATGCCACCCATGCCGCCCATGCCACCTGGCATTCCGGCTGGAGCACCACCTGCACCTTCTTCTTCTGGTTCATCCGCCAATACACACTCCGTTGTCAGGAGCAGTCCAGCGATGGAAGAAGCGTTTTCAAGCGCAACGCGCGTTACCTTCTTAGGATCGATTACACCAGCCGCGAGGAGGTTTTCGTAAGTGTTCTTAGCAGCGTTGTAACCGAAGTCATCTTTCCCTTCAGCCACTTTCTGTACTACTACAGCACCTTCTCCACCAGCGTTAGCTACGATCTGACGCAATGGCTCTTCCAGAGCTCTGCGAACGATGGCAACACCTGTTTCCTGGTCTTCGTTGTCAGTTTCTACATTGTCAAGAGCGCCAAGAGCACGAACAAAAGAAACTCCACCACCAGGAACGATTCCTTCCTCAACGGCAGCGCGAGTCGCGTGCAATGCATCATCCACACGGTCTTTCTTCTCCTTCATTTCTACTTCCGTAGCAGCTCCAACATAGAGTACAGCTACTCCACCGCTCAACTTAGCGAGACGCTCTTGAAGCTTTTCCTTGTCGTAGTCGCTGGTAGTAGATTCCACCTGAGCCTTGATCTGACCAACACGGGCCTTGATGTCCTCAGCAGAACCGGCACCGTTTACAACGGTAGTGTTGTCCTTGTCAATTTCTACTTTCTCAGCCTGACCGAGCATGTTCACGTCAGCATTTTCTAGCTTGAATCCACGCTCTTCGCTGATCACAGTACCTCCAGTAAGGATGGCGATGTCTTCCAACATTGCTTTTCTGCGATCTCCGAAACCTGGAGCCTTCACAGCAGCAATCTTCAACGAACCGCGCAGCTTGTTTACAACGAGTGTAGCCAAAGCTTCACCTTCAAGATCTTCAGCGATGATCAACAACGGACGTCCGCTTTGAGCAACCTTTTCCAACACAGGAAGGATGTCCTTCATGGTGGAGATCTTCTTGTCATGGATGAGGATGTATGGGTTTTCCAAATCCGCGATCATCTTGTCGGGGTTGGTCACGAAGTATGGAGAAAGGTATCCACGATCGAACTGCATTCCTTCTACTACCTCTACAGTAGTGTCCGTTCCCTTTGCTTCTTCAACAGTGATGACACCTTCTTTACCCACTTTCTCCATCGCCTCAGCGATCAGCTTACCGATGGTAGGGTCGTTGTTGGCAGAAATGGTTCCTACCTGCTCAATCTTACCGAAGTCGTCTCCCACTTCCATGGCGAGCTCCTTGAGGTAATCGGCAACCGCTGAAACAGCCTTGTCGATTCCGCGCTTCAGATCCATTGGATTTGCACCGGCTGTTACGTTCTTCAAACCAGCAGTAACGATGGCCTGGGCAAGAACAGTAGCAGTGGTTGTTCCGTCACCAGCCACATCGGCAGTTTTGGAAGCAACTTCCTTCACCATTTGCGCTCCCATGTTTTCAACGGGATCCTTCAATTCTACTTCCTTGGCTACAGTAACACCATCCTTGGTGATAGCTGGTGCGCCAAACTTCTTATCGATAACTACGTTTCGACCCTTTGGTCCGAGGGTCACTTTTACAGCATTTGCAAGAGAGTCAACACCCTTCTTCAGGGAGTCTCTCGCTTCTGTATCGAACAAAATATCCTTTGCCATTTTCTTTGATCAGTTTAAGTAATGATTCTTTGTGGATTAAATCAGAGGCTTCCGAGAATGTCTGAGGCGCGCATGATGAGGTAATCGGTTCCATCCAACTGAAGCTCGGTTCCGGAGTACTTTCCATAAAACACGGTGTCTCCAACGTTCAAGTGAATAGGCTCATCTTTCTTTCCGGGGCCAACGGCTACGATGGTTCCTTTCTGAGGCTTTTCCTGAGCGGTATCTGGAATGATGATCCCACCCGCTGTCTTCTCCTCCGCGGGTGCAGCAAGCACCAACACGCGGTCTTCGTTTGGTTTGAATTTCACTTCTGACATTTTTCGAGAATTAGTTTTGCCGCGGCTAGTCACAATCTGTGCCATCGCCTCACCATGTCACTGAAAGCGTGTTTTTCTGACATGGCACAAAAAAAATGTCAGCCGTTGTGACAAGCTGACATTTCCATATGTGCGTTATGCTGTTTAATCCTAGTTCTCGGGGAGCGGAACTGCGTTCTGATCCAACCCTTGAGGTGGAGCTACAGGCTGCGCCGGAATAATGCCTTCCAATTCACTTTGCTCAGCTTCAACTTCTACCGGACCGCTAACGATGGTAGAGAAGAGGCAAAGTACCAACAAGGCGATGGCCAAAATCCAGGTTCCTTTTTCCAGAAAGTCAGTGGTTCGTTGAACTCCGATGATTTGGTTAGACGATGAGAAGCCTGCTGCCAAACCACCACCTTTCGAGTTCTGCACGAGTACGATCCCAATGAGCAAAAGGCTCACAATGAAGATCAGGATGCTTATAAAAAGTGTCATTGTTTTTGTTTTTTCTTCTTCACTTCCTCAAAGAGGGCCGCAAAATAACTGCTTTTTTCAGGATACAGCAAGCCCAGTTTTTCGTAAGTCGCGAGCGCCTTGTTGTATTCGCCCTGTTGCTCGTACACTTTCGCCAGGGTTTCTGAAACAATATCGTCCTTATCCTTCAAGCTCAGTTTGGCCTGTTTGGAGGCAGAGAAAAACTCTGCACGCTTGGGAACAATCTTCTCCTCGTTGTCCAGGAAGTTGGCGATAATGTCAGTGGTGGATCTTGTTTCCTGTTCGCTTGACATTCGAGCAATCTCACTGGTCAGTACTTGTTCAGTGACAGTGCCGGAGGTCTCTACCTGAGGTGCTTCTGACTCCTCAATGACCTCTTTTGCTCCTGTTTCTGTTTCGGAGGACTCACCACTCAAATCACTGAGCCAGTCGGTGAAGCTCCCGCTTGTACGCTCCGGGGCTTCTTCGGTGGTTTCCTTGGGTACTTCCAGTTCTTCCACTTCTTCTGAAGAAGGCTCAACGGTATTTTCTTCGGCTACTACCTCTTCGGTATCGTTCTCCAGCGTTTCCTGCAAAGGCTTAGCATCCGATGGTTTGACGGTCGCTGTTGCATCCGGTATAGAAAGGTCGTCAGCATCCAGCTCTTCAGGATTAAGTGATGACTCCGGGAAGTTCGCTTCCACCTTGTCAAAGTCATCTTCTTCATCCTCCTCTTCATCCTCCTCCTCCGAAGACTCTTCCTCAACGGGAGTCTCGATTAAACCTACACCAGCACCCGCAGCGATGGCCTCGCTCAAGAACAATCGATCCAGTTCATCCACTGGTTCCTGTGTTGTCTCTTCTTCAGATGCTTTAAGCAACTCCGGCTCTTTTTCAAGCGCTTCTACAATTTCTTCTTCAGGTGCTTCCTCGCTGTATACAAACTTCTGTAGCTGTGAACGACTCTGTGCGCGTATGGCAGCTGCCTTCAAAGACTCCTCAAAGCCTAATGCACTTTGTTGATGATTCTTCTTGGCGAGCAGTGCATGTAGTGTTTCAGAAAACGGGTATTCAGCCACCATCTGGTTCAGCGCAATGTTGTCCAGCGCTAGCAGTTCCCGAATCGATCTGTCGCCTTTGTTGCCTTCCATGTTTACCAGTTTCCCAGGGTTCGGTTGAAGATATCCTGCACCAATTTTTCGTTGATCTCTGTGATCAAAGCTTCCTGAACATCGGAAGGATTTACCCCGCTGTCGAACTGGGCGAAGTTTGTGAACGTCTGGTCGTAGCTGTTTTCAGGATTCTTGGTGTCTTCATAGCTCACCTTCACAGTAATGGTCAATCGGTTCAACGTGGCCTGTTCTGAGCCCGAGATTGCTTCGTCAGAGAATCTGTAATCCGTAATCTGGCCATCCAGCTGAACATCGCCATTGCTTCCCACCAGTGTCAGACGGGTCTGGCGAATGAAGATGTCCTTCAAGGCTTCCGTAAATGATTGGCTCAGCGTTGGTGGTGCCAGCGAAGCATAGTTGGGGAAGGTAGCTATGGAAATGGTTTGAACGTTCTCCGGAACAGCCGCTCCTGTGAAAGAGTACTTTGGCAAAGAGCAACCACCAAGCACCAGTAAGGCGCTTAAGCTTAAAAGGCTGAGAATTCTAGGTAAGGTCATATTCCTTGATTTTGCGGTAGAGTGTCCGCTCGGATATCCCCAATTCCCTTGCCGCATTTTTTCTACGCCCCTTGTGTTTCTCTAAAGCCTTCTCTATCAGCTCTTTTTCTTTCTCCTCTATAGACAAAGATTCTTCCACGATTTGTGGTTCGTGGATCGGTTCGCTGTAGGTCTCGGTTCGTGGCGGGTGATGAATTTCATAATCGAGCTCTTCCCGTTCGCCAGTAGTCAACTGAGGATAGAGTCGCTGAACTGTGGTAAGGTCAGCATCGCTCATGCCACCTTGCATGAGGCTCATCACGAGCTTCTTCAGGTCGGTGACATCATTTTTCAGGTCAAACAACACCTTATATAGTATCTCCCGCTCGTTCATCTCAGAGGCAGAGGCACCATTATATACAGTAGGTAGTTTGGTTTCCTGAATGTTTGGCAGATAACGAACCAGCGTTTCCGGTGTCACCAGGCGCTCGCTTTCAATGACCGAAATCTGCTCTGCAATGTTTTTCAGCTGACGAATGTTTCCCGGCCAGCGGTAATTCTCCAGCAGCATGACCGCATCTTCAGAAAGACGGACCGGAGGCATCCGATACTTCTCTCCAAAGTCAGAGGCGAATTTTCGGAAGAGAAGGTGAATGTCTGATTTGCGCTCACGTAGTGCCGGAATCTGAATGGGCACCGTATTCAACCTGTAATAAAGGTCTTCCCGGAATTTACCTTTTGAGATCGCATCCGGAATGTTCACGTTGGTGGCTGCCGCAATGCGAACATCCGTTTTCTGAGTTTTGCTCGACCCCACTTTCAGGAACTCTCCGGTTTCCAACACACGGAGTAGTCTCACCTGTGTGCTGACCGGAAGCTCCGCGACTTCATCCAGGAATATGGTTCCTCCATCTGCTACTTCGAAATATCCCTTTCGCGTTTCGTGCGCTCCGGTGAAGGAGCCCTTTTCGTGTCCAAAAAGTTCAGAGTCGATCGTTCCCTCGGGAATCGCACCGCAGTTCACTGCGATGTAGTTGTTGTGCTTGCGCGCACTGTTGTGGTGGATGATCTGAGGCATCGCCTCTTTACCGGTACCGCTCTCTCCCGTAATCAAAACAGAAAGATCGGTAGGGGCTACCTGCAATGCTGTTTCGATGGCTCGATCCAGCGCATCAGAAATACCGATGATCCCAAAGCGTTGCTTGGCTTGTTGTACGTTCATCTAGTCTTCTACTATTTCTCCTATGAGTGTAGCTGCGGTGCAGTCGTTGATTCGCACGTTGACATAGTCACCCGGAACGTGGTTCAGCTTAGGAAACACAGCCATTACGTTCTGACTGTTTCTTCCACACTGATGCTCATCTGATCGCTTTGAGTTTCCCTCCACCAACACTTTAAATGTCTTGCCGACCGATCTTTTGTTGCTTTCCAGCGAATGCTGCTGCTGGAGTTCGATGATCTCACTCAGTCTGCGCTTTTTCTCTTCGAGCGGCACACTGTCTTCAAATTTTCGGGCGGCCAGGGTTTTGGGTCGCTCAGAATAGTAAAACATGTAGGCAAAATCGAACTTCACTTCCTGCATCAGGCTCAGCGTGTCTTTGTGTTCAGCCTCCGTTTCTTGGCAAAAGCCTGAGATCACATCAGTTGAGATGCCAGCTTCCGGCATGTGCTTGCGGATGGAAGCGATGCGATTGAGGTACCATTCACGGGAATAACCTCGATTCATTCGTTCCAGCACATCGCTGTTACCAGACTGGACTGGCAAGTGGATGTATTCGCAAATGTTCTCGTAGCGCGCCATCACCTCGAGGACCTCATCGGTCATGTCCTTTGGGTGTGAAGTGGAGAAGCGAATGCGCAGGCGCGGATCCACCAATGCCACCTTTTCCAGTAATTGGGCAAAGTTCACCGTCTCCTTGGTTTCATCAGTCGGCTCGCCTTTTCGGTTAATGTTCCAGCGATAACTATCCACGTTCTGGCCGAGCAGCGTCACTTCGCGATAACCTTTATTCACCAAATCCTGGGCCTCTTGAACAATCGTCTCGGCTGAGCGGCTTCGCTCGCGTCCTCTGGTGAATGGAACCACACAGAAGCTGCACATGTTATCACAGCCGCGCATGATCGAGATGAATGCGCTCACTCCATTCGAATCGAGTCGAACCGGGGAGATATCTGCATATGTCTCTTCACGGGACAAAAGCACATTTACAGCTTTCTGTCCGCTTTCTACTTCCGTGACCAGATTGGGGAGGTCGCGGTAAGCATCTGGTCCTGCAACCAGGTCTACCAACTTCTCCTCTTCCAATAGCTGAGACTTCAATCGCTCAGCCATGCAACCCAGAATTCCGATCACCTTATCAGGATTGTTTTCCTTTTGATGCTGGAATTGAGTCAATCGATTGCGGACACGCTGTTCTGCATTGTCCCTGATCGCGCATGTATTCAATAGCACGACATCCGCCTCATCGATATTGCGTGTGGTTTCGTAGCCAGCTCCGCCCATAATGGAGGCGACAATCTCGCTGTCTGAAAAATTCATCTGACAGCCATAGCTCTCGAGGTAGAGTTTTTTGCCATTCAGATGTTCTGAAGCATGCTCCACCATTGTGGCTTCACCTTGTCTTTCTTCTTCTATCGTTTGATCCTGCATGCGCTCATTTTTTGAGGGTAGCAAAGGTACAAGAACAGCTCAACTGCAATTATGTCAGGTGTGTTTCTTAGGTGCTCTTAACAATGTGGTAATCCCTTGTCGGGAACAACTCCAACTTATTTTCCGTTTTATTTGCATTCACCAAGGCGCTGTTTTTCTATGAATCTTGTAATTGTTGAGTCACCGGCTAAGGCCAAAACCATTGAAGGTTACCTCGGAAAGGACTACGTTGTCCGGTCCAGCTATGGACATGTGAGAGACCTTCCTACCAAGGGTCTGTCAGTGAACCTTGAAAAAGACTTTGAGCCTGATTACCAGATACTCACGGATAAGAAAAAGCTTCTGACGGAATTGAAGTCGCTGAGTAAAAAGGCCGATATGGTCTGGCTCGCAACGGATGAGGACCGCGAAGGAGAGGCCATCAGCTGGCACTTATTGGAAGCGCTCGAACTGAAGGAAGACAAGACGAAGCGAATTGTTTTTCACGAAATCACGAAGCCAGCCATATTGAGGGCTATTGAAAATCCTCGGAAGCTCAATCGCGATTTGGTGAATGCGCAACAAGCTCGAAGAGTGCTTGATCGCATTGTTGGTTTTGAGCTCAGCCCCGTTCTCTGGAAGAAGGTGAAGCCATCGCTTTCAGCGGGACGTGTGCAAAGTGTCACGGTTCGGTTGATTGTGGAGCGGGAAAAAGAAATTGACGCCTTTACAGGTGAGACCTATTATAAGGTAAGGGCGACCTTCCAGTCACAGGATAAAAAGTTCACGGCTGACCTTAATAAGCGGCTGAAGTCCGCAGAGGAAGTGGAAGAATTTCTCGAACACTGCAAAACAGCCACCTTTAAAATAAAGAAAGTAGAGAAGAAGCCCGGCAAACGAAGTCCGGCAGCTCCATTTACCACATCTACCCTCCAGCAGGAAGCCAGCCGGAAGCTAGGCTACTCGGTGAATCAAACCATGCGATTGGCACAAGGGCTTTACGAAGCGGGTAAGATCACCTACATGAGAACGGATTCTGTGAATTTGAGCAACACAGCGATTGAAGGTGCGCAGAAGGCCATTCTCCAGCAATATGGTGACGAGTATGTAAATCCTCGTAAATACACCACGAAGTCTTCAAACGCTCAGGAAGCGCACGAAGCGATTCGCCCTACTTATTTTGAAAGAACGGAGGTTTCTTCCGACAGTCAGGAGCAAAAGCTTTATGATCTGATCTGGAAGCGAGCCATCGCTTCGCAAATGAGTGATGCTAAATTGTTGCGTACTACCATCCGCATCGAAACCAGCGGCCGCGAAGAGCTGTTTGAGTCCAAGGGTGAGATCATCACCTTCGATGGTTTCCTCGCGGTATATCTGGAAGGCAGCGATGACGAAAGTGAAGATGACAATCAATCGAATCTTCCCAATGTTTCTGAAAACGAAGTATTGACCCGCGAAAAGATTGAAGCCACTCAACGTTTCACCAATCATCCCCCACGCTACACAGAAGCTAGTTTGGTGAAGAAGTTGGAAGAATTAGGGATTGGACGACCATCTACTTATGCACCTACCATCAGCACGGTTCAGAAGCGTGGTTACGTGGTCAAGGAAGATCGCGAAGGGCACGAGCGTGAATACGAAGTGTTCACACTGATCGATCAGGACCTTTCTTCTGAAAAGAAAAAGGAAAACACGGGAGCGGAACGCAACAAGCTTTTCCCTACAGACATAGGAATCGTGGTGAATGACTTTTTGAAGGATCACTTCGAAAAGATCATGGACTATCATTTCACAGCCAATGTGGAAGAGGAGTTTGATACCATTGCTCGCGGTGAGCTGGAGTGGACCAAGATGCTCCACAAGTTCTATGATCCCTTCCATAATGATGTAGAAGAGACGCTTGAAAACAGCGAACGGGCAACAGGGGAGAGACTGCTCGGAGAAGATCCGAAAAGCGGTAAGCCTGTGTTTGCACGAATTGGTCGTTACGGTCCTATGGTTCAGATTGGTGAGGTCTCAGATGAAGAGAAACCTCAGTTTGCCAAATTGAGAGCGGGTCAGAGTATTCAGAGTATTCAATTAGACGAAGCGCTGGAGCTTTTCAAGCTTCCAAGGCCTGTGGGTCAGTTTGAAGATGAGGATGTGGTCGCATCGATCGGTCGCTTCGGTCCTTTCCTTCGACACAAGGGAGCGTTCTACAACTTGGGTGAAACCGATCCATTAGAGGTAGAGATCAACGAAGCCATCGAGATCATCAAAGCGAAACGAGAGAAGGATGCAAAAGCCATCATCCATAAGTTTGAGCATGATCCGCCTGTGACGGTGTTGGAAGGACGCTATGGTCCCTACATCAAAATCGGAAAAGACAACCACAAGATTCCAAAGGATAAAAAGGCGGAGGATCTCACCCTCGAAGAATGCCTGGAGATCGCGAAAAATGCACCTCCCAAAAAAGCCAGGAAATCAAAGAAGCGTTGATGCATGAATGACATCGTTCAGTATTTCGATGTGCCGGAAGCTTTTGATGCAAAGCTCTCTGCCATAGCGGGAGTACTTGTTACCCCATCCTCTGTTGAAGACCTTGAAGGACTGAAGGTGGTCATGTTTCGAGTCAACGACCAGCGATGGTCGGGGAAGGAGAATACTGACGAGTCTAGCATGTTTTTCCAAAAGCTATCAGAGTTGCACCTCTCGGCCGAGTTGACTTCAGGGGCTGCTATCCTGGGCACGTTTAAAAACGGAGCCACTCTGGGAGATACAGAGGCTGGACTGACAGAAGTCTTCCAGTTCTGCATTCAGAAAAGGATCATTCCCGTGGTGATTGCCAGCAGTAAGCAGATTCTGCGATCTGTGTACAATGCTTTCAAGGCTGTGGAGTTGATCGTGAGTCTTACCTCTATAGATAAAGAGATCAATTTAGGAGTAGAGGAGGAACCTGCTCTGATTGGAGAGATCATCAAGGAGCAGCCCAACTACCTCTTTAATTATTCCAACCTCGGTTTTCAGACTTACTATGCCCCAGCACAGGAAGTAGAACTGTCTGAGGCGCTCTACTTCGATGCGCATCGATTAGGTTCAATCCGGGGAAATGTGAGTTCATCTGAGCCTTTGATCCGTTCAAGTGAGCTTATTCACCTATCTCTAGAGGCGATTAAGTCATCAGATTTCCGCTCTGTCCCTTCCGAGGAGCCCAACGGGTTTTACGCTGAAGAGGTGTGCCAGATGATGCGCTACACAGGGTTGAATGAAAAACTTCGAGCGCTTGTAATCAGTGAATATCAGGAGATTGGCTCCATTTCTGACTCGAAACTATTGGCTCAAATGCTGTGGTGCTTCCTCGATGGCTACATCCATCGTGTGAAAGAATTGCCCGGTCAGCCAGCAGAGAACTTTTTGCGATACAGTGTTTGGTTGAAGGGAGATCAATATGAAGTTGTGTTCTATAAGAGCCTGAAAACGGATCGCTGGTGGATGGAAGTGCCCATTCCGCCTAACTACGTGAACCGCTACCTGAAGCATCATCTATTGCCTTGCTCCTACGAAGACTACGTGGTGGCGACTACCGATGAAATTCCAGATCGTTGGTGGAGAGCATATCAGAAGATGCTGTAAAAGATTTACCTTTATCGCTTTTGAGCGGCTATTGATGTTGAAAATAACAGTGGTTCGTGGAAAAAAATTGACCCACTTTGAAATTTGGCTAATTTAGCCCCTGCCCTAAAATGCCCTGACGGAAAGAATATGGAATTAGCGCGATACGTAGCAATCTTAGGACTCTCTTTTCTGTGTGTAAATCAGGCTCTTGCTCAGCAAGATCCTCAGTTTACGCAGAACATGAACAACCGTCTTTTTGTGAATCCGGCTTTTGCTGGAATGAACAATGCGATTTGTGCCTATATGCTTGGCCGCCAGCAATGGGTCGGCTTTGAAGGAAGACCGGAATCCTATTTGTTTGGTGTGCACGGTGAATACACTCTGCCATTCGTAAATGTTCAGAGCGGTTCTGGATTGAACATTATTAGTGATCGTGTTGGTCAAAACCATCATTTGGGCGTAAAAGGAAGCTACAGCCTTCATCTTCCAGTGAACATTTTCGCAAACGATCCAGGTACTTTGGGAATTGGTGTTGCTCTTGGATTCCTTCAGCTTTCGGTTGGTAACAACTGGAGAGCAGTTGATCAGTTTTTTGGCGATCCAAGCATTCCAGATAATGGTCTTCAGAAGTCAGGCTTCGATTTCGACTTCGGACTTTATTACAAGACCAGCAAAGGACTCTACATTGGAGCGAGTGCTACCCACCTCACACAAACTAAGTTTGAAGAGGGTGGAGAAGGCCTTGGAGGTGGATTTGCCAATAACCCTGAGGTAGTAGATTGGAACATTAGCTACGAGATGGCTGCACACTACTATTTGATGGCAGGATATGATATTCCGCTACCTAATAACCCATTGTTTGTGCTTCAGCCATCTGTATTCTTAAAGTCTGATGCTGTATCTGCACAGGTGGATTTGAACATGAATGTTGAGTACAACAACATGTTTTGGGGAGGTGTAAGCTGGAGGTACATCGATGCCTTTGCCCTGTTGGGCGGAATTAACTGGTCTCCCGGAATAATCCCCGGAGGACTCCGTTTTGGTTATGCGTATGATGTAACAACATCGAGGATCAACACTGGAAGCAGTGGTAGCCACGAGTTGTTCCTTCAGTACTGCTTGCAACTCAAGAAGCCCGTCCCCGTACAGAAACACAAGTCACCGAGATTCCTGTAATTTGGTATTTTCGTGACTTTTGCTAAGAAAATTGAAACAACCTATCAATTATAAAAGGGAGGAAATCATGAAAACAATGCTCAAGTTCTCGGCTCCATTATTGGTTGCCATGGCTGCACTTCTGAGTAGTTGTGGGAATTCCGGTAATGGCCAGCTCATTGGCGTTCAAGGACGCGTAGCTTGGTATCAGCCCGATCCTTACGGAATGCTTTACCTACCAATGGGTTCCTATAACATGGGACCTAGCGATCAGGATGTTCCTTATGCTTCCACCACTCGTTCGAAGACTGTTTCTGTGCAGGCTTTCTATATGGACGAGACGGAAATCACCAATAACGAGTATCGTCAGTTCGTATACTGGGTTAGAGATTCTATCGCAAGAAGAATTCTCGGTGAGGAAGTAGATGAGGAGTATTTGATCTCCATCAACTATTACGATGAAGACATTGATCCACCTCACATCAACTGGGAGCCTCGCATCCGTTGGGATGAACCTGATCAAAGGGAAGCTTTGGAAGTGATGTACTATCCTGAATTCGAGAGATTCAGAGGTAGAAGAGAGATTGATGTTCGAAAGCTCGATTATGAGTACTTCTGGATTGACTACCGCGATGCGGCTCGAAAAGGCGGCCCTGGGGCTCCTCTGCGTCAACGAGGTATGACAGACCGTTCGATCTTCATCAAGCGTGATGTGATCAATGTTTATCCAGATACACTTTGCTGGGTGCACGATTTCACATACTCGTTCAATGAGCCGATGACTCAGATGTATTTCAGTCATCCTGCCTATGACGATTATCCAGTGGTTGGCGTAACCTGGAAGCAGGCTCGCGCATTCTGTATCTGGAGAACGGAATTGTTGAACAACTACCTGACTAGTCTCGGAGGAGTTCGAGTCCAGGATTTCAGACTGCCTACGGAGTCTGAGTGGGAATACGCTGCTCGCGGAGGGCTGGATTTATCGCCTTATCCATGGGGCGGTCCTTACATCAGAAATACACGCGGTTGCTTCCTGGCCAACTTTAAGCCTTTGAGAGGTAACTATGTGGATGATGGTGGTTTCCATACTGTTCCAGTGAATTCTTACTCACCAAACGATTATGGCCTCTACTGCATGTCAGGTAATGCTTCTGAGTGGACAAGCAACGCTTTTGATGAAAGCGCTTACGACTTTGCTCATGACCTGAACATGGACTACTCTTATGAGGCAAAAGATGATGATCCTCCCGTGCTGAAGCGAAAAGTAATTCGTGGTGGTAGCTGGAAGGATATCGGGTACTACCTGCAGACAGGAACCCGTACTTACGAATACCAAGACACTGCCAAATGCTACATTGGGTTCCGTTCGGTAATGTCTTTCCTTGGTCGTGCTAAGGGCGATGACATTTAGTCTCAGGCTCGATCTTCACTAATTCAATTTCAGATTTAACCCTAACGTTAATTAACTATGTCAAAAGAAGTAAAAGGTTTTAGGCCAGGCAGCAAGAGTTGGAAGAAGTTTATGGCGAAGCTCTACGGTATCGGAGCAGCGGTTGTGATTGTAGGAGCGATGTTTAAGATTCAGCACTGGCCATTCGCTGGTCTTCTGCTGATTGTGGGTCTTTCAACAGAGGCTATCATCTTTTTCTTTTCTGCATTTGAACCATTGCATGACGAACCAAAGTGGGAGTTGGTATACCCAGAATTAGCCGAGCATGCTGAAGCCGAAGAGGCTGAAGAAGATATGATGGTAGAGGAGCACGTGGCGAGCAGTTCTGACGAAGAATTGCCAATCACTGAGCAACTCGATCATATGTTGGAAGAAGCGAAAATCGGTCCTGAATTGATTGAAAGTTTAGGAACTGGACTTCGCACTCTCTCCGATAACGCTACAAAGCTTTCAGACATCTCGGATGCTTCTGTTGCAACAAACGAATACGTTGACAGTGTGCGCAACGCTGCCACAAACGTGAACGAATTGAACGAAAACTATACAAAGGCATCTCAGAGCCTTTCTAGCTTGAGCATTAGCTCTGAAGATGGAGAAGCTTATGCAGAAGGTTTGAAGAGTGTTTCTTCACGCCTGTCTGAGCTGAGCTCTGTATATGACCTTCAGCTTCAAAGCAGCCGTGAGCAATTGGAGACTACCAAGAACCTCTACGGTGGAATGGCTGAGCTGATGACCAATCTCAACGATTCTATCAACGATACGAAGAGCTACAAGGAGAATATTGCTGAGTTGTCAACGAATCTCGCTTCTCTGAACCGTGTTTATGGAAACATGCTCGCTGCCATGAATGTTGGCGGTGGAGGTCAGCAGTAAGCTGAAGTATTTCGAATAATCAGTAGTAAACGAAAAGAAGTAGATTAACAAATGGCAGGAGGTAAAGAAACCCCGAGGCAGAAGATGATCGGTATGATGTACCTGGTACTCACCGCTCTTCTCGCCATGAACGTATCTAAGGACATCCTCGATGCATTTGTCATCATCAATGATGGTATTGAAGTGACAAACGCAAACTTCATGAGCAAGAACGAGTTTACCTATAACCTTTTCGAAAAGGCTAAGGCAAACGATCCTGAGAAGGTCAAGAAGTTTTACGACAAGGCTTTTGACGCAAAAGGATATGCTGATGAACTCTACCTGCACATTGAAGACCTTAAGAAGTACCTGGTAGCCAGGACAAGCGGTTTTCAAAATGTAGAAGAAGTTCCGGCAGACTCGCTCTTTGATCTGAAGAATGTTGGTTCGAAGGATAACTATGACATCCCCACTTTGGTGTTGATTGGAGATTCTCCAGCCAATCCTAAAGATGGTGAGAATACTGCAAAGGAACTGAAGGGTAAGATCAACACCTTTCAAGAATCCTTGCTCTATCTCTTTGACGATCCCGCTGAGCGAGAAGCTCTTCAGCTTGGTCTTGAGACTCCCGATTTTGGAATGGTCAACGGTGTGAATGAAAGCTGGGAAACAGGTATGTTCTACCATGTTCCACTTGCAGCTGTAATCACCGCCCTTTCCAAGATTCAGTCGGACATTCGCAACGCAGAAGCTGATATCATCAAGGCGCTTTATAGAAATATCAGCGCAGATGACTTCAAATTCGATACGCTTGCCGCGAAGGTGATCCCACAATCCAATTATGTGATTCAGGGTGATAGCTTCAAGGCCGATGTATTGGTTGCGGCTTTTAGTACTACTCAGGATCCTCGCATGAGAATTGCGAAGGAGTTCGATGAGGAAGGTCAGCCTGTATACGAGAACTTTGATAATCTCGATTCTACCAATGTGACCCTCAGTGATGGTATGGCTCGCTATGCCGTTCCTGCTTCTACGGAAGGTATTCAGGAGTGGGGCGGTGTGATTCAGATCAAAGCTCCTGATGGCTCTTGGGCTTCTTACAACGTACCTAAGCAGACCTATACCGTAGCTAAACCAACCTTGGTAGTTTCTCCTACAGCGATGAACGTGTTCTATCGTGGACTTGAAAACCCAGTAGAGGTTTCTGTTCCTGGTGTGCCTACTGATCAGTTGGAGGTAAGCGTTTCCAACTTGGAGAGCAAGTCAGGTAGTGGAGGTAACTTCAAGTTGAAGCCAGGCAGACAACCTAAGTGTGTAGTAACTGTAAGTGCTGAAATCAACGGTAAGAAGCAGAACTTCGGTAAGAAGGAATTCCGTGTGAAGAATGTTCCGGATCCAAAGCCATACTTTGGTGGTAAGACTGGTTCTGACAACATTCCTACTAAGAACCTTCTCGCTGCTCAGGGTGTGATCGCCAAGATGGAGAACTTTGAGTTCGACCTCAAGTTCAACATTGTAAGCTACACCATCTCTGCAACAGTTAGAGGAAACGTTGTGGAAGCTCCATGTAGAGGTCCAGCCTTGAGTGGAGATGCCAAAACAATCATTCGCGAGCTTAAATCAGGGCAAAAGCTCTACATCGAAAAGATCAAGGCAAAGGGTCCTGATGGATCCATCCGTGACTTGGGTACTGTGGCGCTTAAGGTCATCTAAATTATAAACCATGAGAAGAGTCGTCTTTCTTTTCCTAGTGGCTTCCATCGGAGCAATGATGCTCCCAGGCAGTGTGTCTGCACAGGACGTACTGGATGGTATCTATCAACCAGAGCATACGCTGGAGCGTAGAGTAATTCCTTACTCTCCACTTCGTGAGGCAGATGTTATGTGGCTCAGAAGGGTGTGGAGACGCGTTGACCTTCGAGAGAAGATCAACCACCCCATGTACTACCCAGAAAAGCCGGTACAGGGAAGGAAGTCGCTCTTTGATGTCATGAAGGACGCCATCCTTGATGATGGTACATTGACTGCCTACGATCCAGGACCGCTTGGTGATGACGATATGTTCACCAAGAGAATGACCACGGATGAAGTGCGCAATCTGCTTTTCAGAAAGGATACGAGCTACACTGAGGATCTGGAAACCGGTGAAATGGTGGAAGTGATCGTACCGATCGAGGTCAAGTCTAACGAGATCAAGTGGTATGAGATCAAGGAAGAGTGGTTCTTCGATCGCCAGCGCTCCGTAATGGAGGTGAGAGTGATCGGAATTTGCCCACTCATGGCTAAGAAGGATGAATTGACCGGGGAGTTCCGTGGACTTCAGAGACTGTTCTGGATCTACTATCCCGAGGCTCGCTACGTGTTCGTGAAGTCAGAGGTATTTAACCGCTGGAATGACGTTGAGAGACGTACATACGAAGACATCATCTGGAAGCGCCAGTTCGGTAGTCGTATTGTAAAGATGTCCAACGTTTACAACCGTAGAATTGATCAATACAAGAACGGTTTAGACGCGCTCTTGGAAGCGGAGGAATTGAAAGAGAATATCTTCAATATGGAACATGATCTCTGGAGCTTCTAAGCTTTTGAAATAACTGATAATGAAAAAGCCCCTTCAATTGAAGGGGCTTTTTTTATGTCTCAGTCTCCGGCTTTCAGCGGATCTATTTTTCAGAGAAGGGAAACAGCTTATCGATTCCCGTACTGTTCGGAGTAATACTGCTGGTAACTGCCTGATTTAACGTTCTCAATCCACGTAGGGTTCGATAAGTACCAGTCAATGGTTGAAGCCAGACCTGTTTCAAAGTCCATGCTTGGCTTCCAGCCTAGGGTTCGCTCGAGCTTAGAACAATCAATGGCATAGCGGAAATCATGCCCGGCACGATCGGTCACATAGCTTATAAGCTTCGCACTTTCGCCAGCTTCTCTTGAGAGGCGCTGATCCATTTGCGAGCAAAGCTCCTGGATCAATGAGATATTGCTCCACTCGTTGTTGCCTCCAATGTTGTAGGTCTCTCCTACGGTTCCATTTAGGAAAATCACCTCAATGGCCTCGGCATGGTCTTCTACATAAAGCCAATCCCGAACGTTTTCACCCTTTCCATACACTGGCAGTGGTTTTGACTCCACAATGTTGCTTATGAACAGAGGAATCAACTTCTCAGGGAATTGATTCGGGCCGTAGTTGTTGGAGCAATTCGAAATGACCACGGGAAGGCCAAACGTGTGGTGAAACGAACGCACCAAGTGATCCGAACTTGCTTTGGAAGCGGAATAAGGACTGCGAGGGTCGTACGGGGTTTCCTCTGTAAAGAAGCCTTCATGCCCAAGTGAACCATAAACCTCATCGGTAGATACATGGTAGAATCGGTGCTCCTGATCGTCTTTCCAGTTCGAACGTGCTGCGTGCAACAAATTGGCTGTACCCATTACATTGGTTCGAACAAAGGCAAGTGGATCCAAAATGGAGCGATCTACGTGCGATTCTGCGGCCAAATGAATGATATCCGTAATCTGATGCTCAGCAAACGCTTTTTCGATGTCTGAAGGCTCGCAAATGTCTCCACGGAAGAAAGCGTAGTTCGCTTCCTTTTCGATGTCAACAAGATTTTCCAGGTTTCCTGCGTAGGTCAACACATCGAAGTTGACGATCAGGAAGTCCGGATGACGCTGAACCATTCTACGCACCACATGAGAACCGATAAAACCAGCTCCGCCTGTTACGAGTATCCTTCGCTTGAAATTCATGAGTACCTGTTTTGGCTATTCTGCGGAACTACAAGCTCCAATAGCGGGTGTTTTCAAATTTGCCACGGTAGATGCCTTTGACATCTACAATGATTCCGTTTTCATCGCTGAGCATGCCCTTGAAGTCACCTTCAGTCATCTTGACGTATGGCTCGTGATTCACCGCAACGATGATGGCATCGTAGTAATCTCCAGGCTTCTCTGTGAGATCGATGTTGTACTCATGCTTGAGCTCGGCAGGATCCACAAATGGATCTACCACTTCTACATCCACCATAAATGAACGGAGTTCTTTCACTACGTCCGCCACCTTGGAGTTGCGGATATCGCTCACATTTTCTTTGAACGTTGCACCCATCACGAGCACTTTCGATCCGGCAATGTTCTTTCCGGTCTGAAGAATCTTCTTCACCGTTTGCTTCGCGATGTAGTAACCCATAGAGTCGTTCACGTAGCGACCTGAATTAATGATCCTCGCGTGATAGCCCAATTCTTCTGCCTTGTAGGTAAGGTAGTATGGATCTACACCAATGCAGTGACCACCTACAAGTCCTGGAGAAAACCGGAGGAAGTTCCACTTGGTGCCGGCAGCTTCCAGCACTTCAAACGTGTTGATGCCAATACGGTTGAAGATAATCGAGAGTTCGTTCATCAGGGCGATGTTCACATCACGCTGTGTGTTTTCGATGATCTTGGCAGCTTCCGCTACTTTGATAGACGATGCCTTGTGAACACCTGGCTCCACGATGATCTCATACACCTTGGAAATGACATCCAGCGACTCGTCATCGCATCCGCTTACCACCTTCAGAATCTTAGTGATGGTGTGTTCCTTGTCACCTGGGTTGATACGCTCAGGTGAGTATCCAACTTTAAAGTCCTCTACGAACTTCAATCCTGATTCTCCTTCGAGAATAGGAACACAATCATCTTCAGTACAGCCTGGGTATACCGTGGATTCAAACACCACATAGTCCCCCTTCTTCAATACCTTGCCCACACCCTTGGAAGCACCAAGAAGAGGTGAGAGGTCGGGTTTGTTGTGTTCATCAATGGGAGTTGGAACAGCAACGATGAAGAATTCTACATCTTTCAAATCATTGATGTCAGCAGTGAATTCGATGTCACTGTTCTCGAAGTCGCTGCCCTCCAGCTCGTTGCTTGGGTCTTGACCCTGACGCATCATTTCAACGCGCTCTTCGTTGATGTCGAAGCCAACAACGCTTATGCTTTTTGCAAATGCGAGGGCAATAGGGAGCCCAACATAACCAAGGCCAATCACACCAACCTTGGCCTCCTTTGCAATGATTCTATCGTATAAATTACTCATAGTTCTGGTTCTATTTTGGTTACTCTGCCGTCTTGCAGCAGGTATGTCTCTTTTGATTCTTCGCACTCCGCTCTGCCTGTTTCATCAAAGTGGAGGCGGTGGCCATATTCACTCATCCAACCGATCTGGCGTCCGGGATTACCTACAAACAGTGCGTAATCTGGAACCTCTTTTGTGATCACCGTACCTGCACCAATAAAGGCATATCGACCGATGTCGTGTCCACAAACAATCGTGGCATTTGCTCCAATGCTGGCACCTTTCTTTACCAGTGTGCGCTCGTATTGTCCACGTCTGTTCACCCCGCTTCGTGGGTTTGTAACGTTTGTAAACACCATGCTCGGCCCGAGGAACACATCATCTTCGCAGATCACCCCGGTATAGATGGAAACGTTGTTTTGGATCTTCACATTTTCACCCAGAATCACATCCGGGGAGATCACACAGTTCTGTCCAATGTTGCACCGTTCGCCAATTTTACAATTAGGCATCACATGGGTAAAGTGCCAGATTTTGGTGCCATCACCAATCTCGCAACCCTCATCTACTACGGCCGTTTCGTGTGCGAAATAGTTCATGTTCTATCTAAAGTAGGCGTCAAAATTCTTGTGTTCCTTTTTGTACAGCTCATCATTGGACAAGCTTCTAAAGTAGTCGTAGGTAATCTTTAAGCCTTCGCTGCGGTGCACTTTAGGCTCCCAGCCCAGAAGTTCTTGTGCTCTGCCAATGTCTGGCTGACGCTTCATAGGATCGCCCTCCGGCAGATCTTTGTAAACGATTTTTTGATCAGTTCCGGTCAGCTGAACGATTTCCTTGGCAAACTCTCCGATGGTGATTTCATCCGGGTTCCCAATGTTCATAGGGTATACATAGTCACTCATGAGGAGTCTGAAGATTCCTTCAATGAGGTCGTCTACATAGCAGAAAGATCGTGTCTGGCTACCATCTCCGAATACGGTAAGATCTTCTCCTCTCAGAGCCTGGCCGATGAAAGCTGGCAATACACGGCCATCGTTCAGTCGCATCCTTGGGCCGTATGTGTTGAAAATCCGGATGATTCTCGTTTCCAGGTTGTGAATGCGGTGGTATGCCATCACCATCGCTTCCTGAAAACGCTTCGCCTCATCGTATACACCTCTGGGGCCAACGGGATTTACATTCCCAAAATAATCTTCATTCTGGGGGTGAACCATCGGGTCTCCGTAAACCTCCGAGGTAGAGGCCACAAGAATTCTGGCCTGCTTGGCACGAGCCAGGCCCAGCAGATTGTGCGTGCCCAGTGAGCCTACCTTTAGCGTCTGGATCGGAATTTTCAGATAATCGATCGGACTTGCAGGTGAGGCAAAATGAAGGATGTAGTCCAGCCGCCCTGGAATGTGCACAAACGTGCTTACATCATGACGGTAAAACTCAAACCTACCTTCCTTGAACAGGTGGTCAATATTCTTCAGGTCTCCGGTGATCAAATTGTCCATACCGATCACCTTAAAGCCCTCAGCTAAAAAGCGATCACATAGATGTGATCCAAGGAATCCTGCTGCTCCTGTGACAAGGACGGTTTTCATGGCTAGTTTTCAATGGTCTTGCGACCGATGCTTTTATAAAAGAAGCCTGCCTGCTGCATCTTCTCTGTTTCGTAAAGGTTGCGTCCGTCAAAGATCGTCTTCGAGTTCAGAAGCTCGACTACTTTGTCGAAGTCAGGAGTTCTGAACACAGACCACTCTGTGCAAATGATCAAGGCGTCAGCACCTTCAAGTGTGTCGTACTGATCAGTTCCGTATTCGATTTTGTCTCCAATGAGCTGCTTCACGTTGCTCATCGCTTCCGGGTCGAACGCACAAATGCTACCACCTGCCGCTACAATCTTATCGATGATGTACAGGGCTGGAGCTTCTCTGATGTCGTCTGTATCTGGCTTGAAGGCCAAGCCCCACATGGCGAATTTTTTACCCGTAAGGTCTCCACCAAAGTGCTCGAGAATAGATGGGAGCAGAATGGTCTTTTGAACCTCATTCACCTCCATGACGGAGTTCAGGATTTGAAGTTCAGCATCGTATTCATTGGCTGTGCGCACAATGGCTTGTACGTCCTTAGGGAAGCAACTTCCACCGTATCCAATGCCTGGGAACAGGAAGCGATTACCAATACGGGCATCCGTTCCAATTCCAATTCTTACGTTATCCACGTTTGCACCAACTTTCTCGCACAAGTTGGCAATCTCGTTCATGAAAGAGATTTTGGTGGCGAGAAATGCATTTGCTGCATACTTGGTCATTTCAGCAGAGCGTTCATCCATGAAGATGATTGGGTTGCCCTGTCGCACAAATGGTTTGAACAGCTCGCGCAAGGTCTCCTGGGCCCGCTCGGAGTCCGTGCCGATTACCACTCGATCTGGCTTCATGAAGTCATCTACGGCAAAGCCTTCTCTCAGGAATTCAGGATTCGACACTACGTCAAATTCACCATCGTAATTCGCTTCAACCGCAGCTTTCACTTTGTCTGAAGTTCCAACTGGAACGGTGCTCTTATCGATGATGATCTTGTATCCCTTGAGCATCTTGCCAAGGTCATCGGCTACACCTAAAATATAGCTCAGATCTGCACTGCCATCTTCTCCCGGAGGAGTGGGCAAGGCGAGGAATACGATGTCGCTGACATCGATTGCATCCTTGAGTTCAGTGGTAAAGCTCAGTCGCTTTTGCTTGATGTTGCGTTCGAACAGGTTGTCCAGATGTGGTTCATAGATCGGGATGATCCCGTTCTTCATTTTTTCAACCTTGTCCTTATCAATGTCTACGCAAATAACATTGTTACCCGTTTCGGCCAGACATGTTCCAGTGACAAGCCCTACATAGCCTGTACCTACTACTGCGATGTTCATGAATTGATGTATTCTTTTATTGCGTTTGTGATGGCAAAGAGTTGTTCGCTATCCATTTCCGTATGAATCGGAAGCGACAATACTGCTGCTGATAGCGCTTCAGTCATTGGCATATCACCTTCCTTCATGCCATACTGAGTATAGCCCTTTTGAAGGTGGATGGCCACCGGGTAATAAATGTTGGAAGGGATTCCCTTTTCTGACAGGTGGTTTTGCAAGCCTTCCCGGTCGATTCCTTCGAGCTTTAATGTATATTGGTGAAAGCCGTGATCTGAGTAAGAAGCTCTTGCCGGAACCTGAATTCCATCCAAAACCCCCAATTCCCGATCATAGTGATCCGCTACTTCATTGCGCGCTGTGATGTAATCAGGCAAGTGTCTGAGTTTGATCCTCAGAATGGCCGCCTGAATGGAGTCCAGTCTCGAGTTGACTCCGATATCATCGTGGTAGTAGCGCACGCGCTGGCCATGATTGGCGATTCTTTTCAGCTTTTGAGCCAGGTCATCATCGTTGGTGAAGATCGCTCCACCGTCACCATAGCATCCAAGGTTTTTGGAAGGGAAGAAGGAGGTGGTTCCAATGTCTCCAATGGTACCTACCTTCTGCGCAATACCTGACTTTCCCGTGAAGTTACTACCGATGGCCTGAGCCGTATCTTCTACAACACTGATTCCTGTCTCTTTCGCAAAGGACATCACTGCGTCCATGTCTGCGCTCTGTCCGTAGAGATGCACGGGAACGATGGCTTTCGTACGATCCGTCACCTTCGTTCTTGCATCGTTGATGTCAATGGTGAACGTGTCAGGATCTACTTCTACGAACACCGGCTTCAGCTGCAGTAGTGCGATTACCTCCGCTGTGGCGATGTACGTAAAGCTCGGAGTAAGCACTTCATCTCCTGGTTTCAGGCCAAGGGCCATCATGGCGATTTGAAGTGCATCCGTACCGTTGGCACAAGGGATTACATGCTTCACGTCCAGGAATTCTCCCAGCTCTTTTGCAAAGTCATGAACCTCAGGGCCGTTGATGTAAGCTGTGCTTTCTACTACGCGGAGAACAGCACTGTCTATTTCTTCTTTGATTCGTTGATACTGCGTGTGGAGATCAACAAGTTGAATGGGTCTTTTCAAGCCTCAAAAATTGAGGCGCAAAGATATCCAAATAAGCCACTCAAAAATCGGCCTGCGCCTTTGGCTATGTCTACGCTTCTATTTGGGATTTACTGATCGGATGTTTGCTAGCTTAGCAGCGTGAAACAATTTGTGATTGCTACCATTATTGCGCTGTTCGCTTGTCAGTTTGTACAAGCCCAGCGGAATATCCGGGATTCGAACATTGTGATTACGGCCATTGGAGCTCAAGCGGGGCTGAATGTGCCTGCGGGTGACCTGGCGGATCGCTTTGGCAATGCAGCTCAGGTTGGAGGGCAATTCATGCTCAAGTTGAAGAACAATTGGATGTTTCAGGTGGACGGCACCTACTTCTTTGGGCGAACCGTAAAGGAGGACAGCGTCTTCAAGAATTTCACGACATCTACGGGTCTCATCATTGGAAGAGGAGGTAATCCTGCTGAGCTGATTGTTATGCAACGGGGATACACCTTCATGTTGAGCGCAGGTAAAATATTTCCCTGGATAGGTCCCAATCCTAATTCGGGCATCCACCTATCTCTCGGTGCCGGCTTCATGGAGCACAAGCTGTTCATTCGGGATGAGTTTGGAGAAGTGCCGCAACTGGAAGGAGAGTACATCAAAGGATACGATCGACTGACCAATGGTTTTGCGTTGCGCCAAACGATAGGCTATCAGCATTTCAGCAATTATCGCTACTTCAATTATTTCATTGGTCTGGAGTTTACCGAAGGTTTCACTCGGAATCGAAGAGACCTGAATTTCGATACCATGCAGCGGGATAATTCCCAGCGAATCGACATCTTCTGCAGCCTGGTGGCGCGGTGGTATTTCCCCTTTTACAAGCGCCAACCGAAGGAATTTTACTTTTATTGATTCGTGATTTTATGGCTCTATACGGCTGCTATCAGAGGTTTTGCTCTGATGGTCAGATGTGCCAAACCCAAGGACTTGAAGATTGTCTGTTTAGGCAGGGCGAACTTGTAATATATGTGCGGATTCATTGATCATGTCATATTCCATCAAGGACATCCACACAAGTATTTAATCCGATGATTAGTGAGGGGAGATCCTGTTATTTTGTTCTTCCTTTATGGAATGCTGTTCGTAAGTGCTTCGCTTGTCTATCTGGTATGGCTAATTCCAAGTTAGTTATACCAATTCTGAATCGCTATTCCATTCTAAATTCATGTAGCGCCCGAATCACAGGATGTGACAAAAGCTGAGTCCTTCAAAAAGGAAATCTATAAAAAACTCCAATGCTACTGAGGTACCCCGATACATTAGCCTGATGCAATCTTGGGCCATATGCTGCTTTTAATCTAACTTCATATGCTCCCATTCTAGAGAGGGGCAACACGAAATTCGCTGCTGCTCCTATGTGAAAGAGAGGGTGTGTGCGCGTGACAATGCGGTTCCACGGAATATCTCGAACTCCATGCCTTACCAGGCTGCCAATTCCAAGCACTTGAACATAAAGTCTGTCGTCTGGTAGGAGAGGAATTCCTAATGCTGCATGAAGTCTAATCGGGTAAATTTTAGAGTTTATGTTACCGCTTGCACTGACAAAGTCATTAGGGGTAAAAGCTGCACCAAAAGACCCGTCAAAGTTTGAAGGATCCACTTCCAATCCAAATCCGAACCACCTTATTATCACTTCTGCGACAATGCTTGGGAAGATTTGTGTTCTTTGAGTATTTAACCCAAGCTCACTTACATATTTGAATGAAATAACCCTAGGGGGAAGTGTTATGTAATTTGTGTATTCGATTCCGATTTTAAAGGGACTATAGTTGAATACTTTAACGCTGTAGTTGAGGTGTTGACTCTCAGCGCATGAGCAAGAATCCTTGCGGTAGACACTTATCTCCCATAATCCGCTTCTGGGATCTACGGCTCTGGTTCTAAGTATTCTGGCATATGAAGAGCGTGGCTTATCAAGTACAAATTGAAACGAATGCTGTGCCCAACCTTTAGTCGTGCCTCTATTTCCGGGAATGAGTAACCCCCTGGTCCTCTCGGTTTGCGATGCACTTCTTTGTCGATGTACGATTTTGCTGCGCAAATCCATTGGACTGTAGGACGTTTTGATCCAGAGAGATTCATTTTTCTTTACGTTGTTCAGGTAGAGTTCGGATCGGTTTACCTTAGATTTGGCATAATACGACTCCAAGCCAGCAATAAAGTGCGCGCGAGCTACGGAGTCGGTGGATCGAATGAAAATGAAGTCATTACGCCTGTCGGTAACTTCGAATAGAATCAGCTTCTTTTCCGAGTGTGCAATACCGTCAAATGCAGTTGCTGAGGCCATATAATTTCCGGGCCTATCGAATGTTACAGTAAGGTTCTTTTCTGAATTGTCAATTTTGAGCAAGGCAACATCTTCTCGCTTGAACCAAGAGTTCCATTCGACTTCTAGTTCTTCAATATCGTTGTCTGGATCATCTACTTTAGCAATGATTTCCAGGGTATCTCCTATTGCTACTTGGATAAATTCGAATCCACTTTCTTGAGCCACTGAGTCAGTAGAGGAATTTCCTTGACAAGGCTTAACGCCATTTACTAGTATTTGGAAATCCGGGGCATAGTTTACTTCGTCAGAGAAAAGCGATTTAATGGCATCTCTCAGAGGTTTCTCATAATTGTCTTTTGACAGATCTATAAAACAGTGGGAATATTTAAAGTTTCTTTCAGGATCGAACTTGTGGACAATGCGTTTCTCATTTTTTGCGTTGGTTAACAGGGTTTCCTGCGTCTGTTTTTGGGATCTCTCATATAGGAAGAACTGGTATTCTACTATATGGCTTGCGCTGTGTATTTTTATGTAGAGTCTGAGATTCGCCCTTTGGAGGGTTGCAGCTAGTGCTGAGTCGATACTATCATTTAACGATCCAGCATCGATTCCTTTTCCTACAAAATAGTGCATCCACCCACTTTCAATCTTCATTCTGTTTTTAACATCTTCTAAGTAATTCAATCCTAGAACTTCATGTTCCTCAAAGAGCTTTGTGTCACTGTCCTTGTAAGTTAATCCCTTCAGGACGCTTGCGATGTATGGAAGAAGAATTAGCGTTTGCCCTTCTCCAAAGAGGGCGATTGTTCCATAGTCTAACCTCTCAGATCGGTTGGCTAATTGACTAGCCTGCGAAACTGTGATTTCCTGACCCAGTAGATTTGATTGTGCACTGAGATAGATCGTCCAACATATAAGTATTAGGTGGTAGCGTCTAAACATCTTAGAACCGCGCTCATTATGGTATCTTCATTGTGATTGATGTACTCCAATACGCTTTTGAGCTTCTGTTCTTCAACAACAGATTTCTTGTTGCCCTCGATAATGGTTCGTTTGATCGCATAGGAGGGAGACTGATAACATACTTGTTGATCCACGAGAACGTGTATTTCTCCGCCCTCGTAATAGAACATGCCTGATAGTTCACTGGGTAGAATCTCACCTGTTACTATGAGATCTAATGCTGGACAGTTGCTTAAGTTTTTGATTTCGATCCCTTCAGTTTCTAGTCTAGCTTCCACCGTGGAATAGACATCGACTTGCATAAACTTTATACAATTCAACTCCGAGTTATCCCGAATGCTATTCACTGTAGGTTTTAATGGGACTAAGAGAGTATCTACTCTGTTTCCTTTATTCGCATCGTTCGATTTGAGGGCTGTTTTAGAGGACTGTGTTACCCCATTTGTGAAGGCTAGAGTAGACTCCGGTGCACTGTTCACGGAGTCGGCAGCGATTGACTCCTCATTTTGATCTGATTTTTGAGTTAGCCGATTTCCATTAACCTTGTCTAACGTAGAATCGCCAATCAAAGCAATTGCAAAGAGTAGAATGAGTGCTCCAGAAATCTTTAGCTCAATAAGCTTATTCTTCGAAGGTCCAATAGGATATTTCCAAGCAAAGTAGCCGTATATTAAAAGAGAGATTAGGCTTGCTGATGCAAAAAAGATAATCTCATCGATGGAATTCCCCAAGGATACTAATGCCGCGAAAGCGCTAACTCCGGCAAATATCAGTAACAGGTCATCTTTCAATTGATCGAAGTTTTTGCAAGGCTTGTTAGGGCCAATGGCATAGTGTATAACTTAAAAGTAGGTTATTTCATTTTTTTTTGTCTGTTTTAAATAAGTTATTTTTTCTACCCAGGATAAGGCTTCTAATTCTTGTTCTCGATTGCCTACATCTTTTCGCTGGTTATGTTCTTCTTCTAAAGTGGCTCGACCTCAAGGAGTATTATTTTTGTCCTCTTG
Organism: Flavobacteriales bacterium UBA6057; assembly: GCA_002428995.1. GTDB lineage: Bacteria > Bacteroidota > Bacteroidia > Flavobacteriales_G > Salibacteraceae > UBA6057. The sequence continues at coordinate 172,297 of DIYJ01000020.1, read as the reverse complement.
TGATATTAAAACTTTACACGATGGCTATCAGAGGTTTTGCTCTGATCGTCCGTCTGGCTTCTGTGCGCTCTTCAAAGGCTCGGGCATGGCTTGATGGCAGGCGTGATTGGAAGCAGGCAATGGCCTCTGTAGAGCTGGAAGGTTGTGTTTGGTTTCACTGTGCTTCCGTTGGAGAGTTTGAGCAAGCCCGACCCGTCATTGAATCGTTGCGTCAGGAGCAACCGGAGCGTAAAATCCTCCTTACTTTCTATTCTCCGTCAGGCTTTGAGCTCCGAAAGAACTACGATCGGGTAGATCATGTCGCCTATTTGCCGGTAGACACCCCTGCCAATATGAGAGATTGGCTCGACCTGGTTCGCCCTGCTATCCTCATTTTGACGAAGTATGATTTCTGGTTCAACCTGATGGCAGAAGCGCATGCGCGACAGATTCCTATGCGAGTCGTTAGCGTGCATTTACCAGAGGGGCATTGGCTCTTTCGCTGGCCAGGATCTCTTTTACTGCCCAGGCTCCGTCAGTTTGAGATGATCTATGTGCAGGAGAAAGGAACTCAACAGCGCCTTGCAGAAAGGAACGTCACTGCGGTGAAGGTAGTCGGTGATACGCGCACCGATCGTGTAATGATGAATGTGAGCGAGCCAATTGTCATGGAAGGCTTGGAAAAGTTTGCAGAAGGGCAGAGGGTCATTGTGGCGGGAAGCATCTGGCCGAAAGATTCTGAGTTATTGCTGAATGCTCAGCCTGAGCTCAAGAAGTGGAAGTGGATCGTTGCTTCGCATGAGCCGGATGATGCTATGCTTCAGGCTTGGAAAGAAAGGTTCGGTTCTCAACTCTTTCACTGGAGTGATCGGGAACAGGACCTGAGCCCTGCCCCCAATGCCTCCGTCATTTACATTAATTTTGTTGGATTACTTTCCAAGCTCTACGGCTACGGAGAAGTGGCCTACGTAGGTGGTGGCTTTGGATCTGGCATCCACAATATTCTGGAACCTGCGGCCTATGGAATTCCGGTTGTGTTTGGTCCAAAGCATCAGCGATTTGCAGAAGCTGAGCAACTACTGGCCTCTGAGCTGGCTGCTACTGTGACCTCATCGGACGAAATGGTGAATGCACTTAACCGCCTCACCGAGCAGAGGCAACAACACATCCAGGAAGGCCTCGCCAACTATTTCGAGCACTCCAAAGGAGCCAGCACCATCATCGTGAACGACCTCCTCAATCAAGCATGACCGTGAAAGAAGGTCTTACCTGCTGATGATCATTTTCACAGTCTCGCTCTTGGCTCCCTGACTCAATCGAACGGTGTAGAATCCTGATGGAAGATCAAGATCATACCTCCAGGCAAAAGCACCCTTCACATTGAGTTGTTCCGAGTAAACCGTGCGGCCCGTCAGGCTGATGATTTCAAGCTGATGTTGACCTTGGTAGTTCAGCATTTCCAGTACAAAGCTTCCCGTGTTTGGATTGGGATACACCGTGAGGGATTGATCTCCCAGGACGTTTCCAATACCAATGGTGCCGGTGGTGTCTGTTGGATCTGTTCCCGTAGTGTCCATAGGATCTACATAGCCAGGATATGAAAGAGAATCTATGCTGAATGCATGCTCAATCTTATGCCCAAATTCGCTTTCGAACGTTTGAAGGATGCCGCCACTGGCGCTCCAAAGTCGCAGGAATCCAGATCCCTGATTTGGCCAGGCCCAGTAAGACAGACCATCATTACTCGCATCTGTCAGTTCCAGGCGATAGCAACCTGAGTCTAGTTCAAGGGTATCCCAGTAGATGTTATTTGGCTGAAGCTGAGCACCGATGCGTGAAAAAACGACATTGTTGTTCGCGTCATAAACAAACAGATCGTTGTCATACTGGAAGGTGTTCGTCTGATACTGAATGATCACCTTCTCCTCATACAATGGAGGCAGATCAAAGTTGGTGATGTAGGTGTCGTTGTCGGCATATCCATCGGCCTGTCCGTTGGGTTCACTGACAGTCGCCATGAAGCGATTTGTTCCGTCACCAACATAGAAAGCACCGTTTTCAAACGGAAGCTCTACTTCGGCCTTTTCCATGAATCCAAGTGATCCAGTCCAAACGTATTCGTGAGCAACACCACCAGATACCTGATAGGTGATTTTGACGCTGGTCAGTGGCTCATCACCATTGTTTCGAATCACCACTGAAGGCGCAAAACACACAGGATTCTGTCGCGAATAGTATCCACGATCCGTAGGCCGCAGAACGTTGTAAAGTTCTGCATCATGGTCATGTGCTGGTTCTCCGTATTGAATCACGTGCATCGCTGTCACATAGCTACCGTTACCCATGCCTTGATTGTTGGTGGGCACAGGAGTAATGCGGTAATCGAGCTCATAAGAGTTTCCTGAAACCAGTGAGGTATAGTCGAACTCAAAGTCTTTGACCAAGTCTCCCGGACACCAGCCTTCCCTCGCACCCGGCCATGTTCCACCTTGTGGATACACAGGATTGAAAGCACAATCGTTGGTTTGCCAGATGTGCCATTCAGCTGCGAGCTGGTTGTTCACAAACATGTAATGCGTGTTGTCTCTCCACTCGCAGCAATGTGGGAAGTTTCCCGTGTTACTGTTGTGACCATGACCGGTGAGTCGCGTGATCACCTTTTGTCTTGCTGCATCGGGATGAACATCAATAGTGGTGGGCTCCAAAGCACTGTCATCGTCCATATCTGAGTATCGGATGGATCGGGACTGCCCCCAAGGGCGATCAAACTCTACCACAGGTGCAGGAGGTGTTCCTTCTATCATCTCGAACCGCAGGTCCACTAATTCTTGCTGGTTTCCGGTGGAGATGTCTACAGAGTCCTGAAGGAGGAAGGCATAGTCTGTTACATCATACACCCACGTAAAACCATCTGGACCGAGTGATAGTCCGATACCGTATGGAGTGATGAATCGTCCGATCTCATAGCGATCAATCACTTCGAAAGGTGGATAGAAGAAGCTCAATTCAGAATTGACTTGGGTCTGTGTAGCTCCATGCCAGGTGGAATCAATGGCATTGCCGTTAGGGTCGTAGACGTATGTATATCCTTCTCTGAACGGATAGCTGCCTGAAGTAGCAACCGCTTCATTGCCATTTACAGTGTATTCCACAATGCTGTAAGGAGCGTGAGCCACCGTATCATTCACTGTATCCACCTGCGGTGTGGAGAGGTATTCTCCCTGCAGGAAGTGGAATTCTGGCATCACATCTGTGCGCTCCTGATTCATGAAAATCTCGCTGCCCGTGTAGTTTGCAACGGTAGGCGATCCATGCCAGAAGGCATCCATTCCACCGGGTGCATCATTCACGAGGTTGTAGCCGTCATTGAATTTGAGGTAGACAACCAAATCATTGTAGTTCGGGTGGCTGGGTGTGATCTCCTTCAGTCTCCAGTCCTCGATCTCACTGGCACTCAACTCGCGCTTCCACATTCGAAACTCATCGATCTTGCCTTCATAAGGGAAAGAGTTTCGGCCACGTCCGATCCAAAGGTTTTTCATGATGCCCAGTGTGCGATTCTTGTCAACGCCACTGTGCCATAGCGAACCGTTGAGATAAATCTTCATTTCACCGGTGCTGCCATTCTTCGTGAACGCCCAGTGTACCCATCGTCCGCTGTAGATGTTACCTCCTGCGGCTTTTTGGATGCGGTCGTAACCTGAGCCTTCTCCTGCATCCCAGTAAACGGTTCCGTTGCTCCATGGCAAATGCACGTTGAGCGCGCGGTTCTCATTGATGTCTGCTGCCTCGAACACAGAAGTGTTGGAGGGGAGGGCGTTTGGATCGCCATAACTCCAGAAACTTACAGTTACTTCATCGCCAAAGTCAATACCTGTGAGGGGAACTTCAATGCGGTTTCCGCCTGTGAATTCCGCATATCCATCGTTGCCACTTGCAAAAACACAATTGGAATCCGCTTGCGTCTCAGCCACTACGGTGTGAGCAGAACCTGCCTGATCATTCTCAAAGCTGATTTCAACTACCAATCCCTGTCCGCCATTCCATGCAAAAGGCTCGGTGAGGTTGATGGTCTGCAGGCCCGTAGACGTGAACTCAGTATTGCTTTCGTAGACCGTGCTTAGGTTGACATCCGACAATGCTGTCAAGGATAGCAGCGTGGTGTTGGCCATTCGAATACGGAAGTTCTCAAGTTCGGAGCCCAGCTGGCTGATGTTCAATTGAATTCTGTTGATGGTGTCGGCCAGTAATCCGCTGCCCATCAATTCGCTAGCTGTAATCAGGAATTGAAAGCGTGACACCGGTGCATCACTTGCAAGCACCTCTGTGGAGCTTGCACCACCGTTTGCGAAGGTGGTAGTCGTTTCATTGATGACACTATCAATCAAGAGTGTCCACTGCTCTCGTTGGTAAACATCGTACATCGGGGTCGTATGGAAGTGGGCCGTGTCGATGTTTTCCCCGCCTGCCAGGAAGAAAGGATGTGTCGCGGCATTCGAATCCATGACTCCGGTGTGGTCATAGACATAGGTGTAGGTCAGGTAGTCCCACTCACCACAATCAAAATTGTCCTGGGTAGTGGCTGGATCACACTTGAGTGTTTTATACATGAGAATCTTTCGCCATTCTTTATCAGCGGAAGGGAACTCATAGATATCCCTGCGTTTGGTGATGTCGCTGAAGGTGAATGTTTGAACAGATGTCGTGTCCTGTGCAATCGCGTTTGAAACAGGAAGCAATGCAATGATTAGGACCGCAATGGTCAGGTAGTAGAAAGTTCTCATAGATGGGCAAAAGCCCAAAGATAATAGCTCGGGTTTGGTCGAGAACTAACAGCTTTCGTCAAAACATGAGGCGAATTAGAAAGCTAATCGAGAAGAGTAATGGAGTGGGGGATAAGTACCCGGGGCGGGGATCGAACCCGCACGGCTGCAATAGCCACAGGATTTTAAGTCCTGCGTGTCTACCAGTTCCACCACCCGGGCATCTTCCAAGGAACGCTGTATAGCTCAAAAAAAATCCCCCCGATTTGGGAGGATTTGTTTCGGAGCTTTTGCTTGGAGCGAGAGACGGGATTCGAACCCGCGACCCCGACCTTGGCAAGGTCGTGCTCTACCAACTGAGCTACTCTCGCAAAAGGGATGCGAAAATAATGCTTTCTCAAATACACAATCAAATCCGAGCTTAAAAAATAAAGCACTCGTCTACATGGCAGTCTTCACGCTTCCTCAGAGCCCGTTGATCGCTTTTGCATTTCAAAGGAGGGGTGATTAGATAATCAGATAATCAGATGATCAGATGATCAGATGATCAGATGATGGGTTGATTCGATTTGTCAATTACATCATCTAATGATCTAATCGTCCGATCATCTGATTCTCAAAAGATGATTATTCCCGGTTACCCAGGAGTTTTTTGATCTCATTGAGCTTAAAAAGTGCTTCTACCGGGGTCAGGGAATTGATTTCAATGGCTGCCAGCTCATCATGGATTTGAGAGAGCACTGGATCATCCAGTTGAAAGAAGCTCATCTGTACCTCGTTCTGCACACCTTGCAGCGCTCCCTTGTTCAATTCCTTCTTGCCGGAGCCTTCCAGTTCTTTCAGCACTTCCTGCGCGCGAGAAACAAGTGGCATCGGCATGCCTGCCATTTTAGCTACATGAATTCCAAAGCTGTGTTCGCTACCTCCCTGAATGAGCGTGCGCAGAAAGACGATCTTATCCTTGGTCTCTCGAATCGCAATGGTGAAATTCTTGATGCGCTCAAACCGATCCGCCATCTCATTGAGTTCATGGTAGTGGGTTGCAAAGAGCGTAAGTGGTTGAGCCGGATGCGTGTGCAAGTATTCAGCAATGGCCCAGGCGATAGAAATGCCATCGTAGGTGCTGGTGCCACGTCCAATCTCATCGAGCAGAATGAGGCTTCGGCTTGACAGGTTATTGAGAATGCTGGCGGTCTCATTCATCTCTACCATGAAGGTGGATTCGCCCTGGGAAATGTTGTCGGAAGCGCCTACGCGACTGAAGAGCTTGTCGATCAGTCCCAATTCTGCTGCTTCGGCCGGAACCCAGCTTCCGAGTTGGGCCATCAAGCTGATCAGAGCTGTTTGTCTGAGAAGAGCGGACTTACCCGCCATGTTGGGTCCCGTCAGCATGATGATCTGCTGCGTTTCGGAGTCCATCAACACATCGTTGGGAACGTATTGCTCTTCCAGCGGAAGCTCTTGCTCAATGACCGGATGACGACCTTGCTTGATGTTGAGTGCGTGACTCATATTGAGCACTGGTCGGCTGTAGTTGAAATTCAGCGCGTTGTGGGCAAAGTTGGCATAGCAGTCCAGCTCTGCTATGGCCAGCGCATTGGCTTTAATCGCTCCCATGAAGTCTGAAAGCTTTTCCAGAAACTGACGGTAGAGCTCAGATTCCAGGGCCAGGATGCGCTCCTCAGCACCTAATATTTTTTGTTCGTACTCCTTGAGCTCTTCTGTGATGTAGCGCTCTGCATTGACCAATGTCTGCTTCCGAACCCATTCTTCGGGAGCCTTGTCTTTGTGGGCGTTGGTCACTTCGAGGTAGTAACCAAATACATTGTTGTAGCCAATCTTCAGCGAAGTGATGCCCGTTCGTTCCGCTTCTCGCTGTTGAATGCTCACGAGGTAATCCTTTCCGCTGTGAGCCAGCGCCCGCAACTCATCCAATTCCTCGCTTACGCCCTCGCAAATTACCTGGCCTTTGGAGACCAACACTGGTGCATCTTCCTTGAGGTGATTGCCAATCAGATTGGTGATCTGGGCTGTGCTTTGCATGCGAGCCAGCAGGTTCTCAAAGGGAGCTCCAATCTTCTTAAGTTCTTCCAATACGGGTTCAACTTCCAGGAGTGAAAGTCGGAGCTGAACCGCTTCTTTGGGGGACAGCTTTCCAATGGCCAGCCTTGACAGTATCCGCTCCAGGTCCGCGATGCGCTTGAAGTGTTCCCGGCAGGTTTCACGCAGTGAAGCGTTTTGAATGAAGCTTTCCACCTTCTCTTGCCGCTGCTCGATCGATTCGAGCTCGTTCAGTGGAAATGCCAGCCACTTCTTGAGCATGCGCGCCCCCATGGATGTGACGGTATGGTCGAGCACATCGAGCAGAGACTTGCCGCCTTCACTGGAGGTGTAGAAAAGTTCGAGGTTAATTTGAGTGAAGCGATCGAGCCAAACGTGATCCTGCATCTCAACTCGTGTGATGGAAGAAATATGGGCCACGTTGTTGTGCTGCGCATCAGACAGATAGTGAAGGGCAGCACCGGCTGCGGTGATGGCAGAAGTGAGGTTGTCTACTCCAAAGCCTTTGAGCGAATGTGTGCCAAAGTGCTTGGTCAGTGTTTCGCGACCAAAATCCTCCTGGAAAGCCCAGTCTTCTAACTGAAAGCTGTGATGTGACTCTCCGAAGGCATCGTGAAAGGCTTGTTTCTTATTGCGCTCAAAAAGCACCTCCGAAGGCTCAAAGCTCGCCAGGAGTTTTTCCATGTATCCGGCATCGCCTTCGGCTACGTAGAACTCGCCTGTAGATACATCGAGAAAGGCTGCGCCTATGAGCTTGGGATCGAAGTGAACGGCTGCCAGGAAGTTGTTTTTGTTGCTGTCCAGAATTTGATCTCTGAACGAGATGCCCGGAGTAACGAGCTCCGTGACTCCGCGCTTAACGATGGTTTTTGTTTGCTTGGGATCTTCGAGTTGATCACAAATGGCCACCCTCGCTCCCGAGCGCACCAATTTGGGAAGGTAAACTTCCAGGCTGTGATGGGGAAAGCCCGCGAGCTCTACCGTGCTGGCGGCTCCGTTTTTCCGCTGCGTGAGCACAATGCCCAGGATTTTGGAAGCGCGAATGGCGTCCTCACCAAAAGTCTCGTAGAAGTCACCCACCCGAAAGAGCAAAAGCGCGTCAGGATACTTCGCCTTAATCGCGTAGTATTGCTTCATCAGCGGAGTTTCTTTCGCAGCTTTTTTGGTGGTCTTTTTGGCCATGAGAAAGGCGCTAAAATTATAAGCCTTCACCTCCGAAGGCCCCGAATACAGGGAGGTACTTATCAATAATTATGAACAGAAAGCTGAAGACCAGTGAGTTGAACCGACCCACGCAGCAAGCCTACCGCGCGCTTGAAAAACTGCCGGTGGTCGTTGTGCTGGACAACATCCGTAGCCTTTCCAATGTCGGTTCCGTATTTCGAACCAGCGATGCTTTTCTAGTGGAGCACGTGACACTCTGCGGAATCACCGGTCGGCCTCCACATCGTGAGATTCAGCGCACTGCGCTGGGAGCCACAGAATCGGTAGAATGGAGTTACAAGGAATCTACGCTTGAAGCTGTTCAGGAATGGAAGGAAAAGGGATACCACGTTGTTTGCATAGAGCAAACCTCTGGTGCAAAAAATCCGAGCTCGCTGAGCGACTTTGATAAGCTGTGCCTCGTACTCGGGAATGAAGTGGATGGGGTAGATCAGCACGTTATTGAAGCTTCAGACGCATGCGTTGAAATTCCACAGTCGGGAACCAAGCATAGTCTCAACGTTTCTGTCGCTGCAGGAGTAGTGTTGTGGGAAGTATATCGGGAGAGAAAGGCTCGCGCCAGCGAGACTTAGTCGTTCTCAGAGCACGTCCAGTTGGTGCGCTCGTAGATCTCAATCTGATCCGTGTACTCTTTACCCGTTCCGCACACTTCGGTGGTCAGTGTTTCTCCTTGTGTTTGAGGATCATCGCTGGTCGTGGTGCAAGTGGCGCACTTTTCACAGCTTGACAGGGCGAAAATGTAAAGAGCTGCGGAAATGGAAAGTAAAGCTGTTCTCATTGTTACGAATGTGTGAAGCAAATATAGCAGAATTCATTCCGGTCTATTCCGGGCCGTTTAGAATATGGCACAAATAAAAAAGGCTCCGAGCAATCGGAGCCTTTTAATATCTGGTGAAATTCTGTGCTTACTGAGTGATCGCCATGAATGCTGGCAGCTCACGAAGCTTGTAGAATTCCATGTCTGTCTTAGCCTTAGCTTTCAAGGAAGCATCCTTAGCGAAAGCAGCTTGAAGGTTGTTTACAACACCATCGTTGTCAGCAGTGCGAGCAGAAATCACAGCCTTGAGGTAGCTGCCTGCTGCAGTAGCTTTGGCATCTGAAGCCTCGAGTGTGCTCATTGCTCCGCCTGTTTCTCCGTTGAGAAGCTTGGCAAGCGAAGAGTTGAAAGTGTTCATCGCTCCCATGTTGCTCACAGCATCAGAGTAATTTCCGTCCATGATGTTGAGGATTCCGATGTTATAATTTACTTCAGCACCGGCTCCCTTAGCTCCTTCGTAGTAAGTCATTGCCTTTTCAGCATCGCCCATCAGTCGGGTAACAACTCCCATGTTGTTCTTCACAACCTTAGAAGAAGGATCTTTCTTGGCAGCCATTTCAATGTGTGGCTTGGCGTCTGCAACCTTGTTCTGAAGGATCATGATGTAACCAACGTTGTTGTGGCCTCTCCAATCGTCAGGATGAACAGAAGTAGCTGTCATGTAAACCTCCAGCTTCTTGTTCAGGTCGTTGTAAAGCGTTGCAGTGTAAAGAATCTCTTCGATGGTCAATTCAGAAGGATTGTCCTTGGTGATTTGCATCAACTCTTCATCGGTCTTCGCCTTCTCTTCAGCCTTGATGCTGATGACTGATCTTCTCAACTGTGGAAGGATTTCTTCAGCGATCACTTCGTAAGTAGCAGCGAGGTTCTTGATCTCTTCCTCACGTTTCTTGTCATCGTTGTACATGCCGAGGATACGCAAGATCATGTCCTTGTCAGCGATGTCAGAAGCTTCCATCTTCTGCTTGAAACCATTCCAGTCTTCACCTTGTGGCATCTTCTTGTAGAGCTCTTCGTTTTGTCCTGCTTCTACTTTCTTCTTCTTGAACATCTTCATCACTGCCTTGGAAGCGCTGTTTGCACGGTCACCGGCAAGGTTGTCGTTCAATGCAGTTTCACCGTCAGGTGAAGCGAAGGATGTGATGGTGATAGACTTGTAATCGTATTCGTAGGTGATGCCTTTTTCAAGGAAAGCATCGAGTCCCATGATGTCTTCTTGCTTGAGCTCTTTTGGCTGTACTACACTTGACTGAATCAGGTAGTTGATCTCAGCAGACACAGATCGTGGAGACACTTTGGTGAAGTTGTCCTTACCGAGAATTGGCATTTCATCGCTCTGCACCCAAAGAGGTGTAGTGATAGTACCTACTCCGATGGGCACTGGGTCAAAAGTCTTCGTCTTTGTTTTGTATCCGGCTTCAACCTGAACTTCCAAAACAACATTCGCCATGTTGTCATTGAAAGGGATGGTCTTCTCGATGTTGAAGCTTCCGCCTCCCCATCCCATCTTGATGCCTTCACCTTCAGCTGATTCTCCAATCAACTTCAACGCTTCGAATTCCTTCACAACGTTTCCGGTTTCTGCATCCTTCATGACGGGCTTCACGTTTGCCACTGCCTTTTTGTTGAAGAACTTTTCAGGATAACGACCACTTACACTAAAAGCAACGGAATCACCATGCATTTCCAGTGGATCAGGATTGAGGGTATATTTAACCGTTCCATGCTTCTTGTTCATCTTGTTCAAAGGGTTGCAACCCGTAGTGAACACCATAGCTATGGCGGAGAAGAAAAGAAGACCAGTGTTAATAGATTTCATTTTCGTGAGTTTGCACATTTTCATTTATAGGCAGATTCAGTGGGTGCAATATTAATTAATGTTTGAGAAAGGCGCGTTATTCCTGCGCTCAATGCAAACTTTTCGTTGGAACGTCAAATTGATGGATTCCATTGGCCCATTCCTTCGACAGAATGCCGGAAATCAAATCCAGGATTTGGGACGGACTCACCTGGTCTGTTGTGGATAGATCAACAATGATGACAGGCATTCTTCTCTCGGTTTTGAAAAAATCGAAATACGCTTGTTCCACTTTCTCGAGGTAAGCAACGGGAATGCTTTGCTCGTTGCTTCTTCCGCGTTCCGCAATCTGCCGGATGATCGTTTCCATGTCGTTGTGCAGGTAGATCAAAATATCCGGTACTGGCATGAACCGCTCCATGATGTGAAAGAGGTTCATAAACAGGTCCTTCTCCGCCTGATCGAGGTTGATGCCTCCGAAAATCGAGCTCTTCGAGAAGAAATAATCCGCCACAATATGATTGGTGAAGATGTCACCGAGCAGGTGCCTGCTCATTTGATGGTAGCGCTCTGCTAGGAAGAACATTTCCAGCTGAAAGGCGATGTCCTTCCCGGATCTATAAAACTGCGTGAGAAAGGGGTTGTTTTCAAACGACTCCAGAACGATTTGTGCATCCAAAGCTTTGCTGAGCAATGTGGAAACCGTGGTTTTGCCGGTGCCAATGTTTCCCTCGATGGCGATATGACGGTAAAGGCTATCCATGGAAAACAGTGACTTTAAGAGGGTCGGGACATAAGGCTAGAAGTTCTTGCTGTGTTTCAGAGATTACCGGATGCATAAAATTGGGGGCGATTTCAGCCAAGGGTGCCAGCACAAACCTGCGCTCACTGATTCTGGGATGTGGCAGTGTTAGTTGATCGGTATTCATCACCAATGAACTCATATATAAAATGTCAATATCAATGGTCCTCGATTCGTATTGTCCTGAGGGGTTTGAAGCGCTCCTGTTTCGTCCCATGGATGCTTCTATGTTGAGCAGAAGTTGCAGCAATTCTTCTGGTTCCTGTTTTGTCTTTAGCTGGAGAACTTGATTCAGGAAGGCTTGAGCATTACTCATGCCCCAGGGCTCTGTCTCATAGACTGCCGATGAGCTGATGATATCGCTGACTTGCGTGGCGATCATCTGCCTTGCGTGGTTCAGCATTTCCATTCGATCGCCCTCATTGCTTCCGAGCAAAAGGTATGTTTCAGCCCAGACGTTTTCCATTCATGTGAGTGTAATGACCAGTTGTCAAAAAATGGTCTGCTGCACGCCAACCACCCTCTAGATTTGGTGCGAATATTTAAAAACTCTGTAATGAAACAATTTATCAAATACCTCTTGGCATCCACAATCGGTACGGTGCTAGGGTTGGTGTTGATCATCTTCATATCCGGTATCATCATGGCCGGCATTATCAGCAGCGCGGTGATGATGGCCGGGAGCAGCGAAAAAGAAGTGGATGTAAAGCCCAGTTCGGTGCTCGTGGTTGACCTCAGTGAGCGCATGTTGGAGCGGAGTCAGCCAACTCCGTTTGAGAACTTCGAGATTGAAGGAGTGAATGTTGATGACGGCATCGCCATGCTGGATTTCATGGAATCCATTGAGGCAGCTAAGGCTGATTCAAACATCAAGGGAATCCTGCTTAAGGGCATGTTTTTCAGCGGTGGACTGAGCAAGGCCGGTGATGTAAGAGCTGCATTGGAAGACTTCAAGGAGTCTGGCAAGTTCATCATTGCTTATGACGAGGTGATGACCCAGGGAGCGTACTACATCTCTTCCGTGGCCGATGAAGTATATCTTTTCCAGGAAGGTGCCTTGGACTTCCGGGGTATGCGTTCTGAGATCGCCTTCTTCAAGGGAACCTTGGATCGATTGGGGATTAAAACCCAAGTGATTCGCGGTAAGAACAATGTCTACAAAAGTGCTGTGGAGCCGTTCATGCGAGAGAACATGAGCGAGGAAAACCGCTATCAGTTGACGGAACTGGTCAGCGACATCTGGGATGTGATGATCACGGATATTTCCGAGTCACGCGGTGTCAGCACGGATGAGCTGAACAGAATTGCGGATGAAATGGACATCCGCAAGCCAGAAGATGCGGTAAGCCTGAAATTGATCGATGGTTTGATGTATCAGGATCAGTTGGACGCTCACCTGCGCGAGAAGCTGGGGCTGGAGGAAGACGATGACATCGAGATGATCAAGTTGGCCAAGTATGCCGAGGTAGATCATAAAGAAATGGATGGAGCTGAAGAGAAGATCTGGGAATTGCAGGATCAGGTGGCGGTGATTTATGCCAACGGAGGCATTGAGAGTGGAAAAGGAGATGATGAAACCATCGGCTCAGAAACCCTGGCCAAGGCCATCAAGAAGGCGCGTGAGGAAGAAGATGTGAAGGCCATTGTGATGCGTGTAAATTCTCCCGGAGGAAGCGCATTGGCCAGCGAGGTGATTTGGCGAGAAGCAGTGCTTGCATCAGAGGAAAAGCCGCTCGTGGTTTCTTTTGGAGATGTTGCGGCCTCAGGAGGCTATTACATCAGCACACATGCTGATCGCATTTTCGCCCAGCCCAACACCATCACCGGTTCTATCGGTGCCTTTGGTCTTATTCCAGAGATGAAGGAGTTCTTCAACGACAAGTTGGGAGTGACCTTTGACGTAGTAAAGACCAACGACCATGCAGACCTCGGAACGCTGTCACGTCCTTTTGATGAGGCAGAACTCGCACTCTTCCAGGGTTACTTGGATCAGATCTACAGCGAGTTTGTTGACAAGGTTGCTGAAGGACGAGGTAAGAGCTATGACTACATTGACTCGATCGGTCGCGGTCGCGTTTGGACGGGTCAGGATGCACTAGCCATCGGACTGGTCGATGAAATGGGAAGCCTGCAAGACGCGATTGACTATGCTGCGGAAGAGGCTGGTTTGGAGAAGTATGACTTGCTCGAACTCCCCAAGCAGAAAGACCCATTCCAGAAGTTCATCTCAGAATTTGCCGGAAACACTCGGGTTGCGATTGCCGACCTCGTGCTGGAAGAAGAGGAGATGAAGTGGTTCAGAAAAGTGGAAGATATCAAGCGAATGGAAGGTGTTCAGATGCGCATGCTCTACGACATTGATATTCGATAACGAAGCTGTTTAGTTTCCAAAAACGGAGCCCTGGGGAAATTTCTCTGGGGCTTTTTTTTGGTATCATAATCTACGCTTAGGCTACGATGATTAAAAAGCTATCAGCTGTCTGCTGAGGTTTGGGCGATTGTTGCTGTTCTTTTTGAACTTGCGCTTGTATTTGAGTTTGCACTTTTCCAACAATGGGTAATCCCAAAACTGGACATGTCGCTGATTGAAGTTGTGATTGAGATTGAAGTTGAAGTTCCGAGCGATCAACTCTGCTTGAAATGAGAGCATGTCATCTTACGAGTCGCTCAAAGCTGATAGCTAGCGACTGACAGCTGACAGCTTCTTTCATCGCACAATTACCCGTCTGATCACTATTCCCGATTCTGTTTCGAGTTTTAGTGTAACCATTCCCGAAAAATCATCGGCAAACTTCAGCCAATCGATACCAACTGGATTTTGCTCATTCAAAACCTCTTCACCTAGAGTGTTGTATCCCTTCACGGAAGTCACACGTTCTGTGCTTTGAATGCTCACAATCCCATGAGTTGGATTCGGATAAACCTGCAACTCTGTTTCTCCCTCGCTTTTCTCATCCAGCCCTACGGTGGAGTAGGTGAGCCTCAGCAGCTTGTCGGACACTTGTTGTCCTGATTCCATGCCTCCGGCCAGGAAGACTGTGCCTTCATCTCTGAAATGCGCTACACCTCTGAAGTCCATGTTCAACTCCATGCAGTTGGACACGAGCATTTGTTCGCCCGTCCATTGCTGGATTGCTTGTGAAGGCTCTACGCTTCCACTTCCGTTGTAGGCGATGCCATCGTAGTTGTAGGTTGTCCGCGAGCCTCCCAACCATGTTGGCCGGTTCAGCATTACGGCTGCTGCCCGATACAGTGCGGTGTCGTTTCCAAAAGTGGTGTCGCGCCAGCTGATTTCCTGTGGATTGGCCGGATTGATTTCTCCGATCCGTAAAAACGGTTGAATTGGGAAGCTTGGGCCGAGGCTGGCTCCACCGAAATAATAGATCGTGTTTCCATCGATCACTCCGCTGGCTCCGAAGGATCTGTAAATGTTGTTAGGAGGCACGGGTGTGCCTTCTGTCCATGTATCCTGCGCAGGGTCGTAAATCTGCACGTTGATTACATTGGTGGTATTCCTCCAGCCGGTGATCACATAAATGAGGCTGTCGTTCCAAACGGCTTGAACGTGATCATCAATTTCCACGGGTATGTCCGCCCCATCTGACAAATAGCTATTGGTAGTGCAATCAAAGCGATGGAGGCGCTTCGAGCTCAACTCGCCACCATCACCAAATACATGATACCCACCTACGATGTAGATGATGCCATCGAGGTGGCTGGCTCCGGCTGCGACTTTTCCCAGCGTGTCCGGCAGGTCGGCAATGGCTTCCCATTGATCGTTGGTCACGCTGTAGCGCCAGCTTTTGAGGTGGATGCCCGAGAAAATCTTAGAGGTGTCGATCCCGGCAAAAGAATAGATGTAGCGTTCACCGGAGGATGTCATTCCTTCTACCACAGCATTGTTAGCCACTGCTTCCGGCATGGAAGCCATCACTGTTGTGGACAAAAAGGGTTCACAGTCCTGCGCCCAAAGACTACTTTCGAAAACCAGTAACCACAGCGCTGCAAAGCATGAGTAATAAAGAGATCTCATCCGTTTTTAAGTTGATTGGCCAGCTCATGGAGCTGCATGGCGAAAATAAGTTCAAAGCTCGCTCTTATTCCAACGCTGCCTTCCAGATCGGGAAGTATCCTACTGCAATCACCGAACTCGACCCGTCAGAATATCCCAGCATTCCTGGAATGGGAAAGAATCTGGTGCCCAAGCTGGAGCAGTTAATTACAACGGGACACATGGACTACTTGCAGCAGTGGCTGGATGAAACACCCGAAGGAGTGGTGCAGATGCTCGCCATCAAGGGCATGGGTCCAGGTAAGGTGAGAACGGTGTGGCAGGAAATGGAGATTGAATCTCCTGGTGAACTGCTTTACGCGTGCAATGAAAACCGACTGATCGACTTGAAGGGCTTTGGTGAGAAGACGCAGGCTCAGGTGAAGGCAAGCATTGAGTTCATGCTGGAGCAGCGAAACAAGTTCCATTTTGCCAGCATCGAGTCGCTGATGCAGGACATCAAGGATCAGGTGTTGGCTCAATATCCAGAGTCGAAGATTGAAGAAGTGGGCGAGGCTGCCAGAAGATCTCCGGTGGTGAACAAACTTGAATTCGCGGTAACCGAAGATGTAGCCGAATTGCCGGATGTGAGTGAATTAAAGGTAGAGGTGGATTTCCATAAGGTCTCCGCTGAGCGCTTCGAGATGGAGGTGTTTCAAAAGAGCGCGACCAAAGCCCACCTCGACCCGTTGAGCATAGGAAGTGAAACCAGTGCCGAAGAAGTTTACAAGGCCAACAATCTGGGCTTCATCGTTCCTGAGCTGCGCGAGGGTTTGCATGAATTTGCCTGGATTAAGGAACATGGGGCCGAGGATCTGATCACCGATGAAGACTTAAAAGGCTGTCTTCACAACCACAGCACCTACAGTGATGGAGTTCATTCGCTGGAAGAAATGGCCACACACCTGAAGTCTTTAGGCTATCAATATTTCGGTATCTGCGATCACAGCCAGACAGCCGTTTATGCCAATGGCATGAAGGCTGATCGAGTGTTACAGCAGCAGGAAGAGATTGATGCGCTGAATGAGAAGCTTGCTCCATTCCGTATCCTTAAAGGAATAGAATCAGACATTCTCAGCGATGGGTCGCTCGATTATCCGGAAGAGGTGCTGGAAGCCTTTGACTTCATTGTTGCCTCTGTTCACAGCGCCATGAAAATGGATGAAGCCACCGCTACTCAAAGACTGATCAGGGCGATCGAGAATCCACATACCAAAATCCTGGGGCATCCCACCGGAAGGTTGCTGCTCAGCAGGCCTGGTTACCCCATAGATCATCGAAAGGTCATTGATGCTTGTGCCGCGAATGGTGTGGCGATGGAGTTGAACGCTAATCCGATGCGCCTTGACATTGATTGGACTTGGGTGCCTTACTGCATGGAAAAAGGTGTGAAAGTGAGCATAAACCCTGATGCGCACCGTAAGGAAGGCTTCCAGCACATGCGTTATGGTGTGATGGCTGCTCGCAAAGG
Organism: Flavobacteriales bacterium UBA6057; assembly: GCA_002428995.1. Taxonomy (GTDB): domain Bacteria; phylum Bacteroidota; class Bacteroidia; order Flavobacteriales_G; family Salibacteraceae; genus UBA6057. The sequence goes on along the minus strand of DIYJ01000020.1, from coordinate 155,331 downwards.
TGGGCTGGTGAAGGAACAGTGCTTGAATGCTCTGGACCTGCAAGGAATAGAGACTTACTTCCAGCTCTAAAGAGTCGTATTTCTCGAATCATTCTGCCATGGGCCTTTCATTCTCAATCTTCATGACGGTTATAGCTCGTTATGGCTTGCTATAAACCCTAAGAGGCATAAGGAGCTCAATGAATGAGATTCAGGAGTCACTGAAAGTCAGTTCAAAGGCAAAGTGAGCGTTACCTCTGTGCCAAACGCTTCGCCATCTGGTCTCCCGGATCTCAGCTCACATGTGAACGGTTTGTTGTTGAGCTGTGTGAGCATAGCAAGACGCTCTTGAACCAGGCTAATGCTGTAGGAAGTGTGGCCATGTTGTTCTTGCTTGTTGTCTGGATTAATTCCCGGTCCGTTGTCAGTGACTACCACCACACAGGTTTCCTTCACCCTGGTGAACTGAATCTGCAGCCAGGGTTCCGCGCTACTCATGCCATGAACGATGGCATTTTCAACAAAGGGCTGGATCAGCATGGGAGGGATATGTACCTGATGGATGCTGAGCGCAGAATCCACTTCCAGCTCGAAATTCCAATGCGCACCTCTGGCAAAGCGCTCCAGTTCTATATAGGTCTTGAGCCATTCGACTTCGTTTTGGATGGAGACAGTCTCTGCCTGTGCCATTTCCAGGTTGGTGCGCATCAGTTGCGAAAGCTGTGACATGGCGGTGTCAGCTGAAAGCCGATCATCGGTCTTCAGAGACTGACGCACGGCTGCGATGACATTGGAAGAAAAATGAGGACGCATCAAGGCTTGCAAGCTTCGCTGCTGCAGGCGGTTGATCTCCAGACGCGCTTCAATCATGGAAACACGCTGCTGATGGCTTTGATGCTGAATCCGAAGCCTGACGATCAGGCCGATAGCTAAAGCGCTAAATGCAAGAGATGCGAAAAACAGGCTGGAGCGATACCACGGCCGCGCCACCTGAAAGGAAACAGTAGCTGGTGCCGACCAGTCGCTATTGGTTGTTTTTACCTGCGCTTGCAAAACATGCTCTCCCGTTTCCAGTGAGCTCAGGTTGATATGGTCTTCACGACTTAAACCCAGGTCCACACCATCTAATGTGTAACGGTAAAAAAGCTGTCCCGCTTCACTCAGATGTCGCGCGTTGAAATGGACTTTTAGAAGAGCGCGATCGCTGATTCGCGGCACCTCGCTTTTTGACAGATGCAGGGTGTCGGAATCAGCAGCAATGAGACCAACGTTTACTTCCGGCTTTTCCTCTTTGTGCGCTTGCCACTGCGCCATGTTCAGAGTGTTCAACCCCTTGTTGGTGCCGATCAGCATTTGATTTGCGGTCGGTTCATAAGCGAGGCTGGTCACATAACTCGATACGAGGCCATTGTTTTGGTGAAGCAATAACTGCAGGCTGTCGTTTTCAAAGCAGTAGAGTCCCGATGTGCTTCCGATCCAGAGCCTTCCATCCAGATCGATGGTCATAGCGTTCATTCCGGTTACCGGCCTATCGAGTAGCATCGGCTCAAGCACCTGAAAGTTAGTGCGGTGAACCCGAAGGACCTGCTGATCTTGCAATACCCATACTTCGTTTTCCACTACCATCAACTCCTTGACCTCAAGCTCCATCTGATCACTCCGATTTGGGTCATTGCCGAGGGTCCAGTCTTTCAGGACGTTTCCGTTGGTGTCAACCAGTCTCAGGCCTTTGCTGGTGCCCTGCCACAGGCGATTGGAATCTGCGAGCAGGCAGTTGGTGCGATGGGTGAAATCTTCGCCTTCCTGGATCAGGATGTTTCGCTCTTCGCTTTTTCGACTCTCAATTAGGTTTGCATAGTAGCTCAGGTAGAGTGTGGAATCACTGATCGCAGTTGCGTAGGCCAGATAAGGCTTAAACGTGAAACCAAAAGCCTCAAGGTTCTCCTCTCCGGGGTAGGATTTGCTTCTGTCATGAGTGGCCATCGCAATGTGGCTGGAATCCAGAATGGTCAGGTCTTGATTTAAGATGCAGCAGGTGAATCCTGCCGCATTCAGCTCGCTTTTATCGAGCAGGTACAGATCCTCGTTTGCAGCAATGATCGCTCTTCCGTCTGCTGTGTTGACGATTCGATGGATGATTCCTCCATCATAGCCTTCCTTTTGATCGAAGCATCGCAGGTAGGTATGGTGAAAGCGATAGATCCCTGAACCCTTGGTTGTGACCCAAATGTTGCCCCGGGAACCTTCCATGATTTTGGTGACCGTGAGCCGATCGAGATCCAGGTTCTTTCCCAGATTGTGAATGGACCCGTGCTCCAGAACGTAGATCCCCGAGTGCTGGTCCGAAAACCAGATTCTACCCATACGGTCTTGGTGAAGGTTGTTAGGCTGCGTCTCTTCGGGGAGTGTCGCGAGCGTTGCCAGCTCATTGCCATCCCACATCATAATACCTCCTGCAGCACTCAGAAGCAGGTTCCCATTCTGCTGAGGCTCACAGGAAATAAAGGACATTCCATCAGGATGACTCAGGATTTTGCGCGCAATACCAGATGAGTCTATGGCGGATACCATGCGCCCATGCAGCAAATAGAGGCTTTGGTCTTTGCCCGCGATGAGCTGGTCTGTTGAGTTGGATTCACTGAGGGTTTTGATCGTGTTGTTTTGCAGATCGATGGTCTGAATCTTGTCTCCGTGGATGTAGATCTTTTGATTTCGCACTGCCAGAGCCTGGGCAGTAGGAGTGAAGATGCCCGTGGAGCTTATGCGATTCCGTTGTCCGGTGAATATTCCGTTCTTATGGCTGCCGAGCCATACAGCGCCTGTGTCATCCTGAAAAACTCGGATGATACTGCCGGTGTAGACGTGCTCTTTTCGGGCATCAAAATTCACGAAGGAAAGCCCGTCAAAAATTACAGCTCCACGTTCGGTGGCAATGAGGAGATCACCCTCCTTTGTCTCGATCAGGTCGTAAACGTTTGCATCCGGGAGACCTTCTTCTGTGCCGTAATGCACAAATGGAAAATGCTGAGCGTTGGCACAAAGCGATAGCAGGCAAAGCAAACATGGTTGTAGCCATTTAACCATCAAGCACATGCTGGTCGATCCGTTGAAGAAATTTGTCCAGGTTCTGGCGCGAAATGGAAAGGCTGGAGCCATCGCTCAGCACGGCACGTCCTCCATCAATGAGATGATAGCGCCTCACATGATCAAGGTTTACAAGGTGCGAGTGGTGAATGCGACAAAAACTGTATTCCTCTTCAAGAAATTCAAAGGTTTTGAGGGTTTTGGAGGTTTGGATGGGGACTTTTTCAAGGTCGGTGTAAACGAACGTTCGGTTGTTCTGAGCCACGAGCTTGAGGATGTTGGTCAAGGGAATCAGATGCTGGCCATCCTTGTTTGAGATTTTGAGCTTGAATTCAGGTGCTCCAGCCTTCGTCAGAGATTTGTGTTGTTCTGCTTGTTTTACTGCCTTTATCAGTTCAGTAGGATTCACGGGCTTCGACAGGTAGGCTACCGTCTCAGGCCTGACGTGTTCCTTGTTCACCATCGGATTTCCCGTTACAATGATGACCGAGGTGCCGGACAGCTGGCCCTGGCTCACCAATTCCAAAATCTTGACACCTCCAAGATCCAGGTCCAGAAAGAGAAGGTCGGGGAGTCCTTTTTCCAGCAGGGCAAAAGCCTGTGCGCTGTTTTCTGCCCAATCTGTCACTTTCACCGTTGGACAATAGGTGTTCAGCATATCCATCAAATCCAGTCTGGCGGGTTCGGAATCTTCTATAACAACTGCACTGAGCATAGGTGTTTGGCCATTTTTCATTATACAGGCTAATGTATACGCACAAACGCGAATTCACTTGCTTTTATTTGGCTTGATGCACATGCGTAACGAGGCTTTCCGTGTCCGGTTGTGCAGAGCTTGTTTGAAATTGCGCTGCAATTCGTAAATCGCACTGAAATTTCGAAGGCGGTCCTTGTCCATCATCAATTCCATATTCGGTTGGTTCATTAAAAAGCGCGTTCATCAGATCGAGCTCTTTAAGAAGTATCCACTGGATGTTCAAAATGAGTGGTTCGATTCACTTACGAGCACTGCGGCCAATACCGAGTGGGGAAAGCGTTATCACTACCGAGAGATAAAATCGCTGGATGAGTTTAAGCGAAGGGTTCCCATCAACGATTATGATGGTTTCCGTGACGACATTCATCGCATCATTCAGGGAGAGCAGAACATCCTATGGCCATCAGAGATCAAGATGTTCGCCAAAAGCAGCGGCACTACCAGCGACAAGAGCAAGTTCATCCCCGTAAGCGAAGAATCCCTGGAAGAATGCCACTACAAGGGAGGAAAGGATCTCATGTCGCTCTATTACAATGAGTTTCCCGAATCGCGTTTGATGGAAGGCAAGGGGCTTGCCATGGGCGGCAGCTCCGATTTTGTTCCCCTGAATGACGAAAGCTACTATGGCGACCTTAGTGCGATCATCATCAAAAACCTTCCTTTCTGGGCGCAGCTCCATCGCACGCCCGATGAGAAGGTTGCACTGAATCCTTCATGGGAGGAAAAGATCGATCAGATCGCGCAGATTACGGCCATGCAAAACATCACCAATATTTCCGGAGTCCCCAGTTGGATGCTGGTGTTGCTGGAGCGTGTGCTGGATCTTACCGGAAAGCAATCCATCAAGGACGTCTGGCCCAATCTGGAATGGTATGTACACGGTGGTGTGAACTTCGCGCCCTATCGCCAGCGGTTTCATGAAATCATTGGTGGAGGTCATGAAATGAACTACTCGGAGACCTACAATGCTTCCGAAGGGTTTTTTGGAATTCAGGATCGCCTGAACTCTGATGACCTCCTGCTGATGCTGGATTACGGTATCTTCTATGAATTCATGCCCATGGAGGAGTACGGCAAGGAGGATCCAAAAACCATCCAACTGGATGAAGTAGAGCTGCATAAGAATTATGCTTTGGTGATTTCTACCAATGGCGGACTTTGGCGCTACCTGATTGGCGACACTGTTCAGTTCACGAGCCTCGACCCGTTCCGGATCAAAGTAAGCGGACGCACCAAGCACTACATCAACGCCTTCGGAGAAGAACTCATCGTTGAGAATGCCGAGCAGGCCATCTCGATTGCCTCTGAAAAAACAGGAGCCCTGGTGAAGGAATACACTGCCGCGCCCATCTACATGGAGAAGGGAGAGGCTGGCGGTCATCAATGGTTGATCGAGTTTGCTTCGCCTCCAACAGATCTTGACTATTTCACTGAGGTTTTGGACAATGCCCTGAAGTCGATTAACAGTGACTACGAGGCCAAGCGCTACCGAGACAAGGTGTTGAGGATGCCGAGGATTGAGCAGGTTCCGGAAGGAACGTTTTACGAATGGCTGAAGCAGCGTGGAAAACTGGGCGGGCAACACAAAGTTCCCCGACTATCCAATCAGAGGGAGTATATTGAGTCCATTCTTGCGTTGATCAATGACTAGAGCCTGGCTGCTTGTTTTTGCACTGTTTTCGTTGCTTCCCATAGAGTGGAAGCTTTCTCAAAGCATAGAGGGGAAAGCCTCCATTGTTCGAACGGATGCGCTCAAGAATGTTTACCTCATCCAAAAAGGAGTCATCTCCAAGTATGATCCCCAGGGACACAAACTCACACAATTCAGCGAGAAGCTGATTGGAGACGGAATTCTCGTTGATGTAACCAATCCGCTGAAGTTGCTGTTGTTCTCACCAGATCAAATGAAGATCATCTTCCTTGACAGTAGGTTAGGGGAGTTGCGAGATCCAGTCAGGCTATTGGAAAAGGGCTATGAGCAAGTTACGTTGGCGGCAACATCGCATAGCAATGGCTTCTGGATCTACGATGCCATCAACTTTGAGATGGTTCGTTACGATCAGAATCTGGACATGGAGCGTAAATCCGCGAATCTGGCGCAGTTGCTCCGGCTGGAGTTTTACCCCAACGATATGATGGAGGTGAACAATCGTGTTTACCTCAACGATCCTGATCACGGGGTTTTTGTGTTTGATATTTTCGGGAACTACCTGAAGCGCCTTCCCATCAAGGGAATTGAACGCCTGAGCATTGCCAATGATCGATTGTTTTACAACCGGGGCAACACGATGTATGCGACCAATCTTACTACGCTGAACGAGGAGATTGTATCTATTCCCTATGAGGAAGGACAGCCCTTTGATATCGGGAAAGCGCTGGCAGTGACGGGGTCAGAGAACGGAGTGAATATTTTCACTGCAATGCAGTAGATTCCTTTTTATTTTGGGGGGCTTTAGCTTAATTCGTACGCTAATAGCCAACACATTTTCGAGGAGTATGGAGGAAAAGAAAAACAACCTGCACGTGGCAGTGGCAGGCAACATTGGATCGGGGAAGACAACGCTGACGGGACTCCTTGCAAAACACTACAAATGGGATCCGCATTTTGAAGATGCAGACGACAATCCCTACATCAACGACTTCTACGCTGAGATGCAGCGCTGGTCGTTCAATATGCAGATCTACTTCCTGAACACTCGATTCAATCAAGTGCTTGAAATCCGCGAGGGCAAGAAGGGAGTGATCCAGGATCGAACGATCTATGAAGACGCTTACATTTTTGCGCCCAACCTCCATGCGATGGGGCTGATGACCACGCGTGATTTCGAAACCTTCTTCTCGCTGTTCACCCTGCTCGACCGCTTTGTGGAGCCGCCAGATTTATTGATCTACCTCCGCGCCAGTGTTCCAAGACTTGTGAGCCAGATTCAGAACCGAGGACGAGAATATGAAGAGGCGATCAGGCTGGACTACCTCAAGCGTTTGAACGAACGCTACGAGGCTTGGATTTCAACCTACGACAAGGGGAAACTCCTGATCATTGACGTGGACAACAACTCGTTTATTGACAACCAGGAAGACCTCGGAGAGATCATCCACAAGATTGACGCTGAGCTCCACGGGCTGTTCTAGCGATTCGCTTTCAGGAAAGCGGAAACAGCTTCCCAGTATTCTTCGCTGCTATCGTTTTGTTTAGGATCCAGTGCTCTGGCTCCATGGATGCCTGTGCCCTTGGGTGAAAAGATGGTCACATGATCCGGATTGATTCCTCCAACCAATAATTCGACCTCGCTCACTTCGTTTTTAGCTCCTGTCGCAAACACGGGGATGGTGATGTATTGGATGAAGTTGCTCACGCTCAAGCCATCAAAATATTCTCCGGGGCTGAAGGCGACCACTGACTTGATGTGATCGTTTTGTGTGACAATCATTAAAGACTGGGAAGCGCTGTAACTACTGCCAAACACAGTAACAGGCTTGTCGTACTTGTCATACAGATATTCCACACCGGCTACAATGTCCTGTTCAGAGTAAATGAACTCAGTAGGCTGCTTGCGATTCTGCGCAAACTTGAAGGTCTCGTTGGGAACACCGTTGAACTCCTTACCGCTTCGCTGATCAATGGCGAGGCATGTGAAGCCCATGTTCAAGAGCCTTGGAGCTATGTTCTTGTATTCACCGCGACTACTGCCGGCCTGGTGGCAGAGCAGGATCACTGGAGCCGTTGGTCCGGCATCATAGAGATCTGCTGTGATCTCCGTGTTGTCTTCTGCGAGAAGCTTCACAGTAGTCTGAGAGTAAGCGGTAGCTGACAGAACGAACGCTAAGGTGAGCAGCAGGAATTTCATAAGCCTTGATTAAAAAGGGCTTCAAAGAAAACGAATCAACGGATTGGCCACAAAAAAAGGGAAGCAACATGCTTCCCTTTTTCTAATTCAATCGGACTCTCTTTTTATTCAGAGAGCACAATGACTCTATTTTTAACCACCTCTACTACACCGCCATTTACTTCGAAAAACTGGTCTTCTCCTTTGGAGGTGACCTTCACTTTTCCTTCCGCCAATGTGGCGATCATGGGGGCGTGGTTCTCAAGAATACCGAAGGATCCATCCTTTCCAGGCAACACCAGTGCGTCAGCCTCTCCTTCGAATATGGTCTTGTCAGGTGAAAGAATATCTATTCTCATGATTACTTGTTTTCAGCAAGCATTTTCTCACCAGCTTCGATTGCTTCTTCAATCGAACCCTTGAGGTTGAACGCTGCTTCTGGGTATTTATCAACTTCTCCATCGAGGATCATCTTGAATCCTTTGATGGTTTCTTCGATAGGAACAAAAACACCCTTCAGGCCGGTAAACTGCTCTGCAACGTGGAATGGCTGAGAGAGGAAACGCTGAACCCTTCTTGCACGGTGTACAACGAGCTTGTCTTCTTCACTCAATTCGTCCATACCAAGGATCGCGATGATATCCTGAAGTTCCTTGTAACGCTGAAGGATTTCCTTCACGCGCTGTGCGGTATCGTAGTGATCGTTTCCAACGATATCAGCAGTAAGAATTCGAGAAGTAGAATCCAATGGATCTACCGCAGGGTAGATACCGAGCTCAGCAATCTTACGGCTCAATACCGTAGTGGCATCAAGGTGAGCAAACGTGGTTGCTGGAGCTGGATCCGTCAAGTCATCCGCAGGTACGTAAACCGCCTGAACAGAAGTAATAGATCCTCGCTTGGTAGAAGTAATACGTTCCTGCATTGCCCCCATCTCAGAGGCAAGTGTAGGCTGGTAACCTACCGCAGAAGGCATACGACCGAGCAGTGCTGATACCTCAGAACCTGCCTGTGTAAATCGGAAGATGTTGTCAACGAAGAAAAGAATGTCACGACCGGCAGCAGAATCATCGCTGTCACCATCGCGGAAGTACTCAGCAGCAGAGAGACCTGTCAACGCCACACGTGCACGAGCACCGGGAGGTTCGTTCATCTGACCGAAAACGAAAGTGGCCTTGGAGTCTTTCAAAGCTTCTTCATCCACCTTGCTTACGTCCCATCCACCAGCTTCCATGCTTTCGTTGAAAGCCTCACCATACTTCACAATACCAGATTCGATCATCTCACGGAGAAGGTCATTTCCTTCACGTGTTCGCTCACCAACACCAGCGAAAACAGAGTAGCCATCGTGGCCCTTCGCAATGTTGTTAATCAACTCCTGGATCAATACTGTTTTGCCAACACCAGCACCACCAAAGAGACCAATCTTACCCCCTTTAGCGTAGGGCTCGATGAGGTCAATTACTTTGATGCCTGTGAAGAGAACTTCGGTTGCAGTAGAGAGGTCTTCAAACTTTGGAGATTCCTGGTGAATCGCTCGTCCACCTGCTTGATCTACTTCTTTAATACCGTCAATGGCACCACCTACCACGTTGAATGTACGTCCCTTGATCTGGTCTCCAACTGGCACAGTGATCGGAGTTCCCTGAGCTACTACTTCCATTCCACGCTGAAGACCCTCACTCGCGTCCATAGCGATGGTACGCACAGTGTCTTCTCCGATGTGCTGCTGGCACTCGAGTACCACACGCTCACCAGTAGTCTTCACTACTTCGAGTGAATCAAGAATGTTCGGAAGGTCGCCTTGAGCCGCATCGAAGCGAACGTCAATTACAGGTCCGATAACCTGCGTGATATTTCCTTTTTTTACAGCCATTCTATGCTGAATTTTAGATCGTTACGTGTTAATTATGCCTTTCAAAAACTGGCCGCAAAGCTATGGATTTCAAATCTGTTTTTTTGACCACTGTTCATATTTTTAAATATCTACCTTTGACCTCACCTCATTGAAGGTTTAAGTTTCTGATTATCAGTTTTTTAAAACCGAAAAACATCTTCTGATAGATTGAAAGTTTTCAACGGAATTGAGTCTTATGACTCACCTGTCCCCACCGCCATCACAACAGGAACCTTTGATGGGGTTCATAAAGGCCACAGAAAGATCCTCGATCAGCTCATCAGTGAAGCCAGGTCAATCAATGGAAAGTCTGTTTTGGTGACCTTTTCTCCGCACCCTCGCCTGGTGCTATTTCCCGATAGTAAAGGCCCATTGTTACTCACCACCATGGAGGAGCGAATGCACTTGTTGGAAGATACCGGATTGGATCACTTGATCGTACACCCTTTTTCGAGGGATTTTTCGCGTATTCCGGCACTCAATTATATACGAGACTACCTCGTGGGGAAACTGAACATGCAACGGCTGGTGATTGGATATGACCATCAGTTTGGGCGGAACCGAGAGGGAAGTATCGATGAACTCAGGGAAATGGCACCGCTTTATTCATTTGAGGTTACTGAGATTCCAGCACAGGATGTAGACGAGGTGAGCGTGAGCTCTACCAAGGTTCGTAAGGCACTTGCTGCTGGCGATATTCAACTAGTGTCAAAGTATTTGGGCTACGAATATTTTGTCCAGGGCACCGTGGTTAAAGGCCATCAACGAGGAAGGCAGCTCGGGTTCCCTACAGCGAACCTCAAGTTGAACAGCGAATGGAAGCTCATTCCGAAGAGGGGGGTATATGCTGTTCGCGTGGAGATGGAAGGCCAGAGTTATGATGGAATGCTGAATATTGGTGTCAATCCAACATTTGGAACCGAAGGTCGTGAGACACTCGAAGCTCATTTGCTCAATTTCGATTCGGATATCTATGGAGCGGAAATGGTCGTTACCTTTATTGATCGTCTTCGGGACGAGGCAAAGTTTGAATCTGCCGATGAGCTTGTTCAACAGATAGAACGGGATAAGCAGCAGGCCATTCTAAGACTCACGTCATGAAATTCTTTTGGACCATAGGAATAGTGCTTTGCATTTCGATGCAGTCGCTTTATGCTCAGTTCCCGGTATTCGAGAGCCTTGAGACCGCCTTGCAAACTCCTGATTCGGTCTATCATCTGAAGCTGAAGCGCAAAAAGCTGAAGAGTTTTCCTGAAGAGCTCAAGCAATTTCCCAATCTGCAAATCCTTGATTTGAGCAACAACAAGCTCGAATCGCTGCCCTCAGATCTTCAGTACCTCTCAGGGCTGAGAATTCTGGAGTTAACCGGAAATAAAATTGACACGTTGGGACCGTCCGTAGGTCATCTCACCAAATTGAAAGAATTGAAGGTCGGGAACAATGAGATATGGTATGTGCATCCAGACGTATCTAAGCTCGCAGGCTTAGAGATCATCGAACTCTGGAGCAACAACATCTATTTTTTGCCCTTGGAGATGACCGACCTGAAACGATTGAAGGAAGTAGACCTTCGAGGTATTCAAATGAACGCTGAGCAACAGGAAAACATTAAGAACATCTTCGGGCCCGAAGCGAATATCCGGATGTCGCAGAGTTGCAATTGCCAGTAGCAATGGTCGCTCGAATACGATAAAGCCGTATTTTTGATCGATGAATCAAATCTTCCGTAAGAAAGCTATCATCAGAGCTGCTGCTTTTGCTCTGTTGGCACTGTTTGCTGTAAGCTGTGCCTCTTCAGGAGGTTATTACCGAAAAGCCCCATCCGGCAAGTTCAAGTGTAAATAAGGTAAGTGAGTCTACTCGATGATCTCCATCGAGATGATGACATCATTCACAGGCCAGTCTCCGGAATCCACTTTGGCATTTTCGATCTTTTTCAGCACGTCATATCCTTCAACTACTTCTCCCAAAACGGTGTGAATGCCGTCCAGGTGCGGAGTTCCTCCCACGGTGGTATATACCTGCTCGTTTGCGGCAGGGATGTCGATGCTGTACTCTAGTTCCGTAGCCTTGATCATGTTCGGAGTAAAAACCTGGCCCGTCACGATGTAGAAGCTGTACTGCGAAGACTCCATTTCCGGATTGTCAGTATAGCTCATCGCCATCGCCAGGGCACCTCGTTTATGGATATGGTGTGGCTTTACCTCTGAGGGAATGTAGTAGGGCTTGATGTTACCGCGCCTGTCCTGAGTTTCATCATTGTCACTGTTTCCTCCCTGGATCATGAAGTCCTTCACTACACGGTAGAAGATCGTATTGTCATAAAGCCCATACTTGATGTTCATGATGAAATTCGCCCGGTGAAGAGGAGTATCGTCATAGAGTTGAATGATCATTTCTCCGAACCGGGTAGATAGACGGATCTTACTTTCAGGGTTCTGCTTTGCGTAGTTGGCCAGAAATTGATCCTCATTCTTAATGTTAGGATACTGAATCTTTGGAACCGGTTCTTCCTTCGCAGGTTTTGATGTTGGAGCATCAGTTTTTTGCTTGGCCTTTTCCTCTTGGGCGCGTTTGTCTCCGCAGCCTGAGCAAGCGAAAAACAGGATTAAAAACGATAGGATATGGAATGTGATGCGCATATCTGAGCCGCAAATTGCTTCTACCTTTGTGTGCAATGTTCGGAAAGATATCTCAGCTATTCCAGTCGCGTCCAAAACTGCTGGATCCGATTGACCTCTCAGTGCTGCGTTGTGACGTGCACTCTCATTTCCTTCCGGGAATTGATGATGGAGCTCCTGATATGGAGGCCTCGCTGGCGCTGATTCGGAGTATTCAGGAATTTGGCTATTCTAAGGTTATTACCACTCCTCATGTGATGAGTGACTATTATCGCAACACTCCTGAGATTATTTTAGGAAAGCTGGATGACGTCCGCGAAGCCTTGGAGAAAGAAGGTGTAAATGTGACGATAGAAGCGGCTGCAGAATATTACCTGGATGCTGAGTTCATGGATTTGATCAAGGCAAAGAACCTGTTAACGTTTGGAGACAACTATGTCTTGTTCGAATTGCCCTTCATTTCGGAACCTCCGAACTTGAAGAACATCATTTTCGAACTTCAGTTGGCCGGCTACAAGCCGGTATTGGCTCACCCCGAGCGCTATTCGTTTTTTCACATGAGCATAGAGCGCTATGAAGAGTTCATCGAGAATGATGTCATTCTTCAGCTAAACATGAATTCGCTCACCGGGCACTACTCACCAGAGGTGCAGAGAATCTCAGAGACACTCATCGAGCGGGATATGATTCGCATGGTTGGATCCGATTGCCATCATTTAGGCCATATCGAATTAATGAATCATGCTCGAAAAACTCCGGCACTGCACCGTTTGCTTGGTGAAGGTAAATTGCTGAACAAGGGGCTTTGAGCCCCTTATTCAGAAAGTCTTGTAGCAATCAGCAGAGAGCTAAACTCCAGCGACCTCGGCTTCGCGGTGAATCTTCTTCACCAGTCCCTGAAGGACCTTACCGGGACCCACTTCAATGAAATGAGTAGCTCCATCTGCTACCATGGCCTGAACACTCTGAGTCCACTTCACAGGCGCAGTGAGCTGTGCAATGAGGTTCTGTTGGATTTCAGCAGGATCACTGACCGCGGTTGCGGTTGCATTCTGATAAACAGGGCAAATAGGCTGAGCAAAGGTTGTTGAGGCGATAGCTGCTTCCAGTTCTTCACGCGCGGGCTCCATCAAAGGCGAATGGAAAGCACCGCCCACAGGCAGGACCAGCGCGCGCTTGGCTCCTGCTTCCTTGAGTTTCTCGCAAGCTTCGTTCACACCATCAATGCTACCACTGATCACAAGCTGTCCGGGGCAGTTGTAGTTCGCTGCTACCACCACCTGATCAATGGCCGCACAAGTTTCTTCTACTACCTGATCCTCCAAACCGAGGATCGCAGCCATCGTGGATGGCTCAAGTTCACATGCCTTTTGCATCGCTTGAGCACGCTTGCTCACAAGCGATAGTGCATCTTCAAAGTTCAATGTCTTATTCGCTACCAAGGCTGAAAACTCACCCAGGCTGTGACCGGCTACCATATCTGGAGCAAAGTCTGAGGCTGTCGCTGCCATCGCACTGGACAACAGGAAAATTGAAGGTTGTGTCACCTTGGTTTCTTTCAGCTCTTCTGCTGTTCCTTCGAACATGATATCGGTAATCCGAAAACCAAGAATGTCGTTGGCTTTCTCAAAAAGTTCTTTGGCTACTGTGCTCGTTTCGTAGAGCTCTTTACCCATTCCAGGGAACTGCGATCCCTGACCTGGAAATACATAGGCTTTCTTCATGGTCTATTTTAAATGAGATGATATCAAACTGATGAACTCCTGCCTGGTAGCTTCCTTCAGAAACTCACCGGTGAAGGCAGAAGTGGTTGTAACACTGTTTTGTTTTTGGACACCCCGCATTTGCATACACATGTGCTGTGCTTCAATGACTACCGCCACACCAAGCGGATTGATGGTTTCCTGAATGCAGTCGCGCACCTGATGCGTCAAACGTTCCTGAACCTGCAGCCGTCTCGCGAACACATCCACCACCCTTGGGATTTTGCTGAGCCCAACGATTTGACCGTTAGGGATGTAGGCGATGTGTGCTTTGCCAAAAAAGGGAAGCATGTGGTGCTCACACATCGAATAAACTTCGATGTTTTTGACCAATACCATTTGTTTGTGCTCCTCTTCAAACATCGCAGATCTCAGAATCTCGGCTCCATCCTGCTCATAGCCTTGCGTGAGATACTGCATGGCTTTTGCTGCACGCTCGGGTGTTTTTAAGAGTCCTTCGCGTTCAGGATCTTCACCCACATAGGTGAGAATGTTCTTAAACTGCTCTTTGAGTCCGGTAATGGCTTCCTGCTCGTAGGTGTCTACGCGTTCAAAGCCTTTTTTAGGCTTATCCGCCATAATATTCTACGTAATTGTTCTCGGTTTCTTCCAGCTTCAGGCTATGGAGTGTAGCCCCTTCTGCCGCAATAGGGCCAACCAGTTGGTCCCAAATGCCCATGCAAATGTTCTCAGTTGAAGCCATGATGCCTTTCATGAAAGGAGTGTCCAGGTTAATGTTCTTATGGTCAAGATGCTCGATGACGAGGGTTTTGATCAAGTCGCTGAGCAACTTTAAATCCATCACAAAACCGGTGTCTTCAGTTACAGATCCCTTCACAGTGACAAACAAGACATAGTTGTGCCCGTGCCAGTTAGAGTTTGCACACTTACCAAAAACCTCCATGTTCTTTTCGTCACTCCACTCTTCCTTGAACAGCTTGTGCGCTGCACTAAAACGCTCCCTTCGTGTGATGAACACCTCTCGTCCCATCCGTCCATGCATTAATTGGCTGCAAAGATAGACAGCCTTGCCGTTTCAATACCTTTGCCCTCATACTATGATAATTGTAACAGGAGCAGCAGGTTTCATCGGCAGTTGCGTAACTCAATGGTACGCACGAAACAGCCACGAAGAAGTAGTGGCCGTGGATCACTTCAGTGAAGACAAGAGCAGAAATCTCGAAGGATTTAGCGGGCAACGGATTGAACGGGAAGAGTTCTTCGAGTGGGCAAAGTCTCAGAAAAATGTACGATTGGTCATCCACTTAGGTGCGCGAACGGATACTACTGAGTTTGACAAAAGCATCTTCGATCGATTGAACGTGGAATACTCCAAGAAGATGTGGAATTGGTGTGCCAAGCAATCGATACCTCTCATTTATGCTTCTTCAGCTGCCACCTATGGCTTCGGAGAATACGGATACAAAGACGACCATGCTATTGTGGATAGCCTCAAGCCGCTGAATCCTTATGGTGACTCTAAGAATGAGTTTGATCAATGGGCCCTGGCACAAGTTGAGCAACCACCGCATTGGTTTGGCTTGAAGTTTTTCAATGTATACGGCCCGAATGAATACCACAAGGGGCGTATGGCTTCCGTGATCTTTCACGCCTTTCGGCAAATCAATGAAACCGGTGGTGTGAAGCTCTTCCGCTCTCACAATCCTGATTTTAAGGATGGCGAGCAGTTGCGCGACTTTGTTTACGTCAAAGACCTCGTTTCAGTAATTCACTTTCTTGCTGATCAGCAACCAGCTAACGGGTTGTATAACCTGGGATCTGGAAAGGCACGGACGTTTAAGGATTTGGCTCAGGGCGTTTTTAAGACCCTTGGAGTTCAAGAGAACATCAACTACATCGATACACCTGAAGACATTCGGGATAAGTATCAATACTTCACCGAGGCCGATATGAATAAGCTCATAAGCGCGGGCTACGCGGCCGAATTTACAAGCTTGGAAAATGGAGTGGAAGACTATGTAAGGAACTACCTGGTGCCAGATAACAGCTACTAGAGGGATTCCTTCAGTTCAATCAGCATCCCTTTTACACGCTTTAGAGATTCTATCATCTCATACTCGCTCTGAAGGCTGGTTCTGCTTTGCTTGAGCTTCTTCTTAGCTCCCTCTAACGTAAACCCTCGATCCTTGACAAGGTGATGAATCATTTTAAGATGATTCACATCCTTTTCGGTGTAGATCCGATTTCCACGACCGTTCTTCTGAGGTTTGATGTCTTCGAATTCCTTTTCCCAGAACCGAAGCAGGGAAGCATTCACGTCCAACAACTCGGCAACTTCGCCAATGGAATAATAGAGCTTGAAGTTCTCTTTCTCTTTGTAAGGCATGATGACTCCGGGTTGGTTAGTCAAAGGACTGGTTCTCTTGAGAAGCCAGTTGGATCATTAGATCGTATTCTTCGGGTGAAAGGTCGTTAAAGTAATAGTTAACAGGATTCACCTTGTTTCCATCTTTTATCACCTCGTAGTGCAGGTGAGGCGCACTGGACAAACCGGTGTTGCCAACCAACCCTAAAACTTCCCCTCGTTTGATCTCCTGCCCCTTCTTCACCTTCACTTCGCTCATATGAGCGTATAGAGTTTGATATCCATAACCGTGATCTACTATCACATGGTTGCCGTATCCATTATGCGAGTTGGAGGCAAAAACAACCTTGCCTTTTCCTGTGGAGTAAATCTCAGTTCCCGTTTGCGCAGTAAAATCCATGCCCCAGTGAAACTGACGAATCTTGTGAATCGGATGGATTCGGAAACCGAAACCTGAAGACATTCTTTTGAGATCGCTGTTCGATACGGGTTGGATGGCGGGAATAGACGCGAGAAGGTCTTCCTTCTTTTTGGCCAACTCCATTACCTCGTCAAAGCTTTTCGATTGGATGTAAAGCTGCTTGGCCAGCATGTCTAAGCGCCTGGCAGTTTCGATTACTGTGCCGGACTCATTGCGGAATCTCTCCAGGTTCTTGTACCTGTTTACACCTCCAATTCCCGACTTTCGGATGTTGTCAGGGATCGGTTCTGCCTCGAAAACAGTGCGATAGATGTTGTCATCCCTGTTTTCCAAATCTGCCAAAATGGTGCTCATCTGGTCCAGCTTTCGATTCATGAGCTGATACTGGATCATCAAATCTTCTTTATCTGCACGCAGCTGTCGTTCTTCAGGAGAGTCGTAAATTACATTGAAAACGACATAGATTCCCATCCCGCAAATGGTTGCTGCGGTGAAGAACCAAAGCACTCTCAATAGCTTTTGCCAGCCATTGAGTTCGACCTTCTCATAGGAAAGGGTGGACTCGTTGTATCTGTACTTGACTTTTGCCAAAAGGAAAAATTACAATCACCAAAAATAGGACAACGCCTACTTTTGCGGTTTTTAAGACGCTTCGAATTCAGTCATTTTAACAAGCTATGTCCTGGACCTCCCACCGAATAAGAAAAACTTTCCTGGATTTTTTTGCTTCCAAAGGCCATCAAATCGTTGAAAGTGCCCCTCTGGTGATCAAAGATGATCCTACTTTGATGTTTACGAATGCCGGAATGAATCAGTTTAAAGCTGTTTTTCTGGGCAATGCGGAAGCTTCTTCCAAGAGAGTCGCGGACACTCAAAAGTGTCTTCGGGTTTCGGGTAAGCACAATGACCTTGAGGAGGTTGGCAAGGATCACTATCATCACACCATGTTCGAAATGCTTGGAAACTGGTCATTCGGTGACTATTTCAAGGCAGAAGCGATAGAATGGGCGTGGGAACTGCTTACAGAGGTGTATAAGCTGGATAAAGACAGGCTCTACGTGACTGTTTTTGAGGGAGATAAGGAGCTTCAGTTGGAACTTGACCAAGAAGCCATGGACTTCTGGTTGAAATACACGTCAAAAGACCGCATTCTTCCATGTGGAAGGAAAGACAATTTCTGGGAGATGGGCGATACGGGGCCTTGTGGACCTAGTTCTGAAATTCACATTGACCTGAGAAGTGATGAAGAGCGAAAGGCTTTGGATGGTGCCACCCTGGTGAATATGGATCATCCCGAAGTCATTGAAATCTGGAACCTGGTCTTCATTCAATACAATCGAATGGAGAATGGATCACTCACACCATTGAAATCTAAGCACATAGATACAGGTATGGGCCTGGAGCGACTGGCGAGAGCTCTACAAGGCAAGGAGAGTAATTATGATGCAGACCTGTTTCGCGCACTAATTAACAGGCTAGAAGAGATTACGAGCTTGAAATATGGGGGTAGCGATTCCAGAGAAGACATGGCTTTTCGAGTCATCACAGATCATGTGAGGGCCATTGCCTTTAGTATTGCCGATGGCCAGGTGCCTACCAATACAGGAAGTGGATATGTGATCCGCAGGATACTAAGAAGAGCGGTTCGCTATGCTTTCAGTGTTTTGGGGCAAAAGTCACCGGTGATTCACCTCATAGCGGCTGAGCTGATCAAACAGATGGGAGAAGCATTCCCTGAGCTTCAACGAAATGAGGACATTATCAAAAAGGTGATTGAGGAAGAGGAGAAATCCTTTCTTCAAACACTTGAGAAGGGGCTAAGCAAGCTCGATCACTATTTCGAATCGGCTAAGGAGAAGCAACTTCCAGGTGCTTTTGTATTTGAACTCTACGATACGTTTGGTTTCCCGAAGGATTTGACAGAATTAATCGCGGCCGAGCACGGTTTTGCTGTTGACCTTAAAGGCTTTGAGGAACACTTGAAGCAACAGAAGGATCGATCGCGGGCAGCTTCGAAAGCTGAGTTTGGTGATTGGACGGAAGTGAAAGACGGAACCTCAGAATTTGTTGGATACGATCAGCTAACACACCAAAGTCAGATACTGCGCTATCGTAAGGTGAAGCAGAAGGGTAAGGATGCTTACCAGGTTGTTTTGGACACTACGCCCTTTTATGCTGAGAGTGGAGGGCAAGTAGGTGATAAAGGAGTGTTGGTGCAAGGCGATAAAAGATCCGCGGTGTTTGACACCAAAAAAGAAAACGATGAAATCGTACACTTCCTAAAGGACTTCCCGTTTGATCCTGAGAAAGGCTTGACAGCTGAGGTGGATACCTTGAAGCGTCAGGAGACGATGAAAAATCATACTGCGACTCACCTCTTGCACCACGCGCTGAGAGCCCAATTAGGGACACATGTGGAACAGAAGGGCTCTCTCGTAGCGCCAGATCGTTTGCGCTTTGACTTTTCGCACTTTGAAAAGGTTAGTGATGACCTGATTGCATCGGTGACGGCAGAGGTTCGACAAATGGTCAGGGATAACCTTCCGTTGGAGGAATGGCGAAACATGCCAATCGAAGAAGCGAAGAATAAAGGCGCCATGGCACTCTTCGGTGAAAAATATGGCGATGAGGTAAGAGTGATCAAGTTTGGTGACTCTGTCGAGTTATGTGGGGGTACTCATGTCAAAAACTCCGCAGAAGTGGACGGTTTCCTTATTGTGAGTGAGGCGAGTGTTGCCAGCGGCATTCGCAGAATCGAGGCGATCACAGGGGCTGCTTATACTGAGCATGTGGAGCGCGGGTTGGAGCAATTTGATGAGATCGGTAAGCTTTTGGGTAATCCAAAGAATGAATTGGATGCTGTAAAGAAGCTTTTGGACGACAATCGAAAACTTCGCAAAGACCTGGAAGCTGCCACGGAGAAGGAGCAGCTTATGCACGAACAACAGCTGCGACAACTCCTGAGTACTTCAGAGGAACAAGGCCGGCATGCGTTGCGAATCGATGGAGTGGAGGGGAAAGTGTTGAAGGATGCCGCCTACAGGGTAGCGTCTGACGTTGAGGGTGCCTGGTTGATCTTGATTGGGGAAATGAATGGAAAACCATTCATCATTTCTGCGATCAATAAGTCATTGGTGGAGGAACTGAAACTGGATGCTGGAGCTCAGGTTAGAGAGATTGCAAAAGCCATTGACGGAGGCGGTGGAGGACAAAAACATCTCGCAATGGCAGGGGGTAAAAACAAACAAGGGCTTGAAAAAGCCCTTGTTATCGCAAAAGAAATCCAAAGGATTCAGGCAAGTTGACTCTTTAATTGCTGACCGCCCTTCTTCGCGGTAGCTTGTTTTTGTTTTCCGTATACAGGACCTCTGTACTTTTCTTTATAGGAGAGTCCCAGATGCAATACATAGAAACCATTGAAGATCGTAACCAAGAGATAGTCAATGGTTTTATAGTGTCCGAATGATTGGCAAAGTTCGATGTAGACCTTTATCATAAACGCGATCCAAAAGGCACCTACAACTCCCATTACTGCATATTGAATAGTCGGGTTTGGGATTAGTAATGAGGCTAACACAACGGGTGGTGGAGCCATTACAAAAACGCTGTGCCATGCTGGCCTTCCAACGATTTTCAAGAATGCAATAACGTTCCATACAGGGACAATACAGGCAATGCCTGGTTGACCGCATTTATCGTAGAGCGACCATTGAGCTAAAATGCCTACTAAGGCAAAACATGCGATTGGAATAAATATTCCCGGGCCGAACTTGCTGAGGAGGGGGATGGATTCAAAGAAGGTTTGCATCGCGTTTATTTTTTACTAAGATAATTATTAGACGTCTCAAAAACAATTTTGTCGAAAAAAAATAGCAATTGGTCGAATTTAACGATGTAGTGGTAGGAAATGACAGGTGGGTGAAGAGCTGTGTCATTTAAAGAAACGAGTGGGGGATACCATTTCGTTTGCCGCATGTCGTGTTATTATTCTCTTGACAGATTCTCCTGCAGTCTTTGGAATGGGGCAAAAAAAAAGCGGGATCCAAATATTGGATCCCGCTTTCATGAAAGAGTTTTCTGAGGATTACTCGATCGTCACACGATTTACGAGTACTTGCTCATCACCGGTAATCTTGATTGTGTAAGTACCAGATGCCAATTCAGACACGTCAAACTGAGCGAAGTCAGATGCAGCGTTGAGGGTCTCTGTTTGTACTACACGACCACTGATGTCGATGAATTCGACAGATCCTTGGCTTCCGAACGCATTGGTCAGCTGAAGATTCAATACAGACTGAGCAGGGTTAGGATAAACGCTGAAGGCTCCGTACTCAACATCATTGATACCTACAGAAGGTGCGATATCAATTGTTGTGAATTCATTTCCACAACCATTATCAATGGTCAAG
Organism: Flavobacteriales bacterium UBA6057; assembly: GCA_002428995.1. Lineage (GTDB taxonomy): Bacteria > Bacteroidota > Bacteroidia > Flavobacteriales_G > Salibacteraceae > UBA6057. Next base: position 134,247 of record DIYJ01000020.1, on the reverse strand, counting down.
GTAACGGTGTAAGGAGTAGGGTTGCTTGGGTTTGTCCAAGAATATACTACGGTATCGGTCAATCCTGTTCCCATTGTTCCGTCTCCGAAGTCCCATGTAATGATGGAAGAAGGAGTCACATAGAGTGAGCTGCTAGCATCAAAGAAATATACCAGACCGTTGTGTGTTTCAACAATTGCAGGTACAGGCTCTTCGAGCACTGTAAGCTGGAAGTCATCTGAGCTTACACATCCGAATGCGTCAGTAGCAGTCACAGAGTATGTGTTACCATCATTAAAGGTGTTTTGTGCTGATGTTGTAGCAGTACCACCTGACCAAGCATAAGAGATACCATCAGGAATGGTAGCGTCCATGAGGAAAGGAAGGTTTTCAGAACAAACCTCAGCATCCAAAAGCTCTACAGCGGTAGACTGAGTCACTACGATCATAGCATCGCTTACACAGTCGCCATCAGTCTTGGTTACAGAATAAGTACCTGGCTGATCTACTTCAAGGGTAGGATCGGTTGATCCATCGTTCCACATGTAAGTAGCTGATGTTCCTCCTCCTGGATCAAGCGTTGCTGTTTCTCCGGCACAGATGTGCTGATTTGAATCCAGGGATGCATTAGGTATCAGCGTCACGATCATGTCATCGTCAGCTTGACCACAAGCAGTCTGTAGGTCGATCTCAACAGCAAAGGTTTCGGGTTGCGATCCTGAAGCATTCAGCATCACATTAGGGTTGCTGTTTGGTGTGGAGTTGATTGTCCACAGTACAGACTGTGCAGGACCTGATTCAAGAAGGAATGAGGAACCACAAACAGTAGTATCATCTCCAAGTGTGTAGTTCGCTGTTGCGATGTACTCGATGGCTCCGATATCAGGAGTTGTGAGGCTTCTGATTTCACCATTCAGGTCATCCACTAAGTTTACTGGAGTACCTCCACCGTCAAGTGTGTCGTTACAAGTAGTACAAAGCGAAGAATCAGTAAACATTGGATTCGTGCTCACAGAGTTTTGGTCGAAACCAGTCTCGCTTGCAAAATCTTCAACAGATTGGTGCTGGCCATTCAAGAAGAGGAACGTAGAGTTACCATTGTTATAGTAGTTGTTGTTCTCACTCTCAATCATGGAGTAAGTGCTGGTTACGTAGCGTACGTAAGCACCTCCATTGGTGTAGAAGCTGTTATTCTTCTCGGAAATCAAACCTCCACCGCTGATGTAGTGAACATAACCTGATGTAGCGTTAGGAGAGGTCATTCTGTTGATGGTGTTGTTGTGAACATCCATGATTCCAGAATTGACCATGTAGAAAGTGTACGAGAAGCTCGTGTAGTTCGGGTTACCAACTGTGATACAGTTGTTAGAAACATTCAAACGGTTGTTCAATGAACCGTCACAACCACTGAAATACATGGCGTAGTAGTGAGCTCCACCGTTGGATGGGTCATTGTGGATTCGGTTGTGATCTACATCAACCATCTTATCACAATCAACCATAAACACACCTCGCTGAGAAGTGTATGGCTTGTCGCTGATCATTTCGTTGTGCGAAATGGATACAGTATCGGTGTAATAGATATAGGTTGCATAGAAGTAAGTACTATCGATCAGGTTGTTGTTGATCTGAAGGTTAGTACAGTGGTTAGCAGAATTACCAAATGCACGAATACCGTAGCTACCATTAGTAATCTGGTTGTCCTCGAAGATGTTGTTAGCGTAATCGCCTTCCATCTGCACAACCACGTTGTTGATCGTTGTAGAGTTGAATGGGCTACCATTCAAAGAACAATTGATGAAGCTGGTGTTGCGTGTACCATCAACCATATAGACTACACGACCGTAGCTGAATGTGTTAGATGTGTTATCGATGGTCATGTCCTTGAAGTGGATGTAATCTGTTCCCTCGAGCTTCACAACTCCATCTTGGTTGAAGTTAGAACTTGGGTCGAAGTTCAGAGAAACATCACCTGGGGTTCCCGTGGCTCCCTGGAAAGTGATAGAAGCTGTTGGGCCGGCTCCCAGGATTTCTGGGATCGTGATCTGCTCGTTGTAGCTACCCGCAGCTACGTTGAAGATTACAGAATCACAAATTCCGATGGCAATCATAGAGTCAACGGCATCTTCAAAGCTCGCGATGTCGCCAGGAATGTCATAAATACCAGCGAGACCTGAGAAGTAGGTTTCAGCAGATTCATCATTAGATGGAGCAAGGTCCACCACGTTGTTTGGCATTGATGTAGCAGCATCAATACTGGTTCCTGGAGTGATGGTAGCAGTACTAATCGTAATGGTATCTCTGTCTCCAGTTGCAAGGTTTCCAGTCCAGCTCAGTGCTGGTCCTGCAACACCACCTACAGTGTGGTTGATTGTTGCAGAGGTAAGGTTGTTGGTTCCGAAGTTTCGGATTTCAATCACCATCTGAGTATCGTTTCCACAGAAAGGGTTTTGTGGGCTCAGGATGGAAGTTACACCCGCATCATCCGCGAGAAGAAGAGCCAAGGAGAAATCATCAATGGCGAAGTCACCATAGAAGTTACTTGGATCTTCGTAACGAATACGGAACTGAACAGAGTCATTTCCTGCATAGGAAGTGAGGTTTACAATTTCCTCTTCCCACTCATCGTTGTTTGTTGTCCATGATGGGATTACATCCAGTGTCCAGCTGGCACTTGGATTCGCTTTCACGTCAAAGTGAGCTGTTCCCATACTCTGGCCGTACATGTGCCACCAGAAAGTAAGCTCATAACCACCATTTGTATTGGTCATGTCGAAATATGGGCTCTCTGCGATCCAGTCGTTAGATCCTGAATAGCAAGGGAAAGAAGCCTCAGAGTAGATGTATTTACCCGCTGATGTACCTGGGTTGTGATCGATAGATGGACCTGTGTTTGAAGAACCGGTCCCACCATTGTCAACAATCCAGTTACGCGAACCATCTTGAGTGAAGTCCCCGATGTTCGGACAAGAAGCTGCGCAGGATCCTGAGCAGTTGTTGAGACCTTCGAAGTCCTCCGTCCAAGGGAAGGAGTTTACGTATGGCTGAGCCACCACGGAAGAGACCGAAATGGTCAGCACGCAAACGAATAGTGCGTATAGCTGTTTCATATGAAGTTAAATTTTGATGAATTGCGAATATATATAGCAAATCGGTCATACTCAAGACGAAAGAGTATTATTTGTCGATGAACATTGGGATTGCTACCGCTGAAACAAAAAAGGCTGCCCCAAATGGAGCAGCCTTCTCTATAAGCTTAGGTTAATTTACTCAACGATGACGCTGAATGTCGATACTTCATCGTCAGCATTCAGCCTAACGATGTAGTTACCTGCTGAGAGGTGATCAACACCAATGCTGATCAAGTCCTGGCTGGCATTGAGTTGCTCTCTGGACATTACACGGCCGGTAACATCCATGATTTCGATGGTAAGCTCTGACCATGCTTCTTCAGCTGTGATGTTCAATACGCTATTCGCTGGGTTAGGGAATAGTTTGAAACCTTTAGAATTTGCAACAGAAGCAATACCCAGTGGGTCAACAACCACATCAATTTCAACCAAGTCTGTTTCACAACCATTGTCTATCTCGAGACTTACGGTGTAGGTCTGCGAAGTAGTGCTATATGGGAACAAGAAGTATGGATTTGCCTGGCTGGAAGTCTGGTTTCCATCAAATACCCAAGAGTAGGTAGTGTTGGAGGAAATGAACTGAGAACTCTGGCTATTGAAGAAGTATCCAAAGCCTCCGTTGGCAACGTAAGTGATAGCCGCGATCGGATCCTCAAGAATGTAGATGCTGAACGTATCCTCAGAAACACAGCCTTCAGCATCTGTAGCAGTCACACTGTAGATATCTGATTGGTTGAATGTATTCTGAGCAGTTCCAGTAGAAGAACCTCCGCTCCATGCGTAGCTTACGCCATTGGTAATTGTTGCATCGATAGTTACAGGAACGGCATCAACGCAAGGCTCAATGTCAAGAATATCGACAGCCTCAGATTTGGTGACCACGATAGATGCAAAGCTTTCGCAGCCCATTTCCATCTTCGTTACGTTGTAGATGCCTGGGGAGTCCACATCAATGGTAGAGGTAGAATCTCCTGTGCTCCACATGTAGTCAGCAGTTCCTCCTCCTCCTGGATCGAGGGTAGCTGTTTGGTCTGCACAGATGTGCTGAGCTGAATCAAGAGCAGCTCCCGGAACCAGGGTTACGATTAACTGATCATCCGCCTGACCACATGCCGTTTGAACGTCAATATCTACGATGAAGTCTTCAGGTTGTGAGCCGCTGGCATTGATCATTACAGTCGGGTTGCTGTTTGGAACAGAGTTGATCTCCCACAAAACAGACTGAGCAGGACCTGACTCCAGAAGGTATGAAGTGCCACAAACAGTGGTGTCGTCTCCCAATGTGAAGTTTGCTGTAGCAATGAATTCAGTTGCTCCAATGTCAGGAGTTTGTGTGCTACGGATGTTGCCATCAACATCCATGGTCACAAGTCCACCTGTTCCCGCTCCATCGAGCGTATCGTTGCAAGTAGCACAGGCAAATGTGGTGTCATAGAACATTGGGTCCGTAGTGACTGAGTTCATGTCGAATCCTGTCTCATTCGCGAACGTTGCCAAGTTGTTGTAGGCTCCGTTAAGGAAGAGCATGTTGTTTCCGTTCGTGTAGAAGTTGTTGTTGTCACTTTCTATCAACGAATAGGTGCTGTTTACGTAGCGAGCATAGTGAGAACCGTAGGTGACAAAGCTGTTATTCAACTCCGAGATCAAACCTCCGTTTAGCAGGTAATGGCAGTAACCGGCAGTACTAGTAGGTGTTGAGATTCGCGTAAACGTGTTGTTATGCACATCCATCAACCCAGAGTTTGTCAGGTAGAACGTGTAAGCGGTTCCTGAGTAGTTTGGATTTCCACCTACCACGCAGTTGTTGGTGACCTTCAACCTGTTGTTGAGCGATCCATCAGAGTTGCCAACATACATCGCATAGAAGTAATTACCTGCATTTGAAGAATCGTTGGTAATATAGTTGCTCTCGATATTGAGTTGCTTGTCGTTGTCCAGAACATAGATTCCCCTCAAAGAAGTGTAAGGCTTATCCGTTGTGAATCGGTTACCTCTGATCGTAGTGGAGTCATTGTAGTAACTGTAGATACCGTAGTAATAGTAGTTCTCTACATCATTGTCTTCAAAGACGGCACGCGTAGTGTGCGTAGTGAAATCACCTCGATAGTAGATGGCATAACTTCCTCCGAGAATTCTGTTGTCGGTAAAAGTATTGTTGTGCAGACCCGCGCTATTCGCATAAACCACACAGTTATTTACGCTAGTCGTATTGAACGGGCTACCATCAATATCGCAGTTTTGGAACACGTTGTTCGTAGCAGATCCTTCCAACACCACGGTACGCCCATAGCTAAATGTGTTACTGAGGTTGTCAATCGTCATGTCTTTGACAGTGATGAAATCACCATCGCTGATGCGCAAAACTCCGTTTTGATTGAAGGTTGAACTAGGATCGAATTCCAGGATTACATCTCCGGGAATTCCCGTGGCTCCCTGGAAGGTTACCGTACGGTTTGTGTCAGTGCCGAGAATGTCTCCAATAGTGACTTGTTCCGTATAAGTTCCGGCAGCCACATTCATAATGACGTGGTCACAAACTCCGAATGCTTCCAGATCTGCAGCGGCAGCTGTGAAGTCTGCATAGTCACCAGGAATGTTGTAAGTGCCAGCAAGACCTGTACTCAGAGTGATGGCTGAGGTGTCATTTGCTGCTAAGCTGTCAATAGCTCCGTTTGGTGCAGTAGTCCAGATCACCAAATCATCTCCATTAGAGAAACTTGCGTTTGTAATGATCACTGTATCACATCCACCTTGAGGAGCTACAGAACCTGTGTATGAGAATGTGCTGGTAGTTCCACCATTAACTGACCAATTGATTGTACAGCTTGTAAGTGTGTTGTTCCCAAGGTTCTGAAGTTTCACAGTAACGTCTTGAGAGTCAAGTCCGCAAGTTGGGAGGGCAGGGTTCAATATGCCGATGATTCCTGCGTCATCATCGAAAGATGGAGCAAAGAACTCTACGCGCATAGATTGAGTCGCTGCATTACAGCCTCCAACTCCAATACTTCCCCAGTTGGCATTTCCAATGCAGGGGCGGAGGGTATAATCTCCACCACAGCTGCAATCTGATCCAGTGTTAGCGGCATTCAGCTCAATATCATCTCCAACGATCGCACAGCCGGTGTTACAGGCTGCTCCGATTCGCCAGATGGTGCCATTGCATGTTATGCTCGTTTCTGTACCTGAGTTAAGGTTTGCGGCAATCTGAGCGACAGCAGCCGGATCATTACAGGTGATACCAACGGGATCAAGCGACCCGGAGATAGTAACGTACAAATAGGGTAGTGGAAGCAGGTTTGCTCGGAACGTTCCCCAGTTGTCATAGTTGGTAGAGCCAGGGCAGTAGGTTTGGCCCTGTGTGAAAGTCTCTTCGTAAACGAAGACTTGCGCTTGTGCCTGCCTTATGAAAAGGACAGAACAAAATAGTGCACAGGTTAAGTAGAGTAATGTTTTCCTCATAATAGATTAATTAAGGGTATGGTGACCAAATTTAATCTTGTTCTACGAATGATCGCCATCTTTCGATCAATTATTTGATTCGTCCGATTTAGAGCAAAAAAAAGCGGGCCCATAAGGCCCGCTTTGTGCTTGTGGATGAAACGTTGTTATTCAACAATCACCGGGAGGGTCTGTGATCCAGACTCCTGAACGATTTGCAGCGAGTAAGCACCGCTGGCAACATCAGAAAGGTTGAACGTTACAATCTGGTTTCCATCGGTAACTTCCTGAGAGAATACTACTCGTCCGGAAAGATCTACCAAAGTAAATTCTGCGTTCTTCCAAGCATTCTCTTGAGCAATGTTCAGAACATTGTTCGCTGGATTAGGATATACGCTGATTCCGTTTGCGTTACCAAGTTCCTGAACAGATACAGGATCCAAGGTGATGTCCATTTCGATTTGATCAACGTCACAGCCATTGTCAATCTCCAGAGTTACAGGATATGTAGCTCCTCCACCATTGTATGGGAACAGATAGTAAGGATTGGCAAGGTTTGAGTTGTCAATTCCATTGAATGTCCACTCATAGGTAGTGTTCGATGAAATCTGCTGAGAAGAAGCACTGCTAAAGAATACTCCGAAACCACCAGCTGTAGTGTAGGTGATCTGAGCTACAGGGCTTCCGATGAAGTCAATAGTGAATGTGTCAACACTCACACAACCGAGATCATCCGTTGCAGTAACAGAGTAGATGTCAGAAACATCGAAAGTGTTAAGCGCAGTAGTGTTAGAGTTTCCACCGCTCCATGCGTAGCTCAAGCCATTGTTGATGGTAGCGTCAACGCTTACTGCTCCGTTCGCCTCACATGGCTCAATATCAGCGATGTCAACAGCATCAGACTGAGTCACAACGATGGTAGATGTGCTGGCACATCCCATCTCTTCCTTGTTCACCGTGTAGGTGCCTGGAGTGTTCACATCAATCGTAGCAGTTGAGTCACCAGTGCTCCATGAGTAAGTAGCATTCACTCCTCCTCCTGGATCAAGGGTAGCAACCTCGTCAGCACAAATGTGCTCAGCTGAGTCAAGTGCAGCAGCAGGTACCAAGGTCACGATCAGTTGATCGTCTGCTTGTCCGCAAGCGGTTTGAACATCAATTTCAACATTGAAAATCTCTGGAGAAGTTGATGTTGAATTCAAGGTCACATTTGGATTACTGTTTGGAGTAGAGTTAATGGTCCACAGTACAGATTGTGCAGGGCCTGACTCCAGGAGGTAAGTAGATCCACATACAGTAGTGTCATCACCAAGTGTAAAGTTCGCAGTGGCGATGAATTCAGTGGCTCCGATGTCTGGAGTTACAGAGCTTCTTACGTTACCCATGATGTCTGTCATAACGATTCCGGGATCACCAGTAGCATCCAGTGTATCGTTACAAGTCATACAAGCGAGTGTATCAATAAACGCTGGGTCTGTAGTCACAGAGCTTCCATCAAAACCAGTTTCATTGTTGAACGTAGCCAGGTCATCGTATGCTCCATTGAGGAACAACATGTTGTTTCCGTTTGTAAAGTAGTTGTTGTGATTACTCTCAACCAGCGAGTAAGTGCTGGTCACGTAGCGAGCGTAGTCAGATCCGTAGGTAACAAAGCTGTTGTTCTTTTCAGAGATCAGACCGCCATTGATCACATAGTGGCAGTAGCCATTCGTGTTGTTGCTATCAGCCAAACGAGTGATGGTGTTGTTGTGAACGTCCATCAAACCTGAGTTAGTCAGGTAAAGAATGTAGGAAGTTCCCGTGTAGTTCATGTTACCACCAGTAACACAGTTGTTAGCAACACGGAGTCTGTTGTTCAATGAACCATCAGAGTTACCTACATACATAGCGTAGAAGTAGTTTCCGTTCTCGCCTTGACCAACGTAGTTATTCTCTACGTTCAGCACCTTGTCGTTGTCCCAAACATAGATACCGCGCTTAGAGTTGTAAGTGTTGTCACTGTATACGCTGTTACCGATAATGTCGGTTGTATCGTTGTAGTAAGACCAGATACCGAAGTAGTAGAATGAATCGATCTGGTTATTGATCGCACTCATCTTGGATGTGTGGTTAGCGAAGTCTCCGTTGTAATAGATACCGTGGCTACCATACAGGATGGTATTGTTGGTGAAGTGGTTGTTGTGAAGACCACCACCGTTCGCATAGATAACAGCATTGTTGAAGCTGGTAGTGTTGAATGGGCTACCGTTCATGACACAGTTATCGAACAGGTTGTTAGTAGAGCTTCCATCCATCACTACAGTGCGTCCGTAGTTGAAAGTGTTACTGAGGTTGTCGATGGTCATGTCCTGGAAGGTGATGTAATCAGCACCGTCAAAGTTCAGAACACCGTCATTCACGAAGTTGGCACTTGGGTCGTACTCCAAAACAACATCTCCAGGAGTGCCAGTTGCACCCATGAACGTAATAGTAGCCTGTGGACCTACTCCAAGGTACTCTCCAACCTCTACGAATTCTGTGTAAGTACCAGCTGCAACTGAGAATACAACACTGTCGCAAACGCCAAATACTGCAAGGTCAGCTGTAGCAGCGTTGAAATCTGCATAGTCACCTGGAATCGTGTAAAGTCCAGCAAGACCAGTCGCAAGAGTGATCTCGATGGTATCATTGGTAGGCAAGCTGTCTACAAGTACTCCGTTAGGAGTGTCAGACCATACTTTAAGAACGTCTCCGTTCGCAAAAGACTGGTTGGTAGTAATGGTGATGGTATCAGTTCCACCCTGAGCTGCAACGTTTCCGGTGTAGTTCATGGTGCTAACCGTTCCACCGTTGATCTGCCAGTTCAGTGTACAAGAAGTAAGGTTGGCAGTACCCAAAGTTTGGAGGGCGATAATCACGTCAACTGAGTCAAGCGCACAAGTTGGCAGTGATGGGTTGATGATGCTGGCGATACCTGCATCGTTTTGTACTGGAGGGAGGATAGTGATGGTGTAATCCTCAACTTCTCCGTAAGTCTGCTGAGCACATGGGTCAACACACTGAGCGTTGTAGTTACAACGAACTCTCATTCTTGTGGAGCCTGGAAGGGCAGTACCTGGAGCATTAATAGTTCCAGTTTGTAGCGCTGTCGTCCACGTTACACTAGACCATACTTCTTCTCCTGGATCATCAAAGTCATTATCCTGGTTCCAGTCAATCCAGATGGTTTGATCCTGGTTCCAAGTAGGACCGGACTGAACTTCGATATCGAAGCTTCCGAGGAAGTCAACTGTAACCACCATGTTGGTAAAGTCACCGTAGTTATTCGGAGAACATGCGGTTCCGTTGTTGGTGATGTTGGTGATTCCACCAATCGTAGCGAAGTTGACGATCTGGTCTCCAAAAGAGCATCCGCTGCTTGTCTGCGGAGTGCAATAAGGAGCCTGAGCCATCGCATTCATTCCAAAGAGGCCGGCACAAAACACCAGCACCCATGAGTAGATTTGTTTCATGTTTGGTTAAAATTTAATTAACAAGGGGAACAAATCTATCAGAATATTGTATCGCTCGACAGATCAGGACGGAATCAAATGTGTGTTCAGGATTCCAATTCAGAATATGATTTAGATGTATTTTTCTACCAGATCTTTGGTGATTGCGTCATCGCTCATGATGAGCAAACGCTCGATAGTATTTCTCAATTCGCGAATGTTTCCGCTCCAGTTGTGGCTTTCAAGCGCTTTCAACGATGCTTCGTCCATATCAGGTTTAGCCTGACCGTTTTCGCGGGTTATTTGCTCTAGAAAATGGCGCGCCAGCGTCTTGATGTCTTCGCGTCTTTCATTCAGTGCCGGAACCTCAATTCTGATGACGCTGATCCGGTGATAGAGGTCTTCCCTGAATCTTCCTTCCGCAATTTCCCTGGGCAAATCCTTGTTGGTAGCAGCAACGATTCTCGGGCTAACACTGATTTCTTTTTCTCCTCCAACGCGTACGATCTTATTCTCCTGAAGCGCACGCAGCACCTTGGCTTGAGCGCTCAGGCTCATGTCTCCGATCTCATCCAGGAAAAGCGTGCCACCGGAAGCTTGTTCAAATTTTCCAATACGCTGCTTGATGGCTGAGGTGAAAGAGCCTTTTTCATGTCCAAACAGTTCACTTTCAATTAGTTCTGAGGGAATCGCAGCGCAATTAACTTCAATGAATGGAGCCTTTTTGCGATCACTTTTTTGATGAATTTGTTGGGCCACGAGCTCCTTACCAACTCCGTTGGGTCCCGTTATCAGCACACGTGCATCGGTGGGAGCCACTTTTTCAATCATCGACTTGACCTCTAAAATTTCTGGCGAGCTGCCAATGATAGGGCTGGAATTGTCCTTGGAAATCTTTTTGCGAAGTGTGCGTGTTTCTTTCACCAGGTCTTTCCGTTCCATGGCATTTCGAACGGTGACAAGTAAGCGGTTCAAATCTGGTGGCTTGGCGATGTAATCATATGCGCCTGATTTGATGGCTTCCACCGCAGTTTCAATCGTGCCATGTCCTGAAATCATCACCACGGGAAGTTCCGGGTTGATGTCCTGGATTTTCTTCAAAACCTCCATCCCGTCCATGCCAGGCATTTTGATGTCGCAGAGCACAAGGTCGAAGTCGTTTTTCTCGATGCTTTCGAGTCCTTGCTTCCCATTTTCAGCCTCTTCTACTTTGAGTTTCTCATATTCCAGGATATCTCGAAGAGTAGATCGAATCGGGCGTTCGTCATCAATGATTAGAACTTTAGACATGGCTTATGAATGTTTGATCCATTTAATGATTTCTTTCAGCGAGGCCTTCTTTCCATACATCAGAATTCCTGTTCGGTAAATCCTGCCGGCAAGCCAGGTGATCAACACAAATGTGGCTACCAATAGGGTCATGGATAAGTAGACCTGCCAGAGGTCTGCACTATCTATGCCAAAAGGCACTCTGATCATCATTATAACCGGAGAAGTGAACGGAATGATTGACAGCCATACCGCCAGATCGCTGGACGGGTTTTCGAACATGGTAAATGAGAGGGCGTAGGCAAATATGAGCGGGAAGGTCACAGGCAGAACAAATTGTTGCGTGTCCGTTTCGCTGTCCACCATCGAACCTACCGCAGCCATCATAGCACTGTATAAGAAGTATCCCCCAAGGAAGTAGAATAGGAACAAACTGAGCATTACCGGGAAGTTGATCTGCAGGATCTTACTGAAAGGACTTTCCTGAGCATTCAGCGCAACGGCATCAAAGCGATTGATGTCAGTCAGCTGCTCCTGTACCTCGTTGGTCATTTGCATTTGCTCGGTGACTCTTTCAGCATCGTAGCGGTCGCCAATGATCACTGCCTGACCGATGGTTACAATACCCGCAGTGAGTACAGTCCAGATTAGGAACTGAGTAAGCCCAACAGCTCCGACACCGATGATCTTACCCAGCATCAACTGAAATGGTGTCACGGTTGAAATGATTACTTCTATGATGCGATTCGCTTTTTCTTCGATTACTCCGCGCATCACCTGGATGCTGTACATGAAAATGAAAATGTAGATCAGTATGGCAAACACGAGCCCGACTGCTGCTGCCAGCATGGTGGTTTCAGTGGCCTCGCCACCTTCATCCACTTTTAGCATCGAAAGGTTAAAAGGGGATTTGAGTCGATAGTAGTCTGTTTTGCTAATGTCGAATTCCGGCAGCTTCCGCACTTCTATATACTGCTGAACAGTCTGTTCAATTTGCCGATGAATGCGCATTGATGGCTGTTTACGGAAGTAGAGGTCTCCGGCTTTACTGCTCAGGATGTTCTTGGGGAGATACAACACGGCAGTGAAGTCTGTTACTTCCAGTAAGGCCAGCGCCTTGTCCAGTGTGAGCTCTTGAACCTCGTAGTCAATTTTGTCGCTGTCCTCTAGTTGTCGGAAGAGTGGATACAGTTCGTCCACCACCAAAATCTTTTGATCCTCCGTTTCTTCCAGGCTGAGCCAGAACACGAAGATGATTCCTGAAGCCATGATCAGTGGACCAAGGATGCTCATTAATAGGAAGCTTCGCCTGCCGACCCGCGTGCTGTATTCCCTCCATATGACCAACAAACTCTTACTCATTGTCAGTTTGTTCTGTGGCAGATCCCTCGATGCGATCGAGAAAGATGTCGTGCATTGAAGGCAATTGCTCTTGAAAAGAAATGACTTCTACTACCGGGATTAAACGTTGCAGGAGTTTACTTGCAGGCTGCTGGTTGTGTGCTTTAAGGATCACTTTGTGTTCGTTGCCCGAACTCTTCATATCCTGAATCTCAAAATCAATGCCCAGTGCGTTAGCAAAGGAGACTGAGCTACCCTTGAATCGTAGCTCGTAGAGACTCTTGCTAAAAGATGAGCGAATGGATTCCACCTTTCCGTTCAGGATGGCTTCTCCCTTGTTGATCAATGCGATTTCATCGCACAGTTCTTCAACACTCGCCATGTTGTGAGTGGAGAACACCATAGTTGTGCCTTCCTCCTTCAGCCGGAGGATTTGCTGCTTGACCAGTTCTGTATTCACCGGATCAAAGCCACTGAAAGGTTCATCCAGAATCAACAATTGTGGACGATGTGCCACAGCGATCACAAACTGCAGTTTCTGCTGCATTCCCTTGGAAAGGGTTTCCACCCGTTTGGATGGCCAATCCTGCATTTCAAACCGCGTAAACCACTCTTTGAGAGAAGTCTCTGCCTCACGTTTTGATAAGCCCTTCAAGCGAACAAGGTACAAGGCCTGATCCCATACCTTCATCTTTCGATAGAGACCACGTTCCTCAGGAAGATAGCCCATGGTGTGGATATCGTCTTTGGCCAGCGACTGACCATTGAGTAATACGCGTCCTGAGTCTGGGCCAGTAATCTGAGTAATGATTCTGATGAGCGTGGTTTTGCCCGCTCCATTTGGACCCAGTAATCCAAATATGCCTCCCTTGGGAATCGAAAAGGAGATATCCTTCAATACATGAAAATCCCCAAAAGCCTTATTGACCTTTTCTATTTGAAGCAGATCTCCCATCCGTCACGAACAAAAGAAGTGCAAAATCTGAAGCACTTCTTTGAACATCTGTTAAGAGAACACATCCTTCATGCGAGCGAAGAAGCTCTTCTCCCCATCTGAAGGCTGCGGCTTGAAGTTTTCAGAGGAGCGCATGTTTTCCAGGAACTCCTTCTCTTTTGAACTCAGGTTCTTAGGAGTCCATACATTGATGTGTACCAGTAGATCGCCCCTTTCATAGGAGTTAACCACGGGCAGTCCCTTGCCTTTGAGTCTCAGCGTTTTTCCTGACTGTGTACCTGAGCTTACCTTGATCTTGGCCTTTCCAGATAGTGTAGGTACTTCCAAAGAAGTGCCTAACGCAGCGTCCGCAAAATTCAAGTATTGATCAAAATGAAGGTTGGAGCCGTCACGAGTGAAAAGCTCATGAGGCGTTTCTTCGATCAACACGATGAGGTCACCTGCAGGCCCACCCATCGGGCCTTCGTTTCCTTTTCCCCGGACGTTGAGCTGCATGCCTTCCTCGACACCGGCTGGTATTTCAAGACTTATTTCTACTTCCTTGCGTTCGAGTCCGTCAGGAAGTACTCCGGGCTTACTCTTTGTCACCGTCTTACCAGTGCCATTGCACGTAGGGCAGGCGCTGGCCGTTTGCATTTGGCCAAGGAAGGTTTGAGTGACGCGTGTCACGCGACCCGTCCCGTTACATGTTTGACAGGTGCCAAACTCCACTCCTTCGGCTTGCACAAGCTTGTTGAGGCGTATCTTCTTGGTTACACCATCCGAGATTTCTTCAAGGCTCAGCTTTACTCTTACGCGCAGGTTGGAACCTCTTCGCATGGCTGACGCACGACCACCTCCGCCACCTCCACCAAAGCCTCCAAAGGCTCCGCCAAAGATGTCACCGAAATGATCGAAGATGTCATCCATGCTCATGCCACCTCCACCGAAACCACCTCCGGCAGCTCCGCCTACGCCAGCGTGACCAAAGCGGTCATACTTGGATCGCTTTTCTTCGTTTCCAAGCACCTCGTAAGCTTCCGCGGCCTCCTTGAACTTCTCTTCTGCCTCCTTGTCACCCGGATTCTTGTCCGGGTGGAATTTGATGGCCAGTTTGCGATAAGCCTTTTTGATCTCGTCAGCAGAAGCAGACTTTGAAACCCCTAGTACCTCGTAATAATCTCTTTTCGCCATGCTGTTCTAGTTCCCTCATGAACCAACAACCACCTTCGGATGTCGAATGAGCTTGTCGTTCAGTTTATATCCTTTTTCAACTACATCGATCACTCTGCCTTTCTTGTCTTTGTCGCCTTCTACACGCGCAATGGCTTCGTGAACCTCTGAGTTGAATTCTTCTCCCATAGAATCGACCAATTCCAGGCCTTTCGACTTGAGCACTCCCTCAAGCTTTTGATGTAGAAGATTGAAACCCTCTTTGATCGTGTCAAGGTTGTCTGCCTTTTCGTTCGACTGCTTCGCACGGTCGAAATCGTCTAGCACCGGAAGGAGTTCCTTCATCAGGTCAGAGCTGGCAGATTGGATGAGATCAATACGTTCCCGGGCGGTTCTTCTGCGAAAGTTCTCGAATTCAGCATAGAGCCTCAGGTATCGATCTTTTTCAGCCTGTAAATTCTTCTCAAGCTCTTCCATCGGATTGGCAGTGTCAGCCTGACCGAATTCATTGTTTTCAGCAGTTGCTCCTTCTTCAGAAGATGCTTGCTCTGCCTTTGCTCCCTGCTCCTCTGATGCCTTCGTTTGCTCTGTTTCTTCGGTTGAAAGTTCTTCTTTGCTCATGCCTTGCTTTATTGATGGTCGGATGTAGACAAAATCATTGCCACGCCTATTGAAAGGACAAAATGACAGAAAAAGTATTGGATGTTCTTTTACAGTGAAGTGATCAAGCCGTCAAGGGCCTGATCAAGGGCGATACCTCTGAGGTTCTTTCCGATGATCACACCATCCTGATCAATCAGGAAGTTGCTCGGAATAGAACGCACACCGTAGGTAGCTGCGGGTTCGGATCTCCACTTCTTTAGGTCACTCACGTGGTATTTCCAATCCAGATCATCTTTGTCGATAGCCTGCTCCCAGGCTTTGACGTTGTTGTCGAGTGAAACGCTGAATACTTCGAAACCTTTCGCGTCCTTAAACTTTGCCTTTTGATATTTCTGGTAAGCTCTTACGATGTTTGGGTTCTCTCGTCTGCACGGTCCACACCAAGAGGCCCAGAAGTCAATCAAGACCACTTTGCCACGCAACGAGGACAACTTCATCACTTTTCCACTCGGGTTTTCCAGCGCAATGTCAGGTGCTTTCATGCCAACGCTGATGCCTTGCAAGGGCGGGAATTCCGTGTCGTCAGTCGTTCCCTGGAAAAGAAAGGGAGCCGCCAGAAGGAGGAAGAAAAGGATGCTGTATTTAGAGGTCATAACTGAGAGTTAAGCGGTGCTCCTTACAATTTTCGCACCAATAGCGTTGAGTCGGGTATCGATGTTCTGATAACCTCGATCGATTTGCTCAATGTTTCGGATCACGCTGTTGCCTTCTGCTGATAGCGCTGCAATCAAAAGAGAAACCCCGGCACGAATGTCAGGAGAAGTCATTTCTATTCCGCGCAATGCCGTCTGCCGCGCTTGGCCAATGACGGTGGCGCGGTGAGGGTCACACAGAATAATCTGAGCTCCCATGTCGATCAGTTTATCCACGAAGAACAGGCGACTCTCAAACATCTTCTGATGAATCAACACTGAGCCTTTTGCTTGAGTAGCTACTACGAGAATAATGCTGAGTAAGTCGGGTGTGAAACCTGGCCATGGAGCATCTGAGATGGTCATGATAGAGCCATCAATGAAGGATTCGATCTCATACACTTCCTGACTTGGGATGTGCAGATCATCACCTTTCAGCTCCATTTGGATGCCGAGCTTTCGAAAAACCTCGGGGATCATTCCGAGATGCTCATATCCTACATTCTTGAGTGTAATGTCAGATTGAGTCATTGCAGCCAGTCCGATGAAGCTTCCAACTTCGATCATATCAGGCAGGATGGAGTGCTTGCATCCTTTCAGTTCTTTGACTCCATTTATTTTAAGCATGTTGGAGCCGATGCCGTCAATCTTGGCCCCCATCGCCACCAGCATTCTACACAGCTGTTGCAGGTATGGCTCACAAGCAGCATTGTAGATGACGGTTTCGCCTTCTGCCAATACGGCCGCCATTAAAACGTTGGCAGTTCCGGTCACCGATGCCTCATCCAACAGCATGTAGGTGCCTTTCAGCTTTTTGCCTTCAGCACGATAGAAGTGTTCGTCAGCATTGTAGGTGAACTTAGCACCGAGTTTTTGGAATCCTATAAAATGGGTGTCCAGCCTGCGCCTTCCGATCTTGTCTCCTCCGGGTTTAGGGATGTATCCCTTTCCGAAGCGTGCGAGCAACGGACCAACGATCATGATGGAACCTCGAAGACCTGAGCCCTTTTGCCGGAACTCATCTGACTTTAGGTATTTCACATCTACTTCATCTGCCTGAAAGATGTAGTGTCCAGCACCCTTGCGCTGAATCTTCACTCCAAGCGACCCGAGTAGGTCGATCAGTTTGTTGACATCCACAATGTCAGGGATGTTACTGATCTCAACCTTTTCAGGAGTTAGAAGCGTGGCACATAGAATTTGAAGGGCTTCGTTTTTTGCACCCTGTGGCGTCAGAGTTCCCTTCAGTCGGTGTCCACCTTCAATGTGAAATGATCCCATAGTCTAGTTCTTTTTCCACTTACGTTTTGAGCGGCCTTTGCCTGATTTGTTGTTGTTCTGCTTGCGATGCTTGCTGAGGATTTCGTTGGTGTGCTGGAATTTGAAATCCGGATCCAGTTCCAGTTCACCGTTCGACAAATCCTTCAGCTGATCAATGATCATGTCCTCATTCACCGAATCCCGGTTGTAGCTCAGATAACTGCGCTTCATGAGGTTGGCGATGATTCCAGTCAATTCTTTCTTTTCCTCCGGGTTTTCCATCTTCCGAGCCGACTCTATCAGGCCTTCGATGATCTTACCGTAGTGCTTGTACTTGAAGTTGTAATCGGGGTACTGAATCTTTTCAGGGACGATTTGCTTCAACGGTGTGGGCACAGGATAAGGACTGTCAATGTCCAATTTGAAATCGCTCATCACAAAGAGATCGTCCCATAGTTTTTGGATCATCTCTTCATTGTCCTTGTATCCTGGATTCAGCTGTGTCATCACTCTCACGAGTGTTTCAGCTGCTTTGTTTCTTTCTGCACGATCTTCGATTCGCAGCATGTGGCGCACCATTTCCTGTACGTGTCGACCATGCTCACCTAAAACGAGCGGCTGTCGCTGCGAGTTGTAATCAATATCCATCAGTCTTAATTCAAATTCACTCCATGATTTGGAGCTGGGCAAATTTGAGCAAAAGTTGCTTCTTACCAATACCTTTAAAATCCACGGTGGCTTTCCTGTTGGGAAGTTCTCCCTCGAGGCCCACCACTTCTCCGCGTCCAAAGCGGGCATGATTGACGCGCGTGCCGATCTTGATCTGATCCATAGCAGCTCCGGAAACACCATTTCCGCTCGCTGTGGGCTTCACAAGTTTGCGGGGAATGGCCTGCCGAGACAGTTTATAGCTTGAGCTTGTCGTTCGCTGCTCACCACTCATGCGCTTGGGCATCTCAATGAGCGACTGATCGATTTCTGACAGGAAGCGACTCGGTTCCGAATAAACCATGCTCCCGTAGCGAAAACGGGTGGTTGCAAACGATAAGTAGGCGCGCTTTTCAGCTCTTGTTAATGCCACATAAAAGAGTCTTCGCTCTTCTTCCAGATCTTTCCGTGAATTCACACTTAGCTGAGAAGGGAAAAGGTTTTCTTCCAAACCAGCAATGAACACATAGGGGAACTCAAGGCCTTTGGCCGAGTGAACGGTCATGAGGGCGACCTTCGGTTGGTCGTCTTCTTTTTGGTCTTTTACATCGGTGTCGGTCAGCAAGGCAATGTCTTGAATGAATGACCCTAAACCTCTGGGGTTTTCCTCTGGATTCTCGTCTGGTTCCAATGGTATTTCCGAAAACTCCTTCATACCCGCGAGCAGTTCCTGGATGTTCTCATACCTGCTCACACTTTCGGGTGACTTATCTGAATAGAACAACTTGAGAATACCGGTTGCTGAGGCAATGTGATTGCCCACTTCGTAAGCATCATCCTGTGAAGCGAGGATCTGGAAGCTTTTGATCAGGTCCACAAACTCCTTGATGCGATTGCGGATTCCTGTATTGATGTTAAGGTGTGCAGCTTCCAGGTCTGATACGATCTCCCATTGTGATTTGCCTTCTTCCGATGCTGCGATCAGAATACGATCAACTGAGGTCTGTCCAATCCCGCGCGCGGGGTAGTTGATCACCCGTTTGAAAGCTTCTTCATCGTTCGGGTTGATCGCCATTCTGAAGTAAGCGAGAATGTCTTTGATCTCCTTCCGCTGATAAAAGCTCGTACCTCCGAAGATGCGGTAGGGAATGTTACGCTTTCGCAAAGCCTCCTCCAGTGCTCGAGACTGAGCATTGGTTCGGTAGAGGATCGCAAACTGATCTTCATTGATGCTTTCTTTGGCCTTCAGGTCAAGAATTTCACCTGCTACGAATGAACCCTCTTCGGTCTCGCTCAGGCATTTTACCAGCTTGATCTGCTCTCCATCTGCATTGCTGGTCCATACATCCTTCTTCAGCTGTTCCTTGTTCTTGCTGATCACTTGGTTTGCAGCCTGTACAATGTTCTTGGTGGAGCGGTAGTTCTGTTCCAGTTTGTAAATGGCTACATCCGGGTACTGGTTCTTGAAGTTCAGGATGTTCTGAATATTCGCCCCCCTGAAGGCGTAGATACTCTGGGCGTCATCGCCCACTACGCAGATGTTTTCGTGGCGGGCGGCCAACATCTTCAAGATGTTCGATTGAGCATAGTTTGTATCCTGAAACTCATCCACCATGATGTAGCGGAACTTATCCTGGTATTTCAGAAGCACTTCGGCTTGATCTCGAAGTAGAATATTGGTGAGATAAAGCAGGTCGTCAAAGTCCATGGCGCCTGACTTGAAACAGCGCTTCACATACATTCCATAGAGCTTCCCGAGCATCGGTTTTTTTGCCTGCAAATCCTCATTATATATAAAGGTGTCATTTTGGTATTGCTCGGCTGAGATCAGGCTGTTTTTCGCAGACGATATTCTGTTCTGAACCTGGTTCACTTTGTAGACTTTATCGTCCAGGTTTTGCTCTTTAATAAGTGTGCGAAGTAGACTCTTCGAGTCATCAGAATCGTAAATCGTGAAATTGGAAGGGAAGCCCAACTTGTCAGCTTCGAAACGGAGAATTCTTGCAAACACCGAGTGGAAGGTGCCCATCCAAAGACTTTTGGCCATGTCTTCACCCGCGATCTTGCTGATTCTCGCTTTCATTTCGCGAGCCGCTTTGTTGGTAAAGGTCAGCGCGAGGATGTTGTATGGATCTACACCCGACTCCAGGAGGTAAGCAATGCGGTAGGTGAGTACTCTTGTTTTGCCTGATCCTGCTCCAGCCAGAACCATCACCGGACCTTCGGTGTGGGTGACAGCCTTGCGTTGTACTTCGTTTAATTCTTCGAGATAGCTCATTGAAATTTCGCCTAAAGCAGTCAAAGGTATTGGTCGGCTTTCGTTTTCAAGAGAATCGCCTGGACGCACTTATCAACAGTCGTATTTCTGGATGTTGAGGAGGTTATTCGGACGCTGGGGTTCGATTTGGTGTTATTTATTCAGCCTCAGTGCTTTTCCAGTTGAAAATTTAATAACCAACACATTGTGTGTGAAACTTTTTCGTGTACCTTTGCGGCCCGTTTTTAGTGAGTAAAAACTGTCATATTTAAGAAAAACCAAGGTAAACCAAGCGAATGCCAACGATTCAACAGCTAATAAGAAACGGCCGCAAGCACAAGTCCAAGACTAGCAAATCTGCTGCTCTGGCTGCGTGTCCTCAGCGAAGAGGGGTATGTGTGCGTGTGTACACCACTACTCCTAAGAAGCCGAATTCTGCCATGCGCAAAGTGGCGAGGGTCCGATTGACAAATCAAAACGAAGTCAATGCCTACATCCCGGGAGAAGGTCACAACCTTCAGGAGCACTCGATTGTGCTCGTTCGTGGTGGAAGGGTAAAGGATCTTCCAGGTGTTCGTTACCACATTGTTAGAGGTGCTCTTGACACCGCTGGCGTTGAAGGACGAAAGCAGAGACGATCTAAGTACGGTGCTAAACGTCCTAAGAAATAATTGCTGAGAGATGAGAAAAGGAAGAGCAAAAGCAAGGCAGATTATTCCGGATCCTAAGTTCGGAGATACACTTGTGTCAAGGTTTGTAAACAACCTGATGCAGGATGGTAAGAAGAGTACTGCTTATAGAATTTTCTACGAGGCAATCGATATTGTAGAGTCCAAAGTAGAGGAGAACGGTGTAGAAGTTTGGAAGAAGGCTTTGGAAAATGTGACTCCTCAGGTTGAGGTTAAAAGTCGCAGGGTTGGAGGTTCAACCTTCCAGATCCCACAAGAAATTCGCGCAGACCGTAAGTTGAGCATGGGTATGAAGTGGTTGATTCTTTACGCTTCCAAGCGTAACGGAAAGAGCATGGGCCAGAAGCTTGCTGACGAGATCATGGCGGCATATAAAGAGGAAGGCGCTGCCTTCAAGAAGAAGGAAGATACTCATAGAATGGCTGAGGCCAACAAAGCATTTGCATACTTCAAATTCTAAATAGCGACAGCGGGATTCAAGATGGCAAAAAGAGATTTAAGATACACGAGAAACATTGGTATCGCAGCACACATTGATGCTGGTAAGACTACCACTACTGAGCGTATTCTCTACTACGGTGGTGTGAGTCACAAGATTGGTGAAGTGCACGATGGTGCTGCTACCATGGACTGGATGGAGCAAGAGCAGGAACGTGGTATTACCATTACTTCTGCTGCTACGACCTTGAACTGGAACTACAGAGAAAAGGATTACCACGTCAACATCATCGACACCCCGGGACACGTTGACTTTACTGTTGAGGTGAATCGTTCTTTGCGTGTACTGGATGGTTTGGTTTTCTTGTTCAGTGCTGTTGATGGTGTAGAGCCTCAGTCTGAAACAAACTGGAGACTGGCGAATAACTACAACGTTCCTCGTATTGGATTTGTGAACAAGATGGACCGTCAGGGTGCTGACTTCCTTGCTGTTTGTAAGC
Source organism: Flavobacteriales bacterium UBA6057 (assembly GCA_002428995.1). Taxonomy (GTDB): domain Bacteria; phylum Bacteroidota; class Bacteroidia; order Flavobacteriales_G; family Salibacteraceae; genus UBA6057. Next base: position 112,425 of record DIYJ01000020.1, on the reverse strand, counting down.
AGGTGAAGGAAATGCTTGGTAGCCATGCTCTTCCACTTCAATTGAATATTGGAGCTGAAGATGGTTTCAAGGGAGTGGTTGATTTGATCAACTTCCGAGGAATCACCTGGAACGAAGAGGACATGGGGATGACTTTCCAGGAGATTGACATTCCAGAAGATATTATTGATGAAGCTCGCGAACTTAGAGGTCAGCTGCTTGAAGCGGTTGCTGAGTTTGACGATACTTTGATGGAGAAATACTTCGAGGATGAGAACTCTTTGACAGAGCGCGAAATCCTCGATGCACTCCGTGAAGCTACCATCGCTGGAAAAGTAGTTCCAATGATGTGTGGTTCCGCATTTAAGAACAAGGGTGTTCAGGCAATGCTGGACATGGTGATGGAAATCCTTCCTTCTCCATTGGATACTGACGCTGTTGTTGGTACAAACCCAAAGACAGATGAAGAGGCCTCTCGCAAGCCTTCTCCTCAGGAGCCTTTCTCAGCACTGGCATTTAAGATCGCTACCGATCCATTCGTAGGTCGTCTTTGCTTCACTCGTTCCTACTCTGGAATGCTGTCAGCGGGTTCCTACGTGTTGAATACCAGAACTGGAAACAAAGAGCGAATCTCTCGAATCTTCCAGATGCACGCCAATAAGCAGAATCAGATTCCTGAGCTGCACTGCGGTGATATCGCTGCTCTTGTTGGGTTTAAAGACATCAAAACGGGTGACACCCTTTGCGCTGAAAACGCGCCTATCGTACTCGAATCAATGGACTTCCCAGATCCGGTAATCGGGGTAGCAGTTGAGCCTAAGACTCAGGCAGACGTTGACAAGATGGGTATCGCTCTCGCGAAGCTTTCAGAAGAAGATCCAACCCTTACCATTCGCACGGACGAAGAATCAGGTCAGACTGTATTGAGCGGTATGGGTGAGCTTCACCTTGACATTATCGTTGACCGTCTGAAGAGAGAGTTCAAGGTTGAGGTTAACCAGGGAGCTCCTCAGGTGAACTACAAAGAATCCATTAACGGAAGCACTGAGCACCGCGAAGTCTACAAGAAGCAGACGGGTGGTCGTGGTAAGTTCGCTGACATCATTGTGACGATTGAGCCAGGTGACGCTGAGAAGCCAGGATTGATCTTCGAAAACGAAGTAAAAGGTGGTAACGTTCCTCGTGAATTCATTCCATCTGTAGAAAAGGGTTTCAAGGAAGCCATGAAGAATGGTGTTCTTGCCGGATACCAAGTGGATAACCTGAAGGTGACTCTGAAGGACGGATCGTTCCACCCAGTGGATTCTGATCAGCTGTCTTTCGAGCTGTGCGCCAAGTTGGCTTACAGAACTGCACTTCCAAAGTGTAACCCTGTACTCCTTGAGCCTATCATGAAGCTTGAGGTTGTTACTCCAGAGCAGAACATGGGTGATGTTGTGGGTGACCTGAACCGAAGAAGAGGAGTGGTAGAAGGTATGGATGACCGTGCAGGTTCTAAGGTGGTGAAGGCTAAAGTGCCACTTTCAGAAATGTTCGGATACGTAACTCAGCTCAGAACAATTACTTCCGGTCGTGCGACCTCCACCATGGAGTTCTCTCACTATGACGATGCTCCTAAGAACATCGCTGAGGGGGTAATTGCAGAAGTGAAAGGAAAATTAGAATCAGCATAACAATTTCATTGACCAATAATTAAGATGGCGCAACGAATCAGAATCAAGCTTAAGTCCTACGACCATAATCTGGTGGATAAATCTGCCGAGAAGATTGTGAAGACGGTGAAGTCCACCGGTGCTGTCGTAAGCGGACCGATTCCTCTGCCCACGAACAAGCAGATATTCACAGTCCTGCGGTCTCCGCACGTGAATAAGAAGTCCCGTGAGCAGTTTCAACTTTCAAGCTACAAACGCTTGATGGATATCTACAGTAGCTCTTCTAAAACCATCGATGCATTGATGGGATTGGAATTGCCAAGTGGAGTAGACGTTGAGATCAAAGTATAACTGCTTTAAAGAATATTAATCATGCTCGGGATTGTTGGTAAGAAACTAGGGATGACTAGCCTCTATAGTGAAGATGGAAAGAATCTTCCTTGTACGGCTATCGAAGCTGGTCCTTGTGTGATCACACAAGTGCGCACCGAAGAAGTGGATGGCTATTCAGCTGTTCAGCTCGGCTTCGATGCGAAGAAAGAAAAGAATACTTCCAAGGCTGAAATGGGCCATTTCAAGAAGTCAGGCACTCAGCCGCTTCGCTATCTGACAGAGTTCAGAGATTGGGATGGTGATGCAAAGCCAGGTGATAAAGTAACCGTTGATATTCTCCAGGAAGGTGAATTCGTTGACGTAGTTGGAACAAGCAAGGGAAAAGGATTTCAAGGCGTTGTTAAGCGTCACGGATTTGGCGGTGTAGGTCAAGCGACTCACGGTCAGCACAACCGTTTGAGAGCTCCTGGTTCTATTGGAGCTTGCTCCACTCCTTCGAGAGTTTTCAAAGGAATGCGCATGGCTGGCCGTATGGGTGGTAAGCGTGTGAAAATGATCAACCTCGAAATCATCAAGGTGCTTGCTGATAAGAATGTTGTACTCGTAAAGGGAGCGATCCCAGGCCCTAAAGGCTCTTACGTAATAATTGAGAAGTAATGGAACTTGCAATACATAACATAGAAGGCAAAGAGACTGGCAAGAAGGCCAAGCTCGACAAGGATGTGTTTGGCATTGAGCCAAACGATCATGCCATTTACCTGGATGTAAAGCAATTTCTTGCTCATCAGCGACAGGGAACTGCCAAGGCCAAGGAACGAGGTGAAATTGCGGGTAGTACTCGTAAGATCAAGCGTCAAAAAGGAACTGGAGGTGCACGTGCAGGTTCTTTGAAGAGCCCTGTTTTCGTGGGTGGAGGTCGTGTATTCGGTCCTCGTCCGCAGGTGCACGGCTTCAAGTTGAACAAGAAGGTGAAAAGGCTGGCAAGACGTTCGGCACTTTCAACACTTGCTCAGAACAAAACCATCAAGGTTCTGGAAGACTTCTCATTCGAAGCTCCAAAGACCAAGCAGTATGTTGACATCCTCCGCAAGCTGGATGTAGCTTCTACAAAGACACTGTTGGTTATGCCTGAGGGCAGCACCAATGTTGTACTGAGTGCAAGAAACTTTCCGAAGGGCAAAGTGGTCACTGCTGAGAGCATCAACACTTATGACATCATGAATGCCGGAGTGATGCTTGTGACTGAAAGCTCGTTGAACATCATTCAAGAGAACTTAAAGAAGTAAGCAATGAGCGTATTAGTAAAACCACTGATCACCGAGAAGATGACTGAGCTCAGCGAGAAGCGAAATCAGTATGGCTTCGTGGTAGATCGAAATGCCAACAAGATCGAGATCAAGGCTGCGGTAGAAGGACAGTACAATGTAACTGTGACTTCAGTGAACACTATGCTGTATGCTGGAAAAAATAAGAAGCGATTCACGAAGACTGCGATCCTCGATGGTCGAAGGAATCACTTCAAGAAAGCATTGGTAACTGTTGCCGATGGAGACGTCATTGACTTTTACGAGAACATTTAAGAGATAAGACATGGCCGTAAGGAAAATAAAACCGATTACTCCGGGACAACGAAACAAGGTGATGAGCTCTTTCGAGACCATTACTACTGATCGTCCTGAGAAGTCGTTGCTCGCCCCCAAGAAGAAGTCTGGTGGACGAAACAACACAGGTAAGATGACCATGCGTTATCGCGGTGGAGGTCACAAGCAGCGTTACCGAGTCATTGACTTCAAGCGCGACAAGTTTGACGTGAAAGGCGAAGTCAAGACCATCGAATACGATCCAAACCGCAGTGCACGAATTGCACTCGTTGAATATGCTGATGGAGAGAAGCGCTACATCATTGCTCCTGCAGGACTCAAAGTAGGCCAGGAGGTTGTGAATGGAACGGGTGCTGCTCCTGAAATTGGCAACGCTCTTTACATGAAGGACATTCCGTTGGGAACCATCGTTCACAACATCGAATTGAACCCTCGCCAGGGTGGAAAGCTTGCACGTAGCGCGGGTACTTATGCTCAGCTTACAGCAAAGGATGGTAAGTGGGCGATCCTGAAGATGCCTAGCGGTGAAGTTCGCATGGTATTGGCTAGCTGTATCGCAAGCATCGGAGCTGTGTCTAACTCTGATCACTCCCTGGAAGTGAGTGGTAAGGCTGGTCGCAAGCGCTGGTTGGGTCGCAGACCACGTGTTCGTGGTGTTGTTATGAATCCAGTTGATCACCCAATGGGTGGTGGTGAAGGCCGTTCTTCCGGAGGTCACCCACGATCAAGAAAAGGTCTTCCAGCGAAGGGTTACAAGACTCGCAGCAAGAAGAAGATTACCGGAAAATTCATCATTGAGAAAAGAAAGAAATAACCTGAGCAATGAGTAGATCGCTTAAAAAACCGCCATTTGTACACTACAAGCTGGATCAGCGTGTGACTACCGCTCAGCAGTCTGGTAAGAAGAATGTGATCAAGACCTGGAGCCGAGCTTCAATGATCACTCCTGATTTTGTTGGATTGACCATCGCAGTGCACAATGGAAACAAGTTCATTCCTGTGTATGTAACGGAAAACATGGTAGGACACAAGCTCGGTGAGTTTGCTCCAACCCGTACGTTCCGTGGCCATGGTGGAAACAAAAAGAAAAGATAATTAAGAGATGGGAAGCAGGAAAGCAAATACAGCTGAAAGGCGAAAGCAGGAACGTAAGACTACGTTCGTTGCCAAGCTGAACAATTGCCCGACATCACCTCGCAAGATGAGGTTGATCGCTGACTTGGTCCGTGGGATGGATGTGTCTAAAGCATCTGGTGTGCTTCAGTTCACAAAGAACCACGCAGCTCGTGACCTGGAGCGTTTGCTCCGCTCAGCCATTGCCAACTTCGAGCAGAAGTCAGGTGAGCGCTGGGAAGAGGCAGACCTTTTCATCAAAGAGATATCTGTAGACGGTGGACGAATGCTTAAGCGTATTCAGCCAGCTCCGCAGGGAAGAGCATACAGAGTGCGCAAGCGTTCCAATCATGTAACCATGATCCTGGACAGCGCCAACCCAGAAATTAAAGAGCGCATCAGCCAAACTGCAGCGCAAGAACCTGAAACAAACGAAACAGAAGCCTAATGGGACAGAAGACAAATCCAATTGGTAACAGGCTCGGATTCATCCGTGGATGGGATTCGCAGTGGTATGGAGGACGTAAGTTCGATGACAAGCTGGTAGAAGACCAGAAGATTCGGGACTACATCTATGCTCGTTTGAACAACGCCAGCGTTTCACACATTGTGATCGAGCGCACGTTGAAGCTCATCACTGTCACTATCAATACTGCTCGTCCGGGAATCATCATCGGAAAAGGTGGTCAGGAAGTGGATAAGTTGAAAGAAGAGCTTAAGAAACTCACCAAGAAAGAAGTTCAGATCAATATCTACGAGATCAAGCGCCCAGAACTGGATGCTAAGCTTGTAGCTGATTCCATCGCTCGCCAGGTTGAAGGTCGTATTTCCTTCCGAAGAGCATCTAAGATGTCTGTAGCATCTACCATGCGCATGGGAGCTGAAGGAATCAAGGTAATGATCTCCGGACGTTTGAACGGTGCTGAAATGGCTCGTACTGAGCAGTACAAGGACGGTCGTATTCCTTTGCACACTTTCCGTGCAAACATTGATTATGCTCTGTCTGAGGCTCACACAACTTATGGCCGTATTGGTATCAAGGTGTGGATCTGTAAGGGCGAGGTATACGGTAAGAGAGACCTCAGCACCACAGTAGGTTCTGGAACCCCTAACAAGGGTAAAGGCGGAGGCGGTGGACCATCAGGTGGCCGCGGAAAAAGAAGGTCAAACGCTTAAGGATTAGTTAGGTCATGTTACAACCAAGAAAGACAAAGTTTAGAAAGCAGCAGAAAGGCCGTATCCGAGGCAATGCGCAGCGAGGAAGTCAACTCGCGTTTGGAACCTTCGGCATCAAGACACTGGAGCCAGGTATGCTTACCTCTCGTCAGATTGAAGCTGCTCGTATCGCTGTAACCCGATACATGAAGAGAGAAGGTCAGGTATGGATTCGCATTTTCCCAGATGTTCCTGTTACCAGCAAGCCAGCTGAAGTACGTATGGGTAAGGGAAAGGGAGCCCTGGATCACTGGTCAGCCAAAGTGAAGCCTGGAAGAATCCTTTTCGAAATTGAAGGAGTGTCGCTTGAGATTGGAAAAGAGGCCTTGCGTTTGGCTTCTCAGAAGCTTCCTGTAGTGACCAAGTTTGTGATTAGAAGAGACTATACTGAATAAGCATCGATATCATGAAAGCATCAGTAATAAGCGAAATGACCACCGATGAGCTCGCAGACCACTTGATAGAGGCAGAAGAGAGCTACCGGAAGTTGACCATGCAGCACGCAGTATCTCCCTTGGAGAACCCGCTGTTGATCCGTTCTAAGCGTAAGGATATTGCTCGCTTGAACACGGAAATGAACAAAAGAAGAGCAGCTGAACAAGCAGAAAAATAAGACCATGGCCGAAAGAAACCTTAGAAAAGAAAGAATTGGTGTTGTAACCAGCGACAAGATGGACAAGTCCATCACTGTGTCAGTGCTGAGAAACACCATGCACCCTAAGTATGGGAAATTCGTGAAGGTGACGAAAAAGTTCATCGCCCACGATGAGAAAGGTGAATGCGGTATCGGAGATACTGTAAAGATCATGGAGACGCGTCCCATCAGCAAGAACAAGCGATGGAGACTGGTAGAGATCGTTGAAAAAGCTAAATAATACAGAGAGATGTTACAGCAAGAATCACGGATGAAGGTGGCGGACAATAGTGGCGCCAAGGAAGTACTCTGCATCCGAGTGCTCGGAGGTACCAAGAGAAGGTATGCCAGCATCGGGGACACCGTAGTAGTTTCTGTGAAAGATGCCATGCCTTCCGGTAACGTGAAGAAAGGGCAGGTGAGCAGAGCCGTGGTGGTACGCACCAAGAAGGAAGTAAGACGAAACGATGGCTCTTACATCCGATTCGATGAAAATGCTGTGGTATTGTTGAATACTACGGGCGAGATGAGAGGCACACGGATCTTCGGACCTGTAGCCCGTGAGCTTCGCGAGAAGCAGTTCATGAAGATTGTTTCACTGGCACCCGAGGTGCTTTAATAGAAACGTGATGACAAAGAAAATGCACGTTAGAAAAGGAGATCAGGTAGTGGTTATCTCTGGTAACCAAAAGGGCAAGTCAGGCCGCATCCTGGAAGTGGATCGCAAGAAAGAGCGAGCGCTTGTTGAAGGAGTGAATCTGATTTCAGTGCACACCAAGCCCAATGCGCAGTATCCTGAAGGCGGTATCATTAAGAAGGAAGGTCCTATTCATGTATCCAACCTTCTTCACGTAGACCCAAAGGATGGAAAACCTTGTCGCATTGGATACAAGGTTGAAGACAACGGAACGAAAGTTAGAATATCTAAAAGATCAGGGGAGGTCATCAAATGAGTCAGTATACACCCAGATTTAAGAAGCAGTACAGGGAAGTAATCGTTGGAGCACTCCAGGATCACTTCAAGTATGAGAGTTTAATGCAGGTTCCTCGCCTCAAGAAGATTGTCTTGAGCCAGGGATTGGGCGATGCTACAGCAGATAAGAAGATCATTGAAACTTCTGTCACTGAGCTTAGCACTATTGCAGGTCAGAAGGCAGTTGCCACTTACGCGAAGAAGGACGTTTCGAACTTTAAGCTGCGTAAAGGCATGCCCATCGGATCTAAAGTGACCTTGCGTGGAGATGTGATGTATGAATTCCTCGATCGTTTGGTTGCAGTTGCACTGCCAAGAACGCGTGACTTCCGTGGCATCAATCCAAAAGGATTTGACGGACGCGGGAACTACAATCTTGGAATCAAGGAACAAATCATCTTCCCTGAAATCGACATCGATAAAGTAAGCCGTATCAACGGTATGGATATCACTTTCGTTACCTCAGCAAACACAGACGAAGAGGCTTTCGAACTTTTAAAAGCATTTGGACTACCATTCAAAAAATAAGCTATGGCTAAGGAATCAATGAAAGCGCGTGAGCGCAAGCGCGAAAAGATGGTGGCACGCTACGCTGAGAAGCGAGAGCAGCTCAAGAACGAAGGGCGTTGGGATGAGCTTCAGAAGCTTCCTAAGAACTCTTCAAAGGTGAGAATGCACAACCGTTGCCAACTCACTGGAAGACCTCGCGGATACATGCGTCAGTTTGGTATTTCCCGAGTCCTTTTCCGCGAAATGGCGAACAAGGGGTTGATTCCAGGTGTAAGCAAAGCAAGTTGGTAAAAGAGCAAGAATCATGGCAGTAACAGATCCGGTAGCAGATTATTTGACCAGAGTTCGTAATGGAATCAGTGCCAACCACAGAGTGGTAGAGATTCCCGCTTCGAACCTGAAAAGAGAGATTACGAAAATCCTCTTCGAAAAAGGATACATCCTGAACTACAAGTTTGAAGATCAGGGACATCAGGGAACGATTAAGATCGCCTTGAAGTACGATCCTGTAACAAAGCATGCAGCGATTAGAAAGCTGAAGCGCGTGAGCCGTCCAGGTCTTCGCAAGTATGCTGACTCATCAAGCCTTCCACGTGTGTTGAACGGATTGGGTATTGCCATCCTCTCAACTTCAAAAGGTGTGATGACAGACAAAGAGGCCAGAAAAGAAAACGTTGGTGGCGAAGTCCTTTGCTACGTTTATTAAAAGACTGTAGAAATGTCACGAATAGGAAAAGCAATAATTGAGATCCCCTCTGGAGTTGAGGTGAAGCAGGATGGTAGTGTTGTGAAAGTCAAAGGCCCTAAAGGCGAATTGACTCAAGAGATCAACGAAGCTATCACCGTGAAAATAGAGGATGGTAAAATTTCCTTTGAGCGTGCTTCTGATCACAAGGATCACAGAGCGATGCACGGACTTTACCGAGCATTGGTGAACAACATGATCGAAGGAGTTGCCAAAGGATACTCTGTTCAGCAGGAACTCGTAGGTGTTGGTTACAGAGCAGCGGTACAGGGAAGAAACCTGGAGCTCTCTTTAGGATATTCTCACAACATCGTATTTGAATTGCCAGCCGAGATCAAGGCCAAGGCTGAGCAAGAAAGAGGAAAGAATCCAATCATTACGCTTGAGTCTCACGACAAGCAGTTGTTGGGACAGGTAGCAGCGAAGATTCGTTCACTGCGTAAGCCTGAACCATACAAGGGTAAGGGAGTCAAGTTTGTTGGAGAGCAACTAAGAAGAAAAGCTGGTAAATCAGCAGCTAAAAAATAATTGAGACATGGCACTGAGTAAGTCAGGTAGAAGAGCGCGAATCAAGCGTAGAATTCGAAAGTCCATTGAAGGCACGGCTGTACGTCCGAGACTGACTGTTTTTCGAAGCAACAAGGAAATCTATGCCCAGGTTGTGAATGATGAGAACGGTGAAACTTTGGCGTCTGCTTCCTCTCTGAATGACAAAGAGGCACACAACGGATCGAAATTGGAGCAAGCTGCCGCTATTGGTAAGAAAGTTGCTGAGGCTGCAAGCAAAGCTGGAGTAGAAAGCGTAGTGTTCGATAGAAACGGATACTTGTACCACGGCCGTGTGAAAGCTTTGGCTGATGCAGCGCGCGAAAACGGACTGAAATTTTAAGACATAGACATTCACAATCATGGCGAGCGAAAACATAAAGAGGGTAAAGTCCAGCGAGATTGAACTGAAAGACCGTTTGGTTGAGGTTCGAAGGGTGACCAAAGTGACCAAGGGAGGTCGCGCATTCGGTTTCTCTGCGATCGTTGTTGTTGGAAACGAAAGCGGTGTTGTAGGTCACGGCCTCGGAAAGGCTAAGGAAGCTACCAGCGCGATCGAAAAGGCAATTGATGATGCGAAAAAGAACCTGATTCGAGTTCCTATCGTGAATGGATCTGTTCCTCACGAGCAGATAGGTCGTTTCGGAGGTGCAGAAATCTTCCTTCGTCCTGCTGCACACGGTACCGGAGTTATTGCTGGTGGTGCGATGCGTGCTGTACTGGAGAGCGTTGGAATTACCGATGTACTTGCTAAGTCTAAGGGATCTTCAAATCCTGCCAATGTTGTGAAGGCAACGATCGAAGCATTGACTCAGATGCGAGATGCATACACCGTAGCTCGTCAGCGTAATGTTTCTCTCGAAACTGTATTTAACGGATAAGATCATGGGAAAGATCAAGATCACACAGGTTAAATCATCCATTGGCAAACCAGCCAATCAGAAAAAAACCATTCAGGCTTTGGGTCTGAAAAAGTTACACACTTCGGTAGAGCACGAGGCTACACCTCAGATCACCGGAATGGTGAATAAGGTAAAGCATTTAGTAACCGTAGAAGAAATTAAGGGCTAATTATGGACTTGAGTAATCTAAAGCCTGCCAAAGGCTCCGTAAAGAAAAAGCAGCGATTGGGCAGGGGCGAAGGCTCCGGTTCAGGAGGTACAGCTTCGCGTGGTCACAAGGGTGCTAAGTCTAGAAGTGGATACTCTAAGAAGCTCGGCTTTGAAGGAGGTCAAATGCCCCTTCAGCGCAGGGTACCAAAGTTTGGTTTCAAGAATCCAAACAGAGTTGAGTACCACGGCATCAATCTCGATGTGATTGAAGCACTTGCAAAGGAGAGCAAGGTTGAGGCTATCACCATCGACTTTTTGAGAGAAAAGTCTGTGGTTGGAAAGAAGGACCTTGTAAAGGTGCTCGGACGCGGTGAGTTGACTATGAAGTTGACCATCGAGGCCAATGCTTTTTCAGCATCAGCCAAGAAACAAATTGAAGACAAAGGCGGAGAAGCCAAAGTGATTGAATAATCATGAAAAGACTGATCGATACATTAAAGAACATCTGGAAGATCGAAGACCTGAGGGTTCGTATTCTGAACACCTTGGGCTTTCTCTTGATCTATCGATTAGGAGCTTTTGTTGTTCTTCCCGGAGTTGATCCAGAGATTCTGGGTGACGTGAATGGCGACCCTCAGGGTATCGCTGCGTTGTTGAACATTTTTGCAGGCGGGGCTTTCACCAGAGCTTCTGTTTTTGCGCTGGGTATCATGCCCTACATCTCTGCTTCCATTGTGATGCAGTTGATGGGCATCGCGGTTCCAGCAATTCAGAAGATGCAACGAGAAGGTGAAAGTGGCCGAAGAAGACTGAATCAGTGGACACGTCTGCTGACCATTGCCATCACTGCTGTTCAGGCGCCTACTTACATCTCTTCTCAAATTCCACCGCAAGCAGTTGTGGATGGAACAGGAGGATTCTGGTGGGTTACTACAGTAGTGTTGCTCATCACCGGTACCATCTTCGTGATGTGGCTTGGTGAGAAGATTACAGACAAGGGAATTGGAAACGGTATCTCCATGATCATTATGATTGGAATCATCGCTCAGCTTCCTGGATCGTTCTTCTTCGAGGTTGAGCAAAGAACCTCTGCGGGTGGTTTTGTAATGCTGTTGATCGAGTTGGTGTTCTTGCTACTTGTCACGATTGCAACCGTAGCCCTCGTTCAGGGTACCAGGAGAATTCCGGTGAACTTCGCCAAGAAGGTTGTTGGAAACAAGCAATACGGAGGAGCTCGTCAGTACATTCCCTTGAAGGTGAATGCTGCTGGTGTGATGCCAATCATCTTTGCTCAGGCTTTGATGTTCCTTCCAATCACATTGGTTGGTCTTTCCAGCTCCGATGCGGCAACCAGCTTTGCGGCCACGTTTGCTGATCCTACATCGTTCCTGTACAATGCTGTGTTCTTTGTATTGATCATTCTGTTTACCTACTTCTACACAGCGATCACTGTGAATCCGAACCAAATGGCTGAGGATTTGAAGCGAAACAACGGGTTTATTCCAGGTGTGAAGCCAGGTAAGAAAACAGCGGAATTCTTAGATAGTGTATTGTCGCGTATCACCCTGCCAGGATCTGTATTCCTCGGTATTGTCGCCATCATGCCAGCATTTGCCATGATCGCAGGCGTGACTACCGGGTTTTCATACTTCTATGGAGGAACTTCACTCCTCATCATGGTTGGTGTGATCCTCGATACACTTCAACAAATTGAAAGTCACCTGCTCATGCGTCATTACGATGGCTTAATGAAGTCAGGCAAAATAAAAGGAAGGTCTTCATCGGCCTTTGGAATGGCTGGTTAATCCAGTCGGGGAGGAGAAGCAGCATGCTGAAGGCGAAGAGTGCGGAAGAGATAGAGCTGATTCGAGAGAGTTCTTTACTTGTTGGCAAAACATTGGCAGAGGTCGCGCCTATGATCCAGCCCGGAGTATCGGTGTTGGATTTGGACAAGCGAGCTTATGAATTCATCAAGGACCACGGAGGTCATCCAGGTTTCCTTGGCTTCAATGGTTTTCCGAATAGCCTGTGTATTTCAATGAATGAAGTGGTAGTACACGGCATTCCGAAAGCAGGCCAGGTGATGCAGGATGGCGATATCATTTCGGTGGACTGCGGAGTCTTGATGAACGGATTCTACGGTGATTCTGCTTACACATTCCCTGTGGGTGAGGTGAGTGATGAGGTGATGAAGCTCTTGGTGAATACCAAGGAATGCCTCGACCTTGGAATTGAACAAGCCATCGCAGGCAATCGTGTCGGAGACATCGGCTATGCGGTTCAAGCGCATGCTGAAAACGCAGGTTTTGGAGTAGTGAGAGAATTGGTCGGGCATGGACTCGGAAGAGATCTTCATGAACCGCCTGAGGTTCCAAACTTCGGTAGACGAGGTAAGGGGCCAAAGCTTGTAGAAGGTCTGGTCATCAACATCGAGCCAATGATCAACATGGGGCGCAAAGAAGTTCAGCAGCACGCAGATGGATGGACCATTTACACTGCCGATCGAAAGCCCTCTGCTCATTTTGAGCACACTATGGTAGTTAGAAAAGGAAAGGCAGAATTACTGTCGACCTTCGAGTTTATAGAACAGAAATTAGAAATAAGAGCATAGACATTTAATGGCTAAACAATCATCGATAGAGCAAGACGGAGTCATCTCTGAAGCATTGTCAAATGCAATGTTTCGGGTCGAACTTGAGAATGGACACGTAATTACGGCCCATATCTCCGGGAAGATGAGGATGAACTACATCAAAATTTTGCCAGGTGACAAGGTGAAAGTCGAAATGTCACCCTACGATTTGTCGAAGGGGAGAATCACATATAGGTACAAATAAAACAGGATCATGAAAGTAAGGGCATCCGTTAAGAAAAGGTCGGCTGATGACAAAATTGTCAAGCGCAATGGACGCGTGTATGTCATCAACAAGAAGAATCCTAAACACAAACAAAGACAAGGCTAAAAGATAGAGTATGGCTAGGATAGCAGGTATTGATTTGCCGAGAAACAAAAGAGGTGAGATTGGACTTACCTACATTTTCGGTGTTGGTCGTTCCAGAGCGCAACGCATTCTCTCCGAGTGCAAAATTGACTTTGACAAAAAAGTTAGTGATTGGAATGATGATGAGTTGGCAGCAGTGCGAACCTACATCAATGAGAATATCACTGTTGAAGGAGCGCTACGTTCAGAGACTCAGCTGAACATCAAGCGACTGATGGACATCGGTTGCTACCGCGGTGTACGTCACCGTGCAGGTCTTCCATTGCGAGGACAGCGTACCAAAAACAACAGCCGTACTCGTAAAGGAAAGAGAAAGACTGTTGCCAACAAGAAGAAGGCAACTAAATAATCATTAACCGTTTAGAACTGGTTTCATGGCGAAGACGCAAGCAAAAAAGAGGAAGGTAAAAATTGATGCAGTGGGCGAGGCTCACATCAATGCCACCTTCAACAACATCATCATTTCCCTGACCAACGCAGGAGGTGATGTGATCTCATGGTCGTCAGCAGGAAAGATGGGTTTCCGTGGCTCCAAGAAAAACACACCTTATGCTGCTCAGCAAGCGGCCTCCGATTGCGGAAAGGTAGCGCATGACCTGGGCCTTCGAAAGGTTAAGGTATACGTGAAAGGACCTGGTGCCGGTCGTGAAAGCGCCATCAGAAGCATCGCCAACATGGGAATTGAAGTGACAGAGATTGTCGACATCACTCCAATGCCTCACAATGGCTGTCGTCCGTCAAAACGAAGAAGAGTTTAATTATTAGTAGTCGAAGAAAATGGCAAGATACAGAGGACCCAAATCGAAGATTGCACGAAAGTTTCGTGATCCTATTTTCGGACCTGACAAGGCCTTGGAGAGAAAAGCATATCCTCCAGGGATGCACGGCCCGAACAAGCGTAGGATGAAGCAATCTGAATACGCCATCCAGTTGATGGAGAAGCAGAAGGCCAAGTACACCTATGGTATTCTTGAGCGCCAGTTCTCTAACCTCTTCAGCGAGGCCTCCAGAAGGAAGGGAATTACGGGTGAGAACCTGTTGATGCTTTGTGAATCTAGACTCGACAACACTGTGTTCCGCATGGGAATCTCTCCGACTCGAAGAGGTGCTCGTCAGCTTGTAGGTCACCGTCACATTGAGGTGAATGGTCAGATTGTGAACATTCCTTCTTACACACTTCGTCCCGGTGATAAGGTGAGTGTACGTGAAAAGTCAAAGTCTTTGGAAGCTGTTTTGAATTCAGTAGCCGGCAGTTCAACGAAGAACTTCCCTTGGATTGAATTCGACACCAACAGCTTGGAAGGAACATTCATTGTAGCTCCAACACGCGATCAGATTCCTGAGAATATCAAGGAGCAGTTGATCGTTGAATTGTACTCTAAATAAGAAGTAACTAAATCAATCATTGGGTTTATGCAGAAAGGTTTTGTTGCCCTTCTTCAAGCAACAAAACGAAGACACTTAGACCCAATTAAAACTGAAGAAAACAGATGGCAATTTTAGATTTTCAAAGACCGGACAAGGTCATCATGATTCAATCAGATGACAAGATCGGGCAATTTGAATTCCGTCCACTCGAGCCCGGTTACGGGATCACCATAGGAAACGCTCTCAGAAGAATTCTCCTTTCGTCTTTGGAAGGATTCGCAGTGACAGCGGTGCGCATTGAAGGTGTTGACCATGAGTTCAGCACTATTAAAGGTGTAATCGAAGATGTTACTGAGATTCTCCTCAACCTGAAAGAGGTTCGTTTCAAGCAACAGATCAAGGAAGAAGAAACCGAGAAGGTTCGCATCAAGGTAAAAGGTCAGGATACGTTCACGGCAGGAGACATTGGTAAGTTCACCAGTTCTTTCCAGGTGTTGAATCCCGATCATGTGATTTGCCACATGGATGAGTCTGTAAACCTCGAGCTGGAGGTGACCATCGAAAAGGGTCGCGGTTATGTTCCTTCTGAAGAGAACAGAGTACCTAATGCAGCGCTAGGCACTGTATTCCTTGATTCCATCTTTACACCTATTCGCAATGTGAAGTACACCATTGAGAACTATCGTGTAGAGCAAAAGACTGACTACGAAAAGCTCATCATCGAGCTCGAGTCAGATGGATCAGTACATCCTAAGGATGCTTTGAAAGAAGCAGCTAAGATTTTGATCCACCACTTCATGCTGTTCTCTGACGAGCGTATCACGCTGGATCAGGTTGAGAAGAAGGCAGAAGAGGAATTGGACGAGAACACGCTTCACATGCGTCAGTTGCTCAAGACAAAGCTTGTAGATATGGATCTTTCCGTACGAGCTCTGAACTGTTTGAAAGCGGCCGATGTAGAAACGTTGGGTGACCTCGTTACTTATGAGAAGAATGATCTTTTGAAGTTCCGCAACTTCGGTAAGAAGTCGTTGACGGAATTGGAAGATCTCGTTCACTCCAAGGGACTTCACTTTGGTATGAACGTGTCTAAATACATGTTGGATAAAGAATAATCAGTTTACCTGATCAGAGAGACAAGAGATGAGAAATCAGAACAAAATCAATCAGCTAAGCAGAAAGACAGGTCACAGAAGAGCCCTGTTGGCAAACTTGGCAAGCGCACTGATCGAGCATAAGCAGATCAATACTACGCTGGCGAAAGGCAAGGCACTGCGCAGGTATGTGGAGCCTTTGATCACTAAGTCCAAGAGCGATACAACGCACTCTCGTAGAGTAGTATTCAGCTACTTGCAGAACAAGGATGCGGTGACAGAACTGTTTCGTGAAGTAGCACCGAAGGTGGCTGATCGTCCGGGTGGATACACTCGTATCATCAAGACAGGATTTCGTGCTGGTGACTCTGCAGAAATGTGTCTCATTGAGTTGGTAGATTTCAACGAAATCTACACCAAGGAAGGTAAGTCTGCGAAGACGAAAACAAGACGTTCAAGAAGAGGTGGCAGCAACAAAGCGGCTCCAGCCGGAGGCAGTGATGCAAGCAAGGCGGAGAAGCAGGAAGAGGCGAAGGGAAAGACCGAAGAGCCAAAGGAGGAAGCCGCAGCCACTCCTGAAGTAACCGAGACAAAAGAAGCTCCTAAGGTTGAAGCGAAGGCAGAAGAGAAGAAGGAAGAGGCAGATTCATCTGACTCTAAGGAGGACAAAAAGGAGTCGAACTGATCGGTGATCGTCATTAATGTTCATAAGAAAGAGGATGAGTGTTTAGCTTATCCTCTTTTTTTGTGTCAAATTCTGAGCAATGAAGTATAAAGAAGGAAAGAAAGCCGTGTTGGTCCTTCAGGACGGTTCAGTGTACCATGGCAAAGCTGCCGGGAAAATTGGAACTACGGTAGGCGAGATTGCCTTTAACACCGGCATGACCGGTTATCAGGAGATCTTTACAGACCCATCCTATTTCGGGCAAATCTTATTGATGACTCCCTCACACATTGGGAACTACGGAGCCCATGAAGAGGAAGTGGAATCCGATGGATTGAAGATCAGTGGCCTGGTTTGTAAAAAGTTTTCAGAAATCTTTTCGCGTGAGTCGGCTGAAGAATCCGTGCAGGACTACTTCGACCGCCAGGGAATGGTGGGCATCTCCGATGTGGATACCAGAGCCTTGGTAAGGCATATTCGCGACAAAGGAGCCATGAATGCCATCATCTCCAGTGAGAGCGATGACATTGACGCCCTCAAGGAGCAACTTGCCCAGGTGCCTTCCATGGAAGGTCTCGAGCTTTCTTCCAAGGTGAGTACGACTGAGCCTTACTTCTTCGGAGAAGAGAATGCAGAGGTCAGGATTGCCGTGATGGACTACGGTGTGAAAAAGAACATTTTGAGGTGTCTTGCTGAGCGAGGTGCCTACCTGAAGGTGTTCCCATTGGCTACTCCCGCGGAGGAAGTGCTGAGCTGGAAGCCCGATGGTATCATGCTGAGCAACGGTCCTGGTGATCCTGCCGCGATGCCAGAAGCGGTAACGGAAATCCAGAAGCTTCAGGATTCCGAGACACCTGTCTTTGGCATTTGCCTCGGACACCAGTTGCTGGCTCTGGCCAACGGACTCTCTACCTATAAGATGCATAACGGACACCGGGGGATCAATCATCCCATCAAGAATCTGGAGACCGGCAGTTGCGAGATCACATCTCAAAACCATGGCTTCGTGGTAAACCTTGAAGAAGCCGAAGGCAGGGACGATTTAGAGGTGACACACATCCACCTGAATGACAATACACTCGCAGGCATCCGAATCAAGGCAAAACCAGCCTTTTCCGTTCAATATCACCCTGAATCTTCTGCAGGGCCGAACGATTCGCGATACCTGTTTGATCAATTCATAGATCTTATCAAATCACATAAAACAGTTACAGCTTAACATGAGCCACATTTCACAGATCATGGCCAGGGAAATCCTGGACTCTCGTGGAAATCCCACCGTAGAAGTTGATGTTATTACAGATTCCGGAATCATCGGAACTGCTGCAGTTCCTTCTGGAGCGTCTACAGGTATCCATGAAGCCGTTGAGCTTCGCGACAACGACCCTTCCAGATACATGGGAAAAGGCGTTTTGAAGGCTGTTCAGAACATTCATGAGACCATTGCGAAAGAGCTGAATGGAGTGTTCATTTCCAGCCAAACGGCCATTGATCGTCACTTAATCGGGTTGGATGGGACGCCTAATAAAGCCAACCTGGGAGCGAACGCCATCCTTGCCGTTTCCATGGCCCTCGCAAAGGCTGCAGCTCAGGATCACGGAATGCCACTGTATCGATACATCGGTGGTGTGCAGGCTTCAACGCTGCCAATCCCGATGATGAATATCCTCAACGGAGGAGCGCATGCCGATAACAAGATCGATTTCCAGGAATTCATGATCATGCCCGTAGGAGCAGATACCTTTTCTGATGCCCTGCGAATGGGAACCGAGGTTTTCCATAACCTGAAGAAGGTGTTGAAAGACAGCGGACACTCGACCAATGTGGGTGATGAAGGAGGTTTTGCACCCAACCTGGGATCCAATGTAGAAGCCATCGAGTTTGTGTTGAAGGCTATTGAAACTGCCGGATATCAGCCCGGAGATGATATTTACATCGCCATGGACGCTGCCTCCAGTGAGTTTTATGACAAGGAGTCCGGCATGTATGTCTTCAAGAAATCCACAGGTCAGAAACTGTCTTCCGAAGAAATGGCCGATTTCTGGGCAGATTGGTGCTCGAAGTATCCGATCATCTCGATCGAAGATGGAATGGATGAGGACGATTGGAGCGGATGGAAGTCGTTGACGGATAAGCTGGCCGGTAAGGTTCAGTTGGTCGGAGATGATCTTTTTGTTACCAATACCAATCGTCTGCAGCGGGGTATTGATGAAGGAGTCGCCAATTCGATCCTTATCAAGGTGAACCAGATCGGTACTTTGACCGAAACCATTGAGGCTGTTGAACTGGCTAAAAACAATGGTTACACCTCCGTGATGAGCCACCGAAGTGGTGAAACAGAAGACACCACCATTGCGGATTTAGCTGTTGCGCTGGGTAGAGGTCAAATCAAGACAGGGTCGGCTTCCAGGAGCGATCGTGTGGCTAAATACAACAGACTTTTAAGGATTGAAGAGGAGCTCGGAAGTACCGCTTATTACCCCGGGCGAAATTTCAACTTTGTTTAAAGCACGTTGTTTGTAATTGATAGTAGCCGGTATTACTTTCGTCAGCCTTCGGCTGAGGGTATCCGTCAACCACAAGAATCAAGTTAAACTCAAAAAGAAGAATGTCAGATTTTGCAGAGCTACATTACGAGGGTAATGTGTACAAATTGCCGGTTGTGACCGGTTCGGAGGAAGAAAGAGCGTTGGATATTTCAAAACTCAGAGGTCAGTCGGGGTTGATTACCATTGATCCGGGATATAAGAATACCGGTTCCACGCAAAGTGCAATTACGTTTTTGGATGGAGAAAAAGGCATCCTTCGTTACCGCGGATATCCGATTGAGCAGCTCGCAGAAAAGTCTACATTCCTTGAGGTGGCTTACCTGATCATTTTTGGTGAGCTTCCTACGCAGGAGGAATACAAGCAGTGGTCGAGTGACATCACTTACCATACCCTGATTCACGAAGATTTCAAGAGAATTCTCGAAGGTTTCCCAAGCAATGCGCATCCAATGGGCGTGTTGTCTTCTTTGGTCACTTCTTTGACTGCGTTCTATCCTGAATCACTGGACCCAACCCGTTCAGCTGACGAGGTGAGAATGAACATCATCCGTTTGCTCGCTAAGATGCCAACATTGGCTGCATGGGCTTACAAGAATGAAATCGGCCAGCCGATTGTTTATCCAAAGAATAGCCTGGATTACTGTGGCAACTTCCTGAGAATGATGTTTGGCACACCAGCCGAAGACCTCGACATCGATCCTACAGTAGCAGCAGCTCTCGATAAGTTGTTGATCCTTCACGCTGAGCACGAGCAAAACTGTTCAACTTCAACAGTGCGCATCGTAGGTTCTTCACATGCAAGTCTCTACGCTTCCGTTTCCGCTGGAATCAACGCGCTTTGGGGACCACTGCACGGTGGAGCTAACCAAGCGGTGATTGATATGCTGGAAGCCATCAAGGCTGACGGAGGAAGTGTAGATAAGTACCTCGCAAAAGCGAAGGATAAGGAAGATCCATTCCGTCTGATGGGCTTTGGACACCGCGTTTACAAGAACTTCGATCCAAGAGCACGCATCATCAAGAAAGCTGCTGACGATGTACTCGGTAAGCTTGGAGTCAACGATCCTGTACTCGACATTGCCAAGAAGCTGGAAATGGCTGCCCTGGAAGATGAGTACTTCGTAGAGCGTAAGCTTTATCCAAACGTTGACTTTTACTCTGGAATCATTTACCGAGCTCTGGGCATCCCTACCAATATGTTTACGGTGATGTTCGCCATGGGCCGACTCCCAGGATGGGTAGCTCAGTGGAGAGAGATGCGCTCCAACAATGAGCCGATCGGACGTCCACGTCAGGTCTACACCGGTGAGAACGAAAGAAACTACGTTTCCATCGATCAGCGATAAGCGAATCACGGCTCGTCTCAAGAGCACGATCATATAAAAGGCCCGGTAACGGGCCTTTTTTGTTTGCATACGGAGCACTCATTACTGTCTGTTGAGCCGAACAAGGCTTCTTTGGGATAGTATGATTGATCATTCTTGCCCCATTTTTGAAACCTCACTGATTTGATGAATGTTACCTGTTGATGTTTTGCCATGACACGTTCCTACACAATGCGTGAGCTCTAAGCTGTATCCGCCACTCCGTTTTCCACTGCCTGGCGGATCCATGTTGTGAAAACATCCGCCACTGTGGTAAATAGAGTGGCGGAGCATAGCAAGATGAACTGGCGGATGGGGGACTAGGGCCTCCGCCATCATGGTGAATGACCTGGCGGAGACCCTTGGTGGGGGTCCGCCAGCCTGCGAATCCTTATGGCGGTTCAGGGTGACGATCACGCAGCAATTTTGAGTAGCGTGGAGTGCAGCGTTGGGAGATAGCTGACGTCAAACTGTGGATCAATTGGGTTTGCAGTGCTGTTTACAAGAGCTTGGCTTGCTTCGAACGCCAGCATGACCTGCCAGGCAGTGTGCATTTGCCTGGATGGATCAGGCCCACCAAAGCGTCCCTGCTGCGTATTGAACATGCGGAGCGGAAAAGCGGTGTCGCAGGAAAGCTCAACCAGTATTCTGATAGCAACACTTTCGGGACATCGCACATTCTCCAAAAAACAAAAAGCCCTTCCAGAATACTCTGAAAGGGCTTTCAAAAGCTTTGTTTGCTAACCGACTATTCTACAACAGCCTTCTGAGTTAGCTCCTTCAATTTTTCTTCTTCCTCGGCAGCCAGTTCAGCATCTACGAGGATTCGTCCGCTGTGCTCATCAGAGATGATCTTTTTGCGTGCAGAAATATCGAGCTGGCGCTGTGGTGGAATCTTGATGAATGAACCTCCTGAGCTTCCGCGCTCAACAGGAACAACTGCCAAACCATTCTTCACACTGTGACGAATACGGTTGTAGGCTTTCAACAAGCGCTCTTCGATGTACTCAGATGCTTCCTTCGAAGCGTTCATGAGCAACTCTTCTTCTTTCTGAGTCTCCTTGATGATGTCGTTCAGTTCGGCCTTCTTGTGATCAAGATCTTTCTTGCGATCATCCAATGACTGCTGAGCTTCATCCATGATGGCTTTCTTCTGCTCAATCTGAGCGGAAAACTCTCTCATGCGCTTCTCAGAAAGCTGGATTTCCAATGTTTGATATTCGATTTCCTTAGAAAGTGAATCGAATTCTCTGTTGTTGCGCACATTCTTCTGCTGCTCTTCATACTTCTTGATCAACTCTTTAGAGTCAACGATCGCATTCTTGCGATCTGCAAGCTTGTTCTCAAGCTCCTCAAGTTCAGACTGAAGGTTTGAAAGTCGTGTGTCCAAGCCAGCGATATCATCCTCAAGATCTTCTACTTCCAAAGGCAATTCACCTCTTACCGTACGAAGCTTGTCGATGGAGGAGTCAATCAATTGAAGTCTGTAGAGTGCTCTGAGTTTTTCTTCTACCGTTGCTTCGGTAGTGGTTTTCTTCTTTGCCTGGGTCGCCATAGTTATTTAGCAGTAAAATAATGAACCGGGTTTGTCTTTACCTCCGATAAAAGGACGGCAAAGGTAGGAAATTTTTCAAGCAGAAATTCGGCCAAAAGGTCCGGTGTAAACTGCTCACTTTCAAAGTGTCCGATGTCTAGAATGACCATTTTTCCATCCGCATCAAAGAACTCGTGATACTTGAAATCTCCGGTGATAAAAACATCCGCTCCGCGAGCCATGGCAATACCTCTTAGAAAACTACCTGCACCACCACACCAAGCCACAGTTTCGATCGGCTTTTCCAGCAGGGGAGTGTGCCGAATCGAAGTCACTTTCATGTGTTTGGCTACGTGATTCAAGAATTCCCTTTCGGGCATGGGTTGCTTCAGTGTGCCTATCATGCCACTGCCAACACGCTGGTGTTCGTTGGCCAGGTTCACGATATCGTAGGCTACCTCTTCATAGGGATGAGCTTTCATCAGCGATCGGATGACCCTTGACTTTAGAAAGGAAGGATACACTACTTCCAGTTTCGTTTCTTTCTCCGAGTGAAGCTGACCGGGAGTGCCCGTAAATGGTTGTGTGCCTTCCAATCCCCGAAAGGTGCCTGTTCCTTCCTGTCCAAAGCTGCACTGATCGTAGTCACCAATGTGTCCTGCTCCGGCCTCGAAGAGCGCCTGGCGAACCTCCTCAAGCTGTGCGCTGGGAACAAAGGTGAATAGCTTTTGAAGTGTTTCTTTTTTAGGTGCCAGAATTTCAATGTTCTCAATTCCCAGGCGATCTCCGATCCTTCGATTGACACCCTGCCAGACATTGTCGAGGTTGGTATGAATGGCGTAGATCGCCACATCATTTTTGATCGCCTTGATCACCGTTCGCTCCACATAGTTTTTACCGGTCAGGGACTTCAGTCCACCAAAAATGATCGGGTGATGCGCTACGATGAGGTTGCAATTTTTGGACAATGCTTCTTCCACAACGTCTTCCGTGCAGTCCAGAGTAGTGAGCACACCTGTGATCGTCATGTTTGGGTAGCCGGTGATGAGGCGAGCATTGTCATAGGACTCCTGAAGGGCAGGCGGTGCTAACTGTTCTAATTGTGAAATGATCTCATTCAGCTTCATGAATGCGCTTTTCAGCAAGGATACGCAATGTAGCCAGCACCGGTCTTCAAGATCTCGTCCCAGAACTATCTGACCCTTGATGATTCACTAATTTCGTACGTCTTAGCACAGCCTTATGAGAATGAACATCCCCAATGCCCTGATCATATTGTCACTGACTCTGTTTGCCATTCAGCAATCCTGGGCGATTACTTACGATGTCAAACTGAATGAGAACCTCAATGGACTGGCCGTACCGAATGTTCTGAACATTACCAATGCAGATGAGGTGAGGATCATCAGCAAGTCTGCGAATGATTTTGACTACACGATTTATGGACTCGTTTCTTTGGGAAGTCAGTTCACTGTTTATGGAAATAGTTCCCATACCGTGAGTTTCCATGGGCTTTCTGCCGGCACAAGCGAGTTTGATTGCACGAATTGGGGTTGCGGACATCCGTTCATGAAGGTGTGCTTCACCGTAAACGTGACCCTCGCATTTGACACCATCGGTGGTGGGAATGGAGGCGGAAACGGTGGAGGCAATGGCAACGGCAATCAAACTAGTATCACGGACGTTAACAATACCGAATACCATATTCGTACCTATCCCAATCCCTTTACCGATCGCCTGATCATTGACTCTGATCTGTCGGAACTAGAGCAGATAGTTCTTCACGATGCCTTGGGTAAGGAAGTGCTGTCCATAAAAGCAGAAGGCTCCTCGGAGCAAGTGATCTCAACTGAGACACTGCCACCGGGAGCCTACTGGGCCATCTTCCGGGGAAGCGAAGGAGTATTGCTTGAACGAAGGTTGCTCAAGCGCTGAGTTGTCCCTCCGTTCCCCGGTGGATGCTTGAATGATTAGTGAACGATCAGGAATTTCTGCGTAGCTCGGGTTCCGTTTGCATCAAGGGTGATGAAGTAGGCTCCTGATGGAATCTCGGAGGCGTCAAAGCGACTTTGATTCATGCCGGATGCTGCTCGGTATTCCCACTCACGAATCATCCGTCCCTGAAGGTTCATGATTCTATGCTTGACCACTCCTGATTCGTTGGCCTGAAACTCTATGGTTCCGCTGTTGGTCAACGGATTTGGAAATACGGTGACGTCTGAAAGGTGTGGCTTGCTGTCTGCAAAATCAGCGAATTCACCGATGCCTATCAGCGTGCCTGTCTCCCAAATTCCACGACCGTAAGTGCCGATGTAATAAACTCCGGAGTTAGGCGCTTCTTCAAATGATCGCTTCTGCTGACGGATGTCGTACACAGGTACATACGACAACTCGTTGTTCTCATCGGTCCATGCTACACCTGAAGCAGCGGCATCAGAAGTTGCCCAAACACCAAATTCAGTACCCAGAAGGATGATATCGGGATTGCTCCTATCGATTTCCGCGTCATACACCGGGATTGCCGGAAGATCGCCATGAATCACGCGTTGTGTGCCCAGCCCATCCATAGCATTGGTGACCTCGATGACATTTTCCGAAGACCCGTAGCGACCGATTGTAAAGACGAATCGTTCATCATCCTGCGGATCGATGCTGATGCCAGTGATTTGTCCAAAGCCGGCTGTGTACATGTCGGTGATCTGAAGCTTGCTCATATCCTGTTGTACATAAAGCTCGTTCAAACCTGAAATCCTGATAAGTCGGTTGTCCACACCAGCAAATGCCACGTTTCCATCGGAGGTGAACTCAATGCACGACACGGTGCCTGAAATACCGGGTACCATCATAATGGTTGGTAGTTCCTGAAGGTTGAGGACTCCGCGGTAGAAGCCAAGTCCGTTGTCTGAGGTTTTGGCCAATAGGGACTGAACAGGATCCTGAACCGTAATACGCTCTCCGGGGTTCAGTTGGCTCTCGAGGCGATGTTCAAAGGTGAAAGTCGTCAGGTTAGTTCTGAAGTTGTCGCTTTCGATGTTGAGAATGTCGTTGGCATCATAGCGGGTAGAGTACTGAACGACAACATTCTCGTTATCGGTGGGTGCCTTCTCAAAATTGACAAGCACGTCAAAGGTTCCATCTTCTCTGAAGCTCACACTTCCCGTTCCTGACCCTGAGAGTATTTCGGCATCTTCTGAGTTATCCAGGATTTGGTTTCCTGAAATCACCTTAACGCTTCCGCGAATCACTTTGGCTGCTTCCTGTGTTGGCACGATCTGTTCTTGGTAGCTTCTGACACTTCCGTTTCCTACGGCTATCACCTGCTCAGAATCGTCATTGGCAAACACGATAGAATCCTTGCTGCTCTTGTCGTTGGTGTTTTCCCATAGCCTCACAACCGTCCAGAAGGGTGAGCCATCCTCCTCTGAAAGCACTGCTGCCGGGAACTCGGCCTCTGCGCGCACCAGAGCACCGTATTGGCTTGTTGCGAAGTACACACCAGAGACCTGGGAAATGTCACAATCCAAACCATCACCACCGTTTACTTCAACCGCGGTATTTGGAGATATGTCATTGTCTCCCAGCAGGGCCAGCGTTCCGTTGTCTTGCGTCCCGCCAATCACCTGACCTTCGTTGCTCGCATAAGCGATGCCATAAAACTGAGTAGTTCCGTAAAGCTTATTGAGGCCTTGCCAGGTGGTTCCGTTGTCTTCGGTCTTGGTAACTCCACCGTCTGTGGTCACATACATACGTTGTGGGTCATTCGGGCTGAAGTAGATGAAGTGCTTATCTGCGTGTACATAAAAAGGAAGAACATCGAGGAAGGGTGCTGCACCAAATTCGTTGGCCACACGCTCTAAGCTGCCATCATACCTCCATATCTCCACACCTCCGATAAAGATGGTATTCGGATCTGCAGGTGATACTGCAAGTGCGGCATCATAATCACCCTGGCACTGGCTGGCGCAGTAAGGGCTGAACTCGTCATGAGGTGCGAGTAACAGGCTCCAGTTGTCACCTCCGTTGGCAGTCTTATATACACCGAGTAGTGATTTCTCGTTTTTCTCAGTAAATGCAGCATAAATGATGTTTTCATCAGTGCCGGAGGCTGCAAGGCACACTCTGGAAGAAGCACCTAAAGCAGGTAGTGCTTTGTCTTTCATACCGATGAATGACCCCTCGGTTCCATCCTCCGAAATGTAAATCTCACCAAAGTCATAGGCAGCAATCACTCTGCCGGATGGGGTAGTGGCTACATCCGAACATGTGAAAACAATTTTTTCACCACTTCCTGAACTGTTGAATACTGGGTTTTCCCAGGTTTCACCACCGTCAAGGCTCATCCACAGGCCGGAGTGAGTGGCAGCATAGATTTCGCTTTCAGGTCCTATGGCAATGCGGTTCACAGCCGTCCACAACAGTCCGTAACTCAGCCTGTTTTCAGGCGTTGTAGAACTGAGGTGCTCGAAGGTTTTACCGCCATCAGTGGATTTGTAGATTCCGTAACCAGGCATAGCGACAAGGTTCGTTCCTGGGGAGTCGTAGCTGCTTCCTGTACCTATATAAATAGCTCCGTTGTTGGTGTCTTGAGCGATGCAACTGATCAGCGAGGAACTGTTATCCAGATTTTGAAACTGCTCGTGAGGCTCCCATGTAGCACCACCATTGTTCGAGAAAAACAAACCGCCTGTTACACTTCCCACAAGAAGGCGGTTGGGATCTCCATGCATCTCAAGCATGGCACGGGTACGTCCACCAACATTGTCTGGACCTCTGAACCGGTATTCAAGATTAAGGGATGATGCCCTGCTGGCTCTGTGGCCGATTTGTGTAAATGCCTCTGCTCGGTACTCTGCGGTAGGCCTTCCGTCAGGGCCTTGCCTGAGGTAGTCAAGCGAGGCCGCTTCTTTTGATGGTGCCACAGAGCGCTGCGCGTATTCTGCTGTAGGTTTCTCCCGGATAGAGTGGGAGATTGCAAAGAGTAAGACAAGCAAAACTGGCGCACCGGCTAGGATTTTTAAATGCTTCATAATGTTAGTTTTTAGGTATTTGAACAGATCCAACTTACTGGCATATGCTGCGGAATTCAACAGAGAAGTCCTTGGTAGCGAGGTTCAGCTAGAATATGGAGGCTGAAAAGCCTGTTTGGCGAACGGCAACCGTACAGCCCTACCTACACCGTTTATGGACAACGGGGTGTATTTTTCAGGTCATTGGTTTGAGTTTGGTGACCATCGGTTTTTCGCTCGAACAAGGCTATACCTTTGCATAATGCGGTTTCTGCTGCTTCCTTTCGCTTTTCTCTATTCCTTCATAGTAACCATTCGGAACCTGGGCTATACCACCGGGGTATTAAAGTCTCACGCGTTTGACTTTCCCGTCATTGTGGTAGGCAACCTTCGCGTTGGAGGAACGGGGAAGACGCCTACGATAGAATACCTGATCCGGCTTCTGCATAACCACTATAAAATTGCCGTGCTGTCACGCGGGTATGGGCGAAAGACAAAGGGCTTCATCCTGGCAAATGAACACTCCGATGCAAAGTCTATTGGGGATGAACCCCGTCAGATCAAACAGAAGTTTCAAGCCATTAACGTGGCTGTAGATGCGAATCGGGTGAGTGGAATTCAGAAGCTCAGAACGTTAATTCCATCGCTGGATGTGGTGCTGCTGGATGATGCCATGCAACATCGCAAGGTGAGGGCAGGGTTGAACATCATGTTGACCGCGCACGATCGTTTTTATAAAGACGATTTTATCTTACCTGTCGGGCGACTTCGCGAACCAAGGGCTTCCTCAGATCGGGCACAAATCATTGTGGTTACAAAATGTCCATCCTCCATGAGCAAGGATGAACAGCGTTCCATAGAAACCAGGATCGCACCGAAGCCTTATCAAACGGTTTGTTTTGCATACGAGGGATATGGGAACGTAAGCTCCGTTTTTGGAGAGGAGCAATTTGACATTGAAGCTTTGGCGGGCAAGCGAATTGTATTGGTAACCGGCATTGCCAATGCGGACAAGTTCAAAAGCTTTCTAACGCAGAAGAACGAGGTGGTCGAACACCTGGACTTTGGCGATCATCATTGGTACAGCGACAAAGACATTGACCATATTGTAGCAACGTCCAAGCGACATCATTCGAGTGATACTTTGGTGATCACTACCGAGAAGGATGTTCAACGATTTCTTGCCTTTTCTTCGAACGAATCCTTTATTTCGCTGCCCATTTTTTACATTCCCATCGAAGTTCGTTTTCACGACAAAAGCGGTGAATTTTTCGATCAAATCATACATGAGTACGTCAAAAGCTATCAATGAGACGCGCGATGCCCTCAAGGGGCATCTGAAAACTGCGCATCCTGTAGGGATCATCCTGGGAACCGGACTTGGAGGATTTGCGCGTGAAATGACCGTTCGGCACAAGATTCCCTACGAAGAGATTCCAAATTTTCCACGCTCTACGGTAGAAGGGCATGATGGTGCGCTGCTCATCGGTGAATTGGAAGGAGTGGAGATCATGGCTCTGCTTGGCAGATTCCACTTCTATGAAGGCTACGCCATGGATCAGGTGGTATATCCTATTCGGGTGATGCATGCACTTGGGGTTCAGACATTGCTCCTCTCCAACGCCAGCGGAGGAATGAACCCAGACTTTGCAGTCGGAGACATCATGTTGATCAACGATCATATCAATCTCATGCCATCCAATCCGCTCATCGGTAAGAACGATGAAACCCTCGGGCCAAGGTTCCCGGATATGTCTGAACCCTACGATCGTCAGCTTCAAAAAACCTTAAAAGATGTTGCCGAAAAGGAGGGCATCCACTTGAGAGAAGGGGTATACGCAAGTGTTTCGGGGCCCTGCTTTGAGACTCCCGCAGAGTATCGGTACATTAGAATTATTGGTGCTGATGCTGTTGGAATGAGTACCGTGCCCGAGTGCATCGCGGCCCGTCATCTGGGGCTTCGCGTGGCTGCGCTCTCTGTCATAACCGACTTAGGTGTTGAGGGAATTGTTGAGGAAGTATCGCACGAAGAAGTGATGGCGGCAGCGGCAAAAAGTGAGCCTCTGGTAGCTTCCCTCGTAAGAGGATTGATACGTTCAATGGCTGAGGCTTAATCCTTAGTAAGCCATTACCTTTGTTTCTTTTAGCATCAGTGGATAACGTTTACGATAAATACGAGGTGGTGATTGGACTTGAAGTCCACGCTCAACTGCTCACAGATTCCAAGGCTTTTTCGTCAGATCGAAACGAGTATGGGAATTTGCCAAATACCAACACACATCCCATTAGCTTAGGACATCCGGGTACGTTGCCGGTTTTGAATGAGCGCAGTGTAGAATTTGCAGTACGCCTTGGTTTGGCTTGTCAATCTGAAATCACGGAGTTCAACGGTTTTGCACGTAAGAACTATTTCTACGCTGACCTACCGAAGGGATATCAGATTACGCAGGACAAAACGCCTATTTGTACCGGTGGAGTCATCAATATTCGATTGGATGGTGGCGAGAGCAAGAGCATTGGGCTTACCAGAATACACATGGAAGAAGACTCTGGAAAGAGCCTCCACGATCAGAGCCCTTTTGAAACGTTGATTGACCTGAACCGGGCCGGTGTGCCGCTTCTGGAAATCGTTTCAGAACCCGATATGCGATCCAGTGATGAAGCTTACAGTTATCTTACGGAGGTTCGGAAGCTGGTTCGATACCTCGATATCTGTGATGGAAATATGGAGGAAGGTAGCCTGCGCTGTGACGCCAACGTGAGTGTCAGACTCAAGGGGGCCGAAGCCTTCGGAACGCGCACGGAGGTGAAAAACCTGAACAGTATTCGTAATGTGAAGCGCGCCATCGACCACGAGTTTAAACGTCAGGTTGATTTAGTCGAGGCCGGTAAAAAAGTCTTCAAAGAGACCAGAGCTTTTAATGCTGTAACAGGCGAGACGAGTGCCATGCGGACCAAGGAAGAGGCGGATGACTATCGCTACTTTCCAGAGCCCGATTTGCAGCCTTACCTCATGACTGAGGAATACAAAACAGCTGTCAGGAATTCCTTGCCTCCACTGCCGGATGAGCTCTACCATAAATACACTTCAGACCTTAGCCTCTCGGATTATGATGCTACCATTCTGTCTGATGACAAACACTTTGCGCTTTACTTCGAAGAAGTTTTGAAGCACACCTCCAATGCCAAATCAGCGGCTAACTGGATGAATGGAGAGGTGAGAGGATACCTCAATGATCAGGCAGTGGACATCCAGCGTTTTCCTTTGAAACCCGAGCACATCAGCAGCTTGGTGAATTTGGTCGATGAAGGACAAATGGCCCGAACGATGGCCTCTCAGCAGTTATTCAAACTATTGATCGAAGAGCCGTCAAAGTCAGCCAAGGCACTGGCAGAAGAGCATCAACTGGTGCAAATCGGAGATGCAAGTGAATTGGAAGGCTGGATAGACGAAGCAATGCGTAAATTTCCCGACAAAGTGGAAGAGTACCGATCTGGCAAGAAAGGTATTTTGGGGCTTTTCATGGGTGAAGTGATGCGCATGAGCCAGGGAAAAGCGGATCCGAAGAAAACCAATGAGCTGATTCGAAAAGCACTCGAATCAAATGATTAAAAGATACATGATGATGAGTTTTATCAAGAAAGGATATGGATGGATGCTCGTGACCATGCTTGCTCTTGCAGCATGTTCAGGCACTGTCGCAGAAGAAGGAACCAAAGGAACTTCTTCCCTGAGTGGCGTTGTAAAAGGTGCTGAGGGTAAGCAAGTTTACCTGGAGGAATTGACACCGAATCAAATGGTGGCGATTGACACGGTTGAAGTTGGAGAAGATGGTTCGTTTGAATTCAGCTTTTCACCAACCGGCCCCAATTTCTACCGATTGATGTTTGATCAGAACAACTTCCTCATTTTCATCCTCAACGAAGGAGACCAAACCAAAGTCACGGCAGAGTACCCTAACTTGTTCAAAACGTACAACGTTGAGGGATCCAATGAAAGCGTGCGCTTGCAGGAGCTGAATAAGATCACGTATCCAAGAGACTCCCTGAACATGGTGATTCAGAATGCACGCATGCGTCAGGACCAGCAGGCTTACATGATTGCGGCAAGGCAGCAACAAGCCATGATGGTTGGCATTGCAGACAATATTCGGGCTTTCATCAATAAGGAGCCGGGGACGTTGAGTTCCCTTGCAGCTCTTCAGAATCTGGATGTGAATGCAGACTTTCCTTATTACGAGCAAGTGGTTAATGGGCTGGCCGGAAAAGCGGATGACAATGTGTTTTACCAGCAGATGAAGCAGCAGGTTGATCAAATGAAGATGACGGCTATTGGTTCGGAGGCACCGGACATCAATTTGCCGCAGCCCGATGGTGAGCTCCTGGCGCTGTCTTCCTTGAGAGGGCAGTATGTACTCATCGATTTTTGGGCTTCCTGGTGTGGGCCTTGCCGAAGGGAAAACCCTAACGTGAAGCGCGTCTACAACAAGTACCACGACAAGGGTTTTGAGATCTATGGTGTTTCCCTGGATAAGACTAAAAATGCATGGGAGGCTGCTATTGCAGCTGATGGACTGGAGTGGAAGCATGTGAGCGATCTCAAATTCTGGCAGTCTTCAGTGGTGCCTAAGTATCAGGTAAAAGGCATTCCGTTAACCGTTCTGCTGGATCCTGAAGGAAAAATTGTGGCCAAAAACCTGAGAGGTGCAGAGCTAGAGCAGAAGCTCGCAGAAGTATTTGCTGAATAGCATGGTAAGGCCGTTCATTGTCCTTTTACTCCTGATCTATGGCTTCGGGCTGAAAGGACAGGAAAGCACGGAGTACTTCCAGCAATATGTCGCCTACGACATCAAGGTGGAGCTTGATGATGAGAATCATCTTCTGAGGGGATACGAGCAACTGACCTATGTCAACAACAGTCCCGATGAGCTCACCTTCATTTACTTTCACATTTGGCCAAACGCCTACAGTCACCGCAGCAAGACTCATCTTGCGCAGCAGCTCCTAACCCACAATTCCATAGACCTGTATTATGCTGACGATGAGCATCTGGGTTGGATTGACAGCCTGGATTTCAAAGTCAATGGTCAAGAGACGGAGTGGTTCATTCTGCCGGACACGGTGGACGTCTGTAAAGTGATGCTACCCGAGCCTTTACAACCGGGTGCTTCCATCGAATTGACGACCCCTTTTAAGGTGAAGTTCCCCGGTGCTTTCATTTCCCGGTTAGGTCACACGCACCAAAGTTATCAGGTAACTCAATGGTATCCCAAGCCAGCGGTGTATGATCGCAATGGCTGGCATCAGATGCCCTACCTCAACCTGGGCGAGTTCTACAGCGAGTTTGGATCCTATGATGTTCACATTACGCTTCCTGACAACTACATCGTTGGTGCTACCGGAGATTTACAGAATGAAAAAGAGTTGAACTGGCTTTCTTCAAAAGCAAAAGAGACCAAATCCTGGTTGAGCCCGATGGAAAGCTCGGACGATTTCTCCAGTATCGATCTAACGAGCGAGCACCCGGCTTCTTCGCGCGTTACCAAAACGCTGCATTATCATCAGGAGAATGTACACGACTTTGCTTGGTTTGCTGATAAGCGTTTTCGCGTACTCGAAGGTGAAGTCGAATTGCCGCATTCCAAGGAAAAGGTGACGCTTTGGACTTTTTTCACTGAACCCAACGCGCGTCTCTGGTCCAAGAGTATCGAGTATATGCATGACGCAGTCCACTACTATTCGCTTTGGAACGGAGATTATCCTTACAAGCAAGCCAGTGCCGTTGATGGTGTCATCTCCGCAGGTGGTGGCATGGAGTATCCCAATGTTACCGTCATTGGTGGAGTAGGAGGTGAGCTTGGGTTAGAGACCGTTATCATGCATGAGGTAGGACACAACTGGTTCTATGGCATTCTGGGCTCCAACGAGCGCGACTTTCCCTGGATGGACGAGGGAATGAACACCTACAATGAACAGCGCTACCTCACCACCAAGTATCCTGAAGGAGGCATGTTTCACAAGGACCCCAACAGCGGATTGACGAGGTTGAGTGGCACTGCTGAGTATGAATTGAAAGACCAACACTATTTTACCTACTTCCTTTCAGCCAGAAGAAACCTTGATCAACCGATCAATGAGGTGTCTGAGGATTTTTCGATGTTGAATTACGGGGCAATCGTCTATTCGAAAACAGGAGCCCTCTTTAACTACCTCAGGCACTACCTCGGAGACGAGCTCATGGATCAATGCATGAAGGCCTACTTCGAAGCCTACAAATTCAAGCACCCGTACCCCGAGGATGTAAAGCGTGTATTCGAAGAAACTACTGGCAAAGACCTTGGCTGGTTCTTCGATCATTTGTTGAAGGATCGCAGGAAGATTGATTTCAAGATCAAGAACACCCGGAAACTGGGCGATGGAAAACTTGAGATGACAGTTGTAAACCAAAGTGGGATGGCGCTGCCTTTCTGTGCAGGAGCCTTTGTGCCTGGAGCTGTCAATAAAGAGCAGTGGTTCGAGCCGATTGCGGCTGACACCACCATCATCATTGACTATTGGGAAAACGAGAGAGTCGCGATTGATCCCAACCTGGTGATCCCGGAAACCAGAAGGAGAGACAACTATTCCAGAACAAAGGGATTACTCAAGCGAACGGAAGGGGTGAATCCGGACCTGCTCTTCAAGATCGAGAAACCCTGGACGAATCAGTTCTATTGGGCTCCGGCCGTCAACTATAATGTTTCGTCTGGGTTCATGGCTGGCTTGGCATTTTACAATTCCCTTTTGCCGGTGCGCAGACTGAACTACTTCGTTGCTCCGCTTTACTCGTTTTCAGATCAGGATGTGTACGGAGTTTTTGATGCCTGGTATGGCATTACTCCACGCACGTCTGTTTTTCAGAACATTGACATTGGGGTTTCCGGTAAACGTTTTGACAGAGATCAGATAGGCTCGTTTGGTTTTGTGGAGATTCCTGATCTCCCTTTTTTCCGAGTGAAGCCATACACCCGCATACTCTTCCGTCCCGCTGATTATAACTCCTTTTTCAGGCATGCGCTAACGCTCAGTTCGGTATTCACTCAGCAAGAGCAAGTGGTATCTGTGTCACTGCAAGATGTGCTGGAACTTGAAACGACAGAGAGCTGGTTCCACAGACTCGACTATGAGCTCGACTATGATCACCCTGTTGCCCCGATGGCTCTGGAGATCAGAAATGAGTATAATATTGATGCTGCGAGAAGTTCCATCACCCTTCACGGAGATTACTTTATGAGGCGTCTGATCGATGTGCGCTGGCGCATATTTGGAGGAACTTTTTGGCCTAATCAGCAACCTCAGTCTAACAGAAACCTCGACTGGCAGCTGGGAGGACAGGACGCGCAAAGCGATTATGCATTTGATGGAGCTTTCCTCGATCGTGGGTTAGAGGTAGGTGTTCTTAGTCGGCAGTTTATGCTGAATCATGGAGCTTTTAAAACGGCTGCTTTCAGCTCTCAGGATTGGATGTTATCTGCCAATCTTCAAGCTAAGCTTCAAAGACTTCCCTTTGGTGTATTTGGTAGTGCAGGGTATGCCGACTTTGTTCAGCGCACCACCACAGGGACTGAGCTGGCCGCAGAGGCGGGTATTTATGCGAGCATAGGTCGCGATATTCTTCAAGTCTATTTCCCATTTGTCCTTTCTGATAATCTGCGACAATCGGTTGGCTCAGTAGATGCAGATCTCATTCGCTTCAGCCTCCACCTCAATCGTATTAATATCTTCGACCTCGTAAGAGATCTGGATATTTTATGAATCCTGGTAAGCGCATATACTTTGCTTCAGATTTCCACCTTGGGTCTTATGCGGACAAAGGTTCACATGAGCGAGAGATGAAGGTGGTGAGATGGTTGGATTCAATCGAAGAAGACGCTGAAGAGATCTTCTTGCTGGGCGACCTGTTCGATTTCTGGTTTGAGTACAAGCATGTCGTGCCAAAAGGCCACGTACGCATGTTGGGAAAGCTCGCGGCACTCTCAGACAAGGGTATTCCGATTCACATCTTCACAGGTAACCATGATGTTTGGATGTTTGACTATTTCCCTGCGGAAATAGGTGCCAAGGTCTACAAGAATCCCATCGAACGAACCTGGAATGGCAAGAAGTTCATGTTGGGCCATGGCGATGGCCTTGGACCAGGTGATCATGGGTATAAGCTTATCAAAAAGGTTTTCACCAACCCTTTAGCTCAGAGGCTCTTTGCATTTCTACATCCCTATATCGGAGTGAATATGGCGCAGTTCTTTTCCAGGAAGAGCCGTGAATCAACGGGGCATAAAGATGCCGAGTACCTGGGGCCAGACAAAGAGTTTCTGGTACAGTATTGCAAATCTGAATTGGAGAAGCAGCACTTTGACTACTTCGTTTTTGGACACCGACATCTCAAGCTCGATATCGACTTGGGCGGTGGCAGCCGCTACATTAATCTGGGAGAGTGGTTCACTGGATGTA
This sequence comes from Flavobacteriales bacterium UBA6057, assembly GCA_002428995.1. Taxonomy (GTDB): domain Bacteria; phylum Bacteroidota; class Bacteroidia; order Flavobacteriales_G; family Salibacteraceae; genus UBA6057. The sequence goes on along the minus strand of DIYJ01000020.1, from coordinate 77,001 downwards.
ACTATGCCTGGTTTGATGGCAATCAGCTCTCAATTCAGAAGTTTGAGTGAGGCGCTTAAGCCATTCGCTTTACCAGCTCCGCCAGCCTGTTTGAATATCCCCACTCATTGTCGTACCAGCCAACTACCTTCACCATGCGTCCTAGCGCGGAAGTGAGTAAGGAATCGAATACAGAGGAGTGAGGATTGCCCACGATATCAGAGGAAACAATTGGATCCGTTGTATACTCCAGGATACCTTTTAGCTCGCCTTCAGCGGCTTCCGCGAACTTTGCATTGATTTCCTCGATGGAGGTTTCTGCCTTCAGAATACAGCTGAGGTCCGTGAGAGACCCATTGGGTACAGGCACTCTGATACCAGCACCTCCTATGATTCCGTCAAGGTCAGGGAAAATCCGGGTGATTGCCTTGGCTGCACCTGTCGTAGTCGGAACAATGCTCTGCGTAGCGGCTCGTGCCCTCCTCAGGTCCTTGTGAGGTGCATCGTGCAGTCTTTGATCAGAAGTGAAGGAGTGAACAGTAGTAATGTATGCCTGCTCGATACCCCAGTTTTCCTGCAAGATTTTGACCAATGGAGCGGCCGAGTTCGTTGTACATGAGGCGTTGGATACAATGACATCGTCTTCGCTCAGCAGATGGTCGTTGATGCCGAGGACAAGTGTTTTGATGGATGCATCTTCCGGTGGAGCTGAGATGATCACTTTTTTAGCTCCGGCTTTCAGATGTGCGGAAGCTCCAGCATGGCTTCGAAACTTGCCTGTTGCTTCTATGACAATGTCTACTGCGAGGTCTTTCCAGGGAAGCCCTTCAGGATCTTTTTGATTGTAAACATAGACCGCCTTATCACCGATGAAGATGGTCTTTTGTCCAACTTCTATGTCTTTGGGAAAGCGTCCATGGACACTGTCATACTTTAAGAGATGAGCCAAGGTGCTATCTTCTGCCAGGTCGTTGATGGCAACGAGGTTGAGTTCAGGATGAGACTGTATGACTCTTGTGAATGTTCGGCCAATGCGACCGAATCCGTTGATAGCAATGTTGATCATTCGAGAGATTTGGACAAAAGTAGAATGTGTAAACGCAAAAAGGGCCTTCCAATGGAAAGCCCTTTCTACGTTTTATGTCAAGACTTGTTACTTAAGAACAATGAACTTGCTGGATTCTGTTCTTCCATTCACATCGAGTGTGACGAAGTAAGAACCTGAGCGCATGAGCGAGGCGTTGAAATCAGCTCTGTTGAGCCCAACGCTGGTTCTGTGCTCCCAAGACTTCACCATTCTACCGTTAAGATCATAAATTCTTACAGCAGCGTTACCTGTGTAGTTGGTTTCGAACTCAATGATTCCCTGATCTGAAATTGGATTAGGGAAGACCTTGAAGCTGCTGATGCTTGCATCATCCTGCTCCAGGCTTGAGTATTCAGGAAGTCCCACAAGTGAGCTGGACTCCCAGATACCTCTACCGTAAGTTCCGAGGTAGTAAACTCCAGAGTTGGAAGCATCTTCAAACTTCAGGCGTTGCTGACGTACATCGAATACTGGAACATAAGTAAGGTCATTGTTCTCATCAGTCCATGCTACTTCATCTGCTGAAGCATCGCTGGTTGCCCAAACTCCGAATTCCGTTCCGATGAGTATTACGTTAGGATCGTTGCGATCGATCTGAGCATCATAAACCGGAATCAGTGGCAAGTCTCCATGAAGGTTTCTTACTACTGGAGTTCCAGAGCCGCTGTAAACGTCAGTAAGCTCAATTATGTTACGATCGTTGCCGTAACCAGAAACAGTGATCACGATTCGGCTGTGATCCGTAGGATCTATGCTGATGCCTGTGATTTGACCTCCTGTAGCACTGAAGATGTTTCGAACCAAGCCGCTGGAATCAGCATTTACACCGTAGAGGCGTGCAGCATCTTCAAGTGTGTACAGTTCGTTCAGACCTCTTACTCTGTAAAGAGCAGAACCTGAAGCGATGTAAGCCACATTTCCATTAGGAGTGAATTCAACGGCATTAACTCCACCGCCTACACCACGAATTGGAATAATCTCAGGCACCTCTCTTGTATCCAATGCTCCTCTGTAGATTCCGATACCACCTGAAATGGTCTTCGCAACCATAGACTGCACAGGGTCTTGAATCGTAATCTTATCACCTGGATTCAGGTCATTTTCCAATCGATGCTCGAAGAAGAAACTTGAGAAGTTCGCTCTGAGGTTTTCACTCTCGATGCTCAATACATCATTCGCATCATATCGCACAGCGTAGCGAACGAATACGTTAGAGTTTTCAGAAGGTGCATTCAGGAAGTTTGCCTGAACAGTAAATGACCCATCTGGCTCAAACACAACGCTACCTGAACCATCTCCTACGAGTGAATCAGCCTGCGCTCTGTTGTTGAAAGATTGATCTCCAGAGTAAACTCGGATACTGTTAGGAATCACCTTAGCTGCTTCCTGCAGTGGAGTGATAGTCTCCTGATAGCTCTTCACAGCACCATTACTTACAGCGATGGACTGCTCGATGCTGTCATTGTCAAAAATGATTGAATCCTTACTTGTTGGATCATCTGTGTTTTCCCAAAGTCTGATTACAGTCCAGAAAGGGCTGGATCTGTCAGGTTGTTCCTGGAAAAGGGCTGCTGCTTGCAGACCATTTTCACCTCTTGCGAGTACACCGTACTGTGAAGTGGCAAAGTAGAGACCAGACGCTTGCGAAATCTCGGCATCAAAACCATCTCCTCCTTGAGCTTGAACAGCGTAGAAAGGATCGTTTTCGTTGTCATTCAGGATAGCGAGTGATCCGTTATCCTGAGTACCTCCGAGAAGAACTCCTCCTTGCGGAGCAAATGCAACACCGTAGAACTGAGTAGAGCTATAGCCCTTGTTCATTCCCTGCCATGTCTCACCATTGTTGATGGTATGTGTGATTCCTCCATCCGTATTCACATAAATTCTGTTTGGATCGTTCGGGCTCACATAGATGTAGTGCTTATCAGCGTGTACGTAGAAAGGAAGAACGTCAGATGCGGGAGGAGCTCCACCTTCTGTGGCTACTCTACTTAAGCTTCCATCATATCTCCAGATTTCAACACCACCGATGAAGATTGTGTTAGGATCGTTGTGAGAAACAGCGATGGCAGCATCATAATCTCCCTGGCACTGAGCAGCGCTACAGTACGGGCTGAAGTCGTCATGTGGCTGAAGAAGAAGGTCCCATGTTGCTCCTCCATCTTCTGATTTGTAAATACTATGAAGAGACTGATCACCTGAAGCGGTGTAAGCAACATACATGATGTCTTCATCACCAGGATAAACAGTCAAACAAGATCTGCGAATACCACCGGTTGGCAGACCTGATTCTGCTGGTGTCATAAATGTCTTATCGGCACCATCCTCAGAAATGTAAATCCTACCGCTATTGAAAGCAGCGACTACCTTACCTGAGGAAGTAACATAGACGTCAGAGCAGGTTCCTGGCTGAGGAATCGTAAAGTCGGGATCGGCATAGATTGGGTTTTCCCAGGTTTCACCGTCATCGTGAGTCGCCCACATACCACTCTCAGTGGCTGCATAGACACTTCCATCAGGGCCAACAGCAATGCGATTGATGGCTGTCCATGTAGTCCCAAAACCTAACCTGTTTTCAGGAGTAGTAGACTCTATATGAGTAAATGTGGCTCCACCATCCTCTGACTTATACATACCGTATCCAGGAATATTGATACCGTTGTTACCACCAGCATCGTAGCTACTTCCTGTTCCGAGGTATATAGTTCCAGAATTAGTATCCTGAGCGAGAGATGTAACAATCGAAGAACTCATATCCTGATTCTGGAATTGTGGATGCGGTTGCCACCATGCTCCAGCATTGTAGGATATAAAGAGACCTCCTGTTACACTACCAGCCAGCAGTGTTTCTGGCTGTCCAAAGAGCTCAAGCATGGCTCTGGTTCGACCTCCAACGTTATCAGGACCTCTGAACACGAAGTTCATTCCGATTGGCGTAGCTCTTGAAGCTCGGTGTGCCAATTTCTGTGTGACTTCGATTCTATCGAAAGGATTATACTCTCCATTGGCGTTGAGTCGCCATTCGTTTGGACTGAATGGTTCGGAAGCTTCGTTGGCTTGTCTTTCAGTATAAGACTTGCTTGTTCTTTCCTGCAGATACAGGTGAGAAGTCCCAACAATTCCCAGTGTTACCACCAAAGAAGTAAATAGTATTCGTTTCTTCATCGTTGCTGTTTTTCAGTTAGCTCGAAAGCCGTGCAATTTAAATAAATTTAAACCCTCTATTCAAGACAAACTGGCTTGCAGTTAGTTCAGATTAGAATACGGTTTAGAATTAAAAAGTTTTGGTCGGTGGTGGGGTGGACCAAAGCCTCAAAGATACTTCTTGCCGAATTGTAATGACAAGTAGAGTGTTAGAAAGAATTGATTATTGTATGTGTTTGCCATCATGTTTATCCTCTGAGCAAATACATCCAGATTACTTCCGACTTCAACCGCCCGAATGATCTGATCATCCGATGAATACTCAAAATTGAAGGCGGCCTTCACATGACCTCCAGGCCTCAATTTTATTTGGTTGATGCCGTAAATAAATGGAGCTCGTTGCTCAATGGTGGCGGCTGAATGCTTATCAAAGTCGTAGGGCTCAATCGCAGATTGGGTTGTACCCTGATCTGGGTAATCCACTTCCACATAAATAGGTTTTAGGAAACCTATACTTGGGCCAAAAAGGAATATGTAGCTCACTCTCACACCGCGTTTGACCTCTTTGTCAAACATCACTTTCTGCCATCCGTAAGATGCTCTCAGCATGGAGAACGAATTGACCTTGCCGTAGAAGTATCCTCTTTGACTGCTTGACCCCTGGGTAAACACCTTGTATTCTTTGGGGTGCCTCATGTTCACATACTCGATGTTCATCATTCGGTCAAGAAAGCCTGTTGCTCTCCAGCCTCTTCTGTAATATGCTCCCAAGCCGGAGGTGTGCAGCGTAAAACCTCCAATATTCTTCGTCCGATAATAGGATCTGTTCTCTATTGGATTGCTCGCTTGCTGAGCAGCTGAAAACAGTGGAGCTCCTAGAGAGATAAGAACAAGAAGTATAATGAATCTAAGCTGCATGCTTTATCAAAAGTATATTTTTAACCCGTTGAGATTCATAAAGTTTATGGCAATATCCAGCGTAGAATACCAGGGCAATTTGCGGACCAGCGCCCAACATTTAAAATCCAAAGAGGTCATTATTACAGACGCACCAACCGATAACGAGGGCAAGGGAGAAGCCTTTTCTCCAACAGATTTGTTGAGTACCTCGCTTGCGAGTTGCATGATCACCCTCATGGGGATCACAGCCAATAAGAACGGATTCAGCCTTGGCCGGGTTTCGGCAAGCGTATCAAAAGGTATGCTCAGCTCGCCAAGAAGGGTGGGGAGAATAGGAGTGGCTCTTGAAATCGGAGGAACTTACAGCGAACAACAAATGAGGCAGTTGGAATACGCTGCCCTTCATTGCCCTGTAGCGAACAGTTTGAGTCAGGAAATTGAGCAGGATGTGTCCTTTGAATACCCTGATCTTAAATCGTGAACTAAGCTTGCTCTGCTTGCGGTGTAGTTTCTACCTGGCCATAAGCAGGACAACGCTCATGAGTTTTGCAAGAAGAGAAAGTCATAGCTGAGATGGCTATCAGTAGGAGGAAAAGTCCGGCTTTTTTCATTGTAATTGCGAGTTGACCCTTGATTGTCAAAAATAAAACTCGAATCAAAGGTATTATTGTTTTTTCTGGTCGATTTTCGACCAAAATGTTAACACGACAGATTAAATGGATAGCAAAGACACTGCCATAGTGGTGAAACCGCAGATTGAGGCTTCGTGGCTGGAGGTTCTGGAGCATGAATTCAAGGCAGAATATTTTGCCGAGTTGAAGCGGTTTCTGATCTCTGAAAAGCAGAAAAACCAGGTTTATCCGCCTTCTTCTTTGATTTTCAACGCCTTTAATCTGACTCCATTCAATGACGTGAAGGTGGTCATTCTGGGGCAGGATCCCTACCATGGTAAGGGACAGGCGCACGGGCTTTGCTTTTCAGTGCAACGAGGTGTCAGGCTCCCACCTTCGCTTCAAAACATCTACAAGGAACTGCAGGAAGATGTTGGCGTTGCGCCTGCGACTCACGGTTGTTTAGAGTCTTGGGCTGGTCGCGGGGTTCTTTTATTGAATGCCGTTTTGACAGTTCGTCACTCCCAGGCGGGTTCTCATCAGAAACGTGGATGGGAGAGATTTACGGATGCCGCAATTCAGGCTTTATCAGAAAAGCGCGAAAACCTCGTTTTCATCCTCTGGGGAAATTATGCAAGGGCTAAGAAACAGCTTATCGCAACAGAACGTCACCTGGTGTTAGAGTCAGCTCACCCTTCTCCCTTTTCAGCAAATAATGGCTTTTTCGGATCCAAGCACTTTAGCAAGGCAAACGACTACCTTCAGCAGTATGGTAAAGGTCCTGTGGACTGGTCTGTGGATTAGTATCCTGCTGCTACACTGCGCAACTGCTATTGGGCAAGAGGATAGCATTCGTAAGGTTTTCTCCATTCAGATGGAGCCTGAGCTCCGCCAGTTCCGTGCCTTTCATGGAGAAGAATTCGACATCCGGAGCCGCAAACAGGTGGAGGAAGAGTTGCTAACCAAGGTATACAGAGCTGGATACATCACCACAGAGATTACAACGGATACTATTGACTCCTCTGTCGTTCGAGTTATTCTGGGTGAGCCTTACCGGTGGGCAGAGCTCTCAGCAGATGAAGCCATTGAAGATGTCATGAGGCAGGCTGGGGTGAGGGTGAAACGGCTGAATGGAAAGCCGATGTCTCCCAGAAAGCTTTCTGCCATGCGCGAAGGAACGATCGCTTACCTTGAAAACCACGGCTACCCTTTTGCAAGCATTCAACTGGATAGTGTTCAGTTTGAAGACAAGGGGGTGAGGGCGAAGGTTGTTTTGGAGAAAGGTCCACTGGTGATTATTGATAGCGTTCGGGTAAGAGGAGATCTTCGCCTTCGTAAGACTTACTTGACCAACTATCTCGGAATTCATGAAGGTGCACCTTACAGTGAAAAGCAGATCCGTCAAACCTCTTCTGCGCTTCAGCAGGTTCCTTTTTTGTCGGAGGTGAAACCCGCGGACGTCCTGTTTAGCAAGGATAAAACCAAGCTCACGCTCTACTTAAACGACAAAAATGCCAGCCGCTTTGATGGTATCATCGGCTTTTTGCCGGATAACAATACAGGGGAACTTCTGGTAACCGGAGATGTGAAGCTCAACCTGCAGAATGCCCTGAGGCAGGGAGAGTCCATCGATCTAAACTGGCGAAAACTACAAACCAATACACAGGAATTGAATGCGGAGGCTGTAGCGCCTTTTGTGCTCAATTCTCCGTTTGGAGTAGATGGGATTTTGAAGCTATATAGAAGGGATACGCTCTTTTCCGATGTTGTTCGACAGCTGGGGGTTCGCTACAAAATCTCGCGCCTCAACTACCTTCGCTTATTCGTAGATCGCCAGACCACCAACCTCATTTCTACCGATCAGTATGAGAATACTCTGACCATTCCACCTTATCTCGATCGGGCCATCACATCTTATGGCTTGAGTGTAAAATATGGCAAGGTGGACTTCAATCTCAATCCATCCAAAGGGCTGGAATTGTTTTTGGAAGGCGCTGCGGGAACTAAGGTGATTGAGGAAAATGCACGTCTTCCTGAGTTTATCTACGATTCTTTAAACCTGCGGACACTTCAGGTGAAAAGCAGGATTGATCTAGCCTATTACGTACGGTTAGTACCACGCTTGGTTTGGCATCAACGCTACCTTGCTGCGGCTCTCATCAATGATCAGCTCTTCAACAACGAAGCATACAGAATTGGCGGATTGCTGACACTGAGGGGGTTTGATGAAGAATCCATTTTTGCCACTTCCTATGGTATTGCGCGGAGTGAGTTGCGCTACCAGATGGATCGCGAGGGTTATGTCTTTACTTTTTTTGATGCTGCTTATTACGAGAACAACTCGCTAAACGCCATTGGTGCAGCTTCAGATACTCCGCTTGGCTTCGGGGCTGGAGTCACGTTTGGGACGCGTGCGGGTATATTTAGTTTAACCTATGCGCTTGGGTCGCAACGTGGGAACCCGATTTTGCTTCGGGCAGGAAAGATTCATTTTGGATTTGTGAACGTGTTCTAAGCACCAAAGTCTTTGTACATAAAGGGTGTTCAGAAACTTGAGAGGATGTTCTGCCTTCGGAGCGCTTCTAAACATACTTTCGTGCAGGGAGTTCATGATTCCCAACGATGTTGAAGTATGCTTGAAACCATTGTCTTTCTTGTAATTGGTGCTACACTTGGCTTTGCAGCCGGAGTGTTTTTTCAGAAGTCGAAAAAAACGAACGATCAACAAACACCGTCTGATCTGGAAAAGGATCGCCTTACGGCCGAGCTAGAGCAATTGCGTCAGGAAAAAGTGCAATTGACAGAGGAAAAGGCAAAACTGTCTGGAAGGTTGGAAAAGTCTTTGGAAGTCTTTGAACAGCAGAAGACGGAGTTGGCGGAGGCGACCGGACAAGTGAATCGCTTACATGGAAATGTGAATAAGCTTCAAGCGGATAATGAACACCTCGAGAGTCGTTTAGCAGAGCAGAAGCAGGAATTGGAGAAGATGGGCGAGCGCTTCAAGTCCGAATTTCAAAACCTGGCCAGCGAAATCCTCAAGAAGAACACCAGGGAATTCAGCGAGAGTAACCACAAGCAGATTGGAGAAATCTTGTCACCGCTTCGTGAGAAAATAGAAAGCTTCGAGAAGCGCGTGAATACGGTTTACAACGATGAGAATAAGAGCAGAAGTCAGCTCATGGGGCAGGTAAATCAGCTGATGGAACTCAACAAGCGAATTTCTGAGGAAGCCAATAACCTCACCAATGCACTCAAAGGAGACACTAAGAAACAGGGAGCTTGGGGTGAATTTATCCTGGAGAAGATCCTGGAAAGCTCTGGGTTGGAGAAAGGGTTAGAATACGAAACGCAGGTGAGTAGCAAGACCGATGATGGAATTTTTCGCCCCGATGTGGTGGTCAATCTGCCGGATGATAAGTGCGTGATCATCGATTCCAAAGTGTCTTTGGTAGCTTATGAAGCATATGTAAATGCTGAGGACTCAGAGGATGCAGCCCGCTACCTTCAGCAACACATCGCCAGCTTGCGAACCCATGTAAAAGGCCTAAGCAGCAAGGAATACCAGTCGAAAACTAAAGGGCAGTCGCTCGATTTTGTGCTCATGTTTGTTCCGATTGAAGCAGGTTTTTCTGAGGCACTGAAAAATGATCACGACCTCTACAATTTTGCATGGAGTAATCGTATTGTCATTGTAAGTCCGACTACATTACTGGCTACCCTGCGAACGATTGCAAGCGTCTGGAAACAGGAAAAGCAAAACCGAAACGTGATTGAGATTGCCGAAGAGAGTGGTAAGCTATATGACAAGTTTGTGCTCTTTCTGCAAGACTTTAAAAAGATTGAGACTGGGTTGAAGCAAACAAACAATGCATACGAAGGCGCTTTGAACAAGCTACAGACAGGAACTGGAAACTTGATCAGGAGAGCGGAGAAGATAAAAACCTTGGGAGCGAAGACCTCGAAAGCCATAGACCAAAACCTGATTGATCAAAGCCAGGAATGAGGCGCTGGAAAGCCATAAATGCTTTTGCCTCGGCTCTGCTTTGTTTTCTGGCGGCATGCGATTCCAGTCAAAGTGTTTCCGGTAAGCTTGTCGAGTACAAAGTTGAGTCGGCAATCAGCCTACCTGAACCTCAGTATTCTGCCTGGAACATCAGCGATGAGCTCACCAGGTTATACTGGCAGGTGCCAGCATCGAGCATGCTCGCACAGCGCAACGACAACGGTCAGCAGGTTTACAACTTTCGTTTTCGCTATCGCATCTATCAAAACTATTCTTCGCGAAACCCCATGGACAGTGGCGCGGTGGTTATGACGGATCTCCTCGCATCCGATTCTGAAAATGACATGCTCTCAGGAGAGATGAACCTCAAGCTAGCCACCGGGATCAATTACATGGTTGAGGTGAGTCTTTTTGATATGAACAGGAAGGCTGAGGTTGTTGAGTTGGTAGATGTGCTGAAGTCTAGTGCTACCTCGTCCGGCTTCTTCGAGATTCATGATCCCATTGAAGGGTTGGTGTTTACAAATTATACTACACAACCCGGGCCTCATAAGGTCCGTTATTCCAAGCCTCTTGAACAATTGTGGGTAAGGTATTATGATCGTGAATTTCCGGTCGCCTCTGCTCCGTTTACCACCGTCAACCCTAAACCTTTTGATTTCACTCCAGATAGCTTGTTCATTCTGGACAAGTCAACAGGTGGAGAGTTTAGCCTCAATGTTTTCAGTACCGGATTTTATCAGCTGGCGCCTGATAGCTCTAAGCGACTAGGGGCCACCCTTTTTTACCATAGTTCCTATTATCCCAAACAACAAACGGTGCTTGACCTGATCGGACCAATGCGCTACATCACTACCAATCAGGAGTTTCAGGATTTAAAAGTTGGGGATAACCTCAAGCAAAATGTCGATGAGTTTTGGCTGCGGATTGGTGGCAGTCCGGATCGCACACGGAAGCTCATCAGGTCTTATTTTGAGCGTGTGGAGTATGCCAATCGTCATTTCGGTTCCTATGTAGAGGGTTGGAAGAGTGATCGGGGAATGTGCTTCGTTGTGTTTGGTCAGCCCGATGCGGTGTATCGAACCACCTCTTCCGAGAAGTGGATTTATGGACAGTCTAACCGATACAACTCTTTGACCTTGGTGTTTACTAAGGTCATGAATCCCTTTTCAAACAACGACTTCCGACTCAATCGTTCATCTTCACTCAAATCACCTTGGTATCGAGCCGTTGAGTTTTGGCGGCAGGGTAGAGTGGTGAACTACAAGTAATCATGAATTCACAAAAGGTTTACGGTCTTCATCCTGTGCTGGAAGCGATGCGCGCTGGAAAGGTCTTTGATAAGGTGTTTCTTCAAAATGATCTGAAGAGCGAAGTAGCAAATGAGATCAGAGAGCTGGCAAGAACGATGGGGGTTTCTCTGATCAAGGCTCCGAAAGAGAAGTTGAACAAGCTTGAGCGAAGTAACCATCAAGGTGTGATTGCTTTTGCTTCTCCCATTGAGTTTGGTGACCTGGATGAAATCGTACAGCGAACCTTCGAATCGGGTGAGGTGCCATCATTGATACTCCTTGATAAGGTGAGCGATGTAAGGAACTTTGGGTCCATTGCTCGCAGCGCCCTATCTGCAGGATGTCATGCCATCGTCATTCCTCATAAGGGAGCTGCCGCGATTAACGAGGATGCCATCAAGACTTCGGCCGGGGCTTTGAATCACATTGTGGTGTGCAAGGAGCAATCTCTGGGAGATGCCATCAAGCGTTTACGTCAATCAGGAATACGCACCATTGCCTGTACAGAAAAAGCCTCCAAGACAATCTACCAGCAAGACCTTCGTGAGCCTGTAGCTGTTCTCTTTGGTTCTGAGGGAAAGGGCATAGAACCTCACTTGCTGAGAATGGCAGCCGATGAAGCGTCCATTCCCATGTACGGAGAAGTCGGTTCCTTAAATGTAGCCGTTGCTACCGGGATCATTCTTTTCGAAATGGCCCGACAGCGATACGCTTAGGCAGCTGTGCGATTCGAGATTCGCTTCTTCGCGGCAAAATCCTGACCATCGATCTTACTCTCGATCCAGGTAATGAAATCAAAATATTCTAACGCTACGCGTTCGTTCTGATCCTTCATTAAAAGCTGGATTTCACTGAGCATTTCCTGGAAAATGTCGCCACGCTTCGATGCGCTTCTGGAGGCTTTCACCAATCGCTTGAAGAATTTGATGAAGGTTACTTCAAAATCGTAGCCTCGGTTGTAAATCTTCTTCCGCTTGGCATAGAAGCGTTCTGTTGACTTCATCAGATAATCCAGCAGATCGAAGTTTTCCAACTCATAGTGCACCACCAGATTGAATAGTCGTGCGAAGCTGTAGACATCTTGCCTCAAGCTTACTTCGTTGTCATTCAACACATCGTTGATCTGCCTTAAAGCATCTCGGTATTGACGTGCTCCGAAGTAGATATTGGCAAACAAGTAGTCAAACAGCACCGAATCTTCTTTATTGACCTTCTCACCGAACTCAGCCAGTCTGGATTGCACATATTCCAGCTTTTGAAGGCCCTTGTCGAAGTCTCCTCTTCGTTCATGTGCGAGAAGCTCGAAGTAGTTAGTGGAAAGGAAAATGCGCAGGTTGATGTCGATGCGGTTGAATCCTGGTTTGTCTTGCAGCGAACGCATCTTATCAATCAGCTCAAACAGTTTCTCGTAGTCTCCTGAGCCGATGTAGTAGTAGAATAGGTTTCCGAGTGACTTGATGTACTGCTTCGGAATGTCCTGAATCAAGTGAGAGTTCGCTTCGAAAATGTGAACCACCTTACTGAAGTTCTCAAAGGATTCTTCCACCTCATTGTTGGTGATCGCGCAAAGCCCTTTTACATAATAGCAGGTTGCTGCTGCTCTTTTAGACAATGCCGTGTTCTTGCCCTTGATGAGCTCATGAGACTGAATTTCCTTGATAATCTCTCGCTCTCGGTCATTTCTCGCGTATCCACCTTGTCGGAATACATAGTTTACCTTGCTGTAGAGAATCTGGTATTCAGCCAGGTTTCTCAAGCGTTTGATCACGTCTTGTTCTTCTTCCACCAGCTTGTTGAGATCCCGGTCAAACTTTCCAGCCTGAAATTCTTCCTCCAGCAACAACTTTTCCCACTTGATCAATTCAAACAAGTAGTAGAATCGCTCGTGGCCGTCTGCCAGCTTCTTTGCTTTCTTCACCAGCTTGCCACATTCTATATAGAGTGCCTTGTTGTAGAGTATCTCGATGCTTTGGATGTGCTCAGCTAAAACAGACGAGATGCTGTTTTCAGAATAGAACAACCGAAGGCTTTTGAGGATGAGCTTGTACAGGTGATTCTTTTCAGAGGGTAAGTGTTTGATAAAGACTTCCCCTTCAAATTGGTCCTTGATGTCTTCCTCATCATACTCGGTTTGCTTTTCAATCGCATCAAAGAGCTTGATGTAGTTCTTTTCGCCTGATTGCAGGGACGACATCAACTTGAAAAACCTTTTCTCAGATTTAGACAGCGACTTTACGAGTCGGAAGAGTTCTTGACTAGGTTTCATTTCGAATTGTGGAATTTCAAGGTTCTACGGCATGAATGTATTACTAGAGACGTTTCTATGGTAAGTAGGTGTCTATAGGATTTCAAACATTTTCGACCTATCGCGTCATTTTGTTGATGAATGGTCTTAGACGCACATCTGTTTTTGAACTTACCATACCTTTATTTTTTTGTCTCGTGTACATGAAGCATCTACTTGTTTTTTTGTTTCTGATCAGCTCAGTTTCGGTCTTTGCGCAGTCTGCAGGAATCTATTGTTCCAGGGCTCATGGCGCCCCGCTGTTCAGGGGTTCCCAACCGGATGATTTGAGAAGTGATACGTTCGATATCCTCAATACCAGTATTCATCTTGACTTTACAAATGCTTCCAACCAGCAGATTGGTGGTTACTCAAGATTGAGCATTGAAGCACTTCAAAACGGGGTCAGTTCTATTCGAATGGATCTGGAAGGACTTGCGGTAGATTCTGTACTCGTGAACAATAGTCAGGCTTCTTATGCGCACAGCGGAGCAAAGCTGTCAGTGGACCTTGGCATGTCGTTGTCGGTTGCAGATACCTTTTCACTGAAAGTCTATTACGGTGGTACTCCTTTACAAGACGCTTCTGGGTGGGGTGGGTTCTACTTTCAGGGTGACTTCGCCTGGAACCTGGGAGTAGGTTTTGCTGCCGACCCTCATAGCTATGGGCGCGTATGGTTCCCTTGCTTCGACAACTTCATTGAACGCTCTACTTATGATTTTCATATCACTGTAAACGAAGGCTTCCGAGCGGCATGCAACGGTGAACTGACCGGAGTGGATGCGGCCGGTGGAACTTCAACTTTTCACTGGCGGCTCGACCAACCTGCGTCTTCCTACCTTGCTTGTGTTGCTGTAGCCAAGTATGAAGTTCTGGAATGGACGCACAGTGGCAATTCGAGCAACTTTCCCGTGATGCTTCATGCCCGGGCTCAGGATACAGCTAATCTGAGGGCCAGCTTCCAGAATCTTGACGATGCTATCACCACCTTCGAAGACTCATATGGAGATTACTCCTGGAATAAGGTCGGTTACAGTTTGGTGCCCTTTGGGTCGGGTGCCATGGAGCACGTGACCAACATTACCTATCCCATTTATGCAGCCAATGGTCAGCTGAGTCAAGAGAGCTTGATGGCGCATGAGCTGGCGCACATGTGGTGGGGCGACCTCGTCACTTGCGAAACCGATGAGGATATGTGGATCAACGAAGGTTGGGCCTCCTTTTCTGAGTTTTTGGTTGAAGAACAGCTTTATGGCCGTGACGCATACGAACGAGCCATGCTCGAGGATTTGCGCTACATGTTGCAGTTTGGCCATCATCTGGAAGAGCAGTATCGCCCCGTTTCAGGTCAGCCACACGAGTATGTTTATGGGGATCATGTCTATAAAAAAGGAGCACTGGTTGCCCACAACCTTCGAGGATACCTCGGGGACGAGGTGTTCTTTGATGCAGTCACCACTTTCCTCAACGAGTACGCTTTTTCAGCTGTGAGCTCGGAAGACTTCAGGGATTACCTGACTCAATACACCGGAACAAACATGACCGACTTTTTTGATGACTGGATCTTTAATCCAGGATATTCGGTAGTAGTGCTCAATCGCTTCGAAAGTGAATCCATTGATGCCGGTTATGAGGTGAGCATGTTTGTGCAGCAGAAAACAAAAGGTACCAACAGTTTACACTCGAACATTCCGGTTTATTACACCATCTACGGTGCCGGATTCGAGCGCCAGAAAGGCCAGGCTAGTCTTGCAGGTGAATATGCTGTGTTGATGGATACGGTGCCGTTTGAGCCTGCATTAGTGGTGCTCTATGAACAGAATGAGCTCGCCATGGCTCAAACTTCGGAACAAGTGATGTTGACGGGGCCACAGAATGCTCAGAACCTCACCAACGCTTTTCTGACTCAGTTTGAGGTGACCTCTGTAGAAACAGACAGCGCACTTTTAAGGATTGATCATGTTTGGTCTTATCCTCCTTCACTGCTCGCGCTCGATCAACCGTATCAACTCTCTGATTATCGCTACTGGAATGTCACCGGAATCAACCTTGAGGATGTGACGATGAAAACCACTTTGGTCTATGATGGACGCGTTGCAGGAGGAACAACCGGTTATTTAGACATCGGCATTGCTAGCGGAACAGAGGATAGCTTGATTTTGCTCTACAGGCAAGGTGATGGAGACGATTGGGATGAATACCCTGACTACGAGAAGAATGTAATGGGAAGTTCTTCAGATGGTTTTGGCAGAATGGAGATCTCAGACTTTAAACCAGGCCAGTATGTACTGGGAAGGATCAATAATGATGTACTCGGTTTAACCAGCAAGCAGAAAGATGATCTCATTAAGATCTATCCCAATCCAGCGCACGATCGTGTAACGGTGGCATGGGGACAAAACCAGGCTGCAGAAGTTGTGATATTAGATTCAGCCGGGAGGTCCATGTTTAAGGGTAGTCTCTCTCAATCAAGGTTGGAGGTCAGTACCCTCGGCTGGAAATCAGGTAGCTATGTCGTGCAAATCTTGGCGAAGGACGGAACTCGGTTACAGGAGTCGCTGGTCATCACGCATTAGAAACGCAGTCCCAATGTGAGTGTAATTCGGTGATCTGTAGCAGTTACGTCCAATGGTTCAGCAATGGCTGGATCATAGACATAAACTCTGTCGGTACTCGCTCTTAGCTGGTAAGCGACATCAACAGAGTAAATCTCATCGCGGAAGCCTGCGCCAAGCGAATAAACCTGGAAGGATCCGTCATTGTCGATGCTACTGTCGTAAGGATTGGCGAAGTGGGCAAAACCAACGCGCGCAGAATAGAATTGAGTAATGCGGTACTCCCCTCCAAAGCGATAGTTGATGACGGGTCTTAATCCTGTGGAAAGCTCATCGTTCAATTGATTCAGAAACGCTTGTCCTGCCGTCTCACCAGCAGCATTGCTGTATCGCGCGGAAGTGTGATCCATGTATTCTGCTTCAGCCGAAATCAAGCCATGCTTTCCGATCACATACGCCAGACCCAAATTTGTTTTCCACGGTGTTCTTAAGCGGAAGTTGAAAGTGCCCTCAGGTGAAAGACTCTCAAATACGTCACCAATCTCGTAGGACGCATTCATTGAAGTGGTGAAGACGTAATCGAAACTATACCACGTAGGTGTTCGCCCTGCTAGGCTAATGCGCAATTGATCAATGGGACGATAGATGACTCCTGCATTGATTGCAAAGCCACGGCCATCATAAGTGTCATTGCTGAGGAAGGAATACTCCTTCAACTCGAAAAGACTTTCCGGGGTTGGCACAAATTCACTGAAACGGGTTTCCCGCTCATATACGATGCGCGAGATGTCCAGGCCTACTCCAAGGTAGAGCTTGTCATCATAGTTTGCTCCCGCAGTAAAAAAGGTCTCTCTCTTAGCTCCTCTTGCCTCGTAGTTGAAGGTTTGATTTGTAGACGTGTTCCCCAACGTGTCTTTGAACCCATTTCCTCCAGGTAATGTATCAATGAGGAAATTGAGCCATGCAAGTTGAACATCGAAAGGAAAAATCTCTCCATTGTCCAGTTCCTGCCACGAGAAGCCGCTTTCATTCAGCACATTGGTGAAATCGTTGAGCATCGAAGTGTTCACGTCATTTGCGCTGGCCGAATACTCTTTATGATAACTGGCCATTCTCGATAATCCTGCTCCAATGGCTGTTGATCTCCATCGGCCTCTTTCGCGAACAGGCTGAACACCAACGATGGACAAGTTGCCAAAATTGAAATTTGATTTTCCATCCAACTGGCTATTCCCATTGTAGTCACTCTCTGTCATGTTCACGTGAAGCGCAGGCGAGATCGAAAATTCAGAAGTCCTGTAAACGCCCATCCCCGCAGGGTTTTGGGTAACGGCTGACCAGTCACCTCCAAGAGCTGAAAATGCTCCTCCCATGGCGTTGTAGCGAGCTGTTCCCACAATGTCATCCTGTGAGAAGAGGAGACCTTCCTGGGCCGATTGACTCCACGAGCTATTCACCCAGGCAAGGATTCCGAGGACTGCGATGGTTGTTCTAAAGGTCATTTCTATCTCCTTTTCATTGAAGGCCTTGAACCTCCTGAGGAACGACTGGATCCAGAGCCACTTGAGCGCATAGAGGGCGATCCTGAAGATCTGGGAGCACGCATTGAAGGACTGCTGCTACGTGACCGCGAAGGTGAAGTAGAGCGAACATTTCGCGAAGGAGAGGTTCGGCTCGGACTTGTCGTTGTATTTCTTCGAGGAGTAGTTGTCACCCGTTGCCTTGTTGGTGAGGTCCGATTGGTGTTCGTATTTGAGCGAACATTTGTCGGACGCTGATTGCTGGAAGGCCTATAGTACGATGAATTCGTGTTTCCTCTTGTTGTGTTCGTGCGCGTACGCGGTGTGTTTTGCCTCGGTTGCGTAGTCGTTCTTGGTTGATTCGCTCGAGGCTGATTGGTTCTCGGCTGAGTCGCCCGCGAAGGATTCGTTCTTGGCTGAGTCGCTCTGGAAGGTGAAGTGGTTGTTCTTCCATTATTGCTCCTTGGCGTTTGAACCTGTGAAGGTCTGGTGCTTGTGTTGCCAGAGGGTCTTCTCACTTGATCGCTCGTTACTCGACCACTTGTTGAACTACTGCGTGTATTGTTCGTGCGCGCCTGAGTTGGTCTGGTAGTGGCAGGCTGTCTCATAGACTCCTTTCTGGCTCTTGCCAAATTGGACGACTGATACTTCGTTGCTCGAGCTGACTGATAATTCTGTCTTGTCGATTTCGTTCCGTATTTTGACGAGGCATCAGCGCTTTTCGGATTGCGGTTATCTGCCAACATCTTATCGCTCTTTGTCTGGAATACCCTTGAACCACTGGTCTCTCTTGTTGCCGAAGTAGCTTTAGTATTCGCCCTTTGAGTAGCGGTTGAACCGCTGGTCGATGCAACACGGGATGAATTCATTTTAGAACTTTTACGCTCAGTATCTGCTGATAACACACGACTTGTAGTCCCTGCCACTCTGGTTTCTTTTCCAGCAGCTGTGGAAGAAACAGTATTTGATCTTCCTTGGCCTCGGCCGGCAAAACCACGGTTTGTGGTTGCGCTGTTGGGGCCGTAGTAGCGACCGCGAGGACTTGTATTGCTGTTTACGATCGCTCCGGTCAAGAAGCCATCATTATAGCCATTCCAATAGCCGGCCTGATAAGGTGAATTCCATCCCCAGCCTCCTCCGTATACCGGGAAACCCCATGGGTCATAGCAGAAACCATTGTTCCAACCCCAAGGACGATTCCAGCCCCAAGGCCTGTTCCAACCCGGTCGGTTCCAGCCACCGCCCCAGCCCCATGGTTGATTCCAACCCCAGCCAGTGCCGAATCCAACATTCCATCCGTTCCAGCTATTCCATCCTACGGACCATCCTGCAGCCGGAGCTCCGCCCCAGCCAAAGTTCCAGAAAGGATCCACGAAGAATGGATCGTAATAGCCAAAGTTTGCATTGATGTTGTTTCCGTTGAAACGCCTTAAACGAGCAGCATAAGAGTCGTCAAAAGCTCCGCCTTCGTAATATTCTGTGTTCCCATAGAAGTTGTTGACAACTGTACCCTCCTGAGCTGGCTGTGTCATGGGAGCTACATCAGAATTTGCAGTATTGAACTCGGTAGCGGGCTGATAAGCATTAGCCGCATTGGGATTCACATCCGAGCTGTTGGAAGCACTGCCAACGCTGAAGTATTCATTGGTTACTTCGTCTTGAGCCTTGTAGCTTTCTCCGCTTACCTCGTTTACTGAAGCAAATTCATTTTGAGTTTCTTGAATACGATCCTTCGAAGAGTAATAGATGTCATCAGATTCATTCGTTACGTATCTCTGATTAGAACAGCTGGCGACTGAAATCGCCACTAACAAAAGGATCGGAAGGCGTTTTTGAGTTTTCATAATCAAAGATTTTCTTCTGTTACACGAATATCGTACCAAAGTCTGTTAAGCTGATGCTATTTAGAAGTAATAGCTACTTGCGTACACTCATGCTTTGTTCATAAAGTTCTGATGAATAGCGCAAGAATCATTCGGCTTTAACAAATGCAGAGTGGCATTCATTCAGCCTGTCTTGTTTAGGGACGACCGAATGACCTTAGCCTTAAACAGACTTTAGCACAAAAAGAACCAATGAGTTTAACGGAGCTGTGTCATCAATGTTTGCCAGGCAAGCTCCGTTAACAAATGCCTCGATCAGCACCAAGCTGCGCTGCGTTTCCTACAATGCTTGTGCGTGAGTCGAATCTCCTAATCCTTTTTGCTTTCTTATCGCGAGCATCCCACTACTTTTAGCGACCAATTTTTTGTGAACGAATAAGATGGCGAAACTGACAAAACGAGAGGATAACTATTCTCAGTGGTACAACGAACTAGTGGTCAAAGCAGACCTGGCTGAAAACAGTGATGTAAGAGGTTGTATGGTGGTGAAGCCCTATGGGTATTCTATCTGGGAGAAGATGCAGGCGGCATTGGATAAAATGTTCAAGGATACCGGGCACGTCAATGCATACTTCCCGGTTTTCATACCCAAATCCTACTTCAGCAAGGAAGCCAGTCACGTGGAAGGTTTTGCCAAGGAATGTGCGGTGGTGACTCACTATCGTCTGAAAACTGCTGACGATGGCAAAGGAGTGGAAGTGGACCCGAAGGCTAAGCTGGAAGAAGAACTGATAGTAAGACCTACATCTGAAACCATCATTTGGAATACCTACAAAAACTGGATTCAATCATACCGTGATCTTCCCATTCTTGTGAATCAGTGGGCCAATGTTGTGCGCTGGGAAATGAGAACCCGACTCTTTTTGAGAACAGCTGAATTTTTGTGGCAGGAAGGGCATACCGCTCATGCCACCGAAAAGGAAGCCATTGCTGAAACAGAACAAATGCTCGGTGTGTATGCGGACTTCGCTGAGAATTTCATGGCAGTGCCTGTCATCAAAGGAGTGAAGACAGAAAGTGAGCGTTTTGCAGGTGCGTTGGATACCTATTGCATTGAAGCTCTCATGCAAGATGGTAAGGCGTTACAAGCTGGCACGAGTCACTTCCTGGGACAGAACTTCGCGAAGGCTTTTGATGTGAAGTATGCTACGAAAGAAGGAGGACTTGAACATGTCTGGGCTACCAGTTGGGGTGTTTCAACACGCTTGATCGGTGCGCTGATCATGGCCCATTCCGATGACCTCGGCTTGGTGTTGCCTCCAAAGTTGGCCCCGATTCATGTCGTCATTGTTCCTATTTACAAAAGCGAAGAGGATTTTCAGCGTGTGAGTGAGCGTGCTAACGAGATTAAGAAAGCGCTGCAGGACCGAGGTTTCAGTGTCAAGTTTGATGATCGCGATACCCATAAGCCAGGATTCAAGTTCGCAGAGTATGAGATGAAGGGCGTTCCAGTGCGTTTGGCAATTGGGCCAAAGGACCTTGAAAATGGCACCGTAGAGGTTGCTCGAAGAGATACGCTGGCGAAAGAGTTGGTGACCTTCGAGAACGTAGAAGCTCGCGTGGTAGAGTTGCTGGATGATATTCAAAACAACATCTTCCAAAAGGCGAAACAATTCAAGGAGTCGAATACCCGCTCGGTCGATACCTATGACGAGTTTAAGGCAGTGCTGAAGGAAGATGGGGGCTTTGTGTTGGCGCATTGGGACGGAACTCCCGAAACAGAGGATCGCATCAAGGAAGAAACAAAGGCAACCATTCGTTGCATTCCTTTGGATGCCCAGGCAGAGGAAGGAAAGTGTATTCTCACCGGAAAGCCATCGAAGCAACGCGTGGTTTTTGCAAAGGCATATTAATGGCAGACAAATCAAACATGGAAATGATCCAGAATTCGATTCTGGATAAAGCCTGCATGAAGCAGGATGTGTTCAGCGTGATCAAGCACACCTTTGAAGAGTTCAAGAGTGTGTTGGCTGAGTTGGAAGGAGAATTGAAGAAGTTCACCGAAGACAAGGATCAACGTATCGAGATTGCGCTGAAGAATCCAGCCTCGGGCGCTGCTGAGCTCTATTTTGGCAGCGACTTGCTGGTGTTTCACATGCATACGAATGTGTTCACCTTTCCCCATGATCACATGATTTACAAGAATCCCTACGTCAAAAAAGATCCCAAAAACGGATACGTAGGAGTGATCAATGTCTACAACTTTCTGGCCGACTCCTACCGCTATCATCGGATGAATGACAGTGGCTATCTGGTAGCTCGAATCTTTGTGAACCATGAGCGGCATTTCTTCGTGGAAGGCAAGCGTCAGCTCGGGTTTCTTTACAATGACTTCGCCAATGCTACACTGGACCGCGAAGGAATTCGGGCAGTCCTGGAGTCTTGCCTGCTCTATGCCATTGATTTTGACCTGTATACTCCGCCTTACAATCATGTGAAGGAAGTGACCGTATCTGATTTGACACAATTGGCTCAATATCAATCCCTGAAGACGGGTAAGAGGCTTGGATTTCGCTTTCAAGCCGAACTTGATAATACAGAGTTCTGATTTTTTTATTCCACACTATTGTGTGGATTCGGTATATCATTACATTTGCAGTCCTTTTTGAAAAATATGGCCCGTTCGTCTAGGGGTTAGGACGCAAGATTTTCATTCTTGAAACAGGGGTTCGATTCCCCTA
>DIYJ01000020.1:0-54987 GCA_002428995.1 Flavobacteriales bacterium UBA6057 | reverse complement strand
GGGGTTCGATTCCCCTACGGGCTGCTAAGAAGAAAGTATGGCAAATCATAAGTCGGCACTTAAGAGGATTAGGCAGAACGAGACTCGCAGATTGAGAAATCGTTACTACCACAAGACTACTCGAAATGCTTTGAGAGCGCTTAGAGCTACCACCGATAAGAAGGAAGCTGAAAAGCAACTTCCGAGCGTGGTATCGATGATTGATCGATTGGCCAAGAACAATGTTATCCACAAGAACAAGGCAGCTAACCTGAAATCAGGTTTGGCCAAGCACATTGCTTCTTTGTAGGATCGCTTCTTGAAAGAACAAGGGAAAAGGCTCTCCATCTGGGGAGCCTTTTTTATTTTGGCCCAATGCCTGAGAAGCAAAAGAAAGAAGCCCGGTACTTTTCGATCAAGTCGTGGGCCGAGGATGACAGACCAAGGGAGAAGATGAGGAAGCACGGCCGCGGCTCCCTCAGTGATGCAGAGCTGATCGGTATTTTGATTGGTTCGGGTACTGCTGAAGAAAGTGCCATCGATGTGGCGAAGCAGATTCTAAGGTCTGTGAAGAATGATCTGAACCAGTTGGGAACGCTGAGCTTAAATGATCTGAAAAAGTTTAAAGGTATAGGGGAAGCCAAGGCGATTACCATAGCCGCGGCTCTGGAGCTCGGCAGGCGAAGAAGGCTGCAACAAAGCATAGAAAAACCTAAGATCACCGGCAGTGGAGACGCCTATGAAGTGGTTTACCCTCTTCTGGCAGACCTGGATCACGAACGCTTCTACGTTATTCTCTTGCATAGAAATAACACCGTCATCGATGTGGTTAGGATCAGTCAGGGAGGAGTGTCTGGAACCGTGGCCGATGCTAAATTGATTTTTAAAGCAGCTCTTGAAAGGCTCGCCTCGGGAATCATAGCTGCGCACAATCATCCCTCAGGAAACCCCAATCCAAGCAAGGCCGATGTTTGGCTTACGGCCAACTTGAAAGAAGCGGGTAAGCTTTTGGATATTAATGTCCTGGACCATTTGATTGTTGCCGGGGAAAAATATTTCAGCTTCGCAGACGATAAGTTAATCTGATGCCTCGCTTGCTCATACATTCCACCGTGATCACTTCCCGATTGCGGTATGTTTCGCACCTTCTTTTCAGAGATCTGATGGGCTTGGAGATAGCGTTTACCAAGAACCCGGAAGAGTTTACTTCAGCTAGCGATCTGAAATTGAACTACTCGCATCAAAGCCTGGACTGTGACTTGCATATCAAGCCTGCCAAGTTATTGTTCGAGAAACGCATTAGTGATCAGGAATTTTCTCTTCGGCAGGGCGATATTCCTCTTTTGTTTGCCAACGACACCGAGCTTGGTTTTGACCCTCTGGCAGCATCCTTTTACATCGTCAGTCGCTACGAGGAGTATCTTCCCCATAGAACAGATGAACACGGCCGCTATCCTGCGCGAGAGTCCTATGCTGCAAAGCATAATTTCCTTGATGTACCTCTGGTGGAACACTATGCAAAGCTGTTGGCCAGGCATTTGGGAATTGAGTGGAGTTCGACCCCTGAATTGGAAGTAACCTTCGATATTGATCAAGCTTTTGCATTCAAGCATAAGGGCTGGCTGCGGTCAGCGCTAGGTTTTGGTAAGCAGATTTCTCGGTTCGACCTTCAGGGAGCAAACAGGCGTTACAGGACACTCATGGACACGGAGCGCGATCCGTTGGATATTTATGGTCGCCTGATGGAAATGACCACCGGTCTGCAGAATGATCCGGTGTTCTTTCTCCAGGTAGGGGAGAACAGCGCTTACGATATCAACGGACCTTCTTACCATGCAGGCTTTCAGGAGCTGGCCTTGAGCCTGGAGCAGGAAGCCTCTGTAGGCGTTCACCCTTCTTACTACAGTTCTACGGATGAAGCTCGTTTGCAAAAAGAAGTCACCCGTCTGCGCAAAACAACCACGCACGGACTGAGGCGAAGCCGCCAACACTATATCCGCTTTCAATGGCCTTCCACGTTCGTAAAGCTGGAAGAAGCGGGTATAACAGATGAATACAGCATGGGGTTCCCCGAGGCCAATGGTTTCAGGGCAGGTATTTCGCGTCCTTACAGGTTCTACAACCTTGTGCGCGATGAAGTCAGCAACTTAACGATACATCCTTTTGCTTTCATGGACATGGCGTCCATGAGAGAGGCCAATTCACACGAGGAGATCGTTGAGGCCGCTTTAAACATGTGGGAACGAGTAAAGGAAGTTGGGGGCAAAATGTCTACTGTCTGGCACCTCGAAGCTCTGACCGGGTATGGAACAAAGTTGGTTTCGATGCCAGCGTTGAAAGCGCTATTGTCTGCCAGATGAAGCTACTGGACAGAGCACAAATTGATGACGATCGTTGGAACAAGGCTGTTCTCTCAAACCCTGGTTTCAGACATTACTATCTTACGTATTACCTCGATGCCGCTGCTTCAGACTGGTGTGCTTTGGTGGTCGATGATTATTCGTTTGTATGGCCGATTCCTTACAAGATCTTTCCAGTCAAGCGGGTGTTTCAACCATTGCTGATTCAGCAGCTCGGCCCCATCATGCATGCCTGGGATCAGAGTTTATTTAATGAGGCAAGGCAAATCCTGGAATCCAGGTTTTCAGCTGGTAGGGTAAAGCATCACAGTCAAATACCCGTTTCATGGCTTAACGACACACTCCAGCATCGGAACATTGAATTGGATCTGTCGACCGATGTTTCTGTTCTGGTGAAAGCCTTCAATCGCAATGCAAAGTCGAACATCAAGCGGTTTCAGAAATCTGAAGGAATTATTTCACGAATCACTTCCGGCCAGGAAGAGATCATCACTCTGTTCAAGGAGGTGAAAGGAAGGCATGTAAAGGCTTTGAATGATGATTACTATGACCGGATGAGCGCGCTCTTCCAAGCTTTTCTGAAAAGGAAGGAAGCTGAAATCTGGATTGGCCGAGGCCCGGAGGGAAACCTATGGGGCGGAGTTCTTTTGCTTACTACCAACGGAAGACTCCTCAACCTCTTGAGTGTGGCCAGTTCTGAGGGAAGAAAGTCAGGCGTGATGCACGCGATTTTTGGTGAAATCATTGAACACTATGCTGGCAATGCCTCCGTGCTTGATTTTGAAGGTAGCAATGATGAAAATCTTGCATTCTTCTATCAAAGCTTTGGCGGTGTGGAGCAGCTATATTTGCAGTCTGAATGGTCTAGAATTCCCTGGCCTTTGAATCGGTTTCTATGAGTAAGGTTCACAACCTTTCCCTTTCCAGTAGCATGATCCACCAATACATCCACGATCTGCGGAATGTAGACGTGCAAACCAATCGCGAGCTGTTCAGAATGAACACCCAGCGCATTGGCAGAGCCATTGGATGGGAGATCAGCAAGCATTTGAACTACCAATCACAAATCATCAAAACTCCGTTGAGCGACTGCCACCAAAAAGTGCTCACAGACGAGGTGGTGAGCGTGACAATTCTCCGTGCCGGCCTGCCCTTGCATGAGGGAATACTGGACACGTTCCCACATGCTGAAAACGGATTCATTTCCGCGTATCGCAAGCATGAGGAGGATGGCTCTTTCAGCATTGAGGTAGAATATGTGGCGTGCCCAAGCTTGGAGGGCAAAGTCCTGATTTTGAATGATCCGATGCTTGCCACCGGTCGCTCGTTTTTGAATGCCTGGACGGCTCTTCGAGACCTTGGAACTCCCAAGGAAGTTCACTGCGTGGCAGTGATCGGCAGCGAAGAAGGAGTAGAGTATCTTAAGAATGAGGCTCCTACAGGCTTCGATCTTTGGATTGGAACAATTGACCCCAAGCTGAATGACAAGAAGTACATCGTTCCAGGTTTGGGGGATGCGGGTGATCTGGCGTTTGGTACGAAAATGCAGCACTGAGCATGACGGAATTAATCAAAGTCATCGGACTCGTCCTCTTCAGTTCGGTGAAGTTCTTATTTGCACCATCCACGGTTTATTTCAGTGGCTACACTTACCTGGAAACCATTGGGATCACGATTGTAGGTGGAACCATTGGTGTGCTGGTTTTCTTCTATGCCGGTTCCTACATTTTCGATTGGATCACAATTACCTTTCAGAAAAAGGACAAGAAGAAGAAAGTCTTTAGCAA
Organism: Flavobacteriales bacterium UBA6057; assembly: GCA_002428995.1. Lineage (GTDB taxonomy): Bacteria > Bacteroidota > Bacteroidia > Flavobacteriales_G > Salibacteraceae > UBA6057. The sequence goes on along the minus strand of DIYJ01000020.1, from coordinate 50,861 downwards.
GCGAAACCGGACGATCATCAACGTCAAGAATCGCTACGGAATCATTGGGCTGGCCATCATCAGTCCATCTGTGATTAGCATTCCTCTGGGCTGCCTCATCGCGGCTAAATACTATCGGGGAGACAAGCGAACCGTTCCCATTTTCTTAGCGGCCATTGTTTTTTGGTCGTTTACACTCACCTCCATATCTGCCTTTATAGGTCCTATTTTTTGAGAGAGAACATCCGACATATTTTTTTCGACCTGGATCGAACGCTCTGGGACTTTGAAGCCAATTCCCGTGAAGCTTTAAACGATGTTTACCACCAGCTCGAGTTAAGCAGGCCGGGTCAAGGTGATTCGCAATACTTCATTGAGCGCTATTTGATGCACAACGATCATATGTGGGAGCTCTACCGTGCTGAAAAGGTGACCAAGGGACGTCTTCGAAAGGAACGATTCAAGCGAGCGCTGGTAGACATTGGCGTAGATGATAATCGTTTGGTCAATCTTACAGCTAAGACTTACATGGAAGTATGCCCTCGAAAAACGCGATTGGTCGAGGGAGCGTTGGATATTGTGAAAGCACTGCATGGTGAGTATAAGCTGCACATTCTGACCAATGGTTTCCAGGAGGCGCAGACTACGAAGCTCGAGGTGACCGGACTTGCCGCGTATTTCGATCAGGTGATCACTTCTGAGCGGGCTAGTTCCAGAAAACCTCAGCCAAGAATCTACGAAGTAGCACAGCTTGTGTCAGGGGCAAAGCCTGAAGAGTCGCTGATGATTGGAGATCATTTGGATATCGATGTCAAAGGTGCCATCAACGCAGGATGGAGTGCTATTCACTACAACTGCGACAAGGAGAAACACGATTTGCCCTCTATCCAGAGGTTGGACGAGCTACGAGGCCTTCTTCTTTAGATGTGCGATGATGGTTTGCCCACCTACGGGCTTTTCCTCCAACTTCACCTCGATATTGGCGTCAGTCGGGAACAATAAATCCACGCGGCTTCCAAATTTGATGAATCCCATCTCTTTGGATTGAACGGCCGCATCTCCTTCTTTGGAATAGTTGACAATCCTGCGCGCCAGAGCTCCCGCAATTTGCTTTACCAGAATCTCACCATATTCTTCGTTTTGGATGACCACCGAGTGGCGTTCATTGTCTGTGGAAGACTTAGGGTGCCATGCTACGAGGTACTTCCCAGGGTGATACTTTGAATAGACCACCTTACCGGAAATCGGATACCAGTTGATGTGTACATTAAGTGGTGACATGAAGATGGAAACCTGGGTTACCGGGCCTTTGAAGTATTCTTCGTCATGAGTTTCTTCGATCACCACCACCTTTCCATCAGCCGGAGCTATAATGCTTCCATTCATGGTGAGCATTCGTCTTCTGGGTGAGCGGAAAAACTGTAGTATCAGCAACATGATCGCCATGCTTACGGCAAGCGCAAGACCCATGACTTTCGGCATGTCTCCAAAAAAGTAATTGGTAACAACAACAATGAGAATGCAAACCAGTGCTGCTATGATGATGGACGCTCGTCCTTCTTTGTGGAACTTCATGTTAGTGTTTTGGGAGAACGAACTCAAAGTAAACAATGAGTGCTGGAACAGCCATCAACATTGCATCAAAACGGTCTAAAAAGCCTCCGTGGCCAGGAAGGAATGTCCCAGAATCCTTTACGCCAACTGAGCGCTTAAGGATACTTTCAAAGAGGTCACCTATGCTACCAAATACCACGCTGACAAGCGCCATTCCCAACATCACAGGTAAGGGAGGCATGTTTGGAATAAAGCTCAACCCAGCTCCTGCCAAAAGCGCAGTGAGCAGTCCGGCCACACTTCCTTCGATCGTTTTCTTGGGTGATACCTTAGGAATCAAGGGTGTTTTACCGATTTTTCTTCCGAACAGGTATGCTGCGCTGTCATTCACCCAGATCAGCAAGAATGCCGATATCGGCAGCCAGAGCGTATTCAGATCCTGACGGATAGCAAAGAAGTAAGTCATACCCCAGAATCCGGCAGCACAGTAAATGGCTCCGAACAGTTCGGCTGCGATGTTGAGGGGTTGAAAAGGAGTTCTGAATACTTCTCGCGCCATGCCTAGCATGAGTCCTCCCATCGCCAGGGTAACGATCCAGTGCACGTTGGTTTTCAGTCCAACAACGATTCCCAACAGTGCTACGGCAACCAGTGTATAGATCCATGCTCCCGTGACCCAGCCTGGTTTAATGCCGTGCTCTCCTTTCTTTACCAATCGACCAAATTCCAGGTAGGTGAGAAAGCCAAGCAATCCGTAAACGACAAAGGCTACAAGGGCATCAATGAAAAGTGGCCCAAGAATCAGGGCCACAAATACGATGGAGGACAGGATCCTCTTCCACAATTCACTCAACGTCTGCTGCTTTTATGACCTTCTGAGCACTTTCAAGGTCGTTTTTATGAACGTACAGGCCAATCTCCTTTGTAAGGTTGGAGCCTTCAAAGGTGTGGTCGTGAGAATTGATCATTTCAGCGTTGATGCCGCTGTCAGCAAGCATGGCCTTCACAACATCTACTTCGAATTCGGAGGTAGAGCGGAAAACGATGACCCAGTCGTCAGGTGGTTGGTTCATTAGTGTCAGTTTTGCCTGTAGGCTCCTCTGCACTGGTAGGTTCAGAGTCTTTTACAGGCTCAACCTTTGGGGATGATCCAACACCATTTGTTGTTGCTCCTGGTGCTTTTTTTCCATCACCATCGTGGATCAGAGGTTCCTCATCTTTCTTGAATGGACGCTTTCCGAAGATGCGTTCCATATCTTCCTTAAAAATAACCTCTTTCTCCAACAACAACTCAGCTAGCTGATCCAGCTTGGCTCTGTTGTCTCGCAAAATCTTCTTTGTACGCTCGTAAGCATCGTCTACAATCTTCTTGACTTCCGCGTCAATAAGCTCGGCAGTCTTCTCGCTGTATGGACGCTGGAAACTGTAGTCACTCTGTCCGCTGCTGTCGTAGAAGCTGATGTTTCCAACACTGTCGTTCAGGCCATAAACGGAGACCATCGCGTAAGCTTGCTTGGTAATCTTTTCGAGATCACTAAGGGCTCCTGTCGATACTTCATCGAATACGATTTCCTCTGAAGCACGGCCGCCTAGCGCAGCACACATTTCATCCAGAATCTGGTTTTTGGTTGTCAACTGACGTTCTTCAGGAAGGTACCATGCAGCACCCAACGAACGACCTCGTGGCACAATGGTCACCTTCACCAAAGGCGAAGCATGTTCAACCAACCAGCTTACTGCAGCATGACCAGCTTCGTGATAGGCAATGGCTCTCTTTTCCTTGGGAGTAATGATGCGGCTCTTCTTCTCTAAACCTGCTACTACTCTATCTACGGCATCAATAAAATCCTGCTTCTCAACCTGCTTCTTATTTCTTCGGGCAGCGATCAGAGCTGCCTCGTTACAGATGTTGGCAATGTCTGCTCCAGAAAATCCAGGAGTCTGCTTGGCCAGGAATTCGATGTCCACCTTATCGTCCAGCTTCAATGGCTTTAGGTGCACCTTAAAGATCTCCTTACGCTCGTTCAGGTCTGGCATGTCTACGTAGATCTGACGATCAAATCTACCAGGGCGAAGAAGGGCGCGATCGAGAACGTCTGCACGGTTAGTAGCTCCCATAAGGATCACACCGCTGTTGGTTCCAAAACCGTCCATTTCTGTCAGAAGCTGGTTCAATGTGTTTTCTCGCTCATCGTTGGCTCCTTGTTGAATGCTTTTACCCCTTGCTCGGCCGATTGCATCAATTTCATCGATGAAGATGATGGAAGGTGCTTTCTCTTTTGCTTGCTTGAAGAGGTCTCGAACTCTGGAAGCTCCAACGCCCACAAACATTTCCACGAAGTCAGAACCGGAAAGTGAAAAGAAAGGAACTTGAGCCTCTCCCGCCACCGCTTTGGCAAGAAGTGTCTTACCTGTTCCCGGAGGGCCTACGAGCAGCACTCCTTTTGGAATGTGAGCTCCTAGTGCCGTATACCGATCAGGGTTTTTGAGGAAGTCTACCACTTCCTGAATTTCTTCCTTGGCTTCTTCTAGGCCAGCTACATCCTGGAAGGAAACCTTCACAGATGTGTTCTTGTCGAACAGGACTGCCTTGGACTTGCCAATGTTGAAGATTTGGGCGCCTGGACCACCACCTCCACTCATTCTGCGCATGATGAAAATCCAGAGACCAATCATCAGCGCCAGTGGGATGAGCCAGCTCAGTGCTTCTCCACCCCAGTTTTGACGGAGATCGTATTCTTCTTTGATGCGCTGCTCCTCAGGGATGCCTTCCTGTGCAGCTTCCAGTCGCTCACCAAATTTGTCCATGTTCCCAATCGGGAAGATGTAATGCGGCCCTGGGTTAGGGATTTGGCCGAAGGTCTTCTTGCGAACCTTCTCATACTGTTCCTTCTTCAGCGCGTCCTCCTTGATGTAAACCTCGGCAATACTTTCATACTTGACCACGTTGATGCGCTTTACATCCCCTGGCACAAGCATGTTATCCACCAAGTCATCCCACAAAACCTTGTCAGCCCCGGAACTGAAGCTGAACATCAGTTGAGATATCAGGATCACAGCAATAACTACGTAGATCCAATAAGGGTTGAACTGTCTTTTGGGGGCCGGCTTTCTCTTTTTGCCCTTGGAGTCTCTTGATCCTCCGGGCGACTTTAAATCTTTTTCCTCACTCATTTCCTCTCTCCGCAATAATGTTTATTCTACTATTTCTTCTGTGACTGCATCAGCCCAGAGTTCTTCAAGTGCATAATGTTCCCGTACAGGCTTTTGAAAAACATGTACGATTACATCAACAAAATCAAGAAGGATCCATTCAGCGCTGGCATAGCCTTCTCGATGAACGGGCTTCTCGCCCGTTTGTTTCCTCACTTGCTCCTCAACCGATTCTGCAATAGCCTCCACCTGACGGTTTGACGTTCCGTGGCAGATGATGAAGAAGTCGCAGATTGAATTTCCGAGGGAGCGCATGTCCATTTTGGTGATCTCTAATCCTTTCCGTTCCAGGATGCCATCGATGACATGCTGAGTAAGTTGTTCTGATGCTACACTCACGTAGGGCGCTTTGTCCTTATTAATATTCAAAGTTAATCATTCAATTTCCGTCATTTGCCCGCTGCTCAATAGATTGCACAATATGAATTCAGGCGGTCAAATAATCAGATTGACGGAAACCACCTCAACCAACAACTATACCAGCGAGCTGTTGCGCCAAAGTGTCATTCCGGACTGGACGGCAGTGGTAGCTTCCTATCAAAGCAGCGGTCGCGGGCAGCGAACCAAAAGTTGGCAGAGTGATCCGGGGATGAATCTGCTTTGCACGGTTTTCAGGAAAGTTCAGGTGGCTGTGGAACAGCAGTTTTTTGTGTCAGCGGCTACCGCAGTTGCGGTTTGTGATTTCCTCAAAGCGCAGGGTTTGGCTCCGTCTATCAAATGGCCCAATGATATCATGATTGACCAGCACAAGGTGGCAGGGCTGCTCATCGAAAATCAGGTGGCCCGACAAGCCATCGAGCAAAGCATCATTGGTATTGGGCTCAATGTGAACCAAAGAGAGTTCGATGATTTCCCCTGGACCGCAACTTCCCTCAGCTTGCAAACTGGATTGATCTACGATCTGGATGTAGTACTGAACGGAGTTTTGAATGCTCTGAAAAACACCATGAAGCAGAGCTTTGAGGAGGTTCATGCTCAATACACACACTACCTTTTTGGAAGAGGAAAGTGGTGTGAGGTGACTCAATCAGGCCAGAAGATCTCAGGCGTTCTGGAAGGAGTAAGCCGGGAAGGAGAACTGATGCTTAGGCAGGAGCATGTCATTTACTCCTACGCCAATGCTTCCATTCTGTCTATTGAAAGTGACGATCAAGGTTCTTCCCCAGTGAATTGAGGAAGTTGGTGAGTGGTGTTTTCATCATCATCGCCATGAAGCTGTTGATATCCGCTTCGAAAAACACCTGAGCTTGCGTCTTGTCTCCCTCAGCAGTGAGGTTCACCTTTAAGTCAAAGGGAAATGGCTTTTTACTGGAATTCCTGTAAACGATCAACTCGGCAGAGCTTTCTTGCAGTGCGATGTTGATCTCAGCAAGGCCTTTGATCTTAAAAGACGCTGTAGAGTTGCTAAGCTTCACATTCTCAATGCGATCCTGCGGCAGCAGATGCTCAAGATTTTCAAGGTTGGATAAGAAGTCTTTTACACCGTCTGCGTCAGAAGAAATGGCGTAAACTTCGCTTTCAAAAGTGGTCACGATTCAGCGCTTGTTTGTTTCCAGGTGGAAGGATTGTTTTTCCATTCGTGAAGAGATTCCAGATCGCCTTCACTGATGTAGTTGGTTTCGATCGCTTTTTCGAGCAGCGATTCAAAGTCGGTTAGGGTTACCAACGGGCACTTGTGATCCAGGAAGTTCTGTCGTGCTTCTTCAAAACCATAGGTGAAGATGGCTACCATGCCTTTAACAATGCATCCGCTGTCGCGGAGCACATCTACAGCTGAAAGACTGCTTCGTCCGGTAGACACCAAATCTTCAATCACGATAACGGATTGTCCAGACTCAACTACACCTTCGATCTGTCCCTGCGTTCCGTGGTCTTTGGCTTTAGGCCTTACATAGACAAGCGGTAGGCCGAACTCTTGTGCTACCAGTGCTGCCTGCGGAATGCCGCCAGTTGCTACACCGGCAATCAAATCAGGGCGCCCGAAGTTCTCGTCAATCGTTTTCACGATTTCCTGACGAATGAACGTCCGGATGCGTGGGTAGGAAAGGGTTTTTCGGTTGTCGCAGTAGATAGGAGAGCGCCATCCTGAAGACCAGTTGAAGGGATCATCCGGACGCAAAAGAATGGCTTTGATCTGAAGTAAAAACTCAGCTACTTTGTGCGCTGAGTTGAAGCTGTAATTCATGCATCAAAAGTATAAGTTTTTCATCAAGGATTGCGCTGTAACCTTTAGCAAATCAGGGTTTTCGGCAAAAGGTGGCAATGAGGCGTGTGAGCCGGTGAAGACCTTGGATGAGCTGCGGTCGGCCGCTCGCGTTTTAACACGTTCAGAGCTTGAAGCAGACCTCTGTTTCAATGTTGCCGATGATCTTCCGTTAGCGGAAGAATTGTTTTCCGTTGCGCCTGTGGTGGTCGCAGCTGGTGGGTTTGTGTTGAACCCAACCGGACACTTGCTCATGATTCACCGAAGAGGGTTTTGGGATTTGCCCAAAGGCAAAATAGAGAAGGGTGAGACGCTGGAGGAAACGGCCGTTCGAGAGGTGGAAGAGGAATGCGGAATCAGCGGGCTTTCGATCGTTTCTGAGCCTTTTGAGACCTATCACCTTTACGAGGAACGAGGCGTCACTTCCATAAAGCGCAGTGTATGGTATGAAATGCGTTGTGACTCTGATCGAACTCCACATCCACAGCTGGAAGAAGACATCACGCAGGCGATTTGGGCGGATCTGGAACTAGTCGATGCTTTAAAACCTCAGGCATACCGATCCATTCAGGATGTGATCGGTCATTTTTTGAAGGGAGGAACTTCTTCCGTCACCTCCGGTGGCTGAAGCTTAAAAGGCTTGTTTCTTCCTGGATACTTCTTTTCATAGAGTTGAGCAAACCTTCGCTCGATCCTTGCACCCGGAATGGGTGCGGGTGAAGCGATGAACATGCCTTGTTCGTCAATCAGGAAATAAGCAGGGTAGGAGCGAAGGCGGTAAATCTCAGCGACCAGAGCCGGATCATTGATGGAACCAAAGAACCAGCCAAACTTATACCTTGAACTCAGGCTTTTGATCTCTGCCGCACTCATGCCAACGCTGAGGCTAAACATGGCAATATCTTCTCCGTAGCCTTTCTTCAGCACTTTCATCAGACTCATTTGCCGTAGGGCTTCAGGAGTCAGTCGATCAAAAAACTGGACATAAACTACGCGGTTTCGATAGGTGCGGAGGTCCACGTTTTCGCCCTCAACACTTTGGAACGAAAAATTTGGTGCTTCTGTGCCTTCCATCAAGTAGGTAAGCTGACCAATCGTGTTTTCGAGGATGACGAGATGCTCCGGTATCCGAGTACTGTTTTGCGCCTCCTTCATGATCTCCAGGGTAGTCATCAAAGGATACTTCCTTTCATGGGTCAACTTGGCTAGTTCGGTAATGATCACCAGCTCCCGCAAGGTGTCATTGCTGAGTGATGCGTTGGTCTGCAAGACCTGATTGAGCAGAGCGTAGGAACCATTTTCGATGGCCAGGCGGGCTGAATCACTGAAACTTTGAATAGAGTAGATGGCCAGGTGTTCTGAAAACAGCGCGTGCAGCGCATTGGAAAAGCTTAACTGCTGATGGTTGACACCTGATTCCAAAAACTCCTGAAGTAGGCTTGAGCTTCGAGCTCCTCCGTGTACCGCTCTGAACTCGATGGAACGATACTGAAGGTATTCCCTGAAGTAAGGATCTTGCACATCTTCATATTTCGCGACTACATCCTCGAGATGCTCCAGCGCCACCTGCTTGCTTGAAGCGTTGATGGCCATAGAGCTGGCCATGGCAAAAGCATTCAGGTCTCGTTCCAAAGTGGTGATCCATCGGTTCATATTCCCACCGGTTTCGAATACTTCCGGCAGTATGAAAGGATCCTTCCCCAGATCGTACAGTTCTTCGATGGGCGGTGGCGGCAGAATGAGCGTGTATTTCACTCCAGGCTCTGCAAACAGATGGGCATTGGTGCGGCCAATCTTCAGGAGCAGCAGGGTTGTTTCTTCGATTGGAACCTCAATGTTAAAGTTGCCATCATCACCAATCCGCGTTTCGGCAATGGTCTCCGCTTCAAACGTGAAAAGGTCTTCATACTTCATCACCTTCAGGGTCTTTTCACGGTACTCAATCCCGTTGCCCTGAATTTGTATGGAAGCTGCAAAAACGTGTGCACTAAAAAGTGCCAGAAAGACCGCTGGAATGATCCTCATGAAATCTTGATCGCTGCTGGAAGGAACTGAGAAGCATCACCTCCGTTTTTGATAATCTCACGTACGATGCTGGAACTTATTGCTGCTAGCCTGGCTTCGCATACCAAAAACACAGAGGTCACATCTGGGCTCAGCGCATGGTTCATTTGTTCAATCGCGCTTTCGTACTGAAAATCCTGCGGGTTGCGCAGTCCTCTTAAAATGAAATTGCTCTGCGTGGATTTGCAATAATCAACCGTCAAGCCAGTGTAAGAATCCACCGACACGGTTGGTGCGTCCTTGAAAGTTGCCTTGATCCATTCGATGCGCGTTTCCATATCGTAAAGCGCATTTTTTGTGGAGTTTTTGCCCACGGCCACAATGATTTCATCAAAGAGGGGAAGCGCTTTTCTTACGATCGACTCATGACCCAAGGTAAAGGGATCGAAGGTGCCTGGAAACACGGCTTTTCTCAGCATGTAGTGTCATTTCTCGAAGAAGCTGAACGCAACTTCTCCGTAGTTCTTTTCATCTACGAAGTTCGGATGTTCTGAGAAATGCAAACCCTTCCGGTGTTCCAGAATGAAAACAGTGGATTGTTGAAGCTTTTCTGTGATCGCCTCGATCAGCGCATCGTATCGATCATACGCATAAGGAGGATCGGCAAAGACGATTTCATAGTTCAGCTCTGAGCGCTTCACGAATTCTATCGCATCGTTGCGAACGAGGTCCACGTTTTTTTCACCGATCAGTTCAAGTTGCTGCCTGATCCAGTAAAGGTTCGGGCCGTGTCGGTCCACAGCAGTCACACGCTGGGCTCCACGGCTGGCCGCTTCCAGGGAAATGCTACCTATTCCGGTGAAAAGATCAAGGAAACGCGTTTCATTCCAGTCGTATTGATTCTCCAGAATGTTGAACAGCGCCTCTTTGGCGTAGTCCGTAGTTGGCCTAACAGGAAGCTTCTTGGGAGCGGCAAAGCGCCTTCCCTTGTATTTACCTCTTATGATGCGCAAAGCAAGGCGTGGGTCAGAAAAGCGTAGTTCGTTGAGGGAGCTTGCTGAACCTTCTTTCCCATTTTCAGGTGAGACAGCTCTTTCAGCACACGAATAGACTTCCAGTAGTTGGCAAGCAGCTTCCAGGTTTCATCCTTTTTTTGGATGTTTCCTCCCAGGCTCAATGGCACATTTTCAGGATCGATGTCCAGAACCTCAGCAGCGTAGAGAAGGTAATAGGCGATGTCTTCCTTCCCGCTTTGGAAATAAGAATTGGTCAGCACAAGCTGGCCATTCTTGAAGGCCATGATGCTGAGGTGTTCTTCATGAATCACAGCGATCACCCGATGCTTCTTTTCCTTGCGTTTCAGCTGGTTGAGCGCCTCTTCGATCAGTGGAATCTGGAAGGGAAGTATTTGCTGCTTAGACCACGTGTTTTCAATCAAATCCAGGACTTCGGGCTGAGCGCTAAAGAGTGCTCTGGCTTTCAGGTTAACTAGGTTTCTGGATAGAATTTGCTCGCTGTCATTCACTTGATGGGTCAAGGAGAGCAACTCTTCAGCATTGTAGTCTTTAAGAAGGTTGGGAACAAGGCAAAAGGAAGGTGTCTCCAGCAATACGATCACTTCCTTGAATTCCGCTTTCAGAAAAGCCTTGGTGGCAAGGAGTTTTTGAAGCGATTCTTCGGGATGGTCTGCGCCCAGCTCATAGGTGGCGTAACCTGTGATCAAATTCTTTGCAAAGTGATACCAACAGGCTTTTACCCTTGATCGCTCAAGCGAAAGAATGAGGTAGTAAAAGGAAGCCGGTTCGTTGGCGTAGTTGAGGTCGAAATATTCAGAAGCTGTTGAGGCTGTCTGGGCGACCTCTTTACTCCCAGTTTCCATTGGTTTTTGGATCATTCATCGATCCGACCTGAAGAGGGTCGTTGGTGTCGAAAGGTTTCGAGTCTCGTGCTACAAACACGGGAACTTTCACGCTGGAGCGTTCCACAAACCCTGCATCGAGTTCGAATTCAGCACCTTCCGTGAAAGGTACAAATCTGAGAGAGTCAAGGTTGAAGGCATGGATACGACCTTCTTCGGAAGGCTTGAACAAGGAGTCAATCACCGGAACTAAAACAGTATCACGCGAAATGATACCAGCAAGCAGTGCTTCCTCGTTGGTCATTGTATCAGGACGCTCACCAATGGCGCGAATTACTTCGAGAGAGTCCATTTTGATGAAGTTCTCGAGAGAGTCCAGATCTCCAGTGTATTTCTGGTACTTACGCTTGTAAGCAAGCTGAACTGTTCTGATGTCTTTCAGTCTTTGGATGACATGCTTGTAGCGTCTGTCTTTTTCTTTCTGGAATGCCAAAGGACCTTGGATAGAGATGTAATCTGCGTAAGCCAGACCAGCCGAAAGCAAAATGAGTACTGCGCTGATTCCGAGGCGGATAGGCTTGCCGATGCTGACAATGGACATGACCACACCGATGGCCCCGGCAAGGATCAGGGCTAACACACCCAGAATAACCATTGTATTCTGTTCAGTTTGAAAAGCTGCGATTAGTACAACAATACCCAGGACGCTTACAACACCTGGAAAGATTAGCCCTCGTAGTTCCTTCATGTCTGTGATAATGAATCTAAGGTGCCAAATCTACATTTTTTTCCATGCTCAGCGGGCGTCATCTGTTAGCATAAGATTAACTCTATTTTGCGGTCTGAATGATGGAGTCAGAGTCGTTTTTAGCTGAGGTTTCGGAGAAGCTGCAATTTCCGCCTACCGCAGACCAACAGAAGGCGTTGGAGGCGATTTACAGGTTTCTGTTCCACGGTGGCGGTCGGTCGGTTTTCATGCTCAAGGGATATGCTGGAACGGGGAAGACAACCTTGAGCGGAGGGCTCATTCGCTGGCTTCATTCCAGGCAACGAAAGACAGTGTTGATGGCTCCAACAGGGCGTTCGGCAAAGGTGCTTTCAGCAGCCTCCGGATTTCCTGCATCGACCATCCACCGAAAGATTTACACCATTCAGCAAACTCCGGGAGGAGTACCCTACATGACGCTGGCGCCCAACAAATCAGAGAAGACCATTTTCATTGTGGATGAGGCCTCGATGATTGGAGACGGGCAAGACGAGTCAGGCATGACCAGACGCTCATTGCTAGAAGACCTGATGGAGTATGTCTATTCAGGCGAGCGATGTCGATTGATGCTGATTGGGGATGATGCGCAGCTGCCACCTGTAGGTCTCGATCTGAGTCCTGCGCTTGATCCCAAGAAAATGAAGCAGATGTTTCAGGTTCCAGTGTTTGGGCATGTGTTGACGGATGTAATACGTCAGGCTTCCGACTCATTGGTGTTAGAGAACGCCACGCGCATTCGGGATCAGATTCGGAAGAAGGACTACACGGTTTCGCTCAAAACACAGGCACGTGAAGACCTTGTAGCGCTCGATGCTTATGACCTGGAAGATGAGCTGTCGTCTGCCTTCGGTTCTGATCGTGGAAATGAAGCCATCATTGTATGTCGCTCCAACAAACAGGCCAACGAGTTCAATGTACAGATCCGGCAACGGATTCTTTTTCGAGAACGAGAGTTGGAAGCAGGAGATCGCTTGATGATTGTGAAGAACAACTACTTCTGGAAGCTTCCGGGCAAGCGGCAGAACTTTCTGGCGAATGGTGACATGATCACCATCGAGCGTGTGCATGCCGTCACCGAGTTCGGGCCTTTTCGTTTTGCCGAATGCCAGGTGTTCATGACAGATGAGGAAAGTGAGTCTTTTGATCTCATCCTTATGCTGAACAGCTTGTCATTCGAAGGAGCATCCATTCCTTCCAAGGAAATGTTTGCCTTGCGCGAAGAGATGATCAAAAGCGGAGATGTCAATGCAAACGATGCTGAGGAAAAGTTTTTTCAGAATCCCTATTTCCAATCGGTGCAGGTGAAGTATGCTTATGCCGTAACCTGCCATAAGTCACAAGGCGGGCAGTGGCCTGCAGTGTTCATTTTTCTGGGCTACTTCACCGATGAGATGATGGATCGCTCGTTTTCAAGATGGCTTTACACCGCCCTGACCCGAGCCTCTGGAAAGGCGTTCCTGATCAACTTTCCGAAGGAGATTGTTGGGGATGATTAGATGATCAGTTGATTAGATCACTAGATGATGCGGAACAGGGGTAATGTCGTTTACGTTCATCGAGATTCATTATCTAATCATCTAATTGTCCGATCATCTGATTTCAAAAAAACGATGCTCATCTTAGCCATGGGAAAGGCTCTTGTGATGAACTTCCTAAAGGCGATTAGATGATCAGTTGATCAGATCATCAGATGATGTGGAAGAGGGGGCATGTCGTTTACGTTCATGGAGATTCATCATCTAATCACCTAATTATCTGATCATCTGATTTCAAAAAATGATACCCACCTTTAGCGAATGAAAAGTATTGCAAAAGCGATCTTGAAGTTGTTTGGATGGTCGGTTGTGGGGGAGTATGACGACTCTTTGAAAAACTGCATCATTGTTATCGCACCCCATACGAGCAACTGGGATTTTATCTGGGGAGTTCTTGCGCGCAGTGTCTATCAGGTTCGTGTGAAGTACCTCATCAAGGACAGCTTTTTTAAACCCGGCATTGCCTGGTTTTTTAACTGGACAGGTGGGATTCCTGTGAACCGGAAGAAGAAGACCGATCTGACCGAGCGATTGGTGAAGATGCTCGACTCGGGCGAAGAGATCAAAGTAGCCTTTACGCCTGAAGGTACTCGCAAGCGCGTGGATCGCTGGCGAAGCGGTTTCTATTGGGTAGCAATGGAAACCAAGCTGCCGATTGTGATGCACTACATGGATTACAAGCGCAAGCAAGTTGTGATGGGAGAACCCTTTTGGCCATCAGGTGATTGGGAAAAGGACAAACCTGTGTTTGAGGCCTTCTATGCTGATGTGACGGCCCACACCATCGAGAATTTCAATCACAGCTTCTAGGCTTACGATATAATTCCTGCTGCTCGCTGGGCTTGAAGAATGTGGCGATCGTTGTGATAGATCACTACCCTGAAGGTATCTCCCAGCTTCAGCTTAATCACATTGGAAATGCTGATAGAAGTACGCGTTCGGTTCATGTCAACCGTGCGGCTCTTGTTCAGTAGGTCGAGCATTCGCTTCTGCTGATGAATGAACTTTTCCAATGCCGACTTATCCAGGTCGCTGCCACCCGGGTTCATGTTTGTGAAGGTCTTCATCTTGTTCAACTGTTCCTTGGGCAACATGCTTTTGGCAAAGTAATTTCCGAGCCAACCACTCTTGAAAACATGCTGATCACTCACCTGCCTCGGATTGAAGATGCGCTGCGTGATTTCCGGGAGGTAGAAATCACCGTAGCGATTGAGGTGTTCGATGCATTCTAATGCACTCCAGGCTTCAGCGTGGGGACGCTTGTTCAGCTCCTCATCGCTCAGTTGCAAAAGCCCTTCTGCTGCATTCATGTTTTTTCGAGTGCGTTCCAGCAGGTCTGAGATCAGTTGTTCGTTGGTCATCTTCATCGCTTTGAATTTGGGTCAAAGGTCTGATCGGGTTTTTCCACCGTTCTTGATCTGAATCAAGACTTTCGAAGTCGGGACAAGGTTTCAGGAGTCATCCTTAAATAAGAGGCGATATGCTTAAGTGGAATCTCTTGAAAGAGTTGAGGGCTGCGCTCCAAAACCCTTTGATATCGGTCGCGCGGAGATCGGGTCAGGATGTCCTTTTCGCGTTCGATTTGCTGGAAAATGAGTTGTTCCATCATGAAGTGCCACAGATCCAGGTTGTCCTGATTTGATCGAATGAAATTCATGTAACGCACTTTCCCCACACGGAGTAGTCTGGTTTTTTTCAAGGCCTGTATATAAACCTGCGAAGGCTGTTCTGAAATGAAAGAGTCCAGCGCGCCAATGAAGTTGTCCCTGTAACCAAGCCGGATGGTGTGTTCTTCGAATTCATCTTCCATGAACACACGCAAACTTCCCTCCAGAACATAGTACAGGTTCAAGTCTGCCTGTCCGGGGACGTTCAGGTACTCGTTTCGTTTGAGTTCGATTTCCCGATCCCAAATACCAGCCTTGTCCAGGCGAGATTTCAGTTCAGCGATGGGATTCATGCTGAGCCAAAACTAGCATCAAGAAGCAGATTCTACCTACGCAATCGTAGCGAGCAGCTCATTGAGTGTAGCGCTGGGGCGCATGGCCTTGAATCCCAGCTCATCACTCGGATGGTAGTAGCCTTTCAGGTCAACCGGTGACCCTTGTGCAGCATTCAACTCATCTACGATGGTTTGCTCCTCACGCTGCATGGCCGCTGCCAGCGGAGCGAACCTGGCCTTCAGCTCTGCATCGGTGTCCTGATTGGAAAGCGCTTCAGCCCAGTACATGGCCAGGTAGAAGTGGCTGCCGCGATTGTCCAGCTCGTTCACTTTTCTTGAAGGTGACTTATCGTTCTGAAGGAACTTGCTGGTTGCTTCGTCCAGGGTGTCAGCCATCACCTTCGCCTTTGGACTGGAATAGCTTTCTCCTGCATGTTCAAGAGAAGCAGCCAGTGCCATGAATTCGCCCAGGGAGTCCCAGCGCAAATGGCCTTCTTCGTTGAACTGTTGCACGTGCTTTGGAGCTGAGCCACCTGCACCTGTTTCGTACAATCCACCTCCGTTCATCAAGGGAACAATGCTGAGCATTTTCGCGCTGGTGCCCAATTCAAGAATCGGGAAGAGGTCGGTGAGGTAGTCACGGAGAACATTCCCCGAAACCGAAATGGTGTTTTTGCCTTCGCGGATGCGTTCCAGTGAGAACGTTGTTGCATCCACAGGTGACAGAATTCGAATGTCCAATCCGCTCGTGTCGTGATCCGGTAAATACGCGTTCACCTTTTGAATGATCTGAGCATCATGGCCGCGGTTTTCATCCAACCAGAAAACGGCAGGATCACCGGTGGCGCGGGCTCTGTTTACAGCCAGTTTTACCCAGTCGCGAATAGGTGCATCCTTGGTCTGGCACATTCTCCAGATATCACCTTCCTCCACCTCATGTTCGATCAATACCGTTCCTTGCTCGTTGATCACTCTTAAAGTTCCTGAAGCTGGGATTTCGAATGTTTTATCATGAGAACCATATTCTTCCGCCTTCTGCGCCATCAGTCCCACATTGGGCACGCTTCCCATGGTTCTTGGGTCAAAGGCACCGTGCTTTTTGCAGTCGTCAATGACGGCTTGGTATACACCTGCGTAGCTGCGATCGGGGATCACAGCTTTTGTGTCTTGCTGTTCTCCAACCTTGTTCCACATCTGGCCAGAAGTTCGAATCATGGCCGGCATTGATGCATCAATGATGACATCGCTCGGAACGTGAAGATTGGTGATTCCCTTGTCTGAGTTTACCATGGCCAAATCAGGCCCGTTTTCATATGCTGCTGCAATGTCGGCTTCTACCTCAGCGCGTGTTGCTTCGGGTAGCTTGTCCAATCCATTGAGGATGTTTCCGAGGCCATTATTAGGATTCAGTCCTGCGGCTTCGAAAGCAGCCTGATGCTTGGCAAAAACATCTTTGAAATAGGCCTTCACTACATGGCCGAAGAGAATCGGGTCGGAGACCTTCATCATGGTGGCCTTCAGGTGAACGGAGAAGAGCAACCCCTGTTGCTTGGCGTCTTCCACCTGCTCTGCCAGAAAGGCCTGGAGTACTTTTTTGCTCATTACTGATGCATCGATTACCTCGCCTGCCAGCAATGCAGTATTGGCCTTCAGGATTTCTGTTTCTCCAGAGTTTTTCAGCAACTCGATGCGAACGCTTCCGGCCTCATTCACGGTCACCGATTTCTCGCTTCCGTAGAAGTCGCCATGTGTCATGCTCGCCACATGTGTCTTTGAATCTGCTGACCATGCACCCATTCTGTGAGGGTTTTGCCGTGCATATTCCTTCACTGGTTTTGGAGCTCTTCGATCGGAGTTGCCTTCCCTCAAAACAGGATTTACAGCGCTTCCCTTCACCTTGTCATAGCTCGCACGAATCTGCTTCTCTTCTTCGGTCTGTGGTTCGTCCGGATAATCTGGAATGCCAAAGCCTTGTGCCTGAAGTTCTTTGATTGCGGCCTTCATTTGAGGCATCGAAGCACTGATGTTCGGAAGCTTGATGATGTTTGCTTCTGGTGTCTTTGCCAACGCTCCCAATTTGGCGAGCGCGTCTTCTACACGCTGATCTTCTGTCAATCGATCAGGAAACTGGGATAGGATGCGCGCAGCAAGTGAAATGTCTGCAAGTTCCCAATCGATGCCAGCACTTGCTGTAAATGCTTGGATGATAGGATAAAAGGAATAAGTTGCGAGGGCTGGGGCTTCGTCTGTTTTTGTGTAAATGATGGTCGGCTTAGACATTCGTTTGCGTTCTTTCCATAGTTAATGCCGAGTCTGGCAGGGAATAGGGAACCGTGCTCATGGACTCGAAAAGTCGCGCAAATTTAGACTAATGCTGAACCCTGAGAAATCCAATCCACATTCTTAACCATTCCTTTTTGCTGTTCTCTTGACTTGCCAAGAGTTGCGCGGAAGTCCAGTTGTAAACACAAAAAAGGGACTGGAACGAGTTGAACCCGTTGCACAGTCCCTTCTTTCAAGAATGAGGTTTGAGGCCTAGTATCCAAACACGGTCTCAAGATCCAGCTCCGTCACAGGGCCGAGCTTCTCGAGCGCTTGCATGTCTACATCAGCCTTCTTGCCAATGACCAAATAGGTGAAGCTTTTCCCTTTGATCTGAGTATCAAAGAATGCTTGCAGCGCTTCAAAGTCCATGGCCTCGATGGCAGGATAGATCATCTTATTTGGATCTTCATCCATTCCAAGTTCCGCCACTTCCTCGTAGTCCCATAGAATGCTCTGACCTGTGGAGCGGTTGGTCTCGATCTGCTTCAGTGCGCTGATCTTGGCCTGCTCAAACTGATGATCAGCACGCGGCATTTCATTCAGAAGTTCCAGCAACGCGTCTGTTGCATCTCCCAGCTTGTTGGATTGTGTTCCAATGTAACCGCGCACATAGTGATGCTCGTTTTGCTTGTCGGGATTGATGAAGCCGGCAAAGGCAGAGTAGGCGAGGGCCTTGGATTCGCGGATTTCCTGAAATACGATGGACGACAACCCGGAGCCAAAGTATTCACCAAAGATTTCGCTCGAAGCAAGGAGTTTTGGATCGAACACCGGACCTCGGTTCATCAGCATCAGCTCGGTTTGAACCATGTCATAATCAATGAAGTAAACCCTGTTTTCTTCCGTAGGAATTTCCTCGTAAACGGTAGCGGCAGGAACAGGAGTGAGCACTTCCGGAATGATGTGATGCTCGTTCATCACCTTCTCAACTTCCTCGATAGGCGCGTTACCATAGTAAAGTACACGATGCTCATAGTCAGTAATGGAGTGGAGCATCTCCACCAGTTCATTCGGATCCATACCCTTGATTTTTTCTTCCGGCAAAACCTGGTTGAATGGGTTCTTAGGGCCGTAGGTGGCATAATTGCGCAGGGCAACATTCAGGATGATTCCCTTGCTCAGCTTAGCATCGCTGCGTTCCTTCATGATTCCGTTGATCAGTTCGCCATAGCTGGCTGGATCTGCGACCACGTTATCGAGGAGCTTTTCAAAGAATTGAACCCCTTCAGCGAAGGTCTCGTTCAAACCACTGACCATGATGTAGGACTTGTCTCTGTCTGAAAAGACATCGAAGCTGATTCCGAGCTTAAAGAGTTCTTTTTGAACTTCTGCCGGGCTCATATCTGAAGTGCCTAGGAATGGAAGGTATTCCACAGCCAGCGCTAGTGCCCGGTCGTGATCGGTTCCCATATCCACCACGTAGTAAAGGTTGAAGAGGTCATTCTCCTTGTTCTTCACATAGTGCAGCGGTATGTCGTTTTTCAGCGACCCGAAGGTGATGCTTGACTTGTAGTCTGTGAACTGAGGCTCTAATCGTGTGGAAGGCATGGCATCCAACTCCTTGAAAAGGTTCGAGTTGGTGTCTCGGTTGATTTCAATGGCAGTGATCTGAGGCTTGTCCACGTAAGCAACATCCTTTTGACCGATGAGCTTATTGACGGCCGCATAGTTGTTGTTGAACTTCTCATTTGTCCAGGCCATCAGTTCTTCTTTCGAAATCTTCTGCATAGCGTCATACCATGCTACTACCTCGCTCCAATCCTGATCCAGCACAAAAGCCTCGCTCATGATGTAAGCGCGGATGTTGTTATACTCCATGGATGTCATAAGGTCTTTCCTGTAATCACGAACTACAGCATCAATCATCCAATCCTCGAAATTTCCTTGTTTCACAGAGTCTATCTGATCAAGGAATAACTGGCGCACTTCTTCAAGGGATTGTCCGCCTCGGTTGTATCCCATGAGCATTAACCAGCTGTAGTCCTCACCAATGCTGGGACGGACAAAGGCATTCAGAATCTTTTGACTCTGGAGCAAATTCAAATCAACCAACCCGGCTGTTCCGTTACTGAGAATTCCCGAGAGCAGTTCCAGATAGAGTGGATCCTTAGTCTTCGATCCTCCAAGACGGAAGGCCATCATTTCAAACTCCGCGTTGCTACCCATCACATCGGCCGTCAATGGCTCTGCAATGGGCGCTTCCTCCGGCATTTGAAGTTGCTCGACTGGCTTCGACTCAAATCCCCCGAAGTATTGATCTACCAGTTCAATAGCCTTATCAGGGTCAATGTCTCCGCTGAGCACGACTGCCATGTTGCCAGGCACGTATCTTCTCTTGAAATAATCATGAATCTTCTCCATACTCGGAGCCTTCAGGTGCTCACTGGTTCCGATGGTGGTTTGTTGACCATAAGGGTGCTTCGGGAAAAGCATATCCATCATCTTGTAGTAGGCCAGGCGGAAATCATTGTCCTGAGCGCGGTTGAATTCTTCATACACCGCCTCCAGTTCCGTGTGAAAGAGGCGCAATACCAGCTCCGAAAACCGCTCTGATTCAATGGCAAGCCATTTTTCAAATTCACTGCTCGGAATGTCGTTGATGTACACCGTGCGTTCGAAGCTTGTATAAGCGTTCGTGCCCTGTGCTCCAAGTCCGCTGATCAGTCGATCGTATTCGTTGGGAGCCACATGTGAGGCGGCTATTTGAGAAAGGCTGTCGATCTCCGCATAGATCATTTTACGCTCTTCAGGATCATTGGTAGCCCGGTGAGCTTCATAGCGGTCTGAGATCATTTTGAGTAGCTCCTTCTCCGCTTCCCAGTTCACAGAACCCAGCCTTGAGGTGCCTTTGAAGAGCATATGTTCCAGGTAGTGGGCCAAACCTGTGGCGTCTGACGGGTCTTGCTTACTTCCGGTACGTACCGCAATGTTGGTTTGAACGCGCGGCTCTGCATGGTTTTCAGAGATGTAGACTTTCAGGCCATTGGCAAGCGTGTAGATACGTGTGCCCATTGGGTCACCTTCAACGGTGGTGTATTCATACTTGCTGCCCTCTGATGGTGGAGCTTCGGATGGAGCGCAGCCTTGGAAGACCGCCAGCAGGAGGATTGCTGAAAGGGAGAAAAAGGAGTACTTCATAGAGTATTAATTAATGTCTAGGTCAAGTTCGGATTTCAATTTGTGGAGCAAGGGATTCTTTTCTGCCAGATGGTTGAATTTGTCTTTCGCGCTGAACAGTTTGGCCTCTGTATGCGTGGCAGAAATGGAGTTCACGAAGCTGATTTCGGAATCCCTTGTTAGGCGTCTGAGTGAGCTGAGCAGGTCGGTTTTGTGAGTGTCAAACTCTCCCTCTTCCACCTCGTGGAGTAGCTTGATGGAAAGCTGTTTGTCCTGCATTTGCTCCAACGGCTTTTGCCGGACCAGTATGGCGTACAATGAGTTTTTTCCTTGTGACTGAGCTGTGGAAACGATTTCCTTCCATGCGTCTTCAATGCTCATCGCTGCCTCCGAGGAAGTTTCCTCAGCAGGTGCGGCCGCGTATTCTTCCTCAGGCTCATTCACCTCTGCTGGCGCGCTTTCCGTTGCCGGGGCGGAATATCCAGGGTTGACGGAGGTTGTTTTGCGCTGACTGACGCGCCTTGTTCTTTGACGAGGCTCTGGATCTGACACAGGCTTCTCAGGTTCTGTTGTAAGCTCAGCTTCGGGCTCAGAAACAACTTGAGGCGGCTCTGCTACTGGTGCTTCAACTTTCTTTTCCACCGGAGGCTCAACAGGCTTGGCTGTCGGAATCGGAGCTGGAGGAGAGTCTATTTTGCGGGCTTCAACAGCTGGCTTTGGCTGTGAACTTAGCTCACTATTGGAGTTTTTTTTTTCCTGATCCAGTGTGCTGATGCTCAGCAGCATGACCTCGAGTAGCAATCGCTGGTTACTTGAGTTTCGGTATTGAACTTCCGTTTTTCCAGTCCACTTCAATGCTTCAGCAATCCACGGTGTCTCTATTTCATTTGCTTGCTTGCCGTATTGGCCTTTCACGCTGTCTCCAACTTCGAGGAGTCGAATCGTGCGCTCATCTTTTGAGACCAACAGATCTCGAAGGTGGGAGGCAAGTCCAGACAGAAAATGAGATCCGTCAAAACCGAGTTGCAGGATTTCATCGAGCAGTAGCAAAGCCGATTGGTAATCACCAGAGTGAAGATGATCGACCATCTTAAAGTGATAGTCGTAGTCGAGCACGTGCAGGTTTTTGACCACTGCATCGTAGGTCAGATTCCGGTGTGTGAAACTGGAAAGCTGATCAAAAATCGACAGCGCGTCACGAAGTGCGCCATCTGCCTTTTGGCCGATGATATGCAGCGCTTCTTCCTCAAAGGTGATGTGCTCTTGTTGTGCAATGTTTCTCAGGTGTGAGGCGATCTCATCCACCCCGATGCGATTAAAGTCATAGATCTGGCAACGACTGAGAATCGTTGGAATGATCTTGTGCTTTTCTGTCGTTGCGAGGATAAAGATGGCGTGCTCTGGCGGCTCTTCAAGCGTCTTTAGAAAGGCATTGAAAGCCTGAGCGCTGAGCATGTGAACCTCGTCAATGATGTAGACTTTGTAACGGCCAATTTGAGGCGGAATCCTCACCTGGTCTATCAGGTTCCGAATATCCTCCACCTTATTATTAGAGGCAGCATCCAGCTCGAAAATGTTGAAGGCAAAGTCTTCATCCTTTTCGTGCTCATCATCCAGGTTGATCTCTTTGGCGAAGATTCGTGCGCATGTTGTTTTCCCAACACCTCGAGGTCCGCAAAAGAGATAGGCATGTGCAAGTTGTTCCTGCTCAATGGCATTGGCAAGCGTAGAAGTGATGGCTTCCTGTCCGACAACCTGGTCCCATCCAGTAGGTCGATACTTGCGAGCTGATACAATGAACTTGCTTTTTTCCGCGGTCATAAGAGGTCAAAAGTAAATTTCTGCCTCGGCATCTGCCTTCCTACATTCATAAATGATAGGGCAATCGCGCCATTTTGACGACCAATTGTCCTTTTTAGTCGATGAAATCTATAATTTCGCCATTCTTAGATTCCTGAAATCATTCATTGTACCGCACACTTTACAAAACGAACAGCCTAATGAACACCTCTACACTCGCGATCCACGACCTTTTGATAAAAACAAGGTTCTTGCTCGTACTGGCATTGACTTGCTGTGTCTTGCAAACCCAGGCTCAACAGGTGCCTGATCTTATGTACTACAAATTCAACGAAACCGGTCAAACAACCGTGACTAATGAAGGGTCTGCCCCAGTTGGTACGAATCCCGCCACATTGCTCGGAGGTATGACTCAGGGCAGCACAGGATTGACAGGTTCGGCATTGGTGGGTACCGGAGCATCCTCAGGTACGGCCTACGTCAATACGGGCTGGGCAACAAATCTGTCAGGCGACTGGACCTTGGCCTTTTGGACCTCTAACGTGGCTCCAAGTACAACCCTCTACTACATTTTCGGAGATAACACCGCTGGAGGTTTTCGATGCTTCACAAACGGAGTAGCCGGACCGACAAACTGGATTCTTCGTGGAGGCTTTACAGATGTAACGATCAACGGTGGGGCAACGATAGCGCCACACATGATGCACTACGTATATGACTCTTCTGTTCCTGAGATTCGAGGCTACCTCGATGGAGTCCTCGTAACAACTGTTGCGCAGGGAACGATTACGGTGAACGGCACTGGGCCTTTCAAGGTTGGTGGATATGCAACAAGCACCGGTCTTAATGGAAATCTTGACGAATTCCGCCTGTATGGATATGCGCTTTCTGACGCTGAGATTCTTGCTACCTATAATCAATCTCTTCCCTTGCTTCAATCCACCTATCCTTATTGTGAAGACTTTGAAGGAGGTGCCGGTGCCTGGGAAGCAGGAGGGATTTCAGGTTCATGGGAACATGGAGCACCAGCGGGTACAGCCATCAGTTCAGCCAATAGCGGTACAAATGCGTGGGTTACTGACCTTGATGGAGATCACAACAATGACGAGTTCAGCTACGTGCAGAGCCCTCAGTTTGACTTAACAACACTTATTGACCCCGCGTTCAAGGCATCTGTAAGCCGCGATCTCCAGACTACGGATGGTGTGGCGGTTCAAATCTCAACAGACAGTTTGAATACCTGGACAACGCTCGGAAGCTCAACCTCTCCGGCTCCCTGGTACAATAGCGGAAGCATTTCAAGTCTTTTGTTCTTTGGAGCGCAGGACGGATGGACCGGTACAACTTCAACCTGGACTGACATGATCCATTCTCTGAGCGCCTATGCCAATGACACCTCTGTGTTCTTCCGCTTTGTGATGGGCACAGACGGAACCGTCACAAACGAAGGTTTTGGTTTTGACGACATTGTGGTTGCAGAATCCAACGACTTGAACTTTGTGGAACTCCTTGCACCGGATTCAGTCTGTGGGTCATCAAACACCGAAGTGCAGGCAGTCCTTTGCAATCGCAGTGTTGAGCCGCTTACCGGATTCAATGTCGTGTTGGATACTGGTGGTGCCACCGTCACTTACAACTACACGGGTACTCTTCCGGTTTGTGGATGCGATACGGTTACGATACTGGACTTTGGTACTACCAGCGGAGGAAGCTGGAACCTGAATGCATACGTTCAAAATACGGGCGATGTCAACGCTTCCAATGACTCAGCTTCTACGGATATGTTTCTCTTTCCTATTCCTACTGGCGTTGTTTTGGGAGGTGGTAATTTCTGCGAAGGAGAAATTGCTACGGTTACGTTTGTTCTGAACGGAACCCAGGACTACAACTTAGGATACACCGATGGATCTACGGTGACCACGCTACCAATTGTGGGTACGGATACGTTCGAACTTGTTACCACGGTTGGAGGAATGTTCGAGATTGTCAGCCTTTCAGATGCCTCAGGTTGCCCCGGAGATACCGGTGGTTTTGTTGGAGTGGCGGATGTGGTATTCAACCCAGCTCCACCCCTGGATCTTGGATCTGACTCTACGGTATGTGGTGATTATGTGCTCGATGCAGGTGGAGGTATGAGCAGTTACAGCTGGAGCACCGGAGCAACGTCTCAAACGATCACTCCGGGTCAGGACGATCTCTACAGCGTGACAATTACAGATGCGAATGGATGTACAAATTCTGACGATGTAGATCTGGAAGTGAATCCTATTCCGGTGGTGAACATCAGCGACACCGTTCTATGCGAGGGAACCACATTCACGTTCAATGCTGGCGGAGGCTTCCAGGCATATGCTTGGGATGATGGCTCCACGGGGCAGCTTCGTGACGTGGATGACATTGCTACGGTAAGCGTTACTGTGACTGATTTCAACGAATGCCAGGGAACGGCTACCGCATCCATTACTGCCATCGTGCCAAATCCTGCTCCGGTAATTGCAAATCAATCTGGCCCAGCTCCGTTGGTACTTGATGCCGGACCTGGTTTCAGTACCTATTCATGGATCACAAATGATACTTCTCAAACAACAGAAGTATTCGTTTCAGGTACTTACACTGTAACTGTGGTAGACGCGAATGGCTGTCAGGGAACTGCGAGCGGAAATGCGAGCATCTGGCCGAATGGAATCGCAGACCTTGAATTCAATGATGAAGGCATTGCCGTATTCCCGAATCCAGCGAAAGACCGTGTGATGATCGGCTTGGTGAATGTGACAGGAGACGTTCAGTTGCAGGTCATGGACATCAACGGACGTGTTGTTGATCAAACTGAAATTGCGAAGACCTCTGGAGGAATCTTTGAATGGACACTTCCTGAATCGGTGTCAACCGGTCAGTACATCCTTCGTTTCACGGATGCTCGGGGGCAGCGAATTGGGGATCACCGCCTGATGGTACACTAACAACTCAACTAAATCGACCTGGGAAAGGCCCGCCTGCAAAGGCGGGCTTTTTCTTTGATTTTCAATGCTATATTGTTTGTATCTTTGCGCCCCATTTTAAAAAACAACAAGTTTCAATTATGATGAACCGGTATGAAACTGTTTTCATTTTAACTCCCGTTTTGTCTGAGGACCAGACAAAGGAAACAGTGAAGAAATTTACCAGTTACCTCAAGAACAATGGTGCTAAAGTTGTGCACGAGGAGAACTGGGGGCTGCGAAAGCTGGCCTATCCAATCCAGAAGAAGTCCACTGGATTTTACCACTTGGTTGAGTTTGAGGCTGAAGCCACTCTCATCAAGCCTTTTGAAACGGAATTTATCCGTGACGAGCGTGTAATGAGGTTCCTGTCTGTGAAGATGGACAAGCACCACATTGATTTCGCGGAAAGTAGAAGAAACAGAAAAACTGCAAACCAGGCTTAATTAGAGAACAATGGCTGAAGAAATCAGATACCTCACCCCGATTCAAATTGAGACCAAAAAGGAAAAGTACTGCTGGTTTAAGAAGGCTGGCATTAAGTACGTGGATTACAAAGACGCCAACTTCCTTTTGCAATTTGTGAATGAACAAGGAAAGATTCTTCCAAGAAGGATCACAGGAACTTCCGTTAAGTACCAGCGAAAAGTATCTCAAGCGATCAAGCGTTCACGCCACCTCGCTTTGATGCCTTACGTAGCTGACATGTTGAAATAATAAAGTCAAAGAGACATGGAAGTAATTCTGAAACAAGACATCGAAAAACTGGGTTACAAGGATGACCTGGTTGTTGTAAAAGAAGGATACGGTCGTAACTACCTCATTCCTAAAGGCCTCGCTACTTTGGCTACTGCCGGAGCTCGTAAGATGCACGAAGAAACTGTTCGCCAGCGTTCGAAGCGCATCGAAAAAGAGCGAGAAGCAGCTTCGGCTAATGCTGAGAAGCTCAAAGGAATGTCACTGAGCATTGGAGCCAAAGTCGGAGAGTCTGGAAAGATCTTCGGTTCGGTGAACAACATTCAGCTCGCTGATGCCATCAAGAAGCTCGGTATTGACATCGATCGCAAATACATCGCATTGAAGGATGAGCCCATCAAAACCGTGGGAACTTATCAGGCGGTGATTACCTTCCACAGAGATGTGGTTGAAACCATTGAATTTGAAGTTGTAGGAGAGTAATTGACTGCACACTATCACATACATGAAAAGGGAGGCGTCCATGCTTCCCTTTTTTTGTTTCCCCGGGTCCAAGCACCCTTTTCATCAACTAATATTGCCAATACAGAAAACCGATTGCCATGATATTCGATCTTGACATGATCAAAGAAGTTTACGCCAAGTTTCCTGAGAGAGTGGAAGCAGCGCGCAAGCTGTTGAACAAACCAATGACCCTTTCTGAAAAGATCCTCTACACTCACCTGTGGGATCAATTGCCCGCAGAGGCTTTTGGAAGAGGAAAGAGCTACGTTGATTTTGCTCCCGACCGTGTGGCCATGCAGGATGCAACCGCCCAGATGGCGCTGCTCCAATTTATGCAGGCGGGGAAAGAAAAGGCAGCCGTGCCTTCTACCGTGCATGCCGATCACCTTATCCAGGCACGTATCGGAGCAGACAAGGACCTTCAGGATTCGCTCAACAAGAACAACGAGGTTTTCAATTTCCTCTCTTCTGTTTCCAACAAATACGGTATTGGATTCTGGAAGCCGGGTGCAGGTATCATCCACCAGGTGGTGCTTGAAAACTATGCCTTCCCCGGAGGAATGATGATCGGAACAGATAGCCATACCGTGAATGCCGGTGGACTGGGAATGGTTGCAGTTGGTGTTGGTGGCGCGGATGCAGTGGATGTGATGGCTGGTATGCCTTGGGAGCTTAAATTCCCTAAGCTCATCGGAGTGAAGCTTACCGGACGTCTCAGCGGATGGACTGCTCCAAAGGATGTGATCCTGAAAGTGGCAGGAATCCTTACGGTAAAAGGTGGAACAGGATCCATTGTAGAATACTTCGGTGAAGGAGCCAAGTCACTCTCTTGTACTGGTAAAGGAACCATTTGCAACATGGGAGCAGAGATCGGTGCTACCACATCCACGTTTGGATACGATGATAGCATGCGCAGATACCTCGCGGCAACGGGCCGTCAGGAAGTAGCTGACATGGCAGATCAAATTGCAGAACACCTCACCGGTGATGCTGAAGTTTATGCCAACCCTGAGCAATACTTCGATCAGGTCATCGAAATCAACCTCGATGAGTTGCAACCACACCTCAATGGACCATTTACTCCAGACCTCGCGACTCCTGTTCCTCAAATGAAGGAGCGTCTGGCAAATGAGGACTGGCCTGCTGATATCGAATGGGGATTGATCGGGTCTTGTACCAACTCTTCCTACGAAGACATTTCTCGCGCTGCTTCCATTGCCAAGCAAGCTGTGGATAAAGGCCTTAAGCCAAAGGCAGAATTCGGGATCAACCCAGGTTCAGAGCAGGTACGCTACACCATCGATCGCGATGGCTTCATCGATATTTTTGAAGAGCTGGGAGCTACCATCTTTACCAATGCCTGTGGACCTTGCATTGGGCAGTGGGCAAGAGCCGGAGCCGAAGAGCAAAAGAAGAACTCCATCGTACACTCGTTCAACAGAAACTTCTCGAAGCGTGCCGATGGAAATCCTAATACACACGCTTTTGTAACCTCTCCTGAGATGGTAGCTGCTATCGCCATCAGTGGTCGTTTGGACTTCAACCCAATGACAGATGTACTGGTGAACGATAAAGGTGAAGAAGTGCGCCTGGAAGAGCCAACCGGCCATGAGTTACCACCAAAAGGATTTGACGTTGAAGATCCAGGTTATCAGGCTCCCGCAGCTGACGGTAGCTCTATCGAGGTAGAAGTGAAGCCAGATTCTCAGCGCCTGCAATTGCTCACTCCTTTTCAGCCATGGGATGGTCAGAACATTACTGGAATGAAATTGCTGATCAAGGCCTATGGCAAGTGTACTACCGATCACATCTCTATGGCAGGACCATGGTTGCGTTACAGAGGTCACCTCGACAACATTTCCAACAACTGCCTCATCGGAGCGGTGAATGCTTTTGGTAAAGAAACCAACGCTGTGGTCAATCAGATCAACGGAGAAGTTGATGAAGTGCCCAACGTTGCCCGTGCCTACAAGGCGGCAGGCATTCCTAGCATTGTAGTTGGTGATCACAACTATGGCGAAGGTTCTTCGCGTGAGCACGCTGCCATGGAACCTCGACACTTAGGAGTAAGAGCGGTAATCGTGAAGTCCTTTGCTCGTATTCACGAGACAAACCTCAAGAAGCAGGGAATGCTTGGCCTCACCTTTGCGAACGAGAATGACTACGACAAGGTGATGGAAGATGACACCTTCAACTTCCTTGATCTGGATGCCTTTGCACCTGACACACCATTGCACTTGGAGGCTGTTCATGCCGATGGAAGCAAGGATGTTATCGAATTGAATCACACCTACAATGCTGCTCAGATTGAGTGGTTCAAGGCAGGTAGTGCATTGAATATGATTCGCAAAGAGCAGGGGTTGAGCTAATCGCCTGACTGCTAATCTGAGTTACGTTCAGAATACTATGTTGAAAAACGATCTGATTGTTCGGACCATTAAGGGTGAGACCGTGGAGCGTCCTCCCGTATGGGTGATGAGGCAAGCCGGGCGCATATTGCCCGAGTACCTCGAAATCCGAAGGAGCCTTTCCGGGTTCAAGGAGTTGGTAACCACTCCAGAGCTGGCCGCGGAGGTAACCGTGCAACCTGTGGACATTCTTGGAGTGGACGCGGCCATTATCTTTTCAGACATCCTCGTTATTCCCGAGGCCATGGGCTTGCCCTACGAAATGGTGGAAGGCCGTGGACCTTTCTTTCCCGAAACGGTGAAATCATCTTCTGATGTTGAGAAGCTGAGCATTGCTGAAGGAAAGGAGTTAACCTACGTTTATGATGCCATTCGTCACACTCGGAATACCCTGGATGGACGCGTTCCTGTAATTGGTTTTGCCGGTGCTCCTTTCACGATCCTTTGTTATATGATCGAGGGAAAGGGAAGCAAAACCTTCAACAATGCGAGGAGATGGCTGCATGCAGAACCTGAATTGAGTCACAAGTTGCTGGACAAGATCACTGAGTCTACCATCAACTATCTTAAAGCGCAGGCGTCTGCGGGTGTTTCTCTTTACCAGGTCTTCGATTCGTGGGCCGGAGTTTTGAGTGAAGCGCTCTATCGCGAGTTCTGCATTCCATACCTGGAGCGCATCGCTGAAGCCATGGGTGAACTTCCCGGCATCGTCTTTGCAAAAGGAGCTCACTTTGCGATGAGAGATTTGCTTTCTACATCTTACCGGGCAGTTGGACTGGACTGGACCATGGAGCCTCAGCAGTACCGGGAGTCGTTCCCTGATAAAGTGCTGCAGGGTAACTTCGATCCCTGTACGCTCTATGCTTCGGAAGAAGTGGTAGTAGAACGGACTAAGGAGATGTTGAGTAAATTCGGCTCCTCTAATCACATCGTTAATCTTGGACATGGTGTTTATCCTGACACCGATTGGCGCAAAGTCAAGTTGTTCATAGACACTGTAAAAGCACACAACTACTAAAAACCATTATGATGAGAATAGTTTTTGCGTTAGCAGCATTTTGCCTTTCCGCAACGGTACTTCAAGCACAATACAGCTTGGTATACAATGGAGGGTTCGATCAGGTAGAGAAGAAGATCAAAGAGGGGGGAGCCATCGAGCAAACTACAGAGTGGTATTCACCAACAGCCGACAAGGCAGACCTCTACAACCAGGAAGCCAAGGAAGAAGCCTATGCGGTTCCGATTAACCATTACGGTGAAGCTGAAGCGATGAACGGGTCAGGCTATGCTGGTATTTTGGTTTTCAGCGAAAAGGAAGCACAACCACGTCAATACCTTCAAACCAAGCTCAGAGAATCCTTTGATGCCGGAAAAGTGTATTGCGTGAAGTTCCACGTGCGTCTTTCTGAGCTTTCAAAGCACGCTGCCAACAACATTGGCGCTATTGTGACGACCAAGAAGATCAGCTCGAATGAGATCGAGGAGTACAGCATCCAACCGACCATTATACACTCTCAGAACAAGGTGTATGAGGAGCAGTTTGATTGGGTAGCGATCTGTAAGACCATCAAAGCGGAAGGCGGAGAGCGATACCTCACCATCGGGAATTTTGCGAATCAGGATGATATGCAGACGGAGAAGATGAAAAAGCCACGTGACACTCCTGGTCAGCAGCAACGTCATGCATACTACTACATTGACGATGTTTCGGTTTACAACATGGCGGGCATCGAAGAGTGTGATTGCGAACGCGATGCCGGTGGTAAAACACTTGCTGTGAAGTACACCAAGAACGTCAGTACAGAAATGGAAATCGATGCTTCTGAGGAAATCGGACTGACCCGTATCTACTTTCCGCACCTGGCGAATGAGTTGGATGCACAATCACAGGCCGATATCCAGAAAGTGGCCAGCATTCTGAAGCAGAACCCTGACATTGTGATTGAAGTTACCGGTCACACGGATCCTCTGGAAGAAATGAAGACCACTTCAGACATTTCTAAGAACAGAGCGATTGTGGTGAGAGATGCGCTGATCGCAGCCGGTGTGGATTCAAGACAGTTGAAAACCGTGAACAAGGCAGATTCAGACACTGCCACTGAGGATGCCACCTCAGCGGGTCAAGCAAAGAACAGGCGCGTGACCTTTGTTATTCTGGAGGAATTTTAGGTTAAACGACATATTTGAAGAAAGAAAGCACAGCTACCCGCTGTGCTTTTTTACTTTCGGAACATATCCTATTACATGGAAAAGAACAATCCGAAAGTCATTCGAGCGTGGGCAATGTATGACTGGGCCAACAGTGCCTATCCATTGGTGATTACCACGGCTGTTTTTCCAATCTTCTACAATGCCAACACACAAGGCAACACGCGTTTGATTGATGGCAATGAGGTGCCATTCGTGAACTTCTTCGGATTCGAGTTCGTGAATACGGAGCTCTATTCCTATGTGTTTTCGCTTTCCTTCCTCATTGTGTCTGCTATATCACCGCTGCTCAGCGGCATCGCAGACTACACCGGCAGTAAGAAGCGCTTTCTTCAGGCTTTCTGCTATCTGGGGGCGATTTCCTGTGCTTCGCTTTACTTTTTTGATGTCGACCATCTTGAACTGTCCATGTTGTCGGTGCTTTTTGCCAGCATTGGGTTTTGGGCCAGTCTCGTGTTTTACAATGCCTTCCTCCCGGAGATTGCTGACCCGGAGCGACATGACCAAGTCAGTGCTCGAGGCTTCTCCATGGGCTACCTTGGAAGTTCCATTCTTCTCATCGCCATTCTCGCCTTCATTATGAGCGCTGATGACGCTACCAGAGGCATGATCACACGCATCTCTTTTGTTGCCGTGGGTATATGGTGGATCGGCTTTGCCCAGTACACGTATGCCTACCTGCCCAATAACACCTTTGGGCGAAAGATCACACCAGGAGATCGTGTTTTTCTCAAAGGCTATCAGGAGCTTAGAAAAGTTTGGAACGAGTTGAAAGAACTGAAAAACCTGCGCAGCTACCTCCGCTCTTTCTTTGTGTACAGCATGGGCGTGCAGACGGTGATGTTGATGGCCGTGCTGTTTGCGGACAAGGAAATTGAATGGGGAGGACAAGGCAATACAGGCTTGATCATCAGTGTGCTTATTATTCAGTTCATCGCTATCCTCGGAGCCTACTTGTTTGCGAAAATGTCAGCCAGAATGGGAAACCTGCCCGTGCTCAAGATTGCGCTGGTCATTTGGGTGTTGATTTGCCTAGTGGCTTATTTCATTCATCAGCCGTGGGAGTTCTATTTATTGGCGGCTGTGGTTGGCTTGGTGATGGGAGGCATCCAATCGCTCTCCAGAAGTACTTATTCTAAGATGCTGCCCGAGACATATGACCACGCATCCTACTTCTCATTCTACGATGTGCTCGAAAAAATGGGCATTGTGGTCGGTACACTCGCCTTCGGTATGATAGAGGGTATCACTTCCAGCATGCGCTACTCAGCCCTTGCATTGATGAGTTTTTTCATCGTTGGAGTGATCCTGCTCATTTTCGTGAAGCGAGAAAAGTCGATTAGTCCCGCCTAGGCCGTAATTTCGCGCTCAAATTGAGCGATCTTGAGTATTGAATTTGACGTAGCGATTGTTGGGGGTGGTATTGTTGGAACGGCTACCGCCTATAAAATGCAAATGGCCTATCCTGATCTGTCCATCGCCTTGCTTGAAAAGGAAGGTGAACTGGCGGATCACCAAACGGGACACAACTCTGGTGTGATCCACTCTGGAATTTATTACAAGCCAGGCTCTTACAAGGCCCGCAACTGTGTGGAGGGAAGGCGACAGATCGTAAGTTTCGCAAAAGAGCACAATGTGGCGCATGATGTGTGCGGTAAGGTGATTGCCGCGACCAATGCTTCCGAGCTTCCGCACATGGAGAAAATCTACAAACGAGGACTTGAGAATGGGGTAGAGGATATTCGCAAAGTCACTTCAGATGAGATCAAGGAAATAGAGCCTTACTGCGAAGCCATCGGAGGAATCTTTGTGGGTTGCACGGGAATCATCGACTTCCGTGGTGCGACCAACAAAATGGGTGAGATATTCACCGGCAAGAATGAGCGAAGCCGAATGCTGCTCGGATACGAAGTGAATGATGTTCAATACGAAGGAGAACACTCGCTACTGATCACACCGAAGGGTAATGTGAAGGCCAGGTATGTGGTTTATTGCGGAGGACTCCAGTCAGATCGCTTAGCCAAGAAAGACCGAGTGGACCTGGACATGACCATTCTCGGGTTCCGAGGAGATTATTATGAATTAAGCGATAAGGGACGCAGCAAAGTCAAGAACCTGATCTATCCTGTTCCCAATCCCAAGTTTCCCTTCCTAGGAGTTCACTTTACAAGGATGGTGAATGGAGACGTGGAGTGCGGACCAAATGCCGTGTTTGTATTCAAGCGCGAGGGATACGGTAAAACTGACTTCAGTGCTCAAGACACGGCTGAGGCTTTAGGTTTTAGTGGTACCTGGAAATTCTTTGCAAAGCACTGGAAGTTCGGCTTGGACGAGTATAGGAGAGCCTTCTCCAAAAAACTCTTCCTCAAGCGTTTGCAGGCATTGATCCCAAGCCTCGAAATGGACGACTTGAAACCCGGTAGAGCCGGTGTTCGTGCGATGGCACTGGGTGAAGATGGCGAGATGATTGACGATTTCAAGATTGAGTATTCACGCAACAGCATCCATGTGCTGAACGCTCCAAGTCCAGCAGCAACGGCTTGCTTATCGATCGGGGAAGAAGTTGTGAATATGGCTTCCAAGCACTTCAAGCTCGAAGCACAAAAGCCAGCGAGCTAGAGACTAGGCGATTCTGTACTGATCACGAATAGATTCCCAATCAATGATGAAGGTGGCAACCACCTCATCCAGGCGCTTCAGGAAGATTGGATTGGGAGTCTTCATGTTTCGGAAGTAATCACCCTGGAATTCATTCAGGCCATACTTGAAGAAAATGGCCTTCGACATGGCGTAGTGCGTGTTCTTCGAAGGATGATTAATCCGCGACATCCACGACTGCATTTGAGCGATGGATTCGCGCATTCTGCTCGGATCAACCGAATAGATCTCGGAAAGCCTCTTGACAATCTTATCCGCCAGTCTCACATCTCTCATGGCGTCAAAGTGAACACTAAGTAGCTTCAGGTTCCCAGCGATTACAATGAGCAGAAACTGATCTGCATTATCATCACTAATCTCAGGAGATTGAACAAACTCAGGGTCGCTATTGATGATGGTGGCCACATCTTTGAAGCCTTCATCTGTCAACTGAAGCAGTGTGTTAACGAAGTAGTTCGCTAGCTGCTCCTCTGTGAGCTTTTTCTTTTTGAATAAGGTAAACATATACGAGATCCACAGCCTTTACCGGCTAATGCAAAGTTAGAGGGTATCCTGGCGGGCCTTTTCGGTCTTTTCATTTCGCTTATCAACAGAGTTTTCAACGCAGAATAGCCTGAAATTGGCCGCTTCAGAGTTTTTCGGCTGTTTCACCCTGCGATAGAAATGCGTCTAAGCTGTCACACTACGAACCGTTAACTTCGCGGCCAATTCAAACAAGGGCTTATGGCTACGAAGCATCGATTCATCAATCGTGAGATCAGTTGGCTTGCATTTAATGAGCGTGTGCTTCAGGAAGCCGCGGACCCAACCGTGCCCTTGATGGAACGCATCAAGTTTCTGGGCATATTTTCCAGCAACAGAGATGAGTTTTTCCGCGTGAGAGTGGCTTCGGTGAAGCGCTGGATGCTGTTAAGTGATAAGATCGAGAACACCGAGGATGATCCTAAAGAGATCATGGCGCAGATTCAGAGCATTACGCTACGTCAGCAGCGGGAGTATGAGACCATCTATCAGGGAATTCTGGAGGAGTTGAAGGAGGAGAACATCTTCATCGTAAATGAAAATCAACTGCTCAAAGATCAAAGAGCCTTTGTAGAAGACTACTATTTCAATAAGGTAGATAGCATGATCAGCCCTGTCATGCTTGATCAGGTGAAGCGCTTTCCTCATTTACGAGACAAGGCCATTTATCTGGCAGTGATCCTTCATCATAAGCGGGCAGGGGAAGATGTTCAGCAATTTGCCTTGATTGAAGTTCCTTCCCGATTGCCTCGATTTGTCGAACTCCCTGAAAGGGACGGCAAGAAGTATGTCATCATATTGGATGACATCATTCGCCACAACCTGAAGCAGGTCTTCTCTGTTTTTGCTCCAAAAGAGGTAGAAGCTTACACGTTCAAGATCACACGGGATGCGGAACTGGATCTTGACAACGACATTTCCAAGAGCTTCCTGGAGAAAATGAAGAAGAGCCTCAAGCAGCGGAGAAGAGGAGCGCCACTTCGCTTCGTGTTTGACTCTGGCATGCCGAAGGACTTGCAGAAATACCTGATGAAAAAGATGAAGCTGACTTCGGAAGAAGATGCCTTCATTCCAGGTGGACGCTATCACAATCTGAAGGATTTGATGGGATTCCCGAAGATTGGCCCGAAGAACAAATATTACAGACCGCTGAAGCCGAGCAGGCATCCTCAGTTTGATAAACACGAAAG
The DNA here is from genome assembly GCA_002428995.1 of Flavobacteriales bacterium UBA6057. Lineage (GTDB taxonomy): Bacteria > Bacteroidota > Bacteroidia > Flavobacteriales_G > Salibacteraceae > UBA6057. The sequence goes on along the minus strand of DIYJ01000020.1, from coordinate 15,401 downwards.
CAATTTTGCAGCGATCAAGGAGAAAGATATTCTACTCCACTACCCGTTCCAGACTTTCGATCATTTGATTGAGCTGCTTAGAGAGTCTGCGCTGGATCCAAATGTGAAGAGCATTCGCATCTGCTTGTATCGCGTGGCCAAAAACAGCAAGGTGGTCAACGCTTTGATCAATGCTGCCCGAAATGGTAAGAAGGTTACCGTGGTGTTTGAGCTGCAAGCGAGGTTTGATGAGGAGAACAACATTTATTGGTCCAACATCCTGGAGGATGAAGGGGTGAAGGTTTACTTCGGTTTCCCAGGACTCAAAGTGCATGGTAAGATTTGCCTTATCTCACGAAGAGAAGGTGGTCAGCGGACTTACTACGCCAACATCGCCACAGGGAATTATAATGAAAGCACGGCAGGACTCTACGGTGACTTGAGCCTCTTTACAGCCGATCAGAACCTAACACGCGAAGTGCATCGGGTCTTCTCTCTTTTTGAAAATGCGATTTGGCCAAACTACAGGTTCAAGGATTTGATTCTTTCTCCGTTCTACACCAGAAACCGACTGGTAAGGATGATCAACAAAGAGATCAAGAATGCCAAGGACGGCAAAGAAGCCTATGTAATCCTGAAAACCAATAGTATTGTGGACAAGAGCTTAATCATCAAACTTTACCAGGCCAGCAAGGCCGGAGTGAAGGTGAAGCTCATCATTAGGGGGATTTGTTCCCTTATTCCAGGTGTGAAAGGTTTGAGTGAAAACATAGAAGTAATTAGCATCATCGATCGGTATTTGGAACACTCGCGTTGCTTTGTTTTCTGCAACGATGGCGATCCGCTCTATTTCATGAGTTCTGCCGATTGGATGGTGAGGAATCTCGATCGCAGGATTGAAGTCTCCTGCCCGATCAAGGACCCAGAGATCAAGAAGGAAATTGACGATTATTTGAATATTCAGTTTTCAGATAATGTAAAAGCCAGAAGGCTCCTGCCCGATGGATCCTATGAATACGTGAAGACGAAGGGCTCAAAAGTTCGTTCGCAACATGCACTTCACGATTACTACAAGAAAAAAGCAGCCAACGCATAATGCTATCCTACAGATTCGCAGCGATTGATATCGGTTCGAACGCAGTCAGATTATTAATCAGCAACGTCTTCGAGCACGAGGGCAAACTGACATTTAAGAAACAATCATTGGTACGGGTTCCCATTCGCTTGGGAGAAGAGGCTTTCATCCACCACACACTTTCAGACGAAAAAATCACCGACTTCCTGGAGGCGATGCACGCTTTTAAGCACCTGTTGAAGGTTTACAAACCGCTGAAGGTTCGTGCGTTGGCAACATCTGCCTTTCGAGAAGCTGAGAACGGAGTAGAAGTGGTGGATCGTGTGTTTCGCGAAACCGGCATTCGCATTGAAGTAATTACCGGTAGGGAAGAGGCCGAGGTGGTGTATGCGAATGGCCTGAGGGATAACATGGACGACAACAAAAGTTACCTCTACATGGATGTAGGAGGCGGCAGTACGGAGCTCACACTCTTCATGAATCACCAGCCCGTACTTGCCAAGTCGTTTAACGTAGGAAGCATTCGACTTCTGACCGACCATATTGAAGGAAACGCCTGGGAAGAGATGAAGGAATGGGTTCAAACAGTCGGTAAAAAAGTACCGAATCAGCTTTCCATTATTGGCTCTGGAGGTAACATCAATAAGTATTGCAAGCTCTTGAAAAGGGAGTATGGCGAACCGCTACTGTTTGAGGACATCTATCACCTCTACAAAAAGCTCAAGTCCATGACTCCGGACGAGCGCATCGCAGATCTTTACCTGAATCCCGATCGGGCTGATGTGATTGTGCCAGCCGGAAAAATCTTTACCAGCGTTATGCGCTGGAGCAATGCCAAACTCGCGTATGTGCCGAAAATTGGTGTGTCAGATGGACTCATCAAAATGCTCTATCACGAGCATCTAAACGAGATGAGCAGTACAAAGTCTTAACGTCTTTTGTATGTTTAACCTCGTTTCTACTATTCAATGCCTCAAAACCGAAACATAGTTATCATCGAGGACAACGAGACCTTTTCGTTGCTCGTTACGCATTACATCAAAAACAATCTGGGTGATGTGAATGTCTTCGTTGAAAATTCAGGTAAAAAGGCTTTGGAAAGCATCCACAGGCTCAAGCCGTACCTCGTGATTCTTGACTACTATCTGGAAGATGATCTGTCTGCGAAGGATGTGATGTCAGAGATCAACAAAATGGACGACCGTCCTAAGGTAATTCTTCTTTCTTCCATTACCGATGAAGACGAGCGGAACGAAGTCATGTCCATGGGAATTCACGCCTTTATTCCCAAAAAGAACGAGAGTATCTACGACCTTGTTAAGACGATTCAGGACCTGCTCAATGATCAGGCGAGAGGAAGTGGCTTTTCAGGGCGTGCGCTTGGGATCAATTCCCGCCCTGTGCTCTTTTTTGTGTTGGCAGTAATTGTAATGGTTGCCATCATTATCTACGCCTTGCTAGACTGATCTTAGTTCAGAGGATCTATCCGGTCATTCTTGATGGTTTTCCTTTTATTCCGCTTGAGTCCGAGTCGTCCTATGTCTAGTCCTACGCCCAATGTAGGCCTGATATAAAAGTCGTAGAAGTAAGGATGCTCATCTTCATTAAGGATCACATAGCGAGACGACATGCTTAGGTCCAAGCTCAGGATAAACCCATCGGCCGATACGATCTGAGTTCCTGCCTGGATACTCATGCCCTCTACCCGCTGCTTGTAGGAATCACCTCCGATTCGCTCGTTGTAGTAGTTGGTTACCCATCCCAGCGAAACGCCTAAGCGAGGGTATAGCACATTACTATTGACATTGAAGTAATAGCGAAACCCAAGTAAGTAGTTGAAGGTCGGGTCTATGGTGATGGTGTCCAGCCTTCGCCTGGGCGCATAACCCAGGCCAAGAAAAGAGGAAAAGTGTCCTGCACCCAGTTCAGCGTTTAGCCCCAATCCACCATAAGGAGAACCAATACCTACATTGAGGTTTGAGAATAGCTCGCTGGATGACCAACTCGCTTTTTGTTCCTGTGCAAACAAGGGAACAGTAGCTGTAAGCAATGCCCAACAAGCAACAAGAAAAGCAACGCGAAGTGGAATACGCTTAAGAACCATAGATCCTGTCCACCAGCGCGGAGTACTTGGCAAGGATCACTTTGCGCTTCAGCTTCAGCGAAGGGGTCATTTCTTCCGTCTCAACAGTCCAGGAATTCGAACACAGCTCTATTTTCTTCACGCGTTCATAGTTGCCAAAGCCTTGGTTTAGTTCTTCAACTTCCTCCCAAATTCGTGCTTTCACCGCTTCGTTGGCCGATAGCTCTTCCGAGGTAGAGGCATTGATGCCTTTGCGCTTGGCCCATTCTTTCAGGAAGTCAAAATCCGGCACTACCAAAGCGGCAGGGTGTTTCTGATTTTCACCAATCACCATGATCTGATCAATGAAGCGAGACTCCTTGTATTTATTCTCCATCAGCTGAGGGGCAATGTATTTCCCTCCGGATGTCTTGAAGATTTCCTTTTTGCGGTCCGTGATCTTGAGGTACTGGCCGTCTTCCAGTTCTCCTATGTCTCCGGTGTGTAACCAACCGTCCTTGGTGAGCACCTCATCTGTCAGGTCCTGCCGCTTGTAATAGCCCATCATCACATTGGGGCCTTTGATGAGTATTTCCCCGTCTTCCGCAATTTTGATTTCCACATTGCTCAGGGCTCGTCCCACGGTGCCGATTCTGAGTCCCTTGTCGTCAAAGCAGTTCACCGCTGCTACGGGAGAAGTTTCCGTGAGTCCGTATCCCTCCAGCACAGGAACCTGAGCGGCATTAAACACACGGGCAAGTCTGGGTTGAAGGGCTGCGCTTCCGCTGGCTACTGCCAATACGTTTCCACCTAAAGCCTCTCTCCATTTCGAGAAAATGATCTTGTTGGCGATGGAAAGCTGGAATTCATACCAGGGTCCATTTTCACCATATGGCCTCCAACGCTGCCCCAGCTCCAGTGCCCAGAAAAACAGTGATCGCTTAATGCCGGTAAGCTCCGTCCCTTTGGCAACGATCCGGTCATATACCTTCTCCAGCAATCGGGGTACTGCAGTAAATACCTGCGGCTTCACCTCCCTGAGGTTGTCACCAATTGTATCCATGGATTCAGCGAAGTAGATCGAAACACCGGTATACATAAAGAGGTAGAGTACCATCCGTTCATAGATATGGCAGAGGGGTAGAAAACTCAACGCCCTTGATTCGCTATCAACAGGAAGTCGTTCCCTGGATCCAGACACATTCGCAGTAATGTTTTTATGAGACAACATCACTCCCTTAGGCGTTCCCGTAGTACCACTGGTGTAGATCAATGTGGCCAGATCATCCTCTTTGATTACAGCCTTTCGATCCTCAATGACTTTTTCATCTACTTGTGTCGCCCGTGCTTCGAACTCTGACATATGCTCGATGCCCTCAATGCGATTGAAGGAGATGATGTGTGTAAGGCTCGGAACCTTGTCCTTGATTTCATTGACCTTAGCCAGAAGCTCTTCATCGCTCACAAAACACACTTTTACCTCTGCATCGTTGAAGATGAACTCATAAGCGGAAGCGGAGATGGTCGGATAAATGGGAACGTTGATCGCGCCCGCCATGAGTATCCCGATGTCCGTGATACTCCACTCGGAGCGATTGTTAGAAATCATCGCGACTTTGTCATCTGGCTCGATTCCGATCGAAGCCAGCGCGCGGCTGACGTTCATCGCCCGATTGACAAACTCCTGAGTCGAGGTTTTGACCCATTGTTCATTCACTTTATCACAAAGCGAGTCTTCTTGTGGATAATGTGCCAGTTGGTAGTATGGAATATCGAAGAGTCGCTTGATTTCTTTCATGTGATGAGGATTTGTCCTTATAAAAATAGCAGTCTGACTGAATCTTGAAGGGCTTAGAGCTTCTTCCCTCCAAAGTCTTGAACGCAGTTGAAGCGAAATCGTTTATGAGGTTCAATAGCCACTCCAACAAAGCGCATTTCTGAATCGAGGATGTTTTTGCGATGACCTGCATTGCTGACTTCACGATCAATTAAGAGGTCCATCACAATATCCCGGCCATCTTCCATGCCGTAGTTGCAGTTTTCGTTGATCCCGGAATAGACCTCAGAAAAGACATTCATTCGATCTGCAAACGAAGTTCCGTTTGAGCTATTATGCCCCGTGCGTCCTGTATTGCCCATGTCCTTTGCATGAGCTTCGGCAGCTTCCGTCAGGTCTTTGCTTGGTTTTAAAACAGGCATGTCCTCTTTACCTTCCAGGTAAGACAAGAGACCTTTGACGTACTTATCTTTCTTGATTTTGTTCTCCGATAGATAGTTTTTCAAGTAGGTTTTGCCAAAAAGCTCCGGATTCATGCGACAGAGGTTCATGTAATAGATCACCTCCTTTTCCTCTTCGGAAAGATAACTCACCGACCGGGCCGTATTGGCCTTTGCCAGTACAGAGTCCGGCCAAAGCTTAAAAAGGTCGCTATTCTGCGCCTGCCCCAGCATTGCGAAGAGGAGGCAGATGGGAACCAGGTATCGGCTAGGGGTTTTCATAAACGATTTCTCCATTGATCATAGTGAGTATTACGCGTGTATCAGGAATCAGTTTTGGGTCACACTCCATCCAATCACGGTCCAAAATGACAAGATCGGCCTTCTTGCCCACTTCCAGTGATCCCAATCGATCTTCTTCAAAACTCGCCATTGCGGCCCAAATGGTCATCCCCCTTAGTGCCTGTTCCCGGGTAAGTTTTTGGGACGGTTGAAATCCACCTTCCGGATTTCCATCGCGTGTTTTCCGCTCCACCGCGGTGAAGAAAGTCATCGAAGGATCTGGTGATTCTACAGGGAAGTCTGTTCCCAATGCAATCATTCCATTCTGCGTCAGAAGATCTGCATAGGCATAAGCATGAGCGCTGCGCTCCGGACCCAGCCGATCGCCCGCCCAGGGCATGTCGGAAATGGCATGAGTAGGTTGCACGGAAGGAATAATGTTGAAATCCCTGAAAAAATGAAGGTCGGTTGGGTCAACCACCTGGGCGTGTTCAATGCGCCAACGCAGGTCATTGGTTCCTTTCAGGACCTGACTCATCACTTCCAATGTCATCGCATTGCCTTGATCTCCGATGCAATGCACATTCATCTGGTAACCCGTTTCGTAGCAAAGCTTTGCCCAACCCATCAATGAGTCGCGGCCAACAATCGATAGTCCTGTATGGGTGGAATCATCCGCATAGGGCGCTTTCAGGTAAGCACCTCGCGAACCCAGTGCTCCGTCACAGTAAACCTTCACCGCACGCACATTCAGGCGATCCTCATCCAATGTGCCGTTTCTCATGTAGCTCTCAATTTCTGGGTCTATGCTCAACATCGCGTTGATTCTCATTTTGAGATCGTGCGATTCATGTCCAGCCTGAATGACATCTATGTCTCGCAGCTTCAATCCAGGTTCTGTCAGCGTAGTAATTCCGTATTGCAAACAAGTGTCTTGAGCCCTGAGCATGGCCCGCATGAGGTCTTCGGACGATGGTTCAGGAATGATATTCTCCACGAGATCCATCGCAGCATCGATCAGTACTCCGGTTGGCGTGCCATCTTCACGCAGAAGAATGTTTCCGCCATCTACTTTTGTTTCACCGGTGATTCCGGCCAACTCCAGCACGTAGTTGTTCACCAACATTGCATGACCGTCAACACGCTTCAGCACAACTGCTCGGTCGCTGAAGATCTTGTTCAGTGTGTCATTGGTCGGAAAACTCTTGTGCTCCCAATCGTTTTGATCCCATCCGCGGCCTTCAAGCCAATCCCCGGTTCTGGTCGTTCCATAATCCACAAGCTTGGAGATGACTTCGTCAAAGCTGCTGGTACCCACAACATCCAGCTGATCCAATCCCTTACCATAACCAACAAAATGCCCGTGAGCATCAATCAGACCCGGAAAAACGGCCCTACCTGCAGCATCGATTGTTCGCCCGCTCGCATACTTATTCATGATCTGATGCTCAGCTCCGACTTCTACAATGCTGTCACCTGCTATCGCGATAGCCTCGGCAATGGTGAAGGAACCATCTATGGTATACACTTTAGCGTTGCGAATAATGGTGTCGACCTCAATACTTTTTTGACAGGAAGCCAACAGAAAAAGGCAATAAGCCAGGTACAGACTAGGTATTCGTTTCATGCTTGCTGAAGGGGTAACGATGGTTCGGTAAATATTGGAACAAAAACAAGATGATCAGGATCATGGCTGGAGCCCTGTAGCGCATGATGGCACCCAACACCGGAGTGGTCAATCCGATGAGCAGCAGAACAGGAAAAGCAAATTGAAGCAGAAACGAAAGGTTTGTGTCCATCAGATCGCTCTTTCTCCTGAATCGCAGAATCAAAATGACCAGCAAAAGATAGAGCGCGTTTTCCAGCATCAGGATCAAGCTCGGAGCACTTTTGATTTGCCAGGGCAGCGGTTCGATGAGTACGTTCTGCATGGCTTTAGGTATAGTCAGCAGCAAATCCGAGAGTGACCCATCCAGTCGGTCAATGTCCACAATGCTACCTGCTTCGATGACTGCTGCATGATTCAGGAAGTCATTTTGCTTTTGACTGATCTGCTCCACAAGATCAATACCGATGACTTGGCCGGCAAACAGTCCTGCGAACAGCAGCGCTAACCAAATTCCCCATTGGAGTAATAAAGCGCTTTTCCTTGCGGGCGTTAAAAAGCCCATCGTCCACCAGACTGCGGCTGCCGGAATGAATGCTGCAAGAAAATAAGGCTTGATCAGGATCAGAACGAAGGTGCCTGAACCCAGGCTTAGGAGACGTTTCCATAAGATTTGGCTGGGCCTGAACAATGCCCAAAGCACCAGCCCAATGCCCAGGACCACAAACGATTCTTTCAGCACACCACTGGTCCAAATGAGAATTCCCGGAAGTATGGTGAAAATTGCCATCAAAGGCACCATTTGTTTTCGGTTGAATGCTCGAGAAATGGACAGCAAGCCAAGAAATGACAAGAAGGTTGTGACTACTGCATGCACTTCGTAGTGGCCAAAACTGATGAAGCTCAAGAGCGCGTTGTATCGGATCAGGGTTCTGTTATCATTATAAAAACCCGCTTCGTGAGGTTTGATCCAGGCGTTCATCTGCTCGAAGTATTGGCTTTTAAAAGCCTCTTCGGGATAGATGCCCACCATGATTTTGAAAAAATCTGAAGGACTTGAAGCAGCGATATCTCTCAAGATCAGGCCATCGTCAAAGAAGCGGTAGATATCTGCCGTACTTCGATCTGTGTAGTAATAGGTGTAAAGTGCCTGCAGCGCAAAGCAGGCAAGCAGCTTAATGAAGAAGAAAAGCCCGATCCACCTGCGTGATATCGCAGACGTTTCTTGCTTCTGGAGCCACTTGAGTAGCACAAACATCAAAGCCATAGCCCAGAGTAAGGAAAGGAGTATCCCCGTGAAATGCATTCGCCAAAGAAAACAGTTCAGCAAATATTCATTGGCTGATTTGTAGCCATGTTCGAAAACATACTTTTGAACCTCATTTTTGACCTATGAATAAAGTGGCCGATTACAACCCTCGGGAAGCAGCAGAGAAGCTTGGCTTATTGCCAGAAGAGTATGATCAGATTGTAGAATTTCTGGATGGTAGAATCCCCAATTTTACCGAGCTCAGCATCTACTCTGTGATGTGGTCGGAGCATTGCTCATATAAGAACAGTATTAAACTTCTCAAGACGCTGCCTAAGGAAGGTCCCGCCATCCTTGCGGAAGCAGGTGAGGAGAATGCAGGTTTGGTAGACATTGGAGACGGAAAAGCCTGCGCCTTTAAGATCGAGTCGCACAATCACCCCTCGGCCATTGAGCCCTACCAGGGAGCCGCCACAGGTGTTGGAGGAATCAACCGCGACATCTTCACCATGGGCGCACGTCCCATTGCACAATTAAACAGCCTCCGCTTCGGAGACCCTTCTGAGGATCGAACCAAGTGGTTGCTCAAAGGAGTAGTGAAAGGTATCGGTGACTATGGAAATTCCTTTGGTATTCCCGTTCTGGGAGGCGAGGTGTATTTCGACAAGTCCTACAATCAAAACCCGCTGGTAAACGCCATGTCTGTTGGGATTGTGGACATTGAAAAGACGATTTCAGCAACCTCACACGGTGTGGGTAATCCTGTATTCATCGTTGGAAGTTCTACCGGTAAGGATGGTATCCACGGAGCCACCTTCGCGTCCGGTGATTTGTCAGATGACAGTGCGGATGATCTTCCGTCAGTTCAGGTAGGCGATCCTTTCCAGGAAAAACTGTTGCTTGAAGCGTCCATGGAACTCGCAGAACTCGATGCCATCATCGGCATGCAGGACATGGGAGCCGCTGGAATTACCTGCTCCACTTCAGAAATGTCAGCGAAGGGAGGCTGCGGGATGGATATCTACCTCGAAAAGGTTCCCACCCGCCAGGCAGATATGCAGCCCTTTGAAATCCTGCTCAGCGAATCCCAGGAACGCATGCTCGTAGTTGTGAAGAAGGGCAGGGAAGAAGAGGTTCAGGAGATTTTTGACAAGTGGGATCTCAACTGTGTAGAGATTGGGGAAGTAACCGAAGGGCCATCACTGCGCTACTTCATGAATGGAGAACTTGTCGCTGAGGTACCTGCGGATTCCTGTGTCCTCGGTGGAGGAGCTCCCCAGTACGCACGTGAGTCTCGCGAGCCCGAATACGTCAAGGAGATTGAGAAGTTTGACCCTGCCAGCATAGCTGTTCCATCCGATCTCAAGCAGGTGGCACACCAGCTGCTCGGGCATGTGAACATCGCCTCTAAAAAGTGGGTCACCGAGCAATACGATTCGATGGTAGGAACTGTAAACATGTCTACCAATCGTCCTTCCGATGCCGGGATCGCCAGCATCAAAGGAACAAACAAGGCCCTCGCAATGACGGTAGATTGCAATTCACGCTATGTGCATTCCGATCCTAAGAAAGGATGCTCCATTGCTGTGGCAGAAGCCGCCAGAAACATCACCTGCAGCGGAGGTGTTCCTGCGGCTATCACCAACTGTCTCAACTTCGGGAACCCCTACAACCCTGAAGCCTACTGGCAATTTGAAGGAGCCATCAACGGAATGAGCGAGGCCTGTAGAAAATTTGAAACACCCGTTACCGGAGGAAATGTAAGCTTCTACAATCAATCCACCATTGCCGGGACGACAGTTCCCGTTTTCCCAACGCCTACCATTGGTATGATCGGAGTGATTGAAGACAAAGAGCACATCACACCCCTTTCTTACAGTGAAGAAGGCTTAGAGCTTCTGCTCTTGGGACCTGTCACCGATGATATTGCCTCCAGTCAATACTTGGTCGCCATTCACGATGTTGAGTTTTCCCCAGCACCATCCTTCGACCTTGACGAGGAATACAAAGTCCAAAAGGCCGTACAAAACCTTATTACATCAGGAAGAGTGCAAGCAGCCCATGATCTGTCAGAAGGAGGTCTGTTTGTTGCTTTGGCGGAGATGGCATTTGATTCTGGCATTGGCTTCGAAGTTTCGGGTCCAGTCGATATCCGTCAGGATGCCTTCCTTTTTGGAGAAGGTCAATCGAGGATCGTTCTCGCTGTAAGTTCCGCTGATAGCGCAGCCGTTAAAGCTGAATTGGAAGAGCAAGGAGTTCAGGCACTTCCTCTCGGCACAACAGGAGGATCAGAAGCCACGATCAACGCCAAGAGCTACGGAAGTATCAAAGAGCTTCAGAACATCCATGGAACGGCTTTGAGCATAATGATGGAGAAATAAAAAAGGGAAACCCTTTGGGTCTCCCTTTTGAATTTTGATTGAATGGTGTTTGGCTAGTTCGCCAGGATCACCATTCTGGTGCCTTCGTAATCATCCGCCTTTATTCTCATCATGTAAGAGCCTTTGGCGAGATCTCCAATGTACCATTGGTGACTGATGTAGCCACCCTTCGTCTCGTAAGAACGAACTTCTCGACCACCAAGATCATAAAGAGAGAGCTTGAAGTTGTCCACGTCTAATTCCTGAGCCTGGATGTTGATCACATCAATGGCAGGATTTGGGAACACCTTAAGCTGATCTGTAATACGTTCTGGGAGACCCAAAACGGTCACATTGATGGTGTCACAGATCGTGTCTGAGCCACAAACATTCGATACGTATTGGCATACTTCAAAGCTTCCCAGGCTCGTGAAGTAGTGGATCGGATCTGAAAGTGTGCTGATCGTACCGTCATCAAATGTCCATGTGTAGGCATCAGCATTCTTTGAGGTATCGATGAACTGAACTTCTGAGGTCACCTGATCGAAGCTAAAACCACCCGTTGGGAAAACCGGCACGTTGAGCGTCTGAGCACTCTGACAGTTGGTTGTCCAGCCGTTTACAAATACCGTAAGCGTCACGTCAAAAGGCCCCGTTCCCTGGAAGTTGTAGTTCGGGTTGATTTGATTGCTCAAACCTGTTGAGTCTCCATAATTCCATTGATAAGCTTCTACACTGGAACTGTAAAAGGGAATCTGGTTGTAAATCTTATCTCTTACGATAGGTGAAGAGTTGTTCGTAAAGGATACCTGCTCTTCGCCATCTCTCATGTCCAGGCAATCCTTGTTGTAAGTGAAGTTCGCGTCCAGGTTATATTCAACCAACGGCTCGAAAATCATATCAGCGTTGATGGCCATTCCGTTAATGTTGAATACACTCACAGAAGCTGACGATACCCAGGTAGTATCATTAATCTTACCGATAGCCCTCAGTTCACCAAGGCCATCTCCCTGTTCGTATCCATTCAATGAAATCTGAACACGGACATTGCTATCGTACTCAACGGTAAGAATGAAGTCCTCCGTCACGTTCACCGGTCTGTTGAAGATGGCAGTGTAGCGAACAGAATCAGAGTAATTGCTGTCTACAGTCACTTTATTAATGCGTACGGTCGATGTTGCCAACGGCTCTCCTTCAGGAAGTGTATTCGAACCTTCGTCCCAGATGGCGCATTCTACAGGATAGCTATCTCTGAAGAGACCAGAGTGATTCGCGTAGAATGTAAATCCGTGCACGATCATCGACTGTGAGACATCAAAGCGCTGTCCCACTCCCATCAGACGATTAGGGTTTGTGTTCTTCAAGTCAATAGTGGGAACATGCGTTGCTCTGGCGAAAGTGAACCTTACACTGTCTTTTCCGCAATTTAGTGCTGTGTTCGTAGCCACTGCAACGTTTTCACAATGCGTGATCTCACCACATGAAGTCATCATCGTTTGACATACCCAATAAGTTCCAGGCTGTGCATACTTGTGAAAGGGATCTTCTTGATTGGTGGAGAAGTTACTGTCTCCATAATCATAGCTGATGCTACTGTATAGTCCTACAGTTTGATTAGTGAATTGAACCTCCAGGTTGTTGGTTGTGTAAGTGAAGTCCTGCTCAGGCTTTTCTTTGATTACCTGCGTGGCACTGCTCTCGCAGGTTTGGCCACCCCAATTCACCAGCGTTGAAGTAAGTGTTGCGGCAAATGGACCATTACTAGGGTAGAAGTGAGTCGGGTTCTGTAGGAACAGCGGAGAAGTTCCATCTCCAAAATCCCAGATTTGAGGTGCGCCATTACCGAGGAATACCAAGGTATTGTACATGCGGCTGTCAACAATAGAAGAACCCTCATTAAAGAAGTCCACCGTATCACCCAATTCATCAAACAAGCACTCAGGGTCATTGACAAACGAAGCATTGAGGTCGTAGTCCACAAAAGGCAATAGGTAGAAGTCAGCATCGAATGGAGCTCCATCTACTATATAGTCGTAGGATCTGATCCAGCCCGTACCTTGCTTTACACCGCTCAACCATTCTTCCTGGCCATCGCTATTGATACCGTCAAGATTGTTGTGCAACAGAGAAATTGCCGGCCCCGTCTGATCCATTCTCACAATGATCACATACGGTTGATTGACAACTACTGGGTTCCAGTTTACATCGTAGGCGAAGTTCTGGAAAGGAGCGGTGGCTGAATCAGCAACCGAGATGACCACTGAGTCAGTCGCCAACAAAGTATTGCTTGGAATAGAGTCGGCCGTTGCAGAGCGCAACTCAACATAAACCGTCACAGTGCTGCCACCGGTAAGATCAGTTTTGTAACCATAGAAGCGGGCACCACTTACTACAATGTCTTGAGGTGCTTCATAATATTGGTACACCTCGCTTAGGCCAATGGGGTCCATTTCAAGTGTGTCCATCAGAAATACAGGAGGGTCTCCTATAGATGTTGTCTTCGCCAATGGATACTGTACAAGGTCATTTGGACAGTCTGTTCTCTGCGCAAATACACCAAAGGCGATCAGACAGAATAGTAGCTGGGTAAGAATATTTCTCATAAACATACTTTTTCAGTGAGCCAAGACGTACCGATTTGTGGTTTAGTTGACTCGACAGCCGGTAAAAATATTCATTATATGCAATCAACGGGGAAGCCCGTAAACAAACCCAATGTTTATTGTAGGATTCGAGACCGCCATCGGGCTCTCCGCATTCAGGTTATAAAGCAGTGTAATCGCGATGCCCGATATAGGTCCCAGCCTCGCAACATACCCTCCACCTACATAGTAGTTATAGATCGTTGACCTCCCATTTCTTCCAAAAGGCCAGCTGATAGCTTCCGCTTCTGTTTGGGCAAATAGATCTTCCCAAATGAAATAGCGTGTGAAAAGCGATCCTCCATAGATAGATCCTGAAAAGTTCAAATCGTTGTCCGAATAGTATTGATAACTGATGCGCGTTCCCGCCTGCCACGCATCTGTAATATTGTATCCTATCAGCGGAGACACCTCTATAAAAGTAATATTGCCAAAGCTTGCTCCCATGTTGCCGCCAAAGAACATCCGGTCGAAGACGCTGCCCTGACTCTCTTGGGCAGATAGGCATGGAGCAATGGCGATTAGAAAGAAGAAAAGATGAACATACTTGTTACGGGCATATCTGCCGGCATTGGAAATGCGATCTGTAAGGCTGCGATGCAGTCGAACCATAATGTGATTGGTTTGTCCAGAAGTCAAAACGCCTTCGAGGAGCTTCAAAAATACGCAGCCTCACATCAGGTTCTTTTCAAGGGCGTCAAATTCTCTCACGCACACCTCCAGGAAGAGAATACTGAGGAGCTCTATCAGGTGCTCAGCCAGATTTCAGGTGTTGACGTCCTTATTAATAATGCAGGCCTTCTCGAAAAGCAGTCCTTTAATGAAATGGATCTCCATTCGCTACAGCGGATGATGGACGTAAATCTCTATTACCCGATGGTGCTCACTCGCTGGCTAAAAACCAAGGCATTATATAAGGAGCATGCTCATATAGTCAACATCGGTAGCATGGGAGGCTTTCAGGGGAGCGCTAAGTTCCCCGGTCTATTAGGTTATTCTGCCAGTAAGGCTGCCTTGGCTGCTTTTACTGAGTGCCTGGCTGAAGAATGGCATCAAGAATCCGTCACTATCAATTGCCTTTGCTTGGGTGCTGTACAAACCGAAATGCTCTCTCAGGCCTTTCCTGACTACACTGCTCAAGTGCTTCCAGAGCAGATGGCAGAGTTTGTTGTAGACTTTGCAATCAGGCGTCCATCAATGTTCAACGGGAAAGTGTTGCCGGTGGCTCAAAATAATCCGTAAATTTTTAGTTCTGATTATCAGTTGGTTAGCTTGGTGAGGGGTGAAAAAACATGAAAATGGGGAGAAAAAGACGCTTTTCGGTTTGGAGGGAAAGAAAACGATTTTACCTTTGCGCTCCCTTTTGAACGAGGGATGTTCATTGAAAAGACTGAAAAGATAGAAAAGCCAGCATGTATCCACTGGGAACTTTTTTTTCATGGATGCTTGGTTAATTCAAATTTCATTTTACCTTTGCGCCCCCTTTGCAAAAAAGGGGTGTTCATTGAAAAGATTGAAAAGAGAAAAGCCAGCATGTATCCATGGGATTTGATCCGATTGTAGACTTATAATTTTTTACAATGGAGAGTTTGATCCTGGCTCAGGATGAACGCTAGCGGCAGGCCTAACACATGCAAGTCGAACGGTAACATGATCAGCTTGCTGATTGATGACGAGTGGCGCACGGGTGCGTAACGCGTATGCAACCTACCTCTAACTGGAAGATAGCCCGAAGAAATTCGGATTAATACTCCATAATATGTACTAATCGCATGGTTGGTATATTAAAGCTCAGGCGGTTAGAGATGGGCATGCGTGACATTAGCTTGTTGGTAAGGTAACGGCTTACCAAGGCTACGATGTCTAGGGGGCCTGAGAGGGTTATCCCCCACACTGGTACTGAGACACGGACCAGACTCCTACGGGAGG
>DIYJ01000010.1 GCA_002428995.1 Flavobacteriales bacterium UBA6057 | reverse complement strand
TAAATCTAGCGCGTCTACCAATTTCGCCACATCCGCAAGCCTACAAATAATGAACGTTTCAGCCCTTTTTTAAGGGATCGCGAAAGTAAAACAAAAAAACTACTCAGAACACATTACTGAGCATTTGGTAGCTCCTGCTCGTAGCACCGCATTCATGTGGTTTGACAATGCTCGATTCGGAACCATATCAGCAGTTCATTCTCCAAACTTTCTGATGTGGATCTCCAACGCAGGACATTCTCTTCTCACTCCTTCTCCCCCCTGTCTCACAGGAATCTCATGCAGTGAACATTATCTACAGACGAAATTCATACAAAAGCAGGATTGATGATTGTATTTAGGATTGGATAGCATCATCGCATGTTCAAAGAAGTGATGGAAGAAGTTACACGCTTATTCCTGTGATGCGCACGCTCATCAAGAAATCCTACACGCCCACCAACTGGCACTAACGTTAGTTTAAACCCCAACATACATTAGTGAGATATATAAACACTAATCACTTCCAAAAACTATGAAACACTTACTATTCTCAACCTGTATCGCCTTGTGCAGCTTGTTTGCCGTAACATCTGGCATTGCCCAAACTCCTTGCACCGATTGTCCTTCTGGAACTACAGTTAGCACAGCCCCAGTAGACGGTTCTATCATTCTAATTAATCAGACCTTCCCCGGACTCAGCACTTGTACATTCACGGTTTACGTACGATTCGATTCCAACAGATGTGATGGCGTTCTGCACATGAACGTTGAACACTACATGCTTCAACCAACCAGTTTCTGCCAATACTCCGGTAGCGTGGATTGTGGCCTCACCAAACTGATGGTCTTGAAACTGATCACACTCCATTTCAATGAGCCCATTCTATTCAGCACGAATTGGGATTGCTGCACTACCGTAGAATTAGACTTGTCTAGTATGG
This sequence comes from Flavobacteriales bacterium UBA6057, assembly GCA_002428995.1. Lineage (GTDB taxonomy): Bacteria > Bacteroidota > Bacteroidia > Flavobacteriales_G > Salibacteraceae > UBA6057. The sequence goes on along the minus strand of DIYJ01000010.1, from coordinate 164,707 downwards.
ACCCCACTGACGATTGTTTCTCGAATCCAAGCACACCACAGCAAGGTCAAATTGGATACCTGAGTAGCTCTTGCGGAACTGCTGGTTGCTGCAGAGCCATCTTCACTCCGATAGGTGGTGGCCTTGTGCAGTATTCCGTATTCGAATCTACCTCTGGCAATTGTCCGAGTCTCGCCTTCAACACTCCCTTTGATTTTGTACTCATTTGCGATGGAGTGTTAACATCGTTTCCTGTAATTCAGAAGAACTATCCCTGCTACCAGGGTTGCCCGCTAGGAGCTTCCGGAGTATTTAAAGATGACCTTGAACGAGGAGCAATCGAAGCAGTAGATGGATCAGCACAGGTAAATGTATTCCCCAATCCTGCGAGCGACCAGTTGAATCTGACCTTTGCGGAAGGAACTCCAGAAAATAGTCTTGTAGAAGTGTATGATCTTCAAGGAAAGCGAGTCATTCAGACCAACGTCAATCAAAATGGTGGTCAGAACGTGAGCATTGGCCTCTCCGATTTGAGTACAGGAACCTACATTCTAAGGATTACCAACAAGGAATCTGTGATTCACAATCAAACCTTCGAAGTGATTCGATAAACCTTCCTGAACACATAGAAGAGGTCTCTCAAGCCCTTAGGTCAGTCCTTGCAGCTTCCGGTGCCAGGACCTGGAAACAGTCAATGGATGACTACGAACCAGCAGCAATGACCATTTAATCAAAGGCTTGTGAGACCTCTTTTGTTTTTCTCTAAAAAACCTGGCAGGAATCGCGAAGCCTCACATGGAATGGGTGAAACCGGGAGTGAAAAGGTGCTATCGGCTGATGAACAAAAATCAATGCTGCTGATAGGAGTATGGAAATTTCGAGCACGCTACATTTGCGCCTTTAGCACTGTTTATGAAGATTGTTCCAGGAGAGGTCCCAACACCGAAGCTTCACGGTTACCTTTTAAGCGCGGTTGCCCCGCGTCCTATTGCTTTTGCGAGCACACTAGATAGCGAAGGAAGGCCCAACCTCAGTCCCTACAGTTTTTTCAATGTCTTCAGCGCCAATCCTCCGATTGCTATTTTTTCTCCCGCACGGAGGGTTCGGGACAATACAACAAAGCATACGCTCCACAACGCTGACGCCACCAAAGAAGTGGTAATCAATATTGTCAACCACAGCATCGTTCAGCAGATGTCGCTGTCGAGCACAGAATATGCGGAAGGAGTGAGCGAATTTGAAAAATCGGGCCTCACTCCCATTGAATCAGAATTGGTGAAGCCCTTTCGGGTAAGAGAGGCACCCGTTCAGCTCGAATGCAAGGTTCGCGACATTGTAGCACTGGGTAATGAAGGTGGTGCAGGTAACCTGATCATTTGTGAAGTGGTGCTGATGCACATCAATGATGACGTGCTGGGAGAAGACGGGCGTATCGATCCGTTTAAGATTGACCTAGTGTCACGCATGGGAGGCAACTGGTATTGTCGTGCCAACGGTGATGCCTTGTTTGAGGTTCCGAAACCGCTCAGCACACTCGGCATTGGAGTAGATCAAATCCCTGAACCGATTCGATTGAGCGACATCCTCAGTGGAAACGATCTGGGCAAGCTCGGTAATGTAGAGTCCTTGCCGAACGAGACAGAGGTCAATGACTACAAACTGGAAGAGCTGGCGGAGCTTTTCCTGGAATTTGAAGACGACAGTGCCGCACTGGAGCAAGCCCTCCATCAAAAGGCGAAAGCACTGCTTAAAGAAGACAAGAATATCGAAGCCTGGAAAACACTTCTGGCTTACAACGACTAAACAAAGACCATGGATCTCGAAGGAAGTATTAAAGTCATTTTCGACACACAAACATTTAGCTCTGGATTTCAAAAGCGTGAATTTGTTGTCACCACCAAAGAGCAATATCCTCAGGATGTAAAGTTTGAGCTGATCAAGGAAAAAACGGACCTGATCGACCCTTACAAGGAAGGCGATACACTGAAAGTACATTTCAACATTCGGGGGAACGAGTACAACGGCAAATACTACGTAAACCTTCAAGCCTGGAGAATTGAGCAACTGGGAAGTACGGCTGCACCTGCGGGACCTCCCAATGATCCTTTTGCGGATGCTCCAGATCCAGAACCAGATTCTTTCAGCAACAGCGGCAATGGAGCTGAAGACGATTTGCCTTTCTAAATGAGCCTGGACGGCTACATTGGTTTTGTGAGAAGGGTGTTGCCCTCTCCTTTCACCATTGCCATCCTGCTCAGCGTTTTTGCTTATTTCACGATACTTCTGGCCTTCGAGCCTGATGGCGCCAGTGAGCTGACAGCGCCCCTTCCGCTCTCCATTCTTGAATGGTGGCGCAATGGATTGTGGAATGCATCGCTCATGGTGTTTGCCATGCAGATGATGCTCATGCTGGTATTGGGCCATGTGCTGGCGTTGTCACCGGCTGTTGACAAATTTGTAAGCAGTGCGGTGCATTGGTGTGACAGCACCTCCAAGGCAGCAGCCATTGTCACTTTCTTCAGTTTGTTACTGGCTCTCTTTAATTGGGGTCTTGGCTTGATATTCGGGGCGATTTTCGCACGGAAAGTCGGGGAAAAGGCAAGTGAGAAAGGGTTAACATTCAACTATGCCTTGATTGGAGCTGCGGGCTATTCCGGATTGATGATCTGGCACTGCGGGTTGTCAGGTTCAGCTTTGATCAAAGTAGCGGAACCGGGGCACCTTCGAGAATTGATGGGTGCGGAAGCCGCATCGATGCCTATTCCAGAGGTGCTGTCGATGAACGAAACCTTCCTCTCTTCAATGAACCTGTTCGTGATGCTGGCGGCCTTGGTGTTGCTGCCTATGCTCATGTTCCTCATCGGAAAACGTGTTCCGCAAACCGTACTCCAATTGAAGCCATACTCGCTGAAGCCTCCGGTAGATACGGCTCAGTTGGTTGGCGCAGAAAAGATGGATCGAAGCCCATGGCTCTCTCGCTCCATAGGAAGCATTCTCTCCCTTTTTGTCCTGTTTTTGGTATTCTCGGAAGCAGGCAGTTGGATCGACTTCTTTACACCCAATAACATCAACCTGCTGTTGCTGGCGCTGTGCTTATTGCTCCATTCGAGTTTCGCCCATTTCATTGACGCAGTAGAAGAAGCCATCATTGGAGCCAGCGGCATCCTCATCCAGTTTCCGCTCTACTTTGGAATCATCGGGATGATGAAGGAGAGCGGATTAGTGAGCCAGCTATCTGACTTTTTTGTCTCCATATCCACCGATAGCAGCTATCCGATTTTCACCTTCATCAGTGCCGGTGTGGTCAACGTGTTTGTTCCAAGCGGTGGCGGCCAATGGAGTGTTCAAGGCCCGGTAATCATAGAATCCTCAGCCATACTTGGAGTTGATTTATCCAAAAGTGTTCTGGCGATGGCCTATGGCGATCAGCTCACCAACATGTTGCAACCATTCTGGGCACTGCCGCTGTTGGGCATCACCCAACTGAGCGCCCGGGACATTCTGCCGTATACCTTGGTTCTGTTTTTTGCCGGGGCTCTGATTTTTGCCTCCGCCCTGCTCCTCTTTTAGCCAATCCCTCGTGTGCGAATGTTCGAGTCTAAAGCCTCTTTCAGGCCATGACTTACAATCAGGAAGGCCAACACCATCAGGAAGATTGCCAGGCCGGGTATGATGGCCAGGAATGCTCCATCTGTGATGATGTAACCATAAAGCTCACGGATCATTCCACCCCAGGATGGTTTGGGCGGCTGGATACCAATTCCTAAAAAGCTGAGGCCGGCTTCCATCAAAATCGCATCTGCAAAATTGCCCGCTGAAAGGATGATGATGGGCCCTCTCAAATTGGGCAAGACATGGTGAATGAGTATACGAGCATTACTGAATCCCATGAGGTGCGCTGCCTTCACGTAATCCTTCTGACGTATCGAAATGACTTCGCCACGAATGATACGCGCCATTTCAACCCACAGCACAAAGCCGATTCCGACAACCAATCCCATCACACCGGTTCCTACTACCAGCATAATTCCAACGACCAGAAGAATGGCCGGAATGGAATAAAACACATTCATGAACCAACTGAGTAGTCTGTCAACCCACCCACCTGCATAGCCACTTACTGTTCCAACCAGCAACCCGAGGAGCAAGGCGATCAAAACACTGGACAATCCTACACCGAGCGAAATGCTACTTCCGGCCATTAACCGGCTTAGGAGATCTCTACCATATTGATCCGTTCCAAGTAAATACCTGCGCGTCACCCAGGCTTCTTCATCAATGCGTTCTTTCAAAGCGGAGAAGTGAATGGTATGTTCCTTACCAAGCTGGTCGACAAACTCGAAGCGATCGTCCTGCGAATCGAATGCGCTTTGCAACACTCCGGCATCGACTGCATAGAACACATCAAGCAGCGCATAGAAGCGATACTCCTCTATGTTCTTTGTATTGAAAACTTTCACCTTCACACGCCTCTCCTGTACCTCCAATTCAGCGACAGGAACCAGCTGAAAGGATGCCATTGCATCTGCATCTTGCTCTGGAGGTAGGACGTTCTTCCGCACCTTAAGGAATCGGACTTCGCTGAGCGGAGTGAGCTTGGCAAGTTCAAGGTGCTGCTCATTGGCAAACTGAGACTTATCAGGCCTGATCAACACATTGAAGAACGCAAGGAGCAGAATGAAAAAGGCAAAGCAAAGCCCCACGAAGTTGAGCGGCCGACTCAAAAATCTTCTCCACAGGCTCTCTAACCTGAAGCTATTACGAAACTGATCGATACTCGCCACCTGAAGAGCGATAGGTTCTTTTTTTCCAGCTAAACGACTGGCGCGATAACGAAGCTAACCCAACTATGGTTACCAAAAAGGGATAGGTCATGGACAAAACGAAACTATGCCCTGCGGATAAACGCGTCCCCATGGAACGGAACCATCTGGACTGATAGGAGTATTCTAAGAGCCATTTAAGGCCGATATAAGAGAGTAGCACGAAGGCTAGTTCGGGCATGAGCAGAGCGAAGACGAGGCAAAGAATCTGGATCGCGCTTGTGGCGAAGACAATTGCAGCGACCAGCTTGGGCAAAGCTGAAGGATAATCAGAAGTTTTGGACGCCCATCTGACGCGCTGCTGCAGCAGTTCCAGCAGTGTATTTGGAGCGTGAGTGCGGACTGCCGCTTCAGGAAGGTTGAAGTATATCACTTCATTCTCCTGTTGCTGTTGTGCAAAAAACACATCATCGCCACCGGGATGTCTGGCATCCAGTGATTCCTTGTAGTCCTCACATTTGGAACGGTGCACCATCATGTTTGCCGCATTCGCCATGATTCCTTTACCTGCTCCGAAGAAGGCACTCGTAACAGCCATTGTGTTCAGGTTTTCCAAGTGCAAAAGCTTGGAGAGAAAACTCTTGCCCTGCAGATAGTCTACAGTCCCAAACAGGATTGACTTATCCATGCGATGAAGCGAAGTGAGGCATTGAACAAGGGTGTCAGACTGAAGAACACAATCCGCATCCGTAAAGAAGACCCATTCGGCCTTTGAACGTTGAAGTCCGTGTTTCAACGCTGCCTTTTTACCCTGCGCAGTTTCCGGCAGCGAAGAAACCTGCACGCTTAAACCAGGATGGCGCTCCTTCCAATCCTGAATACTTCTGACCGTATCATCCTGGCTATGGTCGTCCACAACAATTACTTCCAAAAGGTCCAGAGGATAGTTGCCATCATGTATGGATTCTAGCAATGCAGGAATACTCTTCTCCTCGTCCCTTGCTGCAACGATGATGTCTATCGATTTCGAAGGTGCAGACTCCCTGAGACAGGTGTCTACCGCGAAATGACGATCAATAAACAGGAAGAAGAAAGCCCAGAGCGCCAGGCAGCCATAGATGGCCAGCACCAGCAGCATCAGCCACGGAAAATTCGATAGGTGAACAATACAATAGCCCCGACCACGGCTGGGAGCGCAATATTGAACAACCAAATGAATAGCACGGCAGCACTCACTGTAACTGAATCGAAGCCATACAATTCAAAGTAGCTCAAAGCCACAGACTCTCTCACCAACAGGTCAGGTATGGGTAGAAACGGAACAATCGTGGACGAGAACAGGCTGAGAATGGACGCGATGCTCAAGCTTGCGAGGTCTTGATCTACACCGATCCATGTAAACACCAGCCAATACTGGCACAAGAAGATGGAAAATCGAAGCAAGGACCAATTGTAGAGTTTCAGCAGAAGTTTTCGATCTGTACGCTTCAACACGTTAATGTAACGGGCTCTTTCTCGAATGAAGCGAATAGAAGCCAGGTAACGGGCAAACAGCCGGAAGTTGAGGTAGAGTGTCAATAGAATGATCACGGTAAGGATGAGCGTGATCTGAAGGATGCGAATGGAAACAAAGTTCAGCAACTCGCCACCGAAATTCTCGAGCAGCAGAATAATCCCTACTACTCCAAAGGTGTAGGTCGCCAAGGTCTGAGCCAGTCCGTTTACAAAGGAAAGCACGGCTCCCTTAAGTCGTTGATCAGATGGTAAGGCTAAAACCCTTCCCAGGAACTCACCGGAACGATTGGGTGAAAACACACCAAACGTGGTGCCCGACAAAATAGACTTCACCGACCTACGCCATGAAATAGAATACTGCCTGGAAATGAGAAGCTTCCATTTGACCACTTCCACGCCCCAGTTAGCTGCCATCAGCAGCGCCATGGGAACAATGAGCACAACCACACTGAGAACGGTTGTAGAAAGGCCTATTACCTCGAAGAGTGCCTGGCTCTGGAAGCTTGTCCAGATTTTGTCAACGATATAACCAATAGCCGCTCCTGAGATGAGCACCTTCAGTGCAAAACCCAGCAGGCGGTTCTTCGACAGCTTACGGAGCTGTTCAGAACTTTTGAGAAGGGAAGCCTTCTGTTTTCTACCTACCTGTAATTTCGATGGGTTGCTCATGGACACCGCAAAAGTGAACAAAGAAAAGATAATACTGGGAGTAGATCCTGGTACGAACGTGATGGGCTTTGGAGCCATTCTGGTGGTTGGCCAAAAGATCAGCCTGCTCGGAATGGGCATAGTAGACCTTAAGAAGGAATCCGATTATGCTGTCAAGCTTAAGCTCATCTTCGAGCGCACGCAGCAGTTGGTAGACGATTTCAAACCGGATCAATTTGCAGTAGAAGCTCCATTCTACGGCAAAAACGTGCAGTCCATGCTGAAACTAGGGCGCGCTCAAGGGGTAACGATGGCAGCGGCACTCATGCGAGACATTCCCATTGCGGAATACAGCCCAAGAAAGATCAAGCAAAGCATCACGGGAAGTGGAGCTGCATCGAAGGAGCAAGTAGCGGCCATGCTACAGAGTATTGTGGGGTTTTCTGAGCAGCCTCGGTTTTTAGATGCTACGGATGGATTGGCAGCTGCTGTCTGCCATCATTTTCAGTCGAGCTCAGCAGTACCTAAGGGTGGCAAGAAAAATTGGGGAGACTTTATTCGCCAGAATCCGGGTAGAGTGCGTTGAAGCGATCGCTGATCAGGTGCTGTACATCTTTGAACTCCTCTTCATCCAGCTTCAGTTTGGGCTTCGAGAAATCAATATCGCCCACATGGTTGATGGGAACCAGATGAATGTGGGCATGCGGAACTTCCAAACCGATGACCGCAACACCGATTCGCTCACAATCGATCACTTCTTCCATGGCTTTAGCCACTTGCTTGGTGAACATGAAGTAGCGGCCTAGCGCCTCACTTTCAAGATCGAAGATGTAATCGACTTCTTGTTTTGGAATAACGAGAACATGTCCCTTTGCAAGTGGAAAAACATCCAGTATGGCAAAGAATTCTTCGTTCTCGGCAACAAAATAGCCGGGGATTTCTCTTTTCTGAATCTGGCTGAAAATGCTACTCATGACTAGCGAGCAATCTCAAGAATCTCGAATTTCATAATTCCACTGGGAACATCAATATCTACAACCTCGCCTTTGCTCTTTCCAAGGAGTCCCTTACCTATCGGAGAGTCAACAGATATCTTTCCTTCACGCAGATTAGCTTCATTCTCAGCTACAAGCGTGTACATCATTTCCCGGTTGTTCATGGAAAGGTTCTTCACCTTCACTTTCGACAGGATCAACACCTTGTCCGTTGACAGTTGAGACTCATCAATGATCCTGGCATTGCTCAATGTCTCTTCCATCTTGGCGATCTTCATCTCAAGCAAGCCTTGCGCTTCTTTTGCCGCATCGTATTCGGCATTCTCTGAAAGATCTCCTTTGTCTCTTGCCTCAGCAATTTGCTTTGAGATATTGGGTCTATCAACGGTCTTTAGTTGATGCAACTCATCCCTCAGCTTCTTCAGCCCTTCTTCTGTATAATACCTCACTTGTGACATAACTGTCTCCTGTTTAAAACGGTCTGGAAAACAAATGGAACCGCCCGTTAGGACGATTCCATTCCTCAAAAATATGAGTTTTCAGTTATATGGACAGTCTGATGCCTATGCTGTGTGTTCCACCGAGAGGATTTGCAAAACGATAAGAGTAGTCGAAACTAGCTCCTGTGCTCTCGCTCTTGAAAGGAAGCATGAGAGACATACCGGCAGTTGGACCTGTGCTGGCAGTGAGTCTTCCGTCTGCAAGTGTGTTTAAGACATCGGTCTCGTACACAAAACCTGCTCTTACGGCTACGTACTCTGTAAATCCAAATTCAACTCCTGCACGGATTTGATCCTGAGAGAAAGAGTTGGAGGTGAAGTTACCAGCCAACGTCAAGCGATAATCTGTTCGGATATCATCTGGATCAGCTTCTTCTCCCTCTGGAGTCACAACATTACCAAAATAAAGATCATAGCTAGCACCGATGTTCAAAAGCGCAGGCATTTCAAAACCTTCAGCACGCTGATTCAAAGTAAATTCTGCGTCTTGGAGCAGTACGGTCTCGGAAAGACCATCACCACTGTAGCGCATCTTAGGACCAACGTTTCGAATTGCGATTCCAAACTTCATTCGCTGAGACTTACCAGTGATGTAGCGAATACCAGCATCCAAAGAAACTCCCTGGGCACCTACATTCTGAATAGACTCAGAAACCACTCGTATCGCACCTCCACCGGAAATTCGATTGGAGAACGCTCGGGCATAACCCAAAGCGATGTTCAGATACTGAGGAGAGAAGGTTCCCTGACCACCTTCTGGATTGTCAGTAGTGGTAATATTCAAATCACCAAAGGACATGGCGTTCACAGAAATACCGATTACACCTTCTTCTCCAACCCTCTGCCCCAAAGCAAGAGAGTTGATAGCGATATCAGCACCGGAGAAGAGATTCACATTGGTGAAATACAATTCTGTACGGTTGATGGAGGCAAGGCCTGAGATGTTCAGGTTAAACGCCTCAACACCGTTTGCGAATGCTGTTCCCGCACCAGCCATACCAGAGCTTCTGGCCCATGGATTGATTAACAGTTCACTGGCTCCCGCCTGGCCGATACGTTCTGTGTTACCGGCAAAACCGGAAGAGACCGTAAGGGCAGAAAAAGCAACTCCTAAAATATACTTGCTAACTTTCATAGTTCTTTCTGTTTGGATTAGAAGGAGTTAAGGTCAAGCGGACGCAATACTCCGAACCACTTCAAGACTCTCTCACCAATGCCAGGTGCCTCAACATGAATCAAGTACACACCACTGGCGATGATAATTCCGTCCTGGTTCTTAAGATCCCAGTCAACGCTGGTAATCGTTTCATCATCCTTTTCAAAGGTTCTTACCAGAGTTCCGTTTACATTATAGATAGTCACAGTACATGTCACTGGCAGGTTCACCACCTTCACCAGGTACTCGAGACGACCACCTTCATACTCTGAGTATGCATAATATGGGTTTGGAACAACTTCAATCTCTTCTAGTGCATCCTCAGCAACTTTAGGGTCAAGCGTTCGCTTCACGTTATCCGTATTGAATCGGTAAAGTGGAAGACCGTTGTTCACCGTTTTCACAACAGATACATTGTCAGATACTGCCTGATAAGTAGTAGAAGCTGGACGGAAGATGTTACCCGCTGTGATCGTTTCAGTAGATGTGGTAGAACCAGTATCATCAACGAACACTTCAGTTGTCAGGCTTCCCTTGTACACATAGTACACATTGCTTCTGTCAGAGATATCCAATGTCGCAGGATCCTCTTCGATGTCCTTCGATGCATAGTAGTTGTAAGGCTTAGTAGCTCTCAACTTGATCACCACATCATTTTCGTTGTCACCGAACAACTGGTGGTTTTCAGCGAGCATTGTGTAACCAACCCAAGCTCCAGCTCTGGCCACCGACATGTAGTTTCTGTACCCTTCTGTTTCTGGATCCACCAACACGTTCTGCGCAGTGTGATCATAATTGTACAGACGATCGAAGATGAAGGTACCGCCATCATAAGCAGGCATGATATCATCTGGATCAATGGCTACACTACCGCCTGATCCTACATCAATGATGTCTGATTGGTCAATGTTGTGACGATAGACATATACCATGTGCTTACCTCCAAACCTTGTTTCAGCAAAGAGATTAGCTCTGAGCGTAGAAGTAGGATTCCACACCATATCATTTCCGTTTTCACTACCCAACCATGAATCTTCAGAGAAAGCCATGTTCAAACGCTCACCTGTTTCAACATCAATGGCATAACCTGGGAACCAGCCCATACCGAAGGAAAGATCTCTCAAGCTATCTTCAGATGTGAACCCAAGATCAGCGAAGTACTCCAGATCCTCAGCACTTAGATTATTGAAGCGATCATCGAGTGTTTGACTTCCTCCGAATGTAATCTCATCCAGATTAGCTTCTGGATCGAGTTGATTACGACCTTCCTTGTCTACTGAAAGTCCCATTCGGAGTTCACCTCTTACAGAACCTCCTTCAGAAAGGATTCCGTTGTCCTGAGCTTCAAATACAGGAACTCTTGACCACTTGGACTTATCAGATGTGATGTAAACATTCACACTTGGTGTCAAAGAGAAGTCGTTTCTGCGAATGATCGTTTCTGAGAAGTTTGCGTTGACCGCACCGCTCGTAGCGAACATTGGAATCGGGTGAGCTGTATCGTAGCTGGTCAGAGCATAAGGTGCCCACGTTCTGAAAGCAACATTCTCGAACGACTGTCTTTCATCCAGAGAAACATTGTCATCATCCGGTTCGCTAGCAGAGAAGTTATTGAAGTGATCATCCTCTGCAGGGTCCTTAGCGCCTTCCAATGGATCTGGAGCGATGAAATCTCCACTTTTAATCCAGTTTTCGGATGGATCAGAGTCAGCATCAGGAAGACCAAAGAGCCACTGATCGGTTTCGTCCTCGTAGGACACTTCAAATCCAAGGAAACCATTCAAAGGATCGAGAGGCTCATCACCATCAGGACGAACAATATCATTGAATGGAGGATAGCCATAATTCAAAGTGAAAGACAATCCAAGATCGAATACGATTTGCTCGTTGTCAAGCCAAACTGCCTGATCCGAAGTAACGGTATCCTCAAGATCTCCTCCGTAGAGTTTCCAAGTAAGCTCTTGGAGATTTCCAAGACCTTCTACATCTTCAAATTTGATGGTGAAGTTTCCGCCTGTTACTGCAAGTGGATCAACAACCTTTACGTTCACAGGACCTGATCCTGGCTCGTAAATAACAGAGTCAAGCGTCCATTGACCGGTCGCATTACCCTTTTCCCAGAGCTGATCAAGGCTCTCCTGAGAGATATCAAGGCTGTTACCACCGTTTCCTCGTCCTTCGCAACGGATCAATTCAACTCCGTCACCATACTGAGCATTCAGTGTTACACCTCCCATTTCAACATTGGTGTTGTGAGGGATAGCAGTCACCACTTTCACAGGACCTGAAGGAGACTTACGACTCGGCAGGTATGGAAGCTTTTGACCATCCAGAGAACTTGCATCTGAAGGATTGTAGAGATCTGGCAGGAACTCAAGAGCTCCAAAGTCCTCACCAAATGCGTTGTAAGCATAGGCAATCGCCATGAAGTAGTAGGTCTTGTGGTTTACAAGTCTTGCGTCACCTGTAGAGAAGAGATCTTCTGTTACACGGAATGTGTGATCAATTCCCTGGTTTGCACCATCTACCTTCAATGTAGGAATGTCAGCTTCCAGTGTAGGATCAAACTCATAATTGATGATGCGTTCTACATCATTTGCAAGGTCAACCTGAGCAACCAAACGAGCCTTGTCAGGATCAGTAAGGTCACTGGTTCCAACAGAACCATCGGCCAATTGATAAATCTGATATCCTTCAAAGGTGTATGTTCCGTAGCGCTGCTTCTCTTCATTCGTGAGTGCAACATCTACGTTTCCATCACCATCAGTATCAACAGAGTCAGGAGCGGCCAAGAATGGGTCAACAGCTGTAAATTGCTCCTGGAAGTTGTTTGATCCAAGTGGATTCGTAAGCATGAGAATGATCTCCTGATCCAATTCCTGCACAGTCACATCCGGAGCGTCAGGACCATCAAGAATTTCGAAACAAGAATCGAAGAGCGCTTGAGTCTTATCATCCGCTTTTCTCATCAACTCAACAGAAGCCAAACGGCCTCCGGCACCAGCCTGCATCCATACAACACCTACAGTAATGTTGTTTACCGCACCCGGTCCGAGTGTAAATGGACCTGAAGACTGAACGAATCGTCTGTCACCTGGAGGGTTACCGGCAGAAACTTCAGTCCATGGAACATCAGCAGCAGAAGGCTCAACACCGTCTGTACCCCAGTTCAACGGATCTGTATCTGCGGGGAACATGTAGCTAGCGGGAATTGCAGATGCATTTCCTGGATCGTAACCAGTTCCGCCAAATGACATGTTTGTTCCATCTCTCCAGATACCACGAAGCATGTTGTAGTAGTCAGAAGCAATGTTTGGATCTCCAGTAGGACCTGCCTGATTAATGTGATAGAGGAACTTACGCATTCCGTAGCGCTCGTTATCTACGATAGTGTCACCGTAGCCTGCTCCCTGTCCTGCGTATACAATCCCATCATCTTCAAGAGCAGAAGCGTAATCTACACACAGACAGTTGTCAACGTTATCGTTTGCCTGGAAAGGTCCCTGGAAGAAGTCAACACCAATCGCTGGTGGATTCACACCGTAACCAATGTTACCCTGTGCGTCTTCGTCTTCTTCATCACCGTTGTAGAAGTAACCAAGACCTCTTCGAACATCACAACCAACATAGTCATCCTGTGGGTTACCGAGGTCACCATCCACCCACTGTCCGAAGTAGGTTTCTCTCAATTCAAACGTAGATCGGTTGATGAGCTCGTAGTTGTAGAACGTCATGTTATTCACTTCATCAGTCGTAGAGAATGCAAAAGCCTGAGCTCTGATCTCCATACCGATGGCCAAACCTGATGATTCTGTGTGAACGTTTCCTTTATCGTTGAACACCCACCAAAGGTTCTGGTCACCATAAAGGTCTTTTACACGTCTGCTACAGTCACTCTTTCCAGAAAGAACATATCCTGGATAGTCACCATCCTGATGGCTGTACTGACCATCACCATTTCTATCGAAATATGGAGCGAGCTGAGGATCTTCATTGTAAGGGTTGAAGTTTCGTCCATTGCCTGGCCATTCCTGAATAACCGGTGGAACAGTGTAACCAGGGAACAATTCATCCTGCGTGTTGGTACCGAACAACTGATCATCAAGACCAGCATCATACCAAGCCGCAAACTCCTGTACCATTGATCTGGTTGTCTCCCAGTGACGGTCATAATCACGACACGTCTGCGGATCGATTTCCGCGTCAATTGTACTCAGCGGCCCCGTCCAGTAGTCGTTACCTACCTGACGGAAACGCAGAGCGGCAACCTTAAACTGTCCAGATACATCCTGCCCAGCAAGCCAGAGAGAACCAGCAAAAAGCGAAGTTCTATCAGATCCCTGAGGAATCTCATACCTGGAACGGTTAAAGTCCCACCACATGTCACCACCAGATTGGATCAATGCACGTGTGTTGTTAATGTTCAATTCACTCGCAGCAGTAGCAGGCGTACAGTTAGCGGCCACTTGGCCACCTCCGCTGCCACCGCGCTTGTTATTCTTCTCGTACTTGTAGCGCTCTGCCTTTGCGTTGAACGCAAGCAGGACTACCAGTCCGCTAATCAGATAAACAAATGCTCTTTTCATAATCTTAAGTTCCTTTTACTGATTAAAAGTTCACCCTAGCACCGATTCGAACTCGTCTTGGAAGTTCCCAGTTTACTGGGTTCCAAAGCTTCAATGTGTAATACTCTACGAAAGAGCTCGGGCTATTTTGCTCTTCCGTGTTTTGTACACCAAGTGCAGAATTCAAGTAACCGTCATCATCTGGGTTACCGGTCGCTCTGTATACCTGGTTGATGTTTCTGGCGTTCAGAAGGTTAAGAACCTGAACGTACACGTTGATACCAACGTTTCTCTTGTTCTCTCCGAACTTGTAGTTAAAGTCTCTGTCAACGCTCAAGTCAAATCGGAACACCCAAGGAAGACTTGCACTGTTGATCGCTCCCTGCTGCAGTGGGTTTGGGTTGTTCGTAAACTGAGCAGAAGAGGTGAAGTTTGTTTGTGGGTTGTAAGGCTGGCCTGATCCACCACGCATCTGAAGGTTGAAACCAGTATTCTTCAAGATTTGGGCATTGCCAACGATTGGACCGTTGTAGTCGCTGCCCGAAGAGTAGCGGTAATCCATGTTGGCAACAATCTGGTGACGCTGGTCGAACGAAAGGCGTGATGGAGCTCTCAAATTCGGCTCACCTGATCTCGCCAGGTTCAACTGAGAAGTAGAACTAGAACCAGTACCCTCAGCAAATTGCAACGTGTAGGAAGCTCTCATGCTCAGGTTGTTCGTTCTTCTCAATTCATAGGTGATGGTGGTACCCTTTACAGTCGCGAAGTCGATGTTATCGAACGTTCTGTATTCAATAGGATATGCATCAAATACTCGCACTACCTGAACGAGGTCTCTAGACTCACGGTAGAAAGCGGAGATCTTCAGAGCCATATCATTGTTCAGAGCTTGCTGGAAACCTACTTCATAGTCAATGGTTCTTTCCGGCTGCAGAGCTGGGTTGTTCAATTCAGCAGCACTTGCTCTACTCTCCAGGAAGTAGTAGTCTGAAGGATCAAGACGATCTCCATTCGTAGGACGCTTCGTCAAAACATCGTAGTGAGCGAAGAAGTTTGCTTCGTCAGAAATTGGGAAGCTAAATGCGATACGTGGCAGGAAGTTGGTCTGTGGAGAGTAGTCCTCAAAAGACTCAGCTGTAATGTCCACACTATTGTTCAACTCTCTGTTCTCCTCAACCAACAATGGCGCTGGAAGTCCATTGGAAACTCGAAGAGCAGCAGCATCAGGAAGTTCAGAACCCGTTGCATTATACCATACATCTCCATCACGATATCCGAGAATGGTTGTTGGGTTTTCTACGTTGTCTACATATACTACGTAGTCGTCTCCAATATTTCCAGGGTGTGAAGACAATCCTTCTCCGAGGAAATCAAGAGAAGCCTCGTCACCAGCCTTGATCGTTGGGAAGAGTACGTAAGGATCCTTCAACACCTGCTGGTTCGCATCGTAGCGGTCAACACGCAGACCAACACGGAAGATCAAATCCTCAAATTCAAACTTATCTTCAATAAAGCCGGCTACATAGATTGGCTGGAAAGGAGCGATTGGACGAGTGAGGTTTCCAAACTCATCACGCTCTGTGAAGAAGTCTTCAAAGGCTGGGTTATCACTCGTTCTGTTACCATAGGCATCGTAACCATAGTAGCTTACCAGAGACTGACCACCATTGTAAAGTTCATCGGTGCTGAAGTATTCCAACTCGTATACTTCTGGATCAATTGAGTGGATGTCGAGGAAAGCTGTACCATCTGGATCCAAACCAGTAGCTCTTCTCAAGTTGAAATCGATGAAACTCTGTGTCTCATTTGGATTTGCACCATCATAATCTCCAGGAGAGGTATTCAAACGATCGTATTGAATTACCGGACCAGGATACTGGATGATAGGATTTCTTGTGTCAAGGTCAGAAATGTGTGTGTTAGCACGGAGCTCAGCAATTCTCCAAAGCTGGCGTGGAGCCAAAGAGTAAGATCTGTCAACACGCTGCTCATATTCGAAACCAACAATAAAGGAGTGGTTTCCGATATCTGCCGACCCTTGAGCAGAAAGTCTTGCCTGTGTTTGCAGAGACTCTAAGTACTGGTCTGTACGACCACCACGGGTATTGGTTCGGTCTCCGTTGTACACCCACATACCATAGATACTACGACCTCTGGAGTCAAGGTTATCACCATTTACAAGACCACCACCTGCTTGGATTTCATCGATACTCTCGAAGGCTCCCTTACGATCTGGATCGTAGATAGGATTTCCCTCAGCATCGAAGCCTTGCCAGCCATTCAGTTCGTAATACTGCTCAGTGAATCGAGCAAGGTCTGGATTAGCCGTACCTGGCACATAGGTCACGAGCGTATCCTCGAAAGTCGTTTGAACGTTTCCAAAAATTCCAGTCAAACTATCCTGACCTGGATTGAAAGTTCGCTGCTGGAATGTCTCAAACGTACCGATGTGACCATACTTAAAGAAGTCGTCACCATGCTGGTTGTTTTCAATTCTTGTCAGCTCACGGTTGTAATCTGCTTGAATAGAGTAATAAGCATTCTTAATAAGTGATGCTGATTTCTCTTCTTCTGCCTCTGTAGCAGAGTTGAAACGCTGCGTGAACCGGGCGAAAGCTCTCCAGTCAAGATCAAGACGATCAGGATGGCTTTCAGAATCGAAGAGCGCGTGATCGTAATCGTAAACCTGACCTCGCTGATAGTTCAACGTACCTCCAAAAGTCAAGTTGGTATTACTTGTGGTAGCAACGTCAATTTTACCAGACAAGTTTACTGACTGGCTTTGCGTATTCGGACGAACCTTTACACGCTCAAAATCAGACAGTCTCAGATAGTCGGCATTTAGAATTACCGACTGATCACCTGACAGACCCTGACGCAATGGGTTTTGCTTAAGATCTGCCAACACATCATCTCTTACTTGCCAAGCTCCAACAGCTGATGGACGAGGCTCAAGACTGTTTACGTAGTTGGCCGAGATGAAGAATCCGAGAAGAGGCTTCTTCGTCTGACTTCCGTCAGCGAGTGTATCTTTTAAACTGAAGAGTGGACCTGAAAGGCTAAACTCTGCAAGGTTGTATCCAAAGGGATCAGTACCGACATAAGTATTGTCGCTCAATTGCATACCTGAAGTCAGGTATTCGAAGCCCCCATTATAGGAACGTGACACACCTTTAGTAGTAATACTAATAACACCACCGGTAACATCACCATACTGAGCTGGAAGACCACCCGTGATTACTGAGATTTGTTCGATAGAACCCTGTGGAATGGCACTACTACCCCTTACTTTGATACCATCAATATAATAGTAGTTGGCATCTGATCGCTGACCACGTACGTTGATATCTCCCGTACCATCATCTTTAGAATAAGTACCACCCACGGTAGCCGCAAGTGCAGCTGGACTTCGGGCAGCCATTCGGCCAATTTCATCAGAAGTTACGGTTGTACTGGTAGCAGCACCGTCCTTCTCGATAAGCTTCACACGGTTCTCTACCTTAGTAAAGGTTTCGAGTTGAACTGCGCTAGACTTTAACCTTGAATCCTTCTTATCAAGGAACGTAGTCTTATCAGATGTAATTCGAACGTTTGTAATCTGAACCGGAGCAAATCCAAGGCTCGAGATTTCCACCTCATAGGTGCCAGGTGGAACTGGCTTAATTTCAAAATTTCCGTCAAAATCGGTTGACGTACCTGAGACGAGATTGCCCTTTTGCTTGAGAGCAACGTTTGCGAATGGAATACCAGTGGCTGATTCATCGGAAACCGTTCCCTTCAGTGCCCCTTGTCCAACTTGAGCTTGAACAGACACTATGCATAATACCAGACTAAGTCCGAGTAGTAATAGTCTTCTCATATTTCGCTGTCTTAATTAGGTTAGCAAACCTTCATGAAAGGCCTGCAAAAAGCGGGTAAAGATAAAAAAGTAATAACACGATTAACATTTTTTTAATCTCTCCGAAGCCCTTGGTTTTCCTAGGTTTTAGATCAAATAGATCGCTGTTTCTGTGGTTAAAGTAAGTTAATGCAATTCAGGTGAAAAAACCCCGTTTAGAAAACGGTATGATATTCACTTTTTTGGTGAGCTACGTGACTATTGCTGATGTTGAAAAAGTTGCAAAAAGGCTTCTTTTCTCCGTCTGGACACAGGCACTCGCGCACCCTGCTTCATGACGACATAGCCTCCCTCGCCTTTCACGTAGCGATCGATGTATTCAAGATTGATGATGTTTGAGCGGTGGACACGGAAGAATTTGTTCTCATCGAGTAACTCTTCAAAGTGCTTAATGGTTTTCGAAACCATGATCTTTTTTCCATTCGTGAGGAAAAACTGAGTGTAGTTGTCTTCTGACTCGCAATAAATAATCTCTTCAAGGTTCACGAATTGCAACCCTTCCATCGACGGTAGGGCGATTTTATTCAGCGACTCACCTTTTTTGCCCATGTTTTCGATCAGAAGGTCAATTTTCTCCTTCGAATCTGCACTACCTGACTTGGATGCCTTATTCACCGCCTTCTCCAACTCTTCTGGATCGATAGGCTTTAGGATGTAGTCGACTGCGCTGTACTTAAAGGCCTTTAGTGCATACTCATGATAGGCGGTGATGAATATGATCTTGAAGTCAATATCTGGTAATGATTCCAGCAGATCAAATCCGGAGCCATTAGGCATTTCGATGTCGAGGAACATCACATCGACAGAATGATCTTTCAGATATTGCCTTGCGGCATTGGCACTGTTAGCCAAATGAACTACTTCGACCTGCGGGCAGAAGTCCTTAAGAAGAAACTCCAGGTTCTTTCTGGCGAGTTCTTCATCGTCTACAATGATTGCTTTAAGCTGCTTCATAGGTATGGAGGATTTAGAATTTCAGAGTAAATAACGGCCTTGCGGACGTCAAACTCTCGCAGGTGAACAGGGTCTGTTAGGTTGGTTTGTTTTGTTTCTTTCTTTACGGCTTCCTTGCGCGGCTTTCGTTCTGGTCGCTTACGCATCCTCGCCTCCAGCGCCTTCTTGGCCTTCATCTCCATCTCCGCAAGCCTTCGTTCTGCTGCCTCCTCACTCTTTCGTTGCTCTATGATGACACTTTCAAGTTCATCCCGATCAATGGTTTGAACCTGTTGAGGTTCTTCCTGCATAACGGGACGAGGTGCCTTTTCCTTCTTGTTCCGGAAATTCCTCAGCGCGCCTCCAATCAAGCTAATGATGATGAAGATGAGGTATATAAGGTTTCCAATGTCGTCCATGCTATCTTCTTTTTCTTACCCGACCGCTTCGGTTACCGAACTTTCGGGACCAGAATGAACCGCGCTGGTTTTTATTAACTCTTTTGCTCTGACGCTCATACTTCTTCATCTCCTTGAGCGTCTGCTTCGACTGAATGCTCAGGTGCCGTTCCTTGGCTTCCTTTTTGGCAGCCTCTTCATCACCCTGCTGTTCTTGCTTTACCTTCTCAAGTTCCCTCAGCCTTTTTTTGGACTGAGCCTGAGTCGATAAGAACGACAGCTGAAATGCAAGAAGAATAAAAAGAACGAAGCTTAGTTTTGTTCCAGGCATGTGCTACTAGATTACGTAAGGGATGCGAAAAATACTTGTTGGAATTATTTTATGCGGGGTTTCATTGAGTAATTGCAGGGATAACGGAGATGATCAGCATCAGGTGCCTGATTTTCCGGTCGACCTACAACTGAATCTCAACCTTCCGCAATATGGTGATTTGAATTTCATCGGGGGATGGGTCTATTTAAATGGTGGCTCCATGGGAATAATTGCCTACCGCGCCTCCCAAGATGTTTTCAGAGCCTATGACAGGCACGCTCCCTACAACGTAATAGATGAATGCCGTGTGTTTGTGGACAGCACTTCCGTCACCGCGAGTGATGAGTGCACAACTTCACAGTGGCTCATGAGCGATGGACAAGTGCTCAACGGCCCAGCCACGAATCCACTGCGAGAGTACATCACTACCTATGATGGTCTCACTTTGCGGATCTACAATTAAAAAAGGGCCTCCAAAATGGACGCCCTTTTCTCTGAATTATTGAATCGCTTCTTAGTAGCGATAGTGCTCTGACTTGTAAGGTCCTTTTACATCTACACCAATGTAATCGGCCTGATCCTTGGAAAGCGTTTCCAACTCAACTCCGATTTTCTCGAGGTGAAGCATGGCTACCTTCTCATCCAGGTGCTTTGGCAAGATGTATACCTTGTTCTCATACTTATCTGGATTGTTCCAGAGTTCCATCTGTGCCAATGTTTGGTTCGTGAATGAATTGGACATCACAAAAGATGGGTGACCAGTTGCACAACCAAGGTTCACAAGGCGGCCTTCTGCCAGCAGAATGATCTGCTTGTTATCTTCCAGTGTATAGAGATCAACTTGTGGCTTTACTACATCTCTGGAGCTTCCATAGTTGTCGTTCAACCACGCAACATCGATTTCATTGTCGAAGTGACCGATGTTACATACGATGGTCTTATCCTTCATTCTGAGGAAGTGCTCACCGCGGATGATGTCCTTATTTCCAGTAGCAGTAACCACGATATCAGCTTCTGCAACAGCATCAATCATCTTCTTCACCTCAAAGCCGTCCATTGCAGCCTGAAGCGCACAGATGGGATCGATTTCTGTCACGATTACACGAGCTCCTGCTCCTCTCAGCGAAGCAGCAGAACCTTTTCCAACATCACCGTAACCACCAACAACAGCAACTTTACCAGCCATCATCACATCAGTAGCTCTTCGAATCGCGTCCACCAATGATTCTTTACAACCGTACTTGTTGTCAAACTTGGACTTGGTAACGGAGTCGTTTACATTAATTGCTGGCATCGGAAGGGTTCCATTCTTCACGCGCTCATAAAGTCGGTGAACACCAGTCGTTGTTTCTTCAGAGATACCCTTGATGGCTCCAGCCAGTTCAGGATACTTGTCGAGCACCACATTGGTAAGGTCTCCACCATCATCCAGAATCATGTTGAGAGGCTGACCTCCTTCGAAGGAATTCAACGTTTGTTCAATGCACCACTCGTATTCTTCTTCTGTCATTCCCTTCCAGGCAAAAACAGGAATACCAGCCTTGGCAATGGCAGCAGCAGCATGATCTTGTGTAGAGAAGATATTGCAGCTCGACCAGGTGACGTCAGCACCAAGTTCAACCAGTGTTTCAATCAACACGGCTGTTTGAATAGTCATATGCAGACATCCGGCAATTCGCGCACCTTTCAAAGGCTTCTCAGCACCAAATTCTTCTCTCAAGGACATCAAACCAGGCATCTCTGCTTCGGCCAGCTGAATCTCCTTGCGGCCCCACTCAGCGAGGCTTATGTCTTTCACCTTATATTTCAGTGTATCCTGAACTTCGTTCATCTTTTGTTATTTAGGGCCGCAAAGGTAAAAAGTTGCTCATCAAGGAAGAAACAAAAAGGGCAGGGCTCATTACCCAGCTTCATACCGATGCGGAATCTATTATTCTGCTATCCAACATCGAAGCTTTGATGAAGTTCGACACGGCTGCTTCATTTGTCAAAAAGCACCAGTCAAGGAATGCCTCTTCCATTCGCAAAGCTCAACTAGCAGCCAGCGATATGCTCTTGCACGAACTACTTCCGCAAGCGACCCTGGAACGGCAAGGCGGGCGTCCAATGCTTCTGAATGCAGCACTCAAAGTATCGATCAGCCATACGGGGAATCATATCTCAATGATCCTTGGCAAAGAGACCGTAGCTGTTGACATGGAACCTATAGATCGATCGGTTGAGCGCATTGCATCCAAATTTGTCAAAGCTTCTGACATGGCCATCGCTTTGGAAGCCCTTCCATCAAATCCAGCTTTACTCGTATGGTGCATCAAAGAATGTCTTTTTAAGTATGCATGTACCGAAGGTGTCGATTTCAAGGATCACCTCCACTTGCTTCAGCACTCAAAACCCGGTTGTGTAGACTGTGAGATTACACATCCTCAATGCAACGCGTACCTTCGTGTGCGTTTTACCCTTTTCAACCAACTCTTAATCGCCTACATCGGATGATGGAAGCTTCTCAGGCCAAACCTTTTTCTTTAGACAAGTCAGCACGTCAATTCGCTGTGCTCATTGATCCTGATAAGCATTCGGGTGATGAGCTCTTTGATTTCCTGCAACATGTTCGAGAAGCTGCCCCTGACTTTGTATTCCTTGGAGGAAGTCTGGTCTATAAATCAAGCATTGAAGAAACCGCACGCAAGATCAAGGCAGTGGTAGAATGCCCGGTGATTCTTTT
Organism: Flavobacteriales bacterium UBA6057; assembly: GCA_002428995.1. Taxonomy (GTDB): domain Bacteria; phylum Bacteroidota; class Bacteroidia; order Flavobacteriales_G; family Salibacteraceae; genus UBA6057. Next base: position 142,322 of record DIYJ01000010.1, on the reverse strand, counting down.
TCCTGGTCATTTTAATCAATTGACAGATGATGTGGATGCTGTTCTGCTTCTGTCGTTGATTTCGGGAAGAAACGCTGACACTCTTATTGGTCAGCATGTGTTGGCGGCACCGCAATTGAAGCGCCTTAACGCTCAGATTGTGAGTACAGGATACATGTTGATTGATGGCGGGCGCCCTACTTCGGTTTCTTACATGAGTCATTCACAACCCATCCCGCATGACAAAGAAGATATTGCAGTATGCACTGCACTAGCGGGTCAGTACTTGGGTATGTCTGTGATCTACATGGACGCTGGCAGCGGAGCGAGCACACCATTGTCTAGTAGAATGGTCAAAAGTGTAGCAGAACAGATTGACGTGCCACTGATCGTTGGCGGAGGCATTAGAAATGCACAAAAGCTGACCGAGCTTTGGGACGCAGGGGCCAACCTTGTTGTGATTGGCAATGGCCTCGAAGAGAAGCGCTCACTCTTTGCAGAACTATCGGCTCTCAAGCGGGTTTCAGCGTCCTAATCAATTGTTATTCACAACATTGTGAGAATTTGTTGAGAATTCTGATTTGCGGCAGGAGCAAAAAAAACTTAACTCTGTTTTTCCTATTTGGTTAAATGGAGGTCATAGTTATAACAGCCGCAGAACGAAAGGAAGAAGAAATTCCAGACATCATTAACCTGTTTGAACAGGGCTTAACCGCGCTCCACCTCCGAAAGCCAAAGTTCTCTCATCAAGAGATCGAAAACTTCCTGAATGCCATCCCAAAATCCTATCACAATCGAGTGGTAATCCATGGACACTATGAATTGGCACTCAAGTACAATTTAAAGGGCATTCACCTTCAGCGCAGTCATCGATTTCCGAAATGGAAAAACCGATGGAAGCGCTTCTTGCTGAAGATGAGAAAACCTGGCCTTCAAGTCTCTACCACGTTCAGAAGCGTTCAGTCGCTGAACGAAAACGGATGGAGTTTCGACTATGTGTTGCTTGGGCCGGTGTTCACAGCGCAGGCTCACTATCACTTAGACGATCCGGCCACAGTGAACGCCCTTCGCTCACAAATCTCTCAGACTAAACAAAGGGTTTATGCCATCGGAGGTGTGAACGAAGAGCGCATGCCACTCTTGAGGCAAGCAGGATTCGAAGGTGTCGGCATCTCAGGAGCGGTTTGGAAGCTCTCCAAAAACGAAGGCTTCGGCTCCGTGATCAGCCGCTTCAAAGCCGCCTAGAATCGCGTTTTCAAACCAACCAGGAAGTTCCTTCCCGCCTGCGGGTAATAGAAGTTTTCAGTGATCTGCTCGCCAGCCACGAAGGTGAACGTATAGCCATTTGCTGAGTAGTCAACGTCCGCCACGTTGTTGATCAACAACGTCAGTTCCAGGTGCTTCCAATACCTTCCTTTGAGTTGGTAGGCAAGCCGCACATCATTCACCAGGTAAGCATCCATGGCTCGATCAGAGTTGGAAGTATTGTCCAGGAATTGCTCTCCCACATACTTAGTAAGGAGCGCAGCACTGAAACCAAAATCTGTCCGATAACCCAACTCATTTCCCGCAATCAGGTTGGGAGAAAAAGCAATATCTGTATTGCTATGCTCCACCTCAATGATGTCAAACCCATTGGTGTAATCATAGATCAATTCAGTAAACGAGGTGATCTTGTTTTGACTCAAGGAAATGTTCGGTCTGGCATAGAGCCCTTTGGTGATATTGATGTCTGCATATGCCTCGAGGCCCAATCGATAACTCTCATCCACATTCGCCCGAACCGCAGAACCAACGTCATTCAACTCTCCGGTGAGCACCAGCTGATCTTCGTAGTACATCAAGTAACCATTCACACCAAAGGCTGCCCTTGTGCCTCTTCTTCGGTAGCCCAACTCAAGATCAGTTAAGAATTCAGGCTTAGGTGTAGTTCCAGCTACCGCATCAATGAAGTCGTTTCTCACAGGCTCACGACTTCCGCGAGAGATGGACACATACGCTTCGTTCTTCGCATTGATGCGCATGCTAGCTCCCAGCTTGGGGTTGAAGAACAAGAATTGCTCATCCACCGCCAATTGGCGCAAATCATTATCCGTTCCAGCTGTGGTGTAATCAATGTATCGCGCCTGCACATCAGCGAAGACATTAACAGAGCCGATCTGCCAATCCACCTTCAAGTATTGAGATCCATCCAGTTTTCGGGAATCGCCATTGTAGTAGTTTTCCCGGATGTCGCTGGCACCTGCAAACTGAGCCCAGATCAATTCACCAAAGTGCTCACCATCGTATTGGTTCAAGGCTCCACCAGCGGTAATCTGCACACTCTGGAGGTTAACGTTCAGCGTGTAAACTCCTCCATAGAAGTGATTTCGCAGCCATCGCCTTCTGATGAAATCGCCTGACGTGATGGTGTCGGTTCCAAACACCAACGGATCAAGGTTGTAATCAGAAAAATCATCGCCATCCCGGAACTGTTCGAAGTAACCGCGACCATAAGTGTAGTGGCCGGTGACATTCAAGCTGGTTCTGCGACTGATCTGGATAGTGGACATGAGCATGTAGTGATCTTGCTGATAGTGATCGATCTCATTGTCATAGAGGTAGTGATTGTAAGTGCGACCGCTGTTGAGCAGGTTCTCGGTTTGCTCTTCACTATACCCGTTGTTGAGGGCATGTTCCAACATGGCCTGGTCATCGCCATCCACACGAGACTCAGGAGTACCGTACCATGCTTGCTGGGTCACTTCCTTCCCTCCAAATGTCAATCCCTTGATCAGGATCTTCTCGCCATAATAACCTCCGGACACAAAGTAAGACTGGAGGTTCGCTGCAGAACGATCGATATAACCGTCAGACGAGATGTAAGACAGGCGTCCCTGAAAGGCCCAATGATCGTTGATCAGTCCGGTATTCACGATCATATTGTGCCTGCGCGTATTGAACGATCCTACAGAGTTGTTGAACTCCGCATAGGCATTCGAATCGAGCTGATTCGTCTGGAGGTTTAGCGTAGCTCCAAAAGCACCGGAACCGTTGCTGGAGGTTCCAACGCCACGCTGAATCTGCACACTCTGCAGTGTAGAGCTGAAGTCGGGCATGTTCACCCAAAACACTCCATGAGACTCGGGATCATTGAGCGGCACACCATTGATGGTTACATTGATGCGAGTCGCATCGCTACCCCGAATTCGCAGCCCCGTATACCCAATGCCTGCACCAGCATCAGAAGTGGTGACTGTAGAAACCGTCTGGTTCAACAAGATGGGCAGGTCTTGCCCCAGGTTGTTTTTCTCGATGGCTTCTTTATCGAGGTTTTGATAGGTCATTGGTGTCCGAATTCCCGCGCGGGTACCTTCCACCACAAACTCTTCGCGAACCGCGGCACCTACTTCCAGATTGTAGTCGCGCGTCACCGGGCTTTGGTCGAGCACTACAGTGTCAACAGCGGTCACAAAACCGACATAGCGAACATTAAACACATACTTGCCGGGGCTGAGTTTGGTAAACTCAAAATTGCCGTTGGCATCCGTAATAGTGTTGAGAAATCCTGCGTACTCCACCACCACGGCTCCGGGAAGCGGGTTGCCTTCGTGGTCTTTCACAGTACCTGAATACGTTGTCTGGGCGGTGACATGAAAAGCCGCACCAAGGACAAGGAGAAAAGAAAATAGAATTGATTTTTTCATGGCTACATTTAATAAAGTTGAATGCAGCCAACTAAGGATATACGTTGATCATGCTGTCTTCCTTCCCGGTATTATCCGGGCAGGTTCCGTGGGTATGATCTCAGAATCCCGACTCTTCGCAAGCTCAGAGCACGGGAAACACCCCAGTCAGCCAGCCGCGAAGGTAATCTCTTTTGGGATTTTTGAATCCCTGGATTGAAAGAAGATTATCACTCAGCGGGAAGTAAAAAGCACAAAAAAGCCCGCAATCATTGATGATTGCGGGCTTACTAATATTCTCAGCGAATTAAAGAGATACAGGCTTCTCTCTGGGGAGCAATCGCATTCTTTTCAGCGTCTTCAAGACTTTCTCCTTGCGCTCCTCAACCGTGCCATTTACTTCCACGAATCGCTTCCCGGCTTTTACCAGCGCCTTCTTGTACAGGTCATACAATTCTTCCCTGTCGTCCTCATTCTCGCGGAGGGGATCTTCTTCCCATGGAATGTCGTGACCGCAGAGGATATACAATTGGTAAGGCTTTTCAAGAAACTGACGTTCGATCCAGTTTTGCGCTCTACCGAAACGCACCTCAGCCCAGATCTTCGTCACCAAGGTATTGGTATCACAAATCAGGAAGTGATCGGCCTTCTCCGCAATTGCATACTCTCGCTCCAGCTGGCCTTTTGCAATCTCGAGGATGTCATCGTGGTTGTAATTCCTTCCAAGATCCTCCAAGTACTCACGCGCATATTCGGGAACGTAGGGTTCGTTCCAGTGCTGAGAAAGTTCCTCTGCCAAAGTCGTCTTCCCTGTGCACTCAGGCCCCACAATCGCCAGCTTGACTAGCTTGCGGTTGCCTGCTCCGTTTCTTGATAGCTGTTGTAAATCCTGCTCCATTTGATCAAACCAATTATTACTAAGAACACATACAGCACAAAAAGCAGCGCTGTAAGGTGCAGCTCTCGTTGCCAGTAAATCCAAACACCCACACCGTCAATTACGATCCAGTAAATCCAGTTGTCGAGATACTTTCGGGTGACCATCCATGTTGTGACAAGTGCTCCGATGGTCGTAAATGCATCAATGTAAGGGAGTTTTGCGAGTGCAAAATTAGCCATAATATAACCAAGTGCCACACTTCCGGTAATGATCAACGATCCAAGGATGAGATTCCATCGGATTCCCATCCACGAAATGGGCAAGTCATTTTTCTTCATGTCTCCCTTCGTCCAGGCGTAAAAACCGTAGCCCGCCATGAACAGATAATAGAACTGAAGGAGCATTTCAGAGAACAACTCAGCCTGGTAAAGAATCACCACGTAGAGGCTGGTAGATACGGCCGCGAAGAACCAACACCACAGGTTTTCACGAGTAACCAACACCAGGTAGAGAATGCCGGTGATGACTGCAACGAGCTCTATCCAGGAAGTGTTTAAGAGCCCTTCCCATGCTCCGAGCAAAAACTCTGTCATGCATCCAATAGATTCATCCCCAACACCTTCATTACAAACACCTGCTTTCCATGTGTTTCATTGGATCGCTTGATCTCCGTTTTCAGTGCGTCAAAGATGGTATCGTAATCCCCGGCCAGATGCGTGCTGGTTTCATTCACACGAACGGTGAACGTTCCATAAGCCTCCATGCGATGGATAAAGTCGAGTATGATGGGCTCGTACTCCGCATTGAGCGGGTAGAGAGAAATTTCAATCGTGGTTTCCATGCGGCAAAGCTCTTAAAACAGATCATCAATGATGGCATCATCTACCGTTTCAGGGAGCGTAACACGAAGTTTAGGTTCTTGCTCCATAGCGCGCTTGATGGCAAAAACAGCTTCTTCATTCCTCGCCCAGCTTCTTCTGGCTATGCCGTTGTTGACATCCCAGTGGAGCATCATTTTCAGCCTGCGATCGGCATCTGATGAACCATCGAGCAGCATGCCAAAACCACCGTTCATGACCTCGCCCCATCCTACTCCACCTCCATTGTGAAGGCTGATCCACGTGGCTCCACGGAAACCATCACCCACAAAGTTGTGAACGGCCATGTCTGCAGTGAATTGGGAACCATCATAGATGTTGCTTGTCTCTCGATAAGGCGAGTCTGTACCTGACACATCGTGATGATCCCTCCCTAACACAACCGGACCAATCTCTCCTTTGGCGATGGCATTGTTAAACGCTTCAGCAATCTTCATGCGACCTTCAGCATCTGCATAGAGGATGCGCGCCTGCGATCCTACGACCATTTGATTCTGCCCTGCTTCCCTGATCCACTGGATGTTGTCCGCCATTTGCTGCTGGATTTCCGGTGGCGACTGTTGGCGCAGTGCCTCCAATACTTGGCAGGCAATCTCATCCGTTTTTTGGAGATCCTCCGGTTTCCCGGAAGCGCAAACCCATCGGAAGGGCCCAAAGCCGTAATCAAAACACATCGGCCCCATGATGTCCTGAACGTAAGAAGGATAGCGAAAGTCAATCCCATTATCGGCCATTACATCTGCTCCAGCACGACTCGCCTCCAGCAGGAATGCATTCCCGTAATCAAAGAAGTACATGCCTCTTTCGGTAAGTGTATTCACCGCAGAAGCATGCCTGCGCAAGGTTTCCTGAATCAGTTCCCTGAACTTGTCCGGATCACTGGCCATCAATTCATTCGCCTCCTCGAAACCGATTTGAACCGGATAATATCCGCCAGCCCAGGGATTGTGCAGGGAGGTTTGATCAGAGCCGAGGTCTATGCCCACGTTTCTTTCCACAAGTTTTTCCCAGAGCGTCACGATATTGCCCAGATAGGCGATGGAACGGGGCTTCTTCTGAGCTTTCCATTCCAGGGCACTATCAATCACCTGATCCACATCTTCCAACACTTCATCCACCCATCCTTGCTCATGACGCTTGTAAGCGGCTTTGGGATTCACCTCCGCAGTGATGCTTACAACTCCGGCAATGTTTCCAGCCTTTGGTTGTGCCCCGCTCATTCCACCCAATCCGGCTGTCACGAAGATTTTTCCGGCCGGTTCGCCACCCATCTTCCGGCTTGCATTCAAGACGGTAATCGTAGTACCGTGTACGATACCCTGAGGCCCAATGTACATGTAGCTACCGGCAGTCATCTGTCCGTATTGTGTCACTCCCAGAGCATTGAATTTCTCCCAGTCATCCGGCTTGGAATAGTTCGGGATCATCATCCCATTGGTAACCACCACCCGTGGAGCATCCTTGTGTGAAGGAAAGAGTCCCATCGGATGACCGCTGTACATGACCAGTGTTTGTTCCTCGGTCATTTCACTGAGGTACTTCATCACCAGTCGATACTGCGCCCAGTTTTGAAAAACGGCTCCGTTGCCACCGTAGGTAATCAGTTCATGCGGATGCTGAGCCACGCGGGGGTCGAGGTTGTTCTGGATCATCAGCATAATGGCCCTGGCTTGATCGCTCTCTCCGGGATATTCGGAAATGGGACGCGCATGCATTTCGTAGTCAGGCCGGAAGCGATGCATGTAAATCCGTCCGTAAGTTTTCAACTCCTCCAGAAACTCAGCCGCCAATTGCTCGTGCCAGCTTCCGGGAAAGTAGCGCAGCGCGTTTTGGAGCGCGAGTTTGACCTCACGTTCTGAGAGGATTTCTTTCCGCCTTGGGGCGTGACTGATGTTTGTATCGTAAGGTTTCGGTTCGGGCAGTTGGGAAGGAATTCCTTCGGCTACTTGGTCTTTGAAACTCATGAATGTGTTTTCGTTGCTGCAAAAATGCTGATCATGCTGCAATCAGGCTAGAAAAGGCTAACAAGCCTTTATTATTTGAGTTCATTAAACATCCTCTCCCGTCTCGGGATCATGATCAATAAGCATTTTGAGTTTGTGCGCTACCTTTACTTCAGAGTTACCAAACAATCGTGAACCTTCATCTCATGAAAAGATTGATCACCTTGCTTCTCATTTTTCTGGCTCCGATAATGCCATGTTCGGCTGACTCCATCTCACAGTCGGATGTAAAAATCCAGTTACTCGAGCAAAAGCTTCAACAGCAAAGCGAGGATTTGAAAAGAGCGGAGCGACACCTGCGTGAACTTCATGATGAGAGTTTCGAAAAATATAGTGTAAGAAACGAAGAGCTTAGAGATAGAATGGACGTTTATCTGGGCTTGGTTGGCGGTATTGGGGTCATACTCGGTTTTTTGTTCAATTGGTTTGGCAGACGCGCTCTGGAAAACTTCGCAAAGGATATTGCGCGGTCAACCGTACAAGAAAAGCTCAACGATGATTGGCTTGAAAAGAGGGTAAGAGAAACGGCCAAAAACCCTCTGGAAAGCCTGATACGGGAACTGAAGAAAAACCTGGAGGCCACGAGCGAGGAAACACTAAGCGAAGCCAGAACGTCCATTGCGGCTATGCTAAAAGAAGCAGAAGAATCACTAAGGCGTCTTCGCGAGCTTGAAAAGAAGGGCCGCGAACTGGAAGCGCTGAAGCTGGACGAGAAGACCGGAGACTTTACCGCCAATGAGCAAACAAAGCTGAACGAATACGAGGCTGCCCTCGAAGGCACGAAGCGAGAGGAAGATTTCAATGCGGATGAGTGGTTCTGGAAAGGCCGGGCAGAGTATGCGAGAGGAGATTATGAAGAAGCGATCAAATCATACAGCAAGGCGATAGAGCTGAATCCTAAGGATGATGTTGCCTACAACAACCGAGGTTCAGCCAAAAATCGATTAGGGCATTGGAAAGAGGCCATTGAGGACTTTGACGAAGCCATCAATATCAAGCCCGGGAATGGTGTTGCGTGGAGCAACAGAGGCGCAGTAAAAGACCATCTCGGGTTGCACAAAGAGGCCATCAAAGATCTGGATGAGGCGATCCGAATTAATGCAGAAAACGACAGCGCCTGGAGCAACCGGGGGATGGCAAAGGATCACTTGAAGCAGCCGAAGGCTGCCATCAAAGACTTCAAACAGGCCATTAAAATCAATCCGAAGAATGTGAGCGCGTGGACCAATCTCGGAGGTGTTAAGATTGACCTTGGAGAAGCTGAAGAAGCCATACAACATTTTGATCGGGCCCTTGAGTTAGATCCAACCCACCGCTATGCATGGAACAATCGGGGATGCGCCAAAAACAACATCGGCAAGTACAATGAAGCGGTCAAAGACCTTACCGAAGCAATTCGCCTGGATCCCAGCAGCGAAGCGGCCTTTGCACATCGGGCATTTGCATACATCATGCTGGATAAACTGGAGCAGGCAGAAACAGATAATGCGGAAGCTCTTCGCCTTGATCCTGAATACGGTAGGGCCTTTTTTAACCAAGGGCTGATTGAACAGGAAAGGGAAAAGACAGAAAAGGCCTGTGAGGCCTGGAGAAAAGCTATTGAACTGGGGTTTAAAGAAGCCCAAACTAAGCTCGATGACTTTTGCTCTCCTTGAATAAACCATCTCTACTTCAATCTACTCAGCGCAACCATAAATGCACGATTCGAGCAACTGTTCTATTGCACCGATCAACACATGCCGAATTGTTTTACATTAGCCTGTTATGTTTAGTTATCACCGCAGTACAAGTAGGTCTTTTGACCCGATTATATTTCGTAACAATTGAAGTTCGCTCTTCGGAAGATTAGCTGGTCAGGTTTAACCAAAGCGCAACAGGTTATCACGATAATACTGACTTGTGCGACCGCAGCCATATCAGTGTCTCAATGGTATTCCGAGAAGTTCAATTCAGTTGATTTATCGGGCTCCTGGGAGCTAAAATTTGAAGTCAAAAAGAGTAGTCTTAAGCGTTTTGAAGAAGGAAGCCTTCAATACAAATACAGGATTAGTTTAGTCCAAGAGGGAAACAATATAACCGGTAAGGGAGAGAAATTCTGGGAAATGATCTCAGGAAAAGAGTCCTACTACGGTCGTAATGCGAAGACCCCCATTGAAATTGACGGTGTAAGTGAAGCAGGAAATCTCAAAGCAACTATTCGAGAACAAGGGACTCGTAGAGTAACCAATGGATCCATAGACTTATCCACCATGACTTCGGAAGATAGTTTGTCAGGAACCTTTTACACACAAGCGGCAAACTCCAGTGGAACGGCTAGCATGCACAGGATAAAGTAAGAGCTTCCTATTGAGTTTGAATGGAGACAGTGTTCATCATAGTATGCTTGCTCCAATTTTTTTTGAGGCGGTTTTATGGAATCGACACCTCCTGTGCATCCTATTCCCAAACCGCTTTACATGGCTTCGATTTCACGTTTCTTCAAAGACGCCCGCAACATCCAAATCCTTTGGCTGGGAACTTTTCTCGCCTACGGGATCTTCGAACTGCAATGGGCTGCAAATCTTGATTACTACAGCTTCGTTTTCTCAGGGGCTTTAGCGACTCAGGCCTTTTTTATTCATCAAAAAAGCCTTCCACTTCACTCGTTGAAAAGCGCTCTCATCACCTCGCTGGGACTGTGCTTACTGCTCAAGGTCAACCATCCAGCATGGGGACTACTCGCAGGCTCAATCGCCATCGGCTCCAAGTTTGTACTGCGCTTCCAGGGTAAGCACATTTTCAACCCGGCTAACTTCGGTATTGTCGCCTTGGTACTGCTCACCAACCAAGCCTGGATCTCACCGGGCCAGTGGGGAAATGAAGTGGTCACCTTCTTCTTAATCGCTTCGTGCGGAATGCTGATCACCCTGAAGGTCGGTAGATGGGATGCAGGCCTAAGTTTTGTTGCCGTGCTCTTTGCGTGTGAACTCGGCAGAACAGTCCTCTATCAGGGATGGCCGATGGATCACCTGCTACACACCTTTTCGAGCGGAACATTGGTGCTGTTTGCCTTCTTCATGATCACTGATCCAATGACCAGCCCCAACGCCCGCAAGGCCAGGGTCATTTGGGGAGCTTCTCTGGCCATCGCCTCCTTCGCACCCAGTGCTTATCTGCAGCTCTACACCGCCCCCGTTTGGGCGCTGTTTGGTTGGTGCCTTATCACCCCGCTTTTCGATAAACTCTTTGTTCAACCTAAATTTCAATGGATATGAAAACCAAGTTCTTTTTCAGTCTTTTTTTCCTTGCTATTGCAGTCAATGCAAGCTCTTTCTGTGGCTTTTTTGTGGCCAAGGCAGGAGCGAAACTCTACAACAAATCATCGCAGGTAATCCTGGTACGCGATGGTGAACAAACCGTGGTGACCATGTCCAATGACTTCCAGGGTGATGTACGTGACTTTGCCATGGTGGTACCTGTGCCAGTGGTGCTGAAGGAACAAGACATCCGTGTAGTGGAGCCCGGAATCTTTAAGCGGCTGGACGATCACACCGCTCCGCGCCTCGCGGAATACTATGACGAAAACCCCTGCATGCCTGTGGTGGCTGCTGAATATTTGCTCAACAAAGAGGTAATGCAGAGGGCGGTTCCCATGTCTGTAATGGAGGACGCAGCCGTGGACCTGGGAGTGACCATCGAAGCTCAGTATCAGATTGGTGAATACGATATTCTCATCCTTTCCGCGAAGGAATCCAGCGGGTTGAAGACGTGGTTGAACAAAAACAACTACAGCATCCCTGCACAAGCCGAAGAGGTGCTTGACCCCTACATCAAAAACGACTTGAAATTCTTTGTGGTAAAAGTGAACCTCGAAGAGCAGAAAAACTCTGGGTTTGAAGAACTACGCCCCATCCAGATTCGCTACAACAGCTCTAAGTTCATGCTTCCTATTCGGCTTGGCATGGCCAACGCCAAGGAGATGCAAGACCTTACCGTCTATGCTTTCACCAAAACAGGGCGTGTGGAATGCACAAACTATCGCACGGTGAAAATGCCAACAGATCGAGAGGTAGCAGAGTTTGTGGAGCCCAACTTTTCGAAGTTCTACGTGGACGTGTTCAACAAGCAATACAACTACCAACAGAAACGCGGGGTATTTCTTGAATATGCCTGGGATCTGAGCGCCTCTCAGCCTGTAAAGTGTGACCCTTGCCCTACGCCTCCGCTGGCCATGATGGACCTGTCACAAACCGGTGTGGACTGGTTGCAAGGCCAAAACGGCTGGGGTGGATACAGCGGTAACTTGTTTATCACACGGTTGCATGTGCGCTATGATCGCGCCAACTTCCCTCAGGATTTGCGTTTTCAAGTCACGCCCAATCGAGAAAAATTCCAATGCCGTTACGTCATTCGCCATCCGGCCACAGGAGACTTTAGCTGCGAAGCAGGAGAGGAATACCTGGAAAAGGTTGTAGACCGCAGGAAGAAGGAACTGGAAGAAGTGGCTATCCTGGCCAACTGGGACATCAGCGCCTACGGCAACTATGTGAAGCCCTACGAGAAGCAACTGAAACTTCATAACGCAAGCAGTGAAACAGAGAAAAATGAGGTACTTCCTATTCTCCCTGCTTTACCGCCCGGGCCACCGGCTATGCTGAACTATGTATTTCTTCTGTTCGGCTTGGTGTGCCTCAGTGGAATATCTTTCCTGCTGAGTGATTTCGGGAAAGCACAGCTGAGAAAGAGTTGAAGAAAAACTTGAGATGTTGGAGACAGGTGGTCAGGATTGGCCGCCTGTTTTTGCTTCAGACTTTTTCCTGAAGCGCCCTGTGTTTTTATCGTAACCGTAAGGGCAATGCTTGCAACCGCTCTTGCAGCAATAGCCTCGCTTCAGATGATACTTTTCGGTAAAAACCATGTAGCCATCATCACTCATGTAGAAGTCTCCTTCTTCGAGTTTAGTCCGATTATTTCCTGTCCCACACACTCCGTCAAACATACCGCTGATTTATCCGATAAGCTATCCTTGCAATTAGATCGATGCGTAAAAACACTCGCATACATGAAATTGTTTCGGACGACTTATCAAGAGCTGGAAACCAGCTGTTCATAAAGCGTGATGATGAGCTCGACCCGATGATCTCAGGCAACAAGCTCTACAAGCTTGATCAGAACCTTCGCCAAGCCGTGGTCGAAGGGAAGCGCACAATCGTAACCGTAGGCGGAGCTTTCTCAAACCACATTGCTGCTACTGCAAAGGCCTGTAAGCAGGAAGGATTGGCTTCCATCGGCATCATTCGGGGTGAACGCACAAGCGGGCTTAACCCTACACTGCGCTTTGCCGAAAGCCAGGGAATGAAGTTGGAATTCCGCTCACGTTCCGCATTTCGTTCATCGCGCCAACAAGGGTTTCAGGATTTCAGCACTGCATTTCCGGATGCGTACTTCATTCCTGAAGGAGGAGCCAATCAACTAGGTGTGGAAGGAGCCACAGCCATGTACTCCGAAGAATGTCGCGCATTCGATGTTCTCTGCGTAGCCATGGGGACGGGAACCACCTTTGCCGGGATCTTGAAAGCCCTCCAGCCGGGGCAGCAGCTCATAGGTTTTCCGGTGCTGAAAAATGATCACATTCTGGATGAGATCAGTCCATTCCTCTCGCCTGAAGACCTTACCAAGCGTCACGAAATCAATACTGATTATCATTTTGGCGGATATGCAAAATGGAACGAAACGCTGATCAGCTTTCTACGCGAATTCTGGATTCAACACAGTATTAAACTGGACCCAATTTATACGGGAAAGCTACTCTATGGAGTTTCTGAATTGGTCGCATTAAAGAAGCTCGAAGGCAAGCGCATTCTCTGTTTCCATACAGGCGGCATTCAGGGAGTGAGCGGTTTTGAAGAGCGGTTCGGCATCAAGATTTTCTGAACGGTCCTTTCGAAAGCACTTTTCCGCTTCCTCATCCGCGGCAGCAAATAGTGCATCATATCTCTACCTTCGCCTTCATGTCAATTGAAGTCTCGAACATCACCAAAATGTACGGTGAACAGAAGGCACTGGACGATGTGTCCTTCTCGATCGAAAAGGGAAGCGTAGTTGGCTTTCTAGGGCCAAACGGTGCCGGAAAGTCTACCATGATGAAAATCCTCACCTGCTACATTCCCCAAACAGCAGGCAAGGCGGTGGTTGCCGGGTATGATGTGGAAGATCAGGTGATGAATGTGAAAAAGCGTGTCGGTTACCTGCCGGAACACAATCCGCTCTACCCCGAAATGTATGTGAAGGAATACCTGCAATTCATTGCCGGACTTCATCAACTGAAAGACAAAAGCAAGAAGGTCGATGAAATGATCGATCGCGTGGGACTTTCTCTGGAGCGGAAGAAGAAAATTGGCGCACTCTCTAAAGGATACCGACAGCGTGTAGGACTGGCTCAGGCCATGATCCATGATCCCGAAGTGTTGATTCTGGACGAACCTACCTCCGGACTCGACCCGAATCAAATCGTGGAGATCAGAGACCTGATCAAAAACTTTGGTTCCAACCGAACGGTCATGCTCAGCACCCACATCATGCAGGAAGTAGAAGCAATCTGCAACCGGGTGATCATCATCAATCGTGGAAAGCTCGTGGCCGATGAGCAAGCGGCTGCACTGCGATCCTACCAAGGAAAGCAAATGGTGAAAGTTGAATTCAGCAGCAAGGTGGAGGCGAACGTATTGAGAGGTATTCAAGGCGTGAGTGACGTGGACCATGTTCAGGAGAACACCTGGCTTCTCACCAGTGCCTCAGACGCAGATTTGCGCAAACATGTCTTTGACTTCGCTGTGGCAAATGATTTGAGTGTACTCACCATCCAGCGTGAGGAGCAAAGCATGGAGGATATTTTCAAGAAACTGACCGGTGGAAAAACCGCATAATAGAGCTTTTCAAATCCTCAAAATCTAACCTTTCCAACGGCCTCAAAAGTTTAGTCTGCAAAGTCTTTGGCAACTACTATTTTTGGCCCTCTTTATTCAAAAACAAGCGGTTTTAAATGCCTTACCTTTTTACCTCCGAGTCCGTATCAGAAGGACATCCTGACAAAGTAGCCGACCAGATTTCCGATGCGCTGGTAGATCATTTCCTCGCGTTTGACGCAGATTCAAAGATCGCCTGCGAAACCCTTGTGACTACTGGGCAGGTAGTGTTGGCAGGAGAAGTAAAAACCCAGACTTACCTCGATGTTCAGCAGATCGCACGCAACGTGATCAGCAACATTGGATACACAAAGAGTGAGTACATGTTTGAAGCCAACTCCTGCGGTATTCTCAGTGCCATTCACGAACAAAGCCCCGACATCAATCAGGGTGTGGATCGCGCAAGCAAGGAAGAGCAAGGTGCTGGCGATCAGGGAATGATGTTTGGCTATGCCACCAACGAGACCGACAACTACATGCCACTGGCAGCGGATCTAAGCCACCGCCTACTCTTTGAATTGGCTGCGATTCGCAAGGAAGGAAAGGAAATGACTTACCTGCGCCCCGACTCAAAGTCGCAGGTTACTATCGAATATTCTGACGACAATACACCTGTTCGCATTGACGCCATCGTGCTTTCTACACAGCATGATGATTTCGACAGCGAAGCAGCAATGTTGGCCCAGATCAAGGAAGATGTTGTGAACATCCTCATTCCTCGAGTGAAAGAACAACTGCCCGCTAAAATTCAGGCGCTGTTCAATGACGATATCACGTACCACGTGAACCCAACCGGAAAGTTTGTAATCGGTGGTCCACATGGTGACACCGGCCTCACAGGTCGTAAGATCATCGTAGACACCTACGGAGGAAAAGGTGCTCACGGTGGTGGAGCATTCAGCGGAAAAGACCCCAGTAAGGTTGACCGTTCTGCTGCTTACGCTACGCGCCACATTGCCAAAAACCTGGTAGCTGCTGGTGTTGCTGACGAAGCGCTTGTTCAGGTAGCTTACGCCATTGGAGTCGCTGAGCCAGTCGGACTTTATGTAAACACTTACGGTTCTTCCAAGGTGTCTCAAAACGATGGTGAAATCGCAGCTAAGTTGTCAGAGATCTTCGACCTCCGTCCTTATGGCATTGAAACACGATTCAGCCTGCGCAGCCCGATCTATGGTGAAACAGCCGCTTATGGACACATGGGGCGCACTACAGAAACGGTGACCAAGCGTTTTGTCAATGGGTCCGGAGAATCTGTCGAGCATACGGTGAAGCTCTTTCCTTGGGAGGAACTTGACGCTGTAGACGATATCAAGAACGCATTCGGCCTTTAGCGTAAATTCGGGTTCTGATGACCTCGGCCCGAACGCTGCTTTTTCTCACTACCGACTTGCCCTATCCGCCTACCAGCGGTGGGACCATCAAGTCTTGGAGGCTTCTCGAATTCCTTTCGGAGCATTTTGAGGTCACCTTGGTATGCACCAAGGGAGGAACACGTGAAAACCTCGAGCAGCTTCAGAGAAAACTGAGCATTCCGGTTCACGGCTTCGACCTTCACAAGGAGCGATCGGCCCTGGCGTGGCTGTCAAGTCTTGTTTCGGCTTCGAGCCTGAATGCATGGCGGAATCATTCGAAGGAAATCAAACACTTGGTCGAACAGCTGGCAGCACCATACGACCTTGTTTTTGCCGATCACCTGGAAGTCATGGATTTGATCGCTGCTCGTTTTAGGTCCAAAACCATCTACCACAGCCATAATGCTGAATTCAAGTTATGGCAGGAAGTAGCCTCCAGGCAATCCAGCCCCGTGAAAAAATGGGTGGCTAATCTGGAAGCCAAGCGGATAGCGAGCTTTGAAAAGAGAAGCATCGAGTCTACTCACATGACCTTTGCGGCCCCCAACGATCAATCTGCCCTGACTTCGGAACTGAGCGTTCCGGCCAACAAACTTGCACTCACCTACCACCTTGGAAATGATCAACTTCTGGAGCTTCCAGCCATTGATGTTTCAGTCAATGAAAAGCATGTGTTTTATGCAGGCACACTGAGCTGGGAGCCAAACCGCGATGGGTTGCAGTGGTTTCTTGAAAACGTATGGCCACTTGTGATCAGGCAAGAACCGGAGGCTGTGCTCAAAGTCTGTGGAAAAGGAGCGGACGATCGTCTGTTAGAACTGCTAAACTCTGGCACAGGCGTCAATTACCTCGGTTTTGTAGATGACTTAGAGCGTGTCATGTCCGCGTGCCGCGTGGCCGTGGTTCCTCTTCGCTTCGGCAGTGGCATGAAGATCAAAACCTTCGATGCGCTTTACCGTGGACTACCGTTGGTTACGACTCCTACCGGTGCGGATGGAATTGATCTTGAGCATCAAAAACACGCCATGATCGCTGACGATCCAGCAAACTTTGCGGAGCACATTCAACATCTTCTGAGCCAGCCTGAACAGGGCGCGCGCATGGCCAAAGATGGTCGCCTGCTGGTCCGGGAGAATTACACCTATACTGCCATGTTCGCACAAATGCTTTCATCCATCCAGTCATGAGTCTCAGAGACATTGATCGCTACTTTCTGGAAAAGGAAGAACCCGTGAAGAGCTGCATGCAGGCGTTGAGGCAATACATCAGTCACTACGATAAACATGTAAAGGAATACTGGCGCTACAAGGTTCCCCTGTATAAACATCAGGAGCGCATGTTTTGCCACCTGTGGACGGATAAAAAAACCAGCCATCCTTACATCGCTTTTGCAGAGGGTCGCCACATGGATCATCCGATGTTGGAGCAGGGTAACCGAACCCGAATGAAAGTGTTGCCCATCGATCCACACCACGATCTCCCCATCGAACTGCTCGATGAAATCTTCGCCTTGGCAGTGGCGGCTTATGGGAAGTAAGGCCGTTCAGTGCTTAAAGCGCACAAACAAGCGCCCGAAGTTCTTGCTATCCTTATCGACCCGATGGTATTTCTTTTTGATGTGCTTTTGATCGAGAAAACGAATCACCTTCTTCTTCAGCTGACCGCTTCCTTTTCCGGGAATAATCTCCACAATGTCGATCCGCCTTTCCACGGCTTCGTTGATGACATCTTCCAGCGCCTGATCGATCTTCCAGCCTTTGTTGTAGATGTCGTGCAGGTCAAGTTTCAGCTTTGACATGGCCGGAAGTTAGCAGTTTTTGCAAGGCACTGCCCCTCACTTCCCTAGCTTTGGATCATGCTACAAACATCTGCGCAGCGTGAAGTGGACTCACTGGTCGAAAGCCTTGAGTTGCTCCCTCACCCCGAAGGAGGTTTTTACAAGGAAGTATATCGAAGTCAAGGCTCCATCCCCAGCGAAAGCCTTGGTGCAGAATTTTCAGGCGATCGGAACTATTGTACCAGCATCTATTTCCTGCTTACTTCTGAGAACTTCTCAGCCTTCCACCGCATCCAACAAGATGAGATCTGGCATTTCTACAAGGGCTCACCGCTGCAAGTCCACGTTATTGATAAGCAGGGGCGTTATCACTGCCATGAAGTTGGGCTGGAGATGGAAAAAGGACAGGTTCCGCAGCTCGTGGTGCCCGCTGGTGTGTGGTTTGGATCGAGTGTGAAGGATCCCGACTCTTATTCCCTTGTGGGATGCACCGTAGCTCCAGGGTTCGACTTTGACGACTTCGAACTCGCAGACCGGGCGGAGCTGGTGCAGGCCTATCCTGATTGGGAACGCGAGATCGTTGCCCTCACACGATCGTTAAATCCTTGAGGAAGCTGGGGTCGACATTGTTTCTTTGCACGTTGGAAAAGGGAATGGATATGAATCGAATACGCTTGGTTTTGTTTTTCATGCTACCCCCAATGGTCTTTTTGGCCAGTTGTGGGAAGCAAGGATGCACGGATTCCGCAGCGTTCAATTACGAAGCTGGCGTGAAGTATGACGATGGTAGTTGTGTATACTGTGATTGCGGGGATACCACCGCCACCAATTATCGGGCAGATGCTTTTTGCGCAGCCAACGATAGCTGCACTTATGCCTCAGATGTTCTGGTAGGCACTTTTACAGGTTCAGCCTTTTACACGCTCGTGAGCGATAGCGTTGCCTTGGATACGATAGATTCTATCGTGCTTGAGATCATCCAGGAAGACTATGACAAAAAGGTACTGAGGGTGAAGGAAGGTGATCAATGGATCTCCATGGATACGGCATGCGGTTTTCCCTTTTTCGGCCACACCGATTCTACTTACGTTGTATTCTTCGATCCCTTCTCGGATGTTTCCGCCACGCCCGCATCCTGTTTCGACCTTTTTCCGGATGTATTTGAATTCAAGCAGGAAGGTGATTCGCTTACTTACTTCAGTCGGGTGATCCTTTCAGGAGAAGGGGACACTACGGGAGCGAACATCTACCGTGAGCTTATCTTCAGCGGAAACCAGGTTGAATAAAGGCTGAAAAGCAGTCACAGCAAGCGCTACCGCTTAAGGGCAACCGTGAATTCACAGCTCCCCGGTCGGAAAACAGCTCGATTTTCATAGTTTCATCGGCAAATCAACCCTGCGACAATGCCTGATAGTTTGACCATTTCCTTTCGATATACCATCCAACCAGGCGATAGCTTCTCCAAGCTCGCCATCCAAATCAACGAATGTGCAGGGGTGACGTATGACGCCATCTTGAAGGCAAATCCGCAATTCAATCCTGTGAATGCAACGGCCGGCACGGACGTTCTGATTCCGTCTGCCGAGAGTGGAAAGCTCACCATGAAATACACCATCATGGCCAATGCTCCGTTGGAAGATTTCCCCAAGGCGCTGGAGCAGTCCAAGGGAATCACCTATCAGGAAATAGAAGCAGCGAATCCGGGCATTAAGGCGAATGCGATCCGCATCGGAGAGGTGATCAATGTGCCGACCACTCAATCGGATGCAAAAGCTCCTGCGCCCCAGCCAAAAGCCCCCGAGACTTCACCAAACACAGAGGGCGAACACATCGGTTACTGGTGCTGGACATGGTCTCCCGGTCAGCCGCCTGCCGGAGCCAACATGGGAATGGCTTTCAGCGGCTGGAGCGATATTCCCACAGCACTCGGCCAAAGCAACAGGGTTGCTGATAAGCTAGCGGGCGACCGCTACATCACTCTGGGCGGAGGAAATCAAAACGGTGCCTTTGACGCTCAAAAGCTCACAGCCGTGACCCAAGCCATCAACAGTGGTGAATTTGCGGCCTACCAGGGAATTGCCTTCGATGTAGAAGAAGGAACAACAGGTCTGGCTGCCGATTTTCAAAGTGCTTTTGCCGCTGCTAAGGACAAGGGGATGAAAGTGCTGGTCACTGTCAGTCACTCCGCTCCTTTTGGCATCAAGGACGCTCCCGAGTTAATGAACTCCTTTTTCCAGGACCAAAACATAGATATTCTATCCCCTCAACTTTACACTACCGGAGAGGAAACCCAGAACGACTATGCCACAAGCTACGGAGTGACCTGGAACCTTTATGCCGAGTGCAAGGCAGCCGTGGCTCCCTCCATTGTGAACGCCTCTATGTATGCAAGTGCGAAGAGCTATTTTGCAGAACAGGGCGTAACATTGCAGGGCTTCATTCAGTGGAGCAAGATCGCCTAAGACATTTTAACACTTGGCCTTAGGCGGTTGAGAACCTTTTGGAGAAAGGCTTGTTTGAAGCCATATTAGTATCAACCACACATGAAAACTTCGCTTTCTGAAATTGAGGCCTCGCTTAAGCACGCCCTGTCGGCTCAAGCCCCAGACTTGAGAGTGAACATCGAAAGACCCGGGCTATTCGAAGTTTCCGGGACTAAAACGGTGATGCAAGGCAAGCAGAAAGTAGACGGTCACTACTTCGCAGGAGTGGTGCCGAAGCCTAAAGACATTCGCCTCTATTTCTTTCCCATTTACACCCACGTTTCTGAGTTTCCTCCACTCTCTGAAGAACTGAATAAGAGTTTGAAGGGTAAAAGCTGTTTTCACATCAAGAAAATGAGCCCGGCTATGGAAGAAGAGATCGGAAACATGATCGAACAAGGAGTGAAGCTTTACAAGCGTGACAATCTGATCTGACAGCAATATATGAACGCCCAAACAGAGAAACTACGTCCATTACAGCGCTTTTTCAGAGTGCTGGAACCCGACCGGAAAGATATCCTGAAGGTTTACTTCTATGCCATTTTGAGTGGTCTCATCAACCTCTCGCTTCCCTTGGGTATCCAGGCCATCATCACCTACATTTCCGGGGGAATGATCAGCACCTCATGGGTAGTTCTGGTCATCTTCGTCATCCTCGGTATCATCATGGCCGGCTTCATGCAGGTGATGCAGACGAGCTTAGTGGAGACCATCCAGCAGCGCATATTTCAGCGCTCTGCTTTTGAATTCGCATACCGGATTCCAAGGATCAAGCTGGAGAAGATTTCGAGCTACTATCCTCCGGAATTAATCAATCGATTTTTTGACACACTCACACTCCAAAAAGGGCTTTCCAAAATCTTGCTCGATTTCAGTGCCTCTGTGGTGCAGATCGTATTTGGATTGATTCTGCTTGGCTTCTACCATCCCTTCTTCATTCTTTTTGGTCTCTCGCTCGTGCTTATTCTCTATGCAGTGATTCGGTGGACAGGACCTGTTGGCTTGCGCACAAGCATCCAGGAAAGTAGCTACAAATACAAAGTAGCCTACTGGCTGGAAGAGATGGCCCGAACCATGAACACCTTCAAACTGGCGGGAAAAACGGATCTGCCTGAGCGAAGAACAGATGCCCTGCTTATTGGATACCTCAGCGCCCGTAAGAACCACTTCAAGGTGCTCATCAGCCAGTTCATGAGCATCATCGGGTTCAAGGCCATAGTGACGGGAGGACTATTGATTCTCGGAAGTATTCTAATCTTGGACGGACAAATCAACCTCGGTCAGTTTGTGGCCGCAGAGATCATCATCATCCTCATTGTAAACTCTGTGGAGAAGCTCATCTTCAGCATGGAGCCGGTGTATGATGTATTGACGGCACTGGAAAAGATAGGCTCCGTTACTGATCTCCCATTGGATCGTGACAGCGGCACCATATTGAATGGAGAGATGCGAAAGAATCCTCTAAAGGTGACGGTGAAGAACTTAACCTTTGGTACATCCATGACAGGTCAACCGTTGCTGAACAAGCTGGACTTTGACGTTGAGCCGGGAGAACGAGTTGTGGTTCATGGATTTAATGCCTCCGGAAAAGAAGCACTCATGCAGCTGCTTGGAGGGCTCTATGAGGATTATGATGGTGTGATTGCATTCAACGATCACCCGCAGCGTTCCATCCACCCTGATTCGCTTCGAAGTCTGGTAGGCGATAGTCTGAGCCAGGAAGAGATCTTTGCAGGATGCATTCGGGATAACCTCTGCCTGGGTAAATCCTGGGTTACGCAGGAGGACATCGAGCGGGCAGCAAGGTCATTGAACCTCATGGGATACATTTCGCAATTGCCCGATGGTATGCAAACCGACCTCATGCCAGGCGGTCAGGGATTGCCTGAAAACATTGTTCGCAAGATCAAGATTGCCAGAAGTATTGTAGAGATGCCTCCACTGGTGATATGGCAGGAAAACCTGCATCATTTCACCCCAAAGGATCGCACACTCATTACCGATCAGATGTTCTCAAAGGAAAACCCATGGACGCTGTTCATCAGCAGTGGTGACCTTGATCTGGCCAAGCGTGCCGACCGCATTCTGCTCCTGGACAAAGGGAACCTGATTTTCAACGGATCATTTCAAGAACTTGAAACCAACGCGAAGTGCTACGCGGCATTCATCTAGACTATGCTCAACATCTCATTCAATAGCATTTCTACGGACTATGACCTGAAGAGGCTCAGAAGTTCGGATGTCATTCTCAAGAGTAACTGGGCCAACAATCTCTTTCGTTGGGCCATGGTGCTCATTGTTGTAGGTATCATTCTATTGCTCCTGCCCTGGACACAGAACATCCAGGCGGATGGAGTGGTGACCAACCTTCGGCCAGACCAACGGCCACAGGTGGTGAACTCGGTCATTGCCGGGCGAATTGAAAAATGGTACGTACAGGAAGGCGATTACGTAGAGAAAGGCGACACCATCCTGTTCATTTCGGAGGTAAAGGACGAGTATTTCGATCCTGAACTACTTGAGCGGACCCGCGAGCGATTGGCAGCTCAAGAGAGCGGTATCGAAGCCTACGTGAGCAAGGTGGACGCTTTAGACACCCAGATTGATGCGCTCATCAAAACCCAGAAGCTGAAGCTGAAGCAAGCTAAGAATAAGGTGCGTCAAGCCGAGCTGAAAGTTGGTACCGACAGCCTGAAGCTCATCGCTGAACGCTCGAATCAGCAGATTACTGAGAAACAGTGGAAACGTCAGGAACAGCTTTATGAACAAGGCATCAAGTCGTTGACCGAGCTGGAAAACTACCGTCAGAAATACCAGGATGGGCTCGCCAAATTCATGGCCGCTGAAAACGATCTGTTGGGAAGCAAAAATGTGCTGATCAACTCCAAAATTGAGTTGACCACCATCCAGACCGAGTACAACGACAAGATTGCAAAATCTGAAAGTGAGAAGTATACCGCCTTGAGCGACATGCTGGATGCAGAGGGCAAACTGGCAAAAACGTTGAACGAGATCTCGAACTACACGATCCGCTCCTCCATGTACTTCATCAAGGCTCCACAAAGCGGTTTCATCACCAAAGCCCTGCAAACGGGAATTGGAGAAACCATCAAGGAGCAGGATGCTGTGGTGAGCATTGTACCCAATGTGAAAGAGCTTGCCGTTGAAATGTACGTCCGCCCCATCGATCTTCCATTGATCAAAACTGGGGTTGAGGTTCGTTTCATCTTTGACGGATGGCCATCTCTGGTGTTCTCAGGCTGGCCGAATGTATCTGTAGGAACCTACTCAGGCAAGGTCGTGGCCATTGACAACATCACCAGCGATAATGGCCTCTACAGAATCTTGATTGCACCTAATCATGAAGAGGAAGAATGGCCGCTCGAGCTCAGAATGGGCTCTGGAGCGCAGGGAATTGCATTACTGAATGACGTGCCCATTTGGTACGAACTGTGGCGACAGCTCAACGGATTCCCTCCGGAATTCTACACCACCGTGACAGAACCGCAAAAAGAGAAGAAGAAATGAGGGGCAGTCTGATCTTCACTCCCTTTTTCCTTGTTACCATCTGCCTGGCTCTGTTCAATGGACTGAAAGCCCAGACACCATTGGCGTATGGCCAGTACCTGAAACAGGTCATGGAGTTTCATCCTGTCATCGATCAGGCCGGAATCGGTGTTGAAATCAGTGATGCCTCTTTGAGACAGTCGCAAGGGGTCATGGATCCATATGTGGCCGCCAGCATGAAGGAAAAAGACCTGAAGAGCACTGAATACTACGATCGCAATCGGGTGAAGGTAGCGCTACCCACCGCACTGGGCTTCGAGCTTTTTGCAGCCTACGACATGAACACTGGTGCCTTCATTGATCCTGAAACTTCAACGCCCAATAGTGGCCTTTACGAGACCGGTGTGAGTCTACCCGTAGGTACTTCCCTGTTCTACAATGAGCGCTTGCTAGCTATTCGGCAGGGTAAGCTCATGGTCGAAATGTCGGAAGCGGATCAGAGAATCATTGTGAACGACCTGCTTTACAGAGCCAGTTTGGCTTATCTGAACTGGTCGCTTTCTCTGGGTTTGATTCAAACACAAACTGCTTCGCTGGACATTGCGCAAGATCAATTCGAGTTCGTGAAGCAGTCGTTCCTTTCTGGTGACAGTCCCGCCATCGACACCACAGAAGCTTTCCTGCAGGTTCAAAACAGAAGCTACCAGCTGCTGACAGCAGAAAACATGGAGTTCACCGCTCGAAGAATGGTAGAGACATTTCTCTGGGACGATGCCGGAAATCCATTGGGATTGGTAGAAGATGCTCAGCCACAGCAGATGTTGGACTTTGGAGCTCCTATTTTGAATTCCAGCGACAGCTTCCTGATCTGGCAACAAACATTGGTTGCTCAGCATCCGCTCCTGAACATCAAGGGGCTGAAGATCGAGTCCATCGGTCTTGAGCGTCAGTTGGCGCGGAGTAACTTATTGCCACAGCTTGATCTGAAATACTCTCAGCTGGCCGTAGGTTCTGCGATTGAGAACATTCCCGGAGGCGACATCAACGACCGCATCTTTGGCTTGGAAATAAAGTATCCACTGCTGTTGCGGAAGGAGCGCGCCAAACTCAACCTGGCCTCCCTGAAGCAAGAGACGGAACGGCTCGACCGTGATGTGAAGGTGTTAGACCTTCAAAACAAGTTGAGTGCGCTGGTGAATGACTATAACATCGCCACCGAACAGCTAAGCATCTACATCCAGATGATTGGCAACTATCAGGCGCTGCTCGAAGCCGAGCGCAACAAGTTCAGCATTGGAGAAAGCAGTGTGTTCCTGCTCAACAGCCGGGAAAACAAGCTCTTTGACGCTCAGGTTAACCAGCAGCAAATCCAAAGCAAGCAGATTGCCACCGCGCTGAAGGTTATCCAGGCTGCAAACCGAGAGAGCTACTATCAGCTGCTGATTCCCTAACCACTAAAGGTTTCGATCTTCATTCCAGAGCGCTGTACGTAAACCAATGCTGAAAACAGCACCATGCACCTCCTCTGCCGGAGTCCGCAAGAAGCGATAGTGAATACCGGCTTCTGCTCGCAGGTTCCAGGATTTGACCACTACGCGCGAAGCCCTCATGTTGACATTGGCCACATCCACCAAACGCCCCTGAAGCATAGGATTATCGTATTCACGAGCACGAAGAATGTTGCTCACCAACAAATCCTCGCCCAAGTAGCCAGCATCGGTAGAAAATCCTTTCCGTGCGTAGGTTACCTCTGCATTCAATACCCATCGTTTGGGCTGCCAGTTAAACACCGTAACCCACTCAATGAAGTTTGCACCAAGCGGGTGTGCCAGTGGATGATTAAGGTGAGTGAAGGATTGTCCCGGAGCGCTGTGACCGTAGGTATAGGGGCGCACAAAGTTGAATTCTGCCAACCACATCCCTTGCTTCAGACCAAGCGGCTCAAACCATTTCCAGCCCAATTGAAATGCCTGCTTGTTGGTCCATGATCCCGTGGGCTCGGCACTGTCAGCAAACTGATTGCGGATGCTGGCCGTCACCTCGCTGAAGATGAACTCATCCAGCAAAAACTGGCCATATAAGTGAAAGGTCGGAGTCGGCCTTACGGTGGAGCTGAAACCAATCAGGGAGTTATCAGAAGAGCCGATGCCAAACTCTACGGGACGGAAAAAGATGATGGGATTGAGGTAGTTCAAATCAAACCCTCGCTCGATCAAGCTGTCTTCTTGCTCCCAGACAACCGCTTCGAAGGCTCCCAGCGTCCACCAGCGTGTCGCATCTACCGTTAGCATGTGCATGGTAGAATACTTCGATTCCAGCGGAAAGAATCGCCTCACAGAATAGTCCTGCGTGTGATCCATCTGCGTGTAGAGCACCGTGTAGTTCAGTTTCCACACGTTGACATCAATGCGGCCGTAGTTGTAGTTGGGAGCATAATCGCTTAGAAACAGCGTTCGGTAACCTTCTCCAATAAAGTGCTTTCCGCGCCCGGCAAACAACTCAAAATGCTTAGACGGCTTCCAGCCCAATGTGAAGCCCAGTCGATCAAATCGGCTTCCCTTTCCGTTTGGTGCGGCATAATCCCAACCTGGGACAACACCAAGGCTGTCCACAATCTCCTCCATGTAGCGCGGATATTCCATGTGACCGCCATCGTAGGTGATACCCGCAACCCAGCGATCGAGCAAGGAAGCGCTGGCTTCTACTCCACCGATGAACTGATGACCACTTCTGGTGCGCTGGCTCAGCATGGAAAAGGTGGTGAAGTTCAATAGCGGTTGTACCCTAAAATTGACGAGTCGCCCGAGATTCACGCCCTGCACTTCCCGAGTGGTGTCCGCTGCACTTCTCACTTCTTCCACGTGCCAGTGTGAATACGGCAATACCGCTGAAGTCTTGTGCAATCCTTCTGCAACGGCTGATTGCTCTAGCTTCCAACGCAGGCTGCGTTCCATGGGAAGCAACGGTCGATTGGTATATTCCTGGGCTACAGAAAGCTTCACCAGAAACAGGAGTAGGAAAACGGTGAGCCTCCTCATTCCTTCTGTTGGTTCTTTTTGCGCTGCCGGATCATAAAGAGAAATCCCGGAACCTGTGAAATGGTCAATGCCAGCGCCACCATGATGATGAGCACAAGGCTTGGCTCCAGGCGAATGGATGTAGACAAGAGGATGAGAAAGATGGAGGTGATGTAAATGATCAGCACCGTCTTTCGCTGATCCAGTCCTAAGTCAAGCAGTTTGTGGTGAAGGTGATTGCGATCCGCAGTGAACGGAGATACACCGCGAATCACGCGGTAGAGAAAAATGCGAAAGGTGTCCGTCAACGGATAAACCAGTGCGGCCATCGCGAACACGGGGCGAGAAACATTCAAGAGTTCGTTCGGCAGTCGATCTACCGGGTATTCAATCAACTTGATGGATAACACGGAGAGCACCAAACCGATGGTCAACGAGCCACTGTCTCCCATGAAGATCTTCGCTGGGGAAAAGTTATAGACCAGGAAGCCAATCAGCGAGCCAGCCAGGGCAAAGGCCAGCACCGCGTGTTCTACTCCTCCCGCCAGGTAAAACCAAACACCCATCGCCACGGAAGCGATCGTTCCAACCCCACCTGCCAGGCCATCCAGTCCATCAATCAGGTTGATGGCATTTACAATGACCGTGTAGGTCAGCACCGATAGCATGATGCTACCCCACTCAGGCAAAGCTTCAATGCCAAAGATTCCATACATGCTCGTGATGCGGATGTCGCCCATAATCACGAGGATAAAGGCCACGATCAAGTGTCCGATCAGCTTCTTGACAGGTGCTGTGCCGATGATGTCATCCTTCACACCAATGAAGAAGATGATCAACATGGTGGCGCCTATGTACTGAAAGTCTTTCAGGGCTCGCCCCAGCTGTCCGATTTCTTCAATTTCAGCAAAGGGATACCACATGAGGTAGGAAAAGAGCGTACCGGCAAAAATGATAATACCACCAATCGTTGGTACACGCCTGAAATGCAGTTTTCGTTCCTCGCCTGGCTCATCCACCAAGCGCTTCAGGTAGGCAACCTTGATCAATGCCGGAGTAGAAAGAACTCCTACAATGAGGGCGGTGGCGAAACAAAGGAGGATATAGACCATGGATTAAAATTCAGAATATCTGTCAAGTAGGGCTGTTCGAAATCCGAAGTAGATGAATTGCGTGCTAGGTAGTACATCATCCGTGCGATAGGTCGCTCCCATCACCACTTTTGCCAACGACATCGGGTTGACAATGTAGGCGGCTTCAGCATTGATGTAGGTAATTGAAGCGGTTGGCAAGCCGGTCAGGGGAAACTCGCGTTGGTAGCGCATCAGCGTTCCCGAAAACTGGAAATCGCGCAGTCGGATGCTTCCCTGAATCAACAACTCATCAAAGGGTCCGTCCAACGGATGACCGAGGAATTGTCCGTTGTGTGTAAAGGCCAGCTCACCGGAAAGCGGATTCCCCAGAGTATCCTGCGTCAGGTCATTGACATTCCCGCTGTTGAACTCAGCCCTGAAACTCAAATGGTTCCATTTCAAAGGGTCCAGCAACTGCACACCTATCTGAAATGCATCATCCGACCAGTATCGGTATTGCGCATACTGACCGTAGAACCTGAGTTGGTTCAGAGGTTGAATGCTGGCGTTGATGCCAATCGTTCGGTTTACATCATCATCGCTGGCGGCATAGGACAAAAGTCCGGAGGGCAGGTAGTAATCGAAGTCAGCATCTACATGAGAGCTATCTGTCCAGACGCGCTGAAGCACGGCTGTGAACAGGCCAACAGAAAACCAATGCGTTGGAAAAACGCTGAGGTAGGAGAACTTAGCTCTTTTCCGCTGAAACGGAAACTCCTTCCCTCGCTCCAAACCGAGGGGAACACGTTCTGTTCCCTGCAAAGTTGCCCAGGTAATGCTGTATTGAACGCGTCCATCCAGAAAGCCAATGTTTCCCCGGAAGAAGGGATAGGGAAAGGAGGCATCTGAAAGCAGCAGGCTTCTGAACCCATGCCCTACAAACTGACGATCATAGCCAAGCTGAATGAACGAATAGCGGCTAAAGGCAACTCCAGCAGCTCCGGTCGCAAAAGCATAGTCGTAGGCCGTGTCTCCGGCAAAGTTCTCAAAGGTCTTGTAGCGTCCGAGGCCGGGCACACTCTCGCGGTCCGCTACCACATTGTCCAGATAGGCAGGAAAGATGCTCTGATTCTCGTAAAAGGTGGAGCTGAAGAAAACCCTCTTCCCAACCGTGCCTTCAAACTGAAACCCGCGGGTGTTGGTGTAAATGGTTCCTTGCTGGGCATCGTTCAGGTCCCGGCCGACTGTCAGGTCAAAGACAAAATCTCCATTCAGGTAAAAATCATCCTTGCGCACTTCGATCAGATGTTCGTGGCGCAACTTGCGCATCACCCAGGAATTGTAGCGTTTGCGCGTCCAGGTTTGAGTATCGCCCTGGCGTAACGAGTCCAGTTGCTTCACCTGAACGAGTCCAGGCTTAAAAGCG
This sequence comes from Flavobacteriales bacterium UBA6057, assembly GCA_002428995.1. Taxonomy (GTDB): domain Bacteria; phylum Bacteroidota; class Bacteroidia; order Flavobacteriales_G; family Salibacteraceae; genus UBA6057. The sequence continues at coordinate 113,338 of DIYJ01000010.1, read as the reverse complement.
CTCACTCGCTCATCAGTTCTGTGTTGCAGCTGGTAAGCTTCAAGAAGCCTAGCGTGGCCCTCATTCAAAGGAGTGGAAACGTACTGCCCCTGCACGAACAAAGCGCAGAGCAGAAAAGCGAATAGGGCTAAGCCGCGAAGCATCGTGCTAAATTAACCCGTTATCTCGAACCATTCAGAGTCCTTCACCTCGGCATACACGGAGCGGATGCCTTCATCGAGGTCGATCTGGTGCTTCCAGCCCAGGCTGTGCAGTCGGCTGCTATCCATGAGCTTCCGGGGCGTTCCATCCGGTTTGGAAGTATCAAAGCGTAAATCTCCTTCAAACCCAACAGCCCGCGCGATCGTTTCCGCCAATTCGCGGATGGTGACATCAGAGCCTGTTCCGACATTCACGAAGAGCTTGTCGTTGTAGTTGTTCATGAGAAAAACGCTGGCATCCGCTACATCATCTACGTGCATGAATTCCCTGCGCGGAGTTCCTGTACCCCAGATTTCCACCTCGGCTTGTCCAGTCACTTTCGCATGATGAAACTTCCGCAGAAGTGCTGGCAATACGTGGGAATTCTTCAGGTCGTAGTTGTCATTGGGGCCATACAGGTTCGTAGGCATGGCTGAAATGAAGTTGCAACCGTATTGATCGCGATAGGCTTCAGAAAGCTTGATCCCCGCTATCTTGGCGATGGCATAGGGTTCGTTGGTATACTCCAAATAGCCTTCCAGCAGGTATTCTTCCTTGAGTGGTTGAGGAGCGAGCTTGGGATAAATGCAGCTGGAACCCAAAAACAGCATCTTCTCGACCTTGTGCTCATAAGCAGCATGCACCACGTTCGACTCCATCATCAGGTTCTGGTAGAGGAAGTCAGCGCGGTAGGTATTGTTAGCCACGATGCCGCCAACCTTGGCAGCGGCCATGAACACAAACTCGGGCTTTTCTTCCGCGAAGAAGTCCTGCACGGCTTGCTGGTTGCGCAGATCAAGTTCAGAAGAAGTCTTAAGGACAAGGTTTTCATGCCCCAATGCGCGCAGTTTGCGCACGATCGCAGACCCCACCATTCCACGATGGCCGGCTACGAAGATCTTACTGTCCTGCTTCATCATTCGTGGGATTGATAGACTTCATGTCCACCTTCCATCAAGTATTTGTCTCGGGAAAAGTGCTCGAAATCTGAGTGTACCATTTCCTTGCACAACTCTTCCACCGTGTATTTAGGTTCCCAGCCCAATTCCTTCTTGGCCTTGCTCGCATCTCCGATCAACAGGTCAACTTCTGTGGGTCTGAAATACTTAGGGTCTACCTCAACGACAACCGCACCGTTGGCCTTATTGATGCCTTTCTCTTCTGCGCCACTGCCCTTCCATTCCAGCTCAATTTCCATTTCCCTGAAGGCCATTTCAATGAAGGAGCGCACAGTGATCGTGCGATTGGTAGCAAGCACATAGTCGTCTGGCTTGTCCTGCTGAAGCATCAGATACATGCCTTCCACATAGTCTTTGGCGTGTCCCCAATCCCGCTTGGCATCCATGTTTCCGACAAAAAGCTTGCTTTGAAGCCCCAACTTGATCTTGGCAGCCGCACGGGTAATCTTTCGGGTCACAAACGTTTCTCCCCGGATGGGAGACTCGTGGTTGAAGAGAATGCCATTGCAGGCATACATGCCATAAGCTTCGCGGTAGTTCTTGGTGATCCAGAAGGCATAGAGCTTGGCTGCAGCATAGGGGCTTCGAGGATAAAAGGGAGTCGTTTCGGTCTGCGGAATCTCCTGTACCTTACCATACAGCTCGCTGGTTGAAGCCTGATAGAATCGAGTCTTCTCGGTCAATCCGAGGATTCGAATCGCCTCCAGAATTCTGAGGGTTCCGATCGCATCTGAATTCGCGGTGTATTCAGGCGTTTCAAACGAAACCATCACATGGCTCTGCGCAGCGAGATTGTAGATCTCATCAGGCTGACACTCCTGAATGATGCGGATGAGGTTTGTGCTATCCGTGAGATCTCCGTAATGAAGATGCAATCTCAAATCGCGCTCGTGAGGATCCTGATAAAGGTGATCGATCCGGTCGGTATTAAAGAGACTACTGCGCCTCTTGATTCCGTGAACGATGTAGCCTTTCTTGAGTAAAGACTCGGCCAGATAGGCTCCATCCTGCCCCGTAATACCTGTGATGAGTGCAACTTTTGACATAAGTAACAAATGTAGTCAGGCTCTATCGAACGATGAACCAGTTGTTGAGCAGGTTCTCTTTGTTGTAGCGCATCTCCTGACCGGTTTCATGGTCGATGATCGTCTTTCCGGCTGCCTTCGCGATGGCATGTCCCGCTCCAGTATCCCATTCCATGGTTGGACCAAAGCGCGGATAGATATCCGCTACACCTTCAGCCACCAGGCATATTTTCAAACTGGAGCCCATGGAGGCAAACTCAATCTCGCCCTTTTCGGCTTTCAGCTCGTCCACGAATTCCTGGGTTTCAGGGCTGAAATGACTCCTGCTCGCGACAACGATGTAAGGTATTTCCGGTTTTGACTTGGGAATGGAGGTCACATTTGCCCTAGCACTGGAAACATCCGCATCGGGCTCTATTCCATCAGCCACCCAGGCTTCTCCACCTACCTTACCAACAAAAAGCTTCTTGAGGTAAGGGGCATAGATCACTCCGAAGACGGGCAATCCATTTTCAATCAGGGCGATGTTCACCGTGAACTCACCGTTCTTTTTAATGAACTCCTTGGTTCCGTCCAGCGGATCTACCAACCAAAATTGAGACCAGCCTTCGCGCTCCTGGTAAGACATCTGCTTTCCTTCTTCGCTGAGCACAGGAATAGAGGTTTGATCGAGGTATTCCTTGATCTTAAGGTGGGCTTGCTTGTCAGCCTCCGTCAGAGGACTCTTGTCGTCCTTCTCCTCCACACTGAAATCACGAGCGTAGACCTTCATGATTTCCCCTCCTGCGCGGAGTGCAGCTTCTATTACCAGCGATTCATGTTCCATGCTGCGAGTTTACAAATTAACCTAAGGTGCGTACCAAACAACTGAGCAGTGCACGCGATTAGTATCCCCCACTGCTCGCAGCACTCACCTGAACGGGATGCCAGGTCGTTTTTGCTTCCTGCAAATCCAGTATACGATATGGGTTAGAGTCTTCTTCTTCCGTCCATTGCACGAGGCGCTTGACGTTGTCAGTGACTGCATCCAACGCTTCTTCGCTCAAGCCGTCTCGAGCGATCACCAACGCGTTCACATCCATGTGCGAAGCCATGTGTGGCGTCAACTCTGCAGAATCTCCAGTCAGGATGTTGATCACACCTCCGGGAACATCAGAGTTTTGAATGACTTCAGCAAAGGAAATGGCACTGGTCGCCATTTGATTGGAGGCAAGGGCTACCACGGTGTTGCCTCCGGCAATGATCGGAGCAACGGTTTGGATCAATCCACGGAGCGGTGATGTTTCGGGAGCAAGAAGTGCTACTACGCCTGTCGGCTCGTGCACGGTAAAGTTGAAATGCGCACTGGCAGTCGGATTCACCGAACTGAACAATGCGGTGTATTTGTCGCACCAACCAGCGTAATAAACCAGCGTATCGATCGCACCGGTGGTTTCTGCTTCTGCCTGCGCTTTGGATAATCCAAGAACTTGCATTTCCTCTACAAAAGCTGTGCTGCGAGACTCCAACATCTCGGCCAGGCGATAAAGAATTTGGCTGCGGTTGTAAGCGGTTTTCCCTGCCCAACCTGCCTGCGCCTTGCGAGCGGCTACCACTGCATTTCTGAAATCCTTTCGTGAGCTAAGGCAAAGATTGGCGATGAGCTTTCCCTCTTTGTTCTTCAGGTCGTAGAATCTGCCGGATTCGGTTCTCGGGAATTTTCCTCCGATGAAGATTTTATAGGTTTTCTGGATGTTTAGTCTTGTCATGTTCTTTCTTTTTTAACCACAGAGAGCACTAAGGAGTCACAGAGGCCACAGAGTATTCTAAGGTTTCTTTGCGATTATTGGTCTTAGAGCTCTCCATCAATTAATCGTTGAATTCCATCGGTCAGCTTTGCAACATTGAAATTGATCAACAAACCAAGTTTGTAATCACCAAGCTTCATGTAAGTCAGTACCTGCGCCATGTGCACATCAGTTAGCGCTTCTACACTTTTGAGTTCAATCACAACTTTATCTTCTACCAATAAGTCTATTCTATAACCACAATCCATTTTCACTTCCTCATAAATCAGAGGCATCGGCTTTTCCTTCTCCACCTTCAGGCCTTCCTTACCGAGCTTATAAAAGAGACATTCCTGGTAGGCATTTTCCAACAAACCCGGCCCCAAAGTCTTGTGCACATCTATGGCACAGCCAATGATCTTATAGGATATGTTGTTCTCTTTCATGCTCTATCACCCGTCAAACCTCTGTGAACTCTGCGGCTTCTCTATGTGCTCTGTGGTTAAAAGGTTTTTAAGTCTTAAAACGTCAGATAAGCCTCCAAACCATGCACCCCACCTTCACGACCAAAGCCGCTTTCCTTGTATCCGCCAAATGGACTGGTCGGATCAAATTTGTTGTACGTATTCGCCCAGACAACTCCGGCTTTCATCGCCTTGGTAAGCTGGAAGATTTTCGAACCCTTGTCCGTCCAAACTCCGGCCGACAAACCGTAGGGTGTGTTGTTCGCCTTGTCGATCACCTCTTCGATGGTTCTGAACGTTTGGATGGCGAGCACAGGACCGAAGATTTCCTCCTGGCTGATTCTGTTGCTCTGCGCAACATTGGTGAAGAGCGTTGGCTTACACCAGTATCCGCTCCCGGGAAGCTCAGCATCTGTTTGATACATGTCTGCCCCTTCTTTCTTTCCAACTTCCAGGTAGCGCTCAATGGTATCAAGCTGAGTTCTGGAGTTGATGGCTCCGATGTCGGTGTTTTTGTCCAGCGGATCACCCACAATGAGGTTGTCCATTCGCTTCTTCAGTTTTGCCAATACCTCATCATACACCGCTTCCTGCACAAAGAGGCGCGATCCGGCACAGCACACATGGCCCTGATTGAAGTAGATACCATTGATGATTCCCTCCACAGCTGCTTCAATTGGTGCATCCTCAAAAATGATGTTCGCTGCCTTGCCTCCCAATTCCAGCGTCACCTTCTTTTGACGTTTAAGTGCCGCCTTGTAGATCATCTTCCCAACGTGGGTAGAGCCGGTAAAGGCCAGTTTTCCCGGAATGTCATGATTGGTCATCAGTGCACCCGTCTCACCTGCTCCGGTAATGATGTTCACCACTCCGGGTGGCAGCTCGGCCTCCTGAATGATCTCCGCCAGTTTCAGAGCGGTGAGCGAAGTTGTTTCGGCAGGTTTCAACACCACTGTGTTGCCGCATGCCAAAGCAGGTGCGATCTTCCATGCGGCCATGAGCAAAGGGAAATTCCATGGAATGATCTGAGCAGTCACTCCAATCGGCTGAGGATTGCGCTGAGGGAAGGCATAGGCAAGTTTATCAGCCCAACCGGCATGGTAGAAGAAGTGTGCCGCAGCCAGTGGAATATCAATGTCTCGCGACTCGCGGATTGGTTTTCCACCATCCATAGATTCTATCACAGCCAACTCGCGGCTCTTTTCCTGGATCATCCGGGCGATCCGATAGATGTACTTACCGCGCTCCGCTGCCGGCATCGACTTCCAATGCTTGTCGTAGGCGTTTTGTGCGGACTGAAAAGCCTTGTCGACATCCTTTTCCCCGGCCTGAGCGATCTTGGAAAGTGCTTGCTCGTTCGCAGGGTTAATTGTGTCGAAGTACTTTTTCGAGGTTGGTTTCTGAAACTTCCCATCAATGAACAGCTCCTGCTGGTCTTTGATCTTCACATGAGAAGTGCTTTCAGGCGCATCAGCCAGGTTCCATGATTCGCTCATATTCTAGTCTTTGGAGAAATATGGTGCTGCCTGATAAGCACCGGTTTCTTGTTTCATCAGTTGCATTAAAAGGTCATTGGCCAATCGGCTGGCCCCGAAGCGAAACCACTCGTTGGAGAGCCACTCTTCTCCGAGCACTTCTTTCACCATTCTCAGGTAATGAAGGGCAGTTTTGGCATCGGAGATTCCTCCGGCAGGTTTCATTCCCACCTGCACCCCGGTTCTTTGATAGTGATCCCAAATCGCCTGTAGCATCACCAGCGTAACCGGCATGTTCGCTGCCTGGCCGATCTTACCTGTGCTCGTTTTGATGAAATCCGGATTGGCCAGCAACGCAATATCGCTTGCCTTCCGCACTTCGTCCAGCGAGCCCAGTTCACCGGTCTCTAGAATGACCTTAAGCCGAACACTGTGTTCTTTACACAAGGCATTCACCGCCATGATCTCGTCCAACACGTAGGTGTATTCACCAGCCAGGAACTTGCCTCGGGAAATGACCATGTCAATTTCATCCGCTCCTTCGCTAATGGCATAGTTCGTCTCGTCCAGCTTTACCTTCAAATTGGTTTGTCCACTGGGAAAATAGGTCGCCACTGCTGCGACTTTGACACCAGAGCCTTCCAGCGCTTTTTTGGCTACAGCCGCCAATGAAGGATATACACATACCGCGGCTACGGAAGGAAGCCCATCAGCTGCATCATGCGGATGCATAGCCTTGTAGCATAGGTTGCGCACTTTGTTGGGTGTGTCAGCGCCTTCCAAAGTGGTAAGATCGATCATGTTCAGCGCCATCTTCAACCCCTGAACCTTCGAACCCTTTTTGATGCTCCGGCTGCGTATCCTGGCAATGCGGTCAAGCACTCCCATTTGGTCCACCGGATGCTCGCGATATTGTGCAATTAAATCAGTTGCCTCCATAAGAGGTCAAAACTAAGATTTGCCATCATAGCCGGTCATGAACTCAAGACATCAAATTGTAATTGATCATCTAAGGCCAATAGCATTACATGAATGCGAACCCATCTGCTATTCATACATTTGCACGCTCAATTATGAAAGCCGAGGGCAATAACGTATACAGCGTATTTGATGAGATCATTTCGCGGAAGGAAAAAGAGGCCTTCCTGAAACAGCGATCGCGCGTTGTTTGGATGACCGGACTCTCAGGGTCAGGCAAAACAACATTGGCCAAGTATCTGGAACGCAAGCTGTTGGACAATGGCTACTTCACCAAGTTGCTGGATGGCGATAATGTTCGCTCGGGGCTGAACAAAGGTCTCAGCTTCAGCGAAGCCGACCGGCAAGAAAACATCCGGAGGATTGCCGAAGTATCCAAGCTTTTCATGGATGGAGGTATCATCAGCATCAATTGCTTTGTGAGTCCTACAAAGGAAATTCGAACCTTGGCAAGTGACATTGTCGGAACAGAAGACTTCATCGAAGTATTCATCAACACCCCGCTGGAAGAATGCGAAAAGCGTGATGTGAAAGGCCTCTACAAAAAGGCTCGTGCGGGTGAGATCAAAGATTTTACGGGCATCTCTGCTCCGTTTGAGGCTCCTGAGCATCCGAGCATTGAGATCCAAACCAAAGGAAAAACCATCGAGGAAAGTGGTGAGGAGCTTTATGAGAAGCTTCTGCCATTTATCAGTGATCAAGCATTATGAAGTACAATTTAACGCACCTGAAGGAGCTAGAGTCCGAGGCCATTTATGTCATTCGGGAAGTAGCCGCGCAGTTCGATAATCCAGCACTCCTTTTCTCGGGAGGTAAGGATTCGATCGTGTGTTTTCACCTCGCCAAAAAGGCGTTTTACCCAGCGAAGGTTCCATTTCCTTTGGTACACATCGATACGGGACACAACTTCTCTGAAACGATCCAGTTCCGGGATGACCTTGTAAAGGAAAACGAAGTAGACCTCATCGTAGGTTCGGTTCAGGAAAGCATTGACGAAGGCAAAGTAGTAGAGGAAACAGGCTACAACGCCAGTAGAAATGCCCTGCAAACAGTTACCCTTCTGGACACCATCGAAAAGCACAAGTTTGACGCCTGTATGGGTGGTGCCCGAAGAGATGAAGAGAAGGCGCGTGCGAAAGAACGCTTCTTTTCACACCGCGATGAGTTTGGTCAATGGGATCCGAAAAACCAGCGACCAGAGCTCTGGAACATCTTCAACGGCATGAAGCGTTTTGGAGAAAACTTCCGTGTTTTCCCGATTAGTAACTGGACAGAAATGGATGTATGGCAGTACATACTCTCTGAAAAAATTGAATTGCCTTCACTCTACTTCGCCCACGAGCGTGAAGTGTTCACCAGAGATGGTGTGATCTACTCCAACGGAGAGTTCATGAACCGCAGACCGGAAGAAACGACCGAGAACAAGGTGGTAAGATTCCGCACCATTGGAGATATGACCTGCACCGGTGCTGTTTCCTCTGAAGCGGCCACCCTCAAAGCAATCATTGACGAAGTGGCTGCTACACGCGTAACAGAACGGGGAACCCGCTCAGACGACAAGCGTTCTGAAGCGGCCATGGAAGACAGAAAGAAACAAGGATACTTTTAGAAAAGCTATCAGTCGCAAGCCATCAGCTATCCATAGATGCAGCTGATAGCTAGTAACTGAAGGCTGACAGCCAAAAAGAAAAAAATGACTGAGAACAATAGCACAGCGGGATACCTTGACATGGAGTTGTTGCGCTTTACCACAGCGGGAAGCGTAGACGATGGAAAGAGCACGCTCATCGGACGTTTGCTCTATGACTCTAAGCAGATCTTTGAAGATCAGCTGGAGGCTGTGGAGAAGGCCAGCAAGAAGATTGGTGGTGAAGGTGAAGTGAACCTCGCATTACTGACGGATGGTCTTCGTTCGGAACGCGAGCAAGGAATCACGATCGATGTGGCTTATCGCTATTTCGCAACACCCAAGCGCAAGTTCATCATTGCAGATACTCCGGGACACATTCAGTACACCCGGAACATGGTGACCGGAGCGAGCACGGCAAACCTTGCTGTGATCCTCGTGGATGCTCGTCATGGGCTGGTGGAGCAGACGGCTCGACACAGCTTCATTGCATCCTTGCTCGGGATCAAGCACGTGGTTTACTGCATCAATAAGATGGACCTCGTAGACTACTCAAAGGAGGTGTTCGAAAACATCAAGTCTTCGTTGGAAGACTTTACATCCAAGCTGGAAGTCTCAGACATTCGTTACATACCAATCTCCGCACTGTTGGGTGACAACGTAGTGGATCGCTCCGAAAAAATGGATTGGTACGAAGGCGCTACCTTGCTCTACACGCTCGAATCCGTGCACATCGCAAGTGATCAGAATCACGTTGATTGCCGTTTCCCGGTTCAATACGTGATTCGCCCTCAGACAAATGAGCACCACGATTACCGAGGCTATGCTGGTCGCGTAGGAGGTGGAATCTTCAAGAAGGGTGATGAAGTGATGGTACTTCCTTCAGGCTTCACTTCCAAGATCGCGAAGATTGATGGCTATGATGGCGAGCTGGAAGAAGCCTTCCCTCCCATGTCTTGCACCATGCTGCTGGAAGATGACATCGACATCAGCCGAGGCGATATGATTGTGCGGGTTAACAACCAGCCTGAGAACTCTCAAGACCATGAATTGATGGTGTGCTGGATGAGCCAGCGACCACTGCAGCTGAATGGCAAGTACGCTTTGAAGCATACCTCTCGCGATGCGCGTTGCATTGTAAAGGACATCAAGTACAAAGTGGACATCAATACGCTGCACCGCATGGAAGAGGACAAGAAGATTGGCATGAACGACATTGCCCGCATTACGATTCGCACTACCGTTCCGCTTTTCACGGACCGATACCAGCGAAACCGCAACACGGGCAGTCTGGTGCTGATCGATGAAGCCACCAACGAAACTGTTGGGGCCGGTATGTTGCTCTAGCGCACCCTGAACCTCACAGGAAATTTGAAGAACACAGGAACCGGGTAAACGCCCTGCTTCCCAGGATTCCATTTGGGCATTTTTTTGAGCACCCGAATGGCTTCCCTGCTCAGGTGATCGTGTGGAGAATCAAGCACCTTGATGCTCTCATCGATGATCTTGCCATCCTTTCCGATGACGAAGCTTAGTTGTACTGTTCCCCCGATGTTCAGGTCTCTTGGCAGTCGCGGATACTCGAGGTTTTCGTCCATGAACTTCCTGAAGCCCACATCGCCCCCAGGAAAGGAAGGCTGTTCTGTTAATGCCCATGGTAACCTGGGAATGTTGTCCGTCACTACCTCCTCACCCATCAGATCCAACGCATCCAAGTCATCAAAGTCCGGGAGATCGCTGGGGTCCATGGTCTGCGGTTCAGGTAAATCGTTGGACGCTACGATGATTTGCGTTGTAACCGGTTGAGGTGGCACCGTTGGGCGCGGCTGTTTGGGCGGTGGCGGTGGAGCCGTAGTCATCCGTGTGATGGGGATCATTTCCTCCATCCAATCGTCAATTTCGGGAGTTTCAGCACCGACAAGATTGGACAGGTAGTCAATTCGCTTACCCCATTCAAGGGCAATGAGGGAGATGGACAAAGCCATTACCAAACCGAGCAGGAAGCGGTGTCGCTCGCTGCTGTTCTGTACTTCAGATGTAGTGTTCATGGGTTTGTTTCAGGCTATAACCCATGCGTCAGGCGCTTCAGTATACGGTGAGGAAGGCGCTCTAGAAAACGGTCGACTTGAGAAAGGGAACAACGACCCACAACAAAAAAGGCCCCGAACATCGGAGCCTTTGTAAGTCATTGTATCGTTTGTTGCTTAGCGAAGCGTAAATCGAATCGGCAACTTAAAGTATACGCGAACCGCCTTACCACGCTGACGACCTGGAGTCCATGCGGGCATGCTCTTCACTACGCGAATCGCTTCTTTATCCAATGCTGGGTGTACGGAACGAAGAATCTCAACATTGTCTGGATCAATCTTACCGTCTTCAAGTACAACGAACTGAACGTAAACAATCCCTTGAATGCCTGCATCCTTGGCGATGGCAGGATAGGACATGTTCTTACCGAGGTATTCGAACAGCTTTGCTTCTCCACCGGGGAATACCGGCATTTCCTCCACAATCTGGAAAATTTGTGGTGCTTCCACCACTTCTTCAGCCATCTCAACGAATTCGATTACTTCTTCCTCGTCAATTTCAGTGTCCTCGATCTCGAGTTCTTCTTCCAGTTCCTCATCATCCTCTACAATCTCGATGATGGTAGTCTGGGGCGGTGGGGGTGGCGGGGGCGGTGGTTGCTGCTGAGTAATCGGAATCATTTCCTCTTCATCAAGCTCCAGCTGCAGTTCTCCCAAAGACGCAACCTCGCCTTCGTACTTGGTCCATTCAAACGCAATGAGTACAACACCCAGGGAAATTAACAGCCCTGCCAGGAAGTAAACTCCGCGTTTGTTTTCGAGACTGATCTCGGGATTTTTTTTCAACTCCATGTGAACGGTTTATTGGCGACCAAAATAGTCAGATTGCCGTGGAATGTAAACACGACAGGTTAAATTTTACATCAATTTAGTAAACGGTCAGGTGTAGTCTTCCCGGCCATAAACGAGAAAGAAGATCACCAAGCCGATGAAGCTACCGATCATATTGGCGATCACATCCAAGCCTTCAATGGATCTGGAGCTGAAGATCAGCCCTTGCAGCACTTCAATCACGAGGCCGTATACAGTGGAAATCGCAAATACCTTTTGAAGAGGATACGTTCTCAACCACTGAAACGTGGATTGCTTGATGAAACCAGTAGAGAGCAACAGAAAAAGCACTGCATACAGAAAGGTATGAATCACTTTATCCGCGAAAACGTAGGTTGACTTTTCGAATTGCCCTCCGGGAAGCGCACAGAGCACCAGGATGAACAACGCCCAACCGATTCCCAGCCAGTTGTGCCGGAGAAACATTTCGTTACGCTCCGATCAGCTCCCCGTAGGCCGCTGAATCCAGCAAACCGTCTAGCTCGCTGGAGTCTTTCAACTCCACCTTGATCATCCAGCCTTCACCGTAAGGATCGTTGTTCACGAGTCCTGGATCGTCCGCCAGACTTTCGTTCACTTCCGTCAATTTTCCACTAACTGGCATGAAGAGGTCAGAAACTGTTTTCACGGCTTCAACAGCACCAAAAGTTTCCTCTTGATCGAAGTCATCATCCAAACCGTTTACCTCCACAAAAACAATGTCTCCAAGCTCGCTCTGGGCATACTCTGTAATGCCGATGGTAGCTACGTTTCCTTCTACTCTCACCCACTCGTGATCCTTGGTATATTTTAGGTCAGCTGGTATCGTGCTCATTTCAATTTGCTTTGCGCAAATATAGATGAAGGTTGAAGGAATAAAAGCGCCCGGAAAAATTATCCGGAGAGGGTAAATCGAAGGCTGAAACCAGCATTGGTATTGCTGGTTGGGAAAGAGTTCGAGATCACCGGTCGGTTCGATACCCAATCGTAGAACAGGCGAAGTGTGAGACTCTTGCTGAGCACATAATCACCGGTGACTTTGAGCGAATAAACTGTTTGACCGGCCGTGGGCTGCACTTCATCCTGGACGATCTTTCGAATGACCGTAGTCGATTGTCGAATACTAAAATCAGCACGCAGCGTCATGTCGCTCTTGATCGTTTTTCCGGGTGTGATCTGGAAGGGGAAGGGCACCTGCTTCACAGTATATCCCGTGCCGATCACATACTCTGTATTACCAACCTCAGTCACCTGCTGGTTGGAGGTGTTAAGCGAGATGTTCTTATCTCGTTTGATTTCAAAACGGGTAAGCAGGCTGTTCAACCATGTCATATCAAAGTTGATCAGTGGAGAGAACTGCTCACTCACCGTCACATTGGTGATGATAAACTCCGGCTGAATTTGGTCTCCGAGTGAGAAGCTGTCCGTCACATTCGTGGAGCTTCGGATGTAGCTACCAACCGTGTAAGTGGAGCGATAAGCGTGATTGATGGAGAAGCTTCGGAAATACTTCTTGAAGAACGGGATCTTGCTCAACCCGGTGTAGTTCACCCTCCAGTTGGGCAGTGGGAATCGCTTGAGAGCATCCAGCGGTGTTGTTCTTACATCACCACCTGTGTAAGCAGCGAAGAAGGCCGGTATCAATACATCCTGATGCGCCTGGCCGTAGCCTTTGGTGTAACCAAATTCATCCTTGGTGGAAATGCCTTTTTCTTCTCCAATCCTTCTTGAGACTTCGAGACGGTTGTTCAGGAATTCATTGTAGATCTGTGTATTCCCGGTGTCTACTCCCTGGAAGGTGGTCGCAAAGGATATGATCGACACGCTGTAGTTTCCGGTTTCCAGCAAGGTGTTGTTTCCTGTCCAGGTCGGTCGCCTGAGCTCGTCCGTCAAGCTGTCGCTGAAATTCCAGTATTCCGTAAAGTTCTTCGTTCGGCTTTCGTTGGCCGTGAGGTCAATCCTAAAATCGCGCACCGGTTGCACACTGGCCCTGAAGTTCAGGTTCTCACTAAAGCTTCGGGTATATGGATTGAACAAGTTCGGGTTGGCGACCAACCAACGCTTTTCATTACCCGCCCAATCTGCGAAGTGTGTATTGCTATCTCCAAAGTTCTCCTGCTGGCCAAACACAAAACCGAAGCCCGGAGCGACAAATCCATCGCTCATTCCCAGGAATTGGGTTTCACGTTCGTATCCCGGCAAGACGATTCCACGGTTTCGCGTGTATCCTCCCGAGATATTCTTCACACTCATCAGAACCTTGGCAAGGCTCTTCAAGCCTTTATTCTCTCGTTTTTCCTTCTCCTTTTCTTCTTCCTTTTCTACACTTACTTCCTTCGAGTCATCTGATTTCTTAGGCTTCTGTTGCTTGCGGATGGAAGGGCGTGATCTGCCTCGGTTGATGTCTCTCAACCAAGGAACCTTGTTGTAGAGCGAGACCATGTTCAGTGTGGCATTCACCTGTACCTGCTGACCGTTCGAAATGGTATGCCCAATGGTATCGGGTAGATCGGGTTCAGGCAAAGGTCCGCGCGTCCAGTCATAGGTAGCCGAGTATCGGGTACTGACGTTGGTCCAGTCCATGAACGGCAGCTTGTTGATCGGAACGCTGTAGGTCAAACTGGTGGTCTGATTGTAGTTCGTGGTCAATCCAAGGTTTCGAATACTGCTTAATACCGAGTCGCGATGCAAATCGTAACTCTCGCGTATCTCCCCGTTCTCCAATTCCACAAATCCTCCCACATCGTCCCTTCGGTTCACACGTTCCCCTTCAAACTCTCGAATGAGCGATCGGTTGTTGGCTGAGAAGTCAAGTTTGAGTGCCTTGGTAATGTCGTAGGATAGATTGTAGACCCGATTCCAGGAGAAGCGTTTATCCACAAATGGAGGCTGGCTCACCGTAGCCTCCGGGTTGATGTTCCGGATCTTCCGTTCGCTGTACATCCGATCGAGGTCGTTGCTGAAAGCGACCGTTTTTGGAGCAAGAGAGAAGTTGAAATCCCGTAAGAGCCGTAAGTATTTGGATTTGCGTATGAACTTAACCTTCTTGAAAGGTTCGTAGCTCTTCGGGCTGTTGTTGAAACTATAGGCTAAACCGCCTCGATAGTTTTTGGTGAAGTCATACTCAGTGTTGAAGTCGCGGTAGTTGGTTTCGGTGTAAGCGTAAGTGGCGGAAAGGTTGGCAACATCATAGAAACGCGCCTTGCCCTCCCCTGTCTTTTCCTTCCGAACATTGGTGAAGTTGATACTCTTCCGTTCGGTAAATGTCTGGGAGATCTTTTTCAGGCTATCCCGTTCCTCAGGTTCCCGATCTTCCAGATAAATCTCCATTGGCGTATCTGGTTCTTCTGGCGCAAACTGAGGATTGGAAACATTCTGAGAATAGCCCACAAACATGGGAACCTTGAGGCCTACTTCATCCGGCAGGAACTTGTCGAGCTGCACCTGAGCGGAAGCATCAAACGTCTTGATCGTTTCCCGCTGGCGCTCGCTCACCCTGGACTCGAGGCTTCCCCAGCCGGGTGTGCTGATACTACCCGAAACAGTAACATTGGCAAAGTCGGCCAAGTTGGCGGATACACGCCCCATAGCGGCCTCACCACCACTTTGATCAAAGTCCGTAAGTCGCAATTCGTTTGCCCAGACTTCCACGCACTTCTCCATTCCGTCATCGCCAGGGTTGGTTCGCCTGGCTGGGTTCCGGACGCCAATCATCACGACCCGAACATCTGCGAGGTTCGGGTTACCGACTACGAATATTTTTCGTCCTGCCTCTGCCGGAACTTCGTAGCGCTGCCTTAGCGTAATACCCTCCTCTCCGCCAAGACGCTCGTTCCTCTCGCGTTTCGCCCGGAAGAGGTCTTCAAAACTGATGATCACATTGTTCTCCAAAGGCCAAACGATCTCCTGATCACTTGCTGACTCGTTGGAGTAACGTCCCTGAGGAGTAATCGTAACCGGAGTTTCGTATTCGTAGTAGTTGTCTGTGAAGTCTGTACCGATTCGGATGAAGACCTTGATATCGTCATCGTCCAGCGGGAAGTTAGGGTCCAACTGCTCTGCGTGAAGGAACATCTGCAACTTCTTGAACGATCGCATGTCCAGTGTCACATTTCGGAAGGCTCCCTGCGCCTTACCATCTTCCAAACCGCATACCTGCAGCGCGAGTGACTGCTCGTTTTGACGAGCGAGGTTAGGAGCTCCCGCCTGAATCTCACGTTGCAGCTGAGGAGGAAGCACATAGTTTACAGGCTCCTTGGAAGCGTTTTCTTCAATGTTTACCGCCCCGATGTTGAACAATACATCAGGATCGTCCAGTACTCCTTCACCTTCCTGATCCAGATCACCGAGGAATCGTCTCCACTCTCCCCTTACGAGTTCCAGTCGCGCAAAGCGAAGTACAACCGGATTCTCGAAACCTCTCATGAACATTCGCATAAAGCGGATGGAACGGAAATCCTGGATGCCACCAATCCTCTTCTCAAATTCCCGGATCGGAATTCGGAATTGGATCCATCGCACACCATCTCCGTCTTCGGGCTCATAGATGTCGTTGATGTAGTTCGTTCCTTCCTGAGAAAGCGCGCCTTCAGAGATGTCTACACGATACTGAAAGTAACTCTCCACGTTGTCGAGCGTGTTGTCACGGTTGATGTCTTCCGCATCAGGAATGGTAGAGCCGGAAGTTGGATAACCACCGGCATTTTGGCTTGGATAGAGATCGGAAGTAGGACTGTTTCCTTCAAGTCCATTATAAAACTTATACCGCTCCAGGATGTCCAGCTGTGCTGCATCGTAGTCATCATCGCGATAGAAGTTATAGTTATCGTGGGACGGATCATCGATCAACGCATCTCTGGCACCGGCATCCATCGTGGTGCGGGCTTCCAGGGCATCGATGTACTGAGCATTGTAGAAGAGTCGTTCTTCTTCATCACGCAGACCATCCAAACCTACGTCCTGGAAAGAACGGGTTTCGGTGTTGTTGTCAAAAGCATTTACGATCTGCTGCCCCTCTGGAACACGCCCCCATGGCGAGAGGGTGTCACCCGAAAGATCTTCAGCAGCGGCCTGAGTAGATGGGAAGCCATTTTCAAAAGCTTTGAATTCATCTTTCAGGATGTCCTCTGATATGTTACCAATATTGAAATACAGTTCACCGTTTGTCTCGAAGCCTGGAGCACCCGGAGCACTTTGATCTCCATTCTGGCGATATGCCTCCGAGTATGGATCCATCATCCAGAACTGGATAAACTCAATGTTGGCTGCGTCAAAGTCGTTTTGATCGATGCGCCTCATGATACCACCCCAGCGTGTTTCCGGAGCGGCAAGAAGGCCTTCATCTGTCAATCCGCGGCTGAGGTTTCCATCAATGTTCACATCGAAATTGTAGGGTCCAGGCTCTTCAGGATAGAAAGCCATGTCGAACATGGAAATCTGGAAGTTGTTGGCCGAAGTCTGGTTGCTGAATTCCCTGTTCGGAAATACTTCTGATTCAAACACCGCACGCATCAGGTGGTGTTCCTGGATGTCCTCGTTTCCTGAAATGTGGTCTGGAGTGGTGTTGTCGTTTCGATAGAACAGCGGATCAATCAAATACCAGGCGAGGCGCGCTCTGTTCTTGTTGAATCGAAGCAATGTATCCTCACCCGAGATGTTGGCCTCTGGAAAGAGGTCTGGCTGTCCCTGTGGAGTACTCGCGATGAACCAGGTACTGAAGGCTCGCAGATCGATGGTGCTCTGACTGCCCTCAAAGTCATCGATGAAGGAGTTTCCTTCTTTACCGATGGCACGAGAGTGACCGGGAAACAAACGTGCGGCTTCCGCCTGAACGGTGATGTTCGAAATTTCCTTCGTGTTGATCAAAGGGATCTTGTCAACGAGCGAGGTCAGAAATTGAGACTCGGTGGTGTACGTACCATCAATACCAAGAACCGTGTTATTGATCGGTTCGTCCCCGAAGTTGATCTTTTGGGTCAACGGACGCTCAGAGAGGTTCATGATCGTACCTCCGAGGTTCAGGTTGTCCGACACTTCGTAATCGAAGCGGGACGCGAACAATGCTTTTCGATTGATTCCAAAAGCAGCATTACTCTCCAACGACACCTTTACCGGAATGCCAGACTCGAGAATTCCCTGGTTGATGATGGTCACCCGGCCGAGGTTGTAATCAACCGTATAATCCTGATTCTCTCGCAGCTGCGCACCACCGGCTGTTACCGTTACAGATCCCTCTGGAATGTTAAACGCGTTCAGGGATATTTCAGAACTATTGGCGCTCTGATAGCGTCCCTTGATCGAGAATCGATTCAGGTTGGGGAAGTTGTATTGAGCGTTGGCTCGGGTATTCGTATAGAGCGAGTCAAAGGCGTATTGCGCGGCTATGGTTTCATCTCCAATCTCACTTCTCAAATGCGAGCCAAACGGTTCCAGCACGGGGAAGAATATTCGACCGTTGGAAGGGCTGACCGTAATCTGAGGATTGGATAAGAAGTCGAAGATTCCATCAGGAACAATCGCATTGTTGTTGTTGATCCGGTCGAGTTGAACGACCTGAAGCAGTGGCTTCTCATCCAGATTATTGGCAGAAGTAGGAAGGTAGTTGATGTCGATGCCCTTGGTACGATCGAGGTACCAGATACCGATCTCAAATCCGGCTGGCTGCAACTGATAGGCTCCAATGGCATACACGTTTTTCATCATCAGATCCCACATGGGGAAGCGCGTGTTCAGCTCGGTACTCTTCAGCATCTTGAGGATGAGTGCCTCACTACCAGTCGTCTCGTTGGAGAATTCCCCGACCTTGTAACTACGACCGTTGTAGGTATACTCAAAGGCCACCGCCATTACCTGGTTGGGCTGAAGCTCCTGAACCAACGAGATGTATCCCAACTGAGGGTGCAATACATAATCCCGGTCCGGCTGAAGCTTTCTCGCGAGTTCAATTTTCTGGTAATCAAAGCGGGCATTCAGGCCGTATTGTGATTCCAGGCGTTGAGAAGACTGAATAAAGCCTCTGATGCGCGGGTCTTGATAGAGTTGTCGGTAAACCGCGTTTGCTCCGTTGCTCGCTGGCAGCGCGCGGGCGTTGGTGGAAGTTTGCGAGAACTGCGGATTGTACACACGCTGGGATTCCGCCAAATCCTGCAGGGCTACAATGTTTCGTGTCTCATCCGTGCTGAAGTTGGTGTTGGTTACCCAAACTTCCACTCGGGTAATGTTCACACTCGAGTTAATGATCGGTGGAGTAGATAGCGCGCGCTCATATTGATCGCGGAAGAAATGAGACAGGAAGTAGTGTCTGTTCATTTCATACTCATCGGCACCGACCTGAAATTCTACCTCTTGAGCGCCTCCTTCGGTGGATACCTCCTTGCGCTCACTTTGCTGCTGAGAATAAACCGAGGTCACGGTCAATCGCCCAAACTTCAGTTGTGTTTTCACACCAAAAAGCGCCTGGCTTCCGGTAATCAGCGAGCTCTGCAAAGGCAGTGACACGTTTCCAAGCTCGATCTTCTGGATGATCTCGTCTTCGTAGCCAGTATACTCCAACTTCATTTGATTCTCGAAGTTGAAGGTGGCCTGCGTGTTGTAATTGAACTGTATCCTGAGCTTATCACCAATGTTACCAATGGCGTTCAGTTGAATGTTCTGGCGAAAATCGAAGGTGGTGATCCGCTGCTGGTTCACCGGGATCTGAGGATTCTCAGTTTTGGAACTGTTGATTCCAAAGATGAGCTCGGCAGAAAGGTTTGGTCGGATGGTGATCGTGTTGCCTCCAAAAATCCGATCAAACTTTTCGCTATTCACGTTGATGGAAGGACGGAACCCTGAGCTACCTCTTTCGCTTCCATCTTCTTCTGAATCCGCTGCTTCTTCCCTGATCTGCTTCCAGTATTCACCCATGCTCTTGTCGAGCTGGTAGTCCTGGTATTCGTCAAACGACATGTAAGAGGGATTGCTGTAATCCAGATCTCCCATCTTTTGCCGGTACTCATAGTTACCGCTTTCTGGATCGTATTGGATCTCGGTCTCAACGTTGGATGGATCTTCTCCGAAAAGCTTTCGGCTGTCATCCTTCATCAAGGGGTCGTAAGACTTCTGAATAGGGAACCGCAGGCTATCACCTTCTTGCGCATAAGAAACTCCTAACGCACAAAAAGCGAACAACAACGTCAACCAATGACGGGAATATGTGTTAGGCGTTAGGGACAAACTTCTTCACAGGTTTCTTATAACTGTTTCAGCGCATGCTTCACAAGCTCCTCCACAGTGGAAGGAGGCTGATCTGACTTGAGGAGCTTATTCAGTGTTTTCACCGAAGCAGCCCGATCAAATCCCAGCGCGGAGAGCGCTGATAACGCCTCTTGCCTGATTGTATTGCCCGAGTCGACAGAAATTTCCACATTCAATTCCTCTTTGACCATTTTATCTCGCAATTCACTCACAACTTTCTGGGCAACTTTAGGCCCCACTCCTTTAACGGTGGTTAAGGACTTTGAGTCTCCGTTGGCTACAATTGAGTGAAATTCTTCTGGTTTGAAAGACGAAAGAATCATGTTGGCAATGCTGCTGCTGATCCCTGAAATGGCGATCAGCTGACGGAAATATTTGCGTTCCTGATCAGTAGAAAAACCATACAACTGGTTTTTGCTTTCACCTGACCGGATGTCTACGCTTACTTGATAGTGCACCAGAAGCTTGCCTTCCTTTTGGTGTTGAATATCTGAGTAGGTATTGAGGCTAATGTGAACCATGTATCCCAAACCTGCCAAGTCCACCACCGCATGAGTGGGTGTGACTTCTGCAAACGTGCCTCTTACATATTCAATCATCACAGTCTGGTTTGAGCATCAGCCACCGAAATGGTGACCATGTTTACGATTTCCCTCACTGAACTGCCGAGTTGAAGGATGTGAACGGGCTTTTGCATTCCAAGCAGGATCGGCCCGATGGTTTCTCCTTCACCCATTTCCTGCATGAGCTTGTAAGCAATATTGCCGGCTGACAGGTTTGGAAAGATCAAAACGTTGGCATTGCTTTCAGCTAGTTTCGAGAAAGGAAACAGCTCATTACGCATGGACTTATTCAGTGCAAAGTTTGCCTGAATCTCTCCGTCTACCACCACTTCAGGGTGTCGTTCATGAAGGATGGAAACTGCGTTGCGTATTTTAATGGCCTCCTCGCTTTCGCTGCTGCCAAAATTGGAGTAGCTAAGCAAAGCCACTTTAGGCTTCAGCCTCATGCGCTCCACAGCAGACGTTACGAGCAATGTTATCTCCACCAGTTCTTCACTGGTTGGATTGTAGTTTACGGTGGTATCTGCCAAGAAGAGAGGACCATTCTTCGTCACCACTACGTACATACCGGCAATGCGCGAAACTCCTTCTTCGGTGCCTACCACCTGGAGAGCTGGTTTGATGGTGGCTGGATAGTTTCTGGTCAGCCCTGAGATGAGTGCATCCGCGTCTCCGTGCGCCAGCATCGCAGCACCGAAGTAGTTACGCTCGCGCATGATCTTTCTTGCCTCATAGAAGGTGAAACCTCTGCGCTTTCTCTTCTCGTAAAGGGTTTTAGCAAACCGTTCTCTTCGCTCCTCTTCTTCTTCGCTGCGTGGGTCTATGATCTGGATGTCCTGCATGTCCAGCCCATGCTCCTCGATGAGCGCGTTGATCTTCTTCTTGTTTCCAAGCAGGATGGGAATCGCCACACCGTCATCACGGGAGATCTGTGCGGCCTTCAATATTTTGTAGTGATCCGCTTCTGCAAACACCACCCTTCTTGGGTGTTGGCGAGCAAGCTGAGTCACACTTCTGAGCAGCTTATTGTCTCTACCCAAACGGGCATCCAATTCTTTCCTGTACTGATCCCAATCTTCAATGGAAGAGCGAGCCACACCGCTGTCCATTGCAGCCTTAGCAACGGCAGGGGCAACATGGGTGATCAAACGGTAATCCAATGGTTTTGGAATGATGTAGTCGCGACCAAAGGTGATGTTGCTCTCACCGTAGGCGATCACTACTTCAACTGGCACCGAATCTTTGGCCAACTCGGCTAATGCGCGAACCGCAGCCATCTTCATTTCTTCGTTGATGGAGGTTGCCCGCACGTCCAGCGCACCACGAAAGATAAACGGGAATCCAAGCACGTTATTCACCTGGTTGGGATAATCACTCCGACCCGTTGCCATTATCACATCCTCGCGCGCGGCCTTGGCATCTGGATACGAGATTTCAGGATTGGGATTGGCGCAGGCAAACACAATCGGGTCAGGCGCCATGCTCTTCACCATTTCCTGACTGACGATACCACCCACAGAAAGTCCGAGAAAAACATCTGCACCCACAAGTGCATCAGCCAAGGACTCATGATCGGTGTCTCTGGCAAATTCTTTTTTGGTCTCGTCCAAATCTTCCCTTGAAGTGCGAAGTATTCCTTTGCTATCTGCCACAAAAACGTTTTCAGGCTTTACACCCAACGAGCAGTAGAGACGCACGCAGGAAACAGCGGCTGCTCCGGCACCACTCACCACCACCTTCACATCTTCAATCTTCTTGTCAGCAATTTCCAGCGCGTTCAGCAACGCTGCACCGGAAATGATGGCAGTGCCATGCTGATCATCGTGCATGATGGGAATATCCAGTTCCTCCTTGAGGCGCTTCTCAATCTCAAACGCTTCGGGAGCCTTGATGTCTTCGAGGTTGATTCCACCAAACGTGGGTGAAATAGCCTTCACAGTATCTACGAAACGATCGATATCGTCCGCATCGATTTCGATGTCAAACACATCGATGTCCGCGAATATTTTGAACAGCAGTCCCTTTCCTTCCATTACCGGCTTGGACGCTTCCGGTCCGATATTGCCGAGACCAAGCACCGCAGTACCGTTGGAAATCACCGCAACAAGGTTTCCTTTCGAGGTGTATTTGTAGACATCTTCAGGCTGTTCTGAAATGCTCAGGCAGGGCTCAGCCACACCTGGAGAATAGGCCAAAGACAAGTCCCTCTGCGAGGAATAGGGTTTCGTAGGCACGACCTCGATCTTTCCGGGACGACCGGACGAATGATAATCGAGGGCTTCTTGCTTCTTTATTTTGATCATATGCGGCCCGTCAAAAGGGCGGTAAATGTAGAAATTTCGACCTAGGCCGAAGGTTGCAAGGCTGAGGGATTTTATAGATTTGGTCAGCTACTGAACCATGAAGCGAATCGTTGTTTTTACGGGAGCTGGTGTGAGTGCCGAAAGTGGCCTCAAAACCTTCAGAGATTCTGGTGGATTGTGGGAGGAATATGCAGTGGAAGAGGTGGCTACGCCAGAGGCCTGGAAGAGAGATCCTCAACTTGTTTTGACCTTTTACAATAAGCGCAGGAAGCAGGTGGTTGAAGCAACTCCAAATGCAGCTCACAAAGCCATTGCAGCACTTGAATCGAAATATGATGTACGGGTAATCACACAAAACATTGATGACTTGCACGAACGCGCGGGCAGTTCCAACGTTTTGCACCTCCATGGCGAAATCATGAAGTCTCGCAGTACAGCGGATGAGAACTTGTTGTATCCGATTTCAGGAAATCTAGAGCTTGGTGATCACTGTGAGCTGGGTTCACAGCTGAGACCTCATGTTGTCTGGTTTGGAGAACAAGTACCGGAAATACCGCATGCCTCTAGCATCATGTCTGGAGCGGACATTGTGCTCATTGTGGGCACGAGCCTCAACGTGTATCCCGCGGCTGGCGTGGTGTTGCACGCGCCTCCGCATGCGAGGCGCTACCTGGTAGATCCCGCAAGTGTGGATGTGGTAGATGATCTTAGCGTAAAGGTGATCAAAGGAATTGCGTCTGAGGCGGTTCCGCTACTTGTTCAGCAGTGGCTCCAAGAATCTGAGGTGGATTAGTTTCCAAGACGCGAGACTTCGAAACCTCTGATTGATAAGCCAAACGTGTAATTCTATGGATTTAGCTATCCAAGCAACCGACAAGAAAACAGTCGGGCGGAAAAACGGCACAGTCATGGGTAACTGATACATTTGTCAACCTTAATTTTAAGATATGCGTGTTTTACTTTTTAGCGCCTTGGTGCTCTTGATGAGCATGGCTTCTGCACCATACAGCGGGCGCAAAATCCCTGATGTACAAATCAAAACCCTGGATCAGCAGCCTTATCAAACAGCTGATATCAAGAATGAAGATGGTCCGATCATCATCAGCTTTTGGGCTACATGGTGCAGTCCTTGTAAGCGAGAGCTGAACGCCATCGCAGAAGATTACATTGACTGGCAGGATGAAACCGGAGTAAAACTGGTCGCAGTTTCCATTGATGATGCACGGAACGTTCCCAAGGTGAAGCCATACGTAAATGGTCAAAGCTGGGATTATGATGTGCTGCTGGATCCGAATGGCGACTTCAAGCGCGCTATGAATGTGAACAATGTTCCACATACCTTCCTCGTAGATTCTGATGGAAACATCGTTTGGCAACACAACTCTTATGCTCCGGGAGATGAATTGGAGCTTTATGACCTTGTCGTTAAGCTTTCGAATGGCGAGAGCATTTCTGAATAGAAACCTACCTACTACTTGAAAACTAACACCACTTACACCTGGGCGCTTTGTGCCTTTTCTGCTCTTTCCCTCTTCTCTTCTCCCCTGTTTGCACAGCAGTCTGAAGAACAACAGGGATTGCTGCAAGGAGGTCAAATACACGGAAACGTGGATATCTATGCGCAGAGTTACAATCGCGACAGCCTCATTGGGGCACCGATTGTTCCTGAAAAGAGCGGCATCAACGCATTTACAAACCTGATCTTCACCAAGGGCAATTTTTCTGCTGGTGTTCGCATTGAGTCTTACCTACCTCCTGTTCAGGGTTTCGATCCTCGATTCGGAAACGAGCAGATCGGCATCCCTTTCCGCTATGCGACATACTCTAAGGAAGGACTGGAAGTGACTGCAGGAAACTTCTACGAGCAGTTTGGCTCGGGAATGATCCTCAGAAGCTATGAGGAAAGAGCGCTTGGTATCGACAACGCCTTCGATGGGGTTCGATTAAAGTATTCGCCTTTTCAGGGTGTTTACCTGAAAGGTCTGATCGGTGATCAGCGCTACTACTGGGATAAGAGTGATGGATTTGTTCGTGCTTTTGATGGAGAACTCCAGATCAACGAACTGGTGCAAACCCTTGAATCCAGCCCGCTGAGACTCAGCTTAGGTGGAAGCTTTGTAAGTAAATTTCAAGAGCGCGGTGCCAGTGACCTTGAGCTGCCGGAGAACGTGGGAAGCTACGCGGGTAGAATGCAGCTGGACTACAAAAACTTTGGTGTGGTCGGTGAGTACGTGTATAAGATCAATGACCCAAGTGCCGATAACAACTACATCTATCGACCGGGACAGGGATTGTTTTTGTCTGCCACTTATTCCCGAAAAGGCTTCGGCTTAAACGTTCAGGGTAAGACGATGGACAACATGAGCTTCAGAAGTGATCGAAATGCGCTCATTAATGATGTGTTCATCAACTACCTGCCGGCTCTTACACGTCAGCACACTTACAACCTGGCGGCTACACTCTACCCTTATGCAACGCAGCCTAATGGCGAGATTGGGATTCAGGCAGATATGATCTACAAGATCAAAAGAGGCTCAAAACTGGGCGGGAAGTACGGAACCACCATCCAGATCAACGCTTCCTTCATCAACGGACATGATACCACCCAGCTTTCATCTGTTGATGAGCTGGCAACCAACGAATACCTTCCGGATGATCCAACCCGCCAGGGTTATGATGTGGACCTCTTTAGCATTGGCGATGAGGTTTATTACCGGGATTACAATATTGAGATCGATCGCAAATTCAGCAAGAAGCTGAAGGTGAAGCTCACCTACGTGCACTTCCAGTACAACATCGATTTGGTACAGGGAACAGCCACCAACAAGAGTGTATTTGCTGAAATCGGAATCGTAGACGTACTTTACAAGATCTCTAAAAAGCACTCGATCCGAATTGAAGCTCAGACACTGTTCTCAGAACAAGACCAAGGCGATTGGGCGTTTGGATTGATTGAGTATGGTATTTCGCCTCACTGGTTCTTTACCGTATTGGATCAATACAACTATGATAATCCAAATCCTGATTTGGAGATTCACTATCCTACCGCTCAAGTCGTCTATGTAAACAAAGCCAACCGCTTTAGTTTGGGATATGGACGCCAACGAGCAGGTATTTTCTGCGTTGGGGGTGTTTGTAGAAACGTTCCGGCCGCAAATGGTCTGACATTAGCCATCACAAGCAGTTTTTAAAAAATACGACAATGAAAAAGCTTCTTGGTACCACCTTTCTCTTTGCACTCGTTCTCGCGAGTTGTGATAAAGTTGACGAACCTGTTCCAGCTCCTGTAGAAGAGCCTACGGCTGTAGGTCTCGTCTTTCCTGTTATTGATAGTGCAAACATTCATGTGGCTTCCAGAAAGGTGTTCGTGGAAGAGTTCACCGGCCATGATTGCCAGGGATGTCCCGCAAGTACAGAGCGCTTGATAGATCAGCAAAAGAACGCGAATGATGAAATCATTGTGGTTTCCGTTCATGCCGGGAGCTTTGCGGATGTGAAGCCTCCCAAGTTGACCACGGATTTCAAAACGCCTTATGGAGATGAGTTGAATACCATTTACATGGAAGGCGCAGGTTACCCCAGCGTGTTGATCAATCGAATAGACGATCCGAATGGCGGTGACAAGAAAGGTGTGTTCACCAGTTTCGCGAACTGGACGACACCCATCGATGATGAAATTGGCAGCTCAGCCAGCATTGGTATTGGCCTTGAAGCAGATTACGTTGCAGATAGCAACGCGTTCGCCATTTCCCTGGCTGCTCAGCTTCTTACAGACTTTACCGAAGAACACAGATTGGTGTTACTCTGTCTGGAAGATAGCGTTGTAGACGGTCAAAAGGATCAGCGTCTGAATCAAGATGAATTCCCGGGTAAGATCAATCCTGAATACGTTCACAAGCACGTATTGCGCGCTCACCTAAACAATGAGCGAGGAGTGTTTGGAGAAGTGGTAATTCCAGCGACTGGCCTTCTCACAGATGAATGGTTCGGAGGTGAATACTACTACCTGGTTCCTGAGAATGTATTGGATCCTACCAATTGCTCCATTGTCGCTTACGTGATCAACTCCAATAGTCAGGACATCATCCAGTCGGAAGAAGTTCACGTGCACGTGGTAGGCAATGATTCCACCCAAAGCAACTAACTGCATTGGGCTCATCGCCCTGCTGGCGATACTGCCTTTGCTTGCCGTTGGGCAATCCGAGGAAGTACGTCAATTCGGAAGCTTTACAGCCGGTGTCAAGCTGGGTTTATGTACCAGTCAGATAGCAGGTGATAATTATGGTGGGTACAACAAGGTAGGTCCCACGGGAGGTGTACTCATCTTCACTCCACTGGGAGATAAGACCGACATTCAGATGGAAATCAACTACTGCAATCGCGGTAGCAGAGATCCAGCAGATCCAGACAAGGGTAAACTAGATTCTTATCGAATCAACCTTCACTACATTGATATTCCATTGCTGGTCAAATTCAAGACTTGGAAGTTTCAATTTGAAACGGGACTTACCAATGGCATCTTCATCAGTTCCACCGAGGAGGACGAGTTTGGCACTGTCACCAATTCCATCTTTGATTTCAACACCTACGAACTGGCCTTTAATCTTGGCGCCAATCTACCACTAACGAAGAACTGGATCTTCAATGCGAGGTATCATCGCTCCATCATTCCCATCGCTAACCAACGCGTTCTCGTGCCCTGGTTTGGCTTTTTAGGAGGTTCTTACAATGATGCCCTCTCTTTCACAATCATTCGCTATCTGCGCTCTCCTGAGTAGCCAGAAATCGAATATTCCGCATCAAGCCTTCGTAGCCGGTGCGCTTCACTGCAGAACCGTGAAATAGTTCGTTAAAGGTTTCCACCTTCAGCTGGTTCCAATCATTCGAATCCATGTCCAGAAGTCCAGCCTTAGGATGAAAATCGTCCTCGTTATGAGGCTGACTGAAACGGTTCCAGGGGCACACATCCTGGCAGATATCACACCCAAACATCCAGTTCTGGAATTTGCCTTGTTGAGACCCAGGTAGATCGGAGCTCTTCAGTTCTATCGTGTAGTAGGATATGCATTTCGATGCATCCAGCAGATAGGGTTGTACAATAGCATCCGTTGGGCATGCATCTATGCAAGCCGTGCAACGCCCACAGTGATCCGTAACGGCTCCATCCGGGGCTAGCTCAATATCCACGATCAAGACTGCAAGAAAGAAGAACGAACCCTTCTTCTTGGACAGAATATTAGTGTGCTTTCCCATCCAACCTAACCCTGCATGCTTTGCCCATGCTTTTTCCAGCACAGGCGCAGAATCTACAAATCCACGTCCTTGTATCTCTCCAAAACGTTCCGATAGTTCCCTGAGCAGCGACTTCAAATGCTTTCTGATGACCTTGTGGTAATCTCTTCCGTAAGCGTACTTCGCCAGCTTTGGCGCATCGGTTGTTTGCTGAACCTCCGGGTAGTAATTCTTACTCAGGACAATGACACTTTTGGCGCCTTCAACCAGCTTTGTTGGATCCACGCGTTTGTCGAAGTGATTGCCCATGTACGCCATCTCTCCATGATGGTTAAGTTCTAACCAAGTCTCTAGCTGTCGCGCCTCCTCTTCGAGAAACTCTGCTTTGGCGATCCTGCAATCCATGAAGCCCAACTCGGCAGCGAGTTGCTTCACAGTCTCAGCCCTGGCCGAGAGCTTCAGGTTCATGGTCAGTCGAAAAGGTTATTCTGGCTTCCGGCAGGACGCTTTCTATTCAAGTGCTTGTAGGCCTGCTCTGTGGCCATTCTACCGCGCGGAGTACGGTGCAGAAAGCCTTCCTGAATCAGAAATGGTTCGTAGACCTCTTCGATGGTGCCTGCTTGTTCGCCCACCGCAGTAGCTATTGTGGTTAAGCCGACCGGACCACCGGAGAACTTGGCGATGATGGTGCTGAGGATCTTATTGTCCATTTCATCCAGGCCATAGGTATCCACGTTAAGTGCGTCCAGGCCAAAATGAGCGATTTCCAGGTTGATCTTTCCATCACCCTTGATCTGAGCAAAGTCTCTGATTCTGCGTAGCAACGCATTTGCGATACGCGGTGTTCCACGACTCCTGCGAGCAATTTCAATAGCTGCACTGCGGTCAATGCTGATGTTCAATATCGAAGCTGAACGTTCAATGATGGATGACAGCAGATCGGCATTGTAGTAGGAAAGTCGGGAGGTGATACCAAACCGCGCTCTCAGCGGAGAGGTCAACAATCCTGATCGCGTAGTGGCTCCGACAAGCGTAAACGGAGCGAGCTCAATCTTTACGCTACGAGCACTGGGGCCGCTATCAATGAGAATGTCAATATGGTAGTCCTCCATGGCTGAATAGAGGAATTCCTCCACAATGGGGCTCAGGCGATGGATCTCGTCAATGAACAGGACATCCCGCTCGTTGAGGTTTGTGAGCAGTCCTGCAAGATCTCCAGGTTTATCCAATACAGGACCACTGGTTCCTTTAATACCCACCTCGAGCTCGTTGGCAATGATATTCGCGAGTGTTGTTTTCCCTAATCCGGGAGGGCCATGCAGCAATACATGATCCAGAGCTTCTCCACGCATCACCGCAGCCTTCACAAAGATTCTCAGATTCTCTATCACCTGATCCTGGCCTGAGAAGTCTTCAAATCTCGCTGGTCTCAACACCTTTTCGATGTCCTGATCTGCCTGCGAAAGTCCTGAGCTGTCGGGATTAAGGTTGGAATTCATGAAGGATAAAAGTAGAAAGAAAGGCTGCTACCCTTAAAACAAAAAACCCCGATTGCTCGGGGTTTTCAATATTATATCAGGTTCAGGTTAGTGTCCTGCTCCTCCATCAAGCTCGCCCTCTTCGAGCGGAACGGTTTGAGGAACGAAATCTTGCTCCTTACCTGGCTTGCTGTAGTCATAAGCCCAACGGTGAACTGTGGGCAGAGGACCTGGCCAGTTTCCATGAATGTGCTCGACAGGAGTTGTCCATTCAAGCGTATTGGATCCCCAAGGATTCTGAGAAGCTTTAGGACCTCTGAACATGCTGTAGAAGAAGTTGAAGATGAAGATGAACTGAGCCATCGCTCCAACAATCGCAAATACCGAGACCATTTCATTCAGACCAACCAATTCATCAAACATTGGGAATTGACTGTTCTCGTAGTAACGTCTTGGCACCCCAGCCAAACCGAGGAAGTGTTGCGGGAAGAACACTCCGTATGCTGTAATGAATGTAAGCCAGAAGTGAGCGTATCCCATCTTTCGATTCATCAATCGTCCGTACATTTTTGGGAACCAGTGGTAAACTCCGGCAAACATTGCCAGTACTGCTGAGAGTCCCATTACAATGTGGAAGTGAGCTACAACGAAGTAAGTATCGTGCAGGTTGATGTCGAGTGCAGAATCAGCGAGGATAATACCTGTTACACCACCAGAGATAAAGGTCGATACCATCCCAATCGAGAACAGCATAGCTGGTGTGAATCGGATATTTCCCTTCCACAATGTTGTGATGTAGTTAAACGCCTTTACCGCAGAGGGGATGGCAATCAACAACGTGGTGAATGTGAAAACCGCTCCAAGGAATGGGTTCATACCTGTGATGAACATGTGGTGACCCCAAACGATGAATGAAAGGAAAGCAATCGCAAGGATAGAACCGATCATGGCGCGGTAGCCGAAGATTGGCTTACGTGCATTGGTAGCAATTACCTCTGATGTAATACCAAGAGCTGGCAGAAGCACGATGTATACCTCAGGGTGACCGAGGAACCAGAACAAGTGCTCATACAGGATTGGGCTACCACCGCTCTGCTCCATGAGCTCACCTGCGATGTGAATGTCAGACAAGTAGAAACTTGTACCGAAACTTCTGTCAAAGATCAAAAGCAATGCTGCTGCGAACAGAACCGGGAAAGAAAGTACACCAAGCACGGCTGTGATGAAAAGCGCCCAGATACTCAAAGGAAGACGCGTCATGGTCATTCCCTTTGTTCGCAAGTTGATGACTGTAACCACGTAGTTCAATCCACCGAGCAATGATGATACGATGAACAATGACATGGACACAAGCCAGAGGGTCATACCCAAACCTGATCCAGGCATTGCTTCGGGCAACGCGCTCAACGGAGGATAAACAGTCCAACCTCCTGAAGCAGGTCCTGTTTCTACAAACAGAGACACTACCATGATCACACTGGAAGCTAAGAAGAACCAGTATGACAACATGTTCATGAACCCTGAAGCCATATCTCTGGCACCAATCTGCAATGGAATCAACAGATTAGCGAATGTTCCAGACAAACCACCCGTCAGAAGGAAGAATACCATGATGGTACCGTGAATGGTCACAAGTGCCAGGTACATGTTAGGATCAAGGATTCCATCTGGAGCCCATTTGTCACCCAACAGTGCGTTGAGAATCCAGAAGGATTCACCTGGCCAACCCAGTTGCAGTCGGAACAGGGAAGACATAATCATCCCTATGACTGCCATGATCATTCCTGTGATCAGGAATTGCTTCGAGATCATTTTATGATCATGACTGAACAGGTACTTTGATACGAAAGTCTCTTTGTGGTGATGATCGCTATGTGCAGTTGCTGTTGACATAATACTTATTGTTCGATCATTGAAATTTCTAATCCATTACTACCGCTCTCTGACGCCATACCTTCTCCACCCTCATCTTCTGGGGCGATAGACTGCGCGAAAGTTTCTTGTTCACTCAACCAAGCGTCAAACTCTTCTTGTTCAACTACCTTGATTGTCATCTTCATGTTGTAGTGTGCGGCTCCGCAAATCTTATTGCAGAGAAGGGTGTATTCAAACTCGTCATTGCCAGTAATTTCCCTCATTTCCTCTGTAGTGTACTGAGGTACAAAGTGGAATTGAGTGGTCATACCGGGAACACAGTTCATTTGCGCTCTGAAGTGAGGCATGTAGGCACTGTGAATCACATCGCGACTTCTGAAAACGAAGTTCACGCTCTTGTTCTTTGGCAGATAGAATTCATTCTTCTTGAGGATATCGTCATTACCCGACTCAAGGCTGGCAATGTCTAAACCTTCGAATGACCTCACGCGATCCAACTGACGGCCTCGCTTCGCGATTCGTTCCTTGGTCTCTTCATACTTCAAACCTCCTTGAGGAATGGTTTGAAGATCCTCCTCCAACTCAGCGATCTCTGCTTCCAGATCAGCACTCATTTGCTCGATCGAAGTCTTGGTAATCACACCGAGTGGATTGTTAGTGGCGATCATGTTGTAGTTGGAAGCTCCCAATTCTGTATCAGAACCTGAGTAGCGTGCAGTCCAATCGAATTGCTTTGGATACAACTCAACCACCATAGAACCTTCGGGAGCATCGCTGGTGATATCAATCCAGGCAGACAATCCATAGATTACAATCACAGCAAGGAACACGGCTGGAACAGAAGTCCAGAGAATCTCAAGCTTGTTACTGTGCGTGTAATAAAGTGCCTTTCGGTCCTTGTTGAAGGTGTACTTGTATGCGAAGTAGAACAGGAAGATGTGCGTGATCACAAACACAATTCCAATGATCCAAAAGTTAAAGGCAAGGATTGTATCAAGTGTGTCACCGTGAACGGAGCCGGAAGTAGGAAGCACCTTATCACCATACTTGGCCAGTAACCATGCAAAGAATCCGAAATAGGCAAACATGAAGAGGAACATCATGCTTCCCTGATACTTGTTTTCTGAATCAGAGGGTAAAGGGCTCACACCGCCCTTGAGTCGGGAGGTAACTTCGAAGACACGAATGAGTTGCGCTATGGCTAATACTGCCAGGACAACCGAGACTACTGTAAAGAATACTACCATTTCTTGTTTACTCTACTTCAATTAATTGATGTGGTGATGTAAACTCTCTTCCAACATTGGGTGGTTCTTAACCAGTAGTGGGCGTTTCGACAACGCGTTCAAAACTGTATATAAGAACAAACCAAGAAAACCGAGAAAAGTTCCGATTTCAACGATACCAAGATGACCATGTTCCTTCATGGTTCCTGGGGTAATGATCATGTAAACATCCAGCCAGTGGCCGAAGAAGATAATGGCTCCCACGAAGCTCAGGAAACCTGCATTTCGCTTGGCATCTTTTGACATGAGGAGCAACATTGGGAAAATGAAGTTGATCAACATTGTTCCCCAGAACACCCATGTGTAATCATTGATCCTGGCTTGGTAATAAGTAACTTCTTCAGGAATGTTGGAATACCAGATGAGCATGAACTGGCAGAAGAACAGGTAAGTCCAAAGGAAGCTTACTCCAAACACCCACTTACCCATGTCATGAATATGGCTGTCGTTCACAAAGTCCATCAGGCCTTTTCCTTTCAGGTAAACGATGAGGAGAACCATCATTACCATGCTGCTGATCCACATGCCTGAGAAAATGTACCACCCGAAGATTGTACTGAACCAGTGTGTATCAATACTCATGAGCCAATCCCAGCTAGCCGTCACAGAAGTGTATCCAAAGAATACAAGGAAGATGGCAGCCAGAGTCTGGTTCTTCAGATAGAATGGCTTCTGATTATCAGCAATTTCATCCTCAGCGAGTGAGCGCTTTCTGAAGATGTTGGTAAACCATACATAAACCCCCAGATAAGCAAGGGTACGAATCCACCAGAATGGCAGATTGAGGTAAGCCTGCTTATGTGCAATAATCTCATCGTAGTGATCAGAAGCAGTGTCATAAAGACTTGCATCCATCCAGTGATAGAGGTGATTCAAATGAAAGGTGGATGCAAGAAATACAACCACGAGAGTAACAGCTCCGATAGGTGTGTAAGCTGCTACACCTTCCATAATTCTCTTGAGTACAATTCCCCAACCTGCTTCAGCTGCGTACTGAATGGCTAGGAAGAAGGTCGCAATCAGGCCAATTCCGAAGAAGAAAAAGCCACTGATCAAAATACTGGACCAAACGCGCTGACCGGCATGATCGCCACCCATCACATATCCAAGAATAAGCGAGAGCAGTCCAATGCCCATCAAGATGAATGTCAATCTCTTCGCTTTTCCGTCAAAAGTGTAATCCATTGCTCTGAGTCCGTTTAGTTAAGCATTGCAGTTTCTCCGTCCGCTGCATCCATGTCTTCTGCAGTTTCTTCAGCTTCGCCTTCAGCGTCTTCCTCTTTCTCATCATCCGATCCCTGCATAGTCTGCACGTAGCGGATGACCTTCCAACGCTCTTCGTTGTTCAGCTGCGATGCGTGCGATCCCATCAGGTTCTTACCATAGGTGATCGTGTGGAACATTTTTCCTTCTGGAAGATTCTTGAGTGCAGCGCTATTGTAAGCTGGGGGCGGTGGATGTCCTCCGGCCGTCACCGTCAAACCGTCACCCATGCCTGCTTCACCGTGACAGTGAACACAAAACTTGGTGTAGATCACCTTTCCCTCTGCAATGATCTCGTCATTGGCAGGATAAGGGTTCTTCAGCATAGCGCCAGCCATTTCGTACCCTTCCGTAGTTTCAGGGATGCCGTATGGGAGATAGTTATGTCCTTGCGGAATCGTACCCTCAGCTGGAAGGCGGGCCTCCATGCTATCTGCATAGAAATCATTTCCAGAATATGGTTCCAGAGCAGGAGTTCTGTACATGTCAGGCATATACTCGACTCCGGGGCTTTCCGGGTCTCCGCACGAAACCACAAGCAGCGTTAGGGCGGCTATGATTCCGAAACCAAAGTATGTTGAACGTTTACGCATGATCACTTTTCAAAGATTTCTACAGGGTTCGTTCCTTGGAGGATTGCTCTGATCTCATCGGTAGACTTACCAGTGTTTTCATCGTGAGCAATTTCAATCGCAAAATGGTCATCCGTGGTTCTTGGGTGCGGGTTTCTCGCTGGAAGTCCAGGCAATGTCCAGTTGCGGATCAAATACGTGATAGCCATTCCGTGTGCGGCACAGAGAACGGTGAACTCAAATGTTACTGGAATGAATGCAGGGATGTTCTGATAAAGATCCATGCTTGGCTTACCACCAATGTTCATGGGCCAGTCATCGATCATGAAGAACCAGATGCCTAGCAAGGCAAGCGTCAGACCAGTGATCCCGTACATAAACGAAGTGATCGCAAGTCTTGTCCACTTGATTCCGAGCACATTCTCCAGCCCGTGGATCGGGAAAGGTGAGTACACATCCTTGATACGGATGTCGTTAGATAGAATGGTTTTCGCACCATCTACCATCACCTCGTCATCATCATACAGTGCGTATATAGCCTTACTCATGCGACTGCTTCTTTTTATAGTTTTCACCTGAGGACTTCAAAATCGACTTCAATTCGTTCAATGCCAATACCGGGAAGAAGCGGCTAAAGAGCAGGAACAGGGTGAAGAAGATTCCGATCGTTCCAAGGAAGATTCCAATGTCTACAAATGTTGGGTGGAACATGGACCAGCTGGAAGGAAGGAAATCCCTGTGCAGCGAAGTCACAATGATCACAAATCGCTCAAACCACATTCCAATGTTCACGAAGATGGAAAGGATGAATGAGGCAATAAGGCTTGTTCTGATCTTCTTGAACCAGAAGAGCTGAGGTGTAATTACGTTACAGGTCATCATTGACCAGTATGCCCACCAGTAAGGACCGGTTGCACGGTTCAGGAAAGCATAGGCTTCATATTCAACCCCTGAATACCAGGAGATAAAGAGCTCCGACAGATAAGCCACACCAACCATGGAACCTGTGATTACAATCACGATGTTCATGTATTCAGCGTGCTTAACGGTAATGTAAGCCTCCAGGTGAAGCACCTTGCGTGCAATGAGAAGCAGCGTCTGCACCATGGCAAAACCTGAGAAGATCGCACCAGCAACGAAGTAAGGCGGGAAGATGGTCGTGTGCCATCCTGGAATCACCGATGTGGCGAAGTCCATAGATACAATGGAGTGTACAGAGAATACGAGCGGTGTTGCAAGACCTGCGAGTACTAAGGATACTTCTTCAAAGCGAATCCATGCCTTCGCATTTCCTGTCCATCCGAAACTCAGAACACCGTAAGCCATTTTAGCTACCGGCTTCACTGCTCTATCACGAATCGTGGCGAAATCAGGAATCAGACCGATGTACCAGAAAACAAGTGATACAGAGAAATAAGTAGAAATCGCAAATACGTCCCAAAGAAGAGGGCTGTTAAAGTTCACCCACAGTGATCCAAACTGATTAGGGAGCGGGAATACCCAGTAGGCCATCCAGATACGTCCCATGTGGATTCCTGGGAAGAGCGCAGCCATCATTACCGCGAAGATGGTCATCGCTTCTGCAGAGCGGTTAATCGCCATACGCCACTTCTGACGGAAGAGGAGCAGTACAGCAGAGATGAGTGTACCGGCATGACCAATACCAACCCACCATACGAAGTTTGTAATATCCCAAGCCCAGTCAACCGTAGTGTTCAGACCCCAGGTTCCAATTCCTCTACCGATCGTGTAGGTGATGCATCCCAGACCCCAAAGAGCCACAACAACGGCAATTGAGAAGGATATGAACCACCACTTATTGGCTTTCCCCTCTACGGGTGCACATACATCCTCGGTGATCTGATGATAGGTCTTATCTCCAAGGATGAGTGGCTCTCTTATCGCTGCTTCTTTCTGCATATCTGATCAATATCTCGTTTATCAGGCTTGAGCTTGCGCTTCGTCTGCGTTTCTAACTTTTGTCTGGTACCAAACATTAGGCTGAACACCTACTTCTTCAAGGAGGTGATAAGCTCGATCTTCCATTGCTTCTTTTCTCACCATAGAGCCCTTGTCATTGATATCTCCGAAAGAGATCGCATGAGTAGGACAAGCAGCGGAACAAGCCGTTTGAATAGCACCATCTTTCACTGGCTCACCTTTCTTCTTGGCATCAAGCTTACCAGCCTGAATACGCTGAACACAAAGGCTACACTTCTCCATAACTCCTCGTGAACGAACCACAACATCTGGGTTCAGTACCATGCGAGCCAAGTCGTCCTGAGAAGGATTCACATCGGTGAACTTGCGATCACCAACGTAGTTGAACCAGTTAAATCTTCTGACCTTGTAAGGGCAGTTGTTTGCACAGTAACGGGTTCCAATGCAGCGGTTGTAGGTCATTTGGTTCAACCCTTCGTCACTGTGTGTAGTTGCAGCAACCGGACACACCGTTTCGCAAGGTGCATGGTTACAGTGCTGACACATAACAGGCATGAAACCAACCTCCGGATAATCGGAAGGGATTTCCATGGCTGCGTAGTTTTTATCTTGATTGAGATCACCGTGCACCTCAGGATCAGCATCGCTACTGAAGTAACGATCAATTCTAATCCAGCTCATGGTACGCGTGCGATTCACTTCATCCTTACCCACAACAGGAACGTTGTTCTCAGAGTGGCAAGCTGTAACACAAGCGTTGCATCCGATACAAGTGTTCAAGTCGATAGACAGACCCCATCGATGACCAAGATCAATGTCGTGCTCACCCCATAGGTCAAGCTTGTTTACTTCTTGCTTCGTGCCGTAAGAATCGCTGATCTTCACGATCGGATTCCAATGAGAGCGGTCCGCATTCTTGAATTCAGACAGCGTAGTCTCGTTCAAGATTTTACGTCCCATCATCGTGTGATGCGTTTGCGTAGAAGCAATGTTGTAACGCATCTCCAGCTTCTCAAACTGGATGGAAGAGTGATTCTGAACAAATCCATCTACCACAGGAAGCATTGGAAAAACGTTGGTTCCGATTTGGCGTTCGCCTTCAAAACCTTTTCCGTATCCAAGTGCAACACCTACAGTGCCTTTTTTCTGACCTGGCATGGCTACTACAGGAAGCTCAATGCTTTGGTCTCCGACAATGACGCGACCCATTCCTGCTTTTTCCTGCTCACCCATTTTGGTGTTGAGCCCCTGCTCGTTCATATCGGCAGGATTCATGGAAATATACTGGTCCCAAACAACTTTGGTAACGGGATCTGGAAGCTCTTGCAGCCATGGATTGTCAGAGTCATTACCAACACCCATGGAAGTCTTTGTGTAGAATACCACTTCCATACCATCTCCACCACCGCGAATGGCGCTAGCTGCAGAAGCGACAGCTCCAGAGTTAAACCCTCCAGTGCTCGCACCCTCTTCTGCTGGAGTTTCAGATTCGGTCATTGAATCCTCAGAACTCATAGCCATGGCACTCATCATCGTACCAACACCGTCCTGGATATACTTATTCCATCGACTGGCGAAAATGGTGGATGGGTCATCGCTCATGGTAGCGGGTGAATCCCATCGGGCTTTCATGTAATCGTAGTAAGCCTCGCCTTTACCCATCCAGCTCAACATACTTTCCTGCCACTGACGGGTATCATAGATGTTGCGAATAGCTGGCTGTGTAAAGCTCACTGAATCTCCTTCTGGGTTTGCATCGTTCCAACTCTCAAGGAAATGATTCGTTGGACATACATACTTACAGAGGATAGAAGTTTCGTCTGGCTTGCTTGCGAAGGAAACGGTTGTTGACACTTTGCTCAATGCAGCGCCAAAGTTCCAGGATGCTGGCATCGAGTATGCTGGATCAGCATCAATCACGAAGAGCGCCTTAACCTGACCACTGTTCATGCTCGAAATGAGCGCAGCTACATCTTTATCAGATCCCTTGCGCAAGTGCATTGCCTTCTCTGTTGAGATGGTAGAGCCATAGTTACCGAGCATCTCATTGATGCCGTTCACCAAGACTTGAACATTCGGATCATTGCTATCACATACAACAAGCGAAGCACCTTTATTCTTAGCGAGATCCGCAGCAGCATTATTGATCTTGTCTGCAACGTGGTTATCATCATCAGCCAGTGCAGCACTGCCAGCAGAAGCTCCTCCTGTTTTCTTGGCAACAGCATTGTAGAGAGCTTTTACAGCTACTCCCATCTCAGATGGACGAATAGCACCTCTTACATCTGCATTGGAACCAGTTGTAGACAATACGGTTTCAAACTGATAGTGACGACTCATGCTGCCGTTAGAAGGCTTACGCATGACGGCATAGTCGGAAGAGAATTCTGTAGGATTGATCCAGTTGGTCAGGAAGTCTGCACCAAAGCTGACGACCACCTTGGCCTTATCAAAAGAATAAGATGGGATCATGGCAGAGCCAAACGTTCTCTTGTTGGCTTCTCTCATACCTGCAACAGATACAGCATCGTGCATCGCATGCATCACACTACCACTTGCAGTGCCCTCTTCACCTGAACCACCCATCCATGCCTTCAAGTCATCGATGACAGCTTGAGAAGAAGGACTGATCATGGTAGAAGAAAGGATACCGATGTTACCACCAGCAGCTTTGATCTTGTTGAGTTCGGCTCCAATCTCAGAATCAACAGTTGACCAATCGCTTGGCTGACCATCTTTCATTGGAGTCTGGAAACGCTTCTTATTATATAAGGAGAGAACTGAAGCATTCACACGGGCATTAACGGCACCGTTGGTAATAGTAGAGTGCTTGTTTCCTTCAATATGAATAGGCCGCCCTTCTCGGGTTTTCACGAGAATGCTTGCATAATCGTATCCATCGAAGAAAGTAGAGGCGTAATAATTAGCAATACCGGGCATAACCTCATTAGGCTTCACCACATACGGTAAGCTTTTGACCACGGGAGTCTCACAAGCAGCCAAAGTAGCCGCAGTGATTCCGAATCCCATGAACTTCAAAAAGTCTCTACGACTGGTGTTGGAAGAGTCGAGCTCCTTCGTTCCCAAAAACTGGTCAATGGGAAGCTCCTCGGAGAATTCCTTTTCCGCATTTGCAACGAAAACGGGATCCTTCTCTAGTTCTTCAGAACCTCTCCAGTATATCTTGTTCTTGCTCATAGCGCTTTCACTCGTTCTATTAGTAGTGACACTTGCCGCACTCAAGACCACCGATTTGCTCTACGGTAAAGGTCTCCAGACCCTGGTCCTTGTACTTTTCAACCAAATCGGCATGAATCTTATCGTAGTATTCATTACCCTGCATGCTCACGTTTGTCTCGCGGTGACAGTTAATACACCAGCCCATCGTCAATTCTGAGTGCTGATACATTACATCCATTTCCTTCACCGGTCCGTGACAGTTTTCACAATCCTGCTTACCCACCACTACGTGTTGGCTGTGGTTGAAGTAAACGAAATCTTGTAGGTTGTGAATCCTCACCCATTCGATAGGCTTCTGATCGTAACCTTCGATGTAGCGGTTCTTATTTGTATCCCAGCCGATGGCTTCGTAGATCTTAGCAATCTCCTTCGATCCGGTCACCTTACCTTGCTTCACTCCCATGTGGCAGTTCATACAAATGTTGACACTAGGGATACCTGCAGACTTACCTTTCTCTACTGAGTTATGACAATAAACGCAGTTGATACCGTTTTGACCAGCGTGGATTTTATGACTGAACCAGATAGGCTGCGAAGGCTCGTAGCCTTGATAGACACCTACGGCATTCAGCGAATCCCATCCCAGCACACTTAAATAAGCGGCTATCAAAACAATTACGATCACACTTACGGCCTGATTCTTCATGAAGAAGGCCTTCACTCCTTCACCAATGGAAACATCTGGCAAAGTGTCTTCACCTTCTTGCTGACGTCTAAGATTTTCGAGACTCTTATTAACTCCAACGAGAACTCGAACTACGATGAAGAGAATTACCGCCAAAACGATAATCCAAGGCAATGGATTACCACCTTCGGCTTCACCACCTCCATCACCGTCAGCTACCGGAGCAGCGGCCTCAGCAACGGGAGGCTCCCAGTTATCGATGTAGTCAAGAATTGAAACAACTTCATCCGAAGACAAAGCCATTGGTGTCATCACCGTACCATTATAGGCAGCGAGAAGCTCTACGGCATAGGGATCACCAGTTTCTTTAATGTAACCCTGCGAATTTTTGATCCATGCGATGATCGCTTCATCGCTTCCGGTTCGCTCAGCCCAAGCTTGGCGAGCTCCCTTCAGCGCTGGACCTATCATCTTTTTATTGACCGCGTGGCAAGAAGTACAATTGCCGGTAAATAACTCCTCTCCGCTTTGCGCATGCAGGGACTTGAAGGGCAGAAGGAGGATGGAAAAAAGACCTGTAAGGAAGTAAACTTTCTTAGTCAGGCTCACCCAATTGTTTTGCATAGATCGAATCAGTTTTCTTTGTCCAAGGGTGGTCAGAAATGCGGGGCGAATTTAAGCGATAGGCACTAGATGTTCTTAACATTTCTTTAAAAATGCCCCTAAGGCTTCCAATTTAAAAGGATTCCAAATAAGGTTGTTAACAGACTGATTATCAAATATTAAATCACAACGCCTTATGGTTCAAAAAACCGATCCCTTAAGCAAAGAATACCTTTGATGTATGAAACAGCACAGCTTTTTTTTGGTTCTCGTTTGCCTTATTCTGATGAGCTATTCGGTTCATTCGCAGGACAATGACTGGAGGCTTTTTCCAGGTCCGGTAGCTGCCGGTGAACGCTCTGGCATGAAAGAAGCGGAACAATCAGAAGGCGAACTGAACTATATCATGGAAGAAGAACTGGTCGATTATATCGGCATGATCGACTCGATGGATCAAAAGGAATCAGCCCCCAAAGGTTTCAGGATTCAGATCTACTCAGCGTCAGGCGCAAATAGTCGCACTTCTGCCTATGAAAGTCAGAGCGAATTTCTCAGTCTATATCCCAGCATGGACTCATACACGCTATGGAGCTATCCGAACTGGGTGGTAAGAGTCGGGAATTTCAGAACCAGACTAGAGGCACTGGAATATCACATGGAACTCAGAGAGGAGTACCCGGCATCCTTTATCATAGGCGACCGAATCTCTGTTTCAGAAAACTAGGCTTGCTGCTTAATCCAGCGTTCTGGCAATCTCTACTTCTTCGTAGCCTTCGATGATGTCGCCAACCTTGATGTCGTTGAACCTGTCAATGTTCAATCCACACTCATAACCAGCTTTCACTTCTCGCACGTCTTCTTTGAAGCGCTTGAGCGAACCTAGCTCTCCGGTGTAGATCACCACGCCATCTCTGATCAGGCGGATCTTGGTATTTCGGCTGACTGTTCCATCCAATACGTAAC
Organism: Flavobacteriales bacterium UBA6057; assembly: GCA_002428995.1. GTDB lineage: Bacteria > Bacteroidota > Bacteroidia > Flavobacteriales_G > Salibacteraceae > UBA6057. The sequence continues at coordinate 71,788 of DIYJ01000010.1, read as the reverse complement.
AACCGGCCACCGTACCCACCTTGCTGATCTTGAAGGTCTCTCGCACCTCGATGTTGCATACCACCTGCTCTTCGATCTTTGGCTTCAGCATACCTTCCATGGCAGCCTTCATGTCGTTAATCGCATCGTAGATGATGGAGTAGAGACGAATTTCGATGCCTTCTTTCTCAGCACGCTTTCGAGCTTGCCCTGAAGGACGGACCTGGAATCCGATAATCACCGCTTCTGAGGCCGTTGCAAGCAGTACATCACTCTCGCTGATCTGACCTACAGACTTATGGATTACGTTGATAACGATGTTATCCGTTGAAAGCTTGAGCAACGAATCAGCAAGTGCTTCTACCGAACCATCCACATCACCTTTGATGATGAGGTTCAGCTCGTGGAAATCTCCCAATTTGAGGATCTCACCAATATCTTCCAGTGTTCTTCGCTTCTGAGTTCTCAGGCTTTGCTCACGCTGCAATTGCTGTCGCTTGGTGGCAATGTTCTTCACTTCGCGCTCATCTTCCATGATCACGAAGGTGTCGCCCGCATTAGGCGCTCCGTTCAAACCGAGCAGACTTACGGGAGTGGAAGGACCAGCCTCATCAACCGGAACACCACGCTCGTTGAACATCGCCTTCACACGACCGCTGTGTCCACCGGCCAGCATGATATCTCCGACACGCATTGTACCGGTTTGCACGAGCATGGTGGCCACATAACCTCGGCCTTTGTCGAGACTCGCTTCAATCACAGTTCCCTTAGCCATTCGGTCTGGGTTAGCCTTCAATTCGAGCAGATCGGCTTCGAGCAATACCTTTTCAAGCAGCTCATTGATGTTCAAGCCGCTCTTTGCAGAAACTTCCTGGCTCTGAAACTTACCGCCCCAGTCTTCTACGAGGATGTTCATGTTCGCGAGCTGCTCACGAATTTTATCTGCATTAGCGCCTGGCTTGTCAATCTTGTTGAAGGCAAATACCATAGGCACACCGGCAGCTTGCGCGTGATTGATGGCTTCAATCGTCTGAGGCATTACCGCATCATCCGCTGCAATAACGATGATTGCGATGTCCGTAACCTGCGCACCACGAGCACGCATGGCGGTAAAGGCTTCGTGACCTGGTGTATCGAGGAAGGTGATTTGTCGACCACTTTCCAACTCTACATTGTATGCTCCGATGTGCTGTGTAATACCTCCGGCTTCACCGGCAATTACGTTGGCTCTACGCACATAGTCGAGCAAAGAGGTTTTACCGTGATCAACGTGACCCATGACGGTAACGATCGGTGATCGCTCTACGAGATCCTCTTCTAAGTCTTCTTCTTCAACGATAGCCTCTTCAATGTCGGCACCAACAAATTCGATGTTGTATCCGAATTCTTCAGCCAACAGGGTCAATGTCTCAGAATCGAGGCGCTGATTGATGGAGATCATCATTCCCAACGACATGCACATGGAGATAATCTCGGTTACCTGAACGTTCATCATGGACGCCAATTCACTGGCAGTCACGAATTCAGTCACCTTGAGGTTTTTCTCGTCAGCCTGCTGCTGTTCGATCTCCTTTTGCATTCGCTCACTGACAGCGTCACGTCTTTCGCGTCTGTACTTGGAGCGAGTTGATTTTCCTTTATTCTTAAGTGCTGCGAGGGTTTCGCGCACTTGGTTTTGAATCTGTTCAGGTGTAAGCTCTGGTTTCGGAGCTCCTTTGCCACCTCCCTTGCGTCCGTCTCTTCGTTGACCTCCGCCTGGGCCGAAGCCGCTCTTGCCTGGCGTAACTTTCTCAATGCGCTTACGCTTGCGCTTCTTCTTGTCTTCCTCGTCCTGCGCCTTGCGCTTCTCAGAAGGCTTGGGCTTATCCGGAAGATTGATCTTACCTACAACGGTAGGCCCGTCCAGCTTTTGAACCTTGGTTTCAATGAATTCCGGTTCCTGGCGACCTTCTTTTTCAGGAGCTTTTGCTTCTGCAGGAGCAGCCTTGGCTGGCTCTTCTTGCGCTTTAGGCTTCTCTTCCTTTTGAGCAGGAGCTTCTTCAGCTTTCGCAGCCTCAGCTTCTTGCTTCTTGGTTTCAGCAGCCTTGGCAGCGGCAGCTTCTTCGGCAGCTTTTTTCTCTTCTTCCTCTTTCTTCTTGGCAGCAGCTGCGGCAGCTTCGGCTTCCGCCTTTGCCTTCGCCTCCTGCTCAAGTTTTTCTTGCTTCTCGCGCTCCTCGTCCGCCTTGCGCTTTGGACGGTTGGACTTCACGCTGTCGAGATCGATCTTTCCAACTACTGTTGGACCGGACTGCTCTTCTACGGTGGGCTTGACAATACCACCCATGTCATATCCACCGACATTCTTGATGAGCACTTCGTCCTGCTCACTCTTGGCATCGTCCTTCTTGCGCTTTTGGTCATCGATAGTGATGGTTTCTCTCACGACCTTGGTCTGAGCCAGCGCGTCCGACTCCTTTTTCTTCTCTCTGTCGGGAGCAAACTCGTGCACAAGCAACTGGAAGGTATCGTCTCCGATCTTCGTATTGGGTCTGGGCTCGAAATCGATGCCCTTGGACTCCAGGAATTCGTAGACGGTGGTAATACCAACGTTCAGCTCCTTTGCCGCTTTACTTAACCTTATTGAACCACTATCTGCCATAAAAAACTATCTGCCTTAGAAAAACAAGTTTACGATACTATTCAAACTCCGCCCGCAGAATACCTACAATTTCCTTGATGGTTTCTTCTTCGAGGTCGGTACGCTTGACAAGATCACTCACGCTGAGATCAAGGACACTTTTGGCTGTATCGCATCCTATCGCTTTCAATTCGTCAATGATCCAGTGATCGATTTCATCTACAAATTCTTCAAGATCGACATCTTCGAAGTCTTCTTCAGACTCACGGTATACGTCAATCTCGTAGCTGGTCAATCTGCTGGCCAGCTTAATGTTATGCCCTCCTTTACCAATGGCGAGGGAAACCTGATCGGGCTTGAGGAAAACCTCAGCACGCATCTTTTCATCATCCAATCGGATAGAAGTGATCTTCGCAGGGCTCAATGAGCGCTGGATGAAGAGTGTTGGGTTGCTCGTAAAGTTGATCACGTCAATGTTCTCATTGCGCAACTCACGCACGATTCCGTGAATACGTGATCCCTTCATTCCCACACAGGCTCCTACCGGATCGATGCGGTCATCGTAAGACTCAACCGCAACTTTGGCGCGCTCTCCTGGTTCACGCACAATCTTTTTGATAGTGATCAAACCATCGAATATTTCAGGAACTTCCATTTCAAACAGGCGCTCCAGGAAGACGGGCGATGTACGGGAAAGGATAATGACCGGACTGGCATTGCGCATGTCCACTTTACTCACTACCGCTCTTACCGTATCGCCCTTCTTGAAGTAATCGGTTGGAATCTGCTCTGACTTCGGCAGAACGAGTTCATTGCCTTCATCATCAAGCACGAGGATTTCTCGCTTCCAGATCTGATACACCTCACCGGTCATAATATCACCTACGCGATCCTTGTACTTCTTGTAGATGGTGTCTTTTTCCAGCTCCTGGATCTTTGCGACCAGGTTTTGACGCATGGAAAGAATGGCTCTACGGCCAAAATCGTGAATCTTAACTTCTTCTGATACTTCTTCACCAACCTCAAAATCGGGCTCGATCTTGATCGCATGTGAATACTCGATCTCGTGGATCGGATCTTCTACCTCACCATCCTCAACGATGGTTCTGTTTCTCCAGATTTCGAGGTCTCCTTTGTCAGGGTTGATGATGACGTCAAAGTTCTCGTCATCTTCATACTCCTTGCGAACCATGTTTCGGACCACTTCTTCCAAGATGTGCATCATCGTCACACGATCGATGTTCTTGAGCTCTTTAAAGTCCTGAAACGACTCGATTAATTCATCCGCATTCATCTCTCTTCCAACGGGTTATTTGAATACTACTTTAACTTTCGTTTCTCCTATGTCTTCCCAGGCCAGCTTTTCGCTTCGCTCGGGCAATTTCTTCTTCTTATTGGCTGGAAGCAAAATGGTGATTCCAGCATCTTCGACCTCGGTCATCTGACCATTCAGTTCACGTCCGTCTTTCAACAGAACCTTCACCTCCCGGCCTTGGTTTTTACGATACTGACGCTTGAGCTTGAGCGGTTGCCCCATGCCAGCAGAGCTAACATTGAGCGAGAAGTCTTCTACCTCTCGATCCAACGAACCTTCTACGTGTCGGCTTACCTTGACACACTCGTCAATGCCGATTCTCCCGTCTCCATCCAACTCGATCGTGATCACATTCCCTGGTTGAACATTTACATCTACCAAGTAAAACTCCGTACCGTCCAGGAATTCGTTGACCAACTCCTCTATCGTTGTCGCGCTGATCATTACCGTTTATCGTAAAAAAAAGAGGGGATTCTTCCCCTCTCTTCCATTTTCGCTGCAAATATACAAGAAGTTTCGAAGATTTTGCTAGTTCACGCGCTGCCCGTTTTTGTACATCACTTCCAGCAAAACCTTACCTCTCTTGTCATATTCAACGGCTCTTCCGTGTGGCACTCCTTCTTTGAAATTTCGCTCACTCACAAGGTTCTCACGCTGATCATACATTTTGCTCTTACCGTCCAGTCGACCGTTCTGATATGACTCTTCTCTCATCTTCGCCCCGTGTGGATAATAGTAGCGGCTATCGCCATGCTTCAAATCGGCTTTGAAGTCACACTCATAGTCCAGCTTGCCTGAGTCGAAGTAGAACCTCCAGTTTCCTTCTCGCTTACCGTCTTTGTAGGCACCTTCTTCCCGAGGCTTTTTGTTCCTGTATCCGTATTTCCAGTCTCCGTCCTTCACCCCGTTTGAGCGCATGCCCTCATAGTTCAGAGCTCCATTCTCAAACCAGCCGGTCCATTTTCCATCCATGATGCCGGCCTTGAACGTTCCCTGATCGCGGAGCTGTCCATTGTCATACCATGCGAGCCATTCACCTTCTTCCTTGCCTGCCTTGAAATCACCTTCCTGCATGGGTTTGTTCCCTTCGAAATAGTAGTTCCAGTGACCATCCTTGAGGTCATTGGCATACGTTCCCTTCTTCCAGATGTCTCCGTTTTTGTAAAACATTTCCCACATGCCCTCGCGCTTATCACGCTCGAAATTCCCCTGACTCTCGACCTGCCCATTATCGAAGTAATAAATCCACTCACCATCCTGCATGTCACTCACAAAGTGGCCGTCCATGAACTTTGATCCGTCACTGTTGTACCACTTCCATTCTCCGGTTTTCTGACCTTTCTCATGCACTCCTTCTACACTGAGATTTCCGTTGGGATACCAGTTTTGGTAGTTGCCATGAAGCTTGCCTCGGTCATAGCCGACCTTCTTCCAGGTCTTCTCATCATCGTAGTTGTAGACCCACTCGCCTTGCTGCTTTCCATCTGCGTGCTCGCCCACACGAATGAGACTTCCGTTGGTATGGTAATACTCTGCCTTGCCATTAGGAATGGAATCCACGATGGTGATCTTGGCCGCCAATGGTCCATTCTCATGGTATTCATAAAGTACGCCTGCTCCCGCATCCAGAGTCTTTTCACCTTCCTTGTTCCAACACTCCACAGGTTTGGGACGCCCGTTGGAATAATATACCACCTTCCAGGGATCGCCCTCAGGGAACCACTGCTTCCAGACGCCATCTTTCACATCATAGGCGTAGCTTCCTTCCTGCAAGCGGTTTCCGTTTTGATGCCACTCCTTGTAAATACTGTCCCGCACGCTGATAAGCCTGCCTTCCTGAAAAATGAGCTTGAAAAAGCCTTCCGACTGCCTTTCACCGCCTTCATACCAGTAACTCACTTTTCCACTGAGTAAGCCATTGTTGTACTCGGCCTGTTCCTGCTTGCGGCCATTGTCATAGAAGTAAGTCCAGGTGCCGTGCTTCTTGCCAAACAGGAAGTATCCTTCACTGTACTTTTTGGTTTGAGCAGTGTCATAATAGTCGACATAGTACTCTGGCTTGGGTAGCTCAGCCTTACCGTCCTTCTGAGCGAATACGGGTAAAACAAACCCCAGGACGATCAGCGTGAAAATGAGTCTTTTCATGGCTTCAAAACTAAATTGAGCAAGGACCGGGGAAGGTGGGTGGATCAAAAGTTTTAACGACCGCCTATGTTAACTACAGCAGTTTCAAAAAAGTATGAAAGGACTTTCTTTGCAGCAAAATTTGAAAACTGATGCAAGAGGCGTACGTGAACCTAGAATTGACGGATGGTGTAGGAGTTGTGGAGTTTTTCCACCCTCAGAGTAACTCCTTGCCCGGTGCGTTGCTTTCGAAGCTTGCTGAAACGATCACGGAAGCGGGTCAACGCGATGATATTCACATTGTATTATTAAAGTCTGGCGGTGACCGTGCTTTCTGCGCAGGTGCCAGCTTTGACGAACTGATCGCTATTTCTTCTGAAGAGGAAGGCTTGCAGTTCTTCTCGGGCTTTGCGAAGGTGATCAATGCGATGCGTCAATGCCCCAAGTTCATTGTTGGGCGTGTTCAAGGTAAAACCGTTGGAGGTGGAGTTGGCGTAGCCAGCGCGATGGACTACTGCTTCGCCACAAAACATGCATCCGTCAAGCTCAGCGAGCTAGCCGTAGGAATTGGCCCCTTTGTGGTAGGGCCTGCCGTAGAGCGAAAAGTGGGGCTTGCGGGCTTCAGCGAGTTGGCTGTGAATGCCACAGAATGGAAGACTGCAAGCTGGGGCCAGAGCAAGGGCCTTTATTCAGAAGTGTTTGAAGACGCTGCTGAAATGGATACAGCTATTCAGGAGTTCCTCGGCCGGGCAAAGAAATTCAACCCAGAGGCGATGAGCGAAATGAAGAAGATATTCTGGGAAGGAACCGAGCATTGGGACAAGCTTTTGTTCGAACGCGCTGCGGTAAGCGGCCGATTGGTTCTTTCTGACTTTACACGAAACGCCATCAACAAATTCAAGTCGAAATCATAAACCTAACCTGTGACATCCTATGAAACTGAAATTACTTCTGGCTTCGGCCCTGATCCTCGCTTCTTCGCTTACCTACGGGCAGGAAGCAGACTCTACTGAGGGTCCTTGGAAGAAAGGCGGAGTTTTTGGACTCAACTTCTCCCAAACTTATCTTGAAAACTGGCAAGGTGGGGGTCAAAACGCCATCAACGGAACAGCCTTGGTAAACCTGTTTGCCAACTACAAGAAAGGCAAGTGGACCTGGGACAACAGCTTTGATGCGGCCTATGGCTTAACCCGCATCGGAACAGAAGAAGAAGGAGCAGAAGTCCAAAAGACAGACGACCGTGTGGAGATCAACTCGAAGCTGGGACACACAACTCCCATCATCAACACGTTCTACACCGCGCTCTTCACCTTCCGCACCCAGTGGGACGCGGGTTACGATTACTCCACCACATCCAATCTGCCGATCTCCGATCCGCTTTCACCTGCATACATCTTGCTCGGTCTCGGTATCGACTACAAGCCCAGCGATGCTTTCTCGGCTTACTTGTCTCCTTTGACCAGCAAGACGACCATCGTGGACAATCAGCGTTTGGCAGATCAGGGAGCCTTTGGTGTAGCCGCAGCAGAATTTGACGATACGGGAATGAAAACCAAGGATGGTGAGCTCGTACGCTATGAAGCGGGTGCGTTCCTGAAGTTGCAATACATGCGCGACATCATGGAAAACGTAAAGCTCACGTCTAAGATCGACCTGTTCTCAAACTATCTGGAGAACCCGGAAAACATTGATGTGAACTGGGAAACCCTGGTAGCGATGAAGATCAACAAGTACCTATCCACCAGCCTTTCTGTACATGTGATCTACGATGACGACATCAACTTTGCGGTAGATCGAAACGATGATGGAATCGATGACGGTACCGCTCCACGTACCCAGTTGAAGGAAGTATTCTCACTGGGCGTGCAATACCAGTTCTAGTCTCCCAGAGACCTGTGAAGAAATTGCCTCATCGGTAGGCTCTTCTCGAATGCATCGAAGAGCTTATCGATGAGTTTGTCACTTGTGATCAACGCGGAGTCGAGCTGCGCGAAATAGTAGAACTGCTTGTTCGCAATGAGCGGCTGTTCTTCCATTGCTTCTGCAAAATCAGCAGGAAGGCGCTTGTTCTTCTCTCCCCGAATCTCACCAAACAGCTTCTTGAAGTTTTTATCGTCCAGCAAGTCGCTGAATTCATCCATATTGTAAAGGATCTCCTGGCGGATGGAATGCAACTGTTCCTTGTCAGGCTGATAAACGCCACCGTACATCCGGAGGTGCTGATCGCCCAGTTCTACATACATGCCTGAGAGCGAGGTTTCTTTGCGCCCGCCTCTTCCAATCACAGCAGACATCTGCGTCTTGTAGGGCGTTTTATCTTTCGAGAACCGTGTATCGCGGTAGATTCTGAAAATAGCATCCTTGGGAGCAATCTTACACTCAGGATCTACTTCCTGCATCCGCAAGATCATGTCACCTACAAATTGCTCAAAGGGTTTCTTAACGTGCTTTTCGTAGCGCTTCTTTTCAGCATTGAACCAATCTCGATCGTTGTGTTCTTTGAGCTCCTTGAAGAAGGCTTCATACTCAGATGTGAACCAGGCCATGTTTTTGCGTTTAGGGCAATGTTAGTAGAATTTATGTCAAACAGGAACCTGACAATCCGGACAACGTAGGGGACCAAATGACCTATTCTTTGTTCAACTCAATTCTCAAGCGTGATGATCCGAACGGTACTATCCTGGTCGAAACGAAAAACCTTACGTTTCATAAGGAGTGTTGAAAAGCCGAGTCCCGTAATGGATGCACCAAGCCCAGCGAGCAGAACTCCATCCGGACCACCCACGAAGGCTCCCACAACCGCGATCGCCAGGCCGCCTGGAATATAAATAGCTCTTATGATTTTCGTGTTTCGCTCTTGATTTCTCGTCTGGTTTCCAATGCTAACTAGAGAGGACAGCGGAATAACAGTTCCCCTTTCCAATGATCGAGGAGCTTTGATTAAAACAGCAGGATTGTCATCGTCTGGAAGAAATCCGACCAGTTTTGTTCGCCCATGTGTCAGTGGATTGTAGCGGTGATTGTACTCTGAAGTCTCAGGCTTATCTTCAGTTGGCCTTGCTTCGATGTAAAACTTCTTCCCCTTTTCCAATACCCATACTTCGCCTGTTTCCAGGTTTTTGAGTTCAAGGGCCTGTTTAATTTGAGCACTGGCAGATGACAGGAAAAAAATCATTGTCAGGATAACCAGAGAGGTGTTCAGGTATATCCTCATAGGGTATACTTTAAGGTTTTGATTAGGCTTAGAAGGCTGGCTAAAAATAAAAGATTTACACTAGACGCAATTCTAGCTCTGAAGCATAATGCGAAAAGTAGTGCCTTCACCCAATTCAGACTTGTGCACGAAAATCCGCCCGGAATGATAATCGCGAATGATACGCTTGCTGAGGGACAGCCCGAGGCCCCAACCGCGTTTCTTGGTAGTAAAGCCGGGCTCAAAAATGGTCTTGAACTTACTGGCTGGAATTCCTTTTCCCGTGTCGCTGACATCCACCACCACCTTTTGACCGGAAGTAGACAGGCGAACATGGATCTCTCCCTTGCCTTCCATGGCATCGATGGCATTCTTAATCAGATTCTCAATCACCCACTCAAACAGGGATGTATTGACCGTGGCCAACACCTCGGACACATCCTCCTCCACCTCGAAGGTGAGTGTCGTCTTTGAAGAAATGCGCTTCTGGAAGTAGTCGACCACATTCTGAAGAATGAGCACCAGGTTTTGGTACTTCATCTCAGGCTGCGAACCGATCTTGCTGAAGCGCTCGGTCACCACCTGCAGCCGCTGTACATCCTTTTCCAGTTCCTGACCGATAGTGCGCGTGGATGCTTCTTCCTTCAGCAATTCCACCCAGGCAATCATGGACGAGAGTGGAGTCCCCAATTGATGCGCAGTTTCCTTGCTCATTCCTACCCACACCTGATTTTGCTCGGCCTTGCGAGCAGTGCTAAACAACAAATAGGCAATGAAAATGAACAGACCGATGATTCCGAGCTGGGCAATTGGATAATACTTCAACTGCGTGAGCAGGTACGAATCCTCATAATAGACATAGGCCGGCTTTCCATCCAGATCAATGCGAATGGGTAGCTCCATGCTCGAAAGCTTGGCTTTCAGCTGACCGGGTTCCGAGAGCAAGCTGGTATCAACGTTTCCAGCTTCAATGATCTTTTGTCGGGTATCATCCACCAGCAATACAGGGCTTGACGCTGCATTGATCACCAGTTCTGAGATGAAGGATTTCTGCAAATCCTTGAAGGTCGTTTTAAGTTCCGAAAAGAGTTTGGAGTCCTTGTAATAGAGGTACACCTTGTTGTTACCATAGTAGGTGATCTCAATCGGGTCATACAGGCTTCGCATTTCAGCCAGTTGAGCTCTGAGGAAGGCTTTCGGATTTTCGTCAGGCAGTTCAATGTTTCGATGCGTGGTAATCTCTCCCTGATCATTGGTCAAAATCACCGGAACCGTAGTATTGTCATTGAGCACATTCAGCGCAAAACTTACGTCCGTCACATCCGGTCGTGCAAGGTACTTGGTAGCCTCGAGCGTCAGCCTGACCTTGCCACGCTCCCCTTCTTCCAGCTTCTCAAAAAGGCCGCTGGTATAATTCACCAATGCGGAACGCTTGGTTACGGCTTCAGCCCAGATCTCTACCTTCTTTCGCTCTTCTTCCGAAATCTTGTCGATGATGCTTTTGGTGTACCACAACGAAACACCAACAATGACAAGAGCCAAGGCAAAGAGCAGCAGTTTCCAGCGCTGCTTTTGGGAGTAAATATTCATGCGCGCCATAGCAACGGATGAAATAACGAAAAATTAGATCGAGCGTGGATGTTGTTTGGGTGGTTAGCACTCCTGCCTTTTGCTTGCGTTGCTTTTATTATGCTTCGAGACGTCCACCTTCTGGTGGACTCCTCAGCATGACTGATGGGGTTCGTGTAGCGCACCAATGCAGTTGATAGTGCTTTTGTGATGCACACCATGGGCAGCTTATCTCTAAAAATCATCATCCTCAAATTCTCCTTCGCGCAGCTTTTTCTTGTCAGCCTCTGTTTTCTTCATGAACCTATCGAGGATGGATTTGGGTTTCTTGGTGGTATCTTCCTTTACTTCGGAATCTACCGGCATCTCTTTTGAATCTTCCTTTTCAATCTCGGTTTCAGGATTGAATTCCATTTGAAGCTCTTCCGCAGGCACCTCCTCGGGCATCCTTACGGTGGTATCGTTTGAGAATGCGCCAAACTCACTCTTCAACAGGGACTTCACGGTTTGACGTTCAGCTTCGAGGTCTTGCCGCAACACCTTGCCGACATTGGTGCGCTGCACGGTCACTTTGGGATCATCGGTGGTGCCTTCTATGCGCATGTAGATCCGCGTTCGCCCCTTGTTATCCCTTCGCACAAACTCATTGTAGGGTTCCTTGCGATCCTTGAGGGTCAGCACTTCGCTGAGCGCAAAATCCATGGAATAGTCGATCTCGTTATCGAAGGAATGGGAGCCTTCTGCCTCAAGGTCAATGGCACTGGAGCGAATGCTCATCGATGGAATGGTCACAACCTGATTCAGGATGCTGATCTCATTCGTTAAGGTATCAAACGCAACATCTGCAAGACGCTTTCGCAGTTCATCCACATTGATGAAAAGACGCATCATTCGCTTCTCCTTCAAATGATCGGCTACGCTGATCAGTGGTTCGAAATTGGTCAGACGTCCCTGCGTGATGCTGAGCTTCACATTGGCCGTCACACTTTCTTTCTGAATCTGGAACAGGGAATCGCAAAAAGCCTGAACGCCCACACTAGCAGATGTCTGACCGGAAATGTGCTCGGCTCGCAGTTGTTGCTGACCAAAGTTGTCAAAGGTTTGGAAGAGCTGCCGCGTATCGATGTCGCGCATCCTGAATTCGGAGCGGAAACCGAACTGATTCTCCGCAAAGCGATAGATCCCGGCCTTGCCCTCTACCTGGCCGCCTTGCGATGTAAAATTCAGGCGATCAGCCTGAAGCTTGAAGGCATCCATGAGCAAGCGACCGCTCACCTTATCTGCTTCGAATTTTCCATAGCGGAAGCTGTTGGCGATGATCTTCACATCGAGCGTCATGCGATCGGGAAAGGCGACTACGGCCTTCTCATCTCCCTCTTCATCCTCCGTGCGCTGGGCAAAAAAGTCTTCGAGCCTCACATCTCCTGTCTTCAGGCTTCCGCGAATGGCCAAGGCAGCTGTTTTTGAAAACAGATAAGCGAGAAACCCCCTGGCTGTTCCTTTCAACTCCACATCGCTGCCGTTCACCCTTCCGATGCACGCATCGATGCGCAGGTCGTTGTTCTGAATATGTGCCTCGCCACTGTCTACCTCATAAAGCCGGACATCGTTCTTGAGCTGAAGCCTTGCATTGCGCAACGAGACCTGCCCGGAAGCATCGGCATTGATGAAGTCACTGCTTCTAAGGCTATCCATCTGCTGCAACACGGTCTTGATGTTGGCATCCACTTCTATCTGACCGCTGGCCTCTTCCACATTTTCCAGTTTCAGCAATTGGCTCAAGGCACCCAATTCGCTGGCAAACCTCAGTCGCCCCTGAAGCCTGGGCTTCGAGAAATCGATCAGGCTGAATCCAGTTTCAAATGCTCCTTCGCCAATCTTACCGCTCAGGGTATCGATTCGCAGAGCAGCCGTCTGCATGCGTTTCTTGGCCCCATTTTCCAGCGAGCCTCTCCCCGTCAACTCGCTCAACTCAAGCCCGGAAGCCTTCTGCTTGATCACCGCATCCTGAACAGAAAAATCAGCCTTGAAATAGGGATTCTCGGTTTTGTCAAAAGCTCCCTGAATGATGCAATCGAAGTTGAGGATGCCTTCGCTTTCATAGTCGCTGAGCAGCTTGCGATTCTCAGAAGGCAGCAGTGCCAGCGTTTTTACAATGTCCAGTTTGTGTCCTTGCAAATGGAGGTCAAGTCCTTCATCCACGTATTTACCTTCCACCGAAAAGCTGAGCTGATCATCAATCAGAACCTCCCCGTTTCGAAAGGCATAGCTGGAAGTTTGAGTGATCACATCCAGCTCCGTTTCGATGGCAATCTCACGCTCAAAGAGATAGTTCTCCCCCTTCACAATGAAGTGGTTCACCCTTCCATCTCCATCTACCTGCATGGTGTACTGTTCATCCGAAAAACGGCCGTTGAAGGTCAGGTCATGGACCAAGAGCGAAAAATCCTGCCTGCGTGCTTGGTTGAAATATCCAAAGCGTACATCAGTGAGGCGAACATTGTCCAGCTCCAGAAAGAATCCGGTAGTGTCTTCGGTGGTCTTCCAGATTGTGTAATTCTCCTTGCCTTTGGGGTCAATCTTCAGGCTCACATAACCGCTTGAACCCTGAACCCCGTTGAGTCGATAGGTTCCGTTCAGAAGGTCAAAAACATTGAAGTTGAGGTAAAGTCGCTCGAAGTAAGCCAGGGTATCTGCCTGACCGATGGTGATCACATTTTCTTCCGCCCACACGTTCTTAAGCACCAGCGAGGCTGAAGGAAACTTCGCGAGTAGGGAGAACTCCATTTCCTCCACATGCACAGGGGATTGCAGACGCAGGTTCAGCTGCTTCACAAAGTAGGCCTTGACGGGTTTCTCAAAGTGACGCGCCACCAGGAAAGCGCCCCCGAGAAACAGGCTCAGCAGTACGAGCAGGATGAAAGACCATTTGAAAAACGAGCGCATGGATAGAAAACGTGGCTGAATGCCAAATATTCGAAGTTACCTGCGCTGGCAGCCTGGGAATAAGAAACCTTAACGAGTTATAAACGCTTGATTTTTAATGCTTAGAGCATCTTCAAATAAGCGATCTCCTTCTCGGTGAGGAACCTCCAACGGCCACGCGGCAGTCCCTTTTTGGAGAGGCCTGCAAACACCACCCGATCGAGTCGATATACATTGTAACCCAAGGCTTCAAACATCCTTCTCACAATGCGATTACGCCCTGAGTGGATCTCGATGCCCACTTCTTCGCGAACAGATCCATCACCCACGTAAAGCGCTGCATCGGCCTTGGCGATGCCGTCTTCCAGTTCAATGCCAGATTCAAGCTTCTGGAGGTCGTTTTTGGTTACTGGCTTATCAAGGATGACGTGATACACCTTGCGCACATCATGGCTTGGGTGTGTAAGCTTCTTGCTGATGTCTCCATCGTTGGTCAAGAGGAGCAGCCCGGTGGTATTTCGGTCCAGACGACCTACGGGATAGACGCGCTCTTTGCAGGCGTTCTTCACCAGGCCAACTACCGTATTTCTTCCGCGCTCATCGTCCATGGTGGTGATGCAATCCTTGGGCTTGTTCAGCAAGAGATAGCGCACAGTTTCAGCCTTCACAGGCTCTCCGGCATATTTTACTACATCGGTCTGCTTCACCTTGGTACCAAGCTCGGTAACCACTTCACCGTTGACGGTCACCAGTCCATCAGCAATGAACTTGTCTGCTTCCCTTCGCGAGCAAATGCCCGCAATGGAGAGGTACTTATTCAAGCGGATAAGCTCATCTTCTGCCTTGCCCCTGGCCTTGAAACCTTCAAAGTGTTGATCTTGCAAAAATTTGCCGTGAGACTTTTTGCGATCACCCTGACTGAATTGCTTGCGGGCATTTCCGGATGATTTAAACTTCTGATCATCCATTTTGCGACTGAAGTGTCCCTTCGATTCGTTGCTGCTTTGCCCCGATCTTGTTCGCGGACGTTTCAGCCCTTCCGATCGATCCTCTTGCTTGGAAGCATCCTTTTTCACTCCGAATTTCTTGCCTCGGGTGTTTCCACCCATTGCCAGGTGTTCTTCTTTCTTAGCCTGCTTCGCTCGCTTATTCCACGTTGATCTCTTCGCCATACTCTTGATTGCGCTGCAAAGCTAAGCTTTTAATAGGGGGCGAAATGGAACTTACATTTGGCGCTCGATGAGATGGCAAGTGGCACAAAGCGCTGAGTGGCGATGGTGGAAAAACTACCTGCGCAACCGACCGGTAGATCCTTACCTGGAATGGAAGCGTGGCTATTGGCGTGGTGTGTTGAAGCACGTGGAAAATATCCACCCGTTAGCGCCCGGAGCTCAGTTGCTGGATGCTGGATGTGGACCAGCTGGTATTTATACCATACTTGACCAACAGCACGTAACGGCCTTCGATCCGCTCCTTGATCGTTACGCCAAAGAGCTGGATCACTTTTCTGCCGCATCCTATCCATGGGTGAAGTTTTCGCAAATGAAAATGGAAGAGCTTGGCGATCAGGAGATGTATGATGCAGTGTTTTGCCTTAACGTCATCAACCATGTGGAAAACCTGCCACTCAGCATTTCCAACCTTGTGAAGGCCTGTAAGCCGGGCGGAATCGTTGCCATGAGCATTGATGCGCACAACCACCGCTGGGCAAAGCCGATCTATCGAAGCATTCCATTTGATATTCTGCACCCTCATCAATATGACTTGGAGGAATACTCCGCACTTTTGCGTTCGCATGGCTCGGAACTACTGGACAGCATATTGCTCAAAGAGGGGTTTTGGTTCAACCACTACTTGCTGGTGGCGAAGCGCTATTAGCCTGATACTCGTCCTCACTCTATCTGCCGGATGTGCAACCTCACAAACAGCATGGTGGCAGGAGGCTGATACGCTAAAGCCAAAGAGGGTTGCATTGGCCATGAGCTCACAGGCTGTCACCTACACCGCCTCGTTAACCGGGTTGTATTTCGCCTGGTACGCGCAGTATGACCAGCAGGCTTTTCACTTCTTTGACGATCTGGATACCTGGCAGCAAATGGATAAGCTGGGGCACATTGCCACTTCTTACCAAATCGGAGACGGCTTGTACAGAATCAATCGCTGGACCGGACTAGACCATAAGAAGTCCATGAGAAGGGCTCTTGCGCTCGGTTACTCTTACCAGTTGGTCGTGGAAATCTTCGATGGCTTTTCATCAGGCTGGGGATTTAGCATCACAGATCAGGTATCAAACACCATCGGAACAGCCACTTTTTTCGCCCAGGAAGAAATATGGCACGAACAGCGTTTCCGCTGGAAGTACTCTTTCTGGCCAGGGAGCACGGACAACTTCTCAAATGCAGAAAAGCAGCGAGCAGAGGATTTATACGGTTCTTCCATCACGGAGCAGTGGCTGAAAGATTATAACGGCCAAACGTATTGGTTGAGCACAAACATTTGGTCCATCGCAGGAAAGCCTGATCGATTTCCCCGATGGCTCAACATGGCTGTTGGATACAGCTCGAATGGATTGCTCGGTGCTAAGTCCAACGGATGGGAAGTTGATGGAGAGGTTTACAATTCATCTATTCAGCGACAACGACAACTCCTGCTCTCGCTAGACATTGACCTTTACCACGCTCGACTACCCAAGGCATTGGAGTTCATCAAGCCTGTTTTTGGCTTGATCAAGTTCCCATTCCCCGCGCTGGAGTGGAACTCTGAGCAGGGATTTAAAGGTCACGCGCTTTACTTCTGAGCCAGCGTTAAAACACGAGCCAATGTTAACTCTACGTTAAAATTGCGCATGTTCACAACATTCCCAAAAAAGGAACTCGAAGCAACTCAATCACGTGAGCATGCGCAGTTTCACCTTTTGATACTTCCTTAACGCTGATCAATCCAGAGCCGGAATACACCGATGCATGTAACTAAGCATGTCCATATATCGTTTGTCGTATTATATATTCGTATGTGCACAAGCCGATAATATAGGCATACAGGAATAGGCCCCCTGTAATTCTTCCCAAGAGTGACAAACCCAAGTCACTGAGTAGCTGCATTTACACCGTGCGGAAGCCGAAAAGCACTTAAGAGAGTAGGCACCAATCAAACTTTATCACTAATGAAACATCGGTTCATTATTGCTCTGACCCTTCTGGTTTCCGGAGCCCTTACGGCCCAGAACTTTCAGAGAACACTTTCGAGAACTCAAACGGATTTCAACCACTATTCCATTGAGCTGGCAGGCAATGGAGACTACATCTTAGCCGGAACCATATTTGGTCCCAACGGCAATGATGTACACATCGTTCGCATGGATGCGGTAGGCAACGTGCTGTGCGAGCAAACCTTAGACCTTTCTCCTGACGATCGCGCGTTGGACGTTACGGAGGATGGAAACGGAGACATCGTGATCACTGGATACACCACGGCCAGCGGTCAGGAAGAACTCCTGGTAGCAAACTTTGACGCAGGGTGTGGATGTAATTCACACAACGTTCTGCAGGGTTTTGACTACAGCGCGGGAACAAACATCATTTGGTCCAACGTCACCGGAAGCTTATTTGTCGGTGGACTGACCTCTGATATCCCGTTTGCAGTACCGCTCAATCCAAACAACAGTGCTGTTATTGTGGAATTCGACATTTCCCTTGGCCTCAGCAACGTGATTGAGCTCATCGGTGCAGACCACATGCACACATCGGTCAATGATATCATCGAAGTTCCCAATGGCCTTTTTGTGCTGGGTAGCGTTGATGATAACAACCCGAAGCAAGGTGTTCTGGCCACGTTCCTGGATTACAGCCTCAGCGTCACATCCAACATCTCTTTCGAGTCTACCAACTTTGAGCATGTAGGTGTGTCTGCGGTGTATGATGCCAATACGGATCAGATCTATGCGATGTCAAACAACAGCGTGATCCACAATCCACAAATCAGCATCATTGACGATGTATCGGGAGCGCCATTTGTGTCTAACAACTACTACCTTGAGTTGGACCCAACCTATGGCCAGCACAATGCCGCTGGTTTTGAGTTGCGCCAGAGCATCTATGATCCTGACAATCTGGTTGCTGTTGGATACTTCCGCACCTACGATTTTGGTGGCGCGCCATTCGACAATGCGACTCCATGGCTGACAGAATTTGCCAAGCCAAACGGTGCACACCTCAGAACAGTGCTTTACAACGCTCCTTCCACCAACTTCTACATGCAAGGCGGTGGCTTGTTCTCCACTTTTGTGGGCGAGCATCCTTACATCTTCAATTCCGAGATCCTCACCGAAACTCCAAATGGCGATGGATATGCCCTGATCAGCGCTCGCTTGCTTTCAGGAAATTACAGCCTGGATGTGGTCGCCACAGATTTTGATGTATCGGCCAACAGCTGCCTCGTGCCTTACTCCTGGATTCCACAGAATATCAGCGAGAGCCCGGTATTCATTCAGGATAACGTTCCTGGTATTGGTGACACGCAATACGGTCCTAACTGCTCGGCTAACCTGAGTGATCCCAGCGAGTGGTGCACCATTACCACTGGGAACCCTTGCGTTTCTCAAAACTTCCAGCGCACTGTATCCATGAGCAGCACTGATCACAATCACTACTCTATTGAGACAGTGGGCGACTGCGAATACATCATCGCAGGAACAGAGTTTAAAAACAACGGTGCAGACAACGACATCCACGTGATGAAGGTGGACGATGCCGGAAACCTCCTGTGGGAGCAATACATCAACCTTTCTTCAGATGACCGCGCATTGGATGTTATGGAGGATGCCAGTGGAAACTATGTCGTAACAGGTTACACTCAGGTGAATGGGTTTGAGCAGCTCTACCTTGTGAAGTTCGATCCAAACGGAAACTGCCTGGGCGACCGAATAGTGACGAGCCTCGGTCGATGCGCAGGTACCAATCTGATCTATTCTCAGGCTACCGGTAACTACATCGTAGGAGGTATGCTCGCCAGTGCGTTCAACGTTCCGTTGACCGGCAGCAGAGCCATTGTGATTGAATTCACCCCTGCCCTTGTAAACACAGGTAATCAGGTCGCTGTCAACGGACCTAATGGCCAGGGTTGTTCTGTGAACGACATCATTGAGGTTCCAAACGGATACTTCGTAACAGGTAGCATGGACTTCACCGGATTTGGCGGTATCATCTACCAGGGTGTATTGGCTGAATTCTTTGACTTCAACCTGAACAGCACAGCCAACGCTTCCTTTGAGTCTACAAACTGGGAGCATGTGGGCGTGTCTGCAGTGTATGACGGTCAGACTGACAATGTTTACCTGATGTCTAACAACAGTGTGATCCACAACCCACAGATCACGATCATCAGCAATGTAAGTGGAAGCCCAGGCGTTGCCAGCAACTACTTCCTGGAGCTGGATCCAACCTATGGCCAGTACAATGCTGCCGGTTTTGAGCTGCACATCAGCAACGACAATCCAAACGACAACCTCGTAGCTGCTGGATACTTCCGCACCTTCGACTTTGGCGGTGCTCCGTTCAACAATGCAACGCCATGGGTCACCGAGTTTGAAAAGAACACCGGTACACACATAAGAACCATTCTCTACAACGCACCATCTACGAACTTCTATGCTCAGGGTGGTGGAGTATTCTCCACGTTCAGTGGAGAGCATCCTTACATCTTCAACCAGGAGATTCTGACGGATCGCGCTGATGGAAATGGATATGTATTCCTGGGTGCAAGAAGGATTGGCGGAAACTACGCTGTAGACATTGTGTCCACAGACTGGAACCTGGGAAGCAATTCCTGCCTCGACAGCTACAACTGGAACCCACAAAACATTGGTTTTGTAGACATCCAGGCGAGCATCGGAACGCCTTTCATCAGCATTGCCGGAGTGGGTGCAGCTTGCCAGCCTGAAAACAGCAAGTACAGCGTTCAGTGCAACGTGACGCCTAAGATTGGTGAGGATGCCTTCGCCAGCGACAATGCGATCATCACGGATGGAATGACGGTATATCCGAACCCAACTTCTGACATGATCAGCATTTCCATTCCTCAGGCTGCTGAGGGCGGAGAACTGGTGATTGTAAACACTTTGGGTAAGGTAGTCTTCTCTGCCAATACGTTGGCTGATGAGCAAGCAATCAACTTCGACCTGAGCAACGAGCAATCAGGTCTCTACTTCGTGATCTACACAGACGATTCCCAGCGAATGGTCAGCAAGGTGATGAAGCGATAATCCTTCTTATTTGATGGATCGTAGGGGCAGTCTCGAGCAATCGGGGCTGCCTTTTTTGTTGCTTACAAAAGCACCTTCATCAGTGTGTTAATCCGCCACATCTGATCGAAAGAAGTGAGTCGGGAACACGCACACGTGCAGAATTCAACTGCATCCTCCTTGAACAATCAGAAGTAACGTTTATCGAATCAAAAGCATCACTCCTTAGATCAGATTCAACGCACGCTAAGAACAAAGTGCGTCTACGTGTGAAATAGTTAGATTGAAGCATATAAGATGTTCTTCCCAAAAACAGTGGAAGACAACCTTATGAACTCATCCGTTAGCCATGGCCATGCTTCAGATGATAAGTAATGTGCGGAAGCCGAAAAGCACTGTACAGAGTAGGCACAAAATTGAAACCCATGAATTATCGTCTTTTAATCTGCAGTCTGTTGTCTACCAGTATGCTGGTGGGCCAAAACTTTCAAACAACCATTGACCGGGGCAGCGCTGACTTCAACCACTATTCCATTGAATACAATGGAGAAATTGAAGATCTGGTGCTGGCTGGAACCATTTTCGATTCGGGCGATCAGGACATCCATGTCATTCGAATGGATGCAACTGGAAACATCGCGTGTGAACAAATCGTGGACCTGTCTTCGGATGACCGTGCACTGGATGTGGCCATCGTGAACGGTGAAATCGCCATAACGGGATATACGCTCGTAAATGGACATGAACAGCTGATTGTGGCAACGTTTGACTACAACACGTGCGCGTGCCAAGACATGACCGTTCTCACCACCTTCATTCACAGCGCGGGAACAAACATTATCTCAGCCAACCAGGGAGAGTCCATTATTGTAGGAGGTACCATTTCTGAAGATCCCTTCGCTTTTCCTCTTACGAACAGTCGGGCACTGGTGTTGAAACTTGATCAGAACCTATCGTTTGTGAATGCAAATGAGTTTTTTGGTCCACAACTGGAACACGCATCGGTCAACGACATCGTGGAAATTCCTGAAGGCTTCTTTGTCACCGGTAGCATCGATTACGGAATTCAAAGTGTGATGGCGATCACATTGGATGACAACCTCTCCCTTGCATCGAACATCTCTTTCGAGGCCTCAAATTCCGAGCATGTAGGAGTTTCAGCTGTTTACTTCGAGTCAGACGACCAGGTTTTCCTGATGTCGAACAACAGTGTCACGCACAATCCCGAAATCACTGTAATCGACAACGTGACCAGCGGTCCTTCGATTTCAAACCACTACGTTCTCGGCCTCGACCCTCAACTAGGAGTTACAAACGCAGCCGGTTTTGAACTGATGAAGGGCAATTACCAGGATGACGCTTTGGTGGCTGCAGGATATTTCAGAACCTACACCATTCCAGGATCAACCGACAACGCAACACCCTGGCTGGCAGCGTTTAACAAAAATGACGGCACGAACTATCAAACGCTCATTTACGAAGCGCCATCTACCAACTTCCACACTCATGGAGGCGGTGTATTCTCTACGTTTAGCGGTGAACACCCTTACATCTTCAACCAAGAAATCTTAGCTGAGAGGCCAGATGGCAAGGGTTATGTATTTGCTGGTCCACGTTTAGCCGGAGGCGATTATCGACTTGATGTGGTTTCAACAGATTGGATTGCCACTAAAAACTCCTGCCTTACGAGCCTCACTTACGACAGCGAGGAAACTGAACAAGTCCTCGTACCAATCCATGAGAACCCTTTGCAATGCGATTTTGACGGAATTGGAGGTAATTGCGCTTCTCTACCGAGCAATCAGACAACCTTGTGCACTGTCATCGCCAAGCGGGGAGAATCAGCGGACGCAAGCACAGCTTTAACCTCCCAAATGAGCATTTACCCAAATCCGGCAGACGCTGAATTTGATGTAGTCATCTCAGAGCTGACGGAGTCTGGTGAGTTAGTAGTGTCCAACACCTTGGGCGAAACTGTATTCTCATCTCAGGTTCAACCATCGGGCGAAGCCATCAGAATTGATCTGGGCGACTACCAGTCCGGGATTTACTTCGTGGTATTCACCAATGATTCGCAGAAACTAGTCAGCAAAGTGCTGAAGCACTAGAACAAGCAGCTCTATCGTAGCAAGGCAGTCCTCTTGATTTGGAGGGCTGCCTTTTTTGTTGTTAGATGGATTGGAAGGGAGGAGTTTGGTGGAGTCACCCTTCGAGACATGCCGCTAAGCGGCATTCCTCAGGATGACGGATATTCTTATCCTCTTTCACAACGGCAAGTCATCCTGAGGAGGCACGCTAGGCGTGCCGTCTCGAAGGGTGACGACTTTGAAACACACCATTCAACCGGCCAACAAGAGCTTATGTCAGCTCAAGACTTCCTGATGCTACCACCGCGGTTGAAAGGCATCCTCGATGTGGTGAATTCGCTCCTCCTTGGAATTGAGGATGATTCCAATCACATCAAAACGCACCTCCAGGTCCAGATCCTTCTTTTCCACATAGGCATTGGCCGCCTTGATCAAATGCTGTTGCTTGCTTCGGCTCACAAACTCTTCTGGTGATCCGAAAAAGTCGGAATGACGCGTTTTCACTTCTGCAATGACCAACTCCTGCCCTATCCTGGCAATGATGTCGATCTCTTCCTTTCCGAAGCGCCAGTTACGATCGAGGATCTCGTAGCCGTATTTCCGAAGATGAGCGATGGCGAGTTCTTCGCCTTTCTTGCCAAGTTCATTGTGTGTTGCCATGTTCGAATGCCTCGTTCGCCTTCTGGTTTAATCCTACTCCTGCAAGCGATAAATTATGAGAAGTTCATGATCGAGCACCCGTTCATAGGGAAGTTCAATCTCCGATCCGAAGCGCTTTTTCATAACCAGCACAAAGGCACATCCGCGTGACCGAAGCCGTTCTACAAAGTCAGGATCCTGAAGTTGCTCGTTGTAAGCAATCCAACCTTTTCGATGGGCAAAATAGAGTGCCGTAGGCCAAACCCCGCTGTTGATCGCCACAAGCTGATCTTCTTGCACATACGGTTCAATGATCTCCTCGAGGTGCGCAATTTCCTTCCCGCGTTTGATGAATTGATCGTCCCACCTGCGCGCTAATCCTTCCACACAAACGATCAGCAACACAAAGGGCAGCACTCGGGATGGCAAAAGCTGCAAAGCGCGGGCAGCAACATAAGCCATCGCAGGTATCACGGGAATGATGTAGTACTCGTGTTTGTAGAAATTATCCCCCGTCTGCAATACGAAGGGCACAAAAAGCAAAAGCACTGTCAAAAGGCCGAAGCGAGCAGAGTCACGCTGTTTTGCCAGCACTAACAAGCCTCCCATGAAGAGCAGGAAGCCACTGAATCCAAGCGGTCGTTCGTAAAACATCTTGAGGGTTTCTCCTAGGTTGTTTCCAAGATTATTCAGCGTCTCGGCAACGGGTGCTCCCATGAAAAAGTGTTGATACCCAAAGGCATCCGTGAGGTGAGGCGACCAGTAGAAATACCAAAGC
The DNA here is from genome assembly GCA_002428995.1 of Flavobacteriales bacterium UBA6057. GTDB lineage: Bacteria > Bacteroidota > Bacteroidia > Flavobacteriales_G > Salibacteraceae > UBA6057. The sequence continues at coordinate 48,324 of DIYJ01000010.1, read as the reverse complement.
GCGGAGGCAACAGCTCCAGGCAGGAGGGCCGCAGAAGTCAACACGCGCTCCCTCCAGTTGGAGGACTGCAACAGCGGCAATAGCAAGGGCAACACCAATACAGAAGGCAACTTCGAAAGCACACCCAGCGCTACAAAAAGAGCCCCGGAACCCCACCACAGCCACTTCCGGGTTGTTACAAAGCGCTCCAAGGAAAACATGCCGATCATGCAAAGCCCCATGGAAAAGGTGTCGGGCATGATCTTTCTGCTGTACATGTAGAACAATGAGAACAGCAAAATCATGCTTGCGCGAAACGCAAGTTCAGGATTGAACACAGATTTCAGGTAGCGATAGAAGGCCCATTGGGAAAGCGCGGTCACGACCAGATTGATCAACCTTCCATACCAATGGTCGTAACCCAGAACGACCGAGAACAGGTAAATGATGTAGTTGAGCAATGGAAACTCCATGCCCGTGATTCCACTGAGTTCTCCAGCCATATCTACCCTCGGGAAGAAGATGTTGGGATCCACCTCAAGGAAGTTTCGAGCGACCATGCACACCGTTGTCTGACGCCAGTTGTGCCCCATTTCCAACGGAGCGACATCAATGAAAAAGAGCCGCTGCACCACGGAAGCCAGAAGCCAGAACCGAAAGTCTTTCAGGAGAATCAGAAGGTGGGCAAAGTAGGGTTTGAGCAATGTTCTCTGTGTTGCAGCCCGTAGGCAGGTCGTGAATTTAAACCATCCATCGGTGGAGCAAAACGACAGATAAGGAATACACCCACAAACCATTTGTGATATTTTGCAGCCTCATGCAATTGCAGCGCTACATCCCGATGATTGTCCTTTCCATGCTTTGCCTGGCACTGCTATCCATGAAGTGGCAAGATCTGGGACTTCCACACTACTGGGATGAAGCTTTTCCCTATAGCTACGCCATTGGTCACATGGTGGAAGAAGGTATTGGAATCCGCTCCAATGTAGCGCCTGCCATTTACACCACCGGCCATCCTCTGCTCTACTATGCTTTGCAAGCAAGTTGGAACGTGCTCGTTGGTGATCATCTGTTTTTGCAACGATTGCTCCCGCTCTTCCTTTCCATGGGCTGCCTTTGGATGACCTTCTTGCTCGGGCGTGTTCTTTTCAGAGAATCGGTCGGAATTGGGGCCGCTTTGCTGCTGTTTGCTCAAAATGTCTTCCTGGCGCAGTCTTCGTTTCAACTGCCGGAGGTTTTGCTCACACTGCTGTTGCTGACCACACTTTATGCGTACATCCAGAAGCGCAAAGGCTGGACGATTCTGAGCGGAAGTTTGATGTTGTTCACCAAGGAGCCCGCCATCGCGCTACTGGGAATGCTTGGTGTCTATCACTTCGCTATCGGACTGCGCGACCAGAGTTTATGGCTGCGCCTTCGAAACTCCTGGCACTTCGCTATTCCGGTATTGGTCAATCTGTTGTTCTACCTGGATCAATATGCCATTCAGGGCTGGTTTCTTTTTCCGCGACACACGGGATTTGTGACGCTGACTGCTGACTTTTTCTTCAACCAACTCTCTCGCTATTTCTCCTACCTCTTTCTCTACTTCGGCCGAAATGCGGTCTTTTTTGTTGCCTTAGCGGCACTGATCTGGATGCTCTACGACCAACGAAAAAAATGGCGCAACCCCAATACAGATCGCGCACTGCTGCTGTTTTTTGTGCTCGCTGGCTACCTGCTCTTTTCTGCCGTCAATTTCTACTCCAATCGCTACATCCTTTGCCTGTTTCCGCTGCTCACCATCCTGGCTTCGGCAGCGATACACTTCGCAACATCCATAAGGAAATGGATACACCCGGCATTGGTTACGGTACTCTCTTTCATTTGCCTCTATTTCAGCATGAGCAACCGCAAGAGCTCTGATCATTCCATGGGTTATGCTGATGCCATTCGCACGCAGGTAGCTGCCGTTGAGGTACTAAAGTCAGAGGCGGCCACAGAAGATCGTGTAGCCGCTGCTTTTTTGATGACAAAGAATCTATCGAGTCACTATCCTCGCTATGTAGCTCCGGAACAAGTCTTTGTCAACCTGACTACGGATGTCAACAGTGCAGACTGGGCCATTTTCAGCAACAATGAAAAATACTTCAAGCCTGAAGACCTGAGTGGCTTTGAACTTCTCCAGCGCTTCGAAATCAACAAGGCTTGGTGTGAGGTTTACAAGAAAAAGCCTTAGAAGGTCAGCACGGATGAAGTCCCTACTTCCAGCGTGACGCTCCGGCCATGAAACACAGATTCGTTGTGTTCCACATGACCAATCGGTGCATTGAAGGCAATCGGAAAGTCATACTCCGAGCATGCCTCTAAAATGATCTCCTCCGCTGTTTTTCCGAAAGGAACGGGATTGTCTGACATCTCGCTGAACTGCCCGACTACCAATCCGGCTAATTCGGACAGCTGACCACTGCGCTTCATTTGCATCATCATGCGATCCAGGTGGTAGAGGTATTCCGTCAGATCCTCCAAAAAGAGCACCTTGCCTTCAAAATCCACTTCACTCACCGAACCGGAAATCGAGTACAGCACGGACAGATTTCCACCCACACAGATGCCCTGGCCCGTTCCCTTGCGGTTGAGTGCATCACTTTCCCATTCCAGCTTTGAGAGCTCCCCAAAGAGTGCACGTTTCAGGCTGTCGCTGGAAGCATTGCTCTTTCCATCCTTGAAGAAAATAGGCATGGAAGAGTGCAGTGTTTCAACCCCCAAATTCACCAGCACATGGCTGTGCAACACGGTGAGATCACTGAATCCACAGAGCCATTTGGGGTGTGCTACAAAGTGATTCCAATCAATATGATCCAGCACGCGCACAGTTCCATAGCCACCGCGTGCAAAAACCACCGCCTTGGCTTCGGGATGATCAATCGCCCATTGCAGATCGGAAGCGCGCTCGGCATCGGTGCCGGCAAACTGATGATGAGCCGCATATAAATGAGGTCCGCAAGCCACCTTCAGTCCCCAGCTCTCCATCAAAGCGATGGCTCCATCAATTTCTCCGGGATTGATCTTTTTGGCTGTGGCGATCAAGGCAATAACATCCCCTTTCTGAAGGCTCTCAGGTTGAATCATCGCGCTAAGGTAGAGATGTGAAGGTCAAAGCTTGGAGATCAAGGTTCAAAGATCAAAGTGTTCAGCGCCTTTGCCACTTGATCTTTGAACCTTAGAACTACTTTCGCGGTAGAGTTGAGATCAAAGTTCAAGGATGAAAGCTCAAAGCCTCTGGCTGCTTTGATCCTTGATCTTAAAAACCTTGAACCAAGGAAAAAAATGCCCAAAAGACACTTGATCACTTCGGCCTTGCCCTATGCAAACGGCCCGCTTCATATCGGACACATCGCTGGCGCTTATTTGCCTGCCGACATCTACGTTCGCTACCTCCGCGCAAAACACGGCCATGAGAATGTTCTGTTTGTGTGCGGATCGGATGAGCACGGAGCGGCCATTTCCATGAAGGCCATCAAGGAGGGAACAACACCGAAGGAAATCGTGGATCGCTTCCACGACATCAACAAGAGTGCCTTCAGGAACTTTGGGATTGATTTCGACATCTACCACCGCACTTCCTCAGAGCTACACCACCAGACTTCGCAGGATTTCTTCCTGAAACTTCACGAGAAGGGTGCCTTCAAAAAGGTGGTGAACGAGCAGATGTATGATCCAGAGGCGAAGCAGTTTCTGGCTGATCGCTTCATCATGGGCACCTGCCCGAACTGCGGTCACGATCAGGCTTATGGTGACCAATGTGAAAACTGCGGCAAAACGCTCAGCCCGGCAGAGCTGATCAATCCGCACTCCACCCTAAGTGGTGCGAAGCCGGAACTGAAGGAAACCTGGCATTTCTACTTGCCGATGGGTGACCACGCAGAGTGGATCGAGGCCTTCATCAAGGATGGAAAACTGGACGGAGATGCCCATCATGACGCCAATCTCTGGAAGAAGCACGTGGTAGGTCAATGCCTGAGCTGGATTCAAGGAGGACTGAACGATCGCGCCATGACCCGCGACCTCGATTGGGGCGTACCGGTGCCCATAGAAGGCACAGAAGGCAAGGTGCTTTACGTTTGGCTGGATGCTCCCATTGGCTACATCTCTGCCACCAAGCAATGGGCGAAGGATCAGGGTAACGAGCAAGACTGGGAACGATGGTGGAAGGATGCGGACACGGATATGATTCACTTCATTGGAAAGGACAACATCGTCTTTCACTGCATCATTTTCCCGATCCTTTTAAAATCTCATGGTGGGTTTAACCTTCCCATCAACGTGCCCGCCAATGAGTTCCTGAACCTGGAAGGAGATAAGATTTCCACTTCGCGTAATCATGCGGTTTGGCTGCATGAATACCTGGAAGATTTCCCGGAGCGTACCGATGAATTGCGCTATGTACTCGCGTCCATCGCTCCGGAGAGCAAAGACAGTGAATTCATCTGGAAGGACTTTCAAGCACGCGTCAACAACGAACTTGTAGCCATCCTGGGGAACTTTATCAACCGTGTGGTGGTGTTGACCAACAAGTATTACCAGGGCGCCATCCCAGAGGGAAGTGTGGATGATGAGATCAAAGATCAATGTGAAAAGATCAAAGCTGCGGTCGGTGCACACATGGACGCCTTTAAGTTTCGTGACGCACTGGCCGAAGCAATGAACCTGGCCCGCTACGGCAACAAATACCTGGCAGATTTAGAACCCTGGAAGTTGCAGAAGACCGATCCTGAAGCTGTAAAGGGAATCATGCTCAACGCGTTGCACATCAGCGCGGAATTGGCGAACGTCTCTGACACATTTCTACCAGCTACTGCAGATCGAATCCGAGAAATGCTACGCATTGACAAGGTATTCCGAGGTTTCCTGGAAGGGCATGAAATTGGTGCCGCAAAATTGCTGTTCACGAAAGTGGAGGATGCTGATGTAGAACAGCAGGTCAACAAGTTAGAAGCAGCAAAAGCCGCTAAGCAACAAGCAGAGGAAGAGCCTGAAGCGCGTCCCTTCAAAGACAACATTGCCTTTGATGATTTTACGAAGATGGACATGCGCATCGGCACGATCAAAACAGCTGAAAAGGTGAAGAAAGCCGATCGCCTGTTGCAGTTATCCGTGGATCTCGGTAGCGAGGTGCGCACCATCGTATCCGGCATTGCCGAGCACTACACCACAGAAGAAGTGATAGGCCGTCAAGTCACCGTCTTGACCAACTTGGAACCTCGAAAGATCAAGGGAATCGAGAGCCAGGGCATGATTCTCATGGCCGAAGACAGCAGCGGTAAGCTGGCGTTTGTGAGTCCTCCGAAAGACTTTGAATCGGGCGCAGAAGTGCGCTGATCAGGGCGCGGAAGCTGAGGCTTCAGAAACGTCTTTTTGCTCAGAAAGCACTTCTACCTGGGAAGACAAAGCATCTACTTCCTGTTGCAAGTCCTGGATGGCTTGAATGAGCACGGGCAGCAATTCGGCATAGTTGATTCCAAGTTCTCCTTCCACTTCACCGTACACAGCTTCTGGAACCACCTCGCGGACTTCCTGGGCCAACAAACCGACTTTGAGGTCATCATTGCCGGATTTCCATCGATAAGTCACTGGATTCATGGCGAGCACTTCTTCCAGGCCATAGTGCAGCGGCCGGATGTCTCTCTTCAATGTGCTGTCTGAAGTATTGATGGTTCCATTCACCGCATAAACCTCCGTCCATCGCAGGCTTGCTGTGCCCAATGAAAAGCCATTGTCAGAACCGGGAGACACACTGCTTCCACTCTCGATCTGAAGACTCAGCGAACCACCGGCCGAGAAGCCCAGCTGATCGGTTCCCACCAGGTACATGCCGTTGTTATTGTCGTTGTAAAAGCGGTAGGTCGGTGAAGACGCAGAACCGTTGTTACCCTTGAAGCCGCTGTTGGCGCGGATAACGCCATCTGCATGAATCAGTTCCTGAGGCACCGAGGTGATGTTGAAGCCCACGCGCTTGTTGCTGGCATCGAAATACATGATCTGCTCATCCGAACCACCATCGTTGATGTAAAACTTCACATCCTTGTCCTGCTCATGGTTTTGAATAATGAGTTCCTCATTATCATTCACGCCTATGGTCGCATCCAATGTGCCCGAGCCTGTGCTGCGGTAGAACCGAAGCGAGGCTTCATCTGAGGCGCTACTGCGCTGGATTTTCAGTTCGGGATTGTCGTCACTGTAGATATGCAACTCTACATCGGGCGTGGTGGTTCCAATGCCCACGGGCAGCCCAGCATCTGTGTAGAGATAGGAAGGTGTCAATGTCCAGTCACCATCGTCTCCTACGATCTCCCACGAATTGCCATCATAAAAGTAGAACCCTTCTGTGCCCGTATTTTGATAGATCAGCAACCCGGTATCAGGACTGGAAATGCTATTCTTCTCGGTAGCAGACATGCGGGGCAGCAACACGCCCTTATCACTGGAAACCACATCCAACACGGCAGAAGAAGCAGGGCTGTCCGTATTGATTCCCACCGCATTCTGAGCCTTGACCGCAGCACCTAAGAGAAGAAAGACCAGCATTGATTTGAACGACTTCATGGATCTTGAATTAAAAGAGTTGTGGAAAGCTCGATCCCCTGTTCAGAGGACAGTTGGAGGTGATAGGTACCTGACGCCAGGTGAGAAAGAGAAATCGGAGAGGACGAACCAGATAGTTCCTGGGTAAACACCATGCGTCCACTCATATCCTGAAGCTGCATGCTCAGAAGCCTTTTGCCTCTATTCTCGATGTTGATGATCCCCGTGGAAGGGTTTGGATACACCTTCAGAGAAGGCATGGAAGATTCCGAAAAACCGGTGATGGATGTACTGAACTCAGGCAGCCAAACTTCATGCTGCCGCACACAACCAACGGAATCAACAACCTCCAAGTGATAGGTGTCACTGGGTACAGAATTCAAAACAGCTCCAGTACCGAATACGGGCGCTGTCCAATGAACCTGGTAAGGAGAAACACCTCCCTGAGGTTCAATCATGATGGATCCCAGACGGCCATCATCGAAGGAAGGCTCGAGCGCGGTTTTCACCCAAAGGCTATCGTGAGAAGGAATGGTGATGTCCTGAGTTGAAACTCCACAGCCCGAAGGATCATTGATGAATACGGTATGAGTTCCGGCCATGAGTCCGGTCAGGAGCGTCAGTGTATCTATGGTGTCATTAAACAATGCCAATCCCTCAGGATTCAGCCATTGAAGATGCCAGGGTCCCTGACCATTGGGGAGCAGGGTTGAAACACCATCTGAATCACCGAAACAAGTGGCTGGAGCGATCTGATACTGAAACGGCTTGTAGGCATGAATGCGAAAGCGCAGTTGGGTGTTACCCGTATCAAGAAAGACTGAAAAGCTGTAGCCTGAATCGATGGGATGATGCTCTGAGGTCACTAGGTCTTCAAGGTAGAGGCAGTAGTTATCGGGCAGCTTAGGCACTTCCCGAAGTTCGATGGTGTGAATGCCCGGCCAACCTACCCTCACCTCTACATCGATGCCTTCATTCAGCTCCTCGGTATTGACACAGTTGATCGCATAGTTTCCACTTGGCATGGCGGTCGCGATGGAAGGAGCATACGGATCTCTCGAATAGGTCTTGAAAGCGTCCCACTGGCGATCGAAGCCAACAGTCGAACGAGGATGAAATCTCAGGATCGCTTCATCGGAATAGTCCCACGCCTTCACCCCAAGCCGAAGCAGATTTACAGCCGTTTGCGGAGCATCTACGAATTCGGCATCACCACTGTACTTCACACTTTCTGTCGAGCTGAGGACCGGGCTCGCAGCATTGGCCTGCACAAAAAAAGACTGCATGGAGGCGATGGTAGAAGTTCCTCCATTGCTGCCTACTCCGTTTACATAGCTGCGGTATTGACTGAGCTCACCGTCCCAGATGTAGATGGCATCATTGAGGTTTGTCTTGGTCCAGCCGGAGGAAGCATCCCAGTCAATGGCCGATGGATAGGGATTCCCAACCAGATTCCAACCGTCCTCCGAGGCTCCTTCTCCCGGGTCGTCTGTGTAAGTCACTGGAAAGTTCACGGTTCCGGTGTGGATCTCCCCCACAACGTCTACGGTAACTGGTGAAGGCCCCATGTAGACCCACGCGCCACCTGCGTTTGGAATAGCATCGGTGATGTTGGATGGCGCCTCGAAGCCTGTACCCGCTGTGCCGAGCTCCGTCTCATCGTAAAAGAAAACGGAGATGAAAGGGAAGGACGGGTACTGAGATCCGGTAAAGCCGGTGGTGATCAGATCATCGTCCCACTGCTCCAGTGTAGCACCTTGCACAGGAGCCGAAAGCATGCGCCAGTTATTGGATGCGATGGGTATGTAGCGTTCTACAATGAAATCCCCTGAAGCACTGCCACCCGTAACCTCGGCCACGCGGGCGGTTCTTGTAGCATCTGACCGGAGGTATAAAGAGTCATTTGTAGTGAATGTTCCGTTAGTTAAGGTGAGTGTATGGGTGATCGTGTTTTGGCCTCCGGTAATGCTCACACCAGATGCATTATCCACCTCCAAGCGATAGAACTCACTGCTACCGGATATACCCTGAACTGAACTTCCATTAAAAACCACCAATCCGCTGTCTTCTGCAAACAAGGTTCCTGATACCGAATTGTCCCAATTCCCTTGCAAATTCATGGTTCCACGATTGACAACACTTGCTGTTCCGCTGAATTCAGCATCGCCCGTGATCACCATCGAAACACTGTCTTCCACCACAAAATCAATGTCATGGATATACAGTGCGGGTTGGCTCATCAGCATAGAGTGGACAAGCGCAAAGAGTGCAATAGTCAGGTGTAAGGCAATCGTTTTCAAAACGTTGGCATCCAAACAAAAATAGAATCACACTCCAGAAACGCTATACCTACACACAATCATTAATCCTGACTTAAAGCACTCATAATATGTCCTGGTAAGGACGATTTTATGCAGCAATCACCTTGGGACAGATGAAAAAATCTATGTTTGATGTACATCTACCCACTAACCGATGAACATCGCTAACCACGTCCTCAGTGGCGACAAAGTAACGTTTCAGGAAAGCCCGAATCACAGTGGCGCCTTTGCCAGATCGCGCCCTGACACCATTGTCATGCACTTCACTGCGGGCGGAAAAATAGAAGGAAGTGTGAACTGGCTCTGCAACCCCAATGCAAAGGCTTCCGCACATGTTGTGATCGGCCGGGATGGAAGTGTGGTGCAATTGGTGCCCTTCAACACCATAGCGTGGCATGCAGGGACCAGCAGTTGGAAGGAAAGATCAGGGCTGAACAAATACAGCATCGGCATTGAGATGGCTAACGCAGGCGCGTTGAACAAGCAAGGAGATCGCTTCCTGACATCGTTCAACAGCGTGGTAGCCCCAGAAAACGTATTTGAAGGCACACATCGAAACGAAACCCAGCCTCGCTACTGGGAAGCCTACACCGAAGCTCAAATTGAACGTTCACGAGAGCTTTGCGCGTTGCTCATCAGCACCTACAAGATCAAGGAAATCCTCGGGCATGAGGAGATTGCGCCCTCGCGAAAAACTGATCCGGGACCTGCCTATCCACTGGACAAACTGCGAAACGATCTGCTACTAGCCCCTGAAAACGAAGAAGTACCCGTGGAAGTGTTCCCCATGCCTGCTAATGTCAACGCGGCCAACGGCCTCAACATCCGAGGCGGTGCGGGATCGAATTTCAAGACTATTGCTAACCCCCTCAACCAAGGCCAACCCGTCACCATCCTTGAAGAAAAACAAGGCTGGTATCGAGTGAGAACATCCATCGAAGGATGGGTTCATGCCGACTATGTTCAAAAACCCTCTACATGAAAACCACCTTATTAACCCTACTGTCTCTCCTCTTCATTGCGGGGATTGAATTCTCGCATGCCCAAGACACCAACAACGCCTCTGCGGATACCACAGAAACGAATGCAACAACCACTGTTAAAACTACTCCACCTCCGGCCCCTAAGCCAGAGGTGAAGATGAACAGCGCAAGAATCACCAACGTTTACGTAGCTAAGAGTGCAAGCAACATTCTGAAACACGAAGACCTGGATGATGACAATCCATACTGGGAATCTCTGGACTTCCAGGATTCATTGATCATCACCATTCGCAACCTGAATGCGCTCATGCAGGAAGGCAAGCTGGATGTTTCTAAAGTAGAACTCCATTTGGACGACATCGACCTGTCTGACATTCCAGTGAAGCACTGCTGTGAATCGTGTAACGAACTCACTTTCATTCTTAGCAGACGCTACCTGGACAATAAGACCCTGGATGAACTCAAGAGACGAGCCGGACTTCAGGTGGATTATGCGGGAATCAAGGTCAAGTACAATGATGGTTACTGGCTGGATTGCTGCAGCCCGCCCGTTCGTATTCAACTCCAGGAGTTTCGCACAAGCCTGAATTACAGCCTCATTTTCGTGCTATTATTGCTCGTAGCGTTCATCTACCTTGTTTGGAAAACACCCTTCCTCAAGGCATTGGATAGCGGCACCGGGAAGTATGTGTACTCTCTCTCCCGCTCTCAGCTCGCATTCTGGACCTTCATCATTCTGTCCTCATTTTTCTACATCTATGTCGGCACTGATGACACGGAAATCCTGAACACGACAGCCTTGATCTTACTTGGCATCAGTACCGCAACTACTACCATCGGTCAAACAATCAATCAACCCAAAAAGCAGACTGGCACCAGCACCAACACATCTGGAGGTAACAAGGGCAACAACTTCTTCCTGAATATCATTTCTGATGACAATGGCGTAAGCATTCACCGCTTGCAAACTGTGGTGTTTAACCTTGTGTTTGGAATCATATTCGTGCGAACCTCCGTTTTCGATCTTTCAATGCCCGATTTTTCGAGCGAACAGTTGTTCCTTCTCGGTATCAGTAATGGTGCTTACACCGTCTTGAAAGTGAACGAAGGCAACGGATCAGGAGGCAATGGATCAGATGACCCGACTCCAAACCCTAATCCCAGTCCGAATCCAAATCCTACACCAACTCCGGAGCCCACACCGACTCCGACTCCAACTCCCGCCCCAACACCTACACCAACACCTCCTCCAAGTAACCCAACAACCGATAATACAAATCCAGCCGCTGGCTGATCATAACACCCTCCATTAACCATGGCAAAAACAAAAGAAGAACGAGCCGCAGCGCGCGCAGCTCGACAAGCAAAACGAAAAGAGCGCAAGCAGAAGATCGAAGAAATGATCACGGCCGCGAAGAATGTACCCGATCTCTCGGATTCAGACTTCATGGAAGACTACAAGACAAAGTTTAACCAGGTGTGGCCCGTGTTGAAGCCCGCGCTTCAGTTTGCCGAGCAAATGAAGGCCACCGGCAAAAAAGCAGACGCTGCCATCGCGGAGATCATCACCATTGGTGATTCCATGGCCGCAGGAAATGCCAGCGAAGCCGATGCGGATTCCTTCCAAAAGAAACTGGAGAACATCTGGAAGTACGTGCGTATGGTATTAAGCGCTGCGACCGTACTCACCAACGATGATGTCGACAACGTGATCGACAAAGTGCTCGCAATCGGTGACTGGATCACCGGGACGGACGAGGACTGAATCAAATCCAATAAAACAGGGAAAAGGGTAGCTCCATGAGTTACCCTTTTTTGTTGTCAGGCTCAGAATGCAAATCGTTTCTGTACGCTAGTGGTCCTTACCGCTCTAACATAACTACCGGGACGCACCGCGAGATCTCGCAGATTAAGTTCATCCAAAGTACCATCAAGCTGCTTGCCGCTGCTCCCTGCGAATGCTCTCCGAAAACCAAACGATCGCAGCCCACGGCAGAGGCTCATCCTCCTCACGGAGCAGTACATACCACGACTTCTGCCATCCGGCTGGAGGCCCTGCCTCCCGCGCCTGATAAACACCACCGGAATGACTGGGAGCGTGGTCTGTCGTTCTCACCAGGTACATTGTGCCGGTATTGGTTCCAGCATCATAATCGTGGTAGTGGTGCCAAACCGTTTCGTTGGGTACATGTGTGCGGCCTGTGGCTGCTTCCGCAGCACGGTAGTCGGCCTCTCGTGAGCCTTGGTAGGCAATCTTGACTTTAGTGATATAGGTTCCCTCAGGGAAGTGTAAGCCAGTACGGTATCCGCTTCCATCCGGAGTTCTGAACTTAACCCTGCGCGGCTTAGGAGAAAAATCAAGCTCGGAGAATCGTTCGGGTTCTGTCCTGGCCCGTTTCCCCAACGCTTTTGTTTCCAGCTCTGCAATTCTCGCACTGCGCTTGCAAGCATTATGCACCAACACCTCCTGCTCCGACACATAATACGTATGCACCCTCGCAACCTCAAAATTGTACACCGTGCCTTTAAAGCCCTTCACAGCCACATCCTCCACAACCACACTCCCGCCTGATAACAAGCTCAACACATCCCCCACCTTCAGCTCAGCGGCAGGCACCCAGCGCCCATCAACCCAAAAAGGATGCTCTTCCGTGGCTTCAATCGTTTCGCCACCGGCCTCAATCACAATCAACCCATCTGCCACTGGCCGGAAGAGCTGCACTACCCCGTTGAGCTCACGCTTGCCGGTTGCCTCGTTATAGCTCCAAACCTCATCTCCCGGTTCAATGCTTTCGATGGGGCGCATGCCTGTTTTTGTCGCTACCAACGTTCCTGCTACAAAGCAGCCTGTTTTGGCTTCGGATGCCGAGGCATCTTCACTTGCGGAGGAGGCGCGTTCCCCTGCTTCTTCCCCAGCAGCTGCGGCACCACGCTCGGAGGCTTCGGAGGCCCCTCGCTCTGCGGCTTCGGATGCTCCTCGGGAGGCTGCGCGTTCGGCACCAAAGCCAATGAGACTAAAGGCTCCGGCAAAGGCTACACCTGTAGCAAAGCCAATGCCCTGGGCAATGCCGAACTGGCTCCACTGGAAGTTGTTGAAGTGGGTGGAGGTGTACACGATGCCTTCAATGCCTGCATTGATGAGGCCCTCGCCTACCATGGACAGGGCACCGCCAGAAACCACGGTGAGGGTAACGCCTGCGGCAATTTCAAGCGTGCTGATGGCAATGGCGCCCAGCTGCTTGCTGTGGTGGTGGAACCAGCTGAACACATTGTGGCCGGAGGGATCGGTGTGGTTTACCGGGTTGTTGAGCGTAAAGGCGTATTGGTTGAAAACGTAGCTCTGGTTCAGCGAACCGCCCAGCTGCGAATCGGAGGTGATGAAGCGGCCGGTTTCGGGATCGTAGTAGCGGGCGTTGAAGTAGTAGAGCTCGCTGGCGGCATCCAGCTCCTTGCCGCCAAATTTGGGCCTGAAGCTGTCGCTGCCTTCCAGCTCGGCAATCGCGCCATAGGGTTCGTAAAACACGCGTGCCGAAACGCTGCCTTGCTCATCGGTGGTGAGCTGGGTGCTGGCTACATAGTCCTGGAAAAAGTAGAGAATGCCGACCTCTGGCTCGTCTGCCAGCTCGCTCATGGCCGCAGCTCTGGCAGATTGGGGCACGCCAACGGCCATGGCCAAAATGGACGCAAACAGCGCGGTGGCCAACGCATCTTTCAGCATTCCGGGCACGGTCCAGCTTCGCTCTGCAAAGCGCTGCCGCAGCAAGCCAAAGCCGTACAGCAAACCACAGATGGCGCAGCACAAAGCCAGCCACCACGCGGGTGGAAACGCGGGCCACGAAACCGGCCAAAAGCCGCCTTCATCCGCTGAGCCTGCCTCCAATAGCTCCACATCCTCCGCTGCGGAAGTGATGGAGGCAATCAATCCGCTGGCGCCCTTCACGTACTTGGTGTACAGCGTGTCGCCAGCAGCAAGATCTACCGTGACTTCAAACGTTGGGCTCACGTAGTAAATGATGCTTTGATCCACGCTATCGGCTCGGGAAATGCGCCTGCCTTCGTGATCGTAGGCAAAGCGATACACCGCTGAATCGTTGCGCGAAAGGCCGGTGAGCTGTTGCAGTTGATTGTATTGGTAGCTATAGCTGGTTCCATTGCTCGCTTTGCTGCTCAGGTTGCCCATGGCGTCATACTTCAGGCTCGAAACCGTGTCTTGCCCCACCATGCCGGAGGTAACTTGAAATCCGCTGTAGCTCCAGCTGGTGCCTTGCTTGCTGGTCATGTTTCCAGCCGCATCGTAGCTGTAATTGTACGCTCCATAACCACCATTGGCCGTGGTCAGTTCTCCGGCCGCATCGTAATCAAACACCTGCGACCATGCCGCGCTAGCCGAGTCTAAGTTTTGCACTGCGGTGAGCTGGTTGCGGTAGTTTCGGTTAAAAACCTGCTCCAACAAGTTATCACCCGTTGGGCCGGTAAGCTGCAGGCTGTCCATCAAGCCGCTGTTGAAGTAATCAAAATCGCCCACCACCCCATTTCCGTACTGAATTTGCGTGGCCTGCCCCAGCGCGCTGTAATTCTCGTAGCGCGCATAGGCCGTAAAGTTTCCGCTTTGCCCGTCTGATGCATCATCCACCAACACACTGTCGATGTGGCCATCCAGCTGATAGGCATATTTCATCACCGAACCATCGGGCCAGGTCATGGCATCCACACGGTGGTTGGGATCAAATTCCTGCGTGGTGATGTAATCGGTTCCGCCCAGCGAAAACACAATGCTGTCGCGGTTTCCATAGTCGTCATACGTGCTTTGGTAGGTATTGCCGCTGGGCAGAAACACACCTGTAAGCTGGCCTTGCCCGTTGGCGCTGGCGGGATTGTCGTATTGGTACACAATGGAATCGGTGGGCGAATACTGCTTGAGGATTCTGCGCCCGAGGCCATCAAACCGGGTGAGAACGGTGTCGCTGTTGGCGTTCACCTGAAGGTTGTACATCAGCGAATCGTAGTAGAAATACTGCGTGGCGCCCATGCTGGGTGTGCTGGCCGTTTGCTTCCGCCCCATGGTGTTGTAGGTAACGGTAGAAGTGTTCCCCATCGGATCGGTAGATGAGATGGACCGCCCGAGCCAATCGAAATCGAAGTAGGTGCTGTCGCCCAGCTCGTTTACGCGCACCGTCATTTGCGGCTGCGAAGAATAGTAGGTCTGCAGAATGGTGACTTGTGCGGAATCTACCGTGCCATACGCTTCGGTGATTACCACCTGCTGTCGCGTGGGAAAATCATACACGGTTACAATGCTGTCCTGATTGTCCTTGGGTGCCACGCTTTCAATCACCCGGCCATACGGATCGTAGGTGGTGGTGGCATACACGATGGTGTCGGATCCTTCCCAGTACGGAAGCGATTCACGGATTACGCGCTGCTTGCTGTCGTAGCTGCGGTCGGTCACGCGCACCTGGTCAAACGTAGCGCCAACGGAGGTGGTTTGATAGTTCCGCAGCAGGCCATCGGTATAGCTCCGCGTCCACGGAAATTCGTCCCGGGCCCATTCCAACCGCGTTCGGCTCTCCATATAAAAACCGCTGTCGCCCGTCATTTCCCAGGTTCGGGTCATTAAGGTGGTGGTATCGCCTTGCGGATCGGGGCCACGCACATAGCTGAGCCGCCCCAAGCCATCGTAGCCGTAGTAATTGGTGATGCCGTTGGGGTCGGTGTGGCTGGCGGCTTCTCCAAACCCATAATCGTAGGTGATGGTGTTCACCAGCTGATTGCCCCATTGGTTGGGCGGGCTGATGGTTTCCACCTGGTAGGTGGCATACAGCGAATCAAACCGGGTGATGGTGGTATCGTTGGAAGCGCTGATCATGGCGGTATCGTTGCCAAACACATCGTAGCGGTAGTTGGTATTCACAAAATCGCTGAGCTGATTGTTGTAGCTGCGCGATCGGACCACATTCCTCGAAGTGTCGTATTCCGTCAATTGCCAGGAATAGAGCTGCTCGGTGAATAAGCCAGTAGAATCGCGGCTTTGCTTGCTGCTGGTAACGTAGCCGAGCTGCCAGCGCGAAAGGTCGTTGTCGTATTCACTGATGGTGTACACGGGTTTGGGATCGCTCAGATCGCCAATGTTGCGCACCAGTATGGGATTAGCAAAGGTGTCGTAGGCATAGCTCATCTGCAGGTTGAGGTTCCATGTTCCGTAGGTGTAAAGCTCCTTCTCCACCTGGGTCATCAAGGGTTGAGCAATCAACGTATCGCCTGGGATGGGATAATCAATGAGGTAGGTTTGCTGCACACGGTTGAGCTCGGCCGAGTCTGACATGCGGTACATGGTGGTATGGTCAATCATACCGATGAGCGGAAATTCCTGCTCGTAATAGGTTACGCCAATGGTGTTGAGCGAAGTATCGTAGTTGGATTTGGATTCAAAGCCAAGCCAGCCGTAGCCTCCACGGTTCATTTTCGCCCCGCTGTAAAAAAAGGAATAGCCATAGGCATCGCCCTGGTTGCAGGACTTTACGTACTCTGAAACGGCATACACGGGCAGCTCTACATCCACAATGGGATAGCTGGTTCCGCCAATGGAAACGGAGGAAGTGCCAATGCCGTAAGTGGCTCCGTTGATGGTGTTTACCTGCGAAGAAGCGGGCAAAAAAGCGGTATCCGCCAGCGGTGGCCGCGAGTAAACGGATGAATCGGTCAGTGGCCGGTAGTGAATCTCCACCAGGCCGCCCACATTGTTTTCAATGGTTTCAAGCAGGCTGGGGTATGTACTGGTGGCTTCGTAAATGGAAAAGTTGTAGTAATAATCATCAAAACCCTGCTCTGATACGGCATACAGCAGGTCGTACATGGCATCACCATTCAGGTCAACCGGCATGGGAATGCCGCCACTGGTGCCGCTGGTTTGCGGGAGATTTTGGGGAGCTGCAAAACCGTCACCCACCGACAGGTAGCACGACAGCAGGTAGGAAGCGCTGGCATCGGTATTGGCCACCACCAAATCCTGCATGCCATCCCCGTTTACATCGGTAGGCACCAAATTGCAGCGGTCGGTGCTGTGGGCTTGCGCGCCCACTTGCTCAATGCCGTTTTCGAAATTTTCCCCGTTGGAAAGAAAGGTGCTGAGCTTGAGCGTATCGTTAAACGTGCTGCCGGCATACACCAGGTCGGTAAAGCGATCGCCATTCACATCCAGCGTCATCACCGTGCCGCCCGAACCGCCAAAAAAGGCAAAGGCCTGCGGAGCTGAAGTGGTGTAATAGCGCCCCTGCGACATCAGCATTCGCACCAGCAAACTATCCGTTCCGCTGCCGCTTGAAACCCACGCCAGGTCGCCCCGGTTGTCGGCATTTACATCTACCGAAAACAAATTTCCGCCTTCCTCGGGATCAGTAACGGCAATGGTTTGAACGGTGTCGGCCGTAAAGCTGCTGCCGTTGGAAAGAAAGGTGCTTACGGTGAGATCTTTTTCGGCATAGTTGGGCAATTGTGTGCTCACAATGTCTGAGCGCGCATCGCCATTTACATCCAGCACGGTAACGCTGGCATTGGTGGTTGGCCACGAGGCAGGCGCCTCAAAGGTATCGGTGAGCACCAGTGTGCTGCCATCGCTCAAAAAGGTGTATACCTTCAGCGGATCTGTAGATGAGGTGAGCATGTACAGCAGGTCTACCCGCCCATCGCCATTCACATCGGCCGGCACTGCGGAACCATTGCGTTCCATATCCGACACCTGAAAATCACCAGATTGCACCAATTCTACCCCATTCGATAACCATGTTTCCACCTCAAAGGCTTTTGAGTTCCCGGTTTGCACACTCACCACATCGGTAAGGCCATCGGCATTGATGTCGGTAGAATAAATGTTGCTGCTGGCAATGCTGGCGGTAAGCGCGCGGGCGGATGATAGCAAGGTGGTGTCGCCCTCGGTCCAGCCCAAAGTGGTGGCAGGCAGGCAAACGCCAACAGAGTCGCACTCGGAAACAGCCGTTACCATGCTGCGGCCGGTTACGGTTTCGTAGGTGTAATCGAGGAAGTATTGCAACACGGGTTGATTGCCCAGCCGCGTGGTGATGCCGGAAAGGCGTTTGGCATAGCGAAAAGGCGCTCCGCCTTCAAACTGGGGAAAGCTGTCGGTGCGGGTTTCGTAGCTGAAATCCACAAAGCGGCCGGGCGTAAGGCCACCGGCATCGTTGCCGGAATAGGCAATGGTTTTGGGATAGTAGCTGCCGTCTACCTCGGTGTAGGTATAGGTAATGTAGTTGCCGTTTAAATCGGTAGATCGGTTGAGGGCCCACACACGCACCGCATCCTCGCCCTGGGCTTCAATGCGGGAATCATCCGTAAGGCCATATTCGTGCAGGCTGCCGTTTTTGCTCCAAACCTTAAACCCACATGGCCCGTTGCCGCACTGCCCTACTGCCTGCACCTTTTGCCAGGTTTCTACCTGGGTGTGGTATTCCGAATCTGCGTCACCATAATCTCCCTGTACAATCATCAATCGCTGCCCATCCAGTGCAAACCGATCGTTGCTATCGTAGTTTACGCTGCCCCAAAAGCCATCCTGCACCGGTGTTGCCCCTATGCGTTTAATGACTGAAATACCCGACAGGCGCATACCCATGCCAGCCAGCCCATTGCTGCCCTTGCTGTTGTAAGCCAGCGAAAGCGAAGGCTGCATGCCCCGCGTGCCGGGAATCACCTCAATGGGAAAGGTTAAGGAGGCTTCTCCGTTGCTGCCTATGTGGAAGGAGCTGTTAACGGCCCCTGCATAGCCTTCTACAGTTTGCACGGAGGTAAACGCGGTTGAAGGAGTGCAGGCCTTAATAAACATAGCAATGACAGCCAAGGCCAACACGGCCCCGGCATGGTAAAAACCAATGCGCGACATGGGAAAGAGGGTTAGTAGTGGTGAAAAGATATTGCTTGTGAAGAGGCTATCAGCTGTCAACCACTAGCTGCAGGCTGATGCCAGTTAAGCTGTTTCAGCAATAATGGCAGCGGTAATGTTGCCGGTGCGCTGATTCACCGTATCGTCAAACGTAAAGGTGACATCGTAAGAAACCGTGTTGCCCGAAAAGCTCACATTGCTAATGGCCGCCTGGTTGGTGCTGGTGTTGTAGTTGCCATTGCCATACGTGGCGTAAAAGCCTTGCAGCACTACCGTGGCTCCGAGAACGGTACTATCAAAAGATGCGGATAACTGTTGTGTGCCGTTCGAATCGAACGTTGCTGTTTGGGTCGTGAATTGTGTTGCCATGATTAAAAGGATGTGTCGTTGATTAGATGATGATTCGGCTAGTGAAGAGGCTATCAGCTGGCAGCTAGCAGCTAGCAGCTGATAGCTCTTCCATTACCTCAAGTGGTTTCGGCTATGACGCAGGTGATAACAGTGCCCGACATTTCGTTGCCTGAGTCGTTCTCAATGCTAAAGGCGAGATCGTAGGTCACGGTATTGTTGCTATAGGCAATGTTGGTGATCTCCACGTCAAAGTTTTTTAGCAAGTGATCGTCATTGCCGTGAGTGCCGTTGATTCCTTGCAGCACAACGGTGGCATCAAGAACCACGTTGGAGAAGGAAACCGAGCCGTTAACGGTGCCGTTTCCGCTGAAGGAATGGGTGTTGCTAGTGAATTGTAGTGCCATAATTGGAAAGGATTTGATGATTATTTGGTTTGTGAAGAGGCTATCAGCTAGTGGCTTGCTCCTCTCTTCAGGTGGTTTCTGCTATGATGAGCACATCAACCGAACCGGACATTTCATTCGTGTCCGATGCGCCTACTTTCATGGAAACTGAAAAGGTGACGGAGTTTCCGCTCCAGCTGCAAGACAGCGTAATGGAATCGTAGCGGATCTTGTGCGAATCATCCCCATACTCAAGGTCGAAACCGCGCAGGCCTACATTGGCCTGGCTCACGGTATTGGAAAAGGAAATGGTTTCAGTAATCGTATCGTATCCGTTCTTAAAGAATACTTGCTTGTCTTCTAATTCCAGTGCCATCTTCAGTTATTGTTTTGATGATGGGTCAAAAGTGAGTCAGTGCACACCGGCATACAATCCCCGGAAAATGGAAATTAGCGTCTCCCCCTGATGGGGGATGCCTTCCTTTTTAAGTAACTTTTTGCCTTTCTTGAGCCTCGAATCAAAACAGAGCACAACAAGCCTACCCTAAACCATAACCTATGAACGCGATGGCCAGCACCCATGAATTTGTGAACAAACCCAGCGTATACCTGGAAACTGACGAAAGCAGAACCAATTACAAGCTCTACGTTACGATGCAACTAGGAGCGGGCGAAACCGCCCATGCGGATGAGGAACGGGAAGGCCATATACTCACAGGTGTGTTGTATAACGTCAGTGCCTCGCCTGATGCTCCCTCAGAACCCTGGATTCTGCAACAAACGCTGGAGTTTGTTGTGGAAGAAGGTGTTGTATTGGAAGACCCCATGGTTGTGGTAGCTGTGACGGTTTCAGATGGCTCCAAAAACACGGTGATTGTTCACCATGCGGATGCCGATGTTCCGGGTGACGGCATTCATACCTAAATCCTGATGTGGAGGGTCCTTACGGTTTTAGCGATCTTCTATGGGTGTATCCTCTGTGGTCAAACACAGAAGGAAGACAGCTTGCGTGCACTTTGTGGTGAGCAGCATCCGGATTCGGTTCGTCTGAAGGCGATGATTGACCTGGCTTGGACCTTGAGAAACACAAACGCTAAAGCAGCCATTGCGTTTGCCGACCAAGCAGCAACATTAGCCCAGCAGGAAGATCGACCTGCAGCGCTGGCCTCGGCCTACCTGCGTAAGGCAGTGATCCTTCGCAAGCAGGGCAAAATAGACGAGGCCTTGCCCTTGGTAGAGGAAGCCGTTCAGCTCAAAACGCAGGCAGGAGACACCCTCGGTGAAGCGTTGGCATTGGCGAACCTGAGCCAGGTATATCGGCAACTGGGGAACTATGAGCAAGCCATTGAGCAGTGCTTACAATCGATCCGCATTCTGGAAAAAACGGGACATCGCCAACACCTGGCAAGTGGTTACAATACCCTTGCATCTATACACGCGAGCATTGGCGATCCGGGAA
Organism: Flavobacteriales bacterium UBA6057; assembly: GCA_002428995.1. Taxonomy (GTDB): domain Bacteria; phylum Bacteroidota; class Bacteroidia; order Flavobacteriales_G; family Salibacteraceae; genus UBA6057. The sequence continues at coordinate 27,391 of DIYJ01000010.1, read as the reverse complement.
AGGCGGCCCGCTTCTATTCCCAGGCGCTTGATCTCTACACCGCGCTAAACGATTCCATTGGCATCAACAGAAGCTGGTTCAACCTGGGCGTTACAGACTTCGATTTGGGACGCTATGAGGAAGCCAGGGACTACTATCAGCGTTCCCTGAAATATGCTCGCACACATGATGATGCACTTTCCCAGGCACGGCTGCACAACGGCATTGGTGCCATCGATCGCGAACTGGGAAATTCCGATAAGGCCTTGCAACACTTCCTTGCAGCCAAGGCCTTCTACCTCCCTTACAACCTGGCCCCGGAAATGGTGATGGTATTCAACAACATCGCGGCCGTGCATGCCGATCGCAAGGAGTGGCAAACCGCCCTTAAGAACTACCATATGGCTGCGAGTTTCGCAAACCCCGAGAAAAACCCTGCGGATATGCAGCAGCTTTACGGCAACTTATCGAGAGTCCACGAAGAGCTGAACCATACAGACAGTGCCTTGCATTACTTCAAGATGGAGACTGCCTTGCGAGACAGCTTGTTCAGCGTAGAAAAAAACCAGCAGATCGTGGAAATGCAGGAGCGTTACGAAAGTGCCCGGAAGGACCAAGCCATCGCTGAACTGGGCCAGGAAAAAGCAGAAGCCAACAGCCAAATCACCCTGCGGAATTATGGTCTGGTAGCGGCCTGCCTCCTACTGCTGGTGAGCGTTTTACTCGGGGTGAACTACTTCCAAAAACTTAGGGCCCAGCGCGCACTATCTTCAAAAGAAGGTGAGCTGAACCGCCAACGCACCATTGAACTGATCAGGGAAAGCGAATTAAAAACGGTACACGCCTACATGGAAGGCACAGAGGAAGAACGCGGCCGCGTGGCGGAAGAGCTGCATGACAGCCTTGGCAACAGCCTGGCCACTCTAAAGCTGCATTACGATCACCTTGCGGCTACAGATACAGTTGAGGAGCATCGCACACAGCTGGAAAAAACCAATGGAATGCTCGCCAACATCTGTGCTGAGATGCGCGAGATCGCCCACGACCTGGCCTCCGGTGCGGTGGGTGAGTTTGGCCTTGTTACCGCCATCGAAAACCTGTGTGAAGCTGTTACCGCTTCGGGTCAGGTAACAGCACAAGTTGATGCCTTTGTTTCTGATTCCCGCTATGCTCCGGGCCTGGAAGTAGCACTGTTCCGCTCCGCGCAAGAGCTCGTCACCAATGCCATTAGACACGGTGAAGCGACCAACATCGAAGTACAGCTGGTGGACCATGAAACCTACCTGAGCCTAATGATCACAGACAACGGAAAGGGATTTGCGGCCAACACACCACACGGACTGGGGCTGAAAAACATGACCCTACGCATGGAAAGCCTTGGTGGTCAGCTCCTCATTGATTCAACACCCGGAATCGGCAGCACTGTATCCATTGAAGTGCCCATCGAAACCTCTAAAGCCAAGCAACAAGCCAAAGCTCAAGCATGAATACCCATCGCATCATCATCGCAGACGACCATCAGCTTTTCCGGGATGGCGTGCGACTTGTGTTGGAACACACCCAACGCTTTGAGGTGGTGGCTGAAGCAGGAAACGGCCACGAAGCGCTCGAAGCCTTGAAAACTACCGAAGCCGATGTGTTGGTGCTGGACATCAACATGCCGGACATGGATGGCCTGGAAACTGCAGGCCACCTACGCAAGGAGCATCCGCAGCTGCGCATCCTTATCGTGACCATGCTGGGCCACGGCAGCCTGATCAAACGCCTCATGCGCTTGGGCGTGGATGGCTACATCCTGAAAGAAAACAGTCAGAAAGAAATGGTGGCAGCCCTTGATGCCATTGTTGCAGGCAACAACTATTACTCTGCTGAGGTAACACAGGCAGTGATGAAAAGCCTTGAACCTGCCACCAAAAAAACGCCAAGCGACAACGTAACTCTTACAAACCGTGAAACGGAAGTGATACGCATGATTGCCCGTGAAATGACGACACAGGAAATTGCCGATGCGCTCTTCATCGCCAAAAGCACGGTGATCAGTCATCGTAAAAACATCTTGCGGAAACTGGATGTACGCAACATTGCCGGGATGGTGAAATATGCAATGGAGCGTGGTTTGTTAGATGACTAGGGAATGAAATCTAATGCAGGTTGTTGGTACCATAGCGCCATTGGAGAGTAAGGAGACTATTGTTCGATTCGCTGAGCTTATGGATATGATTCAGATCGACAAAGTGCTCGCGATCGGTGACTGGATCACCGGGACGGATGAGGACTGATCACCAGAAGCCGATTAAACAGAAAAGGGATAGCCCGGTCGGGTTATCCCTTTTTTTGATCAGGTAATCGCTGCGACTAGATGAGCTTCACATCAGCCTTCACCTCTAACAACCCGGGACCTTTGTGCGCAAACAATTGCTGGAGTGCTTCTTCCAACTCATCGTTTCTGGAGACACTCAACCCGAGTGCTCCACAGCTCGTTGCGTAGGCCGCAAAATCAGGATTCACGAGGTCTGTTGCCCACTGATCCCAACCTCCGGATCGCTGCTCCTTAGAGATCTTACCCAACTCGTTGTTGTTCAGAATGACAGCCTTGATGGGCATATTATAATGCACGGCAGTGGTCAGTTCAGCGAGGTACTGACAGAAGCCTCCATCTCCTGCGACAGCGATCACTGGTCGGTCATCGCCAACCGCAGCCCAGGCACCCATTGCAGCGGGAAAGGCAAAACCGATGGAGCCGAGGTAGCCGGACATCAGGAAGGAATGCTCGCGAGACTCGAAGTAGCGACCAAATGAATAGGCATTGTTTCCAACGTCTACACACATCACCGCATTGGCGGGCGCAAGTTTGCTCAGCGCTTCAAACACAGCAATGGAGCTCACTCCGTGGCCACGATCTTCGAGCAGGCGCTTCTGCTTTTCGGCTCGCCAAATGGCCCAGCGATCCGCCACTTCAGGCCGTTGATCTACTTTGTTTTCATTGAATTCGGACAAGCGATCAAGCATGAGACCGACCGTGGCAGAAATCTCCCCGTAAACCAAGGAATCCACCTGATGGAACTTACCCAGCGCCATGGGATCAAAATCGATCTGGATGGTTGGTTTCTTCGGGGTGATGCCCGTGTGGTTTGAGAAGGAAGCTCCTATCACCAACAACAGATCTGATTCGTTCATGAAGTAGGAAGCAATGGGCGTACCGCTTCTCCCTAATACTGCACAGCTCAATGGATGCTGGTCAGAGATCAATCCTTTGCCCTTGAAGGTGGTTAATACCGGAGCGTTCATCGCCTCTGCGAGCGCAATTACGTTTGGCATGTGAAAACGAGCTCCATGCCCGACAATGATCACCGGACGTTTGGCTTTTTTCAACATACCCAGTGCATCATTCAGCGTCTGAGCAGGTGGAGCGATCTGCAGCTCTGCCACCCGCCCGTCTGACGTTTTGGGTTTGTCTATGCCTTCAGCCGGAAGCGTTTGAACCTGATCGGGAAAAGTGAGGTGCGAAACATCTCTTTTGAGAATGGCGTGCTTCACAGCCAGCGCCATGAGTTCGCTGTGCTTGCTTTGCTTCTCGACTCGTTGATTGAATTCCGCAACAGAACCAAAGGCCTGCACGAGGTCTACTTCCTGGAAGTTCCCCGTACCGACCACCTGGGTAGCGACCTGCCCGGTAAGCGCAAGAATGGGAGCCCGGTCAACCTTAGCGTCCCAAAGCCCAGTGAACATGTTGGTGGATCCGGGGCCAGCAATCGCGAAGCAGGCTGCCGGCTTGCCGGTGAGTTTGCCATAGGCGGAAGCAGCAAATGAGGCGGCTCCTTCATGGCGAATGCCAATGAATTTCAGGTTACCCTTTTCTTCCTGTCTTCGGAAGGCATCAGCCAAACCGAGGTTGGAGTGACCGACCATCCCAAAAACACGATTGACGCCCCAATTCAACATGGTTTCCACCATCGTATCGGTAATCGTTGTCTCATGAGGCGCTTCTTCTTCAAGCCCAACGAGCACCTGATCACCTTCCAACTTCACCGGGTAAGCCTCGACCCCATCGTCAAAACCGGGTGCCTTTCCCGTACACGGATCATAGTCCCAGCCATGCCAGGGACAACGCAAAAGACCATTTTCGATGGAGCCCTCTCCTAAAGGACCACCCTGGTGTGGGCACTTGTTGTCCAGAGCGTTGATCTTTCCATCGTAGTGTGTCAGACACACCTCAGCATGTCCGGCCTGAACCGTCATTACGCGGCCCGGAAGCAGCTCTTCTTTGTTGTCGAGCACCTTGTGCCAAGTGATTTTTCTTGCCATAGTTATGATTATCGGTGAGGCATCCCTTTATTGGAATCGACCATCATATGTCGTTGTATCAAAGGAAGTAATAACTCCGCGCTATTCTACATTGAGCATTCCCTGTATTAGTTCTTACATGACCTTTATTTGCCTACTAAGGCTTGCTCGAACCATTTTTTACTCTTCCTGGAGGTGGGAACAGTATCTCCATTGGACAAAATGAGAAGGCCGTTGTTCATCTTGCTGAACTTATAGATATGCTTCAAATTGACGATATGGGAGCGATGACAGCGAATAAACGATTCTGAGGCTAGGGCTTCTTCCAATCTTCCTAACGCGTAGGATACAAGTTCAGGCTGTCGTTGCTGCAATACGATCCTTGAATAGCTTCCCTCAGCCTCCACTCGAACAATCTCCTCATGAGGAATAACCAGGTAATCTTTTCCTGAGAAGACGCACAAGCTCCTGGCCAGCAAGTCTTTGCCATTATCCTCAGCGCTGCTCTCACACTTACTCACTGCATCCATTAGTGCCTTCGGTGCAATAGGTTTGACTAAAAAGTACTTGACATTATAGCCATAGCCTTCAATGGCATACTTCTCATGTGCCGAGATCAACACGACAGAAACACCTTTTAGAGTGGTGGACTGAAGGACCTCAAAACCTGATAGTCCAGGCATCTGTACATCTAGAAAGAGAATCTCAACAGCCTCCTTATCGATGATTGACTGAAACTCTGAAAAGTGACTCACACACGCCACTACTTTCAAAGAAGGACAGTATTCACTAATGCTTTGACTGAGTTGCTTCATGGAAGCGGGGTCGTCATCGTAGATCAATACATTCATATCAACTCAAAGGTCAGTTCAACGCATGTTCCACCGAGTTCAGCGCTAGTACCAAACCTGATTGAGTGATGCTTGTGATACACTTTTGAATACATATTCAATCGGTTTCTGGTTATACGCAGTCCGCTTCTCTGTTCTGTACCTTGATTGAGAAGCATCAACTTTTCCTGAGTTAAACCGGGGCCATTGTCGCAAACTGCGATGTGTAATTGATTTCCTAGTTGTTCGAACGAAAGATAGAGAAGTCCTCTCTTCTGTTGACTCAATTGATGAGCAATCCCATGAACCAGGGCGTTCTCGATAAGAGGCTGAATGACAAGCGAAGGCACTCTGATATGCTGGACATCCACTTCCTGACCAACCTCGACTTGAAACTCAAAACATGCTCCTTTGATCCTCTTTTCGATCTCAAGATATTCCCGATACAGGTTTAACTCATCATGCAAAGTGGAGAGCGTCTGGAAAGATGCATCCAAAATGCTCCTAAAAAACAAGGACAAACTGCTGAGAAACTCCGAGGTTCTCAGGTTATCCCCTTTTGAGCTGAGCTCAATGGCATTGTTAAAGGCATTGTTTAAGAAATGAGGATTAAGCTGTGCACGCAATGCTCGTTGCTCCAATACATTCTTTTCGATTGTGAGCTTGAGTTCTCGTTCTTTAATTCTGTAGAAATGATAGCGCAATCCTATCGAGATAACCGCCATTGCCAATCCCAACAGTAAATAGAACCACCATCTCTGCCAGAGAGGTGCGACTACGGTAAAGCTCAGTCGTTGCGGTTCGGCCCAGGGCAGACCTCTATACCTGGACTGAACGCGAAGCAGATAGTCTCCATGCTGTAGGTTGGTAAGCACAATGTCAGCTAAAGCAAGCTCCACCCAATCTCCATCATTCAATCTGTACCTGTACACCACTGGTCTTTGAACATGTGGGTTATAAGTATCGTGAAGTGAGAACTGAATCAAAGGTTGATCGTGATCGATCTCAAGCTCAGCATCACCTCCCAAGGTTCTGAGGCCAAATTCGGCACACCTCAATGTGCTGGCAGGAGTGAGAGCGGTAAGCTCTTTTGACTTGAAGTGTCGCCCAGCAAAGCCAAAGACACCGCCTTCACCAGCCATGTAATAGAACCCGCCTAATTCAACTACGGCATTTTTAGCATTCCCGTGCTTTCTCAAAGGATGCACCAGATAAAGGGTCGATTCATTTGGGTTAGTCAATGTGAATGTCAACGCCCCAAATGCTCCAGTCAGTAATATCTGATCTTTGGATTCGTGTGTCAGGTTGAGGGTGTAGACCTCAGAAAGCTCAACTGGTATTCGTTCTAACGATTCATTCTCCAACTCAAAAAGTTCATTGTCTGTTGTAAGAACAACTGTTTTCTCAAGCACTTGTAGCACGAAGCGAACACGGAGCTGAGGCAACAAAAGTGATGGCTTGGAGGTTGCTAAACTATCCTTCTGTATCCGGTAAAGCCTTTCGGCCTTTACAAGAAGAATCTCTCTGTTCTTAGTGTAGCAGAAATCTGAGATTTCTATGTCCGAGTAGGGCATGGAACGGATCACTGAGTCATTCCTGACCTCGTAGATATAGTGACCGGTGCTGGCTATCAAATGATGAGTACCGATGTATTCCATCTGCCGGGTTTTGTAGCCAGAGAAAAGATGATCTGGAAGACCGATTACACCCTTAGGCCAGAAGATTGAAACTGCATGCGCACCAGCTATCCTCTTTAGACCAAAATACCCCGAAATCCAGGTATTTCCTTCCCTATGCAACACATCCAGTATCTCAAATGAGGTGGGGTGCTCAGAAGATTGAATCACTCCCCTTTGCAGGGGAGCGTTTCCCGCAGATCCACAGTACTTCGTGTAGATGTTTCGCCCGCTGGCTATCAACATGCTGGAATCTGTAAGCCTTTCAATGTGGATCGGTTGAGACCTGGGGCCAAGCGATTCCTGAGGCACGGTAATTTCAAAAACCCTTACCTCAAGCCAATGAAGGTTAGAGCTTTTGTCGACATACCAAATTTTGCGAAAGGCATCCTCACAACGGAAGAGCGCCACTCCACTTCTTACACTGGGTTCTAACGTGGGGTTAGTCAATTGGAGTTGACTGTTTGCGATCCGGTAAAGGCCACCTTCACCACCACACCAGAGATTAGCACTTCGGTCGAACTCGAGTTCGCGAACATCAACTCCACAATCAATGATCGATATTTCATCCCCTTCCACACGATAAATGAAGGGTTCATCAAGAGCGATGAAATAGATGGAATCGCGATACTCAACATCAACAAGCGTTGAAAGATGTTGGGACAAGAGGTTACGTTCCAAGGGATACGACTTCGAAGCAGTATAGGTATCGTCTAGAATATAAAGCTGGTTGTCACCCTCACACATAAATTTTCCCAGGTTGGAAGCGAAATTGATGCGTTTGCCTGTTGGCAACCGCGCAATAAACACACCGCATTGCCCCGCCTTTGGCGCAAACAGAGTATCCAATCTGCCGGTATGATCAATTCTGAAGACTCCGCGCCCCCGTACCCCGAAGTATAGGTTACCCTCAGCATCCGCATCAAACTGGACAACTCTTCCTGTGGCAGAAAAACGTTTCAGCAGGTGGTTAAATGGGTACGCAACCAGCGTGTCTTGATCAAGTTTGCAAAGCCCTTGACTGAAGGAGAGGAACCAAAGATTGTCATCCGAGCATCGATCCATGAGGATAAACTCACGACCAACAGGGTAGCTACCATCATACTCTGAAAGCTGTTCCCCGTCAAACTTGTACAGGCCGTTCAGCGTGCATATCCACTTGTTCAGGTTCTCGTCCTCAGCAATGTCTGTGATCTCTGTCGAATGAGGAATAGGATGAGTGTTTGCAAACTGCTTCTTCAAATATGGAGCTTGGATAACAGTCTGAGATACGGTGCTCAAAGGAGCCACCAATAGCCCGATCAAAAGAGCTATCTGAAACAACTTCGACATATGGTTCGACAAGCGCATTCCAGACGAAGTTAACGAGGTTGTCAGAGCTTTTCACGCTGGGATTCATCCCTCCAGAAGGTTTCCGTTGCTCATAAACTCATCAGGTCATTCGCAGGGTGATTTGAGTCGCTCGTAGGTCGAACAAAATTCACCTGTAAGCCGCATATAACTTAGCGATCATAAAAACATCATGCATGAAAGCTTGCCTGTTAATATTGACCTCAATCATTCTCTACATCCCTTGTCGCTCCCAAATCAAATACATCAAAGCCGAGGTCGCTGAGGAACTTCAGAACAGGATCGTTCTGGTAGAGCTCTTTGATGAAAACACGGAAGATGAACGCCTGAGAAACCAACAAATAAAGGAGTATTTCATTCCGAGGCTTTCCGTAGGCAAAGAGGTTCGATTCGCAACAAGGAATGAGATTGGCGAGGCTCTAGATTCAGGTAAGGAAATGTATGCCTTACTCACTCATGAGCTTGGCACATTTGAGCTGATGAGTGTTAACAGGTACAGGGATTTTGATGGGAAACGCACAACTGTTGCCGATCCAAATGGCATCAAATACAACCGGGTCATCGCCTCTCAGAAGCACTATGATCTGACCCTTTCCATTCCAGGTGACGAGACCAAAACAAGCGAATTGGTCACCCAGGTTTGCTTCGCACACTATTTCCTCCGACCAGAAGATTATGTATTTGCAGCTCTTCAGTTTTCGCGGCTCTACAATGCTGCTGTAGGCAAAATAGCTCCACGAGAGTTTTACAAACCAAAGCAGGCAATGCTCGAGCTGGAAAAGAAAACACTTCTCTTATCACCCGATTTTATGGACTTCGATCCCTCAGAAACCAAGGGCTATAGCTTTCCGACAGAGCAAGTGAACTACGCAGATGTAAGAGCCGCTATACTGTCCCAAAAGAACGGATACGCTTATCCACTGCTCATCTGGTCTGAGCAGCACTCGGCCTATGATTGGGTCGTTGTAGACTGCGAATCAGGAAAGATTTATTCGCAGGTCACCCATGGCGGTGTAAACATCAGCGAGTTTGGCAAAAATGAGCCCCCTCTGAAAATGAAGAAGATCCACCTTAAATCCTTTGACTCAGTGATGGCGAATACAGTGAACAACAGGTACTTGGGTAAATGAAGGCTTTGGAAATGCTGCGAAAAACTGGACTGAGAATATGCATAAGCACAAGAGACTATTTAAACCAGCCAGGAGGCTGGCCTCCACATTCGCCCTATTCTGCTATCTGAGTCACACAGTTGCTCAATCCTTTGAATGGGCTCAATCCTTTGGAATCGCGAACCACTCGGAAGTTGGTCAATCCATCACCTCCGACAGCCTGGGGAACGTTTATTCATTTGGCTTTTTTACGGGCGCGGTTGATTTTGATCCAGACCCAAACTCGGCATCTGTCTTGGTCTCCAACAACACCATCAGTTCTTACCCCGATGCATATGTTCTGAAGCACGATTCAGCAGGAAACTTCTTATGGGCCAAGCATATTTCAACCACCGGCATTGATGTGCCGCATACCATCATATGCGATAATCAATACATCTACATCACAGGAGATTACGGAGGTATTGCCGATTTTGACCCGGACACTTCGACTGTCTTAATGGATACCAACGCAGGAGCTTATGACTTCTTCGTGGCGAAGTGGACCCTGGATGGTAACCTGGTATGGAACAGATCGTTTGGTAGCACCCTGGATCAGCACTCAGCAGACCTGGATGTTGATCAAAATGGCAATGTTTACATCACCGGCCATTTCAAGGGTGTTGTGGATTTCGATCCACACCCTGTAAATACTCAATGGCGAACCTCGACCAGCAACAGCTTCGACAGCTTTATTTTAAAACTATCGTCAGAAGGTGACTTCAGGTTTGCCTATCGTTTTGGCGTAGGTAATCATGACTACGGCAAAGCGATAGCCGTTGACCCAAATGGATACGTGGTTGCAACCGGCAATTTCAAGGGGCAGGTAGATTTCTTACCTGGTTCGGGCTCTGCATGGAAAGACTCATGGATTCACACCAACATCTACCAGGTGAAGTTTGATACGGCCGGCACTTTCCAATGGGTTAGGGACATTGATTCAGAAAACAATTTTCTTTCTGCGTATGATGTGGCCATCGACCTTTCAGGAAACATCTACACAACGGGCATTTATGATGGTTTGGAAGACTTCGACCCCAGCTCATCTGTATTTCAATTACCAAACGCTGCCGGATTCAACGGCTTTTTCATTCAGAAGCTCGATTCGGCAGGATCCCTGCAATATGCGAAGGGTATTGTGACCGTTGAGAGTACACCCAATGAACTTATGCTGGATCTCATTGGCAATGTATATCTGGCGGGGGGATTTAAGGGCGCGGTAGATTTTGACCCTGATACTGCAAGTCAAAGCTACATTTCCGCAGGAGGCATTCCTGATCCTTTTATTCTAAAGCTGGATAAGACTGGTAACTACCTCTGGGCTTACAGTCTTCTTGCATCTGGGTACTCCAATGCATGGGGTGCCAGCCTCGGTGATTCAGGGCAGATTTACTTAACTGGTCAGTACCAGGGAACCATTGACTTCGACCCACAGTTGGGGATGCAAATTGGAACCTCGACCTTTTTCGGCAGCGATGGCTTTGTATTAAAGCTCAACCAATGCCCCATCTCTTACCAACAAGACTCAGTAGAGGTTTGCGGAGCCTATGTGATTGGAAACGACTCCATAACTCAAAGTGGTGTTTACTATGATACGATCCTCACAAGTGCCGGCTGCGGCTCCCTGCACGAGATAACGCTTACCATAAATGAGGAGAGTACCGAAGTCATGAACGTCACAGCCTGTGATTCTATCCTGTTTGGCGGTTCTACAATCAAACAAAGCGGTGTCTACTTCGATACGTTGATCAACCTGGCCGGGTGCGATAGCATCATAGAACTTCACCTGATTATTGGTAATCAGGAAGACTCCTTATCCGCCACCGCCTGCGACACCTATCTTTTTGGTGATTCACTGATCACGCAACCAGGGAACTACACCAGAGTATTCAACAATCAGTATGGATGCGACAGCACCGTGTTCTTAGATCTGCATCTCAGCAATACCATCGCTCGTCATGACACATCCGTCTGTGATTCCTTTGTGCTTGATGGCATGAGCTATTTCCAGGACACAGTACTTATCGACTCTTTCATTTCTGTACAAGGATGTGATAGTATCATTGAGCGTTCATTCTCGGTTGTCCATGTTAACGCTGCAATAGGCATAACGGATGACACTCTATTCAGCGCTGGTGACGGATTGATCTTCCAATGGTTCACCTGTGACTCTATGATAGTTCCAATAACCGGAGCAACGGACTCATTTCTGATCATTGACACAACCCAGGCTGGAAACTATCAAATCCAGGTATCTACAGGACTCTGCACAGACACAAGCACATGCTATTCATTCTCACCAATGCTGAGTTTTGCCCCACGAATTCCAAAACAAGGCTCAATAATCATATACCCTAATCCAACTTCGGGATTCGTCACAATGAGCGGTCTTTCCTCGAACGCAATATATATTGTTGATATGCTGGGGAACGTGGTCATGGAAGTTGACAGTAAAAACCAACACGATTTAACGCTAAACCTGTCAGGATTGGCTTCGGGAAGCTACTTTGTCAAATCCGGAAACGCTCACTGCAGACTTATAAAGCTCTGAACTGGGCACCTAGAAAGCAGCCACTCGCGCCTCTCTGTCGTTGAGACACAAAAAATAGAACTGAGCATTTCCAATGTGTTGGCTTGAGATCATCTTGCCGGTTAAATGTGCTAACATCCGAATCCCCGGACACGCTCAAGACCCGATCCTACACCTCATTTCACCTTACTGCTTTTTGACTTATCCTGAATTATGAAAGCATGATCACTTGATGAATGAATGGACGAAAAAAATTCATCAAGTATTGAGTCACTTTCATCCATAAGCTACGGTTTCAGGGCAAGAAGGCAAAGCATATCGCATAGAATTGCCGCGCATCAAATGGACGAAATGATGCATTCAACCCATTCCCTTCATTCCTAAAGCTTTCCCGTTTATGAAAATGCTCTCGCATGCCTTGCTTTACGCCTCAGCCCTTTTCACGGTCCTCTTCGCACATGCTCAATCCACCATTCCTCATCGATGCGGTTTTGATCAACTGATCGAGTGGCGCATTGAAAATGAGCACGGCTTCGAGGAACACTATCGCCAACTCCACGAAGAAATTGAACAGTTCCAGCAAACCGCTGCTCGTTCAACCTTTGGAGGTATCTTTTACATCCCGGTGGTCTTTCATGTGATTACCGACTCCAGTAATCTTTCCACGAGTCTTCCTCCGGAATATGAAATCTACTCCCAATACCATGACATCACCAATGGCACCTGGGATCGGATTGACGCACAACTGGAGCGACTGAATACAGAGTTTGCCAATTCAGACATCCGTTTCTGCCTGGCGCAAAACGCTCCACCATCTTACGAAGGTGTTGCTGGAGTGCCCGGAAGTTGGCAACAACTTTCGGATGGAGTCAATCCGCCCTTCGAATCTGTGGGAGTGACTTACCATGCAAGTACATCTCTCAGCACCTATGATGTGACCAATACCACACAGGTGGCGGCTATGGATGCATTGCTTCCGTTCAATGTGACGGGAGAAAACAAGACGCTGGACATCTACATCGTAGATGGCGTTCTTGATCCCTTAGGTAACCCCATTGAAGGAATTTCCACCCTGGGCAGCGGTTTTCCTTTTGACGATGTGGTGATCGCTGCTTCGACTGCCGGAGACGTGAGCAACGCGGGGAACACCACGCCTGCTGGTTTTCTGGCCTCGGGAGCCGAACAAGGGAAAGTCTTGGTGCACGAGGTCGGTCACTGGCTCTCACTGCTCCACACATTTGCTGATGATGAAGCTTGCCTTTCCACCTACCAAAGCCTGCAGGGTGATTATATCAGCGATACTCCACCACAGGCTTCAGCGGGTTCGTGTTTCAGCCCACCAGCTCTTTCCTGCAACGGTGTGGACATAATCTACTTCAACAATCACATGGACTACTCCTGTGATGCACACAAAATCACGGTGAGCGGAGTGGATCCCTTTACACCGGAGCAAATCATCCGACTGAACACCTCTATTCAACAGCTTCGCAGTGAGTGGTACTCTGAGCTGAACCGGATCAAGACCGGGATTCAACAATCAGGATGCATTCCTAACAACCCACCGCTTTTCACCGCTGAGTTTGAGATCAACACCTTTCAGATATGCCTGGGCGGAGCTGTTGAACTGGCGGGCATGACCACCTCACTGCTTCCAGCCAATGCCAGCATCGTATCCTGGGAATTCACCATCACAGAAATCAATAACCAGATTGTCCCACAAATCATCTCCCATAACGGAAATACAGACATCAGCACCACTATAACTGCGGGGACGAACTACGTTCCGGGAATGTACAGTGTGGCATTGGAAGCGACCTACCTGGACGGCTCTTCGCTCCACACCTTTTCATGGACTCATCCTACCCATTTGGTCATTGAAGACTGTTCGGCATCTCCATTCAAATTCATCAAAGCATTTGACTTTGAAAGCATGGGCCTGAGCGACCTCTCCATTGTTCCAGTGGATCAGAACGATGGTTTCTACATCATCTCAGGCACGAACCACATCAGCACGGTTGAGAAAGAGATTGTGATCTTCAAAGTAGACGCGCTGGGAGAAATCATCTGGCAACACATTTACCAGAATACAGATGGAGAGATGGTGAGGTCGTGTGACATCATCCAAAATGACAATATCAGAGACCACTACCTGATCACGGGCTACTATCAAACCAGAACGGGTGAACTGGAGGTGCTCCTGCTCGAAATTCAGGACATGGGGAATTACTGTTCGCTGGGCAGCTCCCCCAACAACCCGATACGCATCCCGGTAAAGACCACAGACCTGAACGGACGCGATCTGGTGAATGCCATCGGCACGGAGATCATCAACACCAGCGATGGAGGATTTGCCATTGCAGGTGCTGTCTCTGAAGGTGGATTTTCTCCCACCGAGAGCACAAAACTGGTCCTGATCAAGTTGAGACGCGACTACGGTGTAGAATGGATCGAGGAAGTGGATTACAGCCAGTCGGGGGATATTTCTGATCACGATTTTGGCAATTCCGTTGTGGAAATCACTGCCTATGACACACCGGGAAACCCTTCCAGCTTCCGGGCTGCCTACTTCCTGGGAGGAAGCAGAAGCAAACGATCCTTCCTTATGCACCAGGGAATAGCTTCCGTCATCATCGAAGACAACGGCAGTCAGCGGGACATCGTCCCCTTCACGCATAACACGTGGCGGACACAGCATCACAGTCGGGAAATCTCGACCGATGTGATCTATGATGCGCAGGAGAACCTCATCTATCAATTGGCCTTCACCTGGTTAACCCATGGTCAGGTGATTGTCAAAATCGACCCGGCCACAGGAAGTATAACTTCCTTCCAGGAATCGAACTTATTGAGCAGCTCCATAGGAAACCTACTGGGGCACAACATGATTCATTCCAATGGATATGCAGACATCATTGTCACAGGATTAGCATTTAGAGACACTGTGCCAACAGCTCAGAAAATGAGCAAAGCAAACTGGCCAATATTGGTAGATCCGCTCTCAAACCAGCTGGACATCAAGATGCGCTTGTATCCGATCACTCCGCTGCTGCTTCCGGCTACCGGACCCAACTTCCCGTTGTTCAGCTTGTCGCGATCCTATTACTTCCCCAAGAGTATCTGCACCAGCCCCAACGGTGGATACATGCAGGTAATGGCAACGGAGCCTTCTGACCCGAATAATCGCTCCGCTCTTCACCTTCTCAAGTTGGATGAAGATTTGAAGACAGGCTGCGTTATTCTCGACAACACAACCATAGACCGATCCTTCCGCCCCGGGGCCGCGAGCATTCACAATGAAGGACGGAACATTACTCATCCAGAAGAGCAAATTGTGCTGAACGAGGCGACCTTGCACATAGTTCCATGCTCTGATTTTTGCCTGGGCAATTTCATCATTGAAGCTTGTGACGATGACAACGATGGCAAGGCCGATTTCAACCTTGAAGCCTCACTGAGCAACATCCTGGGCAGTGGCTATCAATTTCAATGGTATCAAGACCCGCACCTCACGCGACCTGTCAACAATCCCTTCGCTCATTCCGATGCAGACGGAGGGATGGTATATGTATACATCCGCACTCCGGACAACTGCTTTGGTCAGGCCGAGGTCACGTTGAACACCATTGCGCCTCCTGTCGTCAACAACATCACGCTGGCCATCAGCGGTGGTGTCTACAACCTGGCAAACGCGCAGGTGATGGTAGCTTCCCCGGGACATACGATCAACTGGTTTGAAGATGCGGCTCTTACCATTCCGATTTCCAATATCACGAGCTATCCGGGAAATGCGGCCTCGGTTGTTTATGCCCAGGTGATCAGTCCTGAAGGGTGCACCGCTATCGCAATGGTGACCCTGACATGTCCTCCTTCAGGCGATTGGCCCAAACAATCGATCGGAAACGATGAGGAATATGTGGCCGACATCGTGACGGATATGAACGGGAACTACTTCGTAACCGGATACTATCTGGGAACACTGGAATTCTTGGGGTACACAAGCAGTGCAGCAACCTTGACACCCTCTTTCTTCGTGGCCAAATTCACCGATTGTGGCCTGGAGTGGGTCACCACAGATCAAGCGGCCAACCCACTGACTCCGGGATCTCAAGGAACAGGCATTGACATTGACAACCAGGGAAATGTTTACGTGTCAGGAACATTCTCGGCCAGCATCACCCTGGGCACAATCACACAAATGGTTCCAGGCCTCTACACCTCCTTTGCCGCTCGGTTTTCGCCTGCTGGCGTTTGCGAATGGATTACACCTTATGGCGCCAACAACATTTATCCATGTGAAGGTCTTGACATTGCCGTGGATGCATCTTCGGGATGGGTTTACACCACAGGATACAGCACGACTTTGACCGGTTTAGTCGGCAGTAGTACCTCCTACTTCGTACGACAGCATGCATTGACCAACGGAGTTGCTCAATGGACGGTCAGTGATCCCGGAAGTTTTTCGAGCAGGGCCACGTGCATCGACATCGATGGAAATGGCAACATTCTGATTGCTGCATGGGCTGGATCAGGGAACGGCACGCTCAACCTGGGTGGCTTATCCACCTTCATTAATCAGGGACACAGAGGCTTTGTTGGACAGCTGAATGCTTCGGGAATTGGAACATGGGTAAGCAGCAAAACGGTCATTCCAGGTGGCATCTCGGTAGATGCGAATGATGATGTGATTGTAACAGGAAGGTTCTCGCAGCCTTTTACCTTTAGCGGGACAACTTACCCAAACCTTCAGGGGAACTACTCCAACATTTCCCTAATGAAGTACAGCAATACAGGAACCGAGTTATGGGCCAAAACTGCGGGCGCCACCACTGTCAACTCGGGAGCCAATTCGGGTTGGAACGTCACTACTGATCAGCTCAACAACATCTATCTGGCGGGTAGTTTTAATGAGGAAGCCTTTTTTGGCGGTATCGGTCCTCTGGTTTCAGCGGGCGGGACCCAGGCTCTGGACTACTTTGTGGCGAAATATTCAGCCCTCGGAGCGGAACAATGGGTGGAACACACCTTCAGTGGCTTTTACAGCTACGATCAGGCAACACATCCCCCGGCCGTGAGCATCACCTCAGACCACAACGGCTTCACCTACCTCGCGGGTGGGTTTTACGATCAAATCATATTCGGTTCTGATGTATTGAATTCCAATCCGAGCAACCAGGACTTTTTCATTGCCCGATTGGAGGACCTGGGAACCTCGGCCAACTTTCAGAAGGAGGAAGTGGTTCTAAACGATGAAACCAGAGCAACCTCGATCCTGGTTTACCCGAATCCATCCAGAGACATTTTCACCGTTGAGTTTGATCCGGAGATGATTGGTTCATCCCCTGTCATCATCACAAACACGGTTGGAAGAGTTGTACAGCAACTACAGCCCGAGGGCGCAGGAGACGGAAGATTTCAGGTCAATCTATCGGCTCAACCCAACGGAATCTACTTCCTTAAGATGCCAACACCGGCAGGTCACCAAGTGGTGAAACTCATGGTACAGCATTAACATTGGGTCACCACAATCTGTGGCCCTGAGGCCATAAGTGGGGTGATTTGAAAGCCTCATTCCCTCCCCTACACGGGAGTGTGAATGGGGCTTTTAGCATTCCGTCCAAACCATCGAAACACGTGAGGATCAAAATCAGTACTGTGTAGGTTGTTTTAAGTCCGGTTACCAAAGCAATGTTGGCGTGAAACCATCTTCCAGTTTTGCGCCCGCTTACGTATTTATGCATCCTCCTTGAGACCTTCAAAGTCACAAAAAAGTCGCGCCAGACTCATGGTAGATTTGCTCGCGAGGCAGGCTGAATCTGTCGTGCGCGCTGGTATTTCACTGTTGATCCTTTTGACCTTTTGGCAGGGAACACCGCCCACCATTTTCAACGGCCACTACACTGCGGATAACGGTCTGGCGAGCAACACTGTGTATTCTGTGACCCAGGACAATGATGGCTACATCTGGATTGGCACAGACAATGGGGTTTCAAGGTTTGATGGCCGGTCGTTTACCACATTTACCATCGAGGATGGGCTGACCGATAATGAGGTACTAAAGGTCCATGCCGATTCCCGGGGAAGGGTGTGGTTTCTGACTTACAACGGTGTTCCGGGTTTTTACGAGGACGGAGTATTTCACAATCCTCAAAATCATGCAGCGCTAAGTCAGGTAGAATCAACCAGTCATTTTACATCCTTCTGCGAAACAGAGGATGGCTCTGTGTGGCTGGGATCTGTGAACGGTGTGCTGCATCGCATTTCACCTCAGGGCGAGGTGAGTCAAACAGTCTTACCAAAAGGACAACGGGTATTTCAGCTCTGGTCTCAGCACAACCGAGTCTACGCAGGAGTGAGGCCACTGGGCATCTACGATATCATCCGAAAGGAGCTTACACCCTTGAGCATTCCCGCTCCACCAGAAGGGACTTGCCGATGGAGAATGGATGACGGTTATTCCTACATCGGCATTCAAAACAGCCTTTACATCATTGACCCTAAGCAACGATTGGTGAAGATGCAGGAGCTACCAGCGGGAGAAAAGATTCAGTCAATTTCATCCGGAGCGGAAGAACATGAAATCGCCATTGGCACTTCCAACGGACTCAGGTACATGGATAAAGGTTCGCATGAGCTTTCCGCACTCATCCTTGAAGGACGGAGCATTTCCTCCACCTGCACTGACACGGAGGGTGGTTATTGGATTACCACAGCCGGTCAGGGAATTTTTCATGCGCAATCACGTGGCATGAAGCACTTCACCTCGGAGCATCTGGAGGCAGGGCAGGTATACAGCATTTGCACCCTGGGCGACAGTGTTTGGTTCGGTATGAAGAACGGAAGGGTCGGCATCATTCAGGGGGAAGAGGTGGTTGAGAACACCTTCATTCCTGACGACCGTGGTCAAAGGCAGCAAGCGCCAGTGAAGGAAGTGATTGATTTTAATGGCCATCCTCTGTTTCTGGTAGACAAGAAGGTGTTTGATCAAAACGGACGGCCCGGATTTGACCCGAAGAGAAACTGGACCACCTCGCTCAACACCATTTACCGCTCGAACGACCACTCCTACTGGGTCGGAAGCAACATTGGAATTTCCGATGTTGTACCCCATACCACAAGCGCTGCGAAAAACAGCCCGCAACAGATTCTTCGGTCGCAATTCCCGGTGAGGACCATCTGCGCTCTGGGAAATAAGCGCTTTCTGTGTGGCACTTCCACAGGCGTATTCAAGGCCGATTTTGTCCGTGGGTCAATAGACCCGGTGCTTCCGGAGCTGGAAAGCATGCAGATTTCCGGGATCCTTGCCCTGGGTGACGATCTCGTGCTCATTGCGACCAACGGATGGGGTGTTTTCCTGTTTGATTCTGATCGCCTGGTCAAAAGCTGGAACGCACAAGAAGGGCCCTATCCTTCGGATGTACAACGACTGATCAAGGGTCCAAACGGAAGCATCTGGATGACGGATCGCTCGGGTTTGTACCGCATCAAAAACCCGAACGCCAACTACGCAGACTGGCAGTGGCAGTATCTGAATGAAAGCAGCGGTCTGCTATCAGATGCCATTCACGATGTTGACTTCTTTGAAGACAAGATTTACATCGCCAGCGCCAAAGGAATCTCCATTGTAGACACCAACCATCTGGTCTTGAATCGCGCTCCTCCACGATTGATCCGCGTGTCAAGAATAAATGGGATGAGCGCCAAGGCTGGCCCAAATCAGGGCGCGACCTTCCAACTGGAAGTGGTGTCATTGGCCGATCAAAACCTCCATTACCGATTCTCACTGGACGATGGCCCCTGGAAGGAAACTGCAGAAAGCACGCTAAATCTTTCAGATCTGGAAGCGGGAATGCACGTGCTTCGAGCCTCCGTTCGCAGCAATGTCTCTGATTGGTCTGATGAGCAATCGCTGTCATTCCGCATCGATGCTGACGCTGGTGGTCTGTTTGCCTGGATCGCTGGAATTGCCGGCTTCTCGGTGCTGGCTCTGGCCATGGGATGGTTCGTGATTCGCTCCAAAAACAGGCGAAAAAATGAGCCCACAACGCCAATCGGTGAAACCGTGCAGCGCGATGCCCTTCCCCCGAACTTACCGCCTCTGATTGTGAAGTCCAGCGGTGAAGTCATCAAGGTGCCGAAGCACGAGATTCTTTGGATCAAGGCAGAAGCCAACTACAGCGCCATCGTAACAGAACAAGCGAAGCACCTCATCTTGACTCCACTTAAGTCGATCGAACAACAATTGACAGATGCCCCGGATTTTATGCGAGTCCATCGAAGCTACATCGTGAACATGCAAAGGGTGACTTCCGCAAGTCCATCAGAAGTGACGATTGGAAACACGGTGATTCCCATCGGCCCTACCTACCGAATCACCTACCATTCGTTCTACGAGACTTTTGCCGGGCAAGACTGAAAACCCTTTATCTGGAACATGAACCAGGTAATAGCGCGTCAACCGTGATCAGAAATGAGAGCCTCTTCCGGTTGGTCGTTCAGCCATTGCCCTGTAAGCCGTTTCAGTTGAGGCAGAGAAACAATTTCCCAGTAGTCGAGAACTTCCTCCTGAAAACGATTCTGCCAGGTGGTAACAATTCGCTTCAGTGCGCGTGGCACGGACCTGGTCAGCGGCAGGTATTGCTCCGATGCCCAAGTTTCCAGAGCGCTGGAGATTGGTCCATTGAGCAAGCAAAGGGAATCGGGTCGTTCGCGGGAATCCAGAAGTTGATTCAGCTGCCTGATCAGTGATGTGCCACCGCGTTGCGAAATGATTTCCCACTGGAGCAATGTGAGCTTTTTGTGCCTGGCGTCCCAGATGAACAGTACCAGCGGTTTCTCACCATTGTAGAGTTCAACAGGAGAAGCTGTAGCCACCCAGCGACATCTGCTCCTTGCCTGCGCTCGCCTGTTCAGTCCAAGCTCACAATAAATCCGGTGAACGCGCTTGTGATTGGCTCCTACTCCTTCTTGTCTCAAGCGGTAAAACATCTTCCAAAAACCCCAGTAGGGATGGTCTTGCGCCAACTCGTTCAGCCTGCTTCGGAGCGCCTGATCTTCATCCGATTGCGGAGGCTGATAGAAGGTAGATCGATGAAGCTCCACCAATTCACAACTCCTGTTCACACTGAGCTTCCAGTGTTTTACGAGGTAGTCGACCAAGGTCTTTTTCACCCGTGACTTCAGAGCTTTTTTTTTAATGCATCTGTCAACGCACGATGCTCTCTGTCGAGTTGAGTAGAGTGGCTTTGCAATCGCTGGTTTTCATCCTCCAGTCTGCGCAGGTATTGAATCTGTTTTTCGTTCATCCCAGCATACTTCTGTTTCCAGCGATAAATGGTAGATGGAGCCAATTGATAAGCTGCGCTCAGGCTCTTTATGTCTTCTCCTTCGAGGTGTCGTCTCATGACTTCGGAGACCAGCGCAGCATTGAATAGTTGGTTGCTCATTTGCGAGTTGTTTTGATCAAAAAGCGTGATGCGCCCAAACGTAAAAGCACCTGCGAACCACCTCAAGCTCCGTTTCATAAAGGCGGAAAATGGACCAATGAAACGTGCGATTTCTTGCATGAAACGGCCAATGAAAAATCCGGTGCGGATGAATCCAAGTCTGATCCTTTCTACACTGCTTTAACCTGGCCTGAAAGCCATCGATGGGCTAACGCCATGACTTACAACTGACCCCGGAATTCACGTGGATTTGCAAAGCAGGTTGTACAGTTTCAGGGAAGCACACCAACACCACAAAAACGAAGACAAATCATTTAAAAACAGATGGTTAACTAGGTGAAGATTGATCCATCAGGAGCCCAATAGATTCGCTGAAAATTCATTCTCAAACAACAGAACACATGAAAAAAATCATTTTAAGTCTATTCCTGATTCCCTTGCTCACCCATGCACAGGTTTCAATATCACCAAGCACATCTGCGGATCAAACATTTGGGCCGGCAGCACCCTCAACAGGCACAACGGTCACCCTCGGAGCTCCTATCGGTCATCGAAGTCATTATTGGACGGATGGTACCCAGCGCGCTGAAGCTGCCATAGACTGGGATGTAAAGAGAGTCTATTGGGATCGCTTTGGAACCACAGGAACCTTTCAGCCGCAAGGGGTCTCTTTAGGGCAAACCTCCTTTTTCGAGCCGGATATTTTAGTAGGTGACGGAGGTGCTGTAATCCTCATCGTATTTCGGGGCAATGGTCAGATTTATTGGGAGTCGTGGTTTTGGGACGGCATCAGCCAATACAACCACGTCTTTGGCCCGACCCAGATCAGCCAGAGTCCTGCAGGACAGAATTACACCTACGGACAGCCACGTCTTGCAATGAACAAGTCTGGAAACGTAGTGTGTGCCTGGAGCTCCCGCCCTGGAACTCCAACGCGCGAAGTATTCGCCACCGTAGGTAACATTGCGGGCTTTACAAAAACCTATCCCAATGGATTCAATGCCGCTCAGGTGTTCAATGCAACAACAGTAGGCACGAACAACGCACTGCGTGGTCATGATGTAGCCATAGGAGATGCTCCAGGCAACAACCCATGGGTATACTTCACTTTTGGCTACACCGCTCCCAATGGCATGGACGATGGCCTTAACGTCATCGGAATTCAGTGGAAAGAACTGAACAACAACCAGACGAACGGTTCTTTTGATCGCCAGCTTGGGCTACTTCCAAGTCAGGGTGCCAGACTGCTGAAACCAGCAATCACAGCCATCTCTGCTGACATCACCGCCAGCACTTTCATGGCAGATGAAGACCGGTGGGCTGTAGCGGCTAACCTGAGAGAAACAGCAACCTCCCACAGCGTGATATGCTACGATCGCTGGAACGGAAGCAGCATTCACTCGTCCATCCTCAATGTAAGCCCTAAACTAGATCCTGCGACAGCCATCACCTATCCAGATATCGCTGCCGGCATTGAAGGCATTGGTGTTGCATGGCATCAGGACCACACACCCTTCACACCAACCTTTCCTCAGCATACGGCTACTGTAGATGTACTTTACCGTCACTGCACTTACTCAAGCTCTGGGCATGTTCCAGTGAACACCATCTACGAAGTAAACGATGCACAGTTTCCAGGAAGCACTGCTCTTCTTGGGCCACAGGGATACCCATGTCTCACTTCCAGCCCGGTGGTGGTTGGTTACGAGTCTATGATCACTTATAAGGATTACCGAATCGGCCAGTTGTTCAAGACTTATGAGAACATCCAAGCCTACAAAACTTCTGAAGCGTTCACAGAAGTGGAGTCAGATGCAACTGATCTGTTGGTCTACCCTAATCCCAGCAATGGCATCATGCACGTGAACCCAGAGTGGAACAACAAGACCTTCGCGGTGTACAATCTGCAGGGGCAAGTGGTAAGCCAGGGTACGCTGCAATCCAACACACTGGATGTAAGCTCGCTTCCAAAGGGAGTGTACCAACTGACCATGGATTCCAGCGTGAGCACGCGCATTGTACTGCACTGATAAAATCAATCAGCAAGAGGGGGTTTCACGCTGACCGTGTGAGGCCTCCTCTTTTCATTTGAGACCTGCGTGACTTCAACTCTTGGGATAGCACGACTCACCTGCTCCTCCAGCAAAAACCAATGCTAACATTCATTCAAGTAACATTTCAAAATGTTAGCAATCGATGTGTTAGCAGCGTATCTCAGACTTGGGACCGTTCACCCACCCAAGCGCCTTCACTCACGATGGTCGGGGTCATTCAAGTAATGGCCACTCCCTGGCTCTCCGCACTCCAGGCACTCTGCGCTGAAGGGCGGTATTGTTCTCCTTGCCTGATCCTTTCACTATGGATTTCTGGAAGCAAGGCCGTGGCATGTCGTTGTGGGTTGAACAGGCGCAAATAGAAATAGCCCGTGCCAGCCATTCCCATCATCAGTCCGGGTGTTTTGTGGCCGCCATTTAATCCTCCCGGCCAGTTTTTCCCTTGTTTGGCATACATATGAATGCCTGCAACACCTACTGCTTCAGCGAGCGAACGGTACTCTTCGCCTCCGGCACGCATGATGATGTCTGCATTTCCTGCCGCTCCATGGCAGAGGGAGAAGTTAGCATTCACCAATCCCTCGGTGAGTTGGCCGTACAGACTCTTGGCAGACGTGATCAAGGCCACTTTTCCTTCTTCCTTCAACTCAGCATCAGCAATGAGTTCATTGGCTTTAGCACGTGATATGGCAACGCCCGGTGCACCGTGGCACCATGCCATACCACATACCGTCTGCTGCTGCCCCTGCGGTTGCACATCTTCGCGGAAGTCCGGCCAGTTTTGCTGTACAGGATCAAAAACCTGCCGCTCATACCTGAATCCGGCTTGAGCTGCCAACAGATAGGCGTCTTCATTCAGCACCAGCCCCAATTGCAGCAATGCGAGGGCAATCCCGGCAGCTCCATGAGAAAAGCCCGTCAAATGTCGTTTGGCCGGTACGGTAGCCCAGGAAAGCGCATCCCCATCAGCCTGGGCATGCTTCAACAAAAAGCTTCCAAGCGAAACAGCTTTTTCCAGCAGCGCTTGCTCCCTGCTGAGATGATAAGCATTGAGCAACACCGGAATGGTACCAGCGGCCCCGCTGATCACATCCGTATCATGAGCATTGACCGGTTCATTGGGAATGGTCAGCAGCAGGTTGAGGCCATCCCGGAACCAATCGTCACGATCGCAGTCAAGACCTGCCTGGCACAAAACGGAAGCGATGCCTGCTTTTCCGGAGTAGTAACCAAAATCCAGGTGATGATGCATGAGCGAGCGCACCTGCGAAAGTGCTTCCTCCAGCGTTCGAAAGACCAGATGATCCTTTGTCTCCTGAAACAGCGCATTGAGAAACAAGGCGATGCCCGAAGTCCCGGAATAGACGTCAGGTCCAAATGCCCGCATAACGGGCTGATACTTACCATTCAACGGTTCAATCCAGTAGCCTTGCCAGGTGCAGGCACCATCGTGGCGAATGGCCTCGTTCATCAACTGGCAACCGATGTTCCAGGCGGTTTCCAGGAACAGGCTTTTGTTGTTTTCATTGGTATTCATAAAGTTCAGTGCTTGGGTTGTTAGAGAGTGAGGTAGAGCGAGCCTTTGTTCAAGTAGGGTTTGGCAGGGTCGAGCCCCTGTCGGAGAAATGCCTCTGCGACCTCGGAAATGAAGCGTTCCGATGATTCCAATACGGTTGGGTCTTTCAGAATTACCTCAGCGACCAGCTGCATGCGATGCATTCCGAAGCTACCATGCCGACCGGGACTTTCAGCCAAACCCACACCCCTCGCCATCGGATGGGCAAACAACGGCACATCATCTTCAAGGTATGGATCAACGGCCCTTATGGCATCCGGCAAAAGCAGCTTTACAAGCTCACTGTTGTGCTCCTCGAGGTAAAGCACCGCAGCATCTCTTCTTACGTAGAGATGAGCATGATTCAGGCACTTGAATACGAATGGTATGCGGTAGCTGTTCAGCGTGCTTGTCACCCAGGAAAGCAACTCCTTCGCGCCTTCCGGTCGGAGGTTCCAATACACCCGCAACAGGTTTTGCTCCATGTCGGCCGGGAGGTTACTGAACGCATAATAAAACCCCTGGCCCTCTGCCTTTTGCTCGTGCGGAAAAAGCACAGCTACCGTTCCTTGCTCATGAGTTGGTGTGGAAGATGATGCTCCGCGGAGATGGGCCACGGGCACCTGACGTAACTGATTCCCGCGCACCACTTCTGCAAATCCGTTCTGATGTGTGGATTGCACAGTCCATCCCGGTTCCATGTGCTCCTTTCCGAAGTTATGAGTCGAGAGTTCCTGCTGAAAGCCATCAGAGTCCGTAGACTCCGCAGGAAGCCCTTCTCCCTTTTGATGCGAAAGCTTCAGTGCATAGCAATTCGAATACAGAAAATTGGTCAGCACGGTCAGTGGAGTGTGTTCTGAAAATGGATGCTCCTTTTCCCTGAAAATGAACCCTGAGTTGACAATGCTTAGATCCCGGGTGATCCCGGTGAGTTCGGCAATCACTTGTTGGTTTTTGAAACGCGTCATCGCTTTATGCTTAGCAAGGTGAATAAGGCTTCATCCGGATCAGCCATCATGTTGTGAGCAAGCTGAATTCCACGAATGTTGTTGGGTTCGATCCGCTGGCTGTATTTCACTCCTTCAATGCAGGTCTGGATAATGCGCGCAGCGGTGTATTCAATCACCTTCAGCAGAAAGGTGGAGCGCTCCTGTCCCTCTATGCTCCTCAATCGCAGGTATTCCTCCAGAAAGGCGATAGCCGAAGGCTGCATTTTTGAAAGGTCGTAGGGCTTCATCAGCTCAGTTCGGGTGATGGAATGTGGGTTGCTGTTGTCGAAACCAAAGAGCCAGGTAGAGAGGTAGGATTGAAGCAGGCCGGCTACGTCCCAAACGGGATCACCCAAGTCTGCCAGTTCCCAGTCCACCAGGTAGTGAGAGGGTTTATCTCCCGGTTTCACCAGCAAATTCACCCACTTCATGTCACCGTGTATGAGATGGGTCTGTTTCCAGTGTTTTGCGAGGTGCAGCAGCCTTTCGCTCAGCAACCGATCCTCCTTCACAATTCCAATCACTGTGGCGCTGTTTGGACTATCCGGGAAAAACTGATGCGCTTCGTGCTTATCCAGTTGCAATACCCAAGGAAGCAGTTGCGGCAACGCAATACTCTCAAGTTCGCTTGCAGGCGCATGATATGCTGCCAAAACAGCCGCTTGACTGTGTGCCAATTCAGGATCAAAATGCTGACCCGACATGTAGTAATCGTGGAGGTTGCTGGTTCCATCCACCCACTCGGTGATCATCATGTTCTGCTCCTCATCCACATGCACGAGAGAAGGAACGGATGCCCCGAAAAATGCCTTCTGATTTTCATGAAAGAACCGGTGTACTCCGGTTTCTCTGTGAAAGAGCGAGGATGAAACATCGTCATTACCCAGCTGCTTGATGAAAAGAGATTTACCCGGGCCCGATTCGATCTTGAGGACATTGTTCCGCGTGCTCAGCGGCTTCACCGCATACTGACTGGACACAACTTCCGTCATGTCAATCAATTTCCGCTTGCTGAGGTATTTCAGCACATGCTCGCCTTCGAGGCGCTTGTAAGTATTGGTTTTGCTCATGAGTGCATGGATTAAGAAGGCCGCCTGCAGGATTTGCAGACAGCCTTCAATTCATCTCATCGATTAGCAGATGATGGGGATTCCAGTGCAATTAGCCGTAGGAGGCATGCATTGCGGTGGCAGCGTTGGTGGTAAACACTGTGGCGGCAAAGTCGGTGGTAGACATTGCGGTGGAAGTGTTGGTGGCAAGCACTGTGGTGGAACTGTGGGAGGTGCACATTGCGGCAGCAGTGTTGGTGGTGTACACTGTGGTGGCAATATGGTAGGAGGAGGCGTGACCTGATTGGTAACGTTAGCCTGACTCGCACAAATAGGTGAAACACCTGTACAGGTTACGCAGGATACCACAGGCACAGTTGGGAATCCGACCTGTGATCCAGCTCCAGCAGTACTAGCTGCCTGGCTGGCACAGATGGGAGAAACTCCGGTACAAGTCACACAGGATACTACAGGTACAGTAGGGAATCCGACTTGTGATCCGGC